>NZ_RJJR01000001.1 GCF_003721595.1 Hanamia caeni
AATACTACACAAAATTTATCTACATCAAATTGTGAATAAACCCACCTAAAATTTAAAAATAAAAAAAAGAGGCTATCCTTTTGAGACAGCCTCTTTTTTTGGTCCATTTCAAACAAAGTAAGGAATCAAAACCAATTTGTACGACTCCCGTACTTTTTTATATAATTTGCTTCAAAATTTTCACTAACGATTGTACGTAAAATCTCACTTAAAATTTAGCATGATTTTACATTCACCTGTAACCCTTTGTGGTATTGTGTTTCGACGAACAAAGCAAGGAATGTTATTAAAAAAATTAGAAGTCCCGCGATTATTTGCCAGCATTTTCTTTTCTTTGCAAAACTTTATTCATGTCTGATACTCAATTACCCCAGCCTGCGGTTCTCATTCTCGAAGATGGAAATGTTTTTCATGGAAGAGCGTTCGGAAAAAAAGGCACTACTACCGGAGAAATTTGTTTTAATACCGGGATGACCGGTTACCAGGAAGTTTTTACTGACCCCAGCTATTATGGCCAGGTGGTGATTATGAACAATGTCCACATCGGAAATTATGGAATAAATGATAATGAAGTAGAGAGTGATTCTGTAAAAGTGAAAGGAATTATTGGAAGGAATCTCGAAGAACAATATTCGCGTTTTGCAGCCGATAATTCTTTGCAGGAATATTTTGAAAAACAAAACATCGTAGCTATTGATGGCGTTGATAGCCGTGCGTTGGTGATTCATATTCGCGAAGCAGGCGCTATGAACTGTATTATCTCTTCCGAAAATAAAGATATACCTGAGCTGAAAAAGATTTTGGCAGCTGTTCCTTCAATGGATGGCCTTGAGCTTGCATCAGCCGTTTCTACCAAATCCACTTACACATTAGGAGATGAAAACAGCAAGCTAAAAATTGCTGTGCTGGATTATGGAATTAAAAAGAATATTTTAAACTGCCTTGTTGAAAGAGGAGCTTTTGTAAAAGTCTTCAATGCTAAAACCAGTTTTGCCGATTTGGAAAAATTTAATCCAGACGGATATTTTATCAGCAATGGCCCCGGTGATCCAGAGCCAATGGATTACGCGGTAGATACAGTAAAGCAAATTTTACATTCTAAAAAACCTTTCTTTGGTATTTGCCTTGGGCAGCAGCTTCTTGCACTGGCCAATGGTATTCCTACTTTCAAAATGCATCATGGCCACCGCGGGCTTAATCATCCTGTTAAAAATATTATTACAGGCCGCTGTGAAATTACTACGCAAAATCATGGCTTTGGCGTAGACCCTGACGCTGTGCGGAAAAATAGCAATATAGAAATTACTCATATCAACCTGAATGATGATTCGGTAGAGGGCATCAGGCTTAAAGACCGGCCGGCATTTTCGGTTCAATATCACCCTGAATCAACGCCAGGGCCGCATGACAGTCGCTATCTGTTTGATGAATTTTTTAAAATGTTGCCATCCTGATTCCTGTTTGTTTCCCTTTTTTTATAAAGTATTGAGTTATGAAAATATGCATTATCAACGGGCCAAATCTAAATTTGATTGGGAGCCGCGAGCCAGCCATTTATGGTTCAGAAACTTTTGAGCATTTTTTTCAAAAACTTCGCAAAGAATACGAGACAATTGACTTTGATTATTTTCAAAGCAATGTAGAGGGCGAACTTATCAATAAAATTCAACAATCCTCTGCAAACATGGACGGAATTATCCTGAATGCCGGCGGATATACGCATACCTCAGTGGCAATTGGCGATGCTATTGCCGCTATCAAAACTCCTGTTATTGAAGTGCATATTTCAAATGTGGGAGCGAGAGAAGATTTCCGGAAAATATCGCATATTACTGCAAAATGTGCAGGAACTATTTCGGGCTTTGGATTGAAAAGTTATTTGCTGGCAGTAGAATCGTTTATTAAAAATATTTGATTCGCCCAAAGCTATATCAAGACAAAGATGGTGATTAAATAATGGTTTACTATCGGGTAGCAGTAAAGCAACAAATAAAGTTGTTTTTATTTTATTTATTTAAACCTATCAATGCTGCATTTAATAATATGCGGCAATGCTGAACCCAGAAATTATTGAATTTCTTTCGGAACAGTAAAAAAGAAGCTACTTCCTTTGTCCACTTCAGATTCCACCCAAATTTTTCCTCCCAGGTTTTCAATTATTTTTTTGGTGATGGCAAGGCCTATTCCGGTTCCTGAATATTCATTTTTATCATGGAGCCGCTGAAATATGATGAATATTTTTTCAAAATATTGAGGCTCTATGCCTATTCCATTGTCATTCACACGAAAACGCCAATATTCGCTTTCTTCTGTTGCAGCTATGCTGATTTTGGGGCGAATACCGTGATTTAAGCGGCTATATTTTAAACCATTGCTGATGAGATTTTGAAATACCTGCCTCAGGGCTGTTTTTGGCGCAGCAATTTCAGGCAAATTTTCAATTAAGATTTGCGCATGGGTTTCTTTTATTTTTTGCTGATGCAAGTCCAGAATCTCTTTTACAACAGCATTCAGATTTACTCTTTCATCATTGGATTCATTTTTCCCGGCTCTTGAGAATTCAAGCAAATCCAAAATCATCTGTCTCATTCTTTTAGCGCCGTCTACAGCAAAAAAGATATATTTTTTACCCTTCTCGTCTAATAAATCACTGTATTTTTTTTCGATTTGACTAAGAAAACTGGTTACCATTCTTAAAGGTTCCTGCAGGTCGTGGGAGGCTACGTAGGCAAATTGTTCAAGCTCCTGGTTAGATACGATTAATTCTTTTGCCCTTTTCTCTAATTTTTCATTCAAGGCTTTTAGCTGACATTCATTTTCTTTCAATTTGGTAATATCCCTGGAAGCGCCAATCATTCGTATAGCTTTGCCTTCCTTATCGCGGCTAATATAAGCGCGGTCGTACACTATCGCATAAGTGCCATCAGGCTTAAGGAACCCGTATTCATCTTCCCAATAATATTCTGACGGATTATTAAAAAGCGCCTGCCTGTTGTTGCAAATGCGTTTCCAATCTTCCGGATCAACATGATTTCGCCAAAAGCTATCAACTTCCTCAGGAGGGATAAATTCGTAGCCTAATGCGGCTTCCAATGATTTTCCCGGCCTTACTACCTGGTTTTCAACGAGGTCCCAATCCCAGATGGAATCATTAGTAGCCCTTGCAACAATGTTATAGCGTTCAATACTTAGCTGCAGGGCTTCTTCATTTTTTTTACGGTCGTCAATATCCTGAATGCTTCCATATAATTTGGTAATTTTTCCGTTAATAATTTCAGTTTCTCCGATTAGTCTTACCCATCGGACATTGCCTTTGCCAGTGCGGATTTTGGTCTCAACATCAAATGGAACGCCTTTTTCAAGCGCGTCATTATAAGCTTTAATAGTTTTTTCTTTCGATAACTCGGGAGGATAGAATTCGGTTATTCTTTCTAAAGTGGGTTTGAAATCTTCGGGCACTTCATAAATAACTTTGGCAATGCTATTCCAATACAATACACCGGTTCCATAGTTTAATTCATAACTGCCGATGCGCGCCAGCTTGTTTGATTTATCCAAAAGTTGTTCAAGCTCTTTCCTTTCAGTAATATCCTGCATGCCGCCGGCTAATTTTATCGCTTTGCCATCAACATCCCTGATAAAAAATCCTTTGTCTAACACATAGGCATAGCTGTTATCGGCCCTCCTGAAACGGTATTCAAGTATCCAGTTTGTGCTGTCGCTATTGATGGCTTCATTAATATTTTTAAGCACACGCTCTTTATCATCAGGATGGATATTCTTTTCCCAAAATTCTTCTTCGCTGTTTAATTCGTCTAATTTATAGCCAAAGCGGGTTTCAAAGCCCTTTCCCCAGAACGCCTTATTTTTTTTAAAATCCCAATCCCATATCACATCTGAAGTGGCTTTTGATACCATTTGATATCGCAGGTTGCTTTCTTCAAGAGATAGTTCGAGAAGCTTTCTTGTTGTTACATCCTGGGCAATGCCTTCAAATATTACAGGATTATTATTTTCATCTTTAATTAAATTTCCATTTTGATGAATCCATTTTATGCTTCCATTGGGCGTAATTATCCGGTATTCAATTTCCTGCCCTTTCAATCCGTTAAAAATGTCGTCGCGGAATTTTGTATATAATTTTTTGTCTTCAGGATGTACAATCTTTATGAAATTTTCTAATGTGGGCTTAAAACTATTTCTTGTTAATCCGCCGATTTCAAATAAAGTTTCAGACCAATAAATTTCCATGGTCTGAAGATTGTGCTTCCAGTAGCCAAGTTTGGCGATGCTTTGCGCAGATCGTAATTTTTCTTTATGATCTTTTAATTCATGTAGAATGCTTTCGCGCTCCGTTACGTCAAATGAATCTATTACCATGCAGGCCTTTCCATTGTATGAGCACTTGTGGCCGGAAACTTCCGCTTTAATTTTAGTTCCATCTTTTTTAACCTGTGTAAAAATTCCAAACCTGTTGAGGCCTTCTATTTTTGCAATATGTTTGTGTATTTCAGCCATCCTTGGTAATTCTTCAGGCGATTTCAAATCGTTCGTTACCATTTTGAGAAACTCATTGCGACTATAGCCGTAATGTTGAACCGCTGTATCATTAACGTCAATAATTTTGCCGCTATCCAACTCAAATACCCATTTTGGCGTTGTGCTGTATTCAAACAAAAACTTATATCTTTCCTCTGATTCTTTCAATTCTTTTTGCGCCTGCACTCTTTCAGAAACGTCCCTGATTATCATGGAAGTGCGGTTTGTACCTGCTGAATGATTAAATATGGCTGAACTTATTTCTCCTAAAAAAATGCTTCCATCTTTTCGGCGAAAAGTTAATTCTCCTTTTACCTTTCCTTTTTTCATCCGTTCATCCATGATTTTTGAAAATGCCTTTTCTTCTGTAATCACAAGCCCCTTTCGTCCGGCATGGCAAATTTCCTGTTCTGTCATTTGAAACATTTTGCAGGCGGCAGGGTTAGCGGCTAATACGCGCCCATCTGTAACGGTCAATAAAATCGCATCTAAGCTATTTTCAAAAAACGTCCGGTATTTTTCTTCGCTTGTTTTTAGTCCATCCTCGGCTTCTTTTCTTAAAGTGATATTATGAAAATTATCAACAATCCCGTTTATTGCAGGCACATGAAGCATATTGGTGATAGAACCTTCTACCCAAATCCAATCGCCGTTTTTATGTTTGCACCGGTATTGCATTACTGGAAGCGAGATGCCGGGTTTTTCCAAACATTCAGGAATCATTTCCAGGATTCTTGTTTGATCATCAGGATGCACCACATCATAAATAGAAACGCCGACGGCCTCCTCTTCACTATATCCCAAAACCCTAGTGATAGTGGGAGATGCATACGTAACCATTGCTTCTGTATTGATAATTACGATTGCATCAACCGTATTTTCAATCAATGCGCGAAACCTTGTTTCTGACTTTTGCAGCTTTTCAACATAATCTTCCTGTTTTCTGTCAATGCGGAATTTATTTATTGCTTCTCGAATTGTCTTTTCCAGTTTTTCAAGCTGATGATAGTTTACATAATCAAAGGCTCCTGCTTTTATAATTTCTATAATTTTTTCAACAGGCGGATTATCAGCGATCAGTATTAACGGAATCTTTTTCTCTTTGTTATTTAAGATTTCAATTGCCTTTAGCACTGGAAGATCTATAGTAGTTTCAGAAGCCAGAATAACGTCAGGCCCGGATTTGATGGCCTTTGTAAATTCTTTTTTTGATTGGATTAAAATTTCAGTAAAATAAAAATTTGATTTTTTCAGCGCCTTCTGAATACTTGCCACTACGTTCTCATCATCAAAAACAAATAAAATCTGAATTGCTTTTTGTACCTGATTACTATTTCTTTTTCTGTTTGATACTTTATTGTTTTGTCCGGATTGTTGTGTCATTTTAGAATGAACTTTGGATTAATAAACAGTTTCAGAGGCTTTTTATTTTGGTGGATTAAACTTTTTTATAGTAAACGAACAAATTTGCTATTTTTTTGTTTCTGTTAAGCATTCCCGGCAAACGGGTATTTTTTTTTGATTTAAAAATTGTCGCTTAAAACGAACTAGGTCTCCTGAAAAAATTAATTATCGATGGGGGTCAGCTGCTGAAGCTACTTTTATAAAGTTAAAATGTTTTTGCCGCATTTCTATCGGTAATTGGCAAAATCAGCCAATGGTGTTGTTACCGGAGAACTTTATTTTTGAAAAAAAAATTATGGAAAAAAGAGAAACAATTACTATTGCCACCGAAATCAATGCTGCAATTGATACGGCATGGAAGGCATGGAACAACGCCGGTGATATTGTTCAATGGAATGCAGCGTCAGACGATTGGCATACCACTAAGGCTGAAAATAATTTGCAGCCGGGTGGAAAATTTTCTTATAGGATGGAGGCAAAAGATGGAAGCTTTGGATTTGATTTTGGTGGAACCTACGATAAAGTGATTCGATATCAATTGATCGAATATACGATCGGCGATGGCCGCAAGGTAAAGGTTCAATTTTCTTCTCGGAATAATAAAACACTGGTCGAAGAAACCTTCGAGGCTGAAAATCAAAATTCAATTGACATGCAAAAGGCCGGATGGCAGGCGATCCTGGACAATTTCAGAAAACATTGTGAATCGCTTTAAAAAAACAATTGAATAACGCGGAGCCATTCAAAAGCCTGAAAATTTTATCAGGAAGCAGGCACTTTATGAAAATGAATGCCGCGTGCTTCCGGGCCTGCCAATATGATGATCGCGCCAACAGCTAACACGCTACCGGCAGCTATTTCCATTGCTGTAGCATAGCCCAGGTTTTCAGCCAGAGTTGCTTCCACATAAGGAACTGCTGCTGCTATCAAAACGCCGAGTTGATAAGCGAAGCCCGGAAAAAAGCCGCGAACCGGCCCGGGTGATAATTCATTGATATGCGCCGGAATAATTCCCCAGGCGCCCTGCACCATAAATTGCATTCCGAATGCGCCGAGGGCGATAAGAACGCTTCCTCCCGCAAGTAGCCATAATGGAATAAGCAACAGCGCAAGAACCACAGCTATTGCCATCATTTTTTTTCTGCCATAAAAGTCGGAAAGATATCCAAAAAATAAGCCGCCCAAAATAGCGCCTACCATTGAAATCATCGTTATCACAGCAGTTTCGTGAGGATCAAAATTCTTTTGCTTTTGTAAAAATGTCGGATAAAGGTCCTGGGTTCCATGCGAAATAAGATTCATCATGGACATCAGTAGCACTAAGTATAAAAATAATTTCCAGTTCTTTTTTATCGCGTTGCCATATTCTTTCCAGCTTAATGAACGGTTAGCTTTCCAGGCTTCTGTTTCTTTTACTTTGCTCCTGATAAAAAGCGTAAGCAGCGCGGGCAAGCCGCCTACAAAAAACATCGCTCTCCAGCCAAATTTTGGAAATACAAAATAATAAGCGGCGGCAGCGAGTAAAAATCCAAAGGCGTATCCTTCCTGCAAAAGCCCTGACAAAAGCCCCCGCCGTTTTACTGAAACTGTTTCCATCACAAGAGAAGCACCCACTCCCCATTCGCCGCCCATGCCAACGCCATATAAAAATCGCAGCGCTAAAAACACCTGGTAATTTGGCGCAAGGCCGGATAATATTTCCATTACTGAATAAAAAATAATGGAAATCATAAGTGGTAATTTTCTACCAATTCTGTCGGAAAGTAACCCGAAAACTAACGCGCCTACTGGCCTCATTACGAGGCTTGCGGTTAATGTCAGGGCCATTTCAGGCACAGTTACATTAAAATCTGTTGCCACCGTAGCGAGCACAAATGTGAGAATGAAAAAATCAAATGCATCCAGCGTCCATCCCAGGAAACCTGCAAGCATGGCGTTTGTTTGATTACGCCGGGTTTCTTTATTTGTGATGAAGTTTGCGTTCTCCTGCATTGTTTACATTAAATTGATTTTAATTTTTCATCATGTAGTATAAATGTTCCGGTACATTTCAAGCTGACGTTAAATACTGTAAGTGCTAAATTACAAAAATGCAATTAGCAACAATTCAAATTGATTGCCTTTGACAAATTAAATTTTGAAAGTAAAAATAAAAATACGGGTATTTGTGGCTTCACTATAACGGTTACGGCTAAACGTTTATTTTTATGCTTCGCATTGGCTCACTCAATGATAATCTATTCACCGCCGGGAATTTGAATAGAACACTTAATCTGATTAATACCATCAGTGAATGAAAAAGTTCCGCAGATGATCGAAAAAAATAAATAAGAAGAGCCGCTCCTGCAGTTTTTATAAAAAAAATACCTCACAATTTTTCAGCAAAAGGTGAGGCAACAATTCATCTTTCAAGTCCAGATTTAAACGCGGGTATTTCCCAAAATTTGATTGTTCAATTTTGAGTGTTTTGTAGCCGCCTCCTTAGCAACGGCCGTGATAATAATTTTTCCATTTTTTAATCCTTCAATATATCGAACCATTTCATCTTTAGGAATACCCGATTTTAAAACAGCTTCTGTTATAGTAAATGATCCCTTTGGGTCGGTAATGTCAAAATCTGATTCCATAGGGCCTGACACAACCAGGCCAGGCCATGGAATTTTGAGGTTCGTTCCGAAGGAAGAAAAATTATCCGCTATTCCTCCTGTTACATTTTTAGCGGTTTTTTTTGAAAGATGATTAGTTGAAAAATCAGAATAATACCGAAGTTGAGTGTCTTTACTCATCAGCACATTGATTTCACCGATGGCGTATCCACAGGATCTTAATGAAAAGTATGCTTCTTCAGCACTCATCTTGTCATCATAAATGCCGGTAAGTAATTTTTTATTTTCGGCTAACAGGTATTTTTCCATTCGGCTTGTTTGGATTATTATTCATGGTTTAGGACATTAGTTAGAAGACAAACCACGTACCAAAATTTTTAATTTCGATAAAAACTTATACAGGGATGTGAATTGTCAAATACAGGGTAGTATACGGTTTGTTTTCATCAATGGTAAAACCATCGGTTTCTCATTTTTATCCCATGCTTGTAAAGCCAATCTTAATCGTGATTTCCATCTAAAAAAGATGAAAATCTAACTTTTTATTCTTTTACTGTGCTGCTTATTCTTTATCGTCAGCATTAAAGTAATTATCAAAGAACAGTGCCTGGTATTGAATGGCATTGGCCCAGAATGCCCATGTATGCCCGCCTGGCCTCACCGTAAAGTCATGTGGAATATTTCTTTCTAATAATTTTTCATGTAATTCTTTATTGACTCCATAAAAGAAATCTTCAGTGCCACAGGTGAAAGTGATGGCGAGCGAATTTGGAGTTAGCAGGTAAATTAAATTAATGTCGGTATTTTTTTCCCAGTTCCCAGGATGATCTTTGAAAGAACCCAGCCGTTTGCTCAGATCCCAGTTGAGCGGAAAAGGCCTGATGTCCACGCCGCCACTCATGCTGCCTGCTGCGCCAAAAATATCCTGGTGCCGGAATGAGAGATAGAACGCGCCATGGCCACCCATGCTCAAACCAGTGATAGCTCTGCCTTTTCTTGATGCGTTGGTGCTGTAGTGTTTATCGATATATGGTATCAGTTCTTTGGTAATATACGTTTCGTATCGCCATGAAGAATCTACAGGGCTGTCAAAATACCAGCTACCAAAATTTCCATCGGGGCATACTAATATTACATTGTACTGGTCTGATAATTTTTTTATGCCAGGCGCTTTGGTTACCCAATCTGCATAATTGCCGCTATATCCATGCAGCAGATAAATTACATTATAAGAATTATTTTTTGAATAATTATCCGGAGTTATTACCACGGCTTTTATATTCTTCTTCATTGATTGGCTGTAAGTCAGCGCTGTGTCTACCTTGGCAGCAAATGAATGACCTGAAAAAATAATCAGCGACACAAAGAAAATGTGAATCAATATTTTTTTTGGGAATGGTGCAAATGAAATGTGCGGCTTCATTGAATTTTATTTTTTGACATGAAGATATTTATTCAGGTTCGGATTGGAAAAATTTTTCTAAATTGAATCTAGAAATTATTTTCTAAAACGCCTGTATAGCGTGGAGCCAAAATAGAAATCAAACAAATTTGTTGGTTACTGTATTGCGGTAAAACAAAAAATAAGCTGCCACAAAATTTTGGACAGCTTATTAAAACGGTTTTTCAATGCAGGACAAATATCTTGTCTTCGTTACAAATACATTCAAAATGTTTCCAGGGAATAAGTTTTGCGAAAGAGTGTTGGAGCGGTGTAAAATTAGTATTCGGATTCTTAAAAAAATTATATTATTTTATCAAATGCTTACAAAATTTTATCCAATACTGAATTTAAAATGGATAATCAATACCGATAGTAGCATTGAAATTTTCATATCGCCATATTTTGTCGTCCAGAGAGCCTCCGAATAAGTGCCTGAAATTGACAGCCGGAAATTGCCAGCCATCATTCTCCAAAACATCGGGTCGCTTAAACCTGAACGCCACATCAAACCTGATCAGAAAATAGCTGAAATCAAACCGGAAGCCTACTCCGGACGAAAGGCCAAGTTGTTTATACAGATTTTTAAATTTGAATTGCGTGGTATCTGTAGCGCCATCGGGCCTGGTATCTTTAAAATTCCAGATGTTGCCAAAATCAGTAAATAATGCCATTTTAAACAAAACCGCATTTGAAAATAAAGGCGCTACATCAAACCGGTATTCGGCATTGCCTTCCAACTGGATATCGCCCGTGCGATCATTAAAACGGATTTGGTTGGTTTTGTAAGGCGCTAACGGCTGGCCGCCCACGCCAATTCCCCTGACCGGCCATCCGCGCATGCTGTTAGGCCCGCCTCCGAAATATTGTTTGAAGAAGGGGAGCGTTGTATCGTTTTTTGAAATCGGAATTCCTACGCCCGCAAATGCCCTGAAAGCCAGGGCAGATTTGGGATGATTGATAGTATAAGTATAGTCAATATCCGCCTTGATAAATTCTTTTAAATATTTATTGAAGAAATTTCCCGTCTGGGGCGTTTTGTCTTTCAATTTTAATAAGTCCCAAAGCAATCCTGATTCTTCAAGATTTATTTTCAGGTTGGTAATTAATTTAGGATTGCGCGGATTGGCTTTTGCAAGATTATAACTTACACCTGCGCCCATCACCAGCGCTGTGTTAAATGAATACCTCAAAAACGGATTTTCGTTTAAGGTACTGTCAAAACTCTTGGAACGGTTGTATAACCGGCGGTAATCAAAATTAAAAAGTTTAAGACTCCATAAATGTTTGTCATTAGTGGTCCAGTTAAAACCATAACTGGTATTAAATACCTGCTGATTAAAAAAATCAATCCTGTTAATGAGCGATACGTTGGTATTGATGAATGACTGGGTAGTAATAACTTTCTTATTGTTGTAATTGGCAAAGGGAAATATGAATTTTGGAAATAGCAAAGTGTTTGAATAACTCAGCTCATTTGAGTTGATAAATGTGCCGTTGCTGTTACGATGAACGGTATTAAATTCTACTCCCGCCTTGATGCCATTCGTCATCCGAATGGCGGATTTGGCAAGGTTCCTGTCCGTTACCACCACGTTGGCCGACAAGCCTAAAAGATTACCGGTGGCGGATGTTGTAATGCTGCTGGTCGCATTGTTGGCTGAATAGCTCATTTCAATATTGCCTTCGAACGAATATCTTTTTAACGGAACAAGTTTGACTACCAGGTTTAAAAGATTTGTATCCTTTTGTTCAAGAATATCAATTGTAGGGCTTTCCCAAACACCAAGCTTATAAAGGTCATTAATAGTTTTAAAATAGGCGTCCTGCCTGAAAACACTATCTTTTTTTAAAGACAAGTTCCGGTCGATTAATGAAAATTTAAAAAGCTTACGATGGTATTCGGCGATATAATTTTTAAAAGTTCTTTTATGCAGTGTTGAATCTGTGAATAAATCTCCTGTCAGGTAATCAGGAAATACATACACCTGGTTGATATAATACTTCTGAAGATTACTGCTGTCAGGCAAATTATTTAATTGAAATCCAAGTCTGATAGTCGGGTTTTTTCTTTTTTCCTCAGCTTCGGCCAATAGCCGCAATTGCTCAAACGGATCCTCTGAAACACTTGTCAGCGCAGCAATAGACGTGTCGCCGGTCGCTCTTATATCATCCGCTGTGAATTTATAATAGCCGTTGTTTTTAAAAAGATTCACCAGCCTGTTTGTTTCATCTACAATGCCTGTGCGGGATACTGGCGTATTAGGCTTCAATTGTGATTCATCTTTTGTACTCACAGCTAATTCCTGCAGTTGTGGATGGGTGAAAAGATAAGCCACGGTATCTATCAGGGTTCGTTTACCTGCGTCCACATCATAAGTTATAGTTACCCTTTGTTGATTCACACGTTTGGTGACGGTATCAAAAGAATAGTTGATGGAAGGAGAATAGAACCCTGAATTCATGAGCAACGCGTGCATATTAGCGGCAGAAGTGGCTACGGCATTGGTGTCAAAAGCAGGCGGGTGCACATAGTAATGAAAAATGAAAAATTTATCTTTCACATTTACCCTTGCGCTATCTACAAGCTGGGTATTTAATTTAGATTTTAAAACCGCTTTCTCATCCTTACTTACCTTTTCCGCCTTCAGTTTAATATTGTTTTTAAAAACGAAAGGAACATTTTTTTGATATTTTTGAACAATCACACAACCGGGCAACAGAACAACACAAAAAACAATTCCTAAAAATAAAACGGATAAAGGAGGTGGGCTAATACCTTTCATAATTTAAAAACCATGTTGAGCAAAAAGATTGTCAAATATATTCAAAGTTTAAGCCTTAAAAAATTCAGGGATGCTGAAGGCGCCTTTATTGCAGAAGGACCAAAAATTGTAAACGAATTTCTTTCTGAAAAAAAGCTAAAATGTATTTTGATTTGCGCAGTGAAAGATTGGTTAAACGAAAACAGCCTTTTATTGGAAGGGCAAGATATTTCCGCTATGTATGAGATTGATGAACATTGGCTTAAAAGCATTTCCCAGTTAAAAACTCCTAATAAGGTGGTAGCTGTTTTGGGTAAAAACGATGCTGATTTACCAAGCCTTACCGGAAAAATTTCTATCCTGCTCGATGATCTGCAGGACCCGGGGAATCTTGGAACTATTATTCGCATCGCCGACTGGTTTGCCATCGAAAATATTATTTGCAGTGACACTAGTGTCGATTGCTACAATCCCAAAGTGGTACAATCCTCGATGGGAAGCCTTGCACGCGTGAATGTATTTTATAAAGATTTGCAGCAATTCCTGCCTGAAAACTCCGCAATTAAAACTTATGCAACTACTTTAAATGGCGCTTCCATTTTTAACTTCCCAAAGTTAAATGAAGGCTTTATTCTGATTGGAAACGAATCAAAAGGCATTCACAATAATCTGTTGAAACTTTGCACACATCAAATTACTATTCCCAGGATAGGCCACGCTGAATCTTTAAATGCAGCTGTGGCAACCGGCATTATTCTATCCCAAATCATTAAGGCCCTTAACTCACCGAAATAATAAGCCGCTGATTTTCTTCTTTAAAAGATTGGTTTACCAATTCAAATTTTATTTAAGGTAGTTTTCTTTTTAAAAAATTTAAAAAGTATTTGGAACTTATGTTAATAATATATTATTTTCGCCGAACTTTAACATAAGCTATGATTAATGAGAAAAGAAATTTAATAAGAAATAAAATTCTCAAAGAATTATATTTTGAAAGCAATCTTTCTTGTGCCGACCTTTCATCGCGGATACATAAAAGCTTTCCTCTTACTTCAGGTTTTATTGAAGAACTGGTTAAAGAGAACCTGGTGATTGAATCCGGTTATGCTCCATCAACCGGTGGCCGCCGCCCGTTAACGTATTCAGTAAACAACGATGTCACCTACCTGGTATCTGTAGCAATGGACCAATACGTGACAAAGATTGCCGTGATGGATATGAAAAACCGGTTTGTGATTCCTGTTGAAAAGATACTTCTGCCGCTCGCTGATAACACAAAAGCAGTGGCAGCCCTGGTTGAGAATCTGGTACGGGTTATCGATTCGTGCGGAATTCCAAAAGAAAAAATTGCCGGAGTAGGAATCGGGATGCCGGGATTTGTAAACGTCGACAAAGGGATCAATTATTCTTTTCTGCAGCTACCCGGCAATGAAAGCCTTACGGATTATTTCTCAAAAGAATTAGGGCTTCCGGTATATATCGACAACGATTCCAGCCTGATTGCCCTTGCTGAATACTATTTCGGAAAAGCAAGGAATGAAAGGAATGCGATGGTAATCAACATAGGGTGGGGAATAGGCTTGGGGATGATTTTGAACGGTGAGCTTTTCAGGGGGCATGATGGATTTGCCGGAGAGTTTAGCCACATTCCTCTTTTTTTAAACGGTAAGCTTTGCTGGTGTGGTAAAGTGGGTTGTCTTGAAACCGAAACCTCTCTTTTGCTGATGATACAAAGCGCCAAAGAGGGGATTGAAGAAGGCCGCAAATCAAGGTTGAAGCACCTTCCTTTTGGTGATTTGGAATTAGCTTTTGAAGGTATAGCCCGTGCGGCCCAGGAAGGAGACCAGTTTGCTGCAGAATTGTTTTCAAAGGCCGGACATAATATAGGCAAAGGAGTAGCTGTGCTTATTCATCTTTTCAATCCACATAAAATTATTTTAAGTGGCCGCGGTTCGCTGGCGGGAAAGGTATGGCAGGCGCCTATTCAGCAAGCCTTAAATGAATTTTGTATTCCGAGGCTTCACCAGGGAACGGATATTGAAGTCTCCAATTTAGGCGCAAATGCTGAACTGATAGGCGGCGCGGCGCTGGTGATGGAGAATTATGATTACCTGTCAGAAATTATAGACAATGCAAATAAAAAAACTGCCTGATTCAACTAATTATAAACTTCTTTTTTTAACAAAAAGCACAAATCCGATTCATTTATTACAAAAACAAATGCAATGACAAAAATTGTTTTCAAACTTTTGCTCTGCCCTATTTTCTGCGCCTTTGCGCTTGTTGCGGCAGCGCAACAAAAATCAGTAACCGGGACGGTTACTGACGACCAGGGTACCCCGATACCCAATGTATCTGTCCTTTTAAAAGGATCAACTTCGGGAGTAGCCACAAACGACAACGGAAAGTTTTCCATTTCTGTGCCTGGAAATTCCAGCGTGCTCGAATTTTCTTCTGTTGGCTATGTTTCAAAAGAAGTGCCTGTTGGCGCGTCAAGTTCATTGACAGTAGTTTTAAACAGCGAGCAGGGACAACAAATGCAGGGAGTAGTAGTAACGGCTCTCGGCGTAAAGCGCCAGGAAAGATCGCTGGGCTATGCTACTTCTACTGTTTCGTCTAGCGATATTGTAAAAACTGCCCCCACCAATTTTGCCAGCGCATTGTATGGTAAGGTTCCGGGATTGCAGGTATCGCAATCACCAGGCGGCTCCACTTCCGGTGTGGTAATGCAGTTGCGGGGAGTAAACTCTATCAGCTTCAGTTCCACCCCGCTTATTATTTTGGATGGAGTTCCTGTCAGAGATGGACCTTTTAACAACGGCAATTATTGGGGCGACCAGCGTGTAAGGTCTAATGGTCTTACTGATTTGAACACGGAGGATATTGAAAGTGTTACCGTGCTGAAAGGCGCTGCTGCGGCTGCTTTGTATGGCTCTGAAGGCAAAAATGGTGTTTTGGTACTTACGAGTAAAAAAGCCAAGAAAGGCTTTAATGTTAATTTCAACGCCACATATTTTCAAAATGAGGTGGCCTATTTGCCTGAACTTCAAAACGTGAGAGGAGCGGGGTTCCCGGTTCCTTATGGAATTTATGCAAGTGGCCCCGATGGATTTGGAAGCTATACTTTAGATGGAACTACCTACAGAACAAATTTGCAGGCCGGCTTAAGCTTTGGCCCTAAGTTCGACGGTAAACCAATTTTATCATGGGATGGGAAAGTGCGTCCTTATTCGCCGCAACCGGACAGGTATAAAAATCTGTTCCAAAAAGGGCAAAACTCTTCACAGAACGTTTCCATCAGCAGCGGAACAGATAAAGCTGATATCCGCTTGTCTTTGACTCATGATAATTTTGAAGGCGTTAGCAAAAACTCTAAGGATGAGAGATTGAATGCCAATTTTACAAGTACTATTAAGTTTAGTAAAAATTACTCGCTGGATATTATGATCAATTATATGAACCAGCATGTTCATAACCGTCCTTATCTTGTAGACAGGCTGATTAATAATTTCACAGGAATGATGCCGGCTTTTGACAACGGCGCCTGGTATTATGATAAATACAGAACCAGCCTCGGATATAAATATGTTACGGGCACCAATCCAAGTTTAACGCCCGATGAAAATCTAAAAATACCGAATTACAGAACCGATATTTTGGATTATGTATGGAACATGATGTCAAACAATGAAGATGATTATAATAACCGGTTGATATCAAGCATTACCAATAATCTTACCATTATAGACGGACTAACATTGCGTGGCAAAATTGCGACTGACGCCACTTTTAACCAGACCTTTAGTAAAAACCTTTCATCACAGCCAGTTCAATATGGTCCTAGCGGCTACTATGCGCAATCAAATTATAACTATAGTATTTTGTACGGTGATGTGTTAGCTACCTATATGCGTAATATAACAAAAGACTTGGAATTTTCTATCATGGGTGGCTATAGTGGCCGCAGAGAAAAAGGGATGACCACCAACGTCGGAACCAATGGCGGACTTTCAGTTGAAAATAAATTTGATTTAAGTGCGTCTTATAATACCCCGTTCAGCAGCGGCGGTGGTCAAAGCTACTTTACTACAGATGCTTTCCTGGGAACTTTAAATTTTAACTATAAAAACTATGCTTTTATAGAAGGAACCATAAGGAGAGACAGGACCTCTACGATGAATCCTAATAATAACTCTTTCGTATATCCCTCTGTAAATGCAAGCCTTGTTTTGTCTGACATGTTTAAACTACCTACTGTAATTAACTATGCTAAATTAAGGGCATCGTGGGGAACAGTGGGTAGCTATCCACAAGCTTACCTCGCTAACGTAGCCTATAATACCGGCAATTTGGGTGTGCAATTACCAGGAACTAACCCGGTGTTGACCACATCCACCATTACAAACCCGTATGGTAATGATAACATCCGTCCTGAAATGAAAAAAACCTATGAATTTGGGTTGGCAATCGAAACATTTGAACGCAGGTTAAATTTTGATTTCACTTATTATCACGATAATGTATATGATTTGCTTATCAATTTATCATTGCCACAAAGCATGGGTGCATCAACGATTCTTTCCAATGTTGCCCAGTTGTCCAATAATGGTTTTGAAGCAAATATTAATGCAATTCCGGTACGTACAAAGAATTTCCAATGGTCTCTTAGCCTGAATTATTTTAGCAATAAAAACAAGATTGATAAGCTGGCAACGGGGTCCGATGAACTTATCCATTCTGATAACGATGGTAATGCTTACCAGATAAAATCAGTTGTTGGCCATCCGGTTGGTGATATTTATGTTCATCCGTTGCTGGTGAACAGTAAAGGTCAGCCAATCATCACAAGCGATGGACTTTACCAGCAGGATCCAAACAAAATGGTTTCAGGTGGTAACAGCCAGGTAAAGGGTGCCGGTGGTTTCAACAATACTTTTTCTTACAAAAACTTTGATTTAACCCTGGTTACTGATTTCAAATATGGCGGTTACGTCATTCCTACCGGTTTGTTCTGGATGAACAGCCGCGGTATTACTAAAGAAAGCCTTAAGTACATGGATGCAGATCATGGTGGTTTGAGCTATTACCTGGATGGGGATCTAAGAGGCATTCCTACTTCAGCAGCCCAGGGGCCAAATGGTGAAACTGTTTTACACGATGGCATGTTGCTGCCGGGTGTAACAGCAGATGGCAAAGAGAATACAAATATTATTTCGCAGGCATATTACTATTGGAATATTTATAACTGGGGTGGCCCTCAGTATTCTCCAAGTGCCCTATACTATTTGTATGTACAAAAAAATAATTATATCAAAATGAGGGAAATCTCCCTTGCTTACACATTGCCAACCAAAATGTCAGAAAAGGTTTGGGCAAAAAGATTGACCGTTTCAGTATTTGCAAGAAATCCATTTTACATATACAGAACAATAAAAAATATGGATGCTGAGCAATTGACAACCGGGAATGTTTGGTTCAATAATATTAGCAATGCTGGCAGCCAGCCTTCTACTAGAACTTTTGGCGCCATGTTAAGAGCAACATTTTAATAATAAAACGATAATAAGAATAATATGAAAAAGATAATTTTGGCCATCCTGGTTGTTGGGGTTTCAGGAATGTTTTCCTGCACCAAAAAACAATTTGCCGATGACTATATAAAGCCCACAACCGTAGCTACTACTACTATCGAAAAGCAGTTTTCGGGGTTTTTATCCTCTGACCTGGATTATGTGATGTATAAATATTGGAACTACTTTGTGGTTTTGCAAAACACTGCGCTCCCATGGTCGCAAGCAGTAGGGGTAAACAATACACAAGGCAGATACGTTCCCGGAGCAGCTTCTGTTTCCGACCGTTGGTCTAATTTTTACAACTTCCTTTCCCAGTATAAGGAATTGCTTAATGTATATGATCATGCTACTGACGATGAAAAAGCTGCGAAAAGAATATACATTATTATGGCTACAATCCACTATTACGATCGTTCCGAAAAGGTAGTTGATTTGCACGGTGATATTCCATGGTCAGAAGCAGGACTGTTAAGCACCAATAAGGGCAACGTGAGCGCTTCTTATGCAAAGTATGATGACGCTGCTACTATCTATACAAAAATGCTGGATGATTTAAAGGGTTTCTCCGATGAATTAAATTCTATTTCAGTTCCTGCTGCTGTATCAACCACTTTAAAATCTCAGGATTTTATTAATAACGGCAATATTGATTTATGGAAAAAATATTGTAATTCTCTTAGAATCCGTATGCTGATGAGGGTTTCCGGTGTTGCTTCTTTCAAATCAAGGGTGGATGCAGAAATGGCGGCTATATTGGGTAACCCCACCAATTACCCGATTGTAATGTCTAATAGCGACAATATTGCTATTAAAGTTTACAGTCCAACCAGCGGTATAAATAACGGTTCAGGCACCGGTAGAAGTGCAGATTTTTATACCGGCCTCATTGGATGGGGTGGAGGAGATGTGCCGACCAAGCAAATGATTGATTTAATGAACGCCAGCAATGATCCAAGATTGCCCATTATGTTCCAACCGGGCGATAGCGCCGGATCCACTTTTGCAGGATTAGATCCAATGTTAAATGGCAACGCCCAGACTGATGTTGTGAATTCAGGAAAATTGGCCAGGTATAATTTTCAAAATATTTCTCAGAATATTTACCTGCCTGGCATGCTGATTAATGCTTCAGAAGTTAGTTTTTATGTGGCAGAATATTATCTGTCCAAAGGCGACGACGCTGATGCAAAGGCTGCTTACGAAAATGGCGTGAAAACATCTATTGATCGTTATGCCAGCTACGCCAGTAAAACTGTAAGTGATGGTGCAAAAGCAACTTACCTTGCTTCGCAGTCGGTAGCATGGGCGGGTAACGATGCAGCAAAATTGAACTTGATCGCTACACAAAAATGGATAAACTATAGCGTGCTGCAGCCTTTGGAAAATTGGGCTGAAGTAAGGCGTCTGAAATTACCTGTACTGACTTTCTTACCCGATAATACAAATCCGCAGGAAATGCCTCCCAGCAGATGGCAATATCCCAGCAATGAACAAACATATAATGCAGAAAATTATAGTAAGGTGAAAGACGCGGATAAATTCAATGTGAAAATTTTCTGGGATGTAAAATAAATGAGGTATTAAAAATATAAACTAATTCCTTAAATTTTCTCATAATCAAGCAAGATTGCCAGCCCCTGAAAAGGTTGGCTTTCTTTTTAGGAGTATAGGAGATGAAGGCAATTTTATTTACTTTGAGAGAAGGTAAAAATCAATGAGCGATAATTTTTATCGTAGTCGAACAACTTGCTAAATGAAAAAGAATCATTCATATTCTCTTTTAATTTTTTCTTTTCTGGGGTTTTTTATATCCGGCTTTTCCTGGTTGTCCAATTCGCGAAAAGAAATTTTATCCCCCCGATCTGATCCTCCCGGCAAAGAACTGGCAAAAATTTATTGCGCTATGTGTCATTTGTTTCCTGAACCTTCTTTGCTTGACAAAGAAACATGGAAGCAAAAAGTGTTGCCCAATATGGGATGGCGACTGGGCATAAGAAATCCGGGTGATAATCCGTATGAGGGAATGGATAGCGAAGAAATGCGATTGGTTAAGACGCAAAATGTATACCCTTTACAAGCTGTATTGCAAAAAGAAAACTGGCAAAAAATAGTCGATTACTATACGGCCGCTTCTCCACAAAAGCCGTTACCACAGAAAGGCGTGCTTCCTGTTCATGATACTTTAACCCAATTCCATGCAGAGGAAGTTTACATCGGAAAAAAGATAACGCCCAAAACATGTATGGTAAAATTTGATCCTTCTACTTCATTTCTATTTGTTGGGGATGCAAACAATGAGGTGTATGCGATTAATAATAAACTTGAGGCGGTAGGTTTATGGAAAATGAAAAGCCCGGCGGTAGATATTGATTTTTCGATTCCGGATGTATTACGATTTCTATGCATCGGCTCTATAAGTCCTTCTGATAAAAAAGAAGGGGAAATAAGTGTAGTAGGACCCGGAGCGGCTGCATCAAAGCCTCTAATTTATGGATTTGAAAACCTCGCTCGGCCTGTTCAATTTGCTAATGCTGATTTAAACCAGGATGGCATCCACGATTTGATTATTTGCCAATTCGGAAATCACAACGGAAAATTAAGCTGGTTTGAAAATGGAGATCCTAAAAAAGAACACCTGCTTATAAACCAACCAGGAGCAAGAAAAGTAATTGTAAAAGATTTTAATGGAGATGGCAAACCAGATATCATTGCTTTGATGGCGCAGGCAAGAGAGGAATTGCTTCTTTTTTTGAATGACGGCAACGGCAATTTTACTCAGAAAATACTTGCACAATTTCCACCGGTGTATGGCGTCAGTTATTTTGAGCTCGCAGATTTTAACCATGATGGCCATCCTGATATTTTATTAACCAACGGTGATAATTGGGATCTTTCGCCGATTAAAAAATATTATCATGGAATCAGGATATTAATGAATGACGGGAAAAATAATTTTAAAGAAAAATTGTTTATCCCTTTTTATGGCGCAAGCAAGGCCATGGCTTTCGATTTTGATGGTGACGGCGACCTTGATATCGCTGCCATTTCTTTTTATGATGATCCCGAAAAGCCGGAGCAATCTTTTATGTATTTGGAAAATAAAGGTGATTTAAAATTCACTGCATCTACCACCAAATTAGCCGGCAAGGGCAAATGGCTGACAATGGATATTGGTGATTTTGACAACGATGGAGATACTGATATTTTTCTCGGCTCTTTTATTTATAATATTGCTGAGTTTTCCAAACTGGTATCAAAGGGCACTGCATCGTTTCCCCAAATTCTTCTTTTGAAAAACAATAGATTTAAATAAATCCATACACTATAGTATCTAATTTTTTTTAGCCATAAAAGCCCGTTTACTGATGAAAAAATATATTATTCTTTTACTTGTCAACCTTTATAGCATTCATCCTCTTTTTGCACAAAAACTTTTACCATATAAAAACCCAAAACTTAGTATAGAACAACGTGTAAATGACCTGCTTCAGCGCATGACGCCCGAAGAAAAATTCTGGCAAATGTTCATGATTCCCGGCGACCTCGATGATGCAAAACCAGAGCAATACAGCCATGGGATTTTTGGTTTCCAGGTAAGCGCAGCATCTTCTGATGTTAATAAGGCACAACAGATGCTTCATTACAATACCCGTGAAAGTGCAGCGGTATTGGCAAAGAAAATTAATTCGATTCAGAAATATTTTGTTGACAGCTCAAGGTTGGGTATTCCCATTATTGCATTTGATGAAGCATTGCATGGCTTGGTAAGAGGAGGTGCAACGGCTTTTCCTCAAGCGATAGCTCTTGCTGCAACGTGGGACACAACGCTGATGGGTGAAGTGGCAAACGCGATTGCTACCCAAACAAAGGCGCGTGGTATTCGCCAGATACTTTCCCCGGTTATCAATATTGCATCTGATGTTCGTTGGGGCCGTACGGAAGAAACGTATGGCGAAGATCCCTTTTTAACATCTGAAATGGGAGTGGCTTTTGTGGGCGCATTTGAAAGAAAAAATATCATAGCCACCCCCAAGCATTTTATTGCAAATGTAGGTGATGGTGGCCGGGATAGTTATCCCATCCATTACAGCGAAAGGTATCTGGATGAATTTTTTTTTCCTCCTTTCGAAGCAGTTATTGAACGTGCCGGAGCCAGATCTGTAATGACAGCCTACAATTCCTTAAACGGTGTACCGTGTACTTCAAACGATTGGCTTTTGAACAAAAAACTTAAAGAAGAGTGGGGGTTTAACGGATTTGTAATATCTGATGCGGCGGCTGTGGGTGGCGCAAATGTTTTGCATTATACAGCAAAAGATTATCCCGATGCGGGCAGACAGGCAATTGAAGGAGGCCTCGATGTAATTTTTCAAACTGCCTATGACCATTACAAACTATTTATTCCTCCATTTCTCGATGGAAGTATCGATAGCAATAAAATTAATGAGGCAGTAAAAAGGATACTGCGCGCGAAATTTGAATTGGGTCTTTTTGAAAATCCATATGTTTCGCAGCAGGATATAGAGAATGAATTGAGCACTGCTTACTATAAAAGTTTGGCAAAGAAAGCAGCAGTTGAATCAATCGTTTTATTAAAAAACAAACGCCCTGCTGGTTGGAAAAATAATATTCTTCCTTTATCTGAAAATATTAAATCTATCGTGGTAATAGGCCCGGATGCGATAGAAGCCAGGCTGGGCGGGTATAGCGGACCCGGCAATGGCAAAGTGAATATTTTAGATGGCATTAAAAAACGTGCCGGGAAAGGAGTGAAAGTTATTTATGAACCAGGCTGCGGAAGAGAATCCAAAGAATGGCGGGTGATTACTCCGGAGTTTCTGAGTCATGAAGTAAACGGCAAAACCGAGCCCGGACTAAAAGCCGGATATTTTAATAACATTTCTCTGGAAGGAAAGCCGGTTATTTCCAGGATTGATAATAAGATTGATTTTGGCTGGACTTTATTTCCGCCTGATCCGGCAATAAACCTCGATTTCTATTCAGTAAGATGGACCGGCTTTCTTACATCACCTCTTTCAGGAAATTTCAAAATCGGCCTTGATGGAAATGATGGTTTTCGCCTTTATATAAATGATAGCTTAATAATTAATAATTGGAAAAAGCAAACCTATAGCACGTTGATGGCTAATTATACATTTAATAAAAGTCAATCGTATAAAATAAAAGTGGAATTTTTTGAGCCTGTCGGTAATGCGCATATCAAATTAATTTGGAATGAAAATGTGAAAGATGACTGGCAACAAAAAATTGAGAAGGCCCTTAGCGCAGCTTCAAAAGTATCGGTAGCAGTGATTGTTACCGGTATAAAGGAAGGCGAATTTCAGGACAGGGCCATTCTTTCTTTGCCCGGTCATCAGGAAGAACTTATCAAGGCCGTAGCCGCAACAGGAACACCGGTGGTCGTACTTTTAACCGGTGGCAGCGCCATTACCATGAGTTCGTGGCTTTCTAAAGTGGATGGAGTGGTAAATGTTTGGTATCCCGGAGAGGAAGGTGGAAATGCGGTTGCTGAAATATTATTTGGTGATGCCAATCCTGCCGGAAGGTTGCCGATTACTTATCCGATATCTGAAGGTCAGTTGCCTCTGGTATACAACCATGAGCCAACCGGCAGGGGCGATGATTATAATGATTTGTCCGGGTTACCCTTGTTTCCCTTTGGTTTTGGTTTGAGCTATACCAATTTCGGTTACAGCAATCTCCGGTTTGATACAAATCATATCGGGAAGAATGATTCCACCGTAGTTCGTTTCACTTTGACAAATACGGGCAGTGTGGCGGGTGATGAAGTGGTGCAGTTGTATATCCGCGATTTGCTTTCGTCGGTGGTACGGCCTGTAATGGAATTGAAAGGTTTTCAGCGCATTCATTTGTCGCCGGGCCAAAGCAGGGAAATAATATTTACCATTACACCAACGATGCTAAGTATGCTGAATAAAGATTTGAATCGGGTAGTTGAGCCGGGCGATTTCAGAATCATGATTGGTGCTTCCTCAAGAGATATTCGTTTGAAGGGCACTTTGACTGTTCAGCCATAAAGGGCCTCAGTAAATGAATAATAAACAGCATTTTTTATTTGCACTTATCTGCTACATCAGTTCTGGTAAAAATTTCATCTGTATTTCCATTTGGTTGAACAGCAGAATAAAAATCTATCATAAAAGTTGCTTTACTGTAAATAGAAAATATTTTCTAATCAGATATTCCAAATATTTTAAATCATAAAAAAAGCGGCGGCCGTTATCTGAATTGCCACCGCTTTTTCTTCATTATAATCAATTAAACAGTCACCGTATCTTTTGGAATTGCCTCATTTCTGAATACAACAGTGCCGTCAAATACATCCACCAGCACCGGTTTTGATTTATCAATACTTCCGCTCAATAATTTCTTACTCAATTCATTTACGATTCGCTTTTGTATCAGTCTTTTTAAAGGTCTTGCTCCAAACTGTGGGTCAAATCCGTTTTCTGCAAGAAATTCAAGAGCATAATCGGTAAATTGAAGAATGACTCCGTTTTTTGCCAACTGTTCTTTCAAATCATTTAATTGAATCCTGATAATTTCTCTTATATCATTTATCATCAATGGCTGGAACATGATTACTTCATCAATCCGGTTCAGGAATTCAGGCCTGATAGTTTGCCGTAACAGATCCAAAACCTGCACTTTTGTATTTTCAACCACTTCTTCTTTATTAGCTGGCGTTACATTTTCAAAAGCTGCCTGGATTAACTGGCTGCCCATATTGCTGGTCATAATGATGATGGTGTTTTTAAAATTTACCACGCGGCCTTTGTTATCGGTAAGCCGCCCGTCATCTAAAACCTGCAATAAAATATTGAATACATCCGGATGCGCTTTTTCAATTTCGTCTAAAAGAATCACGCTATAAGGTTTTCGTCTAACCGCCTCCGTTAGCTGCCCGCCTTCTTCATATCCCACATATCCCGGAGGGGCGCCTACAAGCCTGCTCACTGAATGTTTTTCCTGGTACTCACTCATATCTATCCGCGTCATCATGCTATCATCGTCAAATAAATATTGAGCTAAGGCTTTCGCCAGCTCGGTTTTACCTACACCCGTCGTACCGAGAAAAATAAATGAACCAATTGGCTTCCTTGGGTCGTGCAAACCTGCGCTGCTTCTGCGTACGGCATCAGCAACTGCTTCAATTGCCTCATCTTGCCCTACCACTCTTTTATGCAGCTCATCTTCCAGGTTCAACAATTTATCTTTTTCACTTTGCAGCATTTTATTTACAGGTATGCCCGTTGCCTTTGCCACGCTTTCTGCAATATCTTCTGCATCCACTTCCTCTTTTAATAAACGCTTTTCACTTATTTCTTCCAACTGAACAGTGTATTCAGCGATTAATTTTTCCTGGCTTTGTAGCTTGCCGTAGCGTATTTCAGCTACTTTTCCATAATCGCCTTCGCGCTCGGCTTTTTCAGCGGCCATTTTTAAATTTTCCATTTCGGCTTTGGCATTCTGTACTTTTTCTACCAATTCCTTTTCCTGTTGCCATTTGGCTTTAAAAGTGTCTCGTTCTACGGAAAGATTAGCAATCTCTGTATTTAATTCTTTCAGTTTGGCTTCATCTTTTTCTCTTTTGATAGCTTCTCTTTCTATCTCCAACTGCCGTATTTGCCGCTCAAGATTGTCAAGGCCCTCCGGCATGGAATTCATCTCCAGCCTCAGTTTGGCGGCGCTTTCATCTATAAGGTCAATCGCTTTGTCTGGCAAAAAGCGATCAGTGATGTACCGGTTGGATAATTCAACAGCCGCTATAATCGCTTCATCTTTTATACGAACATGATGGTGGGTCTCATAACGATCTTTAATGCCTCTCAAAATTGAAATAGCATCCTCCACGCTAGGCTCATCTACCATTACCTTTTGAAATCTTCTTTCAAGTGCTTTATCTTTTTCAAAGAATTTTTGATATTCGTTCAGGGTAGTTGCGCCAATGGCCCTTAGCTCACCACGCGCCAGCGCAGGTTTCAAAATATTTGCCGCATCCATCGCACCTTCGCCGCCGCCTGCGCCAACAAGCGTATGAATTTCATCGATGAATAAAACAATTTCGCCATTGCTTTCAGCCACTTCTTTAATTACGGCTTTGAGTCTTTCTTCAAACTCTCCTTTATATTTTGCGCCCGCAATCAACAAACCCATATCCAATGCATAAATAATTTTGGATTTAAGATTTTCAGGTACATCGCCGCTAATGATTCTGATGGCCAAACCTTCCACGATAGCAGTTTTACCTACGCCGGGCTCACCTACAAGAATCGGGTTGTTTTTCGTTCTTCTTGATAAAATATGAAGTGTCCTTCTGATCTCTTCATCACGCCCGATAACAGGATCCAGCTTATTACTCCTTGCTAATTCGTTTAAATTTTTTGCATATTTATTGAGTGCATTGAATTGTGTTTCGGAAGTTTGAGAGGATACTGTAGATCCCTTTTTCAAATCTTTGATCGCGGCAATTAGATCTTTTTCGGTAAGGCCTGCGTCTTTTAAAATTTTGGCCGCGTTATCATTTCCCTGCAAAATGGCCAACAATAAGTGCTCAACACTTACAAATTCATCACTAAATGTTTTGAGCGAAGCAGCCGCCCTTAACATCACATTATTCAAGTCGCGGCTAATCACCTGGGCAGGCTCGCCGCTTTGCGTTTTGGGTAGTTTTTTAATACTTTCATCAATTTTGCTTTCTACAAAATTGACATTCACATTATTTTTTTTCAATAAAAAATCTACAGGACTATCTTCATCAGAAAGCAAGGCTTTTAATAAATGCTCAGTTTCAATGTTCGGATTTCTCTCATTGAAAGCAAGCTGCTGTGCTTTTTGAAATATCTCCTGAGATTTTATAGTTAAGTTTCCTGGATTCATAATTTATATTTTACAATTTTCTTTTATCGCGCAAATTTTAATCCAACCTGAATAGTGGATATTATGTCGTGAATTTTGAACACAAACTGACGCAAATGCAGGCTGAATAAGTTATGTATGTAATTTTTTCAGTTTCATTATTTTAAAAGCCATAAGGTATTTTTGTAAACTGTATGATACCCAAATCAGCATATAAATATTTTGTAAAACAAACTGCGGCGCGGCTGGGATTTGATTATTGCGGAATAGCAAAAGCGGAAAAACTTAACGACGAGGCCAGGCGTTTGGAATCGTGGCTTAATAAGGGTTTTAATGGCAGTATGTCATACATGAATAATTATTTTGATTTACGGGTTGACCCGACAAGATTAGTTCCGGGCGCAAAATCTGTTATTACTTTATTGCTAAATTATTTTCCGGCCGAACAGCAAAAAACCGAAGCTCCGCGAGTTTCGAAATATGCGTATGGCAAAGATTACCATGAAGTGATAAAAGAAAAGCTCAAAAATTTTCTTACAACCGTGCAACAAAATATTGGGGAAATTAATGGACGTGGATTTACCGACAGCGCACCCGTATTAGAAAGAAGCTGGGCAGTAAAAAGCGGTCTGGGCTGGGTCGGGAGAAATGGAAATTTAATTACCAAAAACCAGGGCTCTTTTTTCTTTATTGCCACGTTAATTACTGATCTCGAACTGGAACCGGATGACCCGTTTGCGAAAGATTATTGCGGCACATGTACCAAATGCATTGATAGCTGCCCCACAGAGGCGATTCTTCCAAACAAAGTAATTGATGGCAGCAAGTGCATTTCTTATTTTACCATAGAGCTAAAAGATATGCTCATTCCCACGGATGTCAAAGGCAAATTTGAAAACAATATGTTTGGTTGTGATATTTGCCAGGATGTGTGCCCGTGGAACCGTTTTTCAAAGCCTACCAGGGAGGCTGAATTTACCCCACTGAATGAAGTGCTCAATTTTTCCAAAAATGACTGGGAAGAATTGACGGAAGAATCTTTCAAAATTATCTTCAGAAAGTCACCGCTAAAACGCTCAAAGTTTGAAGGCATAAAAAGAAATTTGAAGTTCCTGGATTCTTAAAAAGCAAAATAAAATCAGGGATATTTCTTTATTTGCTGGTTAATAAGATATGCGTGTATGCATGACCGTTATCAGAAAACCAATCCGGCTTTCAAAATCATTCTCCCAAATTTATAATCATATCGGCTGTAATCAACGGGGCACGTACCAACGGGGCATGGTGTTTTGATACCTATTTTATTTTGCAATTTTTTATAACTATGACCCAAACTAAATATCAAAGAAGAATATTTATTTAAAGAAAGCTGAAAACCTATTCCAAGGTCGGTGTAAATATCTCCGCTGAAATCATAAGTATTATAATAATAAACTTCTTTCCCCGGCTTATTTTTCATCGGAAAATTATACCCAAGATCTCCGTAAAAAAAAGCTTTTTTATCTTCTCCAAAATGCCACCTGGCGTCTGCAAATAATGGAAGTGTTTTGTAGCGATAATTATCTATCCCAACTCCTATTCCTGAAAACCAGTTTGAAAATTTAATTCCATTGATGGTCTGAAAAGCTGTATTCACGTGGTTTTCACCTCCAACTATTGCAAACTGGTTAACAGACTGGAAGCGAGCCTTTTTATTTTGGGCTGATAAAGAAGAAACCATCACCAAAGAAATTATTATAAGGAAGCTCAATTTTTTTCTCATGATTTACTCCTTGAAATTCCGATTTTACTAATCAAATGAATACTATTTGCATCAGAATAATCGTATTGATACAATCCATCTTTTGCAACCACCAAAGCAATATGATTATAAGCAATTACATCATACGTTTCGATGTTCGAAAATTGTTTTATTAGCTGCAAATCTGAAACATGAGCTGCATTATAAATTTTTAATCCATCGCTTCCATCGCAGATGAATAAAAGATCCCCGTCTTTTGATAAGCCATGTGGATTGGTAAACGGATAGGTTTTTACAAGTGTAGGATTGGTAAAGCTGTTTAATTGTAATACATCAAGTTGATTCGTATTTCCAAAACAGGCAGAACCTGTACGAAGCGTTACATAAGCATAATCATCATCAGCGATTACAGGGTCACAACTTTGCACATGAGAAAACTGGCCAACAAGAGAAGGATTATCTGCATTGCTGATATTGTAAACGAACATTCCATTTTGCGAGCCTATAAATAATTTATCCTTAAACGGGAAAATCGTTTCTATATTCCAGCTTCCTAAGTTTACTTTTTTGCTGTAAACCGGATCGTTGGGGATGCTGATGTTGAATACATTCAAATCGGAATTGGAAACGGTGTACAATCTTTTATCAACGATAGTGAAACGCGCCATGGATCCGCCTTTGCCAACGGGCGAACCGGAATTCTTGCTGCCAGATGATGAATAATTAATGGACACATCCATATAAGCTGTTTGCGGAACAACCAATTGTGGATCATCATTCAAATTCTCAGTTATGGTGGTATCTCTCTTAACCCAATCTGTAATTATTTTAGTAGAATCATTATAAAACCCGTTTCCGTAAGATCTAAACGGAAATACGCCTTCATTGTATTTTTTTACAGCTATATTGAGTGGATTGCTGATGTCAAGCGTTACCAAATCGGTATATAAATCGGCGTACAAAGTATTTCCTTTCAGCGCCAGATCGAGATTTCCGGGGATGTCGATAAACGCTAAATTACGCGGCGAAGCAGGATTACTGTTATCTATCACATGAATCCCCTTGTCAACTTCATTAAGAAAAATATAATTTCCAAGCAGCACTATTTTGCCCGGATTTACCACTTGCTGTGGCGAATTGCTTCTGATATTAGCTCTTACTTCTGCCGTAGTTTTATAAACCGGTAAATAATAGGAATAAGTATAGGTGCGTGTGATGTTATCTTTTACACAACCGTTTATGATAAAAGCAAAAGCCGAAAAGCTGATGATGGCAATAAAATTGTTGATAAATTTTTTCATAACAAATCATTTTTACGCTTGACCACTGAAAGTTGAAAAGCGTTGCATGGAAAAAATATTTTTTTCTGAAGAGATTATTGGGCTCCTATTGTGAAACGATTTTAATTTTTCATATAAATAATCCAATCCCAATCTGCAGGATTGCCAACGCCCACGCTGGGCGTGTATAAAAATATTTTCACTTTTTGATTTGGATTTGATTTTAAATACTCCCTCACTTTCACCAAATGTTGTATCGGCATCCAAACTATGCTGTAATCGTAAGTTTCATTGTGGAGATTAAATACATTTTCAAATCCATTTGCCGGATATATCACATCTGCGGTTAACACAGAATTAAATGCAGACGCGGGTTTCAAATCTGACGGAAAAGTCATCTTGCCTAAACCCATCCAGATAATGCTTCCGTCAAATAAGGGCTCGTCCAGTTCCCGGTAAACCAGTTTGATACTTCCAAAATCGCCGGGGGCGCGGTATTCAGTATCTATTGTAAATGATTGTGAGGAATTTTTAAAAGTAAATTCCTTACCACCTTCAAACTTATTGGTAGTGTAATCAACTTTCAGCATCAACACTTTATTCTCTGTTTGGCTTTCCTGTATTTTTTTCAGATCAACTTTTGAGCAAGATAAAAACAGTGTTAGCAGTGCGATTAACGGGATACTTCGTTCCATCTAATTTTTTTTTAAAATTGATTTTCTCATTGACCATTGCAATGGCAAAAGCGTTGCATAGAAAAAAAATTATTTTTTCCGGAACAGGATTTCTGTTTGTATTCCTATAAAACTAAAATGCTTTGCGCCATACAATCCTTTGTCAGAAATGCTTGTGGCACTATAATAAATATAAGGGCCGAATGCAACTGGCATTTTTTGCTGCCAAAAAAGTGTGAAAGATAATCCCGTATGCAATCCGATCTGTGTTTTATTAAATATTGAATTATCGCTGTAATATACTCCCGGATTTGATTTGAATTGCAGGGCATTGCTGCTTAGTAATTCGGAAAAATCTATTCCTGCATTCCAGAATACAGGCAACTTCTGATTTTTATTGATTTGTATGTTTACAGAAACCGGAATTTCCAGGTAGTGAAAATTATTTCTGTAAGTGTTTGAGCGGTTAGCGGCATTATTAAAATTATTTGCGGAATAATATTGGGAAGGCATAAGTATTGAGTCAATCTTTTTCCCCACTTTATTGGTAAATGAATAATATTTATAAGAAATCCCTACAGAAATTTTAGTTTTTGCAGAAATATCTTTCCTGGTTAATACTCCGGCCATAAATGCGGTTGAATTTTTTATGGGTGAGGGGTTATAATAATACGAAGAGCCGCCCCCGTTTGAAATTCCGCCGGAAGGCAAACCCGCGTTCAAATCCATAGCCGGATAACTTCTTTCTAAAATATTGCTCCCCAGCAATGAAGTTCCTGCTGAAATAGTAACACCAAAGTCCCAGCGTTTACCGGGTTTTTTGGCAGAATCTTTTTTTGGAGAAGTATTATTTTTTGTAATTAATTTTTGTATTGTTTTTCCTGATTTTAAATTAATTAAAAAACTATCAGTGTTGATGTGATTTTGAAAATTATTTGCTATGTTTTCACTTTCATTTTTGTTTTCTATTTCAGCATTTGTTGTCTTTCTAATCAATTTACTCAATGCAATTGGAAAATGTTGATTATTTCTTTGTTTACTGAAATCCTGATTAGGTTTTGAGGTGAGATCATCACTCATTCCTGGATTTATTTTACGCTTTTCTACAATTTTATTTTGCGAATTGGGTTTAAAATTTTTTGTTTTTCCGCTTGAAACACTTGTTGAATCAATATTTGCAAGATTACCTGATGCTATTTCAGGTTTTGCAAAAGAAGAATCCTGGTTATTTATTGCTTTACTATCTTTTTTAAATTGACTCATCTTGTGATTTTGTACATTATTTTTTGATGAATTCATTAACCAATAGCTCGCTGACAAAAGAAAGATGATTGACAAAAGAAACAGTAAAATAAATTTTTTGTCTTTTTCTTTTTTCCGAATCTGTTTTTCAACATTTGCCCATACAGAATCTGATGGAGGAATTTTTAATTCGTCCAGTTTGTGCTGCACATTTTTTTCAAAATTATTTTGTTCCATAATGGCCGCTTTGTTTTTTTAAAGAAAATTTTTCAATCCATTCGGTCAATATAATTCTTGCTCTTGCATATTGCGACCTGGATGTTCCTTCGCTGATACCGAGCATCGACGCTATTTCAGCATGTTTATAACCTTCCACAGCATGTAAATTGAAAATGGTTTGAAAGCCTGTTGGCAATTGCCTTATTAGTTCTGCCAGCTCCTTTGCATGAAGATTTACTTCAGGATTTTCGGTAGAAACTAAATGCAAAGGCATTTCATCAAAAGAAAGATCATAACGATATTTTTGATTGGTTTTTAAGAAATTCAGCGCTGTAGTAATCATTATTTTCCTGATCCATCCGCCTAATTCTCCTTCTCCTTTGAATTGATGTAATCTTGAAAAAACTTTTATAAACCCCTCCTGCAAAACCTCTTCGGCATCGCTCAAACTCTTGGTATATCTGAAACATACGGCGAGCATCAAAGGCGCAAAATGGCCATACAGCGTTTTTTGTGCTTCAGGCTTTCGTTTCAGGCATTCTTTAAGTAAGGTGTCCAAATCCATTTGTCTCACCTTGACAACTGTTTTCCCGTTTTCGTTGCATATCGGCAAACTTTTTTCTTTTTGAGTTCTTTTACGGGCAAAAAAAAATGCGATGTCCTATCGCATTTTTAAAATAAGTGTGAAGAAAATATTATTGAATCAAAGCTGCAATTTTATCAAGGGGTATCGAATTTGCAAAAGACATAACGGCATTTTCATCCATTCCATTTACAGTGATAGTAATTAACGCGCTCTTAAATGGAATTTGTAATTGGTAATTCGGTTTGCCGTTAGCATTGTCTCCCTGTTTTTCAAGACGTGACTTGTACCCCTGGATTTTTACAACTTTGGTAGTTGAATTTCTCATCATTCCCCCAACCAGCGGCATGTTCAAAAAGCTATTGAGGCTGGCAATAAGCGGTGAATTGCTGATAATTTCCACCTGGCTGCCTGTAGTATCGCCGTAAGAACGGTGAACGGTGGCTCCTACAAAACCTACATTTGCGGTAACCTGGTCGTCTTTTTCTACTGATGCCTGGTCATTCATTTTAGCAGGTAATAATTTTAAAACTTCTTTGCCGACAATCATATCAATTTCCTGGATCGCCTGTTCTAGTGAAAAGTGGGCATCAGCTAATTTACCCGCAGAATAGGAGCTTTTCGCATCAGCAATGTCTTTAGCAAAATCCTGCGCATTCACCGATACAGTAAAAGAAAGTATTAATATTAAAATTGAATATTTTTTCATAACAATTATTTTAAAGTGATTATTTTTCTCCCAATGTTTTCTTTATGTTTTCTATGCTAAATGCGTTTGCCGTATTCATAACTTCATCTTCATTTGCAAAATTGATACATTCCCACACCACCATGGAACTTTGGCCAACGGGTACAATCAGCGTATAACCTTTACTTTCGTCGTAACTGATAATGGCTTTGTTGCCCTGCACTTTTACCTGTTTCACATTTTGGTCTTTCCCATTGGATTCTACTGCATAGGCATTTCCAAAATAGGCATTCACAAGACCGGAATACAACATATTATTACCAATTGTGATAGTGCATTGCTTATCTTTTTTGTCAGAATAAACTCTTTGAATCGTCATATTGTTCCAGCCCCATTGCGTGCTCACTACTTTATCCTGTGTAGTGTCTTTATTCATGCCATCTACATTATCAGGAAGGGTTTTTAATAATTCGTGACCTAATTGGATTTCAATTCCCATAAGCGCCTGCTGAACAGAATACCTGGCATCGCTGTAGCTACTGGCTGTAAAGGATTTACTGGCATCATCTATCGCAGCATTCACATCAGGCGGTGCAGTGTTTTTTAATCCCGCTCCTCCTTTATTTACAGGCTTGTTGCTGCCCGATTGACTGGCGCTTTCGGACGAAGAGGATGCCGAATTCGGATTTTCCTGTGTTTCATTACCTGTTTTGCCTTCAATCGCTTTATTGACGGCGCTATTCGCTTTTTCTTTTAGCTTTTTTAATAACTGCCCGTTGCTTGTTGCAGGAACAGCCAAAATGAAACCACCGGCCAGCAAAAAAATTATTCTTTTCATTGGTTTAATACTTTTAAAAATTAATTTGGAAAATCTACAAGGCAGTTTTTAGATAGGATGGAAATTCAAGAGATAAAACTAACCAAATATTTATTTCAAACCAAAACCAAATTGGATAAATCTTCGACTTTTTGTGGATATATTTTTTGAATTTTATCGCGCCACATATCCTTTACTTTTGCGCAAAAAAAGAAATGTTTGAAATAGGCAGATTAAGCGAAAAAGATAAACAATTTATCTGGCATCCTTATACACATATCAATAGTACACCTGCGGCAATACCTATCGTGAAGGGCGAAAAGGCAATTTTATATGATGAAAAGGGCAATAAATATATTGATGGCATAAGCAGTTGGTGGGTCAATATTCATGGGCATGGAAATAAATATATTGCACGGAAAATATATGAACAGGCAAAGAAACTGGAACAGGTAATTTTCACGGCATTCACGCATGAGCCGGCTGTGGAGCTTGCTGAAAAATTGTTGAGTGTTTTGCCGGGAGATTTTTCAAAAATTTTTTATACAGATGACGGCTCTACCGCTACGGAAGTGGCCATTAAGCTTTCGCTTCAATATTGGAAAAATGTAGGAGATAATAAAAGAAAAAAAGTGCTCGCATTTCACAATTCCTATCATGGCGACACGTTTGGTGCGATGAGCGTAAGCGAACGTGGAGTTTATACGGCCGCATTTCAGGATAAATTGTTTGATGTGATTTTCATTGATACGCCTGATGGCGAAAACGTTGAATCTTTAAAAGCTGAGGTTGAAAAATATAAAAACGAATTCGCCTGTTTTATATACGAGCCTTTACTGCAGGGCGCAGAAGGAATGAAAATGTATAATGCAGATGGATTAAATAGCCTGCTGGTGTATTTGAAAAACGAAAAGATCATTTGTATCGCCGATGAAGTGCTTACCGGATTTTACCGGACAGGAAAATTTTTTGCAGGAGATTATCTGGAAACAAAAGCGGATATTATTTGTCTTAGCAAAGCGCTGACCGGCGGCACGATGGCGCTAGGCGTTACTGCCTGCACACAACAAATTTATGATGAATTTGTAAGTGATGATAAAACAAAAACCCTCTTTCACGGGCACTCATTCACGGCAAACCCGCTTGCCTGTGTAGCGGCTATTGCCAGTTTTGAATTGATTCAAAAAAAGGGATTTATAAAAGGTGTTGAAAATGTTATTTCGCATCATGAAAAATTTGGGGCGAAACTGCGCAAGCTGGAAAAGAAAAAATATATAAAAAATGTGCGCCAGATTGGAACCATTATCGCCTTTGAAATCTGCACGGCTGATCAAGATGATTACCTTAATAAGGTGAGCCAAAGTTTTTCACCATTTTGCCTGCGAAAGGGTGTGTACCTGCGCGCAATGGGCAACACCATTTATATAATGCCACCTTATTGCATCACATCGCGGGAATTAAAAAAAATATATTCGGTGGTAGTTGATTTTATTGAGTATCATTTAAAGGAAAATGCAGTTTGACCTTCAGCCGCTTTTCTTAGGTCTTCGAGCGCAGATTCATATTGAGCCCCTGAGAATTTATCAAATAAAATTCCCTGAACTCTTTTCCATGGATACCAGCCCATGTCGATATTAATATTCCAGGTAAGCTGATGTTCATTATTTGATTTTGGAATCAGCAGGAACTGATAAGTAACTTTTGTAGAAGAGGAAGATTGTACCCGGATATCAATTTGATTATTCGAAGTATCCATAAGATTTAATACAATTGCTGTCCCATTTTTGTTTTTTAAAGTGACAGAAGAAATATAATCCGCGGAGGCCTTATTTTTTACCACAGAAATGTTTTCATCTTTAAATGCGGGATACCAGTTTTTCCACTCATCGAAATTTACAATCTGCTTCATAATATTTTGCCGCGGGGCATTTATTTCTACTGATTTGGCAACAGTAACCCTGGAAGGCAAAAGAAATGCGAGCAATAAAATAATAATAAAAACGGCCAGTAAAAAAATAATAAATTTTGCGAATCCCATTTTATTCCCATTTAAAAACTTTAACAGCTATAATATAAACAATAATTCCCCATAAAAGTAGGATGCTTATTTCCCATCTTTCGTCCCACAAATTGTTTCCCTCAAAAGCCACGTCTCGTAAAGCATTGTTCAAATGAGTGAGCGGCATTGCCTGCGCTATTCCACGTAGCCATTTTGGAAAAACATCTATAGGAAAAAATGTGCCGCCAATTAAAAACTGGGGAAGGGTAATGATATTGGCAAATGGAGGTATCGTACTGTCGTTTTTGGCGAGGCCACTCACGATAAAGCCCATTCCCATAAATACCACAAGGCCGATAAAACTTAAAATGAGCAATTCAACGAATGTTTCAAATCCCCTTACCAAAGTAAAATCAAACAAATACCGGCCAGCAAGGATGATTACTATTGCTGTTAACATCTGGAATAAAACCCTGCTGAGCATTTCCCCCAAAATAATGTAGGTTCTGCTGATGGGCGTAGCAAAAAATCGTTTCAGTACGAGTGTATTCCGCAGGTTAAAAAACATAAATGCTACGCCAAAAACACCGGAAGCCAAAAGTGAAAAACCCAATTGCCCCGGCAAAATGAAATCAATGGTTTTGTATTTTCTAATGACAGCAATATCTCTCGGAAAATCAAAGTCAAAAGTTGCTATAGTTGGCCGGTTGGGATATTTTTCGTTGCTCAGTTTGTTGATGATACTTTCTACAAGGGCTTTAAACTGTGGCCATTGATTATTACTGGATGTAGTACTTTTTAAAGTAAAAATATAAGGTGGATTTTTAGATGAATCCTTTTGAATATTAATGACGCCTGCTATTTTGCCACCGTCTAAATCCTTTTCCAATGATTTATGATCCGGATATCTTTTTATGGTAACGCCGTTTGAATTTTCAATGGCTTTGTACAGCTCATTGGCGGTGTCAGCAGAATTATCAACCGCAATTTTATAGCTTGTAAATGCTCCGCCATTGCCCATAAATCCAAAAACAAGAATAAAAACAAATGGAAATGCAAAACCAAAAACAACCGAAGAAGGGCTTCTGAAAAGCGCGTGTAAGCTGGCTTTGGTTATTGCAAGCATTGCCCTGATCTGACTGTATGGTTTCATCAATATGAGAAATTTTATGGCGCAAAACTAACCGTGAAAAAATAAAAATTTAAAAAAACTTGAAACAAAAGACAAATGTCGTATATTTGGAGGACAAATGACGAGACTATGAAAAGTAAAAAATATAAAAATACCGCTATTAAGTCGGTAAAGGCCGAAGAACCTGAAGCTGCTTATTATCCATCGCAGCCAATCAAAATTTCGAGAGATATTTCCTTTAGTGATTTTAAAAAAATGGCGTCAAAGGTAGATTTTACGCAAAAAGAATGGGCAGATATTCTTCATATTTCAGAAAGAACATTACAACGATATGCCCATAATGATGGCTCTTTTAGCTCAGGCACCATCGACAGAATTTACCAGATAAATAAAGTTTTTCAACGTGGTAAAGAAGTGTTTGGAAGCTATCAAAAATTTAATCTGTGGCTTCGCGATAATCCCTATATGCTGGAAGGCCGTTTGTCCTTACATTCGCTCGCTAGTATTGAAGGCATCAATAACGTACTTACACAATTAGGAAGAATAGAACACGGAATTTTTGCATGATAGTTTACCGAATTACTAATGAAACCTACAAAAATGATATTTCCGGCAATGGAGCAGCGTTGTATGGATCCAGGTGGAACTCCAGGGGGCTTCCATTATTATATACTTCTCAATTTATTTCTTTAAGTATTTTAGAATCTTTAGTTCATTTGAAGAAAGGGGAAATTCCACCGACACAATATCTTTTGCATATTGAAATACCAGATGAGAATGAGGTGGCAGAAATATCCTATAAAAAGATAAAAAAAAATTGGGAACAGGAGCCTGATTATACACAGTGGTTGGGTGATCAGTTTTTACAAAATAAGCAAAACCTTGTTTTAAAAGTTCCTTCTGCAATTGTTCGGCAGGAAAGTAATTTTTTGCTAAATCCGCTTCATGCAAAGTTCAAAAAGATACGAATTGTTTTCTCTGAATTATTGCAACTTGATAAAAGGTTAAGTCAATATTAAAGTAATAAAATGAACAGATTATTTTTAATAACAGGTGGCAACATAGGTGATAGAAAAAAAAATTTGGAAACCGCCGCTGCATTAATTCAGAAACAAATTGGAAAAATTATACGCCTTTCTGCAATGTATGAAACGGAAGCATGGGGAATTACTAACCAGCCTGCATTTTATAACCAGGTATTGGAAATAGATACGCTGCTGTCTGCGCGTGAAGTTCTTCATTTGATCCTAAAAATTGAAGAAGAAATGGGAAGAAAAAGAACGATAAAAAATGCAGCCCGTATTATAGATATCGATATCTTGTTTTTTAATAATGAAATTATCAACGAACAGAATCTTATAATTCCTCATCCTGAAATAGCCAACAGAAGATTTGTGTTGTTGCCATTATTGGAATTGGATCCGACGAAGCTTCATCCTGTTTTAAATAAATCAATACGGGAATTACTTGCAGAAACAAAAGACAAATTGAAAGCGATTCCTGTTCAAACAGCAGCTACTTCAGATCAGTCAACAAGCAAATAGAACGAATTTTTATTTTGTTATTTTTCAAATGCATCTGCGATTTTTTTTGTGTCCATGAACACTTGTACGCTGATTATTTTTTCATCTTTTAATGTAAATACCTGTACCCAATCTGCAGCGTAACTCTTTGACGTTGGTTTTACATCAGCCTCGTCGTGGCCTATCACGGCAACGGTGTCTTCGTTCGTACAAAATGTTTGTGGAACAAAAGATTTCATTTTAAGGTTTTCATCCTGGATAGAAAACATTTTCATCACTTGATCAATACCGGTAAAGGTGCCGGAAAAAGGAATAAATGGCGCACCGGCCCGGTTCCATACCACATTTTTATCAAAAGCTGAAAGAACGGCGGGAATATTACCTGTTGCGAAGTCATGATACATTTGCTGTACGATTTGCTGATTTTTGTTCGGCATCCTGTTTAAGGTTTAGTTGGTTAAAAAAATTATGATCCGCCGTAGGCTCTGTTATAGGAATTTTATTTTGTTCATGACGGAAGTTGTACATCTTTTCATAGATAATTTTTCTGGCCCTGTTGAAATTGCCGATTGGCCTGTGTTCGGGAAGTGAATGCCACACATTAAAGGAAAGATTATCACCAAACTCTCTTTGTTCGGGCGTGTCAAAATTTTGGATAGGAATTCTGATGGTAGCCAATTTATGAAAAGGAGATGCCCATGCTACTGTTGGATCTTCTACGGGCATTCTTTCTGCATCGGTTTGAAACTGCACACAGAAATCAAAATAAATTTCATTTTTTAGCAAAGTTTCCTGCATTCTCAACCGTAAAAAATCGGGATCAGTATTATTCTGCACGCATGAAATATCATTTTCCTTTGATGGAAAAACTGCGTATTTGACGGCGCGTGTTTCGTCGCCAAACCTGTATGGCGTGGTGCTATAATAATCCAATTCAAAAGGATGGTTGCACAGCACTTTTGTATTGGAGCCATTTTTAAATACGGAGGCATTTTTAAAAAAATAGTGGACCTTTTTTAATACAGGCCCTTTAAAAGGCAACATGGTAACTACCTGCAGCACCTGGTAAAAATCTTCCAACTTTTTTGCAACGAATGATTTGGGATTCATCAGAATAAAATCCTGGTTGATAGAAGGGCTATTTACCAGTGGAATTTTTTCGCCTGGTACATTCATAATTTTGATGGCGAACCCACGCACATCTTTTTTATAGTCAGGAAGTGGTTTGGTATTGCCATTGCTAAATCTGATCCAGGCCGGAAAAGATGTTTCATTTTTAAAAATTCCTACTTTTAAATCCTCCGCCAGGTCCTTGTGTATAATGAATTCAGCTTTTACACATCCATTCATTTTAGGATGAATTTGCCTTTTCATTTTTTTTCCTTTATCCAGCCTTAGCATTTGCATTTGCAGTAAATCAACAATCTTTAACGCTATCTCTTCTTCACCGGGCGTGGGATATTCTTTCCCAATAAGAAGTTTTTCTTTTGGCTTATTACTTTTCATCTATTCTTTTTTGAGTTTAAAGAATTATAAGAATGTGGCGTTTAAGCGGCAGGCACAAGCTTCAATAAGGATAGGGGATTTTTTTAAAGAACTGAAGTTACTTAGAGTTTGTAATATTTAAATGAATTTATCAAATTTCATTATCTTTAATTTTATCCTTCCAATCCAGGAAAATCCTGCTGCGCATACCTACTCATATTTTACTGTAATTATTATGAATAAAATCTTCTCACAACAAGGCGATTGGGACGAGCTTCTCGGCTTTATTTCTGCAAAGAAAGTAACGGTTGTTCTGGGGCAGGAAATGTTTAAATGCAAACAGGGAGACGCGCTTATCCCTATCGATCAGTACTTATCCGGCCAGTTATTAAATGCATACCAGGTAACAGATAAGCAGGATTTATCACTGATGAATGCTATTGATTTTATTGTAAAAAACAATTCCGATCTGGAACTGGTAGACGTTATTAGCCGGTTAAGAGAAATCGTAAAAGGAGTTAACCTGGAATTTCCCTTGCTTAACCGGCTATTGGGAATTACGGATTTGAACTATTTTATCAACACGGTGGTGTATGATAATATTGTTGCAAATATTTATCAGAAGCTAAGAAATGAGCCACTTACCGCTATAAATTTTTCGCTGAATGAGCCCTTCCTCGATTGTGGAAACCTGGATTGTTTGCAGTCGCCATTTATGTTTAATGTTTTCGGATCATTACTGAATACCATTGATCCTGCGCTTACGGAGGAAAGTATGCTCGAGTTTACCACACAGTTTAACGAAAAGATGAGCGATGTAAAAGCTGTCAATCTTTTGAATGCATTACAAACAAGAAACCTCGTATTCCTGGGGTGCTCTTTTCCTAACTGGATGGTGCGCTTTATTTTGCGCCTTTTATCTAATCAGCCAATGCATTCATGGGGAAGGACACTTCGTAAAATTCTTGTTGTAAATGATCCTTCGCCACTTCGGGATACCCAATTCGATTTTTTAAAAAATTACAGGGTTGCCACCTATGCGGGAGATACGGGGCAGTTCGTGGATGAATTGTATGCCCAGTGGAGCAAAAGAAACCCTTCACAGGATACGAAAAAAATGGTTTTCCTGAGCTATACCATCGCTGATAAAGAAGCTGTTGAAAATTTAAAAAAAGGTATTGAAGGAATTTCTAACGTAACATGCTGGTATGATAACCGCGAGATTTTGCCTGGTGATAAATATGAAGTTGAAATTGCCAAAAGCATAAGAGCGGCCGATCTTTTTATTCCGCTCATTTCTGAAAACAGCTTGATGCATAAAGATGGCTATGTTCAGATTGAGTGGCTTACCGCAAATAATGTAAGCATCTGGAGAAAGCTGGATGGAAAAACTGATAAGTATCTCGTACCCGTTGTGATTGATAATACCAATCCTTATAATGAAAATGTACCAAAATATTTTTCCGAATTAAGCATTGGGAAAGTCGTTTCAGGCAACCCGTCACCAGAATTTATTGATCAAATAAGGGAGACTTTAAAACTAACGTAAATTTTATGCCATCTAATGACAGTGGTACAGCATCCGACAGCGGATTATTTATTGGGTTAGAATCCTATTCGGAAGCGCAATCCAATATCTTTTATGGAAGAGATGATGAAACAGACCAATTGACGGGCCTGGTTAAAACAAATACGCTTACGATTGTTTTTGGTAAATCTGGCACAGGCAAAACTTCATTGCTTAATGCAGGTATTTTTCCGATTTTGAGAAAAGAGTTTTTTCTTCCCTTCAGGATTAGGCTGGAATTTAAAGAAGACAGCCCTGAACTGGTGGATCAGATTAAGAATGTCTTAAAAACGCAGATTGATAAATATGGCTTCAACGCCTCATCCTATCCGGACAGTAAAACAACATTGTGGGAATATTTTCATTCTGAACCTTTATGGAAAACTATCACGCCCATTTTGGTTTTCGACCAGTTTGAAGAAATATTTACACTCGCAAAAAAAGCCAATCACTTTGGCGCTAACGAGCTTGCTACCTTCTGGGACGAGTTGGCGGATGTGATTGAAAATTCCATCCCCAGAAAATTAAAGGATGAATTTCTCAATGAAAAACAACAGGTGAAATACGGCTACAAGGATCCAAAAGCAAAAATCATATTCGCATTCAGAGAAGAATATTTGCCTGAGTTTGAAAGTGTTTCTACAAAAATCCCCGCTATAAAATATTCGAGATTCCGGCTGCTGCCCATGAACGGCAACCAGGCCTATACGGTGATTACGAAAACATGGCAATCAAAAATAGATGAAAGCGAAGCGCATAAAATTGTTAGCTTTCTTGTAAATGAAGAAGATGTGGATAAGAACTACGATATGCTGGCAATTGAGCCTTCGTTGCTAAGCCAGGTATGCACGTATATCGACAAGGAAAGAGTTAGCCAAAATCAAAATAAAATATCTTCCGGTTTTCTTGCCCAATATCCAAAGGAAAAAATTCTTCATTCGATTTATAACCAGGTTTTAAATGAAAGTAACCAGGCAGTGCTTGGCCCCAATCCAGGCCCATCAAAAAGCCTGAGGCCGGTTAATGATTTTTTAGAAGATAAGTTAATTACTGATGAAGGATACCGGACTAAATATTCGATCAACGAAATTGACAGAACGTTGCTTCCCGGCATTGAGGTTTTAAAGCGTAAATATTTTGTAAGGGAAGATGGAAAATCTATTGAGCTTACTCATGATGTATTAGCACCGATTATTAAAGACGACCGGGAAGAAAGAAGAAAATTATTTGCAGAAAAAGAAGCAAAAAAAAGAGCGAACAAACGCTTTCTTGTTATCGCAATAATCGCCGTATTAGCCGCTATAGCTATCTGGTTTGCCATTGCCGGAAAAGCTGTGCACGACAAAGATGAAGCGGTGAAACAAAAAGCGCAGATTGATGAGCAGATTAAAGCCAGTACAGACTCGCTGAATTCTCTGCAGGATTCAATAGGAAGTCTGAGAAAAACTTTAAACAATGGGAGATATGTTTCTAATAACCGAAATCAAAATTCTTCGGTGGATAACCCGGAAGCTGCGGGTGCTGACAGCCTGAAAACGGATTCTTTACAGAACAGATTTGCAGAAATAAATAATCAGCGCTCGCAATTAAAAAATGAAATTGCATTACAGGATGCGCAGATAGCCGAATTGCTCGATAATAAAAAAGCCTCAGCGCTTTTAAATGACCAGGCAAAAAGTTCCATTGAGTTTTTGCAAAGGCGCGTAACATTTGATAGCATTAAGCTGCTTGACCTTCAACAGGCATACACGAAATTAAGTTTGGAATTTCAGGATTACCGGAGAAAGCATCCTGAATTGATAAGGCCAAAACAACCGGTGATAGCGCATCCGGAAGATACAAACAGCCTTAAACTAAAAGTAAGTTTTGAGGCAGGCAAACCAGTGCCTAAAAATTTATTGATTTACCTCTTGCCAGAAGTAAAAGCAAATGAAAAGCTCATAAAAAGATCCAAGGTGTATGAAATTGGTTGCGATCCTAAAATAGAGACTGCCAAAGGCAAAAAAACCGCACAGTTTGTAAATGGCTTGTATGTATTTTATGATGTTCCTCCTGGAAAATATTTTCTAAAAGTTTGTGCCTATTATGGAGGTTACCAGGAATATAGGAAAACGAACAATGGAAATGTAACCATCAACTTTGATGCCTCTCCGCCAATAAGATAAATTTCTCCATCTCCTGAAATATATACGAGTAGTGGCGAATCATAGAATATAACCAGTAGACAAAGAAATAGACGGATTTGATTTTAAGCACGATATTTTGTTTTGATACATCATTAAATAATTGTAATTTGATATTGAAGTGCATGAATTCTCTTTGTATGGCTTTTATTTTTCATCTTAAAAATTATAACAATGACTGAAAAGCCTGTAACAGAAAAGACATCTTTAAGCCAGCCACTTTGGCTTACGGTTGTTAGAATTATATTGGGCCTTATTCTTTTTTGGAAAGGGATCGTTTTCATCAGGGATACTGAAAGCTTACAAGCTTTAATTGCAAACACAGGAATAGGTGTCTTTTCAAAAAATGCTGAAGCCCTCACTTTTATTATTGCTTATCTTACCCTGCTGTGTGGCTTGTTAATATTGACCGGACTGTTTACCAAAACCGCATCTATTGTGCAAATACCGATTCTTTTTATTGCGGTCTTTTTTGTTAACAGTAAAAATATCGGAGAGAGCACATCAGAATTTATCTTATCTATAGTTGTATTTCTATTATTGATCCTGTTCGCTATCAAAGGCAGCGGTATTCTATCTGCAGATGAATTTTTTAGAACGTACCACAAGGCTGGTCCGGAAACAGGAAATACCGATAGATTGGCAAGTAAACTATAAATGCCCGTTTTAAATTAACCCGTTTTCTATTGCCACTCGTACCAGCGAGGCAGTATTGTTTGCATTTAATTTGGTCAATAAATTTTTTCTGTGCGAATCAACAGTTAAGGGACTGATGAACAACTTGTCTGCGATCTGGTGGTTGGTTAGTCCTTCGGAAATAAGACTTAAGATTTCCTTTTCTCTTCTTGTAAGCGCGGGAAGATTGCCGGTTGAATTTGCTGAAAAAGGCCTTGCGATATGTTCACTGGAAACGCCTAAATACATTTTTTCTTTCAACACAGCTTCTATTGCCTCCGCTATTTCTTCCTTTGATGCGCTTTTAATTAAGTAACCTGAAGCTCCGTTTCCTATCATGCGCGAAATGTAGCTGCGGTCGCTGAAAGTGCTGATTCCAATTATTTTGATGCCGGGAAATTCGGTGTGGATTTTTTTGCAAAGGTCAATGCCGCTGATATCAGGTAGATTAATATCGAGTAAAATCACATCCACTTTATTTTGTTTTAAAAATGGAATTGCTTCAAACGCATTGGAAACCGAGCCCGCTACTTCCAGATTTTCCAACTGAGTGAGTAACGAATGCAAGCCGGCTACTACCATCGGGTGGTCATCCACAATAAAAACTTTAGTGCTCATTTTTTGAATTTAAATACACCATTTTTAATTAGCTGCAGCTTCCTTCGATATTTATCGAAGTGCCTTCGCCCGTAGCAGAAATAATATCTACTGTACCGTTTAAATATTCGGCTCTGGCCCTGATATTTGCAAGGCCTGCGCCGGAGTGTATTTCATCCGGCTTGGCGTCAAATCCTTTTCCATCATCTTCTACTGTCAGGTTAAAACGGTCGCCTTCACGAAACAATTGAATTAAAACGTTCCTGGCTTCTGCATGCCTTATTACATTATTTAGCAATTCCTGGATAATACGATAAATGACAATTTCATTGTTCTGTTCCATTCTTTTTTCCAGGCCATGTGTTTGCAGATTTACGTGCATATTCCCTGACAAATTCAGATTTTCGCAATAATTTTCAAGCGCTTCTTTTAATCCAAACTTAATCAATGCTTCCGGCATCATATTGTGCGAAACTCTTCGTAGTTCTGCAATGGATTGATCTAATTGTGCAATCACATTATTGAATGACATTGCGTTTTCTTCTGATAGCCATACATTTCCTTTCATATTTGACATGGATAATTTTACACCTGATAACAAACCGCCAACTCCATCATGAAGGTCGCGGGCGAGCCTGCTTCTTTCGTTTTCCTGCCCCTTCATTACCAACTCTGCGGCCTCAAGCTTTTTTTCTTTTTCCATTTCTCTCATCTGCTGCTCGTGCATCCTTTTGGTTTGTAAAAGAAGATGATTTTTGTTTTTATAATTTTTATACAATAGTAAAGCAACAAATAATAATAAAATGCATCCTGCACTTAAGGAGATAATCAAAGTACGTCTCTGCTGCAGCGTTGATTTCTGAATCAGGTTATCTTTTTCTAAAGAAAGAATAATAGCCTGTTTACGTGCAGCCTGGTACTGGTTTTCAATCTCATTTATTTTTTTTAAGTTGGCCGATTTATCCAGGCTATCCTTCAGCCGGATGTAAGCCTGGTAAGTGTGAACCGCTTTTGCATTTTGGTCCATTGATGAATAAAGCTCTGAGAGGTATTTTAAAGAATTTACCTCGCGTTTTTTGTCGCCTATCTTTTTGCTCAAATTCAGCGACTGTTCTAAATAATCAATACTTTCCTTGTATTTTTTATTTTGAGAAAAAATAATTCCCAGCTCCTGTAAAATATTTGCTTCCTGGAATTTATTATTCGATTGCTGTGAATACGAAAGTGATTTTTTATAATAATAAACGGCGCTGTCTTGTAGATTTTGGTCTTTATAATATTTGCCCATAATTCCATATTGAATACTGAATATGTATGGCGAATTTATTTTTTTGGAAAGCGGGTCAATTTTTTGAAATAATTTTTTGGCGTTGTTGTAATCTTTCAACTTTACGTAAGCAAGTGAGGTCAGCATTTGAACCTGGACAGTTTTTGAATCCGCTATTTTCTGCGAATTGCAAATTGCCAGCGCTTTTAAATCATATTCCAGCATTTTATCAAATTGCTCTATTTCATTGTACACATTTCCGATGTTGGTATAAGCGCTCACCAGGATATTCCACTTGTCAGGAAAATTGTATTTTCCCAACGCATCAATTCCGTCAAGATAATATTTGATAGCCTGCAATTGGTTGCCCTGTTCACTCATCACAGTTGCCATCGCCATTTTATTAACGCTGAAATTTATTTTAGAAACTTCTGTGTTGACTAATTTGTAAAGTGAATCTGCTATTAAATAATAATGCGAGGCACTGTCATAATCACTGGAGCGTAAAAAGTTTGTGCCAATGTAATTATACGCTTGCCCTGTTTTATTAATGTCTTTTATTTTCCTGGCATTCACCGCAGCCCTATCAAGAAACATGCGTGCCGAGTCAGCATTAAAGAAGGAATAATCCCAGCCCAGTTGTAACAATATTTCAATTCGTAATGAATCCGGTAAATTTTTTTTTCTTAATTCATTCATCAAACTGTCATGCGGGCTACTATCTGGAAACGCTTTCAACTGCCCAGCAATTATAAGAAGCAATAAAAAGATAAATTTCTCAGCCTTTGTGATCATTATTTTTTGAAAGGATTTTATTCACGCAATAATGGAATGCAAACGAATTTCTCTAAAAAAAATCAGCTCTCCAACCATTTTAAAAAAATCCCCTTTTTCCGGTAGTTTTAAAATCCCTTCTTTTATGGGATTGTCTCAAAGCCTTATCTGCCGGACATTTGCTATAGTTAAAAAAATCTTCGCAGAAAATTTTCACCAGATAAATTACAAATTATGAAAAAGTTTTTTCTTGCATTGCCTTTCTCTTTATTCATTTGTTGCTTCATTCCATTTAAAAATTTAAATGGACAGTTTTTAAAAAAAATAAAAAATGAAGTAAAAAACCGTGCTGAAAATAATATTATACATAAGGCAGGAAATGCTACCGATCGCGCCATTGATAATGCGGTAAACGGCACATCAAATGATAAAACGCAAAAGGAAGAAACCACCGCAGTAAATGCTGAAGAGCCAAAAACAGATGAGAATCTTTCTAAAAAAACTACCACTGCAAAAGTTGCCGATTATAAAAATTATGACTTTGTTCCTGGAGATAAAATTATTTTTGAACCGGACTTAAGCGCTGAGCCAGATGCCGAAATGCCGGCGCGTTTTATCATCAAAAAAGGAAATTCGGAAATACAAACTTTTGAAGGAGAAAAAATTTTGCATCTTCAGAAAGATGGCCAAACAACTGTGGCACCCTTGATGAGTTCAGAAAACTATCTTCCTGAGCAGTTTACTCTTGAATTTGATATGATGTATGAAAACGATGAAGGGGCGTATTTCAGATATGTTAGTGATTTCAATGTAAACTTCCGTCAACGTGGAGATGAAAATTATAGCGGGTATCCTCTATACCGGTTTAAAATAGATGGCACCTCTCGTGCGGTTTTCGGTGACCGTAACACAAGCACGGTAAGCTTTCCGGACGATCTCGCTAAATCTCTTGTCGGAAATACCTGGCATCACATTGCGATTTATGTTCGTAAAAATATTGGGAAGGCTTATGTAGATGGATACCGTGTTGTAGCTACAAATATGTTACCAGTAGGCGCGGCGAAAGTAGATATCAAAGCGGACAGGTATGGGATCAAAATAAAAAATGTACGGCTTGCTGCGGGCGGTGATGACAAATACAACAAGATTGTTACCGACGGAAAATTTATTACTCACGGAATTTTATTTGATGTAAATAAGTCTTCGATTAAACCGGAATCTATGGGTGCGCTAAATGAAATTACCAAACTAATGAAAGAACATGCAGATCTAAAATTTGAAATTGATGGCCACACTGACAGCGATGGAAATGATGATGCCAACATGAAATTGTCGCAAAGCCGCGCGGATGCTGTAAAGGTTCAGTTAATAAAAATGGGCATTGATGAAAACCGTTTAACTGCAAAAGGCTTTGGCGAAACGAAACCGATAGATAAAAACGATACTCCAGAAGGCAAAGCGAACAACAGGAGAGTAGAATTTGTGAAGATTTAGGGCACGGGAAAAACACAATTTTTGTTTGTAAGTTAACACCGAAATTTTTTTTATGAATTCTCAAAAATATATTGCTGTTGTCCTGCTGTTTTGTTTGAATATATCACAGGCACTATCTCAATCTAAAATTAAACATGCTGAAGATGCCATCGGAAAAATAAAGAACAGTTCGCCGGAAATTTTTTTTAAAAGAGTAGATGCGGTAAAAAACATGAATCACGCGAAAGCGACTTCGCTTAAAAAGACGCTGGCCAAAGAGTTGAATATTTTATTTTCTCAGCCCGTTTTTAATCCGCCAAAAGGCTTTGTTGTAAAAACTGGTTTTGGAATTAATAATGACCCATCGCAAAAAAATGTTTTAATTCCTGAATGTGATTTTGCTTTTAATTTTTATTATTTACTCCAGGATGGCAGCGGCGGCATAAAGGAATCGATGGATGGAACCGCTCTGGGAATAGAAACAAATACCATTTCTCATTTTTTTGAACAGGTGGGCAATTTTTGGGAAGATTGCTCAAATGCTAAGGTGCCGGAATTTTTTGAACAACCTCCGATCTCGGATTCTACTGCAGATTATATTGAATTGGATTTTAGCAAATATGGATATCCTGCAATTGCGCCCAACCGCCCTTTTCGCATTATTAAAAGAAATCCCCGTCCACTCTTTGTACCTTTGACCCGGAGAGAATTTGTGGAATTTCTGATAGCTAAAAGAAAATATGAAATCAGTGAAGATGAAAAGGAAATTGCATACAATATAAAGAGCCTGAAAGAACCAGAGGAAACCTTGAAGAATCCACCATCCTATTTGACGCAGGAAACGATCGCTGCCTTAAAAGCCGGTATGCAAAATATTCAAAAAGCGAATGAGACTTTAAAACACCAAATAGCAGACAAAGCAGAAAAAATCAGGGAATTTCAAAACCTGGTCAGTTCAATGTCTTCAACAGATGCTGCTTCGCCGGCAAGACTTGATTATAATAAAGGAAAAGCTTTAGATGCAATAGAAGGCCTCGTAAGGGTGGGAAGAATGGAGGGTGTTGGGTTATACAAAATAAATCCAGGTTATTATGATACTTCACCCGCAGCGCCTGCTGCGCAGTTGATTTTCGTGTATTACCAGATTCCGAACCTAAGCATTTTTGAAAAAACGTCGTATAATTATCTTGAGCAAAAAACCATAAATCTTTTTAATCAATTGGATTATCATAAGCTGAAAGAAAGCATGGAATGATTGTTCCTATTAAGGTAAATCTTTACGGAGCTTGCGATTGCGGCACAGAATAAAAATTATCATTATTTGCTGCTTTACTATTAGCATAGCCGTTCCCGGCAGAATCAAATTTGGATATTTCAGTTATCGTAAGGATTTTATCTTACTTTGAGCATCTCAAAAGTGATGAAAGCGAAATTTTCTTACCATATTTTTTTTGGATTTTGTTGTTTATTCTTTTTTTGCCAAAATGCATTTTGCCAGAATACGCAGTTGGATTCAGCAAACACTTATTATAAAACCGAAAGAGGACCTTACTGGACGAAGGCTCAGTTGGACTCATTTTTAACGTCGAGAAAGAACAGCCGCTACAAGCTCGTTGCCCGCACAACATCTTTCGAAAAAAGATATGACAGCATAATTTATTTTGTAAATCTCAGAATGGATCCTGTGGCCGTTGATAATCTTAACCGTCCCTGGGAAGGCCAGGCATTGCCTCAATTTGCTTTTAGGGATATGGCAAACAATCTTATCAATTCTAAAAATCTGATAGGCAAACCTGTAGTGCTTAACATCTGGTTTACTACATGCGGCCCATGTATCGAAGAAATACCGGATCTAAACCGTCTTAGGAATGAATATGCGAATTCGGGTGCCGTTTTTCTGGCCATTACTTTTGATAAAAAAAGCGCCGTAGTAAATTTTCTAAAAAGGCATCCGTTTAATTTTACGATTATACCTGAAGCAAAATGGTATTGCGACCAGGTTACCGGCCTTTATCCCTTAACTTTTTTTGTTGATAAGAATGGCATTATCCGTTATGCCGAACATGTGCTTCCGTTTTCATTCGACACGCTGAAGGACGATTTAAAAGCGGTTTTGAAAAACAATTTTTAATTTCATAACGGAAATAACTAAGCGGAATTAGAAGTGTTTTCAAAGATACATGCTAACATTGTTTTGATTTTAGCCAGTAAAGAAATCTGCCAACAGCAGATAAATAAAAAAACTGAATTCTTATTTTCCGATTGTTGTTGAGTATTAAATATAAGTATATGCACATCAAAATTTTAGTGACAGGAGGAACATTTGATAAAGAATACGATGAACGTACGGGCCAGCTTTTTTTCAAAAGCACCCATCTTGGCGAAATGTTGCGACGTGGAAGATGCAATGCGGATGTTGCAGTTGAAACTTTAATGATGATTGATAGCCTCGATATGACCGACAAAGAGCGTAAGATTATTGCAGACCATTGCAGGCAGGCAGAAGAAAAACACATTGTAATTACGCATGGCACAGATACGATGGAAATTACCGGGAAATTTCTTTCGGAAGCCGGCATTCCCAAAACAATTGTGCTTACAGGGGCTATGATACCGTATAAGTTTGGCAGTTCAGATGGTTTTTTTAATCTCGGAAGCGCACTTGCATTTTCCCAGGCGCTTCCTTATGGCGTGTATGTAGCAATGAACGGCCAATGTTTTGATGCAGCCCATGTAAGAAAAAATAAGGAAAAGGGAATCTTCGAACCGATTTAGAAATGTGAAACAATGAGCCAACATAAAAACTCCCATAAATTATTTTACGGGAGCCTTAACTGAGTGCGGAAAGTTAGGCATTCGAATCCCATTTCTCGCGTGGGATTTAGAATGCTGTAATAGCATGCCGATTGCTTCCAAAACCAATACAAGCACTATTTTTGTTCTCTACAAATCAATTTGCGGTGTCAGGTAATATCTCCACTGGGATTATTGCAGTTGGCCACATCTGAGGCCCTGCTCCTGGAAATGTGATTATGTGAATTCATACAGTGACTATATAAATAGCTATTAGATGAATATTTACTACAATTCTCATTCTACTTTTTCACCGTAAGAAATCCTCATGTGTTCTTTGCTTTCTGCTTTTTTCACTTACAGCAATAATTTGTAACTCTTTTTCTTTTTTAAACTCTATTGTGTAAGAAAGGAACCTGATTTTCAATAGTATTAAGCTAAAGTGCAATAAAAAATTAAGACAGATGAAAAGTAATCATGAATTTAGTAAACATGTCGGTGCATTTGGCTCAGCTCTCGGCAAAGGTTTGATCGCTGGTTTGGTGGGTACTGCAGCTATCACTCTTTCCCAAACAATAGAAAGAAAGATCACAGGTAAGCCCACAAGTTTTGCACCCGGTGATGCTGCATCAAAGGCATTGGATATTGAAGCTTCTAAAATGGAAGCAAGGAAAAAGTTTTCTGATGAAGTAAATTGGGTTTATGGTACAAGCTGGGGATCAGCACGGGTGATATTATCGCTTTTCGGAATTAAGGGATTTCCTGCAACAGCCATTCATTGGGTTGCCATATTTTATACTGCTATTACTATAGAGCCGGATTTTGAAGTGGCACCGCCAATCAACGAATGGAGTAAAAAAGATCTCGCCATGTTTGCGCTTCATCATGTAATCTATGCTACTACCGCGGGATTCGTTTTTGACGCGATCAATGATACTAAAAGTGATTTGACAGAAGATTAATTTTTGACAGTAAACCAACAAAAAATGGCAATTTATAATGGGCTCTAATTCTATAATACCTCCCGGCGCTCCCGGGATGCCGGGCACCTGGACTTCAAGTTCAAAATCAGGGATTGGCAAATCTGTCAATTCGAATTCTTTTCTTGCTTTTACTATCGGACGCGGTATTTTAAATGAAGTTTTTTACCCCACGGAAGATATGGCATGCCTGAGGAGTTTGGAATTTCTTGTATCAGATGGGAACCGGTTTTTTTCAGAAGAAAAAAATGACACTGATCATTCCATAAACTGGATGAAAGAAGGCGTTCCTGCTTTTCACATTATCAATACATGTAAACAAAGAAGATACTCCATAGAAAAGGAAATTATATCCGACCCGCTTCGTAATACCGTTCTTCAGCAAATTATTTTCAATCCCTCATCAAATGATACATGGCCGGAATGTAACTTATATGTGCTGTTATCACCTCATATTAATAATAATGGTGCAGGAAATAGTGGATGGAAAGGTTTTTACCACGGAATACCGATGTTGTTTGCACAACGCGATAACACTTCACTTGCATTAGCCTGTTCATCCGGGTATTTAAAATGTTCAGTAGGTTATGTTGGCGTTTCCGATGGCTATACCGATTTAAAACAGCATTACAAGATGGAATGGGAATATCAACAAGCAGACAAAGGAAATATTGCCCTAACTGCTCAAATTGATTTTTCGAAAAATAAAAAAGTAGTGCTGGCGCTTGGTTTTGGAAGTACCCCCGGAGATGCTGCCAACCAGGCGTGGTCAAGTATTTTGGATGGGTTTGATCTTGCCAGGGAAAGATACATTTATGAATGGCAAAAGTGGCAAAGGTTATTAAAAAATCTCAAATCAGATAGAAATACAGTGGGAAGGAATTTCAGGTCAAGTGCGGCCGTATTACGGATACATGATTCAAAAAAATTCCCCGGCGGAATTATTGCCAGCCTTTCCATACCATGGGGAAATCAAAAAGGCGACGGCGACCTCGGTGGTTACCATCTTGTTTGGCCACGCGATTTAGCATTAAGTTCCGGCGGTTTCCTCGAATTGAAAACAGAAGATAATTTATTACGCGTTCTCAATTATTTAATGTCAACACAGAAATCTGATGGTAGCTGGACTCAGAATATGTGGCTTGAAGGCACACCCTATTGGAATGGAATTCAGATGGATCAGATAGCACTTGCTATTTTACTGGTCGATAATGCTTTTAACCAAAATTTTCTAAATAAAGAAAGAATCGCACGATATTGGCCCATCGTAAAAAAAGCCATCATTTACCTGGTTAAAAATGGCCCTTCAACCGAACAGGACAGGTGGGAAGAAGAATCAGGTATTACTCCCTTTACCCTTGCTGCTGAAATTGCCGCTTTATTGGCAGGTGCTGCACTTGCAGAAGCAAATGATGAAAAGGAAGTTGCTCAATATTGCAGGGAAACAGCCGACTATTGGAATGATAATATAGAACGGTGGCTTTATGTAACAGACACGGCTATATCAAAAGAAATCGGAGTAGAAGGTTATTACATGCGAATTAATCCATCCGGATTGCCGGCAAATGAAGTAAAGGAGCAATACCTTAATCTTAAGAATCATGAGGGCGAAGAGGGAAAAATTTTATTAGGCGATTTAATTTGTGTTGATGCTATTGCACTGGTGAGATTTGGTCTGCGTGCAGCAGATGACCCTCTGGTTTTAAATACTATTAAAGTAATTGATGCAAAATTGAAAGTTAATACCCCTTCAGGGCCTTGCTGGCACCGTTATACCAAAGACGGATATGGAGAAGATCAAAACGGAAACTTTTCGTCGACACATGGTATAGGCAGAGCCTGGCCCTTGCTGACCGGAGAAAGAGGCCATTACGAAATAGCCGCGGGAAGAATAGATAAAGCAAAAAAATTATTAAAAGCAATGGAATTGTTTTCCAATAATTCTTTGCTGCCGGAACAAATCTGGGATGCTACTGATATTCCTGAGAAGGGATTGTTTTTTGGAAAGCATTCGGGTTCTGCAATGCCATTAACGTGGGCACACGCAGAGTATATCAAATTATGCAGTTCCATAAAAAAGAAAAAGATCTGTGATTTGCCTGCGTATACAACCCAGCGATATATTAAGAATAAAGTAACCTCCTTAATTGTTGTCTGGCGTTTTAACCACCAGGAAAAAATAATTTCATTCAAAAAAATATTGCGGATAGAAGTTTTAGCAGAAGCTAATGTCCGGTGGACAGATAATAACTGGGAAACGTACACCGACCTAAACACAAAAGATACAAATATTGGAATTTTTGTTGTTGATATTCCATGCAATAACTTAAGAGTAAGTAATATCAGCTTTACCTTTTTTTGGGAACAGGCCAATCACTGGGAGAATAAAAATTTCGAAATAAAAGTTGTGTGACAAGCAATAACAAATCAGGAACCTTCTGCTGCTGATCTATGATGCCCAATCATAAAAAAGAAAATAAGGTAAGGTGTTTAAAAGAAAAAACTTCTTCTTTTATAATCCTTCTATCAACTGTTTGTTTCTTTGATTTATATAGAATGCTTGTTAATGCCATCTGATTTTCTGCGAACTTGATTATTACTTTACCGAAGCATAAATTTCAATTTGTAAAAGGCTTTGGTCAGGATGTAAGCGGAGAAATGTATGTAGCTACTTCAATGCATTTAGGGCCTGCGGGAAATATCGGAAAGATATATAAATTAGTGGCAGAGAAGAAGTGATCATTCTATAAAACGATAATTGAATGTAAACTATAATTACAAGGGCAGGATATTTCTACTCCGCCCTTGTAATTTAAAATAAAGGATGCATTTTCAGAAGTATTAAAAGCAGATGCACATTAGCCTAAAGCAACTGCAAAGGCTACTAGAACTTTGCGCTAATCCCAACATAAAAACTTCTTCCAATTGATGGAATGATTCCGGGTCCCGGGTACTCATCTGCACGCAGCGTAAAGTATTTTTTATCAGCAATATTATTCATACCGGCTTTTAAAGAATAGCGTTTAACCTTATACGTTACACTTGCGTCTAAAACCGTGTAAGCAGGTATGTATCCTGCAACAGGATCAGAACTTATTTTTGTATTGGTTGCATCGCCATAAGCATCTCCATTGTTGCTCATTTCAAAAGTCGCCGACAGCCGGTTGTCATGATAAGTCACACCAATTCTATTGATATATTTTGCCGCAGTTTCAACCCTGTTTCCTTTAAATTCCCCACTTGTATATTTAGCGCTGATCAAAGCCAGTGAATTAAAAATATTCAATCCCTTTTTAGAATGGCTGTTTAAATATTTCAGGAGATTAAACTCTACATAACTCTCCAAACCCTTGTGAATACTATTTGCCACGTTGGTTCTTAAAGTATATTGATTTGAGGATCCGGGATTCATTAATACAGTTCCAATCCGGTTATAGTAAGCGATATAAAACAATCCAATATCAAAATTCAGATAGTTCTTAACCGTACCCCTGTAGCCCAAATCAGCATTGAATCCCTTTGCGTCCTTCAGATTTTGATCAATTTTTGATGTCACACCGATGGGTGTGAGCTCGGAATAAGAAATGGGCCGGTAAGCCTGGCTGATATTTGCATACGCATTGGTATAGCCTGTTGTTTTATATTCAAGTCCTAACCCCAAAAGGGGCAGGTACCTGTTGCGGCTTTCATTTGCAATAAGCCGCACTTCATCACTCTCTTTATATCCCTTACTGGTGCTTCTTATATATTCAAAACGAAACCCCGGAGTAATACTAAACTTGTCATTAACCCTAAAAATATTTTCTATAAAAGGGGCCATGTTTGTCGTGGTGAAATCGATATTCTTTTCATATTCACCGGTAATGGAAAGATCGAAATCAGTACCTGTTGTGCCTTCACCTCCACTTTGTTTTTTAAACCAGGCATAACTATATCTTAATCCTCCTCCCAGAGTGTTTTTCATTCTTCCAAATGTATAATCATAGGTCAGCCGCACTTCGGTGGTAGCATTGTTCATGTCTTCGTTTTCTACTTCACGGTTCACATATTCTCCCGTAACAGGATCTTTTTCATCCAAAGCTGCAGCACCGCCGTCTTCATTGCGCCAAACGAGGGCACGGTTGCTGAACATGAGAGAAGATTTAATGCTTAAAAATGTTTGTGGGGTAATGTTATAATTGACATAACCGGTTACAATATTCCAAGGGCTTTTTAACCAGTTCCTGCTTCTGAAAGAACTACGAGGATTTGCGTTAAACATGCTGTCTGTAAGCCCTCCAGGCATTTTAATCCTGTTACGAAGAAGGGTATATTCTACTCCCGCATTTAATTTTTCAGAAGGGGTAAATTGTATTTTTCCAAATGCGGATAACTGCCATTGTTGGCTATTGGGCCGCCACCCGTTCATGGTTCTAATTTGAGCAAAACCATAATAACTGAGCTTGTTGAGGGTGCCGCCAATAGAATTGAAGGTGTTGAACAGGCCAAAGCTTCCACCTGTTTCGGAAGTATTCCATTCGAATTTTTTATCTTTTGGTGCTTCATTCAATACATAATTGATCATGCCTCCAAACTGAGAGCCATATTGCAAGGAAGCTGCGCCACGAACCATTTCTATTCTGCTCACCGCTTCCATTGGAGGAAGATAATAGGATTCATTATAACCAAAAACATCACCGCTGATATTGTACCCATTTTGCCGGGTGTTCATTTCGATACTTTGCATTGGGTTAAGCCCCCGGGTTGAAATTCCGTTTGCAGTGAAACCACCGGTCTCTGATTCGACGATATTAAGCCCGGGAATTCGTCCGAGGATTTGTCTTGTGTTATTGACCGCTTTATTTGCGTCAAGGCTATCAACCATTATCACTTCATTTTTTTTGCCGGCGTAAATAATACCGTCTTTTACATCCGGCATATGACCTGTTCCTCTAACAGTCTTTATTTTGTTTACAATAATTTCTTTCAAAGAGATCGTTTTCGTGCTGTCTTTTTTTTGTCCAAATAATACGAGTGGCAATAATGCAATAAATAATATCAGCGTATGTTTCATGATTTCCTAATTAATTATAAAGTGCGGCAAAAATGAATTAACGACCAATGTATTATTTATGAAATCGGGAAATATGTTTACGATATCGGGAAAAGAACAAGAGAAGCTTAAAATTTTATTGGTTGTCTGATAATCACTTTGAAAATTTAAACCAAACTTTTTCTTTGATAATAAATTATTTATTACAGAAAATGGCATGTGGTCAGGGAAATAAAAAAAGAACTCTGGATAGTACCGACCACGAGTTTAACTAACGTGAAGGAGGAAATTAAAGTAGTTTCTTTTAAAAGATTTTTTTCTCTTTTTACAAGTAGAATTTTATCATCCAGCTGAATGATTAAAATCATTATTTTAAAGGTCGCATCTTTTCTATTTTTTGTAAAAAAGAGTGAATAAATCCTCCAATAAAAGCCCTGTTTAAACAGGAGTTTTGTAAATAACTTTACCTTTGCCTTGATCGTGAAAAAAATTTTCGCAATATTGCTTCTTTCCATTTATTCCTTATCCACTTTAGGATTAAGTTTAAAAAGTTTTTATTGTTGCGGCAATTTGAAATCAGTAACGGTTACCCTTTCACAAAATGAACACCAGAAGTGTTCCAAAGCGGATAACACAGGCGATTGCTGCAAAACAAAATATCAATTGTTCAAAGTAAAAGACAATCATTTTGCTGCTGATCACATTAGTAATCCTGTTAAACATTTTATTGAGTTAAATTTATTTACTTCTTCTTCCCAGGTAATCAATTATCCTTCTCAAGGAATTATCATTGAAAATAAAAGCAACGCGCCTCCCCTAATCTATAGCGTTCCCAATTATATTTTTAATTGCGTTTTTAGAATCTGATTTTTTTCTTTCTATATCGTAAAAGGCTTTTTTCATAAGCCTTCTAACTGCCGTAATATACTTTCATTTACTATTCTTCTTTTTTCATAATACTCCTGACTCATGGAGCAGCCTGGAAATTAAAGGGAAAGAAAATTAATCAACAATGGTTCAAAAATTAATTGAACTTTCACTTCGCAACAGATATATTGTTTTGGCACTCGCATTGGGATTGTTTGCATGGGGAATATTTGCTGTCCAAAAAAATCCGATTGATGCCATTCCAGACCTTTCAGAAAACCAGGTAATTGTTTTTACCGAATGGAACGGACAAAGTCCACAGGTGATGGAAGACCAGGTTACATTCCCATTGGTATCCAACCTGCAAGGGATTCCAAAAATTAAAAACATCCGAGGCACTTCTATGTTTGGGATGAGCTTTGTGTATGTGATTTTTGAGGATGATGTAGATATTTATTGGGCACGTACAAGGGTATTAGAAAGATTAAATTATGCGCAGAGACTGCTTCCACAAGGAGTTTCACCGACCCTCGGCCCTGACGGAACAGGTGTAGGCCATGTTCTCTGGTACACTTTAGATGCAAAAAATTTAGACCTCGGAGAACAGAGAACTTTACAGGACTGGTATATAAAATTTGCATTGCAAACGGTTCCCGGCGTTGCTGAAATAGCTTCTTTCGGTGGCTTCGAAAAGCAATATCAAATAGTAGTTGATCCTTTGAAATTGCAGTATTACAACATCTCTCTCGTGCAGGTAATGAACGCAGTAAAAGCGAATAATAATGACGTAGGCGGAAGAAAATTTGAGATGAGCAACATGTCTTACATCATTCGCGGGATGGGTTATATAAAAGATAAAGAAGACATCGGAAATATTGGTATCGCCAACAACAACGGTATTCCGGTTCGTGTAAAAGATATCGGCAATGTTCAGTTAGGCGGTGCGGAGCGGTTAGGAATTTTTGATGAAAATGGAAATGGAGAAGTTGTCGGAGGTATTGTAGTTATGCGCTATGGAGAGAACGCTGACAATGTGATCAAAGCTGTAAAAGCAAAAATGAAAATTGTTGAAAAAGGTTTGCCTGCTGGCGTCCATTTTAAATTTGCATACGACCGCAGTACATTAATTGAAGCGGCTATTGAAAATATCAAAGAAAAATTAATAGAAGAAATCATAGCCGTATCACTCATTGTTTTACTCTTTTTATTTCACTGGCGAAGCGCTTTGAACATCATCATTCAAATTCCCATCACGATTGCCATCAGTTTTATTTTGTTGAATGCATTTGGTGTTTCATCCAATATAATGTCTTTAACAGGAATTGCACTGGCCATCGGAGTAATCGTTGACAATGGAATCATCATGTCAGAAAACGCGTATCACAATTTGTCGCAGTGGCAAAATGATCCTGCCAATAAATCAAACTAAAAATGGAAAATATTTTCAAAAAGGTTTTGCCTGAAAAGAATTATTTAAAAATTCCGGAAGATGTAAGAAGGCGTATTATTGAAGTTTCCTGTAAGCAGGTTTCAAGAGGCGTATTTTTTTCAACCGTTATTATTATTGCTTCTTTTCTCCCGATATTTTTATTGACCGGCCAGGAAGGAAAATTATTTGCGCCACTGGCTTATACCAAAACATTTATCATTGCTGTAGATGCGATTCTTGTTTTAACGCTGACCCCAGTGTTAATCTCCTTTTTCATGAAAGGAAAATTCACGCCGGAAAGTGCCAACCCACTCAACCGGGGGCTACAAAAAATATATGAACCGCTCGTGCGCCTGTGCATCAAATGGCGCAAAACAACGATCGCTGTGAATATTATTGCTTTGCTGGTGAGCATCCCGTTAATAATGAGCCTGGGTAAAGAATTTATGCCGCCGCTGGATGAAGGTTCTATCTTATTTATGCCGGTGATGATGCCGGACGTTTCTAATACCGAGGTAAAAAGAATATTACAGATCCAGGATAAAATCATTGCTTCTGTTCCCGAGGTAGAAAATGTTTTGGGCAAAGCCGGAAGAGCCAATACCGCAACTGATAATTCGCCGATTAACATGATTGAGACTATTGTTTTATTAAAGCCAAAATCGCAATGGAGAGCCGGTATAACAAAAGAAGACATTGTAAATGAGCTAAACAGCAAATTACAAATTCCGGGTGTTACAAACGGGTTTACGCAGCCAATTATTAACCGGATCAATATGCTGTCCACCGGCATCCGCACTGATGTTGGAATAAAAGTATTTGGGCAGAACCTGGATACCATTTATCAATTTTCCCAAAAAATAAAAAATGAATTGACAGGAATAAACGGGGTTAAAGATCTGTATGTGGAACCCATTACCGGGGGAAAATATATTGACATAAAAATAAAGCGTGAAGAAATAAGCCGCTACGGTTTAAGTGTAGATGATGTAAACGCAGTTGTGCAAAGCGCTTTGGGAGGAATGAAGCTGACGACTACCATTGAAGGCCGCCAACGATTTTCAGTAGTTGCGCGCTACGCCCAGGATTTTCGCGATAATATGGAAGCCTTAAAAAATTTGCAGGTGCAAACCACGCAGTTTGGGCCTATTCCTTTGCAGGCGGTTGCAGATATTTCAATTTCAGAAGGGCCGCCAATGATTAATTCAGAAAATGCATTGCTGCGCGGAACTGTTTTATTTAATGTACGCGACAGAGACCTGGCGGGAACTGTGAAGGAAGCACAAAGCAGGCTAAATACCATGCTTACCAAATTACCTAAAGGTTATTATATAGATTGGAGCGGCCAGTATGAAAATTTAATAAGCAGTGAAAGAACATTGAAGATCATTTTGCCAATTGTGCTGGTTATCATTTTTGTATCCATGTATTTTGCTTTTCATTCTGTGAGGGAAGCATTGTTAAGCCTGATTTCTATTCCTTTCGCATTAATTGGTGGCGCTTTTATGATTTATTTCTGGGGAGTAAATTTATCTGTTGCGGTTGCCGTAGGATTTATTGCCTTGTTTGGTTTGGCGGTGGAAACAGGAATTGTAATGGTGATCTATCTCTATGATTCTATGGAGCAGTTGATTGCAATAAAAGGCAATTCAAGCAAAACAATTACAAAGGCCGATTTGCGTGAATATGTAATTGCCGGCGCTGCCAAAAGAGTGAGGCCAAAGATAATGACAGTTTGCGTGATACTCTTTGGTTTAATTCCTATTCTGTGGAGCTCAGGAGTGGGCAGTGATGTGATGAAACCCATCGTTCTTCCGATGATTGGAGGAGTACTTACTTCAGCAATTCATATTCTTTTAGTAACGCCAATTATTTTTTTAATGAGTAAAGAATATGAATTAAAAAAATATGGAAAAATTGAAGTACCTAATGTAAAACATTAAATCATGAAACGTTTAATAATCAAAATCCTTGTTATTTGTTTGTTTACTGCAAATGTTTATGGGCAGGAGAAGATGACCCTTGAAAATATGTTTTCCATAATTCAAAAAAATCATCCGGAAGTAAAAATGTATGACGCGCAAATCCGTTCCCTTGATGAAGCGGCCAAAGGCGCTAAAAGCTGGCCGGTGCCTGAATTTGGTGCAGGTTTTTTTATGACCCCTTATAATTTAAATCTTACGAAAGCCATGGGTTCGCAAAACGGAGTGGGTTCATTTACGCTTTCTGCATCGCAAATGTTTCCCAACAAAAAAGAACAAAATGCAAACGAATTATACATGCAGGCTTTATCAGCAGTTAATAAACAAAACAAAAAAACTGCTTTAAATGAATTGTATGCTGATGCAAAAAAGAATTACTACGATTGGTTGGTCATTGAAAAGAAATTAACCGTGCTGGATGATAATGAAAAGCTGCTCAATTTTATGATACAAAGCACAGAGCTGCGTTATAAAAATAACCTGGGAAAATTAAATGCTTACTACAAAGCCAAAGGCGAATTAGGCAAAATAGAAAACCAACGTGTGGAATTAAAAAACGAGGTAAAACAAAAACAGATCATTTTAAACACCTTAATGAACCGCAACAAGGATGAAAATTTTATGATTGATACCAATTATGCAATTAAAAGCTACGCTTCAATTGACATCAATTATTTAACCGAAGCACGAAGCGATATTAAAGCCGTAGCACAGGATTTACAAATAAATCAGCTTCAATTGAATCTTGAAAAAGCGAAGCAACTGCCGCAGTTTGGATTGCAATACCAACACATGTTTGGCTTTGGAAAATCGCCCTGGCTTTTCACTTTAATGGCGACAGTAAAAATTCCATTAGCGCCGTGGTCATCCGGTTATTATAAGGCAGGCATTGAAAGTTTAAAATGGAAAGAAAAATCGTTTGAAGCGCAAAAACAAATAATTATAAACCAGGCTTCCGGCGAAGCAGAAGGTTTGCTTTCTTCTATCAACAGTAAAAAAAAGCAGTTGCAATTATTTAGTGAAAATATTATTCCTGCATTGAAAAAGAATTACCAGGTTATGCAACTGGCTTATGAACAAAATACGGGAGGATTATTTGAGTTGTTCGACGCATGGCAAGCCCTGAATATCACTGAGCTCGATTACCTTGATCAGTTACAGGAATTATTAAATCTCCAGGTGCAGTTGGATAAAGTACTGCAGCAAAAATGAAATGAATATGAACATCAGAAGATCAATCATACTAAATGTTTTTCTACTTGGCTTTGTGGTTGCTTCCTTAATATTAACAGGATGCAAAAGAAACCCGGAAAATAAAAAGGTTTCTGCAATTGCAGATACAGAATCAATTTACACCTGCCCGATGCATCCGCAAATAAGAGAACATCATCCGGGTAATTGCCTTATTTGTGGAATGCCTTTGGTGAAAAAAGAAAATGCCAACAGGGAAATTTCACAGATTGATCTTTCCACTTTGCTTCAGTCGAACAATAATGCAGTTGTATCTTCTATGCCTGTTACAACGATGCAATTTGCAAAACAACAGATTCAACTCGAAGCTTTGGGAAGCATAGAATACGATACAAGATTTATGAAAACCATATCTGCAGGAGTTTCAGGGAGAATTGAAAAATTGTACATAAAGTACCGCTATCAGCCGGTGCACAAAGGCGATAAGATTATGAATATTTATAGCCCTGAGCTTTTGACCGGGCAGCAAAATCTTTTGTTCCTGGTAAAGCATGATCCAACAAATACAACTTTGATCAATGCGGCAAAACAAAGATTATTATTGCTGGGGATGACTCAAAACCAACTGCAAAAAGTTATTTCTTCAGGTAAAGCTCTTTTCCTGGTTACGATTTATAGCGACTATTCGGGCCACGTGCATGAAGCAGGAAATAATGCCATGGCATCTCAGCAAGAAATTCCAATGAATGTAACCAGTGAATTATCCATCAAAGAAGGTATGTATGTTGAAAAAGGACAGCCTGTATTCCGGGTAGTTAATATGGACAACATTTGGGTAACACTGAATTTTTTCCCCGGAGAAAATTCGTTGATAAAAGTAGGTACGCCGGTAACCATCATTCCTGAAACAACAGATAAAAAGATTTTTTCGAAAATAGGATTTATAGAACCTTTTTATAAAAATGGTTCCAAAACGATATCAGCAAGAGTTTATCTTAATAATTCGTCGGGTATGATACCTGTAGGAAGCCAGGTAAAAGCTACACTAAACGTTCAAACCAATTTTAGTAATTGGCTGCCAAAAGAATCGGTGCTTTCACTCGGATTAAACAAAGTAGTTTTTTTAAAAGAAGGTGATGTTTTTAAAGCACACCGGGTGAGCACAGGTATTGTAGCTAATAATTTAATCCAGGTGATCGAAGGTTTGGATACAAAAGATACGGTAGCAACAAATGCGCAATTTTTAATAGATAGTGAAGGATTTATAAAATTAAAACAGTGATCATGAAAAATGTTTCTCAATATAATCAGCTGCAAGGAAAAAGCATTTCGAAATTGAATAGCACAAAGAACAGGCATCGTTTCATTGTTATTTCATCATGGTTGGCAGTTATGATATTCATTGCATCATGCAACAATAAAACGCAAACTGCAGTTACTGATCCGGATGTGTATTACACCTGTTCAATGGATCCCCAGGTAGTAGAAGCAAGGCCAGGCAAGTGTCCTATATGCCATATGGAATTAGTGCCCGTAAAGAAAAGCGCAGAACTGAAAAATAATAATGAGTTATCTCTCAGCCCGGAACAAATGCAGTTGGGTAATATAAAAATTGATACAGTTAAAAATGAATTGGTTAATAACCAAATGGTTTTAACCGGCGTATTAAATTTTGATGAAACAAAAATAAATGACGTAAGTGCACGAGTTGCCGGACGCATAGAAAAATTATATTTCAGGAAGATTGGTGATTACATAGCCAAAGGAGCGCCACTGTATGAAATATATAGTGAAGAACTAAACAATGCAAAACAGGAATATTTGTTGGCATTGCAAAAAAAAGAAACGCTTGGAAATTCAATTGTAAATTTTGATGATGTTATTTCTGCGGCAAAAAATAAATTGATCCTGTGGGGGATGAGTGAACAACAGGTAAGGAATATGAATAAAGATTCGCTGGTAAATCCCCGAACCACTTTTTACAGCACCGCGTCAGGTTATGTTACCGAACTAAATTTGCAGGAAGGCGATTACGTTTCCGAAGGCAGCAGCATTGTAAAGCTTGCAGGCCTTTCCACTCTTTGGGTAGAAGCGCAGGTATATGCCACGCAACTTCCGCAATTAGATAATGCAAAAGATGTGATGGTAGAAATACCGGACATTCCAGGAAAAAAAATTGCGGGAAAAATTTCGTTTCAAAACCCTGAATTAAGTTCAGCCACAAGAATAAATCTAATGAGAATAAGTATCCCGAATGAAAACAATCAACTTAAACCCGGGATGGCAGCTTATGTTACGGTAAAAACAGGCGGAGATAATGGGCTTTTTCTTCCATCAGATGCGGTTTTGAGAGATGGTAAAATGGCAATGGTTTGGCTGCAAACTTCACAAAACAAATTTAAAAGCGTAATGGTAGAAACCGGAATGGAAAGTGGTGATATGATTGAAATAAAATCAGGCATTCAACCAAATGACCTGGTAGTAACAACCGGCGCCTATCTTTTGGAAAGCGAATATATTTTCAGGAAAGGGGCAAGCTCGATGGGAGACATGGGCGGAATGAAAATGTAGGTGAGATGAGGTGTGTTTTTTCGACAATTTTTTTTATTCTGTAAGAAAATATTTCCTGATTGTTGATTAAAATTTACATAAAGGATCAAGCAATTAAAATATCGATATCACCAATAACACCAATATCAAACAGTAAACAAACAAAAAACTTCAATTTCTATTTTTAAAAATAACAATAATGAAAAATACATTTTTTGCCATTGCAATTGGCACAATCACATTAGCTGCCTGTTATAACAGCAGCAATAAACTTAACGAAATAAATAAAATAAACAATGAGTCTACAAAAGCAAATGTGGCAACATCGCAACTAAAATCTTCTTCACCTGTGGGTGAGATTTTAGCCGATTATCTGCAAATGAAAAATGCCTTTGCCAACGATAACGACAAGGAAGCTGCTGCCGCCGGAAACAAGATGGTAAAATCTTTTGAAAATTTTGATGAGGCGTCGTTAACAGCGGATAAAAAGAAAATCTTCAATGATATAAGAGATGATGCAAAAGAAAATGCTGAACATATTGGTATGAACGCGGGCAACATCAAACACCAGCGCGAACATTTTGATATGCTCAGTAAAGATATGTATGACCTGGTAAAAGCCTTTGGAGCCGGGCGAACCCTGTACCAGGACTATTGCCCGATGTACAATGATAATAAAGGCGCCACATGGCTAAGCGAAACAAAAGAAATTAAAAATCCCTATCTCGGGAAAGATATGGATACCTGCGGTTCAGTAAAAGAAGAACTCAAATAATACAAGATGGGCCGGATAAAAAAAATCCTGTTGGGGATATTGGTTGTAATAATTGCCATTCAATTCATTCAGCCTGCCCGCAATAAAAGCGCGCGGGTATTGCCAACGGACGTTTCAAAAATATATAACGTTCCCGAAAACGTACAGGCAATTTTAAAAAGATCATGCTACGACTGCCATAGCAACAATACTATTTATCCCTGGTACTCCTGGATTCAACCGGCCGGGTGGTGGCTCGCCTCTCATATAAAAAGAGGAAAAGAAGAATTGAATTTTAGTGAGTTCGGAACTTACTCTAGCCGCAAGCAGCGAAGTAAATTATTTTCAATAACGAAAAGTGTTGAAGATGGCACCATGCCCCTCCCTTCTTATACTTTGATGCATACGAATTTGAAGCTTTCTAAAGAGGATAAAGCGATCATTATTAACTGGGCATCTAAAACAAAAGACAGCGTTTCACTACTCCACGAATGACGCGCTGGAAGAGCAGTAAAATGGAATAACTATTAGTAAAGTTTGGGACAAAAAAATTAAGAAACCCTTGATTTTACTGGATTTCTTAGTTTTCACTTACATTCATCTAACTGATTTCAGCGGAGAGTTAGGGATTCGAACCCCAGGAGGTGTGACCCTCAACGGTTTTCAAGACCGCCGCATTAGACCGCTCTGCCAACTCTCCGGCGCAAAAATAAGGCTTGATGGTTAATCAAAAAACTTATTAGATAATTTTTTTAGAGAATAGTTCCAGGAATAATTTTTTAACCTGTATATATAAAAAAACCGTTTCCTTTGGAAACGGCTCTTAGATTGCCAGTCAAATAAAAGTCTTTGACTCTAAAAAAATAGTTTACAATTATTTAGTTGAATCTATAACTGTTTTAGTTGTATCAGTTGCCATCGCGTGAGCGGTATCTACTGCAGCAGGAGCTGTTGTTGTATCAACGGTAGTAACTGTGGTTGTAGTATCAGAAGTAGATTCTGTAGAAGAAGAACCACTGTTACAAGCTGTCATAAAAGCAGCGATTGCGAGAACGGCAAATAATTTTTTCATTTGTTTTAATTTTAGGTTTTTAATTATTTCTTATTTATACCCGTATTTCGAAAAAGTAACCCACCCGATAAAATTTTTTTAAATTCTTTTTTGGGTTACTTTTCCGTTTTATACGTATTAATAATTAGCCGGGTGAAAACTATTGAACAGGAAACACTTTTATTAAAAGGCCTCGCAGCAAATGATACTGAAGCTATTGAGACGATTTACCGTGATAACTTTTCTGCAATCAAGGGCTATATAATAAAGAATAATGGTTATACTGATGATGCGCTTGATGTTTTCCAGGAGGCCATGATTGTTTTATTTGAAAAGGTTAAATCAGGTTCCTTTACACTAAGCTGCCAATTGCAAACTTATTTGTATTCTATTTGCCGGCGGCTTTGGTTAAAGAAATTACAAAAGCAAAACCGGTTTAACCCTTCCCTTGAAACAATTGAGGAAATTGTGCCGGTAGAAGATGATCTTGAATTCCATGAAAAAAAGAACAACGATTTTTTATTTATGGAAAGTGCATTGGCAAAAATTGGAGAGCCTTGCAAAAGTTTACTTGAGGCTTTCTATCTCGAAAAAAAGACAATGCCTGAAATAGCTGAAGCTTTCGGATATACCAACGCTGATAATGCTAAAACACAGAAATACAAATGCCTTGTGAGACTAAAAAAAATATTCTTCGCTCAATATAAAAACAAAGACTGAAAATGGAAGAAAATTTACTACTGGATGCGATTGAAAGATATCGGAATGGCCAAATGGATAAACATGAGAAAATATTTTTTGAGGAATTGAAAAGTAATAATCCTGAAATTGACGAGGTAGTTGCTGAACATGCTTTTTTCCTGGCTGAGCTTGAGAGAATGAGCGAGCAGAAACAACTTCGCCATAATCTAAATGAAATCGAAAATAAGCTGATTAATGAAGGGGTGATTTCCGGAAGCAAGGCAAAAGGAAAAGCGAAAATAGTTTATCTCTGGAACCGCTATCGCCGCACGATCGCCGTAGCAGCAGCTATTGCCTGTCTTGTTTCTTTAAGCACTGCAACGATTATTTCGAAATATTCCGAAAATAAAAAAGTAGCTGTGATTACCCCTTTGGTGGATCATAAACTCAACCAGTTTGAATACAAACTGAACGAAATTGAACATAAGTTAAATGACGCTGCTACTACTGCTCATCCTTCATCCAAACCAAAATTTGAAGCCAATTTCAGGGCCACGGGCTTTTTGGTAGATGGAAAAGGCTATTTAATTACTAATGCACACGTAGTTCAAAATGCTAAAAACCTTGTGGTGGAAAATAAAAAAGGAGATCAATTTTATGCAGAACAGATTTATTCAAATTCTGTAACTGATTTGGCAATTTTAAAAATCACTGATACTTCGTTTACTAAAGTATCAGACCTTCCTTATACATTCACAAAATCGGGCGCCGAACTGGCAGAACCCATTTTTACATTGGGCTATCCGCGCGAGGAAGTAGTATATGGCGAAGGCTATTTAAGCGCTAAATCCGGATATTACGGAGATACTACTTCTTATCAAATCAGTATTTCTGTGAATCCAGGAAATAGTGGCGGCCCCGTTATTGATAAGAATGGCGAGGTAATTGGGATTATCAGCAGTAAAGAAACCAATGCCGACGGTGTAGTGTTTGCTATCAAGTCTAAAAATATCTATTCGGCATTAAAGGAGATTAAAAAAGATAAAGATATTACTATTAAAACACCAACTGTTAATTCCCTCAAAGGTTTAGATCGAGTAAAACAAATAAAAAAACTGGAAGATTTTGTTTATAAAGTGAAAGGAAATTAGTGTCCAAACGCTTGCATGAAAAGGCCCGGTTTAAAGCCGGGCTTTTTTATATCTGTAAACTTTTTTATAGTAAAGCGATAAATAAGCCGAATTTTTATTTTATTGAAACAATTGTTCGGGGTAGGCTCCTTCGGCCACTAATTTGTGAATTTCTTCTTTCACCTGCGGAGCGTCTTCTTTATAGGTAACCCCAAACCATTGCGCAGACGTAGGAATCACTTTTATTTCTCCTTTGCCATCCGCAATAAAAGCATCCCCTATAATGGGAATAAAAAATTCTGCTTTTGGATTGCCGCCGTTTTCCTGCAAAAACCTGATAAATAATTTTTGAATGTATTCAAAAACATTTGGGTCGAACCCCCAGAAATTCATGCTCACTACCGTGTCTGCCGGCAAGGGAACATTCATTCCTGATTCAGTATAATAAATTTTTCCATCCTCGGGAAAAATTTTAGTTCTTTCATTGATATGAGTCAGATTGCCGTCGATATCCACTTCGCAAACACCCCGGCTTACGGTTCCGTTTTCAGAAATAGTTTTTGAAAGTTCGTAACCAATGATGCAATATTTTTTTGGCGACACTTCTTCAGTCAGAAATTTTACTGCCTTATCAAAAGCATCGCGGCCATAAAAATCATCGGCATTAATTACTGCAAATGGTTCGTGAATAACTTCCTTGGCGCATAGGACCGCATGCGCAGTTCCCCAAGGTTTAGTGCGTTCTGCAGGCAGTTGAAATCCTTCCGTAAATGAACTCATCTCCTGGTAAACATATTCAGTCTGTATTTTCCCTTTTAGTTTGGGTTCAAAAAGATTTTTAAAATCTGTGGCAAACGATTCCCTTATAATAAAAACGACTTTTCCAAAACCGCTTGCTATAGCGTCGTAAATTGAATAGTCAATAATGGTTTCGCCATTTGGGCCGAAAGAATCCATTTGTTTAATGCCGCCATACCGGCTTCCCATACCTGCTGCTAATACTAAAAGTGTCGGTTTCATCAGAGAGTATATTTAAGTTTATGTTGAAAAATAAATGATTTTAAAGCTTTGTTTTTTTTATAAATTAAATTGCCGCGAAATTAAGCAAGAAACATTTATGCCACTTTCTGTCTTCTCCAAAATTAGTGCGACGTTACCATTGAAGGAGCCTGGAATCATGGATTTAGAAGATAGCCTTTTTGATAAAAAAGGGATTAGTGTTTCTATGCTCAGGCTGGATAATATTCATCCGGTTGTTTCCGGCAATAAATTATTCAAGCTTGTTTACTTTTTGAAAGACGCAATTGAGTCTGGCCATAAAACCGTAATTACTTTTGGTGGAGCTTATTCAAACCACCTGGCGGCTACTGCCTTTGCCTGCGAAAGCTTACAACTAAAATCCGTTGGAATCGTTAGGGGTGAACCTGCAAAAAATCTTTCCCACACGTTGCAATTTTGTCTTGAACATGGAATGGGGCTTGAACTTATAAGCCGAAGTAATTACAAAAATGTTGATGAAAACTATTTAAAAGAAATCAAAGAAACTTTCGGTGAGCATATCCTGATTCCTGAAGGTGGCTTTTCAGAAAAAGGAAAACGCGGAGCTTCTTTGATAAATGAATATTTTGATGGTAAGCATTTTACTCATGTGGCGCTTCCGGTTGGAACGGCAACAACAATGGCTGGTATTATAGATGTCAATAAGACTGATTCAAAAATTTTAGGATTTGGAATTTTAAAAGGCATGAACGATTTACAAAAAAGGTTTCGGCTTTTAAAAGTAGCTCCGAAAAAAGATTTTGTATTAATCAATGACTATCATTTTGGCGGTTATGCAAAAAAAAGCAAGGAACTGATTTCTTTTATGAATGATTTTTTTGATAAACATTTAATACCACTTGATTTTGTTTATACTGCTAAAATGATGTTTGGTATGTATGACCTGACAGGCAAAAATTTCTTTGAAAGGGGCTCTAAAATTTTGTGTATTCATACCGGCGGACTTCAGGGTAACAAATCTTTAGGGGAAAACGTCTTACATTACGATTGATGATATCGAATTTTTGATTTTAGAGTTTTCAGATTTGTAACTGCAGTTTCGTATTTGTTATTTCCCAAAATAAATCGTTGTGGGTATTTTTTGCAGTAAACAAATAAATAGGATCATTTTTTATTTTATAAGCCACGATGTTTGGATTAATTTTGAAAAAAAAGTTTATGCCAGATCAAGCAGCCGCACCCAACCAGCTTAATATTGAAATTTCGGAAGAAGTATCTGAGGGACAATATGCCAACCTTGCCATTATTACTCACAGCCACGCTGAATTTGTAGTAGATTTTGTAAACGTGATGCCCGGAACACCAAAAAGCAAAGTTAAAAGCCGTATCATTCTCACTCCGTCTCATGCAAAGCGCTTTATGAAAGCTATGATTGAAAATGTAAAGAAATTTGAAGCCACCAATGGGCCAATCCAGGATTTAGAGGCAGTGGAATTGCCAATGAATTTTGGCGGGCCAACTGCCCAGGCCTGAGCCAAGCCATTCAATTTTTTGGATACGCAGAATTTACATCAACCCTTCATCTGCAAAGCTGTAATAACCTTCATCGCTGACAATAAGATGGTCCATCACTTTGATGTCGAGTAATTTTCCTGCACTTTTTAGTTTGGCAGTTAGTTCCTCATCCGAGCGGCTGGGTTTCAGGCTTCCTGAAGGATGATTATGGCAAAGCACCAAAGAAGTTGCCTGCACTTCCAGCGCTTTCAAAAAAATAATTCTCGGATCGACGATGGTTTGATTTATCCCTCCTTTGCTTAAGATTTCAAAATGCTTCACCTTTCCTGACACATTCATAAAAACCACTGCGAAAACTTCATAGGTATAATCTTTTAAAGATGATTTTAAAAAACTGGCTAATTGTGAACTGGAATGAATGCGCTTTTTATCGAGGATAGTAGTTCCGTGACGCCTTCTGCCCAATTCTAATGCGGCAATGATTGTTACAGCACGTGCTTCACCGATTCCTTTGATAGTTCTGAGATCTTTTATCGAAACTTTTCCCAATTCATCAAGATTATCTTCGCTTAATTTCAGCACTTTTTTAGCTAGATCAAGCGCACTTTCCTTACCGCTGCCACTATTAATTAAAATGGCAAGCAGTTCTGAATCACTTAAACTTTCCCTTCCTTTTGACAAAAGCTTTTCTCTGGGCCTGTCATCAATCGCCCAGTTTTTTATGGAGGTGGATGACTTGTTAGTACTTTCCATAAATCAGAGTTTATTTCCAAAAATATTAATTATAATTTCGCCAAACTAATTATCTCACAACTTAATAGTATGCATCCGAACGTAAAACTCTTTTCGGGAACCGGCTCTCAATATCTTGCCAAACAAATCGCATTAAGATTTGGAGAACCTTTGGGTAAAATAAATATTCAAAAATTCAGTGACGGTGAAATCGGAGTAGAATATGTAGAAAGCATACGGGGCCAATTTGTTTTTTTGATACAAAGCACATTTTCACCCACTGATAACCTGATGGAGTTGCTGCTGATGATTGATGCGGCAAAAAGAGCTTCGGCGGATAAGGTAATTGCGGTGATTCCTTATTATGGCTATGCAAGACAGGACAGGAAAGATAAACCAAGGGTGGCCATAGGGTCTAAATTGGTAGCCAATATGATTGTGGCTGCCGGTGCCGACAGGATAATTACAATGGATCTTCATGCGCCGCAAATCCAGGGATATTTTGATATTCCGGTGGATCACCTCGATTCGTCTGCCATTTATATTCCTTATATAGAAGATTTGGACCTTGAAAATTTAACTTTTGCTGCGCCTGATGTTGGCAGTGCAAACAGGATTAGGGAAATTGCCAGTTATTTTGAAGTGGACATGGTAATTTGTGACAAACACAGAAGAAGGGCCAATGAAATAGCAAGTATGGTGGTGATTGGTGATGTCACTAACCGCAACATTGTACTGATTGATGATATCTGCGACACCGGTGGTACCTTGTGTAAAAGTGCAGGTTTATTATTGGAAAAGGGCGCGAGAAGTGTGCGGGCTTTTTGCACGCACCCTGTTTTAAGCAATAATGCGTATGAAAATATTCAAAATAGCGTTTTGGAAGAATTAGTGGTTTGCGATACCATTCCGATACAAAAAAAAGTCGACAAGATTAAAGTAGTATCTGTAGCCGATCTTTTTGCGGTGGCTATACGAAACGCGTACGAAAATAAAAGCATCAATAGCCTGTTTATCAGAAGTAAAATGCACAAAAAGAATCTGGCTAACTAATATACAGCCGATTTTTTTCAGATTAAATGGCTTTCCAGTAAAAGCACAAAAAAGTAAGACTTTTATTTTGGGTTAACCGGATTTTTTCGCTTTGAGGCATGCTTTAATTTCCAATTTTTCACCTACCTTTGCGCCTCAAAAAATTAAAACTTTAAAATGAAAACAATTACAATCGAAGGACAACTCAGGACCGAATTTGGCAAAGCAGCCACCCGCCAGCTTCGCTCTGAGGATAAAGTGCCTGCTGTAATTTACGGAGGTGCAAAAGAAATAAATTTTTCTGCTCCGGCATCAGCGTTCAAAGGTATTATTTACACGCCGGAATTTATGCAGGCAGAAGTTCGTGTGGACGGCAACTCTTACAATTGCGTGTTAAAGGACCTGCAATTTGGCAAAGTGACAGACGACCTGATTCATGTAGATTTTCTTGAGCTGGTAGCCGATAAAAAGGTGACAGTAAATATTCCTATCAAATTTACAGGCGTACCGCAAGGCGTAAAGGAAGGAGGAAAATTAGTAACCAAGATTAAATCATTAAAAGTAAAATCACTTCCGAAATATTTGGTGGAAAATATTGAAGTAAATATTGATGATCTTAAATTAAATGAAAATATTCGCGTGCAGGATGTGAAGCCGGAAAACATGGAAATTATGAATTCTCCCCGCATTCCGATAGCGTCAGTAACTATGACCCGTCAATTAAAACAGGAGGAAGCTAAAGCAGCGCCAGCGACTACCGACGCAAAAGCTGCTCCCGCGGCTGAAGCTAAAGGTGCTCCTGCAAAAAAATAGTATAAAGTCTGAAGGAAATGCCCTCTTTTAATAAGGGGGCTTTTTTATTTAATAGTAATCATTCAAAAAACGCTCTCGTGCAGTTTTGCTTACATTTGCACACTAATTTAAATTGGGTATGGATAGAAATACGGTAATAGGTTTTGTATTGCTGGCTCTTTTATTTTTTGGATATTTTTTTTATTCTCAAAAGGGGCAGATGGCCGCTGAACAACAACAGAAGCATATCCAAGACTCTATAAACAGATTAAAGCCTAAAATAGATACGGCAGCCAGGATGAAGGCAATCAACGATTCCATCACGGCAAAAAAAGATACCCTCGCTTCAGCTTTTAAACAGGATTCAACGGGCAAAGAACAATTGCTGACTGTAGAAAATAAAGTGCTGAAAATTACATTTACGAATAAAGGCGGCCAGCCCAAGGAAATACTAATTAAAAATTTTAAAACTTTTGATGGAAGGCCGCTGATATTGCAGGATGGAAGTTTTAATGATATTTCTTATGCTGTGCAAACGGGTAACCAAACCGTTCAGACCTCAGATCTTCTTTTTACGCCCTCAGCCGTTCAGGTAGCTGCCGACAGTAGCCAGGTAATTAATTTCACTGTCCAAACAAGCGGCGGACAGTCCATTGAGCATCAATATATAATTAAACCTGATGATTATATGCTGGGCTTTAATATTAAGTTGGATGGCGCTAACCAACTTGTGCCAAATAATATAGTGAATTTATTATGGAAAGCAAAAGCCACTAAAAAAGAAAAAGATATTGAATGGGAAACGCAACAATCTCATATTTCTTATGTTGAAAACGGGGATTACGATTTTCAGCATATTGTAAAAGGAAAAGATGACAGCCAGAAATTTGACCAGCCTGTGGAATGGCTTGCTCTCAACCAGCAATTTTTTGCGGCAGCTATTGTTGCAAAAAACAAATTTAATTCCGGGGAAATTAGCTGGAAATCGCCTGAGGATACCAGCAAACATGTTATTGCAGAAGCGTCAGCCGTGCTTAAGCTGGATATTTCTTCTGCAAAAGACGCGGTAATTCCTTTGCAATTATTTTATGGCCCGAGCGATTATAAAATTCTTAAATCCTATGGCAACCAAATGTATAATATGGTTCCGCTTGGTAGTGGAATTCTTGCATTTGTTAAATATATAAATCGTGGATTTATTATGCCGGTTTTTAATTTTCTTTCAAGCAAAATTGCGAGCTATGGTCTTGTAATAGCCTTATTAACTATAATTATCCGGCTATTAATTTCGCCACTTACTTATCAAAGCTATTTAAGTGGCGCGAAGATGAAATTATTGAAGCCTGAAATAGAGCAATTAAAAACGAAATTTAAAGATGACAAACAGGCGTTTGGCATGGAACAAATGAAATTATTCAAAAGCGCCGGCGTAAACCCGCTCGGTGGTTGCATTCCGGCTTTGTTTCAGGTTCCCATCTTTTTTGCACTGTACGATTTCTTCAATTCCAATATAGCGCTCCGGCATCAAAGTTTTTTATGGGCGAAGGATTTATCCACCTACGATTCTATAGTTAATCTTTCTTTCAGTATTCCGTTTTACGGTAGCCACGTAAGTTTATTTACTATAACGGCTGCTGTTACAAGCATGCTTATTTCGGTATATGGCATGAGCAATATGCAGGATAACAGCAATCCTGTAATGAAATATATTCCCTATATTTTCCCGGTGGTTTTGATAGGAGTATTTAACAGGATGCCCGCCGCGCTTACGTGGTATTATACTGTTTCAAATGTGATTACTCTTCTTATTCAATTTGTAATTCAAAAATATATTATCGATCATGATAAAATAATGGCGAAGCTGCAGGAAAATAAGAAGAAACCTGCTGCCCAAAGCAAATGGCAGGAGAGGGTAAACGCGATGCAGCAGTCCAACGCAAAACTCAAATCCATGAAAGAAAAGAGCGACGCACTAAAAAAGAAAAGGTAAGTGCAACTATTATTTGGATAATTCTATCTTTATGATTGATTTTATTTAAATCAGTCTAGGTATGAAATTGAAATTTATTGTATTTGTTCTTTCACTGGTATTTATTTCCACTTCTTCAATCGGCCAAAAAACTTTGACAGAAGCCACTCTGGTGTATAACATGTCTGTTGAGACCGGAAGTGGCGAACCGAAAATCGCCGATATGTTTGATGGAGCCACCACCACTATTTATTTGAAAGGCAATAAAAGTAAAACTGAATTAGTAAGCAGTTTGGGAAAAGAGGCCACCATTTACGATGCAGAAGGTGGTACTGGGGTGATTTTAAAAGACTATAGCGGGCAAAAGCTTATGATAACGCTTACCGCTGCCAATTGGGCGCAAAACAACAGTAAATATGAAGGGATTGTTTTTCAAAATACAGGCGAAACCCAAAAAATAGCAGGCTTTACCTGTAAAAAAGCGATTGCCAAATTGAAAAACGGAGAGAGCTTTACTGTTTATTATACTACGGATGTAAACCTGGCAAACAAATCCTACGATGCACAGTTTAAGACTCTGCCAGGATTGCCAGTTCAATATGAAATGCAAACATCTAAGCTAAAATTAAAATTTACGCTGGCATCAATCAGTTATAATCCCATCTCCGCATCAGAGTTTGAGATACCCACCTCAGGATACCGTGTGCTCACCTACGATGAAACAAAGCAGAAATCTTAAGGTGCCTTTTTAATCTGCATCAAATGGTTGTTTTTATAGGCAGCAAAAAAAGCCTGCAAATCTTTGCAGGCCCGTGAAGTATATGATAATTTAAATGTTATCTCCTGCTCCTTAAAATAAGTTTATAACCTTCTTCCTGAGTGAATTGAGGAATAAGTACTTTTTGCTTGTAAGGCAAAATATAAATGGTGTTTCCTTTCTTATAAGAAATATAGGCATCGCTGACCATAGTATTTCCTATTTTTTGGGAATTAGTGAAAAAGCTGCCGCGGTAGCTCAGCCCTGATTTTAAATTAAAGGGAATTGAATTTTTCAGGTTACCATTGGTTTCAATATTGAGCCGGGCTTTATTTTTTTTCACAAAACCACCCCTGTCCGCGAAAGCAAACAGACATATTCCGCAAACAAGCACTGCGACTGATACTATTCTGGAATATTTTAACATTGTGATTTATTGATTTATTACAAAATTAAGAAACTATTATGAGAATTAAAAGCCGTTCGTCATAATTTTTACCTATATGAGAGAAACGTAAAATTGTGAAATTTATTTTAAAAAATATTGGTACTTTGTAGTCATAAGTCAAATATTTATGAAAGAAAATGAGAACCAGGATGAGAAAGAAGAGATCCGGGAATTATTACGACAGTATAATAACTTTAAAAACGGGAAAAGATTTACTTTTATAGAGGAAGAATCGTTCCAGCGGCTGATTTCTTATTTTGATGAAAATGATAACTTATTATCCGCACTGGAAGCCGCGAATTTTGCCATTGACCAGTTTCCATATTCAGCTTCTCTTTTTGTGAAAAAGGCAGATATATTAATCGCTACACAAAATTATCATGAGGCTCTTGATTTGCTTCAAAAAGCCGAAATTTTAGATAGCACTGACATCAACATTTATATTCTGAAAACAGATGCTTACCTGGCACTGGATTATCAGCAAAAGGCAGCTCAACTGCTTGAAGAAGCCATTAATAATTTTTCAGGTGAGGATAAAATAGAACTTCTTTTTGAATTAGCAGATGTATATGATGATTACGAAGATTTTGACCGGGTTTTTAGCTGTCTTCAAATGATCCTGGAACAGGATCCCACCAATGAAGAGGCACTTTATAAAATTTGTTTTTGGGCCGACTATACCGGTAAAAATGAAGAAAGCATTAAAATTCACGAAAAAATTATTGATGAATTTCCTTATTCCCATTTAGCATGGTTTAATCTGGGTACGGCTTTCCAGGGGTTGAAATTGTATGAAAAAGCTATAGATGCCTATTTATATGCGATCGCCATAGATGAAAAATTCGATTATGCTTATCGCAATTTGGGCGATGCTTATTTACGGCTTAGGAAATACCGCGAAGCAATAGAGTCACTTCAAAAAGTATTGGAATTGTCAATGCCTGAAGAGGTTATTTATGAAGCAATTGGCTATTGCTATGAAAAATTGAAGAATCCTGCCCAGGCAAGGTTTCACTACAAAAAAGCCGTTCATCTAAATTCTGCTGAAAGCCGTTATTATTATAAAATAGCTGGCACTTATATGCAGGAAGGCTACTGGGAAAGTGCTATTAAAAATCTTGAAAGCGCAATGAGCATCAATAAGTCTCATCCAGAATTTCATTTTTCTCTTGCGCTCTGCTATATAGAAATTAAAAGAATTAAGGAGGCTGTAATCCATTTCACTCAGTTTATTAAAGCGAGACCGCGAAATGTAAAGGGCTGGAAGGAACTTATTAAATGCCTTTACGATGCGGAATATTTTGAAGAAGCTCTGGAACAAATAATCAATGCTCAAAAAAATACTGAAAACAAGCCGTTGTTTATTTTTTATAAATCAGCGGTTCTTTTTGAGATAGGGAAGTCCAAAGAAGCTTTATTGCAGCTTGAACTAGCTATGAAACAGTCACCGTCCTCTGTTAAATACTTTATCGAATTGAACCCTTCTCTGCTGCAACATCCCTCAATAGTTGAAATTATCAGCTCTTATAAAAAGCCGCGTAAATCAGCCAAAAAATAATGTTGCACGGATTTTTAAAAGATTTATTATCAAGGGGTTTTAAGTTTTTTTTACATCTTTGCGCTCGCCAAACTATATTTGCGAATCTCAAAATTGAAAAATGAATTTTAACTTAAATCAAATTCCTAAAAGAGTTGAAAAACCGAGGAAATTTGGAATTACAATGATCATGGACAAGGGGCTGAGCCTTGAAGAAGCGAAAAATTTGATCAGCGCTGCAGGCCCTCATATTGATATTATTAAATTAGGATTTGGAACTGCCTATGTAACGCCACATTTGCGCGAGAAAATTGAATTGTATCAATCATTTAATATTCCCGTTTATTTTGGAGGAACCCTATTTGAAGCATTCCTCGTAAGAAATCAGTTTAACGACTATCTCGCATTATGCAACGATTTTAAGGTTACACACATGGAAGTCAGCGACGGCTCAATTACAATTCCTCATACCGAAAAGTGTGGATATATTGAAAAGCTTACTAAATATGGAACTGTGCTCAGCGAAGTTGGAAGTAAAGACGCCACTAACATTATGCCTCCTTACAAATGGATTGAACAAATGAGCGCTGAATTAGAAGCCGGAGCTTCTTATGTCATTGCTGAGGCCAGGGAAGCCGGAAACGTCGGTTTATATCGTGATAGTGGCGAGGTTCGTCAGGGCTTGGTAAATGAAATTTTAACGAAAATTCCTGCGGAAAAAATTCTTTGGGAAGCGCCTCAAAAAGCACAGCAGCTTTATTTTCTTGAGCTGGTAGGATGTAACGCTAATCTGGGAAATATTGCGCCATCAGAAATTATTCCGCTTGAAGCAATGCGTGTTGGATTACGCGGTGATACCTTCCATTTATACCTGGAAAAAGAATCTGCTTAAAATCACAACGCTGTGCTTTGCAGCATTTAAAAATTTATAATGAAAACTTACGGCTTAATTGGCCGTTCATTAGGCCATTCATTTTCTGAAAAATATTTCTCTGAAAAATTCAGAAAAGAAAATATCGAAAATTGCGAATATCGCAATTTTGAAATTCACGAGCTTAATATCGAAATACCCTTCTTAAAAAAAAATTCCACATTACAAGGCCTCAACGTCACCATTCCTTATAAAACTGATATTCTTTCTTTTCTTGACAAGTTATCTGACGAATGCAGCCAAATCAATGCCTGTAATTGTATCAAAATAAAAAATGGCGAATGGAAAGGGTTTAATACCGATATCACGGGGTTTGAAAAATCTTTTTCACCTCATTTAAAACCCATTCATCAAAAGGCAATCATTTTAGGTACGGGCGGAGCTTCACATGCGGTTGCCTTTGTTTTACAAAAATTGAATATTGATTTTGTAAAAGCATCCAGAAGTAAAAAAAGTGCGGATTCTGTAATTTCCTATGGTGACATTACCGCAAATACAATGAAAGAATTTCAGATTTTTATAAATACTACTCCGCTCGGTACTTTCCCAAATATAAATGAATGCCCATCCTTGCCTTATGAGTTTGTTACGAGCGAACATTATTTTTTTGACCTCGTATATAATCCTTCTAAAACCCTATTTCTTTCGCTTGCAGAAAAGAATGGCGCAACTATTGAAAATGGTTCAAAAATGTTAGCTATCCAGGCCGAAGAAAGCTGGAAAATATGGAATGAAGCTGACCAGTAAAGCAATAAACAGTGAAGATTTTTATTCTCAACTTGCGAGGATATTTTTAAGTAGTGCAGGAAGAGCCTTCACTTTTTTGTCTTCGTAATCGAAACCAACCATTGTGGTCTTCGCCAATGCAATAAGGATAATATTTCCGTTTCTCTTAGAAAAAATTTTATAAAACAATTCAAATCCGACACGCGATATTTCTCCTGCATAGAGTTCGACCTCCAGCAAATCGCCATAAAAACATTCATTCTTAAATTCCACCGAAAGGTCGCTCATAATAAGTGCAATACCGCCTGCATTGAGTTCAGTAAATCCAAATTCCTGAAAAAATTTGAACCGCGCTTCGTGGATTATTTCAACTATGGCATTATTACTTACATGGTTGCCATAATTTAAATCAGTGATTCTGACAGGAATAATAAAAGAATCCAACCGTTGTTCTGGTAAATTAATTCTTATGCGTGGCATAATTAGAAAATTATTATTGCAGCTTTTCCATATTGGAAGCATCAACCACAAGATCGGCGATGCCAGCAAAGGTGGGAGATATTGTGCTGCTCAGCATTATTTTTTGCCATTTATCTACTTTTTTGCTCCATGTAGGTTTTGGTGGGAAGTCATTATTGGCTGCGATAATCAGGGTGGCTGCTTTTGGTGAAATCTTTACCGGCTGCCCCTCCGGGCCTGCCACAGTGATATATTTTTTGGGAATATCCGGTGATTGTAAATCGTTCAAAACTATCTCATGCTTTTCTTTAGGGCTGTGTATAATAGATTCCAGAATTCTATGATTCAATGCCATTGAATCTCTCATTATTTTATTAGAAACAGTGGTCGTAGAGTTCTCGGACGAGGGAGAATTATGTTTGAAGAATAACGAACCCAAGAAAATAATTACTAAAGATGCTGCTGCTATTGCCAGGTAATATAAACTTTTTGATTTTTTTCTATCCGTTATTTTGATGATTTTATTACCGGCCAAATCTTTACTGATATCGCTCCAAATATTTTCAGGAGGAGTCACTTCAAAATCGTACAATTTATTTTTAAAGTTTTGCATTATTGTTAAATATAAATTGGCTTACTTTTTTTCCTTATTTTTTAATGCGCCAGTCCCCGATTCAATAATTTTTTTAAGGGCTCCTTTAGCCCTTGCCAATTGAGATTTACTGGTGCCTTCGGTAATCCCCAACATATCTGCAATCTCCTTGTGTGAATATCCTTCCACCACATGCATATTGAAAACCTGCTTATATCCCGGCGATAATTCATTTATAATGCTCAGAATATCTTTGGTAGCCAAAGAATCCAGCGCATCAAGTGCTACATCTTCAATCGTGTTTTCATGAACTTCATTCACGTTATACAATTTCACTTTTTTTCTAAAATGTTCAATTGAAGTGTTGATAAATATACGCCTTATCCATCCTTCAAACGAGCCTTCACCTCTGAATTTTGGCAGACTTTTATAAACTTTAATAAAACCCTCCTGCATCACATCATTTGCATCTTCCGTATTTTCAGTGTAACGAAGGCACACACCGTACATTTTTGAAGAAAATCTGTCATACAGCAACTTTTGCATTTCCGGATTTCCTTCTATGCATCCTTTTATTAAGTCGCTTTCTGAGGGAGTATGGTTGCCTCGGGTAATCAAATTTTATAGGTTTTTCGAAATATCAGATTTTAATTCATGAACTACTTAATAAATAATCAGTTAGCTTTTCAATCGCTTTTTTTCTGTGGCTAAAACTGTTTTTTTCAGCCATCGCCATTTCAGCAAAGGTTTTTATAGATCCGTCTGGAACAAAAACCGAATCGTATCCAAAGCCGGCACTTCCCCGTCGTTCCGCAACGATGCTGCCCTGGCAGATTCCTTCAAAAAATACTGTCTTTCCTTTATACATCAAACAAATGACTGTTCTAAATCTTGCCAGCCGGTCTGTTGTGTCGGCTAATTTACCTAAAAGTTTGTCAATATTATTTTCAAACGACCGTGCTTCGCCTGCATATCTTGCGCTTTTTACGCCCGGTTCCCCGTCCAGCGACTTTACTTCCAGTCCAGTATCTTCAGAAAAGCAATCCTGATTTGAAAGCTCATAAATTACTTTCGCTTTTTCCTTTGCATTTTCTTCCAACGTGTCAAATGGCTCCGCAATATCGATTTCGATTCCCGCCTCTTTGAGTGAGATAATATCAAATTTTTCGAGAACTATACTTTTAACTTCAGAAACTTTATTTTCATTATTTGTGGCGAAAATGATAGTGTTCATATTATAGAAATAATTTTTGAAGGCTTGCCCACAATTGTCTTTTCAAGCCAGTATTTTTTAAAAACGTTTCGAAACCAGGGGCTGTCAGGTATAATTGATTTTGAAATTGTTGAACCTGGAAATGAGGTATTTCAAACGGTAAATCAAGCTCTGTATTTTTAACGCCAAAAATCAATATTTTTTTTGAGCCAAACTGACGGTTAAACTCCTGATAATTATTTTTATTAAAATGATAGTTCACCAGCGCAATCTCAGCCATTGAAAGATTACAGGCGGTTAAAAGCTTAGCCAAAAGGTCCATTTCATCATCACTCAAAAATTTATGAGCAGGATTATTAACAACAAATAATATTCGACTTTTGTTTTGCCCAAGGCTATCAATGGAGTCGTCTGTTTCAATTTTTACTTCGCTTTTTTTGTCCTTTGTCTCAGTCAAAGTATTAGGATATAAAATTGCGCACATCTGATCAGAAAGTTGAATATTATCCAAACTCATAAATTTTTTCTCCTTCTTTTTTTCGTTTCTTTGTGGCAAATTTAAAGATAATGACGGCCGCAGATGATATCAAAATCACAAAAGTAAAAAATAGCAAACTTGCTGAGCTGGATGCAAATAATTTACCATTTGGAAAATATTTTACCGATCACATGCTGGAGGTAAATTATAAAAATGGAGAATGGGGGCAATTGGAAATCAAGCCTTACCAGCCAATTAGCATTGATCCCGCATGTGCGGCCATTCACTATGGCCAGTCAATTTTTGAGGGAATTAAGGCTTATAAAAATGAAGAAGGGGAAACGTTTATTTTCCGGCCAATTGACAATTTTACAAGATTCAATATTTCGGCAGAAAGAATGAAAATGCCGCATGTACCGGAAGATATTTTCATGGAAGGAATGAGACAGTTGGTAAAAATTGATGAAGAATGGATACCACACAGGCCGGACCATTCCTTGTATATCCGGCCGTTCATGTTTGCCACCGATAATGTAATTGGTGTTAAGCCTGGCAGCAGCTACAAATTCCTTATAATCCTAAGTCCTACGGGCCCATATTACAGCGCCCCAATGCGCATTTATGTGGAACAAAAATATGTACGAGCCGTTAGGGGAGGAGTTGGGTTCGCAAAAAATGCCGGAAACTACGGAGCGTCAATGTATGCAACGGAAGAAGCGAAGAGAAAAGGGTATGACCAGGTTTTATGGACGGATGCTTTTGAACATAAATATGTGCAGGAATGTGGAACCATGAATGTTTTTTTTATCATGAATAATAAAGCAGTTACTCCGGCATTGGAAGATACGATTCTGGCAGGTGTAACAAGAGCCAGCGTTATCCAATTGATAGAAGATATGGGCATCGAGGTTGAGGAGAGATTGATTAATATCGATGAAATTACCGCGGCTTATAAAAATGGCCAATTGAGCGAGGTTTTCGGTACAGGAACTGCCGCCACAATTTCAATGGTAAAAGAACTTTGTTACAATGATTTTGTAATGACATTTGAAACTGAAAAATGGAAAATTGCTCCCCAGGTGGGCAGAACGCTAAATGACATAAAAGAAGGAAAAGCAGAAGATAAATATGGCTGGCTTTGGAAGGTTTGATAAGATTTTCAACAACTTGTGAAATTGTTATACTATTCAAATAATTTTGGTTTTTACCAAACCGGCGCTTACCTTTGCCGTCCAAAAAAATCAAGGTAAAAGATAATGCCTACAATTCAACAATTAGTAAGAAAAGGAAGAACAATAATAAGAGCCAAAAGTAAATCAAGGGCTTTGGATAGCTGTCCTCAACGAAGAGGGGTTTGCACAAGAGTGTACACAACTACACCCAAAAAGCCTAATTCCGCCTTGCGCAAAGTGGCCAAAGTAAGGTTGACAAACAAAATTGAGGTAATTGCCTATATACCCGGAGAAGGTCATAATTTACAAGAACACTCAATTGTTTTGCTTCGCGGAGGCAGGGTGAAAGATCTTCCCGGTGTTCGTTATCATATTGTTCGTGGCAGCCTGGATACGGCCGGAGTAAAAGACCGTAAGCAAAGCCGTTCTAAATATGGAACTAAAAAAGAAAAGGCCAAAAAGTAAAAGCAAATAAATTATTAACCTGATTCAAGAAGAATTAATATTTTAATATAACAATGCGTAAAGCACAAGCAAAAAAACTTCCATTAGCCCCCGATCCGAAATTTCAGGATAAGCTGGTTACCCGATTTGTAAATAATTTAATGTGGGAAGGCAAAAAAAGCGGCGCCTACAGTATTTTTTATGATGCGTTGGAAAGAGTTTCGAAAACAACAGGTGAAGACGGATACGAGATTTGGAAAAAAGCGCTTGCAAATGTTACTCCTGGTGTAGAAGTTAAAAGCCGCAGAATTGGAGGAGCCACATTTCAAATACCTTCAGAAGTAAGGGCAGATAGAAAGGTTTCTTTGAGTATAAAATGGCTAATCAAATACAGCCGCGACAGAAATGGACGTAGTATGTCTGAGAAATTAGCGAATGAGATTATTGCAGCAAGCAAGGGAGAAGGCGCTGCTTACAAAAAGAAAGAAGATACTCATCGTATGGCAGATGCGAATAAAGCTTTTGCTCATTTCAGAATTTAAGTACAGCAGAATTTCTAAAATATTTACCCTTCCGCTACGGAAAGGGTTTTTTATTGACAAATTTATTGAGAGGCACATAAACTTGGCTCCCGTAGTGGTTAATTTTTAAGCTGTTGTGTAGAATGCTCCCCAAATATTATTATAGATTTATTCTTAAATTCAACAGAGCTAGTTAGGAAATAGGTCAACTAATTACTTCCTTCAGAAAATTCCGCAAAATTTAAATCAAATTTATTTGTTGGTTTACTGTATTTTCAGTGAAGCCTTCTATTATTATAGTTATAAAATGGCTGCGCAGTTCTTTAACCCGCAATACGGTATGTTCTTTGATTCAGAATTTTTGAAAACTCTATGAAATGAAAAAGCGAATTCTTATTACTGATGATGACGAAGGAGTTCAGGACATTTTCAGATTGATATTCGAACGCGCGGGCTATGACGTACAGATACTTGGCGAAGGTTTGTCTATTCTTGAAAATAATTACAAACGCCCGGATCTTTTTGTGCTCGATAGACAATTGAGTGGCCAGGATGGCTTAAAAGTCTGTAGGTTTTTGAAAAGCCAAAACACCACAAAAGATATTCCTGTAATAATAGTTTCTGCCACCCCGGGAATTGGAAAAATGGCCAAAGAGGCCGGCGCTGATGATTTTATCGAAAAGCCTTTCCAAATAAAAGACTTGTTAGGGGTGGTGGAAAGATGGATTTAGAAATCATTTGATTCAATTCCTTTCCCCAGATTTTTCACATACTGATGTCATTAAAAAAAATAATTTTTGTAAACTAAATTAATTAGTATATTTGGCCTAAATAAATTAGTCTTTATGTCACAGGCAGGCCAAAACCTTAAATATCTTCGCAAATTGCGTGGGTGGACACAACAGGAATTTTCAACGAAACTAGGAATTAAAAGGTCATTGCTCGGAGCATACGAAGAGGAACGGGCAGATCCAAGACTGGATGTTTTGGAGACCGTTGGAGAAATATTTAAAGTTTCGCTTGATGAGCTTTTGCTTCAAAATATGGCAGAAACACAGGGGAGTAGTTATCTTGCGAAAAGAAGGCAGATGAAAATGATGAGCGCGGATAGAAATGTAATCCATTTTGTTCCTGTAAAAGCTGCCGCAGGTTACCTTGCCGGGTATGCGGATAGTGAATTTATTGATGAGTTGAACACCTTCACCCTTCCGATGCTGTCCGGAGGCAGTTATCGTGCATTTGAAATTATTGGAGACAGTATGCTTCCAACACCGAGCGGAAGTGTGATCGTCGGAGAAAGAGTTGAAGACCTCGAAAATGTTAAAAACAATGTAGCATATATTGTAGTAAGCAAAAATGAGGGTATTGTTTACAAGCGCGTTGTAAAAAATAATAAGAATAAAAATAAATTGACGCTCATAAGTGATAATCCGGCCTTTCAGCCTTACCAGGTTCAGGCAGCAGATGTGCTTGAGATGTGGCACGCACAGGCTATTATCAATAAAGTAACCCAACAACAGAGATGGGATGTTGATGCTCTTGTAAATCTCGTGAGCAATTTGCAGGACCAGGTAAGTTCTTTAAAAAAGAAAATGAATTAATTATCGATAAGTTTGCTGTATTGCATTTATTCAGTATTATGCATCGCTTTACTCAATTTTTTAAATACATCGTTTAACATCAAAATTTAACTCATGATTAAGTTGCAAATTATAGGTCATCTCGGATCCGATTGTACCACAAATGAAGTCAATGGAAGGACCGTAATCAACTTTCCGGTAGCGCATTCTGAAAAATATAAAGATTCGCAGGGAAACCAGGTTGAAAAAACAACCTGGGTAAAATGTGCTTATTGGACAGAAAGGCCGGCCATAGCACAATACCTTAAAAAGGGCCAGTTGGTATACGCAGAAGGAAATCCTGAAGCAGAAGGCTACCTGAATAAGGAAAATCAAAATGCTGCTTCCTTAAAGATGAATGTGTTTAGGATTCAATTGTTAGGAAGTAAAAATGAATCAGGCGGCGCTTCAAATTCAATGGGAAATCCCTCTGGTAACTACCAAACATCATCACCTTCGAAAACAAGTCCTGCAATAGAAGAGATGGATGAGCCTGCAGATGATCTTCCTTTTTAATGTTTAGGTTTTCATTTGGTTAGCGGCTTCCTTGTAAGCCGCTTTTTAGTTCCCAGCCTGCTTTTATCAAATCTACAGTAAACAGGCAAAAAACCTCTTTTTCTTATTTTATTTTTGATTACATTGTAATGGCTGTATCAGAAGCTTTCGGCATTGTAGATTATGAGTTAGGGGCCAGCACAGTGATCAGAACAGGTAGAAGTAAAACATGTTTTATTAATTTTATAGCAAAAAGGGCTTTGCAGATGAAATTTCAAAATCGGGATAAGGAGGCGGAAGATAAAATAAATTCATTTTCTACCCCGGAAGAAAAGAAAATAGAACGAAAAATACCGATGTTGCCTGCTATTGTGGATTCGTCAAATGATGCAATTATCAGTAAAACGCTCGAGGGCACCATCATTAGCTGGAATCCTGCGGCCACCCGGTTATTCGGGTATGAAGAAAACGAAGTTCTTGGGAAGAACATTTCCGTAATTATTCCTCCAGATAGTCTGGCTGAAGAAGATATCCTTATTGAAAACATTCTTAAAGGCAGCAAAATTCAAAATCTTGAGGCCAAGAGAATCAGCCGTGATGGCTCAGAAAAATTAGTATTATTAAGTGCTTCTCCCATTACAAATAGTGAAGGAAATATTGTTGCTGCTGCCACTATATTACGGGATATTTCCGAAAGGAATAATCAGGAAGAAAAGCAGGCTATCCTGGCAGCTATCGTTAATTCTTCCGATGATGCAATTATCAGTAAAACACTGGATGGAATTATCACAAGCTGGAACGCTTCCGCGACCCGGTTGTTTGGATTTACAGAAGAAGAAGCAGTAGGGAAACATATTTCGCTGATTATTCCCAAAGACCGGATGGATGAAGAAGCCCGAATCATTGAAAGCCTCAGAAGAGGAGAAAAAATTGATCATTTTGAAACCATAAGAGAATCAAAAGATGGAACATTAAGAAATATTTCCCTGACTATATCCCCTATTACAAACAGCAGGGGGAAAATTATCGGCGCCTCCAAAATTGCCCGCGATATTTCTATGCGAATTGAGGCTGAAAAACAACGTGCTTTCTATACCAAGAGATTACAGCAATTAAATAAATACAAGGATGAATTTATGGTGATGGCAAGCCATGAATTAAAAACGCCTCTCACGGTTATTATGGCTAATCTTCAAATTATGCTTGAGATGATGAAAGGCACAGATAACGTGGTTTTCGTAGAAAAAGTGTTGAAACAGGTTGATAAATTATCTGAACTGATAACAAACCTGCTAGACGTTTCCAAAATTGTAGCTGGCAAACTTGAGCTAAAACTGATAATTTTTGATTTGAATGATTTGCTTGCGGAGCAAGTGGCAAACCTTCAGCAAACGACAAGCCGTCATAAAATCTTTTTTGATAGAAATCCCCAGAAATTAATGGTAAGCGCTGATCGCGAAAAAATAGAGCAGGTAATTATCAATATTTTAAACAACGCTATCAAATACAGCAGGGCAAATCAGGGAGATATTTATGTGAGCGCTAATGCTACAGGAAATAAAATCCAGGTAGATATTAAAGATGAAGGCATTGGTATTCCGAAAAAAGACATCAGGAATATTTTTCTTCGCTTTTTCAGAGTGAGAGGTTCCGCCAGTTCGTTTTCTGGATCAGGAGTTGGTTTATATATTTGTTCAGAAATTATAAAGCGTCATAAAGGAAAAATATGGGTTGAAAGCAAGTTTGGGGAGGGGTCTACTTTTCACTTTACTCTTCCTGGTTTGAAAGGAGAAAAAGCAGGCAAAATTTAAACAATTAGCTGGTTTGATTTTCAGATTCTTTTAAAGCATTTTTATCTGAGATGTTTAATTTTTCAAGATAATCAATCCCATCCTGCGTTAGATGGATACAATGCAACATTTTATTTTCAACCAGTTCTTTTTTTATTTCAATCAAGCCTCTCTTAAATAATGGAGCTACTGCATAACTCATGTCTTCCATTGTGCAATGTTTTTTATTTTCACCAGCCTGTTCAGACTCGCGGCAATCTTTTAATTTTTGAATCATTGATGGCGAAAGTGGCCTGAAATACTTCATAAGAATTTTTTATAGTAAGTAATTCCTGGAACACAATCAGGTTGCTGTAGTTCCAGGCATTACTAGTTGGATGAATTATCTTTTTGCCTTAAAATCAAATTTGCTAAAGATAGATGCCACTGCTTGTCTTACCAGCGATTCATCTGAAAGCATTTCAGGTTTTAAAATACCGGAAGCAAAACCCTGCCATGCTACAACACCGGTTTTCGCATCTATAATATTTATGATGAGTGTGCCTGCATCTATTTTGGTTCTTTGCACATTATCCGGTGTTCTTACAGAATCCAGGCCATTATCTATCATCTGATAACCATTATAGGTTTTTAATGTCCCCGGTCTTTCTGTAACTGTAAATAAAACCAGCATATCGGGATTATTTTCATTTTTTTTATAGCCTTTTGCACTCAATTCATATTCAATAGAATTTTTAATTTTACTTCTCGCTGATTCATTATTAAATATGTATACCCCGGTCGGATTGACGTATATCGCATCAGAAGGAATCTGATCGATATTCTTTGACCACGCATATGTTGAATAATCATTGAGAGAGGCACTAAAAGATTTGTCTGCGCCAACTGTGACGGTTTGTGATTTTACAGCAAAGCAGAATAAGACTGGTAAAATGGATAGAATCGTTTTTTTCATAGTGGTATTTTTTTATAAAGTGTGATTAAATACGTTAAAACAATAAAAGATTGTGCCACCGCTACTTCAGAGTGAATAGGCTGGCCTTCCGCGCCACAAAAAGCGTTAAGGTCAAGGCATACCGCCAATTGTTAAAAAACTAAAACTGTCTGAAAAAAATGCAGTTGAAATTTTTACATGGAAATAATTTCTACAAATTTTCCAAACGTAAGCCCCGTAAAGATTTTAAATGATTCGGCAAAAATGGACAAAATGAAGCTGAAAAACAGTATTGGAATAAATAAGAGAAAATGTCAGCAATGTACATGTCCTAAGAGCATATAAATAATGAAAAACACTACGATTGTTCCCAGGCATCCTCCGCCCAATTTTTTAGCGCCATAAGCAGCTATTAATCCTCGTACTAATTTGTTCATTGTAAATAGTCTTTGTGAATAATTTGATAATGTAAATGTAAGATAACAGATTTTTACCTAAATTTTCCACTCTATAATTTTATTAGTCCACTCTTCTTTATAAGGTACAGAAATTTTTATATAATTATCAGTAAAGCCTTCCATCATTCCAATTTTATTCTGGCCTTCAAACAAAACTTTCCTGGTTTGTCCTGCGTGGCTGCGGGAAAACTGCTGCATTTTTTTATAGGATAGTGATCTCAAAATTTTTGTTCTTTCGTGGCGGGTATGAACCGGCACAACAGGTGCGATAGACAAAGCATGGGTATTATCTCTTTCCGAATAAGTGAACACATGAAAGTACGATACGTCTAATGAATTCAGGAAATCCACTGTTTCCTCAAAATCTTCATCTGTTTCCCCCGGAAATCCTGTGATTACATCTACACCAATACAACAATCAGGGATCAGGCTTTTTATAACGCGAACCTTTTCAGCATAAAGTTCCCTCCTGTATCTTCTTCGCATCAATCCAAGAATTTTATTGCTGCCACTTTGAAGAGGAATATGGAAATGCGGCATAAATTTCGGGCTCTGAGCCACAAGGTTTATAATTCCTTCAGTTAATAAATTGGGTTCGATAGAGGAAATCCGGTAACGGCTTACGCCATCGAAGCCATCAATTTTTTGTAATAATGAATAAAAATTTTCTCCTGTTTTTTGCCCGGAACCATCTTTGCCAAAATCGCCAAGGTTAATGCCTGTAAGAACGATTTCTTTAACTCCCTGCCCGGCAATTTTTTTTATTTCTGACAAAACATTTTCAGTTGAATTGCTTCGGCTTTTGCCCCGCGCCATCGGGATAGTGCAAAATGAACAATTGTAATCACATCCATCCTGCACTTTTAAAAAAGTGCGGGTTCTGCTGTTTAATGAAAAGGAGGAATGGAACCCTTCAATATCTTCAATTTCGCAACTGCATATTTTTGCGCTGTCGCCGTGGGTTAAATCTTTCAGATGGGAAGTGATGTTGAATTTTTCTGAAGCGCCTAATACCAAATCCACACCTGGAATTTCGGCAATTTCTTTTGGCTTAAGCTGGGCATAGCATCCCATAATCACCACCAAAGCTTCCGGGGCCTTTCGTTGCACTCTTCTTACCAGTTGCCTGCATTCTTTGTCAGCATTTTCGGTTACCGAACACGTATTGATAACATACACATCAGCCTTATCAGTAAAGTCTTTGGTCGTAAAGCCATCATTCTGCAGCAAGCGCTCTACTGCCGAGGTTTCAGAATAATTTAATTTACAACCCAAAGTATGAAGTGCTACAGTTCTCCCATTTGACATGTCGCAAATTTAATCAATCAATACCTATTTAGTTTTTACCTTGTGACAGTAAACAATGAAATATCGAAGATTTTTATTTTCCTTGTGAATTTAAAAATCATTTACATCCACGCTAATTAAAACACTGAAATATTCTTATTATAGATTTCGAAGATTGCAATGAAGCTTTTTATAAAAAATATGGTGTGCCCGCGCTGCATTATGAGCGTGGAAAATATTTTGAAAGAAAATAATTTACCGGCAAAATATGTACAGCTTGGTGAGATTGAATTGCTGTGCTCACCAGGAAAAAAGCAGTTACAAAAATTTTCACAGGATTTGCAAAAAGTCGGATTTGAATTATTAGATAATCAAAAGCAGCAATTGATTGAAAAAATAAAAACATTTTTAATCCAGGAGGTGCAGAATGGAAATATCAAAGAGCATTTTAGTATTCATCAATTTTTTTCAGAAAAGATTTTTAAAGATTATTCTTCTCTCAGTAAATTATTTTCAGAAGTAGAAGGCATTACAATTGAGCAGTTTTTTATTTTACAAAAAATAGAAAAAGTAAAAGAATTGCTTATCTACGATGAATCTTCTTTAAGTCAAATTGCTTTTCAACTGGGCTATAGCAGCACGCAACATTTGAGTGGGCAGTTTAAAAAATTTACCGGAATGACGCCCACCCAATTTAAATCCCTTGGAAGTTCACACAGGAAAGCCATCGACGCTATTGTGTAGCTTAATTTTTCTCCGGGATAATATACATCTTTCCCAAAAGGATGTAACATAAAGAAATTAAACATGCTGAACTTTGTATTCATAAAAAGCAATGAATATGACTGAGGTAGCTGAAGATATTAAAACGGTAAAAAAAATTTTTCCTGTTAGCGGCATGAGCTGTGCCTCCTGTGCAATCAGCGTTGAAACCATGCTGCAATCAGAACCTGGCGTTATCAATGCGGCAGTCAATTATGCTAATTCTTCTGCGGCGGTTACTTATGATCCTGGTGTTGCAGATCTAAAGCATTTTAAACAAAGCATTCAATCTGTGGGCTATGATCTGATAATTGAAGATGAAAAAAATTCTGCCGGCGAAATAGAAAATATAAAACAAAGCGAATTTCAAAAGCTAAGAAAAAGAACGTTTCTTTCTGTTATTTTTTCTGTTCCAATTGTGTTGATAGCAATGATTTTTATGAATGTTCCGTACGCTGATTTTATCATGTGGGTATTAGCGACTCTGGTGGTTTTTATTTTCGGGCAGCAATTTTTTAGCAATGCGTGGAAACAGGCAAAGCATCTTTCTGCTAATATGGATACTCTTGTGGCATTAAGCACTGGTATTGCTTACCTGTTCAGCGTTTTCAACACTTTGTATCCTCAATTCTGGACCAGCAGGGGGTTAGAAGCACACGTCTATTTTGAGGCCGCCGCTGTAATTATCTCATTCATCTTATTAGGCAAACTGCTTGAAGAAAGAGCGAAATCCAATACATCTTCAGCAATAAAAAAATTAATCGGCCTGCAACCAAAAACGGTAATAAAAATAAATGAAGAAGGAATTGAATCGGTTATCCAAATTTCAGAAGTAGCCGTTGGCGATAGATTATTGGTAAAGCCCGGCGAGAAGATTCCTGTGGATGGAGAAATGATTTCCGGCAGATCATTTGTAGATGAAAGCATGATTTCAGGCGAACCCATCCCAGTCGAAAAAAAGAAAGGAGAAAAAGTTTTTGCCGGCACCATCAACCAAAAAGGGAGTTTTGTTTTTAAAGCTACCAAAGTAGGTTCAGATACATTATTGGCACACATAATAAAGATGGTGGAGGAAGCCCAGGGAAGTAAAGCGCCCGTTCAGAAATTGGTAGATAAGATAGCGTCGATATTTGTGCCTGTGGTTATCGGCATCGCAATTTTATCGTTCATCGCATGGGTTATTTTTGGAGGTGAAAATGCGGTAACCTATGGTTTGTTAGCCTTGATAACCGTTCTTGTGATTGCCTGCCCCTGTGCGTTGGGATTGGCCACGCCGACGGCAATCATGGTGGGGGTGGGGCGTGGCGCTGAAAATGGAATTTTGATTAAAGATGCAGAAAGCCTTGAACAGGCGAAAAATATCAACGCAATTATTCTTGACAAAACAGGCACTATCACAGAAGGCAAACCGGAAGTATTGGATATTTTTTGGAGTGAACCGACAAATATTCCGGAATTATCTTCTGTTTTTTATTCTTTGGAATCTAAATCTGAACATCCGCTTGCTGATGCAATTTCAAAATATTTTATCTCAAAAAAGATTTATAAAACAAACGCAACGGGTTTTGAAAGTCATACGGGTGCGGGTGTTTCAGCTATAATTAATGATAAAAAATATTTTGCAGGAAGTTTTCAATTGATGGAAGAAAGCCACATTTTTATTTCGGAAGAAATGAAAAGCAAAACAGAAAAATGGCTTAAAGATTCGTTTACTGTAATCTGGTTTTCCAATGAAGAAAAAGCGCTTGCTGCCGTGGCGATTGCAGATAAAATAAAATCCACTTCGAAGCAGGCGGTGCAAAAGCTTCAACAGATGGGCATTGAAGTATTTATGGTTACGGGGGATAATGAAAAGACTGCTGCTGCTGTTTCAGAAAAAGTAGGGATTACAAATTTTAAAGCACAGGTATTGCCTAATGAAAAAGCTGATTTTGTAAAGGATTTACAAAGCCGCGGCTTGAAAGTAGCGATGGTAGGAGATGGCATCAATGATAGCCAGGCTTTAGCACTTGCGGATGTCAGCATCGCGATGGGTAAGGGAACTGATATAGCAATGGATGTTGCAAAAATGACCTTAATATCGTCTGATTTAAACCATATTCCCGAAGCCATTAAGCTGTCGAAGAAAACAGTAAAAGTGGTGCATCAGAATTTGTTCTGGGCGTTTATTTATAATGTTATCGGCATTCCTATTGCAGCGGGAATATTGTATCCTTTTACTGGATTCCTGTTAAATCCTATGATAGCCGGAGCCGCAATGGCATTGAGCTCTGTGAGTGTGGTGAGCAACAGCTTACGGCTAAAGTTTATTAAATTGAAATAAGAGCGGACACGGATTTTTATTAATAAGAACAAAAAATTTAAACTAAAGATGAAAACACAACAATTTAAAACAAATATTATGTGCGGCGACTGCATTGCAAAGGTTACGCCTGCATTAAACGAAAATTTTGGTGAAGACAACTGGCAGGTTGATATTAAAAATCCAAAGAAGATTTTATCAATCACCTCCGAAAATGTAACTGAAACAGAGGTAAATGATGTTTTAAAAAAAGTTGGCTATAAAGCTGAAGAATTAAACTAATTGATACACATCACGAAAAGCTAACCATCGTTTTGGTTAAGAGAAAAGTTCTGGAATGTTACTATCTGTACACGGGATTGATCGCATAACCTTTATCTTTTATCAATTGTATCAATCCTTGGTTTCCGGGTAAGTGGCCTGCTCCAACAGCGATGAAGGCGCTGGTTTTTTCAACCAATTTTGATATCACTTTTACCCAGCGCCTGTTTCTTTCATTCACCAAAATGTGGTTGGCTCTTTTGCTCATGAAATTTTTATCAGCTACGAGTTTGGCAAGCTCCTGCATATTTTCAGCATTGTAGGCACTCATAATTCTTTTAAAAATTTCTTTATAATCGTCTGCTGATTTTAACTGATACAATAACTCCTTACCGGTGAAAACTTTTTGCGCGATTTTTATTTGTTCCATCGCGGTCTCCAGCCCTCCTGGTGTCAAACCCTTTTCCCAGGCTATTTTTAATAGTTCCTGCTCTACCGATTTTTTATCGTCACAATCTATTGACTCAAAAATCATTCGGTTGATAATTTCTATCGGTGACGATTCTTTTGCCTCCTGCAGAGAAAAATTAAATTGATGTTGCAATATTTGATTCATCTCTTCTCTCTCATCTTGTGAAAGGCCACCGGAAAAATCTGATAGTGTGGGCAGTTGTTCCTGCATTATTTGTACCTGGCTCACATCGCCAATATTTACTTCCATGTAAAATAAATTGCATTTGCTTATTGCACTTTCTATTTTCTTTTTTAAGTGAAATTCTTTTGCGCATACAAGATGCATTGTGCCCAAAAGATAAGACGGTTTCTTCAAGCCATTACCCGATATTTTATACAATAATGAATTCCCGTATTTTATGGCTTTCATGGCAAATGAACAACAGTTAGAAATTTAAATTTATGCAACAGTTTTTTGCAATAGAAATCATTTTAATTCTTTAATCATAATATTTTTCCAGGATACTTTAATGCCTCCACCTGAATGTATTTGCAGAGCGATAACTCCATTTCCTTTGCCAATTAATGAATCTTTCAGGTGCACCATTTTTTTGCCATTAAGCCACGTGGTTACCTCATCGCCCTTCACTTCAATTTTCATTGTATTCCATTCTCCGAATTTCAAAGCTTTTTCACCTTCATCATCTGGTTTTATCAACCATCCTCTTCCATACGATTCGTAAATTCCGCCACTGTGAAGGCCAGGCGGCGCTACTTCTACCTGCCAGCCACTGATTTTTGTTCCTTCTACAGACGAACGGAAAAAAACTCCGCTGTTTCCATTTTCTTCCTGTTTAAAATCAAGAGTGAGTATAAAATTCTTATACGGTTTTTCTGTTGTGAGATAGCCGTATTCTTTATCAGGGCCGCTTTCGGAAATGAGCTCCCCATTTTTAACATACCACTTTTCCGTGCCATTTATTTTCCAGCCAGACAAGTCGTGGCCGTTGAATAGAGGTTTAAATTTTTGCGCTGCTGCGCCGGATGAAAGAATAAAAGCAATTAAGCCAAATAGAAAAATTTTTTTCATGATTCGTGTGTTGAAGTATTTCAAAAATAGGCTTATGTTTAGTAATAACCTATTCGTTTAACCGGAAAGAAAATTAGCTAACTAATGATATTTCCTTAACAATTAAAATAGCATTTTTTTGTTTGTTTACTGTTAACTTCGTGCCCGTATGATAAAAAAGTTTCTTCTTCTTTTATTATCCTTTGTTTACCTGGCTTCATCATCAGGCGCTACTTTATATATCCATCAATGTATGGATAAAATAGTTGCCTGGGATGTGAATATAGACACAGAAAATCCCTGCATGAATTGTGGTAAACATAACAAAGCGCCAAAAGATTGCTGCACAGACCATGTCAAAGTCTTAAAATCCACTTTATCGCAAAATCTCCCCGGCGATACTTACCACAAAATTGAAATATTCCCTGTTACGCTTCCCAGAGCGATTTTCACTTACAATAATCCGCTTTCTCTTAATGTAAAGCATAGCTCTGCTGAGCGTTTTATTTTTCCCCGAAGTCATTTGAATTATTGCGCAGTACTCTGCACCTTCCTGATTTAATACCGGTTTATTTTTTCTAAATGAAGAAGGCGACTTTGACAGCCGGCTCTTTCTCATTCGTTAACTCATACCAGGTAGAAATTTATTTTTTATCCGGTATGATGAAAGATTTTTATAAACCGTATCAATTTAGTTTTATGTGCAACCTTAAAGTAAACCCAATATATTTTTTAAAGACATTAATACAACATAATAGTAGCAAATACCTCTTTGTTTTAATGCTATCCCTGTTCACTTTTAGCCAATCTTTTTCGCAAAAAAATATGAGCGATAAGACATTTTCTTTTAAAGTTTTTGGTAATTGCGCGGAATGCAAACAAAGGATAGAAGGCGCTTTGAAGATAAAAGGGGTTGATTCAGCTTCCTGGGATGCCAATACAAAAATGCTGGAAGTGGTTTTCGATACTTCAAAAATTCAAATCGAAAAAATACAGTCTAAAATTTTAGCAGTGGGCCACGATCTGGAAGATAAAAAAGCAGGTGATAAGATTTATCAGTCGCTTCCTGCCTGCTGTCAATACCGTGAAAAGAATGACCACAATCACGCAACTGCCAAAGGTGTTTCAGCAAATTCAGTAAGTGGTGTTGTGTTATCAGAAGATAGCAAGGGCAATCTTTCACCACTTGAAGGCGCAAGTGTTTATTGGAGTGGGTCTCATGACGGAACCGTATCAGATAAGAGTGGATTTTTCACCATTCAACGTGGTACGGACAAGGCAAAGTTGGTAGTAAGCTATGTGGGGTTTCAGACGGATTCTGCAGAAATCACAGGCGAGGGCCAGCTCCAAATTGTATTGGCATCCAGCGGTCAGTTGAAAGGTATTACCATCAAGGCAAAGCCTAAATTTTCTTATATTAATCTGATGGGCCCGATGAGAAATATGACACTCAATTCTGCTGATCTTTTAAAAGCTGCATGTTGCAATCTCAGCGAAAGCTTTGAAACAAATCCAAGCGTTGATGTTTCCTACAGCGATGCTGTTACCGGTTCCAAACAAATTCAATTGTTGGGCCTTGCCGGTGTGTATACTCAATTGACTGTTGAAAATCTGCCAGGTCCCCGCGGCCTTGCAACGCCGCTAGGCCTGAATAGTATTGCCGGCCCGTGGATAGAAAGTATTCAACTGAGCAAAGGAACCGGCTCTGTTGCCAATGGATATGAAAGTATCGCAGGCCAGATAAATGTGGAACTGAAAAATCCTGCAACGGCTGAAAAGCTGTATGCAAATGGCTATGTGAATGACATGGGCAAAACAGATTTTAATTTAAATCTTGCGCATCATTTGGGCGACAGATGGTCAACGGCTTTATTATTGCATGATGATTTCTTAAATAACAAAGTGGATTTTAATAAAGATGGTTTTCGCGATTTGCCCACCGGAAATTTGTTTAGTGCAGTTAATAAATGGGCGTATGAAGATCATAAAGGGATGGAGGTTCAATTTGGCGTAAAAGCCCTCATAGACGATAAAACCGGTGGTGAAATGCAATACCAGTTGAAAGATAAACTTTCTACAAATCATTATGGATTAGGCATCGAAACACAGCGCCTGGAAGGGTTTGCAAAAATTGGGTATGTTTTCCCTGAGAAAAGATACAAAAGCATTGGCTTGCAACTTTCCGGATTTAATTTTCAGCAAGACTCTTATTTCGGACAGATTATTTACAACGCCAGGCAAAATAATTTTTATTCCAACTTAATTTATCAAAGTATTATCAACAACAGTTCAAATAAATTTAGAACGGGTATAAGCCTTTCTGGTGATAGTTATAATGAACAATACAAAGCGAATATTTTTAAAAGAACTGAAATAGTACGTGGCGCGTTTTTCGAATACACGTATACGTTGTTGGATAAATTTTCAGCAGTGGCGGGCATGCGGATAGATCATAATAATTTATTCGGATGGTTTGCTACTCCAAGGTTGAATGTAAGATATGAGCCTGTAAAAAATACAGTGATTCGTGTTAGTGCGGGCAGGGGACAAAGAACGGCAAACATTTTTGCTGAAAACATGGGCGCATTAGTAAGTGCAAGGCAGGTTAATATTATTGACGGAGCCGCCGGCAAAGCCTATGGACTAAACCCTGAAGTGGCTTGGAACAAAGGCATCAGCGTTGATCGAAAATTTCAATTGTTTAAAAGAGATGCTATGTTGAGTTTTGATTTTTACAGAAACGATTTTACCAACCAGGTTGTAGTTGATCTTGAAGATGCCAGGCAAATAAAATTTTACAATTTAAAAGGCAAGTCATTTTCAAACAGTTTCCAGGGCGAGTTTAATTTTATCCCTGTTGAAAAACTGAACGTGCGAATGGCTTACCGGAAATTCGATGTGAAAACAACCTATGGCGATAAATTATTAGAAAAGCCATTTACGGCTGCTGACAGAGCTTTTATTAATTTGGGTTATGAAATCAAAAGCTGGAAATTTGATTATACTGTAAATTATGTTGGTAGAAAAAGAATTCCTTCTACAGAAGCCAACCCGGTGCAATACAGAATAAACAGCTATTCTCCTTCTTATTTTTCAATGAACGCGCAAGTGAGCAAATCGTTTGGAAAAGATAAAAATTGGGAGCTATATGCCGGTGGCGAAAATCTTACGAACTATTTTCAGAAAAATATAATCACTGCAGCAGATGAACCTTTCGGGAATTATTTTGATGCTTCGATGGTTTGGGGGCCGGTAAGCGGAAGATTAATATACGGTGGCTTCAGGTATAAAATAAAGTAGAAGCATCACACCATCTACTTTTGGCCTTCATGTTTAAAATTGCTAAATAAAAAGTTTCGCTATTTGTTGCGTTACTGTGTTTAATTTTACCTTCAGTAAGCAAACTTTCACAGCATTTCTTTATATGCTATAGCATTCAAACACTCCGACCGTTTGGTAGGCAACGGTTATAAATTGTAAAATAATATGGAAAAATTTGATGTAGTAGTAATAGGTAGCGGCTCCGGTTATAATGTAGCCATGCGTTGCGCAGCAGCAGGCAAAAAAACAGCCATAATAGATCATCAGCCGTTTGGTGGAACGTGCGCTTTAAGGGGTTGCGATCCTAAAAAAGTATTGGTGGGTATTGCACATGTTTTATCTCTTAATGAACAATTGATAGGAAAAGGTATTTCAACTTTACCTGAATTTTCATGGGAGGATTTGATGAAATTTAAAACAAGCTTTACCGAACCGAAAATACCGAAAACCGAAGAGAATTTGGAGAAAGCCGGAATAACTCAATATCATGGACGCGCGAAATTTATTGATGAAAATATCATACAGGTGAATGATCAAAAAATCTCTGGTGAAAAATTTGCATTAGCCAACGGCGCTGCACCCAGCAGGCTTTCAATACCGGGAGAAGATTTGCTTATTGACAGCACTGCTTTTTTGAGCCTTCAGCAATTACCGGAAGAAATTTTGTTCGTTGGCGGTGGCTTTATAGCCTTTGAATTCGCACATATTGTTTCAAGATTTGGAGTAAAAGCAACGATTGTTCATCGCGGCGAAATGCCGCTTTCCAATTTTGATGTTGATATGGTAAAACTTTTAATGAAGGCAAGCGAGAAACTGGGGATTCGGATTCTGTTAAACACAGAGGTGAAAAGTATTAATAAGAAAGAAGATCGTTTTTTAATTCATGCAGAGCAGCATGGAAAAAACATAGAGTTGTCAACACAGCTTGCTGTTCACTCTGCAGGCCGCGCTCCTGATATATTTGATATGGGTTTGGAAAAAATGAGGATATCTTTTGACAAAAAAGGAGTGAAAGTAAATGACTACATGCAAAGTGTTTCTAACGTCAATGTATATGCGTGCGGTGATGCAAATAACAAATGCATGCCATTAACGCCCGTTGCTGCAAAGGAGGGGATCATCCTATCTGACAATTTATTAAAGGGCAATTATAAAAAAATCAATTATGGCCATGTTCCTTATAATGTTTTTTCAATCCCGCCTGTGGCAGCAGTAGGCCTGACCGAACATGCAGCCAAACATCAGGGATTGAATGTAAAAGTTCGCTTTAAGGAAACGACGCATTGGTATTCTTCCCGGAGGCTAAACGAAATTGTTTCAGGTTATAAAATTTTGGTGGATAATGATACTGATGAAATCATAGGGGCTCACCTGGTAGGCCCCAATGCTGCCGAAACCATTAATATTTTTGCAGTAGCGATGAATGCAAAGGTGAAAGCAAGTGATTTGAAAAAATCCATTTTTTCATACCCTACAAATGCTTCGGATATTGTTCATATGTTTTAACAAACAAATTTGAATTTGTTAATTCAATAAGGCCTTTTATTGTTGCACTTTTGCTCCGTAAGCAAGGTCGCCCGCATCGCCGAGACCGGGGACAATATAACCTTTAGCAGTTAATTCATCATCAATATCGCCGCACCAGATGGTGGCTGTTGGCTCCGCCCTCTGAACATACTCAATCCCTACAGTGCAGGCAAGCGCACAGGCAATGTGTATTTCAGCAGGATTGCCTGCATTCCTTATATATTGAAGTGTTTTTACCAATGAAGAACCCGTGGCCAGCATCGGATCAGAAATAATAACTACCCGGTTTTCCGTATCCGGGCAACTGATGTAATCAAGGCTTATTTCAAAGCTTCCGTCGCGGTTGTGTTTGCGGTAAGCGCTGATAAATGCATTGTCGGCTTTATCGAAATAATCAAGAAATCCGTTATGCATCGCAAGCCCTGCCCGCATGATTGTTGCCAAAACGGGTTGCTTTTCAAGCACTTTACAAACAGATATTCCGAGAGGTGTTGTAATTTCTTTTTCAACCCACGGCAAGGTCTTGCTGATTTCATACGCACAAACCCCGGCAATCCTTTCCAGGTTTTTTCTAAACCTCATCCTGTCGTTTTGAATTTCGATATCCCTAATTTCAGATATCCAGTTCGTAATTAATGAATGATTGTTGCTGAGATTTACTACCATTATTTCTGATTTAAGGACGACTTAAAGTTAAGCGGAAATTTTAAAGTTATAAATTTGAACAAATCTAAAAATTAATAAGAAATAATTGTTTATGATTTATAATGTGATAGGCTTAATGAGTGGCAGTTCGCTCGACGGGCTTGATATTGCTTTTGTTGAATTTTCAGAAACGGCAGGAAAATGGGATTATAAAATCATGTGTGCGGCCTGCATTCAATATGAAGACAGCTGGATTGAGAAATTAAAAAATGCAATAAATTTTTCGGCGTTGGAGTATCAATTATTACACGCTGAATATGGTAGATTTTTGGGAGAACGGATAAATGAATTTATCAACGAATTTCACTTGCATCATAGAGTTAATTTAATAGCTTCTCATGGCCACACTACTTTTCATCTTCCCGCTCAACAGATGACGCATCAATTGGGCGATGGAGCCGCTATTGCAGCAATCACGAGCCTGCCGGTTATCAGCGATCTGCGGGCATTGGACGTTGCCCTTGGTGGACAAGGAGCACCGATTGTTCCGATGGGTGAACAACTGTTATTTCCGGACTTACATTATTTTTTAAATATCGGGGGAATTGCCAATTTGTCCATCCACAGTAAAACAATAAATAGTGAGGATTCGTATTCTGCTAAAGATGAAATTATCGCATTTGATATTTGTGCAGCAAACCGTGTGTTGAACATGCTTGCCTCCGAAAAAGGTTTTGAGTATGATGAAGATGGAAATCTTGCCGCACAGGGAAATGTGAATTTTAATCTTTTGAGCAAATTAAATAGTCTTGAATATTACTCGCTTGCTTATCCTAAATCTTTAGCTAACAGTTTTGGAACCGGGAAAGTATTTCCAATGATAAAGGAGTTTGCGCTTTCGACTGAAGATGCGCTTGCTACTTATACAGAGCATATTTCTTGCCAGGTAAAAAATTCATTGATGCCGTTTTTTAATAATGGAAAACTGCAGCCCGTGATGATTACGGGTGGTGGCGCATTAAATAAATTTCTGATTAAGAAAATCGCTGAGCATATAGGTGAAATTAATTTTGAAGTTTTTATTCCTGGAGATGAGGTGGTAAATTACAAAGAAGCGTTAATAATGGCTTTGCTGGGTACACTTCGGTGGCGCGAACAATATACCGTGCTTTCATCAGTTACCGGAGCCTCCAGAAATAGCATCGGTGGGGCATTGTGGTTAGGCACTGATGCTTAGCTTTTGCGAAAAATATTTAAGTTTTTATGTGAAATTATTTTGTCTATTTTCATTTCTAAATATTGTTTTATGAAAGTAAAATTGGCTGCGGCGTCCTTAATTGCTGTTTTTTTTCTTTCGTGCAATTCGGAAAATGCCGCTAAAGAAAATAACAGCTATAATGAAACAAAGACTTCTTTATTGAAAAAGGAAGAAAAAAATCCTGCGCACTTTATTGTCGTAAAAGGGAATAGTAAAAAAAACATTGTAGGACAAACAGTGGTGAAAGGAACGCTTCACAACAGAGCATCAGTCGCTATCTTTAAAGACGTTGACATTAAACTTTCCTTTTATTCTACAACGAAAGCTTTGCTGGAAACGGACCGCGAAACTATTTACCAAATCTTAAACCCGGGTGAATCGCAGGATTTTAAAACAAAGTATTTTGCGCCCAAAGGCACTGATAGCGTGGCCCTGGAGGTAATTGGCGCAAAAGTAATTCCAGGCACTTCAAATTGATTTTCTTAAAATAAAATGGCCGGTTATTTAAAAACCGGCCATTTACTGGTTGCATTACAAATATAACGGGTATGGTTACACGAAATTATTTTTCTTTAAAATAGCTTGCATCCCACAATTCGTATTTCTTATAAAGGGTTGGTAATTCAGATTGAAAACGCGCATAATCTTTTTTATCTTTTGGCGACCAGACTACTTCGCTCAATGCGCTCATTCTTGGAAAAACCATGTATTCTAATTTCTGTGGATTTGCAACATATTCAGTCCACAGGTTTCCCTGGGCGCCGAGTATATATTTTTCTTCTGATGGGTCAAGTTCTGTTGGAATAGGTTCATAATTATAAACTTTTTCCAGCGGTAAGTATCCGCCAATAGTGAGACTGTCATCATTTTTTGTTTGAGAATAATCAAAATAGCAATAAGTGGCTGGCGTCATTATTACGTCATGGTGTTCTTTAGCAGCCGCAATTCCGCCTTTTTCTCCGCGCCAGCTCATAACGGTTGCATTGGGCGCCAGGCCGCCTTCCAGTATTTCATCCCAGCCAATAATTTTTCTTCCTTTGCTGTTCACATATTTTTCAATCCGCTGGATAAAATAGCTCTGAAGTCCATGCTCATCTTTCAGATTTTTTTCTTTGATTAATTGCTGGCAAAACGGCGATTCTTTCCAATAAGTTTTTGGCGCTTCATCTCCGCCGATATGAATATATTTTGAAGGAAATAAAGCAATTACTTCATCCAGCACATTCTCAAGGAATTTGAATGTGTTTTCCGACGGTACGAAAATATCATCAAACACGCCCCATGTTTGCTGAACCTGTTTTCCTTCTCTGCTGCCTGCCCAAGCAGTCTTTGGCGAGATAGGCGTAGGTCTGTCGGGAAAGCAACTTAGTTCCGGATAGGCCGCAATAGCAGCGGAGGCATGGCCGGGAAGTTCAATCTCAGGAATGATGGTAATGAACCGGTCTTTCGCATATTTGATAACCTCTTTTATCTGTTCCTGTGTATAAAAACCACCATAACGTAAATTGTCATTTCCAGTGCCGGGATAATGCCCGATTATAGTTCCATTGCGGAAGCCGCCCACTGATGTGAGCTTAGGATATTTCTTTATTTCTATTCTCCATCCCTGGTCTTCGGTGAGATGCCAGTGGAAAGTATTGTATTTAAAATATGCCAGGTAATCAATGTATTTCTTTACATAATCAACATCAAAAAAATGACGGCCAACGTCAAGGTGCATACCTCTGTACTGGAAGCGTGGATAATCATTTATAGATACCTGCGGAACGGTAAACCCTGCGGATAAAGAAATTTGTTTCGTATCAGGCATAAGTTGCAGTAAAGATTGCATTCCGTAAAACAATCCTTCTTTGGATGCACTGCTAACTGTAATCTGATGCGCCGTTGCCTCCAATTTATATTCATCCTTTTTATCGCCTGCTTTCGCGAGCTTAAAAATGATAACTGATTGTTTTCCCTTAGCTTGATTATTTTTTACGGGTAAAGTAAATCCATATAATTTTTCCAAATAGTAATTGAACATTTTAGCAATATGTGAAACGTCGTTGCCGGCAATCACCTGCGTTTCAGCATTAAAATTAAAATTACCGGAATGTACTTCCATCGCTACAGGTTCAGGAATTATTACCATTTTATTTTGCGATTTTAAAGTTGAGATTGAAAATAAAAGCGGAATCAATAAAAGTCGTTTCATATAATGTAATTTGAATGAAAAGCGAATATCCTTTATTAAATCGGGAAGAACAATTTTCGTGCAAATTGCAGCATAACCAATTTTGAAACATTAAAACACTGGTAAGCTTTGCCAGCGCTTTTCAATTTTGCATGAAAAAGTGAAATTACTCCAGTGCATTAAATGCTTAACTTTAATTTTTTCTCTTGTTGTTTAGTTTTAAATAATCCGCATGATTTCACTTCAGCATGTTACAAAGAAATTTGGCTCTTACACTGCAGTGGATAATATTTCGTTCGAGGTAGGCAAAGGCGAAACGGTTGTGTTGCTTGGTACCAGCGGATGTGGAAAGACTACTACATTAAGGATGATTAACCGGTTAATAGATTGTTCTTCCGGAAATATTTTGGTTCGGGGTGAAAATATCAGGGACATTCCGGTGGAAAATTTTAGAAGAAATATCGGGTATGTTTTGCAACATAACGGACTTTTTCCTCATTATACAATTTCGGAAAATATTGCTATAGTGCCACAACTTTTGAAATGGCCACAACAAAAAATTGCCAGCCGCATTTCCGAATTGTTAGATAAAGTCCATCTTCATGAAAGCATTTTATCTCTTTACCCCGAACAATTGAGTGGAGGACAACAACAACGAATTGGCCTGGCGAGGGCGCTCGCTGCCGATCCGCCAATACTGTTAATGGACGAGCCTTTCGGTGCACTTGACGCCATCACAAGAAAAAAAATCACAAAAGAATTTTCGGGCCTTGACTTATTAAAAAATAAAACAATCGTTTTGGTCACTCATGATATTCGCGAAGCTTTTGAATTGGGGGATAGAATTTTATTGATGGACAAGGGGCAAATAGTGCAGCAGGGCAAACCCGCTGAATTGTTGTTTCATCCTGCCAGCGATTTTGTATCTGAATTTTTTTCTAATCAGGAAATGGAATTGCAATTAAATGCTGTTTTTCTAAAAGATATTTTTAAACATTTGCAATATTCAGCAACCGATGAAAATAATTTGACATTTACAGAAGATACACTGAGCTTATGGGATGCTCTTGAATTACTCCAGTCTGAAAAGCAAAAGTATCTTTCAATAAAAAACGCTGCCGGAGAAATAAGACATGCGGGCTACGACTCTTTATTTACGGGCCTTGAGGCTATAAAGCGGCAAAGCCATGAATGACGCACCCACTCTTTTTTATTTCATGAAGGAGCAATCCGGCAAAATCTTTGACCAGCTACTTCAACATATTGGCCTTACTTTTATTTCGTTATTATTTGCCGTAATTATTGGTGTTCCTTTAGGCATTTATATCTCAAGAAAAAGAAAGCTGGCTGCACCTGTATTGGGTATTACCAATGTATTACAAACTATTCCCAGTATTGCATTGCTTGGTTTTATGATACCACTGCTTGGGATAGGGCCAGTTCCGGCAATCGTTGCCTTATTCCTTTATGCGCTGCTTCCGATTGTACGAAATACTTACACTGGAATGAATGAAGTTGATCCGATTGTACTCGAATCTGCGAAAGGCATGGGAATGACAACAGGGCAAATTTTGAGAAAGGTAAAACTACCCTTATCCATGCCCGTTATACTCGCTGGCATACGGACAGCCACGGTGATAAACGTAGGCGTCGCCACCCTCGCGTCTTACATTGGTGCAGGAGGATTAGGAGAATTTATTTTTGGAGGTATTGCATTAAATAATACCAATATGATTTTAGCAGGCGCCATTCCCGCTGCGCTGCTTGCGATTTTTTTCGATTTTATTTTATCGCGATTGCAAAAATTGAATGTAAGAAAAGTAAGAATTTCCTTTTGGTTAATACCGGTTTGTATCGTGGTTCTTTCTTCCTTTTATATACTGCCTGACTTTTATCGCAGCAAAATGCTCGCCGGCTTCACACCTGAATTTATGGGCAGAGAAGATGGATACCTGGGATTAAAAAAAGTGTACAAACTTAATATTCGCACGGTAGTTATCAGCGATGCAGTGATGTATAAGGCAGTGTATGAAAAGAAATTGGATGTGATAGACGGATACAGCACAGATGGACGGTTGAAAGCATTCGACCTTAAAATTTTAAAAGATGATAAAGGCATTTTTCCACCCTATTATGCTGCGCCTCTCGTGCGTTCGGAAATTTTAGCGAAGTATCCTGAATTGAAAAGTGTTTTGAATCAATTGTCCGGAAAGATTAATGATTCCGTGATGACTGAATTGAATTACCAGGTGGATTATTTAAAACGATCCCCTGAACAAGTGGCAAAGCAATTTTTAATGGAACGGAGTTTGTATAAAAATCCCTTAATCGCTGATAAAGGAACGATACGGATTGGCTCCAAAATTTTCGGCGAGCAATATATCCTGGCAGCCATGTATTCAATGTTAATAAGAGGAAATACTCATCTGAAGGTGGAAACCAAAACAGGCCTGGGAGGAACAAAGATTTGTTTTGATGCGTTAGTAAACCAACAAATTGATATGTATCCTGAATACACAGGAACCGGCCTTTTGGTAATTTTGCAGGCGCCCGGCGCTGTGATTGCAAAGCTGGGAAGCAATAGTGAAAAAGTGTATACTTATGTTCAGTCAGAATTTTTGAAAAATTATAATCTGGAATGGTTAAAACCGATAGGCTTTAATAATACGTATGCACTGATGATGCGTAGAAAACAAGCTGATGAAAAAGGTATTCAGCGTATTTCGGATCTTGTGAATTATTTAAACAACAAATGAAATGAATTTATTGGAAAAATATAAAGAAATAAGAGCGTATACAGAAGATATCTGCAAACCCTTGCAGACAGAGGATTACGTTGTGCAGCCGGTTGTGGATGTAAGTCCTCCGAAATGGCACATTGGGCATGTTACCTGGTTTTTTGAAACTTTTGTTTTGAAACCAAATATGAAAGATTATAGAGAATTTGATTCAAATTATAATTACGTTTTCAATAGTTATTATGAAAATGCCGGGGCGCGGGTAATCCGTACCGACCGTGGAAACCTCAGCAGGCCTACTGTTGAAGATATTTATCGATACCGAAAGCATGTAGATGAGGCGATGGATGATTTTTTGGGGCACCAGGTTTCAAAAGAAGTGGAAGAACTTTTAGTGATTGGCTTCAATCATGAGCAGCAGCACCAGGAGCTTTTAATGACTGATATAAAATACATACTTGGAAATAATCCATTGTTTCCGGCTTATAAAAATCAAATTGTTAGTAAACCAACCTACCTGTCCGGTAGGCAGGCAAATAAAGCAGATTCTGATTTTGTAAAAATAAAAGAAGGCATTTATGAAATTGGATTTGATGGCGATGGTTTTTGTTTCGATAATGAATTGAAGCGCCATCGCGTTTTTCTTAACGATTTTAGCATTTCCAAATCTCTTGTTACCAACAAAGAGTATCTTGAATTTATGAACGGTGGTGGTTATAAAGATTTTAATCTTTGGCTTTCTGATGGATGGGCATGGTTGAAACAAACAGAAACGGATAGCCCGATGTATTGGCATTTCATTGAGGGAAAATGGTTCAATTACACCTTAGAGGGATTGAAACCCGTTGATCCTGACGAACCGGTTTGCCACATTAGTTTTTATGAGGCAAATGCGTATGCAGCCTGGAAAAAAATGCGACTTCCTGCCGAGTTTGAATGGGAAGCCGCTGCTCCGAATTTTGAATGGGGGCGAAGATGGGAATGGACAGAAAGCGCTTATCTTCCATACCCGGGCTTTGAAAAAGCGCCTGGCGCAATAGGGGAATATAATGGCAAATTCATGGTGAACCAGCAAGTGCTCCGCGGCGCTTCTGACGTTACTTCACCCGGACATAGCCGCATTACGTATCGCAATTTTTTTCAACCAAATCTTCGTTGGCAATATACGGGAATCCGGTTAGCCCAATAAAAAATATGAAACAATTTTTAGATGATGTACTGAAAGGCCTTCAGGCATCGCCAAAGTATTTAGATTCAAAATATTTCTACGATAAAGAGGGCGACAGGCTTTTCCAAAAAATAATGGAAAGTGATGAATATTACCTCACTAATGCAGAGATGGAAATTTTTTCGACTCAGCAAAAAAGCATGGCTGATGAGGTGATAAAAAATGCTGATAAATTGGATGTAATAGAATTTGGTCCAGGCGATGTAACCAAGTCGATCCATTTATTAAAAGAATTATCTGCAAGGAATGTGATTGATAACTATGTTCCCATTGATATTTCAAAAAATATAATTACTTTTTTAGAAAATGACTTGCCAAAACAAATTCCGGATTTGACTATCAAAGGTCTTGCAGGAGAATATTTTGAAATGCTCAGTTCAGCTAAAAACATTTCATCAAACAGGAAGCTGGTATTATTTCTCGGCGCAAATATTGGGAATTTTAAATTTGACGAGATGCCCGCGTTTCTTTCAAGACTACGCAATTCTTTGTCTACAGGGGATTTGGTGTTAATTGGTTTTGATTTAAAGAAAAATCCTAAAAAGATTTTAGCTGCCTACGATGACGCGGAAGGATATACAAAAGCCTTTAATCTGAATTTGCTCCATCGAATCAACAATGAATTAAATGGAAATTTTATTGAGCATAATTTTGAACATTATGCCATGTATGATCCTTCCACCGGCGCCTGTAAAAGTTATCTGATTTCCCTGAAAAAACAATCGGTAATAATCGGGAAAGCTGAAATCCATTTTGAAAAAGATGAACCTGTTTTCATGGAAATCTCTCAAAAATATTCAATGCATCAGATTAACAAGATTACAGCTGAGGCTGGGTTTGCTAACCAGGCTAATTTCTTTGACAGTCATCATTATTTCGTAGATGTAATATTCGTTTGCAACTAAAATTTTATTTTTTTTAATAGTAAACCAACAAATTTTAATGATTTTTATTTTACGAATAAGATGAACAAATCTTAAATTTGCACTCCCAATGCCCGATAGTATAATGGTAGTACAGCAGATTCTGATTCTGCTTGTCTTGGTTCGAATCCAGGTCGGGTAACAAAAAGAATGATACTGAAAAGGTATCATTTCGTTTATTAAAACGACTCCGTAGCTCAGTTGGTAGAGCAGCTGACTCTTAATCAGCGGGTCCAGGGTTCGAGTCCCTGCGGGGTCACCATATAATATCGGGTGACAAGGAATCTGCTTTTGATTACATATTAAATGAAAATATTGCCAGGACTTTTTTATCTGCTGCCTGTTCTGAAACATAAACTTTATCTTTAAATTTTATCTGATTTGCTTGTGCATAAAAATTGTGTTTTTATGAAAAATATTGCCAGCCTGATTTTATTTTCATTTTTGTTTTTTTCATGCAATACTGAACCGGGCAAAAACCAGCAGAGTACGTTAAATGACTCTACAAGCTTGTGGGTAAAGCCTGATGGTAAAGACAGCATGCTGCTTCTTTCAGACAGGCCGCCAAACCTCGAAACACCTTTGAAATATTTTCTTGAGGATTATACGCCAAACAAAGTATTTTTTGTTCGCTGGCATCTGTCTGGCCTGCCTGCTGCTGTTGACCCGGATACTTTTCGTTTACGTATAGGCGGCAACGTTAGTAAGGAAGTGGCTTTATCGCTCAATGATTTAAAAACAAAGTTTACTCCTTATACCATCACAGCCTTATGCCAGTGCTCCGGCAATTCAAGAAGCTTTTTTGATCCAAGGGTGCCCGGCGGTCAATGGAAAAACGGAGCAATGGGCAATGCAAAGTGGACGGGTGTTAAGCTGAAAGACATCCTTGAATATGCAGGGAGGAAACCGGGGTCAAAAGAGGTGAGTTTTAACGGGCTTGATGTGCCCCCGATGGCCTCTGTTCCTGATTTTGAAAAATCCTTGTCTTATGAGCATGCTACAGATGGCGAGGTAATGGTGGCGTATGAAATGAATGGAGAAGCGTTGCCCTTATTAAACGGTTATCCTCTTAAATTAGTAGTGCCGGGATGGTTTGCCACCTATTGGGTAGGAATGCTGAGCGATATAACCGTACATACAGAACCATTCGACGGATTTTGGATGAAAAAGGCATACCTCGTTCCAAAGGGAGTCGCGAACGGAAATGAATCTCCTGATTCGATAGCTACGAATGTTGAGCCCATCAGTGTGATGGATGTGCGTTCTTTATTTGTTTCCCCGGAACCGAATGAAACTGTGCCGGTAAGTAAAGAAACAGACGTGCAGGGTGTTGCTTTTGACGGCGGCTTTGGCATCACCAAAGTTGAATTGTCAACAGATAGCGGAAAAACCTGGCAGCCGGCAAGACTCGGCCCCAATCTCGGAAAGTATTCGTGGAGAAGATGGCATTATACATTTTCACCTACGCAAAAGGGCGATTATAAATTGTATGTAAAAGCGACAAATGCAAAAGGAGAAACCCAGCCTAAGCATCAGTGGAACCACAGCGGATATATGCGCAATGAAATTGAAATATTACCATTAAAAGCAGAATAGCCATGAAGAATCTTTACTTAAAAAGCGGACTTCTTTTTTTTGTATTTGCCATCTTTGTGGTTTCCTGTAAAGATGCTGCCGATCATCCAAAAGAGGCTTTGGCAACAACTGCACCCGATCTTAAGAATGTGCAGGTTACATTACCCACTGCTGCCGGCTCACAAACTTTTAATGCCAATTGCGTGATTTGCCATTCAGCGGCACTGGTGGCCACTCAACCGGATTTCCCTGAAAAAACCTGGGCAAGCATTGTTACCAAAATGCGAAAAACTTTCGGAGCGCCTGTTTCAGATTCTGCGGCGAAAATAATTATTCAATATTTAGCAACAGTAAAAGGGAAAAGTTAAGCGTTGTTATAAATTTTTATAACAGGCTCCCTGATGGCGGAGGCTTCGCCGGTACAATACCAATAAATCACATTGGCAATTGATTCCGCTTTTACCCAATTCTCAAATTGCGCATCAGGCATTCCTTCGCGATTGGAAGGCGTATCAATTGTGCTGGGAATTACCACACTTGTTACTACATTTTTTCCTTGTGCTTCAGCATTCATTATTTCGGCCAGGCGAAAAAGCAGCGATTTTGCCAATGCATAGGCAACTACCCCTTTACCTTTTTTTGGAGAAAGACCTTGTTTGGAGCCAATCATAAAAATTCTTCCATTGCCTTGCTTCATCATTTGTTCAAACACGGGCTTTGCTACATTGTACGCTGTCTCAAAATTTAACTGGTATTGCTTTTTTATATCTGCAGTTGTTGTGTTACTGATTGTTCCCTTTGCAAATCCGCCTACGGTCAGGACGGCCGCATCGATGGTGTGATATTTTTCAACTATTTTATGAATGAATTTTTCTGATTCAACTTCATCTTCAAGATTCACTATAGTTTGTTCGAACATGTCGGAAGAAGGATCGTCGCCTGTTTTTGAAGGGTGTAGTGAAGTTCCGCATACGAAAAATCCTTGCTGTATAAATTTTTTAACTACAGCGCTACCAAGATTGCCGTTAGCGCCTGTTACAATTACTGTTTTCATCAACTATCTTTTAAAGTGATTTTATCAAAGTTATATTTTAATGTCAGTATTTTAATTACATCTTAACGCTAATCATTCATTGTCCGGCCTTAATTGTGATTACCTTATATTTGAGGATTTAGACCAAAATAATCGACATGAATTTTACAAAAAAATTTTTCCTTTTTCTTTTTTTAGGTTGTTTTATTTCTATTACAATTTTAAATGCCCAGAAGATAACACGGCCCAAACTGGTGGTGGGTATAGCTGTGGATCAAATGCGCTGGGATTACCTGTACCGGTATTATCCGCGGTATCAGGATGGAGGATTTAAACGTTTGCTGAATGAAGGATTTTCCTGTGAAAATACTTTCATTAATTATCTGCCTTCTTATACAGCCGTAGGCCATACCACTATATTTACTGGGTCTGTCCCGGCGATTGACGGTATCACAGGCAATGACTGGATAGATCAGATTACCGGCAGGAAATGGTATTGTACAGAAGATACTGCCGTATCAACGGTAGGAAGTTCTTCTAAAGAGGGGCAGATGTCTCCAAGAAATCTTTTGGTGTCAACCATTACAGATGAACTGCGGCTTGCTACTAATTTCGAATCGCGGGTAGTAGGCGTTTCTTTAAAAGACAGGGCTTCTATCCTGCCCGCAGGCCACACCGCGAACGGAGCATTTTGGTTTGATGATGCAACAGGAAATTTTATCACCAGCACTTATTATATGAAGGAACTGCCGTCCTGGGCAAATAATTTCAACAAATTGAAAATGCCTGAAAAGCTTTCTGAAAAGGAATGGAACACCTTATTCCCGGTTTCATCATATACCCAAAGTACTGCTGATGATGTGCCTTGGGAAGGGCTTTTCAAAAATGAAAAATCACCGGTTTTTCCCCACCGGATTTCAGCCCTTGTGAAACAGGATAAAGGAAACATCCGTACAACCCCCTTTGGAAATACGCTTACACTCGATTTTGCAAAAGCGGCAATCGAAGGATACAACCTTGGTAATGGAAAAGCCACTGACTTCTTAACGGTTAACTGTGCTTCTACCGATTATGTGGGCCATAAATATGGACCTAATTCGATTGAAGTAGAAGATGTATATCTCAGGCTTGACAGGGATCTTGCTTCATTTTTTTCTTTCCTGGATAATAAGATAGGCAAGGGGAATTATCTTGTGTTCCTTTCAGCAGACCACGGCGCAGCCAACTCAGTTGGCTTTATGGAGGATCACAACCTTCCTGCTGATTTGCTGCCAACAGATGAAATCGAAACTAATCTTGTCAATTTTCTACATCAAAAATTTGGAGTAGATAAATTAATATCCTCTTCAATTAATTATCACCTGAGTTTTGACATGAAAAAAATTGAAGACAACAAACTTGATTATGAAGATGTGAAAAAAGCAACAGTTTCTTTTTTAGAAAAACAACCGGGGATTCAATTTGCCGTTGATATAGAAAACATTGGTGATGCGCCTGTTCCGGAACCCATCAAAACAGCGATTATTAATGGTTATAACTCAAAAAGAACCGGGCCGGTAATTATTATTCCTGAGCCCGCATGGTATGGTGGGCGTTCAAAAGCCGGGACGACACATGGTAATTGGAATCCGTATGATACACACATCCCTTTGGTATTTTTTGGCTGGCATATTCCACAAGGGAGTACTAACAGAAAGGTAAATATGACTGATATTTCTGCAACACTTGCGGCGCTTCTTCACATTCAGCAGCCAAACGGATGTGTGGGAGAAGTGATTACCGAATTGACTTCAAACATCGGCGGCAAATAGAATTATTTCATGTTACATAGTAAATGGATAAATAAAGAAGATTTAAATTCTGCCCAAAGGTACAAGCGGGGAAGAAAGTAGTCAACAAACGAATTGCAGTTAAATGACCGGAAACTGAAGACCGGAATTGAGGCGCCCTGGCAGTAAAATGACAGGGCGTTTTTTGTATCTCATCCCAAATTCTCAGTAATTAATTTTAAATTTTCAAGCTGCATTATTGTGGTGATTGTTTTGGTCGCATTGTCGATTTGTAAGCAATTAGATTTAATATCGAAAGGATGTATATTTACTAATATATTTAGTATTTTTGTCCTAAAATATTAAGCATTCTAATGCTTTCATGAACACGGCAAAAGCAAATATCATTGCTCAATTAAAAAAGGATATTCTTCCTTTGCAGGGATTCAAGAATATATTGAATGCCGTAGCATTAGATGAAATTCCTGCAGCAATAAAAAATGCTTTCCCAAATGCAGCTTTTCCTTTAGGGGCTGTCCATGAATTGATCGCTGATGGCGCAGAAGATGCTACAGCCACCTTTGGTTTTATTGCCGGAATTCTTGCTTCAATTATGCGGAGTTCCGGGGCTGCTATCTGGATTTGTGCATCGCAGTCTGTTTTTCCACCAGCATTAAAGTCTTTTGGTATCAGGCCCGATAACATCATTTTCATTTATTTAAAAAAAGAAAAAGAGATTTTATGGGCAATGGAAGAAGCGCTCAAATGCAAAGGCTTATCAGCGGTGATCGGCGAAGTGCAGGATTTAAGTTTTACAGCTTCAAGACGGCTGCAACTGGCCATTGAGCAAAGCCAGGTAACAGGTTTTATTGTTCGCCGTAATCCACGCAATTTGAATACTAATGCTTGCCTCACCCGTTGGAAAATAACTTCTTTACCAGGCGAATTACCAGCAGGTATGCCGGGTGTAGGTTTTCCGCGGTGGAATGTGGAATTATTGAAGGTCAGGAATGGCAGGCCGGGAAGCTGGCAGATAGAATTTGCCGCCGGAAGATTGAGGCACATTCCAATGATCGCCGCAATTCATCCACAGCAACAGAAGAAAACGGGATGACATGCAGAAACGCTTTATTTCGATATGGTTCCGTAATCTCAAAACGGATTGGTGGATTCGTCGCCGGCCTATGCTTCATGATAAGCCTTTTGTCCTGGCTTTGCCTGATCATGGACGAATGGTCATCACAGCGGCAAATAAGTTAGCTCAAAAGCAAGGAATTGATATGGGTATGGTAGTAGCAGATGCAAGAGCCCTTATTCCTTCTTTAAAAATACTGGATGATGAGCCGCAGACTTCTGCCCGGTTACTGAATGAACTTGCAGAATGGTGCATCCGCTATACGCCTGCTGTGGCCATTGACCCGCCGGATGGCCTTCTTCTTGATGTGACAGGCTGTGCCCATCTATGGGGTGGAGAAAAATTATATCTAACGGATATCCGTAAACGTTTTAAGGGTTTCGGTTACGATATCAGCATAGCATTGGTAGATACGGTTGGCGCTGCATGGGCCATTGCCCGGTTCAGCCCAAATGATACAATTATTGAAAGTGGCCAGCAACATGCGGCGCTCCTTTCATTGCCACCGGCAGCACTTCGAATTGAAGACTCTGTAATAGAAAGGTTAGAGAAACTAGGTCTAAGACAAATCAGCCAGCTTATCAGTATGCCCCGTTCTGCTTTACGCCGCCGCTTTGGTCCGCAGATTCTGCAGCGTTTAGACCAGGCTTTGGGCAATGAAGAAGATGGGATCAACCCGGTACAACCCATCGAGCCTTACCAGGAACGGTTGCCTTGCCTGGAACCCATTATGACGGCAACAGGAATTGAAATCGCCTTACAAAAATTACTGGATGCCTTATGCCATCGTCTTCAACAGGAACAAAAAGGACTTCGTACGGCTTTGTTTAAAGGTTACCGTATGGATGGTAAAGTTCAAAAGATTGAAATCGGGACCAACAGGCCATCCTGTAATTCTAAACATCTTTTTAAATTATTTGAGAACAAAATCGAATCTATTGAACCTGCATCAGGAATAGAATTATTTACACTCGAAGCTTCAAAAGTAGAAGACCTGTCAACGTTACAGGAACAACTATGGGGAAGCAAGATGGACCTGGATAATGTGGAGCTATCTGAACTATTGGACCGGATAGCAGGGAAGGTCGGCGCTTATAACATTCATCGCTATATTCCTGCTGAGCATTACTGGCCTGAGCGTTCATTCAAAGAAGCTTCCTCGTTAAATGAAACAATCCAAACTGCCTGGAAGGTGGACAGGCCAAGGCCGTTGCAACTATTATCCAGGCCCCAACCTATTGAAGTCACCGCACCCATCCCTGATTATCCACCGATGTTGTTTCGATATAAAGACAAGCTGCATAAAGTAATAAAGGCCGATGGTCCGGAAAGAATTGAGGCGGAATGGTGGCTCCAGGATGGTCAACACCGCGACTATTATTGTGTGGAAGATGAAGACGGGTATCGCTACTGGCTGTTCCGGTCAGGGCACTATGATGCAGCTAAATCGTATCAATGGTTTATTCATGGCTTCTTTGCCTAAAATGTAAAAATGAATTATACAGAATTACAGGTAACGTCTAATTTCAGTTTTCTGCGGGGCGCTTCTCATCCCGAAGAGCTGGTTCAACAGGCTGCGGCGTTAGGTTATAAAGAAATAGCCATAACAGATCATAATACTCTGGCCGGTATTGTGCGTGCTCATGCGGCTGCCAAAAAATATGGCATCCGTATTATCGCAGGTTGCCGTCTTGATCTCTTGGATGGCTTCAGCCTGCTGGCTTATCCAATTAACAATAAAGCGTATTCGCAAGTTTGTAACTTGCTCACTACCGGCAATCTTCGGGCAGAAAAAGGAGAATGCCACTTATATAGATCTGATGTATATCAATATGCAAAAAACGTAAAATTTGTTGTGCTGCCACCAACTGAATTAAATGAATTATTTGAGTTTGACCACTCTTTTATAAAAGCTTTGAAAGAATACCGCGAAGCTTTTGGTGATGATCTTTCCATTGCAGCAACCCGTCGTTACCAGGGCGATGACAGTAAATATTTATACCAGCTGGCACAATTGTCAACTCAATTGAAGATTCCTTTGGTTGCCACGAATGAAGTGCATTATCACGAACCGGCGCGTCGTCAATTGCAGGATATTGTAACCTGCATCCGGGAAAAGTGCACTATATATAACGCGGGCTTTCGCCTGTATCCAAATGCTGAAAGATATCTTAAGCCAAAAGATGAAATATTGCGTTTGTTTAGCCATTACCCTGAAGCCATTCTTCGTACGCAGGAAATTGCGGAAGCCTGTCAATTCTCATTGGACGAACTAAAATATGAATATCCTGAAGAGATTACTACTGATGGCCGCACACCGCAGCAAGAGCTTACTTTCCTTGCGTGGCAGGGAGCGAAAGAACGCTATGGAAATGATCTTCCTGTAAAAACAATAAACGCCATTAACCATGAATTAAAATTTATTGAGCAGATGAATTATGCGGCGTATTTCCTTACAGTGTATGATATGGTGCGCTTCGCCAGGCAGCAAAAAATTCTTTGCCAGGGACGCGGCTCTGCGGCTAATTCAACAGTTTGCTATTGCCTCGGAATTACTTCGGTGGATCCTACCAAATTTGACCTGCTGTTTGAGCGTTTTATCTCTTCGGCCCGCAATGAGCCGCCGGATATTGATGTGGATTTTGAGCATGAGCGCCGTGAAGAAGTGATCCAATATATCTATCAAAAATATGGGCGCGACAGGGCGGCAATTGTTGCAACCGTTACGCAGCAACATCAAAAAGGCGCGATAAGAGATGTGGGAAAAGCGATGGGTTTATCAGTAGATACCATTAATCGCCTGTCGGCTTCCATCTGGGAATTTACGGACGAATGGTTTGAAGGAAAACGGTTGACCGAACAGGGCCTGAATCCCGGCGATTCTCATCTTCGCAAAGTATTACAGCTCACAAGAGAGTTCATGGGTTTTCCACGGCAGCTTGGCCAGCATACAGGAGGGTTTGTGATTACCCGCGGCAAACTCTGCGACCTGGTACCGGTAATGAATGCACGCATGGAAGACAGGACCTGCATTGAATGGAACAAGGACGATATAGATGCGCTGGGCTTTATGAAAATTGATGTGCTGGCTTTGGGAATGCTTACGTGCATCCGCAAAGCCTTTGATCTTGCCAGAGAAAATTATGGCCTTGATCTTACGCTGGCTAATATCCCACAGGATGATCCTGCTGTATATGAAATGATCTGCCACGCAGATACCATTGGTGTTTTCCAGATTGAAAGCCGCGCCCAGCAATCTATGTTGCCCAGGTTACAACCCCGCTGCTTTTATGACCTGGTGATTGAAGTGGCTATCGTAAGGCCGGGCCCTATACAAGGCGATATGGTACACCCGTACTTACGCAGGCGAAATAATGAAGAGCCGGTTGAATATCCTTCCAAAGAGCTGGAAGAAATTTTGAAAAGAACATTAGGCGTTCCGCTTTTCCAGGAACAGGCCATGAAGATCGCTATTGTGGCTGCTGGCTTCACCCCTGCGGAGGCTGACGAGCTGCGTCGCAGTATGGCCACATTTAAAGCGAAAGGGCTTGTCACCAAATTTGAAGAAAAGCTAATCAAAGGAATGATGCAAAATGGATATACGCACCAATATGCCGAACGGGTATTTAAACAACTGGAAGGATTTGGCAGCTATGGCTTCCCTGAAAGCCATGCCGCCAGCTTTGCCTTGCTGGTATATGTTTCTTCGTGGATAAAATGCTACTATCCTGATGTGTTTGCATGTGCCTTATTAAACAGTATGCCGATGGGGTTTTATCAGCCGGCGCAAATTGTTATTGATGCAAGAAAGCATGGCGTGGAAGTAAGGCCGGTGGATATTAATCATTCCGGTTGGGATAATCTACTGGAAGAAAAAGCAGGGAAACATTGCGGTTTACGTCTTGGCTTCAGGCAAGTAAAAGGCTTGCGGCAGGAGGATATGGAGCTGCTTATTCTCAACAGGAAAAAAAGGTACAGCAGTATTAATGAGCTTCGCGATGCAGGCATCTCAGAGGCTACTTTGGAAAAACTGGCGGATGCCGATGCCTTCAGAACTCTTGGTTTTGACCGGCGGCAGGCCTTATGGGAAGTATCCACAAAAGACCGGCCTGTTGCCCTGTTTTCCGGACAGGCCGCGGCAGACTCAAAAGGCGAGAACATATCCTTGCCCCTGATGACGACATCCGAGCATGTGGTACACGATTATGCTGCCACCTCTCTTTCTTTGAAAGCGCATCCCGTAAGCTTTATAAGGGGAAAGCTGGATCAGCTTCACGTGGTATCTACCAAAAAATTGTCTTCTATTAAAAATGGGGATATGGTAAAAGTAGCCGGGCTGGTATTGGTGCGCCAAAGGCCCGGAACCGCAGGTGGTATATGCTTTATGACCATTGAAGATGAAACAGGATTTGCCAACGTAGTAATCTTTGAAAGCTTGTTTGAAAAATTCCGGAGAGAGATCTTACAATCACGGTTGATCATGTTAGAAGGTAAATTACAAATTGAAGGTGAGGTGATCCATGTGATCGTAAAGCGATGCTATAATTTTTCTTCTTTATTGAGAACCCTTACCCCAAAAAATAATGAGAACCTCCCTGTATTAACACTCGCATATCGGGATGAAAAATCCATACCACCGGCATTGAATAAGAGATCACAGGTACGGGAAGTTGCGCAGGAAAAGATATTTCCTGAAGCAAGGAATTTTAAATGACAACATTATCTGTTCCACCACAGGAGGCACTTCGCGCGAGAGTTATTTATGGGAAATACTGCGGGAATTCATAGAAAAGCCTCAGGTTTTATTCTGAGGCTTCTGCGGACCGGACGGGAAAGGTTAGGTCGCTTTAATTTATTGAATTACAATTCCTTATTTTTTTACTCGATTTTTCACTCGATTAAGTTCCAAGTTGCCGGTGAAATCTTACAAACCTTTACAAAGGATGACTTAACTTGACAAAAATACACTTATACCCGAAATTGAAGTGCCTAAGTACGGAATATTTCAGACGATTCAACACAATATCACTACGCATAGCCTAAACGGTCGTGATATTTTTTACCCCAGAAATTAGAATAGTGTATGAGTTTTAAACTGTAAAAAAATTAAATCGTATTGCTGAAAAACCAGTATCTTCAAACCATAATTAGTAAAACGAATCTGTTAAACATTAAACTTGAGTTAGTTACTAAATTTTCTGCCTCCTTTCCACAATAAATTCCGTAACCTTTTGCAAAACACTACTGCTATATCAAGAAAAGATAAGCAGCTAGAGAGTGATTGCTTTTCAAAAGTTATGAATGTGTATAATGAAAATGTTAATGAGAGATCTGTGATCAGTTATTTCTAAAAATATTTTTATGTATTCATTTACATCAATCAAGGCCCAGCCTGCTTTGCAGCCGTTTGTAAAACAATTTGTCCTATATCAGGGATATTCAAATACACCAGTAATTCAAAACCTCATTCCCACCAACTTTCAAAATATCTGTTTTGTATTGAACGGCATGATGCAATTATGTAACACTTATGGCAATGTTCCCATTTTAAGAAGTTACGCCGCTGGACAAATATCTCTACCTAATAAAATAATGTTCCATCAAAAAATTACAGTATTAGCAATTTATTTCAAGCCGACAGCAATGTATCAGCTTTTTGGAATTCCAATGAATCAATTTAGGGATTGTAGAATTGATCTTCAATTAATTGCGGGCGCCGAAGCGATCCATTTAGTTCAAAAGATTTTCGGAACCTCTAATCTTGAAAACCAAATTAAAATTATTGAAGAGTATTTATTGCAAAAGAGTCTTAAGAATTTTCTCGTTACCACAAAAAAAATAGAATATGCTTGCGACTTGATTCAATGTCAAAATGGAAATATCAAGATGAAATATTTATTGAGCCAAGTCAATATGTGTGAACGAAATTTTGAAAGATGTTTTATTGAAAATATTGGAATTTCGCCAAAAACTTTTTCGAGAATTGCCCGCATTAATAAAGCATTGCGGATGATTGAATCAATGCCGAAATTTACTTGGAAAGATATTACCTACCAGTTAAATTATACTGACCCGTCGCATTTTAACCACGACTTTAAAAAATTTTCAGCGAAGAGTCCCACCGATTATTATCATTCAAAGGGCGATCTCGAAAAGTTTTTATATGGAAGCTAAAATTGTCGGTTTTTTACAACGAATATAAATCGCTGAATATTAATTTTATTATGATTTACTTGAATCGTTGTTACGAACCCTCTTATCTTAGAAGACAAAATTATTTACGGGTTAATCATAGATAGACTTCCGCATTAATTTCTTTATATCCTGTACTGTAACTATTAAAATCTTATCCTTTTAGTTTCGTCCACTCTAAGTGGCAATAGGAGTTTGTATTTAATTTCAATACGAATGTGATTGAGAGTAGCGAAGCTTTTCAGTCATAAACTACTTTTCAGTTTACGCGCTTATAACAGTAATCTTTCACTCTTTAATTTTTTTATATGCCTATTCAACCAACCTATCCTGGTGTTTATATTCAGGAAGTTTCGAGCGGAGTCCACACTATAACGGGCGTAGCTACTTCAATTACAGCATTTATAGGAAGAGCGGAACGAGGACCTGTAGATAAGCCCGTGATCATCTACAACTTCGGTGATTTTCAACGGATTTTCGGAGGCTTATGGAATTTAAGTCCGATGAGTTTTGCCGTACAGGACTTCTTCTCTAATGGAGGCAGCCAGGCTGTTATCGTCCGTCTGTTTCATCCTTCTCCTGGCTCCCCTCCCGGAGACGGGCGAGCTGTAATCAGAATACCTACAGGCTATGCTGACCCGGACGATGAGATACAACTAATAGCCGCAAATCCCGGTGCCTGGGGAAGTAACCTGACGGTCACAATAGATTACAATACAAAAGAGAAAAAAAATTTACCATCAGGCGGCGCTACGCTTTTCAACTTAACGGTAAAAGAGTTAGATGAAAATAAAAAGTCGAAAACGATCGAACAATTTCTAAATGTTACGACTGATGCGGGCAAAGCCGGCTATTTACCCCGTGTGCTGGAACAAATTTCTAATCTGGTACGAGTCAATACTGATTCGAATAACAAGTACATTGTTCCAACTTCGCCTGTGAAACTTCCCTTGGAGGTTACAGATGAAACTCCACTGAGCCCTCCCTCAAGTCCATCTATGATCCCCTCAGCTATATCTGTGCCGGGCGACGATGGCATACATCTGACATCATCTGATGTAAGAGGTGACCAAAGTAAAAAGCAAGGGCTGTATATGCTTGAAAAAACTGATCTTTTTAATATCTTATGTATCCCCCCATTCTTATCAACGGGTGATGAAAGTGAAAGACCTATAGATATAGATCCTTCTGTGATACCGGATGCCGTTGGCTACTGTCAAAAACGCAGAGCGATCATGATCATTGATTCCATAAGCTCCTGGCATCAGATCTCCGACGCAAGTGGAAACTTCTCTGATTCGGTTTATCCTCCTTCGTTGAAAGTTGAAATCAGAAGCAATGCTGCATTATTTTTTCCACGAATTAAGCGGCCAAATATATTGGTGAATAATGAAATAGAAGAGTTTGTTCCGTGCGGTATGATTGCTGGTACATTTGCAAATACCGACACGCAACGAGGGGTTTGGAAAGCTCCCGCCGGAATAACTGCCGGATTAAACGGAGTAACCGAATTTACAGTACCGATGACTGATGATGAAAACGGAAAACTGAACCGGATAGGAATCAACTGCCTGAGATCCTTTCCTGTCTATGGGAATGTTATCTGGGGTGCCCGCACAATGGATGGAGCTGACGAACTGGCTTCAGATTGGAAATACATTCCTGTGCGACGGACTGCGCTATTTATTGAGGAAAGCTTATATCGCGGAACTAAATGGGTTGTTTTTGAGCCGAATGATGAACCGTTGTGGTCGCAGATCCGGTTAAACATCGGGGCATTTATGCATGATTTGTTCAGGAAGGGTGCTTTTCAGGGAAAGACTCCAAAAGAGGCATACCTGGTTAAATGCGACAGTGAAACAACTACCCAGAACGATATTAATTCGGGCATAGTGAATATACTGGTCGGTTTTGCTCCTTTAAAACCGGCAGAGTTCGTAATAATTCAAATTCAGCAGTTAGCTGGTCAAATTGATACTTAAAATTTTAAATCCTTAATTATGGCAGAGTTCACAGTTAATCCTCAACGCTTCGATCCATACAAGAATTTCAAATTTCTGGTTTATTGGGTCGGTAGCACCAAACCTGTAGCCGGTATCAGTAAAGTAAGTGTGCTTAAAAAAACTACTGAAGTTGTAAAGCACCGGGAGGGTGGAGACCCCAGCAGTAGCCGCAAATCACCAGGAAGAACGGAGTTTGATGCAATTACACTTGAACGCGGGGTTACACATGACGTTGATTTTGAGCAATGGGCGAACAAGGTGTGGAACTTTGGATCAGGACTTGGGGCAGAGGTTTCCCTGAAAGATTTCCGGAAGGAGATCAGGATTGTTTTATTAAATGAAGCCGGACAGGTGGTAATTGCTTATAACGTTTATCGCTGCTGGGTATCTGAATTTCAATCGATGCCAGATCTTGATGCAAACGCAAATGCGGTAGCTATTCAGCACATCAAACTTGAAAACGAAGGTTGGGAAAGAGATTATTCGGTTACTGAGCCTTCTGAGCCTTCTTTTACTGAGCCATAATACAGTTTCTATTGAAACCCCTTGCAACAGATGAATTGCTCGAGTTGTGGGATACCACTTCGGGTAAGTCAATGCTTGAAAAATCGCTCAGGCTGTTAAGCAAAGTTTACTCAACAGACAACATCGACCAGGTTGCCAGGTTAAGTATTGGCGAGAGAGACGCAAGGCTTTTGGAAATAAGGGAATGGCTATTTGGAAAAACACTTCGAAACAAAGCCAACTGCCAGAATTGTTCTGAAACAATAGAATGGGAAAGTAATAGCAACGCCATGCACTTGCAGGATTTTCCGGAATATTTTTCTTTGAAAAACCATGAATTGGAAAAGGATAGCTATTACATAAAATTCAGACTTTTAAACTCTGCTGATCTTTTGAATCTGACTTCAATAGAGCATCTGACTGAAAATAGCTACAAAAAAGTCATTTCGAAATGCATTCTGTCAGCAACCAAAGATAATCAGGAATATGACATCAACAATCTGCCTGAATCTGTTTGGGAAGCGTTAAACGATCGTATGAGTGAAGAAGATCCACAGGCAGATATAAGAATGCAATTGGTTTGTCCAAATTGTAATCATTCCTGGGAAATGAATTTTGACATCGGAAGTTATTTGTGGTCAGAGATTAATGTCTGGGCAAAAAAAATTCTCGAGGAGGTTTATTTGCTCGCCGGATTTTTTAGATGGTCAGAAAAGGATATTCTAAATATGAGTTCCAATAGACGAAGGTTGTATATTGATATGATCCGGCGATGAATGGCTTTATAAATCATATACTGAAACGGCACTTAAACCCAAATAATAATATAGAGCCCAGGACAACCGGGAGGTTTGAGCAAATCAATCAGGAAAATCAAAGCAGTCACGAGACGAATTTTATTGAGCAGATTGATGAGATCATTACACCCAAAAATCAAATAAGATCGAAAGAGGAAAATGCTTTCGAAAATTTTGAAAGCCTTAACCAGGTTAATCCTGCTCCAAATATGGAAATGACCAATGTTGACTATAATGAGCCTTTTTTGGAAATAAAACCGACTATAAACAACAATACAAACTCGCATTTGGATGGCTACTATGAGGGACAGTCGTTTCAAGAAAGGAACGCGCTAAACCTGAATGAACACAACGTTGAAACAAATAATTTTGAAAATTCGCGTAAAACTGAAAGGGAGCCTGAATTGAAAAAAAAGGATTTTGCTTCCGGGCATAAAGATGTATTTAATGTAACAAACACTGCTTTTTATCAGGATAACTACACATTGCAAAAAAATCTTTCGGTAAACAACGTCAACTTCAAAGACAAAGCGAATGAAAATGAATTACCGGTTATAAAAGTATCAATAGGTAGAATTGACGTAAGAGCAATCGTTTCATCACAACCTGAGAAAAAGATCAACACTGCCCATCAAAAGCCACCAATGTCCTTGGAAGATTATTTAAAAAAACGTAACAGTGATAAGTAAGAAATGACTACTGCTCTTCGTATTGCATCAGTAACCTATGTCCTGAAAGATTTACTTAATAATGGATTGATAGATCATAATGTGTCGGGCGGCATTGGGGTAAATGTCATTGTTACAGCATTGTCTCCTGATAAGATCGACACTTCAGTAAACAATGAACAAAGCCAGTTAAACCTGTTTATGTACCAGGCTACTTATAACCAGGGATGGAAAAATGTTGACTTGCCTTCTTTTAACGGTAACGGCAATAGAGTTGATAATCCACCTTTAGCTATTGACTTACACTACCTGTTAACCGCCTATGGTTCGCAGGAACTTCATACAGATATTCTATTAGGATATGGGATGCAACTGTTGCATCAGACACCTGTATTAGATCGCAAAGCCATCAACACATCAATTGGTTCGCCAGTTGGAGGAAATTTTACGGCGCTTCCTTCTTCCCTCCGGAAACTTTCTGATTCAGGATTAGCTGATCAGGTAGAAATGATTACGATTACTCCTGAGATATTAAGTATAGAAGATATCTCAAAATTGTGGGCAGCCTTTGCAACTAAATACAGGCCAACAGCGGCATATAAAGTGACGGTGGTTTTAATTGAAAGTGACAAATCAACAAAAAAAGGGCCTCCGGTAAAAACAAGAAACATCTATGTACAACCGCTCAAAAAGCCTGTAATAGAAGAAGTACTATCTCAGTCCGCAGAAGGACAGCCTGTTCTTGGTGATCAGAAGATATTGAATGGTTATTTTTTGATTCTTTCCGGAGCTAATTTTTATAATGAAAATACGCAGGTGGTAATTGACGGCTCTCATGCAGTGCCACAAACAAGCAAATTGATAATAACGGATACACGAATTTCTTTTCAGTTAACTGATGATTTGAATTTGGAAGCGGGAAACCATGACATAAAAATTATACAACCCATTGCCATGGGAAATGACTCTCCGCCACAACCCAAACATTCAGGTGTTGAGTCAGAGCCATCAACATTTGTTCTTTCACCCAGGCTTGTAAAAGCTACCCCGGCAACGGTTACAATCCCTGCTAATGGTTCATCAAATATAACAGTCACAATCAATCCTAAAGCAAAACCCGGGCAAAAAGTTGCTTTACTGCTTAACGCTTTAACGGCAGATGTAAATGGGAATTTTCCGGCATACACTTTTGTAACATCTCTTCCTGGTCTTATTACTGATCCGGGTGCCGTCCCTACAGACACCGTTTCCATAACGATTCAGAATGTTGTGAAAGCACAATATGCCGTTCGCGTACAGGTTGACGGCATCGAAAGTCCGGTTAACTACCCGCTTGGTTCAGACGCGTCGCAGGTGATAACAATACAATAATGATGGAAGATTTCAATACCTGGAGCAAGGCAAACCAGAAATTTCTGACAAACGGTATCCAACTCATCAATGAACAAATTGAATGCCTTTATAACGCTGATGATCATGCTCCTAAACCTGACTTTCATGAACAGTTTCAGCAACTGATCAATGAACATAAAAGCTTTCAGCCGATGTTGCCATTTATCCGGCTGTCTGATAAATTAAAATTATCAGATTTTGAACAGGCCGTAATATTATTAGCTGCTGCGCCTGAATTTGACTCTGAGTTTGGTAAAGCGGCAGGCAAAAATGGTTTATCAGTTCAACCTACGTTTAGCCTTGCATTTTCTATTTTCTCCAAACAACATTGGGATGCCATTTCACCAGATGCGCGGCTTAGGTATTGGCAATTAATCAGAATAAATAGGGCAGACACGTTAGCAAATAGTTTGATTACAATTAATGAGCAAATTTTGCATTATTTAACCGGTGTAAAAAGCATGAATGAAAAGCTGAAAAAAATTTGTGAACCCGTTCAGGTAGATGAAAAACTGGTTCCTTCTCAGTATGAGCTTGCGGAATTAATATTGAATACTTGTTTACAAAGCGAAGTAGATAAACAACCGTATATCTTCTTTTTAGGAAATCAGCAGACGGATAAATTAAAAATCGCTGCCCATATTAGTGAACAAAAGGGCTTGTCCCTCTATACTCTCTCAATATATTCACTTCCTACTGATGTTGCTGAAATTTCTGACTTGACTTTATTATGGAACAGGGAAGCATCGTTAAACAATTATGCACTCTTTCTCGATACCGTTGATTTAGATATGAACGACAAATCAAAAGTCCAGTCACTCATCTATTTTATTAAAAATGTAGATGGCCTCCTGATTATCAGTAGCAATCAATGGGTCCCCGAGACGGGAAACAAACAGTTTGCTTTTGATGTCCAAAAACCTCTACCGAACGAACAGCTCATATTATGGAAACAACGTCTTGGAACAAAAATCAATCAGGAATCATTATCCGGATTGGTATCGCAATTTAGTATGAGCACTGCTACTATAGACAAAGCGTGCAATGAGCTAAACACTGTAATAAGAGAAAGAAAAACCAGTAGCAAAAAAACAAACTCAGACAACGACTTATGGAAGATCTGTTGCCGGCTTACACGTCCTCAATTGGATGGATTAGCGCAACGGATTGAATCGCCTACCGAATGGGATGATTTGGTTTTGCCAGCTCCGCAGAAAGAAATTTTGAAGGAAATAGCCATCCATGTGCGTCAACGCAATAAGGTTTATGGAACATGGGGTTTCGAAAAAAAAGAAACCCGTGGCCTGGGCATAACCGTACTGTTTGTTGGAGAAAGCGGAACCGGTAAAACGATGGCAGCGGAAGTACTGGCAAATGAATTACACCTTGATCTGTACAGAATAGACCTGAGCAACGTGATCAACAAATACATTGGCGAAACAGAAAAGAATCTGAAAAAAATTTTTGATGCTGCAGAAAATGGCGGAGGGATTTTATTATTTGATGAAGCGGATGCACTTTTTGGCAAACGAAGCGACGTAAAAGACAGCCACGACCGCTACAGCAATATTGAAGTAAGTTATCTTTTACAAAGAATGGAGGCTTATCGTGGCTTAGCCATACTTACCACTAACATGAAAAATGCCTTAGATAAAGCTTTCATGCGGCGCATTCGTTTCGTAGTGCAGTTTCCCTTCCCGGATCTTGCACAACGGGCAGAAATATGGACTAAGATTTTCCCTGCCAATACACCTAAAGAAGGTCTTAATATGGAACAATTGGCTAAACTTAACTTATCCGGCGGAAACATACGCAATATAGCATTGAACGCTGCATTCCTTGCAGCAGAGGAAGATAAGCCGGTATTAATGTGTCATATATCCCGTGCAGCAAAATCAGAACATCTGAAACTCGAAAAACCTTTTAGCAGCTTTGAATTGAAATAATAAAATGAATCACCGAACAGAATTGCATATTGATGAATTGGTGTTACATGGTTTTTCTCCGCATCAGCGCTACGCCATTGCACAAGCTATTGAAGTGGAATTAACAAGGCTTTTTACAGAAAAACCAATACCAGTTGCACTGCAGCAAGGTGGTAAATTCCCATCAGTAAACGCCGGCTGTTTCAATATCAATAAAGAGAGTAAAAGTGAGGCAACAGGCAATAAGATTGCATATGCTGTGTATAAAAGTTTTGGAAAATGACGAGTATAGCATCTCAAAAAGCAGAAAATAAAAGCCTGTCAATTGTAGGTTCTTTGTTTAGAAAGAAAGAAGATAGCTCTGTTAATAAGAATATTGTACCTTCTAAATTGGAAAACACACCTGCTTTTAATTTTGGTAAAATTAGTTTTCATAATTCAGGCAATAACTCATGGGTACAACCAAAGCTTCAGATCAATCAGCCGGGGGATCAATATGAGCAAGAAGCAGATGCAATGGCCGATAAAGTAATGCGCATGAGCGATAAAGATGTTGCCCAAAACTCTTACAACACATCCGGTACGAATATTCAACGTAAATGTGCTGAGTGTGAAAAAGAGGATGAAGAAAAAAAGGTACAGCGAAAAGAAAATAAGAATTCATCACCATCCGTTGCTCCACCCATTGTTCATGATGTTTTAAGTTCTCCTGGTAAGCCTATGGATAATGGAACGCGCTCATTTATGGAATCACGATTTAATTATGATTTTAGGGATGTAAGAATTCATAATAATGAAAAGGCGGCGGCAAGTGCGGCTTCTATTAATGCATCTGCTTATACTTACGGAAATAATATTGTGTTTAATAAAAGTAAATATTCGCTTGGGAATGAAGGTGGAAAAAAGTTACTGGCGCATGAGCTAACACATGTGGTGCAGCAGCGTACAAATGAAGGACGTTCTATCCAGAGGCACCCAGATGCGTCATCTCAAAAAACTGGAAGTCAGCCTATTTCATCAAATGCTGCCCTTAAATTATCTGGAGACAATCAGTTGCAGAATATAGCTGATGTAATGACTGCAGTTCAATCAATCAAACCTTCAGACAAAGCAAGCGGAATATACACGACAGAATTCCAGGGAAGGAAAATTACACTAACACATGATCAACAGGCACTGCTTATTTCAACTGCTAAAAAATCTATAAAAACAAACCTTGAAAAAGCAAAGCGAAATTCAGATTACGCGAAGAATGGTTATGAAATCCAAAAGGAGATCAATGACAAGCATAAAATCGTTTCTTCAGTTGTCATAACATTTGCCGGGGTTCAGGATAAAATCCCTCAATTGCTTGACGAAGTGCAAAAAGCTGAATTGAGCAAAAGCGCTGCTGAAGTTGCGTTGCAATCTGATGATTTTGTGGGGGCAGGCAAACAACTTGCCGAGTGTGAAAGGGCGGCAAAGCATGCCCTGATTTTATGGAGAGAATACCATGAGGGAATCATTAGCAGTGGTGAAAAGACTATTACAGTACTGGAGTTCACAAGGGATGCATCATTCGTTACGCTTGGCGTACTCGCAATTATCGCCACCGGAGGTGCTGCTGCGGCAGGCACTGGCGCCGTAACCACAACAACAGCTTTTGGTTTTGAAGTAGCAACAGTATCTACTGCTAACATTATTGCAACAGGAGCTCCCATAGCAGCTACTCTTGGAGGTGCAGGCATGCAGATGGCTCTTGGAGATAAGGTTGACTGGACAAAAGTTGGGGTAGATATTGTTGTGAACCTGATACTTGCCAGATTTGGCGGTAAAATATCTAATATTATCTTCCGAAGATTAGTTGGAAATCCGGCTGTGCGAAATATTGGTGCGGTTGCTTTTGGAAGGATTTTCAGCAGCCTGATTACGCATGAATTATCAACCGCATTTATAACTTCTGTTGATGCTGTCTACGGCAGATTAAAAGGGCAAAATATTACATGGGAAGAGTTTTTAGAAATTCTTGCGGAGCGGCTTGCCGATCCAAAAGGCTTAGTTATTGCTGGAGTTATGGGCGCGATACAGGCTGGAGCAGATGCGAAGCTTGGTGGAGCAAAGGGGGTAAAAATTACAGATAAAAAAGGAGCTCCAACCGGAGAAATAGATGAAGTTCAGGAAGGCACAATCCGGGAGAAAAAATCAGCCGAGGGGCTCGGAAAAGTTAATCCTAAAACAGGCAAACCTTTTCCTGGTTCGGATGAAGTAACATGGGCTGAGAATCAAATCTATACCAAAACTAAAACTCGCATCGGAAACTTGAAAACCGCCGTTGCAACTCGCCCCTCGGAAAAGATGACAGAAGAACCGGCACAGAAAGCTGGCTCGCAGGATGTGCCTACAATTAAAGAATTGCAAGGAGTACGGAAATATGAATTTCGCATTGATGCCGATACACCGGATCTTCGGGCACAAGTTGGCATTCAGATAAAACGCCTTCAGCAGGAATTTCCTGATTGGACCTTTAGTGCTGTTTTCGGAAAATAGCAATAAGAATATAAATGTCAGTAAGTCTGTTAATCGAATACTCGGATACAAACAAAAGTTCACGGATGATTCCGATCGCCACTGAAGATTTTTTTAAAACTTACTGGCTTCCATTGGCCAAATCTTTAGAATTATCATGGGTGCAGATGTTCGAAACCGGAGTAATAATTATATCGGAAAGTCTTCCGATAGTATTAAATGAATTAAAGCTTATGACAGAATTTGTATCTGGTAAACCATCTCCAAACATACCAAAGTGGGCACTTGATCACATGATTGATCGTATGAATCTTTTGGTTTCCGAATTAAATTCGACAAAGAATAGCAATAACTTAAGTATTTATATTGGATAAGCTTAAATATAATCATGGACAATGTTATCTTATGGTATTGCAAAACAATGTATAGACTTTGTAATCAATATAATGAAATAATGCATACGCTTGTAACGCCTCGACGTTTTACAGGACATGAATTTGCTTTACTTGCGGTTCAGGTGTTTAAACATAGAAGAAGTTTTTGTCAATATTTGACTAGAAATTGCAAGAAGCCCAATTATAAATAGAGATTTAAAATACTAACCATGCCCTCCTTCCCCGGTTCCCCTCGCCTGATTAAAGGCGGTATTGTATTGGTAGATGCAGAAACTGCAACTATCCAAAAAATCATTACGCTTCAATATAATCCGGATACACTTACGCGCAGCTTACAAGTAAAAGGTGTTGGAGAAAGCGGTGGCAACAGGTCAGAAGCGATGCGCTTAAGTGGTCCCCCAGTAGAAACCATAAAAGTAGAAGTAGAAATAGATGCCGCTGATCAACTGGAAGTAGCAGACTCAACGACCACACAAACAGGTATTCAGCCGCAATTATCCATACTCGAAACAATAGTATATCCTTCAAGTACTCAACTCATCAATAATAATAATTCGGCCCAATCCGGCACACTGGAGATCATTCCAATGGAAACGTCCCTGAGTTTATTTATCTGGAATAAGAACCGCATCATCCCCATGCGCCTTACAGAATTCAGCATTACTGAAGAAGCATTTGACGTAAACCTAAATCCGATTAGAGCCAAGATTAGTTTAGGCATGCGGGTATTAAGTGTAGATGACTTAGGCTTTAATACCGCAGGTAGTTTATATATGAATTACCAACAAAATAAAGAACAACTCGCCTCAAAATTCAGGCAGGGCAGCCTTGCCGATCTGGGTATAAATTCTATATCATGATAGACGTTACACAAATTGCTGCAACACAGAATATTTCAGCAATGCTGCAACAAATTGGTACGCAACCAAGTTATTTTTTACCGTCAAGCAGGTATTATAACATTCCGGTCGTTTCGTTAACAACAAATTTGGGCGAAATTATTCCGTATATGAAACGACGTTTTGTTCCGCAAGCCGACAGCTTTGCCACACTTCAATTATATATGGTAAAGCAAAGCGACCGGTTAGATAATATTGCTTATCAATTTATAGGAGACCCTGAGAAATTTTGGCAGATTTGCGATGCCAACAACGAACTTAACCCTGGCCAAATAACAGAACAACCGGGCAACACAATCAGGATAACTTTACCACAAGGCATACCAGGTACAAATGCTTAAAGGCGTTCACCTTACTTTATTAATGGGACCGGGAATACCGGTACCGGTTCCCGATCTTGTTATCAATTCAGTTGCCAGCATACAGGTAACAAACAGCAAAGAGCGAAACGGTTTTCAGATAAGTTTCCATGTAGATAAAAATTCTCAACTCCTGAAAACCATGTTGCCTGCAGGCTTTTTCGATCCAATCATCACCCGTGTGATGATCATTGCTACACTAAACGGTGTTCCTAATTTATTGATGGATGGCTTTATTACAAACCAGGAAATGTCTCCATCAAGCGAACCCGGTAAATCAACACTCAATATTACCGGCGAAGATGTAAGTGTTGTAATGGATATTGTTGAGGTAATTGTTCCTTTCCCTGCCATGCCTGACGTAGCTAAAATATATTTTTTGTTAGGTCAATTTGCTTTTTTGGGACTTACTCCCATTGTTATACCACCACCTGTGCCCACTATAAAGGAGCCAACCGATGGTTGGGACGGAATGTTTGGAATGACACACCTTGGATTCCTGAAGGAGCTTGCTACCGAATGCGGTTATATTTTTTATATAATTCCCGGCCCGTTACCGGGGCAAAATATTGCCTATTTCGGGCCGGATATTGATTTTAATTTGCCCATACCACAACCGGCATTGTCTATAAACATGGATGCAAACACAAATGTGGAGTCTTTAAGCTTTTCACTGAACGGGCTGGCCAAGAAAATAAAAGTATTTACGGTCTATGATCCTGCAACAAGAAAAATTCCTATTCCCATACCATTGCCAAACATTAATATTTTTAAGCCGCCAATGGGATTGAGATTAACGCCCCCGGCTAAACTTCAATTTGCCCATTATGGCGCTAAACTGCCCTTAGATCAGGCTGCAAAAGAAATTCTTGGTTTTTTGATGGATAAAGAGAATTCACTCGCAGTGAGTGGAAACGGGTCGCTGGATGTTATTCGCTATAATAACCTGTTACGCCCCCGCATGATGGTTGGCGTAAGAGGCGCAGGAATAACTTATGATGGATTATATTATGTTGATAGTGTAACACACAACATTAAGCCTGGAGAATACAAACAAAACTTTACGCTGTCAAGAGACGGATTAATTTCTAACACCCCAATGATTCCAGTATGAGTAAAGGCCAGTTTTTAGGAAAATACAGGGCTACGGTTATTAATAACATTGACCCTGATATGCGTGGAAGACTTATGTTAATGATACCTGATGTATCGAGTTTAATTCCTTCCACCTGGGCAGAAGCATGTGTTCCCTTAGCAGGCCCAACTGGCCCCGGGATGGGCGTGTACATGGTGCCTCCGATCGGCGCCGGTGTATGGGTTGAATTTGAAAATGGCGACCCTGATTATCCGGTATGGGTAGGCTGCAGATGGGGTTCCAGTTCAGATATTCCTCCTTTGGCAAATGCAGGTTTGCCTGTATCTCCGAATATTGTAATCCAATCTTTACTTCAAAATACTTTAATGATCAGTGATTTACCAGGACCTACAGGCGGTATTATGCTTAAAAGCCCTACAGGGGCTTCAATAATCGTAAACGACACAGGAATTTATATTCAAAATGGAAAGGGTGCAAGCATAAATTTAGTAGGTCCGACGGTTGCCATCAATCAAGGTGCCTTAACCATAACCTGATTTAATATGCCCGGTTTTTTATTACATGTGGGAGCAACAGTGCTTTGCTCACATGGCGGACAGGCCCAACCAACGTCTCCTAACGCACGCGTTCTCGTTAGTGGGCAGCCCATTGTTCTTCAACCGATACCTTACGCAATAGCTGGCTGTCCGTTTAATGTTTCAGGCTCACCGGTTCCCTGCGTTACAGCTCAATGGACAACCGGCGCAACAAGGGTTTTTTCCAACGGAATGCCGGTGCTGCTGTTCGACAGCCAGGCAACCTGCATCCCTAATGGAACCCCCGTCTCAATAATTATTACTCAAATGAGAGTTTTGGGTGCTTAAATCTCAAATAGAAGGTCTGAAACGTCTTTAGTTTCCTTCATTAATTGTATATCATCTGTATATCATCCAGTTTATATATGGAGCTCGTTTCGGTAAGCGGATACCGGCAAATACTCCACAAATGCTTTTAACACATCTATGAATATTGCATTTCCCTTTCAGGTTGATTATAGAGGCAGAACGGCTATCTGCGACCAGAATAAGCATATTAGAGATATGATTGAGCAGGTTCTTTTCACTTCTCCCGGTGAAAGGGTAAATCGCCCCACTTTCGGAAGTGGTTTAATGCAACTTGTATTTCAGCCAAACAGCGATCAAATGGCCGCTACTGTTCAATTTCTTGTTCAGGGAGCGTTGCAACAATGGTTGGGGAATTTGATAGAGATAAATGATGTAGATGTTCAAAATATTGATTCAACCTTATCAGTAAAAGTAGTTTACACAGTAAGGCTTACTCAGCAAACGCAGGAAGCAGCGTTTCAAAAATCAGTATAATGGCAACGCAATTTTTTTGCAAAAATATGGACCGTTGGAAAAAGGTAATGGAGAAACCAGATATCAATGGCATCGACTATCTGGAAGTTTCTTCTGATGATCAGAAAACATTGACGGTATATTTTCTGCATAATCTAATTGAGTCTCCGGTTAATAGTTCGTTTCTAAGCAAAACAAATATTTTAATAGAAGGAGGAGTAAGAGTAAAAAATATAAATGTTATAGATGCTGTACCAAACGGCAATGCACTTGTAATTACTGTTGACAAGGCAGGCGATTTTTCCGATTATACACTTAGACTTATAAATGGCGATGCCGGAACAAACAACCCGCCGTCAGGATTTGATCAACAGCTTTCCTCCATAACATTTTCTTTCAAAATTAACTGCCCTACCGATTTTGACTGCAAAACCAATACGGCTTGCCCGCCCGGTAATTTTGATGAGCCCGTAATTGATTACCTGGCAAAAGATTTTTCAAGCTTTAACAGGTTGATGTCAGACCGGTTGAGTGTGCTTGTTCCGGATTGGAAAGAACGCAATGCTGCAGACTTAGAGGTTGCTTTGATAGAACTGATGGCTTATGTGGGAGATCGTCTCAGCTATTACCAGGATGCTGTGGCTACTGAAGCCTACCTTGCTACTGCAAGGCGTCGAATATCAGTAAAACGTCACGCCCGCTTGCTTGACTACTATATGCATGACGGCTGTAATGCACGTGTTTGGGTACAGATTCAAACGGATACTGACGGCATAGTGGTAAATAAAAAAACAGCATTGCTTGCGTCTGATAACGCTTCTGAAAAGAATGTTATTACAGCAAATGAAGCACAAAAATTAATGAAAGAAACTGATGTAATCGCCTTTGAAACGATGCATGACTTAACGTTGTTTGCGTCCCATAATCAAATTTCCTTTTACACCTGGTGTGATAATAACTGTTGCTTACCAAAAGGAAGCACCTCTGCAACTTTAGTAAATCCTTATACCGGCAGTCCACTGTCCCCTCCCGAGCTTAACCTGAATTTAAATCCCGGAGATGTATTGATTTTTGAAGAAATACGAAGTCCTGAAACCGGTGAGGAGCCAGATGCAGATCCGGTGCATCGTTGTGTGGTAAGACTTAAAAAAGTAGAGCCAGACACAGATCTTTTAACAGGAGCAAATGTTTTGAATATAGAATGGTATCCGGAAGATGCACTTGCGTTCGCCTTATGTTTGAGTGCAACAAATTCAGAAGGTGAACAATTCGAGATAAGCATTGCAAGAGGAAATATTGTATTAGCGGATGAGGGTATCACACGAAATAATAAACAACTGAATCCGGCATTTTATATTGGTGATTCCATCAGGTATTACCCAAAACTAAGTGACATTAACATTACACATACTGTTAGTTACGATCACCTATCTGCTAAGGCCGAAGCAGCATCGTTAGCCCTGAAACAAGATGCTCTCAAAGCCCTGCCATCGGTATCTCTGCATTACAATTATGAAGACTGGAATGCAAAAAAGGATCTACTAAATAGCGACAAGTTTGCTACTGAATTTGTGGTAGAAACAGAATATGATGGCACTTCGTATGTAAGGTTTGGCGATAATATTATTGGAAAAAAGCCGGATATAGGATTTTCACCGGTTGCAACTTATAGGGTTGGTAATGGCTCGAATGGAAATGTAGGTGCGAATACGATCAATACGATTGTGTGGGAAAAAGGAGGAATAATCAAAGTGAGCAATCCTTTACCTGCAGTGGGAGGTACTGAGTCGGAAAGCATGGAACAAGTGAGGCAGTATGCGCCTCAGGCGTTTCGAACACAGCAAAGAGCTGTAACTGAAGCAGATTATGTAGAAAAAGCAAAGCTTCATCCTGAAGTGCAAAACGCGGCAGCCAGATTTTATTGGACGGGCAGTTGGTATACCGTGTATGTAATCATCGATCGTTTAGGAGGAAAGGAAATTGATGAAGCCTTTAAACAGGATATGATTAATTTTTTGGAACAATACAGGATGGCGGGATATGATATAGAAGTTATTTCACCCACATTTGTACCGCTAAATATTTCATTGAAGGTGTGCCTGAAGCAGGGGCGCTTTCAGGCCGATGTTAAGCAGGCGTTGTTAAAAGCTTTTGGTAATAACCTGCTAAGTGATGGAACTACCGGATTTTTCCACCCTGATAACTTTACTTTCGGACAACCCGTTTACCTAAGTGAAGTTTATGAGAGGGCAATGGCTGTTGATGGCGTTACCTCTGTGGAAATGGAAACATTCCAACGATGGGCCAAAAATCCTGATGGCGAAATTGCAGATGGCATAATCCAGCCTTCACTTCTCGAAATCATCCGCTTAGATAATGATCCAAGCCTGCCCGAAAATGGCAAGATCGATTTCACTATACTGAATGGTCTATGAACAATCAAAAAAACAGTTTGACGGATTGCAACTGTTGTGCAGAGGACGATGCTACATCAACATTATACAATCCTCCCGGATTATCAGCTTTGAACTACCGAATCGGTACACATGGTAGCTTCAAAAAGGAAATGCTCAAAGCAATTTCCGGTAATAAGGAGCTGGCAAAATTAACCACCAGGAACGACGATGATTTCGCAATTGCTTCAATTGATGCATGGGCAACAGTATTGGACATACTTAGCTTTTACCAGGAAAGAATAAGTAACGAAGGATATTTACGCACAGCCATAGAGCGGCTTTCGGTGTTATATCTCGCACGGCACATTCATTATGTACCACCGCCCGGCGTTTCTGCAGAAACGCACCTTGCTTTTTCAATGAATGAAGCACAGGGTGCTCCTCCTTCTGCAATAATACCAAAAGGAACAAAGGTTCAAAGCATTCCCAAACAGGACCAGTTACCTCAGATTTTTGAAACAGAAGAAGAAATAAATGCTAAAGTAGACTGGAATAAAATCAGCCCGCAAAGCAGGTTTTCATTTCAGCCAAAAGCGGGAGATCAAATCATTTATGTTGATGGCACGCAAACAGGCTTGCAACCAGGCGATAAAATTCTTTTTGTTAGCGCTGATCATGTTTATGATTCCAATAGTGATGACTGGGATTTTTGCTCAATCGCTGACATAAGTATTGATAAAACAAATAGCTACTCAATAATAAGTTTAGCTGCTCCAATAGGGCAAGGATCCACCTTTCCGACAACACCTGCCCCTGTTGACACACAGATCGTAATGAAGGCAATAGAGTACCCATATTTAAATTGGGCCCGAAAAACGAATTCTTACAATCAAAAAGCCACAGAAAATCTGGCATATAAAGTCAGTTTCGCAGGAACAAACGAACTGCAGATCTATAAATATTTACCGACCATAGTAAAGGCCCCGGATGAAGCCACAATTGACCCCGAAGCGCTTAAAGATAAAAGCCTGAAGGTTTATGCCATGAAGCAAAAAGCTAACCTATTTGGATATAACGCGCCCAACATAGATGTATTAATTGCCCTTTCATCACCAGACAGTAACGCGGATTCATTAAAAGAGCCGAATAGCAACCCTTCAGAGTGGAAATATTTCTCAATATCAGCCATAGCTAACGCAGAGAACAGTACAATTTTTCTTGATGCAATTTATTCAAAGATCGTCAGGGACAGTTTGCTTGTTATGATCAATCCCGGTGAAAAGGCATTGTTTAAAATAAAGACAACTGCGGAATCTTCACAAAGTAAATTTACCTTAACATCAAAGACCACCAAATTAAAACTCTCTGATGATCCGGATCATCCCCATCTTTCAAATTTCGATAACCATATCCGCGACACCTTTATTTATGCCCAGAGTGAGCAATTGCAAATGGCAAAAATAACGATCACTACCCCTTTGAATAATAATCAGATCACTTTGGAAACCCTCGCATCAGATCTCTTTAGCGGCCAAAAAATTTTTATCAACGGAAAGCGATTCAGATTGGAGATACCCATCTCCGCAGGAGAAGTTCTGTTCACACCTTCCGATCCTGATCAACCCCCAAAATATTTCCGGGAAACATCTCTTATAATCGCGCAGCAACCAATGCGGGTGAATGGCAAAATCCGGTACACTGTTATTGACGACGGAGGCTTACAAGGTACAATACAGGATGATGCTGATTTTACTGATCAACACCAATGGAAACCCAAAAATCTGGCCATCATTCCTGCCCAAAAAGACGATGACGTTTTAAATGAATTTCACACGATAAACTCAATAAATTTTTTAAGTGCTACCGATTCCGCTCAATACGGAACCCTACTTACTTTAAATGAATCAATCGCCAATTATTTTGATCTGCAAACCGTAACTATAAATGCAAATGTTGCCAGTGCCAATCATGGTGAAACGAAGCAAGAGGTTCTTGGTAACGGAAACAGTTCTCAAATATTTCAAAAGTTTCAATTAAGGCAACAGCCTCTTACATTTACTTCAGCCAACAATCCGACTGGTGCACAGACCACTTTGGAAATACGGGTAAACAATATTAAATGGAATGAAGTAGCTTCATTTTATGGCGCATCACGTAATGATAAAATTTATACAGTTACCATTGCAGATGATGGTGCAGTTACCGTTTGTTTTGGTGATGGCATTACCGGCTCACGTTTACCAACAGGTACAGGAAATGTAAAAGCAACTTACCGCACAGGAATAGGATTAAGTGGTTTAATGGATATCAATCAACTTTCGATGTTGGTAACACCACAATTGGGAGTGAATAAAGTAACCAACCCATTGGCCTCCTCTGGGGCACAGGATGCTGAAACAATGGACAGCGCCCGGCAAAATGCACCACTTACGGTACTAACGCTCGACAGAATCGTTTCGGTTGCAGATTTCCAAAACTTCACCCGTGCTTTCGCAGGTATTGGTAAAGCAAGAGCAGACGTAATGTGGAATGGTGAACAGGAAATTATAAATATTACAGCGGCCTTACCAGATGGAAAGCCAATTCAATCTTCTGATAAAGTATATGATGACTTGTTAAAGGCCTTAAAAGATTATGGACATACCAGTGCAACCATAAATGTGACGGGATTTCACCTGTCGCCTTTTACAATTGATGTTGCAGTAGCCGTTAATAAAGATTATGAATTTGAAAAGGTTAAGCAAAGTGTCGCTGCTTCTCTATTCCAGGCATTTTCTTTTAATAATATGAATTTTGGCCAGGATGTTACCTCTGCCCAGATCATAAATGTTATTCAACAGGTTGAGGGCGTCATATATGTTCAGCTTATGCAATTAAATAATCTGGATCCATTTTCTAATGACAGATTGTTTTCTCCAGTTCCAGCAATGAACAATGATGGCACCATTCAACCGGCAGAATTACTTGTAATTGATATCAACAATAGCACCATCACACAACTTTAATGAGCTTTACAGAAAAAAATATCTATGAACTGCTTCCCGCTTATTACCGGGCAAAAGATGCTGAGCAAGGCCGGCCTTTACAAGCTCTGATAAATATAATCGCCGAAAGAGCTGTTGCTCTGGAAAATAATATTGAGCAACTGTATGACAATTGGTTTATTGAGACGTGTGAAGACTGGGTTATTCCGTACATAGCTGACTTGCTGGGTGTACAAAATTTTACACCAATCAAAGGCTCTTCTGCTGTCAGTCAGCGCGGATTTGTAGCCAATACCTTGGCATACAGAAGAAGAAAAGGCATTGCTCCGGTGCTTGAACAATTAGCAAATGACATATCAGGATGGAATGCCCATGTTGCTGAATTCTTTCAGTTGCTGGCAACCACACAATACATGAATCACATCCGGCTTGACCACCCTGCAACCGCCGACCTGCGCTTAATGAATAAACTGGATTTATTGGGTTCTTCATTTGATACCATTGCTCATGCGGCTGATGTGAGGCATGTATCAAATGGCCGGGGTAAATATAATATTCCGAATATTGGCTTGTTCATCTGGCGGATTCAGAGCTATAAAGTCATGATGGCGGATGCACGTATGCTTCCATGTTTAGCCAGCCCTCCCTCAACAAATAGCTTTTATTTTACTTTCAATCCATTAGGCTATGATACACAATTGTTCAATAATCCTAATACGGAAACGGCTATCATACATATTTCAGAAGAGATCAACCTTCCGGTATTATTAAGAAGTCGTGCGCTCTACGATGAGTTAGATGCAAGGAGGCGTGCCATTGTAGATGGAGTCACGTTTACTCCTGTTTTTTTTGGTGATGCGCCTGTATTTCAGATCTACGCTAATGAAAACACCTTGCCTGTACCTCCTCAGGAGATTCTTATTTGCGATCTTGAAAAATGTTGTATCCCGCCCAAATCCATCAGCTATCAGTCCGCAAATACGGGGTTAAAACAGTCTATGCCAATCAGTGTCGCCGTTGACCCGGTGAAGGGCAGGTTTGTTTTTACTGATCCTTCCATCACAAAGGCCCGGGTAAACTACTCCTATGGGTTTAGTGCAGATGTTGGCAGCGGAAGCTATGACCGTCAGGATGCCATACCCGAAAATTTTCGTTTTTCAAACCACAGCCCGAAAGATATTTGGCAGGTGGGTGTAAGTAAAACAATAAAAAGTATTGGGTCAGAAAAGATATACACAACCATTGCGCAGGCAGTAAACGACTGGAATAACGGTACACAACGGCTTGGGATCATTTCCATCATGGATAGTAAAACTTATGACAACGAAGTTCTAAACATTCAAATGGGTAAGAACAGGCAGTTGCTTATCATTTCCGCAGACTGGCCGGCAATTCCCGATGAAAATATTGCGGGAGTATCATTGAGAATACCTGGAATTTTGTCTGCAAACAGACTGCAACCTTTGATCGCTGGCAATATTTCAATTGATCCAGCATTAAGCCCCTCTGATTTTGAAACACAGCAGGGCGGTCAAATAACACTGAATGGCCTCTTAATTAGTGGAAAAATAAAAATCACAGAAGGAAACCTTCAATCTTTAAATATCAGCAACTGTAGCTTGGTGCCGGCAAGCAACGGCGTTGATGCAGGCTTTGATACAACGAATGTACGCTCCAACCAATGGCTCAAGATCAACATACAAAAAAGCATTTGCGGTCCTGTGAACCTCAATAATACAGAATTTGAGTTATTAAGCATTGACGATTCCATAATAGGAAACGGAAGTGATTATGCATTGCTGTCGATGAATGCTGCCTTGCAATTAAATAGAACAACTGTATTTGGAAAAGTGATATCTAAGACTATTTCAGCGGATAACTGCATATTTAATGATCTTATTAAGATAGAAAGAAAGCAAACCGGTTGCATTCGCTTTAGCTTTGTTCCGTTTGTAGATCCAAATACACTTCCTGAAACACCACGTCGCTTTCGTTGCCAACCAGAATTAGAAATAAATACTCAGGTAGCTATCGCAAAAAAAGACGGCGCATCACCAGCCGAACTAAGCAAAATCAGAAAACAAATATTCCAGTCTGTAGTACCTGCTTTTGTTTCTACAAATTATGGCCATTACGCTTATGCGCAATTAAGCACCAATTGTCCTTCGCAAATCAGTGCCGGTGCCGATGATGGTGCGGAAATGGGCGCCTTTCATTTACTCATGCAACCACAGAGAAAAGCAAATCTTTTAACGGCTCTTGACGAATACCTGAGAGTTGGCCTCGAATCAGGACTGTTTTATGTTACCTGAACACATGTTCCTTCACTTTTAATTCCCCCATTTTTTATGAAAGGCGATTTTTCAAAATTTAAATCTCCTCAGCAAATTGCCAGGGAGCATTTCCTGAATGTTTTTCAGCAACAGGGCAGGGTAAGCCTTGATCAGGATTGGAATGAACAGTCTGAGATAAACAGATATAGAAATGAAACTTCTCTTACTGATGTTATCGGTAAAAGCGGAGCACCTGTTGACAATGCAGGTTTTAAAATTGAAGCTGCTCCTACAACTTCACCACCATCGTCTCCGGTCGACGACGGCGTAACGATTTCTAAAGGTCGCTTTTATGTAAATGGTATTTTGTGTGAGAATAATGAGGAGAGTTTACTGTTTCAAAATCAAAAGGATTTTCCGTCAGCATCTCTACCAACTACGGAAGGCAATTATCTATTTTATCTTGATGTTTGGCTCAGGCATGTAACCGCGGTTGAGGAAAATAGTTTACGTGAAGTAGCTCTTGGAGGGCCGGATACCACTACAAGAACGAAAGTGATCTGGCAGGTAAAGGCTGCCCAACTCACTGCCCCCGCTTCACCTCCTGATTGCTCAAGTGCTAATTTACCAGATGAAGCCAATCTTAACTCTGGTACGCTTAGCGCAAGGTCACAATTAACTCAGGACCCGGCTAATCCCTGCGGCATTACTGCAAGCGGTGGTTACCGCCGCTTACAAAATCAGTTGTACCGGGTGGAAATTCATAAGGGCGGAGACCTTAGCAAAGCAACCTTCAAATGGTCGAGAGATAATGGATCAGTCATAACAAAATTCCTCGATTATGACCTCATAACTCCCGGAGAATTAAAGGTGAGCAGTATGGGTAAAGACGAGTTACTGAGTTTTCATTCCGGCGATTGGATTGAAATTGTTGATGACACAACAGAACTTCTGAATACAACGGGGATACTTGCACAAATTTCAAAACCACCTAAAAACAATATAATCACTATCGATACCGCCTCAATAATCTTTCCTGAAAGTTCTATATCAACAATTTCTTTTGACCCCGGAAAAAATCCCAGGATAAGGAAATGGGATTCCCAGGGAGAATTACCTACACTTATCAATGCGAACAACGGATGGGTTGAGCTTGAAGATGGCGTTGAGGTGTCTTTTGCCGGCCAGTTCTTTAATGCAGGTGATTATTGGCTCATACCTGCACGTACTGCAATAGCTGATGTGGAATGGGAGAAAGATAACAACAATAATCCGTTACAGCTCCCACCGTTTGGAATTGAGCATCACTATGCAAAATTAGCCATAGCAAATTTTAGTACAACAACAGGATGGTCAATCACTAGCGATTGTCGCAACTTATTTCCTCATCTAACAGAATTGATTTCTCTTTATTATGTTGGAGGCGACGGGCAAGAGGCAATGCCGGGTAAGGCATTACCTGACACTTTAAAGGTGGGTGTTGCAAATGGCGGCAGAATTGTGAGCGGAGCCACCGTAAAGTTTGAAATAGTTGCCGGAGGTGGAACTTTAAATCCGGCAAACGGCATTGTAAACACTGGCCCGGACGGCATTGCTGCCTGTGGATGGACATTAGGAACTGATTCTTCAAATCTTCTTTTGCAGGTCAGAGCAAGATTACAGGCTGATGGAGATGTGGTGCAACCAGATCATTTGTATGTAACCTTTAATGCAAGTTTTAATATTGCCGGAAACGTAGCTTACGATGGCGGTGATTGCAATAACTGGGCAGGGGATAAGCCTTCAAATGTTGCCGACGCTCTAACGGCCTTGTGTAAGCGAACCAGCGGTGGTTCTGATACCAGAAGGTGTTGTTTCACTGTTGGAGATGGAGGCGATTTTAAAACTGTTATGGATGCATTAAACAAACTCAGGGAGCAGCCGCAACTATGTATTTGCCTTTTACCGGGCTTTCATGATGTAACTGATATTGATTTTGTTGCCAAAGAGATGAATTTGCTGAAAATAACAGGTTGTGATGCTTCCATCCGCATGCGTGAAAAGAGGTTGTCTCTTTTAGCAAAAAAAATTGTACTTCATGGAATTAATGTGATAGCTGATCCTGATAATCCCAACGCAAGGATTTTTCTATCCTCAACTGAAGTAAGTGTTGACCAATGCAACTTCACCAGTCTTGATAATGAATTATACTTAAAAGAATGCTTTATTCAAATCATTCCCATCATTGAAAATGATACTAAAACCTGCAACGTGCAATGGAATGAAAACAAGATAAACGTTGGTAATAAGGCTGAGGGCATTGCCATCGGGATAAGTCAGGGCATAAATGGATGGATCACAAGAAATACAATTCGGGGAGCGATGGTGCTGGGTTATAAGGACGGCGATAATAATGTTGGCTGGAATAATGACTTTAGTTTACAAATAAGTGCAATGCTGAGAAATAATGAAATAAATCCTACAGGTCAAATGAATATTCAGGGAAACGTATTAAGCAATATAATGACCAATTCTGCAACTACTATAAATAATAAAACAACTTATAATTCTCTTATTATATCCGAAAATTTATTTGGGAAAGTTATTTCACATTCACCAGATGGAATCGGAAATAATTTTCTTGCTGCATTGATAAACTTTATCAACAACCAGTTCGTATTTAAAGAAGTAAGAAATATTGTTCCAGTAGTTGGTCTAAGAGGAATAGTCGTAGGAAATATTGCGGTAAATGATAACACGCAGATTCGTTTATTTCTCAATGCAAACATAGGGAAACCTGATCCTGCGTTGAATCTTGCTCCTGTATCATAAATTCAAGTATCCCGACGCTTTCAAATAGATAATGGATACCAACCCACTGATATCGTGTATTATTCCTACCTATCTGCAACCCACGGATATACTTGTGACAAAAATACCCCATCAGTATAGAGAATTGAGTCCCAATTTTGTTTCCTTTTAAATGCAATGACTTTTTTTTCATGAAACAACTTACTCCTCCTCTCATTTCCTGCATCATGCCTACTTATAATCGGCGGACGTTTATACCAAATGCTATACGTTACTTTTTGAGGCAAGATTATCCCAATAAAGAATTAATTATTCTGGATGATGGTACAGACACGATTCTCGATTTAATACCGGATGATAAAGAAATAAAATACATAAAACTCAGTAAAAAAATTACTTTAGGAGAGAAACGAAACATAGGTGTCTCTGAAAGCGAAGGCGATTTGATAATGCATTGGGATGACGATGATTGGTACTCAGCCTCGCGTATGGAATATCAAGTGAAAACCTTGCTGACAGAAGAAACAAGTATTTGCGGAATAAACGATTTACTCTATTTTGATTTGATTAAAAAAAAGGCCTACAGATATGTATATCCATTGGGGCGCAAAATTTGGCTTGCGGGAAGTTCAATGTGCTATAGAAAAGAGATTTGGCAGAAGAATAAATTTGATGAAATTAATATTGGTGAGGATGGTACATTTATTTGGAAAATATCCAAGGATGAAATTACAGTTCTTTCGGAGTTTAAGTCTGAAGTCCACATGATTCATAGAAACAATGTCAGCCCCAAAAGAACTAATGGAAGTTGGTGGCATCCTATTTCGGTCGATGAAATTCAGGAGACACTTGGAAGTGATTGGGACTTGTATAATAATTACTTAGTTTAATCAACACTACTTTAGGTACTCATTACCTTTAATTTTCTTCAAAAATCAAAACTTTACGTTTAAGTGTATTCAAGTAAAAATATTTTAATAGGAATTTACTGCCCACCTTTTGCAACTACAAGCGATCTCATAAATACGATCAATACTATACAACTTTCGGTCGGAAGTCTTAATTTACGAATTATTGTTCTTGCAGACAACAGTAAAGGAATAAATATAAATAAGATTGAGTATGACCACGTAATCACAAACGATGTTTATAAAGGCAAAGCATTTTGTTTTAATCAATTGATAACATACGAAGGTGCTCATTTTTTTGCTTTTATTGAGGCGGGGCTCTTATTAGGTCCTCATTGTCTTTCTCTTTTGACAAGTGCTCTCGAACGGAGTGAAGAATTTGGATTGGCAGGCCCTTCTACCAATCGCTGTTGGAATGAACAGGCGTCGTTGCCGCAGCCTTACCAGAGTTTTAATTATAGAGAGATTTCGGAAATTACTAAGGAAGTTTTTAAAGAAGAATTTCGTGAACTAATTCCCTTGCATAGTCTTTCCGATTTCTGTTATATTGTAAAAGGAGAAGTGATTGAAACGATTGGATGTGCGGATGAAGCTTATGGGCTCGGAAGTTGCTGGGAAATGGACTTTAATGTAAGAGCTTCGAGATCAGGTTTCAAGGGTATGTGGATAAAAGGGGCTTTTGCAGAACGCACGCTAAACTGGCCTTATGAAGACATGCTATTCAATAAGCAGCTATATCAAAATCGGTTCTGTGCATTGCAACAAAAATCCGGAGTTGAATACAGGCAACATTGTCTTGGCGACTCTTGCAATAATTTTGCCTTAACTCAATTTACCAAGCTAAAAATAAATTCCGTGATAGACCGGAAAAAATTATGGCAAAAAGATTTTTCAACTCATGTTCCTTTGATAAGTTGTATAATGCCGACAACAAAGAGACCAGAATTTTTTCGACAGGCTATCAAATTTTTTGAACAGCAAGATTACCCGAAAAAGGAACTAATTGTTGTATACAATCAGGATTCTGACATTCCTGAAAGCACAGTGTTACCTTCGAATGTAAGCTTGATAAAATCTCATGCAATAAGTATCGGAGAAAAAAGAAATGAAGGTTGTGATAATGCAAATGGAATTATAGTAGCCCAGTGGGATGATGACGATATTTACGCCTATAACAGGCTTTCTTGCCAGGTGTCTCCTATATTAGAAGGAGAATGTGAAATTACCGGTCTTAATAATTTTACATTTTATGAAATCGCTACGAATAAATATTGGATTTGTTCAGAAGAATTATTCAAAACTCTTTTCGTCGAAAATGTTGCCAGCGGAACACTTGTTTTTTTAAAAAGTATATGGCAAAATTACGCCGTTTATCCATCAATTTCGTTAAGAGAAGATTCTGAATTCTTAGTTGCTGCGATCAAAAAGGCAGCCCGCCTTAAAAGAATTAATGGTAAAAATCTTTTCAGTTATTGCCGTCATTCTCATAATACCTGGCGATTCAATGCCGGTGCACATGTAAACAAGAATGAATGGACAGTATATTCATCTGAACCAGTGGCAGTTCTTGAGATGGAACATAGATTTTGTTGAAATAAAAAATGGTAAGTAATGAGTTCTCTTACAGTCGACCCTTTTGTTTTGGTAGACAATCTATCGATGAATGATTTGCAGTTATCTGAAATAGAATCAGGTTATAAATTAGAACTGTCTCTAATAGAGCCGCAAAAGATAATAAGATGTTTTTCCGACTATTTTAGGCTTAACGCCCAATTGATTCCAAAAATAATACATCAGGTATGGATAGGACCTTACAAGCCACCCTGGAAATGGATAAACAGCTTTAAAATAAATTTTAAGAATCAATTTCCTGATTGGGATTATAAATTATGGCGGGAAGAAGATATCTCCCATTTAAAAATGACAAATCAGAAGCTATATCAACAAGAGGGTGTTTTTGCTGGCAAAACAGATATTTTGCGCTACGAGTTACTATACCAGTTTGGCGGAATGTATATAGACGCGGATTCGGAGTGGTTAAATAACAAACCGCTTAGCGAACTCATACTCCAAACGAATGAATTAGGAGTTTTTGCAGGTCAGGAGGACGAAGTTATGCTTGCTGCTGGGGTTATAGGATCATCAAAAAAAAATCCAATTATTTACCTGCTAATAAAGCTCCTTACACTTACTTTCTTTAAGACAAGGATTGAAAAACAATATCCTACTTGGATCGCATTGGGACCACGCTTCTTTTCCGAAGTGATTAAATATTTCGAAATCACCAAATTTCCGAAACACTTTTTTTACCCAGTTTCGTGGCGGCAGAATAATCTTTTAGTTGACACCTCACAATTTCCCGAAAGTTATATGATGCAGTATGGATATACTTCAAATGATTTGCATAAATATTTGTAATTGGACATATGAAATTCTATATATCGCAAATCTTCAACTTTGTATTTACCTATTGTTATAGTTCTAATAAATTCTTAATTCTTTTTGTTACTTCATTTTTGAACCAAGGAAAATATGCATCCCTTTTTACTCAGATTGAAACACTTTTTGTTCAGACTCCTTACAAATTTCCCTCCTAATACTTTCTTTTTCAAGACTGCCTTTTAGTTCATTGAATTATGTGGTTTTTTATTCAAACACCAATCCATATCTAATTGGATTCTTTTCACATAAGGGCTACTCAGATTTCCATTTTCAACAAATTTATTTTTCAAAAAAATGCTATTAGGTTTCGTGTAAATAGAGCTTGCCCTTTATTGGAATCCCGGTTTTATTTCCTTCTCCATCATCCATCCGATAAGTCAATCCTTTATTCTGGTAATGCCTTGAATTTTTTTACATTAGTGGGTAGTAAGATTATTTAATTTTACCATTGCATTCAGAGCTGACAGGTAAGTAAATTTGTATTGCAAATTACTTTCATTAATACATTTGAGATTGACGTTTCGTTTTTGTTTTGCAGCACCTACTTGTTTAGGCGTTTACAGGATGAAGATTCAAGATATTTGTTTGTTTACTGCTTTCAGCTTTTAGCAAACCATTCCATTTCAATTTGCCTTCTCGCTTTTCGTGACTGGTTTTTCCCGGGTTATGCATTGAGATTCTGTTGCGATCGCTTTTCATATTTGTGGTTATAATATGAATGTTGGAATGACCGCATCACCATGTCAATAAATAATAAAAGGCTGATTACAAAGGCCAATTCTTTGCATCGATTCCTTAGGATTGTTTCTAATTTTTGAGTATTTATATTGTCTGTGCTTTTTGAATATTTTTGCTTGTTTTTCTCATTTATTTCCCTTACTTTTTTATAAGAATCTCCTTGTTTTTTTCATTCAAATTGTCCAGTGCTTATCTAAGAAATTTCATCGAAAGTGTGTCGTCTTTTAACTGTCGATTGAAATTTTTTCCGATGGGATTTAATTCACTTCTGATCGAAATCATTTCAGACAATCCACTGATTAATTAATTTGAATATTTCATCGGGCGAGGCTCAAATTTTCAATTTGCTCATTTACCGCAATTCTAAATTGGAATGGATTATCAACATTACGTAATGGAGTTTGGGAACCTACTGTGCCCTTAATTATGATAGTTCCACTGTTTACAATTCTATCAATAAAGTTTTGTTCTACATAAATAACTTCAACTTTATTCAGCATTATTTCAAATGATTGAGTTCTTAATATTCCATGCTTTATTAAAACCCTTTTATTCGTTACGGCAAATTCAAAAGTTTTGATTTTGAAGTAAGTAACGAAGGCAGAAAATATTCCGGCAACCATAAGAATTATTCCAAGTGAATAAATTATGAAGCCATTTATGGAATGGTAGCTATCAATCAAAAGTACAATAGCAATTAAAATTATTACAACAGGCTTTATATAAAGTGTCCAATTCAATTTAGTTGAAAACGCAATTCTTTCATTGGCCATTAAATTCTTTTGAATGTAGTTCATAAAATAGAAATTTAATTTTACAACTATATGAGACTCGACTAAGCAATTTCTATATATAAATTTAAGAAAATCATTCAACTTTTTATTCAAAATTTTCGCACATTTTATCAATTAGTAAAGTTGAAAACAGTCATTATTTGAAATTTATTTCTCTATTGCGGGAAATAACTTTTCGATATCATTCCACAAAAAATAAACCCGAGATCTTACTTTAAAAGGTTTTAATTTTCCTTGTTTTATCCAATCATAAATGGTAGGTTTTGTCACCTGGAAAATATTACATACCTCCCCAATTTTATACAAAGGCTTGTATGTCATACCTGGAGTATCATAAGACACCTGTTCCACTAATTTCTTTTGCATTTTGGTAATTTCTTCACTTATAATTAATCTTATCTCGTTCCAGAAATTTTCGGGATCATAGGGGAAAAGCATTGGGGTCGTGGTTATTTCATTCTTCACTTTTTCCATCTTTAAAATTTTATTTAGGAGTAATTTTTATGCATTTCAAGAAAATAAACAAGGCTACCTAAACAGTGATTAAAGGATGGCACATACCTGATATAGCCATATTCATGTAATTGCCTGATACTACGATGATAAGTAGAAGGCCCGGATATTTTACAAAACGGTTTTAGTTCATCGCTAAAAATATAAATTGGATTTTCATATTTATTCGCGCTCCATTTTAAAAAAAGAGCGGCATATAAACTTATATGAACAGGGCTGATCCTGGGATCAGATTTAATTGTTTCAAAAAACTTTTGCAGCAATTCTGAATTCATTCTATTTAACTGTTTCCAAATCTTCAATACTGTATAAGCCAAGACTACTTTGATGACAGCAGCGCTCAATTCTTTTAAAATTGAGGCGCTGCGAAAAATCATCAATTCCCGTTTACGCACTTAAACCTTGTTTTTTTCTTTTTGTCTTTTTTTGTACTGGAACCGATTGGGATTCATTTTCATTTTCTTCCTTTCCTTGTTTTATATCCCTCTTTGAATTTAGCTTCTCTGATTGTTCAGGAGTTTTTTTTTCGTATAGATCTTCAGCTTTAATCCTTTGAAGATTTGTATCATAAAAGTTCAATGATTTAAATTGAGGTGACGCTTCAATAAAGATCTTCTGCTCTTTATCATTTTGGGTGAAAGTGACAGATTGCTTATTACCTCTTTTCAAAGATTCCATAAGCTGCGATTTTTCTAGTTCACTACCTAATTCTTTAATAGGAAATTTGGATAAAGTAGCATCAAGATTAAAGCCATAATTTTGATGATATTGTTTGATTTTGTAATTGTTGTTTTTGTCTGTTTCCTTAAAATCAAGTTGCATCCAGGCCTGATATTTTTCTCCTTCTTTTGTTGTAAGTTCCTTATGAATGGCTCTACCACTCATCAGATTGTACGCTTCTTTTAAAGTAATATTACTTTGATTGTTGTTGATGTAAAAAGTTTGTTTAATGGGATCCGGATTCTTACTTGTTTTCAACATAAGACTATAACGATTAAAAAAGTACATGTCGCTTTCATGAGACTTATTTAATTGCAACGTCGCAACCGTCTTATCTTTTCCAAAATCTGCTTGATGGAAAATGGTTATTTGTGGTTCCTGCTTTTCCATTTTTTCTTTCAGTTCTTCACGGTGTCCTTCACCGAAGCCGGTAAACTTCATTTGATTTACCAGGTAGTCTAAATTTTGTTCATTCATAAAATTGATTTTTTGTTTGTTTACTAATATTTTTTTTTATTTTATTTTAGAGATGTCTCCCTTATTTAAAATGATTTTAATGTTCTGTTGAAATGGTTTTTGCTTTTACCATCTCTCGATTATTAATTTTTAATGATAAATTTCTACCGCCATTTTTTTCCATTAATTGAACCACCAACATCTTTTTATCAGGGATAGTGAATTTTTGAAGAGCGACAACAATGGATAGATTGGTTTTACCATTCACAAAACCGGGATCATTATAAATAAATAATGGTGTTTGTTGTATTTCCTGAACAGCAGTTCTTTTACTTTGGTTTCGATCCTTTATATAGAAATTAAGCGATTCAAAATCATAATTAATATTCGTTTTGTTTCCCAGATCAAATTTGAAATAAAGAACGTCATTATCAATATATATACATGAAAGTACAAGCCGCATTCCATGAGATTTATCTTTCACACCAAACAGAAATCTATTTTGTTCCAGAATCTTTCTTGCATCTAATTCTATCTTTTTATCATTGCTCTTTAAGTCCATATAATCAGAACTGGAAAATGAAATGGGATTATTTAAAGTATCTTTAAATTTTAGATTCAACAAACTAGGATTTGTTGAATAATCAACCAGGAAAGAATAAAATTTTCCATCAGAAGTAATTACGCTTAAATTAGTTTCATCGAAATTTTCCTTCGACGCTTTCACTTGAAGAACATTCTCAATTCCGTTAGCTTTTTGTGCCAATAAATCAACACTTCCAATGTCAACACTTTTAATAGGAAAAGGAAATATGAGATTTGATGTTTTATTAGTTGTTACCATCAATTGAATTGAAGGAATACTCTCAAAATTTTGCGAATATGCATTTGCGGAACAAATCAAGACAGGAGCGGTTATTAAAAGGATAATTTTTTTCATGTGAAAGAGCATTAAAATTTAAAAATTTGGGATTATTTCATCCCTATTATTCATTGTTGTTATTTTCAAGAAGTACCTGGTATCCTGCTTTTACAGTTACCTTAATCAGTTTCGTCTTTCTTGTTAGTAAATTCTTACCAGCATCAATACCGGCGCTAATTGCCTGAGTTCCTATTGTCGAATTGAGGCTATTCAAACCAATATTCTGAATGGCATTATCAGATGTTTGCTTGGCTACTTCTTTTGTAATACTTCCAGGAATGTAAATGCCCTCTAAACCATCTAAATCATAAACAGATAAACTGACAGGAATCAAGTCATTTTTATATAAGATGGATTTAATTAAAATAATCAGCCGGTCGCCACTTAAGGTGGCTTTTCCAAAAATAAAATTGCCTTTGGGTATCAATAAGCCATTAATAAAAATATCATTCATTAGCCTTAATTTGATCGTGGAACCATCCACCAAAGTTTGCGTTTCATGTACAACAGCCTGAATTGAATTTTGAATCAATTGTCTTCCGATTGACATATCGTTTATTGAATAAAATTTATTCGCCCTATGTTTATTTAATTTGTTAGTATTATCATTGTTAGAATTTGATTTTTTAGGGAAGAAAAAATTATTTTGTTCATCAATTGGTGTGACTGGATAAACATGCCTTTTATGGATAAGCGAATTCTTCTGTATTTTTTCAGAAACTCTTTCAGGATGTTGGATGTCTAAAATTTTTTCCAACATTCCATTCATTTGTTTCATTTCCGGATCTTCCTCAGTGCTACTCTGATTCATGTTATCCAACATCTGTCTTAATCTTTCAATATTTTGCGTGCTAATTGCTGGACTTCTATTTTCAATTTCAGTGGAGCCACTTGAATTTGTTAATTCACCAGAATTTGTTTTTGAATTGACTACATCATTTAATTGTCGTAATTTATTATATACTTTTTCCTCATTTACGTCAATTTTAGAAGTTGAATTTTGTGGAATTGATGGCAATATATTTTCCGTAGTGTGATTTGGAAGAGTATCTTCCAAATCCATATTGGTTTTGAAATACGGATCATTTTCAATTTCATCTTTTATTTTTAATGAATCTCGTGTTGCCTTCTCATAATACCCAAGTTTATCTGTAGCATCATTTTTAAGATTAGCATTCGGAAGTTCAAGATTTAAACCTGTCTGCTTCGAATTAAATCTGCTTTCAGAATCTTTTCCTCCGCCCATCGCCCAAAAAGCTAATGTTACAAAGGGAAAGACGAGTAAAGGCAAGACCATTAGAAATTTTCGTTTTCGAAGAAATTTTTGAGAATGTTGTTCCATATCTTTATTTTTTATTTGTCCGTTTTATTTAGATATAAGTTTTCAAATTGATTGATACTATCCATAAGGAAGGGCCTGAATTTTAAAATACTATCTTTTATTTTTTGTCCTGAAATAGAATTGGAAAGGCTGTCAATATATTTTTTGAACTGTTCGATTTTATTAAATTCGGAATCAAACAGAATGTTAGAAGTTCTATCATTTTCTTCAAGAACATTTTTTGAAATTACAATTGGGGAAATTTTGAAATGAGCTCGATTGGATTTATCGAAAATGTCTTCAGTTAAAGCGTAAATGCTGGCTGCTATACCGATAAAACAAAAGGTTATTAAAGCTACTTTCTTACCAGTAACAGAAAGCCGTTGACTTTTTTTTTGCATTGCATCTGCCAGCCTTCTTTGCGTACGGACACATTTATGTGCGATTATTTCCAAAAACTTTTCCAGACCAGGTGTGAGATAACTTTTGTCTGGAGAAATTGATTTTCTTTTTTTTGATAAAAACATAATTATCGTTTTTCAATTTTTAGATCTTTATTTTCTAAAATATTCCACCGTTCAATCAGGAAACCATGTGAATTATTTTCTGATCTTGGAACGCTTCTTAAGAAACCTTCTGTAATTAGACTTCTTGTTAAAACACTTGTTGTACGGGTGATTATTTGGGTAGCAAAACATTTGAAATAAAATGGCTTTTGATTCAAGTCGAGCTGAATACTATCGACTGTTATTTCCTGGCTAATATTTGCTGATATAATTTCCGTATAATAACCGCTTTCTTTCAAGTTGTCATATTCTTTTTTTGCTGATGCATCCGCCAGATATAATGCCTTTGTTATACTCGATTGTATCTCTTTATCATCTGGAGAAAGCGTGAAAAAATAATCGTGAAATGTGCTTATTTCATCTCTGGCTTCAACTGCCACATTAGCTTTCCTGTCTGAGGCATAAGCTTCAATTGCTTTATCGTTTGCCAAAATGAAAATCTTTTTCTGGTTTGCATTTACCAATTCATAACTTTTATAAATTGCAAAACAACTAATTGCAAAGCTTGCCAGGATCATCAGCAAAGTAAATCCGCGTACATACTTAAAGGCGCTATCAATATTTTTCATCTGCTGAAACATCTTGTGTATTTTTTTATTTTCCGGAAATTTTGTCTTTAAAATAATCACTTCCTTTTCCTTCGTATCCTGATTGCATTATATTCTTCGTATTACCGTAGGAATCTCTTACCATTGAAGAAGCGTTTGAAGAAAGACTGGAAGAAGCTGTTCTGGTGGCACTTCTGAAACCGCTTGAAACCTTATGAAGCAAGGAATTACCGCCACCTGCATGAATAATATAGTTAGCTACACTGGGAACCGTAAAATATCCGGCAATACCAATGATCATAAAAATCAGATAACCAATGTCTGTGGGACTAAAAAACGTATTCCCCTGATCATGTATCTGGCTGATATCAACCTTCAACATATTTTCCTGGATCTTTCCCATGATTGCTCCGAAAATATTTGCAACAGGAAGCCATAAAAAGAAATTAATATAACGTGCGATCCAAACAGTTAATGTATGTTGAAAACCGTCAAACACTGAAATACCGAACGCGAGTGGACCAAGAATAGCCAAAACAACCAAATGAAAAATTCTTATTGTATTAATGCATAGCGCGGCTGCTTCGTACAATATTTTTAGAATTTCTGATAACCATTCTTTGATAGAATTTTTCATGTTATAATAAAGCTTGGACATAGCAAAACTTACAGAGTTTCCTATTCCTTCCAGCATACCTTCCTGGGATGGATCTTCATGGTATGTATATCTGTACCATTTATCCCTATCACCTTCACCCGATGCTCCTACAAACATTTGCCATGTAGGAGTATTTTTTATAGCTGCTTCTTTCATAGCTAATAATTGTGTAATTGCTTTATCGGAATCCGTAACCATTGAAGTTGTAGCTGTAACAGTGGGTTGCATCACACCATTGATCATTGCAATAACAGAAGGGAAAATTATGACTGCAAAACCAATTACGAATGGTCTGAATAAAGGATAAAAATCTATGGGTTCTGCATTGGAGATGTGTCTCCAAACTCTGGAAGCAATGTACCAGGTAGCTGCAAATCCTGCAATGCCGCGGCCAACTCCAATTAATTGACTGCACAAGGGCATCATATCATTAAACAACTTGTCCAGCACACTTTGCATGCTTTGAATTTCATTTGCAACAGCCTGTGCTTTTGTAATTTGAGGAATCAGTCCCGCTGTTATCATAACGATAACCCTTACCCACTTTTTCATTTTCACATTTTTAAAAATTCATTCAACATCATAAAGCTTCCGCATAATATCAATATCACTCTGCTCCCTTTCTCTCTGAATCGCAAGTATAGAAGCACTGATATTAAAATGTTCAAGAAATAATAATTTATCCTGCATATTCTCAAATACTCTATCAATAAAATGCAGCCTTTCATCATCCGACATTCTCAATTTTCCTGCAGTTAGAACTGTTGCTAATTCATCCAAATCATTCAAACTTTTTTTAAACAGGTTATTATAAGTTTGGCTCAAATAATCAATTTCTTCGGAAGTAAAGTGCCCGTTATTCTTAAATCTTTTAAAGGCATTCTTATATTCGTTTACTATTTGCAATTGCATCTTAATTATGTCAGAAACCTTTGTATATTTTTTCACTTCCGGACTTACAGCTAACAGACCATCTAAAAAGGTTTTATGTAAATCAAAATTTCCTTCTGATATATTCCTGATAGCATTATATCCGGAAGAAAGTATTTCATATCCTTGCTTTAAATCTTTTAAAATTTGTTTGAACTGAGCAAGCTTTTCTATATTTAATAGAAGTTGTTGGGCTTCTTCTGATTGTGCAAAAGTTATTTTTGAACCAAAAAAATTGATTAGTATCAAAAGCATTGCAATCCTTTTCATTTTATTTATTCATTTTATTTAATAATCTACTTGCTTCAATATCCTCGCTTTCCCTCGATCTTTGCATAGCAAGCACATTAACTCTGTTTCTGAAATTCTCAGCGAAAGTTTGTTTATCCAGCATCTCATCATAAATGTGAACAATCTGAGCGATGCGTTCATCATCTTTCATAATGAAATAATTTGGAGTAATAACAGTGATCAATTGATTGATATCCTCCGTTGCTTCAGACAATAATTTGGTAAAGACATATTTTATATATGCTATTTCTTTAGACGTGAACCATCGATTTTCTTTTGTTGTGCTGATGGTCCGTTTACAGGTTTTTATTATCCTTGATTGTAAAGAAATGATATCCGTAATTCTAAAATATTTCTTCACATTTGGATTAATGACCTTAAGAGAATTATAATATCCATTGTGCAAATTACAATCACTATCCTTGATATAATTAATTGCTGCAAGCCCTTTCCTTGCTATCTTATAGCCATTTTGCAAATAATCGATATACACTTGCAATCCAACTATTTGTTGTTGTAAATATTTTATTTGCGTTTTTTTTTGTTGTGTCCATTCCGCAAGTGTTTGTGCATTACTATATAGATGATTCAATAATATTAGTATTAGCGTAATCTTTTTCATTTCAAATACTCGTTTAACCTTATTGTAATCCATACAGCATTTTTACCTGGTTGATTTCAGATAAGTCTCTTGATCTGTTAAGACTGAGAGAAATATTCTGTTGGTTGAATTTCAGGAGATCCAAATAATTTTGTTCAATTGCATTTGCAGAAGCATTAATAAATTCAAGTCTTTTAGCATCGTCCATTTGCAGTGAAAAAGAAGTCATTATTGAAAGAATTTCATCAAGATTTTTAATGCTCTCATCCAGGATACCTGAATAGACATCACTCATGGAATTGATCTCTTTTATCGTAAAATGTTTATCCTGCTTAAAAAGAGACAAAGCATTTTTGTAAGCACCAACTAATTGCAATTGCATTGATGTTACTTCCCTTATCCGATAATAATAAGATATCGCTGTTTTCACTTTCCTTAGTTCATCGAAATAGACTTGATACAGAGCTTTTTGTTTTTCTACCCATCCGGTAATTTCGTCCAATTTAATTTTCGACATTGTATTCTCAATTGTTTTCTGAGCATCCTGAAGCCAGATTGTTTTATTTTGAAGTCTTTGTATATTTAAATCAATTGCCTTAATTACTTTTTTCACAGCTGCCTTAAGGATACTTGGGACATCAATCTGTGCATTCGCTTGTTTCAATGGGAATATTACAGTGATAGAAATGATTCCACATACGATAAGTGACTTTTTCATTTAGTTTTTTTTAAAGATGACCGTACCCGATTTCAATTCATTCTTATCAGGATAAAAGAAAAGCATTCTGCCGTTGTTGCTTATCATAAGGCATTTATTAACTGCATCAAAACTTGCAGTCCAATGATGGATTTTATAGAAAGGCATTTTACTTTTATCAAGAAACTGTGATCGCATGATTTGTGTGATTTGGAAATATTTATTTCCGCTTTGGTTTACTATAATAATTGTATCATAGTTGATGGCATACTCATCAGTCCATTTCGCTACATAAGTTCCTGGAATGAAAGACTTCATTTTTTGACTTGAATACTCCTTGCATCCTGCAAAAATTAACACCATAGATAAAGTCAGTAAATGAACTTTTTTCATGATTTTTTATTTTTAAAAACTTTAGTTTTCAACATTGCTCATTTTCATATCATTTGCCAATACTTTAATGCCTTGCTCAATACTTCCATATTTTTTTGCGTATTTCATCATCGTTATTTTCTCGGTTTCCTCCGTTGTATAAGCCAAATATTCTTCCATAGAAACTTCGGTTCGATATACTTTTGATGAAATACCACCAAGAGAAATAAAAACTTCTTTATAATGTTTTCCCGGATCATTGGCTTTATTTACGGATAATACGAGTGATTTTTCTTTTTCGGTTAATCCTAGTAATTCCTGTATCTGTTCAAATTTGTTTTGATATTTACTTTGATCAAGGAGTATCTTACAATCACTATTATTGATGATTGTGTGCTTTACAACAGGTGAGGAAATGATGTCCTCTATATCCTGCGTTACTACGACTGCTTCTCCGTAAAACTTTCTTACTGTTTTAAACAAATATTTTATGTACTCTGCCATACCTTCTCTTGCAATTGCTTTCCATGCTTCTTCAATAAGAATCATTTTTCTTATTCCTTTTAACTTCCGCATTTTAGAAATGAAAACTTCCATTATAATAAGGGTAACAACCGGAAAAAGAATCGGATGATCTTTTATGTTATCAAGTTCAAATACTATAAATCGTTGTTGCAATAAATCCAGATTTTGAGTGGCATTTAAAAGGTAATCAAACTCGCCGCCTTTGTAGTATGGTCTTAGCACATACAAGAAGTTCGCTACATCAAAATCCTTTTCTTTTACTTTCTCTCTTTCAAGAATCGGAACAAAATGTTCCTGTAGAAATTCGTAGAATGAATTAAAGCCTGGAAAAATATCCGGATGATTTTGTAAATGGCTGTAATAGATTTGAATTGAATTAGACAATGCTACATATTCACTTCTTCCAAAACTTTCATTATTTTTTTTCCATAAAGCCAATAACAAAGTTTTAATGCTTTCCTTTTTTTCTGTATCAAGAACTTCTCCTTCCTCAATAAAGAATGGATTAAATTTTATGGGATCGCTTTCTGAATACGTGAAATAATAGCCGTTAACCATTTTGCATAAGCCTTGATAGGAGTGTCCCACATCTATCAAAACCACATGTGTACCTTGTTCGTAATAACTTCTTACCATATGATTGGTAAAAAATGATTTACCACTTCCGGAGGGTCCTAAAATAAATTTGTTCCTGTTCGTACAAATTCCTTTTTTCATCGGCTCATCACTTATATCAACATGAAGAGGCTTACCAGTTAAACGGTCACCTAGCCGGATACCGACAGGGCTTACAGAGCTTCTATAATTGGTTTCCATATTTAAAAAACAAACCGCATGTTCAGCAAACGTGTCGAAGGTGTCATTCATTGGAAAGTCGGCGGCATTGCCTGGAATACCTGCCCAAAAAATTTGTGGAGCACCGTGGGATTCCTGTTTCGGAACGGCATCCATTTGAGAGAGGCCGGAGGAAACCAGATTCTGAATGTCTTTTATTTTTTCTTTTTCATCAGTCCATACTAATAAATTGAAGTGTGCTTTTATTGGCAAGCGTTGCTCACTGATAGCCTCATTCAAAAAATCATTAGTTGCATCACGCGCAATTGCATTTTCTCTGGAATATGCCGAAAGAGACTGAAGTCTTAATTTTTTGCTTTCTAATTTTTGAATAATTTTTTGCGAATCCTGGATAAAAATGTATTGATTATAGATATGGTTACAAGGCAGAAGTTGACCAATGTTCGAGGCAAATCCGACTGAAAATTTCGTTTTATCAGTTGAGTATTTATCATAGTTAATTCTGGAACCACAAAGTGCAGGTAAATTATTTGAATCACCTAAACTATATAATTGGCAAATTTGTTTGCCTACTGTTATTCCGTCCTTAAAAGAAATATCCTTGATGATTAATTCATTATTACTTTCAGAAAGGAAACAATATTTTTCTATTATTCCTGATTTACGTTCCTGGCTGGTTAAGTTTTCATCTGTCAATCTTTTCAACTTAACAAAACCACTATCTTCTAAAATCCTTTTAAATTGACTACAACAATCTGAAAAGTCTTGTAATACTTGCTGGTTCAGCGTTTGCTCTGGCACAAACGAATTGCGTAATAAGGAAGAAAATAATGAGGTTGATTCTCTTCTGCCGTTTTGCTTTTTTGTAAGCATGACATAACAATGATGGTCTAGAAAAGGCCGCTCATTAAAATATCTTTCACTGGAAAGAGATAAGAAACTGCTATTCTTATTAAAATCCGGCTCATATTTATTTTCAATAAACCAATCCTGTTTATAAAACACTGAAAACTTTGGTAATACTTTTATCGCTTTCAACCATGCATTATGAAGGGCTTCATAATCGTTATCTGAAAGGGTGAAAATTTCTGGAAGAGCCACTTCATATACTATAGTTATATCGCCTTGTTTGGAGAGAATGCAGTTATGCTCTACACCCATCACCGGCAAAATATTATGCAACCATTTTTCCATTATCTATTTTTTAATTCTAATAAAAATGTTTCTCGAGTTTGACTTAATGACTTTTGGAATGCTTCGCCTCGCCGCGTTTTTCATCATTCCATACTCTCCATATTTGTTACTTAAGCGATAGACATAGATGAATAAAATCGTTCCTCCAGTTAATACTATTGCTAAACAGAGAAAAGTATTTAATCCCACGATGTACAAAAAGGCAAAGACTATCAATAATCCTAATACCCCGGCGCCCAAATACCAGATATATTGAGCCTTCAATCCTTTAAACTCTACTGATTTATTAATGCCTTTATTTATTTTATATACATTATTCATTCTCCTAGATTTTATAGAGCACTTTACTACACACCGAAAAAGCTTTTAATCACTGTGGCAACAATTACCAAAAAAACACAGCTGCCAAACCATGCAGCCGCAACTTTGCCGGTATCGGGATCGCCACTATTCCATTTGTTATATACTTTCACAGCGCCAATGAGTCCGACAACTGCACCTACTGCATACATGAGATTTGTACCTGAGGTAAAATAGCTTCGAACCTGTGTATTAGCGGCGTTAATTCCGGCATTTCCATCCTGGGCAAACACTGCTAATTGTTGAATAAGCAAAACTGAAGTCGCAATCAGTTTGTAAATTCTTTTCTTGTTTTTCTCTTGAAAAATTCCATTTACACATTCCATACTCGCTTTATTTTAAAGATTAATAATTTAAAAAAAGCTCTATCTACCCGGCTTTCCACAACAGGTCCATTTCATCTTCATTGAGATAGATAGAGCATTGACTTTGGCTTTCCAATTCAATCAGGCTATTGATAGCTCCAAGAAAAGGAGTTTCTTTTAATGACAAATAATTTTTTAACGTTAATTGTATGGCCAGAATAAGTTCTTCTTTTAAGTACTTTTTTTCGGAAGATTTCTTAAATATTTTGTTTAATTCATTTATCAACTGGTGCACTCTGGAAGATTGCATTTCATCTTCTTTTTCATTTTGTCCGGATTTATATTCTAATTCAGAATCGTTATCAGATTTCATGATTAAATTATCCCTTCGTGTTTTTGATGGTGCGGTGATAAAATGAGATCTTCCTGAAAAGAAAACTTTCGTAATTTCGTTTCTATAAAAAATCACCGCGATTAGAAAATAATAGATAGCTGTAATGGCTGCTGTTATTGAAAGATAGCTGCTCCAGGAAATATTCTTCAACATTGGTATCGCTTTTATTTCAAAACAAAGTTGCTCCTGTTTTAAAAGTGTTTTTCACACTGTGATACCAAGTAGGGAAAGATTCTTTTTAATCTTGTATTTTTTTCCAGCAATAATTACTTTTAAAATTTAAATCCAATTTAGAAACCTTAACTCAAAATCTTTTTACATCCTAAGAGAGTTTTAGAACCCAGGCTAAACTTTACAAGAGAAAAACATTGCAGGTTTCAATTCTCAATTTTAGATAATACAAAAATTAAAGTCATCATAATCGAAATTTTGACTTTGCTCATAATTTCCAACAATCTTCGCAGCAAAAATTCTATCTAAAAAAACTTCCAGCCAATAATAACATTAGCTACGTTAACAATTCACCAACGATAAAAGGAAACGTTTTCTTTTATCAAAATCCTGCCGACACCAGCAATTCTGTTTTCTATATTCCAGATTTTAAGCTATAAGACATTCAAACTTTTCGTGATAAACATACCGTGTACAATGCAAGAATTTGTTTTAATAATTGCGTAAGCAAACCCGGAGATTTTATTTTTTTAATCACTTCCGAAGGTGAAATAATTTACTTCTATCATCGACGAACCGAGACCAAGTTTGATTAACCATGAAAAAGATAATCATTATGGCTATCACTACCACAATCGTTTTTCAAAGCTGTATGAAACCAGAATTAAAATTTTCTGATGGAGTGTTGGTAAGCATTACAAACGAATGTAGAGCAAGAATTTTTTTATACAATTACGATACCGGAAAGCAATCTTTATCAGATATTTTCGATTGTAGTTACGTTTCAATGATTGCGAAAAAAGTAAGGCCGGGAACCTACAAAGTGAAAGCCGAAACATTCCAGGGCAAAACATTTACAAAAAGAGTTTATGCGCAAACGTTAGATATTGAATTTTGAAGTTCTTAGAAATCCTGAAAAATCATTTTTCCTATAACAAAATATTTTAATGCCTCACAGATAAACTGGTTTAAGTTTGTAAATAAAAAAAATGATTGAACAATATGCTGAAATTACAATTGGTAAAAAAGCCTATGATATTTACTATCTTGAAGAAATATATTCGGACGAAACCGTGTTTAGTGTTCGAGTACAAAATAAAACAAGGAATGAACTGTTTCATTTTGATTTCCACTTTTACCCTAAGGCTAACGGCTGGTCAACACCATGGTTTGAGAACCCTCTTTTCCAGGAGATAAAAGTTCAATCTGTTATCTCAGTGATAGGTAAGAGTAAATTGTCTTAGTTTATATTCAAAGTTTAGTAACAAAATGGAGGCTCCTGTGGAAACAAGAGCCGCTACCAAAACTAACTGCTTTTGAGAATATAAATATCGATTATAAGAACCGAATTTATCCATTTGTAAACGTTTAAAATAAAAACTATTTCAACATTTTTAAAGTGCAAAAATATCTTCCCATGATTTTTTCGATAGAAGAAGAAAACAATTGTTTCTTTTTCACTTTCATTTGTTTGAGTTCAATTTTTTAATCAAAAAAAATGCATTTGTTTTTTCCTGTAACTGCCGCGATGTTTTCAAATTATTCTGGAAGTAAGAAAAGACTAAAACCTTACTTCCGGCTACCGGCGATGGATATTCCTAAAATACAGTCTCTTTATTTCTTTTCAGACTTTTCTGTAAATTCACTGCCCCAATTTACTTAAATGAAAGAGCCTGACATCAATTGGCCTGAAGCCGTTAAGCCGTTATTGAAAAAATACAAAAACAAACCGCATCCGCTGGAAGCAGAAAGCCTGTATCAATTCCTGGTGATGGTAGTTCTCTCCGCACAGAGCACCGACAACATTATCAATCAAATTGCACCGGAACTTTTCAAAGCATTTCCAAATATGAACGCCCTTGCCAGCGCGAGTGTGGAAACATTAACGCCCTTTATCAGTAAAGTCCGCGGCTTCAGGAAAAAAGCGAATTGGTTAATTGGTATTGCAAAAGAGCTAAAGAACGACAGCAATATTCCCCTAAACATGCAGCAACTTACTGACCTCTCGGGTATTGGCCGCAAATCCGCAAATGTAATTTTGCGCTATGCAAAAGCCCGGCCCGAAGGCATAATTGTTGACCTTCATGTGGTAAGGGTTGCGCCGCGTTTAGGTATTGCAACCGGCGATGATCCTACGAAAATTGAAAAACAAATTATGGATGTGCTACCTCAAAAACAATGGGACGCAGGAATGGCTATGTCTTTCCTGGGCAGGGAAATTTGCAGGCCTGAGCCAGCGTGTGACGAATGTTTGATGAAGAAGGTGTGTGCTTATTATAATGGGTGGCTGTAATTTTTCGGAACGTATTTTCTAACTTTATAAAAATCATTTTTATGCCAGAAGAAGGAATGTTATTTCAAACTGATTTTTCGGAAGGACAGAAACAACATCATGTGGAAGTCTATGAAGCGCAAACTACCGTTTCCGATATGCATTACTATTGCAAAATTGATGATGATATTGAACTGGCTCTCATGAAGGACGAACAAGGGCAATGGATCGATATTGAAGAATCTGGACCTACCGAACTCAGTAAACTTATCGGGCCTCTTATCGATGAACACAGGCGTTGAAAACGGGTCTGATAACAATTGGCTTTCCATCTTATAAAATAACCTGCCCGGTTATTTTTTTTTATTTAAAGTCTCTTTACCTTTACTAAAATAATTAGCAAATGGAAACTAATAATTTGAGTAAAGAACAAGGAATCATTTCTTATGACTTCCAGGTGCCGGCCGGTTTTCCGTCTCCCGCCATGGACTATATGCAGGAGCGAATTGACCTGAATAAAGAATTTATACCACATCCGCTGTCAACGTTTATAATTGAATCCTCAGGCTATTCAATGATTAACGCTTTTATTCCGCCCAGGGCACGCCTTATCGTTGACCGCTCAATTACACCAAAAAATGGTGATATAGTTTTAGCTGTTTTAAATGGCGAATTCACGGTAAAATTTTTAAAGAAAAATCAATATAAATGTTGGCTCGTTCCGGCGAATTCGAAGTTTAAAGAAATTGAAATTACCGGCGAAATGGATATGCAGATTTGGGGTGTCGTTACCAATATTATCACTACTGTAAAAGATGTTAAGTCATGTATGCTTTAGTGGATTGTAATAATTTTTATGTCTCGTGCGAGCGGCTTTTCAATCCTAAACTGGAAGGAAGACCGGTCATTGTTTTATCTAATAATGACGGCTGCGCGGTTTCCCGGAGCGACGAAGCAAAAGCCCTGGGCATTGAAATGGCCACGCCTGCGTTTATGGCGAGGGAAATCATTGAGAAAAATAACGTCGCCGTTTTTAGTTCCAATTATACTTTGTATGGCGATATCAGCGACAGGGTTATGAAAACGCTTGGCAGCTTTGTACCCCGAATGGAAATTTACTCAATAGATGAAGCTTTCCTGGACATGCACGACCTGGATTATCGTGACCTGCTTGAATTAGGTTTGAATATAAAGAAAACGGTAAAGCAAAATGCAGGAATTCCCGTTTGTGTAGGAATAGCACCCACAAAGACCCTCGCAAAAATGGCCAACCGCTATGCAAAAAAGTATCGGAAAAATATTGGCGTTCATTGGGCAGCAAATGACCAATTAATCAACGAAATGCTTGCTGTTACAGAAGTAGGCGATGTGTGGGGAATAGGCCGTCAATATGCTTTATTTTTAAAAAGAAGCGGCTTTAATACCGCACTTGATTTCATTTCTGCTCCGGAGGAATTTATAAGAAAAAATATGACGGTGGTCGGCCAGCGGTTGTTTAATGAACTCAAAGGAATTCCTGCAATACAGTGGGAATTTGAAACACCCGCAAAAAAGAACATCTGCACTTCAAAATCGTTCGGAAAATTGCAAACCAAAAAGGAAGAAATCGCAGAGGCTGTTAGCAACTATGCCGCAGCTTGCGCACTTAAACTCAGAAATCAAAATAGCTGTTGCAGAAGTATCAATGTTTTTCTGCAAACCAATTTACACAGGACGCAGGATAAGCAATATTCCAGGTCAATCACTATCGATTTGCAAACGCCAACAAATTTCACCGGAGAAATTATTAAATACGCCAACAAAGGATTTGATATTATTTTTAAGCAGGGATATAATTACCTGAAATGCGGGGTAATGGCGTTGGATATCGTGCCTGATGAAAAAATCCAGGCAAGTCTTTTTGATAAATGCAACCGGAAAAAAAATAAAACAGCCATGCAGGCGATGGACAAAATAAATCAATGCCTCGGCAAAGAAATTGTAAGGATGTCGGTGCAGGGATTTGAAAAAAGATACCGGTTGAAAACTGAATATTTATCTTCTCATTTTACTACCGACATGAACCAAATTTTAAAAGTAAAAATCTGATGTTTCAACCATTCGAACTATTCAAACCCGAGTATATCAACCGTCTTATTAAGATGGACAAAATTTATTTAGTTTCTCAATCCTATCACAAAGCCTTTGATCATTTTGAAGATCCCAAAACAGATATTTTATTGACAGATTACGACCATTTAGGATTAGCGCAAATTCATTTTTCAGCAGTGAAGCATGATAAATATGCTTCTATCATTGACCTTACCAATCCAAAACATAAAGAAAAGATTTTACAAATGTTTCATGCGGACTCAGGCTACCGCCTCTTTTGGGCGATTGTAAAAAGCGCAGATGATATAAAAAAGCGGATGAATTTAAAATACAAAGACAATATGCGCCGATACATTATGAAGCACACGAAATGGCGCATAGATGCAAGCGAAAATATCCGGCCAAGTTTGCAGGTTATTTACGGCGAGCTCTTCATTATCCTGAAAAGAGGCAGTCAGACTTTAAGAGTTAAATTTGAGGATATAGAAAAAGCATAAGTATGTGTTACGATATATCTTTTACGGTCGAAATCAAAGTACTCTCAGATTATTTTCCTGACCTGATTCATGATGAACAGCTCGAAATTAATTTTGATGGCACCCACATCATTGGCCATTTGTACGGCAATCATCCGATCATATACAGGAACAGGGAAGATAATAAATTACACCTGCGCTCGATGGAGTGGGGCTGTGTTCCTTTTTATGTGAAAGACTTGGATAAGTTTAAAAGACAACGCGCTACAATGCTAAATGCCAGGAGTGAAAGAATTTTACATGACACCAAAAGTTATTGGTATAAAATAAGAAACAGAAGGTGTTTGATTCCGGTCAATGGGTTTTATGAACACAGAAAAGTGGTAGGATTTAAAAATAAAATTCCCTATTTTATCACACTCAAAAATCAGCCAATGTTTTTTCTTCCGGGTTTATTTTCCGTAGCGGAAATTGTTGATAAAGAAACCGGAGAAATGATAAAAGTTTGGAGCTATACTTTAATTACCAGGGATGCCAACAGTTTAATGCGACAAATTCATAATGACGGAGAAAATAAATTCAGAATGCCTTTGCTGCTTCCCTTCGAGCTTTCTCAAAAATGGATTAACGAAGAATTGTCTGATGAAGAATACAAGGCGATTCTTGATTTTGAAATGCCATCCAGCGAATTAGATTATAAAACCGTTTACACCATCCGTAGCCCGAAATTAAGGCCCGACGATAAGGCCAAAAACGAATTTTATCAATGGGAAAATTTGCCGGAACTGGAAATTGAATGACAGATAAAATGATTTTATCATTTTTAATTTTGCAACTACCGCCCAGCCCGCTCCTTCGCTGCGTTCGCTTCGCTCTCTTGCTCACATCGCGGGATGGGCTACTTAGCAAGTTCAGGCATTTCTAATTTCGCAGTGCTGACGTTCTGATGCCCGTGCTAACGCTGATTCGCTACGCCGCTACTCCGCTTCGCTTCGTACGCGCTTCGCTCTTTCAGCGTACGCACTACCACTGTTCTCACTGTCTAACTTATTTTTTATGAGAGGTTTTAAATTTTGAAACTACCGCCCAGCCCGCTCCTTCGCTTCGTTCGCTTCGCTCTCTTGCTCACATCGCGGGATGGGCTATTTACCAGGTTAAGGCTATTTTATTTTCGCAGTGCTGACGTTCTGATGCCCGCGCTACGCTGATTCGCTACGCCGTTACTGCGCTTCGCTTCGTACGCGCTACGCTCATCAGCACAGCGCTACGTGTCTTTTCCAAGTTCACGGAATTTTATAATGCGAGGTTTTAAAACGAAAAGCATTTGATGTTAAGAAAAAAAAATTGGCCCTTGTAAAAACAAGAGCCGCTACCAAAACTAACTGCTTATGAGAAATACAAATATCGTTTTTAAAGTTTATAACAGTCGTGTGTAAACGTTTAATTCTTATCCAGAAAAAAAGATTCATGCCTGCAGCTTTGATTTTCTCTTACTAATGCCAATGAAAAAATTTCGCACACTCATTTTTTCATCCGCATTATTGAACATCTCTTTCCTGTTACACCTCAACCGCACACAGGCAGCTTCCATTTCTCAGGTCGCATCCGTTCCGTTTCGCTTCATTGCGTTTCACTCCATTTCGCTGCACTTCACTTCACTTCTTCGAAAATGTAAGCCCCCTGTCTTGCATGGCTTCCGGGAATTCTATTGAGCGATAGTACTAAACATGAACAGCTTGGCTTTTGCCATCGTCTGATCTCCTGACCAACGACAAGAATACGAGAAAAGGAATACCTACATAGACTAAAAACTCAAGCTGCGCCAATATGGGAAATGATGATTTATTAAAGATGGCAGTCATTCGCTAAAGATAGAATATTTGATATCAGGTTTTTCCATGAAATTTTGAAGGTTTTCCATGATCTCAAAGAGGTGTTTTACCTATTTGTGGAATATTACAAGTTGTATGTTAGCGTATTATTTCATGGAAAAAGATTCAAAAAAAGAAAAACAATTAGTTTTTCTCATTCAAAGAATAGTCCAAACAAGGAATTAAAATCTAAACAACCATGCTGCACTACATTATCACGAACCGTGAAATTATTCCTGATGAAAAAGGCGAATTTATTAAGGCAGATGGAGGTGAAACGCCTTCTGAAAATCTGCGCTTCGGAACTTTTGATTCCGACATTTACAATGCTACAAAAGACAGTCGTCTTGCAGTAACTCTTTTTCCTGATCCGAAGGCACCGAATATTGCTTCTGCCGTTACAGATGCTGAAATACAACCTTACAGCGCAAGCCTTGCACATACACCTACCGATACTTTAATCGGTTCGAAGAAATTTTTCACTGAATTGTATCAGAATATGAAAGCAGTGGAAGGTGATTTGTTATTTTTTGTGCATGGCTTTCATACCGACCTTGCAAGTGCACTTAATAGTATTTGCAAGCTTGAAAAGACATACATCAATTCGAACAGCCCAATAAAGCACATTGTTGCTTTTACATGGCCTGCCAGGAACGAAATACTAAGGTATCGAGATGATGCTAAAGATGCAGAATTATCAGGCTTTTCCTTAGCCCGGTGCTACCTAATGCTTATAGATTTCTTCAGAGCTATATTTGGAGCAGATACGCAGCATCCCCTTAATGACCCGTGCAATAATAATATTCACCTGCTGGCACACAGCATGGGCAACAGGGTGATTGAAGCGATGATGACAGAACTTCTTGCTCAAAGGGACAGTAGTATTACGGCTGTTTTCAAAGAAATAATCTTGGCAGCGTCGGATGTTGACTGGCAGGTTTTTGAAGAGCCGCGGTCTTTCAATATGCTTTCCAATATTGGAGAAAGGACCACTGTCTATTTTAACACAAAAGACCTTGCGCTGTTCATTTCTGAAACAACAAAAAATGCTTACAACCGCCTGGGCAAGTTTGGTTTTAGGGATTACAATAAAATTCCCGCACACATTTACAGTGTTGACTGTACTGGTATAAATGATCAATCCGGCCTTGAAAGTAACACGGTACAGCATTGGTATTATGTAGAAAGTGAAACGGTAATTAGTGACATAACGGAAACATTAAAAAGTAAAAGAGTAGAAGAGTTCATTGGTTTATCAAGAACGGCTATACCTTCTGTTTCAATTCAATTTAGATTGATAATATAGTCCTGAGATATTTTTAGGAAATAAAAAAGGAGGAATTTGTTTGTTTACAGTTTAAAGCTGATGTTATTCTTTTTTGCGTCTTATGTTTTTCTTGCAACTATATTAGCCACTGAATATCTTGTGGCGGTTCGCGCTATAGATCCCGAATCTCTTCTGCAATAAATAACTCTTTCACTCAATCTACGAGCATTTGGTTAACAGTATTGTCATGTTCTTCCATCTAGTGCAGCACTCTGATTCTTTCTTATTCTCAAAGAGTCATTTAGATAGTTCCACGCCATTCAGGTGTTACTATTTCCGGTAAAACTATCAGATAGATTTTTGTGGCTGTATAACACCTGCACGTCTTTATTTCCATTCTTCTGAAAGCTTAAGAAGTATTACAACTACTGATTTTGTAATTCATGAATAAAGCGCTGGTAGTTATTCACTAATGATAAAATATTTGGCAGCAGGTTTTTTCCTGAAATTTTGGAGGAAAAACCTGATCGGGTAAAAGGGAAAGCATTAATAACCGCGATAGATAGCAGGTAATTTAGCTACAGCAATTATTATCATTAATAATATCATGTCATAATAATTAGGCGACCTAGTATTTTATAACCGGAAGCGAAGAAGAAACTAACCCCTAAAAACTTTCTATGTTCGATAATGTAGCCTTAAATGTTGTAATTGGTCTTGTTTTTATTTACCTGCTGTATAGTCTTCTGGCGACAGTTCTTTCAGAAATTATTGCTACTTATATTGGGTTAAGAGCGCGCAATTTGAAAGAAGCTGTTGACAGGATGCTGAACGACAGTGAAGATGACCACGGGTTTTTAGCCAGGCTTTGGGACTCACTCAAATTGATGAAAAATCCTAAAAATCCGAGAATAGATAAATTTTATTCAAACCCGGAAATTAAATATTTAGGCAGCACAGGCATTTTTAAAAATCCTTCCGCATTCAAAGCAGTAACGTTTTCGAGAACATTGTTATACGAATTAAACGGGTCAGGTCCTTTAAATAAAGATAAAATAAGAAAAGAAATTGAACATTCTGTTGACCCGCAAGGAAATCCGCGTCCAAATAATATCGAGGGCGTAACAGATGCTCTACTTCCTACACTAGATGAGCAGACTGCTCAGTTTGTATTAAGCTTGTACAATGATTCGTATGGAGACCTTGTAAAATTTAAACTTCAACTGGAAGCGTGGTTTGACAGAACAATGGAGCAATGTACAGAATGGTATAAGCGTAAAATACAGGTTGTGTTATTGGTTTTAGGGTTTATGCTTGCCTGGTTTTTTAATGCTGATACTTTCACCATTATTGGGAAACTCTCAACTGATAAAGATGCCCGTAATAATTTGGTGTCAATGGCGACTGCTTATGTAGCAGCACATCCTGACACATCAAATGCTCCAATTTTATCTTTAACCGAAGCACAGCGTGATTCTCTTTTTCAGGTAAAGAAGCAACTGGAAGAAGATATTACAAAAGCCAATACAATTCTGGGCACTGGTGGATGGCTGCCGGATACGGTAGTGGTTTCACTAAATTCAAAGAATCAGAAAACCTATATCCCTTTTATCGATGAGTCATCGCTATCTGAACAAGATAAAAAAATTGAAGCCGGAAATAAAATTAGCTTTAGTTCATGTGAGAAATGGAACTACTTTTTCCGCCTGGTATCCCATCACTTTTTTGGATTTTTAATTACTGCCATCGCTATTTCTCTTGGCGCACCCTTCTGGTTTGACTTGCTGAATAAATTAATGAAGTTGCGTACCTCGGTAAAACAAGATATGGATTCAACGGATACTACTGCAAGTGGTGAGGTTTCACCTTTAAACAGAGAAGGGTAATGAAAGCTATCGTAAAAACATTTTTGAATCTAAGGACTGATGCGCCTGAAATTCGAATTGATAATAATCCAAGTTTTTTTAATCCTGGTGACGAGATTGAAATAACAGAAACTTTAATTGGAGAAGAATACAAAGGGAGTAATGTTTGGCATAGACTCACAAATGGCGGATTTACTATTGCAAATGGGATAACGAAGGATGAGAGATTTAAAAACCCCCTGAATACTAAACTTAATAGATTAGTAAATTGGAGCGTATCTATAGCAAATTTAAATCCCATTTATAAAACCGGATACGGTGCTGACACAAAAATTGGAATAATAGATTTAGGTATTGAAAAAAGTCACTTTGATTTGGCGGAAAATATCATTGGGATAAATGATTTTACCGATCCCAACTTACAAGGAATTGATGATAGTAAAAAAGGACATGGGACACATATTTCGGGCATAATTGCCGCGAAAAGTAAATTTAGTAATGGAGTAGTTGGTGTTGCTCCTAATGCAAAAATTGCATTTGCAAAAGTAATCGGCAATGGCATGTCTAAACCGGGAGGCGAGCAGATTTTTGAGGGACTGAACTGGCTTAATACAACCTTCAAACCTCACGTTTATAATGCAAGTCTTGGTTTCAATGATAACCCCACACAAAACATATTGAGCATTTTAGACGATTTTCAAAAGAATAATAAAATTATCGTTGCTGCAGCCGGAGATGATAAAGAATTATTACCCTTTGATATTTTTCAGCGCCCAAATGAAATTCAATACCCAGCAAGACATCCAGCCTGCATAAAAGTAGGCTCAGTCAAAAAAGAAAATCTAAGCGATTATGATTCCATTAAATCAAGAATAGATATCCTTTGTCCTAATATTCCTTACATGTCATGTAGTAATGCACAAAATGATTTTTATATAGAAATAAATGGTAGTAGTATGTGTACCGCATTTATATCAGGTATAATAGCGCTTATAATATCTTCTAAAATAAAAAAAGGAGAAAGTCTAGAGGTTTTAAGTAAGGATATTTTATTAAATGCTCTAAAAGAAATGAGTACGCCAGTATCACAATTTAATTATGATAATAGAACACAATTTCAATTTAATGTTTGTTAAATCTATTTTTATGAAAAAAATATTTATTGGGACTTTAACTATGCTAATGAGCATTTGTTGTTTTTGCCAAAATGCTTTCTATGATGCTAAAAAATTGAGAGAGTTTGTGATCACTAACGAACATGGAACTATATTTAATAGAAGCGATGAAGCTTCTGTAGATTCAATTCTTTCTAAATATGCATATGGAGCTTTAGCAGGTGAAAAAATTAGGCAATATTATAGAGAAAGTCCTAGCCCAAATCCCTTTATTAAGGATTTAATTCCAACCGATTGGCCAAGTGAAGAAGCAAACGTAATCAAAAAGGATTTAATAGGAAATTTTTCGACTTCTTCCATCGGCTCCCTAAATGTCACAAATATCGCCGATGGCATTGCTCAGTTTTTAATCAAAAGAGGAAAAGAAGAATTGAACGTGGCGTTCTTCAATAGGATGAAGGAATTTCTTGAAAATCCTAAGTATCCAGAATGCAAAACCCTTTTTCCAGTTACCACTGAGTTTTTAGAAAATATATCGGCATATCGCTATGCTGAACTAATACAGAGTTTAAGAGAAGCCTTTTATAAAGATCTTTCCAATCTGACCGTCAGTTTAAATCAATTAATTGATTTACCAAAGTATAAAGAACTTTTTAAAGATTTACCTGAGATACGTGCGGCAGTTCGATGTTCAAAAATTGTAAGTGAATTATCGCAGTCAGAAAAGGGCATTTTGCCAGATAGCCTTATACATGAGTTAGCAGATTTGCCTGAGTGGCAAGGGATTAATTCTAATCTTGGGAATTCACTTAAGCTACTGGATATTTTTTCTCAGGCTGTTAGGGAAAACCCTAATGCAGACAATTCTCTAAGATGGATTAAACTAAGTGATTTAAACAATCTGATTAAAGATCAAATAACACTGCGAATTTTTATTGGATTAATTTATCAAAATGTCCATCATGCAAATATTCAATTTACAACATCATCTGGTTCATTAAGAATGGATGCTTTCATGGCCGACAATGTTAAAACTATTTATGTTATTTCAGGTTTAATTGAAAATTTTTCCATTCTGGCAAATGACGTAAACAGAACGATAAAAGATTTTAGGGATAAGGAAATTAGCGCGAGACTCAGTAACGATGATTATTACACTTACATAAGTAAAGCAATTAATATTATTGAATATGGATTTAAAGTGGCTAATACAATTAAAGAAGGAATAATAGATGACCATTACATCGTTACAGCTCGAAATTCTAACGAACTATATAAAAACATTTACACAAAAAATTATAATAACGCCGTCATGAATGCTTACACCATTCTTGATGAAATATTTAATAAAATAATAAAGAATAGTAACCTGTCCAATAATCTTAAAAATCTTGGTCCGAAGTCAGAAGTCATTGAAAAAATATTAAAATATGGAAATTTCATGGCTTCAGTGATAAAAGCTGAATCTGGTGAAGATGTTCAAAATGCATTAGAAGCAGCCGCTCTACCAGCTGGCAGTTATTCTATAAAACAAAAGTCTGTCGTCAATATCTCTATTAACGGGTATATTGGCTATGCGTGGGATTTTAATAAGGCTTTTAAGGATCTGTATGCACGGGGTGTTTACGCACCCGTAGGTATAAATGTCACTACAGGTTCAATAAAAAAGCATGGCTTAAGCTTCACAGGATTTGTTTCCCTTTTGGATGTAGGAGCTGTAGCAGCTTATCGACTCGAAAATGGAACAACAGAAACATTAAAGCAGGAAGTACGATTGGAAAGTATCTTTTCTCCATCTACACAGCTATTGATTGAACTTGGAGGTTCCCCATTGGCAATTGGTTGTGGCTGGAGAAGAACACCAAAATTATTTTACTCTGACAACAGTTCTTTCATAACTGTACTACCAAAAGGTGTTTTCAATCTATCCATATTAATTGATATTCCAATATTTACAATTTCAAATAGGCCGTTTGAAAAGAAACCAGAGTAGTTCCGCATTTAGTTAATAAATTATCATAAATAACACATTTTATGTCACGTCAATCAATTCTCGATACCGCAGCCGCAGAAAACGGCACCAAAGAATCTCCAGCCAATTCTAACAAAACAAAATATGGGCAATGGTATGGGCTGGACGGCGTAAAATGGTGTTGCATATTTGTAAGTTGGGTTTATGACCATGCCGGTAATCCTCTGGAAGCAATTGATACATCAAAAGGCTATCAATCCTGTCAGTCAGGATTTCATTTCTGGAAAAGAAATAACAGGATAGTCAGGGAGCCTCAGCCCGGAGATATTGTGCTGTATGACTGGACTGGCGACGGTCTGTGTGACCATACAGGCATATTTGTGAAATGGCTGGATGCAGCTAAAACAACGCTCCAGGCCTGGGAAGGAAATACAGCACAAGGTAATGACAGCGATGGTGGACAGGTTATGTTACGGATAAGAAAAAAAACTTTGGTAAAAGCCTTTGCTACGCCCATAGCTCTTGTCGAAGGCTTACCGGCCAACAATAACAATAATTTAGGAAAAGGTGACAGAGGAAGTGATGTGACCTCTCTTCAAAAAATGTTGCATGATCTTGATTTTAAAGTAACGGTAGATGGAATGTTTGGTTCCGAAACAGAGAATGTAGTTAAAGAGTTTCAACAAAAACATTCCTTGTCTGTTACAGGTATCGTAACACCTGAAGTATTGGGAGTAATACAGGAAGAAGCTTCGTTGCCGCCTGTTCCGGAAAAAAAATTTACCAGTGGGGCTTTTATCAAAAAAGGAGATAGCGGCAGCGCTGTGGTTAGCATTCAGCATGCACTGAATACAGTTGGAGCAAACCCGGCTGTTGATGAAGATGGTGTATTTGGTAACGAAACGGTGAAAGCCGTTAAAACCTTTCAGGCAAAAAGGAATCTAGAAGCAGATGGCATCGTAGGGCCAGCTACGTTTGCAGCTTTGGGAATTACTGATGTTTAGTAGCCAATTTATGATGTTAAGACATTTTGAATTTTAGGAAGATCCTTACTCTTTGATGCATTCATTTTTGAGAACTCAATAATTTTTTTATGCCGGATGATCAAGAAAAAATCGATGCTCAAATCAGATTAGAAATGGAGCAGAAAGAATCGTACAATACCTTAACAAAAAGATATAAAGCTCTATCAAAAAGTTTTTTGACCGCGGCTTCTTTTGGTGCTGCATTTATTTTTATGATTATAATAATATTTAAATTTTCTAATTCAGACTTTTTATCGGCCTATCAATATTTCTTTATTTTTATTTCTCTCTTTGCATTTTGTATATCAATTGCATTGCATTGGCAATATCAAACCCTGTCCAATGACGACTTAAGTGATTTTTCACCGAACATTTCATTGCTTGCAAAAAACCAACGTCTTGGCAATCGTCTCGCAAAAAACCGTACAACTGTTTATAATAACAACGCTTTTTTTTACATAGGTGTTTTTTCTTTCCTGCTTGCTATTTTATTATGGCTGATTCCGTCTAATAATAATCGACTCTGCAAGAAAACGGTAACACAAGTCTCAAAAAATGATGTCAAAATCACTGTTGATCTTTTACAGATAAATGATGTATATGAAATTGCTCCTCTTGACAATGACATGGTGGGCGGTATGGCAAGAATTGCCACATTAAAAAAACAATTTCAACATCAAAACGAAAATACATTCCTTTTAATGGCAGGTGATTTCTTAAGCCCTTCTGTTTTTAATTCTGTAAGAAGTCCTTTGAATGAAAAAGTTGCGGGCAAACAAATGATTGCGGCGATGAATGTAGCAGGTGTTGATCTTGCGGTATTTGGCAACCACGAATTTGATGTAAGTTATAATGTATTGCAACAGCGTATTAACGAAAGCAGTTTTCAATGGGTATCTTCTAATGTATATCATAAAAGCGCTTCCGGCAACATTCCGTTTCAAAAAAATAAGGTTGATATTCCAACATCATGGAAAAAAACTTTTTTTAATGATGTTGGTACTTCTTTTACTATTGGCTTTTTTGGAGTAACCATACCTGATAACAAGGGCGGTGATCCTGAATATGTTAGCTATGATTCTACCCTGTATGCTGCAAGAAAAATGTATAAAGTTCTTGCCCCTGATTGTGATGCGGTAATAGCAATTACGCACCAGGATGTAAAAGAAGATTCAATGCTTGCGGTTGCTATTCCCCAGCTTACCGCAATAATAGGCGGCCATGAACATGATATGCAATTCGAAAACGTTGGACACGTAATTATTTCAAAAGCGCATTCAAATGCCAGGAGCGTATTTCATTTAAAGCTTTTGCTAAACAGAAGAAACAATACAACAATCACATCAATTGTACAGGAACTCATACCGGTTGATACAACTATAAAGCAGGATTATTTAACTAAAATAATTTGTAGCAGGTGGATGGATGTTGCCAAAGAATATTTTAAAAAAGCAGGGTTTTCACCGGATTTAGAAGTTTGCAAAAATTTTACTTCAACTCTTGATGGTAAAGATGCTTCAGTAAGAAACGGGTCAACCAATTTAAGCAAACTCATAACGGATGCGATGCTATGGGCTGGTGAATCCAAAGGTTGTGATGTGTCTATTTTAAATTCAGGGGCAATACGGGTGGATGATTTTATCACGTCTCCGATAACACAATATGCGGTGCTTCGTGCTTTGCCCTACGAAGGAAAAATATGCATTGTAAAAATGAAAGGTTGGTTTCTTAAAAAATTGAATGATTCTGCTGCACACCTTAAAAATGAAGGCGCCTTTCTGCAATATTCTTTTAAGAATGATAAACCTATCGCTGATTCTGTGACTAACAAGATTGCTATCGGAGATTACCTGATTAGCGGTAAGCAAAGTAAGCTTAACTACTTAAAAGAAGGCACGCCGGGCATAATAGGCACAGTCATATTTCCTTTGCCAGCAGATAGTAACTTATTTGATGTAAGAAAAGCGGTGATTAATTATATGAAAGCGTATTGTGGTAAAAAGGAACTTAATAAATACAGGGAATGATAGTACCATCCATTAAAAAGTGAATTTTCTTGCAAGCTGATGAAACTGAAGTTGCAATAAACCAAAAATCAACACCAATCATCGAATTGTGCGAGTACCGGAATCGGAAGTTTCATTTTCGTATTAGGATTACCGTGATAGCGCCCATAAAAAAACAATGACACTCACCCATGCAGAATTTACCCGAAGGTTTGCGCAACACATTTTACCACATCGCTTTGTAAGAATAAGGCATTACGGCATGCTCAGCGCCACATGGAAGCGAGGCAAATTACAAACACTGCAAACACAACTGAAAATAAAACCGCCGCAGCTCAAAGTAAAAACCCTGCTCAAAAAATGCCCGTGTTGCAAAACCGGAACGCTGGTAACCATCGATGTATTTGGAAAGCGTGGGCCGCCGAAAAAATACCTGCCCGTCCGGCAGGCGGGTTTATTGGAAAAACAAATGGTGCCTGTTGTGTGAGTGACGGGTAAGGGAACTTTTGTAATACCCGGAATAAAAAAACCAAAAAACACGTTTAAAAAACAGCTTTGGGGAGCTCTTTAAAAAAATCGAAAAGCTTGCTGCATCAAACACTCTGCAAATACTCTGCAACAAATCGATTCTAAATTCTTATTGCCCGGTTTCGTTCAATTAAGGTTTCATTTCTTGCTCTTCGGGCAAAGCAAAACCTTAGTTATTATGTGCCGTAGTTTTACTGAGATCTGTAGTTCTTAAGAGGACAAAATTTTCATTGCACCAAATATTGCGAAAAAAATAGTTCCGAGAAAAAAACACACAAGAAGAAAACCATATACTTGATAAGGATAAATCTTTAATGGGTCAATAGCATGGTGTCGTTTTTGTATTATATTATAGTTGATTACCATCCCTTCAAGCCACTTTATGGCACGGTATTGATAAAATGCACCAGCTAATGCCGCTAGTAGCCAGAACAACCAAGCAAACAAAAGCAGATAAGGAACTGAAATCTTACCTGTGATGCCGAGTATTTTTTCTAAAAAAGTGATAGAAAGTATTAGTGCACCAATACTTAATTGGGTAAATGTTTTTGCGGTGTCCATATATCCAGCCATAATCTTGTGCTCTTCTTCAATCATTGCTTTAGTCTTTTCTTCTTCTGTCATTTTATAAGATTTATTAAATGAGATAATTATCAATCCGGATCCTTGTCATCAAAACAAACTTGCTGCAAAAAAAATTCTATTGTCAGGCCCGTTGCATTGACGACAGTTAATAGGATACACATAAAGTTTGTATTTATGTAATTAGACGCAACTACTATTTTTGTAACTCTCTCATTTTAATTAACCGAATTCTTCGTTTTTTGTATTGTTGATTTGCGTCAATCCATCCGGTCCGGGTCAGAATTATTCTTGATTAGTGCTTCGAAAAATTTGGAATATTTTTTAAAATCTTTTTTCATTCAAATATTATTCAGTTTTGATGCCCATGTGTCCTAATAAATTCTTTCTGTGAGATCTTAAAAAATGTTGCCAGCAAAGCAGCAATAGAACACATTTACATTTCCTTTGTTGCTATCGCTAAAACCAAATCGAAGTTATTAATTACCGTTTTTGTTCAGGGGAGGAAAAGTATAATTCGGGTCATGGAAAGGCACTAAAAATTAAGGGAAAAGCCCTGTTTTTGTTGGCATTAGGCCACGTCCTTCACCATCCTGTGTCCATATTGCTATGCCGAGATATTCCCCTTTTAGCCATATGTGATATTGCGCGTTGTAAACCAAATCAGGCGACCTGGGATTCAGTCTTTTTAAATAATCTTCTATCATCGTATTTGATTAAAATTTGTCTCAAACAATTTTCGCACCCCTTTCTCTCCCTGTCCGGCATCCATACCAAACATTTTTTGTTGCTGATAGAAGAGGGAAACCTACCTTAAGGAATTCGGAAATTTAAATGGTAGGGCGGTCCAATCAGACTTGTAGAGTTTTTTGTGCAACCTCATATCTACTCTTCAATAAACTGGATCAGGTAGTTTTTGTCCCATTTCAGATCCTGTTCATTCAGTTCAAATCAATCTTACTACCCTCTGCCGGATTTTACTTTTTTGTAATTTAGCAAACCTTAGGAAAATAAGCAATATAGTTTACATTTGAAAATGGCTAGAATAATGACTTATGAGTGGAAAGACCTCTTTCGGATTTTTCGGACAAACAGCACACACTGATCAATCTCTAAAAGATTATAGTGTAGAAAAGTAATAACTGAAATCTACAAATTGGGAAGCTATTGATAAAGCGTTAAAAGAAATTTTGATATAAAACTAATGCACACCGACCTTACATTTTTCACCAACGAACCCGGTTCTACCCTTTTAGATAGATTTAAATGCACTCTCAAAGACGTACGCTACTTTGATATTTTAGTAGGCTATTTCAGGAGTAGCGGATTTTTCCATCTTTATAAATCTTTTGAACACATTGATAAGATAAGAATCCTAGTCGGGTTATCAGTGGATAAAAGAACCTATCAGGTTATTGAGACCACACGTCAAAAAGAATTTGATTTTGAATCTCACGATAGAATTACTAAAATCTTCGAAAAAGAACTTCTGGAAGAAGTGGAAACGGCTGCTGACAGTAAGGATACCGAAGAAGGTATCAGAAAGTTTTGCGAATTTATTGAATTGGGAAAAATAGAAATTAAAGCGCATCCAAGCAGAAATCTTCACGCTAAAGTGTATATCAGCCGTTATAAAGAAGGAGATAGGGATTTTGGAAATGTGATTACCGGCTCAAGTAATTTTTCTGATTCAGGATTGGTAAGCCAGAGGGAGTTTAATGTTCAACTTAAGAATCGTTCTGATGTTTACTTTGCATTAGAACAGTTTGAAAAACTTTGGATAGAAGCTGTAGATATTTCTGAATATTATGTAGATACTATTCAGAAAAAAACCTGGCTTAATGAGACAATTACACCCTATCAGCTTTACTTAAAATTACTCTATGAATATTTCAGGGAAGATTTGAATATTGATGAAGATCTCTTTTATAAAAATTTCCCCAAAGACTTTATGCGCCTTAAATATCAGGAGCAAGCCGTCTATAATGCAAAAAAAATATTAGACGAATATGGCGGGGTTTTTCTTTCCGATGTTGTAGGTTTAGGAAAAACTTATATTGCTGCAATGTTAGCCAATCAGCTCCCCGGCAGGAATTTGGTAATTGCATCACCTGCTTTAATTGATAGAAGCAATCCTAATAGTTGGACAAATGTTTTTCATGAGTTTAAAGTTTCCTCACACTTTGAATCAGTGGGAAAACTTGCCAAAATTATTGGAGAGGGAACCGATCGCTATGATAATATTTTTATTGATGAAGCCCATAAGTTCCGAAGCGAATCAAACATGGGCTATGAATTGCTATCCCAAATCTGTAAGGGGAAAAAAGTAATATTAGTTACTGCAACACCATTAAACAATAAACCTTCAGATATTCTCTCACAAGTAAAGCTGTTTCAAAAAGGAAAAAACAGTACTATTCCGGGGGTAAAGAATTTAGATGTTTTCTTTAACGGCCTTGAAAGACGGCTTCGGAATTTGGATCGTCAGGGTGATTATGAGGAGTATATGGCCATCGTAAAGGACAATGCACATCAAATCCGGGAAAAGGTTTTGAAACATTTAATGGTACGTAGGACAAGAAATGAAATACAGAAATATTTTAAAGATGACCTGGCTATTCAAGGGTTTAAGTTTCCAAATGTAGTGAAACCTGAACCGCTGTTTTATGAATTGGATGATAAATTGGATAAAATTTTTATGGAAACCATCCGGCTCATTACCGATAAAAAAAGCTTTTCCTATGCACGTTATGGCCCATTGCTTTACCTTAAAGAAAGGCTTGATGCAAATGAGGAGGTACGACAGAAAAACTTAATGGTGTTTATGAAAACACTTTTGGTGAAACGTTTAGACAGCAGCTTTTATGCTTTTAGAAAAACCCTGCAACGCTTTATTGAATCTTATGAAGGCTTTTTGAAAGCCTATAAAAAAGGCTTTGTGTATTTTAGTAAAAAGCATTTCAGCAAGGTGTTGGAATGTTTATTGGATGATGATTTTGAAGGAATACAACGATTAATTGACGATGAAAAAGCCGAGCAATTAAAAGCTTCAGATTTTAGACCTGAGTTTAAAAAGCACCTTGAAAGTGACTTAAAAACACTTTGCCAAATTGATGAGATGTGGGAAAAGGTAAAGAAAGATCCCAAACTGGATAAATTTGTTGAGAGCATCGAAGATCACAAAGTACTAAAGCAAAGCAAAATTATTTTGTTTACCGAATCAAAGGAAACCGGAGACTATTTAAAATCGGGTTTAGAGAAAAGACTCAATGAAAAAGTACTCTTCTATCATGGTAGCTCACATCAGAATGAATTAAAAACAGTTATTTCAAACTTCGATAATAAGGCAAGAAATAAATCGGATGAATACCGTATTTTGATTGCTACAGAAGTTCTTTCAGAAGGTATCAACTTGCATCGTTCCAATGTAGTGATCAATTATGATATACCCTGGAACCCGACAAGAATGATTCAAAGGGTGGGGCGTATCAATAGGGTAGATACCCCACATCTTAAAATACATACGTTTAATTTCTTTCCCACTAAGCAAAGCAATGACCTCATTAAATTACAGGAAGCAGCCATTGCCAAAATCAATTATTTTATTGAAATGTTGGGCAACGATGCAAGGCTACTTACTGATGGTGAAGAAATAAAGTCTTTTGAATTGTTTAATAAATTAACTTCTAAAGAATTTATTACCGGCGAAGATGAAACCCAGGACAGTGAATTAAAATACCTTCAGGTTATAACAGATATAAGAAACAATGATCTCAATTTGTTTGAAACCATAAAACATCTTCCAAAAAAGAGTAGAACTGCAAGAAAGGCACTTCCTGCAATCAATATAGAGGAGAATGCCCTGGTAACCTATTTCAGAAAAGGGCGTTTAGAAAAATTTTATATTGGAACTAAAAATGAGGCAAACGAAATTGATTTCATTACTACTGCGAAATTATTTGAAGCAATTCCTGAAACAAAAAAGTATCCAATTTTGAGTACTTTTTATGATTTGCTTGCACAAAATAAAAAGCAAATGGAAGCAGATTTACAGGATGTTGAGATACAGGTAGAGGATGCTCGTGGCGGCGGTAAAGACAATGCCATTCGCGTTTTAAAAATCCTGAAAAGTAAAGAAGTACGGATGTATAAAGGCTTCACAGAAGATGCTGAACAATTTATCAAGGATGTCATCAAATTATTGGAAGAAGGTTCTCTTGCAAAAAACCTTACCAAACGAATTTTTACCGAATTAAAGGATGAAGTGCAACCTTTGAAAATTTTTGGAGTATTGAAAAAAAATATCCCCGACGATTATTTTAGAGGCATAAAAACAATAAATGATGAGGCAAAATATAGCCCCAGGGAAGTTATTCTTTCAGAATGTTTTATCAAACTGTAAATAATGAAATCACAGGAAGCGCAACGGCTGATCAAACAAACTTTTGAGAACCCTTTCAATAAAACACAATTCATCCATTTCATCAACAATTTGTTGAAAGATGAATATCAAGAAAAATCTTTTATTCAAACAGGCGCTCATTTGCCGGATGCGTTTTCTACCTATATCCGCAAAATGGAACGCATCGGAAAGTACGAAGATGCAACAGGAAACTTCATTGATATTTTAATGGTGGAGCTTAAAAGAGACCATAGCATTGAATATGCAAGAACGGCGCAAAGAAACTTTATTCGCAGATATTTAAATGGTAGCCGTGGTGGTGAATTAAAAGATGCAGCTATTGTGGCATTTTATACAGAAGGCTCGGAAGACTGGCGTTTTTCTTTGATAAAAATGCAATACTCATTAGAGAAAAAGAAAGATGAACTCACGCCGGCAAAACGCTTTTCTTTTTTGGTAGGTAAAAATGAAAGAAGCCATACTGCTCAAAAGCAATTGGCTGGCTTACTCACGATGGATAAGGTTCCTTTGTTAGAAGATATTGAAAAAGCCTTTAACATTGAAATAGTTACTATTGAATTTTTTGATAAATACAAAGAACTGTTCTTACATGTCAGCGATTTTTTTGAGAAACAGTTAGAGAAGAACCGTGAATTAAGAAATGAATTAACAGCTAAAAATATTGATCACATCAGCTTTACAAAAAAATTATTAGGCCAGATTGTGTTCCTGTATTTTCTGCAAAAGAAAGGCTGGCTGGGCGTAGATAAAAGCGGGAAGTGGGGTGAAGGAGATAAAAAATTCCTTCGTTCGTTATTGGAAAAAGCAACATCTGCCAAAAAGAATTATTACACTGATTACCTGCAATACCTTTTTTACGAAGCCCTCGCAGAAGAAAGGCGCAATGCCGCCGACCCTTCTTATTATCGCTTGCTGGATTGCAAAATTCCATTTCTGAACGGTGGATTGTTTGAAGCGGATTATGATTGGGAAAACATTACGGTTAAAATCCCCAATGAATTTTTTACCAATGAAAATATAACTAAAGAAGGTGATACGGGTGATGGTATTTTAGATGTATTCGACCGGTACAATTTTACGGTAAAAGAAGATGAGCCTTTGGAGAAAGAAGTAGCGGTGGACCCGGAAATGCTGGGGAAAGTCTTTGAAAAGTTACTCGAAGTAAAAGACCGTAAAAGCAAAGGCGCTTTTTATACACCCAGGGAAATTGTGCATTATATGTGCCAGGAAAGCCTGATCAATTATTTAGATACAGCGCTTAATAATGAACCTGCTGCTTATCAAAAACTGGGTACTGCTCAAACGGATATGTTTGGTAACAAAGTCCGTAAAGGGCAACTGGCGTTGGAAGCAGAATTTGGGGCCACCATAAAAGTTCCGAAGCAGGATTTAGAAAAGTTTATAAGGGAAGGAAATTCAGCCATTGATAATGACGCCAGGGTGGAAAAAGCCGGCCGCGAAACGGTTAGGTATTCATATCATTTGCCCGAAAGTATCCGTACTTATGCGGCGGATATTGATAAAGCCCTTGCCGGTATAAGAGTTTGCGATCCTGCTATTGGCAGTGGCGCTTTTCCCGTAGGTATTATGAATGAAATTGTAAAAGCGAGAGAGATACTCACCACTTATTTACCTGCAAAAAAACAAAAAGAAAGAACTGCCTATGAATTTAAAAGGCATTGCATACAGGAAAGTATTTATGGAGTGGATATTGACCACTCTGCCATTGACATCGCTAAACTTCGTTTATGGCTTTCACTGGTGGTGGATGAACAGGATCTAAGTACTGTAAAACCCTTGCCCAACTTGGATTATAAAATTGTTTGGGGAAACTCTTTAATTGGGATGCCGGAAGGGTCATTCAGAAATGCAAAATTGGAGGATGAAATACAAGTATTAAAAGAAGAGCTATTTAATGAAACCAATAAACCTACTAAAGATAAATTACGCGAAAAGATTAATAAAAAAATCCGGCAGTTATTGGACAGTGCTGAACAATTTGCCGGATACAAAATTGATTTTGATTTCAAATTATTTTTTAGCGAGGTGTTCCATGAAAAGAAAGGATTTGATATGGTAATTGGGAATCCGCCTTATGTGGATATAAAAAAACTGCCACCACTTGAAGTGCGATATTATTTTAAAGAATTTAAGACATGCCAAAACCGCATAAATCTTTATTCAATCTTTATTGAAAAAGGCTATGGTCTAATAAACACAAATGGTACTTTAGTTTTCATTAACCCTAATTCTATACTTATTAATGAGTCTTATAAAAAAATAAGAGCACTTATATTTGATAGTGTTAGTCTAATAATAAAATTACCGGATGCGATTTTTGAGAAGGCAATTGTGGAAACAATAATATTATTGCTTTCAAAAGGATCTAATAAGGATACCATCCAGGGGAAATATTATCACAATAATGATTCAGTAAATTTTGCGAATATTGTTTTCAATTTGTATAAAAGAAAAGATTGGTTAGAAGACCCGGAATTACGTTTCAATATTTTTACGGATGATGTAAATGGAAAAATAATCAAAAAGATTGAATTGAATGCGGACTCTTTAGATAAGTATGCTGATTTCTCATTAGGTATTACACCATATGATAAATATCAAGGCCATTCTGAAAGTTTGATAAAAAACAGAAAATTTCACTCTGAAAAAAAGTTAACTGCTGATTATGTACCATTGATTTCAGGGAAGAATATTCACCGCTACTTTATTACTAATGAAATTGATGAGTACTTAAGATATGGAAAATGGTTAGGTGCTCCCAGGGAAAAGAGATTCTTCATAAACCCTAAAATTATTGTGAGGCAAATTATTTCTGGAACACCTTTACGTATTTATGCCGGTTACTCTGAAATGCCACGATATTTTACCCAAATTGGATTTTCCATAATTTCTAAATCGAATAATAAAGAGGAATTAAAATTTATTCTTGCTATACTTAATTCATTATTAATGAATTTTTATCATGGAAATAAATTCCTTGATTTAGAAAAAATTTTGTTTCAAAAAATTTTGATCGGGAATTGCAAGAAATTTCCAATTGCAAAGCCAAAAACGATAAAACCCTTCATTACACTTGTTGACAAAATCCTCGAAGCAAAAAAATCAGACCCCGCAGCCAATACTTCCCGGTGGGAAAAACAAATAGATATAATGGTCTATCATCTTTACAATCTTACTTACGAAGAAGCGAAAATTATAGAGCCAGAATTAAGTGAGGCGGAATTTGAAAAATATAAACTGTAACCATTTACTTGATAACAAATGTCAGAAAATTCTATTCTCGAAGAAATAATTGCTGATTTAGTTGATAGTGATAAATCATTAGTTGGGCCGTTAACAAAACTTCAGTATTTCGCTAAACGAACTAAAAATGTCGAGTTACTTCAGTACGTTTTAGCAGAATTGAATGGCTATAAAAAACATGGAACCCTTCCCGATTATCGAATTACTTCTGCCCTCATTCATGTAGATATTCAGTTTGGTAATGTGACTAATTCCGGCCTTGAAATTCCAATAGAAATGCTTGAAGAAAATAATAGAGACGCCTTTCGTAAATTTTATTTGACAGACTCTGTCACAGTATTAGAACAGATGGCCATTAGGAAAGAAGATACAAATAATGAAAGCCAATACCTGGTTTTTAATTTTCCACTTACATTGATACATTTATTTCAGGATGCAGCTTCAAGATTGTACAGGAACCCATATTACAGGGCAAAAGTAGTTGGAGTTAGGATGCTTGGGAATTGGAATATCATACCCACTGCATTAACTTCAATCAGATCAAGGTTACTTTCATTTTGTATGGAAATAGGCGACACATTTGGTTATAATTTAGAAATAGATTCATTCAATAAATCCCAAACCTCTAACAATGAAAAAATTATACATTTTATGAGTACAATAATTAATAACAATGGTGATGGAAACTTGATCAACTCTGGCCATAATGCCAATATTCATTCTATTATAACCATCAGCGAAGGCAATAGAGAACAATTGAATAATAAACTGCGGGAATTGGGTATTGATACTACTGATATTGAAGAATTAAATGAAATAATTGAAGAAGAGAAATTACCAAGTGTTGAAAATAAAAAATTAGGAAATAAGTCCATTGACTGGATTACGAGAGTTTCCGGGAAAGCTTTAAAAGGGGTGGGTTCGATTGCAAAAGAAGTGACCTCATCATTGCTTGCTAATATTTTAATGCAATACCTTGGCATACCGCCGATTAGTTAATTACCTTTTTAATTTTTATATTTTAAGTAATGCCAGCAATCACTAAAAATTCTTATTCTCAGGAACAGCATCCGTGGAACTGGTATATTCCAAGGGATGCAACAAAATTATTAATTGGAACATTTCCAACTGCTGCAAGAAACAGGAAACATGATTTCTTTTATTGCAGTTCTACTAATCGTTTTTGGGAGGTTGTTGCGAGAGTTGCGGAGCATCCACTTGAATTGCTCAATGGAGAAAATGCAATCGAAGAAAGGAAAGAAATTTTAGGAAGATTGAAATTGGGCTTAACTGATATAGGCAGAATAATTTATCGCCAGCAAGCCAGTTCAAAAGATCATAGCCTTTTCCCAGTAGAATTTATGGACATCTTCCAAATTCTAAAGGATCATCCAGTTATTCAATTATTAATAGTATCAGGAAATTCGCAAGGAAACAGTTCACTAAGCTGGTTCTGTATCTTTTGTTCACTTAATGATATTAAACTGAATGTAAAGGAATTGAAAAAGCAACATGAAACCGAAATATCTATGGCAGACAGAAGGGTGAAAGTATTGCTTGCCTATTCCCCAAGCAGATTATCAAGAATTACAACCGAAAAGCTGATTGATAGTTACAGGGAGATGTTGTCTCAATCAGCTACACCTTTGCCACACTTTGTTTAAAATGAAATCAAAGGCAAATTCCTGGTTTTTTTAACTATAACCAAACAAACAATTTATGAGCAGCAACTCCGTTTATCGTTTAAATAATGAAGTCTTATCCAACACTATTAAACATGCAACAAAGCGATTGCTATACATGGCACCGGGAGTTACTAAGTCTGTTGCTATTGAGTTAAACAATGCCTGGGAACGAATCGGAATTGACAACGTGAATATCATTCTGGATGTTGATGCTGAAATATTTCGGTTAGGTTATGGTGAAATTGAAGCACTAACTATGCTTGAGACTAAAGCTAGGGAAAAAGGAACTTTAATTTCACACCAGCCCGGAGTTAGAATTGGTTTATTGATTGCTGATGAAGAGGTCATTGTCTATACTCCAACCCCTCTTTTGATTGAAGCTGATTCAAAACAACCTGATCACCCTAATGCTATTCGATTGGCCGCTTTACCCAAAAATATAGCCAAAGATTTGGGTTTAGGGCCCCAGGGAATAATAGATCAAAATATAGGACTAGAAAAGGCCCCTTCAAAAGCTATTGAGAAAGTGGCGGAGGAATTAAAGCTTAACCCGCCGATGAAATTTAATGTGGCAAAAACAATCATGGTCTTTAATTCCAGGTTCGAGTTTGTTGAATTTGAATTAAAAAACTGTTTTATTTCCAGAAAAGAAGTTCCACTTAAGAGTGATTTGTTTGGATTAGCTAAAGGTGATAAAGCCTATGACAGTTTAAGAAGCTCATTTAAATTAATTGGGAAGAATAGTAAAATTTCAGAAAAGAAATTATCCGATAAAAAGAAAAAAATTACTGACCGTTTTTTAATACAGATAAAAGGCTATGGTGCAGTTATTTTAAGAAGCAAAAAAGATGAGTTTGATAAAGAAATCATCATTTTTAAAGAAGAAATAAAAAAATTCCAGAATGAGATTGAAAATAAATTAAATCAAGAAATTTCGCAGAATAAAAAAACTCTGATAGCTGCATTGTTACCTGCAGTAAAAAGAAAGCCTCCGGAACGGTGGTCAAAATTTATTTCTTATACTGATAAAAAAGAAAAGGATAAAGAAATCGAAGAATTGCTCAATAATGAGATCTCTGATGCTTTTGGATCTGCAAAAAAATTAGTCGATGAAATGGATGCCTCAATAGTTTACAAAGGGATTACCTACGAACTGTTAAATGATCAAAAGTTCATTGATGCAGCCACGAAAGCTTTACCAACAATGAAGTCCTTTCATTGGGAAAAGCCGGGAGTGTTGTCTGAAAAACAAAATAGTGAAAATAAATAGTTATAATGGAATCAACAGCAAGTTTCCGTGTTATAAAAAGCGAGCTGCTCAATGCTTTGAAGCAGATTCAAAGAGTCGAGAAGTCAACGAAAAAGAAATTAAGCACCTTAGATGTAACTTTAATTGACGGCTTGTTGCAGATGGCCATCCCGGGCATTCAATTAAATATAATTGCAGCCACTAAAGGCAGCGCTAAATTTACAGTCCGGTTATGGTATTTTACAGATATTATTAAGTCGGAGAGGGATAATACACTTCATTTTGAACTAACTGAAAATCGTTTAAGTATAAGAAAACTTTCCTTTCCGGTTCTAACCACATTTTTTGAAACCGACCGTATCTTACGAAGTATAAATCTACCGCTCAATTATACAGACATGGATTTAGTTAAACTGTTATTGTCAGGTAAATATACAGATGAAGAAATAGTTTTTAATGACCTCGATAAAGAAGCTCTCACTGCAATGCGTAGGGTTAAGGCAGATATAAGTAAGATCATTTTAATGATGAAAGCTTACGGTTTCAAACGGAAAGAAGTAGAGGAATTAATTCAAAACAAGCTAAAGGAAAATGAGAATGGCTAAAGTCAGGAAAAAAATTGGTAAGAAAATAAGGATAGTACATTGGAATTAAATAAATAACTGGGGTAAGGAAAACAAAATGAACTTTAGGTATGAAAGGCAATCTAAGAATTGAGACTTCATTAAATTGTTCAGGGAAACTTTTTAACGAACAAACAATCCCTTTATTAAAAGAGAAAAATTATATCGTTAAAAACTATGATCTGGATGGTGATGCCCCTAAGCAATTTATTAAGGCCTATTTTTTTAAAGAAGATAGTGGCGTAAAAAAATTAAATCCCAATTCATGGTTTTCTTATATTGCAAAGACTGCTGAAAAATGGTATCCACACGAATCTGTAATTGAATTTATGATTAATCGGATTGGGCAGGTACTCGGTATAAATATGAACGAAATTTGTTTGGTCAAAGCCAATGGCCAAATTCGATTCCTAAGTAAGTACTTCTTGAATAAGAACGAAAACCTGGTACATGGTGCTGAAATTTGTGGGGAACATCTGGGGGATATGCTTTTGGCTAAAGAAATAGCTGATCATAAAAAGACTTCAAGGGAACTTTTTACGTTTGAATTTATTAAGGATGCGATTAGAGCTGTTTTCCCCGGGAGTTTTGAGCAATTAACTTTAGATCTTGTTAAAATGCTTGCCTTTGATGCATTAGTAGGCAATAATGACAGGCATTTTTATAACTGGGGAGTCATTGCTACAAAGAAAAAAATCAGTATATTACCTACCTTTGCCCCCGTTTATGATTCGGCAAGAGGTTTGTTATGGAATAGAAGTGATGACAACATCATAAATTTACTCAGGAATCATAAAAACGGTAGCAAAAAGGTTTTAAATTATATTCAGGAAGCATGTCCAAGAATTAGTATTGAAAGTAATACAGAGGCCAATCACTTTGAATTAATGGACTTTATTGTGAGGTACAATGATGAATATCGGCAAATTATCAAAGAATTCGCATGTACAGAAAATGAAGAAAAAGTTTTGAAGATGTTAAGAAAAGAGTTTTTTCCATTTTTTATTTGTGAACGGTCTGAATTAATAACATTAATTTTAAAAACGAGATTTAAAAAAGTTAGAGGTATTTTAATATGATACGCAAAATTATGAATTGGTTTAGCAAAGGTGATAATGATCCGGAATGGTCAGTCGAACTGCCCAAAGGCGAAACTGCTAAATTTATACTTAAAGTAGATAATATTCGGGTCGGAACATTGCATTGTGAAAAGGGAGCCTGGTTCTTTAAATACTCAGAAGAATTTAAAAATCACTCACATATCTACAATCGGATTGTAGGTTTCCCTGATTTGAATAAAACCTATACCAGCGACACGCTTTGGCCATTCTTCCGTATTCGTATTCCCGGTTTGAAGCAACCGGCTATTCAGGAGATTATGTCAAAAGAAAAAATAGATAAATCAAACGAAGTTGAACTATTAAAGCGCTTTGGCCATAAGTCTATTAGTAATTCTTATGAGTTGGAATCTGCCTGATACTAGAGTTTTACCAAATTATTTTCTTTTCCGGCTTTCGATACATAATTTTTCTTCTTAAAAGTCTTTGGTATAATACTTCATAAAGATTTACAAGCATCTTTGTATTCGCTGGAATATTTATCATGATTCTGAGATATTTCAAAAATATAGTATAGAGTCTTGAAAAGCTCACTTACAAATAAAAGAGATTTATATTGTAAAAATTAAAAGTATAGTTTCTGTTTTTACTTATCTCCAAACATATACTCATAGCCTTCTTCACCTAATAATGAAGTAAAATAAAATTTACTAAACTTAAATCCCAAGCTCCACGACCATATTTTTATTTGAGAATTTGCATTTTTGATTGGAGGAATAAACAACATATAGCCAAGTGTTTTATCAGGATGACGTTTATCAAAAAATACTAAGCAATTTTCTTTTTGGAAGGAATTGAACTTATTACAAATAAAGGTGTCCTTACTTTTTTGAATAGGGATTGCAGCTAAATTTTCTGCAAGTTTTTTCTCTTTATTCTCTACTAAATAATTATAAAGTTCATTAATTGATTTTTTTAAATAATCGGTTTTTTCGGCAGGGATTTCATTAAGAGCTAATTGGCCAGTATGTAATGAATCTCCTTTAATATTAATAAAAAGAAAATGTTCAAGTAAGTATTCGAGATGTGCGGAATCAGTAACATCTGCTTTCTGATTTATATTGCTGATAATGTAATTTTTAAAATCAAAAAATAAATTCATCTCTTTTTGTTCGTTTACTGTGTACGTCACTTTCTGGCTAAAAGAATTTGAGCTAATGAACAGAGCTAAAACTAAAACGAAATATTTTTTTTGTTTCATAATAATCTGGTTATTTATGAGATAATTCAACAACCCCCATTCCTTTTAGGAGCAGCCTGATTGTTCGAACTACTTACTGTCCTTGTCATTTTCCTGTTGCCATTGCTTGCACTAAAATTATTTAAGTCCATATTGCGGATATCTTCGCCTAAATCTCCGGGATTGTTTCCACTAAATAAAGCACTGGCCGATTTTGTAGAAGGCAAATTAACATTTATCGATTTTAAGGCACTGATTGCCGAGTTGGTGCAATTAAAATTGTTGAGATCGTAAACCATCGTTTGATTTTCTAAATTGCGGGTCACTGTAATAAAGTCAGAGCCTGAAACACTAATCTTTAGCGACACATCAAATGGAGTATTTGAATCTTCACCAAAAACAGCAACATCTAATGGATCGCCAGGTTTTGCAGCATATTTTGGATAGAACCCAATATTTCTTATTATGGAGGTGCCATCGCTGTTATGTTGTTCTAATGTAAGGAAGGTATGGCCTGCTCTAAAATTTGAAAATGCAGAAAATACATCGCGTGTTCCGGGAGACGGTTCATTTATATTTACCGAAATACTGTAAGTTGATGAAACATTATTTGTAAAACATTTTACTTCTTTTTTAATATCAGTAATCGGATCAGCAGGAGGGATAAATTCAGGCGCTATACTTACATTATCCTCATTATTTCCGGTACCGCCGCCTCCTCCATACGTAGCTTCACTACTTCCTCCTCCCTGATAATAACACTTTTCCAACTTTTTATCCTGGTTAAATAACCAGTATAAACTGACGTAGTCTTGATCCTTACCGCCCCAGTAAATTACAATATCAGGCAGCTCGATTGTTCCCTCTTTTTCTCTGGAGTAGACGTTATATCTTTTGTAAGTCGGATAATTAACTACTTGTGTCTGAACTAGAGTGTTACTCGTTTTTATCACTTGAATAACTTTATTATTTTTAACTCCAAGTATAACTTGCGTTTCTTCGCTAATACTTTTGATATTAACAGTTCCATTATAAGACGAATCTTTAGATAATTTTAAAGACGACATATCTATCCAATTACCTGAATAACCTGTATTATCTTTTTTTAGAATTATATACTTTTTCGGAGATTCATTTTTTTCAAAAATTTGTATTCCAATACTTTCACCACGATAACGTAAAACTTCTTTGTTTTCTAAGTTCAATTTTGAAAAATCCTGTGAAGTAAGTTGTGTTTTAAGATATTGGACAGCAGAATCGAAATAGGAGTTTTGTGCTTGATTGTGTAGATAGTCTATATTTTGTTTTTTACATGCAGAAAAAATAAGGAAAGGAATACAAGCAACGTAAAAAAGTGACTTTTTCATGAGTGTAGCTTTTAAACAAAGCTACTTATGAGATTTTTTTTAAAAAATAAGAAATATCAAATAATCCAATCATTTTTTATTTTATATTTCCCAGAAGTGGCAGATTTACTGATATTTTGGGTTCTCATCGGTTTCATCCATCCGTTGTATTAATCTTCCTTTTAGAAGATCAAGAAAAGTAGTTCGATTAATTTTACGAATTCTCATATCTTGAAACATCCGATAATAATTTCCTAAATCAACATTAAAATATAATTGGAAATGATTAGCTAATTCTTTCAAACCGACACTTCCGTTGTTAAAAGAACCAGCGGATTGCAGAGCATACAAAAGCTCAACAAGAGCGACTTTAGGACCAGTCCAATTTATTTGATTCTCCTTTTCCAATTCGTCTTCATCAGGATTTTTATTACTTATTTCCAGTTTCTTAATTTCAGAATTTAAAAATTCAGAAACTAATTGGAATGCAAGAATTTTTGCAAGTTTCTGATCGTATATAGTAGTAAAAAGAAAATCGGTTTCGTAATCTTCAGAGTTTAATAATATCCATGAGTCCGGTTCTTTTCTTGTAAAATAAATTTCATCTAACGAAGTTGCTCCGGACCTATAATAGGAAAAAAACTCACCGTTTATTTTGAAGAAATCATTAATTTTTTCAAGTTCCATGAGATAGTAATTCTTTACCATTTCTGAATATCCCAACGGTAAATGAAATTGAATTTTATAAACCTTTTGAAAGTAAATTAATTTTGAAAGAAATTTCGGTTTTATGTTTTTAAAGAAATTTATTTCCTCAGGTATATCCTGGAATTGATAATTATTGATATATTTTTTCAACCGGTTAATATATTTCAAAGTAATTGTAGATGATTGCCTTGAAGTTTCCATGATGGTTCCGCGTCTCTCAGTTATTTTTGAAAGCTCATGCTTTAATTCATCAAATAGCTCATTTGAAAATTCTTCAACTCTCATGATTCTCATTTTTGCGTAATAGGTAAGCTGTACCAAAAATTGATTCTCCACATTTTCAGCGTAAAATTAAAAAAGTGAGGACTTCAGAAAATTGATAAAAATCAAGTAGTTATTTTTGGCCTCTTATCCGGCTAAGCGTCTCTTCTGTAATTCCAAGATAAGAAGCAAGATATTTAGATGGAACTCTTAGAATAAAATGCGGGAACTGTTCTAATAACAAATGATATCTGTCATGAGCTCGTTGCATTCTTATTGAATACAACCGTTGCTCGCTTAATTGATAATATTTTTCTGTCAAAATTCTTCCTACAAAATTAAACTCCTGGAAATTATTGTAAAGAAATTGCAACTCCTTATAACTTACATAATATAAAACCGAATCTTCTATTGCTTGAATATTTTCAGAACTTTCAATTTGATTAAAAAAACTAACGACGGACACAATTATGTCCCCTTCCTGCATAAACCAGGAGCTAATTTCTTTCCCGAATTTTTTGTAATAACATCTCAATAGTCCCGTCTCTACAAAATAAATGTTTTCGCATATATGGCCCTGGGTTAGAACAAAATGCTTTTTCGGCAATTCAATTCTTTTTAAATTTTTGTAGAGATATTCAATAGTATCAGGATTAAGTTCATGAATTGAATTTAGGAAAGCAATTAACTGATCCATGGGTGTTTCATTAATAGTGAGCTTCCCATAAACAATTAGAATTTAAAAAAAACAGAAAAATGATGTTGATAATATTTACCGGATAATCTTTACCTATAATAGATCTTTCGGGTTTACATCCAATGCCTGGGCAATTCTAAATAGATAAGAAATGCCAAAGTTTATTTTACCCAATTCCATCCTGTTTACCTGACTATAATCTATACCACAACTATTGGCGAGCGATTCCTGTGAAAGTTGTTTAGATGTTCTGATTTCACGAATCCTGTTGCCAATCTGCTTCAATGCCTCTTCATCTTTGAAATAATTTATTTTTTCCGTTTGCTTCACTTAACAAAATGAAACCATCTCCACATTTTGCACAAGGGAGAATTCTCCTTAATTGCCTTTGGAAATGTCATTAGGCAAATGCAATGACATGCTGTTAGTTGTTTTTAGGAAAATGAATAAAAGGGACAGCAAAGTTATCGGGCGTATATCGTTTTTGTGATTTAAAACTACCAAAAGACTACGGCATAAACACGGAACCTTCCGAACATTGCCATCATTTATTCCGTTTCCTTTTGGCCTTTATACGCCCGCATTTAGTAATGCTTTCTTTTTTTTCATTTTTTCTTTTAAAAACAATTTTTTTTCTGAACAGATTCTAAAATATTTCAAATGCAAAATCTTCAACTTTCCCGATTAATATTTCTTTCCTGTGAAATACAACGAAAGAAAAATTATACTCGTTCTAAATCTCTTGTAGCCGCCTGGACTATTGTTTTGAATGAGGATATAACCATCTATTACCTTGTTAAAAACATAGTCATCAATGTTATCCGAACAGGATAAACTCAGAAACCCTTAGTTTATTTTTCAGTTAGTAACCAATTTTTAATCACTATAAAATTTACAATTATGGAACTCATAGGAAGAATCACAAAAGACGCAGTTGTTAAACAAATTAAAGATGAAAGAAAAGTAGTTCATTTTGATTTGGTAGTTAATGACTTTTACAAACCAAAGAACAGTAATGAAGGAAAAAGGATTTCAACTTTTATAAACTGTACTTATTGGTTGAACACAAAAATCGCTAAATGGCTTACCAAAGGAAGTATTGTAGAAGTAACCGGTCGAATTTATTCAAATGCTTATACAAATGCAGAAGGCAATGCAAGAGCCTCATTGAACTGCCATGTAAATTCTATTAAAATTCATTCTTTTGGAAAAAAGGAAAACTTTAATCTGAATGAAAATCTCGGAAAAGTTATCAATATGCAGAAAGAAGAAATTAAAGAGGATTTACCGTTTTAAAAAAATAGCGCCGCAAGTAAAAAGTTTAAAACTCTATCAATTTTTTTTGCGACGCTTTAAGATTTCTATTATTCACGTTTAAAATATTATATCATGTCACACAATCTAAATTTTAATGAGCAAAAAGGGATACACAGTTTTTTTTCTGTGAGAGAAAAAGCATGGCATTCATTGGGTAAAATAGTTCAAGAATATCCTACAAGTAAAGAAGCCATTCAATATGCCGGGCTTGATTACAAAGTAGAAAAAAGAAAGCTCTTTACTTATAACAAACCCAATAGCAATTTTGAGGACAATAATGGAAATGTATCTAAAATTGAAATTCCTGATTTTTATGCAACTGTAAGAAAAGACACCAATCAGGTTTTGGGAATAGTTGGTAAAGATTACGAACTAGTTCAGAATGAAGATGCATTTTCATTTTTTGATTCTATTGTTGGCGGAGATGGAATTTTATATGAAACCGCAGGAGCATTAGGAAATGGAGAACGGATTTTTATAACCGCTAAATTACCTGATTACATAAAAGTTGGAAGCGATGACTTAATAGAAAAATATATTTTTCTTACGACATCCCATGACGGTTATGGCAGCATCACCGCCGCATTTACACCGATTAGAATTGTATGCAACAATAGTGCGACTCGTTGGATGAACTAATAATTCATCCGAATCTCACCGAAGGGTGGATTCAACTTCTGGTTAATCCAGTGAAATGCTGGTGTCGGCAGCTAATCCGACAAAGTCTATCCGATCCTTAACCTGACAGGAGAACAGGGAATGGAAAGCTCGGATAAAAGTCAAACCATCGGGAGTGATACCGATGAGGGAGATGGGATGAATCGAATATGATGGCCTCGTTTTAGGTATCGAGAGCAGACGCTGTACGAAATATCATTGATGCGTGCAGTCATCCAGTTAAGATTGACGCCTGAACTGTTTGAGGGTGGTCATTAGCTAATCGAAGGACTGGCGGTATAGAGAGGAATCTAAGTTCGAGCAAACATTGGCCAGAGGAACGAGGAAACCGGAGCATCATTTTGCGAAAGCAATAAATCCTCCTGAATGAATATGATGCACCGGGTAGGAACAACGACCAAGCAAAAGCCGGACAGCTACGGTTGACCGGATTCGCCAAATTCGTTGTGGATTTTATTAAAAGATACATTATGAAAGTAACTACAATGCTGAAAGAAATCAGATGGGAAGATCTTGACTGGAAACAGATCGAGCAAGCTGTCTTCCGAAAGCAAAATCAAATGTATCGGGCAGCGCTTGCCAGCAATATTCCTGAAGTAAGAAGATTACAAAGGGATTTGCTGAAAGACCCTTACGCAAAGTTGCTGAGTGTTAAAAGGGTTACATCCGAAAACACAGGGCGAAACACACCGGGAGTAGACAGGGAGATTATCCGCAGTGACGAGGAACGTTTACAACTTGCCTCAAAGCTGAATCTAAGCAAAGATTACAAAGCAAAACCCCTGAAACGAATCTACATCCCAAAGTCAAACGGTAAGCAAAGGCCATTGGGTATTCCTACCATTGAGGACAGAGCTTATCAGGCATTGGTTAAAATCGCATTAGAACCGGAATGGGAGGCAAAGTTTAGTGAGAACTCTTACGGGTTCAGACCTGGGCGAAGTGCTCATGATGCTACGATGGCAGTCTGGCATAATCTAAAACTGCGAAAAGGAGAAGTAACAGTATTAGATGCGGACATCGAAGGATGCTTCGACAACTTAAACCATGAGTTCATTTTAGGACGATTGGAAGGTTGCAGTAGTAATATGCTTCGAGCTATCAGGCAATGGTTCAAATGCGGTTACATCGAATCGGACATGTTCTTTGCAACACAATCAGGAACACCACAAGGTGGCGTTATTAGTCCTTTACTATGCAATATCGGACTATGGGGATTAGATTTTGAAATCTACGACCACCTGATTGCAACACATAGACGAGGAGAAAGAAACCTTAAGCCTTATGTTGCCTTTTGTTGCAACGTGAAAAAGAAAGTCAAAGAGCATAGTCCAGCGGTTGGTTTTGTTCAGTACGCAGACGATTTTGTAATCATCGGCGAGAATAAGGACTACATCAACAGAGTAATGGAAGTGCTACCGACAATCTTAGCGAAACGGGGTTTGAAACTAAGTCCTACTAAAACCCGTGTGGTGGATTTCTACAAAGGTGAAAGCTTTAAATTCCTCGGCTTTACGTTTGACAAATGGAAAAGCGGAAAACATGACAAAGAATATAAAGTCACGTTCTACGCCGACCCAGACAAAGTGTATTCGTTTTGTAAGAAAATCAGAGAATGGACGAAGATGATTCGCCTCTTTGAGTACAGTAACCTTGATGAACTCAGTTACAAAGCAAATCATCTGCGAATGATGGTTAATGGGTGGTTGAACTATTACAAATGGGCCATGGATGCTTCACACAGCTTTAGGAAGCTAAGATGGGAATTTCATAATATCCTGTATAAGGCTTACGAAGATGTACATAAGCATCGTAGTTCATGGCACGACTTCCAAAGAAGATATATAGTAAGAACAGAAAGGAAAGGTAGAACAGTAGATAGATTTAAATTCGGGGAAGTTGTGTTTGACATATTTGATGTAAGTGCGAACGTCACATGGAAGAAAGTTCAGGGTGCAAGAAGTCCCTTTGATGGTGATACGGAATACTGGGGTACAAGAAACTCTATACTATCCGGCATCATGACCGAAAAGATTTACAAACAGCAGAAAGGGTTATGTCCTCTATGCAATAGTAAACTCAATTGGTTTGAATCATGGGAACGGCATCGTAAGAATGGAGATAAGTATGACAATCGCCTATCAAATATTCAATTAGTTCACTTGCGCTGTCACCGGAAAGAATTATACCGGATAAAATAGAATCTGGGAGCTGGATGCCATGAAAATGGCACGTCCAGTTCTGTGGGGAAGGTCAGGAAGTAATTTCTGACCTCACCCTAACCATTAACAGCCGCTTTAGCCAATTCGACAAACAGCATCAAAATAAGACATACTCAGAATGTAAAAGAAAGGCTTCAACAGGCGCATAAATTAATGGGAATTTCAAACCGATTATCCGAAGATCTTGAAATTATATTTAACAAGTGGGCAAAAATTAAAATTAGTGATCCGAATGTCAAACGTCTTATTCAACTTGCAATGGTTCCAAATAAGGAAGTGTTGAATAATATTCAATCAGGAAAAGAAAATGAACTTTCTTCTTATTTCATAAATATGTGCGATAGGGTTTTTGAATATGGCATGAGTTCACCTTCTCAATTAACAGATACTACCAGAGGAACTTTATTTGGAGCATACAATGCAATTACAGGATACTATCAAAATGTTAGAAGTTATAGGGATGAAGAAGCAAAATTAAAATCGTTATTATTTGGTGGAACCGCAGAAATGCGGACTCAAAGAGGATTTAAACTTTGCGAAGAATTTTCAACAAAAGGAGAGGAGGCATTTAATTTAAATTGATTTTTTAAAAAAGGCATTCTTAATTTATAAGAGTGCCTTTTATTTTGAAAGGCAATCAAGCTGCCGCACCTTAAAGTGCGGCAGCTTGGGGTTACAGGAAAGATTTCAAATAGTTATTGATTTAATTTTTTTGTTTTTGAAAAATAAGAACGAAAAATGCTTTATATCAAAACGCTTTTAGCTTTTCATTCATATCAGTCAATCCGGCTTTCTCTAAGATTTCCCCTGACATTAAAATTAATTCCTGCAAAGTTTCGTTTGAAACGACTTCCAATACACCCGGTGTTTTATCATCCGTTTCTTTTGATAAAAGTCCTCGCTCAATGATTTTACTAAGAAATAAAACATTTTTTCGAGGCATGCGTAAATCAATTTTTATTTTCTCATTCATACCAGGAATGCTTAAAAGGGTTTCATAAATTTTGGCGATTTCAGTTTTTGAAGACATAAAAAATTATTTAAGAATTTATAAATCATTTTCACCTGGCAAATCTATTTTATGCTTTTAAATAAAGCCTGTTTTATCCCCTTCAGAATTTGAAGGGGATACATTTTAGTACCGGTATTCAATTTAATTTCACATCGTTAATCTGAAGCGTGAATTTGAAAACAGTGAAGTATGAATACCAGAAAACAAATTATTTCCTGTGAGGAAATAAGAAAGACAGACATGGTGCAATATCTCTCGCGACTGGGCTTTGAGCCAAAGAAAATTTATCGGGCAGATTATTGGTACCTATCTCCATTAAGAATTGAAAAAACGCCATCGTTTAAAATTAACCGTATTAAAAACTGCTGGTATGATTTCGGAATTGGCAAGGGCGGCAATATTATTGACTTCGCCATTTTATATCATGATTGTACAGTTGGTGAATTTTTAAGAATGTTTCAAAATGATTTTTATAGTCATCAACAGCCAATTTCAGTTCCTAAAAAAGAGAATGCCGATGAAGAAGGCAGAATAAAAATTTTATACAATAAAACTATCAGTGAATTAGTTTTAATTCGTTATCTGCATAAAAGAAATATTCCTCTTTCAGTAGCAGAAAAATATTGTAGCGAAATAATCTTCAGGATTTCCAATAAAAATTATGTTGCATTGGGTTTTAAAAATGATTCCGGAGGTTATGAATTACGGAATGAATCTTTTAAGGGAAGTAACAGTCCAAAAGATATCACGACTATAGAAACGAGAGGTAAAAAAGTGGCCGTTTTCGAAGGCTTTTTTGATTTTCTTTCTTTCATCAGTTTGCTGCCGGATAAAGAAGCAAAAGACCTTAATTTTTGTATCCTTAACTCACTTTCTTTTTTTGAAAAATCAAGAACATTTTTAGAACAGCACGCCGCTATTCATTTATACCTTGACAATGATACATCAGGAATCAAAACGGTCTCTTATGCTGAGAGTTTAAATAAAAAATATCATGATGAAAGTTCCCTTTATAAAAGCTATAAAGATTTAAATGATTGGTTAATGAACATCGGAAAGAGAAGTGAAAAGAAGCAATCAACATTTTTAAGATTATGAAAATTGCGATGGTTCTCGCGCTACGAAATCCGGACTTAGGGTGCCTATAATCGCACCCGGCAAGATGTACGTTTGTCTGACAAACAGATTTTCCCTTCACTCCGGAGTCGTTTCGGGGTTGAAATTCGAAATAGAAATATTTGATTTTTATTAACGAAAAAGTGAGGCAAGAATATGGAACGAAAACCGAAAATAAATTTAACGAGAAGAGTAACCATCAGGCTAAAACCCGATGAATACAGTAAGATCCATTCTAAATTCAAATCCACAACCAAACGAAAACTGAGCGAATATATCCGTGCAGTTTTACTGGAAAAGCCATTGACAGTTTTCACACGAAGCAAGTCTCTTGACGATTTTATTTCCGAAATGATTCTACTAAGAAGTGAATTAAATTCTATTGGAAATAATTTCAATCAATCTGTGAAAAGACTACACACTTTGGATAAAATACCTGATATAAAAACGTGGGCAATTTTGAATGAAAAAAGTAAAGAAATTCTTATTAAAAAAGTAGATGAAATAAAAGAAAAAATCAATCAAATTTCTGATAAATGGTTGCAAGAATAAATACTGTCAAAAGCATTTCAAAAGCGCTCAATTATAATGAACAAAAGGTAGCTAATGGAAAAGCTGAATGCATAACTGCATCCGGTTTTATTAAGGATATAAATAGACTGAATTTTTATGATAAACTTCATCATTTTGAAAGACTTATTTCATTGAATGAGAGAGCAACAATTAATACTCTTCATGTGTCACTAAATTTCGATTCTTCTGACAAAATAAATACTGAAAAATTACAAGCAATCGCCAGGGAATACATTGAAAGAATTGGTTTTGGCAAACAACCTTTTTTGGTTTACCGTCATGATGATGCCGGTCATCCACATATCCATATAGTAACCACAAATATTCAAAGCGATGGAAGCAGAATCTCTTTGCATAACATCGGAAAAAACCAGTCAGAAAAAGCACGGAAGGAAATTGAAATAGAATTCGGTTTGATAAAAGCTGAAAGCAGTAAACAAACAAATAAACTGAATATTGATTCTTTAAATGTGCCAAAAATTATTTATGGAAAATCGGAAACAAAAAGAGCAATTGCAAACGTATTAATGAAGGTTATTCCGCAATACAAATTCACTTCTCTTTCAGCATTGAATGCAGTCTTGAAATTATATAATGTTACTGCTGAAAGAGGTGAAAAAGATTCAAGAATTTATAAGAATAAAGGATTGACTTATCAGATACTTGATGTAAATGGAAATAAAACGGGGATTCCTATTAAGGCAAGTTCAATTTATATGAAACCGACCATGGCATTTTTGGCAAATAAATTCCTTGAAAATGAAACTCTCCGTAAACCGCACCTGAAAAGAATTCAAACAAATATTGATTGGGCATTGAATCAAAAGCCAAACACTTTAAATGGATTAACAAGCACTCTTGAAAAAGAAAGCATTAGTATGGTAACCTGGAAGAACAAAGAAAATATAATTTATGGAGTTACTTACATCGACCACAAGACAAAATGCATTTTTAATGGAAGTGAATTGGGGAAACATTATAGTGCGAAATCTATTGTCAACAGATGTAGAATGGAACTCAAAACTCAAAAAGAACCGGGTAATGAAAATGAACAAATGGTGCATCGAAACGAAAAAGAAATTGTCATTTCTCCGTCCATAAAAACTGACATAAGCAAAACGCTTGATAATTTATCAGAGCCAATTCCAACAGGAAATTACATTCCTTATCAATTAAAGAAAAGCAGGAAAAAGAAAAAGAGAAGACGAATATCAATTTGATTTAAAAACAATATCATGAATACAGGAGAGAATGAACAGGGGCTTAGGAAAATTATTGACCTTACAAGATTGATTAGTATAACAATTTTAATACTGCATTGTTATTATTATTGTTATAGAGCGTTCGAATACTGGGCATTGACTTCAACAATAACCGATAGAGTTTTGAAAAATATTTCGCACACAGGCCTATTTCACAGCTTTAATAATTCAAAAGTAATTGCGTTGGGATTTTTGTTTATCTCACTCATAGGAGCAACAGGAAAGAAAGATGAAAAGCTAGCTTATAAAACCAGTTTAATTTATATCGCAGGAGGATTAGTTATTTATTTTTTTAGTTATTACATTTTGCTTTTTCAATTATCTATAACTGCTAAAACGGTTAGCTACATTGGATTAACCGGAACGGGATATTTATTTATTCTTAGAGGAGGCAATTTACTATCCCGCGTCATAAAAAAGAGATTAAGCAACAAAGATATTTTCAATAAGGATAATGAGACTTTTCCGCAGGAGGAAAGGCTTTTGCAAAATGAATATTCTATTAATTTACCATCAATATACGACCTCAAAGGTAGGATGCGAAATAGTTGGATTAATATTATCAATCCCTTTCGGGCATTGCTTGTCATGGGATCTCCAGGATCAGGTAAATCGTACTTTGTTATCAGGCATGTTATAACACAGCATGTTCGTAAAGGATTCAGCATGTTCATTTATGATTTTAAGTTTGATGATCTTTCTGTAATTGCATACAATCATTTTTTGAAAAACCTATCATCTTACAAAATCGTTCCCCAATTTTTCACCATTAATTTTGATGATTTAAACCGAAGTCATCGTTGCAATCCTTTAGATAAAACTTCATTAAAAGACATTACCGATGCAGCAGAATCGGCGCGTACAATCCTGATGGGATTAAACAGAGAATGGATAAAAAGGCAAGGCGATTTTTTTGTGGAATCTCCGATTAATTTTTTAACTGCTGTCATTTGGTTTTTAAGAAAATACCAGGACGGAGAGTTTTGCACTTTGCCACATGTAATAGAATTGATGCAGGTAGAATACGATAAACTGTTTTCTATTTTGAGAACAGAAAAAGAAATTGATGTCTTAATTAATCCATTCGTAAACGCATACCTGCATGATGCAATGGAGCAATTAGAGGGACAGATTGCATCAGCAAAAATTGCAATGGCCCGACTTTCTTCGCCCCAGATTTATTATGTTTTATCGGGAAACGATTTTACACTTGATATCAATAATCCTAAAGAGCCAAAGATTGTTTGCATTGGAAATAACCCTCAAAAAATTCAAACTTATGGGGCAGTTGTTTCTCTTTATATTAATCGCCTTATTAAACTGGTTAATCAAAAAGGAAATCAAAAAAGCAGTTTGATTTTTGATGAATTTCCGACCATTTACTTAAACAATATTGATAGCCTCATAGCAACTGCCAGAAGTAATAAAGTCGCCACAACTTTGGGGGTTCAGGATTTTAGCCAACTTAAAAAAGATTATGGAAAAGATATGGCTGATGTTATTATGAATATTACAGGAAATATAATTAGCGGACAGGTGACTGGTGAGACTGCAAAACAATTATCAGAAAGGTTCGGTAAAATTATGCAGGATAGATCAAGTGTTTCTATCAACCGGACGGATACCTCTATAAGCCGCTCTAAACAATTGGATTCAGCCATTCCTGCTTCTACAATTGCAACACTTTCTTCTGGAGAATTTGTAGGAATGGTGGCTGATGACCCTGATTGCAAAATAGAATTAAAATCTTTTCATTGCGAGATACTAAATGATCACGAGGCACTAAAAAAAGAAGAACAGAATTTTAAACCAATTCCTGTTATTCGAATGGTGGATAACGGTATAATTCAAAGAAATTATGTAATTATCAAGCAGGAGGTAGAGGACTTGGTGGAAACTGAGATGGGGAGATTGATGGATGATCCTGAAATGAGTAGATTGATTGTGAAAAAGAATTGAAAATGAAGGCTTCAATGCATTTGCAGTGTGTCTTAATCATGACGATAAATGAATGCAAGCCTATAACTGGGAATAAAAAACACGTTTTAGTCAACTTAAATTTAAACTTATGAAATGTCCTTCCTGTAATGAAACATTAGCCATGACTGAAAGACAAGGCATTGAAATCGATTATTGCCCTAAATTTATTTGAAATTGGAGTTTATCCGATCTTTTCCATGGGTGTTAAGGCTAATTTCTAAAAGCTCTCATTTCACTTATCTCCTTCCATAATTCTTTAATTTTTTGTGCAGCCTCCTCCGGCGTTACTCTAATATATTTATAAAAGTCTTTTTCATTTTTGTGTCCGCTGATTTTCATAATTAATTTTACCGGGATTCCTGCTAAAAATTCATTAGTACAAAATGAACGACGTGCTGTATGGGAAGTAATCCACTCGTATTTATGTTTTCTCACTTCAATATTCTTATTGCCTTTTTTATAAGAAAATGTGATCCACTGGTTGAGGCCTGCTAATTTTCCAATCGTTTTAATGTGGCGGTTGAATTCAGGATTGGTAAGCTTCGGTAATTCTTTCCGAAACTGTTCTGTAAATAATTTTTTTGCTTCTTCGCGTAATGGAATAACCACCCAATGATCTGATTTTTCTTGTTTTTTATAAAGCATATCAAGATGTAAATCTTCAAGCCGTAGGGTTGAAAAATCAGAAAAGCGTAGCCCTGTTAAGCAGGCTAGTACAAAATAGTTTCTATATTCTTCCAGATACTTAACATCAGTTAAGTCAGTCTTATAAATTTTCTCAATTTCCTCAAAAGTGAGATAGATTGCGTCTGCTTCTTCTTCTGGGATATTAAAGTCGCTTAGATCTATTGGAGTAATTATTTTTCGTTTTATTCTATCGCGAACAAAAATCCTAAGCTGTTTTATGGTTTTGCCAATTGAATTTACCTTCAAACCTTTGATGATCGTTTTCCTTCTTTTATGCACATATTCAAAAGTGAGAAAGTTTACGAATCCATCATAAAATTCAAAGTCCAGGCTCTCAAAGGTTATCTTTTTTCTTCGGTATATTTCATAAGCTAATAATTGCTGCTTCATACAATTATAGACACAAATTGTCGCCTTACTTACTTTTTTTTCTTTAGATTTTATATATTCATCTATTTGAAAGTAAATATTTGTATTCGTTTTCTTTGTGCTAGTCTGAAGAACAATTGCGGTGCCACTTCTTTGAAGATTATTAAAGTCAAAGTCCGGTTTAAAAGTTGATTTAATAAACTTTCCTCGATCTTCTATTTTTGTTTCAATAGCAAAATAAATTAGGTCTTCAGCTAAGCGTATCATTCGATTCAGTTCTGAATTTAAAACCTGAAAGTTTCCATAGATTTCAGGAAGATCATTAGAGATACATAATCTTTTTTTATTCCAGTATGCAGGAGGAATCGCAATTTCACTGTTTAAAAGAGTGCGTTTATCTGCACTGTAACAGTATTGAATATAAATCACACTTGTTCCATCCCTGCGCATGTCTTTGCGCTCACAAATAGGTTTGATAGGTATTAACATAACTTCCTCGATTTTTTACTCGATTAAGAATATGTCATCCTTTGTAAAGGTAAGTTTAAGAAAAAGGCAGACAGTGTTAGAAAAACTTGAAAATCAAGGCATAATAATAAAGCGGTGTAAAATAAAATAAGGATTACAAAATTGTAATCCTTATTCAAGCGGACCGGACGGGACTCGAACCCGCGACCTCCGCCGTGACAGGGCGGCATTCTAACCAACTGAACTACCGATCCTAAATAGTTAATTTGGGAGCGCGAAGATAATAAAATTTATACTCTGTCAAACCCTGCTTCCGGTTTTTTTTAAAAATTTCTCTGGCCTGTTGTTTACACAAAATAAAAATTATCATTATTTGTTCGTTTACTATTTATAAGAAGAATCCTGCTATTAAAATAATAAAAGGCTTCGGCACTCTTATTGCTTTTCAATGTCAAAATACCACGAATGAATAGAACATTTGCAATTGGCGATATCCACGGTTGCAGAAAAACATTTGAAAAATTGCTTATAGAAAAAATTCAGCTTCAGAAAGAGGACACGATTTATTGCGTGGGCGATTATATCGACCGGGGTAATGACAGTAAAAGCGTAATTGATTTTATTCTTCAACTGAAAAAGGAAGGTTACCGGGTTTCGACTTTACGCGGTAATCATGAGCAAATGATGATTGATGCATTGAACGACAAGAGAGCGCTTAAACTTTGGTTTGATAATGGCGGAAAAAGTACTTTAAAAAGTTTTGGTATCAAATCGCCGGATAATTTGCCGGAGGAATATGTTTCTTTTTTGAATGAAACAAAATTTTATCTCGAAACGGATAACTTTATTTTTGCCCATGCAGGATTAAATTTTGAAAATGAAAATCTTTTCGAAGATAAAGAAGCAATGCTTTGGGAAAGAAATTTTAATCCCCGCCAGCCGGCGTTGGGTAATCGTTATTTAATTCATGGACACACGCCAATTCCGCTGGCTTTTATCCTTCAACAAAAAGGAAACTGCATCAATATAGATGGCGGCTGTGTTTACGTAAATCGTCCTAATTTTGGAAATCTGGTAGCCGTTAAGCTGCCTGAAATCGAATATCTTGTGGAAGAAAATTGTGAATGAACTACTGTAACGATAATGCCTATACGAAAATTGAAATGCTATGATACCTTTTTTTAAACTTTTTTTAATTTTTTCTCTTATGGCTACATCAGAAGCTAATAATGAAACACGCGATGGCAAACAAAAAACAAGCCCCATAATAGCTGACGGCGCTACGTTGCAGCTCGTGTCTGACCAATTTAAATTTGCCGAAGGCCCGGCGACAGACAAAAAGGGGAATGTGTTTTTTACAGACCAGCCTAATAATAAGATATGGAAATTTGATACAAACGGTAAGCTTTCTGTTTTTATGGATAATGCAGGCAGATCAAACGGAATGGATTTTGACAACGACGGTAACCTGATTTCGTGCGCCGACGAAAACATGCAACTGTGGTCTATCGATCCAAAAAAGAAAGTAACTGTGTTAGTCAAAGATTATAAGGGAAAACTTCTAAATGGTCCTAATGATGTTTTTGTGACTAGCAAAGGCAAAATCTATTTTACTGATCCATACTATCAGCGCGAATATTGGAAAAGAAAATCTCCTGATCTTGATGGACAAAAAGTATATTATCTCAAAGGGAAAAACAACCCCGTTGTGGTATGCGATAATCTCAAAAAGCCAAATGGTATTGTCGGAACTCCCGATGGAAGATATTTATACGTTGCCGATATAGAAGGAAACAAAACTTACAGATTTACGATTGAAGCAGATGGAAGCCTTTCAGACCAGGTTTTATTTGTGAATCAGGGTTCTGATGGAATGACTATGGACAACAAAGGCAATGTATATCTCACAGGTAAGGGTGTAACGGTTTATGATAAAGAAGGGAATAAAATAGAACATATAGACGTGCCCGCAGACTGGACAGGAAATATCACTTTTGGTGGAAAGGATAAAGACATTCTGTTTATCACGGCCTCACAAAAAGCATATACGCTGAAGATGAAAGTAAAGGGGAATAAGTAAGTTGGTTCTTTTTATTGAAATTACTGGGGAGACTGAATATTATCTTACTAATACGCATTTGTATTTACACTGTTGTTGATTAAATAAAGTTCAAACCATGAGCTTGCAAGCTTAGCCACTTCATTCAATGCATCCGGCTCTTCAAAAGCACCAGGATCACCGTTTACAATTTCTATATTTTTATCACAAGCTAAATACTCATAGGCGTTTTTATCACTTTGAATCACGTCATCATCTAATGAACCATTGATAAATAACGTAGGTGCGGTTACTTTATCTAAACTTACGGCAAGGTTTGCAAGGCCACTTTGGCTTACGATTGCTTTGATCGTGTCGCCCAGAAATACAGATGCTTCAAAGGCAGCAGCAGCCCCGGCGCCTATTCCAAAATAGCCAATCGGCAGATTATCAAATGTAAATTGTTCTATAACTTTTTGTGTCACCCTGATAAGCCTTGTCTTCAGCAATTCGATATTAACTTTAAGAAGCGCTTCCTTCCCTTCTTCCTCTGTCAGCAGATCTATAATTAACGTACTGATATTATTTTGATTAAGAACATCTGCCACAAAATTATTTTTAGCGCTTGAATGATTACTGTCAGCGCTGTGAACGAATATTACAAAGGCCTCTGCATCTTTGGAATGGGTTAAATTACCTGCGACCGAAATGTCAGCAAGATCCAGCTTTATTTCACTTTTGATCATTGTTACCATATTTAAATCATCAATATTTATTTAGAAAATCTAATAATTTTCAATCACAATTTCTATGCCTCAAACAAAACAGGTTGCTGAACAAGTTTTGAAATAAACAGAATTTGAAATAAACCGGCGTCGCTTAAAATTTTTATTTTAAAATAAATTTGCTGCTAAATTATTAAAAGCATGAAAAAAATTATCTCTGAATTTGCTGCCTCAAAGTCTTTATTAGCGGCGCTTTCGGCGATCATGCTATTTCATGTGTTGGTAATTATTAATGTAATTCCTTATGAAATCATTTGGGGCGGACGAGCAAGAAACCGGGGAGAGATTATTAACCTTGAGTTAATTTCTATTATTGTGAATGCAATAATGATTTTTGTTGTTTTAATAAGAACAGGAGCGGTTAGGCTTTTTATAAGCGGGCGATGGTTACGGATATTATTTTGGTTGATGTTTGCTTTCTTTTTGCTGAATACATTGGGCAACCTTTTTTCAATTAATCAGATTGAAAAATTCATTTTTACTCCGCTCACTTTATTTCTTTCTTTTTGCTCACTGAGGCTTGCTTTGGTAAAATGAATTTTATTAAATACTGATGAAATAAAAATCATGCTTAATTGTTTGTTTACTGTGTTGGCGTAAATTGCGCGCTTCAATCGTTACCATTTTAATTGAATGCCTTGACATACACTGAATCTATTCACTATTTATATAATAAACTTCCGGCATTTAGCAGAAGCGGAGCAAAGGCTTATAAGGCTGATTTAAAGAATACAATTGCCCTGTGTAATTTTTTGGGCAATCCTCAAAATAAAATTAAGACCATTCATATTGCAGGCACTAATGGCAAAGGCTCAGTAAGCCATATTCTCGCTGCTATCATGCAGGCAAATAATTATAAAACAGGATTGTATACTTCGCCTCATCTGAAGGATTTCAGAGAAAGAATCAAGATTGACGGGCAGCTAATCAGTAAAAAATGGCTGGTACATTTTGTTGAAAAAACGATGGAGATTGCCGATGAAATAAAACCGTCTTTTTTTGAACTCACCTTCGCTATGGCGCTCGATTATTTTGCAGCAAATGAGGTTGATGTTGCCGTGATTGAAACCGGCCTGGGCGGCAGATTGGATAGCACCAACATCATCCGGCCGCTTTTATCAATCATCACCAATATAAGTTTTGACCACATGGATATTCTTGGTGATTCCCTTCAAAAGATCGCTTTTGAAAAGGCAGGTATCATTAAAGAAAATGTTCCCGTTGTCATCGGAGAAACGAATGCAGAAACAAGGCCTGTGTTTGAAAAAAAAGCGTCAGAAATGAACGCGCCTGTATTATTTGCTGATAAAAAATACCAGGTTATTTCGTCGGAATATTCTGCCGAATTCCTGAAACTTAGTATTCATGATAACGAAAATAACCGGGATCAGAATTTGCGCCTTGACCTTAATGGGTTATACCAGGAAAAAAATATTTTGCCTGTACTAGCTGCAATACATTTCCTGAGAAACAATTTTCATTTGAAAGATGAAAAAATTATTGAGGCACTTTCGCAGGTAAAAAAGCTTACAGGCCTTTTTGGCCGCTGGCAAATTATTCATGAAAATCCAACGGTGGTTTTAGATGTTGCGCATAATGAAGATGGGATAAAGCAATTACTGCTTCATCTTCAAAAATTAAATTATCAATCACTGCATATTATTTTTGGAATGGTGAAAGATAAAGACATCAGGAAAGTGCTGTGTCAATTTCCACGTGAGGCCACTTTTTATTTTACCAAAGCTCATAATCCACGCGCATTACCCGAAGATCAATTGCAGCAGATGGCTAAAGAGTTTGAATTAAAAGGAGCAACTTTTGACAATGTAAATCAAGCGCTGAAATCAGCGTTAGACCACGCTTCTTCCCATGATATTATCGTGGTTTGCGGAAGTGTTTTTGTAATTGCAGAAGTAGAAAGCCTTTAAGAATCGGGAGCAAAATTTAAAATTCTCCCAGCGCTCTTAATGCATAGAAAATGCAATTATTATGGGTAGCCTGCACTATTTTATTTTCAAGAAATAATTTTTTTAATTCCGCAACAGAAATTTTTTCTATTTGCAAATCTTCATGATCGTCCAGTTGTTGCGCCCCAGTTCTTTTGCCGCCTTGTGCAAGAAAAAAATCTGTGTAGTTATTGAGCACTCCCGGGTTTGCTGCAATTTTACCTACATAGGTGAAAGAAGTAAATTCATATCCGGTTTCTTCCTTCAATTCACGCCGCATCGCTTCTTCAGCAGTTTCGCCTTTATCAATAAATCCACCGGGTATTTCAAGAAGCACTTCTTCCAGGGGATGCCTGTATTGCTTTATCATTAATACTTCGCCTTCTTCGGTAAGCGCAACGCCACAAACAGTTCGGGGTAATTCCACCACAAAATATTCAGGAACAATTTTTCCATCCGGCATCATGCATTTATCCCTGCGGGCAGTAAAATATTTGTGCCTGCTGATGTATTCTGATGATAATATTTTCCATTTCATAATAAAACAGATTTTAATTCCAGTGCATTCTTTTTCTTAGTTGAACAATTTGGGCAACATGGTGGCGGCTGTGCCAGGCATAGGATTTTAAAAGTTCCCAAAGAGTGAGTTCTGTTTTTCTTTCGGGATGACAAATAGTCCGTTGCCACTCATTTTCATTCATCTGGTTCATAAGCTCATACCAACGGGCATGCAACGCAAACAAAAGTGTTACCGAAAGATTGACTGGTAATTTTGAGTCGGGGAGAAGCGCCCACGCATCTTGCTCATAAGGTTTAATGGTTGGATTGTCTTCAGTTAATGCCAGCTTAAAACGAATGTAGGCATTGATATGGCTATCTGCCACATGGTGAACCAGTTGCTGAATCGTCCACCCACCGGGCCTGTAAGGCGTTTCAAATTGTGCCGCATCCAAATCCTGGATAGCAAATTCAAGATAGGAGGGAAGCATTTCGATGTCAGCCATCAGTGAAGATTTTAACTCTTCACCGAAATCTTCTGAAAATTCTTTTTGCTCCGTTTCTTTCCCAATCGGATACCGGAGTATTTCATCCTCTTGCATAAAGGAATTATTTATTTACGATGTTTAATAATTCTATCGTGAAAATCAGGGTAGAACCACCCGGTATAGCGCCGCCTGCGCCCCTGTCGCCGTAGGCAAGATCAGAAGGAATATACAATTTCCATGTGCTTCCCACCGGCATCATTTCCAGCGCTTCTGTCCATCCGCGAATAACGCCAGAAACCGGAATCGTTAATGGGGCGCCTCTTTTATAAGAATTGTCAAATTCATTTCCATCAATGAGGGTACCAATATAGTTTGCTTGCACCGTATCTGTTGCTTTTGGGATAGGCCCCGTGCCTTTGGTTACAATTTCGTATTGCATTCCATCGGGCAGTGTAACAACGCCGGCGCGCTTTTTATTTTCTTCCAAAAATTTCTGTCCTTGTTCCTTAATGGCACTTGTTTTTTTGGTCATAAATTCCTGCAGTTTTTGTTGTATGTTCATATTGCATTCGTCTTCAGAAATGGCTAATGGTTTATTGTTTAAAACATCGTTAAAAGCTTTTTTAACGTAGTCAGTATTTAATTTTTCAACGCCCTGGGTTTTGTAGTATTCTGCTACCTGTACGCCGATTGCATAGCTAAGGCTGTCAATTCCGGTCATTGGTGCAGGCTTATGCACAGGTGAAACACTTTGCTTTTTAGGACTTTTGTTTTGAGCAAAAAGAGCAGAGAAAGGCAATAATAAAAGAAAAAAAACAGCTTTCATATAATATGTTTTTTGGCCGGGTTATTTCTGTAAAACAGTGCGCAAATATAGCTTAATCCTCCCTGAAATCTTTGCCTGTAAGGTTAATAAAAACATCCTCCAGGTTGGCTGCTTTAGTTTCTTTCGGCCGTTCAAATCCTGAAGCCACCAATTCATCGATTAACTTATCCGGGCTTTCTATCGCGATGATTTTTCCTTCATCCATAATGGCAACGCGGTCGCACAAAACTTCCGCTTCATCCATGTAATGCGTGGTTATGATAACGGTGGTTCCTTCTTTTCTTATTCTTTCTATCAAATCCCAAAGGTTTCTGCGGGCTTGCGGATCCAGGCCCGTCGTGGGTTCATCGAGGAAAATAATTTTGGGCTTATTAATTAAAGTGGTGGCTATAGAAAAACGTTGCTTTTGTCCGCCACTCATTTCTTTGTATTTGTTTTTAGCCTTATCTTTTAGATTGACCATTTCAAGCAGTTTTCGCGGGTCGGTTTTGGTGTTATACAATCCGCAAAACAAATCAATAAGTTCAAGAAGGTTGAGCCCCGGGTAAAAACCTGAAGTTTGCAATTGAACACCGATTATTTTTTTTATTTGAGCGGCATCATTATCAAGGTCGAAGCCATTGACAATTATTTTTCCTGAAGTTTTGTCTCTGAGCGTTTCAATAATCTCAAGGGTAGTAGATTTACCAGCCCCATTTGGCCCAAGAAGGCCAAAGATTTCGCCTTCAAATACATCAAAGGAAATTCCTTTTACTGCCTCAAATTTCCCGTAATTTTTTATCAGGTCTTTTACAGAGATAATTGGTTTCATTTAAGATATTTACGCCGGTTTGATGAATGCAACAAAAGTAGTGCAATTAATTTTTGCGGCGGAACCCATGCGAAGCTTCCGTTGTTTGAACTTATATAAAAACGTTGCATTTGTTTCAGTAAAAGCATAAATAATTTTATTTTTTATTTTAGGTGGCTGCAAAAATCTGCATGCGGCTGTAGTAATAATGCTGCTGAAAAGCGCGGAGAAATACGATAGGCACAGTAATTTCTATGGATACAAAAAAGAGCGTTTATGCTCTTGCACAGCCTTATCCATGCTGGTATCTTTGTTCCAGAAGTTGATTGATGTTTATGAACATTAATCAGATCCAAATCCAATGAAAAATTGATTTCCTTAATCCGGGAAAACCAAAGAATCCGATATCAGTCAACTTCTAATTTTGTTAAGAGTTATACCTGTGAAAAATAATTATCCCAATGAAAACTAAGCCGGAAGGCTTGCCCAAATTTCTTCCTGCAAAAAATAACCCCCAGGAATAAATTAATAAAAGGCTTCTTCACTCGTTTTGAAGAAGCCTTTTTTATTTCATTTCCATCGAAAAAAAAGGCAAAAATTACGTCACCAGATTTTCACCCTGAGGCTGTCAGGAATATACATTGAATCTTTGGCAGTTACATTGTAGGTTTTATAAAATTCGCCTATATCGCTGAAAGGCCCGTTGACTCTGTATTTAGCCGGAGCATGAACATCGGTCATAATTCGGTTTCTTAATAATTCGGGCCGGATTTCGTAAAGCCAGCTTAGAGCATATCCCATAAAAAATCGCTGCATGGGCGTAAAACCATTAATGATTTCATTTTTCTTGTAGGCTTCAGAATTTTTAAAAGCATCAATTCCGATTTCTAATCCGCCCAGGTCAGCAATATTTTCTCCTTGCGTAGCCCTGCCGTTGACGTGGTAACCTGGCAAGGGTTCATACTTATTAAACTGGTTGATAATTACCTGGGCTCTTTTTGCAAATTCAGCAGAATCTTTTTTTGTCCACCAGTTGTGTAAGTTTCCCTGCGCATCAAAAAGTCTTCCCTGGTCATCAAAGCCGTGGGTTATTTCATGGCCAATATAGCTTGCGCCTACGTAGCCAAACATGGTGGCATCGTCAAGATCTTTATCGGCATACCCCGGAACAATAAAAGCAGCAGCAGGAAAAACTATCTCATTATTGGCGGGATTATAATACGCATTATATGTCTGCGGATACATACCCCATTCTTCTCTGTCGACAGGTTTGCCCAGTTTATTTATTTCAAAATTGTGCCACCAGGTATTTGCGTTGATAACATTTTGAAGATAGCTTTCATTGCTAATCTGCATTTGCGAAAAATCTTTCCACTTATCAGGATAGCCAACCTTTTTGTGAATGGCTTCTAATTTTACAATTGCTTTTTGTTTGGTGCTGTCGCTCATCCAGTCTAATTTTTCAATCCTTCTTTTATAAGCCGCCCTGATTTCCTCCAGCATTTTTTCATATCGCTTTTTCGCAGTAGAATCAAAATATTTTTTTACATACAACTGGCCCACTAATTCTCCCATGGCGTCTTCTTCAGATTGAACCACGCGTTTCCAGCGAGGCTTTCTTTCCTTCGCTCCGCTGAATAGCTGGTTGAATGTAAAAGACTCCACACCATATTTTTCCGGCAAGGCATTAGAAAAAGAATTAATTAACCGATATGTCAAATAATTTTTAAGGTCGCTGATGGATCTGGCCTTTAAATTTGCATCCAGTGCTCTGAAAAATTCGGGCTGACCAATAATTACCGAATCCACATTGGCCACACCAATGTCTTTTAAAAACTTTTGCCAGTCTATTTCAGAAGATAATTTTTTTAAATCCGCGATAGCCATTTTATGATAGTTTGCATAGGGGTCGCGCAAATCGGCTAACTTTCTTGAATTCTTTGCAAGCTGAGTTTCAAAGCGAAAAATATTACCCGCGGCTTTCGCGGCGCTTGAAGAATCCTGCCCCTGGAAAGTCAGGACAGTAGCTATATGATGCACATATCCCTTCCTGATATTTGCCGTCGACGAATCGGTATTAAAATAATAGTCGCGCTCGGGCAAGCCGAGGCCGCCCTGGGATAATTTAAGCGCCATCACATCACTTTGCTTATCATCCTGTTCTATGAAGGTATTGAACAAAGCATCTACACCAATCCTATTTAATGCCGCAACGGTATTGATAAAAGAAGAAATATTACTGATTGAATCTACCTTTTTTAAATAGGGATTTAAGTATTCGATCCCCTGTTTCTCAACTGTTGCGGAATCCATTGCGGCGCTCCAGAAGTCTCCAATCTTTTGCGCAGCAGAGCCTTTATCAGCTTTTTGTTTTACGGCTTCTTCAGAAATGTTCCGGATTCTTTGCTGGTTTTCATTGTTAACTACATAGCCAATTCCCCACGAACTTTCTTCCTTTGGTATCGGATTGTCTTTTATCCATTTGCCGTTTGCGTATTCAAAGAAATCATTTCCGGGAGCTACTGTTGTATCAATATTTTCCGCAAACGGAAGTTTGATTTCAGTGCTTTTTGATTTGCATGAAAAAATAACCAGGCTGGCTATGCAGCAACGGAGCAGGTATTTCATTTATGGTTTGATGGTTTAAAATGTGACAAAAGATAATGCGATCAGAAAAGCAATAGAGTAAAAAAATAAAAATATGACTAAACGATGTCTTTTTGCCTTGCTTCCCTTTGTGATAAAAACAAACCTATCATCACCAACATTACACCAACTACTGTGTACACACTAATAACATCGTGGAGGATTATCGCTGCTATGGCGAATCCGAAGCCAGGACAAAGAAACAGCCACATGCCAGCTTTTACTGCATTCCTTTTTAAAAGCCAAAGCCATAATTGTATCGCAAAAATTGAAACAAAAACAGCAAGCCACAGCGTTCCTCCCCAAAATTTAGCATCAAAATGATTCTTGCCTGAATGATATTCAAAAATAGTGAATGGCAAAAGCAATAGCCCGCCCAGCATAGTTTGCCAACCGTTAATAGTCACAATGCTGAGGTTATTCCATTTTTTTGCAGAAAAATAGATTGCTCCCGCCGAATAAGAAATCATGCTGAACAATAATAAAAGCAATCCGCTGAGAGTCATGGAAGCATCCTTTAGCAGCGGCCAGGAGGCGATGAAAACGCCTGCTGTTCCTAACAGTAAAGCAACAAATACTTCAGTTTTTAATTTTTTCTTTAAAAAAAATAGTGACGAAAAGCTGATGAATAATGGATTGGTGGCTATGGCCAGCGCGCCTACTCCGGCTGTTACTTCCTGCATGGCAATTACGTAACAACCGAGATAAATGGTAATATTTAAAAGGCCGTAAATGAGAATTTGGCCCCATTCTTTTTTGGCAGGTAAATTCTGCCTTAAAAATAAATGTGCGAAAATTAGCATGATTATTCCGGCGACGGCAAACCTGACCTGTGCTATTACCAACGGTTGGGAAGAATCTAATGCAATTTTGGTAGCTGTAGAGGCAGAGGCCCATAGAAATGCAAAAACAATTCCTGCAATAATCCACTTATATTCCTGCTTGATGGTAAAGATTTGGTTTTAAGATAAAAATTATGTGGCTATGAATATTCCGGTGATTTCTCTTTTTTTGTAAAATAAATAACCCCGATTATTCCTGAAATAATGAGCGCTGAAGAAATTAGCTCAGCCTGAGTTGGATGAAATCCAAAAATAGAATACTGCGTATCAACCCTTATTTTTTCAATAAAAAATCTTTCAATTCCATTCATGATAAGGTAAATGCAAAATAAAACTCCCGGTACTTTTATGTTCTTTCGTATCCCCCATAAGATGAAAAATAAAATGAAGCAGGTGATGATTTCGTACAAAGGCGTAGGAAAAACCGGCAATGGTAAAGCCCTGCAATATTTTCCTTCACAATCAGGAAGAACAATTCCGTCTTCATTTACATTGTGAGGAAAGGTGAAAGCGAAAAACCAGTCGGGAAGCCAGCCGGGCCCTCTAAAGCTTTCGTGGGGTACATTGTCGAGTGACGTATGAATACGATCCGTTACCATTGTGGTTGCTCCGTTAGGATCTGTAACTGTGCCCGACAAAAAATAAGTAGAATATTTCTGTAGATTCTGCCGGAATTCATCGGGCGCAGCCGGAACGACATGGCCGGGAACATCGGAAACATAAGCGCTGTTAAAAACACCCCAATCGCCATCGCCTGCAACCATACAGCCCATGCGGCCAATAGCGTAAGCAATCATTAGCGCAGGTGCAGCGGCGTCTACCAGGTGAAGCAAACCGATGCCCTTCTTTTTTGCATAAATAAGAATAGCAATGGCAGCCACGATTAGTCCGCCATAAAATGTAAGTCCGCTTGGCGCAATTAAATTAGCAATCGGATCAGCAATAAATCTGTCCCAGTTTTCAAGATTATCAAATATTTTAGCGCCGATAATACCGAACACCAAAGCAAATATCACAATATCGCCTACCCGGTCATGCGGCCAGATTCGAATCGTTCTTCTTTCAGGTTTGGCGAGCTTCTGTTTGCTTTTTTCCTTATATTTTAAATAAATAAGAACTCCGGCAATTATTAATCCACCGAGCCAGCTTCCTTCAGAAGAAAAAATATATTCCTGGAGGTCTATTCCATGCTGGCGGCTGGCGATAAAGGCGCCGATTAATTTGTAGCCAAAAATAAATCCAACGAGGCCATTAATAAATAATTCAGGAAAGGATGCAGGCTTACCGGTTGTGATGGTTTCTTCGCGCGGCAATAAAAGTCCCTGTTTTTCTTTCCTTTTTAATTCTTTTGTAAGAATCCAGGCCGCGGCAATAAACGAGAGAGCGACAAAGATTCCGAATGTATAAAAGATCTTAAAAGCGTTAACCTCCCAGCCAAACCAGTCCTTTAAAACAAAATATAAATTTGGATACATGTTTGTCTTTTAGCTTTGGAAAAAATCATTGCCGATCTTTTACAAAAAAGAAATAAAAATAAAAACCTTCAAAATTATGAAGGTTTTATTTTAAAAAAAGTATTTAGCAATAAGCTTCAAAAGCTGCAGAAAGATTATTTGCAATCATTGTGGCTGTAGCGCCTTCAATATTGTGCCTTTCAAGAAAATGCACAAGCTCCCCATTTTTAAATAAAGCTACAGAAGGGGATGATGGTGGATAAGGCAAAAGATGTTCGCGAACTTTTTGGACTGCTTCAAAATCAAATCCGGCAAAAGATGTTGCAAGATGATTGGGTTTTTTTTGGCTCGATTCCAAAGCAAGTAATACTCCGGGCCGTGCAGTGCCTGCTGAGCAACCACACACCGAGTTAATTACGAATAATGTTGTGCCTTCTTTTTTTAACTCTGCCTCAACCTGTTCGGGGGTAACCAGATCTTCAAACCCATTTTCGGTTAATTCCTCTTTCATGGGAATTACAATTTCCTGTGGATACATACGCGTTAATTTTTAATTTCAGTGTGCAAATTTACAACAGTTTCTTCTTTTAATGACATACGAATATCATAAAACTTTGGAAATAATGTCATACAAAAATTAATTATAAGACATTTTGTCTCAATAAGTTAGCAATATTTCAGGTAAAAGCGGTTGGTATTTAATTTGACTGATAGTAGTAAATTTTAATAACAAAAAAACACAAAATAGTATTATGACAGCCTTAAAATTCAACCAGCCAACATTGAAAACTATTGACAGTTTTCTTGACAATTTATTGAGCGAAATGCCTGTTGTCAATCAAAACAGTAATTTCAACTTCCCTGCTGTGAACATTACCGAAACGAAGGATAATTATGAATTGGATTTAAATGTTCCCGGCAGAAACAAAGAAGATTTTAAAATTACTGTTGACAAAAATGTGCTAACTGTTTCTTACGAAAAGAAAGAAGAGCAAAAAGACGACAGCAAAAAATTCATTAAAAAGGAATTCAGCAGCCGCTCTTTCAAACGATCTTTCAACCTTGATGAAAAAATAAACGCTGAAGCAATTAATGCAAAGTATGAAAACGGAATTTTATCATTGACTCTTCCTATAAAAGAGGAAGTAAAAGTGATGCCCAAAGAAATTGCAGTAAGCTAATGACGTAATCAGGAATATTATAAAAACCTTCTCTTATCCGGGAAGGTTTTTTTATAGTAAAAGCACAAATCAAATTGATTTTTATTCCAAAAAGCCAAACTATTTATATCCCAATATTTTCAACATGCTTTGGGCGCTCTGCTGCTTTGCATACAGCCAGTCTACCAGCTTGCCATTTTTATCGTAATCCAAAACAACATATTTTGGCGAAGGTATTAGGCAATGTTTGATTCCCCCATAACCGCTTATTTGGTCCTGGTACGCGCCGGTATGAAAAAAGCCGACATACAACGGTTCACCGTCGCCTATTTTAGGTAAAAAGACTTCGTTGATATGTTCTTCCGAATCATAATAATCATGGCTGTCGCAGGTGATGCCGCCAAGCGTTACTCTCTGGTATTCATTTTCCCATTTATTAATGGGCAGCATTAAAAATTTTTCGCCAATGCCCCATGTGTCGGGCAGGGTGGTGATGAAAGAAGAATCTATCATGTACCATGTTTCACGGTCGTTTTGCCGTTTTTCGCCTATCACACTGTAAATGTGCGCCATACTTTCGCCTACGGTATAACTGCCGAATTCAGTAAAAATATTGGGCATGGGCACTTTACTTTTTTTGCACCCGGCCTTGATATTTCTTACAATTTCGTTGATCATAAACTGGTAATCATAATCAAATCCCAAAGAATGTTTTATAGGAAAGCCGCCGCCAATATTTATCGAATCAAGTTCAGGACAAATCTTTCTGAGCTGGCAATACAGGTTAATAACCTTATTTAGTTCGCTCCAATAATAAATATCATCTTTAATTCCTTTGTTCAAAAAAATATGAAGCATCTTTAACTGAAAACGATGTTCATTTCCTTCAATTTCATCTACATAAAATTCAAGAATATCTTTTGCGCGTATGCCTAACCGTGAGGTATAAAACGGAAAGTTGGGTTCTTCCTCAGCAGCTACCCGGATGCCGATATTAAAAGGAACCCTTACTGATTTTCGATAGGCTTTCAGCTCTTCTTTATTATCGAGAACAGGGATCACATTTTTAAATCCTGTATTAATTAGTCGTGCAATCCGGCTTGTATAACTTTTTTGCTTAAATCCATTGCAAATTATAAACGTATCCTTGGTGATTTTTTTTCTTGCAAATAATTTATGAATGATCTCAATGTCATAAGCATAGCTTGTTTCCAGGTGAATATTGTGTTTCAACGCTTCTTCCACGATAAATGAAAAATGCGAACTTTTGGTGCAATAACAATAATTATATTTTCCTTCGTACTTATGCTTCTTGAATGCATTTGCAAACATTTTTTTAGCCTTATTAATTTGCATCCCTATTTTCGGCAGATAGGTAAATTTCAGCGGCGTTCCATATTTATCAATCAGGGCTTTTACATCTACATCATTGTATTCCAAATATCCATCCTTAAGATCAAAACCTTCCTGGGGGAAATTGAACGTTTGATCTACGAGGTCGTTATAGCTGTTATTCATTCAAAACTTTTAAGATTTTAAAAAATTATGTACAAATGTAATAGAATGAATAATTACTCTATAAAAAAACCGTTCCGGATTTTGACGGAACGGTTGCAAAACAAAAAAATGGGATGAAATCTATTTTACTGACTGAACCAGGTTTTTAAAACTTTCCGGTTCGTTCATAGCCATATCAGCAAGCACTTTCCTGTTGAGTCCAATATTTTTTTCATTTAATTTATTAATAAACTGGCTGTAAGTAATTCCTTCTTCCCTTACAGCAGCGTTGATACGAGCGATCCAAAGGGCACGATATTCACGTTTTTTCAGCTTACGGCCTACGTAGCTATAGGTAAGCCCTTTTTCCATTACATTCTTCGCAACGGTGTAAACGTTTTTTCTTTTTCCATAATAGCCTTTGGCGGCTTTAAGTATTCTTTTTCTCCTTGCCCTTGATGCTACTGCATTTGATGAACGTGGCATAATATAATATTTTTAATTTTTTGAAATTGTTATCTTAATTTTTCTTCTTAAACCATTATTTCATTCTGAGCAGCCTCAAGACGAATGGCCTGTTTGCATCACTGATAGTTCCCTTCTTGCGAAGCGCACGTTTGCGTTTAGTTGATTTTTTGGTAAGAATGTGGCGTTTGAAAGATTTCTGATAAGTAATTTCACCCGTTCCGGTTACTTTGAAGCGCTTCTTGGCGCTGGAGTTGGTTTTAACCTTTGGCATTTTACAATATTTTATTTTTACACCCTCGCCGGCGCCCCGAACAGACGGGAACTTATGGAGCCATGTGGGTAATATGTTTTTAGAAAAGCCCATTCAGCCAAAACATAAAATGCTGAAAGGGCTGCAAAAGTAATAAAACGTTTTGAAAAAAATTGATAAACTTCAAGGAAAAACGCAACGTTATCCTATTCTAATAATAATTTTTCCATCTGTACTGTGCGATTCAATGGCTTTGTGCGCTTCAGCTATTTCGTCAAGGTTAAAAATCTTGTCGATTTTTACGATTAATTTTTTTTGTGCCATCAGCGAAGCTATTTGCCTCATTTGTTCTCCATCGGGATGCATCATCGGCCAAATGAGATCTATATTTCTTTCCTCGGCGAGCCTTATGGCTTCCGGGTCATTTTTAGTGGACGAAGGAAGGCAAACCACTTTTCCGCCTTTTTTTACACACAAGAATGAGCGGTATAAAACATCGCCGCCCATGGCATCTAAAACGGCATCGCCGTTTTTGAAAACCTCTTCAAATTTTTCCTTTTTATAATTAATGAACTGGTCAACGCCAATCTGTTTTAAAAATGCCTCATTTTTTTCTGACGCAGTGCCTGCCACAAATGCTCCATTTAATTTTGCAAATTGAACAGCAAGATGGCCAACGCCGCCAGCGGCAGCTTGTATCAAAACCTTTTGTCCTTTTATAATTTTCAAATGTTCATTAATCGCCTGGTACGCAGTAAGGCCTGCAAGAGGCACGGCGGCAGCATCTTCAAATGAAACATCCGAAGGCTTTTTTGTTAAAAGTTTCGGATCAGCTATTGCAAATTCTGCATAGGTTTTTCCCAATCCCGGAAATCCTATGCAGCCAAAAACTTCATCGCCACTTTTAAATTGAGAAACATTTTTCCCAGCGCTTTCAATCGTTCCGCTTACATCCCAACCTAATATGGCAGGCAACTTCAGGGTTTTGGCTCTGGCATTGGTCCCGGCTCTCACCTTCGCATCTACAGGATTTATTCCCGCAAATTTTATTTTAATCAAAACCTCCTCATCGCCTGGAACGGGTTTTTCCATTGTGACGTTTTGTAAAACTTCAGGCGGTCCAAATTCACTGATGATAACGGCTTTCATAATTTATTTTATTAAAGTCAATTGCATTCTGAGCGCTTTTTTGGCCTGATGATTAACCGTAAAGTAGGATTATTGGTAATGAATGACCAAAACCAGCTAAAAGCCAGCTTCACTTTATTCCTGAAACCTACCAGCGGAATAATGTGAACAAACAGCCAAATCAGCCAGGCAAAAAAACCGGTGAAAGAAACTTTGGGAAGGTCTGCTACGGCTTCATATTTTGATATAATGGCCATGCTTCCTTTGTTGTTGTAGGCAAAAGGTTTTAGTTCTTTGCCGGATTCCATTCTCCTAAAATTTTCACCTAAAACTGTTCCCTGTTGAATGGCCACTTGTGCGAGTTGCGGATGACCGTCAGGATAATTTTTATCTGTGGTTTGCAAACAAATATCGCCAATCGCAAATATATTATTGGATTCCTTTACTTTGTTGTACTCATCCACCAGTATTCTTCTGCCACGCCCCACCTGTGAAGGCAATATTCCCGGTACTTCACGCCCCGTTACACCCGTAGTCCAGATTAATGAATTAGTTGGAATTCTTGTGCCATTAGCCAAAACAACCTCTCCGTTTTCATAATCCTTTACGATAGCATTCAGCGTAATTTCAACGCCCAAATTTTTCAACACTTTTTCAGATGCTTTCTGGGCGGTGTGGCTCATTGGCCCGAGCAGTGTTGGTGAGGCATCTATCAAATGGATTTTGGAAATGCCTCTGTGAATTTCCGGATATTCATTTCTGAGAATTGTTCGGCCCATTTCTGCCAGCATGCCCGCGATTTCTACACCAGACGGCCCTCCGCCAGCTATCACAATATTTAATAGCCTTTGCTTTTCCTTGGCGTCTTTGGTAATGGCAGCTTTTTCAAGATTCAGCAACAGGTGATTCCGCATATTGATAGCATCATCAATTGACTTCATCGGCAGGGCAGAATTTTTTACATTTTGTATCCCGAAAAAATTCGTTTCCGTTCCAACCGCAATTACGAGATAATCATACTCCAGCGTCCCATTCGTTGTTTCAATTTTATTTTCTTCCGGTATTACTTTGGTAAGCGCGCCATAATGAAAATGCATATTTCTTTTTCCTTCAATCATTCTGCGGTAGGGATAGCTGATATTAGAGGGCTCAATAAAAGCGGTAGCCACCTGGTAGAGCAAGGGAGGGAAGAAATGATAATTATCCGGGTCTACAATTGTGACATCAAATCTGCGGTCTTTCCATAATTTTTTCATTAGATTAATTCCGCCAAAGCCGCCACCCACCACTATTATTTTTTTCACTGCTTTTTTTTTTACTTTTTAGTAATCTCTAAAATTAGAGAATGTGTTATTTTTAGCGTTACCACATCAGGAATATTTTCTTATCCTTTTATCATTTCTGGAATATCTCAAATTTTGTTCCTCAATTATTTGGCAGTGATGGAAACAGACAGCACGTCATCAATTAAATTTCTAATAAGTAAAATAAAAGGCTGATTTATTTGTTCTTTTACTGTTCCAGGACCTTTATGGCTATTTATAAATTTGAAATGTTTTCGCCGGCGATGTACTCTTTGTTGCCAATCCGTCAAAAAAGAAAGTAAATTTGAAAAAGAAAATTTATTTACCATTTCAATACTACATAATGGAAGACAATATTTGCGGGCACATAGAAGAGATTAAAGAACTCAAACTACCGAAAGACCTTATTTGCGAAGAATGTATTAAGACCGGCGACACGTGGGTGCATTTAAGAACCTGCCAAACTTGCGGTGTTACTTTGTGTTGCGATTCATCGCCTAATCAACACATGAGCAAACATTTTCATCATACGCATCATCCTGTGGTGATTTCAGCGCAGCCCGGCGAAAAATGGCTGTGGTGTTATGAAGACGAAGTAATGGTAGAATATGAATAATCAAAAGTCTCTGTGCAAGCTTGTCAGAAATATCTTTTAATGATGCGCAATTTGTGAGTTCGTTGTTTTGTTTCCAGGTTCAAAATGCCTTCAGTGTCTATTTTGTCAATCCGTACTTTGCCGGCTGAATGGATAATTTCATTTTCATTTAGTAAAATGCCTACGTGTGTAATGCGGCCCTCTTCATTGTCGAAAAAAGCAAGGTCGCCACAATGCGCTTCCTGCAAAAAGTTAACTGCTGTGCCTTGCTCTGCCTGCTGCCATGCATCTCTTGGCAAAGAATAATTTAAAAATTTATATACCATTTGCGTGTAACCACTACAGTCAATACCAAATACAGATTTGCCTCCCCATAAATAAGACGTATTTAAAAATTTGAATGCTATCTGTTTGATAAGCTTCGCATTGATTTTAATTTCTTCAGGCTCCCAGGTCTTACCCTTAAAGTGAACCAGATTTTTTCTCCAGAAAGCCGTTCCGTTTTTGAAAGCGCTTACTGCGCTTCCCATTGGCACATACATAATATGTCCATTATAGTCCACTTCATTTATCCATTCCTGGGTAAGGCCTTTGTCATTTTTATTAAAAATATCTTCATCAATAGGAACCACATGGCTTTGCTGCACCCAGCCCTCGTATCCGTCAAACCTTAATTGAATTTTTATCCAATCATCTTTTTTTTCAATCACAAAAGATTTTTCACCAAACAGTTGTTGCGACACCATTTCCGATTTATGTGAAGGCTCGGATCTCATGGGGCTGGCGCCTACACAACACACTAAATATTCCATAATATCTGTTGCAGTTTTGTGCAAATGTAACTTATGGAATTTTATTAAGTTTACATCTAACTAAAAAAAGACTCTTTGCTGCCTGGAAAAGACGACCATATTAATGATGCTGAACTGCTGCAAAATTTTTACAAAGACCATGATAATAAATGGCTGGGTATTTTGTTGCCACGTTACACATTGCTTTTATTGGGTGTATGTATGAAGTATTTGAAAAATGAGGAGGATGCGCGTGATTGTGTGCAGCAGATATTTTTGAAGGTGATAAATGAATTACAAAAATATAAGGTAGAATATTTTAAGAGCTGGATTTATATGATTGCGAAAAATTATTGTTTGATGAAGCTTCGTGAAAAAAGCAAAATAGTGGAGCTGAGCGATCATGTCGCTATGGAGCCCGGCATGGATACTGATAAAAAAATACACATTGAAAAAGATGAACTTTTGCAAAGAATGGAGATAGCGTTAAATAAATTGAACGCCGAACAAAAGCGGTGTGTTAAATTATTTTATCTTCAAAAAAAATCTTATGCTGAGATTGCTGAAATAACCGGCTTTTCAGTAATGCAGGTAAAAAGCCATTTGCAAAATGGAAAAAGAAATTTAAAATTATTGTTGGAAAACCCATCCTAATAAAGTTTTGAATGAACTATGATTTATTAAACATATTATCAAACAGCAACAAGGATGTTGACAATCAAAAGCTGATGGATTATCTCAGCGATAAGTTATCTGCTGAGGAAAGGCATGAATTTGAAAAATCACTTTTGGATTCGGAACTGGAAAATGATGCCGTTGAAGGACTTAGCCAGTTTAAAAATAAAAAAGATCCGCTTCTTTATGCAGAGGAATTAAATCTAAACCTTAAGCATCAGCTACAGAAGAAGAAAGCTTTGAAAAGTAAGAGAACTATCCGCGATTTGCGTTGGCTGTATATAACAATAATCCTCATTCTTGCTTTTGTAATAATCGCCTTTTTTATTCTATTTAAATTATTGAGATAATCATTTTTTAACTGGTGATTAAGCTTGCGCCTTCAATTTCATCGTTTTTGGTTTCTACAATTATCTTTTCAGTAAACGCTGTTGATACAGAAAACCCAACGTAATCGGCGGCAATCGGAAACTCTTTATAGCTTCTTTCCACCAGCACCAGTGTTTGAATTTTTTTAGGATAATAATCAAGAAATGGCTTTATGGCATATAGTAAGGTTCTGCCGCTGTTAGCCACATCGTCTGTAATAATAATTACTTTATTGTCAAGGTTGATTTTTTCAGAAAGTGAAATATATTTTGGATCTCTTTTATCCAATGCTATCTCGATGAGTTTTACATCGCCTTTGAAAATTTCTTTTAAAAATGAATATAAAATTCGCGAAATGATTTTGCCATTCTCTTTGATGCCTGCTAAAATTACCTGTTCTTCATTTATATTTTGTTCTGCGATTTCATAGGCCATCCTTTGCAATTTTCTATAAGCAATTTCTTTAGATAAAATATTGTGAGCCGCCATGCTGTTGTGAGTTTTAAAGCAGCAATTTACAATATATCAGCATTAGTATTTTTTCCGCGGGAATTTGCTTACCGGTTGATTTACGATATTACTTTTTAATTTCTATCTTTAATAATAATCTTTTTTATGCAAATGTTTCAACAAATCGCATTCATATTGCTGGTGGCTTTTGCCATATTCCTTTTTGGGAGGAAGGTGAAAGAAATAAAATCAAACATCAATCTCGGAAAGGAGCAAGATATTTCTGATCATAAGGCTGAGCGTTGGAAAACTATGCTACTGTTGGCTTTCGGGCAAAAAAAAATGTTTCGGTATCCACTGGTGGCTGTTTTACATTTTATTATTTATGCCGGCTTTATAATTATCAACATCGAAATTCTTGAAATTGTTCTTGATGGGCTTTTAGGAACTCATCGGTTATTTGCTGCCACGCTTGGCGGTTTTTATACTTTTGTTATTGACTTTTTTGAAATATTAGCCGTGGGCGTTTTGGTATCCTGCGTTGTGTTTTTGATTAGAAGAAATATGCTGAAACTCAAAAGGTTTATTGATAATGATCTTGACGGATGGCCGCGCACAGATGCAAACCTGATATTAATAACGGAGATTATTTTGATGGGTTTGTTTCTTACTATGAACGCAGCAGACAGGGCTTTGCAACTGCAAGGAAACCCGCATTATGCCGATCACGGAAGTTTTATTTTTTCAGGGTGGCTATCGTTATTTTTGGTAAGTATAAGACCATCCACTCTTGTTGGCATTGAGAGAACCTGCTGGTGGCTGCATATTACAGGCATTTTTGCCTTTCTGAATTATCTTCCTTACAGCAAGCATTTTCATATTTTGCTGGCTTTCCCCAACACTTATTATAAGCGGCTTATTCCAAAAGGAGAGATGATTAATATGAAAAATGTGGAACAGGAAGTTCATTATATGTTTGAGCCTGAACTGGCGACAGCTAACGGTGATGCACAAACGCAAACACAGTCTTTCGGCGCAAGGGACATTTTCGATCTTACGTGGAAAAACCTGATGGATGCCTACACCTGCACAGAATGTGGAAGATGCACAGCCGCTTGTCCTGCTCATCAAACGGGCAAATTATTGAGCCCGCGCAAAATAATGATGGATACAAGAGATCGTATGCAGGATGTCAGAAAAAACATTAAGCTGAATGGGAGCTTTAAAAATGATGAAAAGCCCTTGCTGCATAATTATATTACTGCTGAAGAATTGAGGGCATGCACTTCCTGCAATGCATGTGTGCAGGAATGCCCCGTAGGTATTAATCCCCTGGATATTATTTTTTCTCTGCGTCGTGCATTAATTATGGAAGAAAGCAATGCGCCTGCTGAATGGAATGCGATGTTCAGCAACATTGAAAACAATTTTGCCCCGTGGAAATTTAGTCCTGATGACAGAGACAAATGGGCCACAGAAATGGAATAGAAAATATTTTCTAATCCTGAAATAAAAAAGCGCAGTATTTATACGTCTACTGTTTCGTGGAGTTTATTAATGTGAAGCTATCGCCATCAAACAATCCTTTATCGCTTAATTTCAGATGCGGAATTACCAATAAGGCCATAAAAGATAAAGTCATATACGGCGCAGAAAGTGTGGATCCGAGGCTTTTAGCCGCGGCATCTATTTGAGTATACTTTTCTGCCACCTTATACCCGTCTTCATTGCTCATTAACCCTGCCACCGGCAATCGTAAAACCCGGTTTGATGAAGGCGCGGCAGCATCAGCAATGCTGACTCCTCCTTTCTGTTCAATTATCAAATTTATGGCTTCGCAAAGGCTGTCATCATCTGCGCCGACTGCAATAATGTTGTGGCTATCGTGAGCCACCGATGAAGCAATAGCGCCTTTTTTTAATCCAAAATTTTTAATGAAAGCAATAGAGGGATCTGCATCATAGTAGCGATTGACAACCACAATTTTCAAAATATCTTTTTCAACATCGCTTTCAAAAAAATCGCCTGTTTTCTTCGGATAGGCATCCATCTTTCCGGTGATTAGTTGTCCGTCAAATGCCTCGATTACCTTGCCGCTAAAGTATTTTATTTGAAATGATGCAGCATTTTTTTTAGAACAATTGAAGTTATTAATTAATTCCGACGGCTGTGTTTCAATTTTTGAAATACCATTTTTAGCCACTAACTGTCCATTGATGTATGTACTGAGTGTTTTAAAATTAACTAAGTCTTCTGCGATGATAAAATCTGCAAAGTCTCCTTCTTTTAAAAGACCCACACTTAATTTATAATGTTTTACCGGATTAATGCACGCAGCTTTCAACACTTTGAAAACATCAATTCCTTTTTGCACGGCTCTCCTGCAAAGTTCGTTGATATGGCCCTTGACGAGGTTATCCGGGTGTTTGTCGTCGCTGCAGAACATCATTTCATCTTCATGATTATTGAGAAGATTAATTAATGCGTCAAAATTTTTTGCCGCGCTTCCTTCGCGGATTAGAATTTTCATTCCAAAATGTAATTTGTCAAGCGCCCTCTTTTCGGTAAAGCATTCATGATCGGTGCTTATGCCTGCATCAATGTATTTTTTTGCATGCTGCCCCATAAGCCCGGGAGCATGCCCATCTATTGGTTTGTTGTATTTTTTTGCTGCATTGATTTTGGAAAAAACTTCTTCATCGTGATGAAGCACGCCGGGAAAATTCATCATTTCACTCAGGTAGTGAATTTCATTTTTTGCTAAAAGCTCATCCACCAAATGTGCGTCCAGCGTAGCGCCTGCGGTTTCGAAAATGGTAGCAGGTACGCAGCTCGGCGCACCAAAATAAAATTTGAAAGGAACTGTTTTTCCGTTTTGGATCATGTAATTCACCCCCTGAATACCGCAAACATTCGCAATTTCGTGAGGATCGCTTACTGTAGCCACCGTTCCATGAACAACAGCTAACTTGGCAAATTCAGATGGAACCAACATCGAGCTTTCAATATGTACATGTGAATCTATAAAGCCGGGCAATATAAAAGGGGCATTTTCTTTTTGATCCGATGTTTTATGAACTGAATTTATTTTATTGCCTTCGATTATAACTTCACCAAAATTTATTTTTTTCGATTCAACATCAACAATATTTCCTTCAATTTTGAAACGCATAAAATTTATAAAACTTTGTCTGCAAAATATTTCTGTTCCAGTTCCTGGTCTTTGTTATAAATATCCTTGTAGAATGCGATTTTATTTTTTGTAGCCTCGCAGGTAAAGTACTCAATGTATAGAGGCAGCTTCTTTTTTACCATAATTGATTTACGGTCTTCATTGGCAATCCAGGTTTTTATTGAATCTGCATTATACGAAATTTTGTGTCCTTTGGGTGCAGCAAGGCTATCATTTTTTGTAATAAAAAAAGCAAGCTCTTCCCATTTTTGAACACGCACACATCCATGGCTGAGCGCCCTGTCGGAGTTGGCAAAGAGATAGCGCTGGTTGGTATCATGCAAATAAACACTATATGGATTGCTGAAATTAAATTTAAAAATCCCGAGGGCATTATCATCTCCGCTGCCTTGCACCACTTTCCATGGAATGCCTTTTTTATATTTAGACCATTTAACCGAGTAAGGATCTACGAGCTGCCCATGATAATCCACGAGGCTGAATCCTTTGCTGGCAAGATACCCGGGATCCACTTTCAAAGCAGGTAAAATATCTTTCTTAATAATGCTTTCAGGAATCGTCCAGTTAGGATAGGTGACCATATTGGATATGGCTGATTGAAGAACCGGGGTAGGGGTGGAAGGTTTGCCGACAATTACCTTAGAGGTCAATACAACAGTATCATTATCCCAAACTTTTAAGGCAAAAGAAGGGATATTAACCATCAGGAATTTTTCAGGAAATTCAGGAAATTCTTTATAACGGTCAAGCGTAACTGCAATTCTCCTGAATTTTTCAAAATCATAAGAGTTTAACCTGTAGATGGTTTCCTGACCCGGCTTCCCGTCGATTTTAAGATTATGTTTTGCCTGGTATTTTTTTACTTCATTGCTGACAGACACAGAGTCCGAAGCGATAGCGGAAACAGGTGTAATTCCCGATTGGACAAGCCTTTCATGGAGCTGTGTGTAAAATTTTACTGTATCGCTATACGGGAAATTGATGTAGGTATATTTTGTGGTATCCATGTTTTTCACAAAATCAGGAAGCTTTTCCTTAAGCGATGTATAGTAAATATTTTTCGGCTCCGCATTTTCAAAGATAGAGGTGAGCGTGTTTGATGTTATCGCTTTTTTTATTTTCGGTATGAAGAACGAATCAATATATTTTTTATCTGAAACAATGGAAGCACTATCGTCTACCATCCGGCCCTCTTTTAAATCCTTAAGCGTATTCATGAATGCATCGGTAAGCATAAGATCCGCTTTCGTCCATACTACAGCATCCATTCGTGCGAGACTATCATTTTCAATCTTTGATCTTATTTTTTGTAATGCTGAAAAATGATAATCTTCAGGATACAGGCCGTAGGTCATAGAATTTTTTATAAAATCAAACATAGAGTCGGCAATAGAATTCCATTTTTCACTCTTGCTCCAAACCCCGGAAAAATTATTAGAGGTATAAAAATTATTTACGAGGTTGAATTGGGATAATTGAACGGAATCATTAATTTTTCCGCCCGAAGAAGCTGCATAATCAAGGACAGATTTGATATTATCAGAGACCTGTTCATCCATTTTCTCCGGGGCCTTTACTATTTCTTTTTGCTTGATTGTTTTGTGGCTGTTGCAGGCAAAAAGTACCACGGCTAAAGAAAGGCAAAGTATATTTATGAACTTAAATTTATTGAGCATCTATAACTTAATCTTTTATACTTCTTAAAATGAATGGAGTCTAAAAATAGAATATTATATAAAAATAGCCGGGCTAATAGTATTTTCCAATTTTATGGGGTTACACCTGGCTATGACTCAACAAAAATAATTAATAAGTATCGTTTGACTGCTATTAAATCTACCAAAATTTTGCAAAAGAAATTAATAAGGCCTCGTCAAAAAAGATGGTGAATATTTATGTAAATAGCCTTTTCCAGGCCGGAAATTTTAAAAATCGGCATTTATTAAACTCGGATGGAAAAATATGTATTTAATAAAGCATGAATCGTGGCATTACGTTCCTGCTTCATCTTCATTTGAATTGACAGATATTTCATTTACGGCGCTAAAACGATTGGCCGCCAGGTATTGAGCGGGAATGGATGCTTTTAATTTTTCCACCAGGAGCATGGTGGCCGGGCAGTATTCAATATTTTGTTTATGAATATAAAAATAATCAGTTGAAGGCCTTCGATGAAAATGCGGGAAGTCTGCACAATCAGCCGGCCTGACTTCATAAATGCTGCACATATTTGTAGTAAGATCAAGGAACTGGCACGGCTGTGAACGGTTCATCCAGTCGTTATTTTTTTTCTCGCGGTATAGCCATTTTTCTTTGAAATCTTTTGGCCTCATGCCAAGGTGTGCAGATATCCTTTTAATATCGGCCGTAGTGTATGTGGGGCTCATAACTTTACAACAATTGGCGCAGCTAAGACAATTTATCTCCTGCCATACTTTCTTTTCTGCATCTTCCATCAGGTTGTCAAGATTGGCAGGCGGCTTGCTTTCTATTCTTGTTATAAAATACCTGTATGACTTTCGCCTGAGGTCGAAATTTTTCTTTAATCTTTTCAGATGGATTGAATTCATAAAACGGTACTAAAACTGTGTTTATTTAAGATAAAAGTAGCGTTATTTTATTTTAATTTCACAGAAATATAAGTCTCCTGAAAGAAGCAGGAAAAGTGCAGTAAAATAATAAATAACGCGAATTTTAATTTTCTTTATTCATGTGGGAACCTTATAAAAAGGGATTTAAAGCCTATTTGCAACTGGAAAAATCTTTATCCGAAAACTCTGTTGATGCGTACATTCATGACATCGAAAAATTTACTCAGTTTCTTTCCTTACATAATTTTGAAAAGTCACCTAAAGAAATAGCGCTCGCAGATTTAGACAAGTTTCTGAAATGGATAAATGAATTGGGAATGACTACGGCTTCGCAGGCGAGGATTATTTCAGGAATAAAAGCATTTTATAAATATTGTTTGCAGGAACAAATCTCGATATCAAATCCGACGGAATTGCTTGAGGCGCCTAAGTTGGGCAAACATCTTCCTGATACTTTAAGCTTTCAGGAAATTGAACAGATAATTGCATCACTTGATCTAAGCACGCCCGAAGGCACCAGGAACAAAGCAATGATTGAAACGCTGTACAGTTGCGGTTTGCGCGTTTCTGAGCTGGTTAATTTAAAATTATCCTGTCTTTTTTTTGATGTAGGATACATACGCGTGACGGGTAAGGGCGATAAGGAGCGGCTTATTCCTATTGGCAGCTCAGCAATTAAATTTGTAAAAATTTACCTCGAAAAAATTCGTGTACACATTACCGTTATAAAGGGAAATGAGGACATTGTTTTTTTAAATCGGAGAGGCAAAATCCTTTCGAGGGTGATGGTTTTTATGATAGTAAAAGAGGCGGCAAGAAAAGCGGGAATTACGAAAAAAATTTCACCGCATACATTCAGGCATTCTTTCGCCACACATCTTGTGGAAGGCGGCGCCGACTTGCGCGCAGTGCAGGAAATGCTCGGCCACGAAAGCATTACCACTACTGAAATTTACACACACCTGGACAGGGAATATTTAAGAGAAACGCTTCAGCAATTTCATCCCTCATTTAAAGGAAGCTAATCGAATCGCAGTCAGTTGCCAGACCCGTTTTGTTCTACCGGAGTTAATTCCGGTTCATTTTTAAACAAGCTGTCATAATTTTTTACGCGGTTGCGGTAATTTTTGAATATGCTCATCCACTTCAATTTTAAAACGCCAAAAATGCCTTCTTTTACTATGCCTTTGTTCATCTTTGAAACCCCGTATTGACGGTCAATGAAGGTGATAGGCACTTCTTTTATTTTGAAACCCAGTTTCCACGCAGCAAATTTCATTTCAATCTGGAAAGCATAACCGACAAAACTGATTTTTTCAAAATTGATGGCTTCCAGAACGTAGCTGCGGTAACAAACAAAGCCGGCGGTAGGATCTTTGACAGGCATAAATGTTATCATCCTGGTATAAATGGAAGCACCTTTGGAAATGAAGATTCTCAGCGCCGGCCAGTTTTCAACTTTTCCTTCCTTCACATATCTTGAACCAACGGAAACATCGGCGCCGCCATATTTGCACGCCCTGTATAGTTTATCAAGATCTTTCGGATTATGAGAAAAATCGCAATCCATTTCGAAAATAAATTCATATCCCCTGTTAAGCGCCCACCTGAAGCCATGCAGGTAAGCTGTGCCTAATCCAAACTTTCCTCTTCTTTCCTCCAAAAACAATCTACCGGGATAGGTATTAAAAAGATTTTTGACAATTTCCGCAGTCCCGTCGGGCGAGCCATCATCAATAATAAGCACATGAAAGCCTTGTTGTAAGTTAAATACAGCTTTTAGTAAAGACGTAACATTTTCCTTTTCATTATAAGTGGGTATAATTAAAAGCTTTTCCAACGATTGCTGTATTTCGAATGAAATTAATAAATTATTTGTTATGGTATTTCAAAACCGTTCATTTGTTTATTTCTTAAGAAGAGTTCTGTTAAAAATTTCAGTAAGTTTTTGTTTGGTGTGCAAAGGGAAATCTCCCTTCATCATCCAATCGTAATATTGAGGTTCAGCTTTCAACACCTGGGCCACGCTGCGCCCTTTGTGCTTGCCAAAATTGAAAACTTCCACATCTTTATCCATAATAAACCTCCGTGCAAAATCCACGAATTTTTCTTCGCCGGTAAATTGAAGAACAGTATCCAATGTTTGCCCGAGATGCGCGTATCTTTCTAATTGTGCTTCAAGGATTTCCCAGGTTGCGGATGCATCTGCTTCTGCGGAGTGAGCATCCTGTAAATCTTTTTCACAATAAAATTTGTAAGCCGCAGCCAGCGTTCTTTTTTCCATCATGTGAAAAATAGTTTGAACGTCCAGCATTCTCCTGTTCGCCATATCGATTGAAATGCCGGCCCTCAGAAACTCTTCCATCAGTAAAGGAATGTCGAAGCGGTTTGAATTATAGCCAGATAAGTCAGCATTGTCGATAAATTGCTTTAATTCGTTGGCCACTTCTTTAAAAATTGGCGCGTCCTTAACTTTTTCGTCCGTTATTCCGTGAATGTCAGTGCTGCTTTTTGGAATGGGCATTTGCGGGTTTATCAGCTTGTGTTTTACATGCCGGGTTCTATCTGGTAGAATTTTAACGATTGCAATTTCGATAACCCGATCAATAGCGATGTTAGTTCCTGTAGTTTCGAGATCAATAAAAACAAGAGGTCGTGTTAATTGTAATGCCATATTGGATTTGGTAATTTAAATTTAAATATTCAGAGTAGTAAGTATATTCATTCCATCATAGTTTCCACTACTCATAAAAAGATAATTCGCATTTTTTAAATCATATTGTCTGAGCTTTTCTTCTAATTCCTGCCTTTCATTTATCACCACCAGGTTCTCTTTCTTAAATCCTTGCTTTACAAGGGCAGGTTCCAGGAAATTCATCCTCTTCAATTCAAGGGCGTGGTGGCTGTAAAATACTATTGCCTCGTCTGCATTGGCCATTGCTCCGCCATATTCATTCATAAACTCTTTATTGAGGCTGCTAAAAGTATGTAATTCAAGTATCGCAATTAATTTTTTATCTGGAAATTGTTCTTTAACAGCATCGATACTTGCTTTCACTTTACTAGGCGCATGAGCAAAATCCCTGTAAATATTTCCGTCGTTTTTTGAACCTATCCACTGCAACCTTTTAGCAGCTCCTTCAAAATCTGAAATCGCACCGGCAAATGCTTTTTCGCTAATATTGAGTTCTTTGCAAACCAGCCATGCTGCCTGCAAATTTAAAAGATTATGATTACCGAACACCTTTAAAGTTGAACCGGTGTTGCCTATCGTTACGATGGTTTTTCCTTCGTCAATTGTGTGCTCCGGAAGATGGTAAGGAGCATAAGAAATATCATCTCTGCGATGAGATTCAACGAGTTTCTTCAAAACCTGGTCAGTTTCATTATAAATAAGTATACCGTTTTTTTCAATCTTGTTGACAAAAATTATAAATTGCTCGAGATAAAACTCAAATGTTGGAAATACGTTAATATGATCCCATGCTATGCCGGTGATCACCGCGATGTGTGGAAAAAGAAAATGAAATTTTGGTTTTTTTTCGATTGCGCTGGCGGGATATTCATCGGCTTCGCAAACAATAACAGGCGCTTCCGTAATTTTTACGCTTTGTTCAAAACCTTTTAAAGATGCGCCCACCAGGTAGTCAAAATCAAAATGTAGGGAATTTAAGACATGCATTATCATGGCCGTGGTAGTCGTTTTGCCATGGCTGCCTCCAACTGCGATTCTTTTTTTATGAAGGCTTTCGAGAAAAATATATTCAGGAAAGGAATAAATTTTCAGGCCCAGCTCTTTTGCTTTTTTGAGTTCGGGATTATCTTCCTTTGCATGCATTCCCAGGATGACAGCATCTGTTTCAGGAGTAATCAATTCCGGGTGCCAGCCATTTTCGGAAGGCAAAAGATTTTCATTCTTTAAATTAGTGGCTGCGGGTTCAAATATTTCATCATCACTTCCCGTTACGGTACTTCCTTTTTTCTTTAAAGCGATCGCCAACTGGTGCATTACGCTTCCCCCGATGGAAATAAAATGGACACGCATAATTTTTATTGCTGTTTTTCGTTAATTAATTCTAAAGTTTGGAATATAGCACGTTTTTAAGAAAATACATTAAATCTCTTGTTTTAAATTTGCAAATCTAAATCCAATAAAAACATTATCTATGAAAAAATTTTTTGTTCTGCTTATTGTTGTATGCCTTGCAGCCTTTACATTTTCTTCCTGTAGTAGCTCACGAAAGACAGGCTGCCCAATGTCAGAAGGAATTGTTTATTAAATATTTTAAAAGCCTGTATGAACTGGATACTCCTGGAAAATGAAAAACAACTCGACGAAATAATTTCAGCCTCAAATACCACACCCCAGGTAATTTTTAAGCATAGCACCCGGTGTGGAACCAGTAAAATGGTTAAAAACCGGCTCGAGAGAAATGACAATCCTGCCGGTATCAATTTCTATCTTGTTGATCTCTTCAAATACAGGAATATTTCAAACAGAATTGCTTCTCAATTTAATGTAATGCACGAATCTCCTCAGGTATTGGTGATTAATAACGGCAATTGCATTTACGATGAAAGCCACAGTGCTATCGTTTTTGATGAGATTGAAGAAGTAGTTGCGCAAAAATAAAAAAGCCTTTTATTTCTTGCTTTACTGTTAATCACCACTCAGGTATTGTTGCAATTCTGCATCTGTTTTTACCATTACATCGCGCACTTTGCTTCCCTGGTTGGGGCCTACAATCCCAGCGGCTTCAAGCTGATCCATGAGCCGCCCGGCACGATTGTAACCAAGTTTCATCCTTCGTTGTAGCAATGAAGTGCTTCCACTCTGGCTTTGAACAATCAATCTTGCAGCGTCATCGAAAAGAGGATCACGATCGTTGGCATCAAATGTTTTGTTTTCAAATTCTTTTTCATCTACATACTCAGGCAACATAAATGCTTCAGTATAGCCTTGCTGGTCGCCAATGAAATCCGTAATCTTATCTACTTCTGGCGTATCTACAAAAGCACATTGAAGACGGGTGAGCTCACCATTATAACTTATGAGCATATCGCCCTTGCCTATCAGTTGCTCAGCTCCGCCAATATCCAAAATTGTCCTGCTGTCAATCTTGCTGCTTACTTTAAAGGCAATTCTTGCAGGGAAGTTCGCCTTGATGGTTCCGGTAATAATATTTACAGAAGGCCGCTGCGTAGCAATAATCAGGTGGATGCCCACAGCTCTCGCAAGCTGTGCCAGGCGGGCAATCGGCATCTCTACCTCTTTGCCGGCAGTCATTATCAGGTCGGCAAATTCATCAATTACTAACACAATAAATGGTAAAAACTGGTGGCCTTTTTCCGGGTTTAATCTTCTGTTAATGAACTTGTGGTTGTACTCTTTTATATTCCTTGTTCCAGCTTCCTTCAACAAATCGTAACGGTTATCCATTTCAATGCAAAGTGCATTTAGAGTATGTATTACTTTTTTGGTGTCAGTTATGATCGCTTCTTCCTCACCGGGTAGTTTAGCCAGAAAATGTTTTTCAATGCTTTTATAAATGCTTAATTCTACCTTCTTTGGGTCTATTAAAACCAATTTTAATTGAGATGGATGTTTTTTATAAAGTAACGAAACCAATATGGCATTCAATCCTACAGATTTCCCCTGGCCGGTAGCGCCCGCCATTAATAAATGAGGCATTGAAGTAAGGTCTACAATGAAATTTTCGTTGTCGATCTTTTTGCCGATGGCGATGGGCAGCGTGAAATTGCTGTTTACAAATTTATCAGAATTCAGCAGCGCTTTCATGCTCACCACGGTTTTTTTGAAGTTGGGCACTTCAATACCAATTGTTCCTTTTCCTGGGATAGGCGCGATGATACGGATGCCCAGCGCAGCAAGGCTTAAAGCAATATCATCTTCCAGGTTTTTGATTCGTGAAATGCGCACGCCCGGCGCCGGAATGATTTCATATAAAGTGACCGTAGGACCTACTGTTGCAAAAATTTTTTGTATTTCTATATCATAATTGCGCAGCGTATGAATAATCTGGTTTTTATTTTCTTCCAACTCAGAAACATCCTGCACAATTTTATCATTGCCATGATTTTCCAATAAATCCAGCGTAGGGTATTTGTAATTTCTTAAATCTAATACGGGATCATAAAGCTGTTGGGGCAATTTCGGTTTTACAGGTGCAGGCTCTTCTTCCTGCTCCTCTAAAGCTTCAGCATTTTTTACCTCGAGCGTTAAACCGCTGTCCGGCGCATTATCTCTTATAACCAGTTTTTTTTCTTCTTTTTTAAATCTGTCAGTAAATGTGGGTTCTTCATCTTTTTCGACCACCTCAAATTGATGTTCAAACTCCGCATTTTCTTTTAACGGAGTAGAAGTCAAAGGAATAAAAGGGGCAGGAGTTTTCGTTTCTTCATCCACGACATTATCATCGCCAGCCACAATACCGGTGAAAAGGGAACTTTTTATTTTTCTTACTTTATGCAAATTGAACGCGGGATTGAAACGCCAGATGATATAGCTGAATAAGCAAACCAGCAAAAGTGCAAATGTTCCTACATAGCCAATCATTTGCTGTAGCCAATCATTTATCATATCGCCCACTTTACCACCCCAGAAAAACTCGGGCGCTGCTGTTCCAAAAGAACGCGGATTCGGCGAATGAAAAATAAAAGAAGCGCAAACACTGATTACCAAAAGGCCCACAATAACGTACCTGATATTTCTTTTTACTGAAAAGATTTTGCGCGGAGCAATAAGGTTAACACCAATTACAAAAAATAAAAGGCAAAATAAATAAGAAGCGATTCCGAACCCTGCACGAAAAAATAAATCTGAAATCCAGGCTCCGAATGTGCCGAGGGAGTTTGCAAAATGTTGCTTTTCGTCAGGAAAAAATATTTTGGCCTCCCTGAGGCCTGACTGGTCCTGCTGCCAGGTAAACAGATAGGAAGTAAATGCGATGAACAACAGAAAGGCCGCCAGGATAAAAAATGATCCTGCTATTTTACGCGAGCGTTCGTCATGAATCAGTTTTTTAACCTCTATTTTTTCAACCTTATCAGCTTTGAGTTTAGAAGAAGCCGCCGCCTTTGATTTACTGTTTTTTTTGCCGTTAGATGCCATCAGCGACAAAGATAGGGAATGGAAATTTCATTTTTTACCAGCGTAAAAATGCAAAAGGTTTATTTAATTTTTAATTAAGGAAATTCAACAGCCTGTTTCTTTCTGAAACCCCAAAAAAGGAAAATCCAGCCGAGAATAAAACACAGTCCGCCAAAAGGTGTAATGGCTCCAATCCAGTTAAATGAAGTTTCACCGGAAGCTATTGTAGCGGTGAGAATATACAGGGAACCACAGAATAAAATAATTCCGGCGATAAATAACCTGCCTGCCCAAACAAGGATTTTTGAAGAAAACTCTTTATAAATAATTCCAACGGCTAACAAACCGAAAACATGATAAAATTGGTATTTAACAGAGGTTTCAAAAATTTCTAGAGCTTGCGGTGAAACAGAGCCCTTTAGGCCATGCGCTGCAAATGCTCCCAGTGCTACCGATAAAGCGCCTAAAAATGCAGCCGTTTTCAAAAATCCCTTATGCATAATTTTTATTTTTCAGCAGGCAAACTTTTAATGTGATTTTTTAATCTAAGGCTGCCCATATTTTATTTATAGATCAACTTCTTTTTGATAAAATTAGAACATAAAAGAGTGATCAAACTAAATTCAACTTTTTACAATCATTTAAGGGAAAAGTTTCGCTTTTGTTTTTTATGGAAGATCCAGTGAATCTTTACTGAGCGTTTCCACATCCAATATGTAGTCTGCACGTAGATAAACCGGCTCACGTTCTTTTAATTTTTGCTGAATAAAAAAGAGCAATTCTGAAGGGTTAACTTTTTTTAGCAGAGGTCTTTTTTCGGTTTCGGCCATCACTCTTTTTAAAATATATTCCGGCGAAGCTTTTAAATACACGACCTTGCCATGTTTTTTCATCCATTCAAGATTATCAAAAAAGCAGGGTGTGCCACCGCCGCAGGCGATCAGATGATTTTTATTGCTTTCAAATTTGCGGAGGTGATATCTTTCCATTTCCCGGAATTTTTCTTCGCCGTGCTTTTCAAATATTAGTTCCACGGGAAGTTCGAAAGAATTTTCGATTTCCGTATCCAGGTCGTAAAATGTTAAGCCTTTTTGCTGAGCCCAGATATGGCCCCAGTAAGATTTGCCGCTTCCCATAAAACCGATTAAAAAAATATTTTGGTTCAAAATTTTCTGATTTTTTTTCGTGGAATCATATCTATAGATGCATTCTCATTTTTATAATCAAATGAATTCATTAAAGTTTTGCTATCAAGAAGCAACGTTGTAAATTCTTTGCAATGCTTCAAACTTTCTTTAGTCAACCTGGGAAAAGCTTCTAATAAAATTTCATCACTATCACCTGCTATAACATGTTCCATAATAGTTTTGACAGTTAATCTTGTTCCTTTTATTGTTGCTCGTCCGCCGCATACTTCAGAGTTAGAAACAATGCTTTTATATAATTCAGATTCCATTTAAAAATTTTTATTACAATAAAAATTCGATTTTTATTTAAACGCATTCATTGCCGTAATATCCATTCCGGTTATTAAAAGATGAATGTCATGAGTGCCCTCATAAGTAATCACGCTTTCCAGGTTCATCATGTGGCGCATGATGGGGTATTCGCCTGTGATGCCCATTCCGCCAAGCATTTGACGGGCATCGTGCGCAATCTGCGTTGCTATCACGCATGAATTTCTTTTGGCCATGCTTACCTGCTGCGGCGTAGCCTTTTTTTCATTCATCAAAACGCCCAGTCGCCAGTTAAGCAATTGTGCCTTTGTGATTTCAGTGATCATCTCCGCCAGTTTTTTTTGTTGCAATTGAAAACTTCCAATCGGTTTATCAAACTGGATTCTTTCTTTAGAATAACGTAGTGCGGTATCGTAACAGTCCATTGCTGCGCCCACCACGCCCCATGCAATTCCATATCGCGCTTTGGTAAGGCAGTTCAGCGGTCCTTTCAATCCTTTGATGTTGGGTAAAATATTTTCCTTCGGCACTTTCACATTATCAAAAACCAATTCGCCGGTGGCGCTGGCGCGAAGGCTCCACTTGCTATGTGTTGTGGGCGTGGTAAATCCTTCCATTCCTCTTTCAACAATCAATCCGTGAATTTCCCCGTTTTCATCTTTTGCCCAAACCACAGCGATCTGCGCAAACGGCGCATTGCTGATCCACATTTTACTTCCGTTTAAAATAACATGATCGCCATCGTCTTTAAAATTACTCAGCATTCCTGCGGGATCGCTTCCATAGTTAGGTTCTGTTAATCCAAAACATCCCAGCCATTCGCCGCTGGCTAATTTGGGTAAGTATTTTTTTCGTTGTTCTTCAGTCCCATATTCAAAAATGGGAAACATTACCAAGGAGCCTTGCACGCTGGCAGTACTGCGTACGCCACTATCCCCGCGCTCCAGTTCCTGCATCATTAGTCCATAGGAAATATAATCCAATCCGCCACCGCCGTATTCCTCAGGAATAGTTGGCCCAAAACATCCAAGGTCGCCCAATTGCTTTACGATTTGCTGTGGGAATTCCGCTTTCTGTGCATACGATTCAATGATGGGAGAGATTTCTTTCTTCACATAATTGCGAACGCTTTCCCTGATGAGTTTTTGTTCATCAGTCAGCAACTCATCCACATTAAAATAGTCCGGTGATTGAAAAAGATCTTGTGCCATCGTAAAGTGTTTTGATTAAAAATAAAAACAGGTTATTTCCTGCTTTACTTCTATTACGTTACTTCAAAGATAACTTTAAACGGATACTTCCTTGCCTGGCAAATCAATGCAAATCCGAGAAATAAAAAAACCGGCGCAATCAATTACGCCGGTTCAATTATAAAAAAAATCTTAGCCAATTTTATTTAAGGCAGCATTCATATTTCTTACCGCATCCGCACTTTTGTTGAATTTTGCCTGCTCGTCTTCATTCAGTTTAAAATCAATTATTTTTTCCCAACCGGTTTTGCCTATTACTACCGGAACGCCAATGCAAATATCTTTTTGTCCATATTCGCCGTCAAGCAAAACTGAACAAGGAATCAATTTTTTCTCATCGCGTACAATCGCTTCCACTAACGTAGCTGCTGCGGCTCCGGGCGCGTACCATGCACTGGTGCCTAATAATTTGGTAAGCGTAGCTCCACCAACCATCGTATCTGCGGCTACTTTATTCAAAGTTTCTTCATCAAGGTAATTGGAAACCGGAGTGCTGTTGTAAGTGGCTAACCTGGTAAGGGGAATCATCGTGGTATCTCCGTGCCCCCCGATTACTACTGCCTGCAAATCCTGGGCGGATACGTTCATTGCAGTAGATAGAAAATATTTAAACCTGGCGCTGTCTAAAATTCCTCCCATGCCGATAATCCTGTTTTTGGGAAGTTTGGTGGCTTTCAAAGCCAGGTAGGTCATCGTATCCATCGGATTGCTGATTATCACAAGAATAGCTTCCGGTGATTCTTCCAATATTTTCAGTGCTACACCTTCAACAATATCAGCGTTGATGCCGATTAATTCTTCACGCGACATCCCGGGTTTGCGGGGCACACCTGAAGTAATCACCACTACATTGCTGCCTTTTGTTTTGGAATAATCATTGGTACTGCCAATAATTTTTGTATCGCTTCCCAAAAGTGTTTGGCTTTGCGCGAAATCCATTGCTTTTCCTTCTGTGATGCCGTCCTTAATATCCAATAAAACTAATTCTTCACAAAGTTCTTTCCGGGCAATGTTGTCTGCCGCTGTGGCGCCAACTGCTCCGGCACCTACTACAGTTACTTTCATTTCTTTTTTTTTATTATTAATTTTTTAAAAATAGGATTACAGTTCAAAGGTATTGTATTATTATTTTACCGGATAGGAGTTGAAAGTTGAAAGTTGTAAGTTGAAAGTTGTAAGTTGTAAGTTGTAAGTTATTCAATTTATTCACCGAGTGCTTTGGCCACGTCTTCCATTTTTACATCACCGTTGAAAGAGGTTACGTATTTGCCATGCTTGTCATAAACCACTATTCCAGGATACATTTGAACGTGATAATAGGGTAGGAAAAAATCTTTTTTATCCCAGCCCATCACAATCTGTGGGTATTCGGCAATTTTATAATTGTGATAAAATGCCATCATCTCGGTATACGGAAGCCAGGTTACCATCAGGATTTGGGTATTTTTGAAATGACCCATATATTCTTCCAGTTCCTTTGTTACATTTTGGCAATGCCCACATTCCGGGCTAAAAATCATAATTAATGTGGGTTTGTTTTCTTTAAGATTTTGTTTGGTGAATACAGAGCTATCGGGTGCGGTGTAAACGGTAAACTCAGGAATAACGGGGTTTTTTATATATTCCGGGGTGTTCTTCGTCTGTGAAAATCCGCCGTAAGAAATACATAAGCAGCAAACAAAAACTAAAAATCTTTTCATCATAATTTTTTTTATAAAACTAATAAAAATCGCCAAAGCGGAAAATGGAACCGCATCCCGTGATTAAAAATAGACAGTGAACCAACAAATAATTGCCTTTTTTATTTTGATGTTTAGACAAAGAAAATTTACAACTCGGCCAAAATCGTTTCCGGTTTTACATCGCCCTCGAATGATTTTTTAAAGCGCCCGTTTTTATCATAAATATAGATGCCAGGCAGATTTTTTACGCCAAAATAAATGGGGAAGAAAAATTTGGTATCCCGGCCCATCGTTATTTGCGGATAATTGTAAATGCGAAAAACTTTATAAAACGCCATCATCTCTTCATAAGGCAAATAAGTAAGCATTACAAATTGCGTGTTTTTAAATTGCTTTATATTTTGGGTAATCATCTTCGCTTCATTCTGGCAATGACTGCAATCCGGGCTGAACACGATGAAAATAGTATTCTTGTTTTTCTTCAAATCTTCCCTCGTAAAGGCGCTGCTATCCGGCGCCCTATAAAGCGTAAATGCAGGTATGGTAGGATATTGAAGATAAGGAGCCGGTTGCCCGGCTGAATCTTTCTGGCAAAATGCAGAGAAAGAAACAAGAAATAAAAATGAAAAAATGAATAAATATTTCACAGAAATGATTTTTAATAAAACTATGTAAAAGTATGAATTCACGGGGCATACAGCGTTAGTTTAGCAGTTGTTTAAGAATTGGGAACCACGTTTTTTTAGAAATAGCTCAGCCATTACGTCAATTCTTTTACCTTTGCTGCCTCAAAAAATTTTTTATATGGCATCTACTTCTGATATCCGGACAGGACTGATTTTAAAAATTGATGGTAGTCTTTATACTGTCATTGAATTCGGACAAAATAAAACTGCGCGCGCGGCTGCAAAGGTGTGGGCAAAATTAAAAGGCGTAGACAACGGGCGCACCATCGAACAGACGTGGAACAGTGGTGAAACTATTTTTCCGGTGCGTGTTGAAAAGAGGCCCTATCAATATCTTTTTAAAGATGATACCGGCTATACCTTTATGAACACTGAAAATTATGAACAGATTGTAGTATCGCCTGAGTTGATAGATGCTCCCCAGTTTTTAAAAGATGGCCAGGAAGTATCTGTGTTGATAAATACGGAAACCGACCTTCCGATGGGAGTTGAATTGCCCGATAAAATTGTGCTGAAAGTAACTTACAGCGAGCCTGGTTTAAAAGGCGACACCGCCACGAAAACACTTAAACCGGCAACGGTGGAAACAGGCGCTACCGTAAATGTTCCCTTATTTGTAAACGAAGGCGAACTGATAAGGGTGAACACAAAAAACGGCGAATATGTTGAAAGAGTGAAAGAATAAGCGGCCAGTTCCACTAATTTTTGTTTACATTTATTCCCTTAATTTTCAATTTAAAAAGTACCTTAGCTACTAGTTTTTTATAACCTAAATACGATATCCTGTATGGACATTAAGCAAATTCATGAATTGGTAAAGCTTGTAAATAAGAGCAATATTGGTGAATTGATGATTGAACAAGAAGGTTTTAAAATTACCATAAAGCAGAAAAAAGATCCGGCGCCGATTATCGGCCAGCCAATGATGCAACCGTTTCAGGCGATACAGCAGCCGGCGATAGCCGCTGCTCCTGCTGGCTTGCCAAAGTCATCTGAAACCAGGCAGGAATCCGCAAAGCAGGAAAATCTTCTTACCATTAAAAGTCCCATGATCGGGACTTTTTATCGCCAGGCCGGGCCCGACAAACCCATTTTTGTAAGCGTGGGCGATGAGGTAGAAGTGGGCCAGGTAGTTTGTATTATAGAAGCCATGAAATTATTTAATGAAATAGAAAGTGAAGTAGCCGGAAAGATTGTGAAAGTGCTGGTAGAAGATGCCTCTCCGGTAGAGTTTGATCAGCCATTGTTTTTGGTAGAGCCGGCTTAATTAGTTAATTAGTTAATTAGCTGATATGCTAATTTAAGCATGGTAAATTTTCTCTTTTCTATATAATTCTTATTTATGAAGAAGGAAGAAATTGAATCAAATCCTATTCTGAAACTCACTTTCGAATTTTCATTATTAATTATAGATTATTGCGATCTTCTTGATGAGAGGAAAAAATATACAATCAGCAGGCAACTACTCAAATCGGGCACTTCAATTGGCGCAAATTGTACAGAAGCTCAGAATGCCGAAAGCAAAATAGATTTTATTCATAAAATTAAAATTGCTGCAAAAGAAGCCGATGAAACTCAATACTGGCTTTTATTATGCAACTATTCAGACAGATACCCCGAATGTGATTCATTGCTCTTAAAACTTGAATCGGTTCAAAAGGTTATTAATAAGATTTTAGGAACGGCTAAAAGAAAAACCCCGATAAGTTCTGTGATGGACTTTTTCATTTTTTAGCGAATTAAAAGAAAGTATATTTAAAAAGAAGACTTAAAATTCTTAAAAATTAAAACTGAGATTAGCACGTTAGCACATCAACTAATCAGCTAATTAGCTAATTGGCACATTAAAAAGATGTTTAAAAAAATACTCATTGCAAACAGGGGCGAAATAGCCCTGAGGATAATCAGAACCTGTAAAGAAATGGGCATCAAAACGGTGGCCGTTTATTCTACAGCCGATAAAGACAGCCTGCATGTAAAATTTGCTGATGAAGCGGTTTGTATCGGTAAGCCAGCCAGCATAGACAGCTACCTGAATATTCCACACATTATGGCGGCGGTTGAAATTACCAATGCGGATGCCATACACCCGGGATATGGATTCCTGGCAGAAAATGCAAAGTTTGCCCAGATATGTTTTGACCACGGCATTAAATTTATCGGACCAACTCCCGCGATGATTAATTCTATGGGCGATAAAATTACGGCTAAGGAAACGATGATTGTTTCGGGAGTGCCCGTTGTTCCTGGCGTAGAGGGCTTGCTGGAAGATGTGAACCATGCAAAAAAATCGGCCAAAAAAGTAGGCTATCCCGTTATCTTAAAGGCAACTGCCGGTGGGGGAGGTAAAGGCATGCGCGTAGTTTGGAGCGAAAAAGAAATGGAAAGGGCATTTGAAACGGCGAAAATTGAAGCAGGCGCTGCGTTTAAGAACGACGGTATTTACATGGAAAAATATGTGGAGGAGCCACATCATATAGAAATTCAAATTGCCGGCGACCAATATGGAAATGTGTGCCATCTTAGCGAAAGAGATTGTTCTATTCAACGCCGCCACCAAAAGCTGGTGGAAGAATCCCCTTCCCCTTTTATGACGCCGGAATTACGCGAAAGAATGGGAGAAGCGGCCATCAAAGCAGCCTCTGCTATCAATTATGAAAGCGTGGGTACTGTTGAATTCCTGGTGGATAAAAACCGTGATTTTTATTTCATGGAAATGAATACGAGGATCCAGGTGGAGCATTGTGTTACAGAAGAAGTAGTGAATTACGATTTGATTAAAGAGCAAATAAAGATTGCCGCCGGTGAAAAAATTTCAGGGAGAAATTATTATCCTGAAATGCATGCAATAGAATGCAGGATAAATGCCGAAGATCCTTATAACGATTTCCGGCCTTCTCCCGGCCGCATCACCGTTCTTCATCAGCCGGGCGGACATGGCGTGCGCGTTGACAGCCATTGCTACGCGGGCTACGTAATTCCGCCTTATTATGACAGCATGATTGGAAAATTGATTACCATGGCCCAGACGCGGGATGAGGCTATTGACACGATGTACAGAGCTTTAAGCGAATATGTGATCGAAGGTATCAAAACTACCATTCCTTTTCATCTTCAACTGATGCAAAATGAGCAGTTCAGGAAAGGAAATTTCACTACCAAGTTTCTGGAAGATTTCAAAATGGTTTAATACAGTAAAGGCATAAAAAAAGTCTTTTTTATTTCCTTAAGTTCAGGAAGAAATAACAGCTTCTACTTTATCTGTTTTTCAATTTCATTTACATCGATATTTCGTTGCGCAAATTCAGGCTGTTGCATCAACCGCTTTTTATCATTAAAGCCAAGGGCTATGGCCTTTTCCAAGTCTTTTCTGATTTTTTCTGCTTCATTATTTCGCGCATCTAAAATCGCGGAAAAATACCATGCTTCACTATTTGTTGGGTCGGCCATTTTGTAAAGCGCTACGAAAAACTCGGCGATTTTATTTTCATTACGGTTAATCATCTGGTTGCTGATAGTATAAAACGCTAAGGAAAGATATGCCTGTAACCGTTGATACATCTGGCTTTCGGCATTTTTCAGTCGGGATTTGGCCTTTACCTCTTTTATCGTCTTTTCCCAATAGCCCGCATCCGTGTCTGCAAATTTTTGCTGGTAATCGAATTTTAATTTTTCTTCTTTGGCCAATAATTGTCGTCTTTGCTCTTTTTGTTGTTGAAAAATATTTGATCGAGTAATTGCACTTTGCTTTTGTACAAACCAATTTTGTTCATCTTGAAACCCCTGCAACATAGTCGCGGCAAGCTTACAATTTTGCTGTGCCTGGATTAGTTGATTTTGCTTCATTTTTTTATTGACAATTTCTTTCAGTTGCGCTGCAAACTGGTGAGTAAACAAGCTATCAGCGGGAATTAACTTATCGCGCATCGCTTCCAACTGCCAGCCTTCAAAAGCAATAGCCATCGTTGTTTCGGGAGCCCATTCATGGATGCCGTCAAAATAAATAATACTGTGGCGTGTGTGGGTTTTATCCAAAAGATTTTCAATGGCGGCCAGGTCAGTCATGTTTAAATCACCCTCGCCGGCTATCGCCGTATAGCTGAATGTAAAATCACCTGCGTGGGTAATATCTTCAAGTCCTGCGCCATTTGCAACGATCCCTTTTATTCCAGGAAAGTGGAGTGCCAAATACGTAGCTACCTTAGCGCCTCCTGAAAATCCGCATAGATAAATTCGGTCGGCGTTTACGTTGGCTCTTTTTACAAGATCATCTTTCATTGCTGTAAAAATCTTTCCGGCGTCATCCAGGTTGTTGCCATTTTTTGAATCGTTGCTTCCTGCTAAAATGAAATGAAAGCTGTCGGCCAAAGATTTATATTTTTTAACCGGCAACACACCATTCCCATGCGGATCAAAAAAATAAACCACGGGCAAAGGGTTATTATTTTTTGATGATGGAATATACAAGGCATACGACATTGCCGGATCTGAGCCACAAACTACTTTGGGGATGATACTGTCTTTCGGAAGAACCGAGGAAATATCAATCCGTTTAATTAAAGAGGAATCAATGTTTGCGTCTTTATGATGACTACTTCCGCCGCAGGCGATTGTATACAATGAAACCAGGATGAAAAAAAGAAAGTAATTGGTTTTCATAACCGGATGCAAATTTCGCGGAAAGTTAATTTATTTGCGCGGCCGGCAACAGTAAGCAGGCAAATTCTGGGGTTTTTATTTTCCGTTCTGCAGGCATGAACAAACTATATCATGCAGGATACCAAAATAACTTTCTATATTTTCCTGTAATTTGCAATTCCACCTAAACTCAACAATTTTCCCATGAAGTTCAAAGGATTCCTTTTCTTAGCCCTGTGTGTTTTTGGTGCCACCGCCCATGCGCAACAACCATACGAACTCAACAGCGGATGGAAATGCATCAATGTAAAAGACATAAATAAGAATGGAGAAAAAATTTCGCAACTGTCTTTTTCTTTAATAGGTTTTATGCCTGCAACGGTGCCCGGCACGGTGCTTACCACGATGCTCAACAATAAAATGGTACCCGATCCATTCTATGGAATGAACAATGAAAAAATTCCTGATATCTATAACACGGGCAGTGACTATTACACTTACTGGTTTGTAAAAGATTTTACAGAAAAAAGTACCAGCGCTGAAGAACAGGTGTGGCTGCATTTTCGGGGCATCAATTATAGTTGCGATGTTTTTCTGAACGGCCACCAACTGAATGATAAAAGATTTTATGGAATGTTTTTGCGGCAGCAATATAATATTACAAAGTGGCTGACGAAAAATGGAAAGAACCGGTTGGCGGTGATTGTCTATCCGCCGGATCCTGTTGGTGACCCCAATGGCGGACAGGGCGGCGACGGCACTATTGCAAAAAATGTTTCGCATCAGTATGTAGCGGGCTGGGATTGGATACAACCTGTGCGAGATCGCAACACGGGTATTTGGGATAAAGTAACGATTGAAAGAACCGGCGCTGTTAAGGTACAAAACACGCATGTGATCACACTTGTTCCGGGCAAAAGATTTGTTGAAGGAGAGCAGGCGCCGGCCACTATAAAAGTGTCTGCTGAATTAAACAATGCAACTGATAAAGAAGTGCATGGCACGTTGGAGTATTCTGTCGCGGGAGAAAAAATTTCCACGAATGCTTCTGTTCCTCCCAACACAAATATTAACTTGCAATTGCCGGATTATGTTTTGAAGAATCCAAAACTTTGGTGGCCCAATGGCTATGGCCCGCAAAACCTATACAACAGCAATGTACAGTTTATAAAAGATGACGGTTCAGCAAGTGATGCAGAAGATATAAAATTTGGCGTGCGTGAAATCAATACGGTTTGGAACACTACAACCCGTAGCCGCGAAGTGTTGGTAAACGGGCAAAAAATATTTGTCAAAGGTGGCAATTGGATCATTTCTGACGAGATGCTTCGTTTTACTGATGCACGTTACGATGCGGAGATCCGGTTTCACCGGGATATGAAATTGAATCTGATTCGCGTTTGGGGCGGCGCGATTACAGAGCGCCCGGAATTTTATGATGCGTGCGATAAATATGGATTGCTGGTGATGCAGGATTTCTGGAACTCCGGTGATTGCAACGGCCGCTGGATGGATCCAAAGAAAAAAGACGATCAATGGACAAGAAGAAAATATCCTGATGATCATCAATTGTTTTTGGCTTCGGTGGTTGACCAGGTGAAGATGCTGCGCAATCATCCTTCGCTCGCTTTGTGGTGTGGTGGTAATGAAATTACTCCGCCTGAAGATATTTTAGTTGCGATGCGCGATTCCATTATGCCGAAGTTGGATGATACAAGATATTTTATAGAATATTCTAATTCTGATAGCATGTCGTACAATCCTTATGGAGGCAATGGCGACGGGCCTTACGGTATACAAAATATCAATGCTTTTTGGGCACACCAAACCTATCCTTTTAACTCAGAAATAGGTTCTGTTGGAATGGGCGATTATGCGTCATTGAAAAGATTTATACCAAAAGAAAATCTGGTTCTTCCGAATGAAGATTACAGGAACATGGACAGCGTATGGCGGTATCATAAGTATAGCGGTTACGGTAATCATATCGATGCTTATGGCAAACCAACGGATGTAAAAGATTTTGCGGACAAAGCTCAGTTAGCGAATTACGATCAATATCGTGCATTGATGGAAGGGTTTAGTGCTCACATGTGGGAATGGTACACTGGCGTTATCATTTGGAAAACACAAAATCCGTGGACAGCTTTGCGTGGGCAGATGTATGATTATTATCTCGATCCCAATGCATGCCTGTATGGTTTGCATAAAGGAAGCGAGGCATTTCATGTGATGTACGATAATGCAGATGGAATGGTGATGATCGCCAATAACACGTTTACCGAAAAGCGTAATATCATGTTGAAAGCGGAGGCGTTTGATATGGATGGTAAAGGAAGAGTTCTTACACAGGTATTTTCCTACATTGAACCAACCAGCTCTAAAAAATATTTATCTCTAAAAAATGCAATTGATAGAATGGCACACGATAAGGGGGTGTTTCTTTATTTGTCTTTGCTGGATGAAAACAAAAATTTGCTGGACGATAATTTATATTGGCTGCCGGATTCCACAGGTAATTATTCAGGATTGCAGCAAATGAAAAAAGCAACCGTAGAAGTTACAGCGCATAAAATGGAACCTGGAAAAATAGAAGTAACAATCAGTAATTCAAAAGAAAATCCTATTGCATTTTTCAACAGGCTTTCGTTGGTGAATTCCAAAACGAAGCAAAGAATATTGCCGGCGTTTTACACTGACAATTATATTTCGGTGTTACCGGGCGAGACTAAAAAAATCACTATTGATTATACGCCTGGCGCCAATGAAAATGCAGCAGTGGAATTATATGGATGGAACGTGGAGGAGCGGGTGATTGGGATAAAGTAATTCGGATGATAAGAAAATAGAAATTATAAGTATTTGTTGTTTCAATGAACGATTCATATTTCAGCAATCCACGTCCTTCAACCGGACATAATGCAAGAGAAAAAGTGGGTTTGTATTTGAGAATCGTTGAATGGTCAATCTTGAATGGTCAATCGTGAATGGTGTCTGAAAATAAAAAATAGCGATAATTGTTTATTTACTGGTACAGATGGGCAAGCGGCAAAAGCAATCAATTCACCCCGGAAGTATCAACCGGAATTCTGGCAAGCACTATATTTTCTGAATCTACCAATTGACGGAATGCCGGCATATCCTGCGGACTAATGGGCGTTGCTGCAGGGAATTTTTGCTTTAACGGATCCACCTGTTTCCCGTTTTTCCAAAAGCGGTAACAAACATGTGGCCCCGTAGCGAGCCCTGTCATTCCTACGTAGCCAATTACCTGGCCCTGTGTTACCTGTTGCCCTTTTTTAACGGCTCTTTTTCTCATGTGCAGGTATTGGGTTGTGTAAGTGGCATTGTGTTTAATTTTCACATAATTTCCATTAAAACGACTATACCGGGATTCAATCACCACGCCGCTGCCGGTCGAAAGAATAGGGGTGCCTGATGGCGCTGCAAAGTCTGTTCCCAGGTGCGCTTTCCATCTTTTTGATATGGGATGAAAACGGTGAAGATTATAGTGGGACGTAATGCGGCTGAATTTTAAAGGCGCTTTTAAAAATGCTTTGCGTAAACTTTTTCCTTCTTCATTATAAAATTCACCACCGCCGGTGCTGTCTGCTTCAAAATAATATGCTTTGTACACCTCGCCGCTGTGCGAAAAAACAGCTTCCCTGATGGAGCCGGATTCGATGGGCTTGCCGTGAACAAATTGCTGTTCATACACTATTTTGAACCAATCTCCTTTTTGAATAGAATAAAAATCAATCGTCCACGCAAATATTTTGGCAAGTTTTACTGCAAGGTCAGGATCGGCATTATTCTGCTCAAGGGTTTCATAGAGCGAACTGTTTATAGTACCTCCAAGGCTGGCCATTTGCGTGGTTACCGGCCGCTTGCCGGTATATACGGCCATGGTATCGCGGAGATCATACACTACATAATTTACGGGATCAGGCTGGTAAATAAAATACAGTGCCTTTTGGATGGAATCTTTGGTACATAGTATGGTGTACGGCTTGCCCGCGTCTAATTTACGGACGCTGTATATATTCCGCGCCTTTTCAGCAAGCTGCAAAACCGTTGCGTTGTCAATGCCATAATCTTTTAAAATGTCGGCAAGAAACTGGTTGCGGTCGAGCGTACCTTCTTCTACAAAAAAGGAATCCAGGGGCAGGCCAAAACGAATGGTCGTAGATTCAGGTTTGGCAACAGGTGGTAATTCTTTTGCAGTGGCTTTGCTGCCCGGCTGTATCAATTGTAATATCAAAATAAGCGCAGCAATGATGCCGGTAACTATAAGTGTAATGGATTTTACTGAAAGTTTTTTTTTCCGATTCATTATACCTTAAGGCTGTAACAGCAAATTTTTATCAACTAATCCCGTCAGCATCCGCAGAGATTCTGCGGGCTAATTCAAAAAGACGGGAAAGGAATAATTCCGCAAACATGCGGCGAAGCGCCAATATAAACAGGTGTTATCAATTTTCCTTACGCCTTGACGCTTATGGCAAAGATGCAATATTCAAATTGGAATAAAAAGCCGCATTCAATTTTTTGTATCTATTGTGAAACTTTTTACATTTCTGAAATCAAATTGAAATGCGCTCATTGTATCTGCCCGATTTTATTCTAAAATGTTTTTCTATGACCCCGATTTTAAAAAATATCAAGGTCAGCGATTAAGCATGCTTCCTGGATTTTTCACTTCTTTGTCTTAACTTAATATTGAGTATCTCTACCAACAGGGAAAATCCAAGACAGGAATAGATAATGCTTTTGCTTACTTCCTGGTGAAGGGAAGCAGCTATCAGCACTACACCAATCACCACCAAAAACGAAAGCGCGAGCATTTGCAAAGTAGGGTGGCGGTTGATGAGTTTGGTAACCGGCCCTGCAAAAAGCATCATGATGATGATGGATATAACAACGGCTATTATCATAATTACTACATTATCCACAAGCCCAACGGCGGTCAGTATTGAATCAAATGAAAACACAGCATCTACTAAAATGATTTGGATAATAACCGACCTCATGCCTGTAACTTTTCCTTTGGGCTTAATTTCAGTATCCTCCGGATGCTTTAATTTATGATGAATCTCGAGGGTGCTTTTTACGATAAGGAACAAGCCTCCGGCCATCAATATCAGGTCTTTGATGCTTAATCCCAGCGGTTCATCTGAAAAACCGTCTATGGCCGGAATATTAACGATCGGTTCTTTAAAGCTAATAATCCAATTGATAGATAATAATAAACCTATTCTGAAGGCCATTGCCAGCAGCAAACCAATATTGCGTGCGGCGCGCTGCTGGTTTGCCGGCAATTTGCCAGCTACAATTGATATGAAAATTATATTGTCTATTCCTAAAACAATTTCCAAAAAGGTAAGCGTTAGCAGGCTTATCCAAATAGCAGGATGCGTAAAATCCGGGAAAGTAAATTCCATCTGTTGTGATTTTTAAATTGATTTGCTGTTGAGCATTTTGGGCGCGTCCGCATTTTTCTTCACGGGGAAAACTACGGTTTTTTGCAAACTGTTTTTCTTTTTTCTAAAAAGAAAATTCAGCAAAATTGGCCCGGTTGTAATCACCAAAATACCGAGAATTATTTTTTCCAGGTGTTCTTTAGCCCATTCATTTTCGCCGAGCAAAAAGCCTGCAGTAACAATGCTGGCTACCCATACAAAGCTGCCAATAATGTTGTAAAGGGAAAATTTGCCCACCTTCATTTTTACCATGCCAGCTACGATGGGTGCAAACGTGCGGATCACCGGCAAAAATCGCGCAATGATAATGGCGCTTCCTCCTTTTTTGGCGTAAAATTCTTCTGCGTGTAACAGATGCTTTCTTTTAAAAAACCAGCGATCTTTATTAAAAAGGAATTTGTCAGATTTTCTCCCGAACCAATACCCCGCGTAGTTTCCAATAACACCGGCAACTGTTACCAGCGCTATCCAGTAAAGCAAATTAACCAGTGGTACAGCAAATGGGGATAATGTATTGGCGATTATCATTCCTGCAACAAACAGTAGTGAATCGCCCGGCAGGAAAAAACCAAAAAATAAACCCGTTTCAACAAACACGATAAGGGCTACGATATACAACCCTCCGTGATTAACAATCCAATCCGGGTCAATAAGATTATGTAAAAGTTGAATGATGGTTTCCATGTTTTTGTTTGAAAAATTTGAGCATGCAATAGTTGCAGAGGCCAGTGAAAAATATTTTACAGGTAAATAAGAATCAGGCTATCAGAATACGCTGTGTCCAACCAAGCCAATCAAAATAAATTATACCGGAAGAGGAAATTGTAATACCTGGGCGCAGGCAGCAGCGTTGACAGCTTGATAAAAAAATTGGTTTTGATTTGGTTGCCGGTACTTGCAGAAGGCCCGCTTTTTTTATCTGAAATTTTTTCGCCTGTACCAAAATTGGAACAACCACTTCTATGGTTGATGATGCAGGTGGACGTTTCAGCAAAAGCTTCTTCGCTTTCAATATTATTTGCCACTTGCAATACCGTCTGAAAGCTGTTTTGGGCCTTTGTTACAAAAGCATTATTGATGGAGGGCGCTGCGCTGCAAACTGTGTTTAATAAAATGAAGATGAGGGCCAGTAGCCTGCTTTTTAAAAGCGTATTTTCGATTGAATTCATCTTCACCTTACAAATTAATGGCAGCAAATATATTTGAAAAACAGCACCTTAAATGTTATTGTTTTAATAAAGCAATCACAAAAAACAAGTTGTTAAAAAGTAAGCAAATTCCCTTGTCTTATTTTCGAATCCGGATGGTTACATAAGCCTTTAGTTAGAGAGAAATGCGAAGCAGCGAGCAGTAAACAAACCTTTATACCGGTTTTTTATTTTCAAGTATTTGGTTCAATCTTTTATCTGCTGATTTTTTTGCCCGCGCCCAAATTTCATTGAGGCTTACGCTGCTGCCATTTCTTTTTTTGCTCTCATCCGCCGCTTCCATAAAAGCGCAGATTTCTAAGGTTTCTTCTGCTTTAACGGGCGCCTGGCCTGTTTTAAAAAACTGGATGATTTGTATTAACAGAGAATTGTATCCTTCAAAAGGGCCAAGAACAGCATCTCCCAGTTCGCCAAATGCAGTTCCGCCATACGTATGTTTGCCCGTGCGTGTGCCGCGAAAGGTGCCAATTCGCCCATCAGCCCATGTGCCCACGGCCACATCGGTTCCTTCAGTGTGGGCGCGCATAAGGCTTTTACAGCCGGTTCCCATCACGGCGTATAAAAGTTCTACACCATGAATGCCATACCAGAAAAAATCAGGATGCGTTTTTTCTATCGTGCAGGGGCTGTAAGCATCAGCGCCCAGCACTTTACCAACTTTACCATTTACCACTTGCTGTGCACTCTCCATATATCTCAGGGAAGAAGATGAGAATACGGGCACTTTATAATGTTTGGCCAGCTCAAAAATTACGATGGCATCGGCAAGGGAAGCAGCGATGGGTTTGTCAATAAAAAGTGTTTTGCCTGCTTGCAATACAGGAATGGCCTGCTCCAGGTGGCGCCGGCCGTCATTAGTTTCCAGCAATATCACATCGGTTTTTTCAAGTAAAGCAGGAATACTGCTTACTATTTCCACACCTCTTTTTTTTACTTCTTCCGTATAGCCCGGTAGGCGTGATACGGACGACTCAATATCAAGGCTGCCCTGCGGATAAGCCGCTACGATTTTGTAACCGCCAAAATCGGCAGAGGCATCTGCGCCGTTCAGCGCTTTTGTAAATTCTACACTATGAGAGGTATCCAACCCGATAATACCCATTCTTTTTGCGGATGGTTCACTTTTAGCAAAGAGCGGAGATAAACTGCCCATCAGCCCAAGGCCAATCCCTGTAGTAGCGGTAGTGGTAATGAATTTGCGACGGTTATAGGAAGTCATGCTTTTTTGAATTTATGTGATTGAAAATTGGAATTTTTTATTCTTAAAGTCAATGAGTATTTACCTGCGTTGATTTTTTAAGCGAAGCCATCATGTTTGTCACCACCGGCGAGGCCGTTTTATTTGCGAAGCCAACGCAGATAAATACAATTGCTGAAATTATTGAAGGCAACCCTACGTCTATGGCGAGGCTGTGAGGTCCGATATTTTTTGTAATGATAAATGTAAGTAATCCGGCCGCAATAGAAGCAATCGCTGCGGCAGCATTGCATCTTTTAAACATTGGGATAAGCCCTAGGATTAACGGCATGGCCGTGGGCCCCAGCAGGGCGGCAAACCAGTTCACAATTAATCCGAGCACGCCTCCAAATCGTTCATAGTTTAAGGCTATCACCAGCGTTGCCAATGTAAAAATAAAAGTGGTTATGCGTGCGGTGCGCAGCGAACTTTTATCATCTCTGAGTTTTGGTGAAATCACCGGAAGAATATCGCGCGTGATAACCGCAGCTACAGTGTTCACGTCAGAGGAGGTCATGCCCATGGTGGCAGCAAACAAAGAAGCAATTACCAACCCGATAATTCCCTGGGGTAAAATTTTAAGCATTAGCCAGCCGTAAGACTCATTTGGTTGTGAAAGCCCCGGTAAAATAATTGGCGCTGCCCACATGGGGAAAAACAAAATTAAAGGCCAAATTAAATACAAAATACCCGACAGGCGTGCGGCTTTTGATGCTTCCTTTTCAGATGAAGAAGAAATATACCTGGTTGCCAGGCTCCAGCTACCGCCGTTATAACTCAAGAAATAAAGAAAAAACATAATGATTACAAACCCGGCGGTATAGGGTTCGGGGAATAACTGGCTGTGCGCCGGCGGAAGCTCTTTCCAGATTTCGAGGATAGAATCCCATCCGCCCAAATACTGCACTACCAACACAAACATTACAATCCCACCAAGCACCTGCACAATAAACTGGATCAGGTCAGTAATGATTACGCCCCATAAGCCGCCAAATGTAACATAGATAAGCGTGACGCAGCCAGACACAAGAATGCCTGTTGCCATAGGAATGCCCGCTACCACGTGAAGCAAAATCCCGATGGCTGCCCATTTAGCACCTACATCAAATATTTTTAGAATCACACCCGCCCATGCAATAATTTGCTGGGTGGCCAAATTGTACCTCGCTTTAAGATATTCAAGCGGTGATTGCACGTGGAAGTTTTTTCGCAGGCGCACCCAGTAAACAGGAAAAAAATGAGCGCTTGCAACGATGGCTACGCCAACAGGCAAGGCCCACCACATATACATGGTAAACCCGTGGGTATAAGCAACCGCTGCATAGGCTACAAACACGGCGCCGCTATGCCCCGACACATGGTGAGAAATTCCTGCCAGCCACCACGGCAATTTGCCACCGGCCACAAAATAATCTTCGGAATTGCGGCTTTTGAAATAAGACAAAATTCCTATCACCAGCATGCTTGCAAAAAATAGAATAATTACTACCAGGTCTGTCGTATCAAGCGCCATGTATTTATTTTAATAATTAAACAGGAGGTAAGTGATGAATCAAAATTGAATGCCTGCTTTAGACAACCGGTTCCCATCCCGGCTGGTACTGCCTTTTCCAAAATTTATTGGCTTCTTCATTATTTAAAATATGGCCGTTTTTTTCATCAGTTGTCAGCGTGGTTCCGGTGCGCACAGCGATGTTGCCAAGAAGGCTGAGTAACGTACTTTGATAGCCTTTCATTATTTCTGCATTTAATGACGCGCCGTTGCGAATGCCATCAAAAAAATTCTGAATGTGCAGCGCATCCAGGTTTTTTGACGGGTCAACAGTGTTGTGTGGATCCACCGCATAATTGTTTTTTACATCCTTCAATAACTTATTGTTGAGGTCATAAATTTTATAAGAATTTCCGCCATCAATTACGAGCGTTCCATTTTCCCCATAAAAGGCAACTCCTACGCTTGAGCCTTCTATGTCGCGCCCATTGCAGCTTCTGCCTTCCCATTGCACTAATTTTTTCCCGGGGAATTTCCACGCTATCACCTGCGTATCGGGAGTTTGCCAGTCGTCATCATAACGGTAACGGCCTCCTGATGAACTGACACTTATGGGATATTCAAGATTCATTCCCCATCGTAGCAAATCCACCATGTGAACGCCATTGTTGCCGGATTCGCCGGTTCCCCAATTCCAGAACCAATGCCAATTATAATGAAGTATGTTGTCGCGGTAATCTTCACGGGGCGCCGGTCCCTGCCATAAATCAAAATTCAGCCATGAGGGAATTTCCATCTTTTTGCCGGTGCCAATTGAAGGGCGGTTATTGGTGTACCATCCTTTACCAAAATATACCCGGCCAATTATTCCGTTTTGTGCGGCTTTCACCGCTTCCATTACATTTGGCCACGAGCGGCGCTGCGAGCCCATTTGCACATGCCGGTTGTATTTCCTTGCTGCTGCCACCAGCAATTCCCCTTCATGAGGATTGTGAGCGCAGGGCTTTTCTACATACACATGCTTACCTGCTTTGCACGCAAGGATAGCGGCGGGCGCATGCCAGTGGTCGGGCGCTGCAATTACCAGCGCTTCCAGCGATTTATCTTCCAAAGCTTTTCTAAAATCCGGCGCTGCATTGGGCATTACATTTTGGATTTTTTCCACCTCGTTGATGCATTTATTCATGGACTGGCTGTCTACATCAGAAATATAAAGCACCTCACAATTTTTCTGGCTGGCGTAATTATGAGCCAACGCAAGGCCGCGCGCATGAACGCCCATAATTCCGACTTTTATTCTTTCATTCGCTCCTAAAATATTGCCGTAGCTTTTAGCGTCAAACGAAGGTAAAATGCCTCCCAATGAAATGGCTGCGGATGCTGCAAGAGATTTTTTAATAAATCCCCTCCTTGAATCTTCCATATCTGAATTGATTTAGGTGTAAAAATTTTTGTTCGTGCAGAATTCATATCACCAGGCTGCAATACTTTCCCTCAATCGGTTATCAACAAATCTATTATAAAATTCTATTGAAATTTCATCGCAGAAATAATGAACATAAGCGATGGTTGCAGTAAACGCATAAATAATTTCATTTTTTATTTTGGCTGATGGGCCTTCAATGGCTTATTTTTTGTAACCTCTAAGAAAATCATTTAACCATTTTTATGTCTTTAACCCAATACAAAAAAAAGAGAGCTTTTGATAAGACCCCGGAGCCAACAGGAGGCAAGCCAACGGGTGATAAATTACATTTTGTGGTGCAGAAACATCATGCGTCTCATTTGCATTATGATTTCAGGCTGGAGATGGAGGGCGTGCTAAAAAGCTGGGCCGTTCCCAAAGGCCCGTCAATGGACCCATCGGTAAAAAGACTGGCTATGATGGTGGAAGATCATCCATGGGATTACAGGAATTTTGAAGGCATCATTCCCTCAGGCTACGGCGCAGGTACGGTGATTGTTTGGGATGAAGGCACTTATGAGCCTGCAGAAAAAAAGAAATCTAAAAAAGAAAATGAAAAATCACTGCTTCATCATCTTTACGAAGGATCGGTTTCTTTTGTTTTAAAAGGAAAAAAACTGAAGGGAGAATTTTCGCTCGTGAAAACAAAAAGCCGGGGTGACAATGCGTGGCTGTTGGTAAAGAAAGATGATGAATATGTATCCACAGCGGATATCACCAAAAAAGAAAAATCTGTATTATCTCACAAAACATTGGAGCAGGTAAAAGCGCATCCGGCTAAAGAATGGAAAAGTCACAGGGAACAAAAAACAAAATCGGTCGCTGATGACGCTGAGACCGAAACCTCGGAAAACAAAACTGAAACGATAGACGACTTATTAAAAAAAGGAACTAAAAGCGCATTTTTAAAAAATGTGGACCCCATGCTTTGTACGCTTATCAAAGAACCCTTTAGTGATCCTAAATATTTGTTCGAGGTAAAATTTGATGGCTACCGCATCATTGCTTCAATAAAAAAAGGGAAAGTGAAACTGAGTTCGCGTAGCGGTTTGGATTACACGCATAAATATCCCGCCGTGGCAAAGGCATTGAGCGAATTGGAAACCGATATTATTGTGGATGGTGAAATTGTGGCTTTGAATAATGAAGGCCATCCTGATTTTGATGCGCTGCAAAAGACCACAAAGGAAACGACGCTCGCTTTTTACCTGTTTGATATTCTTTACTACAAAGGCTATGATCTTCAGCAATTGCCATTGACCGAAAGAAAGCAAATTCTTGGGGCAGTAATTCCTTTTAACGGAGTTTTAAAATTCAGTGATCATTTTGACGATGGCCTGAAACTTTATGATTTGATAAAAGACCAGGATTTGGAAGGAATTGTTGCCAAGAAAAGACAAAGCCAATACCAGCAGGGAAAGCGTAATAGTGATTGGCTAAAATTGCCAACTGAAAAAAGGCAGGAATTTGTAATCGGTGGCTGGGCGGAATCTGTGCATGGAAGGGCCTTCAGGTCGTTGCTTTTTGGCGCGTACAATAAGGATCACCAGTTGGAATGGATTGGGCGCTCAGGCGGAGGTTTTAAAGAAAAGGAGATGCCGGCCATTTTAAAAAAATTAAAAGCATTGGAGATAGATGAATCTCCGTTTGTAAATAAAATACTCGATACAAAAGGCGCAATACTCCATTTTGTAAAACCGGAGCTGGTAGCCAATTTTAGGTTTGCCACCTGGACCAAATCCGGGCGCATCCGCAAACCCGCTACTTTTCTTGGTTTCAGAAAAGATAAGAACCCCGAAAAGGTGGTTCGTGAAATTCCACTGAGCAAAACCGAAGAAGAAAAAATCATCAAAACATCCGATAAAAAAAGTAGCAACAAAAGCTAATAAAAAAATTCAGGGAAAACCGGCATTAGCAGAAAAGGTGGTTAACAGTAAAAGAAGAACTTTATTTATTTATTGATTTACTGTAAAATGCTACATTATTTCTTTTAGTTTGTTCACTACCACATCCACTTCTTCTTTTGTGTTGAATTTGCTGAATGAAAACCGGACTGTAGCCTGATCGGATTCCGGAGAAATAGTTTTTATGACATGGCTTACGGCTTCTACACCAGAAGTGCAGGCGCTGCCGCCGCTCGCGCAAATGTTGTTGATATCAAGATTAAAAAGAAGCATATCAGATTTTTCAGTCCTCGGAAAAGCCACGCTCAACACAGTATACAGGCATTTGCCATCCTGGTTGCCATTGAACCGGACGCCCGGAATATTTTTGAGCAACTGTTCTTTCATATAATTTTTAACTTCCAAAATATGCCTGCTTTCTTTTTCCATATTGTCAACAGCCATCTGAAGTGCTTTTGCAAGACCTACGATACCATAAATATTTTCAGTGCCTGCACGCATATTTCTTTCCTGGCTGCCGCCATTAATCAGCGGATGAATTTTAATATCGCGGTTGATGTATAACATTCCCACTCCTTTTGGTCCATGAAATTTATGTGCCGCTGCATTAATAAAATGGACATGCAATTTTTGAAGGTCAATGGGGAAATGGCCAACCGTCTGCACAGTATCTACATTTAAGATGGCATCATATTTTTTTGCAAGATCAGATACCCTTTCAATATCAGTCATGTTACCAATTTCATTGTTCGCATGCATCAGGGTGACAAGACATTTTTCATTGCATTCCATTAAAAGCCTTTCAAGGTCTTCGTAATCGATTAAGCCGTTGGGTAAAATGTTTACATAAGATAATTTTATTTTTCCTTTTGCTGCAAGATGTTCGATAGAATGCAGCGTAGCATGATGTTCCAGCGGTGAACTGATGATGTGCATGCAGCCAAGATCGTTTACTGCCGCATGGATTGCCGTATTGGTACTTTCTGTGCCGCCACTTGTAAAAAAAATTTCAGAAGGATGCGCGTTCAAAATTTTTGCCACTGTTTTCCTGGCATTTTCGATAGCCATTCTTGTTTCTCTTCCGTAAGAATAGATGGAGGAAGGATTTCCAAACTTTTCTGTAAAATAAGGTAGCATGGCTTCAAATACTTCAGGATCCAAAGGGGTGGTAGCTGCATTATCAAAATAAATTCTTTGCAATTTTTTTTAAATTATTAAATTATTGGATTATTGGATTATTAAATTATTGAATTATTAGATTATTGAATTATTGGATGGATACATCGTTGTATTGTTACATTGTTTCACTGGTGATGGTAGCCAATTTTCACATTTTCACATTTTCGAATTTTCACATTGGCTAATTAGCTAATCAGCTAATTAGCTCATCACTTCATGAATATCTTTCATGATTTTCTTTGCGATATTCTCGGCGGTGGTTTCAAAATTACTTTCGGAATAAATCCGCAGAATCGGCTCAGTATTGCTGGTGCGAAGATGAACCCAATCGTTGCCGAATTCTATCTTTAATCCGTCTTCGGTATTCATCGGATTGTTCTTGTACTTGTCTTTTATTTTTCGGAAAATCTCGTTTACATCCACGTTATTTTCGAGGGTTATTTTATTTTTTGAAATAAAATAATCCGGATACATTCCTCTTAATTGCTTAATGCTTTTTTTGGAATGGGCCAGATGCGACAGGAATAAACCAATGCCGATGAGTGCATCGCGGCCATAATGAAAATCCGGCACAATGATGCCGCCATTGCCTTCGCCGCCTATCACAGCCTTCACTTCTTTCATTTTGCTCACCACATTTACCTCACCCACCGCGGAAGGATAATATTCGCCGCCATGCTTGTGGGTAATTTCTTTCAGCGATTTGGTGGAAGACATGTTGCTCACTGTATTTCCTTTTCTTTTACCCAAAACATAATCTGCTACTGCAACGAGCGTATACTCTTCGCCAAACATGCTTCCGTCTTCACAAACAAAGCAAAGCCTGTCCACATCGGGATCAACGGCTATGCCCAGCGAAGCGTTCTGTTTGGTAACTTCATTGCTGAGGCCAATCAGGTTTTTGGGTAAAGGCTCAGGGTTGTGTTCAAATTTTCCATGCACGTCCTCGTTGATGGTGATTACATCTTTTACGCCAAGCGCTTTTAGCAAAGCCGGAACATAAATAGCACCTGAACTGTTTACCGGGTCTACTACTATTTTAAACTTCGCCTTCTTAATGGCTTCTACATCTACCAGTTCATAATTCACTACCATGTCGATATGCCTGTTCAGGTAAGAATCATCCTTCCGGTATTTGCCTAATTTAGAAACAGGAACAAAATGAAACTGTTCGTTTTCAGCTATGGACAATACTTTTTCGCCTTCGGCAGCATCCAAAAATTCGCCATCCTGATTTAACAATTTAAGCGCATTCCATTCCTGCGGATTATGGCTGGCGGTTAATATAATTCCACCGGCAGCCTTTTCTTCCTTCACCGCAATTTCTACCGTCGGCGTAGTGGTAAGCCCAAGGTCAACCACGTCAAATCCACAAGCCAGCAAAGTGTTTGCACAAATACTGCTCACCATGCTTCCGCTGATTCTGCCATCGCGGCCTATTACAATTTTTTTATTGGCTGAATTTTGATCAAATGCACTTGCAAATGCAGCTGTAAATTTTACAATGTCTAAAGGAGTAAGATTTTTTCCCGGAATTCCTCCTATCGTGCCCCTGATGCCGGAAATACTTTTGATCAATGCCACATGAATAATTTAATGGAGCAAATTTACCGTTTTTCTTTGTTGAAATGAAAGCAACGCTTGTGAAAGATGCGTAAAAACATCTGAATTTTGTTCGATGATTTTGTGGGAATGCTTTCGTACAATGGATTGCAGAAGCAGTATCTATTTGGAAATTATGACAAAGCTGGTTACACCATTAAGGCTTCTTCGGGCATGATTCCAATTGCTTAAAAATTGCCATTGAAATATAATGCAACAGTAAAGCAATAAAAAAGCCTTTTTTTATTTAGCTGATTTGAAAACTACGCTGCCGCTTTTTTCTGTATCCGATTCAATCCGGACCTCGTATCTCTTAGTGCCGTCTGTAACTACCATTAGTGCAGTATTTGGAGGAATAGAGCCCAGGTTATCCGCATACATCGTTATAATATTCTCCGGCGCATTTTTGTCTATTGCAAGCGTAAGAGAAATTGGCTTTTCAGAAAGCCGCTGATTCGATAAAACTATCTTTCCGTTGTAAAATACGGTGATTGAGTCGCCATCCACGGTACCATTATCATAAAAATCCAACTTGAATGTGGGTTCAGTAATAGTGATGGTTTTTACAATATCCTTCCGCCGGTTTTTAAACCCTGATGGAGTAGATGAAATCGTCGGCGGCTTGTGAGCATCATCCTCAAAATCTTTTTTTGCAAGATCCTGTACGCGATCCGGTGTTTGTATGGTTGGTTTTTGCGGAGCTACTTCTTTTTTTACCGGTGGATGCTTAGGTCTTGCCGTGGCTACCGGGTTTTTGTGTGCCGGTTTTTTTGCCGGTGCTTTTGCAGTGGCGTTATGCGGTGGTTTATTCCGCGGCATATAGCCGATAGGCAAAGGATTTACTACTCTGCGTGAAAGAAAGGTAGTTCCTGTATCGGTGCACGCCTGGTTCGGTGCAGGAATCCAGTTTCCCCTTAAAATCTCTATATTGCCTGTATCTCTTTCATAATGCAGCTTATGAATTTGAAAACAATTGGTGATGTCGGGCGGTGTGTTGGATTTTATTCTTTCCACTTCTTTCACTTCAAGGGTGTTGGTATTGCGGTTGATGATGCCTTTTATCCTGCAAATCGTATAATATTTTTTTAATCCTTCTGAATAATATGTGTAGGAATACCCGTTCACTTCAGAACCTTGAGTAGTTAATTCAAGCACATATTCATTGGTATTTCCGCCGATGCTGTAATAACCCGGAGGCAGCGTTACATTGAATGTTCCTTTCCATTGACCATTAAAATTGACAGATTTTTTATCAGAAGATTTTGTATGAGGGGAATATTTGTTGTTGGTAAAATTTTGTGCGTAGGATTCCTGTGCGAACAAAGAATAATTGAACAACATCAAACATAAAAGAGTAAAAAATCTTTTCATTATAGCGGGGGAATTGATTCGGTCTAAATTAATTGTTATTTAATAATTCAGACACCCAAAGGAATAGCATCTTTGTCTAATACTTCGTTAAATTTGCCCATAAAGAATTAAATAAAAACTAAAAATTACAGAGCATAGAATGATCAATATTACTTTTCCTGATGGGGCTGTAAGGCAATACGAACAAGGGGTTTCATCAATGGAGATTGCAAAGTCAATCAGCGCGGGGCTGGCAAGAAAAATTCTTGCAGCGGAGGTTAATGGTGAAGTGTGGGATCTGTCGCGTCCCATAAAAGAAGACGCTACGGTCAATTTTTTGAAATGGGAGGATGAAAAGGGAAAATCAACATTCTGGCATTCTTCTGCTCACCTGATGGCCGAGGCGGTAGAAGATACTTTTCCGGGAGTAAAATTTTGGGTAGGCCCTCCCATCGAAAACGGATTTTATTATGACATGGATCTTGGTGATAGCGTAATTACGGACAGCGATCTGGAGAAGCTGGAAAATAAAATGAAAGAACTGAGCAAACAAGATAATCCATATTTGCGCAAGGAAATTTCAAAGGCTGACGCTATAAAATATTTTGAAGAAAAGGGAGATGAGTACAAACTGGATTTGCTTTCTGGCCTTGAGGATGGAAAAATTACTTTTTATTCGCAGGGGCAATTTACTGACTTATGCCGCGGTCCTCACATTCCATCTACCGGTTTCATAAAAGGCATCAAGCTTACCAATATTGCCGGCGCCTATTATAAAGGGGATGAAAAAAATAAAATGCTCACACGCATTTATGGCATTACATTTCCCAATCAAAAGGAGTTGGATGAATACCTTGTGTTTCTGGAAGAAGCAAAAAAGAGAGATCACCGCAAAATAGGGAAGGAACTGGAATTGTTTACCTTTTCTGAAAAGGTGGGAGCAGGCTTGCCTATGTGGTTGCCGAAGGGAGCCATGCTCCGGCAACGGCTACAGGATTTTATGCAGAAAGCGCAGATGGAATCAGGGTATGTTCCTGTAATTACACCTCACATCGGGTCGAAAAGCCTGTATGTTACCAGCGGGCACTATGAAAAATATGGAAAAGATAGTTTTCAGCCCATAAAAACCCCCGTTGAAGGTGAAGAATTTCTTCTAAAACCGATGAACTGCCCTCACCATTGTGAAATTTATAAATCGGCGCCGAGAAGCTATAAAGATTTGCCCATCCGCCTTGCAGAATTTGGAACTGTGTACCGTTATGAACAATCGGGTGAATTACACGGGCTCACCAGGGTGCGCGGCTTTACCCAGGATGATGCGCATTTGTTTTGCATGCCGGAGCAGGTAAAAGATGAATTTAAAAAAGTAATCGACCTCGTTTTATATACTTTTAAATCTCTTGGTTTTAATGATTATACAGCACAGATTTCACTTCGCGATAAAAACGACCGCACAAAATATATAGGAAGCGATGAAAACTGGGAACGCGCGGAAAAAGATATTGTGGAAGCGGTGAGTGAGAAGGGATTGGAAAATGTGGTGATTGAATATGGAGAAGCCGCCTTCTATGGCCCCAAGCTGGATTTTATGGTTCGTGATGCCATCGGCAGAAAGTGGCAGTTGGGAACCATCCAGGTTGATTATAATTTGCCTGAAAGATTCGACCTTATTTATATTGGAGAAGACAATGCGAAACACCGGCCAGTGATGATACATCGTGCACCATTTGGAAGCCTGGAAAGGTTTATAGCGGTATTGATAGAAAATTGTGCAGGTAAATTTCCGATGTGGCTTGTGCCCGTGCAGGTGAAAATTTTGCCAATAAGCGATAAATTTAAATCTTATGCTGAAAATGTTTTATTTCAATTAAAAAATAATGATATTCGTGCTGAAATTGACGACCGGAGCGAGAAGATAGGCAGAAAAATCAGGGATACAGAATTGGCTAAAATTCCGGTAATGCTTATTATTGGTGAAAAAGAAGTGAACGACCAGAAGGTTTCCGTAAGAAGGCAGGGAAAGGGGGATTTAGGATCAAAATCACTTGACGAAGTGATTAAGGAAATCAGGGAAGAAGTTGGAAATAAAACACAGTAAATTGAAGAATTTAACAATTTGGTTCAGTGACTACGACTCAATCTTTTAAAATCTATGAAATTTTGCAGCGTCATTTTAATAATAAGGATGATGCAAAAATTGTAGTACCGGAAATTGAACAAATCATTGAAGCAAAACTTGAAAGCAAATCAAATCTTCTTTCTACAAAAGAAGATATTTCGACGTTAAAACAGGATTTATTAAGATTCCAAATAGAAGTTGAAAAAAGATTTAATAATAATATTATTTGGATAGTGAGTACCGGAATAGCTGTCGTAGGATTAATATTGTCGATAATCAAAATATTCTTAATCAAATAGAAATAAATTTATAACCTAAAATCAATTAATGGCATTTCCACCGCGCCCGAGGGGCTTTAATCCGCGTTTTAAAAAAGAACAACAACAAGAACACCGTACCAATCACATGATAAGAGTGCCGCAAGTACGGTTAGTTGGTGAAAATATTGAAGCCGGAATTTATAACACAATAGAAGCACAAAGAATTGCAAATGAACAAGGTCTTGACCTTGTAGAAATATCTCCCAATGCTGACCCACCCGTTTGTAAGATAATAGACTATAATAAGTTTCTTTATGAAAAAAAGAAACGTGAAAAGGATATGAAGGCCAAAAGCAAAGTTTCTGAAGTAAAAGAAATTCGCTTTACGCCCAACACCGATGACCATGATTTTGATTTCAAATCAAAACATGCTGAAAATTTTTTAAAAGATGGCAACAAGGTAAAAGCTTACGTGCAGTTCAAGGGCCGCGCCATTATGTTTAAGGAAAGAGGCGAATTATTGTTGCTAAAATTTGCCGAAAGGCTGGTAGATGTAGGTACTCTTGAAAGCATGCCCAAATTAGAGGGAAAAAGAATGTTTGCTATTTTTGCCCCGAAAAGTCAGAAGAAAAAATAAATCTGCAGCATTTTTATAAAGGCACTACCTCCGCGTAGTGCTTTTTTGTGGCCTGTTAACAGAAACAGATAGTTAATTTACAGCCTTTTAATTAAATCATTTTCATTTGTAAAATAATGTAGGTTATTTTGCGTTTTAGAGACGTATTATTACGCTTACTTAGTTTTAGTAATTGTTCGTTGTAATTCATTATATACAAATCAAAACTTTGTGGGCATGCTAACAATAATAAACTCATTGAAATTATGAAAGAAGAAACCGGGAATGTGATCAGTGTGATGATTGTGGACGATCATGTTCTTTACAGGGCAGGGGTGAAAACTGCTCTTTCCTCCAAAAAGGATATTAAAATAATTGCTGAAGCGGATAATGGCGCTCATCTTCTGAATATGCTGAAGGGTATTAAACCCGATGTAATTTTACTAGATATTCAGATGCCGATAATGGACGGTATTACTGCACTGCCTGAAATCAAAAAGAATTATCCGGGCATCAAAGTAATTATGCTCACATTGCTGGACGACCAGAGTGTAATTACCAAACTGATGGAACTTGGCGCTAACAGCTATCTCGTAAAAACTTCCGATGCGGAAGTAATTTATGAGGCCATCAAAACATGCTATCAACAGGAATTCTATTTTAATGCATTGACCAATAAAGCATTGCTCAATAACCTGAGGCAAAAAAATGTAGCCTCTCCTTTTAGGGCTTCGCACGAGGATACCGTACTTTCTGATAAAGAAATTACGATCCTGAGGCTGATGTGTGAAGAAAAAAGCACACGTGAAATTGCGGAAGCAGTTGATCTCAGTCCACGAACTATTGAAGCTATCCGTGACAAATTAAAAGTGAAAACCGGCACCAAAAGCACCGCCGGACTCATCATGTACGCTGTTAAAAATAACCTGCTCGACCAGGAGAGTTAATCGTATTTACCGAGCCTGACTATTTATTTTGCTCATTCAATATATAAAGGAATGGGCAATTTTTTTTTGCCGACAGTAAATGAACTTTTATCTCTTGTTTTTATTTTCCGTTAAGCAGAAAATTTAAAGCTGCTTCAATAGATTATTCTATTTCAAAAATAAATCATGGCTTAGTTCGTTGTGAATGCCGGATTTTTTGCGGAGGTTTTGATAAATCTGCATTAATTGTTTTATTGCATTTTGCCCGTCTGTGCCAAGGCCAATTGAAAAATTATTTACATACAAATCAATATGCTTTTTCATTACCTCTTCTTCCATTTCCTGTGAATGTTTTTTAATATAATCCGAAATAAAAGGATAGTTGGCAAATGAGTACTCAATACTTTTTTTAATGAGTGCATCAACGTCTTTGAGAATATTTTGCTCTAGTGACCTCTTGCCAACGATGCCTCCTAAAGGTATTGGCAGCGAAGTTTTTTCTTCCCAGTAATTTCCCAGGTCTACGATTTTGTACAAACCTTTATTCATATAAGTGAAGCGGTTTTCATGAATGATGACGCCCAATATCTCATCAGAATTTAACACAGCATCTTCTATTTCATCGTATCTTTTGAACACTTTATTTTTTGCATTTGGAAAAGCAAGTGAAAACAAAAGATGAGCCGTAGTATTTTCTCCGGGAATAGCAATGTTGTAGTTTTCGACTTTTGCAAAATCCACAGGCTTTTTGGAAATGAGTAGCGGCCCAACGCCTTTGCCTAAAGCGCTTCCGCTGTTGAGCACCTTATACTTTTCGGCCACAAGTGGCAATACGCCATAGCTGATTTTAGTAAAATCCAATGTTTCCTTTTTTGCCAGTTCATTCAGCGTTTCCACATCTTCCAATCTTACCGAAAAATGATAATCGCCTGTATCTATTTTTTTATTTACCAGCGCATCAAAAATAAAAGTATCGTTAGGGCACGGAGAAAACCCAAGAGTAAAATTCATATCCTTATTTATTATATGTCGCCAATTATTTTTATCAATTCATTGTTGAGATTTCTGATTGCTGAATCTATCGTCCATCTCGATTTATCTCTTTCACCTACCACATTTGAAATACTTCTTATTTGCAAAAAATCTATTTTCTGCTGAAGACAAACATAATGAAATGCAGCGCCTTCCATGCTTTCAATATCTGAGTGGTACTTTTCCCTTGATTTTTCATTGCGAGCAATGTTGTCGCTTACCATATTAACGGTGATGGCGGTTGCCGCCGATAAAGGGATTTTTTCTAAAACCCCGGATGGATTCGGAAGTTTTCCATCAGAAAACGGGAATTCATTTTTATCCAAAAATCCATATTCAAAAAGAGTTTGAAAGGCACCTTTTTCTTCAATTCCTACATCAGCAAAAGAATCTTCCTTTACAACTAAAACCGCGCCCGGATTGAACTTCCCGGGAAACATGCCTGCTATGCCGGCCTGTATGATAAGGTCGTAATGATTGGTAAGCAACTTTTTTGTGAGATGATAAATTGTAGCTGTAATCCCGATGCCTGTTATAAGAATTTCAACATTCTTTTGCGTTTGAATAAGTGGTTTAATTTCAAATTCAGTAGCAGCCACAATCAGTACTTTCATGCTGCGAATTTCGCAATTCCCTCCATATTATGAATTCATCGGGTTACCTTTGAAAAAAAATTGGCATCCTCATGATATTTTTAACGCGGGTAGAACACTTTAATGCTGCTCATAAATTGTATAATGAAGCGTGGAGCAAAGAAAAAAATGAAGAGGAATTTGGTAAGTGTGCCAATGAAAACTGGCATGGCCACAACTATGATTTGCACGTAACGGTAAAGGGCGAAGTGTCTGCTGACACAGGATTTGTAATCAATGCGTCCACCTTAGGAAAATTGATTAACAAGTTTGTTATCGAAGAAATTGACCATAAAAACCTGAATGTAGATGTAGCGATGATGAAAGGAAAACTTTGTTCGGCAGAAAATCTTGCCATCGCTATTTGGCAACAGCTATCGCTCCATTTACCGCCCGGCGTGATATTACACTCTGTAAAACTTTATGAAACCCCAAGGATTTTTGTAGAATATTTTGGGAGTTAAAAAAATAATTATTCAACATCAATAATGAACAAGAAGGTATCGGTTTTTAGAAAACAACATTTTTGTGCGGCCCACAGGCTTAACAACCCGGAATGGGACGTGAATAAAAATGTAGCGGTATTTGGTAAATGCAACAATCCAAATTACCATGGCCATAATTATGAACTGGTGGTAAAAGTAACAGGTGAACCCGCGCCTGACACGGGATTTGTAATAGATCTAAAACTTCTGAGCGACCTGATAAAGCAGCACGTTACTAATAAATTGGATCACCGGAATCTTAACCTGGATATTGCCGAATTTTCACACATGAACCCTACTACAGAAAATATCGCAATTCTTATTTATAATATTCTTCGCGAAAAAATAGATGATGAGTTACAACTGCAGGTGCGCCTGTATGAAACCGAAAGAAATTTTGTGGAATATCCGGCAGCCTGATTTTATTTTTGCTAAAAAAAGAACATGTATGGCTTATAAAAGAATTGAGCATTACGATGAAGATGTGACCAATGATCTCATTAAAAATTACAGGGAAACCATCAGGCTCATTGGCGAAGATCCTGATCGGGAGGGATTAATAAAAACGCCTAAGCGTATTGCAAAAGCAATGCAATATTGTACCCAGGGATACGGGCAGGATGCAGGCGCTGTGTTGAATTCAGCTAAATTTCATGAAGACATCAGCGAAATGATCGTGGTAAAAAATATCGAATTATACAGCATGTGTGAGCACCACATGCTTCCTTTTTTTGGAAAAGCGCATATCGCATATATCCCGAACGGCTGGATAACCGGCCTGAGCAAAATTGCCCGCGTCGTTGATATTTTCTCTAAAAGATTGCAAGTGCAGGAGCGATTAACCACCCAGATTTTAGACGCGATCAAAGATGCTCTGAATCCTTTGGGAGTGGGGGTAGTTATTGAAGCCGAACATTTATGCATGATGATGCGCGGCGTGCAAAAACAAAATTCTGTTACCACCACCTCTGCATTTTTTGGCGAGTTTGAAAAACAAACCACAAGGCATGAGTTTATCAGTTTAATAAGTGCAGACCTTATCAAAAGAAAATAAAAAATAGAAATTATGGCGCACGCTTTTGTTTTTCCCGGACAGGGATCGCAATTTATTGGAATGGGTAAAAACCTGTATGATGAAAATGAACAGGCAAAATTGTTGTTTGATGAAGCCAATGACATACTTGGCTTTCCGATTTCTGACGTTATGTTTTTTGGAACTGCAGATGAGTTGAAACAGACGAATGTTACGCAACCCGCGGTTTTTTTACATTCTGTAATTGCCTTTAAAACGCTGGCAACTGCAACGCCGGATATGGTAGCCGGACATTCGCTCGGCGAATTCTCTGCATTGGTGGCAAATGGTTGTTTAAGTTTTTCAGATGCGCTTAATTTGGTGGCAGTGAGAGCAAAAGCGATGCAGAAAGCCTGCGAAATAAACCCTTCTACTATGGCGGCTATCCTCGCGCTTGATGATAAAAAAGTAGAAGAAATTTGCGCTTCCATAATAAATGAAATTGTAGTACCCGCTAATTATAATTGCCCCGGACAGATTGTGATTTCAGGCTCTGTCAAAGGAATTGAGGAAGCATGTGTTTTATTAAAAGAAGCTGGTGCAAAACGGGCGCTGGTTCTTCCTGTGGGTGGCGCTTTTCATTCGCCTTTGATGCAGCCGGCAAAAGAAGAATTATCCGAAGCGATTGAAAAAACAAAATTTAATATTCCCTTTTGCCCCGTATATCAAAACGTGGTGGCCAAAGCAGTTACCGACCCTTCTGAAATAAAATCAAATCTTATTGCGCAGCTAACCGGGCCGGTAAAATGGACGCAAACTGTGGAGCAAATGATTAATGATGGCGCAACCGAGTTTACAGAATGCGGCCCAGGCAAGGTTTTGCAGGGATTAATTTCAAAGATAAACAAGGAAGTGAAAGTGGATGGAATTGGATAGAGGTTAATGCCAGTTAAATTCTTAATAGATAAGTTTAGGAAGATTAGTTTTAAAAAGGTTTAGATAGTTTAGTTCTCCAACAAGGTTTTCTCTTCTTAATTTCTTTAACAGATTTGCCAAAATAAAAAATCGAAATATTTATTCCTTCACTGTCTTTTTATCGTTGGGCTTAATTTAAAAATAGAATTATCTTCAATAAATCAATAGAAGATTATCATGAAGATTATTTTTTCCATATTACTGATGACAATAATTACAACAGGCTTTTCTCAAATAAAATATCCTGATACAAAAAAAGTTGACCAGGAAGATAATTATTTTGGAACCATTATAAAAGACCCATACCGCTGGCTGGAAGACGATAACAGCGCTGAAACCAAAGCGTGGGTTATAGAGGAAAATAAAGTCACGCAGGATTACTTATCTAAAGTTCCTTTTAGAGAAAAAGTAAAAGCCCGACTTAAAGAAATGTGGAATTATACCAAATATGGTGCGCCATTTAAAGAAGGTGATTTTTATTATTTCTATAAAAATGACGGATTGCAAAACCAGTCTGTATTGTACCGGCAGAAAGGATTACAGGCACAACCTGAAGTTTTTATTGACCCGAATAAATTGAGCAGCGATGGCACTGCATCTATAAATACACCTTCGTTTAGCAGAAATAATAAATACGCAGTTTACCTGGAAGCACAGGCAGGCAGCGATTGGGAAATTGCTCACCTGATGAATGTGGCAGACAAGAGTTTGCTAAAAAATGAGTTGCGTTTTATAAAATTTAGCGGCACATCCTGGAAAGACGATGAAGGTTTTTATTACAGCCGCTATCCTGAAACTGATGATAAAGAAAAGCTGACGCAACAAAACCAGCATCACAAAGTTTATTATCACATGATTGGCACACCACAGAAAGACGACAAATTAATTTATGAGGACACAGAACATCCGTTAAGAATAATAGGAGCGCACCTTACAGAAGATGAACGCTTTTTAACTATAACCAAAAGCGAAGGCACAAGCGGCTCTGAAATTTGGGTGAAGGACATGAAAAATTCTTCTGCAAAAAATGATTTTGTTTTATTGATAAAAGGCTTCGATACTGAATCAAATGTGATAGATAATGATGGTGATAAAATTTTGGTTCGCACAAATGCAGGCGCGCCAAATTATAAAGTGGTTTTAATTGACCCAAAAAATCCATCAGCAAAAAATTGGGAAACGGTGATTCCTGAGAGAAAAGAATTGCTGGAAACTGCAGGAACTGCCGGTGGAAAATTATTTCTAACGTATTTGCAAGACGCATCAAGCAGAGTATATCAAACAGATTATAAAGGCCATTATGCCAGGCATGTTGAATTGCCTGGAATAGGCACTGCGGTCGGCTTTTCAGCCCATAAAAAAGATAAAGAACTTTTTTATTCCTATACGTCTTTTGATTACCCCACCGCCACATTCAGGTATAACATTGAAGATAACACGTCCACCTTATTTCGGAAAAGTGAAGCGAAAGTGAATGCGGATAATTATCAAACGTTGCAATCATTTTGCATCAGCAAAGACGGTACAAAAGTGCCGATGTTTATCACCTATAAAAAAGGACTAAAGCTGGATGGAAATAATCCGGTGTTAATGTATGGGTATGGTGGCTTCAATATTTCACTTACGCCGGCGTTTTCTATTTCAAATGCATTTTTTCTTGACCAGGGCGGCGTGTTTGTAGAAGTGAATCTTCGCGGTGGAAGTGAGTATGGCGAAGCATGGCACGAAGGAGGAATGTTACAAAACAAGCAAAATGTTTTTGATGATTTTATAGCCGCGGCTGAATTTTTAATTGAAAAAAAATATACCAATCCTTCCAAATTAGCCATACGCGGAGGCAGCAATGGCGGCTTGTTAGTAGGCGCTGTAATGAGTCAGCGGCCCGAACTTTTTAAAGTGGCAATCCCCCAGGTAGGTGTGATGGATATGTTGCGCTATCATAAATTTACCATCGGCTGGGCGTGGGCTACTGAATATGGAAGAAGCGATAATGAAAAAGATTTCAAGAATCTTATTAAATACTCTCCCTTGCAAAATTTAAAGCCCGGTGTAAAATACCCGGCCACGCTGGTGACAACGGCAGACCATGACGATCGCGTAGTGCCTGCTCACAGTTTTAAATTTGCTGCAACCTTGCAGGCTTACAACGATGGAACCAATCCCACATTAATCCGGATTGAAACCAAAGCCGGGCATGGCGGAGGGAAACCTACCGACAAGCAAATTGAAGAAGCCGCCGATATCTGGAGTTTTGTGATGTACAATTTGGGAATGGATTTTAAATAAATCATATTTAGCTACCAAAATAAAAATTCCGGCTAAAAGTTTGTTCACTGTTTTCAAAAGAAAAGCCACTTCGGATTGAAGCGGCTTTTCTTTATTAAAAGATAATTACTAAACTGCCCTGGCTCTTTTTATCAGCCTCATTCCAAAATAAAGCAGGTGAATAAAGGCAAATACAAGTGAAAAGTAATACAATGCAATATCAGGAACCGGGGCGCTATAATGATGTGCAAAAGCGAGAATGATTAATAACACAGCCAACGAAATTCCACAAATACCCACAGTCTTATTTCCTTTTCTATCAAAAGCGCCATCTATATTGAGGTGACTTCTTTTCATTCCGTAAGCCAGATAAATATCAAGGCCGATCAGCATCCAAACTATCAGGCGTATCCAGGTATCAAACGGAAGAAATACCATCATGCCAAGGCAAACCAGCACGCCTAAAATAGGAATCAATGGAACAAATGGCACTCTGAATGCGCGCGGAGCATCTTTCATGCTTCGGCGCATTACCAATACGCCCAGGCACACTAAAATAAATGCGAACAAAGTTCCTATGCTCGTCATTTCACCTACAATTCTTCCCGGAACTAACGCGGCAAACGCACTCACAAAAATCATAAACAGCAGGTTTGATTTGAAAGGAGTGCGGTGTTTACTGTGGATTTGAGAAAATACTTTTGGAAGCAATCCATCAGTGCTCATTGAATAAAAAACACGGCTTTGCCCTAAAAGCATAACCAATATCACTGACGAATATCCCAGTAGAATGGCAATAATAATCATTGTGTTTAACCAGGGATAGGCCGGTGTAACAATTCCATTAATACCCACAGGCCCCATTTGTTTAATGGCGATGGCAACCGGTGCCAGGTCGGCACTTCCTCCCACATTAAACATTTTGTAATTCGCCACGCCGGTCATCACATAAGCAAAGAAAATATAGAGAACTGTGCAGATGGCAAGCGAGCCTAATATCCCGATGGGCATAGCCTTCTTCGGGTTTTTAGTTTCCTGCGCCGCTGTCGACACAGCATCAAATCCAATATATGCAAAGAAAACGACCGCCGCTGCCCGTATAATTCCTGACCATCCAAAGCTTCCGAATGTTCCGGTATTTTTTGGAATTAGCGGCTTTAAATTTTCGGGGCGAATATATTGGAAACCGATAACTACAAATACAATTACAATTGAGACTTTTAAAACCACAATGATACCATTTACCCAGGCAGATTCACTTGTGCCGCGTATCAGTATCAGCGACATGATTACTACTATAAATACTGCCGGCAAATTAAAAAATCCATGAATTATTTCTCCGCTGGTTGTGGTCACAGAATCAAATGGTGTCATCATAAGCTCGGGCGGCAGCGCTACACCAAATGATTTAAATAATTCTCCAAAATATCCCGCCCAACTGGATGCCACCGTAGCTGCACCAACCGCGTATTCCAAAACCAAATCCCAGCCAATAATCCAGGCGATGAACTCGCCCATGGTAGCATAAGAATAGGTATAAGCACTTCCTGCAACGGGAATCATAGAAGCAAATTCAGCATAGCAAAGGCCGGCAAATGCACAACCAACAGCTGCGATCACGAATGAAATCATAATGCCCGGCCCGGCATAATTTGCGGCAGCCATCCCGGTGATCGAAAATAATCCTGCGCCAATAACAGCTCCAATACCTAAAGCGACTAATGACATTGGCCCCAATGTGCGTTTAAGGGTTTGATCGCCGGTTTGAGACGCTTCATTAAGCAGCACATTGATTGGTTTTCTAACAAACAAACTCATTTTGGGTTGTTTTTTTTTAAAGATGCGGAAAAGTAAGGAATAATTTAAAAAAACCGCAAAAAGTTTTAATGCACTACAAAGCCTAAAACCTTACAATTGCGCATTATCCATTGTTACAGAAGTTTGGCTAATAATAAAGTTGACATCAGGCCAGCGGAATCCTTCTCATCCTTCTAAATTCAACGGCCTTTATTGAATAAGAACTTCCTGGTATAGCATTAAAATAAAAAACAGGATATTTATTGATTTGCTGTATCGTTCTAAACTTCTAGTAGGTAAATGAGATTCTTTAGTGGCATGAATAATGTGCAATTAATAAGCAGGCTTTGCTCGTTGGCATCACTCCCTGTTGACAATAAAATTTCAATCGAATGGATAAATTAAATACAATCATAGCGGTAAAAGATGTGGATAGCAGCGCAAAGTGGTATTCCGGAATATTTGATTTCACCAATGCGTCGCCGGAAGGCCACGGTTTTGCTGTGTTGAAATCCTCCAACGGCGAAGTTGTTTTATTACTTCATCAATGGAAAATGGATCACCACCCCACATTGGAAGATGATACGATTACAGCCGGCAACGGGTTAATGCTTTATTTCCGGACAGAAAATATGCAATCGTTCTACAAAAAAGCTAAAGATGCAGGCTGTGTAATCGAGGAAGATATCCATTTAAACCCCAATTCCGCAAAAAGAGAATTCGCTCTTCGCGATCCTGACGGATATTATTTGGTGGTTAGCGAATTTCATGAATTTGATAATTAAGCAAGGCCATAGCAGCACTTCCGTTTTTTACAATTTTCCCGGTTGCTGCAGGTTTAATTTTGTTGCTGAAAAAATAATCAAAATGGAAAATAAAAACTATAGTGCTGCTATTGAAGTAGCACAATCGCCTGAAGAAGCATTCAGCAGTATTAATAAGGTAACAAAATGGTGGTCAGAAAACCTTGAAGGCAAGACTGAAAATTTAAATGATGAATTTATTATTGATTGGGGCGATGGAAATTTTGTTGCCTTCAAAATAATTGAGTCAGTTCCGGGTAAAAAAGTGAGGTGGTTGGTAACAGACAGCAACCTCAATTGGCTTGCCGATAAAAAGGAGTGGAGCAATACTCAAATGGATTTTACTATTGTATCTTCTGACGGCAAGACAAGGATTTCATTTACGCATATCGGTTTGGTTCCCGGGGTAGAATGTTATGAAATGTGCGTAAAGGGTTGGGATCAATTTTTTAAAGGCAGTCTTTATGAACTTATCGCTACAGGAAAAGGGCAGCCACAAATGCGTAAAAAGGTGCAACTGTGATTGAAATAAACATTGATTGCTTTGGCTGGGCTTTTATATTTCCATGATTGCGGCAGGCCTGTTAGTTCTTATTACGAGCAGGGATATAATGATGGCCGAAATAATAAAGACGTCAAAAACAAAAAGATCGCCAAAAATAATCTGTGCAATTGAATGGCCCGGATCGAAATTAAATGTGCCATTTGCAACCATTCTTACCATAGCCACAGTAATAGCAGACCATAAGAGCAACAAAAACATTGATTTTAAAACAAAAGGCCTTCTTTGAAAAATGGCCACCAGTACACCAATGAGTAATCCTGCTGCGAGTAAAATTGCCATAATAACCAACGGCAGCGATTGTAGCTTATGAAAAAGCCCATCGTCAATAATCAGATCGATCATACAATGAACAAAAGTTAATGAAATCGCAATTTGATATGACAGAAACGGCCAGCGAAGAGCAATAATTATTAACAGGCATCCAATAAAGGCGTAGTTGATGATCACTCTTCCCGGAGTTCCTATAATTCCGTAAAGCGTGGTGTCATGCTTCTTAACCACATTCAGGTACGTATCAAATAATTCCAATGTAGCAAATACAAAAAAACCTATCAGAATAAAAGCAATCACCTCTATGGAAAATGAATAATTAATTTTTATTTCTTTTTTTCGATACGAGCGGACGTCTACATTTTGACTCTTCCATGCTGCAAAACCCAGAAAAGCGCCTAATATAAATCCAAACGAAAATTCCATCACCTTCCACCAGTCAGTTATTATGAATGCAGCGCCATACTGAAAGCCAAATGCAATCCAAAGAGATCCCAATCCAAAGCCTAACAGGCCGCCCAACGCGCCATACACAACGAATCTTAAAATAACCTTCCAGTCTTCAGCATTGAGTTTTGTTTTCAGGTAAATTAATAAGCCGGCTGCTCCGAATAAAAATCCTGCCCAAAATTCACTTCTCGGCTTATTAAACGGATCGGAAAAATAGATTACTTTGGGGTCGTTAATTAATTTCAAACCTATCACGAACCCGATTATAAATACCACAAATCCAATGAGAATGGTTTTAAATTTTAGTCTTTGATACACCAGTCCCAAGCCAATAAACAGTCCGCTGAGCAATCCCCATATACCACCTTTAAGACTGGTTCCGAAAAACCCCCACAATAATCCATTGGGCTTGCGGAGAAAACCAATGGTTTGGCTATAGGTCATCGCATCGCCCATGGCTGTTCCTACGGTTCCGAATACGATGGCTGTTGCTGCTAACGAAACCGGAATATCGAGCAAAAGGCAGATGGCAATCATCACCAGCGCTCCGGGAATCATTGCGCCATAAGGACCACCGCCGATAAAACTTCGCAGGCCCCAGCCGAGCATCATAGTAATAGCAGGAAATAAGATGAAGAAGAGTAGCGGGTGTTTGGTTTGAAATGAAACTTTCCTGGGAGAAAAAAATGGATCTTCCGGTATCCTCATTAGTTACAATTTGCAGTTTGATAAGTAAAGTGCAATCTATCAATTTTTTTTTGAGGATAGATATATCTCTGATGGAGTAATTGTATTTTATTAAATCTAATATAAGGCAATAGACGTGTTAATATAATTATCAAACTGAAAGAGAAAACATATTTTTATTACTGCGGTTTAAAAAATTAGAAAAGGTTTTCTAAATATATTTATATTTACTACTTCAAAAAATATAAAATCAATTTCCAATGAAAAAGAAATGCTTTTCAATTCTTCGTGTTACTTCGCTTGTTTTCGTATTGCTAAATCTTTATCCGTTGGTGGTTTCTGCGCAGCCCTTGAATAAAGAAACTTTTAATTTTGCGCAAAATGCCGGTGCCGATATTTTATGCCAAACGCCTCCGATGGGTTGGAATAGCTGGAATGCTTTTCATACAGATATAACAGAACAGAAAATAAAAGATGCCGCGCAGGCACTTGTATCCAGTGGGATGAAAGCTGCCGGCTATGAATATATTAATATTGATGATGCATGGATGGACACGGTTCGCGATGCCCAGGGCCGTTTGCAGCCTGATCCAAAAAGATTTCCCCACGGAATAAAAGCGCTGGCCGACTATGTGCACAGCCTCGGATTAAAAATCGGAATTTATGAATCAGCGGGCACAAAGACATGCGCAGGTTTTCCCGGAAGCTTATATCACGAAAAAACAGATGCTGAAAGCTTTGCCAAATGGGGGATTGATTACCTGAAGCTGGACAACTGCAGCAATGAAGGTGTGGATTACATGCAAAGATATGAGGGAATGGAAAAGGCATTGCTTGCTACCGGCCGCCCCATTGTTTATAGCATTTGCGAGTGGGGCGTAAAAGATCCCTATCAATGGGCGCCGGCTATAAGCCAGTTGTGGCGCACCACGGGAGATATTTCAGACAATTGGAATAGCATGATAAATATAACAGACCAACAGGTAGGCTTACAAAAATATGCAGGCCCGGGGCATTGGAACGATCCGGATATGCTGGAAGTAGGAAATGGCGGAATGACCAACAATGAATATCGTACGCATTTCAGCTTGTGGGCTATAATGGCTGCGCCGTTGATTGCGGGCAATGATTTGCTGCACATGACGGAAGCCACTAAAGAAATTTTGACAAATAAAGACGTGATTGCGGTAGACCAGGATCCCGCGGGCAAAGAAGGATATAAAGTAGAAGACGACGGTGACCAGGAAGTTTGGGTAAAGCCCATGTCAGATGGAAGCTTCGCTGTTTTGCTTTTGAACCGTGGAGAAGAAAGGGTTTTTATGACTACAAACGTTGAACAAGTTGGCTTGCAAAAAGCACCTTCCTACAAAGTGGTAAATCTTTGGGACAAAGGAAATCGCTACCAGGCAGGCACTTATTCCACCAGTGATTTGATTCGTTCCTCAGTTGCTTCGCATGGCGTAGCAATGTTTCGTGTATGGCCTGAATCGAAATAAACATCCATAGTTTCCAACCAAATAGTAAAACAATAAATAATAAAGATTTTGTTTCCACATCCGTAATGAAAATGGCGTTTTCCTGGGAAAAAGTGCATCAGGTATCGTGTTTCCCCAAAAGCTAATTAAAGCCAATTAAATTCCTTTGATAATTGAGCCGTTCTGCAATGGTCCAAACAACTGGTCTATTTTGCCTACTTTCAATTCATTGTTACTAATCACCGTGGAAGGGCGAATGCGTACTCCGCCTTCCAGATCCACGCCATAACTGCGTTGAAAAGCTTGTCCGCTTATTATACCGTTGATAGAAACAGTTGCCTTTATTTTTTCTGCCGTGGTTAGAATATCCAAACCAGCCAGGCCGGGCTTAATATTCAGGTTGAGTTCCTTACCTACAGCCACGGGTATTTTATCAATCACAATGGCTATTTTATCTTTTCCGACGCCCATCTTATTATTAATTTCAAGGCGAACTGTTTTGTTTTCGTTGGTAATCATCTTTACTACTGAAGATGTAGTGCCCAGATCTTTAGTTTCCAATTTGGTAATCTCATTTGTTTTCACCGAAGATTGGAGCCTGAATTCATTCAGTTGATTTTTGATAGCATAAATAAACTGGCCATTGTTTGTGCCCCTCGTTGTGTGTTTAAAGTTTTTTGTGATGTTGGCAAGTGTAGCAATATTTCCAAGGGCTCCAGCAATAGTGGGATCAAGTTTTTTCATAACGGACGGATCATTAACTATATGCGTAACACTTCTGTCTTTGATGGCATTAAATAATTGATCATTGGTGGTTAATCCGGACAACGTGGAAGCCGCCGCGCGATCTGTTACAATATCAGCTAAGGTAAGGTTTGCCAAAACCCCTTTTTCCCGGATGCCGGGGGAGGTTGTAAACCGATTGTTAATGATTTCTGTTCGCATATATAATTCAGATCCGAGAATCCCTTTAGGCTTGGCAATTGTTTGTATGCCCGAATTCGCAGTGGTTAAAACGGTTTTGGATTCGGCCACTACCGGTTTTACAAGTTTTGCATCAAATCCTTTTATTGATACAAATTTGTTTTCCATAGTTTTTTTCTGTTTTAACCGGTTGATGCTATCTGCTCCAAATGCATCAAGGTCGTTGCCGTTTTCGTCCAGAAGGCTTACTGTTTCCGAGCCTTCGCCGAGGATGATAATAGTTCCGGTAAGTATCAGTAAAATCGCATCCCATATGGGTGTGCGGGGCCTCTCGCAGGTAACGGAATAAGGCATGTAGTGGAAACGTCCGCCGCTCCATGAGCCACCCGTGTATGTGCTCTTACCATTATAAGTGAATTCATTTGTAGAAGGATTAACGAAAAGCGTTTTTACATCGTTGGGAAAGTTAGGATCCAGGATAGAAATCTGCCACGGAGATGTACTGCTATTCCATGCTACCGGCAAAATGCAATGTGGCTTGCCACTGAAATCATAATTTTGCGAAATGCAAATGACAGGATTGCATCCTCTGTTAAACTCGTTTCTTGTTTCGTTAAACACATCTACCGGGTCATGTGTATTTCCGGAAAGAAATTGCCCCACAAACCACCAGATGGCTGAAGCGCCCACCTGGTATTGATGTTTAATATTGAATTCATTTACTACTGTGCTCCATGTCTTGAACCTGTCCAAAGGCAAACTAAACAGGCTACGGTGTTTATAAGCGTATATTGCCTCCAACGACATCCCAAAGCAATTGCCGTTAGCAGCAAGGCCCTTTATTACCAGCTCATAAAATGCTTTTTCCAGCCAATCTGTAAGATCCCACCATTCGGGATCGCTGTCTACATCACGGAAAGCCGCCGCATATTGATTATAGTTAATTTCCGGAGTGCCCGCATTTGTGACGCCCCACCATCTTTGAGTTTGCGTTAAATTGTTTTCATTAATCTGCGGCTTTACAGACCAGGTAATATAGTTGATCATTTGAAATCGTCCGGTATTGAACACACCATTATTTTCCCGCATTCCCCAGGCATTTGCCATATTGAGGGTTTTATTGTAAGTGCCCAGGTGGTCATCGCCACCGCCAAAAGGCGCTCCGCCATCGCTTTCCCAGATATCGAGCGTAAAGGTGATATTTCGGTCAACAGAATTGGGAATAATCGTCTTGCCTATCAGGGTGTTGAAATCATATACATTGTGCCCATCAGAATCGCCTGAATTAGGAATCCGTTGGCTATGTACCTCGTAGCCATTGTCTTTAAGAATAGCCTTCAGATATAAATCATTTTGCCCCATCAGAAATCCTTCGCTTTCCTGGCTGTCCACTCTACCTAAAAATAGTTTAAAGGCCTGGCAAACAAATATGTTATTCCAACTTCCAAACCATAAGATGCTTCCATTTTGGAACGTGTTATATCTTGCCGGCGCGGAGACTCCCGGTATGTTCCCTTCATCGGATGTGGGAAATCCCATTTGCCCGATAGGTCCGTTCAGATTCCTGTATTTAGCCCTGATGTCTCCGTGTACTTCAAACGCGCCACTGGTGCTACTCCAATAGATTGTACATCTTTCAAATTCGCTAAATTTACCTATTAATGCACTGCCGTTCATTATATCAGATTCGTTGCATACCGGGTATCCCCACGTGTTTACGCCTCCGGAAGCCAAATATTTTGTGAGGATAGCGCCGTGTACTTCAAATGCCTGGGGTGTGCCATTCTTGTAATACATTCTGCCACCTTGAAAAATTTGTTCTTTGCCACCGTTAATATTTGTAGATTCTGCAACCGGCCAGCCCAGAAATACAGATTCTCCAAAATGCTCATATTCCAGGAACAAGCGATCTGTTACCGAAAAAGCGCCTGTGCCGGCACTCCAATAAATCCCTCCTTTACTGAACACATTTTTTCTGCCGCCTGTTTTTGTGGTGTTACCTTCATTACTTACCAGGTATCCCAATTCCGACTTGCCTGCATTTGAAGCTGATTTATAATGCTGGAAAATCAGGCCATGCATTTCAAAAGCAGTTCCTACGGACTCATTGTACATGAGCAGGCCTGAGTCGAACCACTGTATATACGCTGTTGCATAGGGATCGTAGACATATTTGCCCTGCATGGCGCCAAAATTCAAAATGGGTTTTATTTGTTCTTGCTTGTATGTTAAAAACCATTCGGGATAGCTTCTCCGTTCGTCCAGTTGGGCTTCCAGGATTTCAGGTATTTCGTTATCATACCATTGAACTGCAGCGATTTGGCCATTGAAATGGCTCCTGGTACGATCTACCCACGCACCAATAAATAATTCTTTGCCGGCAAATTTCTCTATCATGCCTGACGGAAAAGCATGAACAGATAATATAGTATCATCAATGAACACCGCTACTGTGTCTGTATCATATACGAGGTCAGCCGTATACCAGGTACCAAGCTGCAGCGTTTTAAAATATTCGGTAGTAGTTCCGGCCCAGCCATGGGCTTTCGGCGCTACTGAAACGGCGAGGTTAAAGCTATTAGGGGCTGCTGTTTTATCCAGAAAAATGGAAAATGGCAAACAGTTAGATTCGACAAGATTCTGCCGGGAGGATATGGCAGTGTCCGTTTTAAAAATAACCCTTATGCAAAACCTGGAAGTGGAGATTGATGCTGGCGAAAGCACTGTAACGATGTTGCCTGTAGTACCAAAGTCCAGGGCATTTGCAAAAGTGCCCGCCGCGATAGTGCCCGGTCCAGGCACAATGGTACAGTTTGTAACAGTTGCTGGCATATTGCCATCAGGGTTTGCGACTTTCGCGGAACCAAGTGAATAATCAATGACTTTCATTTTAGTGGGTTTAATATTTTAAAAATGGGACAGACGCCGCTAATTGGGGGTATGATATCAGGATTTGATATTAATACTTTTGTAAATATAAATGATGATGGAATTGATGCCGGCGTCAATGATCAATTGGGCGACTTTATTCAGCAAGTGGTAATTTCCTTCGTAAATGCGCAAATGAGTTCGAATAAAATATATAAATAAATTCAACCAAAAGACTATTAACCTCCTGTTTGGTTCTCAGGTTATTTTTTGCGTATCCAAAAAATGTTTTCTCATTTCGAATGTCGAATGACTTTTGCGCTATAGCATACGTTTGTTGGAAGAAATTATCTTAAAAGCGTTGGCTGTGGCCAATTTCAGCCAGGTAAAAACACAATACAACAGGTATCTCGTGAAGGCTTGTCTGGCATCATCGATCCAAAATACGAATGGATTTTTTTTGTTTGTTCACTACAGATTCGAAATTGTAAAGCTGACTAACCAGTTTAATATTATTGGCAATGACGGACATTTACTCATTTGTAAGAGGGAGACAGCAGTAGTTTTCCAGAGCAGTTAACAAAAGAAAAATGTGTTATGGCTTTCGGTTAAATTTGTGCTGCAAGCGCTATGTTTATCTGCAATAAATTATCTTCCCTGCACTCTATTTCTTCATCCCTGGCAAACCTGAATTTGTTTTATTAATAACTGAAGTCACGCTGGAGATTACACCCGAAATATCAGATAAATCTGCAGGGACAATCATAGTATTATTAGTTTGAGCCAGCTTACCGAATTCAGTAAGATATTGCTCTGCAATACGCAGGTTCACGGCACTCATCCCGCCTTCTTCATTAATGGATTGGGCAATTTCGCGGATACCTTTGGCAGTGGCCACAGCCACCATTTCAATTTCAGAGGCCCTTCCTGCCGCTTCATTAATCCTCCTTTGCTTTTCACCTTCAGACAAAGCGATGGTTTGTTGTTTTTCACCTTCGGCGCGGTTTATTTTGGCTTGTTTATCACCTTCAGATTCTGCAATCAACGCTCTCTTTTCACGTTCTGCGCGCATTTGCTTTTCCATGGCGTCTTTAATGCTTTGCGGCGGTGAAATATTTTTTACTTCATATCGTGATACTTTTATGCCCCACGGGCCGCTTGCCCTGTCCACTGCCTCCACGATGGTCGCATTTACGGCTTCACGTTCCTCAAATGTTTTATCCAGCTCCATTTTGCCGATTACACTCCGCATCGTAGTTTGAGAAATCTGGATAACGGCAAACCTGTAATTGTCGATTCCATAGGAAGCTTTTTGCGGATCAATCACCTGGAGGTAAATAACGCCATCTACTTCTACTGCAATATTATCTTTTGTGATACAAATCTGCGAAGCCACATCTATGGCCTGCTCTTTCAGATTTTGCTTGTACGCTATTTTGTCAATAAACGGAATCAGGATGTGAAAACCGGCGTCCAGTGCGCGATTGAATTTGCCCAATCTTTCTACAATATAAACCGACCGCTGGGGCACTACTTTAAACGTGGACAAAAACGCCACCAATAAAAAGAGAATAACCACGAGGAGGATAATGGTTGAGGATGTTATCATGACTTAGTTGATTTAACGTGTAATAAAATGCTTTCATTGCCGATAATAATTACGTTGTCGCCCTTTTCAATAGTATCTTCCGAGGCGGCGGGCCAGGTAGTGCCTTTGAAATCAATTTTTCCATTATTACCAGGTGAAATATCCGTTTCTGCTTTGGCAATTTTGCCGAGAAACTCATCTTCCAATAGTTCTGATGGATGTTTTCTTTTCAATAAAATTTTTGATAATCCTTTCCTTAATAAAAGAATGCTTGCAACGGAACTCACCAGGAAAATGATTAGCTGGGTATTAATGGATATATCAAGGAAAAGGCATAAAATCGCTACTATCCAGGCGCCTGCTGCGAAGAAGAAAAGTATGAGTCCCGGAATTACAAATTCCAATAAAAAAAGAACAAGCCCTATGATTATCCAGATAACTGCAGCAGTCAGAAAATTCTCCATTCAAATTGGTTTGGCAATTAATTTTCAAATATAACCCAATAAGATGAACGGTCAAAGCAGGATGATAAGGATGCAGAAATTGAATGTGCGGTAAAATATAATCAGGTGCCTGATGCTTCTTTGCATATACCCGAAACTATCTTTTCTATCTTTCGCAATATTCCGTTGCCCTCTTCGCCTACCTGGTGTTTTGCTTTTAACGAGCCCATCAGGTTATACGACAGCCAGGTTTTGCCGGTAGCAGCTTCCCATATCAGGATTTTTGCCGGCAAATCAATTCCGACGCTTTGCTGTTCCTGCATCAATACGGTACCGATTTGGGGATTGCCAAATAAAATCAGCATGGTAGGCCTCAGTGAAAGCCCTTCTTTTGCTGCTTCAGCAGCATGGTCAATCTGCGCGAAAATGGTAAACTTTTTTTTCTTTATTAATGAAATAACTTTTTCAAGCGTGGTTTTAAAAGACGCGTAGGAGGCTATGGTGATAAGCTGTTCCATTTATTATTTCCTTACAATTTTGATGCCTTTTTATCTGTTCTTTATTAATTCAAACTATACAAAACGAAATAAATTTTTACATAATTTACTTGTTTACTGCCGCCAACATACAAAGATTTCTGCTTCCCGCGCGTTTATTGCGGATAATTCGCTTTCTGTGGGGCCAGATGCCTGAAACGATAGCGATTTTAGCAAATAATTCTTCCATTAGCTTTTAACAACTTTATTCTGTTGAGGTATTATTAGTAATGGGTTACCGGTAATAAATGCCATGTTTTTAGTAAAGCTTTCCACAAAGATTTGTTGTATAATGCTCTTCCTGCGCCGGATCATCACCAATATGTCATAGGGAATTTCCTCGTAAAGATGCTGAATCGTTTTTGAGATGGAAAACGTATCTATTTGCAGCAACCCGAGCCTTGTATCTTTAAATGCCTTTTGCATATCAAAAACGTGCCTTTCAAATTGTTTCTTATCCTTCATAGTTTCGGGCTGATGTGGATCGCGCAGATTTACCATCGTTATTTCTGCATTGTAAATTCCGGAAAGCGCTGATAAGATGGGGATGGCATTGTTATCGGATTTATGAATGGCAGTTGCGAACAAAATTTTCCCTGGTTTTTTCCATTTAAATTTTTCCGGGATTAAAAACACCGGAATTTTGGCTCGCTGGATAATCTTTGCGGCATTGCTTCCTAAAGTGATTTTTTTCAGGCCGGTGGCTCCCTCGGTGCCCATTACCACCAGGTCAATGTAATTTTCATCAGCGAAATCAAGAATATTTTTCACAACCGGGATTCTACCTACGTGAGCAGAGACAGGCACATTTGCGTTTGTATCGGCGAGTACTTTCTTTTGTAGTCGTTGCAGCCTTTTCAACACAATTTCCTGCAGGCGCCGGTTATGCTCATCCACGTTGAAAACAACGCCAGCTTCCGAAGCCTTTAGTGGCCTGAACAAATGATAAAGAATAATATCCGCTCCTGACCTGGAAGCAATATCCACCGCGTATCTGAAAGCTTTTTTCGAATTTGTTGAAAAGTCTACCGGTACTAATATTCGTTTCATAAACTTTTTTTTGCTTATTGTTATTCTGAATGCCCGTGTGCAGCAGGTATGGCGAGCAATGGTATTTTGGTATGATAGCTCATGCGTTTGGTTTTGCTCGGCTTAAAAATCCTGTTCCAAAATTTCATTGGATAAGTTACCATCACTAAAATGTCAATCTCATTTTTTTCTATAAAGTCCTGTAAAGTCTGTCCAAAATCTTCACCCGAAAGATGTGCGGACATCAGCGTTTCTTCTTTATACGTTTCTTTCAAATACTTTTCATATTGAACAATTTGCCGGTTATTATGCAGAAATATGCCTGCCTTGTCATCATCTTTATCGGTAAATATTTCCACTTCAACGTTTGCCATATACAAGCCGGCCAATTCAAAAATAAAATCAAGTATCACAGGGTCTTTTTCGAATTGGTTGGTAGCCAGCAGAATTTTCTGAGGCTTTTTCCATTTATAATCGTTGGGAATCGCAAATACGGGAATTCGTGATTTGCTGATGGTGTTCGCAGTGCGACTACCCCACAATTTTTCTTTGATACCGCTGGCTCCCAATGTGCCCATCACAATAGCGTCAAATTTGGTGTTGTGTAAAGTGGTGCTGATGGCTTCCTGCAAAGATTCTGTAGAGATAACCACGTCTACAGGTACGCCATATTTTTTCTCTATCTCTTTTTTGAGTTTCGCAAGTTTTGAATTCGCTTCGTTAAGAAGCGTAGTATTAAATTCCTTGTTCACTCCTACATAATCGGTATATACATTCGCTATGATTTCAAAAGAATGCAGCAGCGTAATTTGAAGTGGCACTATGCGGGCGGATTCAACAGCAAAATTTATTGCGTTATCTGCGCAGGCGGAAAAATCAGTCGGTACTAATACTCGTTTCATTTGAAATTTATTTATTATTTGAAATTGTATTTATTTATTATGAGCAATAAATAAAGGAGTTTCCAATTCTTTCATCAGGATATCAGCCATGCTCACCTTAAACCATCTGGAGATTTCACTTCTGCGGTAAGCGCCCAGCACCACAAGCTCATTCTCTTTATGATACCGCAAATGGCCAGGAATTTCCTCTTCCGCGCTTCCTTTTGCAACGATATAATTTGCTTTTGGAAAATGCCTTTTTATAAACTCACGTATTAAATTATTGTTAGGCAAATGGGATCCTGCCAATTTATCTTTTACTGTCAAAACTTCTACAGCCGCATCAAGTTCGCCAAAAAGATAGCTATACATTTTTATGGCAAAAACTGACGAAGGGGCACCGTCATAGAGCAAAGTAACCTTGTCGATGGGCTTATATATATCCGGCACTATCAATACCGGGCATTGCACATCTGAAAGTAGTTCCCTGATGAAGCGCGTGGGTGGGCCTTCCGAAAACCGGTTAAAAGTTTCGGAGTCGTTGATAATTATGAGATCGGCAAATATGCTTTCCTCCTTAAGCTCGTGGATAGCAATTCCTTTATTCCGGTGAAATGAATAGGGTATACCGCCTTTGCCGCAAGCCTGTTCAAATAACATAACTGCCTCATCTCTTTTTAGCTGATCTTTTTTGTCGAGCTCTTTTATTATTTTTTCATCGTTATTATAAGAAGATATAATTTTTGAAACGCTATACGAGCGATAAATAAAATCATCCAAAAAAACGCCTACAAGCGATGCATTGGCTTCGCGGGTAAGCTGGATGGCGTAATCCATTGTACTCTGTGAAAATTTTAAGCCATCAAAAACTGCCAGGAATTTTTTCGACTTCAGGTTTTTTCTTTTGTATAAGCGGCTGCCGGTATTGTACTCGAGCTCTTTGGTCAATATTTTTTTTGTCAGTTCTTTCATGATTTTTTAATTAAATTTCTAAAGAAATTCTTCTGCTTCCTGTAAAATTCCGGGAATAGCCAGGATGGGAATGGCAGAGTGAAAGGCCATATTTTTTGTAAAGCTTTTGAAGAAAAACTTTTCGAAAAATGATTTCGGATAGGTTACCATAGCAATGATTCCGGCCGTATTATTTACACAGTAAGCATCTATGGCCGATTCAAAATCGCTGCCTTCTAAAATTTCTCCTTTAAACACGGTACGTGGAAAAGTTTCTTTTAAAAAACCCAGATAGTAATTTAATTGCTCTTCATTGTAAATAAAATCAGCATCTTCATTGGCATCAATATCCTTAAAAACAATAACATGAACGGGGACCGAAAAAAGGTTAGCCAGATTCACAAAGTTTTTAAGCAACGCTTCATCTTTTTCAAATTGGTTGGTGGCAAAAACAATGGCTGTGGGCTTTTGTAATTCGTATGAAGCAGGTACGGTCAATACCGGAAAATTGGTTTTGCCGATTGTCCCGGCAGTAACGCTTCCGATTAATATTTTCTTTAACCCGGAAGCCCCTTTTGTGCCCATAACAATCAAATCGGGATTTTCTTTTTCTGCATATTTGAGAATGGAAGGGATTACGTTTCCGCCCACGAGAAAAGGTAAAATTTTTACATCAGGGTACACTTCCGCAATCGCTTTTAACGACAATTCCAGGCTTTTACTTTTATCAGCAACCACTTTTTTCCCGGATGAATCTGCCTGCATGGTGGCCATGTTCAGCGTAGGCTCCACTACATGCAGCAGGTGGATAACGGCATTGTTTTTTTTAGCTATTTCACAAGCCTGCGCCACTGCTTTTAAAGCATTGTCTGAAAAGTCTGTGGGGACTAATATTTTTTGCATTGCTTTTTAATTGTTTTTAGAGCAATGATATTCCTATTAATCCGGATGTAAGATGATATAAGTCAGGCTGTTTTATGATTGCGATCAATCAAAAGAAAGAAAATTAAAAATTACATTTTGCAGTAAATCAATAAATATTGTTGTTTTTTATGTTGATGGAGAAGATTAGTCGTAACAAGCGAAAATTCAATCCGGACCTGACTTTCAAACCTTAGTAGAAAAATACTTTAATAAAAATTAAAACCTTATTACTTTACCCTGCGTTAGTTTTTTTATAATAAGGTAATAAGGTTATGTCGATAGAGTTTACCTGATTTCTACTAAGGTTTTACAATACCTAATCTATTGATAGATCCTTTTTGCCCAATCAGCATTTTTCCAGCGCCTGCAATATGTCTGCCTTGATGTCTTCTATATCCTCCAGCCCTGCCGAAATCCGGATAAGCCCGGGAGTGATGCTTACACTGGCTTTTTCTTCATCCGTGAGCTTCGCATGCGTGGTAGAAGCCGGGTGCGAAGCAATGCTGCGCGTGTCGCCAAGATTGGAAGTGAGCGTAAGCATTTTCAGGCTATTTAAAAATTTCTTTCCGCTTTCGAGCCCCCCTTTAATATCAAAAGTAATTAAGCCTCCGCCGCGCGTCATTTGTTTTTTGGCCACTTCATACATAGGATGGGAGGGATGAAAAGGATATTTGATGTTGTTCAGCTTGGGATGGCCATCCAGCGCCTTTACCAATGCCTCTGCATTGTCGCAATGCCTTTGAAGCCTTACGTCAAGTGTTTCCAGGCTTTTGCTGAGCAGCCAGGCATTAAACGGCGAAATGGAAGGGCCTGTATTTTTACAGAAAACAAAAAGCTGGTCAATCAGTTCTTTTTTTCCAACTACAATACCCCCGAGCACACGGCCCTGGCCATCTATCCATTTGGTTGCGGAATGCAGAATCAAATCTGCTCCATACCTGGATGGCTTTTGAAGGATGGGCGTAGCAAAGCAATTGTCTACCAGCAATATGATATTATGTTTTTTAGCAAAATTGCCAATCCATTCCAGGTCTATAATATCCAGTCCCGGATTGGTGGGTGTTTCGATAAAAATCATTTTGGTATTTGGCTTCACCAGGCTTTCCCATGATTCGGGGTCGTTTATATCAGCGTAAGAATATTCAATATTCCACCGGGGGAAAAACTTGGTGATAATAGTGTGGGTAGAGCCAAATATGGAGCGGCAGCTTAGCAGGTGGTCGCCCGCATTCAGGAAGGTCATAAAGCAACCGAAAATTGAGCTCATGCCCGATGCAGTTACAAAGCCTGCTTCAACCTCTTCCAGCGCGCACATTTTATCAATAAGCTCCTGGGCATTTGGATTTTCAAAGCGTGAATAAATATTGTTATCGAGTTCGCCGGCAAATGTTTCGCTCATTTCTTCGGCACTGTCAAACTGAAAACTTGACGTCAGAAATAGTGGCGTGCTGTGTTCTTTTTGGTTGGTTTGGGGGGTTTGGATTCTGATAGCCTGCGTTTTCGGGAGTTGCGTCATTTTTATTTTTAATTTTTATTAAAAGGAGTGCGAAGATAAGAAGCAATGATTTTTTAAAAACCATAAAATTTTGGCGACGAAGCAATCTCTTAGTTATCACGTGTATCGTATACGCATAACCGTTATACCGGAAAGCAAAATAAAAAACCGTTGAATTTATTGCTTTACTGGAAAATACCCTGGCCTTTCGCTGGGCGTGTTACTTGTAATCCCTCAGCATCCAGACAATTAAGATTGAGGATGACGGGTGTGGGTACATTCGCCATGAAATGCCTGATAAGAGGAAAAATTAAAACAAAGGAAAATTATTCTTAAGCTCACGGGTACCGGTGAAAAAATATACTTTTTCTGTAAGCGGCGATACTAAAATACAAATGCTTTGATTATTTCGCCGGCAATGAATACCCGCAATTAAACGACGCAATTTTTTTATCACCGGTGCTACTCTTTCTTCCGGGTAAGTTAATCGTAATTCTTTTTCTGCTTTGTTTGCCGACAATGTTAGCAAATCAAACAGGCTTTTTTCATGATTCATCTTTAATTCAAAGGGCAGAATGAGTGAAACACGGGGCTGGCCTTCTTCTGCTGTGGGCATGTCAGGATAATCCTTATCATATTTCATGAGATGTTTTTAGTGGGCGCAATATTTACAACCGGGGTAACTATCGTAGTCACTTGCACAGTTGGCATTTGCATCATAAGTTACAATAATAAAATGAAACTGGAGGCTTTTCTTTTTTCTATTCATTCAGTAACGTAGAAATTGTCATCCGATTTAATATAAAACTGCAATTGGGCATAAGCAATCGTTTAATTTCATAAGCCAACGCTGTGGCAGTAAAGGAAGAAATAAACAGTTTTTCTGTTTTGCCACGCCATTTCTGATACCCCGAGTTGAATAATTAAATTAACTAAATAAAATTATTGCCCATTTTATTTTTTGTACCTTGTAGTACTTACCACTATCCTCCGAACATATTTTGCTTTCCCTGAATGCCATATCGCTAACTTCTCATTGTTAAAAGGGTATCTGGTTAAGATCAAAGAAAACAAATGACCAACCTGAAATAATAAATAATGGAAAACATAAAAAAGCCGGAATATATTATCGCTATTGGCGCATCTGCCGGTGGTATGGAAGAGATTAATTCATTTTTCGACCATACGCCCTTCGATGGGGTTTCTTATGTAATTGTTCAGCATTTGTCGCCCGATTTCAAAAGCCGCATGGTTGAATTATTAACAAGGCATAGCAAACTAAAAGTAAAAGAAGCCGAAAATGGAATGGTTGTAAATTCAAATGTAGTATATCTGATTCCTAACGATAAGTTTATGACTATCAGCGATGGTAAATTACACTTGACTCCAAAAGATAAAGAACAAGGGCCTCATCTTACCATTGATACATTTTTCAAATCGCTTGCTATAAATAGCGGCAGGAAGGCAATAGCTATCGTGCTTTCAGGGCTTGGATCTGATGGGTCAGAAGGCGTGAAAGCCATTAAGCAGGAAGGGGGAATTGTAATGGCGCGTAACCCTGAAACTTCAGAGTTTAGCAGCATGCCATCTAACGCCATCGCTACGGGTATCGTAGATTTTATCCTGGAGCCCGCGCTGATGCCTGATGCGATTGAAGATTATGTAAAACAGGATGGAAAATTATTGGATAATGAGAATGATGAAAAAACTATATTGGCTATTATAGAATTAATAAAAGAAAAATCGCCCTTAGATTTTTCAGATTATAAACAAAGCACCATTTCCAGGAGAATAAAAAGAAGAGCCGGGCATAATAATATTACTAAACTGGAAGCTTACCTTGAATTTTTAAAAACGTCCCCTGAAGAATTAGACGCGCTAAGCAAAGATTTTCTGATAAGCGTTACTTCATTTTTTAGAAACAAGGAAGCATTCGACATCCTGGAAAAAGAGGTCATTCCATCCATATTAAAGAATCTGCATCCGGGAGAAGAATTAAAAATATGGGTAGCTGCGTGTGCTACAGGCGAGGAAGCCTATTCTTTAGCCATTTTGGTGGCAGAGCAACTGAACAATCATTTAAAAGATACTGTAGTAAAAATATTTGCTACCGATATAGATGCAGTGGCACTCGTTCATGCCGGAAAAGGTATTTTTTCCGCCGCCATTGCAAATGAGATGCCTAAGGAGCGGCTTGAAAAATACTTTAAAAAGGAAGGCAACAATTACAGGATAAAGTCAGAGATACGTAATATGGTCATTTTTGCCCGCCACGACCTGGTGAAGAATCCTCCTTATTGCAATATGCACCTCATCAGTTGCCGCAACCTGCTCATTTACATGTCGCCGGCATTGCAGAAAAAGGTCTTTTTTATGCTGCTCTTCGGTCTTAAAGTGGATGGATATTTATTTTTAGGCTCCAGCGAAAATCCAATGCCTATCATTCAAAACCTGGAAGTCATTGATAAAACCTGGAAAATATATAAAAACCTGCAAACCCAACGTAAGGTACATTTTGATGGATTTTCAGTGCCTCAAATGATTGATATAAAAGAGAAGCGTTATTCAAAAGAAGAGCTGATCAAAAAGGAAAGCCTGGCTTTGCCGGAAGCTGTGAATGAAAACCTGGCGAACGAGTTGGATTGCCTGTTAGTTTGTGTTGATGAAAATGACCGGGTGGTGAAAACTTATGGCGATGTTTCTAAATTTCTTCTGCAAAAGAATTTTAATTCAAACCTCAGAGATCTTTTACCAAAGCCGCTGGATGTGGCCTTTAAAATACTAAGCAGTGCAGTTCAAAAAACAAATCAAAAAGCTGCTAATAAAGGAATTGTAATTATACAGCAGGGAAAGGCTATTAAAGTAGATATTTCAGTAAGCCCGTTGAGAGTAGGCGGGCAAAAATTGCTGATGGTTACCTTTAGTGAGAATAAAATGGAAAATGCCGGAAACCAGCAAACAGTGTTTGACGAAAAGATTTACTTGGACCAATATACCTTGAATTTAGAAGAGGAATTAAAAGAAGTAAAAAGCAAATTGCAATCTACTTATGAGCAACTTGACCGCTCCAATGAAAATATGCAATCTTTTAATGAAGAACTACTTTCTGCGAATGAAGAAATGCAAAGTACGAATGAAGAAATGCAATCGGTAAATGAAGAACTTCATACCATTAATGCTGACTATGTTTTAAAAAACAAAGAACTAACGGAAACCAATGATGACCTTAATAATTATTTCAGAAGCAATACCAACGGGCAGTTGTTTGTGAACAAGGATTTGTTGTTAATGAAATTTTCACCGGGAACCATAAAGCTGATCAACCTCCGCGAAAGTGATATTGGCAGGCCGCTCAGCAATATTTCTACTAATATAAAATTTGAAACCATAAGCCAGGATATTAAAGAGGTAATTGAAAAAGGAAATACCATTACCAAAGAAATTGAAGCGGAGGATGGTAAATGGTACCAGACGGTTACCATGCCGTATATAACCGGCGATCACAAAAGAAACGGCGCTATGATTACATTTAATGATGTTACTAATTTAAAACAGGCAGAATTAGAGCTCGATAAAACGAATAAAAAGTTATTAGCCATCAATTCCGACCTGGATAATTTTGTTCACGCTGCCTCTCACGATCTGCTCGGGCCGCTTAGTAGTATTGAATTGAGCTTTGGTGTATTATCTGACACGCGAATTTCTGGGGATGAGAGAACCAAGCTAATGGAAATAATAAAAAATGCCTTCAAAAGATTCCACAAACTGGTTGCCGAATTAGGTACCATAGGTAAAATGGAAAGCGGCATGTCGGTGAAGGAAGCTATAGACCTGCAGGAATTGATTGAGGATATCGAAGCAAGTATCGAAAACAGGATCATATCATCAGGAACCACAATCAGAAAAGACGTAGGTAATACTAAAATTTATTTTTCAAAAAAGAACCTCAGAAGTATTATTTACAACCTTATTACCAACGGCATCAAGTTTAGCAATCCGGATCGTCCTTCCGAAATATGGATAAGCGCCAAATCTGAAAAAGGCTATTCGGTGCTTACGGTAAAAGACAACGGAATCGGAATGCGTTCCGGTGATATTGAAAAGATTTTCAGTATGTATTCCAGGCTAAATGAAAATATCGAGGGACACGGAATCGGTTTATATCTTGCCAGGAAAATCATCAATGCCGCCGGGGGAAAGATCGTTGTAGAAAGCGAGCCGGGAAAAGGAAGCACTTTTTCCGTATATTTTGCAGAAAAGCCTGATGGAAAACATGTGCTGGCCAAAGCGCTGCGACAATGAAATAGTGCAATATTTTTTTATCAGCATAACTGAATTACAAAGACAAATCCTCTACAGTAAACTCACAATTAATTGCAATTTTTATTTTGGCGAGGGGCGTGTTGCAAGCATGAGTTTCAAAGTTACACAAATCGGCACCGGTTGAAAGCTTCTCTCACCACGATGGACGTCTTTGATGCCATATCTAATCCTGCTTAAGATATACTTTAAATTCCGATCCTTTTCCTTTCTCACTTTCGAGAGAAATTTTTCCGCCGGAATTTTCAACAATTTCTTTTACCAGGTATAATCCAATTCCGGAACCTTCTATTTCATGTTGGGCACGATAATATTTTGAAAAAACAGCTTTCTGCTTCGCCTCATCAATGCCAATACCGTTATCCTTTATTGAAAGGATAACATAATTATTATCAAGAACGGTACTGATGTGGATTTCAGGTTTACGGTCAGGTGATTTAAATTTTATGGCATTGTTTAGGAGGTTATAAATTATACTTCTTAATATCCTTCGTGAAAAAGTAATTTCCGAAACATTGAGTTTAGTGGTGACAGTTGCACCTGATTTCTTAATATTATCCAGGAGTGTAAAGCGTACATCTTCTAAAATATTTTCAAAATTCAGCAATTCATCAACGGCTTTATACTTATGCTCCTGCTTTCTGGTATCAGTTAATTCATTAATAATATTTTCTATTTTCTTTACCCCGTTTTTAGCAGTTTTTAAAAGAGACTGAAGTTCTTTGGGATTTTTAGCGCCACCATCATTTAACAAGTCAATTGTTAACAGCAAGCTACCAAGCGAATTCTTAATGTCATGCGAAATGATGTCTAATAACGCTTCATGCTCAGAAATTAATTTCTCCTGTTCCTTTAAATCTCTTATTCGCAGGGTAATTTCTACAAACGTTATAATTACGCCATTTATCTTTTTATCCTTTTTTTTGACATAAGGTAAAATATTCATTTGATACCATCTCAGGTCAGTTGTTTGAATTTCCTTTTCAAGAATTTCAGAGGTATTAATTACGTGAGTTATATTTTCAACGATTGACGGAAAACGAAAATTGTTTAACACATCGGAAATAGGTTTACCAATATCATCGGCTGCCAGCTTAAACTGTTTCATTGCCGGTGGAGTAAATTTGCGTAATATTAAACCGGCATCGATAAATAGCTGCGGGATAATGGTATTTCTGAAATAATTTTCCAGGTCATCCTTCTGCTCCTTCAGGTGCCTTATCTGTTGGTCTTTATTCTCTATTTCCACAATTAATAATTTATGTGACCTCTGCCCCGGTTGTCGCTAATACAATATTACACGAAACGCTAACATTTACTCAAATTATGTTCCATTAATACTGAGCACTTTTTAAGTGCCCTTTTCGTCAATAGCCGTTGTGAAACCACGATTGCGGTGAACGCCTGAATGTGCTGGGACGGCTTCAGGAGCTGTAAAATAAATGGAATTCCCGGTTCTTGTTTATGCCGGATAACTAAGGTGGTAGCCTGGCAAAAAATGGAATTTTCAGTTTAACAGTTAGTACCGGATAAATACACAACGCGGCCCGTTAATTGCCGCTATTAGTTTTATGTTAGTCGCTTCTTTAAATAAAACGTTGCACGACTTCTGCAACGACATTCTCACACAATAAATAACAAATAAAATGAAAAAGATTTATATTTTGACGGCGCTGTTGGTTACCATCGTTGCCTTACCCGCCTTTTCTCAAAAGTATAAAACCGCAGATTCAGTAGCATTTAATAAAGAATATACTAAGGTAAGCAGTAATATTGCGGATCTTACTACCAGGCTCACGAAGGCACAAAATGACCTGGCAGCATATAGCAGCAAATCCGACAAAGCCAGTTCTGACGCCCAAAGTACCGCTATGGCCACAGCTAATAAGGCATCACATGCTACCAATGGAAGTGTAAGAGATGCCAGGAGAGCAAAAAAAGAAGCCAGGAGATCAGTAAAAGATGCGAAAGATTCAAGAAAAGCCGACAATGCGCTGGACAATCAAAATAAAAAGATAAGCCAGCTCACCCGCGATCTTGCAAAAAATCAAAACAGGCTAAAAGAACTGGATAGAATGCGTGCGGGATTCGGTGATCAGAAATAGGATGAATTGGAAGAAAACCCCGGCGTGGTACTATTTTTCAAATTCATATATGAAATGTTTTTTCAAGACTACGGCCTTTTTTTAACCGGAAATGGAGAAACATCAGTACGATAGCTACCAGTAATGCGCAAATAGCTACAATTACACTCCACCATAAATGAACTTCGTGTTCGAGATAAAAGGAAAGGACCCCATCTATAAACAGGCAAAGTACCCCGCTGCCAATAAATGCATACGCTATCAGGTTGATACCTTTATACCTTGACACACGCACTAATTCTGCCAGCGCCGCTGCGATAATACTGGCGAAGAACAATACCGGGATAGCAATTTTATAGGCCCAGTCAGCGCCGCTGATAAATAGGCCCGCGATGAGCAACACCGCAGAAGAAATAATGAAACCTCCTGCGAGCCGCACGACGATGCCATACCTTGAGAACGCAAACAAAGAAGTATATGAAAAAGCGACTATACAGGCAGCCACAGGATAGACTGCCCATGTAATACGTTTATTGATAATAAAATTGATCAGCAGGGTACAAAGATCACCGAAACCAAAACCAGGGAAACGATCTCCCAGGTGAGCGCCTTCTGGTGTTTGGTCAGTTGCTGAGCCGGGCTCTTGTATTCAATCGCCGGTTCTACATGTATATTTTCCGGTTGCTTGCCGGCGGTATCATCATTCACCGGAACTGAGCCACATAACGGGCAGCGAGTCATTTCTTCTTCCAATTCTATTTCACAAATGGTACAATATTTCATCTCATTCGTTTTTTGTATTTAGGATCTTAACATGAATTCCCCCGGCGGATAAAAATGTCAGGAACTGCCGTTCCAGTTCTTTTGACCTGGTAATATTGCCAAAACTTATTAATAGTTTATCGTGGAAGCCTGCGAGTGCGCAATTAGGGGGAGCAAACAAACAAATTATGCCTATCTTGATACATGCGGTAAATATTATGCCAGTGATGGCAGGCATATTATTTTTGATGCATTATCATTAACTTTTGAAGAACGATACTATTGGCCAGTATACAGAGCAGATTATTTACCTTCTTCTTAAGATTGGTCGATAAAAAATCCTTTCTTAAAAGACGTCTTGACAAAGGCTCACAAATTATTTTAGCTGCCCTCAACCTCCTGTAAAGCTTTTTGCAGGTAATACCATAGAAAAATTCCGGATCAATGGCAGCAACGTTTTTACCATCAGAAGCCGTGACTCTGACAACCGGAAGCATATCCTGTACTTACATGGTGGCGCCTATGTTCAAAGTTTTTCCAGGCCCCACTGGTCGTTCCTGGCTGATATGCTAAAGGCTACCGGTTGTACGATCACCGCACCGGATTACCCCCTGGCCCCAACCTACACCTATGTGGATGCATTTGACATGGTAGTGAAGCTGTATAAACAAATGATGCAGACAAATGAGGCAGAGAACATGATCCTAATGGGAGATTCGGCCGGTGGCGGGTTTGCATTGGCCCTGGCCCAGCGCCTGCGGGATAAACATTTACCGCAGCCGGGGCAGATTATTTTACTTCTCCCTGGTTGGATATAACCCTTACCAATGAGTCGATTAAAAGTATTGGCCGGAATGACCTTTCTTGGGCATCGAAGGACTACCGAAACCGGCAAACAATATGCAGGGTTGACTTCACCGGATCATTACCTGCTCAGTCCTGTTTACGGATCATTAAAGGGGTTAGGTAAAATCTTTGTTTTCGCCGGTTCAAATGAAATTCTTGTGGCTGATACGAGGAAATTAAAAACCGTAGCAGCGAGGCAGCAGGTGGACATAACTTATTATGAGTACCCGGACATGTTTCACGCATGGATGCTATTAAATCTTCCGGAATCCAAAACAGCCAAACAACAATTGGCCGCGCTAATCAATTCGGATTAATGGAAATTTGAAGTAAGCTGGTAAGGCGGCAGTTTTGTAAGTTTGAATAATCTCATTTTTCGGTAATGACTTTAGCGACGAAGCAATCTCTTTATCACGATATCGCTTCGCCTTCCGATGCGCAAAAGGAAAGGAATCATTTGCCGTTAACGCCCGATGGAAACCTGACCACGGCAGTAAAGAAACAAATATTTCTAAATAACATTTTCGGTGTGGACATAGATGCGCAGGCGGTGGAAGTGATGCAGAAAAGAAATATTATAAAACGAATTTAATGAACTGATTGAAAATATGATACTTCCGTTTTGTTCATTTTGAAAGGATTTCAACACACGGACAACGGTCAGGCGATATTCATTCCTACAAGAAGGATCAATGTTTTGTTGATTTAGAAAATATGCAATCGCTTATTAAATTGTATATTCAAAATGAGAAAATTCTAATTAGAAGGATTATTAACCGGCAAGATAGAATAGATGCAACTTATTATTGCAAACAGGACTATTCAGCCTTGCAGCCAGGCAGGAAATAATATTTTTACCCCCACCAAAAAGCGGTGGCAATAATTATATAGATCGCAATCAATGCGGCGCCTTCCAGCCAGTTAGATTCTCCGTCGAAAGAAATAAACGCCGCAAGAATGATGGCGAGAAAAATGCTTGCCATTAGCATCGGGCTGAAAACCAGGGTGAGTGAAGACAATCCAAACACCTGGCTGATGATCACCAGCAAAGGCGCCAGTACCAAAGCAATTTGTAAAGGACTATTGATAATCACAGAAAAAGCATATTCTGACTGGCCTTTCAACGCAAGCTGGATTCCTACCACATTTTCAATAGCATTGCCCGCAATAGCAACGATCACCAAACCTGCAAAGGCATCAGAAATATTCAGCGCTTGCATGGCAGGCTCCAGCGCAGTAACAAACCAGTCTGAAACGAAGGCCGCCAAAACACTTGCAAAAGCCAGCAAGCCAACAGCCAGCCAAAGTGGCCACCTCGGCCCGGGGGTTGAATCCTTTTCTGAAGCAATTCCCATTTTACCATGCTTCAGGGATGCCGGAAGGTACAGTAAGAACAACAGCAATAAAACAACAGACACAATCAGTGAGAAAGTCTCTTCATGCGGCGCAGCGGGGGTATGTATCCAATGAGCAAGAGAAGGGATGGCAAGCCCCATCACCGATAAAAGCATCAGGGTGATAACAGTTCGTGCCCGGTCAGATCCTAACTTTTGAGCGCCATGCTTTAATCCGCCTGCAAGAAATGCAAGCCCAAGCACAAGCAAAAGATTGGATAATATAGATCCGACAAGTGCGGCTTTCACCACTTCTACCAACCCCGCTTTTAAAGCGAAAATAGCAATAAATAATTCCGGAAGATTACCGAGGGCCGATTGTAAAACACCTGTTGCACCCGGCCCGAATCGGTCGCCCAATTGTTCTACACTTCTGCCTACCAGCGAAGCCAGCAATGCAACAGCCACTGCGGAAGTAATAAAAGCAAGGAGAGAATTTAATGCTGCATAATAAGCAATTCCTGCTGCAATAACGGCAACAGCACCAGCGATGAGAATGATGTAATCAGATTGTATAAACCATTTTTTCTCCGCTGTATTTGTCGCCATATAAAATTGATTAGTTGGACAAATTACAAAAAAATCAATGAAGGATAGTGTCGGCGCGAGGTTGAATTTTTGTGTTAGCGCAGGGGTCCGCTTGTACTTTTGATAAAAGGCATAATTCTTACAATTAATATTTCACAAAAATTATTTCATGGAAAACCATTACAAAGTTCATGAAAAGGCCACGCTCTCTTGTGTATATCTTTGGAAAATAAAGAAAAGTGAAACGGTTGAAATTATCTATTGTTTTTAGGAGGATCCTGTAAAAAGTTCGATTTCTCCAATTGAAAAAGTATAAAAAAAATCTTAGAATTAATGATAGTTTTTCTTTTCAATAAAAATGTGTATCACAAATCTCCGAGTTGGTGGCAACTTTATTTGAAGACTTCGAAAAAATTAAAAGATTTACCTAATCGACTTCCTAACATGACTTAAAAAATAAATTTTTCATTTTAAAAATATAAGCTATGAAACAAATCAACATTTGCATTTATTTTTTTGCAGTGATTTTCTTTTCATTTCTTATTAGTTGTAATCAATCTGCAACTACTTCAGAAAATAATAATGGGGATACAACTTCTGCCGTTACGGTCAGCGATACATCTTCCATGCCTGCTTATGACCCCGCGATGGAACCATTAATTGTAGGAGCAAAATTTTCAAAAAAGCTGGCCGATACACTAGGGATAAAAATGTATGAGTTTACGGCGAAGCCAGGTGAATCGTGGGCACTGCACACACATCCCGACCACATAGTGTATGTACTTCAGGGCGGTAAAATGGCATTATTTATCCAGGCAGCAGGAAAACAGGATACACTTACTTTTCCAACAGGCATGGGATTGATAAACGGCCCGCTATCAGATTCCGGTAAAAATGTTGGCAGTACTACTATTAAACTACTGGTAAGTGATGTTTACAGACCGAGAAGCAAATGATTAATTTAATCAAACTGAATTTATTAACTGCCTATATTCAAACGACAAAGGCTGCCACCAATAATAGACTGGATGCACAACCTTCCGTTCACATATAAGTCAAGGGTGATGATGAATAATATTTTCAATTAACAGCAGACTTTGATTGCCATTGCCCTTCCAATAATCCCGCCTGAAAAATATGGCCATCCCGTAAACAGTACACAATTCAAAAAAGAGAACAGTAATCTTAGCCATCCCACAAAAGGTTGCCAGTTATAAAAAGAGATTTACTTAGAAAGCCAACATCTAAACCTCTTCTTTTACAATAAATAATCATGGAAACAGGAAAAAAATCTAAAGCGATCGTTTTGTCTTTTTTAGAAGCATTAAATAAAGAAGATTTTAAAAAAGCAAAAGAATGTTTAAATGAAAATTTTACATTCAGAGGCCCGATGGGTGAAAGAAACGGTGCAGCCGAATATATGGAGGATATGAAAAAAATGAAGTTGAAATATGAAATTGATAAGGCATTTGCCGACGATGAGGATGTGTGTATTTTTTATGAAATTAACATGTCGGGCAAAGCGAAAATACCAATCAGCGGGTTGTATCATCTGGACAAGGGAGAGATAAGCTCACTAAAAGTATTATTTGATCCCCGCCCGGTTTTAAAAAAATGAACACTTCCTTCTTGCCGCCTCCCGGGGTTCCCGTCCACGAACCGGAATAGCAAATACACCGGCGGAGCCAATATAGACCTGCTGTTCGTTGCGCAGGTGTTAGCCGGAATTTAGTCTTAGATGTAGTTTAAAAGTTCTGCAAAAGATATTAAATTTACTGTAACAACCGGAAATAGCCAGTTAGCTTTAGCGGAAATTGATAATATTCTCCATTCATAATTTCTTTGGTTACTCTTAACGAAAATAATTATGCTACGACTTTCAATCACTTCCATCTTTTTGTCGGTGTTCTTTGTTTGTCCTGGTCAAAGCATACAACAGGATGCGACTAATACAAGTAACCAGGTTATAAAGGTTACCCTGTTAGGTACCGGAACCCCACTGCCCGTTATGGATCGTTTTGGTGCAAGTATTTTAGTACAGGCTGATGGAAAAAACCTGCTGTTTGATGCCGGTCGCGGATGTTTACAAAGGTTGCGGCAACTGAAGATAGGGTATACCACGATTGATGCCGTTTTCTTTACCCATCTTCATTCTGATCACATTGTGGGGTTTCCTGATTTGTGGCTTACGGGTTGGCTGACATCCCAAAGAACCACGCCATTAAAAGTTTTTGGTCCTGAAGGCACCAGGAATATGACCGAATATTTGCGAAAGGCCTATGAGTTCGACGTTGCCATAAGAGAATCAGATGACAAGGCTTCACCCGAAGGTGGTAAGCTACTAACAACTGATATTAAAGAAGGTACCGTATATGAACAGAACGGTATAAAAGTAATTTCCTTTTTGGTGGATCATTACCCGGTAGTTCCTGCTTTTGGCTATAGAGTAGAATTTGGCGGACACTCGGTTGTGCTTTCTGGAGATACCCGCTATTCAGAGAATCTAATTAAAAATGCCAAAGGAGCAGATTTGCTCATCCATGAAGTAGCAATCGCTTCTGATACAGTAACAAAATCAGACCCCAGCTATCATATACTCGCCCACCATACAACACCTGAACAGGCAGGTAAAGTGTTTGCTGCTGTTAAGCCGAAGCTTGCCGTGTATTCCCACATTGTTAGAATCTACGGTTATCCTACGGACGAAATTCTTCCAAGAACAAAAGAGAAGTATCCAGGCCGGGTAATGTTAGGCGAAGACTTAATGAGTTTCACAGTTGGAGACTCTGTAACTATGCAAGTAAAACCATCTGAACCGGGTGTAGGCCAACATAAATAAAAAGCTGGAAATGCAAACTCATCACCCCAAAAAAACAAGCCGAATATTTTATTCTGGCAGCACTGAAATCAATATTTCTACCACCGATGAATACATTACAAACGTTAAAGAACATATCCCTAATCGCAAACAAATAATCAACTCTGCGCTTGACGAAACGTTCGTTGTAACCTGGTATCACAATCAACGGCAAGCTATTATTGACAAGTATAAATTACTGACCTGATTTATTTGAATGATGTACCACCGAACGTTTGCTGAATACGAGCGCAGCACCCTGCCTGCCCTTGTGTGCAATACCGCTGAAAATCCGGGTTTGGAAAACTATCCGCAGAAAAGTATAAATTGAAAAATAAGTCAAACAATCCTTTCTTTTATTATTTTTAGCAGCCAATTTATAAATTACCAGCGCAGCACAAGCGATGAAATTTGACAACATCATACCGACAGACAGATTAAAGCCTTACATCAAAAAGTTCGTTGTTTCAGAAAGTGCGACGGAAAATATTTATAAAGTTTTCCCTTCAACAGGTTTGGTGGTTGGCTTTCAATATCGTGGACGATTAGGTAACATTAATGATGATAAAGAAATAAGACTGGCCACCGCAGGCATAACCGGTATTTCAGATAGTTTTAAAATATTTAAAAACTCAATTAACACAGGGACAATATTGGTTTACTTTACTGAAGTTGGTTTCACCTATTTTACTTCCACGCCTGCCAACGAACTGTTTAATCAAAGCATTTCCCTCGAAAACATTTTTGACAAATACAAGATCAGCGATACAGAAGAAAGACTGGCGTTTGCCACAACAGACAAGCAACGCATTCATATCGTTGAACAATTTTTACTGTGCCAACTCAGAGATATTAAAAATGATAGGCTTATCGTAGAAGCCGTTAAGCTCATTTATCAATCAAAGGGAACAATAAAAATAAAAGAACTAAATGGAAAGTTGTTCATTAGCCAAAGCCCTTTTGAAAAAAGATTTAGAAAATTAGTAGGGACGACACCGAAAAAATTTGCTTCAATTGTACGCTTCAATTCTGTGTTGAATGATTTAAACCACATCAAATCCTTAAGTGAAATTTGTTACGAGAATAACTTCTTTGACCAGGCTCATTTCATCAAAGATTTCAAACAATATACCGGCGATACGCCGGAAACTTTTAAACGCTTTCTGTAAACAAACGATTTTTTACAATTACAGCTTTCGCCCTTATTCCACTTTTGCATTATTAATAACAATCAAAAATCAAAAAGATGTTTACAGTAGAACAAATCAAATCAGCCCACTCAAAAGTAAAAAGCGGGGCAGATTTTCCTAAATACATCCAGGAAATAAAACAATTGGGGGTGACAGCATTTGAAACATGGGTCATCGACAGCCATAGCGAATATTTTGGCAAAGACCACTATCAAACAAAATCTGATCCGATGTATGAAAACCTGGCTATCGCTGAAAACACCAATAAAGAGAAGTTCAGGCATCGCTTGCAAGTTCATCAGCAAGGCAAAACAGAATACGTGACATTTTGTAAAGATTGTGCAGAAACAGGAATTGAAAAATGGTTCGTGTGTCTGGCTGCAATGACTTGTACTTATTACGACAAAGCGGGAAAAGAAATCCTGGTAGAGCAAATACCGGGATAAAAGACTGCCTGCAAAGGACTATGCGAAACTATTTAAACGAATGGAATTGAAAGCAAAGTATTGTCAAAAAACTAACGTATACAATAAAAGTGTCGTGAGGCCAGAAACCTGGGCGGAAGACCTTTGTCATCGAATGACATGAAAAAATTTTTATTCTAAATAAAATATATATCTTCCGGTTCTAATCCTTTTTACCCGCTGACAATTTGGTTCCCTTTTTTACATTTCCCCATATTCAAACTTTTAAATTTGGCTGTATGAAAAGATCTTTTCTTTTTTTTACTCTTGTTGTTCTTTGTGTTTCGTGCAACACGGTTTCTCACAAAAATCTACCCGTAAAAACGGAAACCGCGTCAGATGATAGTATAAAGGTAAAACTGCTACTGGTTACCGATGTACCCGAGCTTCCCGTGCAATTGAACGTGGTGGCGGATAAAAGCGGAAAGGCTTTTATAACAGACAACCACGGAAAAATATGGATTCTCCAAAACGATGTGTTACTTCCAAAGCCTTTTTTTAATCTGTATGAAAAAATAGGAAAGCAGAAAAAAGCTTCACCTGCCGGAATGGTTTTTAGCGTGGCATTTGATCCGCTCTTTGCAACCAACCACAAATTTTATGTATGCTATAATGCGCCTTCCAAGCCTCATAGCGCCGATAGAAGACTGGTAGTTTCCCAATTTAGTTGTGACGCCCATCATCCGGATGTCGCTGATCTTGCATCAGAACAAAGGGTAATAGATTTTGAGGGGCCTACCATCCAGGATAATGGCGCCCAGATTGCTTTTGGGCCTGACGGCTATCTCTACATTTCTGTTGGAGATGAAAGTGCGGGGGATACGGCGTACCATTACCACTCACAGGATCTGAGTTATTTTGGCGGCAAATTACTCCGTATCGATGTGCGCAAACTGCCTTATTCTATCCCTCCTGATAATCCTTTTTTACACGTGAAAAATGCAAGCCCCGAAATATGGGCGTATGGATTTCGCAAGCTGTGGCATTTTTCTTTTGACCCGCAAACAGGTTTGCTTTTTGGCGGGGACGTAGGGCAGGACCGGGAGGAAGAAATTGACCTGGTTAAAAAGGGAGCCAACTATGGATGGCCGGTGATGGAAGGCGATAGTGTTTATAAAAGTAGCAATCATGCAAATATCAGCTCTTTTGTGAATCCTGTTAATACCTACTCCCATAAAACAGGAGTTTGTGTTATAGGAGGAAATTTTTATTATGGAAATGAAATTCCGGAGTTTAAAAGCAAATATGTTTTTGCGGATTGGAAAGACAAGCTCTTTGCCCTGTCAAAAGACAAATATGGCAATTGGCAAAGGCAACCGGTTAAGATCCTCAATCAACCCGCAGGTTCATTTTTTATTTGCGGATGCAATTTGCTGGAAAACCAACTTTTTGTGCTCGGATATGTAGTCCGTGACACAACCGAAAAAGGAATGGTTTATAAAGTAGTTAAGGGGTAATTTTTTGAGCAGGAATCGGAGAAAACCAAAATAAAAATCCTATTTATTTGCCTGTTTACCGGATAAGCAGGATGATTTACTGCCAAGGCAATTTTTTTTAGCCATCATGAAGTTCAAAACCAGTATTTTCACTTTTAGATTTTATTATATAATACTGTTTTAGATTTTTCTTAAAAAAAACTCTGAATTTCTATGAGAATCCATTTCCTTACTTTCATTGTTGTGTTATTTTCATCTTCGGTTATTGGCAACGCACAATCCTTTTCAATTACAAATAATCCCGGGAACCAAACCGTTACCATTCGTAATTCCTCTCTTAAGATAGTGGTAGGCTACAATCATGAGTGCAGAATTTCCGCAATGGATGTAAACGGAATAAATGTGCTGGCAGGAAACAACGGAATGTATTCTGCAATACAAACAAAAGGCAAATCATTTTCTACCCTGCAATTGAAGAATTTACCAACGGTGAAAAGCTTAAAAAATTCGGTAGAAATAAATGACATCGTTTATGGCGATGCTAACATACCAGTACACGAAAATTGGAAATTTGTTGTCAGCGATTCCAATATTAAACTTTCCATTAGCCGCACTTTTCCTAAATCATTTGAAGCGGAGTCTGTTTCTTTTCCTGCAATCGAATTTAACAATGTCAACACGTGGGAAGGCGCTTTCCAGGGCTTTGGCGGAATAGCGTGGTTTTATTTATTCAATGAAAAGCTAATGACGTATGGGGTTCATACCAACGAAGCTTCTTTCTGGAACAGCACTAATAATAATGGTTTACATGTGTCAGTAAATGCGCCGGGAAAGCAGGTAGCCATGAAATATTCGCGAGCCGGTGATGATAAACTGGATTACAGTATTGCCGTTTCACAAAAAGAAATGTTGCCGCGCTACGATTCTGGTACGAATCGCCGCAGATTTATAAGGAAGAAAACGGATGTATGGGCACCGTTTCAAATAAAGGCCGGAACCTCTTCGGAAAGCATTAATTTTTCTGCTTTTGATTATGAAAAAAAATATGGGCGTGGAGCGTTTAAAGGAATAGATGGAAAGCAGGTAACCTCTGTTTTAAATACTATTGCACGCATGGGCGTGATTGATGCCAAACACTTTGGAGGCAATAGCTGGCACACACCATACGGGCCTATTTGTTTGCACGAGCAATACATTGCGCAACTCGGGCTTGGTATCAATGATGCGCATTATCTTAATGGCTATAAGCAGTGCCTTGATTTTTATCGCGACAATGCAATAAAACCCGATGGAAGAGTCTGGCCGCGATGGGCTTATACCAATGAAGATGCCATGCCCGGTCAATTTACCAACACAGGATTTTACGAAGCACAATGGGGATACCTGCTGGATTCCAATCCTGATTATGTGAGCAATGTTTCAGACTTATTTAATCAAACCGGAGATATTGATTGGGTGAAAAAACAACAAAAGGCTTGCGAAAAGGCATTGGATTATTTATTGAAAAGAGATTTCAACGGCAATCATTTGGTAGAGATGATGAATGACAGTCATACGCAAAAAAGAAGCAGCGACTGGATAGATATTATCTGGGCTTCGTATGAAAATGCATTTGTAAATGCGAAACTATATCATGCATTAAAACTTTGGTCCGATATTGAACAGCAATTGGGAAACAAAGAAAAAGCATTGTATTATTCTAAGTTCGCTGAACAATTAAAAATAAGTTTCAATAAAAGTGTTCACCACGGCGGCTTTTGGGATGAAGACAAAGGATATTATGATTACTGGCGCGATAAAGACGGGTCTGTTCATGGTGATAACCTGGTTACTCCTGTAAATTTTATGGCCATTGCATATGGCATTTGTGATGATACAATACGCCGAAATTCCATTTTAGAAAAAGTGGAAACCCAGATGAAGAAGGAAAATTTATTTTTCTGGCCCATCAGTTTTTTCCCTTATAAAACCGATGAAGGAAAAGAATACCAGTTTCCGTTTCCTTATTATGAAAATGGAGATATCTTTTTATCGTGGGGAAGCGTTGCTGTTCAGGCCTATGCTTCGTGGAAACCTTCGCTCGCCTTACATTATATTAAAAATGTCCTGAGACAGGATAGCATTGATGGTCTTGCTTTTCAGCGATATTCGCGTAAAGACCAGTCAGGGCAAGGCGATGATATCCTGTCCGGAAATAGCCTGGCTGTAGTTGGACTTTACCATTCTGTGTATGGTTTCAATCCTTTGTATAACCGTTTCTATTTAAATCCTCATATCACAAGTGAGCTATCTGGCTCAAAACTATTTTATAAATATAGGGGAGATAGATTGACCATCAGCCTTGATACGAGCCTCTATTCAGTTTCGAATAAGAAATTCACAATTAGTGCTAAAGATGATTTTGGCTTTTTTAGTGTAGGCGACACCGTTATGTATTTTAATAAAGACAATCCGTTTCCTTCCGTGGAAGCGATTGCAAAAAATGTGAATCATCTTAGCCTGCAGATCATCAAATGCAATTCTAAAGAAATTATTTTAGAACAAAGCGCCCCCGGTTCTTCTTTTGATGTTACTTTTTTGGCAAAAAAACTTTTACCAGGGCGTACTTACCTGGTGTATGGAGATGGTATTTTTTTAAGGAAAAACAGAAGCGATGCCGCAGGAAATTTAATTTTTAAACAAAATAACTCTACAAAAAAAATCAGAATCGTTTTAGAAAATTAAAAAAAACATTGGTCTTCACTTTATATCGCAAAGGCATTCTGAAATGTTTTCCTAACCATAAATACTTTATTTGTTTACCCTTTTGTATCTCTTCAAAATAAAAAACATCAGAATTTATTGGTTTACTTAAACTCATTTTATGGAAAAGCAACTTCAGGATTTATTTAGAAAGGCCTATGCTGCCTTCAACACAAGAGACATCGATACAGCGCTTTCAACGATGCATGCCCGTGTTCAATGGCCCAAGGCATTTGAAGGCGGTTATGTGAGCGGGCATGATGAAATAAGAAAATATTGGACAAGGCAATGGACAGAAATAAATCCTGCCGTTGAGCCGGTTGCATTTAATGAAAGGCAGAACGGCACTTATGAAATTACCGTTCACCAGGTGGTAAAGGACTTAGCTGGTAATTTGATGTTTGATGGAATCGTAAAGCATATATATATTTTAGAAGACGGCTTATTAAGGAGAATGGATATTGAGGTTACATAGCCGATCGGCAGTAAAACAGCCCCCGATGTTAGCAATTTATTAGCTTTTAATATCGTTATTTTGAAACCGGCTAATAAATAAAAAACCGGCTGCCCATTGAAACCATCTATTATCCTTTTTTTGTTTTGTGCAGGTATGCTCGCCTGTTCGTATTCAAATGCACAACTCCTTACCGGTGTCTGGAAGGGAAAAATTGACCACAGGAACGTGGAGCTTAAAATCGTAAAGAACGGCGACAGCCTTACCGGCACGAGTTACTATTATACGTCCGCTAACAATTTCAGAAGGTACAGCATAAAAGGATATTTTGACGCCAGGGACAACAGCGTGGTCTGGTGGGATGATCAATTGATTGAAGAAAAAAACGCCAACAATCTTTTGCCCAAAAAAATGGCTTCGCCGCATATTTCATCCGCCGATTTTAACTGTCCCGGTGGTACCAAAATGTATCTTACCGGCAGCACGGCTTTGAAAGAAAAACCGGACCAGCAAGACGCTACGGTTGATCTGCAAAAATTTATAACGCCTTTTTTCCGTGATGAATGGGATTACGTCATTGATAATTATATCGTGGGCGCCAACGATCCTGATCTGATTGATAGTATCGTCAAGTTGGCATTTACGAGGCCGGTTCCGGCTACGAAAGAGTCACAGTCGAAACCTCCGCGCGAAGAAATGGCGATTCAGCCGAAAAAGTCTGTTTTCGTCGCCGTACCTTCGCCCAAACCTTCGATAAAAACGACACCTAACCCAATAAGTAAAGCCATAGCTATGGCGCCACTTACCAATGAGCAAAAATTCAGGATGCGTACCCGCCAGTTGGTGCAGGAAATTCCCCTTACAGGTGATTCGCTGGAACTGAGGTTTTATGATAACGCAGAAATTGATGGTGATTCTATCGCTGTATTTTTCAACGATAAAATGCTTGCGGAACATATCCGGCTTTCAGAAACTGCTTTTATCATCAAATTGCCCGTTGCGGCGCTGCTCCAAACCAACGACCTGGTGATGGTGGCAGAAAACCTCGGCTCTATTCCTCCGAATACTTCACTGATGATTGCCATGGTAAATGGCAGACGTTATGAGGCAAGACTGGCAAGCACAGAAAATAGCAGTGCGCTGATCCGGTTCGTGAAAGAAGCCCCCACAAGACAACAGGCGCAAAGGAATTGACTATGTTACCCCTTTTCGCGGCAATGGAAAACAGGAGCCATTTGTCTGCAAATTTGTTTTTCTAAAAAGTTTATAATTAATAAAAAGCAGGCAAGGCTTATGGCCTAGGTAGGAAAGCTGAGCAGGGTGGGGCCATTGTTAACTGTTGATACTAAACAAAATAGATTTTAGAACCCTCGGAATAAATTGTATTTTGTGAGTTAACAAATCTATCGCGACTGATGATACTTTTTACCAGAAAACAAAGAATCCTGATGATTAAAGAAATAGTTACGTTAACTGCATGCTGCTTTTTTGCTATTGCCTGTAAAGCCCAATCTTCCACTGCCAAAAATACAAAGCCTGTGAAAGTAGAAATCAAAAAGGTTGGCAACCATTTTCAATTGCTGCGCAACGGAAAGCCCTATTTTGTAAAAGGCGCCGGAGGCAGTGCCTACCCTGATCGCATTGCGGCTTCCGGCGGAAATTCCATACGAACATGGGGAACCCGCGATGGACAAAAGGTTTTGGATTCGGCCCAAAAATATGGGCTAACAGTTTTAATGGGCCTCGGCGTTGGGCTTGAGCGGCACGGATTTGATTATAATGATACAGAAGCGGTCAAAAAGCAATTAGAAAATTTGCGTGCTGAAGTTTTGAAGTACAGGAATGATCCGGCCTTGCTTGCATGGGGCATAGGTAATGAATTGAACCTGCAATATAAAAATCCAAAAGTTTGGGATGCCGTTAATGACATTTCGAAGATGATTCATGAACTGGACCCTTACCACCCGACCAGCACTGTATTGGCAGGTGTTAATAAAGAACTGGTGGATAACATGAAGCAACGTTGCCCGGATATTGATTTTCTTGCCGTCAACACGTATGCTGATTTACCCCGGCTTCCCAAAACCCTTGAAACAGCAGGATGGGAGGGCCCTTATATGGTAACGGAATGGGGCCCAACCGGTCATTGGGAAAGCCTTTCAACCGAATGGAAATCTCCGATAGAGGAAACAAGCAGCGAAAAAGCCGCGGTGTATAAAAGCCGTTATGAAGTTTCTATAGAAACCCATAAGGACAAATGCCTTGGATCGTATGTTTTTCTCTGGGGCCAAAAGCAGGAGCGCACGCCCACATGGTATGGCCTGTTTACAGAGAAAGGTGAGGAAACGGAAGTGGTGGATGTGATGCAGTTTCTATGGAGCGGAGCCTGGCCTGCCAACAAGGCCCCGCATATTTATTCGCTACAGGTGGATGGGAAAAAAGCACTGGAAAATGTGTATGTAAAGCCGGGCAAAAGCTATCCTGTTTTGGCCGTAGGGTCAGACCCTGATTGCGATCATCTTTCCTATCGCTGGGAGCTGTTGCCCGAGCCCACAAAAGTAGGAGAAGGCGGTGATTTTGAAGCCCGTCCCAAAGCGGTAGAAAATGCAATTTCAGATGCAACAGGTGATGGACACGCTACCCTAAAGGCACCTGCAAAGGCGGGCGCTTACCGGTTGTTTATTTACATTTCGGATGGGAATAACAATGTAGCAACAGCTAATTTACCTTTTTATGTGAAAGAATAAGGAAAACCAGAAACTCTAAAGGAATCAACCCTGGATTTTTGGAAATGTAATTTTTACAAAGAATATTTTTCAGTAAACGAAGAAATACCGGCAGTTTCTATTTCCCTTACACTTCATTTGCACAAATAAAAAATAGTCAGTATGGCTCATATAAAATTTCTCCTCGTGGTACCGTTTTTTATCCTGAATGTTTCGTCGCCAAAAGCCCAAAAAATTCCGGGTTATAAGTTAGTGTGGGCTGACGAATTTAATAAAAACGGTGCTCCTGATACCTCTAAATGGACTTATGAAAAAGGTTTTGTCCGCAACCAGGAGTTTCAGTGGTACCAGCCACAAAACGCGCGGTGCGAAAATGGTAAACTAATCATTGAAGCAAAAAGAGTGCAAAAGCTAAATCCATGGTATGTTGCCAACAGTAAAGATTGGAAAAAAAGCAGGGATAGTATTCATTATACGTCTGCCTGCTTACTTACAAAAGGCCTTCATTCCTGGCAATATGGGCGCTTTGTTATGCGGGGCCGTATTGATATCAGTGATGGCATGTGGCCTGCCTGGTGGACTTTAGGCTTAAAAAAGAGATGGCCTGCCAATGGCGAAATTGACATCATGGAATATTACCGCAGCAAGTTGCTGGCGAATATTGCCTGTTTAGACAAAAACGGTGGAGCAGAATGGTTTAGCAACCGGTTTAACATTGATTCATTAGGAGGTAAAAAATGGGCTTCTGAATTTCATACGTGGCGAATGGATTGGGATGAAGAATTTATCGCCTTGTATATAGATGACCAGTTGCTGAATAAAGTGCCCTTAGATTCTTTGGTGAATAAAGATGGGAGCGGATTTAATCCGTTTAAACAGCCGCATTATATGTTACTGAATCTTGCTATCGGCGGCGCAAACGGAGGCGATCCATCAAACACATCTTTCCCTAAAAAGTTTGAAGTGGATTACGTGCGGGTGTATCAAAAACTTAAATAAACCCTTCGTATCCATTATTAATAAAGAGGGTATTACTTCAAATCAAACCTGCAAAAGATCATTGCTTCCTGTTTTATACTTAATAAAATAAAAAAACCTTACCACTTTGCTGATAATGCAAATGGTAAGGTTTTAAAGATTTAAATGCCGTAAAACTAATAATTTGGATTCTGGGTAAGTTGCGGATTCTGACCCATAATTGATAGCGGAATTGGTAGCAAATAGTTTTTTGACGGATCAAAAGACCATTGCGGTGAACCGGGAGGTATAGCATTAACTATTTGATAAGTATAACCTCCACCGGTTACAGGCGTTACTTTCATTCCATGCATTACATGATTCAGATTTACTTCAGCCGTCTTCCAGCGAAGCAAGTCAAAATAGCGCTTGCCTTCAAATGCCAGTTCTACCCGCCTTTCACGACGAATGGCCTGGCGCATTTCAGTTTGTGATGCATTGGGATAAACTTCCGAAAAAGTAGGAACGCCGGCCCTGGTTCTTACCTGGTCCATAGCGTCATAAACACTGGCATCCGGCCCTGAGGCTTCGTTCTGAGCTTCGGCATAGTTTAACAAAACCTCAGCATACCTGAAATAATAATACGTTTGGCTGCTGGCGCCCCACTGAAAAATATTAATTGTCGTATCAATTCCCTTTTTCATCGCATATCCTGTATTGGTTGCATCTGTTGCGTCAGACAAATCAATCTCATTAAACCCTGATCCTACAGCCGACAGATAAGGAAGTCCATTAAAAGTATTGCCATTGTACAAAATAGATTCTTTAAACCTCGGTTCCCTGTTGGCATAAGGATTATTCGGATCATAACCTGAACCAGCGTCTGTTATGGCTTTCCCATTGGCCATTGCATAATCATTAACTAATTCCTGTGTAGGGGTTGATCCGCCCCAGCTCAGCCATACTTTGCCTGCATAGGCAGGCCCCTGGTATCCTGCGATAGTACTTCCCTCTTTCAGGCCCAGGTATTCCCTGTATAATATGCCCTCGTTATTATTGTTGCCGGTGGTTAAAAACAATTCATCATACTTAGGATAAAGACTGTATCCCATTTCCATTACCGCCTTGTTGGTAGCTGCTGCTGCTGCCCACCTGGTTAAATCGTTTGAAGTGTTATATAAAGGGCTGGCGTAGAAAAGTTCGATCCATCCTTTTAACGTGAGGGCAGCTCCTTTTGTAATTCTTCCGGCCGAATTGTTTCCGCTGTTATCTGGCAACAACTCCGCAGCATCGGTAAGTTCTTTTTCGAGGAAAGTATAATTTTCATCGAAGGTGGCTCTCTTATGATAAATTGAATCGCCGTCTTCAGCTCTGCTGTCAGGTTTTGTAATAATTGGGCCGCCGCCATACAACATCCACACGATATGATAAAAATAGGCACGTAATACTTTTGCCTCTCCCAGACGCTGGCTCTTATAAGTGTCGTCAAGCGATGAAGCCTGCAGTCCGGCAATAAAAACATTGCATTTGCGGATGGCGCCATACAGGTAATCCCAGTTTAACCAGGAAGTCGCCTTTTGGGTTCCGCCGCCCCAGTTGTATGAAAAACCAGTATTTGAGTTGATAGTTGATTTGGTTCTTGCCTGGTTTGCAGAATTGCTCCAGCTAAAACCGGTCATTGAATTATCGGTCCAGTTATCAAAGGGGTCAAAGACGCTGTTATACTCATCCGGCAAAGCATAATAGATATCGTTTAATACAAGATCCGCGGCATTTTGCGTCGCAAAAGCTGTGGACGAACTTACAGAACTTAAATTATCGACATTCAGGAAGTTGTCTTTCTTACATGCAGAAAAGACCAGCCCCGAGAATATGATTAACTTAACGATGGTATTTTTATTATAGAATGTTTTCATTTTATCTTTCTTGAAATGGTAATAAAATTAAAATTGCACTTTAAGGCCGGCGGTAACTACTTTTTGAGTTGGGAAATACCAGCCTCTGCCATTGCTTATTTCCGGGTCGAAATTTTTAACCTTTGTCCATGTGAACAGATTTTGCCCGGATAAATAGACATTCAGCATGCTCATACCTATTTTTTTTGAAAAGCTGGCAGGGAATGTATATCCCAATATACCTGTTCTCAACCGCAAATAAGATAGGTCTTGTTGCCAGAAAGATGATACCTGCGTATTATTGACAGAAGGCGTAGTAGTCATTCTTGGATAAGATGCATTTTGATTAGTTTCTGTCCAGTAATCCAATACAGTAACCGGCGCATTTTTATTATTGTCGAAAGCCCAGGCTGCCGTATTTGTAATTTGCAGTGAACGCTGCCCGGCGCCCTGGAACAGAAGCGTAAGTTCAAAGCCTTTGTAAGAGACGCTCGGAGCAATTCCGTAAACAATTTGCGGATAGTTTGGTGCTCCCAATGGAACCATATCATACGAAGTGATTGTGCCATCCGGTTTTCCATTAGGGCCGCTGATATCGGCATAACGTATATCGCCGGGCGCCAGTGGTGACCACGTCTGTGTAGGTATGCCCTCCTTCAAAACACCGGCACTTGCGAAATCAGCATCAGTAAAATAGCCCAACGCCTTGTAACCGAATTGCGTCCCTAAAGGTCTGCCTGTTTGCCTCAGGTTCGGAAAATCATAGGTGGAATGGTTCTCAAAAATCTGTATCAGCTTATTTTTCGCATAGCTGAAATTAGCTGATAAGCCTACTCTCAAATCCTTGGAAACAGAATAATTGCTGCTGGCAGAAACTTCAAATCCATCATTTACCATGACACCCGCATTCTCCTGTGCGAGCCCGATACCGTATTCTGCAGGTACTACTACATTTGGCGTTAAAAGCATATTCCCTCTTCTTTCATGAAAGTAATCTGCTTCCAGGTTTATTAAATTATTAAAAAGCCGGGCTTCGAGGCCTATGTCAGATTTTGTGGCTCTTTCCCATGTAATATTAGGATTGGGTTCGGTGTTTTCATATAAACCCTGTGTTTGAGCACCGTTGAGTATGGCTGAAGTACCATACAGAGTAAAGCCTGACTGGTATTGGAATGGTGAACCGGCAAGGTTACCAGACTGGCCCCAGGAACCCCTGATCTTTAATTCGTTTATCCATTTCACGTTGGCCATAAAGTTTTCCTGTGAAATTCTCCATCCGGCAGAGAAGGCAGGGAAGAAACCAAAGCGTTTACCGGGCGCGAAATAATAGTTTCCGTCATAACGGCCCGTTGCTTCAAACAAATATTTATTATCAAAACCGTAAGTAATCCTGTATACCAGCGACCTTTGCTTTGAACCGGTAGACCTCCCCGAGTTGGAAAGGTCAGTAGAGCCCGTGCCACCTGCGAACAATTCCGGAATAGACAAGTTATAATTGATCCTGCCCGCATTAAACATAAGAGATTTAGTATTCCTGGCCTCGCCAACCACTAAACCGGTAATCGCGCTTTTGCCAAATGTGCCTGAATAATTAATATATCCCTGGTAGGTGAACGCCTGTGTTTGGTGGTAAGCTTCGTTGAAAGATGGCGAAGTTGTTACAGGTACAGGCAGGTATTCTTTGGTTGTTGTATCGTATTGATAGAAACTAAGCGGTGCACTCCATGAACGGGTAAGGCTTGCAATACCGTTGTTCGTGGTGTTGTAAGGATCAAAAGGGTTCAGGTCGTATGCGCCTACGACTTTTATACTCAGCCCTTTAACAGGCAACTTTTGGTTAATGGAAAATTGGGTAAGCATTGTATTGCCGGTAATAATCTGATAACTTGGATTGTCATAAAAATAAGCATACAGGTAAGGATAATCTCCATTGCTGTATATTTTGGGTGTAGAAATGCTGGTGGTATTAATAAGATTTTCGAAGAGTGACTGCGAGTTAAATCCGGCGCCGGTTAAATTTCTTTGTTCCACACGGCCGTTAAGTGAGAGGCTTACCGTCGTGGTTTTAGTAGCCTGTATATCCATGCTGCCTGAAAGATTGTAACGTTTATACTTTATACCCGGAAACATACCATCCTGCGAAAAAAATCCTAATCCTGCGGAATATTTTATAATGTCAGAACCTCCGCCTATTGAAAGATTATGGCCGGTTTGCAGGTAATTTTTTTGGACCATGTCTGCAATCGGGTTAAAGTTAGGATGCCCGTCCGGGTCGGAATGATCTTTATATTTCTGAAGGTCACTTGGCGAATAAGGCATTTCTGTAGCCCCGGAATTAACCGCAGCAACATTTTTCAATGTGGCATATTGATACGAATTGATAAACTGCGTAATAACAGTTGGATTTTGCATACCCACATACCCGTCATAAGTAAGCACAGGCTTCCCTGTTTTACCCCTCTTTGTAGTTACTAATATTACGCCATTTGCACCGCCCATACCATAAGGTGCAACGGCTGCGGCGTCTTTTAAAATGGATATAGACTCAATATCATTAGGATCTATCTGGCTGTAGTTTCTCGGTATGCCGTCTACAATATAAAGCGGTGAAGCGTTGCCGTTGGTTCCTTTACCTCTTATCATGATTTGTGCCGCGTCGTTACCCGCCTGTCCGCTGGCCTGCGAAAACAAAACACCGGTAACCCGGCCACCTAAAGCGTTCGAAATATCGCTCACCGGTTGGCGTGCAATCTCGCTACCTTTAACAGAAGAGATTGACGAGGTAAGAGATGATCTTTTCTGGGTGCCATATCCCACCACAACAACATCGCTAAGGCTTTGGGCGGAAGGTGAAAGGCGAACGTCAATTTGACTGCGGCCATCAATACTTACTTCCTGGGTTGCCATTCCAACATAGCTAAAAATCAAAGTAGCATTGGCAGACGCATTTATGGTGAAACTACCGCTATTATCAGTTTGCGTGGAAGAGCTACTGCCTTTCACCTGGACAGTAACACCCGCTAATCCGGCATTGTCAGCGCCGGTTACTTTACCGGTTACCATTTGCTGGCAAAACGAACTGGCGGAAAATCCGAACACCATAAATAAAAGGACGTAAAATCGTTTGAAAAAGGGAATTCGCCAGGTAAGGCGATTTTCATAAGTAAATTTTCTCATTGAAAACAATTTGATCAAGTAAATAAATAGATAAATAGATTTTGTTAGTTAATATAACTTCACAAGGAATGAACCGTATTGGTACGCATTGGCACCGCGAAAATAGCAGTATCGGGGCAAATAAAAAAATCCTTTCTTTCTTGCTTTACTGCACAGTGACGATTAAAAAAGTTAAGCACATTCCTGAACAACCAAAGCTACTGCACGCGCATATCTCGCTATCGTAATACAATTGCGGGCACGTCAGAAAACTTCATATATAGCAATGTTTCTTATGCTAAAGCAATATTTATTGAAGGGCGATTGGACTCAAGCGTGTATCAACTGATTCCCGTTATAGAACTGTGGAAAAAGAGATTTTGTAAATCGGGTTAACTCTGTTCCGGATAAAATGAAAGAGCTTATGAAAAAAGCAATTAGTTATCCTTATCGTTTTTAAATTTCAGCGATATAAAATTATCGCCCGCTTCCACCAGCCTGAAAGGCGCTTTTACTGAAGCAGGTAACTCGTCCCACAAATCCGTGGGCTTGCCCTTAAAAGGGATTTTGAGCAATGCGTTCGAAGATTTATATTCTTCGGAGACTGATTTTACTCCTTTTAATTTTTTCAGGTTTTCTTTCAGATTGGCCAGGTTTGAATCTTCATATTCAATATTTGATATCGCAATGGTTGCGGTGTCTTTGTGTGTTTTGAAGAGCGTGTTAAATGAAGATTTGGCATCATCTATAGCCATTTTAATCGAATCTGCCGCGGGCTTAATGGAAGTTCTGGGGACAATATTTGGTTGTTGCTGACCATTTTTTACCTGGCCTGTAGAAGTAAAAGAGGATAATAATGCTGCGAAAAAAAACAGACAGATAATTTTCATTTTTTAATTTTTTAAAAAACATAAAACATCTTCCTGTAATTATCAAAGGCAGAACAAAAACTACATATTAAAATTATTCTTTTTCTGAATAAATAACAAAAAATCGTTAGCAGACATGAGTTAAGTGATTGAGTGTAGGTTCTGAAATAATCTATATAAAACAAATTTTTACAGATAGTATGGAGCCAGAAGCAAAATTTTTTATTCATGTTGACATTATGTTGCCATCACATCTTCTTTCCCGGTCAATTTATTTTTTAGGGTGCGTAAATTAAGCTTGAGCCGGTCACCAAAAAGAATACTCCATGCCGGAAATAATTTTACATCCAGCGGCCCTTTTGATTGAAATGATGAAAAATCGCCAACGGTGCGGGTCTCTTTTTTGATATGGTTATTGCTTTTAACGGTTTTCCACGGTTGCGCATACCTGGTTCCCGCTAACTATAATAAAAATAACCAGTAATTTTTTCATAATAAATATTTTTTAATTTTTTGGAAGGATAGTTGTGTAACATAATGATGTAAAAAAAGTTACAGGCCCATTTTTTTGAAAAAATATTTATTATGAGTACCGATACAACAGAAAATGCCGCAATAATCGACAATCTTATCAATTTGCTCAAAAAGGGAAACGCGCACGTTTCTCTTGATGAGGCTTTAAAAAATATCCCGTTCGAAATTCTGGGAAACCGACCAAAGGGTCTGCCCTACAGCATTTGGCAACTTGCTGAACATATCCGAATTGCCCAGTCAGATATTTTGAATTTTAGTAAAGACAGCCAATACCGCTCGCCAAATTGGCCAGACGATTATTGGCCCAAAGAAGTAAAGCCTGCATCAGAGCAAGCGTGGGAAAATTGTATTAGCCAAATTAGAAAGGATAGGAAAAGTTTCATCAGCCTGCTGCGAAATTCTGCGGATACCCTGTTTACTCCATTCGAATATGGCGATGGCCAAACCTTGCTGCGCGAAGCCTTGGTACTGGCAGATCATCAGAGTTACCATACAGGTGAAATTATTATTATAAGGAGAATATTGAAAAACTGGCCAGTTTAAAAGATTTATATTGGCCCGCTTTTGTAACCTCAATTTGTAAGCGTATTAAAGCATATTTTCACTGATGGTATCCTTGAAGGTTTGGATGTCAAAAGGTTTTCTCAGAAAAGAATTCGCATTTACCCTTTCGCTTATTTTTTCAATTTCATCGCTAGCTGAAAACAGCACAACCGGTATATCTTTGGTTTCGGGGTTTTCACGCATACACCGCACAGCGTTTTCTCCGCCAATCGAGGGGATCCAAAGATCCATCAACACAATGTCTGGCTTAAGCGTAAGGATATCTGAAATAATATTTTCGCAGGTTTGAATAGTTTCAACTCTATAATTCGAGGTTTGGAGAATAGCCTTGCACACATTCAATATTTCGACATCATCATCATAGATTAACACGCATTTCTTTTCCATCAAGGATTATTAGTTTTTTGGGTGAAATTGTTCAATTAGTATTGGAATAACATAAGCTCAGGCTTGTGGCCGACTGTGAATGTGATATTCGCCCTGGCAATCGCTGACTTCGAGGAAACAACCGGCAAGTATCATTTTCTGTCGGTTAGCGATAGCCGGACATCTTGGCTGTAGCCACGCAACCGTGTCTTGGTGCAAAACAGGAGGAAGCAGTTGTGGCAGTCATAACCACCAGAAATAGTAAAATGAAAATCTTTCTCATAATTTCTTTGTTAGAAATGAATAAATAAAATGAATTGGAAGTTGGAGAAAGTTTTCCGGTAGGATAGGCGTATTGTGCTGCAATATTAACTAATATTTCTTATACAGAGTAAAAAAAATAATTATTTGAATTGCTGCAAAACAGCGGGGCTAAACATGCGTTTAGGCCAATTTATTCGTAGTAAATGAGGAGCGAAGATTTTCGGGAAATTGTTATTTTATATTGATTTTTTCCCATCTTGACTGAATGAACAAAATGATATGGGTGGCAATTAAAATTTCACAAACGATTTCTTTAACGATCATAGGTTTAGAATTTTAGAGGATATTAATGATAATCTACAAAATGTAAACGCACTCTTTTGAAGATTATTATACAAGAAATTGATATAATAATTTTTATTATTGACAGCATTGAAAAAAAAGTCCCGGTTTTATCCGGGCTTTTACTTTTCTTTTCTTCTGTTTTTATCTCAAATGAATTTGTACTCCTGCCTGCACATTAAAAGTGTTCAGGTCGGTATAGCCAAATTTATGATAGGGCGCAAGCGCATAATTAGCGCCAATATTAATCCCTGATGTTGATCCTTTTTTGAAAGGGATTAGCAATCCTAATCCGCCTTCAGCCCTAAAACCAACATTTGATTCGCTGTTTCCGTACTGGCCATAATATTGCTTGTTATCAATGATGTTAGCACCCGCAGCCAGCGACACGTAAGGTTTCAAAGAGGATTGAATGGCCGGGAAGTATTTTGCTTTGGCCATAACCGGTGTGGTTTGAATTGAATTGGTAAGCACTGCAGAGATCTGCTGTGTCTTATTTAAGTTATACAGCGCCCTCGGATATTTTTGATAATAATCCTGGAAGCCTACGGCTAGCCCTACAGATAGTTGGTTAGAAGCAGGATATAATAAACTGGCTGAAAAGCCCCTCGGCGAACCATCACTTATAAGATCGCTTTTAAAATGACTGGCGGGCATGCTGTAATTGTAATTAAGTTCCAGATTGAGTGGCGTATTCTGTGCCATTGCCGGCACGCAGAAACACATCAGCAACAAGGATGCTATAAAGATTTTTATGTTTTTCATGTTTTAAAAATTTTAATGTTTTAAATAGGTAGACTGATCAAACAACGCTTTTACCTGGCTGTCTGCGACGGAAGTATTAAAAATTCCTGATCCACGGATAAGGCCGGTCCAGACAATATTGATATTCTTATTAGCTTCCGCGTTTTTTAAATCAAGGATATCTACAGCCAGCGCTCCCTGCCTGATTTGATAAACGCTGTAGGCATAAGGGATGTAATATCCATACCCGGGATATCCCCAATAATAAGGATCCCAGTAGCCGCCATAATTACCCCAATAATCGCCATACGAAATAACGCCGGTGGAGGTTTGGATGATGTGAGATACATCTACTCCCAGATCAGGATTCTCGTTTTTTGATACCAAAGTAAATCCCGCCTGGTTCATGTATTTTTTTACAGCGGTAATGTACGCCGCGTCTACGTCAGTTAATTCCATTTCTGTTTTGCCGTCCTGGATTACCGCCACAGAATCAGAAATGCTGTAGGTTTTGAAATTGGAAAAATTAGTAGTTGAATCATGGTCTGTAATGTAGATCCTCGATTCTTCGTCAGTTAAATTGGCTACCGGATCTTTGGTACAGCTATTTAATAAAACAGCAGAGCCCGCAAAGCCGATAAGCATGATTAATATTTGTTTCATAGTGTAAACTTTTTCTTTGGTTTGCACAAAGTGAGTGCCTGATTCTCAATCTATTTCATAAAAAAAGTTAAGAAAAGCCGGTGCAACTTTCTTTTAAGATTTTTTTATTATAATGCCTTTCACAGGATGATAATACAATGGTTTTTTAATTAAGATTTGATGATTACAGACAGCAATTTTATAGAATAAAAATGCCTGCTATTTGTGCTTTTACTATAAAAAAAAGCCCGCAATTTTTTTGCAGGCTTTTTGTCATCAAACACTTTTATTTGTCAAAACCAACTACCCGTAAATCGTTCACCGAGTTCATTACCCATCTTTCTTCTTCTTCTTTTTGCTTGTATGTTATGAATAATCATGGTGACAAACATGAGCGGAATAAACAACAGCGTGAGCGGCGGAATACCAAGAATGGAAATCCATTTGCCGCCGTATTGCCTGCGCATAGGGCGTTTCAGCCTTTCAGCAATCAGGTACATACTCGGCACCATAATCAAAGTCATAAAGAAGGCGAATGCCAGCCCGAATATAATTGTCCACGACAGAGGTTTCCAAAATACAACGCTGTCGCCTCCGAAGAAAATCTGAGGATTCAGTTCAGAGAAGGTGGTAACGAAATTAATGTTGAAACCGATAGCCAGGGGAATCAAAGCGAATATAGCTGCCAGCGCGGTAAGCATTACCGGTATTATCCTGATTTTTCCGGCTTCTATTACTGCCTCTCTCGTTTTCATTCCGCGCGCCCGTAGCTCATCGGCAAAGTCAATTACCAAAATGGCATTCTTAACCACGATACCTGCCAATCCTACAATTCCGATACCTGTCATAACTACAGAGATAGTCATACCTGTGAGAGAAAAGCCCAGAATTACTCCAATGACACTGAAGATTATTTCTGTCAGGATAATCACAGACTTGCTTACTGAATTAAATTGTAATACCAGGATGAACAAAATGAGCATGAGTGCAATCATGAGCGCTTTCCCGAGAAACGCGCCTGTTTCTGCCTGTTGTTCGCCTTCGCCTGTCTGCTTAATTGTAACGCCGGGGCCTTTTTGATTAAAATCGTTGATGGCAGCGGCTATATTTTTATTTACTTCAGTGGGCGTATATCCTGAAAGTACGTTTGAAAAAATGGTAATCACGCGCTTCACGTTTTTCCTTTTAATGCTGCCAAGCGTATTCGTGTAATCTACATTTACCAATGAACTGATTGGGATAGATTTTACCTGTCCGCCGCTGGCCATATCCCTGAATACAATATTCATATTGAGCAGGTCGGTGAGGTTCTGTCTTTGCACCTCGTTGTTGCGCAATTGAATTTTATATTCATCTTCTCCCTCTTTAATTTTTGATACCTCAAGGCCAAACAAAGCTGTCCGTATCTGCTGGCCGATCTGGGCTGTAGATACGCCTTCTATCATGGCGCGTTCACGGTTTATGGAGAGCGTGATTTCCGGATTGCTAAGGTCAACGTCTAATTTTAATTCTTCTATTCCCGGAATTTGCAGACTATCCAGGTAGGTCTTTAAAGAGGTAGCTGTAGAGGTAAGTTCATCGAAATCCTCGCTTGATACTTCAATATTTATAGGCGGCTCAGTGGGAGGTCCGGAATTTTCCTGTGCTACAGAAATCTGGGCGCCCGGAATGCCTTTTACCGCTTCCCGGATGGAGTCGAGATACGGCGCAGTAGAAACGCCATTTCGCTGTTGATATTCCACGAATGAAACCTGTACTCGTCCAAGATTTGGCTGAGTAATATTATTTCCGCTGAACGGATCAGATGCGCCGACAGCCACATTTGAAATTACACTCTCCACAATCGGGTTGGGCTTTCCTGAAGGACCCTGTAAAACTTTTTGGACCTTATTTTCAACATTTTTGGTAATCGAATCCGTATAATTTACGCTGCTACCTACCGGAAGCTTCAGGTACACGTAAATAAAATTAGGGTCGCCTTGCGGGAAAAATACCACAGGCACATTTCTCAGGCTGAAAAGAATAATTGAAAAAACCAGTAATACAAATGTGCCTACCAAAAGCCACACCGGGCGCCATTTTGCCGTGGCCCATCTTAACAGCTTTTCATAGTTTCTCATGATGCGCGGCAATACATTATTTTGAAACTTATGAATAAGCGAATCAAACAAATATGTGTTAAGCACTACTACTATGGCGAAGAAAATAAGCAGATTGCCCACAAAAGTTACATGCAGAAGATCAAAAAGGATCCCAGCTAACAATGGAATTAGAAAGGCTTTGCTTTTGAAAACGGTTGATTTCCTTTTTACTTCACCTTCGGGATGATTCATGAAATCTACTGCAAATACGGGATTCATGATAAACGCCACAATCAGCGACGCGCCCAATGTGAAAATGAGCATGGTAGGCAAATAGATCATGAATTTTCCAATAATGCCAGGCCAGAACAGCAAAGGAAAGAACGGCGCTAAAGTGGTAAGCGTACCCGAAAGCACCGGAACGAAAATTTCTCCTGCAGCCATCTTTGCCGATTCCATAGCAGATAGCTTCCCTTTGTTTTCCATGAAAATACGGTGCGTGTTTTCTATGACGACTATTGCATCGTCCACAATAATTCCCAGCCCAAAAAGAAGGGCAAAAAGCACCATAAAATTCAACGTTACATTCCCACCCACCACCAGGTCGGCCGCCGGCAAAAACAGGAATGCCACAAACATACTGAGCGGCACGGAAAGCGCCACAAAGAACGCATTGGTTACGCCCATGAAAAACATCAAAATCAAAAGAACAAGGATAAAGCCTATCACTATAGAATTTACCAGGTCGTTGAAAGAGGTGCGCGTAGAACGGCTTTGGTCGCCGGTGATGACAACTTTGAGATTAGCTGGCAAGGTGGTTCCCTTCATTTCCTCTACGGCTTTTTTTACTTCATCTGAAGTCTGAATCAGATTTTCACCAGCCCTTTTGATGATATTGAGTGTCACAACGTTTTTACCATTTAAACGGGCGAAACTTTCACTCGTCTTTACCGTGTCTATTATTGTAGCAATGTCTTTTAAGTAAATCGGAGCCCCTTTTGTATTTCTTACGATTATTTTTTCAAGATCAAATACATTTTTAAACTGGCCTCTTATCTGCAAGGTCCGCTTCATGTTTCCAACGTCCAGTAAACCTCCGGAGATGTCCACATTTTCCCTCTGGATGGCGCCGGCAATGTCATCAAAAGTGATTCCTGCATTCTGCATTTTGTAATTGTCCACGTTGATCTGGAACTCTCTTTCCGGCGCCCCTACAATATCTACCCTGGTAATCTCCGGAATTTCTTCAAGCTTGTCTTTGGCGTCATCAGCAAATTTCTTCAGGCTCATCATATCATAATCGCCGCTCAGGTTTACATACATTATAGGAAATTCGCTGATGTCGAAATCCTGTACATTTGGCTCCTGCGTAAGGTCTGTGGGCAAATCCTTCTTCGCTTTATCGACCGCATCTTTTGTTTTTTGCAAACCCACTTCTGTTTTTACACTGGTTTCAAATTCCACGGTGATAACAGAATAATCCTGCAGTGAGGTGCTGGTAATCTTATTGATTTTTGCGCCGGTAATACCTTTCAATTGCTTTTCAATTGGCTTGGTTACCAGGTTCTCCATATCCTTGGGCGAGTTACCAGCATATACAGTTTGAATCACAACGGTTGGAATCACAACATCAGGAAACTGTTCCTTTGGCAGCGTTACAAATTGATAAATCCCGATAATTGATACGAATATCACCAAAAGATAAATCGATGTTTTATTCTTTATTGACCAGGAGGTTGGTTTAAACTCTTTATATTTTTCCTTGAAATTTTCAGTTAAACTCATACTTGATTGATTGTGCTTTTTTGCAAAAGCAATTTTTGCATTATTTGTTTATTTACTGGCTGTAAAGATGGGATCGCCTTCAAATAAGCCCTGGAAGCCTTCTGTTATCAGTTTATCGCCTGGCTGCAAACCGGATTTTACCTCAATGCTGTCGCCATAAAACTGGCCGATAGTAACTACTCGTTTCTTTGCCACCATTACACTGTCTTCTTTTCCCGCGAGTAAAACAAATTTGCCTTCCTGCCCGGTCTGGATGGTGTTCAGCGGAATGGCGATGGAATTCGGTGCATTGTAATCGAGGATTTTCACTTTCGCAATCTGGTTCGGACGGAGGCTCAGTCCTTTCGGTACTTTTATCTCTGCGGTGAAGCCCCTGTTTAAATCACCAATCGCCTGGCTGATAAAAGAAATGCTACCGTTGAAAGTTTGATTTGCATCGGGTATCGTTACAATCACGGGAGAGCCTTTATGAACCTTTCCGGAATAATTTTCAGGAACAGTAACTGTGATTTTTAAATCGGTTTCGTTTACGATTTTAATGTAGCCACCGGTTAATGGATTTCCGTTGAATGTTTCACCAACGTGTGCGGTAATCTCATCAACGGTTCCGTTTACATCGCTGTAAACATTGCTTTGATTGGCTTGTTCCTGCGCGGTTTTTACCTGCGCTTCAATAGCCTTCAATTGGTTTTGTAAAGTCTCCACATTGGTTTTTGCCTGCAGCAATTGCACCTCAGTGCCAATATTTTGATTCCACAGATTTTTCTGCCTGTCATAAACGGATTGGGCCAGGCCAAGCTGTGCCTTTACGCTTCCCATTTGCTGTTTGATGGCAGTCACATTTTGTTGAGCCACTGCATCATCAAGTTTCAGGATCAACTCGCCTTTATGAACCTTATCTCCCTGCTTTACATAAATGGCTTTTATCTGGCCGGGCTGCCCGCTTGGCGTGATATAAGAAATGTTTTTAGAATCCACATTTCCCTGCAGTTCCAGGTAATGTTTAAAATCACCTTTTTCTACAGTAGAAAGCGCTACCAGCTTTGGATTGGCAACAATAGCCGAACCTGTATCCAAAACGGCAATTTCTTTTTGAAGACTTTCGATTTTTGAATCAATAGATGCCTGCTCACTTTTCAACTTTTCCAACTGAGCCTTTTTATCTTTTAATTGCGCATCCTTTGAAGAGTTGGTGCAGGATGAAATAAAAGAAATCAACAGCATGCTTAAACCGATCGTTGTTATTTTTTTCATTTTATAGTATTTGAAATGCTTGTGTTTTATTAAAGTTTTCCGGTAGCGGTGAGGTAATCAATTTTTGCAATTATTGCATCGTAAAGTGAGCTATAGTAATTGTTTTGTGCAGTTACCAGGTCAGCCTGCGCTGTTGAAATTTCCTGGTTGCTGCCCAATCCCTGTTCGTATTTTAATTTGGTAGAATTATAAACCTGCTGTGCAAGCTCAATATTCTTTTTCTGCGCATCCATCGTAAGTATTGCAGATTTCATATTAATTCTGGCTTGCGCCACATCATTATCAATTGACTGTTTTAACTGATCTGCATTATTGGTGAGCTTTTGAAGATTCAGCCGGGCAGAATTAATGTTAGCCTGCCTTTCGCCGCCATCGAAAATCGGGATAGCTAAATGCAGGCTTAAAAATGAAGAACTGTACCACGGCTCATCTTTTTTGAAAAAATTAAAAGTGGTTCGTTGTGCATTGTTGTTATAATTTGCCGAAAAAGTGAGCGTTGGAATTCTGCTGAGCTGGTATCTTTTTACGTTATATTTTCCAAGCTCAATAGCGGTTTCCAATTGCTGAAATTGTTTCCTGTCTTCATAGTTATAACCGGCATCGAGGATATTTGATTTTAATTCTTCGTCCGAAAGGGTATCAGAAAGATACAATGAATCAGACTGCGGAATATTCATCAATAATTTCAATCCTTCTTTGCCGGCCGCTATCTGGTTTTCAGCTTTTAATCTTTGAGTTTGCAGATTTATGAGCTGCACCTGCACTTTATCTACATCCAGCTTTTCTGCAAAGCCATTCGTGTAAATTATTTTGGTGTCATGCAGCAACTTTTCGTAATTCTCAATATTTGCATCCAGCGTAGTTATTTGCCTTTTGGCAACCACCAGTTGATAATACACTTTGTAAACGTTTGCCTTGATTTGTTCTTTCGTAATATCAGCAGTAAGTACCGCATTTTTAATAGCCGCTTTTCTTGCCTGCAAGCCTACAAAAACCTGGCCGTCAAAAAGAATCTGCTGCAGGTTGGCGCCATAGCTTCCGGTGTATTTTGTTCCGAATTTCACCGGGAAATAAGTGCCGGCGGGCCCTCCGGCAAATTCAGCAGGAATCAGTTGCGTGGGAATGGATAAAAAATCCGTAAAATCAACGCTGCCGGTAACGTGAGGCAATGCTGCAGCGGTCACCTGTTTGTTTTGCTGATACTGAAGTTTGATATCAAGCAATGCATTCTTCACCTGTACTGAATTTTGCAATGCATAATCAACCGCTTCTTTTGCAGAAAATGTATGAATCTGCCTTGTTGAATTTTTTTGCTGCGCACCGGCTCCAACGCATAATATACACAACACAGAAGCCAGGCTCAGTCTGATTATAATTTTCATCGGTACTTATTTTTTTGCCGCATTTTTTGCAGCGCTTTCTTTTTGATAATGGGTTAATAATTTATATCCCTTCGGGGTCACTATTGCATATAAAAAATACTCGGTCAGTTGCTGCAGAATGTAAAACAATGAGTACTTATTTTTCGGGAAAATTTCCTCGTTAAAAGCGAGCATTATTAACTCAAGCCTTACTTTACAAACAATTTCGGCATTCGATTCCTCCCTGTACAATCCTTCCTTTTTGCCACGCTCCATGTTATTTGTCATCAGGTCGTACAGAAAATTATTTTTATAATCGCTGAACTTTTTGAACGTTTTTGGGTGGGCTCTTTCAATGTCGAAAAGAATGGAAGGATTCATATTGTCAAGCATGTCCTGCAGGCTTTCGATACCGTAATACACTTCCTGTATTGCATTCGTAGCTTTGTTGCGGCTTGTTACACAGCATTCTTTATTGTAGGCTATCATCTCAACCAACACAGCATCCACAAGCTCATTTTTATCTTTAAATGACTGGTATATCGTTTTCTTTGAAACGCCTAACTGTGAAGCGATTTCGTCCATGGTTACAGATTTTACGCCATAACGCCTGAACAATTCATCAGCCTTTTCTTTTATCCTGTTTTTTAATTCCATCGGTGCGCAAAACTATGGAAACTTTTTTAGTTACAAAAGTTTCCATTAAATTTTTTTTATAAATTTTTAAATTTCAATGATAAATGGTACATCGTGTAACTTTGAACCTTCAATAATTGTGTATCATGAAAAAATCGAAAAGCTACCAAAGAACCATCCAGTATTTTTTACAAGGCTTGCTCATTCTCGGGCCCGTTTCTATTACTATTTATTTTATCTACGTTGTTTTTGACAAGGTAGATAGCATCTTGCGGCCTACTATTCATCTGCCGGGATTGGGCTTTGTAATCATTATAGCATTTATTTTTCTTATCGGGTACCTGAGCTCCTTTTTTGTAATGGGAAGAATATTGTCTGTTGTGGATAGATTTTTGGAGAAAACTCCTGGCGTCAAATTATTTTATTCATTTGTAAGAGATTTTTTTGAAGCCTTTGCCGGAAATAAAAAAAAGTTTACGCATAACGTGCTCGCATGCGTGGATGATACTGATGTTTGGCGTGTAGGATTTATTACACAGGAAGATATGAGCATTTTTGGAATGGAAAACTATGTGGCAGTTTATTTACCAATGGCTTATTCTGTCGCAGGAAATGTCTATATTGTACCTAAAGAAAGAATAAGGCCTATCACTTCGATTAGTGCAGCCCAATCCATGAAGTTTGCAGTCAGTGGAGGTGTTACGCAAAATCTTTCCGATGTTACGGATGATCCGTTAAACGAATCTATGATTCACTAAAAACAACTGCGTGCCAAAGACTTTCCTTTTTATCTTATTAATGAGCATCTCAAAGGCATGCTTTTGCTGGGGTTTTCATGCGCACAGAAAGATAAATTTTCATGCAGTTTTTTTATTGCCGCCACAGATGATGGTATTTTATAAGCCTCACATTGAATTTATTGAAAATCATGCCACCGATCCGGATAAAAGAAGATATTCAATTGCTGCTGAGGGGGCCAGGCATTATATAGATATCGACCATTATGGATCTTATCCTTTTGATCAGCTGCCACGAAAATGGAAAGACGCCATCGATAAATTCGGCGAAGATACGTTGCAGGCTTATGGTATCGTGCCGTGGCACATCCAGGTAATGCTCGGCAGGCTTACCAAAGCTTTTAAAGAAAAAAACTTTTCGTCCATTTTAAAAAACAGTGCAGAGCTGGGACATTACATTGCAGATGCGCACGTTCCTTTACATACTTCAGAAAATTATGATGGCCAGCTTACCAATCAAAAAGGAATTCATGCATTCTGGGAAAGCCGCATCCCGGAATTACTGGATAACAATTTCAATTTTTTTATTGGAAAAGCCGAGTATATCAAAGATCCGTCAACTTATATCTGGCAGCGTATTTTGGAAAGCGCCAAAGCATCTGATTCAGTTTTGAAATTTGAAAAGGAATTATCATTAAAATTCAGGCCTGATAAAAAAAGGAATTATGAACCAAGAAATAACAGGCGCGTTGAACAAAGTTCCTCGGAATATACCATCGCTTATGATAAAATACTAAACGGTATGGTGGAGCGGCGAATGCGGCAATCTGTTTTTTCCATTGCCTCATTTTGGTATACAGCCTGGGTAAATGCGGGCCAACCTGATCTTTCTGAATTGGTGAACAATGATTTTTCGGACAATGACAAACAAGAATTTGAAAAATTAAATGCTGCGTGGAAAAATCATAAAGAAACTAAAGGAAGATTTCATGAGTGACTTTTTTATGTAAGGCCTGGCAAAAAAAATGAAAATCTTATTCTTTTTTACTTCAAATTTGCAATTCTTTTTAAACGCGATCAGTAAATGAACAAATACATCAAAAAAATATTTTAATTTTTATCAATGATTCACAATTTTAATGCAGGCCCTTCTTTTCTCCCTCAAAGTGTGTTGCAGCAAGCATCACAAGCGATTATGAATTTTAATAACAGCGGATTGTCTATCCTCGAAATAGGCCATCGCACGCCTCTTTTTGAGTCAGTAATGGAAGAAGCCAGGTCGTTAGTGAAAGAATTGATGAACCTTGATGATAAACATGAAGTATTGTTTCTTCATGGTGGCGCTACTACACAATTTATGCAGGTGCCCATGAATCTTTTAAATGAAAATGAAACGGCAGCTTATGCCGATACCGGCGTTTGGAGCACGAAGGCCATTAAGGAGGCAAAGCTGTATGGAAATGTTGAAATTGTTTGTAGCTCAAAAGATAAGAATTATACCTACATACCAAAAGATTTTGCGATATCCAACAATGCTACCTATCTCCACATCACCACGAATAATACCATTTATGGCACGCAATGGCAGAAAATCCCTGCAGTAAGCATGCCTTTGATTGCAGATATGTCGAGCGATATCCTGAGCCGTCAACTTGATTTCAATTCTTTTGATTTGATATTTGCAGGCGCACAAAAAAATATGGGCGCCGCAGGTACTACGCTGGTGGTAGTAAACAAACAAATATTAGGAAAATTAAACCGGCCTGTTCCGCCTATTATGGATTACCAGGCACACATACAGGCTAAAAGTATGTTGAATACACCGCCGGTTTTTGCAGTATATGCTTCAATGATTACGCTTCGATGGCTAAAAGAAAACGGCGGGGTGGCTGCAATGGAAAAATTGAATACTGAAAAATCAAAATTGCTTTATGAGGCAATTGATAACAGTAAAATATTCAAAGGAACCGTTGCATTGGAAGACCGCAGCAAAATGAATGTTTGTTTTGTGATGGACGATGCCGAAAAAGAAAAACAGTTTCTTGAGTTTGCAAAGCAAAATAATATTTATGGTATCAAAGGCCATAGGTCTGTCGGAGGTTTCAGGGCATCATTGTACAATGCATTGCCGTTAAGTAGTGTGGAATATTTGGTTGAAAAGATGAAAGAATTTGAGAACAGCACCCGTTAGAAATTGGTCATTTACCCTTTTGAAAGGTAAAACAATATTCCCTGATTGATTTATATTTGCAACCTTTACAAAAAACTGGTTGCCATTTGGCATTTTTAAAATATGATATCTATTTCTCCTTTTAAGGCATTGCGACCTGAGCCACAATTTGCAAAACAAGTGGCTTCCCGGCCTTACGATGTTTTAACTACCAAAGAAGCAAAAGTAGAAGCGGAAGGGAATCCTCATTCTTTTCTTCATATTACGCGCAGCGAAATTGACCTTCCTGCTGGTACGGATGTTCACAGCCCACAAGTGTATGAAAAGGCCAAAGAAAATCTTGATGCATTTATCAGCCGCCCGGTGCTTTTTAGTGAAAGCAAGCCCTGCTATTATATTTACCAGCTCACAATGAATGATAAAACGCAAACAGGTTTGGTTTGCTGCAGCTCAGTGGCGGATTATGAAGAAGGCCTTATAAAAAAGCATGAATTAACAAGGCCGGAAAAGGAGCAGGATCGTATCAATCACATAAAAACTACCGGTGCTCAAACGGGGAATGTATTTCTTGCTTTCAGGGATATTGATGAGGTGAATGATATTATGGAGAAATGGAAAAATACTAAAAACCCTGTATATAATTTTAAAGCAGAAGATGACATTCAACATTCTGTATGGGTGATTAGTGATGAACGAATCATAGATCGTATTACTGAAATATTTAAGGAAGATGTTGAATGTACTTATATCGCAGATGGCCATCACCGCGTGGCCTCGGCTGCCAAAGTCAAATACATGTTGGCCGATAATGAAGAGGCGGGGCATTTTTTGTCAACCTTATTTCCTGCATCGCAGCTTCAGATAATGTCATATAACAGGGTAGTAAAAGATCTTAACGGACTTTCTGCGGAAGATTTTTTAAACCATCTCAACAAAAGCTTTTCAGTTTCAAAAGTGTCAAAGCCTTTTGCACCACAAAAGCCACATGAATTTGGGATGTATCTAAAAGGAAAGTGGTATCAACTTGCAGCCCTGGAAGGTACCTTTGCTACTGACCCGATTGGTGTATTGGATATTACTATTTTACAAAACAATTTATTAGAACCTGTGCTGGGCATAAAAGATCAGCGAACTGATACGAGGATTGATTTCGTGGGAGGAATACGAGGCCTGGGAGAATTGGAAGAGAGAGTGAAAAGCGGTGAATGGGAAGTGGCTTTCAGCCTCTATCCGGTTACCATTGAGCAATTATTTGATATAGCGGATACCAATAACATCATGCCTCCAAAAAGCACATGGTTTGAACCGAAATTAAGAGATGGCCTCCTTACTCATCTTATTTCCTCTTAATCTGACCCTTTGGATAACATTATAGAATTTTTTGTTTTTAATAAAGAATTCAGGAGATAAAGTATTTTAACTTTACCCGATGAAAAGATTTTTATTTTCCGTAATCTTTATAAGCTTTTTTTCAATTGGCTTTGCCCAGCAGGAAGATGCAACCCAGCTTCATGAAAATGCGAAAACATTTATGCAACAGGGCGATTATGGAAATGCCACGCTGATATTAACCCGCGCGCTTCAGCAGGATAAAGAAAATCTTTCGATTGCGAAAGATCTTTCATTAAGTTATTTTTTACAAAAGGAAGATCAGAAGGCGCTTGGCATAATCAAGCCTTTTTTGGAAAACAATAATGCCGATGACCAGGCTTACCAGATTGCAGGCACTATTTACCGCAGGCTTGGAAAAGACAAGGAAGCTGAAAAGAATTATCGCGATGCACTGAAAAAATTTCCGAACAGCGGCGCCTTGTATAACGATTATGGCGAGCTATTGCATAAAAATCAAAGCCCTGAGGCAATCAAAGCGTGGGAAAAAGGTATACAGGTAGACCCTTCATTTGGTTATAATTATTACAACGCCAGCAAATATTATTACGTCAACAAAGATTATGCATGGTGCCTTATCTACGGTGAAATTTTTATCAATATTGAATCCTTCACTTCCCGTACTGCAGAAATAAAAAACCTGCTGCTAAACGGTTACAAGAGGCTTTTTGCGGATCCGGATTTGCTGAAAAACGTAAAAGGCAAATCTGAATTTGAAGTTGCTTACCTCACCTGTATGAACCGCCAGAACGATGTGGTGATCCGCGGTATTAGTCCTGAAACGCTTACTATGATCAGAACCCGTTTCATTCTCGATTGGGAAGTGAACTATGCACAGAAATATCCTTTCAGGTTGTTCGAATTCCAGGAGCAGCTTCTGGAGCAGGGATTATTTCCAGCCTACAATCAATGGATATTCGGCGCTTCACAAAATCTTGCAGCTTACCAAAACTGGACAAGCAATCACGCAAAAGAAGAAGAAGATTTTAAAAAATTTAAAGCCGGTATTATTTTTAAAATTCCTGCGGGGCAATATTACCATTGATTTTTTACAAGAATTTATACATCAGTTTGCTTTTTGAACGCTTTTATTTGTTTAATTGTTTAATTTAGAATTTCAGCGAAATGCCGAAGGGCGATAATTAAATATTTAAAAGTAAAATGGTTCCAACCCGATTATTTGATTGTATTGAAATGCATTTAAAAGATGCACCAAACTTTACTATGCTCGCCGGTAAGGAAAATGGGGAATGGAAAGAATATTCAACGGTGGAGGTTTCTGAACTGGTTAACCGGTTAAGTTCCGGATTATTGTATTCAGGAATCGGGCCGGGCGACTTTTCTACTGAAGGAAGAGATAAGGTGGCCGTTATTTCAAAAAACCGGCCTGAGTGGGTGACGCTTGATTTGGCCGTTCAACAGGTGGGTGCGGTGCTGGTGCCTGTTTATCCAACTATTAGCGAGGTGGAGTTGGAATTTATCCTGAAAGATGCAAATGTGAAATTGATTTTTGTGAACGATTCTGCATTGTTTGATAAAGTAAATACAGTCAAAAAAAATCTTCCCAACCTAAAAGAGATTATTTCATTTGAAAAGATTGATGGCGTAAGGCATTGGCGCGATTTACTGCTGCCGCTGACTGAAAATATTTTAGGCGAAATCAGGGCTATATCTGATAAGATAAAATACGAAGACCTGGCTACCATCATCTATACATCAGGCACCACGGGCGTACCAAAAGGCGTGATGCTTTCGCACAAAAATATTTTGAGTAATGTTCTTGCCAGTCTTCCTTGCTTTCCACCCGGCGAAAATTTAAAAGCTCTGAGCTTTTTACCACTCAATCATGTTTTTGAGCGCATGATTTCTTTCATTTATCTGTTTAAAGGAACAAGTATATTTTTTGCAGAAAGCATCGATGCCATTGCTCAAAATCTGAAAGAAGTGAGGCCCCATTTATTTGCCACAGTTCCAAGGCTTCTTGAAAAAGTGTATGAAAAAATAATGGAGAAAGGGAGCGAGCTTAAAGGCATTAAACGGAGTTTATTCTTCTGGGCGCATCGCCTGGGATTAAAATACGATGTAAATAAAAAATTTACCGTTTTTTACAGGTTACAGCTTTCGCTGGCCAATAAGCTCATTTTTAATAAATGGCGCGAAGCCCTTGGCAATAATATTATTTGTATAATAAGCGGCGGAGCTGCCTGCCAGGTAAGGCTTTTAAAGCTTTTTACTGCGGCGCAGGTTCCCATAATGGAAGGGTACGGTCTCACCGAAACTTCCCCTGTAATCAGCGTAAACAGGTACGAAGAAGAAGGAAGAATGTTTGGTACTGTGGGGCCGCTGATTGAAAATGTAGAAGTAAAATTTAGTGAAGATGGAGAGATTTTGTGCAAAGGGCCAAATATTATGATGGGATATTACAAGCATCCTGATTGGACTGCGGAATGTATGGAAGGCGAGTGGTTCAAAACAGGCGATATTGGCGTGATGGTGGGAAAGTTTTTAAAAATAACGGACCGCAAAAAAGAAATTTTTAAAACCAGCGGTGGGAAATATGTGGCGCCGCTTGCTATTGAGAATAAATTAAAGGAATCAAGGTTTATAGAAAATATTATGGTAATTGGCGCCGGCCAAAAGTTTACCGCAGCGCTCATTATTCCATCTTTCAGCAATCTTAAATCATGGTGCCAGGAAAATAACCTGCCTTGTGATGACCGTCAAAAATTAATTGAAAATGCACCGGTCAAAGAATTGTTCGAAAAAGAAATCAGGAAATACGATCGTTTTTTTAACCACGTTGAACAGGTGAAAAAGTTTGAATTGCTTCCTTCGGAATGGTCGACTGATAGTGGCGAGCTTACACCAAAATTAAGCCTGAGACGAAAAGTGATTATGGATAAAAACAAGGAAGCAATCGCTAATATTTACTCCACCTGATTGTCAGAAAGAAAGTTTAATGCCTGAATTTTTCTTTTGCCGATTTTATTTTTTGACTGAACAGTTCATTGAATTTATTGTTGGCGCCTTTCAGAATTAAAATCAGCGAGCCTTTTTCCCTGGCATAATTATCAGTTATAGAATCACTCAAAATGGCTGTAGTAAAATCTTTCAGGAAGGGGCGTTGCATTTCATTTTCGTCGTCAGTTATTAAAATCATATTGTAAACCTGCACGTTTTCAGGCAGCCAATAAAGAAAACTTGCATTGGCGCTGTAAACCGTTGGAAGATCGTATTGTTTTCGATAGTAATTGATAGCTCCGGCCTGGCCATAATTATCAGCAAAAATGAACGTCTGCTTTTTTTCGCGTTTGGTTAGTGAAGAATACGCTTTAGCTGTTTTAGCCGCCATTTCTTTCCATCCCAACATGTCTGCAAAATCCTGGGGCAACTGATGGTCTTTCAAATCCTCCCATTTCAAAAGCCCGGTCTTTTCTAAATGTGCCTTTCCATAAAACTGCGCAAGCTTTTGTGGCTTCCATACAGGCAGCAACAGCGGAATCATAAAAGTTCCGGCCACAACAGGTATGGCAATAAATGCAAATGTCCACGCTTTAAAATGCAGCGTGGCAAAGCGTTCCAGTTGCACACCGCCAAAAGCAAATAAAATGGGATATGCACCCAGCGCATAATAACTTTTACCCTGGAAATAAAGCAGCAATACAATTACGATTAAATATGCCCATGCAAAAATTTGATATTCCCTTTCCCGGAAGATTACAAAATACAAACCCGCAATCCAGATAAACACACAAGGCAGGTTCATTAAAATCTGGTCTGATAAAAATCCGGAAGGCTCTACATATTGTAATTGAAACTGGTGTAGTTCTTCCATGTGCGTGATAACGGGAAAGCCGTAATGAATTTGCCATAAAAGATTGGGCAAAAAGATCACGAATGCAAGGATGCATGAAAAATAAAAATGCTTATTTAGAAATATTTTTCTATGGCTTGAAATGAGCAAAGCAAGTAAAACACTTATAATAAAAAAAGCAACTGAATATTTACTAAGCATACCGAGGCCACAGCAGGTCCCAAAAATATAAAGCCACTTATTTTGTTGGGTTTGTATAAACCGCAATATGCTAAAGGCTATCATAGTCCAGAAAAATACTTCTAAAAAATTAGGCTGGAAAAGGAAGTGAATACGAAGATATGCTCCGAAAATAAATGGCAGAAATCCCAGCACCAGGGCAAGCCATTTTCCATTAAAAGAAAGAATTATTTTTCCTACCATTAAATACGTTAACGCTCCAAAAAGCGATGGCCAGAGCTTAACCCAAAACATTCCGGCGCCAAAAATATTGGTTATCCATGCGAATACCGACAGCAGCGGCGGCACTTCCATGTAGCCCCAGGCCATGTGGTGGCCTTCAGCAAGATAAAGAAACTCATCTCTTTGGAGCGAATAATAAGAGCTTTGCAAAAGGAATGGAAGAATAAATTTAATTGCTGCAAGTGTATATAAAATCCTTTTTTCCTTTTTCATTTTTAAAATAATTTATGCGTATTTTTTTTTACTGATGGATCGAAATAGAAGGACTTAATAAACAATGGTCGTGTATGCCTACTTTTCCTTAGTAAATAAACAAATATTTCATTTTTTATTTTCAAAAATAAAATTCGTTACCTTTTCCAATTTATAATGCAATTCTTTCTTATGCGCAGTAAAAATTGTATTGCTGATAAAATCAATCAAGACTTTCTTGTGAAAAGCGATAATAAAACATCAACTATTTTATGAAAAAGAAATCACTTTTGCTTGTTTGTATAGTTGTATCCTTTCAATGTTTTTCACAAACAAAAATTTTATTTGATGACGGCTGGCGGTTTCATCGCGGTGATGTAGAGAATGCCAGTCAAATAAATTATAATGATGGCGATTGGAGAACTATTGATCTTCCTCACGATTGGAGCATTGAAGATTTGCCAGGCACTCAATCGCCTTTTAGTCCTGATGCCATCAATGGTGTCAGCGTTGGTTTCACCACGGGCGGTATTGGCTGGTATCGAAAAACGTTTACGCTACCGTTAGTTGGTCGTAAACCTAAAACAGCTGGCGCCGATGAAAGAATTATTATTTTGTTTGATGGTGTGTATATGAACGCGGATGTGTGGATTAACGGTGCGCATTTGGGCAATCATCCATATGGATACACTTCTTTTTATTATGACATTACTGATAAAGTCAACAGGAATGGAAAAAATGTGATTGCCGTGCAGGTAAAGAATGTCGGGGCAAACAGCCGTTGGTATGCGGGTTCCGGAATTAACAGGCATGTATGGCTGATACAAACCAGCCCGGTTCATGTCGCTCAATGGGGAACTTTTTTAACCACGCCTGAGGTAAGCCCCGCGTCAGCCAAAATAAATGCGGGTATCGTTGTAGTGAACGAAACGAACGCTGCAGCAAACGTCACGGTAGTCACCAGGATTGTAAATCCAAAAGGTGTTGAGGTAGCAAGGGCATCCAACAGGCAAACGATTGCAGCGAATAATTCATCTCATTTCAATAACAGAATGTCAGTGAAATCCCCGGATTTATGGTCAACAAAAATTCCGCATTTATATAATGCTATCATCGAACTTTACGTAGACGGCAAACAAACAGATCAGCAAACTACCGCCTTTGGAATCCGCAAGATTTCTTTTGATGCTACAAATGGTTTTATGCTCAACGATAAGCCGATGAAATTAAGAGGTGGATGTTTCCATATTGATAACGGGCCGCTGGGCGCAAAGTCGCTCGACCGTGCAGAAATTCGCCGTGTGGCCTTATTGAAAGCCAGTGGATTTAATGCCATTCGTTGTTCTCACAATCCTCCCGCTGCGGCCTTTTTAGCGGCGTGCGACAGCTTGGGTATGTTAGTAATTGACGAAGCGTTTGACTGTTGGACAGAAGGGAAAAATCCTGACGATTATCATGTGTATTTTAAAGATTGGTGGCAGCGCGATTTGCAAAGTATGGTGCTTCGTGATCGGAATCATCCTTCCATCATTATGTGGAGCATCGGCAATGAAATCCCCGGAATGGACAGGCCTTCAATTGCTGATACAGCAAAGCTTTTGGCTAATTACGTTCGTTCACTTGATAATACAAGACCCGTTACTGCTGCGGCAAACAGTGTTTCGGATAAAAAAGATCCCTTTTTTGCTGCCCTTGACGTATCCGGATATAATTATGCGAAGGATAAATATGTAAGTGACCACCAGCGCAAGCCTGGCCGTATTATGGTAGCAACGGAATCGTATGCGTTGGAGCAATTCGATTATTGGATGAATGTGGTGGATCATCCCTGGATCATTGGCGATTTCGTGTGGACGGGATATGATTACATCGGTGAATCAAGTATTGGCTGGTACGGATATCCCCAATCCAAAAATTTATTTTATCCCTGGAACCTTGCCTGGTGTGGCGATATAGATATTTGTGGATGGAAGCGCCCACAATCTTTTTACCGGGATGCACTTTGGAAAAAGAATCAGCTTTCTGTTTTTGTCAAACCACTTCATCCTTCGTTTCCCGTGAACACAAAAAAATCAGAGTGGAGCAAATGGAATTGGGAGGATGTAATCTCAAACTGGAGCTTTGATTTAAATGCCGATTCATTGAAAGAGAACCCGGATGCGCTTTTTGAAATCAATGTCTATTCTTCGTGCGATGAAGTTGAATTATTTTTAAATGGAAAATCATTAGGCAAAAAAAACACGAACCGGTCAACAAAATTTATGGCGGTTTATCATACTCCTTTTGAACCCGGACAGTTGAAGGCAATTGGATATGACCATGGTAAAAAAGTAAATACTTATATTTTAAATACAGCAGAAAAGCCATCGCTCATTCATCTTTCTGCAGATAGAAAAGTTATAAGTGCCGACAACCAGGATTTAAGTTATGTTACGGTTGAGTTAGTTGATAAAAAAGGAAAGCTCAACCCTAATGCGGAAAACCTGGTCCATTTCGAAATTGAAGGGCCGGGAACCATCGCCGGTGTGGGCAATGCTAATCCTGTGAGTGTTGAAAGCTATCAACTGCCTCAGCGCAAGGCCTGGCAGGGAAAATGCATGGTGATTATCAAATCAAAAAAACAGGCAGGGAAAATAATCTTAAAAGCATCTTCGCCGGGACTACAGCCAGCGCAATTTATGATACAAGCGCAATAAAGGGTTAAATAAAAAAATAAAAATTGCGGCTAAATATTGCTTTACTGTTAAGAGGAGAAGTTATTTGGTATTTAGAAAACATAAGGAAATAAAACTCTTTTTATAATAATCAGTACTTTCATCATATGAAAGAAAAAAGTTACAATAAAAATCTTGTTACCATTATATCAACAGTAGCCGCTACCGGCGGCCTTTTATTTGGATTTGACACAGGCGTCATTTCAGGAGCGATTCCGTTTTTTCAACAGGATTTCCAGCTAAGCAACAGCATGGTTGAAAACATTACTACCGCCGGATTAGCGGGCGCCGTTATTGGCGCTATGTTTACCGGAAGATTGTCGGATATTTTCGGAAGAAAAAAAACTATCCTGGCTGCGGCTGTCATTTTTGTTTTGGGTGCTGCATGGTCTGGATGGGCGCCCAATCCAACGTTACTGATTCTTTCCCGGTTATTTATAGGTCTCGCAATCGGGATTTCCTCTTTTTCTGTGCCCTTGTATATTGCTGAAATTTCTCCCACACATATCCGCGGACGGCTGGTATCGTTGTTTCAATTACTGATTACAATTGGCATCCTCGTTTCTTATTTGAGCGATCTCGCTTTTGCCAATAACAATGATGTTGAATCGTGGCGGCCCATGTTTTATGCGGGCATTATTCCCGGATTTATTTTATTAATCGGAATGTTCTTTTTGCCCGAAACACCGCGGTGGCTAATGAGCAAGGGCCGTGAAGAAGAAAGCCTGCGCATTTTGAGAAGAATTGAAGAGCCCGCTCTTATAGATGAATCAATGGCGCGTATGAAAGAAGAAATAGAGAGGTCAAAAGAAAAGCCAAATTTGCGCGAAGTGTTCAGGCCATGGCTTCGAAAGGCGTTAATCATTTCTGCAGGCATTATGTTTTTTCAACAATTTGTGGGCATCAATACTGTTATTTATTATAGCCCCAAAATATTTATGATTGCCGGATTTGAAGGCGCACGCGCAGGAATCTGGGGCGCTGTAAGTGTCGGCGTTGTGAATGTGGCTTTCACAGTTCTTTCTTTATTCATGATTGATAAATTGGGCCGGAGGAAACTTTATTTCATTGGCTTAAGCGGTATTGTAGCTTCACTGATTGCCCTGGGGTTTGTATTTGCCTTTCATGACAGCCTTGGAGATACCGGGAAATGGCTTGCCATTATTTTTGTGTGGGTCTATATCGCTTTTTTTGCGATAAGCCTTGGTCCTCTCGGATGGCTGATCATTTCAGAAATTTTTCCGCTTCGTGTCAGGGGAATCGGTTCATCTATCGGCTCGTTATCCAACTGGCTGTTTAATGGCATTGTTGCCTTTACTTTTTTCAAAATCGTGAAGCTACTGACTGCCGCGGGCAGCGGTATTATCACGCATGAGAGTGTTTATGATGCAGCTACCAATACATTTTCTGAACAAGCGGTTAATAATGGCAATCCTGCCGGCGCTTTTTGGTTTTATGCTGCCATAGGAATTATTGGAATTTTCTGGGGTTATTTTTACATCCCCGAAACGAAAGGAATTGCTTTGGAAAAAATCGAAGCTCACTGGCGTTTGGGCGGAAAACCAAGAGCATTAAAAAATTAAATTGCAAAGTTTTCTGCAAACTTTCTTAGCTGGATATTGACGTTTACAGGAAAACCTGAAACTTATTTTGCCTGGTACCGAATGGCCTGGCCATGATAATACTTGTCAACTTTATTATCAAACCAATACTCATCTGTAAAAATATTGCCGGCCTTATACCTTATGTTTTCCCATGTTATCAGGTAACTTTTTGATGATGGCGAAGATGTGGTAGTTATGAGAAAAGTGAGTTTTGTATTATCTGAATTTACAAACTGCCAATCCTTAATAATGTGTGTACCGTTCAGGCCATCCAATAAAGAGCCGGTGCCATCAGGATAAAATGTGTAAATCTCAAGGGAGCGATCTCCAAAACCAACAGTGTTGTTAGTTCCACCCCGTGAAAAATAAATAGAGTCTCCTCCAAATACTGCGCGTAACTCAGTTGTTTTCCAGGGATAGGCTGTAAGTAACGCTTTAGAAAAAGAAGAATCTTTAATTAAAACTGTGTCTTTTTTAATGACTGTATCTTTTTTGATAACAGTTACAGTATCAAAAACTATTTTTTCCTTTGTGCAGGAACTTAGACCAGTAGTGATAGATAAAGACCAAATAACGAAAATAAATCCGGATAAGCTTATTATAAATCTCATACAGTTGTTTTTTACAAAAATATATTTTCTAACCGATAATCAAAAGAGCACCTACTTATGAATCTCGCTGGTAAAATGAAACTCAATGTCGGGATTATTGGTGCGTTCGGTATTTAAGAACCATTCGCTTTGTGCAAGATAAACCAACAGCCCATCTTTATGGCGGGCGATGTTTGAGGATTTAAATTTGATAAATTCTTCCAGCTTTTTTGGATCCTTTGATGTAATCCAGCAGGCTTTGTAGTAGGGGAGCGAATTAAGCTGAACCGACGCGCCATACTCATGCAAAAGGCGATATTGAATTACCTCAAATTGCAATTCACCAACGCACCCAATAATTTTTTTGTTGCCGCCAAATTGGGTAAACAACTGGGCTACGCCTTCGTCCGTTAATTGAAGCAAGCCTTTTTCAAGCTGCTTTGTTTTCATCGGATCTTTATTAACCACTTCTTTAAATAATTCCGGGGAAAATGAAGGAATGCCGGTGAAATAAAAATCTTCTCCCTCTGTAAGCGTGTCGCCGATTTTAAAATTCCCGGTGTCAAACAAGCCTACTACATCTCCGGGAAACGCAGATTCTATAATGTCTTTATCACGTGCTAAAAAAGAATATGGATTGCTGAACCTCACATTTTTGCTCAGCCGTACATGATGAAAGTATTTATTGCGTTCAAATTTTCCCGCGCAAACTCTTAAAAATGCAATCCTGTCGCGGTGCCGCGGATCGAGGTTTGCGTGAATTTTAAAAACAAATCCGCTGAATTTATTTTCATACGGTTCAACTACTCTTGTGGTTACTTCGCGCTCCTGGGGCAAAGGCGCAATTTTAATAAAGGTTTCCAGCAATTCTTTTACGCCGAAATTATTGATAGCGCTTCCAAAAAAAACAGGAGCCACCTTGCCGTCTAAATAGTTTTGTTGATCCAGTTCTCCATAAACGCCATCGATAAGTTCAACATCTTCGCGCAACCGGGCAGCATCTTTAGTGCCCAACTTTTGTTCCACAATTTCATCGTTGATATTGTCGATAGGAACATCTTCTTCCGTAATTTTTTGATTCGGTGTAAAAAGAAGAAGGCTTTTTTCATACAAATTATAAACGCCTTTAAATTCTTTACCCATGCCAATAGGCCAGCTTAGCGGATGCAATTGAATATTTAATTCCGCTTCTATTTCATCTAAAAGATCGAACGGGTTTTTTCCATCACGGTCGAGTTTATTGACGAAAACAATCACAGGCGTATCACGCATGCGGCATACTTCCACCAGCCTTTTTGTTTGTTCTTCCACTCCTTTTACAGAATCAATCACCAGCACCACGCTGTCAACAGCAGTCAATGTACGATAAGTATCTTCAGCAAAATCTTTGTGGCCCGGCGTATCGAGAAGGTTAATCAAAATATCTTTGTATTCAAAGCTCATCACGGAAGTAGCCACGGAAATGCCGCGCTGCCGCTCGATATCCATAAAATCTGATGTTGCGTGTTTTTTGATTTTATTGCTTTTCACCGCGCCTGCGGTTTGTATCGCGCCACCAAAAAGCAAAAACTTTTCTGTTAAAGTGGTTTTGCCTGCATCCGGGTGTGAGATGATAGCGAATGTCCTGCGTTTTTTTATTTCGTTAGCCAATTTTGTATTTACTTCCGCCTGCATGCTGCTTCAAAAAATTTTGGCTGCGAAGGTAAGCTAATGTGCTAAAGTGAAAATGTGAAAAAATGCTAATGTGCCAATTTGCTAATGTGCTAATTTGAAAATGTAATGCCTGTAAAACCTAAGATACTATAAATTTTCACCATACAATTTCAGCAGGTCAATGTAAGTTTTTATCCCCTCTTCAATATCATTTAAAAAGATAAATTCATCAGCAGTGTGGCTGCGTGCCGAATCTCCAGGGCCGGTTTTCAACGCCGGAAAATTCATCAAAGCCATATCCGAACAGGTGGGAGAGCCATAAGAAGAAAGTCCTGCCTGCTTACCGGCTTTTACCAAAGGATGCGTCTCGCTGATAAAAGAAGATTGTAGTCTTACAGAGCGTGGGTGAATTTCGCTTTCAATATTTTCGTTAATTACAGTAATAACTTCTTCGAAAGAATACAATTCATTTACGCGAATATCCACAACAAAGCTGCATTCAGATGGAACGATGTTGTGCGTTTTGTTTTCTGTATTCACTGAGGTAACGGCAATATGAACCGGGCCAAGCAAAGAAGAAACTTTTGGGAATTGAAAATGTATCAGCCAGCCAATATCCTTAACCGCAATGTATAAGGCATTAATGCCTTCGTCACGCGCTGCATGCCCTGCTTTTCCGTGAGCGATACAATCCAGCACCAGCAAGCCTTTTTCAGCAATTGCCATATTCAATAAAGTGGGTTCGCCCACAATAGCGCAATCTATTTTTGGTAATTTGGGTAAAAGAATTTCAATGCCGTTTGTTCCTGACACTTCTTCTTCTGCGGTTGCAGCAAAAACAATATTAAACGGAATGTCTTTTTCAAAAAAATAAATGAAGGTAGCCAGCAGAGAAACCAAAGGGCCGCCGGCATCATTGGAACCCAGGCCAAATAACTTTCCATCTTTTTCAATTGGCTCAAAGGGAGGTAACGTATATCCTTTATTTGGTTTTACCGTATCGTGATGCGAGTTCAGTAACAGAGTTGGTTTATTACTGTCAAAATTTTTATTCCTTGCCCACACATTATTTAAGTAACGATGACATTCAATTTTTTTTTCTTCAAAAAAACCTTCAATGCATGTTGCCGTCTTGTCTTCCCCGCGGCTAAAAGATGGAATCGCAATTAATTGTTTTAATAATTTAACTGCATCAAAATATAAATCAGAAATATTTATTGCTTTACTCATGCATTGAAAGTTTGGTGCCACCGCTTCCATTGATTAAAGAAGAAATTTGTGATGAATTTCCAATTATCACTTCCTTTACTCCTTTATTAATTGCGTCAAATGAATTATCAATTTTTGGCAGCATGCCCGCAAATAATTTGTTTGTTTTTTTCAGCGATGCAAATTTTTCGGGGTTAATATTTGCTATGACTGAATTTTCATCATTTACGTCTGATAATACACCGTTTTTTTCGAAACAAAAAATCAGCCTCACTTCAAAATCATCTGATAGTCTCACGGCAATTGACGAAGCGATGGTATCTGCATTAGTGTTGAGTATTTTGCCTTTTGTATCATGTGTAAGCGGCGCTACCACCGGGGTTAGGTCATTTTCAAGAAATAATTTCCATGTGCCGGGATTGATTTTATCGCTTTCAATATCCCCTGCCCAGCCATAATCTATTTCTGTTACTTCGCGCTTTTTTGCCGGTATCAAATTGGCATCAGCGCCGGTAATTCCAATGGCATTGCAATTAAAAGATTGCAGTTTGGCAACGATTTTTTTATTCACTAATCCACCATAAACCATCGTCACTAAATCAATCGTTTCGTCATCAGTGATTCTTCTGCCGTCAATGTATTTTGAAACGATGCCTAATTTATTACCAATTGAGGTTGCAATTTTTCCGCCGCCATGCACTAAGATTCTTTTATCTGGAATTTTTGAAAAATCTTTCAAAAAGGAGCTCAATTTATTTGCGTCATCAATAACATTGCCTCCAATTTTTATGACAAATAATTTTTCCAAAACAGAGTTATGAATTATTGAAAAGTATTTAAATAGAAAAAAGTTTTATTCTTCAAGGAATCTAAAATCCTTAATATTTAATGTATATAGTTCCACTTTATAACAAATTGCTGTTGCTCCTATCAGGGCATCGGGTAACGAAAGCTTGTGAGAAAGACTAAAATCTTCTACTAATTTTACTGCCATTTCAGAAATGATTGTGTCAATTGGCAGTACTACAAGTTGATCCATATCTTTATGAATTGCTTGCAATCCTTTTTTATTTCGGGCACCAAAAAAAAGTTCACCACGGGTAACATCGGAAACTGCCAGATTCTGCTGCCCAATTTGTTTTACTGATTCAATAATTTTATTGTTATCACGATAAATTTCTATAAAAATATTTGTATCGCAGAGTATCATTTATTCCTATTCCAGGCTTGTTCACGAAGTTTATCAGCATCTATTGAGTAATCCTTCCATATTCCGGTTGACAGGGTAAACTCAGACTTACCTGTAGTACCTGTTTTGGGTATTTTTTTTAATTCAGCCTCTATATTTAATGCTTTCAAAAACAGAATCAAAGCCTTTATTTTATTTTTATCAGGATTATTTTTTAAAATTATTTCAACCATATTTCTATATTTATGAATGACTATCTATAAAGATACTAATGAAATTTAATAACTGAATGTATTAAACGTTTCTAAGTATTTCCTGAATAACTGCCTGTGCTGCCCATACGCGGTTTCCAGCCTCTTCAGTGATAATGCTGTTGCCGCCATCTAAAATTTCGTCGCTTAATTCTACATTTCTTCTCACAGGAAGGCAATGCATCACTTTTGCATCATTAGTGGTCTCCAGTTTTTTGTTATCCAACAGCCAGTTGTCATCTACGTTAATTATTTTTCCATAATCCTGATAGCTGCTCCAGTTTTTTACATACACAAAATCAGCATCCTTTAAGGCTTCATCCTGGTTATGGATTATCTCTGCGCCGCTGGTAAATTTTTCATCCAAATCATAACCCGCCGGATTTGTAATTACGAAGTTCGCATGTCCCCATGCGTTTACCCATTGAGCAAAACTATTGGCAACACATTGTGGTAAAGCTTTCACGTGCGGTGCCCAGGTTAATAACACTTTTGGTTTGGTTTTGTTTTCTACAGGCAGATGCGATGAAATGGTTATGATATCCGTCAGGCTTTGCAACGGATGCAGCGTGGCGCTTTCCAGGCTGATTACAGGTATCCCGCAATATTTTACAAATTGGTGTAAAACTTTTTCAGCATAATCCGATTCCCGGTCCTTTAATGTTGGAAAAGTCCTGATTCCCAGGATATCAAAATATTTTCCCAGGATTGGCGCTGCATCTTTAATGTGTTCGGCGGTGGTTCCATTCATCACTGCGCCTTCTTCAAATTCAAATGCCCAGCCCTCCTGTGAGGCGTTAAAAACTATCGATTCCATTCCAAGGTTTTGAGCTGCAATCTGCGTGCTCAGGCGGGTTCGCATGCTTGGATTTAAAAACAGGAGCCCAATACGTTTTCCTTTTCCCAAAGAAGAATTTGAGAAAGGATTTGTTTTAAAATGCAATGCAGTATGTACGAGGTCATCTATATTTCCTGCATCATTTGCTGAAAGAAAGTTTTTCAATATTTTAAAAAATTGAGTTGGATGAAAAAATTACGCATTTACAGATGCAGGAATATTTTGCTTTTCTGAAAGAAGAAAGTTTACTTCTTCCCTTAAGGCATTTAAAAATTTATCTGCATCTTTTTTATCTAATGCCAAAGAAGGCAATAATCTTATCACATTTGGTTTGGCATATCCCGTAAAAATTTTATGCCGTTTTAATAGGTTCGCCCTAAGCTCCTGCAATTCTGAAGGTACATCAAATCCAATCATCAATCCTTTACCGCGAACATTTTCCAGCGATGGAATTTTTGCAATCTCATTCAAAAGATAATTCCCAGTTTCATCCGCATTCTTCAAAATATTTTCCTTTTCCATTACCTCCAAAACTGCAATGGCAGCAGCACAAGCTAAATGATTGCCGCCAAAGGTGGTTCCAAGCATGAAATGTTTGGCCGCAATGGCCGGTGAAATAGAAATAGCACCAATAGGGAATCCGTTGCCCATCCCTTTTGCCATTGAATAAATATCTGCCTCTACATCTGCCTGGTCCTGCGAATAAAATGTACCTGTTCTGCCGTACCCACATTGAACCTCGTCAGCAATAAAAACTGCACCATATTGATTGCATACATTCCGAACCAATTGTAAAAATGTTTTTGACGCCACCCTTATTCCGCCTACGCCCTGGATGCCTTCTACGATAACGGCACAAATTTCATTGCCATTTTTTTCAAAATACTTTTTTAATGCATCTTCATCATTAAAGGGTAGAAAGGCGACATTTTCTGTTTCATTTACAGGAGCAACAATGGACGGGTTGTCTGTTGCTGAAACTGCCAATGATGTTCTTCCGTGAAAAGATTTTGTGAAAGCAATAATTTTTTTTCTTCCATTGTGAAATGAAGCGAGCTTCAAAGCATTCTCATTTGCCTCCGCGCCGGAATTGCACAGAAATAACTGGTAATTATTTTTGCCCGATACTTTGCCTAATTTATCTGCTAATTCCTGTTGCAGCGGGATTTTAATTGAGTTGGAATAAAAAGCAATTTTTTCCAATTGGTCTTCAATTTTTTTAACCCAGTGTGGATGGGTATGACCAATACTGATTACCGCATGGCCGCCATACATATCAAGATATTCAATACCCTTATCGTCCCAAACGTAGGAGCCAAGGCCTTTCACGATATTAATATCATTAATTGGATAAACGTCGAATAGTTTCATAGTTTTATTGCTTTAGGCTTAATGCCAAAAGCCTAATGCAGGCAAAAGCCACTTTCGACCTGCTGCTTAGCGCTTTCAGCCTCTAATTGATTTTATTAAGTTTATAAGTTTCGCTTTTATCTCATTTATCTTTTTTAATCCTGCATCAAATGATGACTCTGAAATATATGACAAATCGTTTATCAAAATAAAACAGTATTCTACTTCCTGGGCAGAACCTAATGCAATATCTAAAAAATGAGCAAAATCTTTTTCAGTATTTCTTCCACAACCTTCCACTATGCTCAAAGGAATAGAGTAAGACGCACGTTTAATCTGGCTACACAATTCGTATTGCTCCGATTTTGGCATTTGTGGAATAATATTTTTATAAACAAATAATGTCAGTTCATGTCCTTTAACCCAAACATCATATTTCTTATAATCTCTCATTTTATGTTTAACGCCTAATGCTTAATGCCGGCTTACGCTTTGTGCCTTACGCCCTCTGCTTTCGGCTTTCTGCCTTTAGCTTTCAGCTTTCAGCTTCAAAAGTAATTCGCTTTCAGCTTTAGCCCTTCGGTTTCTTCAAGGCCAAACATCAAATTCATATTTTGCACCGCCTGCCCGCTGGCACCTTTTAAAAGATTATCGATGGCAGAATGGATTACAACAATTTCGCCGACCTGTTCCAGGTTGATAAAGCAATTGTTTGTATTTACCACCTGTTTTAAAAAAATCGGCTCATGACTAATTTTTATAAACGGATGCCCTTCGTAAAATTGTTCGTATAAGTTGTACAGTTCAGAAAGCGTTTCAGAACATTTTAATTGAGAAGTGATAAAAATCCCTCTTGTAAAATCGCCGCGCCACGGTACAAAATGAATCGACGGTATTTCCTTTTCTCCTGACACGCTGCTTAAGGTTTCATTTATCTCGTTTATGTGTTGGTGTTTTAAAGATTTATAAGCCTGCACATTATTTTCGCGCCAGGAGAAATGAGTGGTTTCACTTTTCGATTGTCCCGCACCGGTAGAGCCTGTAATGCCTGTGCTGTAAACATCTAACAATAATTTATTTTTTGCCAGCGGCAACAAACCAAATTCAATACTGGAAGCGAAGCAACCGGGATTAGAAATATTATCTGATTTTCTGATCGCTTCCCTGTTTATTTCCGGAAGGCCATAAATGAACTTTCGGCCTTTGATTTCTGAATTTTCTTTTAACCGAAAATCCTGCGACAAAGAAATTGTTTTTATGTTTTTGGGAATATCATTTTCTTCCATGAAAATCTTCGAATCTCCATGGCCCACACAGAGGAAAAGCACATCAATATTATGGCCTATCTGGTGAGAGAATTCCAAATCAGTTTCTCCCAATAAGTCATGATGAACACTGCTGACTTTATTACCTGCATTGCTTTTACTGTGTATATAAATAATTTCAGCAGAAGGATGATTGAGTAATATCCGTATCAATTCGCCTCCGGTGTAGCCCGCGCCTCCAATTATTCCAACCCTGACTTTATTTTCCATCTGTACTATTTTTTACAGCATGATAAATTGCTGTTTGATTACCAAATATTTTGCTGAAGCCCCTCACATCTTCTCCCGTCCAGCCGGTGTTCATCTCTCCATATTTTCCAAATTTGCTGCTCATCAAATCATAGGGCGATTCTATACCATAAATCTGAAAGCGATACGGCATCAACTGAATAAAAACGTCACCTGTTACATTTTGCTGCGAAGATGTGAAAAAGGCTTCAATGTCTCTCATCACCGGATCTAACAGTTGCCCTTCATGCAGCCAGTTGCCGTAAAAATCTGCTAACTGGCTTTTTAAAGTTAGTTGCCATTTTGTAAGCACATTTTTTTCCAGCGCATGATGAGCTTTAATAATGATTACCGGAGCGGCAGCCTCAAAACCTACTCTGCCTTTAATTCCGATGATGGTATCGCCCACGTGAATATCGCGTCCAACCGCAAAAGGCCCTGCAATGCTTTGCAAATATTGAATGGCTTCAACAGGGTTATCAAAATGAGCATCATTTATGCCTTTTAATTCCCCTTTCTCAAAATGTAATTTTATTTCTTCGGGATTATGTTTGCTAAGCTGGGTAGGCCAGGCGTCTTCCGGCAGCATCCCATTTGAACTTAATGTTTCTTTTCCACCCACGCTGGTACCCCACAATCCTTTATTGATTGAATAAACTGATTTCTCAAAATTCATTTGTACCCCCTTTGATTTCAGGTAATCAATTTCTTCCTGCCGTGATAATTGCATGTCCCGAATAGGCGTTATAATTTCCACTCCCGGGATCATTATATGAAAGATCATATCAAATCTTACCTGGTCATTGCCCGCTCCTGTGCTGCCATGAGCTACTGCATCAGCGCCAATTTTTTTTACATGCTCCGCAATATGCAAGGCTTGCGAAACCCTTTCAGCGCTTACACTTAAAGGATAGGTATTGTTTTTTAAAACATTGCCAAACACGAGGTATTTAATGATGGAATCGTAATAACTTTTCGTTGCGTCTACGCAGATATGAGATGCAACGCCCAGCTTATAGGCATGTTCTTCAATCCGCTTCAATTCTTCATTCGAAAATCCGCCTGTATTTACAATAATGCTGTGCACCTCATAGTGCTTTTCGTCAGTAAAATATTTCACACAATACGAGGTGTCTAATCCACCGCTAAAACCTATAACCACTTTTTTGCTCATTACTAATTTGTTTATTAAAAATTAAAGAAGATACTAAATAGTGACTTAAAATGTCCTTCCTTTTTCTTTTTCCAATATCGTATCAGTTTCGCTTTTTTCAGCCGCATAAATCTTTCATACACCTTTGCTTTTTTTCTAAATTCACTCGCAGTTTCAGCAGGCTCAGGATGGTCTTTGGGGTCGTAAAGCATAGCGGTGCATAGACAATTTTTTCTATTCTTGCTCATCAGTATGTCGTAGTTGACACAACTTTTGCAACCCGCCCAAAAGTTCTCATCATCCGTGAGCTCAGAATATGTCACCGGCTCATAACCCAGATCGCTGTTAATTTTCATGACGGCCAGACCTGTAGTAAGTCCGAAAATCTTTGCATCAGGATATTTCTTTCTTGATAGTTGAAAGATGCGGCCTTTAATATTTTTTGCAATTCCCGACTTTCTGAATTCGGGGGCAACAATAAGTCCGCTATTGGCAACGAATTTTTCATGGCCCCACGCCTCAATATAACAAAAGCCCACCCATTTGCCCTCTTTTGTAACAGCAATTACAGCTTTCCCTTCTGTTATTTTTTGGGAAATGTATTCAGGGGAGCGTTTTGCAATTCCCGTGCCGCGGGCCTGTGCAGAGGAGGCCATTTCATCTGTAATAGTTGATGCGTAAATGACGTCTGAAGGAATTGCAACACGAACAATTATGTTTGATTGTTCCAATTTGCAGGAAATTTAATTTTTAAAAAAGTAAAGGAGAAGACCGGGGATTTTTTTTCACTGATAGGTGCGATGTAAATCGCAAAGGCCTATCAGCATCCACGTCGTGGAAACAATAAATATACCGTTGCCGGGGAAAAGAAATGATATAAACGATTTTTTTTCAAGGCTCGTTCTATTTTTTAAAATGAGAGGACAAAAATAATGCAATATTTTTTATCGCAAATTTTTTTATTAACAAAGCAAGCCAGAAAAAATCAGCATAAAAGATTCTGTCTTGGTTATTTGCCGTTTTAACCAGCATTTAAAGTTGAATTTTCCGGGTGCTTTTGTTGTAAGGCTTTAACCTAAAGAAATCTTAAAATAAAATCCTGTTCGCTCAAACGGAATGAGCGACTTATTAAATAGTAAAGGATAGCCGCCTTGCCAATATTTAAATTATTCACACAAATTGAATTTGCTTATAAAAGCTGATCGTTTTATATATCGGTGGTGCAATTCCTTCAAGTATCTTTGTTTTATGGCTTATAAAAATTTGCAGGAATTTATTTCAGTTCTGGAAAAGGAAAACCAGTTACACCGGATAAAAGAATATGTAAATCCGATTCTGGAAATCGCGGAAGTTACTGACAGGATCAGTAAAACTGAGGGTGGAGGAAAAGCGCTGCTTTTTGAAAATACCGGTTACGATTTTCCTGTACTTATGAATACTTATGGTAGTGAAAAAAGGATGTGCCTCGCGCTCGGGGTAAAAGATTTGAACGACACAGCAAAAGAAATTGAGAAATTATTCCATTTACTGTCGTCTCCGAAAGAGGGTATCATTGAAAAATTAAAATTGCTGCCAACGCTGAGTCAGTTTGCAAGTTGGATGCCGAAAGTGATTAGTGGGAGAGGAGAATGCCAGCAAATAATTATGCAGGAACCGGATATCACAACGCTTCCTGTGATCACCTGCTGGCCAAAAGACGGTGGCCCTTTTGTAACGCTTCCGGTGATTCATACCAAAGATCCGAACTCATATTCCAGAAATGTGGGAATGTACCGCATGCAAATCTTCGGGCCAAAACTTACCGGAATGCATTGGCATAAACATAAAGTTTCTGCGAAACATTTTAATGAATATAAAAAATTAAAAAAACGTATGCCCGTTGCCGTAGCCTTAGGCGGAGATCCGGTGTATGCCTATGCCGCAACTGCGCCCTTGCCCGAAAACGTGGATGAATATATGCTTGCAGGATTTTTAAGGAAGAAAAAAGTAGAACTGGTAAAATGTATTTCCCAGCCAGATGTTGAAGTTCCGGGCGATGCAGATTTTATTATAGAAGGTTATGTAGATCCGGAAGACGAACTGATATGGGAAGGCCCATTCGGCGATCATACAGGATATTACTCTTTACCGGATTGGTACCCGAGGTTTCACATTACAGCCATTACGCATAAAAAAAATCCTGTCTATCCTGCAACTATCGTAGGCATTCCGCCACAGGAAGATGCATGGCTCGGAAAAGCGACGGAGCGCATTTTCCTCGCGCCCATCAAAATGACCCTGGTTCCTGAAATTCTGGATATGGAAATGCCTGTCGAAGGAGTATTTCATAACCTTGTGATGGCAAAAATTCAAAAAGATTATGCGGGCCAGGCTCAAAAAGTGATGAATGCGATGTGGGGCGCCGGCCAAATGATGTTTAATAAAATCCTGGTAGTTGCCTCCCCTAATCCCTTCAGAGGAGGGGAATTGGAGACTCTGAATCTCAGTGATTATTTGAATGTAGCTAAAGAGGTTTTTGCAAATCTGAACCCTTCCACAGATATTTATTTTTCACAAGGCCCGATGGATGTGCTGGATCATAGTTGTAGCAAAATGGGTTTTGGCGGTAAAATGTGCATTGACGGCACTTTCAAATTTGATGAAGAAAAGGATGAATATTTTTCGAATATGCCTCCCCGTTATGTTGAAAGCTCTTCAGATGAGTTGCAAAATATTTTTCCCGAAATAAAGGCAATAAATTCTTCTTTACTTGAAAAAGAAATTCCCTGTTTAATTATTGCCGTCAAAAAAAATAAAAAAGGCCAGATCAAAAAGTTGCACGAAGCGATTTGTGAATTAAGAATTATTGAAGGGATAAAAATGATTTTGTATGTGGAACATACGGTCGATCCAAATGATTTGCCAGTTGCTTTATGGCGTTTTTGTAACAACCTTGATCCACGCAGAGATAATTTTATAATAAAGAAACCTATCTCGCCGACAGGCAGGCAAATAGCATCAAATTCCTCTGAATATGTGGCGTGTATTGGGTTTGACGGCACGCTTAAAACAAAAGAATTGGATGATTTTTATCGCGACTGGCCAAATATTATTATTGCCGATGATAAAACCATTGCATCGGTTGATGAAAAATGGCCGCGTCTTGACCTTGGCAAATTTATTTCTTCTCCATCTTTGAAATATAAAGACCAAATGTATGGAGAAGAGGCTGTGGCAAATGTTTGAGGTAGCCGAAACAAATCCATAATATCTTTGCAATATGGAAAAAGTAAAGCCGGTCTTTAACAAGCGCATTTTTTGGGATGTTGATTTTGAAAAAATAGATTACGATGCAAAAGCAAATTTTGTGATTGAATGGGTGTTTGAACGCGGTGATGTGCCGGACATTCGTAATTGCCGTCGTTACTATGGAGAAGAAAAAATTGCATAGGCATCGCTAAACTCAAAATTTTTACCGGAAGCAACGATGTAGCTTGCCGTCTCTCAAAATATCAGAATATAAACTTTCTATATTTATTCGTTTACTATTTCTTTGAGCAAAAAAAAGAACCATAAATTAAAAAATTGAATTCTTAATTTATAGTTCCTTAAATATTTGGGTGAATCCTTGCTAAACTTTCTAAACCATCTAAGCCATTCTAAACTTTACTTAAATATCTGTTGCCTCGCCATAAGCCACTGCTGTAGCTTCTTTCACAGCCTCACTAATGGTAGGATGCGGATGAATGGCGTTTAATATTTCGTGTCCTGTGGTTTCTAATTTACGCGCTACCACCATTTCAGCGATGATTTCTGTAACATTATACCCTATAGCATGAGCCCCCAGAAGTTCACCATATTTTGCGTCGTAAATTACTTTTACAAATCCTTCTGTAGCGCCTGCTGCTGTTGCCTTGCCGCTGGCGATGAATGGAAATTTTCCAATCTTTAATTCATAGCCGGCATCTTTAGCGGCTTTTTCAGTAAAGCCGACTGAAGAAATTTCAGGGGTGCAATACGTGCAGCCGGGGATGTTGTTATAGTCTATGGGCTCTGGTTTTTTGCCTGCAAGATGCTCTGCAGCATTGATGCCTTCTTTGGTGGCTTTATGCGCCAGCGCCTGGTGAGGTGTGCAATCACCAATTGCATACAGGCCCGGAATGTTTGTTTGCTGATTGGCATCTACGACAATTTTGCCTTTTTCTGTCTTAACCTTTAATTCTTCCAATCCGATATTTTCAATATTCGCTGCAATTCCGACAGCGCTCAATAAAATATCAGCTTCAATAGTTACCTCTCCGTTTTGGGTTTTTACTTTTGCTTTTACGCCTTCGCCACCAGTATCCACACTTGTCACTTCACTGTTGGTCATCACTGTAATTCCTTGCTTCTTAAAACTTTTCTCCAGCTCTTTTGAAATTTCATCGTCTTCTACAGGAACAGTTTTGGGCAAAAATTCGATAAGAGTTACTTTAGTGCCAATGCTGTTATAAAAATAGGCAAACTCAGTTCCTATTGCCCCCGAACCCACAACAATCATCGATTTGGGTTGCTTCTCCAAACTCATCGCTTTGCGATATTCAATTATTTTTTTACCGTCTAATTTCAGATTTGGTAATTCTCTTGCGCGTGCTCCCGTAGCAATAATTATATTTTTTGCTTCAAGGGTTTGCTTTTTTCCATCTGCAGAAGTGATCTCAAGTTTGGTAGGAGAAACGAGTTTTCCATTTCCCATCACCACATCTATTTTATTTTTTTTCATCAAAAACGCAACTCCTTTGTTCATTTTGTCGGCTACTCCGCGGCTGCGTTTTATAATGTTTTCAAAGTTTGGTTTTGGGTCACTCACCTCTACTCCGTAATCCGCAGAATGATTTGCGTATTCCATCACCTGGGCGCTTTTCAATAAGGCTTTGGTAGGTATACAACCCCAGTTAAGACAAATGCCACCAAGACTTTCGCGTTCTACTATTGCGACCTTTTTTCCAAGTTGTGAAGCTCTGATTGCAGCAGGATAACCGCCGGGGCCACTGCCTAAAACTATTACGTCGTATGCCATCTTATGTTTGAATTTGAGATTTAAAATTGTTTTTACAAACTTTGCAAAATTACTTTAGAATGTGCAAAGCGCAAAAATCGTTACATCTGTCGCTCGCAATGCCAGCTAATTTTGGGATATTTGAACATCAAATTTTAGTGAATTTTTTAGCCTATGAAAATCTTTAAACTCAATACCACAATATTCTTTTTTTTATCAACATTTATCTTAATAATCATCTTAACAGGTTGCAGCGCAACGCGGCGAGGCGCAGTTGCTGAAACTGCAAAATCAGGGGATATTAAAAGCACTGTAAAGATTAAGAAATATGTTGCGCCGCGTGTGGTGAATACAAAAAATGTTTCTCCCGCGGAACTGGTGGATTTTGCAGAAACACTGATTGGAGTGAAGTATAAATATGGCTCGATGATCAAAGAAAATGGATTCGATTGCTCGGGGTTTATCAATTATGTTTTTAATCATTTTAAAATTTACGTTCCCCGCACAACAGTTGATTTTACAAACGCTGGTAAAGAAATTCAGATAAAGAAAAGCAAGCCTGGAGATTTGATATTATTTACCGGAAGTGACGCCGGAAGCGGTATAGTTGGACACATGGGAATTATAGTGGACAATACAAACGGCGACTTAAAATTTATTCATGCATCCAGCAGCAGGGGAGTGATGATTTCGGGAATGAATTCTTATTTTATTCCAAGATTTGTAAAAGTGAACAGGGTGTTTCCTGACACTGCATTTTAACCACAATAAAATTTGCTGTTATTTATTTGTTTACTGCTTTATTGGCTGCTTTTGCTTGTTCATTTTCGCTAATGGTCTTTAAAGTATTGATGCTAAGATTTATTTCGAAGCCGATCAGCACAACCATTGAATTAAGGAAAATCATTATCATAATCACCATTATCGTACCTATAGATCCATACAGAATATTATATCTCCCAAAATTGTTGACGAAAGTCGTAAAGCCGATGGTTACAAGGATAGACAGGAAGGTTGCAATCACCGAGCCGGGTGAAACAAGGTTCCATCGCTTTGTTGTGGATGGTGCGTAACGATAAATGAAAGCAAAAGAATAGAAAATCAACCCGATAATGAACAACCACTTTCCGTATATAATCAGGTTTCTAATGTGGTAATCTGTTACTCCAATCCAGCTTAAGATATTTCGTTGCAATAGCAATAAAATGAGGCAGACCAGTAATAATCCGAAAAGCATTATTGTCAATTTTATAGCTTCCCATCGTGTCTTCAGTCCTTTCATTTTTTCAAAACCTAAATGGTCTTTATTGAATGACCGCATCAGGCCCATCACCGCGCCTGAGGCAAAAAACAAAGAAAGCACAAACGTGAATGACAACATGCCTATTTTGGAACCGTCAATAAAGCTATCTACAAACTCGATTAAATTTTTATTGTAAGTGGCAGATGGAATAATGTCATGAATGAGGCCATGTAACTGAAATTTAAGCGATCGTTTTGAAATGAAAGGCAGGTTTGGCGTCAAGGTAAATAAAAAAAGGCATGAAGTGGGCACCGACATGATGAAGTTGTAAGATATGGCCGATGCCTTTTCTGTGAAAGTGGGAAGATTAAAATCTTTTAATAAGTGCTTCATCACCGCAAAAACAGTCATGCCCTGGAAACCTGCCGGCGACCATTTTTTACTTTTTCTGATAAGAAATTTTATCGGGTGAACAATGAAATATTTCTTCTTTCCCAAAATAGATATTTTATAACTGCCTTCTAAAAATATTTAATTTATTTTTTAGAGCTATTGAGAATCCTGTTTTGATTGTAGCAAACTGTCCAGCGCCTTCTGGTAGGCTCTTGCATATAACTGGTGCTGCTGATAATCAGATGCAAAGTTGGAATATCCTGAAAAATCCGGGCGGGCCACAAAAAAAAGATAGTCGGTTTGCGGAGCGGCCAAAACCGCATCAATAGTTTTTATTGAAGGTGTACAAATTGGCCCCGGAGGCAAACCTGCATTTTGGTATGTATTGTAGGCCGACGCAAACTCCAGATGTTTATGATAAATCCTTTTCAATTCAAAATCGCGCATGGCAAATTTTACGGTAGGATCCGCAGCGAGCCTCATTCCTTTTTTGAGCCTGTTTATATATACACTTGCGATTTTTCCTTTATCTGCCTGCTTGTTTGTTTCTTCTTCAACAATAGAAGCCAGGATATAAACCTGGGCGGGTGAAAGATTTAATTGACTTGCTTTTGCGCGCCTTGTCTCGTTCCAGAATTTTTCGTGTTCATCATATAATTTCTCAAAAATCTTTGCCATGGTTGTGTTCCAATGGTAAGTATAGGTATTTGGAATAACATCCGTAAGAACGGTATTGGAATCAACGCCGAATTCTTTTAGTGTTTGATCGTTGTTCAAAAAATTTATTGCGGATGAGGAGTCAATTTCGAAAATGGTCCCGATCTTTTTTGCCAAATCTTCTTTAGTTCTAAGCTTGGTAATTATTAAATTGACAGGAACCTGTCTGCCAGCGCGAAGCATCTTTACAAGGTGATAAAGGCTCATCCCATTATTTATTTTATACTTCCCTGCTTTTACTTTTTCAGGATAATCTGCATATTTGGAAACCTGGTCAAACCAAAAATCCCGGGAAATCATTTTGTTTTTTAAAAGGCTATCCTTCACATCCTGGTAAGAGCTACCTGTTCTGATATATAAAAATTTTTTTCCGGGATTATGAACAACAGGCCCAAATACTTCCCACCCAAAAAATAATCCAGCGATAAGAACAAGCAGGATTAATAACAAAATAATGTTTCGGCCTTTCATGATAATACGGTTAGTGTTCAATTCATAATTTAGGTTGTTCTAAAAAAACTATCAATAAAAAAACCCTGCCTTGAAAATAAGACAGGGTATACAATATTAATGATATTTTATTTTGCCGGAGTAGGTGCTTGTACCGGAGCTTGCTGGGTCGACGGCATAGGCACAGTGTTGTTATTCTCTTTAGGCGCCATCGGAGTTCCTACCGGTGCTTCCTGTATTAAATTTTCGTTAGAATTAGTAGCGCCTGCCTTCGGAATAAAAAGCGTAGAGGTGATGCATAATACGCCTATAATAATTGAAAAAAGCCAGGTACCTTTTTCTAAAACGTCTGTGGTTTGTTTCACGCCCATTAGCTGGTTGCTGAACCCGCCTAACGATGAAGAAAGGCCGCCACCTTTTGGATTTTGAATAAGCACTATCACTCCTAAGATAATAGAAGCTAAAATGATAAGTGTTACGAAAAGAAATAACATATTAAATACTTTTTATACTTTCGATTTTGGCTGCAAAGTAAGCACTTTTAGAGGGATTAAGCAAACTTAATTTTTGGTACATTTCAACCGCTTTTTCACTTTTTCCCTGCTTTACCAATACTTCCGCCATGGCCTCAGTAAGCACGTTCACGCTCTGGTTTGATGCTTCAGATGAAGTCTGAATCAACTTTTCGATAACTTCATTTTGCTCCGGTAGCTTGCCGGGATGTAATTTCTTCATGGTTTTGAGCCACGCGGTGAAACTTTTAACCTGCTTTCCTAACTGGTCATTGTTTAATGCGTCTTCGCTCAGCTTAATACCCTGCGATGCAAAATAATCCACCGTATGAAGCGGTTCGAAAGAGAGAGGCTCATCATCCGCTGTATCCATTTCCAATTCAGCATTCTGTCCGGAAACCGAAGTATCCTCTTCCTTAGGATTACCAGCATTGTATTCCTCATCTTTTATTTCTTCCGTTACCTCAAAATTGTGCTTTTCAGACTCAGTATTTTCATTGGCCTGTGGCTGTTCATCTGCGGACGGTTCGACAGAGGCCGGAATAGAATCTGTAAAAGCTTCATCGGGTTCGGTATTAAAACCGGTAGTTTGATTTTCGTCATTTTTTTGTTCACCTGGAGAAGCGTCATTTTCCGAATCTAAATCCGAAGTTCCTTCATTTAATAAAGCAAGTTCATTTTCAGGAGTAGGTAATTCTTCTCTAATCTCTTCTTTAGAAAGCTCCTCTTCCTTATCAGTGGCATCTTTATCAGTAGTTATTGTATCATCCAATTCGGTATTTTCTGAAATGAGATCATCGCTCAACATATCAGGTAGGTTTTCGGAACTCACTGCTGTTTCAATTCTTTCGCTTTCCGCATTCAACATTTCTTCATCATTCCTGTCGTTTTCATTGATGCTGTCAGAATTATAAGAAATCGTCACTGGACTTTCAACATCAGATTCAGGTAAGCCTGCATTTGGAATTTTCAAATCTGATAAATTATCAGTGGGTGAAGATTCCGCTACGGGTAAATTAATTTTTAAATCTTTTTCTTCTTTTACTGATAAAAACGCTAATTGAAACTGGAGCCAATACGGATTTTGCAAATAGATTCCTGTTTGTTTAGCAACTTCATCAAATGAGGGATCATTATTCTTTTTTAGATGGCACAATAATAAAACATGCGACAGCGAACTCGCAGGATGTTCTTGTATATTATTTTTCAGATCATCGGGTTCGTCGGAAAACTGAGCGAGAAGCAAGTCTGCATAATTAATGGCTGTATTCATCGGGATTAATTACCAATTGGAAAATATTTTGTTGAAGATTGCGTCTGTTACCGTTTTGATAATCTTATCCATGAGGCTGCTTTCCGCGGCCTGCAAAGTCTGGTTTGCGGGGAAGTCGAAGTTGCTGGTAAGATCAGTCTCAAAACTTTTTGCCGGATCCGGATCCACGGTATTTTTAAAAATCAGGTGGAATGTTACGTTCAGGCGGTTACTTGATGCCTGCTGATTAGACACGCCACTTGTAGTAACGCTATAATCAGAAAGATACCCACTGATATCGTAATTGGCATCATCATTTTTTGTTTCGCGCAATCGTGTCTGGCTGATAATTTTCTGGCGAACTTTTTCCGTTAGCTGTGGCGCAATTGATGGATTAACGTACCTGGCCTTGTTTTCAAATAAATTAACACGAAAAGTGGTGATATCTGCAGGAATCGGTGAGGTATCTTTAAAAGAATATTTACAGGTTGCAAAGCTGAAAGTCATCATTATAAAGCTGAGCAATACGAAAATTTTTATACCTGATTTGCTTTTGTGCATCATTAAGTTATTACCGTTGTCGATTAATTCATTATCGGAGGTAAGCAATTGTTTTATTGTTGAATTGTTCTATAGTAATTTAATAATTCAATAATCCAATAGTTAAAATCACTCATTAATATTATACTCCTTCAGTTTTCTGTAAAGCGTTCTTTCGCTGATGCCTAAATCACTTGCTGCATCTCTTCTTTTGCCCCTGTGTTTTTTTAATGCTTTGATAATAAGATCTTTTTCCGCATCTACAATGCTAAGAGACTCTTCTACTTCCTGGTGTTGCGAAATACCATTATTGCCGGCGTTATTGTTTCGCAATACCATAGGCTGAACCGACGAAATTGCCGCAGCGCCCGGCTCGCCGCGAAAATCGCCAAGCATGGGTTGTTCGTTTTTGAAACGGGGCTCAATCACAGAAGATGGATTTTGCAACACATCAAAAAACATCCGTTTAAGTTCGGTTACATCTTTCTTTACGTCAAAAAACAATTTGTATAAAATTTCTCTCTCGTTCGCAAATTCCTTTTGGCTGCCTCCTTCGTGGTGAGTAGATAGCACGGGCAACCTATTATAATTTGTGTCCGGTAAAAAATGAAGCAGTTCTTCTGAATCTACTAATTTGTCTTTCGATAAAACTGAAACCTGTTCGGCAATATTTTTTAGTTCACGAATATTTCCCGGCCATGGATAATTAATAAGAATTTCGCGCGCAGCATCGCTCAACTGAACAGGAGGCGATTTATATTTTTCGGCAAAATCAACGGCAAATTTCCTGAATAATAATGGGATGTCTTCCCGGCGGTCGCGCAAAGCCGGAACCCTTATTGGAACAGTGTTCAATCGATAATATAAATCTTCCCTGAACCTGCCGGTATGAGTATATTCTAAAAGATCTTTGTTGGTGGCCGCTATCACCCTTACGTCCGTTTTCTGTACTTTAGATGAGCCTACGCGAATATATTCTCCCGCTTCAAGAACACGAAGCAGCCGGGCCTGGGTTCCCAACGGCAGCTCCCCGATTTCATCAAGAAAAATAGTGCCGCTGTTCACCGTTTCAAAATATCCTTTTCGTGAATCTACCGCACCGGTAAATGAGCCCTTTTCATGGCCGAAAAGTTCTGAATCAATTGTTCCTTCCGGTATAGCGCCGCAGTTTACGGCAATAAAGGGATTGTGTTTCCGCGCAGAAAGTGAATGAATGATATGTGAAAAAACTTCTTTGCCGACGCCACTTTCGCCATTTATCAAAACACTCAAATCGGTGTTGGCCACTTGTATCGCTACATCAAGCGCATACACTAAACCCGGAGAATTCCCAATAATTCCAAACCTGTTTTTTATTGCCTGCTGATCCATTAGTTTTTTAAATAATTTTGAAGTTCTTCCTTTAAAATATCCAGATTATTTTGAGTTATCTTCCAAATAGTAGCATCATCAATCAGGTCATAATCATGAACGAGAATATGTCGTAATCCAATGATCTTTTTTTGGTCAGTCACTTGAATGGCCTTATTCAATTTCGTTAATTTCCACAAGCCTTCTCCTATAATAGCCAACCGGCGTTCAATAGCATCGATCAGCATAAAGTTAGATTCATACTCCGAAAAAGATTTTATTCCTGTTAAATGAGAATTAATCATATCAATTGAATCTAAAATGTCTCCAATATATTTGAAGGCTTCAGGATTCATAAATTTTTATTTTTTCCTCATTAACTCTATCAAGAAAATATTTGTTTTTTATTTTTTCTTCTGCAACTAAATCGATTTTTTTTCCAGTAATTTCTTCAAGATCAAACATCAGGTCAAAATAGTCGTAACCTGAAATCGGTAAACCATTTTCATTTTTTTTAAATTTAAAAATAAAGTCAAGGTCACTTTCAACGGTATGATTTTTTTGAGTACTTCCTGATCCAAAAAGATACAAAGATTGAAGCTGCATTTTGCGACAAATTTTTTTTATTCCTTCAATATTGTTTTTTACTTCTTTTACCATGTTAATTGATCTTCTTTTATTTTCCCAATCAAAGTCCCTGCTGTACAGCTTTCCACGAAAACATCCACGTAATCTCCTTTTTTATAATTCCCGGTTTTGGGAAATACCGTCATTTTATTGTGATCGCTTCTTCCTGCCCACTGCTGATCGCTTTTTTTGGAGTCGCCTTCTATTAAAACTTTGAAAATTTTCCCCACATCTTTTTGCATGCTTTTAAGCGAATGAACGCGGTGCAAATCCACAATTTCCTGCAGCCTTCTTTTTTTTACCTCCAGTGGAACATCGTCTTTAAATCTCCTCTCAGCCAATGTGCCCGGCCGCTCAGAATAAAAGTACATATATGCCAAGTCATATTCGCAGTATTCAAAAAGGCTTAAGGTTTCTTTATGATCTTCTTCTGTTTCTCCGCAAAATCCCGTGATTGAATCTGTAGATAATCCACAACCGGGAAGGATTTCCCTGATACGGTTTACTTTCGAAATATACCATTCACGGGTATAGGTTCTGTTCATCATTTGCAAAATCCGTGTGCTGCCGCTTTGAACAGGCAGATGAATGTATTTACAAATGTTGTCGTATTTCCTCATAGTGAATAATACCTCATCTGTAATATCTTTCGGATGAGAAGTAGAAAATCTCACGCGTAGCAGCGGAGAAATTTGCGCCACTTTTTCCAACAAATTGGCAAATGAAACTACCGAATTATCAGCAGAACTTACCCATTGATAGCTGTCTACATTTTGTCCTAATAAAGTCACTTCGCGATAGCCATCATTAAATAAATCTGTACATTCTTTTATCACAGAATCCGCATCACGACTGCGTTCTCTGCCGCGCGTAAAAGGAACCACGCAAAAAGAACACATGTTGTTGCAGCCACGCATGATGCTTACAAAAGCGGTAACTCCATTGCTGTTCAATCTTATCGGGGAAATGTCGCCATAGGTTTCTTCGCGACTCAATAAAACGTTTACCCCTTTTTGCCCGCTTTCTGCTTCATCAATCAGTGCCGGCAACGAGCGATAGGCATCGGGGCCAACAACGATATCCACCAGTTTTTCTTCTTCTAAAAATTTTGATTTCAATCTTTCTGCCATGCAGCCCAAAACACCCACCAATAAGCCCGGATTGTCTTTTTTCATTTTCCTGAATTCGGTCAATCTTCTTCTGACAGTCGCTTCGGCTTTTTCGCGGATAGAGCAGGTGTTGATGAAAATCATGTCTGCCTCTTCAAACTGTGGCGTAATTCCAAAGCCTTTTTCCTGCAAAATGGACGCAACCACCTCGCTGTCGGCAAAGTTCATCGCGCAGCCATAACTTTCTATATAGAATTTTTTTGTAAAAGGGTTATTGACAATATGTTTTGGCGCAAAAGCTTCTCCCTGCCTGCTTTCGTCGTGCTTTTTATCAAGAGTTAATTCGAACATTTCAATTTAAATTTCTAGGGCGGCAAAGATAACAAATTAAAAAATTGCGACACTATGGCAGAGCTAAGAAAAACGCCGGAATATAGTAAAGCAACAAGTGAGGCGATTTTTTATTTACTTTTTAATACTCGCCAATTAAACAACCCGAAACGTTCCACGCACTGAAGCTGGTGCCTTCGCTTTTGCCCAATGGAATCGCGATTTTAAAAGTGTGCCTTCCGGGTTTTATATTTAAAGGAATGTACACGGGGTTGGTGGTAGTTCCGGGGCACCAGTTGGAACGGCTGAGATCAGAGGATGAAATGCCGTCACTAAAATTACCGGAGGAAGGATTCAACATCCTGTAAGTTCCACAATCCGTGCGCCACGGAATAAAACTGAAAACCCGTTGCCCGTCTACAAATATTTCGTTCAGCTTTTGGTTAAATTCATCACCGTTGCCCCAGCCGCCATGACCGGTGGCAATATATCTCAAGCTCAACTTTTTTAATCCTTCAGGAATATCTACAGAAACTGTAAGAGAATCATTGTCAAACATGGTTCCATAATTCTGTCCAGCCATTTCTAAAATATTGGTCGTATTAAAAACCGGCTCGATCCAAACTTCGTTTTTAGCGGTATCTTCTCTTTGCTGATGATATTCCAAATCGAGGTTTACTATATGGCCGCCTTTGTCGTAATTGCCAATAAAAACGCCAACCCAAACATCTCCTTCAAATGCCGGTAACAAATCCGTTATGTCCTGTTTGTAATCAGCAGAATCCGCCCAGTTGTATCCTTTGATTTTCGAGCGCTCATTAAAATACCTGACTCCGAAAGGCGTGAAAAAGCGCATCAGTTCCAGCGGCGGAAGATAATTTTCTGTTTGGACTACACCCTGGTATTCCTTGCCCTGTTTGTCTTTATATAACGGTAAGGCATGTACGTTTTTTAATCCATCTAAAAAAGAAATTGACCTGTTTGTCGGGATGATAAAAACACTGCCGGTCCGGTCGTATGCATCGCCATTGGAATATTCTGAAAGATGCGCAAACACAATGTTGTTCCTTTTTTCCGGTAATTTCATTTTTTTCAAAACCAGCGTTCCGCCGGCATAACGATACGTTACATTTTCTTTACCTTCCGTTGGATTTACAATAGAATCCGTAAAATTGATTTGTTGATGAGAAAAAATTGGTATCGTCGTAAAACGATTGTCAATTTCCTTGCGGCGATAAGTTGCTTCATCCACCATTTCACCTAAATCTTTTGGTAAGGCCGCAAGCGAATCATTTACATTCTGCAACTGCACTTTTGTGGCGTAAGTTTCAAAGTTGCCATTGCGCACGGTTTTTAAAATCAATCCCAGGTTTGGCGCCACGCTAAGACTTGGGCTTCCTTTAAGGGGAAGCTGGTTGGTAAACCAAATTTCGATAGTGTTTGAGCGGATAATCACTTTTGCTTTTTTGCAAACATATCCAAGTATATGAGCCGTGTCTGCCAGAACGGTTGCTTTTTCATAAGATGAAAAAGGCGTTTTCACAGCCACGCGCTTGCCGTTCCTCTGAGTAAGAATCTGATAAGTTGCTTTTTTATTAAAATCAAAATACTGACCTTCTACTTGTTCCGGATTTTCTCCACGAACCAGGCGGGCAATATGGTTTTTAAAAAATAATTGTAGTGGCGGTGCTTTTATTTCTTTTCCATTGCTGCGGAAAGAATAAGAAACCACTCCTTCATGAATTGAATTGGGGTTTTTCTCATTTTGCGCAACGGCGGTAAATTGAATGAACAGTGAAGCAACAAAAAGAAGAGATTTATATTTTGCAGGCATATATAATTATTTTGGTGAAATAAAGCAAATCAAAACAATTGGCAAAATAAGGAAGTGGAGAAGCGAATTCTCCTTATTCTAACAAATATGTATATTCTTACTGGAACTCCTTTGTAAAAGCGGGCAGATAAATATTCTGCTTCGTCATAAACCGCTCCAAACGAACTAATAAGATGATTTTCCATTTTCACCTCCTCCAAACTTTTCTCTTAAAAGCCTTTCTAATCTTTCGCTTAAAGATGCTACAGTTTCTCCTGGAACAGCCGATAAATCAGTTATTGCTTCGGAAAAAATATCCATTGCAACCTCATACCTGCTGAATTGTTTCATTAAGATTTTTTTGTCTCCCGTTTCCCAATAATATCCTTCGTCTGAGAGCGTAAATTCTTTTAAATATTTTTTAGAAAGGTGTTTCAAAAAATCAATAATAGCAATGTGCGCTTCCATTCCTGCAAACTGAGTTTTAGTACTTGCTGTAAATAGTAAATCTTTATCCAACTGCACATTGTCATAAATATCTTTACACATTATATTAAAGGGTGAAAGCATTCTTCCTTCAGGATTAAAAGTTAGAAAAACAGGCTCACTTTTTTCCGGAGCAAAAGAAACACCTTTGATATTTTTATCATTAAAAGAATGAGTTGTCCAGCCAAGTGTCTTTGCGACATCCGATACTTCTTCAATTAAAGAATCAAGCATCTCTTTTTTGAGAATATAACCGGAATAATGAATTGACAAGCCCATAAGAATTTAATTTCAATAAAAGATTGTAACTAAGAAGCTGTTTTTACATGTAAATAGATGCTAAAGTTAATAAGTATCAATAAGCCTTATTTAATCTTAGAAAATATTACAATCGCAGGTATTAAAAATGTTTATAAAAATCAAACACACATTGGTTCATACTTATGTTGATGCGATTTTTATTCAATTTCAATTTTGTGTAAATTGTGAGAAATATAAACCGGCATGTCGACCATAGAATTGAGAAATACAATCATCGATAAAATAAAAAAAATTGATGATGAAGATTTATTAAACGAAGTAAACCGTTTGATTGAAATAGAAACATCAGATATTGAAATCTACAAATTTAGCGATGAGCAAAAGGCAGCGATCGAAGAAGCCGAAGATCAAATTAACAGAGGAGAATTTCTAACTGATGAAGAAGCTACAAAAGATATTGAGGAATGGCTGAAAAAGTAGGTTGGTCTTTAAGGGCACAGAACGATCGAAAAAAAATCTTCAGTTACTGGAATAAGAGAAATAAATCGAATAATTACAGTATACGCTTAAATAGGTTATTTATAGAAGCGACAAAAGCTATTTCTGATTATCCAAAAATTGGAAAAATAACTGAAAGAGAAAATATTAGAATTAAGATCGTTCGAGACTACCTAATTGTTTATAAAGAATTGGAAAATAAAATTGAAGTTTTGACCATATTTAGCAGCCACCAAAATCCTGCAAAATTGAAATTTTAATTCATGTTTCATCTTCTTATAAAAAAACTTGCTTACGGTGTCCTTGTTTTATTTGGTGTAGTGGTGGTTGTGTTCCTGGTTTTCCAGGCTTTTGGCGATCCTGCACGGATGGTGCTTGGCCAAAGTGGCGATAAACAAACCATGGATAATATCCGTAAAGAACTACACCTCGACCAGCCTAAATGGAAACAGTTTGTACTTTACGTGAATGATATTTCACCGTTGAGCATTTATACAAAAGAAGAGATAGATGAAAAAAATCTGCGGGGATTTTTTGTGGGCGGAGATAAAAAGATAGGAATTAAAATCCCTTATCTCCGGCGTAGCTATCAAACAAAGAAGCAAGTGACCGACGTGTTAATGGAAGCGTTGCCCGGCACAATTATGCTGGCATGTGCGGCCATGTTTCTAGCAATTATTGCCGGCATATTTTTGGGTATCATTGCCGCAGTGAAGCAAAATACGTGGATGGATACTTCCTCCGTTTTCGCAAGCGTAATTGGTATTTCTGCTCCATCTTTTTTTATGGCAATTGTGATTGCCTATCTGTTTGGGCTGGTGCTTCATGACTATACAGGTTTATCGCTGACGGGAAGCTGGTTTAATATCGATTCTGTTACCGGGCAAAAATACCTGACGTTGCAAAATCTTATTCTTCCTGCGCTTACGCTGGGAATTCGCCCTCTCTCAATCATCACGCAGCTTACGAGGAGTTCGATGCTTGATACGCTTAACCAGGATTATATCCGGACGGCTTATGCAAAAGGATTGAGCAAAAGAGACGTGATAGTACATCATGCGCTAAGAAATGCCATCAACCCGGTGTTGACAGCCATCACAGGCTGGTTTGCTGAATTGCTTGCAGGCGCTTTCTTTGTTGAATATATTTTTGGCTGGAAAGGAATTGGTAAGGTAACCGTAGATGCTTTAGAGAAATTAGACTATCCTGTGGTGATGGGATCGGTGCTTCTTGCTGCTACTATTTTTGTGCTCATGAATATTTTTGCAGACCTGCTTTATGGAATTATCGATCCCCGGGTGAAGATGAAATGAGGGCTTTTAATTTTTAATCTTTTAATTAAATCAAAGGCATGCAAGAGTTGACTGAAAACTTTATTGTTTACAGTGAATCATATTCGTTGGTCAGACTAAAATTTTCTTTTGTTTACGCCACTTCCAGGTTAGTAGTGCTTTTTTGAGACTGGTAAATCTGGACGTATTCAGGTGAATGTTGCATTAGATAGTCATGAGTTCCTTTGGCAATCAATTCGCCTTCCATAATCACGATTATCTGGTCATAATCTTTTACAGGGTCAATTTTTTGAGTAACCGATAACAGCGTGATTCCCTTATAATTTTGTTTTACGTTTTCAGAAATCCTTGCTTCGGTTAAAGCATCCACCCGTGCGGTAAAATCATCCAGCAATAATATTTTTGGATTAATGGCAAGCGCGCGGGCGAGCATTATGCGTTGCTTCTGTCCGCCCGACAAACTTGATCCACGCTCAGAAACAATCGTATCCAATCCGTCCGGGAGAGATTTTATAAATTCGTCCAGTTCAGCAGTTTCAATAGCTTTTTGAAGGTCGTTAGGATTTACGTCAGAATTAAATGCAATGTTTTCGCGAAGGCTTAAATTAAAAATGATGCTATCCTGGAATACAAGGCCCACCTGGCTCAGAAGGCTGTCTCTCTTGTATTCACTAATATCGATGCCATCATAAAATATATTTCCTTCCGTGGGTTTAATCAGGGTGGTCAAAAGATTGAATACCTGAGATTTTCCCGCGGCTGTAGGCCCTATGATAGCCGTCCTGGTGCCACCTTTCACTGAAAAAGTTATATTTTTTAACGCCGGATTTTCTCCATAATAAACACTGATTCCTTCCAGCATAATATTTCCCTCTAATTGTTTGTTTACTGTTCCTTTATCAACAAAATCAGGCGTTTCAAGGGTATGCACAATTCTTTGGTATGAAGCTGTGGCCCTTGCAATTACATTGCTCATAAATCCAATCATTATTATTGGAAAAATAAGAATGGCGATATAACTGTTAAAAGCTGCGAATTCGCCAAGTGTCATGCTTCCGGAAATTACAAAATGGCCACCTAATGCCAATACTGTAAGTCTTGCAAGGTTCGAGGTAAGAACAATTATGGGTATTAGCGTGGCAAATAAGCGAAGAATGGACATTCCGAGGTTTTTAGCCTCTGAATTTGCGTCCATAAATTTATTGTACTCTGTGAATTGCGCATTTAATACACGGATTAAAGCAGCTCCTAAAATACTTTCGTTAATTACTTTATTAAGCCAGTCGATTACCTCCTGCGTTTTTCTGAAAAGCGTTTTTACTTTTTTGAAAACGATAAAAAAAGTAGTGGCAATAATTGGGATAATCAACAGCACTATCAACCCCAGCTTCAAATTGATATTCAGCAATAAAATACTGGCGCCAATGATAAGAACCACTGATGAAACGATAGACACTATAGCCTGTGAAACAAACATTTTTATGGCGTCTACATCTGATGTCAGATTCGTCAGAAGTTTTCCGGGCGTAGCATCCTGTATATAGGCATAATCCTGTTCTGAAATTTTCAAGGCAAGTTTTTTCCTCATATCGCGCGCCACCTTTTCGGAAGCAAAAGTTTGAATAATGCTTTGGAGATAAGTGAATATAAAAATTAAAATGGCTGCTGCAGAAAACCAGGTAATTATTTTTGCCATATCCAATTGGCCTTTCGAAAAATCATCTATTCCAAACTGGATAATTTTCGGTATCAGCAAATTAAGCCCATTGCTTAAAAAAGCAAAAAGCAATAGCAACGTAATCATCCCTGAATACGGTTTCAGGATTTTGAATATGCCTGGTTTTTTTTCTTTTGATTTTTTTCGTTTAAGATTCATCTGGCTTTGATTAGAGAAAATATTTCTCTGTACTAAATTGTCGTGAGCAAAAGTAACCTGAATTATTTTTTCTGAAATATCACTTTTCGGTGAATGGCAATTTTTAGGCGGTAAAGGTTAATGTGAAAATGTGCAAATATGAAAATTCGAAAATGTGAAAATTCAATAATTTAAATAATCCAATAATTAAATAATTCAATAATGGAATAATTTAACAATACAACCATCCAACCATCCAAAAAAAAAATTACAAAAGCGTTCCTGTCAGTGTCCACAGGGCTACATTGAAAAAAATGATTAATCCGGTTACATCCACCAGCGTGGCTACAAACGGAGCAGAGGAAGAAGCCGGGTCGGCGCCTAACCTTTTTAACAACAAAGGAAGCATGCTGCCGATAAGAGACGACCATAGAACCACACCTACGAGTGAAAAGCAAACGGTTAATCCAATTAGAACCCAGTAAGGCCCGTAATTGTAAGAGGTAATGATATGGTGATTCATCAGGAAACTCCAGATAGCTATTCTGCAAAATCCTACTATGCCAAGAATGATGCCGAGCATCAGGCCGGACATTATTTCGCGGCGCATTACGCGCCACCAGTCTCTCAGGCTAACTTCGCCCAATGCCATTGCCTGGATGATTAAGGTGGAGGCCTGCGTGCCACTGTTGCCGCCCGTGCTTATGATTAGGGGGATAAAATTGGTCAGGATAATTACCTGCGCCATCTCATCATTAAAAAATGCCATGGCTGTGGCAGTAAGCATTTCTCCCAAAAAAAGAATCACAAGCCAACCCACTCTCTTTTTAACCAGGGTAAAGATGGGCGTCTCAAGGTAAGGCGTATCCAGCGCCTGCGCACCACCTATCTTTTGAATATCTTCACTGAATTCTTCATTGGTAACCCAAAGAACGTCGTCGATAGTTACGATGCCAAGTAGCACATTATTGTCGTCAACAACAGGAAGGGCTACACGATTATTCATTTTAAAAACTTCGTTAGCCGTTTCCTGGTCATCGTTTACATTTAATTCTATGAAGCGGCCATCCATCATCTCGCTCACCTTTGTGTCAGGCGAAGCGAGAATGAATTCGCGTATGCGGAGGTCGTCTAATAATTCTCCATGCTTGTCTATTACATAGATTACATCAATGGTTTCAGTATTTTTTCCAACCCCCCGAATAATATCCAAAACTTCAGCTACTGTGTTGTCTTCATACACGTACACATAATCCGGTGTCATCAAACGTCCGACACTGTTTTCAGGATACCCCAGGAGCGAAAGCGTTATTTTCCTTTCTTCCGGAACAAGCGTTTTTACCAATTCGCGCACCACTTCATTGGGCAGGTCTTCAAAAAATGAGGTTCTGTCGTCAGGCTCCATTTTGTTGAGCAATTCAGCGCTTTTGGTGGGCGGCAAATTTTTTATGATTCTCTTTTGGGTGGGATGGTCAAGGATTTTGAAAACGCCTGTAGCCCGGTGCATGGAAAGGCTCATGAAAATATCTATTTCCCTGTCTTCATTTTCATCTATCAATTCAGCAACATCACTGATGTTTTGTTCATTCAAAAATTCACTAAGCGCTTCCTTGTCTCCCGTATTTAAAACATCTTCGAATTGCTCCTGAACCAGCATTTCCTCTTCAGTCATGAGAATCGGTTTAAGGAATGAGGGCGCAAAATTAATTTATTTTTATCTTTAGAAAAAGTGTTAAATCCGGCACGTACAGCATCAACATTGATTTTTAGTTTAAAATAAAATTCTTATTAATATATTGCTTTACTGTAATTTTCAAAAAATCAATATCAGAATGGTAAAGAATTATTTGCACGTAAAAAAAACCAGCAAAAGAGGAAGAGGAGTTTTTACAAAAGAGGAAATTAAGGCAAGGACGGTGGTAGAGCATTCACCCGTAATTGTGATGAATGCCGAAGACCGCGCTATGATTGAAAAAACATTGCTTAATAATTATATTTTCGCATGGGGCCCCAAAGAAAAAGAATGTTGCCTCGCCCTCGGCCTGGTATCGCTTTACAATCATAGCTATTCCAGTAATTGTGAGTATATCATGGATTTTGATAAAAATACAATTCAAATAAAAGCCGTTAGAAAAATAAAAGCAGGTGAAGAGCTTACCATAAATTATAACGGCGACTGGAACAATCAAAAAGAAATTTGGTTTGAGGTGAGTTAATTAGCTAATTAGCCAATGTGCTGATGTGCTGATTAGTCAATGCGGAAATGGCTAAATATTTTAATAATCTAATAATTTAATAATCTAATAATTAACAATTGGCTAATTATCGAATCAGCTAATTAGCTAATTAATGATTATTCACCAGCATCCATTTAGCTGTTTCATATATCCCTGACGTGAGCTCAGAAAGTTGCCGTTTTACTGAATCCTGTTGAGCGTTGGTTAAGGATAAAACATTTGATTTTAGTGGCAATAATTTTTCTTTGGTAATCCGTAAGTTTTTTACAAAGTAGTAATCATCTGTAACGATACCGATATTTCCCTCATCATGATGAATAATAAAAGCTGCATCCATTTTCTTTTTTGAATTTAACAGGTCGCGGCCCAGTGTCGTATTGGTATAAGATTGATGGACCATACCTGCCAACGTGGGCAGGATGTCTATCTGCGACACTACTTCATGCCTTGTCGCTTCATCCAGTAATTGCGGAGCGTAAAATAACAGCGGCACATGCTCATCACTCAGGCTTCCTTTTTCCCACGCGTCGGGATACATTGCTGATGTTTCGCCTTCAACACCATGGTCGCCAACGAAAGCGAAAATTGTGTTATTAAACCACGGTTTCAGCTTTGCGTTTTCGATAAAAGTTTTGAAACAATAATCCGTATAGCAAAAAGATTGAAATTCTTTTAAGGATTCAAATCCATATTTGTGAAGCGTATCTTCATTTACCACGCGCCTTTCAAAATCCGTGTCTTCCGGTGGAATGGTGTAAGGTCGATGATTATCGGCCGTTTGGATGATGGCAAAGAATGGCTTTGTTTGCTGAGATAAAATTTTTTCTGATTCAAGAAAAAGATGTTTATCGCTGATGCCCCACACATTCAAGGGCTTTTCAGTGTAAGACCCTTCCTGGAAAATTTGTATGCCTTTTACGTTGTTAACTAGTCCATCGAAATTATTAAAATCGCTGCTGCCACCCAGGAAATAAAATTTTTTATAATCTTCAAATGAATTGATGATGGTGTTTTGCTGAACGGCTTGCGGGTTGCGTGAAGAAAAGACGGAAAGCTGCACATCCGGAATTCCGCTGATGATGGCAAAAACGCCGCGCGCCGTTCCGAAAGTAGGAGTGAAGCACCGGTCAAAAAAAATACCGCTGTCGCATAACTGCTTAAAATAAGGAGTGGTGTTTAATGGGTTGCCGCTCATGCTGCTTTTATACATGCTGAAGCTTTCACAAATCACCAACACTATATTGGGCCTGCTTTCCAACGCTTTACTGTTAGGTAAAACCAGCCTTGAATAGCTTCGATCATTTATGTTTTTTTGATCTAATTGCAAAAAATCTGCAATCAACGGAAAATAATTCTTCGCTTTATCATCATCGAAAGAAGGTTTGCGGAATTGAAGCGTAGTAAAAAAATTCTGCATCGGGTTTAATGCAACATAGGATTTAAAGTTATCGTTGAGCTCAAACGCATCCTTCCACTTCAATGGGTGAATAGAAAAAATTCCATACAGGCACCATAACAAAAAAATAACGGCGCCTGCATGCCATCTCTTTTTGTAAATTATGCTTTCCTGTTCTTTTCTTTTAGTAAGAATATGCGTATGCCTGAAAAGTTTTGACATTAAATAAACCGCTACTACCAGCGCAAGCAACAGCCAAACCATCGGGTAGCTTTGCCAAAGCATTTTAAAAGAGATGGAGGGATCTTCTGCAAAATTCAGCGCGCTTGCATTCAGTCGCGTATGATTATAGCTGAAATTTCCAAAATCGGCGGCGAAAAGAAACAACACCAAAAGCGTGGCGAAAGCAAGATAGAAGGACCACCATTTTTTATTTCTTTCAGAATGAAAAGGAGAAAAGCGCGGCAGCGCCGACAATACAGCAATCGGTAATAAGATAATTGAAATCCATTTGGCATCATACTTAAAGCCGAGGATGAACGAAGGAATAAGCGATAATACAGTTGTGTTTTCAGGGATGAACAATACAACTGTTGCCACGCGCAAAATCGTAAAAATAAGCAGGTAAATCAGCCATAGCTTTGTGATCCATTTTATCGTAATCGGAACAGAGTTTGGAATTTTTAGTTTTGAAATCATGATGAAAAACCCGGAATAGATTTTTTGCTTTTTTATTCGTTTACTGCTTCTTATTATTCAGCAACATATATTTTGAAGTCTGATAATACGCTTCTGCGAGTCTTTCCAACTCATTGCGGTCTTCAGTTGTTTGCGCGTTTGCAGGTAATGGGTTGTTATCCGCCGAAGATCTGAAATCCTTTTTTCCTGTTGACAAATCATTTACAAAAACATACTGATCTGTAATGATACCGATTTGTTTTATCAGTGGGTCAAACAAAAATGCTAAATTTTTGAAACGCGTATTTTCATGCAGGCTGCTATCAAAAAGGTTTTTTCCAATAGCAGTATTCGTATACGAAATATTCGCAAGTGCAGATACTGATGGCAGTATATCTACTTGCGAGCAGGTTCTGCCACTTCGCTCCGGCTTCAGCAAAGCAGGTGCATAAAAAAGCAGAGGCACATGCTGCGTGGTAAGCCCATCTTTTTCCCATGCTTCTGGCAGCATTTTTCCTGCATCGCCGCGAATGCCGTGGTCGCCTACAAAAACAAAAATGGTATTATTAAAATAAGGTTCCTTCTTGGCGGCTTCAATAAATGTTTTAAAGCTAAAATCGGTATAGCGAAAGGCATTCAGCTCGGCATTGCTTTCAAAACCATATTTTTTCAGCGTATCAGTTGGGTAATCTTCCGGCTTAAATGAATTCCGGTCTTCTTCCGGAATCGTGTAGGGGCGATGATTATCTGCCGTTTGAATTACTGCAAAAAATGGATTTTTTTGTTGCCTGAATACTTCATTTGCCTGCAAAAATAAATTCTTATCGCTGATACCCCACACATCCACTGATTTTACCGGGTAATCTTCCTGCTCATACAATTTAAGGCCATCAATATTGTTGGTGAGTAATCCCCTGATATTTGCCCAGCTAAGGCTTCCACCGATGAAATAATATTTTTGATAACCTTTATAATCATTGATAATCGTATGCTGGTTTACGTAAGCCGGGTTGCGGCTTGATGTGTTTGGAAATTCCACATCCGGAATGCTGGTAACTGTTGCCCACACACCGCGCGCCGTGCCATAAGCGGGTGTAAAGCACCGGTCGAAAAAAATGCCGGTTTCACACATCTGGTTAAAATAGGGCGTCGTGTTTAAAGGATTGCCCCACATGCTGCTTTTATATGCGGAAAAACTTTCACAAATGACAATTACTACATTCGGTTTATTGGCCCGCGAATCAGCAAGATGAATTCTTTTGTAATTCAGGTGAACACTGTCAGGATTTTTGATACCAAGGTACGCCACCATCAGCGGGTAATATTTTTTTACCTGTTGCAGGTCGTAAGTGGAATTTTTAAATTTCAGCGTACTAAGGAAACTTTGAACAGGGTTTAAGGAAAGATTGGCTTTAAAATTATTATCAAAGACAAACGCATCGCTCCATCTTAAAGGATATTGACCGATTTTCCCAAATACGCCCAGGCCAAGTATCAGCGCAAATGCAATTCCTATGATAATCCTGCTTGGGAAATTGCCCCGGTAAACTGACTTAGCTGTTTTGTTAAACCAATGATTTATCAGCCAAAAGATAATCGCCGTTACCACAATGATTAATATGAAAATGGTAACCACCGGATAGGTTTGCCAAACCATATTCATGGAAATCGCCGCATCGTTCAGGTAATTCATCACGGAAGCGTTCAGTCTTTCATGCAGGTAATCGTAGTTTTGAAAATCGACTGCATACAAAAAAACGAGGGCAAGGGTTATGATAAAAAAGTAAATTTTAAAAACTTTTTTGGAAAATGAATTTTGGAACGGGTTGCAATTCTTTGTGGCGAAAAGCCAAACCAATATAAGAAGGAAGAGGATAATAATGCCGGTTAAAGTAACTGCCGTTGCATGTCCTTTCTTCATAAAAAATACAAGCACGGCCATCAGCACAATGGTGATAAGCAATTGGATAATGCTCCCGGTTGATAATTTTTTATTCGCAGAATATTCCAGGTGAAGGTTGCCGATTAAAAAAGGAAAAATGATTAAGCCGCAAACGATTCTCGTGTCAAAATTGAGACCGAGAAGAAAGGGATGCAGATAATCTGAAAATGAATAGTTAAGCGGGGCGAAATGAAAGAAGAAAATGAACCTCATGGCCGTCATGAAAATCAAAAAAGCCATGCCCGTTAAAAACATCCATTTAACCAATCGGGGAAAACGAGCGCCATTGTTCATTATGAAGAGTTGTTTTCGAAAGTATCAACCATCGGGTTTCAAAGCTGCTATCTGCAAATTTAAATATTTAACTAGTGTTTTTGTGCAATAGTTATTTTTGCAGTAATGAATTTGCTGGAAATACAAAATGCATCGTTTCTGCCAGAAGCTATAAAACAATTAGACTATAATTTGTTTTATAGAATGAACGGCCTATGGCACAATTCATTTTTTGATGTTTTTTTCCCCTTCATTCGTGAGCCAACTTTGTGGGTGCCTTTTTATTTTTTTTTGATAGTATTCGCTACGCTCAATTTTAAAGTAAAAGGCTGGATTTGGGTGGTATTTTTTTTGGCAAATGCAGGGATAAGCGATTACGTAAGCAGCCATCTTATTAAAGAAAATTTTTTCAGGCTCAGGCCCTGCCGCGATCCTGCGCTGTTTGATCATATCAGGTTTTTAGTTTCCTATTGCCCGGTAAGTTCCAGCTTTACTTCCTCCCATGCAGTTAATCACTTTGCCGCGGCAATGTTTATATTTACAACATTCAGGAAAACGTTGAGCTCATTTTGGGCGTTGATGTTTATATGGGCCGGCGCTATTTCTTATGCGCAGGTGTATGTGGGTGTACATTTTCCTTTTGATGTATTTTGCGGTATGATAGCAGGCTTGATTCTTGGATATATTCCGGCAACCATATTCAATCGTAAATTTGGATTGGAGTTGCCACACTGAAAAAACAAATATGGAAATTATTATTTTACTATTTCTTATTCTTTTGAATGCATTTATCGTGATGTGCGAAATGGCGCTCATATCTTCAAAGAAAAGCAGGATTGAAGCGTTTGCCAACAGGGGAGATAAAAAAGCGCAGAATGTGTTGTTGCTAAAAGAAAACCCGGATTTATTTTTATCAACTACCCAGATATATATCACCTTAATCTCCATCTTAACGGGTGTATATTCAGGCGAGAGATTCAGCGTATACCTTCAGCCGTATATTGAAAAAATTGAGATTTTTAAACCGTATGCTGAAACTATTGCCACCACCATCATTGTTATCATCGTCACCTTTCTTTCCATTCTTTTAGGAGAACTGATCCCAAAAAGGCTGGCTTTGATGAACCCGGAAAAGATTGCCAAAAGTGTGGCGGGCCCGATTAAAACTTTAAGCACTGTTTCTTATCCTTTGGTTTGGCTGCTGAGTAAAATGTCTTCCGGGTTTTTTAAATTGTTTAACATCAGGAAAGGAACAGAGAGCCAGGTGACGGAAGAAGAAATTAAAGCGATGATAAATGAGGGAAGCGAATTGGGTGCTATTGAGGAAGAGGAAAAGGATATTATTGAAAGAGTATTCCATCTGGGCGACAGAAACATTACTTCGATAATGACCCACCGCACCGATATAGTGTGGTTTGGTATTGAAGAAGACCGAACGTCTGTCAAGCAAAAGATTAAAGAATTTCAACATTCCGTATATCCCATCTGCTCCGAAACTATCGACGATATTGAAGGTATTGTAACTGTAAAAGATTTGTACCTGCAACCAGAGGTGCCTTTGAAAGATTTAATGAGAAAGGCATTATTTATCCCTGAAAATAATTCGGCTTACCAGGTTCTTGAGAAGATAAAAATTACAAAAATACCTTACGCTTTTGTTGTAGACGAGTATGGCAGCCTTTTGGGCATGATCACCGTTAAAGATATTCTGAAAGCAATAGTAGGGGAGATGCCCGAGGAAGAAGACGATGAATACGTGATTATGGAACGAAAAGACGGCAGTTTCCTGATTGATGGCCAGATACAGTTTTATGATTTTCTTACCAAATTCGATAAAACGGTGTGGCTCAGCGAAGGCGAAAATGAATTTGATACTCTGGCAGGATTTATTCTTCACGAATTAAAGCATATACCCGCCACCGGTGAAAGATTTGAATGGCGTGGATTTGAATTTGAAATCGTAGACATGGATGGCCAGCGGATAGATAAAGTGCTGGTGAACATTTCTGATGAAATCAGGAAAGAGATGGAAGATTAGTAGCTGTAAACGTTTAATTGCTATAGTAAAACGATAAATAATTATCTTTTTTATTTTATTTTACTCTTAAAAAGAGGAAGCCTTTGTTTTAGAAGCGTTGATAAATAAAATGAAATTATTGTAAAAACATGGTTATGAAATTTTTTCTTCGTTCAGTAAGCCTTTTGTTTCTTACCGCTATCTACTCTTTATCATTCGCGCAAATAGCCCCGCAGAATGGAAATATAGGCGCGCCGGCCACAACGTTTCGGCATCCTTCATGGAGCGCGCAGAGCAATATTTACGAAGTAAATGTGAGGCAATATTCGAAAGAAGGAACATTTAAAGCTTTTGAAAAAAGCCTGCCCCGCCTGCAAAAAATGGGCGTCAGAATTTTATGGTTTATGCCCATTAACCCCATTGGCATAGAAGGCAGAAAGATGAGCGCATCTGATTTGGGAAGCTACTATGCAGTAATGAATTACAAAGAAGTAAATCCCGAATTCGGAACAATGCAGGATTGGAAGCAATTGGTTCAAAAGGCACACAGCCTGGGCTTTAAAGTGATTATCGATTGGGTGCCTAACCATACTTCGCCTGATAATCCCTGGATTACATCTCATCCCGGTTTTTATCAGCATGACAAAAACGGGAACACCGTTTATGATGCAGATTATACCGATACACGAAATCTTGATTATTCAAATAGGGAACTCCGCGACAGCATGATCAGCGCCATGAAATTCTGGATAACAGAAACAGGCATTGATGGTTTCAGGTGCGATCACATCGATCCTATTCCCGATGATTTTTGGAAAACCTGCATTACTGATTTGAGGAAAATAAAAAATGTATTCATGCTGGGGGAAAGCGAAAAGCCTGAATTTCATTATGCCGGATTTGATGCCACCTATGCATGGGATATCATGTGGGCGACTGTGGAGGTGGCGCAGGGAAAGCATAACCTGGTGTATCTTGATTCTGTCCTCAACAGCAATTTTTCTACTTTCCCTAAGAATGCGCAGCGCATGTATTTCACCAGCAATCATGATGAAAACAGTTGGAACGGTACCGAGTTTGAAAAATATGGCGATGCTTACAAGGCTTTTGCCGTATTCAGCCAAACGATGTATGAAAGTATTCCATTAATTTATTCCGGCCAGGAAGAGCCCAATAAAAAAAGGTTGAAATTTTTTGTTCACGATCCTATCTCGTGGGGCAAATATGCGATGGCACCTTTTTACAGCACGCTGTTGCATCTGAGATTAAATAATCCGGCACTCGCTGCGGATGCGGATTATAAAAAAATACCTACGGCAAACGATGAAGCTATTTTTGCTTATACAAGAAAAAAAGGCGCTCATAAAGTATTCGTGGTTTTAAACCTTTCCCCGCAGCCCCAGCATTTTACTATAAAAGAGAAAGACATTTATGGAAATCCGCTGAATGTATTTACGCATCAAAAAGTAAAATTATTTAAAAATCATGTGTATGAAATGAAGCCGTGGGGATATTTGGTGTATGAATATTAAAGGTTAAAATTAACGGATTTGGTATTTTATGTCGAACAAATGAATGAACGCGACGAGCTTATTTCAATTTCCTACTATGGTGTTTGTAATGGACCTGTTTTCAAAATCTGGTTGTAGAGCGCTATCGCTGCAGGAGGATCTGTTTTTTCTGCTTCTGCTGCTTTTGCGGTCAATTCATTAACAGAAGTTTCATTTTCAGTTTCGGATACCAGCATAAGGATGTTTTATTTTATTAAATTATGTGCCAGTTTTGGCACTACACTGTTTTTAATGAAGGAATGCCACAATTAAATCCATGACTCATCATGAGATTCCGCGGAAAAAAAATCACTATTACGCGCTTTGGCTTGTCTGTGTAAAAATACCGCGGTTACCTTTTACCGGCGAACGCCTGCAATTCGTTACTTACAATTGCACATACTTATTTAAAGTTTGCAGGTTTTCGAAGGCAGCGCCGACGGTATTATTGAAGTAGGCATACACGGTCTTTTTTTCCCTGATCCATCCCTTTATATAGCCTGCGTATCGTTTTAAAAATTCATCACTGTAATCGCCGCGGTATCTTGGTTCGGGCCCATGAAAGCGCAGGTACACAACGTCTCCGCTTACCTCGTTCATTGGTGTAGCTGATTTGGGTATATCATGTATCACCATCGTGGCGTTATATTCCCCGAGCAATGCATACACCTCGCGCTCGTACCAGGATGGGTCGCGGAATTCTGCGGTCAGCTTCCAATCGCTTTGGTAAGTTGCCTCACCCAGCATTTCTAAAAGTTTTTGTAACTGATCCAGCTTTTCAATTTTTAAAGAGGGTGGAAACTGCACCAGCAGGCATCCTTTCTTTTTACCAATATTGTTAACCGTTCTGATAAAATCGTCGACATCTTTTGCGGCAAACTGCAATCCTTTTACATGCGTTATGGTGTTAGAAACCTTACAGGTAAAACGGAAATGATCAGGAACACTTTCTGCCCAGTTAGCAACCGTGGGGCTGCGCGGAAGTTTATAAAAAATGCTGTTTATCTCCAGGGAGTTAAACATCGATCCATAATACTGCAGCCGGCTCTTTCCCTGGAACGCAGCCGGATATGCCGACCTCGGAACCGGAAGATCCAGTCCGCTGGTACCGGAATAATATAGTTGTTTTACGGATGGCATTTGATGGTAAAGATAACTGTGAAAACCTCACAATAGCTGTGACTGCCAGGATTCGCAAAGAGGGATTTACCGCTACCGGGTTGGTCAAACATTTTAATTCATTTCTCATATCGTCATTGAAAAAATTCTTGATTCGGGCTGATGACGGATCATGCGCAGATCAAAAGCCATGGCTATATTGCGGACGAAGGTTCTGCCCTTTTCAGTTACCTTTAAGTGGCAATCATTTAACATTATCAGGCCATCATTTTCCATTTCCAGCAAACGAACAATAATTGCATTTTTTTCTGCTAATTGCATTTTTTCATCTTTCCATGAGGTTTCCAACAGGCACATCAGGTTGAGAATATGGCGACGTACCACCAAATCTTCATTGTTTAATACATGGCCACGAACAACAGGTATTTTTCCTTCATTTACTTTTTTTATATACTCTTCCGTAGACTTTTCGTTTTGCGCAAATGCATACCAGCTATCACTTATGGCAGACATACCGAGGCCAATCATTAATTGAGTGGAGGAAGAAGAATAGCCCATAAAATTCCTGTGAATGGTTTTGTTTTCCATCGATTTATATAAACTGTCCGTCGGTAATGCGAAATGATCCATGCCGATTTCTATATAACCCAATGTTGATAAAAGCTCTTTCCCTTTTTCATACAACTCTCTTTTTTGATCCGGTGTCGGAAGGTCGTTTTCATCAAAACCTCTTTGGCCAACTCCTTTTATCCATGGAACGTGTGCATAAGAATAAAAGGCAATTCTGTCGGGTTTCAACGATTTTGTTTTTTCTATGGTTTCCGACATAGAGTTCCATGTTTGAAAAGGCAATCCAAAAATCAGGTCATGGCTGATGCTTTCATACCCGGTAGCGCGCGCTGCAAGAGTTACGGCTTTTACATTTTCAAAAGGTTGAATACGGTGGATGGTTTTTTGCACCTTTGGACCATAATCCTGCACACCGAAGCTTACTCTTTTAAATCCGAGGTTATACAAGGTTTGAAGATGTTCTTTTGTTGTATTATTCGGATGTCCTTCAAAACTAAATTCAGGCCGATTGCCAATGATAGCTTTTGAAAAAATGGCTTCTATTAAAAGTTTTAAATTAGCAGCACTGAAAAAAGTAGGTGTGCCACCGCCTAAATGAAGCTCAGTGAGGACGGGCTTTTTGCCTAATAAACCCACGTACATTTCCCATTCTTTAATCACCGCTTCCAGGTAAGGACGTTCTACAGAATGTTGTTTGGTAATTCTTTTATGACAGGCGCAGAAGGTGCACAGGCTTTCACAAAAAGGCAAATGAATATATAAACTGATCCCATCTTTATCATTGCTTTCGGCAAAGCTTTTTATCAATGACTGCTGCCAGAGATCAGCAGAAAAAGTACCGGAATCCCAGTAAGGCACTGTGGGGTAACTCGTATATCTCGGGCCTGGAACGTTATATTTTCGGATAAGCTGTTTCACTATGAGTTGTAAATTTTTGAAAGAAAATCGGGCGCTGCAAAATTGAAGGATAAAACCCTGGCAAAAAATGATTTCAATCATCCAGCTTTAAGAGCCTTCGTTAACCGCTATTCAAGAATTCTTCATAGATAATTTATTTGTCCAAGATGGTAGTTTAAATGAAGAAGCAATTGAATGGCTGGCAGAGGGTGATATCTTTTTAAAGGTGTCACCTCTAATCACTCATAATGAGGATTAAAAAATGAACATTCTAATTCTTCCTCACAATATTTATTATTTGCCTAAGTATTTAATCTGGTTCAAAATATGTTTGTAACATGAAAGCTATTCTGCTGCTTATCCCGATTCTCCGTGGAAATTCCGGTATGCCTACGTGGCGTTCAGTGTCAAATTTGCAATTGTTCGCGGGTATTTATAATTAATTCAGAATAATCAAGATAAATTACATCACTTGAGTCTCCTAAAATTTCATCTACTATTGGTAAATTTCTTAAGGTCCAGGAACGTCACTTATCTTATTTTCTTTAGCAGAAATTATTAAATGAAGATGATTGCTACTGTTTTTTCCTTGTCATCATGTGTTACCATTTCTTCCACTATAAATGAAAGGTCAGGAAAAGCATTATGTAAGCTGCGAATGGTTTTTGACGCCTTCTGCATTTGGTGGAACGTCACCCTTGCCGAAGCCTTCTTCAATGACAATCCGGAACAATTGCTCATTTGTAAACATATCTTATAAGTGTTTTCTTATCTACAAATAATTGCCGACATCAAAGGTAAATTTTAAATTAGTTGGTTTTGGCTGCCCTGAGTTTATAAGCGTTGGAAGGTCAAGACAGCAGTGGGTTCGTGTATGTTCCGGAAATAACCGTCCGGCATTGCTCACATTTTTATCATCAATACAATCCCTGCCAGCAAAAGTATAACGGCTACCGCCGAAATAGCCGTGAATAAAAAAGTTGCTTATTTGTTCGTCTGCTATCGTTCCATACAAACATATTCCCACGGTCTCCACCCATGTATTGTATATACAAATTATTTCGTGTCTCCCTCGTTACAAGCAAGGGCAGTTGGGCCTTTACGGATGTATTCTAAAAAGAGCTTTTAAAATCCGCTTACATTAAGTCTTCCCCCGGTAACGGTTTTATTATTTAATGAATTTGTTGGTACTACACTGCTTAAAATTGCAGACTTGATTTGCGCTGCAGTAGCGCCAGAATGTGTGGAGGCGTATAAAGCTGCAGCACCTGTCACGTGCGGAGTTGCCATAGATGTTCCGCTATACGAGCCATAAGAAGAGACTATATTTCTACCGCTTTTGCCGGGCAATGTGGAATAAATGCCAACGCCGGGAGCGCCCAAATCCACTGATTTAGCACCATAATTTGAGAAGCTGGCCAGGCTGCCATTTTTATCAATTGCGGCTACAGAAATAATATTGGCGTTGGTGTAAGCTGCCGGATAACTTGCCGAAGCATCGATATTACTTCCATCGTTCCCTGCTGCAGCTATGAATAAAATATTTGCGGTGTTGGCTCTTTCTATGGCGTCGTACAACGCTTGCGAATATCCGCCGCCGCCCCACGAATTGTTAGTAGCTACCAGGTTTAGTCCGTCTCTTGTTCTCAAATCTGTAAGGTAATCAACAGCTTTCACTGCATTGGCTGTGGTGCCGCCTCTTCTGCCTAAAAATTTTGCAGAGATGATCGTAACATTCCAGTTTACGCCCGCCACACCTTTTGCGTTACCTCCTCTTGCGCCAATGGTTCCGGAAACATGAGTTCCATGATCATCGTCTGTTCCGTCGAAAGTGGTGTTGTCATTTTTATCAAAATCCCAACCATAATGATCATCAACATAACCGTTGTGATCATCGTCAACACCGTTTCCGGCAATTTCTTTTGGATTTCCAAAATTTCCTGCGAGATCTTCATGATTGTACATCGCGCCTTCGTCAATTACACCCACATAAACGGTTGAAGAGCCTGTGTGGCCTGCAGCCCACGCTTCAGCAGCCTGGCTTCCATATTGGTTGGAAGGATTGGACGCATCGCCATACATTCCCCACAGCGAACCATTCGTAAAGTAGTTGTCGTTGGAAGTTACTTCATGCTGATAAATAAAATTAGGCTCGGCATAAGAAACGTCTACGCCTTTGATTTTGTTAAGCGCATCCAGTACAGCAAGGGGTGTGTGCACCACAAAAAATCCTTCGTCATCCCCAAAGCGTTGCATTGTTTTGGTTAAGATCTTTTCGGAAACCTTTCCGGAGATTCTTCCAAAAGCCTTTCCCCGGCTATTCTCCGAAACACCTTTTTTGAATTTTACCAAAATTTCATTTGGCACGTACTTATCGGCAGTTAGCTGGCCTAAAGTGGCGCTGCCAGGCAATTGCGGAGCACTCTGGCTCAATGCAGGATTCTCTTTTAATTCTTTTGTGCAACTGGCTGCGATAATTGAGTAAGTAGCTACAATAGCTAAAGACATTACAATATCACGTGAGGTATTTTTCATAATTTAAGTTTTAGATTTTATATTAAATGTAATTTCTTTTGGAATAAATTCATTGAATTAGTTAATCGTTTTGGAATTTTCTTTTTGAGAAGGATGAGTAAATTGCGCCTAAATCATACAGCTTAAAAACTAAACATATGGAATCAGTAACAGACAACAAAACCGGCGGCGGGGCGATGAAGGCCATCGTTGTGACCGATAAGTCTGCGGGAACGGCTGGTATGACACTGGTGGAGCGGCCCAGGTCCCAGGCAGCAATCAATGACGTGGTTGTTCAGGTTCATGCGTCGGGATTTGTGCCCACTGAGTTGGAGTGGCCCTCCACCTGGACCGATCGCCTCGGTCGTGACCGGACACCCTCGATCCCCGGACACGAGCTTGCTGGAGTGGTTATCGCCCTCGGCTATGGAACAACGGGATTGTCGATAGGACAGCGGGTGTTCGGCCTCACAGACTGGTATCGCGATGGCACGCTGGCAGAATATGTGGCCCTCGAGTCACGTAATCTTGCCCCGCTACCCGGTGACGTCGACTTCGTCGTTGGTGCAAGTTTGCCGATCTCCGGCCTGACCGCCTGGCAGGGACTCTTCCAACACGGCCGCCTCCAGGGGGGACAGACTGTGCTCGCGCACGGCGCAGCAGGTGCCGTTGGTTCAATGGTGGTGCAACTCGCACGTGAGGCGGGCGCCTACGTGATCGGCACAGGACGAGCTGCAGACCGCCAGGCTGTACTTGAATTCGGTGCGCAGGAGTTTGTCGACCTGGAGAGTGATACCCTTGAAGACGTTGGCAACGTGGACCTGGTTTTTGATGTGATTGGCGGCGAAACCGGTAAGCGATCAGCCGGCCTGGTTAGGACCGGAGGAACACTGGTCTCTATAGTTGGACCGGTAGAAACGCTGGCCGCTAACATCCTGGCAATCGATTTTGTTGTAGAGTCCGACCGTGCCCAACTGAATGAAATCGTTCAGCGGGTGCGTGATGGACGACTGCGGACAAACATCGGAGATATCTCGTCCCTCGATGATGCCATTGCCGCCCTGAATCCGACCGGGCGACGTAAGGGGAAGCCAATCATCCGCATTCGTTTGTGAGAACTAAGGGGTAACGGGCAGTATTAACGGAAACAAAAAGCCGATACCTGGATTTTTATTCAGCTGGTTTTTTAACTATAGCAAATGGTGGCGATAATACTATAAAAAGCAAAAATTTGTTTGTTTACTGTACGAGGACTTTCTTCAATTAATTGACAAATTCGATATTCACCATTCCGTGCCTTCTGCTAATCCCTGGCACCTATTATAAGTTATTTGGTGCCACCATCGTTACAAACGAGGGCCAGCCAGGAGCTGTAAATTTTTGAAAGGAAAATAAATTGGGCGTTACAAAATTGAATGATAAACCCGTGGCAAAAAACGATTTAAATCATTCCAATTTTAAGATAAAACCGGGATTGAGAGGAATTATCTTTAGGGTTACTAACCTTTCGAAAGGTCTCCTAAGATGTGCATTCGCGTTACTCCACTTTTCGTCAATTGATAGATGCAATGCACAATTGGGAATTATTAATTTCCCGGGATGTCATGGGGCCAACGGACGAAATTATATCGCGATTTAATTGGGCAATGATCTTTAATTTCTATATTTGACAAAGGGCAATTACGAAAGAATTCTAATTCTAACAGTTTAAAGCATAACCATAGTTGTAATGCATTGAGTATATGCGGACACTTTCACAAAATCTGGACGAGCTATTTTTAGACACCGTTCTAGAATTGACAGAGCTTTCTTCTTTTAAAACGAGCACCGAGGCCGGGTATGAGTTAATGGAGAAAAAGTATAAGGAACGATATCAAGCCCTTTTAGACAACTTGTCTAATTCAGGCAAACGTACTTTTTTGGACTTGATAAGAATTAAGCTTTCTGTAACTCAAGATGGACTTCATAATTTGGAAGGAAAAAAAGAACAATTTATTTATAGGATTAACAAGTCTCTTATTATTCATGCGTGTTCCGTATTTGATTACTTTCTAAACCAAACGCTATTTCTTATTCTCTCCAACAATCCTCAACTTCTTTCTAACGAAAAGAGAACTATTCAATATCATGAATTGGTCAAGTACTCAAAGGAAGAGTTGATACAATCAACAATAGAACGGTTTATACATGAACTTTCTTACAAAAGCATTTCAGAAAGAATTAGGCAAATGAATTCAATGTTTAATCTAGAACTTGATTTTACAGAAATACAACAACCTGATATCTTTTTTTCCTCAAATATTAATTTAATTGAATTGACGGAGATTTTTTCGATTAGAAATATAATTATTCATAATCAAGGAATCGTAAATAAACTTTTTGTTGACAATAATACAAGTTCAAAATACAAAGTTGGCGACCAAATTAATTTAGACTCTGACAGAATTGAAAAATACACCTTAGGACTTTCCAAGTATGCCTCGAGTATAAGCAGACAGACAATGATGAACTTTCATTGACTTCATATTCGTCCAAGCCCTTCACTAGCGCAAGCTTTGTAGTTTAACAATGAGTGTTAAATAAGCTTGTGTCGTATCTTACTTAAAAATTATCATTGCAGTAAACAAACAAATCCGCTCCGTTTCTATTCTCTTCCAGTTATGCTATAGCCAACCAATCTAAACTAAATCAGGGAGTACAAACTCAAGACAGCTTTTAAATTTTAAGTTTACTAAGAACAGCAAGAGATATAGTGTTGGAAGGAATGCAAGTAAAAAGTATCTTAGAAAAATTATTCAGGAGACTGTGGGACTTGGGGACTTTATCGCGGAATGAAGTCACAAAGTCACCAAGTCACCCGGCAAAAGCAAAAGACAAAACAATATGGCAACCGACTACCACAAAGAAGGCTTTATCCCGCTTCATGGCGGCTATCGTAATTTGATAACTTATCAGAAATCAGAAATAATATACGATGGTACTGTTTACTTCTGCGAACACTTTTTTCAGAAATATGATAGAACGATTGGGCAAATGGTCCAAGCTGCACGTTCCGGTAAGCAAAATATCGCTGAAGCAAGCCTGGCTTCCGGCACTTCGAAGGAAACAGAAATCAAACTCACCAATGTTGCACGTGCAAGTTTAGGAGAACTGCTAATTGATTATGAAGATTATTTAAGAACCAAAAAATTAAAACAATGGAAAAGAAATGACATTCTTTCTTTAAGATTTGATGAATTAAATAAAACACCCAACGCCACCTACGAAACTTTTAAAAAAGCCATTGAACATAGCAATCCTGAAATTAGTGCGAATTTTCTAAGATGTCTAATCAATGTAACCATGTACCTGCTGGGGCAGCAAATAAAAGCTCTGGAAACAATCTTTGTCAAAGAAGGCGGATTAAGAGAAAAGATGACGAAGGCAAGAATTCAGCAAAGAAATAAAAAGTAAGGAATGAACGGGTCATCAATAAATGTCACTTTTAATTATCTTTAGCCAATACAATTTCAATTTCTATGAATAATCAAAACAAACCCAGGAGGCAATTTTTAAAAGATTCAGTGAAAGCCTCCGGCTTAATGATCATGTCGCCTTTGATTCCTAAAATAACATCCGCGGCAACCGTCGGAAAACAAAAGCAAATAATTACTGCGCCCAACCGCATAAAATTTGCAGTAATCAACATAAACCATTCGCATATTTATGGAATGGCCAATGCCATTAAAAGAGGCGGTGGCGAATTAGTAGCGTTGTATGCCAAAGAACCCGATCTAACGGCTGCGTTTCTGAAAGCCTTTCCCGAGGCGAAACTGGCAAAGAGCGAAAATGAAATTTTAGAAGACCCTGCCATTCAATTGGTGTTAAGCTCAGGCATACCGGACGAAAGAGCGCCCTTAGGCATTCGCGTAATGCAGCATGGCAAAGATTATTTAAGCGATAAGCCAGGTATCACCTCTTTAGAACAAATGGCCGAAGTAAAAAAAGTTCAAAAAGAAACCAAGCGAATTTACTCCATCATGTATAGCGAGCGGTTTGAAAATAAGGCCACAGAAAAAGCAAGCCAGTTGGTAAAGGCGGGCGTCATTGGGCCGGTAATTCAAACGGTGAACCTGGCACCGCATAGAATCGGTAAGGTGAGGCCCGATTGGTTTTGGGATAAAAAAAGATATGGTGGCATTCTTACAGACATTGGTTCTCATCAATTCGATCAGTACCTGCACTTTACCGGCACTACCGAAGCACAGGTTTTACTATCGCAGGTAGGAAATGTTCATCACCCAGACAAACCTTTATTTGAAGATTTTGGCGATGTGATGCTAAGCGGAAATGGCGGCACCGGTTATATACGGGTTGACTGGTTTACACCGGATGCCTTAGATACCTGGGGTGACGGAAGGTTAACCATATTGGGAACGGATGGCTATATCGAGGTAAGAAAAAACACGGATATCCTTTCCGGAAATAAAGGCGGCAATCAATTGTACCTGGCAAACAATAAAGAAATGCTACACATAGATTGTAACGATGTGGTATTGCCATTCGGCCCTTTGTTTGTGGATGATGTGGTTAACAGAACTGAAACAGCGATGACGCAGGCACATTGTTTTCTTGCCACCGAATTAGCATTGAAAGCACAAAAAAATGCGCGGGTGATGGCATTGAAGAAATAGGCTTTGTAAAGGATTGCAGCAGTCCGTGAACAGCTTATTTTTACATGCCAGCAGAATACAAATTAGTCTTATTTATTGCTTCACTCCTGCTGTAGCTGGCATCTCCGCCAACTACCGTAAATCCTTAAACTCAGTACAAAGATATTTTAAAATGTTCGCGTGAACGCTAACATCAGCAACAGGACACTAACGTCAGCAGCAGAATAAAAATCCTCCTTATTTATCCGTTTACTGTCAATGGTAAAAATTGCTCTTTCATTTGCCGACATAAACTTATCTTTTACCGATAATACGTTCAGGTAAACCTAAATACACTTTACAGCAAAGCGCCACACCATTAATTTTGCTAATCAATTAAAAAAAGAAATATGGACCAGAATGAGATGAATCCGGAGAACCAGCGAAATACAGAAATTGACAGAAAGATAAATCAATCAAGAATCAGCGGGGGCGTTTTCTTATTATTAATAGGTGTTTTATTACTCGCTTATAAGATGGGTGCGCCCATCCCCGGCTGGGTGTTTACATGGCCTGTGCTTCTGATAGCCATTGGCTTATTTATAGGCATCAAAAGCAAGTTTCACAACCCCGGCTCTTTTATCATGATTTTGATAGGCAGCATTTTTTTTATTGACCAATCCGTTCCGGGAATCAACCTGCAAAATTATATTGCGCCTATAATTTTAATCTGCCTGGGCGTGTTGTTTATCGTGAGGCCGCAAAAACACCATCCCTGCATGCGCCAGCGAAAAATGCGCCTGAAAAATCAATGGCAAAGAAATAATTTTGATACGCCTCCTTCTTTTGATGCGCCCGGAAAACCTTTTGAATCGCAAAATATTGGTGCAGAATACAACGAGCAATATCTTGATGTAAATGCGATATTGGGTGGCGTCAAGAAAAATGTGCAGTCAAAAAATTTTAAAGGAGGCGAAATTGTATGTTTTATGGGAGGCGCGGAAATCAGCTTTATGCAGGCTGATATTCAGCAACCGGTGGTTCTGGAAGTAAACACCGTTTTTGGAGGTACCAAATTAATCATTCCGGGAAATTGGGAAGTGCAAACAGAAGTAGCTGCGGTATTTGGCGGCGTGGAAGACAAACGCAATTTTCAAAACCAGAATCCCGACAGCAACAAGAAAATTATTCTGAAAGGCTCCTGCCTGTTTGGCGGAGTGGAAATCAACAATTACTAATACAATCAATTCTCAACCTTAAACCCTGATTTTATGAAATGGTACCTTGCAAAACTCGTTTTCAGAATTATCTGCGGCGAAGGAAATCATACGCCGCAATTTGATGAACAACTCCGGCTTCTTTTTGCCGAAAATGAGATGCACGCTTTTCAAAAGGCACGAATACTTGGCGATTCAGAAGAAGATAATTTTTTAAATAATGAACAAAAGCCTGTTCACTGGAAATTTATTGATGTTTCTGAATTACATCCGCTGAATGAACTGATAGATGGCGCCGAAATTTATTCACGCATCAATGAAGATGAGGACGCAGATGAATACGTGAAAATCACAAAAAAACGGGCAAAATATCTTCATGAAAAATGCCTGGAAAATACTTTTGAAATGATATAAAGTTTTAGGCTTGAAGTCAATATTATCTGAAAAAAATTTACGGGTATTTTTTGCTGCATGGTGGTCGCTCTGCCTGGTGATCCAATATTTTGTATTGAAACAATTGAACATAGACGATAAGCACGCAGCTACCGACACCATTGTGTGTATTATTTTGCTGGCCGCCGGAAGCATTTTTATCAGCAATAATTTGAAATACTATTTGCCAAGAAAAGAAAAATATTGGTACATCATTGTGATTAGTGTTACGGTGGGGCTTTTATGGTATCTCGCCCAGCGCGGAATTTTATACCTGGTATTGCAGAGCGATGATCCCTACAATGACTTTATCCGCGATACAGGCCTTATACGATTTGGTGCCGGGTTTTTGTTATTGAGCACTATCAGCATGTTTAGCCTCATGTGGTACGGGCAGCAGGAATACACGGAAATGATTAACAGGAAAACAGAAACTGAAAAGTTATCTAAAGAAGCGGAGTTATATAAGCTCAGGAGCCAGTTTCAGCCTCACTTTCTTTTTAACAGCCTTAATTCTATAAGCGCACTTATCGGTTCAGATCCCGGAAAAGCAAGGAATATGATTTACCAGCTCAGCGATTTTTTGCGGGGCACGCTGAGGCAGGAAGAGCATCAATGGATTCCGCTGGAGTTGGAAATGCAATATTTGCGCTTATACCTGGAAATTGAAAAAGTGCGTTTTGGACACAGGTTGCAAACCGAAACCAAAATAAATGAAGATGCATTAAATTTACAATTGCCCGCATTGATATTGCAGCCGGTGGTGGAAAATGCGATTAAATTTGGATTGTACGACACCACAGGCGAAGTGCTAATTAAAATTGAAGCAGAAAAGAACGAGTCCAATTTAAAAGTGATTGTTGAAAATCCTTTTGACCCCGAAACTACAGACCCCGCAAAGGGCACAGGATTTGGGCTCCGCTCCATTCAGCGGCGATTGTTTTTATTATTTGCAAGAAATGATCTTTTAAAAGCAACTACTCAGCAAAATACTTTTACCACCACTATTATAATTCCCCAACTGTAATCCGTTAGCCAGGGAGAATAGAAAATAAAAACGATGAAAACAATTATTATAGATGACGAGCCACTGGCAAGAAATATAGTAAAGGAATATCTTCAAAAGTTTACCGGGCTTGAATTGGTTTCAGAATGCAAGGACGGTTTTGAAGGAATAAAAGCGATCCAGCAATACCAACCCGATTTAATTTTTCTTGATATCCAGATGCCGAAAATTAATGGTTTTGAAATGCTGGAGCTTATCGAAAATCCGCCCTCTGTTATCTTCACGACTGCATTTGATGAATATGCAATCAAAGCGTTTGAATCTAATGCCATTGATTATTTATTAAAACCCTTCAGCAAAGAACGGTTTGAAAAAGCAGTTCAGAAATTTGAATCGCAACAGAATAATGCTGCCGTGGAAAAGGCTATAGAAACAGCCGCGGAATCGCCCATTCAGCAAGACCGCGTGGTGGTGAAAGATGGTAGTAAAATTAAAATCATCCCGGTTCACCAGATTCATTTTTTGGAGGCTGCTGATGATTATGTAAAGATTGTGAGCAAGGATGGCAACTTCTTAAAGAAGCGCACCATGGCCTTCTTTGAAAAATCGCTCAGCCAGCATCGTTTTGCGCGCGTACATCGCTCCTATATTGTAAATACGCAATTAATCACGCGCATTGATGCGTATGAAAAAGACAGTCATCTGGTGTTATTGTCAACAGGAGAAAAAATTCCGGTAAGCAAAGCAGGTTATTCCCGGCTGAAAGAAATGCTGGGCATCTGATTATTCAAAAAATAAATTAAGGGAATTTGTTGCTTTACTGGCATTTCGACAAGCTCAATGTGACAAGGCTCAATATTTCGACGGGCTCAATATGACAAGCTCAATGTGGCAATCGCCGGATAAACAAATCTGTCATATTGAGCTTGTCGAAATATAGACAGATTTGTTTATTAAAACTATGTTTATTAAAACTATTACAACTAAGGTTTCAAAATAAATTTAGCGTTCACGTTAGAAGAAACTTCTATTTTTTCAAAATCAATTTGTGGAAGTGCCTCGGCTGAATCGCTGGCTTGATACAAATTCAATTTTGCTTCTCTTGCCAATGGACGAATCGGGTACACTTCATTATCTGAAATAAAAATTGCCGGCCCAATGCCTTGCTGCAAAGGCTTTGTAAGCGCTATTGCCCTCAACTTTGCATTTTCAATCGCCTTAGTGCGCATAATATTTTTCATTTCTTCCATCTTAGAATAATCCACATGATCAATAGAGCTGTTTGAAATTCCCAAATCTTCCAGCTTAATAAATACTTTGGTGGCAGTAACTGCATCCTTTACTTTGAGCATATAGTCTTTGGATTTCATAATATCCTTGCTCTTCAAAAAATAGGTTTTAAAATTACTGGACAGATCGCTGGTGGTAAGATTTTTTTCGACATCAATGCCCATCGCTTTTAAAGCGTCAAACATTTTTCTTTCCAGTTCTTCAACAGATGTTTTATTTTTTGTATCTTTTTCCGAGATATTTATTTTGATATAAATTTCATCCGGCGTTACCAAAGTATCCGCACTGCCTGCCACCTCAACATAAGGCTGATCAATAAAAGATTTCATCTGCGCCTGGCCCGCAAATACAAGTGCAACAAAGAATAGAGTTAAATTAATTTGTTTCATACAATTGTTTTTTAAGTCTGATTAAAAATATTTAAATCCCTTCTTAGACGCACGAACTAAAAAAATTCAGTTAAGAATCTGTTATTTAAAGTTTTTTATTATTTGTTATTTTTCGGAAGATTACGGTTAGGGATACACGATTTTTATACCAAAAACCTTTGCGAAATTTCTTTTTATTTTTTCCTTGGCTTCCTGATAATCTACTTTATAGCCCAGCTCTTTTTCGATGGAGGTAACTTGCTTATTAACAATACCACATGGTATGATGTTGTTGAAAAAACTCAAATCTGTATTTACATTCAACGCAAAGCCGTGCATTGTAATCCAGCGGCTGCAACGGATACCCATGGCGCAAATCTTCCTTTCCTTTCCGGGAATTTCAGGTTGAATCCATACACCGGTTTCACCGGGGCTGCGGTCGCCCTTGATGTTGTATTCCTGCAGCGTCAGAATAATCACCTCTTCCAGGCTGCGCATGTATTTTCCTATATCAGTAAAAAACTTTTCAAGGTCAAGAATGGGATATCCTACAATTTGCTGCAACCCGTGAAAAGTAATATCTCCGCCCCTGTTGGTTTTAAAAAATTCAATTTCCTTTTCCTCCATTTCGTGTTCGCTCATCAGCACATTTTCCATGTGCCCGCTTTTGCCTAACGTATACACCGAAGGATGTTCGCAGAAAAGAAAATAATTTTTTGTAGGCAATTCAAATGGGCTGCCAGGCGCTTGCCCATTCTTTGCTGCATTACGGGCCAGCGATTTTATCTCCAGGTTCTTCTTTACCAACGCTTCCTGGTAATCCCATGCATCTTTATAATGAACGACCCTGAGATCTTCAAAAATGACTTCCTGTTTTTCCAATACAAAAATTTTAATTTGCAAAGATAAGAGGAATGAGAAAAGCTAAAAGCTGAAAGCTGAAATGATTATTGAATTATTGATTATTAATTATTGGATTGGGATTATGCTTTCCCAAAGGCTAAAGGCTAACAGCTAAAAGCTAAATTAATTATTGAATTATTATGGACGAAGTAAATGAAGATATGGATAATCTTATTCCGAAAGATGCAGCCGGAGAGGAAGAAGAGCAGGACGAACTTTTTGAACGCGATACTATTATTTGTGCGAAAGGCCAGGAGCCGTTGCGCATCGATAAATTTCTGATGGGTAGAATTGAAGGGGCCACCAGAAATAAAATTCAGCAGGCAATAGAAGCAGAGAGAGTGCTTTTGAATGATCGCCCGGTTAAATCAAATTATAAGGTGCGGCCCCTGGATAAAATAATAATTTACCAGGATTATTCACCGGGCACAAATGAAATTATTCCGGAAGATATTCCTTTGAAAATAGTATATGAGGACGATGATGTGATGGTAATTGATAAAGACGCGGGCATGGTGGTTCACCCTGGAAGTGGCAATCCTTCGGGAACCCTGGTGAACGCAGTTGCTTTTTATTTAAAAAAACAAAATCCTCAAATTAATGAAAATGACCTGGCGAGATTCGGGCTTGTTCACCGGATAGACAAAAATACATCAGGTCTTTTAGTGATGGCGAAAACAGCCAAAGCCATGACAAATCTTGCGAAACAATTTTTTGATCATACGGTTCACAGAAGATACGTGGCGCTGGTTTGGGGGGATTTTGAAGAAAATGAAGGAACGATAATTGCTCATGTGGGGAGGCATCAAAGATTCAGGAAATTATTTACTGCCTATCCTGAAGGCGAGCATGGCAAAGAAGCCATCACTCATTACAAAGTTTTAGAACGATTTAATTATGTTACTCTTGTGGAATGCAGGCTGGAAACCGGCCGCACGCACCAGATACGGGTACACATGCAATACACCGGCCACCCGCTTTTTAATGACGATACGTATGGAGGCGATAAAATTGTGAAGGGAACTGTTTTTACCAAATACAAACAATTTGTCGATAATTGTTTTGCCCTTTGTCCGCGCCATGCTTTGCATGCGCAACAATTAGGTTTTGTTCACCCCACTACAAAAGAACAAATGAATTTTGAGAGCCCTTTGCCGGAAGACATGAATTCAGTGATTGAAAAATGGAGAAATTATAGTGCGTCAAGAAATTAAAACAGGCAACTTTGATTAATTTTATTAGCAAAAGCATTAAAACATGAATATAAAAGATAAGAAAGAAGATATACTTCACAAGTTAAAATTGACAACGGATGAGAATTTGATAGAGGAAATATATGAACTTTTATACCCCAATAAATCAATACAGGAAATTCAAATTAAAAATTTACCGGATGATTTACAAGTTAAGATCAGGCAAGCTTTTGATGATTATAAAAACGGGAGATATATCACACATGACCAAATGAAGAAAAAAGTGGAACAATGGCTTTCAAAATAATCTGGTCTGCAGAAGCAGAAAAAGATTTTAAAACTATTGTTTTATTCCTGAAAGAAAATTGGTCTGTTCAATCTTCTGAAAAATTTGCCTCTATAATTTATGCGAAGATTGAAAAGCTCGCAGAAATGCCATCAATTGCGCGTCCCACTTCCCAACACAAAATTTTTATTTATAAATTAGACCGAAAAAATGTATTGTTTTTTTCTTTTAATGGAAACCATCTGATTTTACTAAGTATTTATCCATATAAGAAAGATATTAGAAAAAGCAAATATTATTAATGAATTTTCTATTCTACAAAATCAGAAAGCGTGGCTGTAAATACCCCCCGTTCTCTCTTATTAAACATGACCTTCCAATTCCCATTATAAGCCAATAATTCGGGCACCAGCAAATTCCCTACTTTCTTCATTTGCACTTTCATCTTTACGTCAAAATCATAAACGCCCGCATCATATTTTAATGAATAATTCCTGGCAACAATGTCAAAAGTTTTTGAATTAAACCACGTGACCATTCTGTCAATAACCACATTGCTTTTCTTGTCCTTCTTTACCTGTACTGAAAAAACATAACAGGGCGTGCCATTGTAATCTTTGTAATCAATTTCCATATCGTAATTATCAGCCATTTCCGGAGAAAATATTGCTGTTTTGTTGCTGATGAACGGAAGGCCTTTTATTTTTTTGCCCGGATTAAAAAACAACATCTTTAGCTGCTCTTTATGCTTATCGATACCAGATAAGCCAGCCGTGGAAAATTCATACCCTTTTACAATATTGTTTTCGCCGCAAATCGTGTCTTTGGTGAAAAATAGTCCCGCATACATTTGTGCGGTGTAGTAATTGTAATTCCCATTCCTGTCAAAAAAATCCCCCGTTACTTTTCGTTCTAATACCCTCATAATTCTGCAGTTCCCCAATCGATCCTGGCGGGTTATACTGTTTAAAGAGGCTTCTGTTTTATCGTTTTTATTCAGCATCCTGATATCATTGTTGGCAGTGTAACCTGTTACTCTCAGGTTTCTGAAAGCTTTGTAAAAAGTAGTGTCGGTTTTTATCCGCCGGATAAATGAAGCGACATCCAGGTTTTTATTAATGACAATTTCAGAAAGCGTGATATAATTCTCATCAATTTTTACCGTGCTGTCGCGATTGCTTTGGCCAAAAACAAAAGCGTATGTTAGCAACAGTAGTGAAAGCAAAAAAAACTTTTGATTCATGCTGTAAATCTAATCTTAAAACCGGCCTGTAAATTTTAAATAAAATATAAAATGGCGCGCTATTTATTAAAGGCCATCTTGTAGTCCACTGAAACTTTTCCTTTGGAAATATCGCTCAGCTTGCGTTTGAGCAAACTTTTCTTTAACGGCTTAAGGTAATCAATAAATAATTTACCTTCTATGTGATCGTATTCATGCAAAATTATCCGGGCAGTAACCCCGATAAAAGTTTTGGTATGCTCAACAAAATTTTCATCCAGGAAATGGATAGTTACTCTTTCCCTTCTAAAAATATCTTCCCTGATTTTGGGAATGCTCAGGCAACCTTCGTTATAAGGCCATTCTTCCCCTTCTGTTTCAGCAATTCTTGCATTAATAAAAACCCCCTTGTAGCCCTCATCACCAGGGTATAAATCTTTTTCATCCACATCCAGGTTTTCTATTACCTGCACACTATCTACAATAAACAGCCGGATATCTTTATCTATCTGCGGAGCGGCCAGGCCAACGCCTTTGCTGTTGTATAATGTTTCCCACATATCTTCTACCAGCTTTTTGAGGCCAGGGTATCCGGAGGTAATGTCAACCCCCACTTTTCTCAAAACCGGATTCCCGTATGCAACTATCGGAAGGACCATACACTAAAATTATTGTTTAAAAAATGAACTGCAAATTTACAGGTTTATGGTTATTTTAGTAAACTTCCAGGTGGCTGAATATGGGAGTCAGCCTGTAAAATAAAAGCTAAATTTGTAAAAAAAATGATGGCAACAACAACTATCCAGGAAGAAATGTTGCAATATTTTGGTGAATTAAACATCGAAGAACAGCAAAGCATATTGGGATTGATAAAAACTTTTGTGAACAGATCTCAACGCCAATCATTAAAAGAATATAATGATGAATTAGTAGAAGGCAATGCACAAATTGAAGCCGGAAATTACTTCACACATGAAGAAGTCAAAAAAAGGTTTTCGAAATAAAAGATGGAAACAACAATCCGATGGAAGTAAAAAGCGGTAAATCAATTTGCTGAAGCAATTAAATATATTGAAGAAGATTCTCCATTAAACGCTGAAAAATTTGAAAAGGAGATTTTAAAAAAAATAGATAATTTAATTTTGCAACCCGAAAGATACCCGCCGGATAAATTTAAAAATGATAATGACGGAAGTTACCGGGCCTTCGAAATTTTTAATTATCGAATTTCCTATAGATTTATCTCTAATCAAATAAGAATTTTCCCGGATTCGGCATACAAAAATGACACCGTTGGTTTATTAAAAAGATTTTTCTTCCATATATTGCTGCAACATAATCGTAGCCGCTATTTCATCCACAGTTCGTTTGTTCCTCCTGTCCTTTTTTTTCATGCCCATATCCAGCATAGCCCGCTTTGCCATTTTGGAAGTAAATCTTTCATCCACTTTTTTAATAGGAATTTTAGGAAATTCCTTTTCCAATCTTTTAATAATTTGTTTTACAAGCGGCGTAGCATGCGTGTCGGAATCATCCAAATTTTTAGGGTCGCCAATAACGATTAATTCCACTTCTTCCTGCAAAAAATATTTTTTAAGAAAAGAAATCAATTCCAGGGAATCCACGGTGGTGAGTCCCGTAGCAATTATTTGCAAAGGATCTGTAACGGCAATGCCTGTACGTTTTTTTCCATAATCTATGCAGAGAATGCGGGACATTTTTTTATTGTTTAGATAGGTTAGATGGTTTAGGGGTTTAGACAGGTAAATTAAACTATTCTAAACTAAGGTTTGGATGATTTAAGAATGTAGATAGATGATTGAGAAAAAAAAATTCTCCTTATTTGTTTGTTCACTATTTATAAATTAATAAAAATATCCAGCAAAACGAATCCGCTGAAAACTACTGATGCTATTCCGTTTGAGCTAAAAAATGCTTTATTAACTTTTGACAGATCTTTGGGTTTTACCAGTGTGTGCTGGTAAAAAAGAAAAAAAACAAAAACAAAAACACCAGTCCAATACAACCATGAAAAATGGCCGACCATTCCTGCCACGATAACCGATATCGCGGAAAGTAAATGCAACAGCTCACTTGCATGCAAAGCATTTGAAGCGCCAAGCCACGATGGTATTGAATACAAATTATTTTCTTTATCAAACTCCTCATCCTGCAAAGCATAAATAATATCAAAACCACTCACCCAAAACAAAACAGAAAAAGAAAACAACACCGGCACCAAGTCAAACTGGCCTGTGACAGCAATATAAGCGCCTATTGGAGCAAGGCTCAAACCAAGGCCCAGCACCAAATGGCAAAGCGCGGTAAACCTTTTTGTATAGCTGTAGAAAAGAATAACAAACAACGCCACCGGCGCTAAAAAAAAACACATTGTATTTATAAAATAAGTGGTAATTAAAAAAGCTATACAATTTATTGCTACAAATATCATTGCATTTCTTTTAGGAATAATGCCTGCGGGAATTTCACGAATCATCGTTCTCGGATTTTTTGCATCATGCTCTGCATCCAGCCACCGGTTAAAAGCCATGGCCGAGCTGCGCGCAAAAACCATACACAAAATAACTAATGCGAAAAGCAGCAACCATGGCCGTTGTAAGTCATAATTAATCATTTTAAATCCATAAAAAAATCCTATCAATGCAAAGGGCATGGCAAAAATGGTGTGCGCAAATTTTACGAGGGAGAAATAATTTTTTATCCCGTTTAAAGCAGATTTCAACTCTAAAGATTTTATATTGCTTTCCATTTTTAAATTATATTTTTTCCGAAAGCTGAATGTTCTTCACAGCTTCCCACAAAACAATTCCGGCCGCTACCGAAATGTTTAAAGAGTGTTTCATACCAAATTGCGGAATTTCTACGCATCCGTCACACAAGGAAATAGTTTCCTCTTCCACACCTTTTACTTCGTTGCCAAAAATAAAAGCCACTTTCTCCCCGGTTAAATCATTAATATGCTGAAGCAAAATACTGCCTGAAACCTGCTCCACTGCAAATATTTTATAGCCTTCTTTTTTTAGTTGTTCAATTGCGTCCCGGGTTGTTTTAAAATATTGCCAATCTACTGAATTCTGCGCCCCTAAAGCTGTTTTCGTTATTTCCTTGTGCGGAGGCGTTGCTGTGTAACCCGTAATATAAATTGATTCAATCAAAAAAGCATCCGCAGTTCTGAAAACACTTCCTGCATTGTAAGCGCTTCGCACATTTTCCAACACGGCAATCACCGGGTATTTATCAGATTCTTTCACTTCACTTACTGATTTACGATGCAATTCTTCCATTCTTAGTTTTCTCATCAAAAGAATATTAATTTGCAAAAATAATTTATTTAGGTAATTAGCTGATTAGCTAATGTGCTGGTTAGCTAATTATTGAATTATTAAATTATTAAATTATTAAATTATTAAATTATTAAATTATTAAATTGGCACATTAGCAAATTAGCTAATTAGCACATTGAAAAAATGGCTTCTTCCGACACTCCTTTAATGAAACAGCACAATGCTATCAAGGCAAAATACCCGGATGCGATTTTGCTTTTTCGTGTGGGAGATTTTTATGAGACATTTGGCCAAGATGCTATTACCGCTTCAAGGATTTTAGGAATCACGCTTACCAAAAGAAACAGCGCTTCTGTAACCGCATTAGAACTTGCAGGCTTTCCTCATCATGCGTTGGATACTTATCTTCATAAGTTGGTGAAAGCCGGTTATCGTGTCGCCATCTGCGACCAGCTTGAAGACCCCAAACAGGCAAAGGGAATTGTAAAGCGTGGCGTTACAGAATTAATTACGCCGGGCGTTGCCACTAACGATAAATTGCTGGAGCATAATCAAAATAATTTTTTATGCGGGATTCATTTTATAGAAGAGAAAGCAGGAATTTCTTTTTTGGATATTTCAACAGGAGAATTTTTTATTGCCGAAGGTGATAAAGAATATGCTGACAAATTATTGCAAAGCCTCAATCCTGCAGAAGTAATTTTTCAACGCAACCAGCAAAAAAGTTTTAAGAATTATTTTGGAAACAAATTTTATACCTACTCGCTTGATGAATGGATTTTTACCGAGCAATATGCAAAAGATACTTTATTAAAACATTTTGGAACGCAGAGCCTGAAAGGGTTTGGCGTTGAGGACATGAAAACGGGCATCATTGCCGCGGGAGCGATTCTGCATTATTTGAAAGATACGGAACATCCCAACCTTCAACATATCACGTCGCTGCAAAGAATTGACAAAGGCGATTATTTATGGATGGACCGCTTCACTATTCGCAATCTTGAATTATTAGGCAATAATGACAATACGAATTCTTTATTAAAAGTGTTGGACAATACGGTTTCTCCAATGGGGGCAAGATTATTGAAACGCTGGATGTTGCTGCCGCTTACGGAGATTGCCAAGATACAGGAAAGACAAAATCTCGTCGAATATTTTATAAAAAGCCCGGAAGAAAAAACAAAGATTGCACAGAACATAAAACAAGCAGGCGACATTGAAAGATTAGTCAGTAAAATTCCTTTAAAGAAAATAAATCCGCGCGAAGTCTTGCAAATCGGAAAGGGATTAAAATTAGCAACGCAAATAAAAAACGATTGTGAAAAATCTACCAATGAATATTTGAAAAGACTGGGAGATTCACTAAATCCGTGTAAATACATTGCTGAGAAAATATTTAAAGAAATTATTGACAATCCGCCGGTATCAGCAACGAAAGGAAATATCATAGCAAGCGGTGTAAACAATGAGCTTGATGAATTGAAAAGTATTGTTACTAACGGTAAGGCGCACCTGCTAAACCTTCAGCAAAAAGAAATTGAGCGTACAGGAATTTCTTCCCTCAAGATTGGCTTCAATAATGTATTCGGTTATTATCTTGAGGTAACTAATACGCATAAAGATAAAGTGCCGGAAAACTGGATGCGCAAGCAAACCCTTACCAACGCTGAAAGATACATTACTCCCGAGTTGAAAGAATATGAAGAAAAAATCACGGGTGCTGAAGATAAAATTTTACAATTCGAGCTAAATATTTTTGAACAATTGCTGAATGAATTGCAGGATTATATTGCACCAATGCAAATGAATGCTCATATTTTTGCAATCCTCGATTGCATAATTTGTTTTTCAAATAACGCGTTACATTTTAAATACAAAAAGCCTGAAATACATACCGGCCTTGAATTGGAGCTTAAAGGTAGCCGCCACCCGGTGATAGAAAGAAATTTACCACAGGGTGAAAGCTATATTGAAAATGATATTTTTTTAGACCCGCAATCGCAACAAATTATTATTCTTACCGGGCCGAATATGAGCGGCAAGAGCGCCATTCTCAGGCAAGCTGCCCTGATAACTTTAATGGCCCACATGGGAAGCTTTGTTCCGGCAGAGGAAGCGAGGATTCCACAAACAGATAAAATTTTTACCAGGGTAGGCGCGAGCGATAATTTGAGCAGCGGTGAAAGCACGTTCATGGTAGAGATGAATGAGACGGCAAGTATTATTAATAATATCAGCCAGAGAAGTTTAATACTGCTGGATGAAATTGGCCGCGGAACTTCCACCTACGATGGTATTTCGATTGCGTGGAGCATTGTTGAATATTTGCACCAATCGCCTCATTCTCCCAAGACCTTATTTGCCACTCATTATCATGAATTGAATGAGTTGGAAAACAAACTGGAAAGAGTAAAGAATTTTCATATCACTAACAAAGAAGCAGGCAACAAAATTATTTTTTTAAGGAAATTAGTCGCCGGAGGAAGTGTTCATAGCTTTGGAATTCATGTTGCAAAAATGGCCGGCATGCCGCCTTCTCTCATAGAAAGGGCAAACGGCATTTTAAAACAAATGGAAGCCAAGCACGTTGAGCCGTCTGAAGAAAATTCGACCGGAGAAATGATTCAAAAAACTAAAAAAAATATAAAAGAAAATCTGAAACAACTATCTGCGCCACAATTGCAATTGAGCATATTCGACGCGCATTCGCAGGCATTTGCAGATATCCGGAATACGCTTGAGGCCGTAGACATCAACCGGTTAACCCCTATAGAAGCGCTTTTAAAATTGCAGGAAATAAAAGGAATGGTGAAATAAATTCAAAGAAATCAATGTACTTTTTGTATCAGGAATTGAAATGTAAATGGCAACTATGCGGGCTTCACAGGAAATATCTTTTAATCGCACCATACAGGAATTGAAATTTTGCAGCTAAACATTTTGCCGGAACCTATGACAGCTTTAGTAAGATAAGCTGCTTTATAAACGGTTGACAAGAAATAGAATCCGGACAACTGCAATCATGATAAAGATCAAACTATAATTGATGAGGAAGGTTACTCAGCCATTCTTCTTCGCTGATTCTATTGGGTTGCTTTATTTGCCGGTTATCGCAAGCCGATCTCAGTTGGGTCTTTCAGCATCTTTTTCCCTTTATCTGAATCCATCGCAGCGTTGATCAGTTTGCTCAACTGATCAGGCGTGAGCTTGCATTTCATGTCTATATAAACCAATTGTTGTTCTTCCGGGGAGGAAATCGCAATCGATATTCTTTTAATCACATTTTCGGCATTTTGATCTGCTTTCAAATAGATCCACTGATCTCCATGATGCATGGAAAGCCATTCCTCACCGGCAAAATGTTTTGCTGCCATCCGGAAATCATTGACTAGTTTTGGATTGGCTGTTTGTGCCAGCGTAACCCTGATCTTCTTCAGGCCGCCTATCAAATCAACAACTTCTTTTGGTACATCTTCCTCGATTCTTAAATATCCTTTAATTATTGGTTTACTGATAAGCAAAGGCACTTTAATTGTCTTAACCGACACCGAATTGGTATATTCACTTTTATTGAATACATCCACGTTGCTCCGGGAGGAAACCAGGCAGGAAGGTAAACTTGCTGCTGCCAGTAAAAAAATAAAAAAGAACTTCATGCGAAATATAAAATGGTTCATAATCGTGTATAATGGGTAATGAAATTATTTTTCTTCTGAAATGAATTTGTTTAATTCGTCCATTGGTATTTCTCCATCCAACAACATTAGCACATTCTGATCGCTGCCGGTTATGGATAACAGCAGGTTGTGCAGCATATTACCGGAAGAATTTACGGTCATAAGTTTTATTTTCCTTCCGCTTGAATTTACCGTTACCAGTTCTTCATAATTTAATTTCTTTACAGCGAGATTGATTTCATTCTGCAATGCCACCGGGTTTGGCCCTTGTTTGATAAGCCCCGGCTTAATATTTACAAGACTATCGAGAAATTTACTTCCACCGGATATCAGGATATCGATAGAGTTAATTTTCCCCAACAACGGTTTTAATTTTTGCACATCCTCGTCTTCTATGTTGAGTTTGTTCAACAAACTAAACATCGGCTTTCCTACTTTAACAGAAGTAATGCCATCTACATCCTGGTATTTGTCAAAAATTTTGTGTACATCGTTTATTTGTGATTGTGCGAAAGCTGTGCTGCTAAAGAAAACTGCGACGATAATAAGTATCTTTTTCATTTGTAATTTTTTTAATTGTTTTAATGTTTTTAATGCACCGTCAACTCATCCGGTTAATATTCTTACTTTTTTCTACTAGTGGTTTTACCGTATAGCTATAATTTTATTTTTATCTGCCCGATTGGTTTTAGTTGATCTACCACATTGGTGAAATCGCGTGAAACCATGCTTAGCGATTCCTTCGTTATCGCAATGGCATCTGCTTTATCAATAATGCGTTTTCCGTTTACCATCACCATTAAATCATCGTCCCTTGCTGCAGTTTGCTCCTGGTCTGTTGCAGCACCTTTACTACTTTTTGAGGGACGATACTTCCTGGTTTTCACCGAATAATTCTTAATTGACCGCGGATGCGTTTTTATATCTTCCGATAACAAGGCTGAATCTTTTACTTTATCAACAGGTAATGCCGCTTTCGGGGACAGGTCCACAGCGCTATCAGCTTTTTTACTAATTACCGGTACAAGTACTATTTGCTTACGGTTATCCTGCTGAGGCCAAAAAATACAAGCCAGTAAAATTGTTGCCACTACAGCCGCTGCTGCCATCATTCTTTTCATTCGTACACTGCGGGGCGGAAGAGCCACTACTTTCGTTGCAGTTATTTCATTCATTAAATCTTCAAAGTCCCAGTCCATTTTTTGTGCTCTTTCTAAGCGGAGCGCCTCAGCATAAAAGAGATCCTGGTCGTCGAGCAGTCCTTTGCCTTTTAATATACCGATGTCTTCAGCACTCGCTTTGCCGGCATAAAACTTATCCATCAATTCATCATAATTTTCGCTCTTCATACTCCCGGAGTTTTATTATTTGCATTTTTACTTTTTGTCGCGCCCTGCTCAGGTTCGTCCTCACAGCGCCTTCATCTATATCCATTATCCCTGCGATTTCTTTCGTATCGTAACCTTCCACATCGCAAAGCTGAATAATCAATCTTTGCTTTTCAGGCAGCTTATTTATTTCGTTTTTTATAATTGCCAGCATATTCCCATTAGGGACTTCAAGAGAAAAGGACTGCATTTTACCAAATTGTCCATGATGCCGTTCAATTGTTTTTTCCTTCTTCAACCTGTTAAGGCAATCATTTTTCAAAGCTGTTATCACAAAGGACTTTACATTTTCTATTTTATTCAATTCATCTTTTTTCTGCCACATATTCATCATGGTGTGCTGCACCGCGTCTTCAGCTTCGGATGTGTTATTTAACAGCCGCAGCGCTAACCGATATAACAAGTCCTTCCAACAAAAAACCTCCGCCTTGAACTGGGCTGCTTCCATAAAACTGAACCTGTTTATGATATAACAGTTGAACCTGCCGAAGTGTTACATCCGGCAGCAAAAAAAATTAGTTTATTCCGTGCCCGGTGGCCTCAAGGTGAGAGTAAAAAGTATTCGGTATGGACACGGGCCCCGGAGGGAGAAGGCAAATTTTTAGAAAAACTGAAGTCTTTTGCTTTAAAACATAAAGAAGAGCAATGGCGCATAAAGACCGATAGCGATTAAACCATTAAAGCAATTCCGTTCTCTCCTAAGTTTTACAACTCAATCACTTTTCTTCAAAATGTAAAAGCCCATCATTTGTTCGTTTACTGAACAATCATCGGCACGAAAGGCGTTTGATTTTCAGATGTCATGGCAGCAGCAAAACCCAGATACCGGCTTTTAAATTTGTCCGGAAAGATAGTTTCTGTAAAACACTTCCTATTTTTACAATACTCTATACTCTATGTGCGGAGATGTTTAACTTCTCGCGGATGTATGCGCAAATAACATTTTTTAATTATGTTGATATTTAAAAAGAAGCGATTCCTTTTTTTCATTTTTATACTCGTGTCATTACATGGAACCTGTTATGCACAGGTAAAAACGAAAGCAAAAGCACCGAACATTCTTTTCATTTATATTGACGACATGGGCTATGCGGATTTGAGCACTTATGGAAATCATGATATCGAAACGCCCAACATTGACAGGCTGGCAAAAGAAGGGATTAAGTTTACCAATTTTTCAGTTGCTTCGCCCGTGTGCTCGCCTTCGAGGGCAGGGATTATCACCGGCCATTATCCCGCGCGGTATCAGATCACTGATTATATAGACAGCCGCTCCAAAAATAAGGAACGCAATGAGGCTGATTGTTTGGATTCAGCCGCGCCGACGATTGCAAAAGCGATGAAAAAGGCCGGGTATGCCACCGCGCATATTGGTAAATGGCATTTGGGCGGAGGCCGCGACATTGACGATGTGCCCCTTCCCGAAACGTATGGATATGATAAAACGCTGGTTGCTTTTGAAGGATTGGGAAACAGGGTGCTCATAAAGGAATTTGATTTTCTAAATACGGCAAGCTCCAAATTGGGGCACGGAAATATAACCTGGGTGGCGCATGACTGGCAAAAAACGCCCATGTTTGTAGATACAACGATCGCTTTTATCCATCAGCATTCAAGCCAGCCATTCTATGTGGAGCTTTGGTTGAATGATGTACACGATCCCTTTGATCCGAAGCCGGAAGCGATGGACAAATTCAAGCGCTTTGCCAATAATAAATATCTTCAGCAGTATTATGCGGTGCTTTATGAAGTGGATCAGCAAATCGGGCGTTTGCTGAAGATGCTGGATCGGACAGGATTGTCTAAAAATACAATTGTTGTTCTTTCGAGTGACAACGGGCCAACAGACTGGCCGAGATATTATAAAGAACATTATGCGCCGCCAGGAAGCGTTGGTTTTTTTCGTGGCCGCAAATGGAGTTTGTATGAAGGAGGAATCCGTGAACCTTTCTTAGTACGCTGGCCTGGGCATGTTCCTGCCGGAAAAGTTGATTCTACGACTATTGTAAACGGCATTGACCTCTTACCCACATTGTGTAAAATGTCAAGTGTATCTCCAATTGCTTCTGCTTATGATGGCGAGGATATGAGCCAGGCGATACTTGGCAGGTCACAAAAAAGAAAAAAGCCTTTAATGTTTGTCTATGGACTTTCTCCGTACAACCTGAAACCCGCAACGCCGCAATACAGAAGTCCCGGCCTCGCCATCCGTGATGAAGATTGGAAATTATTGGTGAATCATGACGGATCAAACCTCGAATTATATAATTTAAAAACTGACATCGCTGAGTCTGAAAATGTAGCACAGAAATATCCGGATATTGCTCAAAGATTATCACGGCAGGTTTTGAATTGGTGGCAAACGATGCCGAAGTAAAAGAGTCTTTTTGGTGATGTAATCCATAATGAAAGGATCAGCTTGTGCTCTTTGAAATATGATGAACTTCTCATTGGGAAATGCTAATTAATTAAAAGACAAAATGAAGATGACTATTTACTTATCAGATGAGATGCCGGAATAAAAATCGTATTATTTGTTTGTTTACTACAATGCTGTTGATGATGCAACCGGCGCACTTATCCGGACAATGTCGCAACCCGCGCCTGTTGCGTTTATAAACCAACGTAATTAAAATTCGTTAATTTCTCCGGAGTTAAAATAATACCAATGCCCGGCATCGGATTTACTGCGCCAGCGACCAGGGTTCCTTGTTTGCACTTAACAAACAATGCCCGGGCCAAACAGCCCGCGACGTTTGTAAATTAACTTTCTATTCTACAAGTAAAATTTCACTCCATCGTTGGTGTTAGTGAATTAACATCTAAGCTGCACCGGTGACGACTGCTGCTTTATTAATAAATTTCATTTTGATTTATTTTTGGTCTTGATAATAGATTTGTTATCGGGTAATCGGTGTAGCCCCTCGAACCGGTGGTATAAAGATTGGCGAAGTCCACCGGATTCAGGTCTGAACTATTTTTTATTCTTTCTACGAAATCCGGGTTGGATAAAAAAGAGCGCCCAAATGCAACCAGGTCAGCGAAACCGGCATGAAGGGCCGCTTCTCCTGTTTCAGGTGTCAGGCCGTTACTTAAGATGATGGTTCCTGAAAAATTATTGCGAATGCCATGAAATGTTTTTTCCGGAATAGCCGCGTTCACAGCTACATGTATATATGCAATGCCGATGTTATCCAGGTTCTGTGCAATCCATTCGTAAGTCAGCCGGGTTTCCTGTTCATCGTACAATACCAGATCTCCCAATTTTGAATAAGGCGAAAATCGAATTCCTGTTTTTTCAGTTCCAATGGCATTAGCCACTGCCCGGACTACTTCTATTGTAAATCTGCTTCTGTTTTCGATGTTGCCCCCATATTCATCAGTCCGGTTGTTTACATTCGGATTCATGAATTGTTCGAGCAAATAACCGTTGGCGCCATGGATTTCCACCCCATCAAAACCGGCCTTGATGGCGTTTTCTGCCGCCAATACGAAATCCCCGATTACTTTATTGATGCCGTCTTTCGAGAGGGCAACCGGTGCAGAAAAATCCTGCAAGCCTTTGGTGTCGGTAAAAATCTGCCCGGTTGCCTTTATATCTGAAGCGCCTGCCAAAGTGGTTCCTTTGGGCAGATTATCGATATGGCCTATCCGACCTGTATGCATCAACTGCAAAAAGAATTTGCTGCCACCTTCGTGCACTTTTTTCGTTACCTGCCTCCACGCCTCCACTTGTTGTTGGCTAAAGATTCCGGGTATTCGTGGGTAACCCAATGCCTCGGGAGCAGGAGCTGTGCCTTCGGTGACAATCAATCCGGCGCCGGTGCGCTGGCCATAATATTCAGCCATTAAAGAATTTGGAAGATTATCAATGGCACGGCTACGTGTCATCGGAGCCATAACCACATGATTTTTCAGATCGAGTGGGCCTTTAATAAAAGGCGTTAATAATTTTTTCATCTTTACTATATTTAATAATTTGATACTGCAAAGATGAATCGCAATGTAAGGTCAAAAATAACCTTGTAGGGCATTAAAATAGTCTTATCCGGCTGAAGAAAACTTTTTTGGGGTTATTCCATAATGTTTTTCAAACAAACGGCTGAAATGACTCAGGTTGGAAAAACCAAGCTCGTAGCCTGTTTCGGAAACGGTGTGTTTTGCCTGTCTTAGTAAAAACGCGGCTTCCTCCATTCTTGCCTTTTGAAAATAATTATAAATGCTATCACCAAAAGTTTGTTTGAATAGTTGTTTTAATTTGGTTTCACTCATCGCAGCCATTTGTGCCAGCTCGTGCAATACAGGAGGAGCGCTTAAATCGCTCAAAAGTTCACTACGGATCATCAGTAATTTTTCGGCATCGGCATTGTTGATATTTTTATGGCTTATATTTTCCCTGCCTGAAAGTTGCCTGAATAGCAGATACAAAAGTTCCAGTGTTTTTATCTGAATATAAAAATGACTGAGGGCGTCGTTTATTATTGTGCCGGCGATATTTTTCAGAAGCAATTTCATTTCTGCATTCATGCTTTCAAAAAACAAAAAAGAGGCTTTTTCGGTAGTGATGGTTGTTATCGTGGCATTTGCATCTGCCATAGACAAAAGCGTTTTAAGCCTGGAAGCGGTAATGCCAATAACCATATACCGGGTATGCGTATTGGCAGGAAACCGGATGGTAGAACTGAAATCATTCGTAGTGACCTGGATCGCAGATTGGCTGTTCCGTGAAAAAGAAATGCGTCCGTCCTCGTTATATTTCATCTCAAGGTCCTGCTCATTATTATAAAAAAATATACCGAGGAAATCGTTCATTTCCAAAGTAGGATCGCGCCTGATTACCAGGTCTTCTTTTAACGTATAACTATGCATCAGTAATCTGAAATCATCAGCAAACGTTATTTTACGTACAAATCCTTCGCCCATACTTTCAGGTATTTTCAGCAAATTATTATGTATTGGCATTTCAATTTGCCTGGCAAACTGGGTAATGAAGTCAAAATCAGGAGATGCAGTAAACCGGAGAATCATTCGATGCTGTTATGTATTCTTATAATGTTCATTAAGCTATCCATTCCCATGCAATTTGGAACCTGTATTTGTAAAAGTCACTAATTTTAACGAGAGAACACCATTTTTGGAAAGTACACGCCAACATGAATCAAATGACAATTCCCGCGTAAATAAATTTGGGTGATGGTTTTCCGCAGGAGCGTTAATTAATTTTCAATTATAAGAGTGCCAAAAAATTGCTCCCTGGCCGGTGTTCTTATCGAATATTACAATTTAAGATAACCTTTCTGATCAATGGAATTGGTGGAAGGTTGCCGTTTAGGCTGAAGTTTTATAAGCTGTTTCTATTGCCACCCCTTTGGTAAGTGTTTGATAAACCACGCAATATCTTTCTGTAAGTTTTTTCACACTCACAATTTGTTCCTCGGATGCATTACTATCGAGGTCAAAGCGTAGACGAATATTTTTAAATCCTACGGGCGCTTCTTTTGAAACACCCAGGGTTCCTTTGAAATCAAGGTCGCCTTCCGCTGTAATCGTGCCGCCTTTTATCTCAACACCAATGGAAGTGGTAACAGCCTGCAGCGTAACACCCGCACAAGCCACTAATGCCTGCAAAAGCATATCTCCCGAGCACGCAAGCAATCCTGTTCCCCCGGTAGCAGGATGAAGCCCGGCTTTTACCATTGCCCTGCCCGTTTCAACGTTGCACGATATATCTTCCCCAATTTTTCCCTCTGCCTTTAAGGTTATAATAGCCGATTGCGGCTGCTGATGGTACTTCTCTTTCAGAGGCGCCTGCAGATTTTTAAGTGTAGCGGTATTCATAGTACAAGTTTAGTCAAAAAACCCGAAAGGGTAGAGAACCCTGGAATTCGTTAATCTTCCCCCTTCTTTAAAAGCATAAAATATAATTGCTGTTATTTCCGGCTTTACGCGGGAATAGCTTAGCGTATGGATTTGTTTTATGCATTTTTATTTTTGCATGATCATTTTGAGTTCCGTTAACTCCTTTTGTAATAAGTCCTTATGATTTCTTATCTGGCTGGCCCGAGTATAATCGCCAGGGAAGAAAAAATGACTATGTAAGATTTCTCAGTAAACGGATAAATTCACTGGATTTTTATTTTCGTGAATAAATTCGGACTAAAATCCTTTCTTCTCTTCTTCCCCCTGATGCAAAGCTGGCAAAAGCCTTAGGCACATTAGGCGTTGCTTTACTGCAAAGTGCAGCCTTCCAAAGCCGGAACCGGCATTATGTTATACGCAACCGATGATATAAGCATCAATGGAGACATTAAGCAGTAACCTTGACAGTGGCTTTGAGCCGGGTCGTATTGGAGATTTAGATCAATCTATTCTTTTCTGTTTTTATGGCTTTTATGTTTATTTAGATTTAGCCGGCGACGCAGAAAGCCAGTAAAATACTTCCCGCAAAACGGTGCTCCTATGCGAATTGTTATATACAAATTCCGCTCTGCCAGGCGGCATTCCGGGGGCTGTTAATTTGCAAGCGCTTCCTTTTTGATACTATTTTTTACATTTTCCCGGTGCATGGCTCCCCATTCACTTAATGATTTCAATACCCCGTTTAATGTTTCGGCATATTCAGACAATTCGTATTCAACGACCACAGGCATTCCGGTAAATACATTCCGGCTTACAAAGCCGTTCAGCTCAAGGTCTTTTAATTCTGCAGAAAGTACTTTTGCAGATATCCCGTCTATTACCCGGTGAAGTTCATTGAATCTTCTGTTGCCCTCCCTTAACGCGACGATGATACGCAGCTTCCATTTTCCTCCGATCACATACAGCGCATCGGCGATGGCATTCAACGTTGCTTTACATTCTGAGGGTGAAGGGTGTTCCATCTTTGTTTTTGATACAGCCATAGAAATTAATTTATACTAACCTAAAGGTAACTACTAACCTTTTGTATAGTGCTTACTTTTTGTGAGCGAAGGTACATAATTTTGCATTATTAAATTAAATCAATAAAACAAAAATTATGGCAAAGACAAAATGGTTACTCGATCCAACGCACAGTGAATTGCAATTTAAGATTAAACATCTGATGATTAGCAATGTATCGGGCGCCTTGAAAAACTTTCAGGCAGAAGTAGAAACTGAAGAAGAAGATTTTAGCACCGCGAAAATTAGCCTGGTTGCAGAAATGGATTCAATATCCACTAATAATGAGCAACGCGATGCGCATTTACGCAACTCCGATTTTTTTGAAGTAGAAAAATATCCTGAATTGAAATTTAAATCAACAAAAGTTGAAAAAACAGGTAGTGATATTTTTGCATTATACGGTGAATTAACGTTGAAAGGTGTAACGAAACCGGTGAAACTCAATGTTGAATTTAATGGAACCAGCAAGGATCCCTGGGGTGGAGAAAGGTCTGGCTTTGTAGTCACCGGAAAAATTAACCGTTCTGACTGGGGCGTAAATTTTAATAGCGCGCTCGAAACCGGCGGAGTGGTGCTAGGTGAAGAAGTAAGGATCAGCAGTGAAATACAATTGGTAAAACAAGAGGTAGAGGAGCTTGCTTAATCGTCAACAAAATTGGATGAAGGTTGCCAGCCGCAGGCACGACGCGCTCTTAAGCTAAGCGAACCTATCTCAGGTTGGCAACCTGGTCCGTAAATCAATAAATTTTTAAAATAAAAAGCATCATGTTAATCAGGAGGAAACTATCAAAAATACATACGCCGCAAGGGCAGCCCGGCTTTTTAGGACCCGGCCACATCGCCCGGCCCGTAATTAGCGGTAGCTTTTCCGACAGCGACCCTTTTATTCTGCTGATGGACGATATGTTGGATAAAAAAGACAACGAGCCGGTGGGCGGGCCGCATCCGCATGCTGGTTTTGAAACGGTTTCTCTTTTGCTGGAAGGTGAAATGGGCGATGAGCCGCATAAGATGAAAGGCGGTGATTTTCAGATAATGACTGCCGGCAGCGGAATCGTTCATACGGAAACCATCGAAAAGAAGGCGAAAATGAGGCTGTTGCAATTATGGTTAAATCTTCCAAAGAAAGACAGGGCTGCGGCCCCGCGGCTTCAGCACTTATCTTTTGAAGATGCGCCTGTGTTATCTGAAAACGGTGTCTTCATTAAATTGTACAGTGGTTCGTTAGCAGGTCTTATCTCGCCTATTCAAAATTACACGCCGCTTATTCTGGCTGATATTACTATGGAAGCCGGCGCAGGCACGGTTCTGCAGATTCCCGCAAACTATAATACTTTCCTCTATATACTTAGTGGTGACGTAAAAGTTGGCGAGGATAAGAAACTATTAAATACCAGCCAGGCAGGATGGCTCGATTTGTCTGATGAAGCTGCGCTAAGCGACCTGCAAGTAAGTGTGGGTGAAGAAGGAACCCGTTTCATTCTTTATGCCGCAAAACCTACCGGCGATAACATTGTTTCTCACGGGCCATTTATTGCCGACAGTTCAGAAGACATTCAAAGGCTGTACCGCAAATACCGGCAGGGTAATATGAAACACATTTCAACAGTCGTTGGGGAATAGTAAATGAACAAATAATACAGATTTATATTCAAGGCAGAAAAAATAAGGACTGGAGATCCGTGAACTAACCTGGAGCATAAGAGTCGGGTTAGATTTGTTTTCTTTTTACTATCCGGCTGTTTCAGTGACCTTGCGATAATCAAACGGAAGCCAGATATAAAAAGTAGAACCTTTGCCTACACTGCTTTCAAACCATATCTTTCCGTGGTGCCTTTTAATAATTTCCTCACAGATATAGAGCCCAATTCCCATACCGGGGTACGTTGACTGGTTATTGCTGTTGACACGATAAAACTGCTCAAAAATGTGGCTTTTATCTTCCAATGGAATACCAATTCCAAAATCCTTTACAGATAATTGAACGCCATCTTTCTGTATCTCGTGAGTAACAATTACTTCGTTGCCCGTGGAATATTTTATCGCATTGGTAATAAGATTATTCACAACCTGCGCAATTTTATCCGTATCGCCATAAAAAATAGCCTGTTCCTTCCCGGCATGATAGATAATACGACGGCCGGGATTTATTTTCTGCATGTCGTCAACTGTTTCTTTCACCAGGGCGATAAAGTCATAAGAAGCCTCTGTATATAATAATTTACCTTTTTCAACCCTGATGTTGTCAAGAAGATCTGATATAAGTGTGGTAAGTTTATTTACCTGCCTTCCTAATTTCTTCTGGATTTCAGTAATCGTTTCATCACCCTTTTCCTGGAGCATCATTAAGGCTATATCATTATAGGCCTTAATGGTAGTTACCGGTGTTTTAAGTTCATGACTCGCCATTGAAAGGAATGCATCTTTTCGCTGCCGTTCTTTTATTATAAAATCAATATCGGTAAAAGAGCCTACCCATTTAATAATTTTATGGTTACTATCATAAATCGGCTCTCCTACTACCGTATGCCATCTGTATTCGCCGGTCTTACTTTTAATCCGGACTTCCCCTTCGTACACATCGCCGAGGGCAATGCTTTTTTTCCATAATCCAACGATATTTTCATAATCTTCCGGATGAACGACAGATTGCCATTTTTCCATTGTATCGCAATGAATACCGCAGTATTCTGTCCACCTTTTTGACACGAATTCATGCTTACCATTACCATCAGTCATCCAAACCAATTGAGGGAGGCTTTCCGCTAATGAGCGAAAACGCCTTTCACTTTCTTCTAATTTTTCCTGCGATTTTTTTCGCTCTATGAGGTCAGCAGCCTGGCGTGCCAAAACATCAAACAACTGCAGCTCTCTTTCTGAGGGTTGATGTGGTTTGGACCAATGGGTAGAGATCATTCCAACAACATTTCCGGCCCGTGAAATCAGGGGGTGTGGACTGAACAGCCCTCATCCCCGACAAAAGGGAGAAGTGCAGATCTTCCGTTCCGGCCATTACCTCGTCCTCGTTGATATCCGGAATGATGATCCGCTGGTGATTCATTAATGCCATTCCGCAACTGCTTTTTGAGTCGGTATTTACCCATTCCCAGAATGCGGCCGCATCGGGATGAAATCCTTTATATGCCAGCAATTGCAGTTGGTTTTTTTCCGGGTGATACATCTGTATACTTCCCATATCCGACCGCATCAGTTCAACTGCGGCATTAACAACCTGCCCATACAGATCGGTAACGTTTTCTTCCTGGATCAACAATGTACTCAGTCCCTGTAATTTTTTAGTGCCTTCCAATTCATCACTGAGTCGCTCTTCGCTTTCACGCAAGGCTATTTCCGCCTGCTTAATATTCGAGATATCCTGGAAAATATTGATCGCTCCTTTTATCTTTCCTTCTTCATCAAATAAAGGATCAATATTTACGGCTGCGTAGAATTTTTCTCCATCAGGCCTTTGCACCAAAGCTTCTACGTTGCGAAATGCCTGCCCGTTTTTTAAAGCGATTGCCATAGGCGTGCGATTCGGAGGAATAAATGTGCCGTCAATATCCCATAGTTTATAGCAGGCGCAAAATTGCAAAGATTTATCTTCCAGATCCGGAGTATAACCCCAAAGTTTCCTGGCCACTTCATTATAAAATAAAATTCTTCCTGCGGCATTACAGGTATACACAGCCACTGGAAGTGAAGTAACCAGTTCCCGGTATTTCTTCTCACTTTCTTCTATTTTTTTACGGGTTTCTGCAAGCACTTCAACCCGCTTCCGTTCTTCTTCTACTGAATGCATATTGTTCATTTCAAGCAGGATCTGATCCGTGGCCAATTCAATAAAAGACTGGTAAACGGAATCAAATTGCCGGTAAGGATTTAACCCGATGGTAAGAACAGCATTTGGATAATTCTCATTTGAAAGGCAAAAAGGAATATGCAATATTTGCTCCGGCACTATATCCCAAAAGCCCATAGGAAGTTTAGGTCTTCTTCCTTTATTAAAAGACAGAACAACCTCATTATTTACGATAGCCTTGCAAATATTCCACGTATTATTATCAGGTTCCTTTATATTGATAATTTGAGGCAGGTAATTATAGTGAGCTTCATTGCCTGCGGTTGCTACCATCTTTGCTTCATGACCTTCTATTTTATAAAAGCAGGCAAATGGAAAATCCTTATTATTTTCTGCTAATATTTCGGCGGTTTTTGTATAAATATCTGTGAGGTTTTTTCCATTTAAAGAAATTTTTCCCAGTTTGCCCAGTGTTTCCAAAGCTCTGTCGTTGATTACCCGTGAGGTATCGTCGGTGTTAGCACAAAACATACCGGCAGTAGCGCCATCGGCCCCTGGTATTGGCGTGTAGGAAAAAGTATAATAAGTTTCTTCAGAATAACCATTTCGGTCCATTATCAGCAACTGTGATTCTGAATAAGTTCCCTCATCCTCTTCCATTACTTTTTTCAATAGCGGATGGATGTCATGCCAGATGTCTTTCCATACTACCGAAGCCGGTTGCCCTAAGGCTTCGGGATGTTTTCCACCAACAATAGATTTGTAGGGGTCGTTGTATAATTTAATAAGGTCTTTCCCCCAGCCGATCCAGATAGGTTGACGCGAAGAAAGCATGATGCGGACGCAGGTTTTCAGGCTTTGATCCCAGCTTTTTGGATTGCCAAGAGGCGTGCTTTCCCAATCGAAATCACGGATTCGTTCCCCCATCTCACCACCCCCCGATAAAAAAACAGGAACTTTGCGTTTTGTAGCAAAACTCATTTTTAAACAGATTAGAATTAAAGATATAAAATTTAAATAATCCTCGCTTTTTTCTTTCTAACTCTGAATAAAGAGCTGGAATTCATCCCGTATCACGCTTCTTTTTGTTCATAAATTACGTAATACTTTCACGATTTCAAATGAAAAAATCGCCACTATAGAGGAGTAAACGGATAAATAATTAAAAATTTGATTCCAGCGCCGGACACCTCATTTCGATTTCCAGATTTTTCCATCTTCTTTTATATTCCATGTGCCGTAATCGCTATCATAGCGTATCAGGAAGCCCAAGGGATTTACGCTGATCTTACAATTCTTTTGATGTAATTTCCGGTTATAACGGCGGTTGCGGGAAAAGAACTTCTTCTGATCGTAATACAATTGGCGCAGCTTCCACTTTATGGCTTCTTCTTCTTTATAATTGAAAGCAACTTTCGTTCCGGCGGGCTCGTTAGTAAACTGCAGATAGCCCCAGGTTTCAGGCTGATGCATATTTATTTTTCCCTGCTCTGACCATACCCAGTTGTATTCAGGATAGGCTTTTCCTGTTTCGGGGTTTATTTTTTTCTGATAGCCTTGTCCATTTTTTTCTGTCTGCCAGTTAACCCGACTGAAATTGATTCGCCACTGATCACCATCTGCTGGCTTTCTTCTACGTGGTACCGCTTCAGCAAGACTTTGCAATGGAAAAGCCAATTCCACATCCCAATATTGATCCGTATCGGAAGGATTGTTTAACGTTCCTTCGATATGTGTTGCTGATTGCAATCCCGCTATATTCCAGCCGCTTATAGGAAGACCGCCATCGCGGTAAGGCTTTGTGAGAAGGAGATCCCACCCGGTATTCCGCGCATTTATTTCAAATTCATAATAAAGATGTGTATCGCCATCGGGATCCATAAAAACTTCAAAATCATTTTCCTGGAAAATGATGGTGTCGCGCTGAGTGAGCGTAGCCCAAATATCCTTTTCCTCCAGGCGGGCAAACACGTACAAATAATTTTTATCCCAAAGCATTTTCACCCTCGTATCCTGCAAGGGCTGTGGCCGGGTGTGGCCTTCGATATCTACGAAATCTTCTGTCCATTCCTGTTGTTGCCAATCGGGTTCATTCATCAAGCCATCGATGGTTATTGTACCTGTTGCTTTGTGGCAAATGTATTTCCGGGGGTTAAAAACAAAATTTTCATACTGTTGTGCAGATGCCTTTGTTGTATAGCAGAGGTATAGAAAGATAAACAGTATCAAAGATTTCATGCGTCGAAATTATGGTAACGGTTTGTTTTAAAAATGAAAGTCCGTTTACACAATTTTTGAAATGATTTTCAAAATTCCCGATTACAAAGCGACTACAGAGGCATGAAGTTGCTTGTCTTTTTCCCATATACAAATGGCATGTTCATCGTCCAGCGCTTTTAAAACAGGAAGACTTCCATTTCCAATTACTTTCTTTTTTCCGACTGCTTTCATGCAAATCACTTTTTCGTCATCTGTCCAGGCATACATATTTATATTATTGACTGCCGATATGGTACAATTTCTACCTTCGCCTATCTTAACTTCAGGAACACCAGGTATGGCGGTGAAAATATTCCCTTCGCGCTTCCAGACAGTTTGAACTTTTCCGTTTTTAGTAATTGCAAAGCCGCCTCCATCCATAGGGCATGCATTTAATTTCCAGCTACCTGTCCCCAGCTTTTGAGCGGCAGAAAATGAATTACCATTATTGTCTGATTCTATCAAATACAGGTCTCTATTGCCTTGCAGCCAGTTGCGAAACATTACATATACGGTTTTTCCTTTCACAACCACCGAAGGTTTGCAACACGGACAAACGCCGGTATCGGGTGACGTATAAACCATAATATTTTTAGACCAGCTTTTGCCACCATCGTTGGATTCAGCGCCATAAATTTTATTTCTGCTGTTTCCCCTTAAATCAAGCCATACTGCAAATGCATTTTCTCCGTCTGCTCCCAAAGCCATTAATCCTTCCTTCGCAATGGTATCTACATCATTTACCCGCGCTCCCTGCCTCCAGTATTGTTTGTCTTTGTAATAAGAAAAAATATTTCCGTTGGAAGTGCAGGCCGTAATAATAATACCCGAATTATTGACAGCTATTTGCGGTCCGCGCATGGCGAAAGAAAATAAATCCGGTAATACCGCAACCACCGATGGCAAAGAAAAGGACTGCCCATTATCTGAAGAAGCCGTATACATAATAGAATCGCCAATACCATAAGCCACGTGAATTGTTCCGCTCTTATCTTTAGCGATATCCGGCACTTGCCCATTTCCGATTACAAAATCGGGCTTCGCAATTGCTTGCCTTTCTTTACATGAAATGACAGCGGAAAGGATAATTAGTAACAAGGAAATTTTAAGAGAGCTATACATTTTTGAGTTCCTTTTTTAATGAATTTGATTTGTCAAAATTAGCGATAAAAAACACAGGCAGAAGAGCGGAAAGCTCAAATGATAATATAAACAGTTTGCAGGTTTGACGGCCCTCACATTTGCCTGTTTCTTAAGTCGCAGGAACGCACCAAACATATTCGTGTTATAATGCTTTTAGCTAATCCTACTATTTGCGATTTTGCCAAAGACGCGGGGTGCAGATGATAAAGCCTTTTAAGATACATGACCTCCTGACAATGATTAGGAAATATGTAAGAAGCGATAATGTGATTCCCTAAATCATAGAGCTATTTTGACAGCACATTTTTTTAACCACTTATTATTCAAATATGTTGAATAGAGTCTCCTGTTTTAACGCGCTTACATACATCTACAATTTTCTGAAGATGATGCATATTTACTACTTTCGAATATTTTATGAGCGATTATCGCAATTCGGAGCAACACCTTATCATGATAAATATCTTACTTGACAGCATACAAAATACAATAAGGCTAAACCAGGAAGAGAAAGACATCGTAAGGTCTTTATGGACGGAAAAAAATTATAAAAAAGGAGAATTCTTTTTAGCCGAAGGCCAAATTTGCAAGCAGGTAGGGTTTATTGTAAATGGACTTATGCGTTATTACATCAATCATGACGGAGAAGACAAAACATACGCTTTTGCACAGGAAAATGAGTTTGTCTGCAACAATGAAAGCTTTATACCTCAAACTCCTTCAACAAAAAATATCCAGGCATTGGAAGATTGCGATATTCTATATATCTCTTATGATGATTTACAAACGTTTTATAAGTCCGTTCGACTGGGGGAGCGGTTTGGCAGGCTTATCATTGAACAGGTTTTTATACATACATTGCAAGATCTTGGCTCGTTTTATACCGACACACCTGAACTTCGCTATGAAAAATTCATGAGAGAACACCCTGACCTGCAGCAAAGAATTTCTCAATACTATATCGCATCGTATGTCGGTGTGAAGCCTCAATCGCTTAGCCGTATTCGTAAAAGACTTTCAGCATCAAAATAATTTATTAACCCGGGTGCATAGATTTTGGGTTTAGGCAATAGAGTTTTGTGTCATAATTTTTAAAAATATTAAACTATGACAAAGAACATCATTATTGCAATCGCTTTTTTGACCGGGCTGGGATTAATTTTTATAGGCGCAAGATTTTTAATAGCGCCTGAAGCAGCAGAAATCAGTTATGGCATACATTTTAATGAAAATGGTGACTACTCTTTTCATTACATTAAAGGAATACGCGACTTACTTTCGGGCTTGCTTATCTGCATTTTCGTGTTGAGTAAACAAATAAAAGCATTAGGTACCTTTTTATTGCTGGGCACAATGGTTCCCGTTGTGGATATGCTTATCGTTTTAAGTAAAGACTACAACAGCCCGGCGCAGGCTATCCCTCATGTTTCTGCAATTGTTATATGCTTTTCTTTGGGATTGATTTTATTAAGAAATAAGAAGAAGCAGAATAATAACCGCGAAAATTTTACCAAAATAATTCAGTCAGCAGCTACTACTAATAAAAGTATAATTGAGTTTAACATAACTCCGAACGAAAAGACGCCGTGGCATTATCACACACTTTTCTCAGAAACCTTCGAAGTGCTGGAAGGCGCGTTGGAAGTTGGACAAAGCAGCCAGGTTTATCAACTACGACAAGGCGAAATTGTAACCATAAAGCCCTATGAAAAACATTACTTCCACAACATTTCAAAAACCGAATGCCTGCTAAAAGTAACGGTAAGCCCGGGCAATCTAAATTTTGAAAATTCGCTGTTAATATCAAAAGGACTTGCAAAGGATGGATTAGCAAGCACATCAGGGGCTCCTAAAAAGTTACCAGACCTTGCATTATTCGTTTTCCTGAATAATTCTAAAATGACAGGAATTCAAAAAATTGCTGAACCTTTTTTTAACTATCTCGCAAAAAGGGCAATTAAAAAAGGGCGTTTAAAAGAATTGACGCTTACCTATTGCAGGCAATAAAACCTTCGCTGGATTGGATTATGCAGATGTGAATGACTCGGTAACCGGCAATCCCGATGCAAAGAAAGTGCTGAAATAACGAAAACAATTTTAAAAGAAAACAGAAAGATTAAAAGAAACTAACGTTAGCTTTGATCTGCCAATATATCCTTCAGCAATACCAGCTTTCATCAATGGAATACCAATAAATAAAGGACATAATTCCAAAACACAACTTCATGCAACCCATATTAACTTCAAAAACAAGAAGGATAGAATCCATCGATGTGCTCAGGGGGCTGGTAATGGTTATCATGGCGCTTGATCATGTAAGGGATTATTTCCATCCGTCCGCAGACCCGCTCGACCTGGCCACCACAACTCCTTTGCTGTTTTTCACCAGGTGGATTACTCATTTTTGCGCACCGGTTTTTGTATTCCTTTCCGGCACGTCCATTTATTTACAAAGCTTGCGTAAAACAAAAAAAGTACTGCAAACTTTTTTGATAAAGCGCGGCCTTTGGCTAATATTGATAGAGATTGTTGTTATCTCATTTGCATGGACATTTAATCCGCATTATAATGTCATTATCTTCCAGGTGATATGGGCCATCGGTATCAGTATGGTCTTACTGGGCCTGCTGGTACGCTTGCCTTTCAAAGTTATTTTGGTAATTGGATTCATCATTGTGTTTGGACACAACCTGCTGGACATCCCGGAATCAGCCCCGGGATTTGAGGCTGGTTTTTGGTGGAACCTGCTGCATCATGGTTTTTTCGCGGCATACCCGATCAGTCAGTCTCATGTATTGCTAATCATTTATCCATTCGTACCCTGGGTGGGCTTGATGATGCTGGGCTATTGCACCGGTGTATTCTTTTCGCAAAAATTTACTGTTGAGCAAAGAAGAAAGATACTGAACCGTATTGGCATTGGTTTAATTGTTTTGTTTATCGCAATTCGTTTTATCAACGGTTATGGAAATCCCGAGCCGTGGCACATTCAGAAGAATGGCTTGTTTACACTCCTGTCATTTATTAACGTTCAAAAATATCCTCCATCCTTATTGTATATGTGCGTTACGATCGGGCCGGCTTTCCTGTTGCTGTCACTTTTTGAAAAAATAAAAAATGGTTTTACCGCGGCAATAAAAATTTACGGCAGAGTTCCATTCTTTTACTATGTCATTCACCTTTATGCGATTCATATTGTGTCTGCAGCTTTTGTTTTCATCAAAGGGCATTCCTTTGCACAAGCAACCACTATCAGCGGCGGTATGCCTTTTTATTTTTTGGCTGCAAAGGACGGTTACAACCTTTTGGTAACCTATATCATTTGGATCGCGATAGTGATAGCCCTGTTTCCATTGTGTAAATGGTATGATAATTATAAAACCCATCACAAAGAAAAATGGTGGTTGAGTTATTTGTAAAAAGAAAAGACAGAAAATGATAATTTTATCTTCTTAAATAAAATTTTTTGTGAACAAAATAAGATGTGCCCTGTCTTCTGATGCTTCTTCTATTCTTGATATTTATGCTCCATACATTGCAAACACGGCCGTAAGCTTCGAAACGGAGGTTCCCACAGTCGAAGATTTTACGCGAAGAATAATGGGGAACCAGGAATCTTGCCCGTGGCTGGTTTATGAATCAGGTGGTTTTATTGCGGGATACGCTTATGCATCCAAACACCGCGACAGAGCTGCGTATCAATGGTCTCTTGAAAGTTCCGTTTATGTGAATGAGAGTTTCCGGCAACAAGGAATTGCTACGAAGCTTTATCAAAAATTATTTCAGATTTTAAAATACCAGGGTTGCAGAAACCTTTATGCAGGTATTACTTTGCCCAATGAAAAAAGTGTCATTTTTCATCAAAAGATGGGTTTCAGTAAGATCGCCGATTATAAAAATATTGGGTATAAATTTAATCGCTGGCATACCGTCGGTTGGTATGAACTACAATTAAATGTTTACAGCGATGCGCCTGCTCCGTTTATAAAGTGGAGCCAAATTGAATCAACAGACCGTGATGCAATTATGAACCCAATCGCATAAAATAAAAACCTGGCTTATTTCTTCGTTTACTGGAATCCATTAAGATCCACCTTTCGTTAATGCATTTTTCTTATGTATTCATCCAGCCTGGTGACTTTTTCGTCTTTCAGTTTCAGTCATTGTACACATCAACGGATCTTGACCGCCATCTGTATTTTGAACATATTAGGTGTACCACGAAGGCACAAAAACACGAAGAACTTTTTTCCTTTGAAAATAAAAAACGAAGTTTTTCTTTGTGTCTTAGTGGTAATGCCTCCCTCTTGTACATCTCCGCTCTGGCACAACTCTCCTTGCTTCTCTACAGTAAAGCAGGAAATAAAGCAGATTTTATTTTGTGAAGACAGTGCAAGAATTTAAGCTGCCCTGTTTTTTGGAACCATCTCCTACTTCTCATGAACCGGATTCTGCAAATCCTTATTTTTACTGCATGAGGAGAAAATACAAAACCAATGTCGACATCCCTAGAATAATCACGACGCTGTTTTTCACTATTGTTTTTTCAACCGCAATAGCACAATCCTACAGGCCGCCATTTTTCGCTGATAAAAACCGGAGCGCGAAGATTGCTGCCACCTATGCAAGGCTTGATTCACTGTTTCAGCAATATGCCGCAGAGAAACATTTTCCCTCCATCTCTTATGGATTGGTGGTGGATGGCCGGCTTGTTCATTCTTTTTATTCAGGCACCATCAATTTTGAGAAAAATATCGCCGCTTCACCGTTATCTGATTACCACATTGCCTCTATGACCAAAAGTTTTACCGCAATGGCGATTTTGAAATTGAGAGATGAAGGAAAACTATCGCTTGATGACCCAATTGAAAAATATATTCCTGAAGCAAAAGGCATGAAAACCGTTACCACGGATGCTCCGCTGGTTACGATTCGCCATTTGCTGACTCATAATGCCGGGCTCCCGGAAGATAATCCCTGGGGCGACAGGCAATTGGGTAGGAGTGATGCCTGGTTGGATAGCCTGTATGCAGATGGAATTTCTTTTTCTACAACGCCCGGTACTGGCTATGAATACAGTAACCTGGGATTTGCATCTTTAGGATTGATCATCAAAAAGGTCTCCGGCAAAACCTACCAGGATTACATCACCCAAAATATTTTAAAGCCCCTTGGAATGACGCACACGTGGTGGGATTATGATGATGTTCCTGCTAACCAGTTGGCAATTGGCTATCGCTATGTAGATGGGAAATTCGTAGCACAGCCGTTATTACACAGCGGGTCGTTTGGAGCGATGGGCGGATTGATTACCACCATCGGAGATTTTGCAAAATACATGGCGTTCCATCTTTCTTCATGGCCTCATGACGGTGCAGATAATGGCCCCATAAAAAGAAGCTCGTTAAGGGAAATGCAGCATGCATGGAATTTCTCGCGTGTGTGGACGGGTGAAAAAAATGCAAAAGGCAAGGATTGTGATATCATTGATTCGTACTGCTATGGATTGCATGAATACCTGGATTGTGACGGCGTAAGAACGATTACACACAGTGGTGGCTTGCCGGGATTTGGCAGCCAATGGCGCATCCTGCCCGATTATGGTTTCGGTTTCGTCGTTTTCGGCAACCTCACCTATGCGCCTATGGGAGCGGTTTTGACCGCCGCCATCGATTCTCTGTTAAATTGGGCGGAGCTGGAACCACGCGTTTTACCGGCCTCCCCAATCCTGGAGAAAAGAAAGCAACAAATTATGTCATTGCTTCCGTCCTGGAACAATGCGAAGCAATCGCGAATATTTGCGGACAACTTTTTTGATGATTACTTTATCGCCGACTTGCAAAAACAATCCGGGGAAGCGTTTAAAAAGGCAGGGGAAATTCTATCCGTCTCTGATGTAGTTGCCACCAACCAGCTACGCGGCTATTTTATAGTAAAAGGAGAAAAAGGGAATATTAAAATTTGGTTCTCTCTTTCTCCTGAGCCGGAGCCTAAGATACAGGCTTTTAGGATGGAAATGGCAGATTAAGAAGTGAGGATGTTTTACTATCTGTTAGTTGTTTTTCTCTTTTCGTGTATGCGTTCCCGTAAGTTATGAAAAAATAACTGCCGGTCTCTTTCGCTGATTTCACTTATAAGCATTGATTTTCTAAGCAAAATTTTAAGTGTTTCAAAGGTATAATTAATAAATTCTTTGTTATTGGTCATTATATAATTGATAACGTTGTGATTCAGGAAAACCATTTTTTCTCCATCCAGCTCAACAGCGATGGTATTATCTCCTAAGATGAAATCATTAATATAAACGCTATATTTTACTTTGTTTTCCGGTTCCGGTTTGCCGGGGGGAAATTTATAACCATGTTCTACCTGGGTTTCTATATGGTCAACTAATTTTTCAAGACAATCATAAACTGTCTCGATATCCTGCTGCGATTTAAAAATTCTTGTTTCCGTGTAGTACGCTATTTGCCTTATCGTGGTATTGATGCAATCAACATTCCATATTTCAACAGAAGGAATTTGCAGGTATAACTCCGAAATTCTTTTGCCCGTGTTGTTGAAAATATCAATGTAATCCTCAATTAAAAACTGGTTTTTATTGTACTTCGGATAATCGAGGTCGTAACGGCTCCAGAAATAACATTTAAATGCAGCCAGTTCAGGAAACATAAAATGGTGAAAGATGGGGATGTCCTTATTCAGGTAAAGCATTTGTTTCTCTTTTGAAGGAATAAAATATTCCAACTGGCGCACGATGCCTTGCAGGTAGTTTTCAAAATCAAATGTATGGCGGTCAATATTTTTACCCCAGAAAATTAAGGAATCGTTTTGCAGGTGCAGGAAGCTGTCTAAGGAAATTTTATAGTGTGATGCGAGAATTTGTATTTCATCAAATGTCAAATGTTTCTCACCTCTTATGCGCCTGTAAGCGCTGTCAATACTCAGGTTCAACTGTTCTGCAATAGCATCCACCAGTGACAGGTGTGATGGTAAACGGCCGCGTATCTGTTGTAAGAAATCGATTTGTAATTCGGCTGCATTCACGATGTATCAATTATTTATTAAATATAACTATTTTTAAGTAGGGACAGGCCGCGACCTGTCCCTACATTATATTCACTTCCTGATACAAAGTTGTCACTTTTTTATAATATGTTATTATGAAAAAAGATATTTTTGCAACAGATATCACCCCCGGTTTGCAGAAAATATAAAATCTAAAAAGAATTCCAACTCCATTTGCTAAAACCGCAAAATTTAATTCCGCTTTTAGACAATATCAATTAGGTAACAGGAAAGACGCAATTGAACTTTACATCGTAAAACAAAGCGTTATGAAAACGATTATTTTTTCCTCCATGATTTTGCTGGTAACACGGCTAACAAAAGCACACCCTTTTACAAAGTATGCAAGGGCTATTTACGAAACTCATGTTGAAGCAGCAAAAGCGCCCGGGCGACTGAATGAAGCAACTAACGGCCCTATAAACGTTTTTGTATTCACAAGAGAAAGGAATGCAACGCATCGGCGCATGGGGAGAGAATTCAACTAAGGGTGGTGAATTGAAGAATATTGCAACCATTGCTTTTGGACCGAAGACCCGTAACTAAAAAAAATTTCATAAATCAAGAAAAAAGATTACAAGGGCTTTAAAAGATTTAAAACCCGGATTGGTAAAATTTTAATTGAAAAAATATACAAAAAAACCAGCAAGTTGATAGCAAAATTATTGTAGACTCCGCCGGCTAACCTAATGAAAACGGTTCGCTGGTTTATCATCGGTTTGTTTTACAAAAACACGTGTAAAAAATAAACCTTTTCACCATGAAAAATAAATATGGCTTTTTTCTGCTTCTGCTTGTTACAACATCGGCCCCAGCTCAAAAACAAAAAGAAATAAGCATTGCCTTCGTAAATGCCGCAAGTGCCTATCCCTTCTCACAATTCAGCAGTCTAGCCACAAGCATCGCACAGCCGGGTGTTGAAATAGGTTATGGTTTCAACTGGAAAACAAAAAACAAACACGACTGGTACCAGGAAATTAAGTTCGGATGGCTGTATCACAGGTATGTGCAACATGCACTTCCATTATACACGGACGTTGGGTACCGGTATAAATTTTCGAAACATTGGATGGCCCAGTCAGCCATAGGAGCCGGTTACCTGCATTCGATTCCTGCAACAGCAAAACTTAAACTCGATAATAACGGAGAATATAAAGATGATAAAGGAATCGGAAGGGCGCAGGCAATGGCCGTGTTAAATTTTAGCATAGGATATATCCCGCATCCCCTGAGTGCAAGGCCTTTGAAAATATTTATAACTTATCAGCAATTATTGCAAACACCATTCGTAAAAGCTTATGTTCCCATACTTCCCTACAACATACTGCTCATTGGAGCCACTGTTCCTTTGCAATCACTTAAAAAATAAAAAGACATGAAAAATTATATACTTTTTATTTGCGTGGCTCTTGTCTCTGTCTCCTGCAAAAAAGCGCAGGTACAACCAACTCATCTATCAAACATTGACGTTCCCTGGAGTGATTCAAGTGCCCTGCATCCAAAGAACGCAGCCTTTTCGGCGTTGCTAGAGAAGTATCACGACAAAGGTTTACCAGGGATATCACTTTTGGTGAACGATGCTAACGGTACATGGGTAGGTTCAATTGGCAAAGCCGATATAGAAAAAAACATTCCTTTTACTGTTGGACAGGTTTCTAAAGTTGCCAGCATCACTAAGCTTTTTATGGGTGTCCTGGTTTTTAAACTGATAGAAGACTCTGCACATACAGGAATTGGATACAATGCACTTTATACAAAAATTAATAACTGGCTGCCATCGTCTGTTACTGGTAAGGTTCCCAATGGAAATAAAATTACCCTCGGCGATTGCCTGAAACATGAAACCGGCGTACCTGATGTGATAGAGCAGGATGCTTTTTACCTTGCCGTTTTAAACAATCCAAACAAAATATGGAAGCCGGAAGAACTACTTAAATTTATTTATAACAAGCCGCCCGTTTTTAATCCAGGTGATACTGCTATTTACTCCAACACCAATACTGTTTTGGTCATTATGGTGATTGAAGCCGCAACGCATAAAAACCATAGCGACCTTTTGAAACAGTATATTTTAAATCCATTGCATCTTGCCAATACCTATTATCAGCCGCATGATGTTTTGCCCAATACGGTGGCGCAGGGATATTTTGATTTGTATAATAACCATACCATTGTAAATGTTTCCAACCTGGTGACAGGAAGCGGCAATGGCTATGGCGGAATCTACAGCAATGTATTTGACCTGTTTACCTTTGAAAAGGCATTGTTCATTCAACAAACATTGATAAGCCAAAAGTCACTTGCCATTATGCAAACCTATGGCAAGAAGGATGACACTAATTTTTACGGATATGGTTTGCAAAAATCATACATCCAGCCAAATGGGGATTACGGAATTGGCCACAAAGGCCGCGACCTGGGCTACTCAGCCAATCTATTTTATTTTCCTCAAAAGGGAGTAACGCATATTTTCTTTGTTAATTATGGAACCGATGCTGAGAGCGGGCTTAAAGATGTTTTCAAAAGCTTCGTTGATGAGTTGGTTGCGCTCACCTTACAATAGATTACCATCATTTTAAACCAATTATATTCATTATGAAATCAATTAAACTTGTAATGATGTTAATGATTCTCTTAACATCACATGCTTCGCCGGCACAGACAAAAGAGGATTATCTGAGAAGATTTCCACAATTTAAAAATGGCGAGGGGTTTTCAGGCAGTGTGCAAAGAAGGCTCCAATCGGTAATTGACAGTTTTCAAAATAATCCTGCCAATCCCTTTATTGGCGGCATGTCTGCAGAAATAAAAGTAGATGGCCTTGCAGATTGGGAAGGCGCTACCGGCTATGCCGCTCGTAATGTAGAAGAAAACAATAATGTTGTTGCAGGTGGTACTCCATTTACAGTAAATACGTTGTCGCGTATTTATAGTATCACCAAAACATTCACTTCGCCTTTGGTTCTGGAACTTGCTAATGGAGGCGCTTTTAAATTGGATGACCTCATTAGCAAATACATTCCGGTCAATGCAATAAATCCGGGCTTAGACAGTCATGTTACGATAAGGCAATTACTCGCTCATGAAAGCGGCTATAGCGATTTTACAGATGAAATTAATTTACAGATTGCGGTAGCTGCTCAACCAACACATGTATGGACGCCTTATGAAATGCTTTCATTCGTTCACCAAATCAACCCGGTGGGAGCGGTGCGTAAATATTCCAGTACCAACTATGTATTGCTTGGCGCTATCATAGAAACAGCTACCGGCAAAAAGGTGGAGGATTTTTACCGGGATCGCTTTTTCAATCCATTAGGCCTTAAGTCAATGTACTTTGATGTAAGAGAACCCAATCCAAATAACAAAATTTTAGCAGCGCCGCACGACAATATCAGCGCTTTCAATCCTGTTTTTTTGCAAACAGGCCAGCCCACTTTCCCTGATGCCTATACGAATATTTCCACGTTTCCTTATACGGCCATTGCCTCGCTTGGCTTTACAGGGGGCGCTATTGTATCAGATGTAAAAGACGTTGCAGAATGGAGTTCCGATCTCTTTAGCGGTAAGGCCACAGGCAACAAAATTCTCAATACCATGTTACAATCCATAGCTCCTAACCCCGATGAAGATGGCGACAGGCTTGGCTACGGCCTCTTTCTTTCAAAAAAAATAAGTGGCGTTTATGATTTTTACGGCCATGATGGAAATGCGCCTGGTTATCGTTCCGTTATGTTTTATCAGCCTGATAAAAAGCTAACGCTGGTAATATTAACCAACTATCATGGAGCAGATATTTATGCCATTGCAAAAGCTTTATACAATGCCGTTCCTGATTTCATCTGTGAAAATAAAAAGAATGAAAAGGTTACTATTTGCTTTCATGGCAAAAATTTATGCATGCCACGCAATGCCGCTTCAAGGCTCATTGCACAGGGAGGCACATTGGGCGCATGCGATGAAAAACATTCAGTTCCGTTTGCAGAAGAAGAGGCAACATTAAATCCCAAATCTGCATTTGCTTCTAAAAATACTGAATTCCAGGGCGCGTTCCCCAATCCTTTTACCAATTCTGTTACTTTCTCGTTTAAGACACAGGAATCAGGCACGGCAAGCATCAGGCTGTATGATATGAACGGTAAAATGGTAGCTACTGTTTTTAATGGATATGTACAAAAGGGAATTGTGCAACAAATCCATTTCGATGGCAGCAAATTACCTGCAGGTACTTACATAAGCAGGCTCCAAACGTCCTCAGCCAATTGGGAACAAAAGTTAGTAAAGGTTCATTAGCACATGCTGCTACAGTGGCTGGTATCTTGCATACGCGTTTTAAAAATAAGATTATGAAAAGGAAAATACTGATTTTCGTCATTTACCTTTTTCTGCTAAATATGTTTATCGGAAAAACTCTTTCTCAATCGTTTGAAGATTCTTTGATGATGGCCAAATGCGAAAAATGGAACGTTGTCTATAAAAATGGAATGCTCAGGCTTTCGCAGCCTGGTTCTGCCTGGGTTTTTACAATGAATCTTTCAAAGCTGGATTCAGGCAAGCTAAAACAAAAGAGGAAAGACAGCGCTTATGTAGAATTTTCTGGTTCAGGTGGATTCGACCAAAGTAAATACATGACCATTAAGAAAAGCCGGGTTTACAAATTACAAATGGGAACAGATGAAAATTCAACGGCGGCTTTATTTGTTGTTACAAATGAATCAAAAGAAAAAAGACAAACCTTCCTGGGAAAAGTAATGAGCAAAAACCATGAAGAGGAAAATGAAGTATTAAGTTCTGAAAGCACTATTAACGGAACTATAAAACGAAACAACCTTGCAACAGCCTGGAAGTTTAGCTTAAAAAATTTCGGAAACGGTGGACTTCCATTCAGCATTTTTTCCGCACCAGAGGGATTTTTAACTTCAGAAAAAGATTCATTATTTCTTGAACGTGCATCATTTAAAGCCGATGCTGTACTTGTAAATGCAGAAGGGCATCACGTAGGTGCGGTAAAATTCAGAAAAAAGCCTTTCACTATATGGGTGCAGAAGGATATGGAAAATTCTTTACAGGACGCTGTTGCGGTGTTATTTGGTGTGATGATAGCAAAGAAATCTTTTTGAGAGATGGAGAATAAACTTTTTTATTCTTTAGTGGTGCGGGCTTTGCCTGTCTAGCGCACGGGCGCCATTTTTCGCGAAAGGTTATCTATTGTTTTTCCTGAAATGGTCTGCCAGGCGTAAAAAAAGGCTATTTACAGTAGTTCTTGCTGGCTGTATGAATTTAAAAACATTTTAACGAGTGATGATTCAGAACTTGGCGACCCAGCCGGATTTTTTTGGAGAGTGCGCCCCGACCTGAATAGAGAATTTTAATATAAAACAACAGAACATTTTACCACCACTTCAATGGAAACTGAATTTGTTCCACCGTGCTCACCACCAGGTCGGGCTTGAATGCGTAATGGCTGATGTCTTCCTTTTTTGCAATGCCTGACAGTACTAAAATTGTTTTATAACCCATCTGGATACCACCTTCTATATCAGTTTCCATTGTATCTCCTATCACTGTTGTTTCTGCAGTTTCCAATCCCAGGTATTTCCTCGCAGAGCGCATCATTACCGGGCTTGGCTTGCCGGTTACAAATGCTTTTCTGCCCGTAGCTTCTTCTATCATCGCGGTGGTGGCGGCAATTCCCAGGTTGTTCCATCCCGGCTTTTTGGGAGATGGGTCTCTGTTCGTAGTAATAAATTTTGCTCCTGCAAGGATCATATCAACAGCGCGTTGAACCATTTCCAAAGTAAAATTTCTGCCTTCGCCAAGCACTACAAATTCAGGATCTGTATTCACAAGGGTGATGCCGTTTTCATGCAGGCTGGTTAATAAGCCGCCTTCGCCCAGCACATAAGCTGTTCCGTTTTTACCCTGGTCACCTAAAAATTTACCGGTTGCCATAGCGCTGGTATACACATGGTCTTCCGTAACCTCAATGCCAAATCCTTTTAATTTACGTACCGACTCAAGCCTTGTACGCTGGCTGTTGTTGGTCATGAAAGTGAAAGGTATTTTTTGCTTAAGCAGGTAGCCGATAAATTTATCCGCACCTTCTATTAGCGTTTCGCCGCTATATATTACCCCATCCATATCTATTAAAAGTCCGTATTTCATATAATTCTTTTTATTAAAAAAACGCTGCGCATTTTTTATCAGTCCGCAATTTACTGCATTACGTTTCATACTTAACTTCTGATAGATTATGTTTTCATTACCTCTGAATAATCTAGCTGTTCATAAAGAAAACGTCAGGCTTCCGGAGCGTTCTGAAAGTTGGCGCATGCGTTCCTGCTAAGAGAGCGGAAGAAAAATAGCAGTAATATTGGCTGGACGCCAACATCAGCACCACAAGCAGTAAACGGACAAATAACCGGAATTTATTTTCGATTTTCTCTTGTGGATTTTTGAAAGACGCCGCATCAGCTTCTTTGTTATCCGGTCACTAAATTGCTTTCAGCCGCTCTTCTTCCAGGTCTATCTGGTATAATTGTGTACGTATGAGTTCTTCGGTGATGGAAGGATCTTTGTTGAGCTCCGACAGGTACCGGCGCTGATGATCGAGCATTTCTATAAGTATGGTTTTCGTCTTTTCATTCATCCCTTCCTGGCCGGTGGTTTCGATTTTAGCCTCCCATATTTTCAGCAATTTCTGCAGGCCCGGGTCGTGTTCATGATCAAATTTATCTTTGAGAAACCGGTAATTTGTTTCCCTCAGGCCGTGTTTAATCCGTTGCCTCGTTTCTTCTTCCGGCTCTTCCAGGAACGCGGTAAAGAATTTACCACGTTTTAAAATATAGGGCAGCGTTAAGCCCTGCACCACCAACGTCAGCAGGATCACCACAAAAGTGATGAACAAAATAAGGTTGCGAAATGGAAAGTCGGCGCCATTAGCCATGACCGCAGGAATGGCCAGCGCGGCCGCCAGCGATACCACCCCGCGCATACCTGTCCAGCCCAATAAGAGTGGCATCGTTAACCTTGTTCTGTTAGAGGACGCACCGCTGGGCGCCACATTGGGCCGAAAGATGATAGTAGCTAACATGGCCACATACGAGCTAATGATGCGCGCAACGATCAACACCACCGTCACCATTACGCCATAGCCAATCGCCGTGGAAAGTGGTATGCCTTTGACGCGGAGGCCCTGCACAATTTCAGGAAGCTCCAGGCCAATCACCAGGAACACTATGCCGTTCAATATAAATATAAAACTTTCCCACACGCTATAGCCCCGCACGCGGCTGGTGCTGTTGAGAAAAACAAGTCTTTTTACAGACATGTACAGCCCGCCGGCCACCACGGCTAATACGCCGGAGCAATGTAACTCCTCGGCGATCCAATACATAAAATAAGGCTCAATCAGCGTGAGCGCAATGTCTGACGGGGCATCGGTTGGCAATAGCTTCTGGAACTTCACAAAGATCCAGCCCAGCAGTAAGCCAATGCCCGCGCCGCCAATTACCATCCACAAAAAGGTCGTGGCCGCCTCATGCCAGATAAATTGCCCCGTGCCGACCGCTATCACCGCAAAGCGAAAAATAATGAGCGAAGAGGCATCATTCATCAGGCTTTCTCCCTGCAGGATGGCCGAGAAAGATTTGGGAATTTTTACAAAGCTGGTGATGGCGCTGGTACTTACCGCATCGGGCGGAGAAACAATGCCGCCAAGCAAAAAACCGAGCGCTATAGAAAAGCCGGGAATGAAATAATTAGTGATGATGGCCACAGAAAATGCCGTAAAAAAAACTACCAGGAAGGCAAAGCTGCCGATAATGCGCCACCATTTTTTCATCTCCTTAAAAGACACTGACCAGGAGGCTTCAAATAACAATGGCGGCAGGAAGATAAAGAAGATGAGATCAGGATTAATTTTTACCATTGGCAGCCCGGGTATAAAACTGATCAATAGCCCGGCCACCACCAACAAAATGGGATAGGCAATTTTTAATTTCCGGGCCCACATTTCCAAAAGCACAATGGCCGCTATCATGGCCAGTAAAAAAGGAAGTGTACTATGCATTCAGGTAATTTTTTGGGATGCGCAAGATAATCAGCTCTCCTCATAGTTCGTGCTGCGGCTCTGTGGTGCACAGACCGGCAAAGATAACGGCGACGCGTGCTGTTATTGCATATTACCCTAAAAGAAATCTGGATCTAATACCGAATTATTCAGGAGTTTCGGATTTGTCTTTTTGAAGAATCAGAATTTACAGAGAAACAGTTTGGCGTAATCACCCTCTAAGTTGACGTTTTTACACTGCGTAAAATCGTTAAATGCCTTCCATCTTTGCATGGTCAATAAATTCAAAATAATTTAATAACGTTTTATGAAAAGAGCAGGTAACATATATAATATTCCAAAGCCGGCATTGATAATGGCTATTCTTTTTTTCACCGTATTTCAGTCGAAAGCTCAACCTAATAAACCTTCAGAAAGTGGCTACGCGCCTGTCAACGGCATTAAAGTTTATTACGAAGTGTATGGCGAGGGCAGGCCCATCGTTTTATTGCATGGTGCTTTTTATACCATTGAGATGAACTGGGGACAATTGATTCCTGAGTTATCTAAAACCAGGAAAGTAATTGCCATTGAAATGCAGGGACATGGGCATACGCCGTTTTCAGATAGAAAATTGTCGATCACTACTTTGGCAAGCGATGTAGAAGGCGTGATAGACTACCTGAAAATTGATAGTGTCGATGTAGTGGGATATAGTATGGGCGGCTCTGTGGCTTACCAGTTTGCCGTACAAAGTCCGAAACGGTTACGAAAATTGGCGATCATTTCTTCTACCTATAAAAGTAGTGGTTGGCTACCTGTAGTGAACGGTGCATTTAAAGATTTTAAACCAGAATTTTTTGATAACACACCCCTAAAAACGGCTTACGACGCCGTAGCACCCGATAAAACAAAATGGAGGAAGTTCTTAGCGCAGATGTTTGCTTTCGCCAAAGAGCCATTCGATGTCGGCGACTCAAATATTGCGAAAATTGCTGCGCCGGTACTCATCATATCCGGCGACAATGACGGGCTGGATAAAGTTGAGTTGGCAAAAACCTATCAATTATTGGGAGGGGGTATTGCTGCTGATATGGCGCCGATGCCAAAGTCGCACCTGGCCATTGTGCCTTCGCAGGCACATGTCAGCCTGATGATGCAGACGAAAACTATATTAGACTATTTGAATGATTTTTTAAAGTAATCATCCTCCTGTCAACAAAGCAACCATTTTCAATTATACTATAAATTAAATAACATGCGAAAAATTATTGTCTTATCAATGATCTCCTTAGACGGAGTAATGCAAGCACCAGGCGGGCCTGAAGAAGATACATCAGGAGGTTTTAAATATGGCGGCTGGACAGCATCTTATGGTGACGAGCTTTCCGGAAAATTAATGCAGGAGGAGCTGAAACCAGCAGATTATATTTTGGGTAGAAAAACATTTGAGATTTTTGAATCCTACTGGCCCCAGCATGCTGACTTTTGGCCCGGCATTAATGAGGGCACCAAATACGTTTTGTCGCAAACCAGGGAAAAATCCGATTGGCGAAATACCGTTTTCCTCAAAAGTCTGGAAGATATCCAAAAGCTTAAGAACTCTGAAGGTGGCGACATACAGGTTTGGGGCAGTAGCCAGCTTATACACCTGTTGCTTAAGCATGACCTGGCAGATGAGCTACGGCTCAAGATTTACCCGTTGATCCTTGGTGAAGGAAAAAAGCTGTTTGAAAATGATGCTCTGCCGGCAGCATTTACATTGACGGAAAGCCATGTGACAACCAGGGGAGTTTTTATAGGCAATTACAAGCGGGGCGGAGAAATCATTACAGGCGAGGTTGGAGCGTCACTTGATGAAAAGTAATAATGAAGGTTGTTTTTCATCGCTGTTATTTGGGGGCTGGCAACGTTTTAAAGGTGCCAGCCCCACACTTTATAACCAGCGAAATTCCGGCAAACGAATGTGCCTGTCAGTAGACGAATAAATAGCGGTTTTTTGTATTTAGCTCAAGCTTTGGCTATTCTTTCTTTTTAAGCGTTGAAAGATATTCAACGAGGTCAACGGCGTCCTGTTGTTTCATTGAGGCGAGCAACCCGGTTGGCATTAATGAATGGTCATATTTCTTTTTAGAAACGATATCACTTTTCTTAATTTTAGCAACCACACCGCCCGACATTTTTAAAGACAGATCTTCCTTTGTTTCACTGGTAACATATCCCAGTTGCGTGTTCCCGTCTTTTGTGGTGACCAGGTAGCCATCATATCCAAAAGCGATACCGGCATCCGGGTTTAAAATATTGGCATACAGCCCATCCTTGGCAAACTTGGCACCGATCTCTGATAAGTCGGGGCCGAAATTAATTCCTTTATTATTTACCTGGTGACACGACATGCAGGTATTAGAAAATATCAATTGTCCATGAACTTTATCACCATTCATTTTCACTAAAGTGGCAACAGGTGGTAAGTTATTGTTGTCGTTTTCTCCTTTATGATAAAAAGCCACGGCTCTTCTATTGATATCGCTTCGCCATGCATGAAGTAAAATTTTTTCTGCGGTGGTATCAAGTTCCTGCGGAAGCTTTTTAGAAGATACCAGGTTCATTAATTTTTCCTGGCCCTGGTAGCCATTGGCAAAGGCGCCCGTGGCTTTTTGCCTTACGGCAAGGTCCAGTTTTTTATCCATCAACACAGATTGAAGAAGAGTTTTGGCCTTCTCATCGTTCACCCTTCCTAATGAAGTTAAGAGGATCATTGCTGATGCAGTATCAGAATGGATGGCCGATTTTATGGCACCGGCGCCACCGTTCTTTATTAACAAGTTTAAAGATCTCGTTTTAATGTCTTCATCTGGATTTTTCAAAGCCATTTCCAACAATTCAGGATTTCTGTTTTTGATGTTGTACTTTGACAGCAAATCGAGAAATTGCGCACTGCCTTTCGTTGCGTCAAGGCTGGCCTCAATCATTTGTTTTATGGAAGGAGTTACCACCAGTTTAGAAGCATCCAACTGGAGTAAAGTATATATTCTTCTTACGTTTTCATTCGGTCCATTCTCTTTTTCGGGACCTGAATTTAGCAAAGACAGAAGAATTTTTTGTTTGGAAGAATCTGTCTGAAAATCAAACGCGCGGAAGAATTTCAGGTTTTTCGAAAGATCAATTTTATCATCCCTGATAATAGTTGCCAGCATCGGTAAAGCAGCGCTGGCTCTTGATCTCCAGACGATGTCTCTACCTGCGGGCGTATTCCAGTTGTCTCCCACCAGCGTTTTCCACGCTGCAAAATAATTATCCCATTGCCCGTCAGCGCTTATCCCCGCTGCTTCCAGGTACCACCTGTCTTTGCCGTCATATTTTTGCGCAAGCGCAGCCCACAGTGCCGGGGCTTCCGGAGAGGTATTGTGTCTTAATGCCGTAAAAGCTTCCCTGCGTACCTGTGCGGACGAATCATTTACCGCCTCTTTCACCAGTGGAATCACATCCATATCAATTTGCCGCGCTGCTTTAAATGCCGTTACCCTGATATTTTCATCTTTATCTTTTTCGGCTTTATTTATATATTCGGCTCCTTTGACCGGCAGTTTGGACAACAGCCAAAGCGCTCTTGCCCGGTACCGGGTATTGTTAGAATTGTTGAAAACATCCGCCAAATCTTTTTCTGCTGCAGCGCCCTGTTCATGCAGTTTCTGCCAGGCAAGATAACGCGTTGCTAAATTTGGATTTTCCAAAGCTTTGATGGCATCCTTTGTATTGTCAACAGAAAAGGTGGGAATTTTATATTTTGAAACATCCGGAGCTACACGGAACACCCGGCCCCTGTTGAGGTCGCCCACTTCATGGCCGCCTACGCCGGGATCGTACCAGTCGGCAATGAACAAAGAGCCGTCCGGCGCCATACAGATATCCGAAGGGCGAAACCAACTGTCATCCACACTTTCCACTATATTAATAATCTTTGCCGAATAACCCGCTCCCTCTTTTTCTACCGGGTAAGAACGGACGATATTTTTCCCCGCATCAGCATGTATCACCTGTCCGTAAAATTCATCGGGGAGAAGCTTGCCTTCATTTACCAAAATTCCTGTGGGAGAACCGGAACCGGTTTGCAATAAATTGGGTACTACCCCAGGATCGTTTAGATGCCAATGCTGCAAAGGAATAGAGTCTTCCATATTCACCCTTCGTGTTCTCCATCCATCTCCGGTCATCTCATCCGTATATCCATAATTACCATATTCCAAAATATAATTAATACGCACGCCCCTGTTGCCATCATCATCATTATCCGATTGCCACAAATTTCCAAAAGCGTCGACGGCAACTTCATAAGGGTTTCTGAAATTATTACCCAATACTTCAAAATTGCTTCCATCAAGGTCACAACGAAAGATCATTCCCTGCCGGTACGGCTTATCGTTTACATCCACAGGGTTGCCCGCTTTATCTGTGATCACCTTGCCATTGCGATCTTCAATACTGTCGCCCTCGTTTCCGAAATTAAAATAAAGCTTGCCGTCGGGGCCAAAAGTAAAAGCATGAATAGCATGATCATGCTGGATGCCTCCAATGCCCTTGAAGAGAATTTCTTTCTTATCTGCTTTATCATCTCCATTCGTATCTGTGAGAATATACACATTTGGGCTTACTGATACGATCACTTTATTTCCCAACACGCAAATACCCAGAGCCGCATTGATAGAAGTGTCCTGGTAAAAAACTTTACTCGTATCGGCTACGCCATCTCCATTCCTATCTTCAAGAATAAGAATGCGGTCGCCGGCAGCTCTCACCGGATGGTCAGGATGAAGGTTGATCCGGTAATTGTAGGCTTCAGTAATCCAAACACGGCCTCTTGCATCTATATCCATATTAGCAGGATTGGAAAGCATGGGCTCGCTTGCAAACAGGGCCGCCTCCAGGCCATCGGCCACTTTCAGAGCGCTCACTGCATTCTCCGGCAATCGCTTTTGATCTTCGGTCAGTTTGGTTCTGTCAACCTGAACAGTATTTTTTTTGTGGCTTTCATTACAGGAAAACAAAAACAGCAAGCTAAAAGATAACAAGCAGTACAATTTGGATTTCATCATTTTTCGTTATTAAAATATATTCTCAATATTTATGATTACAGATTTACAAGCAATGCATTATGTAGCGTAGAAAAGAATTTGGTCAAACTTAATTAAATCTCTTTAAAAGTTGCGTCGGAAATTTCTGAAATTAAAAGATTGAGTTACACAGGATGGGAATAATTAAAGAATAGAAATATCAGCTTTTTGTTCGTTTACTGATCCCGATAGCTATCGCGATTCCGGCCTGGACTGGATTTTTAAAACAGAAAATTGTCTTATTTCTTTATTCACTATGATCATAGCGAGGGACGAAGCAGTCCAAATGCTAAAACTCAAAGATAAAACCAATGGTAGGTAGCAATGAAGTATTATCGTCTGGTAAAATAATAGGTATGGCATTGCTGCCATCTGTTTGCAACGGATTACCATCAGTCGTTTCAAAGCCTGAATTATCTGCATTACGTTTAAACGTATATCGTGGCGTGCCTTCGGTTTTAAAGACCAGCAGATTTTGAAAATCAATATAAAGATTGAGGCTGGTATGTTTGTAATTGTAGGTTTTATCTACCCGTAAATCTACCTGCTGAAAAGGTTTTAACCGCAATGAATTGATGGCACTATAATCCAGGGTGCCTACACCGGTAGTGATGTAATTGGCCCTGGAAGCTACCAAATCAAAGGGCGTATAAGGGGCGCCTCCTGCCAGGCGGTACTTAATTCCAAGTTCCCAATTTCTTTTGAATTTTTGTCCTAACGTAGCAGACACCAGGTAGCCGTAATCCCACGAAGAGGGTAATAGCTTTCCATCGGCCCCGGCAAATTCGCTTTTGTACAGAGTGGTACTCAGGGCATAAAAAGTGTTTTTGATTAATTTTTGCTGCATAAAAAATTCTACTCCATAAGTAGTCCCCTTTCCGTTTGACAATACTGCTTCGTTACCCACTGCTGTAAAATCTGCTCCCTGATTGGCCAATGAAATCCCGGTACGAACAGAGGTAGGGTAATGCGAGTACTTTTTATAAAACCCTTCAAGGGTAAGGCGGAAATCATTCCTGGGAATGAACTGGAAACCCAAAGCATAATGGTCACTTCGGATGTAATCCATATTTTGATTGACCAGTTCGCCATTATTATTTCTGAAGCCTAAATTGGTATAAACAGGTATTTTATAATAAGATCCAATAGAGCCGGTAAGATCCCATTCCGGCAATAATTTATAAGAAAAAGACAATCGTGGCGAAAGCGTTTTGAGAGGATTATTCCCGTTTTTAGTGAACGAATTCATATCAGTACGCACACCACCGGAGAGTAATAATTTGTTATCTAAAAAACGTTTGGAAAGCTGGGCAAAAGCACCGTATTTAAAAAAAGAAATTTCAGTGTTAAGGTCAACCGTTACCGCCGGCGACACTACATTGCCATTCGCATCTTTTATTTCATTACTCACCCGGTTAAAGAGGTCGCTGTTGTACTTTACGAATTGCACATCCGCGCCATAAGAAAATCTCCAGCCGTTGACGTACTTGTTTACATCGATGCGTAGTTTGTTTTCTATTTCATCAGAATTAAGGTTGAGGGTTTGCACACTGCGTGTATTATTATCTTCAAACTGGTTGGCGCGGTTGTTAAACATATTCCGGCTCAGCGCCACATTAATATAGCCATGGCTGATCAATCGTTTCAGAGACGCGCCAACAGTATAGGTCCATTGATCAATAGCAGGGTTCGATCTTAAAATGTATTCATTCTCCGGGCTGGATTTTCGTGGCACAGCCAGCCTGAATTTGTCGATGGCGCCTATGCCAATGATATTGAGTGTTGTTTTTTTATCGATATTCCTGCTCACTTTAAACTGGAAATCCCAGTATTGAGGACGGATAGGCAGGTCTAATGCCTGGAAAAGGTACTGGAGATAGGATCTTCGCGCTGAAGCGAGAAAAGTGGTCTGGCTATCTAAAGGGCCTTCTAACGTAGCCGCTACTTCCGAAGCGCCCAGGCGGATATTGCCACTCAACTTTTCCGGGTTGCCTTGCCTCTGTTTGATTACAAAAGTAGAAGAGAGTGCGTTATCATAGCGCGCATCAAAGGCCGAGGAAGTGAGCTGAACCTCATCAATAAAAGATACGTTCAGGATGCCGGTAGCGCCGCCGGAAGCTCCCTGTGTCTGAAAATGATTCAACACCGGAATTTCAATCCCATCCAGGTAATAGACATTTTCATTTGGTGCACCGCCACGAACAATAATGTCGTTTCGATTGGCCTGCGCGCCTCCCGCAACTCCGGGCAATACCTGTATCACTTTTGAAACATCAAAGTTACCACCCGGGTTGCTTTTAATTTCTTCCGAGGTAAGTTTTTGGGTGGACATGGGTGTGATCATATCCGCTGCCCTTGCCGATTTATTTTTATCAAGGTTAATCACGATACCTTTCAAACTGGTAGCTTTGGGTTCGAGTTCAAAATTTACGATTTGCGCATTTCCGGAACTTACTACAATGTTGTACTTGGTTTGCGGTGCATATCCTGAAAAGGTAATGGTTATATTTTTTACGCCCACGGTGGTCTCCAGTTTGTAATTGCCATTGCTATCCGCTACAGCACTCTCGTTGCTGCCCTCAATTACAATACTGGCGCCTGCTGCGGGTGCCTGTGTATATTTATCCCTGGCATTGCCAAAAATTAATCCGCTATCCTGGCCATATAATGGTCCGACAGAAACTGAAGCGATTAATGCAAGTAAAAATATAAGTAGGTTAGAATGCATTTAAGTTGTTTGGAGTACGAAAATAATTTGGTGGGATTACATTAAAAAAAATGAAGGTGATCTGACAAGTAGTTAAACTTTTTGTTACTCAAAAATAATAATGAACCTTCAGATTCCGTGTTTATTGCTCATATCTCTCTTTTTTCACTTTGAGAGATTTTGATACCTGGCTAATATCGGAAATAAACTGATTTTTTTTGCAGTAAACGGATAAATAAACAGAATTTTTATTTTGATAAAACACAAAGAAAATACAGACCTCTCACTTTTCTCAATTAAACGATGCCCTGAATTCGAGCGGCGAAGAATGAGTTTTTAATTTGAATAATTTGCTGAACGATTGGGGGTATTCAAAGCCCAGTTCGTAAGCAATTTCACTTACTGATAAATTGGTTGTTGACAATTTTTCTTTCGCCTTTTCTATCAATTTATTGTGAATGTGCTGCTGCGTGCTTTGGCCTGTCAATGTTTTTAATAAACCACTTAAATAATTAGGCGACACGTTCAGGCTTTCAGCAATGTGTTGAACAGAAGGTAAACCATCTTTTATTAAATCATCGCTTACGAAATATTTCGTAAGAAGGGCTTCCATGCGATCAAGGATTTGATGATTCGTTATTTTTCTTGTCAGAAACTGGCGGTGATAAAACCGGTCGGCATAATTGAGTAGCACTTCCAGTTGCGCAATGATAATGTCCTGGCTGAATTTATCAATATTGGATTGATATTCCTGTTGAATATTTTCAATGATATTGTTCATAACAGCTTCTTCTTTTTCCGAAAGAAAAAGTGCTTCATGTACCGCATAATCAAAATATTCGTATTGCTTTATATTCTTTGCCAGCGTGGTTTTCCATAAAAAATCCGGGTGAATGAGCAACATCCATCCAGACTTTTTTTCTGCTTTCTTGCTGTTGTCGTGTTCAACTCCAAAAACCTGGTTAGGCGAAGTGAAGAACATAGTGCCTTCATCAAAATCATATTCCTGCTGTCCGTATTTCATTTTGATAGCGCAATTTCTTTTCAGGGCAATGAGGTAAAAATCATGAACGAAAATGCCCTGATTATTCTCATGAGCATTGTTCATGTCTTCCATATTTATTACGCTGATTAACGGATGCGCCGGATTGGGTAATTTTTTGAGATGATGAAATTCACTGATAGTTTTTATCCGGTAAGGTTGATTGTTGGGCATATTGCAAAATTAGATTTTATTTTTAAAGCGCCTGTCCACCTGAAACTTCTATGCGTTGACCATTTATCCAACCCGCGTCTTCGGTACACAAAAAAGCAACCACACCGCCAATATCATCGGGCAAACCAACCCGGCCTAAGGCGGTAAGGCTTGCGATGCGATAGTTAATTTCTTTATTATCACGGGTGCGGCCACCGCCAAAATCTGTTTCAATAGCACCGGGTGCAATTACGTTCACACGAATTTTTCTTGGTCCTAATTCTTTTGCTAAATAGCGCGTAAGCACTTCTACTGCGCCTTTCATTGAACCATAAACAGAGGACCCCGGAATAGAAAGACGCGATAATCCTGATGAGATATTGATGATGCTGCCGCCATCATTTATGAAGGGCAAGGCTTTTTGTGTTAAGAAGAATACGCCTTTGTAATGAATATTGAAAATGGCATCCAATTGTTCTTCCGTGGTTTCTGATGCAAGGGCATATAAAGCCGTTCCTGCATTATTGATCAGGAAATCAAAATTAGGGCTGCCTTTTTGTTCCTGCAACCAGGATGTCGATTGTTTGATGAAATTGTCAAACGACTTTGTATCACTCGTGTTCAGTTGAAAGGCGACAGCTTTTTGCCCGAGCGATTCTATTTCGCCAACAACATCATCTGCCGCTTCTTTATTGGAATTGTAAGTAAGTATCACATCAATTCCTTTTTTGGCAATGGCCAGTGCCATATTTTTTCCAAGGCCGCGGCTACCACCTGTTATCAACGCGATTTTATTTTTTGTGTTCATTTGATTATTTTGTTTTGATTATTTTGAGTGCTTTAAAAGATTTCTATTGGTTACTAAGGAGCTATGCCAGAGACTATAGTGTCAGTCTGAGCTTGTCGAAGACGGGTTAGCAAAAAAGAACTCTATTTTAAATGACCTCGCCTTCGACAAACTTAGGTCGCCATCTTTTATTCCAAAAACTTCATATCCTCTTCACTCAATTTTATTTCAGTTGCTTTTAAATTTTCTTCAAAATGTTGTAATGATGAAGTGCCCGGAATAGGCAATAACCATGGAGAACGATGCAATAGCCAGGCTAAATTTATCTGCGCATCGGTGGCGTTATACTTTTTTGCAATGGTGGAGATTCTTTCATCCTTTTTGGAATTTGCATGGACTAAGGTAAAGAAAGGTATCAACGGTATTTTATGTTCTTCGCAGATAGTGAGCACTTCTTCGCCACCTCGTGAATCTCCTCCGTGCGCCATTTTTAATGAAGTGCGTTGAGCATGGCCGTACATATTTTCTACGGTGGCAATATTTCCTATCGCCATTGCAGTTTTCAATTCGTCAGGGCTCACATTGCTCACGCCTACGTGCAATATTTTTCCTTCTTTCTGCATGTCGAACATGGCCTGCATAGATTCTTCAAAAGGCACAGTGCTCCCAGGCATTACCCTGAAATGAACCAGTGTTATTTGTTCCTGTTTCAGCGTACGCAAATTGTTTTCTATGCTGCTACGCAAATTTTCCGGACGATTAAAAGGTATCCAGCTTTTGTCCGGTTTTCGGGCGGCGCCCACCTTGGTGCATATCACCAAATCTTTGGGATAGGGATACAATGCTTCGGCTATCAAACGATTGGTCACGTCTTCGCCATAATAGTCGGCCGTGTCTATAAAATTGATGCCGCTTGTAATACACCGTTTCAAAATTTGCAATGCTTCGGCGCGGTTGGCAGGCTCGCCCCAGATACCTTCGCCGGTGAGCCGCATCGTTCCAAATCCGAAACGTTTTACGGTCAATGAATGATTGCTTTCTCCGGCAATCGTGATTTCTTTTGTGTTCATAAGGTTTTATTTTTTTGTTTATTTGAAATTTGCTTTTGAAAAATTCGTTGGTAAAACTACCAATCAATCTCCCCCTCATCTTTTAAAAACTTTCCTGTAGGTCCATCCTTATCTACAGTTGCATATTTTACAATTACTTTGGCGGTTTTTTCTGCGCTTTGTGTTCCTTTAAAATTATTTAAATCAGTAGCCGTGTAACCCGGCGTAACACTATTTATTTTGAAAGATGTATTTCTAAATTCATTCGCCAACATCACGGTAAAGGCATTCAGCGCAGTTTTGGAACAACTGTAGGCATCATAGATTTTGTAATTTGGATTTTCTGTGTGGTTATGAACAAATAAGGAACCCAGCTCGCTTGAAACGTTCACGATTCGGGGCTCTTTTGATTTTTTTAAAAGCGGAAGAAATTGCTGCGTTGTTTGTACGGCGCCAAAAAAGTTAGTGTCAAATACTTTTCGTAAATCTTCAATCTTGATGGAAGATGTATTTTGAGGCAGGCCCCCGGAAATTCCTGCATTATTTATTAAAACATCCAATGATTCTATGTTAGATTCCAATGCTTGTTTTGCCTGGCGGATAGAATTCAAATCTGTTACATCAATTTCTATCAGTTCGATATGGATAATTCCTGATGCCTTCAATTTTTTTATTGCATCGGCGCCCCTGGTTTTATCCCTGCTGCCTAAAAAAACAAAGTAATTTAATTGTGCCAATTGTTTAGCGGTTTCAAAACCAATTCCTTTGTTAGCGCCTGTTATTAATACGGTTTTCATGATGAAAATTTTATTTAAGATTATTTCCTGCCTGAAAGCCACAGGCAGGCGGGGTTTATTTACTATTAAATGCATCTGCAAATTCCTTTGCGAAATCCGTCAGTTTTATCTTTCCAAGGGTTGGTTTATTGCGATAATAATCTTCATACAATGCATCATTACGCCTGGCCGCATTCATTTCTACCAAGCCTTTGGCAATGTCCGGATTCATTCCTGCCGCTAACATTCCCTGCTGTATTTGTTCGTCAGCAACTTCCTTCCATTTCAAACGAGGCATGCCGATAGCTTCACCTAAAATTTTTGCCGCTTCATTTGGCGAAATCTCATCACTTGCTATATAACGGATATGCCTACCCGAAAATGGTTTTTCCATTTCTCCGGCAATCACCGCAGCAATGTCTAATGGCGAAGCCCACGGTTCTTTTTTATCCCCGCCATAATTTTGAATGATGGCGTCTTGTTTTTTTATGGTAGAAATAAAGGCAAACATGTTGTAGTAAAAACCCACCGGGCGCATGAATTTGATATAAACGTCTTGCGGCAATTCTTTCAGAATATTTTCTACATTATACGCAGATGCTAATACGCCATTTCCTTTATCCGTATGCGCGCCGATACTGCTTAGGCTCACTACGCACTTTACGCCGGATTGCTGAATAGCCTGTTTGTAATTCCTGGCAATCTTAGTGATAGCAGTGTTATATTCAAGATCTTTATCAAAAAAACTACCCGCTGCAAGCGCTTCCATCAAATAAACTATGTCTGCTCGTTTAAAAGTGTTTGTGAGAAAATCCACATCCTCCATAGTGCCAATGGCGGCTGTTGCGCCTAAGTCTTCGATGTCTTTTTGCCTTTCTTCTTTGCTGCTGATAACGGTTACTGAATGTCCTTTTTGAATTAAAATTTGCGCAAGTGGTTTGCTGATGTGCCCTAACGAGCCTGTGAGTACTATATTCATATGGTTTGATTTTTGTTACTGCAAAAGTCAACCCGTACAAATAAATCCGTGTAGCCAAATCTATGTTTGTTGTATCCAAAAATTGTACTGATCCAGTAAATGAATAAATAGTACCGGTTTTTATTTTCATGAGATTCTCTGTAGTTGCGGCTCATGATAAAAATCATTGGGCAGTTGCTCTTTTTAGCGCTTGTCACGCAAGCCTATAAAATAACTTCATGGATATATTCGTTTTCCTGATTAAACACTTCAATTTTATCAAAATGATCAGATTTTTATTTTTAGCTGTTTTAAGCTTTTCGTCTGCAAAATCCTTTTGTCAGCATACGCAACTTAATTTTTCTGATGAGTTTAAAATTGCAGAAAACGATGATTATAAAGACCAGACTGTAGCCAATTCAGTTTTTCTTAATAACTTATTTTATACCGCTACCAACTCGGGCATCGGCGGTAATAATAAATGGCTGTTTACGAAACTTTACGACATGAAATATGCCATTACGATTGCCAGTTTCGACAAAAACATGAAAAAAATACGTGAGACGCAACTGGAAAATGGCAGTAAAGTATTTGGTCCTCTTCAGCCAAGATTATTGTTGATAAATAATAAGCTCTGCCTCGCCTATTTTCAAAGCGATGATAAAGCCTCTTTCAATTTATATTTATCACAGGTGGATGAAAATCTGAAATTGAAAGAACCAAAAAAGATTTGCAACATTCAACAGGAAAACGTCGGTATTTTCAAGCTTGAATCTGTCATCAAAGGCGGCATCGTATTTTTTACCAATACTACAGATAATAGTAAAACTTTGGTGGTTTGCAATAGCGGGCCAAATTCCACTTCGACCTTTGTGGTAGATGGCGAACTCAACATCATTAAAAAATCGGTGATACACACCAATACTGCAGATTTTAAAATTTCAAAAGCTCTGCTAACAAACGATAACCTGGAATGCCTGGTATTGCAGTCGGAACGAGATACAAAGTTAGTATGCATTAATCCTGAAGGGAAAAAAACGGAAACGAAAATAAACCTTCCCGGCGGCGCAAGGGCTCAGCAGGTGCATGTAAGCGAGTCGGCAGACCGTAAAAATATTTACGTCTATTCTTCTACCAGCCCTTCAGAAGAAGACGGGGATTGCTGTAGCGGTTTCTTTCTTGCTACACTTAACTCCAGCACCTTGCAGTTAGCAAAGCCATTGTTGTATAAATTTTCACCTGAATTCACCGAAGAAATTTGCAAGAAAGGCGGGGGTAGTAAGCATAAGAAAGATTACCTGATGTATAATTTTGAAGCGGGCCTTGTAGAATTGAGCAATGGAGAGGTAGCCATTGTAGGAAGTCCGCAGGAAGAGTCGGTAAATACCAGCTCAAAACCAGCATCGGCGTTGAACAACAAAACTAAATTGGAAAGTACTACAACGTTAAACACCGGCCCGATACTGGCCTTTTACCCAAATAAAAATGGAAAAACATTTGAGTATGCGATAGTGCCCAGAATAAGCTCATTGTCCAGGTCTGCTGAAAGCGGCTCCGGCATAGTTAAAATTGTGCAGTCTCCGATGGTTTCCAATTCTTCTGCCGGCTTTGTCGCGGTGGCATCGGGTGATGATATCATTATTTTGTACAACGACAATGAAGACAATTTAGCGAAGGATGTGAATGAAAAAACTGTTGAATCACATTCAACAAAAAATATGGTGTTGGCGGAGGCGCTGATTGATAAAGACAAAAAATTGCAATACCGTAAACAGCTCGGCCAAAATATTAAGGGTGCGTATACTTATTTTCTGGGAAATATAATTCCGGTATCATCATCAGCTCTTGTATTTCCGGTTGCCAAGCAGGGAGTAGGTTTTAATGCAAGAAAAATAATTTATACCAACTGGTGTTTTCTTGGTATGAAATAATCAGTTAACCATGGAACTATCATGTGGGTATGTTCAGACATATTAAAGTCTGCTGACGTATTATTTATTATTGGTTAAACTTTAATATAGCTCCCTTTGCACCACAAGCCCATCCATGATTTGCATCGGTAAAATGCAATTCTATTAACGAATTAGAGATAGAACCCAAGGCCACTTCTTTTGTCCAGGTATTTCCGCCATCTGCGGTTTTAAAAATACGCGGGCCATCAGTGATGTAGCCAATGTTTGAAGAAACAAAATGGATATCATGATAAGTATTGGTAGTACAAGCGAAAACTTTATTCCATGAAGTGCCTCCGTTCACCGTCTTTTCAATGGAGAGATTATTTGAAAAATAACCAGTATCTGAATTAAGAAAAAAAATGGCTCCCGCCTGGTCAAGGTTAATTGTATCGGTATTGACTCTTTGCCAATCTATGCCGCCATTTATCGTTTTATAAGCGCCCGTTTTTTTCAATAACCACCCGGTTAGCTCATTAGTAAAGAAAAGCGAATTCCATCCGTTTGAAGGTGCAATATCATTGAGCTTTATCCAATTATCGCCTGCGTCAATAGTTTTCCAAACACTATGACCAATAGCATAAGCAACGATTGAATCTATAAAGAAAACGTCTGTTACAGCAGGGTCTGGAAGAGCCTTGGTAGTGAAGCTTGCCCCGCCATTATGTGTTACAACAAGTTGAGTGGGGGTAATAAAGAGTGCATTCATCGTACTTCCCATTGAGAGATTAAAAAGAGGCGTTGAAGCCAATCCTGAAGGCGAAGCAAGTTTAGACCAGCTTTCACCACCATCTGATGATTTAAAAATATTTTCGCCTGCAGCAAATCCCGTATTATTAATAAAGAAGACATCGAGAAAACCGGCTGAATCATTGATTTGTATTTTCTTCCATCCTGTAGAAAGCGTGTCGCTGGCCACAGGAGCAACCTGCGATTCGTTTTTGTTTTTAGTACAGGATATAAAAAGTAGCAAAAATGGAAATGAATGAATAAGCAGTTTCTTTTTCATCATAAAGAAATTTTATACACTAAACGGAATATAAAATCAGATTATTGCAATGTAATCGAATCCAACAAACGTTTTAATAAGAATATCTTCCTGGTGATTGCGGTCTTTGTTGATGTTGAGCGGAAAGGAAATAAAAAAATGCTGTAAAAGCTTGTTGACTGTTTCAAAATAGATATTGTGGTTGGTAACACATGAATGGCAGCCCTTGTTTCATTTATCTTTGTAAAAAAAAATCCTGCGATTTAATTCCCTATATAAGAAAATTTCTGGCTTTTCTCCCAAAGTATATTGGCGCGAAATACTGGCTGTGCTCATGATATTGCTGGCTTTTGTTTTTTTCGCAAGCGAGCGCAAAGAGCTAAAACAAATCGGGCCCAATCTTGAACAGGCGAACGGCCTATGGCTGGCGGTTGGGCTTATGGTAACCCTGCTGTACGTTGTATTGCAAAGTGGTATGTATGTCAGCAGTTTTTTTTCTATCGGGCTTCGTTTAAAGTGGGTGGATGCCATTGAGCTGTTTTTGAAGAGAAATTTTCTCAGCATTTTTTTGCCTGCAGGCGGCGTCAGCGCATTGGCCTATACTCCGCTTCAATTAAAAAAAAGAGGCTTTAATAAATCCCAGGTTCACCAGGCAAGCGGCCTGTATGCCTTCGCGGGGCTGTTTACTGTTTTCCTGGTAGGCCTGCCTGTAATTGCCCTTTTTGCCTTTTCGGCTAAAAATGAATCCTATAGCGCGTGGATAGCATTAGTCGTGCTGATGTCAATTATCACAGTAATTTTTTTCATTGCGAGGGCATTGAAGGCAAAAGGAAAACTTTACCATGTAATAGTATCAAGGTTTCCGCGCTCAGCTTCCATAATTGATGACCTTTTTGCTGCCAATGTCAGTACAAAAAAATATGCCGGAAGCATTTTGTATTCCACCGGCGTGGAGTTGTGTGGCATCGTTCACATTTACATCTCTATGTGGGCGCTTGGATTGCCCGGTTCGGTTGCGGTGGCTGCCATCGCCTACATAGTTTCGGTTTTGCTGATGATAACTTCTCCATTTTTACGAGGCCTTGGCGCAGTAGAATTTTCGCTGGTTTATATTTTACAGATGTACGGCTATTCTACCATAGATGCCTTATCTATCACGGTGCTTTACCGCGTTTTTGAATTTTGGCTTCCCATGCTTTTAGGCATATCTTCTTTTTTATGGCGTGGCCGGTATTTGTTTATCAGGATTGTGCCCGCGCTTTTAATTTTCTCTCTCGGGGTAATTGATATCATTTCTGTAGTCACGCCGCCGTTGCATCCCCGTTTAAAGCTGATTAGAACTTTCCTTCCGTTGGAAGCCATCAATGCTACTAATATTTTTGTTCTCTTTTTAGGGCTGGCGCTTTTGATTACATCGGCGTATATGTTTAAAGGTTTGAAAAACGCATGGCGTCTCGCTTTGGCATTATCTGTTTTTTCTGTAATAGGCAATATCACCAAGGCGCTCGATTACGAAGAAGCAGCATTTGCAGCCATCATAATTATTTTGTTATTGATGAGCCGCAGCCAATACCGGATTAGAAGCAGCCCGCGATGGATAAGAATGGGCTTCGTTTCGGTATTTATTATTTTTCTTTCGGTATTGCTGTTTGCTTTTGTTGGTTTTTATTTTATTGAAGTTAGGCATTTTGGAATTGATTTTACATGGAAGCAGTCTCTTGGTTATGCAGCGCGCAGTTTCTTTTTGCAGGAAGATACGCTGCATCCGTATACGGCCTTTGGCCGGCAATTCGTCTTATTAGTCCAGGTGCTTGGATTTTTAAGTTGGGGATTTCTTCTTTTTACGATCATAAAGCCCTTCCTCAGCGTAGAGGAGCCGTCGGAATCGTCTCGCGAAAAGGCGAAGTTTTTACTGAACCAGTTTGGCAATTCTGCTGTTGATTATTTTAAAATTGCTCCTGATAAATTATTATTTTTTTCAGAGCTGCACGATGCTTTCGTGTCCTACAAAATTGCTAATGGCTTTGCGATTGTGCTGGAAGAACCGGTGTGTGCTGAGGAAAATAAAGAGGAGGTGATTGCCGAATTTTACCAATTGTGTAAAAAGATGGGATTGAAAACCGTTTTTTACCGGGTAGATGAAAACAGCATTTTATGGTTTGACCAGCTTCGGAAGCAAAAAATATTTATTGGCCAGGAAGCCATATTGGATGCATCAAATTTTACATTGGAAGGAAGGGACAAGCGCTCATTAAGGAATGGGTTAAGCAGCCTGCAGAAGAAAGGTTTTCAAACTGCTATTCATTATGCGCCTTTGGATAGCCATCTTTTAAAAACGCTGAAGTCGGTATCGGACGCGTGGTTAGCGGCTTATGATAAAGAAGAGCAGACTTTTTCCCAGGGAAAGTTTGAAGAAAAAGAAATAGCGCATCATGATGTGATTACCATCTCTGATGCCGGCGGGGAAGTGGTTGCCTTTTTAAATATCATTCCGGACTATTCTCCCGGCGAATGCACTTATGATTTGATAAGGAAGACAGCAGACGCGCCCGGCGGATGCATGGATGCACTGATTGTAAAATTAGTGGAATATGCAAAAGGAAGAAATTGCCAGTTTATAAATATGGGCATGGTTCCAATGACAGGCATGGAAGAGCCCGCCAGCCCGGCAGAACAGTTAATAAAATTTGCCGGCAAAAAATTAAAAAGGTTTAAACACTATCATGGCCTGAGGGATTTTAAAGAAAAATATGCTACTACGTGGAAGGATAAATTTCTTGTCTATGAAAATGATTATGACCTTCTGCAATTACCTTTGGCATTGAATAAAGTGATGCAACCCTGAATTATTTATGAAAGGAATATTAATTTTCTATTGCGTATTTTCAGTATCCGGTTTAAAAACTAATGTTGTGTATGCTCAAAATTTACCCATTAAAGAATGGGTTGCCAAAAGTCATAATAAGCCATTGATGGTATATTTAAGCGGCGACGGTGGTATGAATAAATTTTCAATCGCTTTGTGTGAAGGGCTTAACAGCAAAGGTTTTGATGTGATTGCACTAAATTCGAAATCTTATTTCTGGAGCAAAAAAACACCAGAGAAAACGGCAGATGATATCTCACGCCTTTTACACGAAAAGCTTGCAGGAAGAAAAAATCAGCAAATTGTTTTAATAGGATATTCTTTCGGTGCCGATGTAGTACCCTTTATCCTTAACCGCATGCCCGATGAAATTGATGATAAAGTTTTAGTTTCTTTCCTGCTGGCATCTTCAGGCACTACAGATTTTGAAATTCACTGGGCAGATATTATGGGCCAAAATATAAAACGCAGCATGGATGTGGTGTCGGAAATAAATAAACTGCGCGATGAACGCCTAGTCATTATTAGCGCCAGCGATGATAAAACGCTTGATGTGGGGCGGATTACTTTAAAAAGATTTACGCGCGAGGTGCTTCCGGGTGGCCATCACTTTGATGGCGATACCGACGAAATTGTGAAAGTAATTGTTAGTAGCCTGGATTAGAAAAATTTTTCTAATTATTTTATTTCAGAAGTAATCCACCATACGTTTCCGTTCGTATCTGACACTCCGCACGACCTTCCGTACGATTGGTCAGCCGGCTCATTGACGGAGGTAGCGCCATTTTCCAGGGCTTTGGCGTATGTTTCATCCGCATTATCCACATAAACAAATAAATTGGCTGTCTGAACGGGGAATTGATCCGTAGACTGAGCGCACATGATAACGCTTCCGCTGATTTCCATTTCAGCATGACGAATAGTATGGCCATCTTCCCTCAGTTCTTTGTATTTGGAAGTGGCGTTAAATACTTTTTGTGTGAAGTCAATAAACCCTTCAGGGTCGTTTAAAATTAAGTAGGGCATTACAGCCTGGTAGCCTTCTGGTATGTTCATGATTGTAAATTATATCATTGATAAAGCGGTTTATAGTGAAGCAGCAAATAGCCGGAATTTGTATTCCGGCCTGTTCACCACTTTATTTATTTTCCAAACATTTTTCCTATGCTTCCGGTAATATTTGACAGCGTATCGCCAAGGCCTTCTTTCGTAATGCTTGAATCATTGGGATCATTTACCTTATGCACAAATTTTTGCAATATGCCCGGAATCGCAGCAGCGATAGCCCCTGAAATTGCAGGAGATAATCCCAACTTGCTAGTCAGGCTTCCCACAATTCCTCCTTCTATAGCGCTGGGGATAGTGCCACCACCGGCAACGCTGTTTTGAAGTGAAGAAAGAAGCCCGCCAATGCCGCCCTGTTGAGCCGCCTGGTCTTTGATGCTACTAGTGATTTGACTGGCAACTTCTTTATGCACTTCTTCCTTTTTATCGTCAGGAATTTGTGAAGCAATTTCAGGATTATTGCCTAAATGATCTTTTACAAGATCTAAAATTTGATCAAACATAGCTTTGTGTTTATTTTAATAATTTTATGTTACCGGTAGAAAGATACTATAATTTTTTAACCTCTAATATGGATTGCGACCTTCTTCTATTTCAGGTGGAATATCATCGCTTCTATCTATGATGTCAGGCGGGTTTTTTCTGACGTAGGTGTTGTCTGCCGGTGGGGGCACCAGGGGGTCAAATGTGGCGCCAGGACTATAATATTTGTGATTATAAAATTCCTTTGGATCGAAATAGTCCGGGTCGTCATACTCAACTCTCTCAACCGGGGCAAATACATTTCTAACTTCTCTTTCGGTAGCGATAGTTAAATTCCCTTTTTTATAATCCGGAAGGGAGGCCAGATGGCCAACCGAAACTTCCGGTAACAAGACCACTTTATTAGGCTTATCAACGATGGCTAATCCTATGGGTATAATTACATCCCGCGAAACAAGGTTTAACGGTTTTCCGTCCAAATCCAGGATTAAATACCTGACTCTTAAAGATTCAACATCAAATAAGAGTTCATTTACCTTCCCGATTTCTATGTTCTGGCTGTTCTTAACCTTCCATCCCCGGATATCAGGTTCGCCATCCCTGATTTCATATCCGCTTGAACGAAGTTCTTTAAGATTTAAATTAGCCATTGGTTTTTCTGACATGATTAATATTTTTTAATGAATATTTTTAGTGATTATCTTTTTACTACGATGCTTACCTGGTCCTTTTTACCGGGTACAGAAGTTCCCTCTCCCGGATGAAATACCGATATCCGGCTTTGATCAATATTGGTATTTTTCGCCAGGTAATTGCTAACAGATTCGCCTCTTTGCATTGCCAACTGGTCTGCATGCGCGGTATCGGATTGGGCATAAATACGGACATCTGCAGTATTAAATCTTTTATTAATAGAGGATGCCACCTGGTCAAGACTTTGTTTTCCCTCTTTGCTTAAATCACTTTTCCCATTCTCAAAAAGCTTAGATACATCTTCCGAATAAATAACAAAATGTGAATTTGATTTTGTAACTAGATTTTTATCAGACACTTCAGGATAAGAAGTGTCGGGTGAATCAAAATCAACCTGGTCCCACAAATTGGCTGTGGGAGCCACTGCCGGGCTTGCCGAATCCGCGTTATTAATAGTAGCCGTTGAATCGGCGGCGCCCGGAAGTTCAAGTGATTTTCCCTTTTGATAATAATAAAAGTAATAAACAAGTGCAGCAATAATTATCAGGATAAGCAATAGCCAAAGCCACCAATAATTGTTTCGTTTGGGTTGAACATGTAATTCTGCCATCGTTATGCAATTTGATTTATTCCAAAAAAGTTACATATTACGTGCCACTTTTTTTGAAATGGCACGCAGGATTTTTTTTTAAAAAAAACAGTGAACGGGCAAATAGTGTTGATTTTTTATTTTGTTGTGAAAGCATCGTGTTTTTGAATTTTTTTTATTGCTGATGAATAAATCCCAGGATTTCTTCAATTCCAGGATTGTAATTATCAGTCGTATCAATCACCATGGTAGGAAAACCTGATTTTACGGGATTGTAATTATAAAATAGTTTGTTAGCAATATCTTTCACCCCCGACCTGTCGCCATGATATTTCTCCCTGGAAGATTCCTGTAAATATCTTTTTTCGAATCTTGATAAGGCAATACTAGGCTCCGTTTTGCAAATAACAATTTTTATATCCGCACCCGATTGAAGGATGGATAATTTAGGCTGCCATAATTTATCCTGGAAGGCCGCCTCAATTACGAGCGAGATTTTTCTTGATATTAGTAATCCGATAGTATCAAAGAAAGCCTCGTAAATGTGTTTTGCCGAATCGTCGTTCAATTGCGCATGCGGAACACCTGTCGTATTGATATAACCTTCTTTTAGCTCATCTCTTGAAAGAAGGGGGCAGTGCGTTTTTTCAGCTATCAAATGGGCAAGCGTAGTTTTGCCCGATGCCGGCATACCGGTTATTACCACAAGCAATGGTTTTTTCATTAAATACTGGCTTCTTTTAAAAAGGATTTTGACTCCCGTTGCTTAATGGGCAGAATTTTTTGTGTGCGGTTTTTTCCCGAGGTCGTGCCAGCTATCTTCTTCGATGTTCACATCATAATGTTTTGCCGCCTTTTTAATATTGGCAAATGCTTCATCACGTTCGCTGTCTGAAACATCCTTTACCTGGTCAAACCGTGCCAGCGCATTCCTGACGTGAGATGCATCTGTTAAGGGTTCTTTGCGTTGTTTGGGAAATGCGAAAACGCTGTCGGGCAAATCGTTTTGTTCTTTTGTACTTATTTTGCCGTGTTCTGTGTGGGGTTTCCATGTTGCGTGTGCCATAATAATTTTATTTTAGATTTCTTTTTTATCGAACTCAAAAAACCTGCCAGTGGAAAGCTAAGAATGTTAATTTAATATCGGGTGCTGATTAAATCCAAATAAAGTTGTCGGTTAAAATTATATACTAACGGTAATCCGTACACGAAAAATAACTACTCTTCGTTTTCGGAAATAATATTTCCTTTATAATCTGCATACTTATATTGGATCATGCCATCTTCACAGACTTTCAACTTATATTGGGGACGGTTGTCAGACCCGGTATTGGTGCTTATGGAATACAGGTGGCCTTTAAATTTTTCAGTTATAATAAGTACAATTTCTGCAGGAACATAATTTATTAAAACAGGCATGGCACCACTTAAACCGGGGCATTTATCAGGCCAGTCGTGAAAAATCATTGGTTCGCGCACCGGCAGAAGTGGTATGACAACAAAATTTGCTGAGGCCGTAACAGAGGCTATCAAAGCAGGCGCCTGGATGGTTACCGGCTTAGCTATCAGAGGAGGTGGCGGTGTTTCTTCTTTCGGAGGAGGCACTACAATTGGCGTTTCAGCAGGCGGCTCAGGGTTTGGCGCAGGCCGCATCTGCCGTCGTGGCCTGGAGTCGTCCCAATAATGCAGATATTGCGCGTGTAAATCATGAACGCACATCATCATAAGCGCTGCAATAATCCACTTTTTCATAAAAGTAAATTACCGAAATAATTCCCGTAGAATGCCCTTTTCAAAGCGATTTTTATGCACATTTAAAATCTGGTAATATGAAAGATTTTGACGATTAACGAAGAAATGCAGCTCTTTTTTTTAAACAGCAGTGAATGAATGAATAAGCGGGATTTTTATTTTGATATAAATCCGGATGAATTTTATAATAATAATATATTACTGTTTTGTAACTATGTGTTTTGAAAAAACTTTAATGATTACAAATCTCTCAGCATTATCCAGGCAGCGAATAGACAAAGCGAAATTTTTTAACTGATTTAAGAACCTGATTGTATTATTTTGGCACGATGAAATTTGAAATTAAGCGCCAGCGGCAAATTGTTAAGTCTGAGTATTTAAAGAGGGAAGTTGTTGTTGACTTCTATATGCCTCCTCTTGCAGAGAATTTGAATAATTGCCCACTATTGTTAATAAATGATGGCCAGGATTTGATTACGATGGATTTTAAAAACATTCTTGAGACACTTTATGCAAAAAATAAAATGGTGCCTTTGCTTTGTGCAGGCATTCATTGCGGCGCCGACAGAAAGAATGAGTATGGCACAGCACACAAATTAAATTCGAAAGGTGAAGGTGCAAAAGCTGCTTTGTACTCACGTTTTGTAATGGAAGAGCTACTTGATTTTGCCCGGAAAAAATTTGCAATTAATTCTTTCAGTGAAAAATCTTTTGGCGGATTTTCCCTGGGCGGCCTTAGTGCGCTTGATATAGTTTGGAACCATGCCAGTGAATTTTCTAAAGCGGGGGTGTTCAGCGGATCGCTGTGGTGGCGCTCTGTTGAGCAGGATAATCCGCAATTTGATGAAAACAAACACCGCATCATCCATAACGAAATAAGGGAAGGCGGCTATTATCCCTGGCTGCAATTCTTTTTTGAAACAGGAATTTTGGATGAAACTGCAGATCGCAATCATAATGGAATCATAGATTCGATTGACGACACGCTGGCCTTAATCGCGGAGCTTAAAAAAAAGGGTTATACCGAGAAAAATATTCGTTACCTCGAGTTGGCAGATGGCGGCCATAACGTAGCCACCTGGGCAAGGGCTTTTCCTGAATTTCTGCAATGGGGTTGGGGAATTTAAGCAGTAAAGCAAATTATATCCACGATTTTTGTTTTGTTATTTCTCAAAAGCCTTTCATGCACCTTGATTTCAATAGCATTTAATTTGCAATGAATTAATTTTGCAGGATTATGAAATCAGGGTTTGTAAATATTTTTGGAAAGCCAAACGCAGGCAAAAGCACATTGATGAATGCCCTGATGGGAGAGAAGTTGGCGATAGTCTCACCAAAAGTGCAAACCACGCGGCACAGGATTAAAGGAATCCTGAATACAAAAGATTACCAGGTTATTTTTTCTGACACGCCAGGAATTATTGAACCAAAATATAAGCTGCATGAAAAGATGATGGCCGCTGTTAAAAGCAGCATTGAAGATGCGGATGTGGCGTTGTTGCTGGTAGACATCAAAGACAATTTGCAGGAAGCGGATGAAATTTTTTCTTCATTGGGCATCAAAGCGCCGTCGATTGTAGTGTTGAATAAAATTGACTTGTCAGACGCGGCTTCCATTGAAAAGGCAATTCATTTTTTTTCAGAAAAAAAATATTGTCAAAAGGTGATTCCTGTGTCAGCGATTAATCATGCGGGAATCCAGGAATTGATAGATGCGATTATCAGCCTTCTTCCTGAAGGAGAACCTTTTTACCATGACGATAATCTTAGCGATCTGCCCATGAAATTTTTTGTGGGAGAATTGATACGCGAAAAAATATTTTACCTGTACCAGGAAGAAATTCCTTATCATGCCACGGTGTTGGTGCAGGAGTTTAAGGAAAAAACAACGCTTACAAAAATTACGGCGGATATTATTGTTCAGCGCGAAACGCAGAAAGGAATTATTATTGGCCACAACGGAAGTATGATTAAAAAGCTTGGAACGCTTGCCAGGAAAGACATTGAAGAATTTATCGGCGGAAAGGTTTTTTTGGAATTGTTTGTGAAGGTGAGACCGAAATGGCGCGACAATGAGATTCATCTAAGAGAATATGGATATTAGGTCAGACCGAAGGTCGGCACCGGTTTTATAAAAGTTTAAAGATAGTTTATCAAGTTTAGATAGTTTAGAAAAAACACAAAATATGAATTCATTTGGAAGAAATTTTCGGGTACAGATTTTAGGACAATCGCATGGAGAATATGTGGGGATTGTAATTGACGGATGCCCTCCGGGGATTTCAATAAAGATTGAAGATTTTAAGGAAGATATCGACAGGCGGAAGCCAGGCGCAAAAGGCACTACACCGAGGAAAGAAGATGATATTCCTGAAATAATAAGCGGTGTTTTTAATGATAAAAGTACGGGCGCACCCATCACGATACTTTTTAAAAACAGCAATACACGAAGCGGCGATTATGAAAAGCAAAGAGCCGTGCCGCGCCCGGGGCATGCGGATTTTGTTGCCCATAAAAAATTTAAAGGATTTGAAGACTTCCGCGGTGGTGGCCATTTTAGCGGAAGGCTTACCGTGTCGCTGGTGGCGGCGGGCGTGATCGCGAAAAAAGTTATCGCATCTTATTCTTCTGAAAATAAGATTGAAACACATGCATCTATTTTAGAAATAGGAGGGGAGAAAGATATTGAGAAAGGATTGCAAAAAGCAGTGGATGCAAAAGATTCGGTGGGCGGAATAGTTGAATGCAAAGTATCCAATCTTCCTTTGGGATTGGGCGAGCCTTTTTTTGATTCTGCTGAATCTTTGATCAGCCATGCTGTATTTTCAATTCCTGCGGTGAAAGGTATAGAATTTGGAGCCGGCTTTGCGGCGGCTAAAATGTTTGGAAGCCAGCACAATGATTCAATTATTGATCTGCAAGGCAATACGGAAACCAATAATGCAGGAGGTATTGTCGGAGGAATTACCAATGGCAATGAACTGGTTTTTCGCATCGTGGTGAAGCCAACTTCTTCTACCCCGAAAGTGCAGGAAACCCTGAACCTGGAAACAGGCAATGTAGAGCCATTTTCTGTTAAAGGCAGGCACGACCTGTGTATTGCGCTGAGAGTGCCCGTAGTGCTGGAGGCCGTAACAGCAATTGTTTTGGCCGACCTGATGTATTAAATATTTGGCGGAACATACACGTCTTCAATAAAAAAGTATTCAACCGGCATATTTTTTATTAAAGTGATAGATAAGATATCAAACCTGATCCATTTCCATTGTGGATAAAGAATCAAATATTCTTCTGAAGCGTTGATCAAATTTTCCATTTTCTTTTTTGATACATCATCTTCGGGGTATCCAAATTTTTGTGTCCGTCGTGTTTTTACTTCGATAAAATGAAGTGTATTTTTATGCGAAGCAATGATGTCCACTTCCCAGTGGCTGTGCCGCCAGTTTAGATGCAGAATGGTGAATCCCTTTTCAGTGAGGTATTTGGCAGCCATCTGTTCGCCAATAAGGCCGGTACGATTATGATGTGCCATACTTCTTACTGTAATAAAAAAAGATTATTTAGCGATTACTCTTGCCTTAGCTTGCCTTGTAATCATAAAATAATAACTGCCAAAAAACAATGCGGAGAAAATAAAGGTAGCAGCAACACTCCAGGGATAAAACGGAAGACCATCGCTGTAGCACATCAGCAGACCGCTGAAAGTTTTAGGCCTTGCATAACCTGCGAGCGGGGAAGCGCTTGCCCAAACTAAAAAATTGGATATGAGAAAATACACGGTGGGAGCCACAAAGGAAGCAATGGCAATTTTTTTAACATTGAAATTTTTAATAAAAAACCCAAACACTGTTAAGCCGCCAAATAAAATGTAATTGGTTAACTGGCCGTCATAAAATCCGGTAATATTACCCACGCCATTAATATATAATAATTGATATAAACCATCAGAGATGAACATTGCCAGGAGCGGGAACAGGAAAGCAAACTTTTTATCTTTAATAACTGCTCCGCCAAAGATAGCCATAGCAATCATTGGCGCAAACCCATAAGGCCTGCCCGGCATAATCCTGTAAAGGGAAGCAACAATAATTAATATGATAAAACTGATGGCAAGTTGTTTTGAGTTTTTCATTTTTTATTTTTTGCAAAAATAGCAATTTTTACTTTTTCGGGAGGTTGTAAAAAGAGAGAAGCAGTAAACCAACAAATAACTAAGATTTTATTTTGTTCGGGTATCGTTCAAAATATTATTGGGATTTTTCATAACCTTCATCAATTAATAAATTATTGCCATCTGCGGCCTCGGTGGCCAACTGGTCGCAGCGGTTGTTCATCGGGTTTTCAGCATGGCCTTTCACCCAATTAAAGTTAATGTGGTGATTCTTAGACAGCGAATTGTATTTTAACCAAAGGTCTTTATTTTTAATTCCTCCTTTGAAATCTGTTTTTATCCATTTGTCGAGCCAGCGCTGCATCACCGCCTTCACCACATAATTACTGTCGGAATAGATAGTAATATCAAGATTATTTTTCTTTAACGCTTCTAATGCAGCAATTACGGCCATTAGCTCCATCCTGTTATTAGTAGTGCGCCTGTATCCCTGGGACAATTCTTTTTTTACTTTCCCCCAAATTAAAATAACTCCATAGCCTCCGGGGCCGGGGTTTCCGCGGGACGAGCCATCTGTAAAGATTGTAATTTGATTTTGTTGCACAGGCGTATTCTTGAATTGAAAACAAAGTGAAATGAATAGAAATTTTTTTCTTTTTAAACCTGGAACACGCCGGTTTTAAATTCTTCCATTTTTGGATTGTGATTGGCTGCAGATAAATTTTCAGAAATGAGCTTGCGCGTATCTTTCGGATCTATAATTGCGTCTACCCATAACCGTGATGCTGCATATACCGCGGTGGTTTGCGTGGCGTACTTATCCATCATTTCTTTTAAAAGGCTTTCTTCTTTTTCGGATGTAATCTCCTGGCCTTTGGCTTTCAAAGAGGCCACTTCAATCTGTAACAAAGTTCTCGCAGCCTGCTCGCCACCCATTACCGCTATTTTTGCAGAAGGCCATGCATAAATAAATCTTGGATCATACGCTTTTCCACACATGGCATAATTTCCGGCACCGTATGAATTGCCCAAAATAAAAGTGATTTTCGGTACTACTGAATTGGCTACCGCATTTACCATTTTTGCGCCATCTTTTATTATCCCGGCGTGCTCGCTTCTGCTGCCCACCATAAAGCCGGTGATATCCTGGAAGAATAATAATGGAATTTTTTTCTGATTGCAGTTCATTATAAACCGTGCACCCTTATCAGCGCTGTCGTTATAAATTACGCCACCCATTTGTAATTCGCCCATCCTGTTTTTAATATTCAACCGTTGGTTGGCAACTATTCCAACTGCCCAGCCATCTACCCGCGCGTAGCCACAGATAAGCGTTTTACCATAATCCTTTTTAAATTCAACAAATGAATTTTGATCAATTATTGTTTCAAGAATTTCGTGCATATCATACGGCTTCAGATTTTTTTCCGGAAAAATGCCGTACACATCAGAAGGTTTTTTTGCAGGCGCTACCGCTTCAATCCTGTCAAAACCGGCTGAAGGTGTTTTGCCGATTTTTGCAATAATACTTTTTACACAATCAAGGCATTCCTGTTCTGTTTCAAATTTGTAATCGGCAATGCCGCTGATTTCAGTATGAGTTACCGCGCCGCCTAAGGCTTCATTATCCGTGTTTTCTCCGATAGCTGCTTTTACCAAATAAGGGCCTGCTAAAAATATAGATCCATTGCCTTCTGCCATTATCGTTTCATCGCTCATGATAGGCAAATAAGCGCCACCTGCTACGCATGGGCCCATCACGGCTGCAATCTGCGTAATTCCCATGGCGCTCATCCTTGCATTATTTCTGAATATGCGCCCAAAGTGCTCTTTATCCGGAAATATTTCGTCCTGCATGGGAAGAAACACCCCCGCGCTGTCTACAATATAAATTACCGGTAAATTATTTTCCATGGCAATTTCCTGCATGCGAAGATTTTTCTTACCGGTGATGGGAAACCATGCCCCCGCTTTTACCGTCTGATCGTTGGCAACGACCACGCATTGTTTTCCGGAAACATAACCTATTCCGGAAACTGTTCCGCCTGCGGGGCATCCACCGTATTCTTCATACATGCCATATCCCGCAAATGCGCCAATCTCGATAAAAATTTTATCCTTATCAACGAGGTAATTAATCCTTTCCCGTGCAGTAAGCTTGTTTCTTTTTTTTTGTTTTTCAATGGCTTTCTTACCTCCGCCTTCTTCTATTTTATCTAACAATAATTTCACATTTGAAAGTGCCAGCCGGTTAGCATCCTCATTTTTATTCATCTCTATATCCATGACTTATTTATTAGATTCAAATCTAAAACATTAATTCTTATTTAATTTGGAACTTCATTTGCTTATGCTTTGCCTTAATGAGACGATTTTCCAAAAAGATAATTTATATCATCAGCGCGATAATAATCCTGGTGGTAGCGGCGTGGTTTGTTTGGCAACACTTTAAATATAAAGTAGCCAACAATGCACTGGCGACAACTGTAAAGGAAGAAACAGACAGCTTATATTCTATCAAATATGATTCCCTTTCGTTTGATGCAGTGGCCGGTCACGCCACCATGAAAAATGTACGCATCATTCCGGATACGCAACGCATTAAAAACATGGATGTGGAAAATATGCCCGATATCATGCTTGACATTACCATAAAGTCGCTGCTGGTAACTGGCGTTAAAACCGCGAAAGCCTTACAGGGTAATAAAATTGAAGGGGACTCGGTGGTTATTGACAATCCTGAAATAACGCTGTATTCTCTTAAGCCTTTGCAAAAGAAAACGATATTTCAAAATGAAGCGCGCGAATTCTATCAACAGATTCTGGGCAAGCTTGATGTCATAAAAGTGGGTTTTGTTTTTGTAAATAATGTGCATGTAAAAGGCATTGATTTTTTTAAAAAAGAAAACAATTTCGAGTTGATAAACGGAAAATTTTTGCTTGAAGATGTTTTAATTGACAGCTCACATAACAACGATACCAACCGCGTTCTTTTCTGTAAGCAAGCCGCTTTTACAATTGATTCTTTTTTTTCGTTTAACCATGACCGTAGAGAGCTTGCTGTGAAACAGGTTCAATTCCTGGGCAAACAGAAAAAGCTTTTATTTAAACGCATTGAAGTAAACAGGTTTGCCAATGACACTTCCCGGCCAGTGAGCTTGCTGGATGCAGGCGACCTCATGCTTACCGGTGTAAATACAAATGAGATTGTAAAAAATAAAAACTTATGGGTGGACACCATTGTGTGCAGGGAAATTAATATTTACGAACTTCCTGTGGAGAATCTGAAGACAACGGCTCCGGGCGGTAAGAAAAATTCATTAGATAGTACTGGTTTTACGAACGTTTACAGTGTTTCGTTAAAGCATCTTCACTTTCCAAAAGTTACTTTTATACCCTTTGCAAAAAGTAAATTTTCCATCGGGAATATAGCTATTAAACTGAATGATGTAAATGCAGACAAGATTGTGCAGTTTCAAAATCATCCAATGAATTTTACCAAAGAAGCCGAAGTGGATGTTGATAAATTTTCCCTGGAATCGAAGGACAAAAGTTACCGGTTTAATTTCGACGGCATCAGCATAAATTCATTGCAGCAGGCACTTCGTATCCGCTCATTTAAAATTGTTCCATTTACTTCCGAACAAAAATTTGCTGATGCATTTCGTTTTCAAAAAGACCGCTACGACCTTTCTTTAACAGGCCTCACCTTGAAGAATATCAACATGAATAGTTTGCTCGATAAAAAGATTGAGGCTTCTGACTTCGTGATTGAAAATGCAAATGCAAAAATTTCAAGGGATACCCACAAAGCGCTTGAGCATAAAAGCAAGATTGGAAATTATCCTTCACAAATGTTAATGAAATTGGATATCCCGGTCAATATCAAAAATATGAAAATCAAAAATGCCAATGTGGAATACCGCGAAAATCAAAAAACAAGCGATAGTGTTGGCGTTGTTCAGTTCTCAAAAGCCAGTTTTGATATTTCAAACATTACAAATATGCCGGATGCAATTCAAAAGAATAATATGCTGAATATTGCTTTCGAAGCCAACGCGCTGGCAGCAATACCCATGAAGGGTAACTTTAAATTTGTGTTAGGCAATCAAAATGGCAATTTCTTTGTAAATGCGCATGTTGCGGCCTTTGATGCGAAGGTGTTGAATAAGGTTTCAATACCAATGGCGCTTGTGAAAATCAATTCAGGAAAAATTCATTCAATTGATTTTCATTTCAAGGGAAATAATAAAAAAGCATCCGGAAGTTTTTTGATGAATTATGAGAACATGAAAGTAGATGTATTGAAACGTGATGAAGAAACAAAGAAAATTAAAAAAAGAGGGCTTTTTAGCTTTGCGGCTAATCTTCTTGTAGAAAATAAAAATTCAGGTAATTCAGTTGAGGCAGAATCTGATCGCAATATTTATAAATCTTTCTTTAACCTGGTATGGAAAACAATTTTTGCCGGCATGAAAAAGACATTAGGGGTACCTCAATCTATCGGAGAATAAATATTCAATATTTGTTCGTTCACTGTTTATCTCAACACTGTTTATCTCAAATCCTTAAAATCGTCCCTGCTATATACGCCGGCTTCCGCATGGTCGCCCGATTTCATTTTTATATTTACAAAATGAATATTTGGCATTTCAGTAAGCGTATAAGTAGCTGACGCGAGGAAATTTTCTGCGCCGGTATCGCCGATACCATTGGTAAGCCTTTGACTATCGGGAATTTTGATATAGATAGTATCATGAGAAATTTTTTCAAAATCCATTTGAATGTCAGGATAGTTCGAGTTTAAAAGATCGATCAGTTGTGAATAGGAATAATTTTTTATTTGAGCCGAATCCGGAGCTTTTAATTTATCCTTATTGGCTCCCTCCGGCTGAACGGTCCAAATCATTGACCGGTTGATAATTGTGCGCATAGAATCCGGGTTGTTGACAATGGTAGTAACTGAATCTGTAACTTCCAGCGGTGCCGGGGTTTTGACTGTATCCTCCTGGTTTGAATTGCAGGCGCTCATAAAAAATAGTACAGCCAATAAAAAAATAATTTGTTTCATACGGGTAATTTAATAAAATCTTTTTAGAATGGATAACCGATTGCGATATTTAATATGAGGTTTTTTCTTCTCCATTCGCTGCTTCCAAAATCAATTTTATTAAGCACCCATCGCTCACCTTCCGGCAACCAGGGTTTTCTGAGCGGCATCCCAAGGTCCAATCTTAACAGCAGGATGGTAAAATTTAAGCGTAAACCAATTCCGGTTCCTACAGCCAGTTGGTTCAGGAAATGAGACGTAAACTGCACGCCAGGCCTGAGCAATTGGTCAGGATGGCCCGGAACTGTCGTTGTGTCTTTATTATACAGCCAGATATTTCCGGCATCAAGAAAAACTGCTGCGCCAACTATTTTATTAAGCTGGTATCTTAATTCAGTATTCATTTCTAATTTCAAATCCCCGGATTCGTCAGGAAAAAATGTGGCGCTGTCTGCATTGGCTGGCCTGTAAGTGCCGGGGCCAATGCTCCTGCTTCTGAATGCCCGGATACTATTATTTCCGCCTATAAAATATTGCTTGATATAGGGCAATTGCCGTGAGTTGCCATAGGGATAGCCAAAGCCAAGGAGAAGCCGGTTTGCCAGCCTGGCTTTACTGCTAAGCTGCAAATAATATCTTACGTCTGTTTGGGCTTTCAGGTATTGGGAAATGGCTGCCCCGAAAAGCCTCTTTTGCTTTGTTACCGGGTCTTCAGGGATAAACAGGCCGGAAACATTACCGGAAAAATCAGCCAGGCCTTCAAAGAAGAATCCGCTTCCGAGTTCATTGCTGACAAAGGGATTAACAGTAAACGTATAATTAGAGCCAATAATAAATTGGGTGTCTATCGAGTGTTTTAAAATCGGGTTCTTGATAATACTGTCCAGGTACTCTTTGGTCACATTTACAGAGTGCACATAGTTTACCGAAAAAAGATTAAATTTTTCAGACACATCATAACTTGGTTTCCATTCATATCCTAATTCTCCTTTTACTGAACTTAACGTATAAAGTTTCCTGCGGTTTAGCAGGTCATAGTCTAAACTGATCCTAGTTTTTGGAACAAATGCATTGGTAGTATTGAAGTGGAAAAACGGCACTACAAATTTTGGGAACGTAAGCGAGGCACCGGCGCCAAATGTGTAAGTATTATAGCCACTTTTTGCGCCGCCATATTGAACTTCTGTACCCAAATTACCATGAATTTCCAATTCTTCAGCGCCTTTAAAAGTGTTCCTGTTTTTAAATGAAAGCGTAAGTTGTGAACCTACATAGTCATTTGATTTTGTATTCCCCGAAAGCTCAGCTCTCAGGGATTTTTTTTCCTGTGGTGTAAGGTAATAATATGCATTAAGTCTTCCTGTGTCCGCGCCCGGTGATGGAGTAACATCGAACCGGTTTTTTACAAATTTGAATACATTTAAATTGATCAGCCTGCTCAATGTAAGATTGTGATCGTTCCTGTTATAAACATCCCCGGAATCAAACCGCATAATTTGAGGAAATAATTTTGGCCTAAACCTATTTCGCGGATCTACAATATAGTAGCCGCCATACAACGCCTTTCTCTGAAGCGAAGTATCAGAGCGTGTTCCATTTAACCGGTAGTCCGTAAAAATATAAACGCTGTCAATAACATAAGGCTTTTCTGCAATGTCAGGCGCATCTTCTTTTACCCTCAAAAACATATTTACCTGGTCGGTGCCAACCGTAGAATCTACTTCTACAATAAGCGCGTCGGGGCTAAAAAAGTAATAGCCTCTTTCTTTCAAAATTCCATCAATCCGTTCCCGCTCTGCTTTTATTATGGCAAGATTAAAATCATCGCCCGGTTTAAGAAAAGACTTCGGTCTTGTTAATTTTATCGCTTGCCCCAGTGAAGAACTGTCAGTTTCAAACGTAACGTCCTTGATCGTGTAGGCGTTACCGGGTGTAACGGTATAATAGGCATGTCCTTTTTTGTGTTTTACAATAGTATCGCCTGATGCAACTGTTTTGAAATAACCCAGGTTTTGCAGGTAGTTCGTCAGCAGTTTTACATTGTACTCCAGATTGACGCTGCTTAGCAAAACAGGCGGAGTGCCGATTTTCCTGAGAAACTTTCGGATAAAGCCGTGCTTAGAAGTATCACCGGCCATGTTGTATACAATAAGCTTGAAAGGAATGCCAAAAAAGCGGCCGTTGGGTTTTGGCTGCGGTAAATTTTCGGTGGCTTCTTCCACTTTCTTTTTTTCTTTTTTTGAAAGGGTGCTGTCCTTAACTTTTACGGTGGCTCCTGTGTAAAGCGCATCTCCTTTTGGAACCAATTTAGTAACGTTACAAGATGTGAATACTAAAATGGAGACTATAAAAAATACGGTGCCTTTTCGATTGATCATTTTTCTGCTGCTTTTGATGGAGGCGTTACTGATTTAGCATCAATTTCCTTTTGTGTTTGCTCTTTCTTCAGTTCTTTATTGTGCTGTCTTATCTGCCTTTTCTTTTTGCGTTGTTCTTTGCTAAGAAAGATTTGATTGAATCTGTTGTAATCTACCGAAACAATAAATCCGATACCTGTCTCAATTACATAGCCTTCGAGCTCGCCGGTGTAATCATTTTTCCGATACACTCTCACTTCATATCTGCCGTCTTTGGTAAGCTTGTAGTTGATAGAAATATTCCCGGCAAATCCGTTTTGTGGCTTGGCCGTTTGCTCAGGGCCCTGCAGTTGAAAATCGTTGCCAACGGTAACGGAAAGCCTGTCATTTAAAAGCCGTTTGGTAAGCCCCACGTTTAAGTCGGTTTTATCCTGTTCTGTACCTGTTGTGTAATCCTGTGTGGTAGCTAAATCCGCATTAATGTCCACTCCCGGAATCAGGTTGGAAGTTAATTTATTGAGTTGTTCAGACAACAGGCGGCTCACACTTTGCATGGCCACAAACTTAGCGCTGGTGGATCCGCCGCTGCTCGAAAAGGGATCTTCGCCTACAAACCGGTTCAGCAGTAAAAGGGCAAATACCTGTTTATTCATTTCGTTGGGTTCTTCACGCAATTGAGCCAGCTTGGTTCTTACTGTTGTAGTTACAGTGGTGGATACTTCATAGCTCTGCTCTTTTGGAAGTACAATATCAAAACCTATCTGCGGCTGAAGCAGTTCTCCTGTTAATTTGAGATCAACTTCAAACGGAAGCTTTTGTTTATAGATCGCTTGATTGGCGCTTTGTATCTGCCCCTGCACGAGGTCTATTGGTGCTGTATTGGCAATATAAACTGCGGTTACGTCCAGTTGGCCCGATGTTGGTTCGCCGGTCCAGATAATCTTACTGCCTTTTTGAATATTAAATTTCCTCTTGATGAAATTGTACGATAGGTTATACGTTCCATCATTAATTTCATAGGTTCCTGTCAGCGTTACTTTTCCACTCGCATCTATTCCTCCTGTCAGCTGCCCGTCGCCCTGTAATTTTAAAAAATCGCCACTGCCCGCATCCACAATCATGTTGAAAATTGCTTCCTTATCAATTTTTATATTTAAGGAAACATCATATCCTTTTAACGGCGCATCTTTTAATGAATCGTAAGGCGACATAAATAAAGAATCTTCCAGCGTTGCGCTTCTGTCTACAAACCTCACAATGCCTTTTCTTTTTTCAATGCCAACAGTATTTTGAGGCAAAACGACCGTAAAATCGGTGTTCTTATTTATTACGAGGCTACCATCCACTTTAGGAAGCGTCGGTGAACCTGTGACTGTCAGGTTGGTTGAAAAGATCATCTTCCCGTAAAACAACTGGTTATCCTTATTGGTTGAATTTATTGCCTGGAAATTATCGGCCTTTATTTTCAGGTCAAAAGTGTAATTAAGAAAGTCCTTTGAATTTATCATTCCATCTAACACAATTGTGTTGTTGGTGGTATCCCTGATGGTAAAGGTATTCAGACGAATACCTTCGTTATTGACAATGGCAATTGCTTCATTGTCTACTTTGAAAACACTATTCAGGCTGGCGACATACACAGCCGTATTATTAAAATGTATTTTTCCATCTACGTTAGGATTTTTTAAAGAACCGTTCACGGCAACCTTGCCATATAAATTTCCTCTTGCATTTTTAATGGCACCATTACTAACGCCTTCCAGCGTTTTCATCTGCAGGCTGGTTAGGTCTGCCACAAAATCAAAGGTGCTGTTAGTGGGATCTACATTGTAGACCCCCTTAATTTTTAAATCGTTTCCGTTGCCTTCCAGCCTCACATCAGCCTCATATTTATTGGCAACATTATTATTGACTTTCGCTGTGAATGTGCCAATCGTATCAGCGTGCACGCTCAGATTAGTCACCACAAGATCGGTTGTGAATGTGGGCTGTGTTTGCAAATTTTTTATGAGGGCATTACCGTTCAATAAACCATTTACCAGAAACGAATCGCTTTGAATAAATCCGGTAAGTGTGGAAATTTTAAAATCCTTAAAGTTTACTTCAAGTGGCGAATTAGCGCCAGCGCCCTGGCTGTTAATTACCAGATGCTGATTGCCTTTGCTTAAGTCAAAGTTCTTTGCAATAATGCTACTGCTGTCAATTTTGATTTGATTGTCCTGGCTGATAGTCCATGGATCATAATTGAGCAGAAGGCTGTCAGGACTCAAGTGTATCACATAATTATTTAAGGAAGATTGATCAAAGCTTCCGCGCAGGCGATATTTATCTTTCGATTTTTGGTCTTTTATATTGAGTGTGTAATCGAGATTGTTGTGATGCAGGCTTCCGTCTAATGATGTTTTGAAAATCGCCAGCGAGCTACCGCTTGCAAATTTTTCCAAAGAAGTATTAAATGCAAGAACGCTATCCTTTGTGGCGGCTTCAAAATTCAACGAATCGATCACCATCGATCCATAAACAATGTGCGGTGATTTGAAATACATTGACATGCCACTGTCTGAAGAAAAATTTGCACGTAGCACCACTGTTCTTAATTCGCTTAAGGTTGGCAAAAATGCGTGTAACGTTTTATTGTAAATTATGGAAGCATTTACCGCAAAATCATACGGGGCAACCGTTACAGTATCTTTTGATGAGGCTATGGCGTAGTAAGGCTGAATAGATTGCTGGATAATGCTTCCCAGTTGTGTGAGCTTATATTTCCCTTTTATTGAAGCATTAAAAAAATCTGAACTTACTTCAATCGTTTCATTTTGTTCTGAACTTGTGGCGAGCAATGAAAGCGTATCAAGCGTAATCCGGTTGCTGTCTGTAACCAGTATTGAATGGGTGACGTTTAAATTTCCCGCAAGGTGGTCAGGATCCAGGTTGGTAAAATCTGCGTCAATATCCCCGTGATAAATTAGCTTATTGGCAGTAAGATTCAGCGGCAAAGTTTTAATACTGTCGATTACCGATTTCAAATTGAGCGTAGGATATTTTCCGGAAAAATTTCCGCTGCCGTCTATTCTTGCAGTGAGGTTGGGATCGGAAAACGTAGCATTAATTGAGTAATTTTTATTCGCTATCGTTCCATGAGCCTCGATGTTGTGATAATTGTATTTGTTTAAAACAATTGACGGAATCACTGCGCTGAAAGTAGCATTCGCGATTTTGGGATCCAGCCCTGAACCTTTTACTTTAAAATTTGCGGTGACAGCTCCTAATTTAGGATTTTTCATGAGAGCTCCTAATTGCAGCGATCCGGTATGTAATACTACATCGTACCTGGCTTTTATTTTATCCGTAATATTTTCCAGCGTGCCATCCACGGCAGCATTTCCGTACGAAGACCTGATAGAAAGATTTGCGTATAAATTTTTCATTCCTCCCTTTATTTTTCCATTGGCCGAGAGCGCAGCAGGAAGTGAAATATTTTGTGGTAATGTATTTGGCGGAAGCAGTGAAACAATATCCCTTCGGGATGTTTGAAATTTATTGATCGTAAGATTTGTGTATAACGCTTTGGCATTGGGCAGGCCGCTTACAGATCCATTCACATTGATATCTGTGGAAGATAATCCTTTTAATATGAGTTTTTGAAAATTCATATTATTCACCTGGCCTGTGATGCGCGCATCCACAAAAAGGGTAGCATCTGCCGGAAGCGATGAGGTTTGAGCTTTTAATTGCGGCACAAAAGTCCAAAGATCTTTAATGGCTATTTTGCTGTTTTCCAAATCAATGTCAAGCCCCAATTTGCCCGGATCACTTTTCAGCGCTGCCAATGAGGGATATGATATGACAGCTTCTTTTTTGATATCGGAGCCGGGTGTTTCAATCAGCAAATTTTTCAATGAAACTCCTGTAGGATTCATTTCAAAATCGGTGGTCAATTTATTTAAAACAAAGCCACTTTGTTCCTTCATACTGGCTGATTCAACGGATGCACGAATGGTATCGCTGCTGAACACAATATTGGATCCTTTTATGGAAAGGCCTTCAATGCCTAAGTGCGAAAAATCCATGCCTGACGGCGCTTTGGGCTTTGACTGATCATCGTAATTCAGATTCAGCTTATTAATTTCCACATTGCCCGCAATAATTTTCATGGAAGGCGTTTCAGGAGCCGATGACACAGAATCCGGAGGCTTCACATCTGCTTTTTGAGACGCGGTTTGCACTTTGATATCTGAATTGTTTAAAAGCGCACTCTCTAAGGTAACCACACTATTTTTAAGATCAATTGTTTTGGGATGAACCTGCGCTTTGCCAATCACAAATGAAGTGTTTAAATGTGAAGGTTCACTGTTATAGGCCACATCAATATCTGACAAATTGATCTCTCTATTAAGAAGCTGCAAATAGTTATCGGGTTCTGCCGCGGCTTCCGAAACCGTAGTTTTTACTGGCTCCTTCAATGGTTTCAACTGGTTAAAATGGCCATGAAGGCCGTCAAGCGTTATTGAAGGAATATCGAATAATAGATGAGAAGGATCAAATTTTGAAATCTTTGTATCAAAATGCCCGAATGTAAGATCCATGTCATTACCAGTAAACAAATCTTTATAGATGATTCTTGTTTTGTTTACCAGTATTTCATCAATGCTCATTTGCAGGGTGGAAGTATCAGAAGAGCTTTTGCTGAGTGTGTCGGGGCTTGAAAACGCGTCTACAATAAACTGGAAATTAAAAACAGAATCAGGAGGCAATCGTTTTACTTTGGCCACAATTCCATTAAGTGTGATCTTCTTAATATCAATATTGCTGCTTATCAGCTTCACCATATCCATTTTCACTTTCAATTCCTTTCCGTAGAGAAGGGTGTCTTTAGAAAGGTCTTCAATGAAAATATTTTGTAAAGATAGGGTCGTGGGAAAATCAATATCCAGCTTACCAATTTGAACCGTTGTGTGTAGTTTGTTTTGAAGATATCCTACCACTTTCTTTCGGGCAAAATTTTGGACAAAAGAGGTTTGAATCAGGATCAAAACCAACATTACAAGGAACAAAACTGAAGCAATAATCCATAATAAAACCTTTAAGAGCACATATCCGACCGATTTTTTTCTTTGGGGTTCAATACCTTCTTCCTTTACTTCCATACTGGTAACTGGTTATTAATCATGTATCTCAAATTGCACACCAAACTTATAGTGTCTTATGATTCTCTTAATGAAAACATTGTCAAGATAATTCTCATTAGAGCAATGATGGATGCACATCAAATTTTTCACAGGAATGACCGGTGCCGGGGATGAATAGGTTTTTAGCTGATTTTCAGAATAAAAAATCTTGCTATTTCCTGGTTTACTGTAAAAAAAAATCTCCCGGTTACAGGAGATCTTTTTGAAACAAATTTTTGATTCTTATTTGTGGGCTTCAATTTTCTTTACAAAATTCGCCTTTGGTTGAGAGCCGACTAACTTATCAACGACTTTTCCTTCCTTCACAAACAGAATAGCGGGAATGCTGGTAATGCCGTAGTTAACGCTAAGCTGGGGATTTTGATCAACATTTACTTTACCTACATTTACTTTTCCGTCATATTCTTTTGAAAGTTCTTCTACCACGGGGCCTATTGCACGGCAAGGGCCGCACCATTCTGCCCAAAAGTCTATCATAGTTAATTTGTCTGAATCCAAAACTTTTTCTTTAAAGTTCGCATCGGTATATTCCTGAGCCATAGTTTATTTTTTTTATTTAGAAATTAATTTAATATCCTGTAAGTTGCAAAGTTAAAGCCAATATCTTTTCCATGTTGAATTGTCATATGGGTATTATGTTAATTCTATCGTTACTTCACATTCCGGCATGTGTTGCAGATAATTAGCCATTTCGTCATTCATTTCAAAAGCATTATCCATCGTGCACATAGCAAAGCGCAGGTTGGATATATCATCGCAAATATTTATCCTGAGGCCTGAATTTCCCGGGAATTTTTGAAGATTTTCACCTACAAAGGTGATCATTTCTTCGGAAACATCTTTCGGGTTGATTCCGATATTTAATTTTTTAGTATTGCTTTTCATTACTGTTTCCAGCAAACAAGCCTGGTTAATCCGGAATTCATAAGGCGATGTGCTGAAGCGTTGCCTGAATGCGCCCGAAATGCAGAGCACCATGCCGGGCTCAAGATAATGGTTATACTTAGCGTAATCTTCCCCAAACAGCATCAACTCCATTTTTTCTGTGTAGTCTTCAAGGTGAAGGATGCCAAATTTATTTCCCTTTTTTGAAATGCGATGCTGCGCTTCCGTCACCAAACCTGCTATCCTGAATGCCCTGGAAGGATTGGGAAACAGGTTAACCGCCGCTTTAAATTCATTAAAGTCTGCAATGGTATCGAATTTATAATACTTCAGTAAAAATTTAAAATTATCCAGTGGATGGCCGCTTAAGTACATGCCAATTACGTCCCTTTCATTGTTGAGCAACTGAACCAGCGGCCACGGCTGGCAGTCAGGAATTGCCGGTGGCGTTACGTTATCCATTTGCAGATCGCCAAAAAGCGTGTTGGTGTTATTGTTTAGCTGCGCCTGGAACTGATGGCCAAAGCGAATTATTTTTTCCAGCGATGTCATATTTTCTCCCGGCACGGTAAAAAAGAACTGGGCCCGGTGAAAATTATTAAAGCAATCAAAAGCGCCTGCATAAGTAAGGCTTTCGAGCGATTTTTTATTAACGGTTCTTTGGTTCACGCGCTTAATCATATCGAAAATGGAAGTGAAAAGGCCGTGCTTTTCCCTTTCTTCAATGATGTTTTCGATGGCCGCTTCGCCTACGCCTTTCATTCCGCTGAAACCAAATCTTATTTCGCCTTTTTTGTTCACCGCAAATCCTTTTTGCGATTCGTTGATGTCTGGCCCCAGCACGGTTAAGCCCATCCTTTTACACTCTTCCATAAAGAAGGTTATCTTTTCAATGGCGCCTGCGTGATTTAAAACGGCCGCCATGTATTCACTGGGATAATGCGCTTTTAAATAAGCAGTTTGGTACGCCACAAATGCATAGCAGGTGGAATGCGATTTGTTAAACGCGTATTGGGCAAATGATTCCCAGTCCGACCAAATTTTTTCTAATATTTTTTCAGGATGGTGTAATTTTTTAGCGCCTTCGATAAACTGCGCCTTCATTTTATCCAATACGTCTCTTTTCTTTTTCCCCATTGCCTTTCGCAGGATATCTGCATCGCCTTTGCTGAAGCCGGCTAATTTTTGCGAAAGCAGCATTACCTGTTCCTGGTATACCGTGATGCCGTACGTATCTTTTAAAATTTCTTCCATTTCAGGCAGGTCGTAAACAATTTCCTGCCGTCCGTGTTTCCGTTCAATAAAGGCCGGGATATAAGCCATTGGGCCCGGGCGATATAAAGCGTTCATGGCAATCAGGTCGTCGAACTTATCCGGCTTTAATTCTCTCAGGTATTTTTGCATACCCGTACTTTCAAACTGAAAAGTGCCATTGGTGTCTGCCCGTTGAAAAAGCTTATAGGTTTCTCCATCATCCAGCGGCAGCAAGTCAAGGTCAATTGATACACCATGATTTCTTTTGATGAGGCTGAGCGCCGTTTTTAAAATGCTAAGCGTTTTTAATCCGAGAAAATCCATTTTTAAAACACCGGCGCTTTCGATGTTGCTGCCATCAATCTGCGTCAGCCACAACTCCGAATCTTTTGAAGAAGCAACCGGTATCAGTTCCATAAGGTCTTGTGGAGCAATGATTATCGCGGAAGCATGGATGCCCGTATTTCTGACAGAACCTTCAAGGATTTCTGCTTCATGTAATACCTTGCTTCGTATATCGTCGCCATTATAGATATCGCGGAGCTTCATGATATTGCTGAGATCATCAGGCCCTACGCCATCTTCAGTTAAAGATTTTGGGCCCGTAACAGGAGCCATCAACACTTTCTTCAGCGAAGTGCCCGGCCGGTCGGGAACCAGCTTTGCCAAAGCATTGCTTTCTGAAAGCGGCAGATCCATCACGCGGGCCACGTCCTTAATGCTCATCTTGGCTGCCATTGTGCCGTAAGTAATAATTTGCGCTACCTGGTTTTTCCCGTATTTATCCACCACATAATCGAGCACTTTTTGCCTTCCTTCATCATCAAAATCCGTATCAATATCCGGCATGGATTTACGGTCAGGATTTAAGAATCTTTCAAAAAGAAGATTGTATTTAATGGGATCAATATTGGTAATTCCGATGCAATAAGCAACCACCGAACCTGCGGCTGAGCCACGCCCCGGGCCTACAAATACACCGAGATCTTTTCCCGCAACAATGAAATCGCTCACAATTAAAAAGTAGCCCGCAAAGCCCATTGTTTTGATGGTAAATAATTCAAAGTTTATCCGCTCTTCTATTTCGGGTGTGATGGTTTCATATCTTTTCTTTGCGCCGCTCCATGTTAAATGATCGAGATAAGCTTCCTGGTTTTCAAATTCTTTGGGCACCGGAAAATGAGGTATCAAAATATCTCTTTTTAAATCAAGCACCTCAATTTTATCAATTACTTCGTTGGTATTATCCAGCGAATATTGTAAATCCTGGAAAGCGGTAAGCATTTCTGAAGTATTCTTCAGGTAGAACTGGTTATTGGGAAATGCAAATCTTTTATTCTTAATGCTGACGTCATCATCCGTGAATTCGCGAAGGGCAGGAGTGGCCTGAGTTTCACCCGTATTGATGCAAAGAAGAATATCATGCGCGTTAAAATCTTTTTCATCTACATAATGCGAATCATTGCTGGCAATTACTTTTACCTCATATTTTTTGGCAAATTTGAGCAGCACTTTATTTACTTTTTCCTGCTCAGGAATTCCATGGCGCTGCAGTTCCACATAGTAATCTTTTTGAAAAATATTCAGCCACCATTTGAATTCATTTTCCGCCTCTGCCTCGCCTTTTTTTAAAATCGTTTGCGGCACCAGTGCACCGAGGCAGCAGGTAGTGGCGATTAAGCCCTTGTGGTATTTATGAATTAATTCTTTATCAATACGCGGGTATTTTGAATACATTCCTTCGATGTAGCCAAGAGAGGTAAGCTTTGAAAGATTTTTGTACCCTTCTGCATTTTTAGCCAGCAATATCTGGTGATGGCGGGGATCTTTTTGTTCCTTTGTAAATTGCTTCTGGTGCCGGTTTTCGGTGATATAAAACTCACATCCGACAATCGGCTTTACTTTTAAAGTGCCATCATCATTCTTAAGTGTATGCGCATGTTTTACAAACTCAAAAACCCCAAACATATTTCCATGGTCTGAAATGGCAAGAGCCGGCATACCATCAGCTATCGCTTTATTGTAAAGAGATTTTATAGATGCTGCCCCGTCGAGGAGGGAGAATTGCGTATGAACATGAAGATGAGAAAATTTCATTTAGAGAGTTGTAAATTGAAAATTGAAAATGACTACTGACTACTGACCACTGACCACTGACCACTGACCACTGACCACTGACCACTGACCATTCCCGGCTCCGCAAATATCGCAAAAAAGCGACCGCCTCTTTTTGTAAATTATCAACATAACTCACAGGATTTTAAGATTTTTTTAATGAAAAAATATTTGTGAATTATTTGCTTTTTTCTGAGGTGAAACTTACCTTCGTCACATTCAGAAAATAAAATGTGAAGCGATTCGTTTGTTTTAAAAGCTAAGCCTGTGAAACCAAACTCAATGCTTAATCTTTTTAATAAATGATAAATAACCCGATAGAATGAAAAAACCTGCATTAATCTGCCTGGCAATACTATTTTCATGTTCCCTACAATTCGCGAATGCCCAAACAGGCGTAAATGCTGTAAGCACTGCAAACTTAGGTAGTGACGCAAGCTCTTCTTCCCAAATCGATGGGATTTCTTTTACTCCGGATGGCATTTTAAGAAATACTGAAAGTGGAGGCACAAAAAGCATAAAAAATATTCCTGCCGCTGTGGTAACCAAAGAAGCGGCCAAACCAGAGATAGAATCACATTCACTTATTGAAAAGCTTTCTTCGCTTCAGTATAAATATGCGATGATGATGGACGTGGATGTAGAATCTTTAAAAAATCTGACCTTGCTTGGGTTCATAGATGATTGGTTCGGCACCCGCTATCGCTACGGTGGTGAAACAAAAAGAGGAATTGATTGCAGTGCGCTTACCGGCGCTTTACTGCTTGCTGTGTATGGATTCAATATGCCGCGCACTGCCCGTGAACAATATGAGGCTACAGAGCACATCAGCAAAAATGAATTAAAAGAAGGCGACCTGGTATTCTTTAATACCCGCGGTGGCGTTTCGCATGTAGGTGTTTACCTCGATAATGATTATTTTGTCCAGGCCTCTTCACACGGCGTCACGATAAGCAACCTTGATGACCATTATTATTCCAAAAGATTTATTTGCGGAGGCAGAGTGGTGCAAGATAAACTGGCAGACTGCAATTAAAAGTACAATACAATTTTTTTAGAGAGGAAGCCCGGCGGTTTCCTCTTTTTTTGTTATAAAAATATTCTTCCGCATTGGATTAATCGTTAGCTTTCTTAAATAATTTCCTATTCATTAATTTATCGAATTATCTTCCGGCTTATAAACTAATTTATGCAAAAGAAATATCCCTTTTTTTTCAGGTCTACTGTCACTTTATTTGGAATAATCCTGTTTGTATTTGTGCTTTTTGAGCTGAGAAGTATTTTAATTCCTCTTGCATTCGCCATAATGATTGCTATTCTTTTAAATCCTTTAGTAAATTTTTTGACAAACAAAAAATTGAACCGGGTAGTAGCTATTTCTCTTGCACTGCTCTTAGCCATCTTGTTTGTTGCCGGCGTTTGCTATTTTATCTCGTCACAGATTGTGAAGTTTTCAGAGAACATCGATACCCTTCAAAAAAAGTTTTCTCTTCTTTTCCACAATCTTCAGCTTTGGCTGCAAAACAATTATTCATTCACCATTGATAAGCAAAAGGAGTATTTATCTGAATTAAGCGAGAGCCTGAAACCTTTAATAGGCCAGACTTTGGGCACGGTTCTGGGCACGCTGAGCGTTGTATTTCTTTTACCTGTGTATATTTTTTTGATGTTGTATTACAAAACGCTTATCCTGAATTTTTTGTACGAAGTATTTTCGCAAAGAAATTCTGAAGGCGTGAGCACGGTATTATCGCAAACCAAAAATGCCATCCAGAACTATATGGTGGGTTTGTTGCTTGAGGCCATAATTATTGCCATTCTGAATATAACGGCTCTTCTTATTTTGGGCGTTCCCTATGCCATATTGCTGGGCATTATCGGCGCACTCTTAAATGTGTTGCCTTATATCGGTGGCATTATTGCTATCATTCTTCCTATCCTGATTGCCACGGTAACTAAAGATGGATTTTCAACCCAGATCTGGATTATTGTTTCTTATTCTGTGATTCAATTTGTTGACAACCATATCCTCGTTCCCCGCATTGTTTCTTCGCAGGTAAAAATCAATGCATTGGTCACCTTGGTGATCGTATTGCTTGGCGGATCTATCTGGGGAATTTCAGGCATGTTTCTTTCGGTGCCGTTTATTGCAGTGCTTAAGATAATTTTTGACCGTGTAGATGGATTAAAACCCTGGGGAAAATTATTGGGAAGCGAAGTGCCGGTGGAACACAAGGGTATTATCTGGAAGAAATGGAAACGCCGTAAAAGAGCTGTTACAAACGCGTGAACCGGGGCCGAAATAAACAGTAAACCAATAAATAATTCAATTTTATATCCCGGAAATTGTATACAAAAAGTTTGGATAGATGTATTCTTACTATCATTCCTGCAAATTTTTTAAATGGGTTATAATTGATGTCGAAGATTTTTATGAGAATACTGTAAGTTTGTAGCAGCCCAATTCAAAAAATCGATAGCAGTTTATTGGAAATTGAATTAGGCCATTTCAATAAAATTTAATTGCCGCTCAGTACGAAGTTTACAAATCACATACTGGGCCGAAGTCTTTAAACGGCGTATTTGCTTTATTAAAAATAAAATCTTCAAAACAGAATGTCATTACAACGAATCTTTATTCTATTGCTGGTCGTATTTGCAATCAGCAGTTGCGGTACCAGCAGAAAAGCGCAACCTTACGCAATTTCATTTGATCAGGGCATTAGGCAAATCAACCACGTGGTAATTATCTATATGGAAAACCACAGCTTCGACAACCTGTATGGCGAATTCAAAGGCGCCAATGGTATTGAAAACGCCCGGAAAGGAAATTTTGTACAAGTGGATGAAAACGGCCAGCCTTATAAATACCTGCCGGAAATTCCAAGAAACAATTCGTTTCCGACTAACCTGCCCAATGAACTTTTTAATATTGATCAGTACGTTCCGGCCGACAAAAAAACGCCGGATGTAACGCACCGTTTTTATCATAACCAGATGCAAATTAACGGGGGAAAGATGAACAAGTTTGCCCTCTACAACAATTCCAAAGGCCTGGCCATGGGATATTATAATACTGAAAAATTGCCATTGTATCCGTTTGCAAAACAATACACGCTTTGTGACAATTTTTTCCAAAGTGTCTTTGGCGGCTCTTATTTTAACCATGTGTATCTCATTTCCGCCGCAGTGCCCGTATGGCCAAACGCGCCGGAATCAATGGTTGCAAAAGTGGATGCTGATGGCAAATTGGTAAAGGATGGTGCCATTACGCCTGATGGCTACGCGGTGAATACGGTGATTTCCAAAGACAAGCCATATCCACCCAAGTCGGATACTGCCAGGCTACTACCGCCGCAAACCATGCCTACCATCGGCGACCGGATGAGCGAGAAAGGAGTATCGTGGGCATGGTATTCTGAGGGATGGGACGATGCCGTGGCAGGAAGGCCAAATAACTTTGCGTATAATCACGAGCCCTTCCTGTATTTTGCCAAATATGCCGAAGGAACAGAAGGAAGAACGCATCTGAAAGATCAAAATGACTTTATTAAAGCGGCCAATGAAGGCACGTTGCCTGCCGTTTCTTTTGTGAAACCCGGCGGTGGAAATGATGAGCACCCCGGCGGTTCCGCAGTATTCCCTTCTGAACAAGGCGCGGTTAAGCTGATCAACGCGGTATTGAACGGGCCTAACGGTAAAGACGCGCTGGTTATTCTCACCTACGATGAGTTCGGTGGATTTTTTGATCATGTAAATCCGCCGGTAATCGACAGGTGGGGCCCGGGAAGTCGCATTCCGGCGATTATAATTGGCCCGTTTGCGAAAAAAGGTTTCGTGGATTCCAGTCAATATGAAACCGTGAGTATTCTCTCTTTTATTGAACACCGCTGGGGCCTCGAGCCGCTGGCTGAAAGGGATAAAAATGCCAACCCGTTCAGGAATGCGCTGATTTTTAAATGATTTATTACTGGCTATGAACAGCTATGTATAGGAAAATGGCAATAGTAGTCTTTTTAGTGACAGGGCTATCTATTGCAAGCTTTACTCCCTTTTACTCAAGCTATACACAACACACTGCCGCAAGCCCGCGCGAAGAACGAATTCAAAATATCGTTTTAGACCAGGTAATGTCTTTTCAAAATTATATCAAAGACACTTTCCTTGTTGAAGTTGGTAAAGATCACCCCGACAGCCAAAAAATTCGGCAGGTATTTCTGAAATCAAGATTGCTGTACAAAAAATTTGAGTGGGCGGCAGAATATTTTGCCGCTGATCTTGCTGAAAGGCTTAACGGCCCTCCCGTGCAGGAAATTGAGAACGCTGATTTATTAGACCCTTCGTTGGCGCGTGCCATAGATCCAATGGGCTTGCAGGTAATAGAAGAATCTGTTTACCCGCAATTCGATACTTCCGGAAAAAATAAGCTGGTAGTCGGAGTAACAAATTTGGTGACCAACACAGGCTACCTGGTTTCCTATTTTACCGATCACCCGCTTGCTGACTGGCGCATTTTGGATGCTGCCAAGCTGGAAGTGTTCAGGATTATCGCCCTGGGAATTTCCGGCTTTGATGCCCAGCATTCCGGGAACAGCATCAACGAATGCGCGGAGTCATTAAATAGCCTTCAAGACGTTCTTCGTTTTTATTTAAACAAAAACAGCACGCCTTTGTTGCAGGATTTGTCCGCAGCCATTTCTTATCTTCATGACAACGCTGATTTTGATTCATTCGATAGAGCGGTATTTATTACAAGGTTTGCAAATAAGATAAGCGCGAAGATTGCCCGGCTGGAGCGGGACTTGCATGGGCCTGGCATAAAATACAACCGTATGCTCAGGCAGGAAGCCCGCACGCTTTTTGATTCAGGCGCTTTTAATGTAAATGCTTTTACTCCGGGCCCCGAATATCATGTGACGGATGCAAAAGTAGTATTGGGTGAAAAACTTTTTTATGATGCCTCACTTTCCGGAACAGGAACGCGGAGCTGTGCTTCATGTCATAATCCCCGCCTCGCTTTTACTGATGGACTGGCAAAGGAGCGCGATTTGCATGATACATCCAGGTTGATTTTAAGAAACGTGCCCACGCTTCTGGATGCCGCTTTACAGTCAAATTATTTTTACGACATGCGGGCATTAACGCTGGAAGACCAGGTAAAAGATGTTATCGCAAATCAACATGAGATGGATGGCTCAATGGAGGCGATTATAAAATATGTTTCCGCAGATACCAGCTATCACACCTTATTTGTAAACGCCTTTCCCCGAAAAAATAAAGAAATCACTGCGAACGAAGTGGCCAATGCGCTCGCTTCTTACGTGCGCAGCCTGGTAAAACTCAACAGCCGCTTTGATGAATATATGCGTGGGAAGGAAAATGCTTTATCTGTTCAGGAATTAAAAGGATTTAATTTATTTATGGGCAAAGCCAAATGCGCCACTTGCCATTTTGCGCCCTTGTTTAATGGCATCACGCCACCCAAATATGTGATGAGTGAAACAGAAGTATTAGGCGTGCCGGTTTCTCAGAAAGATTCTACGATTGATCCGGACATGGGTTATTATGGTGTGATAGAAATTGATTCGTATAAATATGCATTTAAGGTTCCCACGATAAGAAATGTAGATAAAACCGCTCCTTACATGCACAATGGCGTATACCGGACTTTAGAGCAGGTGATGGATTTTTACAATAATGGCGGCGGCGCAGGCTTAGGAATCAATCTTCCCAATCAAACGCTTTCCAAAGAAAATCTTCATCTCACTGAAAAAGAAAAAGAAGATATCATTGCTTTTATGAGAAGCCTGGATAGTAAATAAGAAGCAACGGCAAATTACTGCTTCAATTTCAAAAGCGGCCAACCGTGCTGCCAGTAAATCAATAAATAATACAAATTTATATTTTCCTGGTATCAGAAATAAGTAAAGGTTTGTACAGCAAGGCTTCCGTCATCCAGCGTCTGCGTGATGGTACTAATGCGATTTTTACTGTCAAAAGTGTAGGTGCTTACGATATTTGCCACCACATAACCGTTTGAAGTTATTTTATGGTTTTTTACCAAATGGGCGGGTGTTGATGATTGCAGCGGATTGATGAAGGGCATTGCAAATACGAGATCAGGATAATAGTCAAAAGTTTCCACCTGTTTGTCTGTATCTGTTGTCTTCACCAGGTTGCCATCGCCGTCATAAGAATAGGTGGTCACATTATCCACTACTGATTTGTAAAATTCTTTCACCGTGCTCAACTGATTGTTTGCATTATAAATATATTTTTCAGATGTAGTATCTTTCTCGTCATTATATTGATACGTGCTGTCGACGAAGTGGTTACTGTTTAAGAAAATATCTTCGTGAATAGAAAGCGCGCTCATTACATAAATTTCTATGGAAAATTTGCTGTCAGACTCATAGGTAAACAAAAATTTATTTCCCGGTACTTCTACCTGGTCTATGGCTGTTATCCGGTTCTTCGCATCATAACTTAAATTATAATTGGCCACGATGGAATCTCCATCAGAGGAAACAACCTTTTCGCTGTAGCTTTTTACCTTGAGAACATTATTGGTATCGGGTTGCTTATCTTTTTGGCAGGCGACGAGAAGTAAAGCGGCGCCAATCGAAAATAGAATGAGGTTTTTTGATTTCATAATAGACTGATTTGACTTAACAACGAATTTTTTCGGATAAGTATTGTTACTTTAAATTTTTGATAGTTACTTGTTTGTCTTAATCCTGTTGGAAAACTATCGAACGATTATGTCCAAAGCTGAATCGTTAGTTTTGTATTGGCATATTAAAAATGCCGACAAGTTGCAACAATTATTTTCTCAGCAAAAATTTCATTAGCGTATGAAGAAAATAGGATTTTTATCTTTCGGGCATTGGGCCAATCATCCTTCTTACAGAGTCCGTTCAGCAAGTGATACATTGCTCCAGTCTATTGACCTGGCGGTTGCTGCAGAAGAAACTGGTATTGATGGCGCGTATTTTCGCGTACACCATTATGCACAACAACTGGCATCGCCGTTTCCCCTGCTTTCGGCCATTGGCGCCAAAACCAGCAGGATAGAGATTGGAACCGCCGTTATTGACATGCGTTATGAAAACCCTCTGTACATGGTAGAGGATGCAGGGGCGGCTGATCTCATTTCGCGCGGACGTTTGCAATTGGGAGTCAGCCGCGGTTCGCCAGAACAGGTGATTGATGGATGGCGCTATTTCGGTTATGAGCCAAATGATGGCGAGGATGACGTAGCCATGGGCCGCCGCAAAACCCTGGAGTTTCTCGATAAGCTGAAAGGCGTTGGATTTGCGCAGCCAAACCCCAATCCGATGTTTCCGAATCCGCCGGGATTATTGCGCCTGGAACCTTATTCTGAAGGCTTGCGCGAACGTATCTGGTGGGGCGCTGCCTCTAATGCCACAGCCGTGTGGGCTGCTGAACATGGCATGAACCTGCAAAGCTCTACGCTGAAAGAAGACGAAAGCGGAAAACCTTTTCATGTGCAGCAGGCAGAACAAATCAGGCTTTACAAAGAAGCCTGGAAGAAAGCAGGCCACCGGCGTGAGCCGCGCGTTTCCGTGAGCCGCTCGGTATTTGCGATTGTTAACGACATGGACCGCTATTATTTCGGACAGGAAGCAGAGCGAAGTGACCATGTGGGCTTTATCGAAAAAAATAAACGCGCCATTTTTGGAAGAAGTTATGCTGCCGAACCTGAACGACTTATAAAGGAGCTTGCCAAAGATGAAGCGATACAGGAAGCGGATACGCTTCTTTTAACTGTCCCCAATACATTGGGCGTTGATTATAATGTACATGTGCTGAAGTCTGTTTTGGAATATGTAGCGCCTGAGTTGGGCTGGCGTTAAAGATTTGCCATCTGTAATTTCAGTAAATTAGGCAGCTTCCGTCCGCAATTATTTCGTATTCATCAATGCGCCTTTATCTGCAGCTTTGAGATTATGATACGATGATATCTTTTGACGGAGAATGGCCGACGTATTGAGAATTATTAACATCATGCCGAGTTTGGGATATACGTCAATCCATACGATACGCAACCGGTCTTAAAAAATTATCTTTTCCACTGCATCATATCTGGTATTTACTGAAGTGTTCATTCCATTTACCTTTAAAAGTTTCCGAATGGGTTTCTGTCGTTTCAATTATCATTTTTATTTCGTTATTGGTAAATCTGTTCATGTAAGCTATTTCTATGCTGGGCAAAAGCCAGATTTTCCCATTCGCGCTTCCCTTTATTACATGTAAATGTAACGGCTCATTATTTTCATTACTAAAAAAGAAAAAACCTAAGCCCATTAATTACTAATACGGGGTGGCATAAAAATTATTGCTCTGTCTGTTTGCCCGGCATCTTTTATTCTGACCTTAGATATTCATTTGTTCTCTCAAAAACAGGCATTTTCCGACACAGTATTCTTTATACTGCTAAAACAAAATATTTATCTAAAATCTTGTTGAGCTCTATACTCCCTTGCAAGTTGCCAACCGATCTCTGTGTCCTTGTGCCTTCGTGTTCAAAAACACAAATTATGCACTTGAAATTATTTACTTCAAGAAATAATTATATATTAAATTCATTGTTTATAAATACATAAAAGATGAAAAATATTCTGGTGGCTGTAGCTGTTCTTTTCCTGCAGAATTACTGCTTCGCACAAAATGAGGCAGCGCGGATAGACACTTTACTGAATGCTTATACAAACCTCAACCAATTCAATGGCTCAGCCCTTGTAGCTGCAAAAGGTAAAATTCTTTTGAACAAAGGGTATGGTTATCGCGATGCTGCAACAGGCGTGCTAAATGATGAACATTCAATTTTTCAGCTAGGGTCTTTTACCAAACAGTTTACTTCAGCGGTGATCTTAAAACTACAGGAAGAACATAAATTATCAGTATCCGACAAGCTCAGTAAATACTTCCCCGCGTATCCTAAGGGCGACAGTATTACCATCAAAGAGCTGCTGACACATACCGCAGGAATTTATAACTATACCAACGATGAAAATTTCATGAAGAATGAAATTACCAAACCGAAGACGCGCGAACAAATGATGGCCCTGTTCGAAAATAAACCACTCGATTTTTCGCCCGGCACTTCATGGAGTTATAGCAACAGTGGCTATTCTATGCTCGGCTACATTATTGAAAAAGTAACAAAAGCTTCCTACGAAGAGGCAGTTCATAACTATATTTTTTCACCGTTGAAGATGACGCATAGTGGTTTCGATTTTACTGATTTGAAAAGCCCGGATAAGACAACAGGATATTTTGTTTTAAATACGCACGATACAATGAGAGCGCCGATCGTTGATTCCACCGTTTCGTTTTCTGCAGGAGCTATCTATTCTACCACCGGTGATTTGTACCGGTGGAGTCAGGCACTGGAAAATAATACTATCTTATCCGCATCGGAACAAAACGAGGCCTACACGCCCGTAAAAAATAATTACGGTTATGGCTGGGGCATAGATAGTATTAACGGAAAAAGGAGAGTAGGTCATAACGGTGGTATTCCCGGTTATATCACCACTATATCGCGTGTTCCTGCTGACGATGTGACCATTATCCTTTTAAGCAATGCGTCCAATCCTACTATAGGAAAGATTTCAAATGGTATTTATGCGATTCTTTATAATCAAAAATATGAGGTGCCGAAACAAAGGAAGGCTGTGTTAGCCTTGATGAGCAAACCATGCATCAATATAACGGGCAGTATGAGCTAAAGCCTGGCTTGATAGTAACAATTAATGCAAAGGACAGCGTATTGATTGCGACCCCTACTGGCCAGGGCTACAAAACGCTTTATGCGGAAAAGAAAGATTTTTTCTTTGAAAAAGAAAAAGATGTCCAGTTGGATTTTACAAGAAATGATAAAAATGAAGTTGATGGCTTTATCTTTCATCAATCAGGCAGCGAGATCAGGGTTAAGAAAATTAAATAGCTGGCAGGAAGGTATAGCGATTGGCACAGAATAGCTCTCAGCCAACGTTTTGACATAAAAACTTTTTCTTAGATAGCTTCCGGTTAACATTCAACGAATAAGTTGATAAATTATACACCAAAGAAGATTGGGAAACGCAGGTACGCTATACGCGGAAAGCCAATGGCTACATCATCTTTTGCAACAGCGATTTTAATTCGTCAAGATTATTTTTAATCTCATTTATTTCACCATTCACATTTACCTGCAAGCTGGCAGGCGACACGGTTTGAATACTTATATCGTTAGCTCCTGTTGAATCGGCCATAATTTTAAGAATTTTAAAAACCTGATTGGCAGAATTGTTTACATATTTTTTCCCGTGGAGCAGGATAAAGTAAAGTGCTTTATCACGTTTGGTGCGCTTTTAAAATTATGCCGGGTTATTTAAAGCGTCATAATACTTATGAAAGTTACTAATGCGGTCGGCCAGGCCAATGGTACCTCCATTAACTCTCTTTGTAATAATAGTTATTACATTATCTGATGAGCCCGTATCAGCTATTGAATTCAATCCCTTATTCAAAACATATTCCCATAACGCGCAGTCTAATGCATAATTATCATCCGACCTCAAAAGATCTGCTGTTGTTCCTGTATCCTTTCCCAGGTATTTGGCATATCCCACGTAGGCTTCCTTGCCGGTAAGTTGCAGAAACCCTCCACCGCGATAACGGAAACCATCGCCTGGCTGGTCGTTTCCCATGCGGCCACCATATACTGCTTCGGCTAATTTTGCAGGATTTTTTATATAGTCATTTGCATTTTTTTTACCGGCTGATCCATTCATACTAAAACGGCTTGGCCACACGGCAACAATGCGTTGTGGAGTTGAATAATACATATTCTCCGTTTTGACGGCAAAGTTGCCGGACTCATGGCCTACCTGGGCCAGAAAGTGAGCTGTTCTCAGATTGGTATTGATCTGATATCTGGCAAAAGCATTTGGCAAAATAGCAAGAATGCTGCCGGGTATCAATCCATGAAGCTTATTAAGTTCCATTGTTAAGTGGTTTTATTTTGCCTACTCTATGATACCGTTTTTCGGCTTTACACGGCATTACAATCAATTGATTGAACTAATTTTCATACAGTCCGGAATAATAAAAATACCCCTTTGCTATATCAACCTGCAGCAACTTTTCGGATTATTATCTATACCCAAGCCTTCTTAACTCCGCTCTGATATCAGCTTCGTTTCTCAATTTTGCTTTTGTTTTTTTACCATCTTTATATTCGCAGTCGCAACTGCCCGAAAGTTTCCGGCTAATATTTTCTAAATACCTCAATTTTTTTTTGCCCTCTATTTTATAGTCATCAAATACAAAGGCGCCATAAAGAGTGCCCGATACATCGGCATGAAGCTGGGGCCAGCTAACCAGCACTATCAGTTCCTTATTTCTTCCTTTATCTGCATTCGCAAAAAAAACATTTTCAATTTTAGGGTCTCCACCTTCGCTTTTTATGGTGTCAATTAAGAACCGTGTGTAATCGTTGCCGGCGTTTTTAAAAAAAACTTCTCCGATAACCCGGTGATAAGTCTGCTGGCCGGGATCTTCTTCCATCGAAAGTTTATGGCCCTGTTCAAAAAAAGCAATAATAACAGGCCTACCATTCCACATGGTATCCAACACATTAAAAGCAAGTTTTGAATGTTCAGGCATATACTTGCTTACGAGTTGCTCAGCAGACTCTTTCGATCGCCTTTCAACACGTTGGCCAAATGAAGAGTTAGCTATTAAAAGTAATAGTATAATGTGGAGGAAGTATCTCATTATGTTTAAACAATTTTAGTCGACAATTCCTAAATGTAAGCAATCTTGATTCTGATGGATTAATAACTTCCTCTTTTTATTTGACATGGCTTTTAGAAGATCACCTTTTTCGAATAGCCATTACCGTTAGTTTATTTCAGAGGAAAAAAATCTTCCATCTTGCTAACTCAGGCAATTGTTGAAGTATCTACACCATGCGCCTGCCGGTACTTTGTCGTCCACGCAGTCATATCTTTTACATTAAGAGCGTCATCAAAGTGTACCGGATCCGGACTGCCGTGAAAGTCGCCACCCCATCTGATACCCCCCGCTTTTAGTTCATTGATGAACTGTCGTACAATGCCGGTGTCGTTCTGCATCCGATGGGAGTTATAATAGCCGCCGGCATATTCCAGGTTGCAATCAATGGCATGACCTATCATGTGATTGCTATGAGTGGCGGGAGTGACAATAGCTCCCGGCACATTCGCGTCAATCCTGAAGGATGAATTTACAATTACGGTGATGTTGTACTTCTGTGCAATCGCATTCATCTTAATGAGAGTTGGCTCAAAATCCTCATCAATAGTGCACTGACCTTTAAAGTTAGATGCTGTAAATTGTTTCATTGTTTATGAATTTAGATGATGATAATCTTATTTGAATCTTCTTGATTTATCAGGAGAAGTTTGCCGTATCTATTTTATCGATGTTGTAAATCTTATCTGCGTTCTGACTGATCGTACCAGTCAAAACCTTGTTGCATTGGTAAATTCTTACTCATAATTAAAAAAAAATTCTTTTCTATAGCGTTAGGGATTTGCCGGGGCTGCAGGCTGCTCACTTACATCAGGTTCCTGCGATTGATTTACACCGGCAGGTGGCTCTGCGTTTGCTTTTCCCGGATCTTCCTGTTGTTGTTGACTCTGCTGTTCTTTTAGTTTTTTTACAGCCGGCCATTCAGTATGTTCCTTACTCAAAATTTGTTCAACCCGTGAAACAAAAATGCATTCTTTATCTGCACCGGGTTTGCCGTAATCGCCAACGCCAAAATTATAATAATAGATTTCCGGTTTTAATTGTTCCATGGTTGAACGATAACTTACCCACAACTCCTGGTATTGAAATGTTTTTAACCCGGACGTTAAAATGGTTACTAATGCAGCAGTTACCACGATTAAATATTTAAAGTCAAAGTGGTCTGTGCCGGGCAAAGCCGCAAGGATGGTAGTTACTGTTGAAAGGATAATTAATATCCATTGGATATTTTTATACCGCTTTTGGTTTTTCTTTGATGCAGAGCTGTAGTATTTTAATTGGTCATAATATCTTTTTTCAAGATAATCGTTAAAAGCAGCCTTGTCCATGTTATACAATTTTTAGTTGAATAAATAATTATGGTGCAGGTTGCTGAAGAAATAAATTGCGAAAGCAATTAAATTCTCTTTTGAAAGATCAGAAAATACTGAATTTGATAATAGTATTTAATATCTCAGATTTAAAGAACGTCAATCAGTTAACTAAACTAAGAAAATTTATTTATGCAATAAAAAATATTATTGCCAGCAAACGAACAAATAAACGAGATTCTTATTTTTATTTCGATGCACGTTTCATAGGGAAACAAAAGGAATCGTCAAAATGTAAGCACCGGCTATTTACATTTAGTTTGGTCAAGGCGGGACACAATATAAAATTTCAGATTTTATACTGATTATTTATTAACCGGAAGTATAAACCTATACGCTTTCAGAACCCATTGATGAAGATGATTTTTTTGCACGAAGTAAAAGTGAGACTGATCAAGCATGCAAATAAAAAAAGCGGAAGAGGTTTTCTTATAGGTAATTGTTTTTGTGAGTGAATAACCCCCAAAAATAGTTGTTGAATTCTTCTATTGCAAGCTTTTGGCAAAAATACCGCTGTGGCCCGAAGCACGGAGCGGTCGGTATAGAAGGTCAGACCGCGGGCAACAGTGAATCGATAAATTGATTGATTTTTTTATCTACGACTGAAACCACTTTCTTTGCCTTAAATAAAGTAGCATGGACTCAATTCCGCACCCTTCTTTTTTTATTGATTCCGCATCAGTGGCTATCATTCGCCAATATACCGCAAAAGCGGAACAGATGCGGTCTTTACATCCCGGGCAACTGGCCCTAATTTATAAAAATCACTGGTTTAATTTGTACGTACCTGATAAATATGGAGGCCTTGGTGTATCGCTGCCTGAAGGACTAAAAACAGAAGAATCTCTCGCGTGGATTGACGGCAGTATAGGCTGGACAGTTACACTCTGTAGCGGCGCCAATTGGTTCGTTGGCTTTCTTTCACCAGGCACCGCCGCCATTTTGTTCTGTTCTGAAAAAGTATGTCTTGCAGGAAGTGGACGCGCGTCTGGAATTGCCAAAATAATAAGCGATGATGAATATGAGATTTCCGGAAGCTGGCAATATGCCACCGGCGCTGCCCATGCCACTGCGTTCACTGCCAATTGTCACCTGGAAAAAGAGGGCAGCCTTCTCCGGGATCAAAATGGCAACGCCCTCGTAGCAGCGTTTATTTTTTTGCGAAATGAAGTGAAGATAAATGAAGACTGGAAAGGAATGGGAATGATTGCCACCTCAAGCAATAGCTTTGAAGTAAGCGGGGTAAGAGTCAATAAAAACAGGCGCTTTCAAATTGATGAGCGTAAAGCCGTGTTGCCAGACACAATATATCAATATCCTTTTCTACAGTTTGCTGAGAGTACGCTGGCCGTGAATATGTCAGGCATGGCCATTCATTTTATGGATTTGCTGGCGGAGCAGCTTAACGAAAGAAATTTATCTGATTATTTTACGGAAGATCACCGCCATTCGCTTTTGCTCCGGAGTGAAGCTGCAAGGCACAAACATCAAAATGCAAGGGAGCGCTTTTACCAGGCGCTTCAAATTTCATGGGACCGCTGGGATGACCGAAAAGATTTTGCTACACCTGCTTTAGAAAATGTAAGCCGCACAAGCAGGCATTTAGCATCCACTTCAAGGGAAGTAGTGGATGAGCTGTTTCCTTTGTGCGGACTTGTTGCGGCCGATCTGGCCTCAGCAACCAACCGTGTATGGCGAAACCTGCATACGGCGTGCTTGCATCCTTTGCTGCTTGGATAAAAACGTAGCGGTTAGCACCTAAGGGCAGACCGCGGGTAAGAGTGAGCCATATTTCCCCTTTCAACGGACGTCTTTTTAATTCTTGAACGGCTGTATAACTTCAATCATTTCTGAAGGAATGGTGATACTGAAAACCGTCCATTCGCCATATGCTGAAGTAACTTTTATTTCAAAGCCGAGAAACGAGATAATGCTTTTTACAATAGACAATCCCAGGCCATATCCTTCGCTTTTATCTTTTCCGGATTTAAAGCGGTTAAATATGGATCCCAACTCTTGCTGTTTTATGCCGATGCCGGTATCTCTTATTTCCAAAACATAAGGCTCGCCTGGCACATAGTGGTCGAGCAAAAGAATGGAACCATTTTCCCTGTTGTACCGGATTGAATTATTGATGAGATTATATAACAATTGAAAAAACAAATCATGGTTCACTTTGTTCACCATAATGTTAGCAGAAATCTGGTTGGTAAAATGAAGGGATTTTGTTTCCAGCCGGGCAGAAAGTTCTTCCATTATTTCAGAAGACAGTTCGTGAATATTAACCGTATCCGATTTGACAAACTGGTCGTTTTCGATGCGTGAAATATACAAAAGTGAATGAACAATCTTTTTCAACCGGTTTAAAGTCTTCATCATGGATGAAATTTTATCCTGTTGTTCTTCAGTGATATTTTCTTCCATCATCATGTTCTCCACATTGGTTTGTAAAATACTGATCGGGGTCATTAATTCATGCGAGGCATTGGAAGTAAATTCCCTTTCTTTATCAAACGCTTCATGTATCTTTTTCATCAGGCTGATAAGCGAATCATCCAATAATTTGAAATCAGTGGTAGAAGTTTTTATCGGAGAAAGTTTTTCTTTGAAAGGAAATTTCCGGTGCAATAATTTGGTTTGGATGATCCTGCTTAGTGGACGCAGCAAAATGCGGGTATAAACCAGGTCAATTACAATGCTACAGATGATGAGGGCAATTAAAATATAGAGTGTAAACCGCTGCAGCAGCTTATTGTACTGGCTGATGGTTGCAGTGGTTTTACCAATTTCAAGAATGTATTTTTTATTTTGAGTATTTATTTCATGAATAAGAATTCTATAATTTAAGGTATCCTCTCCCACCACGCGTTGTGAAGTTTCAATGGTGTCCCTGACAGGAGCTTCTTCTGCCGGGAGCAAAGAAATATACTCTTCTTTCAGCATCGTATAACTTGCAAAAGCGCTGTCGCCCTGGAGATAATAATCCACTCCGTTTTCAGAAATTACCGCAAGTACTTTTTTCTTTTGCTGGTTCAGGTAATAATTGCTGTACTGAAAGCTTGCATAATTAACGAGAGAGGGTAATAGCAATACAAACAGCACTACTATCAATAATTTTGAAAGCGTAATAAAGAGCGTAAGCTTAGTCAGCAGTTTCAAAATAACTTACATTTTTATTTTATAACCGATTCCCCGTAAAGTCTGAAGCCAATCTACCGGGCCATGTAGGGCCATCTTTTTCCTGATATTTTTTATATGCACATCAATATAATTAGAATCATAATCGTCGTCTGAAAAAGATCCCCAGATATGCTCGCTCAATTGCATCCTTGTTAGTGGCCTGTTTTTGTGAAGAATCATGTAACTCAACAGGTCAAATTCTTTTTTTGATAAATCAATTTCTTTTTCTTCCATCTTTACGGCACGCTTATTTAAATCTACGGTAAAAACACCCAATTCTATCATCGGGTCGTTATTGCCGGATTTACGTCTTGAGATAGCCTGCATCCGCGATTGCAATTCAAGCAGCGAAAAGGGTTTAGGAAGATAATCGTCTGCACCAAGGTCCAGCCCTTTTATACGATCTTCGAGGTTGCCCCTGGCGGTGAGAATAATATAGGAAGCCCTGGGGCACATTTTTTTTGTTTTATCCAGTAGTTCCAGTCCATCATTATCGGGTAATCCAAGATCAAGAAGAATAAAATCATATTCATTATCAATCATTAATTTTTTTGCCTCCGCTGCCGTAAAAGCCTTGTCGCAGAGATAAAAAGCTTTTTCTAAAAAAAGCTTGATTTCACGGGCTAATGATTTTTCATCTTCGATGATTAATACTGTCATGGCTTCAGAACTGGTAATAAAAGCTAAAAGTAAAAAAGGAATTTACATTACCGGTGGTTGTTTGCACATGATTGCTTAACAAAGACAACTGGTAGGCGGCTTCTATTACATAATTTCCGCGGTTATAATCCAGGGGCAGTTTAAAATTATAAGACAAAAGATTAAAAGCGGTTTCCTTAGTTGTTATGGTGTCTGCATGATTGGAATTGGGACGTCCAAAAATAGGTATCGGTAAATTTCCCAATATACTATCACGTTTCTTTTTCTGTTTGATGTACGACTGGTAAAAATGCTGTGTGCCACTTACCATATCTGCTGAAGGCGTGATCGTAACCACATCTTTTTTGCCGATACTAAAAAGAGAGATTTGTTTGGATAGGGCGGTAGTTACAAAGGCGTCATTGGTCTTTCCAAATGCATAATCACCCGTAACGCTTGCCGTAATCCATTTTTCCCAGGAAAGTGAAACACTTGCATTATCCCCATTTGCAGCCTGGAGCAAAGGTGAATTGGCTGCATAAAAGCTATGGCTGTAACTCAAATCAGTAGCGAGATTTTTTGCCAGTTTAAAATTCACGCCGGCGCCAAGACTGCCGGCAGAAAGTGTAGAAGTATTGTCATTTAAAAGCTTATAGGTCTGGCCGGTAAAATATATGCCCGACGGAAGCTGGTAGTTAGCAGCAACCGCAGCATATGGAATTTTTTCCGCTGCGCGTTGCCCGTAATAGCTTGCATCATTTGAATATACCGCAGCAAGGGTTAAGGTGGATTTGGATGAAGCGCTATCAACGGCAGTTGAATCAGTTTGAGCCAGGCAAAATTGACTGCATGTTGCCATAGCGATAATAAACAAGATCGATTTCATAATCATTCAATTCGTTTAATGAAGTATTTTAATCACAGGTTTCACCACTGGTTTGATGGCTTTAACTTTTGGAACGTTTACTTTTATTTTAACAGGAACAGGAATGGGCTGCCGGTGGGCCTTTGGCAGTACTTTAATTACCTGTACCTCTTGTTTATCTTTTACGTTTACAACTTTTTGTTCGGAAGCTGGCAGGGTAGTGTCCTGGAAAGAATTCATCAGGGTTTTGCTGAAAACAATGTTGGGTTTGCCTCCGCTTGCCAATGAGATTTCCGGAAGAAAGCCAACAAAGAACAGGGCCACCACGCCTTTAAAAATTATCGAACTTTTCATTAGCTTAATTTTAAAAAACAGGTTTTGCAATTTACAGCAAAACCTGTTTTTCGTTCTTACTTAATGTGAACGCCTATTCCGGCATGGGTTTTTACCGAAACAGGTACTTTTACAGCATGCGCTGCAGCAGCGCCGGCTTGTATTGTGTTTGCAGAGGAAGCTTTTATCTTTTTGCCTGAACGTTTGATTTTCTTAACATGTGGTTTTATATTGCTGTTGGCGTTTGCGTTGGCATTGCCTTTTAGCTCTGAATGAGTAGACGCTGATTCACTTTTCCCATCAGAAGCAATACTGCTGATTAACTTTCCTTTTTCTTCGCCCTGAACGCTGGCATCCGATTTATCGGAGGCAATACCGCTGATGAGCTTCCCCTTTTCATTTGCAGTTGCAGATACCGAAGATTGCTCAGCAGCTAGTGCTTTGCGGGCCTTTTTACCTGAATGCCTGTTTTTCTTAAGATGTGATTTTATGTTGCTATTTGCATTTGTGTTGGCATTTCCTTTTACCTCTGAATGTGCAGCGCCTGGTTCGCTTTTTCCTTCTGACGCGATACTACTAATCAACTTTCCCTTTTCTTTGCCCTGAACACTGGCAACTGATTTATCGGATGCAATACCGCTAACCAGCTTCCCCTTTTCATCTGCAGTTGCAGAGGATTTTGCTGAAGCTGCTGCTTTATGATTCTCCTTTATTGGATTTGCCTGGAGACCGGCTTCAGAAGAAGCATCTGCTTTGGCTTTTACATTGTCCGATTTGATTTCAGATTTTCCTTTAATTGTTGCCTGGCTGGTTGCCTGTGTTTGTGCAAAAGAAGCCGTTGCCAGGAATAATGCTGCTGAAAATAATAGTGTCCTTTTCATGTCTTTTTGTTTAGATGAGTAATGATTACAAAAACAAACTTAGAAGCCGAAGATGAAGAGAAAATGAAAAATCAAAAAATAGATAGTGGTCAGGACCGAAGCTCAGACCGCGGGCAACAGTGAACCGGCAAATTGATTGATTTTTTATTTAGGGAAAATGCAATACAAGGCGTTTAACTTCACACCTTCCAAAAGAATATTTATCTACTGGCATCGACAAGCTCAGGATGACAAACAGGGTTGCAGCGATTCATCTTCTATACCAGCCTTCTATCCCTCGAAGAATCAGATAGGCTAAGCTCAGGCGGGCATTCAAACTATTCTGTCCTCAAGCTCTCTGCAGGATTAACCAGTGCTGCTTTTGCAGAATGAATCATCACTGTTATCACTGCTGTCAACACAATCACCAAAGCAGACAAAATAAAGGGGAATACCGATAAACCGGGATTGTAAGCAAATATATTAAGCCACCTGTGCATAAAATAAAAGGCGACCGGAAAGGCGATCAGCGCTGCGATTAATGCCAGCCATAAATAACCAACAGTTACCAGGCTTACGATCTGTGCTATATTGGCGCCCATTACCCGCCGGATGCTGATCTCTTTTTGTCTTTGTTGCGTGGTAAAGGCAGTAAGGCCCAGCAATCCCAGGCATGTAATGATGATAGTAAGCACGGAGAAGGCAGCAAATATTTTTCCCCGCTTCTGATCAGCAGCATACTGCGAATTAAAATCTTCATCGAGGAATTTATATTCAAATGGCAGGTTAGGGAAATATTTTTTCCAGGTATTTCCTAACTGTGCTATGGAGGATTTAAGATTTCCGGTGCTCATCTTTAACTCGATCATGTTGCCATTAGGCCCATAAAACATCAGCAGGGGCGCGATGGGATTGTATAGCGATTCCTGGTTAAAATCTTTTACCACACCCACTACTTCCAGGTAATTGGAAGAAGTGTCTCCCGGAAATTTTACCCGTTTGCCAATGGCTTCTTTCCATCCAAAATGCTTTGCCATGGCTTCGTTTACAACAATGCTATGCGCTGTATCAGACAGGCCCGAAAAATTGCGGCCTTTAACTATCGGGATATTTAACGTCGGCAAAAAGTGTTCATCAATGGCATAACATGCAATCCCCTTATCTACATAACCACTGTCTGTCTGAATGCTGAAAAGATTAAAGTTAATATTAGGATTGCCGGGATAGCCATATCCTGACCCTACCATCTTTACGCCGGCTACACTTCGAAAATCATTATTCATCGCATTGATCTTGCCCCGCTCGTCCTGCCCGGTATTTACCGTTACCACCATCACCTGGTCTTTATTAAAACCTAAATCTTTTTTTTGCAGATACGAAAGCTGCGAATACACCACCCAGGTGCATATCAGCATCACCATCGAGATAGAAAACTGCAACACTACAAGTGCCCGCCTCAGGTTTATATTGCCCGAAGCTTTTGACAGCGCACCTTTTAATATGCTCACAGGTTGAAAAGAAGAGAGATACAATGCCGGGTAACTGCCTCCTGCTAATCCCGTAAACAAACCGATACCCAGCAATAAGAAAATATTGAAAGGTTGAAATAAGGTGGCCAACGTAAATTCCTTTCCGGACAGTGCGTTGAAAGAAGGAAGTAACAGCATGGCCAGCAAAAAGCTTAATACTACCGCTAGAAGCGCTGTAATAAGCGATTCTCCCAAAAACTGGAATACCAGTTGTTTCCTGGAACAGCCGGTAACCTTGCGTATGCCTATTTCTTTTGCCCGGCGTGCCGACCTCGCCGTAGTAAGGTTCATATAATTAATGCTGGCGATCAGCATCATAAAAAACGCGACTGCCGAAAATATCCAGATATACGACATGCTGCCGAGTTCTTCGGGCTCCCGTTCCAGGTGGGAATGCAAATGAATATCCGTTATCGGTTGAACACCATAATGCATCTTCACATTGAATTGCGCAAAAATTGGCGCCATGTATTTTTCGTACATCGGCACTAGTTTTTTATTAAAGGCTGCAGCACTTGTTTCAGGCTTCAGCAGCACATAAGTAAAATTGTTGAAATTACCCCAGCCGCCATCACCTCCCTGGTTTTTAGGGATCGACGACCATGAGATTAGCATATCAAACCGGAGATGAGAATTATGAGGTACGTCTTTGATAACGCCGGTTACTTTATACACATCATATACTGTCCTAAGTGTTTTACCAACCGCGGAAGTGTGTTTGCCAAAATATTTATCAGCAAGCGTTTTGGAAATTACAATACTGTTGGGCGCCGTGAGCGCAGTCGCCGCGTTACCTTCTATAAACGGAAACGTGAAGATTTTAAAAACCGTACTATCGGCATAATAGATCTTCGTTTCATAAAAATTATTTTCCCCGTTTTTAAACAAAGTGCGTTCCTTACCCATAAATCTGGCCGATTCTTCCACCTCAGGATAATCTTTTTTCAGGGTTTGTGCAAGCGGCGCCTGGGTGAGCGTCCAGTCGGTATTCTTATCGCGTTCCTGGATATAGGAAACAATCCTGAAAATGCGATCTGCCTTTTTGTTATAACGGTCATAGTTCAGTTCATCGCGCACATAAAAGATCAGGAAGAGGCTGAACGTAATGCCAATAGTAAGCCCTAAAATATTCAGCAGGGTATACCATTTATCTTTTTTGAAATTGCGCAGGGCAATCAGCAAAAGATTTTTTATCATATCGGTCGTTTGATGGTTTAAAACAGTTATAAAAGGGGAGTGACATTCTTCATTTCCCGCTTGCACCAAAGTGTTACGTTTTGCCCGGATTTTAGTTACATCCTTGTTCAAAATGCTACACTGGCAGGATTCAATACCTTTCCTCGGCCAAAGCTGCCAGTTAATAAGTCAACAGCTATGCCATTTGCTAAGTCATTGCCAATAAATGGTTTGCAAAAAAGCCGGCAATAAAAGTGTCCGGAAACGAACACCTGCCGAACGGATATGATGCAATGACATAGCGCTCAGCACCGCAAGCCAGACCGCGGTAACAGTGAATCGACAAATTAGTTGATTTTTTATCTACGGAAAAGGCTAATGGAGCATTCACGGGCATTTCCTGGAATACCAGGTAAATATCAGGTTTACAACTTACGAAGCGTTCTTATCTTCCTTACGAAAAGCTGAAATGTTTTTACCGGTATTCAATTTAAAAAAGCGGCTAAAGTGTTCAGGATTTTCAAACCCTAATTCATAAGCAATCTCTTTGGATCTTTTATCGGTATAATAGAGATAACGCTTGGCCTCCAGGATAATTCTGTTGTGAATGATCTTTAACGGTGAGGGTTCGTGACACATGGCAAAAAAGTTGGCGAGGGTTTTCGGCGATTTGTTTAGTGCAGCCGCATAAAATTTGACTTCATGTTCCTTTCGGAAGTTAGCTTCCAGAACCAGCGAAAAGTTGCGGATCAAATCCATCTTTTCAGTACTGAATTGATTATATGCCTTTGCCTGCTTTTGGGCTATGCGGGTGATTTTAATAATCAGCCTTTTTAATAGGGAACGAAGCATTTCTCCCTGGAAATGATCTTCCACATCAATCTCATCGGAGAAGGTTTCTTCAATCGCAGATAGCTCCTGCAACTCTTTTTCGTTAAGGCCGACAAACATTGGGTGATGAATGCCATAAAATAAAAATCCTACGCAACCCACTTCCGCATCATGATCCACAATACAATAAAACTCGCGGTTGAACTGCCAGGCTACCAAAGCTTCAGGGTGCTCAAACACAAAATGCTGATTGTACATTAATGGCAGAACCGAGTGGGCAGGCATGGTATATTTTACCTTATCGATGATCACCTGCTGTTCTCCTCCTTTATTAAACACAAACGTGTTAATCGGCTTTATTGAAGGAGCAGTTATCCCGGCTCCTTTAAACATCTCATCGCCAACGTGCATGATAAACTGTCCGAGAGTTGCTTTATTGTTGTATTCCCTTAGCATCTTTTCTTAAAAAATAAACCGGTTTCTTTTGCTTCATCCATTTGTCTACCGAAAATATACCACTGCCGGTAAACATTAAAGAAATCAGACCGGCAATGTACAAAAGGTTGATCTCATATCCCGGTGGTCCAAATTTTGGCCCCGCCGGGGTAAGCCCGATGGTATTCACCGAGCTAAATCCATAATGTACCTGCACAGTGAGCATCGCCGCCAGCATCGTAATGATTAATGGAATGGCAACGATGCTCACGTACCATCCTGCTAAGATGGCAAAGCCCCCTGATAGTTCTATATACGGTACCAGCAGTGCATTCACATGTGCAAGAGGAACACCGGCTTGCACCAATAGTTTTTCAAAACCCCCGGTTCCCCTGCTGATTTTTGCATAGCCATGCAGCATAAATCCTGTACCAATGATCAGCCTTAAAAATAATGGGGCAATATCATACCTTTTTTCAAAATTAATAAGTCCCATCTTAAAAATTATTGGATGGTTACCTTAATAATGTTACTTATAGCAGGGAGTGTTGTAAACTGGTTTGGGTTGGGTACCTCTTCAATCGGCTTGCTTTCACTAAGTGGTGTGCCCGCAAGATTGAATTGGGTAACGCCTGCCCCCGGGAACTGGTTCACTGCTGTGCCGTCGTCAAACAGGCCTACCTGTGAAGAAATATCGGCGGCCTTTGTAGCATCAATTTCCCCTTTCGTAGCAAAGAACCAGTCGTTGGAAAAACCGTACATGGTAGCGATAGCAATCTTATCGCCTTTGGCAACATGAATTTCTTGTGACACGCTACTGCCTGGCTGTTCATCCATTGCAGGTAGCAGTACCTTGGTATTTGCTGCCGGCAAAACATATACGTTTTTGACCCCCTTGACAGTTTTTAAGTAGCCGGCTAATCCGCTGGCATCTCCCTTTTGGGCCAGTGCGGTCAAGCCATGTCCTGCATCATTTTGTCCGGCAGTATAAACGGGATTAGTGATCCCCTTGTAAATCACTACCAATACCGGCGATAAGGGGGTGAAAATACCGGTAATATTTTTCAGATAGGAACTCAATGCGCTGTTATTGCCCATTTCAGCGATATTGGTGAGTCCGTTTGCGTTAGGTTTACCCTCAGTATAAATGGGATGGGGGTTCAACAAATTGCCACCGGCGATATAAGACACTGCCCACACACCGGGACTAAACGGCGTTTCATTCGCCGTGCCTCCTGAGATATTTTTGAGTGTAAGCGTAAACATTGAATTGCCCTCATATTTTAAAGTAGCCTGCATCAGTGATGAAGCGGGCAGGTAAGTATTGCCCTGGGCATCCGATCCGTTTACCTCCACAATATTTTGAGAGGTAGTCTCCGCTGTTCCCGGATGGCTAACTGCAGAGCCGGGTTGCTGGTTGATGCGCGTGCCATTATCCCACAGTTTTATTTGAGAAGAAACATCACCTTCGATGGGATTGCCGCTGGCATCATATACATGGATGCCCGGATTTGCAGGGGCGAAAAATAAATCGTTTGACCAGCCATACATGGTAGCAAACGTAATGGCTTCACCCTTTGCGGCAGAAAAGGTAAAGGAAGAGGAGGCCCCTGGATTAATCAGTTGACCAGGCTTTTGAAACGTACCGGATTCAACAAGCGGTTGTGATTGCAACACGTTTTCTATGGTGATGGTATGATCACTTGTTGCAGGCATACCGGGGTGGTCTTTACTGCATGAGATCAGTATGACCGGTGCTGCTGCGGCTACCAGCAGCCATTTGGGGTTGAATGCTTTTTTCATTGTTTTTTTAATGCAAATCTGACACGATCATCAAGGAAAAACAATGATAATACTTCACAAAAAAATGACGATCTTTCCCGAAGCTGATTTGTATGCGCGGCATGGATAACGAAAATATGCAGGGAATGGGCAAGAGAAAGTTATTCACACTTTGAAACGACAGAAAGGGACAGTATCTACCTTATAGGCTTATCTGTGGCTGTGGGGCAGCTACTTTTCGAATTACTTCTTTCATGTTGCAGTAAACAAAGAAATATGTCCGGTTTTATTTCGCACTTTACACGGCCGCAAAAGGTAATTCCGGGTTGCCCGCGGGGATGCCCGGCAGGGCAGGAGGGCTATAATAAAAAAAGACGATCCCATTGTATCGTCTCTTAATCCTTTTTTGATCGCCCGTCGGCTTACTGTATAGTATACCTGGCGTAAAACTGGCCTTCTGTTATCGTTTTGGATGCCACCTCAGAACTGTTATTCTGGTAGATCACACCGCTGAAAGTTCCTTTAATGTAGGTAGAGGTTGCCTCCGTAATCGTACATTGAAAAGTTTCAGGCACCGTGCCGTAGTCATAGGTAGATACCCATTGCGACGTAGGCGCTGAGCTTCCCAATGGCGCTACAAACGTCAGCTCGTTATACGTGGTGCCTCCCAGTGCCTCTAACGTAAACGTTTTCCCGGCGGTAAAATCGTCTTTGTCAGACCACAGCATCAGGCCCATCTGGTCAGTGGAACCAAGGCCTGTGATAATGAGACTATAGTAGCCGTTGCCAAGGTTGCCTTTGAGCGCCGCAACTGATTTGTTGAAGCTTTTGGCTGAGCCGTCAACTTTGGCTTTCATGTAATAACTTCCTGAGTTGTCGGATGAAGATGATTTTTTGCACGATATAAAAGTAAAACTGACAAGGCATGCAAATACAAAAAGCGGGAGATGTTTTCTCATAGGTAATTGTTTTTGTGAGTTAATAATCCCTAAAAATAGTCGCTGAGCTCTTTTCATGCAAGCTTTCCGGCAAAAAATATTGCCTGGCCGGGCAAACGCAGCGGTCAGCACCGGAAGTCAGAGCGCGGGTAACAGTAAACGGAGCGGTCAGCACCGCAGGTCAGACCGCGGTAGCAGTAAACGTAGCGGTCAGCACCGCAGGTCAGACCGCGGGTAAAAGTAATGTAGCGGTCAGCACCGTAGGTCAGACCGCGGGTAAAAGTAATGTAGCGGTCAGCACCGCAGGTCAGACCGCGGGTAAAAGTAAAGGAACAAATTGATTGATTTTTTGTTTTTTCTGAGCACCGTCAATGCATTAAAGCAGAAGAAAAAGCAAAACAGGCGTGAATTGCAAAGAAATACGAATTTATCCCTATAGCTCTATCGGAGTCAAAGTCGTTACCGGATCAAAACAAAACTGCCTTTATCTGTTATCACCTTTCCCATAATATCTTTTCCTTTTGCTATCCAGGCAAATACGCCCGTATTTTGTAAATTTCCCCTGTAAATGCCATTCCAGCCATCGTTTAGCCGGTGGGTTTCATAAACCAATTCACCCCATTGATTGTAAATTCTGAAATAGTCAAGTTCAATAAATCCCAGCGCTTTTACAGAAAGCCTGTCGTTGATTCCGTCACCATTGGGGGTAAATGCATTAGGAATCGCAAAGTAGGATTTGTCCACCACTTGTATGTTCACCTTCACTACAGGAGCTGAACAGCTACCCAACATCAATTGGATATAAAAACTGGTATCTGCCGCTATTTTTGGAACAATAAAGTTGCCATTGTTATTTTGTTGCAGCGTAACAGCCCCTGTTGCATCTGCCCATAGGTGGTAATTACCTGGTTCTCCATTTTGGATCGCAATGGCCGCATCAGCATACCGGGGAATGATAAGATTTTGATACGAAGGGGCATCCAAAGTATAATTGGTATTGGTAATAACAAATGGGTGCGACTGTATAGGGCAAGCCCCGGCATCCGTAACTTTTAAAACATAAGTTCCGGCACCGGCATTTTGCAGATCAGGATTATTGCCTGCGATGTTATTGTATTGGTCATACCAGGTAAACGCAGATGGCCCTGTAAGGCCGTTCACCTTTACACCGGAAATGCTTCCTTCCTTCAGATGGCAATGATCATCTTCGTTAACCATTGCTGAATAATCAAAAGCCGGAATGGGGAAGCCACTGATATGTGTACTGAATATTTGTTTTTCACAACCGTTGTTATCTTTTGCAAAAAGGAGGTAGCCACCTGCCTTTAAATTATAAACAGAAGTGCCGGTGCCAATGGTTTGAGTTGACGCACTGTCGGCCCAGTGAAAAGTATAAAGGCCCGCGTCTTTATCAAATGCATTAAGCTTTATCGATCCGTTATCTTCCCCGCAAACTGCATTCTTAGCGGTAAAGTCCGTCACCCCTATCTCATCAAAAACTGCCTGCGGCACGGCAATCACCGGCGATTCATTGTTACAGCCCAAACTATTACTCACCTTCAATTGGTAATTTCCCGGCGACAGGTTAAATACATTAAGTGACGAGCCAGCTATCGAATGGTTCTGCATGTTGATCCATTGAAATGCCTCACCTCCGTTTACCGCCACCTGTTGAATGCTGCCGGAAACGCCGGAACATTTGCTGGCTGTAACCAATTTGTTGGAAGTGTCAATTAAAATATTGCCCTTTCCGGCAACTACGTAATAAGGCGTAATAATCGTATCACAGCCGGTTTCATCCTTAAATTGAAGGCGATATTTCCCGGGCAATACATTCTCCAGGTCAAAGCCATTTCCTGCCGGATGGTTCAAAGAATCAAGCCATTGAACAAATGGAAGGCCTGTTGCGTTTGTGACTGTAATGCCGCTGATACTACCGTTATTATTATTGCATGTGGAAGAAGTGATTTTTATATTTGCCGTGTGTAAAGTGGGCCCGGAAAGATTCTTCAACACAAAAGTTGCCGTATCTGAGCAGCCGCCTCCCGGAGTTATATCCACTGCTACAAAGCGATAGGTACCTTCGCCTAATCTTTCAATATCCCACTGTGTGCCTATGGTTTCGCCCTTGCTGTTGATCCATTTATAATCTGAATTTAGACTGTAAAAAAGATTGATGCAGCCTATAATAGAACCGTTCGAAAGCCCACACGAAGGTTGATTGGCATATTCAGGGCTGCTATAAATTTTCGGAGTATGATCTTCCAGGTCAGCATAATAAAAATAGTTGATGCAGGTTCCTCCGTGTACGCCATACAGAACATATTTTCCAACGCTTGCATTTACCAGGTTCAAAGACCTGCTAACCGTGTCGCCGGTTTCCATATTTAACCAAAAATAAGCGTCGGCACCCTCGGCGGTAAGGTTGGTTACGCTTCCGTTATTTTTGCCGCAGGTAGGGTACACTTGTATCGCCTTGGAAACATCGCAGGTTGGCCTGGAAAATTCACCGCTATAACCTTCTGATGAAGTGGCGATGGCTACCACGGTTGCAGTTACCGGGCCTTCGTATGTCCAATTACCTGACGCATCTGCATGCGCAGTTCCCAAATACTTCTTCCCTTCGCAGGCAGTGCATTCATCATCATAATATAAATCAATTTTAGTATCAGGAGCCGCTGTTCCGGAAACAGAATGATCCGTAGTATTGCTTATCTGGACAGAAGGAATTTTGTTGTACATGTTACCTACAACAGTAGTGGAGCCTAAGCTTGAGTTACACTCAAAAACATTTTTACCTATCGTGATGGGGCCGCAATCATAAATGGAAAGAGAGTTATTATTAGTATTCAGGTTTTTGGTCAGAAAGTAATTCGCGTCAGCTTCATTTTCATTTCCCACAATCGCTTTCCCGGAACATTTATAAAAACCTAATTTTATGGGCAGATTGCTGGTGCGATAATCCTTTGCAAAGCTGTTTCTTAATACGGTTATCATCCCGCTCACATATTTAAACACGGCATGTGCGCGAATGTTATTATCCAAAAGATCAATTTTATAATCTATAAAATGCTCCAATGACCAGTTAACCGGGTTATTTCTGCTTCTTCCAATATTTATATAGCAATCCCAAAAATCGCCTATGTTTTGATATAAGGTCGTTTTATCATAAAAGCAACCAAAAAGATTAAATTGTATCAGCAGAAATCCATTTCCTTCGGCGTATTTGGAATCAATATTGATCGCTCTTGAAGAGGTTCCTAAAATGTTCCCTTCAGCCGCAGTGCTTCCCCCGATAGTGATGTTTTTCACATTCGCCAGGGTAATACAGCACTCAGACCCTATCACCACCGGATCAATATCATCCTGGCCATTATCGTAAAACTTTCCCAGCCCGATATAATTGCTTTTGATCAATATATCACTGCATTTTTCAGAATTGGAATAAATACCATGCAGCACCCCGGTTATTACATTTCCTTTTGAGGGCGCACCTATTTCGATATTGGTTGAGTTGATGATGTTGATACCATAAAGCTGTGATGACCGGTAAGGCATGCCGAAAAGGCCCTGCCAATATCCATAATATAAGTGCAATCCAAATATTTTCACCTTGCTGGCATTTTCAACTTTGATCATTGAAAAAGAGGGAGCATAGTCATTTTTCAGGAGACATATCTTAGCGTCGGTTGTTCCGTAAGCCAAACCCGGCTGGGTAGTACCGTCTATCGTGATATTGGATGACAGCGATGGCAGTTCGGTAACCAACCGGATAATTCTCAGATTATAAGTGGCAGACGGGATGTTGAAACGGATATCATCGGTAACACTTGTCCCGTTTGCATTAGCCAGCGTTATGGCCTCTCTCAATGTGCCAGGGCCGCTATCAGCATTTGAGGTAACAATAAAGGTATCAGCAAATGCAGTATAAAAAATGCACATGACAAAAAACAGTGCAGTTAGTTTCTTCATGAGATTAATTGACACACAAAATAAAAGAAATAGTTGATTTGTAGGGTAACGTTAATAATCCCGGTTTGTTGCGCGTAAAGTAGCGGTCAGCACCGCAGGTCACAAAACGCAGCGGTCAGCACCGCAGGTCAGACCGCGGATAAGACGTAGCGGTCAGCACCGCAGGTCAGACCGCGGGTAAAAATAAACCAACAAATTGATTGATTTTTTATTTTAGGAAAAAGCAAAGGCATTTAATTTAAAACACCACTCTAAAGAAATAATGTCTATCCACCGGCTTTTGCCGCGCGCAGGCCCGGAAAAACGCGTGGAGCGATCGGAGCCTGTCCGCCCACCGGCGGATTTTCCTTGATTTTTTGTTTCTTTTGTATCAAGACAAAAGAAAAAGTAAAGAGCAAATCCGTGTATGTTTCGTTCTGAGCGCCGTTGAAGAATGCATCGAGGCAAAAGAAAGGGCAAAAGCAAAGCAGGTCAGACCGCCGGTAGCAGTAAACAGATAAATTGATTGATTTTTTATTTAGGAAAAAGCAATACAAGACATCATCATCTTTAGGAAGCAACAACTAACCCGCACGTAACTTTTTTGTTACCTTATTTTCAAGAGGAAAGTGACAAGCAAGTTTTAATTTGCGTATCGTTCGTTGGGCGAAATACTATCGCAAAACGTAAACTGAAATCAACCCTTTTTAAATTTTAAATAGCCGAAATATATGAAACGAACTATACGGCTTATCTCCACGATATTGTTATTTTGTTGCTCCCTTCCAATATATTCACAAAAAAAAATAATCATTGATTGCGATCCCGGCGTTGATGACGCTATGGAAGTTGTCTTAGCGCTGCAAATACCCGAAATAGAAATTGTTGGTATTACTATAACCTGCAATGATGTTAATATAGGTCAACGAACAAAAAACGCTCTGCGTATTGTAGAACTATCAGGAAAAAAAATTCCGGTTTTTGTAGGCGCAATAAGGCCTTTAGTAGTTGATCCTTTGCCTGCAGGACCTAACCCTATTCATGGAGAAGATTTATTAGGCAATACCAATCAACCAGAGCCAAAGATTTTTGCTGAACAAAAAACCGCAGCTCAGTTCATTGTAGATATTGCTAAGGAATATCCGGGAGAAATAACAATTTTGGCTGAAGGAAGATGTACAAATTTGGCAGATGCGATTAGATTGGATTCAAATGTGACGAAAAACATTAAAGAGGTGCTTGTAAGCGGAGGCACTTTTCACGCAGGCGGACTTATTACACCGGTTGCAGAACCCAACATTTGGTTTGATCCTCACGCTGCCGACATGGTTTTTACAGCTCCATGGAAGGTAATAGAGTTTGGATTAGACGTTAATATGAAGATTGTAATAAGCGATTCAATCTTATTACGGGTAAAGAATGAAAATCCGAAATACGGAAACTTTATTTACTCTATCACAAGACTTACCCGTGACTTTCAAATGAAAAATTTACACACTGATGGACTTATTGACCCAGGTTCACCCCTTATACTGTACATGGTTGATTCAACACTTTTTAAATTTACTAAAGCACCAGTGCGTGTAGTAACCGAAGGTTTAGCAATAGGTCAAACTATTGCACCGGTGTATCCCTTTCAATTTGAAGATTTAGCTTTTAAAAACAAACCGTTAGTTTCAATAGCCACTGATGTAGATATCAAACGTTTTTTGGATTACTATCAACAAATTATGTTAGGAAAATACCATTAGCGCTTTTTCTGAATATCATGCAAAGCACGACATTGGCTTGCTGCTATAGAGGGACGATGAACAAAAGCTTCAGTTAAGTGCAGGTATCGCCAGAAGTTACGGCGTGATGAACAACGCCAAGCTATTAGTTCTTAACTTCAACTTATAAAGCAGTAAACAAGGCACCGAAGGCCAGACCGCCGGCCACAGTAAACCAACAAATAATGCGATTTTTTATCTGCAAAAAAGCCATACAAGGTGTTTACCTTTGCTCCAAAGCAGCGCTGCGTTTATTTCTTTTCGATAAGCAGAGAAGCATAAATTTGTTGTAGCCTTTGTGCAAAAGAAGGTAACTCATTTATAATAATATTCCACACCACCTGCAGATCAGTACCAATATAATCGTGGATAAGCCTGTTTCTCATTCCTTTAATTAATACCCATGGGATATCAGGGTTATTTTTTTTCACTTCTTCAGCTAATTTTCATACCGCTTCGCCTATTATCTGAATGTTATAGAGGCAGGCCTCAACAACCATAAAATCAGAAGAAAATTCGTCAAAAGAAAGGTTTCCGGTATAATCGCCTATGTGTTTTATACAGTTAAGAATATCACCTATAATGCAGAAGGTTTTCTTTCAGACACAAATAATGTCTTTTTCGATGTAAGGCAGGTATTCCGGTTTTACAGAACGCTTTGGTATTACGTCGGTTTTAATTCCAAAAAGCGCTTCTATTTCATCAGCCATGGCAACAAAATTCAACCCCATTGGTCCATCGATATCTACCGCTATATCAATATCACTGTCACCCGTAGCTTCGCCCCTTGCGTATGAGCCAAACACACCAATACCGGTAACAGGGTATTTTTTTACCAATTCCGGCTTTAGTTGTTTTAATTTATCCACTATGGTTTCAATCGTGTACATACATGCAATTTAATTTTATTTTCTTACATTAACTTAGTGAAGCGATCTCATAAGCACCTTAAAAAACGACTACAAACCGGCGCATAACTTTTGGTTATTTTTTCTTTTAAGAGAAAAAGCGATAAGTAACTTCTTAGGCAGATGCCGGTCATCACACAAAAAACACAAATCCCGGCAACAGTAAACCAACAAATTGATTGATTTTTTATTTAAGAAAAAAAGCAAAAGCACCGCAGGTCAGGCTGGGACACATACTAACGCGAACCCTCTTTTCGTTTCTTTGTGTAAACCGAATTAACACCAAAAATTATAACTATGCAACCCTTACAGCCAGCTATAAAAAAAGACATCATCGACCATCCTTTCAGAAAAATTGAGATCGTATTTGAGGCAGGCAAAACAACCCTCACCACACAGGACGAATTGTTGCTAAATGCCTATATCCGGCTCCACGATCTGCATCTTGATATTAAAAATAAGGCTGAGAAGCTGTACCGCGAATCTGTAGCCATCAATCAAAATATAGCGTTTCTGCACAAGGAGCTGGAAAAAGTAGGGGCCACTTTTAATAGCTGCGTGGAAATAGCTGATAAGCTCTCCGCGGCCGGTTATAACCCGGAAGAGGCCAGCCTGGAGAAAATGATGGCCGCACGTGAAGAAACCGTCTCGGAGCTATCAGACTATAATACTAAAATCGTATCAGTTTATGAGGCCGCGCAAGCGCTGAACAAAAAGATGAATGAAGAAGCTGACAGCGACGAAGAAAAGCTGGAGGCTTTGTATGATGAACTGACCAGTCTGTCAATGGATCATATAGAAAATTCGGAAAACAATGCCATCGATCCGGTAGCTTTCGACGAGCAATTTAATCAATTCAAAGGATACGCCAATTCCGTCGCAAACCAGTGTGAACACCTGCTGCACAGTTGCGATAATGTACTTACCAATTATACCAATCTGAACAACCAGACTACCACCATATACAATGTGTGGAATGAATTTCTGAAACGATACGATCTGCTGATCGCCATGTCCGACCTTCATAACGGGGCAATGGAAATTAATGTCAATTAAAACTCTTACTGCTCTCTGAGTCGCCTAACCCGCTCACCCCAACGTGATACTTTTTGGATAAGATATAGCGGTCAGCACCGTAGGTCAGACCGCGGGAAAAAACGTAGCGGTCGCACCGTAGGTCAGACCGCGGGCAAGACGTAGCGGTCGCACCGCAGGTCAGACCGCGGTTAAGACGTAGCGGTCAACGTCCCTGGTAAATTAACCGCTCCTCTTTTCAATAATTTCTCTATCCAGTGGTTCGTATCTTTTGAAAGTATCTCTGTCGTATTTGTCTTACCTGCTTTAAAAGAATGATCCGCTCCTTGGATTTTTATCAGTGTCGCTTTTGGGAGTGACGAACATACCGATTCGATTAGATCCCACTGTGCCAGCGCATCACGCGTACCCTGCAAAAAAAGCATCGGCACTTTTACCTCTTTCAAATGCGCTGCCCTGTCGGTTGACGGCTTACCGGGTGCATGCAACGGAAACCCGTAAAAAATAATTCCCTTTACCAAACTTTCCGGGTGCGTTGATAGATATTGGGAGCTCATTCGTCCTCCGAATGATTTACCGGCGGCAAATACAGGAAGGCCTTTAGATAGCTGATGCGCTTTTGTAATAGCCGCTTCAATAGTAGCGTGCGCGACAGCCGGCCGATCAGGACTTCCCTTTTTATTTTCTGCAAAGGGAAAGTTGAAGCGCAACGTGGCAATCCCTGTGTCAGAAAGGGAATTGGCCAGCGCCACCATAAAAGGATGATTCATTCCTGCGCCGGCACCATGGGCCAGTGCCAGGATGCATTTGGCATTCGCGGGCAAAAGATATTCAGCCGATACATTACCAATGGAAGGTGAAACCTTAATTTTTAAAGGGCGTGTTTTCATTGCAATAGTCGTTAAAGTAGCGGTCAGTACCGCAGGTCAGACCGCGGGTAAAAGTAAACCAACAAATTGATTGTTTTTTTATTTTAGGAAAAAAGCAAAGACGTTTAACTTCAAACATTCACTACAAAGAAATAATGTCTATCCACCGGCTTTTGCCGCGCGCTGGCCCGGAAAAACGCGCGGAGCGATCGGAGCCTGTCCGCCCACCGGCGGATTTTCCTTGATTTTTTGTTTCTTTTGTATCAAGACAAAAGAAAAAGCAAAGAGCAAATCCGTGTATGTTTCGTTCTGAGCGCCGTTGAAGAATGCATCAAGGCAAAAGAAAGGGCAAAAGCAAAGCAGGTCAGACCGCGGATAAGACCTACCAAATAGGTAAACCCATTTTGATTCCTAAAATATTTTTGAAAAGAACGAATACTATTTTATTTACTTTTATCGGGCAAAAAAATAAAACAATTGTTTTTTCACAGCTTTTGAAAGTTGTTTTTAGCTTATCCGGCGGAACTGAACTTTTAGAAAATAATTTAAGAGACTAATGTGCTTTGGGAATTAACTCCTCCCACCTATTTTTTTGTAAAGTGAATATAAACCGTATGTAAACGTACTGCTGCCAACTGCCCATAAAGATGCTTTGGGCAATTAGCAGGCAACCTGCTTTTTTGTATTGACTAAATATCAACCAATGACTACAATGTACTTAACCGGAAAGATCCTTCTTACTATCGCAACGCTCATGTATTGTATTGTTCCGCCAATTGTGGATTTAAGCCGCAGCCATGCTACCAATCCGCTTTGGGTATCACATGCAAGGTTTCATGTGGTATGGCAGGTAATGATCACTACAGGCATTGGCTTGTTAAGCCTCTATTTGTTATGGTTTTCCGGCATTGGCCAAAACTTCTCCGTCAATTTTTCATTTATTCTTGGATTAATTGTACTCGGAAGTTTTTTAATAAATGTCTGCGCTAGAAAGCTTTACGCCGGAACGTTATCAGACCCTAATGGAGTTCCCCCGATATTCAAAAATGTAGATGCCAACCTGTTTTTTTTCTCACTGGCTTTCGTCATACTGCTAACAGGATATTTCATTGTTTAATTTTGGGAGATTGAAAGCTGACTTAGGCAATAAACCACAAATACTATGATGATTTCTCAACCAGAGCAATTGCTCATGGAAAAAAATGCTGAGCTGCAAAAAGAGCTCGCTGCAAAAAAACGGGAACTGAGAATAGAAGCTTCATTGCAAAAGATATGGGAAACCACGATGGCTATGCAACACAGTGAAGAAATGAAAGAAGTGGGTCTTATTCTTTTGGAACAGATGCACCTGAACGGAGTAAATTTTCCGGTTTGTCTTATTGTTATTATGAATGAAAGCGATTTGTCGATGGAAATCAATGTGGCAAACAGCCTGGACCAGCGCAACACTTTTTACAAATGCAGCATAGATGACCATTCGGTAAACAGGAAAATGTATGATAACTGGAAAACGAAAAGCCAATCATTTATTATCAAATTGGAGCGTGAAGAATTGACCAGCTACAGGCGCTATCTCAGGGAAGCAGGCTTTCACATGAATACCGGTAACTGGTCAGGCAGGAGAGCCTACAATATGGCTAACTTCAGCAAAGGTGTGATAGGAGTCATATCTGATGATCCTTTACCGCCTGAAACAATGCACGTGCTCGAACGGTATGCCAAAGTTTTTGATGGCACCTACACCCGTTTTCTTGATTTGGAAAAAGCAGAAGCACAGGCAAGGGAAGCGATGATGGCGAAAGCCCGCATTGAAAAAACATTAGTTGATTTAAAACAGGCGCAGGCACAACTGATCCAGTCAGAAAAAATGGCCTCCCTCGGCGAACTCACCGCCGGCATTGCACATGAAATACAAAACCCTTTAAACTTTGTCAATAATTTTTCTGATGTAAATGCCGAATTACTGGAAGAGCTAAAAGCGGAACGCTTAAAGCCAAAAGCAGAAAGAGATGAGCAACTGGAAGACGCGATATTAAAAGATATAAAAGAAAATGAACAAAAAATAAATCATCACGGCAAACGCGCCGATGCCATTGTAAAAGGAATGTTGCAACATTCGAGAAAAAGTACAGGGCAAAAAGAACCAACAGACATTAATCTTTTGGCGGATGAATATTTGCGGCTTAGCTATCATGGGTTAAGGGCAAAAGACAAAACCTTTAATGCCACCATGACAACAGATTTTGATGAAAGTATTGGCAAAATAAATGTGATATCACAGGATATAGGAAGAGTGATTTTAAATCTCTTTAATAACGCATTTTATGCCGTAAGCGAAAAGCAGAAGGCTAAAGGCCTAACGCAAAATGACGAAAGCGAAAAGTATGAACCTTCCATTTCTGTAATTACCAAAAAGCTGGACGGCCACATAAGTATTTATATTAAAGATAATGGCATCGGTATTCCGAAAGATATTGCCGGTAAAATCTTCCAGCCATTTTTTACTACCAAACCAGCAGGACAAGGAACCGGGCTGGGTTTATCCTTATCATACGATATTATAAAAGCCCATGGCGGAGAATTGAAAGTGGAAAGTAAAGAGGGTGGCTTTACTGAGTTTATTATTCAATTACCTGCCTGATGAATTGGAGTAAGAGTTGAAATCTTCATAGCGGTCAGCACCGCAGGCCAGACCGCGGATAAAACGTAGCGGTCAGCACCGAAGGTCAGACCGCGGATAACAGTAAACCATAGCGGTCAGCACCGCAGGTCAGACCGCGGCTAAGACATAGCGGTCAGCACCACAGGTCAGACCGCGGCTAAAACGTAGTGGTCAGCACCGCAGGTCAGACCGCGGATAAGAGATAGCGGTCGGCACCGCAGGTCAGACCGCGGGCAAGAGGGATAACAGTAAACCGATAAATTGATTGATTTTTATTTAGGAAAAAAGCAATACAAGGCGTTTAACTTTGCCTCATGGCAGATGTGCACTCCAAAGAAATACGCAGCTTCAATATGAGCCGCATTAAAGGCAAGAATACAAAGCTTGAGATGCTGGTGCGTAAATTTCTACATGCAAATGGATTCCGTTATAAACTCCACGATAAAAGCCTCCCCGGCAAACCTGATATTGTTTTACCAAAATACAAGACGGTAATTTTTGTTGAAAACATAGCGCTCGGCACCGATGGTCAGACCGCGGGCAACAGTAAATCGCAGCGCCCACCACCGAGTTCAAACCGCGAATAGAACCACGGATAACAGTAAACCTATAAATATCCCGGAATTTTGTTTTGAGGGAGATGGTTTTATTTCGACAAAGGAGAATCTATTGTATTAATGGCGGAGAGACTACTAGCAGAACAATTATATGAAAATTATTTATTTCCATCCGAATAGCGATTTTCCAATTCCATACTGTTTCTTTTGTTCTGGCGTCAATGAAGCGATTTTATCACTTTTGAGATACTCATCATAAGGAACTATTGCCCATAACCGGACTGATTGGTCAAAAGACCCTGTAAGAACATATTTGCCATTAGGAGAGAAAGCCACAGAACTAACCAAATTTGAAAATCCTTGAAATGTCTGAATCAAGGTTCCCTGTAAATTCCACAGCCGGGCAGTCCTATCAGAACAACTGGTTAAAATGTATTTGCCATCAGGAGAAAAAGCAACGGAAAAAACATTCCCTGATCCGCCTGTAAATTCCCGGATCATTTTTCCCTTCAAGTTCCATAAACGAGCAGTACCATCATAAGATCCCGTAAGAAGGCATTTGCTATCTGGGGAAAAAGTAACAGATGTAACCCTGCCTGAATGACCTTTAAATTCATGGATTATAGTTCCATTCAAATCCCACAATCGGGCGATATTATCGGAAGAACCTGTTAGAACATTTTTGCCATCGGAAGAAAAAGCCACAGAATAGATCTCCTCTGAATGGTCTCTAAATTTTTGGATCATTATCCCCTTCAAATTCCACAGACGAGCAGTGCTATCAGAAGAACCGGTAAGAACCTCTTTGCCATCTGGAGAAAAGGCCACAGAATTAACCCATCCGTTATGACCTTTAAATTCCTGAATTAAGGTTCCTTTTAAATCCCACAAGCGAGCTGTACTATCGAAAGCACCTGTAAGAATTTGTTTGCCGTCTGGCGAAAAAGCCATAGAATTAACCCATCCTCTTTCGCTCTTAAATTCACAGATCATAGTTCCCTTCAAATCCCACAAGCGGATAGTGCCGTTATCAGAACGGGAAAGGATGTGTATGCTATCGGGCGAAAAAACAACAGAATAAACAAGACCAACCTGTCCTTTAAATTCCCGAATCATTTTTTTCAGATTCCACAGGTGGGCTGTTCCATCACCGGAGGCTGTAAGAATATGAACACTATCGGGAGAAAAGGCTACAGACATAACCACCTGTGAATGGTCCTTAAATACCTGGATTGTAAATCCTCCCAAATTCCACACACGGGCAGTATGGTCATAAGAACCAGTTAGAATATTTTTACCATCGGAAGAGAAGGCCACAGAATAGATCTCCCCAGAATGTCCCCTAAATTCTTGAATCATAGTTCCTTTCAAATTCCACAAGCGGGCGGTACTATCATAGGAACCTGTAAGAATTTGTTTGCCGTCTGGCGAAAAAGTTACACAACTTATTTTGCCAGCATGTCCTTTAAATTCCCGGATCATAGTTCCTTTCAAATCCCACAGACGGGCGGTACTATCAGATGAACCCGTAAGAATGTGTACACTATCAGGAGAGTAAGCAACAGAGGTAACCTCTCCAGAATGACCTTTAAATTCCTGAGCCACAGTTCCGTTCAAATTCCACAGGCGGGCGGTATTGTCCTCTGAACCTGTAAGAACCATTTTTCCATCGGGAGAAAAAGCTACAGAATAAACTTCACCGGAATGTCCTTTAAATTCCCGGATCATAGTTCCTTTCAAATTCCACAGACGGGCGGTACTATCCTCTGAACCTGTAAGAATCCATTGTCCATCAGGAGAAAAAGCTACAGAATAAACTTCACCGGAATGGCCTTTGAAGCCCTGAATCATGTTTCCTTTTAAATCCCACAGTTGGGCGGTACTATCAGCAGAACCTGTAAGAATGTGTTTCCCGTCCGGTGAGAAGGCTACAGAATTAATCCAGTCTGAATGGCCTTTAAATTCTGTTGAATAAAAGCTATTATTGATATAAGTCGAAGTTGCGAAGGCTACGTTTACTGAATCACTATACATTTTTATACTGGCTTCTGCAAGGCGGAGCGCTAGTGAGGCATCATTATTTTCCAAAGCAAGGCGAGCTTCGGAAAGCAAACGATTCGAATCGGCAAGCTCATTTTGACGAAACGCAATAATCGCAATTATTGCGGCTATTAAAGCTAATATTGAAATAGCGACTGAAAATATCCTCGTTCGCTTTAGCTGCTTTATCTTCGTTTCCTCCCGCTGCTGTTCATCAATTTTAATGCGTTGCCTGCTTTCTTCAATTTCTCTACTTTCGGAATTTGTACATTTCCTCATGCCTGCTTTTCCGGCATCAATAATTGAAAGGTCTGCCTTACTAAATTCAACTTTGTCAGGGAGATTTTCAATCTCATATTTTTTACTATCGAGCAGAATGGATGCCCGTTGGCCAGGCAACGTGGAATTAGAAAACATTTCACGGATGATGGGCGCAAGTGAATCATGCGCCAATCGCGCAACGCTATCATTTTCTTCTTTTGGTTCAGTGAGTAAATATTTATTTTTGAGTTCGGTTACTAATCCGGAGGTCAAATTACTTTCATAGCGTTGAAACACTTCTTCTTCCGTATGTGAGGCAGAAGTTCCTCTTGGTGTCGTAAAAAAATAGAGTATATCAAGAACGAGCCCACTGGCAACTTCCTCGGGAAATTTTACGCCTACCGCCACAATCTGATCATTTATCAATGTTAACAGGCTACTACTTTTAACTTCATTAAATAAATCTTTGGTGAAAATGCGGGGCTTTTTGTCGCTCACTTTATCCCACATCTTTCGCAGTAAAATCTGTAATAAAGGAGCTACTTGCGATTGTTCATCGCTAAGTATAGCCTGGGCAATAGTTGCAGGAACTGTTTTGTCTCCAAATTGCAATTGGTAAATGTCCCGGGCTTTTTGCTCTTGTGTTACACCGCGTATTGCATCCAACACGCCATTTGCCTGAAGTGGCTTCAGGTAAAAATCTTCCACTTCCAGGTTCACAAATAAATTTTTAAATTCAGCCAAATATTCTTTCCTGAAACTTAGAATCATATTTATGTTTGTTTCAGCACCCAGTTTCACTTCTTTAAATAATTGAGCAGATTCTTCCTGTGACGAAAATTCAGCAGAAGGATTCGTATATATTTCTTCAACCTGGTCAAGAATTACTAATTGCTTATCCGTTGATTTAAGATTAGAAGTATATTCATGAAGTTTATTGGCAAGGTTTACTCCCGTTTCCCTCCTGAAATAAACGATATTCCAGCCCTTGAAATTCATGCGTGGCTTAAGACCTGCAAATAATAATGATGATTTGCCAACGCCCGATTGTCCATAGAAAAACACAATATTTCTTTCGCAGATAATATTATATAGCTGGCGGATTTCCTGTCCACGCCCGAAGAAAAGTTTTGCATCTTTTTCAGTAAAATATGCCAGCCCTTTAAAGGGGCTACCTATAGGATATTTATAAGATTCATCATCAAGAGGCAGATCTTCCAAAGGGTTACCTACATCAATATATGCTTCAATAAGCGGAATCAGTGGCAACAGATCCTGGCTAAATTCCTTTTCCCTGAGCGTTGCACAATTATATTCGGAAAGTTTTTGAAGGGATGGGGGAAGGTCTTTAAAAGAATCGGTGATTGTAGCACCTTTAACAAGAACCGGAAATATCTTTTTTCTGGCATCCGTTTTCTGCAAAGCCATTTCCAGTTCCTTCCGCACCCAATCATCTTCATTTGCCAGCCTGTTTTGTTGAGGGTTTGAACCTTTCCAGTTTTTGCCAATCATTACAATTACCACTTTCGCATTCCCCATTGCACTTTGGAGATACGCCGGAAATTCATCACCGGGCTTCATGGTGTTTGTATCAAGAAAAACAGCTTCTTCTCCAAATATTTTTTGAAGACTTATCTGAAGCAATTGTGCTGTATCAATTCCATCATCCCTACGATAGCTTATGAAGATAGAATTCATGAAGTTACTTTTGAAGAAAGAAATGGGAAATATATAAAAATGAAAAATACATCAATTTGTCCAGATTGGGTACCTGCTATCATATAGTAATATGCATCTGATAAAACTACAAGGAAAATCATCTTTTAAACGCTTCCTTAAAAGCTTTCGTCAAAAAAATATCGCTCTGGCCTGAAGCGACATAAATTATTTTCTTCTGATTAGATACGTTAGTACAGTGTATAGCGGTCAGCACCCCAGGTCAGACCGCGGATAGCAGTGAACCAACAAATATCCCCGGTTCATATCCTAACTTGCAGACATTTTCCAATTATCCATATCAATATTTTAATGAAGCTAAAGTTCCGGCAATAAAGACCGCTGCCACTGACAAAGGTTATGTGACGTAATTTTACAAAAATAATTTAGGTAGCTTACAGCGAACAAAATCACAGCTAATATATGAAGAGTGAGTTTACAGATTACCTGGAGGATTATAAAAAGGTATTAAAAGAAGTTTTTGAAAAAAAATTTGGCGGAAATGAATTTACCATTGAAAGAGCTTTAAGCCCCGATGAACTAAATAAAATCATGGAGGCGAGGCCTTTGGCGGTAGCGATTCCGGAAAAGTATGGTGGCCGCGGTGTGAAAGTAAAAGAATGCCTGGGTATTTTGTCAGCAGCATCTTATGAGTCTATTTCCTTATCCTTAATGTTTGGTATCAACATCGCTTTGTTTTTAGAGCCGGTAGCTAAATACGCGAATGAATCTGTGAAGGAAGCTATTTTTAAAAACTTTTTAGAGAAACAAAATATGGGCGGATTGATGATTACCGAACCCGATTTTGGAAGTGATGCGTTAAATATGCATACCTGGAATGAGCGTGTGGGAGATTCTTATAAAGTAAAGGGAATAAAGCATTGGCAGGGCCTCACCGGCATAGCCGATTACTGGCTGATCACTTCACGCGAAAAAAATGCCAACGGTGAACTTAACCGCGATATTGATTTTTTTATTTGCGATGTATCTAAGGAAAGACAGCAAATAGTGGTGGAGCAGGTGTATAATAATTTAGGCCTTGAGCTGATTCCTTATGGCAGAAACAGGGTAGACATCCTGGTACCGGAACAAAATAAATTAGTGCCCCAAACGTCGGGTTTAAAAATGATGCTGGATATCCTTCACCGGAGCAGGTTGCAATTTCCCGGCATGGCGATGGGTTTTATCAAAAGAATGCTCGACGAGGCTTTACAACAATGCAACCAAAGAATCGTTGGCGGAAAGAAACTGATCGAACTGGACGAGGTTCAATACCAGGTTTCCCAAATTCAAAGTGCGTTTACGGTTGTTTCTGCCATGTGTTTCAGAAGCAGTTATGTAAGCGGCATAGAGCATGATCTTTCAGCCGAAGGTATAGAAGCCAATTCAATGAAAGCTTATATAACAGATCTGATGCAGGAATCTTCACAGACCTACACCCAATTGTCAGGAGCCAATGGTTACAGGATCAGTAATATTGGTGGCCGTGGCATCATGGACAGCAGGGCTTTCCAGATATTTGAAGGATCAAATGAAATGCTTTATACGCAAATAGGAGAAATGATTGCGAAGTTGATGAAGAGAAAAAAAGAATCGAATATTTACCGGTTTTTGAAAGAATTTAACCTTACCCAAAAGGCTTGCTCTTTTTTTAAAAAAGATATTGATTTCAATTTAGCGGCGGGCATTAGTCAGCGTAAAATGATTGATTTGGGAAAAGTTTTTTCCCGCATCATCGCCTCAAATTTTGTAATAGAAATGGGAGAAAAAGGATTTAGAAATGATTTGGTTACCAATTGCATCAACATGATAAAAGCAGATGTGTCAACACTGATAAGTTCCTTCCATGCTGAAAATACAGTAACACCTGTAGAAAATTACAAGGAAAAAAGCCAGTGGTTTGATTTGGTGTAAAATGCCTGCATAGCGGCCTGCACCGAAGGTCAGACCATGGATAACAGTGAAATAACAAATATGTTCGATTCTTGTTTTGCTTATTTGAAAATGACAATCCAATCTTGTTCAAAAACGTAGCGGTCGGCACCGAAGGTCAGACCGCGAATTAACATGGAACTTTTCTTTGCCACAAAGCCGCAAAGAGCACAAAGCTTCACGAAGAAAAAGATTTCCCTTTGTGCCACTTCGTGCTTCGTGGTTTTGTGTGTAAATGCCTTTGCCTTATTGTCTTTATAGAATACCACCGTCCATACCAATTACAGTCAACCAATAAATGTCCGGGATTTGTGTTCTATCTCTCTCAAGGATTTAAAAGGGTTCAATATTCCATATAAAACCTGAAGGAGGTTTCTTGCTCATCTGAAGTAAAAGTAAGTGAAGCATTATGCGCCCTGGCAATTTCAGCACAAATATAAAGGCCAAGCCCCAGCCCCTGACGGCTTGCTCTCAGGCTTTCTTTGTTAAAAGGCTCAAAAAGCTTTTGGTGCAACACTTCAGGAATAGGATTGCCCTTATTAATAACCGACAATTCCATTTGGGTATCGTTTTGCACAACACGGACAATGACAGGCGTGTCTTTTTCTCCATGAGTAAGCGCATTCGATACCAGGTTGGAAGCCAATTGGGCAATCCGGCTGGAATCACAGTTTACGGTACCGGTCACATCGTATTGTGCAATGATTGGTGTGGCAGGATGTACTATTTTCAATTCTGCAATCACCTGTTCAATCACAGGCTTTATCAAAATATTTCGCCTGTTCAAAACGATTCCTTCGCCCAGGCGCGTTTTTGCAAAATCCATTATATTGGTAATAAGTTCCTGCATCCGGTAGGCGCTGCGCTTTAAAGTGCCAATTAATATTGAATTGGTTTTATCCGTAGAATCATCAAGAAGTTGAGCCGCCATCACAATAGAAGAAAGCGGGTTGCGAAGGTCATGTCCTAACACAGCAATTAATTGTTCGCGCAAAGTGACATTCCTTTTTTCATCCGCCAGTTTCCTTTCCGTCTCTTTTTTGGCATGCTTCAGGTTTTGTTCGTAGATAAGCCTGTCGCCACCTTTTAAAATGGTAAACCGGGTAAATGCAACGTTTCCCGTTTCATCCTTCCTGTCAAGGGCATTGATAATCACTTGCATCCGGGAACCGGAAGTATGTAGAATTTCAAGCATTACCTCATCAAAAAAACCCTGCATCTTTAATAGCGGGGATAAATGCGTTTCATAATATACTTTACCACTTATGGTAAGGATGTCTGAAAAACGTTTGCCTGCTAATTCTTCCGGCGTATAACCCGTCCACTTCGCTAACGTCTTATTAGCTTTTGTAATAATAGCTTTTGAGTCTGCAATAATGAAACCACAGAGATTTTCTTCGAAAAAGTCGTCAAAGCTTTCCTGCTGTGGTTTGGCATTTGCGATGGAAGATTTCACTGTGATAAGAATTGTAATATTTCGTAAGTAGTTTCTTCAGGCGCACTCAGGTTGGGGCAATGTCCTGTAGCGTTCATAAATACTAACTTGCTGCCTTTAATTTGCTGATGCACATATTCTCCCACTTCCCTGGGCGCAATTACATCTTCTGAACATTGCAAAATTAGTGTTGGAATATTTACCGATCCTATAAGCGCCCTTTCATCCGATAAAAAAGTGGTGCGCGCAAATTGCCTCGCTATATCCGGATTGGTTCTGCAAAAACTATTGGCAAGTTCATCACCCAGTTCTTTTCTTTCCGCGTTTCCCATTATCGCAGGCGCCATTGCCATTGACCAGCCCAGGTGATTATCATCCAGGGATTCAAGCAATTCTTCAATCTGCGGTTTCGTAAAGCCACCATAGTAATCGCCGTCATTGATATAACAAGGTGAAGGGCCAACGAGTACCAACGATTTAAAAAGCCCCGGCGCTTTTTGAGAGGCAATAATCCCAATCAGCGCGCTAACAGAATGGCCGACGTATATAATGTCTTTTAACTCCAGTTCCTGTGCAATTTCAATAATGTCATGAGCGTAACCTCTTAAATCACTGTATTTTTCCGGGTCGTAGGCCGACAGGTTAGAATTGCCCGCGCCAACGAGATCCAACAGGATGATTTTATACGCTTCTTCAAAAGCCGGGTATACGTATCTCCACATATTCTGGTCGCAGCCAAACCCATGAACGAACATGATCGGCTGAGAACCTTTACCTTTTACTACTACATTATTGCGGGTAATGACGCTCATCTTTACTTATAATTTAAACCTATTGGAAGAAGCAGGCGGGGAATAAAACAGATGTATCAAATTGAAATAAAATTACAAAAAATACTTTCAAAAAAACCGGTTTGCTCACCGTTCATCCTTAAATTTTATATAAACTTCAGGATGAGATAGTTGTTGCACCAGTTCTCAATATGACGGTATTTTATTCTTTTAATTTGGCTGTCTTTTTCGATCCTCCACGGATTAAGATGCCAGTTTTTTCACCACTAAGCCACAAAGAGCACAAAAGTTCACGAAGAAGAAGATTTCCTTTGTGCCACTTCGTGTGCTTTGTGGCTTTGTTTTTAAATATCTGCATAGCGGTCGGCACAAGCCAGACCGCGGATTAAGTGAACCAACAAACAATGCGATTTTTTATTTAGGCAAAAAGCAATACAAGGCGTTAACTTAAGACGTTTGCTGCAAAGAAAGATAGTCTATCCAACGGCTTTTGCCGCGCGCAGGCCCGGAAAAACGCGCGGAGCGATCGGGTTTTCCTTGATTTTTTGTTTCTTTTGTATCAAGACAAAAGAAAGAGCAATACCTAACTTTGCCTCATGGCAGACGTCCACTCCAAAGAAATGCGCAGCTACAACATGAGCCGCATCAAAGGCAAGAACACAAAGCCTGAAATGCTGGTTAGAAAACGGTCGGAACGCTTGCCTTCGGCGGTCTGAACGATCTTATTCAAGAGTTTTCTGCAGACCGCGACCCCGGCTTTCCTGGTAAAATAACAAGCAAAAATAAATGGGGTATTAAAAGCAACAGTATTTTCTAATTCTGTTTTTGAGTTGCATCATGAAAAAAGAGAAAGTGTATTCATTATGGTGAAGCTATGCATCTGTTACTTACATCATGGCCAAAAAGAATATTACGCAGCAATAAAACCTTTGGCGCCTTTTACGATATTACGCAGTTCATCGCGCAAAAAGCCTTTCAGGCTTAAGTCTTCATCGAGGGCAGGCCAGTGGATTCCGGCACCATCCGCAATTATTTCATATTCATTCAATGCGTCTTTACCTGCTGCTTTGAGATTAGGGTACGATGATAACTTTTGACGTAGAATGGCCGAAGTATTGAGAATGATCAACATCATATCCAGTTCGGGATATACCTCAATCGCTATAATGCGCAATCCATCTTCAAAGATTATTTTTTCTACTGCATCATACCTGTTATTTATTGAAGTGCTCATTCCATTTAGCTTTAAAAGTTTTTGAATGGGTTATTATTGTTTCCATAATCATTTTTATTTCGCTATTTGTGAATCCGTTCATATATGCTATTTCTATATTTGGTAAGAGCCAGATTTTTCCATTCGCACTTCCTTTTGTCACATGTACATGTATCGGCTCACTATTTTCATTACTATAAAAGAAAAACCTAAACCCGTTAATCACTAATAATGTCGGCATAAAATTATTGTCTGCCTGCTTATCCGGCATGTTTTAATCTGACTTTAAGTATTCACTTGTTCTCTCAAAAATAAGCATTTTCACACACAGATATTCCTAAATCTATCCCTGAAACTATTTATTTAAAATTACTGTGCATTAAGGGTTGTCAGCTTTTGAAAAGTTGGCAATCCTAATAAATTATACCGCGGATAACAGTGAACAAACCATACCTACCGGCAGGCAGGTAAATATCTCCGGTTTTTATTTTATTCTAATAAAAGCCTCCCGACAAAGCCGATATAATAAATCAGCTCTCCGAAACAAGACAGGCATTAAATTGGCTTTTGCCGCGCGCAAGCCTGGAAAAACGCGCGGAGCGATCGGAGCCTGTCCGCCCACCGGCGGATTTTCCCTGATTTTTTGTTTCTTCTGAGCCTGTCGAAGAATGCATCAAGGCAAAAGAAAAGTAAAGGCACCGAAGGTCAGGCCGCGGGCAACAGTGAAACGTAGCGGTCAGCACCGCAGGTCAGACCGCGGGCAAGAGGGACAACAGCAAACCAACAAATGATGTGATTTTTTATTTAGGAAAAAAGCAATACAAGGCATTTAACTTTGCCTCATGGCAGACGTCCACTCCAAAGAAATACGCAGTAAAAATATGGCGGCTATCAAAGGCAAGAACACAAAGCCTGAAATGCTCGTTAGAAAATTTCTTCATGCCAACGGCTTCCGTTATAAACTCCACGATAAAAGTCTCCCCCGGCAAACCGTATCTTTCAATGAACAGTAAAGCAACAAATAAAGAAGATTTTTATTTGGTTGGTACAAGATACTGAAATGTAAATCAGAACGATAAATTCTGTTTCTTTTCATTGTGCTATCTCATCAACATCACCGTTCCTTTCTTATTCTCTGCATTTCCGCCGGCAAGCTGGTAGCTGCACATCCATACAAAAATATCGGTATCACAATCAGCCCCATGAAAAGTCCCATTCCATCCGTTTAATAAATCCTTACTTTCAAATACTTTCTGCCCCCATCCATTATATACCATAAAAGAATAATGAACCACATTGCCAAATATTATGGGCTTAAATACATCATTCTTGCCGTCATTATTGGGTGAAAATGCATTGGGTATATAAAACCCAACCATACAGTCTTTTTGTGAGATGGTAATAAACTCTTTACCCACACAGCTATTATTATCCGTAACCTGCAACCAGTAGCTCCCTGGTTTATCAATCGTTACAGAAGAAGCAGTTGTGTTATTGCTCCATAAATAATCAACAAATCCCGGCTTCGCTGCTATGACAAGTGTTCCATAGGAACAAATAGACGTGTCTTTTGGCAAAAAGCCCGACGGTAAAGGAACAATGCTTGTAATTACAGAAGTATCATTGCCCCGGCAGCCCTTTTCGTCAGTTACCCTTACAAAATAAGTTCCTGGTTTATCAACCAATAAAGCTTTTCCACTACTGCCATCATTCCATAAATAAGAAGCAAAATTTCCCGCATCTAATAATCTTGACCCGCCGGAACACAACGTATTATTTGGGTCCAGCATGACCACAGGATTTGAAAATAAATTTACCACTACCGTATCCAAAGAATGGCAGCCTTCGGCTGACATCGCATTAATCAAATAAACACCCGCTTTCTTTGCAACAATGAAAGAAGCAGCCGAGCCATTGCTCCACATATAGGATGAAAAATGATTGCCTGCATTAAAAATCACGCTGTCTCCCATGCAAAAGCTGGTATCCGCGCCAAGGTTTACCGGCAGGGAGTGGTTCACTTTTACATAAACCGTATCATATGCAAAACATCCGGGTGTTTTTTCCGCTTTTACGGTATAAGAAGTATTGGTTAAAGGGGTGGCAATTAAATCCGGCGAATTAGCAGAACTGAGTTGATAATCCGGGCGCCATTCATAATTTAAAAATCCGGGTGTGGCATGTAATTGAATCGTATCGCTGTTGCATTTAACCCGGTCCGGCCCGGCACTAAAAGGAATTGGCGGATGTGTGCTCACCATAACAGTGTCGCTAAGTTTAGTGCCGCAGGCATCCCGGGTAGTTACAAAATATTTCCCCGGCTGCGTTACGGTAAAAACAGAATCTATGGAACCATCCTGCCATTTGTATGATGCATATCCCTTTTTGGCATTTAATATCATCGTATTGCCCGGGCAAATTACCGTATCCGGCCCGAGAGATGGAGGAATTGTCGGATGCTTGCTTACAATAATGGTATCGCTAAACAAAATAGCACAGGCATCCATTGTTGCTACAAAATATTTTCCGGGTTGCGTTACGGTGAAAATGGAATCCGCGGAGCCATCCTGCCATTTATAAGAGGCAAAGCCTGTTTTCGCATGTAATATAAAACTGCTGCCGGCACACATCACCGTATCCGCGCCCAAATCAAAAGTAGTCGGTGTGTGTGGGCTCACTATCAGGGTATCGCTAAATATATTCCCGCAAATATCAGTGGCAGTAACATAATATTTACCCGGCCCCCATACGGTGAAAACAGAATCAGCAGAGCCGTCCTGCCAGGTATAAGAGGCAAACCCGTTTGTGGCATTTAATGAAAAATAGGTCCCCGGACACATTACCGTATCAGCGCCCAAATTAAGAATAGCCGCAGGATATTGCTTTACTGCAATTGTATCACTAAATATTCCTCCGCAGGCATCCATGGTAGTTACATAATATTTACCCGGCTGCGTTACATTGAAAACGGAATCCCCGGAACCGTCCTGCCATTTATAAGAAGCATATCCTTTTTTGGCATTTAATAAAAAACTGTTGCCCGCGCATATCATAGTATCAGCGCCCAGGTTAAGCTGCGTGGGCGATTGAAGCACGGTTAGTTTTACCGAATCCTTTACCATACCGCAACCATTTACGTTCGCATAAAGATAGCCCTGCCACGGTTTGTCAAAAGAAATATTAAAAGTAGAATCGCTGACACGGTTAAAGAATTTCACAGAAGAATCATCATAATCCCAGGCAGGTATTGCCCCGCATTCCTTATTCTTTTTTATGTTGATAGTAAGAGTCGTGTTGGCGCAAATGGTATCGCGGGGAACACTTATTTTTAGTGAATCACAAAAGCTAACCTGCTTACAATTGCTGGAAATAATAAAGCTGTTATTGAAAACGCCTTTAAAAGGGCGCGGGTCTTCTGCTAATACATTTTCGCTGATGCTGTCAATCCAGGGTACCGCATTGTAAAAAGATACCGGCTCCACAAATGTGCTCAATGTATCCTTGCCAAGGCAGGTGCTGGCCGTGTCACTATTATGAAGTCTCATAAATTCCATAGCGCTTAAGGAAGTGGCTGAATCTCCAAAGAAGCTGGTTATTATCTGGCCGCCATCATCCATTTGCAGAAAATTAGATATCCATGATATGCCGATTCCCCTGTAATTAATCACCCTTTCTTTCAAAATTTGACCATTCCTGCAATTGCCAAAAATTACATTTCCGTTATAGCCTGAAATGTAATTCATTCGCGTATAGGCGGCGCTTCCATCTTCAAATACGGTAACTTTAGTATTATAAGAATTGCTCGCGTCGGGCGACCTGAAAATCCATGAACGAACAAAATCCATCTTGGGGGTCATTTCTAATATGCCAAAATGAGTAGCCATTTCCGGGTCTACCGGTGAGGTTGCATCAGAAACGCCCGGGCCAAATACAGCCAAATTACCATTGTTAAGCTTTACCATATTGTTTGGGTAAAATACATGCCAGAAATTAGGTTGCCCTGCTCTCAGCATGTTGGTGGACAAGGTGTCACCCGTTGATGCATTTACTACCATTCCCAAACAATCGTAACTATAACCCATACCAACATATCCACCCCTTCTTCCCACAAAGGTCACGGTATGGCCGGATATGTCTATACCGATAAACATCGGAGAATCTCCTGTTGCCACCCCTTTGCTCCAAATCACATTTCCTGACAAATCCATTTTAAAAGCAAGCGCCTGCCGCGGGAAGCCATAATGCCTTACATCCCCCGCTACATATAAATCGCCATTTGCATCCTGTTTGCAGTCTATAATATCTATAGCGCCATCAGTGGTATCGGCATCCCACAATTTGGTTTTAAAGGTTTTTTCCCATATCAAATCCCCTGTAGAAGATACCCTCAGCATCATGAAATCTGACCGTCCGTTATAAGGCATCCGGATGTCCATATTGCCTGCCAGCAAAATGCTGTTATCATTTAATTCAAAAGCCTTATATACATCCATAAACCGGTTGGAAGAGTCACGCTCAATGGATCGGCTCCAGAGCGTATCACCCTGCTGGGTACATTTTACCAAATGCGCACTCGTATTGCCTGAATACGGATCATAATCAAATCCGGGTATTAAAACATTACCATCCCTTGTTTTGGTAATAAAGTCGTTGGCAAACCATACTCCGCCGCTTTTTTCATAAACGAGCCTCTGGCTGGTATCCTGGCATTGGGTAGTGGCTACTCTTTCTTTGTTCATTGATATTACTCCTGGTTGGTAATTACCGATACTTCGCTGCCGGTTCTTTATAAATGTGGATATATAATTATTGAAAGATGCGGGCCGCCTGTTTGGATAAATATCTCTCAAGCTGCTTTGCGATCTGCGATTTATTACCGAATCTGCTTGTCTGAATGCTTTTGCTGGCTGAAATGGTGTTTGTGCCCTTGTAGTAACCGGGGAAACTATAAATAACACCAAAAAAATCGTAAGCAATTTTGAGAATGGGGCCATAAAGTGATTAAAAAACGGGCTAAAGTAAAGATTATTATAGTGGGTAGATATTTTTTTAGCCTGGAGATCTGTTTATGCCCGCTTCCTTAAAAATTGGCAGGGCTAAGCTGCATAGCGAGTCCAACGAGGATACCACACTCAGCCGTGCAGCAAACCGACAAATAAGGCTGGTTTTTATTTTATAGATTTGATCTCCGGTTTGGAAGGATGTTGGCTGAGACGCCGGCATCAGCAGGAAGTAAGATTATTTATCCAGCAAACCTTTTTCTGCCCAATAATCCCTGGTGCGAAGATATTTGCCTGAGGCACCATCTTGTGTCAGCCAATCAACATAGCTATCTTCAATTTCATCGGGATGTAATGCATTATAGGAAGGCGCCATGCGGCATCGCGATTCAATATTATAGGAAATAGAATTCATCCGCCCGAGCATTGACCGGCTGTTCGTTTTGCTTATCACATACCCTTCCTGCACCAGCCGCATCTAGTGCTCAATAAATTCCTTCTTAAATTTATTACGCGCCAGTAACAGGGGAAGGTGTTGATAAAAAGAAGGCAATGTTGTGTTGATGCTTTTCCCGGGTGCCAGCACCAGCAACAAAGAAGGATCATGGACGTACATCACCAATTGTTTTCCCGCAAATCCGGTGGACAATAATTTTGCATACCACGAGTGCATATGCTGGTTTTCTGATGGCGCAGATATATACATCACCGGTGGCAAACGCGAGGTATTTAAAGGCTTTTGTACCGCATGAAGAATTATCATTCCACGAAAGTAAGGTGATTGAAATATATTTGCTGCTGATCACTTTCTATGTTGTCATCAATGTAAAAGTGAACTATCCTGCCTGTACTGCACACAGTTAAATCCCCACGATTCTTATTTGGTAACTTTATACCATGGCAGATGTGCATACCAAAGGAATCCGCAGTAAAAATATGGCGGCTATCAAAGGCAAGAACACAAAGCCTGGGATACTGTTGCCAGCTTGCATCACGAAATAGCTACACCTTCCTTTATAGTCTATCCACCGGCTTTTGCCGCGCGCTAGCCCGGAAAACCCGCGGAGCGATGGTAGCCTGCCCGCCCACCGGCGGATTTTCCTTGAACTTAGCGAAGCGATCTCATAGGCACCTTAAAAAACAACAACAATCCGCGGATAACTTTTTGGTTACTTTTTCTTTCAAGAGAAAAAGTGACAAAGCAAGTTATTAGAGTGATAGGTAACTTCTCAACTCCGTGGGACAGTAAACCAAAAATGTATCAAGACAAAAGAAAGAGCAAAGGAACTGAAGGTCAGACCGCGAATAACAGTGAACCAACAAATGATGTGATTTTTTATTTAGGAGAAAAAGCAATACAAGGCATTTAACTGTGCCTCATGGCAGATGTGCACTCCAAAGAAATACGCAGTAAAAATATGGCGGCTATCAAAGGCAAGAACACAAAGCCTGGGATACTGTTGCCAGCTTGCATCACGAAATAGCTACACCTTCCTTTATAGTCTATCCACCGGCTTTTGCCGCGCGCTAGCCCGGAAAAACCCGCGGAGCGATGGTGTTTTCCTTGAACTTTTTGGTTACTTTTTCTTTCAAGAGAAAAAGTGACAAAGCAAATTTCAAGAAAAAAATAACACACAAGAACAAATAGTGTCTTAAAACCCACAGCTTTTTACGGTTATCCTTTTTAAGTTGCAAAATGAAAAAAAAGAAAGTCTATTCACTATGTGAAGCCGTTGCTGACATAAGCTACATAGCAGCCAAAGAAAACTATACCACCGACGACAGCCGCGAAATGATCAGCCAGTTTATTGAATGGGCAAAAGAATTTGAACGTTTACATAAACATATCAAATGGGGCATCAATTCGCCTTTAGATTACATTGATTCAATTTATTATTTTACCTTGTTCAAAATAAACCAATGGCGTAAGGTATGAGTGAAGGTTGATCAAAATAATTATTTCTTACCTAAAACCTTCATAAACACATATTCGAAAGAAAGAATTTGCTACATTGTGATATAGTTTACGACTGCTCCTGAAAACTAACGGTACTTTTAAATTATTTCCATGAAAGAAGATATTAAAGTAATTCTTCCAGCTTTCTTTGCACAAACCGAAACGGATAGTCTTGCTACCAGTCATTATCCTCGTTTTTATTCAGGCTTAAATTTAAAAGCTGGTTTCGGACAAGGAAGAGTTGCTAGAATAGCGTGGATTGCTTTTCTTGGCAAAGATCAAAAAGTAACCAATGGCATCTTTCCTGTTTTCTATTTTTTTAAACAAGAACACAAGCTAATTCTTGCTTATGGAATAAGTGAACAAGAAAAGCCGAATAAGAACTGGAACGTTCCGCCAGGTACAAAAACAATTATGCAATACTTTCGGCAATTTGGCAAAGTGCCACATACATATGGCCTGTCCTATGTTTACGAAGTTTACAATACCAATCTTGATTTAAACTATAATGAAATCGAAAGCGATTTAGATAAGTTAATTGCTTACTATAAAAAAATTATGCAGCCGAAATAAATGAATTCTTACTTCTATTCAAATACCATTCAAGATTTTCTTACGTCTTCAACTAACGAGATTTTTGGAACTATCACCCGCAACAGCGATTTTCCGGATGAGCCAACACAAAAGGGTGCGTGGACTCAGGAAATAAAAACTTTAAAAGAAGTTTTAATCAACTATCACGGCAAAATATTCTTTGAATATTCTATCCCCAGAATGGGAAGAAGAATTGATGTCGTTTTAATTATCGAGAATGTAATTTTTGTGGTAGAATTTAAAGTGGGTGAAAAAGATTTCTATCAAAGTGCGATTGATCAAGTTTGGGATTACGCATTGGATTTAAAAAATTTCCATGAAACGAGTCACGCCAATTTAATTGCTCCGGTTTTAGTTTGTACAGAATCTAAAAAAGCATTTGTATTTATTTCGGAAATGCCACATCAAGACAATCTGTTATTTCCGATAAAAACCAATGAAGAAAATTTAAGTGAGGTTATCAAAACCGTTCTTGCCTTTGCCGATGGCGAAAATATTAATGTAGATGGTTGGGCTGGTGGACGCTATTCGCCTACTCCTACTATCATTGAGGCTGCTATGTCTTTGTATAGCGGTCATGGCGTAGAAGAAATCGCGCGCACAGATGCCTCGGCCATAAATTTATCTACCACCACAGATGCTGTTTTGAATATCATTAAGCAAGCAAAAGCGCAACACCAAAAAGCCATTTGTTTTGTTACCGGAGTTCCGGGTGCGGGAAAAACTTTAGTGGGATTGAATATTGGCGCTAAGAATTATAAAGACAATGAAAAATCTTCTACTGTTTTTCTTTCAGGTAACGGCCCTTTAGTAGCTGTGTTACGCGAAGCACTCACCAGAGATAAAGTAAAAAGAGAAAGGAAGAAGGGAAATAAAATTAGAAAGGGAGATGCTTTCAGTCAGGTGAAATCAATGATTCAAAACGTTCATAATTTTCGCGATGGCTGTCTTATAGATGCTACTCCTCCTTTTGAACATGTAACCATCTTTGATGAAGCGCAAAGAGCCTGGGATATTACACAGACTTCCAACTTCATGAAGCGAAAAAAGAATGTTGCTGACTTTAATATTTCTGAACCTGAGTTTCTTATTTCCTGTTTGGACAGACATCAAGATTGGGCGGTGATAGTTTGCCTCGTGGGTGGTGGACAAGAAATAAATACCGGTGAAGCGGGAATCAGCGAATGGATAGAATCTGTAAATCGCTCCTTTCCTGAATGGCAGGTTTATGTTTCTGATAGATTAACTGATAGCGAATATGCCGCCGGACATGCTTTGCAATTATTAGAAAAACACAAAACAGTTGTTTTTAACAAAGACCTTCATTTGTCAGTTTCGATGCGCTCTTTTCGGGCAGAGAATGTGTCTCTTTTTGTAAAGAATCTTTTGGACATGAATATGGAAGAAGCCAGAAAAAATTATGAAGAATTAAAAGATAAATATCCAATTGTTCTTACGCGCGATATTAAAAAAGCAAAGCAATGGCTGCGGGAAAAAGCGCGGGGTACAGAGCGGTATGGAATTGTTGTTTCATCACAAGCAATCAGATTAAAGCCTTACGCCATTGATGTAAAATCGCCAATGGATCCTATACATTGGTTTTTGGATGGTAAGGAAGACATCCGTTCTTCTTATTATTTGGAAGATGTAGCAACAGAATTTCAAGTGCAAGGTTTAGAATTAGATTGGGCTTGCGTTACATGGGACGGAGATTTAAGATATTCGCCAGATGGCTGGAAAGCTTTTTCATTTGTGGGTAGTAAATGGCATAACATTAATAAAGAAGAAAGAAAACTGTATTTGAAAAATGCCTACCGGGTTTTATTAACCAGAGCGCGGCAAGGAATGGTGATTGTTGCGCCGGAAGGTGATGAAGAAGATGAAACGAGGAAGAAGGAATATTATGATGAGACGTTTGAGTATTTAAGGCAAATTGGGGTTGGAATAATATAGAACAGCTAAGGTTTGAAAACAGCACTTGAATAGAAGATTTATATAAGTTGGCACTCCCATTAATTGAATTTATCACGCCAAAAATACAGTCGAGATCTTGTTCAAAATTAAAATTAGTTAGAGTACATGTCAAAATTAAAAGAAGCATCCTATCGTTGGGCAATAAAACACTTGTTAAAAGAAAGTGATACTGATTTGTTTCCACGTCCTTTTGAGTTATCAATTATTCGAGAGATGGAGGAAAGTCTTATCAAAACCTTAGTTGATATTGATATCTCAAATTATCAATGGAATTCTGCAAGACGTTTCCTCGTGCCTAAAGATAATATGGCTTATAGGAATGCTACTCAACTTCACCCAATTGACAGTATATTACTTAGCGCAATACTTTATGAATTCGGATTCTTAATTGAGCAAAAGAGACAGCCTGAAACCGTAGTATTCAGCTATAGATTTAAGCCAACAACAGATGGAAGTATGTATGGCAATAAAACAGCTTGGAACGATTTCTGGCAAGCGTGTCGAAATGAAATTTCTACTTGGGATGAAGATGATCATAAATATATTTTTGATGAAACATACAAGTATGTTGTCACTTGCGATATTTCTGATTTTTATAATCAGATCTATTTACACACAATTGAAAACCAATTAACCGATTGCGGATTTCCTAACCAAGTGCAAAAACGAATTATTGATTTAATTAAGAAACTTAATTTATCAACTTCAAGAGGAGTTCCTATAGGACCACATAGTGTTCACCTACTTGCAGAAATGAGTCTGATTCCAGTAGATGCAAATCTTTCTTTTCAAAATATTAAATACTTCAGATATGTAGACGATATGGTGTTTTTTTGTAAAGGCGAAAAAGAAGCTAGAATTAGAATCCTTCAAATTGCTGAGATTTTGGATAAAGAGCAAAGATTAACTCTACAACGTCAAAAAACCCAAAAGTTTACCACCACTGCATTCATGGATTATGTCCAAAAAATGCTAATGGAAAAGCCCGCTTATGAAACTGAAAATGAAATCGTCGAAATAATTAGGGAATACACTGGTGGAAACTCTTATACAAAAATCAACTTAAATGAAATTGAAGACGAGGACTTAAAAATACTTTCCCGCGAAAACATTATTAACTTATTGAATGAATACCTTGAAGTAGAGAATTTCGAAAAGCTTCGCTGGCTTTATAGGCGGCTATCTCAAATAGGAATTCCTCATGCTATAGATTTTTCCATAGATAATTTTCAAAAATTAATTCCTGCTCTTAATGACATGTGTCTTTATATTAATTCGTGTGCTGAAAATTACCAATCAGATTGGAAGAATATAGGCGAGTTTATTATAAATCTGATGGAGGATGAAATGGTAGAAAACAATCCCTTCTATCAAATATCTCTTTTAAATCTTTTTGTATATAATAAAAGATTAAATCACATTAGCGAATTAATAAAGGTTTTCAAAAAGGGCAATGAGGATGTTAGACGAAAAATTCTTTTGGATAGTATTAATTATGAAAATGCGTCCTGGATTTATCAATTGAAGGAAGATCAAGCACGATACAGCGAATGGACCCGAAGAGCTTATTTGATAGCCACAAAATCATTACCCCCAGATCAGAAGAAATTTTTACACCAGAATATATCAGAAACCCTAAATAAAAAACAAATCCTTGAAGGATTAATATTACAATGGGCAAATAAAAAAACTGAATTATAGTTGCAGAAGTAATGTAGGAGATGCAACAAGGAAGCCGGAATATTACGATGGAACGTTTGAATATTTGCAGGAGAGGGGTATCGAGATGATATAAAATTCATACTCACAATATTTTGAAACAGCAATTGATCGAAGCTTACGTGACCTTATTTTCACTAAAATCAGCAAAGATTATGAGCACATGTTCAATATAGCACTTTAATCTCAATAATTCATGTTTAAGAATATAGATTATACAAAAACTTTAAGTCTAGTTAAATACATAAATAGCTTAGACCCAAAAATAATAAAAAGACTAAATGCTTGTTTGAAAGCCAGTCCTCAAAAGGAAGCAATTGATCATAACAACAATCAAATACATAGCCCTACACTGGCACATGTAATTCATCAAGAGAAGCTATTTAAACCTTTTATTCCTACTATTTCTGATGATATTCCATTGGATATTTACATTAATCTATGTGTTAATCAATATAATTTTCACAAATCATCGAATTACAAAACTGTATTAGAAAAAATTAGAAGTATTCCAATATATAAAGTGGCATATCAAATACATAATGATTTGGCGTTTATTTCTCTAGTGCATGCTTTATATCGACGTAAAAGTTCTTGGGTAAAATTTATTGAAGGGTTCAATGGAAACGACTGGCAAGAAATTCATCTCTTAGCTGAAACCTTACCAATTTCTAATGCAAAACTTGATGAATTTATTGTATGGATTTCATTAGTTGTTGAAAAGCAATCAAAGGATTTAGCTCTTAATGGAATTGCAAAATATATTTACGAATGGATCATTAGAAGCAAGACTGTTTATCTTGAAATAGATCGTGATTTAGTTGAATTAGCTGCAAATAATTCCGTGAATCTCATTCTTGGGTCCCTGCTAAGGGGTATAAAGGAAAAGCAACAAAAGAATAATAAATACTATATTCGAAAACTTGAAAATATTATTGTAGAAAGTAATGCTTATAAAATTTTACATGCGCTCGGAATAATCAGTTTAGATGATAAAACTTCAATTGATATTTATTATCAGTTGCTTCTATACAAAGTTAATCACGAGAATCTCAGGTTAAGTGATTTTATTAGTCTATGTTCTATTTTCCAATTGCATCGGCAAGAATTGTTTTCAAAAATTGATAATATAATTAAGATTTCCGAGAATGAGAGCGAGCTAAGATCTATTATTCGACTATTAATTAATGACGAAAAAAATGAAATAGAACCGTCCTGGAAACTAAAAAGCAGTTACTTTTTATTTGCTAAAAATATTGATTCTATCCAAAATGAACTCGATTATTTTTTAATTTCCATTGCAGATAGAGATTTGCAGCAGGCTTATGAATTATTTGAGGCGAGAATGAAAATAATGGCGCACATTAATTTGCTAAAAGCTGCTTTTATTCATATAGTACAAAAGGACCTTCATTTGTTTCAATCCAAACTTATAAACTGGTTAAATCAGGAAGATTCATATTTACATCTTGCTGTTCGGGAGATTTGTTCTATACACGAACTTAATCAAAGCCTTTTTGAAATTCCCATAAATCTATTTGAAAACTATAGTAATGAGGACAAACTTTATATCGCTTATAAAATTGTAGGATATGTGTATTCTATGGTTGCATTACAAAGACTAATACTTTCATTAGTTGAGTCGATAGATAAAGAAAACGACAGTTTAAACACCGCGATGTATTTTATTCTAACTGAGTATGTGGCTTATAACTATAGAGGAACCTTAGAGCTTATAAAAAAATCTTTGATTGAACATAAGCTTACGGCTTTTGCAAAAGAATTATTTGAAAAGACCATTGAATATTTCGAAAACTATTTTACTCAGTTAAAAAGCATTTTGATGGATAAGGAATTAAAACCTTATAAAGAACATCTTTTGCTGAAGAGATTTTATATGCAGAAACAATTCTCTGGTTTGCCAGAGACTGCAAGAAAAAACTCGATTTCAAATCTTTTTAAAAATACCCAGATAAATTCCAGCAAATGGGCAATACGTCGTTCAGGACAACTAAAGCATGAAATTAGAGACCTCGGTCATATATCTGTAACTTCAGAATTTCCTTCGGGGGAAATTTTAAATCCTATTTACCAAGAGTATATCCGAAGAACTTATCAAAAAATACAAAAGAATGAAATTAATTTTCACTGACTATATCGCATCTTTAAAAGAGGAAAAGGAACTTGACAGTCTCATTGAGGACATTTTACGTGAGTATGATTTTGAAATAGTGTTCAGTCCGAAAAAAGGGGTAAGACAGTATGGTGTTGATATTTATGCTGTGGGGACGGATTGGAAAGATGGTATCAAAAAACTGTTTCTTATAACTGTTAAACAAGGTAATTTAGACAGAAAGAATTGGGAAAATGGGCCTCAGGCTTTACAACCTTCACTGCAGAACATAACCACAGTCTTTGTACGTAATAACATTTTGCCTGCCCATAAGAATCTTCCAATAAAAATTCTTGTAGCACATAACGGTGAAAATGATTCAGCTATTCAACAAAATTTTGTCGGTTTTGCTGATTTGAACCCAAATTATGAATTTGATATTTGGCAATTGGAAACATTAGTTTCACTAGTGCAAGAAAAATTGATTAATGAAAATGTATTTTCAGACAAGGCTAAAAGAGCGTTGAGAAAGATAGTTATTAATGTTTCAAATCCGGATTATGATTTTGCGGATTACATTTTTTTATTGGCAGAAATAGTTAATCAAATAGAGTTTAAAAAGAGTAGTAAAAAGCAGAATTTAAAACAACTAAGAAAAATAAATCTCATAAATACTATTGTTATTTCTTATTGTGAATATGAAAATGACTTACGACTAGGATTAAAGCTTTCTGAGATAACAAGTTTGCAAATGTGGAAAATAATCAATGAAAATGGAAATGTATCTGATGTTGACTACTTTAATGAATTTTTCAAAACCTTAATTACTCGTCATGATCTTCTTCATAAATACTTAAACAAAATTCTTCCTATCTGCTATATTAAGGATGGGTTAAGTAAGCATAGTCATGATTCTGTTACTTATTCGTTAGCGGTTTATGAGCATTTAGGCCTTATAGCCTTATCTGGTTTAGAATTTCTTCAATTTGCAGAATTATATTCAACAAAGAGCCCTGAGATTGCTACAATGCTGATAAATTACGCGAAGGAATGTGTAAATGGTATTATCGGTGTGTTCAATAATAATGTAATTGTTTTTAGTCCACGTGCTGATGATCAAATTATTGAAATTAATCTGTGCTTTCTTTTACTTTTCAAATTTGAAAAGAACGACGATATAAAAACGTTGCTTTTAGAATTTAATGAAGGCATTGCTCGTGCAAAAATGTTCTCAAATGTTGCTCCATCTTTTAATAACAGTATTGACGAAATTTACGAATTGGATATTGATATTAACAAGAGAAAAAAACATGACTATAAATCATCTTGCCTATTATTAATTCTTACAGAGTGGGCGCTTGTTATAAATGATGCTGAGGTATATCAGAATTTCTTTGAATTAAAAAACCGTCTTTTTAAAGACATTGACTTGATTCTTTGGTTTCCGGACAATGAAACAGAGAAAAATCTATATACAGAATGTGCTTATCCAAATACAGGATACAGTCTTTCCAATATCGAGTTGTTAGATAGCTTTGAGGATTTTAAGCAAATAACTTTGACAGAATATGTAAATAATTGCGAAGAGGCCAATTATTATTTTATTAAAGAAAACTTATGGATAATTGGATTAATAGCTAGTAGGCATTATAGAACCTACATCTTTCCATATTACTGGAGAAGTTTGATTATCAATCAATCGGCTTCACAAAGCGTAAGAATTTAATTTCGGCTTCGTACTGTAAAAAAAAAGTTTGCCAGTACCCTTTCAGTGAGGCCGGTACATCCAAATCCCAATTTTTGTAAGAAATTTGGTTTACATTTTGCTCCCCGTATATTTTAATCATTAAATTACTAAATGATGAGCAGCGCATTTGTAAAAGAATCGGAAGAGCAGTGGCTTCATGATATTCAGCCTACCTTACCAGCTCTGATTGTATACCGCTCTGGCGCAGGTCTCCAGACCTGTGCGTGAGCGTTACTTTACCACCTTGTTGCTGGTCTGTCGCAGGAATATTTTACAGCTTATCAATATAAAGCAAGAGATCAGCAAAGATTCAGCAGCAGCGCTGCTTATTTAATTCCGGTTCATTTTGTAACGGTTCTCTCCGGCAAGCGCCAGCCTGTTTTCGTGAGAGGAAATATATCTTTCAAAATCTTCCGGAATGGTTAAGTGCTCATATACCTCATCATAGAAATAAAGTTCCAGGCTAAAGATGATCGTTTTATGTTTATTGATTTTGAATTTCAGCGTAGCCTCTAAGTCCCATGGCGTAACGCTTATTTCTGCCGCGCCATTAAGATAACGCATCCAGCTTTGAGTATAGCCGAGATGATCAACATCTTCTGTTTTATTCAGTTTAAAACCGGCAATAAATTCATCAACAGTATCTCCTTCAGTGCTAATGTCGAAGGCATTAGGCCCGTAATCGTGATTGGATAATGAAAAGAACGTCCACAGCATGTTTCCCTCTGCTTTGCCAAACTCCATTCCTACTGAATTTCTGAAACGATTATTGCGGTTTTGGAAATAAGTAATTATATCCTCGTTCCGGACATCTGCCATAAAAGTAAATTAGTGAGCCGAAAATAAAAAAAATGGTCAAGTATCCAAAATCATATTGAAGTCAAAGTCTTTTTCTGGTGCAAACCTGGCAGCAATGTCTTTCTGCCTTGGCCATGCTTATGACGCTCCATTGCTTATCAGAGATAGCAACTTTTTTTTGCAAATCAAATACGAGCAGCAAACTCTTGAGTTCGTTTGCGGTTCGAGGGTTTGAATTTCCCACGGATAAGTACAACCAACAACTTCTTTTCCTCATCCCCTGGATTTCATGTTCGCACGTACCATATAAAATTTAAGTTAAGATATGATAGATATAGTAAAAACCTGCAATTAAAATAATCGCCGCTTACAGAAAATCTATTCCGTTAATTACGTTAATTTTATATTCCTGCTCCGGAAAAGCAAACCTTCACTGGCTGATTTTCCGGAGCACGCCTCTTACTAATGGAGCCATTTATTTCAAAATCTAAATGAATAATATGCGCTTCATTTTCCTTTTTCTCATGCTGCTGACAATTAAATCGCAGGTCACTGCACAAACCACTAAAACCGGTTTATATGATCTCATAAAAAATTTTATGTACGACAGCACCGGTTACGAAAATGTAGGTGACTGGGCGGTAGATAATCCAAAACAATACCCGGTGAAATGGAAAGATGATGGCATCATAATGAGTGAAGACACGAGTATTAATTTTTACAGGCGCGGAAATGCGACAGTCATTTTAACTAACGATTTGGGAAGCACACCTTTGCAATGGCAGCTTATGCTGAAGGGAGCAAGAAGCGGATATTCCTCATTCAGCATGCTTAGCCAGCCTTCGGAAAAATATAATAACCAGGTTACACTTGACAGTTTATTTGGGAACAAAAAATATGAAGCCAGGCTGATTAAAGCCTGTGATAATAAGGTATCGGGATACAACTATTATGAACTCAATATTCCAAAAAAAGATCCTGAATTTTTAAAAGTTAGCTGGGTCAGTTTGAATGGCAAAACTGTACTCCGGATTGATGGATATGACAACTGGAGCAAATATGCAGTGAAGCTTACTTGCAGGTAATATTGCCTTAATTAGCCACGCCTTGGTTCGTGTCCCACGAACCACTATTTTTTGAGTGAAAGCAAAACAAGTTCCCCTTACTCTTTATTTAGAAAATGAAGACCTTTTATAGATTTACTAAATTCTGCTGGAATTTTGAAGCGGCACCACGTGCTACCAGCTACTTAATCACAACACCAAAATAACAATCACCGTTATTTCTTCATTTACTGTATCGATCCCAAATTCTTCCGGCTGGCGCATCTCCCGACCTGTGACTGTTCGTTACTAATCCCGGATGAAAGAATAAATCCGCAATTCCTGCCCTGCCACAAACATCACTCTTTTGCCCTTCGCTAATTACTCGTCTTTAATCAACATCCTTACTTCCGGTTCGTACTGGAGAAAAGAAGATTTTAATCATTAAAAACACAAGCGCGACGCTTACGCCAGTGGGGGTTTTAAGTAACGCTCATGCACAGGCCAGGAGGCCTGCGCCAGAGCCAGCAAGCGGTTCCGGCTCGCGAAGGTTCGAACCATGTCGATGGCGATAATCTGTAATGTCCAATGATCAATTTTTTACCAAATGGTAATTGCAGCAAGTGTATTGTTTTCTTCCTTTGCACTAAACAATAAACAATGGAAAACAAAAGAGTATTAGTAACAGGTGTAACAGGGTTTTTAGGTGCTCACACGACTATTCAGCTTTTAGATAAGGGGTATGAAGTTGTCGGAACATTGAGAAGCAAAAACAGGATACATGCTATTAAAGCAGTCATTGGTAAGCACACAAAAAACATTCACCACCTGGCTTTTGCTGAAGCAGACCTGGATGACAACGATATATGGCTTAAGCTTACCAAAAATGTAGATTACATACAACATATTGCCTCGCCTTTTCCAAGAACAGTTCCTGCGAACGAGGATGAGCTTATAACCCCTGCTAAAAATGGAACTTTACATATTCTGAAAGCTGCCAGCACCAACCAGGTAAAACGGGTAGTTATGGTATCGTCTTTAGGCTCGATCGCCTATGGCAAAACAAAAAAAGAATTGGATACTATCTTTGATGAAAATGACTGGACAGACGTTTCTAATCTTAAAGACACGACGCCCTATTACAGAAGTAAAACAATAGCCGAAAAAGTAGCCTGGGATTTTATAAAGCAGGAAAAAAACGGGTTGGAATTGGCTACTATTTGCCCGGGAGCAATTTTAGGCCCGGTAATAGATAATGACTATGGCACGTCTGCCAACATTATTATCAGCCTGTTAAATGGCAGTCTTCCCGCATTGCCTAAAATTGAATTTGATATAGTAGATGTCAGGTCGGTTGCAGACTTACTGATTAAAGCTATGGAAATGCCACAAGCTGCAAATAACAGGTACATTGCCGCTTCGGGACATTTTACTTATAAAGAAATCGCACAAATTTTAAAACAGGAATATCCGGACAGGAAAATACCTTCTATAGTGCTTCCTGATTTGGTGACAAAAATATTTTCTATTTTTCAGCCACTATTGAAACCTGTGTTACTTGAAAATCGCAGAAGAAAAATTGATTCCGGTAAGGCCGCCAAAGAATTACAATGGCAGCCTTTATCATCCAAAGAAGCCATACTATCGTGCGCTCAAAGTGTTTTGGAAAACAAAATTGTAACCTAAGATGGAAAAATTAAAATCGGCTTTATCATTTGGCGGCATCCTGCCGGAAGGCGACATTGCTATCATCGCATCAGCATTCCAACACCGGGCGCTAAAGCCAGCGGAATATTTCCAAAAGTTCAACAAGATAGCTGATAAGATTGCCTTTGTGGAGAAGGGTGTTTTGAGAACATTTAGTTCAGATGAACAAGGGGATGATGCAACAAAATATTTTGTGAGAGAAAATCAATTTTTTGCAGATATGATAAGTTATTATTCGGCACAGCCTGCCACAGACGCCATACAGGCAGTAACGCCTTGCCAGATATCCTGGATTTACTTTTCGTCTATTGAAAAACTATTTGTTGAAATCCCGGGCCTCTATATTTTTTTCAAAAGCGTTTCGGAATCTACATTGTTAAACAAACTAAAGGACAATGATTTTTTAAATTTTGGAAATGCTAAAACCAGGTATCTTGAGTTTATAAAGCGTTATCCTGAAGTAGCTCAGCAAGTTCCGCAACAATATATCGCCTCTTATCTTAAGATCACGCCACAATCATTAAGCCGTATCAGGAAAGAATTGGTAAAAAAGTAATAGCGGATAACTCGCTTTCAGAAACACCCGGCTGGCGCAGGCCTCCGACCTGTGACTGTTCGTTACTAATCCTGAATGAAAGAGAAATTTGCAATTCGTGCCCGGCCACAAACATAACTCTTTTGGCTTTCGCTAATTCCTGATAACAAAAGATAATTTACTCATCTTTAATCAACATCCTTACTTCCGGTTCATACTTTCAAAAAGAAGATTTTTAATCATTTAAAACACAAGCGAGACGCTTGCGCCAGTTGTCGTCTAGGGGCAAAGCGCTAAACTTAAGTTACCTCTCCAGCCCATTTATTTTACTCTTTTATAATAATGCCTGAAGCCATCTGAGATCATATAATCAGTAAGTATCAGTTGGTTATTTTCGATGGTATATGCTTCTCCAGTGGGGTCGCCAAACTGATCAGAGTTAAAGTGAATTACTTTTACGGAAGTTGTATCACCTGTAACATAGTAGTTTCCCTTTAAAGGAGGCTTTCCGGTTTCAGTTACATAAAAAGAGGAATCGGGGTTAAAGTTCAATAAAAGCACACTGTTATTTTCCGCCTTTATTTTATGAAAGGCCAAACCACCTTCCGAATATTGCCATTGCCACTGCCCGGTAAGGTTGGAATTATCCGCAACAGTTATATCATCCTTTTTGCAACCGGGAGTAGTAACAAATATGAAAACTATTAAAATGAAGAATATGTTTTTCATTAAAGGGCGTTTTAATTTAGAGAATATTTACATTTGGTTTTATTGACAACGGCATCTGGCAAAACGTTGCATCATTTTTTCCATCACTCACCAAAATAAAAAACCATTTATTTCCTCGTTTACTGTACAACTTCTTTTTCCCCAGATACTAACTCCACCAAACGATCTTTCAAAATTAAATTCCGGTGGCTTCGTAGAATAATAATAACAATGCGCTGGCGGGCGCAGAATCCGGAGAACCTAAAACAGGCTCCTCCCTGGTAACTGCCGTATGCATAATACTTACAACCGGGCGTACAATATTTACAACCAGGCGTACCGAAATCATAACCAAACGTATGGAAGCCATAACCGGGAGTACTGAAATCGCAACCAAACGTGCTATAGGAATAACCGGGCGTGTGGAAATCACAACCAAACGTATTGAAATCATAACCGGACGTGCAAAAATCGCAACCGGACGTGCTATAAGAATAACCGGGCGTGTGAAAATTACAACTTGTGTTTAAGAGGTGACACCTTTTCAAAAGGTGTCACCTCTTTATCAATCTGTTCAGAGACAATGCCAATTGTTTCGGATGCAACGGCGATATCTTCGGATGCAATGGCGATATCTTCAGAAGCAATGGTGATTGTTTCAGATGCAATGGTAATTGTTTCAGATGCAATGGTGGCTGTTTCAGATGCAATGGCGACTGCTTCAGATGCAATGGCGACTGCTTCAGATGCAATGGCGATTGCTTCAGATGCAATGGCGATTGTTTCAGATGCAATGGCGATTGTCTGCCAGCAAATCACTCAAGTTTACCATTATAATTTGTGGGAATAACCGGAAAGAAGGGTGATTTTGCGGGGCCAAAAAATACTTTTTTTTATGTCAGTTTCATCCATTAAACCGGCTTATTTTCCTATCCAAAAAAAATATTTTGGGAATTTGGAGGAATTTCGGGCATTTTGGAGGAACGATGATAAGATTGATGCCCTGGCCTGCAATATGAAAAACGAAAAGAAGTTTATACCATTAACCACGATATGCTGGCCAAAAAATTTAAACCCAAAAAGATGAAAAAAATTCGTATTTCATTCAGCAGATTCACCGATGTTAATTTCCGGAAAAATGGTGAGCACGTTTACGACTCACTGATCAACAACACAGCATTTGTAACCCTTGCTACGCTTCTTGTGGTGGTAAAAACAGCACTCGATAAGTACACTGCAGATCTTGCTGCAGCGGCTACAAACGACAAAAATGCGGTTGCTCAGAAAAACCAAAGCCGTTTTGAGCTGACTGCCCTTTTACAACAGCTTGGCCTGGCCGTAATGGCTGAAGCCAATGGTAACGAAGCCATGCTGATCAGCAGCGGATTTACCCTGGTAAAAACCAGGGAAGTGCGCTACATCGCTAACCCCGGAAACGTAACTGTTTCACAGGGCATCACCAGCGGACAGATGATCAGCATGGTGAAGGGCCAGAAGGCTGCAACCGGTTATGTGCACCAGATGACAACCGAACTCCCGGATGACAACACTGCCTGGATAAGTAAAAATTCCAGCAGCAGCAAATTTGCCTGGGAGGGCCTTGTTCCCGGAAAACAATACTGGGTAAGAGTTGCAGTAATCGGAAGCAGAAAGCAGATTGCATACAGCACGGTGGCTGTATGGTTCGCACAATAAATATGTCACCGTTAATTCAGAAACAGATAAGGTTATCACCTGGACGGTGGTAACCTTTTTTTAATGATTCATCCCGGATGTTTGTGCTATAGCTTCCCAAAAAAAACCGCGATTTTTCTTGCAATAAACAATTCGGCAGTTTATATTTATGACGCATTAGTTCTTTACCTGCTAACAGGCATTTGGTGCTAATGAGTTTCCCAAACATAACTGCAATTAAAAACCAATATATATGAGAAAGCAAAATGTAACTGCAACCAAAACCGTTTCACAAAAAAAGAAAACAACTTCTGCACGTTTAAGTAATTTTAAACCCACCAGCGAGGAATTGTCCAAAGCGATGGCTGTAAAATTGGCCATGAGCAAGGATGCAGCATTAATTAAATCATTAAAGCTGGAAGAAGAACAGGATAAGTTTAAACCAATCGTATTTTCAGATACCTGGTATGAGTGGTCAGTATTGGCACAAAAACTTCATGTGCATCCGAAAACGCTCGGCAAATGGCTCAAAAACGGCTGGCTGGCTTATTCAGCAGTTGGAAAAATATGTATCATAAATAAGGCAGACCTGGAGGAAATGCTGCTTCAGTTTCGCAAACCCTCTATTTGGGTGTTAATAGGAATCATCCAAATATTTGGAGAGTTATTGGAAGTGACGACCTTTGAATAGTAAGTGTATTTGCTAATCTGTACGTCATTGCGCTCTGGCGCAGGTCTCCTGACCTGTGCGTGAGCGTTACTTTATCTTGCTTTATTAAAACCCGCAAATGACGCCGCAGTGTTGAGTTTGCGATGATAACAATCGAACTTACTTTGACGCCGGACTGCGTCAGTTTTGTATCCTGATAATTAGTTCAGACAAACAATACTAATATCTTTTTATCTTCGTTTTATTTTATAGCTACTGCTTAGATCAATAGCCAAATCACTGTAAAAAGTATAACGCTTTCCTGTTTAAGATGCACTTATATAAATATACGCTTAACATTACGATTAGCCTGTTACTAAATATGTCTGCCTGTTTTATATGCCATGCACAAATGGTTTGCGATCATGGCTATTTGCACGAATACACGGCACCAGGAAATATTGAACCTTTTGCAACAAAAAGTTTAAGTAATGGTGAAGTATTGATAGCCGGGAAAGGCACTTTATCTGCAAATTCACCCTATAAAGCGATGGCAATTAAATTATCCTCTTCCGGCTCTGTTATATGGAGCATCATGTTGGGAGGAAATGTTGAAGACAGGTTTAGTGGTATCGACCTTCTTCATGATGGTAGTTATTTGTTGTATGGTACTACTACTTCATTTGGGCATACAGGGGGAAAGATCCTGCTCGTAAATGTAAGTAGTAATGGAAACTTAATCTGGAGCAAGCAATTGGGACTGCCAGGAAATACTATTGATAGGATAAAAGCAATAAAACAGTCTGCTGATGGCGATTTAATTGGTACATTTAACAGTAATGACAGCAGTACAAATAGTAATCCTGTTGTTTTTAAAATAGCATTAGATGGAACAATACAATGGGCTCGCCGGTTTGATAATCATTCCGCCACCAGCTTTACCTCGATAGGATTTGATAATAACAAAATTTATGTGGGCGGCTTTTACACTGACCGGAAAAGAAAGGGTGTAATCACTACGATGAAAAGCATGGATGGTTCGGTGATAGCCTCTCAAAAATTATATTCCGGAGACAGCACTATTGACCAGGAAGTTACGGATATGGAAGTTTACGATAACCAGGTTTCTTACGGTTTAAAAAATAGTTCGCTCAATAAAATGCTTGTTGTTAAGATGGACCTGCAGGGCAATAAAACCTATAAGAGTGTAATAGAGGATTGGGCTGGTAATGAAGCATCGTATTTAAAAAGAACTGAAGACGGATTCCTGCTGCTGCTTTCTATGAATAAATGGGGCTACAATCCGGACGTGATTAAGTTTAACAAATTTAACCTGATACAATGGAGTGCGTTTCAATCAAATCTGTGGTATGATCATGGACAAAAAAATTACAGTGTAGATACAACCAGCGCCGGAGGCAGTGTTTCGGCAGGCTATTACCCGGATTACAACAATGGTGCAATTAATAAAATGATCGTATCGCGAACCAATGCCATGGGTGAAACAGGCGATTGCCAGGCCGGGGGAAATACTTTTGTTATGGATACAGCTACTATTTCAGAGCAGCCGTTTTCCTGGATTCAAGAGCCGCCACTGACTGTAGTAATAGCTGAATCAATTTCTCTCACCACGACTTCTTTTACAATTGCTCAAAAAAGAATATGTGATAGCATTTATTGTAAAGATATTACACCCCTGCCTCCGGGATGCAATAACACTTCGCTTATTGAGTATGCAGCAAACGGATTTAGTATTCTGCGCGATTTTGTGAATACATCTGATGGTGGTAAAGTGGCTGTAGGAGATATAGAAAGAAATGGATTGATCGTGAAATTTAAGGAAAATGGGGACGTTGACTGGGCTAAGAACATAGGAACTACCGGAGGCAACCAACTGTTCGAAAGAGTGATATCCAATGACAATAATATTATTGCTTTCGCTAACAAATATTACACACTGAATCATATCGAACATAGTGAATTAGATATCTATAAATTAAATACTGACGGAAACATTCTTTTTGCAAAAAAACTTAAATTAAACGCCAGCTACAATTTAGAATATGCACAGATGAGTGATGTTTTTGCTACACCGGATGGGGGATTTGTTATTCTTGTTAATGATGGTTACGGTACCGGCTCTCTATTTTCCTATGTAATCCGGTTTGATTCCAATCTGCAGGTAGTATGGAAAAAGGAACTTGCTCATTTTCATTCCTTCGCCGCTCCCATCTTCCGTTCTGTTTTTTGTACTAAAGATGCTGTTTATATTTCAAATGATTCATACAATAGTTATGACCAGGATAAAATAGGGCTGCAAAAATTAGATTACGCAACCGGAAAAAATATTTGGGACAAGCGATTTGTCTTTCAAAGTACCCTGGTGAGGATGAATAAATTAATTGTAAGCAATGACACGCTATATGCATTTATAAATAACCTGGTGGCTATTAACCCATATATGTCGCAGCCTGGCATTTACCTTCTAAAAGTTACTGACTCCGGTTCTTCTGTTAGTGCAATATCATTTGAGGGAGATCCCATCACCTACTTAACCAACAGGTTTGATTATCTCGATGAAGACCGCCCAACGGTTGCCATTACCGGCCAAAATGATTTCGTGATGAGCAACCAGGTAAGAACAACCACCGGCACCCAATTGAATGTTTCAAGATTCGATAAAAACGGAACCGTAAAATGGTCAAAAAATTATCCGGGCCTGCCTACTCATTTTGTATATAACATTCATCCCGATGGAACTGGTTTTACAATTGCAGGTACTGCTAACAGGAATAAGGATCCCTATTTCACCAATGCCTTTTTAATGAAGTTAAATGGTAATGGTGAAATCAGCCCGAATGCTTCAGGAACTTACAGTCCTGCGCCTGCTGTTCTCAATACTTCTGCAATCAGCACTACCGAAACCAGTTCGGGAATTGATTCTGTTATTAATGTTAAAAGTGTAGCCCTGGCTGATATTAATCCAATATCGCTTGATGTGGCGTATGACGCAACATTGGATGTTAATAAAAAAAGCGATTGCCCGCCGGTTGTTTTATCCGTCAGGGGGAATAAATGCAATGAAAAAGATACGCTTGTGTATTATCTCGCAGATAATCGGTGTGGCGCTGTCGCGACCTGGAAATACGACACCACATTTTTTAAATTGATCTCATCAAAAGCAGATAGTATGCGGTTAGTTCCGCAAAAGACAGGTGAATCTTTTGTTTATGCCACCATAGCAGACGGTTGCTCGATACAAACGGATAGTATTCTGGCTTCCGTTTCATTAAAAGCGTCCTCATTAAATCTTGGATCAGATACAACTATTTGTTCGGGAAGCACTATCACCCTGCACGCCGGAGCAGCTTACTCATCTTATTTATGGAATAATTCAAGCACCGATTCAACTATTGCCGTTTCCTCTCCGGGCGTTTATTTTGTGAAAGTAGCAGATAAATGTGGAGAAGAAGCTATAGATTCAATAAGAGTGACATTTATTGAAAACAACTTCCACATCACTGGTGCGCCCGAAAAGTGTAATAATGATACGGTTATTTTATCGGCTAATGGAGGTTATGCAAATTATCAATGGGCTCCTTCGGGGAATTTGATTTCTGATGGAAGTACAGTAAAAGTAAGCCCTTTAAAGAGCACCTGGTATTATGCAACCGCTGAAACTCTTCAGGGTTGCTTTTTAAAAGATTCTTTCCTCCTAACCGTAAATACTTCTCCATCCCTGAACCTGGGAAATGATACTTCAATTTGTGAGGACAAGTCGATAATTTTAACGGCATCAACCGGTTTTGCAAATTATGATTGGAGTGAGGGCAGCACTTCTTCTTCAATCGAGGTAACCTCTCCAGGCTTATATTTCCTTAGTGCTACTTATTCCAATAATTGTATTTCCAGGGATACGATCCAGGTTAATAAATATCCTTTTATCAAGCCTTTTTTGGGTAACGACACTTCAATTTGCGAAGGCACAGTTATTCATCTTCTGCCCGATAACTATAAAACCTATGAGTGGAGTAATGGAGTAATCACCGATAATTCCATAACCGTATATAATAAGGGTGTCTACTGGGTGAAAGTTACTGATCAAAATAGTTGTATTGCATCTGACACCATCAACATTCTAAATGTTTACAATAAACCTGAAAATTTTTTACCGTATCAAATGGAAATCTGTTATGGAGACGGAGTTATATTGCAACCCACAAAGCAGTTCATGAATTATGAATGGTCAACCGGAGAAGCGGGCAGTTTTATAAGTGTTAAAGACTTTGGTGCTTTTCAACTTACCGTTACAGACCAAAATGGATGTATAGGAAAAGATACCATTATCGTATCGGAGAAACCAAGTTGTTCTGGCCAGATTTATTTTTTTAATGCATTTACACCAAACGGTGATGGAATAAATGAACAATTCAAGCCGGTTATCAGATCGCTCCTGCAGAAATATTCTCTTAAGGTATACAACAGGTTTGGAGAGGTTGTGTTTTCAACCAATGATCAAAGGATTGGCTGGGACGGAACATTTAAAGGAGCATTTCAGCCCGCAGGCATTTATGTATGGTATTGTAATTACCAATTTAATAATATGCCTCTAAAAACCGAAAAAGGAACTGTTACACTGATCAGGTAAAAGTTAACTTTCATTCCAGACCTGCGCCAGCGTAAGGCCTGACTGTGATTACAAAAAAAAATTATGCTATTTATTTGGTTACCCCCGGAGCTCAGCGATTCCTTTCTGCCTTTTCCATGCTTGTAACGCTTAATGGTAACATTCACCCGGCACTGACGTATATCTACAGTCCTGGAATTCCCGCCACTCCATCACTGCATAACCATGGTAACTACTTTTTGTAAAGCCGGATAGAACACAAAATCAAGTGAAGGCCGGTCACAGAAACAGAAACCGGTGCAAGCATAAGCAAATGGATTTTAGGTTCCAGGCGCTTATCCACGCCTTCCTCCCCCCACGAACTACTATTTTTTGAGTGATTGAAAGCAAAACAGGTTCCCCTTAATCTTTATTTAGAAAATGAAGTCTTTTTACAGGTTTACTAAATTTTTGGTGGAATTTTTGACAGCTCAGCGTTGAGGTGACCCCCCCACACGGTTTACCCGATCCCCGTAACACATGAAACGCTTTATTTTAAAAGGTCTGGCTGATCCTGATTCCGGGTGTAACACCTTTAAAAAAGTTATTGAAATACATGGAAGGCTCGATAGTGGTCTTTGACAATTTCAGTCTACCCACGCCTAAACGGAAAGTGTTTTTCTCCATGAACTCTCCTTCCCGCCTGATAAGATAACCGAGGGAAAATACCGCACTGTAAGAGAAATCCTTGTGCGGATCACGGTCAGTAGTGCCACCCTGCCCGTAGGTAAGTGTGAGAAAATCATTCCTGTAAGTCCGCAATTTACCGTCGGCATCTTTCGCAAATAAAAAATGCGGTTCCCAAAATAATCCCGGCACCCACTTGTAACTTCTGTCGCGGTTTGTCAGCGTTAGTTGTGTTCCTACACTAAAAGAAGGCACAAAATAGTTTTTGTAATTCTGTACATTAACGGTGATGTAGCCGTTTATAAAATCTCCGCTGCCAGCGTTGGTAAAGCCTTTGGGATGATCGGCATAAATGCTTGCGTCATTTTTGATATAGTGATAGCCGGTTCCCAAAACAGTGGGCCATTTGCCGGTGATATTATTCCGGATCGTTTTTATTTTTTCGTTTAAACGCCCATTCATATAGGTAGCCAATTCCTCTATATTGTTTAAGTAAAAGGTAAGATGGTAATAGCGGGGTCTGCTTGTGTTGATGCGATCTTCAGGTTTTGGAGGATTGGTAATAACGCCGATAATATTTACTGTGTCCTGTTCTGTTTTCAGCGAAGCCAGTTGGCCATTGTCCAGGAGGAAGCTGGTTCCCCCAGGCTGAAATTGCTGAAACCGGATCTTTTTTCTTCCCTTGCCATCAGATACATAATCCACTTTTTTTGAAGTAAGCTGATTCGAAAAAGAATCTTTAAAAGGCGCCATGTCCTTTTTAAAAACCTCCAGGATCGAATCCATATTATCAATTATTTGAAGATCCGAAAGATCTGTCACTTCAATCGTGAGTTTATTTTTCTTGCCGAGGTCAATATAAAAGCGCCTCGACATGATGATATTTTCAGGCACTGCAAAAGCTTTATCGCTTGTACTGCTGGTTTTGGTTTGGCCGCAAACGCTTGCCGGGATGCTTATCAAAAGCATCATTACGATGGATAATTTGTTCATGTTATTTTAGTTTGGAGAAGTTTTAAAATTGATCGTTGCAAAATTCTTTGTTATGGAGGAAGGACTTTTATACACTTCGCCGCTCCCCAGTCTTAGAAAAGGAACAGATGACTTTTCGGAACTGTGTGCCACCTGTGGAAGGTCATCAGGATCGCCTAATTCATTAATCTGTACCACCGGTAATCTTTTCTTTACCGGCATCACTGAGGCGATGCGGGAAGCGGTATCTGTGGCAGGCAAAGGGTTATTTATCGTTACTGTTGTTTGATCCTGCGCATTAACGGAATCGTACAAGCGAAGTTCATCTTTACTCCTTTCTGCGATATTTTGTTGTGCCGTCTCATTGTGTTTCCGTTTATCAAAAATAACCGGGATGCTTTTTTTCTGGAGTGCCGGGTTTTCGGCAGTAAACAAATCTTTATGATGATTTTCTGTTTTGGCAGGAACATTCTCTTCCGTCAGTTTTTGTTTTGTTTCAGGTTGAATTTGCTTTGACGCCGTGCCAGGCATCTGCTCACTATTTTTATTTGAAATAAAAATAGTTACCATCAATAAAAACACAACAGAAGCGGCTGCCAGCCAGTACCATACCGGTTTTTTTGCGGGTCTTTTGCCTTCCAGCCTTGCATGAATCTTTTCCCAGGCTGCATTTTTATCCGGCATGGTTTCACCTGGCAAACTTTGTAATTCTTCCAGCTTGCTTTTCCAGTTATGTATGCTATTGTGATTTTCGTTTGACATATTCTACGCCTTTTTTAAGCAACATTTTTTGTAATAAAACTTTTGATTTGCTCAACTGCGACTTTGAAGTGCCTTCTGAAATATTGAGCAATGCCGCAATATCTTTGTGGCTCATTCCTTCTATTTCATACAGGTTAAAGACAGTGCGGTAACCCACCGGCAGTTGCACAACAAGGTTAAAAATTTCAGCGGCTGATAAGTTGTTCAGCGCTTCTTCCTGCAATGAAACTTCCTCTGCCACCAGGTCGGATGAAATGGTAAACACATTTTTCTTTCGCAAAAACATCAGGCATTCATTGACCATGATTTTTTTCAGCCATGCAAATAAAGCCGCATCGCCCTGGTAGCTGAAGGAAGATAAATTTTTAAAGAACTTATAAAATCCGTTAAGCATCATTTCTTCTGCATCCTCGCGGTTCTTCACATACCGGCGGCAAATCATCAGCAACTTATCCGCCATTTCATCAAAGAGGCATTTCTGTGCGGCAGTGCTTCCCTGCTTCGCTTCTTTGATTAGTTGTGATATATCCATAAAAACAATGACTGAGGATGTTTATAAAAAGATAAATGCACCTTAAAGATAAAAGGTTGCCTGGGACCGGATAATTTTTGCGACTATGCCAGGGAAAATAACGCTACTTCTGGCTGGCTTCCCGTTACTCAATCATTGCCTGCAACGATCACGATTACTTTGTTGGTCCTTATCATCTTGTGGGAGATTAAAATAGGTTCAAAAGATTACGGGTAATAAACATAAATTTCATTTTACCATTCACCAGGTAAGGAAAATTTCTATTAAGCTTTGGATATTTAAGGTGTTTTATTAATTTTAACCCCCGAATTGAACAACTCCTGTCAACTGCTTATGAAAAAGAAAAACCATCTGCTGCTGTTGCTGATTGCAACGTGCATTCAACTATCGTTCTGTCAATCATCCTTCTCTCAACAATTGCCTTCAACACTTTTATGGCGGATCAGTGGTAATGGGCTGCAAAAATCATCCTACCTGTTTGGAACATTGCATCTGACTGATGAAAGAGTTTTCAACCTGGGCGATTCGCTCTATAGATCAATTGAGCAAAGTGAAGGCTTTGCAATTGAAATTGACCCGCAGGAGTTTACACCTTTAATGATTGATGAAGCCAAAAAGGAGATCTATCAAAAGGGGCAACCCATTAAAGAATTAATGAGTAGCGCGCAGTACGAAAAGTATGGAAAGATGCTGGCTAAAAAATTAAATAAAAATGCCGAAGAAATTACCACATCTGATATACTCGAGGAAAAAAATAAATGGATCCGCCAGAGTTTCAAAAATGGCAAAATGCAAACATTCCTCGATGCATACCTGTTTGACATAGCCAGGAGACTGGGGAAATGGACCGGCGGTGTTGAGGACCTGAAAGATCAGCAAGGCATTTTAGACCTCGTGGATGAATCTGACATTGAACAGATTGCCATCGGTGGAAGCGGGGAGAACATGAAGGAAGATAACAAGAATGCAGAATACCTTATAAAGGCTTATCTGGATAATGATTTGAATGAGATTGACAGGATGTCCAATTCACAGGATAGCTTGTTTGAAGAGGCACTTCTTTTTAAGCGTAACGTAAAAATGGCCAGGCGCATGGACAGCCTGTCACAGCTTCGTAGTATGGTATTTGCCGTTGGAGCGGCGCATTTGCCGGGAGCAAAAGGATTGATTTCTCTTTTAAGAGGAAAAGGATTTACAGTAACGCCTGTCTTTTCTTCAAAGAAAATAAAACCGTCGGATTATAAAGTTAAGGAAGTGCCGTTAAAGTGGTATGACGTAAAAGATGAACAGGGATTATATACGGCGTCTATGCCGGGTAAGCCGGGCGATATGGTTTTGTACGGTATCATGAACATGAAAATGTATTTTGATATTTTTTCGAGTACCCTCTACATGACCACGGCTGTAAAAACTCCGTATTCTCCAAAAATGGCTGACAGCGTGCTCCGTGCAATGGCCACCTATTATTTTGGAAATGCGAAAGGAAAACCGATCACCATAAATAATATTCCCGGGAAGGAGTTTATATCAGAAAAGCAAAATTACAGTCACGGCTACCTGTTATTTAAAGATGGGAAAATGTATATTGCTTTAGGTTTGAGCACAAAAAGTGGCCGTGCAGGTGAGCCGGCTATTAACCGCTTTTTGCATTCATTTTCCATAACAGAAAAGGCGCCCGATACCAGTCGCATCTTCACTTATACCAACAAAATAAAAGCCTATCGTTTAGAAGTTCCCGGCGAGCCAACATCAGGTGACGATTACTCCAAAGCAACGAAAAAGGACAGCGGGATCGTGACTAAATTAAATATTGCCTCAGATCCGGTAACCGGTGCTTATTTTTTCTTTGGTACCAATGAGGCTGCCCCTGGTTACAATTTAGAAAACGATAGTGTAATGCTGGTTGCGATTCGTGCATCACAATTATCAAAGTTTAAAAGGATGAGCATGGATACGGCGTATATCAAAAATGGTTGCAGAATACTTGACCTTGCAGGAATGATGGCGCAGGCACCATTGATGATGAAGACGCGCTTTCAATTCAGGGGAAACCGTTGGTATGGCCTGGTGGCTATTTATGATACTGCAAAAGATAAATCATCAGTGCAAAGATTCTTTAGTTCTTTTACTACTCTTGATTATGCACCCGTAAAATGGGATAATCATACTGCGGCAGATAACAGCTTTTCTACCTGGTCGCCAACGGCGTTTACCTATCAGCCAAATAAAAAAGATGAAGATGGAAACCGGGAATGGAATTATGAATGTTATGACTCTTCAAGAGGTGATAATTATGAAATAATCGCCAACGAATTTAGTAAGTATTACTGGCAAAACAGCGATTCTGCTTTATGGAACGAAGTGACAGGCAGATATAATTCAGATAGTGTAATTGTTAAGAAAAAAATCAGCAATAACGGCTTAAAAGGGTATGAGTTAGCGTTGAAGGCAAATGGTTCGTCAAATGTAAAACGATTAAGATTCTTTTTAAACAATGGCAAACTGTACACCCTTATGGCCCTTCAGGCAGCCGGAGAGATCAATAATGAAAACACCAATAAATTTTTTGAATCCTTTCATTTTACTTCTATTCACCCTGATACAAATGTCCTGGTTTCAAAAGCAGCACTCTTGCTCACGGATATGGGTTCACCAGATTCTTCTGTAAGTTGCAGCGCTGTAAAATATTTAACTATTGTGCCTTTTACCAAAGAAGACCTTCCTCTGCTGCACCGCGCCTTATTGAAAAATTATCCTGAACCGGACTATTCTGCCGGTGAAATAAAAAACAAGCTAAAGAAAATCATTCTTAATTTTAAAGACCCGTCTTCATTCATCTTTGCCAAAAATAATTATGCCACCGCAAATGATACCACACGCAATTTGTTGCTCTCCATTATGGCTTCCTTTCCAACTGAGGAAAATTATAATGATATCAAAACTTTGTTGTTGAAACAGCCACCTATGGTTGACCCTGGTTACCAGTTCATCAATCCATTAAGCGATTCGCTGCAACTTACAGCTACCATATTACCGGATCTTTTGCCTTTGCTAAAAGATACTGCCATGGGCCCGTCATTGATTAACCTGTCAAACCAATTATTGGATAGCGGCCTGGTTCATAAAAATATCTTCAAACCGTATCATCCTGATATTTTAAAATTATCAGGTAGAGAATTGGCGCTTCTAAAGGAAGATCCTGATAATTATAGCTACTATGACTATTTGCTGGTGGATTTGATGGGCAAGATGAATACTCCTGAATTTAATGCAGTGCTTCAAAAATGGAGTCTCCTTTCAAAGCCATCTTACACCGCCTTACAAGCAGTAAACCTACTGCTTCGGAACAACCAGCCAATTAACCCGGTCGCCATCGCGGCATTGGCAAAAGATAACAGCAGCCTGATAGAATTATATGATACTTTAAAGGCGTACCATAAAACGAATCTATTCCCTGCTGCTTATTTTACTCAAAAATCTTTTGGAGAAAGCTATGCGTTTACTGCTGATGAAGACAATACCCCTGCAGCGGTTACTTATCTTTTACAAAAAGTAATCAATTTTAAAGGCAGGCAGTCCCGGTTTTATTTTTATAAACTAACATTTCATGATGGTGACGATACCACTTATTCTCTTGCCTGTGCCGGCCCTTTTAATGTGAATATACAAGAGGTGTCTTCAAAAGATGCCACCGGCGTGATATATTATGATGAAGATTTTGACCAGTCTGAAGTTCAGAAACAGTCGGCGTCGTTAATAAAGCAAATGGAAGATTGGTTTGAATGGAGTGATAAAAAAGAAAATAAATAATTGGCGCAGATGAGGACACCGGCCAAGGGGAAATCTTCGCGACGTAATATACAATAGAGAACGCCAGGTAATTAAAATCATTAATCGATGAAAACTGAAAAGATTCGATTGGTTTTTTTATTATCCTTCTGCAATTAACTATAATTGGTGGATTCTATTATATGACTAATTCTATATTATGCAACATTGATTTGAAGAAGGATTTATGTAGCGAACCAAGACAGGGCCGGGCCTGTGTTTGTTACTTGAATCGCTAAGAAGATAATTATGAATTAAACTGTATTCCTGCCGGTTGGCGGGCCGGTAACAGCAGCCTCTAACCCGCCACTTCTTTTTCCTTTACATTTGTTTAAAAACTATAGAATGAATAATGAACTATTGATAAAGATGACAACAGATAGCTGGCGGAAACAAATTGCGGCCACCAACAAAATTTTTGACAATTTATCCGACGAAGAGTTACAGCACGAAGTTGCGCCCGGCAGAAATCGCGGCATCTATTTATTAGGCCATTTAACAGCAGTGCACGATTTAATGTTGCCGTTGCTTCGTTTTGAGGAAGCAAAATATCCTGAACTGAAACCTGTGTTTTTAGACGCGCCTGATAAAGCAGTGGAAGCCATTCCTTCAGCTCCGGAGTTGCGACAACAATGGAAAGAGGTAAATGAAGCTTTATTAAATCATATCCAGGATTTACCTGCTGAGGATTGGTTTGCCCGTCATGCGAATATTTCTAAAGAAGATTTTATCAAAGAGCCTCATCGCAACCGGCTGAATGTTTTATTAGACCGCACCATTCATCTCAGCAATCATCGCGGACAATTACTTTTGTTGCAAAACAAAAGGGAATAAATCCGCAACGGTTATTCCTTCTCTTTTCATTTATTTACAATGCCAGCGATCATAAATTTTTCCATCTGGCGCAGGTCTGCTCAACTGTGACTTCCCGTTACTTTATCACAGCTTACAACCATAGCGACTGGTTTTTGCAAAGCCCGGATAGGACACAAAACAAGTGACCGCTGATCAGAAAACCAAATACCGCGTTATTTCTTTGTTTACTGCATTTGGCGCAGGTCTGCCGACCTGTGACTTCCCGCTACTTTATCACAGCTTACAACGATAGCGACTGGTCTTTGCAAAGCCCGGATACGACACAAAACAAGTGACCGCCGATCCACCGGAGGTAATATTGGCAAGAGGATGACAATGAACGGATGGATCCCGGGTTGATAAGAAGAACCTGAGTCGCTGGATATTGTTGGAAGAAATTCTGTGATGGAATAACCGGGGACTTTGCGGTTAAAAGGTTCTCCTGCGATGTTTTGTTTATTTTACCAGGGCTTGACGCGTATTTGCAGGAATGGAACCTCCTGTTCCTTGGTTTTTAGTTTAGCTCCCGGTTCGTTATTCTGGCGAATAATGGTTTTGTTTATTCATGTGCACTTTTCTCATCTAAAGCCCGTATCCTGCGGCATAGCATTTGTAAAATGCCTTTAAGCACTTCCTGGTCTTTGGCTAAAATTTCGTAAAAGGGCGGCTGTTCAAGTTTCAAAATCGTGCTTTCCTTGTCGCACGTAGCAGAGGCAGATCTTGTTTCAGCATCAAGCAGGGATAACTCACCAAAAACCTCATTTTTTTTAAGGAATGCGAAAGTATAGGCTCCATCATGAATGCGGATGACTCCCTTTTGAATGATGTACATACTATCGCCTTTATCGCCCTTTAAAAATATGGAGTCGCCTGGCTTTACAGATATCACATCCAGAATATCAGCTATAGCAGCGAGGTCTGTTTCCGGCGTGTTCCTGAAGATTGCTGTCTTTTTAAGCAGTGATAATTTTTGATTGTGATCCATGTATTAAAGTATTAGAGTGGAAACTTGATTATTTAAAACTACAAAGAATCTTATATATATAACCCAAATGTAGAGGAAATTAACCAGGAAACGTTTCGGGCCAGGAAAAAATTATTGCTTTTTAAAAGACTATTTATAAGGTTGCAGCCTGGTCGTATCCTTCAATACATTCAAACATTTGCGGACTGTGGTCTTCATTTATGTAATAAAAACATGATGTAATCAATAAAGATTATAAAACGGGTAAAAAGATTGTGGATTTAGTATAGATTTTTTGAATTGTCTGATAATACCCCTACATTTACATTTTAATATCTGGTCATAAGACCTTTTAAAATTACGCTATCTGCTTCCCATAACTATAGAATTCCGGGATGCAAAAGGTATAACCCCTTAAAGAAGTATTAATCATTCTACTCTTTTTTAAATAACTGAGGTATTCCGTATTTTGTAGCTTTGAAAAAGATAGGTGACATTCAAGACTGTACTGTATTATACGTTACTGCTATCCCTCATAAAAGCCAGAATTGCTTTATTGATCATTAATTAACATCTATGTACTCCCGATTACTTTACAGGATAGCTCCCAGGCTTGTTCTTATTCTTTTTTCATTATTTCAATTTTCTGCCAACACAACTGCGCAAAAATTACAAATAAATGAGTTTGCGTTATACAGCAGTGACAGCATAACTATCGGCACCGGTTTCCTTTCTCATAAAAGTTCCAGTCCTGACCAATTTAGCGGGTCAATAGGAAGCCACACCTCGATAACAACGAACGTGAATACCTCCGTCTATGGAAATGTGTATAGCGGCGGAATCATACAACTTGACAATAATAATATCATCGGTGGGGATATTGCTGCAGCCAATTCAAGAGGATTACAGAATGCCATTTTAGTCGGTTCGAAGGCGGCCATATCAGGCAACATTGACGTAAATGGGAATACAACCATCGAGAGTGGCTCAGTAGGCGGAACAGTTACCCATCCGGCAGGAACAACCTATAGTGGCCCAACTCCTTTGAAAGGAGATATAACTGGTACACCCACCTTGCCCCAACTACCGGATCTTCCACCCATTTCTTCATTTCCTGCCGCAGGCAAAACCGGCTTCAATTCCTCAAAGAGTGTATCCCCGGGTTATTATGGCGACATCAGGCTGAATGGAAATAAAAAGCTCACCTTATCCGGCACCGGTATTTATGTTTTTAATTCAATTAATAACAGTGGATCAAATAAAATCGTTTTTGATTTTAAGAACAATGCTGGCGGAACTTTTAAAATCTATATTGTTGGCGATGTGAACCTGGGTAAAGTAAATGCAACAGTCATCAACGGCGGAGATGCAACAAGAATTTTTTGTGAAACCCACGGAAATGGAAATCAGTCAACCGCAAAATATTCCTGGATTGTGGGAGGAGGATCCAATTGGCTGGGCACCGTTTGGGCACCTTATGGAGGAGTCAGTATCGGTTCTTTTGATAATTCTGCCAATACCACTTTTACCGGCGCTATCTACTCGGCAACCAGCATTAACATTGCGAATAATGTGACCGTCAATTATGCGCCACAGCCTTCAGCATGCACTACACCCATTGCCAATGCAGGAACTGATAAAGTACTGGATTGTAATACTTCTTCCGTTCAATTGGATGGAACTGCCTCTACACCTGGTTTGCAATATAGCTGGGCGGCTTTCAACAATGGTAAGATCGTTAACGGAACTACTACCTTAACTCCTGCTGTAAACGCGGTAGGAACTTATGTATTGACTGTTACCAATCCGGCAGGAGGTTGTAGCGCAACGGATACCGTAAAAGTAATTTTCAGCAATTGTATCCTGCCCTATTATCCACCACCTGATGGCGGGAAAATAAATAATCTGATAGGGGCAGAATTGAATTCCCTGGCACTGAACTTTGGATTTGTAACAGATAGCGCCCAAAACATTTTTATTATCAGGGATGACAGTGTGATGATTGAAGTGATTGCGTTGAAGGGCCAATATCAAACTTTATTATCCCTGTTGCAAACTTCGGAATATGGGATGACGAATCTGATTGATAACGGACCAAATTCATTAATTATAACCGGAGAATACCCGATAAAGAATCTCTTAAAACTGAATAACTTACCCAATTTAATAGATTATTGCCGGCCTTTGTACCCGTCTATCGGCAATGCCGGAATTACCACCAGCCAGGGCGATGCGGCCATTCAATCCTTATTCGTTCGCAATGGATATGGCGTGTCGGGCGATGGAGTGAAAGTGGGCGTTATATCCAACAGCTATAATACATTAGAGGGTGCTCAAACAGATGTTTTGAACGGCGATCTGCCGGGAACCGGGAACCCCGATTATCCAATACCGGTAGAAGTGTTGCAGGATTATCCTTTTGGCCGGCAATCTGATGAGGGAAGGGCCATGCTGCAGATTGTTCATGATGTAGCCCCCGGTGCAAAACTTGCTTTCCATACCGGATTTATCAATGCGAATAACTTTGCGCAAGGGATCTCTCAATTGCAGCAGGATGGATGCAATGTAATTGTAGATGACGTAACTTATATTACCGAGCCTTTCTTCCAGGATGGTGTGGTAGCGAGGGCAGTGGATTCTGCTGCTGCAAAAGGAGTTGCCTATTTCTCTGCAGCGGGCAATTATGGAAATCAATCTTATGCCGGTGTGTTCAATCCGGTAGCTGCACCTGCAGCAATTACGGGCAGTGCACATAATTTTGGCAATGGTGATATTTACCAAACGATCACCCTTCAACCAGGCACTTATACTGTTGTATTGCAATGGCAGGATGGTATTTATTCCGCCGGTCAAACAGGAACGATGAATGACCTGGATATTTATTTAACCGATAATAACGGAAATACGCTGTTCGGATTTAACAGGAATAATATCGGTGGCGATCCTATTGAAGTGTTGCCTTTTACTGTAACTCAAACTACCCAGACCAACATAATGATCGTAAGAGCTGCAGGAACAGGCAACGTTACATTTAAGTATGTTTTCTTCCGTGGAAATGGCGTGATCAGTAAATACAATTCGGGTAATTCTACCATTGTAGGCCAGGCCAATGCAGCAGGCGCTATGGCAGTGGGCGCAGTACTTTATAGCAACACACCGGCATATGGGGTAACTATTCCAACGATCGCTTCGTTTTCCTCTACCGGTGGAACACCGGATAACGGAGTAGTCAGAAACAAACCGGAATTTACCGCACCGAATGGTGTAAACACTACCGTAAACATGGGCGGGGTTAATATTGACGGAGATGCGTTTCCCAATTTCTCCGGTACTTCTGCAGCCGCGCCTCATGCAGCCGCTGTTGCTGCCTTACTGATTGAAGGCAAGAAAAAATTTGCAAATGCAACCATCACACCTGGTGAAATAAGGTCACTAATGGAAAGTACAGCTATCGATATGGGCACTCCGGGATTTGATTTTACTACCGGTTACGGATTCATACAGGCTGACAGGGCGATGCGCACCTTTGCCACTCCAAAGCCATCACTGATAAAATTAGTTTACGATACCACCCAGGTAACACCCGGTTCTCAACCCTTTACCCTGACTGTAACAGGCTCTTACCTGGACATCAGTTCCAAAATTATATTCAGGTCGGACACGCTTGCAACAACGATAATAAACAGCTCTACAGCTACAGCCACTGTCCCTTCTTTCATTGGTAACCCTGCTATCCACGTTTTTACACCTTCGGTTTCATCCACTGGCGTGGATGGAGGCGCATCTGATTCATTGTTTTTCTTTTCCCCGGTAAAAAAGATCATAACGGTTACTGCCAGCGATGCGTCAAAAAAATATGGAGAGAATATTCCTGCATTTAATTCGACCGTTTTAGTAGATAGCATTCCATTGTCACAAACAGGATTGACTTTAAAAGATCTTGGCCTTGATACCGTTCAATATGCTACTACTGCCACAAACCTCAGTGATGTAGGGTTGTACGTAATCAAACCGGCAATGAAAAACTTTATGACAGGCGATTCAGTAGCGATTGCATTAAACGAGGAGTACAAATATGTTTTCAATAACGGCATCCTTACGATTAATCCCATGCCTTTGGTGATCACTCCAAGAGATACCACCCTTACTTATGGAGATAAAATTACCGGCTTTCAATACAATTATACTTATGGAGATTCTTTGATCGCAATTAACAACAGAAGTGCCTTCCTGAATTCCCTTGAATCAACTTACCAGGAAAACCTGGTTACCAATGCTGTTGCCCTGGTAGACGCGCGGGCTTTGGTAAATACAAGGGCTTTGGTCAATTCAGATCTCACCAACCTGAGCTTTTTAGTAAGTGCCAGGGCGCTGGTAAATACGAGAGCACTGGTCAATACGAGAGCTTTGGTAAACGGCACCACGGTAAATGATACAACAAATATTGTTGATGTAGCAACAGCTTCTATATTTAATTATGAAGTATCGCCCGATACCACTACATTAGTGAGCGCCAGGGCACTGGTAAATGCAAGGGCTTTAGTGAATGCAAGAGCGTTGGTAAATTCGAGAGCACTGGTAAATGCCCGTGCACTGGTAAATGGTTATGCAATGGTGAACAGCGCTACTATTGGAGATACCAGCAATTCAAATGTTGCTGCAATTATTGATGAGGAGGATGTCTCCGCGCCAGCTACGGATACGTTAACTATTTTTAAATCTATCAATCTAATCACAGGTATCACAGCAGGAACCAACACGATAGTTCCGGGCGCTTTATTGTCTAAAAATTTTGATATAACTTATGGCCTCGGCAAGTTGACTATTTTGCCTGCGCCCCTCACCCTGAAGACCGATTCGGCAATTATTTCTTATGGCGATCAGCCACCCGCATTTACTTCAAAAGTTACGGGATACCAGTACCAGGATAACGCCGATTCTGTATTTAGCGGGGGAACGATTTCGTATAATTTAGTGAACAGTTCTGGTACAACGGTGCCTTCTACTAGTATTCGTGCCGGTAAATTTGATATTGTACCAACAGGAAGTGTTATTCAGCCGTCGAACTATACTATTCAATATGTAAATGGATTGCTTACAGTGAATCCGGCAGTATTGACAGCAACGGTAGTTGACACTTTCAAAGTTTACGGAGATAGTAATCCTGTATTCAGGGTAGTCTACAGTGGTTTTTTAAATGGCGATGGCATTGGTAACATTACTCCCAAGGCACCATCGTCCACTGCTTCAGTTACAAGCGGCGTGGGCAATTATCCAATTACATTAGCAGGTGGTGCTTCCGGCAATTACAACATTGTAAGCAACCCAGGAACGCTGACAATCACACCTGCACCGCTTACAGTAACTGCAGATGATAAAACTATCAAGCTGTTCGACAATTTGCCCCATTTCACCTCTACCATTACAGGATTTAAAAATAATGATTCCGCTACGATCATTTCCGGGCCGGCTTATACATTAAGCACTACCTTATGTAATTTCTTAGTGGGAAATTATATCATTACTCCTTCACGCTTAGTGCTTCCAAACCCCGAAAATTATTCCATCGTTTATAAGCCGGGAATTCTGCATGTAGTATGGCCGGGAAAAGCCCATTCGAGGATTGGTTTAACAGGCACAGAAGATGAAAAATCTATTGCGGCATTAAGCCTTGCTGATATTACCGGTACCAACCAGTTGACTACAGGACAGCCAGTCCTATCTTATCAAAATCCCCATAAGGCAGAAATGATTGCCATGTTAACCGAAAGGGTAAATGGCGACGCCATCGCAACTAAAGCATATCCTAATCCAACGATTGGAAAGGTTATTTTGCAGGTCAGCGAGGGTACCATTTCACCTGATGGACTCATTATCACGGACGATATGGGCAGGACCTATTCTTCTAAATCTGTGAAGGTTTATTCAAATAGTGTACAGGTTGATTTGTCTGGTTTCAGAAGCGGTATTTATTTCATTAAAATAAAAGTGGACGATTCATTTAAAATCTTCAAGATTGTTAAACGGTAGATTTGTTGTGCTTACTTAAATAAAAATAAAAGAAGGAGGAACTTAAAAACTTCTTCCTTCCTTTTTTATATACCCTGATTAAAGAGAAATATTTAAATTGTACCCCGATAGACTGCAATTATGCTTAGAAAGATTCCTTACTATTTTATTTTGCTCCTTCTTTCAACGCAATCTATTGCGCAGAGTTCAAAAATTGACAGCATTAAAAAAGTAATATCCGGGCAAAGTATTGTTACTGAAAAAGTGAACTCTTTGCTTTCTCTCAGCAGGGAATTCTACAGCATTTCCCCTGAGGAAGCTATTAATTATGCTACTACAGCCAGGGACTTGGCCCAAAAAGCACAATATAAAAATGGCCTCGCTTATGCTTACAAAAATTTAGGCATCGCTTATTACATGCTTGGAAATTATGTGGTATCTATTGAAAATTATGAACGATCACTGGCACTTTTCGACTCCCTGAATGATAAAGCCGGCGTGGCCAATATTTTAAGCAATGAAGGTTCTGTATTCTTTAATAAAGGCGATGACGAAAAAGCTTTGGAATTAAATTTAAAAGCCCTGCGTGTTTCTGAAGAGATTGGTGATACACTTAGAATATTAACTGCCTTACAAAACATTGGAGCAGTATATTATAATAAGCCTTCAACGCGCAACCAGGCCATTGAATATTTTTTAAGGGCGCTGCCCATGAGTGAATTATTGAAAAATAATGATGCCATCGGAACTATCACGGTAAACATAGGCGAACTCTATTTATTAAAAGGGAACTATGATTCGGCGCTGATCTATTTTAAAAAATCGCTGGTAGCTTATAAAGGTTCTGAAAATATTCCCTACACTTTAAATGATATTGGTAAAGTGTATCAGAAAAGAAAAGATTATCAAACTGCTATTAGCTATCACCAGCAGGCTTTTGATATCTCTGAAAAACTGAACGCAAAAGTGGATATGGGGCAGTCACTGCTTGGCCTGGGAGATACCTATATGGGAAAGGGCGACGCCTCCACTGCAATTGGTTATTATAAACGGTCAGAGGTAATTTTAAAAGAGATCAGTGACGCAACTTACGACCTGGAAAACGCCTACAAAGGTCTTGCCGCGGCTTATGCGAGTAAATCGGATTTTAAAAACGCCTTTAAATATGAGACTTTATTTACCAGTGTAAAAGATTCTTTGTACAACCTGGATATAGCCAAAAAATTATCAAGCCTTCAGTTCAATTTTGATATTCAAAAGAAACAAAGCCAGATAGACCTGTTAAAGAAAGACCAGGTTTTACAAGAACTGGATCTCAAAAAGCAGAAGCTTACAAAAAATGCGCTCATGATTGGGTTGGCGCTTTTGTCATTAATAGCAGTTATACTCTACAGGAACTACCGCAATAAAATAAAAACCAATAAATTGTTGGATGCGCAGAAAGTAAAAATTGAAAACCTGTTATTGAATATACTACCTGCTGAAGTGGCAGAGGAATTACAAAAAAACGGAACTGCTACCCCCCGTTTTTATAAAATGGCCTCGGTTCTCTTTACTGACTTTAAAGGATTTACAAAGCTTTCAGAAAAACTTACTCCCCAGGAAGTGATTTCCGAACTGGATATCTTTTTTATGGCCTTTGACGATATTGTTGATAAGTATGGGCTTGAAAAGATTAAAACGATCGGAGATTCGTACATGTGTGCGGGTGGCATACCCACAGAAGACAATTCTCACCCGTTAAATATCGTAAAAGCGGGACTTGAAATGCAGGAATTTATATTGAAGCGAAATGCTGAAAGAGCCAAAATGAACTTGCCTGAATGGAATATAAGAATAGGCATAAATACCGGGCAACTGGTTGCCGGCGTGGTGGGTAAAAAGAAATACGCTTACGATATCTGGGGTTCTACGGTAAATGTAGCCAGCAGGATGGAAAGCAATGGGGAGCCAGGCCGTGTAAACATTTCGTCGGCCACTTACGAATTGATAAAGGACAAATATTCCTGTACGCACCGCGGCAAAATATTTGCTAAAAACATAGGAGAAGTAGATATGTATTTTGTGGAAGATGAAATTCATTCTTGATGGTATAAGCAAAAGAAAGTCTCCTCACCTGAAGACAGAAGGAAGCAAAGTTCCGTTTGCCGGCGTTTTTACTCGCGCCTTGACTACGCTGTTGGAAATAATATTCATTTCACTAACAGCACTTATAAGGGGCAACAGATAGCCATTGATGGCAACGCCGTAGATATGGTTCCTACAGTTATAACTTATTTTATGAACTTGCAAATGCAATTTTTGTGTTTGCAAAACAAAAGGGAATAATCCGCGCGGTTACTCCTTTTCTTTTGCACTTACCTACGGTGTCAGCGGTCATAAATTTCATCTACCGGTTCTGTACACCGCCAATGCTGCCTGCCTGGAATGTGCGGGTTCACAAACAACAAACAAGTTTAATTGAGGAATCAATAAAGAGGTTCTTGCGCCACTCGCCGTGGGAACGTTAGCGATTTGTTGATAATGACCAGCACCCTGCAATTGAAAAATATTTATGTAGCCGCCGCCACAACTGGCATATATGCGGTTATTTTGTTTATCATAAAACAAATCATCTGTGTCATTGGTAAGTTTTTCTTCTGAGATTCGTTTTCCTGTTTTTGTATCCATTACCACCAGCGTTGCAGGATGGCGGTAACCAATAAAAAGTTTATTTCCTTCAGAATCGAAAGCCATGGGAAAATTTGCCTGGCGGTAATCTTTATTCCATTCATTTACGAGTTTTGATTTGCTGATATCGGCCACACCAATAATACCGGTATTTGGCAGATTTACATAAAGCAAACCGTTTCTTCTATCAATTTGAAATCCTTCAGGATGAGAAGGCAGTTTTATATTGCCCACTTCATTATGACTTTTTGCATCAATGATTGCGATGCCGCCGGAGCCATAGCCGACATATACTTTTTGACCTGTTGAATCATAACGAACATCATCTGCATCAGAACTTAAATGAACGGTGGCCATCTTTTTATAATTACCGGCATTATAAAAATAACAATCGCCACTTCCGCCGTTGGCAACAAAAATCTCTTTCGTTTGAGGAATATAACAAACGCCCTGTGGCTCATCCAAACCCGCTATACTATGGAGCACTTTACCATTCGGAAGACTTACCGCTTCCAAAGTATTATTCCCTAAAGCAGCTATATAAACCACCTGGTCTTTTACATTAACATCCATATGATCTATGCGTCCTTTCACTCCGGGCAACGGGATCGTCTTATAAACCGGCAGATAATTCTCTCCAAACGTCGCCTGTCCATTACAGCCAGTAAATGAACAAAAACTGAAGAAAATAAAAAGGTGAAGATTATATTTCATCATTATTTCTTTATTGACTGATGGTTTGTAGCGGCTAATGCTTCCGATAGGCCCTTTGCCAGGTTTTCAGGGTTACCAACAGCCCAAAAATGCATCATGTACAACCGCGGCTGATCATGTAACATGTGATTGTGCAATGCTGTAGGGGTAATGCCATTGTCGATTAGAATTTTTATTACCGGATTTACTTCATCCGCAAGCAAAACAAAATCACCGGTAATGGCAGCGCTGTCACCATTCTTTTGAAAATTAATTCCTGTTCCCATACCCATTGAAGATGGCATTGTCATTCCGCTTTCAGTTAACTTTTCTTTTCGTGGAAAACTATACTGCAACAACATGCCGCTGTATTTACCCGGCCCAAGGATTTCTTCTACACCTGACCAGTCAACGGCAGCCTGGGGTGCAGATTGCGGTGCTGTTAATGGAGTTGCCGTTACTTCCAGCACAGATTTAATTGCTTCTGCAAGTTTTACTTTATCGCCGCTACCCGCAAAATGGACATACTTTACATTGGGAGTTTCATTGATGAGGTGATTATGTATTGCTGTAATTGTAAGGCCAGCTTCAACAAGCTTTTTTAGCGCAGACGGTACCTCAGTATCTAAAAGAACCAGGTCACCCATCATAGTTGCCTGGTCGTTTTGCATGATTTTACCGGTCCCCATATTTTTGTTCATACTCATCAAACCAACCCATGACCCGAGAGCCAATCCCGGCGCTACCGTAAAACTATTCACCTTAACGGTAATGTCTGTGCGTGGATAGCTAATCTTAAAAACATCGCCCTGTACCGTCCCTTTTTTGCCGAATACTTTTTCAACAGCGGCCCAATCATTTCGTTGGGCGGAGCAATAGAAAACTGTTAAGAAACCCATAATAAGAATGGCTGCTTTTTTCATAACTGTTGGTATTAATAAATGAATGGATAAAGTATATTTTGTAGAGAACTTATGTATTCATAGATAAAGATAATCTGGTTTAAAAAGTTTTTTTGTTATTTATTGTTAGGTTTAAAAAGTTAACTGCTCCACGCTCGGAATCAGCTTACCACCGCACGACTTATTTATAAAAAATGGGAAACAATTCATGTTATCGGGTTGTATATCCGTAGAAAGAAATATAAGATTATTGGTAGATTAATATTAGTGTCAACCCAATTTACCTTTCCAGGTTTTTTCTATATTCTTTTGGCGATACGCCCACCTTTTCTTTAAATAGTTTTGAAAAGTAAAAAGCTGATTCGAAGTTCAGGCTAAAGGCTATTTCTTTTATTGACCTGGAACGGTTAGCAAGAAGCATCTTTGCTTTTTCAATTTTTAATTGAATCAGGTATTGATGGGGAGCAATACCTGTATAGGTTTTAAAAGTCTTGCGAAACCATGCATAACTGACACATAATTCGTTGGCTACTTTCTCTATATTAATATCCTGCTCAATATTAGTTCTGAAAATAATCCTGGCTCTTTTGATAATAGATTCGGTTATTTCTTCTCCTGTATAAAGCTTTTGTTTACCCAACGAATGGACTTCACCGAGCAGGTGCATGACAATGCCGGATACCAAAGGCTGATACCCTGTTTTTTCTTCTTTGGTAATCCCAATAATATTGGTAAATAATTGGATTACTTCCTCGGATAAACCGATTTCCTGGACAGCGTTTTTTTTTGATAAAAAATGTTGTTGTATTATATTTTCTATAATTAGTCCTTTAAATCCTACCCAGAACTCATCCCATCCTGTTCGCGGATTCGGTTTGAAACGATGCCATTCGCCAGGGAATAAAAATATAATGCTGCCCTCCCTTATTGGTTGTTGCTTACAATTGGCGGATTCAAACAAGCCATTCCCCGCAGCGATATAAATGATTTGATACTCATCCAAAATACGGCCCTTACTCCAATTGAAATAATGGTGAACAGGGTGCTCTGGCGCAGGATAATCAACATGCGCATCTATCCTGTTACAGCCTGCACTCAGCACATACAGGCCCCATTTTTCATCTTCCGCACTCGTGGGCAGGTATTTATAGTAATTAGTCATAAACTTAAATGGATTAATATACCGTAAAGCCAAAATAAAGTTACCCGTTTTATATGGTATTAAGATGGTGAAGAAGGCTCTTGTATAATTGCAGTTTTTTGGGTAAAAATAGGCGAATAATCCTATGTACCGGGATACGTCCAAAATCTACATGTGAAATATCAGTTTGCATATTTCCTGGGTAAAAATTATCAAATAGATTCGTTTCTGAATTAGTGTTAAGTATTGCGCCTGGTTCACTTATCAAAATTTAAAATTACGTCAAAGGGTAAGAAGAATAAGATTTAAACTGGTAGGGATGCGGATTGCGGTGACGTTGCATCTTTTCAAATTTTTGCATCATGAGGGTAAAATTTATCTGTCTTCTATAGAGCTGCCTATTTTATTATTTGGCTCGACAGCGGTTAGGCGCCAGAGACTGTTCATGATAAATACAAAAATGGCTTATCGCCTTTCGTGATCCTATAATTAAAAATTATGATTGACTCTTATTTTCTCAAACTAAAAATGATTCCAATGTCAAAAATCCCATTACGTTTTTTACAACATAAACAGAAAGCATTCCTGTTTATGCTCTCGATCTTCCTGGTTTCATTTTCATTTGCGCAACAAAAGATAACTGTAAATGGAAATGTGGTTAGTGAGAATAACGCTCCTTTAGCTGGTGTATCGGTGAATGTAAAAGGCACTACAACCGGTACAACTACAGATGCAAAGGGCAACTTCACTATTTCGGTGAATAAAGGGGCTACGCTCGATTTGTCATTTGTTGGCTACGAGCAAAAAGAAGTATTGGTAAATAGTGAAAAGGACGTGACTAATATTTCAATGACCGCTAAAGCCTCAGCGTTAGGGGAAGTGGTGGTGGTTGGATATGGCACCCAGAGCAGGAGAAACGTGACGGGCGCTATCTCTACTGTGGATGTGTCAAAATTAAAAGATATTTCTTCCGCCAACGTTACAAAACTGCTTGTAGGACAAGCGCCGGGTGTAACAGTAAAACAAACTACCGGCTCTCCCGGGCGTGAATTCCAGGTAACTATCAGGGGTACGGGTTCTTTAGGAGCAGGAAGTGCGCCGCTATATGTTGTTGACGGATTTCCGGTAGGTACATCTGTCGGTCAAAACCTGGATCCTAACGATATTAAAAGTATAACCATCCTGAAGGATGCAGTATCCACGGCTATTTATGGAGCCAGGGGGTCGAATGGTGTAGTACTGATAACTACGAAAAGTGCCAAAGCGGGTGAAGTTTCATTAACAGCTACAGCAGATTATGGCATTCAAAACATACCTGGTTCAAGAAAGACAAAAGTATTGAATGGTGTGCAGTTCGCCCAGTTTAAAAAAGATGCTTTTATGGATAAGATCAGGTATTATGATAACCGGGAGCCCACGATCGATGAAGTGCCTTTAGATTATAGGTTTCCTGAGCAAACCAAATATTCTACTAACTGGTTTGATGAGATCCTCAATCAAAATGCTGCCTTTCAGAATTATAATATAACATTGGCCAACGGAAAAGGTGCCATTCACTCCCTAGTTTCTGCAGGATTTCTGAACCAGGAAGGCCCCCTGATTAATACGGGCTATAAGTTATATTCGGCAAGGGCTAATATCGGCGGACAGGTTAATAAATTTATTACCATGGGCCTTAACCTGGATGGTTCCTATTCTACGCAAAAGCAGGCCAACGCAACAGAGGGAAGAGACCAGATTGTAGGGGCATCCCTGATTATGGATCCAAGGGAACCCGTGTATAACGAGGATGGTACCTACAATAATTATATCGGCGGACATGACGGTGTTTTTGGCTTTTATAATCCCGTGCAGCTGTTAAAAGAAGCCCCCAGGCGTTATACCAACACCAATGTGATTGCCAATGCATTTTTAGAATTTACTTTTTTAAAAAACTTTAAATTCAAACCAACAGTAAATGCAGGCATTTATAATGGGTCATATAAACAATTCGTTCCTTCCACTATTTCCGGTGAGAATGCCCCTGCGCCAAGGGATGCCAGAGAAAACGATTCATATTCTAACAGAATAAATATCTCCACTGACCAATTGCTTACTTTTAATAAAGATTTCGGAGAGCATCACCTGGATGTATTGGCTGGTTATACTGCCCAGGAGGAAACTGTAAAAGATCTCTCCGGAAGTGGCAATCAATTTCCGGACGACCTGGTTCCCTTCCTAAATTCAGCCATCATTAAGTCTTCCGGTTCTGACGAATACGGATGGAGTATGGAAGCATTCTTTGGCAGGGTTAACTATTCTTATAAAGGACGGTATTTATTTTCAGGCACCTTTAGAAGAGAAGGAAGCTCAAGATTCGGCTCAAAGAATAAATGGGGAAATTTCCCTGCCTTGTCAGCAGGATGGAGAATATCAGATGAGTCTTTCATGCCTAAAATTTCATGGCTAAACGATCTTAAAATCAGGGGTAGTTGGGGAAAAACAGGGAATAATAATATCGGGAACTATTCCAGCTTATCGTTTATGAATTCATCGAATTATGTATTTAATAATAATTATGTGAGTGGACGCGTAATAAGCTCTTTTGCCAACGCTGAATTAGGATGGGAAAAATCTACACAAACAGACATTGGCATAGACTTGTCTGCATTTCAGAATCGCCTGACTTTTTCTGCTGAATATTATGACCGGATCACGAGCGATATGCTCTTGTCTGTTCAACTGCCGGCCATCTCAGGTTTTACAAGCACTTTGGGCAACGTAGGTAAAGTGCAAAACAGGGGATTAGAATTTTCGGCTGGCTACAGAACAACGATAAATTCCTTTACTGTATGGGGCAATGGAAACATTTCATTTAACCGGAATAAAGTGTTGGCTATACGGGGCGTTAATGACGAGATATGGAATGGAAGCTTCTATTCAGATTATAATGTTTCCAAGGTGGGCCATCCTATAGGTATGATTTACGGATTCAAAATGATGGGTATTTTTCAGAACCAGGCGGAGATTGATAAATGGCCAACGCAGGATGGCGCTATTCCCGGAGTGTATAAATATTGGGACGCCGATGGTAATGGTGTGATTTCTTATGATACCAAAGACATGGTAGAAATAGGGAACCCGTGGCCAAAATACACATGGGGATTTACAGCCGGGGTTGATTATAAGAATTTTGACTTTAGTGTGATCCTCACCGGAGCAGCACATTATGATAATTTCAGAAATATAGAGGCATCTACACTGAACATGGATGGAGTATTCAATGTACTGCAGGTAAGTAAAGACCGATTCAGGTCAGAGACACAACCCGGCAATGGATGGGTAGCTACTACCAACACCTGGAAGTGGGAGCGCGAAAGTAATTCGAGGTACGTATATGATGCTACCCATACCTGGGTGAAAAATATAAGCCTTGGTTATACGCTTCCCAAATCAGCATTGCCTGTAAATAGTTTACGAATATACCTCAGCGCAGACAATCTCTTTTTGATTACCAATTATCCCGGTAATAATCCTGACATCGACAATAACGGAGGCATTAATCCGGGGTTCGATGATGAAGCTTATCCGGTTGGCAGAACTTTTTCTATTGGCGCCAACTTAACATTTTAAAAAATCGAAAAATGAAAAAGAATATATTATATATACTGAGCGCAATTATTTGTTTCGGAGAAGTTTCCTGTAATAAGGATTTTCTTTCGAAAACAGATCCAACGAGAGTAGGAGCAGACGCGTTTTACAAAGATGAAAAAGAGTTTCAGCAAGCTGTGAATGGAGTTTATGGCCAATTGCAGGGTATCATTAACAGTCAATGGCTGTATAATGAGCTGCCCTCTGATAATACAACTATTGATTTCAACCCGGGAGATCGCGGGCAGGCGCCATCAATTGAAGCGTTCGAATTCTGGACAGTAAATTCGGGGACAGGCAATATTAATAGTATGTATGTCAGCTATTATAATGCGCTGTATAATATAAACAATGCGCTGGCTAAATTAAAAAATACCACTACCATTGCTGATTCTGTAAGCTCAAAATTTGAAGGGCAGCTTAAATTTTTACGCGGATACTACTATTTTGAATTAACTCAGTATTTTGGGGATGTGATACTGATAACAGAGCCATTAGAGCTTCCTTCACAGGCATGGGATTACCAAAGAGTACCACAGGCACAGGTATATACGCAAATTGAGACCGATCTTAAAGATGCGGCTTCGATGCTGCCGGTAAAATATACAGGTGCAGATGTTGGCCGTATTACCAAGGGCGCAGCGCTGTCCTTGCTGGGAAAGGTATATCTCACTGAAAAAAAATATCCCGATGCCGTCGCTACACTTCAACAGGTTCTTCCGCTTGGGTATTCTTTAGTACCCAATTATGCAGATGTTTTTGATCCTCAAAAAAAGAATGGGCCTGAATCTATATTTGAAGTTCAGTACCAGGGCGGAAACGACCTGGGCGAGTGGAGCAGTTTCATTTATACATTTGCCCCCCGCCTTTCTAAAGATGCAGTTACCGGGTGGCCGCAAAGCAATCCGGGAGGGTGGAATATTCCCACCAACGATATGATTGCTTCTTATGAACCCAATGATTCAAGAAAAGCCGCCTCTATCGGGCTTGATTTTAAAAGCCCTATTACAGGAGACGTGGTTCCCTACATAAAAAAATACGATCATCCTCATGCTATTTATGGGCGCACAGACGACGACTGGCCTGTGTTACGCTATTCCGATGTATTATTAATGCTTGCTGAAGCGATCAATGAAGCAACAGGCCCCAGTTCGGAAGCTTTCGAATACCTGAACCAGGTACGTAAAAGGGCTGACCTTCCCGAGGTAAGCGGACTTGATAAGGAAGCTTTCCGTGACAAAGTACTCCACGAAAGAAGGGTAGAGCTTGCTTTTGAAAACTGGCGCTTGTTTGATCTTAAGCGAACTAAAACGCCTGATCAGCTTGCGCAGTTTCTAAATGCGTATGGTGCTGTTGAAAAAGCGCATCCGACTGTATCCCGCCAGGGTACTCCTTATTCCAGCGGAGACTATGTATTTGAATCCTATGAAGCTTTATATCCCATTCCAAACAATGAAATTTTGGTTAATTCTAAATTGACACAAAATGCCGGGTATCAATAGGAACAAAGAATGGAAAAATGAAAGGTTAAACAGAGATTAAGATAACGTTTGAAGCAATGACTCCCGGGTCCACTTAGAAAGGGATCTGGGAAGCTATTAAAATTTAAATATCATGAAAAAAAAACACTTTTTTGCTTGTTTACTACAAACTTGTGCACTGCTTTTGCTGCTTTTATCATGCCAGTATCTCACTGCTCAAAACACGGTTGATTGGGACAAAACTATCAGCGAATCGAAGACTACTCCTACTTTGCAAGTGGTGGTGAATCCTATGTTACTGCGCAATTCTCCTATCCACCAAGGCACTTTCAATGCACTAAAAAACCTTAAAGCGGATTATGTTCGCTTTGTACCCTGGTTTCCTTATCCACACATGGCGGTAGCTGAATTGAAGCCACCCACTAAGACGGAAACCTTTTGGGATTTTAGCCATGTTGATCCGATTGTAAAAGATTTTATGAATGCCACAAACGGGCATAGCGTGGTAATGAATTTTAGCACAATTCCGGTATGGATGTTTAAAACGCAAAAGCCAGTCGTTGTTCCCGACGACCCCAACCAGGTTTTCTGGGCGTACAATGAAGGAAAAGAACTGAGGGATTCTTCTTTTAAGGAATTGACGGATTATTACGTAAGGTTGGTAAGCTGGTACACCAAGGGTGGTTTCACCGACGAATTAGGAAAGTTTCATCAATCTGGTCATCACTATAATTTCTCTTACTGGGAAGTATTGAACGAGCCGGATCTTGAGCACAATATCTCACCGGAATATTACACTAAAATTTATGATGCGATTGTACTTGCCTTAAAGGAAGTAGCACCTGAAACCAAATTTATAGGAATGTCGCTGGCCCATGAAACGGATCCTGAATGGTTTGAATATTTTTTGAATCCGGCAAATCATAAGCCCGGTATTACATTGGAAGGCATTTCTTACCATTTTTATGGCTCACCTGATAACAACAAACAACCCATAAGCACCTATCAATATTCATTTTTTAACCAGGCAAACGGCTTTCTGGATAAAGTCAGGTATATAGAAAGTATTCGGAAACGCCTTTCGCCACAGGTTTTTACTACGGTTAATGAAATCGGTAATATTTTGTCGCGCGACGGAACTAATGAGCAGATACCTGCTACATACTGGAACTTATCCGGGGCGATGTATGCATATATTTACCTGGAGCTGACAAAGATGGGTGTTGACGTTGCAGGCGAATCTCAGTTGGTTGGCTATCCCACCCAGTTTCCTTCGGTGAGTATGATGGACTGGAAAAATGGAAAACCTAATTCGCGTTATTGGGTGTTGAAATTGCTCAGGGATAATTTTGGAAGTGGGGATCAACTAGTGGCTACCCATTTTAATATTCCGGGGTTGGTTTCGCAAGGGTTCATAACGAAAAATGGAAACAAACTGCTGTTAATTAATAAAGAGCTAAAGGATGTCCAGGTTCAGTTGCCAAAAAATTCTAAAGCGGTCTCTGTTACGTATGTTGACGTCACAACAGGCGAAAACGCGCCTGTAACAAAAAGGTTAACCGGAAATCGTATTAAGCTCACCGGGTTCGCTGTTGCGGTAGTTGATTTTGACAAATAGGCTGTCTGTACCCAATGGCTTTCTAAACCGTTTACTTTTCAGGTGATAATAGATTAAGATACCGCATTACGACCACCCTGATATATTTTCGTAGCCGGCGTAACATTATAGAACGTACGATAATGTTGCCCGGTAATGAATTGTAAAAATTGTAAGTTTTAAATGATGCTAAAAAGAAATCCGATGTTAAAATGCTGTTGCTTTTTTCTTTGTATGTACTTGCCTGATTTGTTAATCGGGCAATCTCCCTACATTGATGGAAGGCCCTGGACAAATAAAAGAATTGTGTGTAAAGACGATGGTATTGTATTAAGATATGGAGACGGGCCTGATAGCTGCGATGCGTATGGTGCAAGGGAAGCCAATGTCAATAGAGAAAATGGAATGTATTATTTATTTTATGACGGCGCAGGAAAAGACGGATGGAAATCGTGTCTTGCAGAAAGTAAAGATTTAAAACATTGGCAAAAAAAAGGGGACATTTTACAATTGGGAAAACCAGGCACTAACGATGCTAAAAGCGCCTCGGCGCCGTGGGTAATTAAAGAAGGAAAAACCTGGCACATGTTTTACCTGGGAACACCACATACATCACCGCCCCCGGATCGTATTCCGGCCTTTCCCTACCTTACCATGAAAGCAAAATCTACTTCCCTGGAAGGCCCGTGGATTAAGCAATACGATGTAACTCCATTCTCTGTAAAGGAAGGATCTTTTTATTCAGTAACGGCAAGCCCCGGATTCATAGTGAAGTATAAAGGGAAGTATGTTCAGTTTTTTAGCGGCGCTTCGCAGGATAGCTCAGGTACAAAGAGAACGCTTGGTATTGCCACTACGAAAAATTTAGACGGCGCCTGGATAGTAAACGATAAACCTATTTTCCCAATTACCGAGCAGGTCGAGAATTCTTCTGTATATTATGAACCGGGTAATAAGACATGGTATGTGTTTACCAATCATATTGGGATTGACAAAAACAAAACAGAATATACAGATGCGATATGGGTATATTGGTCAAAAGATATTTTCCATTGGAATGTAAATGATAAAGCCATTGTTTTAGATAGCACGAATTGTACGTGGTCCAAAGGCGCTATTGGTATGCCATCAGTGATTAAGGTGGGCAACAAATTAGCAGTTTTATATGATGCTTATGAAGGCTACAGCACTTATCATATGAAGCGGAACATTGGATTCGCCTGGATAGATATAACCGATCTCTCCATTCCTAAAGTTGATTAAAGCATTCTTCTATTTGTTAGAATGAGCTCCTTTAAAAAATCAATGTATTGCGCTTATGCGGTTTATTGAATATTGAGAATTTAAAAAATTAAACTGAAATATGAAGAAAGCAAAGTATGTCTCAATCTTATTTATAATCTTTTTATTTGGCACATTGATTCCTTTGAACGTTGCTTGTCAGCCGTTGGAAAAAAATGCCGAAGCTGTCAACTTTAAATCTTTGAAGGAAGGATTTTTGTCACCGGGTAAGGAATATGGAAGTGCGCCTCTTTGGGTGTGGCATACGAAGGTTACAAAAGAAATTATAGATTCGATGATGGAAGAGTTCAAAGAAAATGAATTCGGAGGTGTAATGATTCATCCGCGTCCCGGGCTTATTACCCAGTACTTGTCGCCCGAATGGTTCAGGCTTTATCAATACACGGTTAACAAAGGAAAAGAGCTTGGCCTCGATGTCTGGATATATGATGAAAATTCATACCCATCCGGATTTGCCGGAGGAAATGTGCCTGATCAGATGCCTGAATCTTACAACCAGGGCCAGATGCTGCATTTAATAAAAGCGGATGTATTGCCTGCTGATCCAAAAGATATTTTTATTGCGTTAAAAGAAGTCAATGGAAACTTCACAGACATCACTTCCCGTTTGGCGCAGGAAAAAAATAAACCGGGAAGTTTTTACTTATTTCAAAAAGCGTTTTACCAGAAACAGGTAAGTACGGTTGGCCCCCCGGAATTTCCGTATGTTGATCTTATGGTGAAGGGAGTAACAGAAAAGTTTATTGAAATCACCTTGGAAGGATATGGAAAAATTATCGGTAATGAATTTGGAAAAACAATACCGGGTGTATTTTCTGATGAACCAAGTATTCCTACACAAGGCGCCGGGAACGTACGCTGGACTCCGGACCTCTTCAGCAGTTTTAAAGAAAAATGGGGATATGATCTTCAATCGCACCTTCCTTCTCTTTTTGAAGAGGTAGGCGACTGGAAAAAAATAAGGCACAATTACCAGCAAACTCTTTTGCAATTATTCATTGACCGATGGTCAAAACCCATGCATGCTTATACTGAAAAAAACAATCTGAAATGGACAGGCCATTACTGGGAGCATGGCTGGCCCAATCCCGGGGAAGGCCCCGATAATATGGCCATGTATGCCTGGCATCAGCAACCCGGTATTGATATGTTGTTCAATCAATTTAATGAAACAAGCCCGAATGCACAGTTTGGAAACATACGGTCTGTGAAAGAGTTGGCTAGTGTAGCCAATCAATTGAATAAAAAGAGAACATTAAGCGAGACTTATGGTGGGGGCGGTTGGGAGCTTACTTTTAAGGATATGAAGCGTTTGGCCGATTGGGAATATGTACTGGGTGTTAATTTTTTAAACCAGCATCTTTCTATGATGACCCTCACGGGAGCAAGAAAATATGATTATCCGCAGAGTTTTTCCTATCACACTCCCTGGTGGCCTTATTACAAATCACTTAATGAATATTTTAAACGATTGTCGTTTGCAATGTCGCAGGGCAAGCAGATGAATGACATTTTAATTATTGAGCCTACCAGTTCGGCATGGATGTATTCCGGCCCGGGAAAGCAAAATGAAGGATTAACTTCTATCGGAAATCGTTTCCAGCAATTTGTAACCACGCTTGAGAAGTCGCAGGTCGAGTACGATTTAGGTTCTGAAAATATTATCAAAGATCATGGCAGCGTGCAAGGACGCAATTTTGTAGTTGGTGATCGGGCATACCATACTGTGGTCATTCCGCCGGGCATGGAAAATATAGACAAGGCTACCTATGAATTGTTGAAAGCTTATGCAGAAGCCGGGGGCAAAGTATTATTATTTGAAAAACTGCAACGGATTGACGGTTCGCTTAAAGATGATCTACATTATTTTAATGCGTCTGAAAAAAACATCCTTCGGTTTGCTGATCTTGATAGCGCTGTTATCAATCAGCAATTTGGTTCGGATGATTTTCAGATTATGGCTAATGGTACAGATTCGATTGGTGGAGACTTATATCATCACCGCAGATGGATTAATGATGGGCAAATACTTTTTCTTTCCAATGCAGGCATGGTGTATTCTTCAAAAGGCAGCGTAACAATAAAAGGCAAAGATGCCTTATTCATGAATCTCGCCACGGGCGCTATAGAAAATTATCCCGAACAGTTACATGGTGATAAAATAGTTGTGAACTTTGATATTCCACCTGCCGGTAGTTTGATGCTTTTTGTTGCCAATGAGAAACACCAAGGAGTAAAAATGCATTCTTCTTCAAAAAACAAGTCAATTATTAAAGGTTCTGACATCAAAGTAGTGCGTCCAGCGGAGAATACCCTGATGATTGACTTTTGCGATGTACAGTTAAACGATACGTTGCTAAAAGATACACATGTTGGCGTGGCTTCCAGAGCCGTGTTTGTGCACAATGGGTTCAATCGCAACCCCTGGAATCACCAGGTGCAGTTTAATGACCACATTGTTGCGCGCGATACTTTTTCTAAAGGAAGCGGATATACTGCTATGTATCATTTTGTAATTGACGAACACACTAACTATAAACAATTCAGAGCCGTTATAGAACAGGGTAATCTATGGAACCAAATCACGATAAATGGTAAGCCTGTAAAACCTGTAGCCGGCAAGTGGTGGTTAGACAGGTCTTTTGCAGTCTTGCAAATAGGTGAATATTTAAATCCTGGCGAAAACACATTTTCTCTCTCTATAGATCCTATGAGTGTATATGCAGAAGTTGAACCTGTATATATTCTTGGGGACTTTAACCTGGCATCAGCAGATAAAGGATGGAAAATTGTATCACCCCAGCCATTGCAATTGGGAAGTTGGAAAGAACAGGGGCTTCCTTTGTATGGGTCGGGTATCAGGTATATTAAAAAGGTTGACATAAAAAATCCGGATCAGCAATTTGAAATACATTTAGATCAATGGAAGGGTACGGTAGCTGCCGTAAAGGTGAATGGTGTTCCTGCAGGCATTATATTTTCAGAACCAAATACTTTAAATATAAGCCGGCATGTTAAAAAAGGAATTAATGAAATAGAAGTTGAAGTGATTGGCAGCCTTAAAAATTTATTAGGCCCGCATCATAATTCGCCGCAACCTGGTATGGTGGGACCGGGGCATTGGTCCAATATAAAATCATATCCCCCCGGAAAAGATTATGATACGTATGATTACGGATTAATGACAGATTTTGAATTAATTAAGTACGATAATTAATAGTAAAAAATAAACGATAACTAAATTAAGATGGCTGAAGTTATAAAGTTGGTTTTGAAGTGTGTCCGTTTCCCCCGGGAAAGGGTTGGATGGGCGCTAATTCAGCAAACGAGCAAATTTTCCATTTTTCTATTTTCTATTTTTTCTTGTTGCCAGGTACTGGCACAGCAACCCATGGTATCCAACATCCAGTGCCAATACCAGGTATATCCGTTAGGTGTTGAAGACGCTTCTCCACGTCTGGGTTGGCAAATCAAATCTTCGCGCAGGAATGTGATGCAATCGGCTTACCGCATTTTAGTGGCAGACGATAAAGCGCTCCTTCGCCAGGATATCGGCAATATTTGGGATTCAAAGAAAGTAATTTCCAATCAATCAATCCAGGTAGTGTATAAAGGAAAAAAACTTCAGCCCGGAAAGGAATACTATTGGAAAGTGATGGTGTGGGATAATCAAAATGCTGCTTCTGAATGGAGTGAACCATCTGCATGGCAAATGGGTTTGCGGGGCAGAAAAGATTGGAAAGGAGCTCAATGGATTGCTTATGCTGAAATGCCCGATTCACTGCGTATAGTGCCGGGCATACATGGCACGGGCAATCCTGATTTAGGTCTGGGAAAAGATATATTGCCGCTGCTTCGGAAAGAATTCGTAGTAAAGAAAACAATTAAAAGAGCAACCGTCTTTATAGCAGGCCTCGGTCATTTTGATTTGAGGCTTAATGGAGAAAAAGTTGGTGATCATTTCCTTGATGCAGGTTGGACCCAATACAGCAAAAATGCCCTTTACGTAACGTTTGATGTTACCGGTCAGCTTAGAAAGGGCAGAAATGCCATTGGTGTTATGCTTGGCAATGGTTTTTATTACACACCAAGGGAACGCTATCGCAAGATAACTATCGCTTATGGTTACCCGAAAATGATATGCAGAGTGGCTGTGGAGTACAGCGATGGCTCTTTGGAAAATATTGTAAGCGACAATTCCTGGGAAGCTGATCGCGGTCCAGTAACTTTTTCGAGCATTTATGGAGGTGAGGATTATAATGCCACCCTCGAACAAGCCGGTTGGGACTTACCTTCATTTGATGATAAATCGTGGAAAAAAGCGCTTGTTGTTACCGGCCCACCTTTACTGATTTCCCAAACTGCCATGCCTCTGAAAATATTAGATTCTTTTTCGGTAAAAAAAATATTACAACCCACGCCCGGTATTTGGGTATATGATTTCGGGCAAAATGCTTCGGGAATATTTAAGATAAAAGTAAAAGGTAACAGAGCCGCTCAAATTATATTCAGGCCTGCAGAGCTTATTAAGGATGATGGGTTGATCACCCAGGATGCGGTGGGGGCGCCCGTTTATTTTAATTATACCCTGAAAGGAGAAGGAGTGGAATCATGGCAGCCGCAGTTTATGTATTATGGTTTCAGGTACATACAGGTAGAAGGTGCGGTGCCAATGGGCGAGCCTAACCCTGAAGGTTTACCGGTTATTATCGGAATAGAAAGTTTGCATACACGCAACGCCGCGTCAGAGGTGGGCAGCTTTTCCTGTTCCAATGATCTCTTTAACCGCACGGATACACTTATAAAATGGGCCATCAAAAGCAACATGGCCAGCGTTCTTACCGATTGTCCACATCGGGAAAAATTGGGATGGCTGGAAGAAGATCATTTAATGGGATCGTCTGTAAAATACAATTATGATATTGCCAGCCTGGGCAGAAAAGTGGTGAAGGATATGATCAATGCGCAAACAGCAGACGGGCTCATACCTGATATCGCACCTGAATATGTTCACTTCCAGGGCGGTTTCAGAGATTCTCCTGAATGGGGAAGCAACGGCATCATTCTTCCATGGTATTTGTATGAGTGGTATGGTGATAAACAAGTGCTGACCGAATCCTATCCAATGATGCAACGTTATGCAAATTATCTTTTGAAAAAATCAACTGATTATATATTGTCTTACGGATTGGGCGACTGGTTTGATATTGGCCCAAATAATCCGGGGGAATCGCAGTTAACCCCCAAAGGTGTAACCGCCACAGCTATTTTTTATTATGACCTTACTATTTTAAATAAAGTGGCAAAAATGCTGGGCAGGGAACGGGATGCAAAAAATTATGAGGCGACCGCTGCTAAAGTTAAAGCAGCGTTTAATAAAACTTTCTTCAATAAAGAAACCAAACAGTATGCAACGGGCAGTCAGACCGCCAATGCAATGGCTGTATATATGGAGTTGGTAGAACCACAATATAAGAATGCTGTGGTTGAAAATATCGTAAAAGATATCCGCGCGAGAAAAAATAGCCTTACTGCCGGGGATATTGGTTATCGTTACGTGCTTCGTGTGTTGGAAGACAATGGCCGTTCAGATGTGATTTTTGATATGAACAGCCGTTCGGATGTGCCTGGTTATGGCTTTCAATTGGCGCATGGGGCAACCTCGCTTACTGAATCATGGCAAGCCTACCGCTTTGTGTCTAACAATCATTTTATGCTCGGTCATCTGATGGAATGGTTTTATAGTGGATTAGGAGGTATAAGGCAGGCAAAAAATTCAGTTGGCTTTCAAAAAATCAATATTTACCCGGAACCCGTAGGCGATGTTAGAAGCGCCGAAACCGATTATGTATCTCCTTATGGCAACATCTACACTAAATGGAAAAAAGAGGATGAGGCTTTTGAATTACATACCGGGATACCGGTTAATACAACGGCGGTAATTTATCTTCCTGCTTCTCAAAAATCTGAGATTACAGAAAGTGGTAAATCTATCGCCAATAGAAACGATGTAAAGATTTTAAAATATGAAAAAGGAAGAGTATTGATAGCAGTTGGATCGGGAGAATATCAATTTCATGTAGGGGCAGCGCTTACCGCAGCCCCTTAAAGGTATGGTTCATTCTATATCCTTTAAAGTCAACCGCAATGGATGCCCCAACGTTAAAAGCATAAAATGAAATCATTTAAAAAAAACAAATTCTCTTTAAAAGTTCTTTTACTGGCTGCCGCATTATTCCTTGCCGGTTATAGTAAAAGATCCCGTAACGCTGATAATGTTGGCCATTCGACAATTGAGCAGCTCAAAGCAGGATTTCTGAACCCTCCGGCTTCGGCACGCCCGGGAGTTTACTGGTATTTTATGGATGGCAACTTATCCAAGGAAGGTATGACTGCTGATTTGGAGTCAATGAAGCAGGCAGGGATAGGAAATGTGATATTCCTTGAGGTAAATGTAGGCGTACCTCGTGGGCCGGTTGATTTTTTAGGTGAACAATGGTTTGTGTTATTTAAACACGCGGTTGATGAATGCAAGAGATTAGGCATCAACATGACATTAGGTATCGGTCCGGGATGGGCAGGAAGCGGAGGCCCATGGGTATCGCCTGCCCAATCCATGCAGCACCTGGTTTCATCTTGTATCAATGTATCGGGTTCAGGGAATAAGCACATCCAGCTTCCTAAACCTCAACCTATGAAACCTTATTTTGGAGAAGGCGTTTTAACACCCGAATTAAAAAAGGAATGGCAGAATTTTTATGAAGATGTGGCTGTGTTGGCATTCCCCACTCCGGATACTTCTGAAAAGATATCAGGTATTTATGAAAAAGCGCTTTATTACCGGGCGCCCTATTCCTCTGTTGCGGGGGTTAAATCTTATCTGCCTTCTTTAGTGCAATACAAAAGTTTGCCTGCGAAGGATATCGTTTCCAAAAAACAGATTCTTGATCTCACCGATAAGCTCAATCCGGATGGTACATTAGACTGGAAAGTGCCAGAAGGTAAATGGACCATTATGCGTTTTGGCGTTCGTAACAACGGGGCTATCACTAGGCCTGCGCCGGTTCAGGGTTTGGGCTTTGAGTCAGATAAATTTGATACGGTTGCATTGAATAGCCATCTGGAAGCTTACGTGGGAAAAATGCTCGATAAAATTGGGAAGCCTTATAGTACATCCTCCGGGGGCCTTAAATTTTTACACATGGATAGCTGGGAAATGGGGGCACAAAACTGGACCGGCAATTTCAGAGAAGAATTTATTAAAAGAAGAGGCTATGATCCATTGCCCTTTTACCCTGTATATGCGGGTAAAATTGTAGAGAGTAAAGAAATCAGTGAACGGTTTTTATGGGATTTGCGTCAAACCAGCCAGGAATTAGTTTTGGATTATCACGCGGGACAGGTAAAAAAATATGCCCATCGCCGCGGATTAGGATTGTCCACTGAACCTTACGACATGAATCCAACGGCAGACCTTGAACTTGGCGCTGTCGCTGATATTCCAATGTGCGAGTTTTGGAGTAAAGGTTTTGGTTTTAATACGTCCTTCAGTTGTATAGAAGCTACCTCCATAGCTCACGTCAAAGGCGTGCCTGTTGTTCAGGCAGAAGCCTTTACCGGCGGTCCGGAAGAAGCATGGAAGCAATACCCGGGGTCAATGAAAAACCAGGGCGACTGGGCTTTTGCAACAGGAATCAACCGGTTCTTTTATCATACGTTTCAACATAAACCATTAGCCGATTCATTAATGCCGGGCATGACCATGGGGCCTTATGGTGTACACTGGGACAGAAAGCAAACCTGGTGGCCAATGGTAGCTGCTTATCACCGCTATATTTCAAGATGCCAGTTTATGCTGCAGCAGGGAAAAACGGTAGCTGATATTCTTTACCTGACGCCAGAAGGTGCTCCGCAGGTGTTTTTACCGCCACCTTCTGCCCTAACTGGTAATGACACCATGCCCGACAGAAAAGGATATAATTTTGATGGATGTTCGCCGCGCCAACTGTATCAGGCTTCTGTAAAAAATAACAGAATCGTTTTCCCAGGGGGTGCCTCATATCGGCTTCTTGTATTGCCTGATTTTAAGACAATGACACCAGGCTTGCTGCAAAAGATTCAGGCACTTGTGAAAGATGGCGCCACAGTAGTAGGCGCTCCCCCAATAAAGTCGCCTGGTCTGTCAGATTTTCCCGAATGTGATCAAAAAGTTCAATCTATCGCAGAAGAAGTATGGGGCACAAAAGCATCTCCGGTAAAACAATCCACGCATACTTATGGAAGAGGTACGGTGATCTTTGGTGGCGCTTTGACTGCCGGACAGAAGGAATCCCTCTATCCGGAATACGAACTCACTGCTAAACTGTTAGGCCAAATGCACGTTCCTGTGGACTTTGAATCAACAGGGCCCGTACGCTATACGCATCGCAGTTTAGAGAATATGGATATCTATTTTGTTTCTAACCGGACAAATAAATCCATAAAAACCGATTGTATATTTCGAACTGTAAAAGGAATTCCGGAACTCTGGAATCCACTGACGGGCAAAACGAGGATGTTGTCCGAATTTACATCTAATGGCGAACGCACAACCATTCCGCTGCAGTTTGATTCTTACCAAAGTTTTTTTATTGTTTTTTCAAAAGACAACTCTCAAACTCCGGCAAAGAAGAAAAATTATCCCACAGAGCAAAAACTAGCCACATTAAGCGGTGAATGGGCCGTATCATTTGACTCCAAATGGGGCGGTCCCGGAAAAATTACTTTTAATAATTTAACAGATTGGACTGAGCGGCCAGAACAAGGAATTAAATATTATTCGGGTATTGCCGTTTATAGTAAAACATTTGATTTTCTAAATTTCTCCGGCTATAGTAAAAACCGCCTGTATCTTGATTTGGGAGAAGTGAAGAACATGGCCCGCGTTCGATTGAATGGACATGATCTGGGAGTAGTGTGGACTGCTCCATGGCAGGTAGATATTACAGGCATCCTAAGGGAAAAAGGAAATCAATTGGAAATAGAAGTAGCGAATTTATGGCCAAACAGACTGATCGGCGATCAGCAGTACCCGGATGATGGCGTCAAAGATGGAAAATGGCCGGAATGGTTGATAAAAAATGGAAAAAAAAACAGTGCCAGATATTCGTTTACTACCTATAATCCTTATAAAAAAGATTCACCGTTGTTGAGTTCAGGACTGTTGGGGCCGGTAACTATTGAGCAAACTGAATTTTAGAACTGTTGCAAAACGAACGTTTAAGTTCAATGTAAAAAATAAGTTAATGACAAAAAATGAATTTCGATTAAAAATTGGTCTCTTTGGAATTGGCCTGGATGCTTACTGGGAGCAGTTTGAAGGTTTAAGGCAAAGATTGGAATCCTATCTGTTAATCGTAGCTGATAGAATTAAAGGGCACGATGTTGAAATAGTTAACCTTGGATTGATAGATACGGCAGAAAAAGCTATGGAGGCAGGGCATCGCTTCCGGCAGGCAGATGTGGATCTTATATTTCTTTATGTAACCACGTATGCATTGTCTTCGACTGTACTGCCTGTTGTTCAAAGGGCAAAAGTTCCTGTCATTATTTTAAATCTTTCGCCTGAGGCATCCATAAATTATGAGCAGTTCAATAAAATAAATGATCGTACAAAGATGACCGGGGAGTGGTTGGGTTATTGCTCTGCCTGCCCGGTGCCTGAGGTTGCAAATGTGTTTAAAAGGTGCGGTATAAAGTTTCACCAGGTAACCGGTATGCTTCATGATGATAAAGAATGCTGGAGCGAAATAGGGGAATGGATTGAAGCGGCTAAAGTGGCCAATACTATGGCCCATAATAATCTCGGCGCTATGGGGCATTATTACTCAGGTATGCTCGACATCTATACTGATCTAACGCTCCAACTGGCCACCTTCGGAGGACATATCGAAATTATTGAAGTAGATGAACTGTCCGCAATCCGTAAACAAATTTCTCAGGAGCAAATTGACAAAAGGGTTAAAGATTTTAATGAAATTTTTGCCATCAATAACGATTGCTCTTTAGAAGAATTGGAACGCGCGGCCAGGACCTCCGTAGCGCTTGATCAGTTGGTGCAGAAATACAATTTAGGATCAATGGCTTATTACTATAAAGGAACAGGCAATTTTGAAAATGAGGATACGATGAGTTCGGTTATTCTTGGAAATTCCTTACTTACAGCCAATGGAGTTCCTGTTGCGGGCGAGTACGAGATTAAGAATGCCCAGGCAATGAAAATAATGGACAGTTTTGGCGCTGGAGGATCTTTTACGGAATACTATGCAATGGATTATGCAGATGATGTAGTATTGATGGGGCACGATGGCCCCGGCCATATAAAGATAGCAGAAGGCAAAATTAAAGTCCGGGCGCTGAAAGTATATCATGGAAAAGTAGGAGAGGGTTTATCGGTTGAGATGGCGGTAAAGCATGGGCCGGTAACTCTTCTGTCGGTCGTAGAAACCGGGGAAAGTAAAATAATCTTACTGGTTGCAGAAGGTGAATCAATACCAGGCCCTATCCTGGAAATAGGAAACACAAATAGCCGATATAAATTTAGTATTGGCGCAAGAAAATTCGTGAATGATTGGAACAGTTATGGGCCGGCGCATCATTGCGCGGTAGGTGTTGGACATATTGCTTCTAAACTGGAAAAGTTGGCCGCATTGCTTGATATAGAAGTAGTGGAGGTTGGTTGAGAGGACAATTTGTATCAAGTAGAATATTTTTGATTTTTTAGTACGAAAGTTACCATCTGTATGTGAGAAGCTATTGCAGTTCCGTTTAAATCAACTTCATGCGAATCAATTTTCTGATCATATAAACTAAAAACAAAAAATTCTGCTGCCAGATTTTAATAGCAACCACAAATTTTATTTCTGACAACCTTTTCAAAACCTTTTTCTGGGAGGAGGTATGTCAAATTATTTTTTTACGTACCTTTTATCTGCCAAATATTCAAATATGCCAATTTACATGGACCGCCATGATGTTTCTGAAACTGTTACAGCAGAAAACGTAGCTGAATTGCACCAGGCTGATCTGAAAATACAAAAACAGTTTGGGTGCACAGGGTTAACGTATTGGTTTGATGAAAAACGGAAAACTGCTTTCTGCCTGATTGAGGCGCCCAACAAAATGGCTATTCAAAAAATGCACAACCATGCTCATGGGCAGGTTGCTAACAGCATAATTGAAGTGAGTACCGGAATAGTTGAATCATTTTTAGGTAGAATTCAAGATCCTGAAAAAACCAATGATACGGTTTTAAATATCATAAATGATCCAGCATTCAGAACCATAATGGTGATAAGACTAAAACAGCCGGCCTTGTTACCAAACAGTTCTTCCGGCCTAAAAGCATTCTTGCAGAACTTCAACGACAAGGTTGTTAAGCTGTTGAAAAATCATGAGGGCACTTCTGTGAAACAGGCTAAAAACTATTGGTTGGTTTCTTTTAAATTGGTTTCAAATGCTGTGAGCGCCGCCCGTAAAATTCAATTGTTGTTTAAGGATTTAAAAAAAGACATTAAGGACAGCATGCTTACTTTAAAAATTGGATTGAGTGCAGGAGCCCCGGTTACGGATAAGAAATCATTTTTTGAAGACCCAATTAAACTGGCTGAAAGAATGAGTGAATTTATTAAAGGAGAAATTATAGTGTCATTAGAGGTTAAAGAATTATACGACAGCGAAAACTCGGTTGCTTTGAGCGAGGAAGAAAATATAATTTCTCTTTCTCAATCCGATGAAAATTTTCTGACTCTTTTAATGGATTATACGGAATCTGTATGGAGGAATTCAAATTTGAGAGTGGATGATTTTAGTAAGCCGGTGATGTGCAGTAAATCCCAACTTTATCGAAAAATAATAAGCCTTATGGGTAAATCGCCCAATAGTTTTATAAGAGAATACCGTCTGAATGAGGCTCTGTTATTGTTAGACAAAAAGGCGGGGAATATTTCTGATGTTTCGTTTGAAACAGGATTCAGCAGCCCTTCTTACTTTTCCAAATGTTTTCAAAAAAGATTCGGCGTTATGCCTTCTGATTATTGCCCCGCCAACGTAGTTTAAAAAAAGCAGTGTTCAATTTTTAAATTATTTGAACCAAAATTACATTCATTTGAACTAAAAATTATAGCCTTCTCTTTTATCGGAGATTAGATTTGTACCATGCAAAACGCTGAAATTACCAGGTTCATTTACCGGTAATTTAATGAGCGGTTTTTCGCAATAACCCTATCTTTTATGAACTGTTTCTAAAATCAAACATTATGGCAAAAACTCTTTTTGAAAGGCTTGGAGGCACTGAAGGTATTTCATCAATAGTTGATGATGTTGTTGATGCACACATGAACAACGTCTCCATCAGTTCAAGATTTCTGCCTTATAAATAACAGCCTGAAAGATTAGCGGTTATCAAAAAACATACAATTGATTTTTTCAGTGCAGGAAGCGGTGGGCCAGTCACCTATAGTGGCCGGGATATGCCCACGACACATAAAGGAATGAATATTAGTTCGGCCGAGTACCTGTGTGCGATGGATGATATTATGAGCGTATTGGACAAACACAAAATTGACGAAGATTCTAAAAAGGATGTATTGTTTGTTCTCTGGTCATTAAAAGAAATGATCATTTACCGGTAAATAACATTTTTCAATTTTAAATTATACTGCCATGTCAACTCAAATAAAAGGTTTAGACGAATCTGCTGTTAAAAAATTATCCTCTCAGATAAGAGGAAAAATTATTCTTCCGAAAGACGCTGATTACGATGAGTCGCGTAAAGTGTATAATGGTATGATAGATAAGCGTCCGGCATTAATTGCAAAATGTGTTGACGCAGCCGATGTAATGTATGCGGTGAAATTTGGAAAGGAAAATAATCTGCTTGTTGCCGTAAGAGGTGGCGGGCATAATGGTGGCGGTCTTGGAATCTGTGACGACGGTATGGTGATTGACCTTTCCGGAATCAAATACGTAAAAGTAGATCCTGAAAATAAAACTGTAAGGATAGGAGGCGGAAATACATGGGGTGAAGTAGACCATGCTACGCACGCTTTTGGTCTTGCCGTACCCGCCGGAATTGTTTCCACAACGGGTGTGGGTGGATTAACACTGGGCGGGGGCATAGGTTACCTGGCGCGTAAATACGGGCTTACCATTGATAATTTGCTGGAGGCAGATATGATATTGGCAGATGGCAGCTTTGTTACCGTAAATTCAGAACATCATCCGGATCTTTTTTGGGCCATCCGTGGAGGTGGAGGAAATTTTGGCATTGTCACTTCTTTTTTATTCCGTGCGCATGAGGTGGATATGGTATATGGCGGGCCCACTTTATGGCCCATAGAAAAGACAGAAGAAATCATGTTGTGGTATCATAATTTTTTAGAAAAAGCGCCGGATGAATTGAATGGTTTTATCGCTACATTAATCATTCCGGGGCCACCATTTCCTGAAGCCTTGCACCACCGGAAATTCTGTGGAATTGTATGGTGTTATTCAGGGGATTTAAAAAATGCTGAGAAGATTTTTGCCCCTGTCAGGGATATGAATCCTGTATTTGAACACGTGGGGCCAATGCCTTATCCTGTTATTCAATCATTGTTCGACGGACTTTTTCCTGCCGGGTTACATTGGTACTGGAAAGCAGATTTTTTTAAAGAATTAGGACCTGATGTGGCCGCACAATATTTAAAATATGGCTCTGAAATTCCTACACCTCTTTCGCAGATGCATTTATATCCCATTAGCGGCGCCGTGAACAGGATAGATAGTTCTGAAACTCCATGGGCTCATCGCGACGCAAAGTATGCAGAGGTTATTATTGGAGTGGATCCTGATGCTGCCAACGATCAAAAAATTATTAAATGGTGCAAAGACCATTGGAATGCCGTCCATCCGTATTCTTCAGGTGGCGCTTATCTTAATTTTGAAATGAATGAAGACGGCGATGACAGGGTTAAAAAAAGCTATGGTAAAAATTATGAACGCCTGAGCGCTATTAAGAAGAAATATGATCCGGATAATTTCTTCAGGGTGAATCAAAATATTAAGCCTAAGGAATAACATTGCTGGGTAGTTAAAAAAAAAGGGAATAAAAATATTCTAATATGGAGTCCCCTGCCAAATTAAAAACAGAAATTTAAGTACAGCCTATTACAGACGCGGAGGTCTGCGCCAGCGTAGGAATTAGGCTCCATCCCATTGCGAAGCGACAAGCCCACTGACACTTATGCGGTCAGTTCTTTTTCCAGCTTCAGCGCTTTGGGAAATAAAATATTATTCTCCAAATGAAGGTGCTGGTGCAGCTTAAGCTCAAATTTCTTTAAAAGGCGCAGGCTATCCTGGAAGGTGCTATCCACTCCTTGCGAAGTATAGTCATGACTTAACTCAGCAATCTTTTGCAGCAAATGGCTTTGCTGGTGGTGCTCGTGTGTTAGCATATCTACAGGGCTTTCAACCGATTTGGTGGCGCGTGGAGTAACAAACTCTTTATCGTTCTTTTTAGCATCCGCCATTTTTCTTATGAAAGGAAATAGAATCAGTTCTTCTTTTTTCTGGTGCACCGCTATTATTCCGGCGGCTTCATCAAAAAGCTTTTTAATTTCCGGTATTACAGGATATTGCGCGCCATATACGCCGGTTGCCTTTTCCAGAACTGGCTTAATCTCCTTTATTTGTTGCTCTGCAGACAGGTGGTATGTTTTTATAATGTGTTCACAAAGTGCATCCAATGGCCACGAATTAAAATCCTCATCTTTCGGGGATGAAGAGCGCTTCTTTTTTTCAATTTCGCTGATGAGTGCTGTTAAATCTATAGCGTTTTCAGCGGCCACCCCTTCAAGGGTTCGTTTGCCTTTATTGTAGTAGTCGATCTTATGGCTTTCAAAAACAGAATAAGTGCTAAAATCCTCAGCCACAATTTGCCCGACGGGCTTTTTCGTTATATTTTCCATAAGGGTAAAATTACGCGACAACCGCTTATCCGGCCTTCCTGCCCGTTTACTCTTTTGGGAAAAATTTAAATACGCCCACATCAGCAGAGCAACAAATACCAGGGATTTGTATTTCGGGAAAAAGGGATTTCCTGTCGTAGTTGGCGCTTCAGCCACTGCTACAAAGTGTGCCAACAGTAGCGAAGTTGTGAAGTGACACCTATCCGAAAAAGATGTCACTTCTATCGTATGACTCTACAGCAGAGAATTTGAATTTTTAAAAAGGAGAAAATTAGTTTCGTTTTGCAGGTGGAAACAAGCGCGGGCATTTGTGAAGATTATTCTATTTTTAGGTTGTTTTTCCGGAAACAGAGAAGTTTTATAGCAAGAATTTACAGGCAGATCATTCCAGGACATTGAATTGCGAAGGTTATATCATTGATTTTTAAATGAATCATAAAACATTAATTCAATTATTATGAACCAAATAAAAAAAGAAGACATCAAACAGGAAGTGTTTGATCTGTATGATGATTACGCGCACAACCGCGTTAACAGGCGTGATTTTATGCAAAAGCTATCCTTATATGCTGTCGGCGGACTTACGGTTCCTTCTCTCATGAGTTTCCTGATGCCCGATTATAAGAACACTTTACAGGTAAAGAAAGATGATCCGCGCATCACTTCTGAATACATTTATTATGATTCTCCCAAAGGCGGTGGCAGAATCAAGGCTTTGCTGTCGAAACCTGTTGATTCGCAAAAGAAGCTCGGCGGCATTGTGGTGGTTCATGAAAACCGCGGGTTGAATCCGTATATCGAAGATGTGGCCAAAAGAGCTGCTATTGCGGGTTTTATAACTATTGCCCCGGATGCACTAACTCCGCTGGGAGGCTATCCGGGTGATGATGACAAAGGGCGTGAAATGCAAAGTAAACTGGACAGAAACAAAATGCTGGAAGATTTTATCTCTGCTTTTAACTATCTTAAAAACCATAAAGATTGCAATGGAAAAGTGGGCGTGGTAGGCTTTTGCTTTGGCGGATGGATTGCGAATATGATGGCTGTGGAGCTTCCTGATCTTGCAGCAGCCGTTCCGTTTTATGGCAGCCAGCCTGCGGCTGAAGACGTACCGAAAATACAAGCGCCACTACTTCTGCAATATGCAGGGCTTGACACACGGATTACTGAGGGGTGGCCAGTTTACGAAGCCGCCTTAAAAGCCAATCACAAACAATACACGGCTTATATTTATCCAAATGTGAATCATGGCTTTCATAATGATACCACACCGCGTTACGATAAAGACGCAGCGGAACTTGCATGGCATCGGACGATTGATTTTTTTAAAGATAAATTGCAGTAAGAAGAGAAAAAGCATTTACGAATCCATGGAATTTGTTGGTTTACTGTGGCTCTTTGGGGTAGTGCCCGGATAAGAAATTGCTCACCAATTCTTCTTTTTGCTTTCAACGTCATGTTTCGGCTTGTTTCTAAAATTTTATTCATCTTTTACTTATCTTCACTTTTTTTCTTTCAATTTACATTAATCAAGAATCTTTATGAAAAATAAGGCCCTGGCCATGGTGTTTTTTTTATCGGTTCCTTTCTTTTCGGTCGCACAAACTGATTCCGTTCCTACAGTAGACAGCCTTCTTCAGCTTTCACTCGAACAACTAATGGATATTAAAGTAGTCACCGCTTCCGGTTATGCGCAAACTACTGCTGAGGCGCCCTCGACGATTACCGTTATCACCGCCCAGCAAATTAATGATCGCGGCTACGAGCAACTGGATGATGCTTTGCGCGATGTGCCGGGAATTGACCTGATCCATATCAATGGTTATGCGCCTACGCTGATTTATTTCCGTGGAATGTATGGCGCTGAAAACCTGCGGGCTTTATTAATGATTGATGGAATAGTGGAAAATAATATTCTCGGAACCAATGATTTAGCCGGCCCGGCTTATAGCCTTCATAATGTAGAGCGGATTGAAATCATCTGGGGGCCGGCGTCTGCTTTGTATGGAGCCAACGCTTTCGGCGGCGTAATCAATATCATCACTAAAAAAGGCGGCGACATCAATGGTGTGGCGGCCGAAGCGGGATATGGAAGCTTTAATACCCGTTTTCAAAAACTAAGTATGGGCTTAAGAAAAGCAAATCTCGAATTTGCAGTTGCCGGAACACTTTACAATACTGATGGGCCAAAGTTCAGCGGAAGAGATCCGAACTATTCTAATTCTTATGTTGATAATGCAAAGTCACTGAACATGACGGTGAGTTATTATGCCAGGAATTCTAAAACAACTTTTGGATTCAGGTATTATGATACGCCAATGGGATACGGAACTTTTTTTAATAGTCCTACCGTTCCTCTCGGGCTTCCTACGCCTGAAAATCGTAACCGCGGACTGATTGGTATTATTTCCAGTGATTTCAACGGGGAAAAAGGCGGACGCGCAAGCTATTATTTAAAAACATGGTACCTGCAAAACGAATGGAAACCGACTGAAAAATTTAATCTTCAAACATCTGTTGTTTATCGAGAAACGGGCACCGATGACGATTCTTATGCTTACCTGAGTTTGAATGGGAAAGATTTTATCCGTGCTATTTTCACCAGTTATTCAAACAGGATTTCCGGCGAAGCCAGGGCTAATTATTCTCCTGGTGAAAATCAAAACTTTTCGGCCGGGGTGCAATATTATGGCGACAATGTAGAAAAGGGGCAGCGCAGGGAAACGATTGATCTTACTAAAAAATATATCATCAACGGAAGAGACACGGTTTATAATCTGAATGCAACTTTTCTGCCCCGGCTTTATGATACAAGGGATAATTTCGGCGCTTATCTTCAATATGTTTTGAAAACGAATATTTTAGGAAAAACAAATTTCACACTGGGCAGCCGGTATGACTATAATAGCTATTTCGGTGGCTCGTTTAACCCAAGAGCCGTTATAGTAAATCAGCCAGGTAAAAACCTGACCTTTAAACTGCAATTTGGAACAGCTTTCAGGGCGCCGAGCGAAAATGAGATCCACCAAACTCCGGATACTTTTGATTTGAAAACTGAAAAAATAAAAACCTACGAGTTCAACACTATTTATTCATTTTCAAAAAAGGTGCGCGCGCAAATCAATTTTTTCAGAAACGAATTGAGCGATGTGATCGTGATTAATGAACTTGCCGGATTAAATGCCAATAAAAATCCCGGAAGTCAAACCGCAAATGGAATTGAAGCAAGTCTCGATTTGATTTTGGGAAAAAACATCACTGGTTTTGCCAACTTTACCTTCCAGGACGCAAAAGGTGAAATTGCTACTACACATGCTTCTGGTCAAATTCCTGATGTTCCAAAATTTAAGGGGAATGCAGGTCTTACGTTCAACGTAGAAAATTTATTTACCATAAATCTGATTGAAAACTGGGTAGGAAAAAGACGGGTTCCGAGGACAGATCCTTACGGCCCCGTTGCAGGATATTTTATTACCAACTGTGTGTTAACCACAAAAGAATTATTTAATAAAGGAATCACCGCAAGTTTAAATATCCGGAATGTGTTTAATACAAAGTGGCTTGATCCCGGATTTCGTACTGCTGACGGATTTTTATTTTCAACCGTATTGGAACAACCCGGAATTAACGGATTGTTTAAAATTGGAATAAAGCTGTAAAATGCTTTTCATAAATGGTAATGCTTTTGAACGAATGCCTGAAACATTGCACCCATATCACTAAAGTATGAGTCTGAAACGAATTATTTTGCTGCTTTGTACCAGTTTTGTTTACGGAACTGTAATGGCACAGGCATCGGAAAAGGAAGCCAATCTGAAAGCTGCTTTTATTTATAACTTTACCAAATACATTGATTGGGGAAATTATAATGACAGAAGTGAGTTTGTGATTGACATTTTAGGTGATGCGGCCATCGCCAATTCTTTGGAACAAATAGCAAAAGAGAAAACAATAAATAACAAACCAATAGTGGTTCATGTGTTGGACAATCCTTCGGAAGTTACCGAATGTGATATTCTTTTTATTTCGGAGAACTGTCGTTTTACTTTAGATAAGATATTGCCAATGGTAGGCAAAGGCGTGCTGACTATTAGTGAGCAGCCTGGCTACGCCGAACAGGGAACCGCATTTAATTTCATTATCGTAAATAACAAACTAAAATTTGAAGCAAACTTAAAAGCTATTTCCTCAGCCGGTTTAAAAGCAGGCTCCCAACTGCTGAAACTGGCTAAGATTGTAGAATAAACGTTCCATTCAATATGTTCAACCTTCGGGATATATCTATTAAGAACAAATTGATACTCATGCAGGTTTTTACCAGCCTGCTGGTTCTTAGTATTGTATTTGGCGCTTTCATTTTTACGGATATCAACTCCTACAAACAGAGAAAAATGGAAAGCATGATGAGCCTGGCACAAGTTATTGGAACGAATAGTATCTCAACACTTCAATTTGACGACCCTGATGCAGCCACGCAAATGCTGCAGGATTTGCATAATGTATCGCCGGAAATTATTCATGCAACCATCTTTAACAATAAAGGTGAAATTTTTGCCCACTATTCCAAGCCTGGCCTTGATAGCTTTAGGATTAAAGATATTTTAGAGCAAAGAAAATTTCTTTTCAGCGGTCATGAGCTTTTTGTAAGCAGCGCGATAACGAACAATAACGAGGTAATCGGTAAAGTTTACCTGGATGTGGAATTATCAGAATTACAGCAAACAAAGGAATATAAACTGGAACTGGCTGCCATCTTATTAATTATTGCATTATTGTTCTCATTCCTTGTTGCAGTAGGTGTTCAAACTTATATTTCAAAACGGTTGCTGAAACTCGTAAGCACGATGAAAAAAGTAAGCAAGACCGGCGATTATCCGGAGCCACTGGCAGACGAGGGAAAAGATGAAATAGCGACATTAATACAGGTTTTTAATAAATTAATGCAGCAAATCAAAGAGAACGTACAAAAGAAAGATGAATTTATTGGTATTGCGAGCCACGAATTAAAAACTCCGCTGACTACTATAAAAGGCTATATTGAAATATTAAATATGATGGAAAATGAGCCTACAAAAAAGCAGTTTGTAGAAAAGGCGATGATGAATGTAAACAAACTGGAACTGCTGATCAGGGATTTACTGGATGTTTCTAAAATTCAAAGCGGGCAACTGCAACTGGAAATGAATGAATTTAATATGAAGGATCTTTTAAAAGAAACGGTCAATGCCGTTCAGATGGTTTCGACCCACCGGATCATCCTGGAGGATAAACTTCAAAATGAAATTATTTATGGTGACAGGCAGAGGATAGAGCAGGTTTTACTGAACCTGTTATCCAATGCGATTAAATATTCGCCAGGAGAAAATAAGGTAATCATTGATTCTGAAAAAACGGACAAAGAATTGCTGATAAAAATAAGGGACTTTGGTATTGGCATTGCAAAAGAAGAGCAAACGAATATTTTTGAACGGTTTTATCGCTCCAAACACTCGTCTGTTCATATCTCAGGGTTTGGATTGGGGCTATATATTTGCAGGGATATCATTACAAGGCATTATGGTAAGATTTGGGTAGAAACAACAGACCGCGGTTCCATTTTTATTTTTTCTTTACCATTAAAACATTCATTGGAAATACAGCAAACGGAGGCTTAGCTTGTTTTTGGTAGATATAACCTTAATACATTTTTATGAATAAAATTCTTGTAGTAGATGATGACCTTGATATCCTGTCGCTGGTGAAAATCATGTTAACGATGAATCAGTTTAACGTAGAAGCCATTTCAAGGTGGGAGGAGATCGATACTTGCATGCACCACTTTAAGCCAGACCTTGTTTTGCTGGATGTGTCTCTTGGGGATGCAGATGGACGAGATATTTGCAAACAGATGCGAAGGGCAGAGGAAACTGCGGATGTTCCAGTTATCCTTTTTTCCGCAAATGCAGAAATGGGGAAATTTATTAATGATTGCCGCGCACAGGCCTTTATTCCCAAACCTTTCGAACTCTCCCATCTCATCAATACGATTAAAACTTATTTGAATTAAAGGCTGGGGCATCAAAACCTTTGACAAATTTGGGAATACCTTCCACAATTGGGGAATCTGAAATGACTTTTCAAAAGTTCAGACAACTATTTTTTCGCAGGTTCAAATTAAACAGAAAATTTAAGTAACAACTTATCATGCGCCCGGAAGCCCGCGCCAGGGTTTTGCCGCTATGACTTATATCCTTTGTCCAAATGTGAGCAAATTATTGTCAGGGTCAAGCATAGAAAATTCCTTTTGTCCCCATGGTTTTAATTGTAAATCTCCCTCTGGATGTATGCTTAATTTTTTGTCTAACATCAACTGGTACAATTTATCAATGTTGTCGGTCCGGATATACACCTGTCCATAATTTTCTTTTGGATCAAGCTCCATGAATTCAAAGAAATGAATTTGTATACTATCCTTTTCAACCATCAGGTACCCGCTATAGTCTGCATTTCCAAACTCCTGGAAACCTAATTTATTGATGTAAAAATCCTTCGTAGCGGCTTTATCCCGCATTGGCAATTTTGGGTTAATGTTTGTCAGCATATTATTTATTTGGTTCAAATCTAAACTTGTTTTCTGAACTGTTGATTTTCGTTGCAGGTTAATGGATGATTTGTAAAATCGTGTTTAGGGTGATATAACTTTTGGAAAGTATAAGCATGAAGGCGCTGTATCAAGCGATCCGGAACATCAGCGATTGTGCAGCAAAGTTCCTTATGGATTTTTATATGTTTATAATCCCAATAATTTTTTATCGCGTGGGCGAAAACCTTATCCCAACTCTTTCAATTCAAAATTATATTATCAAATGGTGGGCAGGGATGGTGATTTTTTGGTAGGGAGCGACATCGGGACTTTTGATTATCGCCGGGAATTAAAAAATCTGAAAATGCCGGTATTAATTTACGGCGGAAGATATGATCGTGTGGCCGTGCCGGTTATGATGGAAAAATATAAAGAATATTGTCCGCAGGCAAAATTTGTGATGTTTGAAAAATCTGGCCATAATCCGCAGATAGAAGAACCGTCTAAACTATTTTCGTTTATTGAAAGTTTTCTGAATTAAGATTTGCAGTGAAAGTATAAATAACACGAATTCTTGTTCTGTAAGTTTAAGTCGTAAGTGCAACAATTTCTCAACGCTTTTTTTCTCAGGAAGGATCTTCTTCTTCCATCACTATATCTGCCTGGATTGCAAATTGATTATCACTTGCCATCAGCAATTCCAGTTCCCCGGTTGATTTTCTAATTTCATTTATATATACTTCCTGGTCGCGGATGGAAGATAGTCTTTTTAAAGCCTCTTCGTCATATTTAAAGAAAGTATTGGCCAGATGCCTGGCAGTATATTTTCTGTAGCCTAAAAGAGACATCGCATCCACGCCTACGCGCAAACTTGTGTCCAGTGTTTCCCGGTAAATGTGAAGCAGCCCTGCGTTCATTTGTTCATAGGCGTCGTAGCGATTTGTTGATCTTACCAGCATGTGAAGATGAGGAAAATGTTTTTTTACCGTTTCTACAACTTCAAGCCTTTTCTCCGCCGAACCTATCGCTATAATAATAATGCTGGCATCTTTTGCTCCCGCAAAATCCAGCAGCTCATGCCTGGAAGCATCTCCATAAAATACTTTAAATCCCATTTTTCTTAAAATATCCACCCTGTCTGAATTCATGTCCAGGTAAGTAGCTTCTATTTTATTGGATTTCAAAAATCTTCCAACGGTGCTTCCGAAATGGCCAAAGCCTGCAATAATTACTTTGTTTCTCTCATCAATTACATCAGCTTCTCTTTCAGGTTTTATGCCAATGCCAACCCGTGGTAAAATTATTTTTTCATTCAGCAACATTACTATGGGCGTTAAACCCATGCTGATGGCTACTACGGCAATCATAAGGCTTACGGTATCCGGCGGCAATATTCCCTGCTGCATTGAGAAAGACAATAAAACAAAAGCAAATTCACCCACCTGGCTAAGACTGAATGAAAAAATAAAATTCTGTTTGGCGCCCATTTTAAGAAATTTGCCTAACAGCAAAAGCACCGCGCTTTTGATGAAAATTAGAAGAAGCACCCAGGAGATTACGGCCCATTTCTGATCGGCCAGTAAATGAAAATTGATGGAAGCGCCTACCGCCATAAAAAAGATACCCAATAGCAAACCTTTAAAAGGCTCAATGTCGCTTTCCAGTTCATGTCGATACTCGCTGTTGGCCAATACCACGCCGGCAAGAAAGGCTCCTAAAGCGGGACTGAGACCGATCTGTGTCATGAGTTCTGCTATGGCAATTACTATCAGCAGCGCAAGGGCCGTAAATATTTCACGCATTTCGGTTTTGGCAACGATGCGAAGTAAAGGGCGAATCAAAAGCCTTCCAACCACAATTATGGCGGCAATAGAACCGAACACTATCAGGCCCTGAAGCCAACCAGGTTTTCCATCTACCCACGTTTCACTATGTTCAATTACTGCGGTACTGCCTGAAGCTATTTTACCAAAAAGAGGGAGAATGGCAAGGATAGGAATGACGGCAACATCCTGGAATAATAAAACGGAAAAAGCGCTTTGCCCCGCAGCGGTTTTCATCAATCCTTTTTCAGTCAGGATTTGTAAAACAATGGCAGTAGATGACATGGAAAGTATCATTCCCAAGACCAAAGAATGTTGCCAACCAAATCCGAAAGCCATTGCCAAAGCAGCGATGCAAGCCGTTGTAAGAATAAGCTGCATTACGCCTAACCCGAGAATGGATTTGCGGAGCTTCCATAACAGCTCAGGTTGGAGCTCGAGTCCAATTAAAAAAAGCATCAGCACTACGCCAAACTCTGCGAAATGAAGAATGCTTTCTCCTTCATTGCCCACAAAACCCAATATAAAAGGACCGATTACTACGCCAGCCAAAAGATATCCAAGCACGGAACCAAGCCCCAGTTTTTTTGCGACCGGTACGAAAATTACGGCTACTGTCAAAAATATGATGGCCTGTAAAAGGAATTGATGTTGGTCCATATTTTAAATGGGTTTGCCTGTTGAAACAAGCTTGTTTAATAATGGGACAGATAGAAATTTAGGATCATTCAGGTCATTGTCGCGCAACAGCATCAAAAGCTCTTTATATTGCCGGCCAAATTCCTGTATCCTTGCGTGGCCCAGCTTTTCTGTTTCCGGAACCCAGAAAGGAGACAAATAAATCATCCGGCAAATTTCTGCTGTTCTTTCAAAAGGTAATAAAAAATCCCTGATGGTTGAATTATGAAAACACCTTTTTTGGAAAGCTTCCAGCTCCCCGCCCGAACTGATTGCATTGAAAATGATTTTCCCCTCAAGGGCATAAGTGTCTTTTCCATAAGCCCAGCCGTGCTCAAATACAAGGTCCTGCCATTGTTTTAATAACGCAGGGCCGCTGTACCAAAAAAGCGGATGTTGCCAAATAATTACCTGGTGTGCTGAAAGGAGTTTTTTTTCTCTTTCCACATCAATTTCAAAGTCGGGGTAATTTTCATACAAATCATTTACAGTTACATCGTCCAGTTGCTTTATATGCTCAAGCAATGACCGGTGCATGGTTGATCGTTCAAACGCGGGGTGGGCAAAAAGTACAAGGATCTTGTTCATTTACTTAGTGATAGGGGTGTTATCAATTTTTATCTACTAAAGAAGATATAGCCGCATATTCTCCACTGTTTTTTTTCTGAGTGAAAACTGATGAAATTACAATAATGTTTTGATTTCGGAACCAGGATAGGCTGTAGATAGAGTTGGAAATAGCCACGAATTATACTGTTGTTAGTAAACGAATAAATAAGAAGGATTTTTATTTCTTGTTGTGCGGATGTACGCCAGGGTAGAGGTGGAAAAGAGATTTATTTTTAAGGAAGATAAGGGCTTCGTATAATATTTTGTTGGCCACCATTTTCGAGTAATGTTCACAGTTAGAACCGCAACAGAAAAATCATAACTTCGGACAAATATTATTTGAACAATGTTAGTAGAGCGTACAAGTAAGAAAATAATTATTTGGCTACCGGTAAGCAGCAATAATATTACGACATTCAAACAATGAAATTCCTGGTGAATTAGAAACAAATATTTTGCTTCAGAACAACTATCCGGTTGACGACTTTTTGGGACTATCGCCGACAGAAATTCATAATTTACTTTATCCCACTTATGGGAACAAATTCGCCTGTTCAATTTCGTAACGATGCCAAACATAAATTTTACACCTTTCCCAAATTTGACGACTGAAAGACTAACCCTTAGACAATTATCAATTAATGACCAGCAGGCTATTTTTGCTTTGCGTTCTGACCCGGAGATAAACAAGTATCTTGGCAGACAGCCAAGTAAGACGATTGAAGACGTAATAAACTTTATCAATAAGATTAGAGATAACATTAAAAATAACAACTCAATTTACTGGGTAATTACCTTAACAAAGACAGCAACGTTTGTTGGGACCATTTGCCTGTTTAACTTTTCAAATGAAAATGAAAACAGTTGCGAAATTGGTTATGAACTTATGACAAAGTTTCAAGGGCAGGGGATAATGACGGAAGCGATTGAGTTAGTCATTGATTACGTTTTTCAGACATTGCAATTTCAAAATATAGTGGCGTTTACGCATCGCAATAATCGAAAGTCAACTAAACTACTGACGAAATTTAATTTTATAAAGTCGGAAGAACGCGATAAAGAAAATCCTGACTTAGATGTTTTCATGTTGACATAGTAAAATTGACAAAAGAAAGCAAATATCAGCACCCAAATAAAATTTTTAAAATTGAAACAAACCGGCAGCATTTACCCAAAATTGTATCTTATAAGGCTTTTCAAATCAATCTATGATAAAACGCCTCATCAATACCTGAGACAAGTGCGAATTGAAAACGCTTAACATTTCTGAGCCTTCATTATCCGGTTTCATACACTTGCTTTGTGGTTGGGTTTGACAGTATAACTTCTTTTGCAGAGCAGACGAATAAATATCATCTTTTTATATTTATCAGCGCATCGCTGACGCAGCTCTTCTTAGTTGTACAAGTTGTAAATTATTTTGTTTTTAAAATGTTTATCGTAATATTGCAATATTAAATTGAAACTATGGGTGCAACCAAGACGGAACATTTTACCAGCAAACAAAACGCCATTGCGACAATGGCCAAAGCATTAGGGCATCCGGCACGCATTGCAATCTTTGAATATCTCATCAAAGTTGGCACTTGTATTTGTGGCGATATCGTAAACGAGCTCCCACTTGCACAGCCAACAATTTCGCAACACCTGAAAGAACTTAAAAGCGCCGGGCTGATTAAAGGCAACGTTGAAGGCAACAGCGTTTGTTATTGCATTGATGAAAAGGCAATAGCTAAACTTAAAAATTACTTTGACAATGTATCAATAAAACTGGAAAAGAAAAACAATTGTTGTTAATAAAAAAAAAGAATAAATGCAAAATTCAGAACAGCTAAAAGAAATCGTAAAGCGGAAATACAGCGAAATCGCTTTACAGGACAAAGAAACCAATCAGTCTGCCTGCTGCGGCTCAGGTTGTTGCTCAACCGAAGTGTATAATATCATGACTGATGACTATAGCAACATGGAAGGCTACAATCCGGACGCTGACCTGGGATTAGGCTGCGGCTTACCAACGCAATTTGCACAAATAAAAAAGGGCGACACAGTAATTGATTTAGGTAGTGGCGCCGGCAACGACTGTTTTGTTGCACGAAATGAAACAGGCGAAGACGGGAGGGTAATAGGTATTGACTTTACGCCTGCAATGATTGAAAGAGCAAGGGCTAACGCACAAAAATTAGGTTTCGCAAATGTTGAATTCAGGCAAGGCGATATTGAAAACATTCCTGTTTCTTCAAACGTTGCTGATGTAATTGTAAGCAACTGCGTTCTAAATCTTGTGCCTGACAAAGACAAAGTATTCAAAGAAATTTTTCGCGTTTTAAAAGTTGGCGGGCACTTTAGTATTTCAGATGTTGTGTTAATCGGTGAGCTTCCTGAAGGTTTGCGCAAAGACGCTGAAATGTATGCTGGTTGCGTGTCAGGCGCAATACAAAAAAAAACCTACCTGGAATTAATCGAAATAAATGGTTTCAGCAACGTCACCATTCAAAAAGAAAAACCAATTAATATTCCCGGTGATATTTTGAAAAACTATTTGAGCGAAAAAGAACTCAACGATTTTAAAACCGGAACCACAGGCATTTTTAGCATTACGGTGTATGCAGACAAATCAAAGTCCTGCTGCGGTGCGGATTGTTGCAATTAAAAAATATTGCAAAGCAATTCTCATGATGATTTCCTTAATTGCTTAGCGCTCGCCATTGGCTTTGACGCCAGGTTGTGCATCATCAACATTTGATATTGGTATAAGTTATGAAGAAAAAAATTTTAGTGCTTTGCACAGGCAACAGTTGCCGAAGCCAGATTGCAGAAGGGTACCTGCGATTGTTTGCAGGCGACAAGGCAGAAGTTTACAGTGCGGGTATTGAAACACAGGGCGTAAACCCAAGAGCGGTTGAAACAATGAAAGAAGACGGAGTTGATATTTCAAACAACACTTCAAACAACATTGACGAATACCGCGACATTGATTTTGATTTTGTAATCACCGTTTGCGACAATGCCAGAGAACGTTGCCCGTTCTTTCCGACAAAAGCAAAAATGTTTCATCAGAATTTTTATGACCCTGCAAAGGCAACAGGAACAGAAGAAGAAATTAAAGAACAGTTTCGTAAAGTGCGGCGACAAATAAAAAACTACTGTAAAAAATTTGTTGCCGACAATTTATAATCCACAACTACTTAGATGAAGGATATGCTGCAAATAATTGGTATGGCAGCAGGTTGCCGGATGGAAGCATATGACATTTGTGGGTTAGCAAGCCAACTTTTATCTTTGAGAATTGGACTTCATTTTACAATTAATTGCTGGCAACTGACGTAAGATTAAAGCGTTTATTAACGCTCAAACAGCAGAATAAATATCCAGGCTATTTCCGACTTAAAAAGAAGGTTTATGCTACGTGGGCTTTTCGCCCTGGTTCTCTGAAAAATTATATGAAGTTTGGAAGAAACAACCAGCGTTATTACAAGGTCGTGTAATCATAATTCAGAAATAATTTTAGAAAAAAGGCAGTGAAATTTTTTCGCTGCTTTTTTTTTGAATAGCTTTAGAACCGCTATTATGAACAGGTATTAAAAAATCCAGGATAATAAGTAAAATTTAAACATAAAATAATGACAACAAGACGCTCCTTTCTAAAAACCACTTCGGTTCTTTCAGCAGGATTAATGATCGCTCCTTCTTCATTTAAGGCAAAAAGTCCATTGATCGGTTTGCAATTATATACCGTTCGCGATGCGATGGGTAAAGACCCCAAAGCGACGCTGGCAAAGGTCGCGGCGATCGGCTATAATTCTCTTGAAGGCGCTACCTACACGGGAACTGAAAAGTTTTATGGCATGTCGCCGAAAGAATTTAAAGATGTTTTAAAACAAAATGGCCAGGTAATGTATAGCAGTCATTACATGCTGGGTGAAGCAAAATTTAACGGGAATTCAATGCAAGGAACCATTCTCAACGATTGGGACAAGGCCGTGGATGATGCGGCTGAAGTAGGATTGAAATATATGGTGTGCGCCTATTTGATGGATTCAGAACGAGGCGATTTGGATCATTATAAGAAGGTGGCTGACTATCTTAATACCGCAGGGGAAAGATGTAAAAAATCCGGCATTCAATTGTGTTACCACAATCATAATTTTGAATTTGAAAAGCAGGATGGCAAATATCCTTATGATGTTTTATTGTCAACAGATCCTGATCTCGTAAAAATGGAAATGGATATTTATTGGGTCACCAAAGCCGGCCAGGATCCCATTGCGCTTTTCAAAAAACATCCGGGAAGATTCCCTCTATGGCACGTAAAAGATATGGATAAAACTCCTGCAAAAGATTTTACAGAAGTGGGAAATGGCGTAATCAATTTTAAAGAAATTTTCAAGCATAAAAACGAAGCAGGTATGAAATATTTTTATGTAGAACAGGATAAAACTCCCGGCGATCCATTTGTGAGCATCAAAGAAAGCATTGATTACATAAAGAAGAATTTGATATAGAGAACAGGGTATGAATAAACCACTTTATCAGTTTTTTGCGAATGACCATCGTCGTATTGACGAACTTTTAGATAACGCTACGGCAGATATGAAGTCTGTGAAAGAAGAGTACTATCACCGGTTTAGAACAGGCCTTTTGAAGCACATTAAAATGGAAGAAAAAATTCTTTTTCCTGCTGCGCAAAAGGCAAATGGCAATGTTGCGTTGCCTTTGGCAGCGAAGCTCCGGCTGGATCATGGCGCTTTAACCGCACTGATGGTGGTGCCGCCAACGCCGGATGTAATTAAGGTTTTGTATTATGTATTGGAAAAGCATGATTTATTGGAAGAGGAAGCCGGTGGGATGTACGATGTTTGCGAAAAACTAACGGAAGGCGAAACAGCCGGACTTTTGCAGCAATTGGAAGAGGCGACCGAAGTGCCTGTTCATCCATACAATACAGCAGGGTATGCAGTGGATGTTGCCAAGCGAACTCTTTTGCGCGCTGGTTTTGATTTTGATTCCATTGTTGCAAGCTCTGTTTAAATCAGGAACGCTCATTAATTTAACTTGGAGAGACTGTTAAAACCCGCGATGGATAAGTCTTTCTACATTTTACTAACAAAACAATTTTTAATTTATCAATTATGAATAAAATTTTCAGATTAACCGCAATTATTTTTTCTTTTATGTTTCTTTCCAATAATTCTTATAGTAAAGCAATAAATAAGATGATTTTTCAATTTAGAATTTATCATTTAAAAGATGAAAAACAGGTAAGCATTACCGATAGTTTTCTCCAACACGCCTTTATTCCTGCCTTACACCGGTTCGGAATAAAAAATATTGGCGTTTTTAAGCCGCTGGACAATGATACCGCCGTGGACAAAAAGATTTATGTTTTAATCCCTTTTGCTTCGGTGGACCAGTGGATGAAAATCGATGAGCGCTTGCATTCAGATCTTTTTTTTAAGAAAGATGGAGAAAGTTTTTTGCATGCAGATGCGGCTGCACCTCCTTTTCAAAGGATGGAATCAATTTTGATGAATGCGTTTGATGGCCAGCCGGCAATGGATCTGCCGAAGCATAAGGACGCTGACAGAGTATTTGAGCTGAGAAGCTATGAAAGCCCGACTGTTCATTTGGCCGACACCAAAAGAGCCATGTTTAATAATGATGAAATGGAAATATTTATGCGTCTTGGTTTTAATCCGGTTTTTTATGGCGAAGTAATTTCCGGAGGTCGCATGCCCAACCTGATGTATATGCCCATATTTAAGAGTGTAGACGACAGGAATGCGCAATGGAAAGTTTTTGGAAGTGATCCGAAGTGGAAGGAAATATCGGCTGATCCCAAATACGAAAATAAGGTTTCTGTTTCTCACATTGACAGTATTCTTATGCATTCCACAGATTATTCTGATTATTAAAAAATAAAGTAGCATTCATGCGGTTCAAAACTTCCAGTGTCATAAAACTTTCAATTATCAGTAGTTGTATGATGTTATCAGTAAATAGCTTTTCTCAGAAAACGGGAATCTTTGAAGGGCAAACTGATGTGGGCAAAGTGCTTCATTCCGGTAATGCCATTTATAATTCAGCTAATGATGAATACGCTATTACCGGATCCGGAGCCAATATCTGGTTTACCAATGACGAATTTCATTTTGTATGGAAAAAAATGAGAGGCGATTTTATTTTACGTGCCCGCGGAAAATTCCAGGGAAAAAGTGGAGAAGCGCATCGGAAGTTTGGCTGGATGGTTAGGCAAGGGCTTGACACCAGTTCGGCAATGGTAGCGGCTACGATTCACGGTGATGGGCTAACTTCGCTTCAATATAGGAAAGCAGCACATACAAATGTAGAAGAAAACAAGTTTGATATTAGCGGCCCTGATGTAGTTCAACTGGAACGAAAGGGAAACCAATTTATCATGTCCGTTGCTCACTTTGGAGACACCTTTGTATCCAAAGAACTTTCTGATGTCAATTTTGATGGCGATGTGTATGTGGGTTTGTTTGTGTGTGCCCATAATAAAAATGCTGTTGAAAAAGCTGATTTTGAAAATGTAAGGATTGTAATTCCGGCAGGAAAAGATTTGGTTCCCTATAAGAAATATTTAGGCAGCCATATTGAAACGATGGATGTAATTACAGGCAAAAGAAAAATTGTTTATTCAGAAAATGCTTCCTTGCAGGCGCCTAACTGGACAACGGATGGTAAAAGCCTTCTTTATAATTCAAACGGATCACTTTATCTTTTTGATCTTAAGTCGCGCCGGCCAGCCTTGTTTCCAACCGGAAAAGTAAAAGATATCAACAATGATCATGTTATTTCTTTTGATGGAAAAATGCTTGGCATCAGTGCGCGCAGCCCGGATGGAAAAATAGGTTCAACCGTGTATACGGTGCCTATGACTGGTGGGGAACCAAAGTTGATTACCCCGCTTTTGGGATTCTCCTATTTGCACGGATGGTCGCCTGACGGCAAGTGGCTAACGTACACGGCTAAACGAAATAGCGATCCAACGCCTGCAGGATTTGATATTTATAAAATTCCTTCTAAAGGAGGTAAAGAAATCCAGCTCACGAATGTAAAGGGACTTGATGACGGGCCTGAATACAGCCCGGATGGGAAATATATTTATTTTAATTCGGTAAGAAGCGGACTAATGCAATTGTGGCGCATGAAGCCGGATGGAAGCGATCAGGAACAGTTGACAAATGATGATTATAATAATTGGTTCGCACATATTTCGCCTGATGGTAAATGGATTGTTTGTATCACTTTTTTAAAAGATGAGGTAAAGCCAGACGATCATCCATTTTATAAACATGTGTACTTAAGAATGATGCCGGCATCGGGCGGCCCATTAAAAGTAATTGCGTATTTGTATGGCGGCCAGGGAACCATCAATACGCCGTCGTGGTCGCCAGACAGTAAAAAGATTGCATTTGTCAGCAATACGGATATGTCGGAATAAATGGGTTAATGTGCTAATTTGCTGATGTGCTAATATGCTAATATGCTAATAGAACACTGAAAGATCTAAAATGATTTTCCGGTATAATTAAAAGGAGTAATTGCCTTTAATTCTTTCTTAAGTGCAGCAGAGATTTTCAGCGTATCAATAAAATCATGTATCGCTTTTTTATCGATAGAATTTTTTCCTCTTGTCAGTTCTTTCAATGCTTCATAAGGTTTCGGATAGTTTTCTCTTCTTAAAATTGTTTGGATTGCTTCGGCAACTACTGCCCAATTATTATCAAGATCGGCATGCAATTTTTCTTCATTTAAAATTAATTTGCTGATTCCTTTTTGAAGAGAAAGAATTGAGAGAAAAGTATGAGCAATTGGAACTCCGATATTTCTGATAACGGTAGAATCTGTAAGATCTCTTTGTAACCGGGAAACAGGTAATTTAGCTGAAAGATGCTCCAGCAAAGCGTTTGCGATGCCAAGATTGCCTTCTGCATTTTCAAAATCAATCGGGTTTACTTTATGGGGCATAGCACTACTTCCAATTTCACCGGCTTTGGTTTTTTGTTTAAAATAATCCATGCTGATGTAAGTCCACACATCGCGACATAGATCAATTAATATGGTATTGATTCTTTTTATCGCATCAAAATGTGCAGCCAGTAAATCATAATGTTCAATTTGTGTAGTGTATTGTTGTCTTTGCAATCCCAAGTTTTGTTCCAGAAACTGATTGGCAAAATTAATCCAGTTTGTTTTCGGAAAGGCCACATGATGCGCGTTGAAATTTCCTGTTGCGCCGCCGAATTTTCCGGTGAATGGAATGTAGCTAAACTGCTGAACCTGGTTTTCAATTCTTTCTACAAAAACCATTATTTCTTTTCCGAGTATCGTGGGAGAAGCAGGCTGGCCGTGCGTTTTGGCCAGCATGGGCACATCTTTCCAATCATTAGCCAAATCCTGAAGTGTATGTTGAAGATTAATAACCGCCGGCAAATATTCATGTTCAATCGCGTCTTTCCACATCATGGGAACAGCGGTATTGTTTATATCTTGCGACGTTAATCCAAAATGAATCCATTCCAGCAAATCTTCACCACCAAAGGATTGTAGCTTTTCTTTCAGAAAATATTCAACTGCTTTTACATCATGATTCGTAATTTTTTCAGTTGCTTTTATTTTCTCTGCATCAGCAATTGAGAAGTTTTTTTCAACCTCCAGTAATTGTTTTTTTACTTTCGGAGATACTTTAAAGAATCTTTTTTGAGAAAGAAAAAGAAAATATTCCACTTCCACCTTTACGCGATATTTTATCAAAGCAAATTCTGAAAAATATTCATCAAGATGTTGAAGCTGATTGCGATAACGTCCGTCAATCGGGGAAATGGCAGTGAGAGGTTGAAGTTGCATAGAAGGAGGCTTAAGGCTTATAGCTAAAGGCTTAAGGCTAAAGGCATGGATAAAAGAAAATACTGAATTATTTGTTTGTTTGCTGCAAATAAAAGGACATCTCTCTTTTGTTTTATGCTTTTAGCCCTGGCATTTCTGCTTTCAGCTTTTGAATTAAATTTGCGGCAAAATTAAAGTAAACAGTGCAGAAAAAAGTAAGGGTTGGAGCGGTAAGTTATTTGAATACGAAACCTCTGGTATATGGATTTGAAAACGGGTTGATGAAAAATGAAGTCGATTTGTTGATAGGTTATCCTTCGAAGATCGCGGCGATGTTGTTAAACGACGAAATAGATGTAGGTTTAGTGCCGGTAGCAGTAATTCCGGAAATGAAAGAATATCATACTATCTCTGATTATTGCATTGGGAGTGATGGTGCAGTGGCGAGCGTATGCCTTTTCAGTGAAGTTTCTTTGTATGATATCAAAACAATTTTGTTGGACTATCAAAGCCGCACTTCAGTAGCGTTGTTGAAACTTCTAATAAAAGAGTATTGGAAAATCAATGTGGCTTTCCAAAATACTGAAAATGGATATCAATCAGAAATATCAGGAACAACTGCTGGTCTTATAATTGGAGACCGCGCCTTAATACAAAGAGCGAAATCACCTTTTATTTTTGATCTTGGTGAGGAATGGAAAAATTTTACTGATTTACCATTTGTGTTTGCGGCGTGGGTAAGCAATAAAAAACTGGATGCAGATTTCATAAAAGAATTTAACGAAGCAAATAAATTGGGGTTAAGCAATTTAGAAAAAGTAGTTGAGAAAAATCCGTTCAAACCGTTCGATCTGCATACGTATTACACGGAGTGCATTAACTTTGAACTGGACGAAAATAAAAAGAAAGGATTGGAATTGTTTTTGAAAAAGATTGCGAAATAGAAAAAACAAATTTTAAAATGTCATTAGTAAACAAACTTTTAAAGAAAAATCTGATTGATCCGGATATCAAAAATTCGGTGATAACAGGCCGTGGAAATATAAAGGAGAATTTCCCTTCTGACTTCACCGCATCTGAAATTGAAAATGTTTCCGCAGTTAAAGGTTTTACAATGACCAGTCATGAACGGCAGGTGGTTTTATTAAGAGCTATTGATTATTTGGTTCAAAACAAAATCGAAGGTGATATTGTAGAATGTGGCGTTTGGAAAGGAGGAAGCATGATGTTGATCGCCAGAAGGCTTCTCCAATTAAATGATACCAGGAGAAAATTATTTCTCTTTGATACATTTGAAGGAATGTCAGAACCCAATGAGAAGGATGTAAGTGCAATAAATAATTCAACCGCATCTGAACTTTTACAAAAAGAAAACAAATTAGAAGGGGACAACGTTTGGTGCTATTCCTCTTTGGATGAAGTGAAAGCAAATTTGAATAAGACAAATTATCCTGCTGATAAAATATTTTATTTTAAAGGAAAAGTAGAAGATACTTTGCCGGAACCATCGGTTGGTAAAATTGCTTTGCTTCGCCTGGATACTGATTTTTATGAATCCACAAAACATGAACTGGAAATTCTTTATGATCTGTTGGTTCCCGGCGGCGTTTTAATTATTGATGATTACGGACATTGGACAGGATCAAAAAAAGCGGTGGATGAATTTATTGAAAAAAGAAAGCTAACTATTTTTTTAAACCGGATTGATTATACAGGAAGACTCTCTATAAAATTTTAGTTTATGTCACCATGGTTCAATAAACTTTTTAGTCCAGAGATTAATGTAAAATCTGAATTTTCATTCCGGAAACCGGAAATGGAAAAAATTATGAAGCAAAACAGGAATTCACTGTCAGCAATTGATGATTGGATTGATGATGAGGCGTTTCAAAATTCTTTTTTTCAATATGGCGTTCCAGATTTTATAAGAAAGGAAATTAACAAGCCAATTGGCGATTCGATGACTTATACCGATGTGATGGTTTATATCGCCAAAGAATATTTTAAAAAAATCAATTATCTCGAGATTGGCGTGTCTGTAGGGAAAAATTTTTTTCAATTGCTGAATGCTTTGAATGAATCCCAATTTACAGCATTTGATATTGAGGAAATTAATCCTGTGCTGGCCAATCGCTTTGTTTTGAAAGAAAAAACTGAATGGCCTACACCGGCGGACTCAATAAAAAAAACAAATTCGTCGCTCACTGGTTTTGAATTTGAGCAGAACAGAGTAAACTATTTATGCGCGGATGTTTGGGATGAAAATAGTTGGGCCAGGCTTGAAGGAAATAGATTCAATCTTGTTTTTTCAGATGCGTTGCATTCACATAAAGCGATTCTTTTTGAATTTGAAATGCTTGTAAAATATAATTTGTTAGACGAAAAATTTGTAATTGTATGGGATGACCTTGTAGGAAAAATGAGAAATTCTTTTTTTAAAATCATTAAAAAATACAATAACAATTTCAAGATAAAGGATGTTTATTTGTTAAGCATTAATGGTTGGGTGGGGCAAAATGAAAAACCTCATTCTGTTGGAATCATCTCAAACTTTCCCCTATAGCATGAGAGTGGTACTCACCAATTTGTCAAACAAACTATACGAACAAAGCCGCTTCAGGCTAAATTATTCTGCATTAAAGCATGGGATTAAAGAAATTAATTCTTTGGATTTTGAAGACTTGAAAGCCTTTGCTTTTTATGAAGAAAATAAAAAGATTTTACAGGCGGCCAAAGGAATCGGATATTGGCTATGGAAGCCTTTCATTATTCTTCAAGCCATGAAAAAAATTTCGGAGGGAGATATCGTTATTTATGCAGACTGTGGAATAGAAATAATTGACAGCCTGGATCCGCTAATTTCTATATGCAGGAAAAATAATCCCGTTTTGCTGTTTGCTAATGAGAATCTTAAAAATAAGTTCTGGACTAAAAGAGATTGTTTTGTAATCATGCACTGCGACGAAAAAAAATATTGGGACGGACTGCAAAGTGATGCCTCATTTTCTTTATTCAGAAAGTCGCCGCAAGCCGAATCTTTTTTGAACGAATGGTTGAATTATTGTCGCGATGAAAGAGTGATATCGGGCAATCCTAATGTCTGTGGCAAAAAAAATTTTTTTGGTTTTAAGGAGCATCGGTGGGATCAATCCGTTCTGTCATTATTAGCGATTAAGCACGACATTGAATTGTTTCGTGTGCCCACTCAATATGGTAATCATTATAAATTGCCGGAACTAAGAATACCCGGTGAATTTAATTGTGTAAACCAGGTTTATCAAAAACAGGTAAACTTTTATTCTTCCAGGCCGTATCGGAATTCTCATTATTACCAGTTATTAAGTCACCATCGTACAAAGGCCGGTGCGGATACTGTTGAAAAAAAATTGTCAATAGCGCAACTTATTTTGAAATCCGGAAAAAGACGCTGGGGAAAAATCAGGCGCTACCTAACCCGAACCTGAAATTTTAAACAGAAACCATGTATCCAAAAATATCTGTAATTATTGCGGTGTACAATGGCGCAAAAGTTATTGAAAAATCTGTCGGAAGTTTCCTGAATCAAAACTACGATAACAAGGAGTTGGTAATTGTCGATGGCGGCTCCACCGATGGTACTGTTTCGATAATAAAACAATTTGATAATCCTTCTATACTTTGGAAAAGCGAGCCGGACAAAGGCGTTTATGATGCAATGAATAAAGGTATAGAAAGGGCTACCGGAGAGTGGATTTATTTTCTCGGGGCGGATGATGAATTTTATAACCGTGAAGTATTAGCGTCATTGTTTGGTGGTGGCAATTTTGAGGGTATTGATTTTTTGTATGGCAACGTAAAAAGAGATGGGTTTAAAAAAGTTTACGATGGTGAATTTGATTATAGAAAATTATTAATAAAAAATATTTCGCACCAGGCTATCTTTTACAGAAAAAACATTTTTCAGCAGCTTGGTAATTATAACGTGAATTTTAAAACGCATGCCGACTGGGATTTTAATCTTCGTTGTTTTGAGAAGAAGGAAATAAGGATAAAATATAGGCCTGAAGTAATTGCGCGCTTTGGGCAGGGCGGACTGAGTTCCAGTTATGATCTCCCGTTTTTCAGAAACTCGCTTCTTCCCAGGAAATTATCCTTTTTAGAAAACGAAAGCGACAGATTATTTAATTTAAAAAGCTACGATGAGTGGTGGCGCTTTATTCGAAATTCACAGCTAAGAAGCGAACGCGATGTTATTAATGCTGGATATCACTATCCTTTACCAGGTGTTATTTTATCAATGGTAAACACTCAAAGTAAATTGCCCGAATCGTTACTAAAAAAGGGCCTGTTTTCCAAGCTGTTTATGTTTATTAATTATTTATCAGGCAACCATAAACTTACGCATTGATTCAACTTTCTATCATAATTGTCAATTATAAAAGCGCTCAATTAATCTGTGATTGCGTACAATCAATTTATGCACAAAACTCTGTAATCAATTTTGAGATAATCGTTATTGATAATAATTCTAATGATGACAGCAAAGAAAAAATTCTCTCATTCTTTCCTGAAGTAATCTGGATAGAAATGAATTACAATTCCGGCTTTGCAAGAGCCAACAATGAAGGAATTAAAAAATCGCAGGGAAATATTGTTTTACTGTTAAACAACGATACAATCATTGAAAATAATGCTATCGAAAAGTGCATAATCCAATTTACAGATTCACCCTATGTTGCCTGCGGCGTTCAATTGCTGAATCCTGACAGAACACCGCAGATTTCGGGAAATTATGCAATGAAAGGCGGACTGAATTATTTATTGCCATTGCCCTTTTTAGGATCTATATTAAAATTTTTTGCCGCGCTGGCTGGTGTAAAAAAGCCAAACGTTCCGGATGCTTCAGGCGTTGTGGAAGTTGATTGGATTAACGGCGCTTTCTTAATGGTAAAGAAAAATGCTATTCAAAAGGCAGGGTTATTAGATGAAGATTTTTTTTTGTATGCAGAAGAAGCTGAGTGGTGTAGCAGACTAAAACAGGTTGGAAAGTTATGCATCTACGGAGGCATCAACGTGATTCACCTGCAGGGAGAAACGGCTAACGAAACTTTTAATTCTACCGGTAAGGGATACACGAATTTATTTGACCAAAGAGGTTTTCAGATAATGCTTTCTAACCTCGTAAGAATCAGAAAAGAATTTGGCGTGTTGTGGTTTCTGATCATCCTTTCATTTTACATTTTCGAAATTCCCGTCTTTTTCATTGGAGTCCTGTTTTGCAAAATTTTCTTTATTAAAACAAATTCCTTCCAGCAAGCAAACAAATATGCAGGAAATGTATTTAGCTTAATAAAGCTAGCTCCGACTATTATCAAAGGAAGACCACATTTTTATAAAGTTTTATAGATGTAATGTTACAATCGTTTCACAGAAATATACTCCTCTGCTGAATAACCTTACCGCTTACATTATAACAAATGCGGATCAGGTTCTTTCTTTTTTCTGATGTAAAAAACGATAGTGCCTATGATAAGCAGCGCCACCAAAATATTGGCGATGATGCTGATGGTTCTTCCGATGGTGAATGTCTTTGGCTCAAACCTGAATTGAATTTCATGATTGCCTGCCGGTATCGGCATTCCGCGTAAAATGTAATCCGTTTTTACATAATTAGATTTTACGCCATCAATATACACATCCCAGCCTTCTGCATAATAGACTTCACTGAAAACTGCAAAGGAAGGAAATGCAGACGAGAACCTGTAGTTTATCGTGTCATTACGGTTCTCCACCAGCTTTATATACGCCACAGAATCATATTGTGGGGGCGCGGTGATAAGGCTTTTATATTTATTTTCAACAACAGCAGTGTCCCTAAGATCGGTATTGTCGAGTGCGGCCATTTCCTGGTCGGCATTGTCAACGTATTTTATTCCTTTTACCAGCCAGCAGTTTCCAAAAGCGCCCGGGTTTAATTGCGCTACAGGCTTTCCTGTTTGCGGGTCGTTTACTATAAAATATTTTGTGTTAAGCATGTTGAAAACACGCATATTGCCTTTGCTCAATTGGTTTGTAATAATATCATTATACAAGCCTAATTTGGCAGGGTTGTATCCGCCTACTAAATTGAGATGATACGCTGCTGTGGCGTCGTTGAATGGATCGACCGTTTCATCAAAAACCCGGAAATTCGCATGGTCAGGGTCTTTGAGAATTTGCGCCACCGCGGGAGAAGGAACGAATGCAGATTCGAAATCTTCTGGCTCAACATAATTATTAGAGTTTAAATATCTCAATGCCACACCCAATAAATCATACGCAGTCAATATTATCAACGCGCCGACGAGAATTTTGGATGATAGTTTCTTTTTCAGATACAATCCCATCAAAAGAACGGCGAGCCCGATTAATATAAATGATCGCATAAGGTCTTTTCCCATCAGATTTTTTCTGTCCGATTGCAAAGCGTTTATAATGTTTCGGCTTGTTTGCTCTGTCTGCTGTTCCAGTTGCGGTGGCGCTTGCTGGCCCGGAGGCACCTGCAACATGCTTTGCTTAAAGTTTTCCCTGATGGCTTTATCATTGGGACCTGAAAAAGAAGCGGTCATATAAAAAATCGCAAGAATCGCCAGGATGATTCCGGTAATTATTGTGGTGGTTTTTAATTTTTTCCATGCTTCCGGCACGTCAACATCTGCTGATATAAATTTTGAAAGTGCTAAAACTCCCATCAGCGGGAAACATAATTGTGGTATCACCAAAGCCATGGTAGGAGCGCGAAACTTGCTGTAAAAAGGCAGATAATCAAAAAGAAAATAATTGAAACTTTGAAAATTTGTGCCCCAGGCAAGCAGTATCCCGACTGCGCTCGCGATTATCAACCACCACTTATACCAGCTTTTAAGATAAACAACGCCGAAAATAAACAGCAGGCATACTATCGCCCCCAAATACACAGGCCCGGAAGTAACGGGCTGCTCTCCCCAATAAGAGTAATGATTTTCCATCTGCAGCGCCTGCTCTTCACCTACGCCCAGTTGGGAAAAGAGCGCGACAAATTTTGAATCAGTGTTATATTCATTTCCACCGTTGCTGCCTCCATACAATCCGGGCACAATAAAAGTGAAAGTTTCATTAAGCCCCAGACTGTAGCGGAATGCATAATCCTTATCCAGGCCGCCCTTTGTTTTATTGCCTTGTACATCCTGAGTTAATTGCGATTTGCCTCCCCGCATACTTTCTTTAGCATATTGATAAGTTGGCAACATAGAAACTGCGCAACAGGCAAGGCCGGTTATTCCTGCTAAAAGGCCCAACGCTGAGGCTTTCACTGCGTGTAACAATTGCTTTTCCTGGTAACTTCTTACCAAAAAAGCAACCGTCATAATAAATGCGATGATTAATGTGTAATACACAATCTGCACATGATTATGCGCAATCATCAGCGAAGAAATGAGCGCCGTTATGGCAAAACCGGCTAAATATTTTTTCTTGAAAATCAAAAGCAGTCCTCCTAATACTGCAGGTGCATACGCGATAGAAATCATTTGTGTATTGTGTCCTACGGCAATAATAATGGGGTCAAAAGTGGAGTAGGCATAGGCAAGAGCACCAAGTATACTTACCCACGGATTTGCCCCGGCAACAATGCAGAAAAAATAAAAACAAATGCAGGCCAGGAAGAAAAAGCTAACCGGAATGGGCATTCCTAACGTTAATACATCTGACAGGTAGCTTACGGTTATTTTTGTTCGCGGGTCGAAGGCAATCTGGTAGGCAGGCATGCCACTGAACATGCTGTTCGTCCATAAAGGAAAATAGCCATGCTTTTCTTTAAAATCAAAAGACTGCTGCGCCATCGCGTGCCATTGCTGCGTGTCAGATTGCTGGGGCACTTTTCCCTGCAGAGCAGGCTTACAATAAACAACCGCAACTATCAAAAAAATTACAACCGCTATAATGTGTGGAATTAACTTCTGCAAGCGTGGATTCTTCATGAAAAAATTTTTCTTTAGGAAGCAAAGTAAATGATTTTAGGTGAATGGTGGATGGTGCCCAAACCAAACAAATGTAATTTCTGATAACAGGTAAGTTATTCATTCTACTGTTTCTGACTTAACGATTGTAACTGAATACCGTTAACTTTGAAGTATGAGTTTAAAACTGGCATATAAAAATATATTGCACCAATTCTTTTCAGATAAGCCTGTTAAAAAAGCCTATCTTTTTGGCTCTTATGCAAGAAATGAGGCAAAAAGCGATAGTGATATTGATATCTTGTTAGAATTGGATTATGAAAAACCGATTGGGATGAAATTTTTTGGCTATCAGGCAGAACTTGAACAATTACTGAACGCGAAAGTGGATCTTGTAACCAGCGATGGAATTTCAAAATATGTAAAACCTTTGATTGATAAGGATAAGATACTGATATATGAAAGGCCAACTAAATGATAGAATTAGAATACAACATATCCTTGATGCAATTTCTGAAACGGAGACCTATCTTAATGCGGTAAGTTTTGAAGATTTTTTGTCTAATTCCGAAAAACGTTTTGCTACAATAAAACAAATTGAAATTGTAGGTGAAGCTTGTAATCATTTATCAAGCGAATTGAAACTACAACACTCAGAAATAGAGTGGGCACAGATAAATGGATTCAGGAATATTTCCATTCATGAATATTTTGGCGTCAATCTTCACATTGTATGGGATATTGCCAAAAATGATTTTCCTGTATTGAAAGCAAAATTTAAAAGAGCTTTAGAAATGTTATTATAATTTTTATAAAGTTTTTCTTAAAAGGCATTATGGCAGCAAACAAAGAAAAAAACCTCCTTTTTTATTTTCTTCTTATAGAAACAAAAATCTAAAGTCTTAATACCACAAAACCCTTATCTTAGTTTTTTTACAACACTTATGGCCTTAAGCAGAATATGGGCGGCTTTTATTATCGTTGCTTTTCTCGCAGCTACTTTTCAATGCATTTTTATAGAAGGAGATGCTAATATTTACAGCCAGATGGTGGTGGGCAAATCAGGCGATACATCCAACACGCAGAAAATTGATACTACTCTATTAGCGCCGGTAATATTAAGCACGTTACAAAACGGCAAAGCTTATACAGACGGCACTACCAAATACAGCAAAAATGCCAATGGTGATTATATTAAATTCAAACAGCAAAATGCCGATGGAATCATATCCACTGCAAAAACTGCGGTCGATATCTCGCTGAATCTTGTCGGTATCATGGCGCTGTTTATGGGTTTTATGAGCATTGCCGAAAGGGCAGGCGGCATCCGGCTTTTATCAAAAATTGTAGGGCCCTTTTTTTCAAAATTGTTTCCCGAAATACCAAGAAACCACCCAGCCATGGGGCACATGGTAATGAATTTTTCTGCTAATCTTTTAGGCCTTGATAATGCCGCAACACCATTCGGCTTGAAAGCGATGGAAAGCCTTCAGGAATTGAATCCGAAAAAAGATACGGCTTCCAATTCGCAGATAATGTTTTTGTGTTTGCATGCTGCAGGGCTTACGCTGATTCCTGTAAGCATTATTGCCATCAGGGCATCATTGAATGCTTCAGATCCCACTTCAATTTTTATTCCGTGCATGATTACCACATTTGTGGCTACTATCACGGCCATGCTTATCGTTTCTTTTAAGCAAAAGATAAATGTTTTTCAGCCTGTGATTCTGCTGTGGGTGCTGGGGATTTCTGCGGTGATTTCGATTATGGTGATTTATCTAAAAACGCTTGACTATACAGGTGTGCAAACCTTTTCAGGAATCTTAAGCAATGGCATTATCCTGGTTCTGTTTTTTGTAATTATATTAGGAGCGTTGTATAAAAAGATAGACATTTTCGATGCCTTTGTGGAAGGCGCAAAAGGCGGATTTGATATTGCGGTAAAAATTATTCCTTACCTCGTGGGCATGTTGGTAGCTATCAGCATGCTCCGTACCAGCGGCGCTTTCGAAGTAGTTATTGACGGTATGAGAAGTTTGTTTGCAGCCTTAGGCGCCGACACGCGGTTTGTTGCCGGCCTGCCCACGGCCCTGATACGGCCATTGAGCGGAAGTGCTGCGCGCGGCATGATGATTGACACAATGACTACTTATGGCTCTGATTCATTTGCAGGAAGTCTGTCTTCAGTTTTGCAGGGCACTTCTGATACCACGTTTTATGTAATTGCTGTTTATTTTGGCGCAGTTTCTATCAAAAACACAAGATATTCAATTGGCGCTATGCTGCTCGCCGACCTTGTAGGTATTATTACTGCTATTCTATTGTCTTATTTGTTTTTTGGAAGCGCTCATTAAATTCCGAACGAAATAAAAAATGAAGGTATTTCCTGCTTTACTGTATAATTATTTATTCCAGTAATGCAGCCAGTCTATAAGCCTGCTGGTGAAGCCATATTCATTATCGAACCAGGCCGCTACTCTTGCATGGTTTCCGATAACTGCCGTTTGGGTGCCATCTATAATGCATGAATGACTGTTTCCTTTGATATCCAGCGAAACCAATGGTTCATCGGTAAAATCCAAAACCATTTTGTGTTCACCAAGGGCTGCAGATTTGAACATCTTATTTATTTCAATTGGTGATACATCTTTCATCAACTGCAATGTAAACGACGCCATCGCTCCATTGGCCACAGGCACTCTTGTTGAAAAAACATTGATCTTATTTTTCAAATCCGGAAACAGGCGGTTCAATGACTTGTCAAGATCAATGGCAACCGGAATGATTGATTCTGCCGCGGCGCGTCCCCGCCGGAATTGCGGATTTGAGCTGTCCACCAGTGATTGCCGCGAAGTAAAGGAATGAATAATATTAAGATGGACAGATTGTATGCCGAGAGAATTTAAAATAGAAAGAATATGTACAGAACAATTGGTCATACAGCCCCCAGGCGACAAAATAGTTGCGTCTTCACTAAGGGAATTTTGGTTGAATCCAAAAACATGCAAAGGAATATCTTCAGCGCCGGTGGTGGACAATAGCACTTTTTTGGCGCCCGACGTTAAATGTTTTTCAGCCGATTCTTTTTTAATGAACTGTCCGCTACATTCCAATACCACATCTACATTTAGATCCCTCCAGGGCAAAGCCATTGGGTCGCTCTGCTGGTATGCTGGAATTTCAATGTTATCAACTTTTAGTGAATTACCCGAAGAGCTCATGGTATGAAAATTGGTTCCGTAGATGGAATCATATTTTAAAAGATAGGCCAGATTTTTTATGGGCATGGGGTCATTTACTGCCACAATTTCAAACTCCGGGAAATCAATCAATCTTCTGAAGAGCAATCTTCCTATACGCCCCATTCCATTTATTGCAATTCGCATTTGAAAAAATTTTCTAATTGCAAATATCCGCAAGAAATTTTTATTGCATAATGAAGATGGAAGGAGCAAAATCAAAAAAGGCATGGATTGCCATGCCTTAATACAACAAATAATGTAATGTGGTTACAATCCGGCTAAAAAAGCAAGCGCAACCATTACTGCAATAAATCCGAGCACAATTCCGATTGCAACGAATGTGTCGTGAATTTCTACTGAGTCAACTTTTTTCATAATTTTCAATTTAATGTTTTAAAATTAATTTCTTAGTCAGAAAGGAAAATTAGAAAAGAACCTAACTTAAATAGCTTTTCAAGGGGGGGATACAAGTCAAAGATAAAATAATATTTTATCTAATACAAGTTAAATTTAATGGTTTACAGTTCGCGTTTTTTTTAAAAATTTTGCGTATTGCAAAGCCGTCTACGTTGTCGGGAGGTTTTTAGCCGACTTGTTCTTCGAGCAAAATCATTTTTTCAAAAATTTTTTCATATTCTGCATTGCGCATGCTGAGTTCCTTCAGTTTTTCATTATATTTTTTTTCTGCCCCGACAAATTTTTCTTTATCTGAATAAATTTCAGGCAGCGCAAGGTCGGCTTCCAGCTTTCTTTTTTCTTCAGAAAGTTTTGCAATCAACTGTTCCAACTGTTCGAATTGCCGCTTAACTTTTTGAAATTCTTTTTGCTGTTCCCGGCTTTCCAAAGACGAATTCGTATTTTTCTTTTCCGTCACTACAGTTTTTTTTTCCGGCTCTTTTTTCTCGGGCTCACTTTTTTCTGCAGCCTTTCTTTCCTGCTTCCATCGTTCCCATTCATCATAAGTGCCCACAAATTCCTTTATTTTATAATTCTCAATTTCCCAGATTTTATTGGCAGTTTTGTTTACGAAATATCTGTCGTGACTTACCAGAATATAACTTCCTTCATATTTATTCAATGCTTCTATGAGTAAATCAACCGAATGCATATCCAGGTGATTCGTTGGCTCATCCAGCAAAAGAAAATTGGCCTTGCTCACAATAGTTTTAGCCAGTGCCACGCGGGCCTTTTCCCCGCCACTTAATACTTTTATTTTTTTATCCACATCGTCGCCGCTAAACAAAAAACACCCTAACAGCGTTCTTAATTCAAGCTCCGTTTTGCCGCTACCTGAATAATTCATTTCTTCCAAAACGGTATGCTCTATGTTTAGTGCTTCCAACTGGTGTTGTGCGTAAAATGAATCTTTTACATTGTGACCTTCAATCCTTTCCCCTTCAAATGGTTCCACTCCGGCAACCATCCTGAGCAATGTTGATTTTCCTTTTCCGTTGGCGCCAATCAAGGCTATTTTATCGCCCCTGTTAATTTCTGCGCCGGTATCTTCCACAATCTTCACGTTGCCGAAACTTTTTGTTGCATGCTTCAATGTGCATAAAATTCTTCCTGGCTGATGGCCAATCGTAAAGTTGATGCGCATATTGGGTCGTTCCAGGTCTGTATTTTCGATGCGCTCTATTTTATCGAGCCGCTTCATAATACTTTGTGCCTGGGCCGCTTTCGAAGCTTTGGCCTTGAATCTTTCTACAAATTTCTCCTGCTGCCTGATGTAATCCTGCTGATTTTCGTAGGCCCTTTTCTGTAGGTCGATTCTAAGCTCTTTTTCCTGGAGGTAATAAGAATAATTCCCGGTATAGAAATGCAATTCCTGCTGGTATAGCTCCACTATTTTGGTAACCATTCTGTCAAGGAAATAGCGGTCGTGGGATACAATCACCACAGAACCTTTATAATGCTGAAGGTATTTCTCAAGCCATTCAATAGAAGGAAGGTCAAGGTGGTTGGTAGGCTCATCCAGCAGCAACACATCAGGATTCATTAGTATCATTTTGGCAAGCAAAACGCGCATGCGCCAGCCACCGCTGAATTCCTTATAAGGCCGCTGCAAATCTGCATTTGCAAAGCCAAGTCCCTGTAATATTTCTTCGGTTTTGTGATGAATGTCGTATCCGCCCAATACTTCTAGTTCGTGCAATTTGTCGCCATATGTAATGGCCAAAGATTCATCTGATGTTTTTTCCAATTCAATTCCAATCTGTTCAATTTCTTTTTCCAATGCCTGCACTTTTTCGAACGCGCTTAAGGCTACTTCAAAAATTGAATCCTCTGTGTCAAAGCTTAACAAATCCTGGTGAAGAAATCCGATAGTGGTTTCTTTCCCCTTTTCAACAGTGCCTGCAGAAGGTAGATATTGATTGGTGAGCACTTTTAATAGGGTGGATTTTCCCGTGCCGTTATAACCAATTAAACCGATTCTTTCGTTGGGTTGTATATGCCAGGTTGCATCTTTAACAATCACCCTGGCCCCAAATTCGAAGGTGACATTTTGTAAGCCTAATAACATAGTAAGAAATAATAAATCTAATTATAGTTAGATTTTTTTTAAGCGTGCAAAATTAAGGTATTAAAGGCACTTTGCCTTTATTCTTATATCGAGAAGATGGGAGAATTTATATTTTAAAGCCAATATTAACAGGCGACGAATTGCTTTTCTGATTATGCGTTTTATGAATTGAAAAAGAATATGGGTTTTATTTATTTATCAGAAGTAAAAATTTTACTTAAACCTTCTTCCGACAATTACTTTGAAAATATTTTTATCAGTTCCGGAAGTAAATCCGAAGCCATAACCTGCATTGAATTCCCATTTGGGAGAGACATTTAAATCGACTGCTAAAAATAGTTGTTGTTGCTGTTCATCCCAATTATAGACATTATTAAGCGGTCCAAGAGATCCGTAATATTCAAATCCGGGCAGAAAGGCTTTGGTAACAGCATAACTTGCTTTGAAATTGGGTGAAAAAATAAAACCTTCTGCCGTTCCGGGCCCCTTCAGAGATTTATCAAAAGTGGGATTAAAAGATAAATATAGCTTGCTCCATTGCTTATCGATGATAGGCCTTATTTCTATTGACCATGTATCTTCACTATACTTGCTGTTTTGAAAACCGAATTCTGCTGAAAGGCTTAGTCCTACAGGCAAATCATAGCTTTTAGGAATAGCAATTCTGGGCCTAAGGTGGCTACCTACATAATTGGTACGACCGTTGTTGCCTATTGAATTAAAAAAATAAAAGCCTAGCTCAAACCATTTATCAAACCCGTGAGTAATTTCAATCGTTTCGTGGAAAACATGATTGGTTGGTAAAACACCGTTTATCTTTTCTTTTGACCCGTCAAAAGTAAAATTGCTGTGAAGCTCGACCATGGTATTTTTTGGTTCGACAAGATCTGAACCATAAACCTGTATCTCATAATTATCCTGTGCATGAACAGTTGATGCAAAAAGTGAAAACAGAAGTAGAATTAAAATTAAAAAGCCATTCCTGAAAAGATTTCTTCTCATTTTTTGATTATTGCAAATTTGATTATGCTTCGTTCATAATATCAATTAAGCGTAACATCAAATTCTACATCTTTTTTTGTTGCAAAACTTTTTATTTCGTTGTACAATGTATCCCTTTCTACAGCTTCGCGACCAGCTTGCGAGATGAGCATTACCAATTCATCGGTGCTCATTTCGGGAGTTTGTTCTTCGCTTCCAGCCATTGAATAGATTTTAGTGGAATCATCGATGGTACCATCAATGTCATCTACGCCAAAAGATAGGGACATCTGTGCGTTTTGCCGTCCAAGCATTGGCCAATACGCCTTTAAATGCGGAAAATTATCTAAATAAATTCGTGCCACGGCATACATTTTCATGTCTTCCACAATGGATGATTCGGGAACATTGCTCATGTCGTTATTCTTATTGCGGAATTTTAGTGGAATGAATGTATTAAAGCCATGCGTTTTATCCTGCAAATTTCTCAAGCGGCTCATGTGGTCAATCCGGTGGCTGTAATTTTCAATGTGGCCGTAAAGCATGGTGGCATTGGTACTCATTCCTAAAAGATGTGCTTCTTCATGAATTTTCAACCAGCCTTCCGCGTCTACCTTATCATGACAAATTTCTTTTCTTATTTCCGGTGCAAAAATTTCTGCGCCGCCACCGGGCATGGATTGCAAACCTGCATCGTGCAATTTCTTCATGCCTTCCCTGACAGATAACTTTGCTTTGCGAAACATGTAATCCAATTCTACAGCCGTAAATCCTTTTACATGTAATGCCGGCCTATGTGCCTTAATGCCGGCGATTAAATCGCAAAAGAAATCGAGATTTAGTTTTGGATGAACGCCACCCACAATGTGGACTTCTGTAATCGGCTTGCCATCATAACTTTTTACAATATCCAGCATCTGTTCTTTGCTTAACACCCAGCCTTCTTCCCGATGCGCATACAAACGGGAGTAAGAGCAAAATTTGCAGGCAAACACACACACATTGGTGGGTTCGATATGAAAGTTCCTGTTAAAATAAGTTTTGTCGCCATGCTTTTTTTCCCTGATGTAATTGGCGAGTGTAGCGCTCAGCCCCAGGCTTGCTTTTTCGAAGAGAAACAGTGCTTCGTCATCTGATATTCTTTCTTTGCGGGCAACTTTTTCGGCGATTTTTGAAAATGATTTTCCCTTAGGTAACGCATTAATTAATGCCAATAACTCTTCTTCGCGGTTTATATTTTCCATAAGGCGAAATTACAAAGATTGGATATAGAAAATAAAATACGAAATGCAGAGGCTGATAAACCGATTGTTTTTCGCCTGTATTTTACATGGGATTTAAGAAAAAAGCGAACGCAATAGTAAAGCAATAAGTATCTGCAATTTTTACTTTGTCGTTGAACAGACTTATTCTAAACGAAATTATTCTTATTGCTTTACTATTTTTTGCACCACAGTTTTGTCGGTATAAAATAACTTAAGAATGTAAACTCCGGGGGGCGGCGTACTGAAATCAATATTCATTTCCGTGTATGCCTTACCGTAATAATCTCTTGCCCAAACCTGCTGGCCGATTGAATTGTAGATTCGTGCTGATTGCAAAGTGACCGGCACTTCATAATTTCTTATAACGAACTGCTGATGGAAAGGATTTGGATAAATCAAATATCCTTGCTGTTTTAACCTTGCTGGTACAGTAATTCCAAATAAATTAATATTATCCAAATAAAGATTATTTTGTTTGTTTCCTTTAAAAACAAAATATACCTGGAAGTCATTATGGCCTACATCATTGAACAGGTTCAATTTTACATTTTGCCATCCATTGGCTGTAGGAACAAAGTTGGGCTGGTAGCCTGAAACAGTTTGCAGATCGGTTCCATATTTTTTCCAAGCAGTAGTAAAAGTCTGCCCGCAATCTGTCGTCACCAGCATCATAAGCGTATCTGCCTGTGATGAAGAATTTCCTGCAGAATATGCATAATCAAAAGAAACATAAATAGAATCAAAATCAGCGCTGCCAGGAACCAGGCCGGATACCAGTTTATCCGTGGTGCCGTACGACGCTGCATTGAAATTATTAATGAACGCAGAGGCTGCTCCTGTTTTAGACGCTGAAGTAGTTCGCTGCCAGGTAATATCGCCTTCTGTATTTTCAACCGACCATCCGGCAGGAGGGAATGTTGAGCTTTCAAAGCCTTCGGTCACGGGCAGATTAATTTTCCCTGTTACAAAGAATGATTTCCGCAGGGTGTCATTTAAAGGTGATTCATCGCCGGAACCGGATGAAGAAACCGGATCGGATGTGTACACTTTAATAGATTGCTGCCCTCCCGGAGGTGTAAATACATTCAACGGAACGGTCATGGTTGCATCTGGTGCCAGGGAAACCCCGGTAACTGAAGTGGTTGCCACAGCTCCGTTATTTAACTGGTAAGAAACCTTGAAGCTGGTGATAGGTGAAAAGCCGACATTTTTGATGGTAGCTACCGGAGTAACAGGTTTCTCACATTCTATTGAGGCTGGCGGGTTTACTGAAACAATTGTAAGGTCTCTTGATGTTTCCTGCTTAATATTTATATTGTCAATAAAAATATTATTTCCATAATCGCTGACATTTCTGAATTTAATAATCAGACTTTGCGAAGCCAGGGAAGCTCCATCAATTACAATTTTTTGATTTTTCCAATCTGCTGCAGCAGGATTTGTATATCCGTTGCTTGAGGTTCCCGCTGTGGAAAGGGAGGCGCCCGCCTTATTAAAATAGGCTTTAAATGTTGCGCCGCAATCTGTTGAAATTAAAACCTGCAGGCTGTCATTGTAGCCGTTATCAGGATAATTTTTATGCGCAAGATCAAAGGTGATTATTACGGGGTCAGCATTCGCCAGGTTAATTTTAGGCAATTGAATATCGTCAATAGCGCCCACAGAATTACCGTTGTAATTATCAATAAAAATAGAATGGGCGCTGTTGCTGCCGGGAGTGGTTTTTGCCCATGTTACATCGTTATTTGGATTGATTATAAACCATCCCTTGGGAGGGAAGGTGCTGTTCTCAAAGCCCTCGGAAACCGGCAGTGAAATGGAAGCGGGAACAGTAAGTGTAACTGATAAAGTATCGTTCGAAGGAACTTCATCTGCTGAGGCTCCATTGGGTTTACCGGTAAAAAATTTAAATACATTGGTTCCGCCCGCAACTGTAACAGATGGGAGCGTTATCACCTGTGTGGCACCGCTTTTCAGATTTACAGAAAACGTTTTTGTAACCGGTGTGCCATTATTCAAAATATAGCCCACGGTGATACTGGTGAGGGTGGTAAGGCCATTATTTTTAATCAACACTTTTGGAACAAAATTACCTTCGCAACTGATGATATCAGGGTAATAAACAGAAGAGCAGCCGGAACTTTCATATCCGCCGGGATTGACAGAGACAACTGGCGAAGCGTCAATATTTACAGGGTTTTCAGGTAATTGACCTCCCAAAGAAGTGAGCAGTCCCTTTTCATAGGTGTTTAAAACATACTCCATTCTTTCCACCTGCTTTTTAGTAAACATATTATAACAATCATCAGAAGTGTAATCCATAAAATTTTCATACATGATGCCCGGCGCAACGGGGGTGCAGCTATCCGTTTTTATACCGGAAAGACATCCGCTGGATGCTATGCTTTGATTAGGGGTATCGCCAATGTCGTTTGCTGTATTTCCTTTTCCCGGCGGATTGTATAAGCTTGCAGGCAACGTATAAGATGAACCATCTGTAGTCAACGCACGAAAATCATCTCCGCTACAAGTATTGGAGGAATTCTCATCATCGCCCCAAATATGATTGATGCCGAAATAATGTCCAAGCTCATGAACAATGGTTCTGCCTTTATTGTATTGATCCACATTGCATGGGCTAACTCCAAATCCCAGAATATTGCAAAAGACGCCATCATCAATCGGGTTGCCGCTTCCGGGAATTTGAGTGTATCCCAGCACATTCCCTCCGGAAACGTTTCCTACCCAGATATTAATGTACGAATTGGGATCCCACGCGTCGGCACCACCCAGCGATTTCCTTTTAATAGAATCAAGTACATTGTCCGGATTTCCCTTGGTATTGCTAAACACTCTTTCTATCCCATTGGTGAGCTTTCCGGAGGGAGTTCTTTTTGCTAACACAAACCGGATGTTGGAATGGCCTCGCAACGCCAAAAAAGCAGCAGGAAGTTTGGTAGTGTCCGGGTTTAAACCTGCATAATCGGTGTTCATTGCATCTATCTGTGATTGCACTGCTTCATCAGTCACCTGGTACGGATTGGGAAGCACAATGTGAAAAACCACAGGCAGGTAAACAAGATTTTGTAAACGTTTCGGCGCGCGAAGGCCTTTATTAGGTGGCAACGCGGAGAGCCGTTCCGCCATTATTTTTCTCTCAGGAAATTTTTCAAAAAGCATTTTGACCCTTTGGTCAGTTGCGCATCTTACCATTGGCTGTTCCTTATTCACAGGTGGCAGCGGTCCGGTTATTTGTGAAAAGCTGTTTAATTGAAAGGAAAATAATAATAAGTTTATAAAAAGGATTTTTCTTAACACCCGGATAGATTTATAATTATTGTTGAGTGAAAATAGGGGAAAAATTTAAAGATGCAAAGTAGCGATTTAACTTTAAATTGAATTTCAGGCTTTAATTTAATGATTCAGTTTTTTACTGATATTTCAGGATTAGCCAGTTTAAAAAATGATAGATTTGATTTTTATTTGTTAGGATTTTTCAATAGAAGATCTATAAAAGAAAGTTAATGAAGAATATTAAGTTGCGCCTTATTGTAATGAACTTTTTACAATTCTTTGTCTGGGGTTCATGGCTTATCACTATTGGCGCTTACTGGTTTCAGACCAAACATTGGTCAGGAACTGAGTTCGGAGCCCTGTTTTCTACTATGGGCATTGCTTCTTTATTTATGCCGTCCATTGCCGGAATTATTGCTGACAAATGGGTGAACGCTGAAAAATTATATGGCGTTTTCCATCTGTGTGGCGCAATCATTCTTTTTACTTTGCCAATGATAGATGATCCGTTCGTCATGTTTTGGGTAATGCTTTTAAATATGATGTTTTACATGCCCACCATTTCTCTCGCTATTGCCATTGCTTACTCGGCGCTAAAAAGGGACGGTAAAGATGTGGTAACTCATTATCCGCCTATCAGGGTTTATGGTACGATTGGATTTATCGTCGCACTATGGGTGGTGAGCTTATTGCATATTGAAACAACTGCCGAACAATTTTATGTGGCTTCAATAGCATCACTCGTTCTCGGCTTATATGCTTTTACTTTACCAAAATGCCCGCCAATGCTTAACAGCCGGGTTAAAAAATCATTAGCCGATGCTTTAGGACTACAATCTTTTGCATTATTTAAGAATAGGAAAATGGCGGTTTTCTTTCTTTTTGCGATGTTGTTAGGCGCAGCTTTGCAGTTGACTAATGCCTATGGTGATACATTCCTACATGATTTTGCCAACATTCCTGCTTATAAAAATTTAATAGCCGTAAAATATCCTGCTATCATTATGAGCATCTCGCAGGTATCTGAAACACTCTTTATTTTAGCGATACCTTTTTTTCTGAAAAGATTTGGTATCAAAAAAGTAATGCTCATCAGTATGTTCGCCTGGTTCTTCCGGTTTGGGCTGTTTGCCTATGGCAATCCCGGGGATGGATTATGGATGATTATTTTATCGTGCATCGTGTATGGAATGGCGTTTGATTTTTTCAATATATCGGGCTCTCTTTTTGTTGAATCCCAAACCGACCCTTCGATACGTGCCAGTGCCCAGGGGCTTTTTATGATGATGACAAATGGCGTAGGTGCTGTGTTGGGCAGTTCCATCAGCGGCATTATTATCGACCGGTTTTATACTAACCCGGATAACAGCAAGGACTGGCACGGCATCTGGACGTCTTTTTCGCTTTACGCACTGGCGGTGGCCATCCTTTTTATGTTCCTCTTTAAGCACAAACATGATCCCGCCGAAATAAATCAACAGCTTCATGAAGAGCCTAAATTAATTATGGAAGAGAAATGATGCGGCTTTAGTTTTTAAATCAATGGCGAAGAAAGGTGTGCGAAGTTTTTGTAATTAGAAAATATTTTCAAATAGTAAAGCAACAAATTTTGCTTATTTCTATTTTCATTATTAATTAATTGCTAAATTGCTCTACTTAAAAATTAAAACGTATAAAATGAAAAAAATTGCTTTTGCCTTTCTCAGCTTGGTATGCCTGATTTCGCTTAGCAGGTGTAATTCATCCACGGAATCCAAATCTGATTCTACAACAGATTCTACTTCTGTAACTTCTTCCACAGACACTTCTAATGTCACTGCTAATTGGAAACTCGGAGTGCAAATGTGGACATTCAGAATGTTTACTTTCGCTGAAGCGCTTGACAAGGTGGATACCTGCGGAATTAAATACATAGAAGCTTTTTGGGGCCAGCCTTTGGGCGCAGGCTTAAAAGATAGTTTTGGCATAAGGATGTCTGATGCAAGCAAAACAAAAATTAAAGATCTGATGAATCAAAAAGGTATTAAAATGGTAGCTATGGGCGTAATATCTCCGAAGACGCGTGACGAATGGAAAGCTGCCTTTGACCTTGCAAAAGATTTTGGCCTTAGCTACATCACCGCTGAGCCGCTTAAAAGCCAGTGGGATATGGTGGACAGCATGGCGGGCGCTTACGGCATCAAGATTGCAATTCATGACCATCCAAAACCGAATATGTATTGGAGTCCTGATTCAGTATTGGCGGCCATACAGGGACACCCTAATATCGGCTCCTGCGCTGATATTGGCCACTGGGCACGCAACGGAATTAACCCCGTAGATGCATTGAAAAAACTTGCAGGTCATGTATATGGTGTTCATCTGAAAGACATTGTAAAGTTTGATGATACGCATGCTGCAGATACTGTAGTTGGAAAAGGCGTTATCGATTTTCCTCCTATATTCCAGGAATTAAAAAGACAGCATTTCGACGGCATGCTTTCCATCGAGCATGAGTCTAACTGGTATCACAATGTTCCCGATGTAATAGAAATTAAGAAATTTTATGAAGATCAGGTAGCTAAACTTCAATAATATTTTGAAACATTTATTTAACCTCGCAGAAAAAAAGCTGTGAGGTTTTTTTATTTTATTCGTGAAAAAAATTTGTTTACATTAAGCAAAAAAAGATGACAAAAAATTCAAGATATCCTGTTGTTTGTTTTGGGGAATCTCTCTGGGATTTTCTGCCCGACGGTAAATTGCCGGGAGGCGCTCCCACAAATGTCGCTTATCATTTACAAAAGTTAGGTAAAAATCCCGCGGTCATTTCCCGTGTGGGCAAAGATGAATTGGGAACTGAATTAGTAAATGTATTTAACGCTAAACATATTGATACCACTCATTTTCAGTACGACGAAGTGCATGCAACCGGCAAAGTGTATGCAACCATGAAAGATAACCACGAGGTAGAATATGAGATTGTGCAACCGGTAGCGTGGGATTTTATTCAATGCGAAAAAGAAGACGAACAAATTATTTCAAACGCTGATTATTTTGTTTTCGGAAGCCTGGCTTCGCGAAATAAAAATTCAAGGAATTCATTGCTTCACTGTATTGAATTTGCAAAAACCAAAGTTTTGGATATTAACCTAAGGCCACCTCATTATCACCGAGAGGTTTTGGAAATGCTGCTGCAACGGACTGATATTCTGAAATTAAATTTATCTGAATTGCAACTGGTTTCATCATGGTATGCAGATTTGATAAGTAATAAAAAAATGGTTCAATTTATATCTGAAAAGTTTGCAATCCAAACCATCGTGGTTACAAAAGGAGGAGACGGCGCAATGCTTTATGCAAATGGAAATTTCTTTTATCATCCCGGTTATAAAGTGAAGGTAGCAGATACTATCGGAAGCGGCGATTCATTTCTGGCGGCAATCATTTCAAAATTTATGGAGAATGCTTCGCCGGAAGAAGCGTTGGATTATGCGAGCGCTTTGGGTGCTTTTGTAGCGTCGCGTGCGGGCGCTTGTCCTGATTATGAAATCGCAGAAGTAGAATCAATGATGAATAAAAAATCTTCGGAATAATTTTCGGGAAAACCAATAAAATATTTTTCAATGAAGCACTTATTGTTTGGATGTATTGCGTTTATTTTTTCTGCAAATGCACTGGCTCAGAGCACAGTTGCAACGCCGCAATGGAGGCCGCAATATCATTTTTCTCCTTTAAAAAACTGGACAAATGATCCCAATGGATTAATTTATATAAATGGTGTGTATCACTTGTATAACCAGCAAAATCCTTATGAGAACAGATGGGGCCACATGAGCTGGGGGCACGCAACAAGCACTGATCTTGTTCACTGGAAGCACCATGGTATTGCAATACCCGAAGGCATTAATGGCCATGATACGATTTGGAGATTTTCAGGCTCAGCAGTTTTGGATAAAAATAACACCAGTGGCTTTTGCAAAGGTGATTCCGGCTGCATTGTAGCAATTTACACTGCCGATCAGCCGCATATCAGAAAGGAATCGCAGTACATTGCTTACAGCAATGATGGCGGAATATCTTTTACCAACTATTCCGGTAATCCGGTTATTGATTTACAGAAAAAAGATTTTCGTGATCCCAATGTACAATGGAGCAACGATCTGAAAAAGTGGTTGATGGTGGTTGCCTTGCCTGTGGAGAACAAGGTGCAGTTTTACTCTTCTCCTGATTTAAAAAAATGGGATTTGCTAAGCGAGTTCGGCAATGCAGGGCTCCGGAACGGCATATGGGAATGCCCTTTCTTTATTAAATTACCGGTAGAAGAGAAGAAGAATAAATCAAAATGGGTGTTGGTTAATTCTTTTAATGACGCTGAGGGCAATAAATCTGAGGAATATTATGTTGGCGAATTTGACGGGAAGACTTTTATTAATGATAATCCGGCAGGCAAAGTGCTGTTAGCGGATTATGGCGATGCTTTATATGCGGCCATTCCATGGAATAACTTGCCAGCGGGCCGACATACTTATATTGGCTGAATGGTGCCGGAAGATGGGCAGGAAACTTATCCATGGCGCGGCCAGATGTCTATCCCGAGAGATATTATGTTGAAAGAGACTAAAGAAGGAATCCGGCTGGTTCAAAATCCCGCGAAAGTTATTAAAGACAATCTTTCCAATCTTTCAAAAAAAATGTTCATGTTGAAAAATGTAGTGATAGAGGGAGATGGCGGACAGGTTAATGAATTAAAAAAAATGCGTGGCAATTCCTATTGGATTGAGGCTGAAATGAAGACGCCTGACCATGGTATATGTGGTTTCAAAATTGGAGAAGGGAAAGATGAAAGTGGCAAAATTATCTCTGAAACAATTATTGGTTATGATCACGCTCAACACAAAGTTTATATCGATCGCAGTCACTCAGGAGGCAGGATAAATCCAAAGAAGATTATGCAATCTGCGCAAGTGGCTGAAAATGATGGCAAAATAAAATTCGAAATTCTGTTTGATAAATCTTCTCTTGAAGTATTTGTAAATGACGGTGAACAGGTATTCACTACTTACGTGTATCCCCCGAAAGATGCGGATGGTATCTCCGTTTTTTCGGTAAATGGAAAATCTGAAATCAGTGATTTGAAAGCCTGGGATATGACAAAATAAATTTTTTGTTGAATGCGGTTGCCTTTAAGAATTATTTCAAAATCATGACAGGCATCGGGCATTTGCGGTATAATGCTTCTGACACGCTTTTGTGAGTTAGTGAATATAAAAAACTATGAACTCCCGGAAGAGCAATCATTAACTGGGCTTCATTCAGCCTGTGCCAATTTAGAATTCCGTTGATGACGTTTTTGTTTTCTTCATAATATAAATTGTGCTGAAAATTTTTAAGATAATTATGAAGGTTATTTTCAGCTTCTGCAAATTTTTTATCCGACGTCAATTTTGATTTTGCAGTATCGATATTTAAAACCATTAACGCTACATCGTGCCATCTTGGATTGCTATGAAGACTATTAATTTTATTTAGAGCGCCAACAGTTTTTAAATCAACAGGCACCAGCGCTTTTTTAATTTCCTGATAATGATAACCCTCGGGCACAACCATAACCCTCACCGGGCTAAGTCTTGCAATGGCAATTATATTACCTGCCACAAAAGATTCATTGTTGGCTAATGAGGCATCGCTTCCAACTAAAATGGTTTGTGGCTGTTCAGTTTTTATAAGTTCTATAATACTTCTCACTAATGGCAATTCCGTTACAGCGGTCTGCACTTTAATGCCTTGTCCTGCTTTTTTATCCACCTCAATACACAGGTTGTTTAATAGTTCTTTTTGATACCTTCTTTTTTTATTGAGATATTCTTCATTCATGTTTGAAAAATCAGCAGACATAATCATGTTTTCATACATGGAACTATAAAATGATCTTAATAATATAATTCTCTCATACAAATATTTTCGTGCCCAATGAACTGCAAAATCTATTGCATTTTGTGAGCTTCGGGTAAAATCTACAGGAATCAAAAGTGTTTTCATATCATTAATTTCCTTTGGTAAAATTAAAGAAACTATCGATGAATCCGGAAAAATTAGTTGGATATTTAACTATCAAATCTTTAACTTTGTTTTAAAGGGTTTCAATCCTGGTTTTATTGATTTTTAATCAATAATAATTATGGCAAAAAGCAATCAAAAAACAAGTGTAGCAAGAGAATTTGCACATACAACTTTTGAGCTGAGGGATTTTTTACGGCAGTTTTTTCAGAGAAAATTTAAAGAGCAAAATATCGACCTTACTTATGAAATGCACCAGGTGATGGCTTGCTTGTGGAAAAATGACGGATTGAGGCAACAGGATCTGGCTGATAAAACTTTAAAAGATAAAGCCAGCCTGACGTGTCTTATTGATAATCTGACCAAGCGCAACCTTGTGCAAAGATTTGAAGATGCCAACGACCGCCGCAGCAAATTAATTTTTCTGACAGATGAAGGCAGGGAACTGGGAATGAAGGTAGAGCCCTGGGCGGCAGAATTATTTACGATAGTTAGCAAAAATATTGATAGCGCTTTATTAAACCAATCTATCCTGATGGTAAAGCAAATGATTGAAAATGTGAAGAAAGCCTGAATTATTTAACTTTTATAAAATGTGAAAAAATTCAATTTTAGGATTCGCATCAGAAAATCGGAGTTGCAAAACACGTGAAGAATGGAAGAAGAATCTTTAGTAGTTTATGGCTCTCAACGGGTAATTATTACAATTACGGCAGTCGTTTGTGCGCTGTTGCAAATTATAGATACTACGATTGTTAACATCGCTCTTCCAACGATGCAGGGAAGTCTCGGAGCATCGCTGACAGAGATTACCTGGGTTATCACTGCTTACGCAATTGCCAATGTAATTGTGATGCCGATGACTAGCTGGCTTAGTCAGCAATTTGGAAGAAGAAATTATTTTGCAGCCTCAATCATCATTTTTACACTGACATCTTTTTTATGCGGAAATGCTACCAGCATTAATGAATTGATTTTATTTCGTTTTATCCAGGGAATAGGAGGGGGTGCTTTGTTGGTAACCGCTCAAACAATCATCACAGAAAGTTACCCGATTGAGAAAAGGCCCATGGCGCAAACGATATACGTATTGGGAGTTATAGTAGGGCCAACATTAGGGCCGCCTTTGGGTGGATATATCGTTGACAATTTTTCATGGCCTTATATTTTCTATATCAATCTTCCTATCGGCGTAATTGCTACGCTGCTTACGCTTCAGTTTGTAAAAAGCCCGCATTATGCAGAAAAACTTTCAGGCAGGCAAATCGACTGGATTGGAATTTTTCTTCTTATTGTTTCGATAGGTTCTTTACAATTTATTCTTGAAAAAGGACAGGAAAAAGATTGGTTTGACAGCAGTCTTATTATCACTCTGTCCGTCATTTGTTTTTTTGCATTTTATTTTTTTATTTGGCGACAGTTAACATATAAATATCCCATCGTTCAGCTAAAAGTTTTGAAAGACAGGAATCTTTCGATAGGAAGCATTTTATCATTTGTGTTGGGTTTTGGCTTGTTCGGATCCACTTTTATTATCCCGCTTTATACACAAACTATCATGGGCTGGACGGCGTTCCAGGCAGGCATGCTGATGATTCCCAGCACGATTTTTACAGCCATTATGATGCCTGTTGTGGGCAAGTTAATGGAACGCGGGACACCCATGCGCCTGCTTATTTCTATCGGGATGGTCATCTTTTTTATTTACAGTATAATGGCATATTATGTACTGACGCCTAACACTGGTAGCGACGCATTTTTCTGGATATTAGTGATACGCGGTGTCGGATTAGGGCTTCTTTCAATTCCAATCACTACACTAGCACTTTCTACTTTAAAAGGCCAGCAAATCGGACAAGGAGCCGCGTTGTCGGGAATGTTGAGGCAATTAGGAGGTTCCTTTGGCGTGGCAATTATATCAACCTACCTGTTAAGAGAAAATCAAACTCACCGCGTTGATCTCCTTTCAGGATTTTCAACAACCAACCCACAGGTTGATAACCGTGTGCAGGCATTAGCACAGGGCTTTCACAGCAAAGGCTATCCTTTGGATATTGCAAAACAGATGGCCTATAAATTATTAGATGCAATGGTAAATATACAGGCTACCATACTTTCTTACATGGATGTTTTTTTATGGATAGGCGTGATGTTTTTAGTATGCGTTCCATTTGTGATCCTGTTTGTGAAAAAGCCAAAGAGGAAGGTCGATTTAAGTCATGTGGGGGAATAATATCCGCGGCGCATTGGAACACCTTTGGAAATTCACTCCGGCGACAGTGAAATAAAAAAAATGATTTTATGTTCGCTTACTGCTTAAGAATATTAAAAGTACTTTATGCCGTTTTTGCAACATACTTTTTGATTAGTCCTTTTACTGTTTTTTTAAACGCATCCAGATCTTTAAATTGATCCTGGATAAAATGGTTGTCTTCCAATTTACCCATAATGGTATTCATTTCTTCCGCATTTTCATAAATCATTTTCCGAAAAGGATTCGAGTAATCCTTTGCGCGTGATTCATATATTGCTTTGCTGGCCCAGGTTTTCGTAACAACTGAGCGTTCAAGAAGTTGCCTAAAATATTCGGGTGTCAATTGTTTAGAAGTGATATTTTCAATTTCCAATAATGACGTGTAAGCATGAATCAATTTATTTTTTTCATAATCTTCTCCACTTTTGTGATAGAATTCATGCACTTCTTTCCAGGAGTCGATTTTGGAAGTTTTAATTTGGTCTTTCAACTTTTCCACATCTGAAGCGGGGATTAGCTGCCCGCCTATATTCCTCCATTTGGTTCTTGAAATCTTCACAGGGATGCTTTTTTTAAATTCATCAAATGAAGAAAATTTATTTGCGTTGATATGGTTAATTAATTGAACGGTGCCGTAATAACCTATCAGTTCCCTGAACAAATCAACCGACTCTTTGATTTTTACAATTTCTGTGATGCGCTTACTATTTTCAATATCTCCAATTTGGGCATTTCCTTCGTCATCTACTTTTAGTTTTGATAAAATTTCGATGGAATCGAACATCTCATTGATAGTGTCCGGAGCAAGGTAACTATATTCAATATGCTGAATCTTTTCTGTTCGTTTGTCGCGGTCCTTAAATTTCCATGCATTTCTTTCCAATGCATACATATTATACATGAACCAATATCCCGGCATTAATACCAACTTATCATTTGCAACATCATTGCTTACCAGGCAAAATGGAATCGGTATGTTTAGTTCGAAGGGATAATCACCTTTTGCCAAAATACAAAAGGACGCAAACCTGGAATTATGCTTCAGGCTAACACACAGCCCTGGCCAAAAGCCGCGCCCCGCAATGATTTCGCCGTCTGCAGCGCGACTGTTATGATTGCTTCCGATGGTGGCGCCTGCAGCAATGTTGCTTTGCCCCATCACAAGCGCGGCACATAAGAATGAATTATTGTGGTGTTGCTCATGATTTGGAAAAATCAACGTGTTCAGCACCTCGCAACATGAAATAGTGGAATTATTGCCGAGGTATGAATTGATAAGCCGGGCTCCGTATTTTAATTGTGAATGTGCTGCCATTATAAACCGCACGGCTTTTACTCCATAAAATATACGGCAGCCATAGCCTACAATTCCATTTACCATTTCACAGCCTTCACCTATTTGTGAGGTTCTTTCCTTATCACTGTTAATAGTAAGATTTTTTAATTTATTGGCACCTTTTAAGTAAGCATCGGTGCCGATAATCACGTCTTTAATAATATCGCAATCTTTAATAACACAGCGATCACCGATAGTTCCATAAAAGCCCCTTTTTGTACTCGATTCGTTGTGCGTTAAGTCGAGAAATCTTTGTTGGAGAATTTTATCTTCAGGGTTGTTGCTCCACAGGTAGGCATCACCAGGCAGCATCCTGTCAAATGGAGCTATGCGCCTTCCGCCATTTTCATTACGCACTTCTATCCAGACGCGCGTATTCTCGTTTTCACCTTCTTTCAATATACCGTTTCCAAATTTTGAATAATCTGTGGTAGCCAATTCGTTTACGTTAGTTATCATCACTTCGTTGCCGATAATATAATGACTTAGATAACCGGCATTGTCGATACAAACATTATCGCCAAAGTCGCAGCTAATCACGTGGCTGTTATAAATGCCCACGGGCATTCTTAAGTTGTGGAATTCAAGATAAAACGGTTCAAGTTTACCAATGCGAATAAGGCCATGAAATTTTGAGTTTTTTACCAGCGTTGGATCAAATGCTTTAGACACAAAAATTTTTCCCCAGTCGTCAGATGTATTTCCGTTACGGATAAGAATTTCGATTTCTGAGCCCGACAAACGCCGATAGTCAATCCCGTTATTGTTTTGTTGATTTCTTAAATAATATTCATCCTCTCCGTCTGGAATATATTTTGGGTCAATAAAATTGTATCCTAAATTATTGATAGGGTGTTTTGTAATAATGTTCATATAAAGAGAAGAAATTGAGTGATAAGTTATGAGTTATATGTTATAAGTGATGAGCGATGAGCGATGAATGACAATTCGATATTTGGCGCTATTTCTTATTCGTTCGTTGCCTGAGGCGATTTATGTATCCATTTGAAATCATTTCAACTTCTACCATTTCGGAAATGTGCATCTTTTCAATATTATCAATTTATGCAAAATTTGATACTTAATAAATTATAAGGAATAACTAATGCTTTACACTTTATAACTTACAACTTACAACTAATATCTAATTCACTCCACCGTTACTGATTTTGCTAAATTCCTCGGCTTATCTACATCGCAACCTTTGCCAACGCCGATGTAATAAGAAATCAACTGCAAAGGAATTACGCTTAAAAGTGGTGCTATTATTTCATTTGCCGGCGGCACATAGAAAACATCATCAGCCATTGATGGGATCAGTTCATCACCTTCTGTAATGATGGCAATAACCTTTCCTTTGCGGGCCTTTATTTCCTGGATATTGCTCACAATTTTGGCATGATATTCATCTTTTGTGGCAACAAAAAATGTGGGCAGATTTTCATCAACTAATGCGATGGGGCCATGCTTCATTTCTGCTGCCGGATATCCTTCTGCATGGATGTAGGAAATTTCTTTCAGCTTCAGCGCTCCTTCAAGAGCGATAGGGAAATTATATCCTCTTCCAAGATACAACGCATTATTTGCGGTTTTGTATTTGTCAGCAATAGGTTTTAAAAGGTCACCATTTTTTAAGATAGCATCTACTTTTTCGGGAATATTTTCCAGCTCAATTAATAATTCTTTGTATTTGGCCTGGTCGATTGTTTCTTTTTCCCTGGCAATTTTTAGGGCTATCATCATCAGAACTGCCAATTGAGCGGTAAATGCTTTTGTGGAAGCCACGCCAATCTCCGGCCCTGCGTGAGTATATGCGCCTGCATGAGAAACCCTGGAAATGGAAGACCCTACAACATTTACAATTCCGAAAATAAAAGCCCCTTGTTCTTTTGCTTTTTCTATGGCCACTAAAGTGTCTGCTGTTTCACCACTTTGCGAAATCGCGATTATCACATCTCCTTTATGAACTATCGGATTACGGTATCGGAATTCAGATGCATATTCTACTTCCACAGGAATTCGGCAAAGCTCTTCAATAATATATTCTGCTTCCAAAGCGGCGTGCCAACTGGTTCCGCACGCAATGATGATATACCGCGGAGCATTTATGAGCGCTTCAATATTTTCCTGGATGCCCTTCATCGTAATCGTACCTTTTTCTGCATCCAATCTGCCTCTTAAACAATCATAAATGGTGGTTGGCTGTTCATAAATTTCTTTCAGCATGAAATGTTCATAGCCTCCTTTTTCGATGGCAGCTAATTCTAAATCAAGATTAGATATGTATGGTATTTTTCTTTCATTGCCCAGGTTTTTCAATATCAGCTCACCTGCTTTCACAATCGCTATTTCATAATCATTTACATAAACTACTTCCTTGGTATATTCCAGCATCGGGGTAGCATCTGAGCCTAAAAAATGTTCATCTTTTCCTATACCAATAACAAGAGGACTGCCTTTGCGCGCTGCAATTATAGTATCGGGATTGTCTTCATCCAGCAACAGAATTACATAAGCTCCTGATACTCTTTTTAAAGCAATCCGAACCGCTTCTTCCAACGGCGAGTGCGTGTTTTTTTGAATGTCTTCAATAAAATTCAATAAAACTTCTGTATCGGTTTCACTTTTGAATGTATAGCCTTTTTTAATGAGCTCCGATTTTAGCTGCGCATAATTTTCAATAATTCCGTTATGAATCATAGCGAGCTTACCATTGTTGCTTCGGTGGGGATGCGCATTTACATCACTTGGCTCGCCATGGGTGGCCCAGCGCGTATGGCCTATTCCAATATTGCCGTTCACAGGTTTTCCTAACAGGGATTGCTCCAATTCGGATACTTTACCTTTCTTTTTAAAAATATGCAATCCCTTTTCATTTATCAGCGCTACTCCTGTGCTGTCGTAGCCCCGGTATTCCTGTCTTTTTAAGCCGGTGATAATGATGGGATACGCTTCCCGAGGACCAATATATCCAACAATTCCACACATAATTATATATTTTAAAAGGGCACAAAATAACGAAAAAGAAAGCAGTAATCATAACCTGGTATTAGCCAGAATTCAAATCTTTCCTAAAAGTTGCTTTACTGTAAAAGTTTCTTATTTAGTCTCTCAATTATTCTTTGGATAGCCAAAGGACAAATTATAATTTTATTTTCATTGAAAATCTTTATGAAATACCTGTATATTTTAAAAAAGAATCCGCTTTTTCTCCTTTATATATTTTCATTGGTGCTAACCAATGCATCGTTTGCACAAGAGAAAAAGGTTGCTTTTAAAGTGATTGCATTTTATACGGCAAGGCACGATTTGGCTCACATTAGTTTTGTGCACGAAGCCAACAGGTGGTTTCCGGCAATAGCGAGGCAATATCATTTTAGGTATGATTCTACTGATAACTGGGATAATCTTAATGCTCACTTTCTTTCACAGTACCAGGTAGTTATTTTTTTGGACGCACGGCCGGATAAACCGGCACAAAGAAAAGCGTTTCAGGAATTTATGGAAAACGGCGGGGCGTGGATGGGATTTCATTTTTCAGCCTTCGCGTTAACGCCGTCAGATTATCCAATGAATTGGGATTGGTATCATAACCGGTTTTTAGGGTCAGGTTCTTATGTAAGCAATACGTGGCGCCCGACTTCTGCTGTATTGCGTGTTGAAAATCATTTTCATCCCGCAACAAAAAATCTTCCGGATACTTTTTCCTCTTCTCCTAATGAATGGTATCGCTGGCAAAATGATTTGCGTCAGAATCCCAATATAGACATTTTACTTTCTATTGATTCCAGTAGCTTTCCTTTAGGAACAGGACCCAAACAAAATGAGATTTGGCATAAAGGTTATTACCCCGTTGCCTGGTCTAATAAAAATTACAGGATGATATATGTAAATATGGGACACAATGATATGGATTATGAACATAAAATTGATTCTACTACCCGAACGCTTTCTCATACTTTCGACAATAAAATGCAAAACCGGTTAATAGTTGGTTCACTGTTGTGGCTTGGCGGAGTACGGTGATATAACAAGTGAGAATCCATTTTATATTTTGGCAACCGGAGATACCGGCTTTTGGATTTAAAAAAAAATGACAAAATGTTTTTTATCCAACCAAAATGTCGTAAATTTGGAAAAAGAAACAAAATGAGAAATCAATCAAAAAAAATAAAGCCTTATTCTACCGATGATGAGTCATCGTCTTTTGTAAGTGAAGCTGCCCTTCAATATAATACATTAAAAGTAATCCTTGGCGGAAACAAAAGTCTCCAAAAGCCGTTAACCGGCGATTTTGATTTAATTGATCTTTCACGCGAAGGTGTCAAAAAATCCACCTTAAAATCTCTTGCAGATTATCTGGGAATTAATATGGAAACGTTGAGCGGCCTGTTACATTCTTCATACCGGAATATTCAACGAAAAGATGACAATGAGCTCCTTGATACCCTAAAAACTGAAAAGGTTTTAGAACTTGCGGCCTTTGCGCAGCGCGGTATTGAAGTGATTGGCGATAAAAATTCCTTTGCAGAATGGCTTCATAGCCCGCTTGTTTCTCTGGGTAATAAAATGCCATTATATTTTTTAGATACATCTTTTGGAATTCAATTGGTGACAAAGGTATTGGGCCGTTTAGAGCAAGGTGTCTATTCATAAGTGCTTTAATAAAGATGGAATTATTCAGAATTACCCAGGAAAAATTTGCTGAAGATATTTCAGGGAATGGCTCAAGGTTGTTTGGCGGACGATGGAATAGCGAAGGTTATTTTGCACTTTATACTTCTGCATCCCGATCGCTTGCGTTGTTGGAAACGCTGGCGCATACACCCGCAAAAATGCTGGATGTAAGAAATTACCAATTAATTACTTTAAACGTTCCCGATAGTGCAGGTATAGAAAAAGTTGACCTGGCTTCTTTACCCAAATTTTGGGATGCTCCTGATACAAGAACTTTTACAAAAGAAATTGGAGACAAATTCCTGGCTGAGAGGCCCGCACTTATGTTAAAAGTTCCTTGTGTATTGATGCCGGAAGAATTTAATTATATTATTAATCCGCTTCATAAAGACATGAGTAAAGTTAAGATTTCGAATATGAGGAGGATTTTCTTTGACAGGCGGTTACAGGCAAATATCTGATTACAGGTTTTTTTAACTTTCCCGTTTGCCTTCCAACAATAGTTGCAAGGCGTTTTCAAAATTACCCGCAGCCGTTACCTGGCCCGAGTTAACAAAAAATATTTCATCTGCATTTTGAATGGTATTCAGCCGGTGTGCGATAATAACTTTAGTTGTTTCTGAAGGTAATTTTTGCAGAATATTTTCTAGTAATTTTTCTGTTATTGTATCAATATTGGCAGTGGCTTCATCCAGAATCAATATTTGAGGCTTGCGCAAAACCGCTCTCATAAAAGCGATTAATTGTTTTTCGCCAAGACTCATAGAGTCGCCGCCTGAAACTATTTTAGTATCCAATCCTTTTTCAAATCTCTCAACAAGGTTTGCAAGACCTTCTTTCTTAAGCTCCATCATTAACTGCTCCTGGTTGAGATTCTTAAGCTTTTCATTTCCGTACAAAATATTGTCGCGAACGGTACCATTAAACAGGAATGGTTCCTGCAAAATGAAACCAATTTTTTCACTGAGCTCTGCAGAATTGTAGGTTTTTAAATCGTAGCCGTCCAATAAAATTTGTCCTGAAGTCGGGTCATATAAGCGTGAAATAAGCGATGCGGTGGTTGTTTTTCCTCCGCCGGTAGGGCCTACAAATGCATAAGTTTTCCCTTTGTTTAACTTGAAATTAATATCGTGCAGCACCTTTTTGCCACCAGGATATTGAAACGAAACATTTTTAAAATCAAGAAGGGAGCCGTTTTCTAAATGATTGTGCCGGATTGCTTTTTTTTGGGACATATCGGATTCTAAATTCAAAATCACTGATATCCTGTCCCAGGCGGCCATAGCAGTTTGGAAGCTGGCCCAAAGCGTTGCAAGTTGCTGTAGCGGCTGATAAAAATATTGAACATAGGCAATGAAGCTGATTAATAAACCGATCGTAAATTCTCCCTTTGAAATTAAAAAGATTCCGAAGGACAACACGATTAATTGCGCGATGTTTGAAAAGAGAGTAAAAACCGGTGAAAAAACTCCGTTCACCAAACCCGCGCCCACACTGGCTTTATAATTATCTGAATTTGCAAGATTAAACTTATTTCTAAAATAGTCCCTTCGGTTAAACGCTATTATAGTTTTAAAATTTCCAAGACCTTCCTGTATTTCGGCACTCAGGCCACCGGTACTTTTCAGGCTGGCTGCATTTTTTTTCTTTACCCATGGAGAAATAATTCTTACGAAAAGTAAAATAAAGACCGCGGGAACAAGTGATGCGGCGCCAAGCTCAACATGAATGGCTAATAGAAAAATTGCAGCTCCAAGCATAGTGAAAATGCTGTCAACAAACCGCATAAGCGATTGTGAAAAAAACTGGTTTACCTTTTCTGTATCATTATTAATTCTTGAGATAAGGTCGCCCGCTTTATTCTGATTAAAAAAAGCTATTGGCAATGATTGGATTTTATTGAAAACTGCATTGCGCAGGCTATATAACATTCTTATTCCGATACTGCCCATAATTTTTGTTTGCAGGTAATCTGTGGCAGCAGAAACTATATAAATAGCTAATAAAAAGCCAGTGAACACCATCAGGCCATGCATTAATTTCGTTTGAACATAATGATCAATTGTATAACCAATCAAATAAGGTGTGAGCATTGAAAGCCCGGAGTTTAGAGCCATTACAACAAAGGCGATTACAAGATTCTTCTTTTCACCTTTCATGAAATGCAGCATTTTTCGTATTGCCGTGCTTGTGGAAGTCTTGTTTTCTTTGTAAAGATTATAATCCATCTGTTTTTTAAAATTGCGAAGCAAAAGTAAAGTGAAATGCTATTTTTTTCGGACGGCTTTTCGGTAAGCGAGGGTTTTATGGCGGTGAAATGTAAAAACTTAAACTAAACTCAAAATCCGCAAGAAAAAAATCATTATACAGTAAGCAAACAAATATCTCTGATTTTTATTTACCTGATATCAAAGTGACATTTAAGTGCTTTATTTTACAACTACCTCAAGAATTACTTTTTCACCGAGCTCTTCATTCACTCTTTCTATAATTTTAGATTTTTGATAGGTTAACTCATGTTTTAATGGAGCCACTGATGTGTAAATGAATAAAGTAGAATTTATAATTTCAATTTTGTCTGTATAATTTGAAATTGTTTTTCCCATAATTTTTTCCCACGCATCCTTTATCTGCATGGCTTGCATCCCGCTTTTAAGTTTGCTTTTTTTCAGAAATTCTTTTAATGCATCGCCGATTGATAATTCTGACATGTTATTTATTGAAGGGGATAATTGCTAAATGGTTGAATTGTTATATTGTTGAATTGTTATATCGTATCTCATTTACAATAGCTAAATGGTTTTGCTAATTTAAACTTTTGAAGTGCTTCTAAACAATCTAAACTTCTAAACCATCTAAACTTAATTTGTAAACAGTTCTAAACTAATTTAAGCGGCAAATTTCCTCATTCCAATTCAATAATCTGCACTTTATTTCCAAATTGTGATAACGCTTCCTGCAATCTTACGGCATGTGTATCTGTAATAAACACCTGGCCATTATTTTGAGCACAAACATACTTCAACAAATTATGAATGCGTTCTTCGTCCAGCTTTTCAAAGACATCATCTAACAATAATACCGGCGCGTATCCTTTTGCATGTTGAAGAATTTCATATTCAGCCAGTTTACACGCAAACAATAAACTTTTCCTTTGGCCTTGTGATGCAATTGTTTTAAATACATTTTGATTTAGAAAAAAAATAAGATCGTCTTTGTGGATTCCTACATTGGTGCGTTGTGTAAGCCTGTCCTTTTGCCGCGATGCAATTAAAAGTTCATCTAAATTATTTTCATTTTGCATGCTGCTGTATTCTGAAAAGATGTCTTCTTTTTCTCCTGAAATATTTTTATAAAAATTTTTCACGAGCGGGAAAATTTTTTTCGAAAAATCAACTCTGGTGCGATGAATATAATTCGCCGGAGGAATAAGTTGTTGATCAAACGTTTCGAGCAAAGTAAAATCGAACCTGCCGGCCTGGGATTCATTTTTCAAAAAGCTATTTCTTTGAGCTAAAATTTTATTATAAGCAATCAATTGCTGAAGATATTCTTCGTCAACCTGGCTTATCAGTGTGTCTAAAAATTTTCTACGTTCTTCACTTCCTCCTGTTATCATTCCAATATCGTCAGGAGCAATCATCACACAGGGAAATCTGCCGATGTGTTGTGAAAATTTTTCATAAGCAACATCATCCAAATAAAATTCTTTTTTTTGAGAAGCGCGGTAGACGCAAACAATTTTTTGTATTTTATTTTCATCTGAATCATTTTCCAATTCTCCCTGCAGGCGAAATCCTTCTTCGCCAAAATGGATATTTAAAATATCCGATTTTGAAAAATAACTTTTGGTAAAGCACAGATAATTGATCGCATCCAAAAGATTCGTTTTCCCTTTTCCGTTCATCCCACAAATCCCAATGATCCTTTCTGTAAAATGAAAAGTTTTTGTTTGATAATTTTTATATCCCGTTAATGAAATTTTTTTAAAAAGCATGAAGTGAATTAGGTATGAGTGATCTGTCGTCGGTTATAAGTAGCCTGGATGTGCTTCTTACAACATTCTTCTCAAATAATTGACCTGGCCCAAATGATAATTAAAATGAGCAAGCAAATAGATCAGCATGTTTTGTGTAGTAAAAGTCTGCTCCTGAATTTTCACCGGAAATTCTTTTTGTAAATCTTCTTCTGATGAATGGGGTAAAGTATTTTTGATAACTTCTTTCAATGAATTGATATCAGAAATTAGTTTTTCGCGTGGAATATTTTTTACCGAAAACTCCTCATCGCGTTTTCTTACGTAATCTGTGTTGCCCAAAGTTTTTCCAATAAAATGATTCAGGTTTCCCAAAAGATGCATTGTCAGATTTCCTGCCGAATTATAAATGCCTTCTTTTATCTTCCAAATGTCCTCTTCATTATTAAATAAATTGATTTCTTCTTTTAATTTATCAAGGCCTCTTTCAAAAAAAGTAGCGAGGTTCATTATTTAAATTTATATGGTGATTTTGCAAAGTGTTGATATAGTATTGTTAGTAAGAAGTTAATGGCATTAGAAAACTTCCCTTAGTTATTACACCAATTACGCCGGAAGTATCAACACCCACAAAAGAAAAAGTGCCTTGTAAACGATTGGTATTTATTTTTTTTATCATGAGTGTGCCTGTGTGCAAAAGATCAGTTTGGTAAGAATTGTAAGCGGAATTGCCAGTTGACACTTGTGCAATATTTTTGCTATCTAACAAATATTCCCCATCGTTAATCTTTTCATGTGAATTTATTAAGAAACTTGCGTAACCACCACAGCCTGCAACAATAAATAAAGTAGTATCCGAAATTATAACGCATTCAAATTGTCCTCCTCCTGTCCCTCCCGGCCACCCCGCACACATGGCAAAAGATCTATTTTTTCCATTTACTTTCATTTCTAAATGAAAAGTATCGTTAGGAATGGAATCATTTTTTTTACAACTGATGATCACACAAATTATTATGGCAGATATCAGGTATTTCATAGTTTAAACATTTTTTAAAAGGTATCTTATTTAATGTTTTACAGAGAAAAAACTTTTATTTCTTTTTTTTATTTGCTTCGCCTGCCTTCTTCTAAGGCGAAATGTGCAAGTTTTTTATTGCTGTAAAAGTACGCCAATCACCGGTTAATTAAATCTTGTTAAGATATTTCATCATTAGGTTATCATCATTATATTTGTGGCTATGACTACAGAATTATTAAAAGATTTGAGAGACCGGCTGATGGTCTTGAGGAGGTTTCTTTGACGTGGATAACCGCGAACAAAAAGTAAATAATGACAAACAACTTTCTCTTTCTCCGGGTTTCTGGGACGACAGCAAACGCGCTACTTCCATATTAAAATCTATAAAACTGAATGAATATTGGTTGAATATTTATTCTGATGTAAAAACAAAGATTGAAGATTTTTCTGTACTTTTTGAGTTTTGGAAAGAGGGCGAAGCGTCGGAAGAGGAAGCAAAAGAAGCCTACGACAGTGCTTTGAAAGCCACGGAGGAAGCAGAGTTTAAGAGCACACTGAACAAGCCCGAAGATGAAATGCCTGCCATATTGCAAATTAACAGCGGGGCAGGCGGAACAGAAAGCCAGGACTGGGCTGAAATGCTTTTGCGAATGTATCGTATGTACGGCGAAAGGCAAGGCTGGAGTGTTACCGAGCTTGATTACCAGGATGGAGACGGCGCAGGAATTAAGAGTGCCACGTTACAGTTCGACGGCCCGTTTGCTTATGGATTTTTAAAGGCGGAAAGCGGTGTTCACAGGCTGGTACGCATTTCACCTTTCGACAGCAATGCCCGCAGGCATACCAGTTTTGCAAGCGTGTATGTATATCCGTTAATTGATGATTCAATAGATATAAAAGTAAGCCCGGCAGATGTGGAGTGGGCATTTTTCAGAAGCGGCGGTAGCGGCGGGCAAAATGTAAACAAAGTAGAGACTGCTGTAAGGCTTACGCATAAGCCGTCAGGCATAATTGTTGAATGTCAGCAAGCGCGTACCCAGGGCGAAAACCGGGAAAAAGCAATGGCAATGTTGAAAAGCCGCTTGTATGAAGAAGAAATGAGAAAACGCCAGGAGCAGCTCGATGTAAATAATGCATCAAAGAAAAAAATAGAGTGGGGTAGCCAGATTCGCAGTTATGTTTTTCACCCGTATAAAATGATAAAGGATCACAGAACCGATTTTGAGGTGGGAAATGTAGGGCCGGTGATGGATGGCGAGCTCGATGGATTTATAAAAGCGTACCTGATGATGGAGAATTAATTAGCTAATTAGCTAATTTGCTAATGTGCTAATGTGAGCGTTCGAGAGAGGAAGAATGTAAGAGAGCGAACAGCAATTCAACAATAAAACAATATAACAATTCAGCAATAATTCAATAATTCAATATGTCTTCCATTCTTATAATAGATGATGAAAAAGCAATACGAAAAACGCTTTCTGAAATACTGGGATATGAAGGTTATAAAATAGATGAGGCTTCTGATGGAGAAGAAGGATTGAGTAAATTCAAATCCAAGAATTACGATCTCGTTCTTTGCGATATAAAAATGCCGAAGTTGGATGGAATCGAATTTCTTGAAAAAGCAAAAGAAATCAATTCAGAAGTTCCCATTATTATTATAAGCGGTCACGGCAATATCGAAACGGCTGTTGAGGCTGTAAAAAAAGGCGCTTACGATTACATTTCAAAGCCGCCCGATCTTAACCGCATGCTCATAACACTGCGTAATGCGATGGACAAAAACACATTAGTAGCTGAAACCAAAATACTGAAAAGAAGGGTAAACAAAGTACAGGAAATCGTTGGCGAATCGCGCCCCATAAAAGAAATTAAAAACACGATTGACAAGATTGCACCTACTGAAGCCAGGGTCTTAATTACCGGTGAAAACGGCGTGGGTAAAGAATTGGTGGCCCGATGGATTCACCAGAAAAGCGCCCGTTCTTCCGGATCTTTGGTAGAAGTAAATTGTGCGGCAATTCCCGGAGAACTGATAGAGAGTGAATTATTTGGGCACGAAAAAGGAAGCTTTACCTCAGCCGTGAAGCAGCGAATAGGAAAATTTGAACAGGCGAGTGGTGGTACTTTATTTCTTGATGAAATTGGCGACATGAGCCTAAATGCACAGGCGAAAGTTTTACGTGCCTTGCAGGAAGGAAAAATAACAAGGGTAGGAGCTGACCGCGATATCAATGTGGATGTGCGTGTGATTGCAGCTACTAATAAAGATCTGTTGCAGGAAGTAGAGGAAAAAAGATTCCGGCTCGACCTTTATCACCGTCTTGGTGTTATTATTTTGCATGTGCCTAATCTGAATGAAAGGGCTTCTGATATTCCTTTATTGGTTGACAGGTTTCTTACCGATATAGCAGCAGAATATGGCCAGCCTAAAAAAGATATTGACAAGAAAGCAATGGATCTTTTACAAAAATATAAATGGACCGGCAATATCAGGGAGTTAAGAAATGTGGTAGAAAGGTTGATCATTCTGTCAGGCAAAATGATAACAGCCGAAGATGTGGAGAATTATGTGTTGCCAAAAAAATAAATCCGGATTTTAAGAAGCGTCTTTTATTGGAATGAAATAATATGAAGCACATTTATAACATCAGTGGTTTCGGAGCCGATGAAAGGATCTTTTCAAAAATTAATTTTGGCGATAATGATGTTCATTTCATACAATGGAAAATTCCTGAAAAAAAAGAATCCATTGAGTCGTACGCTAAAAGAATGCAGTCAGAAATTTTGCACCCGAACCCCGTTTTAATAGGGCTTTCCTTTGGAGGAATGATGTCTGTTGAAATAGCGAAACTTATTCCCGTGGAAAAAATTATCCTGGTATCCAGCGTCTGCTGCCGTAAGGAATTGCCGCTTTACATGAAGCTGATTTCTGCATTAAATCTAAACAGGCTTATACCGATGAAGCCGTATCCCATTTTTGAACCAATTGAAAATTTTAATCTGGGTGTAGAAACGCATGAGCAAAAAATGCTGCTCAGGGAATACCGGCAGCATCTCAATTTAACCTATAGCAACTGGGCTATTGACCAGGTAGTGAACTGGCAAAATAAATGGATTCCGCCGAATTACATTCATATTCACGGAACAAAAGATCACATTTTTCCGATAAAGAATATTATTGATCCGGAATACAAAATTCTTAATGCAGGCCATTTGCTTTTAATGAACAATGCAGGCGAAGTAAACGAAATTTTAAAAAAGGAACTGGCTTAAGAACTTGATGAGGCTTTCCGTGTTAAACTAATGATAACTATTTTCTTGCGCTATTTTATTAAGATATTTAATATGCTACATTTGTTGCCGTTAAAAAAAATTAGCTAATGAGTATAGGTTTACTTCTTTTCATAATTGCTTCTGTTGCTGTTCTTATTGGTTTATATGGTATGTTTAAAAAAGCGGGAATTACGCCCTGGAAAGCATTGGTGCCATATTATAATACCTGGTGTATGGTCGAAAAAATGCAATTGAAAAAGATTTGGTTTTTCCTGCAATTTATACCAATCGCGGGGCAATTTGTAACTATCTGGATTAATATAAAATTCGTAGAACATTTCGGGCGTTTCGGATTAGGCCATCATTTTCTTACCGTATTTTTTCCTTTTATTTATTTTCCTTACCTCGGATTTTCTGACCAGGAAAGATATGCTGGCACAATGGTAGTAAACAATTATAAAAAGGGAGCCATCCGCGAATGGGTTGATGCAGCAGTGTTTGCTATCGTTGCCGCTACGCTCATAAGAACGTTTATTTTTGAGGCTTATACCATCCCAACACCATCTATGGAAAAGACTTTGCTGGTGAACGATTTTTTATTTGTCAGCAAGTTTGCATATGGGCCAAGACTTCCGGAAACACCGCTTGCTTTGCCATTCATGCATCACACCATTATTGGCACCAACACAAAATCGTACGTAACCTGGATTGAAATTCCTTACACACGGTGGTTTGCAAAACCGGTAAAACGAGGCGATGTGGTGGTATTTAATTTTCCTGTAAACGATACGCTGATTAATGATGCGCAACACGGCAGCCAGATTACTTATTACCAGGAAATACAGGCCAGGATGATGGCAGATCATATTTCAGAGCAGGAAGCCCGTCAACGAGTTTTGGATCAATATGGCGATCTCATCATTACCAGGCCTGTTGACAAACAGGAAAATTTTATCAAAAGATGTGTGGCTATTGCCGGCGATACTTTGCAGATTAAAAACAGGGTGATTTATATTGATGGTGTTGCACAATCCTTGCCTGAATATCATGAATTCAATTATCTTGTTACCACCAAAAGCCCTCTTGATCCCGACCAATTGAACAGCATTGGAATTCACGACAGTAATGATCCCAATAAAAACCAGGTGCAAATGGCTGGCACAAATACCTATATAATCGGAATGAGTGATGCAGAAAAATTGCAACTGAAACTATTACCGCAAGTGAAAGACATTGTACCGCAGCCTCTGAATGATTATGATAAAAGCCCGTTCCTTTTTCCGTATGAAGCCGGCAATGGCTGGACTGTGGACGATTATGGCCCTATATGGATTCCTAAAAAAGGTGCTACTATCGAATTGACTGCTGAAAATATGAATCGTTACCGGCGTTGTATTGAAACATATGAACATAATAAGCTGGAACAAAAGAACGGCCGATATTATATAAATGACAAACCCGCAACTTCCTATACTTTTAAGATGGATTACTACTGGATGATGGGTGATAATCGTCATAATTCTCTTGATAGCCGTTATTGGGGATTTGTTCCGGAAGATCATGTTGTAGGAAAGGCATCCATAATATGGTTTAGTTATGGAGATAGTGGTATCAGGTGGAGCAGGATATTCAGAACTATTAAATAATTGGCATAACGGTTAGGCCAGTAAACGAAAAAATAGTATTCTTTTTTATTCTGGTAACGGCCATGCATATACGAAAATCATTTCTCAGATTTCGAATTGAGAACCACCTTCACTTCTTCTTTAAGATGAGACTTTGATGCCTCAGCCAAGATAAAAGTTTCATAATAAGCCTTTATAAAAGCTGTGAGTGGCGTGGCTATCAGAGCGCCGGTTAATCCAAAAGCGCTTGCCATGGCAAGCATTACAAACAGGGTTGAAACAGGGTGTAGATTCATTGTAGATGATCTTATTTTTGGCATCAGGAAGTCGCCGCTGATTTCGTCGAAAGCTACATAGAATACGAGCACCCATAAAGCTGTGATTGGATGAATGGATAATGCGACTAATGTGGGCGGAATGGCCATGATATAAAAGCCCAGCTTGGGAATCATTTCAGCAAATAAGGTTAATCCTGCCCACACCCACACGCCGGGAATGCCCATCAGCGAAAGAAAAATAAAAACTGCCACTGCTTCAATCAGCCCAACTATAAAATTAGACCACACCCAGCTTACCATCATTTTAGAAGCCGTAGCTAATGCCTCTGCTGCCTTTGGGCGTTTTTCTTTAGGAAAAATAAGAAGATAAGTTTCTACCAGCGGGGCTGGATTAATTAGCATATAAGCGATAATGCTGAAAAAAACTACCAATAAAAATATTCCGCCGATGATGGTAAACGAAAAGCGACTTGCACTGGTTAGCAAACTCGTCGCCGAAGGGAGGTCATTTACGATATCCGCATTTATCATTAGTTTTTTCTGGAGCTGGGGATAATCTTTTAATAAAGAATTTAATTGTTCCTTCAGCGAAAAATAATAATCGGGGAGGTTGGAAACGAGCGTGGTTATCTGGCTTAAAATGCGCGGGATTACAAGCCATGCAATAAAAAATAAAAAAAGGAGCATTGCAAAAAAAACAATCAGCGCTGCCATAGTTCTGCTCATCTTTTTTGAAACAAGCCACATAGTAGGGGCGTTCAACACCAATGTGAGAACTACGGCAAAGAAAAAAAGGAACAGTACATTGATAATCTCAAATGCAAACCACAAACCCAGCACCACTGTGGCCGCAATCAATATCAGCCGCACATTTCTTTTATAATATTCATCTGCGGCTTTCGGCATAATTTATCCTTGCAAATAATGAGAAAAAGGAGCGAAACGTTTTTATAAATCTTTTTCATAAAGTATGCCAAAATGAAAATTTTGGAAATCTGAATTCTTTCAATCCTGATATATCCCCAAAAAACTATCAGATCATCGATCGTGTTTAGATTTGGCAATAAAGAGTCAAAGAAAAAAAATTTGAAGGAAGGCTTCAAATTAAATATTATGAAGACGACATTACCCGCGAAATGAAACTATAATTATTTGTCGTCTTACTGCTAAGGCAAATAAAAAATAAAATTATTGGATACTATTTATGCCTTCATATCAAACCATGCTATAATCCAAAAATCCTTTTGTGATATCTACGATTTTTCTCCGGTTTAGCCGAAAAACGCCATAGCCATTAGAACTCAATTGCTGGTTTGTATTTCCTTCAATTGTAGTAAGTAAGCCTCCCTGTGAACTTTCAACCAGCCCGGTATGTCCGGCGCCGTTTCCATGGTCAATGATAAAAATAACGCCGGGTCTTACTAAAGAAGGGTCTCTAATCGCAGCCTGGCGCGTTATTTTCGGACAGCTAGCTCTTTGCCAATGGTCGAGACATCCCGCTGTTTTTACAAGAGGGTTGCGGGGCAGGTTTAATTGAGTGGAGGATTGTTGAAAGCACCAGTAAACAAATGCAGCGCACCAGCTATAATGCTGGCCAACAGGATTAAGGCCCACTGTTCTTAAATAAGCATCCACCTGTGGTCCGCGGTTGCTGCCTGGCGGTGATTCAACTACTCCTATTTGCGAAGCGGCCACTGCTAAAGTTGTAATCAGCAGTTGTGAAGTAGATACGCTGGTGAGGGGCATATTTACCGGGCCAAATAGTATAGCCCAGGTGATAGGACCAACCTGCCCATCTGCTTTTAAAGGCGTGCCGGCAACGTCCACGTGGCGTGTTTGAAACAGCTTAACGGCACTCACGGTATTGTTGTCAAAAACCCCATTTACCTTTATGGGGCCGCAACCCATAGCATTCAGTTGGTTTTGAATTGCAGATACGATTGTAGTGTCGGCTTCATTTTTTTTTACCACCCGGTTTGGATAATTCATAATTAAAGTTTTTACATGACTTATAAATGTTTAATTGAATTGCCTTAAATATTGGGTGTGAATATAGGTTTACCAACCAGGTCGAGCATGTTGTTTACTATCGTGAGCAAAATTGTTTTCCAATCTCATTAAGGCCATGCGAATTGTAATTATTAGTGCGACTCACCTTAAGAAATATTTTATTGGAATGCAATCAAGCCAGGTCTATAGCGAAGTTAGCAGAATATTATATTTTTTACTTATTTATTTTTGTTTCAAAAAGCGGGTGAGAATTGCTATAATTTTCATCTGAACAATGGACAATGATGAAACAATCACAAAAAAAGAATGGCATCTTTATAAGTAAAAATGCCACCTCTTTATTATTTGGTATTCGGATTATTTAGGCGCGCCGGTTGCGTTGTTTGCACTTTTTAACCGGTTTTCTTCCTGCTGTATTCCTGTATTTTTATACTGGCTCACTTTTACTTTTTGGTTACCGAAATTCCAGGTGAAGGTAAGGTTAGCTGCGCGATCCATCAGGCGAAATACTGAATTAGCATGAATGTCTCCAAAGTTTATTTTCCCATCAAAGTGCATTGTCTGGAAAATGTCCTGAACATTCAGTTTTATGTTCGCCTTATCTTTCCATAATGATTTTGAAATGCCTGCAGATACCATTCCCATTGGTTTTAGAATTGCTGGCCCCATGATGCTTTTGCTTTTATACATAGCGCTTAAATCGCCTTTCCATCCGTGGGGGAAAATGAAAGTTTGCTGGGAATATAACATGTACGAAGTAATTCCTTTGTGCAAATCGTATCCATCATAAATTCCTTTATAGATATTGTAATAGCCTTGTAAACTATTGTAGGTATGCCACCAGGGAGTAATCACCAATGGAATTCCTAATGTCAGTGTCAGGTTATCCAGCGTGCTCAGGTTATCCATAGTTTGAAAAGTTTTATGCGCAGAATCTACCTGCCTGATTACCTGCGTCATGATGTCGCTGGTTCTGCTGTAACTCAACACTGCTGAATATTTCTGTTTAAAAGTATAAGACAGCTCAGTTGAATTGATAAACTGGGGTTTCAGATATGGATTTCCCTGGCGGAATGTATATTCATCAATATAATAGATAAATGGATTCAGGCTTTGATAGTCTGGCCGGTTAATACGCCGTGCAAAAGAAACGCTGAGAATATGATTGGGATTTATCATTTTTGTTACCGAAACATTTGGGAACAGATTAAAGTAATTATTTTTATTTGCTGAATCTAAGCTTACCTGTTCAGTATGGGTTATAGTTTGCTCACCACGAAGGCCTGCATTAGCACTCCATCCGTTTTTAAATGTTTTAGCGAGGCTTGCATAAGCTGCATTCACATTTTCCTTGTAAATAAAATGATTGGTGTTGCCTTCATCATTCACCCAACCATTGTCTTTAAATATGCTGAATTTGCTGTTGTTGTCTGAATTCACAAAACTATATTTAACACCTGCAGATAAATTCCACTGGCCTTTAAAAGGATGTGTATAATCAACTTTGGCAGCATATATATTAATATTGCTCGGCTGAGTTCCTTTTTGTTGTTTAGTGTCGTGCAATTGATTTCCCTGGCCATCAGTTACGGTGGTTATTAATGACTGTGGCATGGACGTTTCAAAATTGTTGTAGTCTGCATTAGCAGTGAGCGAGCTTCCTTTTTCGCTGTTTATCGTATAATGAATATTAGCGCCCTGGCTTTGCCATGAGTAGCCGATATGGTTTCTTGAAGTGGAAACAGAATCCATTATGCCGGAGCCATTTTTAAAATCAACAGGACTGTAAGTATTAAATTCGCCATCATTAAAAGACCCGTTTGCCACGAAACCAAGCGTTTGTTTCGGAGTAAGATAAAAGTCCATTCCAACCTGCGCCGTGTTGTTGTTATTCAGTGTTTTCATTTTGCTTTCCTGGTCCATCCGGGTTTGAATGATTTTGGTATTGGGTTCATAAAAATACCGGTCGATATCCATCTCAAATTTGTTTTTTGTATGGGCAAAATTATAATTGCTGTAAAGGCTGAAATTTTTGTTTTTATAATTAAGTGAGCCTCCCGCATTGTATTTTGCAAACTGGCCATAGCCCGCACCCGCTGTAATATTTCCATTAAAGCCAAACGATGGATTTTTTTTCAATACAATATTGATAAGCCCCGCAGTTCCGGCGGCAGAATATTTGGCCGGCGGTTGGCTCATTAATTCTATTTGTGAAACCGAACTTGCAGGCATTGCCTTTAGCATGTTAGACAATTGGGTTGCGGATAAATGGGTAGGCTGGCCGTTGAACATTACATTTACGCCACCTTTGCCATTCATAGAAATATTACCATCCTGGTCTACAAATACGCCCGGCGATTTTTCCAATGCTTCCATCACACTGTTGCCTGCCGCGACCGGGCTGTTTTCAATATTTACGATTGTCTGGCCCGGCTTGTGTTGAATAAAAGGCTTAATGGCTTTCACCTGCACGCCTTCTAATACCTTTGTATTGGATGCCAGAAAAATATCAGAAGCTGTAATTTGTTCATCGGCATTATTTAGCGAAAAACTTTTCGTGTACGCCTTTTTGGTTCCCGTTAGTGAGGCTGCGATTAGATAAGTTCCTAAAGGTATTTTTTCAAAACGATAGGCGCCCGATGAATCAGAAATGCCACTCTTCACCAGAGCTGAGTCCGAGGATCTCAGCAAAGTGATGGTGGCAAAAGCCGCAGGCGTCTGATCATTATTATAAACATGGCCGGATATTTTCCCGGTATTATTTTCCTGGGCATAAGCCCCGGTGGTAAAAAGCGAACTGGTAAATAAGAGCATTAATAAGGATAAAATTTTCATATTCTTCATTTTAAATTTTTAATTGATTTTTAAATTCGATGCAAATAAATCAACCCTCCCGGGGTTTGAAAAGCGATTTCGGCAGATGTCTAAAAATGCGGTGCAAATGGTTTGGAATAGAAGGTGAAATGTATCCCGTGTTCAGTGCCATTCATTTACCGGTTATTTTTGGCGATTCATAGACAAATCCGGTGCGCTCACCTTCACAAACCAATGTAAGATTATCGGTAATTTATTTTCGATCAAAAGAAGATCTTCAAAATGTTATTGAATTCCCCGAGCGTTTTCGAAATAAATTATGTTTCACATGTAGCTAAAATAAAATCTATCTTATTTGTTGCTTTACTGTTTTTCAAACTGTTTGGCCGGCAAACACGTTTTTTTTGTAATGCATTTTGTGTAGGTTTAAAAAAAAATTTTAAACCGCCGAGCGTTATATATTATTTTCCCTATATTTGAATTCTGAATTCATATTTAATTTCTTTTGCTATTTACTATTGCATTGTGAGAACCTAACCTAAATGATAAATGCGCCTGATTATTCAGCATTTATCTAGCACCTTCAGAAATTACAATTTCCTATCGTAGCCCCCTAAGTCCTATACAAATATTTGACATTGATATGGCGTACGGCGTTGTGTGGCGTATTGTGTAACCCCCGGATCTCCCGGAAAAGCAATAAGATTATCGTTTCTTTAAAATCCACTATTTCATAAGGCGGAAGATTTAAAAAATTGTAATGCTATGGCTCTGCAAAAAATTATTTGTGGCCCCATTCTCCGAAGAGTGGAAAATAACCACGTTTCAGTTTGGGTGGCTTTTAAAGAAAATTTTAGTCTGACTCTTAAAATCTGGGAAGGCAACCTGATTAAGTATGATACAACTGCTACGCCGCTTGCAACCGGAAATTCACATACAGTGCAATTTGGCGAAAATTTGTGGATTGGAGTGATTACGGCTGATATTCCCATTCCGGGCTTAAATCCGGAAAAGATTTACAGCTACAATATTTCATTCGGTTCTTCCGATGAGCCCGGAACAAGCGATGATTTTCATTCAGACAATTTGTTGAAAGACGGAACAACCTTAGAATCCAGGCCCCAACTGGCTATTGGCTACAAAGCGGATATGTTGCCCACGTTTTGCCTGCCCGGAGCCACTCCGGCAAAATTGAATATCCTTCATGGTTCATGCCGCAAAATGCATGGTTATGGCGATGATGCTTTGGCCCTCGTGGATGATGATATGAAAAAAGACGAAAACCGGGCAGATTCTTCAAAGCGCCCACAGGCAATTTTCATGACCGGCGATCAGATTTATGCGGATGAAGTGCCTTCCATGCTGCTTAGATATATGTGCTCTCTTGATGGCGTAGGAATTTTTTCGGCGGCGTCATCAGAAAAAATGAAAATAAAAGGCGACGACAACCAGGAAAAAGATTTAGAATCTGATATTACCGCTTATCCGCCTACATTGCGGCAGAGATTAGTGGGTAAATACGCAGGATTTTCAAGCTCTGCAGCCATCAATCATTTGCTCACTTTCGAAGAATATTGCGCCACTTACTTGTGTTACTGGAATATTCGTTCGTGGAACAAAGACCTTTTTGCTGAAATAAAAAAAATACAGGATGCGGGTGATGGTGAAGTGAATGCAAAGTTGGATGAAGTAGTAAATAAATTCGTAGATGGGCCAGGCGTAGATGCAGACACCAATCTCGTTAACCTGATCAGGGATACGGAAAATATCCGAAAAACCGACGCCTATATTTTTAGTACAGATACTTTTACAAAAGAACAATTTCGCAACGATAACAGCGATCAATATAAAAAATGGCTTGCAGATATTAAAGACGCTGTCCGCGACGAGGTAATTAATATGACAGCTTTCATGAAAGCGCTTCCAAAAGTGAGTCGCACATTGGCAAACGTGCCATCTTACATGATGATGGATGATCATGAGGTGACCGACGATTGGTTTATTACAAAACGATGGAATAATGAAGTGCTTTCCAAACCTTTTGGCCGCGATATTATCCGTAACGCAATGATGGCCTATACCGTTTTCCAGGATTGGGGAAATGTCCCCGCCGATTATAAACAAGGCGTGGATCTGATTTTTGATGATATCGCAAATGCAACGAACGACAAATCCAAACTCCTTATTTATATAAATGAGTTTTGTGACAGGTACGCCAACAATTCACACATAGACACGGTGAGGGCAGATGTTACTGATAAGTTAGATGCTATGTTTGGAATGAGCGGAAACCCTTCTACGCTGAAATGGAACTTTGATGTAGAATTGGGAACCGTAAAAGCTTTTGTTCTTGATACGCGCACGCAGCGGTTTTATGAAAGCCTGAACACCACGCCTCAATTGATTTCTGAAACAAGCCTTGCTTCTCAATTGCCGGAAACGCTCACCGACAACCCGGATTTTGTGATTGTGATCTCGCCATGCCCGGTATTGGGATTTCCTAACTTTGAAGAGTTGATACAGCCTGCAGCAGCAGCAACCATTTCGTTATTTCAATCAGACAATAACAACCCCGGAATCATTGCCGGCAGGCTGGGTTTTGATTATGAAGCTTGGGGATTTAATACTATCGGTTTTGAACGACTTCTGGATCGGCTGAATACCTATAAAAAAGTCATTCTTCTTTCAGGCGATGTACACTATGGCGATACTGTTGTGCTCGACTATTGGAAAGGCACATCAGAAACGCCAACGAGCCGTATTGTGCAGCTTACTGCCAGCGCCTTCAAAAATGAATGGATGGGCAATTTGTCAATCCTCAAAGGCGCTATGGTGCAACGGATCCTTACATGCATTGGGGAAAGTATTTCAAAATTTGGATGGAAGAATAAAACGATCACTAAAACAGGAAATGTTTCTCCAAGAAATCGCTACAGGCTTTATGGCGCTATGGCTGGCCTGGGTACCATTCCCGTGGAAGGATGGACACCCGGAGCTCATGTAAGCCCGGAACCGGATTGGAGATGGCGGCTGCGAGTATTGAAAGATGAAAGGCCGATTAAAAATGACCTCGTCACTGCGGAGATCAATTTATCGGATGCCACATCTCTCAAGAATGGATATTACCAGGTAGTGCAAAGGCATCAGGCTTTATTTGAAGGCAAAAAGTCAAGACGTATTGCATGGAATTCAAATATCGGATATATAAGCTTCGAGGCAGATGGTGCCGACTGGAAATTGAAACATGAGCTGAAAGGCGCGTTTGATTTATTATTTGAAGTTCCGTTGACTACGCCGGCTTCCGAAAAAGCTAAGCCGGTTCTGCCTTCAGCATAATTAATTCCTTCACAGAAAAAAATTTAAATATGGCCGATTCAAATAGTCAGGATTTTTTTCAAAAATTGTTGAAAACGTTTTATGAAATTCTGAAACCCGCTATCAACATGTTTTCTGATGACCAGGCCCGGACCGAATTGCTCGGCTCGCTTGGCATCACCGGAACAGCGGCGGGAACGTCCACTCCATCTACCGGAGGTTTGGAAGCTTACATCAATAAAGCCGATGATGAGGTAGAGCCGTTTCAATTGGCCAGTGCCATTGCTGATTTAACATCTGTGGTTATGGGCATCGAAGGCATTATCCAGGCAGCATTAGCAAGCGACGACGCCTCAGACGCCGGCGAGCATGTTGCCGGTGAATTGGTAACTGCTTTATTAAACCTCCTCACACTCGACTATTTGAGAAGAAGGCACCCGGAAGTTCATGCAGTGGTGGAGTTGCTGGATACTTTAGATGAAAGCGCAGTGGCGGCGGGTGGTTCGGTTAATTTCATCAAAGATTATATTGGTGGATTTTTCAAACAGATAGGAAAAACTTTTGACACCGAAGAATCTACAACGGCTGTTTCGGATGGCTTGTTTATGGCAATTTCGGGTGGCTTGTTTTATCTTGAACATTATCTTCGGTCAAAAGGCGTAAAAGACCTTGTAATTTCCGCTAATTACGGGTTTGAGAATGTAACATCAGCTACAACAGCTAACGCAGATAAAATAACCAACCGCACATTTTCTTATTCACTGGAATCGAAATCGCGCAAAAAAGATAAGTTCTTTAATACACTGGTTTTTGTTCCAAAAGAACAACAGGGTATCGGTTTCGTAACCGAATTAAAAGGCACATTTGGCGACACAATTTCTATTGATGACAAAAATAAAATTGATTATGAAATAACCGGCGATGGCTTGTTTCGGATTGGTAATCCTTCAGAAGTAAACGAAGGAAAAAGCAATAAAATTTTATTGGTATATACTTATGAAAATAAAGATCCAAAGAAGATTTCGCTGCTGGATAAACCTGCTATCCGGTTTGCCTTTGGCACTGTAAAGCTGGGGCTGATGGTTACGCCGGATGATGTTTTGGCAAAAGGAATATTGGATATCCATTATGAGTTTAACAAAGGCGGCTTGACAGGTTTCCCATTTAATTTTTTGCCGGATGATATTAAAGATAAATTTCCTCTTGGTATAGGATATAGTGCTACCAAAGGTTTCACTGTGGATGGTGATGGCAATATAGGCACGGGAAGTAAATCTGGAAGCCAGGACGGCGCTCCAACCCCGCCTAAAACGATGGCTAAAACGGCAGAAGGAGGTGATGCTGGTGGTGGTGCTGTTGAAGCCATCGTCGCCAAATTGTTGAATGCGCTTCATAAACAGATTCCGCTTCACAAAAACCTCGGAAATATTGTAGGGCTTGATACACTAACGCTCAATCTGAGTGCTGATAGCGCTCTTAAAAATTTCCAATTAGAAGTATCACTTGATTTTTGGCTAAAGCTAGGTTCTGTAATTACAATCACCATCAGCAGGCTGGGAATGACGCTGAATGTAAAAAAACTGGATGGTAATGGCGGCATATTGGGCTATGACCTTACTCCTGGCATCAAGTGGCCAACAGGCGCTGGCGTGATGGTGAATGCAGGAGTAGTAAAAGGAGGAGGTTTCCTTTATCTCGATCCGGATAAGGGAGAATATTTTGGTGCACTGGAGCTTTCGTTCAAAGGACTTTTCGATTTAAAAGCGGTTGGTATTTTAAATACGATTATGCCTGATGGCTCGAAAGGGTTTTCAATGCTCATTATCATTACCGCTGAATTTTCAGCCGTCCAATTGGGATTTGGTTTTACGCTGTTGGGTGTGGGCGGATTATTGGGTGTAAACAGGCGTGCAGAAGTAGAAGCGTTGAGGGCCGGATTGAAAACCAATGCCATTAAAAGTATATTATTCCCTGAAGATGTAGTCGGGAATATCAACCGGATCATCAGCGATATCAAACAGATATTTCCTATTCAGCAGGATAGCTTTTTGATTGGCATTATGGGTAAAATTGGTTGGGGAACACCTACGCTTATCTCTATTGAACTTGGAATCATTTTGCAACTTCCCGACCCTAAAATACTCATCTTAGGCGTTATTAAACTTGCTTTGCCCACTGAAGAAACAGCAGTAGTAAAAATCCAGGTAAACTTCCTGGGGGTTATTGATTTCCAAAACGAGTTTTTATATTTTGAAGCAAGACTCTTTGATTCTCATTTGGTCGGGTTCCCTTTAACAGGCTCCCTGGCCCTTGTTGTGGCGTGGGGCGACAACAGCACTTTTGGTCTAAGTGTGGGCGGGTTTCATCCGGATTTTAAAGATTATCCGGTAGTACCCACCTTGCCCGGCGCTTTCAGGGACATGGACAGAATTAGCCTCCAGTTATTAAGTGGCGATAATCCCCGATTGGGTATTGAGTGCTATTTTGCGGTAACCTCCAACACTGTTCAGTTTGGCGCTAAAGCTGAATTACTGGCTGAAGGATCTATGGGCTTTAATATTTATGGAATGTTAAGCCTTGATGCTTTATTCATTTTTGATCCGTTCAGCTTTTCTGTAAAACTGGAAGCTACCCTTGCCCTTCGCCATCATTCCTCGATTCTTTATGGAATCCACTTTGCAGGCACGCTGTCCGGAACCACACCCTGGCATATTGAGGGAGAGGTTTCATTCGGAATTCTGTTCGCTACCATCACCATTGGCTTTAGTACAACCTGGGGCGAACCATCACCCGGAGTTCCTGATGAGACACAGGATTTGCTCGGACTTATCCAGGCTGAGTTGGATAAGGCGGCCAATTGGAAACCAATCGTTCCCGATTTCAACAATATACATGTAACCGTCCGAACACTGAGAGACGATGAAGAAGTAGATTTACTCATTCATCCATTTGGAGCCATTGCTTTTGCGCAGCGAACACTTCCCTTGAATTTCGATATCAAAAAGTATGGAAACAGAAAGCCATTGCATGATAACGAAACTAATTTTAGCATTACCAAAATAAGAATTGGGGAAGATGAACTTTCATTCTCTGCGGAAAAGGAATTATTTGCTGTAGGGAATTTTGAGCCATTATCCGAAGCCGAAAAGCTGTCGCGTAAATCTTTTGAAAAACTTGATGGAGGCATTATCATTAGTGATTCAGGGAAATTGACAGTTGCCCAAAGTACATTGGATGCGTCTGAATTAGATTATGAATTGGATTATACTTACGATGACAGTGTGGGCAAAAAGCCTTCTGTAACCAAATTCCCTCATGGTGCATTTAATAATATGATAAGGGGTGCTGCTGCTTCCCAGTCAAACCTTAGCTGGAAAAATGTAAACAAATCCCCGCTGAATGCTCCTGTAAAAACAAAAGTAGTCGACCAGGCTTACACGGTGGCTTCCAGCAGTAACCTGGCAGAATTTGATCAAAACCTGAGGTCCGGAAGCTATGCTGAAGTATTGCAATCGCTAAATAATATTATTAAAACAAAACCGGCAATGGCAGACGACCTTCAAATCGTTGGTGTTCATGAATTAGCTTAACCATAAAAAATTTTCTTTATGAGCTTTGGAGAATACAAATTTTTTTCGTGGGCCCGCAAAGGTATTTCGGGCAACATCGCTGAAAAGGACACACTTGCCAAAAGCGATGGAACACAAAAGGAGCGGGCCACAGTGCCGGTGAATGTCACTTTAAATACTAATATTGCCGTGCCTCAAAAGAATTTCACGTTAGTGGGTCCCGGCGATATTATTGGCATTCAGCAGGACATGATTATTCGATGTGAGCCAAGGAACGGCGTTTCCAATTTTGAACCTAATTATTTTCCTTACATCGAATTTTATGATGAAGATTTCCCCTGGCGCTATACGCCGGCATCTGCTGCCGGAACAGGTAATATGAGCCTGCGCCCATGGATAAGCCTGGTAGTTCTTAAAGAAGATGAATTTGAAGATACTCCTTTGCAATCGCCCCTGAAATCAATTGTGGTGAAAAATATGAATGCGTTGCAACGGGCGGATGAGCTGCATTTATGGGCTCATATGCATTCTAATTTAAAAAACGATGAGACCAATTTTGAGAAATACATTGAAAGCCTAGCCAATGATATAAAAACCGATCCGGATGGAGTGTACAGCCGGGTGATGTGTCCAAGAAAACTGGAGGCGAATGCTATGTATTATGCGTTTTTGATTCCCACTTTTGAAACCGGAAGATTAGCGGCATTGGGACAACCTATTACCGGCATACCCGCGCAAAAAGCGGCCTGGCATGATGGTTTAAGTGAAACCGAATTTCCTGTCTATTTCCGTTGGAATTTCAGAACCGGGGCCAATTTTGATTTTGAAAGCCTCGTTAAGCTTATTGAGCCGCGGGTAATGGACAAAAGGGTAGGCGTAAGGCCAATGGATTGCAGTAAACCAGGATATTTTCAATTAAATTCTTCTGCAGAAATACCCGCGCCCAATCCGCCTGTTATTCTTCTTGAAGGAGCGGTGAAGGCGCCTACGGCGGAGTCTACCACCATTGTTCCCAATGAATTTCAATCCAGCATTGCGGAGCTGGTTAATTTGAACCGGGCGCAGGTAGAGAAAACTGACGGAGACCCTGTGGTCACTATTCCTTTTTATGGAATGTATCATGCGATGCGAAAGGACCTCAGCAAACCCGGAGAAAAGATAATTCCGGTTTTTGATCCCAATTCAGATGTTTGGTATAACGATCTCAACCGTGACCCGCGAAACCGCGTGCCTGCAGGTTTTGGAGTGAAGGCTGTTCAGGATGGGCAGGAAGCGTTTATGGACAAGGCGTGGGATCAGCTATCAGATGTGCTTGAAGCAAACAAAAAATCAAGACTTGCGCAGGTAATGGCCGCAGTGATGAATACCAGCTTTAATAAAAACATAAAAAATCTTTCTCAGGAAAAAGTGTTAACACTCACGCGCCGGTTGGCTTCTAAAATTTTAGTTTCAAACTTTACGATTAAAAAGCAAATCAGCCAAAGCCGGATTCCTGAAGCATTATTTATGGCTCCAACTCAAAAATTAATGCGCGTAAATAGCTCCATCAGCAGAACGTTAGAAAAAACCGGAACTCAACAGGCGTCAATAACTTCTATCGCCAGGGATATCAACAAGACAGGCGGTATCACTTCTGCTTCTGTTGATAAATTTAAATCCGTGGCTGCTGTGGCCGGCATTACCACAGGTGTTCCCTCTGCCTCAATTGGCAAATTAAATATTTGGAGCACAGTTTCTAACCTCGATGAAACTGTGAAATTCCAGCCGATACAATTAGAAAACGGCGGATTTAAAAATGTTCTGGTAAGTAAAGCTTTGGAGGCAACCAATGTTAATAGAACTGGTATTATTGCGCCAAAGGCTGCCACACCCCCTGTAAGCGCGTCTCCGGCAACAACAAGAACTAATATCCCGGTAAAACCAACCAATATTGGGGATACGCCTGTTACTCCGGTGAAACCAGCCAATGTTCCGGTTACTTCAACGCATGTGGGTAGCGTTCCTGCTGCGGGCGGCACTAATGTCAATGTTCCTGCGACGCCAACAAAAGTTATCAACACGCCTGCGACGGGCGCCGGTATCGGGCAGCTTCCTGTTTCTGTCGTAATTAATGATAATTATAAAATCGCGTATACAGAAAATAATATCAGGGCCGGTTATTCTGAAACTGTTCCTGACAAACCGCTGGCTGATATTCCGACGATGTCGTCCAAAACTTTAGTGGCAATTACGCCCCTGAATGCTTATAAAAGTATTTTAAATAAGAAGATTTTTTGGGGAAAAGGAGTAGTGGTTCCACCTGTTGATGATATGCTGCCTGCAATGGCTTATCCTGACTTTCCTGATGCTACTTATAAGCTTCTGATTGACCGGGATAAAGAATTACTACTTCCTAATCTCGAATTCATTCAGCCTAATACCTTTTCTCTGTTACGGACCAATCAAAAATTTATTGAATCATACCTTGTAGGGCTCAACTATGAGATGGGCAGAGAGCTGCTGTGGCGCGAATATCCTACCGATATGAGGGGTAGTTATTTCCGTCAGTTCTGGGATGTAAAGGGAATTATTTCTCCAACCTCTTCTTCTGAAGATGCAGAATCGCTGAAAGACATTGCGCCCATTCATATATGGAACAAGGATAATGAATTGGGAGAAAATAATGCCCGTGACAAGAATAAAGATTCGGAGCAACTGGTATTTGTGATTAGAGGCGACTTATTGAAAAAATTTCCAAATACGCTTATCTACGCCCAAAAAGCATCACGGGATGAAAACAACAAATGGTGCATTCATAAAGATTTGGATGATGCCGGGCTGGCAGCCGAAGTTCTTTTTCCTCAGTACCAGGCAGATGTGCCACCCGACATAAAATTATTGGGATTTGACCTTACGATTGATGAAGCTGCCGGCGTGAAGCCACAAGGTGATGGCTGGTTTTTTGTGATTGCAGAAGTGCCCGGTGAGCCACGGTTTGGAATGGATATCTCTTTTGATCCGGATAAACCCGATTCAGTAACCTGGAACGACCTTTCGTGGGAAAATTTTGATGGAGGCAAAATTGATTTTGTATCGGGTACAAAGCCTCCTGAAATGCCAAACGGAGGTGCATACACTATCGAAGGCCAGGATAGTACGGGCAAAAAAGGAATATGGGGAAGAAGCGCTGCCGACATGGCGACTATCTTGCTGCAAAGGCCCGTAATGATTGCGGTACATGCTACCGAAATGCTGGATAAAGAGATAACGAATCAAAATCCGGGAACTGCTCCAACCACGAAACTGATAACGGAATATAAAAATTACGTGACGAATGTGTTACATCGTAATTGAATTTTTTTGAAATAAAATAAAAGTCATGGCAACCTTCCAGGAACAATTAGACCAGATTCAGAAATTAAGATTTGCCCAAAGCCAGGCAGACCAAAAAGCCTATTCAACAAAATTGGCGATACAAAAAAACATGGCGGGTGGAAGCCAGTCAGAAATTCAACAGGCGCTAAAGGCCGCAGAATTGCCCTATAGATCATCCGGCAAAATACTGAATGATGCGATTAAGAATTTACACGCTGTGGACTTTAAACTTTTAGTGAAGGAATTAAATGGAAATATTCCTTTGGTATTATTGCCCGTACGTATTGAAACACGTTTTGTTTCGCCCCCGGCATCACAATCAGATGAGCTATGGATTAGAATTTTTCCTGATGACATCCACACCGATTCCCATGAAAAAGACTTAACAGCAGAAGAAATTTCGGCAGGAGAAGCTTATTGGAAAAGGGCGGCCGAACTGGTAAAGCAAAATGATGCTGCAACAAGAGAAGATAATTTGAAAAATGCATGGCTGCAGTTGAGAGATATTATTACCAACGCTCAGCGCGCCCTATGGGTGGCTATATCCACCAAGCCGGTAAATTGGGAGAACACTACTGTGGCGCCACCTGAAAGCCTTACATTCCCTCAATACGGAGATGTGAAGGATTATTCCTGGACAAAAGCGCCGCGAGCACAAGCTTTGCCTGATAAATTTGTGGCATCAATTTACCGTAATAATAAAGTGGTGTATGAGCAGGCTGGCAATGTAATTCCGGATACTGTTTTTTTAGGCCCCGATCCTTTGGCTGCTGATCCGGCGATTCAGAAAGATGATAGTGGGATCACCTTAAATGAAGACATTGACTGGCTGCAAAATTTTGATAAAGCCATTGAGGGCGGGATGGGAATGAAAATTAAGCTGCAGCCTCAAATGTTTTCTTCCGGAAAAACAATTGAGAAAATAACAATTCTTGGTATTTCTTTGTCTACTGGCCCTGATATGGGGAAAATGCTGCTGGAACAGCTTTTTGAGAGCCATCATTATTCGTCTAATGGTTTTTCTTTTTTGCCGCGCGGTACTGCCACCAATAATACCGAGCAGGATGGCTCAGGCTATACAAAAAATGAAGATCACCTGGCAAAGGGTTATTATTCAGGCGAAAAGTTGGCTAATAATCCAGGTTCAGATCTTGATTTTTTCACACAAATATTCGGTGTGGATTTTTCCAATATCCGTGAATTGAATCACAGCGATATGAGAGAGCATAGCGATGCACTGAATATGAATACCGCATTGTATGCAGCCGCATTATCAGATTTTTTTAATGAATACATGAAGCCCGCTGTAAAGGAAATGGATGCGGTTAACATCCGAAGTTTCTTTACCAGTTATGTAAGCTCGCGGGGGCCATTACCGGCAATTCGCATAGGAGATCAGCCGTACGGTTTTTTACTTAGCAGCGACATTCAAAGCTGGTCAGAACCCAGTTCAAAGTTTTATACAGGATTTTCAGACGTGCTCAGGAGATTGCAACTGGTTTGGGACGGAATTGTAAACTCGAAGAAGTTGTGCGTAGGCAAAGGCGGAGATACGGAAACATTGCTTCGTATTCTTGGCCTTCAACCGGGTTCGGTTGCGTTCAGGCAAAGGCTTGGAAACTTGCCGGACTACAGTTATTCGTTATCAAATATTAATATAGACCAGTTCAAAAAACAGGTGCTTTCACTTAACCAGGTGATTGTAAATTTTCTTCAAACTTTAGGGTATAAGTTGAGCGCAGAAAATTATTATCCTCTTATTTCAGATCTTATTTTCTATGACAGAACGGTTGCTCTATCCGGAAAAAAGCTTGTGGTGCCCGATAAAGAAAGTTCTGATGCAGAATTTTTGCCGCCCCTGCCCAAATCAAATCTGAATTACATTGAATGGATGGCTAAAAAAGCAACACTGTCTGCTCTTCAAAATGTAAATTTTGATGGCGATATACCGCCCAGGACATTGCTTTGCCTTTTATTGCGCCATGCATTATTAACTGAACTTGCGCAATCAGGAACCAGGTATTATTTTGATAACAAAATTGATATTCAGTATAGCGCATTTCAAAAAAGCCTGTTCAATTTCAATAAAGGTGTTGGCGACCTTACTACTTATGAGTTGTTAAGCGGCCAGGCAAAGAAAGTGGACAGTACAAAATTTTCAGGAATCAATGGAAATATTGCTGACTACTTATTAGACAGTAAAATTAAGATTCCTTACAACCAAAATGTAACGTCCATGCGCAATGCGATGTCGCAAATCGCAGGTTTATCTACTGCCGGGTTAGAAAGAAACCTTTGCGACTTCATCGATCTGTGTTCATACCGGCTGGATGCGTGGCAGACGGGTTTATTTACCAGGCGGGCGTTTGCTAACCGCAAATCCATTCCTACCGGAATTTATATAGGTGCTTATGGCTGGGTCGAAAATGTTCAACCGGAAACTAAAGTGCCGGTTGCCGTAGATACCCTTTCTGAAAAGATAAGGCCGGCAAATAATATTGCGCCGGTTAAGCTGAGAGAGAACGCAGGCTTTTCGCATGTTCCTTCTCTGAATCATGCTACAGCTATGGGTTTGCTTTTGGCAGGTTATAAAAATCATGCATCCAAGTCTGACCCGGATACTTTTGCTATTAATCTTTCCAGTGAGCGCACAAGAAAAGCCCTGGATATACTGAGTGGAGTCAGCAATGGTCTGTCTATCGAGGTTTTGTTAGGATATGAGTTTGAAAGAGCTATGCATGATTTTACCAGTAGCGGCCTGGGAAACCTGAATCAATATATTTATGATTTCAGGAACAAATATGCAATTGATAATATTTCCATACCCCAGCAGGGCGCGCCCCAGGCCCAGGAAACGATTAATACCTACCCGGTAGTGAACGGATTAAAAGTAGTGAAAGCACCGGTTTCTGAAATAAACGCGATTGTTACAGACCCGAATTTAGCAGATGATGTTCTTAACATTAAAAACAAGCTCGCTGATCTGCTGGATGCCTGCAATGATGTACTGCTTGCAGAAAGCGCCTATCAACTTACGCAGGGAAACCAGGACCGGACCTCTTCGGTTCTGAACGCGGCTTTACTTGCTGACACGCCCCCTGAGATACAGGTTACTGATACGCCACGCTCGAGCCTGCTGACTTATACGCACAGAATTTCGCTTCATTTTAATACCGGCGCTCTGGTAAAGACTGTCAATGGTTGGCCTCAGGCTGCTTCTCCCAGGTCAGCCTTCGAACCAGGAATGAATCAATGGTTGGCTGAAATTATCGGAAACGCTCAAAATATTGTATGCTCCGTTGCTGCGGTTGATAATGATGGAAACGAAACCAAACCTGCATTCCTTTCCTTGTCAGATTTAGGATTGCAACCGATTGACCTTGTGTATATTCTTCCCAAAGATCTTGCAGGTGGGGCTACAGAATTGGAAAGCCGCATTGCTTACCAGTACCGGAAAGTGAATCATACAGATAAAAATTCTTCAGTAAAAATCAGCTTTAGCCCTGCTGCCCCCGGTGAAAATAAAATCACGCTTGCACAGGTATATCCTCTTTTAAGAAATTTGAAAAACATGCTGACTGGTTCAAGGGTTGCTACCGCAAAAGATTTTGCTTCAAAACAAAAGACAGTTTCTTCCGGCGCGGATGATTCAGGAATTAATTATACTGAATTTCAAAACAGGATTAGTAGTGCAATTGCCGGCCTTACTAGCGCATTCAATTCATTTAACAGCATCGTACCAAATACTACCGTTCCAAAAAATGATCTTAATCCGGAAAACCTCGGAAAGTTCTTTGATATTATGAATCAAAAGCCTGGTGAAAAAAATCGCTTTGATGCGCTTGAATTAAACGAGGCAGCGGTCACCGCCATTACCAATTTTCAAATCATGGCTACCGGCTATGGCGTTCAATTGGCTTACCCCGAAAATCAAACCTTTATTACAAAAATTAATCAGCGTGATTTTTTAGAAAAGACTTTTAATATCTGGAAAATACTCGATACAAAAATCAAGAGTGGAAATAAAAAATTGTCAGATGCTGTGGCAGACACAAACTACATCACGAAGCGGAATTCATTCGTTGATGCTGCCAAAATAGTTATGGGAGATGATTTCGTTCCGATACCTCAATTCAATTATTCAAACCCGGAAATACTGGCCCAGTGCTTTGCTGACGAAAAGCAAATTCTTTCTCATGCTGAGACGGTATCTACTATTCCGGCGGAAGCGAATAAAGAATTATGGATACAATCAGTTTCGAGAGTACGCGAACGTGTCGCAAATCTTGAATCCGCGAGGATTATGGCGGAGTCGGTTTCCAATAATGAAATAAATTTTCAGGTAGCCCAGGTTCCTTACCGTCCTGATGATAGTTGGCTCGGGTTTGAATTTCCTGAACAGTATAACGGCGCACCTTTCAATATTCTGGATGATACCATAGCGCTCGCTTTTGCCGGCAGCGCTGCTACGAATACTTCATCTGCACAGTCTGTTTTAATTATTGACGACTGGACGGAAAAGATACCGGTGAATGAAGAAGTTACCGGAATAGCCTTTCACTATAACCAGGCTTCAGCAGCAGCTCCGCAGTCGGTAATAGTGGCCATAGAGCCCACCGGCAGTGGCAAATGGGATTGGAATGTTTTGCAGGGAATCATTTACGACACGCTCCGCCGCGCCAAGTCGAGAGCAGTAGAACCAGACCATCTCATGGAAAATCCGGCTTTAGGCGTGTTGCTGCCCATGACGATTGCCTCTTTTGATGTAAATGAAGCAAATGTATCGCTGGATTATCTTTTGTTAAGCGATAAATTTTTGACGCTTGCCAAAAATCAAAATCTTGAGCTTTATAAAAAGTGGAATTAAACAAGGCCTTAATGAGTTAAAATAAAATTTATGCAGGTACAAATCAACAAGATCTCTCAATTCAAATTAAATCTGCCGGTATTTACCAAGCCTCTTATTTCGAACAGAAACCGGCTGGAAGGGTTGCCACGGACAGATGAATTTGATAGGAGCCTGAGGGCTGAAATTGCCGATCCGCTTTGGCTGCTTTGCCGCCAATGGCAGATGGGTGAATTTGAGGGAGAAGATGCCGCCACTGCATGCCAGGCAAAAATCCTGGCGGAGCACCAGCAGCCAGAAGTAATTCATTTCAACCAGGGAAATCCCGTCAATTATGATGCAAATAAAATGCCGCTTGAAACGCTGATTGAGGGTGAGCTTCCTCGTCATGATTATTATCTTTCGGTTCAAATGGGCAGGCAGTTTTTTAAATTGATGAACAGTGCTGGATTGTCCGGCCATAAAAAAGCATTCATTACCCAATATCCGATTGCTGCTGTCATGGATACGGATGATAATGAAGCGATGTATTTATTTCAGTCTACTTCAGGAGTATTTCCCGATGGCTATAAAATTTGGGAAGACATCAATGATAATAAATTCGAATCATTTATAAAAACGATACCTGGAATTTCTGCCGGCGATACCGACAAGTTTATACAGGTGGTCGCTTCCCAATTCAGCAAGTGGTTCACCAATTTATATCACTTGCCGGCTGTGGGCCAAACTTCATGGCGGCCCGATCGGATGGAATATAATTTTGAATTGGATTTGCCTCATGTTGAAAGTAGTACACAGTCATTCCTTGAAGCCACACAGTATTCGTCAGGCAAAATTGACTGGCTCACTTTCGATGAAAATTTGAAGGAAGCTCCTGAACAATTACCTCCTGATAACTTCGTGGAGGTCGTGCAAAGCTTTATTCCTTCGGCTTTAAAGTATTCCGGTATGCCAAATCCACGCTTTTGGCAAATGGAAAACAGCCGTGTTGATTTTGGAAAAATTCAGACAGGTACCAGCGGATTGCTCTCCATCTTGCTGGCTGAATATGGATTGACTTACTCCAATGATTGGTTTGTATTGCCTTACCAACTGCAGAGCAATACCCTTTGCGAAGTAAAATCCATCATGGTTACAGATGTATTTGGTCAAAATATTCTTATTGAGCCTACATTTAAAGATCCGGAAATGAACTGGCATGAATTTGCCTGCTTTCGTCATACTGAAATGCAAAACAGGCCTTCTCCCAGAAACCGCTTTTACCTGCCATCGTCAGTAGTAAAAACGCAATATGGCGAACCACTTGAAAAGGTGAATTTTATGCGCGATGAAATGGCCAATATGGTTTGGGCTATTGAAAGTGTGATACCTTCAGAAGCTGGTGGAAGCCGCCGTGTAAAATCAGAGCTTTCACGTTATGATGTCAATTTTGTTCCATCAGATCCCGATGCTAAAATCAGGTATCTAATCGGTACCAGCGTTCCCAAAAACTGGATTCCCTTCATTCCGGTGCATAAAGAAAACAGCCAGCAGGAAATCCGCCTGCAAAGAGCAAAAGTTCCCAATGCCCCGGCACCGCTTAGCCTGTTGCTTACAGAACAGCAGCCTGTGCATTTTATTGAGGAGGAAGAAGTACCAAGAGCAGGTGTAATTGTATCAAGAATGTACAAAAGAACACGGTGGCTAAATGGGCAAACTTATTTATGGATTGGCAGAAGCAAAACGATAGGCAGGGGAGAAGGGTGGAGTGGATTGATGTTTGACCAAATCCTGCCGGTATAATTTTTATTTTTTTAGCGCGGATAGTAAACAAACAAAAACTGTATTTTTTATTTGCACTACTTTTTCTTTATCAGGAAGCCCTGATCCATTTTTTAAAAGCCTGGGCGGTTTCCTGGCTCACAATTATTGAATGGTTCAACTCATCATTGCTCAAATCAACTTGCAGCTTTACCTTTTCAAACGGCCTGAAGCCTTTTACATAATCAAGGTTTATAATATACTGCCGATTTGCCCTGAAAAATAATTGCTGATCCAACTCATTTTCCAGTTCTGAGAGCGTCTTGTCTAACAAGTATTTTTTTGAAAATTTATCAATTACAAAAACTACTTTTTTTTCGGTATAAAAAAGAACCACATCCTCAGTTTTCAATAGTATATTTTCCATGCCCCGCTTTACCAATAGCCTCGACCGGCCGGCTGAATGAACATGAGCCAGCAGTTTTGAATAAGATTCCTGTAGGCCATTTGGCTGAAAGTGATGCTGAAGGTTTTTGTATTTCCAAATAGCTTTACTTACATCTTCCTTTTGAATGGGCTTAAGTAAATAATCAATACCGTTATTATCAAAAGCAAGTAAAGTGAATTTATCATAGCCTGTTGTAAAAATCACCGGCGTTTTTACTCCGGCGTTTTTGAATATTTCAAAACTTAAACCATCAGACAATTGAACATCACTAAAAATTATGTCAGCCGGCTTTGAGTTTCCAGTAAAATATTTAATACTTTCCTTCACAGATCTCAACCGGGCATTGATGACAATTTCTTCAGATATTTCATTGAGTATACGGACCATACACTCCATGGCCACTGTTTCGTCTTCAATAAGAATGACTTGAATCATGGATTTGTTATTTATAGATTAAGGGTAGTTGCAAAGTGTATTCGTGATGAGTAATTTCCGTTTTTATTTGTTTATTACATGCCAGTCGATAGCGGGCCCGCAGGTTTCTAAGTCCTATACCCGTTGAATGAGGAACATGCGTTTTGGGCTTTTTGTTATTCTTAACCAGGATGCATTCATCGTGATGTTCAAAACTTACAGTCAGAGGCTCGTGACAGGTAAATTCATTATGTTTGATGGCATTTTCAACTGCAATTTGCAGCGCAAAAGGAACAATCATTATTTTGTCGTTATGCGCCGGGTTTAACTTCGAGATAAATTGTAGCTGCTCGTCATACCGTAATTTCAGAAGAAAGAGATAATTGTCGATAAATTCCATTTCATTTTGCAACGGAATCATATCCCTGTCTTTATTGATTAAAAAATATTTGTACACACTGGCAAGCTTACTATTGAATACATGCGCAGTAGCCGGGTCAGTAAGTATCAGATGGGAAAGTGCATTCAATGAATTGAAAATAAAATGCGGCTCCAGTTCATTTTTCAGGTTAGACATTTCAGCCATAGATCTTTCCAAATCCAATTGATTCACTACCCTTGAATCAATTTGCCTTTCTTTATCCAGGTATAAAATTTCATAGACCAGCGTGAACACAATAACTGCAAGGACGGACAAAAACACGTTCAATAAAAAATATGTCCATGCAAAATTTTCTTTCGAAAACCGGTAATAAATCAATGTGAGAATAGAGGCAATCGCGCCGCCAAACAATGCGTTGGTCAGGGAGATGGTAGAAATTTTGATGAAGGTATTCTGGTCAAGCGTAAACCAAGTTCTTATTTTATGATGCAGCCACGCGGCGCAATTCCATATGCTCCACGACATAAAAATGAAATACACAGTGATGGCAGCGAGTTGCAGAAATGTATAATTCCGATAAGTGATGACATTGGATAAATAAGGAATTGAAATCCCCAATAACGGAATAAAAAGGTACCGTAAAAGTTTATCTTTAATCATTACAATCCGGATTGATCAAAAAAAAAATCGGGTGATTTCGTAGGGGTGTGTAGTCAGCATCAAAACTAAATTTTCTAATTGTTAACAACATTGTAATGTTAGCTTAAGGCTCATTTTTTTTTATGAATGGCAAGGGAAGAAATCGAAATGAGACAACCTGGATTTGTGTAAACTTCAATGCGCCATTTTCATGCTTTAACTTTACATTTTCATGCTTTAGAAAAACAGGGTTTCAGAATTAAAATTCCCTGCTTAATTTCACATTATCTCATGTGTATAGAAAGATACATATTCCGAGCGGGCATTCCTGTCCGCTTTCTTTTTAGAAAAAATTTACTAAATTAAAATCGTTAAGAATTACCATTATACGCTGCAGCTTTGTGGTTTGAAATCTTTCCTATTCCGAAGGCAGACGCATCATCAGTGAATCAAGAATGTTTTCCAATTGGTTAACCGGCATTTTTAGGGTAAGAAATTTATCTCTTGTCCCCCTTTTGTCCCAGCTATTGCTGCCATCTTTATTCACAATTATTTTTCCTGTTACTGCGCCAAAATATTTTTCATAGCCTCTTGCTGCCACGAGCACCGCGGTTTCATCCCAGCTCATTCTTCCGTTTGCATCGTTTTTATCAAGCGGAATGCAGTGAGCAAAAACATCTTTGACGGGTGAATTGCTGACTCTGCTTTTTGTTATGGGCAACCCGGTATGAATTTTCTCGCCTATCTCGAAGCCACTAAATACAATCGGTGCCGGCCAGTTGTCAAATGCAAATTTTGAAGCTGCGGCATCTTTCATCAGGTTAAATTCTTTAAACGTGCCCATCTCTTCATTAAAACATCCCGCCATGCTTACCAGTAGCTTCACTTTTTTCTTAACCAGGTCTTTTCCATTAAGAGAAGAAAATTCATCTGGTTTTGAATCAAGAAGATTTGACATATTGGTCAGGAAGCCAACCGTTACAATTGTGACGCTGCTGTCTGGTAGGTCTGCCAGTATTTTCCTGTACAATTTCAGCGCATCATCAGCTTCAGAATTTAATTTGATAGCATGAGGATATTTGGACACTATCAACGAATCCCACTTTTGGGGGCAGGAAACGTTAATCCCGTTTTCCTTTACAACACCAACGGGGATATCGGGTCTTTTAAAATAAGTATTCAGCACGCTCATTGACGCAGTTGTTAAGCTATGCTCATTGCTGGAAACAGTTGCAAGAATTTTGCATTCTCCCTTATCTGCCATTGCGTGTAAAATTGCTAAAGCGCCCACATCATCATAATCCGGACCCATATCGGAATCAAAAATTATATTCGCCGGCGTTTGAATTATTTGACCTTTCATTTTGGGCACGAATAGTATAGTTGAAATTAAAAGCACAAAATAGGCAGTTGAAATATTTTTCATTTTATTAAATTAATCAGAACATTTTATAGCAAAAATAAAATCTGAATTTTTTATCTTTTTACCGGGTTTGATTTACCAATTGCACTTCGGTAATCGGGCTAAATAGAAACTGTTTATTCGACGAAATATCTTTGCATAAAAACCGGGTTCTGATTTTCTTTATTTTTTGATAAACCAATCCGTTTTTAAATAAAAAAAGGCTCTGGTCAGGCAATTCTTCCAGTAAATAAATGCCCGGCTTGTGTGGGTCATATTTTTTTAAAATTCTGGTGAGTTGCGCCTCTGCGCAGGAGCTTGCCGCAGGGTTTTTCAACGTTCTTGCTAATTCTTTTTCTATGTCAGCCGGAAAGATTTTTTTCGAGATGAACCGCGCCAATATTGTTCCGAATTCACTTTTCCATTCAGCGCCATGAGCCAGTATCCGGTTTCCGTATTTTTCATACGCTACAAGATGGCCAAGCTCATGCAGCAAAGTGATTAAGAAAGAATATTTATTGAGATTGCCGTTTACGCTGATGCGATGATTCTTGTCATGGTGCTTATTACGATAATCGCCAAGCTTGGTCATTCGCTCACGGGTGATGGTGAGGTGAACTTTAAATTCTATTAAATAATAGGCTACGTCTTCATAAGCACCTTCGGGCAGGTAAATGCTGAGTTGTCGTAAAGGGGATTCTTTTTTAGGCATCTGGCTTCTTTCGCGCTATTTTCATTAATTGTACCACTTCCGTAAAAGTATACACCAAATAAATACCCAGCGAGGTCAAAATTGATGGCTTGTTCACTTCACCGCCCATTGCAACAATATAAATCAAAATAGCGCCCACGATTACAAACATTTTCAGCAAAAGGGACGAATAAACGCCTCTGATAAATGCATTGATATTTGTAGAGCGCACGCCCCTGGTTTGAATGTAAAAGCCAAAAAACGTCAACAGAAACAGGACAATATTGGCAACTATTAAAAATGCCACATTAAATCCGGCTTCTTTTAATGAATTGAAGAAAATGAAAATAATTAAATTGATGAAAAGAAAAAGCCCGATAACGGGAATAAATTTTTTTACAAGAGATTGAATCATCTTCAATTTGATTTATTTATAATCTGCCGCTTTCAAAAAACAAAACGCTACTTTTCTGCACCATCGCAAAGGAAACAAAAATTAGGCATTCGCACTTTTTAAATTGCATAAGAAAATAAAATTTTTGCTGTCAAATCTTTTAAAAAAAATTGCACCATTTTTTTGAAAGTACGGATTTTATATATTTACTTTGTATTTCAAAGTACTTTCAATTAAATAAAAAATAAAATCATGGAAAAGAAAAGAAATTTATTCCGCCCGGTTTTTTGGATTTTTGCAATAACTATCTCTTTGTTATTAATTCCGTTTATTGCCATGCAATTTACCAACGAGGTAAATTGGAATGAATTTGATTTCATAATTATGGGCAGCCTGATATTTGGAACCGGCTTTTTATTTTATATAATGACAAGGCGCTCCTCAAATTTCATTTTTCGTCTTGCCATCTCCATAGCGGTTCTTTCTTCTTTTTTATTGATTTGGGTAAATCTTGCCGTAGGCCTTATTGGCTCAGGGCCTAATCTTGCCAACCTGATGTACATAGGTGTTTTTGTGATTTTAATTGGCGGTACTTATATTTCGAAGTTCACGCCCCAACGCCTTCAGTGGGTAATGTTCATTTCTGCAATTGCAATAATGATTTTCGCCATAATCCAGTTATCGGGCGAAATGTACAAATATCCCGGAAGCTCAGTAATTGAAATTTTAGGTGTAAATACATTTTTTGCCGCCTTATTTTTATGTGCAGGGCTATTATTCCGCCTGATTAGTCACCAGCAAAACTGGCGGGCAAACATACCATCATAAGTGAATAGAAGTTTGAAAAAGGCGTTGAGTTATGGTTTACCGGAAGTATCCCTGATTATTTTTATCGTCATGCTGATGATGATAAGAAGCGGCAGAAGCCAAACCAGCAGTGGAAAAGAAATGTTGAGCCATTCATCTGCCTTGAAGCCAAAGAAAATGCCGAGGCCAATTCCGGCCAGGAATTGCATACCCATTCCGGCATATTTTATTAATTCGCTGTTTGTTTCTTTCCTGGTTTTCAAAACTTAATGTATTTCAATGTTGATAGAGATTCTTACTAACAAACTATGTTGTTAAAAATAACTCCTGGCCTGCATTTAGTAACATATTAGCTGAAAATAACCGTATTTTTAAAATAATTTTGCAAAAATTAAGTTTGCTAATAGTAAACGAACAATTTTGCTGTTTTTTATTTCCAACAAATTCAAATTATTGATGAAAATCCGGATCACTAAGCTACTACCAATATTATTGATCTTTATTTTTTTAAACCCGGACGCCCATGCTCAACTTGGCAAAATTACCTTTGATTTACAGAAAGATAAGCCGCAAAAATTTAAAGATAAGCCGCTCAGATCAGAGAGACCGCAGGATAAAAAGCTGGGACTTGGAGGACGGTTTATTCAAAATACCACAAGCCACTATAATTACTTTTTCAACGCCAATAATAAAATAAACAGCGCCATTGAGCTGGGCCGCCTGGCTACTAAGGATGATTATTCGCAATTGATTCCGTATTATAGCTATTCACTCGAAAATACAGCTTCCCAGAAAGTTTTGCTTGATTCAGTAATCCTGGAAGCTACTGCAGGTATTTTGTTACACGATCTGCGTACCAACTGGGTAGATAATTTTTATTTGTTAATCGGCGAAGCTTATTACCTGAGAAAAGATTTTGATTCAGCAGCAATGACCTTTCAGTTTATCAATTTTAATCTTCATCCAAAGAAAAAGAAAGATGATGATGACCAGGTGATCGTGGGAAGCAATCAGAACAGCGGCAATAGCGCTCTTTCTGTGTCGAGCCCGGAAGACAGGAACTTGGTAGATAAGATTTTTTCAAGGCCACCGAGCAGAAATGATGCGCTTGTTTGGCAAATAAGAACCTTAACCGATAAAGGAGATTATCCTGAAGCTGCCGGAATTATTAACACCCTGCGAAATGACCCCCAGTTTCCTGAGCGCCTTCAGTCCTATTTCCAGGAAGTGCAGGGGTATTGGTTTTTTAAACAAAAAATGTATGACAGTGCTATTGGCTACCTGAAAAACTCGCTTCCGAATTCATTGGATTTGCAAGACCAGGCGCGGCGTGAATATTTGCTGGGTCAGCTTTATGAGATGAATGATAAACAGGATACGGCGTCAGAATATTACAGCCTTGCCATCCATCATACTACCGATCCTTTGATGGATATTTATGCCAACCTGAACCAGGCCAAGATGTTGAAAAGTAAAGACCCGGCAGAAATTGAAAGCGGAATTGATCGTTTGGTACGAATGGCCCGTAAAGATAAATTTGAACCCTACCGGGATATTATTTACTATTCGGCGGCACAATTAGCGATGTTAAAGCCGGATACCAGCGCCGCGCTCTCATTTTACAAAACGAGCACGCTTTTTAACCAGGAAAACATTTCATTGAAAAATAAAGCTTTTTTGAACCTGGCTGAAATCAATTACCAGCTTAGAAATTATAAACAATCCTATAATTTTTATGACAGCCTTCAGGCCGGGGATACCACGCTGGAAAATTTTGCTGATATAGAGGCGAGAAAGAATGCCCTCGCTCATGTGGTCAGAAGCCTGAACATTATTGATCGTGAAGACAGCCTGCAGCTTATAGCCGCTATGCCTGCGGCTGAGAGAGATAATTTCCTTAAGAAATTATCAAAAAGATTAATGAAGGAACGGGGATTGAAAGAAGACATGAATGAATATAATCCTTCCGGGGCTTTTATTACTAACCGGAATATGTCGCAAAATTTTTATGGAAATAATACCCAAAAAGGGGATTGGTATTTTTATAATAATTCTATTAAAGCCCAGGGGCTTACCGAGTTTAAAAGAATCTGGGGCAAGCGACAGAATGTGGATAACTGGCGTAGGTCTTCCTCAAGCCAGGGCGCCACAATCGCTGGCAGGCAGCAAAATGAAGGCGCCGCATATGAAGACCCCCTGACTGCCGCTGCTTCGGGCGGAAAAGAAGAGGTGATAGCTGAGCCTGAACAGGTCGATGTTTCTGTTGAAGGCCTGCGCGCCAATCTTCCTTTAACGACTCCGGCATTGGATACCAGCAACGTAAAAGTGGCGCGTGCCTTGTTCCAGGTGGGCAAAGATTATCAAATGCTTCTTGAAGATTATTATGCCGCCATAGAAGCCTATGAGCATTCGTTAAAGAGGTTTCCTGATAGTTTGTACGGCGGCGAATTATACCTGAATCTTTCTTATTGCTATCGCAAAATCGGGAACAATGAACTGGCCGATCATTACAAAAATCTGTTGATAAAAAATTACGCAGACAGTAAATATGCGATGCGTGTTTTGCATCCTGAAATGTTTAATCCTACAAAAAATGACACGGCTGCCCAAAACAGGTACGACAGAATTTATAATTTGTTTATAGAGGGCAAATTTGATGAGGCAATAAAAGAAAAAGCTGCCGCAGACAGCCTCTATGGCCAAAGCTATTGGAACCCGCAACTATTGTACATTCAGTCGGTATATTACATTCAAAAAAAGGACGATAGCACGGCGACAAAAGTTTTAAAGCAGATAATTGCTAACTATCCCGGCACGGCGATGGAAGAAAAGGCAAAAACCATGGTGGATGTTTTATCGCGTCGCGACAGTATTGAAAAATATCTTACGAACCTGGAAATCGTGAGGGCGAAAGAAGACTCGCAGGTAGTGGTTTTTGATGATTCGAAGCCGGTTAACAAGCTTGCTTCGCCTGTAATTACTACAGAAAAGCCACAAGTACAAAATGAGAAGGTAGCTGCCGCCCACGTGGAATTAAATCCGGATAAAAAGTTAGCGCCTCCGGTAAAAAAATCGGGCTTTATTTTTGATCCTTTGGAGCCACAGAATGTAATAATGATTTTAACGAAAGTGGACCCGGTATATAGCAGCGAAGCGAGAAATGCTTTCAACAGGATGAACAGCCAGAGCTACAGTACCAACAAAATCGAAATTTTGAAAGACACTTTAGACAGTGAACGAACAATTTTGGTATTTTCTCAATTCGTTGACGCGCAGGAAGCAATGAAATATATGGACAAACTAAAGCAGGCGGCGCCTTCGCAAATATCCTGGCTGCCTGCCCAGAAATATAAATTTTACATCATCTCTGACAGCAACCTGCAATTTTTAAAAGAGAATAAAAATTTACAGAATTACATCGATCTGTTGGATAATAAGTATCCCGGAAAATTTTAAATATTCCTTTCAGTATTATTTAATATTTTTCGGTTTTTAAAGCAAAGAAAAAATGCAAACTCCCCAGCGGAAAAAGGTAAATAAAAATAAAGTTTCCAAAGTAAAAGCGAGCGTAAAAATATTGTGGACCATTGTGGCTGCAGGGTTCGCCTTATTTATCGTTGTGCTCGCCTCGGCTTATTTTGGCGTTTTTGGCAAATTGCCATCATTAGAAGAATTAGAAAATCCACAGGCCAATCTTGCGACAGAAATATATGCCAATGACGGTAAAACCCTGATGGGTAAAATTTATACGGAAAACAGGGTGCAGGTAGATTATAAGGATATTTCAAAAAGCGTGATTGACGCATTGATTTCAACTGAAGATGTTCGTTTTTATGACCACTCAGGTATTGATCCCATCGCTCTCGGCCGCGCCATTAAAGGATTTGGAAAACAAGGAGGTGCCAGCACGATTACCCAGCAACTCGCAAAAAAAATTCTTGGGCAGGAAAATCATGTTCCTGTTTTAAAAAGAGGGATTGACAAAATTAAAGAATGGATTGTAGCGCTTAAGCTGGAGCGCAATTTCACGAAGCAGGAAATCATTTCGCTTTATCTAAACCGGGTTTCATGGCTCAATGTATATGGCATCAGGAATGCCAGCCTGGTGTATTTTCAAAAAGAACCGTCAAAACTTACTCCTGACGAAGCGGCGCTGTTAGTAGGAATGCTTAGCGGCCCGGGAAGGTACGACCCAAGGCATAACCCTAAAGCTGCGCTGGCACGCAGAAATTTAGTACTGGATCGTATGGTGACCAATAATGATTTATCCAAAGCAGAAGCGGACGCCTTGAAGAAAAAACCTCTTGATGTAAAATATAAGCTGGTGAACGAAAGCCAGGGAATAGCACCCTACTTTAGATCGGTATTGACAAAAAAATTGCAGGACTGGTGCAATACACATAAGGATCCGGCTACGGGCGAGAAGTATGATTTATACAAAGATGGCTTGAAAATCTATACCACTATCGATCCCAAAATGCAGTTGTATGCTGAAGAAGCGGTAGTCAGACACATGACATCAATGCAAAAGAATTTTAACCGCCAGTTATCTAAAAATGTATGGAAAGGGCAGGATTATATTTTAAATGCTGCAATGAAAGAAACAGAGCGATGGAAAAATATGAAAGAAAATGGCGCTTCGGAAGAAGAAATCAAAAAATCCTTTTACAAGCCGGTGAGCATGAAAATTTTTGCGTGGAATAAAAAACGCGAAACAGACACGGTGATGACGCCTATTGATTCCATCAAATATTGTAAGCAGATGATGCAGACCGGCTTTTGCGCAATGGATCCTGTTACCGGTGAAGTAAAAGCATGGGTAGGCGGCATAGATTTTAAATGGTTTAAATACGATCATGTTACAGCCAACAGGCAAGTGGGTTCCACATTCAAACCAATCCTTTACACGTTAGCCATTACCGATGCCGGGATGACGCCTGATAGCTATATTGGTGGAAAGCCAATTACGCTGGCCAATAAAACGATTACCGGCCCGGGAGGCACCATGGCTTATTGCCTGGCTAAATCTATTAATGTAGCTGCTTTCGACTTAATGAGCCGCATCGGACCAAAAAAGACAGTGGAGTTCGCACACTTGTGTGGCATTAAAAGTAATATCCCGCAAGTGCCTTCCATTGCCTTAGGCTCTGCCGACATCCAGTTAATTGAGATGCTGCAGGCTTACACCATGTTTCCTAACAGGGGATTTAATACAGAACCAATCTATCTTACAAAAATTGAAGATAAGAACGGAAACATTTTGCAGACTTTTGAACCAAAAGTAAAACAAGTAATTAGCGAAGTAGATGCTTATACCATGGTAAAAATGATGGAAGGAGTAGTAAATTATGGTACCGCTGGTTCTATGCGATGGAGGTTTAATATTCAAAGTGAAATGGGTGCTAAAACTGGTACTACCAATGATAATACGGATGGATGGTTTATTGGCTATACGCCACAATTGCTGGCAGGCGCGTGGGTAGGAAATGATGATCCGTTTTTGCATTTGCCAAAATACGGAACCGGGGGCGGAAGCGATATGGCGATGCCTGAATGGGCTTATTTTATGCAAAAAGTATATGAAGATAAATCGCTTGGAATCGACCCGAGGGCTACCTTCCAAAAACCGGTTGAGTTGAATAATAATCCTATTTATGCCGACCAGAATTTTGCGGCCCTATCCCAGGAAGGCCACGGAATAGATTCTGCAGATGTGCAGGGCAACGGCAATGCAAGCGATTATGCACCGCCTTCTGATATTCCTGTTGAATCGGATTTTACAAAACCGGTAATGCCCAAAGTGCAACCAAAAGAAACAGCCAAGCCCATCGGCCCTAAAAATTATATACCCAATCCACCTGCGGCTAACGAGCCCGAGAAAAAACTCAAAAATGTGATGCCGAAGAAGGGCCAGAATGCCGCTACGGATTATTAGCGCTCAGTCAAAAAGCAGCAGTCAGGTTATGTAAATACCCGTTTCATCTAAACGATAATAATTAATTTAAACACGTTTGCTAAACCTATATTTGCCCATTCAAAAACAAAAAAATAAAATCGCATGAAACTTATAAAAGTTATTTTACCAGCCGCTTTATTCTTTGTGACGACAAGCGCGTTAACGCAGACTAAAACGAGATTAAAACTTCCGGAAAACAAAAAATACCAGGTAATAAATACATTACAATCCAATAGCACAACTAACATCCAGGGCCAAACTATGGAATCAGCCGTAAACGTATCTTCTACTTATAATATCCAGGTAAAAGGGAAATCCGGATCTGAATATAACCTGAGCAGCACCATTTCCAAGCTCACCACCAATATGACTATGATGGGCCAGGAAATGAAGTTTGATTCAGAAAATAAAGACGATATGAACGGGCCATTCGGTTCGGCATTAAAAGATTTTATTGGCAATGCAAAAGATATGAAAATGGATGCTTCCGGAAAAGTAACTTTTGATGACAAGGACACTGCAATGAGTGAAATCGCCAAGCAATTATATCTTACACAAAACGCTTTTGGAACCCAACTGGCTTTTTTACCGTTGCCCGAAAATGCGAAGGTCGGCTCCACCTGGACAGAGAAAACCAGCAATGACGGGATATCAAAAACTATTAATTATACCATACAAAATATCAGCGGAAATGTTGCTACCATTTCTTTTGATTCTGTTGATTCAATAGCTACTTCCATGGAACAAAACGGAATGGAAATTTCTGTAAAGACAAGTGGCAAATCTTCCGGGGAAGAAAAGGTAAATTTGAAAACCGGTGTAATCCAATCAGGTACTACCAAAGCGGATGCTGCGGGCACGGTTACGGCAATGGGGCAGGAGTTTCCGATGTCCACGAAAATCATTTCGAATACGACAGTTACAGAATTATAATAAAATTTTTCAGTTAAATATCGGCCCTGCGATTTGTTTTGCGGGGCTTCTTTTTATGAGGAATAAAGCTTTGTAGTACAGATTATTAATTATTTATAAGCTGCCCGTTTCCAAAAAGAACTAGCAGGTTTCGAACCTGTTAACTCTTAAAATACTTCCAGCAGACGAACAAATTTTAGCTTTTTATATTCCCCCTTATTTTTCGTATTCCCTTCTGAAAATTACAAATTCTATATCTGCGCTTTCTGTTTCTTAAATCCTTTGCTTCTAAAATAAGCTACCAAAGATAAAGTGAGCATTGATGCTGCAGTAATATAAATCCAGGCGGGAATCGGCATAGGTTCACCGGCAGCGTAGGAATGTAACCCGGACAAATAATAATTTACTCCGAAATAAGTAAATATAATAGACCATATCGCCCACAGGCTTACAATATTAAAAGTCAGTTTTCCGCGAAGCTTCGGAACCAATCTCAGGTGAAGTACCACGGCATAAAATATGACCGATATAAATGCCCACGTCTCTTTGGGATCCCAGCTCCAATAGCTTCCCCAGCTTTCATTGGCCCACATTCCGCCCAGGAAAGTGCCCACGCCAAGGGCAAAGAGGCCGACGGTTAAAGCCATTTCATTGACGATGGTCATTTCCTTGATGGAATGTTTTGTTTTTTTAGTTGGTTTTGCGCTAAAGAGAATTAATGAAATTGTACTCAATACTGCCGACAAGCCAAAAAATCCGTAACTGGAAGTGATGATGCCTACATGAATCATAAGCCAGTAGGATTTCAGAACGGGTTCCAATGGCGTGATCTGCGGATCGAGCATGGATCCGCCATGTGCAAATCCCATCATGATCATGGCGACCAAAGCTCCGGCTGCGGGAATAAAGGCATTGCGATTTCTATACAAGAGCAATCCCGAAAGAACACCGATTCCTGAAATAAATACAATCGCCTCATAACCGTTACTCCATGGCGCATGACCGGAAAGATACCAGCGAACACCTAAAGCTATCGCCTGAATGGCCAGTGCGGCAACCATTATCGATAAAAAGGTTTTTGTCAGAATGCGGAGCATGCGATTATACTTTGACCCTGACGAAAACACTTCTGCAAAACCAAGCATGATCATGCACATACCTAATAAGCTATAAACTATCATCAGCCAAAAGAAAATGTTCAAATGATTATAGAGAATTTCCAAATTCACTTTTGAGGATGAAGGAACAATCTTTTTACCCCAAACCTGCTGGTATTCACTGATGTCTTCCATACTTTTATCCGCTTTGTTCCAGTTGCCGGTTTTCAAACCTTCTTTTACTGCATTGAAATAATCGGTTAAAAGAGGTAAAGCTGCCTGGTCAATTTCTACAACGTTTTTGTCGGAACTATAGATCCAGCTTCTCCATGTTTGTGCCGGATCCTTTTTCACCGGAATAATTTGAGTATAATATCCAAAGGCGACACTGCTGAAAATATTGAATCGTTCTGTCATTTCAATGACAGCTTTGTCATAATTAGACTGGTTGGCTTTTCGCTTGCTGAAAGATTGGTTGTATTGTTTTTCCAACCTAAAATTCCCGGTGTTTGGGTCCACTAAATTGGCATAAGAAGTATAACCTTCCGCATTGGCGCCGGCTTCTTTTATCAGTTCGTCACCTCCTTTTTGGCCTACTTTTATCAGTGGTTCATTGGCCCAAAAACCAGGATCAACCTGCATAGAAATAAACCATTGTTCTGAAGAAATAGTAATTGCTCCTTTTTGATATTTATCTTTCTTGTAAATTTTTCTGAGCAATTCTAATGTGTGCGTATCCATAGGTTCAATTCGTCCCTGGTAATCCTGCACCAGCAGATGCCCGAATTTTTCAGCATGCACCGGGTCAATAATCCTATTGGTTCCAAGCTCGCCAGGTTTTGCAAACTGTGCGTTTGGCCCCGGCTGCCGTTGCGGGAAAGTTGTTACGATTGTGCTATTCTGAGCAAAACAAGGATTTATTCCTGCACCCAAAAGCAATAAAAAAGGAAGAAGGATGAGATTTTTTGTGTGCATTTTTTTTAATGACTCATTCAATTTCCAGAAATGAGTGCCTTTCCAGAACAGCGTGAAAAACATCCCGGTAAACAAAAGAAAATATCCCAAATAGGTAATGTTTGTACCCCACCTGTCGGCATTTACGGAAAGGATGGTTCCGCTTTCATCCGGGAAATAACTTGCCTGGAAGAACCGGTAGCCGCGGTAGTCCATTACATTATTCATGTAAATATGATGCGGTTTCTCCGTTCCTTTATCAATTACGGTTATCTTACTTTCATACGAGGATGGATTATTTGAGCCGGGATAACGGTCAAGCAGAAAATCATCACAACGTAAAGAGAAATCAGTATAAAGTATCTTGGAACCAAATCCCAAAGAGACATTCAGGCCGTTGATCGATACAGTTTTATTGAATTCGGTAACGCCTTTTCCACCTTTGATCAACAGTGTATCGGTTTCATTACGTGAACTTAATTGCACCTGGATAGCCGACAAAAGATTTTTATCGGCCGGGCTGTTTTTGTCCCCGTTGTAATAGACTATTTTTCCTTTGAAAGCGCTTTGAGGGATAATAAAATTGGTATTGTTAATCGTGTAAAGCGCCCTGTGATTTAAAGTAGCGGGCTCATTCGCTCTTATATTACCCGAATGCTCAGCTAATAACGCAGAATCAGTTATCACGCCCATTTGCTGTCCTTCCATAGACATATATTGTCCATCAATTGGGAGGTTAATTGTAATGATACCATCCCTTTCCATTAATTGTACCGCGTCCGGCACCGGGTTATTGAAACTAAACATCGTTCCATCAATGTTTTTGACTTCTCCTTCGGAAATATAATTATTTAATCTGCCTCCTTGTCCTATAGATACAACCTTGAGCATCTTCTTTCCGGATTCTGTTTTTTCAACTGAGTCCTTCGCTAACGGAATATAATCAAGGGTTTTTAAAGAAATGATTTTATGGTCAAACTGGTAATCCTGTTTAAAAGTTCTTTTGAATGGCCACCTGGTATCTTTAGAATTAAAATAAGACATCATGTAGGGATATTTATCATAACTGAGTGTTTTGTTTCCATCGGTTACATTCAGTTTGAAATACGTGAGGTCGCTGATAATTTCGTTGGAGGTCTCATTTTCTTTAATCGGCATTTGCCCTTCAAAACTGGCATAGCGTGTGATAGCGCCTCCGATAAACATAAAAATAAACGCCAGGTGAAATGCCAGCAGCGGCCATTTTTCTCTCCGTGTAAGCCTGTAAGTTTTAATATTTGCGGCAAACAAAACGATCAGCCATAGCATCAGAATTTCAAACCATGTAGAATTATAAATTAGTGTTTTTGCAGTTGCAGTATCATAGTCATTTTCAACGAAAGTGGCCACCGCCATGGAAATACCAAATAACAGTAAAAGAACCGTCATGGTGCGGGTGGAAAACAGGATTTTTTTTAAACGTTTCATTTCGTTGCAATGATTTAGACATAGTACTGACTACGCGGTGGTCTTAAAAATTGAACACTTCAATTAAGCCCAACCTGATATAGTAAAAGCATCTTTTTACGGTTTTTCTTTTTAGGAAATTGGTTCCGCAAAAAGATGCATATAAAACAACAAAAACTGACAAGCTTAAGGTATTTATCTTTTACCTTACCTGTTTACAGAGATTTCAGGTATTCAGTAAGGTCAGCTTTTTCGGCGTCGCTTAACCTAAGATTTCTCTCCTGGTTGTATCTTGCCACTACATCAGCCAGGGTCTTTGCAGAACCATCGTGAAAATAAGGCGGGTGTTGCCAAATACCTTTTAATGGGGTAACTCTCCATTGTTTGGTGGCCGACCGTTTTACATAATCTTTATCCAATGCTACCGATGCACTTTGAGGATGTAATTTTCCACCATCAGTAACATCAGTAAATAAAGGGCCGGAATGACAGCTTGCACACTTTCCTTTTCCAATAAAAAGCACTCTTCCCCGGGCAGCGGCAGCAGCATTAAAAGAATTAGCTGGCGGAGCCGGTGCTGAAATAGAATATTGATACGCTTGCAAAGCAGGCAGTTTATCGGTTACCAAATCATCATTTTCCCTGTGATCAACTACCCAATTGTCAAGACGCGGATCAGCAAAATAACCGTGCCCATGCATTTGGGTAACCGCCACGTACCTGTTCCAATAAGCCACAGGTCCTACAGGTTCATGTTCTACATCGCCATCACCGGTGAAAATCGCTTTAGGAATACCGTATAAGCCAAACGCAGGCGGGATGACAACCGGGTTACTCAGGCCGTCATGGTTAAACCTTGGGTCGTACATGCCAGTGCCCCACGAAGCGTAAGTTGCTTTCTGAGTCGGGGTTAAGGCCGGAGACAGAGAGATAATTAAACCCGGATTTAAATCTCTGTTGGGATATGCGTCCAGCCGGCTGCCTATACCGGGAGCGAATGAATTATCAACTGTTGAATGACAGAGTGCACAGGTAATGCCCACTCTATCCAAATGCAACTTTCCATCTGCTCCCTTCCTAACTTCTCCTTTTACCCCAACAACGGCATTTAATGATATCAACGCAAGAGTTGTTTGTGGATCAGTGAGACTTACCGATCCGTCCTGTATACCGGCAACAACAGCGGCAGGTATAGCAGTAGCATCTACTTTTAAACCCACACTTAAGGCGGTAGTTGGGTCCACAGCGGTTTCTATCACTTTATTCATCTGTAACACATCTGTCCAGAACGTCTCATCACCGAAGGTCCAGTATCGAAATACCTGTTGCCCTTGTTTAACCAATTCCTGGTCCAATGGAGGTAAATCTAAACCGCCTTTTACGGGTGGAACGTGGCCAATATCACTTTTTGTACAACTAAAGAAACCTAACGTTGCGAGCAGCAGCAGCGCAGGAATCGCAAATTTTTTTTTCATAAACTTTTTTTTTATTTATTGTGAAATAGAAGAATTTCCCTTGCTGAGATACTCAGTCAGGCTTACTGTTTATTAAGGATAGAGTTAATGAGATTCAATTAGGTTACAAAAACATGACAATAATTTTTGAACCCGTAAAGCTCAAAACAATTTTTAAAAAGCTGGGGATACACGCAGGAAGGGAAAGCTGGAGGCTTTTAGATTCAGATTAAGCTTATATGCAGTAAACAGATAAAGATGAACCACCAAACTAAGGCATATCCAAATAAAAATAAATTGCAGTATAATATTGTCAGATGAAGCTATGGGTTTCGTTTCATGAATCAAATAAACCAAACTTTAATTTGATAAAACAAGGAAGGTTTATTAACGTTTTTTGAAAAAAGCCGAACGTGATAATTATTACTTTCGCACTGTGAAAAAATATCGGCCTTACTTTTTCTACTTTTTATATTGGATTTTGTTTTTTATTGCCGCGAAAGTCGCTTTTTTATTTTATCATGCTCGTTTAACGGAAACACTAACCGGCATAGAAATCTTCAAAGTGTTTTTGTATGGCCTCAGAATGGACGCATCTTTCACCGCTTACATTTGCATCCTTCCTTTTCTTTTGTTTTTAATTAAATCTATTGTCCCCAATTTTCAAATTCAAAAGATAATTCGGATTTATACCTACGTGCTGGTAGTAATCATTTCATTTTTAATAATTGCCGACCTCGAATTATACAATGCATGGGGCTTTCGCATGGATTCCACACCACTTCAGTATTTCAAAACACCGGAAGAAATGGGCGCTACTATTTCCACTGCTCCTGTGTTCCTGCTGGCAATTATTTTTGTTTTTATCGCTGGAATTTTTATTTTTTTGTATAAAAAACGTTTTGACATTTTTTCCGCGTTTACTGTAAGACGTATCACTTTCTTCAGCATTTTTCTACCTCTTTTTTTATTGGCTTTTTTATTTATTCCTATTCGCGGGGGCATTCAAAAAATCCCGATGAACATCAGTGATGCGTATTTTTCAGAGAAAATATTTGCAGATCATGCCGCTGTTAATTTACCCTGGAATGTTGTGTTTTCCATTCTGAACCGGCACAATCCTCACAATCCCTTTGACTATTTTCCGCCTCAAAAAGCAAAAGAGCTTGTGGAAAGTTTGTATGCTACAGGCCCAAAAAGGATTCCTTCTATTTTGACGGTCGAAAAGCCCAATATTATCATTATCATTTTAGAAAGTTTTACCGCCAAATGGGTGGGATGCCTTGGCGGTGTGCCTGGCGTAACGCCCAACCTTGACAGCATAGCAGCCAACGGATTGCTGTTTACAAATATTTATGCAGCGGGCGACAGGAGCGAAAAGGGCCAGGTAGCCATTCTGAGCGGCTATCCAAACCAGGCAGTCACCTCCGTTATAAAAACGCCGACAAAAACAAGAAAGCTGCCCTCGATAAACCAATCACTTGCAAAAACCGGTTACCAGTCAAGCTTTACTTATGGCGGCGAGCTGGAATTTGCCAATATAAAATCTTATCTCATTAATATTAAAATGGAACAACTGACAGATAAATATTCATTTCCCATTTCTGAACGCACTACCTCCTGGGGCGTGCATGACCAATATGTATTTGACTGGTTTTATAAAGATATTCAAAACAAAAAGCAGCCATTTTTTGCTACGCTTTTTACGCTCAGCAGCCACGAACCTTATGATGTACCGATGAAAACGAAATTTGAAGGAAGTGACCGGTCTTCGCTTTTTAAAAATTCAGTATATTATACAGATAGTATTGTCGGAAGTTTTATCAGGCAGTTTAAACAGCTTCCATTATGGAACAATACATTGATTGTAATGGTAGCTGACCATGGCCATCCGCTGCCCGGTAATGACCCTAACGACCGGCCATCAAAGTTTCATATTCCTTTAATTTTTTCGGGCGGTGCACTTGCAATTCAGGGAAAGATAGGTACGATAGGATCACAAACGGATATTGCTACCACACTTTTAGACCAGCTTCATCTGCCAGTCGATCAATTTAAGTGGGGTAAGGATTTGCTGGATTCTTCGGCTAAATCGTTTGCGTTTTATTCGTTCAATAACGGCTTTGGGTTTGTAACACCAAAGGGAACGGAAACTATGGATAATGTGTCGCGCAAGCCTATTTTTATTTCCCCCGGATTTGATACCTCTCAAATAAAATTTGGCAAAGCATACATGGAATATTCATACCAGGATTTTTTGAACCGTTGACGGATATTGGTGCATAGCAAAAGGGAAGTTTTTGATTTTTGTCATTATCTTTGATTTTCGATTCTTAATGGCAGAATTACTCAGATAGCTGCGAGTGGGCTTGTTGCCAAATTTACACTGGATGGTTTAATAAAATATTAATGTAGATCCTCCGTTAAATCAACCAGGGGAATTAAAATAGGAGTCATTATAATTTTTAGAAAATTCTGTATCAATGTATAAAATAAAAGATTTTATCGAGTGGCATGTTTTCGGTGTTTGCACCGCCATTGGAGAAAAAATGGGAATTGCCACCTCCGAAATCCGCCGCTATTTTATTTATGTATCTTTTCTCACCTTTGGCTCGCCGGTTATTTTTTATTTAATTCTCGCGTTCTGGATGAACATCAAAAATTATATCAAAAATTCGAGAAGAAATCCGCTGCGTTATTTGTAAACTGTATGGGCCTTGTGCTTTGCTTTTCCTGTTGCAAAATATAAATAAAGAACATTTATCCGTTTACTGCCGCCGCCATCAGGTAGAATATAAATCCGGCATAGTTGTTTTTTTACCGGAATTGAAAACGGCATAAAAAAAGGGCAACTTTCGCTGCCCTTTTGCAATTTGAAATATCGATTTTAGCCGATTAATTTCACATTAACGGCATTCATTCCTTTTTTGCCATTTTGCAAGTCGAATTCCACTTTGTCGTTTTCTTTAATTTCATCAATAAGTCCGCTTGCATGCACAAATGTCTCTTTTGAAGAATCATCGTGTTTGATAAAACCGAATCCTTTTTCGGAATTGAAAAATTTTACGGTTCCTGTGTTTTTGTTGTCCATTTTGTTTTGTTGTTTGTAAAAAATTAACCGCGAAGGTAATCTTTCTCAGCAAAAATGGGAATTTTGTTCTCTGATTTTAATCTTAATTAACAGGTAATTGTTTTTAGCCTTTATTATTTGGCGTTTTAACTGCCTCTGTTTTTTCTATTCTATCCCAGAAAGTGAAGTAAAGACCAAAATTGTATTTAAAATATTTATGATGCTGCGCGTGATGGGTGGCGCCAATTACCCATTTGCCCCACGAATTAAAAGATTTTTTTGGATAAATCTCGATATCAAGATGGTTGATGACGCTGCTGAAAGTCATCAGAACGAGCAGGATGATAATGATAAAATAATGAATTGGTATAAAAATTAAAAGAACCGGTAAAAAAACGGCCTGTAGCAAAGCTTCCAGCGGATGAAATGAAAAAGCTGTGAACGGCGAAGCGATGTGGCTGTCGTGGTGAATTTTATGAACGATTTTATAAACAACCGGGATATGCATCCACCGGTGAATCCAATAATAATAAGTTTCCTGCAAAAGCATATAGATTAAAAGGCTTACGGGCAAATACCACCAGCCAAATAAATCAATTTTTGTATAAACTTTTGTATCGCCCTTTTGCCAAAGGATAACGGTGGCGACGCCCGCCATTGCAAAAATTATAGAACTGATTAAGCTGTATTTAATTTCTTTTTTAAATTGCCCTGGCTTATAACTTTTTTTATTAATTTTTTTGGCTTCATATTTTTTTCGAAACCAGCTATAGAAAATAAGATAAAATATTCCCGCCACTAAAAAATACCGCAGGGTAATCACCGTGAAGAAGGACACAGTAAGCACCAATGGCCAATAACCGGAAGCAAAATCGGGTAAATTCATTTTTTGTAAAATAGAGAAAATGATAAGTTTGTCAAAAGTAACGTTTAGGGTTTACCTGATTGTTAGAAAATACCAAATCAGGATATTTATTTGTTTACTGTAACACGTTTGCACACATTCTTTTTAACGCTTCGAATAAACGTAGCCTAGGCGATTCAGCTCTGAATGTAAATTGAAGTGCACGTTGTTTTTAATTTTCCAGAAAATATTTTTCAAAACTTCTTTCCAGCATCCTTGCCCCCATAAGAAATATAAATCTGCAAAGGATTTACTGCAATCGTTTAAAAAAAAATTAACAAAAAATTGTTGTTATAATAAAAAAATCCTATTTTTATTTTTTAAGAAATCGGTTGCAATGAAACAAACAGGCTTATTTTAAACATGGTATGCCCTTTGTTTACAAATTTTATAAAGTTTTTTTATGCAATCGATAGCGCGAAAAATTTTGCTTGAGGTTTCACAACGTGTTATGATTTAGCTTGATATACAGCATGTCCTAAAAAGAATATTTGAGATGTTTTTCCTCTTCACGGGGAATAACTTTATTAATTAAAATAACAACTACTTTAAAATGAATAAGCTTTTTACCGGCTCCCCCATGGTTTGTTATATAGTGCTTTTATGGATTAACAGGCACTGTTTGATTATTGGCTCATTAACATCTTCTTTCACCTATAAATAAAATTTTTTTTCACCAAACTTTTAAATGTATGAACAACACATAATTTTTAAGAATATAAAAAAATACGCTGAAAATAATCAGCTTTAAAAGCGTTTTTCCACACTAAACAAACATTATTATGCGAAAAATCATTATTAAACATCCTATTTTAAATAAGAGATTTTTAATTAAACATTCTCTTTTGCTTTTTTTTATTGCATGTTACCTAAGCTCATTTGCAAAAGAGAGCGGCAACGAAAACGGCCCTTCCATTTCAAAAAATATGGCTATAGCTATTCATGGTAAGGTTGTCGATGACAAAGGCGTTGCTCTTACAGGAGCTACCATTACTGAAAAAGGAACTACAAACACCACATTAACAAATTCCAAAGGAGAATTTACTATTAATGTGCGTAATCAAAACTCAATACTTGTAATTTCCTATGTTGGTTACGTAACTCGAGAAGTGAGCCCATCCAGCTCCGGAAACGACCTGGTTGTTGAATTAACATCATCTGATGCATCATTGCAGACGGTAATCGTGGTTGGATATGGCACACAGAAAAAGGTGTCTTCTACGGCGGCAATCTCATCTGTAAAAGGAGAAGAATTAGCGCAGGCTCCTGTTGCCAATATTTCAAACGCACTTGCCGGCAGGGTATCCGGCGTAATAGTGAATGCGAATGGTGGACGGCCAGGTGCTGATAATTCAGATATTTACATCAGGGGTATCGGTACCAATGCGGTGGATAATAATGGGAAGAGTACTGTCAAGCCTTTGATCGTTGTAGATGGTGTTATCAGGGATAACATCAGCCAGGTTGATCCAAATGCAATTGCCAGTGTAACGGTACTTAAAGATGCGGCTGCTGTTGCTCCGTATGGCCTTGGCGGAGCAAACGGAGTAATTCTTATTACCACTATAAGAGGTGTGAATTCTACCAAACCCACACTGACTTTTGGGGGCTATTATGGTGTTCAACAGCCGACCTATGTTCCTAAAATGCTTAGTGCAGTGGATTATATGCGTCTTCGAAATGAGGCTTTTCTTAATGAGCATCCGGGGAGTACGAATCTGCAATTTCCAGATAGTCTGATTAATAACTATACACAACTAAATAAGCAAAACCCCGATCTGCATCCGATTACTGACGCATACAATACAGTTGTAAATAAAAACGCGCCAATGTACCAGGCTGATATGCAGCTTCGCGGAGGTTCAAATCACGTACGCTACTTTGCAGGATTAGGTTATTATAACCAGAAGGGCTTGTTTGATCCCGTTGGTTATAATCGGTACAATTATAATGTTAACGTGGATGTAGATGTAACGCCAACAACCCTCGTTTCTTTATCAATAAATGGTTCTTACGAAAAAACAGATAATGTGGATGTGGCTTCCAGCACCGATAACCTTTTAAGGGGTGTCTATAAATTTGTTCCGATTCAACCTCTTCTATACAGCAACGGTAAATGGGGAGAATTTGCCGGAAACGCGCCTTTAGGGGTTTTAAATTCCGGCGGTTATAATAATCAAAATACTACAAGTCTTTTGAGCACCATTGCCATCGAACAAAAGCTGTCGTTCATCAAGGGCCTAAGCGTTAAAGGTACATTTAGCTATGATCCTTACAACTTTTTCCAGAAGCAATGGCACAGGCCATTTTATTACTGGTCGCAGGATGTGAGCACTACTCCATATACGTACACTCAGGCAATTTCTACACAAGAAGGCGGTGCGGCCACTTATACATGGCTCAATGAACACTATTATCAAAACAATAGCTACACTTACGACGCCTACCTGAATTACCATAACACCTTTGGGAAAAGTGAAATAACCGGGCTGGTAGTAGCGGAAGCTAAAAATAATAAGCAGTTGGAATTCAATGCCCGCAGGAACAATTTTGCTGTCAATATTGATGAGCTTAGCCTTGGTAGCTCCGACAGAAAAGATTTTGATAACGGTGGCGGATCGAGCACAGGAAGCCAGATAGGCTATGTTTATCGTCTAAACTATGGGTATGACAATAAGTACCTCTTTGAGGCTTCGGGCCGTTATGACGGGCACTACTATTTTGCTCCCGGAAGCCGGTGGGTATACTTTCCTGCTTTCTCAGTTGGATGGGTAGCCTCCAACGAGAAATTTATGCAATCGTTAAAAAATCTTGACTATTTGAAATTCAGAGCTTCGTGGGGTAAATCAGGCGCCCTTGGGGGAGGACCTTTTCAATATTTGAGTGGATACAATCTTTATGGCCCTTCTTATGCATTTGGTAGCGGTACCCTGGTGCAGGGTTCATATACTGACTTGGAGCCAAATCCTAACATTACATGGGAAGTTTCAACCAAAACAGATATTGGTTTTGAAGCAAATTTATGGAGGGGTTTACTGAGAATCGAAGCAGATTACTTCGGTGAAAGACGCACCGGTATGTTACTTGCTCCACAGGTTACCGTTCCGGTTGAATATGGTTTGAACCTTGCCCAGCAAAATGCAGGCATTATGGAAAACCACGGGTTTGAAATTACATTAGGGTCGCAGAAAAGGCTTAGCAACGGACTTCAGCTTGGAATTGATGGAAACTTCAGTTACGCAAAGAATAAATTGATCCAGATTTACGAAACGCCGACCACCAAAAATAGTCCGAACCGTAGCAGAACAGGGCGTCCGTTCCAGACACAATTTGGATACCACTCACTTGGTTTATTTAGCACTGCTGATGACAAGAATAATGATGGCATTATCAATGGTGAAGATGGCTATAATGTGGCTCAATTTGGCACCCTGCATCCCGGTGATATTAAATATGCTGATATAAGTGGCCCGGATGGAAAACCGGATGGAAAAATTGATTCCTATGATGAAACAGTGATTGGTGATCCGACTATTCCGGCGATTGTGTATGGTGCAAATCTTACTGCTGCGTGGAAAGGCTTTGATCTGACCTTATTCTTCCAGGGGGCTGCTATGTCGAGCCGAAATGTACAAGGTTTTTACACTGTTCCTTTTTTCAATAATAACAGTAATTCTACTTACGAATATTATAATAACAGGTGGACACCAGACAACCAGGGCGCTAAATATCCAAGGGCTAACCAGAATCCCTACGCTAACAATACACAGTCAAGTGATTTCTGGATCGTTCAAACCAGTTATCTCAGGCTAAGGACTGCATCCATTGGATATACGTTACCTGAAAGTGCAAGCAAAAAAGTGGGAATGACAAGACTTAGACTATATGCAACCGGGCAAAATGTGTTTACAGCAAGCAATCTTAAATTCACTGATCCGCAAACGAATGGTGAAACGGGATACCCGCTTATGAGGACATTTATTTTTGGTTTAAATGCTTCATTTTAACAATAAAAACTAATAGATATGAAATCATATAAAAAATCCCTTCTTTTTTGCAGTAGTGTACTAATCCTTGCCATAAGCCTGTATTCGTGTAAAAAAGATTTCCTGGACAATGTAAAAAAGACGCAGTTGACGGATGACACGCAATGGGCCTCGGAGGGCAATGCGGATATCTATCTAAATGATCTGTATAACAACCTTCCGAGCATGTATAATTCGCCTGAGAACCTTGACAATTTCACTGACGATAATGACGCCGGATTTTATTATGGTTCCAACAACTTCAAGCAAGGCATCGTTAATCCGGCCTCTACCAATTATAGCATTTGGGGAGGTGATGCCGGCCCGGCAGATATAGATCGTTTTAACTGGACCGCCTCGTATAGTACGATTAGAAAGTGTAATCTCTTCATTCAAAAGATTACGGCAAATAAGCAAAATTTTTCGGCGGATTGGTTCAATAAACGACTAGATGAAGCCCGCTTCTTAAGAGCTTTTTATTACTCCAATCTTTTCCTGCATTTAGGGGGCGTACCTATTATTACTGAACCGCAATCCCGTGAGGATACTACTACGCTGTTCACCGCAAGAAGTACCTATGCCGAAACACTAAACTTCCTTACAGCATCTTTAGACTCGGTAGTTAACGATGGTTATCTTCCCGTAAAATACAACGGGGGAGATGCCAATGCCGGCAGAGCAACCCTTGGAGCGGCCTTAATGTTAAAAGGATGGCTTCAGCTTAATGCTGCCAGCCCCGCCTATAATTCCGCTACCGCACCCGGAGGTCCGGATCCTAATAATTTAGCTGGTTTCGGTAATGTAGATGCTTCACGTTGGGCTACTGCTGCAGCTACTTTTAAACAATTCATAGATAACTATGGCAATGGCTCCCCATATGAATTATTTCCGGAAGATTCCACTCTTTGGTTCGAAGCAAATGAATATAACTCAGAAGTAATCTTTGACCGGCAATATGTAGCTAATACATTCGGCTCCTCCTTTGAGCAATACGGTGGCCCGGTATGGATTCTCAACAATTACTACACATGGGGAAATTATTGTCCTACGCAGGAACTCGTAGATCAATTTTTTATGGCAAATGGTAAGGCCATTACTGACCCAACTTCGGGTTATGAGCCGCAACATCCTTACGTGAACCGTGAACGCAGATTTTATAAATGGATAGTTTACGATGGCGCTCCTTACAAGATGGATTGGATGCCTAAAGAGGATACGATTTATACACGCATTGATCAGGTCAATCCTTCTAAAAACCAGATTGATTTTGCCAGTGATGACGTAGGAAATACGGCATATTATTTTAAGAAGAAACTGAACCCGCTTGTGCGGCCTGGTGGAAATGTCAGCGGTGCCAATTACGTCTATTTCCGTTATACAGAAGTTTTATTGGGCTATGCAGAAGCCCAGAACGAAGCCGTCGGTCCCGATGCTTCTGTTTATGATGCCATCAATAAAATAAGGGAACGTTCTGACCTTCCGCCGCTTCCTGATGGTTTGGATCAGTCGCAAATGCGCGAGGCCATTCATCACGAAAGAAGAGTAGAATTGTGTTTCGAAAACAAACGCTTCTACGATATTATCAGGTGGAAAATTGCTGATAAAGTACTGAGTGTGGACAGGCATGCGATGAAGATTACCAATACATCGCCGACTAATAACAGTGGTGTATGGAAGTATGAAGTTATTCCTTTAAACCATCCACATGTTTTTAATATGAAAATGTATTTGAATCCTATTCCTCAACCGGTGATTGCTCAAAATCCCAAATTGGTTCAGAATCCTGGCTATTGAGTGTCACGAATAAATAATGAATACAAATTAGTTCTTTGATTTTATTATTTAATGCTATGTAGATGATGATGGTCGGCCCATCGGTAACGG
>NZ_RJJR01000010.1 GCF_003721595.1 Hanamia caeni
GCTCTTGTTCTTTCACACAAATTTTCTTTCACACCAAGTCCCGAAGGGCTCGAAGGAGTTTCACTTCGTGATACTTTGTGGGCTTTGTGGCTTTGTGTGAAGGGCTGCTCTTGTTCTTTCACACCAAGTTTCTTTCACACAAAGTCCCGAAGGGCCCGAAGGAGTTGCACTTCGTGATACTTTGTGGGCTTTATGGCTTCGTGTGAAGGGCTGCTCTTGTTCTTTCACACCAATTTTCTTTCACACCAAGTCCCGAAGGGCTCGAAGGAGTTTCACTTCGTGATACTTTGTGGGCTTTGTGGCTTTGTGTGAAGGGCTGCTCTTGTTCTTTCACACAAATTTTCTTTCACACAAAGGCGTGAAGGGCTCGAAGGAGTTTCACTTCGTGATACTTTGCGGGCTTTGTGGCTTCGTGTGAAGGGCTGCTCTTGTTCTTTCACACCAATTTTCTTTCACACCAAGTCTCGAAGGGCTCTAAGGTACACGAAGATAGTTCACTTCGTGAACGTTGGGGGCTTCGTGTGAATTGTTCTTTTTTAGCACGCTTCGACTACTCAGGGCAGGCTAAGCTCAGGCTGACATTCATTATAGAAGTGAGTTTGTTGCATTAAAGACGCCTTCGACCCTTCGACTACTCAGGGCAGGCTAAGCTCAGGCTGACATTCACTTTTAAACTTAATGTATCGCATTAAATTGGCAACCTTCAACCATCAACCTTCAACCATCACTCTGAGCTTGTCGAAGTGGGCTTTTCCCTTATTTTTACCAAAATAAAACGAATGTATCCCTTCGCCTCTGCTGTGGTGTCGTTCTTCTTATCTCCCTGGAACTGGATACTTATTTTGCTGGTAGCCGGTTGGATTTTTAGAAAGCGCATCGTTAAAAGATGCTGTTTCATTTTGTCCGTTTGCATTTTTATTATGTTTGGTAACCAGGCACTTTTGCCCTACTTGCGTGAGTTATGAATTGTGAGTGAATGCTAAATCGTCAATAGTGAATTATGAGAAACAAATTTGCTTTATCAATATTTTTTGTGAGTGCTTAAAATGGATGCTTTGACTTCCTTCCATGAAACAGGGATGAGCATTTCAGGCATTGGATCACTCTCAGCATCTTCAAAATAAACTATACTCTTTATTGCTAAAAATTCAGAACCATCGTTGTATTTCTCCATATAGAACCTGATGATTTCTTGCAAAGTATATTGCTGCAGGAGGAAATATAAATCAATAAAATCTTTACGACTACCCCTGCCCGTTATAGCTGCAATTTTCATGGCCGCAATATCCTGAAAGGATGCAATACGGATCGTATCTTTCACAACGGAAGGTCCAATCCAGGGGTATTGATAGTTAACAATGTCCACCTTAATGTTGTCCAGCAAATAGATGTGAATATTCTTCGATTCTTTCAACTTCTTTACATCCGCCATTTCGTTCAGTTCTGCATCAAGATCAATTGAAGATGCAGCTACCTTTCCGAACAGATCTATATCAATAGATTTCCGGTGACCTAATTGCAAAGCAAGTCCGGTGCCACCGGCAAGCAGCGTTTCTTTTAAGATATCAAGCCGCTGCAACTTTTTTAAAAGTTCCAGTGTTTCGGCACCGATTGTTTGGTAATGTAACATCTGAATTTATGAACGTCTGTTTCTGAAACCGCCGAAATAAATGCAAGGCTTTTCGAATCGAGTTCTTTGAACTTCATAGCGGTTTGGGCAATGTCATCAACTCCGAAATAATCCCTGATAAGGAGCCAGTCCTGCCAAAGCCCGTATGTGAGCACGCGGTGAATAATGAAACTTTTGTCCTTTTCAAGGTCCAGTTGATCCCTGTTCACGTCCCAGAAAAGATGGTTTGAAAATTTTGTAAGCTTCATGAATGGGTTATGAATGATAAATAATGAGTTGCAGTAAACGAACTTTTATGACTGAATTTTATTTAGGGTCCTATAATTTCTTGTTGATGGTATTTCAATTATTTTTAGCAAAATTAAATGAATGCATCAGTTTGCTTCCACCATTTTATCGTTGCTCTTATCTCCCTGGAACTGGATTATTATCTTGCTTATAGCCGGTTGGATCTTTAAAAAACGCGCTGCAAAAAGATGCTGTTTCATTTTTGCGGTTTGCCTTTTTATTGTATTTGGCAACTCCGCGCTTTTAAATCTATATGCACGCTGGTGGCAGCCAAAACCGATAGAACTTTCTGCTGCCGGCAACTACTCTTGTGGTATTGTTACCGGCGGCTTTGGCAGTCCTGATGCGCAAGGCCGCGGTTATTTCAACATTTCCTCCGACCGTTTTATTCAAACCCTGCTTTTATACCAAACCGGGAAGATTAGTCACATTTTGATTTCCGGTGGAAATGGCAAAAGCGATGACGCTTCTTTTCGGGAGGCGCACTGGGCAAAGAAACAATTTATTGCTGCCGGTGTGCCTGATTCTGTTATTTATACGGAAGATCGCTCGGATAATACGGCAGATAATGCGGTTAATTCTAAACGGCTGCTGGATTCGCTGCATTTTCCCCCGCCCTATTTGCTGATCACTTCTGCTTTTCATATGCCCCGCGCAAAGTTGATCTTCGAAAGAACCGGACTTCATGTTATTCCCTATCCTTGTAATTATACCGATGGAAGAGGGCCGGTTACTTTTTCTGATTTTGTACCAAGACCTTCTTCGTTGTTGGACTGGGAGCGGTATCTGAAAGAGTCTTTTGCATATTTATGGTATAAGATTCGGTAGTGGTTTTCAACAACGCTGCCTTTTTTTCTTTAACACGAAGGCTCGAAGGACTCGAAGAAGCACGAAGGGTTTTCTCTTCGTGAAACTTTGTGTGCCTGGTGGCTTGGTGCGTGAGGCTCTCTTTTTTTCACTCAAAGGCTCGAACAGCTCAAAGTTGCACGAAGGGGTTTCTCTTCGTGAAACCTGGTGCGCCTGGTGGCTTGGTGTGAGTGGCTCCTTTCTTTTCTTTCACACGAAGGCTCTAAGGGCTCGAAGGAGCACGAAGAAGTGGTTCGCTTCGTGAACCTTTGTGTTCTTGGTGGCTTGGTGCGTCAAGGCTGCTTTTTTTCTTTCACTCGTAGGCCGAAGTGGCCGAAAGAGCACGAAGGGATTTTTCTTTGTGAAACTTTGTGTGCTTAGTGCCTTGATGTGAGTGGCTCTCTTTTTTTTCACTCAAAGGCTCTAAGGACCCTAAGGAGCACGAAGGGACCGCTTTTTCCAAGGGAGGTTTAAAATTTTGTAGTGGATTTAATATTTCATTTCTTTCTATCATCTTAGATGGCGACCTATTTAAACCTGTCAACCTACCGTACTACTGGCGCAAATAGGCCAGATGCTTGTAAAAGGGATTTCGCAATAAACTATCCAGGTTATTCTCCGGTAAATTCAATTGTTGTAATAGTTTTTCACAGGCTTTTTGTAAGGTATCCAGTTCATGTTTTACAATTTGAAAAACGATGTCCTTATCTATTCCCCTGTAATCATGTGCGATTCTGTTGCGAAGGCCAGCGATTTCATCCCATGATATAAAGCTCTGGGTTTCTTTTAACGTTATTTCTATCTTTTTACTTTCTTCTCCTATAGCCAATAAAAGGTGGCAAATACCATTGTAAGGCATTTGATCTTCTGCCTCAAACAGAGACTCAGCATCCGGGTAATTCCTGGCGTATATCTTTATTTTCTGAAGCGCTTCTAAAATGGTAAGCAGGTAAAGCGCGTTTTTTTCAGAAAATGGAGATGGCATAGTTTTCAAGATTTTTCGCGATTACCGGGTTAACAGACTGTTTGTTTACCAGCTCTATTTTCTCAATGCTCAATAATTGAGATAAGTAGTTTTCAAAAGATTTTAGCCTCGCCAAAGTCATGGTACCATTGGGAAAAGTTGTATACAAAAGATCTACATCGCTTTTTGAATGCTGTTGTTGTTTAGCGAAGCTTCCATACAAATCAAGATGCTTTATAAAATAGCGGCTTTCCAGATACGGCTGCTCTTTTTTAATAATTGAAATGATATGGTCAGTAGATGGAAGCATTTTTATAGCTACTAATTTCACGAATTTTCACGAATGGAGGCAATGAAAGTTTCAGTGGCTCTTACTAACCCCTTCGTGAACCTTTGTGCGCTTGGTGGCTTTGTGTGCCAAGACTGTTTTTTTTCTTTCACCCGAAGTCCCGAAGGGCTTGAAGGAGCGGTTCTCTTCGTGAGCCTTTGTGTGCCTTGGTGGCTTGGTGCGCCAAGGCTGTTTTTTTCTTTCACTCGAAGTCTCTAAGAGCACGAAGGGCTTTCTCTTTGTGAAACTTTGTGTGCTTCGTGGCTTGGTGCGCTGAGACTGCCTTTTTTTTCTTTCACTCAAAGGCGCTAAGGGCTCGGAGGAGCACGAAGGGCTTTCTCTTTGTGAAACTTTGTGTGCTTCGTGGCTTGGTGCGAAGACGCTGCCCTTTCTTTCACCCGAAGTCCCGAAGTGCCGGAAGCATGACAGACTGACCAGTCATCATTCACCATTTACTAATCACCATTCACCATTACACCGTATCCATAAATGTCTTTTCCACCTTGCTGAAAATCAGGAGGCCCAAAAAAAGCACTACGGCGATGAAACCGGTGCTGTATAAGAGGCCGGCTATGTCAAAGGTACCCTTGCCGAAAAGGGCGTATTTCCAGGATTCTACAATCGGCGTAAGCGGGTTCCATTCTATGAACTTTCCGTAAGATTTATTTTTTACGTACGACAACGGGTACACAATAGGCGTAACATACATCAGCAATTGCACCGCAAAACCGATCAGCACAGTAAGGTCGCGGTACTTGGTGGTGAGCGAACTGATGATGATGCCCAAACCCAGCCCCAATCCGGCCATCATGAATAATAACACGGGTATCCAAAGCCATGACATTCCAAAATGGATGGGATAGCCTTTGAAAGAATAAAACGCCATCATGGCCAGTAACAACAAAAACTGGATGCCGAATTTTACAATATTCGATAACACGCTTGACAGCGGAATAACCAGCCGCGGAAAATACACTTTACCAAAAATGCCCGCATTGGCCACAAACGTATTGGAGGTGGAATTGAGACAACTGGAGAAATACGTCCAGATGGCAATGCCGCTCATATAGAATAAAACCGGGTGCACGCCGTCGGTGGGGATATTCGCAATCTTTCCGAAAATCAGCAGGTACATCACAATCGTGAAAACCGGCTGAATTAAATGCCAGAGGGGGCCTAAAATGGTTTGTTTGTACTGCGCAATGAAGTCGCGCTTTACAAAAAGCACCAGCAAGTCGCGGTATTTCCAAACCTCCTTCAGGTTCAGGTCAAAGAGATTGGCTTTGGGCCTGATTACCATATCCCAGCCGCCGTCTTCGGTTTGAGGGTGGTATGTATTTGGGGATGGCAAGGGGTTGAGGGTTGAGGGTTGAGGGTTGAGGGTTGAGGGTTTAGGGTTTAGGGTTTAGGGTTTAGGGTTTAGAGCGCTTTGTCAATAATTTAAAGGCGCGGAATATAAATCTGCGTTATTTCTTTCTTTACTATGAATATCCGTTTGCGCTTTCGCCGGAATCATTCCCAAACGGGCTAATATGCTTCTCCATTTTTCCTTATAGACGGGGAAACTAAAATTTTCCATCAGCAATTGGCGGTCGGGCATATAAGTTTCGCGATCTGCAATGATTTTCCGTATGGATTCTGAAATTTCCTCCTGGTTGCCCGGGTCTACGAGCAATCCCAACTTTCCATTTAATAAGGCATCCACAGAGCCGTCTTTGTTTCCTGCAATCACCGGCTTATTGTAGTACATGGATTCTATAAACACAATTCCAAAGCCTTCCTTGGTGCTGGGCATGATGTAAATGTCGGCAAGGTTAAAATGCAAGGCAAGTTCTTCATCAGGAACAAAACCGGTAAAAATGACTTCGTTGGTGAGGTTCCGTTTTTCCAATAATATGTCAAGCCGGTTTTTCTCTTGCCGATCGTATTTACCAACGATGAGGTATTTTAGCCGGGGGCTTGTTTTTCTTAACGCTGCCAGGCTTTCAATCACCTGGTCGTATCCCTTATATCTTTCCCTGAAGGCAAGCCGCGTGAGCGTCATCAACACCGTATCGTCGTTGCTGAGGTTGTATTTGGCCAACAGGCTTGCATCCTTGTTTGCTTGCAATGGCTTTGCCAAAAACGGGTCAAGACAATTGTTAAGCACCTGTATTTTATTTGCAGGAAAATGGTTTAACTGTACGAGCGCGTCTTTAGTGAACCGGCTTACCGAGAGGATTTGGTCACATTTCAGCAGCATCTGTTTTTTAAACCCTGTGAAAGGTACCCAGGCCTCAATGCCATGAGTAAGAAGAATTAAGCGGGTTTTTGGCGAGATTAATTTAACCATAAAGCCGACAGGGAGTAAATTGATATGGCTGAGAATCACCACATTGCTATTGATGCCGGCGGAAACCGCTTTTCGTGTGAATTGTACTCTTTGGATGCCAAAACCGGTAAAATGATTTTTGGGAAAATATTTTTCGTCGATATCACTGCTTTCATCATACATGGAAAAAACAGAAAAATCGACACCCGATTCTTTACACAGATCATAAAGCGCTTTGCCTGCCACCTTACTTACTTTTTCAATTCCCCCGGTCAGGGAAAATGTCCTTAAGGTTAAAAAAAGAATTTTATCCCTGTTTTTTGCTGGCTTACCGGCAGCTCCGTTACCTTGGCTATGGCTAACGATGGCTTTGGCATCCCGGCTACCAACCGCCCTCTCTCCGCCCCGGTTTTGAACCAAAATCAATGATAAAAACTGTGACCAGTGCATCTGGCCGGAAACGAAATTTTTGTAATTCACTGCTTCGGTATCTACCACCGACTTAATGTATTCGCTTTCTGAAAGCCACTTTTTGAAGGGGAATCCAAAACCCATCTTGGGCCTGTTCCACACGGGCTCAGGCAAAATATTTTTGAACGCATCAATCAGCAGCTTTTTGGGTAAGGCGGCCTCCTTCAAACTGCTTTTTATGCTCATGGACAGATCTACAAAATCCCTGTCGAGGAAGGGAACGCGTATTTCAATTCCGTGGGCCATGCCCATTACATCCACATCGCGCAGCAACTGGTTTTGCATAAAAAGGTTGAGCTCAACCCAACTTGCCTGGTCGAATGGATCCAAAGCATCAATATTTTCTAAAACCGGCTGTCCGCTCAAAATGCGCCAGACCTCCTGTTCGGGCATATTAAGCTGGTAAGCAATTTCTGAAGGAATAAACTGGCCGCGAAGGAAAAGGTATTTGCCCACGGGGCCATCAATGCTTAAGTAACAAAGGCGCTTCAGCGCTTTCTGCCCGGCATATTTTCCTGACCTTAAAATTGAATTGGGTACGTTTTTTAAAAATTTCACCTTTTTCATCCTTGAAAAGGAGGGATAGCCGCCATACAATTCATCGCCGCCAATACCTGATAATACCGCCTTCAAACCCTTTTCCCTGGCATATTTACTGATAAACCAGGTGTTGATGCCATCACAGCTCGGCTGGTCCATGTCGTCCAGGATTTGGGGCAGAAAGTGAGTAAACTCATTTTCCTTCAGCAGGTGCTGGTTGCTGCGGCAATTCATTTTTTTGAGGAGATAATCCTGGTATTTTTTCTCTGAAAAATCATTTTCCTGGAAATGAAGGGATAGCGTGTTTAGCTGTGCTTTTTTATCTTCAGAAGCCAATAAAGAAATGATGCCGGAATCTACGCCCCCGCTCAGGAAAACGCCGATGGGCGCATCTGCTATCAAATGGCGGCTTACCGACTTGTGCAGGTCTTCCCGGATATGCTGAATGGCCTCCTGCCTGTGGACGATTGTTGAGGAGAATTCAAATTTTTTAAATGATTGTAGGTCAATATTTCCCGTTGCCACATCAAAACACAGGTAAGTGCCTTTTTGGAGTGGCTTTACTTTTTGCAGCACAGTAACCGGCTCAGGCAAATGGCCATACGCCAGTAAAAAAACCGGCCAGTCTTTATTTTCTTCCTGAAGCCAGGGAACAGGCCTCAAGCCACGAATCTCCGAAGAAAATGCGATGCCTTCAGGGGCGGCGGCATAATACAAGGGCTTTATGCCTGACGGATCGCGCACGAGATAAAGCCTGGCCTCCTTTGTATCCCACAGGGCAAAGGCAAACATGCCATTGAATTTTTCAAATGCGCGGGCGCCCCAGGCAGCGAATGCCACCAGGATTACTTCGGTATCAGTGCCGGTTTTAAACGAATAGCCAGCTATTAACAGCTCTTTTTTTATTTCACCGTAATTATAAATTTCCCCGTTGAAGCTTATCACATACCTGCCGGTTATATCGGCCATAGGCTGATGCCCCGCCGGAGACAAGTCGATCAGCGACAGCCGCCGGTGGCCCAAAACAAGGTGGCGCTGCTCATCTGAAAATATTCCTTCATCATCAGGGCCGCCATTTTTCATGATGGTACACATCTCCTTTACCATGGGTCTTAGCGCCGCAACGGGTAAATTTTTGTTTAATATGCCGGAGATTCTACACACTGTTTAATGTGATAATTAGCTGATTAGCTGATGTGCTAATGTGTGATTTGATAATTAGCTAATTGGCTAATTGATATTCTTCGTAGGTTTTTTTCAGTCCTTCTTCAAAACCAATTTTTGCCTGCCATCCGAGTGCATTGAGTTTGCTTACATCGAGCAGCTTTTGAAAAGTGCCATCCGGCATTGATGTGTCAAAAATGAGTTCACCATTATAGCCGGATATTTTTTTTATCATTTGTGCCATTTCGCCGATTGAGATATCTTTTCCAACGCCTATGTTAATTATTGCGGGATCATTGTAATGTTCCATCAGGAAAAGACAGGCTTCGGCAAGATCGTCTGAGTGGAGAAATTCACGGCGCGGCTTACCAGTGCCCCATATAGTAACATTCGCTTCCCCCTTTTCTTTGGCTTCATGAAATTTGCGGAGAAGCGCGGGTAATACGTGCGAATTCTTCAGATCATAGTTATCGCCGGGGCCATATAAGTTGGTGGGCATCGCGCTGATAAAATTGGAGCCGTATTGCTTATGATACGACTGGCACATCTTGATACCTGCTATTTTAGCAATTGCATAGGCATCGTTAGTAGGTTCAAGATAGCCGCTCAGTAAATATTCTTCTTTTATGGGTTGTGGTGCATTTTTCGGATAGATACAGCTGCTTCCTAAAAACAATAATTTTTTTACCTGGTTTTTGTAAGACTGGTGAATGACATTATTTTGGATGCACAGGTTGTCGTATAAAAATTCTGCCGGGTGGGTATTGTTGGCATTGATGCCGCCTACTTTTGCCGCCGCCATAAAAACATATTCGGGTTTTTCTTTTTCGAAAAAGTCCTTTACGGCCTGTTGGTCGCGGAGATCTACCTGGGAAGAGGTGCGCAGGATTAAATTTTGATAGCCTTCCTTTTCTAATTTGCGGACAATAGCACTGCCCACGAGGCCGCGATGGCCGGCAACGTATATTTTTGAGTTTTTTTCCATGATGTTTTTTTTCATATGAAGTTTTAAGGGCACGAAGGGGTTCTCTTTGTGATACTTTGTGTGCTTCGTGGCCTGGTGCGAAGACGCTGCCTTTTTTCTTTCGCTCGAAGTCTCTAAGGGCTCGAAGGTGCACGAAGTTGGGGGTTCTCTTCGTGAACCTTTGTGCGCTTGGTGGCTTGGTGCGTGAGGCTCTCTTTTTTTCTTTCACTCGAAGGCCCTAAGGGCTCGAGGGAGCACGAAGGGGCTCTTTGTGATACTTTGTTTGCTTCGTGGCCTGGTGTGCCAGGAACGCTTTTTCTTTCACTCGAAGTCGCTAAGGACTCGAAGGAGCTCGAAGGGGTTTCTCTTTGTGAAACTTTGTGTGCTTCGTGGCTTGATGTGCCAAGGCTGAAACTTTGTGTGCTTCGTGGCTTGGTGCGAAGACGCTGCCTTTTTTCTTTCGCTCGAAGTCTCTAAGGGCTCGAAGGTGCACAAAGTTGGGGGTTCTCTTCGTGAACCTTTGTGCGCTTGGTGGCTTGGTGCGTGAGGCTCTCTTTTTTTCTTTCACTCGAAGGGGTTTCTCTTTGTGAAACTTTGTGTGCTTCGTGGCTGGTGTGCCAAGGCTGTTTTTTCTTTCACTCGAAGGCCCTAAGGGCTCGAAGGAGCACGAAGAGTTCTCTTTGTGATACTTTGTGTGCTTCGTAGCCTGGTGTGCCAAGGCTGCTTTTTTTTTCACTCGAAGTCGCTAAGGACTCGAAGGTGCACGAAGGGGTTACATTATGAACCTTTTTATTCCATCCTTTATGAGAGGCACATTGAAATTGATTAGAAACCCCAATCTCAATCCTGTAAGCTTTAAATGACTTGTTATTTGTTTAAGCCATACAGGATGAATTTCCAACACTGATTTCAATTCACAAATGACAAGATCATCTACCAAAACGTCTAACCGGACTCCTTCCTCAAAAAATAGTTTGCTCTTATAATGAATAGGCAAATCGACCTGGCGTTTGAAAGGAATATCCTTAGCTGAAAGCTCATAGCAAAAGCAAACTTCATATACTTTTTCTAATAATCCTGGACCTAATTCTCTATGTACTCTGAAAGCGGCATCAACTATCCCTGTTGCTAAAAATTCTTCCTTTTCTGTTAAACCGGAATAAAGCATTTTATTTCTTTTCGACAAAGGGGCGTACCAAGCCTCTGGGCACGCCAGGCTCAAGGCTCTCTTCGACCCTTCGAATTCCTCAGGGCAGGCTAAGCTCAGGCTCCCTTCGACAGGCTCAGGATGACAGGCTCAGGATGACAGGCTCAGGATGACATTTAGTACAAGCACTGAGTTTATCGCATTTAAAAGATGGATGTCTTTTTTTTGTCATGCTGAGCTTGTCGAAGCACGACAAAAAAAAATGTTGCATTGTACTAACACCGCCTTCGACAAGCTCAGGCTGACATTCACTGTAAAAATAAATTTATCGCATCAAAGGCTAAGATCAGGCTCCCTTCGACCCTTCGACAAGCTCTGGGCAGGCTAAGCTCAGGCTGGCAGCGACCTATACCGGCTCGAGGTTTTTTTTGTCAAAATGGGCGCTCAACTGGATGTCAAGCGTCTCTATTTTTACTACTGCCCTGTTTCCTAATACTTCCACCACAATACCATGATAATTCATCAAAACGCCCTGGCGGATGCGCACTTCACTGTTCACCACCACGCCTTTTGGCTCTACCTGCACATCTTCAAATTCGTTCAGGAATTTACGGATGGTATCAATTTCCTCGTCACGAATAACGGCTGGCTTGCCCAGCCAATACACGAAATTTAAAATGCCATTTACGTCCTTTACCTGCCACTTTTTATTTTCTTCGAGCTTTACAAAAACATAGCCTTTGAATACCGGCTCCATCACCATCTTTTTCCTGTCGCTCCACTGCCGGATTACTTTATTTATCGGGCAATAATTCTCAATTCCTTTTTCCAATAACATCGCCGCTACTTTCTTTTCCCACCGCGGCTTTGTGTATACAGCGTACCAGTTCTTTTTTATTTCCATAGTTGATAGCTTTTGGCTGTTGGATATTAGCTGTTAGCTGTTAGCTTTTAGCTTTTAGCTTTTAGCTTTTAGCCTTTAGCTGTTGGCTAATGGCTGTTAGCTTTAAGCTTTAACACGGCTTCGCCGCTCTCAGTCACACCGCAACTGAGTTGATTTCAAATGAATTTCCGCTAATTTACTTCCGCGTAAAGAAGTCCTTCAGCGAGGCAAAAATGCCTTTTCTTTTTTCAAGATAATAGCCGCCTCCATATCCTCCGCCGTAGCCATAACCATAGCCATAGCCGTATCCATACCCATAGCCATTGCCATACCCGCCAAATCCATAACCGTAAATATTAAATCCACGCGGTTTGATACCATTAAACACAAGGCACATGTGCATAAATTTCTTTTGCTTTTGCAGTGCATCTATCATAGGCAAAAAGACCCGCGGTGTAACCGCATGCCGTATTACAAATAAGTTGATATCTGCAAAAGCCTGTAATAACTGGGCATCGGTCACCGGTGAAACCGGGGCGGTATCCATAATCACATAATCAAAGCGGGATTTCAAGTCAGCCATAAGCTCCGTAAATTTTTCGCTTTGGATGAGCTCTGTAGGGTTTGGAGGAATAGGCCCGGCGGAAATCAGCGACAAGCCGGGAATGGCGGTTTCCTTGATGATCTCTTCCAATGTATTTTTACCGGCCAGGAATGTTGAAATCCCGGGATTTCTTTTCACCTGCAAAACTTTACTGAGTTTCGGCTTCCGGAGATCCAGCTCCATCAACGCCACTTTTTTACCTGTAAGCGTAAAGCTAATGGCCAGGTTAATGGCAATGAAGCTTTTCCCTTCCCCACTCACACTTGAGGTAACCATTAAGGTATTGTGGTTCTCGTTAAGCCCCATAAATGCCAGGTTAGTCCTTATAGACCTGAACTGCTCGGCGATCACGGTGCGCTTCCCATCCATGATGGCGATCGGATCTTTTCCCGGAACCTGTACAAGCTCGCCCAGTATCGGAACGTCCATTTTCCCTTCAATTTCAGAACGGAACAATACTTTACGGCTGAAAATTTCTTTTAAGAGTACGATGAAAGCGCCCGACAGGAGCCCGATAACCAAGCCTGCCAAATAAAAATTTTTACTGATAGGACTAATAGGTCCCCCTGAAGTGGGCGACTCTACCACTTTTAAATCTGCTGTAGTGGCCACCGATGAGATGGCAGTTTCTTCCCTTTTTTGAAGAAGGTAGGTGTAGATATTATTCTTTACGGCCTGCTGCCTGCTGATATCCAGAAACACCCTTTCCTGCTCAGGCACTTTTTTGAGCAGGTAATTGCTGGCAGCTATCTGGCTGTTTACCTGGTTTTTTATGGTCATGAGGTTGTTCCTGATATTCCTCATATTTTCCCTGATGTCGCCCTTAATGCGCTCAACTTCGGCATTGGCAAGGACCAAGGCATCATTGTTTTCGCCGGTAACACTTTTTAGCGCCTGTGCCTGTGTTTCGGCGGTATATAATTTGTCAAGCAAGCCTGATAATGTGGGGTCGCTTACGAGCAATAATGAAGGCACTGTGCCGGGCTGCTGCCCTTTCGTGTCAATATATTTACTGATGGCCTGCAGGCCTTCCAGCTTCAAATCAATTTCACTGTTTTGTTTATCCAAATCGGTAACCTGCCCAAAATAAGCGGAGGCCTGTGCGCTGAGATCCACGGCGGAGGTTTGCGATTGAAAATGGGCAATCTTTCGCTCTACGCTATCCAGTTGGGATGAAACCAAATCCAGCCGATCGTCTATGAATTTAACCGTTTTATCTGCAATTTCATTTTTGTCTTCAACGCCATTGATGTTATACACCTCAAATAATTTTCCCAGGATATCCCGTCCTTTTTCAGGCACGGGCGTATTCAGGCTAACGTTCAAAATGGTAGAAGAATAAGAATAAGGCGAAATTTTTAATCCGCCGACAATACCGCCGGCAGCACCTGCGGGTGACATAAAGCGTACAAAATAATTTTTACCCGTAACGTTTGTATTATAGTCATTATTAATCCGTAGCTGGATTGGCGTATTGTTTAAGTTTATGGTCGAATTGAAGGGAACGCTCCTGTTGTCAATGTGCACAAGCCTTTTTTTCCAGTCGATAGAAAAAAAATAGGTGCCCCAGAGGTTCAGATTTTCCTTGTCCAGGGCAATAAACTGAATTGGCGAGTTGCTGGCGTATAATTCTTCGGTTCTGACATTACCCTTATTATACACGGGCGCATAAAGGTCGAGCTGCTTCACCACTTCCTGCATCAGGTCGGGCGATCTTAGCACTACAATCTCATTGTCAACAATCTTTTTTTCACCGAAAATATTCAACGCATCCAGCACTTTAGAATCCGCGCCGGACTTCTGCGGGTCTTTCAAGAGCACTTTGGCAGAAGCTACATACACAGGCACTTTGGAACGAAGGTCGATATAGGCTACCAGCATGGAAATGCTGACCGTAATTACAAACAAAGGCCAGAAGGGCAGGTATTTGTAGATAACCTGCTTGAATATGTTTGAATCTGTTTTTTCCTTAAAAAATTGTTCTTCGTCCATTTAGCGGCGCGGCTATTTTATGATGCGGTCAATAATGAATATTAACAGGGATAACCCTGACGTAACGTACCCGATAATTCTTGTGGTATTTTCAGCTTTCTTTTTAACAGGTTGTACATACACGATATCATCAGGCTGCAGATAAAAGTACGGAGAATAAAAAACTGACTCATCCGTAAGGTTGAGTCTCTTGAATTCCCTGGAATTGCCTTTGTCGCGGATGACGAGCACATTATCGGTTTTTCCTTTCTCGCCAATATCCCCGGTTGCGGCAAGCGCATCCAAAATAGTCATTTTATTATTAGGCAACGGCAGCACCTGTGGCGATACAGCACCCATCATTGTTACATGCCTGTTGAGAAATCCTACTGCTACCACGCATTGAGCCAGGTAAGGCGTCAGATCTTTCTGGAGCTTTTCTTTCAGTTCTTTGCGCGTCATTCCGGCAACGTGAAGTGTGCCCAGTTTTATAAATTCAATGTTGCCGGTTGAATCTACTTCGTATCCCAGCAAAGTGCCTTCCGCATTTTGGGGTGCATTATAGATGGCGGTATTTTCCGGGCTCAGGCTTGAAACGGTGATGCCAAGCAGATCGCCCGCTCTTATTTTGGGTTCAAAATTCGGGGAAACCAGGTTGGTGAGCGTGGTGTCTTTGGGAATATTCTGAAAGTAAGTGGTGTTTTTGGTGCTGGTGCATGAAGAAATTGAGAAAGCCGCGAAAAGCAGCCAAATGATGGCCCCGGTAGATACGGGTTGCAAAGGAAACGGTAATTTTAATCGAAAAGAATGTAATATCAATTGATGAAACTTTCTTTTTTTATGCATAATCAGTGGGGTGGAGATAATAAAAACGAAAGATAATTCTTTTGGTGGCTGCAATTTAAGAAAAAATGCAACTCAGTGCGGGAGACTACGATGGTAATTTTCCTACGGCCACCTCATTAAAAGAAGAACTGTTCGTGTTTGCCTGCCGGCAGGTTTGTTTAAAAGCATGTCCTGAATTTTGGAAAGGGACAATGACTTTACTGGATTTTGTTTTTAAATTTTATTTTTCCTGGTTTTCAGCGATTTTCAAGGCACCTATCTTCCTCGAATCTACCACCTTTTTTATTCCATAGCCAGCTCCTGCTGCAATAAGGAATAAAAGGCCGCTGTCGATCGGGCACTCACCGGTTTGCGGGTCAGGGCCTACACAGGGTGGTTCAGGCTCAGGCCCCGGCTGGGCGTTTATTATCGCAGGTGAGCAAAGAAACATAATTAGTGAAATTCCAATTATGAAAAATCTTTTTAAGTTTGCTTTCATACAAGTGAATTAGGGGTGGCAAAATTAATTAAAAATAGCTATAAACCTCGGGTACAGGCCACGTATTGGCGATGGCTGGGAATTCAATGTTCCTTTCGCCCGAACGTCAGCCGATTAAAGAACTAAATGTAGAATAAGTACAAAAGCTCATTAGAGAATTTCCAGCCTGGACAACTGCCAAATAGTGAACAAAAAGCGATAAAGTGCACATCACCCGTGTTATCGCTAACTCTCGTTCTATACAGGCGGTCAATTTTGCAAACGTACTTTTTTATCTTTCAAGTACGCTTTAATTTGTTTCGCGTCCATATTTGCAATGTCTTTTGAAATCTTTTCCTTTATGGCTCTGAAAGTTTTAACCGTGTCAAAATCTTTCTCTTTTGTTTCTGTTTTAGTTTTCATAACTGGTAATATCTTTAGGTGAACGTATTTCTAATGTCTGATAACCACAACTCAAATTTACAGAATTGTAACCACGGATTCTATAAATATTCACAATATGTTTAAAGTTCCAACTTACCAAAATGTCAACCTTGTGAATGGTTGCAAGAGCAATATGCACACAATCGTCAAAACTTGTTTCACCTACAACTTTTTCGTCAATGTACTTTTTTGCAAGATTTACCGCTTCATCATTTACAAAGACGATTTCTATATGTTCTTTTTTCAAATCTCTGAAAAAGATTTTCACTTTTTCCGGCGCTTCAAATAATTCACCTTCAGTGAGATCGGAATAAACGCAAATTATTTGTCCCAGTTTTACCTTCTCAAAAAGGTGAATTGAATCCTCTTCAAACTCAATGTCATAAACACCGCCAAAGACGGACGTATCAAAATAAAAGCGTTGTCTTATCATTCAATGAAATTACAAATTTTCCTTGAGGTGTTTAGCTGATATCTCCTGGTAACTTGTGTACATCATAACGCTTTACCACTTCTTTTATTTCAAAAAACCTACGTAAAATTACCAGCTCCCGTTTTTATTTTAGAATCTTGTCGGGCTTCTCATTGGGCGGTTGTATTTCCTGAGATCTACAGAAGGTCTTTGTCTTCCAAATATATATCCTACTTTAAAAACAGCGGTAAAATAAGAATCATTGTTAGAAGGGTTTCCCCTGATGCTTCCGGGGCTCTGCGTCGTTTGCTCAGGCTTTGCATCTGGCCTTATGCGCTTGTTGAGCAACAGTGCATTTGTCAGGTCGTTTCCTGTCAGGTATTTACTAAATATGGCGGGATCTACATAGCGTCCATGAAGATCATCCAAATAATCAGTATTTAATTTGCGCGACACATATTCCAATCTCAGGTTAACGCGATTGTTTATCGAGTAAGCCAGTCCTATGCCATAAGAAAAGTTAACCTGGTTAAGGCTGTATTCCCTGCTGGAAGGGTATTCTGCAAATCCCTCCCCTTCGGTATGCAAGGGCTTCAAATCAATCCATTTGCCGTTTAAATTTGCCTGCGGGTTAAAATGAAAGTAGCCAACGCCCCCCAATAAATAAGGAGAAAACGAAGGCATTACGGCATCAGGATCAAAATCCCTGACAAAATCGACCGGGTGAAATTCCAACAAAAGGTTAACCTCTCTTATAGGGCTTCTGAAACTAAGATTCCTGTTATAACGGCCAATGGCTGTATTTTTTACATTTTTAAGCAGGCTGTCGTGAGATTGAACTTTGCCAAGCGTACCTTCAAGGCGAAGGCCGATGGTGTTAAAGTATATAGCGCTAATATAAATGCCCGCGCAGGCGGTGGTCACCTGCATATTCAAATCTTTTGCGCCCGCCTTTCCCCGGCCTGCCCTCCCGCCTACATCGGTAAGGCTGTTCATGATCCCCGCAGAAACACCTCCTTCAAGAGTAATCGGGTTAGCATAATCCTGGTTAGTGTAAAAATAAGATTGCGATTTTACCTGGGTGGCAATGACGAGGAAAAATAAGCAGGAAAGAATCTTATATTTCATTAAGCCGGTTGTTTTGATGCTTTTGATAAATGTTTTACAAACTAAGCTATTATTTCTTTCAATTTGAAATTTCGTTGACATTTTTTATTAGAATTTCCCTTGCCCGCCGTGATACTTTCTCACTTAACGATTGTTTATAATTGCCTGAAATAAAACTGCCGCAGGAATGACTTTATTTGCTTTTTTATAATTTATTTTAGTGTGGAAGGGCGGCTTTCTCAATGATATCGGGAAGAGGTCTCAATACCCCGTAAAAATATACAAGTTTTTGATTCCTGCAATTTTTTACGCCAACTTTTTCTTCATTTTTTATAATTGGTTTGTTTTTACAGATTAAGCCTTTGTTCAAGTAAAACCACCCGTATCCATAGTAAACAAACGAATAAGAGGGATTTTTATTTGCAGTTATTAAAAAAGGCCGCTTTCCCGTTACGGAAAGCAGCCAAACCATATTAAAATTTAAACTTAAAAAACAATGCTGACTATTTTTCTTTTCCCATCCGGGGAAATAATTTCAACCCGGTAAATACCGGAAGGCACTTTCTGCGCAGGCTGAATTTTTTCAATTGCTACGCCGCCATTGTACTGCACTTTTTTCTGCAGGAACACCTGGCCAAAAGAATTTATAATCCTGATATTATATTCACCCGGCGTGAGGTTAGACAATTTCAGGTTCAGGTTGTCGGCAGTTGCGGGGTTGGGATACACCGTTACGTCCCCTGATTCGGCCGCCACGTTTACTTTCATGGTTTTGCTGTAGCTCAGCGTACCATTTTTATCTGCAGTGCCAATGCGGTAATAATTATCGCCTTCTTTGGGGGTTTTGTCTGCATATTCGTACTGGCTTTTTGCAGGGTCTGACACGCTTACCTGCGCGGCATCAACAAAGTGAATGCCATCGCCAGACTTTTGAATACTGAAAATATCTCCTTTAGCAATATTTTCTGCCTTCCAGCTTACGTTTATAATTTGGTTTGTTCTTGCTGCATTTGAAAAAATAAATTCAACCGGGGCCAATCCCTCAGAAACGGAGTTTGAAATGATAAGGCTGAACCGGTTGGCAGCAGCAGAAGCCGCCTCACCGGTAATATTGAAGTTAAAATAAGTTGTGTCGTTTAAGCCAATAGGGACAGAGGTTTTTAGATAATTGTCAATGAGCACCGCACTTCTTCCCGGGAAATTTAGATTGGCAGTTATAAATTGTACGCGGTAATTCATTCCCTGCCTCATGTTCCACATTTTAAAGAAAACTGAATCTGTGCCTTCAATTATGTGCCTTCTTTCTACTATGTACACTTTATTGCTGCGAACCATCCCCCAGTTTTCACCGGGATTGGTCATTTTCCTGGCGTCATACCTGTCGAGGTCATTGCTGAAATCAGTGCTGTACATGGTAAGCGTTCCATCTAATAAAATGGGATTGCCTGCGGCGGTAACTACATATAAATTAGAAATCAACCGGATTTCTTCCGATGAGGAATTTTTTGATAAGCTAAAAACGGGACTAAGCGATAAAAACGTGGCAGTTAACAGTAAGGCGAAGTTTTTCATCAGGACGTTTTTTGGTTGTTGGATTAGCCATTAAACGCTCGATAATTTGTCTTATTGTATAGTTGTTGGATTATTTAATTATTTAATTATTTAATTATTTAATTATTTAATTATTTAATTATTTGGCGTCAGATCGCGGGGTCAATCGTAGCGGTCAGCACGCCTTAGCGTCAGACAGCGGGGTCAATCGTAGCGGTCAGCACGCCTTAGCGTCAGACCGCGGGTTGATTGTTTAGCCTTCCAGGTTATTCACTTAAATCCTTTTTTAATTTTTTTTAAAAGCAAAGCCTGGTCCTTCCATACCCGCGGTCTGACCTGCGGTGCTGACCGCTACTTCCATACCCGCGGTCTGACCTTCGGTGCTGACCGCTGCTTCCCTGCCCGCGGTCTGACCTGCGGTGCTGACCGCTTTGTTGAGCGGTCAGCACGCCCTAGCGTCAGACAGCGAACTGATTGGTTTAGCCTTCCAGGTTATTCACTTAAATCCTTTTTTAATTTTTTTTAAAAACAAAGCCTGATCCTTTCATAACCGCGGTCTGACCTTCGGTGCTGACCGCTGCTTCCCTGCCCGCGGTCTGACCTGCGGTGCTGACCGCTACTTCCATGCCCGCGGTCTGACCTGCGGTGCTGACCGCTGCTTCCATACCCGCGGTCTGACCTACGGTGCTGACCGCTGCTTCCATACCCGCGGTCTGACCTACGGTGCTGACCGCTACTTCCCTGCCCGCGGACTGACCTGCGGTGCTGACCGCTAGAAGATTTTCTTTATCTTCTCCTCACTGAATTCAGAGTAGGTATCTTTTATAAAATTCTTTGTGTCGACGGTGAGTAGTTCATAAGCCAACTCTTTATTACAAAGAGTTCCACTCCTGACTCCCGCATAATCCAAAAACGAAGAAAATTTCCAATAATCCAAGTCTTCTACCAATCCGGCTTTTAACGGATTTAAATGAATATAGTTGAAAGCAATCCAACCATAATTTTCATCTCCGCTGTCTAAGGATTTAGCTTTGATCTTTTGCCTGAACAGCGAGCCTGTTCTGTTTTCCCTATTATTTATATATTGTGCATAGGTGCTTTGCAATAACCTGAATCCATTTGAAAGCTCGCATAAATTAAGATGTCCGACTTGCCGGGTTCTCGCCGAATTCTCGTTTGTATGAATTAAAAAATGAAAATGATTGGGCATCAGGCAATACGCAAGGATATCACAGTTAGGTGAAATATATTTTCTGCACAATTTTAGAAATATGATATAATCTTCGTCACCATAAAATAATTTTTCACCATTGTTTCCCTGGTTGTAGATGTGATAGGTTTCGTTTGGAACTATGGTCATAACTGTTTTTTGAGCGGTCAGCACGCCTTAGCGTCAGACCGCGGTGTTAATCGTAGCGGTCAGTACGCCTTAGCGTCAGACCGCGGGTTGATTGGTTTATCAAGCGAGGGTAATTCACTTAAATCCTTTTTCTTAAATTTTCTTAAAAGCAACCGTCCGATGCTTCATACCCGCGGTCTGACCTGCGGTGCTGACCGCTACTTCCAAGCTTGATCCTTCCACGCCCGCGGTCTGACCTTCGGTGCTGACCGCTACTTCCAAGCTTGATCCTTCCATGCCCGCGGTCTGACCTTCGGTGCTGACCGCTACTTCCATGCCCGCGGTCTGACCTTCGGTGCTGACCGCTACCTCCATACCCGCGGTCTGACCTCGGTGCTGACCGCGAAAAACCCCATGACGTTTTGCGAAAATCAAACACGCCACAGGGTTTTATTGTTGTGTACCTTAAAAAGCAGGTAGTATTGGTAAAGTCATTAATAATCCATTAAAATAAAAATCTTCTTTATTTGTTTGCCCGCTTGATTCAGTATTCCATTAATTTCAAACTAATCAGCCGGGACGCTAAAAGCGACCTAAAAACCCTGAATGCTGTTACGCACCACAGGGTTTGTTCTATACCTTTAAAAAGCAGTTAGTTTTGGTAAAGGCAGGTAGCCTTGGTAAATCTATATTGCTAACTCATCTGTCAATTTAGTAGTATTAGCGCTCTTGTTTACACCAATCGCGGCCTGAGCTGCGGCGCCAGGTTTTGTCCTTCAAACCGCGGTCTGAGCTGCGGTGCTGACCACTACCTCCATATTCGCGGTCTGACCTACGGTGCTGACCGCTACCTCCATATTCGCGGTCTGACCTATGGTGCTGACCGCTACCTTCATATTCGCGGTCTGACCTATGGTGCTGACCACTACCTCCATACCCGCGGTCTGACCTACGGTGCTGACCGCTTGCCGCTTAATACATCACTTTAATTACCTGCGTTTTTCCATCAGGCCTCAACACCTGGAGCTGATACACCCCATGAGCCAGATGGTAATCCCAATTGATGTTTTCAGTGGCATTGCCGCCCGCATGCTCTACCTGTTTGGCTATGATGGTTTGTCCCAACGGATTGAGCAATCTTAAGCCATACCTTCCTTTTGGCTGATTCACCAGTTGCAGGTGGATAATACCATCTGTAATCGGGTTCGGATAGATGCCTATTGATGGCTTGCCCAGCGGTATAGCCACTTTCACCACTTCACTATAACTTATTTTGCCGGTCTGCTCCTCAATGCGGATGCGGTAATAGTTATCACCCGGCGTAGCCTTATCATCCAGCCATTGGTAGCTGGCCGATTCGTTGTTGGCAGCGGCTACTATACCTGCCTGTTTAAAGCTTACGCCATCTGTTGCTTTTTCGACCGCATATTGCTTCACGGCGTTTTCATTTTCCACTTTCCAATCTACCCGGATGTCTTCATCTTTCTGAGCTGCAGTAACTGATACCAATTTTACCGGTAATACTACCGCTGTTTTGAATACAATCCTGAAACGGTTGGCAGCATAAGAGCCTTTATCACTGGTTACGGCAAAATCCACATTGGTAATGCCTTCCATATCCATCGGGGTCCTTGTGTTCAGATAAGTATCTTCTATAAAGCCTTCCACTCCCTGTGATGACAATCCCCGGGCTTTAAATTCCAGGCGGTAGTTCTGCTTCGCCATGCTGCTCATGTTATACCGGATGGTATCCTGTTCTGTAAGCGGTGCCCTGCTTTCTACCACCAGGTTCACACCTGATGATGTTTTGATGGCAAGGTTATTCGCGCTGTTCATGATCTTTCTTGCATCATACCTATCCAATTTGCCTGTGAAACTCTTATCGAACATTTGTAAAGTTCCATCGGCAAGGATAGTGTTACCGCCAGCCTGTATTGCGAACAAAGTCGTCGCAAGTTTCACGGCTTTACCAGTTTGGGTTTGCACTCTGAATGGGTTGTAATTATTCGTTGACACTTTTGCGTCTTCTGTAAAGATTACTTTAGTGTCAGTATTCAAGTCTTCCTGAACCAGGAATGCCTGCCCGGATTGAATCATATCGTTTTGTACTGGGCCCGGTACAGAGAAATAATGGGCTCCGTCCCACACCAGAGTATTCCATCCTCCAACACCATATCCTTCATTAAGCACAGGACTCCATACATAAAAAAATTGTAAATGCGTGTCGGTAATCCCCGTACCTGTCTGCTGCACTTTGGTCATATCCACTGCTGATGGGTAAGGGTTGCCAATAGAGAAGAATACATTATTTGCTGTCTGAGCCGGGACATCCCGTGGTTGAATATGCGTAAAAATGGCACCTTTTGACCTCAGTGTGGTTGGCTTGGCGGTAGTAACAGTTGTACCGTCTACACTCCTGTCGCCCCTGACAAAGGCGTAGTATCCCCTTGGATTATACAAAAGGTCAGCGGTATTGGCAAATTCTTTCCATGCGCCTGTTCCTTCATCCCACGATTTTACAGATGGAGCTATGCTTGGCGCTCCATCGTAGCCGGAAGTTCCCAGTGTACCGTTAAACTGGGCGCCATAGCCTACTATGGTACTGCTTTGATTTTCCATCCAGCTTTCCTTAAGGGTCTGGCCTTGCGTAGGTGTTGCCAGGTACTGCCATGATTTGGGATGGGTGCCTGACGTAGTACCGATGTTGATATAACGTTCTACCTCTACCTGCCCGGATACAACGTTATTTGCAGCTAAAGCGCCTATGCTTGCGGTATTGTCTTTGGTGGATTTTAAAGTCAGATTATTACCGGTAGTCAGTGTAGTATTGTCAATGCTAAAGGAAACCAGGCCGGTGATATTTAAGGTATCGCCGGCGGTATTAGCCACATTTACATTATTACTGATGATAAGGTTCTTAACCGTGTTATTCTTGCCCGGAATATTATTCTTAAAATTACTTCCTGCTATATTTTGAGTACCGGTTGTACCATTGAATTCCACAGTACCGTCGGTAACATCAAATAAGCCGTTGTTGGTGATGCCACCAGCTAGCTGCATGGTGTTGCCGGTAATTTTTGCAGAAGCACCAGCATCTATCTGCAAATTAGTGATAGTAGCCATAGGACCTGTACTCAATATCGGGTAATTGCCCAGAGCCACTACAGGAATCAGGACAGTAGGACAAGTAGTATTTGGTACCGAACCATCTGACCAGTTTCCACCGGTATTCCAATCAGTAGTGCCAGTAGCACCTGTCCAGACATTTTTAAGTTTTAAAGCTACTGAATTAGAAGGAACCGAATTGCTACAAGGGCTTGGCGCAGAAGCAACGACCCTATAAAGATATGTTGCCATAGCAAGAGTAGTGGCAGATATATTTAAAGTGGGTGTGGTAAATCCTGAATATGGGGCTGCAGATATATTTAACCATGTAGTTCCTCCATCAGTACTTACCTGCCACTGAGGCGTACCGCTTATTGTAGCAGAAATGCTTGCGGAACTGCCAACGCATTGAGCAGCACTTGCAGCTGGCTGTGTGGTAATAGATGCCGGAGCGCTTACAGTAATTGTTATTGAAGAAGTTTTATCTCCACAAGTACCATGTGTAGTTAAATTATAAGTAAACGTACCCGCTGCGGTTGGTGTATATGTTGCAGAATTTCCCGGAGCAATCACTGTGAACTCGGAAGGCCATGTATAAGTTAACGGTTGATAAGGACCGAGAACATTAACATCATCTAATGCCCACGCACTTCCGGATGTACCAGTGTATAAAAATTTAATTTTAACGTTTGCCTGTCCAAGGTAGGCGTTTAAATCAATGGTTTGGTGACTATTGAAAGGATTTTGGGCAATGTTGGGAGATGAGCTATTATAGGTTGCCAATGTTGTCCATGTGGATCCGCCATCAATTGAAATTTGGACCTGCCCGGATGCTGTCCCGTTGAAATTGTATCCCTGGTACCAATCGAGTGTGAGCGATGTTCTGCCAATAGTACTAAACAGAGGCGTAATTAACGAATCTCTTCCACTTGGATTTAGTGTAACGCCGCTAACGACCTGGTATTTGTTGCCAGAGGGAGCGCCCGAACCATATTGGTAGGTGCCATATACTTTTCCGGATCCGTTAGTTGCTTCCCCCCAATTGTTATTTGGGCCACCATTACTGTTATTGGCATTCCCTCCTGTCCAACCAGCAGGGTTCGCCTGATTGAAATCACCCCCTAAAATTGAATCTCTTGATTGATAACCGGTAGTAGAGAGAGTTAGTGGGTTACCGAGGCAAATGACGCTGGCCGGCGATGCAGTAATCGGCGAAGAAATAGTAGAATCAATTGCTATTAACACTGGTAAAGAATAAGCGATGCTACATGGGCTGCTTTGAACGACGGCCCTAAAGTATGTGGTGGAATTTACGGTACCAATTGTAGCAGACGGAAGTGTTGTTGTAGCATTGCTAATGTCTTGCAGACCCACCGTAAAGGCAGGGTCAGATGCCTTCTGCCATTTCACAACTGAACCGATATTGCCGCTTAGTGTTATGTCAGCAGCCATATTGCCGGAGCAAACGATTTGATTAGCAGAGGCGGTGCCGCCAAAGGAAGCAGGAGTAACCATTATAGTTCCCGTTGCATTGACAGCTCCGCAACCTCCGCTCAACGGAATACTGTAGTTAAATGTTCCCGATGCTGTTGGAGTTCCACTTATCGTGATAACATTCGATGACCATGCAGCCGTTACCCCACCTGGCAAACCTGTAGGGGTGCCGATTCCGGTAGCACCAGTAGTAGCAATGGTAATAGCAGGACTGATTGCAGTATTGATGCATAAAGTTGGTGAAGATGACGGGATGCCCGCAGTATTTGCAGGAGTAACCATTATAGTTCCCGTTGCATTGACAGCTCCGCAACCTCCGCTCAACGGAATACTGTAGTTAAATGTTCCTGATGTTGTTGGAGTTCCACTTATCGTAATAACATTCGATGACCATGCAGCCGTTACCCCACCTGGCAAACCTGTAGGGGTGCCGATTCCGGTAGCACCAGTAGTAGCAATGGTAATAGCAGGACTGATTGCAGTATTGATGCATAAAGTTGGTGAAGATGACGGGATGCCCGCAGTATTTGCAGGAGTAACCATTATAGTTCCCGTTGCATTGACAGCTCCGCAACCTCCGCTCAACGGAATACTGTAGTTAAATGTTCCTGATATTGTTGGAGTTCCACTTATCGTGATAACATTCGATGACCATGCAGCCGTTACCCCACCTGGCAAACCTGTAGGGGTGCCAATGCCGGTAGCACCAGTAGTAGCAATGGTAATAGCAGGACTGATTGCAGTATTGATGCATAAAGTTGGTGAAGATGACGGGGCGCCTGCAGTATTTGTTGGAGCAATCGCTGCTGTTCTCACAACTTGTGCAGAAGGCCCGTTACAACCACTGGCAGTAACCTGTATATCAACAGAACCTGAAAATCCATTTGCCCAGGTCATTACACCTGTTGCTGCATCGATAGAACCTGCAGCAGCATTACTTATTGACCAGTTGAAGCCAGTGTTATTAGTTGCCGTCGTTGCATAAGTTGTTGTCGTTGTTCCATTCAGTAACTGACATGTGGGTTCTGTTCCTGCGGATACAGTAATAGCTGTTGGAGTACCAACTGTTGGATTAACAGTTAAATTTGCCACGTTCGATATCACCTGCGAGCATTGTCCTGCAGGACCGCTTACTACTACATCATAGCTTCCTCCATCAGCTGGTGTAAGTCCGGTAATAGTTAAAGTTGCGCTGTTTGCTCCTGAAATATTTCCACCATCAAATATTGAGTTTCCATTCCTTCTCCATTGATAAGTATTTACTGTTCCGGTTGTCGACACAGTAAATGTCTCAGTGCTTCCTTCACATTGAGGTTGGCTTGTGGGAGTAATAGTTGCTGTGATTGTTTGGTTTACGGTCAAAATCGCATCAGCAGAAGTTTGAGGAAAACAAATATTGCCTGCACCACTTACCAACACAGTATAAGTTCCCCCATCGCTTTGCTGCGCTTTTGCTATGTTATAAGTTGATGAGGTAGCACCTGCTATTGGATTTGTACCGAGATACCATTGATATGCAAGACCTGTGCCTGTTGCAGTAACTGATAAGCTTGCAGGGAAAGAAAGACATACCTCTTGTGATGCCTGGGGCTGAACGGTAATAGAGATTGGTTCATTTACTGTAATCTTTGTGGTTCCTGCATTTAGATTAGCAACGCAGGGCGCTCCTGTTGTACTTTCTGCTCTTAAATAATAAGTTGTCGTTGCTGTTGGACTCACTGTTAAACTTCCATCCGCTGCCACGGTTCCAGGGGCTGCAGTTGTATAGCCTGAATTGGTATACCATTTCCATACTGCTCCCGTTCCTAAAACGCCTCCTGTTTGTGTTAAGGTGGTACTGCTTCCATTACAAATAGCAACAGGACTACTTAAAGAAGTTGGTGCTACTGAAGGCTGATTTACCGTTACCGTTACGCTTCCGGTTGCCGCTACCTCAGTTGCACAAGGCGTTCCTGTGCTACTTTCCGCCCTTAAATAATATGTTGTAGTGGCAGTTGGGCTGACCGATAAACTACCATTAGCGGCAACTGTACCCGGAGCTAGCGTATTATAACCTGCATCTGTGTACCATTTCCATGTGGCGCCTGTTCCTAAAACCCCTCCTGTTTGGGTTAATGTAGTGCTGCTGCCATTACAAATTGTAACGTCTGCACTCAACGATGTTGGCGCTACTGAAGGTTGGCTTACTGTTATTGTTACATTTCCCCCAGCTACATATTGACTACATGGCCCGTTTGTAGCAGTTTCTGCTCTCAAATAATAAGTTGTAGTTACGGTCGGACTTACTGTTAAACTACCATCTGCTGCCACTGTTCCCGGAGCAAGAGTTGTATAAGTTGAATTGGTATACCATTTCCATACTGCTCCTGTTCCTAAAACGCCCCCCGTTTGTGTTAATGTAGTACTGCTTCCACTACAAATAGTAACAGGACTACTTAAAGAGGTGGGTGCTGCTGAAGGTTGATTTACGGTTACCGTAACGCTTCCCGCTGCTGCCACATTCGCTGCACATGGGCCTCCTGTGGTGCTTTCTGCCCTTAAATAGTATGTTGTAGTGGCAGTTGGGCTAACCGATAAACTACCATTAGCGGCAACTGTACCCGGAGCTAGCGTATTATAACCTGCATCTGTGTACCATTTCCATGTGGCGCCTGTTCCTAAAACCCCTCCTGTTTGGGTTAATGTAGTGCTGCTGCCATTACAAATTGTAACGTCTGCACTCAACGATGTTGGCGCTACTGAAGGTTGGCTTACTGTTATCGTTACATCTCCGCCTGCCACATATCGAGTGCATGGTCCGTTTGTAGCAGTTTCTGCTCTTAAATAATAAGTAGTAGTCGTTGCCGGACTTACTGTTAAACTACCATCTGCTGCCACCGTTCCGGGCGCAAGAGTTGTATAAGTTGAATTGGTATACCATTTCCATACTGCTCCTGTTCCTAAAACGCCCCCCGTTTGTGTTAATGTAGTACTGCTTCCACTACAAATGGT
>NZ_RJJR01000011.1 GCF_003721595.1 Hanamia caeni
TTGTATAAGTTGAATTGGTATACCATTTCCATACTGCTCCTGTTCCTAAAACGCCCCCCGTTTGTGTTAATGTAGTACTGCTTCCACTACAAATGGTAACAGGACTACTTAAAGAGGTGGGTGCTGCTGATGGTTGATTTACCGTTACCGTTACGCTTCCCGTTGCCGCTACCTCAGTTGCACAAGGCGTTCCTGTGCTACTTTCTGCCCTTAAATAATATGTTGTAGTGGCAGTTGGGCTAACCGACAAACTACCATTAGCGGCAACTGTACCCGGAGCTAGTGTATTATATCCTGCATCTGTGTACCATTTCCATGTGGCGCCTGTTCCTAAAACCCCTCCTGTTTGGGTTAATGTAGTGCTGCTGCCATTGCAAATTGTGACGTCTGCACTCAACGATGTTGGCGCTACTGAAGGTTGGCTTACTGTTATCGTTACATTTCCGCCAGCTACATATTGACTACATGGTCCGTTTGTAGCAGTTTCTGCTCTTAAATAATAAGTAGTAGTCGTTGCTGGGCTTACTGTTAAACTACCATTCGCTGCCACTGTTCCCGGAGCAAGAGTTGTATAAGTTGAATTCGTATACCATTTCCATACTGCTCCTGTCCCTAAAACGCCTCCCGTTTGTGTTAATGTAGTACTGCTTCCATTACAAATGGTAGTGGGACTACTTAAAGAGGTGGGCGCTGATGAAGGTTGATTTATAGTAACTGCAACAGTAGCTGTACCAGCCACATTCGGACATCCATTTCCCGTAGGAGTATTTGTGGTAATTGTGAGAGTGACGTTACCATTTGTAATTGCGGGTACTGTCGCTGGTGTGTAGGTAGCAGAAACTATCGAACCAGACTGCGTTATATTAGAAAAGCCGCCAAACGGTGCGGACCATGTCCCTGAATTGGCATTTCCTGTCAATGTTGCCGCAACTGATATCGATCCATCAGAACATACAGATTGAGAAGTAGGAGAAACAGTCACCCCATTGAAAGAGTTTACATTAAAAGCATTCTTACCATTTGAGGGTGACAAAAGACTAATGCTTCCGCATGAGTTTTTGGCTAATACAGTTACTACTTGATTACCAATAGCGGCTCCTGGGGTCACATTTACAGTAACGGAGTTTGTTGAATCACCAGAACTTATTACCCATCCCGAAGGCAATTGCCAATCATAATATTGTGCATTTGTTGCTGCAGGAACAGATAGTGTTATTGTTGCTGGGGGGCAAATAGAAGTACTCGGTGAAATAGTAATACTCTTACCATTCCAGCCGCCCGGACTTCCTACAAATACTTTTATAGTGCCGGACGCAGATGCATTTGTGCAAGACCCGATTGTATTTATTATATAATTATAACTGGTAGTTGAACTTATGGTAATATTGGGCGTTCCGCTAATTGTTAAAACTCCAGCTGATAAATTAGCTGATACTCCAGGAGGCAAGCCATTTACATTAAAAGTTGTAGCGCCTACCACATTATAAGTAATATTATTAATAGCTGATAACCTACAAACACTTTGAGAGGTAGTTGAAGTAGCCGAAGTTAATGATATGGAAGCATTTGGATTTACTAATACAGTTGCTGTTATGGGTGTTCCCGGACAACCATTGGCTGTCGGTGTTATAGTGAATGTAACAGTTATAGGTGCATTTGTTGTATTGGTTAAAGTGCCGGAAATGTTTCCACTGCCGCTTCCTACTACCCCTGTTACTCCGACTGTGTTATTTCTTGTCCAGTTATATGTTGCACCTGCAACATTACCGGAAATAACCATAGTGTTAATAGCACTTCCTGAACAAATCGTTTGACTGGAATTGGTCGCTGTTGCTGTTGGTGTTGGATTTACCAATACTGTTGCTGTAATCGCCTCTCCAGGGCAACTATTGGCTGTCGGTGTTATAGTGAATGTAACAGTTATAGGTGCATTTGTTGTATTGGTCAAGATGCCGGAAATATTTCCACTGCCGCTTCCTGCTATCCCTGTTACTCCAGTTGTATTATCTCTTGTCCAGTTATATGTTGCACCTGCAACATTACCGGAAATGACCATAGTGTTAATAGCACTTCCTGAACAAATCGTTTGACTGGAATTGGTCGCTGTTGCAGTGGGCGTTGGATTTACCAATACAGTTGCTGTTATGGGTGTTCCCGGACAACCATTGGCTGTCGGTGTTATAGTGAATGTAACAGTTACAGGCGCATTTGTTGTATTGGTTAAGGTTCCGGAAATATTTCCGCTGCCGCTTCCTGCTATCCCTGTTACTCCGGCTGTATTATTTCTTGTCCAGCTATACGTGGTACCTGCAACACTGCCAGACATAGCCATAGTCGTAATAGCACTTCCTGAACAAATCGTTTGACTTGAATTGGTCGCTGTTGCTGTTGGTGTTGGATTTACCAATACTGTTGCTGTAATCGCCTCTCCAGGGCAACTATTGGCTGTCGGTGTTATAGTGAATGTAACAGTTATAGGTGCATTTGTTGTATTGGTCAAGATGCCTGAAATATTTCCACTGCCGCTTCCTGCTATCCCTGTTACTCCAGTTGTATTATCTCTTGTCCAGTTATATGTTGCACCTGCAACATTACCGGAAATGACCATAGTGTTAATAGCACTTCCTGAACAAATCGTTTGACTGTAATTGTTCGCTGTTGCAGTGGGCGTTGGATTTACCAATACAGTTGCTGTTATGGGTGTTCCCGGACAACCATTGGCTGTCGGTGTTATAGTGAATGTAACAGTTATAGGTGCATTTGTTGTATTGGTTAAAGTGCCGGAAATGTTTCCACTGCCGCTTCCTGCTATCCCGGTTACTCCAGTTGTATTATCTCTTGTCCAGTTATAAGTTGCACCTGCAACATTACCAGAAATGGCCATAGTGGTAATCGCATTACCCGAACAAATTGTTTGACTTGAATTGGTCGCTGTTGCTGTGGGCATTGGATTTACCTTCATAACAACAATATTGCTGGTGGCTGGATTTCCCGTTGCACAAGCAGTATTAGAGGTTAATATTACCTTTACATCTTTTCCATCAGTAAGAGTTGAAGTCGTGTATGTACCGCTATTTAATCCAACATTCACTCCCCCCACTTGCCATTGATAAACAGGTGATGCTCCTTCATTTATAGGTGTCGCAGTAAAGGTTACAGAAGTACCGGCACATATAGTATTCCCTGGTGCATCAGAAACAATACTTACACTAACCGGCTGAGTAGCCAAGCCTGTACCTGTAACACTTACATTTATCGTTGATGCTCCTCCACCGCTAATCGGAATTAGCCCATTATAAGATTGGCCAGATATAGGAGAAAACTTTACATAAATCGACTGACTATAAGTCCCCCCACTTTGATTTAAAGAGAGTGAGGGTGTATATGTTCCTCCTGAAGTTGTAGAAAAAGTAAATCCATTAAGTGGTCCGACAGTAATATTAGCAGAAGTTAAGTTAGTTCCAGATATTGTAAATGGATTAGGACCTGCCACAGTACCAACGCATACATTGCCAAAATCCGCAATTGTATTGGAACTTAAAGTTGCTTGCCCATTACTATTTGCAGTAAAACCTAAAACAATAAAAATTAAAACGTAAAATTTCCTCATAAAATAATTTAAACTTATGGGTTTATAAAAGGTAATGAGGTAATTGCAGAGGATGGTCAGTATCAATGAAAGCCAACAGGATTAAGCTTCTTGGTATTTAAAAGGGCTGGATAATAAGGAAAAAAGCAGTAAATCGCAGAGAGTGGATCTTGAAAATAAAGCGTTGATTGGGGGTATCAAACGGTTATTTAGGGGTAAAGATAGAAATCTTTTTAGTTTTTTCTAATTTTTTCGGATAAAAATTTCGGCAAAACAAAATTTGTTAGCAGGTAGTGTAAAGCAGCCGGCAGGATGCAGCTACAATCCTCATTACTGCCAGTCCGGAGAATAAAAATCTGCTTTAATTATCGGTTTACCGGAGGCACGCCCATTCATTCATCTTATATGATTCCGTTTTTCAGCTTAGGCGCCCGGCTTAGACAACGACATGGAAAGCAGAGCGTGGCGGTTGTAAAAAACCGCGACCTGACCCGGGGGTGATGACCGTTACTAAAGTTACCCGCGGTCTGACCTGCGGTGCTGACCGCTACGATGGTCTGACCTGCGGTGCTGACCGCTACGATGGTCTGACCTGCAGTGCTGATCGCTACGATGGTCTGACCTGCAGTGCTGATCGCTACGATGGTCTGACCTGCAGTGCTGATCGCTACGATGGTCTGACCTGCGGTGCTGACCGCTACGATGGTCTGACCTGCGGTGCTGACCGCTACGATGGTCTGACCTGCAGTGCTGATCGCTACGATGGTCTGACCTGCAGTGCTGACCACAATAAATATAATTGTATCAGGAATTTTTAGATACCTTAGTTTTTGGTATTCTATAATTTTCAATTCAATAATTATCGTTATGACAAGGCTCTACCTTACCTTTTTACTGCTTTCAACTTGCGGCATTTCTTTTGGCCAAAACAGCAGCATCGCGGGCTTCAACAAGAAAAATACTGAAGCGCAATTAGCGCTTGAATCAAAATTTGAACAAAACCTGAGCGCTGAAAATATCGGTGCAGTGATGCAAAAACTTTCGTCCGTTCCACACTACCTGAGTTCAGAAGCCGGTAGAAAAAATGCAGAATATATTTTAAGTCTTTATAAAAAGTGGGGCTGGGATGCGCAAATAGAAACATTTCATGTGTTGTTTCCTACGCCAAAAACGAGGAAGCTTGAAATGCTGTCTCCGACGAAATACCAGGCCATCCTGAAAGAACCGGCGATAAAGGAAGACCCGACGAGCGGGCAGGAAGGGCAACTACCCACTTTTAATGCCTACAGCGCGGATGGGGATGTGACCGGCGAATTGGTTTTTGTGAATTACGGATTGCCCGATGATTACAAGATTCTTGACCAAATGGGTATTTCGGTAAAAGGAAAAATTGTAATAGCCAAATATGGCCATAGCTGGAGGGGAACGAAGCCCAAAGTGGCGCAGGAGCACGGAGCCATAGGCTGTATTATCTACAGCGACCCGATGGACGACGGCTATTTTAACGGCGATGTATATCCCAAAGGAGCTTTCAAAAATGAATATGGTGTGCAGAGGGGTTCTGTGATGGACATGGTAATCTATCCGGGCGATCCGTTGACGCCGGGCGTGGGCGCCACAGAAGATGCAAAGCGGCTCGACAAATCAGAAGCGACTAACCTGTTGAAAATTCCGGTGCTTCCTATAAGTTACCACGACGCAACACCTCTTTTGCAGGCGCTGGAAGGGCCCGTGGTTCCCCGAAGCTGGCATGGCGGTCTGCCTTTTGCGTATCATACCGGCCCTGGCAAAACAACTGTTCACCTGAAGGTGGAATTCAATTGGAATATTGTTCCGTGTTATGATGTGATCGCAAAAATTGAGGGAGCCAAATATCCTGATGAATGGGTGATAAGGGGCAACCACCAGGATGCATGGGTAAATGGTGCAGCAGACCCAATAAGCGGGCTGGCTGCGATGATGGAAGAAGCAAAGTCAATAGGTGAAATGCTGAAAACCGGCTGGAAGCCTTCACGCACGCTGGTGTATTGCTCGTGGGACGGAGAAGAGCCTGGTTTGCTCGGGTCAACTGAGTGGCTCGAGGCTCATGAAAAAGAATTGCAGCAAAAGGCCGTGGTGTATATTAATTCAGATAATAACGGCCGGGGATTTTTGTTCGCCGAAGGCTCGCATGCATTGGAGCCCTTGATGGACGGCGTTGCCAAAAGTGTGATGGACCCTCAAACCAATGTGAACGTATTTGAACGAAAAAAAGCCTACATGGCCATCAATACAGATAACGCTGAGCAAAGGGAAAAAATATTGAATGAGAAAGAATTGAAATTGGGCGCGATGGGGTCAGGATCAGACTATTCGTCTTTTATCCAGCATGCGGGTATACCTTCTTTAAACCTTGGCTATGGTGGCGAAGATGCCGGTGGTGAATACCATTCTATTTATGATTCCTATTACGATTTTACCCATTTTAAAGATCCTGGGTTTCATTATGAAGTGGCACTCGCACAGACTGCAGGACTGGCGGTTTTGAGAATCGCCAATGCCGACGTTTTGCCGTTTGATTTTACCCATTTATACCGTACGATTGACGGCTATGTAAATGAATTGCAAAACCTTTTAGAGACTTCACGAAAAAATACCGCTTTAAAAAATCAACTCATCCGTTCACACTATTACGCCATTGGCGAAGACCCACAAAAGAAGCTGGAAACCCCTTCCGTGCAGGATGAAGTTCCGTTTATTGATTTTTCGCCCTTGCAAAATGCGCTTCGCAACTTAAAAAACAGCGCAGACAGTGTGCAGACAATTTTCGCCAAAAAAGTAGCTGCAGGAAATGCAGATGAAGAATTTAACCGATCACTTTACCAGGCAGAGCAAGAGCTGCTTTCCCAGACCGGGCTGCCACGCCGGGCATGGTATAAGCACACGCTTTATGCACCCGGTTTTTATACGGGATATGGAGTAAAAACAATGCCGGGCATTCGTGAAGCCATTGAGCAGCGTCACTGGGATGAAGCGCAGCAGCAAATTAAAATTTCGGCAATGGCAGTTGAAAAGCTTGCCAATTATTTAAATAATCTTGCAAAATAGCTTGAAAGGCAAAAGACGAGTACTCATTGCTGAAACTTGTTCGTTTTTTTGACGTCAGCCATGCCTGCATACATAAGAAATGTTACAGGCGACAAGTTCGTGATTTTTTGTCAAAGTTTAATTGAGAGTTGCAATTGCCCTCCAAAACCTACTTCCACTATTTTTTGAAGTGTGGAAATCCTCGCTTCTTTTATATTGTTCTCAATTTTTGAAATATAGGATTTTGTCGTTCCTACTTTTTCAGCGAGTTGCTCTTGTGTCAATCCTTTTTCAAGTCTGGCTTCCTGAATTAATGCGCCAATTTTAAAATTCTGATAACCAGCTTCAAGTTGGTCCCGCTTGCTAGTTCCACGGACACCGTAATGTTTATCCTTAAACTGTTCAAGTGTCATAATGTTACTTTTTTTCGTCTTCATATTCTTTCTTAATTTTAAGTGCTTTTTCAATTTCCTTTCTGGGTGTTTTTTGAGTTTTCTACTGAAAGCCATTCGCTAACACGATTAATTTCTCTTCGTCAAAAAAGCAAAATATCCGAAAAATATTACTGGCTAGTTGGACGCGGATTTCAAATAACCCGTCTTCCATATACTTAAGATAAGTTTCCGGAATTCTGTCAATTTCTTCAATCAAATCAAAAGTCCAAATGATTTTATCTTTCACTTTTGGTCTTTGTTTTACAAAGAAATTTTCAAAATATTCTTTGTAAGTAATGATAGATCTGAATTTTTCCTTTTTGTCCACCAAACAAAGGTAGGAATAGTTGCCTAAAAGTGAAACTACTTTTCATACCGCTCAAATATCATCGCCGCTCCCTGCCCTACCCCAACGCACATGGTGGCTAACCCGTACCGGGCTTCTTTTCTTCTCATCTCGTATAATAAGGTAGTTGCGATTCGTGCGCCGCTGCAGCCCAAAGGATGGCCGATAGAGATGGAGCCTCCGTTGACGTTCACTTTTTGAAGGTCTAATCCAAGCTCGTGAATACAGGCAATAGATTGCGAAGCAAATGCTTCATTCAGCTCAATTAAATCAAGGTCAGCTACTTTAATGCCTGCACGCTGCAATGCTTTTTGTGTAGCAGCTACCGGCCCTATTCCCATCACGGCAGGGTCCACTCCCGCTACCGCCATACTTATTATTTTGGCCATTGGCTTTAGATCATACTTTTCAACCATTTTTTCATTGGCGAGCAGTAGCATTGCAGCGCCATCATTTATCCCGGACGAGTTTCCGGCCGTTACTGTTCCATCTTTGACAAATGCAGGCCGAAGCTGTGACAATTTTTCCAGAGAGCTTTTGCGCGGATGCTCATCAGTGTTGAATACAATTTTGTCTGTTTTATTGGGAGTGATTTCTACCGGCACAATTTCATCATTCCATTTATCAGCAGCGAGCGCCGCAAAATATTTCTGCTGACTTTCAAAAGCAAACTCGTCCTGGGCGCGGCGCGATATTTTCCATTGCCGGGCTACATTTTCTGCCGTTTCGCCCATTGAGTACGGATAGTATTTATCAGTTAATTTTTTGTTGGGAAAACGCCAACCAATGGTACTATCATACATTTCTCTTTTCCTGCTAAAGGCGCCATCTGCTTTTCCCATTACAAATGGCGCGCGCGTCATGCTTTCAACACCACCCGCTAAAAACACATTTCCATCGCCACACATGATGGCGCGTGAAGCATCCATTATTGACTGGAGCCCGCTGGCACACAAGCGGTTTACCGTATTGCCTGCAACAGTTACAGGCAGGCCCGCCAGCAAGGCGGCCATGCGCGCCACATTCCGGTTGTCTTCGCCTGCCTGGTTGGCATCCCCGGCAATTACATCTTCTATCTCTGTTGGGTCGATTTTGCCATTTCTTTTTACCAGCGCTTCTATGACGCCTGCCAGCAGATCGTCTGGCCGGATAGAGCTTAAAGCGCCACCATAGCGGCCTACAGCAGTTCGCAACGCATCAATAACATAAACGGTTTCCATCTTCAATTATTTGAAATGGGTTGCAAGATAAATAATCCTTCGACAGGCTCAGGATGACACCCTTCGACACCCTTCGACAAGCTCAGGATGACACCCTTCGACGCCCTTCGATAAACTCAGGATGACACCCTTCGACGCCCTTCGATAAACTCAGGATGACAGCCCTTCGACAGGCTCAGGATGACACATGGATTTAACAAATAAAGCCTTTTGACAATTGAACAATTGATTGATCTTTGCAAAATGAGTGGTAAAATAAATATCAGGACGCTTACGCAGGAGGAGCTAATCGAATATTTTTTATCTATTGGAGACAAAAAATTCCGCGCAAAGCAGGTATGGGAATGGATTTGGAAAAAACATGCGCGAAGCTTCGAGGCCATGACTAACCTGAGCAAAGAGCTGCGCGACAAGCTTGCTGAAAATTTTTTACTTCCTGCTCTTTCCTTTAACCATACACAATACAGCAATGACGGCACGGTAAAAACACGGTTTAAAACTGCCGATGGACATCTTGTGGAAGGCGTATTAATTCCGGTGGATGAAAGGCAGACGGCATGTGTTTCCTCGCAGGTGGGATGCAGCCTGAGCTGCACATTCTGTGCTACGGGCTTCATGGAAAGAAAAAGAAATCTTCATTACGATGAAATTTATGATGAAGTGGCCATGCTCAATGAAATAGCCCAAAAAACCTATGGCAAAAAATTAAGCAACGTGGTATTTATGGGAATGGGCGAGCCTTTGCTGAATTATAAAAATGTGCTGAAAGCTATTGAACGCATCACTGCGCCGGATGGGCTGGGAATGGGTTCAAGGAGAATTACCGTTTCTACTTCCGGCATTTCAAAAATGATCAGGCAACTCGGCGATGATGGTGTAAAATTCAACCTGGCATTATCTCTTCACGCGGCAAATGATAAGAAACGAAGTGAGCTGATGCCGATCAACGAGACGAATAATATCAAATCACTGATAGAGGCGCTGAATTATTTTTATGACAAGACGAAAAACGACATCACTTTTGAATACATTTTATTTAAGAATGAAAATGATTCACTGCAGGACGCCGATGACCTGATAAAAATCTACAGGCAGGTGCCGGTTCATTTGATAAACATTATCGAATACAACCCGATTGACAAAGCCGGTTACCAAAAGCCGGATAAAGAAGCCACACAAAAATTTATGGATTACCTGGCCGCGCACAGGGTAAATGTAAGGCTGCGCGTGAGCCGCGGAAAAGATATTGATGCGGCCTGTGGACAGTTGGCCAATAAGGACCTGGAAGGAAGTTTAGTGAAATAGGAATCGGAGGAATTTGTTTGTTTACTGTTTTCACGGACGAGACTTTTTGGTAGCGCTTAACGATTTCCATATCTGACTCCTCATAAAACCCAATTTTCGTAGTTCTTTATTGGAGAACTATCGTATTTTTGTCTATGATTAATGAAGAGAATAATTGCAAAAAGTACGCTTCGAAAGTTTTGGGAAAACCACGCCGATTCAGAACAGTATTTGAAAACCTGGTATGATACGGCAAAAAACTCAAAATGGAGTTCTCCCAATGACATAAAAAAGGCATATATCAATGCAAGTATTTTAAAAAATAACCGGGTAGTTTTTAATATCAAAGGAAACTCGTACCGCTTGATTGTTCAGTTCAATTATGAAAGACAATGGGCTTTTATCAGGTTTATCGGTACGCATGCAGATTATGATAAAATTGATGCTAATACAATCTAAAAAAAATGGAACTAAAACCAATCAAAACAGAGAATGATTATCAAACAGCGCTCAGGCGCCTTGAAGTAATTTTCGATGCACCTTCTAATACTAAAGAAGGCGATGAAGCAGAAATCTTGTCGATGCTTATTGACAATTATGAAAACGAATTCTATCACATAGAAGCTCCGGATCCAATTGAAGCAATAAAAATCCGGATGGAAGAACTGAATTTACAACAAAAGGATTTAGTTGGAGTGATTGGCGGAAAAAGCCGCGTGTCAGAAATCCTCAATAAAAAAAAGCGCTTGACCCTGGAGATGGTCAGAAAATTAGAGAATTTGCTTCATATTCCTGCTTCCGTTTTGGTATCCAGTTATACACTTACGAAATAATGAAAAAGGCCGGTATTTTCGAATTACCAAAAAATGTATGATACCGGATTTTGATAATTGCCACACATAAATGAAAATTTTTAAATTTGGCGGAGCAAGCACCAACAGCTTCGACCGCATACAGAACCTCGGATATATTCTCCAAAACCATACTGATGAAAAAATTCTGATTGTTATTTCAGCGATGGGAAAGATGACCAATTCGCTAGAGAAAGTAGTGGAAGAATTTTATGAAGGGAAAAACGAGGAAGCCCTGCGGCTTTTTCAAAAGGTAAAAGACTATCACCTTAACCAGCTAAAATATCTTGTAACCTTTCAATGGCAGAAAGCCACGAACCAGCTTACTGATTTTTTTACGGAAGTAGAGTGGCTGCTGCATGACAAGCCCGTGAAGGATTATGATTATTATTATGACCAAATCGTTTGCTCGGGCGAACTGCTTTCCTCCACGCTCATTTCTTATTATCTAAATGAAAATAGAATTCCCAATAAATGGATAGATGTGCGCGATGTTTTACGAACAGACGACACGTTCAGGCAGGCCAAAGTAGATTGGGATGTTTCACGAAAACAGGCGCGTGAAAAATTGATGCCTCTTTTTGACAATACCAACTTCGTGATTACACAGGGGTTTATCGGCAGCACGGATGAAAATGAAAGCACCACGCTGGGCCGCGAAGGAAGCGATTTTACTGCAGCGATTTTTGCAGAACTAATGAATGCAGAAAGCGTAACCATCTGGAAAGACGTAAACGGTGTAATGAATGCAGATCCCAAAGATTTCCAGGAAGCAGTTACCATAGATGAGTTAAGCTACAAAGAAGTGATTGAGATGGCGTATTACGGCGCGCAGGTGATTCATCCAAAAACGATAAAGCCGCTGCAAAATAAAGATATCCCGTTGTTTGTACGGTCATTTTTTGATCTTCGTTTAACCGGCACCGTTATCACCCAAAAATCGGCGATGCTGCTTCCGCCGATGATCGTTTACAAACGCCGCCAGGTATTGCTGATGCTGCAATCGGTAGATTTTTCTTTTGTGGAAGGCAAGCCCACCACTTTTTTATACGAGGTTTTAAGAAAACTAAATATCAGGCCTAACCTAACGCAGAACACAGCGATCAGCTTAATCATTTGCATGGACGATGCCGACCAAAAAATACAGGAGGTGTCACAGGAAGTTTCCGAAATATTTGATGTTTCTGTTCAGAAAAATCTGACCCTTCTTACCGTACGGCATTACTCTGATGCAATAATAGAACAGCTTTCAGCAAACAAAGAAATCATTTTACAACAAAAAACAAAAGATACCATCCAGTTGCTGATGAATCTTTCCTGACTGAATAAAAATCAGTGTATTTGTTCGTTTTACTGCCAGGTGATGGATTGATATAAGGCCACAAATATTTAAATTTTTTGCAGCAGCATCCGCAATTTACTGAAGCCTTAAACGTTTCGTTGTTATAATTTCCGGTTAAATATTTATGTTCTCAATCTTTAAAAAAGAATATTGAATTATTTTACATTCGAAAAAAATCTGAACCCGGCAATATCCCTTTACAAACAATGAATAAATTTTCATTCCTTTCTTTTATTATCCTGGCAATAGCCTCTTTATTTTTTTCTCCTTTGCAAGCTCAATATTATTATAAAGATTTGCTCAGCACCAAAAAAGATAATAATGAATTTTCTGTTTTAAAAAATAATAAAATCAACCTGGTTAAAATATCAAGCTTCGATGATCATGACCAACCCAGTGATGGTTTTTTTTGTGAAAAAAGAATCAACAAAGATTTTTCGCAATCCAAATTGATGACCAATTCAAACATCACCGGCGAGTCGCTATTGGTAACTGATTATAACAATAATGGCGATATGGTAAAAACCATTACCACTACGCCGCACTCTACCAATACTGTGCAGTACACATACGATGCAGAAGGAAAAATAATATCTATCCAAACACGTACCAGCGCCGATGGCGATTCAAATGCGATTACAGAAAGCCACGAATACACTTATGAAAATGGCAGGCCTGTAAAAATGCTGCGCAAAAAAAATAATACGCTCATTGCTACCATTATATTTGTTGCAGATGACAAAGGAAATATTATAGAAGAAAACCCAAGCGGAACGAGTATCGACAAAAAATATTTCTATTACTATGACGACAGCAACAGGCTGACGGATGTAGTACACTTTAACCCTGTTGCCAACAGGCTTTTACCGGACTATATGTTTGAATATACGAATGGCAACAAACCGGAAAAAATAATTTCAGTTGATGAAACGGGAAGAAATTATTTTATCTGGAGATATGCATATGATGATAAAAAACTGCCGGAGATTCAAAAATGCTATTCCAAAGAAAAGCAATTGCTTGGCACCATTCAATATGAATATCAATAAGCCTTCCTGGCTAATTGGGAAACATCAAATAAAATTATAAAAATAGCCACCAATACTGTTATCAGCATTATGATCCTGAGTGGCAGCAACCGCTTCCGGAAACTCCCGGATGCGAAGATGATGGAGATAAGGCACAATATAATTGACACGATATTCACTACATGAATGTTATTAAACAAGCCCGAAAAATAATTCAAAAAAGTTTCCTGCCTGTCTACATCGCTCACATCCGGAACCCTTATCCCGATTGATGTCCATATCATAAACATCACTAAAGCCGGCAGTAAAAAAAGGATTGAATTTACAGCAGTTACTTTTTTCTTCAGATGATTATTAGTGGACATTGGTAAATAGTTTGGTTGTTTAAAAGTAGACGAAAAAATAGGAACTTCAAAAAAGCAATTGCTCCGTGGCCGACAAAAACGATTTTTTAAGACTAAGCATTTCATGTTTTTTGTGGCTAAAAAAGTGTTTTTAACAAAGCAAATTATACCTGATTATCTTCCTGAAAATCATATCGAAAGCGCGTTATGTGTTATCTTAAAAACGAAGAGTAAAAAGCTTGTATTTAAGAATGGCACGGTTTTAGAATTATTAGTAGCATTACAGAAATATTCTATAAGCCTATTTCAAAATTTAAAATTTCCAACTTAATTTAAAAACTACAATCATGAATGAGTACACAGAACAAACTGGTACTACCAGTAAAAGTACGCGCGATTCAAAATCCCTGATCATCGGTTTGCTTATAGCAGCCATCGTGATCCTTGCCGGATTTTTTATTTTTGATCACAGCAAATCCACTCAAAATTTAAAAGAACAACAGACTGAAGTTGCAAAAGTGACGACAGAGAAAAGTGATATCCAGTCAAGCTTTGATGCATCCCTGGCCCGGCTTGATTCAATGCAGACCAGTAATACCGATCTAAACGGCAAGCTGACAGCGAGCAATGAAGAGATTGCAAAAATGAAGTCTGAGATTCGCGGCATCCTTCACAAAAGAAATGTCACTTCTTCCGAACTGGCAAAGGCAAGAACACTGATTGCACAGCTCAATGGACAAATTTCAGATTTACAGGCCCAGGTAGCTATGCTATCACAGCAGAACGACAGCCTTAAACAAAATGTGGTAGTGCTCACCACGCAGAACCAGACATTGTCGCACAATCTTGATTCTACCAGCGTTGTGTCACAAAATTTAGCGAAGAAGGTGGATGTTGCTTCTACTTTAAATGCTTCCAATATTTCCATTACGCCGGTGAAAGTGAAAAATAATGGGAAAGAAAAAGTTTCTTCCGTTGCCAAAAGAGTTGATAAATTACTCGTAAGCTTTGATGTCAACAACAGGATTATTGAAAGTGGCGAAACTGATTTGTATGTAGTGGTAACAGGCCCCGACGGGAAACCGGTAACCACGCCAAATACTGAGGGAAATACTTTTACTACCCGCGACAGCAGCAGCAAAACTTTCACTGCGAAGCTGCCTGTTGATCTTGAAACTGCTAAATCAAAAAATGTACAGTTTGCCTTTTCGCCCTCCGGGCATTTTAAAGAAGGGAATTATACTATCCAGATATATCAAAATGGATTCCTGATAGGTGAAAAAACCCGCGAGTTGAGAAAGGGCGGCCTTTTTAGCTAAACGGCGAAAATAATTTTCTTTTGTATCCTTGAAACCTATAGGCAAGCCGGAATTTACCGGCTTGTCTTTTTTATGCAAAAAACGTGTACCCATAAACGTTAGCTACATCAAACGGATTTTAAAAAATTATGTCTATTTTCATTTTTAAACGAATTGAAAATGAAAATCCTGTTTGCCTTTGCTTTTCTTTTATCAGCTACAAGAATATCCGCACAAAAAACTGACATGCGCCTGCAGGCGATGCTCACTAGATTAGTTGATGGATTTCATGGTGATGTTGGGATTTTTGTTTACGACCTGGCAAAAAATAAAATTGCATCCGTACATGGAGATACAATTTTCCCAACAGCAAGTATGGTAAAAGTTCCTATCCTGACAGGACTGATGCATAAAATTCATAACGGGGATTTCACTTACCACCAGGAAATGCTTTTTACCGATTCTGTCCGGTATTCCGAAGGCCAGGAGATTCTTGCCTCATTCCGGGATAGTACTAAAATCCCCTTAAACGAGTTAGTGATGCTGATGATGAGCATGAGCGATAACGGTGCCAGCCTTTGGCTACAGGGACTTTCAGGCGGTGGTGCTCAAATTAATTCTTATATGGACAGCCTTGGGCTGAAATATACGCGGGTAAACAGCCGCACTGCCGGAAGAAAAGAAAATTACAACCTGTATGGCTGGGGGCAAACCACACCCAAAGAAATGGCCACACTGATGAAGATGATTGCGGAGAATAAAATTATCAATCAACAAATCAGTGAAAGAATGCTAAGAATGATGAGCCGCCAGTTTTGGGATGAAGACGCCATTTCGCAAATCCCTCCGAATGTTTTCGTAGCTGATAAAAGCGGCGCTGTAGATGCCACAAGGGATGAAGTGTTATACGTAAATGGAAATCATCCTTATATTTTTTGCGTCTGCACCAAAAACAACAGAGACACAAGTTGGGAACATGATAACGAGGCATGGGTACTTACACGAAAATTATCAGCATTATTATGGAATTATTTTAATCCAAAATCCGCATGGACACCTCCTGCCTTTTTGAAATAAAACTATCCTAAAATAAAAATAAGGCTTATTTGTTGTTTCACTAAAAACAGCGCAGATAAACCAATCATTATATTCGATGGTATTACTCATATAAACAAACAGCCGGCTTTAATTTCACCGGCTGCTGTGCAAATAATTGTTATCGTTTATTGTTTTACAAATTTCGCAAGGCTGCTGCCTTTTTCAGTAATCAGTTGAATAAGATAAGTGCCTTTTGCCAATCCGCAGACATTGATATTTTGTAAACGGATAGCTTCTATTTTTCCAAAATCCTGCCTGTATAGCTCGTGGCCTTTTAGGTCAGAAATTTTAAGAGTAGCAGTTTTTGAGCTTGCTGTGCCAAACAAAATACTTAATTGTGTATGAACAGGATTAGGATAGGTTTTCAGGCTTAATGTTGGTGCATCCAATTTAACCGTCAGCACATTTGAATATTTTATATTGCCGTCAAGGTCGTTCAATTGAAGGCGGTAATAAAGCAGGTTGGAACCGGCTTCCAGATATTGATTGTCATTAAATCCATAAGATTTTTCTGTTGTGCTGTTCACGGAAGCAGCTACTGTACCGATATCTGAAAAATTCAAGCCATCGGTGCTTCTTTGAATTCCAAAATCGCGGCTGTTAATTTCCGTTGCCGTTTTCCAGGTTAATTGAACTGCGTTTGGCTGAAGCATTGCCTTAAAATCCATTAGCTGAACAGGCAAAGGAGAAGCGGTGGCATCAATCCGGTACAAATCCAATATATCTGATGAGGCGCCATTTCCGTTATCTGCGGTTCCAAATAACTTACTATTGAATACAAATTCAAAATCAGGATCCGAAGAGCCCGCGCCCGGATTAATATCCTGCACCATGTTAGCAGTTGTTCCGTTTGTAAACCAGGGCTCAGCGCCATGTGCGCCATCATTAGCTGTAAAATACAGGCCCGTTTTGGTATAGAAATAATCATCTCCCACTCCGTAATTGGGCCCCCCTATCGCCTGCACCATTTTTGTTCCACCGGCGGTGCCGTCAGTCTTCCATAGTTGCGTTCCATTAGTGCCATCATTAGCCGCAAAAAAGATGGAGCCATTAAATAAAGTGCCACGGTCATAAAAATCAAAAATACCAGCACCTTCCAGTAATTTGCTAAAATTAATCACCGGGAAAAGTACAGGATCTGCCCCTTCCTCGCCGGCATTGATGTCTTTAATCATTTGGGTGTTGGCCGCTGTGCCATCAGAAGACCACAGTTCAGTCCCTTTATCAGTAGCGGCTGTAAAAAGAAATTTTCCTTTTATAAAAACTGAATTAAATAATTGAGGAGTTGAACTGTTTGGTATTCCTGAGCTGCTACCCGGAAAGATGTCGGCAACCATAGAGGCGGAATTGCCATCCGTGCTCCATAGCTCGGTGCCATGAGCCACATCCGTGCCGGCGAAGTAAATTTTCTTATTAAAAACCATTAAGCCAAAAGCGCCATATGCAAAAGAGGGAACATTAAACGAATGAATTAAAGAAGTATTTGTTCCATCGGTTTTCCAAAGATCCATTGAATAGGTGGCTGTCACCACGATGAATATTAGCTGGTTGCCAAGAGTAATAAATTGGAAAAAAGAAGTAGAGGCGTTGCCATCAGAAATATCTTTCAACAATTTGGTGCCTGAAGAGGTTCCATTAGAAACCCAAAGTTCTTTACCGGAAGTTCCATTGTCTGCCACAAAATAAAGCAAGCCGTTACTGATTTGAAAATCAGCGCTATTTCTATCAAACGCACCCGGAATTCCGGGATTAATATCTTTTAATATAGATATAGTTCCGTTGGTGCCGCTAAGTTTATAAATCTCCCTTCCAGAAGAAGATGAATCAGTAAAATACAGATCACCTTTGTATTGAATAAAATCGGCGGGCGAAGAACTTTTTGTTCCGGCTATAAAATCCTGCACCAATTTAGTGCCTGCCTGTGTTCCATCAGTTACCCAAAGCTCCGTTCCGTGAGTAGCATCCACACCCGCAAAATAGATTTTGTTATTTAAAATCCCATTGCCAAGGTCCTGGTCAATTTTGACATTAAAGGCATATTGCTTAGTGCCTGTTCCTGACGTTCCATCGCTTGTCCAGAGCGTGCTGTCCACATCGCTGACTAAGAAAATAGCACCATTAAAAATCGGGTAACCGCCCAGGCTATGATTATCATTTATGATAGTGGCCTGGGCATTGGCATGATGATAAAATGCAATAAACAACAGCAACACGACGTAATTTTTTTTCATTATGGCAAATTTTTAACTATTAACAAAAAAATATTTGAACATCAATATTTACCAGGGCCCGCCCGGAAATATGCGGCATCAAAAAAAATTTTGCGCCATTTACAATCAATAAACTGATGTTGGATTTTAAACTTACCGTAAGATTAGCGGGAGATGGTTATGCAGGAATTATTGGAAAAATAAAATTAGGAAATACCCTCAAATAAAAAAAAATTTATATTAATCTATTTGTACATTACAATCCATTAATAAAGTTTATTGGAATGAAAATTGAAATCTTATGAAATAGTTAAAAGACCAGAATGTGGAATTTAAGAATTAACTTTTTTAACGGTTACACGTCTTATATATAAAATCAATAATCATGAAATATCTATATACTATATTTTCAATTTCGGTTATAATACTGATGTCTTCCTGCTCGTCATCCAGGTATTATCAATCCGATACGGGCGAATATTACCAGGGACAGCCTGAAACGACTTACCAGCAATTCTATAATGATTTAAGTCCTTACGGCGATTGGATAGATTACGGAAATTACGGCTATGCCTGGATTCCATCCATGGCCAACTTCAGGCCTTATTATACCAATGGGCACTGGGTATATACCAATTATGGATGGACCTGGGTTTCAAATTACTCGTGGGGATGGGCTCCTTTCCATTATGGAAGATGGATGAATGATATGAGGTACGGATGGGTATGGATTCCCGGAACTGAATGGGCGCCTGCCTGGGTAACCTGGAGAGGCGGGGGAAGCTATTACGGATGGGCGCCGCTAGGGCCTGGCATGGGCTTGAATAGCAGCTTTAGCTCCATTCCCTATAGCGACTGGACTTTTGTTCCGCAAAATTATATTACCAGCAGAAACATTCAGAATTACTACGTTAGCCGTTCAAGAAATGTGACGATAATTAATAACACCACAATTATTAATAACACAAACGCAGGCAGTGGAAGACCGCGTAGCGCAAACTATAATCCAGGGCCTCCGGTAAGAGAAATTGAACGCAACACCGGAACCAGGATAAGGCAATACAATTTAGAGACAGCAACTAAACCAGGAGAAACCCAGGTCGGAAATAATACAGTCAGGGTATTCCGGCCGGCTATAAGTTCCTCTTCCAGTGCGCCAACCACAAGGCCTGAGAGAAATGCAAACGGCGGGCAGCAAAGCCCATCTACTTCAGCGCCGATAAGGGAATTCCCTAAAAACCAAACGCCGCAAATTAGAAGGGATGAACCGCCTGTGAATCAAAACAGGCCTTCGATAGCTCCGCAGGAAAACAGGACTCCTTCGCGCACTTTCCCTGAAAGAAATACAGGTTCGCAGCCAGAGAACAATCCTCCGGCAACCAATGCGCCGACCCGCGAAAGCAGACCTGCCATCACAAGGCCCCCGGAAAATAACACGTCAAACCAGGCTCCGGTCAGGAGTTTTCCTAACACGCAGAGTGCACCCAGCCAGGCTCCGGTAACAAGAGAGTCGAATTCATCTACACAGCAAAACAACCCGCCTGTAAACCGGCCGGTAAGAAGAATGTAAACCATCAAAATCAAATAAGATAACTTTTAATTGCCGGGTGATCCGATTGTCGGATCGCCCTTTTTTTTGAATAACCTGTTGCAGAATAAAAATGTGTCTTATTTATTTTTTTACTGGAAATAGAATCGTGTCCCAATGCCATCTGCAGAAATTCGTTTAAACTCGCCCGATATTTTTGCGAAGCCCTACCTTTGCAAACTATGATTACCATTCTTGCCATTGAATCATCCTGCGACGAAACTGCCGCCTCGGTGTGCAGAGATAAACTTATTTTAAGCAACATAATTTCAAGCCAGAAAATCCATGAAAAATATGGTGGCGTAGTTCCTGAATTGGCTTCCAGGGCGCATCTTCAGGCGATTGTTCCTGTAGTGAATGAAGCGCTTAACGTAGCGGGGGTGCAATTAAAAGACATTGATGCTTTTGCTTTTACCCAATCACCGGGGCTCATCGGCGCGCTGCTCGTGGGGACGGAATTTGCGAAATCTCTTTCACTGGCGTTCGACAAACCCCTGATTGCGGTGCATCACATGCAGGCGCATGTTTTGGCAAATTTAATTCAGCCAAAAGAAAGTGAAAGTAAAATACCGTCTTTCCCATTTCTATGCCTTACGGTTAGCGGCGGCCACACGCAAATTGTCGTGTGTGCATCACCGTTAGAACAGAAAATTATCGGACAAACGTTAGATGATGCGGCGGGAGAAGCATTTGATAAATCTGCAAAAATTTTGGGACTACCCTATCCCGGCGGCCCGTTAATTGATAAATATGCTAAGATGGGCGACTCAACGAAATATCATTTTCCCGAGCCGAAAATAGATAGATTGGATTTTAGCTTCAGCGGTTTAAAAACAGCGTTCTTATATTTTATCCGCGATGGCAAACTGGAAAATGAAAATTTTGTGGAAGAAAATATGAATGACATTTGCGCCTCGTTGCAATCAAGAATTGTTTCCATTTTATTGAATAAATTAAAAAAGGCTTCGGAAGAAACCGGCATCCGTGATGTTTGTATTGCAGGCGGCGTAAGCGCTAACAGCGGCCTGCGGTCTGCGTTTGAAAAAATGGGCAAGGAGCTCGGATGGAAGACGTTCATTCCTAAGTTTGAGTATTGCACCGATAACGCAGCAATGATTGCCATCACTGCGTACTACAAATATCTTAACTCGCAATTTGAAGATTTATCAGTAGTACCTTCAGCAAGAACAGCATAAGCTAATTACGCACAGTAAAAGAATCAATGTTCAATTTTTTTATTCCGTCTTTACCAGCAAGCTTTCTTATTTTTTATTTGAGGATTTCTTTTCAATAAATACAACCCCTTGCGCAATAATTATTTTCAATTCAAACAATTTACGATTCAGCAGGAAAAAAGCAGTATGAAAATCTGTACCGACTCCTGTTTGTTTGGCGCCTGGGTGGCGGAAAAAATGGAAAGAAAATTTATTGAACCCCAAAGCATCCTTGATATTGGGACAGGTACCGGGTTGTTAAGCCTGATGGCTGCACAAAAATGTGAGGCGAAAATAGATGCAATAGAAATTGATAAAGATTCTTATTTGCAGGCGAAAGGAAATTTTTCAGCAAGCAAATGGTCGCCGCGCCTGCAGATACTTCATGCGGATGCTACCATGCAAGTTGATGAGAAGAAATATGACCTTATAATTTGCAATCCGCCATTTTATGAAAACGATTTAACATCATCCGATAGAAGAAAAAATATTGCAAAGCACCATGAGGCACTTACTTTAGAGGATTTGATTGCGATTATTCAAAACAAGCTCTCTGAAAATGGAGGCTTCGCGGTATTGCTTCCCTTCCATCGTGTTGAATACTTTAAACAACTCGCCACCAGGAATAATTTTTTTGTGGCAGATGAAGTACAGGTAAAGCAAACGCCGCAACACCCCTGCTTCCGCGGATTTTTATCTTTCACAGCGAAAAAAGTACCGCATATAATTCACGAATTAATTATTAAAGACAAAGAAGGAAAGTACACCGCGGAGTTTAATTATTTCTTACAAGATTATTATTTATAATCCCGCGTAGGCTTTCATGTAGGAAAAATTATCAGTAAGTTTTCCGCAGTTAGTTATGGTTGCATCTTCAATAATTTTTGACCCTCCGCTTATAAGATCATCAAGAATAAATTTTATCAATTGTTCGCCAAAATATCTTGAAGCATCACGCGGCAATTCATTGGGTAAATTGCCCACCGCCATCACATCCACCGAGCCATGCAAATAAGGAGCAGTGCGCGCTCCGCTGATTTTATCCACTCCATAAACAGGATCTTCCATGGTATTTTCACCCAGGTTGCAGGGGACAGAACCCAATTTATCATCCGAAATATCGGCGATAGTTTGAATCCTGAAATCCGGCTTTTTCATGTCGTCCATTTCAAACAAGCGCGGAACTTTATCATACCAGTACACGCCATTCAGCAAAATATCGGTATCGGCAATGTAGTTGCTAAAAAGGCACCGGTAATATTCAGGATGCTCATGAAATTCTTTTCGTGTATACGTGCCCGTTAGTTTATTTACATAAAGATCTGCACCTTTTAAATGGACATACACCGGGTAAGTAAATTCAGTGGATTTAAATTCATCCGGGTCGGTTTCATGAATTTCCATCAGGTTCATAATTTCCAGTATGCCATGCGCCACCCGCCCGCTTCCCGTGACAGCCACTTTAATATTGGGAAGCTTTAAGCCAAAATAAGTATGTATCAGTTCCTGGAAATTTTTCTTCTTATAAACCCTGTTAAGCGAAAAAGCGCCTGTGCGGTTTCCGTAGGCCATCATTCCATTATGAGCGCCTACCACACCGGCAAAAAAGCCAAAGCCTATCAGCCTTGTACCGTCTTCATGCTCCAGGCATTCATAATCTATCAGCGTAATTTCTTTTTTTATGATAGCCTGCAAAAGCTTTTGATTGTAAGATTGCAGCTTTCTTGTGTGAGAGAAAAAAAAATACGTTTTTCCAGCAATAAGCATATCCACGGGAACCTCTTTTATTCCGAATAAAATATCACATTCATCCACGTCATCCTTTACTTCAATGCCCGCTTTTATATATTCATCATCAGTATAGCATCTTGTCGGTGAACGCTGCACCACAACAGAAATACTTTTATTTTGCTGAATCCAGCGGCATTGAGCCGGCGTGAGCGCCACCCGGTTATCCGCAGGTATTTTTCCTTCTTTTATCAACCCGATTGTCACCATCAATTATAGGTTCAGAAAGGCAATTTACAATTTCTGTGATTTAGGCGATTGGCGGTTTCTTAAAAAGCAGTAAAAAAGGTTTTACGACCTATTTTTATTTTGCGAAAACGAAAAAAATAGTCAACCGGATTTTGGACAGATTGGACGGAATGCGTAATATTGCCTCCCGAAATAAAAAGGCAAAAGACCTGGAAAGCCCGGGTGGCGGAATTGGTAGACGCAGCAGACTCAAAATCTGCCATTCGCAAGGATGTGCTGGTTCGATTCCAGTCCCGGGCACAACGAAAGAGGCCGTCTCAAATAAGCTTGAGACGGTCTTCTTATTTCAGTTTGTCCGCTAAATGCTATCCTTTAACTTTGATAACCGGGTGCTTAATAAACAACTTTTTATCATTCTTTTACGTCGCCACAATCTCTGTTAGATAAAATTCTGCCGATTCTTTCTGCTGAATGAAAAGATTACCAGGTCTCGGATGCCTTGGCCAATTGCATTTGCTTTTTATTTTTTTAAAATGTTCAATTGAATGTTATTTATAAACTTTCTCAAAACTTAAGTTTTTCTGAAAAAGAATACCCGGTTGGTTAGAAAATTTTTTAAAATCCTTTTCAGAAATCTGACCCTTATACGGCACATAAAAATCTACATCGCCTGCTTTATTAAAACCCGCATTTCTCCAGGCTAACGCATAAGAAATTTTGTGATGGCTGAGGGCTTTGTAAAATACATTTGTCCACCAGGTGCTATCAGGAACCTGTGCATAGCCGAATTCAGTAAGAGCGGGAATTTTCTTTTTTTCAGCAGCAATATTTTCAAGCATGGTCAGCATGTGATCCATATCTTTTACAAACTGCGCATTTCCTGTAGCGCCACCTTCGCGCTGATAAATATCAAAGCCAATAACATCCACCCATTTATCACCGGGATATTTTAATAAATAGTCTTCTTTGGAATTAAACCGATCAGTATTATAGGCGTACAAACATTGATGAATATTTTTTGTATCTCTTAAATAAGAAACCGTAAACCGCCAAAGCTGTTTAAATTCCTCAGGGGTACAATGATTGCCGCCCCACCAAAACCAGTTGCCATTCAATTCATGATAAAGACGTAGTATAACGGGGATGGGCACACTATTTTCATCTTTCAGATTTGCAATAAAACCGCCCACTTTATCCAGCCAGCTTTTATACAAATCATTCTTTTCGCCGCCTGGTAAAATTGATGCAACGGTTCCCGGTGCGGAATCCCATGCGGTTTTGCCGGTTAAGGGATTATTTAAATGCCAGCTTAAAGTTATAACACCACCACGTTTGTAAATAGTTCGTATATAATTTCGCATCGAATCAAAAGGAACGCTGTCAATATTCACCTCGTGATCCAATTCTAATCTTCCTAATTCAAATCCATACACAGCAGGATAATCGCCCGTTACTTCTTTCACGTCACTTTTTCCGGGAACATATTTCCATCCAACTCCATAGGCAAGATCATCCTGGTGACCAAACATGATTCCCTTATTTTTCAATTTCATTAAATTAAAAAACAGGTTTTTTGTTTCTTTACCGGCAAGAGAATCAATAGGATTTTGTGCTTGCAAACAAAGACCGTCAAGAATTAAAAAGCCAACGATAAACAGGATCGAAAAAGTTTTTTTCATGTCGAAGTTCTTCCTAAGTGATGGTAAATAAAACCTTCGGAAGTTTTGCCGAATCAGGTTTATCATATTTCTCAATCCCTTTTATGACTATCACGCTTAATGACGGTGAAACAAAAATACCGGGAGATCCTTATGGTCATTAATTCAGCCCCATGTCATCCACGTAAATGGAGAATGCTCCGGTTCCACTAAATTCCTGAACCCATATTTCCTTTAAAGTGGCGTCGCTTGTCAGCGTTGAAACAGGAATGGCGTAATCTGTCCATTTGCCTTCCACTACATTCAGATTATATTTTCCGTTTACACCGTTGAATGCTATCGTAACCGTTTTTCCATTACTTCCCGGGGCGCCATAAATTGAAATTTTAAAAGTAGTGTAGCCGGACAAATTAATATTTGCGCCGCCGATCTGCATTGGTGAACCATATCCACCTACATAATCAATTTTGATTGATTTATCTCCTTCTCTGACCGGGCTCGTGTTGCTATAATTTGCAGTACCGCCCCATCCGCCACCAATCCATCCGTTCCAGTTTGAAGTGACAGCATCAGTATAAAAAGGGAACGCAATTACCGGAGGAGGAATAGCACCGGTAATTTTCAAAATATCGCCTGATTGAACAGTCAAAATCGAGTTGAGCACGCCCAATGTGATTTTTCCTTCAGTAACCCCTTTCGGAACTTTTACGACAATTTGAGTAGCAGATTGACTTACGAATTTCGTAACGGGATCTGCATTTTGGAAAAGAATGGACGACACCAGGTTGAGATTAATACCGGTAATTGTGAGGTTAGTTTCCGGGTCAACCGGATTAGGATCCATTTTAGTAACAGAGGGCATCAGCACATTCAGATCCACAGAGGACATTGTTTGTACACCTGAAGCCGCTTCTAATGTCACTTTACCATTAATAGTTTCGCCGGGCACTTTTACTACAATTTTTGTTGCACTTTGGCTTATAAATGTAGTCACTGCAGCGGCTACGCCGTTAAAATAGACCTTTGTTGCCAGGTCAAGATTAGTTCCTGTAATAGTCAATTCATCTGCATGCTTCACGGGATTAGGAGAAAGCATTGTAGCCATTGGCAGCGTTACATGCAACGTGTCTGTTGTTTCCACGAAACTTGAATCTGTGCCGCCATAAGCCAGTACCAATGTGCCGGTTTGAGCATCAATTGGAACTGTTACCTGCAATTCGTTTTTGGTCTGGCTTACAAAACTGGTTACTATTTTTCCGTCGTTGAAAGTGACGCCTGTAACCCAATTGAGATAGTCGCCCTTAATGCTGATGTTTTCTCCCGGACGCGCCTCATTGGTTATTGAAGAAACTGTAGCAGTTACACCAATATTAAATTGTGTCTTTGAAGTGATATCGCCGGATGGCGTTTTTAAAGTAACATATCCTTTTTCTGTTTCCGTTGGCACAATAACATGTATTTCTGTTTTGGATTGCGAAAGAAAATTGCTGCCGGCTACGCTTGCATTGGTAAAATCTATTTGAGTTACCTTGTCGAGGTTAGTGCCATAAAAACGAATGGTGTCGCCCGGTTCTGCACCCGTGGGGCCAAAGCTCAACAATTCCGTAGCAGAGGATACTGGATTTTCATTATCCTTTTTACATCCAAAAAAAGAAAGGCAGGCAACGATAAAAGTTATCATTAACAAGCGCACGTTATAAATTATTTTCATCCTTTACGTTGTTAGATTGGTGAATATTTATTGATCAACTTTTGGAACAACTCTGAAATTGTCAAAGCTCAAATCTGCATCGAGATCGCCGGGGCCCTGCAATAAGACCATAGCCCAATAGCCATTCGGGTTTACTACGGGTGGCTTTGAATAGCTTGCTACAACTTCATCATAAGGAATAACAACGGTTCGCCACAAGCCTTTGCTGTCAAACGGTGGCGCCCATTTATATCCCTTTGTATCCTGAACCACAGACCCGCCGGCATTAATAGTTATCATGCTGGCGTTGTATGGCTTCATGGTATTTATCTCAAACTTCAGGTAATATTTTTCCGGATGAAGGATGGCATCGTCAGGAATCTTTTTGCTGTAACTTGGCATAGAGCCAGCGTCTCCATCGGCAAGTTCATTCCATGCCCAACTACCAATCAAGCCTTTTATCCGGAAATAGTTGCCGTTGATTTTGGGTGGATCATCCGGCCCTGGGTTAGTAACAACAAGAGAGGCGTTGTTCCACCCTTCAAACGGATCGCTGGCGATAAAAATATTCCGGTTATCATCAAACCAGAAATCAGATTTTGTTACGCCAAAATTGGTAGTTATAGTCACCGGCCCGGGCTGGGCACCCGCAGGTACTGTAATTTTAAGAAGCTGGTTGTCTGTTGATATTTCTGTTACCTCTCCTTCCACACCGCCGGTAAATTCGACTTTGACAGGCGCATAAAAATAATTACCATGAATCACCAATGTGCCTCCTTCGGGCACGTATTCACAATCAGCACCGCTGATGAGCGGCTTGCTAATAGAAATCGTAAAATCGTACAATAAAGAATCGCCATTTTTAAATAACAGCTTTACTTTATTATTTATGTCCATTGGTATCTGCGAGGGAATACTTACCAATATAGATCTGTTAGTAATATAAGTAGGCGTAAGAACGGCTTTTTGATCATTAAACCATATTTGCCGGGTGCCGCCGAGGTTTTCACCCATAATGGCTATTAGCTGACCCTGGCCTGCTGCTACCAAAAGGGAGTCAGAAGATGCCGGATCGGTTATCCGCACATAATGAATTACCGGTGTGCCGGTTGCATCATCTTTTTTGCAGGAAGCCAGCATGCTTATTGTGCCGATTGCGATTAGGGCGATGAACAGAATTTTATTTAAAGATTTCATATTCGATCAATTTCATTTTAAGATTGCATTTACCAATTCCGTCTGATATATTATTTAAGGATAATCTACCGGCGGCTTTGAAAGGTTTGGCGCCTGGCTAAGTTCAGTATTCGGTATAGGCAGGTAAAAATTTCCACTGTTTACAGTTGCTTGTCTTTCCGTAAACCAGGCGGTTTTAGTAAACGTCCACTGTGAAGGGTTAGGCATCACATCCGGAGCTGCCAGGAATAGTCCCCTGTCCTGCCCATTAAGTATGCTGTAGGCTTTTTCAGGGTCCCAATACTGAAGCCTGATAATATCGTACCAGGCCATTCCTTCCATTGCAAATTCTTTAAACCTTTCTGAATATACTTTATCCAGTGTGAGCGGCCCTTGTGCGCCCTGCCCTGTTACTTCATAAGGAGGTAAGCCTGCACGGGTATGAACCGCATTAAAATATTGAATAGCTGTGGCGTCAGTTGTTGAAGCATTATTGCCAATTTCCGCTTCTGCATAAATGAGGTACATTTCTGCAAGGCGCATCATATAAGTATCTTGTGGATAATTTTGCGTAGCTGCCTGGCCGGCAAGATTTGAAACTCCCACCATGTATTTCTTAATATTAGCTGCATTGTAATCACTGCCTGTGGTAGCAGGAGCAACAAATGGCTTCCCGGTAGATTTGACTAATATTTCCGGATATTCAAAACCCGGCAACAAGAAAGTAGCTTTCAATCGCTGGTCTGTAGTTCTGCCTTTTAATGTGCCATCAGGTTGTAGGGTAAATCCATCGTATTGGCTCAACAACCACCAGGTAGCACTGTACCCTCCGCCCCAGTTATTGAGTGCCAGATCGGTATTTGGAGACATCTGATCGATAACACTATTGCCTAACCCGTAAGTACCAGTACCCCCTGTGAACACCCATTCTAATTCAAAGAGAGACTCTTTGTTGTTATCATAGGGAAACTTGAATAAGTCTGCATAATTCGGCAGAAGGCTTTTACCGCTTTGTTGAATAACATCTTGTGCGTAATATTTAGCGCTGTCCAGAAATTGCTGGTTCCTGGTGCCGCCGTTAGATTCTACACCAGCGCGAGCCAGGTAAAATCTTGCCAGCATTCCTTCTGCACTCCATTTTGTAAGCCTTCCCTCCATAGAAGAAGTTGTGGGCAAATCTTCTGCAGCCGCTTTCATTTCCCTGGTAACAAAACGCCAAACGCTTGGAATCGTATTTCGGGTAATTGTAGTATCATACAAATCTTCAAAGTTATTTTCAATAATCGGAACGGGACCCCAGTTCATTACTAAATACCGGTAGGCCAAAGCCCTCATAAACCTTGCTTCGGCAATAGCCTGTTTTTTTACTGCCGGGCTAACTTCAGATCCACCAAATCTTTCTATATTGTATAAAAACAAGTTGGCTTGTGCAACCACTGTATAAAAAGCGTTCCAGGATGCGGTAACCTGCCCGTTATTGCCTGTGGCCGTAAACAAAACCTGGTCTCTGAATTCTCCTCCCCAGGGGTAAAAGAGCGTGCCGCCCCGTATATCGCCTAATGCAAAACTGGCTTTGTCATTATAACTGAACCACACTTTACTGTACAAAAGGCTCGTGGCAGACAATACCTGTTGGTCAGTTTTATAGAAGTTGGCATCAGTTATTGAATCTATTGGCGGCTTTTCAAGAAATTCTTTTTTACAGCCGGTCATTGCCGCAAACACCAGTAGTGAACCGATAAAAAGTTGAGATTTATATTTCATTTTCATAAAGAAGTTAAGTTTAGAAATTTACACTAACATTTACATTGTACATGGGTGTAATAGGATAACGGCCATAATCAAGGCCTATAGCCTGGTTGGTAGAGCTTGCACCGGACCCGGTATAAGCTCCTACCTCCGGATCATATCCCTTATATTTGGTTAATGTGAGCAAATTTTGAACGCCTATGCCCACCTTGAAGCCTCTTATAATTTTGGTATGTTCAAGAAATCCAGCGGGCACGTTATATGATAAAGTAATATTCTTTAAGCGCAGGTAAGAGCCGTCCTCAACAAAACGGGTAGAAACCATTTCCTGGTTATTTGAGCTGGCCACACCGGAAGTGGTTATTCTCGGAATTGTGGTTGATGGATTTTGCAGGGTCGGATTTGCCGCATCATCTGAAAGCTTTGCAAAGTGGAACATTTCTGTAAGGAAGTTGCGGCTCAGGTTTACATTATTCGGATTGAGGCTTAGCTGCCTGATAGCATTATAGATATCATTGCCATAAACACCGGTAATTAATACGCTTAGCTCAAATTCTTTATAAGCAAATGTATTACTAAAACCGCCGCTCAATTTTGGCCACGGGTTACCAATGTTGGTCTGGTCCGCTTCGGTAATCACGCCATCACCGTTTAAGTCCTTATATTTTACATCTCCCACCCAAATTCCATTATTTGAATTTTCCGCAGGTACTCTTTTTCCATCACCATCAACCGGAACAGGGCTATTTTCAATATCCTTTACAGATTGGAAAAGGCCATCTGCTACATAGCCCCTGAACTGCCATGGCTCGCTGCCAATTGAAGCGCGTTGAACCCAGGCAAAAGTGCCGCTATAACCAAAAATCCAATCTGAACGCCGGTCTATAAAGGCATCTTTTGAATTCAGAGAAGTAACCTCTGTTTTAAAATGAGACAGGTTGAGATTGGCATCCCACCTGAAATCTTTGTTTTGTATGATAGTAGAATTTATAGTAAAATTCCATCCGTCTGTTTTCAATGAACCAGTGTTTACCAACGGTGCACCAACAGCGCCTATCGCATCGTTTATACCTAAATATTGAGGAAGGCTTGCGTTTAATATAAGGTTGTCTGTCTTCTTCACATAATAATCGGCTGTGAGGGAAAGCCTGTTTTGCCATAAGCCGAGGTTAAGCCCGACATTATTAGTATTTGTTTCTTCCCATTGCAGGTCAGGATTTGTAAAAGTAGAGGGCAAAAACCCTGTTCCCCAAATTGTAGCGCCGGAAGCCATGGGCGCATAAATTCCTGAGCCTGTACCCTGGTTACCAGTTAAGCCGGTTTCAAATCTTAATTTTAATTCGCTGATAGCATCTAAGTTGAAGAATTTCTCCTGGCTTACGCGCCACGCCGCAGATACAGAAGGGAAAGAACCCCATCTTTTATCAGGGCCAAAATAGGGAGAACCATCTCTTCTGAAAGTGGCAGTTACAAGATAACGGTTATCATAATTATAGTTGAATCTTCCCAAATAAGATTCCATAGACCATTCTCCTGAACCACCGTTATTTGTTGCCGAAAGCGGGTCACCGGCATTGAGATCGAAAACATCGTTAGTAAGAAATCCGGTGCGGGTACCAGAAACATTTTTCCATTCAGACTCCTGTGCTTCATGGCTCACCATCAGGCCAACATTATGTTTACCAAATGCCCTGTTGTATTCTGCCAATTCATTCCAGTTCCAGTACCAGCTTGAGTTCGTGCCCTGGTTCAGTGAATTAATTGGTTGCTTGTGCCATTGGTCAATTTCATAAGTGGGCGTATAATAAGTTGACAGGCCGTTTCCAATGCTTCCATTCAATGAACTCCTGATGGTAAGTCCCCGTATGGGTGTGATGGCAACATTAAAACCACCCAAAAATTGCCGTTTAAGATTCTTGTTGGTTACAAGATTGGCTATGGCTATCGGGTTTACAGGCGCAAACTGGTTTGCACCATTAACAGGATCACTGCCTCCCCATGAACCATCCAGATTTTTCACCGGAATCTGCGGCGTAAGTCTTAGTGCATTGGCAATTAAAGGATCAGATGCACTATAATTTGTAGCTGTCAATACTTCGTTAGTCTGGTTAAAATTCAGATTTGCACCCAAGGTTAGCCACTTACGTGCTTTATTATCTAAGTTGAGCCGAAAGCCATACCGGTCAAACCCGGAACCCTCAGCTACCCCGTTTTGATTTAAATACTCGCCGGAAAGATAATACGTAGTATTGTTGCTTCCACCGCTCACATTTACCTGGTGCTTATTCATCGCAGCGTTATTAAAAAGCGCATGTTGCCAATCAGTTCCTTTTCCTAAAATAGAGGGGTCTAAAAAGTTTTCAGGAATATTCTGAGGAGTGCCCAGGGTGTATTGATAATCATTCACCATTTGTGCATATTGGCTCAGATTCATCACATCCAAACTTTTGGGAGGAGTTTGCTGGTTGTACAGAAAGGAATAATTTATTTTAAAGTCACCAGCCTTTCCGCGCTTTGTAGTTATAAGTATTACGCCATTAGTTCCACGGGAACCATAAATTGCAGTAGCCGACGGGCCTTGTAAAATTTGCATATCCTCAATATCAGCAGGGTTTAAGCCCGCCAAAGGATTTGAAGAGCTTTGATCGCCATACGATACATCTTCCGCGGCCTGTATCTGCACCCCGTCAATTACATAGAGCGGCTGAGTCCGGTTTAAGGAACTTACACCGCGAATATTCACCGACAATCCACCTCCGGGCTGACCCGAGTTTTGAGTAACATATACACCAGCGGCGCGGCCCTGCAAAGCCTGCTCAACGGTTGTATTTATAGTCTCATCGATCTGCTTTGCGCTCACAGAAGTCTGGGCAGTAGTGAGGTTAGCTCTTGTAGACTTTCCATAGCCAACAACTACCACATCAGTCAATGATTTCAGGTTGGTAAATAAAGTAACATCTACCTGATTTCTATCTTTAACAGACACTTCCGTGGTTCCCTTGCCAATAAAACTTATGACCAGGGTTTCGGCATTTTGGGGAACGCTTATCCGGAAATTTCCGGACGCATCTGTAGAGGTGCTTACTGAAGAATTTTTAACCGTAATTGTAGCTCCAATGAGCGGCTCACCATTTTCATCTTTCACATTACCAGTAACAGTTTTTGTTTGAGCTATGGAAAAAGAAACGGAAAAAATCAGGAAAAAAAGCACGGAGATTGTTCTCAAAATATTTATTCTCATGGCAATCATTTGAAGGTCAAAAATAGGTGAAAGAACTTTATAAAATAAATACTATTTTATCTAATACTGATATTATTTTTAATTGTGTCGAAACCAAGTTGTATCAAAAAACCAAATACAATTCAGTGAATTTATTTAAGTAATGCCTTGGGGCTTTTTTGCCAAGTAGAAGCAAAATAGTTGTACCCCAATTCATCGCAATTCAAAGGAAAAAATATTATTGGAAGATAGTAAACGTGCATTTATCACACATTTTTATTTTGACCAGGTGGTGCCGTGTATGTTGCATCCACAAAGGATATCCTGATTTCATCAATTCAAATTTATTTCTGTAATATGGAATTAGCTGAGTCGGAGCGCATTTAAAAATCCTACTCACAATATTGGTAAATTTTAGAAAAACCGGGGATAACAAATAAGTTTTACCTGGCTTGCCTGGGGCAAAATGATGGGATACAGGATTCAACTGCATTTTGTTCGGCTTATGTTGATTTTATAAAACGATGAGAAGTAAATAACCTCGTGCAAAAATTCTTTGTCAAGCAGCCCTATGGCAGATGCGAATTTGAGGCAGTCGCTAAAAAAATATATTTCATCTGTCGTAGATTATTTCCATGAAAATAGAGACAACGTAGTCTATCAATTCTTTTATGAAAAACAATATAATAAGGGCTGCGATACGCATCCGGATTTAAAAGAACACCATGAAATTGCGGCGCTGCTTATTCAATTTTTTAAAGATAAAAAGCTGCTTGGTACTTTATAAGAAAGCAAATTTTTCCTGAAAAGAAATGTAACTTATTTGTTCTTTTACTGAAAAAGGAAGTTTAATTAATCACATAGTCGCCTTTTCTATCTACCATTACGATGGGCACTTCTTTAGTGGCTTCAAATTTATCATAAGCTTCTTTTAGCTGAAGCTCGAAGCGGGCAAGTGAATTTTTATTTTTGGTATAATTGTCAAAATATTCAAAAGACTTTTTTCTATTGTACCTCACCGGAAAAATATGCACAGGAATAAAATCCTGTCCATTCAATTTTGCAGAGCTGGCAATAAGATAAATTTCTTCAATGTCGCTGTCAGTAACGGGAATACAACCTACAGAAACACAGCTACCATGAATATAAATTCCGTCGCCTGGCCGTAAAGAATCGCTCAGGATTTTATCAGATGCATTTGGATAATTGAGGCCCAAAGCCAAATGATAAGCGCTGCGGGGATTAAATTCAGTGATGTAATAAAATCCTTCAGGCACCTGGAAATCGCCCTGCATTCTTTTTGGCCCCATAGCCCCGCTAAGCAAGCAAACTTTGTAGGTTTTAAACAATTTGTATTTATCCTTCTCATGAGCTTTTACCCACACTTCCAATTGCCCGTCGTATTTAAAACTCCTGATAAACATGTATTTTACCGGCCAATCCAAACCCTTTGCTGCAAACTCTTTTTGCAGAGAATCTTCTCTTGCTGCAAGGCCGCCGGGAAATTTATAGGATACGTTCCATTTTGGAGCATACGAATTTTGAGCAATTACATGTGTTTTACCAAATGATAGAATAAGCAGAAGAAAAAAATACCTGAATATTTTTACGAACATTATTAAAAACAGTTGTTGGAATTCAAAAAAGTAAAATTATAATTTTTATACAAAACATAAAGATTCATTTCCCGATCTTAACGAACAATTATTTCAATTGTTATACAAAAAGTATTTCATTAACTATTTCAGTAGAAAAAAAGAAAGATGCTTTCAATAAATGTATAAAACTGAAAATCCCCGGTAAGCTTTACGCGGGGATCTTTTTTAATTCCATTCTTTTAAAATCTTAAGAAATTTCTACTAATTCGATATCAAAAATTAACTCCTTTCCTGCCAGTTCATGATTGGCATCCAATACTACCACATCGTCCTTAACTTCTGTAACGGTAACCGGAATCGGTTGCCCCGCCTGGTTTTGCAATTGGAGCTTCATGCCGGGTTCAAGCGTCATATCTTCCGGAATGTTTGATTTTGGAAATTCTATAATTGCCTCGTTATTTTTTTCACCATAAGCATTTTCTGGTGCTATTGTAATAGTCTTTTTTTCGCCGGGCTCCATTCCGGGAATCGCATCATCAAATCCCTTTATCATTTGCCCTGCGCCCACGGTAAAAGCAAGAGGTTCTCTCCCTTCGCTGGAGTCAAACTGTTCCCCACTGGTTAATTTGCCTTTGTAATGCACCTTCACGTGGTCGCCTTTTTTTGCTTTGTTCATAGTTATTTGTTTTATTTTTTTGAAATAGAAACACTTATTATAAAAAAGTATCTCGTGTGTGGTAAAGTTGGCAATAAAATTTTATTTACCCGCATCAATTTCACAAAAGATTATTTTTTATAATAATTTTATCAGGTTTTGAAAAGCCTGGTAACTATTTTCGCCATATTAATACCTGATGAACTTTTTTCAAATGACAAAACAAAAAACTTTATTATTTGTTGCTTTACTGGCCTTTTCGTTTACAGCGGTTGCACAAAAAAAAATTATTCCCGGTGCTGAGCGCATGGACCAATATCTCCCGTTTTTAAAAGGGAAAAATGTAGCGATTTTTGCCAATCCTACGTCAATGGTTGGTAAGGTGCATTTAGTAGATACTTTGCTCAAAAGAGGCATAAAAATTACTAAGATATTCGGGCCTGAGCATGGGTTCAGGGGCAAAGCCGATGCAGGAGAAAAAGTAGGGAACGCCATAGACAAAGAAACAGGTATTGAAGTAATAAGCCTGTATGGCAAGCATCATAAGCCTTCGCCTGAGGATTTAAAAAATGTAGATGTGATGATTTATGATATCCAGGATGTGGGTGTCAGGTTTTACACGTTTATATCTTCTATGCAGGAATATATGGAAGCCGCGTTGGAAAATTCAATTCCGTTGCTCATTTTAGACAGGCCAAACCCCAATGGATTCTATGTTGATGGCCCTGTGCTGGAAAAAAAATATAAAAGTTTTGTTGGGATGCAGCCTGTTCCCATAGTGTATGGGCTCACTATTGGCGAATACGCCCTAATGATAGCCGGCGAAAAATGGCTAAGCGATGAAGCCAATAAAAAATACGTTTATTATCAGCATGCAAAGCCAACAGCGGATACTCCTTTTCATTTGCTGGTCATTAAATGCTTGAATTATGATCACAACAGCAAGTATGTTTTACCCGTAAAGCCGTCTCCCAATTTACCGGATATCCAATCGATATATTTGTATCCTTCCACTTGTTTTTTTGAAGGAACCACATTAAGCGAGGGCCGAGGCACTGCGCATCCTTTCCAGGTTTTTGGCGCACCATCGTTGCCAAAAAATTTATATTCATTTACCCCAAACCCTACTGAGGGCGCTAAAAGCAGTAAACATTACGGAGAAGTTTGTTATGGTTGGAATTTATCCGGTTCGCCAAAAGAAGTTTTAAAAAAGGTGGATAATAAGGTTCAGCTACAATGGCTGATAGAGGCGTATAAGCTTTTTCCGGAAAAAGACAATTTCTTCATTGTTCCAAAATCAGGAAACATGGAAAATTCATTTTTTGATAAGCTGGCCGGGAATAATGAATTGTGGCAGCAAATAAAAAATGGTATTTCAGAAAAAGATATAAGAAAAAGCTGGGAACCCGCGCTGAGCCAATATAAAGAGGTAAGGAAGAAATATTTGTTGTACAAAGATTATTAAATAAAGCGGACATTCATGGAAAAGATCGAAAGGTGGAAAGAAAGACTTAAAAGTTATAGTAAAGCACTTTTACAGCTAGAATCTGCATTACAACAAAAGCAATTTTCGGTTTTGGAAAAGGATGGTGTAATTAAACGCTTTGAATTCACTTTTGAATTAGCCTGGAAAACTTTGCAGGATAAGCTATATGATCAAGGATATCTATCAACCAAAGGCCCTAAGCCAGTGATAAAACAGGCCTTTAATAATGGAATTATAACGGACGGGCAAGCCTGGATTGACATGTTAACAGATCGAAATAATCCAACTCATTTGTATGATGAATCTGCAGCAGTTTCTATATTTGACAGGATTCAAATTACTTATTTCGCATTATTACAAGAGCTAAAATCAAAATTGGAAAATGAATGATTCAGCACCTACACAATTTGGTTTAAGTAAGATGCAGCTTCAACTAATCTTGGGTGTGATAAATAATTTTGAAGAGATTGAAAAAGCGCTGATTTTCGGTTCAAGAGCAACAGAAAAATATAAGCCGGGCTCTGATATCGACCTGGCGCTGATTGGCGACAAATTGACTTCACTTTTAATAAACAGAGTTTCCTCCGCATTAGACGATCTTCCTTTACCTTTTATGTTTGATGTAATTAATTATCATGAATTAAATAATCAACTTCTTAAAAAAAAGATTGATGATGAAGGAAAGCTTTTGTATGAACGAAAATTAAATACTGTTTAACCGAATGAAAAATCTCAGGATAATTTTTATGGGAACACCTGAATTTGCCGTGCCTTCGTTAGACTTACTTTATAAAGAGGGTTATGATATTGTTGGCGTAGTTACCGCACCGGACAAGCCCGCAGGAAGGGGAATGAAATTATCTGAGAGTGAAGTAAAAAAATATGCTGTCGCAAACAATCTGAAAGTATTTCAGCCTGAGAAATTAAAACATCCGGATTTTATTGAACAACTCAGGGAATTAAATGCTGATCTGCAAGTGGTAGTTGCGTTTAGAATGTTGCCTGAGCTTGTGTGGAACATGCCTCCGTTAGGAACGATTAATTTACACGCGTCATTATTACCTCAATATCGTGGCGCCGCGCCGATTAATTGGGCCATCATCAATGGTGAAAAAGAAACGGGAGTTACCACCTTTAAATTGCAACACGAAATTGACACGGGCAATATTTTGTTGCGGGAAAAAATAAAGATAACCGATGATGAAACCGCCGGTAGCCTTCACGATAAGATGAAGGCCCTCGGTGCAAAAGTTCTTTTAAGAACCGTACAGCAATTGCATAATGGAACCTTTCAGGAACATCCTCAGCGCCATTCATCGAAGTTGTGTCCTGCGCCAAAGATTTTTCCGGAAGACTGTAAAATAAACTGGAATCAGGAAGTTGCTGAGATCAATAATTTCATAAGGGGCCTTTCTCCCTACCCCACCGCTTTTACTTTTTTAAATGGAAAAAAATTAAAGATTTTTTCTGCTGAAATAGAACAATTTTCAGGTTTGGACATACCCGGAAATTTCATAACTGATCGAAAATCTTATTTAAAATTTGCTGCAAGAGATGGATATATTTCTGTAAAGGAATTGCAGCTAGAAGGAAAAAAAAGAATGCGTGTAGTGGATTTTTTACGCGGCTGGAGAGAATGAACAAAAGTTCATGAATAGTGAACTGGAGAGAAGACGTTTTGTAGCAACATATCTTACAATACCTTGGGCGGACAATCCCATTTATTTTTCCCCTTTCCAAAAACGTTATCACCGAGCCTGAACGATAGGGTTAATCCTGTAAAATAGTACCAATCTTTTGAGGAAGGATTTCCGCGTTGCACTCCTGCAGCAGGATAGGTCTGTACGCCATCTTTCAACTCATCGCCGCGGTATGAAAGTTCCACGGCCTTTACTCCGCGATTAGCCAGGAGCACATTTTCATCTACAAAATCTTTACTTACATCATCAACATAATCATTAAATAATTTTCTATAGCCGATTTCAAATCCCACATTCATATTTTCACTTAAAGGCATTTTCACACCTACGCCAAATGGAATTGAAAACTGGGTGAGGCTATAAGTATTTCTTCCGGAAACAAATCCTTCACCTTCTGTGCTAAGCGGCTTCAAATAATATTTGGTTCCTGCGCTGTCGAAAGTATAGGGATCATAATGATAAAGGGCAACACCTGCAAAAATATATGGCGTAAATACATGCTGATCTAACGGTGTAATAAGGTATTGAACATCTAAACTACCCTCAGACAATTGTGATGCGAAATTCAGGTTTCGAATTTTATTTCTGCCGAATTTGTCATTTGCTGACACTTTACCCAATTTGAAAGAAGCTCTTATTGAAAAATGTTTACTTAACTCATATCCAAGGCCTATGCCTCCGGCCAGGTGTGCCTGGCTAAATGTAAATTGCTTATCCTGCAAATCGCCGGAATAGTTGGAAGTACCAAGAAAAAAATTGACATTAAGATTATTCTGAGCTTTAGATAAAAGTGCTATCGAAAGAAATAAAAAACCCAACACAAATTTTTTCATACAACTAAGATAAATTATTCTGAGATGGACAAAAATAATACCACGATATAATTAATCGTTCACCTAATCAAATAATTATGAAGTTATAATGATAATTGTTACCATCCGCGGGATAGTAAAGGAACAAATATCGAAGAAAATTATTCAGGAGGAATTTAATTTTTCAAACTTTCCAGCTCCTTTTCGCTTACCACTTTGCTCAATGCACCTGTAGAAGAGGTAAATTCAGGAACCATTTTGCGAAGTATAAAAGGAATCATTTCATTATTGTGCATAAGGGCAACTTCCCTTAATTCATTCATCAAATTATTGAATTCTCCATTAACATTCGGGCTCTTCTTAGCCCTTAATATACGGGGATGATATGTTTCCGCAAACTCTTCTGAATCCTTAAATAATTCTTCATACATTTTTTCACCCGGCCGCAGGCCTGTCTGCACAATTGCAATATCTGTGGGTTTCAAACCTGCTAATTGTATCATTCTTTTGGCAAGATCCATAATCTTAACCGGCTCACCCATATCGAACAACAAAATATCGCCTGATTCACCAATCTTACCCGCTTCCAATACTAATTTGGAGGCCTCAGGAATTGTCATAAAATACCTGGTAATTTCGGGATGAGTAATAGTAATCGGCCCGCCGGCTTTGATTTGCTTATTAAAAGTCCTCACGACGCTTCCTGCTGAACCCAATACATTTCCGAATCTCGTTGTAATGAAAGCGGTTTGTGAATCCGGGCGATCACTTAGCGATTGAATGTATATTTCCGAAATCCTTTTAGTGGTTCCCATCACGTTTGAAGGGTTCACAGCCTTGTCGGTAGAAACCATCACAAACTTTTTAACTTTAAAAGCCATCGCCAAGTCTGCAACTATCTTCGTTCCAAAAATATTAGTCAATACTGCTTCACTGGTAAAAGTTTCCATTAAAGGCACATGCTTATAAGCTGCCGCATGAAAAACAAAGTCAGGCTTGTGCATAGTAAACACCTTTTTCAGCTTAGCTGCATCCCGGATAGAAGCTACTTCTACCCTTAGCTGTTGCCTGTTTTTGCTTGTTCTTAATTCATATTCAAGATCAAACAATCCGGATTCTGACTGGTCAAGCAGCACTAATTTTTTAAATGTAAATTTCGCTAATTGGCGGCAAATTTCGCTTCCAATGGAACCGGCAGCTCCTGTAACCAAAATAGTTGACTCTTTGTAAGCATCCTGCACCATTTCGTAAGGAAGACTGATTTCATCCCTTTCCAGCAAATCTTCGATATTCAGCTCCTTCACTTGCTTTTTCTCAAAAAATCCACCACGCCATTCGCTTACATGAGGAATCACATTAATTTTTATATTCAGCGGTGAACAAACATCAGTAATAGCAATCTTCTTTTCTACAGATAATTTATCAATAGCGATATAAACATCTGTTACTTGTTTTTGCTTTAAAAGCGCTGAAAGCCGTGCGCCTGAGGCTTTATAAATTGGAAGGCCTCCAAGGTTTTTTCCAATTTTAGAGGGGCTGTCTTCGATAAAACCCAGCACCACCGTTTTATTTTTTAAGTCCTGTTCAAGAATTTGCTTGGTAACCTGCCCCATTTCGCCTGCGCCGTATATAATTGCTCTTGACACTATCAAAGACTTTGACAAAGCAGCTTTAGAATATACTTCTTTTATCATTAATCTGAAAAGGACGAGTATAAAAATAACGCTGAAGAAATTAGTGATAAGGAAGGGAACATGTAATGAATCCGATATTACAGTTTGCACTCCGAAAGCAAAAACGGCCAGCCATAAAACGAGTTGCAGAGAAGCAAATTTTACAATCCGAAAAATGTCGTTAATTTCAGAGTAGCGGATAATTCCTTTATAAATCGGGAAAAATAAAACACAGATACCAAATATAAGGGTATTCAGCAGTGCGGCCGGAACAATTGCCGTGAGGCCTTTAATATCTAAAAATAAATGTCTTAAAAAATAGGAGAAAATAAACGCAGAAGTAACTAAAATAAGGTCGAAGCAAAAGATTATCCATCTTGGAGCATACTTATTTTTAAAAAATTTTTCAAGCATAAGAACTTATTAGGGGCGTTTTAAATTAACGATCTTGCATTGAAGTCCAGTTTAAAAAACCAGGAATGAGGAAATCTCAAAACAATAAACGTACCATGTTTTAAAACTTCTTTAATGTAAAAATCGGTGCAAATGTAAGATCTCTAGGCGAATTTTAGATGAAGATTCTTAGTTATATTTCCCTTTTCGAAAGTCTGTTAATAGAAAAAATTCTTTATTAACAAAAACATAATAAAACAAATAGCCCTGCAAGCATGAGACTTGCAGGGCCATTACCAGCAAATTGATTAAAATTTATTGTTCCCAGACTACCCTTTTAATATAATCCACGTAGCTTATAATAATCCGGACAACTTTTTCAGATACATTCGGCATAGAGTAATCTGCCACCTGCCTAAAGTTTCTGGCCTCCCCCCTTTGTTGGGTTTTAAGTTGAAGCAAACCCTGCATAATTCGCCCGGGATGTAACCCTACCATCATTACAGATGCCTCTTCCATGGCCTCCGGGCGCTCATGTGCCTCACGAATATTTAAGGCGGGGAAATTCAATATTGAGGACTCTTCGGAAATGGTTCCGCTGTCTGATAAAACAGCATACGAATTCATTTGTAATGCATTATAGTCATTAAAGCCTAATGGCTTCAGAAATTGTATTTCCGGCCGTACGTCCACCTTTTTTTCTTCGATCATTTTTCGCGTCCGCGGATGCGTGCTCACAATGATGGGAAAATGATAGGTGTCAGCAATTAGATTAAGACTCTCTATCAATCCTTTGAAATTTTTTTCGCTGTTTATATTTTCTTCCCGATGGGAAGAGACTACAAAGAATTTTTCCTTTTCCAGGCTCAATCTTTTCACCACATCAGAAGACTGAATAGCATCACGATAATAATTGAGCACTTCGAACATCGGCGAACCGGTTTTGATTATACGGTCTGCGGAAAGGCCTTCTCTTAAAAGATACTCCCGCGCAATGTCGCTATATGTGAGATTCATATCCGATATATGATCTACAATTTTTCTATTCGTTTCTTCCGGAACCCGTTGATCAAAACAACGGTTTCCAGCTTCCATGTGGAAAATAGGGATGTGCTTTTTCTTTGCAGGAATAGCGCAAAGGCAACTATTGGTATCGCCCAAAACGAGAAATGCCTGTGGCTGAATATTTTCCAACAATGGGTCGATATTGATCAAAATCTGCCCGATAGTAGCTGTTGCATTTGCTCCTGCAGCATTCAAAAAATGATCAGGCTTGCGGATTTTCAGGTCTTCAAAAAAAATCTGGTTCAGCTCATAATCATAATTCTGGCCTGTGTGAACTAGCACATGATCAATAGCTTCCGAGGCATCCAGCGCCGCAATCACACGCGAGAGCCTGATAATTTCGGGGCGTGTGCCCACTACGGTCATTACTTTTAATTTTTCCATTAGTTGATTGTAGTTGGTAGTTTGTAGTTTGTGATTAGTAGATTGAAGGGGTAGTTATGCTGAAGCTTCTATTTTAAGATTGATCTGCCATCTTTAACTTCACAGCTTTTATTAAACCACTTAACATCCTACCGACAATTTCAATTTCTGTCTGCGTTTCCTTGAAAACATTTTCAGTGATATAATTTAGATTCTTAGCAATTATAAATTGTGTTTCCAACTCCTGTTGGCTTCCTAATGAAATATATAGAAACCGGATGTATTCTTTTTGATGGCCCCGAGCTGAGCCTTCTGCTATATTGCTTGGAATCGAAACCGCACATCTTCTGATTTGATTAGTGAGACCAAACATTTCCTCTTTTGGAAACGTACTTGAAATCTGATATATTTTTGTTATAAGAGCAATACTTTTCTTCCAAACGTCGAGATCTTTATGAGTTCGCATTGGTAGTTGGTTGTTTGTAGTTTGCGATTGTTGTTTATTGTTTGTTGTTTGTAACTTGTAGTTGGTATTTGTGATTCGTTTGTTATATTAACTAAAATTAATGTTTTGATTTTATTGATATTTGAAAATTGATGAGAAACTAACCACCAATCACTAACCACCAACTACAAACCACTAACCACTAACCACTAACCACCAACCACAACATCCTCAAAAAACGTATCCGGATCTTTTGGATCATAAAATTCATTAATCCAGAAAATCGTATATAACTCTTCTTCTCCTGTGTTTTTAATATTATGCGTAAACCAAACAGGCATATCCACATAAGCCGGCTCATTTCCATCGAGATGAAAATCTAATACTTGATCCGTTCCAATCCGGCGAAGCTGAATCAACGCTTTTCCTTTTATCACTGCAAACCTTTCTATTTTTCTTGTATGAAAATGGTTGCCTCTGGTAATTCCAGGGACCGTAGTTGAAAAAGAAACCTGGCCACCAACGTTCAATCGAATCACTTCCACAAAGGCGCCGCGCGGGTCAATGTTTTGTTTAAATTTCCTGGGAAAATAATTTTCAATATTCATATAACACCGGAACGTATTGAAAAGATTCACTTCAAAACGGTTATGCAAAGCGGGTATAACGCCCTTCTCCTGGTATTCATTTTTATAAAGCTCCAGTAAACGAAGAATTTCCGACACTTTGTATTCTGCCGTATGCGGAACTATTATTCCATCATTGCTTTTTTCATCTCTGACCTCTTTCAAAATCGAATCAACCAGTTCACCGACATAAATCAATTTTACCTCTCCATCCATGTCAACCTTAGGTGTTTCACCATGTGACAACTGATGGCAAAATGTAGCGACAAATGAATTGTAGTACGGATGCCCGAACGGCCCAAACACATTCGGAATCACCATTCCGGAAAACTTTCCGCCCGATTGTTTTGCCCACGCGCTCATCAGTTCACGTCCTTCTTTCTTCGATTTTCCATACAGATTGTCTCTTTCCTCCTGCGTGGAAGATGAAAAAATCACGTGTGCACGACTATTGGTTTTTTTCAGCGCGGCAATCAGTTTTCTTACAAGAGAAACATTGGTATCATAAATCACCTGCGGATCATTGTGGCGATTCTTTGCAGCAAGATGAACAATTACATCACACTTGGCAACAAAATCAGCCATTTGATTTTCATCATCAAAAAATTCTTTCTGAAAATTTACTCTTTCAAATTCTTCGGGGAATAATCCAATCGTATTGTAAAGATGTTTCCCGATAAATCCGTTCTGCCCGGTGATACCTACTTTTTTCATGAATTTATTATATTAAACAAGGGCTAAACAATTAGTGTGTGGTGTGAAAAACGATTTACCACTTATACCACAAACTCTTGTCATACCTGAAATCGTCTTCCATCGATTCTTTCACAGTAAACGAAGAAAAAACCATGATTTTTGATTTGGGCTCCAACGATTGAAATCCGTTTGCATACCCCCCGGGAACATACAATATTTGCGCTTGGGAAGCTGTTAAAATATATTCCTCAAATGGTAAATGTGAAGAAGGATTTTTCCAGTCGTCAGGCTTCGTCAGCACGATTTTAAAACTCCCTTCAATTACATAAAACCATTTTTCTTCGCGCTGATGCGCCTGCCATGCGCGAACCACTTCAATGCCGGCGGGCTCAATGACATAAAATCTTTTTGCTTTAGAAAGGTCGCAGTCATTGATAAAAGATATTTTTCCACGTGCGTCTGAATGCTGAGATCCGGTTATTAAAGACGCCCGATCAGAAGTGACTAGTAACTGGTAATTGGTAATTGGTTCGGCCATTGTTAATAGTTGCAGACGTGACTGGTAAATATTCAGTTCAATTTTTTTCTTTTAAATATTTAATCAATCCATTGAGCATCTTGCCTATTTTATCAGCATCTGTTATTAAATTCTGGAATCGCTGTAAAGTAAGGAACCCGAGATTTTTCGCTATTAAAAGTTGCGTATCCGCCTCCTGCAGGCTTCCAAGTGCTATATACAGAAATTGAATAAATTCCTTGGCCGTTTGTCTTGCCGCACCCTCAGCTATATTGCTTGGCACAGAAACCGCCGCCCTTCTCAATTGATTAGATAAACCAAATAATTCTTCTTTGGGAAAATTCCGGGTGATTTTATAAACTTCCGTCACAAACTCTACGCTTAATTTCCATGCGTCAAGATCCTTGTGCGTTCTCATAACTCAAAATTTAATTAGATCTTAAAATTTTCTAACTGAATCATGAAATTAAAAAACCACCAATCCCCAATCCCCAATCCCCAATCACCAATCACCAATCACTAATCACTAATCACCAGTCACCAATCACCAGTCACCACTCACCAATCACCCCGGCATCTGCGGCACATCTTCTCCAAAAACCTCCTTCCGTATCAAGGGCAATGTCAGCAACAATTTCTTCACCCCTTCTACATCCAGTCTTTTTGTGTTGTGCGAATGATAGTCTTCTACTTTTGAAACATCCGTTTCGCCTTCAGAAAAATAAAGATTGTAGTTGAGATTGCGATGGTCGGCGGGTACTCTGTAAAACTCACCCATGTCGTCCGCCTTCGCCATTTCTTCGCGCGTGCAAAGCGTTTCGTACAATTTTTCACCGTGGCGCGTACCGATGACTTTTATTTCAGTATCGGCTTTGCAAATTTCTTTGATTGCCTGTGCCAAATCGCCGATAGTAGCCGCAGGGGCTTTATTTACAAATAAATCGCCCTGGTGCCCGTTTTCAAATGCAAACAGAACGAGCTCTACAGCATCCGTAAGCGACATGAGAAAACGCGTCATTTTCGGGTCGGTAACGGTAATCGGGTTTCCCTCTTTTATCTGCCGCAGAAACAAAGGAATTACCGAACCGCGCGACGCCATTACGTTTCCGTAACGCGTAAGGCAAATTGTTGTTTCATTTTCAGGAACATTTCGTGAAGTAGCAATGGAGACTTTTTCCATCATCGCCTTGGAAATTCCCATCGCATTTATCGGATAAGCCGCTTTGTCGGTGCTGAGGCAAATTACTTTTTTTACATTGTTGGCAATAGCTGCGCGCAAAGTATTTTGCGTTCCTATCACGTTGGTGCGAACAGCTTCCATCGGGAAAAATTCACAGGAAGGAACTTGCTTTAATGCTGCAGCATTAAACACATAATCCACGCCGTGCATGGCACCTTCGATACTGTTGTAATCGCGCACATCGCCGATATAAAATTTCAATTTCGGATTCTTCAGTTGATTGCGCATGTCGTCCTGCTTTTTTTCATCGCGGCTGAAAATGCGTATTTCTTTAAAATGATCAGTGTGAAGAAAACGGTGAAGTACTGCGTTACCAAAAGAACCCGTACCGCCGGTAATGAGAAGTGTTTTTTGTGTAAACATTTTTGTTTTAAGGTAAAAGTGAAAAGTTTAAAGGTAAAAGTTATAAGATATGGGAGTTACCAAATTGAAGAAGCTGAATTTAAACAAAAGGGGAAAGGACCGTCAATGTTTTACATAAGCGCCAGTACTTCATTTCTGATTTTTTGTTTTACTGTCTCCCATTTTAAATGTGACTCTCTGATAAGTACAGGCCAATCTTCCAAGTCAACATCATCAAAATAAATCAGGCTTTTTATTAAATGGACTGTATTTGATTGCTTATACTTTTTTGCATAAAACGAAATCATTTCTTTTATTGAGAAATGATTTAAGGCAAAATAAATATCAATAAAATCTTTTGAACGCTGGCCACTGATTGAAATAGCATTTAGTTTCATTGCTATTATGTCTTGTGCAGATGTCAATCGAAATTCATTCTCATGGAAAAAAGGTCCGATATACGGATAAGTATGAGTTATGAAATCCACTTTTACTCCTGAAATTATTCTCTTCAAAGTTTGATTAGCAGTATATGTCAACTGAAATGAAAAATCGTTTATCAGTTTTTCTAATAAAACGTCAGCATCAAATTGCACATTGGTAAAAAGATCAACATCAATTGATTTTCGATGGCCATAATAAAGTGCAAGCGCCGTTCCTCCCACCAAAAAAAACTCCCTAATGTAAGGCTGAGGTTGTAGCGATTTTATGAGTTCCAAAGTTGAGGGCTCGATAGCCTCTTTGAATAGCATCGGAATTCATTTTTAGGTTTATCAAAAAGGAGAGAGACGAAATTTAAAGTTTTAGGATCAAGATAAGCCAGGTTCTCCAAAATATTCACTACCCTATTTTTTCCATAATATCTAATGGTCACCTTAATTTCATCTATTGTGCCTAAAGAAAATACCCGCTCAATTATCAAACGACTGTTTTTCTCTGGATCCAGCGAGGAAAAATCAACATCCCAAAAAAGTGTAGCATTAAAAAGGTTATTTATTTCATTTTTCTTACCCATTTCAGTAAATTTTACATAATCTGTTGGAGCATCAATTTACAATTTCTCTTTTTGATGAATAAAATTATGTGATATTTTACGAAAGATAAAAATACAAGAAACTCATAATTCATACCTCCAGTAACGCTTCCACAATTCGCTCTGCCGTCTTTCCATCCCATAACTCCGGAATCTCACCTTTTTTCCATTCGCCTGAAAACAATTTTTCCATCGCTGGTTTAATAGCTTTGGGGTCAGTGCCTAATAATTCATTAGTGCCAATGTCGATAGTTTCAGGCCTTTCTGTATTATCACGAAGCGTCATACACGGAATACCCATAACGGTTGTTTCTTCGGTAATGCCGCCGGAATCGGTGATAACGGCTTTTGCATGCTGAACAAGAAAATTAAATTCAAGATACCCGAGCGGTTCAATGGTATGAAGATTAGGCGATTTTATTTCAAGATGGTCCAGGATTTTTGCGGTTCTCGGATGAACAGGAAAAACCAAGGGCAGGCCATGACTATTATCAATAATTTCGTTCAACAAATATTTTAGTTTTTGTTCTTCGTCCACATTCGCAGGGCGATGGAGCGTCATGACGAGGTATTGGCCTTCCTGCAGATTCAGTTCATCCCAAACCGGTGGTTTTGTAAAACGGGATTTATTTTTTAACAACGTATCAATCATTGTGTTTCCAACAAAAAAGATTTGCTCTTCTTTTATCCCGCCCTTACGCAAATTATCGTTAGCCGTTTGTGACGTCGTAAAAAAATAGTCGGTAATGGCATCTGTAACCATGCGATTAATTTCTTCGGGCATAGTAAGGTCGCCAGAGCGAATACCCCCTTCAACATGAGCTACTTTAATATTGTTCAATTTTTTTGCTGCAATCGAGCAAGCCATAGTGGAAGTAACATCTCCCACTACCATCACCAAATCGGGGCGATTTTCCATCAGCACTTTTTCATACCGCGTCATGATGGTAGCAGTTTGTTCTGCCTGGGTGCCACTCCCCGCTTCAAGGTTGATATCCGGTTCGGGAATTCCAAGCTCTTCAAAGAAACTGCCGCTCATTTTTTTGTCGTAATGCTGTCCGGTATGAATCAGGCGGTAACTAATTTTCTTCCTCTCATCTTGTGCCTTTTTGATGGCTTCAATGATGGGAGCAATCTTCATAAAGTTGGGCCGGGCGCCGGCGATGAGATCTATTTGCATGGGGGAGAATAATGTAAAAAGTAAAAAGTAGAAAGTAAAAAGTAAAAAGTAGAAAGTAGAAAGTAAAAAGTAGAAAGTAGAAAGGGATTCTATTAATCCATAGTGAACGAAAAAATAAGACGAATTCTTATTTAAATGAGTAAACTATTTTTGTTTGCCGCTTATTTCTTATTAAATATCTGGAAAATTGTGAGAAAAATTACCTTGAAATATTCCTTCAAGCTTCGATTTTGAATGTACTTCATATTGAGTTGTATTTTGTGGGGCATAATTTGTTCCACATATACTTTTTCAGGATTAACAGCGCTGCCTAAGATTTTATTTTCTTCAGCATACTCTATAGATGCATAATCGGTTATGCCTGGACGAACACTCAACACCTTTAATTGTTCTGTGTTATATAAATTCACATACCGGCGTACTTCAGGGCGTGGTCCCACTACGCTCATTTCGCCCTTTAATACATTAAAAAGCTGAGGCAGTTCATCAATTTTAAATTTTCGAATAAACATTCCCATCTTAGTTGCTCTCGGATCTTTTTCACCAACGGTTATCAGCCCTTTTTTATCGGAGCCGATTCTCATGCTTCGAAATTTGATTAAGTTAAAATCCACTCCGTTTCTCCCAACTCTCTGTTGCGTGAAAAATCCACCGCCTTTGCTCTCAATAATAATTAATAAGTAAATGATAACGAAAAAAGGCAATAACACAACCAGGCCGACAAAAGAAAACACTACGTCAAAGAAACGGATCATCTGTCGCCTGTGACTTTCAGATAAGACTCGATCACTGTTTCAATTATAAAGCGCACTTGCTCGTCAGTCAATTGGGGATAAATTGGCAGAGATATTTCGCAGGAAAAATTTTGATATGCCTGGGGATAATTTGCAATATCATACCCCTGGTTTTTAAAAAAGCTTAGCATAGGCATTGGGATAAAATGGACATTTACGGCAACTTCTTTTTTTGAAATTTCATCGATAATTGCATCCCTCTCTTCTTCGGTGAGATTTTTAAAACGCAAAGCATAAATATGATAGGAACTTTCTTTTCCATTCATTTCTGATGGTGGTAAAATTGCCCAATCATATTTGGCGAAAGCATTGTTATAAGCCTGAAATACCTTTTTTCGGTGCTCTAAGAGCTGGGGATATTTTCGAATTTGAGCAAGCCCTATTGCAGCATTTACATCAGCCATATTAATTTTCATCCCAAAACCGGTAATATCATACCGCCAGCCGCCAGCCTTGCTTTTAGAAAATGCGTCTTTGGTTTGGCAATTTAAAGTCATGGTGCGCAACTCTTTATACAATTCGCTATTATCAAATGGATCTGGCAGATTCAGGCAAATAGCCCCCCCTTCTGCAGTAGTGATATTCTTTACGGCATGAAGTGAAAATATCGATACATCGGTTTCACCACCCGTTCTAATACCGGGTTGGTAAAAAGCACCCAGCGAATGAGCTGCATCATTTAGCACCAGGATTCTTCCTAATTTTTCCTGCACGGGCGAAGTGGCACGAAAAGTCTTTTTTATTTTCTCGTCTTTTACAATTCTCATTATCTCATCATAATCGCAGGGGAAACCTGCAATATCCACGGGTATAATTGCTTTTGTTTTTGGAGTAATTGCTTTTTTGATTGCTTCCACTGAGATATTAAAATCTTCATTAGAATCAACCATGATGGGTATGGCACCGGCATGTAAGACAGCCAGCGCCGTTGCGCTGTAAGTGTAAGCCGGCACAATTACCTCATCTCCAGCTTGAACGCCCAACCATTTCAGCATCATAATAGCACCGGACGTCCACGAGTTTACACACAACACTTCCTGTGCACCGGAAAAATCTTTTATTTCCTGCTCCAATGCTTTAACTTTTGGTCCTGTTGTTATCCAACCCGATTTTAATGAATCAACTACTTCGTTGATTACACTATCGTCAATATAGGGAGGAGCAAAATTAATTTTCATCTTATTAATTTAATTTCTTTATCATCCGATACATCTTTCTATTTGGATACGCAATAAAATCGTAAAACACTTCATAGGCTAAACTTTTATAAAAACCTATTGCCTTTTCATTATCATAAAAATCAGTAGTGAGGGAAAGCTGGGCACAACCTTTGGCTTTCAAGGTTTCCTCAAGTTCAAGTAATAATTTTTTTCCTATGCCCTTACCCTGTCTTTTATCAGAAACACCTATTGATAAAAGTTCTGCATATTCGCCTTTGTCATTAGCAGATGCGTTTGTTTTCGAAAAATTTTTAAATAGTCTGATTAATGCAGAGGTCTTTGTAAAAAGCAACTCGATTCCGATAAATGAGAATTTAAAAAAGTTTTCTAAAATAAGATTCCTGTTAAAACTTTTTGATAAGGTAGTAGCAGCAGCAAAACCATATAATTCTTCATCCTCATAAAATCCTATTAGGAGCCCTCTCTTATCTCTACGGACACAATCATAATATACTTTCAGAAAATGATCTCCAAGTTCAGTTAAGAAAAAATCCCGGAAGGAAGCTTTGTGAACTTTTACAAGTTCATTTATATCTTTTTCAGGCACAGTTTTTATATTCATCAGATCACCTCCTCAATTGTAGTTATTATCCTGCCAAGATTTGCTTTTTTAGAAAGATTTGAAATAGCATACTTCTTTCCTCTCTCTCCCATTAATTCTAAGTCGGCTTTTGCCATCTGATACATTCGTTTCATAGCTATCTCCATATCGTCGACACTTTCAGGTTCGGTTACAAAACCACAATTCGAATTTGTCAAAATATTTGCCACATCGCTTTCTTTCTCCACACAAGCTATAATGGGTTTAGCAGAAAATAAATAGGCGGTCAATTTTGAAGGTGTCGCGGTAAGAGAAATGCCTTTTTTTAATGGCAACAAAAGAACGTCAGCCCGGGATTGGATAGATGGAACATCTGATGGGACAACCTCCAAAAATTGGATATGTTGATTGTTTAATTCCTTCGCAATTCTAATACATTCGTCTTTTTCATTTCCGTTGCCAACGATTACTAAACGGCTATCGGGTAAAGACGCTTTATCGAAAGCATAAAGTAGTAATTCCACTCCGGCACTTGCGCTAACGCTGCCCACGTACATGAATGTAAACACAAATTGCTGCCTCTTCGCAGCTTCAAACTTTAAAAAGACCTCATCATCCTGCCAGTTTCTGACTACTGTAAATTTTGACTTGTGTATTCCCCTGGTTTTAGATAAGTAAGAAACCATATTCTCCGAAATACCCAAAATTTTTGTTGAGTGTCGCAAGATGTACTTATCCAATGGCAAAAGAAATCTGTAAAAAAAACTTCTAAAAAATTTAGGTAATTTTCCGACGAGCGATTCCGGGTAAACATCCTGGATATGGAGAACGGTTGGGATATTTATTTTTTTTGCTTCTTTGATTATTAAATATTGCGACGCCAACGGCCAGGAATTTATGTAAATACAATCGATTCCTTTACCGTTCTTTTTAATATATTCTGCGCTGCGTTTTCCGAAACTATAACTTTCCCTAAATCGTCCGATAATTGTTGAAGCCGGTGACACAAACGACTGCAGCCGGATTACGTTATAATTTACAGGATCCTTCAAATTTTCAAATTGATACCCTTTTGGCCGGCTAGGTACCGGGCAAAGCACCACAACATTATTTTTTTTAGATAGCTCAAGAGCAATATCATTTGAGAGGCGGGCAGAAACTACCGGCTCAGGAGGAAAAATTGAAGAAATAATAAAGATTTCTGGCAAAATTGTGAACGCTGATGCTAAACCCTGCAATGCTATGTAAGAATAATTGCATTGATACTTACAGGTAGCCTTGTTTAAACTAAGAAAAAGGATGTGTGGAAGCAGGTATTTTTGCAAATGGATGGTATTCCCCTTTAAGACCTATTGGTGTAGCGTGTCTGATATCGTGTACTATTTGAATCGCCTGTTTCGTTTCTCCAATCCGAAAGCCATTTCCGGAAAGGATCGCTTTGTACGAATCTGTGTGAAGATCCGTAAAGCCATCGCTAAATTCAAGTTCATCTCCTCCTATCTGTATCGATCTGTAGGTGCGTTTCCCCTGTGCTTTTATTTCGTCCGGTATTGTATCGTAACTGATGCTCAGAAACCATCTTACCCGCGCCTTCTCGAGTTCAAGATATCCGGCAGCCCTGTCGTGAGTGTGCACATTCACTGTGTTGCTTATTACCGGACCGAAGATCCAGGTAAGCATATCATAAAAGTGAACACCAATGTTTGTCGCGATACCACCCGACTTACTAATATCACCTTTCCACGAGGTGTAATACCAATGACCACGTGACGTAAGATAGGTGAGATCAACATCATATATTTTGTTTTCAGGGCCGTTCATTACTTTTTCCTTCAACGCGATTATCGCCTGGTGAAGCCTCAATTGAAGTATTGAAAAAATGTGTTTGCCTGACTCTCTTTCTATTTCCTCAAGTGCATCAATATTCCACGGATTTAATACTATTGGCTTTTCACAAATTACATCAGCATTGTTTCTCAAACCAAAACGAATGTGGCTGTCATGCAGATAATTGGGCGAGCAAACAGAAACGAAATCAATAGGATGATCTTTTCTTTTTTGTTTATCAATATGCCTGTCAAACCGTTCAAACTCTACAAAAAAGTCAGCTTCAGGAAAATAACTGTCCATAATACCCACACTGTCAAAAGGATCATAAGCAGCTAACAAATTGTTACCTGTATTTTTTATTGCCTTTAAATGTCGCGGAGCAATGTATCCGGCAGCTCCAATTAATGCAAATTCTTTCATATGTTTTCTTTTAGATTATTTTTTTCTGATTGCGACGACATTATTTCGTCGCAGATTCGTTCTGCCGCGTTACCACCGCCGTATAACTCACTTGATTTTACAAATTCTTTGTTGGAGATCGATTTAACTGCCGCCAGAATTTTTTCGGAAGATGCTCCCACAAGTTGGTTGTAGCCATTAGCGACAAGTTCAATCCACTCAGTTTCGTTGCGCAGTGTAATGCAGTATTTATTGAAAAAATACGCTTCTTTTTGTACCCCGCCACTGTCAGTCAGCACAAATTTTGAATGTGATAATAATTGCACCATGTCGAAATAGCCTACCGGTTCTATGATCTTAAATTCCGGGATAATATGAGAGGTTGCAAGTATTTTGCCTGTTCTTGGGTGAAGCGGAACCACTACAGGAATTGTGGTGTTTACTTTGTTCAAGGCAGTAACAATTTCCCTTAACCTGTCAATATTATCTGTATTTTCTGCACGATGAATGGTTGCCAGAGCGTATGCGCCGTCTTGCAATCCATTATCCTGCAAGGTTTTTGATTCCTGATCTGATTTCGCTTTGTAATATAACGCTGCATCTTGCATCACATCGCCTGAAAGAATAATTTTTGATTGGATGTTTGCAAATCCTTCGTTCATTAAATTATTTACTGCAGTTTCAGTAGGGCAAAATAAAATATCACTGATCCTGTCGGTAAGAATCCGGTTAATTTCTTCAGGCATATCATTGTTGTAACTTCTTAGCCCCGCCTCTACGTGTATTACCTTTATGTGGAATTTCTTTGCGGCCAGGGCGCCAGCTAAAGTTGAATTGGTATCGCCATACACCAGCAAGTAATCAGGCTTTTCCTTCAGTAAAATTTCTTCTATCCCTTCGAGCATTTGGCCGGTCATCGCGCCATGAGAAAGCCCGTGGATGTCTAAATTATAGTCAGGCACCGGGATTTCCATTTCGTCAAAGAATATCTGGGACATATTTTGATCGAAGTGCTGGCCGGTATGAATAATTACTTCACTTACTTCTGTAGGATATTTGCTAAATGCACGCGATACCGTTGCCGCTTTTACAAATTGGGGACGGGCACCTATCACGGTAACTACTTTTATCATTTGAATAGTTGTAAAAAAAGGTTGAAAAAATTATCCGGATACAAAAAGACAGTAAACGAACAAATAACCGGAATTTATGTTTTGTAAAATTGGAAATAGTATGTCTAGCAAATTATTGCTTTTGTAATGCAGCAATTATGATTTTCCTGGCACTGTCTGCCTTCGTTTCAATCAAAGGATTTTGTATTACATCCTCTGCGAGCGCTTTTGCCTTTTCTGCGCCAACCTGGTTTGCATACGCCCGCAGCAAACTATAATCTTCAATTCCTAATTTAAATGCTTCCCACCGCCTGGTTGAAATTATTTCCTTTCCCGGACCATCATAAATAACAGAGTAGCTGTTAGTAGGATAAATCAAAGGATCTGTGAAAGAATTTAAGGTTTTATTGATTCCCTCATCAGCGTAATTCCAAAACCCGATGCCGGTATATCCGTCTGCAAATGCTGTCCAGGACATTAAGCGATAGAAACGGTAAGGAGATAAATTTCGTGCAGGCGCACTTCCGCTATATGTCCAAACCTGGCAACTGTGGGATGGTAAATTTTGAATACCCACGAAATTAGATTGAATTTGAGCGACGTCTAATAATGTCAATAATTCGTTCACTGCCGTTTGATTCGCTAACGTAGCATAAAATTTAATATTTGGAATGGCTTTCTTAGCCCATAACATGAACGCTTTAAAATCAGAGACATTACTTCCATACACTTCATCGTAGGGATATACATAAATCATTGCATTGCTAAATCCGTGTTGTTGAATGTCATCTATTATCGCATTGTACCATTTGACAAATTTCGCCTTCCAGTCATCTGACATAAATTGTCCGTCGCTATATCCACTTCTGATTCGTGGTTCAGCGTAATTCATAAACAATAGGATGTTTTTCACACCTTTAAAATTGCTTAGGTAGTTATTAAAAGCGGTATAATTGCTGGTAACGAAATTCGGAATAACCGCCGCTGGAATAACCATCGTATTAATGTTATGGTCCAACAGGTCATTCATCGCTTCCTCCTTCCGGTCAGATAAAATAGGTCGTGTAAAATACGCCCATACATTGGCATTCAACCGATTATTGCTAACTGCAGCATCAAATACATTTACTTTTATATTAATAACTTTCTTTTCAGATCCGCATTGAAATACCAAATTGATGTTTGTGCTCCCGGTGGTATTTGCCCTCACTTTAAAAAAGAACATTTTTGTGTAACCGCCATCTATTTTAACAGCCCCGTCAACATTTACAAGCGGATCCGGCACCTCATCACCATTTGTGGTCGGTACAAAAGGAACCGTAAATAAATCAATTCCGGCAGAGTATCCTTTCTGATTTAATTTAAATTGAAAGTTTTTTGCTGAGGTAGTAGTATTCGTTATCACAAAGGAACCATAGTCTGACAAACCTTTAGGTATAGAATAATTAAATGCAATTGGCAAAGATGAAGAATTATCCGGAAGATAAAACTGGCTCAACGTGTCCCAGGGGTTGTATCGTTGAACTAAAAAAGAACTCTTACTTACTGTTTGAGCATATCGTGCGTTCATCACCCCTACCCGGCGTTTGAGATCCTGCAGCTCAGTACCCGAAATATTTTGCCTGCCTAAGCTTTTTACAATTTGATCAATCGTTGCATCACGCCTAAAATTGACATTTCCGTGGGACCTTTCTAAGCCATTAACCGTTCTCCTTAAGTTTTGTTTCAAAAATTCTATATTTTTTATTGAATCTTCTGCCTGTCTCAAATTATTTTTCAAAATTGGATAGGTCTGCTTTAGCGAAACCTGTGCTCCCTTCCACACTTCTATTTCATCACAAAACACAAAAGTACCATTGGGAATGACAGAAATTCTTACATACCGGCCAGTTGCCTTAATACTGCTTAAAACAAATTTTTTTACAAGATAAGGTCCGGGCACATTGCCTGTATCATCAGCGACATCACCGACATATTGATAATTTTCATCGTCTTTGCTGACAAAGACAAATATGTTTTTTGGAAAATTTACAAACTGGTCTTGACGTCTGACTGTATTGAAAGTAACCGATGAAATCGGTTGCGACTGTTCTAACTCAATAGTAATAGTTACCGGAACATGCTCCCATCCTACTGTGGTGGCTGCAGCCCAAAAATATCCCTTTGTGTAAACGCCATCTGTCAACGAGGTTTTGTCAGAGGAAGGTGCAGTATTAGGATAATTTGGGGAAACGGACAACGTGTAACTTTTATGTAAAGCTATATTTTGTGCTACTCCTGAAATTTCCGTCAGAAATAAAACTATTAAAAAAAGACATGCGCTTACTCCGTATCTCATTTACTACTGTTGTCTATTTAAGCTTAGAAAATCTTCTATGCTTTGAAAATGCGTGGCTCTTTGTTGTAGTTTTTCATCAGAGTATTCCCACCATTTTGTTGCTTCAAGTTCTTTAATAACATCATCATCAAATCGTTTCCTGATTACTCTCGCCGGATTACCTGCAACAATTGAATAGGGCTCTACGTCCTTTGTGACAACGGAATGGGCTCCAATTATCGCACCATTTCCAATGGTTATCCCACCTTTAACAAAAGCATTAGAACCAATCCAAACGTCGTTGCCGATAACGGTTTTTACATATTCCTGAAATTGCACTTCTGCAAAACATTTATTTAAAATATTGTTCCTGGAATAAAAGACCGGAGAAGTGGAAACAAAGTTTACAGGATGACTTCCTCCGCCTATCATTACATTACTGGCAATTGAACAAAAATTTCCAATTTCGGCTTTAATTATCCAGCAATGATCAGCTACATATGAATATCTTCCAACAACGGACCAATATATACGGCTTTTTGTTAGAACAGCCACTGTTGGATCTATGTGACTCTCTGTTATGAAGACGAAAAGAGAGCTTTTGGAAAAAAGCCGTGCAGGCAATTGAAAAAGCTGACCGATAACAATTTTAATTTTCCTCATTATTCCTGTGCTATCAATTTAATTGCATAAAATGAATAAGAGGAGCAACTTCATGTTCCCAATTATGCCGCTGAAGAAAAGCGCTTCTTCCTCTTTCAGCCATTTCGCAGGCTTCAACGGGTCTGTTTATTAAAAGCTCAAACGATTCTGCTATTTTTTCAGGATTTTCCGTATCGGTTAACAATCCGCATTTTTCCTGATTTACAATTTTTACCATTTCCACAGAGAAGGAAGGAACGATTACGGGAATACCGGTAGCCATATACTCAAAAAAACGATTGGGAAGGCTATCAATTCCCAGATCTTTGCCGTAAGCGATAAGGCCTCCATGGCAAGCAGACATCTCATTTTGCATTTCAGCGAATGGCAATCCATGATGTAACTCGACATAATTTTCTAATCCAAGCTGCTTCAGCTTATCTTTGAAAGAATGATTATCCAAACCTTGCTGTTCAATCATTAGTACCCTACATTCTATATTTTTTTTCTTTAAAATTACCAATGCATCTAAAACTTGTTTTGTTCCTCTTGCTGGATGATTTTTCCCGTGAACAATAGTGAAAACACTTTTCTTTCTTATTTCACCACTTGGCTTTGCATAGCTCTGGGGTAAACAACTCCTTACTATCATAAAAGGACGGGCTGGTGAAACATAAAAATCCAAAACATTGTTGTTCACCCCGATTGTCAGATCAAAGTCGCGAACAACTCTTCTGATTAGTTTTAATACAAAATTGCTAACCACAGGATAAAGCTTTCCCTTTATTTTTCGGTTAAGCAGGTCTTTGTGAAAAACCTCGTGAATATCAAAAATCGCTTTCGCTTTTCTCCGATTTCTAATGAGTGAATAAAAAAAAGCCAATTCCGGATCCGGAATATACACGTATGCAATGTCCTTTTGCTTTAAAAACTTTTTCAAAACTAAACGGTTCACAGCAAGCCTTCCAACCATCCCTTTCTTTTCAGGGATTAGGATTCTTTCGATATTATCATTTCCCAGCTCATTTTCAAAATAGAAACTTTCAGGACCAATCCAAATTACCTCAAATGTTTGATTCAGCGAAAGAGCTATTTTATGGTAAACGCGTACGTCGTCAATTGGGTGAACACTTGTTAATATGCAAACTCTTTTTTTCATTTTTCAATTCATTTTTTTCTTACAGAGTTGTACATCCTCATAAAAAAATTAAAAGTTGAATCAATTGAGGGATATTCACTGTGTTCCACTTTCGGAAGATTCAGAAATGAATCTAACTCACTTTCATCTATTTCAAGTTTGTTGCAGATATATTCTTTATCCAGTTTTAACTGCTTGCTGTCGTAGAGAGGCTCTTGCAGTTCTTCCAATGCCTCAGGCCTCGAAATGAATCCGGATATTATCACGCTGGAGAGATGTGCTTTTCGTTTATCATATCCATATCTTTCCGGCAACCAGTAATGTTGGAAAAACCTGGTAAAAACTGATTCACCATGCTTTACTCCATAGTCTTGCCAACCGAATTCCGATTTCAGAAAATCCTTTGCTTTTTGTTTATCATAAACAACATAATCAAGCGGCTTAAAAACTTTCTGTTTTAGTACGATTGTAAAATAGATCTTCTCGAAAAGTGAAATTGTAGTATATGATTTCAGTTTTGCACCTCCGAAGTTTTTATTAATGTACTTCAATTGCTTTGAATCCATTGCATTGTAGCCCCACGACTTTGGCATAATGGATTCCGTTGCAAGGTTGTGGCCAGTAAGGATATAGCCTATTTTTTCTTTTGCCGCTCTTTTATATAATTGAGCAAAAAATACATGATCCTGGGGAATATCCTGGTTGACGACCCCTGACCTTAAATAAGCGAGTTGCAGTTTTCGTACTTCTTCCCAATCCACAACATAAGTATACAAGTCAACATTCAGCGCTTTTACTAATTTTTCAATGTTCGATTCAGCAATCTCTGAATTCCAACCTGCATTCACGTGAACGGCCAAAACCCGCAAATTCCAAACTCTCGTGGCAAGATGGATCAAATAGGAACTATCAACTCCGCCACTCAACCCGATTACACAATCATAGTTTTTGTTTTTACCGGCCTCCCTGATACGGGAAAGAAGCGTTTCAAGTTTCTTTGCGCCAATTTCGTTGGGATGCCATCTTTCTTCTAACAAAAGCTCGGCGCCGCAACAATGGTTACAAAAGCCTCTTTCATCAAAGTGAATATACTTGTCGCTTTCATCCATTACACACCGGGCACAAATGCGCCAATTATTCATTTATTATTTTTTTTATTGTTAAACGATCAGGATAACTTATCAGCACCGCCTTTCGCGGTCCGTTGAAAACAAAGATACTTCCTGCCGCGGCTGCACCTGCACCTCCATTAAAAATCACATCTTTTATATCCCCGTAACTACCACAGCCACCACAAGCTATCACCGGCACATCTACTTTTGAGGTTATAGAACTAATTAATTCGACGTCATAACCTTTCATTGTGCCATCTCTGTTCACATCATTTATCAAAATTTCACCGGCGCCCAATTCCTCAAAGGCCTTCATCTCGCTGGAAATAGAATCTGTTTTCATTGGAATCTTTTCCATAGAATTTGTGACAATATGCCTTTTGCCCCAAAAATCTTTATTGATGTTTACGGATACAACAACACTCTGATTACCATATTTGGCGGCAAGTTTTGAAATGAGTTCCGGGTTTTTGAACGCCGTTGAATTCAGGCTGATCTTCTCAATACCAATGCTAAATAATTTCTCTGCATCTTCTAAACTTGTCACTCCCCCACCGTAAGTAAGTGGTGAAAAACAAACGGTCGAAATTCTTTGAATCAACTCAAAATTGGGCTTTCTTCCCACTTTGGACGCTTCAATATCCAAAATAATTATTTCATCAACCATTTTTTTGTTGAAAATGTTAATCGTGTTAAGAGGGTCGCCAAGGTAAACCGGATTGGCAAACTTGATAGTTTTGACCAATCCTTTTCCTTTCAAAAGCAAACAAGGTATGATTCTCGATCGGATCAATCAGCAGTACAGTATTTGGCAAAAGCCATGAGAAAATTCATGCCAAATTGATGGCTTTTTTCCGGGTGAAATTGTGCACCAAAAATGTTGTCCTGGTGGAACGCCACCGGGAACTCATAACCATATTTACAGGTAGCCGTTACAATATCATTGTTGCAAATTAAATGATACGAATGAGCAAAATAAAACTGCAGTTCGTTGTTGATCATGGGGAAAAATGAATCGTTATCCTTTTGAACGTGTATGTCATTCCATCCCATATGCGGAATTCTAATATTTTTCAGGTCATCGTCAAATTTAAATTTGATACAATTTCCATTAATCCAATTTAATCCACTTAAGGTTCCCTCTTCGCTTCCCCTTGTCATCATTTGCATGCCAAGACAAATTCCAAGAACCGGTAAATTGTCTGCAATTACTTTTTTGTCCACAACTTCTCTTAATCCTGATTCATTAAGCAGAGTCATTCCATAATCAAACGATCCTACTCCTGGTAAGATCAGTTTTGTAGCCTTTTCAATGTCTGAAGGAGTTTTTGCTAAAAAAGCATCAACACTAATATGCTTCAGCATATTTAGGATAGATCCCACATTTCCTACTCCATAATCGATAATTCCAATCATATTTCATTTTTCGCCATAATCCTACCTGGCAAATGCGTTTGTCCTGTTATCAGATTAAGACAAATTTTTTCCATTTTACGTACAATGTTTTTATAGTAGAACTGGCTGATTTTTGCCAGGTCGGGATGAAAATCTCCACCTACTCCACATATTACCTTCTCATATTCTGAATGTAAAAACCTTTTCAACCTTGGCAGATCTGTCTTTTCAGAAATGTGTTCACAATCTATTCCAACCTGAAGTTCTTTAACCATTTCGGAAAGCTCAGCATGTGGCACATTTCCATTTACGATCGAAATAATCGGTTTGAAAGCCTGAACATATTCGTAAAACTTTCCCGAGAGAATTCCTTGCTCTTTTTCTGTATTCCAGCTCAAAACAACGAGAATGTCTGCCGATTGCTGTAGTTTCATTGAATTCACCCTTGAGAGATATCCATGATCAATTATTATTTCCTGCATTTGATATCGTTCTGCCTGTTCGTATAGATGTAAACTGTTTTTACCCGCATAATGAACCTCAACATTACTTACAAGGATCTTTTGCTCGGAAGATAACTCAGCAAGTGCCTTGAATAACATCGACATGTCTCGCCTTCCGTTGTATAAAGCGCCGGTGTAAACGATTTTAAATTTTCGAGAGCGTTCGTTGTTTTGTTCAGGTATGTACGACAGTTCTTTTTCAAATCCATTATAAACAACGTGAACTTGTTGATTGAGAAAACTTTTTTCGCCCACCAGCTTTCTTAACATTTCCCGTTGTCCTATTGACACTACGGTTATGGCGCTGGCTTTTTTCATCATATCGTTTTCATAATACTTGTAAATACGATTTATTATCTGGGGATAATCATCTGTTTCCATTTGGTCACGCAAATCAGAAATCCAGTGTGTTGCTTTTTTCTGTTCTACAATATAGCGCGCGGTTAAGTAGGAAGACAGCGGTCCGTAGGATGAAATGACAATATCAAAATGTGTCTTTTGCAATTTGTCATTAATTATTCTTTTAGCCTGACGATGCCAGTCGTACTGCAACAGCAGTGTATAAAGCTGCAACCTCAAACTCCGCAATGACGAAATTGTTTTCCCAAATCTATCCCTTTTTATTATTTTTTGTACTTTATTCGGGGATACCGGTAGACGCGTGCTAACAGATCTTTCAACACCTGACATCAACTTTAATGCTCTCTTTGAATTATTTACCCTCACGATTCGAAGGGATTGCTCAATATCGGAATCTCCAAACCGGTTAGACACACTGGTCAAAACGGTAATAGCGTGTCCCATTTCGTGTAGATATTTAGCGAAATTGGTTACCCGCACAGCACCAATGTCGTTATTCGGATAAAATAATTTACTGCAGATTAGAATATTCATATTTTTCAATAGAAACTTGTGGCTTTTTGCGGAGCCTACAGGTGTGGTACCTCAGAATGATTATTGATATTAAAACCGCGTTCCAAAGGAACTTTTTATTGTAAGAATCAAGAAAAAAAATTACCACCATTGTTGCAATCAAAATGGCAGCAAGCAAGCCCAACTTATTTTTCAATGTTTTTCGCAGAAGTATTACCAGCGACCCGGTAAACAAAATAAAACCGACAATTCCCGTTTCAACCAGCACAATCAGAAACTGATTGTGTACACCTTTTTGAGTAATTGCCTGGAAGCTGCCGAGTCCGATTCCGAAAAGAGGCGCTTTAAAGAATTCAGAAATGGCCATTCCCCAGATCACCAATCGGTTACTTCCTTTATCCTCCTCCATTCTGCTGATGGTAAAACGCTGCAAAATGTCCGCATCAATATAGGGAATCACGATTACAATCACCGCAGCTATAATTATCAACGTTTTAAAAATGGTAAGCGTTTTAAAAGAAGTTTGTGAACCCTGCGAATATTGGTTATTGAACAAAAGCAAAAACAACGTGCCTGCCATTGCAGAAATAAGCGCTCCTCTTGAGCCTAACATCAACATAGCAGTGACTGGCAAACCCAAAAGAACAAAATTTAATAAAACAATCCGAGTGCTGAACAGCTTAATCCCTTCGTTATTCAAAATCTTCCATACTGAAATAATGGTAGGAATGAGAAGCATTGCAGCCATATTGTTTGGATCTTCCATTGTACCACCGATCGATAAGGTAGCTCTGCTAAAACTTCCAAAAGTTTCCCCTTGAACAACAATAATGAGAGAGAAAATACCGGCAGCAAATTGAAAAAAAGTCAACAGCTGATCCATATCTTTTTTATTCCAAGACAGTGTGGAGGCAATGATAACAATAAAAACCATGTTTGCCATTGCAAGAAAATAATAGGAGCCCATTTCAACGTCGACAGACCATAAAAGAGTAGCAAGTGAACAACCAAGGAAAGCGATCATATATAATAATGCCTTGTTCTTTTTAAGGTTCGGTATCATTCCCTTCTTTAACAGAATCCACAAGAAAATCAACACATATCCGAAGATCTTCAATAAGGAACCTCCCAATGCCGTCAAACCGTACTCTACTAATGTCAGACAAATGTAAATAATAATCGATTTTTTAAGAACGTTTTCGAGCATTAAGTTTCCTAATTCAATATGTAATTCGAAAATGTGAGATAATTTTTTTCCGCATCGAAATACGATAACCAAAAGTTGAAGGTCGATTTCTGTAAGCTCATATATGTATCCGGATCGCTCTGTTTAACCAAATAAAAATCTTTCAATGCAGCAGCAATGTCAGTAACGCTCGCTTCCCTGGGAACGAGTGTTCCTGAAATCCCATTTTTTACAATTTCACTATTTCCACCTACGTTCCTGGCAAGACAAGGAATTCCAAAGGACATTGCCTCCATAATTGACACAGGTACTCCTTCAAAGTCGCTGGTATTCATAAACAATTCCACTCGATTTTCAATGTAGAATTTTAATATTTCAGAATTCGGTAATTGACCTTTGAACTCAAAGGAAACATTCTGCCCGGTAAGTTTGATCTTGGCGAGATTAATAATACGGTCGTAATCGGCTCCACTGCCAAAGTGAACCCATTTGCAATGGATGTCATGCTGAATTTCTGCTAATGAATTTATTATTAAATCCAAACGCTTCAATTGATAAATGCCGGAGCAGGAAACGAGAGTAAAGCAGCTACTTTCACTTTCTTGTGAGCTAAGATTGCTTTGTCGCTGAGTGCCAAGATAAATTACTTTTTGTTCAGCCCTTTTTTTTGCCGCCCTCCTACTCATTATCTGGTTATACTCGTCCTGTGTGTGTACCGAAATAAAGACAATTTTATCTAGGCAACTATCGATCGTTTTACGAAACGGAATATAACTGTGAAAATCCCGAATCTCGAACCCATGAGCCCTGGAAACAGCCTTGATCTGGGGAAATGCTTTCTTTGCTTTTGCAACAAAATAAGCATACGTATTAAGCCAGTAAGAATACAAGACAATTTGCTCGCCTTTCCAGATTCTAAAAAAATAGCCTCTTAAACGTCGTTCGATCATCCACGAAACAATGCAGCTTAAAATAATCGTTTTGAAAGAGGGCTTCACCCTCATTTTCTTCCTTTGCCGCAGTTCCTCAAAAAATTCTTTTGAAAACAGCTTTCGCAGAGCGTAAATGGCAGAGGCAACAAAAAAATCTTTTTTTCGGGAAACTATAATACTATATGGCCTCGAATGTAATCGGAGCTCTTTTTCGGTTGTAATAACAAACACCTTTTCGAAATTGTCAGCAATAACATCCAACTCGTTTATCAAGAAAGATTCATTTTCAATTTCATGAGTAACAACTATCAAATTCATATTTGGAGAAAAAAGAAAATCAGCGATAAAACAAAAATTGGTTTGTTCGTGCTGTAGTAAACAAATAAATAAAGGCGATTTTTCTTTTATCGCGCTTTAGTTTTCACATAGATGGCGAAGAAGGGTTTGTAAATTTCATTATTAAATATTAAATAAGAGCCGCCGAATAAACTGCCGAACAATATAATATTGATCATAATTGAATTCTTATAATCCCCTAAGAACTGCTTGAAAACATGGCATAGGATAAACAACACGATTGCACTCACTAACGATTTCAGCGATGCATGTACATATTCTAAGTACTTTACATTACCTAGCACTTTTTGGATTACCACTTTCCAATAAACGGTATAAAAGGTAAGAGCATACAAGGCTTGCCCAACCACAATTCCTAATAATCCAAACCGGTACCCAACGATAATAAACACGGGATTTGCTATAACACGAATAACCGTCCATTTGAACCCGACCTCCGTTTTCCCGGTTATAACTATTATTGAGCTGGCAATACTCATAATTGAAATAAGGCCACCCCACACACACAAAATTTGAAGGAGTAGGTATGATGCAGCATAGGACTGACCGTAAAACACAGTTATTAATTCGCGGGCAAGCACAGCAGTTACACCGTAGGCAGCCAGGGTTACAAATGAAGATAATTTGATTATTTGCAGGTATTTATCTTTTAGTAATTCATAATTGTCATTCAGTGTAGATAAAATAGGAATTGACACCTTCGAAATGATCGGATTGATAAGTCCATTAATTTTCAAAACCAACTGCTTAATCAGGTTATACACTCCAAGATCTGCGGCAGCCATTATTTTACCAATAATTAGTATATCAAGTTGGGATGCGATGTAATCCAGAATTTGAGATCCGGTTTGATAAATGCCTATTTTGTAAAACGAACTGCCTTGTTTCAGATTGATGTATAGCAAAAGAGGATGAGTTTTCCACCCGGTGGCGATCAGAGCTACTGATGATATAAAAGAGGCAGAAAGCGCGGAAAAAATAATGCTCCATATTCCTCCGCCTTTCACTGCAACCAATACCGCCACAATAATTGATAATAAAGAGGCAATCATGTCAATGAATGCGAGCGTTTTAAATTCTAATGCCTTCTCCTTAAAAATTCTAAATTGCCTTCCTGCGTTTACGATTAGTAAATCGAGGCTCATAACTGGGATTAGCAGCTTTAACTCACGCATCCCGTAAAAAGAAGCGATGAATGGAGCAAACAGGCAAAGGAGCAAATAAAGACCCGCCCCCAATAGCAATGCTACCCAATACAGGCTGCTGTATTCCTTTTTTGTTATATCCTGCCTGGAATATAAAGAGACAGAAACACCAAGATCAGCGAAAATATGGGTAAATCCGAGTACGAGCGTAACGATGGCAACCAAACCAAAATCTGATTTTTCCAAAAAACGAGTCAGAATCGACAGGCGCAAAATCTGAATTACAGACTGGGTACCAAACGATACGGTCGTCCAAAAGCTACCGGAAATTGCTTGCTTTCTAAGGCTCATTCAACAGAGTGATCGAATAGGATTTTAGAATAAGAAGCCCATTCTCCTATATCGACCCATGATTTTTCACTTATTGGAAAAACCCCCACTCGCCCACTTCGATTCCGTATTTTCTCAATCAGGTCTGTAAGATGAAAAAATGTATTAACGGGGATTTCATCAAGCAGATGCGGCTCTAAAATGTACATTCCGCAATTGATCATAAAATCAAGTTGCGGTTTTTCGGTGAGGGAAGTAAGTTGTCCATCCTCTGCGCTTTCAATTGTGCCATAAGGAATGTGGTAACTCTTTAAAGATGCAACAATGGTCAACTCATTTTTATTTTCTACGTGATATTTATGAATCGCAGAATAATCTTCGTCAATTAATATATCGCAATTGGAAACAAAAAAAGTGCTTTTCAATTTGTTTTTCAACAAGTATAAACTTCCTGCAGTGCCTAGTGGTTCGTTTTCTAGAAAAAAGTTTATTTGATAATCTTTTTTAGCAATGCTATCAAAATAAAATTTAATAAGTTTTGCTTTATAATTAACTGAAATCTCAAAATTACAACAGCTATATTTTTTAAACCGATCGATTATATTTTCCAAGATTGTGGATTCTCCAAAAGGGAACAATGGTTTCGGAAGAACATTAGTTAAGGGTTTTAATCGTGTACCATAGCCTCCGGCCATAATAACGACCGGAAGATTTAATGTAGGAAAAATTTGGTTTTCCTCCTCCTTAATAATGTCTTCCCAAAAAATAATATCAAGAATGTCATCCTCTTGATTAATGATTGGCATATAAACCAGCCGGTATTTGAGCATGATATGCTTAGTCTTTTCTATAGGATCGCCAATTTTTGCAATTAGAAAATCCTTTCGTATAATTTCCGAAATTTTCTTATCCAAAGAGCAATTGTCAATGATTGCTCTTTGAATATCACCTATAGTAAGTAATCCTATAAATTTATGGCTTTGCTCTTCTGTAACTATTAACAGCTTGAACCCAATTTTATCCATCTGTTGTAAAGCCCTCACAATAGTAGAATTTCGTGGAATCAATAACTGACTAATCTTAGGAGACATTATACATTTTTTGTTCTTATATCAGGAAGGAATATAGGTATTGAATGAAGTTTCTGTCTTATTTGCCAAAAAAGAGATTGATTGCAGAAAGTACAGACAATACCTGAGTTTTTTCAAATGTCGTGCCTTTATATAGCTCTCGCAAGTCTTTGTACAAGTCATCAGAGATAGAAAGTATCTCCGGCATATGGTTATGAAAATAACTATCTAAATAGGATTTTAACTCCTCGTTCTCGTTATACCAATAATCAAAAGGATTCATATGATTTCGAGTACTAAGAACAGGAACCGAAAATCCTAACTTTAATTTTAATAAGCCATATAACCTTTCGATTGGAATCTTTTGTCCTTTATACATTATATTTACTTTAGATTGATAGGATACGGGCTTTTTTGTCTTTTCCCATACATATTTACCAGCCTTCAAGTACTTCTGCAAAATCCATTTCTTATATAAATAATGATTAGCTCGTAATTTAATTGGCAAAGAAAAGCAGTATTCCATAAAGTCTATATCGTAAAAAGGCGAAAGTGTTTCAGTGTATTGTTGTATTATAGATAGGCCACTGTTTATACCATTTATACCTCTTTCATACATCAAAAATAATTCTTGATTTGTATAGTTTTCTACATAATTAAATTCTATTTTATTTAAAAACTTGCTAGAGTAGAATCCGGCTGCTTTTATTTCATTTAAATTTTCTCTTGTATCAGAAATATATGAACTTACTATTACATCACCAAGTTGTCCGGTATGTAATAGGCTTAAGCGATTGAAATTAATATATTTTAAAATACTGTTACTATGCGCTGGCCCCGAATATATTAAATTACCACCTGTAATTTTAGTAATAGCATCAATGTCATGCAAGTACAATCCGTTATCTAATGATTTAAAGATCCACTCGTGTTTTAAATCCGCAGCAATTTGTTTTGCCACTGTTTCATCCAAATAATCACTTTGAGAAAAAGTGATATTCAGTTGATTCCCATATCCCATTTCATCTGCGACCCAACAAGTCATTCTGGAGTCTAAACCACCACTTAATGATACGAGATGTTTATAATCATAAATTTTGTCTTTCTCAAATTGTCGACTGATGGCATTTCGAAATCGATCATCTAACTCATTAATTACTTCGTTTTCGTTTATCTCGTCTTTCTCCATAAAACTTTTAGGAAGCGAATAATAAACATGAAAACTTACTTTTTGATTTCTAATTAATAAATAATTCCCAGGTAACAATTTTTTGACTTGTGCAGATAAAGTGACATCATCAAGCATGAATCCATAACTTAATAACATATAGACCGCATTTAAGTCTAAATCATAGGGAATGTTATTTATTTTTAAAAAATCATATAAAAAGGCTAACTCACTTGATATACATATGAATCCTGCCATTTTAAAATAGTACAGAGGTTTGGTAGCAAGGTGATCATTAAAAATTATGAACTTATTTAATCCCTTGTCCAAAAACAAACCAGAGAAAGTGCCTCTGAAATCGTTAAAAAAACTATCTCCCTTAGTTTTATATAAATCTAAAATGCAATTCAACCAGTCCTTAGATCGGTACTGTTTTCTTAATTCTGCTTGATTAGAAATTACCCCGTCTAAAAGAATCGTAAAATCATCATTATCTATAAACAATTTATCATCAGAATATTGATTCAGTACAAATCTCTGAATTGCATATTTTTCGTCCTTTATTTCACCACTTAATAAATTGCACTCTAATTTTAAAGGAGTTAAATTTATATTTTTGTCGTCATGTAATACAAAAAAAAAGCCGGGCATTAATTTATTTTTTTACAATTTTTGTTGCTGTTTTGGTAATGTCTCCATGGTTAATTCTTACATCTAAATACATATACTCTACTGTCAATGGCTGAACTGTCTTAAGGAATAATGCCACTCTTTTATACATTCACTCCATAGTGAAGATTTAAATTTGTCGGCAGTGTTCGAACTGACCGCTTTCTCTTGTAACTGAGTAAAATTTTGAAGAACATATTTTAGTTTATCTTTCAATTGAGAAACATCACGAATGGTTTCATAATAAATTTCCCGATCCTGTAGCGATTGATATGGTAACCAGCTTCCGGCAATAACAACATTTTGGGCAAATAAATGCTCCTGAAATGAACCGGAAAAGGCATCAGAAATGGGAACTTGAATCATAATATCGGCTGCTTTCCTCAGATACGCAATTTGTTCATCTGATAAAAATCTTTCATAAAGTACATATTGTAAACCGCTGTCAATTAACGCCGCTTTAATTGCTTCTTTATATTTTGCTGTGCCGCCGTAAGTAACCGGGATAATAATTTTGGTTTGTTTTGGCAAACTATTTTTCAATTCGGTTAAACTGGCGATCACTTTAAGATGCTGATTATTTTCAGATCCGCTATATCCACAAACAATTATAAAGTCATCCGGCAACAAGCCTAACTTTTTCCTCGATTCGGTTTTTGAAACACATTGAAGGTCAAATAATTTTTGAAGCGGTTCCAGGCCAAATAAACAATTCCTGATCTTATTTCTACTGACAGCTTTCTCGTTCACTATATTATCAACGATTTGAGGTGTCGAAACAGTCACCAAATCACATTGGTCAAAGGTGTCAAAAAACAAGGAACTGCTTTTCTTCTTATAAAAATCGGAGCCCCAAACAGACCCAATAGTAAAAATACTTTTTCGGTGTATTTTCGATAAAATGAGACAGTTTAATTCCCAAAATCCTTGCATCAATATAACATCATATTTAGCAATATCGTGATTGAGATTTTTTATTACATTTTTTAGCTTTCTCATAAATATCACTCCTCTTAGCTTCGGTATACGAGCTACCAAAGGTGATAAAGGAGTGAAACTATAAACCTTGCTGTACCATTGCCATTCGCTTTCGTTTTTACCCCTTTTAATTGGCTCTGAAGAGAAAATATCTATTGTCAATTGCGGATCAAATTGGGTTATTGCCCGCGAAAAACCGATTAAAAACTGGCTATGGATATTTCCAATCATTAGAACTTTCATTTTCCAAGTCGTTTTACAGGATTTCCTTTATAAATCCCGGCAACGTCAATGTCCTTTGAAACCACAGATCCCGCACTCACTACTGTCAGATCTTGAATTTGAACTCCATTATAAATTACAGTACCGCTGCCGATGAAAACTTCATTTCCGATCGTACATCCACCATTTACTACTGCTTTTGTTGATATATGACAGTGGTTACCGATGCTACAATCATGCTCTATGAGAGCGCCCGTGTTAATAATATTGTTCATTCCAAGTTTCACCCCCGCGTTGATATTTGCGTGATGCATCACTATAGTTCCCTTATCCACTAGGGAATATTTGGAAACATATGCAAGCGGTGAAATGACGGTGGCCATTGGAACATTTAAATAAGCAAGTTTTTCGAATAAGCTTTTTCGAATCAATGCTGATTTTATTTGACCGATAGTGATCAAAAATGAATATTTACGTCGTGAAAGTTCATGAATTTGTTGATCTGTTCCAATCACTTTATACCCGAGAACTGAGTTCCCGAAGTTCTCCTCTTTATCGAGAATGCCTTCAATTTGAAATTTACCTTCCTGTTCAATTACATCAATACACGATTTGCAGTGCCCTCCGCCTCCAATCAATATTAATTTTGTTTTATTCATCTGAGAAGTTGGTAACACTGCTAGGTATGTTCACAACCCGATCGACAAGCCAACGACTGTTTTTAAGTCCGTCATTCTCACAATTCTGATACATGGGTAAAGTACTCATGAGATCCCAAATTGGACGAGTCATTACTTTTTGCCGGTTTGTTTCCAAAAGGAATTCCTCTAATGCACTTCGGTTATCCAGTATGAGAGCATTGAGCCAATAGTTCGATTTCGTATCAATCATTTCTTTTGCAATTGATACACCCATACCTTCAAAAAAAGCCTGATATGAATGCGCTAACTTCCTTTTTTTTGTCAGAAAGTCTGGTAATTGTTCTAATTGAGCACATGCCAACGCTGCATTTAAATTAGGCATACGATAATTGTAGCCTAATTCATCGTGATAAAACCTCCATGCATGTGGCAGTTTGGCTTGAGTGGTAAGATGTTTAGCTTTCTGAGCTATTTCAGGATCACTCGTAACCACCGCGCCTCCGCCGCCACAAGTGATTATTTTGTTGCCGTTAAAGCTAAAAACTCCAACTTTTCCAAAGGTGCCAGTGTGTTTACCTTCGTAATATGTTCCCAAAGATTCCGCGGCATCTTCTATTAATGAGATATTCCAATGGTCGCAAACCTCTTTTATTTCTTCTATTCTTGATGCCAGCCCGAAGGTATGCATGGGAACACAAGCTGAAATTTTTCTACCGGTATTCCGGTTGTACGTATAACCGTTTTGCTTCTTCTCTGCATTTTTTTCAAGAAATGAACTTAGAGCCGACGGCGACATGCTGAAAGTATCTATATCCACATCTATAAAGACTGGCTTTGCCGCAATATAATTAATGGCGTTCGCTGTCGCAACAAAAGTTATTGCTTGAGTCAGAACTTCATCATCCTTCTCTACATCGCAAACAAGAAGTGCAGTATGAAGTGCGCTTGTGCCGTTAGAGGTAGCTACAGCATAATCCGCTTTGAGGAAACGACTCAATTCATTTTCAAACCTATTAACAAATTCGCCTACCGATGAAACAAAGGTTGAGTCAATTGTTTCATTAAGATATTGCTTTTCATTTCCCAGGAAAATTGGCGAATGCAGAGGAATGAATTCTGTATTTGGAAATTTTGAACGGATGAATTTGACAATCTTACTAATGTCCAACATGTTACATTTTTGAATCCAAATACCTGCCGGTCTCAAGATGAGAAAAATTTGGAATTAGTGTTTTAAATAAATCTACAATTTCAGTTTTCTCCCAGCTTCCACGTTTTTTCATCTCAGATATTTTTTGTTTAAAGTCTAGTGTCTTTTCATCAATTACTGGTAATTGATTTTTTATTATTCCAATATTTTGAAAACGAGTAAAGTCTATTTCCTCGTCATCTGTGAAAAATTCTTCAAATGATTTTTCACCGGTCGTGTCGCTATTCGAAAAGTAGCAGGGCCACTTGCCTTCCTGTGGGAGTGAATCGGAAAGATCGCGCGCCTCGCTTTCGGAGTGACACAAAAATGGTTCATACCCCCGGGCCTCCAAGTACTTAACCGCAATGTCTGAAAACGATACCAAATTTAAATCGGCTGTTAGTTTTGGAAAAAAAATGTCGCGATTGTCACCAAAAATGCAGGACATAAGACATAATTCACCGGATTCCCGCGGTGTCACGAAATATCGTTTTACATCATTGGGAGCAACAATGGGTTGTCGCTTCTGTATCCTTTGATTAAAGCCATGCAACAGAGATCCATCTGAAAACGCGACGTTGGCAAATCGTGCTGTAGAAATATTGATGTCGTTGCTTTTTGCCATCAGAAACATCTCCATGATCCTTTTGGAGGCGCCCATCATATTGACCGGATTAGCTGCTTTGTCGGTAGAAACACAAAAATATTTTTTTGCATTCATATCAATAGCGTAATCTACGGTTGACTCAGTATTGAGAATGTTCACGTCAATCATACGCATCAGCGTAAAAACGTCTTTTTCACTTCGCACATGCTTCAAAGCGGAAAGATTCAACACATAATCGTAATTCTTATTTACTGTCTTAAAATAAGAAAATTCTAATGAATCTGCGTCCAGAGCAAAAGTTTGGAAGTCTCCTGAAATATATCCAAAGCTACTTCGGAGATCACGCACCAATTCTACCAGGTTGTTTTCGCTAATGTCAACAACGTGAATTTGTTTTGGACCACGCTTGAAAATTTCTTTCGTCACCGCCTGGCCGATTGTGCCTGCACCACCTATTACAAGGAAACGGGCATTGCTGATAATATCATGTAGTGCCGCTTCATAATCCGCAACGTCCTGTTTAAATAACTCGTTCTTTCGTCCAATTAATGTTAATATATCCACTTCATTATTTTTTCCAAAATTGCCACCAACGCTTGTTTTGATCATCAGTATACCCATAGCCGTATCCATAACCATAACCATATCCATAACCGTAGCTTGTAAATCCCTTGCCCTTAATTCCATTGTAAACGATTGCCGGATTTTTGAGGCTTTTTGTTTTCAGTCGTTCAGCAAGTTTTTTAAGGAAAATTTTAGGTGTATATGAATCCCTTACAACATATAATGATACATCACACATTGGTGAAATCAGGAAGGCATCGGTAACGGGATTTACAGGTGCAGTATCAATAAGAATATAATCAAACCGCGAGTACAGGTGTTCTAAAAGTACCGGCAATCTACCATTCGAGATCAGTTCTGACGGATTAGGAGGAATTGGACCAGAAGAAATGACAGATAGATTTGCATAGCCTGTTTCTTTAATAATATCCTCTGAGTTTGCTTTTCCGATCAAATAAGTAGAAAGCCCAATCTGGCGCGAGATGTTGAATTGCTCACTCACTTTAGGTTTTCGCAAATCTAATTCGATCAGTACAACCTTTTTACTCATCAAAGATAAACTCATACCCAAATTGATAGCGATAAAACTCTTTCCTTCACCGCTAATACTCGATGTTATCATTATTTTTTTGTGCGATTCATCTATTCCCATATATATGAGGGAAGTACGCAATTGCCTGAATTGCTCTGCTATAAAACTGCGTTTTCCCTCTGAAATTACGATAGCCTCTTTAGAGCGGTCGTAAACTACCTCTCCAAGAACCGGAATGTCGGTTGCTTTTGCAATATCTTTCGTATCCTGAACCGTCCTGGTAAATATGTCCTTAATATAAATGAGTACTACCCCCAGAACAAGTGCCAACACGATAGCGGCCAGGTAAACCATCTTTCGTTTAGGACTAACCGGGGCATCAGTAGACTGGGCATGGTCGATTACACGGCTGTCGGCCACCGCCGAAGCAAATGATAAGGCTGTTTCTTCCCTTTTCTGTAACAAAAAAGTGTAAATGTTATTCTTAATTGCTTGTTGTCTTGTTATTTCCAACAATTCGCGCTCCTTTTCAGGAACTGTTTTCAACATTCTGTTATATTGCTCGTTAGTTGAAAGGATATTGCCGCGACCTGCTTCCAAATTGCGACGCTGGCTTTTGATATTTTCCAGGATTTGAGGCCTTAATCTATTAATTGCATCTGTCAAACTAACAACAGAAGGATTATTTTCAGGAACTATTTTTTTTATCTGAGTATATTGCAGTTGCAAATCTGATAGCTTTTGAAGAAGCCCGGACAGTACAGGATCAGCGACTCCCACTGTTGCCGGTGTAACGGGTGAACCCGAAATAACTGTAGGAGACTCAATATTAGAAGAAACAATTCCTCCAATATCTTCCTTGCTTTTTATATAATTTTCCACCTGGTCGAGCATTGCCAACTGAACGTTCATATCACTAATCCGTTGATCGTTTGTTGCCACGGTTTGCAGGTAAATTTGTCCTTGGGTACTAATATCAGTTATTTTATTACGTGACTTGAATTGCTGTAGTACTGCTTCGACAGAATCCAGGTCGCTTTCAACGTACTTTAATCTTTCATTTACGAACTTTAGTGTATTTGCCGCAAGAAGGTTTTTGTCCATTATCGCTGCCTCGTTATATACTTTAAGGAGGTCGTTGAGAATATCTTCACCTTGTTGTGGAACGGGGCCTTTGAAAGTTAAATCAATTACCGTTGACTGTTTGCTGGATGGCGTAATGTTTATCTGGGAAAAGAGCCTGTTAGCCGCAGTTTTTACAGTAACAAGTGAAAAATAAAATTCGTATCCGGTTCCTTGTTCTCTATTTTCAACCGGCTTATAATATTTGTTTGGAATAAACCTTAGCGTTCCATATTTTGTATTCATCCACTCATTTAATGGGTAGTCTTCTCGCCCTATTTTTACTGATGAAACTTTCTCATTATATGTAAACAAAACCTTTGAGACACTTTTAATGGAGTCGGGAGTTTTTGCCTCTACTACAATAGGCGAAAACATATATCCCGACTGATTCGACACTCGTCCCTGGACGAAAACCGGCGCATACAAGTGCAAATCCGTAGCTACTTGCTGCATCAGCGTTTTTGACTGAAGAACTTCCACTTCATTCTCCACATTTTTTTTTGATCCAAACATGTCGAAAGCCTGCATCATATCGTTTGAGTTAGGCGGAGTGTTTTTATCGTCTTTGATAAGTAAGGTTGCAGTTGTTTGATATATTGGGGTGGTGTAGCGAAGGTAGAGCCACGCCCCAAATAAACATATAATCAACAATAAAATAAAGACAGGCCAGTATGCAAGAAACTTGATTAATATATCACTCAGGGATACTTCATCCTCGTCTTTAAAATCAAATTCGTTTGTATTGGGTTGCATCAAAGTATTTGTCAGTTTTTAGAAAATTAAAAGAATGTCGATCGCCGTAGAATGAAACTTTTTCTATTTAAAGACATTCGTCAATAAAATAATAATAAGTGAAAGTCCACTCAATATAATTGGCAGCCGCTGTTGAAACAAACTGGTACTTGCAATCTTATCTTTCGCAGGCTCAACATAAATCACGTCATTTGATTTCAAGTAATAATAAGGAGATTGGAATATTTTTGATGAGTTTAAATCTAAGCGGGTAATCAGTTTATCGGATCCCTCTTGCCTTATTAATATAACGTTATCGCGCAAACCATAAATACTAAGATCGCCAGCCTGCCCAATGGCTTCTAAAACACTGATCTGTTCACTTGGCACCGTAATGACACCAGGGTGATTTACTTCCCCGAGTACCGTAACCCGGAAGTTTAAAAATCTTATCGATACAACCGGATCAAACAATAATTTCTTTTTTATCAACTGGTTAGTAATCTCACTTTCCAATTGTTTTTGGGTAAGCCCAGCCGCCTGTAAATCGCCCAAAATTGGAAATTTAATAGTACCCTCATCACTCACAAGATAGCCAGCAGTCTGCGGCATATTTGGTGACGAGGCAGCATTTGGTGTCATCGGCTGATTCGGCATGTTAAAGATAATAGTTGCTTCATTGCTTAAACTACTGACCGTAATACTTAAGATATCCTTTTTCTGAATTACCGGCTCAATTCCTGCCTTTGATACGATTCTTAGGGAATCCTGCACATCACTAAAATACGCCACTTTACGTGTTGACGCGCAGGAGGCAGCAATAAGCATGATAAAAAGTAAAAACCCACTTACAAAAAAAGTGGTAACCCGGGAAGTCTTATACGTATTCATTTATTAAAATTAAGATTATCAGAAGATCATTCTCCTCAGTAAAGCAACAAAAAGAAGATTTTCCATTTTACACGGCTTCGCCACTCTCAGTCACAACAGAATTGAGATAGTTTGTTGCTCTTTAAAATATTAATACTACTCATATAAGCAATTTGTTCAGGACTAAAAAACCGGCGCGAAATTAAATCATTCTCTTTAATGAGTTGATAAAAATCAGTAACATCAAAATACTGCAACTGCTTTTTAAGGATTATTTTTAAGAATTGCCGTCGTATTTTTTGATAAAAGCCTCTCCCCCCAAACCAGGAATTATAAATCAGCTCTCCCAACGCGACAAATATCAAACAAGGCTTTTGCCGCGCGCTGGCCCGGAAAAACGCGCGAGCAATCGGATCCTGCCCGCCGACCGGCGGATTTTTCTTGAACTTTTGGTTACTTTTTCTTTCAAAAGAAAAAGACTAGTCAATAACAAATATCGATTCTTAGTTTATTTTAGAAAATTCCCCCTTTATCCGTATTAAAAAAATCGTTGTAAAACCGTATTTAATAATAACAAAAAGACAGACAAAATGATCAGGAATTAAGCTCCATGTTAACAAGCAAAACCACGAATAAATACAACACCTGTAACGCCAGTACAGGATAAAAAATGACGGTGTAATGTTGTATCAGAAATAACGAAAAAACTTGATAAGCTGAATTAAAATTAACCTCAAAATGTGTCAAGTGATTTTAGGAGGGTTCAGTATGGTTGATGTATGAGTTAATGACCGCGGTCGCACCAACCGTATCTCCGGATAGAGTATACCAAAGGCATAGTAAAGGCATGGATAGAGTATGAGAAGAGTATGAGGAGTGTATGGGCAATGTATCAAGAGTGTATGACGAGTGTATGAGGAAAGTATGGGGAGAGTATGGGAAAGGTATAGGAAAGGCATAGGAAGGTTATGACAACAACTTCATAGGACTGGTACATTTTAACACGCCACCACGCAAAACCACTAATTTTAAAAAATTAAACCCAGACTCACCACGACGGGGGAATCCGCTTGCTGGCAAGCGAAACAGGAATTACAATCACTTAACAGTAATTTAACAACTTCTATTTCTAAGAAAAAAGTTCGGGCCGATCGAAAAAAAGTGCACCGGGCGTCTTTAGACTCAATCCGGATAAGTTACCCCTCGGTCAGTGTAAAAAAATACATGGAACGTAAGCATTACAAATAACAGTCAAGCATCGTATGAACAATGTCGACATAAAAGTGGCGCCTTTTCCGCCAATTTCTCAAAGGAAGCAATCGTTATCGACAATTGGGCAAAAGATTACACGACAGCCACGATACAGCCAAAACAAAAACAAGATCAATTTTAAAAAGAAATTTATTCCCCCGCCATCTTCAATAAAACAGCCTCATTTAATGTGTCGAGGGAATAATTTTAAAAGCTTTTTCTTTTCAATTGAGCAGCCATAAAAACTGGAATGCAATGCCAGCATACATTTCATGGCCACACTGCACTGCATGCAAGTTTTGTCATCTAAAAAAATATCATACCGAATTAAATGGCTTATTTTTTGCTAAACACATTTCAAAAATTGTTAAAACAGAAAAAAATTTGTGTTACAACTTGTTTATGAATAGCTTTACACTTTTAAAATTTGTTTTTTATACTTTGATTAAACCCTAATTACTAAATTATGTTACACATTAAGAAAATTGTACTCCTACTTTTATTCTCCGGATTTGTATCCGCAGTTTCGGCCCAATCCGGCACCAACGCGAGTGATAACATGGGCATGGATAATACTATTCAGCCTTTTTCAGGCACAAGCCCTTTCCGGAAATTCTCTATTGGAGTAAACGCCGGGGTGATGACTCCTTCCGTATTATTCGGCGGTTCAAATGATTTTGCCAAGAATAAGGCTACGCTTGGATATGGCGCAAACCTTCGTTACCAACTTAACCATTACCTGGCCATCCATGCTGATTATCTGGGAGGCAAAGTACAAGGAACTCAGGATGACAAGAGTTTTGCACAAGACAGGCCGGTTTATTCATTTGAAACAAAATTAAAGTCCGCGCTTAGCATCGGTGGCGAAATTGACTTCGATAATATCAACTGGCTAAAGCAAAAGACGCATGTGGTACCATACGTAACCGTGGGTGTTGGAGTTCTTAGTTATTCAGTAGATACTACCTCAAAAGGCGGTACCACCGCAGCTTATACTAATTTTTCTAAAAAGCATCCACTATTTGTGCCTGTAGGACTGGGCTTGAAATTCAATCTTTCTGATTTAATCAATCTTGATCTCGGATATAGGATGAACTTTGTAGATGGTGATGAGTTTGATGGCTCACCGTATTGGCTTCCCGGCTCTGGTTCAAGTAAAACTCACTTTGATAAATTCAGCTATGGCTTCCTGGGAATTGAATTTGCTTTAGGCAAAAAAACACAACCACAATTATTATTTGATAACCCTGTTGCCCGGTTGAGTAATAATCTGCAAACCCAGATAGATACTGTTAAACAACAAGTTCAAAAATTATCAAATGATGCTGACGGGGATGGTGTAGCAGACATGTTTGATAAAGAACCTAACACTCCTGCTGGTTGCCCTGTTGATTCTCATGGTGTTAGCCGCGATACTGATGGTGACGGTGTTCCTGATTGTAAAGATAAAGAATTGATTACCCCAACACAATGTCAGCCGGTAGATGCAGACGGTGTAGGTAAATGTCCTGAACCAGATTGTTGTAAAGCTATCCGCGATACATTGGCAGCTATGAACGCTTGTAACTTAAATTTACCGAGCATTAACTTCCGTGGCAACAGAAGCACACTTACCACCGATGCAAAAGCTATGTTAGCAAATGTTGCTTCACAAATGAAGAATAGCGCTAATTGTTCAATAGTTGTAACAGGTTATCCTGCAGCTACCAAAGCTTCCCAGTCTATGGCTAACAGAAGAGTAGCAGCTATCAAAGCTTATCTTACTGAAACAGAAGGTATCAGCGCCGATCGTATTGATACAAATGTGATGGTAGGCGGCGGAGATGTGAATACTATTGATATTCAAACCAAGTAGATTTTAAATCCTTTATAAAAAGAGGTTGCCAAAAAAGGCAACCTCTTTTTATTTTTTGCTTATCCCGTAAGGCTTTTGCAGAAGCCTATTTTAAATGTTACCAGCATATGCCTGTTCGTGCAATTTTCGCTTTGATTTACAGTTCAATGTGGATCATTTTCCACATTTAAAAATTCATTACTATTCACTATTACGGAAGCATTTTCTGCACTTTATCAAAAACAGATTTTATATTGGCGAAAAAGCATAAGAATAAAAGTCGCAGATCAGGGTGGCAAAATTGTTTTAAATAGTTTTTAGCAGCCGCCCTTACTTTGGCCAATAAACCTTATTTTTATCAACAGGAAAAGTAGAAGATTAATTCAGTTGTTCCTATTTAGATTTTAGAAATAATTAATATGGCGAAACTGAATAATTGCTTTTGGGAAGTGCTGATTTTATTGTATTTTTCAAAACTTCTTATTTATCACATACCTGACTATATTTACGTATGCTTGAAAACAAAGAAATATCTGCTCTTTTTCACCTGATCGACGATCCTGACGACGAAGTTTTCAGCACTGTTACTGAGCGCATTATTTCACATGGGCGTGCTATCATCCCAAATCTTGAAAATCTATGGGAAAACAGCCCCGATGAAAATGTGCAAGGCCGTATAGAGCTTATCATCCATAAATTACATTTCAGGGATTTGGTGCAGGAGTTTATAGAATGGAAAAATGGCAGTTGTGAATTATTACATGGCTCATTATTGGCTGCTAAATATTGCTATCCTGAAATGGTGGCCACCTCTGCCTTGCAGGAAATTGAAAAAATACGTAGAAATATCTGGCTTGAGCTTAACAGCTACCTTACCCCATTGGAGCAGGTAAATGTGATTTCCGGGATATTGTATAGTTATTATAAATTGAAGGGAAATGAAGTGAGCTACGATATCAAAGACGATTTTTTAATTACCAAACTGATAGAAAATAAAAAAGGTAATTCAATCACAAACGGGATTTTATACCTCATTCTTTGTGAACTACTGGATATCCCGGCAAAAGCAATTAACATTCCCAGGCAATTTATTCTTGGCTATTTTGATATAGACTATAAATTTCCCGATCCTGCCCAACAACACTCAGAGAAGATAAATTTTTTTATTGATCCCCTGAACGGACAGGTCTATTCACACAAAGACGTTGAAAATTATTTTAAGAGAATTTCGGTGCCTCCTGTGCCGTCTTACTTTAAGCCTCTTTCCGGTAAAAGAATTATACAACATCTTCTGGAAGAATTCAGCAAATGCTTTAACGACTCTACACAGCTTCATAAAAAAAATGAGCTTCTCTTTCTCGCTAAACTGCTGGACGATTAATTTCAAAACAAAAATTCACGCTATTTGTTTGCCTGCTCTCCTGGAAGAACATTTGCAATTACTATTTGATGATTAAATTGCAGGCCTTTTAATTTATTCCACAGTAATAAAAATTGAGCAGTCGTTTTTAAATTATTACCTGAGCTTAATATTTACGCCTAAACGGAATTTAAATATCACAGTATGCACAGTAAGCATCAACATACAGAAGAACATTTGAGGAGTTCTGATTTTTTGAGAGACGTTGTGATTGGAATGAGCGATGGCCTAACGGTTCCTTTTGCCTTAGCTGCCGGGCTTACCGGAGCCATTACTAACAGTTCTATTATTGTTATAGCCGGTATAGCTGAAATAGTTGCGGGCAGCATAGCCATGGGACTGGGGGGCTACCTGGCCGGAAAAACTGAAACAGACCATTATAACAGCGAGCTCAAAAGAGAATATGAGGAAGTAGAGCGCATTCCTGAAATGGAAAAAAAGGAAGTAAAAGATTTTTTTCAAAATCTTGGTTTGAGTGAAGAAATCCAGGAAAAAGCTACTGAAGAAATTGCGAAAGACAAGAAGCAATGGGTTGATTTTATGATGAAATTCGAATTAGGGCTTGACAAACCCGATCCAAAAAGAGCTACCAAAAGCGCTTTAAACATCGGCCTTTCCTATGCCGTGGGTGGCATTATTCCGCTGAGTCCTTATTTTTTTATTTTAAACTCGCGCGAGGCTTTAAAAATATCTGCGGTAGCCACGCTTGTATGCCTGTTTTTTTTCGGGTATTTCAAAAGTAAAATTACGGGCATTCCGGTACTGGCTGGTGCCCTAAAAGTGATGTTAATAGGCGCGGCTGCGGCCGCGGCTGCGTTTGGCGTAGCATTACTTTTTAAATAAAATAGTCAATCGTAAATTTTCTTCGCTTTTTTACGAGGGCGCGGGCACTTCTACTCAATTTTTTATAGTGATAAAATATTTGAAAGCCATGCTCGTTTTTAGTTCTGTAATCCGTTGCTAACCTATATTTTAAAACCGAATGCTCAATTCAAATCTGTTGAATCCATTTCCAACTTACATGATGCGATCGACAATTAAAAGATAACCCAAAGATGCGTTATAAACCACTGGTTTGTAACGATTGAAAGGAAAATTCTTAATGGATAATCAGTTTTTGAATTTTGGAGTCCCTTCATATCTATGAAGGGACATTTTTTTTATAATTATTTTGTGTTGATATTATGGCGTGCGTCTTTCCGGATATTTGAGATGGTCCAGGTGATTGTTTTTTCGTAATCATGTTTACGGACCAAGCAATTTTTTTTCGAACATATCTGGCAGGACGATTCATAGCAATCATCTGAGTGCACAAATAATTCAACCGTCTCCCCGAATTCGCTTTTAATTAACGCACTCAAAGATTCTATTTCAGCGTGCGCTTCTCTTACCGTCAGGTACCAGGGCACGGTAAGGTGGCAATCGCAATGCAGGGTGCTTCCATATTTTATAATTCTGGTATTGTGTAAATCAATCCAGTTTTCTTTACGGTGCTTATTCAGCATGTCAACCATGTCCTTTAATAATTGTTCATCCGCTTCATCCATTATACCGGCAATGGATACACGTACAATCTTATAGCCATTGTAAATAATAATTAGGGCAACAATAAAGGCAATGATTGTATCTATAAAAATATACCCGGTTAAATAAATCAAAAACAGGCCAGCCAATATGGAGATTGTTGACCAGGTATCTGTTACCAGATGCTTTCCACCGGCGATCAATTGAAGCGATTTATTTTTTTTACCAGTCGCAATACAGATTCTGCCAATAATATAATTAACGACTGCAGTCGCTGCTACCAGGATAATTCCGGTATTTAATTTTTGAAGCTCATTTGGATAAAAATAACTTTCAACGGTTTTATAGATAATGTAAAAACCTGCGATAATGACCATGCTCCCCTCCACGCCCGCCGATAAAAATTCTACTTTCCCATGGCCGTAAGGATGATCTGCATCTTTTGGTTTGGCAGATACGCTAAGGCTATAAAGGCCCAGGAAACCTGCCACCACATTCACAATGCTTTCCAGCGCATCTGTAAGTATAGCCAATGAGCCCGTAAGAAACCAGGCTACTAACTTTACAATAAAAATTATGATTGCTGCGAACACGAGAATTCTCTGCAGGCGAAGATTTTCCTTTGCTGATTTCAAAAGTTAGAATTTAGAAAATTGCAAATTACCAATTAAGATTGAATGAACCGAAGCAAATCGCTTAGGTTTATAATACAGTTTTACCTTTCACCATAATTTTAACCGGAAAAATCTTCTTAATATTACATTTGTATTCATGCGCAAAACCATTAATATACTCGCCAGTTCTCTTCGGCTTACCATGCAGGAATTGTTGGTAAATAAATTGCGCACCTCACTTTCGCTCATCGGAATTTCGTTTGGAATCTTTTGCATTATCGGGGTACTGGCAACGGTGAATAGTCTTAAAACTAATGTTCAGAACCAGATTAACAGCCTTGGTTCAAATACAATTTATATTGATAAATGGGAATATTTTCACAACGGATCTGATTACCCATGGTGGAAATTTGTGAACAGGCCCGTACCGCTTTTTGACGAGGTAAAGTTGATAAAAGAACGAAGTGCGCTGGCCAAAAATGTGGCTTTTATGATCAACAGGTCGGTAAATATCGAATATAATAGTATAGCGCTTGAAGGTGTACAAATGAATGGAATTTCTGAAGAAGAAAATGATATTCAGCCGGTGACCATCCAATATGGGCGTTTTATTTCTGACGCTGAATTTGCAAACGGAAATGCAGTATTGGTGATGGGAAATATGAATGCGGAAAATCTGTTCGGCAACCCCGCCGCTGCCGTTGGTAAAGAAGTGAGTGTAAAAAATCACAAAGCTGTTATCATCGGCGTTATTGAAAAAACCGGTAGATCTATGACGGGCTTAGACTACGATCAGAGCATTTTTGTACCCTTCAGGTTTGCAAGAAAGCTTATAAATGAAAGAGAAAGTTCGCCAAGGATAATTGTAACGGGCAAAGACAATGTGAGCTCACAGGCGCTGGCCGATGACCTCGAAGGTGTAATGCGATCTATAAGAAAGCTAAGCCCTAAACAAGATGATAATTTTGCCATTAACCAGATTTCCGGAGCCAGCGAACGGGTGAGCTCAGTATTTGCCAACATCAACATCGGAGGCTGGGCTATTGGTGTGTTGAGCCTGGTGGTAGGCGCATTCGGAATTGCCAATATTATGTTTGTAACGGTAAAAGAAAGAACGCCCATCATCGGCTTAAAGAAAGCCATCGGGGCTAAAAAAAGAAGTATTCTTTCAGAATTTCTTTTGGAATCAGCCATCATTTGTATTCTCGGAGGTTTGATAGGTTTAATCCTGGTGTATTTACTTACACTCATTCTCACCAGCGTATTCAACTTTCCGGTTTTCATTTCAGGAGGCATTCTTTTCCTGGCTATTTCACTTTGTATCATCATAGGCATTCTTGCAGGCATCATTCCGGCCTTAAGTGCATCACGCCTTGATCCTGTTGTAGCCATTCGTTCGAAATAAAAAAATAAAAGTCTATTATTTATTGGTTTACTGCGTTAGCAAGTGCAAAACATCCTGTAATCCTGCTAAAGAAAACGGAAGAACATTATTTTATAAATTTTCCTCTAAATTTGCCGCAACAAAATTTTACGGTCAACCTAATGAAGGTTTTAATAAAAAATGCGACCATACTTTCTCCCTCCTCTCCTTTTCACGGACAAACCAAGAATATTTTAATTGAAAACGGCATCATCTCCGCTATCAGTAATGAAGAGGCAGAAGCTGATGAAATCATTGACATTCCACATTTGCATATTTCCTCAGGGTGGATGGATTGTTTTGCTAACTTCTGCGATCCCGGGCAGGAATTTAAAGAAACGCTTGAAAGCGGTGCCAATGCTGCGGCAGCGGGTGGGTTCACTGAAGTAATGTTGATTCCGAATACCCAACCGGTTGTTTATAATAAAAGCCAGGTAGAATACCTGGTTCAGAAAAGTAAATCTTTACCGGTCGCGGTTCATCCTATTGGTGCAATAACTAAAAATGCGGAAGGAAGGGAATTGAGCGAAATGATTGACATGTTTAACACCGGCGCCATTTCTTTTTCCGATGGAACAAAACCTGTACAATCGTCCGGAATTCTACAAAAAGCGCTTGAATATATTTTAGCAATTGACGCCACTATCATTCAATTGCCCGATGATAAAACCATCGGCACCCATGGACTGATGAACGAAGGAGAAACTTCTGTGAAGCTGGGCTTGCAGGGAAAACCTGCTTTATCAGAAGAATTGATGATTGCACGCGACATTGAGTTGGCAAGATATACAGGTTCAAAAATTCATTTCACCGGAATTTCTACAAAAAAGTCTTTGCAGCTTATTGCAGCCGCCAAGAAAGAAGGACTGAATGTAACGTGTTCTGTTACGCCCTATCATTTATTTTTTTGTGATGAAGACATTAATGACTATGATACCAACTTAAAAGTAAATCCGCCACTTCGCGGCAAAAGGGATCGGGATGCCTTAAGGGAAGGAGTTAAAAAAGGAACAATTGATTTTATCGCCTCTCATCATCAGCCGCAGGATTGGGACCATAAAGTTTGCGAATTCCAAAATGCAGAATTCGGAATGGAAACTTTGGAATGTGTTTTTGGCGTTGCGGAAATTTGTGGTATCCCCACCGAAACCTTTATTAAAATGCAAACTGAAAATATCCGTAAAATTTTTAATCAGCCATTACCCTTGTTTAAAGAAGAAGAAAAAGCCAATATAAGTTTGTTTGTACCTGGTGATGAATTTCTTTTTACAGAATCTCAGATTTTTTCCAGGAGCAAAAACAACAGTTTTGTTGGCAAAATGCTCAAAGGAAAAGTGATTGGGATATTCAATAAAGACAGGCTATTTTTGAATAAATAAAAATTTTATATGGAACAAAAAATTACCACCCCCAGTACCAAAGGCCTTGTCATTTCATTAATCCTGATTGTGCTCGCGTTGGTTATTTATTTTCTTGATCTAAATACCACCCGGGGCGTTGAATATATCAGTTTTGGTGTTTTGGTAATTGGCATTATATGGTCTGTAAATAATTATGGACAACAAATTGACCACAATGCTACTTTTGGAAATTACTTTGCCCATGGTTTTAAAATTGCCGCTTTAGTTACAGCGATAATGATTATTTACGTGGTCATTTTTATATATCTTTTTCCGGACGTAAAAGAAAAAGGAATGGAGGCAGCCCGCAAAAGCATTGAGGCGAAAGGAAATTTAAGCCAGGAACAAATTAACCAGTCTATGGAATTTACCAAAAAATTCTTTATGGTATTTATTATCGCCGGAACATTAATTGGATACCTTGTTTTCGGTGCCATTGGCGCACTTATAGGCGCAGGAATCACTAAAAAAAATCCGCGGCCAATAGAAATTGACCGTTAAAACCTCAAGCCTTGCCATGGATATTTCTGTTATTATTCCACTTTTCAACGAAGAAGAATCTTTGCCTGAACTGGAAGCATGGGTAAGGCGTGTGATGGAGCAAAATAATTACTCCTATGAAGTAATTATGATTGATGACGGAAGCACCGATAATTCTTGGGAAATTATTCAGCAAATGCATTCTTTAAATCCATTGGTTAAGGGGATTAAATTTCAACGTAATTATGGTAAGAGCGCTGCATTAAACGAAGGTTTTAAAGCAGCAAAGGGCGAAGTAATTATTACGATGGATGCAGACTTGCAGGATAGCCCCGATGAAATACCGGAACTTCGCCGCATGGTGCTTGAAGATAATTTTGACATTGTAAGTGGCTGGAAAAAAAAGCGCTACGACAGCACCTTATCTAAAAATATTCCTTCCAAATTTTTTAATGCAGCAACCCGGCGCGCAAGCGGTATCTATCTTCATGATTTTAATTGTGGCTTAAAAGCCTATAAACGAAAAGTGGTAAAGAGTATTGAGGTGTATGGCGAAATGCATCGCTATATTCCCTTAATCGCCAAATGGTCTGGCTTTAAAAACTTTGGCGAAAAAGTGGTGGAACACAGGCCCAGGAAATATGGCGTAACAAAATTTGGCTGGAATCGTTTCATCAACGGATTTTTAGATCTGGCTTCCATTATGTTTGTCGGAAAATTTGGCAAAAACCCAATGCACTTTTTTGGACTGTGGGGTACGCTTTGTTTTCTGTTTGGTTTCCTCGTTTCTTTCTATTTAGCCATTACTAAATTCTTTTTTGATAAAACAGGAATGACCCAAAGGCCTTTATTTTTTGTTGCCCTGGTAGCTATGATCATCGGTGTGCAGCTTTTCCTGTCCGGATTTTTAGGCGAAATAATTTCCCGTAATGGATCTGAAAGAAATCATTATTTAATCGAAGACAAAATTGGTTAATTAGCAAGTGTCAAGTTGGCTAATTAGCGAAGTATAAATTCCAGCTTTTTATTCGTTTACTGTAAATCATTCCCTTGCCTTGTCTCAAAAAATTATCATTATCGGCCCGGCTTATCCTTTAAGAGGCGGAGGTATCGCCACTTTTAATGAGAGATTAGCAAAAGAATTTATTGATGAAGGATTTGATTTAACGATTTATACATTTTCATATCAATATCCATCTTTTCTTTTCCCCGGTAAAACACAATATTCCACAGAACCAGCGCCGGAAGGGATTCCTATAAAAATAAAAATCAATTCCATAAATCCATTTAACTGGATCAAGGTTGGAAATGAATTGCGAAGATTAAAACCCGATGTGATCGTTGTAAGATTTTGGTTGCCATTTATGGGGCCATGCCTGGGCACGATTTTAAGAAGAGTAAAAAAGAATCATCACACAAAAATTATTTGTATCGCTGATAATGTTTTGCCGCACGAAAAAAGGCCGGGCGACAAATGGCTTACGAAATATTTTCTAAAACCTGTGGATGCTTTTATTACAATGAGTGAAAAAGTTTTTGCCGATTTGAAAACATTCGTAAAAAATAAGCCGGTCAGGCTAATCGCTCATCCTCTATATGATAATTTTGGCGACATAATCAGTAAGGAAACCGCCAGGAAAAAACTGGCCATCAGAATGGATGATAAAGTCGTTTTGTTTTTTGGATTTATAAGAAAATACAAAGGCCTGGATATTTTATTGGAGGCTTTTAAAATTTTGAATCATCAACATTCCCTGGATAACATAAAGCTTTTGATTGCAGGTGAATTTTATGATAATGAAAAAAATTATATCGAGCTTTTGAATGCTCCATCCATAAAGGATAACCTGATTTTGCATACTCATTTTATTGACAACAGCGAGGTGAAATATTTTTTGTGCGCTGCCGATTGTGTCATACAACCTTATCGCAGCGCAACGCAAAGTGGCGTTACGCCTCTTGCTTATCATTTTGAAGTGCCAATGATAGTCACAAATGTTGGAGGATTGCCTTCTATGGTGCCCGATAAAAAAGTGGGCCTTGTTGCGTCTCCTGATCCGCAAAGCATTGCAGAAAAAATTGTGGAATACTTTAATTTGGGCGAAGATTATTTCTTATCAAACCTGAGAGAAGAAAAGAAAAAATATAGCTGGAAAAATTTAGTAGAAGCAATTTTAAAACTTCAGATTTCATAATATTACGTAAATTTAAGAATATACGTAACTTTATAAAAAAGCAATGAAAACTAAACTGACCTTAAATATAGACGATAAAATTGTTGCAAGGGCAAAGAAAGAAAGTTCTAAGCGGAAAGTAAGCCTGTCCTCAGTTGTAGAGGATTATCTGGATCGTTTTTCGAAAAATAATTCTCATAATAAAACGGAGAATTCCGGTCCTTCACTTCTTGAAAGAATAAGAAAATATACAAAAAATGCAAATCCACCGAAAAAAGACATGGATTACAAAAAGGCCTGGCATGAACATTTAGACGAAAAATATGGGGTATAAATTATTCTTAGATACAAATATCATCATTGACTATGTCCAGGGGAGGCCAAACGAACTTGATACAATAAAAGAGATTATTCATCTTGCAGAACTTAGTAAGCTTGAATTATTTATTTCTGAAACTGTTATAACTACGGGGTTCTATGTTTTACAAAAGGAAAAAGTGCAGGCTTTACCGGTATTCAGAGAAATATGTAAAGTTGTAAACATAATTCCTTTTTCAAAAGAAATCATTTACTTCCCGGTCGAGAAGTTTAAAGATATTGAAGACGGGTTATTATATTTTTTAGCCCTGCGGGGTAAAATGAATTATTTCATTACCCGAAATGTAAAAGATTTTTCTTTTCAATTTCCTTCTTTACCCGTAATCAGTCCAACCAATTTTATTAAAGAAATTTTCATGAATGATATATCGTAGTAAAGCTCCTTTGCGCATCGGGCTTGCAGGTGGCGGAACTGATGTAAGCCCTTACAGCGACCAGTTTGGTGGCGCAATTTTAAATGCAACAGTTTCACTTTTTGCTTATGCAAATATTGAGCCTTTGCAGGAAAAGAAAATAATTGTAGAAGCACTGGACAGAAATGAGCACCAGGAATTTGAATGGACAGGCAACCTGCCCATAAACGGGGAGATTGACCTTTTGAAAGGAGTTTTCAACCGCGTTTTTGCAGATTATAATTTACCCATTTCCGGTTTCAGGTTATCTACTTTTGTGGATGCGCCCGCGGGCTCAGGCCTTGGAACTTCTTCTACTCTTGTAGTAGCTATTCTCGGCGCTTTTGTGGAATGGCTCAAACTTCCATTGGGAGATTACGACATAGCTCACTATGCTTACCAGATAGAAAGAAATGATTTGAAATTAACCGGCGGCAAGCAAGACCAATATGCTGCTATGTTTGGTGGCGTAAACTTTATGGAATTTTATGAAGATGATAAAGTAATAGTGAATCCTCTACGCATCAGGCCCGAATATCTTCACGAATTGGAAAATAACCTTGTTCTGTTTTTTACCTCTACCAGTCGCGAAAGTGCTACTATTATTGACGAGCAGGTCAAAAATGTAAACAATAAAAATGAAAAAAGTATTGAGGCCATGCACCAGTTGAAAGAACAAGCCAGGATGATGAAAGAAGCTTTACTAAAGGGAAGATTGGATGAATTTGGGGCAATTCTCGATTTTGGTTTTCTCCAAAAGCGCCGCATGGCTTCCAAAATAAGCAACAGCAAAATTGAAGAAATTTATGAAGCAGCAAAAAAGGCCGGTGCTACGGGTGGAAAAATCAGTGGCGCCGGTGGCGGTGGCTTCATGATATTCTACTGCCCTGGCAATACGCGGTATCATGTGATATCAGAGCTAAAAAAATTTGGTGGTGAAGTTAAAAATTACACGTTCACCAAATACGGCCTTTCGTCATGGAGTGTATAATACTTAAAATATTGGCTTTAGATTTGAACAATAAAGAATTATGGAAAAAATAAAAAAAATAATCCAGGCATCTATAGAAGTGAAGCAAAAAATTCTCACAGACGATAGGCTATTGCTTGCCGTAAATGATTCGGTAAATGCCATTGTTTCCGCATTTGAAAAAGGGAATAAAGTTTTGTTTTGTGGCAACGGTGGCAGCGCTTCGGATGCACAACACCTTGCAGCCGAATTCAGCGGAAGATTTTATATAGATAGAAAGGCGCTTCCGGCAGAAGCTTTGCACTGCAATACCTCGTATCTCACCGCTGTGGCCAATGATTATAATTTCGATGTTATTTATTCAAGATTGATAAAAGGAATTGGCAATGCAGGTGATATCCTGGTGGGATTAAGCACTTCAGGCAACAGTAAAAATATTGTCAGCGCATTTGAACAGGCTAAAGAAAATAAAATGTTTACCATTGGATTTACAGGATCAACCGGGGGAAAAATGAAAAAGTATTCAGACATTTTAATAAACGTTCCTTCTGATGATACGCCCCGTATCCAGGAAAGCCATATCACTCTTGGCCATATCATCTGCCAGTTTGTGGAAGAAATATATTTCAAACCAAAGAATGATTAAGGAAACTATAATTCTTGCCGGCGGCATGGGAACAAGGTTGCGGCCTGTGGTTTCTGATGTTCCAAAATGCATGGCAATAGTAGGTGATAAACCTTTCCTATATTATCTAATTGAGTTTTTGAAAAAAAGCGGTATCGAGCATTTTATTTTTAGTGTCGGCTATTTGCATGAAGCCATCGAAGAATATCTGTCATCAAATTATAAAGAACTCAATTATTCAATCTCGTTGGAAACAGAGCCGTTGGGCACTGGGGGTGCTATTCAACTCGCCATAAACAAAACCATCGAGAGAAATATTTTAGTTTGCAACGGCGATACGTTTTATAATGTGGATATTAACCGGCTTTCCGAATTTCATTTTCAAAAAAATGCAGCTTGTACGCTCAGTTTAAAAAGAATGGAAAATTTTGATCGCTACGGAGTTGTTGAGTTAAATGATGATTCCTCAATAAAATCTTTCAAAGAAAAACAATTTTACAAACAAGGATTAATTAATGGTGGAATGTATGCGCTCAACACACAGGAGTTTTTACATGAACCTTTGCCGCAGAAATTTTCATTTGAAAAAGATTATCTGGAAAAAAAAGTACACTCACCAAACCACCGGATTTTTGGAATAGAACAGGATTGCTATTTTATTGACATTGGTATTCCGGAAGATTATGAAAAAGCACAAAAGGAATTGCCGGCAGTTCAAAATAATTTTTAAGCATATTTATTCATTTACTGCAGATTGAAAAACTTAAAGCATATTGATTCATCATGGACACTCTTTATTGACAGAGATGGAGTGGTGAATGAAGAAAAAAAAGACGACTATATTCATAAGTGGGAAGAGTTTAAATTTTATGAAGGCGCAAAAGAAGCCTTTGAAATTTTCAGTAAAAAATTTGGTGTGATTGTAATGATTACCAACCAGCGTGGCGTTGCAAAAGGGCTAACTCAAATAGGCGATCTGAATCATATTCACAAAAACATGAAAGAAGAAATTGTGGCGGCTGGCGGAAGGATTGATAATATTTATGTGTGCACAGAAATGGAAAGTGAAAACCGAAAACCAAATCCAGGTATGGGTTTGCAGGCTATTAAAGATTTTCCCGCCATATCGCTTGCAAAAAGTATAATGATTGGCAATACCTTAAGCGATATGAAGTTTGGGAGAAACCTTGGAGTTGCTATCAATATTTTTCTTACTACTACTCAAAAGGAAATTGTGCTACCGGATCAGAATATTGACGTCGTTTTCAGTGATTTGATCTCAGTGGCAAGAAGCATTAGTAGTTAGTTAAAAGTTGGCCGGTTAACAATATCTTGTATGAATTAAAGTTTATTTTGCCTAAACAAGAAAAATGAACAAAGCACTATATTTTTTTTGCGTTTTATTTTTGCTTTCAGGCGCTTCTTATGGCCAACGGATATCGCAGAAGGATAATAAACTTTTGCAAAAAAAAGAAGATTCATTAAAAAAATCCGCCCACGAGATTTTATATGGAAGAAATGCAGAAGATCGTTTTTCCGCAGACAGCCAGTTTACGAAAACGCTCGTACGTGCCTTGCAAATTAAAAACTCATTTTATTATCCATTTGATTCATTGGTGAGCATCGCTAAGGTGGTTCCCCCGGATAGCTCGTTTAAAATTTTTACCTGGCAACTGGCGGTTAACGGCGATGTAATCCGGAAGCATGGCGCTATCCAGATGAACACAAAGGACGGACAGTTGAAATTATTTCCGTTGATTGATAAAACAGATTTAATCAAAAACCAGGAGGATACTGTTACCAGTAATCATGCGTGGATTGGTGCTTTGTATTATAAAGTAATAGAAGAAAAAGCATTTGGCAAGACCTTTTATACCTTGCTTGGGTTTGATGACAACAGCATGGTGAGCGATCGGAAAATTATCGACGTATTAACTTTCAAAGATGGGCAGCCTGTTTTTGGAGGGCCTTATTTTAGCTTTAAAAACAGCGGCGCTACCAGTAAGCCAAAAGACCGGTACATTATGGAGTTCAGGAAAAATGCCAGCCCAAAATTATCTTATGATGAAGAAATGGGCATTATCATTTTTGAGCATCTTGTTTCGGAGACAGGCGAGCCAAAGAAAAAATATACCTATATCCCTGACGGCGATTATGAGGGATTAGAGTGGAAAGATGGCAAATGGGTTTACATCGAAAAGATATTTAACCAAAAAACCCCCGAAGGCCAGGAGCCTGTGCCCCATCCTATCCTGGATGCAAAAGGAAATATTGACGAATCCAAATTAAGCCAGCGCAAACCAGAAGATCAGGATAGTGGCGAGACTATAAACAATGAAAACCTGCAACTCCAAAATCAAAAAAAATAGTTTATAAATTTTCTCTGTTTTCTTCCGTGACATCATTATGCTATAAAATTGGCATGAAAAATATTTCAATTCAGAAAATTTCTTAGGCTTTATTTGTAGAATGATATCAACAAAAATCTCGCACGCAAACATACTTAGCCACCTTAAAAAATTAAGATAGTTGAAAGTGTAATTTATAGGGTTTTCATTTTCATACGTTAATAATCTTTATATTCTCACTCGCTGTAATCTTATTAGCAGAATCAAATATTGGAACAAAGTTTTCTTTTATAAGCTTATTTAATACTATAAAAATTAAGTATCATGGAAGACTATAATAGAAATGAAAAAAGATATCAGCCGGATAATTACACTTCTCAAAATGAAAGAAATTTTGAAATGAATTGGGACAGAAACCCGGCAAACCCTAATCGACAAAACCGCGAAGGACGAAACGTTTATTCGAGCGACAGAGAAAATGAATATTGGAATGCAAGAAATAGATGGAGAAGCTCCTCTCCTGAAAATAATTACGAAAACAGGCATTACCATAGCTCATATAATGACAGAGACAGCGACTATCGGAATAATCGGTCTAACGATTACAGAAATCAATATTATTCCGACAGGTACAACAACTATCAGGATATAAATGATTATCACAGCGGCTATTATTTGAATTATCCTGATGCAAACTTTTCGCGTAATCGCGATAGTCAATGGCGGGACAATGAAAGAGGATGGTGGGATAAAACCAAGGACGAAGTGGCTTCATGGTTTGGAGATGATGATGCTGAGCGCCGACGCCGCAGGGACGAGATGAGATCAGGGCCACACAGGGGCAAAGGTCCGAAAAATTATACCCGTTCTGAAGAGAGAATCCGCGAAGATGTTTCAGATAAACTAAGCGAAGATTCATTTTTGGATGCATCCGCAATCCAGGTAAGTGTAAAAGACGGCGAAGTAACTTTAAGCGGGTCGGTCGAATCGAGATATTCAAAACACAGGGCTGAAGACCTTGCTGAAGATGTGACCGGAGTTAAGGAAGTTCAAAATAATCTACGGGTAATAAGAAACGAAGAAAATACCATTTATAAAAATTCGGTGAATAATGGTGACATGCCCATCACTTCCAACACGAAATATACCACTACCAAGAATCAGGATCATTCCATTCACGGATAACACGTTTGACCATCTCAACATCAAAAATAAACGCAGCGATCATAAATCACTGCGTTTATTTTTTTACACTATAGTAAAGCCATAAATTCCCGGAATTTTTATTCTGTTGCAGATGAAAATCTTTTAATAAATCGCAACCGCGGAGTCACGATAAAATTTATCGAAATAATTCCGCTTGCGTGCCGGGCTTTTCAGGGAGAGCCCATTCCATCTGGTCCGATTTAGAATAATCCGTTAGCTTATTTCCGACAGCTTTCCATCCCATCACATCTACCACTTTATGTAATTTAATTTTTGCCTTCCTTACCTGTGTGCCTCTGCCCGTCTGCATTTGAAGTATAGGCTCCTCAGCGGTAGTCGCTTTTATGAGGCGGTTGTCTTTTCCTTCTTTTATAAAAACAAATTTGTTGTTGAGGGTATGCGTTTCAATTTTGAATCGCTTTACGTTGTATTGCAATTTTTCGTTGTCAAGGTATACGGCTGTAATAATTCTTTCAGGGTCAAATTTTTCAATAAGCTCAATTTCATCTACCTCAAATCTCTGTGTTACTTCCTGGCTTGTGATTTCATAACTGCCATCTTTATATATCACAAGAATTTTATCATCGCCTTCAAAATCTCCAAGCAGCAAACCTTTTTGCTCGGTGTTAAGCCTGCCGAATGTTTCATCAAACCAAAGCTGCCGCTGATCAAGAGTGGATTTTCCTTTTTCGACCAGCTTAACAGACTTGATTGGATATTTGGTTACCTGGTTGCCAATGCTGGTGCGGCTGCGGATTTCAAGCGTTTCAAAATAAAAATCAAATTCTTTATTCCGCGCACTGCAGCCGGGCGTAAGAAGAATATGAACCACTTCCGCCTCACCATTAGGATTAACGCTGAAATAATGAACTTTACTTTTTTCATCGCCTTTGGTAAGATCATATTCTTTATCGCGCGTGATGGAGGTTACATTAAACCGCTTGGCATAGCTGATTCCTTTTTTACCATCTGCATAAATCATGTTGTAGGTCGTGCGGTCATCGTCTCTTCTGAATACCGCCACATGGATGATATCTTTTCCAATAAAAACTTTATCTGCCACTTTCACCACCTTCATTTTGCCCGACCTTGTAAAGGCGATAATGTCATCAAGGTCGCTGCAATCCTCCACAAACTCATCCTTTCTGAGGCTGGTGCCTATAAAGCCTTCTGAACGGTTTACATAAATTTTTGTGTTGGCAATCGCCACAGCCTTCGCTTGTATCGTATCAAAGAGTTTGATTTCTGTTTTTCGTTCGCGGCCCTTCCCAAATTTTTTTAATAATTCTTCATAATACGAAATGGCATATTCCGTAAGAAATTCAAGGTGATGCCTTACTTCATCAATCTGGTCTTCCAACGATTTAATCTGCGCAATAAGATCATCAATATCTAATTTATAAATTCTTCGTACAGGTTTCTCCGTTAGTCTCAGAATATCTTCCCTGGTAACATCACGTTGCAATAATTTTTTAAACGGAACAAAAGCTTTATCAATTGCGGCGATTACTTTGTCCCATGTTTCATGTTTTTTTTCTAACTCTTTATAGATTTTTTCTTCGAAAAATATTTTTTCGAGCGAAGTATAATGCCATTTATCCTGGAGCTCTCTCAGCTTAATTTCCAACTCAAGCTTTAGCAGATTCCGGGTGTGGTCTGCAGAAAATTTTAATAGCTGCGATGCACCTGCAAAAACCGGCTTTTGATCTTCGATGACACATGCATTCGGAGAAATTGACACCTCGCAATCGGTAAATGCATAGAGCGCGTCAATTGTAATATCAGGTGAAATTCCTGCAGCCAGGTCTACTGCGATTTCAACTTCTGCAGCGGTATTATCAGTTACTTTTTTAATTTTTATTTTACCATTATCATTTGCCTTGATGATGCTATCGATGAGCTGCGTAGTCGTGGTTCCGAACGGAACATCTTTGATCACAAGCGTCTTTTTATCCACCTCTTCTATCCTTGCGCGCACTCTCACTTTTCCACCCCGCAAGCCATCGTTATAGTTTGAGATGTCAATCATTCCGCCAGTAGAGAAATCCGGAAACAATTCAAATTTTTTTCCTTTATAATACTTGATGGTGGCCTCAATAAGCTCGCAAAAATTGTGGGGAAGAATTTTAGTAGCAAGGCCTACTGCGATACCTTCAGCTCCCTGGGCCAGCAATAACGGAAACTTCATTGGCAACGTCACCGGCTCATTTTTTCTTCCGTCATAACTCAATTGCCAATTGGTAGTTTTATTATTGAAAGCCACCTCCAATGCAAATTTACTTGGCCGCGCTTCGATGTATCTTGGGGCAGCGGCTTCATCGCCCGTACGCACATCGCCCCAATTTCCCTGGGTTTCTATGAGCAAATCTTTTTGTCCCAGATTTACAATAGCATCACCAATACTCGCGTCACCATGCGGATGATATTGCATGCTTTGGCCGATAATATTAGCAACCTTATTAAACCTGCCATCATCCATTTCTTTCATTGCATGCAGAATGCGCCGCTGCACAGGCTTTAATCCATCTTCAATTGCCGGCACGGCGCGTTCCAAAATAACGTAGCTCGCATAATCAAGAAACCAGGTTTTATACTGGCCTGAAATTCCTGAGTCACTGTGTTTGTATTCCTGCTTTTCTTTTTTTGCCATTTTTATTTTCGTTGCTACTTCTTATTTTAAATTTCATATAATTCCAGTGGCTGACCATTGGGATCAAAGAAAAAACAAAATCTTTTATTCGTTAACTCATCAGTTCTGATTTCCTCTACAATAACATTCTTAGATATAAGTTCGTTTACTGCTTCATCCAGGTTGTCAACAGCAAAAGCCAGGTGCCGCAGGCCTTTGGCTTCAGGAAAAGATTGCCGCTCCTTAAAATCAGGAAATGAAAATAATTCAATTTGATAAATATTATTGATAGCAAGATCCAGTTTAAATGATTTTTTTTCGGCCCTGTAATTTTCGGCTATAATTGTAAAGCCCAAAATTTTTGTATAAAAATGTTTGCTTTTTTCATAGTCTCCGGTTAAAATGGCCACATGATGAATTCTCTTTATCTGCATATAATTGTTTATTGCACTTTCTTTTTTATCTCAAAATCCTTCATGTTTTTTAGTTCGCCCTGCGAATCTATATCACCTGCAGCCACCAACTCTTTTATGCGCCAAAGAAGAAAAGCATCGCCTGTAACTTGCTTGGCTTTTGATAAAACCTGGTTAATCACTTTTCCTGCTTTCTGCCAGTCAGGTGTAATGTATTCCACAATAAACTTGTCAAAAAAATCAACATTATGCTGTGAAAGCTTTTTTGCTCCTTCCAATATGCGCACCATTTTATTTTCGTTAGCAATCTTTTCCCATTCATCCGGGTCAATCTCAAATTCTGATTTTGTGATTTGGCGCGCAAGCTTTTTGGCTTTTAAAAATTCGCGCGGTGGAATTTCGTATAAATTCTGAGGATAAAAAATGGTTCCTTTTTCATTGATGAAAGGAAGATTGTTTAGCATAAGAACATACACCCTTCCTTCGAATCGTTTTAATTGCGCCATTAACCAATAATAGCCGCAAACGTCATGTTTATTAGGCGCGACCCAAATCCAGGCGTTTTCATTTTCGTTTTCTGTTAACTGTTTCTTTATATTATCCACCGTAGACTGATCATTCACCTGTCCTGTGTCTACATGCCCATTGAGGTCGCCGCCCGATAACACCTTACGCCACCAAGCTTTTCTGTTTTCAATTCCTTCATCTGAATAAATATTTTGCAATGGCCCTACTGCAAAGTCATCTTTTATTTCAAAAATTTGGCTTTGCAACGATTCGTCCAATTCAAAAGCTTTGGAAAGTGTTTTTACATCTTCCTGTTGAAAAACGATATGCATTTATTAATTTAAAATTTAGAATTATTTTTTGATTTTACTCTACATTGGCCAATTAGCAGATTAGCACATTAACTGACTGTTTCTTCCACCAAATCCATTTCCACTTTCAAATTTTCGATAATAAAATCCTGGCGCGATGGCGTGTTTTTTCCCATGTAATATTCCAGCAATTGCTGCACGTGCATTTCAGGCAAAAGCATTACAGGCTGCAATCTTATATTTTCACCAATAAAATTTCCAAATTCTTCAGGAGATATTTCACCCAAACCCTTGAATCTTGTAATTTCAGGCTTGCCTCCTAATTTCAAAACAGCCTTTTCTTTTTCCTGCTCACTATAACAATAAATAGTTTCCTGCTTTTCTTTATTTTTTCCCGGCATGGTGCGTACACGAAATAATGGGGTTTCCAAAATATATACGTGCCCATTTTTAACCAAATCAGGAAAAAACTGCAGGAAAAAAGTCATCAGCAAAAGACGGATATGCATTCCATCCACGTCGGCATCAGTGGCAATCACAATATTATTATAACGAAGATCTTCATAACCACTTTCGATATTCAGCGCATGTTGCAAAAGATTGAATTCTTCGTTTTCATACACTATTTTTTTTGTGAGCCCAAAACTGTTCAAAGGCTTTCCCCGCAAGCTGAAAACTGCCTGCGTTTCTACATTTCGCGATTTGGTAATAGAGCCACTCGCACTGTCACCTTCCGTTATGAAAAGTGTACTTTCCATTTTTTTTGCGTTGATTTCCTCTTTGTTTTTTCCTTCTGCTTCATCATTAAAATGATACCGGCAATCGCGCAATTTTTTATTATGCAGGTTTGCTTTTTTTGCACGTTCGTTGGCCAGCTTTTTTATTCCGGCCATGTCCTTGCGCTCTCTTTCATTTTGTTCAATTCTTTTTTTCAGGTCATCAGCAACTGAAGGATTTTTATGAAGAAAATTATTCAATTCCCTTCCAAGAAAATCAGAAATAAATGTTTTTACTGCTGGTCCTTTTTCAAACATCAGAGTTGAGCCAAGTTTTGTTTTTGTCTGGCTTTCAAAAACCGGTTCCTGCACACGAATACTGATGGCAGCGCAGATACTTCCTCTTATGTCTGAAGCATCATAATCTTTCTTGTAAAACTCCCTGACCGTTTTTACGATTCCTTCCCTGAAACCTGAAAGATGCGTCCCGCCCTGCGTTGTAAATTGCCCGTTTACGAAGCTGTAATATTCCTCTCCATACTGGTTATTATGAGTGATGGCTACTTCAATATCTTCGGCTTTTAAATGTATAATCGGATAGCGTATTTCATCAACGTTCGTTTTGCGTTCCAACAGATCCAGCAATCCATTTTTACTCACGTATCTTTTTCCATTGAAGTTGATTACCAATCCTGCGTTGAGGAAACAATAATTCCAAAATTGGTTATCTAAAAATTCGCGTGTGAAATGATAATTCTTAAAAATCTTTTCGTCAGCAACAAATGTTATCTCTGTTCCATTTTCTTCAGTGGTTTTCGCTTCCTTTTTGTCACTGATTAATTTTCCTCTTTCAAACTCTGCCGTTTTTTGTTTTCCATCGCGTATAGAGGTTACTTTAAAATATTCGCTCAAAGCGTTTACAGCCTTGGTTCCTACGCCATTCAGGCCCACGCTTTTTTGAAATGCTTTGCTGTCATATTTTGCGCCCGTGTTGATTTTACTCACCACATCCACAACTTTCCCCAACGGAATTCCCCTTCCATAATCCCTGACAGTGACAGTCTTGTCATCAATAGTGATATCCACATGCTTGCCAAAACCCATCGTGTGTTCATCAATGCTATTGTCAATCACTTCTTTCAACAAAACGTATATGCCATCGTCGGGACTGTTACCATCGCCTAATTTCCCGATATACATGCCGGGGCGCAGTCGAATGTGCTCTTTCCAATCTAAACTTTTTATGGATTCTTCGTTATAATCAAACAAGTTATCAGCCATGAATTTTTAATAAATTTTTTGGGCAAAAAGAACAGCAAACTTCTTTTCACCATTGTTTAAATATAGATCCATAAGCGCTTTCAGGCTTCAGATCAATTCTTTCAAATATAAGTAAAGGACAAACCAAACACGAAGGAATGTTGTAAACACCATGTGAAAAAATAAATTAAACGTCCGGCTGCCGATCACAACAGAATTAAAAAAATAATTATTTCCTGCTTTACTAACAGGTATATTTTTAAAAACATTTTTTTCGGCCTTGGTGGCAGGATTGTACTCATCAAAATCATTATTATTCTCTTTATCACAAATTATTAAAGACTCTTTATAGCCTCCGGTTAAGAAATCGTTGCTTTTGCTAAATCAAAATATCGTGCTTATGTGAATCGGCACTTTAATTGTTATAGCATAAATTAAATTTTATAATAATCTTAAAAATTAAGCTATGAAAGTTGTTGGATGGATTTTAATCGCCGTTGGTATTATAATGATCATCGTGAGAGGAGTTTCAATTCCGGAGGAGAAAAATATCGTTGATGCAGGTCCAATACAAATTTCCAAAACAGAAAACCACTGGTACGGCTGGCCTACCTATGCAGGCGGCATTATTGCGGTAATCGGTGTAGTTTTAGTAGTTTCTAAAAAGCGAACATGAAGTTAGGAATGATTGATTCTGTATCAAAGCAATTTAGTTTACGAACTGGTGATCCAATCCCCGGAAATCCACTGGCACTAATTTACTGACGCCGGGCTCCTGCATAGTGACGCCATAAATTACATCAACAGAAGCCATCGTCATTTTATTGTGAGTAACAATAATAAATTGTGAATCCTTACTAAACTTCCTAATCATCTGGGTGAACTTCCCCACGTTGGCATCATCGAGCGGCGCATCCACTTCATCAAGAATACAAAAAGGAGCGGGCTTGATAAGATAAATTGCAAATAACAAAGCAGTAGCCGTTAAAGTTTTTTCTCCTCCACTCAGTTGTGTAATGCTTGTTGGCCTTTTGCCTTTCGGTTTAGCTATAATGTCAATTCCGGTGTCGGCAAGGTTTTCCGGGTTTTCAAGCACCATATCAGCCGTATCATCATCAGTAAACAAAGCTTTAAACACATTTTGAAAATTCTCCCTTACCTGGTTAAACGTTTCCAAAAACTTTTGATTGGCTGTCGTTTCAACTTCCTGGATGGTTTGCATTAATGATTCTTTGGCGTTAACGAGATCATTTTTTTGTTCCCCAATAAAATCAAAACGCTTTTTCATTTCAGTAAACGCCTCAATTGCCGTGGGATTAATTTCGCCCATATTTTCCAGCCTCTTTTTCATTCTGTCACATTTTTCCTGCAGATCTTCCAATGCCATATTCGTGTTTCTTTCTTCATCAAGAATGGTATCAAGGTCAACCTTAAATTCAACGCTCAATCTTTCTTTCATGCCTGCCACCTGCAGCTTCAATTCATTAAGCTTATCCTTTATTTCGTTCAGCAAGTGGTCGGAAAGTTCTTTCGCTTTTTGCTTATGCCTTAGTTCTGTTTCCTTTTCGCTTAATTCATTTCTGAGATTATAATATGCCTGGTCGGCTTCGTTTAATTGCTGTTCGGCTGTTTGCCTGCTCTTCATTGAAGACATCAATTCCTCTTCCAGTCTTTTAAGCTGTGCAGATGTATCTGAAATATTTTTTAGGGCTTCAGTTAATTGCAGGTCACTATTTTCAGATTGTATGTTCAGATCATTTAACTGCTTCTGTTTGAATTCTAATTCCTGCCGGATAGAATTGACTTTGCTTTGCTGGCGAGTTAGCTGAAGGTTCTGCTCATTGAAAAAACTATTGGCTAAATTATATTCCTGTTCCGCTTTAATAAATTCATCATTTACCAACTTCATTTTATCTTCATGTTCTTTCACTTTTTCAGAAAGATCAAGCAGAGAAAACCGTGTATCCTCAATATCGTTTTGATAATTTTCGAGTTGTTCTTTCATTTGATCCATCCTGTTTTCGGACAGACTTTTTTGATGCAGGAGGTTTTCAATTTTATTTTGAATGGCAAACGAGGTATTTATAAGATCATTTATCGCTTGCTGCGTCTCCTGGATAGCGGTTTCTTTCAGTTGCTGATTAAACGCAATCACCTCATTTGATTTTTGGCTGATAACGGATTTCAGTCGCAGCACAATCTGTTGTTGTTTTGCTATTTTTTCAGATAATTTTTCAAGGTTTTTAGCGCGGCCGATTTTCTTGCCTTCAAACAGGCCAACACTTCCACCCGTTAAAGAATATTTTCCTTTCACATACTTTCCTGATTTTTCCAATATAACATGGCCATTGCTGTTTTGCAGCGCTTCCTCATTTTCAGCAATAAAAACATTCCCTAAAAGGAAGTTCACAAGATGATTGTATTTATTATCAATTTCAATCACCTTAAGAGCAGGAATTGTATTGGGCAATTGTTCAATTACATTTTTATTTTCCAGCGCATTTAGCTGATCCAGCAAAAAGAAATTGGCTTTTCCCTTTTTATGTTCATCTAATAAATGAACAGCAGTTAATCCTTGCTGCAGGTTATCTACAACATAATAATTTAAATAAGGCTCAAGCACATTTTCAACAGCCGCACGGTATTCTTCTTTTACATAAATTAAATCTGAAAGAACCGGCGCTTTATAATTCCATGATTGATTATTGTGAAGAAATTTTACGCTTTCAGGATATCCTTCCATGTTATCGATAAGGCTTTTCAAGAGGTCGTGCTCATTTTGCCTTGCGTCAAGCTCGCGGTTTTCTTCTGCTAGCTCTGTTCTTAATTTTTCAAGCTCGGACTGAGTTTCCAGGATTTGTTCTTTTGTATGTTCCTGGTGTTTTTTTAATTCGTCAAGAAGTATTCGTTTTTCATCAAGCTCTTCTTCTTTTTCTTTTTTATTTTTCTGAAGTGTTTCGAAGTTTATTTCACGGGATCTTTGTTCCTCTTCCAGTTGTGCTATCGTTCTTTGCAAATTAAAGATTGAAGTATCAGCTACGGCCACCTTTTTTTCTGCCTCAAAATGACTTCGTTGCAGTTGCATCTGCGCTTGCCTTAGAGCATCTACAGCATTTCTCTTTTCATCATAAATACTTCTTTTTTCTTCAACACTATCTTTCAACTGAACCAGCTTTTCTTTCTGGTCAGACAGTTTTATATCTTCATCTTCTATTTGCTGTTTGGAAAACAGGATGCTTTCTTCAATTCCTTTCAATTGCTCTTTGGCCTTAAGTAGAAAATCTTTAAGGCTGGTTTCTCTTTCGCGCAGGTATTGCAACCGTTGCGCGCTTAAATTCTTCTGATTTTCTTTTTCCTTTACCGCGCTGTTCAGTTCATTAAATGCATGTTGCTGCTGCTGAAGTGATTTTTCTTTTTCTATAAATCCGGCTTTTTCTTTTTCCAACTGTGCTTCTTCTGTGGCTATTTTGGCTTCCAGCTCAAAACGTTTGTCAGTTTCAGCCTTTTGCTGGTCATTCAAATCTTTATAGGAAATATTAAATCCCTCAAGAACAGCTTTTGCCAGCTCAATATTGAGCGAGCGGTAATCTTTTTTTATCTCAAAATATTTTTCTGCTTTTTTAGCCTGGCTCTCAAGTGTTTTTAATTGGTTGTTAATTTCAAAAAGTAAATCTTCAATACGGGCAAGGTCTTGTTCGGTTGCATCGAGTTTAAGTTTTGCTTCTTTTTTCCGTGTTTTATAAATTGAAATCCCCGCTGCCTGTTCCAGCATCCTGCGCCTGCTATAATCTTTATCTTTTATAATGTCGTCCACCATTCCAAGCTCGATGATAGCATAACTGTCGGTACTTACGCCGGTATCCATAAACAGGTTATGAATATCCTTCAAACGACAGGACACATCATTGAGACGATATTCGCTTTCACCGTTTTTGTAATATTTACGTGTAACCGTAACCGTTTGAAATTCTGTAGGCAGCAGATTTCTCGTATTCTCAAAAGTGAGGCTCACCTCCGCAAGGCCACTGGCACTGCGGTTTTTAGAACCATTAAAGACAAGACTTTCCAGGTTTTCACTTCGTAGCTGGCTTATCTTTTGCTCACCTATTACCCACCTGATGCTATCGACTATATTGCTTTTTCCACATCCATTAGGTCCTATGACACCGGTGATGCCCTGGTCAAAATTGACTATCGTTTTATCAGCAAAACTTTTGAAGCCTTTTATTTCTAAATTCTTTAATCTCACTTTTCGGATTATTTAACAGGGCATATTGTATAGCCTAAGAGCCCTTACCCGCAAATATATTTGTTATACAAGAAAGAAAATTTAAGGAAAGCCTAATGTCATTTTTAGTTATACACAGATTTTTCACAGGCCATTCTACTCAATGGATTTGTTTACATTTTAATTGACGTTTTTTACAAATATGATTATGTAAATTTGCGGCTATTTTAATTTGATTACTAATCACAAAAAATCAAAAATGAAAAAATTTTTAGTACCTATTGATTTTTCGGATGCTTCAATTAATGCGGCAAAATACGCTGTGGCGCTCACTTCGCAAGTTTCGGAGGCAGAAATAACTTTTTACAATGTTTATAGTAGTATCAGTCTTCCTACCTTGAGTTCGAAAGAAGAAGGATCGAGGGAACAGATTTCTTTAAACGAACTAAATGAAATCAGAACACAAATAGGGGAAGGAAGAAATATTTCTCTTGCCGTTGAAGAAGGGTCTTTTGTGGATATGCTTTATGAATATGTATTGGGCCATGGTATTGAAATGGTGATTATGGGTATCACCGGCAGTTCAAGAATTAGGCAGGTTTTTATGGGAACAAGCACATTAAATATTATCCGCAAAATTGATTGCCCGGTAATGATTATTCCTGCGGAAGCAGAATTTAAAGGATTAAAAAAAGTAGTATTTACTTCTGATTTTACGGATGTGGCCCGAACCACGCCTTTTGTAACACTGAAAGAGATTATCAACACCTTCAAACCATCACTTGAGATATTGAATGTAGATAGCGAGCATTTTGTTGAATTAACTCCTGAGTATAAAATTGAAAAAGAAGCGATGGAAGAAAAATTAGGCGAATACCACCCTGAATTTTCTTTCCTGCGCGCCTATGATTTTTTGGAGGGCATCAGCAGCTTTGTGGAAAGCAGGGAAATGGATGCAATTATTACGGTTCCGAGGAAGCACAGTTTCTTAAGCCAACTTTTTAAAACAAGTCACACCAAAAAATTGGCCTATCATAGCCGGGTACCGATTATTACTTTGCCCGCATAAAACCGGCAAGTATTAATTTGTTTTGTTTTTGATTTTACATTTTTAAGCCTTTATCCAAAGGCTTTTTTATTGGCACACAGTAAATGAATAAAAAGCAGGAATTTTTATTCTGTGACTGAAGCATTAAAAGAAGCTTGCTAAACTATTGCAGGGAATTACAGTTTGGAATATACTACATGCAATCTTGCTCTGGTGCTCGTTCCGTTGGTTCCATTTAATACTACCCTTCCGTCGGCGGAATAATTCCTTAATACGGAAAAAGGTGCAATTCCCTGCCCACACCAATCTATATAAGTGCTTTTGTTGGTAATATAATCGGGTGCGCTGAGCCTGAATGTAAGATTTTGTTTTCCTTTGGTAACCATCGCCTGGAGATACCGTGAAATATTCAGCCTGTATTCAGCAATGGTATTGCCGGATGAGTCTTTCGTAAAAGTTCTTTGCCCGCCAAGATACTGGAAGCCATTATTTATCTCGCTGGAACTGAAATCGCAAGGTATGGGAATGTATTGGCTGGAGCTGATGGAAGAATCTTTAACTTCAAGATATAAATTTAAGGGCGGTGAAAAAATATCATTTAAAGCATTTGGCGCATAAACCTGGTCAAGAATTATTTCGGCACGGTTGATAACTCTGTTAGATAATCCAGTAATGGAAGGAACATGTAAGAGTGCGAAGGTGCCGGGCGATGTTTGAATGAAAAGGAGGCTGTCGCCATTTTCAGGCTGCGAAAGATGTTGGGTGATTTCTGAAGTTCCGTAATTTCTGACGATAGAGTTTGATAAACCACTGTAGCCAGACAACCCAAAATTGATAACCGTTGTATCAGTAGTAGTGCCGCTTTTATAACGTATGTAAAATGACAAACGTGATTGTGTTACGTCAAAATAATTTAATCCCTGCCCTCCTGTTGCCTCGTCTGCTATCACAGCAAAGCCCTTAAAATAATTGACGAAATCCTTATCGCTCCGGAATATCTGGGCCGAATCATCAATAAATTTCTGGGCAAATGAAGCAGACAGCGGAATCCTTAACTGGTTAGCTGCATTTTCATTGTAAGCATGCACAGAATCTTTTAACCGGGTTGGGATAAACATTTTTTCTCCTAATAAAACAGAATTGTCATAATCGAGCACCCTGCAGGTAGTATAGTTTTGAGTAACATTAAATGAATCCGCAAGCTGGTAAACTGTTACTTTTTGCACTTGGTTAGTATCTCCATAAGAGTAGGAATAATCGAGAACCATTACGGCAGAATCTATCTGGATGCTATTGGCATCAGCTACAGGAAAATTATAAGGGTATGCAGAAGGCTTAAATTCAACGTAAATGTTAGCAGAAGTGCTGCCAAACAGAGGATCGTTCTGTATGATTCCCAGCGCCTGCAAACTTGTACGATGAATGGTATCACATTCAGTGCTGTCGTAGTTTATCCCAATTACCTGGAAGGTCGTATCAAAAGTGTGGATATTATCTATTGCCGGAATAAGATTTTGTCCGAGAGAAGTAGTATCGATTTTAGTACAGCCAAAAGAAAAAACGAAGAACATTAAAATTCCAGTAACTGAAAATTTGAATTGGTTTTTAAACACCTAAAAAAAGATTTGAATAGAGTAAATAAGGGATGAAATTATTTGGCGGCAAGGTCGTGATACAATTGTAAATAGTCTGTTAAATCTGACTGTTCGTCATACTTAATAACCTTTTTACCACGCGCCTTATTAAATTCTTCGGTCAATTTTTTATCCACTTTATCTGCGCCAAACGTAATTGCATCGGCAAAGTGAGCCCCGCCTCTGAACATTGCAGAATTGCTTCCTTCATTAAATAATTCAATATCCTTCTCTTTAATATTTGAATTAATGGTAGCAATTTCTGCAAAATTAGCACCCATCTTTTCTTTATAGGTATTTTGTCCAATAGTGAAAACAACTTTGCAATTACTGAACACGGGTTCTTTTTTATAAGCAGTTTTGATATACATAGGAATCAATCCTGTCATCCAGCCACTGCAATGGATAATATCCGGGGGCCAGCCAAACTTTTTAACAGTTTCCAAAGCGCCTTTACAAAACAAAACGGTTCTGAGGCCATTGTCTGAAAACCATTTGTCATTTTCATCATTAAATATAGATTTTCTTTTAAAGAGATCCTCATTGTCAAGAAAATATATCTGCAAACGTGCATTGGGTAAGGAAGCCACCTTTATAACCAAAGGATAATCATCGCCATCCACTGAAACATTTATCCCTGATAAGCGAACCACTTCATGAAGACGGTGCCTGCGCTCATTAATAATTCCGAAGCGCGGCATTATGCAACGCACTTCCATCCCAGATTCATTAGATTTTACGGCAAGTCTATTAACAATTTCGGCAAATTCTGTCATTTCAAGGTAAGGAGACATTTCACTTGCTATGAATAAAATTCTTTTCTTTGTCGACATTTATTAATGGTTAATTGGCTTTTTGTTTTTTACAGGCGGCAAAGTTACCTTTTTTTTCGTTTATGCAATGCTAAACCCACTGTCACAATCACCTTAAATGTAATTATGATCATATTTAAACGAATAACAAACATTCAAAAATGGCTGCAAACTGCTAGGTCGGGTAAGGCTGCCGTCGGATTTGTGCCAACAATGGGCGCATTGCACGAAGGCCACTTATCTCTTTTACAACAATCAAAAAAACAAGCTGATATTTCGATCGTCAGCATTTTCATAAACCCTGCTCAATTTGATAACAAAGCTGATTTGGAAAAATATCCATCAACGGTTGCAAAGGATATTAAACTACTTGAAGAAAATGGTTGCGATATTTTATTTCTTCCTTCAGAAAGTGAAATATATCCTGATGAAAAATCAAAACGAAAGCATTATGATTTAGGAAATCTTGAAACTGTTTTGGAAGGGAAATTCAGGCCGGGGCATTTCCAGGGCGTTTGCCTGGTGGTAGAAAGATTATTAACCATTATAACTCCCGATGTTCTCTTTTTGGGCAGGAAAGATTTTCAGCAATGCCTTGTTATCAAGAGATTAATAAGCTTGATGAAATATGAAACCGATGTAATCATTTGCCCTATAGCCCGCGAGCAAAGCGGCCTCGCGATGAGCAGCAGGAATCAGCGATTAAATGAAGATGAACGGGAAATTGCTGCAGAATTATTTAAGGCGCTTAAGGAAATAAAAGAAAATCGCGATCACAGCCAATTCTCAATACTTAAAAAGAACGCAATAAAAAAGTTAGAACTCAAAGGGTTTAAAATTGATTACCTGGAACTAGCTAAAGAAAAAGATTTGCAAACTGTTTCAGAATTGATCCCCGGGCAAAAGTTAGTTATTTTAATTGCCGCATTTTTACAGAATGTCCGGCTTATTGATAATATTATATTATCTGAATATTAATTTTCGTTTATTACCTTGTAAAACCATATGAAAAAAACTATTTTTTCAATTCTTAAATATCTTTTTTTTCTCGGAATTGGTGTGTTTCTGACCTGGTGGCAAATTTCAAAAATGACGCCGCTTCAAAAAGTGCAGTTTAAGGACTCTTTAATACACGCTCATTACATTTACATTTTACCTGTTTTTGTTTTAACCATTCTGTCGCACATTAGCCGTGCAGTTCGATGGAAAATACTCATCGAACCGATGGGTTATAAGCCAAAAACTTCCAACACTTTTTATGCTGTGATGGGAGGGTATTTTGCAAATACTTTCCTGCCCAGAGCTGGTGAAATATTAAGATGTACGCTCTTAAGCAAGTATGACAAAATTCCGGTTTCAAAATTATTTGGAACTATCCTTGTAGAGCGGGTTTTCGATCTTTTATGCTATTTTCTGTTCTTGGTTATCACGCTCGTTATCCAGATCGAAACGGTGAGTGATTTTGTAGCTGGTAAGTTGAGCAAGATCTCTGATATGAGTAAATCCATATCGCTATGGAGTATTTTACTCGTGATTATAATATTATTAGCGGTTATATTTTTTATTAGCAGGCACATTCTAATAAAATATAAAGATCACCATTTGGTTGTAAAGCTTAAAGGAATCCATCTTGGATTAAAGGAAGGATTTACAACCATATTGCGCCTGAAAAAAAGGAAAAAATTTATTGCGCATTCCGTGTTTATATGGGCCTGTTATTTATCTGAGGTATATATAGGCTTTTCTGCGCTCGACGCCACTTCTTCGCTGGGAATTACTGCTGCGTTTAGTGTACTTTCACTGGCTACGCTTGCGATGATAGTTTCGCCTGGAGGCCTTGGCGCATTTCCTATCGCTGTTCAGCAGGTATTGCTAATTTATAATGTCGATAATATCTCCTTTGGCTGGCTGATGTGGGGGGTAACAACTGTTATCATCATTGTTGTAGGAATTTTAAGTTTTGGATTATTAATTTATCAAAATAGAAGTAAAAATGAAAAAGACTGACACTATAAAAACCCGTATCCTTGATCGGCAGCAACTGATCCAGGAAGTGGTGAGATTAAGGTTAAAAAGCAAAACCATTGCTTTCACAAACGGCGTTTTTGATATTTTGCATGAAGGGCATATCGCTGTTTTGTCGAAAGCTGCATCTTTTGCAGATATTTTAATCGTTGGGATCAACAGTGATGCATCCGTAAAAAAAATAAAAGGAGAAGATCGGCCGGTAAATAACGAAAACTCACGGGCCCTTATCCTTGCGTCTTTAATTATGGTGGATAACGTAGTGATTTTCGAAGAAGAAACACCCCTTGAAATTATTAAGCTTATTCAGCCCGACGTTTTATTAAAAGGCGGAGATTACACTTTAGACACAATAGTAGGTGCAAAGGAAGTGATAGCTCATGGCGGCAGGGTAGAGATTGTGCCATTGCTGGAAGGCTTCTCCACTACGAATATTATTAAAAAATTCGGTAACAGCAAATAATGGAGTAACGGTGACGGATAAACGAAAAATTATTACCCGGGATATCAGTTGGCTTGCTTTCAACGAACGTGTGTTGCAGGAAGCTGCTGATGAATCGGTGCCCTTAAATGAGCGCATAAAATTTTTAGGTATTTTTTCCAGTAATCTGGATGAATTTTTTAGGGTTCGCGTTGCGGCCTTAAAAAGAATGGTAAGGTATGGCAGCAAAGCGAATATGCATTTGGAACATTCGCCTGAGGCAATTTTGGAGGAAATTAATTTCACGGTCTCCGGCCAGCAAAATCAATTTAATAATACGTGGAAAATAATTTTAAATGAGCTGAAAAAACAAAGAATTTTTTTGTTGAACGACAGGCAACTCAACAGTGAACAAATCGAATACGTTGTTTCTTATTTCAACGATAATGTAAGAAGCTACATAGTTCCGCTGATGATTGAAAACCTAAAGGCTTTTCCTACGTTAAACGATAAATCAATCTATCTCGCCTGCAAGCTTTCAAAGGCCGACAATTCAATCCCACAGCGATACGCACTGGTTTCCATTCCGGCGCGGCTGCCACGGTTTATCATCCTTCCCGCCATTCAAAATAACAAATATATCATCCTGCTGGAAGATATTATACGGTTTTGCCTGCCCCAGATATTTTCCTATTTTAATTATGACACCTTTAGCTCAAATATTGTGAAGGTGACGCGCGATGCTGAAATGGATATAGATAGTGACCTTTCAACGTCGCTGATTCAAAAAATTGAGAAAGGATTAAGAAACCGAAAAAAAGGCAAACCCGTACGTTTTATTTTTGATAAAGAAATTGACAACGGCCTTCTTAACTATCTTATCCAGCGGCTTGAATTATCTACAAAAGATAATATCCAATCAGGCGAACGCATTCACAATTTTAAAGATTTTATCAATTTTCCGGAATCTGTTTTTAAAACCAAAAGCGCAAGGAAAACGCCTTTCATTCATCCGCTTTTAAAAAATGCAAATAATATAAGTGAGATTATTCTTCAAAGAGATATTCTGCTCAATTTTCCGTATCATTCATTCGATTCGGTAATCGATATTTTGCGCGAAGCTGCAATTGCCCCTGATGTGGTAAGCATCAAAGTAACGTGTTACCGTCTGGCTACGAACTCAAATATTATCAATGCATTGACAAACGCAGTAAGGAATGGTAAATCAGTAACTGTCATTCTTGAATTAAGAGCCCGGTTTGATGAAGAGGCCAATCTTGAATGGAAACAAACGCTGGAGGAAGCGGGTGTAAAAGTTTTTATGGGTTTGCCCAACCTGAAGATCCATGCCAAGCTTTGCCTTATCAAAAAAAGAGTCAATAAACGATCAAGGCTTTATGGTTTTGTAAGCACAGGAAATCTAAATGAAAAAACGAGCCGTGTTTATGGCGACCATTGTCTTCTTACAAGTAATCATAAAATCATGACCGACCTCGATCGTGTTTTCTCCTATCTTGAAAATTCAAAAAATACACAAATATTAAAATTATGCGACACGCTTTTTGTGAGCCCCTTAAATATGAGAAAACATTTTGAGTCGCTGATAAATAAAGAAATAAAGCACGCCAGGGCAAATGAGCCCGCTTCTATTATTCTAAAATTAAATTCTTTAAGCGACGAGGAATTGATTTTGAAGCTTTATGAAGCGGCACGCGCAGGAGTAAAAATCAAAATGATAATCCGCGGTATCTGTTGCATGTATACAGAGAATAAAAAATTTAAGAAAAAAGTAAAAGCGATAAGTATAGTGGATGAATATCTTGAACATGCACGGGTTATTATTTTTCATAACGGTGGCAAAGAAAAATATTTTATTTCTTCTGCTGATTGGATGGTTCGAAATTTTGATCACCGCATAGAGGTAGCCTGTCCCGTATTTGAAAAAAGTATACAGGAAGAATTGAAAGAAATTATCGAAATACAATTAGAAGACAATGTGAAAGCCAGGATTCTTGATAATGATCTTTCCAATGAATACGTGACAGAGCCGGGCGAAAAACAGATCAGATCTCAAATAGAAATCTTCAATACTTTATTACAGAAAACATATTAAAATTTGAAACTTGCAGCAATAGATATTGGAAGCAACGCAGCCAGGATATTGATTTCAAATGTAGTTACGGATAAAAAAAATGCGCCCTCTTTTACTAAATTAAGTTTTGTAAGAGTGCCATTGCGACTGGGTTTTGACGTGTTTGATTCGGGAAACATTTCTCAAAAAAAAATTGAGTTGTTATTACTGACTTTGCAAGGTTTTATAAACATTGCAAAAGCGTATGAAGTAGTAGCTTTGAAAGCTTGTGCTACGTCTGCGATGCGTGATGCGAAAAACAGTCCTGAAATTATCAGGCTGATAAAAGAAAAAACGGATCTTGATATAGAAATTATTTCAGGAAGTGAGGAGGCATTATTGGTGTTTGAAAATCACATTGCCGAAAATCTTGATAAAGACAGTTCATACCTGTATATTGACGTAGGCGGCGGCAGCACAGAGCTAACCTTTTTTAATAACAATGAATTAATATTTAAAGATTCATTCCAAATAGGCACCATCCGTTTGTTAAAAGAACAGGTGATGGATCAGACATGGGATGAAATGAAAAATGCTATAAAGTCCCAGGCAAAAAATTTCAAAGCAATAAAAGCTATTGGCTCAGGTGGAAACATTAATAAAGTTTTTTCTCTCAGCAAAAAGAAAGACGGCAAGCCTTTGCCCTACGAGCTTCTGAGAGATTATTATAAAGAGCTTAGCAATGTTTCTATGGAAGATAGAGTCAATATCTATAAATTAAAAGAAGACAGGGCCGACGTAATCGTTCCGGCGTTAAAAATCTATTTAAGCGTGATGCGCTGGGCAGGCGCAGACCAGATTTATGTTCCAAATATTGGGCTGGTGGATGGAATAGTACACCACTTGTATAGCCGGCAGGTAAACGCCAAATAATTTGAAAATAGAATAAGCCCTATTTATTGCTTTACCGGTCACAATTCGGATTAGTAAAAAAAGTAATTTTACAAGGCAAAATATCAGGGAATTTTTTATTCTGATGCAAAGCGTTTCAGGTAGTCGCCTTTAAAAAAAAATCATGTCAGTTAATAAAGAAGTAAAAAGAATAACCACTCATACCCTGCAAAAAATGAAACAGGCGGGGGAAAAAATTTCGATGATCACCGCGTATGATTTTTCTTTCGCAAAAATTTTTGATGCCGCCGGCATTGATATTATTCTCGTCGGAGACAGCGCCAGCAACGTGATGGCAGGCCATGAAACTACTTTGCCTATTACACTTGATCAAATGATCTATCACGCCAGTTCAGTGGTTCGCGGCTGCAGCCGCGCTTTAATTATTGTTGATCTTCCGTTTGGAAGTTACCAGGGAAACAGTAAAGAGGCGCTGAATTCTACAATACGTATTATGAAAGAAACAGGCGCACATGCCATTAAACTGGAAGGCGGCGAAGAAATCATTGATTCAGTAAAAAGAATTGTAAGCGCCGGAATTCCCGTGATGGGGCATTTGGGTTTGACGCCGCAATCTATTTACAAATTCGGTACTTACACGGTAAGAGCAAGGGAGGAAGAAGAAGCCGAAAAATTAAAAAGTGACGCGATGCTTTTGCAGGAAGCAGGATGCTTTGGAATTGTGCTGGAAAAAATTCCTGCCTCTTTGGCCACAGAAGTTTCTAAAAGCCTTGCCGTACCTACGATTGGAATAGGCGCCGGTAACGGTTGTGATGGCCAGGTATTGGTCATGCACGACATGCTTGGAATTAATACAGAATTTAAACCGCGTTTTTTAAGAACTTATTTGAACCTCCATGAACAAATTACCAGCGCTGTTCAACAATACATCAGGGATGTGAAAGCCCACGATTTCCCGAATGAGAAGGAACAATATTGAGATGAAAATTGAAGATTGAAGTATTGTCTTATGCAGAGAGTAAACAAGCAAATACCTTCACTTTCTATTTTGCAAAGGCCTAAAATCTCATACCTTATCTTTGTGTATAAAAGATATTTTCATGCAAAATTTTCTAAAAGAATTAAAAATATCTGAACTCAATAAAGGAGTCTCCACAGGCACAAAATGGTTTTCAGCCTCAGGTGAAAAAATTATTTCATCTTCCCCGGTGGATGGAAAACAAATTGCCTCTGTAAATTCCTGCGATAAAAGAAGTTTTGATTACGTAGTAGAAACCGCGCAAAATGCTTTTGTTGAATGGCGCACGTGGCCGGCTCCGAGGCGTGGCGAAATCATAAGGCAAATTGGAAATGAGCTACGCCGACACAAGGATATTCTCGGGAAATTAGTGAGCTATGAAATGGGCAAAAGCCTTCAGGAAGGTATGGGCGAAGTACAGGAAATGATTGACATAGCCGATTTTGCATTGGGCCTCTCCCGCCAGTTATATGGCTTTACCATGCACAGCGAAAGGCCCGGCCACCGCATGTACGACCAATACCATCCTTTAGGAATAGTGGGCATCATTTCAGCTTTCAATTTCCCCGTGGCAGTCTGGAGCTGGAATAGCTTTATAGCAATGGTTTGCGCAGATGTATGCATCTGGAAACCTTCAGAGAAAACGCCGCTGTGTGCTATTGCCTGCCAGCATATTATTTCTAAAGTTTTTAAGGAAAATAAAGTGCCCGAAGGAGTATGTAATTTGGTGTCAGGCGGCCGCGAAGTTGGCGAATGGATTGCAAATGAACCCAAAATTGCCCTGGTTTCCGCAACAGGATCTACAAGGATGGGAAAAGCCGTAGGCGCTGCTGTGGGTGCGCGCCTTGGAAAAAGTTTGCTTGAACTTGGCGGAAACAATGCTATAATTATTTCCAAAGAAGCTGATTTAAACATTGCTCTTGTGGGTTGCCTGTTTGGCGCTGTAGGCACTGCAGGCCAGCGTTGCACTACCACGCGCAGGTTGATTATTCATGAAGATATTTATGATATTTTTAAAAAGAAATTAATACAAGCCTACAGGCAATTAAAAATCGGGGATCCGCTAAAGGAGGAAAATCATGTTGGCCCGTTAATAGATCACGATGCTGTTGATGCTTATTTAAATGCCATTAATCAAATCAAAAAGCAAGGGGGCAATATGGCCCTTGCAGGCGGAATTCTTTCAGGAAAGGGATTTGAGAGCGGCTGCTATGTAAAGCCGTGCATTGCTGAAGTGACGAACGATATGGAAATTGTACAGCACGAAACCTTCGCACCCATTCTGTATTTAATAAAATATAAGACCCTCGAAGAAGCGATTGAAATTCAGAATGCAGTTCCGCAGGGATTGTCGAGTTCAATTTTTACACTCAATCTCCGCGAAGCAGAATGGTTTCTTTCTTCAAAAGGAAGCGACTGTGGCATTGCAAATGTAAACATAGGAACTTCGGGGGCAGAAATTGGCGGCGCTTTTGGCGGAGAAAAAGAAACTGGTGGCGGAAGGGAAAGCGGCAGTGATGCCTGGAAAGTTTATATGAGGAGGCAAACAAACACCATTAACTACTCAGATACGCTTCCTTTAGCACAAGGAATAAAATTTACAGTGTAAATTATAATCATTATTCACACTGTAAATTATAGAAAATCAATTGGCGTTAGAAGAGGCTGCAGGTTTAACCACATCCTTTTCTTTCATCCCTGCTTCCAGTTCACTTTTCACGTGTTCTTTGGCATCATTAAATTCCCTTACGCCTTTGCCGATTCCACGCATAAGATCCGGAATTTTTTTACCGCCGAAAAACAGTAAAACGACTAATAATATCAAAATCCATTCTGAGCCGCCCGGCATAGAAAACAGTAATACGGGATTTGAGAAAATGCTTAGCATCATTTCGTTTTTTTAATTTTTAATCTTTTTAATTTTTCAAAAGTAAGCCAATACAGTGAAGCACAAAGTACTAATTTACTAACTCAATTTACGTAAATAATTTGACGATGGATTTTAAATCTTACTTTTAAATTTAACTAATATTATTATCAATGAATTATTGGCTTGTCAAATCAGAACCGTTTAAATACGGTTGGGACCTATTTGTAAAAGAAAAGAAAACCTATTGGGACGGCGTAAGAAACTATGCTGCGCGCAATAATTTAAGGGAGATGAAAAAGGGAGATGAAGTTTTTTTCTATCACAGTAATGAAGGGTTAGAAATTGTAGGAATAGCAATGGTAGTAAAAGAAGCTTACCAGGATCCGACAACTGACGACAGAAATTGGGTGGTGGTAGATTTAAGCCCTGTCAAAAAATTAAAAAAACCGGTATCACTTGCTGACATTAAAGAAGATCCACAATTGCAAAATATGGAGCTGGTAAAAAATTCCAGGCTTTCTGTTCAAAAAGTAACACCTTCTGAATGGAAACATATTTTGAAGATCAGCGGAGGAAAATAAATGCGAATCACGATGAATATACATTTCGAAATTTTTATTTATCCTCCTCACTGGTCAATTCAAGGTAAGCAAGTATGATTTTTTCAATTTCGTTATTCTTGCGGTGAACGAGCAAAGAACTATATATCATCATATCACCTGCTTTAAAATTATTGCTGATTTGAATGATTTTTTCTGAAGCGTATTCAAAATAATTGAACCAGCTTACAAACTTTTTTGCTCGTGCTGTCTCTTTACCGTCGGAGTTGTCGCAAACGTAAACTACAGCATTAATCTTTGATTCAAGAAATCCGGAAACTATCGAAACAACCGTAGCTGCAATTCGATTATCTGTACCCGTGAATCTTTTTTTAGAGGGAGATCTTAAATTTAGATTAAATGAATAAAATCTGTGTGCAATTTCCGGGTAGTTAGGGAAATATTCAGCGTAACTCAGGAAGGAACAACTGTATTCTAAACCCAGGTCTGTTTTAAAATTATAGGTAAAATCGTCAATTTTTAAGAGGGGGTAAGGGAGCAAATTTGAATCCATGTTTTTTCTGCAGTTCTTTTAACGGGATGCCTTTCTCAACTGCATCCCGGATTATTTTTTGGTCCGCTAACATTTTTGTTACCATTTCAGTTCTCGTCGTCATGTGTTTGATATTCGATTTTTTCTTACGAACACCCGATTTAGCTTTATTTGCCGTTCTTACCATAAAAATGTTTAATTGCAATTTACACAAAATGCTACACAAATATTATCTCTCCAATTTCTTGTAAAACGAAGAATCGTAGCATCATATTTTTGGGATTTTCGCTTTTATATTATTGTAAATTTGAAAAACATGATTAGAAAAAAGTTTTGAAGAAAAATCTCATCATCCTTACCGGAGCAGGCGTTAGCGCTGAAAGTGGATTAAAAACTTTCCGCGACAGCGATGGTTTGTGGATGGGTTATGACGTGTATGAAGTGGCTTCACCGCAAGGCTGGCAAAAAAATCCGGAACTCGTTTTGGATTTTTATAACCAAAGAAGAAAAGAAGTAGCACAAGCGTTACCCAACTCGGCACATAAAGCCATTGCTGATTTGGAAAAGAATTTTGAAGTAGCTGTCATTACACAAAATATTGATGACCTTCATGAGAGAGCCGGGTCAAAAAATGTAATTCATCTGCATGGCGAGATTTTTAAAATGCGAAGTGAAAATGACGCTGACACTTTTTATGAAATAAAGGACGACATCCAATTCGGGCAGATAGCAGAAGATGGTTTTCAACTTCGGCCTCATGTGGTTTGGTTTGGCGAGTCTGTGCCGATGATAGTAGAAGCAGCGCGGATTATGTCAACTGCTGATATTTTTATTTTGGCAGGCACATCGCTGCAAGTGTATCCCGCAGCAGGTTTAATAGATTTTCTTCCTGCCGGAATTCCAAAATATATTATCGATAAAAATCCTCCTTACATTCCTCCACACTACAATTTTACCATCATTAAAAAAACAGCAACAGAAGGAATGGAAGAAGTCAGGCATAAACTGCTAAAATAAAATTCACCTTATTTGTTGGCTCACTATAAATTTTATCGCTGCACCCGGCCGCTTGCATCACCCTTCATCAAAGCTTTCACTTCGCTTAAAGTGGCATGATTTAAATCGCCCGGAATTGTATGTTTCAAGGCAGAAGCAGCCACACCAAATTCTGCAGCATCTTTTAAATTCATATCGGTAACGAGTCCGTAAATAAATCCGCTGGCGAAAGAATCACCACTGCCTACACGGTCAACTATCCTAACTTCATATTGCTTGGTGTGATAAAATTCATTGCCATCATATACCAATGCACTCCATCCGTTGTCAGAAGCGCTGTAGCTTTCCCTTAATGTGGATGCAATATATTTAAATCCGAATTTTTCTTTCATTTGCTGAAATACATCTTTGTACCCTTCAAGGTTCAATTCTCCTTTGGTAACATCTGTGCCTTTGCTCTTAAATCCTAAAGTTGTTTCAGCGTCTTCTTCATTTCCGATACAAACATCTACATACTGACAAAGATTGGTCATCACTTCCTTCGCTTTTTCCTTGCTCCACAATTTTTTGCGGTAATTTAAATCAATGCTTGTAGTAATGCCTTTTGCTTTGGCGGCTTTCAAAGCGGCTTCAGTCAATGCGGCAGCTTTATCGCTTAATGCCGGTGTGATGCCGGTTGTATGAAACCACGATGCGCCATCAAATATTTTATCAAAATCAAAATCAGAAATTTCTGCTTCAGCGATTGAGGCATCGGCACGGTCATAGATCACTTGGGAAGCCCGCATGGATGCACCGGTTTCCAAAAAATAAATTCCAAGCCTCTTTCCTCCCCTGGCTATGTATTCAGTGCTTACTCCATAGCGCCGCAAGTGATTTATCGCCGATTGCCCTATTGCATTTTCCGGAACTTTTGAAACAAATGTTCCCTGCAATCCATAATTACAAAGCGCAACTGAAACATTTGCCTCACCTCCTCCATAGGTTACGTCAAAACTATCAGCCTGGACAAATCTTTTAAAATCGGGAGTGGATAAACGAAGCATAATTTCACCCAGAGTAACTACTTTTTTTGCCATGATCTTTAGAATTTAATTTAAAATATTTTTTTAAAAACTGGAATTCCTCAAATCTCAGGCATATTTAGTTAATCAACAAGAAATGAATTCAAAAATCTGGGAAAAAATAACGATAACGATTGCGTAATCCGCTTTATTAATTAAATATAAAATCATATCTTAAACATTTTACGGGATGAACAATTGGAGCATCGAATAACGGTTATGGATAAACGATTTATTTTGAAATAAAAAACAACTGTTTCTAAATTCAATTTAATTTTGCCGGAAGCGCTATGGACGGCGAATTAAAATTTTAATTTCTAAATATTTATTATGAGCAAAAAGGAACTTCTTTTAAAATTAATACCTGAGCAGGGGATTTTACCACTTTATTTTTATAAAGATACTGATGTGAGTCTTCAGGTATTGAAAGCTTTGTACAATGCCGGCATCAGAACCGTAGAATATACGAACCGTGGTGAAGCGGCATTGCAGAATTTTAAGAAGATGCGTGAAATGTGCGATGCAGAATTCAAAGATATGTATCTCGGAATTGGGACTATTAAGAATGGCCAGATGGCTCAGACATTTATTGATGCCGGCGCTGACTTTATTATTTGTCCCGGCCTGGTGGAAGAGGTTGCCACAGTTTGTGATAAAAATGATATGCTTTGGGTGCCCGGATGCATGACTCCTACAGAAATTATCAGGGCAGAAAATTTAGGCGCCAAAATGATAAAACTCTTTCCGGGAAATATTTTAGGCCCCGAATTTATGAGCGCAATAAAAGCCCTGTTTCCCGACTTGCTTTTTATGCCCACCGGCGGCGTGGATCTTGATAAGGATAATATTGCAAAATGGCTGAAATCCGGCGTGTGTGCGGTAGGCATGGGAAGCAAGCTGGTAAGCAAACAATTACTTGAAGAAAAGAATTACAGTAAAATAGAAGAGCTTTCAAAGCAGGCATTAGAGATTTTGAAATCGCTCAAAAATGGATAATTTAAGATGACCTTATTCGCTAAATCATTTTATAAATCATTTACCTTTTAAAGCACCATTAACTTAACATCTTCCGTGATGTAAGCAATCCTGAATTTTAGAATATTTCTTTTACATTTCTGCTAAAATGTATTGGCCCGCTTATTGAATACCTAAAAATTTCGTAATAATTTTAAATGGTAAACAATTGTAGCAATATTTATAAATATTTGCATTTTTTAAAACTATACACCCAAAAATGATACAAGGAAGTAAACGGTTTTTATTTGGTTTAATCATCACGATGATTTTACCAACATTAGTGCTGGCCCAGTCTGACACTGCGACGGCGCCCGTTATAAAAACAGCGCCTAATGATTGGTACCAGCTTGACCGGGCAGCCACCGGATATTATGGAATAAGCCTGGATAAAGCCTATGAATTTCTGAAGGGCAAGCCCAGCCACACCGTCGTTGTAGCGGTGATAGACAGCGGCGTAGATACCTTACAGCCGGATTTAAAACCCATTTTATGGCACAATCCCGGAGAAATCCCGGGGAATGGAATTGATGATGACCATAACGGATATATTGATGATGTTTATGGCTGGAATTTTATTGGAGGCAAAGATGGAAGAAATGTACATACGGATTCTTATGAAGCAGCGCGCGTGTACTGGAGTCTTAAAGACAAGTTCGATAATAAAACCATCGATACCACCACGATGGATGCTGCTCAAAAAGCAGAATATGCTACGTACCTCCGGGCAAAAAATGACGTGACTGATGGCATTGAACCTGCGCAGCTTATGCAGTTGGAAAGAATTATACCGGTTTTGGAAAAAGGTGATTCTATAATTGCAAAAGATTTAAGCAAAAAAGAGTTTACCCGCAACGATTTGTTGAATTATACTTCTACAGATCAAATTGCAAAGATGACCGCTACTATGTGGCTAAATATTACAAAAGAAGACAATAATGATGATGCTATCCCATATGATGATATTCTCAATTATTGGAAAGGACAGGTGCGCAAGGGAAAGGCTGCTACTACCCCGCCTGAAGATTATAGGAATGAAATCGTAAAAGACAATCCGAATGACATCAACGATCGCTATTATGGCAATAACGATGTAATGGCAGGAACTCCTTCGCATGGCACACATTGTTCAGGCATCATAGCAGCAGTAAGAGATAATGGAATAGGTATGAATGGAATTGCTGATAATGTAAGAATAATGATGGTTCGTGCGGTTCCGGATGGCGACGAGCATGATAAAGATATTGCCAATGCGATAAGATATGCAGTAGACAACGGCGCAGAAGTAATCAGCATGAGTTTCGGCAAGTCGTTCTCGCCTCAAAAAAGCTGGGTAGATGATGCAGTAAAATATGCTCAAAGCAAAGGTGTATTACTGGTGCATGCTGCGGGTAATGATGCAAATAATGTCGACAGCGCTGAAAATTATCCTAACCCGGTTTACCTTGATAATTCGGGCACAGCACGGGATTTTATTACCGTTGGCGCAAGCGGCGACGCTACCAATGGCGGGTTCACAGCAAGTTTTAGTAATTACGGCAAAAAATCAGTGGATGTATTTTCACCAGGCGTAAATATTTATTCTACTTTACCTCATGATAAATTCGGGAATTTATCCGGAACAAGTATGGCAGCGCCTGTGGTGGCTGGAGTGGCCGCTCTCATCCTCGAATATTACCCTGACCTTAGCGCAGAGCAGGTTAAGTATGCTATTATGCAATCAGTAACGCCCATTACTCAAAAAGTAAAATTGCCTGGCACAGATGACAGTGTCCATCTTGCAGACATTTCAGTTTCTGGTGGTGAAATTAATGCCTACAATGCTTTAAAATTAGCTTCTACCTTAAAGGGAGAAAGAAAAAAAGATGATAACGGCTATGATAGGCTTAATAACAAGAGTGGCAAAAAGCATGAGAAAATGAAAAGAAAAAGAGCTTAAAAATAAATCTGATTTCACAAAGACCGGTACAAAAGCTACCGGTTTTTTTTTGTTTAAATGGTAAATCAGTAAGGCAACAAATAAAGCAAATTTTTATTTTTACCCTCAAAGGCCGAAATTTACCAACCGTTATCCGGTAAAAATAAAATTTAAAATATGGAATTCAATAGATCTTCTTTAGCATATCCGGAACATTTTGAAAAATATATTTCTCTTGTAAAAAATGAGGACCTGAACACTATTCTGGAAATGCAGGCAAAACAAATGGAAAAACTTTTTGCTTCAATCCCTGAAGATAAATGGATGTATAAATACCAGGAAAACAAATGGACGATAAAGGAGGTTATTCAGCATATTTCAGATGCTGAAAGAGTTTTTAGTTATAGGGGCTTCGCCTTTTCAAGAAAAGATCCCAATACACTACCAGGCTTTGATGAGAACGAATATTCAATAAATTCAAATGCTAACAACAAAAGCCCTGAAGATTTAATTAATGATCTTTTTGCAGTTCGAAAATCAACCGAAACTCTTTTTAATGGATTTACATCCGATCAACTAAAAGTTGTGGGAAAGGCAAGCACTTATCAAATGAGCGTGAATGCTATGGGCTACCTGATTGCAGGCCATGCTGCACATCATATCAATATTCTTAAGGAGAGATATGGTATCTAAATTGGCCAGCCGTTTTGATCACCCTTTTATGTAAAAGATGAAAATATTTTCTGTAGAACAAATTCAAAATTGGGATGCCTTTACAATAAATAAAGAAGGGATTCTGTCCATTAACCTGATGGAACGGGCCGCAGTTGCCTGCTTCGATTGGATTGTTCAGAGTTTTGATGAGTCCTATTGTTTCAAAATTTTTTGTGGGAAAGGAAATAACGGCGGTGACGGCCTGGCGCTTGCCCGCCTTTTGAACAGCATTAAGTACCAGGTTTCAGTTTTTATTCCTCACAATAATAAGCCCGGCTCGCCTGATTTTGAAGAAAATCTAAAAAAACTAAAAAAAACTTCTGTTCATATTTCAGTTTTACAAAACGAAAATTCTTTTCCCTCGATTTCTGAAAAGGATATAATAATCGATGCGTTGTTTGGTACAGGCCTTAACAAACCTGTAAAGGGATTTTACAAGGAAATAATCGGCTATATTAATGCAAACAGCAATGATACAATAGCGATAGATGTTCCCAGCGGCTTGTATGTAGATAAAAGCACCATTACCGAAAATGAAGATGTTTCAATTATAAAAGCGGATTACACACTTACCTTTCAAAACCAAAAATTAGCGTTCCTGGTGGCGGAAAATGAGCCCTATACCGGTAAAGTTGTATTCTTTGATATAGAGCTTTCAAAAGATTATGAAGCATCCACGCCAACTCCTTTTGAATATATTGATGATAGTATGATTAAGGGCATTTATCAGCCAAGAAAGAATTTTGTCAACAAAGGAAATTACGGATATGCCTCACTGTTATGTGGTAGTTATGGGATGATGGGCGCTGCGGTGCTCAGTTCGTTGGCCTGCTTAAGAAGCGGAGCAGGAAAGTTAACTTCAGTTGTTTGTGAAGCGGGCTATGGCATTATGCAAACGGCTGTTCCAGAAGCAATGTGCATGGTTTCAGGAGAAAAACACATCGGCAACTTTGACGACTTTCAACATTTTGACGTGGTAGGCATAGGCCCGGGAATCGGTAAATTTAAATCGCATGTAAAATTGCTGGAAAATCTGTTTAAAAGTTTTAAAAGGCCAATCGTAATTGATGCGGATGCTTTAAATATTTTGAGTGAGAACGAGGAGCTTTATTCTTCGATTCCGGTCGATACTATTATCACACCACATCCCAAAGAGTTTGAAAGGCTTTTCGGAAAATCAACTTCTGATTTTGATACAATTGACAAGGCAATAGAGACAGCGAAAGAGTTCAGAATTTATATTGTGCTTAAAGGGCATCATACCCTGATAGCCACACCTGATGGGAAGGGCTATTTTAATTCCACCGGCAACCCCGGAATGGCCACTGCAGGGGCAGGTGATGTTCTAACCGGTATCATTACCGGGTTGCTGGCTCAAAAATATTCTCCATTGCAAAGCTGCCTCCTCGGCGTATATCTTCACGGACTTGCAGGCGATATCGCCGCGGAAGGACTATCCCAGGAAGCCTTAATTGCAAAAGATATAGTTGAAAATTTAGGGAATGCTTTTAAAGAAATTCAGGAAACCTAATTTGTACGTATAAAAATATTTTCTTTGTAGTATAAAAAACTTAATTTTGTAAAAAATGAAGGGGTATGGATTGCAAAATAACATTAAGTTTTGACGAATCGGTAATTCAAAAAGCTAAGAAATATGCTGAAAACAACAATATCAGCTTATCCAGACTCACAGAATTCCTATTGAAAAAAGTGACATCTTCAAACTACGATAGCCTTGAAGATTTTCCTATTTCAGAATGGGTAAATATGGTGGCTGAAGGCCCTGCAGAATATGCTACCCAATCAAAAAGAACCCGGAAGAAATCCAAAGAAGAATTCTTTAAAGCCAAAAAATGAGAATTTATCTTGACGCTAATATTTTAGTTTCAGTATTAAATAAAGAATACCCATTATTTAGCATTACTTCACGGATATTAAGCCTTTCCGATAGAAAAAATTTTACTCTTTATTCCTCACCCATTTGTCTTGCAATAGCCTACTATTTTGCTGAAAAAAAATTTAAAAGTGAAAAAGCAAAGAGTAAAATCCACCTTCTTTGCGACCATATTCAAATTGCCCCGGTGAGTGAAACCGCAGTATTTAAAGCGCTTCGAAGCCCTGATATCAATGACTTTGAAGATGGCCTGGAATATTATTCAGCGTTAGAAAATAAATGCAATTGTATTATCACAGAAGATATTGATGATTTTTATTTTTCAAAAATAGAAGTGCTGAGGAGCGAAGATTTTTTTAAAAAATATTTATTTAAACATAAATAGCCTTACACACTTACATTAAAATCTCTCAAAGCTTCATTCAGGCTGGTTTTTTTATCTGTACTTTCTTTTCTTTTACCGATAATTAAAGCGCAACTTACATTGTATTCTCCCGCAGGGAATTTTTTTAAATAACTTCCCGGAATTACCACACTGCGCGCGGGAATAACGCCTTTCGTTTCTATAGGCTCGCTTCCGCTTACATCAATTATTTTCGTAGATTGGGTAAGAACCACATTAGCGCCCAGCACTGCTTCTTTTTCAACTCTAACTCCTTCTACTACTATGCACCGGCTACCAATAAAACATCCATCTTCAATAATTACCGGGCTTGCCTGCAGCGGTTCTAAAACTCCTCCTATGCCCACGCCACCGCTCAGGTGCACATTTTTACCGATTTGCGCGCAACTGCCAACAGTAGCCCACGTGTCAACCATCGTACCTTCATCTACATACGCCCCGATATTTACATAGCTCGGCATCAATACCACGTTTCTTGCAAGAAAGCTTCCATAGCGTGCAACCGCATGTGGAACTGCCCTCACACCAAGGTCTTTATAATTTTTTTTCAATTTCATTTTATCATAAAATTCAAAAGGAGGAAGCGAATAGGTCTCCATTTTTTGAATACCAAAATATAACAGAATCGCTTGCTTTACCCATTCGTTTACCTTCCACGAATGCCCGTTCTTATCGCCAGATATTGCCTCACCATCCGGCTCGGCCACTCTTAAAGTTCCCTCATCTATTTTATCAATTACATTGCGGATTGCATCTGTATACGTTTCATCTTTAAGTAACTCGCGGTTATTCCAGGCTTCGCCAACCAGCTTTTGTAATTCCATTGTTTTAAATTTTTTTTGCAAACATACTAATCAGAGATTTTAATTTCCCCTATTTAATATAAACTTTTCAATCTTCTTTTTTTGTAAAAGGCTTGCGGTAGGTTTTTAATGTGAAGTGCTGAAGTTGTTTTCTTACCTTATATTTTCTTACCAGGTTCAAAGGCTTTTTTTTCAGATGCGACTTATCCTTGTGCAAAAAGGAAATCGCCGCATCAATCACTCTCTGGCTTGATTTGCCGTCGGTATAAGGATGTATAGCCTCTGCTGTGGCTTTAATATGCTGCATAATAGCAGGCGGATAAGTAAAAGCATAAATAAAGGCTTTTTCTATTTCGTCAACTTCAGTTACATTAATAACGTAGTTATTGGGCCGGTGATGCCTGAAAGTGACGATAGGCTTTCGTGTTAAAGTAAACTCTTGGATAGCTGACGTGGTATCTGAAAACATTATATCTGCCTTTCTGAAAAGTGGATTCAGATTGGTAGTGTCGAAAAATGTAAAATGCTTTCCATTCAGGCTCTTCCATTTTTCAATAATTTCCAATGGCAGAATAGGATGCAAAGTGGCAATAAAATCATATTTTCCCGAAGTGGATAATCTTTTTATTTCATTAAAAACTTCATCATTCAAGGCAAGGCTCAGCCTTTTGCTAAATGTAGAAGTAATCAATATTACAGGCCGTTCATGCTTTACGGTTTTATCTTCATGAAGCTCTGAAAATAAAGAATCCATTTTGGGCCAGCCGGTTTCAATCACTTCAAAATGTTTGTATTTTTTTTGTTGTTCTTTAAATCGTTTAGTAGTTGCAGGGCCTTGCGTGCAATACAAATCAAAAAAGCCCCTGATGGTAAAATGCTCATCCTCTTCGCGCTTGTCAGGATTAAACCCATGAAATATTTGCACCTTTAATCCTGGTAAAAAATCAGGAGCATAATCTGTGATTGACAAAATAATATCCGGATTGTATTTGATTGCTTCTTCAATCGAATTCAGCATTTCAGCATGGGACGGAAAATTTTTTTTGGATGCAGCAATGTAAGTAAACCATTTTACCTCATATCCTCTTTTTAAAATTTCTTCCTGCAAAGGCATGCCAATTGGGATTGCATAATTGTAGGAATAATAAATCAGAAATTTATAGGACATATCTATTGATCGGAATTTCAAATGTAATCAATTTGAAAAAAGCAATCCTGAATTATAACATCATTTCATGATAAAGAAAAAAGAGTTGAATTAATTTCTGGGATTAGGGAAATTTGCCTTTCAAAATTTTTGAATGCTTACAGAAATTTATCATCATTATATTATCACGCGGTTTAATCTCAGGCGCGTAGGATGGAGCACAGCGAGAAATGGCTCATTGGTGTTAACTGACGATTGGCTGGCTAACCGATTTATTCTTTTTGAAAAATTTTGCTTGACCTCCATGCAAAACCAAACCAACAAAAACTTTACCTGGCTTGTTTTTTTTGATATTGATACTCCGGAAAAATACCGGCAGAAAGCGATGGAATATAATTTGAGGTTACCCAACTTTCAGCCTTTTTTCATCAACGGCATGCCTGAATTTTTGCCCTCAATTCAAAATGAAATAAGAAAAAATATTCGCCCATATACAATTTCTTCGCGACTCGATAATGATGATTGTGTCAGCAAAAATTTTATAAATGAAATTCAGTTGAATTTTGAAAAACAAAATTTTTTAGTTCTTGATTTCCCTGATGGATATACTTTGCAAATTAATCCTTCCATTAAAATTGGAAAACGTAAGCAGCTTTTCAATCCATTCATTTCCATTATTGAAAAAAGCGAAGGCGCGAAAAGCGTTTGGCAAAGAGAAGCGCATTCATCATGGAAAAAGGAAAAAAATTTAAAGCGCATTAACGATAAAAGAATATGGATGTCAATCATTCATTTTGAAAATAAGAAAAACAAGTATGAAGGTTATGGCAAAGTGAACGTTGAAGAAGTGTTTGAAAATTTTGTTTTAGATAACGAACTGAAATCGAAAATTATCAACAGGCCGCATTCAATAACCACAAAGCTTGAAAGCGCTCAAAATAATTTATCATCGCATTGGCGCACTCTGTACAAGGATATTAAAAGAAAAGCAGGGCTTTATAATTAATCTCATTAAAAAAAATGGACCTAATAAAAATTTCAAAAGATGCGCTTCCTGTTTTAAATCAAGGTGGACTTATCCTTTATCCGACTGATACCATTTGGGGAATTGGATGTGATGCTACGAACAGTGATGCAATAAAAAAAGTATATGCGCTTAAAAACCGCGAAGAAAAAAAATCGCTCATCATTCTTGTTGACAGCATCGCCTTGCTTGAAAAATATGTTGATAATCCTTCGCCGGAATTGCTGTCTTTTATTGCGACTGCTCAAAAACCTACCACTGCTATCTTTAAAAATGCAATCAACTTGCCATCAGTTTTAATAAATGAAGATGGCAGCATCGCCGTTCGAATTCCTAACGATGATTTTTGCATAAGATTGATTCAACAATTTGAAAAACCGCTGGTGTCAACCTCCGCAAACATTTCAGGTGAGCCATCCCCGCAAAATTTTAATGAAGTTTCAGGTAAAATTAAAAGCGGTGTGGATTATATTGTTCCACACCGCCAGGATGATATTTCAAAAAAACTTCCTTCGGCCATTATAAAATTAAACGATAAACAGGAGGTTGAATTTATCCGCCGTTAAGATTATAAAGCCAGTCCGACACCTACCTGAATCATTTGCACTTTCCAGGTATCGTTGTTGTTAAGATTGTTGAGGTCTGTTAAACCTCCTACAAATCTTCCATATACCCTGAATTTTGTGACCTTCAATTGTAGGCCTGCCGCCATTGAAAAATCTCCTGATTTAAATGCATCTTTTCCATTCTGCACCAGGTTTTTACTTTTATCCAATAAAATTCCAAATTGCGGCCCCGCTTGTATCGCCAATATATTACTCAGATTATAATTTACCATAATCGGAATGGTCAGGGAGCGCAATTGGATTTGGCCCACGTTATGCAATTGCGTAATCTCATTAAAGGAGGTGGCTGTGTCAGTATTTACCTGGTTAAATAAAACTTCAGGTTGTATTGCCCACTTGCCCGCACCAAGCGTGGCGAAAGCGCCTACATGATAGCCAAGGTTATATTCATCTTTGAAGGCATGGCCATCAATTTTTCCGAGGTTTGCACCGGCTTTTATTCCGAAAGTTAATCCCTGGGAAAACAATGATGAAGTGAGGAAGAAAGAAAATACGAATAAAAAGAATTTAGCTTTCATAATAAAAAGAATTAGAGTTTAATATTTTTCAATTTACATGCCACAAATTAGGACTGAATATGTAAGCATGCTTTTCTTTTCTTTAGTTTAATAAAAATTTAAGTTTGTAATCTTCCATTTCTGTGAAGTTCTATACATAGTTAAAATGATAAATAGTAATGGTGCCTGTGATCTATCAAACAGTAAACGAACTTTTATTATGCATTTTTATTTTGATTTAATTATGATTAACCCGCCTATCCTGATGTTTGCCTGCATATTTAGTGTAACTTTGCGCCCTTAAATTTTAAAAAAAATTAATGAGCGATTTTGAAACATTAGGCCTGAATGAAAACCTCTTAAAATCAGTTGCGGACCTCGGATTTACCTCCCCCACTCCCATTCAACAACAAGCGATTCCTATTCTGTTGTCCGGCACAACAGATTTTGTTGGCCTGGCGCAAACAGGCACCGGCAAAACGGCTGCTTTCGGATTACCTTTGCTTCAATTGATAGAAGCGCAAAACAGGTATCCACAGGCTTTAATAGTTTGTCCCACACGCGAATTATGTTTACAAATTTGCAGCGACCTGCAGGAATATAAAAAATATATCAAAAGTATTAGTGTAGAACCAGTTTACGGCGGAGCCTCCATAATAATGCAAATAAAAGCTTTAAAAAGCGGCGTTCATATTGTAGTAGCTACTCCGGGCAGATTGATTGACATGATTGAAAGAAAAGCAATCGACCTTGGCAAGGTAAAATATGTGGTGTTGGATGAGGCCGATGAAATGCTGAACATGGGTTTCAGGGATGACATTGATTTCGTTTTGAAGAACACTGTCAATCGCGAAAGCACCTGGCTTTTTAGCGCAACAATGCCTGCTGAAGTACGAGCGATTTCTAAAAATTTTATGGATCATCCGAAGGAAGTTACCGTCGGAAAAAAGAACACAGCGAATGTAAATATCGATCACCAATATTTTATAACGCCCGCTCATTCCAGGTTTGAAACTTTAAAACGATTAGTAGATTTTAACCCTGGCATGTATGGAATCATTTTTACCCGCACCAAAATTGATGCACAAAATATTGCAGAAAAATTATCCAAAGAAGGTTATGATGTGGAACCGCTACACGGAGATCTTTCACAGCAGCAGCGCGACCGCGTAATGCACAGGTTTCGCGAAAAGGATTTACAAATCCTGATTGCAACAGATGTTGCCGCAAGAGGAATTGATGTGGATGATATCAGCCATGTAATAAATTATGAGCTGCCGGACGATATTGAAGTTTATACTCATCGAAGCGGACGTACGGCCAGGGCGGGCAAAAGTGGCATTTGCATATCAATTTGCCATAGCCGCGAAATTTTCAAAATAAAGCAACTCGAAAAGATGGTGAATGCCCATTTTCATAAACTGGATATTCCGACAGGCAAAGATGTTTGCCGCAAACAGTTTTTTTATTTTATAGACAGGTTGAAAAACACAGATATTTCAAACGGTTCTTACGAGGCCTATTTGCCTGAACTGGAAAAGAAATTTTCAGACATAACCAAGGAAGAAGTGTTGAAAAGAGTTGCTGCGCTTGAGTTTGATCATTTTTTGAAATATTATGAAAACGCGGAAGATTTGAATGTAAGGTCGGTTACAAAAGATAGGAAGACTGAATTCAGTAGGGATAGAAATGATAGAAGCGAAAAAAACAATTTCAGGCGCGATAGTGGATTCGACAGGCTTTTTATCAATCTTGGAACCAAAGATGGTTTTTATAAAGCCAGCTTTTTGCAATTTATACTTGATGAAAGCAATTTGAAAAAAGAAGTTTTGGGAAGAATTGATCTTCGTGAAATGAATTCATGGGTTGAAGTTGATAAATCCTCCTCGTCCAGGATGATGAAAAGCCTTGATGGCAAATATTACAACGGACGCCAGGTAAGAATGAATCACGCAGATGGCGGAAGCAATACCAGGAGCCGTTCGGGCGAGCCGAGAAAAAGAATGCCGATGAAAGAAAGGCATTGAGCAAAGTAAGATTTGCTCTTATTTGTTCGGTTACCGGGAACCGGCTAAATAGTACCGAATTTTTTGTAGTAAGCGATCAACATTCCTACCACCGCATTGTATGAATGCAGCCCTTTTGGCTGGTTATTTAATTTCAGATAGTTTCCGTAAAGCCACGAAATAAAAGGCTCAATATAGCTTTGGTGAGCTTCATTAAACTGCCTTAATTCCTGTATATCTTTTCTTACTTCCGGGTTTAATTTGTCAAGGTTTTTTTCAGAAGCTGACGAATCAAAATAATAAATTTCACGATTGGTGTAAAGGAAAAGATCAAGGTAAGCGGAATAATGAAATAGCGTATCGGGCGAATTAACTGCGGCTAAATATCCTACAAAATTGGCTTCGTTCTCCTTTGCATAACCGAGCTGGTGGGCAATTTCATGTGTAGCGATATAAGGGCGTAGCATTTGCGGAACCGTAGTGTTTACCTGTGCTTCGCCGGTAAATGGATTGTAATAACCGGTAAAGCCCATATAGTTTCCTATTTTACCATAAAAAGAGGATTTTACAGAAGTTATTTCATACTTCAAAAATGGATACTTTGTATGCGCAGCATCATAGCTTTTTTTTGCTTTCGAAATTAAAACTGCTGTTGACGGATAACTTTCACGGTTTTTAGTAACCGCTATTTTGCTAGCATTTACTTTTTGCAGCAAAATATTTTGCAGAATGAAAAGGTCCGTCGTGTCATACAAATGGGGTTTTAACTGTAGTTGAAAAGCAATTCCCTTCCGGTCATAATTCAATCCCCAAAAAATATAAAATATTATATAAATCACACCTAAAAGGAAAAACAAATTCAAAGTTTTCTGAAGGCCGTCTCTTAAATTGAATTGTTTTATAAATAACCCTCTTACGTTTTTAAATATCTTCCAGGCAATCCAGCAAAAAGCAAAAAAATATAAAATATCACCCACACTAAAAGGAATCCAGCCAAAAATAATCCGGAGAATTTTAGAGGCATACATATAAAACGCGCAGGAATAAATGTGTTCTACCCAAAGCTGGTTTGAAGAAAAAATTTTAATTCCTATAATCAAAAGAATTAACGGAATCCACCGCATTATTTTTTTTTCTGAATTTCGCCTGTCACTCTTCATTTATATAATCGTTATCTTCAAAGGGGTCGATGGTTGCCAAATTTTCCTTAACTTTTCTCGTCTTTATAAAAAGACTTTTAAAAAAGTTGGATAAAGATAGGTGTCAATAAAATGTAAAACTATTTAAATATCTGATTCACTTTTTGCAATAACGAATAGGATGCTGCTTAAACTTTGACACTGAGGCAAAAGAATTTTTAGCGTTTTGATGGCACGAAATTGAAAATATCGAGGCCTTTTACTAAAAAATTTAATTAAATTCATTACTTTTGCACCCCTTTAATATTAGGTTATGGGAAACAGGCATAAATTTGACATTGCATTTGTAGGATTGAAACCTGGCGTCCATGAATTTAATTATGAAGTGGATGATAAGTTCTTTGCAGAATATAAGGAAACAGATTTTAAAGATTGCCACGCTACCATAAAGCTTGCGCTTGAAAAAAACACTTCCTTTATGATGCTGAAATTCGAAATCGGAGGAAGTGTAGAAGTTATTTGCGATCGTTGTGGAAACAATCTGCGAATGGATCTTTGGGATGAGTTTAAGCTTATAATAAAGCAGGTAGAAAATCCGGAAGAAATGAATCACAGCGAGGAAGATCCTGATGTATTTTATATATCCCGCACCGAAAGCCACATTCATTTAGCCGATTGGATTTATGAATTTGTTTTGTTAAGCATTCCTAACCAGCGCATGTGCAAAGAAGAAGAAATCGGAGGCCCTCAGTGTAATAAAGAGGTTTTGGCAATGTTGAAAAAAATGCAGCAGTCAGGTACAGAAAATAATCATCCTTTACAAAAAGAGCTTGAAAAATTAAAAAATAAACAATAATCAATCATATTAATCTACGGTTATGCCCAATCCAAAGCGCAGGCACAGTCAACAAAGAAGTGCAAAAAGAAGAACACATTATAAAGCAGTAGCTCCAACACTGAGCGTGGACCCAACTACGGGGGAAACACACGTTCGCCATCGCGCGCATGTAAGCGAAGGAAAGCTTTATTATAAAGGGAAAGTTGTGACAGAAAAAGCGCCTATAAAAGTTAGTTAGGCCTGATTTTAAATAGCATTAAATCCAAAACCAAGTTTATTACCTTCAACTTTGGTTTTGGATTTTTTTTTAAGCAACCGGAAAGGCTTACAATTAAATATTTAATTTTATAGCGATAACTAATGATTAATATCCGAAAATGAATATAGCACTGGACATGATGGGTGGCGATTTCGCTCCTGAAGAAACTATCAAGGGCGTTAAACTTTTTTTATCCCAAAATTCTGACTCATCCGTTAATCTGACGCTGATAGGAGACATAGACCAAATGTCGCCACATTTCGAACCAGGCCATGCAGATTCACACAGGATACATTTAGTGCATGCTTCTGAAGTGATTGAAATGCACGAGCACCCCACAAAAGCGCTGAAAGAAAAACCGCAATCTTCCATTGCCATTGGATTTCATCTTTTAGCCGCCGGAAAAACGGATGCATTTATTAGCGCCGGAAATACAGGAGCTATGTTAGTGGGATCGCTTTATAGCATTAAGGCTATTAATGGCGTTGCCCGGCCGGCAATTGGCGCCTACATGCCCCGCGATAATGGCAAAACTTCTTTGCTTGTGGATGTAGGACTAAACTCAGATTGCAAACCGGAAAACCTATTACAGTTCGCTTTATTAGGCAGTCTTTTTGCCAAATACATTTTAAATTTTGACAATCCACGTGTAGCGCTGATAAATGTAGGATCTGAAGAAGGGAAAGGAAATATTCTTTGCCAGACCGCATTTCCTTTGTTAAAGGAAAATAAGCAAATAAATTTTATAGGAAATATTGAAGGCCGCGATTTGCTTATGAGCAAAGCCGAAGTGTATGTGTGCGATGGCTTCACAGGCAACATTATATTAAAATTTGCTGAATCGATTTATGATATTGTTCAAAACCGGAAAATTAAAGACGAATATTTTAACCGGTTTAATTTTGAAATGTATGGAGGTGTGCCTGTTCTGGGCGTAAATAAGCCTGTTATTATTGGCCATGGAATATCTACTGCAGGCGCCTTTGATAACATGATATTAATGGCTAAAAAAATGATAGACGAGGAATTTATTGAAAAAATAAAATCCAACTTTTTATAAATTTACTGGTTGCAAAAAAAATTATCGTTGATATAGCCTATTCCAGGTTTACGCCTCCTCCATTTTTTGAAGCCTTTCATTACGATAATCGACTGGTTAATAATCCTTATTTTTAGCAAGCCTTATAAAACGCTACATGAAATTATTACTAAAATATTCCTATAATATTTTTTTTATAATTCCAATTCTTTGTATACATTTTGAAGTAAACGCCCAGATAGATACCTCTAACCGTCTGAAAAACCCGGCAGATACTTCCAGCCGGATAAAAACCTTAATTCATAAGGTTATCGAAAATTTGGAAAAGCCGCCAAAGAGTGATTCTTTGAAACCCGGCACAAATGAAGTGGCTTTTGAGCCTTATGAAGGGCTCATCATCAGAAATATCATCATCGAAAGAGTTCCTTTCGGGGTTACTATCGGCGATACTTCAAAACGTTTAATCAACAGCTTAACCAATCTCGCCAACGATCTTCACCATATCACTAAAACAAAGGTGATAAAAGAAAATCTTTTCTTTAAGAAAGGCGACCCTGTAAAACCATTTTTAATGGCGGATAACGAACGCTATCTCAGGCAATTATTATATCTCCAGGACGCAGAAATCTTTGTTGCCAAAACAGCGACAGGCTCTGATTCTGTGGATGTATTTGTTGAAATAAAGGATGTGTTTTCCATGGGTGGCGCTATCAATTCTTTAGGCCTCAAACAAACAAATCTTGAAATTCGCGAAGATAACTTTGCCGGCAGCGGAAATGCTGCCATTCTTTATGCCCTGTACGATGATAAGCGGAAAAATAATTTCGCCTTTGGTGGCGAATATATGAACCGGAATCTTGGCGGAAGCTTTATAAATGCACGGGCAGGCTATCAAAGTTTTTATCCCGCAATTTATGGGCCTAAGGAAGATAACAATTATTATATCAGCTTTATGAAGCCGCTTGTAAACAGGTATATGAAATGGACGTATGAATTAGACGCTTCATATCATCACACCAGAAATTTTTATGCCCCGGATTCATTTTATCTTGCTAATACAAGATACCGGTATTACAATATTGAAACATGGGCAGGATACAACATAAACGCAAATGATTTTACCACATCTGAAGAATCAAAAAAACTAAGAAAGCTAATTGGAGGCAGGTACATCAATCAAAATTTTCTATCAGTGCCCAAACGATTTGACACGGTGTATGATTGGAAATACCAGACCATCAAGGCCGGCCTTGTCACGCTTACTTTTTACCGCCAAAATTTTTACAAGACGCGGTATATCTACGGCTTTGGACGAAATGAAGACATCCCGGAAGGTTTGCTGCTAAGCGTTACAGCGGGCTTCACCAAAAGACAGGAAGCAAAGCGGCCTTTCGTGGGTTTCAATTTTGAAAGCTATCATTTCAACAGCAGGAGAAATTATTTAAGTTACAAAGTAGCAGCTGAAGGCTATCTGAACCAATCATCAATTGAAGACCTGAATTTTTTGGGAAGTATCTTTTATTTTGATCGCTTAAAGCCTGTCGGCTCAAAATGGAAACAGCGCTTTTTCCTGAATTTTGATCTTGCGCAACAGGTAAACACGGTATATAATCAACCGCTGTTTGCAAACAGCCAGTTTGGTATGCCGGAATATGGAAATGAAATCATAGACAATCAGCGCGTGGGCGGCGCACTGCGATCTACGGCAAAGGTGGAATCTGAATTTTTCAGTCCCTGGTCGGTGGTTGCGTTCCGGTTTGCACCCTTTGTTTTCGGTAACGTGAGTGTATTTTCGCCATATAAATATCATGCTAAGGTATTAAGCGCTTTAGGTGGTGGCATCCGCACCAGGAACGAAAGCCTGGTATTTGGAACCATTGAACTGAAAGCCTATTATTTTCCAGAAAAGAATTTCCATAACGAAAGCTTCCGTTTTTCCCTTTCTACCAATGTAATTTTTAAATATAACACCCAGTTTGTAAAAAAGCCGGATTTTATACAAATAAATTAAAGCTCCGGCGGGCATGTTTTAATTCAATTCATTTAATATCTTTAATTATAAATTATTAAATGAAACTCTTAAGAAGATATTTTGAATTAACTGCGTGGGTCACCGCCATTTTGCTGTTAGCCTTAATGAATCCGGCAACCGACACCCATTATTCATTTTGCTTATTTAAATTTATCGGAATCCAATTTTGCCCGGGTTGCGGCCTCGGCCACTCGATTAGCTACCTGTTTCATGGCGATTTTAAACAATCTTTCAACAGCCATCCGCTTGGCTTTTTTGCGGTGGCGGTGATATTTCACAGAATGTATCAATTGATTTCTGTGCACTTTATTTCAAAAACCAAAAGTTATAATTATGGAAACTAATGGCATCAATCCCCTGATCATACAATTTCTTTACAACGCAACGCCCGAAGAATTAATAACGATTAATTCAAGAACGAAAGGGTTTAGCAATGCTGAACTGGAACAATTCTGCGTGATTTATCGCGCTAAACGAAAGGATCCACAGTTAATCCTGATACTGGCATTAATCGGCCTGTTCGGCATTGCGGGCATTCAGCGCTTTTTTATTGGCCATATCGGAATGGGCATTTTATATTTTTTTACAGCAGGCCTCTGCTTTGTCGGCACCATCATCGATGCAGTCAATTATAAAGACCTTGCTATGGAATACAACGCTAAAATGATTACCGAAACTTTGTCTACCTTAAACATGATTGCCCGCTAACGCTTCTTTCATTTTTGCATTCATTTCAGGCAGAATAAAAATTCAGATTATTTACACGTTTACTGTAAATCCTGCAAATCCATGGAAGCAAGGTGGTGCTTAATGCCATCTAACACACCTTTGGACAAGGGCTTCGGGCTAAAATAAATAAGCTTATTTTTCCTTAGCGGTTCCAGTTCAGGGCTATAGTTGGAGACTACGATCCCTTTTGCTTTTCCTTTCAGCATGTCAATATCATTTCCGCTGTTGCCGGCTGTGATAAACTGTTGAAGAGGAACCTTCCATTTGTAGCTTAAATACCGCATGGCATTCCCTTTGCTGGCGCGAAACGGCAGTAGATCGAGATAACGGTTTTCAGTTAATAAAACTTTTGCCCTGAGCTTGTGGTCGTCAAGAAACTTATGTAAATCGGCAAGGTTATCGTCGTCAAAATCTTGATCAACATAATAACTTAGCTTAAACTGCCATTGCGCATTTGGCTCCTGCATGTGGATTCCGGGAAATTTCGATAAAGCTTTTTGCAATTCATCCCGTTTCCATTGATAATCTATGTGGCTTTCATATCCATTATCAGCTATCAATTTATCAGTGTAATATATTTCGGAACCGGCGGAACAAATCAGTACATCCGGAGTGGGCAGCCCGTATTTGGATATTGCTTCCTGCGTTATGATTTTATTGCGCCCGCTTGCAAGACAAAAAACCAACTTGCTTTTTCGTTTATTGACCCACTCTCTTAACTCTGGCAGGCCTTCAGTATCCTCTTCCTCTACCAAAGTTCCGTCAATATCAGAAATGATAAATAAATCAGACTTCATCAACTTTTTCCCAAATGAAGTTTTTAGAGTAAATATCGGTTCAGCATCTTGTTTTTTCGGATTAAATAATTCGTCGATAATTTCTACGTATTTATTTGCATGGGCCGTCCATGAATAAAATTGGTTAGTAGCAATGATGCCATTGGCAGAAAATTTTTCCCACAATTTCTGATCTGAAATAATTCTCTTAAGCGCCTCTGCTATTTGACGCGGGTCTTCTACATCCACCAATAGTCCGTTATCACATTGCTCAAGAATTTCTTTTGGGCCACCCGTAGGCGATGCCACTACGGGTAAGCCGCAGGCAGCAGACTCTACAATCGTTAATCCAAAATTTTCGCCTGGCGTGCCATTTACAAAAACTCCTTTTTTGCGCGCCGCAACTCTATAAATTTCCGGCACTTCAAGCTTGGGGTCATTTTTTTTGGGGATGGCCATTTTGCCGTACAAATCATATTTATCAAGCATCAACAAAAGATTAGTAAGAATATCCTGCTCATCAGCGGGCATTTCAGTAATATCTTTTCTTACGCCGGCAAAAATGGCCAGGTTTGCCATGGTTTGCAGTTCAGGGTCCTGGCCATAAGACTGGATGATTCTTTCAAAATTTTTTCGTTTATCTGCCCGGCCTATGGAAAGAATAAGTGGCTTTTGGGGATTAAACAAAAAACGCTCAATATCTGAATTTACCCTATACAAAGCTTGCTCCTGTTCGATGCTCATTTGAAAACCCGGCATATCAAACCGGTAAAAAGGATAAAATACGTCATTGTTTACTCCAGGAGGAATTACTTCAAACCTTCCTTTTCTTTCTATACCATACAATGCATACTGGGTATCTATTTCATGCTGGGTGCTCACAATAATTACATCTGCATTTTTAATAGCATATTCCTCCGCCTCAATGCGCCGCTGCATATTGAATTTTTCATTGATTCTCTCCACCGGCATTCCCTCCTGCAACAGAATATTCATTTTATTACGGCCAAGCGAATGCCCGGTTGCAATAAAAGGAATTCCAAAAACTTCACTTATCTGGCTGGCGAGATAGTTACCATCCGCATAATGCCCGTGTGCCACATCAGGAAAATCATCTTCTTTTTCGATAAAACGAATGGTTTTATCAACAAATTCATCCAGGTAATCCCATAGAGATTCCTTAGACCGGTATAAATTTCCGCCGCAGGTAACACGCACAATCCGCGCTTTCTCATCAACCATTTCAATTTCTTTTTCATAAGAAGAAGAAACCCTTTTATCTATTATCCGCCGCGTAAACAAATCAACCTTTCTGATTTGGGGATGTTTTGAAAGGTTTTCCAATAGTTCGAGGATGTATTTTACCTGTCCGCCTGTATCTTTGTCTCTTCCTATTTCGGGATCTTTAAATCTGATAAGCCCGTGAGGACTAAATAATTGTATATAATATCCACTCATTTTTACTAAATTCACTTAATCCAGGTTGGTAAAAGTAACTAAATCAAAATAATTGGTTTGGATTACAAGTTCATCTTATCAAAAGTGATGCCTTCATCTTAAATGGATTTGAAAATTTGCCTTTTGAGAAACAGTTTTCAATCACAGGCAAATAACTAGTGGCAGGGATTTTGTAATCTCTTAAAAATTTTTAGACATTATGTATTCAGGATCAGGATTTAGCGATTGGGAAATTGGTGACATTACCGTAATTATTCATGAAGGTGTATATCACTTATTTCATCTTATCATTCCAAATCATGATTATATAGCCCATGCGGTATCCAACGATGGCATTTCATGGAAAAGAGTTAAAAATGCATTGTTTGTGGGAAACCCCGGGGAATGGGATGATGACATGCTTTGGACGATGGATGTGGTGGAAGTGAATGGAAAATTTGAAATGTATTATACCGGCCTGCAAAGGCGCGATCGCGGCGTTATTTCAAGAATCGGCCTGGCTACTTCTGACAATCTTCTCGACTGGGAAAAATCAGAAAAAGACATTTTTCCCATATCTCCAAAAGGCATTTTTTATGAAAACGAAACGGATAATCCGCGCAAATGGCTGAGTTTCAGGGATCCATTTTGGTATAAATATAAGAATGAAATTTACCTGCTGGTTTGTGCACGCAGCATCACAGGCCCGGTATCGCGGCGCGGATGTGTCGGTTTGGTGAAAATTACCAACGATGTAGTTGAATTAAGGCCACCTCTTGTGTATCCCATGATGTATGACGATATTGAATGCCCGTGCATTTTTGAGCTAAAAGGCAGATATTATATTATCGGTTCTATTCGTGAAGATATCAAAATCAGGTATTGGTTCGCCGGGGATTTTTTTGGTGAATATCATTCCTTTCACTCTGATGTATTATTGCCCAAAGGCAATTACGCAGCAAGAATCGTTAAAGATGGCGATCATATTTTGCTTTATAATTTCTTCTATTCGTATGGTAAAATAGATGCATTAAGAGTGCTGCCTCCTCCAAAGGAGCTCGATATCGATGAATCAGGAAGGCTCTTAATAAAAAGTTACTATCGCTGGGATATGCAGGTTACCAAAACTATTTTGCAGACAGATTTTGGCAATGTGAAGCATCTGTTATCCAATCCCACGGCTTCATCTGCTATCGAAGTGGATAAATGGACCTGTGCTTCAAGAAGTGGTTATGAAATCTTTTCGTTTGACAAGCCTTCATCCAGTTTTATTTGGGAAGGACTGCTAACTGTAGAAGGCATGGGGAAACTGGGATTGGTGAGCGACATCGACGAAGATGGAAATGGCTACTTTATTTCTTTCGATGTCCAAAATGGATTACTGCAAATGCGGGCGTGGGGATTTAACCCGTTGGATGTAAGACAGAATTTTATTTTCAATGAATTGCAGGTAGGTGTTTTTAAGATGAATAAAGAAAACCGCTTTAATTTCAGGTTGATTCATTATGGAAACTATATCGAATTTTCTATTGATGGCGAGGTAAAGCTTACTTTAATGGATTATGCGTTTTCGGGAGGAGGTATAGGCCTTTATTCTGCTTCGTCGGTAATTTCATTACAAAATTCAGTTGTAAAAATCCTTCCGGAACCTATTGATGAATATGCAAGCCAGGAGGAGGCTCGTAAGTCACCCGAATCATCTCTTGGGCCCTTATAAATAAGTTTTTGCAAAAATAAAAATCAGTTTTTTCTCTTTTTACTGTACTATAATCAGATAGCTTGAACAAAAAAAAAGCTAGCCCTTATAGTTGAGCTAGCCTTTTAGAAATTTTATAAAGATGCCTTCTGTTGGATTTGTTTATTGTTTTATCACTTTTCCTTTGAAAAGAACTTCGCCGGAATTACTAATGATAGAAAGGATATACATTCCATGTTGCAAACCGCCAAGATTATTAAATTCCTGCCTGCTTGTGCCGCTGTTCACTGACCAGCTTTGAGCCGCAATTTGCTTTCCGGTAATATCAATCAACCTGGCTGTTACCATTTCCGTAGTGGGGCTGGTAAAATTAACGGTTAGTTTATTGTAAAAGGGATTTGCCAAAACCGAAATAGCTGCTTTTTGTATCTGAATTTTCACAGCCACCGTATTTGAATAGCCGGATTTCCCATCATTATCGACTTGTTTCAGGCGATAATAATTAATGCCACCTAATGGGCTTGCATCAATGGTATTATATTTTTTTAGCACCTGGCTGTTTCCTGAACCGTTCACAGTCGCAATGACTGACCATTTTGAGTTTCCATCAGCGCTTCTTTCTACCTGGAAGTATTTATTATTTAATTCTTGCGATGTAGCCCAATCGATGCTTACGCTGGTTCCTTTGGCATGTGCTGAAAAACTGGTTAGCGTAACCGGGGCCACTCCGCCCTCTTCGCAAATGGAAAATATGAGGTCGTCCATGGCAAAATCATTGCCGCATCCTCCCTTTGTTCCATCTCCTATGGTAATCCTTATTTGAGTAGGGAAAAATCCATTCAGGTTAGGCAAAGTAAAGGCAGAACTCACATTTACCCAGGCAGGTTCAGTGGTTTGATTTACCGCTGGTGCAGACTGTGGAGAACCATCCAGGCCCACCCACGTGCCTTCTGCTGAAAGATATTCAACAGTAAAAGTCATTATGGGCAATAATGGATCGGGGGCGCAAATTCCCAAAGTATCTATATTCATCACATACGTGCTGATATTATAGTTTCCAGCCTCAAACCCTCTTTGGTTGATAACAGTGTGCTGGAAGAATTTTTCAGCCTGGCCGTTAATCACCAACATTTTCCCATTCTCATTTCCGGTATGGTCTGAGGACAGGTGCCATTCGGGCTTTTGTTGGGTATTATTTATGACTCTGTATACGCCTTCAGAAGTTAGACTTCCATCCTGCTGGTAAGACAAGCCAGAGGTTAAAACATCGGGACTGCTTGTGGCGACAGTTCCGGTTCCAAAATCTTCTGAATACAAAACAGTGGGGTTGCAATTGACCTGTGCGAAGGACACATTTGCGAAAAGCAACATCGTGCAAAGAGAAAAAAAACTTGCAAAGACCTTAAATAATGTAAAATTCTTGTTCATAAAAAAAGTTTTAGAGATAAAAAATGATTACCAGGTAAAATGGCTTTACTCATTTTGCTCTTTTGCAAAAAAGGGATCTTTGGAAAATTTAAATAGGGAAAAGTTTGGTAGTTTTCTGAGGATATTCCGTACAAAACTAATCATTAAATCCAATTATCAAAATAACACCTTAAATTTTTTAATAATTATAATGCTTTCATCTTCAAATGTGGCATTTGCTTTCAAGAAAAAAAATCGCCAATAATATGGCATGTTTTATGAGCCACCTATATAAAATTCTTTAACTATGAAACACAAAATAGGATTTATTTTTACTCTCGCATTAATCTTATCAACACCTGTGACAGCCCAGGATACCGCTTCCCAAAGACCGGCCTTAAACGATGAGACTTATCCAATTAACACTACAAGAAATAATCACAATTCCCCGCACCAGATATACAGAGATACCAGGTTAGGCTCAAGTTCGGCCAACTATAATACTTACGAAAAAAATGATAATGGCGCCGGAGCAATAACTACAGATCCTCACAAGGCTGCGGGTAGCTCATCTTTTCCGGGAATGCAAGCTGATTCAAGTGTTGAACACGCGCCCAAAATCTACAGAGACACAAGATTAGGATCAAGTTCTGCATTATACAATACCTATCAAAAAAATGATTATGGCGCCGGAGCAGTCACTACAAATCCTCATAAATAGCTTGAGGAATTGAGTTGATAAGATTGGATTTATTGCAACTGTATTTCAAATAGCCTGGGCCAGTCTTTTCCAGTGATGTACATTTTTTTAGTGGCACTGTCGTACGCAATGCCATTTAAAACGGCGCCATCTTCAAATTTGGCTGTGGGGTCATATTGGTGCAAAAGGCCGGTCAGATTCATGGCCCCGGTAACGTAGCCCGTGGAGGTATCAATTTTGATAATTTCATTAGTGTACCAGCGGTTGGCATATATTGATCCATTGATCAATTCTAACTCATTCAGGCTATCCACTTCTCCTCTGTTATCGGCAACAGTCAAAATTTTATTGACCTTGAAATTTTTGCTTTTTTCGTCCGGCTGTACGAAAAACAATTTTGACGAGCCATCACTGATAATTATATTTTTTCCATCATTTGTAGCGCCCCATCCTTCGCGGTTCCATTTTAAAGAATCCACAGGACGGGTAAAATTGTCGAGCGGATATACATACACCTTGTTGCTTTGCCAGGTTAGCTGGTAAATTTTGTTGTTGAAAATAGTAATCCCTTCCCCAAAAATTGACTTATCCGGAAGTAAATAGCTCTTTTCAACTTTTCCCGTTTTTAGATCTACCAGCCGGAGGCTGGAACGGTTATATTCACCTGTACTTTCGTACAATTTATTTCCATAATACTCCAAGCCCTGGGTAAACGCTCCCGAATCATGCGGATATACAGAAACAACCTTATACATTATTTGTGCCGGTGGAGGAATATTATTTACCGGCAACGAGCTATCATAATCAGGCGTAGATGAATTGTCGCCACATGAAACTAAAAAGAAACAAATGAAAAAAGCGGGAATTATCTTACTAAACATTATCTCTGTTTTCGTTAAATAGAAAATCAAAATTACTCTGCTGCATTTGTATAAAAAGCTAAATTTTTGAAAACTGGATGTGTTTTCAATTTAAAAAGAATTAACAAATTAATCATGTAATGCATCTTTTAAATCCGCCCATCCCCATTTATCTTTAATAAAAGGCCCTTTCATTAAATACAATTCCGGGTTGGTGCGCGCGGCAGTTTTAAAAGCGGTTGCATCAAGGCTAAAGACAGGAAGATGAAAATTATTCTTTCTATTAAAAAATTCATCCGCATTTGCCGCTTCGGGAGTAACAATGTAGAGTAACCGGTTTGTTTTTTTTGCATGCTGATAAATACTTGCAAAATTATTGAACCAATAATCCGTATGCTCAAAGCCTTTTACAAAAAATAAATAGTAAGATGCATCAAGACTAAGAACTGCATTTGTGGTGTCATTCCCTGAAATTGTTACAAGATTAAAATCTTTAATTGGAGGCTCATTATTTTTGCCCTTACTTATTAAAATATCTTTCCGGCTTACAAAATGCCAACTTGAGTCAGGCAGGTCTTTGACTGTGAAGTCTTGTTTCTTGCCATCTTTTTCATACACAAAAACATAATCAACCTTATCAGGAACAGCATCTGCAGGCATTTTGCGAAGCTGTAATACATTTCCTCCTTTCTTGAAAGGCAGGCAATCCACGGTAGGCAAATGGCGCATTACAAACCACTGATAATATAAAACCAGGAATGTAGAAATAACTACCAGCAAAATATTTAATGCCTGGTTGAAAAGTGGAACTATATATTTCCTTCCAAAAAATAATATCAAAACGAGGACTAACAGAACCAGGTCTTTAATAAATGATTGCATGGACGTAAGCGGCAGGCAATCTCCAAAACATCCACACGTGGCTATCTTGCCTGAAAGAGCCGCATAGCCGGTAAGAAACGAGAAGAAGATGATAAGCAACAAAATAAGCCACGTAAAAAATTTTCTCCAAAGTCCTAGTAAAATTCCAACACCCACAATGATTTCTAGCGTTATCATGATGATGGAAAAAGGAAGAGCATAATCGCTGAGCCAAAACATGACAGAAGAAAGGCTTTTATTCATTGCCCAAACGTCAAAAAACTCCTGCATTTTATATGCCAGCCCATGTGGATCCATCGCTTTTACCAACCCGGAAAAAATAAACAGAATTCCAACTATTACGCGGACTATATTCACTATTATTTTCATGTGGCTAAATTTTTACTATTGATAGTTTCGGACGATATAAGCGCAAAGACTGCATAATTTAAAATATCATAAAAATTAGCATCGATACCTTCACTAACGAGCGTTTTACCCTTATTCTGAATAATTTGTTTTATCCGCAATACTTTGGCTAATATAAGATCCACAAAACTTTCCTGGCTCATTTCGCGCCATGCTTCGCCATAGTCATGATTTTTGTTCATCATCAACGATTTGGCGGCTTTTATTTTATCATCATATAAATTCATTGTTTCTTCCAAAGAAACCTCTTCTACCTCGTCGTCGCTGATATCCAGTTGAATTAAACCGATGACTGCATAATTTGCTATTCCTGTAAATTCTGAATTGATATCTTCTTCAATTTTTTGAATCCCTTTTTCCTGGATATTCCTGATACGTTTCGCTTTTATGTAAATCTGGTCTGCAATAGAAATGGATCTATATACTCTCCACGATGTGCCATAATCTTTTGTCTTTTGTAAAAAAATTTGCCTGCATTTATTAACTGCATCATCAAATTGCAGATCCGTATTAACTTGCGCCATAATTATCGCCAAATTTAAACTTAAAAAGATAATGTTTTCATTGAATTGCAGGGGCAAGTTCGTTTTTGCGGGAAATCCGCTGATAATGGGCATTTTAAATCTTACCGAAGATTCATTTTATGCCGGCAGCCGGCACCGCACCTTAGAAGCGATAAAAGAAAAAACCGGGCAAATGCTGAGCGAAGGTGCTGATATAATTGACTTGGGCGCGCAAAGCACAAGGCCGGGCAGCACTCGTTTTTCCGCTGAAGATGAACTGGAGAAATTACTTCCTGCCATTGATTGCCTGGTAAAAGATTTTCCCTCCATTCTTATTTCAATCGACACCTATTTTTCAAAAGTAGCAAGAGAATGCGTTGCCGCCGGTGCCTCCATCATCAATGATATCAGCGGTGGCAATATGAATTCGCAAATGATTAAAACTGTCGGGAAATTAAGGGTTCCGTATGTATGTATGCACATGAAAGGCGTTCCTGAAACTATGCAAAACCAACCGCAGTATGATGATGTGACAAAAGAAGTGCTCGATTATTTTATAGCAAAAATTGATGAATGCAAACAAGCAGGAATTAATGATGTTATTATCGACCCGGGGTTCGGATTTGGAAAGAATATTGCGCAGAATTTAAAATTATTAAAAGATTTAAGTGTTTTTAAAATTCTTGATAAGCCTATCCTGGCCGGAGTTTCAAGAAAATCAACGATTTACCGCACTCTGAAAATTTCTGTAGAGGACTCGTTAAATGGCACTACTGTTTTGCATACCATCGCGTTGCAAAACGGCGCTTCTATGTTGCGTGTGCATGATGTGAAGGAAGCAAAAGAAGTAGTTACTTTATTAGGCGCTATATCGGGTGCATAACCAAAATAAAAATCACAGAGATTTATTCGTTTACTATTTAAAACAAAAAGCCAGGCCTCTTATGACCTGGCTTATAATTTAATTCACCAATTTTTTATTTGCTGCCGTTTGGCGGCTGTTGCTGTTGTTTTTGTTGCTGCTGTTGTCGCTGCATTTGTTGAAGCTGCTGCATCATTCGTTGCTGTTGCTGCATTTGTTGCTGCTGTTTCTCCAATTCTTGCTGGTATTGTTGTTGATTTAATACGTCTGTAACTTTAATATCAAAAACAAGATTTGCATTCGGGGCAATTTTGGGCGGAGCGCCATTGGCTCCAAAACCAAGATAAGATGGTATAAGCAATTTACCTTTTGCGCCTTTGTTCATCATTTTTAAGCCGTCTACCCATCCTGGAATCACACGGAATTCGCCTAAATCAACATATAAAGGTTCGGTATGGCCAAATGAGGGAATTGTATTGGAATCAAAAACGCTGTCATCAGCCATAGTACGCCCCGTGTAGTCCACCTGCGCCACATCATTATCTGTCAAAAGTGGGCCGGTGCCGGCTGAATCAATAACTACATAAGTTCCCCATTTGGTTTTTGAGCCTGTCATATTGTTCTTAGCCATATATTGCTGAATCGCCTGGTCATCCGCCTTCACCAAAGAGTCGTTGGAAGCAATTTCTTTTTCCACTTTTTCGATTGCATCTTTCTTTGCTATGGCCTTTGCTTTTGATTGAAAGGTTTTGGCTACGCTGTCTGCAGCTTCTCTTGACGGCAATAATTTTATTATTTTAAAAGATTGTAATAAATAATGGCCGGGTTTCATAAAAGGCGCTGCCTGTCCAAATTTGATTAATGTATCAGTTGATTGCCTCAGAACAAGACTATCGCCTTCATGTATTTCCTTAAAATAAGGAGGAAGCTGCGTAGTGTCATAAGGAATAAATCTCGGAGCACTTTTTTCCACGCTATTAAAAAGTATGCTGTCGTTATAGGTGGCATAGGCGTTCACCTGCATAATGTCGCCTTCTGCGGCTTTTTTGCCATCTGAGTTGCTGATGATTTTATATTCCGTTCCGTCCGGGCCTTTTTTGAAATCCTGCCTGGCGCAGCCGGCTGCCAGCAAAAATATGGCGGAGGCCAGGCAAATTGTTTTGTTCATTTTGATTTTTGTTAATTATTAATTGGTTAATTGTTCCTGATTTTCTTTTATTGCTTTTTTAAATTTAGCGATGACTTCTTCAAGCGGTTCCTTATTTTTTCCGCCGGCAGCATTAAAATGGCCGCCTCCGTTAAAATATTTCCTCGCAAATGAATTTACATCGAAGCCGCCCTTGCTTCTGAATGAGCTTTTCCTCTCGTCTCCCCTGTCTATAATTACTGCGGCCAGCCTGATTCCTTTTATACTTAGCGGAAAATTTACGAGTCCTTCCGTATCGCCGGTTTTTACATTAAATCTTATGAGGTCTTTTTGCGGAATAGCAATTAGCGCAGTATTATATTCATAAAAAAGTTCCATGCGGTTCAGCAAAGTATTGCCAAAAAAACGGTACCTGGTTTCAAGAAAATTATCAAATAAATTTTCATGAACCTGGCTGTGATTTAATCCGCGTTCCTTAAGTTTGGCAACCATTTTATGCACATCGGAAGAGGCAGAGTTAAACCTGAAGGAACCCGTATCAGTCATCACACCTGCATACAGGCATTCCGCCACTTCAGAATTTATCTTTTCTTCATTTCCGCTGGCCATGATAAAGTCAAAAATCATTTCTGCGGTGGAGCTTTTATTAACGTCGCTCCAACCGTAGTCGAAAATTTCTGTCTGCGGTTGTTGATGATGATCTATTAATATCCTGGTGCAATTAAGTCCCTCAATTACAGGTTCCATGTTTTTTGTGCGGCTAAGAACGTTAAAGTCGAGGCAAAATAACCAATCCGTTTTTTCCAGCACGTTCAAAGTCTCCTCTTTCTGTAATTCAAAATCAAAGACTTTTTTTGCACCTGGCATCCAGTTTAAAAAAGATGGCCAGTTAGTAGGAGAAATTACAGAAACAGTGTGTCCGAACTGAATGAGGAAATTGTATAACCCCAGGCCTGATCCCATTGCATCAGCATCTGGTTTCTGATGAAAAGTGATCGCAATTTTTTTTGGCTCAGACAACAACGGAAATATTTCGTTCAGGACTTTCATAAAAGGTGGCAAAAGTATTGATTTAATCGACAAAATGCTTCATTGTTTCAATTCTGAGTTGTTTAGAGAAACTTAATCTTTTCGATTAGGGTATTATCACAAAATAGAATCCTTTATTGCCGGGCTCGCTAACAAAATTGTTCGGTATTTTTGTATTTTTTTGCGAAAAGAGATTCGTTACGGAGATTATAAACGGGCACGATTTGCTCTTTTACTGCAAACAGAACTTTAAAACTCTTTATGCCAGCTTACCTCCGGGCTTCCCTGCATTCCTTCTACAGGAATACTTAGTTTTTTGAGGGAAAGCGAAATGCTTTTTACCGCGGGAAATTGCAGATGAATATCATTCCCCGCCAGCATTACCACTGTTTCCAATAAAGGCGTGGGTACTTGCATTCGTTTTTGGATGATGCCATATACAATTGAATAATCTATCGTGTCGTTGATATTTTCTATGATTTCCGCCTTTTCGGGGAAATCCAGCGACACTTCGACACTGTATTCATTACCTAAAATTCTTTCTTCTTCATGAATTCCATGAAATGCCCTGAATATAAGATTGTGCAGTTGAACCCTTATCATAAATAGCCGGGAAGTTTAAATTAAGGAATTTATCTTTCTCCGTTATTTGAAGCGGCCTGAAAATGATCAGATGGAACAGGATGCTCAAGGACACTTAAGTATCGTTCTGCTTCAATTGCCGCCATACATCCGGATCCTGCAGCGGTGATGGCCTGCCGGAAAATCTTATCCTGAAGATCCCCGGCCGCAAAGATTCCGTCGATATTTGTCTTTGTGCTTCCTGGCACCGTTTTGATATAACCGGATTCATCCATTTCCAGCCACCCTTTAAAAATCTCAGAATTGGGCTGATGGCCAATGGCTACAAAGTAGGCGCTAACCGGTATTTCGCTTATTTCCCCGGTAAGGCTATTTTTTATTCTGACGGCTTCTGTTTTCCCTTCTCCTAATATTTCTTCCACTTCAGTGTTCCAATATACCTGGATATTTTTTGTTTCCAAAACACGCATTTGCATAATCTTGCTGGCCCGCATTTGATCCTTCCTGACAAACATATGTACTTTGCTGCAGATTTTACTAAGATACAATGCCTCTTCGGCTGCAGTATCTCCTCCGCCCACAATACACACTTCTTTACCTTTAAAGAAAAAGCCGTCACAAACTGCGCATGCGCTTACACCATAACCGTTTAATCTTATTTCACTCTCCAGGCCCAGCCATTTGGCGCTGGCCCCCGTAGCCAGAATAATGGCATCAGCGCTTATCCATTTTTCGTCATCAATTAAAACCCTGCATGGGCATGATCCGAAATCTACTTTAGTAGCCAAACCATAGCGGATATCAGCGCCCATTCTTTTTGCCTGGTTCTCAAAATCTATCATCATATCCGGGCCTTGCACTCCATTCGGATATCCCGGGTAGTTTTCAACTTCAGTGGTAATAGTAAGCTGGCCTCCCGGTTGGATACCCTGATACAAAACGGGTTTCAGGTTAGCCCTTGCAGCATAAATCGCTGCCGTATACCCAGCAGGTCCTGATCCGATAATCAAACATTGAACGTGTTCGGTTCCTATATCCATAATTTTTTTAATAATTGATTTGTAAAATTAACGAATTGTAATTTTCCACGCAATTTGGTGGTAGGGAAGCGATCACCTTCTCTCACCAGGGCATAAAAAAACTGCAAACAAATATTTCAATTTGATTGCAGTTTAATATTAAGTTAAGTAACATTAGTTGGTAACCGTAGCGTACACTACAACGTCATTAAAATCATTGTCGCATCCTGAAGATGTTCTGTCATAATCCTCGAACCCGATTAAAACTTTTTTAGTGGGGGGATAAGAAATCAAAACGCCGTGTTTTTTTAATTTGGGATCTACTTCAGGATTTAAAGCATCATTCGTACAGAAATGAACTGCATCATTATTCAGATCATGTTTTTTAGCATTCCATGCATCTTGCATCAGCACAAAACCAATGGAAATTCCGGGTTCAAAATTTCCCAGGTTCACTTTATCACCTGCTACCAGCGGCGAAAGACTACCAGCACTTGGGAAGAAATAAGTGATCTGTTTAATATCTTCCGGTTTTGTTGGTGGCTTATTCGTGGGGTAGGTATAAAAAGCTATTGAATTATTATTAGCGCCGCTTTGCTTCACAAAAGTGATATACACAGTGGAAGGTTGTGTAATAGTTATATCGCCGATTTCGGGGTTATTAAACAATTCAGGATGAGTAACGGAAAGATTTTTACCATCCGGCAGCAAGGTGTCTATAAATTGCAGTAAGTCGGGAGAAACCGATTCATGCAATAAATTGTCTGGCTTGCCAGTAAGATCATAAGACGATAGCGTATTATAAGCCGTAGATTTAAATTCTACCGGCTTGGTTACAGGATCTTTCCGGCAGGATGAAATCACAACCAATAATCCAATAAGAGGTAAGTAAATTTTGTTTTGCATAATTCAAGGTGTTTTTTTAAGCTTTAACAATTTATAAGCATGAGCAAAAATTTTGCCACATACCTGCTTGGGACGATTGCCGTTTATTAAGGTGTGTATTTGATTTAAGTTAACAGAGGTTGAATAAACAAAGTAAAAGCAAAAATAATATTTTCTTTCAATTTTTTCTTATGAATATAAAAGTAGATAATAATCCGAATAATCCAAACCGCACACAGAATTTTAATATTTAATTCAACAAAATTTGAAAGCAAGCGCTTCCTGCGGGAAATTATTATTATTTTTGCGACTCTCCGGCCCCGTAGCTTAACTGAATAGAGTATCTGACTACGGATCAGAAGGTTCCAGGTTTGAATCCTGGCGGGGTCACTTAGAGGAGCCACTTACCCGTTTTGGGGCAAGTGGCTTTTTTACATCATCCATTTCTGCCAGCAAATAGCTGAATCTGCGCCACCCGGCATTTAAGGAATATAAAATTGAATTATTTATTGCTTTACTGAAAACGATGAACCGTGTTTGTAAAAAACAGGTTAGAATAAGTTGCTGAATGAATCTATTCTACATTATTTATTTATCCAAACAGATTGGGTAAAAGCGCCGTTGGCAGCCACATCCCACACTTCTACCCTAATCCATTTCCTGTTTTTTAAATTGGTATTGAAAGTAAAAGTTTTTTTGCCGAAGGCTTTTGTCGTATCAAGATTAATACGATCGCGATACACGTTTTCTCCATCTCCGGAAATGATTTCTGCAAAATGTAAAGGAAATGTCCAATCAATCCGCAATTGAACTGTAGCATTTCCTGATTCATCTAACATAATCGTTTGGTTAGAATTTTTTCCATTCACTTTAAAAACAGGAAGCAATACTTCGCCGGTGGTAGTGAAAAACTTTCCATTTTTCATTGCATCTAAAACAGGTTGCCAACCATTATTATAATTGGGTAATCTATCAAGCTGCAAGTAGTTCACATTCAAATGCGCATACATTTCGTTTTTCGGTTCGATTGAAAATAAATCCGCCTCTCCTATCACATGTTTTTTATCTCCCCAATTATTCATATCATCCATTAAATCAAGAACGCGTTTTCCCAGGCGTGGCTGCGAAAGATCGGCGGGCATCGCTTTCCAGGCTGCGCCCATAAAATGATCCGATTTAAAAAATGGCTCGTTTTTGTAATTATCCGGAAACCCAACGGAGCCTTTGGTGCGCGCATGCGCTGTCCACGCCAGGCCTTTTTCTGATTGCAATAATTGTAGCATTTCTTTTTTATCCGATACGTGATACACCTTTCCATATTTTGAATTGCTGGCCACGAAAGGCATACCCGGTTTTCGCGACATGACCCAGTAAACAGGTTTTGGGAAAAAAGCCAGCCAGTGACCACCAAAAAATTCATTGGGTTCTTCACCGGGCAACAGCAAAAATTTTTTATCCGATAATCTTTTGCATTGGGTAAACAAAGCATGTAATTCGTTCAAACGTGTGCTGTCAGGGCCTTTGGGATGAGCTGTATAATGAAACTCTGCAAGATGCACAATGTTGACGCCCATATCTTTAAACACCTTTACAAAATTTGGATGTGCAGGAACTGGCTTACCGGCAAGCACCACCTGCATTATAAATTCATTGTGAAAATGACTGCTCATGGTTTTATATCCCGGCAACGGAACATACCTATCCTCATGCGTAAATCGCTTCACTTCGTTTAACGCAACAGCCGCTTTCTCTGTGCTTAATAAAACAAAAAAGTTCATCCGCTGTTGCGTTCCCGGAGGCGCATTAAACCATGGAACAAAACGGTTATCCCCTTCCAGCTTTTGGCGGATGCCGATGCCAAACCCATCAATCATTTTCCGATAGTGATTCCCATACCAGGTAAATTTTAAATTAAACGCTTCATCAAGCGGATAAAAATATTGATGCGGCGCAGGAAAAACAGCCAGGCTTCCCTCATTGCTTTCACCAATAACTGTTCTGTATTTTACTTCAAGATTTCTTGGGGTATCGTCTTCTTTCGGCAACACATATTGCATTTCTTTTTTTATATCGCTCCATGCAATGGTGTTCCAAATTTCATTTCTATTAATTAGTCCGGCGTCATATAATATCGCCGTAGAATCAACCTCAGTAGACATTACAGCCGCTATATTGAACAGAGGGCTCCCATTGTATAAAGTAATTTCCAGTGCGCCACTGAACGTTGCAGCGTACATTTTTGAAATGCGAATGATTGTATGTGCACCTTCAGTTCTGACATTGACGCTGTCCTTTTTAAATTGTACAACATACGATTGATGCGGCTTCAACGGCACTTTATCAAAAAAAATATTCCATCCATTTTGAGAAACCAAATCTCTTTTTCCAATCGTTAGAATAAAGGCGGGATCAACGCCTGACATGATTTCTTTGTTATTTAACTGAATGCTTTTGAAAAGGGGGTTGTTATTTGAAAGATCCAATATTAATTTTCCTGATTCATTTTCTCCTGCAGGCCAGGCGGCGGTGAGCATGTTATCTTCTACAACAATTTTCGCTTTACCATTTTTATTGTAGTCCTTTAAATTTATCCAGGTTTGTGCCTTACTGAATACACTTAAAAAAATAAAAACGATAAAGAGTAAATATTTCATGTTGTATAAAATTTAATCAATACTTACCGCCCAATTCATCAGTTGTGTGAATTCGTTGTATTAAGTTTTCAAGATAAAAAACCTTAATTATTTGCCGGTTTACTGCATTTTAAAATTTATGCAGCTAATATTTCTTCTCCACCACCGGCCATCCGTTTATATATTTCACCGGCTGGATACACATTACACGCCTCACATATTTATCTTTCGCTTCTTTGCGGGCGAAGGCCGCTTCATTGGGCCAGATGGCATGGTAAGCTATCCACAAATTACCTTTTACATCTTTTACAATTGAATTGTGGCCGGGTGCAAACCAGTCTGAATCTTTTGCAAGAATAACACTGTTGCCGGCGCCGTCATATTTTCCAGGAGTTTCAAAAGGACCAAAGGGATTGTCAGCCCTGGCTATCATTACCGCGTAGTTAGCCCTATCGCCACAGCAGTTATCCCCGGAATAATACAGGTAATATTTTCCCTCATTATAATCTACCCAGGCTCCCTCTATTAATTTTTCATAGTCTTTATTTTTATCCGGAAACAAAATTGCTTTTGCTTCACTTCCATTTTTAAAGCTTTTCCAATCCTCGTTTAATTCCTGCACACGAATGGGAGCAAAGTCAGATCCCCAATACAAAATTTTTTTCCCGCTTTTTGGATCTATCATTACCATCGGATCTATATTGGAAAAATCTTTTCCTTTAAGAAAAGGAGCGCCCATATCCACGAAAGGTCCCTGCGGCGTTTTTGAAAAGGCAACACCAATGCACATATTCAAACTGGTGTCTTTGTTTTTCGCCGAAAAAAACATTACATATTGCTGTGATGCGGTATCAAATAATACATCCGGCGCCCAAAAATTATAACTCGCCCACGAAGGTTTTTCGGGTAGCGCATCACCAAGGTATTTCCAATGAAACAAATCTTTTGATGAAGCTACCTGTACATGATTTGTGTTGCCTTCTGATCTCCCCTGGGTGGCATACGCATAATAAGTGCCATCTACATTAATAACCGTAGGATCAGGAAAATTCATATTCAACACAGGATTTTCTTTTAAGGAAGCCACGTCGTCCATACCTGATGGAACATTTAAGTGAAATCCTTCTGCAACAGGCTCCCCGAAATCAGGAGTGCCGTCTTCCTTCCATGTAAATTTTTGCGCACGCGGCGAGCGGTGGCTGCCGCAACCCTGTCCTGGCTCGCTATTCGCATGATACAAAATGTAATCTTCCGTTCCATCCGGCGATTTAAAAAATGAATTATGCCCCGTGGCGTACACATGGTTTTCCGGCGATTGCTTGAAGACAGGTTGCGCTGATTTTTTCCATGAAGAAGCGTTTAATAAATTTTCGTGTACGCCTGCCGTTAGCATGCCCAGCGCGTAATAGTCTGTCCAGCAGCCACTGGCCGAATAAGTCAAAAATATTTTATCACCGTGCTTCAATATTTCGGGGCCTTCATTAACGTTTACATGAGGCACATCATTCGGATTGTTCAAATCTCCGTGCGTTTCCCAGGATAATGTAGGGGCGGAAATCAATGTACGCTTGCCTTCTACGGTCCAAGGGTTTTTTAATTGCGCAATAAAAATATCCTGTTCGCCATTTTCATTTCCCTGCCAGCCGCTCCATATCACAAACATCTTCCCGTTATTTTCAAATACACTCGCGTCAATAGCCCATTTATTTTCCGGAAGATTTAACTGTCCTTTCATCTTCCATGTTCCTTCTAGCGGGTCCCTGGATGTGTTCTCTATCACATACATCCTGTGATCAAAATTATTTCCGCTGTCGGCAGCAAAATAAGCATACCATTTGCCCTGCAAAAAATGAATTTCGGGTGCCCATATTTGTTTGGAATAAGAGCCGGATGCCGGCGGAGTCCAAACTATTTTCCTTTCTGCTGATTTTAGGTCTACAATATTTTTTGTTTTCCATAAAGTGATATTATGGCCGGTCGTATTTGTGTAATAATAGTAACCATCCTTGTAAGTTACCCACGGATCAGCGCCGGATGGAAGCAACGGGTTAGTATATGTTTTTTGTGCGTAAGTGTTGAAAACAGTAAACGAACAAAAAATGAAGAAAATAATTTTAGTGATATTTCTCATACATAAAATTTCAATAGCAAAAACATTTGCTTCAAATGTTCAGTTGACCCAGCCTTGCATAAATTTCAATCATTGCTGCCTGGTCTATTAATGCTTTGCGTTTCCCGGGTTTGCCAATCAATCCGTTTTTATCTCTTTCCTCATTCCATACGCTATCCGCATATTTTATAAAAAAATTAATGTGATCACGGTTTTTATCTACATGATACAAAGCAATTTCCCCGCGGAGCAAAACTGCGTTAAACCAATAATTTGCAGGCAACTTATCATTCTTATAAAAATAATTTTTTGCTGATGAGGCAATCTGCCCGGCCTCTTTTAAATATTTTTTATTTCCTGTGATTTGATACAAAAGAACATTAGATTGAAGCATCGTGCCTGCATTGTAGGTATATATCGCAGAATCAATCTTTAAGGACGGAATTTGCAGATTATCATAATAAAGGCCCGAAGAAGACCGCAGATATTTGTTTACCCAATGATATAAAATAAGCGCTGTATCTATATAGCTTTTTTGGTGTGTGATTTTGTAAAGCTCAATTGCAATGATTATTCCCGGGCCATTAGAGCAGGTATTTTTTGAATTCTTTTTATCTTCTCTCCAATACAAGCCTCCTCCCGAAAAAGTATCAAAGCCTGTCATCATGAAATGATAAATCTCTTTACCGATATCCAAATATTTTTTTTGTTTTGTGCGGTTATAGGCATCGAGGCAGGCAATTCCAATCCACTGATTGTCGTCATAAAACCGGGAATCTTTTTTTTCCTCACTGACATAAGCCTGGTATCCGGCTGCAGGTGGGATGGTGCTGTGATATTGTTGAATGGCTTTCAATATCGGGCTCATAAAATCACCGGAATTATGGACAGCCTCTTCTTCATTAGCCGCCTGTATCAACGCGCAGAGCGGCCATAAATATGAATATTTGTTTTCCCCGGTTCGTAGTTGATTGGTTTCATAATACAGAGAATTTCCAGCATCATAAAAATATTTATAAACAAGCTTGTTAAGTGAATCCGCTCTTTCCCTAAAAATATTTGCAGACTGTGCAGGTAAAAAATTAAAAGAAAATGCCAGTGCGGAGGTTAGCAAAGTGTTCTTAATAATTTGAATGAATTGCAAAATCTTCTATTTTTATTTTTAGCTGATTTATTGTTCCAATTGGCTTACAAGCTTTGCAACATCTTCACGATTTGAAAAATCAGTTTTATTGATTTTTACAATTTTTTTAATGGCATCTGCTTTGTCCGGGAAAATTTTTGCCAGTCTTTTTTCACTTCCGGCTTTTTCAAGTTCACCATCCACTAAAATGTAAAATTCGTGTTTGGGAATAACGTTATAACCGTCGGGCAATTTCAAATTGTATGCACTGCCATCCCGTAATAATGACTGGTAGGATGTTGCCGCTGAAGTAGTGGTAGTGCCACCATAACCGGTAGAAACTCCCGGTTCGCTTACCGAAGCCGTTGACTCATATAGTAAGGGTTTATTGCCACCAGCCAACACTTCATAAAATTTATTATTGAGAGGAATAAATTTTCTGCCAGCGATATAAACTGTATCTACATTTTCAGGTGCTGCGATAGCAGCAAATTTTCCATTCTGCTCAAATACCATTTCATTGGTGATGATATTATAGTTTAAATTCTGTTCGTAGGTTTTGCCTGTTTTCATTTTTACAGTTCCGGGCTGAAACGAATCAAAAATGTACTGCACGAGCTTGACGGCGTTTGAATTAGTTTGCGCAAGGCAACTTCCTGCAAAAAAGAGGCAAGCAATCAAAAAGTACTTTTTCATACATTTCTTTTTAAATTCATAACAATCTTAAATACTCACTTCTCTCACTCTCCCACGTCTCTCACTCATTGATTTTCCAATTTAGCAACTTCATATAATACCCGCCCACTACGCTTCTTGCCTGGAAACCTACTTGTCTTCCATCAATAGTTTCGTGCCAATCACTTAGGGGAACACGTGTAGGCGTCTCCGTTACATACTTGTATAATGGATCAATGAAGGCTTCGAAATCTTTTTGATTATCGGTCATCGTGGCTGTCCACATAATCCAATCGCTTTTTGTGTAAGTCTTGCGGCTGTCGAGTGGCAAGCCAAATTTATTTTGTTTGGTGAGGTAATATTTTATCTCCTTTTCATACACTTCTTTTGGAAATAAATTCAAGTCCAAAACTTTATCCCAAACCATATTGTATTTCTGGCTCCAGGTGTCTCCTTTATCAAATGTCAGCGCAAAATGATCGCCCACATCATCATAGCTAATCCATCGCTTTGCCATGTTCTTTGCTGTGTCTGTATATCTTTTCTGAACATCAGTCATACCAAGCATTCCAGCCATCATTCCATAAGCGCCGATAGCTTCAATAGCTTTTACAGAAAGATTTGCATTGCGCGCCAGGTGGCCGGCAAAATCATCGGTGCATAATTGGTTAACCGGATCAAATCCTTCCTTTACCAAATAATTTGTCCAGGTGGTTAATGTCTGCCAATGCTTTTTTGCATAATCAGCATTGCCATTTACTTTGGCAATTGCAGCCGCAGCAATTACCATATTTCCTGATTCTTCCACAGGCATCCCTTCGCCATAAGTCTGGCCGTTGGCAATCGGGTAAGTTCCCAAATCGTGCGCCGCAAAAGGATGCTTCCATTGGCCACTTTCGCTATAATAAAAAATTCCGTTCATCATTCCTTTCAAGAGTTCCGGATTGTAGCACAAGTATAGTGGCGAAGATGGATAAGTTATATCTACCGTATTGATGGAACCATTGCTGAAATTTTCTTTTGATAAAAATAAAATTTCTCCTTTCGGACTTTCTAATAATTTATGCGCAGCAATGCTTTGACGATAAGCAATGATGCTGATATCTGCATATGTTTTTCCACCAGCGGCTACCAGGTCATTATATACTTTTTTATTCCAGTCATCGCATTGCATCATTACATTTTTATAATTTTTGGCTGCAAGCGATAATTGCTTCTCTATCGTCTGTTTTCCATCTCGGTTCCACCAGGGCCGAAGATTCTGGTGAAAAAATTGAACAGAATAAATATCATCATAACCCAGCATAAAATATTTTTCTTTTGCCACAGACCCTACTTTTCCAAGATTAATTACCGAGTTTAAAAATAAAGATCTTCCTTCCGTCGCTGTGCTGCTTTGCTGTTGATTGACAAAAGATGCAATGGATTGAGGCGAAGTAGTAATATACGTCGCAGCCTTCTCATCTTGTGGCGTAGCAAGGTACATGTAGCCCCAATCTATGCGAAGGTCATCTCCTTTTTTTTGCAAAATTGGCTGCGCTTTGGTGCCTGCTTTTAAAATCGTAAGGCCGTCACCAGAATATTTTTTTGTAATCACTTCCTGAGAAGGCACATTCACTGCAATATTAGTTGAGGCTCCAAAATACAATTGCACCTCATGTTTTTTTTCATCGTTCGATTTTACAGCATAAGTAATGTAGGAAACGGGCCTTGCAAGCAGATCAAGATCTTTTAATAACAACGGAGAAGTGAAAGTAAGTGTGGCATCTACCGGTCCGCAGGTAAAATCGTAAACTGTTTGCGTGGCAGTGATGGTAACATTTTTTTGTTCGGCGGGGAGAATATTTTTATCCACTTTGGATTTTGGCTCGCTCACGATGCCGGCATCCAGATAGGCCCCGCCAGCGGTGTTGGCAACATGAATGGATAATACATTTTTTCCTTTTATTAAATCGGATTTGTCTAAAGGCAAATATTCAAACTTATGTATCCAACCTTTTTTTTCAAAAATATTTTTTCCGTTCAAAAACACTTCAACGTTATCATCATGCCTTAGCTTAAGATAAAGTTTGTTGAAATCGATATTGTTAATCATGAAAACTCTCCTCATCCAAAGGTCTTTTGATTTCCATGCGGTGCCACCGTCAGCCATATTATCCGAGAAAGGCGCCTTTCCGGATTTCCATGATTCATCATTGAACGAAAGATTTTCCCATCCGGTTGCGGGCCGAGTCTCTGTAAACTTTGCATTGTAAGCCTGGTCGTCGCTGGCAGGCAATACGTTTTCGAATGTTTTACTTTCACTTCCCAAAACACGATAAATTTTTCCATCCACTTTTATCATTCCTATCATGCTCTGATCGGCCCCTGTCCAATGTTTGGTTGCGGCAGTGTTGAGTGTATCAGTCATTGACCAGATGGAAAAATAAGAATCGTGTGTTATCAAAGGATAAGCAGGCGCTTTGTGCATTTGCGCAAAAGAAGAAGCACATGTAAAAAATAAACTGAATAAAAGAGAAATAAATTTCATTATTTGGATTGATTTGTTCTATTGTTTGATTGTTCTATTGTTTTATTGTTTTTAAATTATATCACACCAATATATAAATGAAAAGATTCTGTTCAACAAGATCTGAAATAAAAAATCATTCTATTTGTTTGTTTGCTATCAAAAGCCTCACTTCGCTCCTGTTAATGATTTTATCAGTTTAATTTCCTCTTCACTGTAAGGCATTCCATCTTTCCTGAATATATCATGGAACCACACTTTTGGTTCATCGCCGTTGGGCATTGGCGTATCCCATGCATAAATCGTATTTGTTTTGCCAGCAACCAATCCCCAATTGATGGCGCCCACGTTCTCTTTTTTAAGTAACGGCATGATAGTTGAAAATAAACTGCCTCGTGTTCTTGCCATATATTCTGTACAAATTAATGGCCTGCCGTACGGCTTTAATGAATCAATCACCTTTGCATGTTCCAACTCTTTGCCATAATTGTGGTAAGTAATGACGTCTGAATTCGCTAGCTGATAAGTATTCAGTTCCTTTAGTTCCGGATTCCAAAGTCCTGCAGACAAAGGTTGATCAGGATTAACTTCTCTTGCCCATGAAAAAATTTTTTCTAAAAGCGGAAGGCTTTTATACCCGTTTGAAGAATTGCCGGGTTCATTAAAAAGGTCCCAGAGAATAATCCGGTTATCGTGTTTGAAAGTGGTAAGAATATCTTTTACATATTTTTCCAATGTATCACCCAATAAAGGTTCTTTGTGATACAAAGAGCCGGGATCCCTCACCCATCCTGAATTATGAATGCCAGTTTTTGGCGCAGGTTGTTTTCCGGCATGATAGCTATCATTCCAGCAATCGTCAAAAAAAACAAAGATAGTTCCGATGTGATGCCTATCTGCAATGGAAAGATATTTCTTCATCCTGTTCTTAAATCCTTCCTGATCCTCCTGCCAGGCTACATGATGCAAAAAAACACGCATTGCATTAAAGCCGATTGATTGCGCATAACCTAATTCCCGGTCAATTGTTTTTGGGTCGAAAGTGGCTGCCTGCCACATTTCCAACTGGTTGATAGCCGTGCTTGGAATAAAATTACTTCCGCGCAGCCATCCCTCTTTTGCATACCAGGCATTGGCCTTTTCTTTGCTCCAAACGGCTCTTTCTTTTTGCGCATATGTATCACCGTTAGTAAGGAGAATGATCGAGAGAATGACGATTAAGAATTTCTTCATTAGTTATGAGTTATGAGTTATGAGTTATGAGTTATTAATTATTGCGTAGTAATTATTGCATTATTTTATTATTAAATTATTTTAAAATTATCCTATCTCTCATGCTCTCACTCTCTCACTCGCTCACTCTCTCATCCTTCACCACCGGAAACGCCGATACCCTGAGCCTTGCGGCGCCCATCGGAATCAGCTCGATTTCCTGCTCTTCAGTATGAACATTCACCGGGCTTTCGGGCAAAACACCACACAAACCATATTTATCTATCGTCCATTCAGGTATTAATTTTCCTTTTGCTTTCAGCATTAGGGGCATATCTTTTTGATCAAAAGGAAAATTACTTGCAGGCCATTGTTTTTTTACAATTTGAAATTGTTCTGAAAGAGGTTTATCATTCAATTCCAAACCATAGTTCCACATGCTGGCCGGATAGATATTGTAGGCGGGCCATTTGGTTTGGTCAGCATCCGGCTGCCATTTTGAATCGCCGATTGCAGATTCTTTACTGCTTACTTTTTGATAATATTCTTTTATTTTAAGAGAAAAAGTAAGAGGGCCATAATTTACACTTACACTGTTTTTGTTTTGCGTCCACAGTTGCAACGACAATTGCATAGGCAACCTAAGCTCAATCACATCACCCTGCTTCCATTTATTTTCAAGCCGGATATAAGAAGAAGGCGAAGCGTGGATACCGACAGGATTTCCATTCACCGAAACTTTTGCTTCCCTGCACCAGCGCGGGATGCGCAGGTATAATGGAAAATTTACCGGTGACGACGTACTTACTTCTATTTTTATATTTTCATCAAAAGGATAATGCGTGGTTTGCTTTAGCACAACAGATTTTCCTTTTTTATCACCCACTTTTGCGGTTACCTCGCTGCTATTGTACATCATCGCCGCAATGCCATTATCGGGTGTGGCCATCCATAAATGCTCTTCATAATAAGGCCATCCCTGCGAATGGTTGTGCTGACAACATCGGCTGCTAAAGGGATTCATCGTTAAGAACGGTCCTGAATTTTCAATGCCCGGAGAATGATCTTTGCTATCGCTGACTACCATGTTAGGTGCGGTAAGGTAACGCAGCCCCCGGAAGTCGGGCATCACTGCAGCAGGATATGTGTTAAATGCAACATTCTCGCAATTATCGGCCCACATAGGATCGCCGGTAATGCCGCTTAATATTTCATCACTTGCCATTTGTTCCACCATGCCGCAGGTTTCTACTGCCTGGCGCGGATCCGTATATCCCTTTCTTGCATCTTCATCGGCCCCAAACATCCCTCCGGGTACTTGTCCATAAATGTTTCTTACCAAATGAAAATTATTATAAGTTGCCTGCAACAGGCTGCTGTCTTTAGTTTGCATGTAATATGTAGCCGGCTCGCGAAAAGATTGGGCAATATTTACATTGTGCCAGTTAGGTAAATTATTTTGTTGATTCCAATTGGCGGTATTCCTAAAAATTTTTGTTCCCAAATCCAGCAAAGATTTTTCGCCCGTTTGATTGTAAAGCCAGTAAATGCTGTAAAGGTTATCACCTCCCCTGCTATTTTCCCAGTAGGTGCGCAATAATAAACTATCCGGAACCGTGGCCTGCCAATGAAAATAATTTGTCATAAACGCAATGACTCTTTTATCGTTGCTGTATTCATAGTAAGATTGAAGACACCAGAGCATAATCATATTTGGCCACAAGTCGGGGATTTTTACAACCTGGTTTTCTTTATTCCGCACAACTTCTCCCGGGCCAAAATATCCATCCTTCCGCTGGCTTTGGAAAACTTTTTCCAGCCATAATTTTGTTTCATCTATAATAGACTTATCATTTAAAATATAACCAAGATCGCCATAGCCCTTTAACCAGTAGGGCACTTCTTCCCAGCCATGATCGCCCTGGCCGGTGCCGCTGAACCAGGCATTATTTTTCTTCTCCAGCCAGGCGCTTATTTCGCCAAGCTTACCTGTTAAGCCATCCCGCTGAAGCTCTAAATATTTTTTAATCCATCCGTTGGGCTTTATACTACCAACAGGAAGTTTTATAAAAACCAAAGGCTGCAAAGGCTTTTTATTGCTGACATAGTGAGCATTGTAAGTGGCTGTGGATGGGCGTTCCACTACGGTTGCTTTAATATGGTCTTGTGCAAAGGAAGAAGAATGAATGCAAAAAGCAAAGACAGTGAAGCAATAAATAGCGTGAATTTTTATTTTCATTCTTATTATTTTAATGCCTTTCAAAGTTAGCTTAAAATGAAAGGAAAGTCAGCCCGTCCGTAATCCCTCTCCTTCGGAAACGAGCTCGCTCTGTTTAAAAATTAAACCTCATCCAACAACCTTTGAATGAGGTTAAGATAATACTTCTGAATAAGAAAACGAGGCTAAATGGAAACCTATTGCGGGACCACTTCATACATTTTTTCATTTACGGCTTTCAACTTTTCAACCGGCATCTTCATCACTTTTCTATCGTAGGTCATAAAGCCGTTTACTTCGCCTTCGACATCGGTTGTTTGTGTATAAACTGCTGCAGATAATCCTGCCCTGATAAGTTCTTCCAGTTTATCTGTCAATGACTGGTATCTTTTAAACAAGCTGTCATTGCTTTTAAAGCTTTGATATCCCCAGTTTTTTTCCTGCCACGTATGGCCTTGTACCGGTAAACCCAATCCTCCAAACTCACCCAGCACCAATGCTTTTTTATCCCCGAAAATATCTGGCCTTGGCATTGCCGGATCAGGATAATTATGTAAATCCTCGATATCTCCTACAGGAAAAAAATTGCCTCCGCTGGCGCTGTTTACGAGGCGGGATGGATCTTTTTGTTTTGTCCAGTTCGTGATGTCAGCAGTTTTAAACTGTCCCCATGCTTCATTAAAAGGCGTCCATACGATAATGCTTGGATAATTGTGAAGCGCATCCATAATTGCGTTCCATTCTTTCCGGTAATAGCCTTCACTTTCAGGAGTGCGATCCCGGTCGGTAGCTCTTCCGAGTACACCCGGCCGTGGTTCCCAATGATTGCCCAAATCGCCGCTGGGCATATCCTGCCATACGAGCATTCCAATACTATCGCAGTAATAATACCAGCGTGCAGGCTCTACTTTAATGTGCTTGCGAATCATATTGAAACCCATTTCTTTGGTTTTTTCAATATCAAATTTTAAAGCGGCATCTGTCGGCGCAGTGTATAATCCGTCGGGCCACCAACCCTGGTCAAGCGGGCCAAATTCAAATAAAAATTTATTATTCAGCATCATCTTTTTAATACCGTTTTCATCAGGCGCAACAGATATTTTCCGCATAGCAAAATAGCTTTTTACTTCGTCCACTGCTTTTCCTTTACGCATCACCGATATTTTTAAATCATACAAAAAAGGATGCGATGGCGACCAGAGTTCAGGGTCAGGAATGGATAAGGTTACTGAAGTATCTGCACCTGTCTTTTCTGCAATTTTTTCATTTTCCTTCCATGCTGAAATGGATAACTCATCTCCGGATTGCATATTTTTTACAGAAGCGCTGATAGCAATATTTTTATTATCAAGATCAGGTGTTTGTTTGGTGGAAGCAATGTAAGTGCCGGGCACCGTTTCCAGCCAAACTGTTTGCCAGATGCCAGTCACAGGCGTATACCAGATGCCTTCAGGCTTTATCACCTGCTTGCCATGAGGCTGGGGACCGTCATTGGTTGGATCCCACACACGGACATCTAATTGTTGCTTCGTTCCTTTTTTCAGAGCATCAGTGATATCAAAAGTAAAAGGATCATAACCGCCTTCATGGCGGCCCACATTTTTCCCATTTACATAAATATCACTCCGCCAGTCAACAGCGCCAAAATGGAGCAATACCCTTTTATCTTTTCGTTTAGCCGGTACCGTTATATCGCGTTGGTACCAGAGTATACTATCTTTTCCAACGGTTTTGCCCACACCGGATAAAGCAGACTCTGCCGCAAAAGGAACCAAAATATTCCCCTGGAAAGTAGTTGGAATTGCATCATTTTCTGAAGCGGGAATAATGGCGTATTGCCAAAGACCATTCAAGTTTTGCCAATCACCTCTTTGCATCAGAGGGCGCGGATAATCAGGAAGTGTGTTGGCAGGATTTACATCATCAGCCCATTGGGTGGTTATATGGCCGGGAACAATTTTCCAGGTTGCTTGCTGCGCTTTTGAAAAAATGGAAAGGAAAAGAATAATAAATAAAACATTAAATTTCTTCATAAGTATTGATTTAAAAAGGAAGAAGCTGTTTTCTTTTAAATAAATGACTTCTTCCTGAATATAAAAATTGTTTTATCGATTTTTTTTGATTGTAAATTTTATTATTAAGTAAATGAATAATAATAAATTTCTTAACCGGGAAGACAATAGTTGTCTTCCCGGCATTTAAAAAGGAGTAATAATTTATTTGGATATTCCTTATTTGATTTGAACTTTTTCAACCGGTGAAAAAATCATATCCTCGATGTTCACGATTTTGATTCCGACACGGGCAAATAAATAATCCTGGCTATTGGCCAAAACCTTGTCAGAAAATGGCACTGTTACCTTCAACGTAATATTACCCGGATCGGTAATTGACCCTCCTGGTAAATCCATGAAAGCGATGTTATCTCCACCTGACACGAATTGAGTTTTGTTGATATATAAACTCACTCTTTCAATATCTTTTGCCATAGCTGGGTCAGTAATAATCTTGTCGGCTTTGAATGATGCATTAATAGTGCTGTCTGAACTATTGAATGAAAATTGGGCATTACGAACCATATAAAACGGCGTTACTTCGAGATCCACTGTTTGATCGCCTTTCATTGTGATTGATAAAGAATCAGGGTTTCCGTTTGCGTCCTGTTTCCACATAAAAGGTCCCTGGCCGTTAGGGATAATCAATTTGTAGTCGCCGTCAAATAAAGCCTGGGAGTAGCTTCCGTTTTGTGCAAATGTTCCGCCGATTGGACCTACTTTTCCAAAACCATATTGATATAATTGATAAGGAACCTGGTTTCTTTCCACCTGGATTGAATCGCCCTGGTATACCAGCCTGCCTGTTAAATAAGATCCGGGAGGCGCATAATTATCTTTTTTGCAGGAAGCAAAAGAAATCATTAGTGCGATAATTGATACATATTTTAAACAAAGCTTCATAAGATTAATTTTTTATTGATGTTGATGATCCGCTACAGTAAAAGGATAAATATTGATATTTTTTAAATTCATGTTCTTTAATTGAGCTATTCCATTTATTGATTAGGTTGCCTTACAATCTTGGGATTGGCGGCAATCACTCCATCGGGGATTTGAGTATAATAATTTCCGATAAGAAAACGATTTACGCCTGTAACCAATGCCGGCAATGTTTCCTTAAACACCCATTTATAATCATCGGGATGTGCCGGATCGTATTGACGATAAGGCCACAAACCCCACGGCTGTGTACTGTGTTTTTTTGCATTACCAATATTGCTTTTTAAATCGCCTAAGGTAGTAGGTACTCCATCCCAGCGATAAGTGGCCAGCCTCCAGCGCTTCATATCGTAAAAGTATAACCCTTCAAATGCCAGCTCCACTCTTCTTTCATGAACGATGCGATCAAAAGTAATATCAGCGGCAGCTAAGGGCGTTGTCAATCCGGCCCTGGCCCTTACCAAGTTCATATATTGCGCAGCAGAATTTGCATCGCCCAATTCAAAAGAAGCCTCAGCAGCATTTAATAATACTTCTCCAAAACGATAGCGTATAAATGCCACTTCACTTCCCTGCCCTCTTCTTCCGGAACCTACTGTTGGGTCAAGATATTTGCGGACATAAAAACCACTTTGGGTTCTTAATTCAAGCCCGTTAATAGGGCCATCCGTTCCTACTACCTGCACTTCGGGACCTCCGGGCACAATAGACTTTAAATGGCCTGACTGGTCACTTGTTACGATTGAGCCATCCGGAAGCCGGTATCCGGCCCAGATATCCACTGTCTGTCCTTTAAATTTTCCACCGGGAAGAAGGATTGTTCCGGCAAGCCGTGCATCCCGGTCGGCAAAAATATCCTGGACATCATCATAGATTATCGGACTTCCGGAACCATTAGTAGTAGCGAAAGGGGCATAAGTATTGTCGAGCTTTTCAAAGTTTTCTGCCAGATTAAGAGAGGGGTCTAATCGGCCTGCATCGCCACCTTCATCAGAAAATGAATAAGGCTGATCGTTTGTGGTGAAGGCATGAGTTTTTCCTCCCTGCTGAAAATCTTCAAAGAAGATAGTTTCAGGGCTGTTCTTGTCCAGAAACACATTGGCAAAATTGTCGGATAGCTGTGCCATGGAAGAACCATCAGGCGCGGTTTTCAACTTATACGCCCCGGCTTCGCCATTGATAAGTTCTTTTGCTGCTCTTAAAGCTATGGTGTAATAACCATCGGCCATGGAAGCCGGGATGCCTACTTCGCCAGCGGGCAGCGACACCTGCGGTGTGGTAGCGCCGTACTTTGCAATTGAGCCTGCATAAAGAGCAGCACGGCATTCCATAGCCAGCGCAGCTCCCTTGCTGGCCCTTGATTTTTCATTAATATCAGAAGGTAAATCATTTTTGATGGCTTCCGCTTCACTGATGATGAAGTCGTACATTTCAGATTCTTTGGCCCTGGGCACCTGAAGGTTGTCTACTTTGCCGCTATAGTCGTAATCCAATGTTTGCAATACCAGCGGAACGCCGCCATATCTTTTTGTCATTTCGAAGTAGAAGTTGGCCCTGAGAAAGCGGCCTTCTGCATAAAATCTTTTTTTATCAGCATCTGATAATTTTTCTGAAGCGCTGTCGCGCTGAAGAAATAGATTCAGGTCACGAATATATCGATAGCTGTCAGTCCAGTTGAGGCCCCAGCTATCATAGTTCCAGCCTGTGCGTTGAACGATATATGCGCTTCCGTTTTCTGAAGGGAAACTTTCACTAAAATCCGCAAAAGTTCTCCAGCCATCTCCATCCAAAGAACTAAAGTCAACCTGCCTGTTATATAAATCAGCAAGTACAGAAAGTACCAGCTTTGGATCACTGAATACCTGGTCGTTGGTTAAGAAAGTGTTTGGCTGCACATCCAGGAAGGAACTGTCTTTTTCACAACCCCATGCCGTGATCATCACAACCGCTGTTAATATTATTGAGATTCTCTTTTTCATTTAAATTATTTTTTCCGGATTTGAATATTATAAAGAAAGGTTGATACCCACGTTAATCACCCTGTTTTGTGGAAACTGGAGGCCGTTATCATCTACGCTTTCAGGATCCACCCCATAACTTGCAAGGTTATCAATTGAAAAAAGATCATATCCATTAATATATACTCTTGCTGATTGAATTTTCACCCTGTCAAGAACCGTTCTCGGTAACGAATAGCCAAGCTCAATCGTCCTGGCGCGGAAATAAGTAACATTATGCAACCAGAAAGTTGAATTTCTTTGGCCAGCCACTTCATAATCACTGTGGCCAAATCCGGGATTGTACCTGTTAGCCGGATATTTTCCAGGAATCCATGCGCTATTCGGGTCATAAATATTTGCCCTGTGCCACCTGTCTTCAAAAATGGCATTCAGGTTTCCATTATTCTGGAAAGCCCAGCGCTGTTCCCAGTTCTGGAACCATGAGAAACCGGAGGCTCCTGAGAAGTCAGCATGAAAATCAAATCCGTTATAGGCAAGTGAAAAATTAAATCCAAAATTGATTTGAGGCTGTGCGCCATACGCGTAGCTTATTGGGCGCTGGTCGTATTCATCTATTTTGCCATCGCCGTTTATATCTTTATAAATCAGATCTCCAGGCAAAAGCGTTCGGTTTCCCTGCCCATCAATGTCTACTTTATAATTATTGATTTCATCCTGTGATTTAAACTGTCCTATATAAATATAGCCCCAGTCTTTATCCGTAAATCGTTCTTCGCCGGAATTCCGGTATTGATCCCACGAATTATTAAACAACGGATTATAGGAGTTAAGAAATTTAGACCGGGTATAGGATAGATTACCACCTACTGTAAAGTTTACTTTGCCCGCTCGTCCAAAATAATTTAAAGAACCTTCCTCGCCATATTGCGCATCCGAATTTATATTCTGATCTGCCAGGTCGTACCCAACTTCTTCAGGAAGCAATACATCGTTTTTGGGCCCCGGTAAGCCGGTTCGTTTTCGATAAAACCAATCAAATGTTCCCGAAAGTTTTCCGTTAAGCAAAGTGAAGTCCATGCCCACATCCGTTATTTTACTTTTTAGCCATGACAGGGTAGTGACGGGTACGCCTTTATCCCTTGAGGCAGGAATTATTCTTCCATCCAAAATCGCATTTCCCTGTGTGCCGTAATTATATCCTGAAAGGAATGCAAATTGAGCAACTATAGGTTGATTTACGTCATAAGGATTTCGGTCGTCACCCAAAATACCATAAGAAGCCCTTAATTTTAAAGAACTGATCACGTTCGTTTTATTACCAAGCATTGCCTGAAAAAACGGTTCTTCGCTTATTCTCCAACCTACAGATCCACCTGGAAAATAGCCTACCTGATGTCCCGGGGCAAATAAGTAAGAAGCATCACGCCTTGCGGAGCCTTCGATTATGTACTTGTTATCGTAGCTATAAGTAATACGGCCAATATATCCGATACGGGCTGTTGTATTATCCTCATCAGTATATTGATCGATAATCGGATACGTAACCAGCGGAATAAAATTGGATTGAGGATTAGCGTGCAGCCAGTTCCTTAAATAATGCTCTTTTATTCTTTCTGCTACCAAGGTAGCGCCTATAGTACTTTTTCCAAATGTATTATTGTAATTCGCCTGCAACTGCAATGTTGTATTGATATGCTTGATCTGCTCGCGGTCGCGCCATGGATTGGTGGCCCCTCCCGTTCTTTTGTAAGTACTATCAACATAAGTGTAAGCATCATACGTATATTCCTGGTTATTTTCCAGTTCGTCAGCCATGTAATAAGAACCTAACCCTTTTATCGTTAATCCGTTCACCCATGGAATGTCCCAGTCTATATGAAAATTGGTTTGAATTACGCGCCAATCCGATCTGAATTTACCAGACAGGTTATTATTTAAAAAAGCGTAGTTTGATTCCAGGTGATCGCCCAGGTCGTTAAGATAAGCCGGGTTGTCATTAGCGTAAGGCCTTTCCTGTGGCGTATTTCTCAATACAGCGAGCCTTGCCAAAAAGTAGTCATCTCCGCCGGGCACACCGGGATTTCTTCTTGTTTCTACGCGGCCGTTAATGTCAAAGCCAACTTTTAGCCCGTTGGTTAATTTGGCAGTTACATTGGATTGAATGTTAGTGCGGTTAAAATTGTATTCTTTTCCCAAAACAGAATTTTGAAAAAGATTGGTTCCTGAAACATAATAATTTACTTTATCGGAACCACCGCTGATATTGACATTGACCGAACTTAACGGTGCTCCGTTATTATTTAAAACATAATCCCTCCAGTTAAAGCTCCTGTAAATAGGGTTAGTTAAGTTTTTTGCATCAATCAAATCCTGTGCGCTGATGCCTGTTTGTGGCACCCAACCTGTATCCGAATACAAAAAGCCATTTGAATTTATTTGCGCATCTGCTTTGTAATATAAGAAGTCTGGTGTATTGGTAACTACTTTAGGAAACCGGAAGAAGCTTTGCCAGCCGTTATAGGCGTTTACATTAATATTATTGCGGCCTGTCCTTCCTTTTTTGGTAGTAACCACTACCACGCCATTGGCAGCTCTAACTCCATAAATAGCGGCAGAGGCGTCTTTCAACACTGTAATACTTTCAACATCATTAGGGGCGAGGTTATTGAACTGGCCTTCATCCTGCTGAATTCCATCTATTACATAAAGAGGGCTGCCCATATTACGGATCTGGATGGATGCGCCAGCTCCGGGACGGCCCTCAGCCTGGCGAAATGTTACGCCAGGTAGTTTGCCCGCAAGCGTAGTGCTGACTGTTGAACCGCCATGAACACGCTCAATATCCTTGCTGGTAACGGTGGAGATGGCACCGGTTAAAGATTCTTTTTTTTGCGTACCGTAACCAACAACTACTACTTCATTCAGCCCCGTAATATCAGGTTGCAATTGTACATTTATTGCAGTTTGCCCAGAAATGGAGCGGGTTTCGGGTTTCATGCCAATGTACGAGAACTGAATACTTTTATCAGCCGCCGTCACAGGAATGGAGTAGGTACCGCCTTCCTGTGTTACCACTGTTTTTTTGGAATGATCCGCAGTAACGGTTACACCAATCAGCAAATTGCCGGAAGTATCGCTTACGATTCCGGACACCACAGTTGTGTTCTGGGCACGGCCTAAAGAAGAAATCAGCATAAACAGGGAAAAAAGAAAAATTCCCTGAAAATGCCAACTAAAATTTCTTCTCCGGGTATTATCGTGCCGTGCTCTGTTCATTGTTTGCACGCCAATTTTCATAATCCAGGTTTTAATTTCTAGTAGATAATGCATATACGTTTGTTCAAACTGTTGTTTTGTTCATGATGTGTAAAAGCCTAATACGTTAATTGTTTGTCGCAATACTTTAGATGCGGGCTGCCATTTTATCTGAAATATTTTCTATTGGGTTTTGCCCTCCTTTTTCATCATAGAAAAAGTTTTCTAAATCAAAGTGTGAAATAAGTGATAAAAATCGGGTTTTGTTATTCAGAGGGTATCAAAAATTGTACGTTTTGTTTCATTTTTCTTAACAATTACATTTCATAAATGAAAAAAATCATCAGTGAATAGATTTTTTATTTTGAATGAGAGGGCCTTGCAGCTGTGGAATAAATCATATTTTCAATTAGCAGTAAACGGACAAATTTTGCTATTTTACATTTTCAAAGTAACAGTCTTTATATGAACTCTACCATTGCCAAAACATTATATGTGTTCTTTTTGGTATTGTTGTTAATAAATGTCCGGGGTAAAGGCCAGCCATATTATTTCAGGCATTTACAGGTAGAAAACGGGCTTTCAAATAATACCGTCTACTTTATATGCCAGGATTCAAAAGGATTTATTTGGGCTGCAACAAAGGATGGCCTTAACCGGTTTGATGGGGTTCATTTTAAAGTTTTCAGGATAGACAATGAAAAAAATAAAAAGCAGCCCGGGGCAGATTATATTTTTTGTATCAACCCCCGAAAAAATGGATGGCTGTGGATCGGAAGCCAGCAGGGGCTTTACCAATATAACCCGATAAAAGAGAAGCTTGAGCCTTTTATTGATTCGTTAAAAAATATTTATGATATCACGATAGACAGGGAAGGACAAATGTGGTTTATTTCTTCGTCCACTGTATGCCGATATAACTTTACAACAAAAAAGCTGCGTCAATATGCTCCATCTGATTTTTTCTTCGCAACTACTCTTTGCCTGGCAAAGGATGGAACTATATGGGCCGGAACTCAACATGGCTTTTTAGAAAAATACAACCCTCAAACAGATTCATTTAATGCATTTAATATATTTTCGAATTCGCCAAACCCTAACAGCAAGTGGATCCAAAAAATCCATAGCGGCGATAGCAATCAAATTTTCGCAGGCACAACAAGTCAGGGTCTTAAGATTTTTAATACTGCCAACAATTCATATAAAGATGTACTTACCTACAACCCCGACAAAACCACCATTTTTGTGAGGGAAATTTTGCAAAATTCAAAAAAAGAATATTGGATTGCAACGGAATCAGGAATATTTATTTATAATACGGAAAGCAAAACTTTTACGAATCTTAAAAAAAATTTCCAGGACCCTTATTCATTAAATGATAATGCAGTTTACGCGCTTTTTAAAGACGCCGAAGGTGGAATATGGGCCGGCACTTTCTTTGGTGGCATTAATTATTATGCAAAAGAAAATGGCGCTTTCAAAAAATATTTTCCAAACGATTCAGAAAATTCTTTAAGTGGAAATGCAGTAAGGGAAATTTGTAAAGATAAATATGGAAATTTATGGGTAGGCACCGAAGATGGCGGCCTTAATAAAATAAATAATGCCACGGGTGCCATCACTCATTTTAAGCCAACAGGCGAAAACGGCAGCATCGCCTACACAAACGTGCATGGTTTGCTTGCCGACGACGATAATTTATGGATAGGAACTTTTGAACATGGCATTGACTTAATGGACATACAAACTGGAAAAGTGAAGAAGCATTATTCCGTTAAGCAGGGCAATGGCCTTAGAAGTAACTTTGCGCTTTGTTTCACTCGTACCAGGGAAGGCAAAATTATCGTCGGTACAAGTGAAGGACTGTATTATTATGACAGGCCAAAAGACGATTTTGTTTTATTTCCCCAGGTACCTGTCAATTCATTTATCACTGCAGTTACAGAAAGCAGCGACAAGGTAATCTGGGTAGCTACCAATAATAACGGCGCCTTTTGGATTGACCTTGTATCCGGTGCCCACGGTCAGTTTCAGAATATAAGCGGCAACAAAAATTCACTGAATAGTAATTATCTGAATGATGTATTTGCAGATAGTAAAGATAACATCTGGTTTGCTTCAGAAGGCGGAGGCATCTGCAGCCTGGACAGCTCGCGCAAATCTTTCACCCGCTACTCAACGGCCGATGGCCTCCCCAGCGATTTTGTTTTTAAAATAATTGAAGATGATCAAAAAAGCATGTGGGCCACTACCTCCAATGGCTTAGTAAATTTTGGGCCTCATTTTCAAAACCCGATTGTGTATACCAGGGCAAATGGATTGCTGGGAAATCAGTTTAATTATCATTCGGGGTTTAAAGATGAAAAAGGCTGTCTGTATTTTGGCTGCGTCAAAGGCATGATTTCGTTTTCTCCAAAAGATTTGGCAAAGAGCCGGTATTCACCGCCATTGTATATTACAGGCATCCAGGTTTTTAATAATGAATTGAATCCCGAGGATAGCGATTCAGTTTTAAGCGAATCCATTATTGATACAAAAAAAATAACGCTTCCTTATCAGCAATCTTCTATCAGCTTTGATTTTGCGGCCTTAAGTTACCTGTCGCCCGAAATGATTCAATACAGGTATAAGTTAGAGGGCCTCGATAACTCATGGACCAAAATCAAAGCCAACCGCAGGATATATTTTACCAATCTATCGCCTGGTGATTATCAGTTAAAAATAATGGCATCCCTTAACGGTACGTGGGATAATAAAAATATAAAAGTGCTTACTATCCGCATCAATCCACCGCTGTGGGCTACCTGGTGGGCGTATGTATTGTATGCATTAGCGGCAATCGCTATATCATTTTATTTTATCCGCAGCTTCCGTAGAAGGCACCAGGAGAAAAAGGAAAAGGAAATATATGAAAGTAAAATTGAATTTTTTACTAATGTGGCGCATGAAATACGAACGCCGCTTACATTGATAAAAGGCCCAGTTGAAAATCTTCTTGAAAGAAGAAATGAAATGACTGGTATGGAGGAAGACCTTGAGTGCCTGGATAGGAACACGAACAGGCTCATACAATTAATATCACAAATCCTTGATTTCAGGCAAACAGAGATTAAGAATTTTTCGCTTGATTTTACCCGGGTCAATATGAATGAAACGCTTATGGGCACTTTTACAAGATTTAAAATTTTAGCCCAGAAAAGGAACCTGGACTATCAAATTAACCTGCCCGCAGATGAGATATATACTATGGCGGATGCTGAAGCTATTCAAAAAATTTTGAGTAACCTGTTAGCCAATGCCGTGAAATACGCTGAAAAAATTGTTTATATAAACTTATTGCCCGCACAAAAAGAAAGCAATTCCCTTGTGATCATTTTTGAAAATGATGGATTCATTATAAAAACAGAAATGGCTGAGAAAATATTTGAACCTTTTTACAGGTTAAAAGAAACGAAATATCAAAAAGGGACTGGCATAGGCCTGGCGCTGTCCAGGTCGCTTACACAATTGCACAAGGGTAGCCTGAGAATGACTTTTGTGCAAAATAATTTAAATACCTTTGTACTAACGTTGCCGCTTGAGCCAGAAAAAACCCAGCCGAGAGTTACAGTGAAGAAGGAACTGCAAATCATAGACAAATAAATTATTGCATGCTACCCCCCATTTTAATTATTGATGACGAGGAAGATATACTTGACTTTCTGGAGAGAATTTTAAAAAGCCGCTATCATATTTTGAGATCTGAAAGCGCAAAAAATGCTTTACAAATTTTGAAGTCGGAAGCAGTTCAGTTGATCATTTGCGATGTGATGATGCCGGAAATGGATGGCTTTGAATTTTGTAAAATCATCAAATCAGAAGTGGAATACAGCCACATTCCTGTGATCATGCTTACGGCCAAAAGCACTATTCAATCCAAAGTAAAAGGACTGGAACTGGGCGCCGATGCCTACATTGAAAAGCCTTTTTCTAAAGAACATTTGTTTGCGCAGATATCCAGCCTGCTGGCCAACAGAAATATGGTAAGGGAATATTTTGCAAGCTCGCCGCTGGTGCATATGAAAAGTATGGCGCACACCAAATCTGATGAACGCTTTTTAGAAACCCTGAACAATACGATTGCGCAAAAGATTGAAGATACCGACCTTGACGTAGAAACGCTTGCAGCGATGATGAATATGAGCCGCGTCACCTTATATCGAAAAATAAAATCAATTTCAAATCTTTCACCGCTAGAGATCATTAATGTAGTTAGGCTAAAAAAAGCGGCTGAACTATTGGCTGGCGGCGACCACAAAATGTATGAAATCGCTGCGATTGTGGGGTATAGCTCACAATCTAACTTCACGAGAAATTTTCAAAAACAATTTAATATGTCACCCACGGAATACATGCATTCCTTACGGCAGAAAGAATAATACAGTTGATGGATACATCAAAAAAAAAATTAAAAGAAAAATTTACCTTAATTGCTCTCTTCAAACATCCAAAAGCCCTACATGCCAATTTAAAATGTGGAAAAGAAACAAGTTGAATATAAATTGCAACTTCCTGAAAAATTAGTGCTGCCTTTTATCCGTATTTTGAAAATTATTTTTTTGGCAAACAGTAATTCTCAAAACTTTTTATAAAAAATCAAAATGATTTCACGACAAAAGATTTTTTTTCTTCCGCTTATTTCTCTTTTAATGTTCGCTGGGATTATTGGCTGCAACGAAAAAAAAATTGATAGCCCGCTTTTCAAATTGCTTCCCGCCACACAAACTGGCATTACCTTTAAAAATCAGCTTTTTGAAAATGATACCTTGAATATTTTAAACCAGGCAAATATTTATAACGGCGGCGGCGTGGGAATTGGAGATTTTAACCGGGATGGTTTGATGGATATTTATTTTGCCGGCAACATGGTCTCAAACAAGTTATATCTGAATAAAGGCAAATTCCATTTTGAGGATATTACCGCAGCTTCCGGTACAGATGGGCAGGGCAGATGGTGCACAGGAGTTGCGGTGGCTGACGTTAACCAGGATGGATGGCCCGATATTTATGTGAGTGCCTCTTTCAGGAGCGATGCCAAACTTCGAACTAATCTTTTATATATAAACCAGGGTCTGAACAAAGAAGGAATTCCTACTTTTAAAGAATCGGCAGCATCGTATGGCCTCGCCGATACAGGCTTTAGCACACAGGCTTATTTTTTCGACTACGACATGGACGGCGACCTGGACATGTACCTTGTTACTAATGAAGTTTATGATCCAAAAACACCTATAACCTTCCGACCCAAGTTAACTGATGGAAGCGCCAAAAATACGGACAGGCTTTATCGCAACAATGGCAACGGCACTTTTACGAATGTGTCAAAAGAAGCAGGCATCACCATTGAAGGATGGGGACATGCTGCCTGCATCACAGACATAAATAAAGACGGGTGGCCTGACATATATGTAGCTAACGATTTTGTGTCAAATGACCTTTGTTACATCAACAATAAAAACGGTACTTTTTCCAACCGCCTTGACCAATATTTTAAACATACTTCCTGGAATGCAATGGGCACCGATGCTTCAGACATAAATAATGATGGCCTTGTAGATCTGGTTTCATTAGAAATGCTTCCTGAAGAGAATCTTCGTAAAAAAAGAATGCTGAGCGGAAATGAATATTATAATTATACAAGCAGCAAAAAGTTTGGATACGGGCCTCAATATGTGCGCAATATGTTTCAGCTCAACAGCGGTATCACGCCTGAAGGACATCCAATTTTCAATGATATAAGTTTTATGGCGGGAATTTATCAAACAGATTGGAGTTGGTGTCCTTTAATTGCAGATTTTGATAACGATGGGCTCAGGGATTTAATCATCACCAACGGAATACCAAGAGATGTTACCGATCTTGATTATATTGAAAACAGCAATGACAGGGATTATACCAATGGAAAAACTGCATCTACGCCCACCTATAAACTTTCAATGACAGATTCTCTGCCGGTAGTTAAATTTTCCAATTATGGATTTAAAAATATCAATGGGCTGCAATTTAAAAATGAAACTAAATCATGGGGGATTGATATTCCATCTTTCTCTAATGGCGCAGCTTATGCCGATTTAGATAATGACGGCGACCTCGACTTTATAGTTAACAATATAAATGATACTGCGTTTGTTTTTGAAAATACAGTGAATGATACCACTGGTTCAAAAAAAACAAATTTTCTTGTGGTTAATTTTGACGGACCAAAAAACAATAACAACGGTATAGGCGCTACTGTTAATCTATATTATCAGCATAAGCGACAATATTATGAGCAATATCCAACAAGAGGTTATTTATCAACAGATGATCCGCGGGCGCATTTTGGATTAGGAGATGTTACCAATGTTGATTCTGTGTTAGTGGCATGGCCTGACGGCAGGCAACAGATAATAACCAATGTAAAGGTAAACGAGCCGCTCACCGTTTCTTATAAAAATTCAGTTCAAAAAAACAATACTATAACCGATCCTTTTCTTTCATCTTATTTTGTTAACTCAGCTAAAAGTTATGGTATCACTTATTTACCGAAAGAAAGCGATTTTGTTGATTATAACATACAGGCTACATTGCCACACAAGCTAAGCCAGTATGGGCCTGGGATTGCTGTGGGAGATATCGATCAAAACGGCTTTGATGATTTTTATTTGGGCGGCTCTTCCGGTCATGCAGGCATATTTTTTATGCAGGATGCAAAAGGTAATTTCACAATGGATTCTACGCGTTTGTTGAAAAAAGATGATCCCTTGTACGAAGATATGGGGGCCATTTTTTTTGATGCCAACAATGATCATTTTCCTGATTTGTACCTGGTAAGCGGAAGCTATGAAATCCCTCCAAATCATCCTATCAGCAGTGATCGTTTATTTTTAAATGATGGCACAGGGCATTTTATAAAGACCAGTGGCGCTTTGCCAATTGATTCATCAAACGGATCATGCGTAAGAGCTGCTGACTTTGACGACGACGGAAAATTGGATTTATTTGTTGGTGGCCGCGTAGTCTCGGGCGCTTATCCAAATCCACCTCAAAGTTTTCTGTTGAAAAACATTGGCGGCAAATTCATAGATGTAACTGAGCAATATTGTCCGGAACTAAAAAACATCGGAATGATTACCGATGCATTATGGACAGATTTTAATAATGACGGAAAAGTTGATTTACTGGTTGTGGGCGAATGGATGCCTGTAACTTTTTTCAAAAATACAGGCTATTCGCTGGAAAAAGTCAAAACAGGAATTGAAAACAATGTAGGTTGGTGGAATAGTATTACTGCCGGTGACTTCGACAATGACGGCGATATGGATTATATCTTCGGCAATCTTGGCATTAATTCAAATTATACGGCATCGCCGCAGCAACCAATGACGCTTATTGCAAATGATATTGACAATAATGGCACCACGGATCCAATGGTATTTGCGTATTCCCTGGGGCCAGATGGCACTTACAAGCCCTATCCTATGGCTACTAGAGATGATATGATAAAACAGGTTATCAGCTTTGGCAAAAAATTCCCTACTTACAAATCGTATGGATTGGCAACAATGGATGATATCTGGAGCGAAGATGATAAACAAGGCGCAATAATATTGCAGGCAAACAATATGCAGACATGCTATCTTGAAAATAAGGGCGACGGTCATTTTGAAATTAAACCCATGCCATTGCAGGCACAGCAGGCCCCCGTGTATGGAATGAAAAGTGAAGACATTGATGGCGATGGAAACCTTGATGTGCTGATGGTGGGCAATGATTATTCAATGGATCCTTATAGCGGCAGGCATGATGCTTTTATGGGCTTATGCCTGAAAGGAGCTGGCAAAGGCAATTTCACTCCGGTAAGTTTGCAACAGAGCGGGTTTTTTGTAAACGGTGATGCAAAGGGCCTTGCCACCGTCTTTACTGCTAAAAATGAATCCATAATAATTGCTACGCAAAACCAGGACAGCGTGAAAGTGTATAGCAGAAACCCGGCTTCCCCAAAAATAATTTCCAGATGGATAAAGTTAAATCCTGATGATTTTTTTGCCGATGTGGTTTGCCGGGATGGTGCAAAAAGAAGGATTGAATTTTATTATGGTTCTACTTATTTGTCTCAATCTTCGCGTGTGATGCCCGTCTACAGCTATTTTAAAAAAATAACTATCACAAATTTTAATGGAGTAAAAAGAGAAGTACCCATGAAATAACATTTAGTAAATTGGAAACCCTGAAAGACTGTCAACAAAGCGCTTTTATTAAACCAGCTTCTCTATCATTTTTTGAGAATATGAAAATTCATCTTTGGTCGGTTGGAAAATCAAATGAGCCTTATGTAAAAGAAGGAATTGAAATGTTTACAAAAAGGATCAGCCATTATTATGCGGTTGAATGGAAATTTTTTTCATTACCAAGACAAAAAGCTTCTCTTCAGAAAGAGGATTTAAAGCTGCAGGAGGCAAACAGCTTATTACAAGCAATTGACAAAACGGATATCCTGGTAGCATTAGATGAAAAAGGCAAACAATGGACTTCAGAGGAGCTGGCTGATTTTATTCAACATTCGGCAAATCAAAGCGCCAGGAATTTAATTTTTTTAATTGGTGGCGCTTATGGACTTGATCAAAAAATATTGCAGAGAGCAAATGCTACATGGAGCTTATCCAAATTGGTTCTTCCTCACCAATTGGTTCGCCTCATTCTTGCAGAACAAATTTACCGCGCATGCACCATCCTTCGCAATGAAAAATATCATCATTCTTAGTTTTTGTGTAGGTTTGAAGCGATTAAAAAGATAAAATGTCTATTACTGTTATCATTATTGCTATTACTGTTATTGTCTCCCTGTTTGCCTTTAAATCACAAAGGGTAATGGACGATCTTATTTTTTATCCTGCCGCCATCATCGAAAAAAATCAGTATTACCGGTTCATTACCTATGGTTTTATTCATGCTGATTTGTCGCATCTCTTTTTCAATATGTACGCTTTTTATTTATTTGGAGGAGCGTGCGAAGATTTCTTTGTATACGTTTTTGGCAATAATGGCAAAACTCTTTACATCCTGTTGTATTTTCTTTCTTTAATTGCCTGCGTTATTCCTGATTTTAATAAACACAGAACCAATGTAGGTTACAGAAGCCTTGGCGCGTCAGGCGCCGTATCAGCGGTAGTTTTTGCCTATATCCTTTTCAGGCCTTTGCAAGGCATTGGGCTTTTATTTATCCCGATTTTTATTCCGGGCTTTTTGTTCGGAATTATTTTCCTGGTTGTATCATATTTTTTAGGAAGAAAAGGAGGCGGCAGAATCAATCATTCAGCCCACATCTGGGGCGCTGTTTTTGGAATTGTGTTTTTACTAATTTTTAGTGAATTATTTTCAAGCTATCCTTTGCTTGATAATTTTATCGAGTCAGTGAAAAGCCTTGATTTGCGCCACATTTTTACCACTTATTAATCGTTGGTTTAAACAGCATCTTTGAACGATAAAATAAAATTAAGCTTATTTACGGCTTTACTGCTTTGCACTATGAAACGCAATTTGCAGCATGTGCTTTGTTTTTTCAGTAACCTTGAACCGATCATCAATTCTGTGGCCGATAATCCAAATAATTTTTTTATTGGATTCTAACACCCAAATTTTTTCTTTATCAGTTAATGATAACTTTTGGTCAATAAAAAATTTACTCAGTTTCTTTTTGCCTTGCATGCCCAAAGGATAAAAATAATCACCCCGTTTCCATTGGCGAAGCAATAAAGGAAAAGAAATATTTTTCAAATCCAGCGTGGCAATATTTTTTTCTGCCGGCATTTTTTCATTCATAGCGGCATCCTTTTTTAATTTTAATTTTCCCTGCTCAAAACTAATTTCCTTATCGGTTTCTTCGATTAAAATATGTTGCGATTCAATGCTGTTAACCGGCGAAATGATAAGCCACGCCCGGTTTCTGAATATTTTATGTGTTGAAGAAGTAATAAATTTCCCGCTCGTGGCATCAAGCAGCGACACCACATCATCAATTTGGTGCGCTGTAAAACCGTAGTCTTTTATAATTTCATACACGATGGTTTTTAGTGGTTTTGTTTTCACTAATTTTAAAACAGGGATATGAATTTCATTGCCTTTTTGTTCCAATAATTTTTTTTGATGAAGCGAAACGGATTGATCATATAGGATTTCAATTTCCCTGAATCTTTCTATATTATTCAAAAGATTTTCTTCGACCTGCGGAAAAACTTTTTGCACGGATGGAATCAACTGGTGACGAAAATAATTGCGTGTGTATTTATCAGAACTATTGGAAGAATCCTCTACAAAATCCAAATTGTTTTCTTTAATAAAATACAAAATATCTTCCCTTTTTGCAAACAATAGTGGCCGGATAATTTTTTTCTGCTTTGGCAAAATTCCCTGCAAACCCTTTATTCCCGTGCCTTTGAAGAAATTCATCAGAAGTGTTTCAATGTTGTCATTGGCATGATGTGCAGTAAGAAGAAATTGTGAGTGGTGAGTAGTGAGTGATGATTCGTGAATGATGAATGATGATTCGTGAATGGCGAGCGGTGAATCGTTGATTGATGAATCGTTGATTGTTTTAATTTTTTCTTTCCTGGCATCTGCTATTTCCTTCAACAATTCATCAAACCATTGATATCTTAATTGGCGCGCGGCCACCTGGATGGAAGTTTTATTTTGCACTGCATAGTCAGTTGTGTCAAACTTTTTCACATGAACTTTCGTCCAATATTTTTCGCCAAGTTGAAGCACAAATTTTTCATCACGCTCACTCTCCTCTCCTCTTAACTGAAAATTGCAATGTGCAATTTCAAAATGAAAACCCGCCTGAAAACACAATTCACAAAGTGCCACTGAATCCGCGCCGCCACTTACTGCCAGCAATAAATAATCATTTTTTTGAAAAAGATTTTGTTGCTCAATATTTCTTATAAATTCTTTTAATAATGACATTCTCCTTTTTTATCCCAATTATGGTAGTAACAAACGTGCCTACAAGCAGGTAGACAAATAATAATGATTTTTATTTTACAGATTCTGGGTCCGCTGCTTAATCTTCCAGGTCTTCACAGGCAGCCTGCAACTCGTTAAATGCATGCGCATCGTTTGCGGATTTCGCCATCTCCATTCCTTTTTTATAAATATGAATTGCATTTTGCATTTCGCCCATCCGCTCCAGTACTTTCCCCAAATGATAATAGGAACCCACATATCCTGGTTCACGGTTTAATATTTCTTCGAACAACTTCCTGGCATCTGTTTCATTTCCTGCTTTTATATATTCAAGTGCCAGCGCGTGTTGCAAAAAATTATCTTCCGGTTCGGCTTTTAAGTATGCTTTAATCTGGCTTATCCTGTCCATCAAAACTTTTTTTACCTTTTTATTCCTTAGTATCTTCGCACCTCGAAAAAAAGACACTATGAAGATACTTGTGTGCATCAGTAAAACCCCCGATACCACCGCAAAAATAGCCTTCACAGATAACAATACGAAATTCTCCGAAGCCGGCGTTCAATTCATTTTAAACCCTTACGATGAATGGTATGCTTTGGTAAGAGCGATTGAATTAAAAGAAGCAGATCCGGCGACTGTTTTGCATTTAATAAATGTTGGCGGCCCAGATAACGACCCTATAATCCGCAAAGCGTTGGCGCTTGGCGGTGATGAAGCGATACGGGTAAACAGCAATAGCCATGATGATTATTTTATTGCTGCACAAATTGCGGAAATAGCAAAACAAAATAATTACGACCTGATTTTTACAGGAAAAGAAACGATTGATTATAACGGGTCTTCCATAGGCGGCATGATTGCAGAATTTTTAAATCTCCCGTTTATTTCTCTCGCAACCAAATTTACTTTAAAAGAAAATACGGCGACTGTGGAGCGCGAAATTGAGGGTGGCGAGGAAGTGGACGAGGTAAACCTTCCTCTTGTGGTTAGTTGCCAGAAGGGAATGGCAGAACAAAGAATTCCTAACATGCGCGGAATTATGAGCGCGAGAACGAAACCTCTGAAAGTGGTAGAACCTGCGCAGGCAGACACTTTTACCGAAATATCTTCTTTCCAGTTGCCACCGGCAAAAGCAGGCGTAAAATTAATTCCTGCAGATCAGCCGGAAGAATTGGTGAGGTTGCTTCATGAAGAAGCGAAAGTGATTTAGGGTTTAGAGTTGAGAGAAAACAGAAATCTTAGATATTTATTTGTTTACTGGCTTTTATTGAACCTCTTTTGGAGGGCAGCGGCCAAAAATTAATTTTCAAAATGAGCGTATTAATATTTTTAGACCAGGCAGATGGGCATATAAAAAAGAATTCCTTTGAGGCAGCATCTTATGGAGCAAAGATTGCAGAGAATTTAAATGTAGCAGCGGAAGGAATCGTATTGGGAAGCGTAAATGATGATTTAACAGCGTTAGGAAAATATGGCTTGAAAAAAATTCATACGGTAAAAAACGAAGCGCTTAATAATTTTGATGATGAAGTATTCACTTATATTATTGCTGAAGCAGCAAAAAATACAGGCGCAAACGTTATCGTCTTTTCCAACAACTTTAATGGTAAATCGATCGCACCGCGATTGTCCGTAAGATTAAAGGCAGGCCTGGTTTCAGGCGCCGTGGCATTGCCTGAAACGACCGATGGTTTTGTGGTGAAAAAAAGTGTTTTCAGCGGGAAGGCATTTGCGAACGTTTCTATAAAAACCGATATAAAAATTATTTCGCTCAACGCCAATTCCTATAAGATAATTGAAAGCGCGGGAAGCGCTGAAGTTGCAGAATTACAAGTTGAAATTCCCCAGTCGAAAGTAAAAATAAAAGAAGTGAAAAAAGTGGAAGGAGAAATTCCCTTATCAGAAGCAGAATTAGTGGTCAGCGGCGGACGTGGATTAAAAGGCCCCGAAAACTGGGGCATTGTGGAAGACCTTGCCAAAGCATTGGGAGCCGCAACTGCCTGTAGCCGCCCCGTTAGCGACAGCGACTGGCGGCCCCATCATGAACACGTGGGTCAGACAGGTCTTACGATTGCGCCAAATTTATATTTTGCGATTGGTATTTCCGGTGCAATCCAACACCTGGCTGGTGTAAACAGAAGTAAAACAATCGTGGTAATTAATAAAGATCCGGAAGCGCCGTTTTTCAAGGCCGCCGATTACGGAATTGTGGGCGATGCATTTGAAGTGGTTCCGAAAATTACAGAAGCCGTAAAAAAATTAAAAGGCATCAGTTAAACTTAGTCAGCTTGCATTTTAAAGTTTGCCCTGATAAAAAAACATTTATTTTTATATTTGTTATTCACAAAAAAAATCCGCGTGGCCGGATGGAGTTAAAATGAAGAAAATAGAATTAGAAATTGTAGCGCTCTCTCACAGTATTACGCAAACCCATTCCTATGCGGTGGTTTTAGGCGAAGTAAACGGCTTAAGAAGGCTGCCGATTGTGATTGGAGGCTTTGAAGCGCAGGCAATTGCTGTGGCCCTGGAACGCATGCAGCCAAGCCGCCCGCTTACGCACGACCTCATGAAAAACTTTATGATGGCATTCAATATTGATCTTCATGAAATAATAATTAATGATCTGCAGGAAGGAATTTTTTATTCAAAATTGATTTGTTCTTCAGATAAAGACACCGTCGAAATTGATTCACGCACATCTGATGCAGTCGCTTTGGCTGTCAGGTTTGGTTGCCCGATTTACACTTACGATAATATTTTGGAAAACGCCGGAATATTGATGGAAGAAGATGATAAGAAAAAGAAAGTGGTGGTTTCGCATACGGATGAAGGCAGTGATGATCTTAAAAAATTATCGCTGGCTGAATTAGAAGCTTTATTAAATGAAGTGCTCGAGCATGAAGATTACATTAAAGCTGCTTCCATCCGGGATGAAATAAATCTCAGGAAGGGAAATTAGACGCAACATTTTTTTCAAAATTAAATTCCTGCTTATTTATCTGTTTACTGTTACGAAGATTTTGCCAGAGCGTTCCAGGATTTATTTACCACAATGCTTTTAATTAATGGTCACATTTCCCCATTGCAAAATCAATCTTGGCCTCAATATTTTACGGAAAAGAGAAGACAATTTTCACGATATAGAAACTGCATTTTTTCCACTGCCATTTTATGATGTATTAGAAATTGTAAGCGCTGAAAATGAAATACAGTTTATCAATACGGGCATCTCTGGAGGAGCGATCAAAAATAATTTATGCATAAAAGCTTACCAATTATTAAAAAAAGATTTTCCGGGTTTGCCAAAAATAAAAATGCATTTGCATAAAACCATTCCCGCGGGAGCAGGTCTGGGCGCAGGTTCTGCTGATGGCGCATTTACGTTATCCCTCTTAAATAAAAAATACCAACTCAATATTTCGCAGACTCAACTCTCAGAGTATGCCTTACAATTAGGAAGTGATTGTCCTTTCTTTTTGATGAATAAACCCGCCACAGCGGCAGGACGTGGCGAACAACTTGAAGGAATCAATCTTTCGCTGGCAGGATATAAAATTATAATCATTAATCCTGCTATTCACATCAGCACAAGAGAAGTTTTTCAGCAGATTGTTCCCGCAGTGCCAGCCAAAAGAATTAAAAATATTTTGCAACAGCCAATTGAATCGTGGAAAAATGATTTGGTAAATGATTTTGAAAAAATTGTGTTTAAAGCTTATCCGCAAATCAAGACAATTAAAGATGAGTTATATCAAAACGGCGCTTTGTATGCATCCATGACCGGAACCGGAAGCACCGTTTTTGGAATCTTCACGCAAAGTGAAGAAGTGCACATCCCTAACGAAAATGGCTATCTCTGTAAAGCGGTAGAAAACCTGGCATAAGATATCCTTTCTGTCTCAATTATTAAAGGCCCCAATAACCAATAACTACTTCAAAATGGAAAAGTTCATTATAATAGATGACGCAGTAAAGCAAGAAATAATGAATTTTATTTTGCTTGCCCGAGCGCCCATCTTACCAAACCTTCTGCTGCGGCATAATTTTGATAATCCGCAGGTAGTTTTCTGCCATCCAGGTATTCATTGTAAAACCACGGATCACCTACTGCAAATACGGTTCCTTTTCCAACTTTAGCTACCGCTGCCACGTTTATGTTGCCCTGTTTCAAAACCGCATTTGCAGGCGCATTCAGGTTAAGTGAAGAATATTCTTTAATAAAAACTTTGCTGACGTTTTTAAATATTGAATTGCCCGATTCAAGGTTGATTTCTGACATTGAAAAATTGCTTCCAGTTTCTTTATTCTGGCAATCGAAATTAAAATGAATGCCAAATTTTTCGGCCAGCTTATTGAAATGCGTAAATTCAACATTAGCAGAGTCATTGCCGAATAGCAGAAGCACCCCACCGTTGTTTACCCAATTATAAATGGAATTGATATCGCTTTCACTAATGTAATTGGGTTGTGCAGTTTCCTTTTCTGTATCAGGATCGACAATGATGTAAACAGAAGAATTTTTTAAATTTTCTTTGGTGGGCGCTGTCTTCAAAGAATTGGTTTTGGCGCCGTATCTGCGGAAGATATTGCCGAAAAGGGAATAACCATTGTTATCCATTTCTTCCCAGATATAATGGAATTGTTCAGCATTTCCAAGGATGTCTTTTCTCATTTCATGATTAAAATAATAATCCAGCGTTACTGTTTTACCATTTCCAATGGAAAGCGTGGGCAATATTTCCATTTCATCTGAAGCCAACAGAAAAGCGCCTACACCTTTCGGGTCGTTTGTGATCACTTTTTCGTTGATGTAATATTCATAGCTTCCGTCGCGGTATGGACGGCCACCAAGGCCTGACACACTCACGGTCCCCTCCAAATTCGTGTGTCCATCACCGTTAGTAACGAAGTTTTTAATTATTCCGGCATATCCTTTTTTTGCAATCGGTATGCAGGAAGAAGGGAGATAGCCCAGGCGTACGCCTTTCAGCAAGGTATACACAAACATGCAGCTTGCAGATGCCTCAAGGTAATTGCCTTTGCGGTTAGGAAAATTCAGAACATCCCACCATAAGCCGGTTTTGACGTCCTGCACTTTTGCTATGGCAATCACAAAATTCTTGAGGATGCCGATCAGTTGTTTTCTGCGCGGATGATTTTCAGGGAAATAGGGCAAAGCATCTACCAAAGCCATTCCATACCAGCCCATAGCGCGGCCCCAAAAATTTGGTGAAACGCCGGTGATTTTATTCGCCCAGGCCTGCTGTTTTGATTCATCATATCCATGATACATCAGGCCGGTTTTTTCATCTCGCGATCTTCTCTCCATGATTATAAATTGCCTCGCGATATCATTAAAATCAGAATCCTCATGAAATGTTTCTGCCCATTCAGCATAGAACGGTTCAGCCATATAAAGGCCGTCGAGCCACATTTGATTAGGATAAATCTTTTTATGCCAAAATCCTCCTTCTTTTGTGCGTGGCTGCTCTGCCAACTGTTTTCTCAATAGAGATGCGGCTTTATAATACTTTTGTTTACCGGTCACTTTGTAAAGCGTTAACAGAATTCTTCCACATAAAATATTATCAAGATTGAAATCCCCGAATTTATAAGTGCGGATATTCCCGTCATTCTCCACAAATAAATCCATGCTCTTTTGCATGTAATCAAAATATTTTCCATCGCCGGTTTTTTTCCACAAGCCTTCTATTCCTTTTAGAATTACGCCCTGGTCATACGTCCATTTTGCAGGCCTGCCGCTGGTCATAGAGTCTTTCCAGATAGTCATTACTGTTTTAGCCATTTTTTCTGCATACGAATGTTCGTTCTGTGCATGTACGATAAATGAAGTAAACACCAAAAGAAAAGAGACGCCTATTTTTTTCATTTTAAAAGATTTATTTACAGAAATTTTTTTTTATCTGCATGGGGTTCAAATGCAACGACTTTTTGCTGAGGTTGTATTTTAAATTTTTCAAAGATAAATTTTTTGTTCTTTCAACTTCAACCTTCTGTCGGGTGTACCGGTTTTTTCATCAACAACAATTGAATATTTCTACAAACACTGGCTCGCCGGGTGTTCCGGTGTTTATCTTCCCATGTTCGAAAAAGAATGTAGTGATAAATAATTCATAGTGAATAAAGAATTATTTCTAGAAGATTTTTTTAATAAAAGAATCAATATAAGCGACCGTTGGCTCAAACCAGGGATTGAACAAACAAAATGCATGCGGCGCACCTTCAAACGTGTGCACTTCTGAATAAATATGCATGCTATCGAGCTGAGCGGTATAATCATTTCTTCCTGCATGCATCCGATCTACACTGCTGTTAATAAACAGTGTTGGCGGCGTTTGTGGACTTACATAATTCAGTGGCGATGCAGCTTCCCACAAAACTTCATGCCCCTTTTTAGGATATCCAAACCAGTAAGTTGCTGCCGAAGTCTGCTTACTGTCGTCTCCCTCGCCGCTTTCTGCATTGGTAAATGAAAGTGTGCCGTCTATATCAACGATGGCCGCAACATTTGATGAAACATCCCTGTTGCAATCGCATCCTTCAAACAGGGGCATATTGCCTGTATTGCCCGCAAAGGCAGCCAGTTCGCCACCTGCTGAAAAACCGGCAATTACTATTTTTGACGAATCCAAATTATAGAGGGAAGCATTTTTCCTTACCCACCTGATAGCAGCCTTGATATCGTAAACTGCCGCAGGAAATAAGGCTTCTGTAGATAGCCGGTACTGCGGTGTAAAACAAACGTAACCCAGGCGGGAAAGGCTTTCCGCGAGCGGATAATGTTGTGAGCGATTTCCGGAGCGCCAGCCACCCCCGTGAATTATAATGATAGCAACTCTTTTGGCATCACTTTTTTCTTTAGGATAAAAAGCATCAATTAAAAACTTGTGAGAAGAAGTTTTGCAATAGATTATGGATTTCCTTTTAATTACTCCAGGAAAATCAAATTCATGGACAATCGAAATGCCGGGAAAATCTTTTTTTAGTTTTTGAAAAGCTGAATAGGTCGTAAAAGATGTGTCTGGCTTATTTGTAATTCCTTCTAACGATTGAGCCTGAACTTTACTGACGCATACCAACCATAAAAAAGAAGGGAGGAAAAATAGAATCAAACATTTCATGGCTCAAATTCTTTAACGGGGTTCCAGTAATTCAGACCAAAAAAAATATTTTGCATGTTGTATTTACCAGCTTCTGATTCTGTCAATTGATGTGACCACGAAACCCGTTGTGACGCATTTGCACCAGGACCGGTTGAGTTTCTTTCTGCATACCAGGTAGTCTTATAATTGTCAGTGCCGCTCCAGTTGCTCCATCCTTCAGGACTGATGCATTGACCCATGTTGGTTTTAATAAAAACCACCTTTGCAAATTTTCTCCAGGGCCGTCCAAGATAAACTTTGGTAACGTTCGGCTCAGCATTTATGGTGCAGTCTTTAAAGACAAATCCATAAGAAACATTTTCAGGTGTTGACGCGGCTGTTATGTATGAGTTGGCTTTGCAGTGAATGATACATTGTTCAAACAAAGCTGTTGCTTCGCCAAAAATAAAATCCGTGGTTCCTTCGATGTAGCAATCAACAAAATATTGTCGGAAGTGCTCACCCGCCAGATATAAAGTATCCTGGTTTCCTAAAAATTTGCAATTAAAAAATGAGCAGAGGTCTGCTATTACACTTAAGGCAACGGCCTGTCCAACCGCGCCTGCACTATTTTCAACTGTTAAATTTTCCGCGTGAAAATCATTTCCCTGCACCTCAAGTGTAGGCGTGTAAAAAGTACTGTTGCGTCCTTTATTGATTTTTGCAAAATAATCGTCATAAGTAATTATTGTGCTGTCTTTGTTTTCACCAATCAAAGAAATTTTATTATTCCATGAAGGAATAAATACCTTTTCATGATACACACCATTCTTAATAAAAATGCGGATACGGTCAACAGGAAATGCTTTGCAGGCCTCAATCGCAGCCTGAATGGTCGTAAAATCGCCACTTCCGTCTTTTGCTACTACAAAGTCATATTTATCCGTAGCTTTTTGGTTCGGAAGAGCAAAAGATAAAACCCCTAGAGACAGACAAAATAAGATTCCGTAATAAAACTTCATTTACTGTAATTCTTTTTTATTTTAAATTCTTTAAGCCCTTCCAGACAGCTTTTGCGATTTCCTTTTGGCCTGCAATATCCGGATGCAAACCATCTGCATAATTAGGTTTGGACACCGTGTGCAAAAGAGAAATAAAGCTTATTTGTTGCTCCGCTGCTAATTCTTTATATCTCTTTGCAAGCTTATAAAGAGAACGCTTCGTGTTTTTATTGTATTCCTTTTTGCGGTTGATATCATTCATGGTTTTCAGATTGATATCGCAGGGCGCAAGAATTACAATCGCACCATTATGGTTTACTTTCTTTATTTCATTTATCATCCACCGCATATTTTCCACACAGGAATTTACCATGGAATCATTTCCGTTTTTTAAATCATTCACGCCTAAAAAAATCAGGTAATCATCCGCCTTCGGATATTTTTCCAATACAGGTAACAACTCTTTTTTATCAGCAGTTTTTCTGCCGCTTCTGCCTGCGTTGATAAAATCAATGCCCGGATGATCTCCAGATAAAAAATACACCCAGCTATGGCCATCTACCTGCGCGCCATAGGTGATGGAATCCCCAAAGCAAACAATTTGACGGTTTACTTTTTTAAATGCCATCAGCGCAAGTAAAACTGACGAAGCAAAAATTAACGGGTATAGAAATTTGCCTTTCATTCTTGTCAATTTATTGATGATTCTTTTGTAACCATTTTGGATAATCTGAGGCGATAATGCGCTGCGGCCAATACCCATACCATGCATAGCCTGTTCTTCTTTCGCGTGATACTTCTGATAGTCTATATACTTTTCTACCATCGCGGTTTGCAAACATCGGCCGATCTGTTTGCAATTCATAATAACGCGTCCAGATGGGTGGAGCAGCGGAATCGGTAACTACTACCCTATCAGATTTAGCTTCATGATATTTGTATACTGTATCTTCTGCAGCAATTGTTTTTACAACTGTATTTTTTATTTCCACCTTCTCAAACCAGGCAACTGCTTTCTTTATAGCTTCAACTATTTTCGGATCCGGATTTTTTTCCTTCATAAGGAATCGCACAATATCTGAACTTTCAGAGCTTGCTTTCGAAGCCAATTCAAACGTTCTGGCTCCGACCGGTTGTAAAGTAACGTTATCGTGCTGCTGGCACCAACCTGTAGGAACGCCATGTTCAACAATCTGGCATTTCAGGATGCAATCCATTCCTTTTCTATAAGATCTTTGCGCTTTATTTCGCAATTCATCATTTATAAATGAATAATACGGCTTGCGCTGGACAATATGCTGTAGCACGCGCATTACGCCAATCATTGCGCCATCATTAAAGGTTATATATTTTCTATAGCCGCTCACATCGGGATAAAACTGTGGCCAGCCGCCATTGTCATACTGCGATTCAAAAATAAAATTCAGCCCATTCAAAACCGCTTTCTCATATTTTTTATCATGAAGCAGGGTGAAGGCTTTTGCCAGGTATTCTATTTGCGTGTAGGTAGCACCGTTATCAAAGGTAGTATGCAGTGAATCTTTATGCTGCAAAAGAATTTCTTTTTGTTTATCCGTTAGAATGGCCAGCATGTCGTAATTCTTAGGCCACCCGCCGTTAGGTTGTTGGTACATCAAAAGATTGTCAGCAATATGAAGGATATCTGAAGGTTGATAGCGCGGCTGATTTTTTACAGGCATTATTACCTGATCGTGATCGGTAATATCCATCCAATGATGACGGCTATCCTGGAAGCCGGAAACATCCTGAATTTTAAAATCGTTTTGGGCAAAACCAGGCAATGCGATTACCATTAAAAAAAATACGGCAGCAATATTTACTGACAGATTTGAGATGAAATTGATTGAACAGGTTTTCAAAAGATGGTTATTTGATTTCCATTTTCTTTCCATTTACGATCGTGTTTTTTACGTGAAGACCTTTAGCGTCTTTTATAACATAGTCTTTTTCCACATTATCAAAATTGCAATCAACGATGTGAATATTGGTCACAGGCTTTGCATTCAGCCCTTCAATATAAATCCCATACTTGCTTTTTTGGCTTGTTACATTATTTACGAAAACACCACTGAGCGTTGGTGGGAAATTGCACTTTGCCGCTTTTTCCCTTTCATAAAACATATTAATTTTTAGCACAGCTTCCCTTACTTCGCCCACTTTTATATTCCGGAAATAGAAATTTTTCAATACGCCGCCGCGGCATGCATTGGATTTAATGCGTATCGCGCGATCCAAATGAGGGCTGTTCATTGTACAATTTTGAGCGAACACATTCTCCACGCCTCCTGAGGTTTCACTGCCGATTACTACTCCGCCGTGACCGTCTTTCATATCACAATCCTGGATAATAATATTTTTTGAAGGCACATTTACACGGCGCCCGTCTTCATCTCTTCCGCTTTTTATGGCAATACAATCGTCACCGTCTGTAAATGAACAATTTTTTATCATGACATCTGAACATGATTCGGGGTCGCAACCGTCATTGTTAGGACCGAGGCTGTTGGTAATTACACCATCTACGGTTACATTTTTGCAAAGCGTAGGATGAATCAGCCAGAATGGAGCATTGATGAGCGTTACACCTTTGATTAACACATTGTTGCATTTATAAAATTCAACCATAGACGGACGCATGTAATGCCCTTTGCCAAAAACACGATCTTTTACCGGAGCACCTTCGGCGGCCATCTGCATTAGCCTTGGTTCGTTGGCGGGATCATGCTGTTTGGGCATACCTTCTTTCCAGCCAAATCTTTTACTTCCTGTCCAGTTCCACCAATTTTCATTGCTGGCCTGGCCGTCTAAGGTTCCCTTTCCAGTGAGCGCAATATTTGTTTGGCCATAAGCATACACGAGCGGAGAATAATTCATCAACTCTATTCCTTCAAAGCGCGTGAACACAACAGGCAAATAGTCGTCATCATTGGTGCTGAATTTAAGAATGGCCTTTTCATCCAAATGAAGATTTACATTGCTGAGCAGGTGAATAGGGCCTTTTACAAAAAAAGTTCCAGAAGGAATTAACACCCTGCCACCGCCTTTGCTGTTGCATTCCCGGATGGCCGCTTTGATGGCAGGAAGGCAATCTGTGGCGCCATCTGCTTTTGCTCCATAATTTAAAATAGAAAAATCATGGTCTGGAAATGCGGGCGGAATAATTCTTTTGACAATGGCGTTGTAATCTTTCCAGCCTTGCTGCGCTTCGTTTTGAGCGGAACAACCGGTGGATAAAATACTTAACAACAGCACCCATCCACCTACATATTTTTGAATCCAATTTTTTTTCATGATATAAATTTCTTTTGATTTATTTCGCCTTTTTATTTGTTGAAATTTTTTCGGCAAGTCCAAGATGTAATTTTTGAATATCATTCAATACAATCTCGGCCATCATCCTAGCCCCTAACTCATTGAAATGTGTGTCATCTTTATGGCCATCCGGATAATGTGGGTTTTCTCCGGGTTGCAAATAATTAAACAAAAATTTGGAATTTTCAGGACCCAGCTTTTGAAATGCCTCCTGGCTCTCTTTATCCAAATCAATCAGGGGAACAGACAATTTCTTTGCGACCTGCTTTACCAATTTTGTATACTCAGCATGGGTTTCCATGATATGCCCTGTCGAATCAAATTTGCGCCGGGCCACGGGTGTAATTAATACCGGGATTGCTTTTTTATTTCTTGAATCATCCACAAACTTTTGCAGAAAGGCTGTAAAGTCTTCGGGCTTTGTATAGCTTCCCTTGGTGGGCACTTCATCATTATGGCCAAACTGGATGAGCACATAATCGCCTTCTTTTAATGTTTGCAAAACAGATTGCCATCTTCCCTCTTCGATAAACGTCCGGGTGCTTCTTCCGTTCTTTGCGCGGTTGTCGACCGTAACCGTAGAATCAAAATAATGATGAAAAGGCATGCCCCAGCCGGTTTCAGGGTAGGCTTTCACTTCCTTATCGGCCATAGTAGAATCGCCGATGAGGTAAACAGTAATTCTATTGCTTTCCTTAAATGCGAACAATATAAAAGCCCCCAGTGACAGTAAACCAATAAATAGTTTTATTTTATATTTTGTTGTTTTCAATGGATTATAATTTATTCCTAAAATTAATTTTTAAAAATCTAAAAAAATCAATCCTGCTTTTATAGAAAATATTTTCTAATTTTAAAAAACCATTTGATGAAACTCATACATTATTGTTTTAAACGCTTACCTCCACCGCGGATCGCCTGTATTATTTTTTCCTGGAAACGATTCGTCTGCGGATATACTATTGTGTGATTAGAAATTATAAACAAGTGCTGCCTGGCGTTCTCATACCTCAATTAAGCAAGTGTACTAATAATTTGGCAGGTTAGGCGCCGGATTGAAATGTATTTTTATGCAATCGTTCCCGATAACGTTTTAACTTTTTATTCGGGTAAAATATTTTGAATGAAATAAAAAAATCAGATGCCACAGGCATGATCAAAAATTTCCTTATAAAAAATCTTTTCTTGCTGGTGTAAATATGTCCACTAATATTCCTTCTTCCAAAGCAACAACGCCATGTACTAAATCCGGAGCTACGAAAAAGCAATCACCTTGTCCCAGTATATTTTTCTTCCCATCTATTGTTACTTCAAACCGTCCTGATTCAACATACGAAATCTGCCGGTGCACATGGTGATGAAGTGACCCGGCAGCATCTTTTTCAAAACGAACACAAACCATCATTACCTGATCATCAAAACCGAGAATTTTTCTTTCAACACCGTGGCCTGTTTGCTCCCAGGAAATTTCTTTTGAATGAATGAAAGCCTTTCCTGCTTTTGGTTTCATAAGTATTTTTCTTGTAAAGTTACTTTTTTCATTTCAATAAATCCTTTTAGCGAAATGAAATTAATATCTTAAAACAATTAAAAAAACATCTTAAAGCTATTTCTGATTCTGGGAACGTTTGCGCAAATTTTTATTGAAATTCTTTTACATTTTAGAAAAAAGAAATCACCTTCAACAACTCAATACGTAAATGAGTTGATTTTGATTATCAAAAATATTCATCCTTATTCTTCATCAAACAACTATGCGAATTAACAAGTTAATATGGGTAAATGCAATTGTAGCTATGCTTTATACCGGTAATGCATACACGCAAAATAAAACACTTGCCCAACAAGCGCAAAAAGCGATGATGGCAGCTACGAAATACATGGTTGATAGTGTCAGCACTAATGGCGGTTATGTTTGGTATTATCTGCCAGACTTGTCCCGTCGCTGGGGAGAAATGGAGGCGTATAAAACGATGATTTGGATACAGGACGGCGGTACAGTAACCGTTGGTGATATGCTTTTGGATGCATACAAAGCTACCGGCGAAGAATATTTTTACCAGGCCGCCGAAAAAGCTGCCGACGCAATGATCTGGGGTCAAAGCGAAGAAGGTGGATGGAATTACATGATTGATTTTGCCGGCGACCGATCACTTAAGCAGTGGTACGTCAGTATTGGCAAAAATGGTTGGAGGTTGGAAGAATTTCAACATTATTATGGCAACAGCACTTATGACGATGAAGTCACTTCTGATGCGGCACGCTTTCTTTTGAAATTGTATCTGGTTAAACTCGACCCAAAATACAAGCCCGCGCTGGACAAAGCCATCAACTTTATTCTTAAAAGCCAATATCCAAACGGCGGATGGCCGCAACGTTATCCTTTAAAATATGATTTTAATAAGGCGGGACACCTTGACTATACCTCATTTTATACGTTTAATGATAATGTAATCTGGGAAAATCTGTATTTTCTTATTCAATGTTATCAAACACTCGGTGAAGAAAGATTTTTGGATCCAATCAGAAGAGGCATGGATTTTTATTACATCTCTCAGCAGGGAAACGGTGCATGGGGCCAGCAATACAATATGCAAATGGATGTTGCAGGCGCGCGAACCTATGAGCCTGCTGCCTACCTGCCACGCGCCACCCTTGCGAATTCTTTATTGTTGCTGAAATTTTACCAATATACAGGCGACCGAAAATATCTTTCCCGCATCCCTGATGCAATCAGGTGGCTGGATAAAGTGAAACTCCCCGCTAGCATGACAGAAAATGGAAAATATACCCATTCGCTTTTTGTAGAAGTAGGAACTGACAAGCCCATTTTCGATCACCGGAAAGGCTCCAATGTGAAGTATGGATTTTATTATACAGACTACAGCGATTCGAATTTGCTGGGACACATGCATGGCAAAGGAAACATCAATGTGCAGTATCTTAAAGACGAATATGCAAGAGTAAGCGCATTATCTCCTGAAGAAGCTACAAAGGATTCTCCTCTCCTTCCCGGCAAGTTTGAAGGAACGGGTACACCACAAACTTTTTACGAATTGAACCGCGGCAATTTTATGAAAAGAAATCCGGAAGAAACCAATGTAAAAAAAGTGATTGAATCTCTCGATAATAAAAACCGTTGGCTGATCAGGTACGCAATGATTAGTAATCCTTACATTGGCGATGGGAAAAACCAGGAACCAACCACAAAATATTCATCCACGATGGTGGGCGACAAGACTGATACCTCTCCTTATAGAGACACTTCCGACCAGGAATATATTTCAACATCCAGGTATGTGCAGAATATGTATTTATTGATTAATTATTTAAACTTAGTAAATAATAAAAATGGCAAGTAATGATTAAAAATATTTATTAAATCATAACTTAATTGTTTGATGAAAAAGTTATCTTTCATTCTGTTTTTATTTTTATTGTTCATCTTTTTTACATCCGCATTTTTCAAAAGCGATTCCACTCTTACCTGGAAACTAAAAAACATTCACTCCATCGGTGGTTTCAAAACAGAAATTCTCGGAAACCCTTTAATTAAAACTGAAGGGAAAGACACTTCAATTTATTTTAATGGAATAAACGATGGCCTGATTGTTTCCGAAATCCCAATAAAAGGATGGCCAAAGTTTACTATTGAAGTTTTGTTTAAACCGGATGGCGACGGGCCGATAGCTCCGCGCTTCATTCATTTCGAGGATACAGCATTCAGGCGCGGAACCTTCGAAATCAGGCTAACAAATAAAAAACAGTGGTACCTGGATACGTTTCTGAAAAATGGCAAAACTGACAGAGGCCTGGCGCTGATTGATTCCACCAAACTACATCCTGCTGATGAATGGTTTTGGGTGGCAATGGAATATGATGGTAAAAAAATGACCAGTTTTGTAAATGGCAAAAAAGAATTGGAACAAGAATTTAATTTTTCTGCGATAACAAAAGGAAACATTTCTCTTGGTGTTCGCCTGAACCAAGTAGATTGGTTCAAGGGGCAGATAAAAGAAATTCGTTTTCATCCTGAAGCATTGCAGCCACAAGGTTTGCAACACTTTTAATTCATATTTCTGCGTGCTAACAGGATTTAGATAAAATTGTTGCTTTACTGTAGTTTGCGCATTTCCAGTACACTTTGCCTGTGCAAGTCATCAAGTCCCCCCCATACCAAAACCCAGAGAGAGATTCACTGCTTTTCTCTCTTGCACATTTTATGATCCAGTTGGAACCTTCGGTTGCTATTGTATACCCGGCAAATGGCGCCAAAACCTTGCCTGCCCTGTTTGCAAATGGAACGTAAAAGGTTAGGAACTGGAAAATCATTTCCGTGTGTTTAGTTTAGGCAGGTTATCGTCCGGGTCACTACCCCCAATATCGGTGCTGATAAGAATGCGTGGCTTGACAGGGACAGGTTTCTGAGCAGTGACTATACCGGAACGAAATAAAAAAACAAGAGACAAGTATCAGATTAGGCATAATCGCATTAATTCTAAATATTAAACACATATTAGCCAAACTAAAATTCAATCAACTTCCTGCCTGTATGTAAGGCACTTTCTCAAATATTTTTCGTTCAGCACCACGCGGATCATTTTCTAAATGCGGTGGCACATCAAATACCATTGTTTCACGATTTGCCATAGTATATTTTTTCCAAAAAGGTATAAACTTGTTATTGGGATTACCAGTTTTTGCAAATGCAATGAATGTTTCACTCATAATGTCAGCGATTTTTTGTGCCTCCGCGCCTATTGCTGTTGCCCCTGGTTTATCAATATTATTAAATACCAGTTGTATATCACTTGCATGAGGTGCTCCATATTTACCACCATCTTTTGACGTAGCCCAATCTAACTGATATACATAAGCAGGAGAGCCAGACTTTGCTCTTTCTTCGTCTTCAATAATAGCGCCGCGCCATGAACGCGAAGCTGTTGTTATTCTGAAAAACAAATCACTTGCAGATGAATCCGGATACAACTTGCGGTATTCTTCGATTACATATTCAGGTTTAATATCCACCCGCATATTGGGAATTAATTTTTGCGGCAACTGCTCCCAGGTTAAAGAGAAATTAGTTGGATCGCCACCCAGGAAAGCTTTTGTTTCGTCGTGCGTATTACCAATAATCATTGGAATATTAGCAGACTGTGCCGGTGCATCAGGATAAAACGGATGCCGCATCAACCATCTTTCATCCAGCACTGGTCCAAAGTAAACACCGCCAAATGGCAATACGGGGTCTTTTGCTGATAGAGCTTCTATGATTTTTTCAAAAGGAATGGTTCTTATCTCGTCAATATTTTTTGGACCTATTTTCAATTCATCGAGCAAAGCTTGTGTTCTTAATGTTGCATTATGCGGGCCGCTTGCAGTTATCTGCTGTCCACTCATGGTGGCGGCGCAATTAAACAAACCTTCGGCAGCAGGCATAGCCATCATAGTGGCAATTTTTGCACCGCCACCGGATTGGCCAAATACCATGATGCAATTAGGATCACCACCAAATTCAGTAATGTTATCTTTTACCCATTGCAGTGCTAAAATTAAATCGAGCTGCCCGACATTCCCCGAATCTGCAAAAATATTGTGGCCAAATCTTGATAAATAAAGATATCCGAATGCATTTAAACGATGATTAACTGAAACGACAACTACATCACCCCGCTTACAAAGATTAACCCCGTCATACAATGGATTGGAACCCGAACCTCCCGAATAAGCGCCACCGTGAATATAAAACATGACAGAACGCTTTCGATTATCATTAAGAGCGGGTGTAAATACATTTAGTACGAGACAATCTTCACTCATTTTATCGATACCTCTTGATTTTTGAGGACAAGATGGGCCATATTCTATTGTGTCGCGAATGTCGCTCCATTTTTCCGGTGGAATTGGTGGCATAAAACGTCTTTTGGCAGTATCACCTCCATAAGAGATTCCCTTAAAAACATTGATTCCACTGTCAGTATAGCCCCGGACCATACCATATTTTGTTGATGCAACAGGTGATTCATTAACAGAAGGTACCGAACCAAACACGGAAACTTTGAGAAGGGATGAACCAACAATTCCGGAGGTTAAGACTGCGGATCTTTGCAAAAATATCCGTCGATTAAATTGTGACATACCATTCTTTTTAAATCATTCATTATTTTCCCCTTCGGAAGTTTATATAATAATAATTGAGAATTACAAAACTCTTCAGAATACCAGCCGATCTAAAAGTTAATTAATAATTATCTGATTATTGGTTATAATTGTTAGCATTGAACTATTTAAATCCGTATCCGTTTGTGATCAAGCCATTTGATTTAGAAACTGTTTCAGACGATAAAGGGAATAAATATCTTGGAGGAATTCCTCCATTAAAGTCAGCATCTGTGTAACCTTTGAAAATATTTGTGGTGTATTGGTCTTCATTCGCAACGATATTAGCTCCCCACTTCGTTTTTTTATAACCCTGCGCTACCAAATCAGCAGCTTCTGAACCATTAGGATCGATATATCTGAATAACCCTCTTATGGCCAGGTTCCGGTTACCCGAGGTAGGAAAAAATCCTTGAGATCCCCACAAGTCACAATTGCCGCGCCATCCGGGAAATCTTACAGGATAAGTAGGATCGCTCTCATCTACTTCACATTCGGTAGTAAGCATTTTAGTCATACCAAGATCAGCCACATTTACAGCTTTTACATAAATATAATTTGAAATGGTGTTGCCATTGGGAAAGGTATAATATCCGTTTGTTTTTAGTCCATCCACCATGGCTTCCTGTTTGTTCCGTAAAACTTCAATAGCTTTGGGAAGTCTTCCAGTACGGATTAAATCATAGCGGATTAATCCCTCACCTGCCAATTCTAATTTGCGTTCATTCATGATCCCATCCTTCAGCGCATCGCCCGATAGGCCATTGATATAATTTGTCACTTTTTCGTCCTGGTCACCTGGTAAAAAGGCACGGCTGCGCACTTTCGTTAATTCGGTTTTTGCAGCGCCTTCATCGCCTAATCCCGCATCCACTTCTGCCAACATGAGGATTACATCAGACATTCGCATCATTGGCCAGTTGATACCGGATTGGCGTTGCTTGGCTGTCCATGGGTTAGCCATCCGGCTTTCATCCCATTTGTTATTGGGCAATCCCCCTTTGTCTCGTGAACCTGGTGTAAAATCAACAATCTTTTCAGAACATGAACCCGAATTAACGGTAACTCCAACAGTAACATCGCGTCTCAAATCTTTTGGATCATAATCTCCATAATAGAAAGTCGCATACAACCGGCTTTGACCGTAAGATTTACATGGATAAGCATTTGATCCCCCGCCACCCGACGGACGGCCAAAAGCATAAGGTCGTTCTGAAAATTGTCCCTGGGTTTCTCCAATTTCATATAAAGATTCCGGACTTACCACCAGATTCATATTGTATTGAAAATTAAGCTGGAAGGGATTATCATAGCCAGTCCCACGATTGTCAGTAGTAATTAGATAAGCAGATCCGGGATTGTCAACACAAGCCTTCAAATAGGTTTTTGCAATCTCGTAATATTTTTTATAATCAGAAAGACGCACATATTTTGCATTCCATTTTTCAGTTCCAAGCTGGTCAAACTTTACGGCCCCATAGTCGAAATCAGTTCTTCTTAAACCATACCCCCCGGCAAATAGCGCCATTTTGCCAATCAGGCCTTCACAAAAAGTTCTTGAAAACCTTTCAGCATTAATGCCGCCTTCACCCAGGCGATACATTAATGGTTCCACTTTTATAAGGTTTTGAATTTCGCCATCATAAATTATATCACGGGAGATAAGTTTGGCGCTATCAGTTTGGCTGGCAGAATGAATAGAACTTGTAAAATAAGGAACATCGCCAAAGTATCTTATTAATTGAAAATAGCTGAAAGCGCGAAAAACGGCGGCTTCGCCGTAAAGTTGTGTCCAGTCGTTGGGAGTGCCCGCAGATAAAGCGGTTTTATAATCAGGTTTTTCAGCAATTGCTTCCATTATGATATTTGCACGATTGGCTATTTTATACCAGTTTGCCCAGCCACTAACTGAATTACTATAATCATCTGAAATTTCTGTGGCATATAACCCTTCCGGAATATGGCGCATTTGTGCATCATAAGTCTCGGGATGATGCTCCACATCAGAACCTACTTCGTCAATATCGTAAAATAAGCCATTGTTTGCGCCACGCCATAGCTCGTACATGCCAATCATTACTTTGTAAGTTTCACTCGGAGATGAAAAAACAAAATCTTCATCAACAGAGGATGGCGATTGTACTTCTAAAAAATTTTTTTTGCACGACAAAGCTCCAAGAAGGACAAAGGCGAAAAATATAAAAATTGTCTTTTTCATATTATTAATTTAAAAAAATTTAAAATTCAACGTTTAGTCCAATTGTATATGAGCGGGCTCGTGGATAAGAACCCCAGTCAAGCCCTATGGTTGGATACTGTGCATTTCCCTGACTGGTATTGGTATTCACCTCCGGATCAAGCCCGGGATAGTTTGTCCAAATCAACGCATTATAAATGGCCCCATAGATTCTCAGGCGGCTGATTTTAAGATGTTGAATCAGGCTTTCTGGTAAAGAATACCCAAGCGTCACAGTGTTTAACCGAAGAAATGATCCGTCCTGAATCCCTAAAGTAGATACAACAGGATTTTCATGATAAGGCAGAAATGTAGTAGCATTTGCATTTAAGGCTTTAAGCTTTGCCGGATCGGCAACGCTTTCTAACTGGCCATCCTTAATATCATAAATTCTATAGGCACCCGATAAATAATTTAAGCGGTTTCTATATAATCCATCTTCTTTGCTTCCGTAAAATGCAGCAAGGTAGTTGGCATCATAAACCTGGTTTCCATAGCTCCAGTTGAAATTTAAAGCCATATCAAAATTTTTGAAAGTAGAATTGATATTAAGGCCTCCTGTATTTTTCGGAGTCATATTTCCAATAATTGAAACATCATTTTCATCAATTACGCCGTCTCCGTTAAGGTCTTTAAATTTGATTACTCCCGGATACGCAGACTGTCCACCGGGCTTGTGGGCGTTGGTGCCATAAACGGTTCCTATTATGCCCGAAGCGATATCAGGCACACCTTTTTTAAGTGTATATATTCCGTCGGTATAATCAAAATCATCCACTCTATACCATCCATCATAGGTATAGCCACGAACCATCCCGACAGGCTTACCCACTTGCAGAATATAATCCCCGGTATTTGGCTGGGTCATGGTTGAACCCCATTGTGATTTATAAAGGCCGTTAACACCCGGAGCTAATTCATCAACCCGTCCCTTGTTAAAGCTCACATTAAAATTGGCGCTTAAGGTAAAATTTTTGTTTCTCACAATATCGCCGCCTAATGAAATTTCAGCCCCGCGATTACTGGTGCTTCCTACATTATCATAAGTAGAGGAAAAGCCACTGATAGCGGAAATAGAGGTAAGTAATAGAAGATCTTTTGTTCTGTTTTTATAAACGTCTATTGTTCCAAAAAGCCGGTTGCTAAATAGTGAAAAGTCAACACCGACATTTTCGGTAATCGTTGTTTCCCATTTTAAATCCGGGTTAGCGATTGTTGAGGCAGGCGAATAAGCGCTTTGCTGTACTTCATTAATTGAATAGCCAGTTAAGCCATCAGAAGACCATTGTGTTTTCCAAAGATTTGCACTTATTCCGTCATTCCCAACTTCACCATAAGATACCCGAATTTTTAAGTTATTCAACCAACTTACATCTTTTAGAAACGCTTCGTCGCTCATACGCCATGCAACTGCACCCGCGGGAAAATAGCCCCAGCGATGCGAAGGGGCAAACCTGCTGGATCCATCTGCTCTAAAGGTTCCTGTTATTAAATAGCGCCCTAAATAAGAATAATTAATCCTGCCGAAATAAGAATTAAGACGGTTTGGTGTTCCAACATTTGAACTAAATCCTGAATTTATCGTTGTGCTCATCAGATATTGATCCATCTGTGCAAATGCCCGGTCTGAGCTAAACGATACAGGATATTTATTACCATACATGCTTATACCTTCAGAATGGGAATTATCAACTTCCTGACCCATGACAAAATTTATATCGTGGTCAACATTCAATCCCTGCACATTATAGTTCAGAGTATTGACCCAGCGAAGGCCCCAGCCTTCAGTACTTGAAATGGAGGCGTTTCCGGAATATGTTTTATTTCCGTCCTTATCCAGGTATCCGTTGTAAGTAGCGCCCGACCATGTTTTGCCACGATTCCAATAGGTATTATAACCGAATTCAGTTTTTAAAGTAAGTCCACTGGCTACGTTCCAGGATAATGACCCATTTGATCTCAAGGAGCGCTGGCTGGATAAAGGAAAATAATCTTTCATGAGCGCAACAGGGTTGTACATATCCTGCAATACATAATCATATAAACCAAGTTGTGTATTTTTGGAATCATCTAATTCTCCTAAAACGTCTTTCGTTGCAATCGGTCTGAACTGATACGCAGAGGATAAGATGGATCCTTTCCCATTTGTAGTGGATTCATTGTCCATTGAATGAATATCTGTAAAACGGGTATCAAATGAAAAGTTTAAACTTTTGCTTATTTTTTGAGAGAGCTTAAACGAAGCATTTGCTCTTTTGAACCAGGAATTAATTTTCATTCCATCATTATCTGCATAACTTCCTGAGATTAAATATTTCGTATTTGCATTGCCGCCTCCCATGCTGATATTGTGATTATGAGAGAATGAACTTCCATAGGCTTGCTTTGAAAAGCTTGCTGCTGCTACATTTTTGTAATGATTAATTCCATCAGTGTTATTATATGTTTCGGCATATTTGCCAATTCCCCAAAGCATGGCCCATGCATCCGCATAGCTGTCACTAATTGCCTGGGCGTATGCCCAATTGTATGCGATATAATTATAAGCGTTCATTGTGGGCAAATACTTTGTTGGTTCATTAAACTGAACATATCCATCATAAGCAATTTTCATTTTGCCGGCTTTGCCGCTTTTAGTGGTAATGATAATTACACCATTGGCGCCACGGGCGCCATAAATTGCTGTTGAAGCAGCATCTTTTAAAACATCAATGCTTTCAATCTGCTGTGCAGGAATATCGTTGATATTACTTACCGGGAAACCATCTACAACATATAGAGGTTCGTTGCTTTGCGATACGGAACCTCCGCCGCGAACGCGGATTGAAATATCTGCGTCGGGCCGTCCATCCTGCGATGTAACACTTACACCAGGCAATTTACCCGCCAAAGCCTGCGCTGTATTGGTAACAGGAACTGCCGCTATTTCTTTACCAGAAACAGATGATACTGCGCCCGTAAGGTCTTTTCTCTTTACTGTTCCATATCCGATAACAACTACATCATTTAAGGTGGAGGTACTGTTTGTAAGCGAAACATTAATTATATTTCGTTCACCTACACTAATCTCTTTAGGGTCTTTACCTACAAAACTGAATATTAATATTTCTTTACCGGTTGGTGAAACAGAAATAGAGTATTCCCCCGAAGAGTTGGTGGTAGTAGCTTTTTGTGTTCCCTTAAGTGAGACAGTGGCACCTGATAATGCTTCGCCGGCATCTGACGTAACCTTGCCCGTTACTGTTTTATTTTGCGCCTTAACAATCGCAAAAGAGAAAATCAGAATGAATAAAGCAAAAAATTTACTTTTCATAAACCTGTTTTATTTATTGTATAAGAATTGATTATAAAAAACAATTTTGTTGAAATTGCTTAATGTTTACATACCAGAGAGAGTTATCAAATTGCAATAAACTTTTTGCATACTATCCAGCCTTAATTTTTTTGTAAAAAATAAAAATCCAAAAATCATAATCATAATCAAGCGATGCTCAGTAACTAATAACTTGCAATATTTATTGTTTTACTGTCTCATCAAAGTTTATCTGGCCTCTCTCAGCAAGTGTAACAACATTTACCTGAAAAAAATTAAAACAATAGATGTATTTTTATGCAATCGTTCCCGATAACGTTTCCAATTTTTGAACTCAGAGAAAACCCTCCATTATTTGGTGCTTTTAAGCGGTTTAAAAAAACGTCTATTATTTTGATTATGAGATTTGACACAGTCACCATAAAAGATATTGCGAAAGCATTAAATTTTTCAACCTCCACGGTCTCAAGAGCATTGCGCGGCAGTTACGAGATTAGCGAAGAAACAAAAAAGATAGTGCTTGAATATGCAGAAAAAATAAATTATCGTCCGAACCCTGTGGCTTTAAGCTTAAAAGAAAGAAGAAGTCGCGCCATAGGTGTAGTGGTTAGTGAAATAGCTAACAATTTTTTTTCGCAGGCAATTAATGGCATTGAATCCATTGCTTATAACAGGGGTTATCATGTTATCATCACTCAGAGCCATGAATCAGAAGAAAGGGAAAAAGTAAATGTAATGCATCATGCGTCCCGGTCTGTTGATGGATTATTAATTTCATTATCGAGCAATACAATTGATCTTTCCTATTTAAAAGAACTGCATGACAAAGGCCTGCCAATTGTTTTCTTTGACAGGATAACGGATGAAATTGATACTCATAAAGTAACAGCTAACAATTATCTGGGTGCTTTCCAGGTTACAGAACATTTAATTTACCAGGGCTTTAAAAGGATCGCACATCTTACAAGCTCGCCTTATTTGTCAATAACTAAAGAAAGACTGCAGGGATACCGCGAAGCACTTAAAAAACATAATATTCCCTTTAATGAAGATTTGGTAAGATATTGTAATCATGGAGGAATGATTGCGGAAGAAATCGAAGAAGCAGTCACATCACTGTTTAAAAACAAATCAAAACCTGACGCGATATTTACCACAGGTGATCGGATTACTACTCTTTGCATTAAATTTTTAAAAAACATGAAACCACACCGCATTATAAGTGTGGCAGGATTTACCAATATTAAAGTAGGTGATCTTTTTAGTCCGCCGCTAACTGTAGTGAGGCAGCCTGCGTTCCAGATCGGCCAGGTTGCCACAGAAATGCTCATCCAGATTATTGAAAGCAAAAGACCCATCACTGAATACGAAACAAAAATCCTGGATACAGAATTAATTATCCGTGAATCTTCGCTGAAGAAAAAATAAGCCAGCTAACGGGAATGGTTGTACGAAAACAGGAAATTCTTTTGAATGATTTAAGCGGGTTATAAATTTTCAGTATTTCTTTATTTACTGAAGACTAACGGTATCAGGCATTAATTGAGCACCCTTTTTAATCGTCTCGTTCTTGTGCCTGAACCGGGCGAAGGCAGCTTTAAGGTTATTTTTTTCTTTGTTATTCTCAACCGGGTCAAGGTTCATCTTATCACTTATTTTATACAGCTCATCATTGTGAAGCATGTAATCTCCCATGATAAAATCTACTATATCGTTTTTGGTTTGCATCAAAGGATATGCATGAATATTCCGGAAGGAATGTGCAGTGTCCAGCCCTGACCCAATCCATGTTGCCTGTTGTGGAATTTTGAAATTATATTGATGTTTTAAATACATCAGCAATGAAGGCGCAATGTCTAAATGTGTATTAACGGCTTTAAATTTTTGTGCATGTTTCAGCATTGGCGAATAAATAATTAAGGGCACATGGTACCTGTCAATCTTAGTGGCCATAGGTATTTCAGGCATCCGGTGGTCTCCGGTAATTACAAAAATTGTATTTTGAAAATTTGTGCTTTTACTGTAGTTATTGATAAACTCCCTGATGGAATTGTCCATAAACAAAATCGTTGCATACTGGTCTTTATAACGTCTGTGCTCATCTTTTTCAGCTTCTGTAAAATTTAATTGCCGCATTCGATCTTCAAACTGCTCAAGATATTTTTGCTGGTTATGAATAAGAAACGGGTTATGTGTTGACAACGTCATGATGGCATTGAAAACCGGGCCTGTGGCCTTCCTCGTTTCTTCATCCACTTTGTTAAAAACCTGGTCATCACCATAGCCCCATGTAAAACCGCTGCTATTTTTTGGCATTTGTACATAGGAAGAAGAAAATGTTTTTTGATCAAACACGTTACCACCGTCCATCTTAACCATTAGGTTCATATTATCAAATGATGCATCACCGCCGTAAAAGAAATTAGTTTGATAACCATTTTCTTTTAAAATATTAAACAGCGAGTAATGGGATGGCATTTCTTTTCCTAATTCCAGAAACCCGTTTCTACCAAACGGAAGTGATCCGTAAATAGAAGGCAACATGGCAAACGTACGGCCTCCTGCGCTGAGGAAGTTACTCCAATAAAGGCTGTGATTTGACAAAGAATCTATAAAAGGTGTAAAGCTTGACAGGTAAGCATCTTCATTCGAAAAGGCCCTGCCCAATCCTTCTACCACAATAAAAACAATATTAGGTTTTGAAGTCGCTTTATTGAAGAATGGCGAAAGCACATCTGTTGAATCTATTGAATGTAAAAAAGGATACTGTTTTTCATTTGTGTATTTGAAATTATTGGGATCGCCATTATTTTCCACAAGCATTACATTTTGTTTTTCTGCCGGGAAAAAAGTTTGGTAGCAATTGTTATAAAAAAAGAACGATTTATTTAAAGCCATTGAGTTGCTAAATTCAGGGCCTGGCTTCCATCGGCTTGTTATGTTTGCCACTGAAATCAATGCACCCAAAATAAAAAGTGTAACTATTGAAAATGCTGCAACCGGTTTTATTTTGATTTTTCTCGGAATAAATAAAAACAAGAAAATTACTGACCCCAATAACAATGTGATGATAAAAATAAAGCTGATGGAAACGCCTGCTGCGCCTACAGTTTGCTTAATATCAGCCAGCGAATAGCCAAATAAATCTGCGCCTAATGGCACCAGGGTCTGTAAAAAATATTCTGCAAGGGCTGCATGAATCACTACAATAATAACCGATAAACAAATGATAAAAATGCGCGCAATTTTTTTATTGATTAAAAACAAAAATGTGAATACAGCTACAGGCAAGATTAAAAAATTGAGGTCAAACGTGAGCTCGTTTATGATTGCATGGCTTATCACACTTAATAAATCTTTCGGGATTCCAAATTGAATACAATCCCCGACTATCTCTATCACTTTTACAAATAATAAACAGGCACAAAGTAATAGTGTGTAGGCAACAGACTCCTGCATTGCATTTATAATGCGGCTTTTTATTTCAGCAGCTATGCGCGGCTTTTTGGTTTCAGTTTTTATTATTTGGCCTGATGTAAGACCTTGACGCGTCATCTCTCCCCAGCTATTTTTTTTCCTGAAATAATCGATATGGCCTTGGATAGCTGACCACACTACGAACGGATGAAAAATAAATGGTTCTAATAAAGCCGTTCCTATTAATTTAAAATTATCTTTTTCACTTTTATATTGGTTATAGGTTTGGACTTCCATAAGAATGGAAAAAACTGAAAATAAAAATCCAAATAAGAAAACGCATGCGAGCAATACAAAAAATAAACTCCATGAAATCATTCCTAAAAAGGCAAAAATGATGAAAGCTATGATCCCGAAAAATTCTATCGGGGAGGCTAATTGCTCAAAGAAAAGCCAGTATGGATAACTAAGCATTCCTAACACACGATACTTCGGGTTGAAAAACATTTTTCGGTGTGTTCGCAACGTTTCGATGGTTCCGCGTGTCCAGCGGTTTCTTTGTCGGCCCAGGATTTTATAAGTGACGGGCGCCTCTGTCCAGCATAACGGTTCAGGTATATACGTAACCTTACAGGGAAGCTTATTTTCTTCCATGTATCTGCGCATTCTTACAATCAATTCCATGTCCTCGCCTACCGTATCAGTGCTGTAACCGCCACATTTAATCACTATTTCCTTATCAAAGGCGCCGAAGGCTCCGGAAATCAAGAGAAGGCCATTCATCCGGCTCCATGCCATTCTTCCCAATAAAAAAGAACGGATGTATTCCAACGTTTGCATCCGCGGCAAAAACTTTTTCGGCAATCTTACTTCAACCAGTCTCCCATTTTCTATTTTGCAATCATTGGCAATTCTTACCACGCCACCCGATGCAATTACCCGCACTTTTGTTTCTTCTAAAAAAGGTTTTATCATTTTAAGCAAGGCGTCCTGCTCCAACACACAGTCTACATCAAGACAAACAAAATATTCATAAGAAGAAACATTAATGCCCACGTTTAATGCGTCCGCCTTGCCGCCATTTTCTTTATCAACTACAAGCAATTTTCTAAAAACGGGATTGTTGCTTTTATAAATCCCTTTTATCTTTTTCGTGGGTATTTGTTCATTGATGAAAATATTGCTCTTGTATAAATCATAAGCCGTGATCAATCTTTGAAGAGAGTCATCTTTGCTTCCATCATTCACAATGATTAATTCAACAGCATTGTAATGGATAGATAACATTGACCTTACATTCTCTACAATATTCGCGGCTTCATTATAAGCCGGCGCTACAATGCTAATGCCCGGAAGATGTTCAGATGCAGCAGGGATGCGGAAATCAGAAAACCGGTTGACGCGCAGGTATTTCCGGATTTCTGCTGTAGAATAAAAGGCAATGAAAATGTAAAAGCCAAACATCACCACCGTATAAATAAATATACCAATGGTTAAGAATTGAAATATAAAGCTTTCAACCGTCATGCTGCTCTCTCATTCTCAATTTGATTAAAAATAGCATTCCATGGATACGTGCCGGCAAATGAATGCGAATGAAAAAATGACGGGCCCGAAGGATGGAGAACCGATAAAGTTTTTGCAGCCGCAAGCTTGATAGTATTGTCGGGATTGCTCAATTCATTTATCAAAAAAGGAATTTGATTTTCAGTTCCGGTTTCCTGTAATACAGAAAGCATGATTAGCCTGGTAGCTGCATCCGCACCGGCATAACAATTAATAATTTCCTCTGCAGAATCAGGGTGATTAATTTTTTTTAAATACTCGAGTGCGCACTGCTTTACCTGGCTTTCATTTCCCTGCAAACAGCGAATGATCTGTGTGTACACTTCAGTGCAATTACACAAAGATGCCAGCCGGATGGCAAATATTACGACAGAATTATTTTTTGACAGCAGCCATTTCGTTAATCGTTTCGGATCTGCAGCATGTACATCATAAATGTAATTTAGCAGCTGGATTTGTTGCCATTGGCTTATAGGGTAAATTATTACATTGAGAAAACGCAAGCCTTTAAATCCGTAAAAATTAACAAGGGCGCATTGGGCTTCATTTCGTACCAATTCATTTACATCATTGGTAAGCCTGAAAATTTCTTTTACATATTGCTCCTGCCCCATTACAGCAAGCTCATGAATACCGCTGGCTTTTATGTGCCATTTATGGCTTTTCATTTTCAAAACTGCATCTTTATCAAAATCTAATGATTGATACAGATGTTTAAGATTTAATACAGAGGCGCCGGAAAAATTCTTTTTCGCATGGATAATTTCGCCGATAAAATATTGCCTGAATTTTTCGTCTTTTAATAATCCTTTATCTGCCTCTGTGAATTGTAGCCAGACCGGGTTTTCATCATTTTCTATCAACAATGATTCACTGATAATCGTAACCACTTTTTCCTGCCAAAATAATTTCTTCATTTCCATTTTCCGCTTGTAAAAAGAAAATGTCATAATTGATATCCCGATGAATATCATCGCTGATATAAAAAAATACAGTACCCATGCCAGTGAAGCAACATTTATTGCCAAAAAAAATCCGGGGTTCAGAACTTCCATGTGGTTATAAATTTTTAGGAAGCAAAAGTGAGCGGTGTGTAGCGTTTCACGCGCATTGAAAGCTCGTTAGGACTAAAAGGCTTAGTAATAAAATCATCAGCACCCAACTGAAAAGCCTCAAGCACCACATTTTCCTGCCCCATCGCTGAAAGCACAATTACCTTTGTGTGCTTGCCATCTTTTCTTTTTACCGCTTCAATAATTTCCAGGCCGGAGGCAAATGGCATCATGATGTCGGTGATGATAAGGTCAGGATTTGTTTCGTCAATTTTTAGAATAGCTTCTCTTCCATCACTGCACGTGATGATTTCATGGCCATCTTTCTTTAGCCTTAATTCAATTGTTTTTAACATGATCATTTCATCTTCCGCTACTAAAATTTTCATAGTGTAATTTTTAATTGGCGCCGGTTAGGCTACTTTCAATAAGGTTTTGATTCTGCTCAATTCTTGTTTCAGCGGGTTCTCCAATTCAGAAAATGCGCTAAACCCTTCCGCAATCAGGTTTTTTAATTGGGCTTTATTTTTATTCTTTGCTTCGTGTTCTATTTGTACCAAAACTTCAAGCAATATGTTGGCTTTTATCAAACCAGTGCTGCTTTTTAGTTTGTGGGCTATCTTATAAACGTTTTCAAGTTCACCGGCTTCTGTTTGTTTTTCCATTTCAACCAATTCTACAGGGGTCATTGATAAAAAGATTTCAATCATTTGAGAGAGATAATCATTATCATCGAGTTCCTGCAACATGGATAAATCAAATTGGGCTGTATTATCCACAGGCGCCGCTTCGCTGATCACTTCATGCATATTATTTTGCGAAAGCAGGTTAGTAATTTGCTCATAGAAATGAGAGAATTCAAATGGTTTGGTGAAGTAATCGTTCATGCCGATTTCAATGCATTTCGATTTTTCGCCTTTAAGAGCAGAGGCCGTCATGGCAATAATCGGGATAGAGATATCCATTACATTGCGGATATATTTTGTGGCAGCATATCCGTCCATTTCGGGCATTTGCAAATCCATAATTATCGCATCGTACGACGTATTTTGTTTTAAATAATTAATCGCTTCAAGTCCATTGTTGACAATATCTGCCACAGCTCCCGCTTTTTTCAAAACATTTTCAATCACTTTCTGGTTGACTTCATTATCCTCTGCCACCAAAAATTTTCTTCCCTGCAAACAACCGTGATAATCTTTTAATTTTTTGCCTTTGAAAAAAAGTTTTCGGTTTGACTTGCTATATCCAAATGGAATTGAAAAATGGAAAGTAGCGCCTTTATTTTCTTCGCTCTCAACAGAAATATCACTTTGCTGCAATTGCAATAGCTGCCTGGTAATAGATAAGCCCAGGCCAGAGCCACCATATTTGCGCGATGTTTCTACACTTGCCTGTGTAAAGCTTTCAAATATTTCTTCAATCTTGTCCTTCTTGATTCCAATGCCGGTGTCAGCTACCGAAAAAGTTAAAAGAACACCCTCGGCATTTTTCTTTTGGATGCTGACGGTAAGCGATACACTGCCTTGATGAGTGAATTTGATTGCATTGCCGATAAGATTAATCAAAATTTGGTTTAGCCTGTATGGGTCGCCTTTTAATGTAGCCGGAATGTTATTGTCAAGGTGAATTGAAAAATCCAAATTTTTTTCTTTCAGCTTATGACTAAAAACGGCTGAAATATTCTGAATCACTTCATTAAGATTAAAATCAATTCTTTCAATGGTTAATTTTCCAGCTTTAATCTTTGAAAAATCAAGTATATCATTTATGATGACTACCAAATTGTCGGCAGATCTCTTTATTGTTTTTGCAAAATCATTTTGGTTTTCCGTTAGTGGGGTATCCAACAACAAGTCAACCATTCCCTGAATTCCATTCATCGGCGTTCTTATCTCATGGCTCATATTGGCAAGAAATTGTTCCTGCAGATTTTTCGCAGATTCGGCAATTTTTTTGGCTTCTTTCAGTTCTTCAAGTTGTGATACCCTTTCGGAGATATCCGTGGCGATACCACTAATTCCATACACCTCGTTCTGTGCATTTATCAGGGGAAATTTTGTAATTAAAAGTGTATGGTTCTGGCCCGGTTTCCCGATGATTACCTCAAGTTCCACGGGTTTGCATGTGCTTAAAACCTTGTCATCAGTTTCCTTGAAACGCTGCGCCTGTGCCGGATCGGTAAAATCAAAATCAGTTTTTCCTATAATTTCGCTTTCGGTAACATTTAACACCTGTCTAAACTGCTTGTTAACCAATAAATACTTTCCATCAAGGTCTTTCACATATATAAGGGAAGTAGCATTGTCAAGAATAGATTGTAACCTTTCCTGGTTTTGAACAATAGCGATTTCATAATTTCTAAGCACATTTTCCATCTCCCTTTTTTCAGAAATATCTTTTATTACACATTGAAAGCCTGCTATTTTATCACCTTCCATAATTAAAACCGCAGTTTGCTCTACCCATTTCAAATCGCCAAATTTTGTCCTGATTGCAAATTCAAAAAGAGTTTCTTCCACATTCTTTTCCATTTGTCTTTTATACTTTTCAAGAGCAAGTTCAAGCCATTCGATGTCTATAATATCTGAAAAGTGCATTCCTATCAGTTCATTCATAGGATATTCAGTTAGCTGAACTGATTTTTCGGTCGCAAAGGTGATATAACCATCCACGGAGGTAGTGTACATAACGATGCCTGCATTTTCAATCAGATTTCTGTATTTTAATTCATTAGCAGCCAGGTCATTTTTTGCAATTTTGCCAGATGCCCTGTCCAGATCAATTTTAAAAAGGAAAAACAATACGAATACGAAAGCCACAAGAGCGCCCGCGATGGCGATTAAAATATGCTGTACCGGACCGGCACTCTGGAAAAGAAGAAGAATAAAAAACAACAGCACAAAAAAGCAAAAAGACATTCCGTAAAGAATGTTCTTACGCAGGCTTTTCAATTTTTGTTTCAAAAAGGTTTTCATAAAATTGGATTGTTCTTTGAAATGGGCAAAAAACGGTTAATAATTAAACGAAAAAAAATCAGAAATATTGGATTAAGGCTATGGATTGAACTCGCTTATTTTTTTTATACGAATTATCAGGGGGATGGAATTACCGTTTACTATTGGTTGTGAATTATCTGAACATTTTGGGCGATTAAAACAGAACTAGATATGTAAAAACACCATCTCAATTCCTCTATGGTGCGATTAAAAGACGATTGGGGCTTCTTTGAAATAAAAGGTTTTAAAAAATCTCAATTCCTCTATGGTGCGATTAAAAGGAATCAGTAAGCCAACAAATAACCGGTATTCCTACTTATCTCAATTCCTCTATGGTGCGATTAAAAGAGCAGTCGGCGCCATAGTGCTGGTGTATGTGATAATCCATCTCAATTCCTCTATGGTGCGATTAAAAGACAATTACAGAAATGCCGACGATAAAAGTATGAAATCTCAATTCCTCTATGGTGCGATTAAAAGTCAAGTTTGACGCTGAGAATGTAAAAGCATTGGCAGAATCTCAATTCCTCTATGGTGCGATTAAAAGAGGGCATCGGTGCCACAAGGGTAGCTGCAACAATATCTCAATTCCTCTATGGTGCGATTAAAAGGATGATAACGGTTTAAGTAATTCGGGGCGTGTATCTGATCTCAATTCCTCTATGGTGCGATTAAAAGCCGCAAGGTCTTGCTTTTCAAATTGTGGTATAATCATTTCAATTCCTCTATGGTGCGATTAAAAGTAACGGAATGTGCCATTTACGCCGCTGAGAATATCAGATTTCAATTCCTCTATGGTGCGATTAAAAGACCACATGGCACATTCATACCCTGTTTTTTCTTTATTTCAATTCCTCTATGGTGCGATTAAAAGCTCTGACAAAGCAAATCAGTACGGGCATAGGGTAATTTCAATTCCTCTATGGTGCGATTAAAAGCAAACTTGTGAAGGGTGGATATGCTGTATTTGTTGTATTTCAATTCCTCTATGGTGCGATTAAAAGATATCGCTTTTGCCAATCGTTTTTGAAATAAATTGATTTCAATTCCTCTATGGTGCGATTAAAAGTAAATTTTGATGCATCCAGTTTGGTTTTATTATTTTTATTTCAATTCCTCTATGGTGCGATTAAAAGAACGGCTGACTTTGCAGATACAATTGATGTTAATCCATTTCAATTCCTCTATGGTGCGATTAAAAGACCCGGTAGCCAAGTTCTGAAGAATCTCACAATTAAATTTCAATTCCTCTATGGTGCGATTAAAAGATTTGGATCGAACAAAATCCGCTCGAAGCTATTGCAAAGTATCCCTCCGACCAACCACATCGAAATTAATTTAAAATAAAATCCTTATACCAGTGGTTTCCAGTTTTGCGGCAGCAGTTCTTCAATTTTAT
>NZ_RJJR01000012.1 GCF_003721595.1 Hanamia caeni
CCGTTACCGATGGGCCGACCATCATCATCTACATAGCATTAAATAATAAAATCAAAGAACTAATTTGTATTCATTATTTATTCGTGACACTCAATACCCCGGGTTCTGTTCCAGGTTGGGGTCTAAATCCAGCTCTCCCTGCGGAATGGGCCACCAGTAATCTTTTGCGGGATCAAATTTTCTTGTTTCTATCTGCGTATGATCCCATGCGTAAATAGTGGCGTTCATCACTTGTTCTGCAGTTTTCCACCTGCGGATATCGTTATAATAATAGCCTTCGCATGCAAATTCAACCCGCCGTTCGTGGTGGATAGCTTCTCTCATATCGTCCTGCGAAAGACCTTCGGCAAGGTCAGGAAGGCCTGCCCGCTCGCGCACCTGGTTAACGGCGCTATACACACTTTCATCAGGGCCTGTTGCTTCATTTTGCGCCTCAGCATACATGAGTAAAAGATCGGCATAGCGAAGTACGATGTAATTCGTATATGATTGGCCCGACTTTAAGTCTGCAAGATCAGACGGTGGTTTTTCTTCTGTATAAATACTATACTTCTCCACGCCATAGCCGGTAATGGCGAAGCGGCTTGGCTTTACAGTAGTGCCCATATATTTATCTCCGGGGAAAACAATAGTTGCATACAAGCGGGGATCACGATTTACATAAGGAGAATCCGGGTTGTAGCCAGAAAGCGGATCAGTAATGGGAAGCCCGTTTTTCATTTGATAAGCCTCGGCCAAACCCAGCAGTGGCGCGTTTGAATTGTATTGCCTGTCAATCAGGTCAAAAGAATTTCCCTGAAGCGGGTAAATAAACTGCACATCAAAGATTACTTCTTTATTGTTTTCATTTTCAGGAAGGAAAAGACCGCGATAGTCATTGTACAAGCCATGCCCCGCCGCTGTTGCCATATCCAACACGGCCTTCAAAGTATCAGCCGCTATTTTCCATCGGTTCATATCGTTATTTGAATTAAACAACGGGCTTGCTTCAAATAGTAATATTTTGGCTTTAAGCGCACGGGCAGCAGTGTTGGTAGCCCTGCCTAAATCGGAACTGCTATAATGTGAGGGCAATACCATTTCTGCACTATCAAGGTCTTTGAGCATTTGCTGCACTACCTGCTCCCGCGGCGTTCTTGATAAGGTATCCTGGGTTTCAGGACTTGGCGGATCCAACACTAAAGGAACTGCACCCCAGTAATTTTCGAGGTTAAAATAAAACAGGGCTCTTAAAAAGTGGGCTTCGCCTTTCATGCGTGTTTTTAAATCTTCGCTCATATCCACTTTATCTACATTGGCAAGAAAGGTATTGCATCGGCCTATGCCGGCATAACTGTTTCCCCAGCGGCTTGTGATAATGCCGCCTGTAGCGGCTGATTGCAAACCTTCAGCGATTGAATTCCAGGAACTGGTATTGTCATAGCTGTAGGCATTGGGCGTGGCAGTTTCCTCAAGAAGTGGAGTAGCGTCGCCACCGTAAAGCCCCGAAGAAGCAAGCACTGAGTAAGCGCCGCTTAATGCAGCAGTGGCAGCGGCCTGTGACCTCCAAAAATTACTTTGCACATAGCGGTCGTCAGGCTGCGTATCCAGCAAAGTCTTGGTGCAACTGCTGATAACCAACCCGGCAGCAATTATTATTAGAAGTATTTTTTTCATGTTTCTATATTTTAAAATCAATGAATGTTTTAGATGGAAAAATCAAAAGGTTACGTTTATGCCTCCGGTGAATGTTTTTAACATCGGATAATGATACAATGAACTCACATTTACGGTCGATTCCGGGTCGAACTCTTTGTATTTCGCAAATGTTAACCAGTTTTCTGCATTCAGAAAAACGCTAAAGCGGCTTATTTTTACTTTATCCAGCCATTTTGCAGGAAGCTCATAGCTAAGCTGGATATTTTTCAGACGCACATAATCTCCATCTTTCAACCAAAAAGTAGAAGGCAGGTAGTTTCCCTTGCTGCCATAATTACTTTCGATAATCGCAGGCAATTTTGCATTCGGCCTTTCGGGTGTCCATGAATCTGTGACCCATTCCCATGTGGCGCCCGCGCCATTGTTTAAAGGAAACGCATAGTTGGCGGTGGGAAAAATTTTGATGCCTGCCACGCCCTGGAAGAAAGCATCAAGGCTAATTCCTTTATACCCTAATTTGACTCCGAAACCAAAAGTATATTTAGGAAAAGCTGACGAAATATCCATTGCTACACGGTCATCTCCATCAATCTTTCCATCGTCGTTGATATCCTTGTATTTTATCCATCCTTGTTTTGTATCGGGGCTTTGGTAGGCGCTGTTTTCCACTTCATCTTTGCTCTGAAAAATGCCTTCTGCCTGGTATAAATAAAATGCGTCTATCGGCAATCCCTCTTTTGTGATAGTGGACAAATTGGTTTGATAATCATACAAAATCTGGCCGTCCAGGTCTGTTACTTTGTTTTTGTTATAGGCAACATTTCCATACACGCTATAATTAAACTCACCAATGTTATCCCTGTATTGAGCTACCACCTCGATGCCATCATTGTTTACAGAGCCAACATTTTCCTGTGGCCCGGTTAAATTGCCCACCTGTGCGGGTAAATTTACAGGACGAAGTATGCCGGTAGTTTGTTTCCTGTAGATATCTGCCGAAAGATTGATTTTATTTTGAAGAAAATTTATATCTACCCCCAAATCATAATCTGTAGTGGTTTCCCATGAAAGCTTAGGCTCTGAGTAAGCTGTGGCCGCTGCTCCGGGCGATAATACGCCATTTGGCCCGCCAAAACTATAGTCATGGCCAAGCGTAATAAAGCTTTGGTAGCTGTATAACGGAACAGCCTGGTTACCGAGCTTTCCGTAGGATGCGCGAATCTTCAACAGGTTAATAAAATTTGATTTAAAAAAATCTTCTTTATCAATACGCCAACCTGCGGAAAGGCCTGGAAACGAACCCCAGCGGTGGCCCGGGCCGAATCGGGCAGAACCATCATACCTGAAGATTCCTTCCAGTAGATACTTGCCTTTGTAATCATAGTTCACGCGGCCAAAATAAGATTCAAGGGCATCTTTCGTTCCATTACCTGAAATGCTTTGGAAAACACTTCCAGCGCTTAAAGCTTCCAGGGAGGCATCAAGATAGCCCGTTGTTTCGGCCATAAAGGAGTTGTTATCATAGGTGTCATAACTGGCGCCCACCATTACGCTCACGTTATGAACTGAGGCAAATTTATGTTGCCAGTTGAGCGTATTATAAAAATGCAGGTTCAGGTCATTATCATCATAATTATAAGCGCGCGGCGCTGTGGAAGGACTGTTCCAGTTATACATAGTCCCGGTCTTAGCCTGCTCTTTCACCATTTGGGGAATAAAGGATTTTCTGAATCCATCATATTTATCCACGCCAAATTTGATGTGATACGAGATATCGAAGGGTAGCTTATAAGTAGCAAAAAGGGTTGACACAAATCGCTGAACATACTTCCTGTCGTAACCTTCGTACGCAATCATCCTTGGCTGTTCCCAGTTATTTCTTCCCGGAACGCGCAGCCATGTGTATCCATAATTTCCATTTGCTAACGTATCATTTTCCACAGGGGTGGCGCGCATGAGGTATTGCCAAAAACTACTGTTTGAATAAGAGGGTTGTGTATAATACCTGTAATACCCATCGAGCGTAAATCCTACTTCCAGTTTATCACTTACGTGTATGGAAGTATTAAGCCCGATGGAATATTTTCTTTCACTGTTATTTGGCCCGAAAATAATACCATCCCTGTCAAGGTAGCCTAATGACAAGCGATAGCTATATTTATCCGTGCTTCCCGAAACACTTATATCGTGCTTTTGAATGCTCCCGTTTCTGAGGGCAATATCAAACCAGTTGTTGGCGGGGTAAGTAAAAGGATCGGTTTTCATTCCGGCCTTATATTCTTCAATATCTGCAGAGTCGAAATAAGGTTTTTTCCCTTCGTTGGATGCGGCCTGGTTCATCAGGTTCATATACACAATCGGATCCCAGATAGCATCAGGAAGATAGGTAGCTTTTTGTACGCCGAAGTAATCACTGTAATTGACTGCTGATTTTCCCTTTCCTTTTTTTGTGGTGATTAAAATAACACCGTTTGCCGCCCTTGAACCATAAATGGCAGCAGAAGCATCCTTCAATACGGTGATAGTAGCTATATCATTTGGATTCAATTCATCCATAGAGTATTCTATTCCATCCACCAACACCAACGGATCGTTATTGTTTAAAGTGCCCATGCCTCGGATCAATATATTTGCTCTGTCTACGCCCGGCTGACTTTGGCTAAGATTTACATACAGTCCCGGCACGCCATGCAGCGCATTGCTTGCATTGGTGATAGGCTGGCCGGCCTTTTCAGTCATATCTACCGTGCTGATAGCGCCGGTGAGATTTACTTTTTTCTGAGTGCCATAACCAACAACTACTACATCTTCAAGATGCTCGGCGTTTTGCTCCAATTCGATGCGAAGCGTTCCATTTCCCGCGGGAATTGTTTTGGTTACATACCCCACAAACGAAATCTCAAGCATACTTTTGGAAGTAACGTCGTGGAGTACAAAATGGCCATTGGGATCAGTTGTTGTTCCGTTTGTAGTTCCTTTTACCATCACCGAAACGCCAGCCAGCGGCGATTGGTCTTTGGCAGACAATACTTCGCCGGAAACAGTTCGTTGCTGAGCCATGGTAACCTGGGGCAACATAAGGGCCGCTGATAGAATCAACCACGCCGGTATCAATATCCTCAAATTTGACCTGACAGTAATTGGATTCCTTAAAAAAGGAAATCGTAAAAATGGTTGCATTTTTTTTGTTTTTGGATTAATAAATAGTGGATTTTAAGATTTTAATTTTCGTTTAGGTGATGTAAAGAGTCTTTTATTGGGTAGCCATCCAACAGGTAGCCATTGGCTAACTGGCCAAAAAGCGCTACCTGATTCAGCTTCCATTCTTCATCTTTATGTAATTCTTTCATCATGATGTCAGCAACTTCGGGCGCAAGCCGGTGTGCTTCGCGGGCATTGATAAATAATATTCTTGTCCGCCTTGCCAACACATCTTCAACTGTTTGTGCCATTTCATTTCTGACGGCCCATATCACCTGCGCTTTAGTGAGGTATACCGTGTCACTTAATGAAATACCCGACCGGGCATCTGTTTCAATTATTTTCTGAATTCCTTCTTTATCTGAACCATAAATGGAAAATTGGCCGTTGTGTTTGGGTAATTGTTCATACCCGTGAATTTTTAAATGCTCCGTTTTGCAAGCCTTATCAGGCAACATTTTGCTGCGGATAATTTTGGATAAAGTGTCTTCGGCCATTTTGCGGTAGGTGGTCCATTTCCCACCAATTACTGATACAAGCCCGCTTTTGGAAATAAGTACTTTATGGCTCCTGGAAATTTCTTTTGTCTTGTCGGACTTGTCGCCAGTGGCGGCCAGTGGCCTTAAGCCTGCGAAAACGCTTAGCACATCGTCCCGGGATGGAATTTTTGAAAAATAATTGGCTGCGGTATTCAATACAAAGTCTACCTCACTCTTTAAGGCCCTCGGCTCCAGCGAATGAGCGGATAGCGGCGTATCTGTTGTGCCAACGAGTACATTCTCATACCACGGTATGGCAAATAAAACGCGGCCGTCATCGGTATGCGGAATCATAATAGCGTCTTTGCTTTGCAGGAAGGAATTGTCCAATACCAGGTGTATTCCCTGGCTGGGGCGGATAATGGGAGGGGAGCCGGGCGTATCCATGTCCAGAATATCGTCAGCGAAAACGCCGGTGGCGTTCACAATTACTTTCGCCTTAATGTCGTACTTTTTCTGCGACTCCCTGTCGACAAAAGAAACACCATTTATCTGGTTTGCCTCATCCTTATCTAAAGAAATCACTTTGCAATAGTTAACCGCTATGCCGCCCTTATCTACGCAGGTTTGCGCCAGGTTCATTGCCAGCCGTGCATCATCAAAGGTGCCGTCGTGGTATAACACGCCGCATTTCAGCGAGGTTTTTTTTATTGCGGGTAATCTTTCAATTACTTTCTTTTTATTAATGAGCAGGGATTTTCCAATACTCCATTTGCCCGAAAGCCAGTCATATAATTTGAGCCCAATGGTATAGAATAAACCGCGCGGCCATGAGTAGCACGGGATAATGATGGTTTCATTTTTTGTAAGATGCGGTGCATTTTTTAAAAGCAACCCGCGCTCCTTTAAGGCCTCTTTTACCAGCGACACATTTCCCTGCGCGAGGTATCTGACGCCGCCATGCACTAATTTGGTACTACGGCTTGAGGTGCCTTTTGCAAAGTCTTCCTGCTCCAGCAATAATGTTTTAAATCCCCTCGTTGCACTATCCACCGCGATTCCCAGCCCTGTAGCGCCGCCGCCGATAATTACAATGTCCCATTCATCAGTTTCTTTTAAAGATTCCAGTAGTTTAGTCCTGTCGAATTGCTTCATTTGCATGCATTTAATGGATAACAAATACCATAACAATACAAAACGAAAGTAAAAACAATAAATCGAAACACAAAAGAAAATTTTTTCTTATTTATTGTTTTACTGCAAAACTACCCCACAGTTTCGTGGAGCAGTCAGCAGCTACAGGACAAGTATGATTTGCGTCTCTACCAGGAGCCAGGTGGTTTTTGTAATTCACTTTTATATTATATACATTCGTTTTGTAAAACTAAATGTATGTCAAGCGTAGAACGACACCAGAAAATACTTGAAATGGTACAGGCAAAAGGGTATGAGAGCGTAATTAATTTATGCAAGAAATTAAAGGTCTCGGCTGTTACCGTCAGGAAGGATTTAAAATTGCTGGAAAAAAGTAATAAGCTCTTCAGGATTCACGGAGGAGCCAGTAACACTAATCCATTTACAGCAGACAGGCCCGTCAATGAAAAAGAAAATTTGCAACGGGAAGAAAAAAAGGCAATTGCAATAAAGGCAGCTCAGTATATCGAACCTAACGATTCTATTATCATAGCATCCGGAACCTCTTTGCTGGCGCTGGCCCGCGAAATAAAGCCTTCCGGAAAGCTGACTGTAATTACTTCTGCTATCCAGGTGGCCGGCGAATTGGTGAAGCATACAAACATTGATGTTTTACAATTAGGGGGATTGATGAGACACAGTTCCTCTTCAGTTGTGGGTTCTTATGCAGAAAATATTCTCAGCGATTTTTTTTGTACCAAATTATTTCTTGGGGTGGATGGCATAGATTTCGGATTTGGCGTTACCACCAGCAATTCAATGGAAGCGCAATTGAATAAACAAATGATGCAGGTAGTACAAAAAGTAATTGTGCTTGCCGATCATACCAAATTTGGAAAAAGAGGTTTTAGCCGTATTTGCGGCCTTGATGAAATTGACGAAATAATAACTGATAAAAACATTTCCCCGGCTATTGTTGAAAAGTGTATTAGTTCCGGCATTAAGGTTACGCTTGTTTGATTTCACCCCGGGAAAGCAGGCTTACTATTTCAAATTATTTTTTTTAGTGCAGGTTCAATAATTTTTGTTTTGTAATTATTTCACCCTAATTTGCCTTTCTAAAAACTTTCATTTAGTTTCTTTTATTATTTTTTTTGATTTTTAAATATTGCTTTGATGAAAAAATATATCCTCACGCTTGACCAGGGAACCACGAGTTCAAGGGCTATCCTTTTTAATAATGAAGGGAAGATTGCTTCCATTGCGCAAAAAGAATTTACCCAGTTTTATCCGAAGCCGGGATGGGTAGAGCACGACCCCATGGAAATCTGGTCTTCACAAGCATCAGTAATAACGGAAGCCGTATTGAAAGAAAGCTTAAGCGCTGATGAAATAGCCGCTATCGGCATCACTAACCAAAGAGAAACTACTATCGTTTGGGACAGGCAATCAGGACGGCCGGTTTACAACGCGATTGTATGGCAGGACAGGCGCACTGCAGAAAAATGTGACGAATTGAAACAACAGGGCCTTGATAAAAATATCCGCGAAAAAACGGGATTGGTCTTAGACGCCTATTTTTCTGCCACCAAAATTCAATGGATTCTTGATAATGTAGAAGGCGCAAGGCAAAAGGCTGAAAGAGGTGAACTTGCTTTTGGAACGGTGGATACGTGGCTCATCTGGAACCTTACAGGAGGGCAATTGCACGTAACGGATGTTACCAACGCTTCACGCACTATGATTTTCAATATTAATTCCCTTGAGTGGGATGATGAGCTGTTGAATATTTTTCAGATTCCAAAAAATATGCTGCCGGAAGTGAAATCGTCGAGTGAAGTGTATGGCGAAACTTCAGGTCAATTTTTAGGAACCAAAGTGCCCATTGCCGGAATTGCGGGCGACCAGCAGGCGGCATTGTTTGGCCATATTTGTGTGAAGCCCGGTATGGTTAAAAATACCTATGGCACAGGTTGTTTTATGCTGATGAACATCGGCGACAAGCCCGTATTGTCAAAAAATAATCTGATTACCACCGTCGCCTGGAAAATCGGCGATAATGTTCAATACGCTTTTGAAGGCAGTATTTTTATTGCCGGCGCTGTAGTGCAATGGCTACGGGATGAACTGAAGATAATTTCTTCCGCAGCCGAAATAGAAACGCTGGCATCAGAAGTGGCAGACAGTGGCGGTGTGTATATGGTTCCTGCTTTTGCAGGCCTTGGCGCGCCCTACTGGAACCAGTACGCCAGAGGCACTATATTTGGAATTACGCGTGGCACCAACCGCAGTCATTTCTGCAGGGCCGCGTTGGAAGGAATCGCCTTCCAGGTGATGGAAGTTTTGAAAGCTATGGAATCAGATTCGGGCATTGACATTAAAGAGCTTCGCGTGGATGGCGGCGCCACGCAGAATAATTTATTGTTACAGTTTCAGGCCGATATTCTGAAGGCCGCTGTAGTGAGGCCTGAAGTAACGGAAGTAACTGCAATTGGTGCGGCTTATCTTGCCGGTTTGGCAGTAGGGTTTTGGGATAATATTGAACAAATACAAAAGCAATGGCAAATAAATAAACGCTTTGAGCCGGCTCCGGAAAACAGGGAAGAATTGATAAATGGATGGTTCAGGGCGATTAAGGCCGTAAATGAATGGACTAAAACCCAAGATAAAATATAGATGCTGAAAACTGAGTCCAGAAAAATAAAACGTATATAATATGAGTCCTTTTACTGCCGAACTAATTGGCACAATGATTTTAATTCTTCTTGGAAACGGAGTAGTGGCAAATGTGGTGCTGCAAAATACCAAGGGAAACGGCGGAGGCTGGATGGTAATCACTACAGGCTGGGCGCTCGCAGTTTTTGCAGGCGTGGTAGTTGCCGGCCCTTATAGCGGCGCGCATTTAAACCCGGCCGTGACGATAGGCCTGGCAATTGCCGGAAAATTTTCGTGGGCACAGGTGCCTGCATTTATTGTAGCTCAATTGCTGGGCGCTATGATAGGTACGTTTTTAGTTTGGATAATGTATAAAGACCACTTCAAAATAACTGAAGACCCTATTTTGAAGGCCGCCTCATTCTATACCATACCAGCCATTAGAAACAGGAGATTGAATTTTATCAGCGAGCTTTTAGGAACCTTTGTTTTGTTGATTGCTGTTTTTTATATCACGAATGGTGAAATAGGAAAGGAAAAAACGCCTATCGGTTTGGGTTCTATCGGCGCCATACCTGTTACTTTTATTGTTTGGGCTATCGGTTTATCGCTCGGAGGAACCACAGGCTATGCTATTAATCCTGCCCGCGACCTTGGCCCCAGGATTGTTCATGCGCTATTACCTATTAAAAATAAAATTAAAACCGACTGGAAGTATGCGTGGATTCCCATAATCGGGCCGATTGTCGGAGCCGCCATCGCCGCGGGCTTATACCTGATACTTAATGGATAAAAATTGAGCTGAATTGCGAAACAGGGATAGCAAAATAAAAATTTGTATTATTTTTCCTTTTACTGGTTTTCGCGGAAGCAATCGATACTTCAGTGCTTTTTATCCCGGTTCTTCTCATTAAAACTGTTGTTAACTTTGTATCAAAATTTTTGATTACACGAAATGCCTGTTTCTCTATCTGCTCAGCCTTTTTTTTCCGTCATTATTACTACGTATAACAGGAAGATGCTTTTAAAACGGGCATTGCAGTCTTTGATTCAGCAAACACACACAGATTGGGAGGGGATTATTATTGATGATGGAAGCACCGATAACACTGAATCTGAGATAAAGCCATTTTTGGATGATAGCCGTTTGCAATTTATTTATCAAAAAAACACAGGCTATTCTCTGGCAAAAAATTCAGGTATTTTTTTAGCAAAAGGAAAATACATCACTTTTCTTGATTCGGATGATGAATACCTTTTCAATCACCTTGATACGCGCAATCAAATTTTAGCGCAACATCCGGAAATCGATTTTTTGTATGGTGGCTTATCTGTTATCGGCAATGAATATGTGCCTGACCGCTTTGATAACCGTAAATTAATTCACCTGGATGATTGTGTGATTGGCGGCACTTTTTTTATAAAAAAAGAGCTGGCATTTTCTCTTAAAGGTTTCCGGGATATTGCCATGGGAAGCGATGCAGAATTTTTTGAAAGGGTAGGAGCCACCGGCTCTGTTATACATAAAACCTCAATCCCTACTTACGTGTATCATCGTGAAAATCCTGATTCTCTCACCAATCTAATGATGGAAAAAATAATCAATCCATAAATTCTGAAGTGTACCAAATAAAATTCCGTCACGCTGGCTTGAAATAGCCGGATTATCCGCAGAAATTTTTATCAACCAGTTGTCGACTTATGGTCTAAAAAATGGCTTTTCATTTGTTGCCATTCATTTTTTAAAATGCTGTAGTATACGGTGTTTCGCCTAAAACCGTCATACAGTAACGTATGCCGCCTTAATGTTCCTTCCGGTTGCCCGCCGATTTTCTCAATCGCTGTTCTTGAGGCTACATTTCTTTCATCCGTTTTAAGCTCTACTCTTTCGGCGTCAAGTTGGTCAAACGCAAATTCCAGTAGTAAATATTTGCAATTCCTGTTCAATCCCGTTCTCTGAAATTTTTTGCCATACCAGGTCGCCCCGATTTCAAGCCTGTCGTCCGGGTTGGAAATGTTTAAAAAACTGGTACTTCCGGCGTAGGAATTTTTTGTTTTATCAAATACGATAAACGTGTAGCGGTCCTTATTGAACCTGCTTAAAACAGCTTTGTCAATATAGCTCTCTAACAACTCCGGGGTATAAATCGGGGCTGGCGAAAATTGCAGTAAATCCTTGTCTTCGGTAGCTATGGGTAATAAATTGTCGACGTCAGATTTGGTGATTGGCCTCAGCAGCGCAAAATCATTTTCAAGTGTTATTTCTTCGTCAAAAGGAAAGTTCATGGCGGTACCTTTTTTTATTATCTAACTAAATGTTAGTGAACTGTAAAGTTGATTATTTTTTTGATTCAAACTTAATTCCATTGATTTTTGATGGTAGCAAATTATAAGAACTTATCTTCTTTAACGTGTCAATGTATGAATCAATTGAGAAACTATCAATTTTGTTTGCCGTCTTTTGTGAGCAGCACGGCGCTTTATCGACTATTCGTTTGTCATCCGTTCCAACACTTTTGGAAGTCGTTTTCTCAACTGCTTTTTCCAACCCATTTGCATAATCAAACTAATGATGACAAGTTTCAGCCCTTGATAGCCCGAGTGTTCCATTGAAAGAATTGTGCCGCCACAAGTTGGCTCTAACGTAAAGCTTAAGATTGTGTCCAGCTTCGTAAAAATCCCTTTGGTTAGCTTGTCTGCTTTGTCGGAATGGATTCCTGCACAAGCCAATGCTTTTTCGCCTGTCGCTTCGCCACGATAAGTAAAAGCAATTCTTTTTCGTGGTTCAACGGATATTACTTCGCAATGTGTAATTCCATCCCAACCTTTTTGCGGTTTCATTCTGAATGTGAAAGAATGTCCTTGCGTTGGTTCAATATTATTTTCCATAAACCAGCTACCCAGCCATTTTGGGTCTGTCAAAGCCTGCCAGACTTTTTCCTGCGGATAGGGCAACACCGTTTTTAGTTTTATCGTCCGCGCCATTTGTTATCTGTTTCTTTCATTGATTACTTTACATTTTTGGGTTGTGACTCATCCATATTTCATTACCGCATTCTTTTTGTCAAAACCTTTCCTTTCTTTCCACTAATTTTCCGGAAAAATGCCTGTCATATCAAATATAGTGGCGCCCCTTCCAATGTTTCAAATTTAAATCATTGCGCCCTCTTTTCATTTTCTAAGCTATTTATGCTATCCCCGGGATTCGAATCTCTATCCCCGGGGTTCCTGTCTTCATGAACCGATGTTTAGAGGCAAAAAATTATTGATGTTTTCTCTCAAGCCCGATTAACCAGGTTCGGGGAGACACGAGCCTTGGATAAGGATAAGTTGGGAGGTGATATCTTTTTAAAAGTTTTCATCTTTAATCACCTACAATGACGATTAAAAAATGAACATCCTAATCCTTCTCACAATATTTATTATTTGCGTACGTATTTAACCCGGTCAAAATATATTTGTAACATGAAAGCTATTCTGCTGCTTATCCCGATTTTCATGGCGACTATGGGTAAAGCCCAAAAAATCCAGGCTTATTACGATTACTTATGGAAACCCTGCACTCCTGAGCAGGCACGTTTTTTTTCAGAAATACAAAAGACGGATAGCGGATGGTTGCGCCATGATTATTTCCTGGGCACAAAGACACTCCAGATGAGCGGCCTCTATGAAGACAGCGCCAACAAGATCGCCAACGGATACTTCCGCTTTTTTTATGCAAATGGAATCCCGGAAAGCTTTGGTCGAAACGTACACAATAAAAAAGAAGGCTTATGGATCCGTTATGACCACACCGGCTTCATGGAAGATTCCACAGTATATGTCAACGGAAAACCTACGGGTACTTCCCTGGGATGGCACAGCAATGGCTATACGGCCGATTCTATTTCGTATCATCCGGATGGTTCTGCCGTAGAAGTAACCTGGCGAAGGGATGGCGCTCCTTCCAGCGCAGGAAGAATGATGAATGGAAAGCTTAACGGCCCATGGGTTTTTTTTCATGCCAACGGGCAAATAGCAGCCCGCATAACTTACAACATTGACGAGGTTCAAAAAGAAGAATATTTTGACGCTTCCGGCGCTCCGGTAAATACGGCGATTGAAGACAGGCCTCCGACTTTTCCCGGTGGACAGGAAGGATGGAAGAAATTTATTTTGAAGCATATTTACTTTCCTTCACAATACCAACTCGTGAATGCCGACCAGGTTACAGTAGTCATAACAGCCACCATAGACGAAGATGGCAATGTGTTGGATCCGTTTGTAGAAGTCCCGTTTAATAAATCTTTTGATAATATAGCCCTCACCATTTTTAAAAAATCTCCAAAGTGGCTACCTGCGATAAGACATAATAGAGCAGTGGTTCAAAAAATAAGACAGCCTATTACCTTCGCGCAGGAAAATTAAGCAGTAATTGTAAGGTGCTGCGCACTCAACCAGGCCTAAGTTTCATTCCTTTTTCCCCTCTTTATGCTCCCTGCTGATCCACCTGTCCTGATACCGCAAACAAATATTGTTTTTTGATAAGTCCGAAATCACTTTTATCATGATATGAAATGCCGTTCAGGTAAACTGAAGATGGTAGTTGTGCATCGGTCATCCATTGTTAGCGGTAGTTTATGTTAGTTAATAACCTCTTTTAGTTTGAAAAGCATTGAGTCTAAAAAGTTTGATGTGAGTTTAGAAGCCGCAAAAAGCCGTACAGGAGGCACTGCCACCCATGTGCACACTCGTTCCATTGTCGAGGTAGAGGAAGTACAAAGTGTCTTTATCCCACGCCGGAACAGTATGTGAAGCTATCCATGCTTTTAGCTGGCTTTGAATGGCCGCATCAGTGATCACACTGCCCGGAGCATTGGCGGTAATTGTTTTACTTCCAATGAGCGAGCCATGATTTATCGTAAATGTGGGTGTATTGTATTCAGCCAACTGGTCTATTAAGGAACTTACCAAAATGTCCTTGAAAAACTTATTGATTTCTTTTGCCAGCTTAGCAAAGGCGTGGTTGGACTTCCAATGTTTACCCCAAAAAATGGTATATACTTTTACCTCCTGAATTAAAGGCCCGTGTTGATACACAAGGAGTGGCGGCGGAAGTGTAATTTGCAATAATTCCGCGTCTTCTGTGCTCTTTCCCAGGCTTTTTAAATCCACTTTAGCTTTAGGATAGTGCATGGGTGCTATGCGAATACATTCGTTGTTAGTGACGCCTTTTACAGGAGCAACCATGGTTAATTGTTTTGCCATAACTATTAAAATTATTTTGCCCACTCTTTGATTGGATTTTCGGCACACTCTAAAGATGAAGAGCTGTCACAGGTGCTTGTCATGAGGTGTTTGTTAACGGGGTAAATAGCTTTTAGTACGATCTGCTTGAATTCAATGGACGCCCCGCCGGAACCTAGCCGAATATAGAATAAAAAAGTCGGTTATTTGCCGACCTACCGGAAGGCTGGTTCGTTTGCTGATAGAGATTGGTCAACCTGAATTACCGGTGAGCGTTTGTATATCGAAATGGCTTCGTCACTCCGTTGTTTTGTGTCCGCAATAGGGGCAAAAGGAAAAAAGCTTTTCAAGCTGGCTGAAACACGTAGGACAAGTAATAACTTTCTCTACAACTGATTTTATCGGTACGCTTGTCTTAACTGTGAAGATGTCGGGAATCTCTTTTAAAAAGCTGGATTCGTTGCCCTTTTCTGTTATCAGGAACAGTTTGTCTTTGGCTCTTGTGATTGCAACATAAAATAGTCGCCGTTCTTCTTCCATAAGCAAATCATGATTTCCTTTTTTTATAACCTGAAAGATTCTGTCCTCTAACCAAATGTCGGGAAAACCTCCGTTGCCTTCGGTTAAGCCAATGATGAAAACAACTTTTGCTTCAAGTCCTTTTGCTGCATGAATAGTTTTTGCCTGAACTTTTATTCCTTCTTTATAAAAAGTTTTTGAGTAGGAAGGTTTGCCCGAATATGCACCGGGATTATACATGTGAGTTCTGCGATAGAGAAATAAAATATCCTCGCTTGTCAGTCCTGTGTTTTGTAACTCTCTTACTTTGTCTAAACAGAATTGAATGTTTTCTTCCTCACTGCCACCCGAATACACTACTATTTTATGTTCTGACATTTTCGATGCCTGAATATCCTTTTCAACTCTGAATTTGTTGTGCTTGATTACTTCGTTGCTTGCACCAACGATATTTTGTGTGCTGCGATAATTGAGATTGAGTTTGATGATTTTTGAATTGGCAAAGTGATTTTCAAAGTCAACAATGTAACTCACATTAGAACCTCTGAAACCATAGATGCTTTGCCAATCGTCACCTACACAAAAGAGTTGTGTTTGGTCAGTGAGTAAAAGCTTTATCAAATCAACCTGTAAATTATTTACATCCTGGAACTCGTCAACCAAAATGTATTGATACTTGCTTTTATATTTATTTGCTATGTCTTCGTGATTTTGAAACAGGGAAGTGCTTCGTGAAATCAGGTCGTTAAAATCAAGATAAGATTTGTCAATACAATAGTTAACATATTTTTTTACAATTGGAATTGCTAACTCGTAAAAATTCCGAACTCTTTCGTGTTGGTCTTTTCCTGCATTTTCTAAAACAGAATCAAAGTCGATGTTCTCAACCTTCATCATGTCGGTGATACGCATGATTTGTGCAACAAAATCTTTTACATCTTCATGATAGCCATTGAACTCCTCTTTGTAGGTGAGCGCAATTGTTCTGTGATAATTTGAAGGCAACCGGTTCTTTAAAATTTTATCCAAAGTATGGTTGAACAAAGCAGAATCCTTAGTCATGCTCTCATAAGTTTTTACTAACAACAAGTTTCCTTTTTTAAACTGTTCCTCTTTGTCCCTGGTTGAAAAACTCTTATTGCTTACGTGTTCAATGTAAAGGTTTGCATCAGGAATATAGAAGTCGGGATGAAAATCAAAATCCTTCACATTCAATAAAGGTTCATATTCATACCTGATGCTGTGCCTGTAAAACCAATCAGCAATAAACTGTTCCGACTTTGAACGGACCTTAGTTCCATCAAGAGTTGTGAAATATTTTCCGTCTTTCGGTAAATACTTTCCATCTGTTTTCCTTAGGTGTATTTTGTCAATGATGTAATCTAAAATGTAGCGTTTGAGTTGCAACAAAAATTCTGTGTCCTCGCATTGTTCAATTAAAAGTTTATGAACTACTTCAAAAACGGTTTCAGGTGCCACATACTTTGAGAGTTCATCTTCTTCCCTGTGTTTTTCGTCACCGATGATTCTAAATTTGTTATCAAATTCATTCACACCGTAGTTGCGAAGGATGGTGTAACAGAAACTGTGAAATGTTCTCACTGTTAAGCTGTCAATCCACTTATATTTTTTCTGGTAATGAAATCTTTCAGCATCCTTTTCAGATTTGCTTAATTGTTTGTCCGAAAGTTTCCGTTCATACTCTCCTGTCGTGTCGGCTGAAATGATTAAGCGGTCAATCATTTCATTTGTTGCGTTCTTTGTGAATGTAACCGCAAGAATATTTGATGGGCTTATACCCCTTTCTTCAATTAAATAAATGAGTTTTTGTAAAAGAGTCTTTGTTTTGCCCGAACCGGCACCTGCCAAAACTAAAAGCCGTTTGTCTTCGCTAACAACGGCTTCCCTTTGTTTGTCATTTAGATTGCTTAAATCTGTTTTGGTTTGATGCACTATTTGAAATTAAGTCTGTGAACGATACATTGGCTTTGACTGAATGCAATATAAAGCGAAATTATTTTCTCCCATAGTCAGCCGGAATCTCTCCCCATGCCGCAGTATTCCATTTTAAGATTTTAGTATCATATTCATATTGCTTAAGTACATCGTATCTGCAATACAAAATGTGTTTCATTGCAGGCTTTTAAACTAACTAATTTTTTAGTAACTTGAAGTGTAAATTTTAAAAAAATAAAAACTATGTCTCAGAAAAAAATTATCGCAGTATTCGGTGCAACCGGCGCCCAGGGCGGCGGATTGGCTCATGCCATTCTTAACGACCACAATAGCGAATTCGCTGTACGTGCTGTAACACGGGATGTCAATTCAGATAAAGCGAAAGAACTTGCGGCAAAAGGAGCCGAAGTAGTAGCCGGCGATGTGGATGATGCTGATAGTTTGAAACGTGTTTTGCAAGGTGCATATGGAGCTTATTTTGTTACATTTTTTTGGGCGCATTTTTCTGCGGAAAAAGAAACGTCCGAAGCAAAAAAAATGGCAGAGGCGGCAAAGGAAGCCGGCTTGAAACACGTAATCTGGTCAACTCTTGAAGATGTAAGAAAATATGTTCCTCTTGATGATGATTCAATGCCCACGCTTCATGGCAAGTATAAGGTGCCGCATTTTGATGGAAAAGGAGAAGCTGACCATTACTTTACTGATGCCGGTGTGCCCACTACATTTATGTTAGCATCTTACTATTGGGATAACATGATCTATTTTGGAATGGGGCCAAAGCGGGGAGCCGACGGCAAGCTTTCAATAACTTTTCCTATGGGCAACAAAAAAATGGCGGGTATTTCCGGGGATGATATTGGTAAATGCGCTTACGGAATATTTAAAAAAGGCGCAGAGTTAATTGGTAAAAGAGTAGGCATTGCAGGGGAGCAAATTACTTGTGCAGACATGGCAAAAGATTTATCGGATGCATTGGGCGAAGAAGTTGTTTACAATGAAATTACGCCTGAAACCTACCGCAGCTTTGGCTTTCCGGGAGCGGATGATTTAGGAAATATGTTCCAGTTTTACCGGGATTTTGATGATGTATGCAATAGCATTCGGGATGTAAAATTCTCTAAAGAATTAAATCCTGAACTAAAGTCATTTAAAATGTGGCTTGAAGAAAATGGGAAAAAAATTCCTCTTGAAAATTAATAACTTAGTATAACAATTCTTTTCCGTATTACTTCACTTTTAAATTTCCCGTTATGATAATCGTTCACGACATTTTTATTTGCAAGCCGGGTCAGGCTTCAAAATTCGCAAAATTGTTTAAAGAAGTTATGGCCGATAATGATAACCTGGTCCACGTCATGACAGACGTGACCGGCAATTACAATAAGGTAGTAATGGTAACCCAGTATGAAAGCCTTACTGCATACGAACAAAGTTTTCAAAAGTATGCACAGGACAGTGAAGAAATGAAATCAATGAAAGAAAAAATGAAGGGTTACCACGAAATGTATTTAACAGGATCAAGAGAAATTTACCAGGTTTCATAAATTCAGGGTACTTGTCACCTTTAAAACATGCTGCAAGGATATAGCCACATGGTAGCTTTATCCACACCGGTGAGCGGAAATCCTTGACAAAATGAGTGTTCACTCATTTTGACCCGGCGAAACATTTCTTTGTGGCTCTTCGTGTACTTTGTGACTTTGTGGTTAAAGAGCAAAGCATTAGCGACCCTGTAAACCGCCAGGTGTAGATTTGAAAATGAACAATAGAAACATCTTACTATCAGGTGCAGGTATTGCAGCAACAACACTGGCCTACTGGCTGAAAAAGTTTGGATTCAATCCAACCATAATTGACATTGCACCTGCCTCGCGCGAAGGTGGCTGTCATTGATTTTATGGGGCAGGGTATGATGCGGCTCTCCTCACTTTTCGTGCCGTGGATCGGTGCAGGAAGCCTGATTCGTGCACACCGACAAAGGTAATGCCAAGGTGCGCGTTATTGTTATTTCCCCGGAAGAAATCAGCAGGCCCGGCTTCAAATTGATATCACATTCCAATTTAAATTCAGCAAGTTCCGGGTTTTCTGCCACGGCAGCCCATCCCAATTTTGCAAGGAACATTTAAACGGAAGCTATGCAAAGATTTAAAGACAGGTAATGATACGGCACATCGATATTTCCGGTGCCCCCCTGCGAAGTAAAATCAGGCGACAGGAAATCCGTTGGGGCGGAAACCGGCAACTAAAAATATATGGAACTTTGTCGTGCGCTTCGGGCAAAAAAATGAAAAAGGAAAACCGGGTTTTCTTTTCAACGGAAAAGGAAGCTTTGGAAAATAAGTATCGCCCCTGCGGACATTGTATGAAGGCATCCTATAAAAAATGGAAGAATGAATCTGTTTGAAGACGTTATTGACAAAGCAAAAAACTGGTTGCCGCATGGCGGCACGGTGAATTATTACGGCAAATTGTTCAGCCCGGAAGAAGCGGATTATTACTTTGATACATTGATGAACACCATTGCCTGGCGAAACGACGAAGCCGTAATTTTCGGGAAGAAGGTTGTTACCAAACGGAAAGTGGCATGGTATGGCGAAAAGCGATTTGAATACACTTATTCCAATATCACCAAATATATTCCAATATCACCAAATACGCTTTACCGTGGACAAAGGAATTGCTGGCACTTAAGTGCGCTATCGAAAACGAAACAGGCGAGACATTTAATTCCTGTTTGCTCAATTTGTACCATAACGGCGAAGAAGGCATGGCATGGCACAGCGACGGGGAAGCCGATCTGAAAAAAGACGGGGCAATCGGCTCATTAAGTTTCGGAGCAGAACGAAAGTTTGCGTTCAAACACAAAACAACCAAAGAAAAAATAGAAATGATGCTGCAACACGGAAGTTTATTGGTAATGAAAGACGCCACGCAAACATTTTGGCTGCATCGACTTCCGCCAGCCAGGCGCATCACCACACCAAGAATCAACCTGACCTTCAGAACGATTATTCATTAAGTTGACCGCGCCAGAAAGCAAGTAGCTGCCGGCATCGGCCGGGTAATGTGACGGCATGAAATTCCTACATTTTTTGAAAATAAAAATTACCCTTATTTATTTGCCACTGCACAAAATCCGTCCTGCTTTGGCGAAGAATCAAGTGATAATTCAATAAAAAATAAAAACTACCTGCGGCGTGGATTCTTTTAAAGATTTCTTTTTAAAGAGAAAGAAGTAAAGAATTTTATACCTTCAAATCGCTGATAAAGACTGTTATAATCGTGGTACAAAAGCACGCAGAATAATTAAAATGGCTGCCAAACAGAAACTCATGGACCAATCGCCTCTTTCTATTCATCTTAAACAGGAATATAAATTTCCTGACAATGAGTTACTAAAAGTTATCCAGCTATTTGAAACCGTACATGTAAAAAAGAATGAACATCTTTATCGCTCCGGTGACATTGTACGGCAGGTTTACTTTGTGGAAAAAGGTTGCCTGAGGCAGTATTATATTAATAACAATGGCGGGGAGCGTACCATTTATTTTAAAATTGAAAACGGCTGGTGTAGCGAGCTGGTGAGTTTCCTCGATAATAAGCCCACCGAACTGTGTGTTCAGGCGCTTGAAAACAGTACACTTCAGGCAATCAATCAAAAAAACTGGGTGTATGCGATTTCTCACATTCAATCTTTCACGCTGGGTTTTATAAGGGCGCAGCAAGACACCAATTATTTGCTAAAAAAACGGCTTGCCGAAGCAACGGTTGACACTCCTGAAGAAAAGTACCTGCGGTTTGTACAGGAAGAACCGCATTTATTGCAAAGGATACCGCTGTATCAAATCGCGGCTTATTTAGCCATGACACCTGAGACGTTGAGTCGCATCAGGAAAAAAATTTCGGAGAAATAATTTTCTTATCCGGAATCAAGGAATTTGCTGCAGCGCCCATATAGTTTTGTGCTTTAAAAAATATAAATATGAAAAGAGAAACGATCAAAGCAGGTCAAATTATTATTGACTTCCTCCTGGAAGCCGCAGATACCAACGGTTCTGCAGCCATGTTTGAATTTACGGTACCGGTTGGCGCAAAGGTGCCCATTCCACATTATCACGAACATTATGATGAAACCATTTATGGTTTGGAGGGTACGTTAACTTTTACGGTTGATGGTAAGGCCATAGACATTCGGCCGGGCGAAACTTGTTTCATTCCGCGCGGCGCCGTACACGGGTTTGACAATTTAAAAAAAGAAGATGCCAAGGCACTGGCCGTAATTACTCCGGCGCTGCTCGGTTCTATCTTCTTTAAAGAAGTTGCCGGGATAGTCAATGCAGGCGGCCCTCCTGACCTTCAAAAGTTAGGGCTCGTTATGGCTAAACACGGACTGGTGCCTGTGATGCCTAAAATGCAACATGCATAACGAGCATCAAAAATTGAAAAGGTCGGGCAAAGAGCTAAAGCAAAAATGGGGCAGATATATACTATTGAAGATGACCTAATCACCCGATGGAAGAATTCGCAACAACTGAAATGTAGAACAGCAAATAGCAATCAAGGTTCGGAACTGCCCACACGGAATTAAAACCGGCTGCGGTAAGACTGAAACATTGTGCGACAAGCCATATTTCGAAGGCGGTCTTTTAATACTTTTTCCAGAAATAATAAGACACCACACCGGGAACTATCCATATCAGCATCGTAAGTATCATCGGATCAAACTTATCCGAAACGGCAACGCCTGAATAAACCGCGCCGGTAAGGTCGAAGAACAGCCCTGCATACGCCCATTCTTTTATCCGCATCAAACCCGGTATCAAAATCGCGATACAACCTAACACTTTTGCAACGCTGATAAAACGTATGAAATATATCGGGTAGCCCAGGCCGTCATGAAATATCTTTATAACATTTTCTGAAGGTTTAATTCCTCCGACGGCAGAAAAAAGCATTAGCGCCACAAAGAGAATAGTGGATATCCAATAAATAATATGAACAGATTTTGATGTCATTGCCGCTTATTTAAACAGGAAATTTTTACAGGATTAAAAATAAGTTATTCATTTCATTCTCTAAATATTTCAAACTATTTGTGATTGCCTGTAAAAATAATCTGCGTATATTGTAAAGAGCTATTCACCAATAAAATACTTTAAAGTGGCTTCCCAAAGAGATCTTGACTTTACGTACACCACCATTGATAAGCTATTCCGCTTAAGAGTGGGTGAGATGATTCTCTTTGCTTTTGTCTATGCATAAGCCACTGTTTTGTATTTACCCAATTTTTTAAGAAACCGGATATGCGACAGGATGGCGCTCCCGAAAGAAGGATTGGCATTGTATCGCAGGCTATATTCTTCTGCCGTTTTTTTTACAATATCCGAAATGGGTTTATAATGCGTATGGCAAATGCGCGGAAATAAATGATGCTCCACCTGGAAATTTAAGCCGCCACAAAGAAAGCTAAGTAATTTGCTTTCCCTGCCAAAATCCGCCGTGGTATATAACTGATGAACGGCCCATGAATTCTGAATATTTCCTCTTTCATCAGGCAGGGGAAATTGCGTTTCTTCTACCTCGTGCGCCAGCATAAAAACAATGGCCATGGTAATTCCTTCACAAAAATGCAACACAAAAAATCCCAATAGCACCTGCCACCAAAGGGCATTGAGGAAAATCATCGGCAGCACCAGGAAAATAGTATAATACACCAGTTTGAAAAAGAACAGATTGAAATATTCTATGCGCGGATGCTTTTTATTTTCATAATTACCGATTTTCTTTTTAAAGAATTTTACATAATCTTTTACAAATACCCAGGAGAGCGAACCAAGACCATAAAACAAAAATGCATACCAATACTGATACCGGTGAATTTTTCGTAATTTCTGATGAGGCGACATTCTTAAAAACGGAACAGAGGCAATATCTTCATCATGGCCCTCAATATTGGTATATGTATGATGAACAATATTGTGCATGATCCCCCACAGATAAGCATTAGCACCAATAACATTAAAACTATAGCCTAAAAATTTATTCATTCTTTTATGCCGCGATAAGGAACCATGAATGGCATCGTGCGAAATATTGACACCGACAAATGCGGTAAAAAAACCGATAACGGCCCATAGTATAAACTGAAGCCAAAGAGGATTTGAATTTAAGAGTAACAGCAGGTACACCCCGATAAAGACCGAGAGGTAAAAAATAACTTTAAACACCATCAGAGGATTGGCATTCTTCGATAATTTATTAACGGTAAAATATTCTTCCACCCTCTTATTCAGGGTCGAAAAAAAATCATTCTGGTTTGCTTTGGCAAACTTTACTTTGTTTGACATAATGAAAAGCTTTATTTTAATAATTTCAAGCATGACATACCAACACGATCGGTAGTCGCTTGGGCAGCCGTCTTGCTAAAATTTTTAATCTAATGATTTTGAAATATTGGGGTGTTTGCTTTTACAAAAGCGATTGCTATTTAGAACAACAGCTTTTCATAGATCCGCGGGGCTAAATTTTACGATATGCAAAATCTACTGGTGAGAGTTTCTGAAGAGTAGTTACAATAACCGGCAACAAAAAAGAAAACAAAAGAATAGCCATTATAATTAAATTAAAAAACGTATGTAAGTTAACTTATTCTATCTTGAAAAGCATCAGTTCTTTGGAGAATTAACTTATTAGGAAAATAAAGTTGTTGCAAGAACCTTTGTTTGTGTGTTTTAGTTGTTGATGCTCACTATCCGGGCATAACATTTTATGATAGTACAAGCATCTTTTAAGAGTGGGCATCAAGCCGCGCTTCGGGTAAGACAGGCTCAAACAATTCGATAGGATTTCCTGAAGGATCATCAATAATAATTTGCTTGCCACCAACCCCTGTAACTATATTATTGCGAAAGTGAGCACCAGCCTTCTGAAGCGCTTCAACCATATTGGAAAGATCGGTTACTTCTATTGCAAACCGGTTCCATCCGCCTGGTGCCTGTTGGGTGCCATCAGGCACGGCCTGGCCTCCGCCTGCCGACGGATTTGGCGCGCTCAATACAAGCCGGAGATCATCACGGGATAGCATTGCAAAGGCAGGAGCCGGATGCATCTGTAATGTAAAGCCTAATTGTTCTGTATAAAACCGTATTGCTTCATCAACATCGTTGACTATATAGCGAACCTGAACTTTAGCCATTTTTATATTTTACATTAAGGTTATTTTAAAAAAAATTGCATGCCTTTCGGCCATCTAAAAGGAAGCATTATCCAATTTAATGATTTTTGGCAGGGAATCAAGACTAAAATATTTATGAGTAAGCTCATTTTCTTCTACTTTCACGATGCGGAAACCTGACGAATCTTTTCCTAATGGCTTTCCTACAGGGCCTGTTGTTACCATTTCCAATCCCCGATCCCAACCTATGGCGTTTTTATGCAAATGACCTGCAAAAATATATTTCACTCCATATTGATGAAACAAATCCAGGTAAGTTTTCCGGCGCACTAATGGGATATTGAAATACCCGTCCTTTTCATCCGGCTGGTTCTGAAACCATGGAATGTGCTGAAATACCACAATATTCAGCTTCTTTATTTTAGCAGCCTTTTTAAGTGTTGACCTCAGCCATGCATCCTGTTTAGCCGCTTCTTTCGTTACAAGAGAAGGATCAAAGAATAAAGAAGAGTTCAGTACTATGCCCAATATATTTCCTGAGCGGAAAGTGTAGTATTCGGGCCCAAAATATTTCCTGTAATTTGCCAATCCTTCGGGTGTGGGTTTCGTTCTTCCTACATCATGATTTCCCGCTACATTATAAAGGGGAATAGAAGGATCTAATTGACCAGCGATACGCTTGTATTCTGATATCTGATCACGGCTGCTCAACTGGTTTACCAAATCCCCGCATACCACAACAAAAGCGGGATGCAGCCGGTTGGCAGCCTTGATGGCTTCTTCAAAGTTTATGGTCTCTTTTACAAAATTGGAATCGTTCGCAAACATCCCAAACTGAGGATCCGTCATTTGAAAAAAGAAAGAAGTTTTTGCATCTTTGGAAACATGTTTTGGTGCATAACTCAAAAGGCTTCCTATTAAGACAGGGATAAGATATAATGCAAATTTTTTAAAGCTTTTGTTTTTGGTGAACCACTTGTTTTTCATGATCTTTTTCATTTGAATAGGTAACTAAAAATATTTGAAACTGCCTTTTAAAAAGGCATACTGACGGCGGATGTATTTATAAAAGTAACGGATAAATCGATATATTAAACTCATTATGGAGCGCTGTTGATAAACGTGGCATCAAACCTGCTGTTAACAACCGCTTTCCGTTCCACAAATATGAATTCATCTTTCACAATATGATATATCAACAGCGGTGAGCCGGTATTTACCTTTGTGCTGAATTTAAAGACGAATCATGAAAAAAATATTTGGAATAATTGTAACAGCGCTTCTCATAAATATTGATGCTAATGCTCAACATGAGCATCAACACATGCACGACACTACAAAGCCAGGCCAAATGTCCGACACGATGAAGATGGATCATATGAACATGCAAGGGATGCCAAGCGATCAACCGATGAATCACCAGATGAGTATGAGCCATTCCTATTCTCTTCATCTGCCTATGAACCGTAATGGCTCAGGAACAGGTTGGCTACCGGATGCTTCGCCGATGTACGGCTATATGTGTCATACGCCTAAATGGATGTATATGCTGCATTACAACCTCTTTTTACGGTATAATAACCAGGATTTTACCAACAAAGGTTCCAGGGGCGGCAGTGAATTTGACGCCCCTGACTGGCTTATGTTTATGGGACAAAGACAGGTGGGTAAAAACGGCTTATTCCACTTTGGCCTGATGGCATCATTAGATGCTCTATTAGGCGGCAATGATGGCTATCCTTTGCTTTTTCAAAGCGGGGAAGCCTATAAAGGAAGATCCATTGTTGATCGCCAACATCCACACGATTTAATTTCAGAACTGTCAGTAAGCTATTCACAGGCGCTGTCGCCAAAGGCAGACGTGTTCGTTTATCTTGGCTATCCCGGAGAACCCGCATTGGGCCCGGTTGCTTTCATGCACAGGCCGTCAGCAATGGACAATCCTGATGCCCCGATTACGCACCATTGGGTGGATGCAACACATATTACATTTGGGGTAGCTACTGTTGGCGTCCGATATGGCCAATTTAAATTAGAAGGTTCCTCCTTTACCGGAAGGGAGCCGGATGAAAACCGGTATAATTTCGACAAGCCCCGGTTTGATAGCTGGAGTGGAAGGTTATCATTTAATCCATCGGCCAACTGGGCTTTGCAGGTGTCGCAGGGTTTTATTAAAAGCCCGGAATTATTGCATCCCGGCGAAGATGTAAACAGAACAACGGCATCTGCTATTTACAGTAAAGCGCTTTCAGCGAACAGCACTTTTAATGCTACTGCAGTTTGGGGCATGAATAAAATTAAGAACCATGAGGGCGAGAATGCGGCACTTTTAGAAGCGCAATGGAGAAGAAAAAAATTAGCCCTGTACGGCCGTTATGAGTGGGTGCAAAAAGGAATAGAAGAACTCTCGCTGGACGAAAACACCTTTGGGCATGATGCTGTTTTTCCGGTCAACGCATTTACTGCAGGGTTCAATTATGATCTGCTAAAAATTGGCCACGCAAGACTGGCTGCCGGAAGCCAGGTTACCTTCTATCATGCCGATAAAAGGTTGGATCCTTTGTATGGCAAAAATCCTATGGCAGTAGAAGTGTACCTGAGGCTGTATCCCTCATTCATGGGAATGAAAGGACACAAATAAAAACACGCGAGATAAAGAGGATGTATTTCGAAGCTGCGAATATTTTCGGGCGCCGGTAAAAGGATAAATAAAGCAATTTTTTATTTTGAGTTTACTATACCACGAAGACACTATGGCACTAGGTTTCACAATTTTACCATCACCCACCGGCGTAAAATCATATTTCCACACATCGCAGGACAGTGTTCCTTTGTCGCCATAAATTTTTTTAACTTTCAATCTCACTCACCAGTGATTTCATTTTTTGCAGCCCGGTTCTTGCAACAACCAAAGGATCTTGTGCCCAATAGCTTTTATTAAAAAGTTCGAGTGAAAGCACCTTGCTACCGCCGATACTTTTCAGATCACGCAACACTTGTTTGAGTGGTGCAACACCGTCACCGGGATATACCCTGTCACTGTCCGTTTGTTCATTCACCGGTTTGGAAGAAGGATAATCATTCATGTGGATAATGTCAATCACCTTTCCATTTAAAAGACTTAACCCTTCAAAGCCGGAGCCCCCGCGAAACAGGTGAAAAACATCCGGCAGGATTCGGGCATCCCGCGCATCAGCCGCCACTGCTATAGCGGTGGCCTGGCTTAAGTTATAAAGTGTTCCGGACGCTCCCCAGAATTCCAATACCGGCATCACATTATATTTTCTTCCTAATGCCAATATCTCGCGGTAACGAACAGCCGCTTTTTGAAAATGGATTGGTTGGTCCCGGGAAACACCTGCCGGGGGCGCAGCGATGCGATGGCAACCGAGAACAGACAAAATTTTCATTTCAGCTTCCAGTTCTTTCAATGCCGCGTTACGTTTGTCATCATCATCAACCATCCACTCTGTAAAACTGATCGCATTCTCTATCACAATGTTTTTAGATGAAATAAAAGATGCCAGTGACTGGATAGAATTTCCCTGCTTTAGATATCTTTTGATATCATTTATCCAAAGCTCCATACCATCGTATCCTGCTGCTGAAGCGATTTCTATGGAACGAAGAAGCCCCGGATTCTGCCCACTGATGGTGCTTGTATTCAGGCTAAATCTGAATGGATTGTGCCTTGCAGAAAGTGCGGTTTTAACCGGCCTGGGAATATATGCGCCCGCAAGAAGAGCAGCAGATAATTTAATTGAGTCTCGTCTGTTCAGCATTTTATTAATTATTAATTTTAGGTACAAGTATTTTACTTTAACTCGTTGTGCGATTGAAATATTCAAAATAATTTCTTCCAAGCCCTGTAAGCCTGCCAGTCGGCAGACAGGGGCGTCAGTTTGGTAGAAAAAATTGAATAAAAGCATAAAGCCCTGTAAGCCTGCCTGTCGGCAGACAGGGGCGGTAGTTTTTGTGTCGCCCCTACAGGGCTCAACCTAATTAAAATATAACAATTCTACCAAAATGCCGCGCCTACTGCGCTTTTGGGGTTATTTTCAATCGCACAACGAGTTACTTTAATAAAACAAGTATATTCTTTCCCGGAAAGATACGTCCATAGGTGAGTCTTCAGAACATACAAAATAATTTTTTTAAAGTAACTGTTGTCCGTCATGAGAACTGCGCCAAGGCCGGACCTGTAATGATGATTTGTATTTTCTGCCTTCCGCCTTTTGCTTTCTTACTTAAACATTATCTAAAGAAGGATGCTGCCACGGTTCACGATATTTCCTTTGCAGCAATTTAGTGGCTTCTTCATCGCCGGTTATAATGCGTTTTACAGGATCATAGCTCAATGGCCTTCCCAACTGCATGGCAAGATTGGCAATAATGCAGCTTGCCGTAGAAATATGTCCCTGTTCAATATCCGCCACAGGTCGCGTGTCCTTGTCTATAGCTTCCAAAAAATTAAGCATGTGCCGGCGCGTGGCAGAAGCTACATGTAATTCTATATCCGGTTCTGTCAGGTCTTCGGGATATTTTTCTTTCTCCCACAAAACATCGCCATGGAGCTTTCTACCATCACCCACCGGCGTAAAATCATATTTCCACACATCACAGGCAAGCGTTCCTTTATCGCCATAAATCTTAAAAGCCCAGGGATAATCCGGGTCGGCGGGATTGCCCCAGGTTCTGTGCTGCCACACACATTCAATACCGTCGTAAGCGAACACCGCATTCTGTGTATCCGCAATATTGCTTTTGCCTTTATTGTCCACGTAAATACCGCCATTGGAGGAAACGCTTTTGGGCCAGCCAAGACCAAGCATCCAGCGCACGGCATCAAACATGTGAATGCACATATCGCCCATGATGCCATTGCCATATTCCATAAAAGCACGCCACCATCCGCGATGCGGTAAGCCATCATAAGGGCGCAAAGGCGCGGGGCCTGTCCACATATCGTAATCTAAAAAATCGGGCACCGGTTGCACAGGCGGATTCGCATTGGAGTGCATGTGGTAATAACAGCACATCTCAGCATGATGTATATTGCCGAGCAAACCTGCATCCACGATTTTTTCTTTTGCTTCCACGAGATGCGGTGTGCTTCTGCGCTGTGTGCCTACCTGCACCGTGCGGTTATACTTTCTGGCTGTAGCAAGAATAGCTTCGCCTTCCATTACATCGCGGCTGATGGGTTTCTGAAGATAAAGGTCAGCGCCTGCTTTCATCGCATCAATCGCTGGCAAGGCATGCCAGTGGTCAGGTGTGCCGATAAGAACAATATCCGGTTTGGTTTGTTTTAATAATTCACGGTAATCGCGGAAAGTGGCAAGGTTTTTTTGAGGCTTTCTTTCGTTGATCATGGTAGCTGCCTGCTTAAGCATGTGCGCATCCACATCACAAAGTCCTACCACATCTACCGGCGCCACCTGCATCAGCCTGAACAGGTCGCTCTTTCCATACCATCCGGTGCCGATTAGCGCAACCCGTCGTGGCTTTGCGCTGATATTAGGGATGTAAGGATGCAGCGCAGACATTGCAACTAATATGGAACTGTCGCGTAAAAATTCGCGGCGGTGGAGGGTGTGTTGATTCATGCTGATGGATTTTTCAACTATTGATGTTACTGGTAAAGATAACACCAAGGTTGGTATAATTCTTTCCAATATAAAAGACCTGTGCCAGTTGAGGAAATTTTTTTATTATGATTTATATGATTTATGATTCACAGAATTTATAGGATTACAGGATGTTAAAATTCTGCTCATTATTTCATCTTGTCAATTCCAGTTCCGGCCATTATCTACAGTAAACAGAGAAATAATCGGAATTTTTGTTCAGTGGGTTAAAAATAAATTCAAAACTTGTATCTGGTTTTAAAAGTAAATCTATCTTTAAATAATAATTTATTCCTTGCCATAAAATTCAGGATTTTGAAATTAAAAATAGTCATTACGATTTTAAGTCTCTTCCTGATGACCGGGAATAGTCAAGGCCAGGCAATCGAAAATACTTCCTATAAAAACGAGGCAGGAGAAAGGGTTTTACGCATAGAATGCACAATTCCCATCAAGGTGTCAGATGCCTGGCAATTATTTACCAATGATGAAAAATTAAAAAAATGGATTGCACCATTGGCCCACATTGAGCTCAAGTCAGGCGGATACATTATCACTAATTATGACAGTACAAAAGGGCTTTCAGACAGTTCGTCCATCAGGCTGCCCATCTTGAGTTTTATTGATAAGGAATTGCTTGTATTAAAAGTAAATCTCAATAACCATTTTGTAAAGCAGGTAAAAGATAATGATCAGCATCTGCAGGAAATCATTCAGTTTAAAGAAATAGACCCTACGCACACTAAAATAGTTTCATCAATGACAGGTTGGGGAGAAGGAGCCGATTGGGACAAAACCTATAATTTTTTTGCAAAGGGAAACGAATGGACTTATAAGGAGTTATTGAAGAATTACAATTCAAATTAATAAGCTTTCGACTAGTCCTAAAATAGGTTTACCATCTCCTGGCGCAAGCGTCTCGCTTGAGTCTTCAACCAAATTTAGCGGGCTTGTTCTATTGTAAATCTCTTCGTTTAATTTAAAACTCTTTACCGGTTTTTCTAATCCGGCTTTAAATGTATTGTTGCAATTAGGATGCACAAAGCGGGACGCTTGCGCTAGTTGGGACAGCAACGGGGTCGGCGCCCCAAAAAATTATTTTGGATTGATAGTTCCAGGAGATTGATTGCCCGTATCGTCTGTATAAGTTGCCAGGTGAAGTTTGCCTTCAATAAAATCCTCCAGGATAGATCTTGATTTCTTTATCACGGCACTTTTGGATTTAGTGTCTAATAATTCCAGGGCTGTTTTATACATTTCCGTTATTTCTTCCTGCGTACATAAATTATATGCCTTGAATTCAAATAAAGCAGATGCAGATAATTTTATTTCGTTAGGGTCAGCCAATTTTGCAGCAGCATATAGCGACAATCGCAAATATGGGAATGCAGCCTGATAGTCCTTGTTACGCATTAAAATACCAGCTAAATTCTGGCACCAACGATAGATACTTATTGTTTCGCCTGCGCGCTGGGCTTCTTCAATGGCCTTTCTATTTGTTTTGATTGCTAATTGTATGTTACCCATTCTTCTGTAGCAGACAGCCATATCTCCCAATAAGCCACTCAATTCTTTATAATTTCCGTCAATACGATACTTCTTTTCAGCTTCCTTGTACCATTCGATTGCTTTGTAAGGATTTTTTTGATTGTCCATGAGATGCCATGCAGTCTCTTCTATTTCCTCCGCTGTTTTGCTTACATCCGGTCCCTCAGAAAGCAGATGTTGAAAATTCATAAGCATTTGCGATCTGCCAATCTTTTTAAGTTCAAACGCACAACGTCTTGCCTCTGCCATATCTCCATTCAGATTTGCAAATACGGCTGAATTGGTGAGTGCAGCAGCAAGCCTGTCTAAATACACAGCGTCGTTTTGCTGAAAGGTAAGCAAGGGATCGACTGCTTTTATTGCAAATTGATATGCATTTACCGGGTCGCCTTCCCTGTAATATATTCCTGCTTTCAGCAGATTGAAGTAGGCAGTCAATGGTTGGTCTACCACGTCAACTGCATCCTCATTTCCAATTCTCAGATCTTTTAAAGTATAATTTTCGCTGTTACTTACTACCTTGTCATATATCCTGAACGCCTCCATTGCTTTCATTTCAACGGGTTTGTTGATGATGAACTTTTCAACCTTTGCATACGAGCCTTCGGAAGCCTTGCCTTCGCCGAGATAATCTTCCAGCAATTCATACACTGCAGATGCCTCATCATACGCAACTCCTCCATAAGGTGGAGATCCGCCAACTGACCATATAAGATCGTTAAATGCCTCTTTAGAGTCAGAAGCAATATAACGCACAAGCCAGAAAGGCCATTTAACTTCAGATCTTTCCTTAATTCCTTCTGACAGGCTATTCCAGATACCTGAAGCATTAAAGAAAAAATCTCTTCTTGCTCTTGCTTTCTCAATAATCTTGTTTGTTATAGGATTATCAATGGGAATTTTTTCATTCACCTGCAGGCATATCTGTTCAAATTGCTCTTCATCTATGTCTCCATTCCATCTGAGAAGACTTTCTGCATGATAATTAGCCAAATCGCCAGGCATTATTACGTTCTCCAAACGAAGAGGAAAATACTTGTTTAGTGATAATGCAAGATTAGCTTCTTTTATCACCCATGCGCTTGATACCGAGCTTACGCTCCACAGCACCATTATTAATTTTGAGTTACTAAGGACGCCTGCTATTTCATCATTAAAGTTATTTCCGACACTAAGGCGCTGATCCTTCCAAACCTGCCAACCGAGCTTCGTCAAATAACTTGAAATCAAGTCAGCTTTTTCATTGTCTTTATGCGCATAGCTTATAAAAATATCAAATTGCTTCATTTTGTTTCATTTTTAAAATAAATACCGCAGGTGTCAGGTGTTATAAAATGTATTATAAATCTTCGCCCACAATCTCATTATTGAAACAATAGTTGCATAACGCACGGCCCACAAATTGGTGATATAACACGCTGGGGAAACAAAGAAATCATTTCATTCCCCTCTTGATTTCCAAAATTATACCCCAGGCAGCCTTGTTTTTCCATGAACTTTGTAGTGGTTTTTCATGAAATAATTTTAGTGAATAATAATTGGCCTCGGTCTCAGCAGATGCAAGAACATGAAAATACATTTCCTAACCCAGCGGTTCAAAAGATACTGTCATAATTCAATTCTCTTACCTGAAGCCGCCGAGCGTTTGGCTGCATCTAATATCTGCATCACAATCATGTTATAATTCAGCGACGACAGATCATTAGTGCCGCTAAGCCGGTGATCCAAAACCGCTGCGAGATATTCCATCGGATCGTTAACAGGCGCCGGTAATGGAGCTGCTTTTCTTGAGCTTACAATATTTTCACGTCGGCGGCTGGTGATGTTTACATTATTTAATGCATGCAGGTAGCCGGTTTCGCAAAACACTTCCATATCTTTTATAGAAAATGGCCAATTCCATGAAGCTTCAATGATTCCCGTGGCCCCGGGATATTCAACAAGGATGGTAGCGTCATCATCCACCTTTGGATATTCTGAGGTTTTATAATGCCTTGTGATAGCAGTTACTGCAATTGGTTTTTGCCCATGCATCATCCAGGTCATAATATCGGCGCCATAACATCCAAAATCATTTAAAGCGCCTGCCCCATTCTTTACCGGATCTGTGAGCCATTCTAAAAATTGTGGGCTGCAACCAATCTCTTTTGGTCCCTGGTGGCCATCATGAAACACCATCTTTTTTATTTTACCCATGCTGCCACTTTCGACCGTATCCTTTACATCCGCAATTGATGGATACCATGTGGTTTCGTAATTCACCAAAACCATATCATTATACTTTTCGGAAAGCGCTTCTATTTCCTGCGCCTGCTGAAGCGTGGCAGCCAATGGCTTTTCAACCATAACGGGTATGTGCAAAGGGGCACAAACTCTTACAATATCCACATGGCCCGAAACCTCGTTATATCCTAAAACAGCATCCGGTTTTTTGGATAACACGAGGGTTTTAAGATCATCTGAAAACAAAGAATCCGGTAGCCGGTATTGGGTTTCGAACTTCTTCCATAAAGTCTTATTGGGTTCGGCAATGCCAACAATTATTACCCGGCCCTCCTCGTTAGCGTGTAAAATATTATGGACATGATCATGGTTTAAACCAGCTACAACAACCCGCATTTTTTGCTGCGCATTACTACTCAACAAAAAGCAAAATATAAATGTGTGGAGCAATAAAAACCTCGGAAACATTGCAGAAACATTGGCGCGAAGCGAGGCAGGAACTTTTCTCATAATATCCAATTTGAAAATTTAGTTCTAAAGTTAATTTTTTAAATGGGAACCAGGTTGCTTTGGCATTACGGAGTAATGGAAGCTTTTATCAAAATAAAAATCGTGGAGATTTGTTGCTTTACCGGATTGTTCCTGATAAAATTACTGAAACAATATAAGACTTAACTAGTCCCCGTTTGCAACGAGGACATAAGTTGATTTTCTTATACAATTCAATATTCACCAGTCCTTTTCCCATGGTTCATCAACTAATCCATTTCTTACAGAATTATCATGAATATAATTTAACCGCCCTTTTATATCCACTATTTTCCCATGTATAGTTTTGAGGTTTACAAAATAAGGGAAAGCTTGAAAAGAAAGGCAGAAAAACCACCGTGTCCGGCATAGCCATCGTAAGAAAGAGTGAAATCGAGTGGAAGATCGTTCCGGCTAAAATTGTAGCCAATCTGTGGTGAATATGCAAATGCTGTTTTGTTCTCACCACCAAAACTATTAAGTCCCACACCAATTTGTGCACCCAGGTGAAGGTTGCCGACATAGCCATTTGCACCCACCCTGATGGGAATTGTTGTATAGGCTTTGTTTTTAACCGACGCTCCTGAGGAACGACCAGTGAAGGAGATCAGCCCTGCTTGTGCAACAGCACTCAAACTGCCGCGGAAAAAATGTTCTAACTGAACCATGCCACCGGCTCCCAGGCCCCAGCCTTTATTTTCCGGATCATTTTTTAATGGATTACTTGTTGCAAATCCAATTGCGGGCCCGATACCAAACCTGTTATCACCTCGCCTTTCTTTGCGTTGAGAAAAAGCTGAAGATGCAACAAACAACACGACCAATAAGATGAGTACGTTTTTCATGTATGCTTCGTATTAGGTTACTTCTTCCTGCGAAGGTACTTTAATAGCAAATAAACCGGGTATGAATTTCCTTCGCTTCATGTGTAGTTTTTTTTATTTAAGTGCGCCAAGCATTTGTTCGCTCAAAATGATGTAGTTGTCGTTTTTTGCAGCTTCTGACAACTCAAGCGATTTTTTTTGCCGTTCACCAGGAAGATAGAAAAAGTAATACTCATAACACTCACAAAGGGTAAAAAAACAGTGTTGCTAAAGTGCTTGTTGCCAAACTTTTTTTAGGACGAGTCAAATTCCCTTCTTTTATAGCAATATAATAGCGGTGGTTTTACTTTTGGTAAAATTCCTAAAATGTAAGTCAACTATGTTCAGGGCAAGCGGCTACTTGCTTTCGCTTAAGATTGCATAAACTGCCTGGGCAACTAACCTGGCTGGTTTCTCATCGTGAAGTTTAACGCCTACTCGTGCCAGCGCGATGGCGTTGTCTGCTCTTGTCCTGTCGGCAGCGCCTTCTTTAAGTGTTTTCAACGCTCCCTGGCCATGGCAGGGATCTCCGAATGAAGCGTTGTAATCTTTTCCGGATTTTCCTTCGAGGCAATTAAGTACATGATGTAAATGCACCTGCACTTCTTTCAACGATGTGGCATTTACTGCCATCTCTGCATGTTTGGTTGCAGTTTGAAACGGATCTGATGGCTGGTGGATAATTGTCGGTGTACCATTAGCGGGAATAACGGTGGCGTATGCCGGCATCATAAAAAATACAGCAGAAAATAAAAGAACAACTGTAAATAAAATTGTTCTTTTTGCTGAACCAAAGTTGGAATGTTGTGCATTCATGATAATCCTCCTTTTTTTTAAAATATTAAGATTAGAAAATATTGCTTTACCGGAGGTTTCATTGTTCAATTCAACTGTGATACATCATCAAACAAATCCATGAAACCGTAATCCATAAGGAGCTGCATGGGGCAATGAAATAAACTCAGCCGGGGTTATTGGCAATAAAATCGCTTCCATTTCCTGGTATTCCGCGGCATTGCCGCAAGCAAAAGGCTGAACCGGGTTGAAAGATTATCATCGCAACGTAAACGAAACAAGATCGTTTTCTTTAATCTGGCAAGCCCCTTGCCGCAGTCATTTTACCGCAAATATGGAGAATTAATGTTATATTCCTGCAAGGAACTTTTAAGGTGAAAGACGCCGCCAAACCGACTTTTTGCAAATAATAAAAAATACAGGAATTAATAAAACAGGAAAATTTGTTTATCCCGTAAAAAGTAAACGAGCAAATTCTTTCTTTCTTCGCAGACTTATCGCAAATGTGCCCACACTCTTTACAAATGTGCTTAGCCATTTGACAAATGTGTCTGCTCTTATCACAAAAGAGTGCACACTTATTACAAATGTGCCCAAACTCTTCACAAAAGAGTGCGCACTTATCACAAATGTGCCCAAACTCTTCACAAAAGAGTGCACACTCTTTCCAATGTTTGCACATTCTTTCCAAATGTGAGGGCACTCTTTCCAAAGGTTTCTGAAAATGCCGATGCTGTAACCTTTACAGTATCCCGTTCAAAAATCCCTTTTTAGATATTAAAAAATATTTACCTTGAAGCGCTTTTGAGTTTTCTTCAAGAAGAAAACTAACTGTGAGAATGGATGACTTGACCGGAATTATAGATGCAATTAATTTAAAAACAATAATATAAAAATTTGTATTTGCGAAACTCAACAATACAAAACGCGAAACAACAGGTAATGATTATCAAAGGATTAAAAAAACTGAAGTTTCGTATAATGCAGAAATAAAAATGTAAGTGCAATGGATTCGCGACCTGCAAACTTTGAACTGACTACAAGAAATGACAACCAAAAAACTTAATCGGACTAATGGCAACAAAACTTAATTGGACTCTCGGAATTATTTTACTCCTTTTTGTCGCTTCGTGTGGAAGTTCAAGCAAAAAAGAAAAACTCGACAAAAACGAAATGATTGCAAAAGAATTCGCGAGAAAGTATAAGGCAGTTGATAATTGGGACACAACCGCATCTTACACCTCATATTTTCAAAAGATGTTCATTTCGCAAAATAAACTCATGCTTTTCAAAGGTAGAATTTATGATATTGTGAGAGCGGACAGCAATTATATTGTTAAAGTCTTAGACGAAAGAGAAGATGCTATACATAACTTTCTTGCAATCATAACTTTCTCGTCTAAGCAATTAGACGAAGTCTACACTGATGAAAAACCAGCAACAGGTGTTTTTGTAATCAAGGTTACTAAAGTTACGACTTCAAATCCATCAATAAAGGAAGATGAAGCAAGCGATGGTGAGGATACATACACGTACACTCATCTGAGTGACGACCCTGACCAGATGATAACGATTTTCACAGGCACAGCAATTGATTGTCATTTTGAACCGTTTGAAGAATCAAATTAAGCACAAATGAAAAATTCAAAATTTTCTCTTTCAACTGACACCGCGATAAAATTGTGTATTGCAGTTGCTTTAATTATTGCAGCAGCGACAAAGCAACAATACAGCTATTATAATTTTCTAAGATGGCTTGTAATGATTTTTTTCGTTTATTTCGGTTACAAATCATACGGTCAAAAACAATTCGGGCTTCTAATCTACTTTGGTATTGTCGCTATCATGTTCAATCCGTTTCAGAAATTTTGGTTTCAAAAACAAACATGGCATTTAATTGATTATTTGATTGCAGGCATAACAACTTTGACAATAATTTACGACTGGTTTCTATCAACCAAAGTTCAAAACCAGCCACCTAAAAATTAACAATAATGTCAAATAAAATAATAGAACTCACAAAGCTAATTCTCGGACTAATCTTACTTTTATTTCCGGTTATTGGAGGACTAATTTTCTATCTTGAGGGTCTCAGTATTTTGCATAAAGTAATTAATGTAAAAAATGTTTCTGGTGTTTTTTGGGTCTATTATGGAGATAGTACAGCAGCATCAAACACTCCAATTTTTTTAGGACTCTGTGGACTTGCAGGGGCATATTTACTTGCAAATTATAAATCAAGCAAAATGGAACAATGAAGAAAGGAAATAAAATCTTTGTCAGACAGGGTTCGGGCTGAAAATTCTCTATTGAGCTATGAATCATAATCTCAACTATTTGTTCATTTACTATACTTTTGTTCCGGCTGAAAATTCATTGAATGCCCAGCCAATGCTTTAACGTTAGGCGCAATAAAATCTCAAACTCACTTTTCTAAATAAATAAAGCTATGGCTGAATCTCCTGAACTAACTGCTGGTATAAATTTTCCTTGGAAAAATATTGAAGGATTTTTTATGCTCGTTCGTTCCTTTACACCATTTACACAAATCATAGGTGACAATGTAGGAACTTCTGTTCTTGGAACATTTGGTATTGTTAATGTGGAGCTTCCTAATCCAGACGTAGAACTTCCTCAAAGAATTGTATCGCTACCTATTAAAAACAAAAGCGACTATAAATCTATAACTCGAGCGCATATGGATTCGGGTATAAAAAATGGCGCAAATGAATTGATAATTCTTTACGAACACCGCAGAAATCTGTTAGGTGGACTTAAACCTTGTTTGCATGTTGCATTATATCCAGGTGGTACATGGAATAAATTCTTTGACGCAGTTGCTAACTATAAATCGCAGGAATTTAAATGGCCCCAACCATTAATATTGTATCAACCAAGTTCATCTAATGTTTTTCCATCGACAAAAAATATTTTTAGAAAATAAAATCTACAAAAAAAATATTGAAAAATTCACCGCACTTAACAGTCACAAACCCCTGAGACATGTTCTGTAAATTTGATTTGTGTGAATTTTATAATGTTGTTTTTGGTGGACTACTTATTGGAGTTATTACCTCTTTTATTTTCGTTTGGTTAACAAAAAAAATTGAATATTATAATTTCAAAAGAAAATATAAACATTTACAAAGTTCGAATAAAAATTTTGATTGGGTCGCTTATTCGATGAAGAAGAGTAACGGTAGAATTCGTGAAGACTACCCGAACGGAGCGAAAATGCACATCATTGTAAAGCACGGAAAAATTTATTTAAAACTTCGCCAAAGTGACGAGAGACTTTGGACTGGTGAGCTGATAATACAACAAGACAATTTTGGAATTGTCGGACTCAAATATACAGACATGCATGAGTATGGAAGGCGAGAGTGTGTTATTGGTAAGTTCGTTGAAAATGGCATTCTTTTCGATTTTTTGTTTCTGACACCTTTAAATGGAAGAATATATTACATTGACAAACAAGACGACAGTAAATCAATAGTTCATTACAATTACGATACTGAAATTTTAATTAGACAAGGTGGCAGCGCCCAATAACTGAACGAAACCGGGCTATAAAAAATGAGTATGGATTTGTCGCAGAGCAGTTGCAGGGTGGTTGAAGCAGTAAGCGTTTCGATTTTGGTCTCAGCCGAGTCTCCCGATAGGGGACTCGGCGTGAATAAACCTATTTATATGTCTGTAAAAAAAGAAATAGCAGAATTATTTGGAACGTATTTCATAACCATTACCTGCCATAACTGGCTTCATCTTTTCGATATCACAAAATCTTACGAAACAGTTTATAATTGGTTTGATTATTTAAAGAAAAACCATCATTTTATCAATGGTTATGTTATCATGCCAAATCATTTACACGCTCTTATCAGTTTTTCCAATTCGGGAAAAAAAATTAATCGTATTGTCGGAAACGGAAAGCGTTTTATGGCTTACGATTTAGTTGAGAAATTAAACAATACGAATAATGAAATTATGATGCAACAATTATCTGATGCTGTAAATATTTCAGATAAGAAAAGAGGAAAACTCCACGAAGTTTTCGAGCCTTCATTTGATAGTAAAGAATGCTTTACTGAAAAATTTATTATTCAAAAACTGGATTATATTCATTTTAATCCTTGCGTGGGCAAATGGAATCTTTCCGATTGTCCCGAGAATTATATTCACAGTTCTGCAAAGTATTATAACACTGGAATTCAGGGCATTTATATAATTGACGATATTATGAAGATGTTGGATATTGATCTAAGTAAAAAAATATTAGAGTAATCACTGATTACGCCGGGTCCCCTGTCGGGAGACTCGGCTACGACAAGAAATAATCAACTTTTTTATTCTACTTTCGGCTGACGGTTCGGGCAGACGGGTGTTAAATTTCCCACCTGCACAAAGCCCTGGACGTTGTAGGCAACTTTTATGACACAGTATTCTGAAACATATTTTGAAATTTTTGACGGTGGTGACATGATTAGAGTGGAACCATATCAAGCTATCAAGGATGGCTCTGCACTTGACTGGGACCGGAATTGGATTAAGACCAAAGTAAAAATCAAAGGAGGAGTATTTAGTGGACAATATGTTGCCGACTTTATGACAACAGACTTTGAGCTACTAAAAAGAGATTTCAAAAAACTTGATAAGGATTTTAATGCGACTGCAAACTTTGAACCTTTAGAGGGACAACTTAAGCTTAATATTTCAGGTGACGGCTTAGGACATTTTGAAGTAAAATGCATTGCACAAGACCAACCCGGTGTTGGCGGGACACTTTCATTCATATTATCTTTTGACCAAACAGAACTTGCACGACTTATAAATGAACTTGACAAAATAACCAAGGCTTTTCCTATTTCGGGAGACATGACATTGAAAAATGAATAATCAAAGCTGCTGCCTACAACACTCGGTGACCGATGCACAACTACCATCTTCAGTTTACCTGAACGGCATTTCATACCATGATAAAAGTGATTGTGGACTTATCAAAAAACAATATTTGTTTGCGGCACCAGGACTGGTGAATGAGCAGGGAGCGTAAAGAGGCAAAAAAGTAATGAAAAAGCGTCTTTCAGTGGCTTTTGTAAGGCATTTACCGCGGGATTTGCTTTTCTTCCCTTAACCGTTCCTCGTTTGCAACGAGGACAAAATGAAGAATGTTTTATCAATCTTATAGAACAACCTTCCGATAACCAACCGGTTTTTATTGCAACCAGTAAACCGGCAAAAAATGAAATATTTCTTTTTATCCATTAATTTATTTTTTACCTTGAAGCGCTTTTGAGTTTTCTTCAAAAAGGAAACTAACTGTGAGAATGGAATTTGATTAACTGCATTAAAAGCTTTGGATGATCACCCACCAATTGTGAGCCCGAATGTAGCAACAGGAAACGGACTATTGCTTTATTTCAGAACCGCTGATTGGAAATAAAACAAAAACCTGATAAAACCGCGTGGACACTTGAAGAAGAAATTCAAGAAAATGCAAACTTATTTAAACAGTGGTTGTTTCAGTTTCTATGTTGAAAAGTTTTTCAATACCGCTTGTAAATTTCAAAATGTTAAAGTAAGCACGCTGCGTTTTCAGGTACAGATATTGCTTTCGGGTAGAAAAAAATACGATATGGCGATCCTTGGAGGAGTAATTAAAAAAGCAATTGATATTAATGGATTTATTAGCAGCGATCCGGAACCCGGCAAGGCACAACGTAAAGTGCTTTTGGCACTGCTGAAGAAGGCAAAACTGACTGCATTTGGCCTAAAATATAAGTTTGGTGAAATACTGGAAAGTGAAGATCCTGTGAAAGCTTTCCGGGAAAATGTACCCGTGTGTGATTATGACCAGATGAACAAGGAATGGTGGCATTTTCTGCTACAAGGTCATCAGAATGTTACGTGGCCGGGTGGACAGGATTACTTTGCTTTGAGCAGTGGCACTACGAGTAATAAGAAATATATTCCGGTAACACCGGATATGATCAAGGCAATTAAGAAATCCGGAATGCAGCAAGTGGCGAGTCTTACCAACTTTAATCTGCCTGCCGATTTTTTTGAAAAGGATATTTTGATGCTGGGCAGCAGCACTTCATTAATTAAAGCGGAAGATCACGAAGAAGGGGAGATCAGCGGGATAAGTGCGGCCAATATCCCCTCATGGTTTACTAATTTTTATAAACCTGGCGGGGAGATCGCGTCCATTGTTGATTGGGATGAAAAAGTAAGGCGAATTGCGGAAGAAGCGCCAAAATGGGATGTAGGAAGTATCTCGGGAATTCCATCATGGGTAGAGCTGATGCTTAAAGAAATTATCAGTCACAATAAACTTCAGACGATTCATGATGTCTGGCCTAACCTGCAGGTATACACGTCGGGTGGGGTGGCTTTTGAGCCTTACCGGGTAAGTATAGAAAAATTGCTGGCCAGGCCGCTGGTATATATTGATACTTACCTGGCGTCGGAAGGATACCTGGCTACCCAAAAGCGACCCGACACAGATGCGATGGCACTGATCATAGATAATGGTATCTATTTTGAATTTGTGCCCTTCGACGACGAAAATATTGATGAGGAGGGACGCGTGAAGCGGGGCGCACCGGTGCTTACGCTTGAAGAGGTTGAAGAAAACAAGGATTATGTTTTGCTTATTTCAACAGTAGCGGGTGCCTGGAGATACATGATTGGCGATACGGTTATCATTACCGATAAAAAGAGAGCAGAAATCAGGATCAGCGGGCGGACAAAGCATTATTTGAATGTGGTAGGCGAACAGCTTTCCATACAAAAGATGAATAGCGCGATTCAGAAACTGGAACATGCATTCGACATGGAGATAAAGGAGTTTACAGCATCTACTGTGCTTGAGAATGAAGAATATATTTTGAAGTTTGTGCTCGGCACAGACCAGGAAACCGATTCTCAGAAAGCAGCACAAATTATAGATGAGGAATTATGCAACAATAATAAAAATTATAAAGTAGCCCGCACAAAAGCATTGAAGGGTTTGGCAGTGGAGGCAGTACCCCTTGAACAATTTTACAATTGGAGCAAGGAGTATAAGAAATTAGGCGGACAGGCAAAAATTCCCCGCGTAATGAAGGCGGATGCTTTTGAAGAGTTCAGGGCATACTTGCGGCAACTATCCTGACGCGGGTTTGAATGCCTGGCCGGATTTTACCGGAAATTGGAAAGTTTTCACGCCACTACTACTCATCGAGCTGAACGTTTTTCTTTTTTTCCCCAAGTTTTTTTACAAGGTCCACAATAATAGCAGGAGATAAATACAACCTTGTTATTTTATCCTTGTAGGCCTGCGGAATTTCTGCGTGGTCTAAAATGAAGCGTTTGGTAGCGAGGATGTATTTACCCAATCCGTGCTCGACTGCATACGTATCCGCCACGCGTTCTGCCTCTTTTACATATCCGGGAGAAACAAGATAGCGCAAACCAAATGATACGATTGCCAGATTCGTACGGTGTTCATAATCCAGGATATGTCCAAGTTCGTGGGCAATCCATCCCACCATCACTGGTTCAGGAATTTGAGTAATCGGGATATCGCTGCTGCTAAGTTTAAAATGTTCACTGATGTTTATCCTGTAACGCCTTTTTTTTCGCTTTTGTAGTAAGGTAGAAAACACAGGTTGTGCCTGCATTACAGATGACCTGATGTTTTTCCTGAAATTAAACCTGATATAAGAATTCTTTAGTTCCGGGTAAAAAGACAAGGCCTTTAAAACCTCGCGCTTTACCTGTTGTGGAATTTGCTTATTGTGGTGGTACGATAAAAGTTCGCGTCTTTCCTCTTCATTCGAAATCACGGTTTACATACGCCTCCTACGCATATTTTTTTGTTCTCTGAAATAAATTTCTTCTAACAGAAGCAAATTAAAAGCCAAAGCGGTTTTCATTATGCATCCTTGTTTGCATTACTTAGGAAGCTGCAATAAAAATGATTTCGTGAATCGTGGAAATGATGCAGGATGAACTAACTGCTTTTTATTGCATCCAGTAAACCGGCAAAAAGTGAAAAATTTATTTTTATACATTAATTTATTTTTTACCTTGAAACGCTTTTGAGTTTTCTTCAAATGAAACTAATTGTGAGAATGGAATTTGACCGGAATTATAAATGCAGTTAATTTAAAAACAATGATATAAAAATTTGTATTTGCGAAACTCAACAATGTAAAAAGCGAAACAAACAGGTAATGAATATCAAGGATTAAAGAACTGAAGTTTCGTATAATACAGAAATATAAATGTCAGACAATATAAATGACGACACTTTAGACAAGCCAATAATTTCACAACCTGAAAACCTTTCAGACGAAATTATTTCTGCTAATGACACAGACAGTATAATACAGAAGCAAGAAACTGAAAATATGGAAGTACATCATCATCCGGACATTCATCATAAGAAAAAGAATTTCAAAGAATATTTTTTAGAATTCTTAATGATATTTCTTGCAGTTACAATGGGCTTTTTCGCAGAGAGCTACAGAGAGTACTCTGTAGAAAAAGCAAGAGCAAAAGAGTACGCCAATTCTCTTATTCATGATCTTGAAAAAGATACGGCTATGGTGCAGATTGATATCAGCCAAATGAAGCATGCAAGATCTAAAATTGATAGCCTTGCTAGCTTTTTGAAAGATAAAAAAATAGGCGAGATAAGTAACAGGCAATTTTTTGGGTATACGCTTTTCCCTACCTTATATAGACCTTTTACATGGAGCAGAGCAACGCTCGATGAAATAAAAAGTTCCGGCAGTTTACGATATTTTGACAATGATAGTATAATTATGCGGGTGTCTGCTTATGATGCTCTGACAAAACATATGGATCAGGATTTTAACGGTGATGTAGCGCTTACAGAGAGAGTTTCTGAAAAAAGAAATCGCATCATTGATATGAATTATAGTCTTCCAGATTCAGTGAATTACTCGCTTATAGATGCCGATTCAATAATCACTATCCTCCTGAAGAATAAAACGAACTATAACGGTCATGATGACTTACAACTGTTAACCAGTAACATAAACGATATAAGAAGCCTGCTGAACGATTACCTTGACATTCGTCAAAGTCTTTATATAAGAGGTGACCGTGAGCTTACACATCTTTTATCGGATGCAACGCAGCTTATTACTATGTTACAAAAAGAATATAGTATAAAAGACGAACAATAAATAAAACATAATTATATTGACAACAGAAAGCACGAACGCACAATAACTAAGTTTTCGTTTTGCCCAACGGGCAAGAAATGAAACCACAGTTGAACGAACCGGGCAATAAGGATTTAGCATGGATTTGTTGCAGAGCAGTTGCAGGGTGGTTGAAGCAGTAAGCGTTTTGATTTTTTTAAAGAGCTCCCTTAACTGTTCCTCGTTTGAAACGAGGAGGAAATGAAGAATGTTTTATCAATCTTATTGAAAAACCTTCAGATAGGCAACCGGCTTTTATTGCAACCAGTAAACCAACAAATAAGGAAAGAATTTCTTTTTATATATTAATTTTATCTTGAAACGCTTTTAAGTTATTGCCACTGGCAGCCTCTATAATAACTAACACTTCGCACACACAAAAAGTCAAACATGCCTCAGGATGATTATTTAGTACTCCTTGACATAACTTTCAAGACCTCTATAGAAAATGTATGGGAAGCCTGGACAAATCCGGTATGGCTAATGAAGTGGTTTGGTTCCGATCCGAAAGGAAAAGTGTTAAAAGCAGAAGTGAATGTAAGGCCGGGAGGATACTTTACAATAACATTCCAGGACGCCGATCTGACAGAGCATACTTGTTTTGGAGTGTATGATGAAGTAGAGGCGTTACGTAAACTGGCTTTTAGCTGGCAGTGGGAAAGTGAAGCCGGTGTCGAATCTTTTATTACTTTGCTCTTAACACCAGCGAAAAAATTTACCACGATGCAATTTGAGCACAAGAATTTTGGCAGCGCGTCAAAACACGATTATGAAAAAGGATGGCAAAGTACTTTTTTAAAACTTGAAAGATTGTTAGAGCATCAAAACTGATCTTGTTGCCAGGTTAACTGCATTTAAAAGGCCTTGACATATTTTAATCAAAAAAAAGATGAACGGCAACAGATTATGATTATCAGAGAAGCTAAAATTGAGGACATAAAACAGATTCAAATCGTAAGAAATTCTGTAACAGAAAACACTTTGTCAAATCCAAATTTGGTGACAGACGAAGATTGCGAAGAATTTATTACAGTAAGAGGGAAAGGTTGGGTTTGTGAAATTGACAACCAAATTGTAGGCTTTGCAATTGCTGACCTGAAAGAAAATAATATCTGGGCGCTATTTTTAGACCCTCGATTTGAAAGACAAGGTATCGGACAACTATTACACAGGAAAATGTTGGACTGGTATTTTACGCAGACAAAAGACAAAGTTTGGTTAGGAACAGCTTTCAACACAAGAGCCGAAAAATTTTACAGAAAAGCTGGCTGGAAAGAAGTGGGAACTCATGGAACGAAGGAAATCAAATTTGAAATGACCTACGATGACTGGACAACAAACCGGAACCGCTAACGTTTTGAGTGAGGCCGGCTGACGCGCAAAACCCCTTAAACTGCTCCTCGTTTCAAACGAGGAGAAAATGAAGAATGTTTTATCAATCTTATAGAATAAACCTTCAGATAGGCAACTGGTTTTTATTGCAGCCAGTAAACCAATAAATAAGTGGAAAGTTTGTTTTTGGATATTCATTTATTTTTTACCTTGAAGCGCTTTTGAGTTTTCTTCAAGAAGGAAACTGACTGTGAGAATGGAATTTGACTAGAATTATAAATGCAATTAATTTAAAAACAATAATATAAAAATTTGTATTTGCGAAACTCAACAATACAAAACGCGAAACAAACAGGTAATGATTATCAAAGGATTAAACGACTGTAGCTTCTTACAATACAGAAAGACAAATGTAAGCGGTAATCATTAATACACACATCATGTTTTTTAAAGAACATTTCATATCAATAGCTGACATAATCAACTCGAAATTTAGAGGGTATGAAAGAATTGCAAAGAACCCTGCTGACAAAGGGGAACTTTGTGAAATATTTTTAAAAGAGTTTCTTGTGGATTCTCTTGGCGACAGTTTTAAAATCTTTCGAGGCGGACGAGTTGTCAATAGCAAAGGTGATGAATCTAAACAAATTGATATTATTCTTACGGGAAAGAGAACAATTAAACTTTTCGGCGACAAAGTTTCAAATTTATTTATCCACAGAGCCGGTAAAAAAACAAATTCCCTCCTTTTTTAATCTAAAAAAACAAAGAATGTTTTGCCGATCCCATTGAATAAGTTGGCTCCCCGAAAGAATGTTTTGTCAAACTTGTTGAAAGGGAAGGCTCCCCGAAAGAATGTTTTATCAAACTTGTTGAAAGGGAAGGCTCCCGGAAAGAATGTTTTATCAAACTTGTTGAAAGGGAAGGCTCCCGGAAAGAATGTTTTATCAAACTTGTTGAAAGGGAAGGCTCCCCGAAAGATTGTTTTGTCAAACTTATTGAAAGGGAAGGCTCCCCGAAAGAATGTTTTGTCAAACTTGTTGAAAGGGAAGGCTCCCCGAAAGAATGTTTTGCCAAACTTGTTGAAAGGGAAGGCCCCCCGAAAGAATGTTTTGTCGATTTTATTGAAGAAGTTGGTCAACAGAAGAAGTGTTTTCCGGGTTTGTAGAACGAACCTTTCAGAGGGGCAACTGGTGTTTTTTACCAGTAAACCAACAAAAAGTGAAAAATTTCTTTTTGTATATTAATTTATTTTTTACCATGAAGCGCTTTTGAGTTTTCTTCAAGAAGGAAACTAACTGTGACAACGGACGATTTGATTTGGATTAACTGCATTAAAAACTTGATATATTTTAATGTTTATAAAAACAATCAATTTTAAAAACTGTATTGACGCAATAAAAATATGCGAAAGGGAATACGAAAGTGTTGAAATCAACGGCAAGGTTTTTCCTGGAGATTTGGTTTATTTCATATATTATTACGTGGACTGCTATTATTAAAATACTAAAACTTTCATTTTGAAGATTAAACTGTTTAATTTATTCATTATTGTGTCAATCCTTGGAGCGGCATGTAAGAAAGACAGCAATAATTCAATAGATGTATCAAAGCAATGGAAGATGGACAATCATGGATTGCTAATTTCAGAAATGACTGACGGACAATGGGGAAATAAAACATTTTCGGTTCAGGAATTAGACTTATTTAAATCTCTCGACACAGTAGATTTAACAGGGACAACAATGCCAGATTCTGTTTTGGAAGAAAAGCCTGTTAGCCATAACTATGCATTCCCAAACCCATTTAAACAAACAATGAACCTATTTTTTAGGTTTTCACCCGGGTTTTCTGGACAGGTAGTTTTAAAATACGTAATCGTTAATGGAGATTTTACAGTTGTTAAGAAATCTGCTATTAAAATTCAGGCAACAGTTTGTTCATGTCCTTCCTTTTCTTCAACAAGCGGTATAATTGACTTATTGCCTAATGTCGCAAGAGGTCAATTTCGGATTTATTACACACTAAGCTCACTAGGCAACGACCATTTTTACAAAACATGGGGGAACATTGAAGAGAATTAGAGCGCGGCCTGAACTATTTCCGGGTAGTAACTGCATAGCTTGCAAAAGCTATTATTCTCACCAACTCACTTTCAGCAATGAAACACCCTGGCCTGCTAATGTAAAATGATAATGCAGATTGCCATTGATTGTTTTAAGCTTTTCGCCCGTTATATTTTGCATTAATTGCCCGGCGTTTTGCAAATCGATAATTTGCTGTTTTGACGGCTGTTGCGGCGACCCGATCTGTTGCCATTTCGTGTAGGCATTACTGTGATTTTTATCTACCACATAGCCGCTTACTGATACCTGCTTTGCATTAATATTCTTTAAGTCTACATTGATCCATGCCTCCGTTTTTGTTTGCTCGTCGTCATGGTAATTCCAAAGCATTACATACATCGTATCTGCATCAATCGTGGCCAGCGCATCTACATAAGATTGATGGCGCACGCTGCTGTCAACGATAGCCTGGAGCGAAAGTCCATCCGGGTTATCGACTGCAAGCATGTCGCCTTTCATTTTGCCAAACATCCTGAAAACATTCAGTACAGGCTTATCTACTCCGTTTGTTGATAAATCCCTGAAGCCACCAAACCAGCGCTGGTTTTCAAATTCAAATGACCAGCTAACTGCGCCAATAAGATTGATGTGATACTTCATGGCCATCTTATATAACTGAGCAAAAGCCGCCGCCGTATAACTGGAATACATCGTTCCATTCCGGTAAGCATTTTCAGGGCTATAATCCACAGAACAGGCGGCACAACCTTCGGGGTCAAACTCGCCAATCATCACGGGCAAATGTTTCAGCGAAGGAAATTCATTGATTATCTCAAATCCTTTTTCAACATCTTTAAGTTGTGCAGACATATTCATTTGCACCTGGTTGTTTACCACTTTAGGATTTCCCTTTGCATGAAACGTGATGTAATCCAGCGGGCTGCCGGTTTTGCCGGTTGCATAGTTTTTATCATCCACACAATGTTGTAAAAATGCTTTTAAAAAATCCGCGGCCTTATTCCATCCCGGCCCGGTAGAAGTCGGCCCACCGATCCTGGCAGAAGGCAACGCTCTTTTCACTGCATCAGCCGTATAATCATACAGCTTAAAATATTCCTGCATCGTTCCTTTCCAATACGAAATGTTAGGTTCGTTCCAAACTTCCCAATACCATTTTTTTACTTCCGTCTCTCCAAATCTTTTTACGCAATGCTTTACCCATTGATAAATTAATTCAGCCCATTTGTTATAATCTTTCGGCGGATAAGCCCAGCCCGTATAAATGGAATCATACGGTACGCCCGGCTTCCAATGATGCCGGTAAGGATGCGGATTTGTGGAAAGCGCTTCGGGCATAAAACCTATTTCAGCAATGGGCCTGATGCCGCGCTTTACAAATACATCAAAAATAGAATCAACAATCTTCCAGTAATAAACAGGATTGCCATTTTCATCTTCAGTATAAACGTTGGTAGAACTCCATTTCAACGCGGCTTTGCCATCGCCGCTTGTTAATAAGTTATGCGTTCTTACGTATACGGGCGCATTGCTTAATTGTGATAATTCTGTCAACAACTTTTTGCCATCCTTCATGGTAGTGAAGTTGGCTTCATCATAGCCAAAGTATGACCAGATTGGGTTGTAATGGCCTGCCACGTTTTTTGTATCAATGCTGATATGTACCGTATCTGTTTGCGCAAATACAGCATGGGTAAGGAATAAGAAAAAGATAAGCAATACTTTTTTTGCTTGAAAACCGGGATTATTTTTTGGCATTTTCAAAAGTAAAACAAAGAGCGGATTATGAATGGGTAACATAACCGATTATTTATGGTCTTTTGATTTTGGATGATCTCATCAACTGTGACACGCTTTTAATTTTGCTTGTTTTGTTTGCTATTATCAGATACGGCATAGCCCTGCGGTTGAATGATCACAAATTCAATACGCGTGAATTCTTCTTTAATTGCCTTGCGCACCCGCTCAATGGCATCGGTTATTTCATCGGTATCCAGGTCAGGCTTAAAATATACGATCAGCATCAGCACCACTTCTTCGGGTGCCTCATAAGTAGAAAGTATGCTGCCTACCTTAAGAACCGACGGATCTTTTTCTGCAAGCGCTTTTATCTTCTTTTGCGTTTCGGGCGCTATGCCTTCGCCCATCAGCAGGCTACGGCTTTCTCTTGCCAGTATCACGGAAGCAAACACCAGTAATAATCCTACAAGTATGGAGGCAACACCATCAAGCGCCGGCATGTTATAGGCATCGTTGAGAACCATCAAAATGAACACAATAAACAATCCAAGCACTGCTGCGCCGTCTTCAAAGAGTACGAGGAAGCTTGATGGGTCTTTGCTTTGTATAATCGCTTTCCAAAATGACAGTTCGCCCCTGGCTTTATTAAATTCCTTTATTGCGATAAGAAATGAGCCGCCATCAAAAATAAGGGAGAAACCAAGCACTGCGTAGTTCCAGGTTGGATTGCCTAATGGCTCCGCGTGCCGGATATGCAAAATGCCCTGGTAAATAGAAAGTCCGCCACCAAGCCCAAAGATGAGAATTGAAACGATGAATGACCAGAAATAAAGTTCTTTTCCGTAACCAAACGGCCTGAGATTGTCCGCCGGCTTCCGGCTTCTTTTGAGGCCATATAAAAGCAATACCTGGTTTATAGTATCTACCAATGAATGAATGCCTTCCGAGATCATAGAAGAGCTGTTGGTATACGCGCCGGCAATAAACTTTGTAGCGGCTATCAAAATATCAGCCACTAAGGCACTGTAAATGGATGCTTTATTTTTTACCATAGAAAATGATGTACTTAAAAGCGCCTGATTGTTACCGGCATTTTATTTAGATTGAATCAGCCACATTTGTTCTGGTATTGAACTTATCAAAAGCAGTACCATCGTTATGATATGGCCGAAAAATTGTGAGAAAGTGGTTCGTAATAACGTCTGAGGATAAGCGAGGCTGCGTATTATCATCCGATCATACCAAATCCATAATTACCCAATTCACCTGAATGATATTTTAAAGGATCGGGCGGTGAAGCAACAAATTTCGGCGATTTTTATTTTCAGCATTAACTTCTGCGAGCCGAACTAATGAAGATTTACGAAACAAATGGCATGGAAGATTTTGATTTTGTCTCATTTCAAATTGAGATTGTTAGCGGAACGTCAACACCGGCAGCCATACCTCCGGCAAACAAAGAAATTTTGCCCTATTATATTTACTGCTGCAACTTCCGGCCAAAGATTTAATTTTATAAAACTAAATCTAAAAAGTTTATGAAGGAATATGTAAAAGCGGCACAATCGGGTGATTCTGTAGCATGGAATTTTTTGTACAGGCAACATTATCCATGGATGTATGCTACTGCTTTACAGATTTGTGGCAACAGTCCTGCAGCCAAAGACGCTGTGCAGGAATCTTTTATAACAGCCTATCTCAAATTGCAGCAATTGAAAGACGCTGTGGCATTTTCCGGATGGCTAAAAACGATTCTTGTGCGGTGCTGCCATCGAAATTTGCAATATACGTCATCATACCACCGCCATTTTGATTTACCTGAGAATAACAGATTCTGTGAAGATGAAATAGACATAGCTCTGGATTGCTATGAGCGCCAAACAAAAGTTTATAATAGCCTTCATCATCTTTCGGATACATTGCAAAGCGTTTTGCTGCTCCGGTATTTTTCTAACTGGTCTTCTTATGAGCAGATAGCAGCTCTACTACGTATTCCGGTTGGTACAGTAAGGAGCCGTCTTTATGAGGCTAAACAAAAACTGGCGCTACACTGGGCAGAAAGCAATGATGAAAATGATTCGGCCTTCAGAAGAGCCAATGAATGGAACGACTTGTATCATGCTTATTTCGGCAGTATCTACACATCATTGCCTCATCGTGAAAAACTTATTGGGCACCTGGATAAAAACCTGCAAGTAATTTTTACGAGTGGCAAAACAGCTATTGGCCGCCATGAGATACAAAGATTAATCGAAGAAGATATTTTGTATGGCAATAGTTTTAGTAAACTTGAAATCAGCAGCAGCGGCAATATGTCGGTTATTGAATGTTGCAATATCAACCTCGCAGAATATCCCAATCGCTGTCCGGAAAGCACTGTTTTTGTATTGTGCCGCAAAGGAAATACAACCACCCGCATGAACCTCCACAATTCCCACTAAAAAATTTTTGCTTTTTATCGAACTTTTTGCATTGTTTCCTTCTCCTTTATTCAAAAAATAAAAACTATGAAAAGGAAATTTCAATTGGCATTTATGGCAGCATTGCTGCTTACTGCTACTTTATCAAAATCGCAGACCAACGGCATTGCAGACAAGGCAACTAACCAGCTAAAACTGTTACTACAGTTCAACGGTTTTTGGGAAACCAAAGAAGCGGTTATGAAAGCGGCCGGAAAAGAATACAGGTTTGCCTATCACGCGGACTTTAAAACTGCATCCGCCAACAATGCCATCCTAATGCATGAATGGGCTGACATACCCGGCGTAGGTAAACTTGATGGGAATAACTTAGCCGGTGTAAGCACCTACGACGGTAAAATACATTGGTACTCCGTGGACAATATGGGCACAACACATGAACATATAGGGGAGTTTTCAGATGCCACACATTTCACCATGATACATAAAAGCACGCAGGACGGAAAAGAATTTATCGAAACATTGCAGATGGAATTTCCAAAACCAGGTATTCTTACTTTAAAGCAAACAAGCACGCTGGACGGCGAAGAAACGGTGGCAATTAGCGGTACCTTCCATCGCACAAAAAACCCAGAGAAATAATGAAAAATAATCTTTGTATAATCTTATTGTGCACATGCGGTATGGTATTATCACACCAATCCATACTCGCACAAAAGAACGACAGCATGAACACCATGTACAATTCTTTATTAATTGAACGAACAGAAACAGAAGCGTGGAGGAGCTTGCTTGACGCTGCGCCTGATTCTTTGAGAAAAGTAAACGGTATGAAATACATGGCGATTGGCGGAGGCACTGCGATTAATTTTCAAAAAAATCCTATTCCTCTTTTCAACCGTGTTATCGGTTTGGGTTTAAGCGAGCCGCTCACCCAACAGGTGATCGATTCTGTAAAAAATTTTTACACGCATGATGAAAAATATCTCATTCATTTTTCATCGCCAATGAAGCCTTCCAATCCGGATGCTTTATTGAAGCAAAATGGCTTTTATATTGCGGGAGCGTGGGAAAGAATTGTGAGAGATAACAAGCCTTTGTACGGCGATGGCGATACGATCGAAGTACGGCAGGTAGATTCATCCTTGGTAGAAAGCTGGGTAAAATTTTTGATAGATACTTATGGGTTTGACTTTTACTGGTGGCCACGCGCTTTTGCTTTCCGGCAAGGCTGGAAACATTATGTAGCGCTGCGTGATGGTAAAATACTTGCGTGCCGTTCTTTTTTTACAACAAAAAATAAAACAATTTTTTCCGGGGTAGAGGCTCCCGTGCCGGGCGTCATGACTTCAAACCACGCACCCGATTTTGCTATTTGGAAAAGAGCAATTTCTGATGGATTGAAAGAAGGAGCTACTTTATTTGTGGCGGATATTGAACTACCAGACAAAGAAAAAAATAAAGAAGCTTATGAAGGTTTTAAGCAACTTGGATTTGCTATCGCGTACACACGTTACCATTACAGGCTGAATAAATAATAAGTTGCAATTGTACGATGTTAAATAAATTGTGCGTTAGCAATTCGCTCTGAAAATTCTTTCTTGAACAACAGAAAAAAAATCTTAATTTTTTGTTCGTTCTCCGGCCGCTTTTGGCAGCTCCGCAAGCGACCGAACGAAACCAGTGCTGGTCGCAACATACATGCTGATAGTTGTTGCTTAATTTAGTATGCCAAAATAAATCATGGTCAAAGCAATGGTATCATACGAGGCATGCGATACAATAGGATGCCATAAATTTCCATTATATCGTTTAAGTAAATACGTCCAATACAAACCACCGAGCGTTGCAGGGATTACACCAAAAATGCCTTGCTGCCAATGGTACAGGCCAAATAAGATGCTTGTCAAAAGCCCGGCCATCCAAAATGAAAGTGAATAGTTTGAAAACCATTTTTGCATAGTTCTTTGAATGAATCCTCTGAAAACAATTTCTTCATAAGAGCCGCCCACCACCCATGCTGCTAACATTATAGCCAACAGCTTTTTTATATTATTTTTTATAAAATCATACTCTGTATAATCACTGATGTAATCCCTGAAGAAATGATTGATAAAAGGGAAATAAACGATTTTTATAAAAGCCATCCAGAGGATTGCTGAAAGGATGCCCACCACAAAAGTGTGAACAGATAAGCCTTTCCGTGTAAGACCGACGTCGGCGAGCGTTTTATTTTGTCGCTTTAAATAAAAAACAATTAGCAGAAAGCAGACAAGGGCATAAGAATAAAAAGGTAACGGAACATAATGCGGAAACAAAACCAGAAATGCAATGATAACAGGCTCTGCAATGGTTCGCCGGAGATTTATTTTATTCATGAAATCATTTTACAATTGCGCCAACTGGCTGTGATCTTTTTCATTTTATTATTTTATAGCACAGTTCTACCATTCCGTTTTTATAAGCTTTTGCATCGGTAAGATGTAACGTTTGCTCTTGTCCGATGTGGTCAAAAAATAATATTCCTTCACCTAAAATAATGGGTAAAATACTTACTCTTATTTCGTCCGCCAATTGTTGCCGGATAAGTTCTTTCGTAAGTATTGATCCGCCTGCTACCCACACTTTTTTGTAATTCGGTTTCAACCGTTCGTTTACGAATTTATCCAGGTTGCCCGAATAAAATTCAACGTTTGGTTTCTCCGATATAAAATTGCGGCTTGTAATACGATAGTTGGCTTATCTCCATAAGCCCAACCGTAAGATTTTGAAAGTTCCAAAGCGTGTTCATAAGTCCTGGAGCCCATCACATAACAATCGATTGCTTTCAGAAATTCCTCCGGGTCCTGGCCGTCTACGCCTTTATCGTAATAATGCGATGTATCAAACCACGAAATACTGTTGTCTTTTTTGGCAATCATTCCGTCAAGACTCGATACCATATGGATTGTTATGCTAAATTCGCTTGCCGTCATTGTTTAGTGTTGTTGTGAGTGGTGCTCCGAGGTTGCGTGTATCGGTACAGCTTTGTTCATCCGGATAATAGCTATTCGCCCGGCCGTAAACTGAAGCCGAATTTATAAAAATCAAAACAAAAAATCCTATTATTTGTTCCTTTACTGTCACCAGCCGGGCGGCCCACCGTGCGTAGTTTTGATGCACAAAAAACAGTGCATAAAAGCGACATTCGAATGCACCATTTTCTAATCGCTTTTATGACCGGCTGTTCGCTACCTTTGTAAAAAATTTTATGGCTGAAGACCTTGTAATCATAAAAGGAAATAAAGTAGAAGAATATCAATCACTGCTTCCCCAGATAAAAGGATTGCTTACCGGCGAAACTGACCTTGTGGCCAATATGGCAAATGTGGCGGCCGCGCTTAAAGAACAATTTCAATGGTTTTGGGTTGGCTTTTATGTAGTAAAAAATAATGAACTGGTGCTGGCGCCTTTCCAGGGGCCTGTAGCCTGCACAAGAATTCAAAAAGGCAGAGGCGTTTGCGGAACGGCATGGACGCGCGCTGAAACACTCATTGTGCCTGATGTTGCAAAATTTCCCGGTCACATAGCCTGTAATAGCTTGTCAAAGTCAGAGATAGTGGTGCCAGTTAAAAGAAACGGCGAAGTGGTTGCTGTTTTAGATATTGACAGCGACGCCTTTAACGTTTTTGATGATACTGATAAGAAATATCTTGAAGAAATTGTTGGGTTGATAAATTTTTGAATGATTGGTGATGGAAATCTTCGCGCAGTTTACTGTCCGTGGTTACTTACTTCTTTTGGAAATTTATCAGCGACGAGGTTTAGCCTGATGTTGTGTTCCAGATATGCTTTCAATCCGTCCAAAACAGTTGTAAAACCTCCTGTGCTGTCCTTGATTACCTGGATTAAATCATTTCCTGTTTCTTCGAAACCATAGTTTTTAATTACGACATAAGTCGTTTCGGGTGTCAATGCTGTAAACTCGTAATCCACTATTGTCGCGGGGTCGCCCCATTCTGTTGAAATAAGTTTGTCAGCGATAATTTCCTTTGTCAATACATTGGTGGTAATGCCATACATTTCCCATTCCCATTTCACTGTTTTCCCTGCTTCGAGTTTTCCGCTTGATTTGGTAAACCAAAAATTAGTCGTAATTGCCGGGTCAATGAATGCCTGGAAAACTTGTGAAACAGGTTTCCTGATTAGCATTTGTGTTTCTACGGTGGCAAATTTTAAGTTACTGTTCATTTTGCTTATTTTTTTTCCAAAAAACCTTTGAGCGAAACATTGATAATATGATCCCAACCCGCCTCAAAGTTATGAACGGCGAAATCAGGAATCGGAGGAAACGTTTCAAATCCTGTATGAGTTAGTTTTAAACGTGTTTTTTTATTTTCTTCCAACAATTCAAATGTGACATACGTAATGCCTTCATAGCCCTCATACCGCCAACTGTAAGTAAGTTTTTGTTGGGGAATAACTTCGGTAATTTCACACAGATGTTTGTATTGTGTTCCGTCTTCCGGGCCACCCATAAATTCAAACTTAAATCCTGGTTCTGTTTTAAATTCAGCAAGGTTAAAATACCATTGTTTCATCCTTTCTTTTTCGGTAATGGCCCACCACACCGATTCTTTATTTGCATCAAAAATGCGTTCAACATTTACGGTTTGTTTTTTCATTTTTCTTGTTTTTTGTTAGCTGTAAACTATTGTCCCGGCCGGGTCTGGCAAAGGGGGCTTGAAGATAAATCACCTAAAAGTAGAATATAACAGAGTTAAGACTGGTTTTTTCCAAATCTACTAAGAAAAAAATAAGCGATTATGCGAGATCCATTCTTCTCGACAAACCAATTACTGTTTACACCCGAAGCATATCACTTGATAACTTTATTTCAGAGATGATTTTACTCAGAAGTGAATTGAAGTCTATCGCAAATAATTTCAATCAATCCGTAAAAAAGCTGCACACTTTAGATGAAATTTCAGAGATAAAAGTATGGGCAATTTTAAATAAAAAAAGCAAAGAAATGTTATTTAAAAAGGTAGGTGAAATCAGAGAAAAAATTAATCAAATTTCTGACAAATGGTTGCAAGAATAAATACAAGCAAAAGCCATTTAAAAGCGCTCAATTATAATGAGCAAAAAGTAAGAAATGAAAAAGCAGCATGCATCTGTGCATCCGGGTTTATTAAGGGCAAAAATGAACTAAATTTTTACAATAAACTTCACCATTTTGAAAGGTATATTTCGTTAAGTAATCAAGGTAATGGCTATATTTTTTTCATTGCACTTTTAATAAATCGTTCCTCGATCGCCTCAGTTATCATTTGCCTTGTTTCTTTTTTTATCTTGCTTACTTCCAGCAGACAATTTTTTATCAATATTAAAAGAATAACTGAGCCATTTCATTGCCTTTAAATCCTCTGATTTACATTTGAGCGTTTATCTATAGCACAATTACTTTTCGCATTCTTAAGCGATTACAAAATATTTTTGATCTGAAATTTAAATACAAGTGTGCGAAAATGAATTCAGATACTAATCCTTCATTAATCCTTATTAACCGACCTGTATTTCGTTGGTGACATCCCAATCACTTTCGAAAACCTTCGTGAAAAATAATACGGGTCATCAAAGCCCATATTAATAGAAATTTCTTTCACCGATTGGTCGGTGAAATCCAATAGTTGGCTGGCTTTCTGCATTTTCATTTGAATAAAATAATCAATAGGAGCGTATCCCGTTTTCTCTTTAAATAAACCTGAAAAGCGTGAAGGCGAATAATGATAAAGGCTGCTGAACTCATTAAGGGAAATATTTTTAGTGATATTTTCCCTCATATACAAAATAGCCTGATCTACGCAATTGAGCTTTTCATCTGAAACACTAAAATGCCTGGAGTTGTATATAAACAAACTTAAAAAATGGGAAAGACACATGTTAGCAAATAACAAATTATCTTTGCTGTAGCCCAATTCCAGCGCTTTATAAATTTTGGAAAAACACGAAAAAATTTCGTTGCTGCTTTTTACATGATGTGGTTTAAAATAGGCTTGTACTGTATGTATTGAATTGAAGTACGCGAGCATGTCTCCACCAAAATGAACCCAGTAAATGCTCCATGGATTGTTGTCGTTGCTGCCATAGGAATGCTTTACATTTTGTGGCAAAATGAAAAACTCGTGAGCACCAACATCATATTTTTGATCTTCTATTTTATACCATCCGCTACCATCTACACAGTAAAAAAGAAAGTTCTCCGGCAACCCTTTTTTGCGCGAAGTATAATGCCCCGCTGCTTTAGGATAATAACCGAGTCCGCAAACATAAAGCTGGTTCAGCATGGCTTTTACCAATACTTTTGATTTGAGAACAGGCTTAGGTATTTCAATACGTTGACGTCCTTGCCCATACCATATATTTTTATGTGAGCCGCCTTTTTTTTCCATTTTTAATGTGATTCAATGATGGCGTAAATTATAAAAAATAGCGAAATTGTCCATCATTATAGGAAAACCTGACATTGGTTTTAACTTTTCATGCCTATAATTTTGATAACGCAATTAAGCAATCAACAACCCATAGTTTTTTAATAGTCGTCTCGATTGCTATTGCTTCTAAAGTAAAGCTGGTATGAATGAATTTAACTTTTGCTGAGAAAAAGTGTGGCTTTCTTCTCAATTAACGATGGTTGATAATAATGTAATGTACTAATCCGGTTAATAGTTTTACCCCTGAAATACTTTTTTAAAGAAAGTATAATGTAAGAGATATGAATGCATTGAAGAAGAATAAAAAAAGTAATTAGGAATAAGAAACAGAGAACAAGAAATAACGAATATAAACAGAGCGCACCCCTTTCCTTCGGAGCGGGGTTGGGGTGAGGCCAAAAATCATAGTAAACAAACAAATAATGCGAAATCGTGTTCTTCTATTTAAAAGACGGATTATGAATAAAAAGTATTTCTGCCTGTTGGCTTGTGTAGCTTTTTTCGCTTCAGCAACGGCTCAAAGTAATACAGAGCAACCAGATAAGGAGCAGGCTTATATAAAGGTAATTGATCAGCGAGCCCGGAAAATTGTTGCTCCTCTTGGTATTAAAGATGCCGGCAAAGCGGAAAGAGTAAAAGATATTATTGCGTTAAGATATCATCAGCTAAATGATTGGCAAAATGAGGAAGAAGCAAAAGTGAAAGCAGCGAAGGCTAAAAATACCACTGATAAGGCAGCGTTGAAAGCGCAAATAGCTTCTTACCAAAAAGAAGAAGATGCGCAAATTGATTCTTCCCACAAAGCCTATATTTCAGCCTTGTCGAAAGAACTAACACCGCAACAGGTAGATAAAGTAAAAGATGGGATGACATATAATATATTGCCGGTCACTTACAAGGGATACCAGGAAATGATACCCAATCTTACGACTACGCAAAAAGCACAAATATTCGCTTGGCTTAAGGAAGCTCGCGAACATGCTATTGATGCCGGCAGTTCAGAAAAGAAACATTGGTGGTTTGGAAAATACAAAGGAAGGATTAATAATTATCTCTCGGCACAAGGGTATGATCTTAAGAAAGAAGGTGAGGAGTGGCAGAAAAGAAGAGATTCAGCAAAATCCGCTGTGGAGAAATAGACTATCAAAGAATACAATTAATACACAAGATTTTTTAAATACGGATGGGTTAAAGTCCCTACAAATTGCTGGTTTAATTTTTTATAAACTTAAAGATTTAAAGATGAATCGACATTTCACTAAAAGCGCACTGATCCTGTTAATAGGTGCGTTAGGCTGCTTAACCTCATTTGCACAATCGAAAACGATTAAGGGAGTTATCAAAAGCGCCGACACACAGGAACCGCTTCAGGGTGTCACTATCGGGATAAAAGGCCAGGCGGTTGGCGGCACATTTACCAATAGCAGGGGAGAGTTTTCACTTGTGGTTCCTTCGGATAAGGCGGTATTGAAGGTGTCGTCTGTAGGATACCAATACCAGGAAATACCGGTGGGTGATAAAACCACTTTTTCAATTTCTCTGGATAAAGACGCCAAGGGATTGGAAGATGTGGTGGTTGTAGGATACGGTACCCAGAAAAGAGCGCATCTCACTGGTTCGGTAGGTACGGTGGATATGAAAGAAATATTGGACCTTCCGGTAGGTAATTTATCAGAGGCCTTAAAGGGCCAGATTGTTGGCGTAGGCGTAGCGGGAGGATTTTCACGACCCGGTGAACCCGCCAATATCACCATTCGCAACCCGATCTATTTTTCAAAAGACGGGGGTTCAAAAGAGCCGCTGTATGTTATAGATGATATCGTGAGAACCAAAGAAGATTTTGATCTTCTTGACGCATCTGAAATAGAAAACATTTCCGTATTAAAAGATGCTGCCGCTGCCATTTATGGGATTTTGGGTTCTAATGGCGTAATTGTGGTAAGAACGAAACACGGAAGACCAGGGACGCCTTCTATAAATTATAATGCTTCTTTCGGCACCGCAGATGCACCTTTTATGCCCAAAATGATGAGTGGCTACCAGGAAGCAGTTTATCTCAACGATTATACTGCAGGAAGAAATAATTGGGACACTGCGTCCACTCATAATTCTTCTTCTTATTATACACCTGATGAACTTGAATATTTTAAAACTCATGATTATAACTGGTTGGAAATGGCATGGCAAAAGTCATTTGAAATGCGGCACACGCTGAATATATCCGGAGGATCCGAAAGGGCTACCTATTTTGCTGGCTTCAGTTATAATACACAAAACAGCAATTTTAAAGGCTTAGGTTATAAGCGCTATTCAGTACGGGCAAGTTCCGATATCAAACTTGCAGCAGGTTTAAAACTTGGATTATCGTTGTCCGCAGATCTTTCTGACAAGAAAAATACCTTCAACAAGCAAGGAGGTGAAAGCCTTGATAACGACTGGAAAACGCTTGTTGGTGAATCACCATTTTATCCTCCTTATATAAACGGATTACCGATTCTTATCCCGGATGCCGGCACTAGTTCGAATATAAATACTTATAATTATTTTGCCATTCACGATCTTAATAATTATACACGCTCCAGGAATTCGGGTGTTAATTTTCAGGGCCAGCTTTCCTATGAAGTACCTTTCATTAAAGGATTAACTGCAGCAGTCAATTTTAATAAAAACATCAGTAATTCATTTGGAAAACAATATGGAACCAAATACGACGTATACCAGTTTGGTACAATCGGCGAACATGATCATATTTTAGACACCAACGTAATCAGAACCCGCACTTTTAGCAACGGCGACAGGGTCCGTATTAATCCAACCATTGACGAAACTTACCAATTAAATGCGACTCTTCGATATGATAAAACATTTGGAAAGCACCAGGTGAATGCATTATTTGGCTACGAACAGGCAGAATCGAGTAGCGATGGCGTTGCTGGCATGATTGACGGCATTGTTGTTGGCGGACTGGACAACCAGAACTTTGGTACAGGCAACCAATCTTCAAATGAAACAATTTCGGAGGCTGGCCGGCTCGCATATATTGGCCGTCTTGATTATAATTATGCCGGAAAGTATTTATTGGAGCTTCAGTTTCGCGCTGATGCAAGCATAAACTTCGCTCCTGAAAACAGGTGGGGCTATTTTCCTTCCGCTTCAGCAGGATGGATTATATCAGAAGAAAAGTTTTTCACCAGGATATCAAATACAATTAATTTCCTTAAGCTAAGAGGTTCTGTCGGATTTCTTGGTCTTGATGCCACTAAACCGTATCAATGGTTAAGAAGCTATCAAATTCAAACAGGTAAGGCCGCAGTCTTTGGTGGCGATGGTGACAGAGGATTGGCTGTAGTTACAAATCTGGAAATGGCGAACCGGGATGTACATTGGGATAACGTTGATAAATACAATATAGGTATCGATGCAAAATTTTTAAACAGCAGGCTTTCCGTAAGTGCAGATGGGTACCTGGATCGCCGATACGATATGTTGTCAAATTTAACTTCAGCACCTTCCATATTAATAGGAACTGCTGTTCCTTCTGAAAATTTTGGTAAGGCCAACACTTTTGGCTACGAGATTTCTGCAAACTGGAGAGACAGGATCAGTAAAGATTGGGGATACAATATGACGTTGAATTTTGACTGGAACGACAATAAAATACTCGTTACGGATGTTGCAAAAGGAGATATCGGTACTTATCTTGACCCCACCGGCAAGTCAAGCGATATGGGATATCTTGGATATCACAGTTTAGGTATTTTACATACACAGGCTGATGTAGATGCCTTGCTAGCCAAGAATCCCGGCTACACTTTATTTGGTAAGGCTCCTCAACCCGGTATGTTATATTTCGAAGACATACGTGGACCAAAAGATCCAAATACTAATCAATACGGCCCTCCTGATGGAATCATTACGTCTGATGACCAGGAATATCTAAAGGCAAAGCAGGATAATCACTATGGCTTAGGATTTAACTGGGGAATTTCTTATAAAAATTTAAGCCTGAATGTTGTTTCCGGATTAAGTTGGGGCGGAATTGGTTCCGTTGAAAGTGCAGCAAGAAAAATTGGGAAACCATACTCAAATCGTCCGGCATTTTGGGCCGATCACTGGACACCGGAAAATACAAACGCTGCGTATCCTTCACCCTATTTCACAGATACCTATGATTTGTCAACAGATTTTTGGTGGAGGAGCTCTTTTACATGGAGAATAACCAGTTTTAACCTGTCATATACTCTTCCCGAAAATGTTTTAAATAAATTAAGATTGAATAATGCAAGGATTTACCTGGTGGGCATTAACCCGCTTAATTTATACAATCCTTACAGCTATAAGGATAATGCAAACGGATCTTATGATGCTTTTCCTCAGTTAAGATCATTTAGCCTGGGATTAAATGTAAACCTGTAATGCTTTAAAATTTTTTAAAATGAAAAGAATAAATATAATAGGAATAGCGCTGCTTTTAATGTGTGGCTCCTGCCAGAAAGTAATTGATAAGACGGATCTGTCGAAATTATCGCCTGATCTCCTTTTCTCTGATTCAACGCTGGTGCAATTGAACATGGATAATATTTATGACAATAATTTGCCACTATGGGGCGGCCAAAATACCAACAGCGTCTTAAGTGGTGTCCAAAGCCAGCTTTCTGAAGAAGGGCAATCTACAGGCAATAAATTTATGGAAGGAACGATGAGCTATGGAAGTGATGAGCCGCAAGATTATGGAACTTCTTTAAATACCAATAATACCCAACCAAAAACTAATTGGGGCAAAATCAGGCAGTTGAATACTTTCATTCAATCAGTTGAAAACAGTTCGTTGCCGGATTATACCAAGACAAAATTCATAGCGCAGGCAAAATTTTTTCGTGCTTTTCGTTATTGGGATATGGTAAGGATTTATGGCGGTGTGCCATTGGTGCTTGAGCCGCTTAATGGAGTAGGGGATGCAGCCCGTGAAGCTGCATTACTTCCAAGAAATAAAACCTCAGAATGCTTTGCTCAAATTGGAAACGATCTTGATTTTGCTATCGCGAACCTTCCCGGAAAATGGCCTTCCAATTCCGATTGGGGCAAAATAACCAGTGGCGCCGCTGCAGCATTTAAAGGACGTGTATTGTTATATTATGCAAGCCCGATGTTCAACCCAAATGATGATCAGGCCAGGTGGCAGGCCGCATACGATGCGAACTCAATTGCAAAACAAATTCTTGATGCAAATGGATTTGGTCTTAATAGTAGTTACAAAAACATGTGGTTCAAGGAAGTTAATAACCCTGAAGCGGTAATGGTTACAAGCTACAACACAGCTTCCGGCGACCAGGAAAAGAAAAATAATGGATGGGATAAATCATGCAGGCCTTCTTATCTTTTTGGAAGTGGTTCCAATCTTCCAACGTGGGAAATGGTAGAAGCTTACCCGATGAAAGATGGCAAAATGCCCGGTGATGCAACCGGGATGTATCCTTATTATGACTCGTTGTATTACAAAGACAGAGATCCGAGATTTTATGCAACCATTGCTTATAATGGTTGTACATGGCCCCTGGACGGTAATACGAATTTCAAGCTTTGGACTTATTATGAAACCTCGTCCAAATCAACAGAGCCCAAAGCTTCCAATACCGGATTTTATTGCAGGAAAGCCGTTTCTGAAGGATCATTTACTTTTGGAGATCCTCAATATAGCGGCACAGACTGGATGGAAATCCGCTATGCGGAGGTATTGTTGAATTTAGCTGAAAGTGCCATTGGAGTAGGTAAAACTTCAGAATCAGACGAAGGATATTCAGGTATCATCGCCGTCAGGCAACGAGCTGGTATTGAAGCAGGCACAGATGGCTTATACGGTTTGAAACCGGGAATGAGCCGTGAGGAATTATTCGATGCAATTTTAAAAGAAAGGCAAATTGAATTTGCGTTTGAAGGAAAAAGATTTTGGGATTTATATCGCTGGAAAAGGATGTCGGATTTAAACGGATGGTATAGAAACAGAATTAGGATTGCCCTTAAATCCGGTGATGATATTCCTTCAGCTGCAAGTCTGAAAGATCCTACAAGCTCAAATTACAGGGATGTGCAAAATTTGGACAGTATGACTGCTAAGTATTTTACGACAATCACAAATGATAATCATGATGATAGTAACCCCACTACAAAGCTGGACGCAAATCCTATCAACTTTTTGCCAACTTATTATTTTTTCCCGATTCCACAGGCAGCAATTAATAATGATCCTAATCTAAATCAAAACAATAATTGGGGTGGCTCTTTTGATCCGTTGCAATAAGATGGTGAATTGTGACTTGAGAAAATTAAAAAACAAATTATTTGTTGCTTTACTGAGTAAGAGAAATTGAATTAGTTCGAAAGCGAGTCCCTCTGCTTTGTAAATTTTATAACTAAAAAATATCGATATAGATGAAAAAAAAATCAATCCGGTTCCTGTTATTGATTGTAATATGTGGCTTTGTGCAAAATGCTTTTGCCCAGTATCCTCATGAATCCAAAGAACAACAAGAGGCTGCTGCTGCGATGATGAAAGAGGCATATCGCAAATCAGATTCTGCATGGGCGGTAGCATATCCTATCGTTCAGCGGGATGCAAGAAATGGAAAACCATACATTCCCTGGGCAGCGCGGCCAACCGATCTTCCTCAAGCATCAATTCCTGCTTTTCCAGGTGCAGAAGGCGGCGGAAAATATAGTTTTGGAGGACGTGGCGGGAAGGTGCTGGTAGTTACGAGTCTTGCAGATAGTGGTCCGGGAACTTTGCGCTGGGCCTGCGAGCAGGGTGGCGCACGGATAATCGTATTCAATGTAGCCGGTATTATTCGCATCAAAACTCCAATAATCGTCAGAGCGCCTTATGTTTCTATTGAGGGTCAAACAGCGCCAGGCGATGGCGTCTGCGTTGCGGGCGAATCTTTTTGGATCAATACTCATGATGTTGTGATAAGATTTATGCGTTTTCGCCGCGGAGAAACGAATGTAGCGCGTCGTGATGATGCGCTTGGCGGCAATCCTGTTGGTAATATAATTATTGATCATTGTTCCGCAAGTTGGGGCCTTGATGAAAATATGTCAATCTATCGGCACATGTTCAATCCTGAAGACGGTTCCAAAGACGAAAAGCATGGCACTGTGAACGTGACTATTCAGAACTGCATATCAGCAGAAGCGCTTGATACCTGGAACCATGCTTTTGGCAGCACTATGGGCGGTGAAAACTGTATGTTGGTGCGCAATCTTTGGGCGGACAATACAGCGCGGAATCCATCTATCGGCTGGAATGGCATTTTCAATTTTGTAAATAATATTGTCTTTAACTGGCATCACCGCTCAACTGACGGAGGCGATTATACTGCTTTGTACAATATGATAAATAATTATTACAAACCCGGGCCCGTAACAGACTTAAATACATCCGTTGGTCACAGAATACTTAAGCCAGAATCCGGCCGTAGTAAATTGCCTTATGTTGTTTTTGGGAGGGCTTACGTACATGGCAACATTATGAATAAAAATGAAAGAGTCACCAAAGATAATTGGGATGGTGGCGTGCAAATAGAAAACAGGAAAGGTGATGAGATGACATTGGATTCAGCAAAAAAATACTTCGCCTATATGAAAGTGGATAAGCCTTTTCCTCATGCGCCTGTAACCATTTTATCTGCGAAAGATGCTTACAATTATGTATTAAAAAATGTTGGGGCAACACTTCCGGTACGTGATCCTGTAGACAAGCGTGTTATCGAACAGGTACGCACAGGTAAAATTTCATACAGACCGATGGTTACAGACACAGATTTTCAGTTCAAAGTGAGGAAGTTGCCTAAAGAATCTTATAAAATGGGAATTATAACTAACATCAACCAGGTAGGTGGATATCCTGATTATAAAGGAACACCTTACGCAGATGCCGACAATGATGGCATCCCCGACAGTTATGAAAAAAGCCACGGCTTAAACGCCAATGATGCTTCCGATGCGGCAAAGCCCGCCAAAAATGGAGGAGGGTATACCAATATTGAAGTCTATTTAAACAGCGCAGTGCCTATCAATACCGTCAGGCCCGCACAAGGAATAAAATCTTAAATGTCTGCTTTATTGACAATGTTTTTTTAAACGTTTTTAAGAGAATTTTTAAAAAGAACAACATCGACAAAAGTTAAAATAAGCGAATGAAATCTTTATATTTAAGTTTTGGTATTTTATTAATTGCTTTCGCAATGTTGCCAGGTTTTGCCTTTGCGCAATATCCTGTAATACCCGCAGCGGTTCAGGCCAAAGCCGATTCCGTTTTGGAAGCCGCAAAGCACAAATCAGATATCGCCTGGCAAAATGCACTTCCAATCATAAAGAAAGAGGAAAAAGAAGGAAAGCCTTATGTACCGTGGGCTTCAAAACCATGGGATTTACCACAGGCAAATATTCCCGCGTTTCCGGGAGCCGAAGGTGGTGGTGCATTTTCGTTTGGTGGCCGTGGTGGAAAAGTAATTATCGTTACAAGCCTGGAAGACAGCGGCCCTGGAACTTTCAGAAATGCCTGCGAGCAGGGCGGTGCGAGAATAATTGTATTTAATGTATCCGGAATTATTCATTTAAAAGAACCAGTGAGTATTCGCGCGCCTTATATAACTATTGAAGGTCAATCCGCGCCGGGTGATGGCGTTTGCATTGCAGGTGAGTCGGTTTGGATAGACACTCATGATGTGGTTATTCGCTTCATGCGTTTTCGCCGTGGCGCTACAGAAGTTACACGGAGAGATGATGCATTGGGTGGAAATCCTGTTGGAAATATTATGATTGATCATGTTTCTGCCAGTTGGGGGTTAGATGAAAATATGTCTATTTACAGGCACGTATATGATCGTACTGGTAAAGATGTGAAATTGCCAACAGTAAACGTTACCATTCAAAACAGTATTTTTTCCGAAGGGCTTGACACTTATAATCACGCATTTGGAAGCACCATTGGCGGGTTGAATAGTACATTTATGAGGAATCTTTGGGCCAATAATGTGGCACGCAATCCTTCCGTGGGTATGTATGGTGATTTCGGTTTTGTAAATAATGTCGTCTTTAACTGGTGGAACCGCTCCGTCGACGGAGGTGACAATAATTCGCATTTTAATTTTATAAATAATTATTTCAAGCCTGGCCCGATAACACCAAAAGACAAGCCGATAAGCCATCGTATTCTAAAACCGGAATCGGGCCGTTCACGTAAGGATACGGCCATGTTTGGAAGAGCTTATGTGGTAGGAAATATTATGGACGGAAATGAAAAAGTTACCAGCGATAACTGGGATGGTGGCGTACAAATTGAAGACCTCCCAAATGCCGGAAAATATACTGCTGCAATCAGAACGGATGAACCTTTTGCTATTGCAAAATTATCAGTGATGAATGCACAGGATGCTTACCAATATGTGTTGGAACATGTGGGTGCTTTTCTTCCAAAAAGAGATGCGGTAGATAAAAGAGTAATTGAAGATGTAAGAACTGCTACAATCACAACCAGCCCCAATGCCGAACCTGCTGCCAAAAGCCCTTTTATTAAGCGGCGTTTGCCAGCTGATTCTTACAAAAAAGGCATTATCAGTGATATAAGCCAGGTGGGTGGCTACCCGGAATACAAAGGCACTCCTTATAAAGATTCTGATAACGATGGTATGCCGGATGAATATGAATTAAAACATAAGCTTAATCCAAAAGATGCAGCCGATGCATCGGCATATCGGAAGGACGGCTACACGAATATTGAAGAATACCTCAATAGTATTGTTAATATCAACGATGTAAGGCCTTCTGTAAAAAAATAGAATTTAATTTTAAAACGCAAGATTGAAGCTCACGATTAATGAACACACAAAATGCAGTAAAGCAGCATAAAGCATCGATTATTATTTTACGCCAGCCATACTATTGTTTAGTATGGCTGTTTATTTTTTTGACGGGTTCCGGTAATGTTTTTGCGCAAGCCAAAAATACAGAACCGTTACCTCCATTAACAGTTGCCAAAAACGGACATCTTATTTATAATCCTGATTCTCTCGGAAACCGCATTCCGAACTTTTCTTACTGTGGATACAAGGCATCGGAACAATCCATTCCTGATGTTCCGGTAAAAATTGTAGTACCACTCACGACTGGAGACGCAACCTTACGCATTCAGTCAGCTATTGATTATGTAGCCAACTTGCCCTTAGATAAAAATGGTTTCAGGGGAACTGTTTTATTGCAAAAAGGCACCTACAATATTTCAGGGCAATTGAAAATAGAAGCATCAGGAATTGTGTTAAGGGGAAGCGGAATGAATGATGGAACTGTTCTTTTGGGAACGGGTTTAGGCCGCGAAACATTAATCAGAATTAATGGAAAGAATGATAAAACCACGGGTACCGAAATTAAAATCACCGATGTGTACGTGCCGGTTAATGCAAATAAGTTTCATGTTCAAAATGCATCATTTAAAACAGGTGATTTTATAACCATTCACCGGCCTTCAACAAAAAACTGGATATCTCTTTTGGGAACTGAAACTTTTGGAGGCGGCATATCCGCCCTGGGTTGGAAGCCCGGTGAACGCGATATTTATTGGGATAGAAAAGTTGTTGCTGTAAATGGAAACACGATCACGATTGATGCTTCCATTACGACAGCACTTGATACAACTTATGGTGGTGGAACAGTTGCAGCATATAATTGGCCCGGAAGGATCACCAATGTTGGCATTGAAAATTTAACCTGCCAATCGACATATGATGAAACTAACCCAAAAGATGAAGCACATCGTTGGATGGCGATAACGATGGAAAACGTTATGGATGCATGGGTTCGCCAGGTAGTGTTTAAACATTTTGCAGGAAGCGCTGTTGATATACTGGCAACTGCAAAACGAATAACTGTCGAAGATTGTAAATCTCTTTCGCCAATATCAGAAATTGGCGGACAACGCAGGTACACTTTTTTAACCGCTGGTCAGCAAACGCTCATTCAGCGCTGCTACGCAGAAAGAGGTTATCACGATTTTGCGGTCGGCTTTTGTGTGCCTGGTCCGAATGCATTCGTTCAATGCGAGTCGAGGCAGCCCTATAGCTTTAGCGGAACGATTCAGAGCTGGGCTTCGGGTGTCTTATTTGATATTGTAAATATTGACGGACAAGCATTGCGTTTTGATAATCGTGGGCAGGATGGTCAGGGGGCAGGATGGACAGCAGCCAATTCAGTTTTCTGGCAATGCAGTGCGGCGCTTATTGATTGTTACAAACCGCCAACTGCAAACAATTATTCTTACGGTTCCTGGTCGCAATTTAATGGCGATGGATATTGGGAAAGTTCAAATGAACATGTGAATCCAAGGAGCCTATTTTATGCGCAGTTGCAGGAAAGATTGGGAAAAGATGTATCCCATGCTTCTTTTCTTTTACCAATAACCTCAGAAGCCTCCAGCAGTCCTACTGTTGCGGTAGCTGCGCAATTAACTGCTGAAGCGGCGAATCCCGCACCATTATTATCCGATTGGATTGACGAGTCTGATAAAAGAAATCCTATTCCTGTTGATGCTGCAGGCGCGAAAAAGATTGATGAAGTTGGAGTAGAGAAAATGCCGGTTATTGCAAATGCGCCAACTTTGCATATTGAAAATGGATGGCTGGTGCGTGGCAATCGTGTCGTTACCGGTGGCCGGCTTGACGTGCCCTGGTGGAATGGAAGCGTACAGCCAAAAGATTTACCAAAAATGAAGCCGGCAATTACCCGTTTTGTTCCAGGCCGCATTGGAAAAGGTTTGACAGATGAACTTGACGAAGAAACGGATAATATGGAAAAGAATCATATTGTCGCAGTTGAACAGAATTCTCCTCTCTGGTACGATCGCCGTCTCGATGACCATGAAAGAGTAAGACGGATGAACGGGGAGGTATGGCCGCCTTTTTATGAAATGCCATTTGCCAGAAGCGGCAAAGACACAGCCTGGGACGGCCTTAGCAAATATGATCTTACAAAATACAATCCCTGGTATTGGAGCCGTCTAAAACAATTTGCAAATCTTGCAGATCAGAAAGGGCTTGTTCTTATTCATCAAAATTATTTTCAGCATAACATCATTGAGGCAGGCGCTCATTATGCAAATTTTACGTGGCGACCCGTAAACAATATTAATAATACCGGCTTTCCTGAACCTCCACCTTACGCAGGCGACAAACGTATTTTCCTCGCTCAACAATTTTACGATGAAACTAATCCGGCACGAAGGCCTTTGCATGAGGCTTACATCCGGCAATGCCTTAATAATTTTAAGGACAACAATGGCGTAATTCAATTTACAGCCGCCGAATTTACCGGCCCAAGGCATTTCGTTGCCTTTTGGCTGGATGTGATTGAGCAGTGGGAAAAAGAAAATAGTAAAAAAGAAATTATCGGTTTGAGTACAACGAAAGATGTACAGGATTCTATCCTTGCAGACCCGGAACGTGCTCCTGTTGTGGATATTATTGATATCCGGCAATGGCACTACCAGGCAAATGGTAGCTTATATGCACCTAAAGGTGGGGCAAGTCTTGCTCCCCGTCAATGGGCAAGATTATTAAAACCTAAAGCAAGTTCATTTGAACAGGTGTATAGAGCAGTTCTTGAATACCGTCAAAAATACCCGGGAAAAGCTGTTATGTATTCCGCTGATGGATACGATCGTTTTGGATGGGCGGCTTTTATGGCCGGTGGTTCGCTGGCAGCCATTCCAAGGATTTATGATGCAAAATTTTTGGAAGATGCTTCATCTATGCTGCCTGTTTTTAATTCATTAAATGCCGGCGAATATATTTTAGCAAAAAAAGATGGATATATTGTTTATGGAAAAGGATCAGTTAAAGTTGATCTTTCAAAATCTTCGGGACGCTTCAACGCTTCCTGGATAGATCCTAAAACAGGGAAAGAAAAGAAAGAGCAGAATGTTAGGGGCGGAAAAATTATTGATTTAAAATGTCCTGTTGATAGCGAGGTAATCTTGTGGTTGCATAAATAGCAAAACAGGAATTTGAAATATTCATTCGTTTACTGATTAGGATATTTTACCGCGAATGTATTAATCCGTTGAATCGTAATAATTGAGCAATTTTTTTTAAATTAAAATGGTTTATAAAATAGCATATAAAATTCTTTTGATCACCTTTTTTGGTGCATTGTTGTCTACTAACGGTATAGCACAAACGAAAAAATTTTCAAAAATAATCGCTTCTCCGAACGGACATTATTTAATGGAAAAAAATGGAAAGCCTTTTTTTTGGCTCGGTGATACTGGCTGGCTGATGTTTTTAAAATTGAATCGTGAAGAAGCCGATAAATATCTGGAAGACCGCAGGAAGAAAGGCTTCAATGTAATTCAAGTAATGGTAGTGCATTCTCCCGGCGAAGTTAATGTGTATGGTGACAGTGCTTTGATAAATAAAAATGTGGCAACTCCGAAGACGACCCCTGGAAATAAATTTTCCAATAAAAGGGAATATGATTTTTGGGATCATGTGGATTATATAATTGACAAAGCAGCAGAAAAAGGGATTTACATTGGTCTCGTGCCGGTATGGGGCGGCAATGTGAAAGCCGGTTTGGTTGATCAGCAACAGGCAAAAATTTATGCAACGTGGCTTGCCAACCGTTATAAGAATAAGCCGAATATTATTTGGATCAATGGCGGTGATATTCCCGGCAGTGATTCAATCAATGTTTGGAATACGATTGGCGAAACATTAGATTCAATTGATAAAAATCATCTCATCACTTTCCATCCAAGAGGCCGTACGATTTCTTCAATATGGTTTCAAAATGAAAAATGGTTAAAAATGAATATGTTCCAATCTGGACACAGAACTTATGCGCAGGACACTTCATCATCCGAGCCATTCAGGTTTGGCGAAGACAACTGGAAATATGTAAATCTTGTTTTTAATAAAAAACCAGTGAAGCCTGTATTGGATGGAGAACCATCATACGAAGGAATTCCGCACGGTTTACATGATACTACATTGCCAAGATGGAAAGCCAAAGATGTAAGACGATATGGATATTGGAGCGTTTTTGCTGGCGCTGCCGGTTTTACTTATGGCGACAATGCCGTAATGCAATTTCGTAAGGCAGGAGAGAAAACGGGAGCGTATGGTGCAAATGATTATTGGTTTGATGCCATAAACGACCCGGGGGCAGGGCAAATGATTTGGTTAAAAAAACTGATGTTGTCGAAACCTTATTTTGATAGGATACCAGACCAGGCGCTAGTTTCTGACCAGGGGAAAAAATATGATTACATCGCCGCGACAAGAGGAAAAGATTATGCATTTTTTTATGATTATAGCGGAAGGAATTTTAAGGTGAATATGAAAGAAATGCCCGTTGGAAAATTCACAGCTTCCTGGTACAATCCGAGAAATGGGAAGGAAACGAAAATTGGAATTTTTGCAACCAATGGCATTCGTGAATTTAATCCGCCTGGTGAAAAAAAAGATGGAAATGACTGGGTGCTCATCCTGGAAAAAAGTTAATGAAGAAATTTTTTATTATAGGATTGGTTTTAATATCGGTTGCTTCTTGTAATAATCGTGTGTACCTTTTCACGGGTTTTCATGAACCTGCAAACGCGGGTCTGCGGCTTCTTTACAGCTATGATGGTTATAAGTGGCAAGACCTTGATACTGTTTTTTTGAAGCCTGTAGTTGGTGATAAAATAATGCGTGATCCTTCCATTGTGCAAGGGCCGGATGGAGTTTTTCAAATAGTGTGGACATGTGCGTGGAAAGGAAACAAAGGTTTCGGTTATGCAAGTTCAAAAGACCTTATTCATTGGAGTGAAGAGCGCGTGATCGATGTAATGAAAAATGAACCAACGACGGTAAATGTGTGGGCGCCTGAAATATTTTATGATGATGTAGAAAAACAATTTATTATCATTTGGGCTTCCACTATTCCTTTTCGCTTTCCAAAAGGAATAGAAGATGAAGATAATAATCACAGGATGTATTATACAACAACAAAAGATTTTAAGACCTTCAGCGATACAAAGCTTTTTTATGATCCGGGTTTTAGTGTGATTGATTGCGAGATTTTAAAGCGGGGAAAGAAAGACTATGTTTTGATATTAAAAGACAATACAAGGCCGAATCATAATATAAAAGTTGCTTTTGGTAAAAGTCCCTTAGGCCCATATGGCAAGCCTTCTGAAGCATTTACGCCTTCATATACTGAAGGGCCTGCGGTTGAAAAAGTAGGCGACGCATATTTAATTTATTTTGACCAGTATAAGGATAAAATATATGGTGCGGTGAAGACGAAAGATTTTAAATCGTTTACCAACATAACAAAAGAAATAAGTGTACCCGAAGGGCATAAGCATGGAACGATTTTTAAAGTAAATAAAAAAGTATTAAAAAGGTTACTGAAATTTTCTACTCATAAATAAATTTTCCCGGTTGGTGGGGACACCAACCGGGGCAGTGCGCCGTGGGCGGTGTCCTCACCGCCCACAGTCAGGTAAAAAAATATCGAATAAGTTATTGAAATTTTCTACTCATAAATAAATTAAGATGCAAAACAAAGAAAATACATCCCGCCGCAATTTTTTGAAGAAAAGTTCTTTGGCTGGCGTTGGATTATTGACCATTCCACAGTTAGTTTCAACTGCTTTTGCTGAAGAGAAAAGAGGCAAAAAAATTGCTGTGTCTAAAGATGACGTTATCCTGTTCCAGGGTGATTCAATCACCGACGCTGGTAGAAAAAAAGACAAGACAAATCCGAACCAGGCTTCTGCATTGGGAAGCGGGTATGCGATGATTGCTGCATCGGGATTGCTTTACGATTATGCGGGTAAAAATTTAAAAATTTATAACAGGGGAGTGAGTGGTAATAAAGTATATCAGTTAGCCGATCGTTGGGATAATGATACGCTGAATTTAAAGCCAAATGTATTGAGCATACTGGTGGGGGTAAATGATTTCTGGCACACACTGGTAAACGGTTATAAGGGAACCATCAAAACCTACCGTGATGATTATAAAACTTTACTGGACAGAACGAAACAAACTCTTCCTGATGTAAAACTCATTATTGGTGAGCCTTATGCAGTCATCGGGGTGAAATCGGTTGATGAAAAATGGTATCCTGCTTTTGATGAATATCGCAAAGCTGCCCGTGAGATTGCGGCAAGTTATGATGCTGTTTTTATTCCGTATCAAAGTATTTATGATAAGGCGCAAAAGTTAGCTCCTGGCGCATATTGGACGGCGGATGGTGTACATCCAACATTGGCAGGTGCCCGCCTGATGGCTCATGCATGGATGGAAGCAGTAAAAGGATAAATATGCAGAATTCCTGTTCTGAAGGACAGACTCAAAAGTGATGCTGAATCATTTTGTTCAACAAAAAAATGTAATTAAAATCAATGAAAGATGGCGTAAGTAAAATATGGATGATGGCGATTTTAGTTTTCGTGTATGCTACCACGTTAGCCCAGGATACCGTTCATTATTCCGGCAACACCCTGTCAAATGTAGATTATCATGACGGGCAATTAAGGCTTGCAAGAGGAGTACACAATATGCAGGTACTTCGCGCAAATCGTGCGCATGCTGGTGATGCCGATGGGTTTGGCTGGACTTACAATCATCAACCTATGTTGGCTTACTGGAATCATACTTTTTATCTTGAATACCTAAGCGATAGCATTGGTGAAAGTGTTCCGCCAGGACATACTTTGCTTATGACTTCAAATGACGGCTACAACTGGTCAAAGCCATCTGTTATTTTTCCTGTTTACCGCATTCCTGATGGCACTACAAAAAAAGGACGCACAGAAGTGGCAAAAAATCTCGATGCGGTAATGCACCAGCGCATGGGTTTTTATGTTTCAAAGAAAAACATTTTGCTGATATTGGGTTATTACGGTATTTGTTTGGGGCCTCATGATGATCCAAACGATGGAAATGGAATTGGTCGTGTGGTTCGTGAAATGCATACGGACGGAAAGCCCGGCCCGATATATTTTATCCGATACAATCATGGATGGAGCGAAAAAAATACTTTTTATCCTTTCTACACCACCAGCAAAGACAAAGGTTTTGTAGAAGCCTGCAATGAATTATTAGCTACTCCTCTTATGATGCAACAGTGGGTGGAAGAGGCTGATAGAGATGATCCGCTCATTCCTTTAAAAAAACAATTTAAAGCATTTAACTATTATCATTTGCCAAATGGAAACGTAGTGGGTTTGTGGAAATATGCGCTTACGTCCATCAGTAAAGATGAAGGTAAAACATGGCGCTACAATCCTTTGCGGGCGTCAAAATTTGTTAATAGTAATGCAAAGATATGGGGTCAAAAAACTTCGGATGGAAAGTATGCGGCAGTGTACAATCCTTCCGAATTTCGCTGGCCGCTTGCAATTTCCGTTAGTGATGATGGGTTGGATTATAAAAACCTTTTGTTGGTAAATGGGAATATTAGTCCGATGCGCTATGGCGGCAATTACAAATCTTACGGTCCTCAATATACGAGGGGAATTATTGAAGGAAACGGAAATCCTCCGGGCAAAAACTTCTGGGTGACTTACAGCATGAACAAGGAAGATATGTGGGTAGCCACCATTCCTGTTCCTGTCACTGATGTTGAAACCAAAGATGTAAATGAAGTTTTCAATCAAATGCCTGATGGAAAAGAATTGCAGTTTTGGAATTATTACAGTGCATTGTGGGCGCCTGTGCAAATTGAAAAAATGAGTGACGGAACAAAAGTTCTGTCATTAAAAGATTGGGATCGCTATGAATATGCAAAAGCAGAAAGGTTGATTCCTGCGGGTAAAAAAATTACAGCAGAATTTACGGTCATTCCCGAACAAAACGATAAAGGACAATTGGACATTGAATTCCAGGATGGCAATGGATCTGCGGCGATCAGGCTTTCATTTGATTCCGCAGGTTATCTGCATGCAAAAGCGGGCTACCGGGATAGAAATCTCATGAAATATTCTGCAGGCACAACTTACAAAGTCCGTGTAAATCTTGATACTGATAAAAGATTTTATACCGTAAATGTGAATGGAAAAGAGTTGTCTCCGGGAATATTTTTTGCACCGGTTCATGAAGTGGAAAGAATTGTTTTCAGGACAGGAAACGTAAGAAGATTTCCCAATGCCGATACGCCTACAGACCCGATGTATGAATCGTTACCAAATGCAGGAGAGCCGGGCGCATTGGCTTCCTATTTTATCACTTCATTAAAAACCACAACAGTAAAATGACTTTTAAAGCAAATTTCTATTTTACTTTTTTCGTGCTGTTATGTGTTGCCAATGTGAAAGCAGAAGTAACGCTTCCGAAAATAATCAGAAGCGATATGGTTTTGCAGCGTGGCCAAACAGTTCCTATTTGGGGCAATGCATCTGCGGGTGAAAAAATAACTATTACTTTTCATCATCAAACCAAAAATGCTGTTGCAGATAAGTCGGGAAAATGGATGGTAAATCTTGATAAAATGAATGCTTCGGCTTTACCTTCCGAAATGATCATAAAAGGCAACAATACCATTACTTTAAAAAATATTTTAGTCGGTGAAGTATGGTTGTGCAGCGGCCAGAGCAATATGGAATACACGATGCGTAAGAACAGCAAAGTGGTGAAGACAGACAGCAGTAAAAATTCGCCTATCGATGAATTGGAAAGAGCCAACAATCCTGATATCCGGATTTTCCTTGTTACCCAAAAAAATCTATTGTACCAGGATTCATCTCATAGCGGTTGGAGCATTGCAAAAGATTCTGCATTGCGTTCATTTTCTGCAGCCGGATATTTTTTTGCAAAAGAGCTTAACGCTAAACTTCATGTACCCATCGGAATGATATCGGCTGCAATTCCGGGCAGCGCTATTGAGCCCTGGCTTTCAGGCGCTATTCCAAAACAGCAGCAAAAAGACAAACCGATCAAGTTGGATGAAAGTCAACCGGGAAAATTTTATCCTAAAATGATACAGCCATTAGCGCCTTTTGCCATCAAAGGATTTTTGTGGTACCAGGGAGAAACGAACTGTTTTCAAAATGAAAGCATTGAATACACCTACAAAATGCAGGCGCTAATAAATGGATGGAGAAAATTATGGAAGGATAACAAATTGCCTTTTTATTATGTGCAGATTGCGCCGTTTTATTATTCAAAAAGTGCAGGTAGATATCCGCTTACTGTAGAAACGGAACCAAAATTCTGGGAAGCACAAACCCTTGCAATGAATATTCCCTATACGGGAATGGTTGTGATCAACGATCTTTCCAATTCACCAGATGACCTGCATCCACGTGGTAAGTGGGAAGTAGGAAAAAGATTGGCTCAATGGGCTTTGGCGAAGGATTACGGTTTGAATGTTGTCCCGTCCGGCCCAATTTATAAGCGAATGAAAATTACGAATGGTAAAATAGAACTTGAATTTAATTATGTAGGAAAAGGCCTGGAAAGCAAAGATCGAAAGCCGTTGACATGGTTTACTATTGCAGGCGCCGATGGAAAATTTGTTCCGGCAAAAGCAGTGATTGAAGGAAATAAAGTAATTGTTTCAAGTCCATTAGTTCCTGATCCAAAAAATGTAAGATTTGCATGGAGCGAAGCGGCTCAACCTAATTTTTTTAATAAAGATGGATTGCCTGCAGTGCCATTCAGAACGGATAATCCGTTACATTTCGTAAAGACTGAATAAGAATGTTTGTTGATTGTTGAAAAGAAAAATTAACGGGAATGAGATGCTTGTTATACAATACAGAGGGTAAAATTGTGTGTTGTTAAATAAAGGAATAAGGTGGTTTTGTTTATAATTTCAGGTTACTAAGCTAATAAGGTTTTCAAATTCAAAGACGATAAATAACCTTATTACCTTAGTAAAATAACAGTAAAATAGTTCCCAACCTTATTACCTTATTTTACTTCGCATACAATCCGGTTTTTCTAGATTGCAGGTGATTTTTCGAATCCCAATTTTATCCTTTTTTACTATAGCAAATTGTGAAGCTATAGAAGTAAAATAGTTTTTAAATAAAAAAAAACAAAATTGAAAAAATACATTATTTCTTTGTTTACTGTACTGTCGTGCTGCACTTCATTTGCACAGCAAACGGAAAAAATGTATTTGTCAGGAACCGGAGAAGACAAAACCGTCAACTGGCAATTTTATTGTACGTCAGGCATGAATTCGGGTAAATGGACAACCATTCCGGTACCATCCAATTGGGAATTGCAGGGCTTTGGAAAATACAATTATGGCTTTGCAAAGGATAGTGTTCGCGGAAAAGAAAAAGGTTTATATAAATACCATTTTTCTGCGCCTTCTTCCTGGAAAACAAAAGTTGTAGAATTGGTTTTTGAAGGCGTTATGACGGATTGCGAAGTAAAGGTTAATGGGCATTTGGCAGGGCCTGTTCACCAGGGCGCTTACTATCGTTTTAAATTTGATGTATCCAAATTGCTCAAATATGGAGGTGATAATTTACTGGAAGCGACTGTGTCAAAACATTCAGCAAATGAATCGGTAAATGCTGCAGAACGGCGTGGTGATTTTTGGATATTTGGCGGCATATTTCGTCCGGTTTATTCGCAGGCATTTCCGCAGCAGCACATCGAACGGGTAGCCTTAAATGCAACAGCAGATGGAAAATTTAATGCAAATGTTTTTGTAAATAATGCAGAAAAGAACTCGAAGATTTCAGCTCAAATTTATTCATTGGATGGAAAGAAAATTGGTCGTCCTTTTACAACAACAATTCATAAAGGAGATTCAGTTGTAAAGATGAATACAGCAGTTGCATCTCCAAAGCTTTGGTCAACAGAATTTCCCAATCTATATAATGTGGTATTTTCTATAGAACAAGAAGGGAAAATAATCCATTCCATAAAACAGCGTTTTGGATTTAGAACGATAGAAATCAGAGAACGCGATGGCGTTTATATCAACGGGGTAAAAATAAAGTTCAAGGGCGTTTGCCGGCATTCGTTCTGGCCGTCAACAGGACGCACAATGAGTGAAAGACGTAGTTTGGCTGACGTGCAAATGATAAAGGATATGAACATGAATGCCGTTCGTATGTCGCACTATCCCGGTGACGAACATTTTTACAACATGTGCGATTCGCTTGGATTATTTGTGCTGGATGAACTGGCTGGCTGGCATGGTCATTATGATACACCAACCGGCACCGCCCTTGCAAAAGCTATGATTGATAAAAACGAAAATCATCCCTGTATCATCATGTGGGATAATGGAAATGAAGGCGGCCACAACCTCGACCTGGATGCCGTTTTCGACAGTGAAGATATTCAGCATCGCCATGTGATTCATCCGTGGATGGTGTTTCGTGGATTTGATACCCAACATTACCGTGAATATAATTACGGAATCAGTAATTACATGCATGGGCATAATATTGTAATGCCCACAGAATTTTTGCACGGGCTTTATGATGGTGGACTGGGGGCAGGCTTACAGGATCATTGGGAAGCCATGTGGAAGTATCCCTTATCTGCCGGTGGGTTTTTATGGGATTTTGCTGACGGAGGAGTTGTAAGAACAGATGAAGATGGTAAAATAGATACCGACGGAGACCACGGTCCGGACGGCATTGTAGGGCCTTATCATCAAAAAGAGGGAAGTTATTTTGCTATAAAAGAAATATGGTCACCCATAGTTTTTGAACCAAAAGATATAACTCCTTCATTTGATGGAAAACTGAATATTGAGAACCGTTTTTTCTTTACGAATATTAATCAATGCAGCTTTAAATGGAAGCTATCAAAGTTGCCGTTTGCAAAAAATAGCGAATCAAATACGGATATAAAAGGAACTGCAATTGCACCAAATATACGCCCTTCGGAAAAGGGGATTTTAAAAGTAAATCTGCCTCCCGGCTGGAACAAATATGACGTGTTATATGTAACGGCTTTTGGAGCCGATAAAAAAGAAATTTTTACGTGGAGCTTTCCCTTAATATTACCCAAAGATGTCGTCAAAAAAAATGTTGTGTTTGAAAATGCAGGAGAAGTAAATTTTGCTGAAAAGGATTCTGTTTACAATGTTTCCGCAAACGGAATTCAATTCCTGTTTAACAAAAACAACGGCTTGTTGCAACAGGTTCAAAATTCAAAAGGTGAAATTGCTTTTAATAATGGCCCGGTGATACAGGAAGGAGTAAACAACTTCAAAGATTTTACATCCAGGTTTGAAGGGAAAAATTTAGTTATTGAATCTACGTTCGACAGGAAGAATTCATACAACGTTTTACAATGGACTATTTATCCTTCCGGCTTTGTGAAAATGAAGGTGAAATATTTTCCGGGCGAATATTTCACCAGCGTGGTAGGTGTAAATTTTTCTTTTCCTGAACAAGAAATCAAAGGCGTTGAGTACATGGGGTATGGCCCATACAGGGTTTGGAAAAACAGGATGATGGGAAATAAGTTTGGGATATGGAACAAGCCTTACAACAACACCGAAACCGGTGAATCACCCTGGATATATCCTGAATTTAAAGGTTACTATTCAAATATGTATGCTTGTAAATTTTTAACGTCCGCTCAATCATTTACAGTTTACACTGACAACGAAGATTTGTTTTTGCGGTTATTTACACCGGCATCAAAAACGGATAAATGGCACAATTATGAGCCAAAATTTCCTTCAGGTCATATTTCCTTTATGCAGGCAATACCTGCTATTGGCACAAAAACCCAGCGGCCGGAAACAACAGGGCCAATGGGTGAAAAAAATATTTTTTATGATTATGGCAAAGCGCCTGATCGCTGCCTGGTAATGACATTATATTTTGATTTTTCCGGCAAATAACACATGATAATTTCTTTTTAATGAAATTGAAAAAGGTAGACGTTTACAAACGTGCCGGTGAATGGGTAGCATCTCTTAATTTAAATGATAAAGCTAAAGAGGCAAGAGTAACAGAAGTGATCGCAACACATTTAAAAACTATCCGCGACTGGAACAATGAACATCCGGCCAGCACCGTACCGGCAGGTATTAATCCTGAGACTGGAAACAAGTTAAGCGATCTGGACCGGCGCGTTATAGCGATCTCTGCAATGCCAAAGTCTGTTCATGAAAATTTGATGAACGGTTTGCGGAAAGATCTGGCCGATACCCAGGTAGAAATGATACTGGATAAATATACGATTGGCAAAGTTGCGTTCACGCTTGCTGGTTATAAAGCAATTGTCCCGAATTTAACCCCCGTGGAAGAAGCTGTAATAGTTACTAATCTTAAACAAGCAAGAGAGCAAGCGGTGGATTATAAAAACATGAAAGAGATCTCCGCAATATTTGAGATTTATAAAACAAAGTGTGAGCAATATCTAAATGCAAACGGAAGGGATTGGCGACAGATGTATAAAGATTATGTAAATGCAGTAAAAGCAAAGAAGGCACATAAAAAGTCGGATTTAAATGAGTAACGCACTCTATCTTGATTGTGTAACCTAAGTTCTTTGTTGCAGTAAACCAGGGAATATTACAGATTCTTATTTTGAAAAAAACAGTAATAGTAAATAAATCAATTATGAAGTACAAAACTTATTTAACAACACTCTTCTTTTCTTTTGCCGCAATGAATTTGGTAAATGCCCAATCGGGGCCATGGAAAAAGGGAATAGTAGAAGAAGAATTTATTTTCAATAAAGCCCCTTTTCCATCTTGTCATGCTGCAACAATTGCTGAAACGCCGAAAGGCCTTGTCGCAGCATGGTTTGGTGGTACCAAAGAAAGAAACCCTGACGTGGAAATTTATGTGAGTCGCAAAATAAATCATTCATGGACAACACCGGTTCCGGTTGCCAATGGAATTCAAAACGATACATTGCGTTATCCTACCTGGAATCCTGTGTTGTACCAGGTTCCCGGCGGAGATCTTTTATTATTTTATAAAGTTGGACCAAAGCCCTCTGAATGGAAAGGCTGGATGATTCGTTCTAAGGATGATGGCATCACCTGGTCAAAACCAGAAAGATTACCAAAAGGTTTTTTGGGTCCCATTAAGAATAAACCTGTATTGCTGAAAGACGGTTCTTTGCTTTGCCCTTCTGGTGTAGAGCTAGGAAAGACTGCTATCCATTTCGAAAGATATAATGTGCAAAAAAATAAATGGACAATGATGAATTTGCCCCCTAATAATGCGGATTATAAAAGCCCGTTACAACCTACAATTTTATTTTACGGAAAAGATACATTGCAAGCTCTATGCAGAAGCAAGGAACAAGCAGTCCTGCAAACATGGTCTTATGACGACGGCAAAACCTGGACGCCTTTGTCCAGGACTTCATTACCTAATAACAATTCCGGAATCGATGGAGTTACACTAAAAAACGGATGGCAATTATTGGCATATAATCATGCGGTTCCTAATGCTACATGGAAAAAGGGGAAAGGCCCGCGCACGCCTTTAAACGTGGCGATTTCTAAGGATGGTAAAACTTGGTATGCGTCATTAATTTTAGAAGATTCGCCAATAAGTCAATATTCCTATCCATCAGTAATACAAGGTAAGGATGGGATGATTCATATTGTTTACACATGGAGAAGACAAAAGATAAGATATGTAGAAGTAGATCCGTCGAAATTGCCAATGATAAAAATTGTCGATGGTAAATGGCCTCCAATGAAAGGGTACACGCCACCAAAAGGGGCGACAACTTCTGACGATTCAGCCAGATAAATGGAAGGACCATATCCCAGTTTTGCCGATTATTTGCCAAACATAACAAAGGAAAATAATCCATCAATATAGTTAATTCACCTATTTATTTTAAATAATAGCGCCTTTAATTTTATTCAACAGATTTATTGCCTGTTTCATCAATTGGCGAATAGTAAATGATGAATTAGAATGTTGATTATTTGTTTGTTTACTGGATAACGTGAAGGCTGAATAGCGAAATAAGAATTCTGATTATTCCTTCGTTTACTGGTTGCCTTCCGTTCTAAAATCTTAACTGAAGCATTTTTTTGATAAAAAAATATTCAATGAAAATATTGCATGTTATTCTTTTTCTTTTGTTGATATCATCTAAAACATCTTTTGCACAAAATTCAGATGATCAGTTTAAAGAACCTTTAAAGGAAGTAATATCCGACATTGAACAAAGATTTGACGTCCATATAAGATATCCTGAAGATTTAGTGAAAGATAGGGTAGTAACCTTTGCTAAATGGCGTTTCAGGCCGGATCTGGAAGAAACTTTATCAAATGTGCTTGCGTCTCAGAATATATCATTTACAAAAGAAGGGGATAAAAAATACAAGCTGAAATCTTATGAATATTATCTGAAAACTCCGGCAGAAGGAAAGGAACAGTTGCAATATTTATCCACTTTATACCATGATGAACAGGGTTTTGAAAAGCGCAAGGCTCTGTTAAGAAACTGCATTCTTAAAACGTTGATGCTCGACAAACTTCCAGCAAAACCTGATTCAAAACCAATCGTAACGCAGATAAGAAAAATGGATGGTTATACTGTTCAAAATATAGCGATTGAAACATTACCCGGCGTTTATGTTTCAGGTTCATTGTATCGCCCTGCAAAAATAAAAAGTAAAATTCCGGTGATTATGAATACGGTTGGGCACTTTAGCGGCGGCCGCTACCGGGCAGATTGTCAATACCGGTGCGCGATGCTTGCAAAGATGGGAGCTATGGCTTTTAGCTACGATCTGTTTGGCTGGGATGGTGAATCACTGCTCCAGGTGACACCCGCGGATCACCGCAGAGCTCTGGTAGAAAGTTTACAAGCGTTGAACGCTACGCGGATTCTTGATTTTTTATTGTCATTGAAAGAAGTGGATACAAACCGTGTGGGCATTACAGGCGCTTCCGGTGGAGGAAGCCATACGATGGCAATGACAGCAATAGACAGTCGCATCAAATTAAGTGTGCCTGTGGTAATGATGTCATCCTATCACAGCGGCGGTTGTCCATGCGAAAGCGGCATGGGAATTCATTTGTGTGGTGGCGGCACCAACAATGTTGAGATAGCTGCAATGGCTGCACCACGTCCACAACTTATTATTTCAGACGGTAAGGATTGGACACAACACGTTCCTGAAATGGGTTTCCCTTTCGTGGACAGAGTGTATGGATTTTATGGTAAAAAGAATAACATTAAGAATGTTCATTTGGGAAATGAAGGTCACGACTACGGCTTTTCAAAACGAAAAGCAATGTATGAATTTGTAGCAGAACATTTCGGGCTCAACATTAATGCAGTTAAGGATAAAGAGGGAAATATAACTGAGTCGGATGTTACCATTGAGAAAGCTCCGGCTATGTATGTTTTTGGAGACAAAGGTGAAAGATTGCCAGCCAATGCATTGAAGGGTTTTGAAAACATTTCAAAAATATTTAAGGAAGAAGTAGCACAAGCACATAATCAACGCTATAAAGTAGGGGTGATAGATCTGATGCTTTTGAAACGCCAGAAATCAGGGGCTTTTCAAGTTGCCAAAGATGTTGGAGCAGATGGTTTGGAAGTGGATATGGGTGGCCTCGGAAACCGTGTGACTTTTGATAATAAACTTTTAACGGACAGTATCAGGGAGCAATTTTTAAATAAAGCAAAAGAACTGGGTCTGCAAATTTGTTCTCTTGGTATGACAGGTTATTATGCGCAATCATTTTGTGAAAGACCACAATTCATACAGTCTGTTCAGGATTGTATTAAAACAATGAAACTGATGAATGTGAAAGTCGCTTTTCTTCCTCTCGGGGTTCAATGTGATTTGGTGAAAAGTCCAGGCTTGAGAGATTCGGTTGTAAGCCGCTTAAAAGTCGCCGGTAAAATGGCGCAGGATGCAGGAGTTGTGATAGGAATAGAAACGGCACTCGATGCTACTGGAGAATTAAAATTGCTACAGGATGTTGGTTCACCGGCCATCAAAAGTTATTTCAATTTTTCCAATGCCATAAAAAACGGGCGCAATCTTGAAAAAGAATTACGGATCCTGGGTAAAGACAATATCGTACAAATTCATTGTACGGATGATGATGGAGTGTGGTTGCAGAATGATCCAAAGATCGATATGCACAAAGTAAAAGCAACTTTAGATAAAATGGGCTGGAGTGGATGGCTTGTTATTGAAAGATCAAGAGATGCGAAAGACCCACGTAATGTGAAAAAGAATTATGGTGCAAATACGGCGTATGTAAAATCCATTTTTCAAACAGCTAATTGAGATTGTAAAATATGAAGAGACAATCTAAATATTTTTTCATCTGCCTTCTCTTTTCATTTTGTATTGTTTTAAAAGCACACGCCGCAGTAATTTGGGTTGCCGTAAATGGTTCAGATAAAAATGACGGCACAAAAGAAAAACCATTGGCTACTGTTGCGATGGCTTTGCGTAAGGCCCGTGAACTTCGTCGGTTGAATGACCCGTCAATTAAAGATGGCATTCATATAAAGGTTGTGAAAGGCATTTACCAATTTTATGAACCATTGTTTATTCGTCCTGAAGATTCCGGAACAGAAAGTAGTCCTACAATTATTGAAAACGCAGATAAAGAAAATCCTGTTTTTAGTGGTGGCATAAATATTACAGGTTGGCAAAAATCAACAGGAATAGTAAAGGGTCTGCCCAAAAAATCCCAAAATAAAATCTGGGTTGCGGATGCACCAACGGTCGCAGGAAATGTTTTAAACTATCGACAACTCTGGATCAATAATTTAAAAGCCATTCGTGCAAAAAGTGCAACAGGAGATAGCATGGATCGCATTCTGTCATGGGATCATGAAACAGAAAGTTGTGAAATTCCAAAACCTAATATTGATCCTTCAAATACGGAAGGAATAGAAATGTTCATCCAGCAATGGTGGGCGATTGCTATTTTAAGGATAAAAAAGATACAAGTTAAAGGAGACAGCGCCCGGTTGACTTTTTATCAACCCGAAAGCAGGATCGAATCAGAGCATCCGTGGCCTGCGCCGTGGTTATCTAAAAAGACCGGTAATTCTCCATTTTATCTAACGAATGCCATCCAGTTTTTGGATGAACCAGGAGAATGGTATCTCGATTTAAAAAACAGGAAAGTATATTATTGGCCGCGTGACAATGAAAATTTAAATACTGCAAGTGGTATTGCTCCAAGGTTGGAAACTTTAGTAAAAGTGGAAGGAACTATTGACCATCCTGTTTCTTATGTTTTGTTCAAAGGAATTTCGTTTATGCATACCGGTTGGTTGCGGCCTTCAGAATTCGGCCATGTTCCATTACAGGCAGGCATGTATTTGCTGGATGCGTATAAACTAAAAATACCGGGAACGCCGGATAAGAAAGGATTGAAAAACCAGGCATGGGTTGGCAGGCCGAAACCAGCGGTGGAAGTGAGTTATGCGAATCATATCGACTTTGAGTCATGCCGGTTTCAACATCTTGCATCGACTGGATTGGATTATGTAACAGGTACTAGTAACGACCTGATTGAAGGAAATCTTTTTAAAGATATTGGAGGCTCAGCAATGTTGTTTGGAACTTTTTCTAATGAAGCTGAAGAAGCGCATTTGCCTTATAATCCAAAAGATGAAAGAGAGGTTTGCGCTAACGAACACATCGTAAATAATATCGTTACTGACGTGGCCAATGAAGATTGGGGCTGTGTGGGTATTGGAGCAGGTTTCGTAAGGGGAATCAATATTGAGCACAATGAAGTTTGCAATCTTTCCTATACCGGGATAAGTGTCGGTTGGGGTTGGACAAAAAATCCCAGTGCGATGCGTGACAACAAAATTACTTTTAATAAAATAAATCACTATGCAAAGTATTTATATGATGTTGCTGCGATTTATACCCTGTCTGCCCAGCCCAATTCGGAGATAAGAAATAATTATATTGACAGTATTTATAAAGCGCCTTATCCGCACGACCCCGATCATTGGTTTTATTTATACACCGATGAGGGCTCATCTTATTTTACGGTAAAAGATAACTGGTGTCCTGCACATAAATTCTTGCAAAATGCAAACGGCCCGGGCAATGTTTGGGAGAATAATGGGCCACAGGTTTCTTCAGATGTAAAGCAGGAAGCAGGAATACAAAAGCCGTATCAATATTTATTGAAAGAAAAAACAATAGATGGTAATTGGCCTATTAATTCTGTTAAAGAAAATGAATATGATATTAAGAAGCCAGAGATTTTTAAAAGTAGGAATCAGTTGTGCATTGAGGTTACCGGCAAATCTAAAATGCTGTTGAATCCGTCATTCCTGAAAAATATTTGCGCAAAAAATAATATTCCTGCCCTGGATATTTTTGAATGGAAAAATCACCTGGTTGTTTATGATACGCTACGGATGCCCGATGATTTACAAAAAGAAATTGAGGCTGCTTATCCCAACGCTGAAGTGAAAGTGTACAGCAAACTTGTTTATGAATTTAATGAAAGCCACTGTTCCAACCCAAAAAATAGCAACAGGTGGAGTAATGTTGTAATGACCGCCAATTTGGTCAAAGATACTTCCATGCAAAATCAGTATTTACACTATCATGCTACTCAATTTCAAAAGTGGCCCGAGGTGGCTAAAGGCTTTTGCAATGCAGATTTTCAACAGGTCGTTGTTTTGAAAAGCGGGAGACAGTTAATGTTGATTATCAGCATTCCGAAAGGAAAAACTTTGGATGAATTAAATCCAAAAACAACTGAAAACAATCCGTGTGTGGATGAATGGAATTCAATAATGAAAAAATACCAGGAGGGAATTGAAGGAACAAAGCCAGGCGAAACATGGGTGGTTTTAAAACCGGTTTTTTAAATTTTAAATGTATGTTACAAATCGGAATATTAGGATTAGGTGAAGGCCGGAGCACTATGTCGGCGGCTTTGCGAAGCGATAGATATCAATTGAAGATGATGTGCGATGCAAATGAGGAGCTATGTAAACAACGTAGCGATGAATTCAATTTCCCAAATTATACAACGAATTATCAGCAAATGCTGAATGATATAGAGATTGATATCATTGCCATTTACACACCGGATCATCTACATGCGCAACATGTTAAACAAGCCTTGCTTCACCACAAACATGTGGTTTGTACCAAACCCCTTATTGATGATTTAAACGACGCAAAAGAATTATTGCAACTACAGGAGCAAACAGGGAAAAAAGTTTTTGTAGGACAAAGCTCACGATTTTTTGAACCTGCGAAAAGACAACGCAAAGATTTTGAAGAAGGGCAAATTGGAGAACTTATTACGATAGAAAGTAATTACAATGCCGATCATCGTTGGTTTCTGGAAAAAAAATGGGCATTGGAAAAATCTTTTAAATGGTTGTATGGAGGACTTAGTCATCCTGTTGATTTTGTGCGATGGTATCTGCCCGACATTCAAGAAGTAATGGGTTACGGAATGATAAGTGCCAATGGGAAAGCCGCCGGCTTAAAAAATGAAGACACAATGCATTTTATTTTTAAAGCAGAAGACGGGCGTATTGCCAGTGTGAGTGGCAGTTATACAGGACCGACGCAACCTGCAAAAAGAGATAGCGGTATGACGTGCATTCTTCGTGGCACAGAAGGCGGCAGCCAGGCAGATTATCATGAATTGAGATATTCAATTACAGATAAAACCGGAGAAGAAAAAATGATTACGTGGGGCGATGATACGTTGAAGTATTATTTCCGTTTTGAAGGTCAAAGCCATCATGCAGGTGAATATCAAAATTACCTGGAATACTTTGCAGATTCCATCGAACAAAATTTCACAGCTTACCCTGATATGAAAGAAGGCATCATCACTATTGCATTGTTGCAGGCCATGGATGATTCTTTGAAAACCGGTAAACCTGTTAAAGTAGAGGAAATTCTAAGTCGTTATAACCTTCAAAAATTACCAGCAACGCCTTAAATTATGAACTCTATTTATAACTCTCTAAAACCGATAGATTTCGTAGTGGTGGGTATTTACCTTTTGCTATTGTTTGGATTGGGCTATTGGGTAAGCTTTATCAAAAAAAGAAAGCCGGATGAGAATTTATTTTTAGCGCAACATTCTTTAAAGTGGTACAGCATTGGTTTAAATATGTGGGGGACAAATGTGGGGCCCTCTATGTTGATTGCTTCTGCGAGTATTGGATATACAACCGGTATTGTTGCCGGTAATTTTGCCTGGTATGCTTTTGTATTTATTCTATTGTTGGCTGTTGTTTTTGCTCCCAAATATTTGGGTGCAAAAGTTTCGACTTTGCCTGAATTTATGGGCAAACGTTTTGGTGATAAAACACGGAATGTGTTGGCCTGGTACACGTTGATTACGATATTGATTTCATGGTTGTCTCTGGGTTTGTTTGCAGGAGGTATTTTAGTGCAGCAATTATTAAACGTTCCCATGTGGCAGTCGGTAATTGCAATGGTAGTGGTCGCTACTTTTTTTGCAGCATCGGGTGGTTTGCGTGCTATCGCCATTACCAATGTTTTCCAGATGATATTGTTGATAGTCGTTTCACTTACATTAACCGTTATTGGCATTGAAAAAGTAGGTGGATTAAGTGCGTTATATCATAAAGTGCCGGCAAATTACTGGAACTTGTTTCTTCCTTCTAATGATAAAAATTATCCATGGCCAGCTATTCTTTTGGGCTATCCGGTAATGGGAGTTTGGTTTTGGTGTACCGAGCAATCAATGGTGCAATCAGTTTTGGGCGCAAAAAATCTGGAACAAGGTCAACTGGGGGCTAACTTTATAGGCTGGTTAAAAATATTAGATGTGCCTTTATTCATTATACCAGGAGTTCTGTGTTTTATTTTATTTCCACATTTACAAAATCCTGATCGCGCATACCTGGTAATGGTTACAAATCTTTTTCCGGAAGGAATGAGAGGTTTGATTATTGTAGTATTAATTGCTGCGCTGGTGAGCAATATTGGCTCTTCTCTTAATTCCGTCAGTACCGTTTTTACGATGGATATTTTTGTAAAAAAATATAAACCGGCAGCAACGAACAAAGAAATAATAAAGATTGGCAGATGGGTAACTGTTTGGAGCGCTGTTGTTTCAGTGTTAATCGCTTTAGCAATTAATTCGATTAAAGGCTTGAATCTTTTCGATGTATTCCAGTCTGTTCTTGGCTTTTTAGCTCCACCAATGTCCGTGGTGTTTTTGTTTGGTGTGCTTTGGAAAAAGACGACGGCAAAAGCTGTAAATGCTATTTTAATTTACGGAACTATTTTTAGCATATTTGTCGGCATCCTTTATTTATGGGTGTTTCCGGCGGCCACACATCCGGCTTGGCCAAACTTTTTGCTTTTATCGTTTTATATTTTTGTAGTTCTGTCTGCGGTAGCATTTTTGGTTTCTTATGTTGATAAAAATTCCAACCTATTGCTTGCTAATTTGTTCGATTTTAAAAGTGCAGCACTGGCGGCAAAAACTACTACAAGAGTTTGGATATGGTGGAGTTTATTAATAGTTGTTATGGTGGCTTTGTATATCATTTTCAATGGACATTAAATTATTTTCAATGCAATCATTTCATAAAACAAAAAAGAGAATACAACAAGCTGCATTAATTATTTTATTAACTATATCTTTTGGAAACGTGCGTGCGCAGAGTGCTACAGAACAGCCGGAATCAAAAGCTACATGGATCTGGTATCCGGGAGACTATGAAATATGGCTCAGCAACCAGATGCAAAACCGCCGTACGGATCGTGGTAGCTTTTTTCCTGTATTCTGGAAAATGGATAACCATTTTGTATTGATGGATTTTCATAAAACCTACACATTGCAAAAACCTGAAGAAGTTCATATTTATGCAGAAGGAAAATACAATGTAAAGCTGGATGGCAAGTTGTTTGAAGGCACGCCATCAATCATAACAGTTCCTGCCGGAAAACATAAAATCAACATAAAAGTTTATTCACTGGCAACAGTGCCGGCAATATTTGTAAAGGGCAGCACTATCGTGTCGGATACAAGCTGGCTCCTTACTTACGAAGACAAAGAATGGATAGATGAAACCGGGAAAACATCTGATGTATCTGCTACACAATGGGTAAAAGCAGGCAGCGGCAATTTCAATGATCCAAATATTTTACCATCGCAATTCAAATTGGCAACGCGGCCACAATCACCCATATCAGTTGCAAAAGAGGGCGATGCTTCCCTGATGGATTTTGGTAAAGAAACATTTGGTTACATACATCTGCATGGTATCAAAGGAAAAGGAAAGATCAATATTATTTATGGTGAAAGTAAAGAAGAAGCCAACAGCGATTCAGAAGCTATTACTTTAGATCGTTTGTATTTTGATCATGAAGTGAACACAGATTCAATTCTTCCTTTATCGAAGGCATTTCGTTATATAAAATTAGAAACTTCAGATGGTATTACGGTTGATTCTGTTTCGATGTTGTATGAATATGCTGATATAAAAGACAAAGGAAGTTTCCGTTGTTCGGATACTTTAATCAACAAAATCTATGATGTTGCCAAATACACTTTGCATTTAAACACAAGAGAATTTTTTATTGATGGCATTAAGCGAGACCGCTGGGTTTGGAGCGGCGATGCTTACCAAAGCTACCTGATGAATTATTATTTGATGAATGATAATGAAACGGTGAAACGCACCATCTATGCATTGCGTGGAAAAGACCCGGTTACCTCACACATCAATACGATCATGGATTATACTTTTTATTGGTTCTTAAGTATCTATGATTATTACATGTATTCCGGCGATACTTCATTCATCAAACAAAATTATCCGCGCATGAAAACGTTGATGGATTTTTGTTTATCACGAAGGAATAAAGATGGTTTAATGGAAGGACAGCCGGGAGACTGGATATTTATTGACTGGGCAAATGGCTTAAGCAAAAAAGGAGAAGTGAGTTTTGAACAGATGCTTTTTTGCAGAAGCCTTGAGACAATGGCGCTTTGTGCAAAAATAAATAACGATGTAAAAGATGTCAACGTTTATACAAATCTTGCAAAGGATGTAAAACAAAAACTGTTTGATTATTATTGGAACGATCAGAAAAAAGCATTGGTACACAGCCGCATAAATGGTGTTGCAACTCAGAATGTAACACGTTATGCAAATATGTTCGGCATCTTCTTCAATTACTTTACCCCAAAACAGGAACAGGAAATAAAAACCAGTGTTTTATTAAATAACAGTGTTCAAAAGATCACTACACCCTATATGCGTTTTTACGAGCTTGAAGCTTTGTGCGCTTTGGGCGATCAGCAACTTGTCTTAAAAGAAATGAAAGATTACTGGGGCGGCATGCTAAAGCTCGGCGCAACATCATTTTGGGAAGAATATGATCCGTCAAAACACGGTGCAGAGAATTATGCAATGTATGGAAGAGCATTCGGTAAAAGCCTTTGTCATGCGTGGGGAGCAAGTCCGATCTATCTTTTAGGAAAATATTATTTGGGAGTTTCACCGACATCGCCAGGCTACGCCACCTATAATGTTCAACCTTCTTTAGGTGGTTTGAAATGGATGGAAGGAACGGTGCCAACACCGCACGGCAATATTCGATTGCGATGCGATCAAACAACAATAAGGATAAAAGCAAGTGAAGGTGAAGGAACGTTGCGCTTAAAAAGTAAAACGGTTCCTAAAGGAAACCATATGAAATTAAAGAAGTTGAATAATGATTTATATGAAATAAACATTCAACCTAATGTTGAATATACAATAACCTATAAAACGCTTTGAGATGGTACGAAAGGGATTGATAAGCTGTTTAATTGTCTTTGCACATGTTGTTGCGTTTGCACAAACTGATTTGGTGAATACCAACAACAGCAAACACATAAAGCTTTACGGTTTGCCGATGGACGCGGTACATTTTACCAATGGTTTTTGGGCTGAACGATTTCAAGTCTGCAAAGATTCAATGATTCCGCACTTATGGAAAGTTTATACAAGCGCTGATATCAGCCATTCATTTGAAAATTTTAAAATAGCCGCGGGTATTGATACAGGAAGTTTCGAAGGTCCTTTTTTCAGTGACGGAGATTTTTATAAAACGCTGGAAGCTGTTGCTGCAATGTATGCTGAAACAAAAGATCCAAAACTGGATGCAATGATGGACAATGCAATTGCTTTGATTGCTAAAGCACAACGCCCGGATGGATATATTTATACAAAGAATATCATCGAACAGAAGAAAACGGGGAGTAAAAAAATGTTCGATGATAAGCTGAGTTTTGAGGCTTACAACTTTGGCCATTTAATGACGGCTGCGTGTGTGCATTACCGTGCGACAGGCAAAACTTCTTTATTGAACGTTGCTATAAAGGCGGCAGATTTTTTAATTGGATTTTACGATAAAGCTACGCCGGAACAGGCGCGCAATGCCATTTGTCCTTCGCATTATATGGGCTTGACAGAATTGTACAGAACCACTCATGATGAAAAATATTTAAAACTTGCTGAAAAGCTGATTAATATAAGAGGAACTGTTGAAGGCACAGATGATAATTCAGACCGTGAACCTTTTCGTGATATGGACCATGTGAACGGGCACGCGGTACGGGCAAACTATTTATTTGCAGGTGCTGCTGATATGTATGCAGAAGATGGCGATCCAATCCTGTTGACAGCGCTCGATAAATTATGGGATGATGTCACTCATCATAAAATGTATATCACTGGTGGTTGTGGCGCTTTATATGATGGCGTTTCCGTTAATGGAACTTCCTACAATCCTGATACGGTGCAAAAAATTCACCAGGCTTATGGAATGGAATACCAGTTGCCCAACCTGACTGCACATAATGAAACCTGCGCCAACGTCGGCAATCTTTTATGGAATTACAGAATGCTTACTATTGCCGGAGATGCGAAGTATGCCGACATTGTAGAGCTTGAGTTATACAATGGTATTTTAAGTGGTATTAGTTTGGGTGGCACAAAATATTTTTATACAAATCCGCTGGCTTCCTCCAAGGATTTTCCTTATCAATTACGTTGGGAAGGCGGACGACAACCTTACATTGCCTTATCAAATTGTTGCCCTCCAAATGCGGTTCGCACCATGGCGGAAGTGAGCAGTTATATGTACGGACTGAGCGATGAAGGTTTATATGTGCATTTATACAGCAGTAATAATTTAAATGCAAAATTAGAAGACGGCTCTGTTATCAGATTGCAACAACAAACTGGTTATCCATGGAATGGAAATGTTCTTATGACGATGAAACATGTCCCTGTAAAGACTTTCAGTATATTTCTCCGGATTCCCGGCTGGTGTAATAAAGCAACTATTAAAGTGAATGGACAAATTGTTTATAATAATTTGAAAGGAAGTAAATATCAACAAATAAATAGAAAATGGAAAGCCGGTGATAAGATAGAATTGATAATGGACATGCCTGCAAAACTAATAGAAGCAAATCCATTGGTGGAAGCCACACGCAACCAGGTAGCGGTAAAACGCGGGCCTCTTGTCTATTGTCTCGAATCTCCTGACCTGGATAAAAATGAAAATGTTTTTGATGTAGCCCTTCCTGCTACTATAAAATTTACTCCTCAGCCTGAAAAGATTGACAACAGTGATATAATGGCTTTGAAAGGAAAAGCGCAATTGATAGAACATACAAGCTGGAATGACGAGTTATATCATGAAATAGACAACAAAACAAAAACAGTAAATATAAAATTGATTCCCTATTACGCATGGGCAAACAGGGGCAAAACAGACATGACGGTTTGGATGCCATTGATAAGATAGGCAAATTAATTTTTTGTATTATTTCTTTGTTTACTGTAAAAATTGATAAGATAGATTAAACTAAACATCAAATTCTTTCATGAAATAAGGCCAGAAAAACAAAATTAAAATTGAATGAAAGTGAAATTATTATTCATCATTTTGGTATTATGCTATGTTAATGCGTCCGCCCAACTAGTTGATGGAACTCCTGCTTCAATTCCTGTTATACCCACTATTTACAACCGTGAACCTTATGAAGATCCATCTGTGAGCGGAATAAACCGGGATCAATCAAGAGCTACAGCCTATTCTTTTGATAATTTACATGATGCGTTAACATGCGACCGTGATAAAACATCGCGATACATGAATTTGAATGGTGAATGGGATTTTTCATTTGCCTTAAAACCTGCTGATGCGCCGAAAGATTTTTATAAAAGCCGCGTACATGGCTGGAAAAAAATTATCGTTCCATCAAGTTGGGAATTGCAAGGGTACGATAAGCCGATTTATAAAAGTTCGATATATCCTTTCAGGCCGGTTAATCCGCCTTACATTCCTAAGGATTATAACGGTGTAGGTTGTTACCAGCGTACATTCGTTATGCCTTCATCGTGGAAGAATATGAATATTACGCTGCATTTTGGTGGCGTAAGTTCTGCATATAAATTATGGATCAATGGAAAGTTTGCCGGCTATGCAGAAGATAGTTTTTTACCTTCTGAATTTAATATAACTCCTTATTTGCACGATGGGGAAAACATCATTTCTGTGTGGGTTATCCGTTGGAGTGATGGCAGTTATTTGGAGGACCAGGATCAATGGAGATTGAGCGGCATTCACCGTGAAGTGTATTTGATGGCTGAACCTAAATTGCGCATTGCTGATTTTTTTTATAAAACAAAACCGGATAAAGATTATAAAAACTGGATATTCAGCCTTCGTCCCCGAATTGACAACTACACCGGCAAACGCCCGCATGGGTATATTTTAAAGGCACAATTGTATGATGAAAATAAAAAAGCGGTTTTATCACCTCCATTAAAAATAACGGTTGATTCTATTGTCAATGAAATTTATCCACGATTGGATAATGTTAAGTTTGGTTTGTTACAAACAACAGTTAATGATCCCAAAAAATGGAGCACAGAAGAACCGAATTTATATACGCTGGCATTGACTTTAGAAGATTCGCTTGGTAACATACTTGAGGTTAAAACCTGCAAGCTTGGATTTCGTTCCATTGAATTTTCAAAAGTGAACAGCAAACTATTGATCAATGGAAGGCTCACGTATTTGTATGGCGTAAACCATCCTGACCATTCACCAATACATGGTAAAGCGTTGAGCAGGGAAGAAATGCTGCAGGATATCAGAACTATCAAACGATTTAATTTTAATTGTATTCGGTTTAGCCATTATCCACCTGATCCTTATATTCTTGATCTGTGCGATGAATTTGGCATTATGGCCATTGATGAAGCGAATCTCGAAACGCATGGGTTGGGAGGGAAGCTAAGCAATGATCCTGCATGGACAGGTGCTTACCTGCAACGCATCACCCGAATGGCGTTGCGTGATAAAAATCATCCTTCCATTATTTTCTGGAGTTTGGGAAATGAAGCAGGCCGCGGTCCTAATCATGCCGCAATGGCGGGTTGGATACATGATTTTGATATTACAAGACCAGTGCATTATGAGCCTGCAATGGGCAGTCCGAAAGACTCCGGTTACATTGATCCGTATGATCCGCGTTATCCAAAACCCGTTGACCATTCGCATCGTTTGCAAAATCCGCTTGATCAATATTATGTTGATGTGGTGAGCCGCATGTATCCTGGATTATATACAGCGCCGTTACTGATTAATCAAAAGAATGGTGATAAACGTCCAATCTTTTTTTGTGAGTATGATCATGCCATGGGTAACAGTGTTGGCAACATAAAAGAATTTTGGGATGAATGGAGAAAGCTGCCAAGAGTTATTGGAGGTTGTATCTGGGAATTTAAAGACCAGGCGTTGATAAAAACAGATAGTTTAGGAAGAACTTATTATGCTTATGGTGGTGATTTTGGCGGGAAGTATTCGGATAATTTTACGATAAAAGGCCTGGTGGCTGCGGATGGGCGGCCAAAGTCAGGCATGTATGTATGCAAAAGAGTTTTCCAGGGAATTGATGCAGATTGGAAAGATAGCACGAAAGGATTGATCCGCCTGGTGAACCGTTATGCAGTGATGAACGCAAATGAATTGGTGCCGCATGTTATTATAAAAAAAGACGGAAAGATTATTTTGGACAAAGAGATCAACCGAATTGATCTTGCTGCCGGAAAAGACAGAGTGATAGATGTGTCATCTTATATTCCAAAGCTTGATCCGTATTCCGAATATTTTATTGAACTGCATTTTCAACTCGCTGAAAATAGACCCTGGGCCGAGAAAGGATATGATCTGGATGATGTGCAGTTGCCGTTAAATGAACCTAAGCATTTGTTATACAAAACTGATAATAGTGATATTCAGTTGAGTGAAATTGATTCGGCTTATGTGATTAAGGGAAAAGATTTTTCAATTGGATTCGATAAAAAAAATGGCGCATTATCATCCTATGTTGTTGATGGTGCCAATCAAATTTTAAAACCGTTATTGCCGCACTTTACGAGGCCTTTAACCGATAATGACAGGCGTGGATGGAAGCCGCAAATAAAATTGAAACAATGGTATGAAGCGCGACCCTTATTGGAAAATATGAAAGCATCGCAAACAGGAAATCATCTTATTACAATTACAAGTGATTATAACATCATCAAAGATTCCGCCCAGGTAAAAATTGTTTATAACATCAATGGAAACGGCGTGATTAAAGTCGATTACGCTTTATCAGCAAATGATAGTTTGCCCAACATTCCAAAAGTGGGTATGCAATGTAGCATCAACGATAATGATACAACCATACAATGGTATGGACGGGGATTGTACGAAAATTATGTTGATAAAAATTATGGATTTGATGTGGGCGTTTACACTTTGCCAATAAGCCGTTTTGACGAACCGTATGTGGTTCCCCAGGAGAATGGCAATCGTACAGATGTTCGTTGGATGAATTTGCAAAATGAGACTTCAAAGAGTGGCTTATTGATTGTTGCGGACAGTTTACTAAGCATGAGCGCATGGCGATATACCGAAGAAAATATTAACCAGGCAAAGCATACGATAGACCTGAAAGACCCGGGATTCGTTACATTAAATATTGATTTGAAGCAAATGGGAGTTGGAGGAAATGATAGCTGGAGCGATGTTGGGGCACCATTAAAAAAATATCAAATTCCGTCAAAAAATTATAGTTACCGTTTTTATATAAACCCATATTCCGCTGAAAAAATTATGGCTGGAAAAATAGCCAAGAAGATCCGTTTTTAAAATATTTTATAAAGACATTTTGAAAACACAAATAGGCAGATAATCCATCTCTTTAGTTAATCATGACATGGTTTTTGGGTTGATTGAATATTAATTTTATTCATCATTGTGTGGTATAATTCGGCTCTTAAAAGTTGAATTTAAAAAGTATAAAAATTAATTGATTTCATTGCCCGGAAAGGTTAGCGTATTTACAGGGAAATTTTTGGATTTGTTTTTCATCCAAATGCAGTAAACGAACTTTTAAGGTAATTTTTTATTTTAAAAACCTTCAGGCAAATAACAGGAATAGCGATTGCAGATGAGCAAAATTATTTTAAAAGGAATTACGTGGGCACATAGCCGGGGTTTTACGCCGCTTATGGCCTATGCACAAAGGTCTGGAGAATTATATCCGGATATTGAAATGAAATGGGAGAAAAGAACGTTGCAACAATTTGCAGATTTCCCTGTGGAAAAGCTGGCTGAAAAATATGATCTTCTTATTATAGATCATCCGTGGGTTGGCTGTGCGGCCGCGACAGAATGTGTGTTGCCATTAGAACAATATCTTGCAAAAGAATATTTGGACGACCAGTTGCAAAACACGGTCGGTGGCTCTCATTTAAGTTATAATTACAATGGCCATCAATGGGCACTAGCTATAGATGCAGCAGTGCCCGCTGCAAGTTACCGCGCTGATCTTTTTGAAAAAAACGGAAGAGAAATACCAACTACATGGAAGGACGTAATAACGTTGGCCAGGGAAGGAAAAGTAGCAGTACCGGCCATTCCCATAGATCTGCTGATGATTTTTTTTACTTTCTGCATAGCAAATGGTAATCCTCCTTTTTTAACACGGGAAGAAGTGATAGATGACGCAACCGGCCTCTCTGCTTTAGAAACTATGAAAGAATTGTATGCTATTGTTGATAAAAAAATGTTTGACTATAATCCTATTGCTGTTGCCGAAGTGATGACAAAAACTGATGACTATTGGTATTGCCCTTTTGCTTATTGCTACAGCAATTATTCAAGACAGGGATTTGCACAAAATATGTTGACTTATACAAACCTGGTTACTTATGAAAACTCAGGAAAATTGCGTGGCACGATTGGTGGAACAGGATTAGCAGTTTCGGCTTTCAGCCAGTATCAGGAATATGCGTTACAGTTTGCCAAAGAAATTACATCTGCAAAATGCCAGGCAACTTTTTATGTGGAACACGGTGGCCAGCCGGGACATAAGGCTGCGTGGATAAGTGAAAAAGCAAACTGCCTTTGTAATAATTTTTTTAAAAATGTACTTCCTGTAATGGAAAATGGTTATGTAAGGCCAAGGTATAACGGGTATTTATTTTTCCAGGACCATGCAGGAAAGCCTTTGCAGGAATATTTGGCAGGAAATTTAAATGCCTCCGAAGTTTTACAAAAAATGAATGAATTATATAAAAAAAGTATCTCTATAATTTGATCGTAAAATCATGAGCCAACTTCCCTTAAAAGGTTTAATCGTTTTGGAATTCTGTCAATATCTATCCGGCCCTTCAGCCGGGTTGCGTTTGTCAGATTTGGGTGCACGCGTTATTAAAATTGAAAACCGTAAAAATGGAGATGGCTGCCGTCAGCTTCCCATCAAAGATCTTTGGGTTGATAACAGCAGTTTATTGTTTCACACCATTAACCGTAATAAAGAAAGCTTTGCTGCCGATCTCAAAGATCCTGGTGATATTTCTTTGATAAAAAAATTGATTGAAAAAGCTGATGTTATTACCCAAAATTTTCGCCCTGGAATTATGGAGAAATTTGGGTTGGGTTATGAAGCGGTCAAATCAATACATCCTAAAATCATTTATGCAGAAATTACCGGCTATGGAAAAAAAGGTCCATGGAAAGATAAACCCGGACAAGACCTTTTGTTACAATCCATGTCTGGCCTTGTTTTTACCACAGGTAATGCCGGTGAAAATCCCGTTCCTTTTGGAATATCAATAGCAGATATTATTTGTGGGGCGCATTTGGTGCAGGGAATTTTAGCCGCGCTTATTCGCAGGCAAAAAAAAGGTGTTGGCGCTTTAATAGAAGTAAGCCTTATGGAATCGCTGATCGATTTTCAATTTGAATTGCTTACCACATTTTATTGCAGTGGTGTATTGCCAAAAAGAAGCCTGGCTAATAATGCGCATCCTTTATTAAGCGCGCCTTATGGAATCTACGCAACTGCTGATGGTTTTATTGCAATTGCCATGGCCGCTATTGAGCGAATCAGTAACAGTCTGGAAATACCGCTGCTAAAAAATTTTCAACAGCAAGATGCATTTAGCAAGAGAGATGAAATAAAAAAAATTCTGTCCGAACATTTAATTACAAAAAGTTCGGACCATTGGCTCAGGAAATTAAAGGTGGATGGAATTTGGAGCGCCGCGGTTATGAATTGGAAACAAATGCAGGAAACTGAAGGATATAAAGTGTTGCAAATGGAGCAAACAATTTCCAATTCAGAAGGAAAGAAAATTACAACAACGCGTTGCCCGATTCGCATAAATGGAAAAAGATTGTTTATGGAAAAACCTGCGCCGGGATTGGGTGAACATAATCAAAAAATAATGGAAGAATTGATTTTTAATAGCACAATATGAACTTATTGGAAGATATAATGGTACTTGATTTCAGCCAGTTTTTGTCGGGCCCCTCTGCCGGGTTGCGTTTGGCAGATATGGGAGCCCGGGTTATTAAAATTGAGAAACCTGTATCTGGTGATATATGCCGTGAGTTGTATGTTTCGGATGTAATGATAGAAGGCGAATCAACTATTTTTCATGCGATCAATCGAAATAAAGAAAGCTATGCAGCCGATCTGAAAAATGAAGAAGATCTTAAAAAAATTAAATTATTGATTGCCAAAGCGGATGTCATGCTTCACAACTTCCGGCCTGGAGTGATGGAACGTTTGGGATTGGATTATGAAACCGTTACATCAATCAATCCTTCTATCGTTTATGCCGAAGTAAGTGGTTATGGAAATGAAGAAGAGTGGAAATATCTGCCAGGACAAGATCTCCTATTGCAGTCTGTTTCAGGGCTTACCTGGTTGAGTAATAATAATAATGATCTGCCTACGCCAATGGGTGTGTCTGTAGTTGATATTCTTGCAGGTGCTCATATTGCACAGGGCATTCTCGCCACTTTGTATCAGCGCGCCATTACCGGTGAAGGCGCTTTGGTGCAGGTTAGTATGTTTGAAAGCATACTTGATTTTCAGTTTGAGGTGCTCACCTGTTTTTATAATGATAAAAACCAGCTTCCGGTGCGAAGTGCGGTGAATAATGCTCATGCTTATATCGCAGCTCCGTACGGAATTTTTAAAACGAAAGATAATTATCTTGCTTTGGCAATGGCTGATATTGTGGAATTGAGTGGTTTAACCGGATGCGCTGAATTAAAAAAATACACAAATAAAAGTGTGTGGTTTTCAAAACGTGATGAAATAAAAAAAATTCTTGCAGACTGGCTTGTGAATGAAACGACCAGCACCTGGATTTCTATTTTGGAACCTGCCGATATTTGGTGCGCCAGAGTGATGAATTATAGCGAATTGATAAACGAAGAAGGATACAAAGTTTTGAACATGGATATTTCAGTAAAAACAAGTAGCGGGTTACAGATTACCACTACCCGTTGCCCGATTCGTGTCGATGGAAATTTTTTAACTTCGTCAAAAGGTGCGCCACTATTGGGCGAGCACAATGAACAAATTGACAAACAATTTTTAATAAACGGAAAAAAAATTAGTGAGAACAATTTTTAAATCAGGAATATGATTATGAGGATTATAGATACTCATATACATGTCTGGAATTTTGAACATGCCAGTTATGATTGGTTAAAAAATGATACGTCTATACTTCATCGTAATTATGATATCGCAGGTTTGGAACACGATCGTGTAGCGGCGGGAATTACAGGAGGTGTGTTAGTGCAGGCTGCTAATAATTTTGAAGACACTGACTGGATGCTTCAGGTAGCCGGGAAAACCGATTGGATTGCAGGGGTAGTAGGGTGGGTACCATTGACAGATCCTGCTGCAACTGAAAAGGCATTAAAAGAAAAATATTTGGCAAATAAGTATTTTAAAGGCGTTCGCCATTTAATACATGACGAGCCGGATGCGAAGTGGCTTTTGCAGGATGATGTGATAAAAAGTTTACACATATTAGCCGATCATGATTTGCCTTATGATGTTGTTGGCATTACAGCCGAACACATTAAAACGGCATTGACTGTCGCGAATAGAGTTCCGGAATTGAAAGTGATTTTTGATCATCTCAATCGCCCACCGGATGCTTCAAAAAAAGAATTTGATGAATGGAGCGCGCTAATGAAACAAGCGGCGAAACACAGAAACTTTTATGCAAAGATTTCAGGGCTTGGGAAGTTGCCAACGGATTTGGAAAAATGGAATTCTGATTATGTAAAACCGCACATTTCTTTTGCGTTGGAAGTTTTTGGAGAAGATAGATGTATGTGCGGCGGCAATTGGCCTGTGTCGCTGTTGAAAGAGAACTACGTCAAGATATGGAGTACTTATAAACAAATAATTAATTCTTTATTGAATGATGAAGGAAAGGAAAAATTATTTTATAGAAACGCCCTGCAATTTTATAATTTATGATTGGATGCAAATTAAATTTCTTAACGATCACATAAAAAATTTGCAATTGTTTCCTAAAAGAATTTGGGGACTTATAGTAAATAAACAAATAACACGAATTCTTATTTTTTGATTAAAAGGAATAATGAAATTGGTTCATTTTTCTGAATAAACAATGACGATTTAAATTCATAATGAAGATACCTTATAAACCGCAGTTGCCCGAAACTTCAATGCCGATCATCATCATCGGAGCTGGAGGAATTGTGGGTGATGCTCATTTGCCAGCGTATAAAAAAGCTGGTTTCCAGGTGTTGGGAATTACAAATCGTACGAAAGAAAAAGCAGAAAAGTTAGCAGTGAAATGGGACATTCCAAATGTGTACGACTCAATTGCAGATGCAGTAGCGGCGGCGCCTGAAAATGCTGTTTATGACATAACAATTGTTCCGGAAAATTTTGTTGAATCATTGGAACAATTGCCTGACGGCAGCGCGGTATTAATGCAGAAACCGATGGGTGATTATTATCAGCAAAGTGAAGAAATATTAGCTGTTTGCCGTCGAAAAAAATTAGTTGCCGCGATTAATTGCCAGTTGCGATTTGCGCCATTTGTAAATGCCGCAAGATATCTCATTGATGGCGGTTTTATCGGCGAATTGTATGATATGGAAATCCGCGTTACTGTCAATACCCCATGGCATCTGTTTCCTTTTGTATTTGATAGGCCGCGCCTGGAAATTCAATACCATAGCATTCATTACATTGATTTGATCCGTTCATTTTTCGGTGATCCCAAAAGTGTAATGGCCAAAACTTTGCAGCATCCGGAAAAGACGTTACCATCGACCCGTTCCACTATTTTAATGGATTATGGAAATACGATACGTGGTGTTATCAACACCAATCATGATCATGTGTTTGGACCAACAAACGAAGAAAGTTTTATAAAATGGGAAGGCACAAAGGGCGCAATAAAAGCTAAAATGGGACTATTGATGGATTATCCAAACGGCCTTCCGGATAAGTTTGAATATTGTTTATTGGAAGAAAACAAAAAACCGGTTTGGAAAACAAAAAAGATTGAAGGCTCGTGGTTTCCGGAAGCATTTATTGGTTCGATGAGCAACCTCATGCGGTTTAAAGAAGGTTCATCAGATATACTAACAACAAGTGTCGAAGACGTAATAAAAACAATGGCTGTGGTAGAAAGCGCTTACTTATCAAGCGATGCCGGAGGTATTGTTGTAAATGTTTAGTATCAATTTTATTAAAAACGTTGGCAGCAAAAAAACTGTTGCTAACAAAATAAAAGAGCATGTATTTTAAGTCTGTTTTTTTTGATAGTTTTGAATTGGGTTCAAAAAGAATCACGCTTGGAAGAACGATAACAGAAACTGATTTTATCGTCCATGCCGGTCATACCGGCGATTTTTTCCCACATCATTTGGATGCCGAATGGTGCAAAACACAACCCTTTAAACAACGGATTGCACATGGCACTATGATTTTCAGCATTGGTATTGGTTTAACTGCTTCTGAAATAAATCCGGAAGCTTTTTCTAAAGGATATGATAGATTACGGTTTGTGAAACCTGTTTTTATCGGAGATACGATTCACGCAGAAGTAAGTATATCTGAAAAATCGGGTTCAAACAAAGAGGGTTATGGAACAGTAACTGAACACGTAGAAATCATAAATCAAAAAGGCGAAGTGGTTTTGGTGTGCGATCATATTTTGCTTGTTAAGGAACAAGCTGGTCGATGAGTTCAATTGTCATTCGTTCAATGTTATAGATAAAAGTGGACTTAAAGCTTTATCCTATTTTTCGCCTGCGGAGTTTTTAAAATAAAATTAAATTATATGGCCCAAGTACCGGCTGTTGACCTTGTAATAAAACCTGTTTCAGTAAACGTTGTGGAAAGCAGAAATTCAAAAAACAAATATCTTGTTCCATTTATTTTAATAAGCTGCCTTTTCTTTTTGTGGGGAATGGCTCACAATTTAGATTCTATTTTAGTTCCACATTTAAAAAAAGCATGCGAGCTGAATAACAGGCAATCAAGCCTTGTTGATACAGCGGTATTTTTCGCTTATTTTCTTATGGCCATTCCTGCAGGCATGTTTTTAAAAAAATGGGGATATAAAAAGGGAATAATTGTTGGTTTACTGGTATTTGCCTCCGGTGCTTTTTTGATTGTGCCCGCAGCGAACACAAGACGTTTCGATTTTTTTTTATTGGCTTTATTTATAATCGGCTGTGGGCTTGCCATGTTGGAGACTGCTTCAAATCCGTATGCTGCCGTATTAGGTTCGCCGGAAAGTGCAGGGACACGCTTAAACCTGGCAGCCGCTTTTAATGGCTTAGCTGCTTTCGTTGCGCCTCTTGTAGGAGCTGCTTTTATTTTATCCGGCATTGATTTCACCGAAGGTCAATTAGCGGCAATGACCACAGCTCAACGTTTGGCTTATTTAAATTCGGAAGCCTCCACCGTTAAGATGCCTTACATAATCTTAGGATGTATTTTGCTGCTGGTAGCCTTTCTTTTTAGTTTCTTTCATTTTCCTGAAGTAAAAGACGATACTAAAATTGCGAGACCGGCTCAATTTTTTAAAGCATTTAAACGAAAGCATTTAAGATGGGCTGTCATTGCTCAATTTGCGTATGTTGGAGCGCAGGTATGTGTAACCAGTTTTTTTATCCGGATGGCCGAAAAGGGTGGTGGAATTGATGAAAAAAATGCGGGGTATTATTTGGGGATTTATGGTTTGTTGTTTATGGCCGGCCGCTTTACGGGAACTTTTTTGCTGAAATTTATTTCATCTCAAAAATTACTTTCACTTTATTCAATGATTTCTGTGATTCTATGCGTTGTGGCTATCAGCGGTAAAGGCGGATATGTAATTTACTCTCTTGGTGCATTGGGGTTTTTTATGTCAATTATGTTTCCTACTATTTTTACCTTGGGCATAGCGGAGTTGGGAAAGGATACGAAAATAGGCTCATCATTATTGGTAATGTCTGTTGTCGGTGGCGCCGTATTTCCCTACATCATGGGAACGGTCATTGATCTGAACGCTGATAATATCCAGACCGGATACATCGTGCCGCTGGTGTGTTTTATCGTAATACTTTTCTTTGGGCTGATTGGGTATAAAGTTAAAATTCATCCTCCACCTGTAGAATTAGATTAGAATTGAGATTCGGTCATTCATAATTGATTCGTAAGATTGAAAGGCAATTTTTGATCATGAAAAAAACATTTCTTCTTCTTTTTATTTTATCGGGCCTTGCCAATTTCACCTGCTTCGCACAGCTTGAGCCGGGTTCAGTTTTCAATTTGAAAAAAGATTTTCAATCTCCTCCCGAGTCCGCCGCTCCCTGGGTTTTCTGGTACTGGTATCATGCAAGCGTAAGCAAAGAAGGAATTACCGCCGACCTTGAAGCGATGAAAGAATCAGGAATTGCCGGCGCTTATTTAATGACGATAAAGGGCGCGGATACAGCTTATATGCATCCGCCGGTGGAACAGTTAACTCCCGAATGGTTGGATATGGTGAACTATGCCTTCACAGAAGCAAAGCGGCTTGGAATAAAACTGGCTATGCACGTTAGTGATGGATTTGCGCTTGCCGGAGGCCATGGATTACTCCGGCGATGTCAATGCAAAAAATTGTATGGACTGAAAAGCAGGTTGGAAGGGGGGAAACTTTTTAATGATACATTAGCGACTCCTGAAACAAATGAAAATTACTACCGCGATATTGCAGTTTTCGCATATCCTTCTCCCACTGGAAAAGTGATTTCATCAAGAACAGAAGTTCCTCTTGTTACTACCAGTAAAGCAGGAACTAATGCGCAATTTTTGATCGATGCAAATAATACAAAAAACTTCAGCAGCACCGATAGTTGCTGGATAAAATACACCTTTGCAAAACCTTTTACATGCAGGTCTGTTATTATTCACGGCAAAACGAATTATTTTGGAAGCAGGATTAATTGGCTCCGTGGTTATTGACATTTCAAAAAATTAGCTTAGCATAATTAATGTTGATTGAGCGTCTTCCTGCTATGGTTATTATTTGTAAACGAACGTAAATGCTAATTATAAATCACGGGTATTTGTTGCTTTACTGCCATATTAAATGAAATACTCTTAACTTTTGTTTCCTTTAAACAGATCCTATTTTTTTACATCAAGGATCAATTCTGCACTTTTTAGTCCTGCCGATGTTGCTTTCAAGAAAATTCGTCCTGCCTTTTCTCTCGATTGGATAATGGCAAGGCACAAACCGTTAAAAGCCTTTCTGTGACTGGCTTTAAAAGGCTCCATACTTGTTTGCAATCCATTATCAACGCCCGCAATAGATCCTTCTCCTTTCACAGTAAAGTTTACCAGGTTATCTGCATTGGGCACGAGATTACCATCTGCATCAAGAATTTTAACTGTGATAAATGAAAGATCAGTCCCATCTGCTTTTAAGGTAGTACGATCTGCAGTAAGCATGATCTTCGCCGGCTTTCCGGCCGTTTTTATTTCCCTTGTTAGCACGGTTTTTCCATTCAATCTCGAAACTGCTTTTAAAGTTCCCGGTTCAAAAGGTATGCGCCACATCACATGTAAACTATCGCCTTGTTTTTTTCTGATCCCTAATGATTTTCCATTTAAAAAAAGCTCCACTTCATCTGCATTATTATAATAAGCCCACACATCCACCACTTTCCCCGGAGCCCAGTTCCAGTGAGGAAAAAGGTGCAACACTGGTTTATTGGTCCATTCGCTTTGATACATATAATAACTGTCTTTCGGAAAACCTGCTAGGTCAATAATGCCATAATATGAGCTGCGCGCCGGCCAGGAATACGGCACAGGTTCACCCAAAAAATCAAAGCCAGACCATACAAATAATCCGGCTATAAAATCGTATTTCTTAACAGCGTTCCATCCTTCTTCATGTGTGGAACCCCAGTAGGCGCAGACATTATCGTAAGCGGAAACCGTTAGATCCGGGTTACCTTTGAATTTTGTTTTAGAATCCGGAGGCCACAAGCGAATGCTGTCTGAAGGCATATCATAATGTCCGCGTGTAGCCAGCGCCGACATGGTTTCGCTGGCAATTATTTTTTGCCCGGGAAATTTTTCCGGAAGATCAGGATAATCTTTAAGTTTATAATTAAAGCCCAAAACATCCAATGCACCGGATTGATAAATAAAATTTTTTTCGGGATCGTTTTCAGTAAGTGCACAGGTAACGGGCCGCGTAGTATCGAGCGCCTTTACAATGCCCACCAATTCTTTCGTAAGGGAAATTCCGCTGCTGTCAAACTGTTCGCGAATTTCATTTCCAATACTCCACATAAATATAGAAGGATGATTGCGGTCGCGCTTTATCATATCCTGCAAATCTTTCCTATGCCATTTTGCAAAATCAAGATGATAATCTTTTTTGTTCTTTCCCTTCATCCACATGTCAAAAGCTTCATCCATTACAATGAAACCCATTTTATCACAGAGATCCAACAGTTCAACGGAAGGTGGATTGTGTGCGGTACGAATGGCATTGCAGCCCATCGCTTTTAAAATTTCAAGCTGCCTTTCAATAGCCCGTTTATTTACGGCGGCACCTAATTCGCCAAGGTCCTGGTGATCACAAACACCGAGAATTTTTAAATGCTTTCCGTTGAGAAAAAAACCTTTTGCAGCGTCAAAATAAAAAGTGCGGATTCCAAATGGCGTTTCATAGTTGTCAATAAGTTTTCCATCCTGAATAATTTGCGATACCGCTTTATACATTACAGGATGATCAATTGACCACACGATTGGATTTGATATTGACAACTTTTGAGAAACAGGTGATTCCCCCGAATCAATTTCTAACTTATTTGTTGCTTCACTGGCAACAACATTTCCTTTTGCATCATAAATTTTGGTCACCAATAAAACATCGCTTTTCTTTTTAAGTTCACTTTTAATATTGGCGGTGATATTAACCAATGCATGTTCATTTTTTGAAACGGAAGTCGTGGCATAAGTGCCCCATTCATCAATGGCAATTTTATTCGTTGTAAGCAGCCATACTTTCCGATAGATTCCTGAACCTGTGTACCAACGCGAATTTGGCTGCGCCGAATTATCCACTTTTACCGCTATCACATTTTTTTCATTCCCCAACTTTAAATAGGGGGTAAGCTCATAGCGAAAAGAAATATAACCGTTCGGGCGCTCGCCAAGATAATGCCCGTTGATCCAAACTTTGCTATTACGATATACACCATCAAAGTTGATATAAATTCGTTTGCCCCTGGCCGTTATTGGAACAGAAAATGTTTTCCGGTACCAGCCAATGCCAGCAGGCAAAGCACCTCCGTTATAAGTAGTAGGATATTCTTTGCTAAATTTTCCTTCAATGCTCCAATCGTGCGGCAGGTTTACTGTTCGCCATTTTGTGTCATTAAAATTGTATTTAATTGCAGCGCTATCATTTCCTAAAAAGAATTTCCAATCCTTATTAAAGTTGGTAATAGTTCGTTGACCAATGCCCTGGCTGCAGGCGAAAATTAAAAGGTAAAATAATGACGTCTTTATTTTCATTTTATAAATAAGGTAAAAATATTTATCAGGATCATTTTTCCGGCGATACAAAATTGACTTCGCTTTTTCCCAGATCTTTTGATGTGGCGACGGCAATTCCGCGTTGTTCGTTCTTATTTACTGCATTGTAAAAATGGTAAACAACTCCTTTATATTTTAATACGAAAGATTTGTGAGCATACAAATTATCATAAGGCTCGGAAGATTGAATGAGATTATCTCCTGTCCAATCGGTCCAGTTCACCAGATCATAAGAGCACGCAAAACGATTGAAAGCACCTTTTCTATCTTTCCAGAAAGCGCCGTAATAAAACATCACCCATACATTTCCTATCTTTTGTATCATTGGGTCGCCTGTAATTCCCACAGGATGATGAACCACAGGATCGTTGCCCAATCTTTTCCAGTGTATCATATCGTTTGAAACCGCCATTCCTATTCTTTCAAACCATCTTGTTTTTAAATTATTTTTTGCAGAATCTCCGTTGGCATTGTAATACATCACAAAAGGATAACCCGTTATTTTTTGTTTATCCCAGATGACAGTGCTTTTATATTCCTTCCTGTTTTCCCACCAGCGTACATTTTTATCGGTTGACATTAATATGGGTTTATCCAATCGTTGCCATTCATGCACGCCCCACGGATTTCCTGTGGTGTAAGCCATTCCAATCGAAAGAAGTCCTGATTCATATCCTGGCGTATTTCCCCCAATATAGCTCATCCAATACCTGTTATCATATTTGTTTAATTCGTAACTGCCGCCCCATTTATAATCTTCCAAAGCCACATAGCCTGCTTTTTGATTCGCATCCCAAACTGTAGTATCTTTTGAAAAAGACAGCATCCGGCCGATCTTTTCCCAGTGCAATAGATCTTTACTTTCAGCCAGCCAGGTTTCGTATCCCCTACCATCGAAAATAATAAAGGACATGTACCACATTTCTCCATTTCTAAAAATGGTAGGACAATCTAATTTTTGTGAATTATTTTCTGGTACCAACACCAATCCGTATTTAAAAGACGTTTTTACTTCTGTATAAATTTCCTGCATCTTATCAGCAGGTACTTCTTTCTTTTTATCCTGCGAAAACGAAGAAAGTGAAACAATCAAAAACGCCAGGCACAGAAAAGGTTTTTTTATTTTCATTGATAATCATTTTGTTTTAATGCAGATGAAAAGCCAAAATAAAAAATGATCGTATTTATTTGGTTACTGCTTTTTCACAATAAAGGTATAAGTTCCGGAACCCACTTTAATCAATGCTTTTCCTTTTTCATATACTGCCAGTTTCACATCCTCACGGTCATGCATAGACGAATTTCCTTCTTCAATAACTGATGAAGAATCGGCAGGAAGATAAATTGTTGCAGAGGTATTTGCCGGTATCGTTACTTTCAATTTGAATTCATGATTTTCTTTTTTCCAATCGCTAATAATTAATCCATAAACAGATTGATAAGTAGCTTTCGCTGAAGTAATATTACCGACAAGGTCAGGGAGAATAATTATATTTTTAAAAGCCACAGAATTTTCGCTTTGCCTGATGCCCGCCAGCCCTGCATAGAGCCATTCCATCAAATGTCCGAGCATCAAATGATTATTGGAAACTGAAGAAAGTGCCTGCCACGATTCAGTCAAAGAAGTGGCGCCTTTTTCCAACTGGTAACCATAACCCGGAACATCAGTTCTGTTGTTCATTTCATATATCACATCGGAACGGTCTTCATCATCCAAAACCTTTAATAAATAGCGGTAGCCAATGTCTCCGGAAGTAAGACTGTTATGATGCTTGCGTATATCGTTCACAATATTTTGCACCACAGCTTCTTTATATTTTGGTTCAACAAGTTTCATATAAACAGCAATAGTAAGTTTTATCCGGATCCAGGATTTTTCCTGCATAACGGATATGAATACACGAACTTTCATTTACTTTTTTTGAATCCCAGACATCCCCCTTATTTTTATTAATGTTTTCAATATTATCTGAAACTAAAATGCGGTAAGCCGTTTGTAAAACGTTTCGCCGGTTTGAAATTATTTGCCAGCTTAATCCGGGAAAAGAATTATCTATTCCGGATGGATCCTCCTGGTTTTCACAGGTGAGATTTAGTACAGCAAGCGATTGTGCGGTTAGGACGGACGATGCAAAGCAAAGAATTATTAAAGAAAAAAACTTCATGTTAACTTCTCCGAAAATCGGGCGAAGGAGAGGAAACAGAACAATACTTTTTCTTTTTTCATTCATAATTATTATTTATTGCACATCAAGCGAATTTATGCTTAAGGCTTTTGCATCCTTGGCTCTTAATTGCACAGTATAGTTTCCGGCATTGATCATAGTACCGGTAGTAGTGCTAATGTAATTTGATTTTCCCGGACGTGTTGCTTTAAATTCAACATCTTCTTTTTTCAGCAAAGCCCCATCGGCAGATAGAATTTCGAGAGTGCCGTTTATTGTTTTTTCATTTGGATTATTGTAAGAAATGGTCAGTGAATACATATCCGCAACGCCCACATCAAATTTCCATTCTAATAAATTATCTGCGGATGGTTTATTAAAAATCACCCGGCCTTTCCCATTGATAATTCCTTTGACTAAGCCGTGGCCATACAACTTCCCATCTACGGCTTTGTAACTGGTAACAGGCTTCAGATCATAAGCGGGTTGCATATTAGAGACAGGTAAAACAACAATTGGATACATTATTGAAGTCTTATTATTCAAGCCTCCATTGTAGCCCAAAGACACGGTTGCCCCTTTTTTAAATCTTTTACGATAAATAGTGAAACGTTGTCCTCCATCAAAATCATTTTCAATAAAAGTATTCGTGTTTTCATAATCTTTTAGCCAACCCGGAATAGTAATAATTTTTGTATTCACTCCTATAAAAATATCAGCATCGTTGCCAACAGTAAATGTAGCGATCGTAGAATCTTTCGCATTATGTAAAACGTTTGGTGTTTGAATCCATTCGGCTCCATAAAGTTCCGGGGATAAAGCGCTGAAAGCAACGTTATCATCTGCATATTGCTTATCACCCGTATCAAGCCAGGATAGTAATACCCAATTTTTCGAAGCATTTTTATTATTCACTTCCAGGTTTTGTATTAAAGAGGGAGCCGATTTTGCAGGCTTACTATTTTTATCCAAAGAGGCAATTGCAATTGCGGAAATAACTGCTTGTCCTGATGCGACATGTGGAAAGGAAATAGTAAGTAATCCTCCTTTTACTGTTACTTTCACGGTCTTTTTTAAAGCGGTATTGTATCCTGCTTCTTTCCAAATATCTTCATCCTTCAGAACAACTTTATCATTAACAGCTACATCAAACAAACGCCAGCCTCTACAATTAATTCCACCTCCCCGGCCCAGCCACGGTTCTGTAAAATAAAGTTCTACCAAATAATCGCCATCGGGTACCGGAAAATCATAATGTAGTTTTTCTCTTCCATATCGAAAGGTTTGAAAAAGCTTCCAGTCTTTTGTACCATGTATTGGGTCTGAAGTTCTGCGCTGGCTTGCAAAGTAAGCAGGCATTCCCGCGAAATCTTTTGTCCATGATGTTGAACCCCAAAATTTATCATTCGTTCGTTCGCGATCTGCCGTCCACGTATTGCCATTTTCATCAACATAATCCGGCCCACCACAATTTACACGGTATAAATAATTGTATTTTGGTTGAGGCGAAGTGATTGGTTTTGCGTTTTTGAAAAAATCATTGAAATGTGGCGCACGCGGAAGATGATTTAAAACAATATAATCTCTCGAAACTTCTTTTCCATTTACATAACCTACTGCGTATAATACATTGTACCTGATGTTTACGCTGTCCCATTGAAAATGCGTTCCAATCCCATTTCTTTTTCTCCTTCCCAACGATTGCGAGCGGACATCATTGAACAATTCGACTTCATCACAATTCGAATAAACGACGATATTATTCTTAATGCCAGGTGTCAGCCATCTATCTGGCCATGTATGTGAAACAATATACACCATTGGTTCTTTGTCTTTTGGTGCATAGTTTGACCGGTACATATAAAAAGCATCCACCGGTTCTTCCCATGGCGTAAATAAGCCTTTGTAATTTACAGGGCCAACTCTGTCCAGTTCGCGAGACCCTTCTCCTCCCTGCACTCTGCCAGGATTATCATGAGAGGTGAGGAGCCACATAAAATGCCCGGCCACACTATCTTTTACCGACTCGCCAAGTCTTACTTTCATTTCCAGCAATTGCGTCATCTTGTCTTCGCTGTTAATTCCTTTTTGATTAAACGGTCCTTCGGTATGTAAATCCAATGTACGCCATGCGCCGTATTCACCTACCAAAATTTGTTTCTTTAAATCATTTGCATAAGTGGCAGGATCACCACCGTAAGTGCCTGTCCAGTTTTGAGGAACATCCCAATCGGTTCCGGTGCCACCATTGCATGTTACTACCAGCCGCTGCGATGAAGCGGTGGGATCTAACTTTCGAATTAAATCAGTGCATTCCTTTGCAAAATCCGCAGGTAGTTTGCTTTCATTTTGCAAGCCCCATAAGATTAACGAAGGACTATTGCGCCGTTCTTTGACCCAATCTGCTAAAAGTGTTTTGAAGTTTTTTCTAAACGCCGGCGTGTCAAACCAAATATGCGCACTCATTTGCGGCCACCACAAAACGCCCAGGCTATCCCAATACTTTTGATATCGCAAGTTATGCGGTTGATGTGCATCCCTGAAAGCATTAAAGCCTGCTGCTCTTAACTCCATCACTCTTGTTCTCACCTGCTCAGCACTAAAGGCGTGGCTCTTTCCAATCAGGTGCTCATATCCTGCAACGCCGTTTATAAAAACCGGTTTGCCGTTTAATAAAAATTGGTTGGATGATGCAGTTTTATTAATGGGCCAACTAATCCAGCGGATTCCGTAAGGTGTGGTAACGCGATCAATGACTTTCCCATTTTCTACCACTTCTGTGAGAAGTGTGTATAAATAAGGATCATCAAAATTCCACAAATGAACATTGTTGATGGAAGGTTCTTCGTGAATTGTTTTGCTTGTTCCAGGGAGAATTTCAGCGCTTGATTTCGTTTCAACAACAGTGGTGCCTTTGTCATTAAGCAACTTATTTACCAGTGTTATGTTTCTTGCAGTGCTACCATAATTTTTAACCTCTGCATCAATATACAAGCGGGCGTATTTTTCTGAAACAGTTGTGTCATTCCAGATATGAACGCCAAACGGTTGAACCCGAATATCGTTTGTAATAATCAAATGAACCGGCCTGAAAATTCCCATAGGTTGCGAGCCTTCTGAAAATCCTCTTTCATCAGAGCAACCTCCGCAAACCCACGGCAGATCACGAATGTAAGCAGGATGATCAGCACGAACTGCCAACAAATTCGGTTGATTGTTGAGGTAAATTGAATTAGTTACATCTATTGTAAAAGTTGTTCTTCCACCTGCATGATAACCAACTTTTTTGCCATTCAGCCAAACGGTTGCATAAGAACCAACTCCTTCAAAATAGAGAAAAAAATGCTTGCCTTTCTTTGGTGATTTTATCGAAAATTTTTTTCGATACCACGCATAACCATGCCGGTTGCCATGTAACAATCGCCGGTAACCGGCATAGGCATCCCAGTTATTAGGCACTTCTACGCGCGACCAGGTTTTGTCGTTAAAAGACGGATTTTCAAAACCATCCAAAGCATTTTTGTTGTGATCATCTTCAATGCTGCGCCAATTTTGATCAAGAGAAATTTCTTGCCGAATAGCATTTTGAGCATATAAATTTCCAAGGCTGCAAGACATGAGGAACAAATAAAAAACAACAGTAAAGCAACAAATACTTCGTTTTTTTATTTTCTTTTGGAAATGAGAATTTGCATAGCGTAAAACCTTTTGTGCAGTTTCACCAATTTCTAAAATGATATGTCGTTTTGCAAATGCCATTATGAAATTCCATTCAATTGTCCGTCGAACTTATAAGTTTTTCCTTTTTCTGTTTTTAACTCCACCACTTTATCATGATAGCGCAAAAGACAAGGCTGGCCTGCTTTTGAGAATAATTCAACCTGTTGCAATTTTCCATTTTCCCACTTTAAATTAATCACAAATCCTCCTCTTGCACAAAGGCCTTTTACTTCTCCATCCGGTAAGGCAGAAGGCAATGCAGGCAGCAGATCAATGTATTTTGTATCACTTTGCAAAAGCATTTCTCCTATGCCGGCAGCGCCACCAAAATTGCCATCTATCTGAAATGGCGGATGCGCATCAAATAAATTAGGATAAGAGCCTTCACCATGGATTGATGCGGGACTAAGTAGCATTCGAATTAATTTAAAGGCATGATTACCATCTTCAAACCTGTCCCACAAATTGATCTTCCATGCAAGGCTCCAGCCTGTGGCTGCATCACCCCGGTATAACAAAGATTGGCGTGCCGCTTTCATCAACTGTGGCGTTTGTTCCCAGTTGATTTCGCTCCCTGGATAGACAGCCCATAAATGAGATACATGCCGATGATGGTCGCTGGTATCATCTTTGTCTTCAAGCCATTCCTGCAATTGTCCATACTTTCCAATTTGAAAAGGAGCAATTCTTGCCAATTTTTCCTGGAGTGTATCTCTTAAAATTTTATCCGTATTTAATAGCTCACTTCCCTGAATCACATTGCTAAATAAATCCCTTATAATTTCATGATCCATAGTCGGGCCTGCAACTAATCCGCCATGCTCAGGAGAATTGGAAGGAGTGCTTATCAACCAGCCCGTTTTGGGATCTTTAATAAGAAATGAATTAAAAAACAAGGCAGCTTGTTTCATTATAGGATAAGCAGTGTCTTTTAAAAACATTTTATCCTGTGTAAATAAATAATGTTCCCACAATTGATGACATAACCAGGCACCTCCTGAAACCCATATTCCATGATCAGGAGCATCGATTGGCGCCGTACTACGCCAGATATCCGTATTGTGATGAAGTACCCAACCGGGCGCATTGTAATAATCTTTTGCGGTTTCTTTTCCTGTTTGAGCAAGTTCTTTAATCATCTTAAACATCGGCTGATGCATGGGCGAAAGATTGAGCAGTTCAGCCGGCCAATAGTTCATTTCTGCATTAATATTGGTCGTGTACTTACTGCCCCATGGGGGCGCAAGTTTGTCGTTCCAGATTCCTTGCAGATTTGCCGGATAAGTTCCCGGCCGCGAACTTGAAATCAATAAGTATCTTCCATATTGCAGATAAAGCGCAACAAGCGCCGGATCGTTTGATGAAGCAAACTTTTCAATACGTTCATTCGTCGGCAACTTTTCATTTTCGCTATTACCAAGATTAATGGAAAGGGTATTAAAATACTTTTGATATTCTTTTATATGCGCTGCCTTTATTTCATGATAAGTTTTGCCGTTTATGCTTTGTAAAGCCTTATTGCAAATAGCTACAGGATCTCCTGAAACGTCTTTATAATTTTTGTAATTAGTGGCGGCGGTCAGGTATAATGTTACTTCGTCTGCGTTATCTATTTCTATTTTATTATTTTGAATAGTCACCTTTCCTTTTGCAGCAACCACACGCAGAAAGCTTTCGCCACGCAATGCGCCGTTTCTCACTTTTACTGAAAGGTCAATGGTATTATCAGCAGTTTTTTTTACAGAAGAATATTTGTGAGGACTATTTAGCATCGCCTCCAGACTAACGTTGCCAGGTTTGCTCGCAGTAAGATGAATAACAATAACCTGGTTGGGTTGACTCGCAAAATATTCACGTTTGTATTCCACACCGTTGGAGGAATAAGTCGTCTGCGAAATGGCATCGGTAAGATTTAGTGCTCTTTTATAATCTGAAATTTTATTTATTTTTTTGAAATTGAGCCACAAGTAACCGAATGGCTGGTACGCCGCCTGATAATGCGGAATAGCGGGTGGCTCGTCATTCTGAATAAAATACTTCCATTTTTTGTTGAGCGAAATCGTTGTGTTTGCAGAGCTTTGCGGGTAGATCACCATATGTCTTGATGTATCTTTATAACCTGCAATACCACCTTTATCAAAATAATTCAATACCTGTATGGCGATCGTATTTTTTCCATTTACCAAAGCCTCTTTTGGAATAATGTATTTCCGGTGATTATTCGCGCCTTCAGTTGTTCCAATCAATTTTCCATTTACATAAGTGAAATCCTGGTCGCGGACTTTATTTAAATCCAACACCAGGTTCTTACCTTTCCATTCTTTCGGAAGCGTAAACGTTGTTCTAAACCAAACCGCTCCATCAAGTCCTTGCAACCCTGCAGTTTCCCAGCCTTCATAAGTGGGAACTGTTATGGTTTTCCACTTGCTGTCGTCGTATCCGGGAAGCGCCGGGTTGCCTTTCATTCCTTTAAGAGCGCGCATTTCCTTTATCCATTCCGCTTTGTCACCGCCTTTGCTTTTCAGGCCCATAAAATGCTCTCCTGCTAATCTTTCTGCTTCCTTCTGTTTTCCTTCAAAAAGAAGTTTGCGGATTTGTGGCAAATATTGAAAGGCATCGGGCCGGTTATAATCTCTCGGTTTACCCGTCCACAGTGTTTCTTCGTTAAATTGAATCCTGTCCTGGTCAACGCCACCAAAGATCATCGCGCCTAACCTGCCGTTTCCGATAGGCAATGCTTCCGTCCATTTTTCAGCCGGTTGATTGTACCACAATGTAAGATTGTTTTTTTCCTGCGCCTCTGTTGTAACAAATATGAAAAGAAAAGCAAGAATAAAAAGGCATCTGATTTGCCTTATCTCTTTCGGGTGTGTGGACTTGAAACCTTTTACTGTAGGTGCTTTCATCAAATGATAATTTTTATCCGGCAGTTATGATTTTTATAGTAAACCAACAAAAACGGTCTTTTTACATTTTGGCCATCACGTGTTTTACATTTTTTCCTTTATAAATTTCTTTGCCATTGGCAAAAATTATAAAGCCTTTTCCTCTACCATATTTTTTGCCGGTTTTATCCCACAGAATTGTAAGCATTTTACCATGATATAAAACCTGGTCTAAACAAAACCAATCCCATTGTCCTTTTGGTATTAATGGAAAGATTTCAATTACATTATCAAGCCGTGGTTTCAAACCGATAAGGTTGTTGATGATTAGATCTGCAAAACCGGAATGATTGTAAAACTCACTTCGCGGGTTATCCTCTTTCAGCCATTCGCCGGTTTTTTCATCCTGGTATTCACCGATGTAAGGCAGTCTTCTTTTTTGTTGCGACCTGGCATATTTGTCAAGCTCTTTATAAAACACCTGCTTGCTCATGCTACCCTTATTTTTATAATCAGTGAGCAGGTTTGCCAGTCCTTTTAAAGTTTGTGTGGTTGCAAATGGCCAGACAGCGCCGTCCCACTCACATCCATGCCCTGAGCCATGCGTTCTGAATCCAGGGTTTCTTCTTTCGGCTGTAGTAATTCCCCAGGGAGCGCAAAAGCCTGTTGTATCGGTAAGTTGATTCCAGGCTTTTGCATATTTTACTTTATCATCCGGCAAATTAAAATACCAGGGAATGAAACCGATCTCTTCGCGCGCATCAGAAAATTTTCCATTTTGCAGGCGAACCTCAAAGAAAGAAGCGCTATCGTTCCACAAATAATTTTGTACGATTGATTTTAATGACGCGGCTTTGTCTTTATATTTTTTCTCAAGGGAAGTGTTTCCAAAAAGTTTCGCCATGTTGTTCATTGCCACTGCGTTCCCATACATATAACTGTTGATCGTTGGCCTTACATTTTTTACATGTCGTCCGCCACTGATCGATTCTTCCATCGCGTCCCTAACATCATATTGCCAGAATTTTCCATCAAGCAATTGTCTCTCTTTTTCCCACTGATGATAATCTGAATCCAATGCCGGTAGATTATTTTGTATAAAACTTTTATCGAGAGTAACGAGGTAACGATTGTACACCGCATTTTGCAACCAACTGCTAAAATTGTGAAGGTGAGGGCTCTTCGTTTTCTTATCGACATGCAACCAAAAATTGATGTAGTCATTGATATATTCCGGATTATGTAGCCATCTTCCTTCATAAATATGATGGCCCAGCGCACTGCTGATCGTGTTATATTTTCCCGCATGTTTCATTGGTGTGATGAATTCTGTAAAAACATACCCATCCGGTGTTTTTACGAGATGTTTTCTGAATGACCACCAGCGGTAATAATACATCCTCTCCAACGTCGTGTCAGGGGAATCAAAAAGCGGAATATTTTTAGCCAGCCAGACAAACGCATCTTTATTAGGCACATAATTTTTTACCGCTTCAGTATCTATTGAATTAAAATAAGTGACATAAGATTTCAACTTATCTGTGTTCAATATAAATTGCTGAGACGATTGTGCAAGACATGTATTTCCTAAAAAAAACAGGATACTTATATTGGTGATTATAAAACTGAAAATTTTTTTCATTCTTTTAAATTCATTTTTTTTGAATACAAAATCTACAAAAGCAATGTATCATAACAGGCACTTTTGTTTAAAATAAAAAAAGTGCTTATTTGTTCGTTTACTGCAACAACCTATCGACACACTTATTCTTATTCAAATAACCAATCCAATTCTTCCTTTACTTCTGACTGCGAAAGCCCGGCATCGTAAGACCGCGTTAACTTATTCTCATCAACGAAACCTAAAATTAGTACTGCTCCTTTTGGCAAATCAAGTGAATTGGTGCCTGCTTTAAAAGAAAACGTGTGAATGTTCACTGACGGCATTCCGGATATGATCAGCGCATTGGCAATTTTCGTTTGTGCCTGGCCGTAATCATTTGCGCTTGCATCATTTTCCAAAGTAGGTGGCTGAAGATATTCAGGATTTTGAGTATTGAAATAACCAACCAAAACCTTTACCGGTTTAGCATTCGAAAATTCAAGGTGCGTGCCCTCTTTCAATTGTTTAACTCTTGAAAATTTTAAGCCCTGCAATTGCTTTAATTCTTCAGCAAAATTCTTGATATAAGTGCTGGTATCGCTAAATAATTCCTTGCCAGTATTTATTGAATAATATCCGTCCGGCCTGGTAATTAAAGTTACTGCGGCATTCTGTAGCAGCTCTGTCTTTTTTACTGCTGTTTTTGATTTTGGCGCCTTTAAAGAATCAATATTTTTTTTGAAAGAAGTAAGTTCCTTCTCATACACCGGCAACATTTCTGTCCAGGTTTTAAAATTTCCATCCGCGCCGCTAACAGGAATCTTTCTTTGTTTCGTTTGCATGCTATTCGCATACAGGTAGGTATCTTTTGTTAACGCAGCTAATTTTTTATACCAGTCTAAACTTTTCTCTAAGTGAGGAAGTGCTTTCTCAAGATCAGTAATATCATTGGAATATTTATATCTCAAAACCGATAAAGCCGCTTCCGCTTTTTCAGCATAAGAATTGGCAAGCGCATCGTAAATGTGCATATCGTTTTTAATCCTTTCAAATTGTTTTTTATCTTTTGTAATCAAAGGCGAAGCATGTTCTATCGCTTCTACAGCCTTTTGCCCATGAGCTTTTACTTCTTTAATTATTTGAACAGGCGTTTCTCCTGTATGCTTTTCGTACTTCCATTCTTTTTCTGCATATTCAGTCAGCATTTCTCCTTCGGGTGATTCAGAATTATACAATAAAGTAAATAAACCATAACGATAAGGATTGATCAGTTCTGTCATCAGCATTCCCAAAGATAATGTCTGCCGGTTGCCATCAGTGATACCAAATCTTCTCAACAATTTCGGCGCAATTTCTCCGGACTGTTCAAAGGCTTCCAGAATATTTTTTCCTCCGGAAAGATTGCTTCCATATTTGTTGGCGAGCAGACCGGCCCAATGATTCACTTCTTCATTCCGGTCGCGATGGCAATTCCATGCATAGCGTGCCCACGCTTTATACCACATCCAGTCGCGATCCATCTGCAGCAGGCGCGGGTTTGTTTTGTCAGCGGTATAAGGCCAATCCCAATAAGACGCCTGGGGATACAAATGCAACCCATTTGCGTGATAAATATCATGCATAGCGAGGACGCATTTTTGTATAAAATCATCAGCCGCATAACGAAACGGTTCAAGGTTTGCCAGTATATGAACGTTTTCAATTTGCACCGTTCCTATACTGCTTAATTTACGATGAAGCTCCGCCCAGGTACCACGCGGCTTATACGTTGTAAGCGCTTCACCATTGTATTTTGCCATGGTATATAAATTTTTATAAAGCGGAAGCGCCTCTTTCATTACAGATGGTGCATCTGTATCATGGGCTCGTAAAACTATTGGTGGTTCTTCTTTTTTACCCAACGCTTTCAGGCCATCTTTCACGCCCGGAATAATTGTTTTGGTGAACCAATCTATATCATCCTGGCCAACTCCTTCCATTGCTTCACCTAATGTAACCAATAATCCAACATTCGGATATTTCTCTACGAAAGCTGCAATAGATTTTCTTGTATAGTCAGCAATTAAGGGAGTAATGTGCCTGTTCCGATCCTGTGTTTTTATATGATTTTTTTCAGCAAAAGGTTTTGATACAATAATGTTATAGAACATTTGAATCACCCAGATACCCCGCTTATCTGCTTCGGTGGTAAGAAATTGATACATCTCTTCATTCTTCTTAAAAGTGGTATCATCCACTTCAACGGCGTAAGGATAATCTTTTAATTTAACGAGCGATGCAAAAGGATGACCGTTCCAGAGATACAAAGAGTTTAACCGGTTCTCAACCATTGAATCCAAATATTTTATCCAAAGTGTTTTGTTATAAAACCAGGGAAAATTTTTAGGCGTATAAGGGTATTCATATACGCCTCTTCCCGGCAATAAGGTAGATTTTTGAACACCAATGCAAGTGCCGCGAAGAACCATTTCCGGCTGGTCTGTAAACGAAATATGTTCGGGCAACATTCCTTTTTCGCGTATGCGATCCGCTAATTCCATGCAACCGTACAAAGCGCCGGAATTGTCTGTACCTGTGATGACGATATTATTATTTTCGCCGGATGCGATAGAAAATCCTTCCTTGCCGGTTTTCATGGTGAAACTTATATTCAATAAGCCGGCAGCCTTATTTAATAAAGCATCGTTTTCTTTTCCAACAACTATTAAATCCTTTATGGATGAATTAATTTTGTTCGCAGAAATTTTATGTACTGTATAACCTGCATCTGTCAATGCATCTGATAATTTTTTGACCCCAAAATTGATTCGATTATTACTTGCAGATGCTATCGCAATAGAAATGTTTCTTGCTCCTGGTGTTATTTTCGTTTGTGCATACAAAGGAGAACTTTGTGCAGATGAAATGATAAATAATAATGATAAAAGCAAGCGGGATACGTTCATAATTCTTCAAGTCTAATAATACTAACAATCAATCGCAGTTTCAGGATGAAGCCCAATTCTGCAAATCAATTTTTTCCTAAATTTTTTTACTTAATAATTTTTAAAAAAAATTCTCAATAAAAGGTAAAAAAGGGAGCCTGGTAAAAACCAAACTCCGTATTGCTTGTATTATGAAAAGATTTTTAATTATTAAAGTAAATTGATCATTAGAAAAAAATTTCTAAACTATTTCACTAATGTATAATCCGGGAATTACGCGAAATACTTTTTAAATCAATCGCTGTAAAGCTAAGCGCATCACTATTTATAAAAAATGTATTATCTGACTATGTTAATGGATTATTTTTTTAATTGCTAATTGCACGTCAGAAGATTTTTAATTTTGGAATCATTCATTAAATGATAGAATCGAATGGCTATTTTATTTATGGTGCAAAATTGAGGTTGTTATATTTGCCAGTAAACAAACATATTTAGCGGATTTTTATTCTCGCCGGTTAAACTACTTTTATTTTTAGGATAATAACTTCTCACATGAATCCAATCAAATTACTGTTCATTTTTTTGTTGTTTCCGGTTCACATTTTTGCCCAGGAAAATGAACTGGATAATTGTAACATTGTATGGACAAGCCAAAGTAAAAATTCTTCCGGATCAATGCCGTGCGGCGGGGGCGATATTGGATTGAATGTGTGGACAGAAAAAGGAGACGTTTTATTTTATATCTCAAAAAGCGGCACATTCGATGAAAACAATGGTTTTTTAAAATTGGGCCGAATAAGGATACGACTTACTCCTAATCCTTTTGAGGGAAATAGTTTCAAACAACAATTGATACTTCACAATGGTTCTGTCGAAATTTCAGGGAAAAACAAAAAATTAAATACGACCATTAAAATCTGGGTAGATGTTTTTAACCCCGTGGTGCACGTCGAAATTAGCAGCAACAAGGCCGTGACTGCAGAAGCTACTTATGAGAGCTGGCGCTATAAAGACAGGCCTTCACGCAAAGGCGAAAACAACGCCAACTCATACAAATGGGCAGACGAAAAAGTAATTACATTTAAAGATCATATCGCGTTTAAAAAAAATGGAATTCTGTTTTATCATGCCAATAAATCATCCCCTTCCATCTTTGATAAAACGGTTCATGAGCAAGGGCTTGATTCAGTAAAAAACCAACTTTTTAATCCGCTCAAAAACCTGGTTTTTGGCGGGCTAATGGAAGGAACAGGAATGAGGCCAGCCGGCACTTTGCAAGGAAAATACATAGATACTGATTTTGAAGGATGGAAATTAAAAAGCATAAAAGCATCGCGTTCACAGGAGATTAATATTTACCTGCATACACAAAAGGCCGATGAAGAAAATGAATGGGAAGATAGTTTACAAAAGATAAAATCAAGAACGAAAACGACAGAAAAAAATGACTGGAGAAATACTGCTAAATGGTGGAAAGAATTCTGGAACAGGAGTTTCATTTTTATTAACCCGGATACTCCCGATGAAAATTCTGATGTTTGGCAATCGGGCAGAAATTACCAGTTGTTTCGTTACATGCTTGGCTGTAATGCATTTGGGAAATATCCAACTAAATTCAATGGAGGCTTATTTACGTATGACCCCTCATTGGTTGATTCCAATTCGAAATTTACACCTGATTTTAGAAAATGGGGTGGAGGATTGATGACAGCTCAAAACCAGCGTCTTGTTTATTTTCCTATGATAAAAAGTCGGGATTTTGATATGATGAAATCTCAGTTTGATTTTTATCTGCGGTCATTAAAAAATGCCGAAGTAAGAACGAAAGTATATTGGGGCCACGACGGAGCATGTTTTACGGAACAACTTGAAAATTTCGGATTGCCGAACTATGCTGAATATGGTTTGAAACGACCATCGTGGTACGACAAAGGATTACAGTACAATTCATGGCTGGAATATGAATGGGATAGTGTTTTGCAATTCTGTCTTATGATGCTTGAACAGGAGCATTACGTAAATGCTGATATTTCAGGGTATATTCCGTTTATAGAAAGTTGCCTAACCTTCTTTAATGAGCATTATCAATATCTTGCAAAATTGCGCGGAAGTAAAGCATTCGATGGGAATGGCAACCTTGTGCTGTATCCCGGCTCTGCGGCTGAAACGTATAAAATGGCTTACAATTCCACTTCTACTATTGCCGGGTTACAAACAATACTTTCAAGGCTGCTGGCATTACCCAAAAAGTATCTCACAGAACCACGCCGGAAACATTGGGACACTATGTTACACAGGTTGCCACCCATCAGCTTCGCGGAATTTGATGGGCATACAACTATTGCACCCGCTCAGCTTTGGGAACGCATCAATAATACAGAAAGCCCACAACTTTATCCTGTATTTCCGTGGGGAATATATGGCATAGGAAAACCAAATCTTTCTATCGCCATCAACACTTATAAATATGATTCGAATGTGGTTAAGTTTAGAAGTTATATAGGGTGGAAGCAAGATAATATCTTTGCGGCCCGGCTGGGATTAACACAGGATGCAGCCCGGTTGACGGTACTTAAATTAAAGAATTCAGAAAAGCGTTTTCCTGCTTTTTGGGGACCAGGCTACGACTGGACACCAGATCATAACTGGGGCGGAACGGGCATGATAGCATTGCAGGAAATGCTATTGCAAACGGATGGACAAAAAATTTATTTATTTCCCGCATGGCCAAAAGATTGGAATGTTCATTTCAAATTGCATGCGCCGTACGAAACTATTGTGGAAGGCATTTTGAAAAATGGCAAAGTTGAATTATTAAAGGTTACTCCTGAATCAAGAAAGAAGGATGTGGTTACTATGCTCGGAAGATAAGAAATCATTAATTTTCTTAGAAAGATTTAGATAAATGCATACTTTTTATACATCTGCTGTTGGAATATATCAAACTTACTCTTTTGACAACGGTCGAAAAATTGCCTGACTATATTGAATTAAATACAACAATAGACTTGCGTAAGGTTTGCAATAGGTTGCCATGTGTTTTATCAGCTTAAGTTCTTTATTCTTTTGACTCTAATGTTAGAGTTGGGTAAAACAAGTTTACTTGTTAATAGCACTGCATAATCACGAAAATCTTTAAAAGTATTTATAGAAAAAATTCTAAATGGTTATTTATAATCATTCTCAACGGTTCTGTATTTGTAACTCTGCCCATCTTTTATCCCAGTTCCTTGGAAGAACAGAAAAATGACTTGGATATACAAACCTTGGCGCTGGTTGTGTATTTAGTTTTTTATTCGCACAGTAGGTGAAGTTTCAGTTCCTGCAGTCCACCTGCAAGTCATGTAAATTTTTGATTACACCCGAAACGCTTTACGGTCAAGCGTTTCAGGTAAATCTTGGATAAAGATGAGTAAAATACAAAAAGATAAAAAGTCGGGTAGACAAGATTCGAACTTGCGACCCCACGCCCCCCAGACGTGTGCGCTACCGGGCTGCGCCACTACCCGCTAATTTGGCTGCAAATCTACTAAATGATAATTCTTTAACAAGAAAATCATACATAATTTGAAAACTGTGGAACAAAAATTACAAATATTTATAGCTTTACTGAAAGCTTTGAGATTAAACGCCGAAAGAGCTACCACAGCCACAGGTGGTGCTGGCGTTCGGATTAGAAAAAGAAAAGCCACGGGCATTTAAGCCACCTTCCCAGTTTATTTCCATATTATTTAAATACAGCAGGTGGGCGGGATTAATGATACAATTAATTCCATTCAGGTTAAAAATTTCATCTTTATCAGTCTTTTCTTCAAATCCCAGCAGGTAAGACATTCCTGAACAACCGCCGCCTTTTACACCTATTCGTAAGTATTTATTCTCATTTTCCGGTGATGCCATTAGCTTTTTAATTTCCGCTACAGCAGAGTGGGTGAGGAGCACGGGTGATTGTGTTGTTTCCATAATTATTTTACAAAATGGGCGTTTAAGAGGGAGGACTAAACCTTGTTTTTATTAACTTCTCAAAAATACAACCTTAAAAGTGGAATGTTTATTTTTGTCTTTAATTTATCAATATGTCAACATTTGAAACGGTAATCACCCTTTTTTTATTCGTACTGCTGTTAGCTTTCGTGTGGATATTGACGGAGTTTTCCGCTTTGAAAAAACAAATAGACGAGCACAAAAATGCCGATTCAGATACTCTTCGGCTCAGGCTGCAGGCGTATGAAAGAATCACGTTGCTGACCGAGCGAATTGCTTTGCAAAACCTTCTATCCAGGCAAAATAATCCCGGACTTTCGTGCAGGCAAATGCAAATGTCTTTGATTGACGCTATTAAGCAGGAATATGATTACAATATGAGCCAGCAAATTTATGTTTCACCTGAAGTGTGGCGGGCGGTTAACAATTTAAAAGAACAAAATATTTATATCATCAATCAATTGGCTGCTACTCTTCCTCCACAGGCATCCGGTATGGACTTAAATAAACACATCATTGATTACCTGATTAATAATTCCAATGCTTCGCTGCATAACATTGTGCTTGAGGCGATTAATTACGAAGCGAAAAAGATTATGTAACTACTTTACACAGAAGCGAGCTTTCCAAAACAGTAAACAAACAATTAACGTGCAATTAATTTTTCCATCGCTTTTTTTTCATTTTGCTAAAAAAATGATCATCAAGCTGCGAGCTTTTTCCCATTGTTTTATTAAAAACAGAGCCAGTAAATCATCGTTTATTCAAAATATCAGCTTACAATTATTCTCATTAAGTATTATCATTAAGAATGAAACCGAAATTAAAACAAGCTAATTTCAAAATTATTTTCAACCCGATGCAACTAAAAATGTAAATATGATGCCTGTTATATTGCTTTTGGCAGGCGGATGTTTTGTGAAACAAATCCAAAACCAACACTGCCTGTTTTGTATAAACTATTCTTCCGTGTTATGAAATACTTTTTCTTATTAGCAATTTTATGCGCTTCTTTAGCTACGCGCGCCCAAAAATATATCCTTCTTGATGAAGCCATTTCCCGTCCTGCAGTTTATACCAACCGTTTAACGGATTTGGAAAAATATAAAAAGTTTTTTCCCGTTGAAGTGAAAGCCCTTCCGCAATTCCTGGAAGTTTTAGAAAAAATTGATAACCTTCTCAACGGGAAAAATAATAATGCTGCCGCCATTGATTTTAACGCAGGCTGTGCAGAGTTCAAAGGACGCGCTTTTAAGCTGGCTTCCGGACCAAGGTTCGATTATATTCTGACAGCTAATTGCGAAGGCATTAATGAAGTGATGCATTTATGTGATGCGAAATTGACCAATACTAACAATTCTTATTTCATCCGCACCTGGATAAAATATATTAAAAGCAATATCAAACGCAAGTAAGCTCAGGTTTTCTTCAATCTTAAAGGCCTGTATTGAAAGAGCGGGTCCTGTTGATTTTCAAGTCGCGAAGGATGGGCGATTTGGGGCTGATGTTGATGCTGTAATACCGGTAAAGGCCAAGCGGTGTGATGCTGATAGACATTTGCCAGCAATGCAAATCTCGGGAAATGGACATGCTGAGCGGTTCAATTTTTCCGGATGAAATATTCAAATAGCCCTGCATACCCATTTGCCATTTTGGAGTAATGTTTAACGTGCCGCCAAACTGCATGTTTTGCGTAAATGCGCCGATAAAGCTTTGGCTTTTTACATCAAAAGATTTCAAATAGCTTAATGCAAACGAAAGATTTACAGACCACGGTATATTAAAGTCTGCAAATTCGCCGGGATTATTTCTGATGTAAGCCAAATCGCTGTTGTATTGGTCCTGCCCGTACAAGGCCTGGTCTGCGGCATTTTCATCGGGCTTCACGCCGGCTTTTTCGCCGGTTTTCTTATTGCCTCCCTGGAAGGAACTTGATAACGATAGATTCCAGTTTGTTAATCTTCCTAATGAGATAGGCTTTCTTTTCCAAACCAAAAGATCTTTGTCGCGGCCGGTGCTGTCCACTTCATAAGGGTCAAAGTTGGCGCTGGTCGTCAGGTTTATTTTGTTGAAAAGATTAGTGGAGGCTGATGCCGATATATTGGAGAAATGGCGAAAGTCAACCGGGAAAAAGTTATAGCTTCCGTTAATGCTGAACGCATCAATCAGGGATATTTTTTTCAAAGCATTTCCCGTATCTTTTTTGTCGCGCACTTTCATGGAGAGATTATTTTCCAACCCGAAATTAAAGCCTCCAAAGCGGCCATTAGTATAGGGCCCGTTCAAATTATAGGTAGTTGGGAAATAGGGGAGAATCTCCTTCCTTCCTGTGGTATCGATGATGGAGGTGTAATAATTTCTCCGGTTAAAATCCGGCTGATAGCTTATGCCAAACGTAGGCCTGATTTCATGGCGGATAGCCTGGATAAAAGAATTTTTACTTTTAGAGGTTATCATCCCAAAGATGCGGGTGGAGATGCTCAATCCAAAAGACATCTGCCTCGCCGTATAAAATCCCTTGTCGACAGAGGTATCGAGCTTTCTAAACGTGCTGTCCCAGCTCAGCGCTACTTTGCTTTGGTACCAGGTTTCATCATAACTTACTGAAGGCGACAATTGGAAAACGCCCATCTGCGGCAGCGAAAGGCTTATCGGCACCCTGTGGTGAGCGCCCCATTGAAGATTATTCATTATTTGTTCACTCAGCCTGGGGTGGCCGGTAGAATCACTAAATGAAAACTGGTTTTTTGCATCAAGGTTGTAACCAATACCCAGATTTTCATACCATTTCAATTCGCCCACCGCGTCCTTCCGGCGAAAAGGATAAATGGTAGTCATCGTAAATCCTAAAGTGGGCAGGTTGATATTAAACTCCTTTAACTGCGTATTCTGATTATGATTGGCGCTCAGCGTTAAATTAAACGGCAGGTCTTGCCACGATTTTGAAAAGGCAATTGACGAATAAAGCTGATTCTGATAATTCACTGTTGGATTATTTGGAACCTGGCTGTTAAAGCTGCTGGTACCTGCATTTACGTTTGCAGAAAACGTAACGCCAGGCCGCGACTTGGTGTCCGCACTGTGCGACCAGGAAATATGAAATGACCGGTTTTTACTGAAATCAGGATCGCCCTTAAAATTGTAATTGAAATTTTGAATATCAAGCGAGAAGTTGCCACCATAATGGTACCGTTTCGAATAGCGGGGATTAAAATGCAATGCCCATCCTCCGTAGGAGTAGATATCCGTTCGAACCACAATATCCCAGTTGTCGCTAATCACTTTATAATACCCAATACCTTCCAGCCCCAGGCCTTTTTGTTCGTTTACGGTAAAGTTAGGCGCCAAAAATCCTGAATGCCTTCCCTGGTTCAATGGGTAAATGCCAAAAGGAAAATAAATTGGAATGGGTACGCCTTCAAACTCTGGATGGACCGGCCCCGAAATAGCCACTTTATTGTTTATAAATTTTATTTTATTTGCAATAAAGGCAAAATGAGGCGTATCGAGGTTGCAGGTAGTAAACCTTCCTTTTAATGCATAAAAAACATCAGGGCTTACTTTTTTGATCACCTTTCCATAAACATACATCTCGCCCTGCTGAGTATAAGTCCCCTTAGTAAGACCTTTGCCCGTTTTCATATTAAACCGAATCGAATCGCTTTGCGAAATAAAGTCAGAAGATTTATAGGTAGGAAAGGCCACCGTTTTTCCGGTGCTGTCTTTTTTACTCGAGGCTATAATGTCGCCCGAAGCTTCATCAAAGGCAATAACGGGGCCTGTAAGTTTATTCTCTTTATAATTTGTGGTTACCTTATTTCCATATAGTGTAACGGTTTTATTTTTTACATCTATTACCATTGAATCTTCCGCGGAATAATCAAGAGGCGATTCCAGCGCATTCTTTGCAAGATGGTAAGGGATAGTGTCCTTTTTTTTAAGACTGTCGGGAACTTGAGTGTGTAATGAATCCACGTTTTTTTTTTCTAAAATTGAATCTGTAGAATCTGTTATTTTAGAAGGAACAGAATCAATCAAGTTGTTGCCTGCGGAGGGAACAGAATCCAATAGAAACTTTTGCTTTTTTGCAACAGAAAAATGGTTTTTCTTTGAAGTAATTAATTCTGAATCATTATAATTGCCTGTGGCTGAAACAGGGTATTTTTTTTTGGAATTCAGATCGCTGCTTTTTACCGTGGAATATAAACATACAAGTAAGAACGCTGTAAAAACAAACGGTAAAATATTTTGTGACCTAAATTCGTTTCTGTTTAGCATAGCAGGAAGGCAACAAAAATAGAGATATTCCAATTAAGGATATGTGAAGATTGAAAAAGAATTGTATTGAAAATTTTATAACTAACATTTGTAATGTTCGAATCAAAAAAATCCAGGTTATTTACTATGTTTAGAACGGTGTTTTTTTTATTGACATCCATACTGATTTTAAGCAACAGTGCTTTTTCCCAGAGCCCCCGTAAAATCAAAACAATAATTATCGACCCGGGGCACGGCGGGCAGGATCACGGGGCCAAAGGAGAATATGAGGGTACCCTTGGTTCACTTGAAAAAGACATCACGTTAGCCATTTCCATGAAGCTGGTTGAGTACCTAAAAAAGGCGATGCCCGATGTAAATATTATTCCTTCCAGAACTACAGATGTGTACATGTCTGTTCACGAAAAAGCAAAGTTTGCCAATGAACATCACGGCGATTTATTTGTATGTATCCACGCAGATGCTGTAGACTTAAAAACAGGGTCGCGGATTGTAGGATATAAAAATGAAACTTATTATACGCATCGTTATGTAGGCAAGGGCAAGTCAAGGAAAAAAGTAAGTACCAAACATACACGCCGGGTTGCTATTAAGCACTATTATAAAATTCCAACTTCGCGCAAGGGTACAAGCACTTTAATTTTAGCTGCTCGGCAAACGAGTGATAAAATCAAGGCGTTGGAAGAAGGCGATCTGGGTTTTAATACCGATGAGGATGACAGCACTGCAAATGTGAATTACGACAGCCCGGAATATAAGGCCAGCGCTCTTTTATATTCGCAGAATTATTTCAGGAAAAGTTATCAGCTTGCTTCACTTGTGCAGGAAGCAGTAGCTAAAGAAACCGGCCGGCCCGACCTGGGTGTGTGGCAGCGCCAGAAAGGATTGTGGGTTTTGCACGCCACCCAAATGCCCGCTATCTTAATAGAAACAGGGTTTGTGGCCAACTATGACGATGAACGATATCTGACCAGTGAAAAAGGCCAGGAAGAAATTGCCCAGGCAATTGCGGATGCGCTGGTTAAATATAGAAATATGATGGAAAATCCTAAATCGGTTGCTAATACTACAACTCCTGCCGCCGAAAATTAACTCTTACCACTTTTTATCTTTTTTGAAGAATATCAAAATGGAACACTCCTGTAATGATTACATTCATTTTGTTATCAACTGAGAATGAATTTCCTATTTTCGCATAATACTTTTAAAGAAAATATTTCTTTAAAAGACTCATTACGAAAAAATACCAAATGAAAATAAGCAATGAAACAAAGGTAGGAGTGCTTGCAGTGGTTTGTGTGGCGTTGTTGATTGTAGGGTTCAGATTTTTAAAAGGAAAGGGGATATTCAAAAAGGAAACGCACATCTATGCAGTCTATTCAGATGTGCAGGGATTAAAGCAATCAAATCCTGTGGTGATTAACGGCATGCAGATCGGACGGATTGCCAACCTGGATGGCGGAAAAGATATGAAGCATATTCTGGTTACTGTTTCTCTTACCAAAGATGTCAACATCCCCAAAAATTCATTGGCGGTAATTAATCCTAACTTGTTAGGCAGCCCCACCATGGAAATCCAGCTTGGCGATGCTACTACTTATCTGAAAAATGGCGATACCTTGCTGACAACGCTCAGCGCCGGCGCTTTTGACGAAGCAATGAAGATTATTAACCCCGTTTTATATGAAGTAAAAAATGCGGTCAAGTCTCTAGATTCGGTTCTGACTACCGTCACTACGGTATTTGATGTGAGGACGAAAGATAATATCCAAAGCATCCTCGCGAATGTGAATACAGCCACAGCCTCTTTTGTTCTTACTTCGGAATCTTTGCGAAAGATTGTGGATGTTCAGAATGGCTCGCTGGCCAGGTCACTGCAAAACATGGAAAAATTCACTTCAAATCTCAATGACAACAATGCACAGCTCGATAGCATCATAAATAACACACAGTTGTTAACCCGCAATCTTTCGGCTATTAATTTAAAACAAACGATGGATTCCCTTCAAATTGCTATTAATAATTTTAAAACCGGTGCAGAAAAAATAAACAGCAAGGATGGCTCCTTAGGCCTTTTACTAAATGACAAAACTTTATACCATAATCTTGAAAGCACTTCTGACAAATTAAATATCCTCCTGGATGACATAAGAGTGCATCCGCGCAGGTATTTAAACATTTCAGTGTTTGGAAAAAAAGACAAAGGCAATTATCTCACAGCCCCTTTGATAGATGATAGCATAAAAGCGGTAAAACAATAATATGTTTTGTAAGCTGAAATATTCCGTACTTATTTTTTTTTTATTATTTACAAATATTTCCTTTGGCCAGGTAACCCCGGCTCAAAATCCGCCTGAGGCCGACACAGTAAGAGAATTTGAGATTATCCGCGGGCCAAGTATGCGGGCTATTAAAATCGATTCGGTTACTACCTTACAAACCATCGCCGGAGGCGCCATAATCAAACAAGGCTCTACGATTTTTCACAGCGACAGCGCCGTGGTGAATCCCGTCACTCATATTATGGAAGCGTTTGGAAATATTGAAATTAACCAGGCCGATACGGTGCATACTTACAGTCAGTACCTTAAATATCTTGGCGTTGAAAAAATTGCCTATCTAAAAAACAAAGTAAAGCTCACGAATAAAAGTGGTACTCTTTTTACAGATGATCTTGATTACAATCTTCAGACTGGTATCGGAAATTTTCATAATGGTGGAAAAATAATAGAAGGGAAAAGCGTAATTACCAGCCGTGAAGGAACCTATTATGACGATACGAAAGATATTTATTTTAAGAAAAACGTAAAGCTGGACGAGCCTCAAAAGCATATTCGCGCCGATTCACTTTTGTATAACATGCAAACCAGGCAAGGTACATTTATAAGCCCCACCCATATCAAAACTCCGGAGGTGGAAGTGAATACTTCCAGCGGAACATACGATTTGAACAGCGGCAATGCCTTTTTCACCAACCGTGCTACCGTAAAAGACAGCAGCGGAAGATTGTATTCGGCCAATACCATGGCCCTGGAAAATAAAACAGGTAATGCCCAGTTGGAAGGAAATGCGGTAATTATTGACTCTGCAGGCGGCTACACGATTATAGCCAACCAGGTTTTTATGAATAAGAATAAGAATTCTTTTCTTGCCACAAGAAAGCCTGTTCTGATTATCAAACAAAAGAATGACAGCACCTATATAGCTGCCGATACGATTTATTCCGGATTTACGGCTTTTGTAAAAAATAAAAATGAAGTCTTGCAGAAAGATTCAATGGTGAATGTGAATGTATCAGAAAATAAAAAAGTAGAGGAAACACTGGCCACCGATTCGACGGCAGAATTTTTTCTTCAACAGCGCCAAAATAAAAGTGACTCGGCAAAGAAAATCCTTCCTGGTGATTCATTGAATATTCACAGAGATTCTTTGACTCAAATAAAAAATCTTCCTGGTTTAAACGAGGCAAGCAAACGAAACGATACTACTCTTTTTATTCCTGAACAGCCTCCAAAGCAGCCGATTCCACAGAAAGATTCTTTGAGCAACAAAACAGACACTACAAATAAATTGATTCCAGAGGAATTATCTTTATCAGAAAAAAAGAAAAGACGGCGCAAAAAGAACCGTACCATTGCGCCGGCAAAAGACTCTGCGATAGTTAGCGCTACGCTGCCTAAAGATTCATCTTCGGCTGATAATCCTGCACGGATTATATTGCAAAAACTAACCAATGATTCTTCCATGCACGAAACGAAAGCTGATTCAGCAATTACAGACTCGTTGCAGGCAGATTCATTAAAAGCATTACGGGGAAAGCTTCCTGATAGTTTAAAAACTATAGAAAAATCAATTACAGATTCATCGAATAAGGCGGATACTTCTATAAGATATTTTCTCGCCTTTCATCATGTGAAAATTTTTAATGACTCGCTTCAAAGTGTGTGTGACAGCCTTTTTATATCTTCCAAGGATTCTGTATTCCGATTGTATTACAGCCCTGTGGTATGGAGCGGCAATACGCAAATCGCCGGTGATACGATTTTTCTTTATACCAAAAATAAACAGCCTGAAAGGTTGTATGTTTTTGAAAATGGAATGATAGTGAACCGGACGAAAGAAGGATTTTTTAACCAAATGGCAGGCAAAACGATTAATGGATATTTTATCGATGGGAAAATAGATTATATGCGCGTGAAAGGCAGCCAGGCTGAGAGTATTTATTATCTCCAGGATGAAGACAGCGCCTACATCGGTATGAACAGGGCCATCGGCGATGTGATTGATTTGTATTTTAAAAACGATGATATTATTAAGGTGCTTTTTGTCAATTCTGTTGAAGGCAAAATGTATCCTATGAGCCAGATCCCTGAGGATCAGCGAAAGTTAAAAGATTTTAAATGGCTTGATAGTGAACGGCCTAAAAACCGCGCTGAATTGTTTGAGTAATTTATTCTGTATTGCAAAAGCATAGTGAATCAATAAATACATCGCTTTTTATTTTTGATAAAAACGTGTAAGCATTGCTGTTATCATCAGCATTTAAACCAATTGATATGAGCAAGAAAATCTTTGGATTTTTATTTGCGCTGAATTTTATTTGCGTGTTCCCCTCGTTCAGCCAGCAAACCATCATTAAATATTTATCCGGCACAGATAAAGACCATACAGTATTATGGGATTTTTATTGCACAGGCGGCAGCCACAGCGGTAAATGGACTACTATTCCTGTGCCTTCGTGCTGGGAGTTGCAGGGATTTGGCAGCTATAATTATGGAAGAGAAAAAAATCATTCTGATGAAAAGGGCTTGTATAAATTTAGATTTAATGCTGATAAAAACTGGAAAAATAAACAGGTGAATATTGTATTTGAGGGATCAATGACGGATACAAAAGTGAAGATAAATGGAAAGTTGACCGGCAAAATACACCAGGGTGCTTTTTATGAATTCAAATATGATATTACATCTCTGCTCAAATTTGGAAAGTCTAATTTACTGGAAGTGGAAGTGAGCAAGCAATCTGCAAATGCTTCGATAAACAGGGCCGAGCGCGACGGCGACTTTTGGATTTTCGGAGGTATTTTCAGACCTGTTTATTTGGAAGTATTGCCCAAAGAACATATTGAAAGGATTGCGATAAACGCTGAATCCGATGGGCATTTAAATTTGCAGGTTTTCACTTCTCACATTGAAAAAGATTACTCTTTGCAGGCTGAAATTTCAGGCACAGATGGCGACAAAGCGCTTGATTTAATGTCTAAAAAATTGGACAATACTGATTCACTCACGATTCTCGAACATCAATACAATGGAGTAAAATTATGGAGCCCTGAGTTTCCGAATCTCTACACAGCGAAAGTTTCTTTAAAAAACCACGAAGGAAAAATAGTCCATACCATCGAACAAAAATTTGGATTTCGCACGGTTGAATTACGGCCGCATGCTGGCTTTTATTTAAATGGAAAGAAGGTAATGTTTAAAGGCGTGGATCACCATAGCTTCTGGCCGGAAAGCGGGCGAACTACCAGTAAAGCGATAAATATTGAAGATATTAATTTAATGAAAGAGATGAATATGAATGCAGTAAGGATGTCGCATTATCCACCGGATATCGATTTCCTTGATGCATGCGATTCCATTGGGCTTTTGGTGTTGGATGAATTAACGGGCTGGCAAAATTATTACGACGACACTACGGGCCACAGGTTAGTGAAGGAATTAGTGATCCGCGATGTAAATCATCCTTCCGTGGTGATTTGGGACAATGGAAATGAAGGCGGTTTTAATCGCAACCTGGATAATGATTATGATTTGTATGATCCTCAAAAAAGATTGGTAATCCATCCGTGGGAAAAATTTAACGGCACCAATACCAAGCATTATCCTGATTTCAACTACCTGCAAAATACGGCATTGTATGGCACAGAAGTGTACTTTCCAACAGAGTTTCTTCACGGCTTGTATGATGGCGGCCTTGGTGCCGGATTGGATGACTACTGGAATCTGATGATGCGAATGCCGCTGAGTGCCGGAGGTTTTCTTTGGGTGTTTGCCGATGAGGGAATTGTACGGCGTGACTTAAACGACAGCATTGATACACATGGCAACAATGCGCCTGACGGAATAGTTGGCCCGCATCGCGAAAAGGAAGGAAGCTTTTTTACCATCAAAGAAATTTGGTCGCCGGTATACATTAACCAACAATTTATTCCACAAAATTTTGATGGAAAATTATTGGTCGAAAACAGGTACATGTTTACCAACCTGAACCAATGCACGTTTAAATGGAAGCTGGTAAATTTTGGAAATCCGGATGACGCCATAGTAAAGTCTTCTATAAAAGATGAGGGAACTGTTTTACCAACTTCAATAGAACCGGGCGAAAGTAAATTTATTGATTTGCATCTGCCTTCCTCGTGGCAATCAAACGATGCACTGTATCTTACTGCGATTGATAATCATCAGAAAGAAATTTTTACATGGAGCTGGCCGCTGCATTCTCCTGCAAATATTGCAAAAAAGTGGTTGCGCACCACTTCACTTGTTTCTGAAATTGAAACTAACAGTGATGCACACACGTTAATTGTTACCAATGGCAATGTGAAATTTTATTTTAGCAAAACAACCGGTTACCTGCAAAAAGTAACGAAAAACGATTCTGTATTTTCTTTATATCAAGGGCCTTCTCTCGCTGGTTTTCAGATGCAATTGGATTCGTTTGATTATAAAAAAGAAAATAATGCCGTGGCGGTATATGCACATTATAAAGAAGGAAGAAACTGGTTCACGGCGGAATGGACTTTTCGTAGCGGCGAGCCTGCAAAATTATCTTACACTTTCAACCAGAGGGAAGCTGCTGATTTTATGGGAATCACGTTTCAATATCCCGAAGAGAAAGTGAAGGGCATGCAATGGCTTGGCCGCGGGCCTTATCACGTATGGAAAAACCGTTTAAAAGGTTTGCAATTTAATGTCTGGGACAAGGATTATAACAACACAACCACCGGCGAATCGTGGAACTATCCTGAGTTTAAGGGCAATCATCAAAACGTATATTGGGTAAAACTTAAGACCAGCCAAATTCCTGTCACAATTTTTATGGAAAATGAGAATGTGTTTTTACAGATGTTGAAAACAAATGATCCGAAAGGAGCAGGTAATACAAATACCACAGTGAAATATCCGGAGGGAAATATTGGTTTTATGAATGCGATTCAACCTATCGGAACAAAATTTCATAAGGCCGAAGACATGGGGCCGCAAAGCCAGAAAAATGTACAATTAAACGCCCCTTATCACGGTGTAATCTGGTTTGATTTTTAAAACAGCCGTCAGGTTTGATTGTTATTGTCACTGAGTTCTTCTTCCTTCAGTTTGATGTCAGGAAAAAAACTTATCAATAACAAGAGTACACAACTAAAAATGAGAAAATAAATACCATACTGTTTTGTGGGACAAAATCCTTTATAACACGCCGTGAATATTACATAGGTTTTTAATAGATAGCCAATGTTGAGCGCCTGTAAAAAAATCACGGCTCTTTTTGCCCATATTCTGTTTATAAGAATGAATATGATTGAGAGCGCCGCGAAAAAAGTAAACACTTTTCCGGGGCGGCCATAAATATTTTTTTCCGAAAAAAAACCGGTAAATGATTTCTGCAAATCCGGGTAATAGGCCCAGGGCATAAAGCAACTTGCAAAAAGAATAATTGCCGCAGTAACTCCAATAATTTTATAATATTTCATGATGAAGCTTCGAAAAAATTGAGATTTTATTTGGGTGCAATGTTACTCCAATTTTTCTAATCAGCTTACCACATCGGGATGACCCAATGGTGCCTTTAAGAAAAGAACAAAGTTTTTTTTAAAATCTGCGGCTTATCCCTGCTGAGATATTAAACTGGTTGCCCCTTTCGGAAGGTTTATATTCCTGGTTAATGATGCCCGCACTTATGGAAATGATAGTCCATTTTAAGAAGGTATGATTAAAATCTGCTGAAATTTTTTTAGAGGAAAGCTTGTTTTCTTTATTACTGAATTGAATATTCTGAGAGTTGTCATCAGGCGAAAAACCCGAGCCAACTGAAAGCCCAATATAATCATCTGCGCCTTCCAAATAATACCGCGCAGAAAAATTGTACGATTGTGAAATACCGGTTGAAGATGGGGTGAGATAAGTGCGCGCGGTAAATAAAAAATTACTCCAGTACTTTCCCAAAGAAGCGGTATAAATTTTTGTGCCGCTGGTGAAATACAAATACCGGATGCCTAATTCGCCCTCAAAGCTTTTCGGCAAGTTGGCATATAACGACATACCGGCCCGGTATCCGGGGAAAACACCAACATCGCCGGAATAACCAAAATTTAGATAGCCATAAAAAGTTTTGCTTATGTGCGGATAGGCATCTATTTCTGCCTGGAGGCCGTTTGATGAAAAGCGGTTGACATAATTGATTCGTGCTATTACACTTCCCAATTTGGTTTGCCTGCTGTATGCTATGCTCGCGAGATTCCAGGCTTTATCAAATTGTTTATCGAAAGAAGAATTTTCGTAACTGATGGTTATTTTATTTTTCAATAGTTGCTCTTTAATGGATACCGCCAGCGCGCGGGCTTGCTGATTGTTTGAATTTATCTTTAAAATCTGCCTTGTTATTTCGGCGGCCTCATCAAAGTTTTTCAAGGCTTTTAAATTCTTTGCTTTCCTCAATAACAGCTCTTCTGAATTTGGAAAATTGATCAATGCATTGTTGCAAATGTCCAGGGCATTCTGGTAATTATCATTCCAGTATTCAAGGTCGGCATAAGCAATGCTTGCATCTTCGTTAGGATTTGCATTCAGCACTTTTGTAAAATGCATCCGCGCACTATCGTATTGATGATCCCATGAATAAATTCTTCCTAAAAAAATATCTACATCCGCATAGCCGGGCGATTTTTCCAGCGCTTCAAATGCCAGTTCCTTGGCTTTTTGATAATTTTTGTTTTCAAAAGCCGACTTCCTGGCGTCAGCAAATAATTCATCTGAAGAAAGAGCATTCTGTGCCTGTATCTTAAAAGAAACTGACAACAATATGAGCAGGGAAACATTAAATTTATTCATAGCATAAGTGAAAGAACAATAACGCTAAAAATGCCGTAGTATTTTGATGATGGTGCAATACAAAAAAAATTAACCTGTTGTTAATGCCGCAGAATAAAGATTGCATTTATTTGCTGGTTTACTGTATTGGAACCGATAGGCGCACGCGTTTTTCTCAAATTTCAATTGCTTATTACTTTCTATTTTCCTTATTTTACATCCTTAATATTCCAGGCGGCATGAAAATTATTCCAATTATTCTTTACGGACTAATCACGATAATATTAATAGTGTTGTTTAATACTCAAATGGTGCTTCCGGTTCCTTTAGGACAATTATTAAGTCCGCAGAAAGGCTTGTGGCAGAATGCAGAACCCGTGGATGAAAATTATTCGGCCCAGCTTTCATTTCCGCAATTGCAGGGAAAGGTGAAGGTTTATTTTGATGAAAGGCTTGTGCCACACGTATTTGCCGACAATGAAAACGATGCCTATTTTGTGCAGGGCTATTTGCATGCCAAGTTCCGGCTCTGGCAAATGGAGTTTCAAACCCGAGCGGCTGCCGGAAGATTAAGCGAAATCATCGGTCCCAAAGCATTGGAATACGATCGGGACAAAAGGCGTCTCGGAATGGTGTTTGCCGCAGAAAGAAATTTGAAAGAGGTCGAAAAAGATCCTGAAACTTTAGCAGAATGTGATAATTATACTGCCGGCGTAAATGCATATATAGAAAGCCTTACCGAAAGCACGCTGCCCATAGAATATAAATTGTTAGGCTACAAGCCTGAAAGGTGGACGAACCTGAAATCTGCTCTTTTTCTAAAATACATGGCGTTGGAACTCGCCGGCGAAGAAAGCGATTTTGAAAGAACCAATGCGAAATCAGTTTTTTCATCTGCGGATTTTAATAAAATCTATCCTGTAGTAATGGATTCCCTGGATCCGATTGTTCCTAAAGGGACCGTCTTTTCGCCACCTGCAGTTGCGGTTACGCCCCCTGCCTCTGCTGATTCATTGTATTTTAACAATAAAGATTCCAACGGCATTGTTGAACAAAAGCCTGATAAAGATAATGGCAGCAACAATTGGGCTGTGCGTGGACAAAAGACCAAAAGCGGCTATCCTATTTTATGCAACGATCCGCATTTGGGACTAAATCTGCCATCCATCTGGTATGAAATGCAAATCACTACGCCATCTTATAATGTATATGGCGCCACTTTTCCTGGAGCGCCTTCTGTCATTATTGGCTTCAATGATAGTTGCGCCTTTGGCTTCACCAATGCCATGCGGGATGTAAGAGATTATTATGAAATTAAATTTAAAGATAACAGCCGCAAGGAATACTGGTTTGACAGCGCCTGGGTTCCTTCTGAGTTCAGAATTGAGGTCATCAAAATAAAAGGAGAGGCTGATTATCTTGATACCGTAGCTTACACCAATATCGGACCGGTGATGTACGATAAAAGTTTTAACGGAGGCAGAAATACCAATGAGAAAAATTATGCCGTTCGATGGAAGGCGCATGACCCAAGCAATGAATTAAAAATGTTTACGCTTCTGGATAAAGCAAAAAATTATAACGATTATTTGAAAGCTATAAAGTATCTGCATACGCCCGGCCAGAACTGCATTTTTGCCTGTAAAAACGGCGACATTGCTATTTGGGATGAGGGTGAATTTCCTGCAAAATGGCACAGGCAGGGCGATTTTGTAATGCCCGGCATGGATAGCAGCTATTTCTGGCAGGCAATGATTCCACAATACGAAAATCCCCATCTTCTTAATCCGGAAAGAAATTTTGTAAGCAGCGCCAATCAATTGCCGGCAGACACCAGCTATCCTTATTACCTGGGCGGTAATTATCCTCCTTACCGTGGAATAGAAATCAATAAAAGGCTGGAGGGAATGAATAATATTACGCCAGAGGATATGATGAAATTGCAAACCAATAATTATAATATTTTTGGTAAATGGGCGCTTCCGGTGTTGATTAATAACATGCAGGTAAGCAAGCTAAGCCCGCAGGAACAAAAATATTTTTCAATTTTAAAGAGTTGGGATTGTAATAATGATCCGGATTCAAAGGGCGCTACTTTATTTGTAGTAACGTGGGACAGCCTGGCAACGGTAATCTGGAATGATGAGTTTGTGCATTCCGGCCTGCAATTGCCGTGGCCAACAGAAAGCGCTTTGCTGGATATCATTAACAAGTACCCGGATTTTAAATTTTTTGATAACATCAATACTGCCAACAAAGAATCTTTATCTGATGATGTGACCGCCGCATTTAAAATGGCAGCAGCGGTAATAAGAAAAGCTGATGAAGAAGGCAGGATTGAATGGGCAAAATATAAAGATACTCATGTGGAGCACCTTGCCAGGTTAGATGCTTTCAGCCGTCTTCATTTGCCCATTGGTGGAGGAACCAACACCATAAACGCGGCCAAAGAGCAGCATGGGCCAAGCTGGAGGATGATAGTTTCCCTGACTCCCGAAACGGAAGCATATGGTGTGTATCCCGGTGGCGAAAGTGGTAATCCCGGCAGCAGGTTTTATGACAATTTTATTGATACCTGGGCAGCAGGAAAATATTATCGATTGTGGGTAATGAAACCCAATGAGACGGGTGATAGCCGGATACAATGGACGATGAGCTTTAATTAAAATTGTAAAAAATTTATTGTCTTAAATAACTAATATGAAATTTATAGTATCTGCAATTTTAATCATACTTTTTAGTTTTTTATCGTGCTTGTATTTTCCCTGGTGGTCTGTGGCTGTCGTTGCTCTTTTTATCTCTGTTATCATTCAGCAAAAGCATCTGATCTCATTTATTTGTGGTTTTGTTTCGTTGTTTTTTTTATGGGGATTTTTGAGTTTTTGGATAAGCATGAAAAACGACGACATTTTAGCCCACCGGGTTTCTATGTTGATTTTTAAGGTGGATAGCCCCAGTTTATTAATATTCGCGACAGCACTTATTGGCGCTATTGTAGCCGGCTTTGCAGCCCTAACGGGTAGTTATCTTCGTAAAGAAAAAACAGTGGAGCCTCATCCCACTGTTTAATGTTTATTTCCCGTACCTTGATTTCCTATGAATCTCACAGAGCATGCGTAATTTTTTCCTACTTTTTTTTATTCTTTCAACTTACTTAGCCTCTTCACAAACCATTGAAGGGATGGTAAAAGATACAGAAGGCAATCCACTTCCCTTTGCGACGATCCTCGTGAAAGGAACACCCATCGGTGTTACCGCAAACAATGAAGGGAAATACAGCCTTCATCTATCGCCCGGAAATTACACTTTGGATTGTCGTTACGTAGGCTACGCTTCTTCAGAAAAAAATATTACTGTCTCATCTTCAGATCAGAAAATCAATTTCACATTGGCTATACAAAGATTGACTTTAAAAGAAGTTATTATAAAAAGCAAGGGTGAAGATCCGGCGTATGAAATCATCAGGCAGGCGATTAAGAAACGCTCTTTTTATGATGAGCAGGTGAAAGCTTTTGAAGCGGAGGTTTATGTGAAAGGATTGATTGAATTGATGAATTTACCGAAATCAGTAATGGGGCAGAAAATTCCTGAAGAAGACCGCCGCCTGATGGGCCTGGATTCTTCCGGCAGCGGAATTGTTTACCTTACTGAATCCGTAACAAAAGTGTATGAACAGCAACCGGATAAACTCAAGCTTGAAGTAGTATCAACGCGTGTGAGTGGAAATAATGGATTAGGCTTTAGCTTTCCCGCCTTCATCAGTTTCTATAAAAATAATGTGAATATAGCGCCGCAGGTGAATGCGCGTGGCTTTGTGTCGCCAATCGCCGATAATGCCTTAAAGTATTACAATTATAAATTTCTCGGTAGTTTTTTTGAAGATGGCGAAGAAGTAAACGTTATAAAAGTGATTCCTAAACGGGATTATGAGCCCTTGTTTTCAGGCGTTATAAACATTACCGAAAATGATTGGCGCATTTTCAGTTGCCATCTTTTACTGACTAACAAATCTGCATTGGAAATCCTTGATTCGCTTGAAATTTCGCAGATGCATCAGCCCGTAACCAGAGATATCTGGAGGATAAAAAACCAGGTAATTCATTTTACATTCAACAAATTCGGCATAAGATCCGAAGGTAATTTTGTGAATGTCTATTCAAAATATAATCTTGAACCGGATTTTCCAAAAGGTTTTTTTGACCGGGTTGTAATTAAATATGATACTGCTGTCAATAAAAAGCCGCATTCATATTGGGATTCTATAAGGCCAGTGCCGCTTGAGCCAGAGGAGATCAGGGATTACAAAACCAAAGACAGCGCTTTTGAAGCAAGTAATGATTCTACCACAGCTAATATCGATTCATTGAAGAAATGGCAAGGACCGGTAAAAATTATGCAGGTGCTTTGGTCAGGCGTAAACAGAATACATTATAGTGCCACCAATCAATATGAGATTTCCTTCGATCCTTTATTGAAAACTTTGCAGTTTAATACGGTGGAAGGCCTTGCTTTTAATCCTTCGTTAGTGATTTCCAAATATTCAAAAGCCCTGAACACCAACATTAGTTTCATTGCTGATGCACGGTATGGTTTCAATAATCATCATTTGAACCCATGGGCTGGCTTTGTATTTAAAAATAAAGATGATTTTGATCCTGATACCGAATTTAAAAAGCAATCATTTTTTGTGGCGGGTGGTAAACGGGTAAGCCAGTTTTTTAAGGAAAGTGGTATTGATGGTTTGCAAAATACGATTGGCAGCTTGCTTTATGGGAGAAATTACATGAAGCTTTATGAAAATTATTTTGGCAAAGCAGGATTTACAAAAGAGTGGGAGAGTGGCGTAAAATTTTTGATTGAAGGAGAATATGAAGATCGTTTGCCGATTGAAAATACCACTGATTATATCTGGAATAAAAAGTGGCAACACCGCTACACGCCAAACTATCCTGTCGAATTATTGTCATCACAGTTTCAACGGCACCAGGCAACTGTGATGCATGCTATGGTTAGCTTTCAGCCAGGGCAGCAATACATTGAATTTCCGAAAAGGAAAGTTTCCATTGGTTCCAGGTACCCTGTTTTTACATTTAATTATACCAAAGGATTGAAAAACATTTTTGGCAGCGATGTAGATTATGATAAGTGGGCTTTTAATATTTCAGATGAAAATATCTTAAAGTTAGCAGGAACCATTAATTATAATGTTACATTGGGCGGCTTTTTGAACAATCATTCCGTATATGTGCAGGATTACAAGCATTTTTATGGAAATCTTTCCATCATCGCCAGTCAATATGTAAAGTCCTTTCAAAATACTTCTGCGTACCAGTTCAGTAATGATTCGCCATTTTATTCTGAGTTTCATTTTGAGCACCATGCAAACGGATTGGTATCAAATAAAATTCCTTTGTTAAAAAGATGGAACTGGAATTTCGTGGAAGGATTTAATGCATTGTATGTTCATCCGGATAACAAATACGGCGAAGTTTTTATCGGATTAGAAAATATTTTCAAAATATTGCGGGTAGACCTCGTCGTTGATTTTCAAAATGGCTATCGGCCGGTATATACCTACAGGATTGGCTTTGGTGGCTTGTTAGCCGCGCCGTTTAATTACCAGAGGTTTAAGAAAACAGAGAAGATTATAAATACCTGGTAACGCCAACCAACAGCAAATGAACAAATACCTGCAATTTTTATTTTCTTTTTACCACAATTTTTTCTGTGAATTCTTTGATTACATCGCTAAAGAATTTGCGCGCTTCTGCAAAATTTTCTGCCGGAATCACGTTTTCTTTCAGCTCCAGGTATGCGACTGAAGTAATAGCATTTGTCTTTTCATCATAATTGTATTTTGTTGAAAATGTTCCGAACTTGAATTTTTGCTCTTTAGAAACGGGCAAATGTTCTATCGTAAAATTTTCCGGAAGCTGGTAAATGGTGGTATCCGTTTTTACAAATGGAAATGGGAAATAAAAAGCAAGTGTGCGCTTTTCATCATCAGGTAATTTGCCGCTCCAAAGCTTATAGATACGGGGGTTCAAAAACATTTTGCTTCCTGCAGAAAATTCCGGCACTTTTTCTATAGCAAGCTTAAATGAAGTTTTGGCGCAATTATCCGTTTTGTCGGTGGTAAGATCAAATTGATCAGGTTGTGCAAAGCCCAATCTCTTCACCAGGTATTCTTTCTGATCATCTTTTTTTTCATTTAAAACATATTCAATAATTTCTTCCTTATACTCGCCCTTTGATTCAAGCATACTTTCAGTTTCGCCCGATGCATCCTCATTCAAAGTTACTTTGGTAGTAAGATGAAAAGTGTTTTCCGAAGCGTTGCTCTTAGGCGTTGCTACTAATTTACCGCCTTGTGGTGTGATAAGCAGCGCATTCCTGTTTTCGGTAAAACTTCCCAGGATGCCTGCCTGCGTGGCTTTGCTGGTGCATTCCAACCAGGTTGTGTCTTTGTTCTGGGGAACACAAAGTATAACATGCGAAAATGAATTGTGCGGAAATGCAGGATTCACGGGCATTTGATTGTATTCTGCATTTACCAAAGCCGGATAGCTGCTGATCCCCACCGCCTCCAGCATCGCCTGCATATAAGTCGTAAGCGCTTTACAATCACCATATTTTTTAGAATCTACAAAGGCAGCATCAAAAGTTTTAAAACCTCCGATGCCCAACTGAATACTTACATACCTGCAGTTATTTTGAAGGTAATGATAAAGAATGGTAATTTTTTCTTTATCGTTTCTGGCATCTTTTACTAAATCTTTTAAATAATTTTTTGTGGTTTCAGGCAGATTTGATGCACCTTTTGAAAGTACATTATACCACTCGCCAAATTTTTCCCAGCTTGAAAGGTCACCTTCATATCCGTCCATTGAAAATTTTTGAGGCGATAAAAGTATGGCCGGATAGGAGCTTTCGTAATTTGCGCAACCTTCTTCATAGGGAATTGCAGGCAGGTTTTTTACTTCCCATAAATAGGTTTTATATTTTCCCGAAGCAGTTTCTTCAGGTTTTAAAGAAATGTGTTGTGCGTTATATTTTAAATCTAAATTGGCAGGAATTGTTACCGTATACTTGGAATGCTCTATCGACTGTTCAGGGGCCTGGATACGATAATCAGGATAATTTAAAGTGCCCTTAAATTTTACTTTATAATTGTATTCAACTGTAAGCGGGTACGAGGGAGCCGCCACCTGGAAGTAATAAACTTTTCCATCTACTACAAGCCCATCGCCGGTTGCAATAGATTTCATCTCTTTCATTTTGTAACGGTTCATTTCTTTGCCATACGCATCAAAAACTTTTATTTCTGCATCGTCCAGTTTGGTGAAACCATCTGAATTTTTAATAAAATAAAGAACGTCCGAGCCTTCGCCATCCAAAACGGTATACACGCGGTGTACAGAAAGAGTTGCCAAATCAATATCCTTCACTTCAAAGTTAATTATCTCTTCACGTTTCACGCTGTGAGCATTTTCTACCAGCGCCTTTGGCAAAGTAGAAGCATCATAAATATTTACCTGGCTGAACATTTCAGAACTTATGAAAGGCAACAACGCCAGTATTAAAAGTTTTTGCATTAGCTGTTTGATTTCTTTTTAATTACAATTTGCTCATTCAATTTATTAAAGAGCTGTTTATAAAACTCATGGAAGATAGGGTAGGTGCTTGCTAAGTAGTAGGAACTCTTAAAATCAAGTGTGATTTTAAAATCAATACTTCCCTGTCCAGGCTGAATTAAGCGCTGCAAAACTATGCTGGTATCTGGCATAATCATTTTTACATTTTTAGGAAGTTCTTCAAATTCATATCCCTCCGGAATGGAAATTTTACCAAGGATGGTATAGGATTTGGGATAATTGAATTCAATATCTGTTGATCTTTTATCTGCAATGAAAGGATTTTTTTCGAGGCCCTGGAAAAGATTTAATGTAAAATATCTGTATTCGCCTGAGGAGCTTAGAGGCAAAGAGAAATCCAGCTTCTGTTCCAGTGGCTGGTTATCGTCTTCAGCATTGCTTACATCCAGATTTTTGACTTTCATAGCTGTATAGGATTTGAGAAAATAATCACTAAAGGAACTTCTGTTTTCTTTCCATTCTTTTACGCGCGGATTTTTTGAATAGCCATAGCTGTAAACTGTAGCGCTTCCTTCCATTAAACCTTCAGGTGTAACTTTTGCAAAAATGGTGACTAAATTTTTCCATTTATCGTCTTTATTGGACAAAGTAATCCATCCGCCAAGAGCTTCGTCCACCAGGAAAGCCTGGTTGTCCAGCACGTCATACGGAATCAGATTGGCGGGATTATATTTGTCAGCGGCATTTAAAATATATCTTTCATTTCCTACTATCACGCAAGTCATGGTATTATTAAACTGCTCTAAAAAAGGATAGACAGTATTAACCATCCCATTATCTTTGGTGCTTACCAAAATAGGATAGGCCTTTAAACCCGCATCGCGCAGGAGATTTATGAGAATAAAATTAAGTTCAGAATTATTTCCTGATTTCTTATCCCACGCTGATTTTATCCCATTGTCTGAATAAATATTTTCTATGCCATTCCAGTTCATATTCTGGCGCACATAATCATGAATTAACACCATCCTTTTATAGGGATCATTTACATTTTTTAACGAATCATCCAATGCCGAAGTGTGAGTAAGATTTTTTTTCAATTGCAAGCCAAAATCTTCATCATCTAATAATTTTTTGGCAAGTTTTGGCCAGGTAGACATCACCTCATCCACCTGCCCGTTTCCATAAACAATGCTGTTTAGCTGGAAAACAATTCTCTGCACATAATCTTTTTCAGCGCCCATGAACGGCTCATCCTGGAGTGCAGGCACATTTTTAAGCAGAAATGTTTTTCTTTCTGAACGATCGGATATCACACTGCCATGATAGCTAAGAATGTCTGTAATTAATTGGGAACTGTGTTCCACATCCTGGTAAGCAAGTGTTTGAGTGGCAAACCGGAAAATCCCGGGAAGAGCAATTTCATATAAGCTTTGCCTTGTTGGAATATCATCCTGGAATTTCCAGTCCTCAATATAAGAGAACGATTTTTTGGTGTCTGTATATTTAAACTCTATTATACTTCCCACCTGAACGTCGGGCATTGAAAACGAAACCTGTGAATAACGGTTGTTTAATTTTTTAATAAAAACCGAAGATTTTTCAAGTTTGGTTTTAATTACATTTCCTGAATTATCCAGGTTATAAGTTACCGCAGAAACCTGATCTATTTTTTCGAAGTTGTTCAGGCTGTAAAAGTTGATTTTGATATTTGCTTCATCTAACCCTTTTTCTTTTAAAACTTTTATCCTGGTTCGTCTTTCTGTTGAAATATTAATGTCGTCGCCCACTACCCTAAATTCTACATTTCCATAATCGAGTAATTTATATGCACGTGCATCCTTATCATAATCACACTCTTTCATTTCAAGGTCTGCTTTGTCAATATCCCCGAATTTTGGAAATCCCTTTTGGGCGAGTAGCGGAGAAAAATAAAATGACAGGAGCAGGATTGCGGCTAGCGTTTTCATAGGCAGTTTAGTTTTAAATTGGACTTAGCAATTATTATTTAAAATCATCTTGTTAAAAAACCTAACGAAATTTTATGATTTCTATTTTATCGAATAAAAAATAATTATTTTTTTAATGCGACAGTAAAGGCACAAATATGCTTAATTCTTATTTTCAATGCACTCCAAATTCCTTTATCTTATTTTTACAAAAACGAAAGAATATGAAGCAATTGATTACGTACATCTTTTTGATGACGCTGTTTTTGGGCTGTAAAGCACAATCCCAAAATCACTATAAAATTCAGAAGGATGATAATTCTCTTCTTTGGAAAATAAGCGGCAATGGACTCAGTAAACCAAGCTTTTTATTTGGAACATTTCATCTGTTGTGCAAGGATGATATTCACTTTAGCGATCAGTTAAAAAATGCCATCAGCGACTGTGATGAAATTTATATGGAATTAGACATGGACGATCCGTCTACGATGCTCAGTGCAATGATGTATATGAATATGCGTGGCGACACATCGCTTTCTGATCTTTATTCCTCAACTGAATACGATCGGTTAAAAAATTATTTTTCTGATACGCTGAAATTGCCGCTCGCGTTGCTCCAAAAAACAAAGCCTTATTTTTTGGTGGCGTTGTTGTATCCAAGAATGATGAATTGTTCATCTCCGGCGGGCGTTGAAGAAGAATTGCTAAAGCTGGCCAAAGCCGATAAAAAAGAAGTGCAGGGACTGGAAACCATGCAATTCCAGGCCTCAGTTTTTGACAGCATACCTTATAAATGGCAGGCCAAAGAATTGCTGAAAAACATTGACAGTTTTTCAATAAACAAAAAAGAGTTTGAAACGATGCTTGATTTTTATAAAAATCAAAATCTTGATTCGATAAAAACAATGCTTGGCAAAAGTGAATTCGGTTCTGAAAAATATGATGATTTATTATTGAATAACAGGAATAAAAGATGGGTACAAAAGCTGGACACTGTGATGAAGGACAAGAGTGTTTTTGTAGCTGTGGGAGCGGGCCATTTGGTGGGGCAGCAAGGATTGATTAGCCTTTTCAAAAAACAAGGCTATACAGTTGAGCCGCTGGCGAATAAATAATAAACAGATCAGCCTATTGGTTATATTCTCATATATATTCTATGAAAAATAAATTTATTTATTTCTTTATGCTGCTGGCCCTTTTTAGCTGCAATCAAAATGAAAAACAGAATAATAGAGATCAGTTGCTGCCTGCAATAAATTCAGATACGCTGCCGAAACAAAGTGATGTTGATTCAGTTAAAAATTCTTTATCGCCCGGAAAAGACACTTTGGTTTTTAACCTGAAAATGGATACCGCCAATCAACATATTGTAGTTCCAGTCCGCATATTGGCCGGTGACATTTTATACGCAAACCTGGCTTCAAAAGATAATAGGGCCAACATTAGAATCAGCCAGCTTGGTTTCCCGGATAGCACATTTGACGGGCCGTTCGGAAGAAATATCAATTACAAAATAAAAGATACCGGCGAATACAAAATTATTATTGGAGAAAACATGATGGCCGGCGACAGGTGGGACGGGGATTTTCAATTAAAAGCCTGGGTAAAATAACAGCGCCCGCAAAATATTACGGGCGCTGCTATTTATCAAAAAAGTAGTTAGAACTGCTCCAATTTGCTAAAGAAAAAGTCTCCTTCAATTTGTGCATTTTCATCGCTGTCGCTACCATGAACTGCATTTTCACCGATGGAGGCGGCATATAATTTCCTGATAGTTCCCTCTTCGGCCTGCGCGGGATTAGTAGCGCCAATTAATTTTCTAAAATCTTCTACTGCATTTTCTTTTTCAATAATAGCGGCAGTTATAGGGCCACGGCTCATAAACTCAACCAATTCGCCATAAAACGGCCGCTCCTTATGTACTGCATAAAATTCGCCTGCTTTTTCTTTTGACAGATAGGTCATTTTCATTGCAGCAATGCGAAAGCCCGCTTCATTTATCATTTTTAAAATCGCTCCTGTGTGGCCTTTGGAAGTGGCGTCAGGCTTGATCATTGTAAAAGTTCTGTTTGTGGTCATTTGTTTTTTTGGGTGCGAAGCTAATAATTTAATTATGAAATTGAGATATACCCTTGTTGTTAAAATATTTTTTAACCAGCAATGTAAAAAAATTGCGTATCGCAGATGTTTGTTGATTGAAAAGAAGCTCATAAATTATATATTTACATCCTTTCAAAATGGAAGCCCAACCGTCTAAAAATGAATACTGTATTTGAAATAATGCCTTCATCCTATGATCCGGAAAAATGTGTATTAATCTGCGAGGTAAGCAATGAAGGGTTTTCTTGTTGTATTAGAAATGAAGATGAAAAATCCTATGTAGGCGTTGCCATTTATCATTTTGATTCCACAAAGCCTGCAATCGGTTTTCCTATTGCCTTGCAGGTGCTTTTTCATCAACATGATATTTTTTCAAAAAAGTTCAGGAAAGTGTGCGTTGGATTCTCGTTTCCGCAAAGCGTATTGATTCCTTTTTCCATGTATGACCGTGATAAAAATCAAACGCTGATGAACCTGATGTTTGGTGATCTTGAAACTAATGATGTGATATTAACTGATATCATTTCAGAGCAATCACTATATAATACTTACCGGCTTTCCGCTGCTACGGTGGAGATGATTAAAAATCAATTTCCTGATGCCACCATGACGCACCAATATTCACTACTTCTTAAAAACTTTTCAGGTGATACAGATAGTATTTCTGTTATTTTTTACACCCAAAAAGTAGTGGTTCATGTTTTCAGCGGGGGTAAGCATTTCTTGCTGAATTCCTTTGACTTCACCACCGCAAATGATATTTCTTTTATTCTATTAAACATTTGCCAACAACTTAAGATCAAAAAAATTCATCTCGTGTTACGTGGACTGGTAGAAGAGAATTCTGCTCTTTACAATGAAATTTATAAATATTTTGACGATATAGAATTTGCTTCCTTCCGGAAAGAATATAGCTATTCGGAAGAAATTGCTAAATTCCCTTCCCATTATTTCAGTCATATATTTGACATTGATTCATGCGAATAATAACCGGAAAATATGGGGGGAGAAAAATTAATCCTCCGGCCAAGATGCCCTATACACGGCCAACAACAGATGTTGCCAAGGAAGGTTTGTTTAATATTTTGGAAAACAATATTTCAATTGAAGGCATAAAAACGCTCGATCTTTTCGGCGGCACAGGCAGCATTAGCTATGAGCTGGCATCAAGAGGCGCTGCAGACCTTACCATCATTGAGAAAGATCCTAAAATGTATCAATTTATTAAAAATAAAATTGAAGAATTACGAATTGAAAATTGCCGGGTAGAGAAGTTGGATGTATTTCGCTTTTTGGAAAACTGCACTCAAAAGTTTGATTTGATTTTTGCGGGGCCGCCGTATGCACTTACAAACATTGATGATTTGCCCCGGTTAGTTGGTTCAAAGGAATTGTTGAACCCAGGAGGATGGTTTATACTTGAACACACTCCCGCAAACAATTATGAAAATGAACCATTATTTAAAGCAATGCGAAATTATGGCACCACTGTTTTTTCCATTTTTATTAATAAATAATATGCATTTTGAAACCGATATTTATCACCGGCACTGGAACTGACGTAGGAAAAACGCTGGTCTCTGCCATCGTTACTGAATCTATTGAAGCGGATTACTGGAAACCTGTGCAGGCGGGTTATACGGATGGTACTGATTCGCTATTTGTGGAGAAAATGATTTCCAATCAATATACAAAAATCCATCCTGAGCTATATAAGTTAAAATTACCTGCATCCCCGCACCTGGCTGCTCCGGCAGAAGGAAAAGAAATCACTGCCAGGGAAATCGTAGCCCGCTTGCCTGTAACGAGTAATCAGTTGATAATTGAAGGTGCCGGCGGATTGTTGGTTCCATTGAATCAACAGGAAACGATTCTGACACTTATAAAAAAATTAAATGCAAAAGTGATTATTGTAAGCAGGAATGAATTGGGGAGCATCAACCATTCGCTGCTTACGGCGGCTGTTTTATCGCATGAAAAAATTGATGTAGCAGGATGGATTTTCACAGACGAATATATGCACTATGAAAATGAAATTGCGCATTGGAGTGGATTCCGTTTACTCGGCAGGGTAAAACATTTATCCGTTATTTCAAAAGAGACTATTAAAGAGCAGGCACTAAAATTGCACCCTATGCTGAAATCTATTTTATGAAAAAACAGGATTTAAGAATATTGTTCAAACAAAGAAGAAAAGAACTTTCGCTTCAATCGATTGAAAAATTCAATGATCTTATTTTAATCAATTTTCAAAAATTACCAATTCCTGACATAAAATGTGTTCATACTTATTTGTCTTCTTTTAAACTGGGCGAACCTGAAACCGCAACGATTGTCAAATATTTACAATTCAAAAATCCACTGATAAAAGTGGTAATTCCTAAGGTGGATATTCATGGCGGGCGATTAGCGCATTATCAATACGATGAGCAGATTGAATTGATTAAAAACGAATACGGCATTGATGAGCCAAAAGGCGGAAATAATGTAACAGAAGATGAAATTGATATGGTTTTAATTCCACTGCTGGCTTTTGATAGCAAAGGTTACCGGGTTGGTTTTGGAAAAGGCTATTACGATAAATTCCTTTCCAGGTGCAGGAAGGATGTGCTAAAAGTGGGATTAAGCTTTTTTGAACCGGTTGATAAAATTGAAGACATAACAGGATATGATATTCCCATGGATTTTTGTATAACGCCAAAAGAGAATTTTATTTTTTAACTACCGACATTGGAGCAGTAAATGGACAAAAAACACAGAAAAATATTTTGGCCTTTTTCTTTTTTATATCATGGAATAATCCATTTGCGGAATTTGGCTTTTGACAAAAAAATATTCCGATCAGCGAGCTTCGATCTGCCGGTTATTTGCATCGGAAATCTTTCAGTCGGCGGCACGGGGAAATCGCCTATGGTGGAATATCTTGTAAAGATTCTTTACGAAAGATACAAAGTAGCCACATTAAGTCGCGGATACAAGAGAAAGACTAAGGGATTTTATATTGCTGATGAAAACACTACAACGCCCGACATTGGCGATGAGCCCATGCAATTTTATAGAAAATTCCGCGACATTACAGTAGCAGTAGATGAAGATCGTGTGATGGGAATTCCGAAAATTCTTAATGACAGGCCCGAAACGGAAATTATTATTTTAGATGATGCTTTTCAGCACCGCCAGGTGGCTGCGGGCTTAAATATTTTGCTTACAGCGTGTAATAATTTATATACCAAAGATTTTTTGTTACCCGCAGGCAGCCTCAGGGATGAAAAAAAAAGCAGTCGCCGTGCGGATATTATAATCGTAACAAAATGCAACAAAAATTTATCGCAGCAGCAAAGGCAAAATATTATTGAAGAATTAAATCCAGGTAATACCCAGAAAGTTTTTTTTACTACTGTTAAATATGGAACGCCATATTCACTGTTTCAGGATGAAAGCCGGGATTTAAATATTGACGATTCAGTTTTGCTGATAACAGGAATCGCTGATCCAAAATTGATTGAGATGCTGCTTGATTCTAAAGTTCTTTTAAAAAAAACGCTGCGGTTTAAAGACCATCATTTATATAATGAAAGTGACATCAAAAAAATCAAAGAAGAATTTTCGAAAATGAATTCTTCACGAAAAATAATTCTTACTACAGAAAAAGATGCTACCCGGTTATCTTCTTTTAAAAATCACTTGAAAGATTTGCCGGTATTTGTTTTACCCATGGCTCATCAATTCTTGTTTGACGAGGAAATGTCTTTTCAACGTGAAGTATCAAGATATGTTGAGGAGGCTAAAAATTGAACTGTTTTTTTCGCACCAATTTGCCTATAATTTATATTATGTTAAGTAGAATTTGCCGATTGATTTACGCTCTTATTAAACAACACGGAATAAATTTTATATAAAATTGATCCCAATTAATTCTTTGCCTATTTGATGAACGCCTAGTAAGATTCGTTTGATTTGAGCAGGTGAAGTTTTTTTATGCCCCTGGTGTATTGAGCTAAAAGGCTATTGTCGCATTATTCATTTATTCATTATTCATTTATTCTGATTAGAAATAATAAACCCCGAAAGATTCGGGGCTTATTAAAACTTCAAGTACAGGAATAAAATATTAATTCACAAATTTTGCATCTGCGGCGTCATATTTATCCTGGTATTCTTTTAATTTGTCTTTATTACCAAGACTTTGATAAATGTTTTGCAACAAGTTAACTGATGATTTGTATCTTGATTTTTGTGATTTTTTCATACCTTCTTCAAAGGTTGCTGATGCTTTTTCGGCATAAGGAATGGCTTTCTGAAGAAAACCATTTCCCTGCTCTGTCAGGTCTGCTTTGCTTTTCTTTTGGTCTGCCGTTAAGGTGGCTCCTTTTATTTTTGAGGCGGAATCCAAAGCGTAAATTCCTTTATTGTAATAATATTGAGCATATAAAAGATTTACATTTCCGTTGTTAGGCTCCAGGGCGAGTGCTTTATCTAGCTGGCCTGCTAATGTAGTTAGTAATTGATCTTTGTTAGGAATTACTGCTCCCTGATCGCTTCCAAAAACATAACTGAAGATCTCCGTAGCATAATTCAAACGATACCTTAAGCTATCGGGATGTTTTGATGTTAAATCGTCATATTTTTTAAATAATGCATCGTGATTATCTTTTTCCCTGTAATAATCCATTTGAACAAAATCAAAATAATCATCACCAGGAAATACCTCTTGTCCGAGTGTTGCATACTTCACCATATTAGCAGAATCTCCGGCCTGTTTGTAATCCAATGTCAGCCATTGATATGGCAATTCAAAAGAAGGATCGGGTTTATTTTCATCGTTGTGAAGGCCGCCAATTTTTGCATCTGCTATTTCTGCGAAATATTTACGCGCGGAATCAATTTTCTTTGCATTCAGCGCCGCCTTAGCGATATTGAGAACCAGGGTGGTGTCAACTTTTCCTATGTTGGCCCATTTGTTTTCGCGGATATATTGGCCCACCTGGTTTGCTTTGATAAAGAGCTCCATAGCTTTGGCAAAACCGGCAGTATCTGGCTTGTTGGCAGAATTTGCAGCATTGTTGAATGCATCAGCAGCTTCTCCATATATTCCTGAGTACACTTTAAAAATAGGTGCATAATTGTCTTTAATCACCATGAGAGTCACCGCGCTATTAGTAGAATCGGCCAAAGCCTTTTTGAAAGCGTCGAATGCTTCCTCGTAAGGGTTTGGAGGCAATTGTCCTTTAAATGCGGAGCTATCGGCCATTGAAGTGATAAGCTTACTTTTTAAGTAAAGGCCCGGCAAATTGTTGGGATCTTTGGCAAGGATTCCCTCAATTTCCGATTTCGCCTTGTCATACTTTTTGTCATTCAGGTAGTTGGTCGCTTTTTTTACATCTTGTCCAAATGTTAGGGTAACAAGAAATGTAAACAACACCGGTAAAACTATTCTTTTCATATGTTTTTTATTGTTTTACTTATTGATTATCAGAAACATCATCTGCGTTATCGGAATTTTCACTCTCATCATTTTGTATCTGATTTTCAGGCTCTGCATCCTCTTTTGAAGAATCCGTTTCAGAAGAAATATTTTCATTTTCCAAACTTTCTACGGGCTCAATTTCCTCCTCTGACTCGTGATCGTCAATTTTTGTAATGGCTGCTATTTCATCCCCATCGTCCAGCTTAATCAATTTTACTCCCTGAGTGGCGCGGCCAGCCTCCCTGATAGATGCAATCGAAGTGCGAATAGTTACACCTGACTTGCAGGTTATCATTAAATCTTGCGTTTCCTTAACATTTAATAAGCCAATCAGGTCACCCGTTTTTTCTGTTACATTAATCGTTTTTACTCCTTTGCCTCCCCTGTTTGTGATGCGGTATTCTTCAATGGCGGTTCTTTTTCCGAAGCCTTTGGCGCTAACTACCAGCACGCTACTTTCCGGATCTGAAATATTTACACAAATCATACCAACTACTTCATCGTTTTCATGGTCTACACTTATTCCAAATACCCCAATAGCTCCCCTACCTGTTGGCCTCACTTTTTCTTCCGGAAAACGGATAGCACGCCCGCTTTTTACTGCCATCATAATCTGCTGGTTTCCGTCAGTAAGACAAGCATCCAACAACTGATCTCCTTCATTTATTGTGATTGCGTTAATACCATTTTGCCTTGGCCTTGAAAAATCTGTAACCTTGGTTTTTTTAATGATGCCTTTCCGGGTACAAAGTACGATATAATGATTATTTATATATTCTGTATCCTGAAGATTTTTTATAGTGATAATTGTTCTCACTGTATCATCCGAAGGAATTTGTATCAGATTTTGAATTGCCCTTCCTTTACTTTGTTTATCTCCCTCGGTAATTTCATACACTTTCAGCCAGAAGCATCTTCCCTTTTCAGTGAAAAACAGTAAAGTATGATGAGTGCTTGCAATAAACAATTGCTCAATATAATCTTCTTCCCGTGTTTTGCTTCCTCTTGCGCCCCTTCCGCCTCTTCTTTGTTGCCTGAATTCTGTGGCTGAGGTTCTTTTTATGTAACCAAGGTGTGAAATAGTGACCACTACATCTTCTTCTTCAATGAGATCTTCAATGCTCATTTCATCAGCCATATAGGTAATTTCACTTTTACGTTCATCACCATATTTTTCTTTGATTTCAGTCAGTTCCTCTTTTATGATTTGAAACCTTTTACCCTCATCGCCTAAAATTTCTTTCAGGTTAGCAATAGTTTGCATCACTTGTGCATGTTCTTCGCGAATTTTATCCCTTTCCATGCCGGTAAGCCTTTGCAATCTCAGCTCTAAAACAGCCTTTGCCTGGATTTCGCTCATCTTAAACTCCGACATCAGTCCGTCTTTAGCAGTGTCGGGAGTGGCAGCAGCCCTGATGAGTCGGATTACTTCATCCAGGTGATCCAGGGCGATTAAAAATCCTTCTAAAATATGTGCTCTTTCCTCTGCCTTTTTTAATTCAAATTTTGTTCTCCGGATTACCACCTCGTGGCGGAAGTTCACAAACTCGCTGACAAGTTCTTTAATATTCAACACATGCGGCCGCCCTTTTACCAGCGCCACATTATTGATCCCGAAAGAGGTCTGCAACTCCGTATGCTTATACAAATGATTAATCACCACCTGCGATATTGCATCCTTTTTTAGATCCACCACAATACGGGTGCCTTCTTTATTGTTACTTTCATTGTTGACATCTGTGACGCCATCTATCACTTTTTCATTAATAAGATACCCTATTTTCTCGGTGAGCGCATCCCTGTTAACCTGGTAAGGAACTTCTGTAATTATTATTTTTTCGCGCCCGGAATTAGTGGTCTCTACATTTACTTTTCCCCGCAGTACCAGGCGGCCACGGCCCGTGTGCATGGCTTGCTTTACTCCTTCGTAGCCATAGATAATGCCACCTGTGGGAAAATCGGGAGCTTTCACAATTTTGATTAATTCATCTATGGTAATTTCGTGGTTATCGACATAGGCAATGCACGCATCGACAACTTCTGTGAGGTTGTGAGGTAGAATATTAGTAGCCATCCCCACTGCAATACCACTTGCGCCATTCAACAATAATTGCGGAATCCTTGTGGGAAGTACGGAAGGCTCTTTATCAGAATCGTCATAATTTAATTGCCAGTCGATGGTGTCTTTTTCAATATCCTGCAACATCGTTTCAGCTATCCTTTCCAGTCTTACTTCAGTGTACCGCATTGCTGCCGGCATATCACCATCCTGGCTTCCGAAATTTCCATGACCGTCTACCAACACATAGCGCATGCTCCAGTCTTGTGCCATTCTTACCAGCGTACCATAAATCGACGAATCTCCATGGGGATGGTATTTACCCATCACATCACCGACGATACGCGCAGACTTTTTATGTGGCTTATTGTAGGTATTTCCCATTTCATACATGCCGTATAAAATGCGGCGGTGAACGGGTTTCAGGCCATCACGGGCATCGGGAAGCGCCCGTCCTACTATCACGCTCATCGAATAATCGATATAAGCGGATTTCATTTGTTCTTCAATGTTTACCGGGATAATCCTTCCTCTCGGTGCGCCGCTTTCGGGCAATTCCTCATCTGTTGTTTCCATAATTTTTTACTATCGGCAAATATACTTTTTTAAGCGTGCTTTTCCTTAAAAAAATCAATATTTTACCATATACTTTTCACCAATTATGAAGGAGATATGTGGATATTTTCAAAATTTTTTTTGTCAGCATTTTTTTAAACTTTAAAAAAAATAAGATGATCATCTTTGCTCTTAATTAATAGTTTTGTTGTATGCAAACCATAGCTATATTCGGAGCAGGAAAGTCCGCTTCGCACCTTATTAATTATCTGGGAAAAATTTGTGCTAATAATCAATGGAAGCTTTTGGTCGCCGATGCGGATTTTTCTCTATCTAAATCTAAAACTGAAAAATTTCCCGATGCGGAGGCTTTTTCTTTTGATGTGTCAGATAAAGAAAAGAGGCACTCTTTTATTCAGAAGGCAGACATTGTGATTTCAATGCTTCCTCCTGCTTTGCATCTTTTGGTTGCCCGGGATTGCATCGATTTTTCAAAACATTTTTTGACAGCCTCTTATATTGATATGCACCTGCGCGCATTTGCCGACGACATCGCTGCAAAGCAATTGCTTTTTATCGGAGAAATGGGACTGGACCCCGGCATCGACCACATGAGTGCAATGAAATTGATTGACCGGATAAAAAAACAGGGCGGGCAAATAACGTCTTTTAAATCGCATTGCGGAGGTTTAATGGCGCCGGAAAGTGATGACAATCCCTGGCATTATAAAATCAGTTGGAATTCTGCCAATGTAGTGGCAGCGGGAAATTCAGGGGCTTATTATAAAAGTGAAGGCAAAATTAAAGAAGTACTATATCCACAAATTTTTGCTGACCCTGGCCAGGTAGTGGATGTGCCGGGTTTGGGAACTTTGGCGTGGTATGCCAACAGAGACTCACTTTCGTATATAGAAACTTATGGGTTGCACAAAATAAATACTTTTATCAGAACTACCCTCCGGTACCCTGCATTTTGCCGGGGCTGGAATAAATTGATTCATCTTGGTTTTACTAATGAAAACGATCACTACGAGATTAGAAATTGCAAGACTTTTTCTGATTGGTTTTTTCTAAAAATGAATAAACAAGTAAATGACAAACAACTATCAGAGGGTTTTATGAATGCCGAATTCAATGCGCAGGTTGATTTTATAGGCCTGCGAAGTAATGAATATTTACCGGTGCCGATTACCAATTCAGCTACTTTGCTTCGATATCTGCTCGAAAAAAATTTAGCGATGAAACCGACAGATAAGGATATGGTGGTTCTGTTGCATGAAATTGAATACGCGTCAGGGAATGATAACAAGAAGGCAATTAAGAGCACATTAATGGTAAGAGGTGAAGACAAAATTCACACAGCGATGGCTAAAACAGTGGGATTGCCATTAGGCATAGCTGCCAAACTAATATTGGAAAATAAAATCAAATTGACAGGCCTGCATATTCCTGTTATTTCTGAAATTTATGAACCCGTATTATTTGAACTTGAAAATAACGGCATTACTTTCAACGAGCAGGAGTATGATTTATGAGTATAACGGTTACGAGTAAACGAACAAATAAGTCATTTCTTTATTTACAAAACTTCCGGGTCTTGAGGGCCCGGAAGTTTTTTGATTCTACTGGTTTTGATTATCCGCCTTTTTTTCGGCATCCGCTTTCATTTTATCATTGGCTGTAATCAGGAATTCCACCCTCCTGTTTTGAGCCATGCCTTCAGGTGTATCATTTGAATAAGCCGGCGCAGATTCCCCATAACCTTTTACAGTCATCCTGGAACCATCAATGCCTTGCGATACTAAATAATCACGTACCGCATTGGCGCGTCGTAAAGACAATCCCATATTATACTCTTCAGTGCCCCGGCTGTCAGTATGGCCCTGAATTTCAATGTTGGTATTCGGATAATTTTTAAGTGCTGTTGCCAGTTTATCGAGATTCATTTTTGCAGAATCACTCAAATCTGATTTGGAAAAGGCAAAGAGAATTTTTTCGTTAAACTCCACCTTTATTCCTTCATCAATTCTTTCCACTTTTGCACCGGGAATCTGGTCTTGAATTTCTTCTGCCTGTTTATCCATATCGTGCCCGATAATTGCACCTGCCGTACCGCCAATGGCAGCCCCTAAAATGGTTCCAAGTGTTTTATTGCCTGCCGCTTTGCCTATGATAGTTCCTCCTACTGCGCCAGCTGTGCCTCCTATTACAGCTCCTTTTTGTGTTCTGGTGGCATTGCATCCCATCATTAATAAAGCAATCACCGGGAGTATACAAAGTATTGGTTTGAAAAGTTTCATTAGTAACATTTTTGATTCAAGCTCTACTTTCAAACATTGTACCAACTAAATCCTCATTTACCAGTAAACAGGCAAATAACTGCTTTTCTTATTTTAGCTGGCTTTGAAAATATTGCCGCTCATTTGAAAGATTCACAAACGGAAATTTCTGTTGCAGCCTGTCGATATTTTCAATTTGCGCAAAGATGAATTGTTGGTGTTTTTCGCTTTCTTTTTCGAAAGGTTTATGGTTAGCGGCCGCTGTCACTTTTTCAATTTCATTGATGATACTTTTTGTTTCGTGGTCAAAAAATGATTCAGAAAATTTTTCAAAAACAAAATCAGTTGCCATTTCATTTGGATGCACCAAATCCTTTTTGAAAAAGCGATAATCGCGCAATACGTCAGTTACTATTTCATACGAAGGGAAATAAAATGCATTTTTTTTCTCTTCGGCTATCACATGGGCAGCTTCTATCAACCTTGCTTTGCTTCGGCTATTTTCAATGATTCCGTCTTTAATATGCTTTACAGGGCTGACCGTAAAAATAATTTTAAGCTGTGAATTGAATCTCTCAAGCGCAGTGATTACGCTTTGCAAATCCGCCCTGATTTCTTCCACAGGCAGCAGGTTTTTAATAAATGAGTTGCCAGAAACTTTGTGGCAATTAGCTACATTTTGTGAATTACTTTTTAAAAGATAATTGAAGGCGGTTCCAAAAGTGATAAACAAGCAAGTAGCGTTTTTCAAAAAAACGTGTGCGCATGACTGTGACTCAGTTATTTTCTGCAATACACTTTCTTTGTTAACTCCTGAAAACACGGAATGATGCTGCCAGCTATGCCACAACCCGTTTAATTGAAAAAGATTTTTTTCTTCGAAAGGTTTGTTTTCGATGTAAGAAAATAAAGCATCACTTATGCTTAACGGGTCGTACAATATGCCATTCGGATTTTGAATTATACCAAATTTCAAGGCCTGCAGTTTATTACCCATTTCTTCCGAAAAGCATGACCCCATCAGTAATATTTTGTCCTTAAATGAAATGTGGAAAGGAAAAGCGGGTGATTGGAAGGGTAGAATCAATTCCATTTATGAAAAAATTTTTGAAGCCATTACTACGGCTTTTCGTAATTCTTCTTCATTAATATTTTTGAGGAGGCCTAATTCCTTAAAATAGGGAATTATTAATTCGGAATTCATATTTCCGACTAACTTATCCTCAGCCATGGGGCATCCCCCTACTCCTTTTAAAGCTCCGTCAAAACGGGTGCAGCCGTTGTACAAGGCGGCGTCAATTTTTTCTTTCCAATCCACACCAGTGGAATGAAGATGAACACCGGTTTCTATAGCAGGAAAAGATGATGTTACCTCTTTTGATAACGAAGCGATTTGGGAAGGATTAGCCACGCCAATGGTGTCTGCTAAAGAAATAATCGCAATCCCCTCTCCTGCCAGTTTGGTGATCCAGTTCAAAACAATATCTTCATTATATTCGTCGTGATAAGGATTTCCAAAAGCCATTGAAATATAAACCACCGCCTCTTTTTTATTTTTATCACAAATATTTTTCATGTCGATAACCGTTTGGAAAGATTCTTCAATGGAACTGTTGGTATTCCGCTTTTGAAATGTTGGCGAAATGGAAAACGGAAAACCCAGGTAATGAATCTTTTCAAAACCGGCTGCCTCTTCAGCTCCGCGCGTATTGGCAATTATGGCCAGCAATTTTGTTTCACTATTTTGTAAATCAAGATGAGGAACCACTTCTTTTGTATCGGCCATTTGAGGAATATTTTTGGAGGAAACAAAACTTCCAAAATCCAAAGTATCAAAGCCTACTTTTAATAACTGGTTGATATACGCTACCTTTTCCATCGTGGGTATAAAGGTTTTCCAGCCTTGCATTGCATCTCGCGGACACTCAACTAATTTAATGACTTTCATGCGGATAATTATATGAAATTCCTGTAAACATCTTTCATAAAATTACAGTTAAATATTAAAATTATTTTTTGGGGCAATGTTTAAAGTGAGATGTATCTGATTTCGGAAATTTGAAATCAACGCCAGAAGCTTTAAATTGCTAATGATATGTTCGCATCGTGAAGAAGGTTCCTTTTAAAACTATGTATGAAAAATATCAAACTCATTGAAGTGCCCAGCGAAATTGGTGCAGGTACGCGTGGCGCCAGCCTTGGAGTAGAAGCCATTAAAATAGCGGCCCTTGATTTTATGAGCAATTTCTTTGTTCATTTTCCTTCAGAAAAAATTGAAACAGAAAATCACCTGCTTTTTGAGCCCATTCAATCGCCCTATGCAAAAAGAATCAGCGGTGTTCTCACCATGATTGACCGCGTAGCGCAAAGCGTAAAAGATACCATAAAAAACAATTTTTTCCCAGTGGTACTTAGCGGAGACCATAGCACTTCAGCAGGCACCATTGCCGGCATAAAACTGGCAAAACCCCAAAGCCGCCTGGGGGTAATCTGGATAGATGCACATGCAGATATTCATACCCCCTATACCACTCCTTCCGGAAATATGCATGGCATGCCGCTGGCCGCTTCAATCGGCGAGGACAATAACGAAAATAAAATGCACGAACCTGATTCAAAGACCATTAAAGAGTGGGAACAAATTAAAAACTATGGAAAAATTAATCCTAAAATTTTAGCAGATGATATTGTTTTTATTTCGATAAGAGATTTTGAAAAAGAGGAAAAATACCTGATTGATAAATATGGCATGAAAGTGATTACAACCAGCGAGCTTAGAAGAAAAGGCGCTGAAAGTGTATCGCGCTCGGCATTGCGTTTTTTAAATGAATGCACAGACATTTACGTAAGCTTTGATGTGGATTGCCTTGACTCTTCTATTTCAAGAGGCACAGGAACGCCGGTACATAACGGTTTGCGCGAAAGAGAAGCCGAAGATTTGGTAAGCAAGTTTATGCAAAACAGGAAAATTTGCTGCTTTGAAATCACCGAAGTAAACCCGACTCTTGACAGAGAAAACCTGATGGCCGAAATTGCATTTAATATACTTCAAAGAAGTGTGAATGTTTTAATGATGAATTAATAAAAACCTAAAAAATAATCTGCTCACTCATGGAAAAATTTATCCCCGTTGGCCAGGCGCGGTTTCTTCATTTTCTTTCAAAAATGGAAATGATTCTGGATGAGGCAACGGCTTCTGCTAATCCTGCCAGGATTGTGTATGAGCAGGATTTACGAAGCGTGCTTTTTATGCTGGAGGGGCTGAGCCGGATTTATAAAAAAGTGTATCCGCACCAGAAAATAAAAAAATTAGAAAAGAAGTTTAAACACTTTGAAGACTTGCTCGGTGGTTTAAATTTCTATGATGAATTTTATAAATTATTTCAGGATAATGAGAAAATACCTGCCCTGGTTACTTCGTATGCAGCAGAAAAAGCTGAGGAAAAACTAAATGAGGTTAATAAATTTTTAATAGAAAAGAAATGGATTGGTGAGAAAAAAAAGCAACTCAAAAAAATATATAAGATCCTCGACAAAGTGGAATGGTTTGATGAAACTGGCGATGCGAGGGCAGTTGCATTTATTTATGAAAATGAAATAAGAAAGGTGATTAAAAAATTTAAAAGAAGGGAAGAACCATTTATAGACATAGAGCAGGATGTTCATGAGCTACGGCGCCAGCTAAGATGGTTGAGCATTTATCCCCAGGCGTTATGCGGATTAGTTCAGCTAACTGCAGAAGATGATTGCCCTGAATATTTAAAAAAATACCTGACGCCCGAAATTGTACATTCAAAATTTAATGTGATGCCTGCCGGTGATGCACTCAATCATCAAATCTTTCTCAACAGGAATTATTTCTACGCCCTAAGCTGGATGATTGCTGAATTGGGAAAATTAAAGGACAGTGGTTTAGAGTTGATATTACTAAAGGAAGGTCTCAAAAAAGTTTTTAAGGTATCTGCGCATTCTGGCCGGTTGGCCGGTTCATTTAGTAATGATGGCCAGTTGACGATAGCTGAAGTTCTTCAAAAATCTAACAATATTGCTGACCAATTTTTCCATGAAAAAATCCTTTCGCATTTGGTACAATCAACAAAATAAAAAATGCTACCCAATTTGATAAAGGGTTTTTTGATTTTACCATGCTTTTTTTATTTGAATAAAATGTAATAAAGCGTTTCCAGGCAAAATAAAAATAACGAAATTTATTGCTTTACTGTTTTCCCGGGATGCCAAAAAAACACACTTAACCGTTTCCAATTATAGTTTTTATCAATAGCATCGGCGAGGTGGCGTTGTAAGATGGCAAAAAAATTGCGGCTCTATAAACATACCAATTACCGGCAGGTGAAACAAATGCATTTCCTCAAAAAAATGGGTAACGAAATTGAAAACATCCAGCGTTCATTCTTCCTCCAAAGCGATTGTTCCATTACAAATTCGTTACCTGAAAAAATGATTATCTAAATAAGAATCTATGAATACAAGGTTTAACAGCGATGTGTATGGCCTTTTGCCTGAAGGTATTGAAGGAATTGATGCTCTTGCTGAGCTGGCGCTTGATATCCGATGGTCGTGGAATCATGAAGCAGATTCATTATGGCAACAACTTTACCCTTCATTGTGGGAACACACGCACAATCCATGGCTGGTGCTGCAATCTGTATCAAGAGAAAGTTTGAAAGAACAAATGGAGGATAGCAGTTTTCGTGAAAAAATTAAAGCATTGATGATAGCCAAAGAGGAGATGGCTACTTCCGGCACGTGGTTCACCGACTCTTTTCATGATAGCCCTCTTAAGACTATTGCTTACTTCAGCATGGAATATATGCTCAGCGAAGCGCTTCCGATTTATGTGGGAGGTTTAGGAAATGTTGCAGGTGATCAACTAAAGTCTGCAAGTGATTTAGGCGTGCCGGTCATAGCGGTTGGACTTCTTTACCAGGAAGGATATTTCCATCAGCAGATTGATAAAAACGGTTTTCAGCAGGAATTGTATCCTTATAATGACCCCGGTCAACTGCCCGTTACGCCACTTAGATTGCCTGATGGCAAATGGCTGCGGTTTCAAATTAGCTTATCGGGAAGGCCGCTATGGATACGGGCATGGCAGGTGCATGTGGGAAGGTGCAAACTTTACCTGATGGATTGCAACGACCCCGCAAATTTGCCGGCGCACAGAGGCATCACCAGCCAGATTTATGGTGGAGATTCTGAGCTTCGCATCCAACAGGAAATTGTTCTTGGGATTGGTGGCCTTAAACTGCTTGAAGCACTTAACATCCATCCTGAAGTTTGCCACCTGAACGAAGGCCACGCAGCTTTCCTGGTTTTGGAACGTGCGTACCAGTTTATGAAAGCGAACCATCTTTCTTTTGAAGAAGCGCTTGCAGTTACCAGGGCCGGAAATGTTTTTACGACCCATACTGCGGTCGCTGCCGGCTTTGACCATTTCAGTCCTGAGCTTATGACGCAGTATTTTTCGGGATATGCAGCCAATGAACTCCAGGTAGATTTTGAAAACCTGATGGCTCTGGGAAGAGAGGATGCCAACAATGATAAAGAGTATTTTAATATGGCGTTTCTTGCAATGAGAGGCTCCGGAAATGTTAACGCGGTTAGTAAATTGCATGGGAAGGTTAGCCGGCAATTATTTTCTAATCTTTATCCCCGCTGGCCCGTTGACGAAATTCCTGTTGATTCTATAACAAATGGAGTACATACACCAAGTTGGGATTCAGAATTTGCCGATGAGCTGTGGACAAAAAATTGTGGTAAAGAGCGCTGGAAAGGCAATTTAAAAACCATACAAAAAAATATTGACAAAATCTCCGGCGATTCTCTTTGGGAAATGCGAAATGATTCACGTAATAAATTGGTGAACTACGTTCGGCAAAGGTTTGAAACACAAAGTTTGGTTTCCGGCCTGCCATCAGAGGTTACCAAGGCCGCGAAAAATATTTTTGATGCGCATACTTTAACGCTTGGCTTTGCCCGTAGATTTGTTCCCTATAAAAGGCCAAACCTTCTTTTGCATGATCGTGACAGGTTTATTAGAATTCTCACCAATCCAGAGTTTCCGGTTCAGCTAATTATAGCGGGCAAAGCGCCGCCAGCCGATAAAAGTGGTAAAGATTTGGTTCATGAATGGAATCAATTTATTCAACAGAACAATTTATACAAGCATGTAATTTTTCTGAGTGATTATGATATGCAGTTAACCGAACAACTGGTTTCGGGAGTTGATGTTTGGATAAATACGCCGCGCCGGCCATGGGAAGCCTGCGGCACAAGCGGCATGAAAGTGCTCGTGAATGGCGGAATTAATTTATCTGAATTAGATGGCTGGTGGGCTGAGGCTTACACGCCGGAGGTTGGCTGGGCGCTGGGAGACATGCGCGAACATGGCGAAGATCCGGCGTGGGATGCTGCCGAGGCAAATAATCTCTACGACTTATTAGAGCAACAGGTGGTGCCTGAATTTTATTCAAGAAATGAAGAGGGAATTCCTGCCAAATGGATCGAAAAAATGAGACATAGCATGGCCACACTGACGCCTGAATTTTCTGCAAACAGAACGGTTAGAGAATATACAGAAGAATCTTATTTGCCCACTGCCAAAGAGTACCTCAGGAGAGCTGGCAACAATGGTTTGATGGGTAAAAACCTTGTTGAAACTGCCAGTCTTGTAAAGCAAAAATGGAAAGATATCCATTTTGGTAAAATCGATGTTCAAAAATCAGACAATGATTATGCAGTTTCTGCCAGTATTTTTTTTGACGACCAGCTAAGAGATAAGATTTGCGTGCAACTCTTCGCCAATGGAAATGACGAAAATGGCCCGGAGATTTTAAAGATGCATTTTCAATCAATATCGGATGACAAAACGGAGCACAAATATTGTGTAGAAATAAAAACTGATCAAAATTTTTCAGATTATACGGTCAGGATAATTCCGTGCTATGATAACATCAAAGTGCCGCTGGAAAATAATCTTATTCTATGGCAACATTAGCTAATGAATAATGCGTGAATTTTGAATATAGATGGCGCAAAAAATAAATTTTAATGAATAAGGATATTTTAAAAGAAACAATAGCAGAGCTTTTTTCCGACCATAAAGGCTTGCTTGCTATGGATGAAAGTATAAGCACCTGCAATAAACGTTTTGCTGCTGCAGGGATTCCGGAAACTGTTGAGATGAGACGAAAATACCGGGAGTTGATCGTTACCACCAAAGGCCTGAACGAAGGAATTGGTGGTGCTATATTATTTGATGAAACAGTGAGGCAAAATACCAAAGACGGTATTCAAATGGCAGAAGCGCTGAAAAGAAACGGAATAATTCCAGGAATTAAAGTAGATAAACATGCAAAACCAATGGCTGGTTTCCGTGGTGAAAAAATCACCGAAGGACTGGATGGGCTACGTGAAAGGCTGGAGGAGTATAAAACTTTGGGAATGCGTTTTGCAAAATGGCGCGCCGTTATTTCGATAGGTGAAAATATCCCATCCGTTGAATGCATAGAAGCCAATGCCGTTGCGCTCGCAAGATATGCAGCCTTATGCCAGGAAGCCGACATCGTGCCGATAGTTGAACCTGAAGTATTGATGGACGGAAATCATTCGATAGATAAATGTTACGAGGTGACAGAGCAGGTACAAAAAATACTTTTTTATCAGCTTTATAAATACCGGATTGAAACAGAAGGAATGATTCTGAAACCAAATATGATTATACAGGGCGATGAAAGTGATGAAAAAAACAGCGTAGATAAAGTGGCTGAATATACGGTTAACTGTTTGCTTGCATCAGTTCCTGCCAATGTTCCGGCGGTTGCTTTCTTATCCGGTGGCCAGCCGCCCGAACTGGCTACGGCTCATTTGAATGCCATCAATAAAAATTATAAAAAACGTTTACCCTGGACTGTTAGTTTTTCTTTTGCAAGAGCCATTCAGCAACCTGCACTTGAAGCGTGGAACGGAAAGGATGAAAACGTAGAAAAAGCACAAGCTCTTTTGTACATGCGGGCTAAACTAAATGCCATAGCAAGGAGCGGTCAATATAATTTGAGCATGGAGAAATAAAATCAATAAATTTACTGTTATGAAAATAAGCCAGTTTGCAGGAAAGCCTGCTCCAGATGAGATTCTTGTAAATATCCCCCATCTAATCAGCGCCTATTATTATGGCAAACCTGAACCGACTGTTCCGGAGCAACGTGTGGCTTTTGGAACATCCGGTCACAGAGGGTCTTCCTTGAATAATTCATTTAATGAAAACCATATACTTGCCATTACACAGGCGATTTGCCTCTACCGCAAGCAGCAAAATATCGATGGGCCTTTATTCATCGGGATGGACACGCATGCACTTTCTTTGCCGGCACATATTTCTGCAATTGAAGTATTGGCCGCCAACAATGTTGAAACGATGATTGCTGAAAATAATGAATACACGCCCACACCTGTCATTTCACACGCAATACTAACGTATAACCGTACACGTAAAACCGGGTTAGCCGATGGAATTGTTATCACGCCTTCTCACAACCCGCCGGATGATGGAGGTTTCAAATACAATCCGCCTCACGGAGGCCCTGCTGAATCTTCTGTTACAAGCTGGATTGAAAAAAGAGCCAACGAAATTTTGGAAAATAATTTGAAAGAGGTAAGGCGTATGATTTATAGCCAGGCGCTAAAAGTTTCAACCACGCATCAGCATAATTACTTTACTTCCTACATCAACGATCTTTCCCAGGTGCTGGATTTAAAAAAAATCAGTGAATCAAAAATAAAAATGGCAGTGGATCCGCTGGGCGGGGCTGGTGTTCATTATTGGGAGCCTATAGCAGACCGTTATAACCTTAATCTTACTATTACCCAAAAACAAGTAGATCCTACATTCAGATTTATGACCGTAGACTGGGATGGCAAAATCCGCATGGATCCCTCATCGGGATATGCGATGCAAAGCCTGGTGGGATTAAAAGATAAATTTGATATTGCTTTTGCCTGCGACACAGATCACGACCGACATGGAATTGTAACAAGGTCTGTTGGCTTAGTGCCTCCCAATCATTATTTATCCGTTTGTATATTTTATCTGTTCAATCACCGGCCCGAATGGGGAGAAAAAACATCCGTAGGAAAAACACTGGTGAGCAGCGGAATGATTGACCGTGTAACGGCTATGCTTAAACGAAAAGTGGTGGAAGTGCCGGTCGGATTTAAGTGGTTTGTGGATGGGCTGCTGGATGGCTCGCTCGGCTTTGTGGGTGAAGAAAGCGCCGGCGCTTCGTTCCTTAAAATGAATGGTAATACCTGGACGACTGATAAGGATGGCATGATCGCAGCCCTGTTATCTGCTGAAATCACTTCTGCAACCGGGAAAGATCCAGGAGAGATTTATAAAGAACTGGCTGAAGAACTGGGCGATCCTGTGTATGATCGTATTGAAGCAAAAGCAACACCGGAACAAAAGAAAAAACTTGGCAAACTTTCTCCTTCTATGGTGCAGCAAAAGGAATTAGCAGGAGAAAAAATTACAAATATTCTCACCAATGCGCCGGGCAATAATGCACCTATCGGCGGGTTAAAAGTTACTTCTGAAAATGGCTGGTTTGCCGCGCGTCCGTCAGGCACTGAGGATATTTATAAGATCTACGCGGAAAGCTTTAAAGGAAAAGATCATCTCGAAAAAATTATTGAAGAAGCGCAATCCATTGTGGACGATGCTTTAAAGAAATAATTTGCTGATTTTTACTGCTGCAGCCAGTAAAGAAACAAATAGGCTGCTTTTTATTTTATGCAAAAAATTCTTAGCAATTTATATGGTATCTCAAACTAGATCACATTTTATAATCGGTTTAAAACTTCCTTCCCCATGGCTTCGGTACCTAGTATCTTTTCCGGTTTCGTTTGAGGATCGGCAATATCTCTTGTGCGCCAGCCGGCTTTTAATACCTTATCCACTGCAGCAATTATTGCTTCTGATTCTTCTTTCATTTTAAAAGAAATGTCTAATAATAACGCTGCGGATAAAATGGACGCCAATGGATTGGCAAGGCCCTTTCCGGTGATATCGTGTGCCGAGCCATGTATTGGCTCATATACCCCCGTTCCATCGCCAACGGATGCACTGGCCAACATGCCCATCGAGCCTGCAATCTGCGATGCCTCATCGGTAAGGATATCACCAAATAGATTTGCCGTAACCACCACATCAAACCTTCGCGGATCTTTAATAAGCAACATAGCAGTTGCATCCACAAACTGGTGCTCCACTTCGATATCAGGATATTCAGTAGCAACTTTCTGAACTACTTCGCGCCACAATCTTGAGGTTTCAATTACATTGGCTTTATCAACAGAGCATACTTTTTTTCTTCTTGTGCGTGCTGCATCAAACGCTTTCCGTGCAATGCGCTCCACTTCATAGCGGCTGTATTCTGCTACATCATACGCAGTATCGCCGTTGTTCTTTCTTCCTTTTTCCCCGAAATAAATATCCCCGGTTAATTCGCGAAAAAAAAGAATATCCGCGCCTTTTAATATTTCGGGCTTTATGCTGGAAGCGTCAAGTAATTCATCAAAAAGTTTAATAGGACGGATGTTTGCATATAATCCCAACTCCTTCCTCATTTTTAGCAAACCCTGCTCTGGCCTTACTTTTGCCGATGGGTCATTATCATACTTAGGATGACCCACGGCACCGAAAAGCACAGCATCAGATTTACGCATTTTTTCCAGTGATTCATCAGGCAAAGGATTTCCTGTGGCCTCAATAGCAACATGTCCTATCAGCGCTTCATCATAGCTAAACTCATGATTAAACTTTTCTGCAATTTTGTCCAGCACCTTTTTACCAACTGCGGTTACTTCCTGCCCTATTCCATCCCCCGGGACAATTAAAATATTTTTGTTTGCCATAATTGTGAGGCAAGAGTTGTAAGGCAAAGAGGCAAGAGTAAAAAAGAAATGCCATTTACCTAATCAATCTTGCTTATTTTATTTTTTGAATGATTGAATACAACATTTTGTCTATCTCTATACTTAAGTCTATAATTTCCTGATGCTTTTGTTCACCTAAATATTTTAGGTTAAAAGCTATTTCAATTTGAGTTTGTAATTCATACAAAGAACCCACGGCTATTTGCAAAAATCTTTTATAATCATTGGTAGATTTTCTACCATATCCTTCCGCGATATTGCTTGGGATAGATATCGCGCTTCTTCTCAACTGGCTTGTCAAACCATATATTTCAGAATTTGGAAAAACCTTGGTGATTTCATAAATGTTCATAACTAAAAGCATAGACTTTTGCCAAATAAAAAGATCCTTATACGATTTAATAATGCTCATTAATGTGAGGCAAGAAATGTGAGGCAAAGAGGCAAGAGTAAAAAAGAAATGCCATTTACCTAATCAATCTTGCTTATTTTATTTATTGAATTGAATATGATTTTGTTTATTGATCTGCCTTTTTGCCTCTTTACCTCTTGCCTTTTGCTGCCTCTATCCTCTTGCCTTCTAAATACTATTCAACATCTTCAAAGTAGACTTAATCGCGGCAACGGTTTGATCACTGTCCAGCCCCCGTGTTTTAAATTCTCTCCCATTATGCCTCCAGGTGATGATGGTTTCACATAATGCATCGCTTTTTCCACCCGGCGGAATACGCACGGCATAATCTGTTAGCTCCGGGAGAACCATTTTCTTTTGTTTGTAGATTTTTTTCAAAGCATTCATAAAGGCATCATATTGGCCGTCGCCCTGGGCATGTTCTTCTACAGATTGCCCTTCTACCGTAATTTTTAAAGTGACCGAAGGATTCAAATCTTTGGAGTGGGTAAGTACATAATCTTCAATCCTTACTTTTTGCTGCACTGCCACGCTGTCCAAAACATCAGAAATAATGTAAGGAAGATCGGCAGGACTCACAATCTCTTTGCGATCACCCAGCTCGATAATTCGTTGTGTTACTTTTTTCAGATCCTGATCAGATAAATGAATACCTAATTGTAAAAGATTATTTTCAATATTTGCTTTTCCACTTGTTTTTCCTAAAGCATATCTCCGCTGGCGGTCAAAACGCTCAGGCATCAGCTTGCTGAAATAGAGTTTATTTTTTTTGTCGCCATCAGCATGAATGCCTGCGGTTTGGGTAAAAACATTTTCTCCCACAACGGGCCTGTTTGCAGCAATTCTGAAACCGGAAAAAGTTTCTACCAATTTGCTTACGCTATACAACGATTTTTCAGACACTGAAGTTTTTATTTCAGGCAAAAAATCATTAATGACAGCAATAGCGCTCGCCAACGGAGCATTTCCCGCTCTTTCGCCCATTCCATTTACTGTGAGGTGAACGCCGTGTGCGCCCGCCTTTAGCGCCTCTAACACATTTGCCGTACCCAAATCATAATCGTTATGTGCGTGAAAATCAAAATGAATTTTAGGATAGCGTTGAATGGTTTGAGAAATAAAGTCGAACGATTCTTTTGGCGTTAATATCCCCAATGTATCAGGAAGCATGACTCGCTTTATAGGCTGGGTAATTAAAAAATCAAGGTATTGAAAAACATATTCTTTAGAATGGCGCATTCCGTTGCTCCAATCTTCAAGATAAACATTGCAATCAATGCTTTTGGCTCTTGCCAATTTTATTACTTCTGCTATTTCAGCAAAATGCTGCTCAGGCTTCTTTTTTAACTGATGCGTCAAATGATTTAATGAACCTTTGGTAAGAAGATTCATAACCCTTGCTCCGGCCTTCATCATCCATTCTACGGAAACATCGCCATCCACAAAAGTCAGCACTTCTACCCTATCCAGCAGTTTGTTGGATTTAGCCCATTTTGTTATTTTTTTTACAGCCTCAAACTCTCCTTCCGACACGCGTGCAGAAGCGATTTCAATCCGGTCAACTTTTAATTCGGTTAAGAGAAGCTTCGCAATAGTTAATTTTTCTGCAGAAGAAAAGGAGACGCCGCTGGTTTGCTCACCATCGCGGAGCGTAGTATCCATTATTTCTATATGTCGCTGGGATTTTGGCATTTGTAATTTTTTTGAGCCTGATTAGTATAAGCTCTTTTCAGCAAATGTTTGGATGTCATTTTTCATGGCCTGCAAATAATCAATGTCGTCAAAGCCATTCAACAAATTATGTTTTTTGTAGCCATTGATTTCAAATGATTCTTTTTCACCCGTAGCCAGGATGGTGATAGCCTGTTCCTGAAGGTCAATTTTCAATTCGGTTCTAGGATCTTTTTCAATTGCTTCAAAAATTCTTATCAAAAATTCTTCACTTACCTGCACCGGAAGTATGCCGACATTTATTGAATTATTTTTAAAAATATCTGCGAAAAAACTGGAGACAACGGCACGAAAACCATAATCGTAAATTGCCCAGGCCGCATGTTCGCGGCTGCTGCCACTTCCGAAATTTTTACCACCTACTAATATTTTTCCTGAATAGATGGGATTGTTTAAAACAAAATCTTTTTTAGGAGAATCATCTGAATTGTATCTCCAGTCGCGAAAAAGATTATCACCGAAGCCTTTGCGCTCAGTAGCTTTTAAAAATCGCGCAGGAATTATCTGGTCTGTGTCTACATTTTCAATCGGCATAGGAACCGCTGTACTTGTCAGTACTGTAAATCTATCGTAAGCCATTTTAAATTGTAAGTCGTAAGTTATAAGTTGAGGTTATAAGTTGTAAGCCGAATGCTCAAAGCTGAAAGCTGGATGCCTTACGCCTCTTGCCTTCTGCGTCATGCATTTTCAAAGCAAATCTCTTGGGTCAGTCACTACTCCTGTAACTGCCGCTGCTGCGGCTACCAGCGGACTTGCCAGCATGGTTCGTGCGCCTGGCCCCTGCCTTCCTTCAAAATTCCTGTTGCTGGTGCTAACGGCGTATTTGCCTGCCGGAATTTTATCATCATTCATGGCCAGGCATGCTGAGCATCCAGGCTGACGCAACTGGAATCCCGCTTCGGTTAAAATATCCAAAATACCTTCTTCCTTTATTTGTTGCTCTACTATGTGGGAACCCGGAACTATCCATGCAGTAACGTGGTCTGCTTTTTTCCTTCCTTTTATGATGGATGCAAATGCACGAAAATCCTCAATCCTTCCGTTGGTGCAACTTCCAATAAAAACGTAATCTACTTTTTTCCCGAGCATTGCATCTTTTTCATGAAAACCCATATAATTCAGCGATTTTTCATAGCTGGCATTTCCACTTAACGTGTCATTTGAAACGGGGATGTGTTTGCTGATACCCAATCCCATTCCCGGATTGGTGCCAAATGTAATCATCGGTTCAATGTCGGCTGCATCAAAATGATATTCTTTATCGAAAATCGCATCAGCATCTGTTTTCAGCGTTTTCCAGTAAAGCAACAAATTATCCCATTTTTCATTTTTGGGCGCTTTGTCTTTTCCTTTTAAATAGGCAAACGTTGTTTCGTCAGGGGCTACCATGCCGCCGCGTGCGCCCATTTCAATGCTCATATTACAAACGGTCATCCTGCCTTCCATGCTGAGGTTTTCAAAAACTTCACCGGCGTATTCCACAAAGTATCCTGTTGCGCCTGCGGCTGTTAATTTTGAAATGATATACAGCGCTACATCTTTTGCCGTGATTCCTTTTCCTAATTTTCCGTTTACACTGATGCGCATCTTCTTTGGCTTTGGCTGCATGATGCATTGCGAAGCAAGAACCATTTCCACTTCAGAGGTGCCGATGCCAAACGCAATAGCGCCGAATGCGCCGTGGGTAGAAGTATGAGAATCACCGCAAACGATTGTAATGCCCGGCAAGGTTATCCCGTTTTCAGGGCCAACTACATGCACAATTCCGTTTTTCGGGTTATTCAAACCCCAGTGTGAAATTCCATATTTTGCAGAGTTCATTTCCAGCGCTTTAAGCTGGTTGGCGGAAAGCGGGTCCTGTACGGGCAAATGCTGGTTGATGGTAGGTGTATTGTGATCGGCTGTAGCGAAAGTTTTTTCAGCATACATCACTTTTAATCCCCTGCTTTCAAGCCCCCTGAAGGCAACAGGACTCGTAACTTCATGAATAAAGTGCCTGTCGATAAATAAAACGTCTGGGCCGTCTTCGATTTTTCTGACGACGTGAGAATCCCAAACTTTATCGAAAAGCGTTTTGGAAGTATTGCTCATTTTAAATTTTTGATTAGAAGCGCAAATTTCCTAAAAAACCTTTAAATATTTTGCATTTAATTTAAAAGCTAATCGTTAAAATCCGTTTTGTCGTTTGAGAAAAAATCAAAAGCGTATTCAAAGCAAAAGCACGGGACTTTGCAGGGAAGGCTAAATAAGTGGCAGAAGGGTTTTTTACTCATTTTTGTTTAATCCATCCAGCCATTTATCAAGTGCCAGGTATACTCCATTTGTCCAGCCAAAACCATCCTGGGTAGGATATTCTCCCCCGCCCGCTTTAATTTCAGTGCTGACCACATTGTATTTTTCCATCAATTTCCCTGTGGCGTCATACACCCGGCGGTTTATGTCCATCCATCTTTTTGCGATGTCTTTTGCCAAATCAACAAAACCATATTTTGCTAATCCGTGGATGGCTATCCACTGCAACGGCGCCCACCCATTTGGTGCATCCCACTGCTGGCTTGTAGTTTCAAGTGTAGAAATTAACCCGCCGGCACAAAGAAATTTATCCTTTATTATTTTTGCAACTCCATCGGCCTGTTCGGGGGTAGCTATACCGAAATATAATGGGAAAGTAGCGGCTAATGTATACACCTTTTTGAGTGCATTTTCTTTATGGTCAAAATCGAAAAAGAATTTTTCGTCCCCATTCCAGCAAAATTTAAAAAGGGTTTGTTTCCTTCTTTCGGCCAGGTTAGTATAGTTCTCACAATTTGCTTTGTCGCCTGCTACTTCATAGGCTTTGGCAATCGTTTGTTCAAGATTTAACAAGAGACAATTTAAATCTACCGGGACAATTTCTGTGGCATGAATACTTGAAAAATCTCCTCTTACTTTAAACCATCGTCCTGAAAAATCCCAGCCGGATTCAGCGGCGGCTCTCAGATTGCGATACACACTTTTTTTATCTTCAGCATTTTCTGCCAGTGCCACCTCATGCTTATATGCCTCAGGCCGCGGAGCATCGGATTCATCCCAATAATGATTTAAAATGCCTTTATCGGGCAGCATTACAAGATGATGGACAGAGGAACTTTTCAGGTCAATTTGATCAGAACCTTTCATCCAAAAGCTATATTCTTTTTCAAGTTGAGGCAGGTATTTCACAAAAGTTTCGTCACCTTTTTCCTCTGCTAAAAGCTGAATCATGCAGGCAAAAAACGGAGGTTGTGATCTTCCCAAAAAATAGGTGCGGTTGCCGTTTGGAATGTAGCCAAAGCGATCAATGAGATAACAAAAATTGTCAATCATATTTTGAATCAAATCGATCCTTCGCGATACCTGGAGGCCGAGCATGGTAAAATAACTATCCCAATAATATATTTCCCTGAATCTTCCCCCAGGCACAATGTAGGGATTGGGCAAAGGCACCAGCGAATTATGAGATTCTTCGGGCTGGCGGGTGAGAAAGTCCCAGAGCTTTTCGATGTGTTCCTTAATAGGCCTTCCTTTCACGCTTACGAAGTCGGTTTTAAAACTCACCGGCTCTGTGAAATGGGTATGCACAAAAGAGGATAAATCGAAATTTGGTTCATTTTTTTCTCTTTCATAACGGTCATGGATATCCGAAAGTGACGACTTGGGCGTGCAATCCACAAATGTTTTATTATCCGGGAAAACTTTTTCTGTCTGCACCCTTTCAAATAATTCGCCCAATGAAAAAATATAATTTATTTCCATACACAACTTATTACATCAATTAAAATCCTGTTCATTCACCAAAAGCGGTTTCTTTTGCAGGCGGTTGAAAAAAACAAGGCAAACGATAAGGATCGCGATAGGTATCAGTGAAAAATAAAAAGCGGTTTGACCGCCATAGGCTTCAAATACGTGGCCGGTTATAATTGATCCGGTAGTGCCGCCCAATGCCGAAAAAATTACGATGAGCCCACTCATCGGGCCCTGTTGTTTTAATGGCAAAGAACTTAGGATTACTGAATTAATCGCTGGATAAACAGGCGCGATTAGCAAGCCGATCAGAGGAAACACATAAGCTACAAATGGCGCTTCTAGCCAGCTATCTATCAAACTTACATGAATCTTTGACGCAAGAGGAATCACCAATACCACCAATATTGCCGCAAGCAAAAGGCATGTAATTATCACCTTTAGCCAATGAATTTTTCTGAGTAGAAAGCCAGCAATAAACCTGCCAACCGCAGTTGATATAGCGAGTATGCTTGTCATCTGTATGGCCAGGCTTGTAGAAAGATGCAGTACCTGCTTGTTAAAAGTGGGTAGCCAGCTCATTATGCTTTGTTCAATCAATACATAAAAAAATGCGCTGATGATAAAAATCAAAACCAGCGGTTTTATAGCGAGCGCCATCATTTCAGCAAACTCTTTTATAAAGGATTTAGGTTCTTCTTCTTTCACGGAAGATTCATCAAGCCGCGCGGTGAGCAACAATAAAAAAGCGAATGCAGAAAGTACGGCAAGCAAATAATAAACATTTAACCATGACGTAGAAGAAGGATTATTGTTGTCAACAAAAGCCCCGAAAATAAAATAACCGGCAAGAATGCCTATCATAAAAAAAGATTCAATAAAGTTCATGAAGCTTGCATGATCTTTTTTGTTGGAAGTTACGAGGCCGATGGTGGCATAAACCGAAACTTTTATCAGCGCAAAACTTACTCCTGTAACGGCAAATAAAATTTTGGTCATTGCAAATCCGCCAATAGCGGGCATCAGGAGGCATGCAATGATTACAAAAATTAAAGCCAGCAACATAGAACGTTTATAACCAATGCGGGTAATATAAGAAGCAACGAGAAATGAGGCAATTGCAATACTAAGGTCTTTGAAAGCCTCAAGAATACTGGCGGTGCCTTGTGTAATTCCATAATTATTCTGCACCTGCAGAATGACGGTTCCAACACTGTTGAGCAAAATGGCAAAAACAAAATAATTGATAAATAGCGAAAGCTTTATCTGCCAGTTGTTCATTGCAATATCGTTTGTATATTCTTCGAATATACTATTTTATTTATGCAGGAATTTTTTTTTAAACAGGCTTAATCAGATGTTGCCGTGCAGTGAAGCAATAAAAAAATCAAATTTTTATTTTCTCTCAAATGGATTGAAAAAAGGCTCTATTCATGTTTTTGACTGGCGGCTTTTAAAGCGTTGGCTTTTTCCCAGGCTGTGCGGCCAAGACCGGGTACTACATGCCTGTCGCTGTGGTATGATGAACGCACTAATGGCCCGCTTTCCACATAATCAAAACCAATCTGGTAGCCAATTTCTCTGAGTTCTGCAAATTCTGAAGGATGCACAAAACGTGCGACGGGCAAATGTTTAGGCGTAGGTTGTAAATATTGGCCTAGAGTAATTACATCTACTTCGCTGTCTTTCAAATCCTGCATCGTTTGAACCACTTCTTCCTTTTTTTCTCCGAGGCCAAGCATAATTCCACTTTTGGTACGCATGCCACCTCTTTTAAGAATGCGCAAAGTTTCCATGCTTCGCCAATATTTTGCCTGGATTCTTACACTGCGTGTTAAGCGTTCGACAGTTTCAATATTATGGCTTACCACCTCGGGAGCGGCGTCAATAATACGTTGTATATTTTCAGCCTCAGCTTTAAAGTCAGGGATTAACGTTTCCAGCGTTGTATTCGGCGCAATTTTTCTCACCGCATTAATGGTTTGTTGCCAGATAATTGACCCGCCATCTTTTAATTCATCCCTATCCACCGAAGTTATTACCGCATGCTTCACTTTCATCAGGGAAATAGCTTCTGCTACTCTTTTGGGTTCCTGCAAGTCCGCTGGCAGAGGCCGCCCTGTAGCTACCGCGCAAAAACCACAGCTGCGGGTGCAGATATTTCCGAGTATCATAAAAGTGGCGGTGCCTTCGCCCCAACATTCTCCCATATTTGGACAATTGCCGCTTTCGCAGATCGTATGCAGTTTATGTTCATCTACAATTTTTCTTACCTGCTTGTATTCTTCTCCTATTGGTAATTTAACCCGAAGCCAGTTTGGTTTGCGGGGTTTTTCCAATACAGGCACGTCCATTACTTCACTCATTTATCGAAAATTTATTTTGGTCAAAATTAATTAAAGAGAAATTATTTTCTCTTCCCGAAGATGATGGCCACATATCCGCCAAAAAATAATTGCTTCTCTTTATTGTAAACCATCTGTGGGATTTTTTTTGCATAGAAATCAATATTCAAACCCACTTCAATCGCAGACACTAATTCGTTGAAGCTGCCGTAATCGAAGCGCACAGCGGTTTTGGCGTAAAGGCCCGGAGTGATGGTAAGCTCGTTCCAACCTTTGCCCAATGTGGGGCCGCCAAAAACATTGCCACCTAAAAATTGTGCACTATCGGCTGAGTTGTATTTGATATAATCTACTCCATTGCCATTTTGTACCTGCACATAATAAGGCCGCAGCAATGCAGCAGTAACACCGCCTCCATAGTTTGCCGTAATGGCCACGCCGTTTTTATTGGCTTTATTGCCTAACAAAACCTGTTGCTGAACGCCGAGTTTTACAGGATAAAAAAAGTTTTCTTTTCCATAAATAAAAGGCACCGTGTTGGCATAAAATCCGCTTTGCTTTTCTTCTTTAATGTGTTTACGCTCGCTGATTTCAAGCTGGTAAAGCAACGCTTTTTTTACTGAGCTTGCTCTTCCCAGTTCAAAGAAAACGCCATAACCGTCGGTAGTGAGCTTGGCGCCAAAAGAAAAGCTTTTTCGATAGGTAATCACGCCTTCTTCTTCCTGCCTTATCATTTCGCTCACTTTCGCTCTTTTTTTCTGTTGACGCTCCTTCTTTGTTTCCTGGCCAAATGAATGGAAAGAGATAAATCCACTTATGATAATGATGACTATTTTTCGCATTTGTTATTGATGTCTTAGTACTGTAAATTTATCGCAAAAATAATATAATGACTGCATCAATAACATACAAAGGAAATTTAAGGTGTGAAGCATTTCACCTGCAGAGTTCTTCAAAAATTGAGACCGATGCGCCGACTGATAATCATGGAAACGGGGAGCGTTTTTCTCCAACAGATTTATTATGTGTATCGCTTGCAACCTGCATGCTTACAACAATGGGCATCAAAGCAAATGATATGAATGTTGATATTTCCCGCTCACGGGCCGACGTTACAAAACACATGGCGAGCGACCCAAGAAGGGTGGCAAAGATTGAAGTATATGTCACCTTGCCGCAAAATATAAATGAAAAGGAAAGGTTAATTTTGGAAAAAACCGGAAACAACTGCCCGGTTGCAAAAAGTGTTCATCCTGATATTGAATTGATTTTGCAATATGACTGGAAACTATAATTAATTATCCAATATGCTGATTAGCTAATTAGCGAATTGGCTAATCAGAGAATTGTGTTTTTTTTAATAATGAAACTCCAATTGCGCATTCAAGACATTGTTTTCTTTCACAATAATGATTTTTCAGTTGGATGAAAGCCTGTGAATCGAAGGCTTTTTTATTGGAGTAACCGAGGTGCTCAAAACCCTTTGTGATATTGTTTTTTTCGGGTGGAATTTCCTCAAGCCATTGAATGGCTTTTTCCTTATATAATTCATCATTGTGATGGAGCCCGTAACAAAAAACTATGGGCACAACTGTATTAATCAAAATATTGTTTATCATTTGAACGCCGAGCCGCTTAATTTTAAATTCGCTTTTCTCATCAAAAATGTAATGATAATGCCAATAATCATTCGCATGTATTTCAAACATTTTTTTCAACTCATGCGTAGATTTCGTTTCTTTTATTTTTGAAAACAAATGTTCGCTGTTGTGAAGAAGCATCGCCAGTTGTGCAAGCCGGAGTGTGGGAAAATTAGCAGGCCTCATTCTTAAAAAATGCAAGCTTTCATCTACCGGGTGAAGGCCATATTTTTTTCTTAAAAATTCATATTCTTTTGTAAGCAGGCATGGGTAGTCTTCTTCAAATTCTTTTTGAAGCAAGCCGGCCTGGCCAAAAAGAAAAGCCTCAAGCTGGATGATGTTATTTTTGTGCCGGGCAAGCAGCGATAACGGTAAAGATTGTGCGATTTTTCTGAAGGGATCAGTATTTATTTTTAAACCAAAATTTGCAGCTATCAGCCACCAGAATGTTTCTTCCCAATGGTAATTGGTATCTTCAAGAATCTTAAAAATACTTTCTGATTTCAATAATAATCTTTCGGCCACAAGGCGGTGTTTCCACGCTGTCATACTAATCTCGCTGAGGTTTTTTCCCAAATTTTCGCACGGAATAAAAGCAGGCGGCTCCATCATCTGAAGGCATTTTGTAAGCAGCAATTTCGATACACGATTTTGTAATTCAAGTGTGGGCAAATGATTGCCATGGTTGTCTATGATTTCTTCGTCATGGTTCCATACAACATGGAGAATAATATTATTGTAATTATTATCTTTTGAGTGATGATGCTTTTTCCAATCGGACGAATTAATGTGAATTTCTATATTCCCTGCCCAAAAAGTATCGTTGATTTTAATTTTAGCATCTGAAAAATCCGGCCCCTGGTTTCGGTTGTGCAGGCCAGGATGAATAATAGACAGTTGATTGCCTTTGGCACATTGCAGTTGGCCGTGATTGTAATTTTGGAATTTCCAGATATAATGAAGAATCTCCTCACGCATAGCAGTAGTTTTTTGGATGGAGCATTAAAAATAAAAAATAATTTCCATGAAAAAGATAGAAATTGATTGAACAAAAAATCACCTTAAAAAATAGAAATGATTTCCTTTTTGATTTACTTTTGCCATCCTATTTTAAATAAACAGCAATTGCCCGGGTGGCGAAATTGGTAGACGCACTGCCTTCAGGTGGCAGCGTTCGCGAGGATGTGCTGGTTCGAATCCAGTCCCGGGCACAAACAAAAAGTCCCTACGACAGTAATAATCGGGGGACTTTTCTATTTTAAATAACGATTTTCCGGCTTGCATGCGTACGTAAGCAAAATAAAAACCTGAGTTATTTATCGCTTTACTATAAATATTCGCGATGAAAAAGTGATGGTATAAAATTTTCCTCTTTTGGCAGAATGCTTTCTTTTATTACAAAATTTTCTGTCGCCGGGCTTTCAGGTTTGACTACTGTTGGTGCATATTTGCAATACTCTTTATCTTTTATTCTACCTAAACTAACGAGCGCCAGATAGATGGCTGCGATAACGCTGAGATAAAAGCCAAAAGTCAATACATCTGTAACACCGGGCGCCATATAATTTATGTCGCTGGACATATTATTGTACATATGCCCCATTTCTTCAGGTATCTCAGGTTTCATTTTGAAATAAAGCCCGATGATACCAATTATCAAATAAACAGCAGGAAGAATATGCGCCAATTTGAAATATTTTGAAAATTTCTGAACACCGGAAACATTTTGATACAAAATCAAAGCGCCACTCAAAGGCACTACGATGGCCAATACCATAAACAGACGCGAAACACCATGAATAAAATAAGCGAACAAAGCGGAAGGAATTCCATCGGAGGTAATTGATAATCCCGACATTGAAATGACAGTCAGGCTAATCCAAGGTAGGAAATAACACAGCACTAAAATAGCTGCTGAAATGTTGGAACCCGTAAATTTTACTTTGCTCATAACGATCACAGTTTTGAAATGATAAATTCAAGAATGCGAAAAGAAAATTTTCAACGGTGTATAATCACAACTTTCGGAAGCTAATATTCATTTCTTTATTAAATGTTGAAAGGGCGGGGAAAAGAAATAAAGAAATGCAAGGCAAATATAGAAGAAAAAATATTTATATAAATAGGAATAATGATTTAAATTTTTTCCAATAATTTAGAAACCGGATATGGCGGAAAAAGATATTTTGAAAAGAAACAATTTAAGAATAACTAAATATAAATATACTATTTTGCACGCTTAAGGTGCGTGAGTTTAATATTAAACCTTAACCTGATACAGTAATACTTTATTCCACTTTAAACCTGAAGCATGATAAAGCATTTGCCCCCAAAAAAAACGTATTGCACTCCAACAGTTTTCGTTCCGACGGATATGATACAAATCATTGATTAAATTTCTTTGCTATGATTGTGCTCATAAAATAAAGTACAGCCGGTCTGTAATATTGCACAGTAAAATTTAAGCAACGGAATTTAAAAGTTCCCTTAATTTTTTTGGCCGTTGGTAACCGATAAATTAAAAATTCCATTTTATTCACTCTTCAAATCAATTTATGAAAAAAAGTCTCTTACCGGTACTTTCCATTTTCACAGCAGCAGTGCTGTTTGGTATAACCGGTTGCAAACCCAAAAACGCGGGCAACGCCGCAGAAGGCGACGCCGCATCTAAAGTTTATGTAGCTCCGGGAAAATACGATGAGCTTTATAATTTCGTTTCCGGAGGATTTAGCGGACAGGTAAGTGTTTACGGATTGCCCTCAGGCAGATTGCTCAGAGTAATTCCCGTTTTTTCAACAGACCCTGAAAGTGGGTATGGCTATAGCGAAAACACCAAGCCGATGCTTAATACTTCTCATGGCATGATTCCATGGGACGACCAGCACCACCTGGATCTTTCCCAAACCAATGGCGAAGTAGACGGACGCTGGATATTTGCAAATGGTAACAATACCCCGCGCATTGCCCGTATTGATTTAAAAACTTTCCGGACTGCCGAAATTCTTGAAATACCTAACAGCGCCGGAAACCACTCCTCGCCTTTCATCACAGAGAATACAGAATATGTGGTGGCAGGAACCAGGTTCAGTGTTCCTATGGATAATGAAGACAAGGATGTGCCTATTAGTAGTTACAAGAAAAATTTTAAAGGAACTGTAAGCTTTATAAGTGTTGACCCGCAAAGCGGAAATATGAAAATTGCTTTTCAACTTATGCTGCCGGGAATTGATTTTGACTTAAGCCATGCCGGCAAAGGGCCCAGCCACGGTTGGTTTTTCTTCAGTTGCTACAATTCGGAGCAGGCGCATACTTTGCTTGAGGTAAATGCTTCACAAAGGGATAAGGACTTTATCATGGCCGTAAACTGGAAAAAAGCAGAGGAATATATCAGACAAGGAAAAGGTAAAAAGCAAACTGTGAAATATGCGCACAATGTGTACAGCGACAGCACACACACTGCCACCTCAACTATCGAAACTGAAACCCTGGTATTGGATGCGAAAGATCTTCCGGGAATTGTTTATATGATCCCATGCCCCAAATCTCCTCACGGTTGCGATGTTGATCCTTCGGGCGAATATATAGTGGGCAGTGGAAAACTGGCTGCTTTGATCCCGGTATTTTCTTTTCAAAAAATACAAAAAGCCATTGCAGATAAAAACTTTGATGGTGATTACCAGGGCCTTCCTGTAATTAAATATGAAGCAGCGTTGCATGGAGAAGTAAAGAAACCCGGCTTAGGCCCGTTACATACTGAATTTGACGGCAAGGGCAATGGATATACCACCATGTTTATTTCTTCTGAAATAGTGAAATGGAGCCTTAAAGATTTAAAAGTGCTTGACAGGCATGCCACTTATTATTCTCCCGGCCACCTCATGATTCCTGGCGGCGATTCTAAAAAGCCTTACGGTAAGTACCTGGTGGCTTACAACAAAATTACCAAAGACAGATATTTACCAACAGGGCCGGAGTTAGCACAAAGCGCTCAATTGTTTGATATCAGCGGCGACAAAATGAAGTTGCTATCTGATTATCCAAGCATTGGTGAACCCCACTATGCACAGGCAATCCCTGCAAGCATTGTTTCTAAAAATTCCGTGAAAATATTCGACATCACTAAAAATGCAAATCCCTTTGTAGCGCTGGGTGAAAAGAATTCAAAGGTAGTGCGGAATGGCAACCGTGTGGATGTATATATGACCATGATCCGGTCGCATTTATCACCGGATAACATTGAGGGTGTGAAAGTAGGTGACGAAGTATATTTCCACCTTACTAACCTTGAGCAGGATTGGGATGTGCCACATGGCTTCGCAATTAAAGGCGCAAACAACGCCGAGTTGCTGGTGATGCCAGGTGAAACCCAGACACTGAAATGGGTACCCACAGAAGTGAATGTATATCCTTTTTATTGCACTGACTTCTGCAGCGCTTTACACCAGGAAATGCAGGGTTATATACGTATCTCGGCTAAAGGATCCAATGTTCCTATTTCATTTAGCCTGGGAAAAAATTCTGTAGACCCTACAACCATGGATTCGGCAAAATCCAAATAATATAATATAATAAATAATCAACAGGCCTGGATTGGCCTGTTGATTGTTAAGTTTCTGAAAATCAAATTAAATATTTTAAAAGTAGAATAGTAAGCTTAACTCAGTCCTTTTTCAAACCATATAAATGAACAACGACAATCTATCAGCGCTTTCAAAAATCTTAATCTTTATAAGCGGCATTCTATTGATTTTGGTTTTATTTGTGCCTTTGTGGCAAATAGAACTTGAAGCGCCGCAATATCCTGAAGGGCTTGTTTTAAAAATGTATCCTCATAAAATTGGTGGCAATGTTGACATCATCAACGGTTTAAATCACTACATCGGAATGAGAACCTTGCATACAAAGGATTTTATTGAATTTACTGTGCTTCCCTACATCGTTGGATTTTTTGCTTTACTGTGTTTCATCGTTGTCGCATTAAAAAAACAAAAATGGCTTACCGTTCTTTTCACGCTCTTTGTAATTTTTGGCATCGTTGCCATGGTAGATTTCTGGAGATGGGAATATGCTTATGGCCATGAGCTTAATCCTGACGCACCAATACAGGTTCCGGGAATGGCTTACCAGCCGCCGCTTTTGGGATATAAACAATTATTAAATTTTGGAGCTTTCTCAATGCCCGACATCGGTGGTTTTCTCTTTATCTTAGTTGGGCTGTTATTATTAATTGCATTATTATTACCCTGGTACAAAAAAAGGAAAGCTGGAATCGCTTTAAAACAATAAGCTATGAAAATTAAAAATTTTAAAATATCCTTATTTGTTGCTTTACTGTTTGTAATGAGTTCATGCGCTTCAGGCCCACAACCTATCAAGCCCGGTGTAGAAGCGTGTGATTATTGTAAAATGACCATTTCGCAGTTAAATTTTGGCGGCGAAATTATTACCAAAAAAGGAAAGATATATAAGTTCGATGATCCGCATTGTCTTGCCGCTTTCAGAAAAGAAAGCATTGACAGCAATACGATAAAATCAGTGTATTTCTTAAACTTTGATGAGCCCCATAACCTGATAGATGCCGACCATGCTTTTCTTTTAAAAAGCACTGGCCTTCATTCGCCGATGGGGGGAAATACTGCTGCTTTTGAGAGTAAAGAAAAATTAAATTTGATTCAACAAAAAGTGAATGGTGAACAAATAACCGTTCAGCAGTTATTCAATAGTAATAAATAATGAAATTACTTTTCAAATGGCTTTTATTCTTATTGCTTCCTTTTGCATCCACGGTTGTGTTTTCAAAAACAATTTATGTTGGCAAAGGCAAAAGTTTTGCTACTGTGCAATCAGGAATTGATGCTGCAGAAAATGGTGATACAGTTATTGTAGGGCCGGGCTTGTATAAAGAACGCGATATTAAACTTAACAAAAGAATTTACCTGAAAGGTGATCAATATCCTGTTATTGATGGTGAACAGAAAAGCGGCATCTTTATTATACAAGCCAATGGAGCTGTTTTAGATGGCTTTAAAATAATTAATGGCGGCAGAGCCGAAACCGAGGACCTCGCAGGGATTCTCATTGAAAATTGCTATAATGTAAAAGTGATTAATAATAAATTGGACAACACCAACTTTGGAATTTATAGCCAGTATAGCAAGAGTTGTACGATTCAAAACAATGAAATCAAAGCGTATGGCAACAATGAAGTAACCAGTGGAAACGGCATTCATTGCTGGCGGTCCGACAGCTTACTTATAATCGGCAATAAGATAGCAGGCCACAGAGACGGCTTGTATTTTGAATTTGTAACCAATTCTCTTATCTGGCGAAACCAGAGCCGTAATAACATCCGTTATGGCATCCATTTTATGTTTTCTCACCACGACACTTACATCAGCAATATTTTTGAAGGCAATGCTTCAGGCGTGGCAGTGATGTTTACCCATCACATCCAGATGTATAACAATTTTTTCCTGGACAACTGGGGTGGCGCAGCGTATGGCATTCTTCTCAAAGAAATCACAGATGGTATTATTTCGGGAAATTATTTTTCGCACAATACCATTGCCATCCAAATGGAAGGATGTAACCGCAATCATATTTTTAAAAATTCTTTTTCCAACAACGGATGGGCCATCAAAGTTTCTGCGAGCAGCATCAACAATACCATTTCGCAAAATAATTTCGCCGGAAACACTTTTGATATTGGAACGAACGGCACACTGGTAGTAAATGATTTCAACGGAAATTATTGGGACAAATATGAAGGCTATGATTTGAACCGTGATAATATTGGGGATGTGCCCTACCATCCTGTCAGTATGTATTCGATGATTATCGACAGCAATCCCGCTTCACTCATGCTTTTCAGAAGCCTGATTGTATCATTATTAGATAAAAGCGAAAAATTATTACCGGGCATTACGCCGGAAAATCTTGAAGATGAAACCCCCTTAATGCGGCCCTTAAAATTATGATCAGCGTAAAAAATATCACAAAGACCTTCGGAAAATTAAAAGCCCTCGACAATGTATCGGTTACATTTGAAAAAGGCCAGTGCATCGCTTTGCTTGGTCCTAATGGATGCGGAAAAACTACCCTGATTAAATCAATATTAGGAATGGTAGTGCCCGACAGCGGCTCTATTCTTTTCAATAATGAACCCATTCGTAACAATTGGTTATACAGAAGCCAGGTTGGCTATATGCCGCAAATAGGCCGCTATCCTGAAAACATGAGTATTGCACAAGTAATTGAAATGATGAAAGACATCCGCAAGGGAATTGACCGCCATCCCGATGAGGAACTGGTAAAAAATTTCGGCCTGAACCTGATGATGAAAAAGAAAATGCGGACACTTAGCGGAGGCACCACGCAAAAGGTAAGTGCTGCGCTGGCATTTATGTTTCATCCTGACGTATTAATACTGGATGAGCCAACAGCAGGCCTGGACCCGCTTTCATCAGAAAAGCTGAAACAAAAAATAATTAAGGAAAAAGAAAAAGGAAAGCTTGTTCTTATCACTTCCCATATTTTAAGCGAATTGGATGACTTGATTACCGAAGTTTTTTATATGCAGGAAGGAAAATTATTATTTCATAAAAAATTAACTGCGCTTAAAGAAGAAACCGGTGAGATCAAATTGTCAAAAGCTATCGCAAAAATAATGACCACACAAGAAGCAATTGTATGAAAAAATTATTGAAATATGTAGTAGTAGATATTATTCAGAATAAAATTGTAATTATCTACACCATTCTTTTATTGGCTATATCCCTGAGCGTATTTAACCTGGAAGACAATACAGCCAAGGGTTTGCTCAGTTTACTGAATGTCATTTTAATAATTGTGCCTTTAATCTGCATCATTTTTTCAACCATATATATCTACAACAGCTCTGAATTTATTGAACTGCTCGTGAGCCAGCCCTTGAAGAGAAGAACCATCTGGCTCAGCATTTTTGCAGGTTTGGCTTCGTCATTGTCTCTTGCTTTTTTGATTGGCGCCGGCATTCCGATTCTTTTGTACCATGCAGATGCTACCGGTGTGATGATGATTGCGATGGGACTTTTCCTTACGATAGTCTTCGTAAGTATAGCAATGCTGGCGGCAGGCATCACACGCGATAAAGCTAAAGGCATCGGGTTTGCAATCATGTTGTGGCTGTTTTTTTCCTTACTTTTTGATGCATTGGTTTTGTTCCTGCTATTTCAATTCCAGGATTATCCTTTGGAAAAAATAATGATAGTTTTTAGCTTTTTAAATCCGATTGATTTAGGAAGAATACAAATACTTCTTCAATTAGATATATCCGCCCTAATGGGCTACACAGGCGCTGTGTTCCGCGAATTTTTTGGCAACACCACCGGTATTGTGCTTTCCTTTTCGGGGTTAATTCTTTGGATTATTTTTCCAATTTTGATTTCCGTAAAAAAATTCAAACGAAAAGATTTATAAAAGAGATTCGTTAAAGCAGCAGAATAAAAATCCTGGTAATTTGTACGTTTACTGGTGACCGTTATATTCTTATCTTATTTCGGCCTGCCTTTCTTCTTTGTTTGTTTACTGATAATCTCATTAAATATTTCATCAAGATTAGTTGCGTGTTTTCAAAAGCTTGCCACTAAAAAATAATCTTTAGATTTGCCGCTGTCAATCTTTTTATGAATATTGAAAAGATACATGAACAACGTAATTGTATTTAAATTTTTTCCAAAAAAAAAGCAAATATGAAATTAGCAATTTTGGGCTCCGGATTTATTGCCAGGTTCTACGCCGATGCATTAGTGGGCCATCGCAGAAAAGATGAAATCGTGACCGTGTATAGCCGCACCTTAGCAAACGCAAAAAAATTTGCTGACGATTATAAAGTTCCAAATTATACAGACAGTATTGAAGAATGTGTTTCACACAAGGATGTGGACGCTGTCATCATTGCTTTGTCGAATGACATGCATCTGGTTTCGACGATAGCTTCCGCTAACGCCGGCAAGCATGTGCTGTGCACAAAACCCCTGGGCCGAAACGCGCAGGAAGCTTATGAAATGTTGAAGGCAGTTGAAAAAGCGAATGTTACCGGAGGATATCTTGAAGACCTGGTATATTCACCCAAGGCATTAAAATCCCTGAAGATGATACAGGAAGGCGCCGTGGGAGAAATTGTTTGGGCAAAGAGCAGGGAAACTCATCCCGGGCCGCACAGCGATTGGTTTTGGGATAAAGAAAAATCCGGCGGTGGCGCTATAATTGACCTCGGCTGCCACTGTGTGGAAATTTGCAGAAATTATATTGGTAAAAATATTAAACCTGTTGAGGTGATGTGCTGGGCAGATACCCGCGTGCACCCCATAGATGCTGAAGATAATGCCGTTGGTTGGGTAAAATATGAAAACGGCGCTATTGGCCAATTTGAAGTTAGCTGGTCGTTTCGCGGAGGCATGGATTTAAGAGAAGAAGTGATGGGAACTGAAGGCACCATCTGGACGAATAACTTTTTGCGTACAGGATTTGAAATGTTTACTTCGGGCAAAGGCGGCGATTACATCGCTGAAAAGGCAGAGAGCAATTCAGGATGGTTGTTTCCTGTTGGCGATGAAGTAAACGACCTTGGCTATAATCACATGTTTACTGATATGTTTGATTCCATTGATAATAACAAACAACCCATGGAAAATTTTTATGACGGTTACGTGGTGAACGCAATCTTAGATGCAGCGTTTGCTTCAGCAAAAAGCAAAAAATGGGAACCTGTTCAAATTGACGATTGGCGCGGTGTTGCTCAGGTAAAAAAGGAAAAACAAATGACAAGCTATGATGATGATTATTATCTTATCAAAGAAGAAGTGCTTCCCAATGGCGAAAAAAAATTCATTATAAAAAATAAAAAAACCGGCTCTATTGAAAAGCGATAGAAAAACCATCGGTTCTTTTTCAAAAATAAACTAACAATACAATAATAAATGTCAACTTTTTTAATTGAAATTCCTCATTCTGAAAATACTTTTGAATGCAGGCAAGTGATAAAATTATTCGTTGAATCAGGGTCTCATCTGCTTGCAAATGCGCAGTGGGGCTGCAAATCAGGCGTTCACAAATGCTGGTTCATCAGCGAGTTTGACAATAAAGAACAGGCTTTACAAATCATACCTCCTTTCTTACGACATGAGGCGAATATTATTGAGCTGATAAAATTTACCAAAGAGGATATTGTAGCTTTTGCAAATAATGGCGGAGAATCTTAGATAAGGTTACCCTGCATGCAAAAGTATTGTTGATGGAATAAAAATTCTGACTATTTCTTCGTTTACCGGGGAACGTTGTTTTCGGCATTATATTTTGCTACCACTTCATCCAGCATGTTTTTAAATTTCTCTACATCCGAGTCGTAGCCGTAACCCTCAGGTTCCAGGCGATTTTCGTTAGCATCCAAAAAGAAATAATAAGGCTGTGTGTTGGCATTGTATTGAGTTATTTGCAAATCGGCATTTTTATCACCAAGCGTCGTAATGTCCTTCTGCAAAGTCTTTGAATAATATTGATCACCCGGCTGCAAGTCAAGGGAAACGTCTACATATAAAGAAGCGATAACAAAATTTTCTTTCAATCTCTTCATCACCTCCGGATCGCTCCAAACAGAACCTTCCATTCTCCGGCAATTTACACAATTGATTCCTGTAAAATCAAGCATCAGCGGCCTGTGCACTTTCCTGGCTACTTCCAGCGCTTCATCATAATCAAAATAAACGATCATTCCATATTTGGTAACCACTTCCGGCTCATACAATCTCATGCGATCATAATATTTAACCGGTTGGGGAAGTACATTTTTGGAAGATTCTGACGCAGCAGATGAATACGAAACTGTATTGTGCGATGCAGCCGCAGAGGCGTTAAAATCCTGTGTTCCCATCGGTGGCAAAAATGCGCTAATGGCTCTGAGCGGTGCGCCCCACATTCCGGGAATCATATATACTGCAAAGGAAAAAGAGGCAATGGCAAAGAATAATCTTGTTACACTTAAATAAGGAATATCAAAATCATTTTTTGGCAGCTCATCATCGTGATGAAACTTTATTTTTCCCAAAAGATAAATTCCTAAAAGCATAAAAATTACAATCCATAAGCTGAGGAAAACCTCGCGATCCAGGATGCGCCAGTTTCTTGAAAGATCCGCGTTCGACAAAAATTTGAGCGCTAATGCAAGTTCCAAAAATCCAAGAGTAACTTTTACCGCATTCAGCCAGCCGCCTGATTTTCCTATCATATTTAGCTTACCAGGAAAAAAAGCAAAAAGGGCAAACGGCAGCGCAAGAGCAAGAGAAAAAGCAAACATTCCAATCAGTGGGCCCCAATAACTTCCCCGTGCTGCAATCACCAATAAATTTCCTATGATAGGCCCCGTACATGAAAATGAAATAACCACAAGGGTAAGTGCCATAAAAAATATCCCGATAAAGCTTCCCGTACCGGCTTTGCTGTCAGCCTTATTGCCCCACGAGCTGGGTAGTTCTATATTAAAAGCTCCTAAAAAGGAAATTCCAAAAATAAGGAACACAAGAAAAAACACCAGGTTCGCAATCCAGTTTGTAGCCAGATTATTCAGCGCTGTCGGCCCGAAAATTACCGTGATTAAAAAACCCAGCAGCGTGAAAATAACCATGATAGACAAAGAATAGGAAATGGCGTTTTTAATGCCTTCCGCCTTGGTTTTGCTGCGTTTTATAAAGAAGCTGACCGTTACCGGAATCATTGAAAAAACACACGGGGTTATTAAGGCAATAAGGCCACCGGCAAAACCAGCGACAAATATCCACCACAAAGATTTTTTAGCAACACTTCCGCCGTCGTTCCCCTGTTTTATTTCACTTGCCGGATTTTTGTTTTCCGGAAGAACAAATATTTTGAATTCTTTTTCAAAAGGCAAATATTGTTCACCTTTCTGAGTCATATAGCTCACCTTACCTTTCACCAGGAAACTGTCTGTTGGCGATGCCGCGACTTTCTGTTGCCAGTCAACTGAATCTTTAAAAAAATGAACTTCACTTTGCAATGCAGTATCCATCCCTCTTTGCTCATTTCCTTTTTGAATCAAAGGATTTCTTAAAAGATGTTGAACTGATGAATCGAACTGAATAGAAGAATATAAAGCATCGTCAGGCGATTGCTGCAAAGCATACAATTTTATGTCAGGATTTATTTTTCCTTTGATTAAAATTACAGCTTCACTATCGCTGATACGATGTGCACTAAATGAAAAACTAACTCCGGTGGTATCCTGCGAAAAGACATTTGAAGAAATAAATAGCAGGCCCAGAAAAGCAAAAAGCCAGGTAAATTTCTTCATTAACAATATTATTGATGGATTAAATTAATTAAGCGCAACAGAAAGTTTTTCTGTTTTGGGTGGCAGGCATTGCTTGTCGTTACATACCATAAATTCAACCGCTACATTTACGGAAGTCTTTACCGGCGCTTTCAGTTTTACCAACTGAACAAAGTCAACTTTATTAGAAAATTGTTTTACATCAATATTTCCAAATAAAGGTTCCACATGCTGCTCTAATTTGCCAACTTCTTTTGCTTTGCCTTCTACGGTTACCAGTGGATTTTTTGTAAACGTAAGGCTGGTTGGAACCGGCCCGCCCTCTGGTGTGTGTTGAGAATAAATATGCCATCCACTATTGAGATTAGCAGTCAGATGAACTTCATAAGTCTTATCATTGATCTTCTTAGAAGAGGTAGTCCATGAAACTGGATTTTGAATTTGCGCGAAAAGAAAATTCGCTGCCAAAAGAAAAATTCCGGTTATGATATATTTTTTCATATTGATTTATTAAAGGAAATGCTATTCCTGTGTATGATTTGCAAAATTAATCAAAACCCGACAGGATTAAAAACCGCCAATGTCCTAAGCGCGAAATCGAAAGGGAAAACGTTGTGGTTTAACTTTTGGTTAGTACTTAATTAAAGTATTATAAAATTTTTCACATTTTTATTTTTAAAAGTTGAAGCACTTTGCCGCCTGCAAGGCGCTGCGGGCATTTCCCTCTTTACCCTTATTTTTGCCAAAAAAATTTTATGCAAATCCTGCTAGTTTTACACAATGTATTTCGTTGGCTCATTTTAGTTTTTGCCTTCTGGACAATCATTAGCGCAATCAGCGGATTATCTGCCCGAAGAATTTATTCGCCTGCAGATGATAAAGCGAATTTGTTTTTTATGATTTGTATGGACATACAATTATTATTAGGTCTGGCTCTTTATTTTATGGGCGATTGGTATGCTGCCTTCAGTAATATGGCCGAAGCGATGAAAGATACAAGAGTTCGCTTTTTTTCTATTGAGCATTCTTTAATGATGATCATTGCATGGATATTAGTTCATGCAGGAAGAGTTGCGGTGAAAAAAAGTTTTAATTCAAGCGGGAAGTTTAAAAAAACATTAATATTTTTTGGAATCGCTTTGCTATTAATACTAATTGCTATCCCGTGGCCGTTTAGAGAAATAATTAGCAGGCCCTGGTTCAGGGGATTTTAATAATTACTTTGAAAGCCTGTTAATGGTTTGAATTGAATTCATAGAATTTTTTAGAAAGAAATGAAAAGTAAAAAGGAAATTGAAAGGCCAATAATTTTGGTAACGAATGATGATGGAATAACCGCACCGGGAATCAAAAGTTTGGTAGATGCTGTGAAGGATCTCGGCGATGTAGTGGTGGTAGCGCCCGATAAGCCACAAAGCGGAATGGGACATGCTATTACTATTGGGGTTCCCCTCCGGTTGAATAAAGTAACTGGCTTTTTTGATGATGTTCAGGCCTGGCAAACCAATGGTACACCTGTGGATTGCGTTAAGCTGGCGGTAGATAAAATTTTGCATCGCAAGCCTGATATTTGCCTGAGCGGCATTAACCACGGCGCCAATCATTCTATTAATGTAATTTACTCAGGAACGATGAGCGCGGCCATGGAAGCCTCCATTGAAAGTATTCCTTCTATCGGGTTTTCCCTGTTGGATTATAGCATTGATGCAGATTTTTCTGCATCAAAATTTTATGTGCATAAAATTGTTGAAAGCGTGATGAAGAAAAAGCTAACGCGTCATTTTCTTTTAAATGTCAACATACCGCAGGGGCCGCTGGATGTATTAAAGGGAATAAAGGTTTGCAGGCAGGCCTATGCTAAATATGACGAGGATTTTGATGAAAGAATAGACCCGAATGGAAGAAAATATTTCTGGCTTACAGGTGAATTTAAAAACTTTGATGAAGGAGAAGACACTGATGTATGGGCTTTGGAACATAATTATGTAAGCGTAGTTCCTGTTCACTTCGATTTAACGAATTATAAGCTTAAAGAACAGCTTGAGAATAACTGGGAAATTTTATGATTTTCAAAAAAGACAATTTTGTTTTCGGTATAGCCCTTGGAATAGTTGCACCATTAATTGGGTTCCTTATTTATAAGTTGATAAAGTTTAAAGCACTTTCATTGCAGGAAATGTTTCAATGGATGAAACTGAATCCCAACCTGATAACTGTAGCTATCAGCGTTTCGTTGATGGCGAATGCAATATTATTTACCATCTATATCAACGGGTATCGCGATAAGACGGCAAAAGGTATATTTATTGTAACTATGGTGTATGCTGCGCTGGCTCTGGCTTTCAAATATTGGTGATTGTATCGTGAGAGGCCTTTGTCTTTAACTACAGAAGAATTTGACTATTCATTTGTTGCCGGTTAATGTTGCAAGACGGGTGCTTTTTAATAACAGACCCTTTGCAGTAAACAAATAAATACCGCAAATTTCAATTCCATCTTCCTGCGATTTTTTAATTATGACTCTTTAAATCTTTAATCTGAGCCTTCGCTTTTCCAGCCAACCAGTGATTATAACAATTACCAGCGCAAATACAAGGGATTTAATAATACCTACAATTCCTGTTCTCATCACGAGCGGCAAATGAATCCCAATCAGGGAAATAAAGATAGCCAGATGAAAATAAGGAAGAAGATAACAGGTGAGCGTGCTTGTTCCGGCAGGCTTTATGAGCCTAAACCAATTTTCTTTGCCTTTTCTATCGACTAAAAATATTAAAAGTGCAAACGCAAGAATACTAATGGCTGCACAAATGGTAGTCCATGAAGGTGTGGCTCTTATTTTTGAAATACCCCACAATGGCCTCGTTGCAAACCCAAAAGCAAATAAAAGAATGGCCATAAGAAATAAAATCATTTCTATTTTGCCTGGTTTTTGCGAAAATTTTCTGTAAAAAACGGCGCTGATCACCCCGAGGATAGTGACAGATGAATTAGATGCATTTCCCAAACCTAATGACGTAATTAAATGTCTGAATCCAGACGCAAATGCAGGAGCATCGAGCATTATAGAAGAATTAAAAGCCACAAAGAACACAAAAAACAAAATAAGTATCCACAGCTTTTCTTTTGCAACCAAAGAAACGGTAGCGCATGCAAAATAGGCCCATCCTATCAATCCCAGAATCCCCCACCAATGAGGTGCCATCCAGATAATTCCATTCGGAGACGTGCCTTTGTAAATAGCGGCCATCACGATCAAAATGGAAATTCCTAAAGCCTGCATCCAACCCATCAGCTTTCGTTTTGTTTTCGGATAATCCAACCAGATCAGAAAAAAGGAAACCGTTACCAATATGATCCATATAGGACGGGGCAGTAAAGATTGGTCGCTGTAATTTTCCATATTCATTTGAAAGAAACCCATGACGATCAAAGCCAGCGAGCGGATCACGATATGCCGGAAAATAAGTGCGGACGATTGGCCCCGATCTAACCTGCTTTGCTGGCTATAAGGGATTGATAAGCCAACAATAAATAAAAATGCAGGAAAAATTATATCCGCAAACCCCATCCCATCGGCTTTTGCCGGTGCGTGCTCCAGCCATTCCGGAATCGCTTTATCTGTCCACAGATCATTTACAAAGACCATTAGGTACATGGTAATAGCGCGAATGGCATCAATGGATCCGAGTCTTCGTGTACGCATAACTGTAATCTTATTGATTTATGGCAGAAAAAACTTTTATGAAACAATTGGTAGTTGTATTCTTATCAACAGTGCTACCGGAACCCGTTCCATAATATTCTTTTAAAAAGAAATCATTACGTGTCCAGATCGTTTGCATAATTCCATTGAAGCGTCCTTTCATTTCAGGAGTGGAACTTTTACGGAAACGGTACATGTCTTCTACCTGCGCTACGCCGGCTTCCGCATTTCTAAATGGGCAGGTTATCACTTTAAATCCCTTTGTAGCGAAATAAACGGCAGTCTGGTCAGGCCTTTCATAATGCCAGTCGCAGATGATTACATCTTTTGGAATCATATCAATCGCCCTGTAAGTGTTATTCATGCTCGCTTCCCACTCTCCTATCCCGGTAGTTTTCCCATCCAGCAATCTATCGCCCCATATCCATAATTCTTTGCCATTTTCAGCAAGGTGATCATTAATTCTTCGTACTTCATCTGCGAATAATTGTGCCGGATCGTGGCCACCACACCTTGGACATTTTTGTTCCCCGATATAAAACACTTCGTCCATTCCTGCATGAAAGGCACCTGTTTCAAACGCATCACAGATTTCGTCAATCAAATCAAACAGGATTTTATGCAATCCCGGATAAAGCGGGCAATAACTTTTGCAATACAATTTATCTGCATTGGGCCATTCATATTTCACCGGCATCTGTACCCAGGGTGTTTCGTCAAATTGCGGATAAACGGCTAATAATTTTCCTGTACGATTGGCCCATGATTGGTGCCCCAATAAATTAATTTGCGGAACTATTTTTATATCTCCTTGTTTACACGCACGAACAATTTTTTTTACCTCTTTTTCCGAAAGTGCAAAACTGTCAATCAATTCCGGATGGCTTTTAAATTGGTATGCATAATCCACACGCAAGACAAGCGTATTTACATGTCGTGGAATCAATTCTTTCTTAATAAAGGTTACAAATGAATCCACGCCTGATGGGCGCGGCGCTGCAATAGCGAACCCACGAACCGGTAAGGTATCGGCAACAACAAATAAGCTTTGATTCGGTGAGCTTTTGGCCTCTTGTGTATAAAATTGCAATCCAAAAAACAAAGAGACAAGCAGTAGTTTTTTCATAATCAAATTTTTAGTTTTAGTTGTCAATAATATTCTAAGAACGTCTATCATAATAAAGTGACGCGGCGCCAAGGATTCCGGGATTTTCCAATTCAGAAATTTCAAGATGAAATTTATCAAGTGTGTTTGAATAAATATAAGTACGAATCCGCTTCCACATATTTTCCTGGAACAGTGGATAGGCCTTGCTGATAGAACCACCAATCACAATTAATTCGGGACAATATGTATAAAGAATCATTCGGATCGCATTGCCCAAATGGGTTCCAAATTCTTCGAAGATCATTATAGAAAGCGGGTCGCCTTCAAGTGCTTTTTTATACACCAATTCTCCATTGGTTTGATAACAATTTTCAAAAAACTGGCCGCTGGCGTAATATTCGACATATTGATCAAGGTATTCCACGCAACCAAATTCACCTGCGCCACAATTTACACCGGCGTATAATTTATCATTAATGATAATTCCTCCGCCCAAACCCGTACCAATAGTGAGCCCTATCATCGAATGAAAATTTTTCCCTTTGCCAAAATATTTTTCTCCCAGGGCAAAACAATTTGAATCATTATTTATAAAAACAGGAATCTGATACCGATCTTCGAGTATTTTTTTTAAATGAACTTCTTTCCAGGAAGGAATATTTTGCACATCATAAACAATCCCTTTTTCAATATCAACAACGCTCGGTACGCCAATGCCAATCGCTTTAATATTTTCATCTACCAAAGGATCAATCAATTCATACATCACCTGCAAAACCTCATCTACGCTACCTTCTGAAGGAATGCGAACAGACACAATATTTTCTAATCTGCCTTCTGACACAACTCCTGCACGAAGTTGAGTGCCGCCGAGATCGATACCGATGATTTTTATTTCATTCATTTATCAATAAAGTTTGACGATTTAAAATGATATGGATGGTTTGGGATTGTTAGATAGTTTAGCATTTTGGTCACTAAACTTTCTAAACCCACTAAACCTTCTAAACTGTTTCTGCCTTCTTCATCTGAATCGTTTTATTTTTAATAATCGGTTTTGCCCAAAAGCCAACGCTTAATATGTAACCCAACGTAATATACAAAAAGAACATGCCAGTTCTTAATCCAAAATGATCGCCAATTGCTCCGATGATCAAAGGGATTACTGCGCCGCCAATAATACCGGTGAGCAAAATTCCTGAGAAGGCGCCGTGATGTTCTTCCAGTGAATTTAAAGCGAGTGAAAAAATAATCGGGTACATTACTGAGGCAAAAAAACCAACGATTGGAAATGCATATAATGCAACGCGATTGTTGCCGGTAAACAGTCCAATGCTCAAAGTGATGATCGCTAAAATAGTAAAGGCAATCAGCACTTTCGCACTGTCCATGATCTTCAATAAAAATAACCCAAGCACGCCCCCTGCTGTCATCAATCCCCAGAAATACGCTACAGCACTCGCTCCTGTGGTTTGCGGATCATAACGATGATATTCATAGAGGAATTGAGATATCCAGTTGGCCGTGCCTTGTTCGGTTCCTACATAACAAAACATGGCGATAAAAAATAAAATAACGGTTGGATTTCTTAAAAGATCCAAATGCACTTTTAAAGCGCCGGCTTTTTCGTCTTTACTCAGGATTACTTTCGGAAAACGCGATATCATAATAACCACGAACATGATGAGACTTACCGCTGCGAATACCCAATACAATGAAATCCATGGAAGGCTTTGAGGAACAACAGAAGTAAAGATCCGTTGAACCGGATCTATTTCGCCTTTATTGGCAAGGTTCACGACTAAATAAGAATATACAAGTGGACTAATAAAAGAAGCGGCTCCAAAAATCAATTGAGCCAACACAGAATTAAATGCATAATTCTCTTCACCGCCGGAAGTGCGCAGCAAAGGATTGATCACCACCTGCAGCATTGCCATGCCGCAACCAATTAAAAATAACGAGATAATATAACTGGAATAATTAGGAAATAAAACCAACAGCAACGAACCCACAAAGGAAACCACAAAAGCGGCCACCATGATCTTTTTTTCTTTATACTTTTCATTCATAATTCCGGAAGGAATGGACATGACACCATAAGCAATAAAAAATGCAAATGGTAAAATCGCGACTTCCGTAAGGCTGAGATGAAAGCCGGATTTTATATCAGGAATCAAAGCGCCGATGATGTTTGTAAGAAATGAGATCACGAAAAAAGTAAGCATGATCAGGAAAACGATGTAGTAGTTTCTCTTTGCAGTGACGGTAGTTGCCATTGAATTTAATTATACGATTTAATGAGGAATGAAATTCATTTTAATACGAATGTTTAAGCACGATTTGAAAATCACAGTAAATAAACAAATATTTCAATTTTCTATTTTTCTAAAAAGCTTTTCAATTAAAAAAGTGTATTCATAATCGTTAGTGTTTTGGTTTTTAAACAACCTCTTCTTTTTCCATCCAAACGGGCTTTGTCTGTGATTGATGATCGGCACTTAATATATCTCTGTACAATTCAGGTTTTCTCGCATTCTTATAGCGGTACCCGCCTGCAAGTTTTAATTTATCTTCCGTAACAGTTGCCATCGCAATTTCATCATTAAAGCTTTTGATTTCTACCATCACATCACCGTAAGGGTCGAGGATCAATGAATTCCCGTTTTTCAATTGATCACCATCATAGCCGATTGGATTGGTAAAAACATAGTAAACGCCATTGTCATAAGCTCTTGCCGGAAGCCAGCGCATCAGCCATTGCATTCCTTTTGGCCCGTCAAATTCCATGCGTAACGGAACCGGATCCAATTCCCTGTTTTGCCAGAGTGCATGATCTACAAAACCTCTTCCCGGCATAGAAGAAGGGGTACACATCGTTACATGTGGCGCAAAAATAATTTCAGCGCCGAGCAAAGAAGTGGCCCTTACATTTTCAACCACATTGTTATCATAACAAATTAAAATTCCGCATTTCCAATCTTTGATATCAAATACAACATACTCAGTTCCGGGAGAAAGATATTTGCTGATGAATGGATGTATCTTTCTATATTTTGCTTTGAGGCCCTTCTTATCAACACAGAGGTATGTATTATACAACTTATCTTCATCAATTTCAACCAAACCGGCTAATACAGTGATGTCGTACTTTGCAGCGATTTCAATTAATTTTTGCGTACTTTTTCCCGGAACTTTTTCTGCATAGCTTTTTACTTCATCTCTTGTAAGATCTTTGAAGAAAGTATAAGCGGTTATAGACATTTCATGAAAACTGATCACTTCTGCCCCACCCTCTTTTGCTTTTGCCGTTAGTTTATCAATCACTGAAAGATTGTAATCCTTATCGCCATCTTTTGGTTGAAATTGGGCTACGGCAATTTTTAATGTTTTCATTTTACAATTAAAATTTATGAATTATGAACCACTTTAAGAACTATCACCTATAAGATTTTCAAAACCTTACAGGTCTGATGAGCATTGAACTACTCCACATTCCATCCCCCAACAACTACTCTTCCTTTTTCTCCGTCAAGATCAGTTGTATGTACCCAAACAGAAACCGTTCTTTCTTCTCCCGGCAAAAGCGTGAAATAATTTTCTTTCCAAAAAACGGGAACAACTGATTCGTTGGTTTGTCCTTTTTTCAAATCCATATAAACCATGAATGCAACATGCTGTGATGAGTTCTTTAGTTTCACGTTGATGATCGTGTTCTCTCCTTTTTGCGTAACAGTTTCACTCTTTTGCAATTTTACATTCGGCAATTTTTCCAACAAAGTCAGATCTGCATACTGTGATTGTGGCGTAATGTACCAGGTACTTTTCTTTTCCGCGAGACTGTCTTTTTGTGTTGACAAAACATAGAAATTATTGCTTACCAATTGATGTTGTTTATCAAATAATCGCAGGTCTAAAAAGTAAGTTTTGCTCACATTCAAATTATCCGGAAGAGAAAAAATTTGTTTTGTCTCCAAAGAACTGATATCGGAAACCGGCAATGATTTTTTTAGAACCGATTTAGAATCATCAAGCACATTGATATCCGCTCTAAGGCCACCGGATTTTTTCGCAGTATTATTCATCACATCTACTACCTGCTGACCATAATCATAAAAAATATGCAATGGCTCATTCGCAATTCTTGCTCCATACAAGGCGCCCGTTGGCATTAAATAATAATCATAAAATTGCCACCAAAGTTTAGGCCACGAAGCATTGTACATCCATTGAATAATGCCGGTAGCTTCAGGGCGATTAGCTTCAAAAGCTTCAAACATCGCACGCATTCCTTCATAATTCATGTATTGCGCTTTGCGCAAATAATCTTTTAAATCATTTGGCTGGCCAAGCCTTTCATTCATGGCATTATTGTAGGCATCGAGGTTATGAAATTTTCCCCTCGCTGCATGATACAACCATGAACTTCCGATTGGCCACAAAGAATCTTTTGGAATCATTTTCTGCAGACTTTCCAACACAGGAACCTGTGGGCCAGGGCCGGTTTCGGTGTTGAAACCAAAGGCGCCGCCATAAGAAGTATCAATGTACCAATAATCCGGTGGAACATAATCATAAGGCCCACGCATTTTCATTCCTGTGGGCCCGGTGATTTCACTTTTCCATTCTTTGGCACTTTGCGCATAAGGACGTGTTGGATCCTGATCTTTTAAAACCGCTAAATATCTTGTTTCCAATTCCGGGCGCGGCCACTTATCGCTTCCGTAAAGCCAGAGAAAAATGCTTGGATGGTTTCTCAACCAAACGATCTGATCATTCCATGATTTGGCAGCAATATCAATCTGTTCGGGCGTAACGATGCAACCATATTTATCTTCATAGTTTCCTCCAAAAATTCCTTTCCACTCCCATTGACAACTAAAACCAACCATTATCAAAATTCCTTTTTCATCGCACAGGTTATATAAATGCTCGTCTTCGCCCCAGAAGCCTTCCATCCGAATTGCGTTCAGGTTCATGTGAACGGCATAATCAATTCCTGCGCGTTCATATTCAGGCGTTGCATTCAGCAACATTGGGTCTGTCCAGCCACCACCTTTTATCAATATTTTCTTCCCATTTAAACGATACGCACGAAATCCTCTGTCGGTCATGTAACCTGAAACCGAGCGAATGCCAAACTTTATTTTTTTGCTGTCAGAAACCTGGTTACTGATTTCAAAATTGATTTGTAAGGAATACAAATTCGGCTTTCCCAAATCATGTGTCCACCACAATTTGGGATGATCCATAGAAAGCTGATGAAACTCTTCCGGAGTCAAAATAACTTCTTTCGTTTCATGCGGATCTAAAGAAACATTTTTAGAAAGATGAATGTTGTTTTCGATGCTGGTTTTTAAAACACCATTTACTTTTTTATCCGAAAAATTCTGTAAAGTGATCCTCAAAGTCACATTTGCATGATCAAGCGTGGCAGTATCTACATCGGTAATCACAAAAGGGTTTTCAATCGCAACAGGGCCACTTTCGATGAAGTGTACATCGCGCCAAATTCCCATGTGATTGTCCGCAGGTTCCGGATTCCAATCAACAAAACCGATGTTTAAATCTGCAGGCTGGCCTTGTGTAATCTTTACTGCCAGCACGTTTTCGCCTTTTTTAATAAAGGGTGTCACATCAAAAACAAATTGGCGAAAACTTCCTTTTACTGTGTCGCCGGAAGCCACTTTCTTCCCATTTAGCCAAATGTCGGCGTAATAACTAATGCCATTAAAACGCAGGCGATACACCTGTCCTGTCTTTATTTTTTCAATAGTAAAAGTGCGGCGATACCACCACGGTGCTTTGAACAAGCTATCGGGAATTTTTTCCAGGTTGCGGTTATAAAAAACATTTTTAAAAACGCCGGCATCAACCAACGACCCCAACGTACTGTTCGGAACTTTTGCCGCATACCAGTTTTTTGGGTGAAACTTTAATGTAGAAATTTCTTCATCAGCTGCTTTCACGTTATCTGAAGATTGGATTTGCCAATGATCGGCCAGCACATTGTTTGCGACACTCCAGGTATTTTGAGAAAAAGAACTACTTGACATCATCATCAAAGAAATAAAGATCAAAATTCCCATACATTTTGGCATAAGAAAAAAATTGTGGTTTTAGAAAGGATGGCTTTCAAAAATCAGGTTATTAAGCAATTCATAATTTCCTATAAAAGTAGAAATAAAAATTGTTTTTTTTTGTAAATGAAAAATACGCAGAGACAAGGCATGCCTTTTCTCTACAGGGGGCAATTAATTATTGTCTGAAAAATTTATCCTGCTGCCAATTCCGCGGGTTATTGATAATGTAATTTGAAATCATCTGTAATGATTTTTCATCGCGAATGATGTGATCATGAAAACGAGGCTGCCAGCCAAAATCGAATTTCAAACGATTGGCGTGTTTGGTAACCGCTGCCTTATATCCGCCGATAATTGAGGAAAGGGTATTTTTTCCCTGGTTGCGTAAACGTTGTTGTGCCGGTAAATCTTTAGGTGTTTTTTGCAGAGACAAGGCATGCCTTGTCTCTACAGGGGAATCATTCTCATTCAAGGTAATAATCCCATGCATATGATTTGGCATTACAATAAAATCGCCCAACTCAATATTCTTCGAATGGTTTTTTATTTCATACCACATAAGATCCGCAATCACACCCGTTTTGGATAAAATCATATTATCACTAATAATTTCTCCAAAAAAATTCTCCCTGTCTTTTGTACAAATGGTAACAAAAATAGGCGGCATTCCATCCATAATCCCACCCTGGTAATCTCGCAGATGAAATACGATATTTATTCTGGAATTTATCTTCCATAATTTGAAGATGTTTCAATTTTATTTGGTATTTCCGGCCTTAGCAGATTATCAGTTCTGTGAATGATTCTATAAAAATAGAAATAAAAATTGTTTTTTTTGTAAATGAAAAATACGTAGAGACAAGGCATGCCTTGTCTCTACTTCCTCACGCCACCCTGCGGTATGGATACCTTGTGGCTATCGCCAGATATTTATGGAATACTGTCAGACATCTGCAAATTATCGTCAGGCATCTGTAAATTTGATACTGATACCGGAAGCTTCAGTAGAGCTAAAATAAACCGAAAGAAATGACCTGAAATCATTACCGGAATCCGTTCTTTCAAAATTTCAACCGTATATTGAACCATGCGAAAATTATCACTTTTTATAGCGGCAAGTTTGGATGGCTACATTGCAAAGCCAAATGACGATCTTAGTTTTTTAAACATAGTTGAAAAAGAAGGTGAAGACTATGGCTACGCGGCATTCACGGCCAACATCAACACAATCATCATCGGCAGAAAGACCTATGATTATGTGCTTAAGAACATTGGTTCTTCCCATTACGACGACGGGCACCGCGATGTATATGTAATAACAAGAACAGAAAAACCCGCAGCAGGCAAAACTACTTTTTATACAGGAAGCCTGGAAACTTTAGTGCAGAAACTGAAATCTGAAAACGGAAAAAATATTTATTGTGACGGAGGCGCAGAAATTATCAATGAACTACTACAGCACGACCTGGTAGACGAATTTATCATTTCTGTAATACCAATTTTGGTGGGGAATGGAATAAGATTATTCAAAGACAATAGACCTGAACAAGAGCTGGAGTTTGTCAGCGCGAAATCATTTGATACAGGATTAATACAACTACACTACAAACGAAGAAGACAGAACAGCGAGGTTTGAGAACGGAAATTGGATTTTGATAAACACAATGAAAATCACGACCATTTAGCCAATGAAAGAAATCATAGACCTGTCCACCAGGATAATCACTTTAGAAAGAAATGAATATCTGAAAGTGAAAGGCAGCATTGACCGCAATGTGTATTATATAGAAAGTGGCACTTTAAGAATCTTCATTTCAGACGATTATGAAGAACAAATTATCAGGTTTGGGTATAAAGAAAATTTAATCGCTTCGCTGGACTCCTTTCTGACCGGGAAACCGTCAGAACTATACATACAGGCCATAAAAAAATCTACAATAAAAGTGATTACCAAGCCACAAATTGATGCCTTCTTACAAGTGGAGGCCAATCGCAATCTGTGGATTAAAATATTAGAAGATTTAGTATTGCAGCAAATGGAAAGGGAGATTGATATACTAACCATTTCTCCGCGGGAAAGATATGAAAGGGTATTCCGAAGAAGCCCGCAACTTTTCCAGGAAGTTCCGAACAGGCATATTGCAAATTATTTAAGAATGAGTCCCGAAACATTTTCGCGGTTAAAAAAGTGTTGACTTCAGTCAAGATTTATGAAAAACGGTTTAGTGAACTTTGCTTTAAAATTAAAAATTATGCAAACAGAAAAATTAATTCAATCGCTTTTAGAGCAGGTAAGGCAAATCATAAACCAGGCAGAAACAATTAAAAATTATGACCTGCGCACATTAACGTGGAGAGAAAGCGAGACATCGTGGAACATGCTGGAATGCCTGCAACACCTCAATCTATACGGTGATTTTTATTTACCTCAAATTGAAAACAAAATCAAAAGCTCGCCGTTTAAGCCCACGCCGGAATTTAAAAGCGGCTACCTGGGAAATTACTTTGCAAAAAGCATGTTGCCTAAAGCAAAGCTCAATAAAATGAAAACATTCAAAGACAAAAACCCGCTGAATGAAAAGTTGGATAAAACCGTTATTGACAGATTTATCAGTCAGCAAATTAAATTGTTAGAATTGTTGAACCAATCGCGGAATGTAAGCCTGGGCAAAGTGAAAATTCCTACGTCCATTTCGAATTTGATAAAGCTAAAACTTGGAGATACGTTTCAATTTTTTATCAATCATATCATCAGGCACCTGCAGCAGGTAGAGCGAATAAAAGCTGCGATGAGGCAGGAAGGAACGCCGGTTGCTGATTTCCAACATGCGCTTTGATAGTACATCCTGTAAATCTTCTGTGTAATTGCAAAAAATAAATCAGCAACCAGTTTGTGGATTTGAAAATGAATTTCAATTATTTTTGAACAGTAATTAGCTCATTGCATATAGTATCTTTTAGAATTAGATATAACGTGGGGAAATTCTTGATATATTATTAAATATTTCAGAATAAAGCAAATAGAGTAAATTTAAATGCGTTAAGGTTTGTGAGGTAAGCCTGGATTGAATTACACTTGATATGCATAATCCTATAAATTTAAAAAAAAAGATGAGAGATAACACAAGGGTTTATAAAATGGCTTTCGCGACAGTCTATCCGCTTTTGGTAAAAAAAGCAGAAAGAAAAGGGCGTACACAAAAAGAAGTTGATGAAATCATTTTTTGGCTTACCGGGTACGATGAAGACGCTTTGCAGAAAATTTTAGACGACAAAACTAATTACCAGGATTTCTTTTCCCAGGCGCCGCAAATAAATCCTAACGCTTCAAAAATAAAGGGCGCTATCTGCGGATACCGGGTAGAAGAAATAGAAAATAAGCTAATGCAGCAAGTTCGCTATTTAGACAAGCTCGTGGATGAACTGGCAAACGGAAAACCGATGGAGAAAATCTTAAGAAGCTGAGTAAAGTTACCGGATGAATCGAAATGAATTATCAGCAGCAATTGTTTTTTTAAAATAAATGCAGTAAAGCAAAGAATAGCTTCTTTTTTTATTTTATCTACAAATATTGATCGTCATGAAGCATCCATTTACATTGACACTTTTATGCGCGGCAACTTTTTGTCTTGGCTTTTCGTTCAAAACAATCACCACAAAAAATGACAACCAAAATATGAAAAAGGTAACAGGAATTGGCGGAATCTTCTTTAAATGTGATGACCCTAAAAAAATGAATGAGTGGTATAAAACGCATCTCGGGCTAAACACCAATGAATATGGCGCTTCATTTGAATGGAGGGAAGAATCTGATTCAACCAAAAAGGGAAGCACCCAATGGACGCCGTTCGCCCAGGCCACCAAATACTTTGAGCCGTCAAAGAAAGATTTTATGATAAATTTCAGAGTGGCCAATTTAGAATCGCTGTTGGAAGATTTGAAAAAAGAAGGCGTAACCATTGTTGACAAAATTGAAACTTATGACTACGGAAAATTTGTACACATCATGGATATAGAAGGAAACAAAATTGAATTATGGGAGCCAGCTGAATAAATAGAAAAATTTTTCTAATGATGAAAGATGCACCTGCAATTCACGCATATTGAACCTCATTTTCTGCTGAAGAAATACATTGATAAAATGTGGATTTTTGAAAGCAGTGGAAAGATGCCTGAAGAAGATATGAAGCTGGTGATTCCGAACGGGAATCTCAAACTAACGCTATCGTATCAAAACGGGATTGTGGCTGATTTGAACGGAAAAACATTTTATTCAAACCCGCATGATATCACATTGACAGGGCTTGTAGACGTTCCCGTTATCCTGGATGCAAAAGACAATGCCCTAACTGAAACCATTGGAATCGAATTTAATCCGCAGGGAGCTTACCGGTTTTTCCATTTCAATCTGAATGAAATTCAAAATCAAATTTATTCTGTTTGCGATTTGCTAGGAACAAAAGGCAAACGACTGCTCTTGCAGATACATGAAACATCTTTTGCTGAAAAAAAGATTATGATGCTGCAACAGTTTTTGTTAAGCGAGCTTTCACTAAAGCAGGAAGATTTAATATTTGATTTTTGCATTAGAAATATTATTGCATCAAAAGGAAAAATATCCATCAAAGAGTTAGAAAAGAAAACAGGTTACAGCAGCCGGTGGCTAAACGTAAAATTTAATAATAACCTGGGCGTAAGCGCCAAAAATCTGTGTTCGATTATCCGGTTCAAAGAATGTTTTAAAACATTTATGAATGCCGCCAATAAGGCATTTTTAAAACGCGATTTTTATGACATGTATTATGACCAATCTCATTTTATAAAAGACTTTAAACGCTTTACCGGCCTGCCTCCCACCCGTTTTGAAAAACAGGTAAATGATTTTGGAGAAAAATATTTCAGAAACTGAGGATTAAAATTTTGTCTCTTTGCCGCTTGTCTTTCGCGTCCTGCCTATTTGAACAATGAAGGAATTATTTTATTCCTTCTTGTCAATCACGAGATAAATTACAGACCGTGGCAGTAAAGCAACTTTTATCCCATTTTTTGTTTCTGAAGAATACGCCTTCAATGTGGCATAATCTGAAGGGCCGCCGGAGATAATATCCGGTCCTTTTCCGTTTACAAACACTTTCCTTGAAAATTCTCCGTTATCTGTACCACCCGTAAGCCTGTAGTAATAGAAACGTTTGCCTGCTGTGGCATTGGAAATCACATTTACGTTAACAGAAGAACTGCCTTTGTTGATTAGGATAACGCTTTTTTCTCCCGAGGAAAAGGAAGAAGCAAAAGATAAAAGATCATTGCTGCCCGAAACTGTTGATTTGAGTAAGCGGTCGCCCATCATTTTCTGAAAATAATACATATAATAAAATGCAGGGCGCGCATTCCACTTGATTACATTCGGTTCATCACCGATATTAAAAAGCCCCATATCGTTTCCATCACTCCAGCCATTAGCGAGATCCCATCTTGCGGTCATTCCGTATTTATTTTGCAAAGCCTCTCCCATCACAATTGCAGCGTGCATGCCATTTACAAACGATACCTGTTGCATTGAGCCCTGCGAGGTAATGTTGTATTCTGTTAAGGTTATAGGTTTGGGGGAAGCGCCATATTTTGCAAAAACTGAATTCAGATAGCTCATCATAGCATGGGTATTGTCTACGCCGGTATTTAAAATTACATCAGCAGAAACATTGGTTTGATAAGGTGTATAATAGCTATGGATAATATAAAAATCGGCAGAAGCATTTACCTGCGCCAGCACTCCGGCGTTCCACGATTTATCAGTGGCGGTTTGCCAGCCTTCGGGTTCCTTTTCCAACAGTTGTGCACCAATAAAAATTGTTTTCCCGAATTCGGCCGCCGCCGCGCGCATTGAATCCGCAAACACATTAAAATGCCTGCCGTACAAATCACCGGTGATTATTTCCGGCTGACCATCTTTATTTTTACTTACATCGATTCTATACCCCGCTTCCCACACGCCATTACTTTCATTACCCACTTCCCAATACTTGGTGCGGCCTTTATCATATCTTACCCAATCAGCCGCGAGATGTGCTGCCGCAGCCACAGGGTCAGCGCTGGTACCATATCTTGCATAACCGTAATTAACTGTAATCATTCCCTGGCTGCCGGCTTGCTGCATTGTGTTGTAAAAATTATCTACCGTAATTGTCCAGCTTTCTTCATTTTTTCCATACCAGTATTTTGCCTCAATATCTTTTCCATCTGCATCTTGTAAAGTGGGAGGTGCATCTGCCGGAGGAGCGCCGCTTGGCGCGTTCCAGAAATACATATCGCTAAGACTGCCGCCCGGCAAACGCATAAGCGATGGCCGCAATGCAGTTAAATACTTCATGAGTAAAGGCTCCGTTACCATTTGCGTCATCCACATATTGGCATTCTGCCCCGCAATGTAGGGAGGCACTTTGGTAATGATAGATCCTGCATCAATATTTACCGTTACCGACGCGGACGAAGGCATCATAGTATCAGTGAATGAAGGAATCGTAAAATTTTTAGGTTGCCAATCATCCAGGAAAAAGCCAATAGTGGGCGACACAGCCGGATCTGTTGGTTGAGGTTCCGGCGGTGGAGTTACCGGTAAGGAATCAACCGGAGGCGTGGATGGTGGCGCAGGATTTCCAGGATTCTTTTTACAGGAAAAAATTATTGGAATAAAAGCAATCAGCGTGGTATAGAAAATATCTCTCATAGCCGTAAAAATAACAGTAAAAATAATAGAAATCACACAAGGCGAAACAACGGGATTAATAGACCTTCAGCAGAGAGTATAAGAATTGCTACGAGATCTTCAAGCTCAATCAGCTTACATTTTTACTTTGATAACCGACAAAGACCAGGGCGCAGAATTAAATTGTATTTTATTCTTTTTTATGACAACCTCCGCCTCCTTAGGTGAAACGTTTAAAGGGTTTTCAAATGAATTTTCAGCTTCCGGATTATCGCTTTGCAGCGTTGTAACTGTAGCTTTCGATGCAAATTTTTTCCCTTCTAATTTAAACAAATTGCTTTGCGCTTTGCCCGACGCGTTTACTACCTTGATGATGAGTTCATTGGTATTTGTATCAATCACTGAAGAAACATACAAGCTGTCCTGCCCCGTTAGCGCTTTTCCATCGCGGGAGGCATTAACCACGTGAGTTCCCTTGTTGGTCGAAAAAAGTTTCTGCACATAATAATCAGTGGTGCCATAGGATTGAAGGTTATTTACCCAAATCAAATCGGGCTTCCATTGCCAGGCATCTTCATGTGCAAACAAAGGTGCATAAGAAGCCATATTTACTACTGCAGCATTTCTTTCAAGGCCCGTCATAAAAGCAGCTTCTGATATAGCGGTGGCCATATTATTTTTATTATTCACACTTACCGTACGATCACTTTGAGCCGCATATTCCCCAGCAAAAACTTTGGAGCCCGTACGCGGATAATCATCATAGCGGGAGGCGTTTTGCAAGAACCATTCAGGGCGGCGGTAATAATGCTCATCAATAATATCAGCGCCCATTTTCCTTTCTTCAGTATTCAGATAATCAAAACGCTCTCCATCGGGGTCTGTGCCCGAGCTTACCACCAGCTTAAAATCAGGGTATTTTAGTTTGATGGCGTTAAAAAATATTTTCAAACGATCAATGTATTGCGGGCCCCAGTTTTCATTTCCGATGCCCATCATTTTTAAATTGAATGGAGCGGGGTGTCCTAATGAAGCGCGGAGTCTTCCCCATTTCGTGTGTGCATCGCCGTTAGCAAATTCAATCAGGTCCAGGGCATCCTGCACATACGGATCAAGCTCGTTCAATGCTACAGATTCAGCCGTGTTAAACTGGCACGCCATTCCACAATTTAAAATCGGTAATGGCTCCGCTCCTATGTCTTCCGCCAGTTGAAAATATTCATAAAAGCCAAGGCCAAATGTTTGAAAGTAATCCGGTGTTGGCCGGTGCTGAAATTCAGTGTTCCAGCGGTTGATAATTAAATGCCTTTCATCAATTGGGCCAATTGTATTTTTCCATTGATAGCGGTTTGCCAGGTCGCGGCCTTCTACAATGCAGCCTCCGGGGAAGCGGATAAAACCCGGTTTCATATCCGCCAGCAATTGAATCATATCCGCTCTCATGCCGCCGGGCCTGCTTTTCCAGGTATCGGAAGGAAACAATGAAATCATATCCAAATCAGCAACACCTGCGCCTTCAAAAAGAATTCTGAATTTTCCCTTCAATGCAGTTTCGGTTGCATTAATGCTGGCAGTTTCTTTTTTCCATTCACCCACTTTGCCTGATGGGAGTAAATCTGCGCCTCCAATCGCCCTTCCGGAGGAATCCAATAACTGAAGATGAAGCTTTAAGCCGGGGGTTTGTATCCTGCACAAAATAGAAAAATCATAACGCAGATTTTTTTTGATACCCATGCCCCGGAAGCCTTCGTTGGTAAGGCTCAGGGAATCTTCAGCATTTTCCTTCGAAACTCTTGCAAACCGCGGGTTACGGCTATTTCCATCCTGCCGGTTGAGCATGAGCACCGTACCTTCAATAAATTTATTCTGCTGAACCTTCCAGCCCATAAGCGGCATCGAAAATTCAAATGAACGGTTCTTAATCATCTCTGCATAAATACCTCCATCTGCGCCAAAGTTGATGTCTTCAAAAAAAACGCCCCACATCGCAGGATGCACTTCTGCAATGGTTTTGCCTGCATTAATAATAACAGGTGATTTGGATTGAGCCACTGCATTGGAACATTGAAATCCCAATAGCATTAAAACCGCAATTAAACTTTTTGTGAGGTTCATTTTTCCGGAATTTTTTTAAAAGCATTTTTGAAAACATTTGGAATATGCTATTAACAAATATAAACACGTATTCAATACATAGTAGAGACAAGGTATGCCTTGTCTCTACATTCTCAAAATAAAAAACAGGATCATTTGCCCGTTTACTGATCCTGTTAAACTAAATGAATATGTTATTTGATTACACTTTCTTATTTATCCAAAGAAATAGTCCATTGCAAGGCATTCAACATCATGGGCTTAGTGCTGGTGGCATGAGTGCCATTGGCAATTGGAAAAAATTCAACATTTGTAGCGCCAGACATAGACGTATCTGCAATGTCTAAATTAACATTATTTGCCACTTTACTGCTTCCGGGCGCCCCTTTCTTCACGGGATAATTACCACTCATTGAAATTTTATAAAGCAAGATTATGGAAAATGTAATTTGGCGCATCTACAAAAGAAATAAACAGGTTTAACTAAATTTTAAGTTATAAAATAACAAATACAAAATTCAAATACATGACTTTTATAATCTGATTCCCCACCATTTCAAATGATTTCATGAAAAAATTATACATCGCTCTCCTCTTTACTTTTGTAGGTAACGTATCATTTGCCCAGACAATCACAATTTCAGGACAGGTAAGGGATGAGCATGAAGATAAGCCGGTAAACGAGGCCGTAGTGGCTTTACTCACACCAAAAGATTCTTTTTTATATGCTTTCACTCGAACAGATGCTGAGGGGAAATATGAAATAAAAAATGTAGTACCCGGGAAATATATTTTAATGACTTCCCAGCCAAAATATGCTGACCTGCTCTCTGATATAAATGCAGAAACCAATACCACACTCCCCGCCACCTTGCTCATGTCAAAGGCAGAGCTGTTGCAGGCTGTAATCGTGAAGACGGGTTCGCCTTTAAAAATCCGGGGAGATACAACAGTATATACCGCAGACAGCTTTAAAGTAAGCGCCAATGCCAATGTAGAAGAGCTGCTTAAGAAATTGCCGGGAATACAGGTGGATAAAGACGGCAATATAAAAGCTATGGGCGAAACCGTACAAAAGGTTTTAGTAGATGGAGAAGAATTTTTCGGAGATGATCCGGGCATGGCAGTAAAAAACATCCGTGCAGATGCCGTAAAGGAAGTACAGGTATTTGACAAAAAGAGCGAAGAATCGGAATTCACGGGCATTGATGATGGCAAAACGCAAAAAACAATTAATCTGAAGCTGAAGGATAATAAAAAGACGGGCTATTTTGGAAAGGCAGATGTGGCGGCGGGGCCTGAAAAACATATTGACAACCGGTATAATGCCAATCTTATGTTCGGTTCGTTTAAGGGAAAAAGAAAGTTGTCGGCATTTCTTTTAAACGGCAACACGGGCCAGGATGGCCTTAGCTGGGAAGATGAGCAAAAATATGGCGGCAATGATAATTACTCGTTGGACATCACAGATAACGGCGATCTAAGTTTTAGTTACACCGGTTCAAACGATGATGAGCCCTACGTGGATGCCAGAAACGGCTATATGACCAACGTAAATGCAGGCGCGCAATACAGCAACAAATGGAATGATGAATACAATTTGAGCCTTTCACCCAAGTATAACAGTCAGCGGTATACGAATAATAAAATCACTTTTACGCAAACGCAAATCGGCGATTCTGTTTTAAATGTGAACTCAACTGATAATAATAATGTAAACCGCTATAACTTTAAAACGCATGGCGTATTAGATACAAAACTTGATTCGTTTAATTCGATAAAAATAATTGCCAACGCCAATTTTTATCACACTGAAGGCAATGATATTTTGCATTCTGAAACAACCGGAAATAATGGTACATTAAAAAATGCCAGCGATCGTAATTTGGGCACCAATAGCGATAAACAGGGCCTTTCAGGCAATATTATTTTCAAACATAAGTTCAAAAAAGAGCGGCGTACCTTGTCCTTTACCGGCAACTGGTATTCACTTGATAATAATGGAAACACATTGTTGCAATCATCCAACCAGGCTTACCTGGATGGAAATCTATCCGGCAGGCAAGACCTTAACCAGCAGAAAAATTATGAACAGGCTACTCAAACATTATCTGCCGGAATCACTTACACAGAGCCGCTTACCAAAGAACTGTCGCTGGAATTAAAATACCAGGTGACTTATAATTCCGGGAAAAACAACCAGGTTACCTACAGCTACCAGGATGCTTCGGGCAAATATGATTACCTGGTGGATTCTTTATCAAATGATTTTAAACAAAATATTATTCAAAATATTCCTTCGGCGAGAATCAATTTTGGCAATAAAAAATTAAAGCTCAATATTGGTTCAGGTTTTGGTTTCACTCATTTTGATTTAAAAGACGTTACTTTCAACAAAGATTATCTCAGGAATTACACTAACTTCTACCCTTCTGCCAATGCCACGTATACTTATAAGCCAAACCACAGCATCAGGCTTTTTTACAACGGCTACAGCAATCAGCCTACAGTTAACCAGTTGCAACCCTTAAGAAATAATACAGATTATTTTAACCAGGTAATTGGCAATCCTGATTTAAAGCCTTCGTTTGTAAATAATTTCAGAGCCTATCACCAGAGTTATAATTTTCTGAAAGACTTCTGGACGTATCAATCAGTGTATGCAAATGTTACCCAGAATGCTATTACCACCAACAGCATTATTAATCTTGATTCAGGAAAAACCATCTCGCAACCGATTAATGTCAGTGGAAATTATTCTATCAATTTTTATGGCGGCATTGGTTTTAAAGTGAAGAAAATTGATACGCGTTTTAATTTTTCGCCCGAGATTAATATTAGAAGATATGCGAGCGTAATTAATAATGAGAAAAGTTTTTCTAAAACCGTCGCCCCTGGCATGAATGCTTACATTTCAAAATCTAAAGAGAAAAAATATGATCTGTCAGTAAGTGATGAAATAAATTATAACAGCAATGTAACCACGCAAAACGATAAAAAAATTCAATACTATTCCAACATATTGTCATTTTACGGAACGGTTTATTATAAAAAGGTTTGGTCCATTAACACGGACTATAATTATTTCTACAGGGAAAAAACGATTGCTTCTGACCAGGATTTAAAAACCCACATCTGGAATGCGCGGCTACAGCGCACTTTTAAAAACGATGAATTCACTGCTTACTTTTTAGTGAGAGATATCCTGAATCAAAACGTAGGCATCGACCGCAACTTTTATGGAAATACCTATACACAACAAATTAACGACAGGCTAAAAAGATATTTCATGATAGGCTTTACATGGAATTTTAAAAACAAAAGTTCTAAATAATATTAATAACCTCTTTTATGAAAATGAAAATATTTTTATCTCTGATGCTTTCTTTCTTTTTTGCCGCAGCGCATTCACAGATTTTTATCGGCAAAGGCAGCATTGAATATGAAGTGAAGGCCGACATAAAAAAAACAATGGGCAACAACAATTGGGAAGAAATGTTGAAAGATAAATTGCCGAGATTTAAGACAGGATATTTTACGCTCACCTTTGACAAAGACCAGAGCATTTATAAATTTGATCATTGGGGAGCGCCGAAATTACCCGATTTCATGTTGCAGGGAGAAGATGAGGAAAAGTATTTTTTTAATTATGCTACCGGCAAATACTCAATGCAAAAAAATGTGGAAGGTAGCATTCTAACAATAGCCGATAGTATCCCAAAATTGAAATGGAAGTTAGTGAATGAAAACAGGGAGATTGCGGGTTTTAACTGCCGCAAGGCTTATGCGGTGATGCTTGATAGCGTTTACGTGTTTGCATTTTATACTGAAGAAATTACCTTGCCGGGCGGCCCTGCCACATTTCATGGATTGCCCGGAACCATAATGGGCATCACGGTTCCAAGATTGTATACTTCATGGATAGCAACCAAAGTGATGGTGAATGGCGTTGATGCAGCTTCAATCAAGCCCATCGAATCAAAGAAAAGTATTTCACTAAATGATCTTACTACTATAATTAAAGATCGCTTTAAAGATTGGTATAGTTCAGATGATCCGGAAGAAAATAAGGAAATACAACAACGAAAAGCTATATTTCTCTGGCAGACTTTATTGTAGCGGCAGTTATTTAACACGCTCGCTTCACTTAGTCAAAATGCAAAATAAAAATCTTTTATTTGCTGCTTCACTGTCATTACAATTTATAACGATTAATCAGTAAGCCCTTTGCCATCCATTATACGACCGGTATATTTTTCAATCCTTGCCACGCGGGTTTTAGATTGTTTGGCAGAAGAAAAATAAAGAAGATAGCCCCGTTGACGGCCCGGCGTGAGCGCTTTAAAGGCTCTTTTTAATTCAGGGTTTTTTCTTAATTCTTTTTCAAATTCTTCGGGCATATCAAATTCCCGGGTTTTCTTCAAAGGCACTTTTAATCCGGCTTTTTCCACTTCGATGGCTTCATAAATACAGGCTTTCAGAGATTTTTCAGCTTTTGTAATTCCCTTTGCTGAAGTAAATCGTGCCTGCCTTGCTGCCTGTACATTTTCCGTTTGCTGAATTAAAATATTTTCCGGGTCTTTAAGTAATGAGCCTTTAAAAAAAAGGAGAGCGCAGTATTCTTTGAAAATATGAATCAAAACAATGTTCTTTTTTTCAAACGTGTAGCAAGGGCAGCCCCATTTCAATTCTTCATTTAATCCGCAATCAAGAACGAGCTTTCTTAATTGCTTAATTTCTTTTTGCCACTTTGTATTTTTTTCAAAATAAAAATCAACTTTTGGGTTCGTGTTATTCATAAAAATTTTTTGGTTTAAAAAATTGCCATGAGGTAACACCTTTTGAAAAGATGCCACCTCTCTAAACCCGCAGCGACCCGCGGAATCCCCTTGCAGCATAATACGAGTCTGCTCCATTGTGATAGGTAAAAATATGGTCGTACCTGCGGTCGCAAAAGATCGCGCCGCCATGCTTCCTGATCGCCCCAGGCGTTTTTATCCAGCTTGAAGTTTTTAAATCAAATTGGCCTAATTGCTGCAAACGGCGGTATTGTTCTTCGTCTAAAATTTCAATCCCCATTTCTAAAGCCATATTCACTGCGCTATCCGCCGGTTTATGCTCTTTTCTTTTTTCAAGCGCCTCATGATCGTAGCAAAGGCTCCTGCGGCCTTTCGGGCTTTCGGCAGCACAATCAACAAAAATATATTCACCGGTTTTTTTGTCAAATTCAATCACATCAGGTTCTCCGCCGGTTTCTTCCATGCGGTCAAGCGATGTCAGTTTTTCGGGATTAGTTTGAAGTTTTGTCAAAACTGTGTCCCACTCCAAACCTTTGTGCCGGTTGCTGTTTTTAAGGAAACGCGTTTCTAAAATATTTAATAAACCCGCATATTTTTCCGGCAATGATTTTTTCTTATCGTTATTCATTGTTGACCATTTTTAAATTTTATAACCCGGTTTCATTTACTTCGCCAAAAGCAATCTCCTGCCCGCCGGCCTGAAATACCACGATAGTATTGTGAGTATCAAAAGTAATAAAGACGGAAATAGTTCGACTGCTGAATCGCCGATAGCGATATGTGAAAAAAAAGCGCCCGTCATTATAAAAAAGAAACCTGCATAAGCCCATTCTTTCACTATCGGAATGCCTGGAACAAGCACCGCAGCAGCACCTAAAATTTTCCAGATTCCCAGCATCATCAGCAAATAAACCGGGTAACCCAAATGAGTGAGCATGTCTATACCGCCCTGCCCGTTCTTCTTCATCAATTGCATTAAGCCAGTGGAAACCATGCCCAGTGCAAGCCATATCGTTGCGATCCAGTAAATGATCTTACCGGCTTTGGTGCCTGTAAATTTTTTGTTACTCATACTACTTATTTATTTTTTAATTTATTTACTACTTCCTGCAGGCGGTTGTGCGCCATATTAATTCCAAATGTAAAAGGCAATTTCAGCACCTGGTCTCTTTGCGCAGCGGATTCATAAATCACATGCATATTGAGTTTGCTGACCTCGTCAGAAATTTTTTCAAATTCATACACTTCAAGCTGAACGCCAAACGGCGAATTGTCCATCTCAAAAGTGCGGGTGATTTTTTGATTAGAAATAAATTCGTGTATCACACCGGAAGCGCCAAAAACTTTATTCCCGTTTTTGTCTGTTGTTTCATATTGATAATTGCCATGCTTTCTGCTTTCCATCTTCAGCACCTTGGTTCCCATCCATTGCGCTACAATTTCAGGGTCTTCATAGGCTTTAAAAAGCAATTCCAGCGGCAAATCAAATTCGCGGGTGATGGTTACATCTTGTCTGCCTTCATCGGCTTTTACTTTTGTTTTTTGTTCCATATCTGTTTTTAATTTTGAACAAGTCCAATTATGTTTCCGTTAGTGTCTTTAGCACTTGCTACTAATCTTCCTCCGCCAACATCATTTATATCGCGGATGATTTCAGCACCCGAATCAACAAGAATTTGCAAACTCATTTTAATGTCGTCAACATGGAAGAAGGCTACTACTCCTCCTTCAGGATTACTTGTAACCAAACCTATGTCCTGGTTTCCAACCTTGAAACCAATGTAATACGGACTGTCAGCATACGGTTCAACACCTAGGAATTTTGTGAATGCGGTTTTTGCTTCTGTCATATCCTTAACAGGATAAAGAATTGTTTGAATACCTTTGTTCATAAATTTTTATTTATTTTTTGTTGCCTACTCTTTTTGGCTTTCGGCTTATTCCCGTTTTTTGAGTGGTTGCTGCTCCACTATTTTTTTGTTTTGTATTTTTTCATTACGCTTTCCAGCTTATTAAAACGGTCGTCCCACATCTTGCGGAAGGGTTCTATAAAGTCTGCCACCTCTTTCATTTTTTTTGCATTAATGTGATAGGAAATTTCCCGGCCCTTTTGTTCCTGTTGCAGCAGTTCGCATTCGGTAAGTATCTGAAGATGCTTTGAAACCGTGGGCCTTGCCGTATCAAAGTTGGCGGCTATGGCCCCGGCAGTCATAGATTGCGAAGCCACTAATAAAAGTATGGCCCTGCGCGTAGGATCGGCTATAGCCTGGAATACATCTCTTCGTAAATTCATTGCGTAGCTATTTGACTACAAATATATATGAAGTCATTTAGCTACACAAATATTTTTTATTTTTTTTTGGAAGAAGTCAGCGCCTTATCATCGGAATAAAATTATTTGCAGAATAAAAATTCACGATATTTATTGGTCTGCTGCTTTTAATGGTTTTTGTGCACCGGCGCCATTCAGCCTTCTTATTTTTTCCCGCTCCCCTACTATCCAGATAATATCGCCCCATTCAAATTGGGTATCTGAATCAGGATTTAAAATGCGTTCCTTGTTTCGTTCTATACCCACTACGAGGCCATTCGTACGTTCGCGAATGCCTGACCCGCGGATGGTAAGGCCCTTCAGGCGGTTATTTTCATCTACCACCATTTTTTGCAGAATAATGTCTTCTGCGGGCCGGTCATTTATCTCAACGCTCGAAGCCTCTTCAAAAACAGGCTTAAATGTCTGCATCTGTTCATCAGTGGCAATCACACCTACATCATCAAATGGCAGAAGGCGGTTGAACCGGTTTGGCGCATAAATCAGGTTACCGCCTCTTTTTATGTACGCGATATTAATTCCGAATTTTTCGCGCCAGCCAAGTTCTGCCAAAGTTTTACCAATATATTCTGCATGAGGATTTACTTCAAGGCTAATCATGTGGGCATCCCAAGGGGATAAATCGGATTGGGGCCTTAATTTTTTTTGTGCCAGCTCGTCTTCATCTGCTATTTGCTGCGCCAGCAATTGCCTTTCGTTAAGGTTGCTCAAAAAGCGGCCTTCAATGCGGTGATAGAAGAATTTTATCTTGTTAGAAAAAAGGATAAGGACAACAACAATTACGGGCACTGCCACCAGAATGGCGATGGTGGTGGTGAAAAGCCTGTCAACCCAAAAACCAATTAATAATATGCCCGCTATCACCCTTGATATTTCAAGAATGAGCAATGGACCGCGGCTATACTTTTTTTGTATCCACAATTCTTTATAGGCCGTTTTATCGGGTTTCTTTGCCATCAACGCCCAGAGAAAAGGTGCTGCCACGCCAAGGGTAGCCACCAGCGCGATTATGCTGCGTAAAAGATTGTTGTCAATATTTCTGTCAAGAAACGGGATAAAGAATTTAACCGATATCAACATAAGGGCAAGTAAAATAATACTGTTCGTCACAATAATATTCATGTAAGACATCATCACGGTTTTCCAACGGCTTTCTGCCTGTATATTTTGCGTACTGAATGAATAGCTGTTGAGCCTGTCCAGCCACCGGGGAGGCATTTTTTTTTCGATATAATTATACAGGGGTTCAGAAAATTTAATCATGTAAGGGGTAGTAAAAGTAGTAATGGCCGATGCCCCCACAGCCACCGGAAATAAAAATTTGCTGGTAACGCCGAGTGTGAGGCCAAGCGTGGCAACAATAAAAGTAAATTCACCGACCTGCGAGATGCTCATACTTACTTGTATGGATTGCTTCAGGGGCTGCCCCGAAAGAAGTGCCCCTAATAAGGTGCTAAAAAACTTTCCAAACAAAGTGAGCAGCGTAACCCACAGCACAGGCCACCGGTAGGCTACAATCCCCTGCGGGTCTATCAGCATGCCGATAGAAACAAAAAATATTGCGCCAAATAAGTCTTTTACCGGCTTTAAGATATGTTCAATTTTTTCGGCTTTGGTAGTTTCGGCTAAAATAGAACCCATAATAAATGCGCCTAATTCTGCGGAAAAGCCAGCCTGCGTAGCTACCACAACCATACCAAGGCACAGCCCCAGCGACAGGATAAGCAACGTTTCTTCATCCAGTAATTTCTTTGCTCTTCGCAACAGGCTCGGGATTAAAAAAATACCGGTAATAAACCAGAGAATTAAAAAAAAGATGAGCTTCGCAAGCGTAAAAAACATTTCCGAACCCTGAAATTGCTGCGACACGGCCAATGTAGAAAGCAATACCATCAGCAACACCACTACAATATCCTGCACCACCAATACACCAAACACCACCCGTACGTATTGTTGCGTTTTTATTTTTAATTCTTCGAACGCTTTGATGGTGATCATCGTGGAAGAGCTGGCCAGCATGCCACCAAGAAAAAGACTATCCATCCTGCCCCATCCCATCCACCGGCCAAGGTAGAAACCCGCAATCATGATAAAGATAATTTCTACAAAGGCGGTGATGGAAGCCGAGCCCCCTACACGGATTAATTTTTTAAAGCTGAATTCAAGGCCAAGGCTAAACAGAAGGAAAATTACGCCCATCTCAGCAAGCGTCTCAATATTTTCAGTGTCAGCAACGGTAGGCGTCAGAGACAGGTAAGGGCTGATTAAAAATCCGGCAATAATATAACCCAAAACCAACGGTTGCTTTAACCGGCGGAATACAAGCGTGGTGATGGCTGCCGCAATAAGTATCAATGCCAGATCTTCAATTAATCCAGGTAAATGACCCATATAACTTTCTTGAAAAATGAATGGTGTTTAAGATAATATTTAACAGCGAAATTTTCAAAAAAAATTTATAAGGAATGAACTTCATTACCAAAATTATTCTTTTTTAAACTTGGCTGAATCGCGTATCTTTTGCCCTTCTATTTTTTATCCAAAATTTAAACGATGCCACAACAACGCAAGTTCACTTTGAAGGAATCCGATATTCCAACACATTGGTATAATATTATGGCAGACATGCCCAACAAACCTTTGCCGCCCTTACACCCCGGCACCAAACAGCCCGTGGGGCCTGAAGATTTAGCGCCGCTTTTTCCGATGGAATTGATTAAACAGGAAGTAACTTCTGAAAAATGGGTAGAGATACCTGAAGAAGTAAGAAGGCTTTATTCTATCTGGCGCCCAACACCTTTGTACAGGGCCCTGGAATTAGAAAAAGCATTGGGAACAAAATCGAAAATTTATTATAAATATGAAGGCGTTAGTCCTGCCGGTTCGCACAAGCCCAACACAGCCGTTCCGCAGGCGTATTATAATATGAAGGAAGGCATTAAAAAAATCGCCACCGAAACGGGCGCAGGCCAATGGGGAAGCGCGTTAAGCTTTGCCTGCAAATTGTTCAATATAGAGTGTGAAGTTTTTATGGTGAAGGTGAGCTACGAAGGAAAGCCTTATCGCAAAATCATGATGAATACCTGGGGTGCCACCGTTCACGCATCGCCAAGTAATTTAACCAATGCAGGAAGAACTATTTTAGAGAAGGATCCTAATTCGCCGGGCAGCCTCGGAATAGCGATTTCAGAAGCCGTAGAAGTGGCCGCCACTCACGACGACACCAAATATTCTTTAGGCAGCGTATTGAATCATGTGCTGATGCATCAAACTATCATCGGCCAGGAAGCGCTGAAGCAAATGGAAATTGCCGGTGATTATCCGGATATCGTGATTGCTCCTTTTGGCGGCGGGTCTAACTTTGCCGGCATCGCATTTCCTTTTCTTGAAAACAAATTAACCGGTGGCAAAAACATCAGGGCTATAGCGGTTGAGCCTACCTCCTGCCCTAAACTGACAAGAGGAGTTTTCAGATATGATTTTGGGGATACCGTAGGAATGACGCCCTTAATCCCGATGTACACGCTCGGCCACAATTTTATTCCATCGCCCATCCATGCAGGCGGATTGCGCTATCATGGCGCAGGTGCCATTGTAAGCCAGCTATTGAAAGACAAAATTATTGAGGCGGATGCCATCAACCAGACGGAGTGTTTTGATGCCGGAATATTATTTGCCCAAACAGAAGGGATTATTGCTGCACCGGAGGCCACGCATGCCATTGCAGAAGCAGTAAGGCAAGCCAGGCAGGCAGATGAAGAAGGTGTATCCAAAACGATTTTGTTCAATTTATGCGGCCACGGGCACTTTGATTTGAGCGCTTATGAACAATACCTCGAAGGCAAGCTGGTGAATTTTGAAGTGACCCAGGAAGAAATTAATGAATCACTGGCAGAGCTGAATACGCCGGTTATATAAAGTATGCCTATAAACTCTGTAACTGATCTTTCGTATACCTGTTCACTTCCCATTGGCCCGTTATCGGTTGATTAGTTTCAAGACTGGTCCACATGTAAGGTGGCGGGCCAAACTCGGGGGTAACGGTAAAAATATTTGTTCCCAATGATCTCTGGTATTCAAGGATTTTTTTCCAGATATCCATAAAAAATCGAACTGGTTGCTGCCAGTTTGGTAATCTTGGATCAGGGATTTGCGGACCTTCGGTAAATCCGACCCGTGCATGAATATGCTCAGTTCTGCAAATTGCTTCGTCAAGTTCTTCAGCAAACATTTCTAAAAAACTTTCAGTAATATCGGATTACACTCTAATGAAAGTTCCAAATAATATTCAAAAGATTTGCAAAATCCGGCAATAGTTCTACCATGTACCTGGTGCTGATGGCTTACAATCGATAAGTCATATTCTTCAGGTAAACAAACAAATTCTCTCCTTTCTTCTTTTTGTTCCGGCAGCCATGTGTCCACTCCGTCGTAGCCGGCATTTTTAACCATAGAAAAAAAATTGTCTACCGGTAAATGTTCCAATCCCCATTGCGGGCAAAGTATTTTGGTTCCGCTGATCAGTATGCTATTTAGATTTACTATAAATCAAAGGATTCTGATGATCATCATTCAGCAAATCGCCAATCTTCAATTTCGCTACCTGTTCATCGGTCAAAATATTCTTAATCCCGTTAAAAGTAGCGCCATCAGGCATATAGGCACATGTCATTGCGCGACGGAAACCGTTGGTCATATTTGCTCCTGCACCATGAATCGTCAGCCCGTTATGAAATGAGCAACTTCCAGCTTTCATAGGCACTGATTGAGATGTTGTTTGAATAAATTGGGGATAAAAATCAAAAATTGCATCCATGTTCTTTCCAATACCCGGGTTATCAAAAGTAGTGGTATGATAAGAACCAGGTATAAAATACAGGCATCCGTTTTCCAATGTGGCATCATCTAAAGCAACCCAGATGGACAAGGCCCTCCTATCGCTAAAAGACCAGAAGGGAGTATCTAAATGCCACGAGGTAGGATTAGCCCAGGGGCGTTTGATTAGAGCCTGGTCGTGCCAAATCCTTGTGCCTTCCCATCCAGCCAAATCCGCGATAATTTTACCGAGGTTTTCATTTAACATTAGCTGTTTCACCTTGTCATTTGTTTGCCACAGGTTCAGCATCTGGTCAAATACTTTAGTGTAGTAATCAGCATCTTTATTGATTCCATCGTCTTCATTCATTTTAGTATTACTACCCGGCATTTTTTGGCCATTTCTTTCCTTAATGGCTTCTGTAACCGCTTCACGCCAGAATTCCAACTCATCTTTGGTTAAAAAATCCTCCACAAGCAAAAACCCATTCTGCTGGTAGAAAAGTATTTGTTGTTTTGTAAGTTCTGTTTTCATTTTCCTTGTATCTTAAATAATTAAAAAAATTGATAATACCTCGCACAATTATTAAATAACCTCACAGTCTTTTAGTTATTTGAAATTTGTATTTATTTCATTATGAATAAATGTAATTTCTACCGGGCCTAACAAACCGGATTTACGTAATAATTTTTCAGCATCATTGTCGTCAAATTTCACAATATTGGTTTTAGTAAATCTTTTGTTTAAAGGTAGTTTACCATCTCCAGTCAGGCGATTAGGCCAAAGGTTAACTACCTGCACTTCTAACTCGTTATTTCCCGGTTTTATATAGTTGGTAACATCAAACTGGAAAGGCGCACTCCATTTCACCGGCAGTTGAATTCCATTTATTTTTATGGACGACATTTCAAGTACATTTCCTAAATCAAGGATGGCTTTTTTTCCGGTAAGATAACCGGGCAGAATAGAAAAAGTTTTCTTATAGGTCGCCTTACCTGAATAATATTTAATTCCCGCGTCATCAAATTCTGTCCACGATTTAAGGGAATCCACTTCTATTTGCGCGGGGCCGCCCCAACTTGTGTCGAAATTAATTTTCCATTTACCTGAAAGTGGTAAGCGGGCATTTGGTGTGGTGAGATTAACCTGTGATATGCTGCCATCATTCCATGTTAATGAATAATTTCCGGGTTCAAAAATAGTGGTGGACATTTTTCCTTCTTCTCCAAATATTTGAATACAAGGTTTTTCAGTGCCAGCAAAGTCGTTGTTGGGAAAAAAGGATTTTCCGTCTTTTTCAATTTTAATAATGTGAGGTGATGCCACTGCTTTTCTGAAAATTATAAATCGCGACCCTTCCGGTTCAAAGCTAAGTGGGATAATAGTTTGACCATCCTCCTCTTTGTAGGTTACTATTTGTTTGGTTTTACCAGTCATAGGATCCCAGAGTTCGGGTACCATACCTGTAACCCTGAATTTACACTCAACCTGCTCATACCGGTCAGGCAGGGTTGTTAAATAGCGGAACGCAAAGTCGTTTATTCCTTTTCTGCCAAAGCGGTTCACCACAAAATAAATATCCATTCCCTCGCCGGTACGGTGTATATAGTCCAGTGCAGTATTTGGCTGTGTACTGGTAAATTCAAGGTCTGGCTTTATCTTCATTTCTTCTAACACAGTCTTTACATCTTTACCAAAAATCACTTTGCCTTTGCCATAATTATTTTGAGTTACTGCTTTGCCATCAATGGCCCCCCATATACGCGAAGCAATAGCTTTTACTTCTTTATCACTTTGGGGGAAGTCAGCAAGTCCGGTTGCTCTTTCAGGGCGGGGCCCAATAACGGTTAATCCTTGCTTCACCAGTAATTCAACCCTGCGCAGCACGGCAAGATCAATAGCTTTTTCTGAAGGAAGCACTAACACTCTGTAACGCATTCCGTCAGGAAGAAATATTTGGTTATCTTTTACTGAAACCCTGTTGATAATTACATCTTTTGAACATTTATCCCAATCATATCCAAAGCCGAGATCCTTCACATCTTCTTTGAGAAAAACGAAATTAGGAACATCATCACCATAATAATAAAGTGCATCAGCTACAAACAATCCTTTTGAAAGCAGGTAAGAACACCTGTTGAGATAGCCAATAAAATCCCCCGCTTGTTTCCACCAGGTGACGTTGGGATTTAAATGGGTGCCCGCAAAGTATTCATTTCCCGGAACTCCAAATTCTTTTGGAGAGGAGGTAAATGTGTGCCACACAATTCTGTTCACGCCGGAACAAAACACCCGATCGATATTGCTTTTGAGATCTTTAGGAGCCCGTTCCCATTGAGGCCCGATAGAAGTAGGCCCTTCCGCAGCTACAAATCTTTTGCCATTTGTGTGTGCAACACAGGCACTTTGCTTTACATAAAGCCTTGCATCATCCTTCACGCGATGCGTATTGGCAGTAGCCCAAAACTCGCCCTGGGGAAAATCACTGATGGCCATTACCTTCAAAGCATCCACAGGAGCAGAGTGCGGTCCACCTGACTCCGGATGAATACCAAGACCATATTTGTGGGCCAGGTCACTGAATAACTGGTAATGATAGGCAGCAACACAATCTCCAATTGTTTTACGGTAATCGTGGAGAAATCTGTCAGATTGATTTCCGCTTTCAACAATTCTTCCGGCAAGAACCGGAAGCCACGGTGTAAGATCATAACCTCTGAACTTTTTAAAATCATTGGCAAAATTGTTTGTCCAGCCCACATTGCCCATTTCCCAGCTATCCGTTTGTAAAAAATGTAAACTGTTCCCCGCGGATTGTGCGGCTTTGATTAGAGGAATTATTACATCATGGCTAAACTTTTTAAAAGCATCAGGATTCAAATGATCCAGTGATAAACCACTCCATCCGTCGCTCGTAGTGGAAGTCATTGCACCGGTACATGTCCATCCATACCTGATGATTGTCCACTCTCCGGCAGGAGCATCCCATGTTAATACACCATTTTTACACTTGCCGGTAAGGTCAACGATATCAGATTTTTTGAGTCCATTCAATTCATTAGCATTTGGATATTCTGTTCGTAATTTATACAATGGATAAGTTCCCTGGGCTCCAAAACCTTCATTAAATGATTTTAGTTCCCAAAATTCAATGCCTTTATTTTTCAAAGGAAAATTGGTTTCCGGCTGTTGAAAAGCCTGTACAAGAATGTCTTTGTAGAGCAATTTAGTTTCAGGCTGCGGAAGCTTTACCTCCACTCTCTTTCCTCCTTCTATTTTAGTTTCGGAATATACCAGTTTCTTTAAAGCAAGATCCGGAGTTATGGTGGGGCCTCCCGGATTCCATCCGCTCTGAACATTTACACTTAGTTCTATTCCTACCCGTTGCGCCTCCTTCACTGCAAACTTATAAAGCTCCATCCATGCAGGGCTCATAAATACCGGTCCTGCTTTTGTTTTTTTTGCAACGGTGTAATTAGAACTTCCGGCATCCACAATAGAAGCGCCTCCATATCCATTGGCCTTCATCTGCTCCAGGTCACGCGTTATTGATTCTTTGGTGGCCATACTATTTAACCACCACCAGTAACATCTTAAACGCGACTCATTAGGCACAGTCTCAAAGCCTTTATGTATGTCATTATAATCAAGCTTCCCGGATGTTTGTAGGGAATAATTGGTTATTTGAGCAGAGGCAGCGCAAGGATAATACATCGTTGCAACGAGAAAAGATTTTAAGAGAAAGTGCTTTCGGAAATTAAAACTCATAATTATGGATATTGGGAAAGATTTAGGCAGCCGGATTAACGCTATAAAGGTCGTATCACCTAAATTTTTCCATTTGTGAAATAAAATAGTTCTTACCAGCCTGGATTGGTCACTTGCAGGAAACCCGGCTGAGAAACTGAACTCTCTCACTCTCTCACCTTTTCACCAGTCAACAACCTTCCAAAAGTTCTTAGCAAAATAAACTGCTACACCACAATCGCATTTCTGTTTAATTGTAAAATATTGCCGAAAGCTTCTGCTGCCTTGTGAACCTGCACCGCCCAGTCTCCGGCAGCATTTCCATCGGCGCCATCTGAAATATATTTCAAACATACGAAGGGAATATGCTCTTTCATTGCTATCATGGCTAAAGCATACGCTTCCATATCTATTACGTTGTAAATTGTGGCTGCGTGCGCCATTTCAAAAGTATCGCCTGTACCGCAAATACCTTGTCGCACATTCTCCAGTAATAAACCATGTTCAAGAAGGGGTGGCAAGCCCGATAGGGGTGTTTCATATTGAAGATATCCGAGACCGCGAACGTCCATATCTCTTTGCACAAATTTATTGCAACAAACCACGTCACCTTTCTTAAAATGATTACTGCCGGCAGAACCGAGATTTACAATTATTGAAGGTCTTTTATATTGAATGGCCTTCATCAATTCATAGGCGGCGTTCACTTTTCCAATTCCTGTTATAACCTTATGGTATCTTTCAAAAACGTCGGCCGCTTCGGAGGCCAGGGCAAAAGAGAATAAAACCTCCTGAATTGCAAATGAATGTTTGTCATTAATCTTTATCATCCTTCTTTCAAATTTTCAAGATGCAAAGATGGGATATTAAATTATTGAGGTGATGATCGAAAAATATTTATTTCCGCCTGCCACGTTTTCATTTTTATGAGCCAATGAATCTTGCATCTCTTTATCAGTGAACAAACAAATAACAACGATTTGTATTCTAAAAAAATAACTTTTTAGCATCAATTCAATCATCTACCATCTATCTAAACCAAGCAACTTTTTGCCCAGAGGAGATAAAGTTGCTGTTGTATATTTTGTTTGTTCCCAATGGCGCGGATCGCCCGGGAAGGCGTACCCCTCAGGCGCAATCCTGTTTCTCCATGAATTAATTCTCCACTCGCGCAAAGCTTCGTTATCTTCTTCTGCCGGCATCATCGAAATGTATTGTGCAATGCGAACTTTATTGTTGCTGTTGTTCGCCCGGATTCCGTGTGGTTGCGAGCTGTTGAAGATCAATAGATCGCCTGCTTCCATTTTAATTTTTTCGGGAGTAAAGCCGGTTGTATCCGGTTTAAAATGGTCCCTGTCTTCCGGTTGCGTAAGCTTCCAGGTATCATAAGTTCTGAATAATTCAGGTATGCATTGAAAGCCGCCCATTTCCTCATCCATCTGGTCTGCCAAAGCTAAAACACCCTGCACATTCTGGGGTTTTGTTTCGGGGTCATAATCCCAATGAATGAAAGCTTTGTATTCAAAGCCGGGGCGCAATGGAAAATTTAAATTAGCCCGGTCAATGGTACACCACAATTTTTCTGTTCCCCAAATATCTGCAAAAGCGGCATGGATCTTTGGCGCCTGCCTGTTGTCCCACAAAGTTTGGTGATTATATACCTCCACCATACCGGTGTTGGTTAGTTCTTTCATTTGCATTTCAGCACGCGGCGGCGTGTACCATGTTTCCGGATCATTGGGATCTTTCTCTTCGAATTCCCATAGAAAATCAGCGGTTCTTTTTACCTGTTCTTTGGGTACCGCATTTTTAATAATTACATAGCCATTGTACTTCCAGAATTTCCAGTCTTCTTCAGAAAGAACCCTTAACTTTTCTCCGTTGCTCCGGTCACTCAATTTGATTTTACTGCTTGTGGCAGTAGAAGGGTTTCCCGGTTTTTCTTTATGCTCATTGTTTGGAACCATAGAGGGCGCCATTGTTTGCTGTTTCATATCTGATGTCTTAGCTGTAATAGAAAGAGGTAAAATTCGTTTTTACATTCCACGAAATAAACATCCCGGATGACCTCCTTTTGCTCTGTATTAAATTGAAAACGGACTACATGCAAATTATTATCCAGTTCAAGGAGCATTTTTTGGGTGAAGCTTCCAAAGAAGCTCCGGAATGAGAATTTAGATAATATTACGGATATAGATGTGGTCATAAATAAGGGAAAGGTGATTGATCCTCATAAAATCGTTAAATAGGTTAAATTGTAGCTGTTCAGTTATTTCATGATTTGCAAAATGTATCGGTTACGGCTGCGCACGTGGCACCAAATTCAACCGGATATTTTCAACCAAAGATGAAACTCATGATGTTGTAGATGCCCTGCCAAAAAGATTGTTGCTGTAAGGAATTCAGTATAATAGTTTTTCGGGCATTAATAAACATCTCTCTTCTCCTCCCCTACACGAAATCAACAGTAAACAAACTTTTAATCCAACTTTTATTTTCAATAGGCCCTGCTCAACACCAACTGCACTGAAAATGCCATAACAAAATTATACCAAAATCAAGATGATACTAACTATACTTTCAGCCCTTTGAGCTTCCCAATTCTATTAAGCACCGACACAATAAAGTTGGGTGGATTAACAGATACAATTTCCTCTTTATATTTCTTCATAAGCATTGAAAGATGGGTAGCTGAATTAAAATTGATCTTTAATTTTTCTTTACTTCCCCGTGAGAGCCTGGAAACTATACTATTTAATCCTTCAAAATATTCATCATACCGCATTGCAGGAGAATGAGTATTATATACTCTTGTAATGTGGTCTGTGGTATTGCGAAACGTATGGGGTGTTCCTTCCGGTACTGTCAGCTCTTCCCCTTGTTGTAAAAGTTTCCACTTACCACCAATATTTATTTCAAGCTGCCCCTCTGTCACTTTATAACTTTCCTTTGCTGATGGATGGATATGAAGTGGTGTGCCGTCAGCTTTTGGCAGAACTTCCCATTCCATTTCCAGGGATCTTCCATTCGTTTGTCGTGGTGTTTTCACAATATGAAAAATCATACCAATTGGGCTCATGTCCAGTGTCTGATTAGAAGTAAGCATAATAGGAGTTTTAATTGGATATAATTTTGTATTACCGAAAATACAAATATCCAAATAAACCTTACAAGAATGTTTTAGAGCTATTATTTTCAGCTTGCTATTTCTTCGGGCGCAAAAAATTACTTTTCTAAATGCCGGTTCAATACACAATCCTTTAAGGGAGAAGCGTTCTTCATCACTTTTACTTACTACAGATAGATAAATTATGATGGAGGTATTTCGGGTAAGGACGCCGGCCAGGGAAGCGGAAACGGCAGAAAAAAGGCTGCCTCACGAAAAATTGAGACAGCCTTATAAAAGTATTTTTCTAAAAAATTCTTTTATTTAACTCCTATTAATATTCCTGTTTTTCTTTCATTACCTACCTTAAAAAGATAGATCAAATTAGTATGCTGGCCACCGGGAACACTATAATCTATCGTCTTAATTTCCCCTTTTTGAACATATCCCTGGAACACAGTTTTTACTTTCTGCCCCAACATGTTATACAACTCAAGGCTTCCTTGTCCGGATACCGCAGATTGCAGTGAGAATTTAATGATATCGCCAAACGGATTCGGTGCGGCTTTTACCTTTGTCAATGGTTCTTCCAGGGTGATAGCATGGACCGCGGGTGTTGAAGAGGTTGACATCTTCCTGGCAGACGTAGTTGAACCACAAGTGTTAGCAGAAGAAACACAACCTGACGCATTGTTGGTAGCGATTACGCTAAATCCGTCTCCGAATGTCAGTCCGGTGAATATTACATTGCCTGTTCCGGTATAATTAATATTCTGAGGCGGATTGCTGTTACCCGGTTGAGTGAGGGTATAAGTTGTTCCTGAAACCGGGCTATTTACCTGCACACTAAATGTTTTATCAGTACAAGTTGGAACGAGCATCGATGCATCGGGAGCCGATGGCTGCTGGGTCACAGTTACGGTAACATCAGATGTCTGGCTACCACATGAAGGAGTTGCAGAACTGGTAACAGTCAATCGCAAGGTGACGCTGCCGGTGCCGCCTGTAACCTTTACAGTAGGTGACAATGTAGCTCCATTTGTTATAACAACATTCAGATTGTTTGAGTTGGTTTGAACAGACCAGGAAGGTGTACCGTTTGTTCCTGACCCGGCTAACGCAAAGGTATTGCCGTTTGTTGCATCATAGCATTGCGCTGATGGAGCCGTACCGGCAGAAGCTGTCGGATTTGCATTAACTGTTAATGAAATGGCATTTCCTGCACTTTCACAACCAGCAGCATTTGTTACGTAAATTGTCCCGCTATACGTCCCGGTTGCCAGTGTGGATGGAATGGTGATATTAAACGGACTGACTGGTAAACTGGTATAGGCTATATCACTCAAACCAGCTGTGTGCGCTGCAGCATTCCAAACAATCCTATATTGAGTAGCGGATGCACTGGCATAACTTATGGATGCCGATGTACTTCCGGCGCATACTGCACCAATGGATGGCGTTGTAATGCTGGCGACAGCATTTACGACAATGGTAGTGGTTGAGGTACATCCGCTGGAAGAGTAAGAGATAACATGGCTGCCCACTCCTGCTGAGGAAGGAGTAAATAATCCACTACTGCTAACGCCATCGCCCGTAAATGTACCGCCAGAAGGTGTTGCTGTTAATGTTACTGCAGATGCGTTCACACAGAATGGACCTGCCGGAGTGATTGATGATTGACCGAATTGCAAGTTTACAGGAATCGGCGCCATAAAATCTTTTAAGGCGGCAGTAGAAGAAGCGGCGGCCTTGGTTTTGACCCATAAAGTGTTGATGGTAAGTCCAGCACACACATTTCCACTATTTAGCTGACTTATAAGATACGTAATATTTATCGCTGCTTCAACAAATGCGTATTGGGCATAAGTATTGCTGCCGAATGCTGTATAAAGCAGACCCGCTTCCGCACCTGTTCTATTGGTTTCTGCAAATGCGTTGGCATCTAAATTGGTAATACTCGCTAACTGATAAGACCAGGTGCTGCCGCTAAGTTTCCATTGATAAATGTAAACAGCAGGTTTTGTGCCACCATTGGTATATTCCATCGAAATGATCATATCTCCCTGGGTTCTGCCCCCTCCATTTGGCTTGGTAGTTAACGGGGTTCCGGTAAATGTTCCATCCGAATTTTTTGCAACGCTTCCCTGTAAAAATTCAAAATCAATATAGCTGGTTCCATTAGTAGATAACCGATCTCCTGCAATAAAAGCCCATTGATTGTTACTGGCATCACGGGCTACGTGATACAGCGCATTGTTAATATCATTCTTATCAGGGGCACTGCTTGAAGTCCAATGTAAATCGCTTATATAGTCATTAAACTTGCTCCCATTCGTAAAAATATCATCAGTTGAAGAATTATAAGGGTCGGTTTTTCTACCAGTGGTTAAAGGATTAATGACATTTGCGGAGCCATCGAAAACTGATCCACCCGTACCGCCCGGCCCCGGGAACCAATCGCCAATGTTAACGGTTGGTGTATTTGCTTTTAAGCCGCCATCAATAGCAAAACCCCCGGTTGGAGTGAGTACAGGAGCTACCTGGGCAAAGGTTATTTGAAAACTGAGTAAAATAAATAACAGAAAAAGGTGCTTCAGAATTATTGCACTTGATACAAAAAAAATTTTGCTTTTTGTAGCAGGTTTGTACCATTCGTAAATGTTGATAAACTGTTTCATAATTTGAAAATTAAAAGATGAAATAAATGATTGAATAGCATTCGTTATTTTCCAGGTGAGCAAAAGCCGGGAGGAGAATGTTCGTGGCAAGCTATAAACCTAATAGAGCATTGCCGGCGTGGTAATGGATTACGATTTGGATGAGATAAGAGATAAAGAATTAGATTCAAATGTGCCGTTTTCATTTTTCAAATTGTTATAATTACTTCTGAAATGGCAATTTGATACCGGATGATTATTGGTTTTTTATAGTGAATTTTTTTACGAAGCAGTTTTACAGAGTAATAAATGTTTACACTATTCACTTGCCATTATTCATCCCTAAGGTTTGGCACAGGTATTAGTTTTTGAAGATATTGTAATGAGAAAGAGGCAAGAGTATTTCCGGCTGGTTAGTGCTATGAAACAAGACAGCAATTTTACAGATATACGTTAAAAATAAAAGAGGATAACAAACGGATAGGATTTTAAGGTTCTAACGAGGACGAGGGGTTCTAATTTCCCTTGTGGTTACCGAGGGGTTTGGCAGACAAAAATAGAATAAATTCTGAATATATAAAATATTTCCTAAACACCCTTGCTATCGATTGCCGTCGGCGCCAACAGCCGTCTGTGTTATTCGATTATAAAAACTAATGAAATGTAAGAAAGTCAAATCCATTAAGGCATCTTTCGTGGAGGATAATCCTCCAGCAGCGCCGGATTATTTCTCTTGATTTTCTTTTTAAATTCATGAGCGGTAAACAGGCTGCTGGCGGAGAAGCCCAACAGCAGGGACGAGTGCATCCCTCCTCTGCCCTATACGAAAAGCGCAGTAAACCAACTTTTAATCTAAATTTCTATTTTATGCTGATAGCAGATAGTCGCCGAAAAAGGTTCGACAGAAGTATAACAAAGACCTATAAGGTTTTTGAAACCTTATAGGTCTGGTATTATCAAACTGCACAGAATAAATTATTTGAACCAACATCAGATTTTTGAAACCGGATGTAGCAGCAGTAGATGTGAAATGGGAAATGAGCGGTGCTACTTCGGCTGATATATGCGTTCTGAAACTAACAGAGATTTGAATCCTGTAAATTTTATTCATTAAGAAACGGTTACAACTATTGTATTGCGGGCAAACCAGCCTGCCAATACAGAGATGGCCAAAACATTGAGCCTGTAAAATGAGCGCCATCTTTTTTAAAGGCTGCTCATTTTATAAAAACTGTGTAATCCAGGATGGCGAAGCCATAACCAGGAACCTGCAACTTTAACCTCCCATAGCAATAACGAAAAATATTTTTTATGCAAGGAATAAATAAAGTAATATTCGTAGGCAATTGCGGAAAGGATGCCGAATCAAAAACGCTCGCAGACGGCACAATGGTAGCAAAAATAGCTATCGCCACCACCGAAACCTTTCGCATGAAAAACGGTGAATTACACAGCAGGACTGACTGGCACACGGTAATCCTCTGGGGTGGATTGGCGGCCCTGGCTTCGCAATATCTCCGCAAGGGAAGCCTCGTGTACATTGAAGGCCGCCTTCAGAACAGGCAATACGCCACCAAAGAGGATGATAAAAAATTTGTGACCGAGGTAGTTGCCGGGAAGCTGGTATTATTAGATAAAAAAAATAAAACTAATCTCAACCAGGCATCAGCACCCGTGGATGAGGACGTTTCTTTTTAGCTTCAGTTAGCTATATGTTCCTTCTAAAAAATAATTCATTTCAATTATGCAAATAATAACCATAAAGCCGCTTCATCACCGGGGATTGCAATGTATTGGAATCTATTTTGAAAAAAATATTCTGCTTCAGCAATCTATTCAAAAAGTAGCAGGCGCAAAATGGAGCAAAACAAATACGTGTTGGTATATTCCGTGTGATGGAGAAAACTATATACGGCTGAAGACTGCTTTAGAAAATAAAGCACATTTAGAGGTGGCGGCCTTAAGAGAATTTTTGCTTGATAAAAAAAGGAAAGCTGCTGCCGCTGGCGTGATTCAGGAAAAGGAAACTGAAAAAAATTACAACAAAAATCCGATTGGAGAAACACCTGCACAGGCAGTAAATAGCTATAAGTTTCCCAGACACCTGGCTCCGGAAAATTTGAAAGCGCTAAACCAGTTTAAAAGGCAATTGGATTTAAAGAGCTACAGCCCGTCTACCATCCGGACTTACTCCAATGAATTTGTGCAGTTTTTGATCATGATAAAATCGAGGCCTGCGGCAGACTTTACAGAAGACAGGATAAAAAACTACCTGCAATATTGTTCTGAAAAGCTGAAGTTGAGTGAAAACACGCTGCATTCACGGATAAATGCTTTAAAATTTTATTACGAACAGGTGCTCGGCCGCGAAAAATTTTTTTGGGAAATACCTAGACCAAAAAAACCTTTGCTGCTGCCGAAAGTAATCAGTAAAGAGCAAATAGCTTCTCTCATAAATGCAATAGAAAATACCAAACACAAAACAATTATAATGCTCGCATATGCCTGTGGACTAAGAGTGAGTGAAGTAGTTTCATTAAAAGTAAGGCACATAGACGGAAAGAGAAAAATGCTGTTTATAGAACGGGGAAAAGGGAAAAAAGACCGGATTGTAGCCTAAGTCCGAATATGCTAATCATGCTTCGCGAATACTATAAACAATATAAGCCAAAGGATTATTTATTTGAAGGGCAGTTTGAAAATGAACATTTAACTACCCGGAGCATACAAAACGTATTGCAAAAAGCAAAAGAGAAGGCGGGTATAAAGCAGGATGGCAGTATGCACATGCTGCGCCACAGTTTTGCCACACATTTATTAGACAAAGGAATAGATGTAGTATTTATTCAAAAACTGCTTGGGCATAATGATATAAAAACCACCTTAAAGTATCTTCATGTAACCAATAAAGATCTGATAAATATATTGAGTCCGTTAGAGGATATAGAAGGATTATTAAAAAAATAAAAAGTTGGCTTTACGAAAGATATTTTTTTTTAATTTGTATTTCGCCAAAGTAGTTTAACTGATTGATAATGAAGAAAGATATTTTTTTGTGGAAAAGGTTATGAGGTATAAAAACTTTCTGCTATTTTTGAGTTGCAGGCAATGCCACTTGAACATCCTCAACATCGGGTAATAATCGTTATGGAAGTATTGACATGAAACTATATCTGACCTTAATAATATTAGCTTCCCTTTGTACAACTAAAGTATTTTGCCAAAATGATGTTGAAATTATAAACGAGCTGAACAAAATTATTAATCCTATTAGGACTGTGAGTTCTGAAGATAATTTTGATGATATAGAATTTTTAAAAGAGGCAGCAAAAGACGCAACGGTTATTGGAATTGGGGAAAGTACACATGGCACCACTTTATATAACAAGTACCGGCAAAGACTTATACGTTTTTTAGTGCAAGAAATGGATTACAAGGCAATTATTGACGAAGGAGATATTTTAGCTGCCGAAAAAGTGGATGCTTATATTAACGGTCAAACCGATAGCTTAGAATTAATCGAGGGACTTCGCCCTGTAGTCACAAATAGAAAAGAATTAGACTGGTTGAGAGCATATAACTCAAGCAAATCTGAAAAAGAACGTGTACACATCTATGGTGCAGAAGTTAGAGGATTTTATAGTATAGTTCAAAAAATAAAGAGCCTTTTCTTTCCGAATAAGGCTAACGATATTTTGAAAAAGTTTGAAGGGGAAATTGGAGTAGGATATAATAATCTTACTAAAAAAGACTTTGAAGACATACAAGTTTTATCTCAAAAGTTGAAAGGAGAATGTACTAGTCAATCACATAGTTACTATCTTTCTCTTCTCAATCAGCAAATAGACTTCGCTTATCATCAAAGATTTGGCAGAAACGACTTTAACATAAGGGATAAGTACATGTTTGAAAACATAAAGTCTATCATTTCAGGTACTCTGCAAAACAAAGCAATTATTTTGGCACATAATGGACATGTACAGAAAACGAAATTTATGAATTCAACATCATTGGGTTATCTTCTAAATAATCTTTATAGCAACAAGTATTTTGTAATCGCAACTGATTTTAATATTGGTAACGTACAAATATATAATGTCAAAACCGGACAATATGAATATAAATTATATAATGAGGTAGAGGATAAAAATGCCATTGAATACTACTTCAAACAATGCAAGTATCCCCATTTCCTTTTATCCATTAATAAGACTTTGAAAAATCCTGCAACCACCTCATTAGTAAACAATAAAATAAAAATGCTTAGAAATATAGGAGCAACTGGCGACATAATTACAAGGCCGGTTCGCTTAGCTGAAAACTATGACTTGATAGCATTTTTTAATAACACGAACGATGTAACCTATCAATGAAACATACAAACAACTTTACAATTATTTGGGGAGCTCACAAAGGCACATGCCTGCAACAACTAAGGCTTCGTTGGGTGCGTAGCACCAACAATGAAGCCGCATGTTGAACGAAACCGGTTAATATGGAGATGTCGTCAGGAGGATTTG
>NZ_RJJR01000013.1 GCF_003721595.1 Hanamia caeni
ACCAACGGTTGGAAAATCGGAGCGGTATAACGGGAGACTGTTACGTACCGTTCTAACAGAATCTCAGGCTGCGATGCCTGGGTTTACTTACTAATAATTAATACAATACTGTTTTCTTTTTTTGTTTTAAAGAGGTAAAGTGAAAGCTTTACCTCTTTATCTTTTTGTTTTGTTATAAATAATATCAATGAAATTTTTCCGGAGTTGGCTTGGCTTATTCATGATTGCAGTGATTATTTTATTAGTGTCGTGCAGAAAAAATAATACCTTGTTTAATGAATTGCCACCCAGCAGGACCGGAATCTATTTTAATAATAAAATTACAGAATCAGATACCTTGAACCCTATGGATGAAACCAATATTTACAATGGAGGCGGCATAGGTGTTGGTGATTTTAATAATGACGGATTGCAGGACTTGTATTTCGCAGGTAACCAGGTTTCAAACAAATTGTATCTTAATAAAGGCGATTTTAAATTCAGGGATGTAACGGCGGAAGCAGGGGTGGATGGCGGAGGAAGGTGGAGCAAAGGTATTTCTGTAGTCGATATTAATAATGATGGTTGGATGGATATTTACGTAAGTGTGACGATGGATAAAAATCCTGAAAGGCGGAGAAATCTTTTATATGTAAACCAGGGAGTAAACAAAGATGGCATTCCGGTTTTTAAAGAATTGGCCAGGGAATATGGTTTAGACGATACAACCTCATCAACGCTGGCCGCATTTTTTGATTACGATAATGACGGCGACCTTGATATGTATCTTTGTGTAAATGAGATTGTGCCCTCCGTTAACCCTTCAGTTTTGCGGCCAAAAGTTACTGACGGCTCATTCCCGAGCACGGGAAGGTTGTATCGAAACGATTATGATTCCATTTCGAAACATCCTGTTTTCAAAGACGTTTCAAAAGAAGCCGGCGTTACAATAGAAGGTTATGGCCACGCGGTAACTATAGCGGATTTCAATCTTGATGGCTGGAAAGACATTTTTGTAAGTAACGACTTCACACCTGCTGATCTGCTATATATTAATAACCATGACGGTACATTTACTGATAAGGCTGCTTCATATTTTAAGCATACTTCTGCAAATGGTATGGGGCAAGATGTTATTGATATCAACAACGATGGCCTCGCAGATGTAATAGAGCTTGACATGAACCCGCATGATAACTACCGGAAAAAAATGATGTTGGGCAATAATAACTATCTCACTTATCTGAACAGCGATTTGTATGGTTACCAATATCAATATGTGAGAAACACCCTGCAGCTTAACCAAGGTCCGATAGTAAACAAAAGTGATTCGGTCTGCGACCCAATTTTTAGTGATATAGGATACATGGCTGGCATTTCTCAAACAGATTGGAGCTGGTGTCCGCTTGTCACAGATTTTGATAATGACGGTTTTCGGGATATTATTATTACCAATGGTTTTCCGCGCGATATTACAGACCATGATTTTGTTGGATTCAGGATGGGGTCCTCACAGATAGCCAGCACACAATATACTATGTCTCAAATTCCGCAAGTAAAGCTTCGTAATTTTGCTTTCCGAAACAATGGCGACTGGACTTTTAGTAATCTGACCAATCAATGGGGAATCGTTACACCCACATTTGCAAATGGCGCCGTGTATGTGGATCTTGATAATGACGGCGACATGGATGTGGTGGTGAATAATATCAACGACGAAGCCTCGGTTTATCAAAATACAATTATGAATTCATCGAAAAATCCTCCCCATTTCCTGTCAGTCAAATTGTATGGAAACTCAAAAAACGTAAATGGCCTTGGAACTTTTATAGAACTTCACTATAAAGGCCAAAAGCAGGTGTACGAACAAACGCCATACAGGGGGTATTTGTCTACAATGCAAATTGAACCACATTTTGGGCTAGGGGATGTTAGCCTAATTGATTCCTTGATTGTTAAATGGCCAAATGGTAAGGCGCAAATATTAAAAAATGTAAAGGCCAACCAAATGGTGGCTGCGAGGGAGAAAGACGCAAATATACCGTACTCTTTAGAAACTACTAAACTAGATACGGAAGCTACCTTTAAAGATGTAACAAATTTTTTAAATGTGCGTTTTACTCAGCTATACAAAGATTTTAATGATTTTGCCGTCCAGGGTTTGCTGCCTCATAAATTTTCGGAGTATGGCCCTGCTCTTGCTGTTGGAGATGTGGATGGAAACGGGTTAGATGATATTTTGGTGGGAGGCGCTTTTGGATTTTCTGCACAGATTTTTTTGCAGCAGCCTGATGGCAATTTCATTCAGCGCGATTTATTGAGAGAAAATGATATTTCTTCGAAAGAAAGAGAGGATGAGGGGCTCTTATTATTTGATGCTGATGGAGACGGCGATTTAGATCTATATGTTGCCAGCGGAGGTTTCCAGGCTAAAAGTATGACAGCGGCATATCAGGATAGGCTTTATGTAAATGATGGGAAAGGGAAATTTACCGAAGATAGTTCCGCTTTACCTCCGAATTTTACAAGCAAATTTTGTGTCAAAGCCAGTGACTATGATAGAGACGGTGATTTGGATTTGTTTGTTTCGGGAAGAGTAGATGTGGGAAATTATCCTAAGCCGGTTTCCAGCTTTATTTTCAGAAACGATTCCAAGGCGGGGCACGTGCGCTTTACAGACGTAACTTCCGTGACTGCTCCCGCATTGCAAAATATTGGTATGGTAAGCGATGCGCTTTTTACAGATTTTAATAATGATGGCTGGCCCGATTTGGTGCTTGTGGGAGAATGGATGCCTGTAACTTTTTTAGAAAATCAAAATGGGGTCTTTAAAAATGTCACCATTTCTTCCGGAATCAATAATCATATTGGATGGTGGAGCTCTATAGCAGCCGGTGATTTTGATAACGACGGCGATATGGACTATATAGCAGGAAATTTGGGAAGAAATTCATTTTTTCAGGCAAGTGACAAGTATCCCGTAAAAATACTTGCCAAAGACTTTGATAATAATGGTTCTCTTGATGCAATAATGTCTTTGTTCCTTCCGACTTCAGCATCTGATACTACGCGTCGTGAGTTTCCTGCAGAATCCCGGGACGATATTTTCAGACAATTGCCGGCTTTAAGGAAAAGATACCCAAATTATAAATCATTTGCTAACAGTACCATCGATTCAATATTTCCCCTGCAGGACCGAGAAGGGGCAATAGAATTGAAAGCGAATTATTTTTCATCTGCCGTAATAAAAAATGAAGGTAAAAGTCGTTTTACTATAAATGCCTTGCCAAAGGAGGCACAAATATCAGTTTTGAATGGAATGGTAGTAAATGACTTTGATGAAGATGGCAATCTTGATGTGCTGGTCAATGGAAACGATTTTGGAACAGAACCAATTCTTGGACGATATGATGCACTAAATGGCATATTGCTCAGAGGAGACGGTAAAGGCAATTTTATTCCACTTTCTATTTTGCAGAGTGGCGTTTTTATTGGCGGAAATGGAAAAGCGCTGGTACAGTTCAGAAATAAATCTAATAAACTTTTAATAGCAGCGAGCCAGAACAAAGGGCCGTTGAAAATTTTTGAATTAAATAAGGATATAAAAATGATTCCTTTAAATCCTATGGATGAATCGGTGACGATTTATTTTAAAGATGGAAGAAAACAAAAACGTGAAGTCGGGTATGGCTCTTCATTTTTATCACAATCAGGGAGATTTATTACCGTGGGCGACAATGTAAAATCAGTACAAATAATAAATAATAAAGGACAGAAACGTTCTGTAGATCCTTAAGGTCAATCGCCCGATTCTTTCTTTTTTTCATTTTTTAAAAATTCTTTTGTTGCCGCTGGATAAATAGCAATATCATGCGTTCTTAAAAGCTGGGCAGTAGGAATTTTATTATTTTCAAGCTGGAGGACAATTGATTTTGAAGGCTGTTCCGGCATGTGGCAATCAATGCAATTAGCGCTGATAGAATTAGTTATCGGATTGATTTTGCAAAATGTTCCATGCTGTTCATTATGACAAGTCATGCATTTTTGAGAAAATAACCGGAGATTGCCTTCTTCATTTTTGTGTGGGCTGTGGCAGGTTATGCATGTCAATTGGCTGGTTTGAAAGCATTTACTTTTTTTTAAAAGACCATATTGGTTGCCATGCACATCTATCAGGTTGTTAGTGCCTAAAGTATCAAACTGGTAATATTCGCTTAGCCTGTTGCCACTCTGGAAAGAGAATGGTGGCTTTAGATTTTTTATTCTTCCCCCGTGACATACCGCGCACATGTCTAGCGACTGCGTTCTTGAAAAAGTAGACGGTTTAATTATAAACTTGCCTGATTTATCATTGGGGTTTTCCGTCTGGTAAGCTACGTGCTGCGCCGCAGGCCCATGGCATCTTTCGCAGGAAATGCCATAAATTATCTTTTTTGGATTAAACTCTTCAGGCGCATTTACCAGCCTGAATGGAATTACCTCTGCATAGCTTGTGTGGCATTGAAGGCATGTGGCGCTAACAGGGGCGTCAAAGAAAATTTGGTTGTGTTGCCCGGGATTATTGGCCCAGCTATTAGTTGAAGTGAGGTAGGAGACTGGCAGAAGTGTAAGAAGATTTCCCTGCCATGAAAGATAGGTCTGGCCCCTTTCTCCGGATCCAACTGTAATATCGAATTTTCGTGCAATTTTTCGGATACTGTCAACATATTCAACCTGGTAAAAACCACTGTCAGTTTTTTCCATAGATACATAAAGTCCCTTGCGGTAGTGAAAAGTATTTTTTCCTTCTTCAAAACTTCCTAAAATACTCTGGGCAGAAGCAGGCGTTGAGGTGGAAAAATGCCCGGTTAAAATAAAGTCGTTATACACCTGTGCATGACATTTCCGGCAAGATTCAGACCCTGCGAACTCGTTAAATTTGGTGTTTTCAATTTCGGAAGTTTCATTTTTTCTTCTTCCCCTATCAATACATTGAATCAATAAAAAACACAGGCTGATAATCGTTATTATTAAGAGATATGATTTCCGATAAGCCGGGAAATATTTCATTTGGAAAAAAAATTATGAACGTAACAGCAAAACAATACGTGTTTACAATGCAGATTGTTGAATCTCAATCTGAGGTTCAAGGTAGCATTTTTACAAAATGAATCGGTCAAATTTCAGCTATTATTTTAGCAAAGCCTGGATATCCGCATCCGCCTGTAGATTTTTCATCTGCCGGAGTATCCACGGATAACGGTAGGCTACCCGCCGGGACATCGGGTGAATGGTAAATAAAACCGGGTTCGGAAGGCAAGATGCAATCATGGCTGCTTCCTTTGGTGAAAGATCGTTGCAGTCTTCCTTAAAATAATACTTTGCGGCAGCTTGCACGCCATAAATTCCAGGTCCGGTTTGGGCTACATTAAGGTACATTTCTAAAATCCTTTTTTTACTCCAGAGCTGCTCTATCATAAAAGTAAAATATACTTCCAATCCCTTTCTAAAGTAACCACCATGTTGCCATAAAAATACATTTTTTGCTACCTGCTGGCTTATAGTGCTGGCTCCCCGCAATGACTTACTCTTCCGGTTGTGCTTCAATGCCTTTTGGATGCTTTTGAAATCAAAGCCGTTGTGATCAGGAAACAATTGGTCTTCACCGGCCATTACTGCCAGCTTTATGTTGGAGCCCATATTCGTATAATCAATATAATCTCTTCTAAGCCCATGGCCGGTTATCAAACTGTTTAACTGAGTTATTGTAATGGGTGGATTAATCCATTTACAAAACAAAATATACAGAACAGAAAGAAGAAATCCGTATAAAATAATTTTCAATAAAGTGCGGCCCAGCCTCCGAAATAAACCGCGTTTTCTCAAATAGGGCTTTTTTGATTCCAATAAAAACGATTTTGCTATTTAAGTTCTATATAGTGCAATGTATATTTTTTCCCCAATTTCATTGGTTTATTACCTGTTTTCAAAAGCAAATATCCAATCCCTGTTAAAGCCGCTGCTCCAATTACCAATTTAGGACTTGCATAATATCTCGTATTGGGTTTTGAAAAAACCCAGGTCAGCAACCCGGCCGTGGTTAGCAAGGCGCCACCGCCAAACAGCGCAGCCCCAGAACCGCTCCAATTAAATTTGTTACCTTCTTTACCCAGGGCAGTAATTTCTTTATAGTTAATTGCAAATCGATAGGAGGCCACAGTATCTGACACAAAAAGCCCTAGCATAGAAGAATACACCCTTCGTATATCGTATTGAACCAGGTAAAGCGAATCTTTTTGTATGCCGGTTATTTGTGCTTCATAATAGCGGCTATCAGTTGAAAAATCAATATTTGTTCCGGGATAAAATGATCTAACTGTTCGGTTATTTTTTTTCAGCAGCAACAAATCGTTTTGAGCAATGCAAGCCTGTGTTCCCAAGAGCAAAATCGTGAATATACATAACAGGCGCATAAGATTACATTTTTTTTACAAAAAACAAAACTCCAAAAAACAACACAGTTCCAAAAATTACCAATATCAATCCGGAAATTTTATTAATTAACCGGATATTTTTTACGGTTAATTTTTTTCTCAATTTCCCGGCCAGCGTCACTTTTGCAACATCAGCACACATATTTAAAAGCAAAGCCGTGGCAAAAATTATGATTCGCTCACGAATGGAATGGGAAACTGCTATGGCTGTGGCAGCCGTAAGCCAGAAAGCAATCACTGCAGGATTAAGGGTATTCAGAAGAAACCCTTGCAAAGCTATTTTTGCGTGGTCGCTTGTTTTCAAAGATATTGACACCTCTTCAGGATGGACGTGCACCTTTTTAAGAAAAATATAATATAGTCCCATCGCAATAAGAAAAATGCTGCCGGCAATCCCGATTTGCATTTCGAAGCTCATTACTGTGGTTACCAAGGCTGAAAAAAGATTGCTTAAAACCACCAATAAAAAATCACTTATCCAAACGCCAATTACAAAACTGAAACCACCACCCCTCCCATTATTGATGCTTTGTTTTATTACCGTGAATATTACCGGTCCCACGGAAATCACAAGTAACAATCCCATTGCTATTCCTTTAAGTATTGCTTCAATAACCTCAACCATGTAAAGGGAACAATTTTATGAATATAATATTAAAATAACGAATAAAAGTGCTTTTACTGTATTTGATGTCATGCTTTCACTTCTTCTAAAAATTTTAACCACTCTTCCAGCATTTTGCCTTTTAATACGCGGGGGAATTTATGCTGTCCGCCTACTTTGCCTTTGGATTTCATAAAGTTCATAAAAGTTTCCTCACTTAAAATGTCCACAAAAATTTCCTTTAAGGCATGATTTCTTTCCACTTCATAGTCATCATTTAATTCTTTTAATTTTTTGTCAATCAAGATTTTAAGTGATTCAGAATTTATTGAATCATCAGTGCCAATATACCATTGATGCGCAAAAAAATCTCCATAGGGAATACCGGCTACTGCAAATTCGCTTATGGAGATGTTTAAATCGTCGCTCACCAGTTTTATCGCTTTGTTCATATTGTCTACACTTAGATGTTCACCCACGAGGCTCAGGAAATGCCTGGTGCGGCCGGTAATGATAATTTCTGATTTTTCCACATCCACAAATTGAACAGTATCGCCAATCAGGTATCTCCAGGTGCCGGCATTTGTGCTGATTAAGATAGCATAATTTTTATCCTTTTCTACCTCGTGCACCATCAGCGTTTGAGGATTTGAAACCAGGTTGCCGTCGGCATCAAAGTTATTTTGGTCAAAAGGAATAAATTCAAAAAAGATATTATTGTTCGTGGCCAGCTTCATGCCTTTTGCATTCTGCCGGTTTTGAAAAGCCAGAAAACCTTCGCTTGCAAGATAAGTTTCAATGTAAGTTATCGACTTTCCCAAAAGTTTGTCGAATCCTTTTTTATAAGGTTGAAGGGCAACTCCTCCATGAACATAAAATGCAAGATTAGGCCATATTTCATGGATATTTTTCAGGCGATATCTTTCTATCACTTTTTCCATGCATAGCTGCACCCATGCCGGAACTCCTACCAAAAAAGCGATGTCCCACTCCGGCGCCTTTTCTACAATTTCATCCAGTTTCTTGGACCAGTCGCTTACTTTAGCAATTTTTTTGCCCGGCTTATACATGCCCTGAAACCAGAAAGGAATATTCTTTGCCTGTATGCCGCTAAGGTCGCCGGCATAAAAAGTAGCCGATTTCTGAAGATGCGTACTTCCCCCGAGCATAAGCCATCCCTTTCCAACGTATTTTTTGGGCACATTGTTATAGGAAGCAAGGCTTATCAATTGCCTGAAACTGGTAAGCGTATTGGCCCGGATTAATTCTTTGGTAATGGGAATGTATTTGCTGGATGCATCGCTGGTGCCACTGCTTAAAGCAAAAAATTTAATAATGCCGGGCCAACACACATCGGGTTTGCCTTCCAGCGCCCTAAACCACCATTCTTTATAAATTTTTTCGTAAGAAAAAATGGGAACTATTTTTTGAAAATTTTTAGCAGGATGCTTGCTTAGCAGAATCTGATCAAACAAATACTTTTGACCAAATTCAGTAAATCTTGCTCTTTTTAATAATTTTTGTAAAACTTTTAATTGCTGTCTTTTGGTAGAACTTACAGGAATGTGCAACGCCCGGTATAGTGATTTAGGAAATTTTATATCGATAAAAGCCATTCCTGAATAAGTTGTTGACGATAACAAATTTAGTGAATAGTTAATCTAACGCCGCCACAAATTTCACTTTATAGTTTTGAAAGTGAACTAAAAACGTACGGCACCTGTTGCTAATCCTTATTATTTTCCTGCCAATCAATCATTAAAATGCACCACCAGCTAAATACTGAAAGATAGTAATAAAAAAAGATTGAAATTTAAGCTCGCATCAAAAGCCCCAAATTTTTAAAGGTAATTCTTCAATAATAATGTGTAGTTTTTAATCAGGTAATCCTCCGCGATGGTTTGTGGGGGATTTTTTTTGTACCATTTTTGACACGACATTCCTTTTGGCTGTAAAAATTTGTATGTTTTAATTAGATGATTTACAATGAAAAAAGAGTAAATTTTTTTCCTGATAAAAAATTTACTTTAATTTTAACCGCAAGGCGGTAATTCTTATTCGTTTTTTGGCGCCAGGCCCCCGGAAGCTGAAGCCCTCCTTATATTAAAACCACTATTTAAATGTACACGCACATCTGGAAAAAGTACTTGCCAATTATCAGGATTTTATTGAAAAAATCAATCACTGAGTCGCAAGTGCTGGATCTTAACCGCATTGATTTTGAACGCGCAGGAACAGCAAGGAAAGCCGGATATAAATTTAAAATTGAATTTACAGGCGGCAAAGTCGGGAATATAATTAGCAGCTCAACGCTGGCGATGCAATTGGCCCAGATTATGATGGAAGATGCACCCACAATGGATATCCTGAATGAGCATAATTTTGAAATAGCGCTCAATACCAAATTTCAATTAGCTATCAAAAGCGCCACTCTGGAAGAGTCTTCCGATTAATTGGAGGCCGGATAACTGCTATTGCAGGCTCGCCATAGTAAAGCAACAAATAAGCGGATTTTTATTTTTCAAAAGAAATCCAAAAGGTTTTAATTAAACCACCTGGTGCAAAATATTCTGATCTTTTGAAGGCAGCAAAGAGTAGCCCATCAAATATTCATCAACTTTTCGTGCACATTCTCTTCCTTCACTGATAGCCCAAACCACCAGAGACTGGCCGCGCCTCATATCGCCTGCTACAAATATTTTAGAAATATTAGTATGGAATTCTTTATCAGATGCTTTTACATTGCCCCTTTCATCCAATTCTACATCTAATTGGGTTAATAATCCTTCATGTTGCGGATGGATGAAGCCCATTGCCAGTAAGGCAAGCTCACACGGAATTTCTGTTTCGCTTCCGGGTACCTCAACAAATCTTGCAGGCTTGTTTTCCTCGGTAAATTTCCATTCAAGATCCACGATTTTCAGCGCTTTCAAATTTCCTTTTTCATCGCCGATAAATTCTTTTGTTGCAATGGCCCAATGACGTGCAGCGCCTTCTTCATGCGAACTTGTGGTTTTAAGAACCATAGGATAAGTAGGCCATGGCATATAGGGAGTGCGTCCTGCGGGTGGCTTTGGCAACAATTCAAATTGTGTTATGGATTTTGCCTTTTGCCGGTTTGAAGTGCCTACACAATCGCTCCCTGTATCTCCACCGCCAATTACCACCACATTTTTGCCGGTTGCGAAAATGTCTTCTTCTTTTACCTTAATATGAGAGACTCTTTTATTTTGCTGTTTTAAGAAATCCATGGCGAAATGAATGCCCTTTAATTCGCGGCCTGGAATACTTAAATCGCGTGGAATAGTAGAGCCGCCTGCCAATACAATTGCTTGGTATTCCCTCAAGATATCATTGATACTTACGTTCACACCTACATTGGCATTGCACCGGATTTCTATGCCTTCTTCTTTCATAAGATTGATGCGCCTCTCCACAACCCATTTTTCCAGTTTAAAATCAGGAATTCCATAGCGGCATAAACCGCCCGGTTCGTCATCTCTTTCAAAAACCGTAACCGAATGGCCGGCCCTGTTTAATTGGGTGGCGGCTGCCATACCTGCAGGTCCTGAGCCAATCACGGCAACTTTTTTACCAGTCCTTACGGCCGGAATTTGTGGAGTTATCAGCCCTTTTTCAAAGGCAATTTCAATAATATGCTTTTCTATTTCTTCAATAGTAATCGGCGGCTGATTAATACCCAGAACGCACGCAGACTCGCAGGGTGCAGGACATATCCTTCCGGTAAACTCAGGGAAATTATTGGTGGAAGAAAGTATTTCGTAAGCTTCCTGCCAGCTTTGGCGATAGACAGCATCATTAAACTCAGGAATTAAATTGCCGACCGGGCAACCATCGTGGCAAAATGGAGTGCCACAATCCATACACCTGGCTGCCTGCTGATTCAGCTTTTGTTCTGAATACATCGCAATAAATTCCTTGTAATCATTTACTCTTTCCTCAGGAGGTCTTTTGTGAGGAAGCTCTCTTGTAAATTCCAGGAATCCTGTTATTTTTCCCATTCCGTAACTATTTCTTGATTTATTTATTGGTTACCACTTCATTTGCGGCAAAGTTTGCCTGCAACGCTTTTTTGTAATCTTTAGGAAATACCTTCACAAAAGATTTAATCTGATTTTCGAAATCATTTAGAATGAATCTTGCAACTGTACTGCCTGTAAGGCTAAATTGCCTGTTTATCATTTCATGAAGGAATTTTTCATCATTGCTATCCGGCGTATCTAAATCAACCATTTCTTTATTGCAAAATGCATCAAAATTATGCTGGGTGTCATAAACATAGGCAATTCCTCCACTCATACCTGCTGCAAAATTACGCCCGGTTTGGCCAAGAATAATTGCGTTGCCTCCCGTCATATATTCACAGCCGTGATCACCGACACCTTCTACCACAACGTTTGCCCCTGAATTTCTGACACAGAAGCGTTCTCCTGCTTTTCCCCTTATAAAAGCCTCGCCTGAAGTAGCTCCATAAAAAGCTACGTTACCTATGATAATATTTTCTTCAGGTACGAAACCCGCCTGTTTTGAAGGATAAATAATTATCCTGGCGCCACTCAGTCCTTTTCCAAAATAATCGTTTGCATCTCCTTCGAGCTCCATTGTCACCCCCCTGGTATTAAAGGCAGCGAAGCTTTGGCCTGCAGTTCCGGTAAATTTAAAATGTATGGTATCATCAGGAAGGCCGGTGCCTTTGTATTTTTTAGAAATTTCGTTTGATAAAAGCGTACCTGTAGCTCTGTCGGTATTTGTAATGTCAAAAGTTCCTTTCACTTTTTTTCCTGAGGTAAGTGCAGGCTCGGCAAGCTTTAATAATTCCCAATCGAGAATGCCATTCAAGCCATGATCCTGTTCTTCTGATTTGAATAATCCTACAAATTCTGACGCAGGCTCTTTATATAGTATGGGGGATAGATCGAGGTTTTTAAACTTCCAATGGCTTATGTTTTCTCTTTTTTCCAGAAAATCCACCTGACCAACCATTTCATTAATGGTTCGGAAACCAAGCTCAGCCATAATTTCTCTTAATTCCTCGGTAAGAAACTTAAACAGGTTTACCACATGGTCGGCATCGCCGGTAAAACGTTTCCGTAATTCAGGATTTTGAGTAGCTACCCCTACAGGACAGGTGTTTAAATGGCACTTGCGCATCATAATACAGCCTTCCACAATTAAGGCGGCGGTGGCTACTCCCCATTCTTCAGCCCCAAGCAGCGTTGCGATGGCGATATCTCTCCCTGTCTTTAATTGCCCGTCGGTTTGCACCACTACACGGCTACGAAGTTTATTTTTTACTAAAGTCTGGTGCGTTTCGGCAAGTCCCAATTCCCACGGAAGGCCTGCATGTTTTATGGAACTTATAGGTGACGCTCCTGTTCCGCCATCATGCCCGGAAATTAAAACCACATCTGCTTTTGCTTTTGTAACTCCGGCTGCTATGGTTCCGACTCCGGCTTTTGAAACGAGCTTCACATTTATCCGTGCACTCCGGTTTGAATTTTTTAAATCAAAAATTAATTGCGCCAGATCTTCAATAGAATATATATCATGATGGGGCGGAGGAGATATTAATCCTACTCCCGGAGTAGCATGCCTTACTCTTCCTATCCATTCGTCTACCTTATGCCCAGGCAATTGACCTCCTTCGCCAGGCTTAGCTCCCTGTGCCATTTTTATCTGAAGTTCATCTGCTTCGCTCAGATACCAGCTTGTAACACCAAACCGTGCGGAGGCTACCTGTTTAATTGAACTTCTCATAGAATCTCCATTCGCAAGCCTTTGAAAACGTATTTCGTCTTCGCCGCCTTCACCCGTATTGCTTTTTCCTCCAAGCCGGTTCATAGCAATAGCTAAAACAGTATGGGCTTCCCATGAGATACTCCCAAATGACATTGCACCGGTGGCAAATCTTTTATAAATATTTTCTGCGGGTTCTACTTCTTCAAGAGGAATAGATGGCCGGTTCTTTTTGAATTGAAACAAGCTTCTTAAGGTAACCGCCTTTTCGCTTTGTTCATTTACGGCCTTAGAATATTTTTTAAAGATTTTATAATCCCCCATCCTTGTGGCGTGCTGAAGCAAATGAATGGTGATGGGGTTAAATAAATGGTATTCGCCCCGGCGTTTCCATTTATAAAGCCCACCCACTATCAGGCGGTCGAATGAAATATCTTTTTTACTAAATGCGAAGCCATGCTTTGCAAGTGTTTCTTTAGCTATTTCATCCAGGCCCATCCCTTCAATCCTTGAGGTGGCTCCAATAAAATATTTATTTATTACTGATTTATTGATTCCCAATATTTCAAATATCTGGGCTCCCTGGTAAGATTGGAATGTGGAAATGCCCATTTTTGAGAACACCTTGAGCAATCCATTATTAATGGCGGTTTTATAATTCTTTTTCAGCGCATTGGAATCCAGTTCGTTCCCCAGTTTTCCCTGGATCCTCAGATCCCGAATGGTTGAAAGCGCCAGATATGGATTGATGGCCGTAGCGCCAAATGCGATAAGGCAGGCAAAATGATGTACTTCCCAGACATCGCCCGCTTCAATAATAATTCCTACTTGTCCGCGCAGGCCTTTTTTGATTAAGTGGTGATGAACAGCAGAGCAAGCCAGTAAAGAAGGAATAGCAGCATGCTCAGAGTCAATTGCCCGGTCAGATAAAATCAAGACTTCAAAGCCATCCTCTACTGCTTCGGCTGCATACCGGCAAAGACGCTCAATGCCGCGCTGAAGAGAACCGGGCTTGCCATCGGCAAGGAAGTAAGTTTGCAGCGTGTGCGCCTGAAAGATGCCAGTGTCAATACTTCTGATCTTTTCTAATTCAGTATTGGAAAGCACAGGATGTCTTAAGGCAACAGTATGGCAGGATAGCGGATCATCCTCAAGCAGGTTTCCATTATTTCCCAAAAAGGTGGCTAACGACATTACTAATCTTTCCCGGATAGGATCGATAGGCGGATTTGTTACCTGCGCAAAAAGCTGTTTGAAATAGCTGCTCAGGTGCTGAGGTTCATTACTCAAAACTGCTAACGGAACATCATTACCCATAGACCCAATCGGCTCCTTTCCGGTTAGCGCCATTGGCGAAATCAAGAGCTCAAGGTCTTCAGTTGAATATCCAAAGGCTTTTTGGTATTTAAAGATTTGGTCGTGCTCCAGGTGGGTAAACATAACACGCGGCGCAGGTAATTCTTCCAGCCGGATTTTATATTTATTCAGCCATTCTCCGTAGGGTTTTTGAGAACAAATTTTTTGTTTGATTTCCTCGTCGCTAATGATGCGCCCTTCTTCCAGGTCTACTACAAACATTTTGCCTGGTTGCAGCCGGCCCTTTTCTTTTATCATCTTTGGGTCTACGGGCAGAACTCCTGTCTCGGAGGCCATGATTACGCGGTCATCAGTGGTAATGCAATACCTTGAAGGACGAAGGCCATTCCTATCCAGCGTAGCGCCTATGACTTTGCCATCTGTAAACGAGATGGAAGCAGGCCCATCCCAAGGTTCCATAAATGAGGCGTGAAATTCATAAAAAGCTTTTTTTACGGGGTCCATCTGTTCGTTGCCGTCCCATGCCTCAGGAATCAACATCATCATCACATGAGGTAACGATCTGCCACAGAGATGCAGCAATTCAATCATATTATCAAGACACGCGGAATCTGATTGACCCGGCGACACTACCGGCAAAAGCATTTCCATCTCCTCTTTAGAAAAGAATTGTGTTATAAAACTCTTTTCACTGGTACGCAGCCAGTTTAAATTGCCCTGTAAAGTATTTATTTCACCGTTATGCGCAATGTACCTAAATGGCTGGGCCAATTTCCACGAAGGAAAAGTATTGGTAGCAAAGCGTGAATGAATCAAACCAAAAGCGGAAACGATTTTCTTGTTACTTAAATCAGGAAAATACCCGCGAACCTGCGTACTGGTAAGTTGTCCCTTATATATAATTGTTTTATATGAAAGAGATGCGATGTAAAAACCAATCGGATCTTTTTTTACTGTATTATTAATAGTTTTTGTAGCATAGTTCCTTAATACAAATAGTTTTCTTTCAAATTCATCAGGATTATGAATATGGTCGGGACAGGCGATGAATACTTGTTCTATCTCCGGCTCTACAGATAGTGCGGACTTGCCAATGCCTTCCGTATTTACGGGAACACGGCGATATCCCATTACTTCGAGGCCCAGCGTTTCGGAACAGCGATTGAAAATGTCGCGGCATTCCTCGCGAAGGCGAATGTCTTTCGGGAAAAATAATACGCCTACACCATACCTGCTATAAGATGGCAAATGGATTCCCAATTTGAGGCACTCATCAAAGAAAAACTCATGTGGCGTTTGGATCAAAATACCAGCACCATCGCCTGTGTTCATCTCACAGCCACACGCGCCACGATGTTCCATTTTTTCAAGAATAGTAAGTGCATCTGAAACAATGCGGTGGCTTTTGTTACTTTTAATATTTGCAACAAACCCGATACCGCATGCATCATGTTCAAATTCCGGAGAGTATAAACCTTTATTTTGCATAATTGATTAGCTCGATTGTTTCATTTCTTATTCACTACAAAAAACCAGAAGCTCATAAGATAGTTTAAAGTTTATTATTTTATTTAATTTGTTTTTGAGGCAAATGCTGATGAAATTATTTCTAAATCGTTGGTTGATAAAATAAAATATCACTTAATTCTACAATTGGCAAATAGTTTTGTTTATTTTGAAAGGCTTTACTGTAAAGCGTTCTGGCAAACAAAACTTACAGTCTCCAAACGGGCCTAAATGTCAACCGGGCGGGCCAAGATACGGCTTAAAAATAAAAATATGGGCGATTTTTTTGTTTACTGGCGTAAAAACTATACTGTTGAAAAAAAAATAGCAGATGCTTTGTAAAATAAATATTCTGCTTATTTGTTGCTTCGCTATTGAGTTACAGGATAAAATTTGAAATTAAAAGAAGATTAGGTATTGCAAAAAAAATCCAGCCAACGGAGCCAGATTTTTCGCATTTAAATAAATTATCAGGCTTCCACTTGCTGCATCTTTTGCGTTTTCTTCCTTTCGTCTTCATTTAAAATCACTTTGCGCATACGAATAAATTTGGGCGTTACTTCTATGCATTCATCCTGCTGAATATATTCCATGCACTCTTCCAAAGTCATCAATGTTTTTGGCGCAATGCGTGAAGCATCATCAGCGCCGCTCGCGCGGTGATTGGTTAATTTTTTAGGCTCGGTGGCATTCACAACCAAATCTCCCGGCTTAATATGCTCTGCAATGATTTGACCAACGTAAACTTCTTCTCCGGGGTCCACAAAAAATCTTCCCCTGTCCTGCAATTTATCAATTGAATAACCGGTTGTTTTTTCCTGGTTTTTCGAAATTAAAACGCCATTACTTCTTCCGGGAATATATCCTTTCCATGGTTTATATTCCAGGAAGCGATGCGCCATCACGGCTTCACCCGCGGTATTAGTAAGCATATTGGAACGAAGTCCTATCAGCCCTCTTGAAGGAATTTCAAATTCAAGATGCTGCATTTCTCCTTTATTTTCCATAATCAGCATTTCACCTTTGCGCTGGGTTACCAAATCAATAACCCGACCGCTATGTTCAGTAGGCACATCCACTACCAAATTTTCATACGGCTCACACTTTTGACCATCAATTTCTTTAGTGATTACCTGTGGCTGTCCTACGGTTAGTTCATAGCCTTCGCGGCGCATAGTTTCCACCAAAATGCTGAGATGTAAAATGCCGCGGCCGTATACCATAAAACTATCCGCACTGCCGGTTTCAGAAACGCGCAAAGCAAGATTCTTTTCCAGTTCTTTTTCAAGCCGGTCTTTTAAATGGCGGGAAGTAACAAATTTGCCATCTCTTCCATAAAAGGGCGAATTATTAATGCTGAACTGCATATTCATTGTAGGCTCATCCACATTAATCAATGGCAATGCTTCAGGATTTTCAAAATCTGCCAGCGTTTCTCCGATATTAAATCCTTCGATACCTACTACTGCGCAAATATCTCCTGCTTTTACTTCGCTCACTTTCTTTTTGCCCAAACCTTCAAAAACATACAATTCTTTTACGCGACTCTTTTGAGCGGTTCCGTCTAATTTCATCAAAGACAATGGCTGATTTTCTTTTATCACACCGCGGGCTACTTTTCCGACAGCTATCCGCCCCAGGAATGACGAATAATCAAGCGAAGTAATCTGCATTTGCAAGGTTCCTTCTTCTGCTGAGGGAGGCGGCACTTTTTCAAGGATTGTATCTAATAAAGGAAAAATATTGTCAGTTGGGGTTAGCGAAGTATTCATCCATCCTTGTTTGCTTGAGCCATAAATTGTGGAAAAATCCAATTGTTCTTCAGTGGCATCCAGGTTAAAGAATAATTCAAAAACTGCATCATGCACCTCATCGGGACGGCAATTTGGCTTATCCACTTTATTAATCACAACAATCGGGCGGAGGCCTAATTGTAATGCCTTTTGTAAAACAAATCTTGTCTGTGGCATGGGACCTTCAAACGCATCCACCAGCAAAAGTACCCCGTCTGCCATTTTTAATACTCTTTCTACCTCACCTCCAAAATCACTGTGGCCGGGAGTGTCTATCACATTTATTTTAACTCCTTTATAATTAACAGAAATATTTTTACTGAAAATAGTGATGCCTCGTTCTCTTTCAAGATCATTGCTGTCCATAATCAGTTCTCCTGATTCCTGGTTTTCGCGAAAGATATTAGTGCTGTGTAAGATTTTGTCAACAAGGGTGGTTTTGCCGTGGTCAACGTGTGCAATTATTGCGATATTTCTGATATCCATATTTTAATTTAAGCATCCGGATAAAACCGGAAAATTTTTTGAGGGTGCAAAGTTACTTCAATTCAGTTTCTTAGCAAGGGAGAATGAGAAAGTTATACTTAAATCTAGTTAAAATATTTCGCGGCACCTTATTCATATCTCTCTGTTTTTTGATTATTTTTATTTATTAATTACCGTATCTTTTTCCGTTATTACTAAAACTGCTTCAAAATGAGAATTTTATCTTTCACCCTCTCTCCGCTTTTCAATCTTTTTTACCCGCACACCTGTATTGGTTGCGGTAGCGATGTAATTGAAAAAGATAACTTTCTTTGTCTTGAATGTCTCAATGACTTGCCACGGACTCATTTTGCTATGCATAAAAACAATCCTGTAGAAAAAAAATTTTGGGGAAGAATAGCGCTCGCCTCAGCAATGAGTGAACTTTATTTTGCCAAAGGCTCAATGGTTCAAAATATGATTCATGAATTCAAATACCGCGGTAATAAAAAAGCCGGATTTTTTTTGGGCACTATGATGGGTAACAGTTTATTGAATAGCAACCGGTTTCGAGTCGATGCATTAATTCCTTTGCCTTTATTTGAAAAGAAAGAGAAAACTCGGGGATTTAACCAGTCAGAAATTCTTTGTCATGGAATAGCCGCCGTCCTTGGGACGCCGGTCATTAAAAATAATGTGATTAGAAAGATTTTTACAGAAACACAAACTAAAAAGCACAGGGTGGAGCGCTGGAAGAATGTTGACGGAATTTTCTTTATAAAAAACCCGGAAGAGCTGGAAGGGAAGCACATTTTGCTGGTGGATGATGTAATTACTACTGGTGCTACAATTGACGCTTGCGGTACTGAAATATTAAAGCTTAACAACGTGCAGCTTAGTGTAGCTTCGCTGGCTATCGCTTCAAATTAAAGTGCAGTAAAGCAATGAATAATTCAAATTTTTATTTTGTTGCAATATAAAAGGGAACCGGATTCCCCGATTCCCTTTTTCAATCTTTTTCAGGAAAATTTATTTAGCCGTTCCCATTTTTGCCTCAATAGAAAGCGTAGCGTGGGGAACCGCTCTTAATCTTGCTTTATCAATAAGTTTGCCTGTCACGCGACAAATACCATAAGTTTTATTTTCAATCCGCATCATGGCTTTTTCAAGATGATCAATAAAAGTTATCTGGCGGCTTGCCATTTGGCTCAATTGTTCTCTTTCCATGCTGAGGCTGCCATCTTCCATGGTCATATACCGGTTATCACTTTCATCCCCGCCCATCTGGTCCTTACGGGTTATCAAACCCTGCAAATAGCCCAGTTCCTTTTTGGCGGTTTCTAATTTTCGGGTAATCAGGTCTCTGAATTCCTGTAATTCGCTATCGCTGTATCTCATAGTAGGGCCGTTGTTTTCAGGTGGATTTTGATCCAGCACAGATTTTGTGAATTCTGGCTCATATTTTCTCGCTTTTTCCGTATTTGTTTTTGGCATGACAAATTGCTTTTTTGTTTTCTTTTCTTCCTTATCCTGCTTTTCTTCTTTTTTTACTTTTGCAATTGCTTTTTTCAATTCGTCCTTATGTTTGTCAGCGTTGTCCTTCAACGAACCTTTTGAAAGCGATTTAGAATTTACAGATTTTGTATCAGAATTATTTTTAACCGGTGCCAGCTTTTTTTCCGGGGTTTTTTCTTTTTTTATTGGAGTTTTTTTCGTGTTCACAATTGGTTTTTTTTCGATCGGTTTAGTTTTTACTGCTTTTTTATTTGAAGCTATTTTCCTGGCCACAGGTTTAGCAGTTTTTTTCGCCGCGGGCTTTTTTGCATTGCTCGGCTTTGATGCCTGTTTTTTTGGTGTAGTTTTTGAATTTTTATCCGATTTCGCCGGGACAACTTTAGCTGGCTTTGCATTTTTCTGCATTGCCTTTTTCGTAGCTGGTTTCTCCTTCGGCTTCACAGATTTCGCTGTAGCTTTTTTTGCAGGAGCTGACTTTGGCGCCGCGGATTTTCCAGCTTTAGATTTTGATGCAACAACGGTTGCCTTTTTCTTAGTTGCCATATAGATTTAATAGCTTTTTTTAGAAATTTTTACTGTAAAAGTGTCATTGTTGACATCTATTTTTATGCCATTCAAAATTTCGGGGGAATATTCAATACTATCTGCCAAAATTTCGGCGCAAATATACTCATTAAATTCAGTAATTATATCTTTAAGGCCTTCTTTTTCCTGCACTTTTAGCAGTATTTTATCAGTTAGCTCAAAATCATTTTCTTTACGCAAATTTTGAATCCTGTTTATAAATTCGCGGGCAAATCCTTCCTTTTTTAGCGTGTCAGTCATTTGAAGATCCAGCGCTACTGTCAGGCTGCCTTTTACAGCTATTTCAAATCCCGGAATTTCATTCGTACTCACTTCGATATCCTCAGACGAAATTGCAACTGTTTCATTTTCATCAAGTTTGAGCATGAAATTCCCCTGCTGTATGTTGTTAATTGAAGCGTCATCCAGGTTTTCGACGGCTTTAGCCACCACCTTCATTTTTGCGCCCAACCTTTTCCCCAACGTTTTGAAATTTGCTTTGGCCTTCTTTTTTATAAAATTATTCCCACTTTCAAGAATCTCAACCTCTTTTATATTTGTTTCAGATTTAATAATGTTTTCGACCAGCCGGATTTTCTTTTCGAAATCAGCATCAACAGCGGGAATTATTACTTTTTGCAGTGGCTGTCTCACTTTAATATTTACTTTTTTGCGTAATGACAATATCAAAGAAGAAATATCCTGGGCCAACTGCATCCGGTCTTCAAGCGGCAAGTTTATATCTATTTCCCGGTAAACAGGAAAATTTGTCAGATGAACGGAGCACTCAGTATTCTTTTTTGTTACTGAATTTAAATTGTTGAAAAGCCAATCTGCGAAAAACGGTGCAATTGGCGCCATAAGACCGCTTAAAACCTCCAGGCAATAATAGAGGGTCTGGTAGGCAGAAATCTTGTCGTTTTCTCCTTCGGGATTATTAGCGCTCACTGGTTTCCAGAACCTTCGGCGCGAAAGCCTTACGTACCAATTACTTAAATGTGCATCTAAAAAATATTCAATTGCCCGGCCAGCCTGAGTAGGCTCATAATCATTAAAGGCAGAGTTAACTTCTTTTATTAACGAGTTAAGTGAAGATAATATCCATTGATCCAGTTCGGGCCTTTCGTGAACCGGAATAGGTTGTTTTCCAAAATTAAAGCCGTCAACATTGGCATACAGGGCAAAAAACTGGTAAGTATTAAATAATGTGCCGAAAAATTTACGCTGAACTTCCTTAATGCCTTCTGTATCAAATTTCAGATTATCCCACGGTGAAGCATTGGTAATTAAGTACCATCGTGCGGCATCGGGGCCGAAAACTTCCAGCGTTTCAAAGGGGTCTACCACATTACCCACCCGTTTGCTCATTTTGTTTCCGTTTTTATCTAAAACGAGGCCATTACTTACAACTGTTTTATAAGCTACGCTATCGAATAAGAGAACTGCTAAAGCATGCAGTGTATAAAACCATCCTCTTGTTTGGTCTACTCCTTCTGCAATAAAATCGGCGGGAAAGTTTTTTTCAAACTGTTCTTTGTTTTCAAAAGGAAAATGCCATTGGGCATAAGGCATGGCCCCACTGTCAAACCAAACATCTATTAAATCAGGAACTCTTTTCATTGGTTTGCCTTCGGAAGAAACTAGTATTATATTATCTACATACGGTTTGTGCAGGTCAGAGACCATTTTATCAATCTGAGATTCAATATTTGTGTCGTTTTCAAGAAGTATAAATCCTGCATCAAAAGATTTTTTTATCTCACTTTTTAATTCATCTATCGAGCCAATACATTTTTCTTCAGTGTCATCTTCGGTTCGCCACACAGGAAGAGGAGTTCCCCAAAAGCGGCTACGGCTCAGGTTCCAGTCTACCATATTTTCAAGCCAGTTCCCAAATCTTCCGGTTCCGGTAGAAGCCGGTTTCCAATTAATGCTTTTATTTAGCTCTATCATTCTATCCTTAACAGCAGTGGTTTTTATAAACCATGCATCCAGCGGATAATAAATTACAGGCTTATCGGTTCGCCAGCAATGCGGATAATTGTGCTCATATTTTTCTACTTTAAAAGCCCGGTTTTCTTTCTTTAATTTAACAGCTATATCCACATTTACATCCGTGTAACGTGGGTCATCCTTATAATCCTTCACATACCGGCCGCTAAATTCCCCAACGCCGTCAATAAATTTTCCCTCTTTATCTACCAGAATTAAAATTCCAAGGTTGTTTTTCTTTCCAATTTTAAAGTCATCCGCGCCAAATGCAGGAGCAGTATGAACTATTCCGGTTCCATCTTCTGTAGTCACAAAATCACCTAAAACCACTTTAAAAGGTTGTGCGCCGGGAGTAATTTCCTCAATTCTTTCCGGTGAATTTGCTTCAAATGGCATCAATTGCTGATAACTTAATCCCTCCAATTCGTTTCCTTTGAAAATGGCAATTTTTTGCCACGGGATCAATTTATCGTCTTCTTTATAATCAGCGAATGACCCATTTTCTCCTTCCGCTTTAAAATAATTGGAAATTAAAACGGTAGCTAGGATAACATTAATGGGTAAATGCGTATATGGATTAAAAGTTTTTACCAGTGAATAGTCAATATTGGGACCGACAGTTAACCCGAGATTGGAAGGTAAAGTCCACGGAGTTGTTGTCCATGCAAGAAAGAAGACTTCCCCTAAGTCCTCTCCAAGGGAGGGCACTTCAGAAAATTCTTTTATTGCTGAAAATATTTTTGTTATTGCAGGATGTTCTTTCTCCCCTCCTTTGGAAGGGTTGGACAGTGCAAACATCACGGTTGCACTCGTATCTTTTACATCCTTATACGTACCGGGCTGATTCAGTTCATGAGAACTTAAACCCGTGCCGGCAGCAGGCGAATAGGGCTGGATACTCACGCTTTCATATAAATACCCTTTTTTGTACAATTCTTTCAAACACCACCAAAGCGTTTCGATATAATCATTTTCAAAAGTGATATAAGGATGTTCTAAATCGACCCAATAGCCCATTTTTTGTGTTACTTCATCCCATTTATCTTTGTATTTAAGCACCTCGCGCCGGCAGGTGGCATTATATTCTTCAACGGAGATTGATTTTCCGATATCTTCTTTGGTGATACCCAGCAATTTTTCAACGCCTAATTCCACCGGCAGGCCGTGCGTATCCCAGCCACCCTTGCGCTTTACCTGGAAACCCTTCATGGTTTTATAGCGGCAAACTAAATCTTTTAAAGTCCGGGAGATAACGTGATGGATGCCCGGCATTCCGTTAGCACTTGGAGGGCCTTCATAAAAAACGAAAGGTGGATTTCCTTCCCGGTTAGAAATGCTTTTTTGAAAAGTATCATCTGCCTGCCACGCTTCCTGGATGTCTTTTGCAATTTCAGTAAGTTTCAACTGTTTATATTCCGGATATTTTTGCTTCATTTCTAATCTGCTCCGTTAATTTAAAAAGGATGCAAAGGTAAAGATTTTTGAGTGCAGGATACGGCGCGCCGGTTTTGAAAAATATTTAATAAGGCAGAAATTAAGATTGATGTAGTTTGTTAAAAGCAGCAGATTTTTAATGGATTTAAATTGTTTACCCGTCCGGATAGCTTTGGCACTGTATTTCCTATTATAAGGTGTAGCCGTTGCAATCTGAAAAACACCATTTTAGGTATTGAAGAATTAAAATTAATGCATAATACCTTTGCAACAGGCAACAAAGAAGGCGAAGTTTTACTTCGCCTTCAACATTTAATTTGACAGCGTTCTTTTTTTAAAAATGCAGTGAACCAGAAAATAACTTAATTTTTTATTTTGCTATCACCTGAAAAGCAATTCACATGGCTTAATGCCGGTATGCTTTTTAAATGCGGTGGAGAAATGGGAAATGGAAGAATAACCCAGAGAATCTGAAACTTCTGTTACAGTCAGGCCTTTTTCATACAAAAGATATTTGGCGTGTTCCATCCGCTGGCTTTGGAAGAAATCAAAAATGGTAGTGCCATACATTTCTTTGAAACCCTTTTTTAGATAGCATTCATTAATAGCTGCCTTGCGGCTTAATTCCTTAATGGTAAGGGGCTCATTTATATGTTCGAGTAAAATTTTGCGGGCAAGGGAAATTTTTTCCCGGTCTGCTTCATTTGTCAAAAATTTGCAACCTATACTCTCCTCTTCTTCGCCACACATACATTCGATGCTATATAGAAGGAGCATCTGTGTTTGGGCATTTACAAAAATGTTTTCAAAGCTATCAGAGTACCGGTGGTTCATCAAATCTTCCAACACCGTTCTTGTTTTGCTACAAAGCGGGAGAGTCCTGGTAAATGAGGTGGTATGCCTGAAATTCAACACATTTTCTGAAAAGTTGCTTGTCCTCATCCCTTTTACAAACTGGCAAAGATGGTCAGCATTGAAACGGAAATATCCTACATCCACGGTATCTACAAGCTCATTACACAAATGAGATTGTGAATGCTTGCAAAAACTGCACTCCGTATCTTTTACCTTGCAATACCTGTTTCCTTCCATGCAAAAAACTAACTCCAGGTTTCTTGATTCATGATCATCTTTGTGATAATTATAAATCAACATACCAGTCTCTTCAAATTCGAATTCCGGCATTTTCCGATACCGGTTAATAATATATTTAACTGAGCCGGGAATATTTTGAGAATTTTGTTGCACTAATTCTAACTCGTCATGTTCTACAGGCTGGCCCAGCGCCAGCGATAAAATATTTTTTGAAGACTCCATAATAAAAAATATTGGAACGCAAAGATACTTCATTCAGCGCAGAATGTAAACAACGGCATTATGCAAAGGCTTTTGATTGGGCCAAAACAATCGCGGCCGGTTTGCAAAAAAAATTATTTTTGTATAGCCTTTCAATTATTTGTATATAAAACTTTTTGTGATGAAAACCGTCAATCAATGGTTGGAAGAATATGGCGCCAGCCATCAAAACGAAACTAATAAATCAATTCACCGGATATGTGTGCCGGCAATTTTTTTTTCTATCGTTGGATTGTTATTTAGCATCAAACTGCCGGTCAGAATCGACGCGCATACGCTTAATGTTGCCTTCGTCGCCCTCTTTTTGATTTTTTTATATTACCTGCGGCTTTCAGTGGCGCTTGGGATAGGGATGTTATTATTTGGTGTGATTTGCCTGGTAATTTGCCATTTTATTGAAATGTATGTTCCTGTTCCTTTGTGGTTGATCTGCCTAATTATTTTTGTACTGGCATGGATTGGCCAGTTTTATGGGCATAAGGTGGAAGGCAAAAAGCCTTCTTTTTTTAAAGACATGCAGTTTTTGCTAATAGGCCCTATGTGGCTGATAAGTTTTATTTATAAGAAAATGAAAATTAATTATTAAAGCCGGCTTAACGGGCAGGAAGTGTTTTTTTATCTGATAAATAAATCAGTTTCTCCGGAATTATTTTTATCCTTGCCTGGTTTAGATTTATCGGTTCACAATTATGATGAAAATACAATCGCAAAAGCCGACACGTGTAAGATTCTCAGTCCTGGCTGCGATATTCATAAATGTGGTAATTAATTATATGGACCGGAGCAATATCTCGGTGGCTGCGCCGATGATTGCTGACGAATTTCATTTATCCACTATAGAACTTGGTTACATTTTTTCTGCATTCGGGTGGACCTACGCATTATTGCAAATTCCCGGAGGCATTCTTACTGACCGTTATGGGCCAAGAATTATTTACACATTCAGCCTGATTCTGTGGTCTGTAGTCACCATAGCGCAGGGATTCGCACGGGGCTTCGTTTCATTATTTGGTTTAAGAATGGCTGTGGGCGTATTTGAAGCGCCTTCCTATCCGGCAAATAACCGGATAGTGACCAGTTGGTTTCCTGATAAAGAAAGAGCATCTGCAATTGGCGTGTATACTTCAGGTCAATTTATCGGGCTCGCTTTTTTAACGCCTTCACTTATTGCACTGGAATATTATGCCGGCTGGCAGGGCCTTTTTATTACCACGGGAATCGTGGGCGTGTTATGGGGCATCGCCTGGTATATTTTTTACCGCGATCCGTCAGCGTCATCAAGAGTGAACCAGGCGGAACTGGATTATCTCCGCGAGGGAGGAGCGCTGATTGATCTGGAAAACAGGATGCAGAAAAAAGAAATGAATAAATTCCGATGGAAGGATCTGAAAGAAGTTTTTAGCCATAGAAAATTATGGGGTATTTATCTTGGCCAGTTTGCTGTTGGGTCTGCTCTTTGGTTTTTCCTGACGTGGTTTCCTACTTACCTGGTTAAATACAGGCATATCGATTTTATTCAATCCGGCTTTCTCGCATCTATTCCTTTTCTTTCTGCCTTTGCAGGCATTTTACTGGCAGGTTTTTTATCGGATTATATGATTAAGAAAGGAGTATCCATGAGTGTAGCACGAAAAACGCCCATCATCGTCGGCCTGCTGCTCACTATAAGCATTATCGGCGCTAATTATGTAAGTAGCCCGGGGTTGATAATTTTATTTATGTGCATCGCCTTTTTTGGAAATGGGTTTGCGTCAATTACCTGGGTGTTTGTTTCTACGTTGGCGCCTGAACATTTAATCGGCCTGACGGGTGGTGTATTTAATTTTTTTGGCGGCCTTGCCGGAATTATCGTGCCCGCTGTAATTGGTTATATTGTAACAGACAGCAATTTTACTCCGGCAATTATTTTAATTGGTGTGATGGGAATTTTGGGTGCAATGAGCTACGTATTCCTGGTGGGCAAAGTGGAAAGAGTAAAAACTGATAATAATGGCAGGTAGCCTGCTTAAGACATTCTTACCTGAACAAAAATTTTTACAATGGCTAATTTCATTAGTTGTGATTGGGGTACTTCTGCTTTCAGGTTGCGCCTGGTTGAATATCCGTCGCTTACCATTTTAGCCGGAATTTCATCTGATGAGGGGATAGCTCGCACTTATGAATTGATGCAAAAAGGTAACTCGGAAAGATATCCATTTTACCAGGCAATTATTGCAAAAGGTATTGAAAAGCTGGCAGCGGAGAGCGATATGTTATTAACGGGGATTCCACTCATTATCTCGGGCATGGCGAGCTCTTCATTAGGGATGATGGAACTTGAATATAAGATGCTTCCGGTTAAAATGGATGGCAGTGATTTGTTGGTTCACATCGACGGCCAGTCGGCTGATTTTAAACATCCAATGGCGCTTGTATCCGGCGTAAAATCTTCCAACGATGCAATGCGGGGCGAAGAATCGTTAGTAATTGGAAGCGATTTAGAGAAAACCGGTAATGAGCAATTAGTCATTTTACCCGGAACGCATTGCAAGCATGTAATTATTAAAAACGGGCTAATTACCGGTATCAAAACTTATATGACCGGTGAACTTTTTGAGTTGCTTGTATCCAAAAGCATATTATCAAAATCAGTAAAAACTTCGGATAGATTTTCAGCAAATAATCAACTTTGGTTTGAAAAAGGCGTGCAGGAAGGTGCAGAAAATAATTTTTTAAATGCGATTTTTCATGTGAGAACTAAAAGATTATTTAACGACATTTCAGAAGAAGAAAACTTTCATTTCCTCAGCGGATTAGTCATCGGTACTGAATTGAACGATATAAAACATAAACCTTATGAAAAAATATTTCTAATTTCAGATGCACGGTTTCTTTCTCTTTATTCAGCCGCCTTTCATTCGCTTAACATCCATCAGCCATTTAATTATCAGGAAGCCGAACTTGCATTGGTGAAGGGACAATCCTTCATTTACGAAAAGTATTTTTCAAATTGACCGGAGTTTTTTTTGACTCTTTTTCAAAAGAGTCCGGTCAATTTAAATCCCCGTAAATTACACGAATGAGTTTAAAACGATAACCACCAGGTATCAGGAGAAAATAAACATCTTAAATATTTATTGCTTTACTATGCTTTCCGGAGTAGTCTTTCAAAAAGATTGCTAAAGAAAAATATTGCGCAAATTTTAGTCTCTAAATCTTTTGAATTTGAAATTATTCTTTTACAAATTTTATAGTAGAAATTTTACCTTCAGTTTCTGTTCTTAAAATATAGATTCCTGCTGCAAGGTTTGAAATATTAATCTGTACAGTTTTATTGGGGCTTGCTTCAGTCTTTTTTGTAAGCAAAGTACGGCCATTCAAATCGCAAACCTGCAAATTAGCATTATTTTTAAGGGGGAGCGAAATCCTCAATATATCATGTGCGGGATTTGGGTGGATAGACAGTTTCATTTCAGGATTCCTTATAGCAACTTTTACAATTTTGGATAAAACATGTCGCTCATCTTTATCGATCGTATTCAAACGGTAGTGCAATACAAATGAATTTTGATCAAATGCAGCCGGATCAATAAAATCATATCGTAATTCGGACGAAGAATTGCCAGCCGCTGTTACGGATCCTATTGCAGAAAATTGTTGCCCATCTGCACTACGCTGTATTTCGAATGTTTTAGTGTTAATCTCTGAAAATGTATTCCAACTAAGCTTTACCGATTGATGCTCTACGGTAGCATTAAATGCTCCGAGCGTTGCAGGCAGCGGGCTATATGGCCCCTGCAATCTGAAGAAATCAAAAAGCCCATCCTCACCACCATTACCGTCATCGGCGCTTAGATAAACATCGCCATTCCAAACGAAATAGAATTCAGGATTACCGTCACCGGAAAGATTGATATCTGTAATTGCCCTGGTGCCAGCACTGCTGCCATCGCTGATCCACGGCTCAAAGCCTGCCATGCCATCATTTCCTGAAAAAAGAAATCCTGATTTAGTATATAAATATCCCGCACTTGCGCCATCGCCTTCGCCCGGATTAATATCCTTAATGAGTGTAGTTCCTGCCGCGGTTCCATCGGTTTTGTAAAGCTCAGTTCCATTAGTGCCATTATTAGCAGTAAAGAAAATAAAACCGTTATAATTGGCAGTGCGGTTATAAAAACCAGCATTGTCAAGTGATGAAGAAAAATCTGTGAATGATCTTGTAACAGGCAGGAGAAAGGGATCAGATCCTTCTTCATTTGCAACGTTAATATCCTTCAGCATCACAGTGCCTTTTTCAGTGCCATCGGTAGTCCAGAGTTCCATACCTGAATCCGTAGTAGTGGCAGCAAATACCAATTTATTGTTCAATACCACACTATTTATCAGCAATGGGTTAGAACCTTCGCCGCCCGGGTTGATATCTTTCACCATCTGGGTAATATTGCCATTAGTTACCCATAATTCATAATCTAAACCAAGAGCCGCAACTGTAAAATAAATTTTATCATTCCAAAAAATCGACTGAGACGAAAACATACCCGAAAAAATTCCGCTGAACGCCTGAACCAAGGTGGCGTTGCTTCCCCCCGTTGTTTTGTAAATCCTTAAGCCGTTTGAGCCGTTGGTCATAAAAATAAAAAGCACATTGCCAATGGCATTGTAGCTGGCCAGATTGTAGCCCGCAGGAAAATCAAAAACCTTCTGCACATTAAGGCCGTTAAAACTATATAACGCCTTGCCTGAAACATTCATCGCATCGAAAAATAAGGTATTGTTTAATACATAATAAATTGGTGAATCAAAACTGCTTCCCGCACCTGCTGTCAGATCGGTCATCGCTTGTGCGCTCCCTGTTCCCGGATACATATAAAGCTCCCGGCCGATACCCGGTGTGAAGGCAGTAAATAATAATTTATCCTGGTACACTACAAAATCATCCGGCATTGAGCTGTCAGCTCCGCCTCGGATATCGCTCACTAGTACAGTGCCCGATGCAGTTCCATCCGTGCTCCAAAGCTCACATCCGTTGGCAGCGTTCATCCCGGCGAAATAGATTTTGTTTTTCAAAATGGCGTAACCATTATTGCCCGATTTTATGGAGGAAAGTTGCTTCGTACCATTCGGCGAGCCGTCGCTTATCCAAAAAGTGCTATCTGCTTCGCTGGTTAAAATGAGTTTGCCATTTAAGGGTATGCCCGAAAGATTATGATTATCATCCAGCCTGATCGCCTGTGCGCTTACTTTTTGAAAAGCTGCGAATACCATAAATGACAGTATAAAAGTGTAACAATTTTTCATATCTGAGTTTTAAATTTAAATTTTAGATTCATTGAGTTTGCGGTATTTCCTCAACGGATGCGACAAATTTTATATCGCTAAAATAGAAAAACACTTACGCTGGTTTTTTCTCAAATGTTTGAATTGTTGTTTCTAAAGGATGATTTGTCTATTGTCCGGATAAACCTGAAAATGAAACCAAATTGGCAGAAATAATTTCAGGCCAAAGAAGAAAAATTGCATCTCAACAGGCAACTAAATTGTTTGTGCGCCATTTTTTGTGGCCAGTATGGCATGATATTGGGAAATAGAACAAATATCCAAACCATAGAAAAATAAATAAGCGCCATGAAAGCACTCAAATCAGTGATGATTTCGGTCATCATCCCACTCTTTTTTTCTTTACATGCCAAAAGCCAGGATACATTAAAAATTAGCAGAGTTCGTGTTTCCAAAACAGTTTTATTAAGCCCTAAAACCAATCGCATCATCAAAGCGTGGCCGCATTGGGTGAAGGTGGAGGAAGGATATATTGTTCGTAACCACGGATTTTATTATTTCAACGGGCAATACTGGCATGCAACTGAAGATGAAAACAGCAATCTTTTGGCGATAACTCCTGTTAGCGACAAAGAGCTTATTGCCGCTGATCTTAAAAAATAAGCTAACAGTAAACCGGCAAATAACGGCATTTTCTTTTTTGTGGATGCCGGGCAGAAAAGATACGCCAGCGATAGAGCAACACAATTTGCAGCCTTTATCAAAAATTTGTTTTAGGTAAAAACGCTGAAAAGTTTATTTTAGCCTCACCGCGCCTGCTATTGAATCGCGGACTAAAAGATGGTTTATTTATTTATCAGCATTTTGTTCAGTGTTTCGGTTGGAATATTATTCAAGCTAATCAAAGCCAGAACTACTATAAATATTTTTCTAATTGCAGTGAATTATTTGTGCGCAATTGCCGCCTCGTGGATTTTTTTCCGGCCGGAAATCGAACTGCGCGCTATCCCCTTCAATCTATACCATCTTTCTCTTTCCATTTTGCTGCCGCTCATCTTTATTTTACTCAGCCTTTCCATTCGTTATTCGGGTATTATCAAAACTGACATCGCACAGCGCATTTCCTTGGTGATTCCGATAGCCTGCTCCTACTGGATTTTTAATGAAACGATACCGATATTGCGCTGGCTGGGAATTGTGATTGGCTTTATTGCTATGTTTTTCATTTTAAATAAAGCGCAGACTTCACGCGAGAAGAACGCCGTTTTTTTGCTGCTGGTATTTTTGGGATACGGCATCATCGACGTCCTTTTTAAAATGGTGGCTTTGCAAAAATCCATCCCTTATACCACTGCGCTCTTTTATATTTTCTGTGGAAGTTTTGTTGTAGCGGCGGTTATTACGCTATTTTCTATGATTAAAAATAAAATTGAAATCACGCGAAGCACTTTCTTCTATGGACTATTGCTTGGCCTGTTCAATTTTTTAAACATTTATTTTTACCTGAAAGCTCACCAGTATTTTTCAGAAAATCCTACTACAGTATTTGCCACTATGAATTTTGGCGTAATACTCCTTGGCACCGTGGTGGGAGCTGTTTATTTTAAAGAAAAACTTTCTTCGAAAAATATTTTTGGATTGATAATGGCAGTGATTGCTATTTTGCTGGTGGTAGTATCCCAGTTAGATTAAAACATGCTCAGCTTGTACTTTTTGAATCCATCTGTTCAATCTCCATTTCGCTAACATGCAAGTCGGAGGCAGCTTTGCTCAATGAAGGCCTGATGGTTAAAAAAAGACCAATTAAAAAAATAGCAACTACCAACAACTCAGCCGCCCCTGTAACAAATACCATTATGATTGAAAATAAGGTGGCAAATTCAGAAAGCGCCCAACGGGTGATGCTTACACCCCGGTAATCATTAAACTTTTCCATAAGGGATTTGGGAGAATTGTTGAGTTGCTCCAGCTTTTTGCGAAATATCGAAGCTCCTGCAAAGTAGCCTGCAAGCCCAATTACAACGCACACAATGATTATTTGAATTAAATATTTACCAAGGGAAAAATCAGTTGAAAAATTTCCGGATAAAATAATTACGGAAGTTATTATAAGGAATAATACTTGCCCAACAAGAAGGGCAGTATACAGAATTTGCAGCGCTTTGATTTCAGAAGGTTTGGTGGGTTTCATAGCTTTAAAGATTAATTGATTTTGATAACGGCAGATTTTGCATCGAATTGTGCCAACACCAATTTTTTAGGCTGCCGTTTTGATACCACTCCGGACGCAGGCAAAAAATAAAAATGAATTATTTGCTGATTTACTAATTGCATTTAATGGTATTTATTTTAAAAGACGGCTAAATTTTCCAGAGAAAAACTTTATTCTTTAACTTGTGTGCTCTTCTTAAAATCGTATTTATTCTGATGAAAAAATTCCTGGTCACTTTTTCACTCGTTGCCTGTATAAAATTGATAGCTTTTTCACAATCTGTTACTGATGCTTCAAGGCATTGGACAGACAGTGTTTTTAATTCGTTAACCGACGAACAACGAATTGCTCAATTGATCATACTGCGCGAAAGTAGTTTTACAAAAGATGGCCCTGTTTATTATGATTCAGCCATCACAGCGGCGATAAAAAAATATAACATTGGAGGCATTGTACTTTTCCAGGGAACACCGGTGAAGCAGGCGGATTTTATCAACTATTTTCAAAGTATTGCCCAGACGCCTTTGATGGTATGCATTGATGCTGAATGGGGCCTGGGCATGAGGTTGGACAGCGTGACGCCTTTGAACCACCAGATGATGCTTGGGGCAATGAATGATTCCGCTTTGATTTATCAATATGGAAAACTGGTAGGCCGGCAATGCAAACGGATGGGCATACACGTAAATTTTGCCCCGGTGGTTGATATCAACAATAATCCTGAAAACCCTGTTATTAACGATCGTTCCTTCGGAGAAAATAAATTTAAGGTGTCCCGCTATGGAATTGAATACATGAAAGGAATGCAGGCTGAAGGGATTCTTTCATGTGCCAAGCATTTTCCGGGTCATGGCGACGTTTCTGTAGATTCCCATTTGGATCTTCCGATCATCAACAAATCGATGGCGCAGTTGAATTCTCTTGAATTGTATCCTTTCAAACAAATTTTCAAAGCTGGCATTCCCAGTGTGATGACTGCACATTTGTATGTGCCTGCGATTGATTCAACGCCTAACACGGCCACCTCTTTGTCGGAGAAAAATGTGACCGGCTTATTGCGCGATCAACTTCATTATGATGGTTTAACTTTTACCGATGCACTTGGAATGAAGGGCGTGGCTAAATATTTTCCGGGCGGACAAATAGCCGTGCAGTCGATCGTTGCCGGCAATGATATCCTGGACATGCCGGAAAATGTAGATTCTGCAATTGCAAAAATCAAACAGGCGATTGACAGCAATGTGCTTAGCTGGAATGATATTTATGAAAAATGCAAGAAGGTGCTTTTGTATAAATATGAATATGGAATGGCGCATCCTGAGCCAATCAATATAGATAATCTTACGGAAGACTTAAACAAGGGAATTGATGAAATGAAAAAACTGGTTGCTGAAAACGCAATCACTATTTTGAAAAATAAGGATAAACGATTTTTGCCGCTTACCACTGAAAATAAAAAAATAGCATTCGTAGGCATCGGCATCGACAGCGCCAATACCTTCGCTTCGCGTATTGAAAATGATTTATTAGCCGATGGGTTTTATTTTAATTATAAGGAAGAAGCAGGGCGCATTCCTACGTTGGTGAATCTTATCAAAAGCAAATACAATACAGTAGTGATAAGTGTTCACAACTACAACCGGTACCCAAAAAATAATTTTGGCATCACGGATTATGCATTTGATTTTATTAATCAATTACAAAAAGCCGACAGTGCGGGGTACAAAACCATCTTATTTGATTTCGGAAACCCTTATGCGCTCAAACATTTTTGCAACTCAGACAATCTGGTAGCGTGCTACGAAGATGATTCTATTACCCAATCTGTAGCTGCCGATATACTGGAAGGAAAAATATTTGCGAGGGGCACTTTGCCTGTTACAGTTTGTGCTGATTATAAATTCGGAAGCGGCATTCTGCCGAAACGGGTATTGCCAGTTTCAACGCCCGACGCACAAGGAATTAACGGCCTGCAAATGAGCCACGACATTGATTCTATTGCCAATCTCGGAATTACGCAAAAGGCATATCCCGGTTGCGTGGTCTTGATTGCGCGGAATGGAAAAATTGTTTTTGAAAAAGCATATGGCACTTATAATTATGATACACCGCAGCCTGTAAACCTGAATTCAATCTATGATATGGCTTCAGTTACAAAAATTTGCGCCACTACGCTCGGCGTGATGAAGCTGTATGATGAAGGAAAATTAAGGCTGGATAAAACCCTCGGTACGTATCTACCATGGGTACGAAAAAGTGATAAAGCCAATTTAAATATAGAAGATATTTTGCTGCACCAGGCGCGCCTCGTAGCGGATGTGGTTTTCTATAAAAAGACGGTTGATCCTGAAACAGGAAGGCCTTTGCCGAAATATTTTCAGCCTGATTCTTCAGCAGCTTTCAGCGTAAGGGTTGCACAGAATTTATATTTAAAAACCGGCTATGATAAAATAATGAATCAAAGTATTGTTGACAGCAAATTGCTTCCGCCTAATAAATACGTGTACAGCGACAATGATTTTATTTTGATGGCCGATGTGGTGAAAGCGCTTTCCGGACTTCGCATTGATAAGTATGCAGACAAATATTTTTACAAACCCATGGGTCTTCATTCTATTGGTTTTAATCCGCGGAACAGGTTTGATACCAATCTTGTGGCACCCACAGAAATCGACAATTATTTTCGACTGCAACATCTCCACGCAGACGTGCACGATGAAGGGAGCGCAATGTTTGGCGGAGATGCAGGCCACGCAGGGCTTTTCAGCAATGCGGAAGATATAGGCGCTATTCTGCAGATGTTTTTAGACGGCGGAAAATTTAAAGGCAAACAATATATTAAATCATCAACACTTAATTTATTTACGGCTTACAATTCAAGCATCAGCCGCCGCGGAATTGCTTTTGACAAACCACAGAAAGATAATTATACCACAACAGACCCTCATCCTTATCCATCAAGGTTTGCATCGCCCTTAACCTTTGGACACACAGGATATACAGGCACTTGCATTTGGGTAGACCCAAAATATGATCTTGTTTATGTACTTTTAAGCAACCGCGTGAATCCTGTAAGAAGTGATAATTTGTACAAGTATAACATAAGAGGCGCTATACAGGATGCAGTGTATAAAGCAATGGTGCCGGCCATTCCCGAAGTGGTAAAAAGAGAAGAGATGGAAAAACAATTGAATGAGAAATGACTGATAAATTATAGTGAAGCAATAAATAATAAGATTTTTAATTTCGCGATAGAAATTATTTTCTAAATCACCACCAACCTGGTCAAAAACATAACGTATTAACCAATAAACTTTTCAATTATGGAATATCCTTATCAGATTAAAACACAGGAAGAATATGAACAAGCCTACAAAAAGAGTATAGAAAATCCTGAAGAATTTTGGGCAGAAGTGGCCGAAAATTTTTTGTGGAAAAAGAAATGGGATAAGGTGTTGGACTGGAATTTTACGGAACCAAAAATCGAGTGGTTTAAAGGCGCTAAGCTAAATGTGACGGAGAATTGCATTGACCGCCATTTGAAAACCATGGGCGAAAAACCAGCAATAATCTGGGAGCCAAATAATCCGGAAGAAAGGACCAGGATTGTTACTTACACAAGATTGCACAAAAGAGTTTGCCAGGTAGCCCAAATGCTCATTAACAACGGAGTAAAAAAAGGCGACCGGGTTTGTATTTACATGGGAATGGTGCCCGAGCTGGCTTATGCGGTGCTGGGCTGCGCGCGAATTGGTGCGATACATAATGTAATTTTTGGCGGCTTTTCGGCCCAAAGCATCGCTGACAGGATTGACGATTCCAAAGCAGAATTCATCATCACCTGTGATGGCGCTTATCGCGGGACGAAAGATATCCCTTTAAAAAGCGTGATTGACGATGCGCTGATAGGAAATAAAACAATTAAAAAAGTGATAGTGTATACGAGGACAAGACGGCCGGTTTCTATGATAAAAGGCAGGGATGTATGGTGGGAAGATGAAATGGACCATGCATTGTTCCAGATTGAAAAAAACAACGAAGTAAGTTTTCCCGCTGAAGAAATGGATGCAGAAGATCCTCTTTTCATTTTATATACATCGGGCTCTACAGGCAAGCCCAAGGGAGTGGTACATACGAACGCAGGCTATATGATTTGGACCACGTACACTTTTGTAAATACGTTTCAATACAAACCGGACGACGTCTATTTCTGCACGGCCGATATTGGCTGGATTACCGGCCACAGTTACATCGTTTACGGACCGCTTGCCGCAGGCGCTACCAGCCTTATGTTTGAAGGAATACCCACATGGCCGGATGCAGGAAGATTTTGGGACATCGTAGATAAATACAAAGTAAATATTTTATATACTGCGCCCACAGCCATCCGCAGCCTGATGAGCTTTGGCCTGGAGCCTCTGCAGGGAAAAGATTTATCTTCCCTGAAAGTGCTGGGAAGTGTAGGCGAGCCTATCAACGAAGAAGCGTGGAATTGGTATTATGATAATATCGGGAAAAAGAAATGCCCGATTGTTGATACATGGTGGCAAACAGAAACGGGTGGAATTTTAATCTCTACCATTGCAGGAGTTACACCCGCCATTCCAAGTTGGGCTACGCTGCCTTTACCAGGCGTGCAGCCGGTTTTGATGGATGAAAATGGGAAAGAAGCAACGGAGAAAGATGAGAACGGATTGATAAAAGGAAATCTCTGCATGAAAGCGCCATGGCCGGGCATATTGCGTACCACGTATGGCGATCACGAACGTTTCCGGAAAAATTATTTTTCAGCTTACCCTGGTTTTTATTTTAGCGGTGATGGCGCTCTAAAAGATGAAAAGGGCAATTACCGCATTACAGGAAGAGTAGACGATGTACTTAATGTGAGTGGCCACCGCATTGGCACAGCAGAGATTGAAAACGCTATCAACCTGCACGCGGGTGTGGTTGAAAGTGCAGTAGTTGGCTATCCTCATAGTATTAAAGGTCAGGGAGTTTATGCGTTTGTAATCACCGAGAAAAAACATCCTGAAGACGAACGCTCCAAGCAGGATATTTTAGAAACCGTGGCAAGAGTGATTGGGCCGATTGCCAAGCCTGATAAAATCCAATATGTAGATGGCCTTCCTAAAACAAGAAGCGGAAAAATAATGCGCCGCATTCTTCGCAAAATTGCCGAAGGCGAATTAGAAAATCTTGGAGATATCACCACCCTGTTAGACCCCGGAGTAGTGGATGAGATTAAGAAAAACAGGATATGAATTTAAACTAACCTTTTACACAACAGGCAGGCCTCAAGCCTGCTTGTTGTCTTTATTGCCATTGGCTACCGAAGTCGACTCATTCTTTTTTTCCTGTAGGCTTTGAGGCTTTACTTCTTCATCGCCTAATAATATTCCGAGTGATTGAAGATTTTTGATCCTGTCGAAAATAACTTTGGCAATGGCGAGGTAAGGAATTGATAAAAACATTCCCGGAATGCCCCACATTAATTCGCCCGCTACCACGCCCAACACTACCATCAATGGATTAATTTTTACCTGTGAGCCAACAATTTTTGGCATAAGCAAATTACTATCGATTAAATGAATGCAAACCACCGCAATGGCAACATACAACGCATGTGTAGCATCAACGGTTGCAAACGTGATGATGGTGCTTATTGCAAGCGCAGTAAAAATCCCCACATAAGGAATAAGATTAAAAAATCCTACGATAAGCCCTAACAGAAACACATATTTAATTCCCAAAATCCAGAAGACAAGGCTGCTAATCCCAACAAGAATCGCCAGCTCAAAAAATAAACCTGTGATATATTTCCGGATTATATTTTTTATATGTTCCGAAATATCATAAATCAATGCTTTATGCTTTTCAGTAAAAGCGGCCACTAAAAATACCATCCAGCGATTGCGGTAAATTAAAATAAACAACGTATAGATAATGACAAAAACCAACATAAGAAGAATGGAAGAAATCGACAAAACAGTTTTTTCAAGGATAGTCCCTCCTGAGTCTAAAACCGTCTGTGTGCTTTTGTGCAGGTATTCCGTTTGTTGTTCCACGTTTACATGAAACGTACGTGAAAGCCAGGCTTGCGCATCATTAAATAATTGCGTAACCTGAAGCTTTAACAGCGGCCATTCTTTTCCCAAATCAGCGATTTGCGAACCGAGCGCATAAAATATTAAACAAACCGCTATCAGCAGAAGTACCACCGCTACTATCGATGCTATCGACCTGGAAAACCTCAGCTTGTTTTCCATAAAATTGCAAACGGGCAATAACAGCAGCGAAATCAAAAAAGCGAAGGATAATGGCAGTAAAATCTCTTCGCCAATAATCACCAGGTAGCCTCCGCCAATCAGGATAATGATAATGCAGGCAAGTTTTAAATAAGCCGAAAGCACCATTGTTTTCATAAAATTTCTATTTAGGATGAATTACAACACACAGCAACACAGATGCAATTTAAAATTTATGGAAAAGAATCATAAAAAATTAAACCGTTAACATTTTCAACACAGTAAATCAACCTGCTACCGGCAGGTAGACAAATTATCGTGGTTTTTATTTTGCAAAAAAAAATTACACCGCCAGAAATAAATGGGAAGCGGATTTTGTTCATTCAAATGTGAAGCTCATTTTAAAATAATTTTTTTGTTTCCTTTGCACCATGCATCCAAAAGATTTGACAATAGAAGATTTTAATTACCACCTTCCTGAAGAAAAAATTGCAATCTATCCTTTAGCCCAACGAGACCAATCCAAATTACTCATTTATAAAAATGAAAAAATTTCGGAAGACATTTATAGAAATGTAGCTGAATATCTGCCCCGAAATTCTTTTCTTGTTTTTAATGATACCAAGGTAATAAAAGCGCGAATTCTTTTTCAAAAGCCAACAGGTGGTGTGATAGAAATTTTTTGCCTCGAGCCGCATGAAAAAATTAGTGATTACGCCGTAGTGCTGCAGCAAAAAAAATCAACAAACTGGAAATGTATGATTGGTGGGGCGGGAAAATTGAAAGAAAAATTTCTTTTGAAAAAGTTTTTTATTGGAGAAAATGAAATCACATTAAAGGCTTTGCTTATTGAAAAATTAAGCGATGCTTATGTGGTGCAGTTATCGTGGAATCCGGGCGGTTATTCTTTTGCCGAAATCATGGAACATGCAGGCCAAACGCCGCTTCCGCCTTACATAAAAAGAAAGGTAGAAGAAAGCGACTCGGAAAAATATCAAACCATCTATTCGCATTATGAGGGTTCTGTAGCTGCACCCACGGCAGGTTTGCACTTTACCGAAGAAATATTTTCTTCATTAAAAAGTAAAAAAATTGGAACCGGATTTGTGACGCTGCATGTAGGCGCAGGCACTTTTAAACCGGTGAAAGCAGATAAAATGGAAGGCCACGAAATGCATGCCGAATGGATTGACGTGTCTGCAAAATTTATTGAGCAATTAATTCAACATATTCCGAACGATATTGTTTGCGTGGGAACCACCTCAGTAAGAACGGTTGAAAGCCTCTACTGGATGGGCCTCAAGACTTTCCTGAATCCTGAAATCGAATTTGAAAAATTGAAAATCAATCAATGGGAAGTGTATGAGGGTGAATTATTAAAAATGAAATTGTCTGCCAAAGAATCATTAACTTCTTTATTGAATTATTTAATTATTAAAAAAACAGAAAGGCTTCTTATTCAGACTCAAATAATAATAGCTCCGGGATACGAATTCAAAATTATGCGGTGTATCATCACCAATTTTCACCAGCCTAAATCAACCTTGCTCTTGCTGGTTTCGGCTTTGATTGGAGAAAACTGGAAAAAAATTTATGAATATGCGCTGAGCCACGATTTCAGGTTTTTAAGTTATGGCGATGGCTGTTTAATTTTTAAGGATTAAGTAAATCCACGGTAGTTATTTGTCTATCATTTTTTTCAAATTGTCTCCAAAATAAGAAAGGCCACCAACAGAAATGGCAGCCATAAAAATGTTTACGGCCAGGCTAAAGCGATAGCTGAAAAAATAGAAAAAGCTTCCCATAGAAATTGCAAACCAGGCAAAGCGGATAAGAAAGGCTGTTTGCGCATCTCTGTATTTATTAAACAATATGAGGAGAGAAAAACAGATGAATACAAAAAGAATAATCAATAAATTCTTCATCGCTGTAATTAAACATTTTCATCGCGCTAAGCATTGAGCCTTTTGCCTTCAGCTTTCCGCCTAATTCACCATCTTATCTGCGCAGCAACTGCTGGCAAAGGCTTCCGGCTTGGCTTTGAAAGCAAAACCCATTCCCAGGATGTATCCCATTGCTTCGCGTAAAGCTTCATTGCTCCTGAAATGGGGGTTGGTATTGATGTCGGCATGCACTTCCATATCCACATCATAAGTGGTAAACAGATCGCATAGTTCATAAGCGATTTCAATGCTTTTGGCCACTTCTACCAGCATGCGTTCTTTGATGCTGTACTTCTGTTCTGTTTTTTCATTATGAATAAACATAAAGCCTCCGCGGCCTTCGCGAAGGAAAACAATTACTGTGGCAAATTCGGTTTCTTTACTTCTTACCTGGCTGTCGGTGCCAATGCAGACTTTTAGTCTGTGGCCAGCTTCAGTTTCTTTTTGGATAGCTTTTTCAACAGCAGTTTTGATGGGAAGTTCGATTGATTCTCCGTTAAATTTTCTCCATAGCATAAAATAAGGTTTATTAAAAGTACCGATATTTTATAAATGTTGATTCACTATTTATAGTAAACTGATAAATTTTTAGAATTTTTTTTCTATAAAAACAAAAGGGGACAGCCCCTAACGCTGCCCCCTAACTTACACATGAATCTACCTTACAGTTTTAAAACTCGTTGTGTTGTTTTCCGGGAATTACAAATGATTTGAAGGATATAAATTCCGTTGGGAGAATTTTTAATATGGATATTTGAAACACCGGCTTCGCCTTTTCCAGTCTTTATGATGCGTCCGCCCATGTCTGCAAGCTGGTATTGATAATTTTGCGAGGCATTGATGGTGATATCAGAAGTAACGGTTGATGTTATGTTTATCAAGCTTCCTTTTGCTTCTGTTCTTTTTAAAGGCACAATATTGGAATAGCTTTCCTGGCCTGTTACTGAAATCACTTTAAGCCTGTAAAAAATATTTTCATTCAATAATGGTTCATAGCTGAAACTCTTTTCTGTGTTGGATAAATTAGTAAGCGTGTTAAAGATTGCACCATCAGAAGAACTTTCAAGCGTCAAAGATTTTATTGGCTCGTCTGCAATGATGCTCCATTTTAATTCATGCTTATCTTTTTGAACTTCGCCAGAAAGCAATACCTGGCTAATAGGCGTGACGCTCAGCGGCGAATAGGTGCCTGCTAACCTGTAGGAACCAAGGCTTCCATAATTGCTCGTATTGGCATTGCCGGATCCATTTACCACAATGAAGTAATCACCGGCCATCAATGTAGTATCAACTGATACGTCAAGTTTTTCTTGCGGGCTATACACCTGTACTACATTCATATCGCTGTTAAGCAATGTTAGTTCTATATCCAGATCTGCGCCTTCATTATTTGGGCCTACTGCATAAGGACTTGCCTCTATTTTTACAAGGCCATTTTTTGGTAGATTTATTTTGAAAGCATCTTTGTCTGTATTTGTAGTAATAATTCCATCAGATGAAAATTCAGTATTCTTTACGGATAATATCGTCGGATTATCGGCTGGATTATTACCATGATCATCTTGCCGGTAAGTGAATCCGTTTCGGGAAGTAATGATTGAAAGATTGTCCTGGTCTGAGGTGCAGCCATAAGGTGTTGGGCCGTTATTCCATCCGGATAAATTACGGTAATAGCTGTTTCCCATTACCGGCGCCCAGCTTGTTTCGCCCAGCCCGGTTCCCTCATTATAAGTGGAAACAAGGTTGCAGTTATCACTGTACTTGGCCTGGTGAGAAAGGCCCACTGTATGGCCGCTTTCGTGTGTACAGCATTCTGCAATTAATTTAGGAACATTTCCAAGTTTATTAGTGAAAACAAATCCGGGCGTGTCATCTCCCCAAACAAACGAGCCTGTGAAAGAAACGCCACCGACATTTCCGGCATACCAATCGCTGCTTGGCGTCACAATAATTCTGATTCTTTGCGCCAGCGGAGCCGCCAAAAACACTGAAGAATCGGTAGTAATATTAATATTGAAAGGGCGATAGTCTTCAGAAATACGGTTAAAAATATTGGTGATTTGGTCATCAGTTAACACTGCCGGCTGGCAATAAAATGTAGCCCCTCCGTTCCACGAAGTGCCGGTCACAGTTTGGCCATCAAAATCGAAATAGATGGTGGCTTTGGCCGAAGGAAAACTGCTGAGCTTGGGCAATGAATAGGTTTTGAAAGAAATTAGAAAAATTGGGATAAGGGTTAGAGGTAGAAACTTTTTCATGGTAAGGGATTTTTTTATTTTACCGTTGTTAGGGCAACGGATATAGGGTTTTAAAAATCTTCTATCAGTGCATCAGTTTGAATTTTATGCATGGCATAAGCGCCATTATCTTCTTTTTTTAATTGGTATCCGTCGGCAGAATTGTTATTAATCAATCTGCCTACATAGATGATGGATTTATCGCTGTTAATTCTTCTGGAAATAGCAAGGATCGTATTGTCCAGCGCGGCGGATTTTACAATCACGGTGTGCAGGCTGTCATATCTTTTTATGGAAGAGGTTACAATTCCGTTGAAGGCGAAACCGCCAAAATTTAATTTTACTTTGCTTCCTTCAGTAACTGCAAACGCTTTGCTGAGTTCCTCGTCGGGAGTTTGTAGTCTCGATGCGTATTTATAAAAGTAATTATGCTTGCCTGGCGCTGGTTGTGAATAGCTGCAGTATGAAAGCATCATGAGCACAGATATAGCAGCCAATTTGTACATGATTTTCATAGTTAGGGTTTTTTATTTTTAAAATCCTGGATGCAATAAAAACGGTAATCCATCCAAAATATTACACTAACTATGAAAAAATCATTGATATGCTGAAAGTTGCGTGAAAATACTCAGTGAAAAAGTATTAATACTGGCGGGTGCTTAGTAAAACCAACGTGCATGCGTGTTGGGTATCTATATTATTTTCCCTTGCGAGTTTTTCCAACTCATCATTTTCTGCGCCGGGATTAAAGATGATTCGTTTTGGCTTCTGGGCGAGAATATAATCGTAATATGGCTTTTGATTATTGGCATTCAGGTAAAGGGTCACTGTATCAAGATTTTCAACCTGAACCTGTTGATTAATTACTTCTATATCCTTTACGGTGCCGGTGCGTTTGCCAATAGCTACTACATCGTGGCCCTCATTGCGAAGCTTATTAATCGCCAGAAAGCTGTATCGCGAAGGATTTGAAGAAGCGCCCAATACCAAAGTCTTTTTGTTTTCCATATTGTTAAAGCCTTCTACAGCCAGGGTTTACGGGTCTGTTTCTATAGAAGCATAAACGAATTTACTAAAATTATTTTCGATTTGGATGATGGAACCGGTAAGCGAAAAACACATAGACCAGTAAACGAAAAAATAATTATGATTTTTATTTTACGTATCCTATTTGATAGAAGACAATGTATCAGCAGCCATCAAGCCGATTTTATTCAATGATGTTCATTCCCTGCATCAGCCAAATGAAAGAAAGATATGTTGAATATTAAGGCGCTCTTGTTTTCGCCAAATCGTTTTCATTATATTTACAGGAATAACTAAGCTTGAACTAATAACTATTACATAGGATGAAATCTTCAGAAAAAAACAGTCGGCGCCGTTTTATAAAAAATGCTGCTGCGGTAGCTGCTGGTATTTATATTGTTCCCAGGCACGTTTTAGGCCGCGGGTTTATAGCGCCAAGCGATCAATTGACGAAGGGAATTGTAGGCGTAGGCGGCATGGGTCGTGGACATATTCCTTACGCCGGAACGCGTGTCGTAGCAATTTGCGACGTGGATAAAAACCACTTAGCCCAGGCGGCAAAAATGATCGGTAGCGGCGTGAAAACATTTCATGATCACCGCGAACTTATTGCTTTGCCTGAAGTGGATATTGTGCACATTGCAACGCCGCCCCACTGGCATGGTCTTATTTCAATTGATGCCGCCAATGCAGGAAAAGATATCTGGTGCGAGAAACCAATGACCAGGACGATAGGAGAGGGCAAGCGAGTGATTGAAGCAGTGCAGCAAAACAAAAGAATGTTTCGCTTAAACACCTGGTTCAGGTTTGAAGATATTTTTTATGGGATGGGTACAACCGTGCGGCCTATAAAAAAGTTGGTGGAATCCGGCCTGCTGGGTTGGCCGCTGACCGTAACCATTAGCAAGACCACGGGCTTTGACTGGAAGTTTTATTGGGTAGGCAAAACAAATTTAGAAAAAATGCCGGTGCCCCCGGAATTGGATTATGACCGATGGCTCGGTCCGGCTCCTTACAAGCCATACAATCCACACAGGGTGCATCAGACTTTCCGGGGATACTGGGATTATGATGGAGGAGGCCTCGGCGATATGGGGCAACATTATATCGATCCTGTCCAATATTTTTTGGGCAAAGACAATACGAGCCCTGTATTAATCGAAGTGGACGCGGAGCAACAAAACTGGGATGCAGTCGGCACTTTCCGAAAATTGACTTTTACGTACGATGATGGTTGCAAAATTATTTTAGATGGAGAGGCTAAAGATCCTGATGCGGCGTACATCTCAGGGCCAAAAGGAAAATTATTCAAAGGTTTTAAATCAGACATTCCCAACCTGGACCAGAAGCTGGCTATGATGCCTGATCCCGAGCCACAAGTGACTAACTTTTTAGACTCAGTAAAATACAGGAAAACGTTTGCGCTCAACGAAATGAATGGTTTCCGGTCATGCTCAATAATTAATTTGGGAAAGATTGCCTTACGGCTTGGAAGGACTTTGCATTTTGATCCGGAGACTCAATTATTCATTAATGACAACGAAGCTAATTATTTGATAAATCCGCCGATGCGCGGCCCATGGCATCTTTAAAAAAAATTACTGCAAAAATTATTTGTATGAAGAAATATTTTTCCTTTTTATTAATTGGAACTTTTCTGCTTTCAACTGCTTATTATTCGCAGGCGCAAAAACAGAACGAGGGCGTATTGTCAACAATCGAACTTTTTCCTTTTCAGCAGATGGCTAATGCCAGCGATGCGGTAAAAGTTATGGATACATGGAAAAAGAAAGATTGGAAAAAAGCCATCAAATATCTTGACGATGATTCTCTTAAGGTGAAGGCAAGCTATGCGATTAATGCGTATGTGAATGCATCTGCTTTGGATGAGTCGAAAAAAAATTCATTGATTGCTTTGTTGAAGAAATATTCGTCTTCCGCCAAGACCGAATACGCTAATCTTTTTATTCAATCGCAATTGAAGTTATTGACAGATAGTGTACTTGTTCATCGCCAAAATACCTCTTTACCAAAACTTCCGGAGATAAGACCAACGAAGAAGATTGCTTCAAATGATGTGCAACAATTATTGAATTTAGAAGATGAAATCGCAAAGGCCGTAAATCCGTTACAGAAAAAAGATATTCTATGGGAAACATCGAAAATCCCAGGATTCAGCAGTTTTATATTGGCAAGTAAATCCTTAAAAGATCCGGATGTTGCTTCCCAGGCCGCTTTAATTGTGGCCCGCCTTGCATTGAACGGTGATAATATTAAAGGCCCCGTGGTAAGAGAAGCACTGGAAACAGCCTTGCCTCTGATTAAAGGAGAAGACAGTGCAATACTTGTAAACCGTTTGCAACAGCATCTTGTAAAAATGCCATACGATTATGGTTTTGTAAATCTGTTCAATGGGGAAAATCTTAATGGATGGAAGGCCCTTGTTGGAAATCCGATTACCAGGTCAAAGATGACTGCTGCACAGCTACAGGCTGCGGAAGATTCTGCCAACGAAAAAACGAAGGGCGATTGGATAGCGAAAGACGGTCTCTTAATTTTTACCGGCCATGGTAACAACCTGGTAACCACCAAACAATATGGCGATATCGAAATGTATGTAGATTGGAAAATAGAACCCAAAGGAGATGCCGGCATTTATTTAAGAGGAACGCCACAAGTGCAGATATGGGATACGAGTAGAAGAGAAGTGGGCGCACAGGTTGGGTCTGGAGGATTGTACAACAATCAGAAAAATGAAAGTAAACCACTTTCTGTAGCTGATAATAAAGTGGGTGAATGGAATCGTTTCCATATCATTATGAAAGGCGACAGGGTAACGGTTTATTTAAACGGTATATTAGTTACCGATAATGTTCCGCTTGAAAACTATTGGGATCGTTCTATGCCTCTTTTTCCAAGAGAACAATTAGAATTGCAGGCTCATGGTACAGAGGTAGCCTATAGAAATATTTTTGTGAGGGAGTTGCCGACAAATACGCCTGATACCTTAACCCCGGAAGAAAAAAAGCAGGGATTTATTTCTTTGTTTGATGGCACTGATTTGGATCAATGGACGGGGAACAAATCAGGGTATGTGGTAAAAGACGGTGCTATAGAAGTGAACCCGCAAGATGGCAGCGGAGGTAATCTTTATACGAAAGATGAATTTGACAATTTCGTTTTGCGGTTTGAATTTCAGTTGAGTCCCGGGGCCAATAACGGCATTGGCATTCGCGCACCGCTGGAAGGCGATGCCGCCTATGTGGGTATGGAAATCCAGGTTTTAGACAATGAAGCTCCGAAATATAAAGACCTTCATGTTTACCAATATCATGGCTCAGTATATGGCGTGATACCTGCAAAGCGGGGATTTTTATTGCCTACAGGCGAATGGAATAAAGAGGAAATTATAGCGAACGGAAATAAAATAAAAGTGATTTTAAACGGCCATGTGATTTTGGATGGTGATATTAAAGAAGCTTCAAAGAATGGCACTTTGGACCATAAGGAACACCCGGGTTTGCTTCGCAAAAGCGGCCATATCGGGTTCCTGGGGCACGGTGATGTGGTTAGGTTTAAAAATTTAAGGGTAAAGAGATTATAAAAATCTCGCTTTTTTGAACTGACAAAAGCTTTCCTAAATAAGGTATCTCAAACTTTTAGAGCGCCCTCGATAGAATCATCCATTGTTTTACCTATAAGAGCGCCCGCAGCCACTTTTAGCAACGCAATTGCATTTCCATGTTTATTATCCCAATAGTATCCCCCGTCGCTTGCAATTTTGATTACGGAAATTCTGGGATCATTTTCGCCTTCAGTAAACCATGCTTTGGCAAGTGGTTCCCAAAGCTCTTTAATTAAAGCTTTATCGTCCGAGATGGTGGCGGTTCCATAAAGAGTTAAAAAGTCTGAATGTGCTGAGCCCTGGAAAAACAACTGCACTTTAGGGTTCACTGCTATGTCGCGGTTTTTGTGGCTATCCTTTGCACTTAAAAAATAAAGATTCCCCTCATCATCGACTTTTTGCACTGACATCGGCCGTGTATTTAACTTTGTGCCTGTAGCAAGGTTCGTGCAAAAAAAGCAGGTGTTTTTATTTGCCAGCTCTTTGATTTTTTTAGCAGCTTCTGCGTTTGAAAGATTTTCTTTATGAGTTCCATCCTGGTTTTTGTTGATGCTGTCCATATATATGTTTTTTGTTAGGGTATAATTTTATCAAAAAATGGGATAAAAATCATGCCATAAGTTATTTCGCTTTAAATCATCCGGAGCAGATCGCAGGAAAGTAAAGCAACAAATATTGACAGTTTCTATTTGCAAAACGTCAGCTTATTACCATCCCGCTGAAGCTGGTGTGAAAAAATATTGAAGTTTACTTTTTTGAGTGATTAAGAATCGGATTATTTAAAATTCAAAATGCTTAAAATACTTTCGCGGTAGCAATAGAATTTGGCAATGACAAAAAATAGAAAATCAAATGAAAAGAATAACCGTTTTTTGCGGCTCCAGTTCCGGTTCCGAAAGCATATTTGAGGAAATGGCGTATCAATTGGGAAAAACGTTAGCCAAAGAAAATATTGGTTTGGTTTACGGAGGAGCCAAAGTGGGATTGATGGGTGTTTTGGCAAATGGAGTTATTGAAAACCATGGCGAAGCTATCGGAGTATTACCGCGGTTTTTAAAAAACGTAGAAATAGCTCATGAGCATCTTACCGAATTAATTTGTGTTGAAACCATGCACCAGCGAAAGGCAAAAATGGATAAGCTTTCAGATGGCATCATTACGCTTCCCGGTGGATTTGGAACGCTCGAAGAATTCTTTGAAATGCTTACCTGGGCGCAGTTGGGATTGCACCAAAAGCCTGTCGCTATTTTAAACGTGAATGGTTTTTTTGACGATTTATTGTCTCTTTTTCATCTGATGGTGCAGAAAGGTTTTTTAAAGCAAATCAACCTGGATATGGTAATTGTAAGCGATGACATTGATGACTTATTGCAAAAAATGAAAAACTATCAGGCGCCATTAGCAGGGAAATGGATTGATAAAACGCAAACATGAACCATTAATACTATCGCTGCTTTGTACTTCTCACTTTTAGATTTTTATGATTTATTTATTGGCGACTGAAGCGCTTCAATTAATATTTGAAGGACTTTTTGCGTAAAGTCCATCTGCGTATCTGGCGGTTTTTGATGTGAGGAAATTATCTTCTTTGATTGAATCAGTGTATTTCCTTTTACAATAGCAACATGAGCGAATAATTGCTTAATATTTTTTTCTGGAACCGGGCTGGCATAGCCCGTAATTCCAATGCCATAATCTGATTTAAATAAATTGCATACCTCCTTAGCCATTTCAATCGAAACTTTTTCGGAAACACAATTTACCGCCAGTGCATGAATAGGTTCAACAAGCAGATGCCTGCATTTTTGACCAATGTTGTAAGCGGTAATGCCACCCTGGAAAAAAGTAGTTGCATTCATAGCCAGCGAAAAGGCGGCTTGTAGATTTCCTGATGTTACACTTTCGGCCACGGCGATAGTCGCCTTTTTCTTCTGCAGAAGCCCGCCCGCCTTATCTATTAATTTTAAATAATCCTTTTGTTCCATACTTTTTAGGAGAATCGTTTAAATAACTCAATAAAAATATTTTCAGTTCTATTGCTGAAAGTCAAAACAAAAAATATTCCATTCCTTCTCCAATGGCGGTGTACCTGCAAAACAAAAAATATGTGTATTTATTTGTTTACTGCGTTGAAGAAAATGCAGTCGGATTATTTATAAAAAATACTCTTCCTTTTGCTGAATAACAACTGGTCGAGCGAAATCCGGCCCGGCCCGGTAAAAAGTAATGCCAGAAAACAACAGAGATACAATAAACGCAGCTCCAATACATTAAATCCGTCTTTTGCGACAAACGCATGGAACCAAAAAATAACCACAAAATTGATGGCTAAAATAAAAGAGGCGAATCGTGAAAATAAGCCAACCAAAAGAAAGATTGCGCAAATGCCTTCGGCAAAGGCTGCAAGAGAAAAAGATAATTTAGCGCCAATGCCAATCGGATCCATAAAATGTATTTCCTGCCCGCCAAAAATTACCGACAATTTACCAAACCCATGCCCATAAAATAAGGCAAAGGCAAAAGCCACGCGGAGAATAAGTAAGCCTATATCTTTTCCGATTGTTGAGTCATTATTAAGCTTCATACTTGAAAATTTGGTGCCCGGCAATGATACGTAAATTATTAACTCATTTAAGATATGTCAACCCATCATAATGTTTCATTCTCAGCGTAGGAAATGCAAATTAAGAAGTGCCGTGCCAAAATTAATTTGGCATATTTAACTTATAAAAATTTTATTGCCGAACCCTTATCCATGCAGTATTATCTTAATTTTTCAACAGTAGGTGAATAACAATTTCAGACTATTTTTAAATTCTAAACTTACTTTACAAAAGAGTTCTGGTTGATAATTTCCAAAAAGAAATTTCATTAAAAGGGAATCCGGTGCAAACCCGGAACTATCCCCGTAGCTGTAATTCCGATGGATAACCGAATATTATTTTCAGCAATAGAAGCCACTGTTTGCCAATTGCATATGGGAAGGCTGCTGAAAAATGGAAGAGTCAGAAGACCTGCCAGTATATAAATTGAACAAACTTTCGGAGGAAAAGTAAGTCGCTGCCTTTGCTGCAAAGCTTTTGTATCATCGTCTTGACGTCTCATCTTTTCTTCAAAATATTAGATCATCTTAAATATATTTTGACATGGGATTATTTGATAAAAGAATTAATTATAAACCTTTTGAGTACCCTGAAATTTTACAGTTCACAGAAGCGATTAACCGCTCATTCTGGGTGCATTCCGAAGTGGACTTTACGGCAGATACCCAGGATTTCCAATCGCTGTTGTCGGCAAAAGAACAAAGCGCAATCAAGCGAAGCCTGCTGGTAATTGCGCAGATAGAGGTAGCTGTAAAATCTTTTTGGGGCAGCCTTTATTCGCATTTTCCCAAGCCCGAACTCAATGGGCTGGGCAGCACATTTGCAGAATGCGAATTTCGTCATTCAGAAGCGTATTCACGGCTCGTGGAAGTGCTGGGGTATAATGATGAATTTGAAAAGCTGGTACAGGTACCGGTAATAAAAGAAAGAATTAATTATTTAACCAGGGCTTTGAGCAATACCAAATCAGCCGACAGGAAAGAATACAGCATGTCGCTGATATTATTTACTATATTAATTGAAAATGTATCGCTATTCAGCCAGTTTGCGGTTATCCTTTCTTTTCCCCGTTTTAAAGGTTGGATGAAAAACGTAAGTAACATAATTGCGTGGACTTCTATTGACGAACAGGTGCACGCAAATGCAGGCATTTACCTCATTAATAAGATTAAGGAAGAATATCCCGAAGTGCTGGATGCGGCAACCATTTCAGACATCACAAATATGGTAAAAGAATCTATCGAAATAGAAACTCAAATCATTGATTGGATTTTTGAAAAAGGGGAAATAGAAACGATTCATAAGAGTGACCTGGTGAATTTTATAAAATTCCGGGTTGACGAAAGCATGGTTAAGATAGAATTACCTGAGCAATATTTTATCACTATGGATCAATATCAACCTATGAAGTGGTTTGAAGAGGAAGTTTTTGCCAACAGCCTTGATGATTTTTTTGCCAAACGTCCGGTAGACTATACCAAACACGATAAAAGCATTACAGCAAACGATTTATTTTGACGAAGTGAGCAATTATTAGGCAGCGGCATTTTTGTGTTTGGCTGGTTTATAATATTCCTGTTCCCCAGCTGGAACATTTTAAATTGTCTGAAAATGTCTGCATAAATAATCTTAAAAATTTGAATAAATATGGAAACTATATTTGAAACTGCCCCGGTTATGGAAAGGCTGTGGTGGAAAAATGACGAGAGCGAACAAAACCTGAACCGTGGATATCTTTTAAAAGGTGAAACAGTCGAAAAAGCAATAGAGAGGATTTGTAAGGCCGCTGCCCAAAGATTATATAAGCCAGAGCTTACGGAAGCCTTCCAGGAAATGATAGAACGCGGCTGGATGAGCCTGAGCTCGCCGATCTGGGCTAATATGGGCACAGAACGGGGATTACCTATTTCTTGTTTTAATGTTCATGTTCCGGATAATATAGAAGGCATTACCCATAAGCTCGGTGAAGTAATCATGCAAACCAAGCTGGGAGGTGGCACTTCGGGCTATTTTGGGGGGTTGCGTGGCCGGGGAAGCGCGGTGACTGATAATGGGAAAAGCAGCGGGGCCGTAAGTTTTATGCGTCTTTTTGATACGGCTATGGATACGATTTCACAGGGAGGTGTCAGAAGGGGAGCTTTCGCAGCTTACCTGGATATAGATCATCCTGATATCATGGAATTTCTTCAAATTAAAAACATTGGCCATCCAATCCAAAATCTTTTTTCGGGAGTTTGTGTGCCCGATTATTGGATGCAGGATATGATTGATGGTGATACTGCCAAAAGGGAAATTTGGGCCAGGCTGCTGGAATGCCGCCAGCAAAAGGGATTACCTTATATTTTCTTTTCAGATAATGTAAACAAAAACAAGCCGCAGGTTTATAAAGATTTATCTTATACCATCCATGCCAGCAACCTGTGCTCAGAAATAATGCTGCCTTCCACAGAAGATGAATCGTTTATATGTTGTCTTTCGTCAATGAATCTTGAAACGTATGACGAATGGAAAGATTCTGATGCGGTTCGTCTTGCGATATTTTTTCTCGATGCGGTTTTGCAGGAATTTATCGTAAAAACGGAAGATAACCACTACCTGAAAAATGCCAATCGCTTCGCTACGAGGCACCGGGCATTGGGTCTTGGAGCATTGGGCTGGCATTCGTATCTGCAAAAAAACAATGTTCCGTTTGAAGGAATGCGCGCAAAGCAACTCACCTCAATCATTTTTAAAGATATTCGCGAAAAGGCGGATAAGGCTTCGCAGGAGCTGGCCAGAATTTATGGTGAGCCGCCTTTGCTGAAGGGCTATGGAAGAAGAAATACTACTGTGATGGCAATTGCGCCTACTACCTCTTCTTCAGCTATCCTTGGCCAGGCATCTCCCGGCATCGAACCCTTTAGCAGTAATTATTATAAAGCAGGGCTTTCCAAAGGAAATTTTATGAGAAAAAATAAATACCTCAAAAAAGTTTTGGAAAAAAAAGGCATAAATAATGAAGACACATGGCGAAGCATAATGCTTCACCATGGAAGCGTGCAGCATCTTGCCGAACTTAGTGATGAAGAAAAAGCAGTGTTCAAAACCTTTAAAGAAATTAGCCAGCTCGAAATCATCCAGCAGGCATCTATCAGGCAGAAATACGTGGATCAATCGCAAAGCCTTAATTTGAATATTCCTTCAGGCATGCCTGTGAGAGAAGTAAACAAGCTTATGATTGAAGCGTGGAAGCTTGGGATAAAAACGTTGTATTACCAAAGAAGCCAAAGTGTTTCAAAGGAATTGGTAACCAGTTTGGTAGAATGCAAAAGTTGTGAAGGATGATATTTCATCATTCATTTTTTGAGATAAAATAAAAATTGCTGTTATTTCCTGGTTTACTGCCAGGGCATCCAATTTTAAAACGCATTACTTTTAGGGAAATCAAAATGCCCCAAAAAAATTTTCGGGGCATTTTGATTTCATTCGAAATAAAAAATTAAGCATTATCTCTCAATGCCTTCACCTGGTTGTGCGCTTTCAAAATTTCATCGTACTGATTCTTTATTGTGGCCGCTGCCTCAGGAGTCAGGTTGCTTTTATCCTCCAATACATTTTCGTAGGCTTTTTTGGCCACATCCTCACCATATTCGCAAGAGGAAAGAATTTTTTTGCGATCACCAGCGTCAATTGCATTTTTCACGTCCATCCATGCCCGGTAAAACTTTCCGGAAAGCCTGGTTTCATCACGAGCCGGCGCTTCTTCCGTAGGTACCAGTGAGCGAAGAACAGAATTGTTTGACTTGCTTTGATTACTAAACGTCGAAAACAGACTTTTTAAGTCTGCCTCTTTTGCTTGGTCCATTGCCTTTTGGTAACCTTCGTAGCGGTCATTATTAATAATGATAAGGTCATTTAAGGCTTCGGTTGTTTTTTCAATAGTTGTTTCCATAAAATAGGTTTAAATTAAATAGTTAATGGCTAAAATATTTCAACAAGTATACCAACCTCATTATATTGCCAATTTGTTGCTCGGATTTTAACCCGCCTATAAGTTTGTGGAAAAGAATACTTTAATCCGGTAAGAGAATGCCCACCTGGAACCGTTAAAAAATAACTATTCATTATATCGGTGGTGTGGCATTAGGCTACTCTTTAAACCACCTCGCAGTATTTTACGGCGCTTGCAATTTCCCTGAGCGTACAATTCGTTTTTTGAAGATATCTGTATTTGAAGGGTATAAAGTAGTTCACGACAAATGTCCACAAAAAAGGAGCCCTAAAGGCTCCCTTATATAATTCTTAAATAAAAATAATTTTAATAACTCCAGAGATTCTGTTCGTAATTAAATATTTCATTTTGAATTTTTTCTCCCTGTAATAACTGGAGAATAGGCCTGTCCTTTAACCCTGTCTGATTCTTCAGATAAGTATCGAATGGATTATCGAGCGTGCTTTTAATAATTCTTCCATGAAACATTCTTGATTCAAACAGGTCTTCCCAGGTCATACGGGCTCCGTAGTTCTTTCCGTTATACACATAATACTTTGCGAAAATCGGGCGCATATCAGGATAATATACCCAGAAAAGTTCAGTCTCTCCAAGATCTACCCCGGAAGCGGTTATCACTCTTTTTACTGGAGCAATGCCAAGGATTCTCCAAAACAATCTTGAACTTTGTTTGTCAAAAATTACTTCTTCCTTAATATGAAACTTATAGAAAGAATCAAGGTTAACCTCCTGTGTGGTTTCTTTATTGCCAATTACGTTTCCAAGTGAATCATAAATTGGAACAGTAACCGTCCCTCCGGAAATAGCTTTTGCTACTTCGGCTTTAGTCATTGGTGTGGTGAAACGATCGTCAATAGCATTAAAAGCCGTAACCCCGCCATTGTCCGGCCCATCCTGGATGGCTTTTAGAAGAATAGATATGAATCTCTGGTTTCCGTTATCCTCATTTGCTGAGTAGCGGAAAGGAAGGTTGATCTTTTCACGGGTATCTATTTCACGCCACAACCTTTCATCGTATGCAGCATCTTCTTGTCTTAACTGCTGATAAGGAAGCGGTGTCCTTTCCGTAATCAATCCGTTGTGAATGTCGAGAGCTGTTTCAGGCCGTAAAGAGGGCTTTACAGATTCGATAGGAAGACTGTCAACCGGAGGTGGAGGAGGCGCTATCACGGTGGCTGTATCAACTAAGGTTGGGTTGATAGTAGCGTTTGATTTTTCCGAGGTGGTTTTCTGCGCTGTAGCCCGTTTTTTAACCGTGCGCTTCTTTGCCTGGCCATTTGCAACATTGGATAATATTCCAAAGGAAAGCACCAGCATCAGAATTCTTAATGAGATAATTTTCATAGCCTTTTATTTATTCTATTTTAGTACAATATAAACCCTGGTCCCGGAATACTTCTCACTACGCCATCAGGCCCCTGCACTTTTACATTATCAAAGGTTACTGAGGTACCGGGAATGCATCTCTGTAAAAAACCTTTCACAGCCTCCAAACTTCCTCCATGTATTTCTGCTGATTGCGTATTTGGAAAGTTAGCACCTGTAAAATACATTGTTGCGCTTACAATGTTAAAATGTGCGTCGAAATCAAAATTTTCTAAATCAGCACGGGCGAAACTCTGGTTTTTGAAAACCACTGATTGAATTCTTCCGCCACCGCTTGGGCCTACTTTTACAACCGGGTCAGGAATTCTTTTTACCCTGAAGTCGTAGGTGCTTGCTTTTCCATCGGCATTTACTGTGATAGATGCCTTTCCAACCTGGCTCACTTTTACAGTGTATTTGCCTGGTCCTCCGGCAGCCGTCAATGAACCGCCAGCCATAGATACTTTTGTTTTGTCCCAACCAGTTCCTGATGAAATGGTTACCGGGTTTGGAACACCGATGTAAAATACATTCATTTTATCCAACATCACCGCTGCACCGCCTGGAGTTCCTACGGTATAGGTTAATGTTTGATGAACCGGCACTGGTTTGCCATCCTCACCAATGAACGAACCATTAATCTGTATAGAATGGTCGCCGGCTCCACTTACTGTAGTAGTGTAGGTGCCCTGGCCGTTTACCATATTTACTGGTTGTCCATTAATAGTTATATTACTCTTCACGCTGGAACTGTATGCTCCTACGCCCGCTGTAACTTTTAGTTCCTGCCCGGGCATTAAGTAAGTTGAATTAGCACCAACAATTACGCCCACCTGGTCCATATGAACTTCCACCGCTCCGATTTGGGAATGGCAATAAGTTACCACCATATTTTCAGCATTTTTGATACTGTTTTGGAACTTACTAAGCATAGTAAGCGCTGCAACAGTAGGAGTCATGTGAAAATACATTTGAGTAAAATCCTTGTGTTGTCCTTCCCTGGTTTTAAAATCTTTGGTTTCGGTATTTACCGGAAAATTGTTTTCAAATTGCTTTCTGATTGCGGGATCAATGTTTAGCATGTTTTGCTTATAAGCATCAAGTCTTGCCTTTAATCTTTCCCCTTCTTTATTTGTTTCAAAAAGACGGGTGGAGGCGTCGAGGTTATCTTCCCTGTAATCTTCGGTTCCATCTGGTTTAATACGAAGGTCCGCTGCCTTTTTGAGAGCCAGTTTCAAACTGTCGAGATAAGACATCATATCAGATGACAATTGTTTTGCCGTCATTGCCTTTGGCTCCCAAATTCCTGCCTTTTCTTGAGATTGAGGCTCTTTAAGTTTCTCTTCAAGTGATTTATACAAAGTATTATTGGATCCGGCTATAATTTTGTTAGAGGCAATTAAGCTTGTGTCAACAACCTTAAATGCATTAATCACCTCGTTTGATACATTCAGGGCAAGTATGGCTGTAAGTACCAGGTACATTACATTTATCATTTTTTGCCGTGGATCTCTAGGTAGTCCTGCCATTTTTATTTATTTTTCTGGGTGGTTTGGATTTTAGAATTTTGGATTATTTATCGGTTTACTGTCTTCCCTGCATTGCGCTAAGCATGTTTCCATACACCTGGTTTAATTTACCCAAATTATTGGCAAGGGCATTTATCTGTGCTTTAGTAGCTTGCGCGTCATCTACTGTGGCAACCATTACTTCACTGGCTTTGGCCATTTTTCCATAAAAGCTGTTCAAAGTTTTCAGATGATTGTTGCTTTCAGTAAGCTCCAGCTCATAGATGCTATTCAGTGAACCAAGATTTTTGGTCAGCACCTGCACTTGCTCATGAAATCCTTTTGCGCTGTCTGCTGCACTATTAAAGTTGCTCATGGTATTCGCAGAATTGGTATAAGCATCTTTCATTAATCCAAGCGCATTAGTAGCTTCTTTGGTTTTTGCAGAAAAATCACCGGTACTTTTTACAACATCACCTACTTCGCCAATCTGGCTAACGGTGACTCCGAGCTTTTGGAAATTTTCGCTAAGCCTTTTCATGTTTGCAGGGGTGATGTCGGCATCTTTCATCATTTTTTCCATCGATTGTAATGCAGGATTTCCTTCGGAAACGGCATGCACTGCAGGCGCGTGAGCTACATCGTGCGGTTTTGGTTTTACCCACTCAATAACGGCATATACCAGGAATATGGCGGTTTCAGTCCACATACCTACCGTAAGCATCGTGTCTGCATAGCTTTGATGGGTTAGTTTTGCCCAGGCGGCGAAAATTACTACTGCTGCACCGGCACTTACCAGTACGTCTATCAATGTCAGGAAATTTCTTTTAGGTTGTTGAATCATAACAGGGTTGGGTTTTTTAATTTTAAGGTTTTGTTTTTCTTTGTTGGTTCGCACAAAAAATGCCTATATTAATTACTTTTAAAATAACAATTAATACAGGCAGTAAAATGTTGAACTAAAATTTTTCTATGAAATATTATTTAATGATATTTTAATTTATTTTTTGCCTTTTTTGCTGGTTGCTGGCGGCAAGTCAATTACACAGCGGAATCCGATATATGACTTGGCCGTATCCTGATATTCGAAAGTGCGGGTGCTGGTACGAAGAAAAAATCCAACATCTTTCCAACTTCCGCCGCGAATAACTTTACGTTTCATTCGGGGGGCATCCTGGTCTTTTGCATTCCATCTTACGTCCGGGTTCATATCAGATTGAAAATTGTAGCTTCCTTCATAATAAAGAGATGATGTCCATTCTGCTACGTTTCCTGCCATACAGTATAGTCCAAAGTCATTTGGCCAGTAAGCATCCGCTCTTACAGTGTAAAATCCGCCATCTTCAGGATAATTACCTCTGCCTGGTTTGAAGTTTGCCAGTAAACATCCTTTTCTGTTTCTCAGGTAAGGGCCGCCCCATGGATATGGAGTTTGTGATCTTCCACCTCTTGCCGCATATTCCCATTGAGCTTCCGTTGGCAGCCTGAAATTAGTTTCAGTAGCTCTGTTCTTGCTGATCAAATAAGAATTTAAAGTTTCTGTTCTCCATTCGCAGAAAGCATTTGCCTGCTTCCAGTTTACGCCTACCACCGGATAGTTTCCAAATGCAGGGTGGTTGTAATATTGCTTGGCCATCGGCTCATTATACGAATATGCGAAATCTCTTACCCAAACCAATGTATCAGGGTAAATCGGAATGTCTTTCTTGATGATAAAAGTGCTACGTGGTACATTCGGATCCTTATTTCCTGCCGCTGCAGCATAATCAAAAGTTTCAGAATGATATACCAGCTTATTAGCGTCAATCTCTTTTTTACCAAATATCCGGTTGTCAGGGGTAACGATGATAGCATCAATTTTCTCTAATGTTGCTTTGTCGTTCCACTTGATGGTTTTCATTTTTGCCTGGTCTATATATTCATTTCCATCGGCGCCTTGTTTTACGAATCCCATTAATTTAGCTGCGATAGAATCACGAACGTAATTCGTAAACTGACGATATTCATTATTGGTAATTTCTGTGGCATCCATCCAGAAACCACTGATTGACACCTGTTTGTTTCGTGCTGTAAATGTGTAGTTCACATCTTCATCGCTTGGGCCCATGTGGAAAGTTCCCGGCGGAACGTAAATCATTCCGGGAGGTTTTGGTAAAATATACCGGCCTGCCGGAGCCACCCCATGAAGCTGGCCATCGTTAGGCAGTCCTTTGGATTTTCCAAATTTACCACAACCGGCCAGGATAACTGCTGCAATTAGCATTGAAGTGAGAAATGTAACTTTCATATTTTTTACATTGAAGGGTAAGGACAAATGTAGTGTTTATTAAGTTTTTTTGTTCGTCTTACCTGCCACTTCCCGGATATTTCCAAAGGAAGCGTGCAGTATTTAACGATGAGTAATTTTAATTATTGTAAAAATGAATCAAATTAATTTCAAATATTCTTTTTATTAATTGCAGTAACCCAAAAAACAATTATACGATACATTTTAATAAACGCCTTTCATATAATGGTTAGTTCTAAGCAGTCAAAGAAACAATAAAACTACGAAAAAACAATTGTAAAATACAACAGCTAAATTTTTTTTTCCAGTGTCCAACTTATTCCCGGGTTTCAGTGCATCAGGTTTTATATCTTTTACCGTTCAGCACATTTATTAGCTATTGGATTACAAATGTTTATCTCCTTTATATGATTGTCCGTATTCCGTTATAAGGATTTTTTAAGAAACTATTATTAACGTGAAAATAACAAAATAAGAATTCCCAATAAATGTTGCTTTACTGGAAAAATGTATTTAAAAAGAACTGTTAATGCTCTCAAATAAAGTGCCATTAAATTGTAAATTTGTCAGCCTCAATTATGGCCAATAAAAAGGAAACAGAAACAGCAGAAATTTTTACGGAGAACGAAAATATTGAAGTGTTTGGCGCCCGCGAACATAACCTCAAGAATATTGATATTGCTATCCCTAAAAATCAACTGGTGGTAATTACCGGAATTTCGGGTAGTGGTAAATCCTCCCTGGCTTTTGATACTATTTTTTCTGAAGGCCAGAGGCGGTACATGGAAAGTTTTTCGGCATATGCCCGCCAATTTCTGGGCGATATGGAAAGGCCGGATGTAGACAAAATCACGGGACTTTCCCCCGTAATTTCCATCGAGCAAAAAACCACGAATAAAAATCCCAGGAGCACCGTTGGCACTGTCACGGAAGTTTATGATTTCCTGCGGTTGCTTTTTGCCCGGATAGGCGAAGCCTTTAGCTACAATACAGGAAAAAAGATGGTAAAGTGGAGCGAGGAAGAAATAGTTGAAAATATCTTGCAAAGGTTTGACAGCAGCAAAATAACAGTATTAGCACCGCTCGTCAGAGGAAGAAAAGGGCACTACCGCGAACTGTTTGAAGAAATCCGCAAAAAAGGATTTTTAAAAGTACGTCTTGATGGAGAAATTAAAGACCTGGTTCCAAAAATGCAAACGGACAGGTACAAAATTCATGATATAGAAGTAGTGGTAGACCGGCTTGCGGCAAAAAAAGAACAAAGAGTTAGATTAAGCGAAAGCGTTCAGAAAGGATTACAACTCGGCAACGGGTTATTATTTTTATTGCTGAACGACGAAAATCAGGTCGTTCAATACAGCAGGCAGTTAATGTGCGAAGCATCAGGCATTAGCTACGAAGAACCTTCCCCCAATGCATTCTCCTTTAACTCTCCTTACGGCGCTTGCCCCACTTGTAAAGGGTTGGGAAATGTGTACCAGGTAAATATGGAAGCGATTATTCCTGATAATACGCTGAGTATAAACGAAGGTGCGATAGCCCCATTGGGAGAAGAACGGGAAGCTTTTGTTTTTAAACAGGTTCAGCAGCTTTCCAAAAAATATAAGTTCAGTTTAGACAAGCCTGTAAAAGATTTACCGGCGAAAGTTATGAATCTCGTTTTGTTTGGAAATGAGAATAAAAATAAACAAGACGATGCTGAAGGCTTTTCTTTCGATACTGATAAACCCTATTCGGATACCGATTATGAGGGAGTGGTAAATATGATAAACCGCTGGTTTCATTCAGATAATACCAGTGAGGGGATGAGAGGCTGGGTGGAAAAATTTATGATTCTTGAGAAATGCCCTTCATGCGGCGGGCAACGATTAAAGAAAGAAAGCCTCTGGTTTAAAGTGGACGATAAAAATATCGCCGAGCTTTCTGAAATGGACCTGGTAAAATTGCTCGGATGGTTTAATGGAATTGAAAAAAGGCTAACAGAAAAACAAAATATAATCGCAAGGGATATCCTGAAAGAAATCAGGGAACGGATTCAATTTCTGCTTGATGTCGGGCTGACGTATCTTTCCCTAAACCGCCCTACCAAAAGCCTTAGTGGTGGTGAGTCGCAGCGAATCAGGCTTGCTACCCAGATAGGATCGCAATTGCAGGGAATCACCTATATTCTTGATGAGCCAAGCATTGGCCTACATCAGCGGGATAACCATCAGTTGATAAAGGCGTTAAAGAATTTAAGAGATATCGGCAACAGCGTATTAGTGGTGGAACATGATAAAGATATAATGCTTGCCGCCGATTATCTTGTGGATATTGGCCCGGACGCCGGAAAGCATGGCGGAGAAGTGGTGGCCAAAGCAACTCCGCGCAATTTTCTGAAATTAGAAACCCTTACCTCTTCCTATCTCAACGGTGAAGTTGAAATCAAAATTCCTTCTTCGAGACGAAAAGGCAATGGCCATTCCCTTGTGTTGAAAGGCGCTTCAGGCAATAATTTAAAAGAGGTTACTGCTACATTTCCTCTGGGAAAATTTATTTGTGTTACCGGCGTAAGCGGCAGCGGAAAATCTACCCTCATAAATGAAACTTTATACCCGATACTAAGCGTTCATGCTTATAAGAGTAAAATGACTCCCTTGCCTTTTAAAAAAGTAGAAGGCCTGGAATATATTGATAAAGTAGTGGAAATAGACCAATCGCCCATTGGCCGCACTCCGAGGAGTAACCCAGCTACTTACTGTGGATTTTTTACAGATATAAGAACACTTTTTGCCGCGATACCCGAAGCAAAAATCCGTGGTTATAAACCCGGCCGTTTTTCATTCAATGTAAAAAGCGGCCGTTGCGATGTGTGCCAGGGCGGAGGAATGAGGGTTATTGAGATGAACTTTCTTCCTGATGTGTACGTTGAATGTGAAAAATGTAATGGCAAAAGGTATAACCGCGAAACGCTTGAAATACGATACAAAGGAAAATCTATCAGCGATGTTTTGGAAATGACCGTTGATGAAGCGGTCGAATTTTTTCAGAATGTACCTTATCTCTACAGAAAAATTAAGGTGTTGCAGGAAGTAGGCCTCGGGTATATTTCGCTGGGTCAAAGCGCGGTAACGTTAAGCGGCGGCGAAGCTCAGCGTGTAAAACTGGCTACCGAATTAAGTAAGAGAGATACCGGCAAAACTTTTTATATTTTGGATGAACCTACCACAGGTTTACATTTTAGGGATATCCAACACCTGGCTGATGTGCTTAATAAGTTGGTAGACCGTGGAAACACAGTGTTGGTAATTGAGCATAATATGGATATCATAAAAATTGCTGATCATATCATTGATTTGGGGCCCGAAGGTGGAGAAGCAGGTGGAGAAATTCTGTTTGAAGGCACCCCTGAAAAACTTCTTGAGATTAAAAGAAGCTTTACTGCTGAATTTTTAAAATCAGAACTTAAACCTGTCAAAAAACTCAAGGGTTCTGCTTATCAGAATGTGTGAGGGCATTTCATTCGTTCTGCTGCGTGCCTGTCATAGCTGTTTTCAAATATTGGCCCAAGGCGGAATCCAAATTTTAAAAAAGTAGTGAAATATGAATCGTTCTGATTCGGGTTTCCACGTTGCGTGCCCGGAGAATTGCGGGTAAGCCCCGGATTTACAATGGCAAACACTTTATCAGAAATCTGCCTGGCAACCGCCGCATCACGTGCGGTGAGGTATTTATTATACAAGTCGGGATTCACATACGTGGTGCTTACATCGTCGATATAATCTGTAAATGATTTTCTCAACAGGATTTCAAAACTCACATTCACCCTGTCTGAAATAAAATATTTTAGCCCTAAGCCCATCGGGATATTTATCTGGTTTAATGAATATTCCTTTCTTTCAGGATACTCGGCAAAGCCTTCTCCTTCGGTATGCAAAGGCCTTAGGTAATACCAAACTTTGTCACCGTATTGATCCGTTAAAGAACCTTGTGGATTGAAATGAAAATATCCCACTCCCAGAACTCCGTAAGGCAAAATGCGGGGTTTGAAATCAGGCTCGTATAAATTTAAAAGCAATGTCGGAAAAACTTCAAAAGCAACATATGCTTCAGCGATATTGGTTCTGAAATCCAGGTTTCTTTGTTTACGGTAAAGTTCATCGTTCCCTTCTGTATTGATAATATTGTCTTTTCCTGAAAGTTTTCCGTATTGCGCAGCAAATCGAATTCCTAACCATTCGTTAGGATAGCACGCGACAAAACCACCGGTCATTATTTGGGTTAATGGGAAATTAATGTCTTTTACAAATCTTTTGCCTTTTCCTCTATGGCCGCCGAGGTCGCCCAGGAAGAAGGAGGGGCCTACATTGAAACCCACTTCATAGCGAGCCTTTTCGCCACTGATGATAAAAGATTGTGAATAGCTTTGGCGTGAAAACAGGCAACTTATGATTAGTATGAAATACGCTGGCCAGATGCCTTGAATACGTTTTTTCATAGCTTGACTTGTTTTAGGATGAATGTTAACTGCCGGTTTTACTCCGGCAACGTCATCCCATAAACGGCCAACTATTTATTTTATTGCTTTGTTAACTTTTAGTACCATACGAATGTGCTCAATTCCATCTTCAAGGTAGATTTCACTTTGCTGAACAAAACCAAACGATTCGTAAAATTTTTTCAGGTAATACTGCGCGCTTACCTTGATGGCAGTTTGTCCGAATAGCGTGTAAATTTCACTGATTGATTTTTGCATCAATTCCTTACCTATGTTTCTTTTTCTAAACGAGGGAGACGTTAGCACCCGGCCGATTGATGCCGCATGATCATACGAAATTCCTTTAGCAAGGAGCCGCGTATAAGCGATCAGGTTTTCATCCTTCCAGGCCATGAGGTGGTAGGCTTTTAAATCTTTATCATCACAATCCTGGTATACACAATTTTGTTCAACTACAAAAACTTCGTTTCTCAATTGAAGTATTTTATAGAGTTCAAAATTGGTTAAGTCAGTAAAATATTTGCATTGCCAGGTAATCATATGGAATGGGAAATGGTGATGGAAATTCAAAATAAAAAATCCGGTTATTTATTAGTTTACTGTAAGCATTCGTTCGTTTGAATATCGGTTTAAAATAAAAAAATTCAATTATTTGTTCGTTCACTGTCAATAACCATATTTCTCTTTCCACCTGGCCTTCAAAAATTTTCTGATCTCTTCTTCCCTTGCATTTTTTCCGGGGTTGTATAAAACAGTGTTTTTTATTTCATCAGGAAGAAATTCCATATCGGCAAAATTGTTTTCAAAGTTGTGCGCATATTTATAATTTTTGCCATAGTCCAGGTTCTTCATCAGTTTGGTTGGCGCATTCCTGATAGCCAGGGGAACCGGCAGATCGCCAAATTGTTTCACCAATGATTCAGCTTTGCCGATGGCTGCTACGGCTGCATTACTTTTAGGAGAGGAAGCAAGATAGGAGGTGCATTGCGATAAAATGATTTTTGATTCAGGATAGCCAATCATATTTACCGCCTGGAAAGTATTAGTTGCTAAAACCAACGCCGTCGGATTGGCGTTGCCGATGTCTTCGCTGGCAAGAATCACCAATCTTCTCGCAATAAATTTTACATCTTCGCCGCCCTCGATCATTCGCGCCAGCCAATACACTGCTGCATTGGGATCGCTGCCGCGAATAGATTTGATAAAAGCAGAAATGATGTCATAATGTTGCTCTCCTTTTTTATCATAAAGCGCGACTTTTTGCTGCGCCGCACTGATAACCTGTTCGTCAGTTATTTCAATGTCTTTTTTTTCTTTTGATGAAAGCTGATCAACCGTTAATTCGAGAAGATTCAACAACCGCCGCGCATCGCCGCCTGATAAATTGATCAACGCTTCCGTTTCTTTGATTTCTATGTTTTGTTGGGAAAGAACGGTATCTTTTGTTATAGCTTCATTCAACAGTTTAATCAGGTCCTTTTTATCCAGTGGCTTTAAAATATAAACCTGGCAACGACTGAGCAAAGCGGAGTTCACTTCAAACGAGGGATTTTCAGTGGTGGCGCCAATCAGCGTAATTATTCCTTTTTCTACAGCGCCTAACAAAGCGTCCTGCTGGCCTTTATTGAACCGGTGAATTTCATCAATAAAAAGAATGGCATTTTCTTCATGCTTTGCTTTTTCTATCACTTCGCGCACTTCTTTTACGCCTGATGAAATGGCGCTTAAAGTATAAAATGGAACATGTAATGTATGAGCAATAATATTGGCAATCGTGGTTTTGCCAACGCCGGGCGGCCCCCAAAGGATCATTGACGGAATTTTATGATTTTCCAATGCGGTGCGCAACACACTTCCTTTGCCGGTCAAATGTTGCTGACCAATTAATTGGTCTAATGTCTCCGGCCTCAATCTTTCTGCTAATGGGGTTGTTGCCAATTATTGAATTATTAAATGATTGAATTAATTCTTAACCGAAAGGTAAGGCATCAAATCTTTCAGCGTTACAGGCTCATTTTTATCGTCAATCTCTATCACCACGCAATAACCATTTGCTCCACCGGCCTGTAGCAGGCCATTTACTAATTTTTCCTGGTCGCTTTCAATTCGTTTTCCATTCCAGATTTCTTTGGTACACAAGCAGCCTTCTGTCGGAGTTAAAGGATAATACGGCTTACCGGCATAATAGTTTGGATCAATGGTAGTTCCATGCGCAATAATTTCTGTGCGACCTGCAAGGCCCGCATAGTAAATCTCATACAAAGGCAGAAAATCGGTTAAGTTTTTGGGTATCAGCCGGCGATAATAATCAATAGACCAATTGGTATCTATAATATAATCGTTATCAAAATATTTTTGAAGGCTCAATTCAACCGGCATTCCCATTTGAACATTGGCTGTTGGCCCAATAAAATTTCCGGTGGAAACCTTAAAGCCATACATCCTGAAAATTCCCTGCGGCGTATTTCCATTGGTAAGGTATCCTGGCAGGTTGCTGATGCTGCGGGCCAATTGCGGAATAGAAAAAATATTTCCCAACGAATCTTTTACAAATGTTCCATCCGGCTTTCTTATAATTACCAAACCGGGATAATCACGGTTTTTTCTTTGTAAGCTGTACATCACCACCTGGTTGGCAAGAAAATCTTTACTGAAAATTTCAGGCAGCACTTTATCCATGGCCACAGGCTTTACTTTGTCGGGGGAAAGGCGTGTCATCAGCATATAAAGTATCGGATTTTTATAGGCTGTGTCGGTAAATTTTTTTAGCAGTATGTTAGAAACGTTTTCTCTTTCGTTTTCGCTACTATTTTGCCTAACCAGATACTCTGCGCACATTGCAAATATTTTAGGGTCGGGGGTTTTATTAAGCAGCGATATTGCTTCGTCTGTAAATGTTGCCGGGTAATTACTATAAACTACTTCCATTAGTGCGCGTTGAAAAGAAACGCTCCTTATTTCAATGCTGTCAAATGCCGATGCTAATTTGGTTTCAGTGAATGGCGTGCCATATTGCAAAACCTCCATGGCGGCAAAAGCTTCTTTCCAGTTTTCTTCCGTTGAATCGGTTAGCGGCAAACCAAGATTAGTGGAAATACTGTAATTGATAAGGCCTTCTTTCATCCTCGCCCGTGCTGCTTCCGTGGTGTATGAGGTATACAGAGGCACATTATATTGCGCTACAGACGCGGAATTTGTCACTATCAAAATAAAAAAGAATAAGAAGAATTTTCTGAACACGGCAAATGGTTTGGTCAAAAATTAAGAAAGAAATTGTTATCAAAAGTAAAATGAAGATGACTAAAACTACCGGTTTTTTAATTTGGAATTCTTGAGATGCCTTTGAGCGTCGCGTAAATTTTTTTTCTCAAAATTTTTTTCCAGCGCCTCAGTCAGATTCACGCCGGTTTGATTGGCAAGGCAAATTAAAACCCAAAACACATCGGCCAGTTCGTCCGAAATAGGTAAGTCTTTTTCATTTTCTTTAAAAGATTGCTCCCCATATTTTCTTACCATCAGCCGTGAAAGTTCGCCTACTTCTTCCATCAAAATTCCCAGGTTGGTAAGCTCGCTGAAATAACGGACGCCGGTGGTGGTAATCCATTTGTCAATATCTTTTTGCGCTTGTTCTATTGTCATATTTATTTGGTTGCACGAATTAATAAGATATAAATAAAAACCAGAAGTATTCCTGTAATTCGCTAAAATTAGTGTAATAAATTATTCCCTGTTCTTCGAATCGATTACAATCGTAACCGGACCATCATTCACCAAAGCCACTTTCATATCAGCGCCGAATTCGCCGGTACTTATTTTTTTCCCAAGGTCTTTTTCAAGTTGCTGAATCATTTTTTCATAAACCGGGATAGCAAGTTCCGCTTTGCTTGCCTTCAGATAAGAAGGCCGGTTTCCCTTTTTTGTTGAGGCCTGTAAGGTGAATTGGCTGACCAATAAAATCTCGCCGCCAATTTCTTTTACCGAAAGATTGGGAATTTTATTCTCATCATCAAAAATCCGCAGGTTGACTATTTTATTGCTGAGCCATTTTATGTCTTCTTCCGTGTCTGAATCTTCAATGCCTGCCAACACCAGTAAACCAACATTTATGGACGATTTTTGTTTTCCATCAATGGTTACAGAGGATTGGGCCACTCTTTGAATTACCACTTTCATTGTTTATAAATATTTTCAATGTATATAAAAAATTAATAATGCCAAAGTTTATTAAATCTGTGGTAAAAATTAATTTGTTCAAGGTGAAATCACTGCCTGTCAGGCTTATAAATTTATCCGATATCTTATCCACAGCCTGTTGACAATTATAGCCCGGTTTTTTCACTGATAAAAAATATTTTCGTTGTCCCGCGAAACAAAAAATAATTATAAACAAAAATACTTTTTAACCATGGCTAGAAAAAAACACACTCAGGCCGGCCTTCGTTTTCCCCGCCATTTCACAAAAGAAGGTATTTCTCCTTTTGAAATGTTTGAATATGATTACCGCACTTCGGTGATTAAAAACACAACAGGCGAAGTTGTTTTTCAAATGGATAACGTGGAAGTGCCGAAGCAATGGAGCCAGATTGCGACCGATATTTTAGCCCAAAAGTATTTCAGAAAAGCAGGCGTTCCTCAGCCGGATGCCCGCCTGAATGACGCAGTCGGACAGGGTAGCACAGGAAGAGAAACTTCCGTGAAGCAGGTGGCCCATCGTATGGCTCATTGCTGGCGTGTTTGGGGCGAAAGAAATAATTATTTTGCCACTAAAGAAGATGCGCAAATCTTTTATGAGGAACTGGTTTTTTGCATTTTAAATCAATCGTGCGTTCCCAATTCGCCTCAATGGTTTAATACAGGTTTGCATGAAGTATATGGCATCACTGGTAAGCCACAGGGCCATTATTTCGTGGATGCAAAAGATGGAAAATTAAAGAAATCCACTTCAGCTTATGAACGTCCGCAACCGCATGCATGCTTTATCCTGAGTGTGGAAGATGATTTGGTAAATGATGGTGGCATTATGGATTTGTGGGTGCGTGAAGCAAGGATTTTTAAATATGGAAGCGGCGTAGGAACGAATTTCAGCAGCATTCGCGGAGAAGGAGAAAAGCTCAGCGGCGGCGGTACTTCCAGCGGTTTGATGAGCTTTTTAAAAATTGGCGACCGCGCAGCGGGCGCCATCAAAAGCGGCGGCACCACAAGGCGCGCGGCCAAAATGGTTTGTCTTGATATTGACCATCCTGAAATTGAAAGCTTTGTAAATTGGAAACTGGAAGAAGAAAATAAGGTAGCCGCTTTAATTGCTGCGGGCTATCCCAGCGACTACGAAGGTGAAGCTTACAAAACAGTGAGCGGACAAAACAGCAATAATTCTGTTCGCATTTCAAACGAATTTTTTCATGCATTGGAAAAAAACGGCGATTGGCAATTAAAAGCAAGAAGCGATGGCCATACCATGAAAACCATCAAAGCCAAAAAACTATGGGACGAAATTAATTATGCAGCCTGGCGTTGCGCTGACCCGGGAACGCAATATGACACTACCATCAACGAGTGGCACACTTGTCCCGAAGGTGGAAAAATAAGAGCGAGCAATCCCTGCAGTGAATACATGTTTTTGGATAACACAGCCTGCAATCTTGCCTCAGTAAATCTTCGCAAATTCTTTAATGAAGACAACAATATTTTTGATGTTGACGGCTTTGAATATACCGTTCGTTTATGGACTACTGTTTTGGAAATTTCTGTGCTGATGGCGCAATTTCCAAGTAAAGAAGTGGCGCAATTAAGTTACGATTACAGAACGTTGGGTTTGGGATTTGCCAATTTGGGTAGCATGCTAATGGTGAGCGGCATTCCTTACGACAGCGACAAAGCGCGCGGCATTGCCGGAGCCATCACCGCGATCATGACCGGAATTTCTTATAAAACTTCTGCTGAGCTTGCCGAACAATTAGGCGCTTTCAGCAGGTATGAAGAAAACAAACAACACATGCTACGTGTGATGCATAATCATCGCGCAGCCGCTTACGATGCAACAGAGGCCTATGAAGGCCTTGAAATTAAACCCCAGGGCATCAACGCAAAAGACTGTCCTGATTATTTGCTAAAAGCGGCCACAAAGGCCTGGGATGATGCGGTTAAACTGGGAGAAAAATTTGGTTACCGGAATGCGCAGACTACCGTAATTGCACCTACCGGAACAATTGGCCTGGTGATGGATTGCGATACGACTGGTGTTGAACCTGATTTTGCTTTGGTGAAATTTAAAAAGCTAAGCGGTGGCGGTTATTTTAAAATTATCAACCAAAGTGTGCCCCAGGCATTGCGCAATTTGAAATATTCAGAAACGGAAATTGAGGAGATTGTAAACTACGCCAAAGGCCACGCTACTTTAAAAAATGCACCACATATCAATTTTGAATCGCTTTCAAAAAAAGGATTTACCTCCTCTGATTTACAAAAAATCGAATCCTCGTTGGGCGCAGCTTTTGAAATTGGTTTTGTATTTAATGTATTTACCCTTGGTGAAGAATGCCTGCAAAGGTTAGGATTTAAAGCAGGAGATTATAACAATTTTGAATGGAGTTTATTGAATGCATTAGGATTTTCTGATGACCAGATTGACGAAGCCAATGTGTATATCTGTGGCACCATGACTGTGGAAGGCGCACCTTATTTAAAAGAAGAACATTTGCCGGTTTTTGATTGCGCTAATAAATGCGGCGCAATTGGTGAAAGATATATTCATTACAGTGGCCACATCAAAATGATGGCTGCGGCGCAACCTTTCTTAAGCGGCGCAATTTCCAAAACCATTAATCTTCCAAATGAAGCTACAATTGATGAAATTAAAGAAGCGTATCTCTTAAGCTGGAAGCTTGGCTTAAAAGCGTGTGCGCTTTACCGTGATGGTTCCAAATTATCACAGCCACTCAGCAACAAAAGCGATAAGAAAAAGAAAGTTGAAGAAACCGAAAATGAAAATTCAGACCATGAAACTGCATTGGTAAATATGGGGCAACTCACTATTGACGACTTGCTGGAAGAGGTAAATAAAAGAGTTCAAAATAGTGAAGATACTTCGCTGAAGCGCCAACTGGCGATGATTGTGGAGCGCCGCACTTTGCCGGCAAAGCGAAGAGGGTTTACGCAAAAAGCAAAGATTAACGGGCAGGCGCTTTTTCTCAGAACAGGAGAATACAGCGATGGCACCTTAGGAGAAATATTCATCGACATGGCTAAGGAAGGCGCTACCATGCGAAGCATGTTGAACTGCTTTGCTATTGCCATTTCTATCGGTCTTCAATATGGCGTGCCCCTGGAAGAATTTGTAGAAAAATTCGTCTTCACACGATTTGAACCTTCCGGAATGGTTGAGCATCCAAATATTAAAACGACAACTTCTATTATAGATTTCATGTTCCGCTCTCTTGCGTATGAATATCTGGGAAGAAATGATTTGGTGCATGTACTGGACAAACCTGAGGTTGAAAACCTGGGTAATGAATCATGGGATGAAAATTCACCAACTATTGGCGAACGTATCCCTGAATTGAGCGATATCCGGGTGACCGGTAACACAGCAAAGCCTCAAAAGCCGCACAGAACTGAACATGTAAAAAAAACAAACACTGATTTGGACGCCGTGAACGCAGCCTCTAAAAACATGCAAAGCGATGCGCCTGCGTGCAATACCTGCGGACACATCACCATAAGAAGCGGCACCTGCTATAAATGCCTCAATTGCGGCAACAGTATGGGTTGCAGTTAGAAGATTTTTTACTCTGGGATTTTTTAAATGGCCTCCCTTTTCCAAGGCTGGCCATTTTATTTTTTGTATGTGCTCAAAAGGCTGAAAATTTTAGTCCTCCTTATTATCATCTCCAATTAACAAGTTAGCGCCTCCGTCGCGCATGATTTCGTCCATGTTGCGGTCATTATCTACAATGCCTTTTTCTTCGAGCATACGCATGTCTTTAGCATCCCGAAGAAATTCGGATGCAAAAATAAATTCATTGAGCTTTTGATTATTATTGAAAATAATGTCTTTGTTGGAGCCTTCCCATTCCTTTGTGCCGTGATAGAGATAAAGAATATTTTCGCCAATCTCCATCACGCTGTTCATGTCGTGGGTGTTGATAACAGTTGTAATATTATACTCTTTGGTAATTTCATGAATAAGCTTATCGATTACCATTGAGGTTTGTGGATCCAAGCCTGAATTGGGTTCATCGCAAAATAAATATTTTGGCCTCAATACGATAGCCCTTGCAATGCCTACTCTCTTTTTCATCCCCCCGCTTATTTCTGCAGGATATTTTTTATTGGTGCCCGTTAATTCTACTCTCTCAAGAACATCATTTACTCTTTCCATTTTTTTTTGAAGGTTCCATTTGGTAAACATGTCGAGAGGAAATTTGATATTCTGTTCTACAGTCATACTATCAAACAACGCCGACCCCTGGAAAAGCATTCCTATTTGCTGCCGCAATTCTTTGCGTTCTTCCTGTGCCATGCTGGTGAGATTATTGCCATCAAAAACAATTTCGCCTTTATCCACCTCGAATAAACCTACCATGCATTTTTGCAAAACCGTTTTTCCGCTTCCACTGGTGCCGATAATCAGGTTGGTCATGCCGGTTTGCATTACCGCGCTGATATCTTTAAGAATTTCTTTTCCGCCAAAGGATTTATAGATATTTTTTAATTCAATCATAACAGGAATTGTATCAACAGTAAATCAATAAATCATGTGATTTTTTATTCTCCTTTTTTGAAATTAAAGAATAAAAAAAGCGAGAATATAATCTGCAAATAATATAAGTATGCAACTTGTTATAACTGCTGCCGTACTTGCTCTGCCGATTTCCAATGAACCTCCTTTTACATTATAGCCATAGTAAGAAGAGACGCTGCTGATGATGAAAGCGAAAGAATAGGCCTTCACCAGCGCAAACCAAACATTTTTTGGAACGAAATCCAGAAGCAGCCCGCGGTCATACGTATCTCCTGACAAAATACCGCCCAGCGTGCTGGCCAGCCTGCCGCCATAAATTCCTAAAACCATCGCAAGGATTACCAGAAATGGAATGGTGATAAGCGCCGCCAGAATTTTAGGTCCGATGAGATAAGACTTTGTGTTGATGCCCATTATTTCCAATGCATCAATTTGTTCACTCACACGCATGTTTCCTAATTCGCCGGCAATCTTGCTTCCTACCACTCCAGCCAAAACGATACAAACGAGTGTGGGCGCAAATTCCAGGATAACCGTATCTCTTACCACCTGTGCGATGGTTTCTTTCTGAATCATGGGGCTTACTAATTGATAGGCCGTTTGCACCGCACTCACCGCGCCCATAAAAATTGAAATGATTGAAACAATCCAGAGCGAGCCCATTCCGATTTCTACGGATTGATGCATCAATTCTTTCCAATACATTTTAAAATTTTCAGGCCGTGTAAACATGCCTTTCAACATTAAAAGATAAGTACCGATTTCAGAAAACAGTTTCATTGTTTATTCCAGGTTATTTTGATTTGGCAAATCCGTTTTTTAATTTCCGGTTTAATTTTCCTGCCTCCATTTCTGATTTTAATTTGGTGCATTTCATTTGCGCATCCACTACTGCAATCAGCACCATGTTATAAATGCTGCGCACATGGCTGCCCAACTGAAGAATATGTACCGGCTTGTTCAGGCCTAATAAAACCGGGCCAATGGTTTCATATCCCACCACTTCCTGTAAAATATTATAGGTAACATTCCCGGAAGCAAGATTTGGAAATATCAAAACATTCACGTCTTTATCTACCAACTCACTAAACGGATAATTCTCTTTTAAAATTTCTTTATTAAAAGCGACGTTGGCCTGCATTTCGCCATCAATTACCAAATCAGGTTCAACCTGTTTCACTATGTCCCTGGCCTTAGCCACCAGTTTGGCTTCAGGCGAATTGCTGCTTCCAAAATTGGAATAACTAAGCATAGCAACATTTGGTGTTATGCCAAAATTCCTGACTTCCTTTGCCACCATTATGGCTATATTGGCCAACTCCTCTGCTGTGGGATTGAAATTAACCGTGGTATCCGCCAAAAACAGAGGGCCTTTTTTGGTCATAAGAATGTACATGCCCGCCACACTTTTAGAGCCTTCCTCCATTCCAATTATTTGCAATGCGGGGCGGATAGTGTCAGGATAATTTTTTGAAAGCCCAGATATCATTGCATCAGCTTCGCCTGTTTCTACCATCATGCATCCAAAGTAGTTGCGGTCTTTCATTATTTTTTTTGCTTCATAAGCATTAAATCCTTTGCGCTGGCGTTTGGCAAAAAATATGGCTCCGAATTCCATCCGCTTTTCATGTGTATTGTGATTTTTTGGATCAATAATTTGCATTTCAGAAATATCGATTCCACTTTCCCGGGCGATGGCTTCTATTTTTTCTTCATCTCCAATCAAAATGGGGAATGCCACTCCTTCATCCAATACCAATTGAGCAGTCTTCAATACTTTCTGATTTTCAGCATCAGCAAAAACTACTTTCTTAGGATTTTTCCTTGCCTTAGCTCCTATCATCCTTAACAAATGATTGTCAATTCCAAGCCGTTCATTCAATTGTTGCGCATACAATTCCCAATCTGTAATCGGCTGTTGCGCCACGCCGCTCTCCATGGCTGCTTTGGCAACTGCAGGCGCTACCTGCTGAAGCAGCCTGTTGTCCAGCGGTTTGGGAATAATATAATTTGGGCCAAAAAGAATTACTTTTTCATTGTAGGCCATGTTGACTAAATCAGGTACCGGCAGCCTGGCTAATTCGGCCAGGGCTTTCACCGCGGCGAGCTTCATTTCCTCATTGATGCGGGTAGCTCTTACATCCAGCGCGCCCCGAAAGATATAAGGAAATCCTAACACATTATTTACCTGGTTAGGATAGTCGCTTCTGCCTGTTGCCATTATCACATCCTTGCGGGCGCCTATTGCTTTATCGTAGGTAATTTCAGGATCGGGATTGGCCATAGCAAATACAATCGGATTTTTTGCCATGCTTTTAATCATTTCAGCAGAAAGAACATTTCCTACGCTAAGGCCGATAAATACATCGGCATCTTTCATTGCTTTTTCCAGGGTGAGGCTGGCATCTTTAGTATGAGCAAATTTTTTTTTCATTTCGCTCAAATCATCACGTGAAGAATGAATCACACCGGTTCTGTCAAACATTATAAAATTATCCGGGTTGGCACCAAGCGCTACATATAATTCAACGCAAGCCATAGCGGCAGCACCGGCACCGTTTACTACGAATCTTACTTTGCTGATCTTCTTTTTCTGAATTTCAAGCGCATTTAACAATGCAGCAGCGCTAATGATGGCCGTTCCATGCTGGTCATCATGCATAACGGGGATGTGTAAACGTTCTTTTAATTTTTGTTCGATATAAAAACATTCCGGAGCCCTGATATCTTCAAGATTAATTCCTCCAAATGTGGGCTCAAGTGCAGCAACAATTTCCACAAACTTTTCAGGGTCTGTTTCATTGATTTCAATATCGAACACATCAATATCTGCAAAAATTTTAAACAACACACCTTTCCCTTCCATAACCGGCTTGCCTGCCAGCGCCCCGATATTTCCCAGGCCTAACACCGCAGTGCCGTTACTGATAACCGCAACCAAATTTCCTTTCGCAGTATACTGATAAGCCGTTTCAGGACTTTGTTCTATTTCCAAACATGGAACCGCTACGCCAGGTGAGTAAGCTAATGATAAATCTCTTTGTGTTTTGGTGGCTTTGGTTGGGATTACCTCAATCTTTCCCGGCCTTCCCTTGGAATGATAATCGAGTGCTTCCTGCTTGCGGATGGTTTTCGCCATAATTAAATATTAAAACTTGGCTTCTCTTTAGGCCGAAAAATTTTATTCTAAAGTAAAGATAGTTAATGTTACAAATTCATTACAGGCTTGCGGCAAGCCACGCCATAATGCCTATGCCGGTTTCGATGGCGCTTTCGTCAATATTAAAAGTAGGAGTGTGTACGCCGGATGTAATGCCTTTTCCTGCATTGGCCACGCCTAACCTGAAAAAACAAGCGGGGATTTGATGAGAATAAAAAGCAAAATCTTCAGCGCCCATCCTCATTTCCGTTTCTCCTACAATTTCAGCGCCTGCAAATTCAATTGCTTTTCGTTTAGCATTCTCCGTTAGTTCCATGTTGTTAATTACAAACGGGTATCCCACATCAATCTTAACCTCAATTTCCACGCCTGAAATTTCAGCGGTTGCTTTGCCAATATTTTTTATCATTTCATGAGCCTTAAACCGCCATTCCTCATTCATCGCTCTGAAAGTGCCCATCAGATTCACTTCTGAAGGAATCACATTGGTAGTATTTCCTCCCTGGAAAGAAGTGATGGAAAGAACAGACGGATTGAACGGGTTGTTAAAACGGCTTATTAACTGTTGAAGATTTACAACTAATTGTGATGCCGCAAGGATGGTATCCGCAGTAAGATGCGGCGCGGCTGCATGGCCGCCTTTTCCTTTTACGGTGATGTAAATTTCATCCGCACTGGCCATCACCATGCCGCCCCTGAAACTCAGGTTTCCTGCTTCCAGGCCAGGATGAACATGCAGCGCCAAAATGGAATCAGGCTTTGGATTTTCCAAAACGCCTTCTTTGATCATGAGGCTGGCGCCGCCCGGATTTTTTTCTTCACCCGGTTGAAAAATTAGTTTGATGGTTCCTTCCCAATCTTCTTTTAATTCATTCAAAATCTTTGCCGCTCCAAGAAGGCAGGTGGTATGCACATCGTGGCCGCAGGCGTGCATTACGCCTTCATTTTTTGAACGGTATTCTATTTCATTTTTTTCTGTTATGGGCAACGCATCCATATCTGCGCGCAGGGCAATAATTTTTTTTGAAGGATTTTTCCCTTCGATAATTCCAACGACGCCGGTGGTTGCTATTACACTATGTTTAATTCCAAATTCTTTTAATTTCTGCTGCACAAATTTTGATGTCTCAAATTCTTTATAGCTCAGTTCAGGATGCGCATGAAGATGGCGCCGGATTTGAACAAATTCATCAAAGTCAGTTTTAGCCAGGTTCTGTATTTTTTCTTTCAACATGGGAGAAGGCTTAGTATCGGACAAATGTAAAAGAGTTTCGCTGAAGAAACTTTTTTCAAATAATTTAAACTATCAGTAGCTTTTATATGAATAAAAATCTGGCTTATTTATTAGTTTACTGCCCATCTATCTTTCGTCAGGGCCAACTTCCACAGGCTCCTCAATATAATAAACCGTAGCGCCGCCAAGCATATCGCTGATTTGCTTTCTGTAAATTTCAGCCTCGTCTTTTGTTTTAAAATTGCCAAATTTGATGCGGATATAAGGGCTTGAATACCACATATACGGCTTTTGCTCAGGAAATTTTCTTAAAAGTTCGGCCCGTATTTTAAAAGCATAATCTTTATCATTCGTATTCAACACCATCAGCCGATAGCCCATTACGGTATGGGGTTGCCTTTTATAATTAATCGCATTCAGCTCTGCCTCTTTTCGGGCAAGAATGTTCAGCCTGTAATCTTTAAACACAACCACCTTGTTTTGCGGAAGCGAATCATTCGATTGGGCAAAAGAAGAATTGCTGAAACCAATAAAAAATAAAATGAATAAATATTTCATGCCACTGAATAAATCAAAACGCAAATCTAATGTCATCCTTTGCTTTACAGAAATCACGAAACAGAAATTTTTGTTAGAATGATGATATCAGGAGTGATTTGGTTGCAATCTTTTTTTATTCCATTCCTTCCTTTACAATCTGCACACTGGCGCTGCAACCGATTCTGTTGGCCCCGGCATTGATTAATTCTTTTGCAAATGAATAAGACCGGATGCCGCCGCTGGCTTTGATTTTTATTGAATCAGCCAGGTGCGCTCTTATCAATTGCACGTCATGAATGGAAGCCCCTTTTTCTGCAAAACCGGTTGAAGTTTTTACATAATCTACTCCAGCCGCGCCATAAATATCACAGCATTTTATGATGTCTTCTTCTGTCAAAATACCACTTTCGATAATCACTTTAATCACTTTATTTTTATTCCTGACAATGGGCATTACCGTATTGATTTCATTGGCGATAAAATTCCAGTCGCCGTTTTTTATCGCTGAAATATTTACCACCATATCCAGTTCATCAGCGCCGTCAACAATGGCTAAAACAATTTCTGCCACTTTGGCTTCGATGGCGCAATATCCAAAAGGAAAACCGATAACGGTGGCGACTTTTATCCGGGATTCTCCCAAAAACTCTTTCGCTTTTTTTACATACAATGGTGGCACACAAACCGCAGCAAATCCATATTCTACGGCTTCTTTACAAACTTTTTCTACTTCACCAAGGGTGGTGGTTTGTTTTAAAATCGTGTGGTCAATATAAGGTGCAATATTCATTTTCATAATTCGTGTAGTTCATTTTTTAGAAAAATGAAGATAGGGATTTCATCCATTTTTTTGCCGATTGTTTCTGCTGACTTTTTTTCGTTCCCGGATAATGAAGAATTTGGTCATCCCTATGCGTCTTCTGCTTTTAACTACTTTTGCATCATTCTCAATTTCGGTTATATAAATTTTAAAATGTCTTCAGAAAAAAAACAATTGAAAGGATTTGGCTCTACAGCCATACACGCAGGGCACAAAACAGAAGGAAACAATCCACATCTGACGCCCATTTATGCAAGCAGCTCTTATGTTTTTGGAACTGCCGAAGAAGGAATGCGCCGGTTTAGCGGCGAAGAGCCCGGCTATATTTACAGCCGGTGGGGAAACCCAAGCCTGAAAGAGGCAGAAGATAAAATTTCCGCTTTGGAAAGTTTTGGATTGATTGAAAACGGCAAACCTTTACAATTAAAAGCCCGGCTGCATGCCAGCGGGATGGCGGCCATCAACACGCTGATGCTGGGAAATCTAAAAAGCGGCGACAAAATTCTTTCCCATTATTCTTTATACGGCGGCACGCAGGAGTTGATGAACCGCGTGCTTCCCGGATTGCAGATCGAATCTGAAATTATTGATCTGCGCGACCTTGGCAAAGCAGAAAAAGCGATAAAAAACGATCCGAAAATAAAATTGGTTTATTTGGAAACGCCCGCCAATCCTACGATTCAATGCGTAGATATCCAGGCGCTCACCCATCTCGCTAAAAATTATAACCTAATCGTGGCTGTGGATAATACATTTGCAACGCCTTATCTGCAGCAGCCTTTTAAATATGGGGTTGATTTTGTGGTGCATTCCACTACTAAATTTTTGAACGGACATGGCACTGCAATTGGCGGTGCGCTTATCGGAAGAGACATTGAGCTGATGAATACTAAACTGGAAAAAGTACATCGCCTGCTGGGCGGAAACAGTAATTCCTTCGATGCTTTTTTATTAACACAGGGAATGAAAACGCTGGAAGTAAGAATGGAAAGGCACTGCGCCAATGCGGTGAAGGTGGCGGAATTTCTTGAGCAAAGTAAGGCAATAAGCAAAGTAAATTATCTCGGCCTTCCTTCACATCCCGATCATGAAACCTCGCTTAAGCAAATGAGGCATCCGGGGCCGATGTTGAGTTTTGAAATGAAAGGCGGCCTGGAGGCTGGCAAAAAATTCATCAATAAATTACAAATGTGTGTAAGGGCCGTTTCTCTCGGAAGCTGTGATTCGCTCTTATCTCATCCCGCTTCAATGACGCATTATGGCGTGCCAAAAGCAGATCGTGAAAAATATGGAATCACTGATGGACTGATAAGAATGAGCGTGGGCATTGAAGATGTTGAAGATATTTTGAGTGATTTGGAACAGGCGGCCACCGATTGACAAAGAAAATTGATAATTGAAAATTACGGAAAAGTTATAATGGAGATCAACATTCGAAAAGCGGTAAAAGACGATTGCCGTCCAATGATGCAACTCATTCATGAACTGGCTGCTTACGAAAAAGCACCGGAGGAAGTGACTGTCAATTTTGATCACTTTGTTGAAAGCGGTTTTGGTGAAAATCCTGTCTGGTGGGCGTTTGTGGCAGAAGTTGATGAAAATGTAGTTGGCTTTGCTTTATATTATATCCGCTATTCTACATGGAAAGGACAGCGGCTTTACCTGGAAGATATCCTGGTAAATGAACCCTTTCGTGGAAAGGGAATTGGCAAATTATTGTTTGACCAGCTATTAAAAGAAGTAAAAGAGAAAAAGTTTTCCGGAATGGTTTGGCAGGTGCTTGGATGGAATGAGCCTGCCATTAATTTTTACAAAAAATATGCTGGTGTCAGTTTTGATAATGAATGGGTGAACTGCAGTTTACCCGGTTAGCCAGCAATTGCGGTTAAACGAAATAAAAATCAGCAAAGTTTGTTGGTTTACTGTGTTGGACAAATACGCTACGATAAAATTATAATTTATGGCAGATAAAATTCTGATGGATAAAAAAGGCAAATTGAATGTTACGGATCAGCCAACAATTCCATTTATTGAGGGCGATGGAATTGGCCCTGACATTTGGCAGGCGAGTGTACGTGTCTTTGATGCGGCGGTTGAAAAGGCTTATCATCGAAAAAAGAAAATTAACTGGATGAAAGTTTTGGCGGGTGAAGAAGCTTTTAATAAAACAGGAGAATGGATGCCAAAGTCCACGATGGATGCGCTTAAAGAATACCTCGTGGCAATAAAAGGCCCGTTAACCACGCCAGTGGGAGGAGGAATTCGAAGCCTGAATGTGATGCTGCGCCAGGAACTTGATTTGTACGTTTGCCTTAGGCCTATCAAATATTTTGAAGGAGTTCCGTCACCGATGTGGCAGCCGGAAAAAGTAAACATGGTTATTTTCAGGGAAAATACCGAAGATATTTATGCAGGAATAGAATATATGACCGGCACGCCGGAAGCAAAAAAATTGTTGGATTTTTTACAAAATGATTTGGGTGTAAAAAAAATTAGGTTTCCCGAAAGCACTTCATTCGGCATAAAAGTGGTGAGCAAAGAAGGCTCTGAAAGATTGATCCGCGCAGCTATTGAATATGCAATCGCAAATAAGCTTCCTTCAGTTACGTTGGTACATAAAGGCAACATCATGAAATTTACCGAAGGCGCTTTTAAAAACTGGGGTTATGAACTGGCACAGCGGGAATTTAAAAATGAAGTTTATACCTGGAACCAATGGGAAGCCACCAAAAAAGAACGAGGAGAAGCAGTGGCGAACGAAGATATGCGCATTGCTACAGTTGGAGGGAAAGTGATTATCAAAGATGCGATAGCTGATAATTTTTTGCAACAGGCATTGCTTGCCCCACAAGATTATTCCATCATCGCTACGCTAAATCTTAATGGCGATTATATCAGCGATGCATTGGCTGCTCAGGTAGGCGGCATCGGGATTGCGCCCGGGGCTAATATTAATTATTCAACAGGCCATGCCATATTTGAAGCAACGCATGGAACCGCGCCAAGATTTGCCAACACGAACAGCATGAATCCATCTTCATTAATTCTTAGCGGCGTGATGATGTTTGAATATTTGGGATGGAGAGATGCCGCTGACATGGTTACGAATGCAGTTGGGAAAACAATCAGAAATAAAACAGTAACGATTGATTTTTACAACCTGATGAAAGGAGGAACTTTGCTAAAAACCAGCGAATTTGCAGATGCAGTAATTAGGAATTTGTAAGCAACCGATGTGTATAGATTTGGGTATATTTGTGTATAAAAAATTTTAAACCATGCGGACAAATATTGAAATAGATGATAAACTTTTGGAAGAAGCGATTAAATTAACCGGGTCAAAAAGTAAGAAAGAAATGGTTAATCGGGCGTTGGAAGAGATAATCAGAACCGAAAAAATAAAAAAGCTCCGTTCACTAAGAGGCAAAATAAAATGGGAAGGAAATCTTGAAGAAATGAGAACTTATGATAAGTGGGACAATCATTGACACCAGTGTTTGGATTGATTATTTCAATACAATAACTAGTAACGAAACAAATACTGCCGATAAGCTTCTTGAAGACAAATCTGTTATCATTTTACCTGTAATCTTGCAAGAAATTCTTCAAGGCATAAGAGAAAAAGAAACCTTTGATTCTGTTAAAGGACTTTTACTATCGCTTGATTTCTTTCAGTTCAATGGAATAGAAACGGCCATTGATGCAGCATCATTGTATAGATTTCTAAAGACGAAAAGAGTCACGGTAAGAAAGCCTAACGATTGTTTAATAGCAGTAATTTGTATTAACAACAATATTCCACTTCTCCACAATGACAAAGATTTTGATAATATTGCAAAACATACTTCACTAAAAATTTATAAAACAGAAAAATGGCAAAAATTAAAGTAGCAAACCCGGTAGTAGAAATGGATGGTGATGAAATGACCAGAGTAATCTGGAAATTTATTAAAGAACAATTGATACTTCCTTATGTAGATGTGGATATAAAATATTTTGATTTGGGAATTCAACACCGCGAAGAAACGGATGACCAGGTGACAATTGATGCAGCTAATGCAATTAAAAAATATGGCGTGGGTATTAAATGCGCAACCATTACTCCGGATGAAGCGCGGGTAAAAGAATTTGGATTGAAGCATATGTGGAAAAGCCCTAACGGAACCATTCGTAATATTTTGGACGGTACTGTTTTCCGCGAGCCGATTGTGATGAAAAATGTGCCACGACTGGTTCCTAACTGGACAGCGCCGATTATTATAGGCCGTCATGCGTTTGGTGATCAATATCGCGCAACGGATACTGTTATTAAAGGAAAGGGGAAATTGACGATGACTTTCACTCCTGAAAATGGCGAACCACAAACTTTCGAGGTACACGAGTTCAACGGGGATGGCGTAGCAATGTGCATGTATAATGTAGATAAAAGCATCGAAGGCTTCGCAAGAAGTTGTTTCAATATGGCTTTAAATAAAAAATGGCCTTTATACCTTTCTACTAAAAACACCATTCTAAAAAAATATGACGGACGCTTTAAGGACATTTTTCAAACGATTTACGAAAATGAATTTAAAACACAGTTTGACGAAGCCAATATAACTTATGAACACCGGCTGATCGATGACATGGTTGCGAGCGCATTGAAATGGCACGGCAATTTTATCTGGGCTTGTAAGAATTATGACGGCGATGTGCAAAGCGATACTTTGGCGCAAGGCTTTGGATCGTTGGGTTTGATGACTTCTGTTTTAATAACTCCAGATGGGAAAACTCTTGAGGCAGAAGCCGCCCATGGAACGGTTACAAGGCATTACCGTGAACATGAGAAGGGAAATCCTACCTCAACAAACCCCATTGCTTCTATATTTGCATGGACAAGAGGCCTGGCCTTCAGGGGGAAAATTGATAATAATCAACAATTAATTCAGTTCGCTGATGCGCTGGAAAAAGTATGTATTGAAACAGTTGAAAGTGGTAAAATGACCAAAGACCTGGCCATGTGTATCAGTGGTAGCAAGGTTTCGCACGGTAAAGACTATTTATATACGGAAGAATTTTTGAAGGCCATCAATGACAATCTGAAAGAAAAATTAAATGAAATCACCGGATAGTGAATCTCATTACTTTTTTTTCACAAATTAGGAACAAAATTTGTAGCAAATTTTACCGGCGAATTACTTCTGGAATGCATGTATTCATTCGATAGAATCAGATATAGAATTAAAAAAGCTGGAGTTTGGACAAGAAATTATAACATTGTTCGTTATAGTTCTGAAATTGCTTTGACAAATCAACAAAAATATCTCTATTGATTTTTCCTAATATTTGCAATAAGGAAGGATTTATTAGCTTTAAAAAAGTTATTAGAATAATTTTTGGAGTTGACTATAAACGAGTTCTTTATCGCTCCACGGTTGTAAAAGCAGGTCAATCAAATATTTAAGATGTCCAAAATTCTAGTTGTTGACGATGATATTGATATATTATCCGTAATGGAAATCCTTCTTTCTATGAAAGGCTTTGACGTTGAAGTTACCTCAAGAGGTGAAAACACGCTTCCTAAAATTGAAAGCTTTAAGCCCGATCTCATATTGTTAGACGTCCTGATTTCAGGATATGATGGCCGTACAATTTGCAAACAATTAAAATCCAACCAGGCCACCTGCCACATTCCCGTAATCATGTTTTCCGCGCACCCCGGGGCTGCTGCTACTATTAAAGATTACGGCGCTGACGATTTTATTTCAAAGCCATTTGACGTAAATAACCTAATGCAGAAGGTAAATTATCAATTAAGCCTCCAATCCAATTGAAATTAAAATATTGATTATTTATCAGTTTACTGGGGTAGGAATCATTTATATATCCTTATGTCCAGTATTTCGTCGCAAAACGAATATTCATTCTTATCATTACTGCTTACGATAAGCAACCGGTTATGGCAAAATTTTTTAATCAGCTCGTGATACAGCAATATGCCTTCCTCATCAAGATTGGTCAGCGGTTCGTCTAACAAAATTATTGGTACATTGCTTAGAATGGCCTGTGCAATCTTTACGCGTTGCTTCATGCCGCTGCTATAGTACCTTATTTGCTTATGAGCCGCATTTTTCAGCCCTGAAACTTCGATTATTTTTTGAGTATCCAACCCTTCAAGCCAGCCTTTCATCTTTTGATGAAAAGTGAAAAACTCTGTCAAAGTCATCTCTTCAATTACTTCAAGGTAGGGAGCGGCAAAAGCAATTTTTTGAAAAATATTTTCGGAGACTATCGCTGTATCGTTTTCTACATAACTGATCTTTCCCTCATTAAAAATAGTCGCTCCTGAAATAATTTGCAAAAGGGTGGATTTGCCCGAGCCATTGGGGCCAATAATGGCATAATGTTTTTTAGCATGAAAATCAAAATCAAGATTACGGAAAATCCAATCGTGGTTGTAGCGTTTGCCTATTTTGGTAAGACTAATTTTCATCCATATTTTCTTTGGAAGAAACTTTTAAAATCCCCCGCTTGCTTGCTTTAATAAACCTGAGGATTTCAGCTTTTTCTTCTGAATCCGGCAAATCTTTTTCGATGATCTGTGTGGCCTGGCTTATGTTTAGCCCCCGCAGGTAAATATTTCTGTAGATTTCTGAGATGCTGTTTATTCTTTCAGACGAAAATCCCCGCCGTTGCAAGCCAACTGAATTGACTCCTACATAGCTCAAAGGGCTGCGGCCTGCCTTAATAAAAGGAGGCACATCCTTGATTATTTCAGTACCACCGGCAATATAAGTGTGTGCACCGATTTTAGAAAATTGAATGGCCGCGGCCATTCCGCCGATTATTGCATGATCGCCTATTTCAACATGACCGGCAAGTTGCACGGAATTGGCAATAATCACATGGTTTCCTATAATGCAATCGTGGGCGATATGGGAATAAGCCATCAGCAAACAATCACTGCCTACTACGGTTCTCCATTTATCTTTCGTTCCCCGGTTGATGGTAACACATTCTCTGATGGTGGTATTGTCGCCTATTTCAACCACTGTGTCTTCACCGTCAAATTTAAGGTCCTGTGGAATAGCGCCCACTACAGCTCCGGGAAAGATCTTACATCCTTTTCCTATGGAAACCTTTTCCATTATAACTGCATGTGACATTACATGAGTGCCATCTTTAATAATTACATCATTTCCAATTACTGCAAAGGGATTTACAATCACATCATTGCCTAATTGTGCATTTGGATGTATATGTGCGAGGGGGCTTATCATATTACGGATTGGGTCGTTTAACTATTTGAGCAATTAAAATGGCTTCAGTTACAATTTTATCACCAACATATACTGTTCCTTTCATTTCACAGATTCCACGACGAATAGGATGCAACAATTCCATTTTGAGTATCAAAGTATCTCCCGGAACAACCTTTTGCTTGAATTTGCAATTATCTATTTTAAGAAAATAGGTATCGTACTTGTCTTTTGTATTTTGAGGAATGGCGATAAAACCACCGGCCTGGGCAAGGGCCTCAGCAAGCAGCACGCCCGGCATCACAGAATTGCCTGGAAAATGCCCCTGAAAAAAAGGTTCATTATAGGTTACGTTTTTAATGGCTACCACATGGGTCTCTGTAAGTTCTATGATTTTGTCAACCATCAGGAACGGATAACGGTGCGGTAGCGTTTTTTCAATATCCTGTATATCTAGAACCGGAGGGATATTGGGATCATATTTTGGAATATCCTGCCTGAACTTGTATTTTTTAATGTGCTCCTTTATTTTTTTGGCAAATTTTATATTTGACGAATGGCCCGGGCGGTTGGCGATAATATGTGCCTTGAAGGGATAGCCTACGAGTGCTAAATCTCCTACTACGTCTAACAATTTATGACGTGCAGGCTCGTTTGGAAACCGAAGTGTTAGATTGTTCAAAATTCCCGCCTCTGAAACTTTTACATCATTCTTGTGAAAAATCTTCGAAATTCGCTTTACCTGGGCATCATCTACGGGCTTGTCTACAACCACGATGGCATTATTAATATCTCCACCCTTGATGAGATCGTTGTCAATAAGTTGTTCCAGTTCATGAAAAAAACAAAAAGTGCGGCTCGGAGCCACTTCGTGTTTAAAATCTTTGAGGTCTTTTAAGTCTGCATGCTGCGTTCCTAATACAGGTGAGTTAAAATCAATCAGGGCGTTGATTCGATACCCGTTGTAGGGTAGCGCTACCATTTCCACTTTTTTGTCTTCATCCACAAAAGAAATATTATGCTGAATCTTATAATAAATCTTTTCTGCGTCTTGTTTCTGAATTCCTGCTTTGGATAAATGGTCAATAAAAACCTGGGCGCTTCCATCCAGGATTGGCACTTCTTCCCCATTTATTTCAATCAGCGCGTTGTCTATTTGCATACCCATCAGAGCAGCCATCAGGTGTTCTATGGTTCCTATTCGCGCTCCGTTTGATTCTATAGTTGTACTTCTGTTGGTTTCAATCACATTATCCACATCAGCCTTAACAACAGGTTTGCCCGGCAGGTCAACTCTTTGGAAATTGATGCCGGTGCCAGGTTCAGCGGGTTTAATGTTTATTGTAACTGATTGCCCCGTATGGATTCCCGCTCCTGAAATAGTTACTGGTTCTTTAAGGGTATGCTGGAAATGATTCTCTTTAGAGTTAAACGATTGTCCCATGGGCACGAAAATATGAAAAGAAATTTTTTAAATAGTGAAAAGGGAACGAAAATTGAAATTTATGAGTGTTGCCATTAGCCGGTTATGTTTTCCTTCCTTAGCTGTTCTACGAGTTCTTCCAGGTTTTTAATTCTTTTTTCAAGATTTGGAAGATTTCTACTTAAGATTTGACTTCTTAGTGACTGAGTATAATCATAGGCAGGGGAACCAGTTACAGCAGTGTTTACCGTTTTAATAGATTTGGCCACCCCGCTTTGTGCGTTAATTTTTGTACCATCTGCAATCTGGATATGCCCTACAATGCCTGCCTGGCCCCCAATCATTACATTTTTGCCAATTTTTGTGCTTCCACTGATACCGGATTGAGCGGCTATCACGGTGTTCATTCCGATTTCTACGTTGTGGGCTACCTGTATCAGGTTATCGAGTTTCGCACCGGTTTTGATGATGGTTGACCCCAAAGTGGATCTGTCTATTGTAGTGTTGGCTCCTATTTCCACATTATCCTGGATAACTACATTTCCTATCTGGGGCACTTTTTTAAAACTGCCGTCCTTTTGAGGAGCATATCCAAAGCCATCACCACCAATTACACAACCTGCATGAATAGAAACATTTTTACCTATTTCACAATCATGATGAATTTTTACGCCCGGGTAAATAATGCTCTTGTCGCCGATGGTTACGTTATCACCCAAAAATACCTGGGGATAGATTTTGACATCTTTGCCGATTTTTACCTTTTCGCCGATGTAAGTGAATGCGCCTACAAATACATTTTCACCCAAAACTGCAGATGAAGAAATGTAAGAAGGATCCTGGATGCCGGTAAGATTGGCTTTAGCAAGTTCGGCATAAGCCGTAAGTATCACCGCAAAAGAAGAATACGCATCCGGCACACGAATCAAAGTAGACTGTAACTCTTTTTCTAATTCGAGTGAATCATTGATGATAATAACGGAAGCCTGTGTTGAATATATAAATTCTTCATATTTTGGATTGGCTAAAAAAGCAAGCTGCCCCTGCGTGGCTTCTTCCAGTTTACCAAAAGAAGAAACTGACACTTCCGGATCCCCTTCAATTGTTCCATTAATTAATTCAGCTATTTGTTTTGCGGTAAACTGCATCGGCCACACTTGTTTTGTGATAATAAAAATTTAAAATTAAGCCATTATGATAGATCAAGGTTTATAAAACAAATGTAAAATTTTTTTATGGTGCCTGACAAACTTTGATTTATTAGCGCATTGTCAACTTCAGAGATATCTTTTACTGTTCCGTTCTTAAACAGAATATTGATATGCTCCAGCTCATGATTATAGGTATTTATTTCACTGTTACCCGTAAACACCAGATACGAGCTTTCTTCTTCACTGATTCTTAAATATTCTTTGGCTATATTTATTTTTTGCGTTACCAAATCAGCGGGTACAGGATGTGTAAAATATTTCACCTTTAGCAACTTACGGTTCACGAGGCTTTTCGACAGAAGAGCTAATATCTTATCCCCGTGATTGGCCCATTCTTTAATGGAAAAAAAGACATCAAAATCATCTAATGAACAATAGTCGTTCAAAAGTTCGCCGATGTTTTCAGCATTACATTGGCGGTTTAAAAAGGTATTTAGCACTGCTGAAGGAGAGGTCGCCTTTACCTGTCTGGCTCTTTCAATAATTTTACCAAGCATTTTTTCTGCACACAACACAGTTTTATGCAAATACACCTGCCAATACATAAACCTGCGCGACACCAAAAACTTTTCAATCGAGTACACACCCTTTTCTTCTATCATCAATTCGCCCTCATGCACGGTTAGCATCTTAATTATCCGGTCGTACCCGATCATTCCCTCTGTAACGCCCGTAAAAAAGCTGTCCCTGATAAGATAATCCATACGGTCAACATCCAATTGGCCACTCACGAGCTGGTGAAGAAAAGTTTTGGAATAGTTGTTCGTGAAAATATCAATAGCCATTTGCAATTTCCCGTTAAACTGATTGTTCATTTTTTCCATTATCATCAATGAGATCTGCTCGTGGCTTACATCGTGAATCAAAATGTTTTCAAGTGCATGTGAGTAAGGCCCGTGACCTATATCATGTAAAAGAACAGCAATTTTTGTGGCCTGTTCTTCTTCAGGCGAAATGGCAATGCCTTTATTTTTCAATTCATGAATCGCATTGCACAGCAGGTGGAAAGCCCCCAAAGAATGATGCAGCCTGGAATGAACAGCTCCGGGATAAACCAATTCTGCAAAAGCCATCTGATGAATTCTGCGCAATCTTTGGTAATACGGATGAGAAATTATATGATAAATTAACTCGTCATCGATTGTTATGAATCCATAAACCGGGTCATTAATAATTTTTCTAAAAGCCATTTCTTTGGATTTGTTAAAAACACCTGCAATGGTAGCAAAGATAAATTTTGGGAGGGGAATAAATTATATTTGTAATAGTTCGAATCATTTGAAACCATACCCTTTTCCCCAAAGAAGGACAAATAAAAAGTTAATGAATAGTACAAAAATTTTATGGGTAGACGACGAAATGGAGAGCCTGAAATCTCAAATCATGTTCCTGGAAAACAAAGGGTATGATGTAAAGCCACTCAGTAACGGGCACGATGCGATTGACTATGTGAAGGACCATATTGTAGATGTAATGCTCCTTGATGAAAGCATGCCGGGTATTTCCGGCCTGGAAACTTTGCAGAAAGTAAAAGAAATCAATTCGCATATTCCTATTGTGTTGATCACTAAAAATGAAACGGAAAACCTGATGGACGAAGCTATTGGCTCTCAAATAACGGATTACCTGATAAAACCGGTAAACCCTAACCAGGTTTGGCTATCCTTAAAAAAAATTATTGATAATAAAAGGCTGGTAGCCGAAAAAACGACTTCCGCTTACCAACAGCAATTCCGCGAATTGTTTATGGCTTTAAATGATAATCCTGATTACAACGGTTGGATGGAGATTTATAAAAAGTTGGTGTATTGGGAACTGGAGATGAAAAAAAGCGACAGCCCTGAAATGCGTGAAGTTTTCCAATCTCAAAAAAACGAAGCTAATCTTGAATTCTATAAATATATATCCAAAAACTATTCAAACTGGGTAACGAAAGCTGCAGCAGACGGACCCATAATGAGCAATAACCTGATGAAATTTAAAGTTTTTCCTCATGTAGAAAAAGGTACGCCCACGTTTTTTATTTTGATTGATAACTTGAGATTTGACCAATGGAAAGCAGTGCAGCCCTTGTTTGCAGAAAATTTCAGGATTCAGGAAGAAGAAACTTTTTATTCCATATTACCAACGGCTACCCAATATAGCCGTAATGCAATTTTTGCGGGCCTGCTTCCTATTGAAATCGAAAAACAGTTTCCTGTTGAATGGAAAAACGATGATGAAGAAGGCGGGAAAAATCTGTATGAGGAAGCCTTCTTCCAGGCACAATTAAAACGGCTTCGCAAAGACGATTTAAAATATTCTTATACAAAAATTACCAATCACCAGGATGCGCAGAAGCTGGTAGATAATATTCATAACTACCTGACCAATGATATAAATGTTATTGTGTATAATTTCGTAGATATGCTTAGCCATGCCCGCACAGAAATGGAAGTACTGAAAGAACTGGCGGCCGATGAAGTAAGCTATCGAAGCCTTACTGCTTCATGGTTTGAACATTCACCGTTGCACCAGGCATTGAAAAAAATTGCAGATAAAAAAATCAATCTTATCCTGGCTACTGACCATGGAAGCGTACGGGTAAATACGCCTCAAAAAGTGGTGGGCGATAAGCAAACAACCGCCAACCTGCGCTACAAACATGGCCGAAACCTGAATTATGAAGCCAAAGATGTATTGGCATTCCGCGATCCGCGCCAGGCGGGGCTACCGGTTCCTAATGTAAATTCTTCTTACATTTTTGCGAAACAGGATGGTTATTTATGCTACCCGAACAATTACAATCATTTCGCTAATTATTACAAAAATACTTTTCAGCATGGCGGCATCAGCCTTGAAGAAATGATTATTCCCGTAATCAGGATGACCAGTAAATCTAACCCATAGTAAAGGCACAAATCATTCGATTTTTTATTTTCCGGGCTGGAATTTCGCGATGCGCGCTACATATTTGCCCAGCATATCAAATTCCAGATTTACCAGGTCTCCTTTTCTTAAAGTTCTAAAATTTGTATGGCTAAAAGTATAAGGGATAATGGCCACGGAAAACTGGTTATCTGCTACATCAAAGGCAGTAAGGCTTACGCCATTAATGCAAATGGAGCCTTTTTCAATAACAAGCGCGGCAAAAGAAATATCGAATTGAAACGTAAATAAAACGCTGCCATTTGAATCCGTTTTTTCCACACAAGTTCCGGTGCCATCTACATGCCCCTGCACAATATGTCCATCCAGCCTGTCACTAAGATGCATTGCCTGCTCCAGGTTTATCCAATCCCCCTTTTGCCAACTATCAGCGTTTGTTTTTTTTAAAGTTTCATCAATGGCAGTCACCTGGTGCACTTTCCCATTGATTTTTTCCACGGTAAGACAGATTCCGTTGTGAGAAACACTTTCATCCACCTGCAAATGCGGCGATAATTCGCTTTCAACAAAAAATGTTTTGTTGCTTCCGGATTTTGAAATTTCTTTTATCTGCCCCAGCGATCTGATAATTCCTGTAAACACCTGAATTGTTTTTTATAAGAAAATTAGAGATTTTTAAGTTAGGAAGTTTGAAAAATTATCTATCTTTGCCCTCCTTTAAAAAAAATAAGTAAATTCTATGTTGATAATTGATTCAAAAGATTGCGAAAATATCGATAAAGCGTTAAAGAAATATAAGAAAAAGTTTGAAAAAAGCCGTACGCTTCTTGAGCTTCGCGATCGCCAGTCTTACACCAAGCCCTCTGTAAAAAGACGTGGCGAGGTTTTGAAGGCTGTTTACAAGCAACAAATTGCCAGCGGTAAAATTGAAGTTTAAATAAAATTCAATTCTGAAAATAGTATATCCGGTGTGTTTAAGGTATTAACTTTACACTCACCGGATTTTTTATGCCATTTACAGAAAATAGTACGCTCAGGGAATTTTTAAATTATCTTTCTTTCCAAAAAAGGTATTCCCCAAATACGGTCATCTCTTATCAGAATGATCTTTCGGCTTTTTTTGATTTTGTATTGGAGGAATACAAAATATCGGAACTATCTGAAATCAGCACGTCAATTATCAGAACGTGGCTCGCCTTTTTAAAAGAAAATAAATACACTTCCAAAAGTATCAATCGTAAAATTTCGTCGCTGAAGGCTTTTTTTAAATACCAGTTAAAGTTGCAAAGAATCTCTGTTAATCCTGTATCAACCATCACCTCCTTGAAAGTAAGTAAACGGCTTCCTTCTTTTGTTGCAGAAAAAGACATCAGCACTTTATTGAACCATGATTTTTTTACCGATGATTTTGAAGGGAAAACAAGCTACCTGGTCTTCGAAATTTTTTATCAATGCGGCCTGCGGAGAAACGAGCTCATCCGTCTGAAAGAAAAAGATATCGATAATGGCTGCCGAACTATAAAAGTGCTGGGGAAAGGCAATAAAGAAAGAATAATCCCTGTAAGTAAAGGTTTGATTGATTCTATCGGGCAATATGTTTTAGCAAAGCGGCAGGAGTTTCCGGAGTTATCTTCAGATTGGCTGCTGGTTAATAAAAAGGGCAAGCCTCTCGACCCCAAATTTGTATATAATCTTGTAAAAAATAACCTCGCTTCAGTTTCCACTGCTGATAGAAAGAGCCCGCATGTTCTTCGCCACACCTTTGCAACTCACCTTACCAACAATGGCGCGCAAATAAATGCTGTAAAGGAATTATTAGGCCACAGCAGCCTTGCTTCTACGCAAATTTATACACACAACACGATAGAAAAGCTTAAAGAAGTGTATAAGCAGGCCCATCCAAAATCGTAGTAAAAGCATAAAAAATACTTTTTTTCATTTTGAAAAACCATTCTTAAAATGTAACTTCATACTGGTAAAAAGTTTATTTGGCCCGAAAATTTTACTGTCTTGAATACCTCTGTATTTTCCCATAATTATTTATTTCTCACTTATAAAATACGACTACTATGAACGTAAACATTCAAAGTCTGCATTTTGTGCCAGATTCTAAGTTGGTGGCATTAATTGAAAAAAAAGTCGCTAAGCTTTCACAGTTTCATGAACGAATAACAAAAGTGGATGTTTTCTTAAAACTGGATAATGTGGCGCACACTATTAAAGACAAGATTGCGGAGATAAAAGTACATGTTCCCAAGCATGATTTATTTGTAAAGCATTCCTCAAAATCTTTTGAAGAAAGTTTTGAATTTGCGTTGGATTCAGTAATCAACCAGATAAAAAGAAAGAAAGAAAAAATGGCAGCTTAATAAGTTAATTAAAATCAAAGTATGGCCTTCGTTTCATCGCGAAGGCCTTTTTATTTCAAAATTTATTTCATTACCGGCTCCAGCACTTTGTGGTATAATTCTTCATATTGAGGCACAATCGTATCGATGTCAAATTTCAAAGCCTGGGCCAATGCGTTTTTCTTCATTGTGGCGAAGCGCTTATCATCAGACAGGATTTTAATCGCTTTTCGGCTCATGTCTTCAATATCACCTACATTGCTGGTAAAGCCCGTCACGCCATCGATATTTATTTCAGGCAGTCCGCCTACATTTGTTGAAATTACCGGCACCTGCGATGCCATCGCTTCCAGCGCCACAAGACCAAAACTTTCATATTCGCTGGGTAATAAAAAGAGGTCAGATATAGCAAGGATTTCTTCCATTTGTTCCTGTCTGCCAAGAAAGCGGATGTCTGTGCGTGCGCAGGTTTTTCTGCATAAATCTTCAATAAACGAACGCTCCGGTCCATCGCCTACAAACAATAATTTAGAGGGAACAACCTTATTCACCTTTTCAAAAACATATACCACATCTTCTACTCTTTTTACTTTGCGGAAATTAGACGCATGCAATAATATCCGTTCATTATTGGGAGCAATCACCTGCTTAAATGGTGTGACGGGCTCTTTATTAAAGCGCTTGGCATCTACAAAATTGTAGATTACCTCTATTTCTTTTTCCATTTTAAAATTCTTGTAGGTTTCATCCCTCAGATTTTTGGAAACAGCCGTCACTGCTGCGCTTTCATTCATTGAAAACGTAACTACCGGTGAATAGGTTTTATCTTTTCCTACGAGGGTGATATCTGTGCCGTGCAAGGTGGTAATTACAGGAATATCAATTCCTTCTTTCAAAAGAATCTGCCTCGCCATATAAGCAGCGGAAGCATGCGGAATTGCATAATGCACATGCAAAAGATCTATTTTTTGATTGATAATTACATCTACCATTGTGCTGGCGAGCGCTGTTTCATAAGGTGGATAATCGAACAATGGGTAAGCAGGTACGCTTACTTCGTGATAAAATATATTGGTATGGAAACTTCCTAGCCTGACAGGTTGTTGATAGGTGATGAAATGAATATTGTGACCCTTTTCTGCAAGCGCTTTTCCTAACTCAGTGGCCAATACGCCGCTGCCTCCAAAAGTGGGATAACATACAATTCCGATGTTCATAAATTATTTTTTAAAATCTATGCAATTTACAAATCTTTCAGCCTGGTTTGTTTGCTGTGATATATTGTGTTTTTTATAGAATGTTTATGTTTGCGCAACCGAAAACTTAAATCGTTTCCGGTTTTTTTTATTAATAAATAAACAGTGAATGGGGCATTTATTAACGGCAGACAGCATCATCAGCTTTTTTATACTGGTACTTCTTGAAATTATTCTGGGGGTAGATAATGTGATTTTTGTAAGTATCATTATTAACAGGCTCCCGGCCGATAAGCACAGAAAAGCAAGGTTAGCCTGGGTAGTTCTCGGCTCTATAGTGAGGAGCGTTTTGTTATTGGGATTGGGCTGGCTGTTGTCTCAAAAGGGAAAAGCTGTGTTTACCATTTTTGATAAGGGATTCGATTTGGCCAGCCTTGTGATGCTTGCCGGTGGAATCTTCCTTATTTATAAATCAGTACATGAAATACATCAAAAGCTGGAAGGCGAAGATCCAAATGAAATCAAACCAAAAGCAAAAACGCTCAGTTTTTCAAATGCCGTATTCCAGATTGTGTTGGTAGACCTTGTCTTTTCTTTTGACAGTGTAATCACCGCAGGAGGTACGGCCAAACATGTGGAGATTATGATAGCCGCCGTGATTATCGCGATGATTATTATGTTTACGTTCAGTCCTTATATTGCTGCCTTTATTTATAAACATCCCACGTTCAAAATGCTGGCGCTTTCTTTTTTAGTGATGATTGGCCTCAGCCTTGTAATTGAGGGCTGGGCGGCGGAAAAGGCGGAAGACCTTCATCTCAAAAATTATATTTATTTCGGAATGGCTTTTTCTTTCATCGTGGAAGTGCTAAACATGGTGATGCTGAAAAAGCAAAAACGGAAAATAGTTCATTTCGACGAGCCGGAATACCCTGCAACGAAGTAGATCTTCACAATAATGAATGGAGATTTACTTTAAGATCTTTTTCACGATTGCGGGGCCTTCATAGATAAATCCTGTCCAAACCTGGACGAGATCGGCGCCGGCATTAAACTTTTCTTTTGCATCTTTTGCAGAAAATATCCCGCCGCTGCTGATGAGTGGAATCGTTCCTTTTGTTTTTTGATGAATATAATTGGTAATCCTGTTTGCTTCTTCCCTTAAAGGTTTTCCACTTAATCCACCAGGTCCGATTTTATCAATTTCTTTTTGATGAGTGATTAAATTTCTCCTGCTGATAGTGGTGTTTGCTGCCACCAGCCCATCGAGTTTTATTTCAATTGCCAGGTCGATAATATCATCGAGGTTATGCTGGTCAAGATCCGGAGAAATTTTTAAAAGTAGCGGCTTTTGAATATTCTTTGTTTGATTGACTTGTTGAAGATTCGTAAGTATTTTTTTTAAAGAATCTTTTTGTTGCAAATCTCTTAGCCCTGGTGTATTTGGCGAACTAACATTTACTACAAAATAATCTACGACGTCATGCAATTCATTAAAACAAATTTCATAATCTTTCCAGGCATCCTCATTAGGCGTAATTTTATTTTTACCAATGTTGCCGCCAATGATTAGCCTGCTGTTTTTATTTTTGATCCTGAATTTGCCAATTCTTTCTGCAGCAGCGCTCACCCCTTCATTATTGAAGCCCATCCGGTTGACAAGGGCTTTATCTTTTGGTAGCCGGAACAGGCGGGGCTTTGGATTTCCGGGCTGTGGTAAAGGAGTAACTGTTCCAATCTCAACAAATCCGAAGCCTAATAACTCAAGTTCATTGAGGTATTTGGCATTTTTATCAAAACCTGCCGCAAGGCCGACAGGATTTGGAAATGTGATTCCGAAAACTTCTTTTGAAAGATTGTCCCCCACTGAAAAATAGCGTTTGAAAATCCATTTTATCAATGAAAACCTGCAAAAAACACGCAAAACATTCATCGAAAAATAATGAACCTTTTCCGGGTCAAAACAAAATAATATGTTGCGGAGGATGGGATACATTCGGGCCGCGAAGATATGAATTGGATTATTCCAATCCAGTAAAAAGACAAATAAGCAAATTTTTATTCGCTGAATGGGGCGGTTTGTTATTCAACGTCTTTATTTGAAATAAAAAGACCATCAGGCGTATAAATTAAAATTAGGCGTATCTTTAAGAACAGAAACTTTTTGTTATGACAGTCAAGCTTAATCTTACCATAAATGAATCAGTGGCGCGCAGAATAAAATCGTATGCCAGTCGCAAGAATACTTCCGTATCCAGAATTGTTGAAGAGCAATTAGAACAAGTGCTTAAATCAGAAAAGAAAGATGATTCGTTTCGAAAATTTTTGGATAAATATGCGGGATCGATTAAAGGTGGAACTAATTATGATGAAGCCAAAGATGAATACTTAAAAAAGAAATATGGCTTATAAAGTATTTGTGGATACCAATATTGTTTTAGATATTTTCCATCGCGACAGGCCTTTCTATGAAGATGCGGTACAATTGTTTTATTATCTTGATGATAACAGATTTAGCGCGTTTTATTCCGAAAGCGTTCTAACGACGATGGCGTACGTTTTGAGAAAGACAATGACATCAAATGAAGTGAATAAAGCCATTATCAATTTGAACAGGAAAATTGCGTTTCTTCCATGCATTTCATCATTACCCGCAAAATCTTTGCTGTCAAATCCACCGGATTTTGAAGATGCATTGCTTTACGAAATAGCGTTGCATCATCACCTTGATTATTTCATTACTTCCGACAAAAAAGATTTTAAGCTGATTCAAAACCCAATACTGCCGGTAATAAATGCAAAAGAGTTTAATAAGATAATAGCGGATTGACTAACCATTTTATAAAAAAAAATATTATATTATTTTCTGGTAAAATCATCTAATAATTTCATCACTACGGCGCCATCTTCGGCGCTGGACGGATTAGGTGCTTTATCCAAAAAGTAATTTACAACTTCCTGTATCAGCGGTTGCTGCACATGTTGAAGCGGTTCAAATAATATTTCTTCTGTAATGCCATTTTTTTGAATGACTATCTTCTTATGTTCAAAAATGGGAAACGAAAGCTTTCCTTCCGATCCATAAATTTCACAGACGTCTTTTTCCAATTCTTTCGTAATATTAAAATTCCACGTTCCACTAAAAAGAAGCCCGGATTTGAATAAAATATTACCTGAAACCATATCATCTGCATCATACAATTTATCCTGGTTAGCCGCAAATCCTGTAGCCTTTTCAATCTCTCCAAAAAACCAATACATTAAATCCAACTGGTGAGGCGCAATGTCGTGAAACAAGCCTCCACCGGCAATTTGAGGATTTACACGCCAAGACACTTTTGGGATAGATAACGCTTCTTTCTCAAGTTGTTTTTTATAAAATTCCAGCTTAACAAACCGTGGAATTCCAATCACTTTTTCATTCAATAATTCTTTTACTTTTTTAAAAAGAGGTTGCCCGCGCCGATAATGTGCAATGGAAACTTTTACATTTTTTTCGGCCGCAACCCTGGCAATCATATTTGCCGATGCATAATTCAATGCGACAGGTTTTTCAATATATACAGGCTTGCCGGCGTTAATGGCAGCCATCGCATATTGCTCGTGGGAAGAAGGAGGTGTAGCGATATAAATCGCATTTACTTCTCCATCATTTATCAATTTATTCGCATCGTCGTACCATTTTGAAACGCCATGCCGGTGCGCATAATCTTTTGCTTTTTCTGCATCGCGGCGCATCACGGCAACTAACGAAGAATTTTCTACTTTATTAAATGCCGGGCCGCTTTTTATTTCTGTTACGTCGCCGCAGCCAATCATTCCCCATTTTATATTTTCCATTTACAAATATTTTTATTGAGCAAATTTTTTTACAGTAGACAAACAAATGAATGCAAATTTTGTTTCGTTTGAGATTGCTTATTTATTCATCAGCCTCAGCAACGCTTCTTCTTTTTCAATCAATCTTTGCAGCAATGCCATTTGATTTCCGGCGCGCACAAAATTTTGTCCATCATATTTCGCACCGTAGTAAATATCATTATTCAAATGATCGGTGAGGAACCGCAATGCCTGCATATAAATCATAAATTTTCCGGAATACAGAAAATGATTTTTTTCAGCGGGATTGAGTTCATTTTTCATTTCACTCATATATCCTTTCCAGATAGCACTATAATAATCATCCCTGATTTCTATTTTTGAAAAATCTTTTTCCTCCTCGTTTGCCGGCGAAAGATAGGTGCGCAGCATATCACCCACATCACTTATAAAATAGCCAGGCATCACGGTATCAAGATCAATCAGGCAAATGCCCTTGTCATCATCGTCAAATAATACGTTGCTGATTTTGGTATCATGGTGAGTAACGCGCAATTTAAAATCCGGATCCTGCAAAATTTTTTCATAAGTAGCTACAATGTTTTTATTTGCTTTGGACTGATCAATCAGGGTAGCTGCTTCTTTAATTCGCGCAGGGTTGCCGTTTTGTAGTGAGTTTAAAAATTGTTCATACCTCAGCGTGAGATTATGAAAATCAGGCAATGTAATTTGCAAATTTTCAACGGGGAACCCTGATAGCAGTCTTGTAAATTCTCCAAATTGTTTTGCCGCTTCAAAAGCCTGTTCTGGTTTTTCAACGGTGGCTATAGTATGTGAATTGGCTACAAAAAAGCCAAGCCTGAAATATTCTTTTTCCGTGGTGATCACCATTTCTTTACCGCTGTTTGTTTTTATAAATGCTGCGAAAGAATATTGAGGGAAATGTTTCTTTAAATAATCTTCCAGCAGGCGAACGTTTGACGCGATTGCCTCCGGGTTTTTAAAAACAAAATGATTTATTTTTTGTAAAATATAATCCTGCTCATTGGTTTTTATTTTCCATGTGGCATTTATCAGGCCTTTGTTTATGGGCTCTATCTTAGCACTGCCCATATTTATATCATACGCTGAAAGAATTTTTTCTAGTGAACCCATGACGTTTTTTTGATTACAAATGAGGATTAAAAATAAACATGAAAATTCAAACGATTATCTTTATTACAAATCGGGATTTTAGCTGCATTCTTTTTTGGAAATATTGAAAATTAAAAACTATGGCGTATTCAAAATCTTTTTTTATTTTCTTTTTTGGAATTTGCCCGCTTTTTATTTCTGCACAAAAAAAAGCTGCTTCCAAAAATGACAAGCCTAATATCGTTTACATTCTCGCTGATGATATTGGCTATGGCGATCTCGGACCTTATGGTCAGCAAAAAGCGGAAACACCCAATATTGATGCGTTAGCCAGGGATGGAATGCTGTTTACACAATATTATGCGATGCCGGTGTGTGCACCGTCGCGCTACTCATTAATGACCGGCTACAATGCAGGCCACTCCTATATTCGTGGTAATGATGAATGGACGCAAAGAGGCGATGTGTGGAACTTTGAAGCAATGGAAGCCAATCCTTCTTTAGAGGGACAATGGCCTATTCCTGATTCAACCGTTACGATTGCAAAGTTGTTGCAGAAGGCAGGCTATCGCACCGCGCTCGTGGGCAAGTGGGGGCTTGGAGGCCCGATGAGCACAGGCATTCCAAACAAACAGGGGTTTGATTATTTCTATGGTTCATTGTGCCAGCGGCAGGATCATCAGTATTACCCCGGGCATTTATGGGAAGATGTTTATCGCGTGCCACTCAATAATAAAATACAGGATCCGAATATAAAATTTCCTGCCAGTCTTGATGCGCTCAACATTAAAAATTACAGTGCTTATACACAGGAGGATTACGCGCCTGATTTTATGATACAAGCCGCTTTAAATTTCATAGATAAAAACAAGGCTTCACCATTCTTTCTTTATTTTCCTGACCCGCTACCACATGCTTCCATGCAGGCGCCTGAAAGATGGGTAGCATATTATCATAAAAAATTTGGAGAAGAGAAGCCATTTGGTGGTGGAAGCTATGTGCCCTGCCGTTATCCGCGGGCAACACGCGCAGCAATGGTTTCGCTTTTTGATGAACATGTAGGCCAGATTGTTGCCAAATTAAAACAGGCAGGCATATACGAAAATTCCATTATTATTGTTTCGAGCGACAATGGAGCGTCCAACGAAGGCGGCGCAGATTGTGAATTTTTCAATAGCAACCGGCCTTTTAAAAATGAATTGGGATGGGGCAAAGGTTTTTTATATGAAGGCGGTATCAGGGAACCGTTTATTGTCTCATGGCCCGGAAAAATAAATCCAGGAACAAAAAGCGACCTGATTTGTGCAGCATGGGATGTATTGCCGACGTTATGTAAAATCACAAACATTGAAAGCCCTGCAGGCATTGACGGGATTAATTTTTTACCCACATTATTAGGACAAAGCGAACAGCAAAAACATGCATTTCTTTATTGGGAATTTCCTCAATATGGCGGCCAGCAGGCAGTACGATTGGGAAAATGGAAGGCCATCCGCCTCGATGTGCTCAAAGGGAATATGCAATTAAAATTATTTGATCTGGACAGCGATATTAAGGAACAGCATGACATTGCAGCGCAACATCCGGGAGTGATACGGCAAATCGAAGACATAATGAAAAAGGAACACCGCACTGCTGAAGTGAGTTCTTTCAGAATGAAAGCAATAGACGACAAATAGCTTTGCGGTTATTTTTTCAAATCGCAAAATTTTTTGTCTTCATTGTGATTTCAAATTTTGAATACTTGCATAGCGAACCATAATGAATTGAATTCAAAGAATGTGAAAAATAAAAATCAGGATTATTTATTTGTTTACTGTTTTGTGTTTAGAGGATAAAGAATGTACAGAAAAAATGACCTGAAAATAAATTCATTTTCTATGATGCTTTGTAAGCAGATTTAAGAAACTGAAAAAGTTTAATAATTATGCCCGGTGATTTTTTTATTTTTAAGAAAAATCAAATGTTGAAATTTTGTGTCTTTATTTTCATTTTGTTGACTGCAAATGCTTTATTTGCGCAATCTGATTTGCAATTGCGATTTGATTCACCCGCTAAACAGTTTACAGAATCTGTTCCCTTAGGCAATGGGACGCTGGGTGCGATGGTATTTGGAGGCACCAATGTGGAGCGGATTGTATTGAACGAAAAATCAATGTGGTCCGGAGGCGTGGAGGATCCCAATCGCCATGACGCGCATAAGTATTTGCCCGAAATTCAAAAATTATTGCAGGAAGAAAAGAATGAGGAAGCACAAAAATTATTACAACAACATTTCGTTTGCGCAGGCAAAGGTTCTGGCTTTGGAAATGGTGCACATGTAAAATATGGCAGCTATCAGATCTTGAGCGATCTCTTTATAAAATGGAATGATACCAATTCTGTTGTTACAAATTACTCAAGGAGATTAGAATTAGATAAAGCGATCGGCATTGTTGAATGGCGAAGAAATGGCATTCAATTTAAAGAAGAAATTTGGGTAAGTGCGCCGCAAAAGGTGATTGTGATTCGGCTTTCAGCAGACAAGGAAAATTCATTGAATTTTATTTTGGAAATGAAAAGAAAAGAGAGAGCTTCTTTTTCATCTGCATCACATTCGATAACCATGAAAGGCCAATTGGACGGTGGTGATGGCGACGCAGGAATCAACTTTGCTGCCTATGCTAAAGTGATTACTCCCAAAGGAAACGTTTTGCCAATAAATGGTGGACTCACGGTGAATGCAGATAAGCAGTGTGTTATTATCATAAGCGCCCATACGGATTTAAATTTGCCAAATGTAGAACTGAGAGGCCCCGCACCGCTTCCGATAGCAATGAAGCGTGTGAAAACTGCGGCTGTAATTCCAATTGAAACGTTGCTGCAAAATCACATCACCGATTATCAATCTTTATTCAACCGCTGTTCATTGCAATTCACTTCAAGAGAAAATGATTCAATAAAAAATATGACGACTGAGAAGAGGCTGATTCGCTATGCAAATGGATTAAGCGATGTAAACCTGCCGTCATTGTATTTTAATTTCGGGCGTTATCTGTTGATATCAAGTTCACGAAATAAAGGTCTTTCCTCGAATTTGCAGGGCTTATGGGCTGAAGAATATCAAGCACCATGGAATGGCGATTATCATTTGGACATCAATGTTGAAATGAATTATTGGCCAGCCGAAATTACTAATCTTGCCATGTGTCATCTGCCCTTAATAGAATTTGTAAGCGAATTGGTAAAGCCCGGCCATCAGACTTCAAAAGCTTATTACAATGGCAAGGGCTGGGTGGCTCATGTGATAAGCAATCCATGGAAGTTTACTGCACCGGGCGAAGGCGCCGATTGGGGCTCTACACTTACGGGCGGATCATGGCTATGCGAACATCTTTGGGAACATTATATTTTTAATCCGGATAAAAAATACCTCGAAAAAATTTACCCGGTTTTGAAAGGAGCGGCGCTTTTTTACACCAGCATATTGATAACCGATCCAAAGACAGGCTGGCTCGTAACAGCTCCCTCCAATTCGCCTGAAAATACTTATATCTTACCAAACGGCTTTCACGGCCAGACTACCATGGGGCCGACAATGGACATGCAAATCGGAAGAGAACTTTTGAGCAATACGATTGCTGCGGCAACTATTTTGGGTGTTGATAAAAAATGGTCTGACAGTTTATCGGAAATAAAATCAAAATTAGCGCCGAACCAGATCAGTCCTTCCACCGCGGGCATACAGGAATGGATTCGTGATTATAAAGAAGCGGATCCGCACCACCGGCATGTTTCGCAATTGTATGGCCTGTATCCGTATGATGAGATAAACAGGGAAACCCCTGGATTGCAACGCGCCGCTGTGAAAACTTTACTGCGGAGAGGCGATGAAGCCACCGGCTGGTCAAGGGCGTGGAAAATCAATTTTTGGGCAAGGCTTGATAGTGGTGATCATGCTTTGAAGTTATTCAAAGGTTTGTTGCAACCGGCTTTTCAATCATCGCAAATTTCAATGACTGATGGCGCAGGCACTTATCCTAATTTGTTTTGCGCGCATCCGCCTTTCCAGATTGATGGAAATTTTGGAGGTACAGCGGGCATCGCGGAAATGCTGTTGCAAAGCAATGGAAAGAATAATGTCATCCGTTTTTTACCTGCTCTGCCAACTGACAATGACTGGCAAAATGGAAAGATAACGGGCATGTGTACACGCAATGGATTTACTGTTGATTTCAATTGGGAAGATGGTAAGGTAAAAGAAGCAACCATAATTTCTAAATCGGGAAACGATTGCTTTGTTCAATTGCCTGCAGGCCTACAAATCTTTGATGTAGCCGGAAAGAAGACAGTGAAGAGGTTTTTGGGAAACGGAATCTTCCAATTCCAAACTAAGAGGGCGCAAAAATATTACATACGATAATTGTAAAACTGGTTTAATAGTTGTAAAATGATGTAATGAATTTAGCGAATTTGGTGACAATTTTTTAAATCAATACAACCATATTTTAAAATTTATTGCGATTGATATAAAGAGGAGCAGTGCCACGCATCAGTTGGGCAGGAAAGCGCTTGTCTACAGAAGCAGAATGGGAATATGCGGCAAGGGGCGGATTGAAAAATGAAATTTATCCCTGGGGAAATGAATCGGTTAATGATGGCAAGGCTAAAGCAAATTCGTGGGGTGGAAAATTTCCTTATTACAATGATAACAGGGATGGTTACACGAAATTAGCTCCGGTAAAATCATTTGCGGCCAATGGTTATGGGTTATACGGTATGGCCGGAAATGTTCGGGAATGGTGTAGCGATTGGTATGATGCCGATTATTATCAATTACTTAAAGATGCGGTTGCTATGGATCCTTCAGGGCCTCAAAAAAGTTTTGATCCGCAGGATCCTATACGCCTAAAAGAAGTTTGCGGGGAGGAAGTTTCTTGTGCAATGATACCTACTGTAGTGGCTACCGTATAGCTCGTCGCATGAAAAGTAGTCCTGACAAGGGTTTGGAACACACAGGTTTCCGCTGCGTAAGGGATGCCGGTTAAATTAAATTGTAAAAATTTTCAAAAATAAATTTTATAGCATGCAGCTAACAAAAAGATGGAGCGTTGTTTTGATTTTGTTATTCCCTTTATTTGGAATAGCTCAAAAGCAAGTCAATATCATCCCTAAACCATTAAGTCTTATCGTTGAAGAAGGACATTTCACGATTGATAAAAACACGGGAATTATATTTAATTCGAAGGAAAAGGATTTGCATCATGCAGCCATTTTTTTCAATTCATTTATTAAAAATGTTTCCGGAATTTCTTTGCCTTTTAATGTCAAAAAAAATAAATTCATAATTTTTGAAATAAAAAAAACGGCAAAGATTGGGAACGAAGGTTATCTTCTTGATGTGTCTCCATCATCCATAAAAATTGTTGCTAATACAAAGGCTGGGATTATTTATGGAATGCAATCACTTTTTCAAACGCTGCCGCAAGTTCGCACCAACGCAACATTAGAAGTGCCTTGCATGAAAGTTACAGATTATCCGGCATTCAAATGGCGCGGTATGCACCTTGACGTTTGCAGGCATTTTTTTTCTCCTGAAATGGTTAAAGAATATATTGATCTTTTGTCGGAATATAAATTCAATACTTTTCACATGCATCTTACAGACGATCAGGGTTGGAGGCTTGAAATAAAAAAATATCCGAAGCTTACCTCAGTAGGTGCGTGGCGGGCAGACAGGCGTGGCATCCCATGGAGTGAATCTCAGCCGACGCAGCCGGGAGAGCCCACAACATATGGCGGTTATTACACACAAGACCAGGTGCGCGATATTGTAGCTTATGCAAAAGATAGAAATATTACCATCGTTCCTGAAATAGAAATGCCCGGCCATTCAGAAGCTGCCATTGCAGCGTACCCGTGGCTTTCGTGTACACAACAAGCTCAGACTACCATTACGGGCGGCGTTTACCCACGGGATGTTCAAACAAGCTATTGCCCCGCCAATGACAGTGTCTTTACTTTTTTAGAAAACGTGTTGACAGAAGTAATGCAATTATTTCCATCAAAATATATTCATGTTGGCGGTGATGAGGTTGATAAAACTCCGTGGAAAAATGATCCGCGTTGCCAGGCTTTGATGAAGAAATTGGGATACACGGATGTGGATCAGTTGCAAAGTTATTTTATCAGGAGAATCGAAAAATTTTTAATAGCTCATCATCGTAAACTGATTGGGTGGGATGAAATATTGGAGGGCGGTTTAGCGCCTGAGGCGACCGTGATGAGCTGGCGCGGCGAAAGTGGAGGGATAAAAGCAGCCAAAATGAAACACGATGTAGTGATGACTCCGGGCACGCCTCTTTATTTCGATCATTACCAGGCTGGCCCTGCCGGTGAACCCCCTGCAATCGGTGGTTTTAATACGTTGAAAATGGTGTATGATTATTACCCCATCCCCAAAGAATTAGATTCAACCGATGCTCAATATGTGTTGGGTGCCCAGGCCAACGTTTGGGCCGAATTCATTGCGAGCCGTCAACATTTGGAGTATATGGTTTTGCCAAGAATGCTGGCGCTTTCGGAAATTTTGTGGACGCCAAAAGATGAAAAAAATTATGTAGATTTTTATAATCGCCTGCAAAATCAATTCAGGGCATTTGATCAAAAAGGCTTTAATTATTGTCCGGGCAATTTTACTGTGGCTATCAAACCGGTTTCTGAAAATGGAAAATTATCCGTCACACTTTCATCTGAAATTCCGGGAAGTGAAATATATTATACCACCGATGGAGCCGATCCGAATGCAGGAAGCAATAAATATATAAATCCTGTTAACATTGATTCATCTGTTACCGTAAAGGCGGTTATTGTTGAAAATGGAAAAGTAATGGGTGTGAAACCTGCAGAGCAAAAATTCGTTATGGATAAGGCCATTGGAAGAAATGTGGCTTATGTTAATCTACCGAGTAAATATTATCCGGCAGACGGGCCAAATACTTTGACGGATGGCGTTAGAGGCACCACCTCACCCGGCAAGTTCTGGCATGCATTTGACGGAGACGATCTCATAGCAACTATAGATTTAGACCAACCCACTTCAGTTCACCAAATTATAATTGGATGTCTTCAGAGTTATAATGATTGGATTTTTTTACCGCAATCAGTTACTTATGAAATATCTAATGACGGTACGAATTTTACTAATCTTGGAACAGTAAAAAATGATATTTCTCCGGATGAGAAAAATGCAGTGATAAAAGATTTTACCCTTGATTTTCCCGGGCGAAACGCAAGATATATTCGTGTGACTGCAAAGAACATTGGTGTTTGCCCTAAAGGCCATCCGGGAGAAGGAAAACCCGCGTGGATATTCGCCGATGAAATCATGGTGCAGTAAAAAAACTTTTAGGCAGGTTTTTTATTTTGGGAGTGGTTAAAAAAAGCGGGGTAGCTATTTTTTTAAAAGGCTTGCTGCTTCAGCATCCGCATACACACTAAAGTTTGGATGATTTCGTAAAAAACTTGCAGGAAGTTTTTCAGAAATATCTTCCTCCAAAACCTGCTTCAGAATTGAAGCTTTCTTACCTCCACTTACCACCAGCATTACGTTTTTAGCTTCCATCAAATTGGCAATTCCTAATGTGAGGCCACCGCTGATTTCTTTTTTTTCTTTAAAATATTTTTGTCCTACCTGTTGAGTAACCGGATCAATTTCAGCAACATGAGAATGTAAGGCTGGGGAAATGCCCGGCTCATTCATTCCGACATGGCCATTCATCCCAAGACCAACGATAGCAAGATCAATCCCGTTCAAACCAAGAATGGTATCATCAATTTTCCTGCATTCCTCCCAGGGGAATTGGGCTTTCCCGTCAAAAAATGAGATTTTATTTTCATCAATTTGTAAGGGGTTAAATAATTGTTGATCGAGGTAAAAACGGCAACTGCCCTCGTCTTCACCATTCATTCCTGACCATTCATCCAGGCCAATAAACCAGAGGTCTGAAATATCAGTTTTATTCTTTTGAATGATAGAAACAAGTTCTGAATACAGGCACTTAGGCGAATCACCCGATGCGGGGCTCAACACAGTTTTTGTTTTAAGCGAAATGATTTGCATTACTTTTTTTGCGGCTTCGGCCGACATCTTTTCATACGTATCATAGATAAATAACTCCATGGCTTTTTGCTTAAAAGTAAAATCAAAAAATTTACCGGGCTCAAAAAAATTAATTGGCCTTTTTTGTGCTTTTACTGGCTTGAAGTGGTTGGATAACGGTAATGGCTACATGTAAATCGAGAAGCCTACGCTGCCATTTGCCTCTTGCGGCTAACAGGCGGAACTTCCTGTCCATAAATTGCTTTACTTATTTCTTCCCTGGCATACCTGGCAAAGACCCGGAAAGAAAAATACATGAAGGAGAGTAGCAGCCCAATTAAAAATCCAATAATTCCATAAAGTATGGGAGACCTTTTCTGCACGTCGTATGGCGGATCGGGAGCATCTAATACCTTAATAACAGGAGTAGCCTTTTGTAATTTGTAGGCAGCATTTTGTTGGTTGGCAACGGCTATAGCGTATTGCTGGCGAAGCATTTGTTTTTCGGTAATAAGATTTTCAGTTGGCACTTTAAATTCCATTTTGTTCGTATTGGTGAACAATGTTTTTTGGTCAATTGCTATCAGTTTGCGGTCTTTTGAGTGCATCACATTTCTTAGCGAATCCACTTTCCTGCTTGCAAATTCGAAATCTCTTTTTGCCTTTTCGCGCTTTAGATCGATATAGAAAGTTGAAATTTTGTCAATAAAACCATAACTGACGGTTTTTACAAGGGCCGAGCTGCGTCCTGTGTAGTTAAGCACAAAACTGTTGTTCTTGTTAATAGTGGCTGCCAGGTTATCTTTAAAAATCTTCATCACGATAGCAAGCATACTATCCTGACTTTGGGGAATTTTTATTTCAGACTCCATAAAACTGCGATGTGCATTTATATCGCGCAGCAATAGTTCACCAATAGTTTTATTTCCTGCCGAAGAATCTTTAATCAAAGCCACCTGTTCCCGGGTGGCGCGGCTTAGCGCCAGTTCAATAATATTTACTGAAGCTTCATCAGAAAAAGGATTGCTTGAATTATCTCCACCGCTGAATAGTGCACTCAGGGCCGAAGATGTTGCATTGTTATCGTTAGATGCGGTTAATGGAAAAATTATTGCGGTGGAAGTGTAAGTAACGGGAGTTTTTAAAGCGAAAATGGAGAGAATAATTGCGAAAAGCACAGCGGCACAAGCTATTAAGATTTTGTGTTTTTTTAACCTGGTAAAAATTTCAATTGTCAATTCCTGCGACGTCATAGCATGCTATAGTTTTGTGATGAGATAAACCAGTGCAATAGGAATTGCACTTATAAATCCCTGGGTGATTGATGAAGACAGCCCCTTGCCTTCAGGCCGCACAGGAACAGTGATTACACTGCCGGGCCTTACTTTAGGGTAAAGATGAAAAAATCCGAGGTTGCGCGTTTTTTCACTCTTGCCGTTTGCGCGCGTTACATAAATTCTTTTTCTCCATGGCCTTTCTGAAAAGCCGCCCGCTTGGTTTACGTAATAGCCCACGTTGGGGTGATCTTTATCATAATAGATTTTCAACTGGTTTTGAACCGCGCCTTTTACTGCAACCACAGGGTTGGTTTCAGGAATAAAAACGACATCGCCTTCCTGCAGTATCAGGTCAAACTTTGAACCGGGATTATCAATTGCATTTTGCAAATCGATACTGATGGGTTCGGAAGAAGATGCAAGGCTATCAGTAGCCTGGCCCTGCATTCGTTTGCGGTAAAGAATCGCGCCTTTGGCATTGGAATTCTCTTTCAGGCCTCCGGTTCGTGCCATCAAGGAAGACAACCTTTCATTTTCACTAAGCTTCGGATAAATGCCCGGGTATTTTACCTGTCCTTCGACTTTAATATTTTGCTGTAATTGAAAACGGGGATTTTTTCTTACAAAAACCTGGTCGTAAGGCTTGAGAACGATATTTTCAGTAACTGAGTCAAGATCAAGATCCTGATCAATTGAATACGTTTTTACAACAGTCCTGGTAGGAACCAATCCTTTTTGTGAAGAATCAATATCCACAATACTTGAAACTTCAATACTGCCAAATTCTGCCGTAGGTTTAAGGCCGTTAGCGAAATACAACAAATCCTTCAGTGTCATGCCCCCGTATTTTTCATAATTGCCAGGCTTACGTACTTCACCATCGATGGAAATCAATTGCCTGTCTGAGAATTGGTTCTTATTAAAAACTTCAATTACATCATTCGGGTCAACCGGAATATTGTATTTACTACGGTCATTTTTATTAATGTCTGAAAGGCTTATATCAATTTTATCAGCCTTTACATTGGTAGAATCTCCGGCGCCTTTATAAATATATGCCCTGTCAAGATAGGAGTTTGGTGTCACGCCTCCGGCACGGTTTATAACGTCAAACAACCGATCGCCTTTTTTAACTTCATACACATTTGGGTAAGCCACTTCACCCTTGACTATTACCTTATTTGTAAGCCCCGGGTGGATGGCATTTACCAAAATGATATCACCATCGTACAATGGCTCTTCATGTAAGCCGTTTCTATCGCCCTGTACGGCTTTATTGAGGTTGATAGTTTTGATGGTTTGCTTTTCGTTTACGTTGCGTATTATCATTCCACCTGTAGCATAAGCATCGGAAGTAAAGCCACCGGCGAAGCCAAGCAGTGCATCAAGGCCTTCGCCGCGCTTAAGCTGGTAATACATTGGCCTTTTAAACTGGCCGCTTGCCAGCACTTTTTTATCATAGAAAGGAACGATGATAAAATCATTATTTTCAAGATAAAGGTGCTTTCCAAAATCTCCGGTGCTTAGATATTTATAGACATCAATCGAATCTATTATAGCTCCGCGGCGCGAAATCAAAATCTTGCGGAGGTTTCCATATTTTGTGACTCCGCCAGCCATTGCCACAATATTTAACGCATTAGTGAATGCGGAAACCACTTTTGGACCGGGATTGCCTACGTTGCCCGAAACCTGCACCACGATTGATCGTGGCTGCCCAAGCGAAACAGAAATGTTAGTCGATTTGGGAATTACTTTTTTAAATCGTTCAAAAATTATGGATTTGGCGTTTGCAAATGAAAGTCCCTGCACAGTAATTTTTCCGAGTCCCTGCGGGAAAATGGATCCGTCACGGCCAACAATATAATCCTGCTCAAAATCGGCGCCGCCCCAAAGTGAAACGATAATGTGATCGCCAACACCTACAGGATAGTCAGGAGGAGGCGTACTCAACTCTGAAAGCTGCATTATCTGGCTGTTTTGAAAAATATTGCTTCCATAAACAGACTGCGGGCTCAGAAACGAATTTTTTATGTTATCTCTTTGGGTGCTGTCTTTAATTACTATATCAGTTTTTTCCTGGCTTGCATCCGGTAAATTGTCTTGAAGTTTATGCACATCTTCACCTGCCTTTTGCTTTTGCTGGTTAAAATCCTGCAGAAAATTTATTAATTCAGAAGGAGAGGCGTTTTTTAATGCATTTGGATCTATCTGGAGATCTTCTTGTTCAGTTGGAAGCTGGGCAAAAGCTGTACTGCAACATAACAACGAAATAAATACGATGCTAAGAAGCCGCAACCAAAATGTATGCAAGGCGAGGCCTTTTGTTAGGGGAGTCATTAGGCGTTCATGTTGTGTATAATTAACAAGAACGCCTAATTGTTCTTTTTATTTTAATGGGTTTTCCAACGCCTCATTGAATTGCAGCCATATTTCCCGGACGATATCCGCTGCGGGTTTTATATCTTTTATTAAGGCACTCACCTGTCCTATCTCCAATTCGCCCTGGTCTAAATCACCTTCAAACATTCCTTTTTTCGCTCTTCCTTTTCCTAACAGCTTTGTTAGTTCTTCCACTGACGCGCCGTTTTGGACCGCTTTTACAATATCGTTATAGAACCGGTTTTTCATAATCCTGACGGGCGCCAGCTCTTTTAAAGTTAAGACAGTATCTCCTTCCGCAGAATGGATTACGGCATTTTTAAAATTGAAGTGAGAAGAGGCTTCTTCACTGGCAACAAACCGGCTTCCGATTTGAACACCTTCTGCCCCCAATACCATTGCCGCCAGCATTTGCCTGCCCGTTGCAATGCCTCCGGCAGCTATCACCGGTATCGATACAGCAGAGGCAACCAGCGGAATTAATATCATGCTTGTCGTTTCTTCTCTTCCATTGTGGCCGCCGGCTTCAAATCCTTCTGCAATCACGGCATCGCATCCGGCCCTTTCTGCTTTTTCTGCAAATTTTTTGCTGCTTACCACGTGAATAACCGTTATGCCATGGCCTTTTAAAGCCGGCGTATAGAGCCCAGGATTTCCGGCGGAAGTAATTACAATTTTAATTTTGTGACGAAAGACAATTTCGAGGTGGTGTTCAATATCAGAATAGAGAATCGGAATATTTACGGCGAACGGTTTATTGGTAGCAGCCTTGCATTTGATTATATTTTCTTCAAGAATGTGGGGATACATGCTGCCGGAACCTATGACGCCGAGCGCGCCCGCGTTACTGACGGCACTGCATAAACGCCAGCCACTTGCCCAAACCATACCCGCCTGGATGATGGGATACTCAACTCCCAATAATTTGGAAACACGGTTATTGATTAACTGGTACAAAATCTAAAGTTCTTTTCAGCAAGAAATTTAATATAAAATACCAGGACATACGAAATGTTTTTTCAGAATGCTGCACAGAATAGGAATAGGGAATTTTTTTTAAAATGGCTGCCTGTTATTTAAACCTTTCGATTTGAAAAGCGCTTATATCGATTGGCGTGCTCATTTTCTCAATTAAATCACTTATAATCTGGCCGCCGGCAGCACCTTCTGAAATACCCAGCATGGCATTTCCCCCATTAATAAAAAGATTTTCAATTTTTTTTGAGTTTCCTATGTAGGGCAGGCCGTCAGGAGATACAGGCCTTAAGCCGGTCCAGACTTTATCTTCCGGAGGAAAGTCTATTTGTAATCCGGGATAAAATTTTTTAACCGAGTTGTAAATTCCTTCCATCCTTTTCACTAATACTTTATGATTATTTCCACTAAATTCCATGGTGCCGCCAATCCGTAATTGATTTTTCCACGGGGTTACAGCGCATCTGCCATCTACCAAAATGGCAGGAAAATGGATATTCCTTTCGACATAATCATAGGTGTAGCTATAACCTTTTCCTCCTTGTATTAAGAGATTGATGCCGGCTTTTGCCGCCAACTCAGACAACCATGAACCGCCGGTTAAAACAAACTCGTCTGCGCTGAAATTTCCCTTGTCCGTTATGACCGTTTCTATTTTATTATGATTTTTTAAAAGCCCTGCAACTTCGGTATTTAATTGAAATTTCACACCCTTTTGTTCAAGGAAGCGCTTCATTGCAGCCATAAACTTCCCGGGATGAATATGGGCGTCATCTTTAAATAAGAGTGCGCCAAAAATGTCCAGTTCCACATCCGGCTCTTTTTTCTGAAGCTCTTCGCGATTATAAACTTCTACTTCCAGCCGGAATTTTTTTGCCGGCTGCATCAATTTCAACTCCTCTTCAAATGCTTTTTGAGAATGACACATCATCATGCATCCTTTTTCGTCCATTTCGAAAACATCGCCTAATTCATCCCTGATTTCATTCATCAACCGGCGGCTCAGGTTCAGTAATTCGCTTAAATACGGCGCATTTTTTTGAACAGTTTTAGCATTGCTGCTCTTGTAAAACAGCAATGCCCACCTGAGGAATGATAAGTCGAGCCTGGGTTTGATATAAAAAGGGCTGCTGCTGCTCAGCATGTATTTAAGACCTTCCGAAATTATGCCGGGAGAGGCTAAAGGAATAAAATGGCTCGGAGATAAAAAGCCCATATTCCCAAACGAGCAATTGTCGGTAATATTTCCACGGTCTATTACCGTAATGTCAAATTTGTTTCTTTTTTGCAGATAGTAAGCAGTACAAAGCCCATTTACACCGCCTCCCACTATGATTATTTTCTTCATAACTTTTATGCGAAATAGCTAAGGAACTACAGTAAACCCATAAATAACCTGAAAAATAATTCCGTCTTCAGAGTGTTACCTGGTTTCTTAACAAGTCTTCAAAATTATCCCTTCTTCTTATTAAAATCGCTTTGCCGTCCTTTACCATTACCTCAGCGGGCTTTAACCTCGAATTAAAATTAGATGACATTTCAAAACCGTAAGCTCCGGCATTATAAAACACCAGGTAATCATTTTCCCTGATTTCTGAAATATGGCGGTCTGTGGCAAATGTATCGGTTTCGCAAATATTGCCTACTACGGTGTAAGGCTTTTTGGCGCCGGATTCATTACTCAGATTTTCAATTTGATGGTAAGCATCATAAAACATGGGCCGTATCAAATGGTTGAAGCCGCTGTTCACTCCGGCAAAAACCGTGGTTCCTGATTCTTTCAGCACATTTACTTTGGTAATGAAATAGCCTGCCGAACTTACCAGGTATTTGCCGGGCTCAAACCATATTTGTAATGGTTTTTTGGATTGGTAGGAAAAATTCGAGAAAGATTCTTTTACTTTTTGCGCCAGGAGAGGAATGTCTGTTTCTGAATCGCCCTCTTTATAAGGAACTTTAAAGCCGCCGCCCAAATCGACAAATTCCAGCTCTTTAAAAAGAGGTATAATTTCGAAGAGTTTTTTTATTCCTTTCACAAAAACATCCACATCTTTTATTTCACTTCCTGTATGAATATGCAAGCCACGAATAAAGAGATGGTATTTGTTTGCACAATCTATTATCTTTTGAACGTCGCCGACCGGGATCCCAAATTTGCTTTTATCGTGGCCGGTAGATATTTTTAGATTGCCGCCAGCTAAAATATCGGGCCGGAGGCGAACGCCCACAGGATAAGAATGGCCAAATTTTTTTCCAAACTTTTCCAGGTTAGAAAGGCTGTCTATATTGATGTGGACACCAAGATGCTGCGCCTCTTCAATTTCGTCAAAAGCAATGCCGTTGGAGGTATATAAAATTTTTGATGGCTCGAAACCCGCGTGCGAAGCAAGCTTTACTTCATTGATGGAACTGCAATCTACATTTGCCCCCAATGACTTTACATAGCGCAGGATATTAATATTCGTAAGCGCCTTACAGGCATAAAAGATTATCACATTCTGCCCGGAAAAAGCCTCTGTTAGTTTCCGGTATTGGCTGGCTATTTTTTCAAGATGATACACATAAACCGGAGTTCCAAATTCATCCGCAATTGCAGTCAGTTGAGCCGTCGATAAATCCTTTGACATTGTATTCGAAATAAAAACTGTTTAGTAATGGAATGAAAATAAAAATAAAGATACTGTGAAATGCTATAACGGAATGGCGGAAATGATAGCGTTTATCCTTCATCAATAGTATTTCCGGCATTATTAACCTCGTTTTCACTTGTGGTTTTTGACTCCTCTTCTTTCTCAATCCGGGTGGCTTCAACAATTTCATTGTCTAATACCTCTTTAATTTTTGGAAGATCACTTGCAGAATTGATTCCAAAATAATCCATAAAATTTTTCGAGGTGCTGTAAAGCAAAGGTTTTCCAACGGCATCTTCCTTCCTTCCTGAAATCACTACCAGTTCCTTTTCCAATAATTTTTGAACGGCATAATCACAATTCACTCCACGGATCAATTCAATTTCAGATTTGGTTACCGGTTGTTTATAGGCAATGATAGAAAGGGTTTCAATGGATGCAACCGACAATTTTTTCAGGAATTTATCGCCGTTAAGCTGGGCAATTGTTTTATGGAATTCAGGCTTTGTCAAAAACTGCCATCCGCCACCGCTTTCCACCAATCCAAATGCATAAAATTCAGCATCGTATTTTTCTTTAACAGCGTGAACCGCGGCTTCCACCTGATCTTCTGTTGCCCGATCTTCAATAAATCCTAATGCATTATTGACTAATTCAACAAGTTCTGAAATTGCCAATGGTTTATCACTGGCAAATATGAGCGCTTCAATATGTGGAATGATCAACGATAGTTCCATGCGGTTTTCCCGGTTTGGCTGAACGCCATTATCTTTTAAAAATAGCAATTAGCTCTGCAATGCAGCGGCGCCACTTACAATTTCTGTAAGTTCTGTGGTAATCGCTGCCTGTCTTGCACGGTTATAGCTAATTTTCAACGATTTCAATAATTCCTGTGCATTATCAGTCGCCTTATCCATGGCTGTCATTCTCGCTCCATGTTCGCTTGCATTTGCGTCAAGAATGGCTTTGTACAATTGGGTATTCAAAATTTTTGGCATCAACTCCTCCAGCAGCACTTCCTTGCCAGGTTCAAAAATGAAATCGGCCTTTGCATTTCCTTTTTTAGGAGCTGTTTTTTTAACTGGCAAAAAAGGTTCTGCAATAAATTTCTGAGTGGCAGCATTTTTAAATTCGCTGTATACGAGGTCCACCGCATCCACTTCTCCTTTTGAAAAAGCATCCAGCGCATACTTTGAAGCCCGCACCACATTTTCAAAAGATAAATCTGAAAAAATATTCCAATAATCGCCTACCACTTTGTATCTATTTTTGAGAAAATGCTCATAGCCCCTTTTTCCTATCGGAAGGATCGCCACATTTCCCTTGGCAAACTGGCTGGCATACTTTTCATGGATATCCAACTTGGCCAGTTTGATAAGGTTACTATTATATCCACCGCACAAACCGCGGTCGCTGGTGATTACAATGATTAATACTTTTTCAACGGGCCTTTCTTTAGCTAAAGCAAGATTGATATCTCCTTCTGCGTTACCTACAATATTGCTGAGCATTTCCTGCAACTTTTGCGCATAAGGCCTCATTTGTACGATGGCGTCCTGCGCGCGTCTCAATTTGGCAGCGCTCACCATTTTCATGGCTTTTGTGATTTGCTGGGTGCTTTGGACACTTTTTATACGGTTCCGGACTTCTTTTAATGCGCCGCTCATATTATTTTGGGTTTATGGGCTGCAAAGGTAAGTGAATGAAGGTACAAAACCATTGCTATGGCGGTTATAGCATGGTTATTTTTATTAAAAAAGCAAGAACGTTTTGCTCTTGCTTTAGCTATTTCTTTGCTTTGAACTAGTAAGCCAACAAATAAACAGAATTTTTATTTTGTTGAAAACCTGCTTTTTCCACCGGCGATTATACCAGCATGGTTACAGGATTTTCCAAGTATTTTTTAACTGATTGAAGGAATGCTGCACCTACAGCACCATCAATACTCCGGTGATCGCAGCTCATGGTTACTTTCATCACGTTTGTAACTGCAAAGCCATCTCCCTTCTTCACTACCTTTTCTTTGATAGCGCCGATAGCCAAGATAGCACTGTCGGGAGGATTTATAATGGCGGTAAATTCATCAATATCCATCATGCCGAGGTTAGAAACGGTAAAAGTATTTCCGCTGAATTCCTCAGGCTGAATTTTTTTATTTCTTACTTTTTCATAAAGCTGACTGGCATCTGCGGCAATCTGCGACAAGGATTTTTGGTCGGCAAAGCGAATCACAGGAACAATTAATCCATCGGGCACTGCTACGGCCGAGCCAATGTGAATATGATGATTTCTGCGAATAAAATCGCCTTTCCAGCTACTGTTTACCGCCGGATGCTGGCGCAATGCCATCGCGCAGGCTTTAATCACCAGGTCGTTGAAAGAAACTTTTACCGGGCTCAGCTCGTTGATGGCTTTGCGTGAAGTGATGGCATTGTCCATATTTATTTCCATCGTTAAATAGAAATGAGGCGCCTGGAATTTGCTCTCTCCCAAACGACGGGCAATGGTTTTGCGCATGGGACTGTTTGGAATGTCTTCATAACCTTCCTGTCCGATTTGAGTGAACGGCTGAAGCGGTTGCGCCTCTGCAGCAGCTTTTTTACCTTCAGTCTTTGCGGCCGGTGCAGGAACATAGGAATCAACATCTCTCTTAATAATTCTTCCGCCGTCGCCGCTTCCCTGCAATTGTGATAAATCAATTCCTTTTTCTTCTGCCACTTTTTTAGCAAGGGGGGAAGCTTTTATCCTGCCGCCTTCAGCAGAAGACGATTGAGCTGCCTCCTCAACCGGCGCAGCGGTTTTTTGTGTACCGGTGGATTTTGCTTCAGTTTTTTCGGAGGAAGAAGCTGGTTTTTCTTCAGATTCGGCGGGCGCTTGCGGCGCATTTTTTTGTGCTTCCACATACGCGCTTACATCGGTTCCTTCTTTTCCGACGATGGCAATAATATCATTCACTTTTGCTGAGTCGCCAGCTTCCACACCGATGTATAAAAGCGTTCCTTCTTCATAACCTACCACGTCCATAGTGGCTTTGTCAGTTTCTACTTCGGCCAGCGAATCATCCGATTTCACTTTATCTCCTACTTTTTTATTCCACTGGATAATTTTTCCTTCGGTCATGGTATCGCTCATCAGCGGCATCCGGATTACCTTTGCTCCTTTGGGCAACTCCACATTCTGGCCAACATTTGCCGGTTTATTATCAGATTGTTTTTCTTGTTTTTCAGCTATGGCTTTTTCTTCGTTCGCATTTTTCTTGGGCAATATTTCTTCATCCTTTGCTTTATCGCCGGAGGCAGCGCCATTCTGTTTTTCTTCATCCAAAATGGATTTATAATCTTCTCCTTTTTTACCTACAATAGCCAAAATGCCTTCTACAGGAACAGATTTCCCTTTTTCAACCCCGATATATAAAAGAGTTCCTTCATTATAACTTTCAAGCTCCATAGTGGCTTTATCTGTTTCTACATCAGCCAAAAGGTCTCCCGGTTTTATTTGATCACCTACTTTTTTGTGCCATTCTACTATTACGCCCTCCGTCATGGTATCGCTCATTCGTGGCATTCTTATCGCTTCAGCCATAGTCTGTTAAAATTTTTGTTTGAATAAGAGCCGTGAAATTAATGCAAAATCACGAAATGAATCAGAAGACATTTTTTTTACAAGTGAATTTTGGAGAGAAATTAATGCGCGTCATTTGCTGAACCATAGACATGAAAACTACCTTTTAGAAATTGATGCGAATAATAGCAAATAGCTTTTTTGGGAAAATAAAAATCTGTGTTATTTATCCTTTTACTAATGCTGCACTTTTTCCAATTCCACGTTTACAAATTCCATAAGGCTTTTTATATTTTCAGAGGAAAAGTCAAATTTTAAGCCGGCAGCCTTGTATAATTCGGGCAATGTTTTTGTGCCGCCAAGGCTTAAGGCGTTTACATAATTGTCCAGCGCTTTTTCCGGATTTTCCTTAAACTGTTTCCAAAGGCCAATGGCGCCTAATTGTGCAATTCCATATTCGATATAATAAAAAGGAACTTCATATAGGTGCAATTGCTTTTGCCAGCCGTTTTCAAGATATTTTTCCAAACCGGTATAATCAATTACGTCACCGGCAAATTCATTAAATATTTCCATCCATTTTTTGGAACGTTCTTCCAGTGTGTGTTCCGGGTTTTCATAAATCCAATGTTGAAATTTGTCTATCACGGCAATCCACGGGAAAAGAATGATTACGCGCTCAAGCTGGTGTTCTTTTGCTCTTCGCAATTCGTCCGGGTCATCAAAATACACATCCCAGTAATCCATTGAAAAAAGCTCCATTGCCATGCTGGCCACTTCCGCTATTTCCATGGGGTAATCTTTAAAAGAACTTAATTCCAGGTTGTGGGTTAAAAAAGATTGAATAGCATGGCCACCTTCATGCACGATTGTAGTTACGTCGTGCATTGACTTTGCGGCATTCATAAAGATGAAAGGAGCGCCGGTTTCGGCGAGCGGCATATTATATCCACCGGGTGCCTTGCCTTTCCGGCTTTCAAGATCCAGGTGTTTCATTTCATTCATCTTGCGAAGACAATCTCCAAAAAAGGGCCGAAGCTTAGTAAAAACTTCGATCGTTTTATCGAGCAACTCGGTTACCGTTGTAAAAGGAGTTAAAGGCTGGGTGCCTTCAGCTTCTGCTTCCATGTCCCACGGACGAAGGCGATCTACTTTTAATTTTTCTTTTTTATAAGCATGAATCTTATTTACAAGCGGCAACACGTGGAGCTTTACCGATTCATGAAAACGGAATGTGTCTTCTTTTACATAGTCAAACCGGCCAAGCTGCTTAAACTTGAAATCACGGTAGTTTTTAAATCCGGCATTTAATGCCTGCTGGTTCCTTTTTGAAATTAATTGGGTAAAAAGGTCGTTGAGCTTGTCTTTATCCTGGTACCTTCTTTCCGCAATCTTTTTAAAAACTTCCTCGCGCAGCGCACGGTTGTGGCTTTCAAAAAATTTGGCAGCCTGCTGAAGCGTGTAGGTTTTTCCTTCTACTTCCACCGACATTTGCCCGGTAATCATGCCATACTTTTGTTGTAGTACGGCAATCTCCGATTCAATGGGAACATTTTCTTCCCTGAACAATTCAATGCTTTTGCGGATTGAGCGCAAATAGGTAAAATATTTATCGTGGTCAAGTTCTTTTGTGAAGGGCGAATTCAATAATTTCTTGTTGAGCTCAAAAGCATATGGCTGAATTTTAGGCTGTATCTCCAAACAAAAGAAATTAAAAGATTCTTCAAGAGCTTTATTGGCGGTGTCGCAGGTCATCTGTATCTGGCGCCAGCAAACATCTTCGTTAATAGCTGCTTCCAGCTCGCTCATATCTTTCAACCATTTTTCCAGTTCCTGTTTTGAATCAATTTCCCGTTGTAAAAGTTCTTTGAAAAAAGGCTCAATTACTTCCCAGGACGAAATGGTCAGATCCTGCGGAAGATAATGCCGTTCTAATTTTTTTATATCTGCTGTCATATTTTTTCACTTTGTGGTCAACCAAAAGCAGTAAAGCAATAAATAAGTTTGATTTTATTTTACCGTTCATTCATCGCGATGTTGCGGAACAATTACTTTACACCCCTGCTTTCAATTTTGCGCGGATTTGCCTGCTGAGGCTTTACGTTTTTTACGTTTGCATTTTCAGCATGAACTGGTTTATGGGGTTTTGCATCGGCGGCAGATTCTTTTTCCTCCTCATCCTTTGCTTTAAAATCAATTTTATTTTTTTCAATAATTCCAAACCATTTTACCATTTTTTTCATATCGCTGGCATACACCCTGTCAAAATCCAAATCAGGATACACTTTTTCGAAATAAGCTTTTAAAGTCTTGCCATCTGCATTTGCTTCAGGCACTTCTTCCTTATTTTCTTTCATTGCTGAAAAAATTTCAGCAAGGTTGGTATTGTCTTTAATGGTGTAGACTTCAATGCTTTCAAGATGAGAAAAATTGTGTTGGCGTGTGCTTACAAATTTGGTGCTGTTGTCTTCGAGTGAGCGCAAAACCGCGCCATCAGATTTTGAAGATAACAATTCAAACAAGCCAGGCATACCTGTAACCGAAACCAGTTTTTTATACTCCATGCTATTCAATTTATTTTTTGGGAGTGCAAGATAATTGAAATGATTTTTAGTTTCAGTTAACAAAAGATAAAAGTGACTGGTTGTATAAAATGATGAGTGGTACGCTGGATTCTACAGTTTGCGGCGTCCTATATCTACTTAATTATTTTTATGAACAAATTATTTACTACCGTGGTTGTGGCATTCATTATTTCTTCAGCAGTTCAGGCGCAATCTGTATCGGGAAAAATTGAAGATGCCGCTTCAAACAACGCAGTAGCCAATGCGACCGTGAAACTATCAGGAATTGATTCAACAAAATTGCCTTTGTTTTCTGTAAGTAATTCGCAGGGCACTTTTGTTTTTAATAACGTGGCCAATGGAAGTTATACCCTCTCCATTACTTCTATCGGATATGGTGAAATAAAAAAGCAGGTGAGTGTTATCGGGCAAAATGTAGACCTTGGAAATATTTTTATTTCGAAGAGCGCTGAAACGCTTTCAACAGTTGTTATTAATAACACACCTCCTGTTAAGCAAAATGGCGATACACTTGAGTATACCGCAAGTCAATATAAGGTGAACCCCGATGCTACCGGTGAAGACCTGATAAAGAAAATGCCGGGAGTAACTGTTGACAGGCAAACCGGGGCAGTGACTGCACAGGGCGAATCCGTAAAAAAAGTTACCGTAGATGGAAGAGATTTTTTTGGAGATGATGCCACTGCCACTCTAAGAAATCTCCCCGCAGATGTGGTGGATAAAATACAAGTGTTCGATAAGCTAAGCGACCAGGCGCAACTTACAGGCTTTGATGATGGAAATACTACCAAGTCTATAAATATTGTAACCAAAAAAGATATGCGCACCGGCAATTTTGGAAGGATTTACGCGGGTTACGGAACAGATGACAGATATAGCGGGGGAGGGAATGTTAGTTTTTTTAATAACGCGCGAAGGATATCGCTTGTAGGATTGGTAAACAATGTAAACCAGCAGAATTTTTCGTCAGACGATTTGCTCGGTGTTACAAGTGGTAACCGCGGCGGCGGCGGAAGGCGCGGTGGCGGTGGTGGCGGTAATTTCAGGGGTGGTTCTTCAAATTTTACGGTTGGCCCGCAGAGTGGCATTGCCAAAACCAATGCGTTTGGCGTGAATTACAGTGATGCATGGGGAAAAAAGATAGATGTATCAGGAAGTTATTTTTTTAATAACAGTAATACCAATAATAACCAAACCATTAGCCGGCAAAATTTTATCACCAGCGATTCATCTCAATATTATGACGAGAATACCATTTCCAATAACATCAATTATAACAACCGCGTCAACTTCAGGCTAACTTATCGTATTGATTCAAACAATACAATTATTGCTACTTCTAATCTTAATTTCCAGAAAAACAATTCTACAAACCTTGTCGGCGGCACCAATTATTTTGATGAGGAAAAGCAAAATATCTTAAGTAAAACGGAAAATGATATCAATAGTAACAGTACCGGAAGCAGCAACAGTAATATGTTACTTTTCAGGCATGCATTTGCTAAAAGAGGAAGAAGCATTTCTCTGGGGATTTTTCAATCATACAATAACAGGGATGGTCAGAATTATTTGAATGCTGACAATAGCTATTATAAGTCAATTGTGAAGCAGGATACAGTAAAGCAATTTTCTAATCAAAATAATTACACGAATCAATACAGGTTTAACCTGGTTTATACCGAACCTCTTTCGACTAAAACGCAATTGCAGTTGAATTACGAGCCTTCCTTTCAAAAAAGCAAAGCAGACCAGGAGACTTTTAACTTCGACAATACGAATGACAAATATTCATTGCGGGATACCAGCTTAAGTAACAAGTTTGACAATACATATAATACACAAAATGCCGGAATCACTATCCGGCACGGCGACAGGAATAATATGATTGCGGCGGGCGTTTCTTATCAATACAGTGAATTAAAAAGCAGCCAGGAGTTTCCACAGGTTTCCTTTATCGATAATTCTTACAGCAATTTTTTAGCAAATGCCTTTTCAAGATTTAAGCTTTCTCCGAGGAGTACGCTGAGGGTCATTTATCGTGGATCTGTGAGCCCTCCATCCGTAAGGCAATTGCAAAATGTAATTAATAACTCTAACCAGTTTTTTTACACAACAGGGAATCCGGATTTGCAACAACAATACACCAATAACCTTATCACAAGGTATACTTATACCAACAGCGGCAAGGGTCAGAGCTTTTTTGCAAACCTGTTTTTTCAAAACATTAATAATTATGTAACCAATGCCACTTATACCACCTCCAAAGATTCCATGTTAACTAATACCGTTACACTTTTTAAAGGTTCTCAACTTTCCAAACCTGTAAACATGAATGGGTACATTAACGCCCGGTCATTTTTTACTTTTGGAATGCCGTTGAAATTTATAAAGTCAAATATGAATCTCAACGCGGGATTAAGTTATGCCAGGCAGCCGGGTTTGATAAACAATGTTGAGAACATTTCGGACGCTTATAATTACAATTTGGGAGCCGTTATATCAAGCAATATTAATGAGTATATCGATTTTGATTTGTCTTACGCCGCAAATATCAACACGGTTAAAAATTCTATTCAGCCTGATTTGAATAATAATTATTTTACGCAATCCATCGGCATCAATACCAACTTTCTGACTAAGAAAGGATTGTTTTTAAATAATGCCATTTCAAACGAATCGTATAAAGGATTAACTGATGGATTCAATCAAAATTATTGGTTGTGGAATATAGCTATCGGGCAGAAATTTTTGAAGAACCAGGACGGTGAATTGAAATTATCAGTATTTGATCTTTTAAATCAAAATAAAAGTATTACAAGGGATGTCACCGAATCTTATGTGCAGGACCAGACAAACCGGGTTTTGCGCCAGTATTTTATGCTGACATTTACTTACAAATTAAAGACCTTTGGAAAAGGGAAGCCGCAGGAGAGTAATGATAACAGGCGTAGAGAATTTCGTGGATTTGGAGGTTTTGGTGGACCGCCACCGCCACCGCCCTCCGGAGGCCCGCAACTTTAGATAAAAATATTTTTGCTTTGAATGAAAGTGAATTGGTAGCTCTGCTGAAATTAAAAGACAGGCAAGCGTTTAAGGAAATGGTGGAAACCTGGCAGGATATGGTGTATAACACTTCAATCGGGTTTTTGCAAAATGAGGAAGATGCTGAAGATATTTCGCAGGAAGTATTTATTAAAGTGTATCAATCGATTTATTCCTTCAAGGGCCAATCCAAACTTTCTACCTGGATTTACAGGATCACTGTTTCAAAATGTTTGGATCATTTAAGGAAGAAAAAAAGAAAAAAAAGATTTGCTTTTATCCAGGGACTTTATAGTAACGACAATAACCTGGCAATAGAGCCTCCGGATTTTGTTCATCCGGGTATTAAAACGGAAAATAAGGAAATATCGATAGCGCTTTTCAAGGCTATAGATAAATTGCCGCCGAATCAGAAAACGGCATTTGTGTTGAATAAGATTGAAGAATTGAGCTATCACGAAATAAGCGAGGTGATGGATTCGAGTGAATCGGCTGTTGACTCTCTGTTACAAAGAGCAAAAAAAAATTTACAGGTTCTTTTAAAAGATGCTTTTATAGGGTCAGATGAGTAGCAAAATTTCATAAAAAAGTGCAGAAGGTTTTTTTTCTAAAGAGCGTCTAAAAAACAGAATCATTTACAAACATTATTTCAAACAAATGGATCAGCATTTAAATAAGAAAATAGATGAGGCATTGCAGAGTCTTGAAGGCATTGCAAAAGCAACTCCACGTACTTTTTTCTTTACCCGCCTTGAAGCGCGTATGCAGCGTGAAAAAAGCAAATGGGAAATCATTTCTTCTTTTGTTTTAAGGCCGGCAATACTTTTTGCAGGTATTTGTTTTATTCTCGTTATCAATGTGGCGGTAATTCTGACATCTTCTTCGTTAAACAATCCGGCTTTGCAACAGAACAATGAAATATCGGCTGCGGATGAATATAATTCAGTGTCTGCGCCTTTGTATGAATATGTAAATGCTACACCGTAATGAATAGTAACACGAAGACCAAATCGCTTGTAACGATTATAATCTTTCTCTTAATTACAAATATCGCCATGTTGATATTTTTCCTGGTGCTTGCTAAGCCTGCAGATAAAAGGTTCAGGAATCATGATATGAACGGTATGTATAAAAGCTTGCAAAATGAGGTTGGTTTTTCGCAGGAACAATTGAATCAATACAAGCTTCTAAGAGAAGAACAGATGAAAAATGTAAGGCCATTGTTTAACCAGGTAAGGGAGTCAAAAAGAACTTTTTACGCACTGATTACTTCCGGCCAGGTGCCCGATTCTGTTGTTGCCGCAGATGCTGATTCTATTGCCCAAAAGCAAAAGAATCTTGACACACAAATGTTTTTATATTTTAAAAATGTACGAAAAATTTGTACGCCTGATCAAACAGCAAAGTTTGATTCCGTTATGCAGAAAGTAATCGGGCGTATGGTAGGACGGCCGGGGGAATCCAGAAAAAAACCGGGTTAACACATTGAGGCTTTTTCAAAAAAAATATAAACAAAAATTAAAAAAATGAAAACAAAGATCACTATGTTGCTTGCTTTATTTTTAATAGCGGCCACAGGCATTTATGCCCAGGGAATGCAACGACGCACCGTACCTGAAAGAGTAAAAGATGCGATGGATAAAATTACGCCTGCATTAAATCTTAATGCCACGCAGCAGGCTCAAACCGACAGCGCTTTTACGGATTACTATAATGCCCAGATGAAAATGTTCCAGGATGCCAGATCATCGGGCGAGCGTCCTGACCGGTCTCAATTTCAAAAATTGACTGACGACAGGGATGCCAAACTGAAAACAATCTTTACGGATGACCAGTATACAAAATTTAAAAGTGAAGTAGAAGAAAGTCTTCGCCCGCAAAGGCGCCAACAAGCTTCGAATTAGAAGGTGAAAGGTTGAATGAAAAAAGGTTGCTGCAAAGCAGCCTTTTTGTTTTGTGCGGCAAAATAAAAAATGCAACTATTTCTCCGTTTACTGTAATCTATGGATGTGAAGAATAATCTTCATTCATCTCTTCTATCAATTTCAGAACCTTTTCTCTGCCCGTTTTTTTTACTGAGCTGGAAACAAAATGCTGCGGTAAAAACTGTTGCGTTTCTCTGAGGCGTTCAAGAAACGATTTTACATTTTTGCTTACTACAGCCTGCTTTTCTTTATCAGCTTTTGTAAAAATCAGTGAATAGGGAACCTGCCACAGTTCTATATTTTTTATGAAGTCCAGATCCAGCTTTTGTGGCGTATGCCTGGCATCAATGAGCACAAATACCTGTATGAGGTTTTCCCTTTTTTTCAAATAATTTTCAATCATTTGTTCCCATTTTCGCCTGCTTCTTAGTGAAACCTTTGCAAATCCATAACCCGGAAGGTCAACCAAAAACCATTTTGTTTCTTTCGCGTCTCCAGGCTTGTCAACACTGATGATTTCAAAATGATTGATCATTTGGGTTTTGCCGGGTGAATTGGAAGTTTTGGCTAACTTTTCATTGTTGGTAAGCATATTTAGGAGGGAAGATTTTCCTACATTACTTCGTCCGATAAAGGCATATTCGGGTCGATCCGGAGTGGGACATTTTTCGTAAGAAGGGCTGCTTATGAGATATTGCGCTTTCTTAATGTGCATGATGCAATTTACGTTAAAGCTCAATGTTGAATGCCTAAGGCTGAATGCGAAAGACCATTTCAAAAATAAAAGTGAAAGAATGGTTAACAGTAAAAGTTATTATTTCAAAAAACTATCTTTGGTGCAATGAATGTTTATCCCCACGATACTATAGTTCCTTTTAAAAATTCGAACGAAAGCAAAAAGAAACAAGTAGAAAACATGTTTGATGAAATTGCTTTTCGGTACGATTTTTTGAATCGTTTTTTAAGCGTGGGAATTGATGTAGGATGGAGAAAAAAAGCCATAAAACTTTTAATTCCTTCGCAGCCAAAAATCATTTTAGATGTGGCAACCGGTACCGGCGATTTCGCTTTGACGTGTTATGAAATTTTGAAACCTAAAAAAATTGTTGGTATTGATATCAGTAAAGCAATGCTTGAAATCGGGAGAAAAAAAATTAAAGATGCAGGCCTGCAAAAACAGGTTGAGCTGCTGAATGGCGACAGTGAGGCAATTTTTTATGATGATGATACGTTTGATGCGGTTACTGTGGCTTTCGGGGTAAGGAATTTTGAAAATCTTGAACAGGGTTTATCTGAAATAAAACGGGTGTTGAAACCCGGCGGAAAATTAATCGTCCTGGAATGTACGAAGCCTCATGCGCCTGTGATAAAGCAGCTTTACAATTTTTACATGAAAACCGTCACTCCCAAAATTGGAAAATTAATTGCAAAAAACGACGAGGCCTATCAATATTTAAATGATTCAGTGTTATCGTTTCCTGAAAAAAATTCCTTTACAAACATTTTAAATCAATTAAACTATCGAAACTCTTTTTACAAAACATTGACATTAGGAATATGCACCATTTATTGCGCAGAAAAATAGTTTTGGTAATTGTTTCGATTCTGCTTGGCACGGTTTCGGCTTTGGCCCAGGAGCATGTGCTAAACCAGGAAGATCATGATAACAGGCCTTATCATTTTGGGATCAATATAGGGTATAATAAATCGCACTTTAATTTTACCCACCATCCCAGGTTTGTACAGTATGATTCAATCCTCGACGTGGAAAGCATCAATAATCCCGGGATTAATCTTGCCTGGCTTGTAAATATCAGAATGAGCAATCATTTCGATTTACGCGTTCATCCCCTGGATCTTACTTTTTCTGAAAAAGCATTTTTGTATTCTCAAAAATATGAGCCGGATTCTTCAGTAACCAAAAAAGTACAATCTATTACTTTGAGTTTTCCTTTTAATATTGCTTTTAGCAGCGACCGGATTGGCAACTTTAAAGTGTATACGCTGGCAGGCGCAAAATTTGATTATGATCTTGCAAGTAACGCAGGCGCAGCCAGGGCTGAAGACCAGGTCAAGCTCAACCGGTCTGACCTCAGCGCTGAAATAGGACTTGGGTTTCATATATATTTTCCCTACTTTGTTTTATCGCCTGAAATTAAATACAGCACAGGGCTGACCAATCTTCATGCCCGCGATGCCAGCCTCAAATATTCAAATGTGATTGATAAAATCAATTCAAGGATGATTACGTTTTCACTTACTGTTGAGTAACGGTGATGCGTAAACGAAAAATCGTATTATTTGCTTATTTACTGTAGCTGTGCATTTTACCCAATAAAGGCGAAGGCTATCAACTGGCATATCACAGAAATCAAAATCCCTGAGTAAATATCAAAAGGTTTATGGTCGCTCACGATAAGCCGCGAGGTGCAAACGATCCCGGTAATCAGAAATATCAGCATGGTGGTCAGAAAAACGGAATACGTGAAACCAGAGAAAATTACGATAAAAATTAAGCCACACAATGCTCCCACTCCAAGGGCATGCATACTGATTTTATAATAAATATTCGCTATCAAAGCGGCTGATGAAGCCAGGAATGCGCCAAATACAAAACTGGTAAGGATAACCGGCACTTCCGGCTGATTTCTAAAGACAAGGAATATCCAGAAATAAAAAATGTTAGTGGCTATGTACGGTACTATGCGCTCCTTCTGTGTTTTTAATAAAATGCTTTTGCTAAAGCCTAGGGCTTTTAATAATACAACTACAAGCGCCGGGAAAAATATGGTGTTGTAAGCCACACGAATTACAATCATTGTTTTTTCATGGGGAGAAATTCCCGTGAAATAGCCGGGCTGTACAAAGGCCAAAAACCATGCGCCAATGGCCGGTATAAACAGCGGATGGAAAACAACAGAAACCACCTGCGCAATGAATCTTACAATCCAGGGAAAATGGAGTGGAGTTTCCTCAACCCTGTCAAAAATTTTATTCTGTGGAGAAAAACTTTGAATCATTTTAGAGTTCTTTTCTTAAGCGCGCCACGGGAATATTCAATTGCTCGCGGTATTTGGCAACTGTTCGCCGCGCTATGTTGTAGCCTTTTTCCTGCAACTGCTCGGTTAATTTTTCGTCGCTCAAAGGCTTTTGTTTATTTTCTTCTTCGATTAGGTCACTTAATATTTTTTTCACTTCGCGGGTGCTCACCTCTTCCCCGCTATCAGTCACAAGGCTTTCGCTGAAGAAAAATTTAAGACGATAAGTGCCAAATTCAGTTTGAACAAATTTACTGTTGGCCACCCTGCTCACTGTCGAAATATCAAGCATGGTTCTTTCAGCGATATCTTTCAAAATCATCGGCTTCAGATCAATATCTTCGCCGGTTAAGAAAAATTGTTTTTGATAATCTACAATGGTTTGCATGGTGCTTAGCAAAGTATGTTGCCTTTGCTTTATGGCATCAATAAACCATTTTGCAGAATCAATTTTTTGTTTGATAAACAACACGGCTTCTTTTTGCCTTTTATCTTTTTTATTGCCGCGGTCATAATCCTTCAACATGTCGCGGTATCCCTCGCTAATTCTCAAATCCGGCGCATTTTTAGAGTTAAGGGTCACTTCCAGTTTGCCGTTATTATTTACTACAAAAAAGTCGGGAATCACATAGCTCTGCAGCTTATTACTTTCTCCAACCTCGCCGCCGGGTTTTGGATTCAGTTTAATAATCTGGTTAATCACATCTTTGATTTCTTCTTCACTCAGGTTAAGGCTTTTCTGAATTTTTTCGTAATGTTTTTTTGTAAATTCATCAAAGTATTTTTCTATAATTTCTATCGCAGTGTTTACCGGCAAACCATCGTTCTCCTTTCTTCTTAATTGAAGCAAAAGACACTCCTGTAAATCTCTTGCGCCTACTCCCGGAGGGTCAAACTGTTGAATAAGCGCTATCAGTCTTTCAATTTCTTTTTCAGTGGTATTAATGTTTTGACGAAAGGCAAGGTCATCACAAATAGAAGTTACTTCTCTTCTAAGATATCCGTCATCATCAATGCTGCCGATAATTTGCTCAGCGATTTTTTTCTCTTCCGGAGAAAGGTTCAGCATGAGCAATTGGGTTTTCAACGTATCATAAAATGAAGTTTCCACCTTATGTGGAATCACTTTTTGATCGTCCGGATCGCCATAATTATCGTCGCGGTATTTGTAATCACCGGGTTCATCATCTCCATCGTTTACATATTCACTTATGTCTATATTTTCATAATCATTTTCACTTCCATCATTTTCATATTCATCGGTTGCCTCAAAATCTTCAGAGCCTTCTGTTGGTTCAATGTAACCTTCTTCCACAGAATCAAGCGCTGGATTTTCTTCCAATTCTTCCTTTATTCTTTCCTCAAGATGAGCAGTAGGCACCTGCAACAGCTTCATTAACTGAATTTGCTGAGGAGATAATTTTTGTAATAATTTTTGCTGTAAGCGCTGGCTTAACGACATGGATCTTTTTTCTTTTTATGAATAGAACTTTTATTGGCAAATGTAACGATATGTTGTTTTGGAACAAATTTTGAGGGAACCTTTTACTCTTTTTTATTTTCTCAAATTTTGCTCATGTTCAGCCTGTGCTAAATAAGAACAGTTTTCTTAAATTACGATTGTTTTTGATGTTAAATATTTCCTCTTTAAAAAATGAATTGGCTTAAGTTCCTGTAATTTCATTTTCACTTAGCGAACATAGTTTTACGTGTTCCTGATATTTAAGTTTTCATTCCATAAAAGTGGAATTCTCTTTTCTTACCTTCGCGTCCATGCCGGAAACTGATAAATATGAAGCCGTTATCGGGCTTGAAGTGCATACACAATTGCTTACGAAAAGTAAATTGTTTTGTGGTGATAGCGCCGAATTCGGAAATCCTCCAAATACAAATGTCAGCGCTATATCTCTTGCTCATCCCGGTACTTTGCCAAAGATGAATGAAAAGGCGGTTGAGCTGGCAATCAAATTAGGACTGGCTTTTAACAGTGACATTGTTCGTGATAATTATTTTGCAAGAAAAAATTATTTTTATCCCGACCTGCCCAAAGGCTACCAGGTTTCGCAACACACCACTCCCATTTGCAAAAATGGAAACGTTACAATTTCTATCGGGGAAAAAGAAAGAAAAATTATTTTGAACAGAATTCATTTGGAAGAAGACGCCGGAAAAAGTATTCATGATGTGGATGAAAATTTTACCTGTATTGACCTGAACCGCGCAGGAGTTCCACTTCTTGAAATTGTTTCTGAGCCTGATCTTCACTCTTCAGAAGAGGCTTTTGCTTATGTTACAGAAATCAGGAAAATGGTTCGTCATTTGGATATTTGTGATGGCAACATGGAAGAAGGAAGTATGCGCTGCGATGCGAATGTTTCAGTGAGGCTGAAAGGAGACACTGAACTCGGAACCAAGGTAGAAGTAAAAAATTTAAATTCTATAAGGAATGTCAAAAAGGCAATTGATTTCGAAATAAAAAGGCTTATAGATTTATTGGAAAGCGGAAAGCCGGTGGTGCAGGAAACCAGAAGCTTTGATGCCAGCCAGGGAACTACTTTTTCTCTCAGAACCAAAGAAGAAGCAAATGATTATCGCTATTTTCCTGAACCTGATTTGGCACCATTTCAAATTTCAGAAGAGCAAATTTTATCAATAAGGGAATCGATGCCTGAGTTGCCTTTGGCCCTTGAAAAAAGATTAATCAGGGAATATTCTTTATCCACTGAAGCTGCTAAAATTATTTCTGCAGATAAAAATATGGCTGCATGGTTTGACAGAATTATCGGGCATACAAAGAATTATAAAGCAGTTTCAAACTGGATTATAGGGCCGGTAAAATCCTTCTTGAATGAAAACAATTCGGAAATTGAAACTTTCCCCATCTCTTCTGAATCAATGGCAGCCCTTGTTGATCTTGTAGAAGAAGGAAGAGTAAGCTTTGGAATCGCCTGCTCAAGGATTTTTCCTGTGTTATTAAATTCTGGTGAAAAAGAACCATTTACCGTAGCTAAAGAATTAAATCTTTTGCAGGAAAAGAATGGTGATACATTACAACAGTGGATAGATGATGTATTATCTTCAATGCCGGATAAGGTTTTGGAGTATAAAAAAGGGAAAAAAAATCTCACCGGCTTGTTTGCGGGAGAAGTAAAAAAGAAAAGCAGAGGAAAAGCAGATATGAAAGCAGTTATAGAGCTACTTAATCAAAAACTAAATCAATAAATTCTGGAATAATTTAACTAATTATAATGAAAAAGACCATGTTATTTTTAGGGGTGCTTTTTTTATTTGCCTGCACCTCTTCGCATACAAACGGCTTATTTACAGTAAATGGCGTTTTAAAAAACGCGCAGGATCAAAAGGTTTTTCTTGAACAATTATATTTTGACCAGAGGCCGCCCCAGGTGCTTGATACAGCTGAAGTGCAGAACGGCAGATTTACCGTACAAGCCAAAGCTTCGGAAGAAGGACTTTACAGGCTTCGTTTTGAAAAGAATGCCGGGTATTTATTTATAAATGATAAAGACAATATTGACTTTTCTGCGGATGCAGGGGATAGTGTTTTAAATACTTCCAAATTTAACACACCCGCGAATGCTACGCTTACCGCTTTTATTATGCGGCTGGATTCTATCCACACCAATCTGCTTAGAGAAGATCAACAACGCAAAGATTACCAGCAGCAAGGCAATGATTCAATGGCATTGATTGCCAACAGCGCCTTTGCAGCGAGTAACGAGTGGTATAACAATTACCTGGTTAAATTTATTGATACTACTTCCAATCCGATCAATTCTCTTTTTGCAATTGGTTATACCCAGGATGTGAGCTTAGATACGATAAAAAATGTATTGAATCACCTGAGCGCAAAATATCCAAAAAATTCTTCAGTTACGGCGATGGTCCAGCAGCTTGATCAATATATTGCTTCTCAAAATACCCAAACGCAAAATGGCGATATTGCTCCGGGAAAGATGGCCCCCGACCTTACCATGCCTGATGAAAACGGCAAACCTTTTTCATTGAGTTCCTTAAGAGGCAAGTATGTATTGATTGATTTCTGGGCCAGTTGGTGCGGCCCTTGCAGGCAGGAAAATCCAAATGTAGTATCAAACTACAATCAATTCAAGGATAAGAACTTTACAATTTTAGGTGTATCGCTCGACCAGGATAAGAAAGCATGGTTAAAAGCGATACAGGATGATAAGTTAGACTGGAAACAAATAAGCGACCTTAAATTCTGGAACAGTGAGGCGGCAGCAAAATATCATATTGAGGCAATACCTTATAATGTACTTATTGATCCGCAGGGAAAGATTATTGCTACAGAATTAAGAGGCAGCGAATTACATAATAAACTCGCTGAAGTTTTGCAATAGGGGGTATCAGATAAGCCTCATAGCTTTACTGAAAGCAGTGAGCCACCATGGAAGAATCATCCAGAAATATTCCCTAATCCAGATGAGAAATATGATTTGAACTATCGCAGCTATAATAAAAATTACCCAGTATTTTCCGACAGGTGGATTTTCTTCTATCTCTGTTTGTGTTTCTTCCATCTCTGATTTTTTGGCAAATATAAAAGTAAAATAAGTTAGCAGAAAATGTTTTCGGAATTTATGAGGATAATCGTAAAACGAAAATTCTACTTATTTGCTGGTTTACTAGCGTTTTGCGTGTAAAAATTACCGGCCCGGATTTTTGCCATTTTCTTTACACAAATTAGTCTCCGGCAGCACTTGTTTAAAATTTAATGTAATTTTTTTATAGAGAATCAATACGTTATGAAGGTGTCTTAAAAATAATCCCTTAAATTACTATTTTGAATATGGTTTCGCATTACCTTCGCAATCCTTAAAAAAATGCCGGGATAGCGGCAGGAATAATAACCGGTTTTTGAAGCCTAACACCTTTAAGAATCATTAAAAAACAAAAATGAGCAAATTACATTTCACCACCAAACATGCAAACGAGGCTACCGTGCAGCGTAACTGGTACGTTGTTGACGGTACTAATCAAACCGTAGGCCGCATGTGCGCAAAAATTGCGTCTGTTCTTCGTGGGAAGAACAAAGCCTATTACACACCGCATGTAGATTGCGGCGATTACGTCATCGTAACTAATTGTGAAAAGATAAGGTTCACGGGCAAAAAGCTGGATGAAAAAGTCTATATCAACTTTAGCGGTTACCCCGGCGGAAAGAAAGAAGAAATAGCAGGCGATTTATTGAAACGCCGCCCTGAAGTAATTATAGAAAGGGCTATCAAAGGGATGTTGCCTAAAAACAAGCTGGGCCGCAAAATGTACAAAAAGTTATTTGTATATGCCGGCGCTGAACATCCCCATACCGCTCAAAATCCTCAACAATTAAAATTCTAAATTCCACACCGCTGATTCAGGTTAGCGATAAATGATAAAAAATGGAAAAACAAAAAAACGCAGTTGGTCGAAGAAAAGAAGCAGTGACCCGTGTGTTTCTCACTAAAGGCAGCGGTAATATTACCGTGAACGGAAAAGATTACAAAGCTTATTTTCCGCTTGTTTATTTACAAAACCAGGTGGAATCGCCATTGAAAACAATTGATTCTGCTGACAAGTTTGATATAACCATCAATGCTACAGGCGGTGGAGTAAAAGGACAGGCAGAAGCTGTAAAGCTCGGAATTGCCCGTGCACTTTTGCAGGTAAATCCTGAATATAAACCAGCTTTAAAAAGCGCCGGTCTACTTACCCGCGATTCACGCGCAGTAGAACGGAAAAAGCCAGGTAAGAAGAAAGCAAGAAAGAGCTTCCAGTTTAGTAAGAGATAAAAGCCCACGCTCCCTCCCGAAGGAAGGGCTTTAGAAATGACAAATGAATAAAAAAATATCAATAACAAAAATGCTTCAAAGTCCTTTTTCGGGGACGTAGGGGCTAAAATTTTTTAAATAAATGGAAAATAATACTTCTTTACAACAACAGCTTTTGGAAGCAGGCGTTCACTTTGGCCATTTAAAAAAGAAGTGGAACCCTAAAATGTTGCCTTACATTTTTGCTGAGAAAAAAGGTATTCATATTATAGATCTTAACAAGACTGTTGAAGGATTGGAGGAAGCAGCGGCAGCCATGAAATCTATCGCGAAAAGCGGTAAGAAAATCATGTTTGTGGCTACCAAAAAGCAAGCTAAGGAGATAGTGACCGAAGCAGCAAAAAGAGTGAATATGCCTTTTGTAACAGAGCGTTGGTTGGGCGGAATGCTTACCAATTTCAACACAGTTCGCAAGAGTGTTAAAAAAATGCAGGCTACCGAAAAAATGCTGAATGATGGAACACTCGACAGCATTACCAAAAAAGAAAGGCTGACACTTACCCGCGAAAAAGATAAAATGGAAAAAGTTTTAGGCGGAATTGCACAGATTAGTCGTGTTCCGGCTGCTCTTTTCCTGGTAGATATTGGCCACGAGCATATTGCTCTTTCCGAAGCAAAGAGGCTTAATATTACAACCTTTGGTATGGTGGATACCAACTGCGATCCGAACAAAGTGGAATTTTCTATTCCTTCAAATGATGATGCCACAAAATCCATTGCAATTATCACCAATTATATTGTTGCAGCTATCGCCGAAGGATTGGCAGAAAGACAAGCAGAAAAAGAGGAAGAAACAGAAGAAGCAGAAGAAAATAATGCACGGGATATCAAATTTGACGACGGCGATGACGATGAAAAGGGACGCCATCGTGGCAATGCCTCTCCGGCTGGTGGAAAGGGTCGTGGTCCTGCAGGCCCACAAAAACGCCGTGTTTCCGGAGCCGGGCAGGGAAACCGTGGCCCCGGCGGTGCGCGCAGATAACCGATAAGCGGAACGTGAAAAAGTGAAACAGGATTTGGTAATTTCTCAATCTTGTTTTTAATTATCTTTTAATATTAGAAAAAATGAGTACAACAACTATAACAGCATCAGAAATAAATAAATTACGCCAGCAAACCGGCGCCGGAATGATGGATTGCCGTAAAGCATTGGTAGAATCAAATGGCAACTTTGAAGAAGCAATTGATTATTTAAGAAAGAAGGGGCAGAAAGTAGCTGCTTTGCGCGGTGACCGCGAGGCGAAAGAAGGCGTCATAATTGCAAAAACTTCGGATGATAATAAAACCGGTTACATCATCAACGTAAGCTGTGAAACTGATTTCGTAAGTAAAAATGCAGAATACATCGCGTTTGCACAATCGATAATGGACGCAGCCATTGTAAATAATGTAAATTCCATTGAAGAATTGAATGGAGTAAAGATTGGTGAAGAAACGGTAGCTGACAAAGTAAATGAGCAGGTGGCTAAGATTGGTGAAAAAATAAGCGTATCAAGATTTGAAAAAATAAAAGCTCCCTTTGTGGCAGCCTACATCCACGGTTCCTACCGCATGGGAGTTTTAGTAGGATTGAATAAGGCTAATGAAGATGCCGGAAAAGACGTAGCCATGCAGATTGCCGCAATGAACCCAATTGCTATCGATCAAAATTCTGTAGCTCCAGAAACTATTGAGCGCGAAAGAAATATTGCCATTGAGCAGATAAAAGCAGAAGGTAAGCCGGCTGAGATGGCTGAAAAAATTGCTGCCGGAAAAGTCAATAAATTCTTTAAAGAAAGTACTTTGCTCGCACAGGCTTTTGTGAAGGATGGCAATAAATCTGTTGCCGATTATCTGAAATCTGTCGATCCCGAACTGAAAGTCATAGAATTTAAAAGAGTAGCTTTAGGATAAATAAAAAGATATAAATTATTAAAAAGCCGGCATTTGCCGGCTTTTTAATAATAAAAAATAATTGGATAAAATAAGAATTCGATTTTTTTATTCGCCTGCTGTATATTAAAGCGGGGAAGTTTCCCGGTTGGCTCTAAATTATTCATCATCGTCGGAGCCCCCTCCCTTGTTGTAAGCCTTTATGAACAAGGCACCCAGGTTTTTCTGCGGGGGGATATAATCTTCAAAAGTTTCCCTAACCTGCTGGGAAGCGTGATTAAAACTTGCCTGCAGGCCTGCCCACATCTGTCTCCAGTCAATGTTTTTGCCTTCGCGAAGCGTATTATCCAAAGCGTCAATAATCGGCTTATTTACATTCATGGCCCCGGTTTCCTTGGTTGAGATGATGTGAGCCTCAGGCGCATATTTTAAGATGGTTTTCAGATTTTGATAGCCACCACATGAGCCAAGCATGATAATTTTAGCGCTTTCGGCGAGCTGTTCAATTGTGTAAGGCAAATGATAACTGTGGCCCCGATGTATTACAATACTGGGCCTTAAACCTTTTGATTGCATATAGCTCACCAAATCGGCCTGGGCCTTGGCATCTTTGTCCGTTTCGTTGTCAAGCGGAAGATTAGCAAAAATTAAAATTGGCTTGCCTTTTATTGAGCGAATTTCAATCCATTCTTTTTTCTGGGTAATGCTCCATTCGCTTCGCGGAAAAGAGGTGAGATAACTTGCATATGAAGATTTGCCATCACTATCCCCATAAAAAAATACCTGTTCTATAATTCTTCCTGAATCATCTGCGAGGTAATTATAGTCAACTGTATAGATAGGCGGTATTCCAATTTCTTTGGAAAGATCTACGCCATTTTTTGGATCTGCGGAAAGAAAAATGGTTTTTAAAAGGCCATAAATTTTCTTTCCTCTTTCATTATCTTCCTTAATACATCTTTGCTCATTCCATTCCACATTTTGCAACATCGATTTCTGTAGTTCCGGATTGGTTATACTTCCGTAAGAATCGGCAACATCTACCGCATCTTCCAAAGTTTTTTTAGTTTCTAATTTGGCCACAAATGCCTGCATCAGCTTATCAGAATTTTGCGGCATCGTTTTTAAAAACTCGTCGAGCTTATTATAACCCGCAGCCATTTTAATAAACTTCTTAAAATGATCAAAATTGAGCGAAATCAAAAGAGAATCTCCATGCGGGGTCGGTCCCATTTTTTGAATCATCCTGTCAAAGCTGTATTTATAGCTTGAGGTATAAATATCATTTTCGCCCAGCACTATCATATAATATAATTCCTGCGCATTAAGCGGCTGCAAAGCCCGGAAACGTACAGCCGGATTAGGGCTTTCGTGTAAGACATTAATAGGAGTAATAAAATGCTGAATCGCTTTTGTTTTTAGCATATCCAAAAGGCCATTAGCGCCAAGCATTGCCACGGGCGTATCTCCTTTCATCATTCTGCCATAATATTGAATTTCTGTCTTAACGAGCAAGCGGTAGTAGCCTACGCTGTCATAATTTGCATCCGTGGTACCTGCTACTTTTTCAATCTCTTCAATTGTTTTTTTACCACTGATAAGATCATCCAGAAAGGGAAAGTAAAACAGTGCTCTTGGCTGCGTACTTAGCTTAACCACCATTTTTATACGCGGATCATCAATGCCCTGGATTAATTTTCCCTGTGGGCTATTTTTTGATTGCGCGTAGGTATACAATTGGCTTGGGCTATTGTTGAACGCCTGTATAATTAACGAATCTGCAAACGGCTGATTTACATAAGGCCCCAGATTTTGAAGGATTTTATCCGGGTTGATTTTACAAAATTTTCTGAACAGGGCAACTTTACTTTCCTGGTAACCGGGGTTGTCCACAAAAATGGATGCGTTGATTGCTCCTACTTCATAAGGCACCTCTTGAATCAGCGGCGTCATATTTTCCCCTTTAATATTGGCGCTTACAATTTCATCAAAATTATCTACCAGCAATGGGGCAAGGGATGGATTAATTTTATGCGTTTTCCATGCGAGCATGAAACTTTTTAAAAGGTCTTCCACATAGCGCAAGTACCTTACCTTATCATTGTTAGTGGGGATGGAATTGTCAATTTCAATATCATTTCGCAGTACATTAATTTTTCTTATCAGGGCGTCAGTTACCTGGATGTTTACATCAGGATTGGGGCTTACTTTAATTACCCCGTCTAGGCGCCCATCAGATTTATCGGCAAGCTTTTGCTCCTCCTTAATCTTATCGTGAAATATCCGCCTGCTGATGGGAATATTAGTGGTATCATCTGCGGCAGCGGCGCTAAATGGTAGAAATGCAATTAAAAGTAGAATGTTTAATAAAAGCCTCATGTTCATCTTTAGGTAATATAGCAAAAGTAATTCCAATCAACAAATTTAACCAAAGCAAACAGTTACGCGCCACTTTGATCTATAAAATGAGTGCTCATAATCAGGGATTAACCTTTTATTAGGAAGCTTCGGGATAATTTTTTGCGGGTAACTTTTTATGGTAACAATTTAACAATTTACCTGCTATAAGGTTGCTCAATTACGCTCTACTTTTGAAGCAAAAATTATTCTATGAAACATTTCGCTGTTCTTGCGGGCTTAGCTTTTTTTTGTTTTTCGGCGTTCGGTCAAAAAGATTCAACATTCAAACCGGGAAATATTTTCAAAAAGGCAGGTTCTTTAATTTCAAAATCTTCTACTGGAAACAATTTGTCTTCTGAAGAGATTGTTTCTGGTTTGAAAGAAGCTCTTTCGTTGGGGGCGCAAAAAAGCTCAGATAAGCTATCAAAGCCGGATGGATTTTTTAAAGATGCAGCCGTTAAAATTCTATTGCCAAAGCAGGTAAGAGATATTGAAAATAAAATGAGAATGCTTGGAATGGGAAAATTGGTGGATAATGCAGAACTGAGTATGAACAGGGCTGCTGAAGATGCTTCCAAGGCGGCCGCGCCAATATTCCTTTCAGCGATTAAGAACATGACTGTGACCGATGCGCTGAATATTTTGCGCGGAAGCGATACGGCAGCTACTTCTTATTTAAGAAAGACTACTTCTCCCGAATTAATTACAGCATTTAAACCGACCATAGAGGAATCTTTGAAAAAAACGGATGCAGCCAAATACTGGAAGGATGTTTTCACAGCCTATAATCGTTTTTCATCAACCCCGGTGGACGCAGACATCAATAGTTATGTGACGCAAAAAGCATTGGAAGGAATTTTTCATTATGTAGCTGTCGAAGAAGTTAATATCCGTAAAAATCCTGCTGATAGGGTAACTGACGTATTGAAAAAAGTTTTTGCGCGATAAATCAAATTGAATTAGTAGAATAGAAATCGTTAATATTTGTTGATTTACTATAAGTTTGCAAATGAAAATTGTTGCAAAACAAATATCTATTGAAGTTTTCATACAATATTTTTTAATAAATCACGAATAAAAAAGAAGTAAAAAAATGAGTTACATTGAAAGTATTCATGCACGCCAGGTGTTAGATAGCCGCGGAAATCCTACTGTTGAAGTTGATGTTTTAACTGAAAATGAGTATTTGGGAAGAGCAGCGGTTCCATCAGGAGCAAGCACTGGTGTTCATGAAGCAGTCGAGCTTCGCGATAATGATAAAAAAGTGTATAGTGGCAAGGGCGTGTTGCAGGCTGTGGAAAATGTAAATAGCCTGATATCAGATGAACTGATTGGCTGGGATGTGGCAGATCAAACTGGTATTGATGCTAAAATGATAGAGATTGACGGCACGGAAAATAAAAGCAAATTAGGGGCAAATGCAATTTTAGCGGTTAGTCTTGCCGTGGCCAAAGCAGCCGCCCTTGAGGCTAATCTGCCTCTTTACCGTTACGTTGGCGGCACCAACGCCCGCATTCTCCCAATACCCATGATGAACATTTTGAACGGCGGCGCGCATGCTGATAATAAAATTGATTTCCAGGAATTTATGGTGATGCCCATCGGTGCCTCTTCCTTTAGTGAAGCGCTGCGGTGGGGTGTAGAAATTTTTCATGCTCTAAAGAGTGTCTTGAAAAAGAATGGATATAGTACCAATGTGGGCGATGAAGGAGGATTTGCGCCAAATATCCAGAGCAATGAAGAAGCCATAGAAACGGTAATAAAAGCCATAGAAGGAGCGGGGTATAAAGCAGGTACAGAAGTGGCAATTGCTATGGATCCGGCGGTAAGCGAAATGTATAATACCGAAAAAAAGGTGTATCATTTTCATAAATCAGATGGCAAGGAATTGAGCGCTGAAAAAATGGTAGATTTTTGGGAAAGCTGGGTAAAGCAATATCCGATAATATCTATTGAAGATGGAATGGCAGAAGATGATTGGGCCGGATGGAAACTTATGACAGAAAAATTGGGCAGCAAAATTCAACTGGTGGGTGATGATCTTTTTGTTACTAATGTAAAAAGGCTTCACAAAGGAATTGAAGAGCATGTAGCAAATGGATTGTTGGTAAAAGTGAACCAAATCGGCTCTTTAACGGAAACAATTAACGCGGTATCACTCGCTCAGAATAATGGCTATAACACTATTATGAGCCATCGAAGCGGAGAAACTGAAGACACCACGATTGCTGACTTGGCTGTAGCGCTCAATTGCGGACAGATAAAAACGGGCTCTGCCAGCCGTACAGACCGGATTGCAAAATACAATCAGCTACTTCGTATAGAAGAGATGCTTGGAGAAACGGCAATTTTTCCGAAAGGGAAAATTAAATTTGGTAAATGATATGTTAAAAGTTGATAGATTTTTAAAATTATTTTTTTAACTTTCAAACAGTTATAATTTATGAAAAAATGGCGTAGCATATTTTATAACAAATACTTAATTACGGGCATAGCTTTTGCGATTTGGATGATGTTTTTTGACAGGAATGATCTTCCTTCTCAAATTCGCAGATCTTCGGAGTTATATAAAATGAAGCAAAATCAAAAAAATATGGCTTTGCTTATTGCCAATACAGAGAAGGAGTTGCAATTATTAAAAACTAATCCTGAAACACTTGAAAAGTACGCACGGGAAAAGTTTTTGATGAAGAAGGATAACGAAGATGTATATATTGTCACATTAGATTCATCTTCAATCAGATAAGAGCCTATGTACAATAGATTTGATCAAAAAACGTTTTAATGATGGATAAGATGTTTAATTTAATAAAGCCCATTTTTTTTTATGACTAAAATCACACCGGAAGATCTGGTTCGGTATCTATATAATGAAACGTCCGGTAGAAAGGCTGAGACGATTCGGATAGCCTTACAAACCGACTGGGATTTGCGCGAGAGCTACGAAAAATTAGTAATTTCTGAACAAAATTTAGATAACATTGAGCTTTCTTCACCACGGCCAGAAACCGTAAATAAAATTTTGGATTATGCTTCGAAGAAGCGCGTTCCTGTTACCTGAGTATTCAAAATTAAAAATTTCAAATTATTTTTATCCCGCATCAATTGCGGGATTTTTTTATGACAAGAAAAGAGAAGTACCGGTTTGTGATTAATTATTTTGTGCAGAATAATCCTGACGCAAAGACTGAATTAATGTATGACAATCCTTACCAGTTGTTGGTGGCGGTTATCCTGTCTGCCCAATGCACCGATAAAAGGGTAAACATTACTACGCCTGTCATTTTTGAAATTTATCCGGACATTTCATCTCTTAGTAAGGCTACTCCGGCAGAGTTGTTTCCGCTTATTAAAAGTATTTCGTATCCTAATAATAAAACTAATCACCTGATAGGTATGGCCAAAAAAGTTATGTCTGATTTTGGAGGTAAAATACCAATGAGTGTAAATGAACTGATGGAATTACCTGGTGTAGGAAGAAAGACGGCAAATGTGATAACCTCCGTAATCGATAATCAGCCTAACATGGCGGTGGACACGCATGTTTTCAGGGTAGCAAACCGGATAGGATTAGTAAAAGCGAAAAATCCACTGGAAACAGAAAAGCAATTGATAAAAAACCTTCCGAAAGACCTGGTGCATGTTGCCCATCATTGGCTGATTTTGCATGGACGTTATATTTGTGTTGCCAGAAAGCCTAAATGTGGTAATTGCGGTTTGCGGCCTGCATGTACTTATTATCAAAAAGTTGTAAAACCGACTTTAGAGCCACAGTAAACACACATTAAAGCATACTTTTTATTTTATCTGTCAATTCGGTTTTTTTGAAGGGAATCCCTTTGATTTTATTAAATCCTTTTGCATTCACTAAGTATTTATCCCGAATTATTTTGATAAGCTGCCCGTTATTTAATTCCGGAATCAAAACCTGCTCAAAGTTTTTAATTATCGTTCCCAGGTTTTTGGGAAAAGGCCGTATATAACGGAGATGAACATGGGAAACCGCGTAACCCTCTTTTATTAATTCTGCTACGGCACTTTTGATAGCCCCATAGGTACTTCCCCATCCAATTACGAGAATCTTTCCCTTTTCTGCACCGTTATCTATCTGTTGGTCAGGAATATCGTCCGCAATTTTTTCTATTTTTTCCTCACGGATTTTTACCATCATTTCATGATTCTCAGGATCGTAGCTCACATTGCCTGTAATATCTTGCTTTTCCAAACCGCCTACCCTATGTTCGAGTCCTGCAGTTCCGGGCACTGCCCATGGCCTTACAAGCCGGCTATCTCTTAAATATGGCTGGAAAGTTTCTTCATTTGCCTCAAGAGAGGTTTTAAAATTTACTTTGATAGCTGGTAGTTCATCACTTTGAGGAAATCTCCAGGGTTCAGATCCATTTGCCAGGTATCCATCGCTTAAGAAAATCACGGGCGTCATGTGCTGTACGGCCACTCTCACTGCTTCATACACCGCATAAAAACAATCAGCGGGTGTGGATGCAGAAATTACAGGCATTGGGCTTTCACCATTTCTTCCATAAAACACCTGTAGCAAATCGCTTTGTTCAGTTTTTGTAGGTAAACCCGTAGAAGGGCCACCTCTTTGAATATCACAAATTAGTAACGGAATTTCCAGCATCACTGCCAAACCCATTGCCTCTGATTTGAGCGCTACACCCGGGCCACTTGTAGTAGTTACGCCAAGGCTTCCACCATAGCTTGCGCCGATGGCTGAACTTATGGCTGCGATTTCGTCTTCGGCCTGAAACGTTTTTATGCCAAAATTTTTATGGCGGCTCAGTTCATGTAAAATATCACTTGCCGGGGTTATCGGGTAGGAGCCTAAAAACAGTGGTAATCCGCTTTTTTGAGATGCAGCAATCAATCCGTAAGCTAATGCCTGGTTGCCATGGATGCTACGGTAATTGCCCGGAGGCATAGCAGCCTTTTTAACAGAATACCTTGTGGTAAATGTTTCGGTGGTATCGCCATAATTATACCCTGCCTGCAGCACTTTGATATTGCTTTCGAGGATATCAGGCTTTTTCGAAAATTTTTCTTTTAAAAATGAGATAGTATTATCAGTAGTACGGTTATACATCCAATACAAAAATCCTAAAACAAACATATTCTTGGCCCTGTCTTTTTCTTTGGTGCCAAGCGTAAAATCCTTTAAGGTTTCCCTGGTTAATTTTGTAACCTCCATTTTTATTACCTGATAACCCTCGAGGCTTCCGTCTTCTAATGGGTTTATTCCTTCAGGATAATTCGCTAATCTTAAATTCTTTGCGTCAAACCCTTCAATGTTGGCAATGATAATTCCATTCTTTTTTATGGAACTTAAATTACTTTTTAATGCGGCTGCGTTCATAGCAACAAGTACATCGCATGAATCTCCCGGAGTGAAAATCCTGTCGCTCGAAAAGCGAAGCTGAAACCCGCTCACCCCCGGCAGCGTGCCTTGCGGTGCACGAATCTCAGCGGGAAAATCCGGAAAGGTAGAGAGGTCAATGCCTAAGAGAGCCGTATTATTAGTGAATTGTGATCCGATAAGCTGCATACCATCGCCGCTGTCTCCCGCAAACTTTATGACTACTTCCGGTAAAAGTTCTTCTTTTGTTTCCATTATTTTAATTGAATCGGCAAAATTAAAAAATATACGGCGTTTTTTAACGGCGATTGTTTTCGCGGAACGGAAAAAAAGACGAAGGATAGTTTTTGGTATAAGCTTTTTAAAACCGGGTAAGAATTTGCATTTGAAAAAATAAAGAGGAGCAGAGGGAAACAGGTAAAATTTTTAAATAACCCTGCAAAAAAAAGCTCTTTATGTTTGTTTACTGGCTTTTCCTATTAATGAAAAAGCGATACCAGTCGGGTACAACGGATATCGCTTTTTTAGCTTTTTCTAAAAGCAATTACCAACCTTTTTTAGCAACACCATCTTTCACAGCCTCTAATGCATTGGCTTCACTAAGCATGGTGGTCATTTTGTTGCCTTTCCCATCGTGGCCTTGGGCCATATATCCGCCGCGGGAAGTTTTAGTAATTACTGCATCCTGCATGGGAACATTTTTTTCCTTGGTTTTCATGCAATAGGCTGTTAACATTTTTGCCATCTTTGTTGGTTTATAGTTTAAAAATTAAATTAAAATTCATAGCCTGGAGGCTATTATTTTCAAATTTAGGAATTTATAAGTATTTAGCGTTATATATTTCCTAACAACGCTACTACTCAAAAATCGAGCGCATTTTTTACTTTTTTCAAATTTACTTTCAGATAATACTTTAAATACATTTCGTAAGAATACTCCAGCCCGGTACCGCTGCTGCTTTTTTCTATCAAATCTTTGTAGGGAATAAATCTGAAATCAAAGTAAACATTTTTGAAAATCTCTTTATCAAAAATAAAACTGGCGATAACCAGTTCACGGTGTTTCTCCACAAGCCCCGGATATTTTTCCGAAACAGATTGAAACAAAGCCATTCCGCGCGGGCCGATAAAGCCTTCCGCATTCCAGTACCTGAAGTCGATTCCAACATTTTTGAACTGGAATAATAAATGGGACAAAAAGCCATTTCCTTCATTAAAAGCTTGCCTTTTTTCTCCTGAAACATCTTTATAATTCACATAATAATTTTCAAAAACAACTTTCTGAAACAGTTTTCTATTAAAATTATAAGTAACCGAAGCGCCGGTGGCAAAATTAGTAAGCGATTGAAGCGGCGTATGCAAACTATCGTACTGGCCGCCCTTGTGAGAATAGATTAATTGAACAGGAATATGAATATCCCAATTATTTTTTTCCCAAACGTTTAAGTTACCCACATAGCCGATATCAAACTCCTCCTTGAATTTATCGCCCGGGTGAATTGCCTTTCGCCAATTTATAAACAAATCATGATTGTAAGGCTTGGTATCTACCAAAAACTGGAACCCGTTTTCAAGCCTTTCTTTAATGATGAGTTTATAATCATAAATGGGTTCTATATATCCATGATTCAAATTTCCTTCGATATTGCCGATGATAAATGCAGAATGCTTTGCCTTATATTTTACTTCAAAAGTAGGAGCAATGGTGGTGTATCCGGGCCGGCCAAATTCCTTCTGCAGATAAATACCGGCTTTAAGCATCAGCTTTGGAGAAACCTGGTATTCTAATTCAGGAATTAGTTGGTAGCCAAACAGCGTGCCACTCAGGGGAATGTTTCCAAACCATTCTGTATTGTTAATATAATTCAGATTGTACAGGTTGAATGACAATTGCTGGCTGTCAGCGGGATTGATAACGGTCCGGTTTTTAAAAACGGGGTAGTCTACCTGTGCCTTTGCAGTAAAAAAAGTAACCAGCGTTAAGACGAAGAGTATTACAGCAAACTTTTTCATGAAAATTTAGAATACTTGAAAATTTGAGCTGCAATATAACATCATCAGGATAAAATGAAACTATTAAGTTTCCTGTTAAATAAATTTGACTGAAAGGCAACAAAAAAGCTTCCCCAAAGTTGAAGAAGCTTTTTAGATTTATTCAAAAAAATTAAACATCAAGGCGGGCATACTTGGCGTGATTTTCTATAAATTCCCTTCTCGGCGGTACATCATCTCCCATCAGCATGCTGAAAACGCCATCTGCTTCTATAGCATTGTCTATGGTTACCTGCTTTAGAGTCCGGGTTGCCGGATTCATAGTAGTTTCCCAAAGTTGTTCACTGTTCATTTCTCCCAAACCTTTGTAACGTTGTATATGAACGGCATCCTCTTTTCCTTCTGCAAATTGTTTAATCCACGCCTTGCGGTCTTCATCATTAAAAGCATAGGCCTGTTCTTTTCCTTTTTTCAACATATAAAGAGGCGGTTGAGCCAGGTAAACAAAACCTTGTTCAACTAATTCCTTCATATACCGGAAAATAAAAGTAAGAATCAATGTCGCAATATGGCTTCCGTCCACATCTGCATCGGTCATTATTATCAGTTTATGATAGCGAAGCTTTGATAAATCAAGCGCTTTAGGATCTTCCGGTGTTCCAATCTTTACACCCAAAGCCGTAAACATATTTCTTATTTCTTCATTGTCATAAATCTTATGTTCCATTGCCTTTTCCACGTTCAAAATTTTCCCCCGAAGAGGAAGGATAGCCTGGTAACTTCTGTCTCTTCCTTGTTTGGCAGTTCCTCCTGCCGAATCTCCCTCCACCAGGAATAGCTCGCAACGAAAAGGATCTTTATCACTACAGTCCGCTAATTTTCCGGGTAAGCCGCCTCCTGTGAGCACGCTTTTCCGCTGCACCATTTCCCTCGCTTTTTTGGCGGCAGCTCTTGCCTGTGCGGCCAAAATAACTTTCTGGATAATGGTTTTGGCATCTTTGGGATTTTCCTCAAGGTAAGCAGTAAGCACTTTGCTCAAAGTAGAATCAACTACGCCCATTACTTCGTTGTTTCCCAACTTTGTTTTTGTCTGACCTTCAAATTGAGGTTCCGGAACTTTTACTGAAATAACGGCCGTAAGGCCTTCCCTGAAATCGTCGCCTTCAATTTCCACTTTTGCTTTTTCAAACATTCCTTCCTTTTCGCCATAGCTTTTGAAAACGCGGGTAATGGAGCGCCTGAATCCGGATACATGGGTGCCACCTTCAATAGTATTAATATTATTCACATAACTAAATAAATGTTCCTGGTAGCCTGTATTATAAATAAGAGCCACTTCAACAGTTACATTGCTGGATTCATCATACCCATCGCAATAAATGACAGAAGGCAGTAAAGGCTGACGATTTCCATTCTTATCAATCAATCTTACAAATTCTACTATGCCCCCTTCACTGAAAAATGTTTTGGAATAAGTCTTGCCTTCTTCATTTTTGTCCCTCAGATCATTAAGTGTTATGCTTATCCTTTTGTTTAGAAAAGCCAGCTCTCTTAACCGGCCTTCCAGAATTTCACGGTTAAATACAGAAACAATAAAGATAGAAGGATCCGGCAAAAAACGAATGATGGTTCCGGTTTTATCACTTGTTCCAATTTCTCTTACAGAATATTGTGGAATTCCCTTAATATATTCCTGTTCGAAAACTTTGCCGTCTCGGTTAACCGTTACATGAAACTCAGTACTAAGCGCGTTTACGCAGCTTACGCCCACGCCGTGCAAACCACCACTTACTTTATATGTGTTTTTGTCGAATTTTCCGCCTGCATGTAATACCGTCATTACCACTTCCAGCGCGCTTCTCCCTTCTTTCTTCATAATCCCCGTAGGAATTCCGCGACCGTCATCTGAAACGGTAACTGAGTTGTCTTCATTAATAGTAACAATAATATTCGAACAATAGCCAGCCAACGCTTCGTCTATAGAATTATCAACCACCTCGTAAACCAGGTGGTGAAAACCTTTGGTGCCAACATCGCCTATATACATTGCCGGTCTTTTTCTAACTGCTTCGAGGCCTTCAAGTACCTGAATACTATCTGCCCCGTAACCGTCCAATTTTGGGGTTACAATTTCTGCTGTTTCTTCTGACATATTAGTGGGATAAAATTCAATTTGGGATGTAAAAAATTACGGTGCAAAGTTACGCAAATATGCACTGAATACCTAAAGAATTGAATATTGAAAGCCTTGATTTTTAGCTATGAAAGCTATTTTTAGAAATACTTTAAAATCAATTTTTGTTACAAAGTAAAAATCTCTATTTTTGCACCCCCGAAAAGGGAAAAACCCTTTGATTCAGATATTCAAAGCATCTGACTGTTAATCAGAGGGTCGCTGCTTTCAGACAGCGTAAAAAACTTGAGATAAATATTCCTCCTTAGCTCAGTTGGTTAGAGCATCTGACTGTTAATCAGAGGGTCGCTGGTTCAAGTCCAGCAGGGGGAGCAGCCATAGTAAAGGGTTTCAGAGAATGAAGCCCTTTTTTTATTTTTGTCAGCATACAAATCCAATTTAAACAGTTATTTTATCATTTAGACAAATTCTATAATCATCCCGAAGGTTTTCTCAAGCCTCTGATGCTAATTTCGTAATACATTTTCCTGCAAAATATAGTCACCTTAATCGTTTCTTAGTATATGTTAGTTTTCAATTCCCGATTATTTCAAAAAAGCTATATTTACTTCTATATTCTTTATTCAATCACATCAAAAATGAAAATAAAATTCTTTGTTATTGCCCTTGCCATTTTTCCTTTTCTTGCTTTTGTTCACCCGGGAATTCATGAAAATGATAATGGATGGAAAAGCCTTTTTAATGGCAAAAACCTGGATGGATGGCACCAGCTTAACGGGCATGCAAAATATTCTGTTGAAAATGGGGAAATTGTCGGAACAACCGTCCCTAATACGCCGAATTCTTTTTTAGTGACCAATGAAACTTACGGGGATTTCTTTTTGGATCTTGATCTGAAAGTGGATACTTCTATGAACTCCGGTATCCAAATCCGCAGTGAAAGTTCTGCAGATTACAATAACGGACGGGTACATGGATACCAGGTGGAGGTTGATCCGTCTAAAAGGGCCTGGAGTGGTGGCATTTATGACGAAGCGCGCCGGGGATGGCTTTATCCTTTAGAGTTAAATCCCAACGCAAAAAGTGCCTTCAAAAATGGCCAATGGAATCATTATCATATCGAATGTGTTGGCAATATTATAAGAACATGGGTAAATGGCGTTACCGCCGCAAACCTGGTGGATGATATGACAAAAAAAGGATTTATAGCTTTGCAGGTTCACCAAATTCCGGATGCAAGTCATGCGGGTAAGCAAATCCGCTGGAAAAATATAAAAATTAAAACCAGCGATTTAAAACCAACTGCGTCCGATAAGATATTTGTAATGAATCTCGTGCCCAACACTTTATCGGCGCAGGAAAAGAAAAACGGCGTTTCATTTCTTTGGGATGGAAAAACCAGCGAAGGATGGAGAGGAATTGATAAAAAGAATTTTCCTGATTCAGGTTGGGTAATTAAAGATGGAGTTCTTACTGTGCTTGCTTCTAACGGGCGCCAGGAAGGAATGGGTGGTGACATTGTGACTGATAAACAATATGGCGCTTTTGATCTGCAATTTCAGTTTAAATTGACGCCGGCAGCCAACAGCGGTGTAAAGTATTTTGTAAAGGAAAGTTACGACACACATGGCATGTCTGGCATTGGACTGGAATACCAGGTGCTCGATGATAAGCTTCACCCTGATGCAAAGCTTGGCCGGAATGGCGACCGCACCTTGTCGTCTTTATATGACTTAATACCCCGCAAAAATATTCCCGGTGCAATGAAACCCATTGGCGAATGGAATTGGGGGCGTATAGTTGTTTATCCTGACAATCATGTAGAGCATTGGCTGAATGGTTATAAAATGCTGGAATACCAGCGAGGTTCTGATGAATTTAAACATCTTGTTGCGATTAGCAAATACAAAAACTGGAAGAATTTTGGCCTTTGGGATGAAGGACATATCCTTTTGCAGGATCATGGCAATCAGGTTTCATATCGAAGTATCAAACTCAAAGAATTAAAGAAATAATTCAAAAAAAAAATTGATTATTTACTCATTTACTGGTAGGCGCGATTACTGCGGTTTTTAAAATAATTTTATTGTTTGGGACTGGTAGTTACCGATCCGGCTCCATTATTATTTTTTTCCCATGTGTTAAATTGGGGCGAACTGCTTCCGAGCCGTGTATCCATATATGGCGGTTCTGGTGGCGCTTTTGGCTTAGGCGTTACTTTTGGCGCAGGGGCTGTTGCTGTTACTACAGGAGGGGCAGTAACTGAAGAAGAAGAATTAAGTTTGGTGTCTGAAGGCTGCACGGTTACGGGTGTGCTGGTAACCGCCGGCCCGGCTTCTATTGACGGCATTTCTGTGACTTGCTCATTAGGAACTATTGATGGAGAAGGGCTTACCACCGTATTGTTGGTGGAAGGCTGCGTGGTTATTGCGGGCGATTGCTGCGACGGAAGTACCGGCGACGCAGGCGTCGTAACCTCGTTATTAATTTTCGGGGCTTCCTGTGGCCGTGGGTAATACTTATCCATCTTTGGATGAGCAGATTTTATGGTAGAATCCTGTCCAAAGCTTTCCAACGAAACTACAGTAAACAAGATGCCAAATAATAGAATAAGTTTTCGCGCCATGAAATTGTTTTCTTAAAGTTATTTATATTAATTCAACAAAATCCTGTTACTATAGGTCAAACAATAAATTTAATTAACCTTTAAACAAACTTTTAGATTTTGATAATTTAAAAGAAGACTTTTTTAAAAGAATCGGTGCAGATTATTAACAATCCAAAGCGCTCTTATACAAAAAAGCCCTTAATTTTTAATTGAAGGGCTGTAATTCACGGTTTCTTAGGTTTTTAAAGGGATAAAGTTTTCGGTGTTAGTTAGATAAGAAATAAAATAGTCCGCTATTTATTAGTTTACTGACTGTTTTGCCGGAAACACTAACAATGGGATTAAAGTTTGGTAGCACATATTTTTAGTGTGAATTGTCCCGAATGTTCTTTTTAAAAATGAATGCTTTTGTGCCACCATGGCCAACATATTGGATGGGTTTAGTTTCAGATATTCTTCAATTCCCTTTTCAAGCTTATCGCTTTCATAGCTTTCAAAGCGGTGATGGAATTTTGCAAAAGACAAGTCTGCCTCTGTTTTGCCTATCGTATTTTCAACTTCCACCAATTGCCTGTTCTTTTGTACGTTCAGCACATTGATATTGGAGTCGTACTTTTCAGCAAACCCATCTAAAATCGAATAATCTGCGTGGCTCATTACAAATTCACTGGCGAATGTAATTTGCCGTATGGGCTCAAATTTGGCTTTTTTCGGAATAACTAAAACGGGAATGTCTGATTTTCGTATCAGCATAGTAGTTGTGCTTCCAAACTTTGAATTGCTTTTTCCCTTTCCCTTCATTCCCATCACCACTATATCTGCCCGTTTTGAGGCGCTGAATTCCTCTATTACTTCGGTTGGCAACCCCTTTCGCAGGTAAGCTTCTACTATTATGTGGTATTTTTCAGATAACCTGAGTATTTCGTTTTTCATCAGCTTTTTATTATTTTCCGACAATTCGGCCTCTGTTATAAGATAAGCTGTGGCTGAAATATCTTCTATAACCACCCTCGGCGCCACCACATTTAATAGAATTAATTTCGCCTGGAAATCCTGTGCTAATGCGGCGGCATATTCCACGGCATTTGTGGAAGCATCAGAAAAATCTGTGGGAACAAGTATATTTTTCATAACACATTTTTGTTTTATTTCGTACTAAATGGGATAAAATTATTTTAGGAAAGCCATCTTTAGATTGAGCGACATCATTTCAAAAAATGATTTTTATCACCTAATGATTAAGAAAAATAAAAACCGGCCCTGTTTATTGCTTTACTATCATAGTTTAAAACATTGCGCCGCGTTTGGCGGCGTTTTGAGAGGGAAAGATAATTGAATGACCAACTGAGCAGCTAATTGAAAACTATTTATAATTTTATTTAAAAAATGAATAAAATCGGATTGGTTTTGAGTGGAGGAGGGGTAAGGGGGTTTGCACACCTGGGACTTTTGAAAGTTTTAGATGAATTGCGCATCCGGCCAGCAGTAATATCAGGCGTTAGCTCGGGGGCCATTTTTGGAGCATTATATTCTTATGGCTATTCGCCTGATCAGATTTTGTCCTTAGCGAAAAAGAATTCTTATTTCGGCGTTTCTAATTTTTTGTGGAGAAAAGAAGGCTTGTTTTCCATGCAGCCCATTCGGAAAATTTTGTTAGATCTGATTCCTGAAAATTCTTTCGATGCCTTAAAAATTCCTTTATATATAAATGCTACAGATATTTTGCATAACAAAACCATTTATTTTTCATCTGGAGAATTGATTTACCCGATTGTAGCTTCTGCTTCTTTTCCTGTGTTATTTCAAGCGATACCTATTGAAAACAGCAAATTTGTAGACGGCGGTCTGCTCGATAATTTCCCAATAGAACCGCTCGTAGATCATTGCGATAAAATTATCGGTTCCCATGTAAACAGGCTGGGTTCCATTGGTGAAAAAAATATAAAATTTTCTAAAACGCAAATGATCGAACGGTGCTTTCAACTGGCAATTGCTAATTCAGTGTATTCCAAAGTATATAAATGTGATGTATTTGTTGAGCCTGCATTAAACGGCTTTGGCTTATTCAAAATGCGCAATATGGAAAGGATTTTTGAGATTGGTTATCATGCGGCTTTGGAGCAGAAACCAAATATTGAAAGATTATTGGAAATTTGAAGGCTTCCTGCTCTTAACTATTTTCAGGAAAATAAAAAAGCCGGAAGGCCCGGCTTTAAAAAGTAAATCACTTTGAAATTTTGCTTATCTCAGTTTGTGGAGATATTCATTGTCCGCAAATTGCTTGGACAAATCTTTAAGATTGCGTAACACGCTTTTGTCAATTAATTTTCCTTCCATTTGCAGGATAAATCCGCCGATAATTTTTTCGTCTACTTTATTTTCAAGCTGGATGTTATCGAACGAAGTGCTGGCCCTGATTTTAGAAACAAAACTTTCTTTCAATTCATTGCTTGCCGGAGAGGCTGTAGTAAGTTGGGCAATATGAATTCCGGTTATCACATTGTATTGTTCGATAAATGAATGAATAATTCCGGGCAAATTCGGCTCCCTCCCTTTGTTACAAATCAATTTCAAAAACGTATCTGTCACTTTTGAAACGTTGCCGCTGGTTATTGCATTTATGATTTTGTATTTTTTGTCGGGATTAATGATAGGGCTTTCGAGCATGAGCACAAAATCACGGTTTCTATCAACAACAGACTTCAAAAAAGATACATCCTGGTGTACCTCTTCCAGCTTATTATATTGCATGGCAATATCAATAAGGCTTTTGGCGTACCGTTGTGCTAAACGTGGATTATTCATTTTTATTAAATTAATTTAATTCAATATTCTGAGCCAATTGCTGAATATATTTTTCCTGTTCTTCCTTGTTGCTTAATTCGCGACGCAGCACTTTTTCACTTACTTCGAGCACCAAATTGCCTACCTGGTTTTTAAGGTCTACAATAGCGGCCATCTTTTGCTGATTGATTACGCTTTGAGCGTCTGCTACTATTTTGTTGGTTTCGCTACGCGCCTGCTCTTTTGCGTCCTGGATCATTTTGTCCCTCATTTCCTTTGCTTCTCTCATCATCTGGCTTCTTTCTTCGCGTGCCTTTGCCAGCAACGCTTCATTTTCGCTATGCATCTTTTCCATTTCTTTTCGCATATTTTCAGCAGAAAGAATTGAATCAGAAATATTTTTTTCCCTGTCATTCAAAGATTTCAGAATAGGTTTCCAGGCATATTTTCCCAGGATGTAAAGCACAATAATAAAAGCTAATAAAGTCCAGAGAATGAGCCCAAGATGAGGAGATAAAAGTTCCATAATTATGGTTTAAATAAATTAAATGAATTCCAAAATTAAAAATACTGCATCCTCCGCCCTGTGCTTTGGATGCAGTAAGATTTGCGCTTAGGCTGTTTTTAAAACGGCCAATAACCCGGCGATAACCGCAAAAAGGGCAACCCCTTCTACCAATGCAGCCGCCAAAATCATGTTAGCACGAATTTCGTTGGAGGCTTCCGGCTGGCGCGCAATTCCTTCTACTGCGCCTTTACCTATCTGGCCAATACCGATACCTGCTCCGATAGCAGCTAAACCAGCGCCGATAGCACCGCCAAGATGAGAATATCCAACTTCAAATAACACGGTCATTAGTGACATAAATCTGGGTTTTGATATGAATAAAAATCTTTATAAAAATGCATGATCGTTTTTGGCTACGTCGTGGTCACTTCCTTCAAAGCCTTGTCCGATGAAAATAGCGGTAAGCACCGTGAAAATAAATGCCTGGATAAAAGCAACCAATATTTCAATGAAGTAATCAAATACAACGAACAATATGGAAAAAGGAGAAAATCCAAAACCGGCAACTTTACTCATTTCGCCAAAAATAAAAATGAGCGAAATGAAAGCCAGGATAACAATATGACCCGCCACCATATTCGCAAAAAGACGAATAATCAGAGCGCCCGGTTTAATTACAAATAAGCCAAACAGTTCTACCGGAACCAGAATAACCTTTACTAAAAATGGAACATCAGGCGGCCAAATAATATGCTTCCAGAAGTGTGGGGTTGTACTGAAAAGTATTACTACAAGAGAAATAAGGCCAAGTATGAGCGTGAAAGCGATATTGCCTGCTACGTTCGCGGCGCCTGGTATCATCCCAAAAATAGCATTAATGAGAATGAAGAAAAACACTGTAAGTAGATAGGGCATATATCTCTCCCATCTTGATCCGAGGTTTGCCTTTCCGACATTGTCGCGTATAAAGATAATAATCGGTTCCAGGAATCCCTGTGCTCCCGATGGTGCTGAAACTACGCCATGCCCCTTCTTATATTTGTTACCGATTTTAACCATCACAATCGTAAAGATGGCCAAGGCAAATATCGTTTGAACTACATTTCTTGTTAAGGAAAAATCATATACAGTAGTGCCTTCATCTACGGGCACAATTTTATTTCCTCCCTCCAGTTTATAGCCATCATAGCTTTCGTCATGATTGTGGCCAAATCGTTTAGATGAAAATACTGATAGCCCTTTTTGAGGAGAATACAGAATTACAGGTAAATAAATGGAAGCATGAAAATCGCCAATAGAAAAAAAGTGAAATTCATAAGCGTCCTGAACATGATTGAGTATGGACGTGGTGGGATCAAATTTTTCTTCAGCGTTCTTGTGTTCTTCATGGGTTTCCTGGGCATAAGTATTTTGCGAAAATACGCCAAAAAACAGGCTGAAAACCGCTACCATCAAAGATTTCATGAATTTTGAACCCATACTTCTTCTGAATTTTGCGCAAAGATAAGGTTTGATTGATGAATGCCATATTAAATAGGGCATATTTTTTATTAAAAAATCCCTTAAACATACATGAAAGAATCCACGAAAATGATTCTTTCAATTTTCAACGCGTGGGAACAATGTACCTTTGTGAGATGAAATCAGTGAAGCAAATATTCGCTTTTCCCTTTATAGCGCTCATAAAAATATATCAACTGGTTATTTCTCCGTGGCTGGGGCCTTCATGCCGCTACACGCCTACGTGCTCTCAATACAGCCTTGAAGCTTTTAAGAAATATGGACCGATAAAAGGCGGCTGGCTTTCCATCAAAAGGATAGCACGGTGCCATCCCTGGGGTGGACATGGCCATGATCCTGTACCGTAGGCAGAATAAAAAACGGATTTTATTTATCTGTGTGCTGTAAATATTACCTTGATTTCAGCCGGTATTTTCTGTTGACCTTGGGATTATTAAAATACTCATCCAGCTCCTCTTTGTTCCTCGTGTCGTCAACAATGGCTACGTCAATTAATTGCAACTGAATTTGTTGCAGCTCATCTTTCATCTTTGACGTTTTTACTACAATTTCCGGGTCTTTATCGCCAACCAGCGCATTGTTGGTCAATAAATATTGCAACCTCTTTATATCGTTTCTTACCAGGGAAGCCGCGTTCAACTCATCATTTTTATTTGGGGCAACAGCCTCTTTCACAGGCACCAGCGCTACGCCAACACTAGGTAAAATTTTCCCCGTTGTTTTCATATCCGGCGAATCCATAGATGAAAAAACGGTGCCGCCTAAGGAAGTACTGGCTGAAGTGAGATCGAAAGTCGTCCGCGTATTTTTTGTGTGCTTTATTTTTTTGTCAAGCTCGCGGAAAGTTGCTTTTAATTGCAAAATATAGACCTGTATGGTGCTGTCGAGCTTACTATACTCCATCAACCGGCGCGGATAGTTTATTGCCTGGTTTACGATAACTTTCACCTCGGCAGTATCGCGGTTATAAAATTTATCTACTCCAATAAATTTTATGACGAGGGATTTTTGTTTTGTTTTCTCATCTTCCTTGATAAAATCAAATGGAGCCACCCAGGTGAACTGGTCGCCACAGGAGGTAATAGGCGTAGTAGAGCGGATAGGATAATTACAATAATAAGTAATGGATTCCAGCGGGAAGCTTCCCTGCTCGCACTGTAATTTGAAATTTAACGTATCCCCCTCGTCGATTGATAAGTCGTTGCTGACAGTTGGTTTTATTACGGAGCGAATGATGTCCGTATTATAAAATAAAATCGAAAAGGTGGTATCCACATGATCTGTGGGGTCATCCAGGTTTTGAACGCCGATTCTTACCTTGTACTGGATATCATATTTCAATTTACCTGATAAAAAAAAGGATTTTTCTGCCTTGAAATGCAGGTCGCCATTGTCTTTATTGATTTTTAAACCAACGGGAGAATTTTTCAGATACCAATAATAATTTACAGGATTTCTGTTTATCTCAAATTGATAATCAAGTGTAGAATCAACATGCAGCGTGAAATAAGGGCTGAAATTTTTAATCCTCAAAAGAGTATCTACAGGTCTTAGAAAAATAGTGTCTTCAGGAGGAAGGTGCACGGTATCGTTTTCAAGCACCATAGTATCATTTTTTTGCTGAAAAGAGCTATCGGTTTGCTGAGATTTCGCCTGGGCTACCAACAGCAATAGGGATACAAAAGACAATGTCAATTTAAAAACGGCACTTTTTAGCATGTGTGCAAAAATATAAAACAATTCGTGCGAAAATACTTAACGAAATAAAAAAAAATTATATAAAATTATAAAAGCCGGCATGAAAATCAACAACTTATTTAAAGTGAAAGGTTTTCCGAAAAACGAACAGTGAACGAACAAATAACCGACTATTTAAATTTGTCAAGCGTCATTGTCGGAGAAAAAGAACTCTTAATCAAAATGGAAGCTACCATTTCAGCTATTTCACTTTTATTTTCGGCCAGCAAAAGGGCATATTGTTTATCTTTTTCCTTTTCTGCATCATTTTTGTTGCCTTCATTTCTTTTTTGAAGTACAAGTTCTTTCAAATTATTATCAACATTTCTGGATGCCTGCACCAAAATCAAAACGGTTATCGCTTCCAAATCGTGTATGTTGGCGGTTTTCAGAAGGGGAGCTTTTTGAAGTTCGCGCATAAGGCTGTCTTTATTTACCTTTTGCCCCGTTAATTTGCCGGCATTTTTTTCTATTAAAATTCTGATTGCGGGCTTAAGGTCCTGCATAGCGTTTTGATAAAAAGCGCTTGCTTCAGAAGGCAAAATGGTGTTTACCTGGCAAACGGCATCACATCCAAAAAATAAAAATACCAGTGGTAGCATGTTTTTCATAAGCTAAATTTTTTGTGAAAAATTTATGCTGGCAGAGCCTGTTCTAAAACGCTTTTCCCAGAAATATATTGGAGCGGATTGGTAAAGTTATTAACGATTTGCCTGGGACGCGACCCGGGCGTAATTTTTCTTCTCCTGCAAGACTGTTTCTTAAAGAATTGAAGTTGATTAAAAGTATTTCTCATTCTAAAAAAATAAAAAAATGGTTTCGAATCCTAAATTAAAAGGGCAAAGCGCTTTGGTAACGGGCGCCAACAGTGGCATCGGTGAGGCGGTGGCTATCGCTTTAGGCAATGAAGGCGCTAACGTGGTGGTAAATTATATAACTCACCCGGAAAATGCGGACGCGGTGGTAAAAAAAATAGAGTCGAATGGCGGAAGCGCTATTGCAGTTAAAGCGGATGTTAGCAAAGAAGATGAAGTGCAATCCATGTTTCAACAGATGTATCAAAAATATGGAACGATAGACATCCTGGTAAACAACGCGGGCATACAAAAAGATTCGGCGTTTGAAAATATGACTTTGGAAGATTGGCGATGGGTAATCAATGTAAACTTAACGGGACAATTTTTATGTTCGCGCGAAGCGGTACGTGAATTTTTGAGGAGGGGCGTAGTGCCGGAAAGAAGTAGTGCGGCGGGTAAAATTATTTGCATGAGCAGTGTTCATCAAATTATTCCATGGGCAGGCCACGTCAATTATGCAACAAGCAAGGGAGGAATTGAGATGATGATGAAAAGCATGGCGCAGGAACTGGCTCCCAAAAAAATCCGTGTAAATGCGATAGGGCCCGGCGCAATAAAAACGCCGATAAATTACGACGCATGGAGTACGCCTGAGGCGGCAGAAAAATTATTAACGTTGATTCCTTACAAAAGAATTGGTGATCCGGAAGACATTGGAAAAGTAGCGGTCTGGCTTGCCAGCGATGAATCAGATTACATGGTTGGAACCACCCTATTCGTTGACGGAGGAATGCTTTTATTCCCGGGTTTTACTGAAAATGGATAATCAAATGAACAATGGTAAATAAAGAATTAGAAAGATTGCAGGAGAATGCCTCCAAAGAAATTCCGCTCGAAAAATGGGGGCCTTATTTAACAGAAAGGCAATGGGGAACGGTGCGGGAAGACTACAGCCAGGATGGAAATGCATGGAATTATTTCCCTCACGATCATGCGCGAAGCAGGGTATATCGCTGGGGCGAAGATGGCCTTGGCGGTATCTCAGACAATGGGCAGCAATTGTGTTTTTCTATTGCTTTATGGAACGGTAAAGATGCGATTTTGAAAGAGAGATTATTCGGCCTGGCCAATAAGCAGGGAAACCATGGAGAGGATGTGAAAGAATTGTATTATTATCTCGATAATCTTCCTTCCCATTATTACATGAAATACCTGTACAAATATCCGCAGCAGGTTTATCCATATGAAAATCTTGTAGAAGAAAATGCGCGGCGCGACAGGAATCAACCCGAATATGAAATTCTTGACACAGGAGTTTTTAATGACGACAAATATTTTGACGTATTTATAGAGTATGCCAAAGAAAACGCTGAAGACATTTATATAAGAATTGAAATAATAAATCGCGGCCCTGAAAAAGCTGCTATCACTCTTTTACCTACACTATGGTTTTATAATAGCTGGCAATATGCAGGGGAAGATAATAAGCCATCTATCAACTGGGTTTCAGATGAAAGTGTTTACGCACATCACCATATCATCGGCGATTATTATCTCTATTTCGACCACGCGAAAGATGTGCTGTTTACCGAAAATGAAACCAATTTTCAAAAGCTTTTTAATAAGCCCAATACTTCTGAATTTGTTAAAGATGCTTTTCATGATGCCATCATCAATGGTAGCAATTATGCGAAGCTGAAAGAAAGAAAATACGGAACAAAGTGTTCTCCCGTTTATGAATTTGAGATCGACGCCAAAAAAACAATCTCCGTATTCCTCAGGCTGTCCAATAAAATGGAAGAACAGCCTTTTGCTGCTGATTTCAAAGACATTTTTATAAAAAGAAAAAATGAAGCAGATATTTTTTATGAAACTATTCATCCGGACACCAGCAATGAAGACCAAAAAAATATTCAAAGGCAGGCATTTGCCGGGCTGCTTTGGAACAAGCAATACTATCATTACGACCTTATCAGGTGGCTGAATACCAGTGACGGAATAACACCGGTTTCTGCCGAAAGAAAAAATGGCCGCAATCATACCTGGAAATATTTAAAAAACCAGGATATCCTTTCTATGCCTGATAATTGGGAATATCCCTGGTATGCGGCGTGGGATATGGCGTTTCACTGTATCACCTTTGCAGTGATTGACCCCGTATTTGCCAAACACCAGCTTTCACTTTTGATGCGCGAATGGTATATGAATCCACAAGGCCAACTGCCGGCTTACGAATGGAATTTCAGTGATGTTAACCCTCCCGTGCATGCCTTTGCGGCGCTTCAGGTTTATAAAACTGAACAAGCAATTTATGGAAAAACAGATATTGAATTTTTGAAGAAAGTCTTCCAGAAATTGATCATCAATTTTACATGGTGGATAAACCGGAAAGATGAAAATGGCAACAGTATTTTTGAAGGAGGCTTTCTCGGGCTTGATAATATCGGGCTTTTCAACCGAAGCATGGTTCTTCCGGGAAATGCCTACCTGGAACAGGCCGACGGCACCAGCTGGATGGGCATGTATGCGCTTGACATGATGAATATCGCGCTGGAAATTGCTTTGCATGATCCTTCCTTTGAAGACACGGCAACGAAATTTTATGAGCATTTTGTAATTATTGCCGAGGCCCTTAATGAACTCGGATTGTGGGATGAAAAGGACAAGTTTTTTTACGATGTTTTGTCCATCGACAAATCGGATGCTTTCCCATTACGCGTGCGTTCAATAGTTGGGCTTTCTCCTTTGTTTGCGGTTACCGTCATCGAAAATAGCGTGTTTGAGAAGCTGCCTGATTTCACAAAAAGAATGAAATGGTTCCGGGATTATCGCAGAGCGAACCACCTTTATCTGCCCAGTGAAGTTAAAAAAGATTTTAACTGGACCTTGTTGTCTCTTGTTAATAAAGAAAGGTTGCAATATTTATGCGAAAAATTGCTCGATGAATCGGAATTTTTATCAGATGGCGGCATACGGGCTCTTTCAAAATTCTATGAGAAAAATCCGTATACCTTAAATTACGGAGGCAACAGTTATTCCATTCAGTACGATCCGGGCGATTCAACTTCCGATATGTTTGGCGGCAATTCCAACTGGCGCGGCCCGGTATGGATGCCGGTAAATTATTTATTCATAAATGCACTTAAAACTTTTGGTTTTTTTTACAAAGATGATTTAAAAGTGGAGTGCCCGGTTGGCTCGGGGAAATACTTATCATTAACCGAAGTGAGCAAAAATATCACCGCAAGGTTGTTGCATATTTTTGAAAAAAATGAGGCTAACGAAAGACCGTGCAATGGGGAGTACAACTGGTTTTATAAAAAAGATGAAAATAAAGATCTTGTTTTATTTAATGAATATTTTCATGGCAATACGCTTCGTGGATTAGGCGCAAGCCACCAGACAGGATGGACCGCCTTAATCGCCAATTTAATCCTTGATCTGAAAGAGGATAAATGATTTATTTTTTTAGTGATAGCAGTGCAACCGATTCGATGTGATGCGTATGCGGAAACATATCAACAGGCTGAATTTTTTCAACCACATATTGCTCACTCAGCAACTGAAGGTCTCTGGCCTGCGTGGCAACGTTGCAACTGACATACACAATTTTACCTGAAGCAATTTCCAAAAGTTTTCCTATCAATTTAGGATGAAGGCCTGCCCGCGGTGGATCTACGATTACCACGTCTGCCGTGCCGTGAGATGAAAAGAATTTATCATTGCAAATTTCAATTACATCTCCCGTATAAAAAGAAGCCGAACTGATATGATTCAAATCGGCGTTTTCTTTTGCATCCATGATGGCTTCTTCAATCACATCCACACCAATTATTTCCTTCGCTTTTTTGCTTAGAAAAATGCCGATGCTTCCTGTGCCGCAATACAAGTCGTACACGGTTTCATTTCCTTTTAGCGAAGCAAAATCTTTTACCACATTATACAATACTTCAGCCTGCTTTGTATTGGTTTGAAAAAATGATTTCGGAGAAATTTTAAAATTAAATTCCCCGAGCTTTTCAGTTACGAATCCTTTTCCGAAAAAAGTGATGGGTTCCAAATCGTGAAGGCTGTCGTTCCATTTTTGGTTGATGGTATAAACAAGCGTTGTAATGGCCGGAACTTTTTCCAATAAAAAGTTCGAGATTTTTTCAATTTCTTTTCTATCCTCGTTGCCAAACACCAGGTTCACCATCAGCTCGCCGGTAGTGCAATAGCGGATGATAACGTTTCTTAAAAATCCTTTATGCTCTTTGATGTTGTAATAGCTGTACTTATTTTTTTCAGCAAATTCGCGCAAGCTATTCCGGATAATATTGTTCACCTCATCCATCAGCCAGCATTCTGTGATGTCGATGATTTTATCATACAATTTTGGAACATGATATCCCAGCGCGCCGCCGGGCCATTCATCTTTCCCTAAAGTTTCCAAATCCTTTTTGCTGAGGTATTTTTTATTGCTGAAAGTGAACTCGAGCTTGTTGCGGTAATAAATGTCTTTTTCAGCACCAAGAATAGGAAGCACCGTCACATCCGGCAGTTTGCCGATTCTTTTTACTACATCCCTTACTTCCTGTTCCTTATATTCCAATTGTTTTTCGTACGGAAGCATTTGCCATTTACAGCCGCCGCAAATTCCAAAATGAATACAAAATGGAACCACTCTTTCCGGGCTGAAAGAATGTATTTGCTGCACTCTGCCTTCGGCCCAATCTTTTTTATTCCTGGTCAATAAAACATCCACCACATCGCCTGGAACTGCGCCTTCAATAAAAATCACTTTGCCTTCCACCTTCGCCAAGGCTTTCCCTTCAGCCGCATAACCGGTGACCGGCACATTTTGCAGGAGTATTTTTTTTCTTTTCACGGTGGCAAAATTAAAAGATGTTCCTGCCGTTTGATATAAATAATTGACAAACTTTTAGAATAATCTGAAAGATTTTTCGTTTGGGTTATTGGCTGCAAGCCGCTACAACTAAAAATGTTAACTATTCCCGTTCAATTATTTTTCAAATTCAAATTCAATATTTTTGTTGCTTATTTTTCAAAACCATGAAAATATTTTTTTCCCTTGTCTTTTCTGTTTTTGCTTATTCGTTCGCAAATGCCCAGGCTTATAAAATCACCTTAAGCGCTCCGCAATATAATAGCGGGCGGGCATACCTTACTTATTATTACGGGAAGAATATGAATGTGCAGGATTCTGCCATCGTAAATGCCAAAGGCGTGGCGGTTTTTTCTGGCACAAAGAAAATGCTTCCGGGGGTGTATTCCATCGTTTTGCCCGGGAAAAGCAAATTATTAGACTTTCTTGTAGCAAAGCAGCAAATAATTAATATTTCTATTCCGGATACTGCTGAGATGATCAAATCATCAACAGTAACCGGCGCTGAAGAAAACGGGCTTTTCCAGGCGTATCAAAAATATATTGATGAAAAAGGAAAATTATTGCATAAAGAATTAGATGCATACCAAACTTCCAAAACCAAAGCCGACAGTACGCTTCATGAAAATAATTATAAGAAATTAAATAATGAATTGAACGATTATCGCGAAAAGGTAATTAAAGAGCATCCTGAGTCCATGCTGGCTTCGCTGTTTCAAAGCATGAAGCCCGTGCAGGTGCCTGATACGCATCTTGTAACGCACGAAGATTCATTAGCCAATTATCAATACTATAAAAAACATTATTGGGACGGAATTACGTTTATGGATGACCGTATCATTCGCACGCCTTTCTTTTTGCCTAAGCTGCAGCAGTATTTTGAAAATGTAATTCCGCAATCGCCGGATTCTATTATCAAAGATGCGGATTACCTGTTGCTTCTTTCGCGTTCGGCGCCGGAGATGTACAAATTTTTGTTGAACTGGCTTACCGACGAATACATTTATCCAAAATACATGGGGCAGGATGCCGTTTTTGTTCATCTGTTTAATAAGTATCACTCCAAAGGTGTTTCTAACTGGCTGAACGAAAAGCAAATAAAAACTATTTCTGACCGGGCTTATATGTTGATGTCGAATTTGATTGGCGAACAGGCGGCGAACCTTCAAATGGTGGATTCGAATGGAGTGGAAGCGCCTTTATACAACATAAAAGCAAATTATACGGTTGTTGTTTTTTGGGATCCGTCGTGTGGCCATTGCCAGCATGAAGTGCCACGGCTGGATTCTATTTACAATGCCAAATGGAAAACTGAAGGCGTGAAAATGTATGGCGTGCTTACCGAGCCAAAAGATTTTGATTCATGGAAAAAGTTTATCAGGGAGAAAAACCTTGGCAATTGGGTAAACGTTTATGAGACCGAGGCGCAGCGAAAAATGGTAGAACAATCGAAACAGCCTTCTTATAAGCAGTTATTTGATGTGACACAAACACCCACATTGTATTTGTTAGATAAGGACAAAAAGATCATAGCAAAAAAATTGACTATGGAACAGCTCGATGATTTGCTGGATGTGAAAATTAAAAATCAGACTGCTCAATCGGATAAGAAATAATGTAAAAAGACGACGGAACACGGGTGCAATGCCTGTTAATCCCCTAAAAAATCTTTATGAAAAAACTGGTTCTTGTTTTTTTGGGTTTCTTATTCACTTGTTTTTCTTTTGCCCAAACGCTTTTTACTTATGGAAATCACCAGGTAAGCGCTGCGGAATTTCTAAATGCCTATAATAAAAATAAAACTGACTCTGTTACTACGTCCAAGGCGTTGCGCGAATATCTTGATTTGTATATCAACTTTAAACTGAAAGTGCAGGCTGCTAAGGATTTGCACCTCGATACGTTGCCTTCGCTCATTGCAGATCTTCAAAATTTTCGCGACCAGGTAAAGAAAAATTACCTCACTGATACCAATGAAATTCAAAGGTTAGAAGATGAAGCCTTTGAAAGAGGCCAAAAGGATATTCATAGTATTTTCTATTTTATTAATACTTCCGCAGAAAAAGATTCATCAAAAGCTTTTGAAAAAGTAAATCATTTATCTGAGCTGTTGAATAGTGCAAAAAAAGATGCAGAGGTGATTCAGGCATTCAATGCCTCTAACCAAATGCAGGCGCAGAAACAAGACCTGGGCTATATTACCGTATTTACGCTGCCTTACCAATTTGAAAATGTTGTTTATTCCTTAAAGCCAGGCCAGGTAAGCAAACCATATCCCGCAAGGAATGGATATTTCATTTTTAAGAATGTCGGTGAAAGGCATGCAGTTGGCAAAATAACCGTTGCCCAGATTTTACTGGCTGTGCCGGCAGGTGAATCTGCTGTAAAGATTAAGCAGAAGTCATTGGCTGATTCTATTTACGGGGCGCTACAAAACGGAAGCGATTTTGAAGAATTGGCCAAAAAGTATAGCGATGACCGCAACACATTTATGAATGGCGGTCTGATGCCGGAGTTTGGAACTGCTAAATACGATTCTTCATTTGAAAACCATGCTTTCGCGCTTGGGCACGATGGACAAATATCAGCTCCGTTTGAAACCGAATTTGGATATCACATTTTGAAAAGAATTTCTGCCGCGCCGGTGCCTGCATCGAAAGACAATGAAAATTATTTATACAGTTTGAAACAACAGGTTTTAAGCGACAGCAGAGAACAAATTGCCAGGAAAAAATTTATTACGGAAATAAAACCTGCAGTCGGCTTGAAAAATGAGGCTGTAAAAAAATCAGATTTGTGGAAAGTAACTGACAGCGCCTTGCTGCAAAACAAACCAATCATTTCCGGGTCAGTAAATAAATCTACAGTGTTGTTTACATTTAATAACGGCCAGAAAGTAAAAGTGGCAGATTGGCTTTTGTACCTGAAAAGCGTAAACCGCGATTGGGGCAAAGATGCTGAAAAGGCGTATCAGCAGTTATGGCCTGTATTTATTGATGAATATTCAGTTGAAAATTATGCTTCGCGGCTGGAAAAATATAATTCTGCTTTTAAGGCACAGATTGACGAATTTAGAGATGGCAACCTGCTGTTTGAAATCATGCAGCGAAAAATCTGGAATAAAGCTTCTTCCGATACCATTGCGCTGAAACAATATTTTAACGACCATAAAAATAAATATACCTGGAGCGCCAGCGCAGATGCTGTAATTTATTCATGTAGCTCAGCGGAAGTAGCAAAAAAATTAATTGCGGAAATAAAGAGAGGAAGGAATTGGAGAGAAATTGTGAATGAAAACGGCTCCACTGTGCAGGCAGATTCCGGCCGATTTGAGTTAGGCCAGATACCCGTAGTTGAAAGGACTGCATTTGATGAAGGTTTGATAACGCTGCCGGTAATCAATAAAAACGACGGAACTGCTGTGTTCGCAAAAATTATAAAACTGTATCCCGGCGATCAGCAAAGAAATTTCGATGACGCAAAAGGGCTTGTTATAAACGACTACCAAAACTATTTGGAACAGCAATGGGTGGCTAAATTAAAGAAAAAATACCCGGTTAAAGTGAACGAAAAAGTTTTTCAATCACTCCTGGGTAGCCACTGATATTTTATTCCGGTATTCTTAATTCCTTTCCTTTTAGCAATTCTTTACCAAATAAGTTTTTTCCTTTGCGTTCAGTGGCAAACTTTTTGGAAACGTTTGTCATTGAATCGTAACTCATTAAAAACTAAAAACTAAAGTAATGAAAAAATTATTTGTTCTGGTGCTTAGTGCCGGATTATTCACGACTGCTACTTCTCAAAAAGTTTACGTGCAGGGAGGCGTTAATCTTGCAAATATTTCGACATCCAATTCGGGGGCTACTCAAAAAAGTAATTTGCTTACCACTTTTAATGCGGGAATAATGGCACGGTCTAATGACGCCGAACCTATTGCGCTTGAAGCAGGCTTGTTACTGGAAGGTAAAGGGTCGAAAGCGGATACCTACATTACTTCTTCGACCGAGGATAATTACATAAAAACAAAATTTAATCCTCTTTATCTGCAATTGCCGGTAAACTTAATAGTTAGATTACCGCTGCAAAGCAGCTCGAATATTTTTTTCAATGCAGGCCCGTATGTTGCTATGGGAATAGGTGGAAAAGCTAAAACAGAAACAAAAATTATGGGAAATGTTACAAAATCTTCCCATGATATTGAATTCAATAATGATAATCCGTCCACAAATCAACAGGAAGATGCCAGTTTTAATAAATTAAAAAGATTTGATTATGGTGTAAATGTGGGCGGAGGTTTCGACTTGAACAGTGTGATACTCAAAGTCAATTACGGATTAGGGCTGGCGAAAATTAATTCAACCCAAACTGACAACAGCGACAACAATAAAAATAAATACAGAACTGTGAGCATTTCGGTAGGTATTCCACTTGCCAAAAGATAATTCAACAGCGATATATATTAAAAACAGCCGGTATTGAAAACACCGGCTATTTTATTTCAAAAGATGTCAAAGTGTTTTTTGATTTTGCGGTAAACCAACAAAGAAGTCTTTTTATATTTTTGATTTCAGGAAGTTTTAGCAAACTATGCAATTTGCTTTGCCACATTCACTACCACATGTGGTTTTCCTAACGTGTAATAATGCAAAACAGGAACGCCTGCTTTTTTAAGCTCTTTAGATTGCTGAAGCAGCCATTCTGTCCCTACAATTTCTACTTCTGCATCGGTTTTGCATTTGATGATTTCATTGCTCAGCTCATTTGGAATATCCACGTGAAAAATTCTTGGCAATACATTCAACTGTTTTTTAGAAGTTATAGGTTTTAGCCCCGGAATTATGGGAACCTGAATGCCTATCGCCCTGCAGTTTTTTACAAATTCAAAATATTTATTGTTATCAAAAAACATTTGAGTGGTAATATAATCAGCGCCCGCGTCCACTTTCATTTTTAAATAATTCAGGTCGCTCTGAAGGTTGGGCGCTTCAAAATGTTTTTCAGGATATCCTGCGATGCCAATGCAAAAATTGGTTTTATTGCCATCCCTGATGTCATCTTCAAGATAAATGCCGTGATTAAGATTAACTGCCTGCTTAATAAGGTCTATTGCATAAGCATGGCCGTTTTCTTCGGGTTCAAAAACAGCCTCATTTTTTGAGGCGTCGCCCCGAAGCAGCAGAACATTATCAATGCCAAGAAAGGCAAGGTCAATCAATGCATTTTCAGTTTCCTGAACATTAAACCCGCCACATATCAGGTGTGGAACGGCGTCTATTTTATAATGATTCATTATAGCGGCACAAATGCCAACGGTGCCGGGCCGTTTACGTATCTCTATTTTTTCAAAAGTTCCGTCGGGTTTCTTTTTAAATACCTGTTCGCTGCGGTGATAGGTTACGTTGATAAAAGCGGGTTTAAAATCCATGAGCGGATCCAAATGATTATAGATAGATTCAATGGTTTTTCCTTTTAAAGGCGGAAGAATTTCAAACGAAATTTTAGTTTCTTTTGCCCCGTTTATATGTTCAGTAACTTTCATTTTTTTAAAATAGATGCAAACTTAAGTGCTAATAATAAAAATGCAAAGAATGAATTCTTACGCTGTGTTGCGATTCTTAATGTATAAAAATAGCGAGAATACCCGTTGCTACCAGCGTTGCTCCGGTAATTATTCCCGCGCTGTGTTCCATTCTGTGCCAGTTTAATTTCAAAATTCCTTTATAGGCAAACCTTACCAGCAGTATCATTCCTCCTGTTGTAATAATAAGATATAAGGCTGCAATAAACCAGATAACCCAGGGCGGCTGGCTTCCGGCCAATAAAAAGTATGCCTCTATTTCCATGCAGGGAGATAAAAACATGGCGAGCACTAATGCTATGATAATTCTTTTTTTTGAGGTCTTTTTTTTGACATCATCGTTCAGGTGGAAATGTTTGTGATTATGATGACGGTAAATAAACACAATTCCTAAACCAATCAGGATAACCGGAGCCACAAAATGGCTAAAATTTTCGATGACATCAGCCATCTTTGAACCAATAAAACCCAACGCAAACCCAATAATAACGGTGCTTAGCCCATGAGCAATTGCGGAGATGAAAGTAATTTGTGTCACTTCTTCCAAGGTCCATTTTTGTCTTCGGCCGATGGCAATTACGGGTAACCAATGATTGGGAATGGTGGCGTGCAGAAGGCTCAAAATAATACTACCTGTGATGATACTGAACATTCTCGGAATTAAAGAACGAAAAATAAAAAGGCCTGCAAGATACTTTCATCCTGTTTGTCTAAAAACTTTTTTATGTGGCGGGCAAAAAAAAGCCTTCGCGATTTTTCGCAAAGGCTTTCAGTGCTGTAGGGGAAGGGCTCGAACCTTCACGAGGCAGTTAGCCGTAGCACAAAGTTGAGTGGTCGACCCTGGTCGCTCCGATTTTGTCGGAACGGCTCTATGCTATGTTTGTCCTGTTATCCTCACCCCCGAGACAAGAGGGCATGTCTGCCAAAAATTTCATCACCCCACAATTTTTAAGAACTAATCAGATGCAAATCTAACATAAAGTCATTTAATAGAAAAGTTTTTTAAACAAAATTGTCAAAATATAGAATTTGTTCAATTAAAAGCTTATTTTCGTAGTATATTTCTAAATAAAAAAACCTCTTATGGCGGGGAAATTTAATATTGATAAACTGGATCTAAAAATAATCCAGGAAATGCTTGAAAATGCCGAAACGCCGTACGCAGAACTTGGTAAAAAACTGTTTGTGAGCGGTGGAACTATTCATGTTCGAATAAAAAAACTTGAAGAACTTGGTATTGTCAAAGGTAAAAAATTAAAAGTAAATCTCGGCCTCCTTGGATATGATATCACTGCTTTTGTGGGCATTTTTCTTGAAAAAAGCTCCCTGTATGATTCTGTGGCGGAAGAATTACAAAAGATTCCCGAGATAATCAGGCTGAACTATACTACAGGAAACTACAGCATGTATATTGAAATTGTTTGTAAAGACATTAACCAGCTTCGGAAGGTGCTGCACGATGATCTCCAAAAAATTAAAGGAATAGAAAGGACAGAAACTTTGATTTCGCTTTCTGAAAGTTTTAATCGTTGCGTCAGAGTTTGTGAAGAAGACTAAATTAGACAGTAAATAAACAAATTTGTTCAATTTTTATTTTAGCCAACTATATGTCATTCAGTTTTTTGGAAAGCGCTAAAAAATATTTCAATCAGCAAAAATCATTGGGAGATAAAACCTTTGCGCAGCTAAGCATAGAGAATCTTTTGTGGCAATATAATGAAAGCAGCAACAGTATTGCCATTATCGTACAGCATTTATCGGGTAATATGCTTTCAAGGTTTACCAATTTTCTTACGGAAGATGGTGAAAAAGCGTGGCGCGACAGGGATAATGAATTTGAAAAAACCATCCAATCGAAGGACGAATTAGTTCAAAAATGGAACGCCGGATGGGATTGTGTTTTTGCGGCCCTCGATTCTTTAAAAGAGGAAGATCTTGCTAAAACTATTTTTATACGAAATGAACCACAAAGCGTATACGATGCCATCACAAGACAAATAGCTCATTACTCAAATCATGTGGGTCAAATTGTTTATATTGGCAAAATGTGCCTGGATAATAATTGGGCTTCGCTTTCTATTCCTAAAGGCGATTCAAAAGAATTTAATAAAAAAATGATGGGAAGCTAATGAGCTTATAAAATAGTTTCCAGTTCCTTCAGGTTTTTAATGGTATAGGTTGGAAAGGTATCGCACTTTTCATTTGTGTAATTCACAAAAACCGCGTCCATACCGGCATTGAGGGCTCCAAAAATATCTGCTTCGGGATTATCTCCAATCATTATGCCTTCTTCATTTTTACATTTGGCCTTGTTCAGCGCAAACTCAAAAATTTCCTTTTTAGGCTTCACTGAATTGGAGCATTCGGAAGTTACAATGTGCGTGAAATATTTTAAAAGATCGGAACTATTTAGCTTTAGCCGTTGCGTTTTTTCAAACCCGTTAGTGATAAGATGAAGAGAATAATTTTTATCGGTTAAATACTCCAGAATTTCGTAAGTATAATCAAACACTTTCTTTTTTGTAGGAAGAAGCTGCAAAAAATATTCACTCATATCTTTCGCGAGTTTTTCATCTGCTATTTTGAAATCCAGCAAAGTGCGCCACATTCTTCTCCATTTTAGTTCTTCTACCGAAATATATCCTTTTTCATAGCGGCTCCAGAGCAACTTGTTGTGGTTAAGGTAAATTTGGTAAAATTGGCTGAAAGAGCCGATAGCCATTGATTCCAGTCTGAAATAACCGTACAATTCTGTCAATGATTCTTCGGCGTTGGCATCAAAATCCCACAGAGTGTGGTCAAGATCAAAAAAAATGTGTTTATATTTCAACGAATCTCTATTTTAAAATACCGGATTAAAATTTTTTAGATTTGTCCGTCTAATAAAACGTATTATAAATATGAATATTGTAATTACCGGTGGCAGCAAAGGTATGGGAAAAGCTATGGCCGAAAAATTTGCCTCCGCCAATCATAAAATATTTATTTGTTCCAGAACAGCAAAAGACCTCATTGAAACAGTGAATGAATTAAGGGCCCGGTATAATGCTGCTGTTGAATATTTTGTGGCCGACCTTTCTAAAAAAGAACAAGTCTTACAATTTGCGCTATGGCTTTTAGAAAAGAAAACGGATATTGATGTGTTGATTAATAACGCAGGGCTTTTTGTTCCGGGCAGTGTGTACAATGAGCCGGAAGAAAACCTGGAGCAAATGATAGAAGTGAATTTATATTCTGCTTATCACCTGACAAGAGCGTTGATACCAAAAATGATAGAAAGAAAATCCGGCCATATATTCAATATGTGTTCTATTGCTTCTTTTAAAGCTTATGCCAACGGCGGATCGTATAGTATCAGCAAATTTGCTTTGATGGGCTTCAGCAAAAACCTTCGTGAAGAAATGAAACCCTTTCATATAAAAGTAACGGCGGTTTACCCCGGTGCTGTTTATACTGCTTCCTGGGAAGGCGCCGGCTATACGCCTCAAAGAATGATAGACACAAAAGACATTGCTGATTTGGTGTATGCTGCGTCACAACTTTCCGTTCAGGCATGTGTTGAAGATATTGTGATTCGTCCTGTTTTGGGAGATTTACCTTAACGTGGCTTTTAACATAACCAGTGCTATTAACCTTTTTTTAAATTCAATTGCTGCTACTTTTGTAACTAAGTTTTTCCTGAAGAAATGATAACATTTTTACAATCTGCATTTAAAACCGGCTTTTTTGTTTTTCTTCTGGCATTTTTGAGCCCCGGAACTTCGGAGGCACAGGTGAAATTCAGTGTGGTTTGTCCGCAAAAAAAAATAGGTAAAGAAGATGTATTGCAAGTAAAATTTAAAGTAGAAAATGCCACAAATGTAGAAAGCATTGTACCTCCTGATTTTAAAAATTTTACGATTGTCTCAGGGCCCAACCAGGAAAGTAGCCAATCAAATATTAATGGCAAAATCACCAGCTATGTGGCGCTCGGCTATACGCTGACCCCCAACAGCACCGGCACATTTACCATCGGTTCCGCTACCACAGTTGCTGATGGCGAGCATCTTTCCACCCATCCCATCACTATAGTAGTCGTAAAAGGCTCTGTGGCGTCATCACAACCATCCGGGCCTCAACAGAATTTGCCTCCATTCCCCCCGTTAAATTTTGATTTCCCTTCTGCCCCTGCTACGCGCCAGTTTGATGATTATATTTTAAAGCCGAACGAAAATGTGGAAGAAAAGACCGCAAAAAATTTATTCATCAAGGTGAATGTTAGTAAAAAGTCATGTTATGTAGGTGAGCCTGTTGTGGCTACCTATCAGCTTTTTACAAGATTACCTTCAGAAACAACAATCACGGACGTGCCATCCTTCAACGGATTTTCGGTAAACGATTTGGATGTTTCAAGCAACTCAACTGTTCAGAAATATAATGGCCGGATGTATAATGTATACAATATCCGGAAAGTTGAATTGTACCCATTGCAATCAGGAGATATTACTTTGGGTTCGATGACATCTACAAATAAAGTAACGTTCGTAAAAGCTGCTTATCTCAACCGTCGCGACAGGGGAGGATTTTTTGATATGTTTCAGAATTTTGGCCAGGATGCCATTCCACCGGAAGGTCTGGTTGAGAAAAGCGTTACATTAAAATCACCTCCTGAAGTAATTAATGTAAAACCGCTTCCGGCCGACAAGCCCGCGGACTTTCGCGGTGCGGTTGGCGAATTTTCAATCGCTTCCTCATTGGAAAAAGATAAAATCAGCACTGATGATGCGGGCATTTTAAAACTTACGATCACAGGCAAAGGAAATATTCAACTGATAAATGCGCCCACTGTTTCGTGGCCCGACGGTATTGATGGCTATGATGCAAAAGTAAAAGACAATGTGGACAGGAAGCAGGTGCCTATGCAGGGGAGTAAAACATTTTCGTATCCTTTCACTGTTTCCAAACCCGGAAAATATTCTATTGATTCTATTGAATTTTCATACTTCGATCCTCTTTCTTCTTCCTATAAAATTCTTCGTACACCACCTTTGCATTTGGTGGTAACAAAGGGTAAAGGTATTCCGCATAATGGTTTATCAGGAGCTGCTAATTCTTCCTCTGCGGATGAAATTGTTTCCGCAAAAACTGAAATCATTGCAGGTATTATTCTGGTGGCGCTGGTGATTTTGGCCATTCTTTTTGTGTTGATTAGAAAACGCAGAAGCGGTGATGACCTCGAAAAAAATATTAAGCTTGATGATTTGAAGAATGACGAGCCGGCAGGTGATGAAATTAAAAAAACAGAATTCACCATTCCTGAAAACCCGTTAAAGGAAGTTCATCAAAAGCTTATGGCGCAGGACAGCTATGGCTTTTACCATACATTAGATGCTTCTTTGAGAAAATTTTTGTCAGGGAAATTCAAAGTGCCTCAAGGCGAATTATCAAAAAAGCGGGTGAATGAAGAATTGGATAAATGTAATGTTACGCTTAATACTTCACTTATGCTCACGTCTTTAATGGACGAAATACAAATGAATTTATATGCGCCTCCATCGCATGTGAGCCAACTCAATTCCATTTATGAAAAAGCATCCGAAGTAATTGTGTTGCTTGATAAACAAATTTGCCGTTAGAAATTCAGAAACTATAAACTAACGGCGATGGGTATACGTTTTTAAGGGTGTCCCCATTTGCGGTTTTAAAATTAGCAGGCTAAATTTACTTGCAGTAAAGCCATTTTTAATCGTGTTTTTATTTTGACATAATGAATCATACTGCTGAAATAAAATCCTTATTCATTCAGCATAGGACAGGATGCAGTTTGTTGTTTGAAAGAATATCTTTACATGCACACATTTATCTTTGTTTAATCACAATACTTATTGCCTGATGCAAATCAAAAGAGCCAATCTTAAACTTCAAGAGATTAATTTTAGAAAATGAAAAAAACGATTATTCTTTCGTTTACTGTCTTTTTTATTCATTACGTTTCGGCTCAAATCAAATGGCCTGCCATTACTGAACAAACAAAGCCCTGGACACGATGGTGGTGGCTGGGCAGTGAAGTGAATAAAAATGATCTTGCCGCAGTCATGCAACAATATCATGATGCAGGACTTGGCGGGCTGGAACTTACAGCAATTTACGGTGTGCAGCATGAAGAAGATCAATACATCAACTTCCTTTCGCCAAAGTGGATGGAGATGTTTGATTATACATTGCAAAAAGCCAAACAACTGAATCTCGGCATAGACCTGGCAAATGCTACCGGCTGGCCATTTGGCGGCCCCTGGATAGGAGACGAAGATGCATCCAAGGATATGGTTTATAAGACTTACAGCTTAAGCGCCGGAGAAACTTTGAAAGATACTATTCAATACATTCAACAGCCACTATTGCGCACGGAACATCCAATTGAAAAAACAATCAATGATATTTTACAACCCATTTCTGCCAATAAAGACTTACAGCAGTTGTCAATTGACCAGGTAAAATTTGCCCGTCCGCTGCCGCTGCAGGTGTTGATGGCTTATTCGGATGTGGGCGATACAGTTGAAGTAACAAATAAAGTAAATCAGAATGGGATATTGAACTGGACAGCTCCCAAAGGCAATTGGAAACTCTATGCTCTTTTTATGGGATGGCATGGCAAGCAGGTAGAGCGCGCTGCGCCGGGCGGTGAAGGTAATGTGATTGATCATTTTTCGTCGGCTGCATTAGGCCATTACCTCGCTCGTTTTGACGAAGCCTTTAAGGGCCGCGATTTAAGCAACTTGCGTGGGTTTTTTAATGATTCGTATGAAGTAGATGATGCTGTGGGCCAATCAAATTATACGCCTTTGCTTTTTAAAGAATTTGAAAAAAGGCGCGGATATGATCTCAGGAAGTTTCTTCCTGATTTATTTACCAATACACCAACAGAAAAAAGCAATCGCATTGTGTGTGACTATCGCATGACTATTGATGAATTAATATTGAATGATTTTACAAAAGAGTGGTATAAATGGGCGCATAGTAAGGGTAAAATCGTGCGCAATCAATCGCATGGTTCTCCGGCCAATACGCTGGATTTGTATGGCGTGGTGGATATTCCCGAAACCGAAGGAACCGAAATACTGCGCATTAAATTTGCGCCTTCCGCTGCTCATATCATGGGCAAACCTTTGGCGTCGTCCGAATCGGCTACATGGTTAAAGGAGCACTTTTTGTCTTCACTGAGTGATGTAAAAGAAGCGCTCGACGTTTATTTTATTGGCGGCGTAAATCACATTTTCTATCATGGCACTGCTTATTCGCCTGCTTCGGAACCGTGGCCGGGAAGGCTTTTTTACGCATCGGTCGAATTTACTCAAACCAATCCTTTCTGGAATAATTTTTCAAAATTGAATCAGTATGTTGCCCGGACGCAATCGTTTCTGCAGAGTGGTAAATCGGACAATGATGTTTTATTGTATTTCCCTATCTACGATAAATATTCAGAGCCTTCCAAACAATTGCTGTTGCATTTTGATGGCATGAAACCCGGATTTGACGGAACACCTTTTGAGCTGGCTGCAGATACCATGCAGCAAAAAGGCTATGCATTTGATTATATTTCTGACCGGCAGATAGAAAATCTTTCTGTTGATAAAGGAAAGATTGCAACAGGCGGCGTTTCCTATCAAACTATTGTGATACCCGGCGTTAAGTTTATGCTGGCTTCCACGCTACAAAAATTGGTGCACCTTGCTGAAAACGGCGCTACTGTCATATTTTATAATGGATTGCCCACGGATGTGCCAGGCTATGCTGAGCTTGATCAACACCGGAAATTATTCCATAATCTCATCGGCGACATGCACTTCCAAAAAAACAAAAACGGTGTTGAAATGGCTGAAGCAGGCAAGGGGAAAATTTATCTGTCCGGAGATTTAATGCAAACACTTCAGCTTGCCGGTATTCGTCGTGAGACGATGGCAGACGGCGGCCTTGAATATGCCAGGCGGCAAAATAAAGATGGCTCCGAATTCTATTTCATTGCCAATCGAAGTGATAAATTTTTTGAGGGCTGGGTGAATCTACAAACCAGCGCCAATGGGTCGGCGCTGTATCATCCTATGTCGGGAGATAGCGGCGTAGCTCGGTTTAGAAAAAATACCAACGGTAGCTCATCTGTCTTTTTGCAATTGGAACCAGGTGAAAGTATCATCGTACAAACATCAAAAAATGCGATTAAGGGAACCGTTTATCCTTATCTTGAAAAGACGGGCGAGCCTGTGCAAATCAAAGGCAAATGGAGTGTAACGTTCTTAAGCGGCGGTCCAGTTTTGCCTGAAAAACTTCAACTGGATCATTTACAGCCGTGGACGGATTTTAAGGATACTTCTTACCAGGTATTTTCCGGTACTGCAGCGTATGTTACTCATTTTAAGATGCCGGCATCAAAGGCAGCGCATTTTTTATTGAACCTTGGCGAAGTGAATGAAAGCGCTGAAGTATATTTAAATTCGAAACACGTGGCTACTGTTATCGGCCCGGTATTTTCATGTAAACTTAACCGGAAAGATTTCAAAGAAAACAATGTGCTTGAAATAAAAGTAGCTAACAGCATGGCCAACCGCATCATCAATCTTGACAAAAACCATGTATTCTGGAAGAAATTCAACAATATAAATTTTGCTGCAAAACTTCCACAGGATCGCGGTAAAGATGGCTTATTCAATGCAGCAAAATGGGAACCTGTGAAGTCAGGATTAACGGGGCCGGTTACTATTACGCCAATTAAATGATTAAGGAAATTGGTTCTTGCTAATAATCAACTTTCATACAGTAAAGAAACAAATAATGCGGATTTCTATTTTAATGCGGTGATGAGATTTTTTTTCTTTTTTGGCAGATTAAAACAAATACCGGTACAGCTCTTCCACTTTTCCCAAAGAAATCACTTCAATGTTGAATTTATTTTTCCCTAACCCCTTAGTATTGTATTTACTCACAATAATTTTTTCAAATCCTAATTTTTCTGCCTCGGCAATTCGCTGTTCAATCCGATTGACGGCTCTGATTTCACCACTTAAACCGACCTCGCCCGAAAAACAGATTTGCATGGGCAGCGCCACATCTTCATACGAAGAAAGCAAAGCGCTTAATACGGCCAAATCAATAGAAGGGTCTTCTACTTTTAATCCGCCTGCAATATTTATAAAAACATCTTTTACGCCAAAATGAAAGCCGCCGCGCTTTTCCAAAACCGCCAGCAGCAATTGTAACCTTCGTAAGTCAAAACCAGTATTGGTTCTTTGCGGGGTTCCATAAACACTTTGTGTTACCAATGCCTGCACTTCAATCAATAAAGGGCGTATCCCTTCCATCGTAGCGCCGATAGCTACACCGCTTAGCTGCTCCTCCTTTTGGGTAATTAATATTTCTGAAGGATTGGAAACTTCTTTCATACCCTCGCTGGTCATTTCATAAATCCCTAACTCAGATGTAGAACCGAACCTGTTTTTTAAGGTTCGTAAAATCCGGTAGGCATAATGCCGGTCGCCTTCAAATTGCAAAACGGTGTCTACCATGTGCTCCAGAATTTTTGGCCCCGCAATGCTTCCGTCTTTGGTGATGTGGCCAATTAAAAATACCGGCGTATTGGTTTCTTTGGCAAAGCGCTGAAGCTCTGCGGCGCTTTCTCTTATTTGCGATACGCTTCCGGGCGCCGATTCTATATATGGCGATTGAATGGTTTGGATAGAATCAACAATAACTAATTGAGGTTTTAACTTTTTGATTTCTTTAAAAATACTTTGTGTGTTCGTTTCTGTTAACAGAAAAAAATTCTGATTATCGATTTGCAGCCTGTCTGCCCGCATTTTGATTTGCTGTTCACTTTCTTCGCCGCTTATATACAAGGTGCGAATATGCTGCATTTGCAAAGTAGCCTGTAAAAAAAGTGTTGATTTCCCGATTCCGGGTTCTCCGGCTATTAGTATAATGCTGCCTAAAACAATACCACCGCCTAACACACGATTGAGTTCTTTATCGATTGTAATAATTCTTTTTTCCTCACCGCTGGTTACATCCTGGAGGGAAATGGTTTTAATGCCCCCACTCAAAGCAGAAAATTCTTTCCATTCTGATACAGGCTTTTCATTTCCTTTTACAATCACTTCTTCCACAAAAGTATTCCACTCATTGCATGACGGGCATTTACCTACCCACTTTGCACTTTCGTGTCCGCAGTTGTTACAAAAAAAAGCCGTTTTAGTTTTGCTCATTTACTTAATGTACTAATGTGATGATTTGCTAATGTGCAAATTAATTCCTTGGTGCCAAAATAAGAATATTGAACATTTATACTTTTGCTGAAAGAGATTTTCAAATTACTGACAACGATGCATGTTATACAAATCTTCTTTTACAAAAAAGTTTTTCGATTATTCCCGTTCGATAGAATGTATTTTACAACAACCGGTTTTAAATCCGTTATGTATAAAAAAGTAAAAGAGCCGGTAATTCTACCAGCTCTTTGTACTTACTAACCCATTAAATTCTATTGCTAAATTACAAATTGCAGAGAGATAAACAAATTAAATTTCGGCGATGTGAATAATTTTTCTAACCCTTCACATATAAGAGCAAATAGCGTTTTGATTTCATCTACTATTGATTTTCAGTTGGTTACAAACAATAATTTCTACATTGGCGGTTATCAAAGTAATTATAAAAATATTTTGTTTATATTATAAACTAATTTATTTTTATGCTTTATTTATGTACAATGAAGATTTTAAGCATTCTTTTTCTTGTTTTAATTAGTTCTAATGCAATAAGCCAGGTAAAAATCGATGGAAAAATCCTGAGCAATAAAAATATTCCGTTAGCAGGAGTAAGTGTCAGTATTATGGATTCCTACGACGGCGCCACCTCAGATTCCGCTGGCAATTTTTCTTTTATCACTTCAGAAAAGGGGCCGCATATTTTAAAAGCTACCTCTTCAGGTTTTAAGGATTATGAAGAAAAAATTGAAATCGCATCTTCACCTATAAATCTCAACATACAGCTCAAGGAAGCCATCACTGAATTAAAAGCGGTGGTAATTAGCGCCGGCACTTTTGAAGCAGGAGATGCAAAAAGAGCGACTGCCTTAAGCTCAATCGACATTGCTACTACAGCCAGCGCTAATTCGGATATTACTGCTGCGCTTAAAACGCTACCCGGCACCCAGCAAACAGGAGAAAGCACGGGTTTATTTGTAAGAGGCGGCACAGCCGATGAAACAAAATATTTCATCGATGGTTCATTGGTCAATCATTTTTATTACAGCACCGAACCGGGCCACGCATCGCGCGGCAGATTTAATCCGTTTTTATTTAAAGGAACGCTTTTTAGTTCCGGCGGATATTCTGCTTTATACGGCCAGGCGCTTTCTTCTGTGCTGCTGCTTGAGTCCATCGATCTTCCTGAAAAAACCTCAGCCAGTTTTGGAATTTCTTATCTCAATGCCAATGCAGGTATCCAAAAACTTTCTAAAAATAAAAAGTCATCCTGGGGAGCTACGTATTCCTATGCTAATTTATCGCTCGTTTATAATCTCATCAAACAAAGATTTGATTATTTCCAGGTTCCCATAGCGCACCAGGCAGATGCAAATTTCAGAATTAAAACTTCATCCACTGGCATGTTAAAATATTATGGAATGTTTGGGGCTACTAATGTAGGTTTCAGAAACCAGGATGTGGACTCTTTAAAAATGAAAGATGCATTTGCGCTTAAAAATATAAACATCTATCACAACCTGTCGTGGCGTGAATTTTTTGGAAATGGGTGGAAAGTGGATATCGCAGGTTCGTACAGTAATAACGAAGATAAAATTAAAATGCAGCTGCAGGATGAAAACAATATGAAACAGGAAATACCAGACAATCCCCTGTATGCTTATAAAAATTTCCGACTGGTAAGTAAAGGTAATTATGCTAATGGCAAAGTAATATTTGAAAAAAAGTTACAGGCGCTCAGCGCTATCCGGTTTGGCGCTGAGGATAATTATAGTGATGAAAACGCAAATTATTACGAATATGACGGAACAATATATCCCCGTAAAATAAAAGAGAATATTTTTGCTGGTTTTGCTGAGGCCGATATTTACCTGGCAAATAATTTCGCTGCGCGGGCCGGCGTACGCACAGAGCATTCTAAATTAATAGAAGAATGGAATGTTGCGCCGCGTATTTCTTTTGCTTATAAATTTCCGGATAAGGGCCAGGTCTCTTTCGCCTATGGCAATTTTTACCAGGACCCTGACAACAAATACTTACCTTCTATCAATGCTTTGCATTTCGAAAAAGCTACTCATTATATATTGCAATATCAGAAATCAGTGAAAGACCGGTTTTTCAGAACGGAAATATTTTATAAAGAATACGACGACCTTATAAAAACCATGGGCGCTAACAATGAAAATTTCACCGCCATAAACAATAATGGTTTTGGCGATGCAAAGGGAATTGAATTTTTTTGGAGAGATAAAAAAACTTTCAAAAATTTAGATTACTGGATTTCTTATTCTTACCTTGATACCAAACGGGATTTTTTAAATTATCCTTCTTCTATTGAACCGTCTTTTGTTTCAAAACATACGGCGTCGATAGTGCTTAAACAGTTTATAGCGCCGGTAAAAATGCAATTCAATATGTCTTATACTTTTGCTTCGGGCCGCCCTTACTATGCAATGGTATACGACGACAATCAAAATAATTACTTTATAAAAGAGCAGGGACGAACAAAAAGCTATAATGATGTAAGTGTGAGCCTGAATTACCTTCCAACCGTATTTAATCCCAAAGCGAAAGCTTTTTCTGTTTTCGTACTTTCGGTAACCAACGTTTTTGGGTTTAAAAATGTGTATGCTTATAATTTTTCAGTAAACGGGCAAAATAAATTGGCCGTTACGCCGCCTTCCAGAAGATTTATTTTTATTGGATATTTTGTGAGCCTTGGAATTGACCGCACACAAGATGAGATTAATAATCATTTGTAAAGCGGAGAGCCGAAAGCAAAACGCATGGCTAAAGAACGAGACTAAGAATTATCAGGTATGAGGTTTGAGGTATTTGGGTTATTTATTATAAAACCTAAAATTAAGATTATGGAAAAAGAAATTAAAGACCCGGAATTATGGAAAAGAGCGCAGAAAAGGGCAGCATTTAAATATCATGTGCTTATTTATTTTATCATGAATATTTTTTTCTGGACCGTCTGGTATCTTAGCCTGAAAAATACCCCGAGCCCAATCACGCATATTGAGAAGATACCGTGGCCCGTATGGCCAATGGTTGGCTGGGGCATTGGGATTTTTTTTCATTACGTGGCTGCCTATAAAAATCAAAATTCCCTTGCCGAAAAAGAATATAATAAACTTAAAAACAATAATAATTGAACCAGGCAACGGCTTTTTCTCTAATTCACAAAACAATCAAAATGAAACAAACAATTTTTTTGGCGGCATTAATTAGCATTTCCGCATTTACTTTCGCCCAAAGCGCGAAATATGAAGGAGCAATGAAAGCAAATATTTCGCAGCTCGATTCACTCATGGCAAAAGGCAATTATACCGAATTGGCCAATAATTTTACACGCATCGGCGATGCCGAAAAAAACCAATGGCTTCCCTATTATTATGCCTCCTATTGCTACACCATGGACGCATTAAGAAGCCAGGATGCTTCGGCAAAAGATCCTATAGCGGATAAAGCCGATTCATCCATTCAAAAAGCAGTGGCTACTTTAGGAAAAGATAATTCTGAAACAGCGCTTATCAAATCAATGATTGCAACTGTTCGCATGACGGTAGATCCACAAAACCGTTACCAGCAGTATGGCCCCGCTATCACGGATAATCTGCAAAAATCTGAAACGCTGGACCCCGCTAATCCACGGCCTATTCTGTTTGAAGCTGAAAACAAATATTATACTCCGGAAGCATACGGCGGCAGCAAAGAAGAGGCAAAAAAGCTGTTAGAGAAAGCAAAAGTTCTTTTTGATAATTTCAAACCAGCCTCAGATATTTCACCCAATTGGGGTAAAGATGCATTGGAATATTTTTTATCGCAGTATAAATAATTGGCTTCGAAGATCAAGTAAAAAAAATATGATATTTATCGTAATTCAAAATAATGCAGTTTAAAGAATTAGACCCCATATTGCATTCTCAGTTGCGGCTGGCGGTAATGTCGATTTTAGTCAGTATAAAAGAAGCGGAGTTTTCATCTCTCAAAGAGAAAACAAATGCTACTTCGGGTAACCTAAGCGTTCAAATCAGTAAATTAAAAGAAGCAGGTTATATCGAAATTCAAAAACAATTCAATAATAACTATCCACAAACCCTGTGTAAAATAACCCCCCTTGGCAAAGAAGCTTTTGAGAATTATGTAAAGGCCTTGCAATCTTACATGAACCTGTAAAATGAGATTTCGAATATTTATTGCTCCACTATAAACAAATTATATAAATTAATATGTTTTAAATATAAAAGAAAATAGCCTGTAATTCATTTCAGTATAGCTAAAATATTACATTAAATAAATAAAAATATATTTTTTTTGTTTGTTTTTTGGATTATTCGTTTAGTTTTGATTAAAATTAAATGGATATGAAAAAAATTAATCTGTCTAAAGTTATTCCTTTTGGAGTTTTAATGTTAATTGCCTGCGTTGCATTATTTGTTCCTTCCCTTCCCGAATTTAATGGTAAAGGCCAATATGTTCCGGCAGATATGACCTGGTTATTAATTGCCACTGCTCTCGTTTTCTTAATGACTCCCGGCCTTGCATTTTTTTACGGAGGAATGGTTCACAGAAAGAACGTGCTCTCGACCATGATTAAGAGTTTTGTGGCTGCGGGCATAGTGAGCGTTTTATGGATAACAGTAGGGTATAGTCTTGCTTTTGGAGATTCGATCGGAGGCGTAATCGGGAATCCCTTCACACATATTTTTTTCAAAGGAGTAAATTCAGGTCAGCCCTGGAGCCTGGCGCCGACTATCCCTTTATTATTGTTTGCTCTTTTTCAATTGATGTTTGCCATCATTACACCCAGCCTGGTGGTGGGAGCTGTGGCAGAAAGAACAAGGTTTTCTTCTTACGTGCTTTTTATTGTCCTGTTCAGCCTGTTTGTGTATGCGCCCATTGCTCACTGGACATGGAATCCTGAAGGATTTTTATTTAAAATGGGAATCCTCGACTTTGCCGGCGGAACTGTAGTTCACATTTCAGCAGGATGCGCTGCCCTCGCTGGAGCCATCGTTTTAAAAAGAAGAAAGGTACACATAGAACATAAAGAAATTCCGCCCGCAAATATTCCCTATGTACTAATTGGAACTGGCCTTTTATGGTTCGGCTGGTTTGGTTTTAATGCTGGTTCTGCCATGGCAGCCAACCATTTGGCCGTTTCTGCTTTTGCCACTACTAATACTTCTGCCGCCGCCGCTGGTTTAGCCTGGATGTTTTTTGATCTTTTGAGGGGGAAAAAACCTTCGGTTCTCGGTTTCTGTATTGGCGCCGTGGTAGGCCTGGTTGCTATCACACCTGCGTCAGGCTATGTAGCCATTCCCCAAAGTATTTTTATTGGAGTAGTAGCCGCTGTAATTTCAAACATAGCTATTTATTATAAATCCAAATCTCCTTTGGATGATACCTTGGATGTGTTTCCCTGCCACGGTATCGGCGGCATTGTAGGCATGATTCTTACAGGAATTTTTGCTACCAAAACCGTGAATGCCGGCGGTAATGATGGCTTATTTTATGGAAATCCAACATTTTTCTTCACTCAATTAAAAGGATTGGGCATTGTAGTAGCCTATAGTTTTGCCTCTTCCTACGCTATTTTCAAATTCATCAATTGGATAATGCCTATGCGGGTAAGCGAAGAAGATGAAGAATTAGGATTAGATGCCACTCAGCATGACGAGAAATATTTCCAGGGCACTTTGCTGGTAAAGCAGAATGGCATTTTACACATCGAAGAAAATACCATAGAACTTTAAATCATTCTATTTTTTCATTTTTAAATAATTATTCAATGCTGACAAAAATTGGCCCGGCCATCTTTTGCCTGGTAGCATTTACAAGTGCAAAAGGTCAAGACACGACGAAAAATGCTTTTTTTAAATTTTCAGGAAGTGCTGATGCATATTACAGGTATGATTTTAATAATCCCGAAAAGCCATTTAATAATTTTACGAGCTTCACTAATTCACAGAATTCATTTGAGTTGGGAAGCGTATCCTTCAAGGCCGAACACAACGTAGGCAAAGTGGGGATGCTTGCTGATATTGGTTTTGGAAAAAGAGCAGAAGAGTTTTCCTATAATGATGAAAAATCCTCAATTGCCATTAAACAATTGTATGTTACTTACTCACCTTCCCCGAAAATAAAACTGACAATGGGCAGTTGGGCTACCCATGTTGGTTATGAATCAGTAGATGCGTATGCTAATAGAAATTACAGCATGAGTTATCTTTTTTCCTATGGCCCCTTTTTTCATACCGGGTTAAAAGCGGATATTTCTTTGTCCGGAAAGTCGAATTTAATGATTGGAGTGGCCAATCCTTCTGACTTGAAATATGCCAGCAATCTTCCAAAAATGATAATTGGCCAATTTTCAACTTCTACCAAAGATGACAAAGTAAAGCTGGCTATCAATTACCAGGGCGGAAAAAATAACGATTCAGCAAAGCTTTACCAGGGCGATGTGGTAGTTAATTATTCCATTGCGCAAAAATGGAGCCTGGGATATAATGGCTCTGTTCAATGGCGGAAAGGAAAACAATTTGACAAATGGGATGCCTCTAAAAGCTGGTACGGCAATGCATTGTACATAAATTCAAGTCCCAATAGCTGGCTAGCATTTTGCCTGCGTACAGAACTTTTCAATGACAATAAAAATGTGCTCGGATTTGATGATTCTATTTTTGAGACCACGTTTTCAACTAATTTCATTATTGATAACCTTACCATTATTCCTGAAATACGATTTGAAAGCGCCGGAAAAAAGATTTATTCAAAGCAAAATGGCGACGGCATAAATAAAACCGGAAATTTTTTACTGGCGGTGGTGTATCATTTTTAATCTTCCCATGCCCCAAAAAAAAATGATGGTATTTGCTCGTCTGCTGTAAATATGAAAGAATTAATTTTCCTATTATATCGTCGCATTCGGATTGACATTGGATAAAAACAATCATTTAGGAATTGAGCCTGGTCTTTTAAAGTTCCGGTGTAGGTTTATTTTTCCAGTTGCAGTTGCATTCTCTTTACGCGCTCCTCCAGCTTTTCTGACGAAAGGTCTTCACGCATGCTGTCAACTTTTATCGGGAAGCAAAAAGGAGTGAGTCTTTTTGGAAAAGTAATAATAATTTTTCCCTGTTGAATTCTTTCCAGCATATCGTGCAGGCGCTGTTCTTCCATTTGTTGTTCCATCACTTCGTTGTACGCCTGCCGCAACAGGAGATTATGCGGGTCATATTCTGAAAATACATTAAACAGGAGCGAAGCCGAAGATTGCAGATGGCGTGCTTTCTTCTGCTCGCCGGGGAATCCCTGGAAAATTAATCCTCCAATTACGGCGATATCACGGAATTTTCTTTTCGCCATTTCCACGCTGTTAAGGCTGCGCCGGATATCTTCAAATAAATTAGCAGGCGAAAAAAGTGTGTACGCGTTACTGTCATCCAGGGGAATTGGCTGATCACTCAGCAATTCAAAGCCGTAATCGTTCATCGCAAATGAAAACGTAATAGGGATGATTAAGCTGATGCGGTACGCCAACACCGCTGCCATGGCTTCGTGTACCAATCTCCCTTCAAAGGGAAAAACAAAAAGATGAAAGCCATCATTGGTTTCAATGTGTTCAATTAATAATTCATTGCGCTTTGGAATATGAGAAAGATATTCCTGCAATTCAAAAAGTGGCTTTAGAATTTTCAACTCTTCTTCTTTTTCAACGCTCAATTTATCATTTTCAATTCCTAAGCCTGCTTCATCAAATTTTTTGCGAAGCATAAAACCGAGATTGGCTGAAAGCGGCATTCTTCCTCCCTGCCAACTCGGTATGCGGGCCTTCTTTGCATTTGATTTTCTCACGACGCACGTCATATCTTTTATCATCACAAATTCAAGTGTTCTTCCGGCCAAGGTAAAGACATCGCCTGGCTGCATTCCGGCGATAAACCATTCTTCGATAACGCCGACATAGCCCCCACTGATAAATTTTACTTTCATCATTGGGTCGCTCACGATTGTTCCTATATGCATGCGATGTCGCATCGCCATTCTTCGGTTATTGATTTTATAAAGGCCATCGATAATTTCAATTTTTTTAAAATCGTCATATTGTTGCAATGCCACGCCTCCTGCAGTTGCAAAGTGCAGGATTTGCTGCCATTCTTCCGTTGTTAGGTATTGGTAACAGTAAGTGGATTTGATTTCTTTAAAAACAATTTCAGGGTAAAACCCATCTGAAATAGCAAGCGTACTCAGGTACTGGATAAGCACATCAAAGCATAATAAGCGCGGCTCACGTGCTTCTATCAGCTTAATTTCCGTTGCTTCTTTTAATGCAGCAGCTTCGATTAATTCCAATGAGTGTGTTGGTAAAAAATAAATTTTACTGACTTCACCCGGCCGGTGCCCGCTTCTTCCGGCTCTTTGTAAAAATCTTGCGACGCCTTTGGGTGAACCCACCTGGATCACGGTTTCAACGGGACGAAAATCAACACCAAGATCCAGGCTGGCAGTGCATACTACCGCTTTTAATTTCCCGGTGTGCAGATTTTCTTCCACCCAGAAACGAAGATCCTGCTCGATACTTCCATGATGCAAAGCGATAGATCCGGCGAGGTCCGGACAAGCATTTAACAAAGCCTGGTACCACATTTCGCTCATGCCACGTGTGTTGATAAAAATAAGCGTGGTCTTGCTTTTCATGATGATTGGAATTACTTTTTCAACCAGCTTAATTCCAAGATGGCCTGCCCATGGATACTTTTCAATTTCATCAGGAAAAATGGATTCGATTTGAATCGGCTTATTAATTACAGCAGTAACTGTTTTAAAATCTTTTTGCGTTAAACCGATTTGCGAAAGAGAAGAAAGCAATACTTCCTGCGCCTGTTTAAGATTTCCAATGGTGGCGCTAATGCCCCAAACATTTAATGCAGAAGGCTGAATGCTGAACGCTGAAGGCCTTGAACTGCCGGCAGAATCAAAATTTGCATTATTTGTTGCTTTACTATTCTGTCCAATAATTCTCGACAAAGCAAGTTCCACTTGCACGCCACGTTTGCTTCCCAGCAATTCATGCCATTCATCAACTGCAATGATTTTTAAATTTTTGAAAATATCCGGATAATTTTTTTGTGCCAATAAAAGATGAAGGCTTTCAGGAGTGATGATCAGCACTTCAGGAATTTGTCTTTTTTGTTTGGCGCGCTCGCTCAAGCTCGTGTCGCCATTGCGAATGCCGACTTGCCAACTCATGCCAAGTTCTGCAATCACTTCTTCCATCGCTCTTTCAATATCTTTTGCCAGCGCGCGCAAAGGCGTGATCCATAAAAGTTGTAAGCCGTTTTTATTTTTCGTTAGATAATTTTCCGGATTTGAATTAATGAAAGAAATGATGGCGCCTAAAAAAACAGAAAAAGTTTTTCCGCAACCGGTTGGAGCATTTACCAATCCCGATTTATGATTGATGATGTGTTGCCATGTTTCTTCCTGGAAAGAAAACGGAATAAAATCCTTTTCAGCAAGCCATTCACTGATTACTTTAAAGCCCTTTGTATTTTTTAATTCAACTTCAATCATTCAACAATAACAATAAAACAATCAACAATAATTCAATAATAAAATAATTCAATAATCACTTTCCATATAACCTCAACATCTCTTTCAAATCATCCAGCGTGTTGATCTCCTCAACCGTTTTATCTTTCCTCCAACGGTTCATTCTTGGGAAACGAAGTGCCACTCCGCTTTTATGACGATTGCTTGCAGCAATTCCTTCAAATGCAATTTCAAAAACCAATTCAGGTTTTACGGTTCTTACCGGTCCGAATTTTTCTAAAGAATTTCTTTTTACAAAATAGTCTATCTGGGCAAATTCTTTATCAGTCAGTCCTGAATAGGCTTTTGTAAAAGTGATTAATTCATTTCCGTCTTTCACCGCAAATGTGTAATCGGTGTAAAGATTGCTTCTTCTTCCACTTCCTTTAGCTGCGTACACCATTACGCAATCAATCGTCAAGGGATCGATTTTCCATTTCCACCAATCGCCTCGCTTTCTGCCTACTTTATACACCGAATCCTTTCTTTTCAACATGATCCCTTCGCTGTTTTTATTTCTTGATTTTTTTCTGAGTTCTCCAAGGTCATGCCATGAATTAAACTCAATGACTTCAGAAATTTGTATTGCCTTATTTTGAATAGGCGAAAGAATTTCTTCCAGTTGATTTCTTCTTTCAATTAAAGATTTCTCACGCCAGTCTTCATAGTTATATTCCAAAAGATCGTAAGCGAAAAAACTAATTGGTGCTTCCTGCAATTGTTTCTTGGAAATATTTTTTCTTCCGATCCTCGTTTGCAAAACCGCGAATGGCAACGGTTTGCCGTCAACAGCAGGAATGATTTCTCCGTCCAAAACAACACCATCCGGTAACAAATCTTTCAGAATACAATACTCCGGAAACTTATCCGTCATCAATTCTTCGCCTCTGCTCCACACAAATAGTTCGTTATTTCTTTTGATCATTTGCCCACGGATTCCATCCCATTTCCACTCCGCCTGCCACAATTCCGGGGCTCCCAGATTTTCAACAGAATCGTCAATAGCATAAGCAAGATAAAATGGATAGGGTTTTGAAAAGTCGGTAACAGCAACGGTTTCATTTAATAATTCGTTAAATGAAGTAGTAAGCGGGTCCCAGTTGCCGCTGATCCTGTGCGCGATGATTGAAGGGGAAACATTAACCACTTTTGCCAATGCATTCACGATTGTTTTTTGTGAAACGCCAATGCGGAAAGCGCCGGTGATCAGTTTATCAAAAACAAATTTTTCTCCGGCGTTCATCTGTTTCCAGCTCTCAACAATAAAGTTTTTTTTCACCGCTTCATCTTCTTTTTCGATGCTAATTAATTTTTGTAAATAGTAAGAAAGATTTTGATTTTCGTGTTGGAGCGTTTCTGTTTTCGAAAGCAACAAAGCCAGTGTTTCGGAAAAATCACCGACGGTATGATGGCATTCAGTAAATAGCCAATCGGGAATTTGCGCAAGTTCTATACACCATTGCCGCATGAGTTTCAAATTCACTGACCGCCGTGGTCTGCGTCCGCTGAAGAGCGCAATTACCCAAACCTTATCTTCATCGGGGCCGGTTGCAAAATAATCAACAAGGCTTTGCAATTTGTCGTTTGTTTTTGTGGAAGAACTTAGTTCGTTTACTAACTCTGCAAACAATTGCAAGCCATTATTCTTTTCTATGTGAGCAATTTCATTCATACACTTTTAGTCTTCATTTTTGTTTTCCAACGGCGAATTTGCTTCTTCATCTTCATCGCCAAATTGCGTTTTTACTTCTGCAGAAATGGCAATATTTTTTTCATTGAGATAACGGCTGAAGGCCGATTGAAAGCCATGCGTCACAAAAACTTTTTCTGCTCCGGTTTCCTGAATTGTTGTTATTAAAGAATTCCAATCTGCGTGATCGCTTAAGGCAAATCCTGCGTCCACATTTCTTCTCCTGGCATTTCCTCTGACCTGCATCCAGCCGCTGCAAACGCCGATTGAATACGGATAGAACTTTCTCATCCACGATGTTCCCTCTGCTCCCGGCGGCGCTATAACCACCGTTTCTTTCAACAATTCTTTTGGAGTTTCAGGAGTGATTCTTACAACAGGATTCAAATCCCAGCCGGCATCAATAAATGTCTGTTGCATGTTGTAAATCGCGCCATGAGCATAAATTGCTTGCGTAGTTTCTTTAAGTGCCTGTAATACACGCTGCGATTTGCCGAGGCTGTAAGCGATCAAAATACTTGCTTTGCCATTCTCTTTATTTTTAGTGATCCAGTTGATGATGTCAGTGTAAATTTCCTGTTGCGGCTTCCAATGAAAAATGGGCAAACCAAAAGTGGATTCAGTAATAAAAACATTACATTTTACCGGCTCAAATTTTCCGCTGATGCCATCATCTTCTCTTTTGTAATCGCCACTTACTACCCAAACCTCATTTTGATACTCGATCCTTATTTGTGATGAGCCAATGATATGCCCTGCAGGATGAAATGAAATTTTTACGCCATTCATAAAAATCGTTTCGTTCCATTCTACCGTTTGATAATGGTTGTTTCCCAATCGCAATTGCAGAATGGGTTTTGTGAATTTGTGACACAAATAAAATTTGTTTCCGAAACGCGCATGATCGCTGTGGCCGTGGGTTATAACTGCTCTCTCCACCGGTTGCCACGGATCAATATAAAAATTTCCCGCTTCGCAATAAAGGCCTTTATCCGTAAAAGAAATAAGTTGGGGCATGAATTAAAAGATTACAAATTACCTGCCTCTTTTTACGGGTTAATAATTTAGACGGGCTTTCAAACAGTAAACAAACAAAAAGTAACAATTTTTATTTTAATGGCGACACACAGAATCGATTTTGTATGAAAAATTCTTAAGAAAAGTGAAGTTGTTTGCTGCATGATTTTAATCATACAACTAATTGCCTGCGCTCATTTGCCAGGCGCGCGCTTATATTCAATTTTGGGTTTGCAATGATAAAACCACGAAACGAAATAAATGATCAATTAAAACACGAGCTTATGTCGTGGTTGAGGCTTATCGAGTTTTACCGGCAGGAAAATGCATTGCTTAAATACCGCCTGAGTGAGTTAGTGGACGATAGCGAGGATAAAAAATTTTTACAGCTTGCCGAGCATTATCAAAATGAATTTTTATTAAAGGACGATACTTTGAAAAAGCTGCTAAAAAATGTGCGGCAATATTTGGATTGGCTGGAAGATGGGAATGAAAATGCATCGGGTATCATAAATAATCACCATATCCTTCGCGATGAAATCCTCGGTTTTGAAAAAAATTTTATCAGTGTTTCCGCAGAGTTTAATCAAACAATGCTGCAGTCGCTTTCATTTTAATTCAACATATCTTTCAGCTTCCTTTCATTTAAAACTTTTACATAACCGGCCTCTGCTTCTATTAATTTTTCATTTTTGAAATCGCTGAGTGTCCTTATCAGCGATTCGGTGGTGGTGCCTGCAATATGCGCCAGGTCTTCGCGGGAGATATGAATCGTAAAATCCGGCGCATCTTCTTTTTTATATTTTTTAGAAAGATTTATGATGGCATCGGCTACTCTTTTTCTGAGCGAATTGTAGGCAAGGCTTATAAGCTGTTCTTCTTTTTCTGCTACATCATGTGCCAGCATCCTGATAAATTTTTGCGCTACCTTTTTATTATTATTTACCAGGATTTCAAAATCTTCGCGGCCAATTACTGTAATGTCTGATTCTTCCAGCGTTTCAGCGGTTTCTTTGTAAGCTGTATTTTCAAGAAGTGCATTGTATCCAAAAAAATCACCCGCATTATATAAGCTGGTAGTAAGCTCTTTGCCGAGGTCGTTGATTTTATAGGTTCTTATTTTTCCTGAGCTTAAATAATATAAGCTATGTGGGTGGTTTCCTTCAGCATATACGCGTTGCTTTTTTTTGAAATGATTAATGACTTGTGAGTTGGTTAATTTATCAAGTGCATCTTCATTTTTTATTTCATCAAAAAAATCATTGAGCTTGCTGGCAGTTTGCGCGCGGGTTATTTGCGCTTTCACTTTTTCAAGGCGGCTTTCGATGGCGTTCAATAATTCGATATCAGTAAAGGGCTTGGTAATGTAATCATCTGCGCCCATTTCCATTCCTCTTCTGAAATCGTTGCGTTCCGTTTTAGCAGTCAGAAAAATAAACGGGATGCTTTTTAAATTTTCGTTTTTATTGATGAGATGGAGAAGGCCGTAGCCATCCAGCACAGGCATCATGATATCACAAACAATAAGATCCGGCTGAAATTTAACAGCCAGCTCGTAGCCCGCTTTGCCATTGGCTGCTGAGGATACCTGGTAATTTGCCATTTCAAGAATTTCGCAGGTATTTTCCCTTATGTCATCATTATCTTCTACTAATAAGATTTTTGTCATTGTGCAAAGATTATATTTATTTCTGTGCCTTTATTGAGTTTACTTTTTAATTCTATTTTGCCATTCATCATCTCTACATATTTTGCCACAATATGCAGCCCAAGGCCTGTGCCGGGGATGTTGATAGCGTTGGAAGCGCGATAAAATATCTGGAATAAATTTTCCTGGTCTTTTGTTGAAATCCCCATTCCCTGGTCTTTTACACAAAATTTTAATGCATCGTTTGTTACTTCCGTCGTGACTGTAATCGGCTTATTTTCTTCGGAAAATTTTGCAGCATTGGAGAGAAGATTGATAAGAATATTTTTGAACAATACTTCGTCAAGAAAAACCGCCTGGTTACCGGTGTGCGTGTAAATGACTTTCTGGCCTTTCTTGAAAAATTCGGCCATCTCATTTACCTGCTGGGAGATCATTTCCTTTATATCGAAATTGGATTCATGCCGGATGATTTTTCCATCTTCTATCTTACCCAAAGATAAAAATTCATTGAGGATGTTATTCAGGTTTAATACCGATGATTTGATACGCTGGATGTGCTTATCCCGCTTTTCCTGCTCGGAGGTCAGTTTGTATTTGGCGAGCAACGAAGCTGAAGAAAGTATGGTGCTCAGTGGTGTTCTGAATTCGTGTGAAGCCATAGATACAAAGGCGCTTTTCATATCTCCCAAATCCTTTTCCTTGCTCAGGGCTTTTGTAAGCTCATCTCTTGATTCTTCCAGCTTTTTCAATGTTTCCTGCAGGATTGCCGTTCGTGCTGCCACTTTTTTTTCCAGCTCGGCATTCAACGATTCCATTTCCTTGTTCATCGCGGCCAGTTGCAGCCGTTGCTGTCTGAGAATGCTCTGCGCTTTCACCCTGGCGGTAATATTCATGACAAATGCAATGGAAAAGGTGCCCTGTTCATCGGTGTAATTACTCAGGCTTACTTCCACCGGAATTTCCACACCATCTTTTGTGAGGCCAAATAATTCCCTGCCGATACCCATTGGCCTGCTGGCCGGTTGTTCCATAAAATGATTTCGCTCGGATATATGCACCTCCCTGTACCTTGATGGGATAAGAATTTCCATTTTTTTGCCGATGAGCTCATCCAGATTGTCATATCCGAATTCAGTAATCAGGTAGTCATTTGCGAGTGTGATATTGCCCGAGTCGTTCACTACAAGTATGCCAAGCGAAGCGTTTTGAAATATGGCTTTAAATTTTTCCTGCTCCTGAATCAGCTTATCCATGATGTCGAATTTTTATGCGCATCCTCATGTTACAATAAAAAAAGCAAATTTAAACTGTAATGGCAAATGCCATCGCCAAAACTTGTTGAAATGCAGTAAAGCAACCTGCCTACCGGTGGGTAGATAAATAAAGCATTTTTTTATGTAGCAAAAAAAGCAGGCTAATGCCGTTATCCTAAAATAATCGGAAAGAAGTGGATGAATGATTTCGACAAACAAACAGTAATTTGCCGCATGCATTTTAAAAAAATAATTTTGAAAATTAACGCACTGAACAAAAAACAAGAATCTGCATTATTTCTTGCTTTACTGTGTATTTGCCTTATTTTATTTTCATTTTCCAAAAAAAAGCCGGGTGTAATTTCTACAAACAAGAATCCTAAAATTGTAAACATTATTAATTTCATTCGCCTGACAGAACCAAGGGATGCTAAAATTACAGAGGATGTGCTTTATCAAACTGTGGTGAGCCAGATAGAATTCATGAGAAAATACAAGCTCAAAGGCACTTTCCTGTTGCAATATGACGCCTTAATGGATATTCGTTACCAGGAATTATTAAAAAAACTTCCTTCAGATTCTTTTGAAATTGGTGGCTGGTGGGAAATGCCCAGACCCTTTGTTCTTGATGCCGGATTGAAGTGGCGTGGCAATTCTTCATGGGATCCGCGCGCCGATGTTGATTTTGCTACCGGCTATTCTATTGAAGAAAGAAAGAAGCTGGCAGATACGTATATGAAACAATTCAAAAATATTTTTGGGCATTATCCCTCGTCTGTTGGTTCATGGTTTATTGACGCTTATACACTGAATTATTTATATACGAAATATGGAATCATTGCGTCCTGCAATTGCAAAGACCAAATCGGCACTGATGGATATACTTTGTGGGGCGGCTATTGGAACCAGGCTTATTATCCCAGTTTGAAAAATGCTTACATGCCTGCGCAGAATGCGGATAACCAGATTCCTGTTCCTGTTTTCCGGATGCTGGGAAGTGATCCTGTGAGGCAATATGATAATGGATTAGGTAATGAACGGCAGGGCGTGGTTACGCTGGAGCCGGTTTATAAATTTGGCGGAGGAGATTCTGCGTGGGTGCATTGGTATTTCAAACAATTTACCGAAGGCGAATGTTTGAATTTTGCTTATGTGCAGGCCGGCCAGGAAAATTCTTTTACCTGGGATGCCATGGAAAAAGGGTTTAAAATTCAAATGCCTCTTATTGCCAAACTCAGGGATGAAAATAAAATTAAAGTTGAGACCCTGGCGGAATCGGGGAAATGGTTTCGCAATAATTTTAAAGTAACACCGGCAACATCAGTAACGGTAAATGATGATGTAAAGAAGGATGATGTACAAACTGTTTGGTACGACAGCCGCTTTTACAGGGCCAACTTTTTATGGGAAAATGGAACCTTGCAAATACGCGACATCCATTTATTTAATGAAAACCTGGCTTCTTCCTATCTGACTCAAAAATCCACTTCTACCAAGTCGGAATTTTTTACATTGCCTTTTGTGGATGGCAACAGGTGGGGCTCACCAAATAAGCTTGCGTCATTATTTTTTAAAATAATGGATAATGGAAAAGAATTATTGCTGAAAGGAGGAAAACCTGTGATTTCAGGAACAGGGAATAAATTGCGCATAGTCTGGCCGGTTAATTCCCAGGATGGAGCCATGGTGTTGAGTTTGGATGAACAAACCCTCAAAATAGAATTTACTGGGAAAAAACCATTAGAGTGGTTTCTAAAATTGTCAAAACAGGCAAATGTGGATCTCCCTTTTAAAAAAATAACGCTTAAAAAAGCTGAATGCGAATTTGAGAAAATGAATTACGCTGTAGTAGCAAAGAAAGGATCATTTGGCCAGCCAACAGAAGAAGCGCCCTTATTTTTAAAACCTGAAAACAATCAACTGGAACTTGAATTAAATACGCTCAACTAAATACATTTTTTGTGCGGGGGTGAGTATCCAAAAAAAATTTATTGATGCCCATTGAGAAAATTGATGTTGAAAGTTTTTTAAGGCTGTCTGAAGTTTTCCCGGTTCTTGATGTAAGAAGCCCGGGTGAATATTTCCATGCGCATATTCCTAACGCCTGTTCTGTTCCGATTTTTACGGATGAACAGAGAAAAATAATTGGTACGGCCTATACACAACAAAGCCGCCAAATCGCCGTAGATCATGGTCTCAATTATTTTTCTGAAAGAATGAAAATTATTCCCGCAGAAGTGGAACAAATTTCTTCTCAGAACAATTTGAATAATAATTCTGACAAAACATTTTTAGTTCATTGCTGGAGGGGAGGAATGCGAAGCGACGCCGTGGCCTGGCTTTTAAATTTATATGGCTACAAAATATTTTTGCTGAGGGGCGGCTACAAATCGTTCAGAAGATGGGTGCTCGCGCAGTTTGAAAAACAATATGAATTAAATATTTTGGGTGGATTCACGGGCTCAGGCAAAACTGAAGTGCTGAAAGAACTGGCAGCGAACGGTGAAAAAGTGATCGACCTTGAAGCCATTGCCCGCCATAAAGGTTCAGCCTTCGGCAGCCTTGGAGAAGCACCGCAGCCGGGTGCTGAAATGTTTGAAAATTTATTAGCAGTTCAGTTATGGAATATTTCAATGAAAGAGGATAAAACAAGCCCAATATGGTTAGAGGATGAAAGCGCGCATATCGGCACTGTTGGAATTCCTAAGCCCTTTTGGCGTCAAATGCGGCAGAGTAAATTATATTTTTTGGACATTCCTTTTGAAAAACGGCTTCAGCATATTGTAAATACCTATGGTGTTTTTGACAGGCAATCGCTGATGGAATGTGTCTTAAAAATCCAAAAACGGCTTGGCGGATTGGAGACAAAAAACGCTGTGCAATTCATAGAGGAGGGAAACCTATTGGCCGCATTTTCTATTCTTCTGAAATATTATGATAAGATGTATGGCCAAAGCCTTCTTAAACGTGATAATGTCGAATCATTGATCCAGAAGATTGATTGCGGCGACGTGACCGAAAAAAATGCATTGCTTTTACCTGAACATTAATGTATTTTTGAATACTTTAGGGCCGTTCAGGAACCATCTTCACCATAAGAACTAACATTTATGCGTCATAAAAAATTTATAGCTAAGCTGCGGGCTTGCTTCGTGATTTTTTACGTTTTCCCATTTTACTGTTTTTCACAGGACCTTGCCGGCGTGTATACCGGCCGGCTTTATAACGACACCACTAAAGAATATATCCCGTTTGAGTTAGCAATAGATAATTCCAAAGGCAAAACGGAAGGTTTTTCCCACACTACTTTTGTTTCAGAAAGTGGCAACAATGTAGGAATAAAACAGGTTAAGATTAAAATCAAAAATGACGAGGTTACTTTTGAAGATGAAAAATTTGTTTACAATAATTTTCCCGAGCCACCGCCAAAGGGAGTTAAAATGTTTGCCTCGTTGAATATATCAAACCGCAATGGGATTCCCGTTTTGACTGGCACCTGGAAAACCAATGCGACAAAGGAATACAGGCCACTTACGGGAACGGTAATGCTTGAAAAAAAGAAAGAGCCGCAAAGCACGTCTCTCGTGAAAAAGCTGGAGGATTTAGGATTAGCCAGATATCTGGAATTTTTGACGGATAATTCGAATACTATTGCTGCAAATAGTAAGGCCAGGGAAGATTCTATAAGAAAACAGCAGGAACTGGATGCGCTTGCCAAAGCACAAAAAGCAAGGGAAGATTCAATAAGAAAGCAACAGGAACTGGATGCGCTTGCCAAAGCACAAAAAGCCAGGCAAGATTCAATACTAAAACAACAGGAACTGGATGCACTTGCCAAAGCACAAAAAGCCAGGGAAGATTCAATAAGAAAACAACAGGAACTGGATGCACTTGCGAAAGCGCAAAGAGCCAGGGAAGATTCAATAAGAAAACAACAGGAACTGGATGCGCTTGCCAAAGCACAAAAAGCGAGGGAAGATTCTTTAAGAAGACAACAGGAATTGGATGCGCTTGCCAAAGCACAAAAGGCCAGGGGAGATTCAATAAGAAAACAACAGGAACTGGATGCGCTTGCCAAAGCACAAAAAGCCAAAGAGGATTCTACAAAAAAACAACAGGAGGAGCTTGCAAGAGCTGAGCGTATAAAATTATACCGCGAGCAACAGGCTAAAGAAGAATTAGAAAAACAACGGGTGGCACAGGAGCAGTCAGCGAGCGCACAGGCAGCAAAAGATCAGAAGGCCAGGGAAGAACTGGCCCGCCAGCAGGCTGAGAAAGAGGCGCTGGCAAAAGCCCAAAAAACAAAAGAAGAATCGGAAAGACAAAAACGGGCGCAGGAAGAACTACTTAGAATTCAAAAAGCAAACCCGACAGCAGGCGCTGATGTTTCAAAAAGAAAACTGGAAACGATAAGGACCGTAGTGGTTGCCCAGGATAGTCTTGTTTTTTCATTATATGATAACGGAACAGTGGACGGCGACACCGTGAGTGTTTTAATAAATGGGAAAGTGGCCATTCCACGCTTGGGTTTATTGGAAAGAGCTTATAATAAAACGATTTATCTTACGCCCGATATGGGGGATTCTATTTCAGTAGTTTTGTACGCGGAAAACCTTGGCAGCATTCCTCCGAACACGGGGCTTCTTGTTATCAGGGAGGGCTCAAAAATTTACGAGATCCGGTTTAGTGGCGATATGGATAAGAATTCAAAAATTGTATTAATTAGAAAAAAAGAATAACTGATTGGAAAATCCTGAACTTAAAGAAAAGATAAAGCTCACTCAATATTCCCGCGGGGCTGGTTGTGGTTGTAAAATTTCACCGAAAATATTAGAGGAAATCCTGGATTCACAGTTTTCATTTCCCGGAAACAACCTGATTGTTGGAAATAACAGCGGGGATGATGCTGCAGTGTATGACCTTGGCAATGGCCAGGCCTTAATTTCTACCACCGATTTTTTTATGCCCATTGTGGATGACGCATTTGATTTTGGACGGGTAGCAGCCGCCAATGCCATCAGCGATGTATATGCTATGGGAGGAAAGCCTGTGCTGGCACTTGCTATTCTCGGATGGCCGGTAGATCATCTTCCTGCATCTCTTGCAAAAGAGGTGATGGAGGGCGCAAAAACGATTTGTTCCCAGGCCGGAATAGCGCTCGCCGGAGGACACAGCATTGATTCTGCCGAGCCCTTTTTTGGCTTGTCAGTCAATGGCGTGATTTCAATTAACCATTTGAAAAGAAATGATACGGCAAAGGAAGGCGATGTAATTTTTTTGACAAAACCCATAGGCGTGGGTATTTTATCCACTGCTCAAAAAAGAGGTGTAATAGAAGACAATGATCTCAAAATTCTGATACATCAACTAACGTCATTGAATTCGATTGGGAGCAGGTTAGGCGAAATCAAAGGCGTGACGGCAATGACAGATGTTACAGGCTTTGGCCTCGCCGGTCATCTCTCTGAAATGGCCGAAGGAAGCGGATTATCTGCACAAATTAATTACCCGGCAATACCAATTATAGAGGGGGCCGTTGAATATCTTTCAAAAAGAATTGTGCCGGATGCTACCTACAGAAACTGGAACAGTTATAGCAACAAAATCAGTTTTGAAAAAGGCGTAAATGTGATGGAAGCTTTCTCTATCCTGCCCGATCCCCAAACCAATGGCGGATTGTTAATCGCTGTTGACCCGGGTTCGGTTGATGAAGTAAAAGAACTTTTCCGGCAAAACGGTTTGGAAAAATTTGCAAATCCTGTGGGGAGGTTTGTTGGAAAAGATGAGAAAGTAATCCACGTATTGAAATAAAATAAGTTAACTAGATTACCGTACACAGCAAAGCAGCAAATAACTTCTTTTTTTATTTCGCCATTTATTATAAAATGGCGGGTGGGCCCACCCGCCATAATAATTCTTTGCTTACTACATACAAAAAGCAATGGATCGCTATCGGACTGAATTTACCTGTGTTATTTAAAATGCATTTCAGTGGCGATGCTATCTGCTTTTTGCAAATGTATTTGAATTTTGGGAAGATACTTATTGGCGAAATCTTTCACTTCTGTGCGGCTGCCTGAACTTAATTCTGTCTGAAAATCGGTTACCGTCTTTTGATGATCTGCAATCTGGTTAATGATATAAGTGGAATCAAATGCGCGGCCTGAAAGTCCCTGCAGGGTTTGCAGCAAAGTTGTATGGTTTGCATCCACAGAATCTTTCACATCTACGCCCACAGTCGTGCCAACGCTTTTCAGATCTGCCTGCGCTGTCGTATGCTGTGCTACCATCGTGTCACCGAAAGATTTAATCATGACATCTTCACCCATCGTAGAAGCAAGCGCTCCTGCGGCAACTTCCGCGCTATTGGCTGCAGACACCTGCATCATAAAAGTTTTGTCGGCGTCGTTAAGCGTATTGGAAGTCTTGGTTTTGTCTTTTGTACAGGCAAACAAGGACACGCTTAAAGCAGCGCAGGCAATAAATGATTTTGTTGTAATTTTCATAGATGTACGTTTTAAAAGATTAAATAATTAAAAAAAAGGGTATCGCGGTTATTAAACAAAACACGTGCGAGAAATTCTATTTCCAGGGGTCAGCAGTAATTTTAACTTTACCGTATCAGCAAATTAAGAGGAACAGATAATCACTTTTTCATTACGTCGCAATTAAAACCGGTTAGCTAAACTTATCAATAATATCCGAAAGCTTTTTGTCTTTATCTGTAACAATATCGCCTGCATCGTGGCTTGAAAGCCAGATTTCCAGCTTATTATATTCGTTAGTCCATTTGGGATGATGGTCCATTTTTTCGGCTGCCAGCGCTACCCGGGTCATGAAGGCGAATGCTTCTGAAAAATCTTTAAATTCAAATTTTTTACAAAGCTTATTATTTTCTTCTTTCCACATAATAAATATTTTAAAAGATTAAATGTTGCTTGTTTTTAATTTTTTCATTGGTAAGTTCAACCACCATCTGCACCGAAGGTATTGTCTTCACCGTATTCATTAACGCAGACAATTCATCGTCCTTCATAATGTCATCTTTCATCAGCCATAGAAAATCGAGGTGCCTGAACTCAGGTAGCAAATATTCACCGTCATCTTCATTATTGTATAAATAATGTTTTATGGTGGCGGATTGCTCGCCGTATTGATAAATCGGGAAAAAATAGTGCCGGTTTTTTTTATTGAGATGAATTTCGATGCTGTTATTAATCCTGAAATCAAAATTGAGCAATTGATTCAGGTGCCAGCAAAAGCGGTATTGTTCGATAGAAGCCACAATGCCTAGCAACCTGGTGTTTTCAAAAAATTCACCCAGCATGGCTTCATTGTCAATACGCAATTTCATCTTCCGTTGGTTTAAAAAACTACATTAAATCTTAAGGTTTGGTTCCCTCTCAAAACCGTAACAGTGGTTGCATCTCCCTTTTTAAATTTCCCTAATGCTTCCATATAACCGTAAATATCACTGATTTGGTTATCGCCAATTTGTGTAATTACATCCCCGTTCTTCATTCCAATCTTTTCTGCATTCCTGCCTTCAACAGTGGCATCTACTCTTACACCTTTTCCCTGGTACCCATAATCAGGCATAAATCCAAGGGTTACTGAAAAGTGCGCTGTTTCCATTTTAGGCTCCTTTGTTTTTGAAAATGGGATTTTTTCGTCATTATTGGTTTTTTTAAGAATGTCTTCAATGTATTGAATTACCCTCAGTTCCCCGGTGAAATTTATTTTGTCCGCATCATCAGTGGCTTTATGATAATCCTTTTGCATGCCGGTAAAGAAAAACAGCACAGGAATATTTTTTAAATAAAAAGAAGTATGATCGCTTGGGCCGATGCCTGTGGAATCAAATTTTATGTTGAGCGATTTTGTTTTTTCGGGAAGAATTTTACTCCATTCCGGCGATGTGCCATAGCCGCCGATTATTAAAGATTTGGTAGCATCATCCAGCCGGCCAATCATGTCCATATTAATCATATAATTTACTGCATCTGGTGGCACGGTTGGATGTTCTATAAAATATTTAGAGCCAAGCAATCCAAGCTCTTCTCCTGAAAAACAAATGAAAAGAAAATTATTTTTTTTAAGCTTTGAATCTTTTACCATTTTAGCCAGTTCCAATACGGCTGCGGTGCCGCTCGCATTGTCGTCAGCGCCATTGTGAATTTCATGTACACCGGGGTCTGTTGCATTGTGGTCGTCGCCGAATCCCAGGTGATCATAGTGAGCACCCAAAATAATCGTGTACGGTGCACCGTTATCTACATAACCAATTACATTATGGGCGGTAGACATTTTTTCGCCGATTTCAACTTGAAGATCTACGGTAAGGTTTGCTGCGTTGTCGCTTAAATATTTCGCTGCCATCTTCTTTGATAAATAAACTACAGGAATGTTTACCGACTCCATTTTTGATTTCGCATCAAAATGTAAATCGTCATCTTCATTTCCCGAATTGAAAATAATTAAAGCAGATGCGTCTTTTTTTTGAATGTTGAGCGCCTGTTGCTTTGCCGATTCAGAAATATCAAAATGAGGATTGTCTTTATTTTGTGCAAGTATATCTTTGATATCCCAAAACCACGGCATTCCTTTTTCTTTGAATGCCGGAGAAACATCTCCGCCGGCCTTACCATTGCCGCTTATAATTAAAGGGAAAAAATCTTTGCCGGCTTGTAATGAAGTATCGTTAATAATAAAATGTGTAGCCGGAAGAATTTCCTTGCCTTCGTGAATCGTAAAAGCCTGCAAATAAGAGTTATTATCTCCTTTAGGAATTAATCCTATGGCTTTAAACTGGCCTGATAAATATTCGTAAGCTAATTTTTCGCCTTCGCTGCCGGCTCTTCTTCCCTGCAATTGATCGCCGGCCAAATAGGTGATTTCAGTTTTCAGATTGTCAATGATTTTCTTCTCTGCTTTCTTTAATTTCTGCGCCTGTGCCTGAACGGATAAAAGGATAAAAAATATATAGAGGTATTTCATCATGAAATTGTTTTTTTTGGAAGACAAAATTAAAGGGAATTCACACAGGTGATAAGATAAATTCATGCCAACAATGTGTTTCCCTATTTCGTAAAAAGAATGAATCGTTCGCTGTTACCTTTGCCCATTATTTCATTCATTGGCCACGCAACTCAACATAGCTTTAGTCGGAAATCCTAACAGCGGGAAAACCTCGCTTTTTAATGCACTTACGGGCCTCAACCAAAAAGTGGGCAATTTTCCAGGTGTGACGGTTGATAAGAAAACCGGTATTTCACGGATTTCTCCCTTTATGTCTGCCAAAATCATCGATCTGCCCGGGACTTATAGCCTTTATCCGAAAAGAGGCGATGAATGGGTAGCCTATAAAGTTTTGCTGGAGCAGGACCCGCAGATAAAGGCGGATATCATTGTGTTGGTGGCCGATGCAAGCAACCTCAAAAGAAATTTGCTGTTTTGTTCGCAGATCGTGGATCTGAAACGGCCGGTGGTAATTGCGCTGACGATGATGGATATTGCCGGAAAAAATAATATCAAAGTGGATGTGGCGGGACTGGAAAGAGAACTCGGTGTTTTCGTGGTGCCCGTAAATCCGCGAAAAAATAAGGGCATCAGCCAGCTAAAATCAGCCATTTCAAATGCGGCAAACAATCTTGATCGTTTGCCGGAGCGCGATTTTACCGATATGAAAAGTTTAGCGCCCTGTGCTATAAAGAAAGTGCAGCATTTGTTTCCTGAGGTCAGTGATTACCGCGCCATACATTATCTCATTAACCATGAAAATTTTGCGCTGAACGATGAAACCCAGGAAGCGATAGAAAATATTGAGATTGAAACGCAATTTAATCCTACCAAAACCCAGGCGCAGGAAATTTTGCAGCGATATGGAAAAATAAAATCCATAATGAAGCAAACCGTGGTGGAAGCTGACCCGTTGCAAAAAGCTTTATTTACGCAAAAACTTGATGATATTTTATTACACCGCACCTGGGGCTATCTCATTTTGATGGCGGTACTTTTTATATTGTTTCAAAGCATTTTTGTAATTGCCCAATACCCGATGGACGGGATAGAATGGTTTTTTGCGGAGGGAAGCAAATGGCTGGCCACGCTGCTGCCCGCAGGCTGGTTTTCTGATCTTTTCATCAATGGAATTCTGGCTGGCTTAAGCGGTATTGTAGTTTTTGTGCCGCAGATCATGATTTTGTTCGGCCTTATTACGCTTTTGGAAGATACCGGTTATATGGCAAGGATTAGTTTTCTTACCGATAAAATTATGCGAAAGGCAGGCCTGAATGGCAAAAGCGTAATGCCTATGGTAAGCGGCCTCGCATGTGCGGTGCCTGCCATTATGAGCGCCCGAAGTATTGAAAATAAAAAAGAAAGGTTATTAACCATCATGGTTACGCCCCTGATGAGCTGCAGTGCAAGATTGCCGGTTTATACGGTGCTGATTGCGCTGGTGATTCCGAATAAAATGTATTTGGGTTTTATAAGCCTGCAGGGCTTAGTGATGATGCTGATGTATTTTTTAGGAACTTTTATGGCGCTGCTGGCCGCTTATGTAATGAAATGGTTTATCAAAAGCAAAGAAAAAAGCTTTTTCATTTTGGAATTGCCTTCTTATCGTGGCCCGCGATGGAAAAATATCATGACGACGATGGTAGAAAGAGCCAAAATATTTGTTTTTGAAGCGGGGAAAGTAATCATGGTAATCAGTTTGCTGCTATGGGTGCTAAGCACGTTTGGGCCACCCAAAAAAATGCATGCCGTTACTGTCAAATACGAAAATCTAACTAAACAAAATCCATCGCAGGCTAAGGAATATGGAAAGCTTGAAAGCACTGAAAGGCTTGAGAATTCATACGCGGGCATCTTAGGCAAAAGTATCGAACCGGTTATCAGGCCTTTGGGGTACGACTGGAAAATAGGAATCGCGCTTATAACTTCGTTTGCTGCCAGGGAAGTGTTTGTCGGAACAATGGCTACACTGTACAGTGTTGGCGACGACGCGGATGAAAACAGCGCCACCCTTCGTGAGAAAATGAATGCGGCCACGTGGCCAAACGGTAATAAAGTTTACACGCTGGGGGCCGGATTATCGCTACTTGTTTTTTATGCATTGGCGATGCAGTGCATGAGTACTTTAGCTATCGTAAAACGTGAAACCCGCAGTTGGAAATGGCCTTTGATAATGCTGGCCTACATGACCGGCCTTGCCTATATTATGAGTTTTATTGCGTACCAGTTGTTCAAATAAAAATATAAATCCGGCCATTTGTTTATTTACTGTAAAACAGGTTGCCTTGCTATTCACGCTGAAAACTTAGAAAGATAATTTCAAATGAAATTTTGACTATTTCTTCTGTAAGGCAGACAAATATTTTTCAAGCGCTGAAACCATGCTGGGCGCTTCCTGCGCCGGGGCGAGTATATCGGGCCTTAATCCTGCATTGATGATGGCTTTACGGGTATTATCGCCAAAAGCGCCTATCAACGTGCCATTTTGTTTAAAGGAAGGACAATTGTCTATAAAGCTTTTCAGTCCCAACGGGCTGAAAAAACAAATTATCTGGTAATCATATTTTTCAATGATGGCCTTCACATTGTTGGAGGTAATTTGGTAAAGTACGGGAATTGCGTAATTGCAATTATTTTCACTAAGCCACGAGGTGATTTCACTGTCGAAAGATTGCGAACACGGATACAAAAATTTTTCCTGGTGCTTGTACTTATCCATTACGTCGAACAGGTTCCTCGTGGTGCCATCATTGCTAAAAAACACCTTTCTTTTACGGTATAGGATAAATTTTTGAAGATAAAGTGCCACGGATTCGGTAATACAAAAATATTTTACATCCTGCGAGATAGAAATTCTCATTTCATCACAAATGCGAAAAAAATGGTCGATGGCGTTGCGGCTGTTAAAAATAACCGCAGTAAATGAAGAAATATCTATTTTTTGTTTTCTGAAATCTTTGGATGGCACCGGGTCAATGCTAATCGGGTTCGCAAAGTTTAATTCAACATTGAATTTTCGGGCAATCTCAAAATAGGGGGATTTTTCACTTTCGGGCCTGGGCTGCGTGATCAAAATATGGCGGATTTCCTGTACTGTTTTGGGATCCTTAGGGTCGATATTTGTATCCATTTTAGAATTCATGCAGTATGACTGCAAAGTTAGTCTTTTTATTAAGAAAATTAAAAATAAGCAGCAAAAAATTAGATAAAAATCATATTAAATAATCTATGGCAACTTTGTACAATATAAATAAAGGAATTATCTCAGCGCCTGCAATGTAGATGAGAAAATGAAGCGGCCGCAACGGGATTTTTTTTTCAATTATTCCATAACTTTTAACATATCGCGACAGGAACAGTAAAATAAGTAACAGGAAAGAAATATTCAATACAATTGGCAGCCATTCCGGATTGATAAAAGCCAGCAAAATGATAAGCGGCACCAAAAAAATGCCTGTCATTTTATTCACCAGGAAAATGGCAAAAATATACCCGTTCGTACTTTCCTGCACGTCTGATACCCACCCAAGAAATTTTAGCAGGCAAAATTTGATAAAATAAATGGTAGCTACCGACAAAATGCAAAATGGTAAAAGCACGGGACCTTTAAACAATTTGGGAGGATGGTAAAAATTGAAAAGGAGCCAAATGTAAATGCCCGCGGTAATGGCAAAAAATATATTTAAAATCAACGAAGGCAAAGTTGCTTGCCGCAGTTGGTCCGATAGCTGTGTTTGCCGCAGGGAAGTATTAAAATAAACCCTGAATAAATTTTTAAAATAGCCTGTAAAAAAGGTTCTGAAAAGGCCAAGAATCAATAGTACGATACACAGTACATAAAACAAAAACTCTTTGCCGCCGGCTGCATGAGCCTGTTCTTCAAAAAATACCGGTTTGCCGGTCGAATTAACATACGGATTTTTAGAAAGAATGATGCTGTCATAATTTATCACGGGCTTTATTATCGCGATAGCAGAATCAGTAAGGCTGTCAGTTTTTAGTTGCAAACTATCATTTGGGTTCAGAACGGCCGACGGGGCATTCGCTGAAATTTTGCTTTTATTTCCGGAATCCTGCAAAACAGGATTTGAAGTTATTTGTCCGTTTACTGTCCGCGGCTTTTTTTCGATCACGGCCCGGCTGGTATCTTGCGTTTTTACACTATCCCGCTGAGTTTGGCAAAAAGCGGCGCCGCTAAAAAGAACAAGAGAAACAAACACCAGGAAACCGCTGAAAAATTTCATTTTCATTTTGTCAAAAATAGTTGATATATCCAAAATGTATTTTAGAAGAATTTCTATGATCAAATTTTATATCATTGCGCTTTCCTACGGCGTAACTCAGGTTCAGCAAACCGAATCTGGTTTCAAATTCCAACCCGACACCGCCGCTGATAAATGAGTTGGAATAATCTGCAGCGCTGAATTTTGTTTTTGTAAAGCCGACATCAGAAAAACCGAAAAAATAAGAATTAATTCCCAGAAGATACCGGTACTCCCCGGTGAAAACCGCGTATTTATTAGCATAGATGCTCTCTTCATCAAATCCGCGAAGCAGGCGGTAGCCGCCAATTCTAAACAATTCATTTTGAAAATTCTGCGGGCTCTCTATCCATCCAAAGCTACCGGATGTTTTAAAAGCGGCTGCTTTGCCCAAGGGAAAAAAATGTGCAGCCGATGCAACAATCTTCAACTGGTAGGTTTTTGGTTTGATGGAATCATATAATGAATTAAAATCGAACCCGGGATTAGAAGGATCTTTCAGGTTCAGAATATCATTATTTTTTAGGGTTTTTTTTATGCCTGCTGTAGCCGTAATATCCACCTCGTTTCCTTTTCTCGGATTCAACCGGTAATTGGTATTTTGGAATTGATACCCAACGCCGATATTATTAGAGCGAACATCAATATTTGGCGGCAATATTTTTGAACTGATAATTTGGTTGGTATCCAGGCCGCCAGCCAGCAGGTAATTTTGTTCTGCCTGGTAAAAAAAATCAAGCGTTTTGTCCGCAGAAATAAAATATTGAATGCCCAGGATTCCTTTTAATTGCAGGTAAGAAGAATCTCTTTTCAATAAATCAAAAGAGAAATTAAATCCAAAGTTCGATTTTAAAACATAGGGAACAGAATAGCCCAGGTTAAGCCGCGGCGATTGAGGCTGAAGCTGTTGCCAGTTCAGTAAAATATTTTCGCCCGCGCCAAAACTGTTTTTCAAATCAAGATGAACATCAGCCGTCAGCGTGGATTTCTTTGTAATAGTATTTGCCGGTGCAAATCCGACCAGCACATTCACCTGGCTGCTTCGCTTGGGCTCAAGATACAAATTGAGCGTGGCGCCGCTTCCGAGCATGGTTACATCCCAGTTTTGCTGTTCCTGCAGAAATGGAAGTTGCTTCAGGTTAGTGGAAATTTTTTGCAATTGCGCATTATTATAAAGGCTGCCGTTATAAATGCCAAGATAATGTTGCAAAAACAGATTTTTAATTTTCACTTTACCATAAACACGGATGCTGTCTATATGGTACAAAGGCCCTTTGGTAACATGCAGCTCACCTTTTATCAAGTCATCTTTAAAAGAAATATTTTTCAGCGAAACAGAAGCGAATGGATAGCCGTTGTTTTCATAATAATCACTGATTTTTTTTTCCTGCAGCCTTAGTCTTAAAAAATCCATCGGCTTATTTTCGAATTGCCTGGAATTCCATCCCGTTCTTTCGAGCACCTCTTCATCAACACTGTCTGTACTAATTTGTGCCCACTTAAATTTTTCTCCTAAATATAATTTAACTTTTGCCTGCGAAGAATCATAAGTCACCAAATCCACAGAGGCCACCGGAAAGCCTTTGTTTAAAAGGCTTACAGGCAATTCGTTTATATATTTTTGCGCGGCTTGTTTATTTTCAAAATCTGTTTCCGGCTTCAGTTGCTGAAAATTAACGGAAGTATCTTTGCCGGATGCAGCATAGGTTACCGTATATTTTTTTTGACAAAAAGAACCATGCGGATTTACAAAAAGAAATAATAAAACGAGCGCAGCAATATAGCTCAGATATTTTGTGGTGGCTGGTTTCATCTTGAGCGCGTAAAGCTAAATTGATTTTGCGAAAACCGGTAGTTGTGCGGTTGTAAACAATAAATTAAAAATCCTTGGCCGGAATTTATATTCATATTCCTTTTTGCAGGCAGGCATGCTTTTATTGTAATTTCCATTTTTCTACTTCCATTGCCTATAAAAAAGAAATGTGTGAAAGCCTTGTAAAAGAAATCATTTTAAGAGGAGACAACTTAAAACAAAACAAACCTGGCGACCTTGCCATCCTTTCGTCCGCTCAAGAAAAAACAGAAACCATTTATTTCGGCGGAGGCACACCCAGCCTTCTTGATGAAAGTGAAATCGGCGATATACTGGATGCTATTCAAAAAAATTATAACGTAGATGCTGATGCAGAAATAACGCTGGAGGCCAACCCGGATGATATTAATGAAGAAAAATTGTTCGCCTGGAAAAAATCAGGAATTAACCGGTTAAGCATCGGCATTCAGTCGTTTGTTGACCGGGATTTGGTTTGGATGAACCGTGCGCACAATGCTGCGCAGGCCTTGCAATCCATTACGCTTGCAAAAGATGCCGGGTTTGATAATTTTTCGATTGACCTGATTTTTGGTACGCCTGGTTTGCCGGATGACGAATGGCAGAAAAATATCGCGATGGCGGTTGATTTAGATATTCCCCACATTTCTTCTTATGCATTGACCGTAGAGCCCAAAACGGCGCTGCAAAAAATGATTGAATTAAAAAAGAAAGAAAACACAGACAATGAAGCGCAGGCCCGGCAATTTGTAATTTTAATGAATTCGTTGCGCAATGCCGGTTATGAGCATTATGAGATTTCTAATTTTGCCAAACCGGGACATAGAAGCCGCCACAACAGCAGCTATTGGAAGGGAGAAAAATATATTGGCATTGGGCCTTCCGCCCATTCGTTCAATGGCAATGAAAGAAGCTGGAATAAAGCCAACAATATCATTTATATAAAATCATTACAACAAAATATCATCCCTTTTGAAAAGGAAATACTTACTGAAGCGCAGAAATTAAATGAATATATAATGACGTCCCTGCGCACGATGGAAGGAATGGACTTGGATGTAATCGAAAAAAAATTTTCTGTGAATGAAAAAAACAGGATTGAAAATTTGCTGCATAGCAAAGTAAAAAAAGAATATTTTCTTCAGGAAAAAAACCAGGTTACTCTGACAGATGAGGGGAAATTGTTTGCAGATTTTATATCGGTAACATTGTTTGCGGATTCAAATGAAGGAAAATAAAAAAAGCAGAAATTTCCTGCTTTATCATACAACGATTACTTTACCGCCTGCATACTCACCAGTTTTTTATAAAAGCCTTCCAACGCAATCAAAGTTAAGTTTGTTTTTTATTTACATCAATAAATCGTATAATAGCATGATAGTAATTGCAATTGATAATTCCTTTTTCATAAGTTTTTGACTAATCTTTTATTAAATGAAGTTGGAAACCTACAGAAATTTGAAACCCATTTCTAGTATTAATTTGGTCGCTGGGTGAATTGTCAATTGTAACTAAATTATGAGCGTATCCCAATAAAATTTCCAAACCGGCAGTAGAATTAAAAAAGACTTCCATCCCGCTCATTAAAGAAAAACTTTTATATTTTCCTTTATCACCACCAGTTACGAAATTGGTTCCAAATTGATAACATATATCAGATAACAAATTAAATTGTCTTTCATTACTTAAAAAATAATATCGCGCAAATGGTCCAATTTTATAACGAAAACCGTGTCCTATTGCACCGCTTATTCCCGGCGACGCTTGAGTCCAATGAGATTTTTCCCATGTCATATCAGGTCTTAATCCAATGGATAATTTATCTTTTAGAAAATAACCTATAGAAGCGGATAAATCTAAGTTTACGTCCTTATACTTGATAAAATTAGTAGGTGTGGTATTAGTTCGGTCATTTGTATAAAAACTTCCCGAACCGCCTACTAGCCAGGTTCCTTTTTCTAATTGAGCAAAAGATGAAGTGGTAATGAGCAAAGCAATCGTAATAAAAAAAATAGGTTTCATAATATGTAATGGTTATTTTACCGCCTGCATACTCACCAGCCTTTTATAAAACCCTTCCAGCGCAATCAAAGTCTCGTGGGTGCCGCGTTCTACGATTTTGCCTTTTTGCAAAACAATGATTTCATCAGCATGGCGAATCGTGCTTAGCCGGTGAGCAATTACCACGCTGGTACGGTTGTGCATCAGGTTATTTATCGCATCCTGCACCAGCTTTTCGCTTTCTGTATCCAGCGAAGAAGTGGCTTCATCGAGAATCAGTATCGGTGGATTTTTTAAGACCGCCCGCGCAATGGTGAGCCGTTGCTTTTCGCCGCCGCTTAATTTATTGCCTCTTTCACCGACGGAAGTATTATAGCCATTTTCTTTGGTAAGAATAAAATTGTGGGCGTTGGCAATTTTTGCGGCATTGATGATTTGCTCTTCAGAAACGTGGTCCATGCCGAGCGCAATATTATTGGCGATGGTATCATTAAACAAAATCGGCTCCTGCGTTACGATGCCCATCTGGTTGCGCAAAGATTTTAATGAATACTTTCTTATATCGGTGCCATCAATCAAAATTTCTCCTTCAACGGCATCGTGAAAACGCGGAATCAAATCCGCCAATGTGCTTTTGCCTGCGCCTGAAGAGCCTACCAATGCAATGGTTTTGCCTTTTTCTATTTTCAGATTGATATTTTGAAGAATCGTCTTGTCGCCATAGGAAAAGCCGACATTTTTGAATTCAAGGCTTTCTTCGAAATCTTTTAATATTACGGGATTTGGTATCTCTTTTATAGATACATCTTCCGCAATTAAATGTTCAATGCGTTCAATGCTTGCGGCTCCTTTCCTTATATTATAGGATGCTGCCGATAATGATTTTAGCGGCTGAATCACCTGCGAAAAAATTAATATGTAGGCTAAAAAATCGCCGGGATCCAGGAATGAATTCCGCAACACCAGTCGCCCGCCATACCACAACACACAAATGATAGCCACTATCCCCAACACTTCGCTTACCGGCGAGGCGAGGTCTCTTTTTCGAATCACGCGGTTTTTTAGATTTAAATATTCTTCGTTCTGCGTATCAAATTTGTGCGACTGCTTTTTTTCTGCATTGAAAGCTTTTATCACCCGGATGCCGCCCAGCGTTTCTTCAATCGTCGACAGAATCGCCCCAAGTTTTTCCTGTGCTTTTGTGCTTTTCTTCTTCAGCGTTCTGCCGATTCTGCCGATAATTAAACCCGAGAGCGGAAGAAAAAGAATCAGGAAAAAAGTTAGTTGTGGACTTAATACCACGAGGTAGGCAAAAAATAATAAAATAGTAACCGGCTCGCGAAAAAGCGTTTCCAAAAGGTTAATTACAGAACTCTCTACATCTGATAAATCATTGGTAAGGCGGCTCATGATGTCGCCTTTTTTTTGTTCGTTAAAATAGCCAATAGGCAGTTGCAGAATTTTTCGATACATATTGGTGCGCATATCATTCACCACCGAATTGCGCACCGGCGTAAGGAAATAGATCGCCATGTATAAAAAAACATTTTTGAGAAGAATAAAAGTTACAATGAGAATGCAGATGGCGGCCAATCCTTTAATATCTCCATTGGGTGTTTGCAGGGTTTGATTAAGCCATTCTTTAAAAAAATTTATCGGGTTAATGCGGGAAAGAAAGCCGGTATTTGAAGAAGCGGCTGAAAGTGTGTCTTGCTTTTTAAAAATCAACAATAAAAACGGGCTCAGAAGGCCCAGGGAAACTACCGAAAATATATTGGAAAGAATATTGCAGCCAAAATAAGCGAAAATTAATTTGGGGTATTTGCCAACATACCGAAAAATAGTCCGTAAACTTTTCATTAAAACTATTGAGAATGCTTAAATAAAATAAAATAGCAGCAAAGTAACTAATTTTACAAGGAACGATAATTACATATCATGACAGAAGGTAAGAGACAAAAGCAGGTGGCAAATGAGATTGCTAAGGAATTAAATGACCTATTTTTAAAAATGAGCCTCACGATGGTGGATGGCGGCATGGTATCCATCGCCTCGGTAAAAATGACGCCGGATTTGTACGAGGCAAGAATTTATTTAAGCCTTTTCCAGGTAAAAGATCCGCAGGCAGTTTTGGAAAAATTTAAAGAATTGAGCAGTGAAATACGCGGTGAATTGGGCAAAAGGATGCGCCACCAGTTACGGATTATTCCGCAGCTTACTTTTTACCTTGATGACACGCTTGATTATGTTTTTAAGATTGAAAAATTGCTGGATGATATTAAAAAGCAGGATCCGCACCAGGACAGCGGAAAAGATGGCCAGCCTTGATTTTTTTAATATTAACTTTCGTCTGATTTAACCAGTAAACGAACAAATAATTGCATTTTAAATTTGCATGGCGGTATTTTAAAGCAAAAAAAAGCACCAACGCCATCAATATTATTTCATGGGTAACTGCAGGCGTTATTGCCTTTTCTACCTTATGCCAGGTATTGGTTTTGAGTGTCTTTAATGGTTTTGAAGACCTTGTAAAATCTTTGTATTCTAATTTTTATTCGGATGTAAAAGTGGTGCCTGCCAAAGGGAAAACTTTTACCCTTACTCCGCAGCAGCTTCATAAAATTCATAGCCTGGCGGGCATCAAGGGCAGTTCTTTAAATATTGAAGAAAAAGCGCTGTTGCAAAACCAGGAACTTCAAACCGTAGTGTTGCTAAAAGGAGTGGATACAAATTATTACCGGGTATCAGGCGTTCCTCAAAAAATGTATGACGGCATTTTTAATACGGGCACGGTTGACAATCCCAAACTGATTTTGGGAGCCGGAATTGAAAATGCACTTGGTGTTCAGGCAGACAGGAATCTTTTACCGATCACAGTTTTTCTACCTAAAAAAACCAGTTCCAATAATCCCCTCGAATCTTTGAGTGAAGGAAATGCAACCACTTCCGGAAGCTTTGCTATCCAGCAGGATTTTGATAATAAATATGTAATTACGAATCTTCCTTTTATGCGGCAACAAATGAATTATCAGCCTGATGAATACAGCGCCTTGGAAATTTCGTTAACCAATCCGTCCAGTTCGGGTGATTTCATTAATGAACTCCAAAAGATTTTGGGTGCTAATTATAAAGTGCTTACCAAATATGAACAAAATATGAGCCTGTATAATTCTATGCGGCTTGAAAAATGGTTCATTTATGCTGTGCTCACTATGATTTTGATAATAGCGGCATTTAATATGGTTGGCGCCTTAACCATGCTGGTGTTGGAAAAGAGAAAAGACATCAGTGTATTGCAGTCGTTAGGCGCTGATAAGTCTTTAATAAAAAAAATATTTTTGAGTGAAGGAATTTTGCTGGCGGTGATTGGCGCAGGCACGGGAATCGTACTGGCACTTATTATCGTTTTTTTACAAACGAAATACCATCTTATCAAACTTGCCGGCAATTCTTTTTTGATTGATTATTTCCCGGTAAAACCACAATTGACGGATTTTATTCTCGTAATTCTGACTGCTTTGGTAATAGCTTTTATAGCATCCTGGTTCCCGGCCACCAAGGCATCAAAACAGATGTTTAACCTGAAATCATGATAAATTCAGTACGCGTTTAAAAATAAAGTTTTAAAAAAGCTTTGATATTTCAATCTAAAATATAATTTTGCTCTCTCAAACCTCTGAAGACCCCATAATTCCTTTTATTTTTTTCCATTTCATCTTCTGAAAAGCGTGTGCTAACCCGGTAGTTTTTTACAATCCGGCTGTTGCCAAAACTCCCAATGTTCCATAAAACATAAGCTGATTCTACATCATAAACATCCCTGTTCCTCGAAGAAGCCTGTCTCTGAAAATGTTTTCCAAGATTATATGATAAACGTTCTCATTTATCATTAACCGCAGAATCAACAACCATGAAATTTTTTACACCCGGGGTTAGAAACGCAAACAAATTAAAAAGAACTTTTATTGCTGCCTTTCTCATAATAATCACTTATTCCGCACAGGCTCAAATCCGCACTTACAGCCAGGTTTATTCTGACAACATCAAAGGCGGCACCACCATTATAGGAAATACATTGCTGAATATTGTCAGCAATAATAAAGTGGACACTTTTAAGATGAATAACAATCGCAGCAATGGCAGCAGCGCTTATGGCAATGATGATGAAGATATGGAAAACATTGATATTGACGGTAATGCCGGAAACGGGAAAGCTACCAGGAATTCTTCCAGCGCTGACCTGATACTCCCTGCAGGAACCAATACCATCAAACTGGCGCGCCTATATTGGGGAGGCCGCGTGAAAGATTCGGAATTTGATCTGTCATCTAACCAAAACAGGACGGTAAAAATCCGTAAGGGCACAACCGATACTTATTCAAATGTGACTGCCCTGGGTCTAGATAAAACGCCTATCAGCAATACTTTTGGCTATTCTGAATACCAGGCTTATGCAGACATTACGGCTTTTATCAAAAATAACGGGGCCGGAACTTATGAAATAGGAAATGTTCCATTAAGCGTGGGTGCTGTTTCAAATGGCGGCAATCACGGCGGTTGGAGCATCGTGGTGGTTTATGAAAACAATAATGAGCCTTATAACAGCGTAAGGGTATACGATGGATTCCAGCAGGTTTATAGTGCCGGAAATCCCACTACCACCACGGTTACATTAACAGGGCTTGATGTTCCCTCAGGAACTATGGCAGCCGATGACGCCAAAATGGGTGTAGTGGCGTGGGAAGGCGATGCCAACCTTACCGGAGATTTTTTAAGAATTAATGGCAATACTTTTTCAAATGCAACCAATGCTTCAGATAATCCATGGAATGGCACTATTACAGACAATGGAAAACATGTGACCACAAAAAATCCTAACTATACCAACCAAATGGGGATTGATATAGATATGTTTAATGTGGGCAGCGGTTATGGTATTTTACCAAATGCGAACTCTGTAACGCTGCAATTTGGAACTGAGCAGGATCAATACTATCCAGGTGTTTTTACATTCAACATCAAGATGAAAGATCCGACTATTACTCTTGATAAAACCGTTACTGACGCTAACAAAAATCATTTAGCCGAAAGCGGCGAAACGCTTACCTACACCTTAAAGGGAGCAAATACCGGAGTTGGAAATGCAAGTGGAGTGATTGTCTCAGATACGCTGCCTTCAACCATAAGCTACAAACCCGGAACCTTAAAAATAATCAGCTCTCCGGGGATTGCCCCCGGCATACAGACAGACAAAGCTGGTGACGATTTTGCCGAATACATTTCCAAGAATGGCGTTAATTCAGTTTCTTTCAGAATTGGTACCGGCGCCACAGCTACCGAAGGCGGCACATTGGCTGCCGGGCAATCTTACGAAGTTCAGTTTCAGGTGACGGTAAATGACCCCGGCAACGGAAAGGCTGTTCCTTCTATCATGAACATTGCACGTGTTACTTCCCAATCAGATGCCGGCGTTAAATTTGTGGACGACGGAACCGCCATCATCAACCCTGAAGCGGGCCCGCTGCCGGTAACGCTGGTAAAATTCACCGCTAAATTATTGCAGTCAAACCAGGTGCAAATTGACTGGAGCACTTCAATGGAGCTTAACTGTAAGAACTTCATCGTAGAAAGAAGTTATGATGGAAATGTGTTCACCGGTGTGCAAACAATTGATGGCAACGGGAATTCCAATTTATTGCACAACTATTCAGCTACAGATGATTTACATTCATTTACCGGAACTACTGCTTATTACCGTTTGAAACAGATTGATTTTGACGGAAGAGGATATGTTTCAAAAATTATCCCGGTAAAATTAAAATCTGCCGCTAACAAAACTATCATTTCTCCAAATCCATTTTCAGATTATATCAATATCAATACGCAATGGCAAAATGCGGAAATAGCAACCATAACCATTTTTAATGTACAAGGTAAAATGGTGGTTTCAAAACAGGTCTCATTGAACAAAGGAAATAATGACATCAGAATTGACAATCTTTCAAATCTTCCTGCCGGAAATTATTACCTCCAGTTGTCATCTGCCACTCAAAAAATTATTGAGAAGATAGCTAAATAATTAAATCGTGAATCCCTTACCAAAGCCACCCGCACAAGGTGGCTTTTTGCTTTTTATTAAAAATAAAAATCCGGGTTATTTATGTGTTTACTGTTCCAGACATAAATAAGACACCATCAAAAAAGGCGTGATTGTTGCGGAGCAAAACGGGAATGGGTTTTTTTTGGATCACTGTGATCAATCATAAATTTTGTATTTAAAAATTAAAAAGAATGAAAATTAAATCTTTAGGCACACAAGGATTAACCGCTTCTGAAATGGGACTTGGCTGTATGGGAATGAGCGATTTTTACGGCTCACAAAATGACGATGAATCTATAAAAACAATTCATAGCGCCTTCGATCTGGGCATTACATTTTTCGATACTGCAGATATGTATGGCCCTTTTAAAAATGAAATTTTAGTCGGCAAGGCTATTAAGCCGTTTCGGAATGAAATTACGCTGGCCACCAAATTTGGCATCTTACGAGACCCAGTTGATCCTAAAAAAAGAGGCGTTAACGGAAAGCCCGAATACGTGAAAAGCGCGTGTGAAGCCAGCCTTAAGCGATTGGATGTAGAAGTAATTGATTTATATTATTTGCATAGAAAAGACCCCGCAACGCCCATTGAAGAAACCATAGGCGCTATGGGCGAGTTGGTTAAAGAAGGGAAAGTAAAAGCCATAGGCGTGAGCGAGTTGAATGTTGACACGCTTCGCAAAGCACATGCTACCTTTCCCATTACCGCTTTGCAATCGGAATACAGCTTGTGGTCGCGCGAGCCTGAAGCAGAAATTTTGCCGGCGTGCAACGAATTAGGAATTGCGTTTGTGGCCTACAGCCCGCTCGGGCGCGGATTTCTTACCGGGCAAATCAAAACTTTTGAAGACCTGGAAGAAGACGATTTCCGGCGCAATTCGCCGCGCTTTATGGGGGAAAATTTTAATAAAAATCTTAACCTGGTAAAAAAAGTAGAAGCCATCGCAAAAGAAAAAAACTGCACGCCGGCCCAGTTGGCGCTGGCCTGGGTGATGGCGCAGGAAGATTTTATTTTTCCGATTCCGGGAACAAAGAGAGTAAAATACCTGGAAGAAAATGTGAAAGCGACGGAGATTCATTTATCAGAAAAAGATTTAAGAGAAATTGAAGAAGTGTTTCCTGAAAATGCCGCATCCGGGTTGCGCTATACAGAAGCAGGAATGAAAACGGTGGATTTGTGAATCAACATTCAGGGCTGAATTAGTTTGTAGGCCGAGGGCAAAATTTCAATTGAAAATTCTTTGCTGGTTTCTGCCGGATCGCCATCAATATGCAAGGGAGCCAGCCCGGGATTTTCGATTTTTAATTTGTTGGTTTGAAAATAAAGAATGTTTTTCTTCTGCAGTTCTGCTTTAGAAAAGTGATGAACTTTTCCTGAAATAATTTGTTGCGCAAAAGACAAAACCGCCTGTGTTTTATTTGTTTTTTGTAAAACCACAATATCAAGCAAACCATCGCAAATACTGGCTTCCGGCGCCACTTTAAAATTATTTCCAAACTGGTTACTGTTGGCAATGCTGATAAAAAATGCATCCAGATTGATTTTTTTTTCATCAGCCTCAATTGTAAAAGGATAAGTTTTTGCAGACAAAAAATTCTTTATCGCAATCTTCGTGTACGCATGAAGCCCTCTCGTTTTTCCTTCAGAAAAATCATGCGCCACTTTTGCGTCAAAACCTAAGCCGCTTACATGAACACTCAACTTGTTGTTAATCAAAAAAGCATCGGTACATTTTGATTTTCCTGCAAAAATTATATCAATTGCTTTATCAACTGAATTAGGGATTCCTGCAGTTCTTGCCAGGCCATTTCCTGAGCCCAATGGAATGATGCCCACATTTACATTCGCGTTTAAAACCGAAGAAACAATGTGCCTGATGCTTCCGTCACCGCCCGCAATGGCAATGTCAGTTACGCCGTCGTCACGCGTTTTATCATGCAAAAAATTATAATTGCCCTCTTTGGAAGTAAATAAAATTTCAAAGGAAATATTATTCGATTCACATTTTTGAATGATCTTTTTTTCAAGATCCATCTTGCTCTTTGTGCCTGAAACCGGGTTAATGAAAAATAAAATTTTACGGTTCATTCTCGAAAATTATTGGGCAAAAATTTAGTTATAATTTCATGTAGTCAGTTCTTTCCATAGCAAGTCTTTCAGTTCAACGAGCCCTTTATGAGTAACAGATGAAATAAAAATGTGTGGAATATTTGCCGGTAGTTCCTTTTCAATGGCGTCTTTCAATTCATTATCCAGCATATCACTTTTACTGATAGCGATTAAAAATTTTTTGTCGAGCAATTCGGGATTGTATTCCTTCAATTCGTTTTTAAGAATCTCAAATTCTTTTTTATGATCGTTGCTATCTGCCGGAATCAAAAAAAGCAACACCGGGTTTCGTTCAATATGCCGTAAAAACCGGTGTCCAAGGCCTTTGCCTTCAGCCGCGCCTTCGATAATACCAGGCAAATCGGCTACACAAAAGCTCCTGCTGTCCCTGTAAGGAACCATGCCAAGCTGGGGCGATAAAGTCGTGAAAGCATAATCCGCAATTTTGGGTTTGGCTGCCGTAATTACAGAAAGTAAAGTTGATTTTCCCGCGTTGGGAAATCCTACCAAACCTACGTCAGCCAGCACTTTCAATTCGAGGCTTACGAAGCTCTCATCGCCCGGTTCGCCGGGTTGCGCATGCTGCGGCGCCTGGTTGGTAGGTGTGGCAAAATGAGCATTGCCCTGGCCGCCCCTGCCGCCGCTCATTAGTATTTTTTCTTCGCCATCTTCCAGTATTTCTGTTTGCTTGCCGGTTTCTTCAATGGTAGCAATCGTTCCCAAAGGCACTTCAATGATTATGTCTTTTCCATCGTGGCCGGTGCAATTGTTCTTGCTTCCGTTTTCACCATTTTCTGCAAAAACATTTTTAAAATACCGCAAATGCAAAAGTGTCCACAGGTTTTTATTTCCTTTTAAAATGATATGGCCGCCACGGCCTCCATCGCCGCCATCGGGGCCTCCAAAAGCTGTAAGCTTATTTCTTAAAAAATGCCTGCTGCCTGCGCCGCCGTGGCCGCTTCTGCAAAAAATTTTTATCAGATCAATAAAATTGGATTTGTCCATCCGGTAAATTTCGTAAACTTTTTAAGAACCTTTTTTGTAATGTTACACGAAAAAAATTATGATTAAAACAATAACTTTTGCAGGTGTCCTGTTTTTATTTGGCTGTGCGGCTCATAAAAATGTAAAAGTTACTAATCAAATCCCTTCATGCCTTCGGTCAAAAGTTGATTCAATGTCGGCCAATGCAAGCATAGGAGCGCCGCAATCCATTACCCGCTATAGCTTCCATGGAAAAACGGTTTACTATCTAAAGTCAGCTTGCTGCGACAAATATAATATTGTGTATGACAGCGCGTGTAATCTTTTAGGATTTCCGGATGGAGGATTCACTGGCAAGGGCGATGGGAAAATGGTGGATTTTCACAGGGAAGCAACAGATGGAAAAATAGTGTGGAAGAAGGAATAAGTTTGAGCAAAACTTAAATAAATTCAGGCTTATTTGTCCGTTCACTGTAAAAATCATTTGGGAATTATTTTCGTGTAGCCATGACCGTTATAAGACTTTTTTCTTTTCTCATTGCGGGGCAAACAAAAAGAACCTGAGGAATTGAATGGCCCTTTGCCGAAGCATCTCCTAACCAAAATCAATTTCTATTGTGAATTGCTTCTTGCTGGCATTTTATCAAAAATAAAAACTATCAGCCTCCCGCAATCACGGGTTAAAATATTCAAACTAAATTTTTTCCAGTTCTGAAGCAGGTTCCCTTAAAAAAAGCGACAAGATGATTATTTTGGTTGAAGATAGATACATGATAAATCCCGGTAGATTTTCCATTATGAATTTCTTTTGCTTCGGCGGTTAAAACATCATCCACATGCACTGGTTTTATAAAATTGATGGAGGTATCAAGCGCTACAGATAAATTATTTCGATTGTTACATGCGAAGGCGAATGCACTATCAGCAAGAGAAAAAGCAACCCCGCCATGAACAATTCCAAATCCGTTAATCATCTCTTTCCTTACGGTCATTTTTAATTTGCTATGGCCGGGCGCTACTTCTAACACTTCAATGCCAAGCCATTTACTGAAAAGATCATTTTCTGTTAATTGATGCACCACCTTAGTGGCCAGTTCGTTTTCCGCCATAATAATTTTTTGATATCAATTTACAGAAATAAAAACCAATGGATGAAAAGAACACGAACGGAACTACGCCAAGATTCAGCGTTGCAGTAAAGAAATAAATAAAACAATTTTTTATTTTCATCTTTTGCCAGGTGAAAATCTTCTTAAACCAGGTATAGCAATCATTTTAAAAAATTATTGCCCAATGTCGCCCAATATAGAATTTATGAATCCTGTTATTTTTTATAATTATTATATTTGAAGAAGAAAACACAACAATTATTTATTTACCAATTAAAATTCAATTCCATGTCAGAAAAAAAACAGGATATTAAGGAGTCATCCGTTTCACGAAGAAATTTTATCCGTAACACTTCCCTCGCTGCTGCTGGTTTTTATATTGTGCCACGCCATGTGTTGGGAAGGGGTTTTGTAGCGCCCAGTGATAAATTATTAATTGCGGGCGTTGGCGCGGGAGGAAAGGGAGGTGATGACGATCGCCATTTTGCAAAAACGGGCAAGGCAGAAATCGCTTTTCTTTGTGATGTAGATGATCGCCAGGCAGTACAAAACCGCAAACTTTTCCCCAAAGCAAAATATTACCACGACTGGCGCGAAATGTTTGATAAAGAACACAAGAACTTTGATGCGGTTGACGTAGGTATCCCGGATCATAATCACGCAGTGGTAGGTTTTCATGCGATGCAATTAGGCAAACACGTGTATGTACAAAAACCTTTGACCCACGATATCTGGGAAGCGTATATGATGGGTGAAGCCGCAAAGAGATATAAGGTGGTTACCCAGATGGGCGACCAGGGAACATCGGGCGATGGTGTTCGCCAATTAAGAGAATGGTATGAAGCAGGAATTATTGGTGAAGTACATACAGTTCATTGTTGGACAAACCGGCCAGTGTGGCCGCAGGGAGTTCCATGGCCAACAAAAAACCCACCGGTACCAGACGGGCTCAACTGGGATCTCTGGCTCGGAACCGCGCAGGAGCATCCGTATGAAGATATGATAGTACCATTTAACTGGCGAGGATGGTGGGATTTTGGAACCGGCGCAATCGGCGATATGGCTTGCCATATTGTTGGCCCGGTGTTTAAAGTGCTTGGGCTTGGATTCCCCACAGAGGTGGTAAGTAGTGTAAGCACACCTTATGTTGATAACTGGCAACAGGCGTATTATCCACAAAGTGGTCCGGTATCTTCTTCTTCTCATCTTAAGTTTAAAGGAAAAACCGGCCAGGATATTAGCCTTAGCTGGATGGACGGTGGCATTCAGCCGCCACGCCCCGCAGAGCTTGGCCCCAACGAAGTAATGGGAGGTAAAGGAGATAAAGGAAATGGGGTAATTTTCGAAGGCACAAAAGGTAAAATGATGTGTGGCGTTTATGGCCAGGATCCGCAATTACTGCCTACTTCCCGAACCAAAGAAGTGAGCGTTCCTCAAAAATATCCGCGCGTGCCGGGTGGTGAAAACGGGCATTATGGCCAGTGGGTGGAAGCCTGCCTTGCAGGTTATGGCAACATGGAAGTAGATTCACCATTTGTGGAATATGCAGTTCCGCTTACGCAAAGTATATTGATGGCCAACCTGGCTATCCGTAGTTTTGATTACCGGGAACCAACCGCTGATGGCAAAGGATTTACTTATCCTGGCCGTGGCATTACGCTCACGTGGGATGCTGAAAACAGGAGGGTGACCAATTTTGATCCTGCCAACCAATTTGTAAAACGCACTTACCGCGAAGGATGGCCTGAATTAAAATTCTAGACTTATTTTGGAGAAAAAGAAAGAGGCTGTTTCAAATACAAATCATCGTTATAGTCGACGGCAGGTTTGATTTGAGGCAGCCTTTTTAATGTTTCAAATTATTTTGAATTCATCTTTTGAATTCAGTGAACGAACAAATAAAATGAATTTGTTTTTGTTTTCTGAAAGATTAACTGAAACAATAAATCCGGCAACTGAAAACGGAAAACATTTATGAAACAAATTCCACTCATCTTCTCATTCCTCTTCGCCACCGGGCTGCAGGCGCAGACAGGAAAGCTATCTGGTTCATACATTGAAAATTTCAACGATCCGGCTTTACATGATTTCAGGTATGGCTCTACCGGAACTAAAGAGGCATTTAAATGGCAAACAGGTGTTGTTTCCAAAACGGAACCCGCCACCAAAGTGCTGCTGTTCAAAATCGATCCGCAAGATAGTGCGGGCGCTGGCCGTGGCCCGGAAATTATATCGAACGGACTTACTTCTTTTGGTACTTATTCCGCGCGGCTGAAAGTACCGGATGTAAAAAAGATGCAGCCGAATACTGGCGCCGTGGTTGGTTATTTTACCTATTATATGGATAGCATTTACGGCCTTAGTGAAATTGATTTTGAATGGCTGGTGGCTGATCCTTCCATCGTGTATATAGGCACGTGGACTGGCAGCAGGGGCAAGCTTCACCGCATCGGGCGCACCATCAATTTGGCGAAAGGAATAATTTACAATACGATTTATAAGGAAGGCTATAAAGGAACGCCTACCTCCTTTACCGGCGCTCAAAACCAGCCGGATTCGATTGAGGCGATTAATGGTTACGATGCTTCATCGCAGTTTTATACATACGGGTTTGACTGGTATCCGGATCACATCACCTGGTGGATGATTCATCCCGTAACAGGAAAGAAAATTATATTATGGGATTACCGGGGTTCTCAAAGAGGCATACCTCAGCATCCATCATATTACAGGATGAACTTTTGGCATACCAACGACTGGGCGGTTGAAACGAATCCTGCCTCCATTGAGAAGCCATTGCATCCGTATGAACTGGAAGTGGATTGGATGAAGTATGAGGCAGGAAAGTAGTAAGAGGTAGGGAAAGAACGAGGTTTCAAATCGTAAACCGTTTGCTAAACAGTAATTATGAATTTTTCTTTGTTCACTGCACGGAAGGATATTAAAATTGAAGATGCCTAATTTGTTTTATAGCGGTATTATAATTGAATTTGGCTGCGACTGTTGTTTCTCTAATGTCCAAAATAATGGAGTATAGCGATACTTAATCCCAGGCAACATTCGATTATCATCATCGAATCATAATAAGTTCCTGCCGAGCCTGCTTTTATCCTTGAATATAATCGTCCAAGTCCTGAAAAAAATACAGTGATGGCGATAAAATACAATAAATCACCCGCCTGGCTTGAATGAATTGTAACCCAAAGCATTAAAAAGCCTAACCCCAAATAAATACCACTTAAAAACCGAAAAAGGTTGTCCAACCTTGGTTGAACAGGTAATGAATCCGGCAAAAAAGATTTTGCTCCTTTTGTGAGTAAGTTTATGCCGCCCAAAAAGCAAATGGTTGTTACCATCCCTAAAATAATTTTTAATGTTAATTCCATACATTAATTGTTTTAATTCAATTACTAATTCTAACAAAGGGTCTCCTGTTCATTTTGTATGAGAAGTTACCTCACTTTTTCATTGCTCAAGGCGAACAAAGACTTTTTTATTTATCCTAAAACAAACAAAGCGGCAAGGCTGCCCAAAAGTAAATGAAGGTATTGGGAATCGCTTAAATGAGATTTTATTCCAATTCTGACCGAATAAAAAAGGCTGCCTCACACTTTCAAGACAGCCTCTTCTGGCTTCAATTTCAACGAATTACTTACCTTCTTTTATCAACCGGATAGTTACTTTATCACTACCCTGCAGAAACTCTGCAATGTAGATGCCCGGATGGTAATTGCCAGCCAACTGAATA
>NZ_RJJR01000014.1 GCF_003721595.1 Hanamia caeni
AAAAGAGATCAGATTCCAATAAGATTTATTCTTTGCATGAACCCGCTGTTCAATGCATCAGCAAAGGAAAAGAACACAAAAAGTATGAGTTTGGATCAAAGGTTTCCATCATTACCACAAAAAACACCGGAGTGATTATTGGTGCCATCAACATAGAAAAAAATATACACGACAGTAAAACATTAGAACCTGCTATTGTACAACAACAAAGGCTTACAGGGATCACTCTTAAAAATAATTTCGTTGACAGGGGGTACCGGGGAGTAAAAGAAGTTTTAGGAACAAAAATTATTTTACCTGATTCACCAGGCAAGAAAAGAACCAGTTATCAGAAACAACAACTGCGAAAAGGATTTAAAAGAAGAGCAGCGATAGAGCCGAAGATTGGGCATCTCAAACAAGACCACCGGCTGAGCCGCAACTTTTATAAAGGAATTACAGGAGATAACATCAATGTGATGCTTGCGGCAGCGGCCATGAATTTTAAAAGGATGATGAATAAGTGGAAAATGAATCCACCTTTATTTTTATTTCATTTTTTCCAAACTCTTTACAAACTTATTAAAACAAAAAATGGAGAATTCTTCAGCTCTTTAAATCTTAAATTTGGTTTTTAAGGGTTGACTAATTAGCCATTAAATTTGCGCTGTACGAATTTTCACATTTTCGAATTTTCACATTTTCGAATTTTCACATTTTCACATTTTCAAATTTTCACATTTTCAAATTGTCACATTTAAAATCACTCAATAAATATTTCTGGCGCTATAAGTGGATGTTGGTTCTGGGAACCATTTTCATTGTGCTTTCCAATTATTTCAGGATACTGGCGCCGCAGGTCACTAAATATGTGTTGAATACCGTGGAAGTAAGCCTGAGCCATGGCCCGCAGGTTACGCCCAAAAGCGCTACCCATTACGACCCGCTGGTGACCGTGTTTGTATCCAGATTAAACCGCGGGGACGTGAGCTATCAAACAAAGATTTTATATTCAGGGATTATACTTTTAGTAATTGCCTTAATCAGCGGGCTCTTTATGTTCCTGATGCGGCAAACCATCATCGTGATGAGCCGCCATATTGAGTATGCGCAAAAGAATGAAATATTTTCCCATTACCAGAAGCTGGATTCCCATTTTTTTAAAACACACAATACCGGCGATCTGATGAGCCGTATTTCGGAAGATGTAAGCCGCGTAAGGAGCTATGTAGGCCCGGCAGTGATGTATGTAATCAACCTGGCGGCTACCATAGGTTTTTCGGTAACTTATATGGTGAATGAAAACAAAGAACTTACCCTATATGTATTGGCGCCGCTGCCAATACTTGCCATTACCATCTATTATGTAAATACGATTATAAACAGGAAGGCTGATAAAATACAGTCTTTATTATCTGACCTTACTACCAATGCGCAGGAGTCTTATTCCGGCATCAGGGTCATTAAATCCTTCGTGCAGGAAAAGGCTATGCTGGGCTTTTTTGACAAAAACAGTGAAGATTACCGCACCCAATCGATTTCGCTCGCAAAAACGGAAGCCATTTATTTTCCTGCTATGGGCCTGATGATTGGATTGAGCACGTTGATCACCATTTTAATAGGGGGCATGTATGTGATAAACGGAAGCATCAGTATAGGGGTGATTGGCGAATTTATCATGTATGTTTTGTTGCTTACTTTCCCGGTAAGCGCCATAGGATGGACGGCCAGCATGATTCAGCGCGCAGCTACTTCACAACGGCGCATCAACGAATTTTTACACACCACACCTTCCATTGAAAATCCCGAAATACCACAAAAGCCGGTTCTGAAAGGTGATATAGAGTTCAGGCATGTTGATTTTGTGTATCCCCACACCGGCATTCATGCTATTAAAGATTTTTCGTTGCACATTAAAAAGGGCCAAAAAATAGCCATCATTGGCAAAACCGGCTCCGGCAAATCAACGATTGCCCAATTAATGCTGCGCATGTATGATCCCCAAAAAGGAAACATTTTTTATGACGGGATTGCTGTTACCAAAATTGATTTGAAAAGCCTTCGCTCGCAGATTAGTTATGTTCCCCAGGATGTATTTTTATTCAGTGATTCGGTAGAAAAAAATATTGGATTCGCGCTATCTGATCCACCAAAACAAAAAGTAATGGAGGCTGCTGAAAATGCAGTTGTCGCCCGGGAGATCAATTCTTTCCCGGGAAAATACAATACGCTGATAGGAGAGCGGGGCGTAACGCTGAGCGGCGGGCAAAAACAGCGCATTTCTATTGCGCGGGCATTGATAAAGGAACATGAGATAATTGTTTTTGATGATTGCCTCAGCGCGGTGGATGCCAAAACGGAAAACGAAATCATTTCAAACCTGTATCAGTTCCTGCATGAAAAGACAGCAATAATCATTACACACAGGATTTTTTCCTTGTTTAGTTTTGATAAGATAGTGGTACTGCAAGACGGAGCGATTGCCGAGCAGGGAACTCACCAGACTTTGCTTGAAAAAAATGGATTGTATACAGAAATGTACCGCCGCCAGCAGGAACAGGACAAGAAGATGGTTGAAAGTTGAAAGTTGAGAGTTGTAAGTTGAGAGTTGTAAGTTGAGAGTTGTAAGTTGAGAGTTGTAAGTTGAGAGTTGTAAGTTGAGAGTTGTAAGTTGAGAGTTGTAAGTTGAGAGTTGTAAGTTGAGAGTTGTAAGTACCTATCACTTATTACTTATAACTTATTACTTATCCCCAATCACCAATCCCCAATCACCAATCCCCAATCCCCAATCCCCAATCACCAATCCCCAATCCCCAATCCCCAATCCCCAATCCCCAATCACCAACCACCAATCACCAATCACCAATCCCCCTCCTAATTATTTTGTCAATTAAAAAACAATTTTATCTTTGTCGCAGTTAATTACGTTTTTAAATAATTTAAAAATTTCAAAAAGTGGCGTACGAAAATAACGACAAAAAGTTGGAAAGTGTTTATAGTCAGCGAATCAGGGCAGGCAAGCGGAGAACCTATTTCTTTGATGTGAGGGAAACCAGAGGGAATGATTATTATTTAACCATCACAGAAAGCCGGAAAAAGTTTAATGAAGACGGGTATGACCGCCACAAAATTTTTCTGTATAAAGAGGATTTTAATAAATTTTTAAAGGGCATGACCGAGGCGATAGACTATGTAAAAACCGAGTTGATGCCTGATTTTGATTTTGATGCATTTAATCACGAAAACAGCGAGCAGGATGGCAGTGGCTATACGCCGAACAAAGATGCCGGATCATCACAGCCTCCTCTGGCGTCTGCTGCTGAAGGTAGCGCCGCCTTCCCCGAACCTGAAACAAATCCTTTTGCCTCCAACGCCACTGCCGACGATTCCTCCGCTCCTAAAAAAGACGATTCACCGGGAGACAACGATGGCAATACTACCCATCATGAAGAAGTAGATAAATGGTAAACTAATTCTATACAATTAAAGAAAAAATCCTCAAGCTTTATAACATGAGGATTTTTTTTGCTCTGCTGTGACGGCATTCACAGTCAACGAATAAATAAGCGGATTTTTTCTTTGCTCTAACCTACCTAATCCATCTAAACACCCTAAACAATAAGTAATAAGCAATAAGTAGTAAGTACTAAGTACTAAACAATAAACAAACACTATAACAATATAACAATCCAACATCTATCCTCCGCACACCACTCACAACTCACAACTCACAACTCACAACTCCCAACTCCCAACTCACCACTCACCACTCACCACTCACAACTCCCCCTTCACCCTCTTATACGCATTAATCAAACCATTGGTAGAAGAATCATGCGACGTGATTTTCTTATTATTTTCCAGCTCAGGCAAAATCTTTTTAGCCAGCACTTTACCTAATTCCACGCCCCACTGATCAAAGCTGTAAATATTCCAGATAACGCCCTGCACAAAAATTTTATGCTCATACAAAGCAATCATTTCCCCCAAAGTGAAGGGAGTTATTTTAGTGATGAGAAAAGAATTGGTGGGTTTGTTGCCTTCAAATTCTTTGAAAGGAATTAATTTTTCAGGCACTTTTTCTTCTATTAATTCCTGCCTGTTTTTGCCATTCATCAGCGCTTCGGTTTGGGCAAAGAAGTTGGAGAGTAAAATTGCGTGGTGCTCGCCCGTTGGGTTGTGGCTGATGGCAGGGGCAATAAAATCTGCCGGAATCATTGGCGTTCCCTGGTGAAGCAATTGATAAAAAGCGTGCTGGCCATTGGTGCCCGGTTCTCCCCAGATTACAGGTCCGGTTGAATAAGTAACTTTTTTCCCATTTCTGTCCATATGCTTTCCATTACTTTCCATATTTCCTTGTTGAAAATAAGCAGGAAAACGATGCAGGTATTGGTCGTATGGCAGAATCGCTTCGGATTGAGCGCCAAAGAAATTAATATACCAAAGGCTAATCATTCCCATGATAACCGGGATATTTTTTTCGAACATCTTTTCCCTGAAATGATTATCAATTTCATAAGCTCCCTTCAATAAATCTTCAAAATTATCATACCCAATGGTGAGGGCAATTGACAAGCCAATGGCGCTCCAGAGGCTGTACCGTCCGCCTACCCAATCCCAAAACACAAACATATTTTCCTTATCTATTCCAAACTCTTCTACTCCCTTTTCATTTGTGCTGAGCGCCACAAAATGTTTGGCTACCGACTTTTTATCCTTCGCTGTTTTCAGAAACCAGTTGCGTGCAGTATGTGCGTTGGTCATGGTTTCCTGCGTGGTAAAAGTTTTGGAGGCAATCAGGAACAGCGTTTCTTCCGGCGTAACTTTTTTCAATACTTCTGCTATATCAGTTCCATCCACATTGCTTACAAACCAGGTTTGCATATCCTCTATCCAATAAGGTTTCAGGGCTTCGGTCACCATCACCGGGCCAAGATCGCTACCGCCAATTCCTATGTTGACAATGTATTTAATTTTCTTGCCGCTATATCCTTTCCATTCGCCCTCGTGCACCTTGCTACAAAAGTTCTTCATATGTTCCAGCTCTTTTTTTACCTCAGGCATCACATCTTTCCCATCTGCTAATACAGGCTTGCCTGAAAAGTTTCTCAACGCGGTATGCAAGACCGACCTTCCTTCTGTTTCATTAATAATTTCGCCTTTAACCATGGCAGCGATGGCCTTATCCAATTCACATTCGCTGGCAAGATCAAGCAGTAGCTTTTTTGTTTCGTCGCTTACAAGGTTTTTGGAATAATCGAAAATAATATCAGGTACGGCAAGGCTGTAGTTTTTGAAACGATTGGGATCCTCTTTGAAGAGGTCTTTCATGGAAGCAGATTTCATTGCTTTAGAATGTTCCTGCAACTTTTTCCACGATTGGGTTTTTGTAGGATTTACTTTTGGAAACATACGATTGCGATTTAAGATTGGTGATTTCAAAATGCGATGTACTTCATTTTGAGAATTTTATTGAATATTACGAAGTTACAATATGCGAACAATAATAGATGAAGAAAACTAAGAAGTATGAGGAGAGCCGATTTCTTCCCGTGTTACGTCATTGCGGAAAGCCTTTATCTACAGCCATCGCGGGGAGCTTTTTTCCACGTCATTGCGTAGGAGCCTTTTTCCACGTCATTGCGGGGAGCCTTTTTCCACGTCATTGCGGGGAGCCTTTTTCCACGTCATTGCGAGGAGCTTTTTTCCACGTCATTGCGAGGAGCTTTTTTTCCACGTCATTGCGAGGAGCTTGAATAATCTCATTTTTTTGATTAATCTCATAGCGACGAAGCAATCTCATTACATACGTCATTGCGGGGAGCTTTTTTCCACGTCATTGCGAGGAGCTTGCATAATGTTCATTTTTTTGAATTATCTCATAGCGACGAAGCAATCTCTTTATTCACGTCATTGCGAGGAGCCTTTATCTACGTCATTGCGAGGAGCGTTTTTCCACGTCATTGCGAGGAGCTTGAATAATGTTCATTTTTTTGAATTAATCTCATAGCGACGAAGCAATCTCATTTACATACGTCATTGCGGCGAGCTTGAATAATGTTCATTTTTTTGATTAATCTCATAGCGACGCCCCGAAAATGGATCGCCTGCTTTAACCGGGGCTTCTTTTTTGCAATCCGGATTAAATGGTTTTACAACGGTGAATTACCGCGGAGCAGCGGGCGCAAATGACAACTGGTATAAAGGCTGGACGAATTTTAATCAAAGCAATTAATGGCTTAACAATAAAATAATGTAAACTTCTGTCGATGTTTAATATTAAAAATTAGTTTTGTGTAAAGAGATATTGATGGAACTGCAACCCAAAAAAGTATTAGTAGCGGAAGACGACAATGATATCCTGGAAATAGTTAAGTTTAACCTTGAATTGAACGGCTATGAAGTGCATGCAGCGCGCAGCGGTAATGAGGCGCTTGAGGTGGCAAAAAAAGTACAGCCAGACCTGATAATCCTCGATATTATGATGCCGGGCAAAAGCGGCCTTGAGGTATGCAGAATCATAAGAATGGACCCTTCTTTCAATGATACGTATATTCTTTTTCTTACGGCTTTATCCGATGAAACCACGCATGTAAAGGGATTGGAAACAGGTGCGGATGATTATATCACCAAACCCATCAGTCCTAAAATACTGGTTAGCCGGGTGAATGCTTTTATAAGGCGCAGCCAGAAAGAAGATGAAAAAACCCTGGTAATTGGCCCTGTTACAATTGACCCGGTAAAATTTCTCACTTACAGGGATGGCAAAGAAATACTTTTAGCAAAGAAGGAATTTGAGCTGTTATATCTTTTGGCATCAAAACCCGGAAAGGTTTTTCAACGGCAGGAAATATTAAACCGCGTTTGGGGAAACGAAGTGATTGTTGGCGACCGTACCATTGATGTGCACATCCGGAAGATCAGGCAAAAGCTCGACATGGATTGTATCACTACCGTAAAAGGGATTGGATATAAGTTTAACCTCAACTAGCCCAACAGCAGTTATGTCTAAGTTCGGGAACTTTTCACCAAAAAAATTATCGTTTTTTACTGCTTTACTGCTTTCAGTTCCCGTTGGCCTCGGATTTTTATGGGTTAGCAGGGATATCATCAGCGGCAGCATCGCTTTCGTGCTGAATTTTGTGCTTACTTACATTTTAATCAGCTATGTATTTGATAACTTTATTTACAGGAAGATCAAATTAATTTACAAATTTATTTTTAATACAAAGGCCAGCAAGAAGGAAGAAATGTATCATAAATATATTCTTCCCAAAAAAAGCATTGAAGAAGTTCGTGAAGATGTTGAAAAATGGGCTTCCCAAAAAAAAGAAGAAATTGCTGTTTTAAAAAATAATGAAATTTACCGTAAGGAATTTTTACAAAATCTCTCGCATGAATTTAAAACCCCGGTTTTTTCGGTGTTAGGCTACGTGGAAACCTTACTGGATGGCGCGATGAACCAGCCAGAGCTGGCAGAAAAGTTTCTTCAGAATACGCATAAAAATATTACCCGGATTGTTGAATTAATAAAAGATTTGGATGAAATAACCGAATTGGAAAGCGGGGAAAAATCCCTGCTTAAAGAGCCCTTTATTATCCAGGAGGTGATAAAGGAAGTTTTTGATTCTTTATCTATTGAGATTTCAAAAAATAATATACGGACCGCTATTAAAAGGGGATCGGAAGCGCCTGTGTGGGTATATGCCGATAAAGGAAAAATCAACCGTGTATTGACGAATCTTATACAAAATTCAATAAAGTATAGTAAACATGAGGGAAATATTATTGCAAGCGTTTATAAAACGGAAGAAAAAAAAGTTTTAATAGAAATCAGTGATGATGGAATTGGCATTGCGGAGCAATCGCTCCCCCGCATTTTTGAACGCTTTTACCGTACTGAAACCGGAAGAAGCAGAAATGCCGGTGGTTCCGGCCTTGGCCTTTCTATTTGTAAACACACTATCGAAGCGCACGGAGAAACCATACATGCCCGCAGTAAACCTGAAATCGGCACTACTATCGGATTTACTTTGGCTGAAGCTCATAAATTAAAATAAAACGAACAGTAAACGAAGAAATAAGCCTGTTTTTTATTTTGATATGAATCAGTAATATGATCGATAAATCAAATAAGAATTACCGTTTTGGGAACCGCACTACGCAAAAGAAAATTTTACATTCCTTAGACTTCCCTGATCCCGGATCTGCAAAATTAAATGTAAGTGTAAAACCATAGGTTGTCCGATAGGTCCTTGCACAGAAAAAAATGTAAATTTGTTTATTATAAAAACATTACCGGCCATGTTAACAATCTCCATTCCCGACGAAATTGACATACAATTATCCTCGATTACAGAAGATAAAAAAGAATTTATTATTCAAGCCGTAAGGCAAAAAATTGCAAAACAGATAAAGACAATTTCAAAAGAGCAATTAGCTAAAGAATATGCCGATAGCGCTGAGGAAAATACTCAGATTACAAAAGAGTTCATTAATGTAGATAACGAAAACTGGAATGACTATTAAAAGAGGATTTATTTATTTCGCCGCGCTGGATCCAACACAAGGAAGTGAGATAAACAAAACCAGGCCGGTTTTTGTTATTTCAAATGACATCAATAACCAATATTCCAATACAGTCACAATAATTCCTATTACTTCAAATACAAAAGCTGTCAGGGCTTTTGAAGTTTTTGTTCCACGATATGAAGGTAATCTTCCTAAAGATTCTAAAATTAAATGCGATCAAATAAGAACCATTGACAAAACGAGGATTCTAAATGAAGTTGGAGAGCTTTCTGATAGATTTATAGCAGATATCGAAACAGCACTCAGGAAACATCTTGATATTTAATTCCTGTTTGCATAACTTTTCTTTTACTCGCAAGGTTGTAAATTGCATACTCCTACGGCCCTTTCAAATCAATTCGCCATATAAAACTGCGGACGGCCAGCCGGAAGCCAGTGTGCAGCTTACCTTAATAATCCTTTACACACGATATTATAAACCGGTTATTACTGAAATTGTTTCCTTCACCATTTCTTCAGTCACATCCAAATGCAATACCATCCTTATCTGCGTGGCTGAAATTGCCATCACTAAAATGTTGTTTTCTTTAAGTTTTCCGGTTAAGGATTGAGCAGAATATTTCCCTTTTACTTCAAAAATGATAATATTGGTTTCAACGGGATACATATTTCCGATAAAATCTTTTTCGCTCAATGCAGCTACAATTTGCTGTGCGTGGCGATGATCAAGCGCCAAGCGTTCAATATTATTTTCGAGCGCATATATTCCCGCGGCTGCGAGATAGCCGGCCTGCCTCATTCCGCCGCCAAACACCTTACGGACACGCCGGGCTTTTTTAATAAAATCTTTAGTGCCCAGCAAAACGCTTCCTACCGGAGCGCCAAGGCCTTTGCTGAGGCAAATTGAAATGCTGTTAAATATCGCCCCATATTCTTTGGGAGTTTCATTTTTGGCAATTAGCGCATTGAAGAGGCGCGCACCATCCAAATGCAGCATAAGATTATATTCCAGGCATACTTGTTTGATTTCCTGGATATCGCGCATTTCGTAACAACTGCCGCCACCACGGTTAGCGGTATTTTCAAGGCTTACCAATTTTGAATTCGCTTTATGAATATCAATCGGATTGACGGCTTCCCGTACCTGGCTGGCTTTTATTCTGCCTAAATTGCCATTAACCGGCTTTACCTGGCAGCCCGAATTAAAAGCAATGCCGCCTCCTTCGTAAATATATACATGGCTCAGCTTATCACAAATCACTTCGTCACCAGGTTGTGTATGACATTTTATGGCAATTTGGTTGGTCATAGTGCCGCTGGCGCAAAATAATCCCGCCTCCATTCCAAACATTTCGGCAAGCATCAGTTGTAATTTATTTACCGTAGGATCTTCTTCAAAAACATCATCACCTACTTCTGCATCATACATTGCCTGTAGCATGGCTTCGGTCGGTTTGGTAAACGTATCAGACCTAAAATCAATCATGAGCGGTTTTTGGGCAAAATTATTGCATTAATGTTTATGGAAAAGTAAGAGGCATGTCATTAGATTCCTGTGATATGCTTCTGATAAGCGTTTAATTAGCGCTTGTCAATTGATGGATATTAATTTGAGTTTCAGGAATATACAAACTTTAAATGAAAATCAAAAAAAACAATAAAATATTATATTTCAAACATTTATTTGCCTGAAGATTATGAACTTCCAATATTGCGTTGTAACTTTGCACAGGTTTGTAGAAATAGAAATTAACATATCTTTAGAAACTTTTCCCCAATAAAAATTGTCTAATCACTATTAATTATATATACAAATGAGGCAACTTAAAATTGCTACGCAGATTACTAACCGTGACTCACAAGCGGTTGAAAAGTATCTGCAGGAAATTTCAAAAATTGGGATGATTACTCCGGAGGAGGAAACTATTTTAGCACAGAAGATAAAAATGGGCGACCAGAGAGCATTAGAGCGTCTCACAACAGCCAACCTACGATTCGTAGTTTCTGTAGCAAAACAGTACCAACACCAGGGGCTTTCATTAAGTGATCTTATTAACGAGGGTAACCTCGGATTAATTAAAGCGGCACAACGCTTCGATGAAACCAAAGGTTTCAAATTTATTTCATACGCTGTGTGGTGGATTCGCCAATCAATACTACAGGCGTTGGCAGAGCAGGGCAGATTAGTCCGCCTGCCTCAAAATAAAATTGGCACATATAACAAAGCGAACAAAGCTTACATGGCTTTTGAGCAGGAACATGAAAGAGAGCCTTCTACGGAAGAACTTTCTGAAATACTCGAAATGAGCGAAACCGAGATTAACAATATTTTTCAGAGCAATACCCGGCATACTTCTTTGGATGCGCCGGTTCATGAAGCTGAAGATGTTGCGATGGGCGATTTATTAAAAGGCGCAGGCGAAACTGATGAAGATGTAATGCACGATTCATTAAAAAATGAAATCCGCCGTGTGTTGAAATCTCTCAGTCCGCGTGAAGCTGAAATCGTAAATGCTTATTTTGGCCTGGATGGAGAAAACGGAGTGACTATTGAACAAATAGGACAGAAATACGACCTTACCAAAGAACGTATCCGCCAGATTAAAGAAAGGGCAATCAAGCGTTTGCAAAAAGCCCGCTACAGCAGTGCGCTCAAAGCTTATTTAGGATAACAAACGATTAAGCTATCATACTAAAAGCCGTTCCACAAGAGCGGCTTTTTTTTATCTCCTTAAAACAGCAGGAAGATTTTCAGCTTCTTTTTTTGATGTGTCGGGGTTTACATGATGTTTGGCTGGCAATACGGTATCTGCTTTTGTTGGAGTTCCACGCATAATATCATGATCAAGAGCGCTGCCGTTTGGCCGGCATGAGGCAAAAAACAATGTAAGAGCAACAATTGCGCAAATTCTAAATACTTTCATCCAATTTTTTTTTAAGTTTTTAATATACCGTTTCTTACTTTGGCGCTTCAAACTTCCGATAAAAAAACTAAATCTTAAAATATTTTACTGCAACATAATGCTGTACAGGATTCTACAGAATTAAATCCGGTCATATTTTGAACAGATTGTTGTCGGCACGCGCCATCAAAATCAAAAATGTCTTTACAAATTTTTTTTGTTGCGAACTTGGTAAGCTTCATTTAAAATCAATAAAAAACCAGGAACAGTAAACCGGCTTTTACACCAATTTTTTATTCTATATTGGTGCAGATTGGGTAAAAATTCATCGGCATAATTTTTGGTTTGTTGGATTAAAATATTCCAAATGATAAGAAAGGCGTTGGTGGTTGCATTGGCATTTTCCGGTATGCTGATAATCGGTTGCAGTAAAAAAACAGTTCCCACAAAAACCGCTTCTGTTACACCGGTTAAAAATGAGAAGCCGGAAACGCCTGCTAAAAAAGTAATTCCGGCACCTGAGCCTCCAAAGGCTGATACCGCTGCGGCAGAACCCACTGCCGAAAAACCCGCGCCAAAGCCACCGGCCAAAGCTGATTTCCCAAAGGTGATTAGCGTTAATGATGGTGCAGCCAGCAAAAGCGTTGATGGACGATTATTTTATGACGTTTTAGGCCACAGGTATTGGAAGAATTACAGTGATGGTAAATACTATTTGTTTGATAAATCCATGTACAACAATCCTGATTTTAAGCCGCCAAAATAATTTCAAATTTTTTTCCAGGGTAATCAGCCGGTAAAATAGCCAATTTATGGGCCATTTTGCGGAGGTGTTTTATCTTTCGTAATTGCCCCGGCTGTCTTGCGCAGATTTTGGAAGAATCTTTACATAGCCATGCTGATAATTGATGTACCTTTGAATGAATCGTAACCAGCCGGTTGCGTTTTATTCAATCACGATCGATAAGATCAAAAAAAAATCAAAAAAAATTTATGGCTGAAACCTGGAATAAGAAAGAAAGAGAAAAGAAAAAACGACAAAATAAAAAAGAAAAAGCTGAAAGAAGGCAGGAGCGTAAGGAAAATAAAAGCGCTGAATTTGAAGATATGATTGCTTATATAGATGAAAACGGAAACTTATCTTCGACTCCGCCGGATCCCAAGAAAAAATTTTCCATTAAAGTAGAAGATATTGAGATTGGGGTTCCAAAACAGGAAGCCTTAAACCCCGAAGACCTCATAAGAACGGGAGTTGTTACTTTTTTCAATAATGAAAAAGGGTATGGGTTTATAAAAGATAAAGAAAGCGATGAAAGGGTTTTTGTTCATATTAATTCTTTATCAGAGCCGATTCAGGAAAATGCTATTGTTTCCTTTGAAACAGAAACAGGCCCTAAAGGCCTCAGTGCAATAAATGTTAAGCTGATTAAGTAGGCTGCCTTCAACGATTTGGACAGCCAAAATAAAAATTAAAGCCATTTATTGATTCACTATGAATGTGTACTTTAATATTTACAATTATGAACGAACAAGAGAACCTGGAAATAGCCACTTTCGCCAATGGATGCTTTTGGTGTACAGAAGCAGTTTTCCAGGAATTGAAAGGCGTAAAAAAAGTGACAAGCGGCTATTCGGGCGGGCATGTTGAAAATCCGACCTACGAGCAGGTTTGCGCCAAAAATACCGGCCATGCAGAATCCCTGCGTATAGAATATGATCCCCAACAAATTTCTTTTGATGAACTATTGGAAGTATTTTGGAAAACTCATGATCCAACCACGCTTAACAGGCAGGGAAACGACGTGGGTCCTCAATACAGGAGCGTTGTTTTTTACCACAATCAAGAGCAAAAAGAAAAAGCCGAAAAATACAAGAATGAATTAGATGCAAGCGGCATATTTGATGCACCAATCGTCACAACGATTGAACCTTTTACCGTTTTTTATCCTGCAGAGGATTACCACTCAAATTATTACAAGAGAAACCCATCACAGTCTTATTGCTACTATGTAATAAAGCCAAAGATGGAAAAATTCAAAAAGATTTTCGGAGATAAAATTAAAATGCCAGCCTGATTAACCGTTAAGGTTCCACCGCGCAGAAATGTGTTCGGAAATGTTTACCACAGTATTCATAAACCGCCTTTCTCCTTTATCAGATTGATACAACACTGAAGAAATACGGCATGGGAAGATTTCACGGGATTTTTTTATGCCACGTACCTCGGCCCTGGCTATGCCTTTTTCATTCATTTCATCTATAAAAGTTATAAAAGAGCTATCCATTGACTTGAAAAAGTCATCTGCTTTTATTTTTTCAATCTCTGAAGGCGCATAGCCGAAAAGAGATGAAAACTTTTCATTGAACTTGATAATGTTGCCATTAAAATCTCCAACAAACATCGGATGAAAAGCGCTTTCATAAACCGCATCATACAATTGTTCCGGCGAAATCAGGTCAGGATTTTTGAAGGATTCCGGCGTAGGAGATTGAATGTGAAGCTGTGTCGCATGTAGTTTTACGATTGGCCTGGGCATAAGGTAATTAAGGTTGTTCATGATATGTTTTTATAGGGGTTATCCCTATAGTTGCAATTACCATGCTAAAATTTTTCACATGGCATCCGTTTTTTACACACATAAATCACAAAGCAAATTAATTTTCCAGCTTTACCTTTCTTAATTCGAGCAAATTCAGGCCGTTTGGAACAAAATTTTTAACGTAAGGCTGAACCAGCCAAATTACCATATCATACCACAGAGGCACTACCGGCGCGTCTTTTATCATTATCTGGTCGGCCTGCTGATAAATTTTATATCGGGTACTGTCATTTTTTTCGGATAAGGATTTTTCATATAATTTATCGAAGGCCGGATTATTGTATCGTGTATAATTCGGTGGGGCAGGATTTTTACTGTAGAAAACACTTAAGAAATTTTCTGCATCCGGATAGTCAGCTATCCAGCTTCCGCGAAAAAACAGAGCTTCGGATTTTGCAGTCTGCTCCAGCAATAAACTTTTTTGCACTACTTCCACATTAATTGTAATGCCAATTTGCAGCAGTTCGTTGGCAATATAGCTGGCAATATCCGCATACAGAGGCACCGTAAGAAGCTTAAATTCCGGAAGTCCTCTTCCATTGGGAAATCCGGCTTCTTTAAGAAGCTGCAAAGCCTTTTGCGGATTATATTCATAGCCCTTTACAGCGCCGGAGTCAAAGGAAGGAAACGCGGCGGGGATAAATCCGCTTTCCGCAGCCGTGCCCATTGAATTGCGTATGTAAAGAATCATTTTTTTCCTGTTGAATCCATAGTTGAATGCTTTGCGGATGCGTACATCTTTCAAAGGCGAATTCCTTACCAATGGCAGGGAACTATCACATAAAAATCCCAAATATTCTATGGTAAGTGCAGGATGGGTTACCAAATTTATTTTTCCCTTCCAGTCACTTCTAAGTTGCCCGGATTTGGTAAGCACTTCATCTTTAAATGACGGATCAATTTCGTTGATAAAGTCAAGCCTTTTTTGCTGAAATTCTAAAAATTCGGTTGCTTTATTTTGGAGAAAGTTGATTTTAATTCCGTTAAGATAGGGAAGCCTTACGCCATCGCTGTCTTTCTCAAAATATCGCGGATTTTTTTTGAGCACCATCGCCTGGTCTTCCTCCCAGGCGACCATTTCAAAAGGGCCGGTGCCACAGGGATGGCGGCGAAAATCTTTTCCGTATTTTTCCACTACTTCCTTGGGTACTACTGAGCAATACTGCATGCTCATCACACCCAATATCGGCTGAAAAGGCTTCAATAATTTTAACTGGAAAGTAGTATCATCTACCGCTTTGAACGGCTCCGTAGTATCCACGCGCCCATTGAAAATCCATGCGCCGCTGCTGGCAATGCTTTTATCCAGTATGCGCGAGAAACTGTATACCACATCGGCAGCCGTCATCTTTCTTCCCTTGCCGCCGGGGAATGCTTCGTTATCCTGGAAATACACATCGTTGCGAAGATGAAAAGTAAACACGAGATTATCTGCCGAAATATCCCAGCTTTTAGCCAGCGATGGCACAAGATTTAAATTATTGTCTATTTGAACAAGCGTATTATAAATCTGGTGTACGGCCCACATGATAGATTGATTTTTTGCAAATGCAGGATCAAGCGTAGCGATACCTGATTGTTCATTATACCTGAAAATATTTTTATCATCAGAATGATGGGAACAGGAGCATAGAACCATTACACTATAAAAAAACCACAACCCAAAAACTATCTTTTTACCGGCCTTCGACATTTGCTTTTTTAACTTCATCTTTGTCTATAAAAAAATAAATTTAATAAATGAAAAAGACAATCGTTGTTTTAACTGGAATGCTTCTCAGCTTTCACGCGATTCAGGCACAGCAGTTTACGCGCGCGGATACTTTGAGAGGAAGCAACGGTCCCGGAAGAAGCTGGTGGAATGCTACAAAATACGATCTGCACCTGGATTTCAATTTGAACGATAGCGCTATACAGGGATACAATGTGATTAGCTACCAGTCGCTTAATAATGACCATGCCGGTTTTTTTCAGATAGACTTGCAGGAACCCTTGGAAATGGATTCAGCAATTTTAGAAACCGGCAACACGCAATATCCGTTGAAAAAACAGAAACTATCTTTTACCAGGGAAGGAAACGCATTTTTTGTATACCTCCCGGGCCAGGCGCCGATCATTACAAGGAAACATGATATCAACACGATTATGCCTACATCCAAAAACCCGGGTGAATCGCCGGTTCAGAAACAGGATTCCGTTTCCAACCTGGTGATTTATTATCACGGAAAACCAAGGATAGCCAAAAAAGCGCCATGGGATGGCGGTTTTGTGTATAGCAGCGATAAGTCGGGAAATCCGTGGGTAGGCGTTGCCTGCCAGGGCCTTGGCGCAAGTGTTTGGTATCCCTGCAAAGATTACCAGGCCGATGAACCTGATAGCGCAGAAATGCATTTTAGCGTACCTGAAAACCTGATGTGCATCAGTAATGGAAGATTAAGAAATATTGATTCTTCACACAACGGAAAAAACGTGTACACATGGGCGGTAGTTAACCCGATAAATAATTATGACATTACTTTTTACATTGGCAGGTTTGTTCATTTTGGACAGATATACAACGGAGAAAAAGGGCCGCTCACCATGGATTACTGGGTGCTTGACTCAAATCTTACCAAGGCTAAGAAACAATTTCAGGAGGCGCCCAGGATGATGAAAGCATTTGAGCATTGGTTTGGTCCGTATCCTTTTTACGAAGATGGTTATAAGTTGGTAGACGCGCCCTACCTTGGAATGGAGCACCAGAGCGCGGTTGGATATGGCAATCATTATGAGAACGGTTATCTTGGCCGCGACCTGTCGCACACAGGCTGGGGATTAAAATGGGATTTCATCATCGTACATGAAAGTGCGCACGAGTGGTTTGGCAATAATATTACTTCTAAAGATTTGGCAGATATGTGGGTTCATGAATCTTTTGCCAATTATGCCGAAACACTTTTTACGGGTTATTATTATGGCAAAAAAGCGGGTGATGAATATGTGATTGGCGTTAGAAAAAATATTCTGAACGACAAGCCGGTAATAGCCCCTTATGGCGTAAATGAAGAGGGTAGTGGCGATATGTATTACAAAGGTGGAAATATGCTTCATACCATCCGGCAGATAATCAATAACGATGAAAAATTCAGAAACATTCTGAGAGGCTTAAACAAAAAGTTTTATCATCAGACGGTAACTGGCGAAGAGGTAGAACAATACATAAGTAAAGAATCAGGGATCGACTTTACAAAAGTGTTTGAGCAATATCTTACTACTACCAAGGTGCCTGAGCTTGTAGTAAAATATGAGTTAGGAAAACCTTTTTTCAAATGGGAAAATTGTGTAGACGGATTTGATATGCCCTTAAAAATTTATAATCAGAAAGGAAAACCGTTTATCATTCATCCAACCAATAAATTTCTCAGCGCTCCCAAAGGCGTTTCTACTATTAAACCGGATGACAATTATTATGTAAATTTAAAAGTGATAAAATGATGCCGGTTGTTAGAAATAAAAAATCAATTATTTGTGTGTTTACTGTACTTTGCCTTAATCTCAACAAAATCTTAATGGCTTCTGACGCCGCTGAATCACGATCATGTCACACGTAAGAAAGCAGGGTATTGTTTCCACCATTTTTGTGTATGCTGGTTTTTTAATCGGCTTTGTGAATACCTATTTATTTACAAGGCAGGGTTCTTTTTTTACGCCTTCGGAATATGGGCTGACAATTATTTTTATCGCGGTCGGCAACATGATGTATGCCTTCGCCAACCTGGGGATGGTTTCTGTGATTTACAAATTTTATCCTTATTACGATGATAATCTTCCCAAAAAAAATAATGATCTTCTTACGTGGGTTTTAGTCGTCAGCCTGATTGGATTTGTTTTTGTAATCCTTGCGGGCATTGTGTTTAAAGATTTGGTGATTCGGAAATTCGGAAGCAATTCTCCTGAACTTGTTACCTATTATTTTTGGATTTTTCCTTTTGGTTTTTCGCTTTTAATATTTTCTATTCTTGAAGTATTTGCCTGGAATATGGGTAAATCAGTTTTTACTACTTTCCTGCGCGAGTTTTTTTTCAGGGCAGTAATCCTCGCTTTAATTTTTTTAGTAAGCTTTCAGGTTGTTGATGATTTTGATAGCTTCATCAAATTATATGCGTTCAGTTATGGAGTTGTTGCCCTTGTATTGTTAGTTTATCTTATCTATAAAAAGGAGTTTTATATCACCTTTACTATTAGCCGGGTTACGAAAAGATTTTATAAAAAAATTGCCACAATGGCTTCGCTGGTGTATGTGGGAAGTACCATATTTACCATAGCCATGTTTATTGACAACATTATTATTGCTTCGCTTTTGGGAACAGATTCAGTTGCGATTTTCGGATTTGCTTTTGTGATTTCCGGATTGGTGCAGGCGCCACAACGCGGTGCAGTAGCGGCTTCCATTCCCGTCTTATCAAGGGCCTGGAAAAATAAAGATTATGAAAAGATCAATGTTATCTACCAGCGTTCAGGAATTAATTTATTAATTGTATCGCTCGGAATATTTTTAATGATCTGGCTTAATTATGTGGACGCGGTTCAAACTTTTAAGCTCAAGCCCGCTTATATTGAATCTGTATGGATTTTTTTCTTCCTTGGAATTGCAAGAGTGATTGATTTGGGAACGGGCGTTAATTCGCAAATTATTGGCACGTCGGTTTTCTGGCGGTTCGAATTTATCAGTGGAATGATTTTGTTATCGCTGGCGGTGCCGCTTAATTATTACCTGGTGAAACACTATGGCGTTATCGGCGCCGGCTATTCTGCAGTAATTTCTTATTCGGTTTACAATACTATCCGTATTCTTTTTTTAAAAAGAAAATTCAACATGCATCCCTTTAGCAGGAAAACAATTTTTGTAGTGCTATGGGCATTCTTCATTTATGGCGTTTGTTATTTTTCCTTTATTAACATGCACGGCATTATAGCGATCATTTTGAGAAGCCTTGTGTTTATTGCATTCTACGTTGCAGCGATTGTTTATTTTAATCTTACACCGGATATTTTATCAGTATGGATTAATATGAAAAGTAGGATGCTAAAGAAAAAAGATAGATAGTAAAGAATATCTTCCGGATTTGTGTCTTACATTTTTGAAGGCGCTTTAATTCCCAATAATTGCAGACCACTTTTTATATTGTTGGCTGTCATAACGCTTAGGGCTACACGAAAATTTTTCTTTTCATCTGTTTCAGCATTGGCCACCGAATGTTCGGTATAAAAGGAATTATAAATTTTGGCGAGGTTAAAAACATAATTCGCAATAACCGAAGGGTTCATTTCATCCGCCGCTTCTGCAATAATATTTCCATATTTTTCCAACATGATAATCAGTTGCCTTTCTAAAGGAAAAAGACTTTCTGAAAAATTGTTGTTTATAATTGCCAAATCTTCCTGTCCTGTTTTTCTTAAGATAGATTGAATGCGCGCGTAGGTATATTGAACAAAAGGGCCGGTAAATCCATGAAAATCGATACTCTCGTCAGGATTAAAAATCATTCTTTTTTTTGGGTCTACTCTTAAAAGATAAAACTTCATTGCACCAAGGCCAAGCGTTTCATACAGTTGTTTTAATTCCTCTTCTGAGAAATCATTGACCTTGCCTAGTTCCGTGGTATGCTCTTCGGCGGTAGCAACCATTTCGTCGATAAGATCATCGGCGTCTACTACCGTTCCTTCGCGGCTTTTCATTTTGCCGGAAGTGAGCTCAACCATTCCGTAGCTGAGGTGATAAATTTTATCTGCAAATGGCATTCCGAGCTTCCTGATAATTTCTTTCAGCACTTTCATGTGATACAATTGCTCATCGCCAATCACATAAATACTTTTATCAAGATGGTATTGCTCAAATTTTTCTATTGCGAGGCCTATATCCTGCGTAATATATACGGAGGTTCCATCGCTCCTTAATACCAGCTTTTCATCCAGGTTTTCATCAGAGAGGTCAATCCACACACTTCCATCTTCTTTTTGAAAAAGAACTTTTTTCATAAGGCCTTCTTTAACGAAATCTTTGCCCAGCAGATAGGTTTGGCTTTCATAAAAAGTTTTGTCGAAATCACTTCCGATCCTTTTATAAGTTTCGTCAAAACCTTTATACACCCAGCCATTCATTGTGGACCACAAATTTCTGACTTCAGGATTTCCCTGTTCCCATTCTACCAGCAGTTGCTGCGTTTGTTTCATAATGGGCGCTTCTTTTTCGGCCTCTTCTTTTTTTATTCCTGAATCAACAAGGGCGTTCACTTCTTTCCTGTACTCATCATTGAACATTACATAATAATCGCCCACAAAATGATCTCCTTTGGTGTGAGTAGATGAAGGTGTGGCGCCATTGGCAAACATTTCCCATGCAAGCATGCTTTTGCAGATATGAATTCCGCGATCGTTTATGATAGAAGTTTTTACTACTTCATTTCCGTTGGCTTTCAAAATTTCAGCCACGCTCCATCCTAAAAAATTATTTCTTAAATGCCCGAGGTGTAATGGTTTATTGGTATTGGGAGAAGAATATTCCACCATCACTCTTTGATGATTTAAAGGTTTTTTACCATAGTTTTCATCATTATAGTTTTCGTACAAAAAAGTAGTGAGCTGTTTTTCACTAACAACGAGATTTAAAAATCCTTTGATAACATTATATCCGGAAAAAAAACCAGGATAATCTTTCAACATTTGTTCGCCTAATTCTGCTCCTAACTTTTCAGGAGCTTTCTTTAAATTTTTTACAAGTGCAAAAAGCACTATCGTATAATCGCCTTCAAATTCAGGCCTGGTTTCATTTATCTGGAAATCATCAGAAGTAAATGTTTGCCCGGAAATCTTTGACAGGCTGTTGATGGCGACGGATTGTATAAACGAAGAAAAAGACATGAAAAAAAATATTGACAATTTTGAAAAGAGCAATTGCTGGGTTAGTAAACGAACCTGCCTGACGGTAGGTAAACAAATATTCGTTTTTTTTATTTAGAATTGACAGCGCATTATTTATAATGTTCTATGGCTTTTTTTACGCTGTCATATTTTAGCAAAAGCGCGCGGGCAGTGGCTTCATCTTTAATTCCTGTTTTTTCCATCAGAATGCGGGCGCCTCTTCCCACAATTTTCTGATTGGTAAGCTTCATGTTCACCATTTTGTTGTCTTCCACACGGCCCATACGTATCATAGCTGCTGTGGAAATCATGTTTAAGGCCATTTTTTGTGCAGTGCCGCTTTTCATCCTTGTGCTGCCTGTAACAAATTCAGGTCCGACAATGATTTCAACAGGGAAATCGGCAACTTCGCTTATTGGCGAACCTGGATTGCAGGCAATGCTGCCGGTAACAATATTATTTTCTTTACATTTTTTTAATGCGGCGATTACATAGGGTGTAGTGCCGCTGGAGGCGATGCCAATTACCACATCTGCATCATTTACGTTGTATTGTTGCAAATCTTTCCAGCCTTGCTCTGTATTATCTTCAGCATTCTCAACAGGGTCAACGATGGCTTTGTCGCCGCCTGCAATAATGCCAACAACAAGACCTTTGGGAACGCCATAAGTAGGCACACACTCACTGGCATCTAAAATGCCGAGGCGGCCGCTGGTGCCGGCGCCAATATAAAACAGCCGTCCGCCATCAATCATTTTTTCCGCAACAACCGAGATCAGCTTTTCCATTTCAGGCAAAGCTTTTGTAACGGCCGGTGCCACCTGCATATCTTCTTCATTTATATTTTTGATAATTTCTGCAACCGTCATTTTTTCAAGATGACGGTGGTTGGATGGTTCCTCGGTAACTTTTCTAAAAGCCATTCTTTTTTTATGCAAAACTAATTTAATAATTAGATTGTTCCGTATCGTATTATCCTGTTAAAAACATTTTGTTCTTTGGCGCAATTCTATACTTGCATTAAATTACAGCGCTTTAATTTTTTAATGTAACGATTTCAAAATGAAACAACTGGTTGCCGCGTTTATATTTTTTTTCCTTTCCATATCGTGTGCGGTTGCTCAAAATTTTCAGAAAAACCTGGAAACCTACGCAAATAAATTTACCACCGAAAGAATTTATTTGCATTATGATAAATCTGCCTACGCAGCCGGAGAAACGGTTTGGTTCAAGCTTTATATGATGCAGACCATTTTTCCGGCAGAGAATAGCAAATCGGTTTATGTTGACTGGACAGATGAGGATGGGAAGTTATTGTTGCATACGATTAGCCCTGTGCAGGATGGAACTGCTTTTGGCCAGTTTACAATCCCTGATGATTATAAAGGAAAATTTCTTCATGTAAAATCGTATACCAAATGGATGCTGAATTTTGATTCAGCATTTTTATACAATAAAGATCTAAGGATACTTTCAGATTCCGTTTCTCATGCAAATAAAATTGCAATTAAACCAGAGCTTGAATTTTTTCCCGAAGGTGGCGATATCATCAACGGTATCAATAATAAAATTGCTTTTAAAGCAAATGATCAATTTGGAAAGCCGGTGAATATTAAAGGGGAAATAAAAAATGGGAAAGGCGAATCGATTGCCAAACTGGAAGCAGTGCACAGCGGCATGGGATTTTTTTATTTGATGCCACAGCAAAATGATAAATACACTGCTTATTGGCAGGATGAAAAAGGCGCGCAACACACTACGCCTCTGCCTGCTGTAAAACAATCCGGCGTTTCTCTGCAAATAGCGCTTGCGGGCACTAAAAGAAATTTTTTAGTGGCGGTGGCTCCCGGAGATGTTGCTAAAATATCTTCCGTTCATATTGTGGGCACTGAATATCACCAGCCGGTTTTTAATATTACGAAGCAATTTACTAATGGAATTACACAGGGCGTTATTCCTACAGAAGCTTTGCCCACCGGCATTTTAACCATCACCGTCTTCGATGAAAATTGGATTCCGCTGGCTGAGCGCATCACCTATGTGAACAATGATGAAGCACAATTTCAACCAACGATGACCGTAAAGCATTGGGGCTTAAATAAGCGTGCTAAAAATGAAATAGAAATAGAGGTTCCAGACAGCCTTTCAGCTAATTTATCTGTGGCAGTAACGGATGCTGCAATTGGCACCGACTCATCGGATAACATTATTTCCCATCTTCTGCTTTCGGGCCAATTGAAAGGAAATGTATACGAGCCCGCTTATTATTTTTCCAACAACAGCGATTCGCTGGCACAGCAGCTCGATTTAATAATGCTTACACATGGCTGGCGCAGGTTCAACTGGCAAAAGCTTGTAGCAGGCGAATTTCCTGAAATCAAATACCAGCGCGATACATCGTATTTATCAATATCCGGTAAAATTTATGGAGCCACGCCTATTCAGTTAGAACTCGCCAAACAAATTGTGCTGATGGTGAATAGAAAAAACCTGGGAACACAGATTTTTACAGTGCCGGTGAAGCCTGACGGTAGCTTTAATGATCCTTCGCTTATTCTTTTCGATACGGCAAGAATTTATTACCAGTTAGGAAAAAACAGTGGCCTTGATAATGTGAGTGTGCAATTTTTGGCTAACAAGCTTTTGCCATTTTCAAATAATGCCAGCGCTTCGGGAATGGATTTCAATCATGCGGCGGATACTACCGGCAACAGTTATCAGATCCATTTGAATGATGCTCTGCAACGCGAGCTGGAATATTACAAAGGCAAAGTGCTTGCAACCGTAAATATAAAAGCGAAGCCAAAATCCACGCTGGATGAGATGGACAAAAGATATACATCCGGAATGTTTAGCGGAGGCGATGCACACGAATTTGATTTGGTAAATGATCCTTTTGCGGCATCGGCGCTCAATATTTTTCAATACCTGCAGGGAAAGGTGGCAGGCTTGCAAATAAATGCTACCCAAAACCCGCCCAGCCTTTCCTGGCGCGGCGGCAGTCCTTCGCTGTTCCTTGATGAAATGCCTGTTACGTCGGATATGCTTACCTCAATCCCGGTGAATGATATTGCTTATGTAAAAGTTTTTTCTCCTCCGTTTATGGGCGCTGCAGGCGGCGGTAGTGGCGGCGGCATTGCAATCTATACCCGCAAAGGAGGTGATGAAAAGCAGGAACCCGGTAAGGGACTTTCAAATAATACCGTTAGCGGTTACACTATGATAAGGGAATTTTATTCACCTGATTATGATTCGTTCAATGAAGAAAATGAGAAGAAGGATTTGCGAAGTACGCTGTATTGGAACCCTTCTGTAGTAACAGTTCCGGGAAAAAATAAAGTATTGCTGAAGTTTTATAATAATGATGTAACAGAATCTTTCCGCGTCATAATTGAAGGAATGACAAAGGACGGACGCCTTGCTCATATTGAACAAATGATGGAATAAAAAAAATTCGTTTTTCAGTAAACAAACTTTTAAACAATTTTTTTATTCCAGGGTTCTCACAATCGTTGCTGCCTTGGCTGCAATTTTTTTCCAATAAAAATGATTAAAATAGGCTGAGGTAATATCAGGGAAAGAGGCTAAGCTTTTTTCCATATTATCTGCAAAAGCCTGCCAGTCTTCATTTGGCGATAGCAGCAATTTGCCGTTACAAATATTTTCGTCTACACCAATTGCGCCGTCTGTGGTAGAAACCGCATTCATGTTGTATCCAAGCGATTCTACTAATTTTGTTTTAATGCCACCGCCTTCGGGAACAGGATTTATAAACACATCGGCGCCTTTAAAATATTCCGTAATGTCGTCGACAAAACCTGCATAAATTATATTTTGGCCTTCAAAATTTTTTAGCTCATTCATTTCGGCAGGAAGGCCTTTGCCGCAAATAATTATTTTGTAGCTGATTTGTTTTTTTAAAAAAAGCGGGTTGATTTTATAAAGAATATTTTTTACGGCAGCCAGGTTGGGAAAATAATCGAGTGTGCCGTTGAAAAGAAACAAATATGTGTCGGTAGTTAAGGAATATCTCGACAGCAGTTCATTCCTGGCCGCTTTTTTTTCTGTGACGGAAGGAATTGTATTCCACGAAATACCGTAGGTAATCACAGCGCTTTTTTCAAAAGGAATTTTGTACCGCTCATGAAAATAATTTCTATCTTTTGAATTGATACAAAAAGTAAAATCCGCTTTTCGGTGAACGTATTTTTCATAATGCCACAAAATTTTCCACCACCGTTCTCCAGCCCTTTTGAATCTTTCTGATTCTATATTATGTGAATGGATGATGAGCTTCAACTTACAAAATTTTTTTAACAACAGTCCCATCCAGCCATAATAAGGATGCTCAACTATTACCACTGAAATATTATTTTCCCTGATTATTTTTTTTATTTTGGTAAAATTTAAAATGTTGGCATATCGCCCGCTTCCGTTTTCCATTTCATTATAAACTTTATAAGAAACGCCCGAAGGGTCATTGTCCTGAATCGTAAAACAGAAAAGATTTACCTCACCTGAAAAATATTGATTAAACAAGGCAATTCCTTTTTGCCCTCCTAACTTCGGCGGAAAAATTTTATAGGTTACAATACTCAGTACATTTGCCATAGGTAAAAATAATTCTGACAAATTACTATTATTTTGTTGAGAATTTTTTCAAAACAAACTATTTAAATGAAATTGATTTCATTTTTTTCGCGGTTTACTTTCATCTGCAACCTTTGTTTTTTATTATTTGTCATCTTCTCAAAGCTGGAAGCAGCAAAGGATGTAACGGGAACTCCCGGCACTGTCGTCTCATTGCCCTTTCTTAAGGATCTGATTGTTATTCTTGGATTTTCAGCAATTTTAATTAACCTGGTGATGTGCATTATTTACGTGATAATTTTTGCTGTTAAAAAAATGGTTGTGCTGCCTGTATGGGTTTCTGTCGTAAATGTTTGTTTCCTGATTTTTGAATTTTATTACTTCTTCTTTTTGTAAATAATTTTTGGATGGTCCAAAAAATTTTAAAGGATAAGCCAACTAAAATATTCGTCGGATTTTCAGCATTTTGTTGGTGATGAGGTGGCCATACAAATGAAGGAAGTTGCCATGGGCGATGCTTTGATTGGTCAGTAAAAGAACTTTTAACCAGGATTTTTATCCTGCTGTTTTTTGTTTTCGGTTAGCAGGCGTGCAACTGTTTTATCAATCGGCAAGCTTACCTTATCTTCCGCAAAATCAGAAAGATTGACAAAACGAAATTGTTCTGAACGGCCCTGTTCCGAATTGATTTGTTGTATATCGAAAGCCTCCTTACAACTGACACAATAGTAAATTGAAATAATCTGATCGTTAGGATTAAAATAGCTTTGCTGATAATAATCGGTTGTATAAAAATGATGGAGCACTTCGACATCTATCTGCAATTCCTCTTTAAATTCTCTTATAAGGCAATCAATGGTTCCTTCGCCAAATTCCATACCTCCTCCGGGAAATTTGGTATAAAAATTTCCCCTGATAATTTCATCGCTCAGCAGAATTTCATTTTTATCATTAATGAGCAGTCCGTACACTCTAACGTTAAACATTAGTAAGCTTTTATTTCATATTCGCCGGAAAATACAAAAGTTGCAGGGCCGGATAACCAGATGTTCGTAAATTTTGTATCGCTTATTTTATCGAATTCGACGCTTAAATTTCCGCCTTTGGATTTAACTTCTACACGGTTGAATCCATTTTCATTGTGCGCAGCTATCAACGCTGATGCAGTAACGCCGGTGCCGCAGCTTAAAGTTTCATCTTCAACGCCGCGCTCATAGGTACGTACAAAAATGTGATCGTCATCGATGGTTTCTACAAAATTTACATTGATGCCTTCCGTCACAAATGCTTTGTTGTTTCGGATTTTGCGGCCCTCTGATACCACATCTAAATCTTCAAGGCCGGTTACAAATTTTACGTAATGGGGCGAGCCTGTATTTAATACATAATGATCCAGGGAAAATTCCACTCCCGGAACGTCTTTCATTTCAAGGCTTACCTGTTTGTCAAGGTCAACTTTAGCCTTATGTGTGCCATCACTGGCCGAAAAAATGTATTCATTTTTTTTGATGCCCATGTTTGAAGCAAACTGAACGATACATCTGCCGCCATTGCCGCACATAGAACCTAAATTTCCATCGGCATTGAAATAGACCATTTCAAAATCGAAACCTTCTTTTTCATTCAACAGCATAAGGCCGTCTGCACCTATTCCAAAATGGCGGTCGCACATTTTATTTATCTGCTTCGTAGTTAATTTATCACCTGCTTTTTCGCGGTTGTCTATGATAATAAAATCATTTCCTGATCCCTGGTATTTATAAAATTTAATTTTCATTCTGATAATATTTGTGATGTACTATAGAAAAAAGCTGAGCTCTATTGCATTTCAATAGATTAAATTTTTCCATGGCTAACATCATTACTGTTATGTTTTTATAATTTGTCTGAAATAATTTCAAGAGATTTTACAATTAATTTTTCAATTAATGCGGGCGAATCTTTACTGAAATTTTTTTGAATCCTATTGGCGATGATTGCATTTAAAGAAACGCAATGATGGTGCAACGCTTTGCCAAGCCCGTAGATTGCTGAAGTTTCCATTTCAAAATTAGTGATGCGATGGTCACCAAATCGAAAAGTAGTAAGTTGATCGATTAAATTCGGGTAGGCGATGCCAAGCCTTAAAACTCTGCCTTGTGGGCCATAAAAGCCAGGACACGTCACCGTTATTCCCTGGTGGTATCCGTCTACAAAATGCTTTAGCAAATGCATGGATGCTGAAGAAATGTAAGGATCGCCAAAAGTACTTTGCAACTGTGTTTGTGTTTTGAAATAATGGATAATTTGTTTTTCCTCTTCATTATTTTCATGGAGATAAAAATTTAAAAGATTGTCAACGCCAAGCCCATGGCTGGCTGCAACAAAGCTATCTACCGGCACATCTGCCTGCAAAGATCCTGAGGTTCCTATCCTGATGACATTTAATTGTTTCAATACGGCGTTGATAGTGCGGCTTTCAAAATTGATATTCACAAGTGCATCCAGTTCATTTAAAACGATATCGATATTATCGGGGCCGATGCCTGTGCTTACTACTGAAATCCTTTTATCTCCGATGAAGCCCGTATGCGTTACAAACTCCCTGTGATGCCTTTTAAATTCAATTTTGTCAAAATGCTTGCTCACTTCTTCCACGCGTGCCGGGTCGCCTACTGTGATTATATTTTCCGCAATTTCTTCCGGTTTAACATCGAGGTGGTAAATAGCTCCGCGGTCGTTTATAATGAGTTCTGATTCAGCAATCTGCTGCATGATGGTTTTGAAAAATTGTGAATAATAATGCAAAATTACTTCATAAACAATGAATCGGATTTTTGCCCGCGTTAATAACTTTGTTCTAAGTAAAAATTACCTATTTTTGTGCGCTTTAAAAATAGAGGGTTCCGTGGCCGAGTGGTTAGGCAGAGCTCTGCAAAAGCTTCCACAGCGGTTCGAATCCGCTCGGGACCTCAAAATACAAAGCTGTTTCAGAAGCAAAACGAGTGTCACTTTTGAAACAGCTTTTCTTTTAAAGGCGCAACGATTATATTTCTGTTATAATCTTACTTACTGGCCTTCCTTCCATCATTTCAACACTTCGGTTGATAAAAGAAGTCAATTCATTCCCTTTTAATAATCCCTGCGAAAGCAAAGCAAGATCGGTGAGGCTTTTTACCATTTTTTCCTGCTGGTCTTTATTATTTTCTGCGAGAATTTTTTGAAATACTGGATGATTACCATTTACGGTCAGCGTAACTTCTTCCGGCATATTTCCATAAAAACTGCCCATGCCGCCTCCGCCGTTCATCGCCATATCTTTCATCCTCCTCATAAATTCAGGACGCGTCGCAATTACCGGCGCCGACTCTTTCGACAAGCCTTTTACTTCAACGGTGGTATGCAATTCAGGAATCTCAACTTTAAACAGTTCTTTCAATTTTTCGTTTTCCTCTTTGCTTAAAACACTTTCGTCATTCTCGTTTTTGTTAATCAGGTTTTCTGTAATGTCAGCATCCACCCTTACAAACTGAACATCATTCCACTTCATCTCCATGTTGTTGATGAATGCGGCATCCACCAGCGTTTCAAGCTTCACTACCACATAATTCTTTTGTTGTGCCGCTTTTACAAAGCTGTTTTGCTGAATAGGATCTGTTGTATAAAGCATTATCAGTTTGCCGTCTTTATTTTTTTGCAGCGCTTCTGTAGCTGTCCTGTATTCCTCCATCGTATAAAATCTGCTGCCATCTGCATCTTCAAATAAATTAAACTTGTTGGCTTTCTCTAAAAACTTATCATCGGTTATCATTCCGTATTTCACAAAAAGTCCGAGGCTGTCCCATTTCTCCTCAAAAGACTTCCTGTTTTCTTTAAAAAGTTCTTCCAGCTTATCGGCCACTTTCCGGGTGATATAGGAACCGATTTTCTTTACATTAGCATCGCCCTGTAAATAGCTTCGGCTTACGTTGAGAGGAATATCAGGACTGTCGATAACGCCATGAAGCAACATCAGGAATTCAGGAACGATGTCTTTTACTTCGTCCGTAACATACACCTGGTTGCTGTAAAGCTGGATTTTATCTTTTTGAATTTCGAAACTACTTTTTACTTTAGGGAAATAAAGAATCCCGGTAAGATTGAAAGGATAATCTACATTAAGATGGATCCAAAAAAGCGGTGGCTCACTGAACGGGTAAAGTTCTTTATAAAAATCCTGGTAATCTTTATCGGTGAGGTCAGCCGGTTTTTTTGTCCACGCAGGATTAGGATTGTTAATTTGCTTGTCTTCAAAGAAAATGGGAACAGGTAAAAATCTGCAGAATTTTTCAAGCATATGCCTGATTCTGTCCGGCTCCAGAAATTCTTTGCTTTCTTCATTGATGAAAAGCACTATGTCTGTGCCACGTTCTTTCTTTTTAGCAGTTGAAAAAGAATATTCAGGGCTGCCGTCGCATTCCCATTTTACAGGTATGGCATCTTCTTTATAACTTTTGGAAATAATCTCAACTTTATCGCTCACCATAAAAGACGAATAAAATCCTAACCCGAAATGGCCAATAATATTGGCCTCATTTTTACCTTTATATTTTTCCAAAAATTCTTCTGCGCCGCTAAAAGCCACCTGGTTAATGTATTTATCAACCTCTTCCTCAGTCATGCCGACTCCCTTATCTGAAATCGTTAGTGTCTTTTTATCCTTGTCTATTTTTACATGGATGTCGGTGTTTCCTATATCTCCTTTTACTTCTCCATTCGCTGCAAGCGTTTTCAGTTTTTGTGTAGCATCCACTGCGTTGCTTACCAGTTCACGGATAAAAATTTCATGGTCGCTGTAGAGAAATTTTTTAATAATTGGAAAGATGTTTTCCGTTTGGACTCTGATATTTCCTTTTTGCATACGTACTTTTTTTATTGGTGGGTTTTGCAAAAGCGGTGCCATTCCCGCCTTTCTGACATCATGACATCAATATCGGTCCTTTTTTTCTGTAAGGGAAATGAACGTGTTGACACAATATTTTTCGATTGATTATTTTGCCTGGATAGCTTTTCATTTTTGAAACCACAAGATGATTCAGTTATATTTGCAAAACTTTTTTGCGGCTAAAATATTTTACTTATTTCTGCGGCCCCGTAGCTCAGTGGATAGAGCAACAGCCTTCTAAGCTGTGGGTCGAACGTTCGAGTCGTTCCGGGGTCACTCATTTTCTCTCAGATTTTTTTCCATTCGACATTTAACTTAATTTCCCTCCAAAGCATTTTAAAATGGACGTTCAAATCGAAGAAAGCTGGAAAAAGGTTTTGAAAGAAGAATTTGAAAAACCCTATTTCCAGCACATTATAACATTTTTAAAAGCGGAAAAGGCGACCGGGAAAGTAATTTACCCACCCGGACCTTTGATATTTAACGCTTTTAAACAGACGCCTTTTGACAAGTTGGAAGTGGTATTGCTGGGCCAGGACCCTTACCACAACAAAGGGCAGGCGCACGGACTAAGCTTTTCTGTGCCCGATGGCGTACCAAAGCCGCCTTCACTTGTGAATATTTTTAAAGAACTGCATAACGATTTGGGGATTAATATTCCTGAAAGCGGTAATCTTGAAAAATGGGCCAGGCAAGGTGTGCTATTGTTAAATGCCTCTTTAACGGTTCGTCAAAATGAACCCGGCAGTCATGCGAAAATTGGATGGCTCCAGTTTACAGATAGCGTTATCAGGAAAATATCTGATGAAAAGGAGGGAATTGTATTTTTGCTGTGGGGCAAATTTGCACAGGAAAAGCAAGCGCTGATAGATGAAACCAAACATTTTGTTTTGAAAGCGGCGCATCCGTCGCCATACAGTGCTAATAATGGTTTTTTTGGCTGCAGGCATTTTTCGATGACGAATGAACTATTAATGAAGCAGCACAAATCTCCCATTGATTGGAAATTATGATCCAGTAAACCAATAAATATTGAAGAATTTTATTTTTGGAATAACCGCAGCATGGGCGTTAATAATTTTTGTGGTAACCATGTTGCTCGTTGATTTACCAATATGGTTTATAGGTATTTATCCCGAACCAAAAAGAACTGAATATTTCCGGCAAATATCAAAAGTGTGGATGCAGGTATTTTTTTTTCTTTCCGGATGCCGGTTAAAGGTATTTGGTAAAGAAAATTTTAAGCCCGGCGAAGTATATATCGTTACTTGTAATCATAATTCACTATTGGACATACCGGTTTCAACGCCATTTATTCCGGGAACCAACAAAACGATTGCGAAGGCCGAAATGGCCAAAATTCCGCTCTTCGGTCTTATCTATAAACGCGGCTCTGTTTTGGTAGACAGAAGTGATAAAAAGAGCAGGCAGGATAGTTTTAGAAAAATGAAACGGGTGCTTGAAATGCGAATGCACATGTGTATTTATCCTGAAGGCACGCGAAATAAAACGAATTTGCCCTTAAAAGAATTTCATGATGGCGCCTTTAAACTTGCCAGGGAAACAGGAATATCTATAATTCCGGCTATTATTCTTAACACAAAAAAAATATTGCCCGCGGGAAAAGCCTTTTATTTCAGCCCGGGAAAAATTGAAATTCACTTTTTACCGACTATTGTGCCGGGCGATTATGAAGATTTTCTGTTATTAAAGAAAAAAACCCACCGGGTAATGAATGATTGGCTGGTGGCAAATGGCAAATCGTAAGGTTGGAAAGTGTTTATTCAATCATTTTATTCCTCATTCCATACATAATCAGGCCACCGATTGTCTTCGCGCCCACCTTGTTTTTCATATTTTGCCGTATGGTTTCTATTGTCCTTGGGCTTAGGAAAATAAGCTTTGAAATTTCGTCGGTGGTTTTATCTTCTCCTAACAACTGAAGAATTTTTAACTCTTTTTCATTAAAATTTACCGGAAGCTCGCGGCCGTATTGAGTTTTTACGTTTCTTTTCTGCATCAGTTTCCCCATTACCGCCTTATTCACCAATTGGTTAAAATAAAATTCTTCGTTCATGCAGGTAATGATAGCCTCATAAATTTCATCCGGATCGGTTGTCTTCGTCAGATAAGCGTTCGCTCCCATTTCCATCATTTTACTTATCATTTGCTGGTCGTCATACATGGAAACGACGATAATTTTAAGATTATCATATTCTTTACGGAGCATCTCAATCGCATTAATTCCATCAATTTCAGGCATCCTGATATCCATCAATATTAGATCGGGCTTTTTAATGGTCATCTTGTGCATCAAATCTTTCCCGTCTTCCGCTTCCCAAAGTAATTTAAGATTTTCCCTGGGTGTAAGCGCCATTTTAATCCCGTCTCTGAAAATTTTATGATCGTCTGCAATAGCAAATTTAATAATGGTAGATAGCGACATTGAATTTAAATCTTAGGGATATATTGTAAATATAGTGACAATAACGAATATTTAAAAAAGTATATTACTGCTTGCTAATCTGATTATTAAAAATATTGTTGCATAAATTGTATCGTAAAATTTCGATCTTATTCGCTGGTAATGTTTCCTTCCTGACTTATCGTTTTTTTACTATTTACCAGTATTTTTTCAAGGAAAAAAAAGCGAAAATGTGCTCTGTTTAATTCTTACTCACTATATTATCTTTGCCGGGAATTCGTCAAAAAGTGTAAGTAATTTTCGCGCCTGCAGCAGATAATTTAAATCAAAAGCAGGTTCAAATCCAATTCTTGATTTTACACAGTGTCGTTGGCGAATGAACCTACACTACAAATCAAAATCCAGGCAACTTTTGCCTGGCCATCTCCCAAAATGCAAAAAATAAAGATAATTACCTGAGTAAAAATCTATTTTCTGAATAGTAAATTTACGGTAAATGTATCGTGATACTACGCATTTTTTCCACGTTATTTTACGTTTGATTTTCGCTGAAACCCTTAATGGTACAACGTTTTAGCGAAAATACATTAATTGTGTCATAAAATAAGCGGTTGCACATAATTTTTATTTGTCTGAAGTTAGCACTCTGAATTACTCAGATAAACCATATTAAAAAACAACAAAAACTTACAGTTATGAACACAATCACAACCGCAACAGAAACAAAAAATCTTGCTCAAGTAGGAGAAGAAATCGGATTAGCAGAAGGAATCCAACTGGTAAATGACTTCAGAGAAGCTAACCCTGAAGCTACACCAGGCTATTACATTGGCCGTAACATTTTGGACCAGATATTAAGCCAGCCAGGATGTGTAGGAATCAGATTCCGCAAATGCCTTTCAAACAATGAAGAGCATTTAGTTTACACAGGCGTTGACGCTGATAGCAAAGATATCCTTAGCTTTTCAGTAGTTACAAATACCGGCGATATTGAAAAATATGATGGCATTGTAGCTGACAGGATTATCATTGACTGGGATCTTCTGGATGGTAAAAAATAATTGATCTATTTTCAAACCTGAACAATAGATTTTAATTTATGTAGTTATATTTGAAAGAAAATATAACTGCCATTCTGAAATATCTATTATTATATACAGGAATTTTTTCAACCACACTACCCTTGGTGTTCTATTTGTTGTATAAAAGAAGCAGCAAAGAGAAGTCACTGAGGGTAATTTTATTTTATATCTTATACTGCATATTCAACGAAGGTTTAGGTTTTTACCTTCAAAGCATTCACAGTGAAACGTTTTTAATATTACTTTATTCTTTCACTATTCTTGAATTTTCCTTTTTCTGCCTCTTCATATTTGTAATAATTCCTGAGAGTTTTGTCAAACGAATAATTCGATATTTGTGGCTTTGTTTTATAATATTCTATTTTATTGACTTAGTTTTTATCAATAAAGGCAAAGGCTTTGATTCAGTTGCCATGGGCATTGAATGTATCTTGGTTTTGTTTTTGTGCAGTTCTTATTTGTTTCTTATTCTTCGAAAATCAAATAATTTATTTATTTATTCAACATTTGAATTCTGGATTGTAATCACATTTCTTATTTATTTTTCGGGTACTTTTTTCCTTTATATTTTGGCTGAAAGTATGCGAGATAACCTGGCCTTCAGAGGCCAGTACTTTATTATTAATATCTCCTTCAATCTTCTAAAAAATGTTTTACTTAGTATTGCTTTGACTATGAAGTTAAGCGATACAGTAAACCAACAAAAAAACACTATTCCTGATTTGGATGATGATCTTTTCATTTCAGAAAATGTTAACTTTCCGAACTAATGTCTTTTTTGCAATCCACTTTAGGCGTTTCGAGTGTGCTCATCCTGGGAACTCTCGGCATGTTTTTTATGGCCATTACGTTGGTCTCAATAGTGGTTTTTCACCAAAGAAGGGTTATCCGGTTTAATAAACAAATTCAAAAAATGGAGGAGGAGAGGCAGCAAATGTTATTGCGCGCTTCAATACAATTCCAGGAGGAAGAGCGGCAACGAATTGCGGCTGATTTGCACGATGACGCCGGCCCGCTTTTAGCAACCGCCCGTCTTTATCTCAATGAAAATATGATTCACCAGGAGCCGGCAGTTCAACTGCAGGCTATCTTTAGCGCCAAACAAATTATTGACGACAGTATCCAGCTAATCAGGAATATCTCTCACAGCCTTATGCCGCCAACCTTAAAGAATTTTGGGCTGGAGGCAGCAATAAAAGACCAGTTTGAAAAAATAAACGCCTCGGGTTCTATTAATGCCAGCGCGAGGTTTCATGATAACAGGCAGAGATTAACCGATGAGCAGGAATTATTAGTTTTCAGAGTTGTACAGGAGTTGGTAACTAATATTCTTAAACACAGCAGCGCCGGTTTCATTCATCTCACGCAAAATGCCCAGGGGAATTCGGTGTTTTTCAGATTGCATCACGATGGGAGGGGTATATTGCAACATGATTTTGAAAAAATGGAACATGGATCCACAGGGCTTGGATTAAAAAACATCCAAAGCAGAATAAGAGTTTTAAAAGGAAAAATTACTTTTGAGATTGATAATACTCATACTTACTATAAAGTGACTATAGAAGTTCCGAGGTTACCTTATAAATAAAATTATTGTATTTTATCTTTTTTTCTATTATCTTTTCCCTCTAAGCTGTTAAATATGACCCCCGAATCTATAAAAGTAGCTATAGCGGATGATCACCAAATCTTCAGGAAAGGGGTAATTCTTTCCTTAAGATCTTACCACAACTTCAATTTTATCCTGGAAGCTGAGAACGGCGAAGAACTGATAAAAGGTATTGAAAAGGAACAGCCTGATATTGTTTTGATGGATTTGAAAATGCCGGTTAAAGATGGAATTGAAACGACAAAATATCTTAATAAACATTTTCCCCGCGTAAGAATCCTTATACTTACCATGTTTGAAGATGAAAGGTTTGTTGGGCATCTGATGGAAAGCGGGGCAAACGGTTATTTGCTTAAAAGTACAGAACCAGCAGAAATTAAACAGGCAATTATGGATGTGATGACCACGGGATTTTACCTCAATAATTTTGTGAACCGTGTTTTGATTAAAAAAAATTACGCAAAGCAAAAGTTTAATCCTAACCTGAACAGTGAAATTGTGGTGAGCGACCGGGAAAAAGAGGTGCTTTCTTTGGTTTGTATGGAATATACCGCCCAGGAGATTGCACAAAAAATGACCTTGAGCCCCAGAACGGTGGAAGCAATTAAAGACAGGCTAATGGAACGGTTTGGCGTAAAAAATTCTGTAGGTCTTGTATTTTTTGCAATGAAGAACTCCCTGATAGATTAGCTTCCGCAAAACTTAAAAATGCATGTCGGGGATTTCGCCTTCCACTATTAAGTTCCCTTCTGTTTTACTTCTTATTTCTTCTACAGATACGCCGCTGGCTTTTTCCAAAAGGCGAAAACCTCCGCCGGTAACTTCTATCACAGCGAGATTAGTTACAATTTTTTTTACGCAATTAATCCCTGTCAGCGGCAGGCGGCACCTTTTTAATAATTTCGACTCGCCTTTTGAGTTGGTGTGCATCATCGCAACAATAATATTTTTTGCACTTGCTACCAGGTCCATTGCACCACCCATTCCTTTTACCAGTTTTCCGGGGATTTTCCAGCTTGCAATATCGCCGTTTTCACTTACTTCCATTGCACCTAAAACAGTTAAATGCACCTTGCCAGCCCGAATCATTCCAAAACTCATGGCGCTGTCAAAAAAGGAAGAGCCCGGCAAAGTGGTGATAGTTTGCTTGCCGGCATTTATTAGGTCGGCATCTTCTTCGCCTTCGAATGGAAATGGCCCCATGCCAAGCAAACCATTCTCCGATTGAAGGGTAACATTGATTCCCTCAGGGATAAAATTGGCAACAAGCGTGGGAATGCCTATTCCGAGATTTACATAATACCCATCCCTTAATTCCCTGGCGATTCTTTGAGCAATTTGATTTTTATCTAACATGGTTAATGTGCTAATGCGATAATATGCTAATTAACGAATTGGGATTCAACAGCCAATTAGCTAATCAGCTAATTGGCGAACTGTTCTTTGTTCTATTCTTTTTTCATAAAAGCTTCCTTTAAAAATGCGATGAACATAAATTCCGGGTGTATGAATTTGATTTGGGTCTAATTCTCCGGCTTCCACAAGTTCTTCTACTTCCGCGATGGTTATTTTGCCGGCCATTGCCATAAGCGGATTAAAATTTCTGGCGGTTTCTTTATAAATAAGATTTCCTGCTGTATCGCCTTTCCAGGCTTTTACCAGTGCAAAGTCTGGCTCAAATGCATATTCCAGCAAATATTCTTTTCCATTAAATACCCGGGATTCTTTTCCTTCTGCTACTTCAGTGCCTACTCCGGCCGGCGTAAAAATAGCAGGCATCCCATAGCCGGTGGCCAAACAGCGGGTGGCAAGGGTCCCTTGTGGAATTAAATCTACCTCCAGTTCACCATGCAACAGTTGCCTTTCAAATTCAGCGTTTTCGCCAATATAGGATGCTATCATTTTTTTTAGCTGCTTTTTTTTCAAAAGCAATCCTATTCCAAAATCATCTATGCCGGCATTGTTGGAAATGCAGGTTAAATTGGTAATTCCCTTTTTAACCAGCGCGCTGATACAATTTTCAGGAATGCCGCAAACGCCAAAACCTCCCAGCATGAGCGTACTTCCATCGCTGATATCAGCAATAGCTTCATCAGCATTTTTATATACTTTTTTCATCCCGAAGCTTTTATTTTGAATTCTACTTTATAAATGTTCTTTTTCAGACACAACCAGATTGCCGTTGCCTATTTTATTTTCAGCGATTTATTTTCAAGGGGATGGCCAGCCTGCTTTTCCTTTTGCAATAAATTCAATTCTTTTGCTCTTTGTTTTTGTGCATAAAGGCTATCAAATATAAGCTTTAATGTTTCCGGGTGTTTCACATACCATTTATAACTTTGAACAAAACGCACAGAATCCGTTTTATGAATTTCAAAAACTTTTTGGGAAAAAATCTTTGTTTCAGCAGCTAAGTTCAATGTGCTGTCTTTTGCAGCAATTTCCTGGGCAAGCGATTGGGCTCTCATCACATCCCACAAAATGCTTTTCATTTTTTCAGGCTTAATAATATTCTTCGGTATTCTATCAGAAGACCGGCATGAAAAGAAGCAAATTGCAGTAAACAAATAAATGATAGCTTTTCTCATTTTAGCTGTTCTTCATATTGACTTGCAGAGCTGATATCCAGCTTTTTCAATAAATCCAATGCTTTTGCTTTGTCGGTAGGATTAGCTTTTGAAAATACCTGGACCAGTTCCTGTGTTTTTGCCTGCATAAAAAACTGAAGAATCATGGTATTTGAATTTTGAACATTGAAGGTATTCAGCATATTCAATACGTTCAAAATATTACCCCTTGCGGTGGCTTCCTGCTCATAAAGCTTATCCATACCCAGCCTGTAGTAATCATAAATAGCATCGTGGATAATCGTATACTTGCTATTCAATAAATTTTCTGTTAACCAATACCGGTTCCGCGTTCCGTCAAAAGGTTTCCATCCTGAAATATTTCTTCCTTCAGGAGCATTGTTCACAATATTTTGCGCCTTCTGAAAAAAAGCATTTCCTCCTCTTAAGGAAAAGGAATCATAATCAAATCCGAGGATGATATTAATCCAATAAGCAAATACGGCGGTAAGATTGGACACCAGCGGATCTGTACCCGAAACCCTTGTATCATTAAATTCCAGTTGCTGAAAATCAATGTATTTAAAAGTTACATCGTTGTCCTGGTAATTAATCACCGGCGACACATAGGAAGTATTAAAAACCGGCCTGCCACACTGAATGGTTAATGAACCTTTATATACATTTGACTCGCCTGTAGATTCAAGATTCAAAAGAAAGCTGCAATCAATTTTTTCATTGGTTTTAAAAACATCGTTACTCCACTTTCTTGTATTTACGAAATCATTGAGCGCGGTTTGCAGATTGGTAAATGTTTGTTTATCCACAGTGTTATTTACACGGTTGCTTATTACACTGACTCTGGCACGCAACTCCTGCGCCTGGCTTAGCTTTGCGAAAAATAATAAGAAAAAAAACAGGAAATATTTATTCATTTTTATATTGAATAATGATGTTTACAATATCTTCAGCAACTTCTTTTTTCGATTTGACAGAAAACCTGTGTTCCTTATTACTTTTATCTAAAATCGTAACCTGGTTAGTGTCAAGCCCGAATCCCGCACCTTCGTCATTCATTGAATTAAGGATAATAAGATCGGCATTTTTTTGCCTTAATTTTTTTAACGCATTTTCTTTCTCATTATTGGTTTCAAGTGCAAAACCCACCAATACCTGGTTAGCGCTTTTTCTTTTTCCGGCTTCAAAAAGAATATCTTTGGTTTTGACTAGTTCCAGTGAAAAGGCATCTGATTCTTTTTTGATTTTTTTATCACTTATTGTTTTTGGAGTATAATCAGCCACTGCAGCAGCCATAATGATTACATCATAGGATTCAAAATCCTTCATACATTCCCGGTACATATCTTCTGCAGATATTACATTCTTAATTTTTACGTTAGCAGATGGCTTTACGTTTGAAGGCCCGAGCACAAGTCGAACGTCGGCGCCTCTTTGCGCCAGCTCATTGGCAATGGCGATGCCCATTTTACCGCTTGAAGCATTGCTAATGAACCGGACTGGATCCAAGGCTTCGTGAGTAGGCCCGGCAGTTACTAATGCTTTTTTCCCATTAAAATCTTTTTTTGAAATAAAAAAATCTTCGATAAAATTGATTAACTGTTCCGGCTCCGGCATTCTGCCTTCGCCCGAAAGTCCGCTGGCAAGTTCTCCTTTATATACCGGCAAAACATGTACGCCATCATCTTTTAATTTTTGAATATTTCTCCGGGTAGAAGGATGGTGCCACATATCTTCATCCATTGCGGGGGCAAGCACCACCGGAGCTTTTGAACTGAGAAATACTGCCTGCAAAAGATTATCACAAATTCCATTTGCCATTTTTGAAATCGTGTTGCATGAGGCAGGCGCAATTATAATAATATCTGCCCAACGGCCGAGCATTACGTGGTTGTTCCAATTATCTTCATCAAAAAGATTCAGTAAAACTTTATTTTTAGAAAGCGTGCTGAAGGTGAGGGGCGAAACAAAATCCTGCGCACTTTCAGTCATGATGACTTTTACTTCTGCGCCAGCCTTTACCAGTAAACGAACAAATATCACAGATTTATATGCTGCTATACTTCCGGTAATTCCTACCAATATCTTTTTTCCTTTGAGCACAGGCAAGTTTTATTTGGAAAGATACTATTAATTAAAAATGGTGGAAATATCCACCATTAAAATTATCATTTCTTATTAAAATAAAGTGTAAAAACGATTAGTCAAAGAGATTATCCTCGTTTCTGCGATAATAAATTTTGTCTTCCATAAATTCTGCAGTAGCAAGCAATGCCGGGTTTGGCATTCTTTCATACGCGCGTGAAATCTCTATTTGTTCTTTGTTTTCATGAATTTCTTCAAGACTGTCTGTATGGCTTGCAAATTCTTCCAGCTTGTTATGAAGCTCTTCTTTTATCGCAATATTTATCTGGTTTGCCCTTTTTGCAATGATAGTAATAGACTCGTATAAATTCCCGGTCTTATTTTTTATGTCAATTAGATTTTGAGTTTCTACCACATTAGCGGTATTACTATTCTGTTGACGCCTTAGTTTGCTCATTTTTTATGGTTTTAATATTATTTTGACTTAAATTTTTATATTCTTCAGCTTCCTTCAGAAGTGAACTTTGGGGATAACGATCCGCAAAATCAAAATATTCTGAAGTAACTTTTGCATATCTTTCTTCCTGTTTATCTGCAACGCTTAGTTTGGCAAATTCATAGAAAGATTTTACTGCCATAAGCATGTAGCTGTCGCCCTTAGATGACTCAGGATAAGCGTTTATCAAATTGGAAAAGGCAATCCCCGCTGCCTGGTACATCTGAAGATTGAAATACAATTTTGCAGCCAGGTAATCTTTTTCTTCCAGCTTGGCCCTGCACTGCTCTATAATCTTATTAGCGTCTGCTACTCTTTCAGAATTCGGATAAGTATTGATAAATCCCTGCATCATGCCAATTGCCTTGTGCGTATTGGTTTGATCCAATTGCACATTTGGGGATTGTTTATAAAACGTTAGCGCATGCATATAGGCAATTTCCTGTGCCCGGCTGCTATTGGGGAAAACGCCAAGAAATCCCTGGAAAAGATTTTCAGCGTCAGCATAATTTTTTTGATAATAAGCGCAATATGCATATTTGTAGTATAAGTCCTCAAACTTATCGGAGCCTTTAAACACGGGAAATAATTCTTCGTACAATTGCTGTGCAAACCTGTATTTTTTATTAGTAAAATACTCGTCTGCTTTCTTTAGTTTATACTCATAATCAGTGCTTTTAAGGACCTTTGTAAACTGGTTGCTACAACCGGTAAGCATCATAAAGGGTATAATCAATAAAACCAGGATTGTCTTCAACTTCATAAAGAGCCGCAAAATTAAGTGAATTTAGACAAATATGTATTTTAAATTAATGCAGGCAAAATCAACGTAGTTAATGTTTTCATAAGGAATTAAAAATAAACCCTCGCGAAATTCGGGAGGGTTTATATAGAATTTATAATTTGGAGTTAATCTGCTTTTATATCAACTGTATTTGCGTCTCCGCCACCAGTTTCACAATTTTGTGTAATCCGATCTGCACTGATTCCTTCTTTTTCTGTAAAGTAAGCTTTGATCGCTTCCAGCCTTTTATTGCAAACTGCCTGGGAAGCCTTTGTAGCAGAAGGGTATCCGCTTAACGTAATATTGCAGTTAGGATTGTTTTTCAATTGAGAAGCTACGTTTGAGAGCATCGATTGTGCATCGCCTGACAAGATAGTGCTTCTGCCTTTGAAAGAAATACTTGGAAGATTACCCAGATTGCACATAGTTGCCTGTGCAGCCAGCGTTTTACAACATTCGGGTTCAGGACATTTTCCTACGCCGTCTGCATCCACAGGCTGGCATTCAGTTGGTGTTATCAATTGTTTGTCTTTGCAATCAGGAACACCATCGCCGTCTGTATCTTTTGAAACGCCGTGGGTGTCAACAGGACATCCTTCCGGTGTATTTGGCTCTTTGTCCAGATCGTCCACTACACCATCGCCATCAGTATCAATATACTCAGTTTTCCAGTGTTTCATATGTTTTGGAACGCTGATTTCGCTATAAGCATAGTCAAGTGGATTTACCCACCAAAGCGGTTCAACTGCCTTACTTCCGACATTAAAGTTTAATCCAACAGAAAAATAATTATAACTGTCAAAATCCCTTGTTTGAGCCGGATCAAGCAGAGGGTGCTCCTGCCATTGCTGTCCATCCAACAGGTCATCCTTGGTAAAGGTGAACCTGTCTTCAATTGCAAGGTTCACTCTTTTGCTCAATTTAAACGCCACGCCTGCAAGGCCGGTACCAGTTGGACGTAACGGATGTCCGCCAAGGGTGGGTTTGGTTTTATTTTCATTCTGGGCCGGGGTATATGGAACATCTTTCAGCAAGTCTTTTAATGCATCCCTGGTTTTCTTGCGGTCGCCATACTGGTCGGTTACAGCCTGTACACTATTAAAATTATCGGGCACCTGTACTTTTGCATTGTAAACAGTTGCTCCAAAGCCAACGCCTGCGTACAAAACCATACCTGATTTCTGTTTGTGGAATCTTACATTATTTAAAGTAAATATTCCCTGCAAAGACAAATCGCTGACGGTGGTTTTATAATTATAATATACTTTGTCAAGATCGGCAACGCTAAAGCCGGACCAAACTTCGTTATTTGAATAACCGTAAGAAGGCTTCCAATTGAGGCCACGGGCCACGCCATATACATATTGTGCTCTTAAGGAAAAAACATATCCAAGCGCTTTGCGGATATGAACTGAAAAACCGCCGGTAGGGAGTTTGGAACTTACATCGCCGCTGATAGCGAATAATCCACCTGAAACGCCGATTTCAGTCTGGCTCCTTGGCTTGGCAGGAAAGTCATTTGAATAATTCATAAATGCATCCTGTTGCTTTTTTGCTTTGCTTGATATTACGCTGGAATCATAAATATCATAGCGGCCAGAATCCTGGGCAAATAAATTAAAGGATAAAAGGGAGAATATCCCGATAAACAGCAGAGTAATTTTCTTTGGCATAGTTTATAGTTGTGGTTTCGAACAAAACGTTAATAATGGGTGCAAAAGTATCGAACGGGTATGAAAAGTTCAAACTTTTTATTTTTTTTTATTATTTAATATTTTAATTCTTAATAGAATTGAGTACTTACGAGGCCAAATATTTAAGAGCGCTGCCTTTTAATTTCATCTTATCGCTTGGTTACTAAGCTTTTTAAATTCTAAATGCTTTAAAAATGATTTATTTCCCAATCTGTATTAAATTGCCTTTTTCCAAAAGACATCATGCAGTTTTCTAAAAATCTTATTGCCACCGAATTAGCCACTTTTGAAGACAAGTTTGCTGATTCCGTAAAGAGCCAGGCCCCTTTGCTGGATAGGATCATGAAGTATATTATCAAAAGAAAGGGCAAACAATTAAGACCGATGTTTGTTTTTTTGAGCGCTAAACTTCATGGTGAGGTGAATGAATCTACCTATCGTGCGGCAGCGCTGGTGGAGCTATTGCATACAGCTACGCTGGTGCATGATGATGTAGTGGATGAATCCCTGGAACGTAGAGGATTTCTTTCCATTAATGCACTATGGAAAAATAAAATTGCGGTGTTGGTAGGCGACTATCTTCTTTCAAAGGGATTATTGCTATCTACAGGCGCCGGAGATTTTAAACATCTTGATATTCTTTCTCATGCAGTAAAGCAAATGAGTGAAGGAGAATTGTTGCAAATAGAAAAAGCCCGGAATCTCAATTTAAATGAAGAGATATATTTTGAAATCATCCGCAGCAAAACCGCTTCATTACTATCTTCCGCTTGTGCTGTAGGTGCGTGGAGCACGAGTAAAGATGAAGCGCTGACGGCGCGCATGAAACTTTTTGGAGAAAAAACGGGGGTTGCTTTTCAAATTAAAGATGACCTTTTTGATTATGGTAATGACGACGTGGGCAAGCCAACGGGAAATGATTTGAAGGAAAAGAAATTGACCTTACCTTTAATATTTACTTTAAACAATATCCCCAAAAGTGAAAAACAAAAGATTATTTATATTATAAAAAATCAAAACAAGGAGCCTGATAAAATAAAGTATGTTTTGCAAAAAGTAACAGATGCGGGGGGAATTAGTTATGCAAATAAAAAGATGATTCAATACAGGGATGAGGCGTTGGAAATACTTTCACAATATCCTGATGGTGATATTCGCAGGGGGCTTGAAGAATTAGTGAGGTATACTACTGATAGGAAATATTAAGAAATAAACATACATTCACTTCTGGATTTGCGGGGGATGTAGTAAACGAATAAATACTCCTGTTTTTATTTTAATTCAAAACTGCTGCGCCATTTTTCCAAGCTGGCTGCACCCGCTGAAAAATTTATAAATGGAAAAGAGATGGAAAATATTGAAGGCCGATGAATCTAAAGTGTTGTCGTTAAAAAGTTCTTTAGGCATCAGTTTGCCATTATGCAATATATTGGTGCAAAGGGAAATTGACAGCTTCCAAAAAGCCAAAGATTATTTCAGGCCCCAGCTTTGTCAATTACACGACCCTTTTTTGATGAAGGATATGGAAAAAGCCGTGCAGCGGATATTGCTTGCAATTGATAACAATGAAAAAATCCTGGTGTTTGGAGATTATGATGTAGATGGAACTACATCTGTCGCAATCATGTACCGGTTTCTAAAAAAAATTTATAATGAGGAGAAGATTGCATTTTATATTCCGCACCGGTATAAGGAAGGATATGGCGTGAGTAAACAGGGAATTGATTTTGCAAAAGAAAATAATTTTGACTTAATCATTTCCCTTGATTGCGGAATCAAATCGGTGGATTTAATACAGTATGCATGCGCATTGGGAATTGATTTTATTGTTTGTGATCATCATCTTCCCGACGAGCAATTGCCTCCCGCCATAGCTATCTTAAATCCTAAACAAAAAGATTGTAATTATCCTTACAAGGAACTCTGCGGTTGCGGAGTAGGATTTAAATTAATAACTGCTCTTTGTCAACGGTTAGGGCTACACGAAAATGAATATCTCTGCTATCTTGATTTAGTGGTTTCCGCCATCGGCGCGGATATCGTTCCGATTACAGGTGAAAACCGTATTCTCGCTTATTATGGTTTGCAACATTTAAATACATCACCGTGCGCAGGCATAAAAGCATTGATTGAGCTAAGCCAGCTTAAAAGCAAAATTTCTATCACCAATGTGGTTTTTATCATTGCGCCGCGGGTAAATGCTGCAGGAAGAATGGATGATGCCTCCAAAGCGGTAAGGATGTTTATTGAAGATGATGAGCTAAAGGCAAAAGAGTTTGCAGAAATGCTTCACAGCGATAACAGCGACCGGAAAGATGCAGATTCAAGTATTACGGAAGAGGCGCTGGCCATGATAGAAAACAATCCTGAAATGATATCGCGGAAAACCACGGTCCTTTTTCAACCGCACTGGCATAAAGGTGTGGTTGGCATTGTTGCCAGCAGGCTTATAGAAACTTATTTCCGGCCAACAGTTATCTTAACCCTTGGTGAAAATATTGCAGGGGGCAGCGCCCGCAGCGTTCCGGGATTCAACTTATATGAGGCCATTCATGCCTGCCGTGAGCACCTCATAGGCTATGGAGGCCATTTTGCGGCAGCCGGAATGTCAATGTATCCTGAAAATATTGAAGCGTTCAGCCAAAAATTTGAGGAAGTTGTTTCAGCAAATATTGATCCTTTGCTTCTTATTCCTGAACTCATTATTAACACGGAAATTACTTTTAAAAATATCACTTCCGGTTTTTATAATATTGTACAGCAGATGGAGCCGTATGGCCCGGGAAATTTACGCCCGGTATTTATAGCGAGGAACGTGATGAGCACTCCGTGGACTAAAATTGTTAAGGAAAAGCACATCCGCTTTGTGGTAAAAAATGAAAATATTACCATGACCGGAATTGGCTTTAACCTTGCTGATAAATTTGATTTGCTTCAATTAAATAAACCGCTGGATCTCGTTTTTACAATAGATGAAAACGAATGGAACAATACAGTCAACTTTCAATTAAAAGTAATCGATTTCAGGCTTTCTGATTCTCTGAATTAATGTCTGGTAGAAATGAAGATGCTCTATTATTTTAAATATTTTTATTTCATTTCTAAAAACTGGAATCCCTGGCTGGGCGCATTTACCGTATATCACGAAATAAGTGGAGAAAAAAAATATGCAATTGATACAATCAAAATCAACCGGCTTCACGATGAAAAAATTGACAGCGAAAATCTTTCACATGCATCCATTTACCAGGCCAGTAATTATTATTTGATTGAAAAAGCATTTGAATATCTTAAACAAGAAAACGTAAATCATGCGCTTGTTGATTTTGGCTGTGGAAGGGGAAGAATATTGGTGGTAGCGGCCCACTATGGCTTCAAAGCAATAACCGGCATCGATTTTTCCACGATGCTGTGCATCGAAGCCGAAGCTAATGTTGAAAAGATATCAACATTATTCCCAGGAATTCAGTTCGAAGTGATATGCGCTGATGCAGCTTCGTATCAAATTCGCAATTACCAGAATTGTTTCTTCTTTTTCAATCCTTTTGATGAGGTTGTATTATTAAAAGTGGTCAAAAATATTCTTGATTCAATAAAAAAGTTTCCGAGAAAAATATATGTGATTTATCTCAATCCTGTTCATAAAGAAGTTTTTTTAAGTGCCGGGTTTGAAGAGGAATATTTTTTCAAAAAAATGGAATACCTGGAGTTTTGTATTTTGTCAAAAAGCGATTGGCAGAATGAGTAAAGCAACAAAAAATGCAGATTCTTAAATTGCTTTTACAACCTATCTTTCTATATGATTTTTGCATGCTGTAAATACTCAAAGATATAATCGGCATGCTTTAAATTAATCCAGTGGTTTTTGGTCTCATTAAATTGTTCATAAGTGAGGTGACTTATGTCTTCTGGCGAAAAATTAAGCATGTTTTCAGGCTTCCTTTTTGTGATAATTCCTAACCCATGATCGCAATCCAAAACGAACACATTAAGGTCCTTTCTGAGAGATCTAAGATGGACAATTGTTTTCCAGGTATCTCCGTTCCATGTACCGTTCATTCCTTTTGTCTGCCATTCCCGGAAACTTATTGTTGCTTCTTCTTTTAACGGGTTACAATCGTGCATGATAATTATACCATCCTCATCAAGATATTTTAGAGTGTTTTCAACATCGCGCAACGCAAAATCTTGTTCATGCATTCCATCTATTAATGCTACGTCTATTTTTTTTGATTTAAATAAAATGGCTGCATTTTCGCTAAAAAATTGATCGCTGGTTTTTAGGAAATACTTATTATAGAAATTATATGGATTGGAAAGTGTTTTAATTAATTTTCTAAAAAAACTAAATTGGAATTCGGGGTCCACTGCAACTTTGAATGTACTTTTTATTTTGAAAAACACGTGACCGCTAAAAACTCCTATTTCTAGGTAATGTTTTGATTTCTTCCGGCCTAATAAGAATTTAATAAGTTTAATTCTATCCATGCGAATATTTAAATTTACGGTTAAGGTTATTGCAAAAGATAAACGCACCTGTCAATAAACAAGCCTAATTTTTGCACTAATGAATCTTTTATAGTTCAAATTTTCTTTCTTTATTCTTCACAAAAAGGAGCAAATAATCTGATTTAACCTGCGCAATTCAAGACGATTTCGATAGTAGGAAAGGTGTTTGCCAGGTATTTTTTTAAATCTTGTTTTTCCACCCAAAGTATTTCAGAAATATCTTCTTCGGTTTGTGGAATTAAATTTTCATTCCCGTCTGCATGCATTAAAAACCAGTGCGTTTCTTTTAAATTATGCTTGCCGAATAAATTGTACGTATGATAGGTTATGGTGAGTGGTTTTATGAGTGAAAGATGATGCAAGCCTGTTTCTTCTTCAACTTCTCTTAATGCGCATTCTTCAATCGATTCGCCTTCATCAAGTTTGCCCTTTGGTAAATCCCATTTTCCGCGTCGGAACATAAGTAACATATTTCCTGAATTATTTTTTACCAGTCCGCCTCCGGCCTTGATTAACTCAAAATGTTTAAAGAAATCGCGCTTCAGCTTTTGAAAATCTTTATCAAAAATTATCCCTGCATGAAATTGCGACTTTTTTATTTCATGAAGAAGCGAATTGATGGCGGCGGTTGATAATTCATCGATAAATACCGCGTCGGGATGGCGGCGGTATTCATTAATTTCCGGAGTGATTTCATCACATAAAAACACAGGTTTGTTGTCAAAGTAAATTGTAATGTAGCTCATAGGGGTTTGTTATCTTCGCGCCATGACTGATAAAAAAGCGATTGCTGAAAAATTGCTACAAGTTAAGGCAATTAAGTTAAGCATTGATAATCCGTTTACCTGGGCCAGCGGCTGGAAAAGCCCAATTTATTGTGATAACCGGAAAATTCTTTCTTTTCCTTTTGTAAGAGAATTTATTAAATCTGAAATGTGTAATACGATTTTTCAAACTTTTGACCAGGCTGATATGATTGCCGGTGTGGCCACAGCAGGAATTCCCTGGGGCGCAATGGCCGCCGATCAGTTAAAGCTTCCTTTTATTTATGTAAGGCCCAAGCCCAAGAGCCATGGCCTCGGAAACCAGATAGAGGGATATTATGAACCCGGGAAAAAAGTAGTGGTGGTTGAAGACTTAATATCTACCGGCAAAAGCAGTTTGCAGGTAGTGGATGTTTTAAAATCTGCTGAATTGCAGGTAGAAGGCATGGTATCCATATTTAATTACGGATTTGACGAAGCAAAAAAAGCATTTGATGAATCAGGAGTCCGCCTCAAATCCCTGACCGATTATCCGTCGCTGATTGAACTTGCTATAAGCCAAAACTCAATATCTGAAGATGATCATCAGCAATTATTGCAATGGAGAAAAGACCCTTCGAATTGGCGAGCATCATAGTGATAAGTTGAGATAACGCCTTAAAAAATGAGACTCATAGCTGCTATTTGGACATCTTTTTCCTTTAAGTTACCTTAGTAGCTACCCGGCAAGTGTTTCTAATTCCTTTAAAATTGCAAATTCCCGGGCATAATTCTTCATGCAAGTCTAAATATTTATGAATAATTGGTGGCAACAGGTCTTTTTTCACAATACCATACAAGCCTGGTTAATTGCAATTGGGATAGTGCTTGTAGGATTTTCCGTACTCAAGCTTATAAAAAAAACAGTAATTTCAACGTTAAAAAAATGGGCAGGCAAAACAGCCACCACATTTGACGACTTAATTGTTGCGGGCGTTGAAAAATCTATTTTCCCGATTCTTTATATTTCCCTCCTGTATGCCGGTATCAGTTATTTGTCACTTTCTGAAAAGTGGGAACATCGTATTTCGGTTGCGCTTTGGATAGTCGTCATGTTTTTCGTATTGAGAATAATTACCGCGTGCCTCCGATATTTTATTCTTTCAGCCCTTAAAGACAAAGAAAATAGTGAAGTGAGGCAAAAACAAGCTGGCGGCCTGATTATAATATTTAATTTTTGTATTTACATCGTCGGATTCATTTTTGTTTTAGACAATCTTGGATACAATATGGCCACCCTTCTTACCGGCCTTGGGATAGGTGGCATTGCTATAGCGCTGGCGGCTCAGGCGATTTTAGGTGATCTATTCAGCTATTTTGCTATTTATTTTGATAAACCATTTGAGGTAGGCGATTTTGTGCAAGTAGATGATAAAGCTGGCGTGATTGAATACATAGGAATAAAGACCACGAGAGTGAGGAATCCAGCCGGAGAGCAAATTGTTTTTTCCAACCAGGATCTTACGAAGTCGCGGCTTCACAATTTCGGGCGAATGGAGAAAAGGAGAGTGGTTTTCAATTTCGGCGTTATCTACGATACACCTATAGACAAGATAAAATTGATTCCCGATACGGTTAAAGAAATTATTAACCAACAGGAAAATGTCAACTTTGACAGGGGCCACTTTACCGGGTTCAACCATTCCAGTATGAATTTTGAGTTTGTATATTATGTTCTTACCCCGGATTTCAATTTTTATATGTCAACCCACCAAGGCATCTATTTGGCAATCCTCCAGTCTTTCGAAAAGATGGATGTGAAGTTTGCATACCCTACACAAACTCTTTTTCTGAAGCACACAACTGAACCTGAGCATGAGAAACTCAAAAAAAGCCAGGATATTTTATCCCATTAGGCTATACTGCTTAATAAAACAGTGAAATATTGAAATTCAATTGAATTCTACCTGCAATCGTTTTTAGCTAAAACAAGGAAAATGTTTCCTTCGATTCATAATTCACGGGGAAATACATAAACACATTTGCCTTCCCGATTTTTACTTTACCGGAAACCTTCAATGTTACTTCTTTTCCCAATAAGGTATTCAAAGCGTTTTGATAAAGGCTTTGCATATTCACGTCAAACATTACCGGTAAGCTGAAAGTATCTCTTTTAGGTATTGGAATAAGCGTATCAGTAGAACTATGACCAAACAATTTTCCATTGATAAAAATGTCCAAATCCGTATTCCTAAGTTGCATTCTAAAATTATTTGGATTGAAATATACCAGGTCTATTTTGATCGTAGAATTACTATACCCCAGCTTTTCTACTGAAAAATTATGATATTCCCGATACTCAAGGGCCTTAGGAGAGGAGCATGACATAAAGACAACCACCGCCGAAAATACCGTTACAAATTTCTTCTTCATTTTTCAATTTTTTTTGTTTTTAATTACAAAGATAGACTTCTTACTACTAACGTTATTAGCATCCCATTAATTATATTATAAAAGTATTTAACTAAAATACTTAGCTATTAGAAATTAAGCTTATAATGCTGGTAAACAACTAAATAAATATAAGATATGCTTATTTAAATAAATCAAAGACCGTCCGATACCGCCTACTATTCCGCTACTATTTGTCCATTTAGAGAGATAGCATAAAATAACTACATTTTTAACACTAATATTCTGATAAACATACTATTGTAAGTAACATTATAAATTTTATTTTATATATGGAACATATTTTATTTCTCTATTATCAGGACGTTGAAGAACCCCCTAAAAATTTACAATTTGATAAAAGAGTGTAGACCCTCGCGATGGATATGGTATGACAATATGTCAATTTGCTTTTTAGATCTATCCATTTTATAAAAATGAATTTTTTTAAACTTATCTAAAATTTTAGGATATTGTTGAAATATGATGTAGAAATATGGCCGTTCAATTAAACAGAATTCTGGAATAATCCCATAAACAGTAGAAAATATTCAAAGTTTGTAAAACAGTAATTTTACGGTATTGCATTTTTCGAAAATGCACTCTATGTTTGCACTGTGTTTATGAGTTTTTAAGCTTTAAAGCTCAGTTTAGAATAAGCTAATCCTGTTTCCCTTGAAAGATCTTCGGATCATTAAGATAGAAATTATAAACCTCGAAACTTTAGGGAATGGATTTAAATTTTACCAAAAGGACAAGCTATTCTTTTTTCTTTCTTAAACAAAAAAGCGGTTTTATTTAACCTGCCAGATGATGCCTAATTATTAAAAAAGATCTATTTGTTTAGAACTATTTAGTGGCATAATTGAGCGAATCCAAATTTTATAAAATTCTAAATTCTAATATTCATTGTAAATATTATAAAAAATCGTACAATGATATCAAGATACTTTTTAATTAGAAATAGTTTTTTATTGATTTTCTTTTTTTTGATTTCTGCTGGAGCACAGGCTCAAAGCAATAATGCCGGAAAAATCCAGATCGATAATTTCCGGGTGAGTGAAATTCAAAATAAAATAAATATTGGCTGGTCAACAAATAGCGGGCAAGCAACTAATTACTTCGAAGTGCAGAAAAGTGTTGATGGAAAAAACTTTAGGACCATTGCATACGTTTTGGGTCCTGACCCAGCCAAACCAGGATGTGAATGTTTTGGTTGTTTTGATAAAAAAGATAGTAAAACGCAAATTTCATACTATCGCTTAAAACATCTGGACTTTAATGGTGGTATTCAATTTAGCGAAATAAAAATGTTTGCATTGAAATAATTATATAAACTCGTTTTCTTTGGGGGTTACAGAACCTGATTGGTTCTTAACAATTGCCGCATTTCTATGCGGCTTTTTTTATTTTAAGGAAGCCGAAATTACAAGCATGGTTAGTAGTTTTGCTTCATTTATTGTTTGGCCTGTCGGTCAACCAATTTATAATTTGTAATAATTTATCTTTATGACAAATATGAGAAGATGAAGAAAGAACTGTTTCGATTTAGCTATATCGTTTATGAATCGATTGAAGAATTAGAAAAGCAAAAAGCAGAATTACTACAGCAAGCCAGAAAGATAACGGAAAATGCCTATGCACCTTACTCAAATTTCAAAGTGGGGGCTTTCGCAAAATTGGTAAATGGAAAAACTGTAAGCGGCACCAACCAGGAAAATGCAGCTTATCCCGCAGGGATTTGTGCTGAACGAACTTTAATGTCCACAGCATCCTCATTGTTTCCAGGCGTGGGGATTGAAACCATTGCCATTTCATATCACAATCTGAATGGAAAGAGTGATCACCCAATTAGCCCCTGTGGAATTTGCCGCCAATCATTTTATGAATTCCAGGAGCGCACTCAGAATTCAATCACAATACTTCTTAGTGGAATGACAGGAAAAGTCTTCGAAATCGAAAATGCGGAGAACCTGCTGCCACTGGTTTTTGGAGCCGGCGATATGAAATGAAAATCCGTGAACGGAAATATAAATCAACCTTAAAAGTTGATTTACTGTTATTTTACAGTAATTAATATATGTTGTTTAATCCAACACTTTCAGGCTTTTGCTGATAATATCCAAACACTCCATTAAATGTTCTTTGGTAATAATCAATGGCGGCGCAAAACGGATGATATCTCCATGGGTTTGTTTGGCTAACAGGCCGTTTTGTTTCAATTCAAGGCATAATTTCCAGGCAGCGTCTCTTTCCGGATGGTCGATAACGATGGCATTTAGCAGTCCTTTTCCACGAATTTTTAAAATATGCTTTGAATTTATCTTTTTCAGTTCTTCGCGAAATATTTCGCCAAGCCGCGATGCATTTTCAGCCATTTTTTCGTCCTTTAAAACCTGTAACGCCGTCATCGCTACTTTTGATGCCAACGGATTTCCACCGTAAGTGCTTCCGTGCTCGCCGGGTTTGATTGTCAGCATAATTTTATCATCCGCCAGTACAGCGCTTACCGGCAGCACGCCGCCGCTTAGCGCCTTTCCAAGTATCAAAATATCAGGTCGTACATTTTCATGGTCGCAACAAAGAAGCTTCCCCGTCCTGCCTAAACCGGTTTGTATTTCATCGGCAATGAACAATACATTGGCATATTCGCAATATTGTTTTGCTTTTGCCAAATATCCTTCATCAGGAACATTTACTCCGGCTTCGCCCTGGATTGGCTCCACTAAAAAGCCTGCCACATTATTATCTTTTAGCGCATCAGCCAGAGCAGGTAAATTATTGTAGGGAATTGTCTCAAAGCCGGATAAATATGGGCCAAAATTATCCCTGGCAACCGGATCATCACTGAAAGAAATAATGCCAAGTGTCCTTCCATGAAAATTACCACTACCTACAAGTATTTTAGCTTTATTCTGTTCTATTTTTTTTACCCTGTAAGCCCAATGCCTGCAAAGTTTTAAAGCTGTTTCTACCGCTTCCGCACCTGTATTCATAGGCAGCACTTTGTCGTAGCCAAAATACTCAGTAATAAATTGGGAAAACAGAGCCAATTGCTCGCTATGAAATGCACGACTTGTCAGCGTCAGTTTTTGCGCTTGTTCAAGCAGGGATTGAATGATAACAGGATGACAGTGGCCCTGGTTTACGGCAGAATAAGCACTTAAAAAATCAAAATATTTTTTGCCCTCCACATCCCACACAAAAACACCTTTGCCTTCTTTTAAAACAACCGGCAAAGGATGATAATTATGCGCACCATATTGATTTTCGAGGTTAATATAATAATCAGTTTGAGACACAGCAGACTGTACAGACATAGAAATTAATTTAAAAAAATGTATTAATGAGAAAGAAAACAGAAAATAGGCGATATGGTCACAGTCTGTGATCGAGAAAATCCAGGTTCATGGAAAGAAAGGATGTTTTATAAGCTTGGAACGCCAATTCTGTATTATTTAACTCAAAGGTAATAAAAACGGCTATAATAATTTTTTTAAAAAAAGGCTATTTGACAGCAAAGCAATAAATACCCGGGTTTTTTATTTTACCTGTTTTCGCTAAAAAAATTTAGGAAAGTTGTGTTTATTAAAAAATGATTTTGAACCTTTGAATTGATATTGAATGGTTGAACTGAAATCCACGCAGAATTGTTTACCAGATCATTTATGAACGTATTGCTTAACTTCTAATTGACAAATTATGCTTATCAAATCACATTCTTTCTTTAAAACCTACTGCTACTTTCTGGCAGGATGTTGCATTTTATTCAATGTATCCGCCAAAGCTCAAATCACTCAAAGAAATATTTTACCCGAATTTAAAGATCAGCAATTAGTAAGCTTTTTGATTTCACAGGACGATTTCAAACCTTTTCCCAGGAAGGCTGAAGATTGGAAAAAGATATTGCCTGATTCCGTAATTAATTTTTTAATTGAAAAAGGCGATGAATCGCTTTCCAAGCCTTTTAAAGAGATTCCGGCAACCATAATGTTGGAATTTACGCGCAATAACAACCGCACCGATTATGAAAACATTTCTTTTTCAAAACGAGAACAGTTGTGGAATATGGTAATAGCCGAAGCAGTATCGGGCGATGGAAAATATACTGATCAAATTATCAATGGTATCTGGTCAATTTGTGAAGAAAGTTTTTGGGGAGTAAGCGCCCATGTTGGTATTCAAAAAGCCGGCCCTGGATTGCCTGACGTGGAAGACCCAATTGTAGACCTGTTTTCTGCTGAAACCGGCGCAATACTCGCCTGGACGGATTATTTTGTTGGTCCGCAGTTGGATAAAGTTTCTAAATTAATCCGCCAACGGATTCGTTGTGAAATTGATCGCCGGATTTTCAAACCGATGACTACAGCGCAATATGGCTGGATGGGAGGTGGGAATCCCAAGGCCAAAACCAACAATTGGGCGCCATGGATTGCTTCAAATTATATCACGGCAAATTTGCTGATTCAAAAAGACAAGACTAAAAGAATTGACGCCCTCAACATTGCCATAAAAATTATTAATCATTACATCAACGGTTTAGGCGATGATGGTGGCTGTGATGAGGGCCCCAGCTATTGGACGGCCGCCGGCGCATGCGTTTTTGACGCCTTAAATTTACTCTATGACGCTACCGGCGGCCATTTTGATGTATACAAAAATCCATTCATCAACAAAATGGGCGATTACATTTATAACACCCATATTGATGGAAAATATTTTATCAATGTAGCCGATGCCCATCCTACGATGCAGCCGGATGGTTTATTAATTTTCCAATATGGCAAAGGCGTGAGTAATGGAGACATGATGAATATGGGAAGCTGGGCTTTTCACACGTATGACGAGAAAGGCTCAGGGCGCTTTCACCGTACCCGCGCTCTTTACAATCTTACAGCCATTAAGGCTTGCTCAGCATATCCGTACAAAGAAAATCCCGTGAAGGACGTTTGGTATAGCGATGTGCAGCTAATGGCTTCGCGAACTGATAACGGTTTATTTGTTGCTTCCCATGGAGGAAACAATGGCGAAAGCCATAATCATAATGATGTCGGCGATTTTATGGTATATGCGGATGGGAACCCTGTAATTATTGACGTTGGTTCGGGTACTTATACTGCCCGCACATTTTCCAAGGAACGGTATCAACTTTGGTTTAATACTTCAGCCTATCATAATTTACCTACAGTTAATAATACAGAACAACAAGAGGGAGGCCGTTTTGCTGCCGCTGATGTAAGGTATCAAAACAATAAAAGCAGTTCGCGGCTTACTATGGATATTGCCGATGCTTACCCGCCTGAAGCAGGAATTGAGAGTTGGAACCGTGAGGTAAAATTGAATAAAGAAAAAAATGACATCGAGATAAAAGATCGGTTTGAATTGAAGAATGAAACGAAAAATATATTGCAAACTTTTATGACCGTTTGCAATACAGATATCAGTTCGCCAGGCAAAATCATATTTTATCTTCCGGGTGAACAAAAAGTTTTTCTCGATTATGATACAAAAATCTGGAAAGCCAGAAAAGAAAAAATAGAATTAGTAACGCCTGAAGACCAGGGTTTAAAAGAATCATGGGATGGCCGTGACATTTGGCGGGTACTGTTACAATTAAAAAAACCTGTCAAAAAAGCTTCGGTTATGTATACAATTCATAAATAACAATTTCCCGTTTCATGTAGTCAATCTGCTTTCGCAACTTATTCAGTGAGCGTCATCGGGGCCGTTTATTTTAAACAGTTGAGTCTATATTTGCGAAAAAGAATAACGTATGGATTTTGATAACCGGGCGTTTCCTGCGCATAATTGAAAACGAACTGAATCGAAATGAAAAAAAAATTTACAACATGAAATTTAATGAACTATTTGCTCTTACGGGAAAAACTGCATTGGTTACAGGCTGCTCTCGGGGTATTGGCGAATCAATGGCAATAGGGCTGGCACAAGCAGGGGCAGATGTGATTGGGGTATCCGGGACACTAAAGCCGGGAAGCCGTGCTGAGCAGGAAGTAAAAAAATCGGGAAAGAATTTTTCTGCTTATGCCGTGAACCTCGGCAATAGGAAAGAAGTCTATGATTCAATTTCAAAAATAAAAAGCGCGCATCCTGTCATCGATATACTTGTAAATAATGCAGGCATCATCAAACGCAATCCCGCTGCTATCCACAGCGATGAGGATTGGGATGCTGTACTCGACATTAATCTTGACGCTGCGTTTATCCTTGCCCGTGAGTTTGGGAAAGAAATGATAAACCGTGGCAGTGGAAAAATTATTTTTACCTGCTCATTGCTTTCTTTCCAGGGTGGAATAAATGTTCCGGGTTATGCTGCAAGCAAGGGGGCAATTGCCAGTTTGGTTAAAGCATTATCGAATGAATGGGCATCAAAAGGAGTGAATGTAAACGGTATTGCACCTGGCTATATCGCTACCGATAACACAAAGGCTTTACGCGAAGATGAAACAAGAAGCATATCAATTCTTGACCGCATACCGGCTGGCAGGTGGGGCGTTCCGGAAGATTTTATCGGGCCAACTGTTTTTTTAAGTTCGCATGCGTCTGATTATGTAGATGGCGAAATACTTACGGTTGACGGGGGTTGGATGGGACGATAATTATTTTATTAATAAAAAGGGGAATTTTGAAAAAAAGAATCTGAGTATCTATTGTTACTTTATAATTTTTTTAATGATACGTTTTTTTAATCATCTTATTTGAAAAATCAACTTACCTGTTATGAAGAAAATTTCATTTGGTTTTTTATTCCTGCTAATGATGGCTGGTGCTCAAGCACAAACAAGCGCGTCAAAGAATACCATGCAAAACTTAATTAAAGAAAATTTTGCATTTGCGGATACGCAATACCGTTATATGATGACACTGACTCCGCCGGACAAACTACCGCAATCTTACGATGCAAAAAATGACAAGTTTATTGCGCGCAACATTGGCTGGTGGTGCACCGGTTTTTATCCGGGCTCACTCTTATATATTTATGAACAAACAAAAGATGAAACATTAAAGCAGGAAGCGGAAAGAGCGCTGAAGCTCATTGAGCCAAATAAGTTCGACACCGGCACGCACGACCTTGGCTTTATGATGTTTTGTAGTTTTGGAAATGCCTACCGTCTTTTTAAAGATGAAAAATATAAGGATATAATTTTCCGATCCGCACAATCATTGGCTACCCGTTACAGGCCTTCTATAAAATCCATTCAAAGCTGGAACAGTAATAAATATTTTAAATGCCCGGTTATAATTGATAATATGATGAATCTGGAACTGCTTGATTGGGTAACCGATAATGGAGGCGATAAAAAATATAAACAAATTGCCATTAATCATTCCAATACTACCATTAAAAATCATTACAGGCCTGATTACAGCTCTTTTCACGTGGTAGATTATAATTTACAAACCGGCGGCGTTATCCGCAAAGCTACCTGGCAGGGCGCCGCTGATTGCTCGTCATGGTCGCGGGGGCAATCGTGGGGTTTGTATGGATTTACAATGATGTATCGATTTACAAAAGATAAAAAATTTCTTGAGCAGGCAAAGCATATCGCCCATTTTATTTTAAACAATCCGAATCTTCCTGAAGATAAAATTCCTTTCTGGGATTTTGATGCGCCTCAAATTCCTTACACACAAAGAGATGCTTCTGCAGCAGCCATCATGGCTTCGGCGCTTCTTGAATTGGGGCAATACACCAGTGGCAGCGAAAAGCAAAAATTTATTTCCAATGCGGAAAAAATCCTGCAATCTTTAGCCAGCGATAAATACCGGGCAAATGCAAAAGAAAATGGCGGCTTTATCATCATGCATTGCACAGGTGCCAAACCAGAAAATTCCGAAGTAGATGTGCCCTTAATCTATGCCGACTATTATTTTTTAGAAGCATTGAAAAGGTACAAGGACTGGTATTTGTAGGACACAAGAGGCAAAAAGCAAAAAGCAAGAGGCAGAAGGCAGAAGGCAGAAGACAGAAGGCAAAGAGCAAAGGGCAAAGGGCAGAATAGGACAGTAAACAAATAAAAAAATGTTTTTTTATTTTATCTTTTTTTGAGGTCAAAAAATAAATCATGAAATTATTCCTGTGCATTTTTACTTTATTCATTACTACCAAAGGATTTTCACAGGTACACAATAATAAAGTAGAAATGAACGCCATTGAACGTTCTTATCTTGTAAACACACTTGCAAAAATTGCAGACCCTGTATTAATTGCCCTGAGTAAAAATGAACTGAAAACGCAAATGCCTGTAGAATCTTCCGGCGAGGGAAGAGCCCAATTTACACACCTCGAAGCCTTTGGACGCTTGCTTTCCGGAATGGCGCCGTGGCTTGAATTGGGTCCTGATGATACAAAAGAAGGTAAACTGAGAAAAAAGTATATCGAACTGGCGAGGATGGGGCTTCACAACGCAACCGATTCTACGGCTGCTGATTATATGAATTTCAATTGTTGTGGCCAGCCGGTGGTGGATGCGGCTTTCCTCGCGCAGGCGTTGCTTCGCGCCCCAGGTCAGTTGTGGTATCCTTTGGATAAAACCACCAAAGCCAATGTTATCGCTGCTTTACGAAAGAGCGGCCAGATTACGCACTACGACAACAATTGGGTAATGTTCAGCGCCACAATAGAGGCTGCACTATATAAATTCAGTGGCAGTTTTCACCGGGATGAAACCATTGGTTATATAAATCAATGCCTGGGCTATTATAAAGGAGACGGCGTTTACGGAGACGGCGAAAATTTTCATTGGGATTACTATAACAGCTTCGTGATGCAGCCCATGCTGATTGATGTATTAAAAACGATTATTGAGCAAGACAGCGTGCGCAATATCTCAAATTCCGATTTGAAATTGAAATACAAATTGGTATTAAAACGCGCACAGCGCTATGCCGAAATCCAGGAGATGCTTATTTCTCCTGAGGGCACTTATCCTGTGATAGGACGTTCTTCTGCCTATCGCTTTGGCGCTTTCCAGTTGCTGTCGCAAATAGCGCTGATGCAAAAGCTATCCGATATTATTAAACCGCAACAAGTGCGTGCGGCTCTTTATACTTTGATAAAGAGACAAATTGAGGCGCCCGGAACTTTTGATAAAAACGGGTGGTTGCAAATTGGTGTATACGGCCATCAGCCTGCTATGGGCGAACCCTATATTTCTACCGGAAGTTTATACCTCTGCTCAGAAGCATTTCTGATGTTGGGATTGCCAGCAGAAAATATTTTCTGGCAGGGCAAAGATGAGCCCTGGACTTCAAAAAAAATCTGGAGCGGACAAAACACAAAACGTGATCATTCGATTAATTTTTAAAATTTGCAAGACCTGCGACAGCCCATGATGCGGTTGTAAAAAAATAAATGAAAATTTGAAAAGGAAAACACATGATTACGAAAAAAGCTTTTATCATCACCATAGAAAATAAATAAATTATGAATGAAAGTATCGAAACAAGACATGCGCAAAGCCCGGCAGAAACTGCACGAATGGATACTGAACAACTTAGAAAAAATTTTTTAATAGAAAAGGTTTTTGAAAAAGATACCATCCATCTTACGTTATCATTTTATGACCGCTACATTTCTGGCGGCGCCATGCCGGCAGATAAGCCGCTTGAACTTCCAAACCCGGACAATCTGAAAGCGCAATATTTTCTGGAAAGAAGAGAAATGGGCATCATCAACGTAGGCGGAAAAGGCACAGTAGAGGCTGATGACGAAAAATATGAGCTGGATTTTAAAGAAGCCTTATACATCAGTAAAGAAACAAAAAAAGTAATTTTTTATTCTGCAGATAAATCGAACCCAGCAAAATTTTACATTAACTCTGCACCGGCTCACCATAAATTTTCAACCAAAAAAATTACGAAGAAAGAAGCAGAGATTGTAACACTAGGTTCTTTGGAAAATTCAAATCACAGGACCATAAATAAATTAATTGTAAACAGCGTGGTGCAAACCTGCCAGTTGCAAATGGGAATGACGGAATTGAAAACCGGAAGTGTGTGGAACACGATGCCGGCGCATACGCACGACCGCAGGATGGAAGTTTATTTTTATTTTGAAATCCCTGAAGGCCAGGCCGTTTGCCACTTCATGGGTGAGCCGCAGGAAAGCCGGCACATCTGGATGAAGAACGACCAGGCGGTGATATCGCCGAACTGGAGCATTCACGCAGGCGCCGGCACTTCTAATTATACTTTTATTTGGGGAATGGCTGGCGAAAACCTGGATTATGGAGATATGGACGTGGCTGCTGTAAAGGATTTGCGCTAATTTTTTTGTGGCTGCTAAAAGGCATTCTTTTGCCGGCATTATTTTTTTAATGCCGGCAATCTTCGGTATCGTTTGCGTAAATAAAAATGCAATTCGGGGGCTATATTATAAAAATGGTTTAGAATTGTAACGAAACGTAAAGTGAAAAAACTGAATTTTAAAAATGAAATTATCACCCTCTACTTTAAAAAACATATCTGCTGTTAAGGTATCAATTCCCGATCAGCAAATTCTTGAATTGCCGGAAAAAGTTTTACAATTTGGCACCGGCGTATTGCTTCGCGGCCTGCCGGATTATTTTATTGATGCAGCAAATAAGGCTGGCATTTTTAACGGCAGAATTGTTGTGGTAAAATCTACCTCAAAGGGCGATACCAGTGCCTTCGACAGGCAAGGCAGCTTATATACATTGTGTGAACGCGGCGTTCAAAACGGACAAAGAGTAGAGCAAAATATTCTTTGTTCCGCTATCAGCCGTGTTTTAAATGCCCAGACTGATTGGACAGAAATCTTGAATTGTGCGCACAGTGAGGATATGCAAATCATTATTTCAAACACAACGGAAGTAGGTATTCAATTGGTTAAAGAGGATATACGTAAAGAACCGCCTGTTTCTTTTCCGGGAAAATTACTTGCATTTTTATATGAAAGATTTACTGCTTTCGAAGGAAGAAATGACAAAGGACTTGTAATCGTTGCCACCGAACTAATTCCCGACAACGGGAAAAAACTGGAATCCATCGTGTTGGAATTAGCGCATCTTAATTCCCTGGAAGATGATTTTATTGAATGGCTTGAAAACAGTAATTTCTTCTGCAATTCTTTAGTGGACAGAATTGTAACAGGTATGCCTGAAAAAGAATTGCGCGACCAGATTGAAATAGAACTGGGATATACGGATGATTTAATGATCGTTTCGGAAGTGTACAGTCTGTGGGCGATTGAGGGCGATGAAAAAATAAAAAATATTCTTTCGTTTGCAGAAGTAAATGAAGGAGTCGTAATAACACCTGATATTGAATTGTATCGCGAATTAAAGTTGCGATTGTTAAACGCAACACATACCTTAACCTGCGGCATAGCTTTTCTGGCCGGATTTGATACTGTTTATAAATCAATGGAAAACAAAGAATTTTTTTCATTCATCGAAAAGCTGATGAGAAATGAAATTGCACCTTCCATTCCTTTTCAAATTGAAAATACAATTAAACAGGATTTTATTTCCAAAGTTCTTGATCGTTTCAAAAACCCGCACATCGCCCATCATTGGATAAACATCACGCTTAACTACACTTCAAAAATGCGAATGCGTTGTATTCCTTTATTGATGCAGCATTACAAACAATCAGACATCGCTCCTGCTTTATTTACTTTTGGTTTTGCGGCCTATCTTTGCTTTATGAAAGTGGTGCAGCAAAAAGGTAAAGAATATTTTGGCGAAGCAAATGGTGAGGAATATTTGATTGAAGATCCCTCGGCGAATAAGTTTTATCATTTTTGGAAAAACAATAATGTTGAAGAGGTAGTAAATGAAGTTTTAAGTGATACTTCTATTTGGGGCGATGATCTTTCACAACTGCCCGGTTTTGCAAAATCGGTAATTAGTAATTTGAAAAGCATTGAAGAGAATGGTATGAAAACAACCCTCGAATATCATTCAAAAATATCGGTATAATTATGAAAAAGAAAGTAATGAAAATTCATCCGGCGGATAATGTGTTAGTGGCATTAACTGACCTGGCTGCCAATGAAACGGTAGAATATAACGGTGATGGTTACACGCTCACTACCCGTGTTCCGGCAAAACATAAATTTGTCATGCATGATATGAAGCCCGGAGACGAAATATTTATGTATGGCGTTTTGGTAGGCCGGGCTGAAATTGAAATTCCCAAAGGCAGCCGGATTACTACATCAAATGTAAGGCATGCTGCCAGTGGTTTTGAGGTGGCAGAAAGAAAAACAGAATGGCACATTCCTGATATTTCAAAATTTAAAAATAGAACGTTTAATGGCTTTCACCGCGCTGATGGAAAAGTGGGAACTGCTAATTACTGGCTGGTTATTCCATTGGTTTTTTGTGAAAACAGGAACGTCGAAGTATTACGGGAGGCGTTGGTTAATGAATTAGGATACGGCAGAAATCAAAATAAAAAACTTGAAGTTTCCAAGCTCGTTCATCTTTATAAAGAAGGAAAAAATATTGATGAGATTTTGAATGCGGATGTGGCATCTAATATTGACGAAGAAAAAAAGCAAAGAATTTTCCCCAATGTAGATGGCGTTAAATTTTTATCACACGAAGGCGGCTGCGGTGGAACGCGCGATGACGCACAAGCCTTATGTGGTTTACTCGCAGGATATATTACACATTCAAACGTAGCAGGAGCAACAGTTTTAAGCCTTGGTTGCCAGAATGCGCAAATTGGAATTTTGCAGGAAGAGATAAAAAAGAGAGATAAAAATTTTTCAAAGCCTTTATATATTTTGGAACAACAGCAGATTGGGAGAGGTTCAGACATGATTTCCAAAGCGATCAAACAAACATTTGCAGGATTAATTGAAGCTAATAAAATTGAGAGAAGGCCAGCGCCTCTTGACAAACTAACTATTGGTCTTGAATGTGGCGGCTCAGATGGTTTCAGTGGCATCTCTGCTAACCCTGCAATAGGTTACACATCAGATCTTTTGGTAGCGCTTGGCGGCACTGTGATACTCTCTGAATTTCCTGAACTATGCGGTGTGGAACAAAATTTAAGTGACCGTTGTGTTGATAAAGAAACTGCCGTACGATTTGGAACATTGATGAGAACTTATAACGACAGGGCAAAAGCTGTGGGTTCTGGTTTTGATATGAATCCATCGCCTGGAAATATAAAAGATGGGCTCATCACTGATGCGATCAAATCTGCGGGCGCTGCAAAAAAAGGAGGCACATCACCGGTTACAGATGTTCTGGACTATCCTGAAATGGTTACAAAGCCTGGATTGAATTTGCTTTGTACACCGGGTAACGATGTCGAAAGCACCACTGCTGAAGTAGGTTCAGGAGCCAATATAGTTTTGTTCACTACTGGATTAGGAACACCGACCGGCAATCCGGTGGCGCCCGTTATCAAATTGTCAAGCAATACTATCCTGTTTAATAAGATGAATGATATTATTGATATCAACACGGGAACTATTATCGAAGGAGAGGAAACGGTGGAACAAGTGGGCGAAAGAATATTAGATTATGTAATTAAAGTTGCCAGCGGTGAAATTGAGGTAAGTTCAGTAAGGCATAAACAAAATGATTTTATTCCGTGGAAAAGAGGAGTGAGTTTGTAAGTGATTAAAATAAAAAAACCCGGGCACGATTCCGGGTTTTTGTTTAGTTGAATAACTATCAATCTACGCTTTAATAAAAGGCTTTACAATAGCGAGTATTTCATCTTTTGACAGGGGCTCATCAAATGCTTCTGATGCGGCCGCTGCAGAAATATCCATTCCCCCAATATTCGTGATGGTAACTCCCGCCTGCATTACGTTTTCTTCGCCATTATAGCTCGCCTGTACCGCTGAAGTTCCGATTCCGCTTTGATTCAATGTAATCCACGGTTTTACGGTAACACCGGAAGGAACGAGGTATCCTGCCGCCTGCCTCATTTCACGGAGATGCGCTGCATGTCTTGCTTCTACTGAATGGATCTGGAGGGCAGCAGTAAGGTAATCATTGTTGGAAATCAAATTGGGAGCCTGGCCTTTATAAGCCCTTACGCCGGTGTCTTCAAAAGTTTGGGCTACTGCCAGCAGTGTTCCGTAATCTGAAAAAACATTACCGAAGGCACCACCTGCAGTGAAATCAAAATTGTCAGCCGTCAACGACACGGGTGTGCCTCCGGCAGCTTTGATAGCAGTTGTTAGAAATTTTACGTGTTCATTTTCATGGTCGCGTATTTGTGTAAGTGCCGTCAATGCATCCCCGGAAGGGATGATTCCGGAGCTAACCGCTTTAATGTAAAAATTAGATTCAAGGTATTCAAGCGTTAGTGCAAAATTCAGCGTGTCAAAAATGATATCAGTTGGCGCTGTTGGCGATGAATAGGCCTTTTGAAACATTGACCCCAAAGCAAAAGGGATAGATGCAATTGCAATGCGCCCTGATGTTTTTGCGAAGGCTTTCATTGCATTTCTTCGTGTATCCAGCCTGTCGTATACTTCAGGATCTGTTTTTTCTATTTCGGAAAATATATTTTGTAAGTTCATAATTATAAATTTTAACTGGTGGGTAAATTACTTGCGTTGATTTTTGTTTTCAGAAATGCGCTGGCAATGGTTAATACTTCGTCCGGCTTTTTCGCCTGGTCCAGGCCATTCATATCTACTACATCCATAGCTGCGAATGATCCGGCTTTTACCATGTCGCGAACCCACGCCGCATGTCTTGCTTCTACCGATACAATTTTTCCTGCGATGGTGAGGTAATCGGGATTGGTAATTAAGCTACCTGCGCCGTTGTAGGCAGATACGCCCAAATCTTCAAACGCAACAGCTGTTCCCAAAACGCTGTCTCTGCTTGTAAAATCAATTTTGCTAAAATTTACTTCAAGGTCCTGTATGGCCTTCGATGAAAGAGCTGCTTTAAAAAATTCGCGGTGTGCAATTTCATGATCTCTTATATCCTTCAGGTACGCCATCTCCATGTCTTTGATCCCGCTAAACGGAGTTTTAATAACCTGGGTATAAAATGCGGCCTCCAATTGTTCCAGGGCATAAGCGTAATTTAAAATGCCGATATCACCGCTTCCCAGGTCAACTCCTGAATTGTTGTGCATCGGCGTTGTCTTTCTGCAGGATGCAGCGGCCACGGCTATTGCAGCGCCGGCTCCTCCCATTATTCCAAAGAATTTTCTCCTTGAAAATGAATTCGCCATTCCTTCAATTTGGGATGGCTGAACTTCTTTTTTTTCTTCTTGTAACATAATTTAATTGATTAAAGTGATTAATAAGTAGTTGATAATTTTTATCAATTCATTAATACTTACGAAATATGTTTCGCCCTGGATTTAAAGAATTTTCAGAAATAGAAATTTTTTTCTAAAAAGGAAGAAATCCGTGAAGGCCTGGAGTTACCGGGCTTTAGAATTAATTGTAAAATATAAATCAGCCCTATTCATGGGTTCACTGGAAATAATAACGGAGGGAACTTTTAAAAAATGTTTCCTGGTAAGAGTAAAAAAGAATAAGGATTGTTGAATTACATTTTGCCTATCACTACCATCTGGTCCATGGTAGGAGTGGGGCTGCCTCCGGCTTTTTCAAGTGTGATTGCAAATGCATCTACGTTGCCGAAAGATTTCATTTGCTGTATATGGTAAATACCTTTGGAAGTTTGTATCATGCCGCCGCTTACTGGTTTGCCATCCACGATGGCCCAAAGCTGGTATTGCTTGCCCTCCGGCGCTTTAGGAAGGTTTGATGGATCAATATAAACCTGGCCAGTATTTTTTAGCCAGAATATTTTTGCTACCGCTTCAGGCGCTTTGTCAGTACCTTTTAATACCACTGGCATTGCATATTTATCAGTAACTACATTCAGGTCGCGGGTCATCGCTTCATTCGATTTTTCTTTCTCCTGGAGTCGTTGCTCGGCTGCTGCCAACGCCTTTTGCGTGTTGTGGTATTTATTAAAATAAGAATAATTTAAAATGATGCTGCCAATTAATAATACAATCACGGCTGCAGCAACCCATTTATAAAATATGGGGATCGTATTTCTTGCCTGTAAAGATATCACCGGCGATGGGTGAAAATCCTGAGAGGAGTTAAGCTGATCCGCGACAGGTTTTTCATCTTCAGAAAACAAGCGCTCCATTAATTTTTCTTTTACAGAAGGAGCAGGAGGTGTGGCGTGGAGCTGCGCATAGTTTTCCAATGACAATTCAATATTATCCAGTTCCTCTTTAAGTTCGGGAAACTGTTGCAGGTGCTTTTCCACCACTTGCGATTCTTCCGGAGAACAAGCGCCCATGGCATAAAGCTCAAGCAAACCTGATGATATGAATTCTTCTTTACTCAATTTATGTTACTAATAATTTTTTTAATACGGAAATCCCGGACCTGATTCTTGTCTTCACTGTACCTAAAGGAATTCCGAGTGTTTTTGAAATTTCTTCCTGCGTAAATCCCTCGAAATAGGCGAGATCTATCACTTTTTTTTGTTCTTCCTTTAATTGCATAGTTTGCTCCCTCAGGCCTAATGTGTCAAATTTATCATTTTCATTACTATTGTTATTGACTGTAGTTACGGCAATATCAGAATTTTGGATTTTTGTCTGGGTTTTATATCCTTTGCTTCTGATGGTATCTATGGTCAGGTTCCGGGTAATGTTTAACATCCATGTAAAGAGCCTGCCTTTGGTAGCATCATATGAGGAAAAGTTATTCCAGATTTTTACAAATGCTTCCTGCAGTATGTCTTCCGCTAAATGTTGATCGCTGATTAATTTACAAATTACTGTGTTCAGAGCGCCGGCATAATTATCATATAAATAGCTAAAGGCAGATTGATCTCCTGTTTTGAGTAACAAGATCAATTCTTCTTCGCTATATTTTTTTATGTGCGGCAAATGTTATGTTATCAGTTTTATACGATGTAAATTGATGAAAGAAGCTGTTTGGTGAAAGTAAATTTTTTACAGTAAATAAAGAAAAAGATTAGTTTTTTATTTTGTTGTAGCAATGAATTAAACATTAAATCATGCAATCAATTATTTTGCCAATTTAATATCGTTTTCTGAAATGCTCCGGTTCTGCCTCTTTGTAATTACTTCTACTTGGCTGCAGCTAACCAATCACGAGGGTTTCAGCCATATTGATGAATTCACCTCTTTTATTGCACTCTGCTAATTCTTTCTTCTTCTCTGTTTGGGATTATGTTAATCGTCCTTTTTATAACGTTCAATTTTTTAAAAATAAATATGGATCTTCATTTCCGGCGCGGCGCTGAAATGGCAAGCACGGCAATTTTAAGTGAACAAATAAATAAGCGGATTTTTTATTTCGGCTGCTCTTCGCTGATTCGAAACTGTGATTCAGATATTCTATTTAAAATTAATTTTACTAATCTTTTAAAATTGAAAATTTACGTTCAACGTTTTATTATTAATTTCAATACTTCTTTCTAAAACCTAAAATTTTTTTGCATGAAAATTACCTCCTTGTTGTGTCTGGGATTTTTTTTACTTTTCGCTCCATCCCTCAAAGCTCAAAACGATCCGGTAACTGACAGTTTAAATCAAAATAATGACTGGCCAAATTTGCGGCGCTATAGAAGTCAAAACGTAAAGGCAGGATTGCCGGCCCCCGGTGAAAACAGGGTAGTGTTTATGGGAAACTCTATTACCGATGGCTGGATAAATGCGCGACCGGAATTCTTTTCAAAAAATCCTTATATCGATCGTGGCATAAGCGGGCAGACAACACCACAGATGTTAATCAGGTTTCGCCAGGACGTAATCGACTTAAAACCCAAAGCGGTAGTGATTCTTGCCGGTATCAATGATATTGCTGAAAATACTGGCCCATCCAGCGTTCAGATGATTGAAAATAATTTAATGTCAATGGCAGAGCTCGCCAAAGCCAACGGCATTAAGGTGGTTTTATGTTCGATAACACCTGCAAATGCCTTTCCGTGGCGGCCTGCCATAAACCCTATTGAAAAGATTGCTGCGGTTAATAAATGGATGAAAGAGTACGCTGCGAAAAATAATTTTGTATTCGTAAATTATTTTGATGCGATGGTGGACAATGCAAAAGGATTGCCTGCAAACTTATCCAAAGATGGCGTTCATCCAACGCCGGAAGGTTATCAGATAATGGAATCGCTTGTGGTGCCAGGTATCCAAAAAGCGTTAAAGAGCAAATAGGATAGTTATCAATATAATTTTTTTAGGGTGTTTACCGTTCATATAAAAATATGTAGGCCGGGCACAGCAAAACTTAACTTCGGGTTATTATTGCTTGCAGGAGTTCTCTAATTAACAGCTTTTTTTGGCGATGCCTGGTATAAATTGTCACAGATGAAAATTTCTCTTTTATTTTTTCTGTTTTCAACACTATTTTATTGTGATAATATTTTTTGCCAGCAATTAGATAAACAAAGCATAGCTGACTTGCAGGTAAGCAATGCCATTGAGCTTTATGACAATTACAATTCGGAAAACGCGCCTTTATACACCGGCGAAGCCTACGTTTTTTACACGATGAGAATGGAGGGCTCGCCTTATTTTAAAACCGGCGATTTTACTACCGGGTGGGTAAGCTATAAAGGCCGGAAATATGATTCGCTGAAATTGCTGTATGACGTTACGAGAAACCTGCTGGTTACGATGTATCCAAACAATATTTATTTCATCACAATTCAGAATCAGTTTATAGATAGTTTTTCACTTTCAGGCCACAAGTTTATTTCGCTTGAAGAAAACCATAAAGAAAATTTGTATACCTCCGGTTTTTTTGATTTGCTGTACAATGGTAACATCCGGTTTCTTGCAAAATATTCAGAATCCCTCATGACGGTGATTGAAGGGCAGGTGATTGTAACGAAATTTATGAATCGCGACCGGTATTACATTCATAAAGATGGTTTGTATTACCTCGTGAATAATAAGAAAGATGTATACCGTGTTTTTGCTGATAAACTTCACGAGTTAAAAAGAATGATGCGACGCAACCATGTAAAATTGAAGCGTAATAATTTTGAAACCGCTATGGTGAAAGCCTCAGCATTTTATGATCAGATAACCCATTAATATGAACGGGCTATTTTATTTTCTTTTTTTATGTGGCGGAATATTTTTTTCGTTGGATGGGTTTGCACAAAATGATAACCTCATCACCGCCAATTTTCAAAATGTAAGCTTTAATGAATTTGTTCAGAAAGTAGAAGCACAAACAGATTATCATTTTTTTTATGAAACAAAGCAGTTTGACAGCACTGCTATTACCATCGCTATAACTAAGGCGCACCTTCCTTCAGTGCTTGATAAGATTTTCCACAACACGCAATGGCATTATACAATTGATAAGAATAACAATGTATTTATTACGCAGGGATTTACTCTTTCTGCCCAGCTCCCTTATGGTTTTTTTAACGGGGAAGAAGATACCTCCGCGCTTACGGCCGGCAGTGAGGCAGATGAAGTTGACTATATCAATAAACCCAAAAAAGTAAAGCAGGATATTTCAATAGAAAATAAAGTTTTTGATATCGGCATCAAAAGAAACACAGCTCCCAAGGGCAAAGTAAATATCGCAGGCTATGTTCGCGATGCACAAACGGGCGAAGCCCTTTCCGGCGCGGTTATATTTCTTTATCACCCCGCTGTGCAGGTGCATACTGATCAGTTTGGATATTATTCCCTGATACTTTCTGCGGGGCGAAATGTGCTTAACATTATTGCCCCCGGAATGTTTGATACTAAAAGGCAGGTAATGCTTTATTCAGATGGCAAGTTTGATATCGATATGGAAGAAAAAGTTTTTCGCCTGAAGGAAGTTTTGGTAGAAGCCGGCAAGGAGAAAAATGTGCGCGGCACTACGATGGGAATGGACAAGCTAACGATGACCGCAATAAAACAAATACCGGCAGTGATGGGAGAGGTGGATGTGTTGAGAGCGGTGCTCACTTTGCCTGGCGTAAAGTCTGTTGGAGAAGCAAGTACGGGCCTGAATGTGCGCGGTGGCGCCACTGATCAAAATTTAATCCTTTTTAATGGCGCCAATATTTATAATCCTTCCCATTTGTTTGGATTCTTTTCTGCATTTGATCCTGACGTGATAAAAGATGTTACATTATACAAAAGCAGCATCCCTGCAAAATACGGGGGGCGCATTTCTTCGGTATTGGACATTACTTCTCTTGATGGAAATGATAAAAAATTATCTGGTACCGCAGGCATAGGTCCTCTCACCAGTAAAATAACATTACAAGGGCCCATCATTAACAGTAAAACCACTTTTATCGCAGGATTACGAACTACTTATTCTGATTGGGTATTAAAGGTTTTGCCGAAGGAATATAGTAATAGTAACGCCTCTTTCCGCGATGGAACGATTCATATCAATCATAAAATCAACGGCAAGAATAATGTGTATTTAAATGGATATATAAGTACAGATAAATTTAAACTGAACCGTGACACGACATATCAATATCAAAATGCAAACGCTAATATAAACTGGAAGCACATTTTTAATAATCGTTTTTATGGCGTATTCATGGCAGGAATTGACCATTATGATTACCAGGTAGCATTTAACGGCGATTCTGTGAATGCTTACAAATTAAAGTATTCAATTAATCAATATAAATTCAACGCAGACTTTAGCTACTTCCTGAATAATAAGCACACATTAGCCTTCGGGATAAACAGCCTCCTGTACAATATTCATTCAGGCACCGTAAGCCCTATCGGCAAAGAATCTTTGTTTATCCGCGACTCCCTTGAAGCGGAGCACGCTTTGGAAAGCGCTTTGTATGTATCGGATCATTTTAATGTGTCTGAAAATCTATCGCTGGATGGAGGTATCAGGTATTCAATGTTTAACTATTTGGGACCAAAGCATGTAAACACTTATGCGCCGGGATTACCAATTGATCTCAGCAATGTGATTGCTTCAAATTATTACCCTTCGGGAAAAATTATAAAGACCTACAAGGGGCCGGAATTCAGGTTTTCAGCGAGATACTCTCTTTCAGATAACAGTTCAGTAAAAGCATCGGCTAACAGTTTGCGTCAATACATTCACCTTCTTACCAACACCACTACCATCTCGCCTACGGACGTATGGAAATTAAGCGATCCAAATTTGCAGCCGCAATTGGGAACGCAGGTAGCACTTGGCTTCTATAAAAACTTTAAAAATAATACCATCGAAACTTCCGCGGAAGTGTATTACAAATGGTTTGATCATTACCTTGATTACCGCAGCGGAGCACTACTGGTTATGAATCACAATATTGAAACGGACGTAATCAATACGAAGGGAACCGCCTATGGTATTGAGCTCCTCCTGAAAAAATCTTCCGGCAAATTAAACGGTTGGATGAGCTATACTTATTCGCGATCCATGCTTCAGCAAAATGATGCTCTTGCTACAGAAAAGATAAATAATGGTGACAGGTATCCAAGCAATTTTGACCAGCCTCATGATGCTACCATTGCTGCAAATTATAAAATCAATCATCGCTTTAGTATTTCTTTAAATGCTACCTACAGCACAGGACGGCCAATTACCCTGCCGGTTGCGGAATATGATTATGCAGGCTCCGTAAGGGTTTTATATTCAAACCGGAATGAATACAGGATACCCGATTATTTCCGAACAGACTTCTCATTAAATATTGACGGCAATCATAAGATCCACCAGTTAACTCATAATTCCTGGACGCTCGGTGTTTATAATTTAACAGCAAGAAAAAATGCGTATTCGGTATATTTTATTTCACAAAATGGAAGAATACAGGGTTATAAATTATCCATTTTTGGATCGGCTATTCCGTTTTTAACCTATAATATCAGATTTTAAAAAAAGATGAGACAGAAATATTTTTATTTATTCATTTTATCACCAGTCATTTTTTTCTTTATGATAAGCGGATGTAAAGACCCGTATTATCCCGAATTGAAATCATCCACCTCGCATTTCCTGGTAGTAGAGGGATTTATTAATCCTGACGGCATAACAAATATCAGGCTTACAAGGACGAGAGCAATTACAAAAGAAGATACCGCCGCTGTTATAATCGAAACAGGCGCGAATGTTTCCATCGAAGATAATAATAACAATATTTATCCTTTGTACGAATCGGGAGATGGCAATTATTCCGCCAGCTACTTTTTAGATGTGGCCGGCAATTACAGGCTGCATATCACCACACGGGATAACAAAGAATATGTGTCAGATTTTGTGGCCTGCAAAAATGCACCCCCAATTGACCTGCTGGGCTGGGAACTTAAAGACGGTAACGTGCAAATTTTTGTGAATGCGCACGACGAAAGCAATAAAACCATTTTTTACCGCTGGGATTTTGTACAGACCTGGGAATATCACGCTCAATACTACACTAACTTAATTTATGATCCTGACATTAAAAAAGTTGTATACCGGCAATTCCCTGTGTACGTTTGTTACCGTAGCAATAATTCAACAAAAATTTTTATAGGCTCGTCCGAAAAATTGTCGCAGGATGTAATTCATGAAGCGCCACTGGAATTAATTCCCAATCATGATAAAAGGATCAGCGTTTTGTACAGCGCCCTGATAACGCAATATGCACTTGATTCGGCAGGATACAATTATTGGAAGGCTATGCGGAGCAATACAGAAGAGATAGGTTCAATATTTGGCACACAACCCAACCAGGCAAAAGGCAATATCCATAACGTTTCCGATCCTTCTGAAAACGTAATTGGATACGTCACCGCCGGAACCATACAACAAAAAAGAATTTTTATCCGTAATTCCGACCTGCCGGGCGATTGGAATTTATTACCCTACTGCGATGAGAAAAGAGTTTCGTTAGACAGTTTGGACTTTTATTTCGGTACTGGCTATATGATTCCATATTCTGAAGATCCACCGGGCGCCGCAATACCAACCGCGTATTTCGGCGCGTCTGCTCCTTGCGTGGATTGTACACGTGAAGGAGGAACGCTTGTTAAACCATTCTTTTGGCCCTAAAAATTTATAGTTTCAATATGCCGGATGTTTGTAAAATATTAAAATATTTTTTTAGTTTATTTATTGGTTTACTGGCCTGTGGATTTGTGGCAGCACAAAGCCGGCCGTTGCAGGAGATGGCGAACAGTATCAATGTATTTTCGTCTAACCATATCCGTGAAAAAGTATATGTACACACCGACAAATCTTATTATCTCTGTGGTGAAATTTTGTGGTTTAAAGCCTATGTTGAAAATGCAATAAATAATCATCCTCTTTCTGTAAGTAAAATCGTTTATGTAGAGCTTCTGAATAAAGCACACGACCCTGTAATGCAGGCCAAAATTGGCATTAAAGATGGCAATGGCAATGGCTCTTTTAATCTTCCCCTTACGCTTGAAACCGGAAATTATGAGCTAAGAGCTTATACCAACTGGATGAAAAACGATTCAGCAGTTTATTTTTTTAAAAAGATTATTACCATAGTGAATACCACCCGTAACCTTGACACAACGATGGTTCATAATCATTTTTCCTATACCGCAGGATTTTATCCCGAAGGCGGAAACCTGGTGACCGGTTTAAAAAGCGTGGTAGCATTTAAGATTAACAACAACTATGGGAAAGGAGTGGATGCCACCGGAGTGATTGTTGACGAATCAAACGATACCATATTGCACTTTCATCCTCTTCAATTTGGCATGGGAAAATTTGAGCTTACTCCTGCGGTCGGAAAAAAATACCGCGCTATTATTTCACTGCCTGACAGCAGCAAGTTGGTAAAAAATTTGCCGGATGCCTACGCCAACGGATATGTTATGCATTTAGAAGATGCAGGAGATATTTTAAAAATTTCGGTTAACACTTCCGGCGAACCCTCTTCTCAAATTTATTTGATTGCTCAAACCAACGGAGTAGTGGATGCTTCACAAGCGGCCGCTATTACAAATGGCAACGCAAATTTTTCCATTAATAAAAATGATTTGGGAGATGGTGTGGTGGGAATAACCTTGTTTAATGATAAGCGGCAGCCAATTGCTGAAAGATTATATTTCAAAAGGCCTTCGAAAAGATTAGTTATTAACGCCCGGTCGGATAAGGATTTGTTTGGCAAAAGAAGTCCTGTAAAAATTGATGTATCCACCTCTGCGAAAAATTCGGGTAGTTTGCCTGGAAACTTATCGGTGGCTGTATACAGGCTGGATAGCCTCACCCGGCCTCAGGATGAAAATATTTTTTCTTATCTGTGGCTGTCTTCTGATTTGAAGGGATATATTGAAAACCCGGATTATTATTGTAAGGACGGCAACCCAGAAGCCAATGAAGCTTTAGACAATTTATTGCTCACACAGGGCTGGCGCACATTTGACTGGGATCATCTCAATGCCAAAAGTTCGTTTGCTTATATTCCCGAAAACCAGGGGCATCTTATTACAGGAAAAGTGACCAACGAAATCACCGGGCAGCCTGCGCCAAATGTGCTTGTGTATCTTTCGATACCCGGCAAGCGCGTGCAATTGTATGGCTGCAAAAGTGATGATCAGGGATTGGTGCATTTTAATATGGAAAATTTTTATGACAAAGGACAGATAGTTTTGCAAACAAATTATAATGTGGATAGCGTATACCGCCTGCAGGTTTTCACTCCTTTTTCGGATGAATATGGCGGTGGAGAACTTCCTAAGCTTACAGTTGCTGAACAAAGCGCAGATGAACTGGCAGAAGCAAATCTGCACATGCAAATTCAAGCTGCTTATCATTCCGGTGAATTTGAAAAAATGTATCCTCTTTCAATAGATACGCTTCCCTTTTATCAAAAACCTTATAAAACTTATTTACTGGATAATTACACCCGTTTTACCACGATGGAGGAAGTGATGCGCGAATATGTAGCAGAAGTAAACGTGGTAAGAAAAAATAAGCAGTACCACTTCAATACGTTTAATAATGCAGGTTTTGAATTGGAAAGATTACAGCCTTCAGAAAGAACGATGGTGGAAGATCCGTTGATTTTACTGGATGGCATTCCTGTTTTTGATGTTGATAAAATTATAGCCTACGATCCGCTGAAAGTCCGCAAACTTGAAGTAGTGGCTGCGAGATATTATCGCGGGCCCATCAGTGCTTACGGCATTGTAAGCCTTACTACCTATTCGGGCGATTTGCCGGGATTTTCATTAAACCCGCATGATGTGATTTTGGATTATGACGGATTGCAAAAGCAACGTATTTTTTATTCACCTGATTATGCTTCGGAAACCGCTATCAGCAGCCGCCTTCCGGATTTTAGAAATGTTTTGTATTGGTCGCCTGCAATAAATACCAGTGAAGAAGGGCAAGGCAGTATTTCATTTTATACCGGCGATATTCCAGGAAAATATTTGGTAGAGATACAGGGAATTTCGAATGATGGCTATGCCGGAAGTAGCAGTTTTACCTTTAGTGTGAAATAATAGAAAACATTTTCTAATTTTTAAAATTGCAGTAAAGCAATAAATAATCAGGATTTTTATTTGAGGCAAGAGTAACTTTAAAAAGTATTTTTTTTAGATAAAAAACTGAAAAGTGAAAAGCGGGATTTCATTTCTTTTGCTCTGTTTTGTGTTAGCATTTTACCGATGCAAGGATCCATATTATCCACCAGTAAATAATAAACCGCTCAATTATCTTGTAGTGGAAGGCTACATCACTTCCGATACCGTAACTGTTATCAGATTGACCCGTACAAGAAAAATATCTAAAGATGATACCGCCCAAAAAGTAGCTGAAACAAATGCAAATGTTTTTGTGGAAGATGATCATGGAAATGCTTACCCGTTAAGCGAAAACTCCGCCGGAACTTATGAAATGCCGGCGCGTATTTTAAATTTTTCTTATAAATATCGGCTGAATATTACGCTGGCAAATGGCAAAAATTATCTTTCTGATTTTGTGCCTTTTGAACAGTCGCCGGTAATCAATGGAATAGATTGGACGTTTAAGAACAGCGGCCTCCAGGTATATATAAATACCGTTGGCCGTCAAAATGAATCTCCCTATTACCGGTGGGTGATTGAAGGAGCCTGGGAATATCACACGCCCTTTGTTTCGGGATTGCAATATGATCCTATGTCGGGGGCTGTAATGCCACGGACTAATGATGTACATATTTGCTGGGTTTCAGACAATTCAACGAATGTTATTCTCGGATCAACGGCGAGTGCAAAAAACAATGTTCTTCATGGTCAGCTTATTTTTTTCCCGAATCACGACCGCAGGCTTAGTGTCAAATACAGCGCTTTTGTCACCCAATATTTATTGGATTCATCGGCTTACAATTTCTGGAAAGCGATGAAAAGCAATACGGAAGATATCGGTTCTATTTTTGATAATCAGCCCAATCAGGCGCCAGGAAATATTCATTGTACTACAGATTCTACTGAAACAGTCGTCGGGTATATCGGGGCCGGAAATACTGCTCAATTCAGAGGATTTATTGACAATAGTGTTTTGCCACCAACATGGAATCTTTCTACAGGATGCATTACAACGTTTGTGCCGGGCGATAGTGCGCAATATTATTTTCCTTATGGATATGTGCCGCTGTATGAAGAATATGTTAATCGGAAAAAAGGATGGAGTTCCACTTTAACTGAGTGCGGGGATTGTACTTACCTGGGAACTAATGTGAAGCCTTCTTTCTGGCCATAAGGAATTATTGAGCAGTGAAGCAATAAATAGGAAAGGTTTTTATTTTGAGTCTTCAGCAGCGAAAAATATAGCGCGTAATTAAATATTGAATGTTCGGCCAGGGAATAATTAGAAAAAATTTTCTCATTTTATTGCTACCGTATCGTAAAATATTACGTACGGTATTTTTCTTTGCAGAGAAATAAGTAATTTCATTTTTTTTAAAAACGTTTTGCAAACAATTAATCTTCAATACACATTTAATCAATGAAAAGTTTATCACGCCTTCTGTATCTTCCTGCATTTGCATTCCTGATGTTTTTTTTTAGTTGTAACAAGCGCTCCGGCAAGCCAAAATTGCTGGTATTTACTAAAACTGCCGGCTTTCATCATGCCTCTATTGAAGATGGTGTAAAGGCCATTTTTAGATTAGGGCAGGAAAACAATTTTGATGTTGATACCACTTCCAACTCGGCAATCTTTAATGAAGATTCGCTGAAAAAATACGCAGCAGTGGTCTTTTTGAGTACGACAGACAATACCGACGTCCTGATGACGAATTATGAAAAGAATGCATTTCAAAGATATATCGAAGCGGGTGGGGGATTTGTTGGCGTGCATGCCGCTACAGACGCGGGTTATCATTGGGGATGGTATACCAGATTGGTGGGCGCGAATTTCAATGGGCATCCCGAGCAACAAACAGCTTCGCTACACATTGTAGATAAAGAGAACATTTCAACAAAAGGATTACCTGATCCATGGGTGAGAAAAGATGAATGGTATAATTTTAAAAATCTAAATAAAGATGTACATGTGCTGATAACCATAGATGAAAAAAGCTATAAAGGCGGCACCAACGGCGATAATCATCCGATGGCCTGGTATCATGATTTTGATGGAGGCAGGGCCTGGTATACAGAATTGGGCCATACGCCTGAATCTTACACGGATCCTCTTTTCTTAAAGCATCTCCTGGGTGGCATCAAATATGCAATGGATGATAACAGGGAATTGAATTATTCAAAAGTAAAAACACCAACAATTCCGGCAGAAGACCGGTTTACAAAAACGCAGTTGGTAGAGGGAACTTTTTTTGAGCCGACAGAAATGACGATTCTGCCAAACCTTGATATATTGGTTGCACAGCGCAGAGGAGAAATCATGATGTACAATCACGCAACCAAAAAAGTAAAGCAGGTGGGCTATCTTGATGTGTATTGGCGCACGCAACATACACCCGGTGTAAACGCAGAAGAAGGGCTTTTGGGAATTCAAAAAGATCCCAATTTTGAAAAGAACCATTATGTTTATATGTACTATAGCCCTTCAGATACTTCGGTAAATCGCCTTTCACGGTTCACTTTTGAGAATGATACTATAAATCCGAAGTCAGAAAAAATCATTTTGCAGTTGTATGAGCAAAGGGAAATCTGTTGCCACACCGGCGGATCAATTGCATTTGACAAAAATAATCTCTTGTATGTTTCTACCGGCGACAACACCACGCCCTTTAATGAACCAGGCAAAGGATTTAATACGTATGGCTTTGCGCCGCTCGATGATCGGCCGGGCTTTGAACATTATGATGATCGCCGCAGCGCGGGTAACACCAATGATTTGCGCGGAAAAATTCTTCGCATAAAAATAAACGATGACGGAAGTTATTCTATTCCGGATGGTAACCTTTTCCCTAAAGGCAAAGACAGCACCCGTCCCGAAATATACGTGATGGGCGACAGAAATCCTTACCGCATTTCAGTGGATCAAAAAACAGGATTTTTATATTGGGGGGAAGTAGGGCCCGATGCCAACAACGACAGTCTTGCCACCCGCGGGCCGCGCGGTTATGACGAACTTAACCAGGCCAGGAAGGCAGGATTTTTTGGATGGCCATTTTTTATTGCTGATAATCTTCCTTACCGTCCTTACGACTATGCAACAGGAAAATCAGGCGAACCGTTTGATCCACAAAGGCCTGTAAATAATTCAAGGAATAACACAGGCTTACAAGTATTGCCTCCTGCTCAGCCAGCCTACATCTGGTATCCTTATGCGGAGTCCAAAGATTTTCCACAAGTAGGAAGCGGTGGCCGTACTACAATGGCTGGACCTGTGTATTACACCGATATGTTTCCGGATTCAACCCGGTATCCGGACTATTATAATGGAAAACTATTTTTCTATGATTGGATTCGCAATTGGATAAAAGTAGTTACAATGCTGCCAAATGGCGATTTTGACAATATGGAACCATTCATGTCGGATACCAAATTTAATAATATCAGCGACATGGAAGTAGGTCCTGACGGAAGGTTGTATGTACTTGAATATGGCACTGGTTGGTTTGCAAAAAATGATAACGCAGGCCTTGCCCGGCTTGATTTTAACAGCGGTAACCGCGCTCCGAAAATTTCTTCCCTCACCGTAGATAAAACTTCAGGCGAACTTCCTTTGCAGATTATTGCATCTGTAAAAGCTGTTGATCCGGATAAAGATCCTGTTTCTTACATCTGGCATATTGGAAACCAGATTCAGAAAAAAACAACAGATCCTACTCTACAATATACGCTTGATAAAATAGGCGATTATGCGATATCTGTTGATGTAACAGATGATAAAAATGCTTCATCTTCCAGCAACACCGTAAATGTGTATGCAGGAAATACCGCGCCTGTTGTGAACGTACTTATAAATGGAAATAAAACATTTTATTTTCCCGGCAATCCTGTAAAATATAATGTTGATATTACGGATAAGGACGATTCAACAATAGATCCACACAATCTTTTGGTGCACGCTGATTATTCAGATCAAAAAGACAAAGTTGCCTCTACGCAGGGTCACCAGGTATTTGAAAGAGAAATGGCAGGAAAAACTTTAATGCTTTCTCTTGATTGTAAAGGTTGCCATAAAGTAGATTCAAAATCCGTTGGTCCCGCGTTTATAAGCGTGGCCCAACGGTACCAAAAGAATAAGGATGCTACTTCTGTTCTTGCAGAGAAAATTATCAAAGGCGGAAGTGGTAATTGGGGCGAGGTGGCCATGGCAGCGCATCCTGAATTAAAAGAGAGTGATGCAAAGCAAATTGTATCCTGGATATTGTCGCTGGCGGATTCAGATAAAAAATCAAAATCCCTTCCTCAAAGCGGATCTGTGGATGCCACAATGAATCAGCCTGCCAGGGACAATGGAGTTTTGACAATTTATGCAGCTTACACCGATAATGGCGGTAACAATACAAAGCCGTTAATGGGAAGTGGATCTGCAGAACTGAGAAGCAGTAAAATGACTTTTGAGGGGGTAACTAAAATGGAAGGCTACAGTAAAGCAACTTTTGGTGGCAAAACATTTTTGATTATTCCTGCTGAAGGCTGGTTCAGAATTGACAGTATCGATCTTTCCGCAATCACAAAGGCATCTATAATGATGGGCTGGCAAAAGCCGCCGGTGGCAGGATATACTTTTGAAGTGCATCTTGATTCACCGACCGGACAAAAAATAGGGGAGTTTACTTTTGCCGGAAAAAATGGTCCTGCTCCAAAAGATGCAAAGCCGCAATTTGCTGTAATTACTTCATCCATTTCTCCTGTGAATGATGGAAAAATGCATAATATTTACATTGTAAGCAAGATTGCTGATCCGTCAGTTAAGGGCATGGCCGCGCTTTCATCAATTGAGTTTTTTGTGAAATAATATCGGATGCACAGCAGTTTAATTTGCTATTGTAGTTAAGAGATTTTTTCGGGCTGGCAAACATAACAGGATTGCCAGCCCTTTTATTTAAATCGACCAGGCAATTACGATTTCCAAAAAGCAACAAAATAGTGACTTAGGGAAAAAACTGTAATTTTTTTTACACACCAAAAAGAAATCGAATATATTAGCAAATACATATTCTTACACTTCATCGTAAAATTTTTACCTTGTCTTCATCGCCCAACGAATTAAAGCGCACACTGACGCCCGCCATGTTATGGGGCCTGGGTGTAGGTTATGTTATTTCAGGAATGTATTTTGGCTGGAACCTGGGCCTTGCCGAAGGCGGCACATTAGGCCTTGCTATCGCTACTTTTTTTATCATCATCATGTATGTTACGTTCACTTTTAGCTATGCTGAGCTCGCATGCGCTATACCAAAAGCGGGTGGCGCATTTGACTATACATCCCGGGCGATGGGAAAAGATCTCGGCTTTCTTGGCGGCATGGCGCAGAATATAGAATTTATATTTGCGCCGCCGGCCATTGCGTTTGCTATTGGCGCATATTTTAATTTATTTTTTCCTCAAATACCAATTCTTATAATTGCCATTTTTGCCTACATTCTTTTTACTGCTTTAAATATTTACGGAGTGAAGGCAGCAGCTATGTTTGAGCTTACAATTACCATTCTTGCCGTAGGCGAATTGTTGCTGTTTAGCGGCATTACTTTACCACATTTCGAGTTCAGCAATCTCCAGGAAAATGCATTGCCAAATGGGTGGCGGGGCATTTTCGCTTCTATTCCTTTTGCGATATGGTTTTTCCTGGCTATTGAAGGCGTAGCAAACGTAGCCGAAGAAGCTATCAATCCTCAAAGAACTATCCTGGTTGGTTTTGGTTCAGCGATTTTTACGCTGGTCATTTTATGCATTCTTACTTTCGCGAGCTCTGTTGGTGTTGCCGGCTGGCAAGCCATTGTTTATAAAGCAGACGGTACCATGTCTGATTCTCCATTGCCATTGGCCTTGTCGCATATTGTGGGCAATAATCACCTGCTATATCACCTGCTGATTACCATTGGCCTTTTCGGCCTTATTGCTTCTTTCCATGGAATTATTCTTGCGGCAGGCAGATCGGTTTTTGAATTTGGCCGGGTGAAATTTGCGCCTGCTTTCATTGGCAGGGTCCATCCAAAATTCAAAACGCCTTCCAATGCATTACTGGTAAATATGGCAATCGGAATAATTGCGCTTCTTACCGGAAAGACTGCTGAAATCATCACTATATCTGTGTTTGGCGCGTTGACTTTGTATATTATTTCTATGATTTCTTTTTTTCAATTACGAAAAAAAGAACCTGAACTTGAGCGTCCATTTAAGGTGCCTGCTTATCCGCTTTTTCCAATCATCGCTTTGTTGCTGGCAATAATTTCTTTTATAGCTATGATGATTTTTAACTGGGAACTTGCTATCGTATATTTTATATTTATGGGTATATGTTTTGGCGCTTTCAAAATCTTTAAAAAATAATTTTCATTAAATGCTGTGAAATTAGTTTTATGAATACCAATGAAATTCTTCAGTATGTAAAAAATCATCCGTCTGGTAAAGTAAAAATTGCCCTGACAGACATAGACGGAATTTTGCGCGGAAAATATATTTCAACAGAAAAGTTTCTTTCTGTAATAGAATCGTCAACAGGATTTTGCGATGTAATTTTTGGTTGGGATGCCAATGATGTGGCGTACGATAACGTAACCTACACCGGCTGGCATACAGGTTATCCGGATGCTCCCGCAAAAATTGATATATCCACGTTTAGAAAAATTCCCTGGGAAAACGAACTTCCTTTCTTCCTTGGTGAAATGCTGGATAGCAGCTATAATCCCTCCCCGGTTTGCCCAAGGCAACTATTAAAGAAAGTTTTACATGATGCCGATGCAATGGGTTATCTCCCGGTTTTTTCCCAGGAATTTGAATGGTTTAATTTTAGGGAAACTCCTGATAGCGCTTGTGACAAACAATATAAAAATCTTATTCCGCTTAGCCCGGGAATGTTTGGCTATTCTATTTTGCGGAGTTCTCTGAACAATCCTTTTTTTACTGACCTCTTTGATTCGCTTAAGAATTTTAATATTCCGCTGGAGGGATTACATACTGAAACAGGCCCCGGAACATTTGAAGCAGCCATTACCTGTTCTGAAATTACAGAAGCTGCTGACCGGGCTGTATTGTTTAAAACGGCAATAAAGGAAATTGCTTACAAACATGGGTTTATGGCGACTTTCATGGCTAAGATAAGTGAAAATTTACCCGGTTGTGGAGGACATGTTCATCAAAGCTTGTGGAACAAAGACAAACAGAAAAATTTGTTTTATGATTCGAACGGTTCAAATAATATGAGTGAATTGATGAAGCGTTATATTGCCGGTCAATTGTATTGCCTTCCTCAAATGCTGCCTATGTTTGCTCCGCTGATTAATAGCTACAAGCGATTAGTAGAAGGTGCCTGGGCACCCACCACATTGACGTGGGGGATTGACAACAGAACGACAGCCTTACGCGCACTGGTCGCGTCTGAAAAATCATGCCGGTTGGAAACCAGAGTGATTGGCGCCGACGTAAATCCTTACCTGGCAATGGCTGCATCGCTGGCTTCGGGATTATACGGAATAAAGCATGAACTTACATTAAACCAATTGGCAACGGCAGGAAATGGATATACCGATATTTCGAATGGTACAATTCCTACAACTTTGCATGATGCAACACAAAAAATGAAACAGTCAGAAGCGGCCCGTGAAATGTTCGGTGAAAAATTTGTTGAACACTTTTGTCAAACACGCGAATGGGAATGGAAACAACATTTAAAAGCCGTAACCGACTGGGAGTATAAGCGCTATTTTGAAATTATATAATCACTTCCTTTCAGAAGATAAAATTGTTTAAATAAATAAAAATAGAAATCGGATAAATTTGTTCTTTTACTGGAATGTTTGTACCTGAATCAATAGTTTATAGATATCTGCGCTCCAAACCCTCAAATCAATTTGCAATGACTTACGACCAAATTTGGCAATACAATTTTCCAACCAACATCCGCTTTGGACCGGGCTCCAGCAAAGAGTTAGGGGCCTATCTTATTAGTAATAATTTATCACATCCACTGGTTGTGACAGACAGCACCATCATTCAACTGGATTTTTTTAAAGAGATTATTAATCACCTGAAAAACAAAAATATTTCTGTGGAAGTGTTTTCAGACATTCATAAAAATCCGGTTAAATCTGATGTGTACAGGGGAACAGAGGTTTATGATGAAACCAAAAGAGATTCGGTTATCGGCATTGGCGGAGGCGCTTCTCTTGACGTGGCAAGGGCCATTGTGCTGCGGGTAAACCATCGTGAAGATCTTTTTAAATATGACGACCTAGTGGGTGGAGATATTTATGTCACCAATGATGTACCTCATTTTATTACCATTCCTACTACGGCGGGCACCGGCAGCGAAGTTGGAAGAAGTGCAATTATAGCAGATGATGAAACCCATCAGAAGAAAATTCTTTTCTCTCCTAAGCTAATGGCTAAAATCGTGTATGCCGATCCGTTACTAACGATGGATTTGCCACCATTTATTACTGCTGCAACCGGCATGGATGCACTCACACACAATATGGAAGCGTTTGTTGCCAAAATGTATCATCCCATGTGTGATGGAATTGCTTTGGAAGGGATATCGCTGATTAGCCAATCGTTGGAGAAGGCAGTAAACCGTCCCGATCTGGAATCAAGAAGTAAAATGCTGATTGCTTCGCTGATGGGTGCCGTGGCTTTTCAAAAAGGCCTGGGCGTTGTTCATTCACTCGCCCATCCGTTGTCTTCCTTACTCGACACGCATCATGGCCTGGCCAATGCCGTAAATATTCCTTATGGGATGCAATTTAATATTTCCGGGTTTGAAGATAAATTCCGGCGAATTGCGCGAACTTTAAACCTGGAAGAAGAAAGTGGTGAAGCAGTAGTGAAATACCTGTTTGAATTAAATTCTAAAATCAATGTTCCGCATCATTTGCGTGAAATAGGAGTAAGGGAAGAGCATATTGAAACACTGGCAGATTTGGCCATTGCTGATTTTGCGCATCCAAATAATCCAAAGCCTGTAAGCCGGGAAAACTTTAAGCAGCTTTATTCAGAAGCATTGTAAGAAAATGAAAAAAATTATTATTGGAATAAGTGAAGGTTTGAATTATTCAAAATATGAAGATTGGATAAAGAAAGAACCTGACGTAGCCGTAATCATGCTCAGTTACCGTCTTGATAATTTCAGTGAAATAGAAAAGTGCGATGGAATTATTCTTAGCGGTGGATGTGATATAAATCCTGTATTGTACCACCAGCCCGGATTTCTTCCCTTTTCGGATCCCAATGAAATCGACGAAAAAAGAGACGAGTTTGAGTGGAAAATAGTGCAACATACAGAAGAAAAACAAAAGCCTCTCTTGGGCATTTGCCGCGGATTGCAATTTGTAAATGTGTATTTTGGCGGCATTCTATTACCGGACATTCCTTCCTTTGGAAAATTCAATCATAATAAATTTGAAGAAGGCAAAGACAGGCATCATAATGTGATGGTAGATACCAATTCACTTTTATACAAAATAACCGGCGAGCAAAGCGGCATGGTGAACAGTGCCCATCATCAAAGCGTGGATATTCCGGGAGAAGGATTGGTGGCGAACGCTGTATCCGCAGACGGAATTATCGAAGGAATGGAAAGACGATATCCTGAAGGAAAATCTTACCTGATGCTGGTTCAGTGGCATCCTGAACGAATGATAAACCAGGAAAGTAGTTTTGTAAAAAAAGTAAAGCAAAGCTTTATGGACGCCTCACGGCAATTTGCTAATAAATAATTTATGAAAATATTCAATCCGGCCACTGAGGAATTAATTCAGGAAATGGCAGAAGATGATAAGCTTTCTGTTGAAAAAAAATATGAGGATTTGCATGCCGCGCAACCCGCCTGGAGAAGAATTCCTTTGAAAGAAAGGATTACAATTCTTCAGAGATTTTCTGAATTGCTTGAAGAAAACCTGGAGCAAATTGCTTTGATATTAACGCAAGAAATCGGGAAGCCTCTCCAGCAATCGCGTAATGAAATCAAAGGCGGCATTGCCCGCATCCAATGGCTTACAGGCAATGCAGAAAAATATTTGTCGGATGAGATAATGAAATCAGAAAAAGGTTTGGAAGAAAAAATTTCTTATGAACCGTTGGGCGTTATTTGCAATATCTCTGCATGGAACTATCCTTATCTCGTTGGTATCAATGTTTTTGTTCCTGCATTGCTTGCGGGGAATGCAGTAATGTATAAGCCGTCTGAATACGCGGTTCTCACCGGTCTTGCCATACAGGATTTGCTACAACAGTCAGGCGTACACGAAAATATTTTCAAGGTGGCCGTTGGGGGAAAAGAAGTGGGAGAATTGCTTTTGCAACTTCCCTTTGATGGTTATTTTTTCACCGGCTCTTACCAAACAGGAAAATACATTTATGAAAAAGTAGCGCCTAAAATGGTACCCTGCCAATGCGAATTAGGCGGTAAAGATCCTTTGTATGTAACAGATGATATTTCAGATGTAAAAGCGGTTGCTGCTGCCACTGCCGATGGCGCCTTTTACAATAATGGCCAGAGTTGCTGTTCGGTAGAGAGGATTTATGTGCATGAAAAAAAATACGACCAATATGTCGACGAATTTGTTAACGAAGTGAAATCATATAAAGCTGGCCTTCCGCTTGAAGAGGGCGTTTATATCGGTCCACTCACCCGGAAAGAACAATTGAATACAATTGAACAACAGGTAAAAGATGCCGTAGAAAAAGGCGCGCAGATAAAAACTGGTGGGAAAAAAATTGAAGGCAAGGGTTATTATTTCGAGCCAACTGTGCTCACCGATGTAAACCACACGATGAGTGTGATGAAAGAAGAATCTTTCGGGCCTGTGATAGGAATTATGAAAGTGAAAGATGATGAAGAAGCCGTCCAGTTGATGCGCGATACCGAATATGGTTTAACTGCGTCGGTGTATGGCAACAGTAAGGAACGGGCAGAAAAAATATTAGAACAAATCGATGCCGGCACCGGCTACTGGAATTGTTGTGATCGCGTTAGCGCTGCTTTACCCTGGGGCGGCAGAAAACATTCTGGCATTGGCGTGACGCTTTCCCATGCCGGGTTGAGAGCCTTTACGAGGCCGAAAGCTTATCATTTGAAAGGATAACCGGTCAAATCAATTGTTGCAGTAAAGCAATAAATAATTAAAGATTTTATTTAATTATTAACTTTCTGTATTTACTGATTTGTTTTGATGTTCGTTTGATATTACTGTCCTGCCATTCATCGCATTATTTTGAATTAAGTCATCTACTTTCTGGCAGGTTCTCCAATAAACATCTTCCATAAACCGGTGGCCAAATTCACCATTTCGGCCAATGCTTAAGAGATTATCAATATTAGTAGATTTCTCAAACTGCTGACGCTCTTTTTCATATTTATTTAAAAAAACAGGATAGGAAAAGCCGGTCCGTAACACATCTCCGCCAAGAAATTTTTCTTTAATCCCGGGCAATACCCGCTCTAAATTTTCCAGGCATAGGGCAATTAGCTTATCGTCTTCCATTGTCCAGAACGGTTCGTCTTTTGTGCAACCTATATCAGCAGTAATGATTGATTTTCCTTCAGGCGCCATCCATGGCATGGATCGGGTAACCTCCGTGAGGCGAAAAAACGGTAAATCTTTTTCAGGAAACCACTCGACAGTGTCTGGCAAAAATCTTCGCCCTTCCAGGCGCAGATTGATAAAGATCATTGGCCGAAATTTAAACTCTTTGGCATAATCCAATACATGGCTTCCTTTTACCATCTGGGCAAGAATATTGGCAGGTGCAGTACTGATTACGGCTGAAACAGGTTTTATTTCATCATTTACTTTAATGGCCGTTACTTTTCCGTTTTCAACCATAATTTCTTTTACCGGCGAATTCAACATGATTGAATCCTCTATCCCTTCCATCAGTTTTTCGCATATGGTTGATACGCCATGATTTGGATAAACGTGCCATACGGAAGGCATTTCCGGTTTTTCGCGGTTATACCCACAAGCTACGGCGCGGCCTGAAAGGACGCTTGCCATTTTTAAATAAAGAGTTTGTAAAATACTTCCCGGCAGACTTTCTCCGACGGCCGGAGACAATTCATCAGCCGGAACTCCTGACCACGCTTCAATAAGGGGTAGCGCAACCTGATCCGCTAAGGCCTGTCCATAATTTTTTCTAAACCATTCCGCAGCGGAAGCTGGAGGATTAGAGGCACCAATTTGGTTTAATTTGCTTTTGATAAAGCTTAATGACATCTGTGGTATCTCTATCAACCCGAAGGGATAATTATAGCTTTTCCCTTTTAGCCATACGGCTTCTCCATAATGTTTTACTACGCGGCATTGGTCGCCGATTCCTACCGCATTTGCAAGCCGGTTTGTTATAAAATGAGCGCCAAAATCATGTGTGAAACCATCTTTGTCTTTAAAGCTGGAAGCCAGCCCGGCAACTTTATTGCTGGCTTCATAAACTTCAAAAGGAATATCTCTTTTTTTAAGGCGGCTGGCGGCAGTTAATCCTGCAAGCCCTGCTCCCAATATTGCGATAGGTTTAGCTAAATTCATGGTTTATATTTTTTGATTATATTTTTTAATAAAAATTAATGAACAGGTGCATACTAAAGAACAACTCTGGAAAAACGTTATGAAGGCTTTTGCAGCGTGGCCTGTAGCAATGCGCCCCTGCCGAACTTTTGTAATACAAAATCCAATACGGTAAAAACAAATAGTGAAAAGGAAGATTTAAGCGTAAACCTATTTATTAACCACTGCGGCATTTTATGGTCAACAAGATAATTGTGAATTGAATAAACCCAATTGACAGGGCTAACGATCGTGGTAAGATCTTTTACGTCGTAACCCACGTCCCTTGCTAACTTTGAAAGTGAGTTACGGTTAAATAAATTAAAATGCCGTGGAAAATGATAACCGCCCCAATGTCCGCTCTTAAACCAATTAAAATCAATCGAGCCAGTGTTATCTGTAACTATTATCAATTGTCCGCCTTCGCGAAGGAGGCCGAAAACAGTTTCCAATACCTGGGGAGGGTCTTCCAAATGTTCAATGGTTTGTATCATGAAAACCATATCATAACTATGTTGAGGAAGATTGACATCCTGCACTCTTCCCAAATGAACATCCAATCCCGCTCTTGTGGCAGCTTTGACGGCTTTCTGGTCCAAATCAACTCCCTCTAATTTCCACGTTTTATTTCCGTACTGGCGCAACAGTCCCAGATGAAACCCATCCCCGCAACCTACATCCAGGATACGTGCATTATCTTTTAAATGCCTGCACCGTTTTAAAGAGCGCCTGGCTTCCAGGCGGCATCTCACATTGTAAACAAAACCAAACTCTTTTTTTGAAAAGTCAAAAGCATGATAGGTAGGCGGATAAATGGTTTCAAATTCAGAAGCAGCGGGCCGCGGATCAAGATATACGAGATTACAGGAATTGCACTGCATGGCAAAAAATGTATCCGCACTGGTGTGGTATTCAAAATCTTCACCTTTGCCGATAAGGGAAGCGTTTGTACTTCCGCATACGCAACAATCTACATTGTTTAATCTTAATTTTTTGTTTTCCATCAGGGGGCTCTTATTTGCTTCTACAATAGATAAAGCGGCTTTACAAAAAATAATAGATTAAATAATTGAATGCTTACTGTAGCTGGGCATTCTACGGTGTTTTCGAAGGAATGAAGGTATTTTATAAAGATACAATTAAATTCAACGCAGGATAAAAATGTCTTCAGTTTTTTTAGGAAATTTTCGAATTAAGAATTCGGCACAAAAGAAACGAAAGCTACTATTTGTTTCCATGTAGCTTTCCTTTCTTCTTTAGCACTGGTTTTGGCTATAGTGCGGCTAAATAAATAAAAATTATTTTCCAATCCTGTACAATCTTCCATCGTCAGTGACGGCGTATAAAGCGCCATCTTTGCCTTGTGTAATATCGCGGAATCTTTGTGACTGATCACTCAGCAATCTTTCTTCACCAATCACCTTATTATCCTTTATCACCAGCCTGTCTATGTGCTGGCCGCTCAGTGAAGCCACAAATAAGTTGTTTTTCCATTCCGGAATGGCATCACTGCTGCAGAAGGTAATTCCACTTGGCGAAATCACCGGGTCCCAATAATAAACTGGTTGTTCCATGCCCTCTTTTTGCTGAATACCATCGCCGATTTTTGGTCCGGCGTATTCAATACCGTAGGTAATAATTGGCCAGCCATAATTTTTTCCGGGTTGAATCAGGTTAATTTCATCGCCGCCACGTGGGCCAAATTCAGCTTCCCATAAATCTCCGGTAGCGGGGTTAATGGCCAGTCCCTGCACGTTTCTGTGACCGTAAGAGTAAAGCTCGGGCCTTGCATCTTTTTGATTTTCGAACGGATTGTCGGGAGCCGCTTTACCAGCGGTGGTAATGCGGATTACCTTTCCGAGCGATGAATTAAGATATTGCGCCTGCGGCCTTGTTTCCAAATCAGACCTTTCGCCGGTGCTGAAAATGATATTGCCGGTTTTATCAAAAAGAATCCTGCCGCCATAATGGAGCGTGCTGTTGTGCGCCGGCGTAGCCCGATAAATTACGGTTGCATTTTGAATACTCTTTTCATCATCGGCTAATTTTCCTTTAGCAACTGCAGTAAGATTGGCGTTGGGCTGCTTTTCTGAAAATACCCAGTACACCATGCGGTTATTGCTGAAATCCGGATCGGTAGTAATTCCTAATAATCCTCCTTGTCCGCCGTCGTTCACTTTGGGAATGCCGGTAATTGGCTCGCCCAAAGTGCCGTCCGCAGAAGCTATGCGAATATCTCCTGATTTCTCTGTTATCAAAAATCTTCCATCAGGAAGGCTGGTAATTCCCCAGGGCCGCTTTAAATCTTTTGTCAAAATCTTCACCTGGAACGGGGTAGTGGTTTTCACGCCTTGTATCCGCGTTTGCCCTTCAAATGCGGGTTTATAATCCGTATTAGCGGCTTTTGTTTCCACGGGTGGATAGGTGGAATCTGAATTAACTTGTTGTGCTTGCGCATTACCGTTTGTCGGCGATTTGCACGATAACAAAATGATTGTGATGATGGTGGCGATGCCGGTCAATTTTGTATGCATACGAAATAATTTTTTTAGTTAAGATTTAAGATAAGTATTATTTTTCATGAACAGCAAATGAAAGTTGTATTTAACAGGAATCTTGTGTAAATGCTCTGCTTCACGTTATTTTGTATAATCTTTTAAGAAAAATATCTTTAGAGAATTGATTGTAGCTTCATTTGTAGCGTTACTATTTTGTTTTTATTTGAAGTTAAATTTTTTAAGAAAATAATCATGAATTTTAAAGAAAAAGTTGTTATAGTAACAGGCGCGGGCCAGGGAATTGGATTTGAAATTTGCCGGAGACTTGCAAAGGAAGGTGCACATGTTGTTTTGAATGATGTTGATGAAAATCTTTGTCTGCCGGCTGCAAAGCGCATTGATGAACAAGCGGATGGCAGTTGCATTCCATTTGCAGGCGATGCGGGTGATGTGGAATTTATACAGTCGCTGGTTGATGAAACGGCAGATAGATTTGGTAAAATTGACATAGTGATTGCCAATGCGGGCATTACGATATTCGGAGATTTTTTTACCTATTCTCCGGAGTCTTTTTCAAGAGTAATGGATGTGAATTTGAAAGGCTCTTTTTTTCTGGCACAAGCCTCGGCTAAACAAATGAGAAAGCAATCTTCCGGAGGATCGTTACTGTTTACTTCATCCGTTACCGGCCACCAGGCGCACAAAGACCTTGCAGCTTATGGCATGACGAAAGCAGCGCTTGAGATGCTGGCGAAAAATTTGGTAATTGAAATTTCAAAATATAAAATCAATGTGAATGCTATTGCGCCCGGCGCTACTTTAACGGAACGGACTTTGAGCGACGCCAATTACGATAAAATCTGGTCTGAACTAACGCCAATGGGAAGGCCCGCATCAGTAACCGATGTCGCAAACGTAGCGCTGTTCCTTGTTTCTGACGAAGCAAAACATATCACGGGCCAGACGTTGATTGTTGATGGCGGCTGGACATGCATTAGCCCATCGCCGTTTTAAACACTTTCCGAAAAAAATTGAATTAGTTTAATTTTTGAATAAAAGGATTTTGTAACAAAAAATTAAATTTTACCTTCTATGTTGAGGTAGTTGCTATCGTACACCTATCAGAATGTTACAGAATTTATAGATTATTTTTTAAAACCTCCCATACGTTTTCTGCAACAATCTTATGGCCTTCTGCGGTGGGATGAATACCGTCACGCTGATTCAATTTCGGATCGCCGCCAACGCCTTTTAGTAAAAATGGAATAAGCTCAATTTTATTTTTGGATGCAAGTTGCGGATATATTTTTCGAAATTGAGTGGTGTAATCCTGGCCCATGTTGGGCGGTATCTGGATACCTTCAAGGATAATTTTTGAGCCAGGATATTTTGCTTTTACTTTATCAATAATCGATTGCAGGTTTTTTTCAGTTACGGATAATGGAATTCCGCGCAGCCCGTCATTTCCTCCCAGCTCAAGAACAAAAATATCAACCGGCTGTTTTAATATCCAGTCAACACGGCTGTTGCCGTCGGATGTAGTTTCGCCGCTTACGCCCGCATTTATCACTTTATAATTCAAATGCAAAGAATCTATTTTGTCCTGTATCAGCGCCGGATAAGCTTCCGAAGGATCTACGCCATAACCTGCAGTAAGACTATTGCCAAAAAATAAAATCGTTTTCTTTTGAGCGGAAGAATCAGCGGCATTATTCTTTACCTCTTCCTGAATATGCTGCGCGGTATCTTTGGAATTATTATTACAGGAAAGGAGAGTGAAAACCAAAGTAGCCAGGAAATAAATATTGGCGCTTTCCATTAATCTTTTGGTAATATTTTTATAACTCTTCATCCCGTTACAGATTGTATAATTTTTTAAATACTTTCATTTGTAATTTCAACTTGCACAAAGATACCCTGCTGTATTTTTAAAGTTGTTTTAAAATAATCAGTGATGATTGAAAAAATTCATTGCTCTTACTGGCCTCATCTGAAGTAATTTGAAAAATAACAAAATGCAGACGATTCTTTCTCTTCAACATGTAAGCAAAAATTATAAAAGCGGCGGCAACCTTTTGACCGTTTTGGATGATATTTCTTTTTCTGTAGAGGCAGGCGCTTCAATGGCTATTGTAGGCCCGTCGGGGAGTGGTAAGACAACCTTGCTTGGTTTATGTGCCGGCCTTGACCAGCCAACTTCCGGAAGTGTGGAGCTTCAACAAAATCACCTGGAAAATCTGAATGAAGACCAACTGGCCTCCATAAGAAACCGCTATGTTGGCTTTATCTTTCAGAATTTTCAATTAATGCCTTCTTTAACAGCGATTGAAAATGTAATGGTTCCTTTAGAGCTTCGGGGCGAAAAAAAAGTGCGGGCAAGAGCAATGGAATTTTTGGACAAGGTGGGCCTTTCAAAAAGAAGCCATCATTATCCTGCACAATTGAGTGGCGGCGAGCAACAGCGCATTGCTATTGCGCGTGCATTTTCCAATCGCCCTTCTATTTTATTTGCAGATGAACCTACCGGAAATCTGGACGCAGAAACCAGTGATAAAATCGTTGATCTTATTTTTGGTCTAAACCGCGAAGCCGGAACTACGTTGATTTTGGTAACGCACAATGATGAACTGGCGGCACTTACGCAACGCATCATCCATTTAAAAGGTGGCAAAATTTTTTCTGATGAACTTACCAAAAAAATGAACTCATTCAAATGATGGTAGGGTGCGGGTTCACCCCTGCCCAAAAGGGTTAGGGCAACCGCAAGGGTGGCCCCTACATTGAACGATTAAAATGAATAAATGCAGGAACAATCACTAAATAAGTCTACCTCGCCGGTAGGCAGGCAAATAACCCGAAATCCTGACTCGCTTCATTTCCGCTGGCTGTTGCAAATGGCATGGCGCGACAGTCGCAGAAACCGTTCAAGACTGTTCCTTTTTATCTCTTCTATCATCTTAGGAATTGCTGCCCTGGTAGCCATCTATTCGTTGGGAAATAATTTAAGTAACGAAGTCAACAACCAGGCAGCAGCCTTGCTGGGCGCTGATTTGGAGATTTCAGGTAACCAGCCGGCACCGCAAAATATTCAAGGCCTTTTGGACTCGCTGGGAGGCTCACAATCTGAACAAAGAAATTTTGCTTCCATGATTTTGTTTCCCAAAAACAACGGAACAAGATTGGTGCAGGTGCGTGCGCTCAGCGGACAATTTCCTTATTATGGATCTTTGGAAACCGAACCTGTTTCTGCCGGCAATTCATTTAGAAACCAGCAACAGGCCCTGGTGGATGAAACGCTGATGTTACAGTTCAATGCTAAAGTAGGCGATTCCATAAAAGTAGGTGAAGTGACTTTTGCCATTGCAGGTAAATTATTGAACGCTCCCGGGCAAACCGGTTTTTCTTCGTCCATTGCGCCGGTTGTTTATATTCCATTGCGCTACCTGAAAGCCACCAACCTGATGCAAAAAGGCAGCCGCATCAGTTACCATTATTTTATCAAATTTCCTCATCAGGTAGATGACGAAAAATTAGTCGGCAAGATAAAACCTACTCTTGAAGAAAGCGATTATAATTACGACACCATTCAAACACAGAAAGAAGATACGGGGCGCTCATTCAGTGACCTTACTAAGTTTCTATCGTTGGTAGGTTTTATCGCGCTGTTGCTGGGTTGTACGGGCGTTGCGAGCGCTGTGCATGTGTATGTAAAAGAAAAAATAAATTCCATCGCCATCCTCAGGTGCCTTGGAGTAAGGGCATCGCAGGCATTTATTATTTTTCTTTTGCAGATCGTGTCTGTTGGTTTTATCGGCTCTTTGGTGGGTGCAGTTTTAGGTGTTGTCGTCCAACAATTTTTGCCTTTTATCCTAAAGGATTTTCTTCCTGTTGCAATTACCACTACCATCTCATGGACCGCCGTTATACAGGGAATTATTTTGGGAACAATAATCTCCGTTTTGTTTGCATTACTGCCTTTAATTTCTATCCGGAAAATATCACCATTGCAGGTTCTTCGCGCTTCCTTTGAACCCATAACCAATAGAAAAGATTTTCTAAAGTGGGGAATCTATCTTCTCATCATTTTATTTGTGTATGGATTTTCATGGATGCAAATTGGTAATGCCAAAAACGCTTTCTATTTCACGGTGAGCATTGCTGCAGCTTTGGCTATTCTTGCTGCCATTGCACGCTCGCTCACATGGCTGGTTAAAAAATTTTTCCCTTCTTCATGGAGCTATTTGTGGCGGCAGGGATTGGCCAATTTATACCGGCCCAACAACCAGACTACCATTTTAATTATTGCTATCGGGCTGGGCTCCGCGCTCATCAGCACTTTGTTTTTTATACAATCTATTTTGCTTACCCGTGTTACGATTGCGGCGGGGGAAAACCAGCCTAATATGGTTTTGTTTGATATTCAAAGCAGCCAAAAAGAAGGTGTGGCAGGGCTTGTGAAGCAATTTGATATGCCGGTAAAGGAAATGATTCCGATTGTAAATATGCGGCTCGAAAAAGTGAATGGTATTTCCGCTTCGGATGTAAAAGAAGATTCTTCGCATCAACTTTCACGGCATCTTTTTTCGAGGGAATACCGTGTCACCTACCGCGATTCGCTAACGTCTACAGAAAAAATAACGAAAGGCAAATGGGCCGGAACTGCGCCTGCAAAAGGCCTCCCGTCAATTTCCTTTGAAGAAAATTATGCGGAAAGAAATGGCCTTTCTCTTGGCGATACGCTTACTTTTAATGTGCAGGGCGTGATGGTGAACACCGTTTTGGGAAGCATGAGAGATATAGACTGGAGCCGCATCCGTACTAATTTTTTGGTAGTATTTCCGAAAGGGGTTGTTGACGATGCGCCACAATATGAAGTGATATTGACCAAAGTGCCGTCACAGGAAGTGTCTGCAAAATTTCAACAGCAAATGGTGCAACATTATCCGAATGTGTCCATCATTGATCTCGGATTGATCTTAAATATTTTAAATGCCATCATGGAAAAAATTGGTTTCGTGATCCGTTTTATGGGTGGCTTTAGCATCCTCACCGGCATCGTAGTTTTAATATCTTCGGTACTCATCAGCAAATACCAACGTTTGCAGGAAAGCGTGTTGCTGCGCACACTCGGCGCCAGCCGCAAACAGATATTTGCCATCACTGCGCTTGAATATTTTTTTCTCGGCACCCTTGCCGCGCTCACCGGAATTATATTAGCGGTTGCCGCAAGCTGGGCTTTGGCGCATTATTTTTTCGAAACTTCTTTTCATCCTAACCTGGTTCCGGTTTTAATTTTAGGAATAATCGTGTGTGCCTTAACCGTTATAACGGGATTAATAAATAGTTTTGGATTATTGAACCGGCCACCGCTGGAAGTGTTGAGGCAGGAGGTGTAATAGAAGTGACACCTTTTCAAAAGGTGTCACCTCTGGTATAGAAAAAAAATACAAAATTTATTGCTTTACTGTCGCTTTACTCTTTAAGAGTTCCGGCAAAAGCATCACTTTGTAAATCTTCCATAGTTCGCAATTTTTATAACATAGGCGTAAGGCGCTTTTATTTTTTCAGGATCATAAGCAGGCAGCGCCACTTCTACATTTTTGCCTTGCTGTTTCCATTGGAGTTTGCCTTTAGTTGATAAAAATGTGATGCCAGTGCCTTTGGGCAGTTGTATATTTTTCAAAATCAATTTCCTATCAGCCGGGTATTTGGGGAAAATAGCATACAGCGAATTGGTTGAAGCATTGTAAGTGTAAAATATTTCTTTCACTGCATAACCCGGATCGGGATCTATTGTGAGCTTCAGCAAGAGATCATTATCTCCTTTTTTCATTTTATAATCCTGCCTGCCGGCGCTCCATTGTGAAGGCGTTTTCCATCGCTGCGTATTGTAGATAGCTTCAGAATTGATGTTCATCCAATCGCCAATCTGCAACAATCTTTCCTGCATAATGGGTGGAATTTTTCCGTGTGCATCAGGGCCAATGTCTAATAAAAAATTTCCACCGCGACTCACCTTATCAATTAATTGCAACACCAGCGACTGGGTAGAATTGTAATCCCACGCATCCTCCGCCCTGTTATAACCATAGCTGTGACCCATTCCGCGGCTTTCTTCCCATGCATGACCTTCAAAATCCTTGTCAGGCTGATATTCCGGCGTATAAACGCTTCCATGATGAAAGCGGACGCCGCGACCCCATCTGTCAAAAGTTACCACGCTGTTTTTTACGGGACTTTCATTGTAAACCCATGCAAGGAATTGTTCTGCTTTCCAGGTAGTATCAGGCGCATCCCATCCGCCATCTGTCCAAAAAACATCCGGCTTGTAAGTAGTAATCAGGTATTTCATTTGCGGCCACGTATGCAATTCTACAAACTCATTTTTATTATTTACCCATAATGGATTATACCATTCGTATAAAGAATAATACATGCCCGGATGTACTGACGTTTTGCGGATGGCTTTAAAAAGATCGCCCAGCAAATCCCTGTGAGGGCCTACTACTTCTGCATTCCAGGGGAAACCCCAATCCCTGTTCGCTTCTTTGCTGGGCCACAGACAAAACCCGTCATGATGTTTGGAAGTGAGCACCACATATTTTGCGCCTGACTTCTCAATCAGGTTTGCCCATTCATCAGGATTAAATAAATCGGCTTTAAAATCGCGTGCAAGGTCATAATAGCTGCGGTCGCCAAAATTTTCTTTGTGATATTTAACGGTTGCTGAATCTCCTTCACGCAAAGCATGCTGGTACCATTCCGAATAAGTTCCTTTTTTTCCATAAGCCGGAACGGAATACACGCCCCAATGGATAAAAATGCCAAACTTAGCATTGGTGTACCATTCAGGCACTTTTCGCGCGTCGAGAGATTTCCAGTTTGGTTCGTATTGGCCAAACGCATTTACTGAAATAATTAATAAGAAAGCAGCTAACAAATTTTTAGGCCGGAACATTTTCATTACTAAATTTTATTTGAGATTAAATGAAAATTCAAGATAAGTTTTTAACGGGAATTTAAATGCTTTTAGATTTTTTATTCAGAATAAAAAAAAGGAAATATTTATTGTTTTACTGTACCACAATAAAATTTCAGGATAGTGGCTTGGCTTTCTAAAAAGAAGGCCCACACCCGCTTCTGAAGAAATTTAAAAAGAATATTTAAAGTATTTTAAATTACGTTTACAGGTTTTCCTTTCAGAAATGATTCGATATTATTCACCACTACATCCATAAGCCGGGCTCTTGATTCGAAAGTAGCCCATGCTACGTGTGGGTTAATCAAACAATTCTTTGCATGAAGAAGCGGATTATTTGCTGAAGGCGGTTCCGTAGAAAGCACATCTAATGCAGCGCCAGTAATAGTTTCGTGGTTCAGCGCTTCAGCAAGGTCATTTTCATTCACCAATCCGCCGCGGCTGGTATTCACCAAAAATGCTTTTGGTTTCATGGTGGCGAGCAGTTGTTTATTTACAAATTCAAAATTGTCCTGGGTTAGCGGGCAATGAAGGCTTACAATATCCGCTTCCTTAAAACATGTTTTCTCATCAACAAAAGTGACGCCTTCCATTTTATTTCTTTCAGGATGTTTGTGGGAAGAAATGACCCTCATTCCAAAGGCTAACGCAATTTTGGCAACATTTTGTCCAATCTGTCCAAACCCGATGATACCTAAAGTTTTATTTTGCAATTCCATTATGGGCTTCAAATGATAGCTAAAATCTTTACTCCTTACCCAATCGCCGTTTTTCACACTCTGAGCATATAAAGCAGTGTGGTTCGCAAGTTCAAGAATAAAAGCAAAAGTGAGTTGCGCCACGGAAGCTGTACTGTAAGCAGGAACATTCGTTACAATAATATTTCGTTTATGCGCCTCCGTTATATCTACCACATTATACCCCGTAGCCATCACTCCGATGTATTTAAGATTCGGTGCTGCCTCCATGATATCTTTGTTCACGAGCGCTTTGTTGGTCAGTATCACTTCTGCATGGGATACTCTTTTGCGGCTTTCTTCCGGCAATGACCTGTCGTAAATATCTGTATCGCCAAGATTTTTTAATTGCTCCCAACTTAAATCCCCGGGGTTCATTGCAAAAGCATCTAATACTACAATTTTCATGTTTACTTATTTTTTCTTTTGAAAATATTCAATGCCAGCAAATTCCCTATTTCAAATGCTGTGCGCTCCAGGTTTGACGCAGTATTTGAAATAGCTTCATCAAGCCGGGCTGGCTCATTGCTTATCGGAAATATAGCGTCGAAAAATTGGTGCAGCTCTTTATTAAAGTTTACCGGAACCGCGCCCGCTAAAATGACAACAGGAATTGCATGTTGCAACGCTTTTTGAGCCACGCCAAAGGGGCCTTTTCCTTCCAGTGTCTGGCTGTCTACTTTGCCTTCTGCAGTGATTACCAGGTCGGCATTTTTTAAATCCCTTTCAAATTGCACGACATCCAAAAAATAAGAGATGCCGCTTACCAACTTCGCATGGGCAAATGCCGCTAAGCCTGCTGCCACGCCGCCTGCGCTGCCACCGTGAGTGTATGCATCCATTGTTGACTGCACATCTTTTTGTACAATTTTGTTCATTTGATGCAGGCATTTTTCAAGTAAAGACACCGCTTTTTTATCAGCGCCCTTTTGCGGGCCAAATACAGCAGCGGCGCCATTCTTACCCAATAATTTATTAGTTACATCACATAATACTATGATTTCACATTCTTTGAGCCTGGCGTCAATCTCTTTGGTGTCAACGCGATTGAGCGCTAATAATCCTTTGGGAAACTCTGTAATTTTTTTTCCTGAATTATCTAAAAAATGAACACCCAATTCATCCAGGAGCCCGCTGGCCCCATCAACAGTAGCGCTGCCTCCAACTCCAATAATTATTTTTTTAGCGCCTTTATCTAAAGCGGCTTTAATAAGTTCACCAGTACCTCGTGTATTTGCTTTTAGTGGATTTAGATTTTCTTTTTTCAGTAAACGGATGCCGGATGCGTCAGCAAGCTCGATGATAGCCGTTTTGCTTTTATTTTCCCATGCAAAAGCCGAAAGAATTTTTTTTCCCAACGGATCGTGCACAAAAATTTTAATTGATTTTGCTGAGAGTTTTTTCGATATAAGATGCGCTGTGCCATCGCCGCCGTCCGCTATGGGAATCAATTTTAAAGAACACGTAAGCTTACTTTTCTTCAACCCCGCAGCGATGTGTTGAGCCACTTGTCCAGCCGAGAGGCTGCCTTTAAAAGCATTGGGAGCAATGACGATGTGCATAACCGCAATGGTAACGAATTTTTAAAAAATGAAAAATTTACCGCTTATAGCTACAGCAGTAAATGAACAAATAATGTCGGTTTATATTTTATACTTTATCAAAAAAAACGCGGAAATCATTTGTATAGGCAAAAAAATTTATTATCCTCTTATTTGCCCGTTCCCTTTTATCACCCATTTTTCTGTTACTAATTTTTCGAGGGCGAATGGCCCACGCGCATGCAGCTTTTGGGTAGAAATTCCAATTTCTGCGCCAAGACCAAATTCTTCACCATCTGTGAAACGCGTGGATGCATTGGAATAAACAGCCGCTGCATCCACTTCTTTTAAAAAGCGCTCGCATTGTTTTTTATTTTCCGAAACGATTGCTTCGGAATGCCGCGTAGAATATTTTTGAATATGTTGCAAGGCTTCATCCGTATCCTTCACCACTTTCACTGCGCACTTAAGGCTTAAAAATTCACGCCCAAAATCGTCACTGGATGCGGCCTCAAGCCTGGGATATCCTTTCAATAATTTGTATGCTTTTTTATCTGCAAAAATTTCAACACTATTCTCCTCCATTTTTGGTTTTAATTTTTCGAGAAACTCAGGGGCAATTTTTTCATCTACCAAAATGGCATCTACAGCGTTGCAAACAGAGGGCCGCGATACTTTTGCATTCACTACGATATCAACTGCCTTTTTAATATCCGCTTCTTTTTCTACATAAATATGGCAAACTCCGGCGCCTGTTTCGATTACCGGAACCTGGCTGTTTTGTCGAACATAGCGGATAAGGCCATCTGAGCCACGGGGAATAATCACGTCCACATATCGCGTAGCTGTAAATAATTCCTTCACTGCCTCCCTATCAGAAGGTAAAAGCGTTACGCAATCCGGGTTCAGATTATTTTTCTTTAATGCATTTTTAATAATTTTTATAGAAACCTTATTGGTTTCATCCGCGTCGCTGCTGCCTTTAAGCAAGCATGCATTCTGGCTGCGCAGGCAAAGGGCTGCGATATCAAAAGTGACATTTGGCCGTGATTCAAATACAGCGCCAACGACGCCCATAGGTACTGATATCTTTTGCAATTGCAAGCCATTTGGAAGTGTTCTTTCCTGCAAAATTATACCCGCAGGATTGGGCAGCTTGCTAATGTTGCGAATACTGTTGGCGATATTTTTTATCCGTTTTTCATTCAGCATTAAACGGTCGTTGCGCGGATTATCAGGCTCCTGCTTTGCCAGGTCTTTTGCATTTGCTTTAAGTAATGTAGCTGCCTCCTGCAAAAGGCCGTCGGCAATGGATTTCAGTGCTGACTTAATTTGCTTGTCGGTGCTGTTGCGTAAATCGATTGCAGCCTTATACGTTTTTATAATGAGCGGTTCAATAGGTTTCATTGTTTGTTATTTGATTACATTTTCTTTTTTTAATAAAATTAAAACAGTACAATATCATCCGCATGCGCTGCCATGATGTGCTTTATGTGCAGGCTCTGGCGTAAAGATTCTGCAGCAATTTTCACCTTTGCTACGCCAATAATTTTTTCTTCATCATTCATAATTTGTACTACCTCGCCTGCAGCAAATTTACCCTGAACCTGTGTAACGCCAACTGTGAGCAAGCTTCGGCGTTGTTCCAGTGCTTTTACAGCTCCTTTATCAACCGTGAGGCTGCCAATAGTTATACTGCCGCTGGCAAGCCATTTTTGACGTGCTTTCAGGTTGCTGTTTTGCGCCTTAAACAAACTGCCATTTTTGCCCAAAAGCGCATCGGTAAAAGGATTGTCGCCAGAGAGGCTGCAGATAATTACCTGTATGCCGAGGGAAACCGCCAGCCTTGCAAAAGTGAGCTTGGAAACCATTCCACCAAGGCCAAGCGTACTTTTTCCTTTTTTTACATAGCTCATTATGGTGCTGTCGATTTTTGGGACAACAGAAATGATTTCCTGTTTATCATTCAAAAATCCGCCTGCTGAAGTGCAGATGATAAGGCTTTGCGCATTAAAACCAATTGCTATCAGGGTAGCCAGCTCATCATTATCGGAGAATTTTAATTCAACATTACTTACCAAATCATTCTCATTTACTACAGGCAGAATCCCATTGTTCCAAAAGGCTTCGAAGGTTTCTTTCAGTTGTACAAACTGTGACCGGTTACTGAAATGATGGCGTTCGCAAAGCGCCTGCGCCACCGGTATTTTATAATCAGAAAAATATTTTTGATAAAGTTGAATTAATATCGGGTTGCCGATTGCGGCTGCGGCTTTTCTTTCGCTTAATGTTCCTTTGTAATGCTGAATAAAAGCTTTACCGCTGCCCACGGCGCCGCTGCTAACCAATACTACATGATAAGTTTTTGACAGCTCCGCAATTCCTGCTGCTACTTTTTTGATTACCGGTTTACGAATCACTCCTTGCTCATCTGTTATCGAAGCGGTGCCCAGCTTAATTACAATTACCTGCTTTTGCATCCGGCAAAAATATTGATTACGTGATAATTAAAAATGTGGAATTAGATTTTTAGAAATAAAAAGATTTTATCACCTGGAAAAAGACCTTCCCGTTAGTTTTGAAAATCATTTTTTGCAGAAGTTATGGTGAGATAATTTGCAAAATGAGATAAGTTTGAAATTCTTTAACGAGTAATCAATAAGCCATACACTATGCAGCATGGCTGCTTACCATCTGCAAGCCAACTACCGAGATAACCAGTGTCGACAGAAAAAAAACTCTCCAGAAATTTACCGGCTCTTTAAAAATAATAATGCCGGCTATAACCGTACCAATCGCGCCGATTGCCGTCCACACCGCATAAGCAGTACCCACCGGAATTGCTTTTTCTCCGCCCATGGATTTGAAAAGGAGCAACATGCTCAGGCTTACTGAAATGGCAAAAGCCAAAAGCCAAAGCCATAATTCTTTTCCCGAAGATTGCTGGGCCTTTCCCAAACTGACGGCAAAGCAGGTTTCAAACAATCCGCCGATAATTAATAATATCCAGTTTACACTCATTTTGTATTTTCTAATGCCCAAATTTATTTTAAAAAAGTCTTCCCTTGCTGAATTGCATCAAATTATAAGTCAAATTTTTTATTTAGAAAAGATTTTCTATTTATTGAAATAAATTTTCCACCTATTTATCCGTTCACTGCAGACAACTCCCTTTCAGATTTGTAACTGAGTTCAAAACTCATGTACCGTAAAAAAAGTTTCCAAACATTTTCTTACATTTTCCCTTCTTAATTTTATGGAAGCTATTTTCGATAAATTCTTTATTTTTCAATCAAAAAAATGAGCAAAGGAAGACTGGAAGCTTTTAGTGATGGGGTTTTCGCAATTCTTATCACCATTATGGTTTTGGAATTGCATGCGCCTGAAGGGGCCACCTTCGGAGATTTAAAACCGCTCTTGCCTAAATTTATCAGCTACATTCTGAGTTTTGTTTATGTGGGCATTTATTGGAACAATCACCACCACATGCTGCAATCGGTGAAGCATGTGAATGGTAAAGTGTTGTGGAGTAATATGCTTCTCTTATTTTGTATTTCATTAATTCCTTTTGTAACGGCCTGGATGGGTGAAAATCATTTCAGCGCTTCGCCGGTCGCTTTATATGGAGTGGTTTTGCTGTTATGCGCTTTATCTTATCCGGTTCTTATTCACTATTTAATTCAACTTCATGGAAAAGATTCCTTACTCGGCAAATCCATTGGTGGTGATACCAAAGGAAAGGTTTCAATTTTAATTTATGTGGCAGGGATTGCGCTTACTTTTTTAAATCCATGGTTTGGCTTTGGACTTTATATTGTGGTAGCCTGCATCTGGTTTATTCCTGACAAAAGAATTGAAAAAAGAATTCAGGATAATTCGACAGCAGAATAAGATGTTTTTTTATTTCTATTGCATACGCGCTTTAAATCTCATGAATTTTTTTAAATTTTTCTGCTTAAGCGGGCAACTGTTCTTTGTAAAATTTTATCTTTTCTTCAAGGCTCATCCTTGCAAATCTTGGAGAAGGAGAAGGCAGATTTTTCCAGTTTTCTGTTTTGGGAAATCGCTTTAGAAAACTTTTTCCAACATACTGGCTGGTAAAGAAAATCGTTTTAATATTTTTATTTTCAAGAATTTTTTCAATTGCGTTATCGTTGTATTCCACTATTTCCAGGTTGCTGTCGGTATTGTTGTTGCCTTTTCTTTTTATTCGTAAAAAAATATCAACAATACCAATTCCGTGTTTTTCAAAAAGCTTTTGCTTGCCTGCTTTTGTCAATAATTCCTCATTATAAACTCCGGAAATAATTTTCCAGAACTGGTTTCTTTTTGTTCCATAAAACCATTCGTCGTCTGACAATTTTCTATGCGTAATATCTCTTCCGGGAAAACTTCCAACAATAAGCACCGTAGCGTTCTCAGGAACAAAAGCTTTAAAAGGATGCGTTTCAATTTCGTCCATCTCAGTTATTTTTTGCAAGCTCTTTAATATCTTTTATTTCCAAAACATTTTTAGGATAACCAATCGTGACTGCGTTAATCATTGCCCTACCTACTTCCTGCAGAGTTAATACACTTTTCGGCACAATAAATTTTAGCGCTTTTACCAAAAGTTTCACGATGGGCTTCCAGTTTTTTTGCCCTTCAAAAGGCTGCATAATGCCCGGCCTAAAATTGTATTCTGCTTTAAATGGTAAGGCAGCAAGATCGTTTTCCGTTTTTCCCTTTACCCGCGCCCACATTATTTTTCCTTTTTCTGATCTGTCTGTCTTGGCTCCTGAAACATAAGTAAAAACTATTTTCGGATTCGATGCCAGGATAGATTTTGCGAACGCCAGCGCTACGTCATAAGTAAGGTGCCTGAAAGTTTCTTCATTTTTTCCAATTGATGAAACTCCTGCGCAGAAAAAACAGCCATCGTATCCTTTAAGATTTTCGCTGTATTGTTGAAGTTGAAAGAAATCGGGGACTAATAATTCTTTAAGTTTTGGATGCTGTAAATCATAATGCCTTCGCGAAATAATTAATATTTCTGATACTTTTTCGTTCTGCAAACATTCAAATAAAACTCCTTCGCCCACCATGCCTGTTGCGCCGGTGATAATCACTTTAATCGGGTTCATCTTTTATTATTTATGACAATGAAGGTCGTAAGAAATAAAAAGATTAGGTTAAAAAATTAAAGAGTAGTAAAGCAAAAAATGGTGTTGAATTTTATTTTGCAGGATCCATTGCCAATTTTCAATTTATCGGATAGCGGATTGTAAAATAATTTTTACTCTGATCTAAGACTTTGAATGGGATTAGCCAGAGCCGCTTTAATAGCTTGCACACTCACGGTGAGCAGTGCAATCAGCATAGCAAGCAAGCCTGCAACGAGGAAAATAGGCCAGCTAATCGAAGCCCTGTATTCATAGCTATCAAGCCAATTGTGCATCATCCACCAGGCAATGGGAAAAGCAAGCAGGCATGAAATTAATACAAGGATTAAGAATTCTTTTGAAAGCAAGCCCGCAAGCCCGTTTGCAGAGGCACCGAGCACTTTTCTGATGCCTATTTCTCTTGTTCTCCGTTCTGCGGTGTAGGCAGCTAAACCAAATAAGCCGAGACAAGAAATGAAAATTGCAAGGATTGCAAACACGCTCGCTAATTTACCGATGAGCATTTCAGTTTTGAAAAACTGGTCAAATTGATCATCAACGAATTTATAGTCAAATGGAAATCCCGGGTTATTTCCTTTTATAACATTTTCCACTTTCTCTAAGGCGCCTGCAACGTTTGATGTTTTTTTCAGGCGAATGGTTAAAAAATTAGTGCCCGAAGTATCGGGAAAAAGAATCAAAGGAGAACTGGGAGAATATAAATTGTTATATACAAAATCGTCAATAACACCTACCACGGTAAATTTATTGTCTCCGTCGGTAATTAATGAACCGATTATATTTTTACCTCCGATAATTTTAGCAAGAGTTTGGTTAATAATTATATTGCCGGAATCTGATTTAATATCACTATAAAAATTTCTTCCTTTTTCCAACTTCATTCCCATGGTAGAAGTATATTCAGGACTAACAGATTCTACAGTGATTAAAACCTGTTTATCAGGATCTTTTCCCTGCCATTGAAAATCGGCTGTATTGCTGCCAAGCTGCAAAATAGTACTCTGGCTCAAAGCAGCATCTTTTACTATGCCGGTCTGTACAAGATCATTTTTTACCGCGTTAAAATGTTCTTTTAATTTTCCCTGCAAAGGCAGATAGATAAGATTTTCTTTATCGTAGCCAAGTGAACGGTTTTTAGCATGATTAATTTGCTGGTAAATAATGATAGTGCTGATTATGAGAATAATGGAAATCGTGAATTGAACAACTACTAAACCCTTCCTGATAAAGCCCGCGCTGCCATTTGTTTTTAGCCGGTTTCCCTTCAAAACTGCCACAGGGTTAAATGAAGAAAGATAAAATGCAGGGTAACTTCCTGCAACCAGTCCGCAAATCAATGAAATGGCCAACAACGCCGAAATATGAAGAGGTTGAAATAAGCGGATGGACAATTGTTTTTCCACCAAAGTATTAAACGCAGGAAGCACAACATAGGTAGCACAGATAGCAACTACTGCAGATATCAAAGCCAGGATGATAGATTCACCAATGAACTGGCCTACCAGCTTGCTTTTGCCGGCACCCAATACTTTTCTTACTCCGACTTCACGCGCTCTTTTTTCTGAGCGGGCGGTGGAAAGATTCATAAAATTAATGCACGCAATGAGCAAAATAATCCAGGCGATAAGACTGAAAAGATTTACATATTTTATTCTTCCCGGCACTTCTTTTCCATCCTTCCAGCTATCATACAGCCGCCAGCGACTCATCGGGTAAACTGACATTTTCGCTTCAGCGTCCTCAGCTTTTGATTGCACATAATTATATAACTTCCTGTTAATGGCTTTAGGATCAGCGCCTGGTTGCAATTCAACGTAAGTAAGTACGCCATTGTTTCTCCACGATTGAAGCCAGTTATTTTGATTCTCAAAAATTTTAAAAGGAGCAAGCCAATCAAATTGAAATGAAACGCTTTCGGGCAAGTCGCTGATAACGCCGGTTACTATTGAACTGGTATTGTTATCTACTCTTAATGACTTACCAATGGCATTGTCGTTTCCGAAAAATTTATGAGCCATTTTTTCGGTGATTACCAGTGACTGCAGTTGTTCAAAAGCCTTGCTGGCATTGCCCTGCACAAATTGCAGCTGAAACATTTTTAAAAAGGAGGAGTCAACATACATTCCTCTTTCGTAAATATTTTTATCGCCAAGAGAAAATAAAGACTGATTTCCCCACGACGCCCTGGCGGTATTTTTTATTCCGGGAATTTCTGTTTTGATACCTGCGGCAAGAGGGCCCGGCGTAGCATCAAATGTAAACGTAGTTCCATCATAGGTTTGGCTGTCTTTTATTTTATACAGGTTTTCTTTGTTACTGAAATAATTATTGAAATTGATTTCATCTTCTACCCACAAAAATATAAGGGACGCACAGGCAATACCTATTCCCAACCCGAAGATATTCAGAAAGGTAAAACCTTTGTTTTTCCAAAGATTTCTGAATGTTGTTTTTAGATAATTGTGAATCATGGAAGTCAAAATCTATTAATCAGCTTACGACTCAGATAGGACGCAGTTCCTGAATTCAGTAAACAAACAAATAATCGAATTTTTTTTTTAGCGCAGAGGGATTGTTTTTTTAATCGGCTATACAAGGATGTTTTCTGTAACGGTTTGGCCGTCAAGCATCCTGATAATCCGGTGGCTATAGCTCGCATCATGCTCGCTGTGCGTTACCATAATGATAGTAGTTCCCTGTTCATTCAGCTCTATAAGCAATTGCATTACTTCATTTCCGTTTGATGAATCCAGGTTTCCTGTAGGCTCATCGGCAAGAATTAATTTTGGCTTGTTCACCACTGCGCGGGCCACGGCTACGCGTTGTTGCTGTCCGCCCGATAACTGTTGTGGATAATGATTTCTCCTGTGCATAATCTGAACTTTTTCGAGCACTTCTTCCACGCGTTTTTTTCTTTCATCAGATTTAACGCCAAGATAAATAAGCGGTAACTCCACGTTCTCAAACACGGTGAGCTCGTCTATGAGGTTAAAGCTTTGGAAAACGAAGCCTATATTACGTTTGCGCAGGTCGGCTCTTTTTCTTTCATTAAAATGCGCCACTTCAATACCATTAAATAAAAAGCTTCCGCTGTCAGGGTCGTCTAATAATCCGAGTATGTTAAGCAGGGTTGATTTGCCACAGCCGGAAGGCCCCATCACTGCTACAAATTCTTTGTCTTTCACAGCAAAAGAAAGCTTGTTTAGCGCCACGGTTTCTACTTCTTCAGTACGGTAGATTTTTTCGAGGTTGGTAATTTTTATCATATTTTTTTGTTTGGTTTAAGCTATTTATTAAATCTTAATTATCAAATCATCGCCAGGAAAAATTCCGGCCGGAGCGTTTTCAAGGATTATATTCGGCTTGTTATGTTGAACTTTTTGTAAAGCATTTTGGCAATACTGTTTTTTCTTAAAAGAGCATTGTTGCGTGCCCATGCAAAAAAACAGCAGAAGCAGGAAAAGCAACATTGATTTAAAATTTTTCATATCGCATCAGTGTTTTATTTGTATTAATTATTTTTTAAAACGAGCTCCTGCATATCGCCGTAGTTCTCATAGCTGCTCGTAATTACCTTGTCGCCGGGGCTTAATCCTTCTAATACTTCGTAGTAATCCGGGTTTTGCAGCCCGAGCTGGATATCAGTTTTATAAGCAGTTTTGCCATCCTTGCTTAGTTTGAAAATCCAGTTGCCGCCTGTCTTCTGATAAAAACCCCCTTTAGGCAAAAGCAGGGCCTGCCTTTCTGCACTTAAGGCCAGGCTGATCTGCAGCGTTTGTCCGCGGCGTATTTTATCAGGCACATCGCCTACAAACTCCATGTCTACCTGGAAGTGGCCGCTGACCACCTGCGTATACACTTTTTTAATTTCCAGGGTGTATGTTTTATTATTGAAATCGAAATTACCTCTCAATCCGGTAAATATTCTTGAAATGTAATGCTCATCGATATCTACCCTTACTTTAAATCCATCCAACACGTCAATCTGGCCAAGACGCTCGCCTTTATTTTTCGATTCGCCAATTTCTGCATCGAGCGAAGTAAGCTGGCCGTCTATCGGCGCACGAACTATCAGGTCGCCCACTTTTTCCTGCATTACATTTAACGCCTCCTGCGAGCCCTGGTACAATTGTTTTGCCTGCTTCATTTGTTGCTCTGTAGTGGTAGAATCCTGTTCCAGAATTTTAGAGGTCAGTTGCTTTTTCTGCAGGTAATAATTGTAATCATTTTTAGCTTTTTCAAATTCCTGCGATCCGATTGCTTTTTTTTCAAAAAGATATTTATCCAAATCGTAAATTCTTTTCGCTTCCTTCAGAGCGCTTTCCACGTCAGTCATCTGGTTGAGCTTGCTTACTGTATTCTGTTCTGCCGCGTTTTTTGAAATCTGCATCTGCGTTAGCAGGTTATACACATTGGTTTTTTGTGTTACCAGCGCCAATTGTAAATCAGTATTTGATAATTTTAAAATAGGTTGTCCTTTTTTCATGATAGCGCCGTCGTCCACATATTTTTCTTCTACACGGCCACCTTCAGCGGCATCGAGGTAAATGGTAGTAAGCGGAAGCACCACGCCATTCACCGGGATGGTTTCCTGGAAAGTTCCTTTTTTAATTTCGCTGATAGTGATGCGGTCCATATCTACATTCAGCTTGCTTTTACCCGAGGTGAAATAATAACTTAATCCAATCAATGTAACTATGGCAACAATTCCTAAGATTGTGAGAATCCTCTTACGTGACCATTTCTTTTTTTCAATAACTCTGTCCATACTATTTTTTTTACTTTCCGGGAAAATGCCGTTGGTTTTTAAATTTTCTCTTTACAAATATCATAAACCGTATGCCATTAATTATGCTATTGTTTTTCAAATACTTAGAAAACATAATTTCCGGTGTAGTGTTCGGTTTTGATACAGGTGTAGTTCATTTTTGATACAAGCAAAATTTCTGTAAAAAGGCGCAATTTCAGATAACATTTCTTCTTGCTGCAAAGTTTCTTTTGCTACGCTCAATATTCCAAAACTGTGCAACGGTAAAGTTTCTTTTCTTTTCCCGTCCAAAATCTTTTGCGATGGTTTCTTCCACCTCGAACGTAAGCTGATTAATTTCTGGAATCGTCAACTTTTCCAGGAGGTTGTTTGATTGAAGTTTCATGACTTGTTGTTTTAAATTTTTTTAAAATGTTTTTTAGAATGCAAATCTTTTTGAAGTAAAATTTCTTTTACGCCGTTGGATGTCCCAGTATTGGGCAGCGCTAAAGATTCTTTTCTTTTCGTTCTTAAATTCTTTGGCCATTGTTTCTTTCAGCTGGAGGGTCAGATTTTTTAATTCATCTTTTGTAAGATTTTCCAGGAGGTTGTTTGAATAAAGTTTCATGATTTTTGTTTTTATTTTTTTTTGTAATTTTTTAATACGTTTCTGAGTTCTTTTTGTTACAATCTTTTTTTAATCCGTTTTGTTGTTTGAATTAATGAAGTACAAAGACGTGCCAATCCATACTGCGTTGATTTTCAATAACTTTGAATTAGATTTTTAAATGCCGGTGTTCGTTTATGATACAGTGATCATCCGCTTTTGAAACAGTGGTGCAACTTTTTAAAATCTTTACAACATTCCTTCAAATAATTATTTATAAAATTGCTAATGTTGCAGTGGCAACTGCTTTAACTTTCATGGAGATTTTGGTGTATGAATGAGTCGAAACTTGCAGCAGGCGAATAAATAAGTAATATTTTTATTTCAATTTTTCGAAACAATTTATACGGTAAAAATGAATGTAAAAAATGCTACAGTTTTAATAATTGATGATGATACCGATATTCTGACTGCGGTAAAATTATTATTGAAAACAGAAGTAAAGGAAGTTATTACAGAAAAAAATCCGGAAAATATCAGGTCGTTGTTGTCGAAATACCCCGTTGATCTTATTATGCTGGATATGAATTTCAACAGCTCTATCAATACAGGAAACGAAGGCCTGTTTTGGCTGAAAAAAATTCGGGAGTTTGGCTCAACTGCCGATGTGATAATGATTACAGCCTATGGCGATATTGATTTGGCGGTAAGGTCATTAAAAGAAAGCGCTTCAGATTTTATGGTGAAGCCGTGGCACAATGAAAGACTGATTGACTGCATCAAAAAAACTTTAAAGGCAAAAGGAAAGCCAGCTGATGAAAAAGATAGTTCAGAATCTTCAGTAATCGGCAAAGAACTGCTTGGTGATTCTGAAGCGATGAAGGATATTTTTTATAAGATAGAAAAAATTGCTCCCACAGATGCGAACATCCTGGTGCTCGGCGAAAACGGAACAGGAAAAGACTTGATTGCAAAAGCGATACACCAAAATTCTCTTCGATCAAAGAAGCCCTTTATAAAAGTAGACGTGGGCGCTCTTACAGAAACTCTTTTTGAAAGCGAACTCTTTGGCCACAAAAAAGGCGCATTCACTGGTGCTGCCGAAGACAGGGCAGGCCGTTTTGAAACAGCCAATGGCGGAACATTATTTCTTGACGAGATCGGCAATATTAATTTGCAGCAACAATCCAAGCTGCTAAGTGTTTTGCAAAACCGGCAGGTGATAAGGCTGGGAAGCAATGTTCCTGTTAATATTGACATTCGACTGATATGCGCTACCAATTTGCCTTTGGCAGAACTGGCGAATGAAAACCGGTTCAGGAAAGATTTAATTTACCGCATCAATACCGTTGAAATTACTGTGCCCCCTTTGCGCAGGAGGGGAGAAGATATTGTCCTGCTTGCCAAACATTTTGCCAATACTTACGCCAAAAAATATATGAAACCCCTTTTGGAGTTTGATGCAAAGGCGCTTGCCAAATTAAAGCAATATCATTTTCCCGGAAATGTGCGCGAGCTTCAATATACTATGGAACGCGCGGTGATAATGTCTGATGGGGAAATGCTTTCTGCTGACGATCTTATTTTTTCGCCGATAGAATCGGCGCCTCAAAAGGAAGAAGAACCTAAAGATTTGAATTTAAGCAATGTTGAAAAAAGTACCATTTTGAGGGTGATAGAAAAGCACCAGGGCAATATCAGCAAAGCCGCACGGGAACTGGGCCTTACCAGAACTGCTTTATACAGAAGGCTTAGCAAATACGACATATGATTACTGCTTAGTAAAATCTGCCAAACATGTTCAAACAAGTAGAATTTCAAATATTTATCAGGATATTTTTGTTGTTTGTTTCTATAACACTTGCGTCTTATTTGCTTATCAGCAATAATTTAAATTATTTATTCCTGGTAGGTCCCATCATCATTTACCAGCTTGTGGAATTGTACCGATATCATTTTAAGGGGAAAAAAGAACTGGACCAATTTGTAGAGTCAATCCGGTATCGAGACTTCTCACGTCATTTCAGTGTGAAAAAAGCGCCTCTTGAGCTTCGCGCGCTTCGCGAAAGCTTCAACAAAATCACGGATGCTTTTAAAGAAATTTCAAAAGAAAAAGAAACGTCATTTCAATATTTGCAAAAAATTCTCGAGCTGGTAGACACGGGAATTATTTCTTTTAACCTTGAGAACGGGGAAATTATCTGGATGAATGAAGCGCTAAAAAAAATGCTTCGCCTGCCTTACTTAAAACATATTCATTCTTTAGCCAACAGGGACCACGAATTGTATGAAGAGGTCATCTCTCTTAAACCAACAGAAAGTAAAATCGCCGTTGTTCATCTTGAAAGCCACTCATTTAAGATATTACTTTCGGGCACTACGTTCCAAACGGATGGCAATAGATTTATGCTGATTGCTTTTCAAAATATTAATGAGGCGCTGGATGAAACCGAATCAAAAGCCTGGAAAAAATTATTGAGTGTAATGACACACGAGATCATGAATTCGGTAGCGCCTATATCTTCTCTTGCTGATACTTTAAAAGGGCGGCTTCAGCAGGCGATTCCCAACTTAAATGATACCGGTGGAACCATACACGATCTTGAAGTTGGTATCGATACTATCAAGCGCCGGAGTGAGGGCTTATTGAAATTTGCGGAAACATACCGGAATTTAAATAAGATTATTAAGCCGAATGTGAAGAAGGTTTTGGTGCGCGACCTGTTTGAAAATTTATACCAGTTGATGGAGCCAACGCTGGATAAAAAAAATATTGAAATGGACATCGTATTAAAAGATACCAGCTTGTCTGTTGAAGTAGATCCCAGCCTGATAGAGCAGGTATTGATCAACCTGGTGGTGAATGCTATTGAAGCGTTGAAAGACAGGGAGAATGCTATGATTGTATTATCGGCTACCTCCAACAATAATAAAGTGGCTATCAAGGTAGCAGATAATGGCACCGGTATTCCGGACGATGTTTTGGAAAATATTTTTATTCCTTTTTTCAGCACTAAAAAAACCGGAAGCGGTATTGGATTAAGCTTGTGCAAACAAATTATGATGTTGCACAAAGGCAATATAAATGTGCATTCTGTTCCCGGCCAGGGCACTGCATTTACACTTCAGTTCTGATACAGGCGAAGCAATCACGTGCTTTTATGTCTTTACATGATGCGGAAACGACGGTGCAATTAATTTTTTGAAAGTATCTTCGCAAAAATTTTTTTCTATGAATTTACATGAATACCAGGCTAAGGAATTATTGAAAAGATACAACGTTCCGGTGCAGGAAGGCATAGCATGCAGCACGATTTCTGAAGCGGAAGATGCATATCGGTTTATTAATAGCGAGTATGGTAGCAAGTTTGCGGTAATTAAAGCCCAGATTCATGCAGGGGGTCGTGGCAAAGGAAAAATTAAAGGAACAGAGCAAAAGGGAGTGGCCGTCGCAAAAAGCCTTGAAGACGTAAAAACGATCGCGCAAAATTTATTGGGAGGCACCTTAATCACCGTTCAAACCGGGGAAGCCGGAAAGGTGGTAAATAAAATTCTCGTTGCCCAGGATGTGTATTATGATGGAGCCGAGCCGGTGAAGGAATTTTATTTATCAATATTGATGGACAGGTCCAAAGGAAGAAATGTAATAATGTATAGTACCGAGGGTGGCGTTAATATAGAAGATGTCGCTCATGATACGCCCGAAAAAATTTTTAAGGAATGGATTCATCCGGGTGGAGGCGTGCAGCCATTCCAGGCGCGTAAGATTGCTTTCAATCTTGGCCTCAGCGGAACCTCATTTAAAAACTGCGTAAAATTTGTAACTAATTTATATAATGCTTATGTAGGCCTCGATTGCAGCATGCTTGAAATAAATCCTATGTTTAAAACAAGCGATGGAAAATTAATAGCTGTAGATTGTAAAATGAATATCGATGATAATGCGCTGTTGCGCCATCCTGATATAGCAGCGTTGCGCGACGTGAGCGAAGAAGACCCTACCGAAGTGGAGGCTGCAAAATTTAATTTGAATTTTGTAAAACTTGATGGCAATGTGGGTTGTATGGTAAACGGTGCGGGGCTTGCAATGGCTACCATGGACATGATAAAACTGAGTGGTGGAGAACCTGCAAACTTCCTGGACGTAGGTGGCACTGCCAATGCACAAACCGTTGAAGCAGGATTCCGCATTATTTTAAAAGATCCAAAAGTGAAAGCCATCCTGATAAATATTTTTGGCGGTATCGTTCGCTGCGATCGTGTAGCGCAGGGCGTTATAGACGCTTATCAATCGATTGGCGATATCAAAATACCTATCATTGTTCGCCTGCAGGGAACAAATGCAGAAGTGGCCAAAGACCTGATTGATAAAAGCGGGCTGAAAGTAGAATCTGCAATTTTATTGAGCGAAGCTGCTGATCTGGTGAATAAGGCGGTTGCCTGATTTCAGTTTATTTGAAGAAAAATTATAAAACTCCTTAAAAGCTTTCCATACATAATCCATCGTTTTACCGGAATAAAAACACCGGTATTTGTTCGTTTGCTGTCAGTGGATTTTCACCAATTCCAGCTTTAAAAAAAATTATTAACTCTCCAGTTGCTTGTCAAAATATTTTTTGAGTAAAAATATCTGCACCATTACTGCGCTGGCTGCTAACAGAATTACATAAGCTGTTAGAAACGAAATCCTGAAATTAGGAAAAAGCTTTTCAAGCTGGCTTAATCTGAACCATGAAAAATTAACTTCAAACACAGGAGCCTGCGTATTTGAATTAAAGAAAGAATAAATAAAAATTGCGATAATTCCTGTAAATATTATGAACCATGTCCGCTTAGAGAAAATGGGTTTGTACATTATTTCCCTGCTTTTTTGTGATGCATAAATTCCACTCATCACGTTTTGCGTAAAATCGGGCGATGGCGATTCAATTTCGCTATTCATCATCATTCGCTCCACCAGTTTTTCTATATTTTGATCTTCTTTATTTTCCATAACCATCTATTATTTCAGGCTCAATTTTTAGTTTAAAAAGACCAGCTAATTTCTTTCTTGCTCTATAGAGTTTGATTTTTAAATTATTCTCATTGATCTTCATAATCTGTGAAATTTCCTTCAAAGAATTTTCATGAAAATAATAAAGAGTAACCAGGAATCTGTCTTCCTCATCAAGTGAGGCAATACACTCCTGAACCATTTTTTTTCTTTCCACTTCTTCTATCGTTTCCACAGCACTCATTATCGATCTTACTTCACGCTCAGTAAATTCATTCAATTCAAGAAATAAGCGGTTTTTCTTTTGCTTTTTTAACCTGTCCAGGCAATTGTTATAAGTCACCTTGTAGAGCCACGTCGAAAATTTTGATTCGCCTTTAAAGCTTTGTAATGACTTAAAAATTTTTATAAAAGTATCCTGCGCCGCTTCTTCTGCTTCCTCTCTTTGCTGAAGCATTTTCAAAGATAAATTAAAAACAAAATCCTTATACCGATCTACCAGTATTGCATATGCACTGGTATTTCCATCTTTAACAAGATTGATATAATCGAGATCGTTTAATTTATCCATGAATTTTTTTTGGACGATTTATTCAGGCTGCCGGTTACATCTTTTAAATATTTTTATCAAAACGTAACCAAATTAAAATATTGGCGTCACAATCTCTGAACACATTTAAAACTAAAATTTAAACCTCTTTTTTTATGGAAGCAATTATTACAGTAAGCCTTTTTCTAATGATATTTGGGATCTTTTATCTTTTTTTATCTACGCGCAACAAAGAGCGTTTGGCGCTGATTGAAAAAGGTGTTGACGCAAGAATATTTATCAAAGGAAAAAGCGCCACCAATAACATTGGAAAAATCATCATTTTAAATTTAGCGCTTCTTCTGATGGGCATCGGAATTGGCGTTTTTATAGGATTGATTTTATCCACGTTTACTTCTATGAATAATGGTGCTGCTTATTCAGCCACTATTTTCACAATGGCCGGAGTTGGGTTATTTATCGGTTTTTATATGACGAAAAAGCTTGACCAGGAGAAGCTAAGCGATAGTCAAACTTTATAGATCCAATTTAATTTTTTGCGCAGATTTGCAGGCTTTATAAATAGCGTCGATAATTTTGAGATCTTTGACTGCCTCTTCTCCATCCACGGGAACAACAGGTTTTTTATCTCTCAAAATAATATCGGCCATTTCATCCATCTGCACGGTTTGATGAGTGACGATGGGCGCATCAATTGGTCCTTTGTTCGTTCTTCCTTTGATGGGGCCATAGCCGGTTGCGGGGTCTAATTCAGCAAAACCCTTTGTTCCATTCAGGAAAAATTTGTCCAGGTTATTCATACTGTACGTTGAGAGGCAGGAAGCCACTGCACCCCCGGGAAATCCGAATTGAAACTGGATAGTCTCATCCACTCCTGGTTTAAATTTTTCAGGATTGTTTTTGGTTTCTTCAGCGGTTACCCAAATGGGATCTTCACCAATCATATACCGTGATCCGTTTATCGAATAAATACCGATGTCCATCATGGCCCCGCCACCTGAAAGTTGTTTGTTGAGCCGCCATTGATTGGGGTCGCCGATGGTGAAGCCGCTTAAACCTTGGAAAAAGAGAATTTTTCCAAAATCGCCGGCCTTACGCATCTTAATAATTTCCAAAGTGTGGGGTTCAAAATGCATTCTATATCCTACCAATAATTTTACGTTTGCTTTTTTGCAGGCGTCAACCATTTCCTGCCCTTCCTTCGCATTTATCGCCATAGGCTTTTCACAAATAACATGCTTCCCTGCTTTCGCTACGCGTATCACTTCGTCGTGATGAAGTGCATTTGGCGTTATCACATACACCGCATCAATATCCGGGTTGTTTTTAATGTTGTCAAAGTTTAAATAGTTGTAACAGTTTTTTTCCGGGATGTTGTATTTGGATTGCCAGTCTTTAATTTTTGACGGCGTGCCGCTGATAGCGCCCACTAATTTTGCTTTGGTACAGCTTCGCATCGCTTCTGCCACGCGGGTTCCATAGCTGCCAAGCCCCATAATTGCTACCCGCAATATTTTTTCATCAGAAGATTTTGGATTGAAAATGTTCCCTGTAGCCATTGCTGAGTTTACAAAAGGGAATGCGAGTGAGGCGGCGGCCATTTTACCTAAAAAATCACGTCTTGAATTCATGATGGTTTTTGTTTAAATATATAAATTTATTTGTTATTGGCGGGCTATGGCTTCAATTTTTTGCGGTTATCTACTTAAAATGGAATCGTACAATTGCGGGCTGCACAGTGAAATCCACATTCCACTTCATTAAATGCCAACAAATCTTAAAAAAAATACCGTTAAGGCAATTTTAACAGTTTCGTTTCGTTCATAACTGGTGAGCATGACGCACTTTCTGCTGTGAAGTAGCAAAATAATATTCAATATCATACTCCTTGAATGCCGCCTGATGAAACGTAAAAGCGAAAAGACCACCATTTTATTTGTCAATAAAAATGCACAGGCTTTTAAACCTATCCAGGTTTCGAGTGGCCTTATTTTACATTGGAAAAAATACATCGCCGGAATCATTGTTTCCTTTGCGGTATTGCTAGGCGCTGTAGTATATCTTATTTCTCTCCAAAATGAACAGGTGCAAAAGCAGCTTTTTCTTTCCAACAGGATACATTATATCCGTTCAACGTTTTCAGGAGTAGACACGAGCGCTATGAAAGAAAAGTTTTTGAAAATAGACAAAGAGCTCTCAGGCATAAACGAATTTTTGAAGGCGCGCGGAATTAAGCCTGTGGTCAAAGGCGGGGAAGGTGGCGAAAGTGATGATGCCGTTTTATCCGGGGATGAAATCAGTGATTTTTATATAAAATATTTGAACAGGCTTAGCTATGATTTTTCACACACGCCGCTTGGCCTGCCTTCTTATGGTAGAATCACTTCCACGTTCGGGCATCGTGAAAATCCTTTTGGCGGCGCCAATGTTGAGACCCACAAAGGCCTTGATATTGCCGGACCTTTTGGCTCGCCGGTAAAAGCAATGGCTGTTGGAACAGTAGAGTTTGCCGGAACCCGCGGCGGTTTTGGAAATTGCATTATGCTAAAGCATGCAAATGGGTTCGAAACCCTTTACGGCCATTTGTCCCAAATTATGGTAAGGGTAGGGCAGAAGGTGAGCATCGGGCAAGTGATTGGAAAAATAGGATCTACCGGCCGGTCCACAGGCCCGCATCTTCACTATGAAATTCATAAAAACGGTCAAAAAATAAATCCTCAATCATTTTTAACTCTTAAGTAACATGTTTAAAAAAAGCAAAGAAAATCAGCCATTAGAAATCAACCAGCAGGAAATATCTACCATCATTGGTGAAGGCTATATTTTTACCGGCGAACTGCGTGGCGCTTCAGTGATAAGAATTGAGGGCACTGTTGTTGGAAACATCAATGTGGAAGGCGGAGTGATATTGGGCGAGAAAGGAAAAGTTGAGGGTGATATCATCACACGTTCGGCTATCATTTTTGGCACAATAAACGGGAATGTAAAAACCGTTCAGCTTGAAATAAAGAAGACAGGGCTGGTGAATGGAGATATTTCTACTGATTCGCTGGAAATAGAGCTGGGAGCGCAATACAACGGTAAATTAAACATGCGCAGGCCGCAGTTGGTGGAATCTAATGAGGCAGAATTGCCTGCAAAAAAAGCTTCCTGATTTGTCAGGTATAAGCGCTATGAGATTTCTTTTTTCAAAAGAATGTTGATTAATAAAGCAACAAATAGTTTCCTTTTTATTTTAGGCTTATCAGAAACCCCAGCCCTTCATAACTTTGAGATCATAAGCCGCAGCGTCCATCGGGTTTAAATCGGGGTAATCTTCCTGTTCGACAATAAAATATTTTATTCCGGATTTCCGTGCATAATCTACGATTTGCTTTACGGGGATTACGCCTTTTCCGAGCGGGCAGCTTTCATATTCATTTCCTTTTTGTGGTGGCGGCTCTTTTTTCATTTCATCTTTTACGTGCATCGAAAAAAATCTTCCGGGATATTTTTTTAAATAATCCATTGCCCGTCCGCCAGGCTCATACATGTTGCCGGTATCTATTTGTTGCCATACAAGATTTTTATCAGAAGATTGAAGTAATAAGTCGTACAACACAGTGCCATCAAGGCTGTGATTAAATTCATAGTTTTCATTATGATAGGCAAAATGAAGCCCGGTGTTTTTACAAAGCTGCCCGGTTTTATTGAACATATCCATATAATGCCTGAAGTCGTTCATGTTAGTGCAAAGGCTTTCATCCACTCCGGGGCTTATCAGGTATTTCATACCAACAGCCTTTGAATCTGCAATAGTCTTTTTCCATTCGTCAGTAAAATCGTGAGCAGATTTATTCCATTGACTGGCTCCAAGAAAACTATGACCGCTTTCCATTATCAAACCATTATCGCTTAATATTTTTTTAAAATCCGGGATGGAATATCCATAAAACTTGCCATTTTCATATCCCGCATGCTCCACATATTTATAGCCCATTTTTGCCAGCTTTTCAAGGGTTCCGGCAGGGTTTTTTGCCATATCGCTTCTTACAGAATACAATTGTATTCCCAGGATAATTTTTTTCTCTTTGCCATTGCCGAGAGACGGTAAAAAAGATGCGCCAGCCAAAGCAAGGCTACCATTTCTTATAAAAGTACGACGGGAGATATTCATGATTGATGGTTGGTTTTAGGAATGGATTTTAAAAGTAAAAAAAATCCGGCGAAGCGGAATATGTTTTTTCAAAGCACAACTGCTGCCAAAAAAGCAAAATTGTTTTACCGCGTATCTTTCGTCTGCTTAAACCACTTCTTTAACGAAATTAATTTTCGTTTACCCCTAGCCGTTATACCGGTAAATCAATAAATAGAGTTGATTTTTATTCTGTTGTTTCGCTGAGATTTTTTACTCGCTTCTCAGACTATTTACCGGATTGGCGACCGCCGCTTTTATTGCCTGGAAGCTGATGGTAATGATGGCTATCAAAAATGCTATAGCTCCTGCGATTACAAATATCCACCAACTCACATCGATACGATAGGCAAAGTTTTGCAACCATTTGTTCAATACCCACCAGCCGATAGGAAAGGCTATCAGCGCTGCAATCAGTACAAGTTTCAAAAAGTCTTTGGATAACATCGTTGTAACGTCGGTAATTGAGGCGCCCAAAATTTTTCTGATGCCAATCTCCTTGGTGCGTTGCATGGAGGCATAAGTTACGAGGCCGAAAAGCCCGAGGCATGCAATGAGTATGGCAAGTATGGAAAATGTGATAGAGAGGCCACCCATTTTTTGTTCTGCCTGGTAGATTTTGTTGAAGTCTGCATCCATAAAAGAATATTGAAAAGGCTGGCCAGGCGCTACTTTTTGATAGATGTTTTGTATCGAAGCGATGAGTTTGCTTATATCAGTAGTATTTACGCGAAAAGCGAGATTTCCATTTTGCGGAGACAATACGAAAACCAAAGGCGTTACAGGATCATGCAATGAATTAAAGTTGAAATCTTTTACAACTCCTATAATATGATATTTGGTAATGCTATCTTTTGAAAAATTATCCATATAATAAAGCGGCTTATTGATGGCGTCATGCAATCCGGCAATCTTTGCAAAAGATTCATTAATGATGATGCCTGATGAATCCGTTGGAAAATCTTTTGAAAAGTTTCTTCCTTCTGCCATCTTCATTCCAAGCGTTGGGATATAATTTTCATCCACCTTCCATATTTGCGTGCTGATAGCCGTTTTTGTATCGCCGGTAGCAGTTGGGAAAAGCGGGCTGTCGCTGCGCCATCCCGATGTGGGCAGATATCCGCTCATGGTAGCATTTTGTACCCCACTCAGATTGAGGGCTTCATTTTTAAAAACGGTTGCCTCATTCCCAAGCGCATTTATATTTTTAATTATTAAAACGTGGTCGCGGTTGTAGCCTATATTTTTATTATTAATATAATTGAGCTGTGAATAAATCACTAGTGTGCCGATGATAAGAAATATTGAAATGGCGAATTGGAAAATAACGAGGCCGCTGCGCAGCCAGCCTGCTTTAAAACCCGTTGCCACTTTTCCTTTAAGAACAGCAACGGGCTTGAACGAAGAAAGGAAAAATGCAGGATAAATGCCGGCGAGGAGGCCAACAATGATAGTCAGAAATGCCAGTGAAGATACCAGCCATGAAGAAAAAAATGCCTGTCTGGTCAATTGTTTCCCGCTGAGCATATTGAAATATGGCAATAGTAGCAGCGCGATAGCAACAGCTAAAATCATTGAAATAAGGCTGATCAACATCGATTCAGTGAGAAATTGAGTGATTAGATTTTTTCGCAATGAACCCAACACTTTTCTTACGCCTACTTCGCGCGCGCGCCCTGATGACCGGGCAGTTGACAGGTTCATAAAGTTTACACAAGCTATCATTAAAATAAAAAAAGCGATAACTGAAAATATGTAGACATACTGGATGTTACCATTTGCTTCCAATTCGCCATTCTTATGTGAATACAAATGAATCTTCCTCAGCGGTGTTAAAGTGTAATGCAAATAATTCCCCTGTTTTAAAAACTCTTCTTTTGTAAGATTAAGCGATTTAAAAACCGGCTCTACATATTTCATTACAAAATCGTCTAACCGCGTAGCTAACTTATCAGCATTTGCCTGTTTGCCTAATACAATGTAGGTGTTGAAATTATTGCTTGCCCATTGATTTATCTCATACGGCGCCAGCTTGCCATACATCGGAATAAAAAAATCATAATGAAAATGCGATTGCCTTGGTACATCTTCAATTACACCCGTAATTTGATAAAGTGAAGTGTCGTTGATGGTAAGTGTCTTCCCAACTACATTGGTAAGGCTGGTTTTAGGAAAATATTTTTCAGCAATCGTTTTTGTAATCACTACCGAATTAGGATTTACAAGCGCCGTGTGGGGATTGCCGGCAATCATGGGTAAGGTAAACACATCAAACAAGGTGGAATCAGTAAGTATTACCCTGTCTTCCTTTACATTCTGATTTTCTTTTTTTACCAAAAAGCCGCCGTGGTCGCGAAAACGAACATATTGCTTCACTTCCGGAAAATTATCTTTCAAGGCCGCCCCCATAGGATCGGGCGTTTGTGCCAGATCAAAATGATGTCCGCCAAACCTGATGTCTGCGTTGATACGATATATCTGTGAAAATTTTTTGTTGTAATGATCGTAATTCAACTCATCGGCAACATACAAAATGATAAGAAGGCAGGTAGCAAGGCCACATGCAAGGCCAAAGATGTTGATAGCAGAAAAGCCTTTATTTTTCAGCAGATTTCTAAAGGCCGTTTTAAAATAATTTTTGAACATCTTATTTCGTTTATCGGTGACTGTTATATATAGTAGAGCAGCAAATACTTATTTTTTTTTATTTTGAATTATCAATTCATGGCTGAAAAAATTAAACCATTTTCGTTTTAAGTATAAATCAATAATTTAAAAATTATAAAAGCATTTTACGTGTCCGGTTTTGATACACCTTCAAGTCCGGTTTTGATACATGGCAATCATAGAACCATTCAATAATTCTTTTAAATATTGAATCATTTTTGTGAACAATTTTATTCAGGGAATGATGGCATCAAATTGCCTGATGGGCTGAATGTCTATAAATGTTCCAATACGCTTCATCAATTCGTTCATTTCAGCCGTACCCATAGCTGCGGCAAACTTTTCTGCTGAGACAATCCAGAAGCTGGCAGTACAAATGAAATGGGGAAGGGGAGTGCCCGGTGAGGCAAGCCCTTTTCGGATTTCGAATTTTACACAATTCTCTCCAAGCAGAGCAGCATATTCAGGAATTAATTTTTTTGAATACAATTCAAAATCAAAAGCCACACTTTCTTCATTTGGATAGAGTACGGTGGCGCAAAATAATGGATGGTTCATTTTTATGATTTATACTAAGACGTTAAATAACTCAATACAGCAAGCATTATGTTTTCGAAAGGGCGCCTTGAATTTAGTTAAATCCTTACGCTTCAGGCCAAAAGCATTGGTGACAATTCATAAGTATGTATTTTAGACAAAATGGCGGGGTCGTTGTTGGCAATATTTTTTGCCTCTTCTTCAGATTCAGAAGCGATGATGGCAATCCCAAAAACGCCGTCTTTATGAAATACAGGCCCATATATCAATGCTTTTTTTGCCGAGGTCAGCCCAGCCCAATAGCCGAAATGCTTTTGCATAATTTCTTGTTCTTCGGCATTTTGATTTAAATGAAAATCCCGTCTTGGCGGAATAAGTTTGTAAAAAAAGTGATTCATTTGTTCTATAATGATGTGTTTGTTTTTTTTAATCGAAACTCAATCAGGATGTATATTGATTAATACAAAGATGCGGTAACGAAACGGACTGGAATTGTATGGATCGGAATTGCTATTTCAGATACGAGATATTTCCAAAAATATTTTTACATCGTCCGAATTTTGATGGAGAATAACCCGTAAATCTTTTGAATTGTTTGATAAAATGGGATTGGTCGTAGTAAGTATGATAATACGACTTTTCGTCAAAAATCTCACCTGGGTTATTCACGACCGATTGGTACACACATTGAAATTTTACAATAGCGCAAAAAGTTTTTGGACTGATTCCGATTCTTTCTTCAAATTTCCTGTTGATCCACCTGGCACAGTAACCGGTTTTTCTTTCAAGATTTTTTACACTGATGTGGCCATAGTTTTTTTTAATTGTATGAATACAATATTCAAATATTTTATCCTCTGCTGATTTATTAAGAAGAGCCAGAAGAAATTGCTGCAGAATTAATACTTTCTCTTCTATCAATGTAGTAGAAGCAATTAGGCTTTCAATTTCGAAATTGTTATTTCCGAATACTTCACCGGAGTGAAAAATTGAATTTTTTAGTTCCCGAAGGTTGAAATTAAAGAACCGGTAAGCCGCGTGTGGACTGAATTCTATACCAATGGTGCTAAACGGAAGGTCTTCAACAGTATCCACTACAAAAGGAATGTCATTAATGCCTACAATGGTTAACTGGTTTGATTTAGAATATTTGTAAAAATTATTTCGTTGCGCAATGAATTCATTTTTGACAGGAATTATCAGCTTTACCATTCCATTGGGCACCACCAGCCTTAAATCCCTGTCAGGGACTCTGCCAGCAGATTCCAATATCCAAATCTTTTCGATGAGGCCCCGCAGATGGGGATGAATGGCGATATGCCGAAAGCTTATTTCCATTTAACCCGATAATGCTTTTTTGTTAGACTATGAATTTTAATTGATGGATATGAGATATCGCTTATTCTATTTTAGCCGCAATGTTGTATCGTTCATTTTGTTTTTTGTGTCAACACCAGTAAAAGAATAAACAGGTAATGTTTTTATTTTGCTAACCCTTAATCTTATTCACTTCTTAAACTCGTCACAGGATTTGCGATTGCTGCTTTGATTGCCTGGAAGCTTACCGTTATTAAAGCGATAAGAATCGCTATAAAACCCGCAATTAAAAATATCCACCAACTGATATGAATCCTGTAGGCAAAGCCCTCCAGCCATTTTTGAGCTGCGAGCCAGGCTACGGGAAATGCAATCACAAGAGAAATTAAAATGGGTTTTAAAAAATTGGAAGATAGCAACGCAACAATATTTTTTGATGTAGCGCCTAATACTTTTCGTATGCCGATTTCTTTATTGCGTTGTTCCGCTGTAAACATTGCCAGTCCAAAGAGGCCCAGGCATGAAATAAAAATTGCTAAAAAAGCAAAATAGTTTGAAAGCTTACTTACCACTTGTTCGCTTTTGTAAAGACTGGCATATTGCAGGTCGGAGAATTGGTAAGAAAAAGGGAATTCAGGATTTACAGTTTTGCAAATTTTTTCTAAATCAGCTAATGCCTGGCCGGTTTCGCCTGCTTTAATGCGCACCAAAATGGTGCCCCAGCTCCACCCTTCATCAAGCCGGATAATAAGCGGCTCAATAGGCGTATGAAAAGAATTGAAATGAAAATCTTTAAGCACTCCAATCACAGTCCCCTTGCGGTTTCCCCACGAAATTTCCTTTCCTGTGGCGACACCGGCAAAGCCTATCTTTTTAACTGCAGTCTCATTTAAAATATAGTGTGCCGAATCATTAAATGCCGGAGAAAAATCACGTCCTGCTGCCATTTTCAAGCCTAGGGTTTTTACAAAATCATATCCAACCACTCCATCAGCAAACGAAACATTTACATCAGGGCCTTTGCCCGGCCATGAGATACTATTGGTGTGATGTTCAATATAAGTGGGCGAATTTCTCATTTTTGAAATATTCAAAATCGCTGTATTGCTTTTTGCTTCCTGTTTAAATACATCAAATTTCTTAACCAGATTTCCTTCAATTGGGATATAGACAAGATTTTCCCGGTTGTAGCCAAGATTTTTATTTTGCACGTATTTCATTTGTTCATAAATAACGATGGTTGCAATAATGAGAATGATAGAAAGTGCAAATTGGAATACAACCAGTCCTTTGCGAAAAAAAGCGGTTGCCTGGCTAAATTGTAACTTTCCTTTTAGTACACGAACAGGATTAAGAGAAGATAGAAAAAATGCAGGATAGCTACCGGCTACCACGCCGGTTATTAATAAAAGACCGACAATAGTTGCATAGAAAAAAGGTTGATGAACCGGTAAAACCAGATGTTTGCCTGTAAGATTATTAAATGCAGGTAACAATAATGAAGTGAGCAGGAGAGCCATAAAAATGGAAATGAAAGAAAACAAAACCGACTCCCCAATAAATTGTCCAATTAATGACGAACGCATCGCACCTACTACTTTTCTTATGCCTATTTCTTTGGCCCTTTTGGAAGAACGCGCAGTGGCCAGGTTCATAAAATTGATGCAGGCAATCAGTAAAATAAAGATCGCAATAATGGTGAACAGATGAACATATTCGATTCGGCCGCCATCAATATAACCATCTTTAAAATTGGAATATAAATATCGTTGACTAAATGGTTGTAAAGCCAGCTCGGTAAGCAATCCTTTATTTTTTGGTTGATAATTATAAATAAAATCTTTTATTTTGGCTTCCACCTTATTGGCATTTGCATCTTTGCGAAGCTGGATAAAAGTTTGCGGTGCCGTATTCCCCCAATTATTAACCCAGCTATTTTGTTTTATATAATCTGTCCAGCTTCTTAAAAAATCAAACTGAAGTGAAGAGTTTGCCGGAATATTTTCAAAAACTGCCGTCACCTTAAGAGATTCTTTATTTTCATACCTAATGGCTTTGCCAATTGCTTTTTCCGGGCTTCCAAAAAAATTATCAGCCATCCTGCGGGAAATGGCAATGCCGGAAGGTTCATTTAAAGCTTCTGCTACACTTCCCTGCAGTAAATGAAAACTAAACATGCTAAAAAAATCAGCGCCTGCAAACATGCCCGTCATTTTATTAATCTTATCGCCCACTTCAAAAGTGTTTTCTGTGCCGGGGGGACCGGCATAGTCAAAGGCAGTTGCGTACCGTATTTCAGGGATTTGTTTCTTCAATTCCTGCGCCAGTAAGCCTTGTGTAGGATAACCTGCGTCAATTTTTCCATCATAAGTCTGGCGTTCATATACCTGGTATAACTCCTTACCGCTTTTATGAAATGCATCCACACTGTATTCATCTTTTATCCAAAGAAAAATAAGCAAACTACAGGTAAGCCCCAGCACAAGGCCAAGTATATTAATAACTGAAAATGCTTTATTGCGGATGATGTTCCGCCATGCAATTTTAAAATAATTTGGTATCATGGTAATTAATTATTGAATTATTAATTATTAAATTATTGGATCTTCCAGTGAACCACAAATAACACAGTTTCTTATTTTTCATTAGCTAATCAGCACATTAGCTAATTAGCACATTTTCACATTTTCGAATTTCACATTATGAAATTATTCACTTCTCAAACTTTTCACCGGATTTGCGAGCGCGGCTTTTATCGCCTGGAAGCTAACGGTTGCAAGGGCAATGAATATCGCCGAAATTCCGCCAACAAGAAACAGCCACCAACTTACATTGATTCTGTAAGCATAATTTTGTAACCAAAGATGCATGAAATACCATGCAAGGGGTGTTGCAATGGCAAAGGCAATAGCAACTAATATTACAAACTCCCTGGAGAAAAGATAAACAATGCTGACTGACGTAGCGCCCAAAACTTTTCTTACGCCCACTTCTTTTGTTCTTTGCACAGCCATGAAGGATGCCAGCCCGTATAATCCAAGACAGCTAAGGAAAACAGCGATGGCTGCAAATATTTTATAGAGTTGCGAAAGCTGTGTTTCCTGCTGGTAAAAGCTGGCTATCTTATCATTCAAAAAGCGGTATTCATATACATAATCCGGAAAGGTTTGCTGCCAGATTTTCTTAATGGATTGCATGGCGGCGGCCATGTTCGCGGTGGAAAGCTTTATAGATGCCTGGCGGTACATGGTGCTGTTTGTTGCCATCAGCAAGGGCGCCACCTCATTGCGCAATGACCTGTCGTTAAAATCTTTTACTACGCCAACAACAGGGCACGTTATCAAGCCATTCATCATGCTTATTTCCTTACCAATGATATCTTCCGGCTTTGTAATTCCTAAGCTTTTCACGAGAGATTCGTTCACCAAAAATTCGCGCGTGGGGCCGGAAGGTTTCAGGTTTCTGCCGGCTATCAATTGCAATTTGAACGTAGAAACATAATCATCGTCAACGAATTTGGAAATAGCCTGGAAGTCAGCGTCCTTTAGCGCATGGTTAAATTTAAATGCTGTAAACATGTTGTTATCTTCTATTGGTGAATTGGAATTAAAGCTTACTGATTGTATGCCGTTTGATAACAACTGCTGCTTTAAATAATCTGTGAGCGTTGTCCCGGTACTATCAGGCCGGAAAGGAACGTTTACAATCGCCTCTTTGTCGAAGCCCAATGGACGGTTCATAAAATAATTCATCTGTTTTACAATGACGAGTGTGCCTATAATAAGGCCTTGCGCGATGATGAATTGAAATACTACCAACCCTCTTCTTAACGAAATTCCTTTGGTTGCCTGTACGGTTATTTTACTTTTTAATGCACTCACAGGATTAAAACGTGATAAAACAATTGAAGGATAGAAGCCGGCGAGTGCAGTCACAACAATTGTAACACTTAAAAGAAATAAAATTATTGCAGGATTGCGGACTATATTGAATGAAAGCGAAAGCTGTAACACGCGATTTATATAGGGCATCGCAAGCAGCGCAATGGTGGCCGCGAATATGACTGCACTCAAAACAATTAAAAAAGTTTCAGTTAAAAATTGAATTCTTAACTGCAATTTATTGCTTCCCAAAACTTTCCTTACGCCAACCTCTTTCGCGCGGTTAATTGCCTGGGCAGTGGAAAGGTTGATAAAATTTACGCAGGCAATTAACAGGATGAATGCTGCAATCAGCCACAAAACATTAATCAGTTGACGGCTGATTACCTTATTGCTGAAATCGCCTGTTTGTGTGTCATAATGGATATCAGATACAGGTTGCAGAACATAGGTATCATTATTTCCGGTAGGTTGTAGCTGGCGTGTGTACCTGTTTAATTGGGTATTAAAATTGTCAACAGAAATATTTGGCGGCAACATTACATAGCAACCAAAATCAGGCGCCGTTCCATTCCATCCCGGCTGCTGAAATCCATATTGTGCATCACCCGTGAAATCTGTTCCATAAGCCACCGCCAATCTTAGCTGAAAGTCAGTATTGGCGGGTATTGAGGCGAGAATGCCGGTTACTTTTAGCGGCGTTGCAGGAAATTGAAAAAGGCCGGCTCCCATGCTGTAATAGCCTGCTATTTTAATTGTTTTGCCCATCGCCGTTTGCCAATCTCCGAAATATTTTTCTGCTGTTTCTTTTGTAAGTAAAACATTATTGGGATTATTAAGCGATGCATAAGAACCAGTAAGAAGCGGAAAATCAAACATCTTAAAAAATGCCGGCGACGTGTAAAATACGCCGCTTTGCTCTTTGAAATTTTTTACAGCATTTCCGGCATCGTCCAATACCTGCAACTCGTCATTGTGGCTTGCATACACCGGCGCAACCTGTTCTAACTGGGGAAATGCTGTTTTTAATCGTTCCGGCATTGCAAAGGGAACATTCCTAGCCAACGAGGTGGTTGCGGAATTTTCGTGGTGCAATTCTGTCAGCACGCGGTAGAGCTGTTTTTTCTTTGGATGAAAATTATCAAAGCTTGTTTGAAATTGAATGATGATAAAAATCATCGTGCAAACAGCGATGCCAACCGACAGTCCTGCAATGTTGATGATAGTGTAACTTTTGTTGCGGGATAAGCCCCGGAATGCCGTTTTGAAATAATTTTTAAACATGATATTTTCTTTTAGACGTAACTGTTATATGATAGTAAGCCAACAAATAATTCTAATTTTTGTTTTCTCAATTAGCACATTAGCTAATCAGCACATTACTCACTTCTCAAACTCTTCACCGGATTGGCCAGCGCGGCTTTTATCGCCTGGAAGCTGACCGTTATCAACGCAATAGCTAATACAACTATACCCGCCACAACAAAAATCCACCATGAAATATTGGTGCGGTAGGCAAAGCTTTGCAACCATTTGTTCATCGCCCACCATGCCACAGGAAATGCAATGACTGATGCAATCAAAACCAATTTTAAAAATTCCTTTGAAAGCATTTGTGTTACCTGGCTTACACTTGCGCCCAACACTTTCCTGATGCCGATTTCCTTGGTGCGTTGTTCTGCAGTATAGGTTACCAATCCAAATAAACCCAGGCAGGCCACGAGAATAATCAACACAGAGAAAATATTTAAGATGTCCGCGGTTTTTTGCTCTGAAGAATATAGTTTATTAAAAAGATCATCCATAAAACTGTAGGTAAATGGTTCACCGGTATTGTATGAATCCCATTTCTTTTTCATGGTAGCAAGCAGTCCTGCAACATCAGTTGTTTTTATTTTAAAGATCAATCCGCCTTCAGGCTGCAACGTCATGTATAAAGGACTGATCGCTTCGTGCAGCGATTTAAAATTGAAATTTTTTACCACACCAATCACACGAAAAGCTGTGTTATTTCCTCTGTCACTATTTTGCCGGATCACAGTTTTGCCAACAGCGGTCATATCATTCCATCCTAATGCACGCGCTGCAGTTTCATTCAGAATAATAGCCGTTGAGTCTGTCGCAAAATCCCTGGAAAAATTTCTGCCATTAATCATCTCCATGCCCAACGTGGAAATATAATTTTCATCCACATGATATTCCACACCATTAACGATTAAATGATCATTTCCCTGCGGGTAAGCCAGTGCGTTATTATAACTGCTTGGGCCTGCAGGTTTGTAATATGACGCAGTTGCATTTATGATGCGCGGGTCCTGCAGCATTTGTTGCTCATATACTTTCTCATTTTTGCCTAATGCATAAGAATTTGAAATAGTAATAAGCTGGTCTTTGTTGTAGCCAAGGTCTTTATTTTGTATGTACTTCATTTGACGGTACACTACCAGCGTTCCGATGATTAATACAACTGAAATAAAAAACTGAAACACCACCAAACTACTTCTTAAGCCAAAGCTTTTATGATTGCTTATCAGTTTTCCTTTTAGTACTGAAATGGGTTTGAAAGAAGACAGATAAAATGCCGGATACATGCCAGCAACAACGCCAACCAATAATCCCAAACCTATAAAAGCAAGACCAGGCTTTAGATCGACTGTTAAATGTTTTCCGGAAATATTGTTGAATGCAGGCAGAGCCAATTGTACCAGGGCATATGCAATAAGCAATGCAAAAAATGTAATGAGAATTGATTCTGATAAAAACTGGCTGACGAGTTGATATTTAGCCGAGCCTGCTACCTTTCTTATGCCCACTTCTTTTGCTCTTTTTGATGCGCCTGCTGTTGAAAGATTGATGAAGTTTATGCAGGCCACGATAAGCATAAAAATAGCAACCCCTCCAAAAATGTACACATAATTTGTGTTGCCGCCGGGCTCAAATTCCGTGGTGGTGTATGAATTAAGATGAATGTCTTTTAAAGGTTGCAATGTAAAACCCAGCGAATTCCCTTTTGTTATAAATTCGTTCAAACTCAAGCCCATTTGCTGCTGTATTTGCGGGCCCATATATTTGGCAACCATTGCAGGAAACCGGGCTTCAATTTTTTTTAAATCTGTGCCGGCATTCAATAAAAGATAAGTATGATAACCTCCGGCCAGCCATGTATCCGATTTGGCATCAGCCCAGCTTGTCATCGAGCCGAAGGCATCAAAATGAAAATGTGAATTGGCTGGTATATTTTTTATAATGCCGGTTACTTTATACACACGGCTGCTGTCTGTTTTTACCTGGATAATTTTTCCAACCGGATCTTCTTTACCGAAATATTTTTCTGCAGTTTCCTGTGTAAGCACAAGCCCACCCGGCTGTGCTAAGGCAGTTTTAACATCGCCTTTTATCATTGGCAAAGTGAAGATGCTGAAGAAGTTTGGATCAACCAGGGCGAAACGGTCATCTTTAAAAACCGTATTGTTGTAAGTAATTTTTGGTGTTCCAAAGTCAAGGATCCGCGTTGCATCCTGCACTTCGGGAAAATCTTTTTTCATCGTTTGTGCAACTGGCGGCATGCTGACACTCTCGTTTATTTTGCCGCCGTTAAGATTTGCCTGAAAAACGACTCTTACGATATTATCCGCATTTTTATTAAAGCGATCATAGCTCAATTCGTCGTGCACATACAACATGATCATAAAAAAGGTTGCAATGCCAAGCGATAGGCCAAGAATATTGATGAAAGAAAAAAGCTTATTCTTTCTGATGTTTCGCAAAGCGGATTTCAAATAATTTTTAAACATAAAATTGATTTAGGGGTTATGATTTTTTGATTTCTGATTATCCACTACACGGTTTTGAAATAATTTTTTATCATGAGAAATAATTATTAAATTATTGAATTATTGCCGTCTTCCAGTAAACCAATAAATAACATAGTTTCTTGTTTTTCATCAGCTAATCAGTACATCAGCTAATTAGCTGATTATTCGCTTCTCAAACTTTCCACAGGATTAGCTGAAGCTGTTTTGAGGGATTGCAACCCGATGAAAATAAAAGCCACTATAAATACGAAAGCGCCTGCAAACAAATAAGGCGTGATAGTTTGCTCTGCCCTGTAAGCATAGCTTTGCAGCCAATGATTTACCATTGAATAAGCGATTGGCCATGCAATTATATTCGCTATAAGAATAAGCAATGCATATTCTTTTATAAATAAAAAAACAATATTTTTTACTCCTGCGCCCAGCACTTTTCTTACGGCAATTTCTTTACTTCGCTTTGCCAGTGTGAAGGCAACAACACCAAATATCCCCATAAATACAATAAGGAAATTTAAAATAGTAGCGATATCAGTGGCTGATTTTAATTGTAATTCTGATTTATACAGCGATTGAAAATTGTCATCCATAAAGCTGTATTCAAAAGGAGAAGCAGGCAATATGGATTTCCATTTTTCTTTTACCTGGTTAATTGCATCAGCCATGTTTGATGTATTTAATTTCACCGTAAGAAACCGGTATGCTAGAGCATCTTCTACATTTGTAAATGCGACAGGCTCAATTTTTTGCTGGAGGCTTGAATAATTAAAATCTTTAACCACGCCGCTCACCGTAAGCATCACATTTGCAGAAAGCCATTTCACTTGTTTACCAACTGCTGACTGGTTCGTAAAGCCAAGCGCTTTTGCTGCGGATTCATTTAAGACAACCTGCCCGGAAATAGTGGCTTGTTGCTGATTAAAAAAAGTGCCGGATATGAGATGAAAGCCAAATGTAGCTGCATAGTCTTTATCCGCTACAGCATTGGATATAAAAACCGGCTGATTGTTACTGCTTCCCACCGGCAACAAATCAATGGCATTCGGTGGCTTCCGATCAGGAACTTCAAATGATAGCGATGCATCTTTTACAACAGAAAGCTGTTGCAGAGCCGATTTCATATTTTCCATTCTTTTTACGCCCGCAGAATCCCATTGTTTGGGCAAAGCGTTTATAATCATCAATTGCTCTTTGTTGTATCCAAGGTCTTTATTGAAAACATAAGAAATTTGTTTTGAAACGTTCAGCGCACTTATGAAAACAACAATCGCAATAGTGAACTGAACCACGAGCAGGATTTTCCGAAGCACCAGCCCACCTTTGGCGGAATCAATTTTTCCTTTTACCGCATGCAACACATTGGAAGCGCTTAAAATAAACGCCGGATAAATTCCTGAAATAAATCCAACGGAAAGAATAAGCAAGCTGAGTAATAAAAACTGATAAAAAGTAAAATTCCAGAAGGGGAAAAAAGTGGTGTCCAAAATATTTTCAAAAGTGGGCCGAAGCAGTTCATAAAAAGCGATTGAAAGAATTCCTGAAACGAAAGTGAGCAGCAGAGCTTCTGTAATAAATTGTATGATAAGCTGTCTCCTTGCTCCGCCAAACACTTTCCGCAGGCCTATCTCTTTTAACCTGTATGAAGAAATGCCAATATTTATATTTACAAAATTAATGATTGCCATCAGCAAAATAAATATGGCTACCACGGAAAGTGCGGCAATCATTTTTTGAACTGGGCTACTTCCCGAATAATAAGTTTTTACCGGCACAAGTTCTACCTGTAGATTTTGCTGTATTGTTTCGGGTGTATATTTCGCGAGGATTTGCTTGAATGGTTTTTCTAAATCTTTAGGCAAAATTCCTTTTTGCAATTCAACCATCCCCGCTTCAAATAATTGGTTCCAATTATCTGCGCCATCTCCGCCCTGGTAGTAGCGATTGCCAACAGATGGAACAAAAACGTTATATTCATCACCGACAAGGTTAAAAACAGAATTATAGGGAATATCTTTTAAAACGGCAGATACTGTATAATCCTGCTTTATGTTATTCACAGTTGTTTGAACAGAAATCCGTTTACCTACGACATCTTTTTGCCCAAAGAGCTTTTGCGCCATAGTTTCAGTAATGACAGCGGAATTATTATTTTGAAAAGCTTGTTCAGGATTGCCATATAAAACCGGAAGTCCATACATACTTACAAAAGTTGTATCACCAATGGCAATATTTTCTTTAAAATGCTTGTCGGCGGCAGATACCACATTAGTGACAGGATTATAACGATAATAATCAGCGACTAAATTTGGATATTCTGTTTTCAAAGTTTTGGCAAGAGGACCAAGAGTGGTAATATCAAGCCCCATATCTCTCGTCTTCCATTTGCTTTTAATGATGTATTGGTTCTCCAGGTTTTTAAGATTGCTGTTCACAGCCTCCTGGTTCAGGATATAAATGCCGGTTATAATTGAAAACGTAATGCCAATGGCAAGGCATAAAATATTGATAAGGGAAAACAATTTATGCGCTATAAGATGGCGGACAGCGATTTTGAAATAATTTTTGAACAATTTATTTTCGTTTATGGGTGGCTGTTATATAGATGTCATATAGAGAATCAACAAATAACCTGGATTCTTATTTTATTTTTTCATTTCAAACGCGGTCTGACCTTCGGTACCGACCGCTACGATTTTCCCTTTAGCACATTAGCACATCATCTAATCAGCACATCAATCATTCACTTCTCAAACTCTTCACAGGGTTTGCAAGCGCTGCTTTGATCGCCTGGAAACTCACTGTTATTAAAGCTATCAAAAGAGCGAGCAAAGCAACCACTACAAAAATCCACCAACGAATATGAATCCGGTAAGCAAAGCTTTGCAACCATTTATTCATCGTATACAGGGAAACAGGTAATGAAATGGTTGTAGCAATACCTACCAACCACATAAAATCTTTTGACAACAGTTGCACAATGTTTATGACGTTTGCGCCAAGTACTTTACGGACACCAATTTCCTTGGTACGTTGTGTAACAATAAATGCTACCAAACCAAATAATCCAAGACAAGCTATAGACACCGCAAGTATGGTAGAAATCATAGCGATAGTACCCTGTTTTTTTTCGGTATCGTATTGCCTGTCAAAATTCTCACTGAGTATATGGTAGTCCGCCAGGCTCTCTTTATCAAACTGCTTGTAAATTTTTTCGACGTAAGCAAGGCCTTGTGATATTTTTCCATCGGCAAACTTAACATACAGGTTGTCCTGCATACTTGATGTGGCGGGCATAACCATTACCAATGGCTCCACTTTATGCTGTAATGAATAAGTATGAAAATCTTTCACAACACCGACAATAGTTCTCTCTAAAGTAACCGTATCCTCAACCTTGAATTGCAGATGCTTACCAATAGCACGTTTCCAACCTAACTTTTTCATTAGTGTTTCATTGATTAATGCCGATCCATATTTATCAGATTGTATTGAATCTGAAAAATTTCTTCCTTCCAGCATTTTTATATCCATCGTCGGGATATAATCAGGGTCAATCATAAGTTCCTCTGCCATGGTAGTAGCAGTTGAAAAGCTTCCGTCCTTTTCTTCAAACCTGTACCCCATCCCGCCAAGGTCATTATTTCCAATGGGATTTCCTGCCGATGCAACGCCTTGTATCGCCGAACTTTGAAGCAGCCGGTTTTTTATGGCGGGTATTTGATTTCGTACATTCCTGTTATCAATATGGAAAGTAATCACCTGGTCTTTATTAAAGCCAAGGTTACTATTCGAAACATATTGCAATTGCTGGTAAATAACGATAGAACTGAAGATCAATACTACGCTGACGGCAAACTGAAATATCACCAATGATTTACGAAATATTATGCCTGAATTTCTGAAGCCGGTTTGCCCTTTCAATGCGGGAATAGTTTTGAAATTAGCAAGGAATATTGAGGGATAAACCCCTGCAATTGCACCTGTAACAATTGAGAATAGCAGCAACACAAAAAGCGTTGTCGCAATTCCAAAATTCCAAATGGTTAAAGATTTACCGGTAAGCTGGTTAAACAGCGGGAGCGTTAGGTGCACAATAAATACGGCAAGAACTGCAGCGACACAAGTTATCAATACCGATTCTGTTATGAACATTCCGGCGATATTTATTTTGCCGGAACCAATTACTTTACGGACGCCTATCTCTTTTACTCTTGATGAAGAGCGTACTGTTGCAAGATTGACATAATTAATAATGGCAATGATCAAGATAAGTGCACCGATCGCAATAAGAATATATACACTGCTCTTGCTGCCGTTGTTGCTTAATTCATAACTGAGATTCGATGTCAGATGAATTGAAGTTAATGGCTGTAACTCCAGCTTATAATCATTTACCTTGATCAGTTTTTGAATATTCTGCTGCGCAAACCGGCAAAGTTTATTTTCAAACGCACTAAAATCTGTGCCTTTTTTTAATAATAAATAAGTGTACACATGAAAGTTTTGCCATCCGTCAGCGTCAAGGCCGTTTGCAACGGAACGTACCGCACTAAAACGAAGATGGGAATTCGTCGGAATGTCTTTTATAATACCTGTAACCTTGTTAGGATAATCATTATCAAAATAAACGGTTTGGTTTATAGCCTTCTCTGGAGAACCAAAAAGCTTATTGGCTAAACTTTCGGTTATAACAATCGTTTGAGGTTTTTGCAACGCATCTTTTGCTGAGCCATACAAAAAATGATAAGAGAATATTTTAAATAAGCTGTTGTCTGCAAATACAATATCGTTCTGTTTTATTTTTTTACCGTTATAAGTTATAACACCGCCACCTTCCGGATCAATACGCACTGCGTCTTCAATTTCCGGGAAAGCTTCTTTTAATGCGCCGGCAAATGGAGCTGAAGTCGTAGCCTGGTGCAGATCATTCCCATTCCATTTTGAATGTTGTACCACACGGACAATTCTATCTGCATTTTGATTGTAACGGTCGAAACTTAATTCATCGGCAACAAATAAAAAGATCAGCCAAAATGCAGCAATACCAATGGCAATGCCAAACACATTTATGATACTGTACATTTTGTTTCGAAATATACTTCTCCATGCGGTCTTGAAATGAATTTTAAACATTTTATTTCCTTTTATTCATGATCGTTATCTAATAAACCTGTCTACCGGCAGCAGGCCAACAAAGAATTCCAATTCTTGTTTTCTTAATTACCTAATCAGCTAATTAGCTATTCATTCACTTCTCAAACTCTTTACAGGATTCGCTATTGCCGCTTTTATAGATTGAAAACTGATCGTCAGCAAAGCGATCAATAAAGCAGTAATACCTGCAACCACAAATATCCACCAGCTTATTTCAATCCGGTATTGATAATTCTGCAACCAGTTGTGCATGATCCACCATGCGAGTGGAAATGCGACGAGGCATGAAATAAATACCAATAGTAAAAAATCCTTCGATAATAATGTGGTGATGTTGGTTATGCTGGCGCCCAACACTTTTCTTACGCCTATTTCTTTTACTCTGCGTTCTGCCGTATAAACTGCTAACCCAAATAAACCCAAACAGGAAATGATAATAGCCAACATGGCAAATACCCGCGAAAGCTTGCTTATCAATTGTTCATTCTGAAACATCTGGCTAAACTGGTCGTCGACAAAGTGATATGTAAAAGGGTAGGAGGGATTGTCTTTTTTTAATACGGTTGCAATTTGCTGTATGGCCTTTTCTACGTTGGCGTTTGGTTTTAACCGCACATATATGTTGGATGCATCAGGTATGTTCACCGAAAAAAACATGACAGGATCGGGCTTCCCATACATGTCGCCATACACATAATCATTTACAACGCCTACAACATTTAAAACGGTGCCGCTCGTATCGCCATCCCAATGCAATGTTTTCCCCACAGCGCTGTTGCTGCCCATTAATTTTTCTAAGGATTGTGTGATTAAAACATTTATCCTTTTTGACTGTACACTATCTGTTTCCACCAGGTCTCTTCCTTCTAAAATTTTTATGCCTGATGTTTTCATATAACCCGGCGATACATAACGCATAGAAATTAACACCTGGTTGTTGGATTTTTTTCCTTCCCAAACCAAACCACCAGTGTTATTGCCGTTGTATAAAGTATTATAATTGGAAATAGCAAGGTTTTCAATGGATCCGGTATTCAATAAATCCTGGCGAACGGCTTCATAGTTTTTTGTCATTTCCCTGTTCATATCCACCTGCAAAAGATTGTTTTTATTAAAGCCAAGATTCCTGTTTTTTACGTGTTGTATTTGCTGATAAATAATGATGGTACTGATGATAAGAATGATGGAAATACTGAACTGTACGATCACCAGCCCCTTTCGTATGATGGCGGCGCTGCTGCCTTTCATCTTCATTCCTTTTAAAACAAATACCGGGTTGAAGGATGATAAATACAACGATGGATAACTGCCGGCAAACAATCCGCATATTAGAGTGATGGCAAGTAATGCTATAATGTGCAGCGGCTTGTTTAATCCCAGCGCAAGATTTTTCTGAACCAGCAAATTAAACGCAGGCAATAAAAGCATCATAATAACCACAGCAAGCGTTGCAGATAATAACGCCATAAAAAGAGCTTCACCCATAAACTGGAAGATGAGCATTCTTTTCCCTGAACCCAGCACTTTTCTAACGCCCACTTCCCGCGCACGCTTTTCACTTCTTGCTGTTGCAAGATTCATAAAGTTGATGCAGGCAATTAATAAAATAATCCATGCGATAACAGAAAAGAGATGGACATAAGTTATTCTTCCGCCACCTGTTTGCACGCCGTCATCAAATTCATCCCGCAGATGCCAGTTGTGCGCGCTCCATAAAAAAGGCCGGGCAATAGATTTTGGTTCGCGTTTCTGTATAAAATCATAAAGAACTTTATTTACCGAAGCGGCGCTAACATTGGGCTTTAGCTCAACATAAGTTGAAAGGTCGTTATTGCCCCATTCTTTTGCCCAGAATTTATTTTCATCATACCAAACCTGGAAAGGCGAAGCCCATTCAAACTGAACAGTTGAGTTTTTAGGAATATCTTTGATAACACCCGTTATAACATAATCCTGTTTATTATCAACACGCACAGTTTTGCCAATCACATTTTTTTCATTTCCAAAAAACTTTTTAGCAGTTGATTGGGTAATTACCATTGAGTGCAATTCTTTAAAAGCCGTCTCTGCATTGCTCTCCACAAAAGGAAAAGTAAACATGCTGAACAACGAAGCATCCACATAACTCCCGGCAGCATACATTGATTTATTGCCAATAGTTATCAATTTTGTATCCAGTCCATTAATGCGGCAGGCGTTGGCAATGCCCGGAATTTCTGCCTTGATTTCCGGGGCCATTGGGGCGGGCGTAGAGCCAAATGTTGCGGTATATGTATCGTATTTTTGGTTTTCGCGGATAAAATATAGCTGATCTTTTTTAGCGTTAAACTCATCAAAGCTCAATTCATCTTCCACCCACAAAAAAATTAGTCCGGCGCAGGTGATTCCAATTGCCAATCCAAAAATATTTAAAAAGCTATAGCCTTTATTTTTCCAGAGGCTCCGGATAGTTGTCTTGAAAAAGTTTTTAAACATTTTGTTTTCGTTTATGCATGACCATTATAATATAGTGAACCAACAAATACTTATTATTTCTGTTTTCTCCATTAGCATAGTAGCTAATCATCACATTAGCTAATTAATCATTCACTTCTCAAACTATTAACCGGATTAGCCATCGCTGCTTTTACTGCCTTAAAACAAACTGTAAGGAAAGCAATTCCAAAAGTTGTGATCGCGGCGATAACAAAAATCCACCAGCTTAAAGATGTTTTGTAAGCAAAATTTTGCAACCATTTATCTGTCGCCCAATATCCGATGGGTAATGCAATACAAGTGGCAATCAGAACGGGTTTCAGCAAATCTTTTGATAATAATAATACAATGCCTTTTACCGATGAACCCAACACTTTTCTGACCCCGATTTCTTTGAACCGCTTTGTTGTGGTGAACGAAGCCAGACCAAAGAGTCCGAGGCATGCAACAAAAATGGCAAGACCGGCGAACACCGATAAAATAGTTTGCTGGCGGATGTCTTTTTTATAGAGATCGTCGAATTGTTCATCTAAAAAGTGATATTCAAACGGATAGGCTGAAGCTACGTTCTTATAAGCTTTTTCTACCAGCGCCACACCAGCTTTTATATTTCCGGGTTTTAGTTTTACCAGCGCTAATCTTCTGTCAGGATTTGGAGCAATAACCAGCGGCTCAATATTACTTTTTAATGATTGGAAATTGAAATCAGCAACTACACCAATTATCCTCCGTTTTGAAGTATCACGAATGGTATTTTCTATCCATTTACCCACGGCTTGTTGCGGAGTCCAGCCAAGTTTTGTTGCAGCCGTTTTATTGATGAGAACCGCATCAGTTGTATCTGTCGGATAGGACGATGAAAAATCTCTGCCGGCTATAATTTTTAAACCCAGTGTTTTTACAAATTCAAAGTCTGCAAACTCTGTTCTTGCATTCCAACGTTCATTATGATCCTCCACATTAAATACCTGCCCGTCGAAAAAGCCTCCTGGTTCGCCGGACATCAATGATACTGATTGCACAGCGCTTTCATTCTGCAACTGGCTTTTGAAAACATTGCGGTTTTTATAAATGTCGTTGTTATCAATGCGCACCATTACGGTTTGTTCTTTATTATAACCAAGCTGTTTATTTTTTACATAATTCATTTGTTTGGCAATGATGATTGTCGATACAATTAAAAATACGGTGATACTGAATTGCACTACTACCAAAACGTGCCGGAAAGCAGAACCGCCTTTACCAAGGCGTAGCTTGCCTTTTAAAGCATTTATCGGGGAAAATGCTGAAAGAAAAAACGCAGGATAACTTCCTGCTAAAAAGCCAACCACAATTACAACACCGGCCAGAAATATCCATATCGGAAGCGTATTCCATGAAACAGTTAATGAATAGCCAAGTATTTGATCATACCATGGCATCGCCAACACAAGCAGTACGACAGCAAACGCGCATGAAATCAGCGTAAGCAAAACCGATTCGCCAATGAACTGCCATACAAGATTATTTCGCAAAGCGCCTAACACTTTGCGCAATCCAACTTCTTTCGACCGTTCCGTCGCACGAATGGTAGAAAGATTCATGAAGTTGATACATGCAATCAATAAAATTAAAACAGCGACGGATAGAAAAATATATACTACCATTTTATCGCCGTGTTTGATACCATCTAAAGCTGTGTCATCAAAATATACATCTTTCAGCGGAGTGAGCGACAATTGATAATGATACAAACCATATTTGCGGATATCGCTGCCCATATATTTTTCCAAAAATGCAGGCAGTTGTTTTTCAATCTGTGATTTAGCCACATGCGGCTGCAGTTTTACATAAGTATAAATCCCATTGTTGATCCAAGTAGTCATCCACGTTGCGTCTTTATAATTTTCGAGCGGAATAACAAGGTCAAACTGAATATGAGAATTGGAAGGAACATCTTTGGCAATGCCAGTTACTTTAAGCGGAAGATCTTTATCGACAGCAATTATTTTGTCTATCGCATTATCAACGCTACCAAAATATTTTTTTGCAGTAGTTTCTGTCAATACAACACTATGTAGATTTTGCAAAACGCTTTCCGGATTTCCTTTTATTAAAGGGAAAGTAAAAAATTTGAAAAAGTTGCTGTCTGCATCAATTACTTTCTTTTCATGAAAAGAACGGTTATCAATACTAATGAGATCGTCGTTGGTATTCACACGGACTGTACTTTGAATATCTCCTGCAAAATCATTCTTTAATGCCGGAGCGTATGGGCCTGATACATAAGCAACATTTGCAATTTTACCTTCTCTCTCAAAACCACGCATTAACCTGTAAATACGGTCGCCATCCTTATGAAAGTTATCAAAGCTAAATTCGTTCGTAACGAACAAAAATATCATCATGCATACGGTGATGCCGATGGTTAACCCCATGATATTGATAAATGAAAAGACTTTGCTTTTTACAAGATTCCTCCAGGCGGTTTTGAAATAATTCTTTATCATTTTATTTTCGTTTATGTATAACTGTTATATGGTAGTAAACCAACAAATAACCTGAATTTTTTATTTTCCATTTCATTTAACCGCGGTCTGTTTTCGGTGTTCTTATTTTCTTTTTTCAAAAACCGCGGTCTGACCTTCGGTGCCGACCGCTACATTTTTCCATTAGCACATCAGCACATTAGCACATCAGCTAATTAGCACATTAGCTAATCAGCTAATTAGCTAATTAATCATTCACTTCTCAAACTCTTCACAGGATTGGTAATTGCCGCTTTTATGGCAGTGTGTCCGACCGTCAGCCAGGCGATAATCAGTGAGCTGATAATGGTGATTGCAAAAAACCACAAACCTATTGTAATACGAAATGTGTATTGCTGCAACCATTCATGCATAAAATACATGGCTATCGGCACCGCGATAAGAAATGCAATTGATATAAGAATAGTAAATTCCTTCAGCAACATAATTACTATATTCTGTACTGAGGCACCGAGCACTTTACGTATGCCGATTTCTTTTTTACGCTGCACACCCATAAACGAAATCAAGCCGTACAAGCCGAGGCAGGAAATAAAAATGGCGATGCCTGCGAAGATTTTGTAGAGCTGCGCAAGCTGGTTTTCCTGTTTATAATAACCGGCGATAGTTTGATCCAAAAAAGTATATTCGAATATAAAATCGGGGTAATTTTTATCCCATATATTTTTCATGGCCGCTATAGCCGTTTTTGCTTTGCCCATATTTATTTTAATATTAACCTGCCCGTATGCATTTTTAATGGTTGTTAATACAATCGGGTTGATTGGGTCTCTGAGTGAATTGGAATGAAAATCTTTAACTACACCAACTATCGGGCAAATCTTTCCACTAACATTCACCAGTTTGCCGATAGCACCCTGGGGATTTTGAATTCCTAATTTTCTAACTACTGTTTCATTCACTACAAATTCCCGGATGGTATCTGATGGAAAATATTTCCGGCCTGCAACAAGTGGCAAATTGTATAAGCTAAAGAAACTGGTATCTGCAGGCATCATAGCTACAATCATATCAGGGTTCTTAGTATTATTATCAGGAAGTCGTAAGTCTGTAAACCATCCACCGTTGAAAGACGGTGCGAACGCGCTAAAGCTTATTTTTTCAATACCCGGAACTTTATTCAATTCATTGATTAAAACCCCGGTTTTTGTGCGGCTCAGGCTATCCCGTGGCATGCCTGCGTTAATGATAGCGGTTTTATTGAAACCTAAATCAGCCGTGCGGAAATAATTCATTTGTGCAGCTACTATCAATGTGCCTATGATAAGTGCCTGTGCAATTACAAATTGAAAAACAACAAGCGCTCTTCTCAGCGAAATCCCTTTGCTATTATGATTGAGCGCAGCCCCTTTCAAGACATTTATTGATTTAAACCCCGACAACACCAATGCAGGATAAAATCCTGAAAGAATAGTGACAACAACCAAAGAAAATAACATAAACAAAATGAATTTGGAGTTGTATAAAATAACAGTTGACAACCTGATGTCAAGCAGGTTATTTACAAAAGGGATGCACAGCAAAACAACTGCAAGCGATAAAAGAAATGCGATAAAAGTAGTAATACCGGTTTCTCCAAAAAATTGCCATACCAGTTGCCTCCGGCTACTCCCCAGCACTTTTCTTACGCCCACTTCACGGGCACGGTTAATCGCTTGTGCTGTGGTAAGATTGATAAAGTTAACACAGGCAATAATCAGTAGGAATAAAGCAATCAGGCTTAATGCAAGAATCAGGTCTTTACTGAAAGTGCGGCCGGTAAAGTTTCCGTAGCGTTTGTCATAATGCATTTCATTTAATGGCTGAAGGGAAAGATCGTAGCCGCCATTAACCGGCGTAATGTGCCTTGCCGTAAAACCGGCCAGCAATTTATCAAAATGATTTTGCAAATCATCAGTATTCAATTGAACAAAACAATAATTATCATCCGAAATACTTCCCCAGTCGTTCATATCTATACTATTAGTAAGTGTTACATAGGAAACCACTACACTAAGAGGAAAATCGGTGTTTGAAGGAGGATTATGGAGAATGCCCACAATCTTTATATCCCTTCCATATAGACGGATCGTTTTGCCCATTGCCTGCTGCCAATCACCAAAATATTTTGCCGCAACATCTTTCGTTAGCAGAACAGTATTAGGCTCGTTGAGCGAATTAATATTGCCGGTGGCTAAAGGGAAATTAAACATTTTAAAAAACTGCGGTTCTGCAGTAAAAACATATGTTTCTTTAAATTTTTTCTTTATAGAACCATCCGGTGCCGTTATGTCCACCTGTACATTGTTATCGGCGGAAATCGCAGCGGCATTCGCCAGCTGCGGAAAGTCGGTTCGCAATGTAGAAGGTACGGGAAAAGGTACGCCCGCCCTGTATTCGCGGTTGACCACATTTTTTCCGATGCGTACCACACGATAAATGTTGTTTTTATCCGGGTGAAAATTATCAAAGCTTTGCTCGTATTGTATCACCAGGAATATTAAAAGAAAAGCGGCGAAACCAACTACTAATCCTGCAATATTGATGAAGGAGTTGCTCCTTTGCCTTAAAAGATTTCTCCATGCCGTCTTGAAATAATTTTTTATCAATTTTGTTTTCGTTTATGAGTGACTGTTATATGGATGTTATGATAGTAAATCAATAAATAAACTGAATTCTTATTTTCTCTTTCATCTAACCGGGTCTGACCTTCGGTACCGACCGCTACAATTTTCCATTTTTCCATTTTCGAATTTTCACATTAGCTAATCAGCACATCAGCTAATTAGCTAATTAATCATTCACTTCTCAGACTCTCCACAGGATTGGCAATCGCAGCTTTTATGGCCTGGAAGCTAACGGTGATAATTGTTATCATTAATGCAATTAGTCCACCGAGCACAAAAACGCCCATGCCAATATTGATACGATAGTCATAATTCATTAGCCAGTTATGCAAAAAATAAAATGAAATGGGTGCCGCAATCAGGCAACTTATTAAAACCAGCACAATAAAATCTTTGGACAGCAACAGCCAGATTTGGTGTACTGAAGCGCCCAATACCTTGCGGATACCAATTTCTTTCGTACGCTGCTCGGCAACGTAGGCAGCGAGCCCAAACAACCCGAGGCATGAAATAAAAATAGCCAGGGCTGCAAATACACCTGCCAGTTTTTCGATCAATATTTCAAGATTAAATTTCGAAGCATAAGTGGCATCTGAAAAAGAATAGTCATAAGGATAAGCGGGTTCATATTTATTAAAAATGTTCGTAAGTTGTGTAATGGCATCCTGCGTTTTTATATGCGGTGACAGCCTGTATAGCAAGTTGTTCTGTGGATTGGGAGCGCATAAAAACATAGTTGGATCAGCGGCCTTGAACGGCGATATCATCAATGCATCTTTCACAACTCCGGCAATGGTAAGTTCCTTGCCCTGCCAGTTTATCCTTTGCCCGACAGGATTTTTTAAGCGCAGTCTTTTTATTGCCATTTCATTAAATATAACGCTGGTACTATCATACGCATTGGAAAAATCTCTTCCGTTGGAAATGCTCATACCCACCGTTTTAAAATAATCACCAGATACGATGATTGTTCCCATTTCCACCGTTTCGCCAGGGTTTTTGCCCGGCCATTGGTCCACGTCTGAATGCCACCACACGTCTGTAGCAGGGCTTGTTGCGGTGGTGACGGAAGAGACAATTCCTTTTGCCTTTAATTCATTCTTTAGTGCAGTAAAATTCTTTTCCAGGTCAGCATTCATATTGGTTGATAACAACCTGTTTAAGTTATAACCGGTAGGCCTGCTTTTGGCGTATTGAATTTGCCGGTAAATAATAACGGTGCTTATAATTAAAGCAATGGAACAACTGAATTGTACTACCACCAATATTTTTCTTGAGAAAGAAGATTTGCCTGTGTGCACCGAGCCCTTTAAAACTGTCGCGGGATTGAATGACGAAAGATAAAACGCAGGCCGGCTTCCCGCAAGCAAAGCTATTGTTATTAGAGATCCAGCCATTAGCATCCAGAAATACCTATTGGCAAAGGGAATGATGATATTACCTTTAGTTAAGGTATTGAACCAGGGCAGTATTGCCCAGGCGAGCAATACAGCAAAGACAAATGCAATAGACGTGAGCAAAAAGGCTTCCATCAAAAATTGTAGCACGAGGTCTTTTCTTTGCGAACCGATCGATTTTCTGACGCCCACTTCCTTCGCTCTTTTTTCTGAGCGCGCAGTAGTGAGATTAATAAAATTGATACATGCAATGATCAAGACCAACAAGCCAATAATGGAAAACATTTTTACGTACACAAGGAAACCGGCGGTGTCTTTTCCATTCACATAATTCGAATACAAATGCCACCGCGTCATAGGTTGCAGCGTGACATAAGAACTCATGGCGTTGATATTTCCTTTTTCTGTGTGTTCGATATTCCTGATTTTCGGAGCGACTTGTGCATAGGAAATACCTGGTTTCAGTTTTACAAAAATCTGGAGATTGTTATTGCTGAAACTGCTTAGTCCATCAGCTTTTATTGAAGGATTAGTGGTATATACATAAGACGACGGAACCACGTAGTTAAAACTAAAAGTCGCATTTCGGGGCACATCTTTTATAATGCCGGTCACCTTCAAATCATGCGTATTATCAAACCGCACGGTTTTACTCATGGGATCTTCGTTTCCGAAAAGTGATTTTGCCAAAGACTGCGTAAGCACAATGGAATAAGGTTCTTTAAATGCACTGTTTGCATTTCCCTGAAGAAAAGTATATTGAAAAATTTTAAAAATACCTGATCCGGAAATGGCGCCTTTCACATATAATTTCTTTTCACCCACGTTCAATCCATGACTGCCTGTCCAGTCGCTTTCAGCTACATATTCTATTTCGGGAATTTGAGTGCGCAATGCATCGGCTAGTTTTAATGAAGTGGTTTGAAAAGTGAGGGTGTCGCCATTGCTGTCAAAGTTGCGCTGTACGCGATATACCGATTGGTATTCCGGAAGAAACTTATCATACGAATATTGATTATACACCCAAAGTCCAATCAACAAAGCCACCGCCATTCCTATTGCCAGGCCGAAAATATTTAGTGAACTATAACCAATAGTTCTTATGATATTTCTCCAGGCAGTTTTGAAATAATTCTTCAACATTTTTATTTTCGTTTATGAGTGACCGTTATATGATAGCAAACCAATAAATAACCTGAATTCCTATTTTCTTTTTTACTTAAACCCCGTTCTGACCGTCGGTACCGACCGCTGCCATTTCCCATTAGCGCATCAGCACATTAGCTAATCACCACATTAATTACTCACTTCTCAAACTATTTACCGGATTGGCCATTGCTGTTTTTATTGATTGAAAACTTATTGTTATTAATGCAATCATCATTACTAACATTGATGACAGAGCAAACAACCACCAGTTCATCTCGATTCGATATGGAAAGTTTCGAAGCCATCTATTTGCTGTCATGTATGCAAGCGGCGATGCAATGATTAAGGCAAGTACAACCAGCTTTATAAAATCAGCAGAAAGGTTTTTAACAATGCTTCCAACAGAGGCGCCAAGCACTTTGCGTATGCCGATTTCTTTTGTTCTTTTTTCAGCAGACAAAACAGATAAGCCAAACAAGCCGATGCAGGAAATGAAGATGGTTAATATAGCGCTGAATAAGATAACCTGTTTCCATTTTTCAACATCAGCATACTGCATCCGGTTCTCATCATTTTTGAATGTGTATGAATAAGGATTGAAGGGATATAGCTGCTGATATGTTTTTTGTATCCACGCTAAACTTTCAGTTGCTGTGTTGGGTTTTATCTTGATATAATAAGTCCCATACGAGCCATTCATGTTAAATAACTGCGGTGTTATTTTTTTGGTTAATGATGCAAAATGATAATCTTTTACCACACCAATTACACGATATGTTTCATTACTGCTTCCTAAAATGTTTATGGTTTCACCAACCGGGTTTTTCCAGTTTGCCGCTTTTACAAAACTTTCATTCACGATAACAGAATGTGCAGAATCCGTAGGAAATGCTGTTGAAAAATTCCTTCCTGCTACCAATGGAATTTTTAATAAAGGCAAATAATTTTCATCAACAGTTTCATCAGCAAAGTACACGGTAGAACCAACCTTATTTTTTGTACCAGTGCCCCGTTCGCCGGCATTCTTTACACTAACGCCAACAATGTTTGGGTTCTTGAGCAATTCGTTTTTAAAAACAGCAGCATCGGTATGTGTTAGCCCGTTTTTATTTACTATAACAAGATTATTGTCATCATATCCCAAATCTGTTTTAGTTAAAAAATTAAACTGGTCATAAATTATAAATGTGGCAATAATTAAAAACGATGCCAGTGTGAATTGCAATACCACCAAAGATTTTTGCAGGTAATTTTTCCCTGCTATCTGAAAACGACCATATAAAGTTTGCACAGGATTATAGCCCGATAAAACCAATGCAGGATAAAAGCCTGCAAGCAAGCCTGTCATAATATACAAAGCAATATAACCTGCAATCAATTTTACATCGAACAAAAAAGAAATTGATAAAGCTTTATTGGCAAGATTATTAAACAAAGGCAACAACAACTGAGCTAACACAACCGCAAATACAAAAGCAATAGTGCATAAGAAAAAGGATTCGCCGAGAAATTGCGTGATGAGTTGTTTTCTTTCTCCGCCAATCACTTTGCGAATACCAACTTCTTTGGCTCTTCTAACGGAACGTGCAATAGTGAGGTTCACAAAATTGATGCACGCAATTAATAACACAAACAATGCGATGCCCGAAAGTAAATATGAATACATCGGATTGCTTGCGTTAGTGAGACCGTTGTTTACAGGCAGTTCCGTGTTCAAATGCATGTCAAGATACGGTTGCAAAAAATAGGTGCCCATAGAAATATCATCAGGGTTCACACCATCAATTTTCAGCATTTCATAAAAAGTCTGTTTCGCATCTGCAACATAAAACTTTTGCATTTGTTTTTCCACTGTTTGCAGGGCTGCTTTGTCATCCAATACTACAAATGTGTTCAGGAAAGAATTAAACCAGTTATGGGTGTCCTTTGCATCTGCATCAGATTCTTTAAAAGGCAGCAGGGCATCAAATTGTACGGAAGAATTTTGCGGGCAACGTTTTGCAACAGCCGTTACTTTGTAAGGAACAAAGCTGGTATCTTCTTTTAACGTTAATACCTTGCCGACAGCATCAGTTGTAGCAAAATATTTTTTTGCGGCATCTTCGCTCAATACAATTGAATGAGGTTCTGTTAAACAGGTTTGAGGGTTTCCTGATAATAAAGGGAATGTAAGTACAGAAAAGAAATTCGAGTCAACATGCAACACTCCTTGCTCCTGCACTCCGGTTTCCTTTTTTATGTCTTCAGAACCGCCCTGCACACGAACAAAAGATTTTATGCCGGGAACATTTTGGGTAAACCTCGGTCCCTGCAAAAAACCTGTGGTGCCAGATATACCCTCACCCTTTAATTTTCTGGCAACACGGTAAATGTTGTTTACATTTTTATGAAATCTGTCAAAGCTTACTTCGTCTTTTACGTACAACATAATCAACATGGCACAAGCCAGGCCAAGGCTTAAACCAGCAATGTTTATAAAAGAATAAACCTTGTTTCGTGTGAGATTTCGCCATGCGGATTTGAAATAGTTTTCAATCATTTCTATTTTCGTTTATGCATAACTGTTATATGATAGTGAACCAACAAATAACCTGGATTCTTATTTTCTTTTTTACTTAAACCCGCAGCCTGGCCTTGGCCCATTATTACATTACCTAATTATTCCGTTCGCAAGCTCGCCACCGGGTTGGCTATTGCCGCTTTGATTGCCTGGAAACTGACCGTTGCCAAAGCAATAAAGATTACGAGTATTGCTGCGCTGGAAAACATCCACCAACTTAATGAAATCCGGTAGGGGTAATGCTCCAGCCATTTTGCAGCCGCAATCCAGGCGGCAGGAATCGCTACCAGCATGGATACTAACACCAGTATTAAAAAGTCTGAAGACAAGGTGGTGATAATATTGCTGACCGATGCACCTAATACTTTTCTGATCCCAATCTCTTTGGTTCTTTTTTCTGCGGAAAGAACTGATAATCCAAACAATCCGATGCAGGAAATAAAAATCGTGAGGATCGCGCTAAACAACATTATCTGTTTCCATTTTGCTTCAGCTTCATAATTCTTACTGTTTTCATCCTGCTTAAAAGTGTAGGAGTAAGGCGATAACGGAAATAAATTTTTAAATGTTTTTTGAATATAAGCAAGTGAAGAACCGGCGGTTTTCGGGCGTATTTTGATGTTGGCCATTCCAAAACTATTTCCAGGATCCATGGTGAATAATTGCGGGCCGATCTTTTTGCTTAACGCCTCAAAATGATAATCCTTCACTACTCCGATAACGTTGTATTTTTTATTTTTATACCAGAAATTTACTTCCTGTCCCAGCGGATTTTTCCATCCTGCCTGTTTGACAAAAGCCTCGTTTACCAAAACAGAATTTGAAGAGTCAGATGGGAAATCCCGTGAAAAATTTCTTCCGGCAACAAGGGGAATTTTTAATAAAGGCAGGTATGTTTCATCAATTGTTTCATAGGCAAAATCAATAGTTGAATCACCATTTACTTTTGCGCGTGTGCCCCAATAGCCGCCATTCTTGGGGGCTACACCAATAATGTCAGGATCCTTCATTAGCTGCTCTGTGAATAATTTTGCTTCGTCGCGTTTCAGATCTTTATTGACCAATACAAGATTGCTGTCGTCATATCCTAATTTTTCTGTAGTCAAAAAATTAAACTGTAAATAAATAATGATAGTAGCACAAATCAAAAATGAAGCAAGTGCAAATTGAAGCACCACCAAACTTTTCTGTAAATAATTTTTACCGGATAAAGTAAAACGGCTGTAAAGCGTTTGCACCGGATTGAAGCCGGACAAAATTATTGCAGGATAAAAACCGGCAAGCAAACTGGTAACTATAAAAAGAACGATATAAAATGCAATCAGTCTTGCATCAAAAAGATACGAAAGCGCAAGGGCTTTGTTAGAAAGATCGTTGAACACAGGCAGCACCACCTTCACAATGCCCAATGCCATCACAAAAGCAATGAAACATAAAATGAATGATTCGCTAAGAAACTGGATCATCAATTGCTTCCTGTTGCCGCCCACTACTTTTCTGATGCCAATTTCTTTTGCGCGCTTCAATGAACGGGCAACAGTCAGGTTTACAAAATTGATGCAGGCGATTAATAAAATGAATAACGCAATTCCGGAAAGAATGTAAGAATATACAGGATTACTTGCATCTGCAAGGCCTGTGTTCGGCGGAAAATCTTTACTTAAATGCATGGCAGCCATAGGTTGTAGCCCATACTCCGCTTTGCCAAACACCGCTCCGTATTTCTCAGTAATCATCTTTAGCGCTTCTTTGGAATCGCGATCATAAAATTGCTGCATTTGTTTTTTTACTGTCGCAACATTTGCATGTGGATCAAGAACTACAAATGTGTTCAGGAAAAAATTGAACCAGTTTTCCTGCGACTGCATATCATCTGCCGAAGGGCGGAGCGGAAGCAAAATGTTGAATTTAACAGAAGAATTTTGCGGACATCTTTTTGCGACAGCAGTAACAGTGTAAGGAACAAAGGTGCTGTCATTTTTTACCAGGATCGTCTTACCAACCGCATCTGTTGTTCCGAATTGTTTTTTAGCCTCGTCTTCTGAAACTACGATGGAATAAGGATTAGATAAGCATGTTTTTGGATTACCGCTTAACAATGGAAATGAAAAAACTGAAAAAAAAGATGAATCTGCCTTCAGCATATCTTCTGAATTTATATCCGTTCCTTTTTTAATATCAATGCCGCCGCTTTGAATTCTTACAAAAGATTGGATACCCGAAACATTTGCCGTAAATCTTGGTCCCTGAAAATAGCCGGTAATTCCATCCCTGTGTTCAATACCTCCATCTTTATTAAACATCGTAAAAGTGATGCGATAGATATTAGCGATATTTTTCTGGAAGCGATCGTAGCTCACTTCATCTTTCACATACAGAATGATTAGCATGGCTGCAGCAAGTCCAAGGCTTAATCCGGCAATATTGATAAAGGAATACACCTTATTACGCTGCAAATTCCGCCAGGCTATTTTAAAATAGTTTTTGAACATGTGCTCTTAGTTATTAGTTTATTAGTACTGAATCGAAAAAAGTTTTTAATTGAATCTGCATTTATTTTTTTTTGATAATTGCTTTCTGCCAGTAAACCAACAGATAGTTGATATTTCTATTCCCCTCTCATCACTCATAATTCATCACTCATAATTCATCAGTCATCACTCGGCGTCACTCACTTCTCAAACTTTCCACAGGGTTAGCAGTCGCTGCTTTAATAGATTGGAAACTTATCGTACCCAATGTGATTAAAATTGCCGCAAGGCCGGCTGCTATAAATACCCACCATTGAATAGTGATGCGATAAGCGTAATGTTGAAGCCAGGTATGCATCAGCCACCAGCAAAGCGGAACTGCTATCAATAATGCAATTAATACGGGCTTCACAAATTCTTTACTCACCATGGCCAATATCTTGCTGACAGAGGCGCCCAATACTTTCCGTACTCCGATTTCTTTTACGCGTTGCCTTATCACTATTGATGCTATTCCAAATAAGCCCATGCAGGAAAGAATAATAGCAATGGTGGCTGCAATGGTAAACAGGGTTGCCATCATATGTTCTTCTTTATACAAGCGGTCTATATTTTCGTTTACATATGATCCGTTAAATACTACGCCGGGTTCGATGCCTGCATATACTTTCTTAACCATATCCATTGTAGCAACAGGATTGGAAGTGGCCACCCTGATAAATGCATAACCCATCCGGTTGCCATGGTTTAAATAAATGACTACAGGTTTTTGCTGAGCACCCAATGATTTAATTTGAATGTCTGGTATAACGCCCACAATTTTTATTGGCGGCTGGGTGCTATCGGCATAATAAGTAAATCCTGCCACTTCTTTCTTCCCGAATTGAGCTGCGTAGCTTTCTGTTGCTATTACCTGGGCGCTGGTATCTGCAGCGTATTCCATAGAAAAATCACGGCCTGCAACAGGGCTGATGCTTAACGTTTTTAAATAATCAAATCCCACATTAATAAACTGGCCACAAATATTTTTGTCGCCGTAGGTAAAGCAAATTACAGAGGTAGTAGTAGTGCGGTCTTCGCCTACACCAAGGTTTACATCGCTGCCTGTAACAGAAATAACGGAGGATTGAGAAGAAAGCTGATTGCGAAGCTGCGATACGATTTGCTTTCCTTTATCATCATTTTTTAAAGGAATGCTTATAATAGATTGCGTATTATAGCCCAGTGGCGCTGATCGCAGATAATCAAACTGTTGAAAAATGATAACCGTGCTGCACAGCAGTATAATAGCTATTGCAAATTGGGTTACTATTAACGCATTTCTTAATGCCCCCGGTTTTTTTACCGTGATCTTTCCCTTCAGTATTTCCACTGTTTTGAGTTTTGACATCACTGAAGAAGGATAGCCCGATGCGATAAAGGAAACGATAAGAATCAAGGCGACCAGGACAAATATCAATGAAGGTTCTGATAAAGCGTCTGTTGTCATTTTCGCATTGAATACCTGGTTGAAGCCCCCGATAAGCATACTCACCACGCCAATTGCCATCAGCATTGAAATCAGCACCATAAAAAAGCTTTCACCCCATACCTGCAGCCAAATTTGTTTTTTGCCTGCGCCAAGACATTTTCGGATGCCGATTTCCTTAGTGCGGGTGAATGACAAACCAATATTAAGATTTACGAAATTGAAAGAAGCGATTAATATAATAACCCCACAGATAAGCATAAGAACATACAAAAATGGCTTGCTTACCGTGCCGCCGCTTCCTAATTGCGGATTAAAATGTTCTTCTGAAAAAGGGAGAAGCCGGAGACTGTAGTAATCGCCATTATTATCTGGCCTGTATCCGTCTTTTTGCGCCTGCGCCGGATCAGTTGGCGTGTATTTATTTACAAAACTTCTTAACCGCCTTTCAAGTTGCTGACGTGAAGTTGCATCGGCCAATTCCACATACACCGGGTGGTTGCGGCTATCCCAAAAGTTTCGCAATTGCGGATACTGAGGAAATAATTCTGTTCTTGCCAGCAGTGAAAACTGTATAGTGGAGTTTTCCGGAAAATCTTTTACCACCGCGCTAACTACCAGTTTATACCAGTTTCCATCAAGCTTTACTTCTATTGATTTCCCTATCGGATCTTCATTGCCAAATAATTTTTCTGAAGTAGTTTTTGTAAGCACTGTATTGCTTACGCTTCCTAAAGGATTCGTCGCATTGCCCTGTATGACAGGGAAAGTAAACATTTTTAAAAAATCCGGATCCACAAGCGTGGTGGGCATATCCAATGTTTTATCCTGGTAGCGGACAAGGCGCCCGGAGGGCAGAATGCTTGTTGTGCGGGCAATGCCCATATCCTCTGCTTTCAATGCTGCTGTAAGCGGATAGGGCATAGAAGTGCCGGTTTCCTCGCCATTCGGCCCAATCTGGTAATTATAAATTTTGTAAATTTTGTTCTTGTTCAATTGGAAACTGTCATAAGTAAAGTGGCGGTAGAGCATGAGGCTAATGAAGATGCTGCAGGAAAAAGCAACCGTCATTCCTAAAATATTAATAAAAGCATGCAACTTGTTTTTGCGCATGTTCCGAAAAGCGAGTAGAAAATAATTTCTAAACATACCTGTTCTTTTATTTTTACCAGTAAACGGACAAATAATTGTGTTTTTTATTTAAATAAAAACCTGGCCTTACTCTCTTTTTGTAAAAAAACCAAGCCATGTATTTTGATATTCATTTTCAATGAATTAGAATTCTAAATAAAATGAAAGTGTACGGTTTTGATACACCCGGTGTTTCATTGTGATACATTCTTCTGTGGCTGTTTTGTTTCAAAATTCCGGTGGCAGATTGCCATCATTTTGCAAAAAAGAAATGAAAAGGGAAGGCAGGCTTTGGATTGCCCGTCGCCGGTTCAAAAAAAATAAGACGCCTATTGTTTGCGCCTTATTTACTTTCAAAAACCCCCAAATCTTAAATCAAAAAAAATCGACTGTAGTTAGTTTTGTTTCTGCTTCGCCTGTTATTCGGTTCGCAAGCTGTTCACAGGGTTGGACCTGGCGGCTTTTATGGCCTGGTAACTTACCGTAAGCAATGTTATTATTAAGGCGCCCAGGCCGGCAAAAATGAAAACCCAGATTGAGATATTGGTTCTGTAAGTATATTGCTGCAACCAGCTATGTAAATAATACCATGCAAGCGGGATTGCGATAAAACAGGAAATAAATACCAGCAAGGCAAATTCTTTGGAAAGCATCCGCCAGAGATTGTATACCGACGCGCCTAAGACCTTTCGTACGCCAATTTCTTTTTTGCGCTGTTCAGCCACAAATGAAGCCAAACCAAACAATCCGAGGCACGAAATAAAAGTGGCTAAAATAGTGAAGAACGTGGCCAGTTTGCCCAGGCGCTGCTGGTCGTCAAATTTTTTCGCATACACCTCATCATTAAATTTAAAATCGAACGGAGCGCCGGGATTATATTTTTTAAATACGGCTTCAATTTTATTTAACGCATCTGCTACAGGAACCGCTTTTTTGATGGCTACCGTTACAATGCCTACATTCTCCGGATTGCACATGAAAATCGTGGGCGTTACGGGCTTGTATGGCGATTCCATAATCATATCTTTTACTACGCCTACCACATGATATTTTTTATCATTGAAAGTGATAGTCTGGCCGACGATATCTTTCTTCATTCCTACCAGCTTTACGGCCGCTTCGTTCAGTATCATGGCCGTGCTGTCGGTAATAAAATCTTTTGAAAAATCCCGTCCTTCTTTTATTTGCCACCCAATGGTTTTTCCAAAATCGGTGGTAACCCAAATAGTTCCAAATGCCGGCAGCGTGCTGGGATCTTTTCCCTGCCAGTCAAACCCAATCTGGTTCGAATACACTGCAGTAGTCGGGCTTGAAGATTCCGCCATATTATCCACAGCGCCGGTAGCAAGCAGATCGCTGCGAAGTGCATCATAATGGCCATATAAATCAGGCGTAGACATATCAACAGAAATCAGTCCTTCTGACCTGTAATTTACAGGCCTGTTTTTCGCAAATTGAATTTGCTTAAACACGATGATGGTGCCGATAATCAATGCGATGGAAAACGTGAATTGCACTATGACCAAAATTTTCCGGGGAAGCGAAGCAAACTTCCCCACACGAAAGGTTCCTTTCAACACTTTTATCGGGTCAAATTTTGAAAGATAAAATGCGGGGTAGCTGCCGGAAATAATTCCGGTGATGAATGTAAAAGCCAATGCCAGCAGCCAAAAAACCGGATCCAGCCAGGGCAAGCCGATAGCTTTGTCGGATAGCTTATTGAATAAGGGCAATAATAAAAGCGCCAGTAATATGGAAAACAGGAATGAAATAAAAGCTATCAGCACAGATTCGCTCAGGAACTGCCCGATCAGTTGGCTGCGCACTGAGCCAACGGTTTTGCGGATGCCAACTTCCTTGGCTCTTTTTTCGCTGCGCGCGGTAGAAAGGTTCATGAAATTGATGCAGGCGAGAAGAAGAACAAATACACCAATAATTGAAAAAAGCCAGATAAACTGAATGCGTCCGCCAGAAGATTTTCCATTGCTAAAATCGCTGTATAATCTCCAGCTATCCATAGGAAATAATAAGGCCTGTTCCTTTCCCTCTGTGGCTGCAGATTTATGCGCCATCACTACATTTTTTATTTTTTCTGTTTCTTTGCCCATATCAACATTATCGGCCACCTGCACATAAGCCTGGAACGAATGATTGTTCCATTGGGTAGCAGCATTTTTGAGCCATTCTTGTGTAGTGACGTATTTTTTCCACGACAAAAAATATTTCGCATCATATAAGGAGGTGTTGCGGGGCAAGTCTTCAAAAATGCCTGCTACTTTATAGCTTTCCTTATTGTCGAGCTTTATCATTTTATTCAGTGCATTGTCATTGCCGAATAAAATTTTTGCGAGTGTTTCGCTTAATAAAATAGAGGAAGGATCGTTTAAAGCATTGATGTTGCCCTGCTGCATTTTTAACGAAAACATTTTTGGAAAGTTAGCTTCCACCCACATGCCCTGTTCTGAAATTTTCTTTTCGCCCACGGCAAGGATGTGACCGAAATTCCACGAGGCCATTGCAACATTTTTGAAATCGCTTCCATATTTGCTGCGCAATTCATTGCCGATGGGCATACAAACTGCCTCGCCGGTTTCCATTGATCCATCGTTATCAATAAAGGTGGTCATCACCTGGGCAAGCTGGTGATGGTTTTTATGATAATGGTTATAAGAAAGTTCATCTTTTATCCAAAATGCAATCAGCATTGCCACCGCCATGCCCGTGGCAAGGCCTAAAATATTAATGAGCGAATACACTTTGTTTTGAACAAGATTCCGCCAGCCGATTCTGAAATAGCTTTTCAGCATAAGAGTTTTTTAATGAACAGTAAAGGAAGAAATAACTTGAATTTTTATTTTCAAAAATGCTTAATCAATTCTGCTGATGTGTGTATCGCCAATGGTTAATCCCTTTTCCACAGAAGCTTTTCCTTTGTATTTTACATTGGCGTCGCCAAAAGCAGTAAGCCTGATAGCCTCGTCGGAATTGATACGAAAAGTGGATTCGCCATAGGCTGTAATTTTAGTGGTTTTATTATCAATTCCCAGCGCATTTATTTTGCTTTCGCCATATGCCGTATAGCGCTGGTCGCGAATGCTTCCTGATTTAATATCCACTTCAGTTTCTCCATATAAAACAGCCTGGAGCTCGTTAAAAGCTACCTTTTCAAAAATCACATGCGATTCACCATATACCGTTAATTTAAATTTATCAGCTTCCACCGGACTTTTCAACAACTGCGTTTCTTCTCCGCGGATAGAAAGGCTGTTCAGCATTTTGTACACCACGGTAGCAGTAACGACGGTGCCTTTGTAAAGTGATTCTTTTTCTTTGCGGCCATCTTCATAAGTGGTTTTATTTTTTGGAAAATCTTTTTGCCCGTCAAGATAAATGCGAAGCGTATTGTCGTTTACCTCGATGTGGATTTTGTCGGGGCTCACAGTTGATTTTTCTACCGTAACACTTTCCTTGTTTCCTTCCACAAAAGTGACCTGTATGTTTGGGCTGATGATCACTTTGGTAAAAGGCGCAACGGAAGTGGCGGTTTGAGCCTGGGATGCTTGTGCTGCAAGAATTACGAGGCCTGCCATGAAGATTTTTAAAGTGCTGAATTTCATTTTGAAAAAGTTTTTGTTTTTGAATTTTGTTGAAATCATTTTTTGCTTACAAAAAATGCTGATTTCATTGCAACGTTTGCCTGCAGCAAAAAGTTACAAGCCAAATGTCCTTTGCTTTATTTTTTACCATTGCATTCATGACTTTTACAGTAAACCAACAAATAATCTGAATTTTCATTTCCGATTTTCATATTTTCTCATTAGCAAATTAGCTAATCAGCTAATCATCACATTAGCTAATCATTCGCTGCGCAAACTATCCACGGGGTTTGCCGTAGCTGCCTTGATGGCCTGGAAGCTAATCGTAGCAAGGGCCACAACCGCTGCGAGCAATGCGGCAATTAAGAACACCCACCATTGTATCGGCACCCGGTAGGCGAAGCCCTGCAGCCATTGGGAGATGGCATACCACGCTATCGGAAATGCGATAATGGTTGCTATCAAAACAAGCTTTAAAAAATCTTTTGACAGTAAGGCTACTATGGAACTTACTTTTGCGCCCAAAATTTTTCTAACACCAATCTCCTTTACTCTTTGTGTAATTTCAAAAGCGGATAAGCCAAATAATCCCAGGCACGCAATCATAATTGCGATAAAGGCAAAGGTTGTAAAAAGTGTTTCCTGCCTTTGTTCGCTTTGATAAAGCTTGTTGTAATTATCATCGAGGAAGGTAAATTGATAAGGAAATTCAGGAAGATATTTTTTCCATACTTTTTCTACAGATGCCAACGCTTCCTGTTGATTATCGCCAGCCAGTTTTATTGAGAGATTGTTGAATGCCATATTTTGTGTTGCAGGAGGGTTCAGCAAAATCATCGGAACAATTTCATGTTGCAATGATTCAAAATGAAAATCTGCCATTACGCCTATTACTTTTCCCTTCGCTCCTCCGTACGCAAAATTCTTTCCAATAGCTTCCTGTGGCGACTTCCAGCCTATGGCTTTTACTGCTGACTCGTTTAAAATGAAATTGGAAGTATCCATGCTAAATGACCGCGAAAAATTTCTTCCGGCAACTATATGAATTCCATAGGTTGGTACAAAATCATAATCCGCAGACACGAATTTAATATCTGCAGTCACCGGCTGCATAGAATCGCCCACCATTGTTGAGGCCCCGCTTGCATCGAGCAACCTGCCTGTTGGAATGCGCGAGGAACGGCAAACTTCGCTGATATTGTGGTTTTGCAACAAATCGTTTCTGAAAGCATCATAGCTTGTTTTTACAGAATTATAATAGGGCAGCGTAATTATATGCTCTTTGTTATAGCCCAACGAAGCGTGCTGCATAAAGCGCAATTGCTGAAACACAATAATTGTGGTGATGATGAGCACAATAGAAATGGTGAACTGCGCTATCACCAACACTTTTCGGAATGACATATTTCCTCCGGCTGATTTAAACAATCCTTTCAGTGTTTTTACCGGTTGAAATGAAGACATGAAAAGAGCAGGGTAGATGCCGGATAACAATCCAACTACGAATGGCGTAATGAACAGTGGCACAAGAATCTGCCATTTCAACAAAATGCTTATAGAAAGCTGTTGCGCTGTGACTTTGTTGAGCCAGGGCAAAGTAAAATACAGAAATAGAAAGGCAAGAAAGATAGCAATCCATGTGATAATAACTGATTCGCTCAGGAACTGGAAAATCAATTCTTTTTTGCGTGCGCCCACTACTTTGCGGATACCAATTTCTTTTGCCCGCAACGCAGACCGGGCGGTGGAGAGGTTCATATAATTAATGCACGCTATCAGCAGGATAAATAAAGCGATAGCAGAAAAAATGTATACCCTCGTGATGTCGCCGTTTGCTTCAGCTTCATAATCGGTGTGAGAATACAAATGAATATCTGTAAGCTTCTGCAGGTCAAGCTTTGTAAATTTTGATGGTTGATTGGGGCCATATTGTCCGGTCATTCTTTTATCAAGAAAATCCGGAAATCGCGCTATCATCTTTTGCGGATCATAATGTTCGGGTAGTTCAATAAAAGTAAAAAATGAATTATTGCCCCAGTTTGTGCGGAGTTTTTCTGCCCCGTAAATAGTAGAATCATTTAGCGTGCTGAAAGAAAGCAGCACCTGCGGGTGCATAAAGGAATTTTCAGGGAAGCCCGCAAAAATGCCAGTCACTTTTACGTCAAACTGGTTGTTAACCCTTATCATTTTGTTCATCGGATCTTCATTGCCAAAATATTTTTCAGCTACGTCTTTGGTAAGCATAACACTATAAGGATCCGCCAGGGCCGTTGCAGGATTTCCCTCCAGAACTTTCAATGTAAAAACTTTGAAAAGATTGCTGTCTGCTGCATATACATTTGTTTCAGCAATAATTTTATCATCGTATTTAAATGGAATGGTGCCGATATTCAGCAGTCGCGTCATCTTTTTTATCTCCGGAAAATCTGTCGGAAAATAATATCCGAATGGGGGAGACACGGTGCTCAGCTTTAAGGAAACTACGCCTTCTGAATTATTAAAGCTTCGTGTAACGCGGTAAATGTTTTCAGCATTTTTATTATACCGGTCATAGCTCAATTCATTAATTACATAGGTGGTAATCAGCAGGCAACAGGTAAGACCGATAGTAAGCCCGAAGATATTGATGAATGAAATAAACTTATACTTCCGCAGATTTCTGAAGGCAATCTTTATATAATTCTTAATCATGACAAAAAATTGAAAGTGGCCAATCGAACATATCAATGTTCTTCCTTAACCAAGAAATTTAATGCCATGTATTTTCCTGTTAATTTTCAGTCATTTATGGAATGAGAAAAACAATAACTGTCCGGTTTTGATACAGTTAGTGTATTAATCTGATACAAAAATCTTTCAGATATCGTAAAATCAACCAGGATTATTTATCACTTCCTTCAGTCCGCTTTCATAACTGGTGGGCATAAGTGAAAATCTTTTTTCAAATTTGGAGCTGTCAAAAAAATAGTCGCGGTCATTTTGATATTGCATTTCTTTCAGTTCTTTCATCATCCCTGAAAAAAAGCTCATCAAGCCGATTATAGTTTTTGAGAGGACAAAATAGTTTGGCTTCGCTCCATATTTTTCTGCAATGAAGTGGATAAAATCTTTTCCTGTCCATTTTTGTGACGAGGTAGGCAAATGCCATGTTTGGTTGTAAGCATCCTCAGTGTTTCCGAGCAGGGCCACTGCTTTTGCCGCATCAGGCGTGTAAGTGAAGGAATGAATAAAAGAAGCGCTTGATTGCCACATCGCTTTTTGCTTCTTTTTATATTTGTCGATTACGAGCAGATTTAGAAAACCTGTTTTTACATCCGGGCCATAAAAATCTGCACTGCGTGCTACGAGCGCTTTTAATCCCCTGGTTTTAATGGCGTCGAAAATCATTTCCAACAACGCGGCGCGCACTTTACCTTTTTCAGACCGGGGAGCAATACGCGAATTTTCAGTCATGTGTGGCATTTCATCCGGCGCATACGCATACACGTTGTCGAAAAAGACAAGCCGTGCCTGGTGATGAATACAGGCGTCAATTGTGTTTTGCATGATAGCAGGCCAATCTTTTTGCCATATTTTTATTTTGTATTCCAGGCCTGCAGTCAGGTAAACAATATCTGAACCTTTTACAGCCTCATCTACCTTTTGCTTATCAGTAAGGTTTGCTTTAAAAAGCTCATCCTGTTCATTTACTTTTTTAGGATTCCGGGAAACAAGCCTTATCCTGTCGGTATATTTTTTTAGTTCTTTCGCAAGCGGAATTCCGATTGCGCCGCCGGAACCAAGAATGGTTTGCATAAAATAAGTGGTTTAATTAAATAATTTTGTTTTCTGATTAAGCGTTTTCATCATCCACACATCACAACCAGTGTGCCCGCTGTTGCCTAAAGGTTGAGGGATATATTTGAAACCGTTTTTTTTGTACATCTCAATGGCGTTGGATAATTCAGGCATCGTTTCAATATACATTTTTAAAAACCCATTTTTCAATGCCTCCTGAATGCATTTGTCCAAAAGCGTTTGTCCATAACCGTTACCCCTGAACTTATTCGCGACATACATTTTTACCAGTTCGCAGGTATCCGGCGGCAATCCTTCTGTAGGGAAAATTCCGGCTCCGCCTGCAATTTCATTATTGGTTTCAATCACAAAATAGGCAGACCGTTTTTCGGAAAACAAATCGCTGAGATGGTCGGTGCTTTCATCAAAATAAACGGTTCCTTTTTTTACCGCATTAAATTCTTCGAGGGAATTGCGGATAATTTTTGCAAGGGCAGCATTATCGGCAGCCGCGATTCTTCTTATTTGCATATTTTTTGTTTTTTACAAACGGCGATAAAATTAGCTATAAAATACCTTGCAGAAGTAGGAGTGATTTTTTGTGTTTGGGGTAAGGCTTTATTTTCCATGTAAAACTTTTCAATTTGCGACTTATCACCAAACACAAGGTTACGCACATTTGAATGCAACCCGTCGGCTCCTACCACCAAATCAAAATCGGCTATTCTTCCGTTGCGAAATGTTACCGTTGTTTTGGCGGCGGAGGTGTCACCTTTCAGTAAACCAACAAATAATGTTTTTTCTTATTTCACACGGTTGCTATTCAACATTTTTTTGAATTCTGAAACTATTCAATATCTTCCCAAAATAATCACAAATAACTTTCGTTACTGCTTTATGAAATTTTTTTTTGTATTCATGGCATTGCTGACCATCGCCTGTTCTCTCTCAGCACAAACAAACACCGATGATGAGAAAAACGTGGTAATCACTAATTCTGTAAGGGAATTTTCTTTTGTAAAAGGCAATACCGCCCATCCTGTGCAGATTAAAGAAGAAAGCCAACGCTCGTATACCTGCAATAATTATCGCACTGAAGTGCCCATTGTTGAATTTTACAACGACGTGGTTTCGGTGGATGATGTGGATATAAAAACAGAGGGGTTAAAGAAAAATGGTATTAAACCCAATTATGAATATTATGATGTAGACGGTACTTTTTATTCTGATGCGCATGTGTGCTATTTCAAATTACCGATTCTAAAAAAAGGAAGTACCTCGGAAGTTACTTTTAAAAAGACAACACTTGATCCGCGCTATTTTTCCACTGTTTATTTTATGAGCGGGCAGCCGATTGCAGCGCAGCAAATAAAATTAAAAGTTCCTTCGTGGATGCAAATAGAAATTAAAGAACTCAATTTTAAGAATTACCAAATCACAAAAAATATTTCTACGGATGGTGGCGCTACTGTTTATACCTACAACATGAAAAATATGCCTGCTGCGAGTAACGAAAATGACGCTCCTGGCCCCGGTTATTATATGCCTCATATTTTAGTATTGTGTAAGTCGGCAAAACCCGCAGATGTAAAATATAATTATTTTAATACGGTGAGCGACCAGTATGCCTGGTACAGAAGCCTCGTTCAGCAAATCGGCGACGACAATGCTATTATTAAAGCAACGACAGATGAGATCATCAAAGGCGCCGCAACAGACGAGCAAAAAGTGAAGGCAATTTTTCAGTGGGTGCAGGACAACATCCGGTATATTGCTTTTGAAAACGGGATAGCAGGTTTTAAGCCGGAGAAGGCGCAGGAAGTATTGAGGAAAAAATATGGCGACTGCAAAGGCATGGCCAATTTACTAACAGAAATGTTGCGCTCCATAAACCTTGACGCAAGAAGATGCTGGATTGGCACGAAACATATCGCCTACGATTACAGCACGCCTTGCCTTGCTGTTGACAATCACATGATTTGTGCGTGGATAAAAGATGGCAAACCTGTTTATTTGGACGCTACTGAAAAATATATTGGTTTTGGAGAAATTGCTGAAAGAATTCAAGGCCGCCAGACTTTAATAGAAAACGGCGACAGTTATTTATTAGAAAGAGTGCCGGTAGAAAAAGCCACGCAAAATACATCTACTGAATACAGGAAATTTTCAGTAGATGGAAACAATCTTAAAGGCCACGTAAGTCAGGTGTGGAAAGGTGAAAATAAAGAATGGATGCTTACCGTGCTGAATAAAATTAAAGACCAAAAAAGGGAAGAAGCATTGAAGCAGTTTCTTTCAGAAGGGAATCCGAAATTTGAAATCAGCAATTTGAAAATTGATAATCTTTCAAACTATAATGCCGATTTGAAAGTGGAATACGATGTGGTTTGGAAAGATGTACTTTCTGTGTTTGATAAGGAAACTTATGTTTCTGTTGACAACCGGCGACATTTTGAAAGCGCAACCATTGATACTTTGAAAAGGAAACTGCCTTACTGGTTTGATTTTAAAGATGACAAAGTTTTTGAGACTGAAATCGCCATTCCAAAAGGCAAAACGATAACGGATTTACCTAAAAATATAGCTGTTAAAAATACCGGTTATAATTTTTTGGCATCGTATAATATAGAAGGCGACAAACTGGTTTATAAAAATGAAATTTTATTGAACAATACCGATTTGCAGCCTGAAAATTTTTCAAGATGGAATAAAGATATTAAGCAGCTTACTGATTTTTATAACCAGCAAATTGTATTTACTCAAAACTAAACTCAATGAAATATAATTTTATTTATGTGGCAGCGCTTTTGCTCGCAGGCGTTACTAACGTTAATGCACAAACGAAAGACGAAGCCCGGTACCGTAAACAATCTGAAGAAATTCGCAAAGACGTGTGGGGCTGGAATCTGCCGCAGTTTAATGTAAGAAATATTCCCGCAGAATACAGTAAGGCTTCAAAAGTAATTATTGCCTCACGCACTGAATTAACAGCAGAAAGCAAAACGAAACTGGCCTATTACGGTTTGGCCTTTGGAACCAATAAAGAGCAAAAATTAACTGAGATAGTTCGCGAGATGGTGAAGCTAAATGATAAAACGGCCGTTGATGAATATTCACAATTAAGTTTTACTCAATTTGAAAAAGAAAGCGGTTTTTATCACCCCGATAAATCTACTTCTTATTTAGGAGCGCGGGTTATAAAGCCTGATGGAAAGATAGAAGAAATAGATGCGGATGATATTGTTTTGACGCAGGATGAATCTTTGGAAAAGAAAGCAAAAGTGGCGATTCCAAACCTGCAGCCGGGCGATATTCTCGATTATTTTATCGCAACCGCACAATCATTAACGAATGATAACTCCATAAAACCCTACCAGGTGATCCTTTTTTCTGATGCGCCGGTTTTAAATCTTTCTTTTCATGCGCAATTAGGAAAGAAGTATGGCATTCAATACCGCAGCTACAATGGCGCTCCGGATATGAAAGTGAGTAAAAATGATGAAGATGATATTATTGCAGATGTGGTAAAAACCAACATTCCTCCTTTTGAAACTTCGCTTTGGGTGGCAGCGGCGCGGCAATTGCCTTTTATCCGCATGAACATTTCGCTGGGAGCAGGAGGGGCCAACTATTTTCATGACAAAATTAAACCGGGTTCAATTTCAAAGAACTCAGATCCGGACGATTTTATCCAGGGAAAAGTTCAGGAACTTTCCACCGCTACCTACGGTGTTTTAATCGCCAAAGACGGCAAGAAAGAATACCGCCATATTGAAAACGAAGCAAAAAGAATGGCCAAACAATGCAATGTGGAGTATAAAAATTTGAATGATGAAGAAAAAGCAATCTGGCTCTTTTACACAATCAGGTTTACTCAATTATTAAACTTCGACATTAACCAACTGTCGAAAACAATCCATATCGGGAATTATAGTTTTAATCATGTGGCTTTTCCAATTTATGCTACTTTTAAATCAGCGGGACTTGAACCTGGCGTGTTAATAAGCAGCGACCGTACGGGATTCCGGCTGAAGGAAATCCTGAGCAAAGATGATCTTCTCCTCACGACATTTATTCCGGGGTCACAAAAATTTTTCTCTTTTCAATCGGTGTATGATCTGCCGCTTAGCACACCATCCGATATTGAAGGACTGAAGGATGTAAGATCTTTTATTTACAATCCCAGGTCAAAGCCAAAAGCTGATAATGGCCAGGAAGTAAAGGCAAGCACTTCCGATAAAAATGCACACATCGAAAATCTTCAGTTGTCGCTAACTCCTGATAAAAATAATCTTACTGTTCATCGCTCTACAACTTTAAAAGGATTTTATAAAATGGATGCTCAAAGAGCTTTGATTTTGTATGAAGATTATTATGAAGAAGAAAGAAAATCTTTTCACGAAGAAAAATCTTTAATTGAATCGCTGGAAGATGGCAAACGATCAGCAAAAAGTGTGGATGAAGTAAAAAATGCATTTAAGGAAGCCCGTAACAAGCAAAAAGATCAATTTGTGAGTGAGGCAAAAGAATGGTTTAACCAGGATGTTAGCGATTTAAAAGATTATAAAACCGACACGCTTGGCGTAAGAATTTCAGCGCCAAATTTTGTGTATAGTTCTAGTTTCAATTTAAATGGTCTTGTGAAAAAGGCGGGTAATAATATTATTGTTGAAATTGGTAAAATTGAGGGCGAGCCATTAATAATTAAACCGGAGCAACGCAAACGCGATATTGATATGTATGCGCCTTTTGCCAGGAGTATAGAATATAATATTGAATTCCAAATCCCCGATGGCTATACGGTTCAGGGCATTGAAGCGCTGAATAAAAATGTTACCAATGAAACTGGTTTTTTTATTGCTGAAGCAACTACTTCCGGAAAGACTGTTACGATAAAAGTAAAAAAGCATTACCTGCATAATTATGAGCCTTCAAAAAACTGGGATAAGCTTATTGAATTTACAGATGCCGCCGGTGATTGGGCCAATAGTAAATTGTTGTTGAAAAAAAGCTGAATCTATTTTTTGGAAAACGAAATTGCGTTTTTGGGGCGTTCTTATTTTCGTTTATGCATAACTGTTAGTAAACAAACAAATAAGAAGGATTGTTATTTATATGCAAGCCTATAAGATAGGTAAAGAATGTCTTTTTGGTGAGACTAACACTTGAAAAAGAAAGTCAAGTTTATTAATAAAATGATGAAAGTTGGATTTAAAAAAATATCACTCCTTTGGGTTTTTAAAATACTTTTCTGCAAAGGCTATAATAATTGCATCCGTTCCGGATTGTTATTACCCTGAAAGAATGAGATTATTGTAGAAAGAAATAATTGCATTAAAAATCATGCTTTTTTTTCCGGATTATTTTTAAGCCGCTGAGAGGCTGAAATTATTATAGGAACAAATAAATGGTAAATGAAAATCCGCCACAGGGCGGATGATATAAAAAGGCATACGATGTAGAAGTTATTATTATGTTGAACTCACGATAAATATCTTTACCCCAAAGGATTTAATTCACAAATCCCCATTTAATGCCAAACCTGATAACGAGCCCTGGCAATGGATACAGGGGAGCGGCAAAGCTATTGTTCGTAAATCCAAAATCGGGCTGAACGGTCATTGTATTTAAGTTTTCTACCCGTATGAACGCAAAAAGAGATTTGATTCTAAAGTCAAAAAACGCGTTTACCTGCGGCAGATTGCTGATGGTTATGCTATCCTGCGGAAAAAATTTTCCCATTACCGGCGAATAGTTATATGCCTTATACGGTGTGCTATAATTTACATCCAGGCCGGTGCTGAGGTTTAAATTTTTGAAAAAGGTACCTTCAAAAGCTAACCGCTGCCTTGTGTAGAAAAGCGGCACTCTTACCGGGTTATTTCCGGCGGTTTGCTGCACAATAAAATCGCTGTAAAGATTGAGATGGCCGACAATTTTCGCATGAGTTGACGCGGTAAACTGGGTGATGTTCACCAGGCCGTTATATTGGTCGGTCTGATAAAAATTTTTAAAATAAGTGTAGTTGGCAATTGAAATATTTCTCGCCATCAATGAAAAACGGGGATTGGCTGCCATCGCCGTAAGCACAGTGATGTTTTCTTTTTTTGTATGAAGATTGTTTCCAAAGTTAAACGAAGAATTTCCTTCATAAATATAAGAAGGGGAGCGGTTTACATTTTGAAAACTCACCTGGATGTCGCCCAGTTTTTTATTAAGCGTTCTTGTCAGGGAGCCATACACGTTGAAATCAGCGGCATTGAGCCCGGCAGCATAAAATTCACCTTGAAGATTGGCGTCCCATTTCCGGTTTCGTGTTTTGTTCCGGTATTCACCATGGAGCACCACATTGAAAAAATTCTTTTTTCCCGATTCAAAATAGCCTGAAAAATTTTCAAGCCGGAGGCCTGCCTGTATAAATTGTCCCAGGTTTTTTGTGTCAGGAAACTGAGTGATGGCAAAATCATTTGAAACAAATTTCCACCGGTCTTCCACCTTAAAATTTATCCCGTTTTTAGCGCTGATGGCGGTATCGTAGTGTTGTTTAAAAAAAGCGGAATCTGCTTTTCCAAAATTGAAATCAGACAACGTGTCCTGGAACTGGTATTTGTAGGAGGAATAATTGATAGTATGTTGGAATCGTAATTTGGGATAGAATAAATATTCTGTGGTGCTGTCGTTTACTGCAATTGAATCCTTTTTGCCGAGGTCGTAGGTTTGCCTGAAAAAGGCGGTAAAGTTTGAATAAAGATTTCCTGTATTAATCGTGGTTGAAAAAATATTTGGACTCGGATTGTCGCCACCAAGGTTTACGGGCACTGCAAGCCGCCTGTTGTTGTGCGGGTCATACAAAAAAGAATCTGCTTTGATGCCTCCGTTTTCAGATGAATTTAGCTTGTTGCCCAACAGAACCAAAAAGGCGCCATATCTTTTTCTTTTTCCCCGGTAATTGGAGAAAAGGCGGTAGCTGTTGTCATTGGTGTTTTGGGTTTGAAAAGTACCCGGTGAAGAAATTAACTGGTAATCAATTCCGGCATTCCAATTGGGTTTAATATTTTGAGTTTGCAATACTTTTACTACCTGCTGTTTTCCCGACCCCAGGTAGTATCCTAATTGAGTGTAAGGTTTTGTGGTCTGGTAAAACCGTGTATTGTCCAATGTGAATTTGTATAAATCAAACGCATGAAAGCCTGCATCCCAACCGGCATCAAGAATAGGCGAGAATAAAATAGGGTATGCTGCATTGCCATTATTTCCAAGGGTTACGTAGCCGGCAGGAACCGTAAAAACTTTTCCAAAATCATTTATAGAAGAATCGAGGTATTCCCTTACCAGTGAATTGAGATGAAAATAGTAAATTGTAATAGAATCTTTTAAATCATCGCGGTGCTCAAAGGCGATGGTGTCAGAACTTGATGAGTTGCCACTCATGTTCCTGAAACCTCCCATCGGGTTTCCTCTTCTCAAACCTGGGATTTGGCCATGGCAATATTCAATGCAAAATATCAGCCCTGCCAGCATGAATATCTTTTTTAAAACAAGGTAATTATTAAATATTTTAGGTAAAGTAGCCATTTAATAAGAATGCTTATAGTGCTGCTATCATCTGTTTGAAGATATGGGTCAACTTGGGTTCGGCCTCCTTTGCAGCCTGCAGCACTTCTTCATGGGTAATAATATTTTCTTCTTCCCTTATGCCCACGTCTGTAATAACACTAAGCGCAAATACGGGTACGCCCAGGTGCACTGCGGTTATCACTTCCTGCACAGTGCTCATTCCTACGGCATCGCCTCCAAGAATATGCAACATTTTGTATTCGGATCTTGTTTCAAATGAAGGCCCTGTTACGCCCACGTACACGCCTTCTTTTATCGCAATGTTTTCAAGCGTGGCGATTTTCTTTGCTTTCAATATCAAATCATTTTTGTAAGGCTCGCTCATATCCGGAAATCGTTCGCCAAATACGTCTTCATTTTTTCCTATCAAAGGATTAATGGTAAGAAAACTGATATGGTCACGAATTATCATCAGGTCTCCGACTTTTAAATCAGGATTGATGCCACCGGCCGCATTACTGAGTAGCAGGGTTTGAATGCCCAGAAATTTAAGAACTCTTATGGGAAAAACTACCTCTGCGGTGGAATAGCCTTCGTAATAGTGAAACCTTCCGGCCATAGCCACTATATTTTTTCCACCGATATTTCCAAAAATCATTTTGCTTTTGTGGCCCTTCACTGTGCTTACCGGAAAGTGTGGAATGTCATTATATGATATTTCGCATTCGATATCTATTTCATCCACAAAGCTACCTAACCCGCTCCCCAGCACTATTCCGGCAACCGGTCTTGTAGCGCATCTTGACTGTATATATCGTATCGCATCATTAATTTGATTCAGCGTATCCATTGATTAAAAAAATTGTGGTCAAAGATAGTTAAGATTATTTCAGTTTGCCGGCAACTGAATTGCTGATTAGTTATTGCTGTCTTAAATTATAGCAGTACAGTAAAGCAACAAAAAACAGGAATTTATTTTTAAGAAATCACCAGTTTAATTTCAATACATTATTGTCCTGGTTTACATCTGCCATTCTTTTCGATGGATCAATTTCTGCTTTTATTAGCTGGCTTAAGGGATGATCAAATTCCACTGTGTAAGTAGGGTTTGTCCAGCTCCATGCTTTATGAATGAATCTTTTTTCTGAATTTTCTGCAGGCTTTCCGGCCAGCATCATATCCATCGGAATATAATGCATCTCTTTGGTGCTGTCTTTAAATGTAAGCTGAAGATCAACAGGCATAGGCATTTCGCCGATTCTTCGTAACCTGATTTTAGTCGTATTTCCTTCTTCCCAAAGGCTATCTACGCTATAGTCAATCGTTTTAATTGTATTCAGCCAATATTCTTTGTACCATCCCAATTGAATCCCACTTACGTCCTGCGCTATCTTAAAAAAGTCATTAGGATTGGGATGTTTAAACCGCCACAGTTTATAATATTCCAACAATATATTGTTGCGCACAGAATCACTGACGATATATCCTAATTGTTCTAATAAAATTTCACCTTTGGAATACGCATTGATTTCATAAGCCAGATTGGTATTGTAATGATCAGAATTGGTTGTCATCGGTTCCGCGAGCCCTGTTTTCACCAGGTAGTAATAATTCCTGTAAGCGTCGGCATGGTTAAGTGGTAACGATTCTGGTTCTTTCAATCCCTTTGCTTTGCGGTAATAGGAATATACTTCCCCTTCAGCATAGCTCGCAAATCCTTCGTCCATCCATGGGTGCTCATTTTCATTTGAGCCGAGCATCATCTGGTACCAGCTATGCATCCACTCGTGGAAAACTGTTCCCAGTCCCGGACCTTTTATTAAGGTAGCCATCGGATATTCCATTCCGCCATCGCCGCCCTGGATAAAGGAATATTGCGGATAGGCATATTTACCGAAACGTTTTTCCATATAGGGCAGCACAGTTACAGCCGCATCCGCAGCGGTTTGCCACGCTCTTTCCAGTGAATCTGATTTTTTATAAATCACATTGATAGTTACGCCGTCGACATTTTTTACGATATGTTCATAAGTGGGATCTGCGGCCCAAACAAAATCGTGAATATTTTCACCAATGAAATGCCACGTTCTTTTGGCTGAGGTAATGTTTTTTAAAGAAGTTCCCGGTTTGTCGTATCCCCATCCGATTTCACCGGCATTTTTTAAAACACCCGTTGCACCTATTTTATACGACTTATCTATTTTAATAGACACATCATAATCGCCCCAAACACCGTAAAACTCGCGGGCCACATATTGAGGGGTGTGCCAGCCTTCGTAATCATATTCGCACAATTTTGGATACCACTGGCTCATGCTATAGCGGACGCCTTCTGCATTATCCCTGCCGCTTCTCCTGATCTGAACAGGCACCTGGGCTTCAAAAACTATATCAAAAGTCACTTTCGATTTGGCAGGTATGGGCTTTTGCAGATCTACTTCCAGAATGGTGCCGTGTACTATCATCGGTTGCGCTACACCGTTCATCTTCAAAGATTTTATTCTTTGATAGCCTATTTGTGAAGAGTCAAGCTTTGAAATGCGATCTTTTACTCTATTGTCCCAGTCTGGCCGCCCATTGATCAGATTTTTTCCAAGTTCCCTGCTTCTTACATCCATTTCGCTGCCGGGCTGAAAAGCATTCCAGTATAAATGAAAATATACTTTCGATAACTTGTCGGGTGAGTTGTTGAAATACTCCAGCTTTTCTGTGCCTGTGACCATATTGGTATTTACATCAAGGTCTACATTTAAATTGTATTTTACCTGCTGTTGCCAACGCTCTGGCTGAGCACTTAAAAAAAGTTGAAACGAAAAATTCAGAAGCAGAAGAAAGAAAAATCTTTTTACCATAGGTTCTTTTTAAAAATAAAAGTGGTAAAAATCGGTAAAAAGGGAATTATAAAAAAGTGAAATGATAAAATATAACCGGTTAAGACTCGTAGTGTCCTAATGAATAATAAGCCAGCCCACTACCTAATTTGGCAGTAGAAAAACAAATGAGCGCAATTTATATTTTGGAAAAAATATTTTGAGATGTATGGGAAATCTTAAATGCTGAAACCATAATTTTCCAGATTGGATCTGAGCCTTTTGCTTCCTTCCATTTCAGAAGGATAAAATGAAAGCAGTTTTTTTATTAGGAAAATAGTCAGGCAGGATAGCCGGTCGCTATAAAGCTTTAAAAATTTGGTAATTGACGAAAGATTGCGGACGGATGGATTTTTATCCAGGTGTACTACTATATTCAACCATTCTTCAATAAAATTCAGGTAGTTTTCCTTGTGGCGAAGGGTGCTCAAATTCCTTCTGTAGATTTCAAGGAAATACATATCGTTGCTGTCTTCAAATTTTACAAAATGAAAAATAAGGTCATTAAATACCTGGAGGAATAATTTTCTGCAAAGCTCCGCTGAAAGCTCATTTTTTTCCTGGGTCAGAACAAATTTGCCTAACCTGAAATCGCCCTGGCGGGTAGATAGATATTTCATTAATTCAAGAGATAAATTGACCCCCGATTTTAAATTTTGTTTCAAATGGTTGCGGGCGATATTGTGGAGCGTTTGTATTTTGTGGAAGTGCATACAGGCGAACCCTTCCTCCTCAAGCGTGCAATCTATTTCCAGTGAATTTATCAGCAGATTTAAAACGTCTTCGTTTTTTCCATATTTATATGCCCGGTAAGCCATCACATTATTGGCCACAGTTTTTATCACCAGGTTGGGTATTGTAGGCTCGTATGAAAACATCGCATCAATCTCAGAAAGAAAAATTTCAGCTAATTCAAAATTGTTATTTCTCAACTCGTCAAGAACACCATTGTATTTTTTAATCAAAAAGCAAACATAAAGTAGCGATTCCCTGTCAAAAAAATTTTTCATATCCGGAAGAAAATTGTTGAAAAAATAATCCTCCTTATTCAGGAAGTTATTTTTAAAAAAGACCTTTTTTTCAATGATAGTATTTAGCCTGTTAAAAATCTGGTCTTCAAGATGTGTATCTATATCAGATGATGATTTATACATTTTTAGGACTGGCTTTGAATTAATTTTAAGATTGAATTTTGAAAGGGAAAATCTCCGGGCTTCAGGTAATATTTTCTTTATGTCATAAAATTATTGACATACGTGGCCATCAGCAAATAGAATTTCTTCTTTTTTTTAGTAATTGAAAATTGCGAAAAAGGCCTCTTTTTGACAGGAAAACGCAAAATTTTAAGTTGAAAACAGTTTATAAAAAAGTGGTATTTTTAGAATTCGGATTCCGACGCTCATTTCATTTATAAACTATCGGCTTTCTACAACATGAAAGGACCCGCAAATAGTGCAGATATTTTTATGCTGATAAAAGGATTAAGCAGCAATGAGAAATCGTATTATACAAAGCTGGCCAAAAGGCATTCAGATCGAAATGCTTCGCTGCATCTTAAATTATTTAAGCTGATAGATGAAAGCGAAGTTCATGATGAAAAAAAACTTAGCCTTGCCCTTGGCATTAAAAACAAAATTCATTTTTCGGGAATAAAAAATTATCTCTACAAAGACATCCTGAACACCATCATCTTTAAAGAAAAAAACAAAAGTACAGACACACAATTATATTTTTTGCACGACCAAATCAGGATGCTTTATGAAAGAGGGTTGGTGCACCTGGCATTTAAGCTTTGCGGAAAAGCGATTAGCCTGGCAGAAAAGTACGGGAAATACTATTTCATGATTTTGTTTATTCACCTGAGGAATCGCGTGCTGGAAAATAAAGATTATAAGCAATTCAAAGAACAGTCAGAAATGCTTTTTGCTGAGCTTGAAGAAGCGATAAATGCACAAAAAATATTTGCCCAACACCGGTTGATGTTTGAGAAAGTGAGAAACATGACTTCGCGCTCGTGGCTTCCGATTACTGAAGATGAATTAATTGAAATTAAAGCTGCAAAATCTCTTTTGGAAAGTTATGATATTGGCAAGATTCAAAAGCCGCTGATAAGATTATTTTATTTTAACGCACTGGCTTTGTGCCAATACATGCTTCATGAAAATAGTGCATGCTCTGAAACTTGCGGCAGGATTGCAGAATTATGGAAATCAAATCCGCATCTTATTAATGAAAATGCGGCACTTTTTACCAGCTCTTTCAATACGCTATGTTATAATAATTTTATTTTCAAAAATATTGATGAAGTCAGAGTGGATTTAAATGCCTATAAATTACTAAGAGAGCCACATCTTGTCAACCGCTTTTATCTAAAACATTTTAAAATCATTCAATTTAATACTGAATTAAAAATTTATTTAAAAACCGCCAGGTACCATGAAGTAGAAAAATTGATTAGCAGCGAGGTAGAAGATATTTTTAATTTCACCACAGAAATCCTTTCGCCGCCCGAGCAGCTATCGGTATTTTCTTCGGTTTGCATTTCTTATTTTGTGCTGGAAAAATGGGACGATGCGGAAAAGCTTTTGATGAATATCAAAGAGCAAAATCACCTAATAAAGCGTGAAGATGTGCTCTATTTTTCGTTGTTATTTCATTTGCTTATCCTTTATGAGCAGGGCGAACTTATCAGGCTGGATAGCGCTTTGCAAGCCGCGTACCAGTTTTTATATTCAAGAAAAAAGCCGCGTCCTTTTGAACGCCAGCTCATGTTATTTCTAAAACGGTTGTCAGGAACAATTTCCAAAAGGACTTCCAAAGCGCTGATGGCGCAATTCTTGGTTCAGCTTGATAAATACCGAAACGACCCGGGAACCAATTTATATTTCCTTTACTTTAATTATTATGGCTGGCTCGAAAGTAAAATAATGGGGATTTCTTATAAGGAATATGTAAGTCAAAAACTGAACAGGGCCGGTTCTTCCAAAATATAATATTGGGATATTTATTTGCTCACTGTAATTTTTCCTTTTTTTCTTTTCCTGCCACTACAATAACAATCTCTCCCTTCACATTTTTTTCATTAAAATGATCGTGCACTTTTTGCAATGTTCCACGGCGGGTTTCTTCAAATACTTTGGTCAATTCGCGGCTGACGGAGCATTGTCTTTCAGCGTCAAAATATGCTATAAATTCTTTTAAAGTTTTTACCAAACGCACAGGGCTTTCATAAAAAACCATTGTCCGTTCTTCTTCAGCAAGTTTTTTTAGTGCTGTTTGTCTTCCTTTTTTTAATGGCAAAAATCCTTCAAAACAAAAACTATTCATCGGCAATCCACTGTTCACTAAAGCCGGAACAAAAGCCGTAGCGCCCGGAAGGCATTCTACTTTGATATCGTTTTTTATGCATTCCCGAACCAACAAAAATGCCGGATCGCTAATGCCAGGAGTTCCCGCATCTGTTATCAAAGCCATCGTTTTGCCGGATGATAACTGTGCAATCAAGTGATCGAGCACCTTGTGCTCATTATGCTGGTGATACGGAGTTGTTGGCTTATCAATCTCGTAATGGCGGAGAAGTACTGAGGAAGTTCTGGTATCTTCTGCCAATATTAAATCCACCGATTTCAAAACTTCCACAGATCTAAAAGTAATATCGCTAAGATTGCCAATGGGAGATGGAACGAGATAAAGCATTTTATTAATGTGCTGATGTGCTAATTAGCTAATTGGCTAATTAGCAGATTAGCTAATTGAAATTGTAAAATCTTCCATTACCTGGTTTGCCAATAGCTTTTTGGAAGCTTCTTCTGCAATTGCTTTGGCCTCTTCTGCAGATTCTGCCTCAATGCGTAACTGAATGTGTTTGCCAATTCTCACATCTTCCACACTCTTGATACCAAGGTTGGCAAGCCCTCCTAATACTGCTTTTCCCTGGGGGTCGAGCAATTCTTTAAGGGGCATAATTTTTATTTCTGCTAAAAAATTCATTCAACTTTTTTTTGGGTTAGTGATAGTAAAACATAAAAAATAAATACAACAGGAACTGCAATCCACTGCAAAAATAATGCAGCAATAATTGCCACAATCAGCAAAATAACTTTTGGTAAATTATTCTTTAAGGTAAAATCAGAAAATTTCAAAGCCATCATGTTGTGATTACTTACCATAAGATAACTGAGCACGATAATCGATAAGTACAAAAACCATTTGCTGATAATAATATTATTTACAGCCGGCATAAAATCAAAATGCAAAATGAGCGGAAACGATGCGATCAATAATCCAACAGCAGGAACCGGAACTCCCTTGAAAGAATATTGCTGATCTGTAGCCAGGTTAAATTTTGCCAGGCGATAAGCAGCAGCACATGCAAGAATAAAGGCCGGCAACAACCAAATGATGGAAACCTCCAATCCATTTTCTTCCCTTGCAAAACTAAACCGCAATAATTGGTATAATATCACGGAAGGCGCTACTCCAAAACTGACTACATCGCTCAGCGAATCGAGCTGCTTTCCCATTTCACTGGTAGCTTTCAATAGTCTTGCCACGAACCCATCCAGAAAATCTATGACGGCCGCTATGATAATGCAAATTGACGCCCAGCTTAGCTTTTCGGGAATATTAAAACTGCTTACATATTGGTCATTCAGGTAAATAATTATACTATTGGTTTGCAATGCAAAAACGATTGCCAGGCATCCGGCAAACAGGTTAAGCAGCGTAAAAAGATTGGGAATTTGTTTCATTTTATTCGCTTGTGGAATCGGTTAACGCGCTTTCATCAGCGATTCAATCTCATCTATGGTTTTTGGAATATTTTTCATCAAATCTTTGTTCCCGTTTTTTGTGATCCAATAATTATCTTCTATTCTTATTCCCATCTGTTCTTCTTCAATATAAATTCCGGGTTCAATCGTAAATACCATACCTGTCTTTATAGGCTCCGTTTTGGTTCCAACATCATGAACATCTATGCCCAGGTGATGAGAAATGCCATGGTATAAATATTTTCGATAGGCCCTGTTTTCCGGATCTTCATTTTTGATATCTTCTCTTTTTAATAACCCTATTTTCTGAAACAGTCTGGTGGCTTCATTTGCTACTTTATCGGTATAATCATTTATGGTTATTCCCGGTTTTAAAATGGAAGCACAATAATAATGAAGATCAAGGCAGGCGTTATAAACTTCCTTTTGCCTTTTAGAAAATTTACCATTCACGGGAATGGTACGTGTAAGGTCGGCTGAATAGTTGCCGTAGCGGGCGCCAAAATCCATTAATATGAGCTCGCCGTCTTTACATTCGTGGTTATTTTCTACATAATGCAATGTTCTTGCCCTGTCGCCGCTGGCAATAATGCTGCCGTAAGCGGGGCCTGAGGCGCGCTGTGAAAGAAAGGAATACCATATTTCCGCATCAATTTCATATTCCATTACACCTGGTTTTATGAACGTTAACAAACGTCTAAAAGCATTATCAGTGATATCAATGGCTTTTTGCACCACTTCAATTTCAAGCGGAGTTTTTATGGCGCGCAGCTCTTTCAAAATTTTCGCAGAGCGTTTTAAGCTGTGCAAAGGATAACGGTCACGGATATACGAAGCGTAACGGTAATCCCTGACCGGCACTTCATTCGCCTTCCTGTCATTTTCATTTGTGTTGAGATAAATAATATCCGCCAGGTGGATCCACGGCTGTAGCATTCCTTCCAGCTCATCCAGCCATATTATTCTTTTGATTCCCGAAATGGCTTCACCTTCGTTTTTTCTAAGCTGATGGCCATTCCATTTTTCCTTTAATTCGTTGGGCCTCACCAAAACTAATACTTCCCTGAACCGCGGATCAGGATTATCCGGAAATAATACAACCATCGTGTCTTCCTGCTCAATCCCTGAAAGCCAGAACAGGTCAGAATTCTGAACGAATGGATGCAGCGCATCTCCATTCATTGGCAGTTCATCATTGCTATTAAAAATGGCGATAGAATTTTTTTCCATTTTCGCAATGAATCTTTTCCTGTTGTCAATAAAAATTTGGGGATTTAATGGTAAATATTTCATTCCTTTTTCTTTTATTTTATTTCAAATAACCAAAAGGTATTTTGAAAATTGCCTGCAATATACATGAATAATATATCCTGAGTTATCGGACGAACAAAAATACGATTGTTAACTTTGTTCCTAAAAAACTGATGTCTGTTCCCTCAATGTTCAAAGTACCAATGAATTTATTATTTTCCACAGGACTGCCTGCGGCTGAAAATATTATCTATCAGGCTTCGCATGAAAACCTGATAAAAGATTGCCTCAGAAAAAACGAGGGCGCTTTAAATGAGGAGGGAATTTTTGTTACAAAAGCTGGCAATGTCAATGACGCAACATCAATGACTGTCTATGTTGTAAAAAATGCCTTTACAGGAAATACAATTGAGTGCAACGGCAGTAGCAAGCCAATAGACGCTACGATTTTTTTACAACTTTATCAAAAAACAATAGATCATTTTGGCAAAAAACAAATATGGATTAGAGATGCTTTTGTTCTCAATGATAGCGGGCAGAAAGTGAACATCAGGAGCATCAATGAAGAGCCGGCAGGAAACTTAGTTGTGTTAGATATGTTTTCTGAGCCTTCAAAAAATGAATTGGAAAATTTTAATCCTGACTGGTACCTTGTTCATGCGCCAGAATTTTTTGCCGATTCAGCGATTGACGGTATCGATGAAAAAGATTTTTTTATGGTCAATTATGAAACTAAAACGATGTTGATCGGTGGTGCAATTTTCACAACTAATATAAAACATAGGATTCTTTCAATTCTTATGGAACATTCACTTTGAAATGCTCTTATTTACAAGAATTTAATTCGCTAAAAATAAAATCAAAGTATTTATTCTTTTACTGGTATCATGGAGGTGAAACAGCTTCCGTCAAAACAAACCATATAATTGAGCGTCAATTTGGTTAATGATAATGCCGAGATCTTCTTCGTCTTCTGCAAATTTATTTTTGTCGGCATCTACAATCAAAAGCGGGCCTTCTTTATAAGATTCGATCCACTTGTTGTAATAGTCGCTTAATTTTTTTAAATAATCGAGACGAATATTTTCTTCATATTCGCGTCCGCGCTTTTGAATTTGAGCGACAAGCGTAGGAACAGAAGCGTTGAGATAAATAAGCAAATCGGGCGGCTTCACCATCGATTTTAAAGTTTCAAAAAAAGAATAATAATTGGTGAAATCTCTTTTGGTCATCAGGCCCATATCATGAAGGTTAGGCGCAAAAATATTGGCATCCTCATATATTGTCCTGTCCTGGATTACGGTTTCGGTGCCGCGTTCTATTTCCAGTAATTGATTCAGCCGGCTGTTCAGAAAATAAATCTGAAGGTTAAAACTCCACCGCGGCATTTCTTCATAAAAATCATTGAGATAAGGATTATGCTCCACGTCTTCAAACTGTGGAATCCACTTATAGTGTTTGCTTAATAGTTCAGTCAAAGTAGTTTTTCCTGCTCCAATATTACCGGCAACTGCAATGTGCTTGGGTTTTTTCGATTTGGCCATACCTTAATTCCTGTTTTTAATTTCAACTGTTATAACCTCCGGCAGGCAGATGTTTAAAAGTAAATATAAATTCAAATGTAAAATAATATAAGTTGTTTGCTTTTAGCTTTTGGCTTTTAGCCTTTAGCTTTTAAAAAGTAATTCAATCCCATTGCATTTCTCACCTCCTTCATGGTAGCTTCAGCGCTGGCGCTGGCTTTTTCAGCTCCCTGTTTCATCACTTTTTGCAAATAGCTTTCATTGTTCAAAATTTCATTTACTTTTTTTCGAATAGGCGAAATAAAGTGAACCATATCTTCCGCAAGCTGTTTTTTCATATCGCCATACCTGATAGTGCAATTGTCAAATTGTTTCTGAAACTGGTTCAACGTATCTTCAGCGCTAACAAGCTTCATCAGCAAAAAAAGGTTTTCAATGTAATCCGGTTTTCGCGAATTATTTTCGGTGGGGCCGCTGTCTGTTTTGGCTTTCATTATTTTTTTCCTGATAGCGTCATCTTCATCCGAAAGATAAAGCGTAGCCATTTGGTTTTCACTTTTGCTCATTTTGCCACCACCATCCAGCGACGGAACCTTTATCAATTTATGATTAAAATTAAAAGCGATTGGTTCAGGAAAAACTTCCGAATAGCGGTGATTAAAACGGTTCACATAATTTCTCGCGATTTCCAGGTGCTGTTCCTGGTCTTTTCCTACCGGCACATATTTGGCGCGGTGAATTAAAATATCTGCCGCCATCAGCACGGGGTAAGTAAGCAATCCGGCATTCACGTTGTCAGGATGTTGGCGAACTTTATCTTTAAAAGTGGGCGTTTTTTCAAGCTCTCCTTTGTAAGCCAGCATGTTCAGATATAGGTACAATTCAGATGTTTGATACAGGTGGCTCTGGCAATATAAAGCTACTTTTTCAGGATCGAGACCACAGGCAATATTTTCTGCTAAAACCCTGTGCACATTGACTTTCAAGTCTTTTGTATCAGGATGGGTAGTAAGCGAATGCAAATCGGCTACCATGAAAAAGCATTCATAATCCTCCTGCATTTTTACATAGTTTTGCATCGCCCCAAAATAATTACCGAGGTGAAGATAGCCGGTCGGGCGGATGCCACTCATTACAATCTGCCTGCCGCCAGGCATGGTTTCTTTCTCCGTTTTCATAAGTTGGCGAAGATAATCAGATTTGTGAAAAAGTATTATTGGGATTGAACGGGTGGAAGGTTTAGAAATTTTAAAAAAGTTTAGTGGCTACAGAATCCTTACAAATAGAAGAAAGTTGTAATTCGCCAAAAAAACATACCTTTTCTTAATTATATAAGTTTATATAATGGATACATTGATTTTTCAATTGCTTTTAAATCTTTCAATTCAAATAGAACAGGTGATAAATAATATTTTTCAACCAAAACTTATAATAACATCTATTATATATTTCCTATTAATAGCTCCTGCATTTTGTCAAAATAAAAAGAGTAAAAAACCAGAAACATTAATAGTAAAGACGAATCTTTTAAATTTAGCCGCAAAAGGGCCATCCATTTCTTTTGAAAAATTTTTAAGTAAATCATTTTCTTTTGTGCTTGCATATATGAAAGGCCAGTTCAACGATTTTTTACTTACTGATCATTATGATTATAATGGATTATTATTAAGAGGAAAGAAATATTTCCATGAAATTAATAAGGGAGATATAACTCCTTATATTGGAGCCTACACCGGGGTTCTGCATAGAAATATTCATACGGTCGGGCAGTCTGGTTTATTTGGTTACCCTGACAGAGATTTTTCAGCAAACTCCATTCCGAGCGGATTTTCAATGGGAGGTTTATGGCTTTTAAAAAACAATTTTGTAATAGATTTGCAATCGAGTTTAGGGTATGGCAGATATATAAATATTGACAAAAACGATCCAGATACTTATTCAAATGGCTATCTGGATATTCAAATATGGACTTCTGTAGGTTATTACTTTTAATACTTATCGATACATATATTTATTTAATTTGGTGCTATACTTTGCCTGTGCTTCCGAGGCATTCCTCACCTTTCTTCCAATTCTCAAAAAAATGATGAGCGGGGATAAGCAGAATACCAGCGACAAAAATTAAAGAATTATTCCATTTATATTTGCCGGATGAAGGTGAATGACGCATTAATTGAAAAATTAGCGAATCTTTCCAGGCTTGAATTTGAAGAGTCTGAAAAAGAGGAAATAAAAAACGATCTCGAAAAAATGATAGGCTTTATTGATAAGCTTAATGAGTTAGACACTTCGGGCGTTGAACCTTTGCTGCATATGAGCGAAAACGTAAATATTTTCAGGAAGGATGAAGTGAAAGGAGAAATGAGCAAAGAAGATGTTTTTAAGAATGCGCCGTTGCACGATAATGATTTTTTTAAAGTTCCCAAAGTAATTAAGAAGTGAAGGTTCGCAGTTATTCTGCTAAAAATAAAAAACCGGCTTATTTGTACGTTTACTGATAATTTTAAAATAATACTATATTATTCAATATGGCTTCCATCATTCAATTAGAAAATATTAAGAAAAGCTATTACCTCGGAAAGCAGGAATTAAAAGTGCTGAAGGGTATTTCGCTCGAGGTGTTTAAAAATGAATATGTTGCGCTGATGGGGCCCAGCGGAAGTGGAAAATCAACCCTGATGAATATTCTGGGCTGCCTGGATTCTCCCTCTTCCGGTAAGTATATTTTGAACGGCGAGGATGTTAGTAAAATGCAGGACGATGATCTTGCTGATGTGCGCAACAAAGAAATCGGTTTTGTTTTTCAACAATTCAATCTCTTACCCAGGTTAACGGCTGCCGAAAATGTGGCGTTACCTTTAATTTATAATGGCACCTCAAAAAAAATTAGAACAGCGCAAGCCCTTGAAATGCTTGACAGGGTTGGTTTGGCGGATAGAAGCCATCATAAGCCGAATGAATTGTCCGGAGGCCAAAATCAAAGAGTGGCTATAGCGCGGGCATTGGTAAATAATCCTTCCATTATTTTAGCGGACGAGCCTACCGGCAATCTTGATTCAAAAACGTCAATTGAAATCATGCATATTTTTGATAAGATACAGTCTGAAGGAAATACGGTTATCTTAGTTACTCACGAAGAAGATATTGCAGCATATGCGCATAGGATTATCCGTCTGAAAGATGGAGTAATTGAAAGCGATCATCTTCACAAAAAGAATATGGTAACTGCTGAATAGAATTCTTTAAAGTCATGTTCAACTCATTTTATTTTTCTTCATCCCCGGCCACGATGGCGGCTGCTTCTTGTCTTTTAATTTTTGAAAGGTTTGTATCAGGATCTTGATGATGCGATGAAGAGTAGCTATCACCTTACAAAAGTTTTAGATTGTACTTTTATATTTCGCAGAAAATGATTTCTGCTAATAAAATTTGAATTAATTATGGCAATGAAAATTTATACAAAGACGGGCGATAGCGGAAAGACAAGTCTTCTGGGTGGTACAAAAGTTTTCAAAAATAACCCGAGGATTGAAGCATACGGCACAGTGGATGAACTGAACTCTTACATTGGGCTTTTATCGGATTTTTCCAATGATGATAATGCCAAAAGTATCCTGAAAGAAATCCAGGACAGGCTGTTTACCATTGGCGCTGAATTGGCGTGTGACCCGGATAAAAATTCCAAGATGCCGCTTCCGGATCTTCATGAAAGTGATATAGAATTTTTAGAGAAAGAAATTGATAAAATGCAGGAAGAATTGCCGGTGATGAAAAACTTTATCTTACCCGGCGGCCACCCGGCAGTTTCCTTTGCTCATGTGGCGCGGTGCGTGTGCAGAAGAGCAGAAAGATGTACGGTGAATTTGCAGGAAAATAGTGGTGCTGTTGATCAACTAATAATTAAATACCTTAACAGGCTTAGTGACTATTTGTTTGTGCTGGCAAGATACCTCGGGATGAAAAATAATGCGCCTGAGATAATTTGGAAAGCCAGAATGTAAATATTCAATATTTATTGCTTTACTGGCTTTTTTCCTAAAAAGATTCCATCCCCGGCAGAGGCTAATTTTTAGAATACATTTCAATTTTTTTTATTAAAATTAGCTTCTCATTTTTCACTAAATTTGCCAATCCAAATCACACATAAAATGAAGACTTCAAGTATAGTAATCTTAGTTGTTATAGCTGCTGCTATTGGAGCGTTATTAATGTATTCAGTTGATTTTTCTACCTACGACACTATTGGCTCTGCCAAACAGAAGCAGGGACAATATGTTCACCTCATCGCAAAGCTTGATAAATCGAAGCCGATTCAATACGATGCATTAAAAGATCCTAACTATCTTTCTTTTTATGCCGTGGATAGCCTGGGCAATAGCACGCAGGTGATTTATCACAATACCAAGCCGGCAGAACTTGAACAAAGTGAGCGTGTAGTCTTGAAGGGAAAAATGGAAGGAGATGTTTTTCAATGTAATGACATTCTTTTGAAATGCCCCTCCAAATACAAAGACGATAAGCAACAATTAGAAAAAACGGTTACTCAATATTAAGACCCTGACATGACTTTTGAGAACGAACATTTGATTCCTGGTCAGGTAGGCCAGTTTTTCATCGTACTTGCCTTTGTAGCCTCTATCGTTTCAGCCATTTCGTATTTTATGGCTTCCAAAATTGATTTGGAGCCGGAAAAAAGAAAGTGGATCAATTTTGCAAGGGGTTCATTTTTCATACAGGTATTTTCTTTATTAGCCGTTTTTGCCGGTATCTATTATATATGTTCCAATCATTACTTCGAATATTTTTATGCCTATAAGCATGCTTCAAAAGAGTTAGAGCCAAAATACCTGCTGGCCTGTATCTGGGAAGGGCAGGAGGGAAGCTTTCTCCTTTGGTCTTTATGGCATTGCGTTCTTGGCAGCATTCTCATTTTTACTTCTAAAAAAAGGGAAGCGCCTGTGATGACGATCGTCAACACTGCGCAGTTCTTTTTAATACTGATGATACTGGGAATTTATATTCTTGGTACAAAAATCGGTAGCAGTCCTTTTGTGCTTACGAGGAATGAGCTTATGGGGCCTATTTTTTCCCAACCGGATTATCTTACTTATATTAAAGATGGTGTCGGCCTCAACGTGTTGTTAAGGAACTACTGGATGGTAATTCATCCGCCGATTTTATTTCTTGGATTTGCAAGCACCATTGTTCCTATCGCGTTTGCTTATTCTTCATTAGCTGATAAAGATTGGGGTGGATGGGTAAAACCGGCGCTGCCGTGGGCTTTATTCAGCGGTTGTGTATTGGGTACCGGAATTATGATGGGAGGGAAATGGGCTTATGAATCATTATCGTTCGGCGGCTATTGGGCATGGGATCCGGTTGAAAATGCTTCCCTTGTTCCGTGGCTGATAATGGTAGCAGGGTTGCATTGTATGGCAATATATAATTCAACTAAAAACGCTTTAAGGGCTTCTTATTTTTTTATAATTCTTTCTTATCTTTTTGTATTGTATTCTACTTTCCTTACCCGTACAGGAATTTTGGGAGATACTTCGGTTCATGCGTTTACAGAGGCAGGTATGGCCATGAATGTATTGATCGGAATATATGTGCTGGTAATTACGGTTCCTGTATTCTTTATGTTTTTCAGGAATTACAGGAAAATTCCTGCTATTCAAAAAGAAGAAGATATTTCTTCACGGGAATTCTGGATGTTTATCGGTTCTCTCGTTCTTTTTCTTTCTGCAATATTCATTATTTCTATTACCTCGCTGCCGGTTTATAATAAAGTATTCGGAACTAACCTGGCTGACCCGGCAGACCGTGAATTTGCTTATAATAAAGTGCTGGTGCTGGTTGCAGTAATAGTTGGCTTGCTTACCGGAGCTTCGCAGTTTCTTAAATATAGAAATACCGGTAAGCAATATTTAATAAAAAAGTTATCCTGGCCACTTGGCATTTCATTAGCTGCATCCATTCTGCTTGCAATTTTTTATCCTATTGAATATACCAAAAAAGGCCCCGGATTTTTAGGAGCTATTTACCTGGCGCTTTTTGCTTCAATATTTTCCCTGGTGGCAAACGCAGCGTGCCTGAGATCTGTATTAAAATGGAATTTAAAAGCTGGCGGCGCCGCAGTCGCCCACCTTGGTTTTGCCATGTTAATCGGCGGAATGCTTGTTTCTTCCGGCAACAAAAAAGTAATCAGCGATAATAGCAAAACGGGACTGTTTATTCCATTTGTAAAAGATCCCACAGGCCGGAGCCCTGAAAACCCCATGGAAAACCTGACACTTCTTAAAGAAGTGCCTACAAGATTGGGAAAATATACCGTAACCTATCTCAATGATTCCGCTTCCACCGAAAAAGATCGTACATTCTATAATCTTCATTTTGAAAAGAAAGACAGCCTCACCGGAAAAATAGATGAAGAGTTTGTTTTATCGCCGGATGCTTATAGGATGAAAGACAATAACCTGACTTCCAATCCGGGAACAAAGCATTATCTCACTCACGATATTTTCACTTATATTTCTACTATTTCTACTCCTGATCCTGACAGTGATACTGCTACTTTCAGAAATCATGAAATGAAAATTGGCGATTCAGTATTTTATTCAAAAGGATTTTTCATTTTAAACAGCATAGAAAAAAATCCTGATAACGAAAGATTCCATTTTACTCCATCAGATACCGCATTAGTAGCAGACATTACTGTTTATTCCAATGATGGCACCAGGCACAAAGCCTACCCGGCATTGAGAATTAAAGATCATCAATTGAGTTTTATCAATGATACCGTAACGAGCCAAAATCTTTATTTGAATTTTTCCGGGATCGCAAACGGCGATAAATTCAAGATCAATGCAAGAGAAACGGACAGGTTAACCGATTTTATTACCCTGAAAGCATATTACTTTCCATACATCAATTTCGTTTGGCTTGGCCTTGTCATCATGTCTTGCGGATTCGTAATATCGCTTGTTAATCGGGTAAGGGCGTCGGGGCCTGGGTCCTATATTGCCATAGGGTTAGTTTTGGTTTTCCTGTTCTATTTATTCCTGATTGCAAATAATTAAATATCACCAACCGCTATCTTCCCGGTTTTCGGGCGTTAATTTTCAGGAAAAGTTTACAGCGCAATCTTTGTTTTGATTAATATAAATAATAAATTTACAGGTAGTATGGCAACCTGCTTTAATTATATATCAAAATACTTTGTGGGAGTTTTATTATTCCTGGTTGCTTTTTCTGCTCAGTCCCAAACGCAGGTGCAGGGGGGTGCACAAAATAATTATCCAATTTTTGCGATGCATGGCCCAAACGACACAGTGATTTGCTCGGCTGTAGTTTATGAAGGCGATACCATTGAAGCAAAAATTCTGGCTGGCGTGTACGTGTGGGGGAAAAGTAATGCAGCCGCACGGGCAGCCTGGACAAGGTTAAGAAATGCAGTATATGTAACATACCCTTACGCCCGCAAAGCAGGTTACGTTTTTAACGATATCGAAAAACATATTGCCAATAATCCAAATAAGGCCGCAGTTAGCAAGTATATCAACAGCCGGGAAAAGGAATTAAAAAAGCAATTTACTGAACCACTTAAGAATCTTTCTGTGTACCAGGGAAAAGTTTTGATGAAGCTCATTAATCGTGAAACTGGCGGTACTAACTGTTATGATATTTTAAAAGAGCTCAAAGGCGGATTTACTGCCCGGTTTTGGCAAACAGTTGCTTATGTTTTTGGAAGCGATTTGAAACAGCCTTACGACGCCTACGGCAAAGATGCTGAAATAGAAAGCATCGTGAAAGAGGTGCAAAGAATGTATGGCTATGCAGGATAATGGATAGACCTGCCTATCTTCCACTAATTTTCAATAAAATACATTTTCTTGTTAATCAGTAAAAAGCGTATTTTTTTTTACAGTAACTTTGCGCCAATATTTTCTGATATTCCTCCGGAATTTAAAGTACAAAATGAAGTTAGACCTTTTGGCGTTTGGTGTCCATCCCGATGATATTGAATTAAGTTGTGCAGGAACTTTATTAGTTGAAAAAAATAATCTCAAAAAAATAGGGATTATAGACCTTACCCGCGGAGAATTGGGCACCCGCGGAACTGCCGAAACAAGGGAAGAAGAGGCAGAAAATTCAGCAAAAATATTGGGGGTTGATGTGCGGGAAAACCTGGATATGGCCGATGCTTTTTTTAAAAATGATGAGACCAACCAACGTAAGATAATTACTGCTCTTAGAAACTACAAGCCTGAAGTGGTTTTATGCAATGCGATAGAAGACAGGCACCCTGATCATGGCCGCGCAGCCCGGCTTGTTTCTGATTCATGTTTTTTATCGGGTTTGCGCAAGATTGAAACCTTTAATTCGGGTGTAAAACAGGAGGCCTGGAAACCTAAACTTATCTTAAATTATATCCAGGATTCTTACATGAAACCGGATTTTGTCGTTGATATATCAGAGGTAATTGAAAAGAAGATCGAAGCTATAAGGGCATTCAAAACGCAATTTTTCAACGGGTTGGAGAATAAAAGCGAACCTGAAACCTATATTTCAACTCCTGAATTTTTGGAAAGCATTATTAACCGTTCCAAAATGTTTGGCAAAATGATTGGAGTAAAACATGCTGAGGGATTTGTTTCAAAAAAAATGATAGGAATCAAAACCTTTGATGTGTTGATTCAGAACATCACCTAAAAATAAAAAATTAATTTTAAAACAATAAAGATAATGGTCACTCCCAAATTCAAGCAAGGCAAAGGCGATTTTTATACCGTGCTTAAAAATCGTGTTAATCAGTATTTTACTGAGCAAGCCCGGCCAATGACCGGTAATTTTTCGCTCCTGTTCAAAGCTGTGCTTTTCACAGTTTTATACCTGGCCATCTATATCCATCTTGTGTTTTTTACGCCTGCTACCTGGATTGCCCTTCCGGAATGCATATTTTTTGGATTGTTAACTGCGGCTATAGGATTTAACGTGATGCATGATGGGGCGCATGGCAGTTTTAGCAAATATAAATTGATAAACAGGATTGCTGGCTCATCACTTAATTTTTTAGGCGGCAGCGCTATCATGTGGAATATGAAGCATAATATTATCCACCATACGTACACAAATATTGACGGCGTAGATGATGATATTGAAGCACGCCCGTGGATGCGTTTTGCATCTACTCAAAAGAAATTGAAAATGCACAGGTTTCAGCAATATTATTTTTGGTTTCTTTACGCGCTGCTGCATCTTTTGTGGATATTCTTTTCAGATTATAAAAAATATTTTACCAGAAAAATTGGTGCGGTTCAGTTGAGAAAGATGACTTTTTATGAACATTTTTCGTTCTGGATGGCAAAAATCATTTATGCGTTCATGTTTATAGTGTTGCCAATTTTACTCTTAGGATTTACCACCTGGCTGGTGGGGTTTTTGTTAATTACAATGGTAACGGGTTTGGCAATCAGTATTGTGTTCCAACTGGCGCATACAGTAGAACATACTGAGTTTCCAATGCCTAGCGAAACTTCCGGAAAAATTGAGAGTGAATGGGCCATTCACCAGATTCATACCACAGCTAATTTTGCAACCAAAAGCAAAACCATTTCATGGCTCCTGGGTGGATTGAATTTTCAGATTGAGCATCATTTATTTCCGCGTATTTCTCATGTTCACTATCCGGCCATCAGTAAGATAACGAAGAAAACCTGTGTGGAATATAACATCAATTACATAGAATTTCCAAAGATGAGACAAGCCATTATGTCGCATATCCACTATCTGAAACGATTAGGGCAATTGGCTTAAATTTTGACGGCTTTCAGTATTAATAATTATTATTAATTGAAAGAATGACTGATGCAAAATTTGCTTTTTTCAAATCAACATAGTATCTTTCATTTTGACTTAAATACCGAACTATTACAGGTTTTAGCTAATTGCACGCAAGTCCTGTTTAATAATTCCATTATGAACACTCGCTTTAAGCAATATATACCGGAGGATTTTGATGATAATTCCAGGGTCTGGATTTACCAGGCTAATCGACAATTTACAAAGCAGGAAGTCCCGGAATTAGAGAAAAAACTTGAGCAGTTTGCTTCTTTCTGGAACAGCCATGGAAGCGCAGTAAAATCATTTGCAAAGCTGTTGTATGGCAATTTTATTATTTTGATGGCAGATGAAACAAACGTGAAAGTAGGCGGGTGCAGTACAGATAGCTCTTTTAGATTTATTAAAAATATTGAAAAAGAATACGATGTTCAGCTCCTCGACCGTCAAACACTTGCTTTTATTGTAAAAAATAAAGTTTACCTCATCCCGATTGAAGACATTAATTATTCTATCGAGAATGATATTATAAATCCTGATACATTATATTTCAACAATACCATTCTTACCAAAAAGCAATTGATGAATAATTGGATTATCCCTGTCAAAGATAGCTGGCTTGCAAAAAGAATTCCATCAAGCCGCCTTTGAGAATGTCATTAATAATTTAGCCATATCATTTTGCCATCCGGCTACCATAAGAGAACCTGCTTACCAGTAAACGGATAAATTCCTGCAATTTTATTTTGTAATTGTCACCCTGATATGACATTTGTAAATTCTGCAATGATATTCCTTTTCTAAACCAGATTCCTTTTAGATTCCTGCCGCATGTTGTACTCTAATATTTCCCGGTGGGGTAAAAAATTTCTTTTGCCCGTTTTTTTGACTGGAATTACAGGTTCAATTATCGTTTGGTCTTATCCGTTATTCTTCTTATAAAATAAAAATGAGTAAGCTATAATGTATTGTTCCGGGAAAAATTTTTTGCTGATTATACATTTGAACTGAAAGATTTTTTTTAATAAAAATAAATTGAATTTGTATTTTAGTAGAAATTTACTAATTCTTGTAAATTATACAGGCGTTTAATTTTAAATTTATCATTATGGCCACAACCAAAGAACGTATCATACAAAATTCAAAAAGACTCTTTTCTGAAAATGGAATTGCCAATACCCGGTTGCAGCAAATAGCCGATGAAACACAAATTAGTGTGGGCAACCTTGCTTATCATTATGCCAATAAAGAAGAAATTGTGCAGGGAGTTTATAACCAGATTTTGGGTGAGCTTTCAGGGATTCTTGAAATGAACAAAGTGTATCCCGGCCTAGATAGCTTTGATATGAAATTCTCAAACCTGTATAGTTTCATGGAAAAAAACATCTTTTATTTTACCAATTTTTGGGAAATAAAGCGCAATTATCCTATCGTTCATGGCAAAATAATGGCTTTCAATAAAAAAATTCAATCCAAACTAAAAAAACGGATAAATGAAAATGTGGACAGAGGATCGCTTATAAAAGAAGGCAGCAGAAAGACGTATGACTTATTAGCTTCTGCGTTACTGAATTCTATAAATACCTGGCTGCCTATGCAAATTCTAAATGAAAAAACTCCAAAGGAAAAAAATTTTCGCAGTTATATGTGGAACCTCATTTTTCCCTATTTAACTCAACAAGGATTAAAAGAGTTTGAGGTTGTTCAGTTTTAACATTCAAAGAAAATAAAAGTTCCTCCACGAATTACCATGATGACTTTTAGAAAAAAAAATCTAATTATTGAAAAATATTTTCTAAAACGTTTCCGGCTTGTGTAAATTAAAATCTCTAAATTCTGTTTTTACCAAAATTAAATAGGATTTTTCTCGCCTTACCTGTTCAATCTTTATCCCATTTTTGCATTCGTTTTAAAACATGGCTGTTTTAGTTTCAAAATAAAAATTTGGCATAAAATTCCGTTTACTGTTTTTTTAATTTCAAACCACCAAATGCCGGTTGCTAAAATCTTAAGATCCGGATGAGTTAATTATAATTTATGTCAAGGAAAAAAAGCACATTGGAGGAGGAAGAAAAAAAGCCGCAGAAGAGCCAGCAGCTGATTTTAAAACATACTGAAGAAGCGGCCCTCACCCAATTGAACCGTTCATCGTTGGGGCTGATGCTGTCCGGCCTTTCCGGCGGACTGGATATTGGCTTTTCAGTATTGATGATGGCAGTGGTGTTATCTTTATTTAACGGTGTATTTCCCGAGCCCATAGTTCACGTCTTAGTAGCAAACATGTATCCGCTCGGTTTTATGTTCGTTATTTTAGGCCGGTCTGAATTATTTACCGAACATACAACCCTTGCGGTGTTACCTGTTTTGCAGGGCATTGCTCCTATTAAGAAATTGTTGAGACTGTGGGCTATTGTGTATATAAGTAATGTTGCGGGTGGATTAATTTTTACTTCAATCCTGGTTTATTTTGGAGATTCTCTGCACCTTGTAAAGGATTGGGCTTTAGCGAAAATAAGTATTGAAGCAACGGCTCATTCCTGGAAAAGTCTATTGTTCAGCGCAGCGCTGGCGGGTTGGCTAATGGGATTGCTGGCGTGGCTTGTAGCAGCCGCAAGAGAAACAATAAGCCAGATTATTTTAATTTGGATTATTACAGCGTGTATTGGCGTTGCTGGTCTTGCACATTCTATTGTTGGAAATATAGAAGCTTCTGTGGGCTGGGTTAGCGGTAATATTTCATTTGGCCAGTATATGGGATTTCTTTTGCCGGTTACGCTGGGAAACATTATTGGGGGCGTATTTTTTGTAGCAATTTTAAAATATAGTCATACTTTACTAAGCGGAAAAGAAGAAATCGTAGATCTCGAGGATCATCAGGGCAAGTAAAATGGCCTCAGACGGATTTGTACAAACTAAAAGTGATTCCCGTAATTCTATTCTTTTGAAATTTCCCCGTTAAGGATTTGCATAAAGAACAGGTGCCTGTTTTCATAATAATCAGGTTGAGGATTTTTGCCATGATACACCGGCTTAAAATTAAGAGTATGAAATGGGGAATATAGGGTATCGTTCATGTTTTCCATAAAAGCGCCTGGATGGTTTATCAAAAGGGAGGTAAAGTTATAAGTGAGCCCAAATCCTTTCTCTGCCATATCACTCGGATCAATTTTATATACCTGGAAATATTTTGACATTAGGTATGACTCAAATGGATTGTCTTTTGATATGTAATGAGGCGTGGTGTACCTGATGGGGAAACCAGTGTAAGCATCTTTCCGGAACCAGCAGGCAAAGCCATCCCAGTTGGGCATGCCTATCAAAATCATCGGGTTTGTTTTTTGAATAGGGTAGCACGCATCAGCAAGCTTTTGAGAAAATTCCTGTTCCAGGCTGGCGCCTATAATTACGATGGGCTTGGTAGTATCAACCAGGTATTTCAGGCCCTGGGCGGTAACAGAACTATCAAGCACTATGTCTTTAATCTTTAAAAGATTTTTGCCATCTGCTGAATTGATTTCTTTAAAATAATTGCTTATCCTGTTGTCATTTTTTTTATGGAAAAGATAAATGTTGTCGGAACCGTGCTTTTGTAAAATATAGCTGAAGATTCCTTCGCAATGCGTTTTGAGGGTTGAATTGGCAATCAGCAAAAAAGGATTTTGCCTGACGCCGCCATCATTGGGATAAGTTGCTGAAAGAAAAGGAATTTTTTTCTCATTGGCAAAGCTGGCCAGTTGGTAATATTCAGGTGGTTTTACAGAACCTATTATTAAGTCCATGTGATCCAGCTTGCCATTTTTAATGAGGGTAGCCACCGGCTGCGTTACCGATTTTGAATCAAAAAGGAAAGCTTCCACATGCTTGTTGTTAAGATTAAGTGTATCAAGCGCCATTTCGGCCCCCTGGATAAAATCTGTGCCACCGGTTACAAAATTGGGGATTGTACTTTCTGCTTTTAAATGGTAACCATCGAAGATGGAATCAAGGTAAACGGGAGCGAAAATAGCCACCCTGTACGTTTTATATACAGGATATGATTTTTGCTGGGCCACAGATTTTTCAATTCCGGTTAACGCAAAAAAAACAACACTAAATAAGAGTATTTTCCTCATGATTTTTAATTCAACTTAGCTCGCGGAAGACTATTCCCACTCTATTGTGGCCGGAGGCTTGCTACTGATATCATACACCACCCTGTTAATCCCTTTGATATTATTTATGATTTCGTTTGAAACATCCGAAAGAAATTCATAGGGGAGATGTGCCCAATCCGCTGTCATTCCATCAACTGAAGTGACAGCGCGAAGTGCAACTGTAAATTCATAAGTTCGCTCATCACCCATTACGCCGACACTCTTCACTGGCAATAAGATAGCGCCTGCCTGCCATACGGTTGCGTACAAACCGGATTTTTTGAGATTGTTAATAAAAACGGCATCGGCTTTTTGCAAAAGCTGAACTCTTTCTTCAGTCACTTCTCCTAAAATTCTGATGGCTAACCCTGGTCCGGGAAACGGATGACGGCTGAGTAAGGCATCGGGCAAACCCAGTTCAGCGCCAACTTTCCTTACTTCATCTTTAAAAAGCGAGCGCAAAGGTTCTATCAGTTTTAATTTCATTCTTTCCGGCAGGCCCCCCACATTATGATGTGATTTAATAGTGACGGAAGGACCATGAACAGAAACCGATTCAATCACATCAGGATAAATAGTTCCCTGGCCAAGAAATTCAATTCCATCCAGTGCATGCGCTTCCCTGTCAAAAATTTCTATAAAACTATTGCCGATAGCCTTTCTTTTTTCTTCGGGATCGATTTTCCCGGCAAGCTTTGTATAAAAATATTCCTTAGCATCCACGCCTTTAATGTTGAGGCCGATGCTTGTACAGGATTGCAACACCTGTTCAAATTCATCTTTCCTGAGCACGCCATTGTCTACAAAAATTCCAAATAAGTTTTTCCCGATGGCTTTATGAATGAGCGTAGCAGCCACAGTAGAATCTACGCCGCCGCTTAAAGCCATGATCACTTTTTTATCCCCGATTTTTTTCCTGATATCTTCTACTGTATCACTGATAAAATGAGCTGGCGTCCACGATTGGCGGCAATGGCAAATATTTACCAGGAAATTTTTTATAATTTTTTTACCCTCAGCAGAATGGTACACTTCAGGATGAAATTGTAATCCAAACACAGGATATTTTGCATTGCTGCCGGAAGACAAATTTTCTTTGCTGCTAAACGCAGCTACCGGAATATTAGGGGTAGAAGCGGTAATGATAAAATCATCCGGAAGCTTTTTGATAGTGTCGCTATGACTCATCCACACATCCGTTTCGCTTTTTATTCCTTTCAATAAATCATCTTTTTTACTAATTTGCAGTTTTGATCTCCCATATTCGCGCTTATCACTTTTTTCTACCACCCCGCCAAAATTTTTTGTAATCAGTTGCGCGCCATAGCAAACGCCAAGCACCGGAAGGTTTTCACTCAGGTATTGTATGTCGATATCCAATGCATTGGCATCATTAACCGAAAAGGGCGAGCCCGAAAGAATAACGCCTTTCAGGTCGGGTGTGATTTCAACTTTTTTGTTGTAAGGTATGATTTCGCAATAAACATTTGCCTCTCTTACGGAACGGGCGATCAATTGTGTGTATTGGGAACCAAAATCGAGAATGAGAATTTTTTCAGGCATGCGCGAAGGTAAAATGTTTTATGCTTGCGAACTCAGGCCAAATTTATTGTATAAAGTATTCTATTTCTTATTCCTTTTTATAAAAAAAACAAAAATGATTTTTAAGGCGGCGACGAACGTCAAAATTGGCGAAAGCGTATTTAATTAATTTATAATGTTTAAATTGCCTCGGATTTTTTGCAGTATAAAATAATACTTATGAAATATTTTCTTATTCTTTGTGCGGCGGCGGGCTTTCTTGGCTCATGCGCTTCCATGTCCGGCAATGGCAACGTGATTAAAGAAAACCGGGGTATTTCTGATTTTAATAAAATACGAACTTCAGGCTCAATCGATGTGGAGATTAAAAACGGGAATCAATACGAGGTGACGGTTGAGAATGACGAAAACCTGTTGCCCTATGTAATCACGGAGGTAAGAGATGGAGAATTATCTATCCGTTATAAGAATGATGTCTCTATTAATAACGATCATGCAAAGGTTTTTGTGACTGTGCCTTCTATTGAAAAAATAGCTACATCAGGATCCGCAGATGTATCAGGCGATGGCGTAATTTTAAATTCAAACCAACTGAGTATCAGTACTTCAGGCTCAGGTAATATTAAACTAAATGTAGATGCGCCACTTATTACGGCCAGCAGCTCGGGCAGTGGTGATATAGAGCTTTCTGGATCTACCAAAGATTTTAAATGCACCATCAGCGGAAGCGGCGACGCCAAATGTGCTCAGCTAAAATCTGAAAATGCCGAGATACGTGTTTCAGGTAGCTCGGATGTGCACGTTTTTGCCAGCGTAAGCCTGAAGGTAAACATCACAGGCAGCGGCGATGTGTATTATGGCGGAAACCCTTCTTCTCCTGAAATTCACATCACCGGAAGTGGCACAGCAAAAGCAGTGAATTAAAGTAAGTTTATCCCTCTATTCGTTCAACATCAATAATATTCCCTTAACTGTTGGTTGTGGATATCAAAATTATTTTTGACCCAAGCCTCCACAATTCAATAGGGCATTGACAGTAAATCAATAAATAATGTTATTTTTTTATTTGCGTCTTAGATAGTAGCGGGCGTGCGGAGCTTATCAATATCCCGTTTGCCAATAATACCTATCTTCGCAGGCCAAAATAAGTTCTTACTACAAATGCTAAGCAGAAGAAATATCCGCGTGAAAGTGATGCAAACACTTTACAGTATTGAATCAATGAACAAAGATACCAGGCCGGGGGAGCCTTTGCAGATTCTTAAAAAAAATCTCGAAAATGCCCAACAGCTTTTTACTTACCTGGTATATCACCTGTTTGAAGTGGCGCGCTATTCAGAAAAGGATGCCTTACAAAAATCCCAAAAATATTTGCCTACAGAAAGTGACCTGAAAGTGAATACCAAAATTGCTGGCAATGAGTTGATGTGGTCCATTCTGGAAAACTCTTCATTTCAGCAGTCGCTTGAAAAATTTAAAACAAAATTTCTTATTGACAGCGAATTGGTAAGAAAAAGCTACTTAAGGCTTATTGCATTGCCTCATTATAAAGAATATATTTCCCAGCCATCGCGCGACAAAAAAGCCGAGCGCCAAATCCTTGAAACCATTTTTTCCGAAATCATGATAGAAAATGAAGATTTTCTCAGCGATGTGGAAGAAAAATTTATTCATTGGGATGATGACGCAGAAATGATGATTGTGCTGATGGAAAAACTTTTTCACAAACCATCTGCCTTTAATTTCGCACAGCTAATTGGCGACGAGAAAATGCAATTTGCATTGGAGCTGTTGAAAACAGTGATTGAGAAAGATGAATATTGCCTTGGGCTGATTAAACCAAAATTAAAAAACTGGGATTCTGAAAGAATTGCTCTTCTTGATATGATCCTGATAAAAATGGGGGTTTGTGAATTGTTGTATTTCGAAACCATTCCCACAAAAGTTACCATCAACGAGTATATTGATCTTGCCAAAGAATACAGTACAGAACAAAGCGGCCACTTCGTAAACGGAATTTTAGACAATATTCATAAGGATTTGACATCACAAAATAAAATCCATAAGACCAACTATAAAAACAGCACTTTATAATACCTTTGCAACTTGAAAAAAAATAAGATCATACGGTGGATTTCTTTATTCCTGGTGACCGGATTTATTCTTTCGTGCAACATCAGGCGCAATAACGATTTGGCAAATCTTCCCCAATCTAATGCGGCATTTACCGACACTACTTCCGTTCAGGTGATTGATTCCGTGTATGATTTTGGCAAAGCGGCAGAAGGCAATAAAGTAACCTACAATTTCAGGTTTAAAAATACGGGAACAAAGCCGTTGATAATTTCCGCCGCACATGCCAGTTGTGGTTGTACGGTGCCTGAAAAGCCCGAAGAGCCAATTCAGCCCGGAAAAACAGGAGTTTTAAAAGTAGTGTTCAACACCACCGACAGGCCAGGGCCCGCGCATAAAACCATCACGGTGGTTTCAAATGCGTATCCTGAATTTCCAGTTCTACTTTTGAAGGGAGAGGTAGAGGCACAGCATTAAATTTTTAATACATCAATACATTTTATAAACAGTAAACAAACAAAAAAAATGAATTTAGCAACAGTATTTTTGATGGCAGGGCAGGGTCAAGGCGGCGGAGGATTTCAATTTGTATTTCTGGGATTAATGATCCTCGTTTTCTGGCTGTTTATGATTAGGCCACAGGCAAAAAAAGCAAAACAACAAAAGACGTTCATGTCTAATTTGCAAAAGGGCGATAAGATAGTTACGATTGCAGGCATACATGGCACAATCAATAAAATAAATGAGGACGGAACTTTTATGCTGGAAATAAATCCGGGCTCTTATATTAAAATGGAAAAAAGCGCTGTGAGCATGGAAATGACTGCCAACCTGAATAAGGTAGCTACCGCCGCTCCCATAAAATAATTGAATAAGCGCCGGGATCTTTTTAATTCCGGCGCTTTTTTATTTTCCATCATTCAATCTTTATCATCATCCAATGCTTCGAATAGGAATTACGGGTGGTATTGGCAGTGGCAAAAGCACCGTTGCTCAAATATTTTCCGTATTGGGCATTCCTGTGTATGATGCAGACAGCGCGGCAAAAAGGCTTATGTCTGAAGACGCCCTCCTTAAGAAACAGATAATTGAAAATTTTGGTGAAGCCTCCTACGCAGAGGGAAAGATTGATAGAAAATATGTAGCCGCACAGGTTTTTAATAACGAACAAAAAACCTCGTTGCTCAATTCGATTGTGCATCCTGCTACCATCAGAGACGCAGAAGAATGGATAAAACAACAAACCGCGCCTTATGTGATAAAAGAAGCCGCGCTCATTTTTGAAAGCGGTTCCGATAAAATGCTTGATAAAATAATCGGCGTAAGTTGCCCTCTTGAATTAAGAATTGAACGCACCATGCACCGCAATAATCTTACCCGCGAACAAGTATTGCAGCGCATCAGCCTGCAGATGGATGAAGAAGAAAAATTACGTTTATGCGATTATGTTATCGTGAACGATGAACGGGAAATGCTGATTCCACAAGTGTTGCAACTACATGAAGAATTTTTGAAAGAAAGCAGGGAAACTGCAGCTCTATAATTCTTCCCCATACCCACCGGAGTAAAGCAGCAAATAATCAGCATTTTTATTTTCGTTTTTGTAAATTACCTTCATTCGATAATTTATAGTTCAATTATGAAAAAGCTCTTTATCCTTTCTTCTTTTGTTTTCTTTTATTTTTATAGCCATGCGCAGGAAATGAAGTCAACCTTGTTACAAGTGAGAGTGGCTAATGGCCTGCTTGAGGGCGTTAGCGAATCAGGCGTATCTGTTTTTAAAGGCGTTCCTTTTGCCAAACCACCTGTGGGCGACTTAAGATGGAAAGCGCCACAACCTTTTCCGAACTGGAATGGCGTGAGAAAGGCAGATAAATTTGGGCCAAGGCCTATGCAAAAATTTATTTTTACGGATATGAAATTCCGCTCAGACAGTGCGAGCGAAGATTGCCTGTATCTAAATATATGGACGCCGGCGAAGTCAGCAAAAGACCGCCTTCCGGTGCTGGTATATTTTTATGGCGGCGGCTTTATTGCAGGCGGAAGCTCGGAGTACCGGTATGATGGCGAAAGCATGGCCCGCCGGGGAATTGTAGCTGTCACAGTAAATTACCGGCTGGGAATTTTTGGTTTTATGGCTCATCCTGAACTTACGAAAGAGTCTCCTCATCATGCTTCCGGAAATTATGGCCTTTTGGACCAGGCTGCAGCTTTAAAATGGGTGCAGCAAAATATCAGCGCGTTTGGCGGCGACCCGAATAAAATAACAATTGCTGGTGAATCGGCGGGCTCATTTTCTGTGAGCGCGCAGATGGCTTCGCCTCTTTCAAAAAATATCATTGCGGGAGCGATAGGCGAAAGCGGCTCATTGCTTGGCAAAAATTCAACCGTGTCTCTCTCTGCCGCTGAAAAAACCGGTGAAGATTTTGGTAAAAAAATCGGTGCGGCTACCATAGCAGAATTAAGAAACGTCCCTGCTGATAAGTTGCTGGATGAAAGCATGAAGCCGGGCAGCGGTAGATTTTCTGTAGATGTGGATGGCTACTTTTTCCCAAAGCCACCGATCGAAATTTATGCTGCGGGTGAACAGGCCAAAGTTCCTTTACTTGTTGGCTGGAATTCCGCGGAAGGAAATTATGCCAATCTGTTGCAGGGCAAAGCACCAACTGTAGAGAATTTTAATAGCGCCGTTCAAAAAAGGTTTGGTGAAAATGCCGGCGAAATTTTAAGGGCCTACAAGGTGTCTGACAGCGAATCTGTGAAGGAAGCAGGAACCGATTTGGCCGGGGCATTATTTATTGCTTATGGCACCTGGAAGTGGTCTGATATGCAGAGCCAGACAAGCAATCAACCGGTATATCGCTATTTTTATGCTCATCCGCGGCCCGCATTGCGCGATGAAAAAGAAAACCAAAATTACAAACCCGCTACCGGAGCTGTTCATTCAGCCGACATCGAATATGCTATGGGCAATTTACCAACCAACCGGGTTTACGATTGGCAGCCTGTAGATTATAAAATCTCCGAAATTTTCCAGGGCTTTTTTGCCAATTTTATTAAAACGGGGAATCCCAATGGCCTTGGCGTACCCTGGTGGCCGGCGGTGAAAAGCGGCGGCCCCGCTGAAGTGATGCATATCAATGCAAATACGGAAGCCCAAAAAGAACAGCACCGCGACCGGTATCTCGCTTTGGATAAAATCATGTCGAAATAATCATTAGCAGAGCAAACACGTAATATTCATTATCGTATTTTGGACCATATCAATTTTTTGCCAATTCATTGATAAGGCTTGCCACCAGCGCTGTCCACCCGGTTTGATGGCTGGCGCCAAGTCCTTTGCCGCTGTTGCCATGAAAATATTCGAAGAATTGAAACAAGTGCTGGTTTTCGGGTTTTTGGTAAAACCAATTGTATTCACCAAATATTCTTCTTTTGCCTTCATTATCTTTTTCAAAAAGGCTGATTACTCTTCGCGTCAACTCGTCAGCTACCTGCTTCAGGTTCATTAAATTTCCGGAACCGGTCGGGCATTCCACCACCAGTTCATCTCCGTAAAATGCCCCATATTTCCTTATGGCCTGGATGATAATGTAATTAATCGGTACCCACACCGGCCCACGCCAGTTTGAATTTCCACCAAAAAGATTGGAGATGGAATCCCCCGGGTCGTATTGAATTCCGTATTCTACTTCATCAATCGTTACTGCGTAAGGATTCTTTTCATGAAATTTGGATAACGCGCGAATGCCGCCGGGCGAAAGAAATTCCTCTTCATTCAACAAATGTTTGAGAATACTCTTTAACCGATCCTGCTGCACCAGCGACAACAGGATATCGTTGCCATCTGTCCGTTCTTCATTAGGCCAGAATTTATTATTTTTCTTGCGGTAATTTTCAAACCAATTCGTTCTTTTTTTGAAATCGGCCAGTTGATCCCTTACTTTCTTTTGAATGGTGGATACGGCAAAAAGCGTGGTAAGCCCTACAATCGATTGAATGCGTAATTGTATCACCTCGCCACCGGGCAGGGAAAGCGCATCATAAAAAAACTTGTCTTCATCGTTCCACAATCCATAAATATTAAGCGCTTCTGCAATCAGCACAAAATGCTCAAAAAACTTGGTAGCAGCATCTTCAAATGAATTGTCCTCCACAGCAATTTCCAGCGCCATATCCATCATGTTCAGTGCATACATCCCCATCCAGCTTGTGCCATCCGCCTGTTCCAGCCTGCGTTTGCCGGGTATTTCTATGCTGCGGTTGAAAATGCCGATATTGTCAAGACCAAGAAATCCGCCATGAAAGATATTATTTCCGCTTTCATCTTTACGGTTTATCCACCAGGTAAAATTGATGATTAGCTTGTGGAATATTTTTTTGAGAAAGGTGATGTCTTTTTTTCCTGTTTGCTGGTATTCGGTGCGGAACACCTGTAGGGCGGCCCACGCCTGCACGGGCGGGTTCACATCGCCGAGGTGCCATTCGTAGGCGGGAAGCTGGCCATCAGGCTTCATATACCATTCGCGCATGATGAGCAAGAGCTGGTGTTTCGCAAAATTAGGATCCATCATGGCCATGGGGATGCAGTGAAATCCCAAATCCCAGGCGGCATACCATGGATATTCCCATTTATCAGGCATTAGGATGATATCCTGGTTTTTCAAATGCTTCCAGTCGTGGTTTCTGCCATGAAGCTTAAAATCATTTACCGGCGTTATGCCATCGCTGGTGGTTAACCACCTTTCTACATCAAAATGATAATATTGCTTGCTCCACAGCATGCCTGCCAGCGCCTGCCGCTGAATATTTTTGTAATCCTCAGTAATGTTTTTCGGAAGAATTTCATCATAAAACTCATCCGCTTCCTTTTTGCGGGTTGCAAATATTTTTTCAAAACCCTCTTCGAAGCCATTCTCCAAATCCTTATCAGACAATCTTAAATAAATGGTTTTAGTTTCGCCCGCTTCCACAGTCATTTCATATACCGGTGAAAATTTTGTTCCGTATTTTCTTTCGCTCAGCGCTTCAATGTTTCTTTTGTGAATGATAGCTTTGTGAAAAGCGTCTTTTACAAATGGCGTTTGGTTGGGCTGGCCGGTTACTTTTTTTAAATTAGTTTCGTTGTCGGTAAATAATAGCAATTCCGGCGCCTGGAAATATAAATAATAACTGCCCAGCCTTTGATGTGATGCCTTTACTTTATTTGGATTGATATAGGTGATCACCGGTTTTTCCTCTAACTGCTGGTTACTGCTGCGGTTATAAAACCAAAGTGTTGGCAATACCGTGAGCGGCGCGGCTTCTGAAAACTGGTTTTTAATATCAATCCTGGCAAAGATATCCTGCGAATCTTCTTTTGCGTAAGTAACGCTCACGTCAAAATATTCATTTTCAGAAAAAACACCCGTATCAAGAATTTCATATTCAGAATCATTTCTTGAGCGGTCTTTGTTCACATTTCTAAGCTCATCATAGGGGAATTCCTGTTGAGGGTATTTATAAAGAAATTCCATGTAATAGTGGGTAGGAATATTATCGAGATAATAATATAATTCCTTTACATCCTCTCCGTGGTTGCCCTGGCGGTTGCCCAGGCCAAAAAGGCGCTCTTTCAAAATATGGTCTTTGCCATTCCACAATGCCAGGGCAAAACAAAGATTTTGAAAGTAGTCGGAAATACCGGCGATACCATCCTCGCCCCACAGGTAGGCCCTGTAATGCGCCTGGTCGAAGGGAAAATAATTCCATGCGTCATTGGTGTATGAATAATCTTCGCGTACGGTAGCCCATTGTCTTTCGCTTACATAAGGCCCCCATTTTTCGAGGGGCACTTTTTTCTGTAAATTATTTTGAAGCCGCTGATGTTCAGTTGTCATTCCTTTTGTTTAATTCTGCCTCGTCATCTGATACGGATGTAGCTTATTTCATGCCAATCCTTATGGACAAATTGGCAAATTGATACTCAATGCCTAAAAGGTGCAAAGTTAAACCGAATCACCTTTACCTGCCAGTGAAAAGAAAAATAAGGCGATTTTTTATTTTCTGTTTGGAACAAGTATTCATCAATCGGCCTGTCTGGGAATGCTCCATCAACGAAAATATTTTGTGTAGCGGCTGATTTTGTGAACCGTAATTGAGGTTCATGAATACCGCCATTCATGAGATTATAAAATAATATTTTTCGTTTATATTTAGCTTTATTTCCACCTATCCATAAGCAATGAGTGTACAAAAAATCTTCTTTAGCTATTCAAGAATTGATGGCTCAGACTTCGCGCTGAAACTGGCCATCGACCTCAAAAAACAAGGCTATGATGTGTGGATAGACCAGGAAGATATAAAAGCAGGAACGGAGTGGGACCTTGAAGTAGAAAAAGCGCTGGAAACCTGCGATTGCCTGCTATATATTGAAACAGCAAAGTCAGTAGAATCCAATAATGTACTTGATGAAGTATATTATGCATTGGAGCAAAAGAAAAAGGTGATACCGCTCATTGTTCATGATAGCAAAACGCCTTTTCGCCTGCAACGGATACAGCATATTGACTTCGAAAAAAATTATGAAGACGGGCTTAGCCAATTACTCAGTGAGCTGAGGACTAAGAAAAATGGCACCGCATTTACGACAGGTGAGGCCGGCGCAAATAGCATTTCGGGCAAATCATTTTATAAAAAATATGCAAAACTGATAGCAGCGGCTATTGGCGTCCTAATTATCATAGCGGCTTCCATTCTGTATTTTGTAAGTAATAAAAAAATACCGGGTGAGAAAAAAGTTGCCACGGAAATTGCTGTTGATAGTAATAAAATAAATGTTGAAATACCTGCCGCTGAAACAAAAGAAGAAATCACAAACGAGCCCCTGGCAACAAAAAAAGCAAGTGAAAAAAACTCAATTGCTTCAAGGCCTGTCAATAAAACCAATACGCCTGTACATTTAATTGAAGCATTTGAAGGCAACTGGCAATTGGCAGATGTAGCGCCAAAAGCTAAATCGCACAAAGGATATTTGAAGATTCAGGCGCTGGGTGATGGAAAAGTAAGCATACGCAGCTACGTGCAATTTTATTATTTCAAAGCCAACGATACTTCTTTTCTGACCGTCTTTAATGGCTTTGCAGGATGTGCCTCCTGCGCGCTAAAAGATAACATGAAACTCGAGGTGGAAGATATTTCCATCGGTTCACAGGCGTATAAAATTTTAAAAGAAGATGAGCAGGGTGGGGGAAAGGCTGGGGATACTGTGATGAATGCGGGTTCCAATAAATCCATCCGGGCCTCTGTTACCCTGCATTTGACAGATGATAAAACAGCCGTTATTAAAGTGCTGCAAAACAAAGCAACCGCGCTTAGCTATGGATTAGAATTGCAGCCTTTTGAATATGCATTTACGTTTAGCAAAGCTGAATAGATAACTCATAACTCATAACTCATAATTCATAATTCCTAACTCCTATTCCGTCTTTGCCTCATACCCCTTCCACAGCCATTCCAGCGCTTCCGGCAAGGTTTGTTGTTTCACTTTATGATCCACATGCCCGGCATTGCGCGCGAAAATAAACTGGTAACTATAGCCCTTGTCAGCAAGCATCCTGGCCATGTTTTCATTGGCCACTACCCAATCGTGCATGTTGTCGCGCATCACATTTGGATTATACAGATCGCGGTCGCCCACTTCCATCCAGATACGTATCGGCTTTGCAACGCTTCCAGGAATCAGGTGTTCATGAAATTCCCATGCGCCATGCGGTGTTGCAGGGTTATAGGGCCACTGCTGGTTGATGTAGGTTCCGGAATAAGTAAGTACGCGATGATACCATTCCGGGTGATACCACGCCATTATCAACGCACATGAACCACCCGAGCTGCCGCCCATCGTAGCGCGGCCTTCAGGGTCTTTGGTTAATTTCACATGGCATTCACTTTCCACCAGTGGTAATACCTCCTTCTCCACAAACTCTGCATACAAACCCGACATCGCATCATATTCCAGGCCACGTTCGCTGCCTTGCGCATCTCCCCTTCCGTTGCCAATAGATATGGCAACCATCACCGGCACTTTGTGTTCCGCAACCAGGTTGTTCAAAGCGGTAAACAGCATGTGGTCGGGGCCGTCCGCGCCAACAATAAAAGGGGCAGGCGTACCGGCAACATATTGTTTTGGAACATACACCTCCACATGGCGGGTGTAGGGTGCGGGATGGCTGGTGGTTACTATAAGCCGTGCAGAATTGGCAGAATCCACCGTGCCAAATGTTCCCGGCTCGCGGGCAATGCCGGGATAAATTTTACTGTCTTTGGAATCCATCGTGAATTGATAAATGGTTCCCTGCGGCACATTTTCCTGCACCGTCATTTCGCGCGCCGGGTTATGGGTAGGCCCGATGATAAAATTTCCATTGGAATCCGGTGAAGGAACCGCGCCATCCGGTAATTCCGTGGCGGTAACATAGCCCGGTGTATGCGGGTCGCGCGTGGGTGGTGGCGTGCGTGCGGCATTAGATGGCTTCGTATTTGGTAACTGGGCTGTTGCCAGGTTTCCGCTCATCAGCAATGCAGCGGTAACCAATGCGCATCCTGTTATTTTTCGAATATTCATCTGTTCTTTTTGAGTGCAGTAAGAAGATTGTTACGAATGACGAAATAAAGATATGTCTTTGCCCCGCCAGTGAAAAAACAAATAAAGTGATTTTTATTTTTGTGTAATTGTGGTTCGTGGAACATAAACCTTCTCTTTTGAGATTTGCTTCTGTTAGCATTCCTGCAATAGTAAAAACTTACTTTTTACGTCATTGCGAATCACCGGCTGGAACCTTTATTTTTTGATGAATATTTCTGGTGTTGAAGTAATGTACTGAAGAGCGGCGGATGAGGTGGGAGTGGAGCGAATTAAATCTCCAGGGGAGAAGAAAACAATCAAGTTAATTGGTCTTGTTGTTTCTTAATCTTGATGTCGTATTTTTTCCTAATCGCTTCCATTTCTTTTTTCAAAATATCAGGATGTTTCCAATATCTCTCACTCAACTTTTCACGGATGTTTCTCATCGTTTGAACAGCATCAATTTTTTTATTCTTATTCATTGTCGTGTAATTCTAAAATTTCTCTTGGCGTTCTGATTTCAATCATTCTGTAGCCAAGTTTCAGATTGATTGAGTTATAAAGTCTGATACGATTTAAATTAACAATATGTTTGAAATTCCAACTTGCTAAAACGTCTGCGTTATTTAACGTTGCAAGAGCAATATGCAAAGCATCGTTGTAGCTTTTAATAGTTAATGCCCCTTCATTAATATAAGTTTCTGCAAGTTCAATGGTTTCGTCCGTCACTCCAACACCTTGTTGATATTTTTTTGGAATTTCCACTATTTTTTCCCTCACCTCATCTCTTGCCATTTCAAGTTCTTGCAATGTCAAATCAGAAAGCATAATTAATTTTTTACCAATCTTAAACTCTTCAACTAACGCAACAGACCATTCCTGAAATTCTTTGTCAAAGCAACCACCAATTGCTGAAGTGTCGGTATAAACGGTCATTACTCAAAAATACAAAAGAGTTGCTTCCTGTCGAAATGAAAGTTGAAGTTGAAAGATGTCAAAGCATTTCAGAGGGGAATGAAGCTGCTGTTCGACAGAAACAGCAGTAAAAAAAGAAATAATGCGCTTTCATTTTTACCTATAGTTGCATTCCGTTCCACTCTCTTTCCTTTACCTTTGAGAAACATCCTATTACCATCTAATGAGCATATACGCAAATCAGCAATACCACAAGGAACTTGAGAAGATCATTCACTTTGGAGGAAGCAAAAAAGAAACTGCTATCCGCAATAGTTTCTATAATCTTTTAAATGAATACGCACGCAGCAAAGACCTGATGCTGATCCCGGAAATCTCTACAAAAAATAAATCCGGAAAAATTATTACGCCCGACGGAACCATCAAAGACAGCATCCGCAACGACTGGGGCTATTGGGAAAGCAAAGATGAAAGCGATGATATTGATGAAGAGATCCGCAAAAAATTTGAAAAAGGCTATCCTTCTGATAACATTCTTTTTGAAGATTCACAGACTGCCGTTCTGTACCAGCACGGCGACGAAGTGATGCGCCGCAACATGCGCGATGAAGAGCAACTGCATGAAATTCTCACTAAATTTCTTTCTTATGAAAGGCCTGAAGTGTCAGATTTTCGGGAAGCCATAGAAAAATTTAAAGAAGATATTCCTAAAGTTACCGTAGCCATCCGCGAAATAATTGAAGCACAGGAATTGACAAATCCTGACTTGCAAAAAGCGCAGGAGAGTTTCCTGGAAATGGCAAAGGCAAGCATCAATCCTGAGATCAATAAGGAAGATGTAAAGGAAATGATGATACAGCATATTTTAAGTGCTGACATTTTCAACACCATCTTTGATGAGCCGCATTTTCACGAAGAAAATAATATTGCCCGCGAACTGAATAAAGTGATCAATACTTTCTTTACCGGCGCTATCCGCAGGCAAACCCTCGGTCAGATAAAACATTATTACGACACCATTAATGCCCGCGCCGCTTCCATCGCCGATCATCACGAAAAACAGAAATTCCTGAAAGTGGTGTATGAAAACTTTTATAAAGGCTACAATCCAAAAGCCGCCGACAGGCTGGGCATTGTTTATACGCCCAACGAGATCGTGCAGTTTATGATCCACAGCACTGATTATTTGTTGCACAGGCATTTTGGAAAAACGATGGCCGATAAGAACGTCGAAATTCTTGACCCTGCCACCGGCACCGGCACTTTTATTACCGACATTATTGATTACCTGCCCAAAGCAAAGCTGAAATATAAATACAAGAATGAATTGCACGCCAATGAAGTCGCCATTCTTCCCTATTACATTGCCAACCTCAACATTGAATATACCTACAAGCAAAAGATGGATGCGTATGAAGAGTTTGAGAATTTATGTTTTGTGGATACGCTGGATAACACCGGTTTTCATTGGGTGGGCAAGCAGGGCGATCTCTTTGGTGTGAGCGCAGAAAATGCGGAAAGAATAAGAAGGCAGAATGAAAAAAAGATCAGTGTGATCATTGGGAATCCGCCGTATAATGCGAAGCAGGAAAATTATAATTATCAAAATGCAAACAGAGCTTATAAACAGATTGATGACCGGATAAAACAAACATTTATCAAACAGGGAACTGCCCAAAACCAGATTGTAGTTTATGATATGTACACGAGGTTTTATCGTTGGGCAATAGACCGGTTAGATGAAAACGGAATCATCGCATTCATTACTAATCGAAGCTTTATTGATGGAAGAGCATTTGATGGTTTTCGGAAATTAGTTGCAAGTGAATTTAATCACATTTATATCATTGATTTGGGTGGGGATGTAAGAATGAATCCGAAATTATCGGGAACAAAGAACAATGTATTTGGAATACAAACCGGTGTGGCTATTATGTTTCTGGTGAGAAAGAATAATAAATTTATAGCCGAAACTAAAAAGGAATTCCGGGAACTTAAAAGAGAATTTGTATTGGAGGAACCTGTTGTTGAATACAAAAACAAGCTTTTTTACTCTACTGAAAATACAAGAATTTATTACGTAAGAAGGCCTGAGATGGCAACAGCAAAAGAAAAACTTGAATGGTTATCAGAAGCAGAAATGGAGCTTCTCGATTTTGATTTAATATCTCCTGATAAGCACAACAATTGGATTAATCAAAATGAAAATGATTGGGACGAATTAATACCGATTATTGATAAAGAAGTAAAAGCGAAAAAATCAGAAAATGCAATTTTCAAATTATTTTCAAGAGGAGTTGAAACAGGAAGGGATGAATGGGTTTATGATTTATCAGAATCAAATTTATCAGATAAAACAAAGTACTTAGTTAATCATTATAATAATAGCATTGAAACAGGCGAAGTTGATTTATCAATAAAATGGACCTCTTCACTCAAGGATAGTTTTGGTGCTAAAAGGAAAGCACTATTGGAGGATGACTTATTTATTGATGTTATATATAGACCGTTTTTTAAGCTTAAGTATTATGCAGATAAAATTTTTGGTCATAGATTAACTCAAAATCACTATGAAATTTTAGGTGATAAGCTTAAAGAAGAAAACATTCTGATTAACTTTCTAACTTCTGGTGCAAACAAAGATTTTCATTTGTTAGGAACAAAACAACTGGTTGATCTTCATTTTACTGGCGATACGCAATCTATTCCTCTTTACCAATTTGTAAAAGGTAATCGGATTGACAACGTCACTGATTGGGCATTGCAACTATTTCAGGAACATTACCAACTAAATGAATCGGCTTCGCCTGTATGTTATGCAAACAGTCCTGAAGTAAGGGAAGAATTTAAAATAGAAACAGCACCGCCGAAGCCAATTACCAAAGAAGCGATCTTTCATTATGTATATGCCGTGTTGCATAATCCGGCTTACCGCAAAAAGTATGAGTTGAATTTAAAAAGAGAATTTCCACGGATACCCTTATACGAAAACTTTTGGCGATGGGCTAAATGGGGCGGCCAATTAATGAACCTGCACATCAATTATGAAACCGTGGAACCGTATCCTTTGCAACAAAAAGAAATTGCCACAAAAGAACATCCGAAAGCAAAACTGAAAGCAATAAAAGAAGATGGCATCATAGTGTTAGACGATAATACAGAGCTGCACGGCATTCCATCAACTGCCTGGGAATACAAACTCGGCAACCGCAGCGCGCTGGAATGGATACTCGATCAATACAAAGAAAAAAAACCAAAAGACCCGACTATAGCCGAAAAGTTCAACACGTACAAATTCGCCGATTATAAAGAACAGGTGATTGATTTATTGAAGCGGGTTTGCACGGTGAGCGTGGAAACGATGAAGGTGGTTGGCGAGATGGAAAAGAGTTAATACCTGGATTTTCCGGAGCAAGTGTGCGAGGGTGTTCTCAGCTTTACTAAGGATACAAACGAAATTATTGAAATCTCCAGCCCTGGCTCTTGTTGCACGAACCACAAATTTTAAATGTAACCGGTATATCTAAAAAGGGAACACATCAGAAATTCGTAAATACTTTATGGATATTGGCAAGTTGTATTTCTACTCGTCAAAAAAATGCTTCACCAACTTTGAATATACCAACAACATCGTTCATAGTGATGGCAGTTGCGACGATCGTTTATCACGATTTTAAGGCATATATTTTGAGCGGATAAATCTGTTAGTACTTCTCTTTTTATCACTTGAAATTACCATCTATGGAACAGAAAAAACCTTTTCATTACCCGGAAAGTATAAGGGTAGTTCCTTTACGTCAGCCTGTGTCAGCAGAAATCGCGAAGAAAAAGAAAAAAAAGAAGGCTGCAGTTCAGTTATCATACCGCGGCGGGCCAATGCTTGCCAACGTGGAGGTATTTACCATTTTCTGGGGTACAGGTTGGGAAACTACCTTGAAAGATACCGCTACTGAATTAAACCAATTTTATCAAACAATTCTGAAAAGCAGGCTGATAAACGAGTTAAGTGAATATGACACGCCTAAATATAAAATAGGAAAAGGCACCCTGAACGGAACCATCACCATTACGGCAAATGCGCCAGCTCAAACTATTACCGATACGCAGATACAAAGCCAATTAAAAAATTGGATTAAAAAGAATAAAGCGTTTCCGAAACAGAACGAAAACACCCTTTATTTTATTTATTTCGATTCCGGGATTACCGTTTCCATGGGCGGCAGCGGTTCCTGCAGTTCTTTTTGCGGCTATCATAATAACGCCGATGATACTACTTTCTATGCAGTAATGCCTTACCCGGATTGCAGCGGCTGTCTTGGTGGCAATAACGTGCTGGACGCTTTAACCGGCACGAGCAGCCATGAATTGTGTGAAGCCATTACAGATCCCATTCCCGGGAGTGGATGGTATGACGACAACTATGGAGAAATTGGCGATATCTGCGCATGGAAATTTAAAAAGTTGCATGGATATAATATCCAACGCGAATGGAGCAACAAGAAAAATAAATGCGTCTAGTAAAAACTAATCGCAGAACCTCAGAGGTGTCACCTTTCCGAAAGATGACACCTCTTGCATTTATTTGCAACTACGGACAAAATAAAAATCATCGTTATTTATTTTTTTACTGCAACTGCGTGATAATAAATTGCATTGTAAAATAGGGTAGTGTATATCAGCGTAAATGCTAAGGTTGGCTACTATACTGGTTTACATCATTCCGCATTGACTTTTACAAGATTTCAGAAATTTTATTTTTTGTGGGCAAACAGCAAAGCAACTGATTTTTACAAACATGATTTATATAATTTTTATTACGACCAATCCCATTTCATCAAAGAACTTAAAAACTTTACAGGCGGATATTCACCTTTTCATAATAAATTCCGTCTTTTTGTAAAAGGATATTTTGAAATTTAATACCCGACAAAACGATTAAAATAATTATTGATGAAAAGCCTCTCCCAAAATAAATTATACCTGGTATTATTCAGTTGTTTTTTGGCGGTCTCCGGATTCAATCCTTGTGGCGCGCAGGTAAAAAATAATAAAATTGATCTGTCCGGTACATGGAGTTTTCAGATTGATTCATTGGACAGAGGTATATCAGAAAAATGGTTTGACAAAAAGCTTGACGATAAAATCAATCTGCCGGGTTCAATGACAACGAACGGCAAGGGCAATGATATTACGATCAACACTCCATGGACAGGAAGTATCGTTGATTCATCCTGGTTTTTAAAACCGGAATATGCCAAATACAGGCAACCCGGAAATATCAAAGTTCCTTTCTGGCTACAGCCGGTAAAATATTATAAAGGAGCAGCCTGGTATCAGAAAACAGTAACCATTCCGGCATCATGGAAAGGCAAATACATTGAATTTTTTATTGAGCGCAGCCATTGGGAAACTATTGTTTGGGTTGATGATAAAGAAATTGGAATGCAGAATAGTCTTGGATCGCCACACGATTTTGATCTTTCTAAAGAGTTAACTCCCGGAACTCATACAATTACAGTGAGGGTGGATAACCGTATAAAGGATTTTAACGTAGGCCAAAATTCTCACAGCATATCTGACCATACTCAGACCAACTGGAATGGTATGATAGGAAAAATATTCGTAGCAGCACGGCCGGCTGTTTACCTTGACGATATTCAATTGTACCCCGATCTCCGAAACAAACAGGTGCAGGCTACAATAAAAATTAAAAGTCTAAATAGCAATGCCAGTACCGGTTATATTGAATTAGTAGCAACCTCTGCCAATGCTCATTCTGAGAAGTTAAAGCCTGTAAAAAAGCAAATTAAAACAGAAGCAGATAGCGCCGAAATTGAACTGGTTTATCCAATGGGAAATGATCCATTGCTATGGGACGAATTTCATCCAAATCTGTATTCAATGAAAGTAAGTCTGAATACCAAAAGTGGGACAGATGAGAAAATAGTCGGTTTTGGAATGCGTGAATTTAAAACCCAAGGCTCACAGTTTACCATCAATGGTCGCCTTACTTTTCTTCGCGGCACTTTAGAATGCGCCATTTTTCCCAAGACCGGTTTTCCGCCAACGGATGTGGAATCATGGATGCGCATCTTTAAAATATGCCGTTCTTATGGGCTTAATCACATGCGTTTCCATTCATGGACGCCACCAGAAGCCGCGTTTACAGCGGCCGACCGTTCAGGTTTTTATCTCCAGATAGAAAATAGTTCGTGGGCTAACCAGGGTGCAACGATCGGGGATGGCAAGCCGCTTGATCAATATATTTATGATGAAAGTAATCGTGTGGTCAAAGCCTTTGGCAATCATCCTTCATTTTGCATGATGGCTTATGGAAATGAGCCAGCAGGCAAAAATTATAAGGAATTTCTTACCAGCTTTGTGAACTATTGGAAAAAGAAAGATGCAAGACACCTTTATACAACAGCAGCCGGCTGGCCTGTTGTTCCTGAAAGTAATTATAACAGCACCTCAGACCCACGAATTCAACGCTGGGGAGAAGGACTGAAAAGCATTATTAATGGTCAGCCACCAAAAGGCAATTATAACTGGTCGGAAATTATTTCTAAATGGGAGCATCCTACCGTAAGCCATGAGATAGGACAATGGTGTGTCTATCCTGATTTTAAAGAAATGAAAGAATATACAGGTATTTTAAAACCTGAAAATTTTCAAATATTCAAAGATCAACTGACTGAAAACGGTATGGGGCGACTGGCTGATAGTTTTCTGTTGGCATCCGGGAAATTGCAGGCTTTATGCTACAAAGCAGATATTGAAGCAGCCTTGCGTACACCGGGTTTTGGAGGTTTTCAATTGCTCGACCTTCATGATTTTCCCGGACAGGGAACAGCTTTAGTCGGCGTTCTAAATCCTTTCTGGGAAGACAAAGGTTACATTACCGGTAAAGAATATAGTAAGTTTTGCAACTCAGTTGTTCCGTTAGCGCTGTTGCCAAAAATGATCTATCTGAATAATGAAAAACTTTCAGTGCCTGTTGAAGTAGCACAATTCAGTGGAGTGCCTTTAAACAACGTAATCCCGGTTTGGAAAATAAAAAATGCATCCGGAAAAATTTTATTTCAGGGCCAATTACCGAAGACAAATATTCCATTGGGAAATGCAATCAGCCTTGGAGAAATCAAACAATCTTTAAGCACTGTTACCAAAGCATCCAGGCTCGTGCTTTCGGTTTCTATAGGTAGCTATGAAAATTCATGGGAAATATTTGTTTATCCTGCGTCTTTGCCTGAAATAGATAATGGGATTTTAGTAACACAACAATTGGATGAAAACGCGATTCGAGTCCTTAATAAAGGCGGCAAAGTTTTACTTACCTTAGAAAAAGGATCGGTAAAAGCAGAAAATGGAGGAGATGTCAAAATAGGTTTCTCAAGCATTTTTTGGAACACTGCCTGGACTCATGGCCAGCCGCCTACTACTTTGGGTATTTTATGTAATCCGGCGCATCCTGCTTTAAAAGATTTTCCTACTCAATATTATAGTAACTGGCAGTGGTGGGATGCGATGACTCATTCCAACGCAATTAATCTTGACTCGGTCGCCAAAGGGCTTCAGCCGATTGTAAGGGTAATTGATGATTGGGTTACGGCAAAGCCGTTGGGATTATTATTTGAATGTAAAGTAGGTAAAGGGAAATTGCTTGTCTCAGGAATAGATCTGCTTACCGATAATGATAAAAGGCCCGAGGCAAGACAATTATTATTTAGCCTCGAAGAATATATGGGTAGCAATAGTTTCAAACCGCAAACCAGCGTACCTGTAAAAAACATTACAGATCTGTAGAGGAAGATTTGCCCATAGGCGAAAGTAGCAACCGTTCGCCTTTCCTAATCAGGTGCAAAGAAATCCGGAAGACATATGTGGTTGCAAAATGAATAATTTGTAGAGTAAACGAAGAAATAACCTGAATTTGAATTTTCAAAGATGTCAAACCCGACATATTTTTACTTTGAAAACTTTTACTCTGATTTTTATTTTTTGTGTAATAGCATAAGCTGCAGATTGAAAACGTTCCAGTTCCGCTTTAGGCTTTACTCACGGCATTTTTATTTATAGTTGCCGTATGTGGGGATTTGATTGGATGAAAATATTAAAACCAACAGATGAAACCGGAAATTAAAAACAAACTGGCAGCACTTCCAAAAATTGCAGACGAACAACAAATCTTATCTAATGAACAATTAGAAATTATTTAAATGAAAAATGGTTTAAACTTTTTGTACCAAAAATAAATGGCGGCCTGGAACTAAACCTTCTGACATGAGGCCGTTTCTTTTTTTCTTCTTACGAAACCACGAAGCAGAACGAAGTAAACCAGGAAGAACGAAGAAACACCGTTTGTACCCCTTCTTTTCTTTGTGCAGGAAAACAGAAGCAATGATTTTCCTGAAAATATTTTATTCTTTCAAGCTTTTTAAATACGCAATGCTCTTTGGTACTTGTTCACCCGGGTGGTTGCTTTCATCTTCAATAAAATAATGTTTTATTCCCACTTTTTTGGCTTCTCTTAATATCGCAGGAATATCAATTTCGCCCGTCCCCAATGCTACATCATTTTCCTGGGAAGTGCCGCCGCTCAGGTCTTTCTTAGTTCCTTTCTTCAGATCCTTTAAATGCATCAGTTTCCACCGGTTCCCATATTTTTTGAGCAAGGCAACAGGATCGCCGCCGCCAAAGTGTACCCAGAGGATATCCATTTCAAAAGAAACATCATCCGGGTTGGTATTTTTAATAAGATAATCAAGCAAAGTGCCATCCTGGTATGGCTGAAATTCGTAACCATGAGCATGATAACAAAAAGTGATTCCGCTGTCCTTTAAAATCTTACCGGCTTTATTAAAATCTTCCGCCGCCTGTTTTGCATTCTCTAAAGTAAAGCCTGAATTGGCGTGAGGTATCCAGGCACACATCACATATTTTGCGCCCAGGCTTTTTGCCGTATGCGCTACTGCTTCAGGAGATTTCGCCAGCTCATTATAATCGGCACCCGTAGCAATGATCTTAATGCCTCTTTCTTTGCACAGTTGTTTAAATTCCTTTGCAGGCATTCCATAACTTCCGCCTTCATATTCAGTGAAGCCAAGTTGCTGAATCGTGTCGAGTGTTTTAACAATATCAACAGGAAAACTTTTTCGGAAAGTATATGATTCAATGCCAAGAGGAGCGGTGTATAATTTTTGTGCAAATGCATTTCTTGCAACAAACAATACCGGCAATAATAAAAGTGTGAGGTATTTTTTCATCTGGAGAAATTGTATATTTTAAAAAGAAAAGTATTTTAAATTTTATGAAGCGAAGGAAAAAAATTAAAATTACTCATCAAAGATAAATGTAAGAGGCTATAAAGATTTCTTCAGTAAAAAAAGAAATTATCATGATTTTTATTCAGGGATTGCAGGTTTTCATCTGGCACAGGCCAAGAGCTCTTCGTCTGAACAAAGGACACCTTTTCAAAAGTTTCATTCCTTATTTTTTCTCAGTTACCTGGCGAATCACACGTAGCCAGTTGAGGCCTAATATTTTTTTTATTCTTTCATCACTGTAGCCCAATCTTTGCATCGCCATGGTCATCTGCGGATAATCGCTGATGTCTTTAATTTCCCTTGGCAATTCCGGCCCACCATCGAAATCCGAACCAAGGGCAATATGATCGTCGCCAACTAAATTGACGCCATAGTCGATCACTTTAGCCAGTTGATCTACGTGCATCCAGTACTCGCCAGGAATGGTTCCTTTGAAATTTAATGGAACCTGTTTTGCCAGTTCCTTATCAACCTCTTCAATGGTTTTCAAGGGAGATTGATGTACTGTTCCCGGCTTCGTCTCATTAGGTATTTTCTGCCATGCAAAATATTTTGGATTATTAAACAGGCTTCCGAATTGGATACCAATTACTCCGCCTTTTGATGCCACCGCTTTTGCCGCTTCGTCTGTAATACAGCGCGGATGTGGCACAATGCTATAAAATCCACCATGACTATAGACTATTGGCTGCTGGCTTGCCTGCGCGCTTTGAATTATGGCGTCGTTAGATGCATGGGCAACGTTGATAACCATGCCGAGGCTGTTCATTTCGGCGATGATCTTTTTGCCAGGATCATTTATGCCACCCCAACGACTGACGTCATTGCATGAATCAATGAAAGCGTTCGTTGTATTATGAGCCGTAAGCTGCATGGATCTCAGCCCTAAGCGATACAGCGCGCGCAGCAGGTTGATATCGCCATCAAGATCGTAGCCGCCTTCCAAGTCCAGGAAAGCCGCCATCTTGCCTTTCTTATTGATACGTTCTATATCAGAAGCTGTAAGCGCCAGCTCAATCATCGAATGATTCTTTTTTATTTGATCCAATGCAAGGTTCACTACCCGGAATGTGTTTTTCACCTCGAACCTGCCGGGATAATATTGTTCAGGAGTATATACCGTGAAGAACATTGCATCCAGCCCGCCTTCTTTAGCTCTTGGTAAATCCACAGTCCCATCCGGGTAACGCTGGCCGATATCTGTTCCCAATAAAAGTTCACGCGTCATTACATGTACATGCCCGTCCATCACAAATGCTTCGCGATGCAGTTTTGGCATGGGGCCGCTTTTGGCCGCTAAAGGAAGATTGCCTCCATCGACAGAACCGGCAAAAAAAGATTCCAGTGGAAAGCCACTTTTGGCTAAAGGCAATAACGCTAAACTCTTAATCAGGTCTCTCCGTTTCATAGTTTTCAGTTCATTTATTTATCAGGCATTCACAATTGTCGCGCAAAAGTTTAATCGGAAAAACCCCTGATGTAAGGGCGGTTTGGTGGCCGCTCGCCCTTGCTGAATTGTGCGCCCCGTGTAGAACGATACGTCATGTTCATGAATGGCGTTTCGATACGGCGCCCCAACGGAGAGTATTGGCCGTTCTCCCAGTTCGAATCCATATAGTGATTGGTAATACCGGTCGATAAAAGCAGCCGTTCCGCATTGAACGGTTCCTTCCCGGTTACCATCATTTCTGTGATCCAATGGGGTTGGGAGTTGGAAGCATGATACTGGCTGAAGGGGCCCGGCCAGCCAAGCATAGAGATTATAATTGGTTCACCACGCCCTTCGATATCCCCCGCCCAGGTCCAGCCAACGCCATGGCCGGAAATTACTGCGGCTTTGGTTCCATCATTATACTCTACGATACAGGTATTTGCCTGGGCGTTTTCCTGGAAATGTCCCGGCTTCAATTCAAATTTATTTGACACGGATTCAACCAGTTTTGATGCCCATGAATTCCGCTTTACCCATTCCCAGGTTTCGGGGCCGCGGATTGACTGTACCGATTTAACTCCTGTCTCACCACCTTTGCGCCGCTCAACGAAACACTGGAGCACATCTATAGCATGGAAAATGGCTCCCTCATCTGCGGCATCTGCCAACACGATCGAATTCTTTATTGGCGTATCAATATCAACTTCCACCTCGGGCGTGCGATAATAAGTCGGTATGGAAGATCCTCCCGTCAGGGGAAAGTTTAGCTCCCGGGATTTATCAAACATCCATTTGGCTTCGTTCCAGTTGTAGGAAAGGTGCTTGTCATTAAACACAGGCACCGAGCGCTTGCTATCTTCAAAAACGCGCATAACCTGCTGGTAAATCCACCAGCGTGGCAGCAGCCAGTGGCCCTTGAGATCAGTCCGGTAGTTCCCGTGTTCTGCAACGATGACTACGCCATCCACCGCCAATTCTTTACCTCCAAGGGTCACCGCCTCACTCACTGACTTAAAGATGGGGATGTTTTTGGCTTTGGCTACCTTCTGTCCCAACTGGCTTTCTTCAAGCTGGTGAATATAAATGGATACCACTTCCACGCGTGAAGGTTTATAAGCTCCATCCCACCAATACCCGTCTATCAGCTTATTTGCAATCCAGTCCGCATGGGATCGTGGAGCAGCCCAATAGCTGGCAAGGACTGCTATACGAGGTTTTTTTTGCTGAACCCCGGGAAAAGCTTCGGCTGCGTTGCCGGCCAGGGCTGTGATACCCGCCATACCAAACATAGTAAGTACCTGGCGCCGGTTGAAGAGTACGTCTGACTCTATAATTTCAGAAATGTGGATTGATTTTTCGTTACCAGCTTCGATCTCTGTTCCTTTTTTTGACATTGTTTTTAAAATTCCCGATTTTGAATAAAGTTACGAGTCAGAATTCAATTGCCGGAGTAATGTTTCACCATTCCAAAACGATCTATTCCATCCTCACAAAATTTTGCAGATGAAATTTAAAAATTTGATTAATAGGGCTAATCCCTAAGATAAAATGGGGTGACCGGTATTGTTGGCTGGGGATAAAACGACGGCTTCCACTTTTAAAAGGTACACCGGCTGAAGTATTAATTCTCTTTTGCGGTTGCTTTTGCTTGGCATCCGTGTTAATAGTAAAAACTTACTTTGAACGTCATTGCGAAGCACCGGAGGAAACTTTATTTTTTTGAGGAATGTTCATGGTGTTGAAGCAATCTCATTAATGAACATCATAAATCTTTTTTGAGAAACAAAAATCAATCTTATTTATCGCTTCACTGAGTTTCCGCAAAAGACCATGCAGCCAAACCGAGAGGTTATGAAATTGATGTGATATAATTACATACTGTGCGCAATGTCCACTATCGTGAGCCGTTGCTGAGAAAGAAGTTTTCAATCCAAAGACGATAGTTAATATCCTAACAAAGCTGTGTGAAATTTTATGATCAATATTTCCGTTTCAACCTTGATTTTTATTGCCATCAGGTTGTTTGCAAAATTGCTTTGTCAAGCGTTTTCTAAAACGTCTGTCGCCGTTTGATTACCGAGTTGTTCGGCTAATCCGATAAGAAGTCCTTCCGTCCCGCGAATGTAGCAAAGCCGGTAAATGTTCTCATAATTAACCACTTCTCCAACCACTTCAGCACCATGCTTCGCAAGCCTGGATAGCAATTCGTCAAGATTGTCCACCCTAAACATAACACGGAGATAGCCAAGAGCGTTCACCGGGGCAGTCCTGTGATCTGCTATGGTATCCGGGATTAGAAATCGTGAAAGTTCAAGCCGGCTGTGTCCGTCTGGAGTAACCATCATAGCCACCTCCACCGATTGATTGCCAAGTCCTGTCACCCGCCCTGCCCATTCGCCTTCAATCATTGCCCGTCCTTCAAGTTTCAGCCCTATTTCTGTGAAAAAAGAAATGGCATTGTCGAGGGACTGAACAACAATACCCACATTGTTCATCTCAATCAATTTACTTTTTGTCATAGCTGTTATTTTCTTATGAAGTTTTGTTTAACCAGTTTTCGTATAGATGTTTTGCTAGTTGTGCATACGTTGAAGCAAAGAGTAACTACTCCTCTTCATCAAGGTTAAAATCCTTTACTTGCTGCTTCAATTTTTTAATCCATTTGGTCCATATCCTAAAAGATAAAAGAATCAGTTGGCACACAATCACTGAACTAAATACCAGTATCAGCCCTTTTTCCTTTGTAAAATTGATTACTGATGTAAAAAAAATAATGATTGAGAGGCTATACAGGGAAGTGACGATTATTGAAGAAATGGAAAGTCGCTTCACGCTCATTAAATAATCCTGAATTGACAGTTTCAGGTTCGCTCCCCTGATAGGTCTTATTATGGCAATATAACCTATAATATCATTGAAAATGTATAATAACAAACCAACTACCAAGGCCAGATTTGCATAAAACGGTTTTTTATCACCATCAAACCAATCGTAGTAAATAAGTAAAAAGAATACCAGGATAATCGTCTCAATTACCAGTTTTGTTCTTATTTTTTTTATAGATGAGTGATTGACCATTCTGGTCATTCGTTCTAAATCTTCTTCACTTTTGAATTCTCCAGTCGTATTTTGCCAGCCTGCTTTTAGATCATTTAGTTCCATAATTTTTATTTTAATATTTGTTTCAATTTATTTTTAATTCTGTTTAATCGTACACCTACGTTGCTTTCACTTAATCCTGTTATTGCAGCAATTTCATGGTAATTGAAGTCTTCGAGGTATAGAGATATGACGGCTTTTTCTGAATCGTTCAATTTTCGCAATGCCCAAAATAACCGCTCCTCATTTTCTGAAATGGATTTTTCGTCAGAGAGATGAAGGTGTTCGGGAAATTCCTGGTAATAATCAACAGATATTTTTGATTTCCGGTAAATAGCGATTGCAGTATTCAGCGCAATCCTGTACATCCATGAACTTACTTTAGATTCTCTTTTGAAGGCCGGATAAGATTTCCAAAGTTGATAAACTATTTCCTGGAATAAGTCTTCCTGATCTTCTTTGTTATCCCTATATAACCTGCAAATTTTATAGATGATATTTTGATAGTCGTGGACCAGCGCTAAAAATTCCTTTTCCATACTATCGTTCTTTTTTTAGTCATTAAGAATTTCTTTATAACGTTTTTAAATACGTTATATAATGCATAGGTTGCTTAATTAGTGAAAAATCTTACAGGTTTATAAAATATTTTTAGTAGTTAATTGAACTACTCAGACGGTCTGCCGAAGATAGTTCCGCCTGCGTCCCCTTTTGGCAGGGGAAAAAAAACCTTCAGAATGGGAAAGGTTTAAACCCAAAAAGTTCATTAGCTAATTTTTCTAATGGCGGCCATTGGAGAATATGTGTATAAAAACTGCTCTGATATTGTGTTTCGGATAAAAATTATTTTCTAAAATTGAAGTAAGAAAATCTTAATGGTGAAAAATGGATCTAAAGCTTTCCTTTACTGATAAAGAA
>NZ_RJJR01000015.1 GCF_003721595.1 Hanamia caeni
GCCATGAAGCGACGAGAATGGTTTACAGGCTTGTGGAATTGTAATAAAACTTTCGAAATAAGCACGAATTAGAATCCTAATGACTTATTTGGGTTAAAACCACTTTTAAATCTTTCTCTTTCAAAAGAAATTTAAAAGAAGAATCTACTATATTAACTCCCCGACTTAAGGTACATAGGAAGCTGCTGTTGCCTGCTGTTGGTCAGACTGTCAAAAATCCTTTTCTTACAAGTTCTATTACAATCTTATTAAGTTCATGGTCACCTTTAAAGCATTCAAGTTTTCTAAATTCCTTTACCTTTTGTGCTGCTGCGTGGCTAAAAAAGCCATTAACTTGAATAATTGCTAATAAGTGAGCCATTAGCTTTGTTTTTTGTTCCATGTGCTTAACAGCCTTCAAATTCTCTTCGGTAAATTCATTATACTTCTTCTGGTCCCCAAAATGTTTTTCAACCGTTCCTGGAAAACCTAACAACCAATTCTCCGCCATTCTTTCAGTTTGTAGATTTGAAGTAAGCGCAAAATATTTATCTCTGATTCCTCGATTAATTCTATTTATCTGGGATTTTTCAGTATTTGGGAAAACAAATAAAAAGTGCCGTCGGTCAAGTGGCACTTGAATTATGTTCGTTGGGTCAAACAAATGAAATTTGTTTTGGACGGCACTATGAATATTTACAGGATTGTCGCCAGTTACCAAATCAATATCACCTTCAACTTCAAAAACACTCATTGCACATTGATATTTGTATGTTACAAACTGATGCCAAACGTCAAAATGAGTTGATAAAAAGATTTGTCGATTTTCTTCTCGAAGCTTTTTCTTTATTCCATCGATTTCACCTCTTTTAAATTTCAAAGGCTTACCATCAAAATCGATTTCAATATCTTCCTTTTCTTTATCTGTTAGTTCTAAGGCTCGGTCAATAACGCGGTCGATTAAATTATTGTGTGCATTTAAGAATTTGGGAGTTCGGAAGTATAAACTTAAAAGCGTGTTTAATACTTTATGTTTTTGATTGTTACTTATGGAAGTTTTATTCTTATCGACAAGCAAGTTATAGACCTCAGGATATACTCCATCCACATGTTCAGCGTAATAATTCTCCAGAAAAAAGGGGTTCCCTTTGCCGGTTTTTGGCAATGTATAAAGTCCACTTTTTACACAAATATCCTTAGTGCTTAAATAAAGTTTCTTCTTAGAATTTAGGTCAACTGCATCAACAAATCTTTTGTCTTTTTTGCTTTCGGCAAATTTGTTAAGATACGACCTTGGTATAAAGTGCTGATGATTTGGCTTATTAGTTTTTTGCATGGTCGATGAAAATAGCAGGCAACGGCCACGCATTTATGCAATCCTGGAATTAGAATTCCTATCTGCCGGAACCGTAACCAAATTTATAATAAAAAGTTGATTGTTATTTCTGTTGCTACATAAAGATTCTTCGGCCCGCAACTGCTGCTGAAAGATGCGCCAATGCTCAATTTTAGCACTTCTGCCAGACTTGGCATAAATTCGAATGTGCCTGTTGCACAACTCACATTCTCTAAATAAAGATAGTTGCAAAAGGGCATTGCAGAAACGTATCTTAACGTATGCAAGGAAAAAAACTTTACACCGAACAACTCTTCAATCTTTCCATCTTTACCAGCACGTACCGGAAAATAATTTTTACCGAAGATTCAAAGAGTTGCTTAAGCTTCAGCGGCTGTAGTTTTGTCCTTCAGAGTTTGCAGTCATTTTGTTTATGCCAATGCCTTGTTCAACTCGTCAAATTCCTTTTCTGTCAACACTGGCTTAATCACTTGCATTCCCTCATTGAAGAAGGGTTCGGGAGCCATTTTCTTAAAACCTGTAAAAAGCCCAACTCTTTCTTTATGGCTTTGAGCAGGGATTACAAACCTGAACCAAATCAGTAAAGTTTGTGGTGGATTTTTTGCCATAATTTTTCCTCTGTGCGATGCCAATTCTTCATCCGTAAAATATTTCCAAAGCATCGGTTGGGTTACCCGTTCTTCTTCAGCTGTGTGTTCCAGATAGGTTCCGTGAAACTCACTAAACGCTAAATAAAATTCCTCTCCGTCTTCGGTTACATCTTGTCCTGCTTTTGAATTGCTGTAAAGTTTTGCAAGCAACTTTTCAAGTTTTTCCTGGGCAAGATGAATTTGTTCGTGGTCTTCAATGTCGTGTTGCGAACAACCTGCGCAACGCTGTTCCAATTCTGCAAGCGTTATTTCATTCTCGTCAGTTGCATGAATGGTGAGGATTTTAAAAACATCTTCACCCAACTTGTAAAGTTGTTCTACTTCGTTTTGGCTGGAGTAGTCGGTTTTACTTGCAAGAAATTGCACTTGTGATAAAGCGTTCCTTAAACCTTTGTGGGGAACATCGTAAGATTTCAATCTTTTCATTTGTTGATTTTTTTAATTGTAACGATTTTTGAATTACGATGCAAAAGTGTGGCTTCCGCAAAACCTGTAATTGTAAAAAACCGTTTTTCTATTTTTTGTCTGAAAAGAATTTTTCGGGTGTGTCGCCTGTGAAGGCTTTGAACTCTTTGATAAAATGTGCCTGGTCATAAAATCCATTTTCGTATCCTAACTCTGTCAGAGAGTTTACAGTGTCGTATTGTTGAATGATATTTTTGAGGCGAACAATAGAAGCAAATTTTTTTGGTGATGCGCCAACTACTTGTCGAAATCTTTTTTCTAAAGGACTTTGACTAATGAATAATTGCTCTGTCAATTCTTTTATCCGGATGTTGCCTTTCCTTCTATGAATGAGTGCAAGTGCCGCCAATACTAACTTGTCGGGTTTGGTGTTAGTCATTCTGCTAATTAAAAAATGTTCGACTGATGCAATGCGTTGTGTGTCTGTCCTGGCTTCTGCTAATTGCTCTTCTAAGCAAAGAAGTTCGGAACGAAGCATAAAGTTGTCAAGCGAAACGCTCTCTCTGAAAAGTTCGTGCAATGGTTGTCTGAAAAACTGTGTCGCACCTGCCTCTTTGAAAAAAATTAAAACTGTCCCGATGTCGGGAGAGTTTTTGAAAGTTATGCTGTGGTCAGCCAAACCCGATACTCCCGAAATTGAAAGAGGAGTCTCTGTTTCGTTTTGAAGTCGGGATAATTTGCCTTTGTATTGAAAGCCGATAACCAAACCTGTGCCGGGCAAAACTTTATAAGTATTTTCTTTTGTTGTTTCCTGAACAGCAAATGACTTCACAAAAGGTTTAAGAATGTCGCAAGGTATGTAAGTGTCAAACTTCATTCAGTTGTCTGTTCGTTTTGTACAGTTTATCCCAGGCCGTGTACTCCGAGCCTTCTGTGTGGATGCAGGACACGGACGTTCAGGTGATCAATCTATAATCGGGTAGTCACTTTGTATTCCCGACATGTAATATTTGGCTGAGCTATATTTATAGTCAACCGGATTCTCAACCAATTTCCATATTCCACTACATGGATTATTGTGAATGTAATCCAGTTTTTCCAAAAATAAATGCGCTGATGTTATTGGTTTGCAGTCGAAAGATCGTTCAAATACCTGGTGCTTCTTTCCCCTGTCTTTATCCGAACTTATCACTGCTGCCGCCAGTTTCTCAATAATTTCATTTTTTCTTTCTTCCTGTAATCTTTTTACAAGCTCATATGCGATAAATCTTTTCCCATACTTTTTTCCGATGAGGAAAATTCCATAAGAACATGCAAATGATTCGGCATAATCACGTATCCTTTTACAAAATGATTTTTAGACTTTAAATAATCGAACCACTTATATATAGTATCGTATCCATTAGTAATTTCAAATAATGGAAGCCATTGGCAACAAGTAAATGTTATAAAATAAAGTCCTTCAGTTTGTTCTACCACGGTTCTTACAGCCATGCTCTAAACTAACAATTTTATTCTACATTCATCGTCCGTGTCCTGCCTTGCAACAGGGCTTGGAGTAGAGACACGGCCTGGGATAGAGCCAAGTCTGTTGCTTGCTGTATTACAACATTGCAGCATCTATAAATTTTCTTAGTTTTTCCTCAAGGGGTTCTATGTCACTTCTGTCTTTCAATGTTGCATAAATAATTCCTCCGAGGTCAGCAGGCATTTTTGCTCCTTCTTCTCTAATGATTAAAACCTTTTCTCTTCCTTTGGCATGTGCAAAAAAGCCTGCTTCAAAAACTACATTATCTCTGGGAGCAGCCAAACCTATTTCGTTATCTAATTTGTCGTCCCTTGTAAAAAGAAATATTGCGCCACTTGTCTGCTTACTTGCATCTTCAATTTCCTCTATAATGGTTTTTCGCTCACTAAAATCTGTTTGCCAATCAAGAATAGTCGCTCCAATAACTTTTTCAATAAAAAGTTTGATAGTACGAGCAGTACCTTTTGAAGTACTACAATAACCTAAAAAAATATCTTTACGATTATGGATTTCTTTTAAAAATAAATCTAAGTCAGTTTTAAATTTTTCAGATGAAAGCCATTCTACAGAAGTGGCATCATCTGGAAAGGTCGTCATAATATGTGCGCCATTATAACTAAAAACACCTCGACCATATAATCCTTTTTCTTTCAACAAAAACGTTGGCAAATTAAGAAAAATAGATAATGCTCCTTCAAAGTGAGCATATTCAGTTGGAAGTTTTAAAACTCCCTCAGGGGTCGAGTGTGAATGTCGAGGCAAACCAATTATAATTGCTCCAACACAGCGCCTGATGACATTGATACATTCTTCAAATGTCCAGCTTTTTCTGATTGTTTTACTTCGAGGATTTGGTTGTGTATTGTAAAAAATCTCGGCAATAAATCCGAGTTCTTCAATCTTCTTTATCAATGTCCACTTAAATTCTCTTTGATTGTCATTAAGAATTTTATCATTAGGAACGCTTATAAAAATTCTTCGAACTATTTCCATAATGTCAGTTTATACTTCGGGTCTAAAAGATAGCAGGCAACTCATAAATTGATGAAATACCACCCATTGAAACGAAAAGATATCATTGATTGTAAGAGTTTTAGTGTTATATTTTTTCAATTGTAATCAGAGAAATCTAACCTTCCAAAAGAGTGCTCCATTAAAACAACAGTCAATTCCATCCATCCCGTTCCTCACTGGTTTCACAAAGATATACCCCAGGCAGCCTGAGCTTTCCATGAACTTTATAGTGGTTTTCCATGAAATAATTTCCGCGAAATAATAAGTGGTATGTGGGCCGGGCCGGCAATATTTTTTTAATGGGTTGCAAACTCAGCATAACAGGTTTTGCAAGTTGCCGATTTACAATTTCCAGTCTTCCTTAACAGTTCGTGTTGTGTTCGTGCCAGCCTCAAGGTACCCAGCCTTTATAAAATATATGCATTATAATGGTCACTTTGCAGGTATACTATGGCCAATATACATACGTACTATGGTAAACATACATACTATTCCAGACCGTGTCTCTACTCCGAGCCTTCTGTGTGGATGCAGGACACGGACGTTCAGGTGATCAATCTATAATCGGGTAGTCACTTTGTATTCCCGACATGTAATATTTGGCTGAGCTATATTTATAGTCAACCGGATTCTCAACCAACTTCCATACTCCACTACATGGATTATTGTGAATGTAATCCAGTTTTTCCAAAAAGAAATGCGCTGATGTTATTGGTTTGCAGTCGAAAGATCGTTCAAATACCTGGTGCTTCTTTCCCCTGTCTTTATCCGAACTTATCACTACTGCCGCCAGTTTCTCAAGAATTTTATTTTTTCTTTCTTCCTGTAATCTTTTTACAAGCTCATATGCGATAAATCTTTTCCCATTACTCACTATTGTATTGATACTTTTTTCCGATGAGGAAAATTCCATAAGAACATGCAAATGATTCGGCATAATCACGTATCCTTTTACAAAATGATTTTTAGACTTTAAATAATCGAACCACTTATATATAGTATCGTATCCATTAGTAATTTCAAATAATGGAAGCCATTGGCAACAAGTAAATGTATAAAATAAAGTCCTTCAGTTTGTTCTACCGGGGTTCTTATAGCCATGCACTAAGCTAGCGATTTTATCCTGCATTCATCGTCCGTGTCCTGCCTTGCTACAGGGCTTGGAGTAGACACGGCCTGGGAGGAACATTCGTTGTATAAATATACCTCGCCAAGGCTGTAGCAGGGTTCATTTAAAAAAGATTTAGAAACAAAATTATTCACCAACATACCGTCAAAAAAAAACCGCGGGCATGACTACTAAACAAAAGTTGTTATCGCACAAATAATCAAAAAGCGAAGTGTTTTCTTCTGCCAAGTCTGTAGCAGCCTGTATTTACGCCACTTTTCCCGAATAGCATCGGGATTACTAAGCGTAAAAACTCAACAAAAAATAACGAAGAACTGTAGCGATTTTTGCCACTCCAGATAAAAACCGGGACTAAGCAAAAAATTAACTGACTACTCAATGGATGCTGAAGTATGTTGACTTAAAAAATTTATTAAATTTGGGATAACGAAAAAAATCTTGCGAAGGGGAAAGGTTGAAAAACCATTCAATCTTTCTCTTTCAAAAGAAAATTATAACTACGATATTATTCTTCCTCGGCGCTCTTTAGGTACAATGGATGCGAATGTTGGCTGTAGGCAGTTAGAACGATACATCAAATATTCCGTCAGTAATAATAATCGTCTGTGAACCTTGCGTATTTTTTAATGTCGCTTGAAAATTTCCGGAGAGAATTCTTTTATTGAAATCATAGTAGGTCACGGTTAATGTTCCATTCAGCGTGGAATCAGAATCATAATTTACTAAATCTGGTTTATACAACAATGATATGACATTTTTAGCAGTGTCATAAAAGCTACCAAGCTTATAAGTCGTGTTTGTTGCTATTAGTGCTCTGTTAAATGTAATAAATACTGAACGTCCATAGGTGTATCCCTTTTTGTCACAATCATTTATTGCAGTAATGCCTCCGTCAAAATGAGTTTCATCAGAAAGATAACTGGATGTTTGAAGCCTCGAAAGAGGTGATATTCCTCCTGTTGTTTTGCAAGGTATGAATTGAACTTTGTCTGCATACAATCCAAAAGTATTTGCTCCAGTTGTGGTTGCGTCTGGAAAGCCATTTTGTTTATCTTTTTTACAAGAGCAAAATAAAATTGCAATCACAAAGATTGTTAATAAAAATGTTTGAAATTTCATGAGGTTAAATTTTGCTTACAGCCAACATTTGTATTTCTGCATTATACGAAACTACAGTCTTTTTTAATCCTTTGATAATCATTACCTGTTGTTTCGCTTTTTGTATTGTTGAGTTTCGCAAATACAAATTTTTATATTATTGTTTTTAAATTAATTGCATTTATAATTTTGGTCAAATTCCATCCTCACAGTTAGTTTCTTCATGAAGGAGAAACTCATAAAGCGTTTCAAGGTAAATATTTTTTAATATCTAAAAAAGGAATTTTTGAAGGGATACGGTAAAGGTTACACTAGCTGCATTTTCAGAAACACGATAAACAGGAGAGGCAAAACATTCTTCCGGAGCCTCTTCCCTTTCAATAAGTTTGATAAAACATTCTTTCCGGGAGCCTTCCCTTTCAACAAGTTCGACAAAATAATCTTTCGGGGAGCCTTCCCTTTCAACAAGTTTGACAAAATAATCTTTCGGGGGGCCTTCCCTTTCAACAACTTGGGCAAAACATTCTTTCGGGGAGCCTTGCCTTTCAATAAGTTTGACAAAACATTCTTTCTTATGGCCAGCTTATTCAATGGGAGCGGCAAAATGTTCTTTGTTTTTTGGCGTAAAAAAAAGCGGGAATTTGTTTTTTTACTGGCGGTGTGGAAAAATAAATTTGAAACTTTAACAAATAAAGAGTATAACCGCGCAGGCCAGGCATGTGGATTTTACTGTTTTTTCCGCGCAGATTTGCCCTTTTTTATTAATTTTTTTATTTTTTATTATTTGCCTAAAAGCGGTTTATCCTAGGCCGTGTCTACTCCGAGCCTTCTGTGTGGATGCAGGACACGGACGTTCAGGTGATCAATCTATAATCGGGTAGTCACTTTGTATTCCCGACATGTAATATTTGGCTGAGCTATATTTATAGTCAACCGGATTCTCAACCAACTTCCATACTCACTACATGGATTATTATGAATGTAATCCAGTTTTTCCAAAAAGAAATGCGCTGACGTTATTGGTTTCAGTCGAAAGATCGTTCAAATACCTGGTGCTTCTTTCCCCTGTTGTCTTTATCCGAACTTATCACTGCTGCCGCCAGTTTCTCAAGAATTTCATCGGCAACAAGTAAATGTTAAAAAATGAAGCCCTTCAGTTTGTTCTACCGCGGTTCTTACAGCCATGCACTAAACTAACAATTTTACTTTACATTCATCGTCCGTCCTGTCTTGCTGCAGGGCCTGGAGTAGGGACACGGCCTGGGATAAAAGCATCCAGTATGTTATCTCGCCGTCCGGAAATTGCATCCTATAAAATCAATCACGCCAAGGTCATCTTCTCTTCGCATATACCTCCGACAGGTATTAAAATAACCTTTCCTGCCTGTAAATTATTGTCTCCTATTTTTGCTTTCACTACAACTTCATGTCTTCCCGGTATTAAGTTTCGTTTACCGGCGGTATAGCCTTTAAACTTTTCAGCATCGCCATTATCGATTATCATTTCCCATCCTTCTTTAGCCACATCCTCATTTGTTATCGTTAAATTTAAAGCACCAGGCTCCGTTATTGCCGGTTTAGCTTTTATAGATTCATTTAAAGTGTTGATAGTAGTTTGAAACTCCTGCACCCAAACATTTGTTTCTTCCCTGACAATAGTACTTATCTGGGAAGTGAAAGCTTTACATCTCGCCAGCATTTGTTTAACCTGATCCATAGTAGGTGGAGAACCTTGCCAACTTGCTCTTTCATTTTCCCAATCCATTTCAAACTCCTGTTCTACTTGTTGTAATTGCATTTCAGCAATTATATACCGCATCCAGGCTGATGAAAAGCCGAAGTATTTATCAAATAATAAAAGCGCTCCTGCTGCACCAAGACAGATAGTTGTCCATCCCCCGGGAATTCCTGGCGTACCATCTTTGCTTAGCATATCACCGATAGTAGGAAGAAGTGCAGCAATTGCACCAAGTACAATTGAACTAATACGAATAGTTTGAGCCCACCATTTTTTACTTTTCTTCGAGTTTGAATACCACTTTATTGCTCCTTGTCCTATAGTTGTAGCCTTCTCAAAAACAGTTTGTAACGATTCTTCTACCTTATTTGGATTCCAATCCATAATATACAAGTTGATATTAAAATTACAGGGTTATGCCAAATCAATTCAAAACAATAGATATATAATTTAAAGTTACCAGTCTCACCACCCACCCGGATGAGGAAAACTACATTTCCAATCAGGGAAAACCACTAAAATGTTTATGGAAAAGCTTGAATATATATTTTATGGTGACAAGCAAATTTTAAATTAATCCCAGAATGTACTGTGAATTGCCAGACCTATAAGGTTTTTAAGACCTTATAGGTCTTTGGATATTAACCCGAGAATAGTTAGGTAATTTTAGGAATAGCCAGTAAACCAACTTTTATTAAACATTTTTATTTAGGCAGGCTTTATTTTGGTATGATTATATAAAACAGATAAAATAATATTTCATCCTTATTGCCGAAGGATTGTTGGCTGGACGCCAACAACAGCAGGAGAGAATTCTGATTCCGGCGATTATACAGTAAACGTACAAATAATCCGGATTTTTATTTTAGTAGTGCAGAATTGAGTAGCCTATGCCGAAAGCCTTGTCAATGATATAATTACCCTGTATGCTTCGTGGCAGTTAGGAAACAATGATGCGCAGCGCTGAGATTACATCTTATCGCTCAATAAGGATTCTTCTGCTCAACTGTTGCTGAAACATGCACCAATGCTCACTCTTAGCATTTCAGCCAGGCTTGTATAAATGCGACGATTCTATGTATTGCTTCTCGTTAGTTGTTTTTTAAAAACACCAAATTGTCCACAGTCAGTTCCGTGTTTTGTTTTTTCCCGCCAACAATTTTGATTAACGCCGAGTCAACATGTGTAGTGGTTTGGGAAATAGGAATATTTATTTTTCGATACCTGGAATTTGAAGATGTCTCGTAAAAATTTCCGTTGTCAACTATGTTATTTCCTGAAAACAAGTCTATATGAATAATTGCAGTATCGCCAATTGCAAGAGTAGACTTTATATATCCTGTCAGCGAAGTTGGATGTAACAAAATGGCGAATTTATTGTATGCATAACTGCTGTACACATTGTTGTAAACAAAGTTAGCTGCAAACTGTCCGTGGGCAGCATCTTTTACTTGCTTAACAATATAAGTCTCGTAAGGTGGCACACAAGAAGGACAGCTATTTGTCTTCCAAAAAAGTAAAGTATTATTGTTGTCCCACTGTTCAAAATCACCATTTGGAATTGATATGGTTTGCTGGTTATCTGATTTCTTTTTGCAACCTGAAAAAGACAGCAAAAGCAATATTATTACAGATAGCGCCATTACTTTCATAGTATTTGTTTTACCAATGACTACGGTTGGCCATGAAACGTTGCATTGCGGTGCTAGGGTCGTCGTTTTTGCATATATACAAGCCAAATAACATTGCAGTTCCTGGAATTATTGGCAACCAGCTACGCGGCGACTATAAGATCTATGTATTATAAGGGTCATTTTACAGTTATACTATGACCAACATACATACTTACTATGACCAACATACATACGTACTATGGTCAACATACATACGTGCTACGCTCAACATACATACGTACTATGGCCAACATACATACGTACAATGGTCAACATACATACGTACTATGGTCGACATACATACGTACTATGGTCAACATACATACATACAATGACCATTTCACACCGGGATTTTTGCCATTTCATGCCTTCTGTGCCATGGGAGAGAGCCGGTTGAATGCCATATCCGGCGAAAAATGTGGATAAATTTATTTTCCGGATGGCCCCTCAAAAAAATTTTTGAAGAAATCAATGCCATGAAACGCCCTGTTTACGGTACTTCTTTGCGGACAACGACAATAGCCCGTTTTTATTATACCCCAATAATGGGGTTGCCCATATTGGTTGTATGTTCCAATTTAGGCTTCTCAATAAAAAAAAATGAGGCCTGAAATTTAAATTTTATAACTATGAAAAAATTTTTCCGCAAGGTTGTAAAAACCTTCAAAAAATTAGCCGACCCAAATCTTCTTACATTTGGTCAAAACGTTACCGCCAGCATGGCTGCCGCTGTAACCACATTTCCCACGCCTGTGCCCTCCCTCGAAAGTATCAATACCGAGCTTGGCAATTATGCAGAGTTGCTGCAAACTTCAGCAAGCAGGGATAAGGTGCAGGTACAATTAAAGAACCAAAGCAAGTTTACGCTGACCCAGATGCTGAGCCAGCTTGCAGATTATGTAAACAGCATCACTACAGATGCCGCTTTGCTCGCCAGCTCAGGCTTCGACCTTAACAAGTTGCCGCAACCAATAACGATCACAGCGCCGGAAAACCCTGCACTGTCCGATAACGGCAGCAGCGGCCAGTTGGTATTAAAGTTCAAAGCCGTAAAGGGTGCATCAAGCTACGTGTTTCAGTACACGTCGGATCCTACTTTGCAGGAGAGCAGTTGGGTAAGCTTCCCCGCTACCACCACCTCCTTTACTTTTACCGGGCTTACCAAAGGCACTACGTATTACTGCCGTGCATTGTCAGTAGGCGCCAACCAGCAGGTTAAAGCCAGTATTGTTTTAAACCGTATTTCCCAATAATCACCCACAGGCCTCTTTTTTTTATTGAAAGTTGAAAATGGAAAATGGAATTAACTTCCAAAACCATTTTCAATTTTTATTTTCCTTCTTCCTCCATTCTCCATTTTCAATTTCAGTCTCCATCCTCCATTTTCCATTCCACAAAACGTCCGGGAAGTCCAATCCTTGATTCCTCCTGTACATTCATTTATATCCTGAATATTTCGTGAGCGTACCGCGAGCAATTTATTTGAAGCGTCCATCATTGAATAATCAGCCCTGGCTGCCCTTGGAAAAATAATAAGTTTCCTATAATATTGTGCTGCAATTTACCTGCTGATACACCGAAATGAAACTAACTCCACAGGAAAAGAAAGAACTCATCATCTATTTTATTATTGTAATCTTTGTTTTGATATTAATGGGAGGAAATGAGTTGGGCCAGTTTCGAAACACTGACCAGGCAGATGCTAAGCTGGATCCTGTTCTATATGTAATTTGTGTAACGCCTATACTGCTATTTATAAGGAAGGGATTCAATGAGCTTACTTTAAAACTCAAAATATTTATTATTATTTGTAGTTTGATTTTGGCTGCTATGCCCATGCTTTTACTATCAGGTTTGGGTAAGTATATTGACTACTACACCACGGACAAGCATTGGACCAAAGAAGATGTGACGATTATTAATAAAAGCAGCAGTGGTGGTGGCCGCGGTGGCACTACCTATCGATACAGGGTGAAAATTAAGGATACAACTATAATGTTTTACTCAAAGCTCAGTTACCCCATTGACGAGGTGCTGCATCTTAAGATGTGCAAGACCCGGCTGGGAATGATAATAGGGAAGGAGTATCATGATCAGGATTAAAAAACTTATTGTTGAAGGAGCTTTATCTTCATTCTTCCTGTTGTTCAAAGATTTTATTTTATTGAGATTGATCAAACCTACAAACATAGGTTACAGCCGGGCCGATTGTGAATTGTTTTCAAGGAGTTTATAGCAGGCATCAAGATTATTGATGGAACTTCAACAACAGCATAGAAAAATATTGACACCATATTCTATTAATTCAATTATTTCTTACTTTGTGAAATACTAAAATTGCTTATGCCTTTAAGCTGGAATGAAATAAAAACACGCGCGGTAGCATTCTCCAACAAATGGAAAGATGAAGAAAGTGAAGATGCAGAAGCTAAATCCTTCTGGGATGACTTTTTTAATGTATTTGGAATTTCACGTCGCCGGGTTGCCACGTTTGAACAGAAAGTAAAAAAGATTGACGACAAGCAAGGCTTCATTGATCTGCTTTGGAAGGGCGTAATTCTTATTGAGCACAAAAGCCGTGGCAAGGATTTGATAAAGGCCTACAACCAGGCAAAAGATTATTTTCCCGGATTACAGGAAAAAGAACTTCCGCGGTATATTCTTGTCAGCGATTTTGAAAGGTTCAATTTGTACGACCTGGAAGATAACACCACCCAGCAGTTTAATCTTTCTGATTTTGTAAAACATGTGAACCTCTTTGGTTTCATTGCCGGTTATCAAAAAAGAACATACAAAGAACAAGACCCCGTAAACATTGAAGCGGCCGCTTTGATGGGCAAGCTGCATGATAAGCTGGAAGCGATAGGATACATTGGCCATGCGCTGGAACTCTATTTAGTAAGATTGCTTTTTTGTTTGTTTGCTGATGATACCAGCATTTTTGAGAAAGGAATCCTGTATGACTACATAGATCAGCGAACCAATGAAGATGGCAGCGATTTGGCCAATCACCTTGCGCAATTATTCCAGGTACTGAATACTCCAAAGCAGAATCGTCTTAAAAACCTTGATGAAAGCCTTGCCGCTTTTCCTTATGTAAACGGTAAATTGTTTGAAGAATATTTGCCCATAGCCAGTTTCGACAGCAGCATGCGCAAACTGTTGCTGGATGCCTGTTTACTGGATTGGGGCAAAATATCTCCCGCCATCTTTGGCTCTCTTTTTCAAAGTGTGATGAACCCGGTGGAAAGAAGGGCTTTGGGCGCACATTATACCAGTGAAAAGAATATCCTGAAACTCATTAAGCCTTTGTTCATGGACGAGCTTTGGCACGAGTTTGAAAATATAAAAGACAGCAAGCCGAAGCTGCAAAAGTTTCATGATAAAATAAGCAAGCTGCGTTTTTTGGATCCTGCCTGCGGCTGTGGCAACTTCTTAATAATCGCTTATCGTGAATTGCGGTTGTTGGAAATGGAAATCGTAAAGATCTTATTACAGAATCAAACTGTGATGGATATCGGCGATTATTTTTTGTTGGATGTGGATAGATTTTACGGGATAGAGTATGAAGAATTTCCGGCGCAGATAGCACAGGTGGCAATGTGGCTGATAGACCATCAAATGAACATGAAAGCCAGTGAAACATTTGGTGAATATTATGTGCGTCTGCCTTTGAAGAAAAGCGCGGTGATAAAAAATGGAAATGCGCTGCAACTGAACTGGAATAATTTAATACAAAAAGATGCTTATGATATTTATGCTGAAACAACTAATATTATAAGCCTTGCCGAACCGGATGCAGTTTATGAAACGGTAAATGTTTTCACGAATAAAGTAAATATTGTTGAGAGCAAAGGTGAAAAACAAAAAACTGTTTCAATTTTCCAACCTGCGAAGTTTGATTTTATACTCGGCAATCCCCCTTTTGTAGGAACGGCTTATCAAAATGCGGAACAGAAAGCCGATATGGAAAGAATATTTTCCGGCATTCAATCATTTGGAATGCTTGACTATGTTGCGGCCTGGTATATTAAAGCTGCACAGTGCATTCAGAATACCCATACAAAAGTTGCCTTTGTAAGTACCAACAGTATTTCGCAGGGAGAGCAGCCTGCGATTTTATGGAATGTGTTATTTAATCTTTATAAAATTAAGATTCATTTTGCCCATCGCACTTTTAAATGGGGTAATGAAGCAAAGGCAAATGCGGCTGTTCATGTGGTTATAATAGGTTTTGCCAATTTTGATATTAAAGAGAAACGGATTTTTGAATATGATAATATTAATAGCGAACCGCATGAATTAAGAGTAAAAAATATAAATCCCTATTTGGTAGAAGGAAATGATACTGTTTTAAAATCAATTCCGTTACCAATTTGTAATGTGCCCAAAATGCAATCAGGAAGTGCAGCAAGAGATGGAGGATTTTTGATTTTAAGTAATGAGGAGAAAGTTACGATAGTAAACAAATTACCAGAATCTATCAAGTATTTACGTCGCTTTATTAGTGGTGATGATTTTATAAACAATGTTATAAGATGGTGCATTTGGCTAAAAGGTGTAGCGCCAAATGAATTCAGGAATATTAAAGAATTCCAGGACAAATTTAAAGAGGTAAAAAGCTTTCGAGAAAAAAGTACAAGGGCAGGAACGAAAAAGATGGCTGACCTACCTTATCTTTTTGCTGAAGAAAGGCAACCGGCTCATGATTTTTTAATTATCCCAAAAGTTTCTTCTGAAAACAGGAAATATATACCGATTGCTTATTTATCTAAAGATTTTATTGTTTCTGATAAAACCTTTGTCGTTCCAAATGCAACTTTATTTCATTTTGGAATACTTACTTCTTTAATGCACATGGCATGGGTAAGATATACTTGTGGAAGATTGGAAAGTAGATACAGCTATTCCAATACGATTGTTTACAACAACTTCCCCTGGCCGGAAAACCCAACGGAAAAACAAAAGCAAACAGTAGAATCAGCAGCGCAAAATGTTTTAGAGGTAAGGGCAAAGTTTCCGGAATCAAGTTTAGCGGATTTGTATGATCCCAACACGATGCCTCCGGAATTAGTGAAAGCACACCAGGCATTGGATAAAGCCGTTGATCTTTGTTACCGTCCGCAACCTTTTATTAATGAAACCAAGCGGATTGAGTTTTTGTTTGAATTGTATGATAAGTTGACGAGTGGGATGTTTGGGAAGGAGAAGAAGAAAGGAAAAAGTATAAAGAAAAATGAGTAATATTTCTAATAAATTTAAAAAGCGCAAAAAGGCTATTGAATTGATAAAGAGCATTAATGAAAACCCTAGTGGGTATCTCCTTATTCACTACTCTTGCGAAAGTTTCATCGACACACCTAATGGAAATACTCCAAGAGTTACTTCAATTGCAGTAAGGTATTTTGATAGCGCGCAAACTAAATCTTTTTCTATCCATAAGATGGCAGAACTTAATAATATTTCAACTAAAGATATTTATAACCATTATGATAAGTTGGAGAGGGAAATGTTACATTCATTTTTTGATTTTGTGAAAAATCATTTGTCATACAAATGGATTCACATAAATATGAGAGACATAAATTACGGATTTGAAGCTATCGAGCATAGATATTCGGTGCTGGGCGGTGAACCAATAACAATAAACGACAATCTCAAAATAGACTTTGCCAGAATTCTTATTGATAAGTATGGCACAACCTATAGCAGCCATCCAAGATTCGAAACGCTATATAAGAGAAATAAGTTAACCATGCTTAATTTTTTAACTGGTAAAGAAGAAGCTTTAGCTTTTCAAAATCGTGAATATGTTAAGTTGCATTTATCTACATTGCGCAAAATTGATAATCTTCATAACATAGTAATTAGAGATTATGATGGCAATTTGAAAACTGATTTTTCATTTATAAAATTTTATGGTTATAGTCCCCAAGGAATTTTTTATTTAATCCAAGAAAGTTGGTTTTTTGCTTTACTTTCTGTAATTGCTGTTATTATAATCTCGTTCATTATCGGAAAGTTGTTTTAAGGAATTTAAATGGGCATTTTATTTATCAAATATTGATCTTATAATAAGCAGTATGGCTAAAATAACATATTTAATTGGAGCAGGCGCAAGCGTAAATGCTTTACCAACGGTATCTGAAATGGAATCAAGATTGAGAATCTTTCAAAATTATCTTTTGAAATTCACCTCTATACCTGGAGTAGAAGAATATATTCAAGACATCGAAGATAGTATCATCGACTGTTCTGGAAATACAATTGATGAATATGCAAATTCTCTATATCGAGATCGTGGGGCGCAACAAAAGTATAATAAATTAAAGGCGATATTAATTGGTTTTTTTCTTTTTGAGCAACTGAAAAAAAAACAATCTGATTTTGCAATAAATAATGTAAAAAGCGGTCCTACTGTACCCGCTTATTCTTGGCCGAATAAATTTAATTCTAATAATGAACTTAACGAAAGAATTCAAAATACTTTAGATAGAAGATATTCAGGATTTCTCGGAAAGGTTTTGAATCCTGAAAATAAATTTAAGCCAGATATAAATATTCTTTCATGGAACTACGATTCCCAGTTCGAAATCGCGATGGAACGACTTAGTATACCATATAAGCATTTAGACGCTTATGTTGACATTTTTCCCTACCCCATGCAAATAGACTTCAATGAATTTAAAGAAAGCGAAAGAAGTCATAACATTTTAAAATTAAATGGCACAGCTGGCATATTTAAAAACAAAGGAGAAATTATTTCTGTATATGATTCGCAACAAGAATATTTTGATGATATTATTGATATTATTATGAATATTTATAAAGAGTCGAAAACACGACTGGAAAGGTACAACCCGTTGTTCAATTTCGCATGGGAACGAAATATTGGTTCCGAGTACGTTTTATCCAGAGCAAAAAGAATGGTGAAGGAAACTGAAATATTGGTTGTAATTGGATACTCTTTTCCTGATTTTAATCGTGATATTGATAGACAAATTTTCTCTGGAAAAAGTATCAGCAAAGTTTATTTGCAAGTCAATAATGATCCCTCCGTTATATTGAATATGAGAGGTTTAAAAAATGATTTTTATCAGAAAACAGAAAGTGTACAAAATTGCTCAAGCTTTTTTATCCCGCCAGAATTTTAATTACCGACCAGGCTATTGCCACATTCTATCATAAAAAGTAGAAATTAGACATTAATGAAAAAAAGAATCTTACCAAAGAAAGAGCTTGAACTAATTTTATTAAAGGATTTTATTTCGAATAAAGATCTTAACTTAAAAGTCAAGGCTATTATTGAAGGTGAAACTCCTGATTTTGTAATCGAAGAATCAACGAAGAATATTTCTGTAGAATTAACCAGATTAATTCATGCAGACACTATCCAAAAAGAAGCATTTCAGGAAAAATTAGTCGCGATTGCCCAAAGTCTATTCAAGGAAAAATATGACGAAGAACTTTATGTACTGGTGACATTTTCAGGCATCCCAATAAAATGTAGTACTGGAGAAATAAAGATATACGCTGATGAACTTTTCAAAATAGTTGAAGAAATTTATTTGCCAAATCGAAACCATGAATTTCACGTTTCCTCGAAATTTAATCGCCATATCAATTCTTATATTGATCGTATAAGTATTTCAAATGACAGAGATTTAGAAAATTGGCAGCCCTTTGGCGCTTTCAGGGTAAATTATATAGATATCAATTGGATTAAAGAAGTAATAAGGGGTAAGGAAAAAAATCTTCATAAGTACAGTCATAATTTTAAAGAGAATTGGCTATTATTAGTTGCCAATTTTGGGCATGAATCATCAGCACATCGGTTCGATCATCTAAAACCACAACAAATAGAAACGGAATTTGACAATGTATATTTATACTTGTATCGGGATAAAGAAATTTTACAATTAAAATCTTTAATGAGCGCCATATAAAGGAGACACAATATTAAATCCTTAAAACAATCCTCTACTTACAATATAGCAAATGGGAATTGACAACGCACATATTTTCAATCACAACATGCATTATAACAATGGCAAGGAGCTAGTGCAAAAACTATTTGAACGGACGGGCCTGGTTGTGTTCAATTCTATTATGGGAAACGATTGTAATTATATAAAAGATATTCCGGATGATTTTGTCGGATTGAATGTAAGCACAATTAATTCTTTAAGCTTAGACCAATATCTCGAAAGGAAAGAATTGATTGAATTCACTAATAAGACAGCCAGCGGGTGGAACGGAACATTTTATATCAACCCTTATGTAATGAAAAATTCACTTGACGACTGTTGTTTATACAGATGGGATGATACGGCCCGCATGTGCTGGCTTATCAGGCAATATGGACTCCGTACTTTTGAAGAATATGATGCAATAAATGCAACAAGGCAGATGGATGTACAGAGCGGCCCCTATGTTTTAAAAGAAAGGTGCAAAATGCCATCTGCAATAGAGAAATTCGGATCAACACAAATGCTTACTTTTTGTTCAGACTATCATGATGAATATTGCGACCATATAGCCGGAAACTGGACATTTGAAGATTTTGTAAGCTGGGGCAAAAAGGAATTCATATTTGTAGGATTTAAAGATTTGCCGTTATTTGATTTCCCTGAGAAAAAACCTGATTACTATAATGTAATGATCCTGGATAAGTTTCTCGATTTGCAAAATAGTCCTCCGGATGCTGTTGGCGGCGTCCCCGCCAGCCGCCATTAACTTGTCCTGCCTGAAATCAGTTAAAAAAAATCTTTTATTCCATTTTTCGTAAAATCCTGCTGATAACAATCTATAAGCTTCCTGTGTGGAAGTATGGTTTCAAATCTGAAACTTTTCTTTAAAAAGAAGTACCAGAAATAAAGATGGTTGGAGGGAATGCCAACAAAAGCAGGGCTTTCCCATTACTAATTAGTGTTTTTCCATGACTGGAATTATACTTTTCCTCCCCTGAATAAAAACAGTAATTAATAATTTCGATTCGGTTTAGCGATGGCAAGAAAGTAAATGTAAATGTGTTCCATTGCTGCTTTGCTGGCGACATTTTTTAAGATCTCGGCAGAAAGGTTTTATTAGCGCACATGGGCTTAAAAACGACTGAGAATATTGGCATGTAAAAAAAGAAACTTTAATAAATATTCCAAAGGTTTCCGAACACTAAGTAAAAATAACTCTGAGCCGGACCGGGTGGATTGACGCAACTGAACAATCCAAAAAACGAAGAATTCGGATAATGAAAATGAAGGAGTTGTAAAAATTGAAGTTGCATCTAATTGCGTAAATACAAACTTAGGTGAAATAAGACCTACATCACTCTAAAACAAACCTTTATGAGACGACCTATTAAACACATTCTCTATTTGCTAAGTGCCTTGTTTTTTACAAATCTTTCCTCTGCACAGGACACCACGGAAGTTGTAACGGCTTGGTTAAAGCAAAGTGCGTTTCCAATTAAATACATAGAAGCTGGACATGGTTTCTCAGACTTACAGCCTTTGAAAAAAATACTTCAGGATGTACAAGTAATCGGACTTGGAGAAGCCACACATGGTACTCATGAGTTTTTTGAAATCAAGAGACGTCTGGTAGAATTTCTGGTAACACAAATGGGCTTTACTGCGTTTGCTCTTGAAGCAAGTTTTTCAGATTGCGAACCTATTAACGATTACATACTTACTGGTAATGGAGACAGGGCTACGGTGCTCACAAATCAGATGTATACAGCATGGGATACAGAAGAATTCTCGGCTATGCTTAATTGGATGAGGGAGTATAATCAAAAGGTAGCTGATGAAAAAAAGGTGCGGTTTTATGGGTTGGACATCTTAAGCCTGCAAAAAGTCGGTAGGGAAAAGGTGGGTGCTTATTTTAAAAAATACGTACCTGAAAAAGTAGCATCTGTTGATTCTGTGTTCGGCATGCTTGCCAGTGAAGAAGTTAATTGGCTCAGCCGTATGAATCAAACTACACTGCAGCAAATTTTTGTTCCTTTGAATAATTTAATGGGCTATTTAGCAGACAGGAAGGATAGACTAGTCACTGCTTCTTCCTTACAGGAATGGGAACAAACTCATAAGTACCTTGAAGTCATGCAACAGTCCCTTTATTTCAATGTTAAAGATGTGCCGCCTTCATTTGCCTCGAAAAAATCAGACAGAGACGAGTACATGTGGCAGAACATGTTGTACCTCATGGAAAGGGAAAGGCCCAATACTAAGTTCATGTTTTGGGCACACAATTATCATGTATCAAGCAATGACCCAGTAAAAAGCATTGGCTATTTCTTGCGACAAAAGTTCCACGACAGATACTATGCACTTGGCTTGGAATGTTATGAAGGAACTTTTCAAGCAAGGGAATTACTGCCTGATAACTCGTGGGGTGATTTGAAAGTAGACACATTGCATGTTGTTTCAAACTCTACAAATTGGCATTTTGCACAGATAGGTTCCCCATACCTGTTTGTGGATTTACGTCAAGCATCAGCGAATCCTATAGTCAGCAAATGGTTGGACACACCGAGCAGCTTTGGTGAAGGCAATTGGATTAATAGAAGTACGAAAGAAAATTTCGTAATAGAGAAGTTAAAAGGGTTATATGACGGCATCTTCTTTATTCAACGTTCCACCCCCGTACATCCGACAAAAAACGCATCGGCAAGAAGCAAAGGCAGAATAGGATTTTAATTACGAACAATAACATCGTCTAATAAGCGCATTGCAATAGCATGGCTGACGAAATAAACTTCAACGCCAGTTTTTCAATTAAACATTTGTCCGGGCTGACTGTTAGCTATTGCTATGCCATCGCACATGCTTCAACGTTGTGCGTAAGGTTATTCGACACCTCATAATTTGAATTGCAATAACTAAAATACTTCTCTCCCATGCCGTGCCTCTCCCCAAGCCCTTGCAGCCAGGCAGCACACGTACGATGAAGGTGGGATAAAATCATTAGCCTGGAATATCGCAGAGCTATATTCACCATACTCCTTACAGCGGCGTATGAAAATTGGTTGAAAATCCCGTGCACTACAAATACAGTCCGGCCGGATATTATTTAAATGGAGAGGTGGTGAATACCCGATTTATGGGTTAATGACGCTGAACGCCGTGCCCTGCATCCGCACCAGGGTGGGGAATAGAGACCTAGCCAGGGAGAGGTTTCAATGAAGACTAATCGGTTGTATAAATTGTTTCACGACCCGGATTAATTTTTCTTTTAACGGAAGACAGGATTCGTTGCCCATAAAATCCTGAATCAGCCAGCCGTGTTTTCCGGTTTTCACAAACATGAACAAAGGCATAAAAACACAAAGAGGAATCCATGTAAACGGATTTATCAGTAATAGCATACCAGGGTCCAGGAGTGTATAACACGAAGCGCGGTTGATTAGCAGGAAAAAAATCTCATCAAGTCTTTCAAGAAATTCAAGAGGAAGCGTAATTGTGTTTTGTCAAAACTAAAACCCGGGGTTTATGAAAAGGTTAAGAGAACATTAAGAAATTATGAAAACAGGTGCTACGAAAAAAGGTGCGAAAACCTTTTACCATTGTGTTTTATATAAAGGCGTTATTCCATCTGTTTCTTTGTTCAGATGGGCTTTTTATTTCGGCACGGGACTTGCACGACTATCAGCGGAGTTGTATCGTAGATGGGTAACAGTATTTGCTTTCCAAACTACTCCAGACGAAACTTAAACCATTATTCTTAAAATATTACCGCCACTTCTGATTTCCTTTCGTGCTTCGTTTCCTAAGAAAGCCCAGGCATACTTTTGAACACTACGGGATTTTTTTTCTTTTATTCACCTACTTTAAATCAAACAAAATGAAAAAATTATCTCTAACAATCGTTGGTATTATTTTTTGTGTATTGGCTTCATTGGCGCAGGGCAATTCACAGGCAGAAACGAATCATGCAAATACCCTACAGGTTTACCGGGCTATTGAGACTGGTGATGTAAGTAAACTGGATCAGTTTATTGATAACAACATCGTTGACCATTCGGGGCCTCATGGCGATATGGTAGGCCTTGATTCTGCCAAAATCATGTTTACAGAAATGCACGATCATATCAGTAATCTTAAAATGGACCCTGTTGCCTATGCTACCGGCGGCGATTATCATTTTGACCTGGTAAGAATGACTGGCACTACCAACAGTGAATACATGGGAATGCCCGCCAATACACCCATTGACATGACCAGCGTAAATGTGGTAAAAATAAAAAATGGTAAAGCCGTGGAGCATTGGCGTTACATTGATGCCAGCCAAATGATGCAAATGATGCAAATGATGCACGGGGAACACGAAGATCATCAAATGATGAATAACACGGATTCTACAAAGCAGAATCCCTAATCCCTCATTCCGTTGCCTTCAGTAACTTTCCGAAAGTTAGAATGCGTTACCGCAATATGGGAACCTGTAATTACAACTTTGGGAAAGTTTTAAGTGAACCAGCACTTTATAACCTTCAAAATGATAGATTCACCTGCTGTGTCTGTCCTGAGAAAATATAGTCCTGCCGGTAAAACCTTACATCCATTATTGTATGCAGAGTTGCTTTTAAAAGAGGATAACAAGGATTTGCCCCAGGCGGATTGATTTCGGATCGATTGATTTTACCCGTTGTTGGCGGAAGCTTGTGTTATTGGGCAAGCGTTCCGCTTGCGCAACAGGGGGGCATAAACTAAGGATTGCTTGGGTAATTATGGATACCATAATTATCTTAAGATGGTCAGCAAACAAACAAATATCCGCTTTTCATATTTATGAGCATTATACTTTTCTGCTTTGCTTGCCAGTGGATAGTTACATTACTAAAATGAAGGCCACACATACAAGGCCTTTTCCTTTTCTGCAGTATTTGGGTCTTTAGAAATTTTACATTCGTGGTAAACAGCCGCATCTGTAATTTCCGGGTTCTTTAATTGACCGACGAGCCTTTCGGCGAATTTACTTTTTACAAAATATTCAAGTACAAAGCCATATTTGCAATTCTCGTAATAGGGTTCGTAAATATTCAATTGCCCTTCGGGTAATAAATCTTCGTAAATTCTGAGGTCAGTTGCCGGATCAGTGATGAATGCGAAAACCTTTCTTTCATTGGCGCCCGTATCCGTGAGCCGACCTGCCTTTAAAACCGAATATCCGCCAACCAATTGTGACTTAATAGACTCCTGGGGAACGCGGGAGGTACGCTTTTCCTTGACGAAAACAAATTGAACTTCCTCACGGGCAAAGCGGTGCTGGGCAATATACCTGAAGGCGCCATTGTGATGGGATTGTTGAAGAATAACATCTGCGTCGCTTTTGGAAGACCTCGCATATTCTTTCCAGCGTTTCATGAATGGTTCAGGGGAAAGGATTGTATCAAATATGATAAATTGCACTTTTGTATTGGGTGTCATCGTTACAAGGTAAGCTTTATAATCCATTCGCCACGCCGTGCTCTCTTCAGTCCCGGCCGGTGAAAAATCTTTTTCAATTTTACATCATCGGCTGCAGGTGCTCTTCACGTTTTAACTCAACATTGGTAAAAGGCTGGTACACCAATGGTATCTGTTCGATGGCCACATCGCTTTTATCGAGTCCAAAAGCGGTTTCATCGCTTTGGCCGAGGCGTTTTAGAAAAAAATAAGTGTTCAGTAATAACCCTTCACGCAGGGAAAATTCATTTTCTACAGAAAGAAATTTTTCAATGACTACAAATTTAAAATCGGGCTCACTGTTGTATTTAGTGGATCCATCAGGCAGGGTATGTAAATTCAGTTCCTTATTATTTATCAGTTCCTGCACTATTTTTTTGAAATACAACTCTGTCCGGGGCTGAATACGAAAACCAATATTGATATTTACTTTTATCACCCTATCATCTACCAGCTCAGAAACATTATAGGAAAGTGTGTAAGGCTCTTCAGTTCTGTTGATATGAAGAAACCAATAAACATCCGCCCTTTTGGGCTTTTTGCCAAAAATTGATTTAATGATTTTTTCTTCAATATTATGTCGTTGGTTGGCTTTTGTGAGGTAGATTAATTGGGAGCAATACTTTGGAATCCGGCTGTCTTCGCTTAACATTTTCAGTTGAGTTGCATATTTACCCAAATCTACAAAATGGGTTAGCCGGTTGGTAATTTTTCTGCCGTAATACCAGACGTACATTGTAGTAAAAATGCCAAATTCAAAGAAAAGAAACTTCCAGCGCTCCTCTATTTTTGCCACGTTTGCAATAAAGAAAGAAAATTCTATAGTGCCAAAAAGCAGCAGTAAGCCAAGTACTAAAAATTTATTCCATTTTAATTTGTAAAACAGAAAGTGCATAAGCAAAAAGGTGGTCATCATCATGGTTATAGTAATACCAAAACCATAAGCAGCTTCCATATTGGTGGAAGTTTCAAAATATAAGATCATCAAAATACAACCTGCCCAAAGAATATTGTTTACGCTTGGAATGTAGATTTGTCCTTTTAATTCTGTGGGCTGCCTTACTGCAATACGTGGCCAGAAATTCAGGTTCATCGCTTCGTTCACGAGTGTATAGCTTCCGCTGATCATGGCCTGTGATGCAATTATGGTGGCAATGGTCGCAATAATGATTCCTGGTATCAGAAACCAGTGGGGAATTATTTCATAAAAAGGATTCCGGGCCTGCAGCAATGCACCTTTTCCCAGGTTCATAATCCAGGCAGCCTGCCCCATATAATTGAGCATTAATGCGGTCTTTACCCAGGCCCATGTAATACGGATATTATTTCTACCGCAATGCCCGAGGTCAGAATATAATGCTTCCGCTCCGGTAGTGGCTAAAAAAACGGCACCTAATAACCAAAAGCCGTGAGGGTATTCTGCCAAAAAATGGTAAGCGTACACGGGACTAAGTGCTTTGAAAATAGCAGGATGTTTGGCAATTTGTGAAATACCAAGAGTGGCCAGCATGATAAACCAAACTAACATCGCAGGCCCGAATGTGCTTCCAATTTTATGGGTGCCGAAACGCTGAAAGAAAAACAATGCCGATAAGATGATTATTACCACCGGAACTGTTGGCAAATGTTCGAGGCCTTTTACAATCGTTAACCCTTCCACTGCCGAAGCCACAGAAATGGGTGGCGTGATAATGCCGTCCGCGAGTAAAGTAGTAGCGCCAAGGATGGTCGGAATGACCATATATTTTCCATATTTGCGAACGAGCGCATATAATGAAAAAATTCCACCTTCGCCATGGTTGTCGGCTTTTAAGGTAAGGTAGATATATTTGAAAGTGGTTTGAAAGGTGATGGTCCAGAATACGCAGGAAATACCGCCATATACAAGTATTTCCGAAACAGGCCTTTCACCCACAATGGCTTTTAAAACATAAAGCGGGCTGGTGCCTATATCGCCATAAATAATGCCCAGGGCAACCAGTAAGGTTGCAGCCGTTACTTTGCCAGAGATTCCCTTTTTAATCCTTTCCATTCCTATTGAATTGATCTCCTGCAAAATTGAAAGGAATAGTATAGGGAAAATGTAAAAATAGTACCACCGGATATAAAGGTTTTATAAAGAGCAGAATGGCTTTAGGGAATGCACTTTATTTTTCTTCAAGCATTTCTTTAACTGCTGTAAGAAACAGGAATATAACAGTACCTGACAGCAGAACGATGCCAATAATAGGTATTACTCCGGGTGAAAGCATGATTGCAATTTTGATTTAGCAATTCATGACGAAGTAAATTTTTAATCCATCAACAAAAGATAAAAAAACAGTCCGAAAAATAAAATTTTTATAAAGACTATTGAAAGCGGTAACCAACACCGCTTTCAGTAATAATGTGCAGCGGGTTATTTGGATTTTCTTCAATCTTTTTTCGCAGTGAACCAACAAAAACACGTAAATATTGTGTTTCGGTTTGATAACCTACGCCCCAGATTTCCTTTAGTATAAACCGGTGCGTCATAACCCGGCCTTCATTGCGGGCGAAAAGTGAAAGGAGATTGAATTCAGTGGAAGTGAGTTTAATCAATTCATTGTTTTTTCTAACGGTTCTTGCAGCCAGGTCAATTTGCAAATCGCCTGCATCCATAATAGTTGTATTGTTGGTTGTTTGATTTCTTCGGATTGCCGAGCGAATACGTGCTAATAATTCTGCTGTACGAAATGGCTTGGAAAGATAATCGGTAGCGCCATTATCAAGAGCGGAGACAATATCCGTTTCGCTATTTTGTACAGAAAGAATAATAATAGATTTATTGTACCACTGGCGCAATTCCTTGAGTATTTCATGACCACTTTTATCCGGTAGCCCAATGTCCAGCAAAATAAGTTCGGGAGGATGGCTTGCTGCCTTTATTATCCCTTCTTTCCCGTTTTCAGCCTGCAACACCTTGTAACCATTGCTCTCTAACGTAATTTCAAGAAGCTTACGAATTTGTGGTTCATCATCGATGATAAGTATCTCCGCTTTATTCATTTTTCAGGTTGTTTAAATAGGAGGCTTCAGCCGCAATTTCGATAGTGAATTTTGCGCCTCCCTGTTGATTATTTTCCAGTTTTACGGTACCGTTTTGCGCTTCTGCAAAACCTTTTACGATGGAAAGACCTAAGCCGCTTCCGCCTGCTTTGGTATTGGGAAGACGGTAAAATTTATCAAATACCATCGGAATTTCTTCCATGGGGAAACCGTTGCCATTGTCTGAAACAGTGATCACACAATTTTCCGCCTCATGTTTTACCTCAATCTCAATACAAGTATTTGCAGGTGTATATTGAACGGCATTATGTAACAGGTTGTATACAATTTGCCCCGTGAGGCCACTGTCCAGCTTGAACAAGGGAAGATTATCATTGTTTTGAAAAATAAAATGGTGATCAGTGGGAACCAGCTTTTGAATGGCAGAATTAATAAGCTCGTTCATATCTGTCCAATCCATTTTAGGTTTTAACATTCCACTCTCTAACCGGCTCATATTGAGAATATTTTCCACCTGGCGGTTCAGACGGTTTCCGGCGATTTGGATTTCGTTCAGCAATTCCGACTGATTTTCAGCCGAAATTGGATTCAGGCTTTCTTTTAGCATATCCACCGAACCAAGAATGGCAGCAATGGGTGTGCGTAACTCGTGTGAGAGCGAATTAAGTAGGGTATTGTACAGTTTCAACTCGTTTTCCTTTTCTTCTTTATCTCTTGCCTTATTCTCTGCTTCGCGCATTTTGAATGTCAAAGCCGCATTTATCAGCGCAATTAAAAAATAGAGTAGAAACATCAGCAAATCCTCGGTATTGCCAATGCTAAAAGTATATAACGGCGGTATAAAGAAGAAGTTCCATATAACAGCACTTAAAACAGCCGAAAGCAATACCGGAAGAATTTCAAACAGCATCGCCACTACCGATACCGTCATTAACAGGACGAGTGCTACTATTTTATAGTCGATACCGCCATTAAAAGGAAAGAAAGCCAGTGAAACGGCAAGTACCGGTAGCACACTAAAAAGGTATTGTGTTTTAACCGGCAATTTTCTTATATCTGACAGCTTCACGTTTTACTTTTATTTGAATATAAAAGTAATGATAAGGCTATAAAGATATTGTAAAGAATAGCTTCTTCTGTTCCTGAAATTTTAATTATTATTCACTCTCCCTTTTTCTTCTTCCGCACCGGTACTGCGTTCACGCTTTCCCTTTAATTTTTCTTTGCCAAAATTGTGTGTGAACGTCACCTTAAAAGTTGGCCGGGAGAAATTGAGATTGAAAGTAGAAACAAGATTTTGTTCCGGTAAATTAATGGACGTTCTGTATTTCATAGAATTCAAAATATTTGAAGCATTAAAATCTAATGAACTTTTCTGGCCAAGCTTTTTCTTTAGCCCCATGTTAAGCATACCAAGAGGTTTTACAATAGCTAACCCCGATAGGGATTTCGATTGATAAAAACCGGACAATTCAAGTGTAAATTTTTTCGGTAGCTTAAATTGCTGGCTTCCGTAAATATTAATATTGCCGGAGTTCAACCTTACCGCATCTTTTTGATAAATCGCATTTACCTGTTGCCATAATCCTGTAATATTAAATTGCATTGTCCACCATTCATTCACCGTAACCGGTAAGGAAATGATTGCAGAAATGATCTTTTGATTTTCAAGATTTCGTGGTGTCAAAATGGTTATCAGCCTTGCCGAATCTATTTCCGCCTGGAACCCCGTTATAGCTTTTTTTTCTACGCTGTAAGAAATTGAAAAAAGGTAAGATTTAAAGATATAATCTCCCTTAATGGTATTGGTAAAAGATGGTTGCAATGCGGGATTGCCCGTAAGCTCTGTTTTTGAATCGAGGTAATATGTAAAAGGTGCCAGGTCAGTAAAGGCAGGCCTGTTGATACGGGTGTTAAATGAAAAATTAATTTTATTATTTTCATTCAAAGTATGCGACAGAAAAACGGTTGGAAAAAGATTTCCATAATGCCGGTCCACTATATTTTTTATGGTTTCGGTGCCCAGGTTTGAATTAGTGTATTCATACCGTAAGCCCAACTTGGCATCCGTCTTTTTATTGAGAGAAACATCAACAGAAACATAAGCCGCTGAATAATTTTCGTTCAATTTATATTTTGCCGACAACGCCTCATCCTTAATCCATGAAGGCTGCTCCAGCCTTTCAAAACTTACATCATTTTTAAATCCTGAAACGGTTTGTTTAAGCCCGCTTTCCATACTTATTTTCTTTCCTAATTTGGCGTTGTAGTCTAAGGCCCCGACCAAAAATTCCATATAGGTAAGCTTGCCGCTCCGTGTTGCAAGGTTGTAAATAAACTTTCCGGTGCCATCATAGTTAGAAGCAAAATAATTCACCGGTTGATTGTTTTTGTAATGGATATAATCAAGATTCAGAGTAAGATTCGTATTTTCTTTAAAACTATGGCTGCTGTTTAAATTGATTCCATAATTTATCCAATCGTTCAGCTCATGATTTGAATAGGTCGTTAAAGTATCGGGCACTCCATTTTTGATTAATGAACTTTGAGTCTGCTCAGCCTGTGTGAAATGCCTTTTATTACCTGTAACCAGCATGCCGACAACGGTTCGGTTGTTGATTTGGTAATCCAGTCCAAGCCTTGCATTTATTTGTATCGTTGTGTCGGTACGGTCCATGGTATTATATTTTTCGAAAACGTTCCCTTTATTCTGTATTTTGCTATAACCCTCAAATCCGATAGGGCCTTTTATTCGTGAATAAGAGATATCGCCATAAATATTCAATTTGTCTTTACGATGATTGAAATTAATACCTGCACCACTTACCAATCCTTTTCCATATCCGAGCGATAAATTATAAGATCCATTTGTGCCAACATTATTATTCTCTTTCAATACAATATTGATGTAGCCCGCATTTCCGCCGGCATCAAAACTGGCAGGCGGTGTGGTTATCAGCTCTATTTTTTCTATATTGGCCGAGTTCATACCCGATAACATTTCTACTACAGCACTCACAGGCAGGTGGCTCATCTTTCCATTGATCATTAACTGCACGCCGTCTTTGCCACTAAGAGAAATAACATTATTCTGGTGGTCAACAATCACACCGGGAGATCTTTCTAGAATCTCAAGCGCTGTACTTCCTGCTGAAGTAATACTGTTTTCCACATTTATAATAAGCCGGTCAATTTTTTGTTCCAGCAGCGGTTTCTTTGCGGCTACTTTCACCTCATCCAATTGCTGAGTCTTTAGATAAAGATGAATCACACCAACATTTTTGTCGTTGCCCGCTGAAATAAAAAAGGTTTCTGAATTATACGGATTAAGCCCGGTAAAGCTTGACTTTATAAAATAGTTTCCTGTTTGAATATTCCTGAATAAAAAGCTTCCGCTTGCATCAGTAAGCATACCTTTTACGAGACCGGAATCGGAAGCCCGCAACAGCAGTACGTTTACGTTATCAAGTTTTCTATCAAGGCTATCTTCCATTACACCTGAAATATTAGATTGAGCCTGACTTTCAAAAAAAGTTAAAATCAATGCAAAAAAGAATAACAGTTTCATGATTCAATGTTTTCTTTAAAATAAATTTTCAGAAAAACTTTTTACAAAGTTGAAAGAAGCATTTTGCCAATAAAATAAGTTAGGGTGATTGCAAGGGAAAACTGAGCAGGCAAACAGCTTTCTTTAGGGAATCATTTTTATACGCTCCTGTTGACCGCTCACTCAGCGAAACTGCTATTGACCATTATTCTTCAGAAAAGGATAGGGAATAGATGCAGGCTGCTAATTCAATGGGGCTGTGTCATTTATTGTTGAAATCACTTCCATTTCGATTCGAGTCCTGATTGGATTTTTGAAGATCATAATCATAGCCATCACAAAATTGAAATTTTCTTGTATTTTTCAGTGGTAAGAAAAGGACTTTCTTCAGAGGATGGAATTTTAATATCCGGATATTGCAAAGTGTGTTTACAACTTTAACGCGTCAATAGGATTGTAGATGCCAACCGGAAAATATTGAGCACTAATGTATAAAATTTTAATTTCCATTTGTTCGTTTTATATTTTCCAGCTAACAGCAATGATAAATCTATGAAAACGTGAAAGACTTTTCCAGCGCCAATTACCCCGCGGCTGAATTGATTGAGCAGTGGGAGGTATTATAAACTTATGTGGTAAGATGGAATCGGAGAAAATGATGTTTTTTTCTTCCTGGTTCCTTCTGTCTGGCAGGCGCTCTTTAGATAATGATAATGCTATTTACAGAAGTTAAACCGTAAACAAACAAGTTCCGCCAATTCTTATTTCCAATGGTTTCAGCCTCTGTAGGTGGTCCTCTTTCAAATTAAAATATTCCGCGGTATGGTTGCCAAATCAGATAAATATGATTACTCATTATAATAAAAGCGTTTAGCTGGATTCGTTACCAGTCACTAAGAATTTTGAACTTTCCACTATTATGTTCTTAGAATTATCGTCCGAAAGCAAATGATTCCGTTGAAAAATAGTTGCTGTAAAAAACTGTGCACGTTCAATTGAAAAATTTTGATCCATAACGTTAATCTGTAAAATAAAAGGAAGAAACAAATAAAATCGTTGGTCGAAGGCCAGATGATAATGAACATCGTAATTCTTATTTGCGTCCTCGTAAAGAATGGTATTTTTTTCAATGCCCGTTTTGTATTATATTCTTTAAGTCCGAATGCAGTGAAGCAACAAATAAAATTGATTTTTGTTTTGAGTGAAGGCACCTTGTTATGATGCCGGCAGCGTACGGAAAGCTTTATTTTTCATAACCATAAGGGATACCATGATTGCTGAAATCATAAAGACATCAAACACAAACAAGTCTCCTATGACCACCTGGGCTAGAGAATGATCTTGCCTGAAGCTGAAATCACCATTTACAAACATTCTTATTAGCGCTACGGCTATGGTTGACCAAACCAGTATCAACAACATGGATCTCAACACGGATGGCTTTCTTTGAAATGCAGCCACCAACAGGCCGACAACCAACGAGGCGGCAATAATTATGATTATCATCAATAAAGGCGACGATTGTAATGCCGGAAAAAGGTGCTCGTCAGTTACGAGATCTATTACGCAATGGCAAAAGGTTAAGGTAACAGCAATCTGGAAAGCAAGATGCGGCCATCGCAGGGTTATCATTATTAAGGCACAACCGATGAACGTAAAATTAACCAAAACCCTTCCGATAGTAGCTAGTGATTCGTAGAATATTCCGTCACGGGTGTTAATTATATCCAGGTACGATTCAAGCCATGATATTGCTGCGTACATCAAAAAACCTATGAACATGACGGAAACCAATTCTGATGCAAAGGATTTATTGATGGTAATTAATTTTTTTGGATTCAGCCGCCAGTCGATATGATTGCTTCTCCACGCCGCAAAGCCAAGAAAACCACCCAATAAAAAACCGAATGAAAATTCCATCATCTTCCACCAGTCAACGATGAGAAGACGGGAGCCATACTGAGCGCCGACTGTAATCCAAAGAGAGCCCAGGCCAAAGCCCAGGCCTCCACCTATTAACCCATATAGGGCAAACCGCCATACTATTTTGAAATCTTCAGCGCGGGTTTTTATTTTCAGGAAAATTAATAATCCAATTGCGGCGAATAATAATCCTGCCCACGATTCATTCCTGGGATGCGAATAAGGATTTGAAAAATACAGGACTTTTGGATCGTTTATCACTTTCAAACCAATCACAAGCGCAATCAAAAATATCAAAAAACCTATGAGGATGGTTTTAACTTTAATCCGTTGAAAAATCAGGCCCAGGCCAATAAACAGCCCGCTGAGTAATCCCCATACTGCACCCTTCAGGCTTGTTCCGGCAAAGCCCCACCATACTGTGTCAGCGTTTCGGAGAAAGCCAATTGTTTGCCCATAAGTCATCTCTCCACCCATAGCGGTTCCTGCGGTTCCAAAAACGGTTGCTATGGCAGCAAGCCTGAGTGGAATGTCAAGTAACAGGCAGATGGCCAGCATAACCATGGCGCCCGGAATCATGGCTCCGAAAGGGCCGCCACCAATAAAGCCACGTAATCCCCATCCGAGCAACATGGATACAGCAGGAAATAAAATGAAAAACAGTAACGAATGATTTTGTGCGAATGCAGCTTTTTGCTGAGCATCAGTTAGTCTTTCCGATGGCTTCATTTTTTTATTTTGAGGCTAAGATAAATGCAATCTGTTAAAAATTTTAAGCTGGTGTTTTTATGTGGGTCATACTGTTAGATTATTGGCGGAGGCGCTAACGACAGCCTTGAATAAAACTCACTTTCAGTCCCAGCCGGATTCTCCTGAAAGTGACCCGGCGTAAACGGGATGACGTGCTGGGCAGCGAAACAAATGGCCCCACACCTGTGTCTTTCAAAAAAATAAAAACCGGTCTTATTTATTTGTTTACTGTAAACCTTAATGCCTATTTGCTTACTGTTTTAAGCATTTCTTTAACCGCTGCTTCTAACTGCGGGTCCTGGCCATTTAATACTTTATTATAAGGATTCTCCACTTTTATGTCCGGCTCTAACTGGTGGTTTTCAGTAAAATTATCTTCGTTAACCCCTTTGGTGGCAATCATCGGGATACCAAATACAATGGTTGGGTCTATCTGTCTTTCCCACCAAACGGCGGTTCCCGTTCCCGGTACCGGCATGCCAATCAATTTACCAATTCCTAATTCCTTATAGATGTAGGGAAACATAAAAGCATCCGAATAATTGGATTCGCTCATCACCACGCAACTGGGCTTAGTCCACTTATCCATGGATTCGCCTCCCGGAACTATATTACCCTGGGGCGCAAACTGCATATATAATTTTCCACCAAGGAAAGTAACCAGGTTATCATGAAGCCATCCTCCGCCATTGAAGCGGGTATCCACAATGAGCGCTTTTTTATCAAAGTTTTTCCCCAATACTTTGCTGATCACGGTCCTGAAGCTGGGATCGTTCATTGCCTTTACATGTACATAGCCCACTGTTCCACGCGAAAGACTGTCGGTCATTTTTTGCATCATTTTTACCCAACGGTTATACATAAGCGTTTGCTCTTCGGCTGCCGAAACCGGCTTGATCACTTCATCCCATTTTTTGGAGGAAGAAGGGTCAGAGAAAGAAAGCCGGGTAAATACTTTTTCCGCATGATTTAATAAGCCGGCCCAGTCGAAATCAGCGGTGATGGCCGTTCCGTTTATCTTCTCCAGGATATCGCCCGGCTTCACTTTTGTTTTGCTGTTGTCCATCGGGCCACCGGCTAATATTTCTTCAACTACAAGGCCATCACCTCCTTTCTTAACGTTGTAAAGCATTCCGAGTGACGCAGTTTCATCTGCATTGTCTTTTTTGGGATAATACCTCGCACCGGTATGCGACACATTTAATTCGCCCAGCATTTCACTGAGCAAATCCCTGAAATCATGATTATTATTTACATAAGGAAGAAACTGCTGGTAAAAATCATGATAATATTTCCAGTCCACTCCCTGGAATTTTGGGTCAAACAGTTTTTTTGTTACCTGCCGCCAGGTGTGTTCAAAAAGATATTGCCGTTCGCCTTCGGCGTCGAGGTTAAAGCTCGCTTTGATGGGCAGAAGCTTTACATTGTCATCCGTTGCCTTTTTATTTTTATCATTTTCATCTGCAATATTTACCGAGCTGATTTTGCCACCTGCCAGTACAAAAATGGTTTTTCCGGAAGTGTCTATGGCGAGCGAGCCCCCTTCTTTTGCCTTGAGTTGCGCTATCACTTTGGTATCGTGGCTGCGCAATTCAGTTTGCCACAGGTTGTATTCATTTTCATATTTTGCCAGGTAATATAATTTCTCCCCATCTTTTGAAAGGATAAAATCACTGAGCATGGATGAATTGATGGTTAATCTTTTGGTGCGGGTATTAAGGTCATCCAGGTCTAATTCTACCGGTTTGACTTCTTTGGTTTTTACCGCTTTCTTTTCAGGCAATTCTTTTTCTTTATTAATGCTGTCTTTTTTCTCTTCTTTTTTTAAAAGCTTAAAATCGTCTTCGCTGAGATTGAAACGGTCAAACGCTTTCTTATCAAAAAACATCGCATATACATCTCCCTGGCCGCCACGGCTGGGATTGCTCATTCCTTCCCTGCTGGATATCCATGCCATCATTTTCCCGTCTGCTCCCCATTTGGGCATTACGTCGTCAAACCCGCTTTCAGTAAGATTTTTGCGCTCGCCGGTGCCGTCTGCTTTTACCAGGTCTATTTCGGCACGGTTAAAAGTACCTTCAGAGGAATTCGCCAATATCCATTTGCTGTCGGGCGACCAGTTAAAATATTCATCTCCGTCAGCATAAGAATAATTAACGCCTTCAGGAATCACGGTCACCGTTTTTTTAGTTTCCGGGTCATACACCTTTAGAATATTGCGTTCTTCGAGGTAAGCTATCTTTTTGCCATCCGGCGAATAATGCGGCTGAAATTCGTCTTTCCCTGTGGCAATCACCGGGGTATTATTGACAACGGTTGCCGCATAAAAATAGGGTTCGTTTTTATTGGCAATTTCCAACTGGTTGATGTCCCATGAGGAGCTGTCTTTTTCTACGGAGAAAATGATAGAACGTCCATCCGGGCTGAATTCTATCATCCGCTCCTGGTAAGGCGTATTGGTCAGCCGCTTCGTCGTATTGCCATCCGCAGAAGAAGCAAAAATATCGCCGCGGTAAACAAAAGCCACTTCCATGCCATCCGGTGACAGTGCCATTTCACTGATATCTTCGTTAGTCACAGGGAGTGTTTTGGAAGCCTGTTGGGCAAAATCCGCCTGGAGCGTGATGTTTACTTTTTCAGGCTGACCGCCTTCCTTAAGGGTGTAGATGTCGCCGGCATAAGTAAAACAAAGAATGCCGTTGCCTGAGCGGCTCAGGTCTCTTACGGGGTTTCTTTTAAAATGAGTTAACTGAATGCGCCGGCCCGTGTCAGCTACAGACGATTGGTACACGTTGAGATTGTCGTCATTTTGCTCGCTCAGGTAAAAATAATTATCACCATCGCCCCAAACCGGTTGCAAATCGTTTCCCTGGAAACTGGTTAGTTTGGCATACTTTTCTGTGGCAATATTATACGTCCAGATATCGCGCGTTACGGAGGCTCTTTCGTGTTTGCGCTCATCGCTTTCGTAACCTTTCTTGTCTTCGAAAATAAGCATGCTGCCATCTTTATTGTAAGAGGCATCGCCCATTCCGGCAGAATTGAGCATCACCGATCTTCCTCCTGCTACGGGAACGCGATACAATTTCATGAAAATGCCGGGAAGGGGAAACCGGACGGAAGTATAGAAATCATTACGCGCGGTACCAAACACAACGGATTTATCATCCGGTGTAAAATCCAAAGGAACATCAGCGGCGGAATTCCACGTGAGCCTGGTGGCAGTTCCACCGCCAGACGGCATTACATACACATCAAAGTTTCCATACCGGTCAGAAGCAAAGGCAATCAATTTTCCATCATGGCTCCAGACAGGGTTACTCTCGTAATCCGGGGTAATGGTAATGGCGAGGGCGGTGCCGCCGGATGCAGGCACTTTGAAAATATCCCCTTTATATTCAAAAGCGATCCATTGCCCGTCGGGAGAAATAGCGGAATTGCGAAGCCACCGCGGCGTATTGCCGGTTTGTGCTGATGCGTACAAACTGCAAAGGGAAATCAGAAAGGAAAGGAGCATTTTCATCATAAAAATATTTAGCAGTAAGAAACTTTAGCAGGGGGTAATTTCAAAAGTATTAAATATTAAAATGAACGAAAAAAATAATTGGAACAGGTAGTTATTATAGCAACGTGCACAGGGATAGTTGCCTCTTAAAATTTCTTTTTTATATATTAATTTAATTTTTACCTTGAAGCGCTTTTGAGTTTCTCCGTAAGAAGAAACTAACTGTGGTAGCCGGAATTTTGATTGGAATTAATTTTCAACAAACAATATTAAAAACTGTATTGACGCAACAACGATACAAAAAGCGCAATAGGAAGGGCTGATAATCAATACTTGTAAAATGATTGGATTTCGTTTAATATTGTTAGCTGCGATTCCTCAAAGTCTCTAAAAATTGTAAGAATAAATAATTATTATGAATAACCCATTTGAAAGTATGAAAGGATTTGCAAAAAATCCATTAGGCATTTTATCATTGCTTATATCTTTACTATATGGAATTGCCTGTTTAGTATTTTCCTTGGGGGCTAAAAACTTTTCAGTCCCAGCCGAGTCTCCTGAAATGGACCCGGCGTAAACGAGGCAGCTGGTTATCCACCAGTAAACCTACCCAAAACAATCATCCCTGTTTCACTTTAACCGGTTAGTAGTATCGGGAAAAGGATTCGTTACCCTATTTACTAAAAAACTCGGTTTGGACGAAGATGGATTTGACTAATGGGATGGGGGATAACCGATGATATCAATACTTCAACGTAAGCAGTAATGCTGTAACGATTCGGAGATATTCGGTATTTTTGAAAAAAAAGATTCAGTATGACAAGTGCTTTAAAATATATGGTTGACGAAAATGGCGAAAAAATTTCTGTTTTAGTTCCATTAAAGACTTGGGAAAAAATAAATCAAGACTACCATAAACTTCAAAATAAGCTTAACGTTTTGACCGGAATAAAAGACGGTTTAAACGAAGTGCGGGAGGCAAAGAAATCAGGAAAAAAGCTGCAAACTTTAAAAGATTTTTTGCGTGAAAGTCACAGTTAAAATTAGAAAGTCTTTTAGTTCTCCCTTCTAGCGCGAGGTTGTGGTTAGAGGTGTTAGCGCAAGCGTCCGTGTCTGTTGCACAACTCACATTATGTGGATAAAGATAGTTGCAAATGGGCATTGCAAAATCGTACCTTAAAGTATGCAAGGAAAAAAACTGTATACAGAACAATTACTTGTAGCTTTTTATATCTTTTCTTTTAGAAAATCACGAAATGCCAAAAATAACAATAGAATGGAAAAAATTTGACAGGCAATTGCCGAAGATTATTTCGGAAGAACATTACAATAACATTAAGTACAAAAGAAAGCCGATGCAACACGCTAAACTTAACTTTCTCAAAATACTTAAATGGGAAATCTTGTTTGTTGTGATAGGTGTAATTTCGGTTTTAATTCTTGCAAATAACTTAGTAAGAATAGATAGTATTGGTGAAATGATTTTCGCCTTATTAGCACTTGTAGCCGTTTTCCCAGCAATTACTCTTGTCATTTCTTTAATATCTTTTATTGGGGATTATATGATTTTTAAAGAAGAACTAAAAAAACTAAAAGCAGCGGTTAGCAAAAGTAATTCATACACGGAGTTTTGTTCAATTATGGCGGAAACAAGTGAATCTTACGTTATGCATTTGGCAAGATTGAAAAATGAAGATAAGCCTGTCCGTTAGTGTAATTGCTATTGACAGCTAACATTGATATTGTCCCAACTGCCGGGTATTAGCGCAAACGTCCAACGTTCAGTCCCAGCCGAGTCTCCTGAAACGGACCCGGCGTAAACGAGGGAGCGGATGTTCAACAGTAAACCCACAAAAAACAATAATTCCTGTTTTGTTTTAACCGGTTATTAGTTTCGGGAAAAGGATTCATTACATTAGTTACTAAGAACCTCTTGTTTTTTCAAAAGTGCGAGCAATTGTTTTGCGGCTTCCTCAGAGGAGGCCGGATTCTGACCGGTAATCAATAACCCATCCTGCAATACATACGGGGCCCAATCATCTTTTTTTGAATAAATACCTCCCTTGTTTTTCAATTCGTCCTGCAGTAAAAAGGGCACTACATTGGTTAATTGAACCGCTTCTTCTTCTGTATTGGTAAACCCTGTTACCTTTTTGCCTTTTACAAGGGGCGCTCCGTTCTCATCTTTTACATTCAATAAAGCGGAAGGAGCGTGACAAACAGCAGCCACTGGTTTGCCGGTTTTCCAAAAAGTTTCAATCAGCCTGATTGAATCCGCATCAGTGACAAGATCCCACAAAGGGCCATGCCCGCCCGGATAAAATACCGCATCATAATCTCCTGCTGAAACTTGTGATAGCTTTTTGGTGTGTGCCAATAGTTGTTGCAGTTCTTTATCCTTCTCAAAACGCCGCGTGGCATCCGTCTGGCTGGCAGGTTCAGCGCTTTTAGGATCGATAGGTGGCTGCCCGCCTTTGGGTGAAGCTATTGTAACCGTTGCGCCTGCATCCTTAAATGTATAATAGGGAGCCGCAAACTCTTCTATCCAAAAACCGGTTTTGTGCCCGGTATTTCCTAATTCGCTATGGGATGTTAAAACCATTAATATTTTCATTGTTCTATTTTTAGGTAAAAGTGTTATTTAATTTTTCGATTAAGCAGGCACATAAATCGTACCCATTTAAAGATCGTTCTAATTTGATTATTTACATCATATATTCTTCTTGTCTCACGAACCAAATTTCTTCCCAATTTCGGCCTGACTAAAATAAAAATATTACTTTTAAAGAAGAAAGCTTTTATAGATAAAATCAACAGAAGAAAGCTACCAAAAACCAAAAAATAATTTTTAAAAGCAACACTAGTAGAAAAGAACCGGGTTAATACCTTGTACCAAATAGCAGGTTTACTGCAACATCGGTCAAGGTATACCGCTATGATTTTTTAGCAGGGCTTTTGAAGGAGCTTTTCGGATACTTTTCTGACTGGCAGGTGCAATAATTTAAACAGTCTTTAATTATGGAAATGCAAAAAGGTGTAAAGTTAAACACCAGAGAACAAATTTTAGAATGGGCACTTCTTGGTCTTGCTGTGGTGTTCTTTGTCTTGTGTGTTATTGGTATCATTAACCAATCAAAAGGCATTAAGGGTGATGATATATTGATGCCTTCATTTTTCTTTTCTTGCGGGCTCTTTTTTTTATCTTTTGGTCTAAACGGACTTGTAAAAGGGGAGCTTATTGAAAAGTGGACGCCATACATTCTGTACGCTTCGATAAAGGCATTTACAAGATTATTTATAAAAAAGAAGGCCGATACGGCAAACAATACCTGGAAGGTTGTTTTTGGTATAATGGCAATTCTCTTTGGAGCCGTTTGTGTGCTGACAGCCATTTACGACTTGCAGAAACACATTTAATATCCTTTACATCCACACCGTAACTGCTTTTACAATTATGCAACTGTAATTATTGCAAAGACCTTGCTATGAATTTACAACCTTACTTTACTTATTTTTATAGCCCTTTAAAAAGTATTCAACAATTTGTATGTTCGATTTTAGGTTACAGGTTTTTAACACCGTTGCAAAACGACTCAACTTCACCAAAGCTGCCGGGGAGTTATTTATTACCCAGCCCGCCGTAACCAAACATATCCAGGAAATAGAAAATCATTTTAAAGTAAAACTGTTTGAACGCAATGGTTCAAAAATAAAATTAACACCCGCGGGTGAAACATTGTTACACTACACCGACCAGCTTTTTACCGTATACCGCAACATGGAGTTTGAACTGAATACCTTTACACAACAGCATACCGGTAAATTAAGAATTGGTGCAAGCACTACTGTAGCGCAATATGTATTGCCGCCGGTGCTGGCTGCTTTCCATAAAAAGTTCAGGGACATAAAAGTTACGCTGACCATCAATAACACCGGTCAAATTGAGCAGGCTTTACAAAATAAAGATATCGAGCTGGGTATTATTGAAGGGCAATCAAAAAACAAGTTATTTAAGTACACAGAATTTGTAAATGATGAGCTGGTATTGGTAGCAAACATCCATCATCCGTTGGCAAAAAAGGATATGATTAAACCGGAAGAACTGTTAAAGATTCCACTACTTTTAAGAGAACCGGGTTCAGGCACCCTGGAAGTTCTTGCACATGCATTAAAACCATTGGGTATAAAAATAGCACAGTTGCAAAATGAAATGCAGTTAGGCAGTACGGAGAGCATGAAGCTGTATTTATTAAATTCCAATGCTATGGCTTTTCTATCTGTTCACTCTATTTTAAAAGAATTGCAAAACAAGGAATGTTGCATCATAGACGTAAAAGGCCTGAATATTGAAAGGCATTTCTATTTCATTAAGCAGCATGGACAGGCAGAAGCGCTGCCTGAGCTTTTTATGAAATTTGCCCGCCACTATAACTTCAGGTAATGAGACATTACCAATAGCAATTTCTTTGCTGCTTTAACGGGGATGACCTTTGTCTTATCAAAAACAAAGTAATCATCATGGCAGAAACAACAACCATACCCGCTAAACCAAAAAATGAAAAGCGATTATTAGACCGGAGTATCACTACAAGAGAGGTTATATTTTTACTGGCAGTAGTGTTTTGTTTGTCTCCACTTATTACCCCACCCATTGCCTTATTGATGGGACTGGTGATAGCCCAGTTTATCGGGCATCCTTACCTGCATCTGAATCATAAAGCCACCCATATATTACTCCAGGTTTCCGTGGTAGGCCTGGGTTTTGGGATGAATGTAACCAGTGCGATGAAGGCAGGTAAGGAAGGGATTGTTTTTACTATTGTTTCTATCACAGGCACATTGATAATGGGGTTTTTAATGGGTAAGTTTTTGAAAATAGAAAAGAAAACCTCTTATCTCATATCTGCCGGTACAGCTATTTGTGGAGGAAGTGCTATTGCTGCCATTTCTCCGGTAATTAAAGCCGAAGAAAAACAAATATCCGTGGCATTAGGCACCATCTTTATTTTAAATTCAGTCGCCTTGTTTCTATTTCCTGTAATCGGGCAGGCACTTAATTTATCCCAAACACAATTTGGTTTATGGTGTGCCATTGCCATACACGATACCAGTTCTGTAGTAGGTGCGGCAAGCAAATACGGCACACAGGCTTTGGAAGTAGCCACTACGGTGAAATTAGCGAGGGCGTTATGGATTATCCCGGTTGCTTTTTTATCAACTCTTATTTTTAAAAATAAAGAAGGCAGAATAAAAATCCCGTATTTCATTGGTCTGTTTGTTTTAGCGATGATTGTAAATACTTACGTGCCTTTTGTACAACAGTACAGCCATTACCTGACAGGCATTGCCAAAGCAGGCTTAACCTTAACGTTGTTCCTTATCGGTTGCGGATTATCCCGTAAACTTTTGCAGAGTGTGGGCTTTAAACCATTGATACAAGGTGTGGTGTTATGGGTTATTATTTCTGCCGCTGCATTATGGGCCGTAACCTCTTTAGCGCATTAAAAATATCTTTTTATTCGTGCAGAATGTATCTAACGGAAGGCGTGAGAGAGCGGTAAGACCTGCCGGGTGTGGAAAATTTTATTTCGTTTATATTAGCGAATTTTTATCTGGATGCTATACCTTTAGGTTAGCATCTGACACCACACTGAAATTGCCGGCTTTTCACCAAATAGGCATCACCTTTTCATTGTGTTGTTATGAAACAACTCCCTCTCTCACTCATTACATTCAGATTTTTACTTGCCCCGGTAATGCTTTGCCTTGGATATTTTTACCACACTACTTATAGAAAATTAATTGTTGTGTTACTTATTGCCGGCTTGTTGTCGGATATTCTCGACGGCATTATTGCCCGCAAACAAAATACTTCCACAGCTACTCTTCGCAGGCTCGATAGCCAGACCGATATGGTATTCTGGCTATCTGCCGGGTTTACTGCCTGGTTTATCTGGCCGGGCGTAATAAGAGATAATAATGTTGTCATCTATATTTTATTGGGGATGGAAGGGTTATGTTACGTGGTTAGTTTATTAAAATTTAGAAGAGAAACCTGCTCGCATGCTTACTTGTCTAAATTCTGGGGACTAACTCTATTAGCCGCATTCATAGATCTTATCTTAAACGGACATGCAGGCTTCCTGTTTTACTTCTGCCTTGCAGCAGGAATTGTATCTCACCTGGACAGGATACTCATCACACTTATTTTACCAACCTGGCAGCACGACGTGCCCAGTACGTATCATGCATGGCTTATACGCAAGGGAAAAGCTTTTAAAAGATTCCGATTGTTTAATGGTTAAACTTACTACTTCAGATGAATTTATTTCAAGGGGTAAAATACTTTTATTTCAAAAATATATACTTTAAGAAGTATATTAAAATGGTTCATCACAACAGGTATGCCACTGCAGAATGCCAGGAAATTGTTTTTAACCATCTGATTGCAAAGGCAGCAAATACAGAATTTGGCAAAGAACATTCTTTCAGGCAAATAAAAACTTACAACGACTTCAGAAACAAGGTTCCCATAAGAACTTATGAACAAATGCTGCCTTATACAGAAAGAATTTTTAAGGGTACAAAAGATGTTTTGTGGCCAGGATCTCCCGAATGGTTTGCAAAAAGCAGTGGCACCACCGGCAGCCCAAAATATCTTCCGGTTACGGCCAATCATCTAAACTGCACCCAATTTGCCGCGCGTTATATGATTGCCAACCTGGTTGATCAATTCGGAAGTACCGATTTTATAGGCGGCAAAGTTTATTACCAGGCGGATCCACAGGTTTTTGAACTGAAGAATGGATTTAACTGCGCTTCAATATCTGCAATAAAATCTGCGGGGATGCCACGCTGGGCAAAGTTGTTCGCCTTGCCGGGTGAAAAGGTTAATAGCATTCCGGATCTGAATGAAAAACTAAAAAGAACCATTGAAGCATTATTACAACAGCCGGTAAAAGCTGCTGTTGCGCTACCAGTATGGCTTTCACAGTTATTGATTGAAATGGAAAAAACGACAGGCAAAAAATTCAAAGAGCATTTTCCCTTATTTAAAATATTGTTTTTATCCGGGATGAATTATGAGCCTTATGAGAATTTTATAAGAGAACAAATGGGAGGTGATATTTTTTTGATGGAAAATTATACAGCTACCGAAGGCAATTTTGCCTACCAATGTTTGCCTGGCAAAAAAGGAATGGAACTTATTTGCAACCAGGGCATTTTTTATGAATTTATTGCTTTAGATAATGAGGGAATGATGGAGGCGGAAAGAATTCGTTTAGACCAGGTAGAATTAAACAAGCAGTATGTCATGGTGATTTCCAATACCAGCGGTTTATGGGCTTACCGGATGAATGATGTAATTTCTTTCGTTTCTGTTGCCCCATATCGCCTGTGTGTAACCGGGAGGCTTGGAGAAATTTTCTCTCCCTTTGGCGAACATGTAATGCCACTGCAGGCTGAAAGAGCTTTGGCTGCCGCTTGTAAAATAACCAATACCAGCATGGTTGATTTTACCATACTACCCGGATTTGATTATGAAAACGGCCATCATTATGTATGTTATATAGAATTTGAAACTGCTGAAGCAGATGTAAAATCATTTGCCGAAATCCTGCACCGGGCTTTGGCCGAAGAAAACAGTTACTACGACGAATTCAAAAGAGCCGGTATTTTATTAACGCCTGAAATCATTTTCCTGAAAAAAGGTTTTTTTAAAAGTTATTATAAAGCCAAAACAGTACAGCATAAAATCCGGCATTTGATAAATGATCCGGAACTAATAAGCTGCTTTAAAAATTTCCATAAAAACTATTAGCGCGCCTATTATCTCTGCTTCCCAGCCAAGTTCCCTGATGAAATAAATTCCATCAGATTCGGCAATTTTTAGTTTTACAGACAATAGATGAATTAAATAATATCTTCTTATTACAACGCCAAGTCCCTTGCGGGAGACTCGGCTGAGAATCAATGCTTTATTGCCTGTGATTGATATTTAATAAAATAACTAAAGGCAGATTTACGCTGGCGAAGGTCTACAGACGCAATTAACAATGTCAAAACTGTGCAGCCCTTTTTCAGCGCGATAAGTGATTCGGAGGTTATTTACATCGGCAATCTTTTTAACGATCGCTAATCCGAGGCCGTTTGAAGATTCCGGGCTTTCTTTTGAATTCTTCAGCCGCTTAAATAATTTTTCTGAGGGTATCGGCTTCAGCCAACTCGTATTGCTTATATGAAAGTGGTTTTCAGAGACTGATATCTGAATCAGGCCACCGGTATAATTATATTTAATTGCATTGCCGAGCAGGTTGCTTATGAGTGAACCGGCAAGTACGGGATGAAGGATGATCATAAATTCGCCCTGGTAATTGGTTTCAATGGTCAGTTGCTTTTCTTTTATAAATTCAGCAAAAAGGTGTACATATTTTTTAGTTATTTCTGCCAGGCTTACTTTCTCTGTTGTTTCATATTGATTGTTTTCAATCTTTGCCAACAACAATAGCCCTTCGTTTAATTTACTCAGACGTTGTAATGCCGTTACCGATTGAAGAATGGATTGCACCTGGTCGTCGTCCAGGTTATTATCCTGCAACAACAATTCAAGCTTACTGAGCACTACCGCAACCGGCGTTTGCATTTCATGCGCCGCATTTTCTGTAAACTCTTTCATATTTACATAATCCTTGTAAATCTTACCGGTCATATAATTCAGGGATGCATTCAATTCATTAAATTCCTCCGTATTGGTAGTTTCAAAATGCATGGCTTCCATCTTTTGCAGTTCGGCACTTCTTATTTTCTTAAGTGAGCGCCTGAAAGGCTTCCACAACCTTTTGCTGATAGCCCAGTTGAATATTAAAGTGGCTGCAAACAATCCGGCCAGCACAAAAAGCATGATCCACTTCACATCAGATTCCAACGCTGCCTTTTGCTCTTGCGACTGACGAATATAAATTTGATAATGGTTTCCGCCTATGGAAATAACCTGCGCCAACTGGCGATAAGGAATGTCATTATTTGTTGTTTTGCTGTAGCTGTATGTCGTCGTAATTGTTGCATATGCATCAACATCGGCATCTGTAGGAAATATAGAAAGTTCAGGTGTTTTTAAAAAGAAAGTGGTTCCATTTGCCACTACCGTTTCCAGGTACTGGATCCATTGTATTTCATCACTCACCAATTCCTTATCACTCCGGTAATTTATTTCTTTACTAAATTGATTCACCAGGTAGAAGCCGGCCACTGCCAGTAAGGGAACCATAGTGATTAAAAAGTAAATGGTCGTTTTTGTAAGAAGCTTCATTGATCCGGCTTAAATTGGAAAATAAAATACCCTATTGATCAGTAAACCGATAACCAGCACGATAAACCGTTTTGATATAATCGCCACTTCCGGCATCGAGTAATTTCTTTCTCAGGTTTTTTATTTGTGAATAAATAAAATCAAAATTACTTACATGCAGGTATTCCTCGCCCCAGATGTGCTCTGCGATCGCCGCTTTTGTAAGCAGCCTTCGCCTGTTGACAATAAAATATTCCAGCAACTGGTATTCTTTATCTGTCAGTACAACCGGCTTGTCATTTACCGTCACTAATTGTGCTTCAGCTTCCAGCTTGATCTCGTTAAAGGCGATCACTTTGTTGCCACTAAAGTTTCTGCGCCTGATGATCGCATTTATTCTTGAAGCAAGCTCCGACAAATAAAAAGGCTTTGCCAGGTAATCATCCGCCCCTAAGTCGAGGCCCGCCAGTTTATCTTCCAATGCATTTTTTGCAGAAATAATGATGATTCCTGCTTTGGATTCCATGTATTTCAATTCTTCAACCAGGTCGAGGCCGCTGCCATAAGGCAAACCAATATCCACAACGATACAATCATAATCAAACCCGGCAATTTTATCTTTTGCCCGCAGAAAATCACTTACCGCTTCACAGATAAAGCCCTGGTGTTCCAGGTATTTCAAAATCGATTCCTGCAGTGCCTGTTCATCTTCTATTATCAGTATTTTCATTTATATAAAATAGGAGGTATCAAAATAAGAAATTCACATCAATATCTCCGGCTATAATTTTAAAATCACTTTAAAATGCACAAAAAACCCGCCTTATAAAAGACGGGCCCGGGCTCATAGGATATAGTAAAATATCCACCGCTTATTAAAAATCTCTATAGCTCATAAACCATCTTCTATTGATTCATATCCTGTTCCTGTTGCGGATAGTTGCCTGCCGAATTCTGTAATATAGCGGTAGTTGTGCTTTCAGATCCGTTTCGCACATAAGTAAGTTCTACTTTATCACCGGGGTGAAGAGATGAAATTTTTCCGATTAGTTCAGTACTTGTATTGATCACTTTTCCGTTAACTTTAGTAATAAAATCTCCTTGTTGAATCCCAGCCTTGCTGGCAGCACTTCCATCGGCTACTTTTATCACATACACACCATTCCCATCAGGAATATTATTTTTTTGGCGGTCAGCATCCGTCATCTGATCGCTTCCCAACATGATTCCCAAATACGCTCTTTTAGAGGTTCCGTATTTTATAATATCGCTTACCACTCTTTTTACAAGGTTAGAAGGAATAGCATAAGAATAACCTGCATAAGAACCTGTTGGTGATGCTATAGCGCTATTGATACCAATTAAATCTCCATCGGTATTTACCAGGGCGCCTCCGCTGTTGCCGGGATTTACCGCTGCATCTGTCTGAATAAAAGATTCAATGGGCGCATCACTATTGCGGTTGTTGATGCCAATGCTTCTTGCCTTGGCACTTACAATTCCTGAAGTAACGGTTGTTTCAAGATTGAGCGGATAACCGATTGCCAATACCCACTGGCCAACACGAACCTCATCGGAATTAGCAAAATTGAGAGAAGGTAAATTACTTTTTTCAATTTTGATAACAGCGAGATCAGAACTTGGATCGGTACCGATGACTTTGGCCTTATAATCATTCTTATCATTCAGCGTTACCAGCAGTTCATCCGCATTTTCCACCACATGATTGTTGGTTACGATGTAGCCATTATCACTCACGATAACACCAGATCCGGAAGCCACCTCCCGGGCGGCACCCTCATTATTACCCTGGTTATAAGACATGCCGCCGAAACCGGCGAATGGATTAAATTCCTGGTTCCCGGCTCTTTTAAGCACTTTTATGTGTACGACAGCCGGCGCCGCTTTTGAAGCAGCACTTTCAAAATCTGTCATGGGTGCATTGTCGCTGCCCTGGATAAATTTTGCCTGTTTAAAAACTGAAGTAGCTGCGGGGCTATTGACAGCAAGCAGTTGTTGTTCATTTAATTTGCCATATACCCAGGCTGATGCAAAAAAGGCTGCAGCACTTACCAGGAAAACGGCGAGTAGGTGTTTGAATTTCATGACTTTATTTTTTTATGATTATACAGCAAATATGAATTCCACTTTTGTAGCAAATCTGTAGAAATCTGTAAATGGCTTGTTAAACGTAAAAGTGTGAATCTCTCAACTAATACAGGTTTCAAAAGTTTTTTCGAAACCCGCGCCAGTTTTTCCGGACACGCTCTGAAAAGCGCAATTATTGTTAGCATGGATGTCAAAAAGGACAGAGCTTTTCCATTAATATTTAGTGGCTTTTCATGACAGGAAGTATACTTTTCCTCCATTGAACGAAAATAGTAGCTAATAACTTCGATTCGGTTTTAGCGATGGCAACAGGAAAATATAAATGTGTTCTATTGCTGCTTTGCTGGCAACATTTTTAAGATCTCACAGGGTTCAGCATTTTATTTTTATTGTAACCAGGAAATAAATACTTTGCCGGCAAATTTTATTGTTTGATGTGGTGTGCTACAATAAATTAATATTCATCACTGGCGCCGGTCTCCTAATAATTAATCATTATAATATGCAAACAAAAACTATCTTGTTAGTTGCATTATTTTCCTTGATGCAATTTTGTAATTCATTGTTTGCACAAACAAACGGATGGTATAGTTCAAAAGAGGTAGGGCCTAAAACCTGGGTGATTAAGGAACCCGGTTATGATGAAAACATGTATCTTCTCGAAGGACAGGACAGCTCATTATTGATAGATGCAGGCTTTGGAGCCGCTAATCTCCGCGATTTTGTGAAATCTCTGACATCTAAACCGTTAATTATAATAAACACTCATTTCCATCCTGATCATACCGGTGGTGATTATCAATTCCCGTTTGTTTTTATCGGAGCAAAAGATTTGGATTATGCAAAACCGTTTTTAAACCGGGAAGTGGTTCAACAAATTAATCGCCAGGTGTTACACGATACTACAATTACAGATTCATTAAAATTTCCCGGGTCGCAGGTACAAAAAACCACTTTAATTCCCGTGGATGACAATTATGTTTTCAAGCTGGGAGACCGGAATGTGCAGGTAATCAATGTTCCCGGGCATACCCCCGGAAGTATATTTTTACTCGACAGTAAGAATAAAGTCCTTTATTCCGGAGATAACATGCAGACAACATGGCTTTTCTCTAAAGAATCACTTTCAGTTGGAGCGTATCTGCGAAGCCTCGAAAAATTAAATAGAATAAAGGGCCGGTATAATGTCTTATACCCCGGTCATGGAGATCCGGTAGAGGTTTCGGTCTTAGATGAATTGAAACAATGCTGTGAACAAATACTAAGTGGAAAATGCAAAGCGGAACCATATCACTCCATAACCGGAGAAGATGCGGTTTCCTGTACCTACAAAACAGTAACTATTGCTTACGACATTGCTAAAGTAAATTAATAAAACAGGCCCTGTAAGGCGCAAGTGGAATATAATAAGAGCTCCGGGAGAAAAAGTAGAGGCGCTTTATTCTGTTACCCCTATCAGGTGTTCCCGGGCAAACATTAACACTGTAAACGAACAAAAAGTTGATATTTTAATTTTCCTCTGGCGCAACTCCTCCTGTGTAGCCGCATTGTGTAGCCATAATGCGGCTGCTTCTTTTCTTCTCCTGCAGGAAACTTAGTGACGTAAATTACCGGCAAGGCAATAAGTTCCACACTTTGTTTTCGGCGCGATGATGTTTGTTGAATCTTAATGCGTGCGGCTGCTATGGCATTGCAAATTATTTTATACTGGCATGGTTTTATCTGCCCGGTTAAAAACTTATTCCTCATTTTAAATCCCTAATTATGTTTTACCATGTGAAAGATCTACAATACAATGCGAAAGTTTCCAGGCCTGATCCCCGTTTTGCCTCACTTTTGCTGGAACAATTCGGAGGAGCCAATGGAGAGTTGGCCGCCGCTCTTCGTTACTTTGGGCAATCATTTGCCGCAAAAAATCCTTACCCTGATAAATATGATTTGCTAATGGACATTGCGACCGAAGAATTTAGTCACCTGGAAATTGTGGGAGCCACTATTCAAATGCTGACAACCGGGATAAATGGCCAACTGAAAGATGCTGTAGAAAATGCGGAGATTATGCAATTATTAAAGGGCAAAGGTGCAAAAGAAGATATGATTCACAACAGCATCAACAGGGAATTTTTGGTGGCCAGCGCAGGGGGGCCTGCTTTCACCAATGCAGAAGGCGCTGCCTGGACCGCATCATACATTAACGGGGATATGCAGGGCGATCTTACCAGCGATTTGCGTTCCGATGTAGCCGCTGAAACGCGCGCAAAAATGGTGTATGAATACCTGATCCAGTTTACAGACGACCCATCGGTAAAGGATACACTACGCTTTTTAATGACGCGGGAAATAGCGCATTTTCAAATGTTCCAGGCCGCGCTGGATTCTATTCAGCCAAATTTCCCAATGGGGATTTTACAGGGCGATCCAAAATACAGCAATTTGTATTTTAATTTTTCAAATGGCAATGACTATCGCGGCCCATGGAATGAAGGCCCGAGCTCCGAATTAGGTGAAACGTATCAATATATTGACGATCCGATAAAACATGTAATGGAAACCAACGCTTTGCTCAATCAAAAGATTGAAGGCACCGAGCGCACTGAGAAGTCTGTAGATAAAAAGAATAAAGAGATGAGCAAAAAGCGCAGCACAGAAGTAAACAGCGCCACTCCTACAACCAATATCCAATGGAATAATAATCCACAGGCAAACAAACCTGCTGCCGGCAAAAAATCTTCGGCGCCGGATAAAAAGCCAGGCAACAAGAATTTGAAGAAATAATTCACACATGGCTGAACAAAAAAGCAACATCAAAAGCGGGCTTGAAATCACGTATTATACAGACCCGCTTTGTTGCTGGAGTTGGGGCTTTGAGCCACAATGGCGCAGGCTTTTGTATGAATTGAATGATAAGATTCGTTACCGTTATTGCATGGGTGGTCTTTTGCCCAAATGGAAAAATTATAATGATAATCTCAATTCGGTAACAAGGCCTATCCAGATGGGGCCTGTTTGGATGCATGCAAAAGAAATTTCAGGGATGCCGATGGATTATAATATTTGGATGCGGGATCCGCCATCATCTTCCTATCCCGCATGCCTTGCCGTTAAATGTGCGTCAATTCAATCTTTACGGGCAGAGGAAAAGTATCTTAGAATGGTGCGTGAAGAATTAATGATCAATGGTAAAAATATTTCAAACCGGGCGGTACTTTTTGAAATCGCCGAAAAGGTTGAAAAAGAAATTCCTGGTTTTGATGCGGCCATTTTTAAGGAGGATTTTAAAAATGATGCGGCGCTTGATGCATTCAAAAAAGATTTGCAGGAAATTCAATACCATCGAATCAACCGCTTTCCGACACTTGTAATCCGGAGCGCTAATAAAAAAGGCGTTTTAATATCGGGCTATCGCCCTTACCCTTTATTAATTGAAAGTATCCACAATTTAACTGATTTAAAGCTGCCTAAGAAAATCAATAGGGAAACTTATACAAAATACTGGGGCTCGCTTACAGAACGCGAGCTGAGAGAGATAGAATAAAAGTTGATAACGCAATACGCTGTTAATGCAACGATTTCGCCTATGCAAATAAAAATTCGGATTATTTGTGCTTTTACTATATTTTCCCAACCTGGCTTTGGCCAGCATTAAAAAGCAACGGACTATCTGGCAACTGATGCCTTTAGGATAGAAGCATCGTCAATAGGGGCGGGGACGATTTTCTTTGGTACAAATTCTTCTTCTCAGCAACGTCTCCCGATAGGGGACGTTGCGTATCATGAGAATTGATTACTTTTAAAAATGCCAATTCAACAAACAATCCCTTATGTGGAAGGACCGTTCTTCATCACTTTTACCTGCCATAAATGGATAAATCTGATCGACATTACAGGCAGTTATGACCTCGTATACCAAGTGGTTTGATCACCTCAAATCAAAGGGACATAAAATTGTTGGGTATGTTATCATGCCGAATTACATACATGTATTGATTGATTTTATAAAAACTCATCAAACAATTAACCTGATAATCGGGAATGGCAAAAGATTTATGGCGTACGATATCATTAAACGATTGAAAGAGGCGCAACAGCATAAATTAATAAACTTCAAAACAATAGTCATGAGTAAGCTCATAATCGGGAATTGTGTTTTCATATCTCGAACCTGCAAAATAGACAGAATCTAAAAAATTTAAATGTTGATTGATTGTACTATTTATTGGTATAGTTACAGAAGCCTTTGTACAATTTTTCATCACCTGATAAAGATCCAGAATAGTAATACAATAGATCCCTCTTTTTTGGGCTATAATGCCGAAGGATACCACAAAGTTACTTTGTTCTTCCTTGAAAGTTATGGTTTCTGTATTACGTGATGATAATGAATTCACTTTTATTTCGCCTTTTTGAGGTATAAGTATAAAAGAATCTAATGCTTCAGTTATGGTATCTTTTTTTGGAATAGCATTAAAATGAATATCTGTAGCCACATTTGATGCTCCGCTTAAATTTATAACAGAACTATCATTTCCACCTGCACTTAAGTATTTTAAATTTACAGGGAAAGAAGAATTAAACCATAAGGTATCTCCAATAAGTACACTATCCTTACCATGCACGAAGTTTGATATACCACCAGTAAGAGTAAAGTTTCGGGGAATACATCTTTTATGGCAACCAATAATTAAATTAAGGAGAATGGATATTGTTATAATAGATAAATTTTTTTTAGAAGCCATAAGAAGAAAATAGAGCATTTATATAAGGATTTGTAGGGTTACTTGGGTTTTGTTGTAATAATCTTGCTTCATATTGGGGTATAGAAGTAACATCTGATTGAAGAGCACCAAATAATTGTGAAATAGTGTATCCAGAAACCTGGTCATTAACACTCGTATTAAAAGTTGGCTCCCCATTATCCATTAAATCTTCCATTAATCCTTTTGGAATCCAATGAAATGGATCAGTGGAATAGGAAGGAACATAATATTCCAAAACATCAATATTCGGATGATTAAATAAATCAGGACAATATTTATATTGCTGGCCACCTTCGTGCTCACAGTAAGCATGTATCCCATATCGCTGATCAGCCAAAAAATGCCCCATGTGGTACGCCCAGGCCTCCCCCAATGCAATAATGGGCGCATCGGCAGAATTAGCATCTCCATACGGATCCAGGGGGCATTTTTTGTAGAATGAATTATAGATTCAATTAGCTCTGCGGTTACAAAATTTTGATACCAGTTTATTCCCACTTTTGAATAAATACTGGCGTGGCTCATTTCATGTTTTTTAATAAACTTTAAAGCAATACATGTGACTTCTCTCATATTCAGATATTTGATAACCTGGCCGAAAATCTTGGTAATAATATAAATGGATATTTGAATTATTATTATGAATTTGAATAAAAGCCTTTTCGCATCCCTTATTTTTTCTAGTTACACTTATATCATCGCCAAGAGAAATTCCATATATTCCTTTTTGTTTTGCAACAATACCGACTGAAAGTGTATATTGGCCATTTATTTCTTTATAGGAAAAGCCCTTATTTTGAGTGGGAAGATTATCATTACCGGTTAAAGAGCCGACTTTAATTATATAATCAAAATCATTTACAGCTCCGATAACGTTTTGTGAGGTTTCAGGAAATTTCAGAACTTCAAAAGGAGTTCCAAGCTGAGAATTACTAAAATCAATATTTGTTTTACTTATTGAATCGCGAAATGTTGTAGAATGAGAAGATGTTACCCACAATGTATCTCCAATTGATATAGAATCTTTTTCAGGAAGAAAAGTATCTTCCATGGAAAAATAATACTGAGCTTCTACGCATCTACGCCCACATCCTGCGAAATTGATTAGAAAAGCTCCTACAAACCCAATAGTGAAAATTTTTAACATAGTAATTTAATAATGATACTGACCGAAAATATTGTTTATTTGAGTTGATTGGGTCGGATTTTGTGTTATTAATCTGGCCTTATATTGTTGAAGTGTTGTTACATCACTTTGTAAAGCAGCAAATAATTGCGAAATTGTGAATCCACCAATACCATCAATTACAGGATAGTTTTCGTTAGTATTATCCATCATATCTTCCATCAATCCCTTAGGAATCCAATTAAATGAATCATAAGAATAATTTGGGTTCCAGTTTTCTATAACTTCTATTTCAGTATGAACACCTGGTCCTTGCCCATAACCGATTTGCCCTTCGTATTCGTTGTAAGCATGTATCCCATATCGCTGATCAGCCAAAAAATGCCCCATGTGATAAGCCCATGCTTCGCCTAAAGCTATAATAGGCGCATCTGCAGAGATGGCATCTCCATAGGGATTGAGCGGATCATTATGGGTTCCATGGATTATAGATTGACTTAGTTCTGCTGTTACAAAATTTTGATACCAGTTTATCCCCACTTTTGAATAATCACTGGCGTGGCTCATTTCATGATACGCAAGCGCCTTTAAATAATCAGAGTAAAACTCATCTCTCCATGAAGGAGCAACATAATCAAGCGCCGTATCTATGCCAAGTCGAAATGAAATTAATGCAGCCGTTGAGGTAATGACTGGAGAAAACTTGAATTTAGACATTAAATAATATTCAGTAAAGGCTGCCTCACCCGATATTCCTGGACCAATTCCGTGGCCAAACATTGGTGTTGAGGCTGAACCAGCCTGGGTTGCCCAGGATGTTAAAAATATATGCATATTAGAAGGCATTTTTGAAAAGCCAAATTGAGTGGCATAATCTGAATGTTCCTGAACGGCATTATGAACAGTTGCTGCGGCCCAATACTTGTTGGATTTAGAATTAGTAGCGCCGCTTTGATTATTTGTAAATTGAATATTTGATTTATCAGAACTATATATGCCCAGTGTTCTTTTCACTGGATGGATCATTTGCCATATCATTATTCCACGCATTGCAAAAATAGTAGCATCACCGTTTATAAATTCTTCTTTAATTTTTACTTTATGTTTAAACCGCTTCGTGAAAGCAAAATGGCCGTACGCATCCGTGTAGGTGGTCTGGATTTTAAACCATCTTTTTGCGATCACTTTTACTTTTCGCAAGCCAACGGGACTTCCGGCTCCGGTATTTGGCAAGTTAGTATCAAATACATAAATATATCCCGCGGGTATTGCGGCATCTACGGCTGGCGGAGGGGGATCTGACACCGGAGGTCTGTAAGGAATACATTCCTCGCCAACGGGATCCCATATAAAACCATCAGGGCATTCTTTGAAATTATCAGGTTGAAGAGCATTGGGTTTTATAGTGCTTTTTTTTGTATTGGTATAGGGTGAGGTATTGTTACTCATCGTAATAGATTTGCTGCTACCACTCATGTTGATACTATCCTGGATTGAGGCTAATCTTTCCCCTTCAGTTTCTACCGCCGTATAATTATCCGCCGGAATGTGAATCTGTGCAAGTGTTTCATGTTGTATTCCTGCCGGGAAAGTGAAACCGGATGGTACCACAGCATATTGCCAGGTAGGCAATGAATCCGGTATAGAAGGGTCCTGGTAATAGTCTCCTTCATAAAGCACCTGGTAATCCATTGGCGTATCAAAAAGTTCCAGACCTTGTGCGTCCATTATTGAGTCCAGTGCGGCCAACTGATTGGTAGAAGGTAAAAAGCGTACATATAAATTATTAACTATCGCTTTCGCAGGATCTTGCCCAAGATTACCATACGCTTGCATCATATTGTTAATCAGGTAAGGATTAGTGAGTTGATAACCCAATATAGTTTCTCTTTCAATGGAATCCTCATCGTGGGGAATAAAATCCGCCGACCCTGTGCCGCCGCCGGAAGCCATTAATCTTGCAGAATTCTTAGCTAATTTTTCCTGACCATCGATATCTGCTGTAGATTTTAATTCCATCTTTTTACAGGAAAAAATAAGAGAGCAAAATAATAAAAAGCCACAAAAATAAATAGGAATGTTTCTCATAAGGGGGTGTTTGTTTTTAGTGAGGGGGTAAAAATAATTTTCTTTTGTTTCGGGTAAAAGCGATGTGGAAAACTTTTTCGAATGATTCCCTTCTTCGAAAATGATAAACCGATAAATATTCGATTTTTTTGTAGCCGCAGGTAGTCGTCAGTGGTGAACACTGTTTAAAATAAAATTGAGAGTATTTGTGCTTTTATTATCGCATTCATGGTGTTGGAGCAATCTCGTTAATGAACATCGTAATTCTTTTTTGGGGATCGTTTCATTGCATTTGCCTCTTCTTAGATTATAGGCGAATACCAACAACAGCCTCAGCTATGGTTGCCTGATACGGCCGGCACAGAATGCGCATGGTATTTATCACCGCGTTTATAAAACGCGATGTTCTGTTATTTTTCCGTAATCGTAAATTAATTTGTAATGGCATAATACATTTATAATGATAAATAAAGCATCTTTTCCCCCTGGCTAAAGCTTACATACTTCGGGTCTTCACTATGCCATTCTCATAGTATAGCCGTACCATCGGCTGCTCAAGTCCGGCATAAGTCCGGCATATCCCGGACTTAACACGATATTGGACACAAGGAAATCCCTGTGGAAACCTACGGGAATAGCGGTTTAGTAAACGCAATGGGTGTTTGCTTTTATCTGGCGGCTGATGCCTTTAGGATAGAGGCATCGTCAATAGGGGCGGGGACGATTTTCTTTGGTACAAATTCACGGTCAATCAGCTCATGCATCGGAATTCTTTTTGAGAGCAGCTTAAGCTTTATGCCCTGGTCTTCTATTTGTTGCAGGTCTTCATCGGTGGGAGTAAGCTGCACATAGCTCACCCGTTTAGGATCGGAAGTAAGTACATAATTCAATACCTTTTCGTCCTGCCTGAAATAGGGAGATACCAGCTTCGCCGCTTCTTTACGATGGGTTTCGGCCCAGGCGCCTGAGGCAGCTATACCACGTACGAGGTCTTGTACCACCCCCGGATTTTGGCGAATTAAATCTTCATGAACTACCAGCGCGCACGAAATGAAATTGGGCCAGATGTCGCGGGCATAATATAAAACCCTGCCGATGCCATCTAATTCAGCCTTGGCACAAAAAGGCTCACCTACAAAATACGCATCTATCGCGCCCGCCGCAAGTGAAGTAGGCATATCCGGCGGTGGCAGAATAATAAATTCAATATCGTTGGGCTGCATGCCATAGTCGTCCATCATTTTGTGAATCACAAAATTCTGGTTGCTGTAAAGACTGGGTATGGCCATTTTTTTACCTTTAAGGTCTCTCAGGCTCCTGATTTTGCTGTTCTTTCCCACTACTACTTCAGAGCCATCCCTGTGGCCGAGATAACAAATTTTTACCGGTACGCCCTGTTCCCTCAGCTTCATTGCCAGCGGCACAATCATAAAAGTAGCCTGCACCTGTTTGGCTTCCAGCGCACTTACCACAGTTGGAAAATCTGAAAAAACGCGCGAATTGAAATTTGTACTGGTTTCCGTTGTTTTGGACGCAAAATCCGTGACGGGACAGGTAAGATGGCAGGTAACAGGCAGGTAGCCCACGGTTAGTTCGCGGGTAGCTTTTTTATTTACGCCCTCGTGTATTACATCCCTTGCCGAATTTGCGCCGTTCTTTTCCCACGGCTTATATCTAAGCAGGCCCAGCGCGGTTAAGACAACCACTATCCCGAGGATCAATTTGCCAAAAGTAAATTTCATGCTCATTCTATTTTCAAATGTAATTTAGGATTATTGCTGCAATCCCAGTTCAATCAAAATTGTCTTCATCGTTTCAATCACTGCGGCGCCGGTCAGATCTCTCGGGCGTTGCTCATTCACATGCAGCTCGCGACAAATGGTAGCGGGCCGGCTCGACAATACCAAAACCCTGTCGGCCAATTGCGCCGCTTCTTCAATATCATGAGTTACAAATACAATCGTACGGGGCCTTTGTTTCAGAATCCTAACCAATTCAAGGCGCATGCGCAATCTTGTTTGATAGTCCAGTGCAGAAAACGGCTCATCCATCAGCAAAATATCCGATTGGCCCGCCAAAGCTCTTGCCAGTTCTACCCGTTGGCGCATTCCACCAGATAATTGATGGGGGTAATGATTTTCAAAACCCTGCAGATGTATTAACTCGATCAGGTCTTTTTTTTCCGTTTCGCGCTGCGGCTGATTGCCCAGGGAGCGTAATCCCATATCAATGTTCTCGCCAACGGTCAGCCACGGAAAAAGCCCATCGTGCTGATACACGGTGCGGATGTTTCCCGTCCGGTTTACCCTGCCTTGCGTAGGCCTGATATGGCCGGAAAGCAAATTTAATATAGTTGTTTTACCACAGCCCGAGGGCCCGACAAGTACGAGCACCTCTCCGTTTTGTACTTCCAGGCTTAATGACTGTAATACATTGACTGCGCCATAGCTGTGCGATACGTTGTCGAATGACAGGCTTACTAATTGCTTATCGTTCATAGCCCCATCTTACATTTGGAAGTTTAGTTAATTGTGCCAGCAGGCGGTCTATTCCCATACCAATTACACCGATTACTATCATATAGCACACGGCAGAATCCAGCCGCAGTCCGTTTCGCGCTTCCCAAATCCCATACCCGAGGCCATCCTGGCAGCCTACCATTTCTGCGGCTACAATTACCACCCAGGCGATGCCATAGCTCACCCGCAAGGCGGTAATAATTTGAGGCAAAACGGAAGGGAATGTTACTTTAGTCAGCAATTCCATTCCCTTATAATTATAATCTTTTGCCACTTTAAAATAGATGCTTGGAATAGTAGCGACTGCCGCCATAGTTGCCAGGGCCAATGGAAAAAATGTTGCCATAAATATCAGGAAAATGGCCGGCTTGTCGCCGATATGAAACCAAAGTATAGCAAAGGGAATCCAGGCCAGGGGAGAGAGGAAGCGAAAAAAGTTCAGCATGGGTACGAACGCCTGCCGCAGGTGCAAATGCTGACCCAGCAGCAAGCCCGCCGGAATGCCGAGTACGGCGGCTAATACAAAGCCCACCGCCACACGCCATAAAGAAGCAATGATATCGTTCAGCAGCCGGCCCGCTTCGAATTCTTCTTTAAAGCTTTTTAATACCGAGCCTGGTGTGGGAAGCGCGTATGCGGGGAAAAGATTGGCATAAGAAATGACCACCCATAATAATATCACAGCCACCAGCACTAACGCAGGTAATAATATCGAATCTGTTTTTTGAGAATTGGTGCCATTTTTAGAACCTGGTAGAAAAGAAATTTTAGCCATAACGTTTTGCGTAGCCGCCTCTCTGCGTTGCGGATTTTTGCAAAATATTACATTATTTGTAAATAATGGGTTTAGATGTGAAATAGTTTAGCCTGACGGCAGAAGATTTCTAAACACAGTGAATGAATAAATAGGCAGAATTTTTATTTTACAGCGAAAGAAAATTCATACATAAAAAACCTTAGCATGCATTCACATAAGCGAATGCGTGCCGAGGTTAATTGTAGTCTTTATTTTATTACCTGGATATTTTCCGTTTTTCCTGCTGGCGTATTTATTATTAACTGATACACCCCATTCGGTAAATTATCACATTTAATGTCTTCACTGTTGCTGCTTTCAGTATGTTGAATGTCTTTGGAAAACAATACCTGCCCGCCCGTATTGTATAATTTGATTTGGTATTTTCCTGTTGCCTGGTTATGGAGCTGTAAATGAATTACGTTGCCGGTAATGGGGTTTGGATATACGGTGATTGCTCCTGGCTTGCTTTCATTGCTCACTTTTACTATTGAACTATAGCTTGCTTTGCCATCCATGCTGATGATTTTTATCCGGTAGTAATTGGTTCCTTTAGTTGCATTTTGGTCAACCGCTGTATAATTTCCTTTCGGTTGGTTGGCTGCCTGGGCTATGGCTACCTGGCTAAAATGCGCTGCATCGACCGATTTTTCCACTTCATATTGCTTTATGCCGCTTTCATTGGCCACCGTCCAGCTTATGATGTTGTCTGCATTTTTGTTTATCGCTGTTACGGAGGTGATGCTTACCGGCAATGTGGCCATTTGCCTGAAGACTACTTTAAATCTATCTGCGGCTGAAGAGCCAGCGTCTGAGGTTATGGCTACTTCGATAATGGTGCTGTCGCTTAAACTTACCGCGGTTTCCGTCTTAAGGTATTTGTCTGTCAGTATGCCCTGGATACCGGTGGCTTCCATATGCTCAGGAGCAAAAATGAGCTTATAAGCTGTTTTACTGAGGTTCGTAAGATTGTAAAAAATGGTATCCCCGGCTGACACCTGGCTTTTGGCTTCTATGCTTAAAATTTTCCCTGCGCTTTTGATACCAAAGTTTTCTCCGCTATTCGTGAGCTTTACCACGTCGTTGCCGTCTATGGCATTTCTAAAACTGTTGTCGAAGGCTGCTACGTTGCCGTCTGCCATTAATCCGGCTGAGGTAACAAGGCTGGCGCGTAAAAACTGCCTGTCTTCATTGGTTGTGCCTGTGGCTTCCCTGTTTGAATGGCCTGGCCTTCCTGTTGCGGATTTACTGCCTTCTGTTATGGTAAGGTTGCCGTCGGTACTGCTGTTGGAATGTACAAAGAAGGCCTGCCCCGACTGGATAACTGACGACAGCACATTGACAGGATAAGCGCTGGTACCTCCCGGAACAGGCTTCCAATTGTTGACGCTGCTTAATGTCTGGTAGCCTCCTACGCCGTAGGTGCCATACAGGTATGGGTCATACACATAAAATGCATTATCAACATTCGCGTCTTTGGTAATCAAAGCAAAATCTATGGGTGAAGCATAGGGATTGCCTACAGACTGAAACTGGCCGGCTTTTACGGTTACGGGCAATTGTGTGCCTGTAAACAATGTGCCTTTGCTTCTGAGTATGGTCAGATTAGCGGCCTGGGCGGTTGTAGTTATTGTGCGGTCTCCTCTTATAAATACCATATAGCCGCCGGTATTTGATATAATGGCATTGGCGCTGCCAACACCTTTCCAGTTGCCGGTGGAGGGGTCAAAATATTTCATGGAAGGGGCCACGGAATACATATCAAAACCTGCTGCTGTGCCTGCAGGACCGCTTATCGTGGTTCCATAATTACCAGGTATATTTCCATTTTCCATCCAGCTTTCTTTTATGGTTTGCCCATAGGTGGGCGCTGATAAAAACTGCCATGATTTTCCATGCTGGCCCGCGCCGGTGCCGGTGTTGATGTATCTTTCTACAATTACTTTGCCGGTGATAGTGTTCCCAATCCCGACTGTTCCTATTCTTGCTGTTCCCAGAGAATTGGAAACCAGGGTGATATTATCGCCTGTATTTAATGTGGCGGTCGCGCTTCCAAAGGTTATTGCGCCGGTAATTTTCAATGTGTCGTTGGAAATAGAAGAAACGGATAGCCCGCTGCCTGTGTTGCTTACAATTAAATTCTGAATGGTTTTATTGAGGAACATGCTCCCGGATATGCTTTGAGCAGATGCACCGTTCATTTCTATGGTGCCGGAGGCGGCATTAAGTGTGCCACTATTTGAAACAGTCCCGGATATTTTTAATTTACCTCCTGCAACCGTCAAAGAGGCACCGGACTGTATGGTAATATTTCTGGCATAATCAGTTCCGGCATTTATAACCGGATAAAAGCTGAGCCCTGAAGGAATCGTAACATCAATTGCCGAAGTAGGAATAGGGCCGCATACCCAGTTTGCAGCGTCATCCCAATCAGAACTTACAACGCCTGCCCAGCTTCCGGAAGGGTACTGCGACAAAGTCACACTCGCTGATTTCGTAAATCCGTTTCCATCCGTAACGGTAAGTGTGTATGTAGTCGATGATACAGGCGTAGCAGTGGGATTTGCAATAGTTGTTGAACTCAAGCCGGTTGACGGTGACCATGCATAAGTCATGCTGCTGGTTCCGTTAGTAATAACCGGATTAAGGACTACAGATCCTCCTGCACAATAGCCGGTAGAAGAAATAGAAACCGTAGGCAATTGATTGGTGATTCCACTGATAATAATTCCTGTGCCGGTGTTATTTATAGAAGTTGTAGTAACCGTGTTGGAACTGATAATACCATACCTGACCCACGTAGCAGTTCCTGCGTATTTGGCTGACGAAATATTTGATTCAGTTCCTGCTATATCCGCTGCAACATATTTTGCATTTGCCGTGAATGAAGGCGCCGTAATTCCACTGTTACTTATTGTCCAATATCTTTTTAAAAAATCAGTAGAACTGGTATTATAAGGGCTCCTGGCGTTCGTTACCTTTACTCCTGAATAGGCGCCTGCTGCAAAGCTTCCGGAAGTATAGTTTAAAGTAATGGGCGAATATTCAGCGGTTCCTGTAATATCTCCAACGGGGAAAAAATAAGAACCCGTTGCTGAATAATTTTTTCTCACTTCACCGCCTCCATCTGCAACTATCATTGTAGCAGCAGAAAATGATCCGGCAACCGCGGCAGCCGAAGGACCAAAGGTAAAAATCTTTGTCCCGACATTTAATCGTCCGGCAGAAAGAGTTAAGGTTGAATTAACTGTCTGGTCTTGTGAGATACTTACACCCGAAGTGTTGTTTACAGTTAATTTGTTGAAGGTAGTGGGTGCAGTGCCACCAATTGTTTGTGCAGAACTTCCATTAAATGTAAAAGTAGAAGTGCCGGCCGAATATCCGGAAGCTGATACATTGTTGTACCAGTTACCGGCGATAGTGTGAGCATAAGTGGCTCCTGCGAAAACCGCTGAAGAATTTATGTTTAAATTACCTGCAATATTTACTACTCCGGTTGCTGTTTTTGTGCTATTGTTTGATACAGTAAGACTTCCATACGTGACAGGTGAAACAGATTGGGCAATGGTTCCATAATATTCGACGGTGCTGTTTACATTCAATGTATTCGTAGAAAATGATTGAGGAAAGTTATTTGCTCCGGCCGCTTTGAGCAATGTTCCTGAGGCAAGGGAAAATATTCCACCTAAAGTAGTTCTGTTACAGGTGAATGTAGTCAAATCAAATATGCCGGTTGACACAGTAAGGTTGCCGTTCATTACAATGTTGTTTGAAACTGAAGAAACGGTAACGCCAGCCGAAGGGTTGATGGTTAAATTATTGAAATTGTTTGAGGTGGTACCTCCGATTTGCTGATTGCCGGTTCCCTTGAAAGTGACGGTACTGCCTGCCGGAGTAAATGCACCGGAGTTAGTCCAGTTGCCGGTAATATTTATTTGAGGTGCGTTGCTGCAGGTTATCGAACCTAAGGAGCCAATGGTTAATGAACCGTTTAAATTCACTGTACCTGCGCTGATATTCATTGCGGCGCCACTTCCATAATCCACCTGGGTTGAACCATTCACGGTTAATGTACCGCCTATAGTTACATTAAACGTCCCTTTATTCATAACCAGACTTCCAAACGTTACATCTTTGCCATTTGTAGTAAATGTGCCATTTGCGCCAAACATAATCCAGGCTTCCTGGTTGGTTTTAAGCGGGCCGCTGGCCGTAAAATCGCCATTGTTCATCGTCAATATACTGAGTGTGGAGGCAGGATTTGTTCCGGTCTGTATGGTATGTGGGCCTAAACCATTTAGTTGAACATGTGACCTGACAGTTGGATTAAAAATACCTGTTACTTCAAGGTTGCCACCAATAGAAATATTTTTGCCAGCAGCATCCCAGTCCACACTATGAGTTAATGTTGCATTGGGAGAGACAGTTACATTCTTTTCAAAATTGTAATTATTATCTGTTGCAGCCAGAATAAGATTCCCCGTTGTAACGGTCAGGTCGTTGCTGACCGAAAAAGCTTTGGCAGAGCTGTTATTTGTCAATGTGATTCCGGAAGAAGATTTGTTTAATACAAGATTATAAAAAGTGGTAGACGCACTTCCGGTAATTTCTGAATTTCCTGACCTGTCAAAAGTTACCGTGCTGGTTGACGTAGTGGTAAAAGTGCCATTGTTGGTGAGGCTTCCGTTGATATTAAGTGAGGCAATTCCGGCACCTGTGGTATTATACACACCATTATTCAAAAAATTACCGGCAATGCTTAAAGCGGAAGTAGCCGTTTGTTTATAAGTGCTGCTGCTGTAGTTGAGATTTAAAGACCCATTTATCGTATTCGTTCCGCCGGATTGGGTAAATGTGGAATTTTGGCCCAGATCGAGTATAGCAACATTTATATTTCCTCCCGACAAAGTACAGGTTCCTTTGGGGGTAGCGCCCGAAGTGCCTAGATAAATGCCGCCTCCGCTTATATTAATTGTACCTGAACTGACTTGTAAGTCTCCGTCCAAAGTTGACGTACGTCCAATAAGCATTCCACCAACTGTGCTTCCAACAGTTAATGTACCTCCATCTACATAAAAAGTTCCCCCACTCACCACTACACCCCAGTTAGCATTTACAATTTGACCATTGGTGTGAAAAGAACCGCCAACCTGGTTCCACATGGCATAAAAATCCTCGTTAACAGTTACGGTCCCATTGGCGTAAAAGTTCCCGGTTCTAAACAATAACTTACAAAGAGAAGTAGAACCAGTATTGATATAACGCGTTCCGGAACCGTTCATCCAGACGGCAGGTGAATATCCGGTATAACTATAAGTACCGGCAATACTTAAGTCTCCATCAACTTCAAGAATAGTTGAGGCATTATCGTAATTGTTGTTTTGTTGAAGCGTACCAACGGATGCAACTGTTAAACTACCGCCGAATTTTACAGTTCCTGCAACCGTTATTTTGAGCGTTCCTGAAATTTGCACCGAACCTGCCACTGTCCATGAGGCGGCTGCTGTATAAATATGCCCTGATTGAACAATAAAAACATCTGCTGAGTTAGTAAAAGCAGCAGGGTGCAAACCGGTACCGTTAGTACCTGTCCACCAATAGTTTCTATTGGTTGCATCCCTATTACCATATGAATAATAAGTCGTTGCATTGACAACTGATGCTGACATAAGCAGCAATCCTGTAAAAACGATTGATACTTTATTAAAGAATTTATTAGTTTTCATGAACATGGATATTTAGGGTACGGTAGCCGGAATTTTATTTTTCAATTTTAAAAGTAGCCGTTCGTCCTGCAAGGCTGGTTTTTATAAAATAAATCCCTTTGGGCAGGTTTGCAAGATTATTGATAGCGGCAACAGCCTGGCCTTTTGTAACATTGACCTTTTTGTTCAGGATAATTTTGCCATTGATATCAGAGATAGAAATATTCAATATACCATCCTGCTCCTCTTTTAAAGAAATTTCAATTTTATCAGTAAAGGGATTAGGGAAAACTTTCGCGTAAGTGCTCATTTCACTGTTCAAATTAATTACCTGCACTTTACTGTAGGAAACCTGGTTGTCGTTTGCAATACTTTTAAGGCGATAGTATAATTTGCCAGAAGCCGGTACGCTGTTCAACGCACTGAAATCGGTTATGAAATAGGTTTGAATGTTTTCTGACTTACCAGGTAATTGGGATTGAATATCCGTAAAGTTTGACCCGTCAAAGCTTTTTTGAATTTTATATTGCTGCAGGCCTGACTCCTGCGAAGATTTCCATTGCAATAAAACATCATTGTTTTCCTGTTTTGCCCCGAAAGAAAATATCCGCAGAGGCAAAACACTATAGCTACCATATCCTCTTTCATTGATAGAAATATCATCAACATAACCAGTGAAGGTTCCGCTCTGAGCAGCATGATCATAGCCTACAAGAATTGTTTTGATGGTTTTACCGTTTACAAAACTTCCAATCTTACAACTGGTCTTCGTCCAGGTACCTACTGTTCCCCGGCCTGCTGAAGGATGCATCGACATACCATTATCATCATAAGCACCCGCATCACGAAGGGCTGTTCCATCGGTAAACAAAAGGTCAACCGAAATGTATCTTCCTAAAGCATTTGAAGGATTGGTCCAGAAAGTCAGCTCTGTAGTGTCAGAAACCGGAATATTAACCGAAAATGCATTAAAATAGACATACGAGCTGGACGTAGAATTATCAGTTCCTGTAACTTTTAACGCATAGGTGCCACGGTGTGTATTTCCTGATACGGTTGTGCACGTGGGTGTACCATACATATTTTTCTTCAGGTAAACCGTTCCTGAAGCTATTGCGTCGTATTTTTTTTCATTGCTGGTTCTGAAAAATATTGGCCCCACGGAATAAGGAATCGGAACAGTTGACGTTGATGCATCTGTTTGCTTGATAACCCTTGACGATTTGCCTGCCAACCGCAAATAAAAATCAGAAGAAAGGTAAGTGCCATCAGCGCTGCTGGTAACAAAATATTGGTCAGTTGGGATCATATCATAACCGTCGGCCATGCTCATGATTGCTGTGCCTTCATCGTATTCATCAAACATGGCAATTTCTGCAGATTTAATTCCCAATAAACGAAGATTGGTTACCTGTCGCCACAAAAATTCTCCCTTATTTCTCGGTATCTGATTTTGCGTTCCTCCATTCCAGTTTGACCATGAAAAGCCGGGAAAAATAACCGGTTGATAAGCGATACCATGTGAATTACAATAAGTAAGATCAGGAGTCAGAAAATTGGTTTTGAAGTTGTCTGCCGAAGCCTGATCAGAATAAGCGCCCACTGCCCACGGCGATATCATATCTCCGGCATTGTAGGTATTGATCCAACCAGGTAAAGATGCTCCCGTTCCGGTGCGCCAGCCTGTGGGAACGCCAATTATTACATAGCAGCCCTGTGCTTTGAACCAATTTATCAGATCGAGCTGAATTGCCGCTGTACCTATTATATGATTATACCCAATGCCCCAAAGTTGCACTACAGGCTTTCCGCCCTGTTTTGCATACATGGGTGAAGAAGTGAACTGAAGATTTCCGACCATGTTGGCAGACCAATCGTTTTTAATGGCGTCAAACCTTGCCTGATCATTGGCAGCCGGTACATTTCCCAACCCGCTGAGATCATAAACCAGGTAAAACATGCGGTTATATTTTTCAGCAGATTTTCTAACATGTACGGCCATTGAATCCCTGTTGGCTTTATACCTGGGATCAACCAGTACTTCCCAGATAAACCGTTGGAAAGCTACACCGTCAATGCCATTTTTTTGCATCAGGCCGAATTGTTTATCTGTCACATCCTGCTTTATGGAAGCGTATAATTTTGAGGATGTTCCATTCCCCAGGTTGGCAAAATTTGTCTGAAACAGACTTGATGAATCATAATATTCAACGTCCGGATATACATCAAAATCCAGGTTTGGATTCGGATTCGGCAAAACGCCTGCTTTTGGAGCCGTTCCGATAGACCAGTGCGACCATGTATTAATGGGAGAGCCATCGCCTTCGGCGGTAAACCAGCCCTGGTAGCCACAAACCACCTTTCCAATTATGGATGATGGATCTGCGGGGGCTTGGGCTTTTGCCCCGTTGGTAAAAAGAGACAAAAGTCCCAAACAAATCGCTTGTAAAATGTAGACGCATTTCATGGATTTTCGTTTTGAATTATTTGATTTAATGGATTTAGCAAAATATTAAACGGAAATTTTCCTGGTGTAGTATTTAAGCTACAGGAACGTATTAATAATATAGAAAATATTAACGGCGTGAAATTGTACAAAATGCCTTATTAGTAAGTGTTTCAGAACTTATGCATCCATTATTTAAGTAAGAAAGCTATTCTTCAGGCAAAAAAATATTGATAATTGTCAAATACTTTTTGAGTACAATTTATTATGGCTTTAAAACAAAAGGTTGTTTGCGTGGTAGCAGAATTTTCAAAACTATTTATCCAAAAATTTTTCAATCATTGGCACCGCCAGGTCAATTTCCCTGAAGCCGGGTGTAAGTGTTGTTATTTCACCAATGTAGTCGCCGTGGCCGCCAGGTATTATGGCTAATTCAGAATTAGCTATTTGCCGGTGTAGTTCGATGGCATGCTCGGGAGTTATAACGTCCCGGTCGCCAATGATGATTAACGCAGGCGCGGTAACAGATTTAATTTTTTCATCCTGAATGTCTTTAAAATTTTGCATTCGCTTTACATCCCTGTCGTGCATTATTTGCAGGTCGTTTGCATCGGCCGCCACTTGTTTATAGGCAACCTTTAACTGTTCGGGCATATCATCCAGCTTCGCGTTTTTCATAAAATCCCAAAACCAATCGTGAACGCCATGACGCTTGGCAAGGGCTGAACCCAAAATTATTTTGTCAACGATTTGCGGATGGCGGATAGCGATTTGAAGGGCGGTTGTGCCACCGTTGCTGAAACCGAAGAAATCCGCTTTATCAATATGTAAATTTTTGAGCAGTGTGGCCACATCATCCGCATCCTGTTCAAAAGTTAAGTCGGCATTGCGGTCGCTTGTGCGCCCGTGCGCTTGTAATTCAACAGCGATTACTTTCCGGTTTTTTGCAAATAACGGAATAGCTTTTCCGAAGGAAGTTTGAATGGTTGAACCGCCGCCATGAATTAAAACAAGCGGCTTACCGTCCCCGTAAATTTCGTAATACATTTTCAAACCATTTACCTGCGAATAGCCACTGGTAAAAGTCAATTGGCTTTGTGTTGCATTTTCCATTTTGTATTGCTGGCTTTATCTTTTTATAGAAGAGTAAGGTAAAAATCACGACGGAAAGATTACCTGTGTTTATTTCTTTTATTATCGAATGTAAATAAAAAAGCGGGTTATATGTTTGTTTACTATGAATTGGTTCTGCCCCAGGCCGTGTCTCTCTTTCGGGCCTTGTACATATGCAGGACACGGCCGTGCTGAATTATTCACTGTCAATAGGGTATTCGCTCTGCATTTTTGGCGACACTTTATTGTTGTTCTTCTTCCGTTTGTTACTAACTGTTCCGGACAATGTCAATATTGCGCCGGCAGCAAAACCTGAAATAAGTCCGCCGATATGTGCAGCATTGTCGATATTTCCGGCTAGTCCCATTATTAAGTTGTAGCCAACAAAAATTAAAACCGTTGTAATCATTCCGCTGTTTACTTCTCTGTCTTTTTTATTCACCAAAACAAGCAATGCTAAAAAGAAGCCATACAATCCAAAAATTGCACCCGATGCCCCGGCGCTAACAACATTGTCGTGCCACCAAACACTTGTGAGACTTGCACATAGTCCGGTCAATAGATACAAAAATAAAAACCATTTTTTTCCAAGTACTTGTTCAACAAAAACGGAAACGAAAATAAAGCCAATAGCATTCATTAAAAGATGGACGATACCTATATGAACAAAAATGTTTGTCAGTAGCCGCCAGTATTCACCTTGATATATCGTTAATGCCCTTACGTTCCCTCCCCAGTTTACGATGTCTGTAACAAGTGGTTCATAAATACTAACACCATCGAGTAGCATAAGAACGAAAACCAAAATATTGATATCAAGAATGAGCGCTGAAATGAAATTGTCTTTGGCTGGAATTAAAAATGAGAAAAAGCTAAAAAACGATGTTTTCTCCTCTGTTTCCTTACCAAACAGCACCGATTTGTAAGGCTGCTTTTGAGAGAAAGAATACCCCGATGTCTTTTTTACTAACCGTTCGATAATTTTCTCCGTCGCTTTTGTGATTTTAATTACCTGCTTTCCATTTTCACTCACTTCTATTCTTAAATTTTCGCCAACTTCAAACTGGTCAAAAGTTTCATTAGAGAAATAAAGCTTCCGCAAATAGTCATCAGCAAGTTTTAAACAATATTCGTCCTTTCGAAAAAGCGGGCTATTTATTTTATCGGTGACCTGTGTGACGATAATTCTTTTCAAACCTGTCTGCAAACCCAGGACAGCCCTGTGAACTTTTTTAAAATAGTTTATGGAGAGAGGAATAAGAAATATTAGCCCGAAGAACAGCAAAGCCATTCTATAACTCATACTTTCTATCAGTGGCTTTTGATTTGGTCTGTTTGTTAGAAAAGGCGCAACCAACCAAAAGGCACCAAAAATGATTAGTTCCAGCCGAAAATCTTTCTTCCGGTTTTTGAGGTTCTGAAGCAGTCGCTTCCTGTCACTCTCAGTCTGGGCAGATAGCAGGTGTATGTATGTCATAGAAAAACGCATAACAATATTATACTAAACCCTTCATAAATCCAAGAAGTTATCCCTATTGATTATAAGCAAATTTTTATTGCGTTTTTTGCAGTGTTGTCGTTCTTCAAAAAGCATGCTTTAGATAAAGCATGTAAAAAATAAATCAATTTATAATAACATCTTTTAAATTTATATTATTACTTTAAATTGAATTTCTAAATACTTACAATTGTGAATGAAGAAAATAATTTGCCGGAAGATGATAAATTCAGTGACGATCCGGAAGAGAACCTGCGCATGCAAAATGATTTTTTGAAAATGAAAATGATGGCGGAGTCCGGCGCTTTTTTTGGCGGTGAAGGTGGCCTGCCACCAGATATTGAAAACCAGTTTCTAAAAAATATAATGGAGTTTGAAAACGCCAACCTGGATGCGAAATCTTTTACCGTATTTGATCTTCTTGATAAACCCGGTTTTGAAGATGAAAAGGATCTTAACGATGAAAGGTTTGAAACTGAATATTCCAGGTTAATCAGGTTATTGCAGGATCACAGCATAGATGTTTCGTTTAGCCGTGAGAGAGATGATCGTTTTAAATACAACTTTATTACCAAAGAATTGTTTGAGCATCAAACCACTTTTATGCCGGTGAAGGGAATGGTAACAGGTTTTCTGTATGAAGAATTTCATCCTGATCATGAATTGGATATTACAAATTTAACCAACCGTTTTTTGGATGATTTTTTTGAAAGAAGCCTTGATGTAGATACTTATTATATCAATGAACAAATCATACATCCTGACGGCAAACTTATCCCCCGGGAAGAAATCATCAAAAGATTTTTGTCGATGTATGAAGCAATACCGGAATTTGAAAACACTTCTTTCGTTATAGAAAACCAGGATTTTGAATTGCAGCAAAAAGACGATGCTGAAACAGGAATGGGTTTTAGCGAGGGAACTATTCAGTATGATGCAATATTCCGGGACGGAGAACGTAAAAAAATCAATGGCCCGTTTAAAATATATTTTGCGTTGGAGTGGGATTGCTGGACAATTTGCTTCTTCTATCTCGCGGGGTATAATATCTTCGCAAAAGAAAAAGATTAGTCAGAAAGAGAAATAATTTTTTTTGTACCGCTGCTCTCTGTCCGTTTGCACCGACCAATAATTATCTGGCTGCTTCATTTTATGAAAAAGAGATAAGTAATTTGAAATTTGCAAAGCATATAGAGTGGTTTTTCTGGAACCATCGCGGTTTTCGTGAACACGACCAGGACTGGAGGAAGCCGGCCTGAACTAAAGTTTACGTGACGTCCACTCTCATGAGACGTTGCTTAGAAGAAAGATATATCCCAGTCAGACTGGCCTTTCCTTGAACTTTGTAGTTGTTTTCCATGAAAGTTTTTCTGCTTGTATTGCCGAAGTCAACCGGTAATTACCCGGCTGCCTCCTTTTATGAAAATAAGATAAGTACTTTCAAATTTACAAAGCATATCAGAGTGGTTTCTCCGGAAAACATCGCGGTTCGTGAACACGACCAGGACGGGAGAAGCCGGCCTGAATTAAAGTTTACCCTACGTCCACTATCGTGAGACGTTGCTTAGAAGAGGTCATTGTGAGGATATACAAAGGTCATTGTAAGGGTACACAACGGTCGTTGTAAGGATATACAACGGTCGTTGTAAGGGTATACAATGGTCATTGTAAGGATATACAATGGTCGTTGTAAGAGTATACAATGGTCGTTGTAAGGGTATACAATGGTCGTTGTAAGGTATACAATGGCCGTTGTAAGGGTATACAATGGTCGTTGTAAGGGTATACAATGGTCATTGTAAGGGTATACCATGGCCATTGTACACCGTGATTTTTGAAATTCCAGGTCATTCATGCGTCGGGGAGAGTTGAGCAAATACCGCTTTTCTGCCGCGAAATGTGGATAACTTCATTTTTCCAACAGCGATTTAAAAAAACTTTTTGGAAAACGGAAGCGCTGCAATGCCCTGTTTGCGGGCTTTTTTGCTTGCAACGAAAAAAACTGCTTTTCATTATACCCCATTAATGGGGTTGCAGGCGTCGGCTTTATATTTCAATTTAGCCTTCTCATTAAAAAAAAAATGAGGCCTAAATCTAAATTTTATATCAATGAAAAAGTTTATCAGGAGGGTTATCAAAACTTTCAAAAGACTAGCCGACGCAAATTTTCTGGCATTTGGTCAAAACGTTACCGGCAAAATGAATGCCGCCGTAGCCACATTCCCAAACCCTGTACCATCGCTCGAGAGTATTAACAACGAGCTGGACAATTATGCAGCGTTACTGCAGAGCTCGGCCAACAGGGACAAGGTACAGGTGCAGCTAAAAAACATCAGCAAGTTTAACCTGAACCAAATGCTGAGCCAGCTTGCAGATTATGTTAACACCACCACTACCGACTCGGCGTTACTTGCCAGCACCGGTTTTGAATTGAACAAGCTGCCACAACCCATTACGATCACAGCCCCCGAAAACCCTACTCTCACCGATGGTGGGGGTAGCGGCCGGCTGCTACTTAAATTTAAAGCGGTAAAGGGTGCATCAAGTTACGTGTTTCAATACACGTCGGATCCTACTTTGCAGGAGAGCAGTTGGGTAAGCTTCCCCGCTACTACCACCTCCTTCACTTTTACCGGGCTTACCAAAGGCACTACTTATTACTGCCGGGCATTGGCTGTAGGCGCCAACCAGCAGGTTAAGGACAGTATTGTCGTAAACCGTATTTCACAATAATCACCCACAGGCCTCGTTTTTTTCTTAATTGAAAGTTGAAAATGGAAAATGGAATTAACTTCCAAAACCCATTTTCAATTTTTATTTTCCATCCTTCTTCCTCCATTCTCCATTCTCCATTTTCAATTCCCAGTCTACAATTCTCCATTTCTCATAATTCATAATTCCTAATTCATAATTCACGATTCATAATTCAACATCCCCTCCATCCCCGCCACACTTCTATACCCCATCATACTCTTCAGCTTTTTCCGGTAGCTTTTTACCGTATTTTCTTTTAACCCGGTAGCCATAGCTATTTCTTTATTACTGTAGCCCATGCAAATGCAGTACAGCATCCGCAGCCACGTATCATCCAGGTTTTTTGCAAAAGAGGCTGCTCCGTTCAGTCTTTGCCGCAATTGGGTCTGGCTGCAATAATACTGTTTGCCTTTGGCCGCCTGCTTTACGGCATACAGGTATTCGATAGGCGACGCGTCCCGGGCAATGTATCCGGCATGCAAAGCGCGTATCATTGCCGGGAGTTTATCTGCATCCTGATGGCGCCATGATACCACCAGCTTTGTTTTGTCGCATCCGGCTGCCAGCTTTTGCCATGCAGCCCTATCGCGCACGCCCTCTAGTTCCAGCCCTGCCAGCACCACGTCAGGCTGCAGTTCCTTTACTTTTTCGGGCAGCGCTTTGCCATTGTCCACCCTTGCCACTACGCCGATGCCGGCATGTGACTCTACAATGTTTTGAAGAATGTCGCTGAACACATAGTGGTTATGGGCGATGATAAGTGTGATGGGAGTACTCATTTGGGGTTAGTTTGGTGGAATTAATTATTTGGTAGATTAAATATATATCGTTGTGATATGTTTTCAAAGAAATAGGGGGATTTTTTTTGGGTTCTTTAAATGGGAGGCAAGCGATAGGATCGCTACTGCGCCGTTTTGGTGCCCGCTAAAATTATTTGATTCAACACTTCCGCCGGATCGTGAAAAAATTTCTTTTTTAAATATTCAATTATTTTTACCTTGAAGCGCTTTTGAGTTTCTCCTTCCATGAAGAAACTAACTGTGGTTGATGAAAATATGCATTATCATACCATTCTATAAAAAAGCATTTAGCTTTTGTTCTCCGGAAGATAATCAAATTCATAAAGAGGACTGTTTTGAGAAATAATAAAAGATATTAATGAAGAACTTTAAAGAGAAAGCCGACCTAATTTGGAGAGTAGCTGACCTGCTGCGAGGAGATTACAAACAGTCGGACTACGGAAAGGTAATCCTTCCTATGACAGTGCTAAGAAGACTGGACTGCGTACTTGAACCAACCAAACAGAAAATGCTGGATTACCTGCCAAAAGTGGATTCTCTAAAAGAAAGCGCCAAAGATATTGCACTGAATAAAATTGCTGGTTTCAACTTCCATAACAGAAGCCAATTCAACTTTGATAAGCTGATTGCCGATCCAAATAACATTTCTGTAAATCTGAGAAACTATATAAACGGTTTCTCCACTAGTGCAAGGGAAATTATTGAGTACTTCAATTTTGACGATCAGATTGACAGAATGGACGACCCGAAAACAGACATCCTTTTCAGAGTGGTCAAAGCCTTTCAGGAGATTGACCTGACTGACATGGATTCTATTGAAATGGGTTACACGTTTGAAGAATTGATCCGAAAATTTGCGGAACAATCTAATGAAACAGCCGGAGAACACTTTACCCCAAGAGAAGTCATTCGGTTGATGGTGAATTTGTTGTTTATTGAAGACAAAGATATTTTAACCCAAGAGGGCATTGTAAAAACACTTTATGACCCTGCTTGCGGAACGGGTGGTATGCTTTCTGAAAGTGAAAAGTATTTAAAAGATTTCAATTCAAAGGCTGATTTAAAAGTATTTGGACAAGAAATCAATCCAGAATCCTACGCCATCTGTAAATCGGACATGCTGATTAAGGGACAAAACCCAAGCAATATCAAGTTTGGAAACACCTTTACTGTGGACGGTCTGGAAGATGAAAAATTTGATTACATGCTTTCCAATCCACCTTTTGGTGTGGACTGGAAAAAAGCCGAAAAAATCATCAAAGCTGAGGCAGATAGCAAAGGCATGAGCGGACGCTTTGGTGCAGGTTTGCCAAGAATTAATGATGGTTCTTTGCTTTTTCTGCAACACATGATTTCTAAAATGAAATCAGGCAGAACCCGTATTGGTATTGTTTTCAATGGCTCGCCATTGTTTACTGGTGCAGCAGAAAGTGGTGAAAGCAATATCAGAAAATGGATTATTGAAAATGATTGGCTGGAAGCCGTTATTGCACTACCCGACCAACTTTTTTACAACACAGGTATCAGTACCTACATTTGGATTGTTACCAACGATAAAAGTGCGGAGCGAAGTAGGAAAGTGCAATTGATAAACGCAACAGGAGCAAAAGATGAAGAACTAACCAAAGAAGGAAAATTAGATTTCAACCGTTTTTGGCAAAAAATGGATAGAAGCCTGGGCGACAAGCGAAAGAAAATTGCTGAAAACGGCAATAGCAAAGGCATTGGATTTATTACCCAACTCTACGGCAATTTTCAAGAGAACGAATTCTGTAAAATTTTACCCAACGAGTTTTTTGGCTACTGGCGAATTACAGTAGAACAGCCACTAAAAGAAAACGGCAAAGTGGTAAAAAGCAAAGGACAACGCAAACCAGACACTTCTTTACGGGATTATGAAAACATACCATTCTTGAAAAAAGATGCTGACGGAAACCTTATACCACAAACCATTGAGGAATACTTTGACACAGAGGTGAAACCTCACTTACCCCAAGCATGGATAGACCACAGTAAAACCAAAATTGGCTACGAAATCAATTTCACCAAGTATTTCTATGAGTTCAAGCCATTAAGACCTTTGGCGGACATCAAAGCGGATGTTTTGGCTTTGGAGGAAAAGACATTGGAAACCGAAAAAACAGTGCTGGACTCATGAGAAAATACGATTCATACAAAGAGTCTGGCATTGAATGGATTGGCGAGATTCCAAGTGAATGGAAGACAAAGAAAATCAAACACCGTTGCACTGTAAAAGCACGTGTTGGATGGAAAGGGTTAAAGTCTGATGAGTTTCTAACTGAGGGTTATTCTTATCTGGTTACTGGTTCTGATTTTAAAAATAATTCTGTTAACTGGAAAGAATGCTACCACATTGACCAAGAACGCTACGAGGAAGACCCATACATTCAACTACAAGAAGAAGATTTGCTAATTACAAAGGATGGCACGATAGGTAAACTTGCCATTGTTAAAAAATTAGATAAGCCGGCTTGTTTGAATAGTGGAATTTTTGTTCTTCGTTCTACCAATAAAGATTTCTCAACTGAGTTTTTATTCTGGATACTAAAGTCCAAAGCATTTACACAGTTTAACGACTATACATCCTATGGTTCAACGATTCAACATTTGTATCAAAATGTATTTGTTGAATTTTCATATCCTTTTCCAAGCACCAAAGAACAAGCCGCCATCACTCACTACCTCGACCGCAAAACAGCCGAGATAGACGAACTGATAGGCGACAAAAAACGTCTACTCGAACTCTACGAAGAAGAAAAAACAGCCATCATCAACCAGGCCGTCACCAAAGGCATCAATCCGGATGTACCAATGAAAGATTCAGGCATTGAATGGTTGGGCGAAATACCGGAACATTGGAACACAAGCCCCTTAAAGTATCTTGGTAAGTTCATTAATGGTTTTTCATTCAAAAGTTCCGACTTTTCGTCATATGGCGTACGAGTTTTAAAAATATCGAACATTCAGCATATGAGGATTGATTGGGGTGATGAATCATTCATTGATGAAATATTTTATGAGTCACATGAAAACTTTAGGGTTCTTGAAAATGATTTAGTCTTTGCCCTGACCCGTCCAATAATATCGACAGGAATAAAAGTTGCTTTGATTGATACTTCTGAACCTATTCTTTTGAATCAAAGAAATTCAATATATAGACCGACTGATATAGATATAAAGTGGGTTTACTACATTCTGCTTTCAGCAAATTTCATTCAAGAATTTGATAGCAGAATTGACAAAACAGGACAACAGCCGAACATTTCTTCTAATGACATTGGGGAGATAAAAATCACCATTCCAAAAGAAGGCGAACAAAAAGAAATTATTTCATTCATTGATAAAAGGTGTGCTGAAATAGAAATGAAAACAGCAAAAACTGAGAAATTAATTGGATACTTAACCGAATACCGCACGGCCTTGATTAGTGAAGTGGTAACGGGAAAAATAAAAGTAATTGAATAAGCTTATGGGTAATTTATTAAATAGAATAGAAATTGAAGAATCATTTTCGGCAATAAGAAGTTTTCTTCAAGCTGGCGGATTAAATCCTATTGACCATCATCTTAACTTGGAACTTGAAGTGTACGTTAAGAGGCAAAATTTCACTGGTCGATTTGAAATAGAATGTAGAGATTATTTGGACAATATAAGTTATATTCTTTGCTCAGATGTGTTTAAAGCTAACGGCTTTTATCGACCCGTTTGGACTGCATATAACTTATTTAGCTTTAATAATACAACTCAAGAGCTTTCTTTTCAACTTGACAAGGATAAATATATAATAAATCACCTAAAATGACACTGTGCACCGCATATATACGCCAAGCTAACGATACCGAAGAACTGGTATTTGCCACAGATAGTTGCTTGACTGGTGGCGAAAAATGGAAGCACGGCATCAAACTTTTTGAATTACCAAGAAAGGATTGCTTGCTTTGTTTTGCCGGTAGTACAATTCGTGCTTATCCTTTGGTTTTGAATTTGGTTTCTTCTATATATTTAGACAATTACCTGCAATCTCCTTCAGCTACGCTGGCGGAAGTATTAGAATTCCTGTCGGAACTCTTTACCAAACTGGTCAAGACTATTACAGAAGTTGGCAAAGAGCAGATCCATGAAGAACGAGGGGCAGCTCGCTTTCTGTTCGGAGGTTGGGATTGGCAGGAAGGCCGGAACGGTGCATTTAAGGTTTGGGAGTTGTTTTATTCTAAAGAGGTAGAAGGCTTCATTTTCAATGAACTGACTAACAACAGCACGCAAACCATCTTTTACACATTCCTTGGCGATGCGGCTATTGATGTAGAGAAGGAGGCTAAAGACCGTTTCAAAAAGTTGCTGGCTGACGAAGACAGGATCGGCTCTAAAATCGACATGGAACCGCTGCGCATCCTTAGTGGAATCTCATTGGATAAGAACATTCGGGAAGTGGACGGCAGTTTGCAGATAGCCAAAATTTATAAATCCAACCGTACTGAGTTCTTTGGCATTTACTGGGAATCCAGCAAAGGAAAACCCTGTTTTCAAGGAAGGGAGTACAACGAGATCAACAAACCATTGGTACGTTATTTTGATCCGGATACCTTTGAAATCATTGAATCCGATTTGCCCAATAAACTATGCAACATCACAGAAGAAGTTTATCAGGAAGATTACGAAACAGTAAAAGAATGTTTTGATGATGGAGGATTTTTGAAGGGAAATTTAACCGAGAAGCAAAAGTATACCCTACGATTGATATTCAAAAACGTTGCGTATAAGCAATTTATAATGCTGCAGGAAGAGTCAGAAGCGCAACTGCACATAAAAGAATGAGAATGAGCATAACAACCGAAAATACATTTGAAACCGCCTTAGTGCAGTCCTTAACAGAACAAGGCGGCTACACCGAAGGAAATGCACCGGATTACAGTCCTGAATTGGGTATGTTCAAATATGAAGTGATTAAATTTTTACAAGAATCACAACCTCAACGCTGGGAGAAGATTTGTTTGATCCATGGTGAAGACGCTTATAACCGGGTCATTCAAAGACTTTACAAAGAATTAGACTTGCGGGGTAGTCTCGATGTGCTTAGAAATGGTTTTGTAGATTATGGTGTACGGTTTCAAATGGCCTATTTTCAACCTGCTTCGGGCTTGAACCCGGATGCAGTGGATTTATACAATAAAAACAGCCTAAAAGTTTACCGCCAAATTTATTACAGCACTAAGGTTAAAAATTCAGTTGATGTACTACTTTCGCTCAATGGCATTCCTATTGCAACATTAGAACTCAAAAATCAATTTACAGGGCAAAATGTCGGCAACGCTTTAAAGCAATACAGCACCACAAGAGATACCAGAGAAATCCTTTTTGCCTTTAAAAAGCGTGCTTTGGTTCACTTTGCCGTTGACCAGGATGAAGTGTTCATGACTACCAAATTAGACGGTAATAAAACCTATTGGCTTCCTTTCAACAAAGGTACCAACAACGGCAAAGGCAATCCTCAAAACCCCCACGGATACAGAACCGCTTATTTGTGGGAAAATATTTTGAAAAAAGACAGTTGGATGGAAATCCTCCAAAGGTTTGTGCATTTACAAACGGAAGAAATTGAGGTAGAAGGCAGAATCTACAAAAAAGAGAAGCTGATATTTCCAAGATTCCATCAATTAGATGCCGTTAGACGCATTGACGAAAATGTTTTGAATGTCGGTATTGGTAAAAATTATTTGATACAACATTCTGCCGGGTCAGGTAAAAGTAATACCATTGCCTGGTTGGCTTACCGTCTATCAAGTTTGCACAACTCTATAGATGAGAGAATATTCGATTCTGTAATAGTAGTAACTGATAGAAAAATTCTTGACCAACAATTACAAAACACCATTTACCAACTTGAACACAAAACAGGAGTTGTTCAGAAAATAGACAAAGACAGTACGCAATTGGCTTCTGCCTTGGGCTATGGCACTAATATTATCATTACCACCCTTCAAAAGTTCCCTTTTGTCGTTGACAAAGTGAGTGAACTACCAGAAAGAAAATATGCCGTAATTATTGATGAAGCCCACAGTTCACAAGGTGGCGAAGCCAGTAAAAAACTAAAAGAAGTTTTGACTTCAAAATCTTTGGAGCAAGCAGTCACCGATGACAATGATGATTATACAAGTGACGATTTTGTAAGAGAACAAATCGAGAGATCAGCAGCAGCGAGAGGTCAACAACCAAACATTTCTTTCTTTGCTTTTACCGCAACTCCGAAATATAAAACATTACAGGTCTTTGGTGATAAAGATGCAGAAGGAAAACCAAAGCCCTTCCATCTGTATTCTATGCGTCAAGCTATAGAAGAAGGTTTTATTTTGGACGTGTTGCAGAACTATACAACTTATGAACTCTATTTTAAGCTGACCAAAGCAATTGAAGAAGACCCAAATTTCAATAAGAAAAAGGCAGCAAAAGCTATCGGCAAATTCATATCATTACATCCGCACAACTTAGCGCAAAAAACCGAGATCATCATTGAGCATTTCAGAAATATAGTTGCCAAAAAGATTGGAGGCAGAGCCAAAGCCATGTTAGTATGTGGTTCAAGATTGCACGCCAAACGCTATTTTGAGGAATTTCGCAGATATATCAAAACCAAAGGTTATGAAAAAGAAATCAAGGTATTGGTTGCATTTTCAGGAAAAGTAATGGACAATAATGTACCAAATGGTGTGTCTGAATCTGAACTGACTGGCTACAGCGAAAAAGAATTGCCAACTATTTTTGACAAAGAAGAATACAAAATTCTAATTGTAGCTGACAAGTATCAAACAGGTTTCGACCAACCCTTGCTGCATACCATGTATGTAGATAAAAAGCTTTCGGGCGTAAAAGCGGTTCAAACCCTTTCACGTTTGAATAGAACCTGTCCCGGCAAGGAGGACACTTTTGTGTTAGACTTTGCCAACTACAGGCAAACGATTCTCGATTCGTTTCAGCCTTATTACGAGGTAACTTCTGTGAAGGAAGAAACAGATGTAAATCACCTGTATGACTTGAAAGCGAGATTAGACGAATTTCAAGTATACTGGAAACAGGAAATAGAGGCATTTGCGAAAGTTTACTTCAATCCTAAGACCAAACTGAATAATCCTAAACAGCAAAAGCATTTATATGCATTTACTGACCCAGCCGTAGACCGATACAAAGCTATAGCTGAAGAAGAAAAAAAAGATGAATTCAAAAAGAGCTTACGTTCCTGGACAAACTTATATGCTTTCCTTTCTCAAATCATGCCTTTCACTGATTCGGAATTTGAAAAGTTCTATGCATATACCAAACTACTTCAAACCCGCTTGCCAAAAAGAGAACTGTCAGAATCGTTACATTTAGACGATGAAGTAGCTTTGGAATACTATCGGTTGCAGAAAATAAAAGAAGGTTCAATAGAATTACAAAAAGGGGATGAAGGTGAACTAAGTGGAACATCAGAGGCAGGATTAACAAGGTCAAAAGACGAAGAAGCTTTGCTTTCTGAAATTATTAATGTACTAAACGACCGCTTTGGGACTGAATTTGAAGAAGCAGACAAACTTTTCTTTGACCAAATAGAAGCCGAATTAATGGAAGATGAAACGTTGAAGACTCAAGCAAGAGTCAACAAAATTGACACTTTTAAATTCGCATTCAACGATAAGTTCATCGATAAACTCATCGGACGTATGGACCAAAATCAAGAAATCTTTGAAAAAATTTTAGAGGATAAAACTTTTGGCGATTTGGTAAAAGAATTAATGATGAGAAAAATTTATAAAAAGCTGAATGAATGAATTTACTCGCCTGTTTTTTTGAACTATGCCAATAATCAACCGGGCTCTACAGCATAACGGGTTATTTATGCCTTTTGATTTTAAATGATCTATCCATTTGTAAACAAGACAAATGACCCGCTTTTACCGTTGCTTCTTTTGTTGGCTATCAAATGCGGTATAGCCCTGCGGTTGGATGATCACAAATTCAATACGCGTGAATTCTTCTTTGATTGTCTTGCGCACGCGTTCTATGGCATTGGTTATTTCACCGGTATCCAGGCCGGGTTTAAAATATACGATGAGCATCAGCACCACTTCTTCGGGTGCCTCATAAGTGGAAAGTATGCGACTTACCTTAACAATTGATGGATCTTTTTCTACAAGCGCTTTTATCCTTTTTTGCGTTTCGGGCGCTATGCCTTCGCCCATCAGCAGGCTGCGGCTTTCTCTTGCGAGTATCATCGAGGCAAACACCAGCAATAAACCGACAAGTATGGAAGCAATGCCATCCAGCGCGGGCATGTTATAGGCATTGTTGAATACCATTAAAATAAAAACAATAAACAATCCAAGCACTGCTGCGCCGTCTTCAAACAGTACCAGAAAACTCGATGGATCTTTGCTTTGTATGATCGCTTTCCAAAATGACAGGTCGCCCCTGGCTTTATTAAATTCTTTTATAGCGATAAGAAATGAGCCGCCATCAAAAATAAAAGAAAAGCCAAGCACCGCATAATTCCAGGTGGGGTCTCCTAATGGCTCCGCGTTGCGGATATGTAAAATGCCCTGGTAAATAGAAAGTCCGCCTCCAAGGCCAAAAATGAGAATTGAAACAATGAATGACCAGAAATAAAGTTCTTTTCCATAACCAAAAGGCCTGAGATTATCTGCCGGCTTCCTACTTCTTTTCAGGCCATATAAAAGCAATACCTGGTTGACAGTGTCTACCAACGAATGAATACCTTCAGAAATCATGGAAGAACTGTTGGTGCGCGCACCGGCAATAAATTTTGTAGCGGCTATCAAAATATCAGCTACTAAGGCACTGTAGATGGATGCTTTATTTTTTACCATAGAAAATAGATTGCACTTAAAAGGCGCCTGATTTACAGAGGCATTTCATTTAGATTCGATCAGTCCTATCTGTTCTGAAATTGAACCGATCAAAAGCAATACCATCGTTACGATATGGCAAAAGAATTGTGGGTAAAGGTTCTTTTCGTAACAACGCGCGGGAAGTAACAGAAGTAAAGATTGTTGGCGGGGACGGCAACAACAGCAGGAAAACTGTACAAATAATTTGTTTGCCGAAAGATTAAAACCGGCAGGGCTGGCTTGTATAATTACCGTTGACGCCATTTGCTTTCCAGGCCGATAAAATCTTCGAGATGGTAAATTGAATCCGAACCGGCAAATAAAATGGTTCTGTCATCCACAATCGTGTCCATTCTCCTTTTTGAGCCGGATGAAAATATTGCTTCATCTGAAATTGAGAAGATTGAGTTAGACAGATGAGAACAAGCAAAACCTTATTGTCGGTGTTACGACCCACTCTTTTGCTACATCTTTTTATCTTAAGAATTCTGACTAACTTTAAACAAATATTTTTATGGTAACAGATTATATCGAACAAAAGCCAGGCGTGCTTGGCGGCAAAGCTGTAATAAAAGGTACGCGGATTGGAGTTGATCTTATTTTGGAAAAAATAGGTGCAGGCGAAAGCATTGAAGACCTTCTAAAAGCTTATCCTTTTTTAAGCAAAGAAGCTATCCTTGCCTGTATTTCCTACGGTGCATCATTGGTGAGAAATGAAATTCTTATCGATGTTGAATAAATTTCCTTTGATCATAGTGGATGAAAGTACTGATGCGAGAATCAGCAAAACTTTGAGGAATGCGGGTTTCAGTATATTTTCTGTTCAGGAAATGATGCCTGGAACAGACGATCTCGATATTATCAAATTTGCTGCTGAAAAAGAGGCTTATATTTTAACTGAAGATAAAGATTTTGGGGAGCAACTTGTTTATCGAAGATCTTCACATTACGGTGCAATGCTTTTGAGATTAAAAGGGATTGACATTAAAGAAAAGAATCGCCTTGTATTATTGGCTTTGGACAAACATTCGGTTGAATTGCTAAATAATTTTTCTGTATTGACTAAAAATAAATTACGAATTCGTAAGCGGTGACCGAGAGACATGCATTTAAGAAACAAACAGATTATGGCATTTTTGTTCCACGAATTTCTCTGCCATGGTTCCTGACTCATGAACCGCAACTTTAAATTATGGAATTGGAAAATTTGTATCTATATTATTGATACATTCATTTTGTCTTGTCCTAAAATACGTTTACGCAAAAAAAGTGTAAAATGTATAATTCAAATGAGTTTGTAACATGAACTTTTTCCAATAACAGCAGGACAAGCCTTCGACAGGCGTTCGACAAGCCTTCGACAGGCTCAGGCTGACATCCGCTGCAATGATTGATAAAATCGGGTTAATTTTATTGGCTAAAAATTTGCATTTCTAATTATGGAATTCAGTCCAAAGAATAACGTTGTAAAGCTTTGCCTGCAAGGTATGAACCTTGAACAAAATGGCAGCGCCGAAGAAGCGAAAAATATATTTCTCCGTGCATGGGATGAAGCGGCGTCCGGCTTCGAAAAATTTATTGCTGCTCATTTTGTGGCCCGCCACCAAAAAAATATTCCCGATCAGCTAACGTGGCTTCAGACTCAATTGAACCTGGCTCTACAGGTGAATGATGCTGCTGTTAAGCCTGCTTTTGCTTCGCTGTATTCTAAAATCGCGGAATGCTACGCAGAATTACATGATGCAGAAAATTCGGAAAAATATTTTATGCTTGCTAATTCGTGCGTACAAACACCTGCTGATAAAGGCCCTTTCTATCATGGAACAAAGGCGGATTTGAAAGCCGGTGATTTCCTTACAGCGGGTTTTGGTTCCAATTACAAATCAGATTTGATAATGAACCATATTTATTTTACGGCGATGATAAATGGCGCTGGCCTCGCGGCTTCTATGGCAAAAGGGGATGGGGAAGAGCGTGTTTATATCGTTGAGCCAACAGGCGAATTTGAAAATGATCCCAATGTCACCAACAAAAAATTTCCGGGCAACCCTACGCGTTCTTACCGGACTGATTCGCCTTTAAAAATTATCGGTGAATTAAGGGACTGGGCCCGGCAAACGCCGGAGGAGCGGGACAAATGGCGGGAGAGATTGGCAAATAACAAAGGAGAAATTATTAATTAAGGCCATCAACAAAATCTGCATTTCTTTTAACGAGCGGTTTAAGAAATTTATTCAAAAAAATCTTCTTCATCGATTGCACAAAATAATTATCTAAAATTATAACCGATGTTTTTTATCACGCAACTTATCTACATTAAACAAGAGCAGGAAAATGTGTTCGATCAATTTGAAGATATTGCCATGCCTCTTATTGCAAAATACAATGGCAGGCTTTTACTTCGCGTAAGGCCTACGGAAAATTCCTTTATAGAAAATCAGATTGATAAGCCTTATGAAATTCACCTGGTGGAGTTTGGCTCCGAACAGGATTTTCACAATTTTGGCAAAGATGAAGAGCGCAAAAAATTTCTTCATCTGAAAGAACAATCGATTAAATCAGTGATGATGATTAAGGGCACGGAAGTCTGAATACCGGCAACATTGAATTGTAACAGAATGTATGGTGGGAATGAAATAAAAAATTATATTATTTGCCTGTTTACTGCAAATAGGTTGTGCGTGCTTTTCACTGATAGAAATGACCGACTTTTGCAAACTTAAATGATAAACATCAAGTGAATGTCTAAAGCGATTTATATTGCTTCCTCGGAATCGAATAGCGGAAAGTCAATAGTTACCCTCGGATTAATGAATATATTATTGGGAACCATCAGGAAGATTGCCTATTTCAAACCAGTAATCAGGGATAGCCCTGACAACAGGAAAGACATCAATATCGAAACGATGATTGATCATTTTGAGCTTGATACTCTTTATGAAGATTGCTATTCATTTACCTATTCCGAGCTGCTGCGGCTTCGCGGTGAAGGCAATCATTCGTTTGTAATAGATTCCATAATTAATAAATACAAAAGGCTTGAAGACACTCATGATTTTGTGTTGGTGGATGGAATGGATTTTGAAGGCGAAGGCGCTTCGTTTGAATTTTCGTCCAATGTAGATATTGCCAAAAACCTGTCAATCCCACTTATCCTTGTGGCAAAGGGAAGCGGTTATACTCCGGCTGAGATAACAAGGAATGTACTTTCCACCATGCAAATTTTAAGAGAAAGGGAAGTGCCTTTGCTGGCGGTGATTGCCAATAAATTGGATCCTTCAAAAATTGAAGAATTACAAAATTTATTTGCGCACAGCTTGTCTAAAAGAGTCCTCACTTCCATCATCCCTTATTCGCAGCAATTAAGCAGCCCCACGATGAAAGAAATTGCTGAAGGCGTTAATGGAAAAGTTTTATTCGGGCAAAGCTATTTATCTAATCCTGTCGATCATTTTATTGTTGGCGCAATGCAATTGCAAAATTGCCTTACACACCTTGATGAAAATACGTTGATTGTTACCCCCGGAGATCGTGGGGATATTATTCTTGCGATGATACAGGCTAATCTCTCTAAAAATTATCCCAAGGTGGCGGGTCTTGTTTTTTCAGGAGGATTAACGCCCGACGAACCAATCATCAAATTGCTGGAAGGCCTGGAAACACTGGTGCCGATGGTGCAGGTGGAAACGGGAACTTTTGAAACGGTAAATAAAGTAGCCTCAGTTAAATCAAGAATTTACCCGGAAAATAAATTGAAAATTGATTTCGCTATCGCCGCGTTTGAAAAAAATACGGACACTGTTGCGCTTGTAGATAAGATTGCTACTTCGCAATCAAAAGGCATTACGCCGCGCATGTTTCAATATCAACTGGTAAAACGCGCCAGGCTTGCAAAAAAACATATTGTGCTTCCTGAAGGCAGTGATCCGCGCATATTAGAAGCCGCCGGCAAGTTGTTGAAACAGGAAGTGGTGAGGCTTACAATCCTTGGTAAGAAAGATGAAATAGAAGCTTCACTTCTGAAGTTAAATATTGAACTGGATGAGAAGAATGTCAACATTATCAATCCTGTGGATTCGCCTCTTTTGCCCGCGTATATATCCACATTATATGAATTAAGAAAATCGAAAAATGTGAACATGGATATGGCTACGGATTTTATGAAAGATGGCGCTTATTTCGGAACAATGATGGTATATAAAGGTGATGCGGATGGAATGGTTTCCGGTGCCATAAATACAACACAACATACGATTCGCCCGGCATTGCAATTCATAAAAACAAGACCCGGCGTTTCCACAGTGTCTTCTGTTTTCTTTATGTGTCTTGAAGATCGCGTAATTGTTTTTGGAGATTGTGCGGTGATTCCCAAGCCCACTTCAGACCAGTTGGCCGACATCGCCATTTCTTCGGCAGAAAGCAGCATTATGTTTGGCATTGAACCAAGGATTGCCATGCTGTCTTATTCATCCGGCGCTTCGGGCACAGGCGAAGAAGTGGAAAAAGTAAGGCGTGCGACCGAGCTTGTAAAACAACGCAGACCTGATTTACCGGTAGAAGGGCCCATTCAATACGATGCCGCCGTTGATCCTATAGTGGGCAAACAAAAATTGCCGAATTCTAAAGTGGCCGGGCAGGCAACGGTTCTTATTTTCCCTGATTTGAACACCGGCAACAATACTTACAAAGCCGTTCAGCGCGAAACCGGTGCAGTGGCCATCGGGCCTATGTTACAGGGATTAAACAAACCGGTAAACGACCTGAGCAGGGGATGCACCGTGGATGATATTTTTAATACGGTTGTTATTACAGCGATACAAGCGCAGCAAACCAAAATCTAAACAAGCCGAATTATTATCATGAACATTTTTGTTATCAACTCAGGAAGCAGTTCTATAAAATACCAGCTTATCGAAATGCCTTCGGAAAAGGTAGTGTGCAGCGGCATTGTAGAAAGGATAGGAAAGGAAGGCGCTGCCATTACGCATAAAGTATTCAGGGGCGAAAAGGAAAAAGACAAAAAGCTTGTAATGCAAATATCAGATCATGAGGAGGGCTTAAAAGAAGTGGTTGACCTGTTAACCGATGATCAAATTGGTGTGATAAAAGATCCTTCAGAAATCAATGTAGTTGGGCATCGTGTGGTGCATGGGGGAGAAAGCTTTGCTGCCACTACTTTTATTACAAATGAAGTAAAAGAAGAAATCAAAAAATTATTTCCGCTGGCATCACTTCATAATCCTCCTAATTATCTGGGAATAGAAGTGGCCGAAAAATTATTTCCAACTGCTGCGCAAATTGCAGTCTTTGATACAGCCTTCCATCAAACGCTGCCGCCGGAGGCTTATCGTTACGCTATTCCTTCAAAATTTTATAAAGAAGACAGAATCCGCGTATATGGCTTTCATGGCACCAGCCATAAATATGTAAGTGAAAAAGCCATTGAATATCTTCAAAAAGAAAATTCAAAAATTATCACCATTCATCTGGGAAATGGTTGCAGCATGACGGCTGTGAAAGACGGAAAATCGGTTGATACCAGTATGGGTTTTGGCCCGATGAACGGTTTGATAATGGGAACACGCGCCGGCGATATTGATCAATCTGTAATTTTTTATCTTGTTAATCAATTAGGATATGAGGCGGAAGATGTGAAAAATATGCTCAACTATAATAGCGGAATGATTGGGCTGACGGGCATGAACGATATGCGCGATATCATCGCAAAAATTGAAAGCAGCGATAAAGAGGCAATATTGGCTTATAACATGTATGCCTATAGAATCCGGAAATATATTGGAGCTTACACAGCGGTGCTGAATGGTTTGGATGCGATTGTGTATACCGGTGGGGTAGGAGAAAATGATAGCAGGATGCGCGAGCTTTCTGCGTCTGATCTTGAATATCTCGGCATCCATCTGGATCCGTATAAAAACAATCTGCGTTCAAAAGCAATTCGTGAAATCAATACCGAAAGATCGCCGGTAAAAATTTTGGTGATCCCGACTAATGAAGAATTAGAAATTGCATCGCAGTGTTTTAGTTTGATGGAGAAAGGGAAAAGCTGAAAGGCAGAAGGCAAAAGGCGTAAGGCGTAAGGCAAAAGGCAAGAGGCAGGGTGCTTTTCCAGTAAACGAAGAAATAGTTCAAATTTTTATTTTAGTCCGCAGGATTATAAAACCAACTGTTCAAACAATTTATTCAAAGTTTTTTCTGCATCGTCGCAAAATCCGGGATGGACTTTTGAAGTTTGAATAATAGTGCTTCTTGTTGCCGTAAGCCAGCGAAATCTTTCGGCAATCGGAAGCTTTGCGATTGGTCCGGAACCCGCATCTCCATTACTTATCAGCTCAAAAGTTTTTAAATATTCTTCCAAAATATTGATGTCGATCTGGTCACAAAAATGAGCGATTCTTTTTTTGTTGAGGTGATATTTTGCTCTCAGAAATTTTTGTTTGGGGCAATACAAAATGACGCCCACATTCAGGAATTCTTCACGCTCAACACGTGGCACAATTCTTATAACCGCATATTCAAATAATAGATTCTCTTGCATGCTTTGCTTCGTTTACAAAAGTTTCTGAATGTGCGATCCTGATTGATAAAAAATCAATATAGGCCTGGCGGTGTTTTTCTATCGATTCAAAAGTTGTTTCATCTTTTAACCATTCCTCCGGAATTGCAGCAACAATATTTTCAATAATCTCTTTTGAAAGAGCTCTTTTAAATTCACTATTGACCAAATCCAGCTCAGAAGCCTGTGGCAGCAACACATGATCTTTCACCAGCACAAAAGGTTTTTCCGCCTGTGCTTTCCAATTGTTCCAGGAATGATGAAAATAAAGCGAAGCGCCAAAATCTATCAGCCACAATTCTTTATACCAGATAAGCATGTTGGTGTTTTTCGGCGTGCGGTCCACGTTGGTAAGAAGGCAATCAATCCATACAATTTGAGAAGCCAGTTTGGGATCAATTGTTGAAACTGCCGGATCGTAAGTGATGGAACCTGACAAATAATGAAGCCCCAAATTAAGTCCTATACTTGCTTTCAGCAAATCCTGGATTTCTTCATCGGGCTCTGTGCGCCCAAATGCCGGATCTAAACTGGCAAAAACAATTTCCGGAACTTTCAATCCTAACGCCCGCGCTATTTCGGCGCCAATGAATTCGGCAACCAATGCTTTTTTCCCTTGCCCTGCGCCACTGAACTTTATCACATACAGAAACTCATCATCGGCTTCTGCAATTGCAGGCAGGGAGCCGCCTTCGCGCAACGGCGTTATGTACCGTATTACGTTCACGGTTCTTATCTCAGGAATATATTGTTCCATATAATGAGTGCACAATTTACATTAAGACAGTAAACAAAGAAAAAAGGAAATATTTTATTCCGGCTTTTCCTGATTTCATTTGATTCGGACCAGCAAAAAGTTTCAGTGAATTTAATTCCAGGAATCTTTAGCCGTTCTACAGCAATCAAATAAACTGCGAATCAGTATAAGAAGTAGAAAACAAAAATATTAAATATTTGCTGTTTCACTGTGGCTATAGTTCATTGTGAATGCAGGTTGCAAACAATTTAAGGGTTGTTAGAAAAAATTTTCTAATTTTTAAATAGAATCCCGGAAAAACAAGATTTGTTGTTTGAAAACCTCTTAATTCTTCAACACAAAATTAAAAAGTATCGTTCCGCTTTCAATATCATTTTGAGCTGCTGGAAATTTTAATTGCCTGGCTTTTTCGATAGCTATACTTCGTAACTGGGAATTGGAAGTGGTAGTTCCTTTCGCAACAACCGCGCCGGTAACGGTTCCTGCGGCATTTACTTTTATATCCACATACACTTTTGCGTTCTCATTAAAATCGCCCTGCATGTTCGGGAAATGAATCGGACGTCTTCCTGACAAGCCACGAACCACGCTGAACCCGCTTTTTCCGCCGGGAGAATTTCCATAAGCATCAGGGCTTCCGTCAGGACTTCCTGCGTCGCCGTTGCCAGGTTTATACCCCTGGTTTCTATAACCGTTATCTTCTGTCGCGCCGTTGCCACCTGTTCCTGTTCCTCCTTTGTATAAAGGAATTTTTGGTTTTGGCGGAGCGGGATTTGGATTTACTACCGGTGACGGATGAATATTTTTTGACGCTTTGGTGGAGCTTTCTTTATTTTCAATTTTTGCTGTTTCATTTTTCTTTTCAGTTTTCACAACGGGCGCAGCCTCTTTATCATCACTTTCATCAGCCGGGATATTTTGCGAAGGCTCTTCATTCACTTTTCTTGCTGATTGATGAGAGGCTACACTTTGATTATCCGGCGCACGGTCGCCTTTTACCAGGGGCTGCACATCGCCCATGCCTTCCACTTCATTGCCAAGATTTACATCAATGAGATCCATAACAACCGGGGTAGGCGGAACCTGCATTTGCCACGTATAAAAAATGGCGAATATTAAAAATATGCCGCAAACAATCGCGGTGTACATTAATGCTTTCCGGTTTTTTTCGCCTTCAAAAGAATGATTAATAAATGCTGAATCCAAGGCTTTAATTTTTTATCAGTTCAAATTTAATGAATGCATAAAAATATACATGACTGAAAATGTTAAAAGAAAAAGTAAATTATGACTTAGTATAATTTCTCTCTCCAAACAGCAAGCTTCCGATTCTTACCATGTTGCTTCCTTCTTCAATCGCGATTTTATAATCGGCGCTCATGCCCATACTTAAAATGCTGAAGGCCGAAGGCTGAAAGCTTAAAGCCGATGAAAACTTGTCAAATAAAAATTTCATTGAGTGGAATTCGTGTCTTACTATTTTTTCATCATCTGTAAATGAAGCCATTCCCATCAAGCCTTTTATAGAAATATTTTTAAATGATTTTTCTTCATTCGTGTTGTTTGCGAGATTGAGTGCCTGGATTATCTGCTCCAATTCGTTTTCATCTAATCCAAATTTAGTCTCTTCTTTAGCAATATGAACCTGCAATAAGCAATCAATGATTCTTTCATTTTTTTTGGCTTCTTTGTTAATTTCTTTCAGCAGCTTTTCACTATCAACGCTATGAATTAGATGAACAAACGGCGCGATTAATTTTACTTTATTGCTTTGTAAATGACCGATAAAATGCCAGTGAATATCTTTCGGAAGCTGATGATATTTTTCTGCCAATTCCTGAACATAATTTTCGCCAAAATCTTTTTGTCCGAGGTTATATAATTCTAAAATTTCAGCAACTGATTTGGTTTTTGAAACAGCAACAAGCGTTACATTTTTTTCTTTTAGTTCGTTTGAAATTTGGTGGTATAATTCTGAATGTACAGGCAAGTTTATTATTTGATTATTGAATTATTTGATTATTAAATTATTAAGGCGCCGCCGATTCTTGCATTCATTAGCACATCAGCTAATCAGCTAATTTTCTCATTTTCCCATTTTCAAATTTTCACATTCACTTGAGTTTATTATTTGATTATTGAATTATTTGATTATTAAATTATTAAGGCGCCGCCGATTCTTGCATTCATTAGCACATCAGCTAATCAGCAAATCAGCTAATTTTCTCATTTTCAAATTTTCAAATTTTCACATTCACTTGAGTATCCCCCTGCTGATCACAATTCTTTGCATTTCGCTTGTGCCTTCATAAATCTGTGTAATCTTGGCATCGCGCATCATTCTTTCTACATGATATTCTTTTACATAACCATAGCCACCGTGGATTTGTACCGCTTCTGTGGTAACCCACATGGCAGTTTCACTCGCATATACTTTTGCCATCGCTGCGCTTTCAGTATAATCCTGGCCATTATCTTTTTGCCATGCAGCCTTTAAACAAAGTAATCTTGCGGCGTTAATTCTTGTTGCCATATCGGCAATTTTAAATTGAATAATCTGGTGGTTTTTTATTTCTGTACCAAAAGCTTTTCTTTCTTTTGAATAGGCAATTGCTCTTTCCATTGCGCCGGAAGCCAGTCCAAGCGCCTGTGACGCAATTCCGATACGGCCACCGGAAAGTGTTTGCATTGCGAATTTAAAGCCAAACCCATCCGCGCCAATCCTGTTTTCCTTTGGCACTTTTACATCGGTGAACGAAATGCTGTGTGTATCACTTCCGCGTATGCCCAGCTTATTTTCTTTGGCGCCCACTTTTACGCCCGGCCACGCTTTTTCTACAATAAATGTGTTGATTCCATGGCTTCCTTTTTCAGGATGAGTTTGCGCCATCACTAAATAAACTGAAGCCGTATTTCCATTGGTTATCCAGTTTTTTACTCCATTAATTACATAATGATCTCCTTTATCTTCCGCAGTAGTTCTTTGGGAAGTGGCGTCGCTGCCGGCTTCGGGCTCGCTTAATAAAAAAGCGCCGATGTATAATTCGCCATCTTTTTTCCCCTGCGCAAGTGGCACGAGGTACTTTTTCTTTTGTTCTTCGTTGCCAAAAGCTTCCAGGCCATAGCAAACCAAACTGTTGTTAACGCTCATACAAACGCTGGTGCTGGCATCTATCTTACTGATTTCTTCCATTGCCAAAACATAGCTGATCATATCAAGTCCTGCGCCTCCGTCGTTTTCAGGCACCATCATTCCTAAAAAACCGAGATCCGCAAGCTTCATCACCTGGTCGTAAGGAAATTTTTGATGCTCATCCCGTTCGATAACTCCAGGCAAACATTCATTAACTGCAAAATCACGCGCAGCCTGTTGAATCATTACATGCTCTTCCGATAACGAAAAATCCATAGCTTATTTTTGAGAGTACAAAAGTACATGGAATTAAATAAGGAAAAGATCATACACCAGGCAATGAAATTTTAATACTGGGTTGCGTATCATACAATTTTGGATTCAGAATAAAAAAGAGGCTTATTTATTTGTTTACTACATTAGCGCAGCATGAAAAAGCAGGAATAAGATAAAATTGAAAAAGGAATTATTATTGCAAAAACGGGCGGTTAATCATTAAACAATTATTAAATAAAATGAAACTCTGGCAAAAAAATACGGATTCGCTAAAGGAAGTCGAAACATTTACGGTGGGAAAAGACCGCGAGCTGGATTTATTTTTAGCACCGTATGATGTTTTAGGCTCTTTGGCACATATTAAAATGTTGGAAAAGGTTGGCTTGCTAAGCACCGAAGAATTGACTGAACTTGAAATTGGTTTGAAAAATATTTATGCCGATATTCTTGCAGAAAAATTTTCATTAGACGAAGATGTAGAAGATATTCATTCACAAATTGAATTTCTTTTAACGAAAAAATTAGGAGATGCCGGTAAGAAAATACATGCAGCCCGCTCAAGAAATGACCAGGTGATTTTGGATCTGAAACTTTTTTTCAGAAATGAAATTGAAAACCTCGTTCATGAGGTAAATGCTTTTTTTGAACTGCTTTTGCAGCAAAGTGAGAAATATAAAAATTATTTATTTCCCGGCTATACGCATTTGCAATTGGCTATGCCTAATTCATTTGGTTTGTGGTTTGGCGCCTATGCCGAAAGCCTCGTTGACGATATAATTACCATGCATGCTTCCTGGCAGATAGTGAATAAAAACCCGCTGGGATCGGCTGCGGGGTTTGGTTCTTCATTTCCTATTGATAGAAAATACACTACTGAATTATTAGGATTTGACGAGTTAAATTATAACGTGGTGTATGCCCAGATGAGCCGTGGAAAAACCGAGAGAGTGATTGCCCAGGCGCTATCAAATATAGCTTCCACATTGGCACGCATGAGCATGGATGCCTGTCTGTACCTCAATCAGAATTTCGGATTTATTTCTTTCCCCGATGAACTTACAACCGGCAGCAGTATTATGCCGCATAAAAAAAATCCCGATGTTTTTGAATTGATACGCGGGCATTGTAATCGCATACAAGCTCTTCCCAATGAAATTTTGATGATGATGACGAACCTGCCGTCCGGGTATCACCGCGATTTGCAATTATTAAAAGAACATCTTTTTCCGGCCATTCAAAATCTTAGATCCTGTATTAATATGGCGTCGCTCATGTTTCAACATATCGAAGTGAAAGAAAATATTCTCGAAGATGAAAAATACAAATACCTTTTTACGGTAGAAGAAATGAACAAGCTGGTTTTGCAGGGAATTCCCCTGCGGGACGCTTATAAAAAGATAGGTGCAGATGTAGAAGCGGGAAGTTTTACAACTGATCGCAAAATAGCCCACACTCATGAAGGATCCATCGGGAATCTTCAAAATGAAAAAATCCGGAGCATGATGCAAAATGTAATCAGCCGTTTTACATTTAAGGAAGTGAATGATGCTTTACAAAAATTAATACAGTAAATTGCCGCCACTAAAATGGGGGTATTTTGGGTTCCCCTTTCTTATATATTAAAGAAGATGAAATGTCAGAAGCGATAAAGAAAAGGATTGCTGTTTTTGGCTCCACTGGTTCCATTGGCACCCAGGCGTTGGAAGTGATTGAAGCGCATCCTGATTTATTCGAAGTTGAAATATTGACCGCTCAAACCAACGATAAGCTACTAATAGAGCAGGCGTTGAAATTCAATCCGAATGCCGTAGTGATTGCGGATGAATCACGGTATGAAAAAGTAAAACTTGCGCTGGAATCAACGGATGTAAAAGTGTTTGGTGGCGAAAATGCTTTAGACGAGGTAGCTGATTTTGATACTTACGATATGATGCTGGCCGCAATTGTAGGATTTGCGGGATTGAAACCAACATTAAGAGCGATAGAAAATGGAAAAGCAATCGCGCTGGCCAATAAAGAAACACTGGTGGTGGCTGGTGATTTGGTAATGCAATTGGCGGTGGAAAAAAGAGTTCCGATAATACCGGTGGACAGTGAGCACTCAGCGATTTTTCAATGTCTTGTTGGCGAAACGAGAAACCGGATTGAAAAAATTATTTTAACCGCAAGTGGTGGCCCATTCCTTGGGAAAAAGCCCAATTTTCTGGTAAATGTAAAAAGAGACCATGCGCTGCAACATCCTAACTGGAAGATGGGGGCCAAAATTACCATAGACTCTGCAACGCTGATGAACAAAGGGCTTGAAATGATTGAAGCTAAATGGCTTTTCAATCTTACGCCCGAACAAATTGAAGTCGTAATCCATCCGCAAAGTATTATTCATAGTATGGTGCAGTTTGAGGATGGAAGCATCAAAGCGCAAATGGGGCTGCCTGATATGAAATTGCCAATACAATATGCGCTTGCCTTTCCTCAAAGGGTTGCCAATAATAATCCCCGGCCTAATTTTAAAAAAATCCCCATCCTGTCTTTTGAGCCGCCGGATGTAAAAACCTTCCGCAATCTCAGCCTCGCAGAAATGGCGCTTGAAAAGGGCGGCAATTTTCCCTGTATTTTAAACGCAGCCAATGAGATAGCTGTGTGGGCGTTTCTGAACAACCGCATTGGTTTTTTAGATATTACCGCCGTCATAGAAAAAACACTTCAGAAAATAAATTATATAGAAAAGCCAAATCTTACGGATTATTTTGAAAGCGATGGCGAGGCGCGTAATTTTGCAGCTTCTTTAATAAGAATGTGAGCAAAAGGCTAAAAGCCAAAAGCTAAAGGCTAAAAAACAAAATCAAACATCATATATCATACATCGTTCATAAAGCATGACATTATTAGCAATTAACTGGCCGGCTGTGGGTTTGCAAGCTGGCTATCTTATTTTCTCCCTTTCTATACTGGTAATCGTTCATGAATTTGGACATTTTATTACAGCCAAATGGTTTAAATGCCGCGTTGAAAAATTCTATTTATTTTTTGATCCGTGGTTTTCCATTTTCAAAAAAAAGATAGGAGCTACAGAATATGGCATAGGCTGGCTTCCTCTGGGCGGGTATGTAAAAATTTCGGGAATGGTGGATGAAAGTATGGATAAAGAACAAATGAAACAGCCGCCACAGCCGTGGGAATTCAGGAGCAAACCTGCCTGGCAGCGTTTGATTATTCTTTTGGCAGGCGTTACCATGAATGTGTTGCTGGCTTTTTTTATTTATGCAATGATCCTTTTTACCTGGGGCGAAACTAAACTTCCGCTAAATAGTTTGCAAAACGGCATTGTGGTTTCAGACAGCCTTATGAGAAATATTGGCTTGCAGACAGGAGATAAAATTGAAAAAGTAAACGGTGAACCTGTTCAATATTTTGATGATCTTCCGGGAAAAATTTTATTAGGAAAACAAATCACTTTAGAAAGAGACGGACAACAAAAAACCATTAACGTTCCTGTTAATCTGATTGAGCAATTGGTTGAGAGGAAAGGTAAGACCACATCCCTGGGAATAGAGCCGAGAATGCCAGTGATCATCGGCGGCTTTCCGGGAAGTGAAGACGCTGCCACAGGCGCATCAGGTAAAGCTGCTTATTCTACGATAAGGGATGCGAAGCTAGATGAAACCGGGAGTAAAATGCCCTCAAAAAATGGCAACCAGCAACGCCTGGAAGTGGGCGATAGAATCGTCGGCGTAGATTCTTCGGCTGTCAGCTATTTCGATCAGATGTCGCCCTTGCTTCAACAGAAAAAAGGCGACAGCGTTACTTTAAAAATCATTCGCAGCGGAGCACCGATCGATGTAAGGGTTTTTGTGGATACTGCCGGCACAATTGGGTTCTACAATATCAATTATGTGCAGGCTGACAGCCTGGGCATCTTAAAAATTGAAAATAAAAAGTATGGATTTCTTGCCTCCTTTCCTGCGGGTGTAAGGGAAACCGGCAAGCAATTGAATTTTTACATTCAGCAAATTAAGTTGATTTTAAATCCTGAAACCGGTGCCTATAAAGGGTTAGGAGGCTTTAAAGCTATGGCTTCCATTTTCCCTGACACCGGTTGGAACTGGCAGGCCTTCTGGCGAATCACTGCCTTCTTTTCTATTATTCTCGCCTTCATGAATTTATTGCCCATACCGGCGCTGGATGGCGGCCATGTGGTGTTTACCATAGTTGAAATGATTACGGGAAGGAAGCCAAGCGATAAATTTTTGGAATATGCGCAGATAGCGGGGATGGTAATCTTGTTTGCTTTGCTTATTTATGCAAATGGCAATGATTGGTTTGGGTGGGGCAGAGGCCACTAAGGTAATTGTGTTGCGTTTGTGATTGCTGGTTTTGCTTTGCAGTGAGGCAATAAATAATTTAAATTTTATCTTGATTAGAAAGCAAGAAAAGTAGCATGGTATGGCCCGCAATTGACCACAAACAGTGAAACATTAAATAAGGTGATTTTTTATTTCAAAAATTTTGCTGAAGCGGGCTTCAATTTCAGCGTTGTAATACATTTAAAACTATGTCTTATTACAAGCGGCCGGTTTACCAGAAAATACTAATCGTTTTTAGCTTCTGCATCATCATTCCTTATTTGCTGGCGTGCCTCGTGCCTTTTGTTAATACCGCCGATAACTGGTTTGTTGCCTTACCGGGACTTATATTTCCAATCCTGTTTTTTGTTTTGCTTCTCTTGATTCTGATGTGGGCTGTCTTAAAATCCCGGATGGTTTGGATTTGCCTGATAACCCTTTTGCTTGGCATCCAGCAAATAACTGCAGTTTTCTCTTTTCATTTTCCTCAAAAATTTTTGTATCAAAAAAATCCCAATACTTTACGCGTGCTTCAATGGAATGTGATGGCATGGGACCAGGGAAATGAACAACAAAATATTGAGCAGGGCGGCCATGCCCTGCGCCCTTTGATGATGGAGGAAGTGAAAGATCAAAAAGCTGATGTGCTTTGTTTTGAGGAATTTTTTGAGTCAAAAGATTCTTCGGTTTTTGGTTCCAACATCGGCATGATTGAACAAATGGGATTTCCGTTTTATTATTTTCCCGATAGAAATGAAGACACAGGAGCGCCCTCCGGCCTGGCTATTTTTTCAAAATATCCAATCATTGACACGGCTGCTTTCAGCTTAAACCTGAACAGAAAAGGGGCACAATTAATTTATGTCGATATTAAAGTGCAAGGAAAAACTTTCAGGGTTTTTACTATGCATTTGATACCGATACAATTTGCAAATTGGCAAAACCGGAGGGAAATGAACCAGGAAATATATGGCGAGGCGCGCAGCGGTAGCTACCAAAATATTTTAAAAAAGTTGATCCGAGGTTATGAAATCAGGTATTACCAATCTGATTTGGCTGGAAGAAAAATTGGTGAAAGTCCATATCCTGCAATTGTTTGCGGCGATTTTAATGATGTTCCTAATTCAAGCACTTATTTTAATATTAAAGGAAATCTGCAGGATCCGTTTCTTAAAAAGGGAAGTGGGCGAGGGCGAACCACGCGCACATCATTTGGCCTTATATCACCCACATTGCGGATTGATTATATTTTGGCTTCGCGAAATTTCAAAGTGCAGCAATTTGAAATTCCGCATGTTCCCTATTCCGACCATTTTCCGGTGATAACTGATTTGCAATATTAGTTACAGACGATTATTACCGTTATAATAATTCTAAAAATTCTTGTTTAATAATTTATTTTGTATTAGCTTCTTATCTTTCGTTTTTATCAGAAATATTTCGTGCAAAATTGGCTATGAAAGATAAGGCCCGATCTCTATTTAAAGGTATTTTTCTGCTCATCAACTTTGGAATCATTTTTCTTTATCTTTTAGTTTGCCTTGTTCCCTATATTGATACAGGAAAATATTGGTTTGCAGCTTTCCCAGGTTTGATATTTCCTCTTCTTTTTTTCGCGCTGCTGTGTTTTTTTATCGTATGGATCGTTTTAAAATCCCGGTGGGCGTGGCTTTCCTTAATTGTAATGCTGGTTGGGTATCAACAGGTAACCGCGGTTTTTTCATTCAGGACGCCAGGGAAATTTAGTTTAGAAAAAAATCCAAATACATTAAGAATTTTTCATTGGAATGTGGAGGGCTGGGATGATTATTTTGCAGACAGAAAGTATGACGATGAAGGATATAAGCCGCAGATGATGGACTTGATAAGCGAACAAAATGCCGATATCCTTTGCTTTGAAGAATATGCTGACAAAAAAAACCTGCACAATAAAACATCGGTAGCGTCCACTATTCAGCGAATGGGATATCCCTATTATTTTTTCGCAGAAACGGATTCAAACCACAGGTACAATTCTAAAGGCGTCGTTATTTTTTCAAAATATCCTGTAATTGATTCGGGCATGTTTCATTATGGAATGAATTCCAATGCAGAGCATTTAATTTATGTGGATATTAGAAAAGGTGAACAAATTTTTCGGGTGTTTACTACTCATTTGCAGTCTGTAAGGTTTGAACATTCAGATTACAGGAGCCTTACGCGCCTCAAGCATGCCAAAGATCCGGGGTTTCACGATTCACGAAATATCCTTTCAAAACTAAAATCAGGGTATAAATACAGATATGACCAGGCGCGGCTTGTAAGGGAGCAGATAGACGCCAGCCCTTACCCTGTCATCATCACAGGAGATTTCAATGATGTGCCTAATTCTAATACTTATTTTACCATCAGGGGCGATTTAAAAGATACCTTCCTTGAAAAGGGCAGCTTTATCGGGCGCACTTTCAGGTACATTTCGCCTACGTTAAGAATTGATTATATCCTTGCTGATAAGAGATTCCAGGTAAGCCAATTCAGGGTAATTCATGTTCCCTATTCAGATCATTATCCTGTTGAAACTGATTTGAAATTCTAAAAAAAATTAAGCTTTTACTTTTTTTCTGTTTAATATTTTTTGAAGCACATCCACACAAGTATGAACTGCCTCCTCAAAGGTGGATGCATTTTTTGTAACGAAGTCGTCGTTGCCCGGAACAATCAACCTGATACCACAAACTTTATTTTCAACGCTATCATTGTTTAATGAAAGCGTAACATCTGCCCGTATAATTTTTTCATCAAACTGGGATAGCTTACTTACTTTTTCATTTACAAAATCTTTTAATTCCTGTTTGGCAGTGAACTTTAAGGTTTGAAGATTGATTTGCATGTTTTTCTTTTTATGGTTCCAATAAAGATAAAAAACTATTCTTCATAAAAAATTTATAAGATCAGAATCAGCTATTCTTAAAGTTAAAATTTATGGATAAAAATTTTTTCGGCAGTTGAAATGTTCTTCTTTTGGTAAATTTGAAGAGACATTTTATTGATATTAAAACAATCCTCCTCATGAAAAGATTCGCTTTTCCCTTAATCTCATTTCTTCTTATTAGTTGCTTTGCTGATGCTCAGTATAAGAGTTATAAAATTTCCGTAAAAGGAGATACGATAAATGCTATTGATCACAATGGCTTAAAGCAGGGCAAGTGGGTAATACACGTGGATCCATTACGTGGCGAGCCCGGTTATGAAGAAGAAGGCATTTTTGAAAACGACAAGCGTGAGGGCACGTGGCGGAAATACACATTAGAAGGTGATTTTATCGCTTTTGAAAATTATAAGCATGGCGATAAGGATGGCAAATGGCAGTTTTTTACACGGTTTGGCGATTTGCTAAGAGAAGAAAACTGGCGGGCCTATAATCCTGACCAGCCGTACGATACAATACCGGTTTATGGAACAGGCAACAATGAAATTATAAGCTATAAAGTAGTGAAAGCAGAACCCTACAGTGTAAAAGATGGCACCTGGAATTATTATGAAAACGGCAGGATAGTTAAAAGCGAAGAGTACGACAGAGGCCATTTGTTGCAGCCTGCCAAAACCGAACCTGTTGCCACTGAAGAACCAATGAAAAAAATTGTTCCAAAAGAAGTTCAGGAATATCGGGAGAAAAACAGCAAGAAAAAAACCATCAAAGTGATTGATGGAAGTACCAGCTATTAAATTTTTCTTGCTCTGAGGTTCATGATTTTATAAGATAATTCTTTTAAAAGCGCTCCTGTACTAATTCCTGAAGTGCCAATTCCAAGACTTTTCAAATTGGCATCGTGCAGCAATAAGATAACCTGTTCTATTTCCGCAAAAGAATAATTCTTCAAAGTGTGCATTACATGCTCAGTCACCGAAGGGTTATAATTAAAAACCGGCTTTATGGCGCGTTCACTTTTATCCGACATTTGGTACACAGCAAGAATCCTGGAAAAATGAGAATACAACGATGGCAATATTAATTGAATTGGAACTGCCTTTGGATTTGCATCAAAATATTGAATAATCCGGATTGCCTTCGGCTGATCTTTTTTGCTCAATGCATTTTGTAATTCAAAAATATTATACTCCTTACTGATGCCTATAAATTTTTCTATATCATCTTCTGTGATATTTTTAGAAGCTCCCAGGTTCAATGAAAGCTTTTCAATTTCATTTACAATACGCGAAAGATCGTTCCCGATGTGATCCACCAATAAGGCCAGGGCTTTGGGTTTGATAGAAAAACCATTATCCTTCAGGTAGTCATTTATCCAGCCGGGTAATTGATTCTCATATAATTTCTTAGAGAGAAAAACTTCTCCCTTTTTTTTAATAAGCTTCGAAAATTTCTGTCTTCCATCAAGAGTTTTTCCTTTGTAAGAAACCACTAATATTGTGGAAGCCAAAGGATTTTCAACGTAGCCTTCGAGCTTTTCAACATCCCTCATCACCTGCGCTTCTTTAAGCAATACCACCTGCCGCTCAGCAAACATAGGATAGCGGCGGCATGCATTAATTACATCGGCCCAATTGGCATCCTTTCCATAAAAAATAGTTTGGTTAAACTCTGCTTCGTTTCCAGTCAGTATTTTTTTTTCTGCATATTCCATTACCTGGTCAATGAAATAATCTTCATCGCCTTCAAGCCAGTAAACGGGTTTAAATTCATTATTTTTCCAGTTAGAAATGATAGAGGCAGCGGTCATGTTTCAAAGATAAAAATTTTCAGATTACATTAGGAAGAAAAGAAATAGCTTTGGCTTATCCTTCTGAGTGTCAATTTCATTTGGCATGATTTTGGAAAAATTAAACGTATTATAACTTTTAAAAATAAAAAACTTACATCATGAGTTACGAAAACTTCCCTGATTCTGAAAATCCCAGGGAACCAGAAGTAGTTAAAAAAAATAATAGTGGACGTAATGTTTTAACTGCCATACTGGTAATTGCCCTGCTTGCGACGTGGGGATATATCATTTTTGATAAAAATAAAACCCGCCAGGAAAAGCAAGATCTAACTACGCAGATTGTAAACAGTGACTCAGCTAAAAATGAGCTGCAACGCGAACTGGATGATGCTGCTTTGCGCCTTGATGCCCTTAAGACAAGCAACGTAAAAGCGGATAGTCTTTTGAAAACGAAAGATAAAGACATTGATGATTTAAGAAAAAGAGTACAAAGCATTATCAATGATAAGAATGCATCAAAAGCACAGCTTGCTGAAGCACAAAGGTTGATTGCCCAGTTAAAAGGAAATATCGAAATGTACACTGCTCAAATCGACTCGCTGCAAAATGCAAATGCCCAGCTTACAGAAACAAACCGGGTAGTAACTCAGCAAAGAGATATTGTTCAGAAAAGCTACGACTCCGCCAATACAGTTATCCAACATAAAGATACATTGTTAGATATCGGGTCTACATTAGTGGCTTCTAATTTTTCAATTGAGGGGATAAAAGAAAAGAGCAGCGGCAAAGAAAAGGTTACCTCCACCGCAAAGCGTGTCGATAAATTAAGAATTTCATTTTTGCTCAACGCAAACAGGATTACTGCTTCAGGTCCAAAGGATATTTATGTATGTATTACTGCGCCTGATGGCAAACCGGTACAGGTAGATGCTTTGGGTTCAGGGGATTTTACAACGCGTGAAGGAGTTCAAAAACCATTCACCAAAAAAATACAGGTGAACTATGTGCAGGGACAAAAGCAGCCGGTAAAAGTGGAATGGTCACAAAACAGCCATTTTCAAACCGGTGATTACAAAATTTCCATTTATAATAATGGCTTTGAAATCGGGCAGGGAACAGTTAGCCTGAAAAAAGGCGGCTTGTTTTCATAACTGAAGTAAAGATTTTGAAAAGAGGCTTTTCGGTTAATCCGAAAAGCCTCTTTGTATTTGTACGAAATAAAAAAAAGAATATTTATTGCTTCACTATCAATTGTTTCGCATCCAATGTAAATCCTTCGTGAGAAGCTCCCGGATATCTCACCAGTGACAGACATTATTAATAATCAAACCTTCCAGATTGAGAAATTGCAAATGTTATAAACATGTTTATTGAAAAGCGACCGGCAGTAAAAAACTGCCGGTCGCTTTATTATTTTAACGATACTTCTTCTAATTAGAAGAACTCTTCACCCTGTTCTGCTCATCCGAAGCGCCACCGGTTCTTCTGTGTGGCTGATTTTTTATGGGGTTGCCAAACCGGTAAGAAAAGGTAAGTGAAAAAGTTCTGCTGTCCCAAACATTTTTAATCCGCGCATCTATGTCCTGGTAATTAATATACCCCTGAAAATATTGCGAATTAAAAATATCACGTACGCTGAATTTTAAACTTCCTTTTTTCTTAAGAATTAATTTTTGAACGCCTGCATCAAGCCTCCACATTGGATACATAACGATTTGCCCTTCGATGGCTTTCGACCTGTAAAAGCCACTTAACTCAGCGCTCCAATCTTCGCTAATCTTAAACTGGTTATTCATATTTGCCATAAATGTTGTTGCTTCAATATTCAGATTACCACCATCAATTACTCCGCTGAATGCGTTATAGTTTACATTGGAAAATAAATTAGTTGACCAAAATGAAGTAACCGGAAAATTAGCGCTTACGGCAATTCCATAATTTGTTTTGGATGCGAGGTTTTCTTTGGTTTGAAAAGTTTTTCTTTCGCTTGTTATTTGCTTGAGCACATCTGAAAAAGCATTGTGCGTTTTTGTGTAATTTAAAGTGGTGGTCAAAAAGCCTTTGTAAGTATGCGATAATTCAATATTATCCGAAAACTGAGGTTGCAATAATGTGTTGCCTACCTGGTAAGTATATTCGTCCAGGAAGTAATAGAACGGATTTAAATCTCCATAGTCCGGCCTGTCTATTCTTCTTCCATAGTTGGCAGAAAAAGTATTTTTATCATTTAATTGATAACTCACATACACGGTCGGAAACAGGTTCACATAATTTTTTGTGAAAGCAGAATCGGGATGTGAAGCGTTGCCCAATTGATGGCCGTAAGCATTTGTGTTTTCAGCACGCAGGCCCGCTTGCAAACCCCATTTTTTTATTTGCCGGTTATAGTTTACATAAGCTGCATTGATATTTTCTTTATAAATAAAATGGTTGGTTTTTCCTTCGTCTATCACAGTCTCATCCTGCGTTTGATTGCGATACACTGCATCATTATCGGTGGTTACATAGCTGCTTTTTATCCCGGTTTCGATTTTTGCATTTTTCTTTAACGGAAATGTAAAATCCGTTTTAGCAGAATAAATTTTTATTTTGGATGGCAAGGTTCCCAACAAAGATGAAGGGTCTTTCCTGACCGTCAAATCAGGATTATAATAGTTGTTTGCGAGCAAAGAACTGGATTTCATGTTGTAATCTATATAATCCAGGTCGACGGTAAATTCTTTTCCGGCAGAATCAAATTTGTGATACAGGTTCAGATTCGTTGAAAAGTTTTTTGAATTTCCATCGTTGGTATAATCTGCTATCACAACGGAATCAATTTTATTTTTTCCATCGTTTAAGTTAGTGCGGTTTCTATTAAAGCTTTCAAATGGATTGATATATCCTGAAAATACAGCGCCTACTGTGGTGTTCTTACTCGCATAAAAATCGAAGCCGGCTTTAATATTGTGATTTTGCGACCTGTTACTGCGAACTATTTTCTGGTCAAAAATCGCTTCGGTTACCTTGGTGTTTGTATCTCTAAACTTCCTGTTGATCGTTTGATTAGTATGCCCACGCCATAAAGAATAGCTGTAATTCCCAAACAGGTTTATTTTGCCCGTGCGGTAGTTCAGGTTTAAACTTTGGTTGGTTTTTGTGTAATAGGATTGAAGAACAGAAGAAGATACACTTCCGTTGAATCCTTTCATTTTATTCTTTTTCGTCTTGATATTAATAATGCCAGAATTACCGGCTGCATCATATTTAGCAGATGGGTTTGTCATTATTTCAATCTGGTCAAGCGCTGAAGAAGGCATATTTTTCAACAAGTTGGCTAATTGATCGCCGCTGAGGTAGGAAGGTTTTCCATCGAGCATAATAGTTACGCCTGCTTTGCCTTTCAAGCTAATGTTACCATCTTTATCAACGGATACGCCTGGCGATTTTTCCAGCATTTCCAGGGCAGAAGTTCCGGCGTTGGAGATTGATGCGTCCACATTTACAATGGTCCGGTCTATTTTTCTTTCGATAAATGGCTTTTTGGCTGTGACGGTAATCCCTTTTAATGTTTTGATTTCATTATTTAATTTCAAAACGCCAGCATTGATGTTCTTATCTGCCACAATTATTGTTGAACTATAAGTTGCCAGGTGGCCTATGGAGGTAGCCAATAAATAATATTTACCTGCCGCAACGTGTTGAAAATCAAAATTTCCTTCCTTGTCGGCGATGCTAATCTTCATTAATGAAGAGTCAGATGCTTTATATAATGACACGGTTGCCGCATCAATAATTTTCTGGCCGCCACCATCGGTAATCCTTCCAGATATAGAGCCGTCCGGTGTTTGAGCTTTTGAAGCCATTGATATTATCATCAAAAAACCCAGAAATAAAAATGCTTTTTTCATAAAAAAAAATGTTGATGAGTGTATGCTTATTACATTGCAAACCTAAGTAGTATGTGTTGCATAGTACATAGTGATACATGAATGGTTAATATTTCCTTTTGATTGGTAAAAGTTGTGGGTTAGACGGATGGGGAAATTAAAATGTTACAGTGAAGGCATAAAAAAACAGATTTATATTTTCGCCTTGAAGCAAGAAGCAATTTTTAAAATTTTAGTTCCATTACATAATCGTTCATAAAATAACCGGATCCGATATCAATATCTTCTTCCCGGATAATCTTAAATCCTTGTTTTTCGTAAAAATGAAGGGCTTTATTGTACCGATTCACATTAAGCTGCAGAGAAGCAGCGCCGGTTTTTTTGACCTGTATAATAACATGGTTCAATAATTCTTTTCCAAGATTTTTGCCCTGGCAGGAGGGAAGCACATAAATTTTGTTCAGATGGTAAACAGAACCGTCCGTATGTGGTGAATAGGACGCAAAGCCTGCAGGTAAACCATTTTCAAATAAAATTATAAATTGATGATGTAAAACCGTTGCCTGGTTCTGAAGAGAAGGAAGGGAATAAATTTTATCTAACATATAATCCAACTGCTCCTGCCCAAGAATTTTCAAATAGGCTGAAGGCCAGGTTTCATGGGCCAATTGATGAATTATAACCAGGTCTTCAGCATTTGCCGGCTTAATTTCAATCATTTACTTTGTGGTGATTTTTATTTCCGGCGCAAAGAATTCTCTTCCTTCTTTATCCTTTACAACAATGTCAAAAAAATAAAGCTGTTCTTCGGGTTGCAAACGTTGCCTGATATTATCTACCCAAAGTTTTGGTAAAGGCGTTTCTTTGAAACGATTTGCAGAAATAGTGAAAACTTTTTCCTTTTTCCCACTTTCGTCATTTAAGATATATGATTTTTGCCTGTATAAAAACTGGTACGAAATCACAGGGTACTGGTTGTTTTTTTCATCAGTAATTTTCAGGGGAAGGCCCACCAATTGGATTCCTTCATCTAAAGTAACCTCCGCGCCGTTTTGGTTCACACCTAAATAAGTTTTCACCACCGGTGGTTTAAACTTTGGTTCCTTGCTAATAATTTCTTTATTCTGGGCGAAAAGATTATAACTGCAAGCTACCAGGCAAAAGCAAAAAAATGTTCTTAAATAAAATTTCAAATTATGAGGTTTTCAATGGTTCAGGGAAGCAAGCGTTTGTTCTATCACATTTATTTTTGATTCGGTATCTGATTTCTTTTTCCTTTCTAATTCAATCACCTCGGGCCGGGCATTATTTACAAATTTATCATTAGTTAGTTTTTTGTTAATTGTAATTAGGAAACCTTTAAGATAATTTAAATCTTTAGTCAGCTTTTCTGTTTGAACCGATGAATCTATGGCTGTATCTGATTCTATGTAAATTTTTTCGTTGCCAGCCACGGTCATAATTGCGGACGAAGCAGGTGCTTCATTAAAAACAATTTTATCTGCATTGGTTTGCTTCGCTAAAATTTCTTTTATAAGATGATAAGAAGATTCTTCAGCGGTGTCTATAAATAATGAAACCGGTTCTTTGGGCTTCAGGTTATTTTTATTTTTTGCATCCCTGATAGAAGTGATTACATTTTTTAATTTGAGACCTTCCTGTAAAATTTTACTGTCAAATTTTTCAACAGGTTGAAATTGTTTTACAGCAAGGTCATCATTCCTCTTTTTCAGTAAATGATAAATTTCTTCAGTGATAAAAGGCATGAACGGGTGAAGCAGTTGAAGAAGATTGTCGAAAAATGTAATTGATTTTTCATACACATTTTTTGAGATCGACTTTCCATATTCGGGTTTAATCCATTCTAAATACCAGCTACAGAAATCGTCCCATATAAGCGAATAGATAGTTTTTAACGCCTCGCTCAACCGGAATTGTTGCATCAGATTTTCAATTTCAATCCGCACTTCATTTAACCGGTTTTCAAACCAGGTAATTGCAAATTGACCTCCGTCCACAGATGACTGACCACCGGAAGCTAGATCGGTCGTCGGTGGAGGGTTGTCCGTTGTCCCTTCCTCCCACATTTTCAGCAATTTCGTGGCGTTCCACAATTTATTATTAAAATGCTTGCCTTGTTCAAGGCTGCTTTCATCAAACAATAAATCATTGCCGGCAGGGGAGGATATCATTATTCCAAACCTAACCGCATCTGCGCCATATTCGTGAATCAGCGTTAAAAGATCAGGACTGTTTCCCAGGCTCTTGCTCATTTTTCTTCCGAGCTTATCGCGCACCATACCTGTAAAATACACATCACTGAAAGGTTTCTCTTTCATATATTCCATTCCTGCCATAATCATTCTCGCTACCCAAAAGAAAATAATATCCTGGCCCGTTACCAATACGGAAGTGGGATAATAATAATTAATGTCTTTATTTCCCGGCTCTGTAATCCCCCTAAAAACTTCTATCGGCCACAACCACGATGAAAACCATGTATCAAGCACATCCTCATCCTGTTTTAGTTGAGCATTGGTTACTGAATATTGATCGCTGAATATTTTTTTTGCCTTTTCTTCGGTTTCGGCAACTACGAATCTTCCTTCTTCATCGTACCACGCCGGGATTTGCTGGCCCCACCAAAGCTGCCTGCTGATGCACCAGTCTTTTACATTTTCAAGCCAATATTTGTAAGTGGCGTTATATTTTTCGGCAGGATGAATTTTAATATCGCCGTTGGTAACCGCCTCCAATGCCGGCTCAGCAAGGCCCTTCATTTTTACAAACCATTGCGTGGAGATTTTCGGCTCTGCAACGGCGTTGGTGCGTTGGCTGTAACCTAACCTGGTAGTATATTCTTCCTCTTTAACGAGCAAGCCTTTTTCTTTTAATTCATCTACTATTTTTTTGCGCGCTTCAAACCTGTCTTCGCCAATATAAATTTGTGCAGCTTCACTCAACGTGCCATCTTCATTCAATGTATCAACTACCGGAAGATTGAACTTTAAACCGATATTGAAATCATTAATGTCGTGAGCGGGCGTTATTTTTAAAATGCCTGTTCCGAAATCTTTATCGACGTATTCATCAAAGATTACAGGAACCTCTTTGTCGATCAATGGAACAATTACTTTTTTCCCCTTCAGATATTCATAACGATCATCGCCGGGATTAGCGCATACAGCCACATCGCCCATAATGGTTTCCGGTCTTTGGGTGGCTATCACAATATAGTTTTCTTCGTTGTCCTCCGCCTTTTGCCTTGCGCCTTTTGCATTTTGCGTTCCGCTTACTGCATATTTTATATAAAATAATTTCCCCGTTACATCTTTATATTCTACCTCTTCATCGCTCAGGGCAGTTTTGGCTACGGGATCCCAATTAATCATCCTGGCGCCACGATATATCAGGCCCTTATTATACAGATCAACAAAAACTTTGATAACTGCTTTATAATAATGATCATCCATAGTAAATGAAACCCTGTTCCAGTCTACACTACAGCCCAATTTTTCTATCTGGTTATAAATTATATTACCATATTTTTCTTTCCATTCAAAAGCGTATTTCAAAAATTCTTCTCTTGATAAATTTTTTTTATCAATTCCTTTTTCTCTTTTCAGCATCTCCACCACTTTCGCTTCGGTAGCTATAGAAGCATGGTCGCTTCCAGGCACCCAACATGCATTAAAGCCACTCATTCGTGCTTTTCTTACCAAAATATCCTGGACAGTTTCATTTAAGGTATGGCCCATGTGCAATACGCCTGTCACATTTGGCGGCGGTATCACAACTGTAAAGGGCGGCTTGCTTTCATCAGGTAGGCTATTGAAATATTCTTTCAATTTCCAATGCGCATTCCATTTTTCCTCTACCGGTCCCGGAATATAATTTTTGCTTAACTCCATTTTTTTGTAAAAAATTTAAGGCCCGCAAAGTTAATACAAACATGGTTTAGTAACTTGCTAAGTACATTAGTAATAATTTAATTTAACCGCCTTTTGTTATTCGCAATTGTAGATATTGAAACCACCGGGGGCTATGCGGCTGCCAATGGAATTATTGAAATCGCTGTATTTATCAGTGATGGTGAAAAGATTTTAAATGAATTCCATTCCTTGATAAACCCATATTATACTATTCCACGCTTTATTGAATCGCTTACAGGGATTACCAATTCCATGGTAGAAAATGAAAAGGATTTTAAAAGCGTTGCTGCAGAATTATATGATTTGCTTCACGACAAGATTTTTGTAGCTCACAATGTCAATTTTGATTATTCTTTTGTTAACCATCATCTGCTTGCATGTGGCTATCAGCTGTGCTGCAAAAAATTATGTACGGTTCGCCTGGGGCGAAAAATAGTTCCCGGTTTAAAAGGATATGGCCTCGGAAAAATTTGTAAGCATCTCGGTATTGAAATTGAAGAAAGACACAGAGCAAAGGGAGATGCAAGAGCTACTGCCACGTTGTTGCATTATCTTTTGAAAATGGATACTAACGGCGATGTGCAAGCGATGTTAAAGGGTGGAAGCAAAGAACAATTTCTTCCACCTAATGTGGTGGCTTCTGATATTAAAAAGCTTCCCGCCCAGCCGGGCGTTTATTATTTCCACGATAAAAAGGGTAAAGTAATTTATGTAGGCAAAGCAAAAAATTTAAGCAAAAGAGTCAACAGCCATTTTTCAAACAACAAACCTAACAGGCAGAAACAGGAATTCCTAAAGAAAATTTACCACGTCAGTTTCCAGGTTACTGCAACAGAGCTGATGGCTTTTGTTTTGGAAAGCACCGAAATTAAAAAACTATGGCCCGACCAAAACCGAAGCCAGAAAAGATTTGAGCCGGCTTATGGCATTTATTCATTTGAAGATTCAAATGGCTACATGAGATTGTTTATAGAAAAAGTAAGAAAAAATCTGAAGCCGCTTTATAAGTTTGCGTCTCTTTCGGAAGGATATTCATCGCTTCGCAAAATGGTTGTAGAATATGGTCTTTGCCCCAAATTGTGTTTTCTGCAATCAGGAAATATTGAATGTCAGTCGCTCGCCAATAATGCATGCAAAGGCGCATGTGAACAACGCGAAAGCAGTGAAGATTATAATACCAGAGTGCTTGATTGTATCTACCACATTCAGTCTTCCTTACCTACATTTGCTTTGCTTGATAACGGATTAAAGCAACAGGAGAAGAGTTGCATTTTAATTGAAAATGGAAAATTTTTCGGAATGGGATATTTACCTTTTGACATTCAGGTGAGTTGTGTTGAAGACTTAAAAACTTACCTGACTCCTTATGCTGAAAATGAATACATCCGCGGGATGGTGTTTCAGTATGCTGAAAAGTATCCTTATAAGAAGATAAGATTTTCTTCAGCAGAGTAACCAAAAATTAAAATTGTGGTTATTTGTGCTTTTACTATTCGGATTATTAGATTTTTTTTCGTCTTATCTTAAGAGGATCCAAAAGAGAATGAATATGTATTGCTTTTATTCAATTTTTAGAAAACAAAAAAGAAGTCAACCAACAAAATTTATAGTATCAAACTAAATTTATGTCAAGAATCAGGAGCATTGATTTCGCCAGAGGCATTGTGATGATCATCATGGCATTAGATCATACCCGCGATTTAATGCATGTAACTTCACTCACTCAAAGCCCCACCGATCTTGCAACTACAACGCCACTATTATTTTTTACCAGGTGGATTACTCATTTTTGCGCGCCGGCATTTGTATTCCTGGCCGGCACTTCGGCTTATCTTTCCTTTAAAAATAAAAATGATGTGGCAGCCAGCAGGCGCTTTTTATTATCAAGAGGAATATGGTTGGTCATCCTTGAATTCACGTTAGTCAACTTCGGAATGTTTTTCGATATTCATTTCAGTGTTTTCATTTTTGAAGTCATTGCTGCTATTGGTTTCGGTTTTATTATATTAAGCATTCTGCTAAAGGCGCCCACCAAATCAATCGCTGCCATTGGAATAATTATTATATTTTGCCATAATCTTTTTTCTTTTATTCCCTTCGCAAATGGCTCTGTTATAAAATCCATTTTATCTCCTTTGCTGGTTCCCGGTGCATTTCCGATTTCGTCCACCACCACGTTTGTTATTGCATATCCGCCTTTGCCATGGCTCGGAATCATGCTTGCCGGTTTTGCCGCAGGAAAATTATTTTTGTTGAACCCTGCTAAAAGAAAAAGAATATTTTTTAACCTGGGATGGATTGTTCTGATTTTTTTTATAGTTATCCGGTTTTTAAATATTTACGGAGACCCCGCGCCGTGGTCGGTTCAGAAGAATCCTCTTTTCACAATTTTATCTTTTTTAAATGTTACAAAATATCCGCCATCTCTGCAATTTTGCCTGCTCACCCTTGGCGCAATGTTTCTAATAATTTCTGTTGCAGAAGGATTGAAGAATAAAGTCACTGACTTTGTGATTGTATATGGTAAAGTGCCCATGTTTTATTTCCTGGTTCATTTTTACCTCATACATCTTATTATGCTTGTGATGGTTTACCTCCAGGGTTTTCACGGTTCACAGATGATTTTTGGATTTAATTTTGGCAGGCCTAAAGAGGGGAGCGGTGTTAATCTTTTGGGAATTTATCTTATCTGGCTATGCGTTGTGATTGTTTTATATCCTTTGTGTAAATGGTATGGAAACTATAAAACCTTACATAAGGAAAAACAATGGCTCAGATATTTATAAATCAAAATGAAAAATGTTTGCTTATAATCCATTGCCGGAATTTTAAAGCAACCGGAATAGAAATAAGCCTTATTTGCAGTTTTACTGCACCTCACAAAAAATCTCAAAAAATACATCAATAAAGTTCTTATCTTATCAACACAAAGCTACCTTTTTTATATACCGTCTCGCCCTGGTCGCACAAGGCTTCAATTACATATACAAAAACTGAAGAACGTTGATCTTTGCTTTTCAACTGGCCATTCCAGCCAAAAGATTTTTCATTGGGTGAAAAATTGCGCGCTTCAAATACGGCCTGGCCAAAACGGTTAAAGATGGTGAATTTCCGGATGGTTTTAATGCCTCTTGTTATTGGGTAATAGTAGTCATTTAATCCATCATTATTTGGCGTAAACGCCGTAGGCATCAGGATATAAGATTCTTTACACTGGACAAAAATCGTGATGCTGTCTTCCGCTATGCAATTGCTGTCTGAAGCCACTTTGATATGATAGGTTTCGCTTTTGGAGGTTATGCCATTCGGGAAGGCACACGTAGTGCATGACAACGACGAAGATGGTGTCCAGGTATAAGACACAATATTGCTGCTATACGTAGGATGGATAGAAAAGGGCGCGTTGAATGGATAGCTTGTGTCCGCTCCGGCCTCTACCGTGGGCAAACTTTTTACATGCACATTTATACTGACACTTCCCGTGAAACATCCAACAGAATCCGTTAAAGTAGCCGTGTAAGTTGTATTGGTTAAAGGCACAACAAAAGGGTCATATCCCGAAGGATTTGACAAACCTTCTGAAGGTGACCAAACAATTTGTTTCATTGGCGGCTCAACTTTCAGAACAATGGTGTCCGTTTGGCAAATGTAGGGGTTAGGTTCAGGCGACCTTGCCGTAAAAGGATTATACACCATCACCATCACGCTATCGCGGTAAGTACATCCGTAAGTGTTGGTGGCAATGGCATAAAATTTTGTATTAACGGATGGGGTTGCAAGCACGGTATCGCAGGTTTCGCAGGACAAATCGGAAGCGGAAGTCCACGTAAGTTTATTATTATGAAATGCAATCAATGTATCTGCAGTACCGGCGCATAACGTGTCCAGTGAAGGAATGGTTTGCACAAAAGGCAAGGGATTTATCGTAAGAGGCTTTGTCAGGCTGTCTATGCAACCGTTAATATCTGTCGCAATCAATTTTACATCGTATTTCCCATATTTATTGTAAGAGAAAGGCTCGGGTTGATACACATCATAGCTGACAGTTCCGGCGCCAAAATTCCAGTGCCATGAAACAATAGAATCCGCTGGGATAAACGGTTTCGAAGTATTTTTTACAGTGAACAAACTATCAAAACAAATAGCAGGTGAAGAAGTAAAACTTAAGTCCGGGCCTCTTACTAAGATTTTGTGATCAAGATAAACAGTGTCTTTGCAATATCCTGAACCATTATTGATGATTACGAAATTGTCAAAATTTCCCAATTTATCTGTTAACCGCGTATAGCCTGTATCTTTAAGAGCACCCGTAATTGCGCCGACTACATGCCAGGTGTAAGTCACCAGAGGATTGTCATAGGTATTTAAAATAGTAAAAGAAGTTTGTGAGTTTCTGCATAGTGAAGAATCTGCATTAGTAAGAATAGGTTCTGCGGTATAAATGGCGCGGGCAGTTGTATCGCTACAACCTGTCGAATCATCTTTTACAATTAATGTGGTAGTTGAAACATCGGATGTTGGGAATGTATGAGTAGCATTGAGTGTAGAGCCTTCAGGTGAGCCATCCCCAAAATTCCAGGTGATATGTGATAAATTTCCCTGGCTTCTGTTGGTAAAAGAAAATGTATTTTTTTCGGTGCAAATATTGGAATAATTGTAAGCAGCAATTACTCCCACCACTTCAATCTGGAAAGTAACCGGTGTACCTCTGCAACCATTAAAAGCAGGGGTTGCCGTTACATTTTTTATTCCAAGCGTTTTAAATTTATGTTCAACCAGCGTATCTGAAACAGTGGTTCCGGTTCCATCTCCAAAATTCCAGATATAGGCATTGGCTTTGGTGGCTTTTGAAACAAATTGAGCTGTTTCCGACCCGCAAATCACAGTCTTAAAAGGATAGGCTTCCGGATTAGTGGGCGGTGTGCCAAATGCCACGGTTGGATAATCAAATGTGGCAGTACATCCTTCATTAGTCGTAATAGTCACAGATGGTGAATGGCTTTTGGTATCTGAATAAGTATGCGTAGAAGTGGAGGTAGCATTGGTAGAAAAAGAATCGCCGTCCCCAAAATTCCATACGATATTGGCAACCGAGCTCCTGGGTGGTATATCCGCTTTAGTAGTAAAAGTTACCGGCGCTGGCATACAGCCAGACGTTGGAGTGACGGTCCCTGAAACCAAAGGATCTTTCAAAGAAACTTGTATGGTTGTAGTATCAAAACAGCCGGAAGAATCAACGACTTTTAGTTTAACATCATAATCCTGTTTTGAAGAAAAAAAGTGTGATATAGTATCAGAAAATGCGGTGATTGGCCCGGAGCCATCACCAAAATCCCAATAATAAGTATCCGAAATGCCTGTGGCGGCCGCCGAAAACTTTATGGCACCTGGCGTGCATATAAAATTTCTGTCTACTTTCAGGTTTACTGTTACAACCGGGTTAACGGTTATTTGTTTTGTAATAGCTACCGCATTATTCTTATACACCGCGATTAATTTTACGTTATAGGTTCCGGCGTTACTAAAAACAACCTCAGGATTTTGGCCGTTTGTAATGGTTCCGTTTCCAAAATTCCAGATAAAGGCTTTAGGAGGTTCTGAGGATGTGGCCGAAAATTCGACTATCGCGGGATTACAGAATAAGCCGTCGCTTGTCTGGTAAGTAAAATCAACAGTCTGGCAAACTGATGCAACGGAAGAAAAAAGAAAGAAAAAGAATACACCAATTTTACGCATTTGAGAGACTATTATTTTTCAAACTAAATTTTAATAAGTGAAAGGTTTAACATGGCAAAAAAGACACCAATTCTAAAATACAACCGGCGCTTTACGGATATCCGACAAAAATAATCTTTTAAAAAAAGCTTTGCAATAGCTAAACGATATTTTAAATTGAATAATTGAAAAATCGGATTGAAAACTAGGGAGTTTTAATCTTCTGTTCCGGTAAAGCAATAAATAAGCAATTTTTATTTCGTTGATGTTCAGCAAACAGGCAGGGGATTGACTGAGAGGATTTTTGCTTTGGCTATAAAAAAACCGCTTCAAAAAGCGGCCTAGTACCCGGGATGGGAGTTGAACCCACACGACCATTGCTGATCACAGGATTTTAAGTCCTGCGTGTCTACCAGTTCCACCACCCGGGTAAACACTTTCATTATTTTTCTTAGAATAATCTAAATAAAAAAAGCAGATAATACTGCTTTGTTTATTTTGTTGTGAGCGGAAAACCGGGCTCGAACCGGCCACCTCGACCTTGGCAAGGTCGCGCTCTACCAAATGAGCTATTTCCGCGTTGTTTGAATAAGAACTAAAAATGGAGTGCAAAAATAGGGTTTGAAACCTTTGAACCAAAATTTATTTGTACTGTGGATTGTATTGGGTATTTCCGGGAACTTCTACTTGCGGCTTACCTGTATACCGGTGAACATAGAACGTATAACAGCCGCCCACTATAATAGCAACCAATATGGCTACCTGGCAATAAAACAAAAAACGGGAAGTAGAAACCCAACTATATCCTAAGTCTTTACCTTTGTTATCAATAACTTCTTCGTGTTCCATAATTTTTAATTTGCTTGGCAAAAATAACAGATTGAACTCAAAAATCATTTTTTGAATGCAACAATTTCCGAAAATCTCTTCTTTTTTTCGATAAAAAACTTTTTCACAATGTTGCCATTATACACTCCGGTAAGTTCTGTGAGTTTTCTTTTTGGCAGATGATTTTTTTTCTTTAAAACAAAATTCCATTTTATAAAATCAATATGAGCCTTTTCTATCGCCTTAAAGGTTTTGACATCTCCTTTCATTAATGCCTGCATGGCAGCCAAATTATCAAGTACCAACCGTGCAGGAATTTTGAAAATTTTTTCTAAAACGTCTAAATTTTTTGCGAGCATAGCAAGATTATTCCTGAAATTTAAATAAACTTTTCTCTCACTTCCGGCGGGCAAAGTGCCTCCACCTACATGGTACACCACCGATGAAGGAACTGCAAAAATTTTATAACCGACCCGTTTTATTCGCCAACACAAATCAATTTCTTCCTGGTGTGCAAAAAAATATTCGTCGAAACCGCCCAATTGATGAAAGACTAGTGACCTGATAAATAATGCAGCGCCGGAAGCCCAAAAAATTTCTTCAACTGTATCGTATTGTCCTACATCTGTTTCACAAAAATCAAATACACGGCCACGGCTAAACGGATAACCGTAACTGTCTATCCAACCGCCGCAGGCACCTGCATATTCAAATTTATTTTTTTTATGATAAGAAAGAATTTTAGGCTGGCAGGCTGCAATCTTTTCATCACTTTCCATCAGCGAAATGACGGGCATAATCCAGCTTTTTGTAACTTCTACATCGCTGTTTAATAAAATATAATAATCAGAAGATACCTGATTCAATGCATCATTATATCCTTTCGCGAAGCCCTCATTTTTTTTATTTTTAATAATTCTGACAGCTGGAAAATTAGTCTCTAAAAAAGAAACGGATTCATCAGTTGAGGCATTATCAGCCACTACTACAGCAAGATTGTCATAATCGGACTGCATCACTGATGGAAGAAATTTTTCCAGAAAATCTTTTCCATTCCAGTTAAGAATTACAACTGATACTGATGGGGATGTACGCAAAAATCTGCTGATTTAGTTATCACAAACATAAAAGATTTTAATCTTCATAACCTTAATTGTGCGAAATAGATTTTAGATTTGAAAATAAACTGCCAAAATGTTGAGGCAACTTTTTAACTTAAGGTCAGGACTCGCTCTCATTGCTGTTGCTATCGTTATCGGAACAATTTTTTATTCTAATTTTTTATCAAAAAAAATTGAGGTAGAAGAAAGGGAAAAAATTAATCAGTGGGTAGAAGCCAATAAATTTATAGCGAATGCCCCGCAAAATATTGACCTCACACTCGCCAGTGAAATACAGCAAAAAAATACCGACATACCCATTATCTGGACAAACGAACATGATAGTATTATCGATTCAAGGAATATTGATACGTCCTTAATTCATGCGGATCCTGATTATCTTAAAAAGAAATTGAAAGAATTTAAGTCTTCCAATCCCCCGATTATACTCCAATTGAGCAAGACACCTTATGTTGCTGACAGGTATTATTACGGAGATTCAAAATTGCTGAAGCAGGTAAGATACTATCCGATAATTCAACTATTAATAGTAGCACTTTTTATTTTTATCACTTTTTATGCGATTTCCGTTAGAAATAAATCTACGCAAAACCAGGTGTGGGCAGGAATGGCAAAAGAGACGGCGCATCAATTGGGCACACCCATTTCTTCGCTGCAGGGATGGATAGAGATGCTAAAGGAACAAGAGCCTGATTCAATTATTTCCAAAGAAATGGAAAAAGATGTAAACCGGCTAAAACTGATTAGCGACAGGTTTGGCAAGATTGGAAGCGCTCCGCATCTTGAAGAATCTGACATTGCAGAGCAGGTTGAAAAAATGATGGCGTACATCAAAAGGAGATCAACAGAAAAAGTGAATTTTATTCTGGAACGCCCGGAAGAAAAAGTTTGTACGAAAATATCAGAACCGCTTTTCGATTGGGTGATTGAAAATCTTCTAAAAAATGCTTTGGATGCGATAAATGGTAAAGGCACAATTAAGGTGAGCATTAAAAATCTTCCGGCAAAGGTGGTTGTTGATATCAGCGACACCGGCAGAGGCATCAGCAAACAGAATTTGAATAAAGTGTTTAAACCGGGATTCACCACGCGGAAAAGAGGGTGGGGGCTTGGCCTCTCACTTGCCAAGAGAATAATAGAACAATATCACAACGGCCAGCTATTTATAAAATCGTCTGAAATAAACAAGGGCACTACTTTTAGAATTGTTTTAAATACCTGAGTTTTTTAATTGCCTGTTTATTAAATTTGCAGCCAATATATTGCGGAGGTGGCGAAACTGGTAGACGCGCTACTTTGAGGTGGTAGTGCCCGAAAGGGCTTGGGAGTTCGAATCTCCTCTTCCGCACTTTTTCAAAATAGAATTTAAGAACGCATAATTTCCCTACAGGATTTATATTGCGGAAGAATTAACCTAATGGCCACTTATATTCCGGCATTCAGCTATTGCTACTAAGAAAATAAAAAATCTGTTTATTTGTGTCTTTACTCCAAAATCAAATATTGTAGTTCCCCGGCATCTCATAATTTTAAGTTTGCTAAAAAATCAGCCTGCTGCAAAATTAAATTCATAAAATTGTAATTTTGCAGAAGAATTAATTATGAACACGACAGAACCTTACAAAGCAGAATCGGAAGAGGCAGACCTTCTTGTCGCAGATGGAAACCGTTACCAGTTGGTGGTTTGGAACGATGAGGTGAACACTTTTCAATGGGTAATTGAAACCCTGATAGAAGTTTGCGGCCACACACCTGAACAGGCTGAACAGTCTGCCATGATAATCCACACAAAAGGCAAATATGCCGTAAAAGAAGGCGCTTATAATGTGCTTAAATCAATGCGCGACACAATCGTCGAACGCGGAATTAATGCAACCATTGAGGAGCTTTCTGAAAAATAATCACGCTATTTTTTTACATAAACTTTCCTGGTTTGGATCAAGATGCCATTTATGATTTTCCGGAATCTCAGGGAAATAAAGATGGGCTTGTAGCGGTAGGAGGTAATCTTTTAACGGGCACTTTACTAAACGCATATTCCAAAGGGATTTTTCCCTGGTATACGATTGGCGAAACTATTTACTGGTATTCGCCCGATCCGCGCTTTGTTCTTTTTCCCCATAAAATAAAAATCAGCCACAGTATGAAAAGTATTTTAAAAAAGAATACATTTCAATTTACGGTAGACAAAGCATTTGATGAAGTAATCAATAAATGCAGGATAATAAAAAGGAATGGAGAAAATGAAAGCTGGATTAGCGATGATATTGAAAATTCATATATACAGTTTTTTAAAAACGGATATGCTCATAGTGCGGAAGCCTGGCAAAATAACCGATTGGTCGGAGGCCTGTATGGCGTTTTGCTCGGAAGGGTTTTTTTTGGAGAAAGCATGTTTGCTGAAAAAAGTAACGCAAGCAAATTCGCGCTTATAAAATGGGTGGAAGCGCTGAATAGAAATGGAATTGAGTTGATAGATTGCCAGGTTTATACCAAACATCTTGAAAGCATGGGAGCCGAATTTGTTTCTGGTGCAGAATTTAAACTAATGTTGAAAAAATTTATATCGAAATGAAGGTATCATTTTTAATTTTAGCAGCCATGTTAATGACCGCTTGCAATTCTTCTCGTAAAATTAAACAGCCATCTATGACATTTGCAAAAAACAAAGTGATTGCACACAGGGGCGCATGGAAAAAAAATAACCTTCCTGAGAATTCCATTGCGTCTTTGAAAGAGGCCATACGCCTTGGTTGTGAAGGTTCTGAAACGGATATTCATATGACTGCCGACAGCTTTTTAGTAATTAATCACGATAATGAATGGGGCGGTATCACTATTCAAAAAAATTCCCTGGCTGATGTAAGTACAAAGAAACTTTCTAATGGGGAATCGCTGCCCCTGCTGAAAGATTTTTTATCCATTATAAAACAACAGCAGCATACAAAACTGATATTAGAAATTAAACCATCAGTGAGGGGGAGGGAATGGGCAGATGCAACGGTTCAAAAAGTGGTTGAAATGGTTCAGAAAATTAAAGTGCAGCCATGGATTGTATACATCAGTTTTGATTATCAAATTCTGAAAGAGATTTTAAATCTGGATGCATCGGCAAACACCCAATACCTGGATGGCGACAAGGATCCTGCGCAATTGAAAAAGGATGGAATCAAAGGTGTGGATTATCATTTTTCAGTTTTTCAAAAACATCCTGAATGGATACAATCTGCAAAAAAAAATAAGATTGATTTGAATGCCTGGACAGTAAACGATGAAGAAACCATGCATTGGCTTTTGCAAAATGATTTTGATTTTATCACCACCAACGAGCCTGAATTATTATTTAAAGTCGTTGAGGAATTTGCGCAAAAGAAATAACGGTTTGTTTTGAACTCAGTTTGTAAATTATTTTTGAAGCAAGTCCTTCCGCCCTGAGCAATTGTTGGGGCTATTTTTTGAAAAGATTAGAAAACATTTTCTATTAATGGCAAATAAAAGGATATTCAAAATCGTCATTTTTCTTAATATTTAGCAAAAGGAAAGTTTATATTTGATAAGAAGAATTCAGCTATGCGAAAAATCGCGGCGATATTGTTTCTTTTTATTTTGCTGTTTCAAAAGAAATGTTTCTCACAATTCTCCAAACAGTTGGACAGCCTTTGTATAATGTGCGACAGAAGCATCTCCGAATCTCTTGTGGAAGCAGGAGGCATTTCCAAAATTTGACATCCAGAGCCTTAAAGGCAAAGGATTAAAAATAGGAATGATTGCCACCGAAAGCGGCTGGAGCGCTACGCTTGGAACAGTTTCGGACGACGGTTCACTGGCTTTCTTTTTGGATACAAGCGAATAGAAATGCCGGTTATTGTTGCTTTGCTGTATGAAAACAATTGTGAAGGATCATTTATTTTTAAAGGACAAATACATTTCATCGCATAAGATTAAACAATCACAAATTAACCATCATTCCATTATGACCTCATCACCAGATTACCAACCAAATATTTTTTCTGGAAAAATTGCGGCGCCTGCCGTTGAAAAAAATAATTTAAAAACGATTATTGGCGGCGGCACCCGGCTTGCTTCGCTTGATTTTTACAGGGGGTTGGTGATGGTACTTTTGATGCTGGAAGCGTCTGGCCTTTATGAATATGCGCGCGAGCTATCCAATCCAGGTTCTTTTCTTCACTCACTGGCGATTGAATTTGATCATGCCACCTGGCATGGATTGCATTTCTGGGATTTGATACAACCGGCTTTTATGTTTATTGCAGGAACGGCAATGGCGTTTTCGCTTACCAAACAAACAGCAAAAGGAAGCACATGGACACAGCAGTTTAAACATGCTTTGAGACGAAGCTGGTGGCTGTTTTTTTGGGGCGTATTTGATTATGCCGTTAGAGGAAATCATTTGTCTTTTGAACTTTGGGATGTGTTAACCCAACTTTCTTTTACCATGCTCGTTGCGTTTCTCATCTTTCGCTGGAAGCCAGGCTACCAGATACTTTTAAGCGTTGGTTTATTGATTCTCACCGAATGTTTGTATCGCTTTATCAATATCCCGGGTTTCGATCAGCCGTTTACTGATCAGCACAATTTTGGAAATTATATCGATGTGATTTTGATGAATAAAATTAATCCCGGGGGCTGGGTGGCTATCAATTGCATTCCAACTGCTGCGCACACCATTTGGGGCGCGGTGGCAGGAAAATGGCTGCTTACACGAACCGGAAATAATAAAATAAAGCCGATTATTATTTTTGGAATCATTACTTTAATCGCAGGTTATGCCTTGGATTTTACTGGTATTACGCCAATTATAAAACGAATCGCTACTTCTTCTTTTACGCTCGCAAGCGGAGGTTGGTGTTTGCTTGCTTTGGCATTTCTCTATTACTGGATTGATGTGCTGGGCCATAAAAAATTTCTGAGTTTTTTCACCATCGTTGGGATGAATTCCATTTTCATTTACCTCTTCTTTGAAATCGTCGTCCACCGCTGGCTTTTTGATTACAGCAATACGATTGTGAATGGCGTAATAGCACCAACCGGATTACCTGAAGCGGCAATCATGATCATTTCAGCGCTTGTTTTATTTATGGTTCAATGGTATTTATGTTATTGGTTGTATAAGAAGAAAATATTTTTTAAAGTGTAAAATAAAGATTCGCTTTAATTATTTGTTTACTGCAAATAAAGGAGTCGTTCAAAATATTACCCGCTTAATTTGATAAAATTCTCTATAAGTACAAATAGCAGCTAAAAAATCCTGTAAACAATGAAGTTTACAAGGATTGACAAATTGATTCTTCTTTTTGTGGGATGGAGAAGATTCGGATATCTACCATAATTTTATTTTTAATTGAGGGAAATTCATTTTAAGAATTCCATATTTTCAACATGAAAAAATGAAAAGATTTACTTTGATAACATCTATCATTTGCATTGGTTTACTATTAAATATAAATGCAAGCCAGGCACAGACGTCCGAAAAACTCGCGGAAAAAATTTTGAATGATCACAAACTTGATACAGTGCTGGAGAAAGCGAAAGCGCTGTTGAGCAAGGGGTTTAATGCGGGAGATGGGTATCCGCAGGTATGGATACGTGACCTTAATACTTTCATAGAACTGTCCTGCCTGGTATATGATCATACAACCATCCGTGATAATCTTCTTACTTTTCTTTATTTACAACAACCGAATGGGGAGATTGTAGATGGATATGCTTTAAAAAGGCATGTTACCTGGGGCGATCCCAATATCTATACGTCATCGTATGATACTTTACATATAGGCTTTAAAAATACCGTTGAATCTGACCAGGAAACATCATTGATACAGGCTATTGATAAATATATAACGATCGTCCGTGATACAAGTATTCTTCATGAAGAGATTGCAGGAATGCCCGTACTCGCGCATCTGGGCCGTTCGATTGACTATCTTTTAAAAAACCGGTATTCGAAAAAATATAAACTTTTAACAGGCGCTACTACACAGGATTGGGGCGATGTGCAAATTGAAGGAGGCGCTGTCGTTGATGTGGATGCGAATACACACTGGGCAATTGATATTTATGATAATGCCATGTTTGTAATTGCGCTAAAAGATATGATTCATTTTACCCAGGATCCGGCTGAAAAGAAAAAATGGGCAGATTTAAAAAAACAAACAGAACAAAACATCCGGAAATATTTGTGGGATTCGACAAGGCATAAATTTATTCCGCATATTTATATTAATAAAAGCCCGTTTCCAAAAAGTTTTGACGAAAATAAAATATACTTCCATGGTGGTACTGCCATAGCAATAGAAGCCGGAATATTGTCAAAAAAAGAAATTGAATTAGTGAACAATGACGTGCTGAGGAATGTAAAATTATCGGGCGCCCCTTCGATAGGATTAACATTATATCCACCTTACCCTGATAGCTTCTTCAAGGGTTCAAATACCTGTAAGCCCTACGTCTATCAAAATGGAGGCGACTGGTCGTGGTTTGGCGGAAGGATGATTCAGCAACTGGTCCTGAACGGGTTTGTACAAGAAGCCTATGATGAACTTCAACCCATGCTGGATCGGGTTATCAGAAATGACAAATTTTATGAATGGTATAGTGTAGATGGCAAGCCAAAAGGCTCGGCAGATTTTAAGGGATCAGCCGGCGTGTTGGGAAAAGCAATTGATATGTTACGCACATGGGCAAAAAACCAGTAGAAAAGCGGCCGCTGATCTGTTTTTGATTCTTGTTTGAGATGGCAAGATTAATCATCACATACTTCTCTTTTTTTGGAATTCCTGTATCAAACTGAGACACATGCTGTATCAACCGGAAAGTTTTGTTTTTTCCTGGTTTTTAATCAACTGTAAATTAAAGTATAAGTAACTGGCATTAAATTTCTTGTATGCATTTGCAAAAAGTTTGAGAATGTAGTAATCTGTTAGTTGGCGTTGTATTAATTAGCCAATGTGAAACAATAAATCTGCAATATTTGTTCGTTTACCGGAGTGGTCGGTATAGAAGGTACCGACCGTATCATGAAGAGAGAAAATAAAAAACTTATGATATTTATCCATTTACTGAATAAGAATAACGGTGATGCATAAACGAAAAGCATAAGAATAAATTATAGTAGTTCTTATTATCAAAAGATTTTATCGTATTGGTCTTGATAAGCTGTATCATTGCCGTGCCTGTTTGAGGACCGAGTAATGTGATAATCAGGCAAAGAAAAAAAGTGAAAATAAAAAACAGGATAATTATTTGTTTACTGTTTAAAAGGTAAGAACATTCTTAACAAATAGCAGGCACCGGGCTCACAGTTTTTCCAATACAAACATTAGTATTTCGTTTCCGGTTTAAAATCTTTTTTCATTAGCCAGCCTTTAATGGGCTTTCCATCGGCATCGATAAAGATCGCGTATTGGAAGTCGCCGTTTTCTTCCTTAAGGGTAAGGGTAGCATCACCAGCCGTCAGGTAAACGTCACTTCTTTTGTTGGTATCCGGGGCGTCGTAAAAATAGGTGTCTTTTAGAATCGCATAGGTCCCGCTGTGCCGACGGTAATACTTATTGGTAACAGGTGTGTTTTTTTTAGCCGGCTTATGGCTTGTATGAGCAACGGGCTTATCCGGCTTTTTGGGTGGGGTTCTCCTGTGTTCTTTTATTGTTTTATCGCTGGCCGGAGTAACAGCAGGAGTTGTGGCCGGATCCCTGTTTGCCTCTAATTTATTGTTGTCGACATTGGTAATAGTTGGTGGCGGAACGTTGTTACCGGGTTTTAAAAGTTTATCGTAAGCTGCATAACCACCCAGCCCAAGGGCCACGATAAATACAAGGAAAAAAAAGGATTTTGACACGCCGTTTCGCGTTGCAGCCAGGGAGCGCTGGGCTTCTATCAGTTCCCGGTCGCGGGTTTCAACAAGATATTGAAGGTCTTTCACCAGGTTTTCCTTTTTGGCAAGAGCAGCCTGCAACACCACTAATTCTTTTCTTAATGCAAGTTCATCTGCAGCCGGCTTTACCGGTTGCGCTAAAATGGTATCAACGGCTTTTTTCCTTTCATCACTGATGGTACCCCGTTGGATAAATTCCTGCAACTCGCAGCCGTTAGTAAACCGGTTGGCAGGGTCTTTTTCGAGGCATTTATAGATCATGCTCAGCAGCCATACGGGAATCTCCATTTCCCTTTGCTGCTTGTCGGCGCTCCAGTCTGCGGGCAGGGCGTTGCGCCGGAGGGTGATGATATCAGGTGGCAATTTTTCCATGTGAGCCAGCATCACTGCATTGCGCGCCATCTCTCCCTTATTGCCCAGCGGAAACGGAACGTTGCCGGTGAGCAGTTCAAACAAGACAACTCCATAACTGTATACATCTGTTTCCGTAAGCGTTTCCCCGGTGCTTTGTTCCGGCGCCATAAACTCTACAGCGCCTGCATACCGGATGCTGGTGCGCCGTTGTTCATCAGACATTACTGAGAGTCCAAAATCCAGCAGCACATAATTTCCTGTACGCTGGTTGAATTTTACATTGTTGCTTTTGATATCTCCATGCTTGATATGGGCGCGGTGGCAATGTGCGAGCGCATTGGCGAGGTGGTCCGCTACTTTCAGCACTTCTTTTACGCTAAAAACCGGGTCATAAGGAGGTTGCAGCAATTCACCAAGGTCAGGTCCTTCAATGTATTCCATTTCAATAAAAGGAAGATTGCCTGAGCTGGTGATGCCCGATGCGATGATGCTCACCACGTTCGGGTTGGGAACTTCGTTTACCCGTTTTAATTTTTGCACTTCATTTTGAAAGGAAATAAAATGTTTGTCGTCATCATTTTCGCTGGCGATTGGTGTGGGAAGGATCTTGATGGCGGTAATAATCTCGCCGGTTTTACGTGCTTTATACACCGAGCCCTGCCCTCCCGATTTCAATGCTCCGAGATTTTCCAAACCTTCTGCTATGGTAAAAATCTTTGCCATTTTATTCTTGTCCTGAATAGGTGAATTCCAATACGGCCATATCGCCCAGGATCACCTGGTCGCCTTCCTCGAGGCGGTGGCCCACTTCTATTGCCTGCATTTTTATTAATACACCTTCGGGCGTGCGCACTTTTACTTTATTATTTGGAGGTATTCCACCTTCATCTGCAAAAATCAAAAATGAATTGCTGTCAGCTTCCCACTCGATGTGGGCATGCTGGCGGCTCACAGCACGATTGCGCTCTGTAGGCATGAAGGCAATCGCATTTTTTCTTACATAATTTCCGGCAGCCTGTACTCTTGATTCGCGGCCGATATTGATCCTTCCACCAGATGAATCGAGCAGGTAACTTTCCTGCTCCGCTTCGCCATTCAAAACCTTGATGAATGCGCTGCTTTGTTTATTGGTTAACCCTGATCTTTTGGTGGAAATAAAAATGGCTGCATCCATTCCTTGCAACAGTTCAGCTTGTGGCGGAAACAGGTTGGTAAAAGAAACCTCCAGCCTGAGAGAAGATGGCAGGCTAATAGCATAATCGTCTGCGATCTTCTGCACTTCCTCAGTCTTAAATTTACCGGGAATGCCGGAATATACCGCAGACTCATACAGGTGTTTATCATATTCACTGCAATTGATAAAAAGATATATCCCCAGTATAGTCCCTCCTTCACCTCCCTGCATTCTTTGCAGCTTTCCCTTTATGTTTTGCAACAGGATATGGCGGATGCTTTTTACGTCAGGTGTTTTTTCTTTAGATAAATTAAACATATCGATGTTGTTTTTTTAATGAGTTAATGTGTATCGTGATCAGGACGACGCATGGTGAGGTCATTTGTATTATCAACCTGCGGTAGCTTTTTCACCGGATCGAAACTTTTTATGTAATTGTTTTCCAGTAGCAGCGGGATGATGTGAGCACCCGCAAGCGCCATGGCATCGCTCGAACCTTTTGTTCCTTCGATACGGATACATACCACAACGTGACCGGAGTCGTTAGCAGCGGGAGCAAAAAAGACGTACCAGCCGTCGTTGATATTTTCTCCCTTCACGATTCTTTCAGGTGTTCCTGTTTTGCCTGCAACAAAAATTCCGAACTGTGATTTTTTCGGAGCGCTTTGTTCTCTCATATAAGTTTCAAGATACTGTGCGTACACCGGGTCGCCGGCAATTGAAATGCCTTGTTTGGGTTGCGTCGGATGGCCGCTCACGTTAAGCACATACCGGGAAGGCATCATGATACCATCATTGGCAATCCCCGAAGCGATGCGTGCCACAGATGCAGGCGTGGCCACCAACTCGCCCTGCCCCCAGGCCATTCCTGAAACGCCAAGTGCCCGTGTACGGCGTATGTTGTTAGGATCGTACCGTTGCAAACTTTTAAATTCTGTCTCCCGCCAAAATTGTCTCCACTTTTCCTGTTGCGCAGCATTGTTATTGTCATTTTCAAAATAATAGCCGCCTACACCACGAAGGAACATTCCTGATTGCATGTACAGGTTTACCATCTGTTCCTGTAACTGGCCTTCATTAGCCAACCGGATGAAGAATGAGTTATTGGATTTTACAATGGCTTTATCCATATTGATAAGGCCTGCTTCGTCTGGCTCGGGACCGGTTACTCTTATCAAATCTTTCGGGTAGACCCGTATTGTTTTTTTAGCAGCGGCAACACCGAGTTTGTTGAACGCAGCCATAGCGGTAACCAATTTTGCTGTGGAGCCGGGCTGCGTGGCATGCGTGAATCCAATATCAGTGTTTACATTCCAGCCGGGTAGCTTATTGAGTTCATTTTGAGGCAGCGTTAGTTTGTCCCAATCGTTTACCGGCGGCAGCGGCCAGCAGGCTGAAGCAAGTACATCACCGGTGTTGTCTTTCATTACAACCACGGAAACCTCTTTCCTGTTTACGCTATCATCCTGTTGCAAGGCGAGCTCAATCTTTGTCTGCAATGCTGCATCAATTGTAAGTGTTACATCCCTGTTGCGCTTTTTAAATTGGGCAACCTGGTCGCTGTTAATTCCGGACGTAAGTAAATCAGCTAGCGCGCTGAAATCTCTTTTAACGACAGTCATTTCTGTGCCGGATACCGGCAGAAATTTTTCTTCGCGGTAGCGATCGGCGCTCACCTGGTATTTTTCAAGAGGAGCAGGAAAACCTCTGAGCTCCGCTGCGTGAGCGTATTCCGCAAAATAACCATTGCTGCCACCGGAAAATACGCCTGTGTTGGCATCGCCTGTCCAAAAGAACAGGTATTCACCGAACGGATAATAACGGTCCTGCCTTTTATAAGAAAGCGATTCGATATTTTCGGGGGGTACGCCCATTGCCAGTAATGCCTCTTTCTGACTTTGCACCAGCTTCAGATCGCTTGATGCCAGCAACCTACCGTTCCTGTCGTAAATATTTCCTGCCTGCAGCCTGTTCATTAAGATACTGATTCTTGGGTTGTAACTGTACATCCTTGAACCGCTGCGATCGACTACCAGTGCTGGCTCTACGACCCATTTTTTGCGCTGAAAGGTATAGGCCGACACGTTGACAATCAATAACACGATGACAGCACAGGCCGCCAGCAAGGCCGGCACGAGGTTTTTATCCTGTCTGCGGGAAATGTAAGCCATTTGCGCCTGCGTTCCCTTTAAACGCGATACGCTCAGTAAAAAGCCTATCGCCACCATACTACATAAAAGTGAGGTGCCCCCGTAGCTGGTAAAAGGCAATGCCACTCCCGACAGCGGCAGGGCGCCGGTAGAGCCTCCTGCAATCAAAAGAAACTGAACAAATAACCCGATGCCTGCTCCGGCGCAGAGGTAAAATAAAAAGGGCGGCCCCGCTTGTCTACCGATAATAATTGACCGGTGCAGCAACACGAGGAATAAAATAAAGATGCAGGCAATACCCACCCATCCGAATTCTTCACCAATGGCAGGCAATATCATATCGGTATGGGCTTCAGGGATCGTTTTGCCGAAACCTTCACCAGCGCCTTGTCCCGTAATGCCACCTGTAGCAATGGCCCAGATGCCGTTGGCCACCTGGTCGCCGCCATACACCTGGTTATTCCATGGGTCAGACCAAATAGCTTTGCGGTCAACTAACCTGTGTATGGGACCGGGGATAACTTTCGCTAAAACCGAAACCTGGTCAAGCAAGAGGAACCCGCTTACCACTACCAGCGCCATCACCGATGATTCACTTAGTCTTCTTTTTCCAATAAGCATAAAGAGCAGCATGGCCCCGATGGTAACCCCGGTTGCCATCCACACATTTTTAAATATCCAAATGGTGAGTGCATACACGAGCATAGTGGCCACCATCTGTATAAAATCGCCTCGCGAAAAAGAGAAAAGTATGATGAAGGTAAAACAGCAAATAATTGCCGGTCCCAGGTCGCCGATGATAAGGAACAATAAAATAGTGGCCACAATAGCGATAACAGCAAATACAAAAAAGGACACACGCTTTTTAAAGGAAGGATATTCTGAAATGAACTTTTCATTGATGGCGAAGAAGCCCGCCAGGAAAAGAATAACCATATATTTTACCACCTCACTAGGCTGAAATCCAAATAAATTTACTTTAACGCCGCTACCCTCGGGGCCGGTACCAAAGAGGATGTCAAGGCACAACAATCCCACAGCCGCCAGCGCCCAAGGCCAGCCATTGGCAGCCCTTCTTTCATTTTTAAAAACAAACAGGCGATAGAATCCTGAATCAGGAGTAAACTTTTTGAGGTTGATAAACTGGAACGCCATGATGGCGCCCATCCCTATGCAGAAATAGATAAAGGTGGTCTTCACCAGGAAACGGTCTCTTAACGGATCCTGCAGGCTGAACAAGGCAATAAACGAAAGTCCTGTGAGTATCATTACTACCGGCAACAGCAACTGGTCGGCGGCGGGGGAGCGGATTGACAGGACGATATGCGCCAGCAGGAAAGAAGCAAAAAATGTAATAACAATCATGCGAAACCAGTAAGTCACTTCCTCCGGCGTTCTTACAATAAAGGCCTTTTCTTTTTTCAGCGTATTAAAATCCTGTGTTGAAAAGAGCTTTATCGTATGCGGTGACTGTACGAAATGGAACGTAGCGCTTCCGTGAAGTTTTTCCACTCCCTTCGAAGGCCCGAATTCATAGCCGGGCTGAAGAGGAATCAGGTCAAAAGATTCGTTTACTGGCAGGCCTGAGAACAAAAAGTTCCCTGAAGCATCAGTACGGGCATAAGCATTAAATGATAGCGGCTGCAATTTTTTTGTCGAATCGCGGTAGAGCACTTTGCGGACACCATTCTTAAATTGTATAACATTGTTATCGTCATCCGTTGCTCCACTCGCATCGTCGTGGGGAACCAATAGCCGCAGCCGGAGCAATGCGCCTTGTACCGGCGCGCCACTTTGATTTTTTATAGCACCAGAAATAGTGCCTGTGCCTAATCCCACGTTGGTTTGTGCAGCCACCTGCATGGGATGCTTTTTTTCTTTTTCAAAAGAAGTGGAGTCTTCAGCAGAAAAGCCCAGCAAATTCCTCGAAAGCTGTACCCGTCTTTTAAAAGAGGCGCCGCCTTGCGAAAATGCCTGGTCTGCATTTATGAAATAGGGCTTTTTATTTAACGTACCTGCATTGTCAACCTCTATGCCTGGTGTTTTTGCTGTCGCAACAGTGGCGGCGATAAAGGCAATATCTTTCGGATCTTCGAAATACATTCCTTTTTCCAGCACCTCTTTCATCCTTTCCCCCGGCTTATCATCGTTTAGGTTGATCATGGTTCCCTTTGCCATGCGCGTGCCTGCTTCGGCAAAATCACGCTCCAACACCAAAAACATTTTCCAAAACAGGAATGCCATGATGATGCCGGTAAGCAATAAACACGTACGTTCCGCATTTCTGTTTTTAAACCATGAGCCGGAATTTGTCATACATTACCTGGATTTTGTCGGGGTGAAGAATAGGGAATCTTTAAACTGGCCTGAGACCACGGAATCCTTAAATGCCACTTTATATTGAACCGGAACGCGACAGTTGATAAAGCGGACGTGCCTGAACGTGATATTGTTCTTTTGGATCACAAAGCCCACATCAAAATTTTGAAATACCACGCTGTCAATTACAATATTTTTTGCCGCAACATCAATGATAATGGCAGGGCCTTTATACAAGCTGTCGGCCACGAACACGGCCCCATTGCCGGAAAGGTAAAAGCTGTCTTTCGCTATCGTTAGCGGGGCATCCAATGGGATAACATCGTTATCCGTTGGCAGCGAATACAACTTCGATGAGTCGCTCAAGTGTACCCTCAATTGAGTGAGCCATTCGTTCGGTTTCTTTTCTATGCTCAGAATAACGCTGCCGGGGGTAATCTCTTTTTTGTTGTTCTGAAAAGCAACAGTTAGCGAGATAGCGCCCAGGCCAATCAAAATAATAACGATGAACGCCATCATTCTGCGGTTTTTCTTTTTAGCCTGGGCCAATCCCGTTTGTGGCAAAACTTCATTGGTAACAACAGGAGCTTCAGTTTCCGCTTTTTTTCTTTCTATAGCTACGGGCGCTTCCTTTTGCTTCGGCCAGTTATTGTTTTGTACGAGCACCACTGTAATGTTATCATTTCCGCCAGCCTCATTCGCCGCATCTACCAGCGCCTGCGCTTTGCCGGCAATATCATTCTCTACAATTAACACCTGCATAATCCTGGCTGAAGAAATCATATCCGTAAGTCCGTCGCTGCAGAGAAGAAGCTGATCTGCCGGAAGAAATGGCGATTCTCCTGTTTCAATAAAATCTTCGGCTAAAGCAATATTTTCTTCGAACCCCAGGGCTTTGTTGATCTCGTTGCGCCTTGGATGGAGCATCGCTTCCTCCTCTGATAGTCTTCCAGAGTCTTCCAAAAAGCCAACTACCGAATGATCATTAGATAATTTCACCAGGGAATGATCCCTGAGCAGGTAAATTCTGGTATCGCCTACGTGGGCAAACGAACAAATATTGTCTTTTTTATCAACCACCACGCAGGTAAGCACGCAGGCCATTTGATCATTGCCTGGTTCTTCCTTTTTGGCCTCATTTATTTTTACATTGGCGGCGATAATGGCCTTGCAAAGCGATTCAATTACATTCTCTTCGGAAATACTTTCCAGCTTTTCCACGATTACCGTCCGGGCTATTTCGGCAGCAATGTCGCCACCCTGGTAGCCACCCACACCATCGATAACCCCCGCAACCAGCAGTTGTGTGCCGGGAATTTCGCGCGCGAAGAAAGTATCTTCGTTCTTCCCGCGGCGTTTGCCCTTATCCGTTATGCCATAAAAATATTCAGCCATTTTTATGAGTTTGCCTGATGTCAGAAAAATTGACCACCAATAGCACAATGCTGATCACTAACAGTCCTATTGCTAACAGTGAATCCATATTGCTATACTTTGAATATGTTGATTGATACGATGCCGTTCAATACCATCCTCGAGTTCATGGGAAGCACTGTCCACACGGGTGCATCCGGGTAGCTCTTCGCTATCTCGTTTTCATTTACCAGCGTCTTTTCTCCAAATGAGGCGATGTAAAACTTATCAGCCGTTTTATCATAGCGCACAGACAGGTGAGGGCTGGATACCCAATCAGAGGGAACCCGGAAAACGCCGGGCTGATCAGGCTTTTCGTCGCTTCCCGATATCAGGAAAGCTTCCTCCTTAACGAGGTATTCAATCTTTTTGCCCACATATTCTTTTTCCGGAACGGTGGCGTCGAGCCGTGCAAAGTAGCGTGACCGGCTTATGTCGCTTGTGTCACCGGCTTCGAGTGTATCCTGCCAGGGCATTTCATAATAGCCATCGCTGTAGTAGGTAAAGTCTTGTAATAGATCGTCAGCAATATCAAACGTTTGGGCAATACCCGTTTGACGCGGAATGAACGTGACGCGCAGGTTTTCCTCTCCTCTGTGCACCTTGCCCGGAAGCAGTTTGCCTATAAAACTTTTGTCGCCTTTCCCGTAATCGGGGTGAGATACAAAGCGGAACACCCATTTGTTGGCAGAGGCGGTAACCTTCTTTCCCTTACGGCGGTGCTCCTGCAATATGCCGTAAAAAGCCTTTACAGATTCTTTTATGATCAGGGAAAATATGCCCCTATTGTTATCCATAAACTTATTGTAATCAGGAGGACTGAAGCAAATGATGTATTCATGGTAAAATATGATGCGGTCTGCAAAAGATAGCTCGGCGATGGATTCTTTAAATTTTTCAATGATATACTTGTAAACAAAATCCGGCGTCATCGAAACAGTTTCGCTATAACTGGTTTCTTTTTTTAAAAACCAGCTTTGCACGCCTGTGCGTTGCCAGAAGGTAGGTTTTGTAGTTGTGGGCATTGGCTACTCTTTTAAATCGTGATCATGATTGTGTTCGACTGAAAAAGCTTGTACATAGCTTGGCCGTCATTCACAATATTTCCTTAAAATCTTTGAGTAGAAATTTTTGATACCAATGCTGTAGTTAAAGTAAAACTATCTTCTATACGCAGGTGGTGATTAATGAGTAACGTGCCGCGACACGATTAAAACGATTACTGTTTGAGAAATGAAAGTAACAGAATATTTCTTAAAGGATTGCCAAAGCTTTTTTGCAGTCGTGAAGAAAAACTTAAAACTCAGTGATGTTATATTCAAAGAACCTTCTGCCGGAAACATCAGCCTGCCTGTCGGCCGTTAGGCCGGTTGAAAAACTACGAGGGAAATAAAATAAAAAAAGCTGATTTTTGTCTGTCTACCGGTCAATTCCCGTGCTGCGGTTGGCATTGATGTCATTACAGTTTTATATTGTCATTTTCGTCAAGTGGCCAAAACGGATTATAAGCAACTTCAAATAAATATCCGTCCAGGTCTTTGAAGTAACCACTGTAACCGCCCCAATAAACTTTCTGTGCAGGTTTTACAATTGTGCCACCAAGTTTTTCAACTTGTTCTAAAATGTCGTCGACTTCTTTTTCCGATTTTGTGTTGTGGGAAATTGTTAATCCCGAAAATGTTGCCGGCTGATATGTCAATGTCGTGTCGTCTGCAAGTTCCTGTCTTGGATGCAATGCTAAAATAATTCCGCCCAGATCAAACAACGCCAGATTATCCATACTTTTTTCCGACTTTTTCCAACCAAGCCCATTTTCATAGAAGTCTAAAGATTTTTGAAAGTCGTCAGTTCCGAGTGTTATCAGGTTTACTTTTTGTCGCATTACTTTGCCGTTTTTGATGTATTTGTATAATTTCCAATAACATGCTAATTTATATTAAAAACTTTGAGAGAGGCAAAGGTCTTAATCATTTTGAAATCTTTCGCTCTCAAAAGAACTTCGAAATAATCGAGCCTATTAACCACCCGGCTTTAAACCACATGGGATGCGATATTACAGGCAGCGCGCTTGTCTTTATATGTCAGTTGTTCCATTTGCAGGTTTGGGAATGGTAAAAAAGTAAGCGAAAACAATTAGTGTCACAATTGCTGTCAGTGTAAACGCAGTTGCTGCACCAAACTGAAACCAGATAAGCCCGGTCAATGAGCTTGCGAGCATAGTACAAATACTTTGCAGGCCCGAAAATGTTCCGATTGCCGTTGCTGTGTCTTTTTTGTTGGTAATGTTTGAAATCCACGCTTTGGAAATTCCCTCCGTCGCTGCTGCATAAATGCCATACAGAAAAAACAAGCCAAAGAATAAATAAATATTTGTGTTGATTGCCATTCCAAGATATACTGCAGAAAATAAGGCAAGTCCTGTTACGAAAACCGTTTTAAGCCCAATCCTGTCCGCAAGAATACCAACGGGAAATGCAGACAATGCGTAAATAAGATTGTAAAAAATGTAAACACCAATTACTGCCGTATCGTTAAGCCCCGTTTCTTTCGCTTTAAGAAGCAGAAAAACATCCGAGCTGTTGAACAACGTAAATACCAAAAGTCCAGCTACTAATTTTTTATAGGCCGGTGGACTTTCTTTCCAATAATGCAGGAATGCAAAAAGCGAAACCGAAGTTTTGGGTTTGCCTGCCGCCCTTTTTTTGTCTTTCAGTAAAAAAGAAACAATAACGGCAAAAAGTCCCGGCACAAAAGCAATGTAAAAAAGTGTTTTGTAGTTGCCTGGATAGTAATATAGATAAATCAATGCCGACAGAGGTCCGAGTACCGCGCCCAGAGTGTCCATTGAGCGATGAAAGCCAAAAATTTTTCCTTTGGTTTGTGGGGTTGCTTCATCAGAAAGTATAGCGTCTCTTGCACCTGTCCGGATTCCTTTACCAAAGCGGTCTATTGTTCTAGCAAAAAATATCCAAAGCGGATAAATGAAAACTGCCATCATTGGTTTTGAAATCGCGCTGAAGGCATAGCCTATCTGCACAAAGGGCACTCGTCTGCCCGAAGCGTCGGAAAGTTTGCCGAAATACCCTTTACTAAGCCCCGCCGTAGCTTCGGCAACGCCTTCAAGTATGCCAATAAGAACAACTGAAAATCCAATCGTTTTTAAATAAATGGGCATAATCGGATACAACATTTCACTTGCTGTGTCGGTAAGCAGACTTACTACTGATAAAACCCAAACTGTGCGTGTAATATATTTCAACTTTTGTCCTGTTTCTTTATTGGGTTATTGCTTGCTGTGGGGCCGCTATTCGGTCCAGGGATTTGTGCGATATTCGACATTCCTGCCCGCCCTGAACTGTTAGCCGAATGTAGAATAAAAAAGTTGATTATTTGTCTGCCGACTGGTAGGCTGATTTGGTTACTAATGGAATTTGCCCGGCCCCGACTGATGGAGGTTGTGGCACCAATATGGATGTTTATTTCTGCAGCCTCCTTCGCGCAAAACCTGTTAGTGCAAGTTTTGCTATGCTATCCGTTTGCCTAGAATTTTCAAACCGCGCTCATAGCCGTCTAGTAATGCGATGTTTGGAAGAGTTCCCCATTCTTCAAAGCCAAAGTGCCTAAATAATTTAAGACTTGGTTCATTGTGTGAAAAAATAAATCCTAATAACGTCTTGATTCCGTAATCCGGGGCTTTATCAATACAATATTGCAAAACTTGTTTGCCCAGGCCCTTTCCCCGATGGTTTGTATCTAAGTAGATGCTGATTTCTGCAGTTGCATCATATGCCGGGCGTCCATAAAAAGATTGGAAACTTACCCAACCTATTATTTGTTGTGTGCTATCTTCAATAACCCAAAGAGGTCTTTTTAGCGGGTCATGTTCTTCAAACCATTTTTGCCTGCTTTCCACCGAAACGTTCTCAGTGTCTGCAGTAACCATCCTGGATGAAATAGTAGTGTTGTATATTTCTACAATTCTGCTCAGGTCTGGAAGATTTGCATCTCTGTATTTTATGTCAACCATGTTTTTAATAATGTGGTTAAATAAAATTGGCGCTTAACGGCGACGCATTGGCGATTGCAGGCTAATTTATGATTTTCTACAGGAACGCCTGCCAGTAAACGAATAAAAAGTTGAGAATATATTCATCGCCACGCCATATTGCCAAACCGAATCCTATGTTTACATTTTCAATAGATGTGTGGGATTAGCATTTTTGTCTTTACCGGTATGTGTCCATATTTTATTTATTTTCGCGTAAATTTTTTTACCTCAAAGGCTGCTATGAAAAACAATTCAATTCTGTTTCAGTTTCTCGCAATAATCTGCACATTGTCAATAACTTTCTCTGCCTGCAAAAAAGATCCGGCAGGCATTTCAAATATAATTCAGCAAGGGAACACAACTATAGAAATCAATGCTATTTATACAGGTTACTATTTACAGGTAAGATATAACAACGTGATAAATGCGCCAATCCGTGCTACCGTCAGGGTTTATCAAAATGGAAAGACGATGGATGTTCCTGTAAATATCCCTGCCGCTTATAAAAGCTTGCAAGAATGGAACGAGGATGATTTTATAAACACCTGGAATTATAACGGGTATTACGATTCAACACGCGTCAATGGCTTACCTGTAATAACCGGCACTGTTGATTCTGTGAAAATAATCGCCGCAAGCTGCCCCGACAAAGAATATGGATTTAGAATCGTAGGCGGCAATATCGATTGGAGCGCTTTTTATCATCCCACAGATCCGAAAACAACGGTAAGTTTCATTTCTAACACCGATACCGTTTTATATAGCGATTATGACTTTAGCAGCGGAACAATTTTTTATAACAAAACGTCAAAATTGTATCGTTTTGTTATGTACAACCTGACTTACCAGGTATATGCTGCGCCCGCAAACTACCCTCTACAGGCAGGGATGACAATGGATGTACCTATTTTTATTTATTTCTGGAATGGGAGAAATTACGGGCTTCCGGCAGAAGGGCCGCTGGCAGGAACTAATGGTTCTACCGTTAAGCTTACCATCACCAACGTATCAGATACTCACTTCGATGCCAGCTTTTCCGGAAAAGTATGGGCATCACGCCTTGCAGATACACTATTTATTTCCAGGGGAGAAATTAAGAATGCTTTATTACCCGTTATTGATCAATAATCGTTTCAGCACTTCCGTCAAAGTTGCATGGTGTGCTCAATTTTTATTTGCTCTAAAAATGTTTCATCGTGTGATACAACGATTAATGTTCCCTTGTATTCGTTAATGGCTGCTGTCAATATTTCTATATTTTGGATGTCCAGGTTGTTGGTGGGCTCGTCCAAAATAATGATGTCTGGCGACTGATTCCTAATAGTGAGGCAACAAAGAATTAAACGCATTTTTTCTCCGCCACTCAATGCGCTGCAAGATTTATCCCAATCGTCTTTGGTGAATAAAAACCGGTTAAGCCTGATTTTGAGTTCGTGTTCCTGTAATGCGGAAACGTTAAATTGCTGCGCTTGTTCATATACGCTAAGATGGTTGTCAATCAACGAATAATCCTGGTCGATGTAAATCACTTTATTGTCTGACCGGTAAACTGTTCCTGTCTGCGATTCTAACTTGCCTAAAATTATTTTGACTAAAGTGGTTTTGCCCGAACCGTTCAAGCCTTTCAATACAAGGCGTTCGCCACTTGTGATTTGGAAAGTCAAATTGTCTTTCCACAATGGTTGATGATTGTAATTATAATTCATATCCTTCGCTTTAAATAGAATTTTTCCTCTGTGTAAATAAGAATTGTCAAAGCCAAATTTCATTTTATCAATTTCAGGTAAAGCGGAACGTAGTTCCTGTAACTCTTCTTTCATTCCAACAATTTTTTCTGTGTGAACCTCTTTCAATTTTGAAGTGCTGTTTTCTGCATGGTTTCGTAGGCTGTTCATCATTATTCGGGCAACACCCGCTTTTTCCTGTTTAGCCTTTCCCCGGCTGTTTAATTTTTGTTGCCGTTCCAAAGTTTCCCGTTCCTTTTCTTTCGCTTTTCGCAATGCCTTCTCCTTGCTCTGCAAATCCCGGTGTAAGGCATTATTTTCTTGTTGCTTTTGGCCTGTATAGAAATCATAATTGCCTCCGTAAATTGTTATCCCACGCTTGCTTAATTCAGCTACCTTACCAAAAAGATTTAAAAGTTTTCTGTCGTGGCTCACGATGAGTAAAGTACTTTGTGTGGACTGAATAAAACTGTACAAAAGCTGTCTGCCCGCAATATCCAAATGGTTTCCCGGTTCATCAAGCAAAACCAGTTCCGGTTGATGAATGGAAATACCTGCCAGGAATACTTTTGTTTTTTGTCCTCCGCTTAGTGTTGCCATTTTTTGCGATAAGTCCAAATCGGTTAATTGCCAATATCTCAAAGCTTCATTACAACGCTCTTCAATCGTCCAATCATCGCCAAGAACTGAATAATTTTGCTCACTTACGTTGCCTTTAAGAATTTCCTGTAAAGCATTGAGTTTGTTTTCAACTTTCAAAGCTTGTCCGATGGTAAGGTGATTATATTGCCCGAAAATTTGCGGAACAAACCAGGGTTCAGCATTTACAATAAGTTTTCCGCCCGAAGGCTTCAATTCCCTTGCGATAAGTTTCAGTAAAGTAGATTTTCCTGAACCGTTGTTACCGATTAAAGCTATTTTTTCGTGATCGTTTACTGTCAGATTGATGTTGTCAAACAACAGAGTTTTGTTGGGATGTATATATGACAGGTTTTGTAAAATAAGCATAATTTCTTTCTTTTAAAGATGAATGGAATGGTTAAACCGGATAGTGGTTTACCGTCTTTAATTTGTCTGAAAGAAATTATTTTTTACATTCTTGCCGCTTATTCTTTGCTCTGCAAATATAGAAATTATTTTTCTCTGCTTCCGTTGGATCCCTGCAAGGAAGCTTTGAATTAAGCGTTGTTCGAAAAGTAAATTCTTATCTAATAAACGCTTATTCAAAATTTGAAACTTTATTTTATTTACCTAATACCTCGGCCATTTATTTTATAAAGCCACATCTCTCAAATCTTTTGCGATAATAATTCCTTTACACAGGATTGCGCTAATACCGAGATAAATTATTTTCGATTGCAGCTTCACCAATATCTTATTTAGTTGTTAGTTAATTGTAATAAAATCAGCATTTCGAAAACACCATTGTTCATATTGAGCAATATCTTCCTTTAATGTACTGTATCCGCTCATATCAAATACCGCCTTCTCATACGCTGCCAACATTCCTATTTTCCAAAAAAGGTTTGTAGAAGATATACGGGCCGGTGATTTACAGGCATATCCCGAAAACACTGCCCGGTGACATACTGGTAAAATATCCATAGCTTGTACAGCGAGGCCTGTGGCACAATGATCAGGATGTTCAAATAAATTTGAATTAGTTTCAGGAATCAGATAATTAATCCAGGTATTGCCTGACCCTTTGCTTTCATAATTAACAACTTCATTCAGGGTGCTACAAAAATCTTCCCAGCTATTATAAACCGTTGAATGATCAACTGCATTAATCGTTAAAGTATCCCGCAATTTTAACCGGCTAAGGCTTTGATAAGCATTAACGGAAAATCCATTTCCATCCAGGTCGCCATCAGGCAATCGAAAAAAATAACAGGTGGCATTGTTCAAGCGCCAATAATTGATACGGTGCTGATTCATTTCCCTTAAGCCACCCGATTCGTTGATGTAAGAATGAGCTGCGATGCAAAAGCGGACAGAGCTCTTACACCCTTCTTCACGGGCAGCCCAGTATTGTGGGCCCATTCCTGCATCCCCGGCAGTAGTTATAATTATGACTACTTTATTTTTAGGGTTTGTCAAATCCAAAAATACATTCGGGTTCATAAAAAGCTGCCAATCATCAGCATGAGCCACTATATAAAAGGAGATTTCTTCATCTTGTATTGCCATACAATTTTTTTAGAATGATCCATCAAAGCCATGTTGTAAATGCATTAATTGTCCTCCTTTAACATCAAACTTTCTTTTGTAAAGAATCTTCATTAATTATTTCTCTTACCAGAGATTGATTATTGAGACGATTGAGGTTTTTTAGGGGCTTTAGATTTGTAGAATCTTTTATAGCACGTTTTTGTAAAATATTTGCAACGAGATTTGTATTAGTGGCTACATTGAAATATTTTTCTATTCTTATTCTGCCTGCGGCGCCCATCTGTCTCAGCATCGCGGGATGTTTTAATAATTCTACAATATTTAAGGCAAGATGTTCCCAATCGGCGGCGAGCAGTCCCGTTGTTCTGTTTTCCACAATTTCAAGAACACCGCCTATTCCGATAGCTACCGTTGGGCATTCACAGGCCATCGCTTCCATTAAAACCAATGATGTTCCATCACTTCTGGAAGTATGGGCAAGTATATCCAGTTCAGAATAGATTTCCGCATTATCAGTCTGCCAGTCTATAAAATGCAATTGTGTATCTAATTGCATTCGTCTGCGTATACAATGCAGTTCCTCTTTCATGCTGCCGCCACCTACCATAACAAATTGTACTGCCGGCATTTGATGATGAATCTGCTCAGCGGCCTTTAAGAATAAATCAGGGCCTTTTTCATATTCGAACCTTCCCATAAAACCTATTATCGGAATATTTTTCGGTATGCCTAAGGAATCCCGAAAGCTTGTAGAATCCCGCTTTGGAATAAATGCTGAAACATCTATTCCATTCCTTATCAGATCTACATAAAGAGGCGGAACACCTAGCGACAGTGCTTGTAAATAAGCCTGTTGGTTATTTGTAATAATATGTGATCTTACCGTTCTCGTTATCCCCAGTTCATGGGAAGTAATCTCCATGCCGTGAACGGTTGCCACCACGGGTTTTTGTGTGAGTGATCCAACCAGTCCCGCCAGGGCATGTGCCTTTGGCATGTGGGCATGTATCACATCAATCCGGTGGCTCCGAACTAATTCGGTGGCCATTTGAATGGAATTCCACAGTGGGTTATCTTCGATAGCTGTAACATACACGCCCCCAATATTTAGATCCCTCAGCAGCGAAGTAAATCTGCTTTCATAGGGGCATATACACGTCAATTGAAATTCATCAGGAAGATAGGAAATGAAGTTTTTTAAATAATTTTCCATTCCGCCTCTGTCAGCATTTCCAATAATTTCGAGAACATTAATATTCGGCCGGTTAGTATGCACGATTTCGGGCATAAGGAGTTTTTTCTGCATTCTTACTAAAGGAAGGTTAGGTTTTCAATTTCAAATCATATGCCAGTCGAATTGAAAATTTAATCTTGATTCATCTACAAAAAATCGAATAGTTTTTTTTGAAGTGAAGCCTTAATTTTTTTAGGGAAATAAAGTGGCCGGGTCTGGTAAAGATCTGCCAATACTATAGCTTTCGATGCAGGCAAATCATATCGGCTTCTATAGTAAATAATTAGCTTACAATTGATTAAATGAAGCAGCTTCTAAGAGATGTTGAGGGCGATTCCTGACGATGATGCCAATTGTAGCTAAAAATCTACAAAAGGGACATAATAGCGAAGTGGGGAATTCATCAATATAAAATTTACATAAATTCTGTTTATATCAAATCAAAACTTTTGCCTATCAAATTTAGATAGATTGATATATCAAACCCGGCGGAACAACAGCATTATAACGGAGGTTGGGGTGAAATACATCGGTTTGGCATATTTTTTACAATAACCTTAAAATAGATCATGGATAAAAATACAAAAGCCCCACTATTTAAGAAGCCGGAACCGGGTTGCAGGACCGCATTGCTACAGGCATCTTCATCTTCCATCAAAAGTTCTTCAACACAAACCTGTTGTGATGAAGAAGAAAACGTAAATGATAGAATCTGCGCATCAGAATTGTTTTCACTGTTTACAGCGGACATCATTAAAAAAGAAGTTATTTTCATTCGGTGATAATTAACCAGCCTAATGATTATGAAAAACAAGGCCAAAGCTTTCTTCCCTGATAATATCTTTCCATTCCCCGATAAGTTTTTTATAAGCAGTACCCACGGGCATAATCTTTCTGTTTAGATCATACAATCCTAATTCATTAACAACTCCGGCATCGTTTCGCAACGCTGAATCCCAATCTACCTGGTGAGTTAAGCTATACCACGTAAATCCTATCACCGGTATTCCATCATATTTCAGACGATGTACATTGGCCCACTGCTTTAAAAGCCATTCTCTGCATGCAGGCATTTTAATATTAGTTTCGGTATGCATAATAGGTAACCGGTATCTTTTATAGTATTGAGACGTGATGACGTAATATCCAAATATTTCACCTGCGGCCTGGGTGCTGCCATCGGGGTGTACAATATGTTCGTTGGTTACATAATAATCATTTCCCATAATACATTTGGCTTTCACCTGGTTATCTGTAAACCATTGAAATTCATCCTTTGTGAGGCCGTTACTTAAAAGATATTCATACATTGTTACATTTAGGGGATAACCATACGTAAGATCAAGGGAAAGAAACCTCTTTTGGTTAAGAAATCTTGCTAAAGGAAGTGCCTTGGGATCAATTGCATGAAAGTATTCCGATGACTCACTTTGGATAAAAGTAGCTTCAGGTTGAATTTTGAGAATGGCGTGCATGGCCATTACATTTGCTTTGCAAATATTTTTCAATGCAGTTACAAATGCTCTATCGGATTGAAGCCGTTCATTCCACCAACCATATTGTGCTGAAAACATGGCAGCAATGAATATTTCATTAACGGGGGTGTAAAGATTTAAATAGGGAAATCGGTTAGCGAATGCCCCGGCATATTCTGCAAAATAATGAGGGAAGTCAGGGTTTTGAAAATTGCCAAGCCAATCGGGTATTCCAAAATGACACAAATCAACTATAGGATAAATTCCTAACTCCTTCAAGCGATTAAAAGTCATGTCAGTAAATTCCCAATCATAACATCCGGGAGCCGTGTGCACCCGGTAATATGGTGGCCCATATCGTAAATATTCAATTCCTAATTCTTTTACTAATTTAAAATCAGTTTCCCAATGCTCATAGTGGCAACACTTTTCCATCTCATCTATTCTTTTGGTAGTGCCATCAGGCAAAAGAATTGTAGGATAACTGTTTTCTATTCCTGTGGAAAACATAAAATTTCTACCAGCCATAATCAAATATATTTTTCTTTAAAAAAGCGCTCGATGGCGTCGTCGAGAGATGGAAGTTTTAAACCTTTATCGCTTTGTAATACACTATAGACAGGTCTTTTAGCTTTCCAGTTTATTTCATCCTGGCTACAGCTTATTAAATTTTTGTTATTATACCCACCTCTTTCTGCAATAATTTTTGCAAAGCCGCTCCATGTTATATTCCCGTCATTTGTTAAGTGCCAGATTCCTGTCTCCCGATCAATTAACAGATCTAACGACTGATTAACCAGGTCTGGTATATAGGTTGGAGAAATTGTAACATCTTTAGCAGATTGGCAGTTTCTGCCTTCTTTTAAAGAGCTTAAAATGTACTGGGCAAAATTGTATTTATCCCATGGGCCAAAGAAAGCACTTGTTCTTATTATTAGTGAAGAAGAGAAGTTACTCATTACTAACTCTTCGCTTCTTGCTTTACTTTCACCGTAAACATTTAAAGGCGCCATATCGTCCTGTTCGATGTACGGGCTTTCTTTTTTACCATTGAATACTAAATCAGAAGAAAAGGTTAGTAACTGGATGCCATGTTTGTTGCACAATTGAGCGATGTTCCCGGCACCCTGAACATTCAAATTAAAGCAGATATTCTGTTCAGTTTCCGCTTCGTCCACTTTAACATATCCTGCGGCATTGATGATAGCCCATGGCTTATACCTATTGATAGCCTCTTTTATTTGTGAGACATCCGTAATATCAACTTCGTTCCGAAAGGCTGCCTGGCAGCGGAGAGATCGTGAGTTACAAATGTTAGTAAAGGCGGTTCCTAATGTTCCTCCTGCACCTAAGATAAGAATCGGTCGCCCTTTCAGTCTATGAACCTTTGAGGCTGAAGGATAACTTTTATGCCACCAGCCTTTTTCACTTAGCACAGGATGATTATACTTTCCCTTTTTTGCAAGTTCAGTTATCATTTTGGCCATTGCAGTTGCGCGCAAACGACTTTTGGAGACATCAAAAACACCTGTCTCGTATTTCCCGGATTCCTTTGTTAACAAGCTATCCCAATCATATGCACCCAGCAGCGACCATGCAGTGATTGCTTTTACTTCTACGCCTCCTTTTCTTAATTGAACACATTGATTCCAGGCTTCCATAAACCAACGTAGCTGCTCTTCACGGGTACAATTTAAATGTATTTCCGTCAGCGCCATTGGTGAATGATATCGTTCCCATACCTCTTTTAATAGTCCTTTTAATCCATTCAACCTGACCGCTCTTACAGCGGCTATATCTGAATAAATGTGTCTGCCATTTCCACCCGGCGATGTTTCACTGTACAATTCAACCTTTTCATCAAGATACCTTTCTGAAGTAACATAATAATTACACCCTGTAATATCAGGAATACAAGGCCGTTCTAAAAAGAAGTTTAAATCTTCTTTCCGCAAACCATTACTGATCAAATGCTGCCAGAGCACGTGATTTTGATCCACTTTACCGTGAAGAAAATCATAGGTAAGCCATCGCCTGTTATTTTCAAAATCCGCCTGGTATTTCAGTAACCGTGTACTATGGGTTTTAGCCAGGTCTTCTGTTTGAACCAGTTTTGCCTGTGGATTTATTTTACGTATGGCTTCCATAGAAAGCACTATTCCTTTTAGCTGGTTTAACAGCATTTTTAAAAAAGAAGATTCACTTTTTTTATGGGGATACCATAAACCATAAAGCCCGCTAAAACGAGCTGTAGTCAAAGGTTCATTGATAGGCGTGTAATATTCAAGCCATGGAAATTGTTGCGCAACCCTAAAAGCGTAAGAAGTCATTTTTGCAGGAAAGTCGTTATCCAATAAATTAGTAAAACGTGGCCCGCTTCCGTGATGCAATAAACCGGCAATCGGAATTATTTTGTGAGATCTTATTTTTAAAAGTTGCCTGGAAGTCTGATCCCAGTTAATTATTTCATTTTCATTATCTGTTTGATGAGCCTCCCACAAAATGGGATACCGAATCATTTTTATTCCTGTTTGGGCAATTTTATCAATGTCATCCTTTCGTTTATAATGCCCGGCATATTGTAACTGATCGCGAAAAGAGTTTCCAATCCTGTTGATCGTGCATTCTAATCCGCCCCATATTTCAGGATTGTATAAAAGATAATTGTTGTTCATTTAATCTATGTTCGTGCTCCCTGGAAGATGCTATTTTTTTATATAATGTCAGTGCCTGGGCCACTACCTGGTCCATATTATAATATTTATAAGTAGCCAGCCGGCCTGCAAAAAATACATTTTTCTCCCCGGCCGATAATAACTGGTATTTCCGGTATAATTCAGCGTTTTCCGGGCGGGGTACCGGGTAATATGGATCGCCTTCATCCATTGGATATTCATATACGATGGATGTTTTTGCATGTTTTTGGCCGGTGATATATTTAAATTCTGTGATTCGCGTATATGGATGTTCGTTAGGATAATTTACCGTCCCGGTTTGCTGGAATACTTCAAGGTCAAATGTTTTAAATTTAAATTCTAATGAGCGGTAAGGAAGTTTGCCATAAGTATAGTCAAAGAAATAATCTATAGGTCCGGTGTAGATCATCTTATTGAAGCAAATTGAATTTTCGATCTCTTTATAATCTGTATTCAACATCACTTTTATATTCGGATGATTAAGCATTTTTTCAAAAAGCCGGGTATAACCATGTAATGGAATCGCCTGGTAGGTGTCTGAAAAATAACGGTCGTCGCGATTATTTCGGGTCGGGATACGTGAGGTAACTGATGCATCAAGTTCCGATGGATCTAAATTCCATTGCTTCTTCGTATAACCTTTAAAAAACTTTTCATATAAATCCCTTCCTACCTTACTGATTACTACATCTTCCGAAGTTTCTATGCGGTCTTTTTTTTCGGCTTTTGATTGCAGGAAACCCTCCATCTCGCTGCTTGACAGATGTAATCCATAAAGTGCATTGATAGTATTCAGATTTATAGGAATCGGCACGAGCATGCCATCCACACTTGCAAGTACTCTATGCTCATACGGGCGCCATTGTGTGAAGTGGCCGAGATATTGAAATACATCTTTACTGTTCGTATGAAAAATATGAGGGCCATATTTATGAACAAGTATGCCATCATCATTGTAAAAATCGAAAGTGTTTCCACCGATATGGTTTCTCTTATCTATCAGTAATACCTGTTTTCCGGATTGAGTGGCAAGCCGCTCAGCTAACACACTTCCGGCCAAACCAGCGCCTACTATCAAATAGTCAAACATATATTTGCTTTTTATTGTTTTTAATCAGGGGTTTCTTTTCCATTGCCTCCTTGATAATCTCTACCATTTCCTTCCAGGTTTGATCCCATGAATTGTTAGACAGAAAATCATCAACGCGCCTTAACCATGGTTGTTTATCCTCCGTATTGAAAATCTTTTCTGCAGCTTTTATAAATTCCGCAGGAGTGTCCGCTATTTCCACCAAATCTTTTTTAGCGTAAGGGTTTACCACATCAGTAATAGATGTAGAGATTACAGGTTTTCCCCCGGCAAGATATTCCGGTGTTTTTGTAGGGCTTATAAATTTGGTGGAATCATTTAATTCAAAGGGAAGAATGGCAACGTCCCAACCGGCGAGGTACCGAGGTAGCTCGTCATATTGTTTGCCTCCCGTATAATATATGTTTTGCCCTTTAGGCAATATGGATGGATCAATTTTAGCAATTGGCCCAACTAATATAAAATGCCAATCAGGCCTTAATTTTGAAAGCTCATTAATTAAAGAAAGATGAAAGCGCTCATCTATAACTCCATAAAAACCAAAACGGGGGTGGGGGATAGAAGCCTGATCCAATGGTTCTTCCGTCGGGTTTCGGGCTTTTAAAAAATGAGCGTAGTCGATGCTGCTGGGAAAAGGATAAATGTTGTGATGTAAATGCTTTTTTTCGTTATATAAACTGTAGCCTCCGGTGAAAACCACATCGGCTTGTGAGAGCAGTTTTTGTTCCCAGGATTTCAAACTTTGCGGAGCAAACTTAAATGCAGAAAGTTCATCCATACAATCGTAAATAGTAACTATAGGTTCCAGGTGATCGCTGTAGGCCAATGCCATGGGTGTATAATACCATGTTATATATTTGGTGATGTCGTTGGCATACAACAATGAATCAAGAAGGCCCTTTAATGTGTGATTAGTGTGATCATCACTTATACCGCGGGAACAATGCAGATTGACTACCCACAAGTCTTTATTCTCCTCCACTTTGTTGATTTCATAATATTCCGGACCTGAAGTATCAAAAACGGGCTCCTCAATAACAAAAACGCGGTTATTAACAGCAAAACGGTTAAGAAGATGCTGGGGGCGTTGGTACACAAAATTCCACCGTATATGGCTAAAGCATATAATATCCATAATTCACATTTTTAAAAATTGTAAAACAAAAAGTTTAGGCAATAAATAGAAAGTAACTGTTGATCTAATACGATTTATATGCCAAATTACTTTTAGATAAAAAACGAGAATTATTCATTCTTTTATTAAGGAATCAGCAGCTTATTTGTAGAAGCAAATCCACGGCTATATAAGGTTATAGAATAAACGCCTGTTTTGTAACTCCGCTGAGTAAGTCACTTTTTCTGGAATAAAAATATTTGATAAAGATTCGTTTACTGGAATATATAAGGCTTAATGCTGTGGGGGAGGACGCCAGCAGCAGCATTGTGCGCATAACTCCTCGTCTTTATTTAAAAACATACCCAAGGCGAATACCCGCAGTACATGCGAAGTTTACAGAAGGATTATCTTTTGCAACGGCCAGCACAAACGGATGTCCATACAAATCGTCTCCATCCTTCACATTGTCAATTTCCGCGCCTCCGCCCAGGTACATTTCAAGCAGGATCCTGCCGTTGAACTGCCATTGATGGCCGGCATCCAGCATCAGCGCCGCAAAGCTGTGATGTCTTCTTACGATGCGGTAGGTTCTATCATGGCTAAACTGGTTGAAACTGTAGGCTCCCGCTACTATAGAAGGCTTAAGATATGAGCCACCGAATGCATTTCCCCAATAATAATTAACAGGCAGTTTTTTATTTGCGTGAACCGGTTTTATAAATTTGTAGCCCAACTCAATAAAGCCACCAAACTGGTTTCTCATGCCCGGGTGGTGGTAGCTGTACCCATCATAGAATAAGAACATAGGTCGGCCCTGGATGCTTAAATTCATGCCCGCTCCTATAATACCCAGGCCGAGTTGAATGTTCCTGCGTTGGCGAACCGGTTTCTCCAAAGAAAGTTGCGAATAGCCAAGCAGAGGCGCAAACACATTAACCTTTACGGCCGCGGGTGATGTAAAAAATGTATTTGAAGATTTATTATGATTGTCTGCAACTTTATTTTCACGAGCCGGCAAGTTTTGAGCAAACACATGACTGTTGATAAACAATAAAATAAAAAAGGAAAGCTTTTGCATGGCAGTTTAGTATGGACTCTTAAGAAGGAAGTTAAAAAATCCTGACTTAATAACATAAACGTTCAGGTGTTATCTTTATTATGAGTCGAATAATTGTCAATAAAGATGTATTCAATATCAGCCTTTATAATTTTCATCCTTCTTCCACCACCTTTCTTTCCTCTTCCGTTAAGCCATATAACTGGTACACCATTCATCTATCTGGAAGATTTTTGTTCCAGCACAAAATTATAATCCGGCTGCGGCTTTAGCGTATAGCCAAGCACGCTGACAAGCAAGTCTCTTACAAAACCTTCCTGGTATTCTTCCTCCTTTGCGTGCAGGATATTTTGCTGAATGATGGCATTATGAAAATGATGATGAAATCTTTGCCATGCAGCCTCCAACGATACTTTATCAAGTTGTCCTACATATTTTTTTAAAATGGAATGCTGAAATAAAGCCATTTAGTTCAAAGTAAAAAAGTTTGGTGAAAATAAGGAAAAAAGGGAATGTTTTTTTTGAGGTTGAAATAAAACACGGCCGCTTCTATTTTGTAAGCAATGTGTCATTACGAAAAGCCTGTTATTTCAAAGAGGTGACACCTTTTCGAAAAGGTGTCACCTCTCTCAAAGGATTTTTCTATAACCGCTTGTTATCGGCTTTTTGTTTCACAGAATTCGTTATATGCTTCTGTAACCATCGATGTATTCGGAAAGCGGGGGCCCCCGAAAAAATACCTGACGGTCCGGCAGGCGGGTTTATTGGAAAAACAAATTGTGCCTGTTGTGTGAATGACGGGTAGGGGAACTTTTGTAATACCCGGAATAAAAAAAACGCCAAAAACACGTTTAAAAAACAGCTTTGGGGAGCTCATTAAAAAAATCGAAACGCTTGCTGCTTCAACCAACCTGCAACTGCTCTGCAACAAATCCATACTAAATTCTTATTGCCCGGTTTCGTTCAACTATGGTTTCATTTCTTGCCCGTTGGGCAAAACGAAACCTTAGTTATTGTGCGATTTGTTTAGTAGAAAAGTTTAAATTTAGCAAACGTGTTTGTTTCGGGAATTTCTACAGACATATCATAATAATTTGATTTCTTGTCAAGTATTTTATATTTATACTTGTCACCGGGCTTACTAAATCCCTTTCTAATTACATTATTGCTTTCTATAAACTCAATTTCAAATTCGCAGTTGTTTAACCAATGAAATTTGAGTTTTGAAAATGTTCCATCCTTAAAATGGTCAATCCAAAATCCGTTTTCAATTTGAAGATTAACTGAATCTCCTTCAGGTTCTAGATATTTATATCTTTTATATTTTAAGAATTGTTGGCAATCATTTTTATTAAGTACAGAATTTGGTGTACTACTTAATACTTCCCAATTTTTTTGTGAGGAATCATTTCTATTTAATATTTCCCAAAATATTTTGCAATTTCTTTGAAGCCTATCATAAATATGAGATAAAATCTCCTCTTTCTTGTTTTCCGGATATTTTGCAAGGAAAGATGGAACATGTGTTGAATAAGCATTAAACACCTTTGTAGAATCAACGTTACTATTATTTGTTTCTATGCTTCTGCAAATTTCATTTACCAACGAATCTATCGACTCTTCTTTTTGACCAAAAGAAATCGCAGTAACAAAACAAAGTCCTATCATAATTATCACTCTCATAAAGTAGTTTGTCGCATTTCGCACAACGGCTCGGTATTTATGCAGGCAGGGCATTCAACGCCGTGTCAGCCGATAACCGAAGCCGAGTAAAGATACAAAGATGAATTTATTACTAATGTTCAATAGCGTTCCGTCGCGATGGAACTGAAGCTGATAAGAATTACTGCTGCTGAAGTGCGTAGTGTCAGCCTTGCTTGCATAAAGTCTCCATGTAACCTAAAAAAAACTGTTGAGGCAGTTAAGGAAGTAGTCAAATAAATTCGCTACAGTAACTTTTAATTTCATTATAAAAACCTCAACAGTCATGAATAAAGTTAATTCAAATTTCGAAGGCCAAACCATTTTTGTTGGTATGGACATTCACAAATCCAGCTGGAATCTTGGTATCCATCTGGGCGACATGTTTATAAGAAACGTGCATCAAAAACCAAATCCTCACATTATGGCCAGCTACTTAAAGCAGCATTATCCCGGTGCTCAATATAAAGCAGCATATGAAGCAGGTAAGTTTGGCTTCTGGATACAACGCCAACTAACAGCTTTAGGGATTGAATGCCTGGTGGTAAATCCTGCCGACATTCCCAAATCACAAAAAGATTCCTTGCAAAAAACTGATCCGCGTGATGCGCGTAATCTTGCACTGCGTCTTCAGTCAGGTGTATTGCACGGCATTCATATTCCTGATGAACAACAGGAAGCTGACCGTGTGTTTTTCCGGCATCGCAAAAGAATCCTCAAAGATCTTAACCGTTGTAAAAACCGTATCAAAGGATTGCTTGCTTTTACTGGCATTGATATTCCTGAGCAATATGATAACGCAAGCTGGAGCCATAATTTTATTAACTGGCTTAAAGCACTTGATTGTAAACAAACTTCCAGGAGAAGAGCGCTTGATTATATGATCGCTCAGATGGAATATTTACGTAAAGAACTTTTATCGCTCAGCAATGAGCTTCGCAAAATGATGCGCGAAAAGCGTTACAACAAAAATTACTATTTGCTTAGAACCATCCCCGGTATTGGCCCGCTGACAGCAGCAAGCATTCTTGTAGAAATAGGTGATGTGAAACGCTTTGAAACCTTTTATCATCTCAATAGTTTTGTCGGATTATTACCTATGGAGCATAGCAGCGGACAATCAGAAAATAAATTGAGTCTTACAGTCAGGAAGCACCGGCAACTCAGAAGCGATTTGGTAGAAAGTGCCTGGACAGCCAGGAGAACCGATCCTGCAATGGCGCTTTACTTCCAGGAACAAATAAAAAGAAAGGATAGTAAAATCGTCATCATCAAAATTGCACGAAAGCTTTTAAACAGAATCCGTTTTGTATTAATCAATCAACAACCTTACGAATTTGGAATTGTAAAATAATTATGAGCCCTGACTACTAAACATTCGTTGTATAAATATACCTCGCCAAGGCTGTAGCAGGGTTCATTTTAAAAAGATTTAGAAACAAAACTATTCACCAACATACCGTCAAAAAAAAACCGCGGGCATGACTACTAAACAAAAGTTGTTATCGTATAATAATCAAAAAGCGAAGTGTTTTCTTCTGCCAAGTCTGTAGCAGCCTGTATTTACGCCACTTTTCCCGAATAGCATCGGGATTACTAAGCGTAAAAACTCAACAAAAAATAACGAAGAACTGTAGCGATTTTTGCCACTCCAGATAAAAACCGGGACTAAGCAAAAAATTAACTGACTACTCAATGGATGCTGAAGTATGTTGACTTAAAAAATTTATTAAATTTGGGATAACGAAAAAAATCTTGCGAAGGGGAAAGGTTGAAAAACCATTCAATCTTTCTCTTTCAAAAGAAAATTATAACTACGATATTATTCTTCCTCGGCGCTCTTTAGGTACAATGGAACCTTTTGTTGAACTAAACCTACGGTAGCCTTCCGCAACTATCCGTAAATTTAGCATTCACTAAAACTTTAAAAATGACAACGAAAAAAAAACGCCGGA
>NZ_RJJR01000016.1 GCF_003721595.1 Hanamia caeni
CCGTTACCGATGGGCCGACCATCATCATCTACATAGCATTAAATAATAAAATCAAAGAACTAATTTGTATTCATTATTTATTCGTGACACTCAATACCCCGGGTTTTGTTTTAAGTTAGGGTTTGCAGCTAACGCAGTAGCAGGTATAGGAAATACAAGGTGTGTAGCGTCAGAAGCCGGTTTTAGATACCACGCTTTCATAAACATTCCAAAGCGAATTAAATCCGTTCTCCGCATTAATTCCCAATACAATTCTCTGCCTCTTTCTGCTAATAAAGTATTTGGATCATTCAAATTATTTGGATTAACTAATACCATGCTAGTCATAGGCGCAGCTTTTCTGGCCGATCTTAAATCGTTTACCAGTGCCAAAGCTCCTGCATTATCCGGAGCGGAAGCACGCATCTTTGCTTCTGCAACCATTAGAACAACATCCGAATACCTGTATAGCACACACCAGTTTCCGGAAGTGCCACCGCCATAGTTTTTTCCATTGCCTGAAAAGTCAGGCAAATATTTTAAAACACGAATACCTACATCTTCCAAAAGAGGGCCAGTTTCTTTCAAATCCGGGGAAAAATTGGTATTGAAAATTAATAAATTACCTTTCCTGTCTTTTACCTTAGAGCCATCTGCATAATATTGCTGCCCAATTAATAGGCCTGTCCTTAATCCGGAAACATCTGTAACTCCCTTATAATGTCTTCCACCGATTCTTTGGTCTAACAACGTATCTGTAGGCGTTTCAGTTGGTGTACCATTTATCCCAAAAGAATTATAAAAATCAGCAGTAGTTGAGAATCCGTTCCAGCCACTTTGTGGGGCTAATGGCTTATAAGAGTTATAATGCAAAGTAGCCCACCACATATTATGTATTCCTGTATTATTAGTAGAAACGCCAGACGTATTAGGGGAAGCAAATATTATTTCTTTCGAATTGGAATTAGTTGGACTAAAATTATCAAAATAATTAGCGCTATATGAATATTTCCCACTATTTATAATTGCATTACCGAGAGTGATGACCTTCTGCATATCTGCATCATCAAAAGTTGGGGCTTCTCTGTTAACAAATGCGCCGCGGTTCAAATATAATTTCATTAATAACGTATTGGCCGCGTCGATATTAGCTTTATCCATCCCATTCGTTGGCGGAAGATCAGGAATGATTGCCGTTAATTCACTTATAATAAAATTAACCGCACTATCCCCCGAATATACCTTAGGAGCGTTTAATAAATTGTCTCCCGGATTTCTAAAAGGGAACTGGCCAAAAAGATCTAAGAGTTTGTATAGAGAAAAAGCTCTAAGAAACCTGGCTTCAGCAGCTTGTCCCTTAGTAGGAGAAAAAGCTAAAACGTTTGTAGCATCAAAATTTAATTTGTTTAAATCGTTAAACGCGTTTATGATGACATCTACACCTTCGGGTCCAAAAGTCTGTAATTTTAACGCCCGCCATTTGCCATTGTCATCCCAGTCTCCCGCACGTGTGGGCACCACACTTTCATCAGCAGTCACCTCTTCAAGGGCCGAAATCCTTCCAGGGTCAGAGAATGGGCCTCCCACATCATTATAAGCAGTTTGCAACAACAATTGAGTTCCATTAGCACCTAATGCATTGGTTGCCTGTTCATTTGTCAAGGTACTGTTTAGATTCTGATTAAGTTTGGTACACCCCAATCCTATAACAACTGCGATACTTAAAGAAAGGGTAAACTTTACTAATTTATATAAATTCATAATTTTATAATTTTTAATTTTTATAATGACATATTAAAACCAAAATTTATCACGCGCGGTGTAGGATAAGGTATGTATTCAATATTTCTTGAGGGATACCCATTTTGATTTTTGTCAACGTCCACCTCCGGATCAAATCCTGTAAATTTTGTTATAACAAAAAGATTAGACCCGCTAACAAATACATTCAAATTTTTAACGAATTTACCCACATCGCCAAAAGCGTAGGTAAGCGTAACGTTTCTTAACTTAAGATAATCACCTTTTTCAAGATATCTGCTTGATACTGCAACACTGGCATTAATATTTTCCTTTGACCCAATAATAGATGCATCTACATTTTTACCATTTTGAAGATTACTTATATTAGTTACACTATTGAAAGTATTATTATAAATATAAAAGCCAGATGCACCACTTGCATTTAACGCTAAGGACAATTTACGATACCTTAAAGTAGTCGAAAATCCATATAACAAATGAGGATTAGGGTCTCCCATAAAAGTAGGCTGCTCTGCTATTATTTGCTGCCCATTTTGATCAAATCCACCGAATTTTTTTAGATAAAACACATTAACCGGATGATCATTTCCAATGATCTGAGCCAATGTACCCGAAACCCCCTGGCCACTTACCTGGGCGGTTGCTATGTTCGCCTGTTTAAAGTCAGTCAGCAAGTTTTTATTATGCGCCATATTAATTTGCGCGTCCCATGAAAAATTGGTATTGGAAACTACTGTAGCACCTATTGAAAATTCCACACCTGAGTTGATCAAATGAGCTGGTAAATTGATAAAGAAAATAGAGGCAGGCGCTGGCTGAATTGCTGTGCTTTGGAAAAGTATGTCAGTTGTATTTTTATGATAATAATCAACAGAACCATAAACCCTGTTCTTCAGAAATGCGAAATCTAATCCAACATTTATTTGAGCAGTTTTTTCCCATTTCAAATCCGGATTGGCAACATTGCTTTGACCTATACTGTTATAAGACCCGGAATTAAATTGTTCCTGAGACGAGCCTGCCGGAAACTCCTGGTTTCCGGTAATTCCCCATGATGCCCGCAAACCTAAATTTGATATTACCGGACTTGAAGACAAAAAATCTTCATTACTTATCGTCCACTTAGCGCCTACAGAAGGGAAGTACCCATATTTGTTATTTTTTCCAAACTTGCTGGAGCCATCACCTCTGATAGTGGCAGTTAAATAATACTTACTTGATAAATTAAAATTCACCCGGCCAAAGTATGATTGGATTTCAGTAGTAGGATCAACAAAAGTGACTAACGGATTTTGGGTTTTTGCGTTCTGGAAAAAACTTGTATAAAGAACCGATATCCTGTTTTGCTGATCAAGATTAGTATTAAATTGAGAGGCGAAAACAGATGAATTTCCATAATTCGTCTTCCAATATTCGTACCCTGCCAAGGCTTCCATGGAAAGAGTTTGAGTAAGATCAGTATTGTAAGTTAACGTATGAGTAAAAGTTTCAGAAGTCAAAAAGGCATCTGAAATGGCTGCATCACCAATTCCTGAAACACTATTGATTCCGTCAATCCAACCATCTATATTTGTATTTCTTTTCCCTGTACCATGATTAATCGCATATAAAAATTTGTAGTCAAGACCTTTTGCGATTTTAAGTGTAGCAGAAATATTGCCCAAAAATACGTTTACATTAGACACATCGTTATAACCCTCAATAACGGCCAACGGATTAGGTACAGAATTTACTGCATTGCTGAAAAGCCCATTGCTAGTAGTAAATGCTGCTGTAGGGTTCCAGTTAAGCGCCCAAGCCATTAAATTCCCGCCTGCTCCTGCTGTATTACTTATAAGCCCCATATTCTCTGTAGTATGCCCTGCAATTACATCAAAATTAATTGACAAACGGTTGTCTAAAAATTTGTACTCACCGGTAAAATTTCCAAGATATTTATCTAAGGATGTTTTCTTAATAAACCCAAAATCCTGAGATCCAAGAAATGATACACGAAACTTTCCTCTTTCGTTTCCACCGCTAAATGCCAGATTATAGGCCTGCGATAATGAATTCTGTGTAATGGCCTTTAAAGCATCTACTGATCCGCCATGATCAAGAGAGTTCGATAATGTATCCAGGCTATAAGTATGGAGCGCGGTTTTAAACTGGCTTGTAGATAACACTTTATATTTATGCATATATCCGGCGTTAACTCCAAATTTTGTCCCGAATTCTACTTTTGTTTTACCGGATGTTCCTCTCTTAGTTGTAATAATAATAACACCATTTGCTCCTCTTGAACCATAAATTGCAGTGGAAGAAGCATCCTTTAATACATCAATCTGCGCTATATCATTTGGGTTAACATAAAGTAAAGGATTTGATTCCGGCGTAGTACCGAAATCAAGGCCTGATCCACCAAAATTTAAGCCCGGCTTTGCCGTTCTTCCATCCAATGGAACTCCATCAATTACATATAATGGATTACCACCCGATCTTATAGAATTATTCCCTCTTATTTTTATCGTTGCCGCAGCCCCTGGCTGACCATTGTTAGTAGTAATTTCCAGGCCTGAAACTTTACCCTGAAGGAGTTGGTCCGGAGCCGCGATAGCACCCTGGTTAAAATCATTTGCTTTAATTGAAGTAATGGCTCCGGTTAAGTCGCGCCTCCTCGAAGTTCCATAACCTACCACCACCACATCTGTGAGACTTGCCGCAGAATTAACCAATTCAACGTTTACGTTTGTGGCCGATGAAATATCAACAGTTTTAGGTTCAAAACCAACGTAACTAATTTGCAAGGCTTTTGCATCTTGAGGAACATTAATAGTAAAGGTTCCGTCAGATTCCGTAGTAACACCAGTTTTTTGCCCAGCAACCAATACTGAAACGCCTACCAGAGGAGTGCCGTCCGAAGAGGTAACCTTTCCGGTTATAGTTCTTTGTTGCGCCATTGATTGAAAAATACAGCAGAACAGAAACAGCCCGCTGAAGAGAAGTTTTTTTCCCATAATCAAGTAATTAAAATTTGTGCGTTAACTAATAATCAAAGTGTAATTTACACACTTTGACAAATAAATACTAAAAAAAGTTAAAAAAATATTCATATCTTACTAACAAACGGGTGTAGATTAAAAAGCTTGTATTTGATTATCAACCGATTAAGCCAATCTTATCTACCCTGATATCAAAATTAAAAATGACAGTAAACAAACAAATAATCACAACTTCAATTCTCCCCAGCCATTTCTGTACTCTCTTTTTACATACTGATTTGCAGGCTCAAAATTGGTAATACGCATATTTGCGCCATCCCATTTGTAAGAAATATACCGGCCGGGCGTTGTAATATCTTCTACTTCCCCATACACAGGATCTTTCCTTTTTGTTTTTACCCGAAGGCCAAAACTCCGTAATAAAAGATTGCCCATCAATACAGTTTCTGTTAATGGCCCTGCATAATCTTCAATTGGAGAATCTACATAGGCTTTTTCTTTTCCCGGCATTGGCAGCGCGCCATTTCCTTCATAATCATTATTATATCCGGCGATTGCAGCATCTACCCATTGCCACCAGTGGCCATTGGCTTCTCCTTTTACGCGGGGATATTTTTTTTCAACATCAATGGCATTGTTTAGCGATAGCGGTAATAATCGCGGATTGCGGCCGCCCCAACCGCATGAAATTTTCCCCTTATTTCCTATAAATAAAGTTCCGCCTTCGTAATCCCCTAAGCCCGGAACGCCAGCCAGCGCCTCATTCAAATTGACATCTTCATCCAATTCATCGGGCCGCTCAGGTAACATGCCGCCGTCCATCCAATAAAGCTTCAATTCTTTCCCATTATCTCTTTTAAATGTGTAGCGGAGCTTAGTTGATGGTGGAATGCTTAACGGATCATCGGCTTCTTTGAAAATGCCTGTATAAATAGTAGTAGCATCACACGTAACTTCCGTTGGATAGCCAAGGCCTAATAATTTAAATGAAGGGCCTATGATATGACAAGCCATATCTCCTAATGCGCCTGTTCCAAACCGCCACCATCCGCGCCAGTTAAATGGAACCAGGTTACCGATGTAATCCGTCTGCGGAGCTGTTCCTAACCAAAGATCCCAATTTAATTCTTTGGGAACCGGTGGCCTGTCTGTTGGCCATGGAATGCCCTGTGGCCAAACAGGCCTGTTGGTCCAGTTGTATACCTTTTCTATATCGCCAATTAAACCGGCATCAAACCATTCTTTTAAAGTTCTGACGCCATCGAAAGAAGCGCCCTGGTCGCCCATTTGGGTTACTACTTTATATTTTTTAGCGGCTTCAGTTAATATGCGCGCTTCATAAATGTCGTGTGTAAGCGGTTTTTGGAGGTATAAATGCTTATTCAGCTTCATCGCGTTAAGGCCCACAATAGCGTGATTATGATCGGGAATGGCGACGGTAACTGCATCAAAATTCTTATGCTCTTTTTCAAACATCTCTCTCCAGTCATGATAAAAGCCAGCCTTGGGAAATTCTTTTCTGCGCGGGTCAGACATGCGGTCATCCACATCGCACAAGAAAGCAATCACTGCATTTTTTTTGGGAGCATACGCAAAATGTTGAATATCATTTTCTGCCTCGCCACCACACCCCACGCAAGCAATATATAACTTATCGCTGGGAGCAACATGTTTACGGCCGCCTAACACATGAGCCGGCACAATAGAAAATGCTGCGGCAGTGAAAGCCGAATCTTTTATAAACTTACGCCTGCCGATTGTTTTTTTCATATAATCATATATTTTTTAATGAATATGTCTGAAATCTTTAAAAAAACACTTTTAACCACTTTCAAAAAGCCACGTATTTAATATTGCGCGTTTCAATTTTTAAGTTGATGCGATCAAAATCTACAAAACACTTTTAATAGAATATTTTAAAATAATGAAATTATTGACCTTTCACCGCACAGTGCTCATATATTATTTTTAACTGGAAGGTCCGAATCTGAATGTCTTTATTTTTATATTCCGAAACCATAATTTACCATCTTCGGTTCCCTGAATTGAAATATGCCCTTTTCGAAATGTTCCAAAATCCGGCCATTGGTGAAATTTGGTGCGTGCTATTATTTTCCGCCAATTGTAATCCCACATTGCCACGTCAACCACCTTATGGCCATTTTGAAAAAATTCAACATGGCCATCGTTTGCAATAATTTCGTATTGGTTCCATTCGGGAGCGGGTTTTACCCATTCTGTATCAGCAGCAGCAATGTCGTACATAGCGCCTGCACGGTGCATGTGAATTCTGCTATCGCTTATAGTTTTGTGGTCGGTGGTATAAAGACAGGACAAATCGGTAATCTGCATTTCAGGGCCGGTTTCATAAGTGTCTTTATACTTCGGCGATTCGTTTACATAAAACATAACGCCACTGTTCGCACAAGGTTCCATTTTCCATTCCAGCTTAAGGTCGAAATTTTCGTATTCGCTGTCAGTGACCAAATCAGCGAAATCTTCATACACACTTTTGGAATTTTTATTCAGCGCTATCATCCCGTCATGGACCTGCCATGCTTTGCCCGGCTTCTTTTCAAGATAAGAATGCCAGCCCGTAAGATCCTTGCCATTGAAAAGAAGTTGCCAGCCGTCTTGTTTTTCCTGTTCTGTAAGCATGTTATTTGATTGGGCCGAAGCCGGTTTAAAAAAAACAATAAGGCTTACACAGCAGAAAAGTTTAATGAAAGTGATTTGTTTCCCCAACATGATTTAAATTTTTAGTCAAAAAATAACATACTACAGTTAGCACCAAACATAATCAGATTAGAAAATATTTTCTAATCAAAATTTAACGGGACAAATCTCAAAAATAGGTAAAATCAAAATTAAAGATGTTCGCCCGAAAAAAATTTCAGCTAAAGTATTGGAAAAAATTTTCTAATTGAAAAATTTCATTGAAGAACATGAGAGTTCATTTTCTTTAAGAAAAATAAAGATTCACGCTAATTGTTCGTTTACTGGAAAACCATCACTATAATCCTACTTCATTTTTCAATGAGCAGGGTTTGCAAGCTAAAATTTATTTAGATGAATCTGCGGCAGCCTTTGGCAATCCCTGGGTGGCTTTGGTGTTGGTCATTCTGCCTGTTTGCTCGCCCGAAGTATCTATACCATTAGGTTGTACAGGACTTGCGGTGTCAGAAGCCGCCCCATCGCCGGAGGCCGCTGAAGAACCAGATTCGGTCGAATTTACCGGCTCATGAAGGTGGTTCGGAGTAGAACGGCAGGCCGTAAAAATAAATGCGATGGAAAGAATAACAACAAAATGCTTTAAAATTTTCATAACGAAGGTTTTTCTTTGGCGTTCAAAACTTTTGCCAATAATTGCAAAGTAAACTCTTTTAATAAATCATCGGCTACAAATCTTGAAAACTTTTTCTAATTATTATTGCTATTTACTATTGCCTGAAGAAAATTTCGCGATGATGAATCGCTTTTTTCATCATTAATGAAAATCGTAATAATCATACTGAACGGGCATGAATTTTGAGCGGAATTGAAAAACTAATTATATAAAAATGGAAAGAGTAACTAACGAAGGCCACCGCGAGGGAAGGCTTGCTACCAAAATTGAAACCGAAACTGCCAAACTTCCTTCTGATGTGTTTCTGTGGGCGGCTATTGGCGCCATGGCAGTCTCCATGTCGCTGCACATTGCAGGCAAAAAACATAAGAGTCTTTTCTTTGGTCAATGGGCAGCGCCTTTTTTACTATTCGGGATTTATAATAAATTGGTAAAACAGCTCGGGCACGACAAATACAACCAATATTGAACATTGAGTCCGACAGTTCAGGTAATGCAGGCACATAACGGCTATGCCTACATGAAATTTCATTTTAAGTATTTTAATTGAAATGATTGATCTTTTTGTTATATTTTTTGGTTAGAAATGGAGTTGATGATTTTATTTTCTTTAATGTGGCCTCCGTAATGCCTTACATTCGGGAATTAGTGAATTTATGATTTTCGAATAACGAAATTTTTTGAGATTCTTCCTTCTTTACCATCAAAACGAATTAACTTGCTATGACCTCTTTTGAGCGTATCTAAACGCATTAGGTATTATAAAAATAACCCTGTCAAGATAAGGTCAGAAAATAATGTTACATTTTTACACAGCCTTCAACTTAATAAGGATTCATTTAGAATCGCTTGTAGCCTGGTTTTCGTACAAATCGCGCGAATTGATTTGGGCTTCAGCGATCACAAAAAAGAATCGCGTTTTAGAAATGCGAATCAATTAAATAGTAATAACATTGAATTATTAAAAGAAAAAAAATCATGGAACACAAGACTTTATTTCCCGAGGCAACAAGAGAATCTGCTGAAAAAAAAGCGGCGCTTGCGCCCAAAAATATTGAAGCCTGGAGAAATTTCAGCAGAACAGTTTTTGAAGCCGGAGCGCTCCCCGAAAAAACCAAGCAGCTCATCGCAGTTGCAGTTGCCCATGTAACACAATGCCCTTACTGTATCCGTTCTCACACAAAAACGGCTATGCGCAAAGGAGCAACAAAAGAAGAAATCATGGAAGCAATTTGGGTAGCCGCTGAAATGCGGGCGGGCGCAGCGTATGCGCATGCAACTATCGCGATGGATGAAATGGAACAACACGAAAATTTAAATCATAAATGAAATGGAACCGAGAATTAATTATGGCAAAGTAGCCCCGGCCGCTATCAAAGCAATGCGTGGCCTTGAAGAATATGTTGCTTCATCAGGACTTGAAAAATCCTTGTATGAGCTCGTGAAGACAAGAGCTTCTCAAATAAATGGCTGTGCTTTTTGCCTTGACATGCATACCAAAGATGCGCGAAAAGCCGGCGAAACTGAACAGCGGCTTTACGCTCTTAGCGCGTGGCACGAAACTCCGTTTTACAGCGAAAGAGAACGGGCCGCATTGGAATGGACAGAAGCCCTAACCCTGATATCAGATACAGATGTACCTGATGCGTTGTACGAAAATGTTCGTAAACAATTTAGTGAAAGCGAAATTGTAGCGTTAAGCATTGCGATAGTGGCCATCAACGGTTGGAACCGCCTGGCAATTAGCTTCAGAACTGTACCCGGCAGCTATAACCCTAAATAACACACGGAATATCTTTAAAATGAATGTGAATGGAAAGATAGCCGTGATAACCGGCGCCAGCAGCGGCTTAGGTGCTTCGCTTGCAAAAGTTCTCGTTGCAAAAGGAGCCATCGTGTATGGCATTTCGCGCAATGAAAAAAAATTGAGTGAGGTTAAAAAAGAATTGGGTGATAATTTTTTCGCCGTTACAATGGACATTGCCTACAGGGAAAAACTTAATACGTGGATTCAACAAACATTTTCAGAATCACATCTTCCGGATATCCTTATAAACAATGCGGGCGCCGGTTATTTTGCACAATTGGATTCATTGCCTGCAGAACGCTGGGATGAAATGATGAACACCAATTTAAACGGCGTTTTTAATATTACATCATGGTTGATTCCTTTGATGAAAACTAATGGTGAAACCTGTCATATCATTAACATTGGATCTATTTTGGGAAAAACAGCCAGGGCCGAAAGCGCGGCCTATTCAGCCACCAAGTTTGCGATGCAAGGTTTTAGTGAAGCGCTCTTTAAAGAACTCAGGTCTTACAAAATAAAAGTTACCTGTGTAAACCCCGGCAGCATTGATACGCGCTTTTTTGAGCAATCCGGAATTGAATCACACAAAAATATGATGCAGCCCGATGATATAGCAGCATTGATTTTGCATGTCCTGGAAACTCCCGATAACCTGCTGGTTGACGAAATCACGTTACGGCCATTAATACCTAACCCGCCTCCAACAGGAGAGAAATAAAAAATAATAACAAAATTAGTTTATGGTAAAACCGGCGACAAATTCGATTTGTTGAGTTTATTGCAGAGGACTTCAAAATTCAAATTCCCAAAGTTTTCTATTACCATATCTGCTTTTTCCAGCAATTGAGAATCACCATTTGATGATATGGCTACACATTTCATTCCCGCACCTTTTGCAGCGGTAATACCGCTCGCAGCGTCTTCAAACACGAGACAATGTTCAACAGGAATTTTCAGCAAGGAAGCGGCTTTTAAAAATACATCAGGAAAAGGCTTGCCGTTTATAACATCCTCCGCAGTTACTAATACATCAAAATAAGAAAGCATTCCCACTTTTTGTAAAACACCTTTTGTTTTTTCGCGGCGCGAGCTGGTGGCCAGCGCAACAGGAATATTTAATGTCTTAAGATGCTTTAGAAATTCTGTTGCGAAAGGAATTGTCTTCAAACCTTGTTCCGTGATTATCTCAAAGAAATATTTCGATTTGTTAGAAAGAGCATTTGCCTGGTCTTCCTCTGTTGTTATTTTCAAAAGATCTTTTACTACCGCTACACTTCTTTTCCCCAGCAAAGGGCTGTAATCATTAAAAGTCAGGTTTCTTCCATAATCCAGAAATACTTTTTGCCACGCCAAAAAATCCGCATTCGTACTTTCGATCAGCGTTCCATCCATGTCAAAAATTACGGCTTTACAGGAAAATTTTTTTGGTGAAATCCGTTGTAAATTCATTACTGCTTAAATTTTAAAAAAACAAAAACGGTGGCAAATATAAGTTAACAGGAATTAACGAAAATTCTATAAGGCAATTGTGTAGGCCAGCACCAGCATAATACAATTGAATGGGAGTAAAAGAACAAATAACTAAATTTTATTTTTTGATTTGAAGAATAGCAACAGTAAGCCTGCTTATGCAAATAAGGTTTTCGTTATCATCGTAGATTTTAATATCCCAAACATGTGTTGATTTGCCGAGGTGCAAAGGGCTGGAAACCGCTACTACCCTTCCCTCGCTTACGCTTCGCAGATGATTGGCATTTATTTCAAGGCCAACACAATAAAATTTTTCACGATCAATTACCAAAGCAGAAGCAACGCTGCCAATAGTTTCTGCAAGCACACAGGAAGCGCCGCCATGCAAAAATCCGTACGGCTGGCGCGTTTTGTCAATTACCGGCATAGACAATTTTAAAAAATCATCACCCACTTCTTCCCATTTAAATTCTAGAAACTCTGGCATCGTGTTTTTCATTATGCCTGACAAATGCTGCGGCGTTATATTTTTGTGAAACCAAATAGACATGGAGGTTGATTGGTTGATTGGTTGATTGGTTTATTGGTTATTGGTTATTGGTAACTGGTAGAACTTATGATACGCGATGTGCCAATCGCTTTTTTGTTTTTCCGAAAATCGACTTTTTCACTACATCCGGAAGAAATTCGGAAACATCGCCATTATTGCGAAGAACATCCCGAATTAACGTGCTGGCGATGGACGTATACTTTGGAAGCGTTGTCAGGAAAATAGTCTCCACATTATCCTTGAGGCTCCTGTTCATATCGGCGATAGCCTTCTCGTATTCAAAATCATTCACATAGCGGATGCCCCTCAAAATAAAATCCGCGCCCACATCTTTACAACAGGCTACAGTAAGGCCATCGTATGCAAGCACCCCGATTTTTGGCTCATCCTTATAAATTTCGCGAAGCCATTCAAGTCTTTGCTGTTCAGAAAACATGGGAACCTTATTTACATTGCGCCCAAGGCCGATATATAATTTATCAAAAAGAGGAAGCGCTCTCTCAATAATATCAGTATGCCCAAGAGTAACAGGGTCAAAAGTTCCGGGGAATAAACATATTCGCTTCATACAAATATTCTTGAAAGTTCTTAATTAAAGGACTGCTTATTGCTCACCAAATATAACACAGCCATTCTTACAGCCACGCCATTTTCCACCTGCTGCAAAATAATTGATTGTTTGGAATCTGCCACATCACTGTCAATTTCCACGCCGCGGTTTATAGGGCCAGGATGAAGGATTACAATTTCTTTGTTTAAACTATCCAATAATTTTTTGCTGACCCCATAAGCAAGATTGTATTCGCGCAGGGATGAAAACAACACCTGGTTTTGCCTTTCAAGTTGGATGCGCAATACATTCGCCACATCGCACCATTGCAAGGCTTTTTGCAAATTATATTCTACGCGAATGTCAAATGCTTTGCTTATATATTTTGGAATTAATGTTGGCGGCCCGGCTACCATCACTTCAGCTCCTGCTTTTTTTAATAAATAAATATTGCTTAGGGCCACGCGTGAATGCATGATATCGCCTATCAAAACTATTTTCTTCCCTTCTAACTGTCCAAGTTTTTCCTTAATAGAAAATGCATCAAGCAAAGCCTGCGTAGGATGTTCATTAATGCCGTCGCCGGCATTTACTATCGCTACAGGAATATGTTTGGCGAGAAAATGTGGGGCGCCGGTAGCACTGTGGCGCATCACCACCATATCCACTTTCATGGAAAGAATATTATTAACGGTGTCCAGTAAAGTTTCGCCTTTGGAAACTGAAGAACCTGATGCAGAAAAATTGAGCGTATCGGCGCTTAATCTTTTTTCTGCAAGCTCAAAAGAAATTCTTGTTCTCGTAGAATTTTCATAAAATAAATTTACGATTGTCGTATCCCTGAGAGAAGGAACTTTCTTAATGGGCCTTTGTAATACTTCTTTAAACTGAGTGGCGGTAGATAAAATTAATTCAATATCGCGGAGCTGTAAATCTTTAATGCCCAGGAGATGTTTGGTGGATAGTTGCATTAAATGTCAAAGCTAAATTAAAAATAGTAATGCGGCAAAAAAGATAAAGACGAGATAAAAGTTGTTTTACTGTAAAAAAATTTGGGGAGATTAACTCAATACAAATTCACTTCCTCTTTATCCCATTCCACTTTTACTTTTTGGGAGATGATGGAATCAATTGATTTGCCGCAATAATCAGGCTGGATGGGAAGTTGGCGGCTGTAGCGGCGATTCACCAACACACAAAGTTCTACTTTCTTTGGGCGGCCATAAGAAAGAATGGCATCCAAAGCCGCGCGGATAGTTCTGCCTGTGAACAATACATCATCAATGAGGATTACATTTTTATCTTCCAAAGAAAAAGAGATATCTGTTTGATTGGGCTCAAATAATTGTTTACGGATATCGTCGCGGAAAAAAGTAATATCCAGTTTACCGTAACTTATTTCATAACCAGGATTTATTTTTTTCAGATGTTCATAAATTTTATCTGCCAAAAAAATACCACGTGGCTGTAAACCAATTAAAACCACGGACGACAAATCCACATAATTTTCTATCACCTGGCATGCAAGCCGCTCAATGGTTATTTGTAGTTGATATTTATTTAGAATCGTGTTCATACGTGAATGGTCAATGGTCAATCGTGAATTCTTGCGTTTAGCTTTTAGCCATTAGCTTTTAGCTCTCTCACTTTTCCTTCAAAAAAGCGTACCGATAATCGGTAGCAGGAATAAAAGTTTCTTTAATTGTTCTTGCACTCAGCCAACGGTACAAATTAATAATGCTTCCGGCTTTATCGTTTGTTCCGCTTCCTCTCGCACCGCCAAATGGCTGCTGGCCCACTACCGCTCCGGTTGGCTTGTCATTTATGTAAAAATTGCCCGCACTATTTTTGAGTTTTTGTGTTGCTAATTCTACCGCGTTTCTGTCCTGGGCAATAATAGAGCCTGTCAACGCATACGGTGAAGTGGTATCTACCAATTTCAAGGTTTCTTCAAATTTATTTTCATCATAAATATAAATGGTGAGCACCGGGCCAAAAATTTCATTACACATGGTTACATACTTAGGATTTGTAACTTCAATTACAGTAGGCTCGATAAAATAGCCGTTGCTTTTATCACATTTTCCGCCAACAATTATTTTTGCCTCTTTATCTCTCTTTACCTGTTTGATGTATTCTTCAATTTTATCAAAACTTTTCTCATCAATTACCGCGTTAATAAAATTGCTGAAATCCTCTACAGTTCCCATCTTCATGGTTTTGATTTCAGCAACCAGCTTTTTCTTTACTTCTGCGGCAATATTGGAAGGAATATACGCTCTTGAAGCGGCAGAACATTTTTGTCCCTGGTATTCAAAAGCACCACGGCAAAGCGCAGTCACCAATACATCCACATCCGCGCTCTTATGAGCTACTACAAAATCTTTGCCTCCTGTTTCTCCAACTATTCTTGGATAAGATTTATAGATTTTTGTATTCTCTCCTATATGTTTCCACATGGTATTGAAAACGCCTGTGCTTCCTGTGAAATGAATACCGGCGAAATCAGGATGATTAAAACAAACATCGCCTAAAACAGGCCCATCAACAAAAATCAGGTTGACAACGCCATCCGGCAAGCCAGCTTCTTTTAAAATCCGCATAAACATTTGAGCGCTGAAAACCTGTGTGTTCGCACATTTCCACACAACCACATTGCCACACATCGCTGCGGAAGTGGGCAGGTTTCCTCCAATGGCGGTGAAATTAAAAGGAGTTACGGCAAGCACAAAACCTTCCAGCGGGCGATATTCCATGCGGTTGTGAATACCCGCGCTGCTTACCGGTTGCTGGCTGTAAATTTCATTTAAGAAATGAACATTGAATCTTAAAAAATCGATTAGTTCACACGCCGCGTCAATTTCTGCCTGGAAAGCATTTTTGCTTTGCCCAAGCATTGTTGTGGCGCACATTTCAGCGCGGTATTTTGTCGCGATTAAATCCGCAGCCTTCAAAAAAATATTAGCCCGGTTTCCCCAGCTTAATGCAGCCCATTTTTCTTTGGCTTTAAGCGCTGCATTAATTGCTTTTTTTACATCCGCCGCAGTTCCCTGGTTATAGGTTCCCAACACAAACTTTTTTTCATGTGGCGGACGAATTTCAATTTTATCATCAGTGCGAATCTCTTCGCTGCCAATATACATCGGCACATCAATCTTTTTACCTTTCAGCGATTTTAAAGCCTTTTTTAAATCATCCCTTTCTTTTGTTCCGGGGGCATAAGACAAAACCGGCTCATTGGCCGGCAGTGGGTATGAAAAATTTCCAATCTTCATGGTAATTCATTTTTTATCCCTCAAAAAAATGAAAGGATAGTTAATAAATTAAAAGGCCGGATAGTATCCGGCTCTTACCTTATTTTTTTAAATACATTACTTCCTTGATGAGACTTACGGTTCTCGGTATGTCAGGCAAATAGGCAGCCACCAGGTTCGGCGCGTAATGCATCGGCGCGTCAAGAGCAGTAATTCTGCGAACTGGCGCATCAAGGTAATCAAAACCTTCCTTTTGAACGCGATACGCGATTTCAGAAGAAATAGAAGCGAAAGGCCATTGCTCTTCGACAACCACAAGACGATTGGTTTTCTTTACTGAATCAAGAATGGTTTGCCAATCTAATGGACGAATAGTTCTCAGGTCAATCACTTCAGCGCTGATATTTTCTTTGGCCAATTCGTCAGCAGCACCCAGCGCCACCTTCATCATTTTATTGAAAGAAACCATTGTTACGTCAGTGCCTTCGCGAACCACTTTTGCTTTCCCAATTGGAATCAAATATTCTTCTTCAGGAACTTCGCCTTTATCTCCATACATCACTTCACTTTCCATAAAAATGATAGGATCGTCATCGCGGATAGCGCTTTTTAATAATCCTTTTGCGTCATACGGATTGCTTACAGAAATCACTTTTAGTCCGGGAATGTTTGCATACATTGATTCATACGCGGTAGAGTGCTGTGCGCCCAATTGGCCGGCGCTTCCATTTGGTCCGCGAAAAACGATGGGGCAACCAACCTGTCCGCCGCTCATTGCCAGCATCTTTGAAGCTGTGTTTAAAATTTGATCCAGCGCAAGGTTTGCGAAATTCCACGTCATAAATTCTATAACCGGCCTAAGCCCATTTTGCGCAGCGCCTACTCCAACGCCTGTAAAACCAAGCTCAGAAATAGGTGTATCTATTATTCTTTTTTCACCAAATTCTTCCAGCATACCCTGGCTCACTTTATATGCGCCATTATATTCTGCAACTTCTTCACCCATCAGGAACACCCTTTCGTCCCTTCTCATTTCTTCCTGCAAAGCCTCACGCAGGGCTTCTCTGAATGCTATTTCTCTCATCAATCCTGTTTTATTATTATCTGAATTTTAAATTATCCGTTCTAAAAAAATTAGATGCAAAATTATTGGTTAAAGGGCAAATAATCAAAACTGTTTGGCATGCAATAACCATGAAGCTAAAGGGAACAGTCTATGCTTTGAAAATCTTTTACTTTATATTTTGATAAGCACTAACATAATTCAGTTCAAATTTCCCTGGAAAGGATGTTACATCCCGATGCGAAAATAAAAATTAAGCTTATTTCTTAATTTACTCTACTTCCACTGCTATGTTTTCGGACTAAAACAAGACGTTCAATTACAATTTTTTTATTTTCATCAGGATTAAATTGCAGGGTAATGGTATTTTTAAAATCATCAATGGAAATATCGCATAAATACATTCTTTTCTTTTCTTTCGCAGGCGAATAAAACGAAAGTGGCTTACTTACCAAGGTTTGACGCTGCCAAACGGTAAAAGCAGCACCGTTTGCACTCGTCTCGCCATCTGCATACAGCGAATAATTACCCTTGGGAATTTCTGCCATATCTATTTGTAAGTGCCCTCCTTTTTTTGCAATAAAGGCATTGCTGTTCATTTCAAATGTGCCGTCAAAGCTGAACTTCATTAGCTGGCGGTACATCATCATGGTATCAGAAATATACACTTGGGTAAGTTCATTAACCGGCTTCTGTGATATGTCAACAGGCGCGGCGGCATAATACAAAGCAACTGAAGTATAATCTGTAGGAAAATTATTATTTTCTCCTCCATGTTCCATGGTGTGTTCAATACTTTTTGTAAAACTCATTTTATCTGACAGGAATAAGCGATAGCCGCCGGTGTGGGCAAAGGGCAATGAATAATCCAGGGAACCGTGTAAGGGCAAACTCATTTTTCTGTCCCAGCGATCAAGAAGCGCATACCACCCTCCATTGAAATAATCTTCAGAGCCAGTACCATGCATGGTCATTTTACCATCAATGTGCGTAATATCATCTCCCTCAAAAAACAGCGTCATTCCGGGCCTCAGGCCCTGTGCCTGAAGAATAGTTGCTACGTACTGTCCTTTACCCTTTCCTTCTAAAAAAACATGAGGCTTCCCCAGTGGTGCATTGATGTCTTTGTTCCAAAAGGCATAAAATTTACCCTCAGTTACCTGGTTCCTTTTTTCAGGAGAATAATAGATACCTGCTTTTATACGTAATGGCTCCGGCTTCTGTTGGCCCGCCAGGGGCCGATAGATCAGCTCTATTTTCGCCTTGCTGTCAAACGGCATGGGAAAATAACAATAATTGATACCATTGGCTGAACCCAGCAACAAGCTTTGCATAGAGGATTTGCCAAATGCGTAGCCAAAGAAATCAGCGACCGGAGCATATACTGCCGGATATTTCTCATCGTCCCAGGAAATACGGATGTCAATTTGTTTGTGAAGCCCTGAAAATAATTCAGCGGGTTGCAACTTAATTCCTAAAATTCTGCCACCATTATTGATTGTGGCAATTGTGATGGTTTGCCCGGGCGACAACATTTTATCAGCATGAATCACCTTTGTGCTGGTATTTTTTTCAAGGGAAGGATCGTAAGATTGACTCCATCTTGAAATCAATTTTTCGTAGGAAGATTTTTCTGCCGTAGTTAAGTTGGGGTCGAAATTTTTTACCTGGTAATCATCCGGAAAACTCCGGTATTGAACCTGGTAAAATTGTATATGCTTTCCCCGTGAAACTATTTTACAACCATTGCTGTAAGGAATAGGAAAATAACAGTAATAACCCCCCAGTTGATTGCCGCACAGGGGCAATGTAAAAGGAGCCATTTTACCTGAAAATAAATCTGAAAATTTGATAGAAAAAGAGGGATGTGCGCTTTCACCAAAATAAAAATCAAGGGTATCCTCATTGGGCGTCGGAGTCCATATCCTGTTGATTACCCCATTTCCTGGCGCTTCAAAAAGAACAAGAGATCCGTCAGGATTTTTACGAATAAAAGAATATTTTCCACTGAAGCCATCGTCATTACCTCCAATAGTATCATACGATGAAAACTGGCGTACTATATTAAGGCCATTATATTTCGGAAGTTCGTCTATAGAATATAGCCTGTTCAATTCTGTTGAAATGTTGACAAGTTGCTTTTGCGCATAAGATGGCAACGAGACAGAACCCAAAAAAATGAAAAAAAATAATTTAATCATAAGTAATAATTTTTTTGACAGTACATATTAACTAAATGGAAAGATATATTTCATCTTCTTAATCGGAAAGTGAATGCTTCGAATATACAACTGACATGGTTTATATCGAATGAAATCCGCATATTGCCTAAGCTACCATTTTATTTTCACTATACTGGCCTGATCGGGGATACCCATTTATTATAAATTATTGCACTTAAACACCTGCTTTATTCCGGCTGCTCATTTTATGTACATTACTTTTGTAATTCTATTGCCGAAAAATTATGACTCCACAAAGATTCAATCGCCTGACTTCCGTTCTTGAAAAAAGACAACCAGACCTGACTGTAGTGCTGGAAAACGTATTTGACCCACACAATGTATCCGCAGTAATGCGCACCTGCGATGCTGTGGGAATACAGGATGTTCATATTTTGAACGATAGAATTCCACCGCATAAAAAATGGGGCTATAGAAGTTCGTCCACTGCTGCCGAATGGCTCTCCGTACATCAATTTACCAACGCGGAAGAATGCTTTGCCGAAGTGAAAAAAAATTACGACACAATTTATACGGCTTATCTTGGCGAACAATCAGTAAATCTTTATTCTTTAGATCTTACACAATCTGTTGCGCTGGTATTTGGCAATGAAACATTCGGGATTAGCGAACACATTCGCCAATATACCGATGGAGATTTTATTATTCCGCAGGCCGGCATCATTAAGTCTCTGAACATTTCAGTTGCATGTGCTGTCACTTTATATGAAGCTTACCGGCAGAAATCCGCTAAAGGCCATTATAATAAATCGCGGCTACCGCATGAAAAAAAACTTGATTTACAAAAACAGTGGAAACTGGTTTAGTATCACCAGCTTAATGCAATTTTGACGCATTCTTTTTCATACCAAACTGACATTCATTTCATTTTACTGACAACAAAACTGACAAATTTCTTTGGTACAATTATTCGTGTACATTTGCAACCCAAATAATAAATTAAATAAATTTAACAATTATGGCAAAACAAAATTTTGAACTCTTTGATGACAGGGTTCTGGTTAAACCCAATGCAGCAGAAGAAAAAACTGCGGGTGGAATTATCATTCCGGATACCGCTAAGGAAAAACCTCAAAAGGGTACTGTAGTAGCAGTTGGAAAAGGAAAGTATGCAGAACAAACCGGCAACCTGATTCCTTTACAAATAAAAGAAGGCGATACAGTAATGTATGGCAAATATGGCGGCACAGAAATCAGCATTGAGGGAGAAGATTACCTTATCATGCGCGCATCTGACATCCTTATGAAAATTAGTTAATTCAATAAATAAAAAGAAAAATAAATATTATGGCTAAACAAATATTTTTTGACATAGACGCCCGCAATAAAATGAAAAAGGGTGTTGACACGCTGGCCAACGCGGTAAAAGTAACCTTAGGCCCTAAAGGCAGAAACGTAGTGATTGAAAAGAAATTCGGCGCTCCACAAATAACCAAAGATGGTGTAACGGTTGCTAAAGAAATTGAACTTGAAGACCCTATCGAAAACATGGGCGCGCAAATGGTAAAGGAAGTAGCTTCAAAAACTGCTGACATTGCCGGAGATGGTACCACTACTGCTACTGTTCTTGCACAGTCAATCATCAGCGAAGGATTGCGTAACGTAGCTGCCGGAGCAAACCCAATGGATTTGAAAAGAGGCATTGATAAAGCAGTTAAATCAGTAGTAGAAAGCCTGAAAAAACAATCTGTTACCGTTGGAAATGACAATGATAAAATCAAACAGGTGGCTTCTATTTCTGCCAACAATGAAGAATCTATCGGAAGCCTGATTGCTGAAGCTATGCAAAAAGTAGGTAAAGAAGGGGTAATCACTGTTGAAGAAGCAAAAGGTACTGATACTACCGTTGAAGTGGTAGAAGGTATGCAGTTCGACAGGGGTTATGTATCGCCTTATTTCGTTACCAACAGCGAAAAAATGCAGGCTGAACTCGATAATCCTTACATTCTTATTTATGACAAGAAGATTTCTTCAATGAAAGATATTCTTCACATTCTTGAGAAAGTAGCTCAAAGCGGTCGTCCGTTGTTGATTATTTCTGAAGATTTGGAAGGAGAAGCATTGGCTACTTTGGTGGTTAATAAATTACGTGGCACTTTAAAAGTTGCTGCTGTAAAAGCTCCCGGCTTTGGTGACAGAAGAAAAGAAATGTTGCAGGATATCGCCGTTCTTACAAATGGAACTGTTATCAGCGAAGAACAGGGTTATAAGCTGGAAGGTGTAGATCTTAATGCTCTTGGCCAGGCTGCTGCCGTAACTATTGATAAAGACAATACCACTATAGTTGATGGTAAAGGCGACAAAAATGACATCACTGCAAGAGTGAACCAGATAAAAGCACAAATCGAAACTACCACTTCAGATTATGATAAAGAAAAATTACAGGAACGCCTTGCTAAATTAAGCGGCGGTGTTGCAGTTTTGTATGTAGGCGCTGCTTCTGAAGTAGAAATGAAAGAAAAGAAAGACAGGGTGGACGATGCGCTTCATGCAACAAGAGCTGCCGTTGAAGAAGGAATTGTTCCAGGTGGTGGTGTTGCGTATGTTCGCGCTATTCAAAGCCTTGAAAAGCTTGAAGGAGCCAATGATGATGAAAACACAGGCATCCAGATTATCAAACGTGCTGTGGAAGAACCTCTTCGCCAGATTGTAATCAACAGCGGAATTGAAGGCAGCATTGTGGTTCAGAAAATTAAAGAAGGCAAAAAAGATTATGGCTTTAATGCCCGCACAGAAGTGTATGAAAATCTTCTTGCAGCCGGTGTAATAGACCCAACCAAGGTTACAAGAATCGCATTGGAAAATGCCGCTTCTATTGCCGGAATGTTACTGACTACCGAATGTGTAATTTCTGACAAACCTGAAAAAGAAAAACCAGGAATGCCTCCAATGGGTGGCGGAATGGGCGGTGGAATGGGTGATATGGGTTATTAATCCTTACCCTTCTATCCAAAATATAGAAATGTTTAAGTTGAATCCCTTTGCAGTAATGCGAAGGGATTTTTTTTGGATAAAACCTTGCAAGTTTCTAAAAACTGAACGGTTGGTGAGAACAGTGAACGAATGAAAAACGTGATTTTTTTATTCCGCTTTTTGATAATTTTTCATCGCTTCTTCTATTTGACCATCTAAAAAGCGATTCCTTACATCAATAGCCGAATCCATCATTTCCACTTCTTCGCTGGCTTTTTAAAAACAGAGGTTGCAAAAAACAGGTAGTAAAAAAACATCCAGATATCAAAGACAACAAACCAGGGGAACAAATCCTTTTCATCTAACTTTTGTGTAGCCTTATACATAATAATGCCTTGTGTTAAAAGGCGTATTCCAAAAACGATTAAGGTTAGCTTCCACCCAAAAAAAAATAAGCAAACGACAAATAACGGATAGAACGCAAATTGTGAAAATGCATACAAGCCCAAAAGGAATTTATGGCTTCTCTTATAAAATTTGCTGGTAGTGTAATGCCGTTTCTTCTGCTTCACCCATTGTTTCCAGGTTTTGGGTGCGGCCGATAAAGTAAACGCATCTTTATCAACCACAATAGCTGTGTTCCTTTTGTTTGCTGCGTCGTTGATAAACAGATCATCATCGCCGCCGGGAATATGATGATGCGCTGAAAAGCCCTTGTGCCTGATAAATACCGACTTCTTATAGCTGAGATTTCTGCCAACGCCCATATATGGAATTCCGCCTAATGCAAAAGATAAATACTGCAATGCGGTATGGAATGTTTCCCATCTTACCAATTTATTTAATAGTCCTTTGGTTTTATGCATAGCGCCATAACCAAGCACAATCTCAATTCCATCATGAAAACCCTGCTGCATTTTTTCTATCCAAAACTCAGATGCGGGCACGCAATCTGCATCGGTAAGCAACACAATTTCATGTTTTGCGGCCTTGATTCCCATGCTGAGCGGAAATTTTTTACCGGGGATAAAACGCGCTTCCTGCTTCAATTCAATGATGTTGAGGTTTCTGAATGTGCGCTGAAATTCTTCAAGAATGTATTTGCTTTCGTCAAGCGAATTATCATTTACAACAATTACCTCATGCGTAGTTTTATATTTTTGAACGAGGGCGCCCGGCAAATTTTTTACCAGGTTCTCAGCCTCATCCCTTGCACAAATAACTACGGAAACGGGGTGTGTTTGCGAAATGCTTTTTGTTTTTTCTTTGTATAAAACCAACCTCAAAAAGAAAAATAAATAATAGAATAATTGTATAAAAGTGATTATACAAAAAGCAAGAAAAATAATATTCCCAGGATCATTTAAAAGTTCAGTCAGTTTCATCAGGATGCAAACTTACTTTCGTTTAGGAATAGCGGCAAAAAATTTAAATAACATGAAAAGTATAGGAAATCAACCAATTACGGTGTGAATAATTTAAGTCCCAAAATAAATTTAAAATCTTTCACATTATATGTATAAAGCTCAAAACCTGAAATCAAAGCAGTGGCAGCAATAATGCTGTCTGGAAGCAGAAGCCCATGACTTAAACGGTATTTTTGAATAAGCTCGAAAGATTGAATCGTAATATCATTATTAATCAATGCGATATTAAACCTGCTAAGCTTTTTTGAAATTTTCGTCATATCAGTTTTTGAAATGGCACCAAGCATTAATTCCATTTTAGTTATTGCTGATAACATTACATTATCAAGCCCAATAGATTTTTCAAGTGTTGATTTTGTAATCTCATGACGTAGATTATGCGAGTCCCAATAATCGATCATTACATCAGTGTCGCAAATTATTATTTTCTTTTCCATGCATTTTTTCTAAGCTCTGATGGATTAATATTCCTGCCTGTAAAAATTTCATGAAGATCACTGGTATCAATTGAACTATCGCCGGGAATTACGGTAATGCTATTTAAATCAATTTGGTTTTCTTTCCGGGAGGAATGCGGTAGCCTGATTTCAAAATCAAAATATTTGGCAAAATCATGCAGAGCTTCAAGCGCTCTTTTATTTTTATATTTTATGATTATCTCTGGCATAACTTTCTTTCAAAGTTAAAGAAAAGGAAGGATTCCTTTTATGAATTCAAAGTTTCAAAACTTTTTAATTTTTATAATATTAATTGAACCCAAAATAAAAATTCCCGTTATTTCCTGCTTTACTGTAAAATAAAACTTTTTCAATCGTATATCTTTGCAGCCCTTTTAAACAGGGTTTTCGATGGCTGACTTACAATTCACACTACAACATGCTGATACTTCTACAAAAGCGCGTGCAGGAAAAATCAGGACGGACCATGGTGAAATCCTGACGCCAATCTTTATGCCTGTGGGTACAGTTGGAAGTGTGAAAGCCCTGACGCAACAACAATTAAAAGATGACGTTCATGCACAGATTATTTTAGGCAATACTTATCATTTATATATGCGCCCAGGTTTAGATGTTTTGGAAGCAGCCGGAGGTTTACATAAATTTATGAATTGGGAAAAACCAATACTAACAGACAGCGGCGGCTACCAGGTATTTTCTTTAAGTGGCACAAGAAAAATCTCTGAAGAAGGTGTAGTATTTCAGAGTCATATTGATGGCAGCAAACACTTATTTTCGCCTGAAAAAGTCATTGACATCCAACGAATCATTGGCGCCGATATTATAATGGCTTTTGACGAATGCCCGCCTGGAGCAAGCGAATATTCTTATGCAAAAAAATCTTTGGAATTAACCAATCGCTGGCTTGACCGTTGCTTTCAAAGATTTCATGAAACGGAAAATAAATACGGTTATTCACAGAATTTATTTCCCATTGTCCAGGGGGGCGTGCATCATGAACTACGAAAAATTTCATGCGAATATGTTTCTTCAAAAGAAGCAACAGGAAATGCAATCGGCGGATTAAGCGTTGGCGAGCCTACTGAAAAGATGTATGAAATATGTGGGCTTTGTTGTGAAAATCTCCCTGTTAATAAACCACGCTATTTAATGGGCGTAGGTACGCCGTGGAATATTCTTGAATGCATCTCATTGGGCGTAGACATGTTTGATTGTGTAATGCCCACACGCAATGGCCGCAATGCCATGCTTTTTACAAATCGGGGAATTATCAATATTGACAACAAAAAATGGGAAAAAGATTTTTCGCCGATTGATGAAGAACTGGAAAATGAGGTAAGCAATTATTATAGCAAGGCCTATCTCAGGCATTTAATAAAATCAAAGGAAATTTTGGGATTACAGATTGCGAGCATTCATAATTTAGCTTTTTATCTCCACATTGTGCGGCAGGCAAGGGTTCAGATACAAAATGGAAATTTTGCTTCATGGAAAAAAGAAATGGCTGTTCAATGGCAGCATCGTTTATAGCTGCCTTATCTTTTTCATGTTGATTTTCAGATAAATTTTAATGAAGAAATAGCACAAAATTTTTAACTTCACGAATAAGAGAACTACTTTCAAAGTAGATACATTTGCAAACACCAAAGGCAGGCTTTTTTAAAGCTTTTATTTTTTATGAACAGAAAATGCTCAATGATGGCAAAATGGTTGATTCTTGTTGTACTCATTTTTTTCAGTAATAATATTGTAAAAGCACAGCAGAACCATCTGGAAATAATGGGAACAGGCTCTTCGGTTTATTTGGAACATGTGGTAACGCCGAAAGAAAATTTTTATAGTGTAGGAAGAATGTATAATGTTAATCCAAAAGAGCTTGCGGCTTACAATCATCTTCATTTTGCTACAGGCCTTGCCATTGGCCAGACTATAAAAATTCCGCTTAATAAAAATAATTTCACCCAGGTGAAAACTACACATGCGGGGCAGGCTCTTGTTCCTTTGTATCATACGGTTTTAGCAGGTGAAACACTTTACAGGCTTGGCGTCAATTACAACAAAGTGCCTTTGTCCACCTTAAAAAAATGGAACAACCTTTCTTCTGATGAATTAAGCGCCGGGCAATCCCTGATTATCGGATTCTTAAAAGTGGATAAAAACCAGTCGGCTCTTGCAAACGGCGAGTCGGTTCCTGCCGTGGCATCTGCTCCCGTTGCTCCGCCTTCCAACAATGCGGAACCGGTACCAGCGAATAAAGAAAACACAATTTCGCCTTCTTCAAATAATGTCCAACAAGAACCGGCAAAAACAGAACCCGCAACGAACAGTCATCCTCCGCTTACCATCACCCCTGCCAATACACAGGCGCAGGACAATCCTACTTCAACTGATTATTTTAAAAATTTGTACGAACAACAAACCGCCGGTAATATTATTACTGATAAAAAAGGAATGGCAGGTATTTTTAAATCTACAAGCGGCTGGCAGGACGCAAAATATTACTGCTTCAGCAATGATGCCGCTGCGGGAAAAGTAATTAAAATTACCAATGGCGCCACAGGCAAAAGCGTATATGCAAAAGTGCTTGATGTAATTCCTGATATTTCTCAAAATAACGGGCTGGTAATCGTAATCAGCAATTCCGCTGCTGATAAGTTGGGCGCTGGTGATGGTAATTTTAGTTGCACAGTGTCGTTTGCTAAAAATTAATAACTGGTTTTGCAAAGGCAGTAAACTAACAAATAATAACAAAAATTCTTTTCTGAATATGCTTTAAAATGAACACAGAAATAAAGGTTTTATGAATCCTAATTATTTCTTATTTCTTTATGTTTTCCTTTATTTTTTATAAATAGTATTTTATTTTTACTAAAAAAATTACGCGATGCAATTAACAAATAGAAACCCTGATAATATTACAAATATTTCGTACGTGCCCATTGGCGAACAGGTTCGTACGCGCTCTTTTATCGCCAATGTTTTTTTATGGATGTTCGTAGCACTGGGCGTTTCAGCATTCATAGCCTGGCAATTTTCAATTAATGAACAATGGATGAGCTACCTGGTTTCTCCGCTTGGCGGCCTTACCGGTCTGGGAACAATAACCTTGTTTGCGCCGCTGGCTTTTGTACTCATCATGTCGTTTGCCTACCAGCGCCTTTCAGCGACCGCATTGACAGCTTTGTTTATGGCGTATGCAGTCATCAATGGTATTACATTCAGCTTTATTCTTCTCGCTTTCACACCCGGCTCTGTTTTGGGATGTTTCCTTTCGGCTTCTGCCATGTTTGGCATAATGGCTGTGATGGGCTATACCACCAACCAGGATCTTACCAAGTTTGGACGCATTTTAATGATGGGTGTAATTGGCGTTTTGATTGCGATGGTTATAAATTACTTTTTACACAGCAGCCAGTTGGATTATATCATCAGCATTATTGGCGTAATGGTGTTCACGGCTTTGACTGCATATGATGTTCAAAAATTAAAAAGAATCGGACAAGGGCTGGAATATAACGGCGACGCTGTTTCCGCACATGATGTAAAGAAAATGTCTATCCTCGGCGCTCTTACTTTATACCTTGATTTTATAAATATCTTTCTTTTCCTGCTGAGAATGTTTGGTGGCAGAAGAGATTAATATTTCATAAGAATATAAAAAGAAAGACGGTTTTTGAGCCGTCTTTTTTTATGCAAAAAATTGAAATCGCAACAAACTAAACTGATGCTAATGTGCGGTTATACCGGTTTCTATAACTTATGGGCGATAATCCTGTAAAGCGCTTGAATGTATTTCTGAACGCTTTTGCATCGGTATAACCTACATTGTACATCACTTCATTTACATTGTCGCCGCTGGTTTCAAACCTATACTTGGCCGCTTCCACCTTCACTCTTTGCATATACTCGATAATTGAATTAGAGGTAGCTTTTTTAAAGCGGCGTTCAAGATTTCTTCTCCCGATTGATAAAAAGTTTGCCAGCTTTTCTACAGAAATCTTTTCCTGCACATTCTTTTCAATAAACTCCTGCGCCTGTTTGATGTATTCGTCTTTATGATCTTTTTGTCCTTTAAAAATAATAAATGGCGACTGACTTTGCCTGTCCAAATCTACCTGGAAGTTTTTAGAACAATGGATGGCTATTTCCCTCCCTGCATATTTTCCAATAAGGTAAAGAACCAGGTTGGCAGAGGAGAAAGCGCCGCCGCTGGTATAGATTCCATTTTCATCAGTAATAATTTTTTCGGTAACAAGGTTTACATCCGGGTGAAGCTTTTTAAATTCATTTGCCGCTCTCCAATGAGTGGAACAGCTTTTCCCATCCAGCAAACCCGTGGCAGCCAGCAAAAACGCCCCAACGCAAAGGCTTGCCAGCTCGGCGCCCCTTTTATACTGGTTGATAAGCCATGGAACTAAATCAGCATTCATTTCCACTGCCTGTGATATATCCCCTTCCAGTGCCGGAATTATAATTAAGTCTGCATTATTCACCTCTTTTAACCGGATATCTGTATGAATAGTGTAAGTGCCGTTTGAAACTTTTATTTCATTTGAACTGCCGGCAATTTGCACGTTAAAAAGAGGATCCATTTTCTTTTCCGCCAGGTAATGATTGACACTTAAAAATGCGCGCCTTGGATTATCAATACTTCCAAGGTTGCTATTGGGAGTTGCCAGGATGATAATTTGTTTCATTGTGAAATATTTGAACGTCAAAACTAATAAAATAATCTGTCGCATTATGCCCCGAGATTGGCGTATTTGCACCCCAAAAATATTCACGGGGGATAGTAGGTTTGCTTTTCACTAAGGCTTTGATATGGATATGCAGCCTCTCAACATTGCCAGACAGGCCAGCAAAGTTGATTCATATCGAGCTATTTTCTGGTAAAATTTAAAAAGAAAATTATGTTTACAACTTCAAGAATATTCAGCAGCTTCTCAACCGATGACATACAAAAGGCCAGAAATTTTTATTCAGAAATCCTGAATATTGAAGTAAAGGATAGCGACATGGGCCCAATAGAATTGCATTTTGGAGATGGTGTTCACACTATCATCTATCCCAAACCTGATCATGCTCCGGCCACGTTTACCGTTTTAAATTTCACTGTAAATAATATCGATGAAGCTGTAGATAGCCTCATTGAAAAAGGAATCACTTTTGAGCAATATGATGAGCCAATCAAAACCGATGAAAAGGGAATCTGCAGAAGTGACGGCAAAGGACCAAATATAGCCTGGTTCAAAGATTCGGCTGGGAACATTTTGTCTGTGATTGAAGAAAAAGAATAAACGCGCAGGCGAAAAATCATCACTGCAGTAAACAAACTTTTAACCAGGATTATTATTTTATGAAGAAAGCGATAACCGTTGAAACGACTATAAAATCGACGATAGAAAATGTTTGGAAACTTTGGACAACACCTGAAGATATTATGCAATGGAACAATCCTTCGGAAAAATGGCATTCACTGAAAGTTGAAAACAATTTGAAAGATGGAGGAAATTTTTTATTCAGAATGGAGACAAAAGATGGCGCGGAAGGCTTTGATTTCTCCGGCAAATATGACAAAGTGATATTGCATAAACTAATTGAATACACCTTAGATGATGGAAGAAAGACAATTAATGAATTCGCTCAAACTGGAAACAGTGTAACCATCACTGAAACTTTTGAGCCGGAAGCAACAACACCTCGGGATGTTCAAAAAGAATTTTGCCAGGGAGTCTTGAACAATTTTAAAAAATATGTAGAAAAATAAATTGTTGAAAAGTAAATTGATATTTCATGAATACTAAAAGTATATGGGCAAACTTCTGTGTAGAAGATTTAGAAAGGACCACTAAATTTTATACGGAGTTAGGATTTAAATCTAACGGAGTGTCTGAGGAATTAACAAGCTTCTTTTTTGGTGAAAATAATTTTGTAATTCATTTCTTTTTAAAAGATGTACTGAAATCGAATATTAAAGGAGAAATAGCCGACGCTAAATATGGAAATGAAATCATTTTCACTCTCTGGGCCGATAGCAAAGAGGAAGTTAACAATTGGCAAAAGGAGGTGGAAAAGGCAGGTGGAAAAATTGTTTCGGGCGCTGAGGAATTTGGCAAAGGTTATTATGGTTTTGTTTTTACTGATCCTGATGGCCATAAATTCAATGTGTTTCATATGTAAAGGAATCGATAAAGCAAAGAACGTAAATCTTCCATCTTGCTTTGGAAAAATAACGAAAGAACAGGCGGTTACTTTGTGTAAAAACACCGCGTTTATCATCTAAGGCAATTCGCAAATAAAATTTCATCTAAAAGAAAAAAATAAAAATTATGAAAGAGGAAATAAAAACCGCAATAGAAAACACCACCGGCGAATTAACCGGATTAATTTCATCCGTAAACGAAGAACAGTTTAATGAAATACCTTTTGAAGGAAGCTGGAGTGTGGCGCAGGTTTGCGACCATTTATTAAAATCTTATGGATTGGTAGATGCATTGAAATCCGGCCCCGTCAGGCAGGCTGAAAGATTGCCCGGCAAAGAAATTGAACTGATAAAAAAAATCTTTCTTGATTTTAATTCGAAATACATTTCAGCAGAAACACTTCTGCCAACTGATGAGCCAATAGAAAAAGAAAGATTATTAAAGGCCTTGCAAAAAAGAATCGCCCAGATTGAAGAAGTTATTCAAGCAAAAGATTTGACCGAAATCTGCGTGGGCATTCCTTTTAAAGGCATCGGTGAATTGACAAGATTGGAATGGCTCTACGTTATTGTATATCATACGCAACGGCATATTCGCCAGGCGAAATCCATTGAAAAGTTACTTAACTCCCAACTCGCATAATTATATTTCACATTTAAAATAAAAACAATGAAAGCAGTAAATCCTTATTTAAATTTCAACGGTAACACTGAAGAAGCCTTCAATTTTTACAAATCCGTTTTTGGCGGTGAATTCAGAATGATAATGCGCATGAAAGATGCACAAGGCATGCCTGTTCCGGCGGGCCAGGAAGAAAAGATAATGCATATCGCACTGCCGTTGAATAATGGAACCGTGTTAATGGCCAGCGATAATTGTAACGACGAATCTTTTAAACAGGGGAATAATTTTTATATCTCGATTCATGCAGACAGCGTGGATGAAGGTCAGAAATTATTTGATGCGCTGGCGGAAGGCGGCCAGGTAGGCCAGCCGTACAAAAAGCAATTCTGGGGCGACTGGCATGGTAACCTTACCGATAAGTTTGGTGTAAACTGGATGCTTAATTATTCTGAAAATCAATAATAAATGTTATGGCATTAGCAACGCTAAAATCCGTGAATGACGCATCTTTGGTGACTTCAAAAACCAAAATAATTTACTGGATTTCTACAGGGATATTATCTCTTTGGGAAATATCGGGCGCATTTTTTATGAACAGCCAGATGGCAATTGACGGAATGCATCATTTACAATTGCCCGATTGGTTCAGATGGGAAGTGAGTATTGGCCATCTTATTGGCGGAATATTACTCATCACTCCTTTACATAAAAGAATTAAAGAATGGATATATGTAGCGTTTGGGATTGATTTTATATCAGCCATTATCGCTTACCTGGCGATTGATGGAATTTCCGCAAATGCCTTTTCACCGCTTATTGTCTTGTTTCTTTTAATCGTTTCGTATATCTATTATCACAAATTGATTAAGTTAAAAGATGGTAGAAGTTTTTAAAACGGATGTATACGAAGAAGAAAAATCACTGGCCATAGTGGAAACACTTCTTCAGTATTTCCCCGACAATGAAATAAATTTTGACCTGCAGGATTGCGACAAAATTCTAAGGATAGAAGGTGAAAATGTTTTGTCGGAAAGAATTAAGGAATTATTGAACGAAGCGGGATACCGGTGCGAAGTATTGGATTAAATTTTACAACTATCAATTACTGCAGAATTTCAAGAACCAGCGGATGTAATTTCTGCATCCATTTATAATATTGTTCGGGTGATGGATGGAGTCCATCCCGCGCTATCAGGGAAGGCTCGTATTCAGCATCGCGCGATATTGCGGTTATATCTACATAGGTAGCTCCTGCCTTTTCAGCAATAACTTTGTTGGCTGCGTTAAAAAGATCTATCTGCCGGGCAATCTCGTCTTTCTCAAATTGGCTACCAAAAGGTGTGACACCGTAATCAGGGATTGAAAGCACAAAAACGTGGGTCGATTTGCCGCCCGTATAAGAAATAGCAAGATTTAATAATTCGCTGAATTGAACTTTGTATTCATCAATTTGCCTTCCCTGGTATTGATTGTTTACACCAATGAGCAGCGTCACAAATGAATAATCTTTTAGTGGTGAATTAGTTTGCAATGAATTTAATAAATCCGCTGTAGTCCACCCGCTAACCGCTATAATATCAGGTGAAGCGATATTTATATGATCGTTTTTCAGAAGGCTTGTTAACTGCTCAGGAAAAGATTCCCCCGCCGCTACGGATGCGCCAATGGTGTAGGAATCACCAAGCGCTAAATACGTCTTTTTAACCGTATCAATTTGATGAGCAGCATCTGAAATAATTGAATCTTTACCAGCACCATTTACATTAAAAACTTCCTTCTCCTTTGTGCAGGACATGACCAGGAACACGGAAAAAATAAAAGCTGCCGCTTTGCGGAAAAGCAGATGATATTTATCTTTTAATTTCAAAATATTGCGAGTGTACAATATTTACGAAATTATTGATTACAGGGATTACTTATACAGAATATCGTAATATTCTTCTACCATACGGTTGCTGTCAAAAGTAAATTCTACATCCCTCATGCCATTTTTCACTACCTGCCTCCAGGTATCGAAATCATTATAATATAACGGCAGAATATCATTTTCAAGAATCTCATAAATTTTGTTCAAATCGTAGTTATCCTGTTCTTCCACTGTCATGTTCATATAATCGGCTGAGGGAACAACAAACCCGTTATTTCCATTGTTGATAAATTCCCGAATCCAGCCATCATTCGTGCTCAGGTTAACTGCTCCATTCATAGCTGCGGTCATTCCACTGGTACCGCTTGCTTCTCTTGGAACTCTTGGATTGTTTAACCATACGTCTGCAGCCTGCTTTAGCCTTTTGCTTAATGTAATTTCATAACCGGTGCACACGGCGACATTGCTGTATTTTTTGCTGAGATTTACCAGGTGGTTAAAATCATTTATGGCCGGAAAGTCAAGAGGATATGGCTTGCCTGCCCAAATCACCTGCACGGGATATCTCTTATCATTCAATAAAGCCTCAAACCTTGTTAAATCCCTTGTCAACAATTCTGCTCTCTTGTAGCCTGCAAATCTTCTAGCCCAAACTATAGTCAGAACATTCGGATCCATCAATTTGCCAGTCTGATCAGCTACGATATCCAGCGCTCTTTTTTTCAAATGCCTTTTCCTGTCATCAAACCAATCATCATTATGTTCTTCCCGTGCACGATACAATTGTTTGTCGGCCCAAAAGTTTTTGTTTTGAGCATTGGTAATGGCTTTAATTTCACAAACCCCTTCATATTTATACCACATTTGGCGGCTTACCTCTCCATGCAATTGAGAAACACCATTTGCCAAATGCGCAAAACGTAGCGCTGCCAGTGAATGATTAAAAAGATCGTCGGTCATTCCGGTAATTTGCCGAACCTCGTCAAGGGGCATGCCGCAGAAATAGCTCATTTTTTCACACAGATAAATGTCGTGCTTTTCATTACCTGCTTCTTCCGGCGTATGAGTGGTAAATACTAACCGTTTTTTCACTTCATCCACGCTGCCGAACTTTTTCATTAAATAAAAAGCAGCGCTAACACTGTGGGCTTCGTTTAAATGATAGAGGTCAGGATTATAGTTCATGATATCCAGCAGCTTTGCTCCCCCTATTCCCAGCAAAATAAACTGCGCTATTTTTGTGGCAGTATTGCCATCATACAGACGATGAGTTATCGTTTGTGAAACATAATCATTTTCAGGAAGGTCAGTGCTCAGCAGAAATAACGGAGCCGAATTAAATGTTCTCGGATTAACGTATAAAACCTTCACCCAAACAGGATGATCGTGAATGTCAATTTGGTATTTAATACCGGTATCTTCCAGGAAATTATAAATTTTTTCTATCCAAACCACCTTGAGTGTCTGATCAATGTTACGTGCCTGATCATAATAGCCTTCCTTCCAAAGAATGCCGATGCCGATAAGATTCTGATGTAGTTCGTAAGCGCTTCTTAAATGCGATCCTGCCAAAAAGCCGAGCCCGCCGCTATAAATTTTCAGAGGCTGGTCAATTGCAAATTCCATAGAGAAATACGCAACTTTCTTTTTATACCGTTCGTTAATTTCATAGGGAATAACATAATTTTCAAAACTCATAATGGTGCTTAATATTTACTGAGGGCGCAAATATAAACGTAAAAAGTAAGAATTTAATTGTATCACGGGCGCTTCCTGCAAATTTTACACACATTCAATCAACCTTCGGAAACGGATACTTTAATAAAAAAGATACGATGAAGCAATGAATTCAATAAAAATGTTCAATTCTTTATTTGTTGCTGATTAAGGCTGTGGCTTCTATTTCAATTAAGAGTTCGTTATTAATAAGCTTGCTCACTTGCACCATAGTAGTAGCCGGTTTTATATCTTTAAAGAATTGAGAATGTGCACGAGCTGCCTTTTCCCATTCAGCAATATCGGTGACGAACATCCTTGTTCTGATAACATCTTCCATGCTGCTACCTGCCTGCTCTAAAACTTTCTTTATTTTTTCTAGAATGAAAACAGTTTGCGCGTACAAATCGCCTTTCCCGATAATTTTGTCGCCATCAGACGCAGTGGTTCCGGATATTTCAATAACATTGCCCACCCGGACTGCCCGCGAATAGCCTACAATATTTTCCCACGGAGCGCCTGAGCTAAAAAGTTCTCGTGAATTGAACATACAATAATTTAAGATTTACATTTTTAATGAAATCCCCTGGCCGGGATTTGTTTTTATTTTTTGCATTTCATGCGTGATTTTCTGATTCCATTCTAATTGCTTTGCAGTATCCATGCTGTTTTTAGTTTCGCGGTCATATTGATTTTGTAAAGCAATCTGCTCCTGGTATACTTTATCAAAAATCGAATTTAATAAAGTTTTATAATTGGTCTTTGTAAAATGCGCTTTGCGGATTTCATCTACCACCTTTGCGGCGCCAAGCCGCGTAATATCAAAGTGATGTTGTTCATGTTGAAGGTGATAGGCTGAATGAGCAGAAGGCTTTTTCCATGAATTATTTTTTGTAAAAAAAGTGTACACACCTACGGTAATTTCGATTTTATCCTCATCGATGCTCGCAGAAGATTTGTAAGAAAAGCCTGAGGCCGTCATAGCGCCCCAGGGAGCATTCGCAGGCACCTTACCCTGGAAGTCAGCCCAGGTAAGCGGCCTGTTGAAATCATAGTAAATAGTATCTCCGGATGGAGGAGATGTATAATCTTCCATAAAAACATGCACTGTAATTTTTTGAGCAAATGATGGAGATGACAACGCAAAAAGAGAAAGAAATATAAACAGGAATTTTTGTTGAATCATTATTGCTTATCTAAGAATTTAACCGGTAACGAATTTCAGTTTTTAATTATTAAGGAATGGTTAATCAACTTGTTTTTAACACTGAATTAAACAGATTACAATCAAAATAAAAACAAGGTTATTTGCTGCTTTACTGGGTCGCTATCTTTTTTTGAGAAACAATTCTACTCCCTGCGCTATAGCTTCCATAGATTGATTGTTCATACATTTAAAATGGCCGCGTGGGCATTTTTCATATCCTGTTTTTGAACACGGGCGGCAGGGTAAATGGTTCACTTCAAACACTTCGTAATTTGTCTGGTAAGGATACATCCCAAACTCAGGGACAGTATTTCCCCAAACCGAAACCGTATTCTTTTTAAAAGCAGCAGCGATATGCATTAAACCGGTGTCATGGCTGATTACCAAAGTGGATTTACGAACAATATCAGCAGATTCGTTTAGCGAAAATTTTCCGCAGGCATTGTAAACTTTTATCGGATCCTGTTCTGCAATTTTTTCGCCATTTAAAAAATCTTCCTTACCGCCCAACAATACAATCGGAAAATTTAATATGCGCACCAACTCCTGCAATTTTTCTACGGGCAATCTTTTCGTATTGTGTGCTGCTCCGATGGCAATTGCCACAAATCCCTGTGAATGGGAAAACGGAATATCGCCTTCTTTGATTTCATCTTCTTTCGGAATAAAATAATCAAGGCCCAGGTTATCATTATTTACTCCCAAATGCGTGACAGTAGCCATATAGCGGTCAACTATATGAACATCAGGCATCACATGAATTTTAAAATTGGTCAGCAACCACTTTTCAATATTGAGTTTATTGAAGGAATAAAACGGCACAAATGACAGTGCAGTTTTTATCCGCATCGTCCGCAGGTTGTGGTGCAAATCAATGATACCGTCATATTTTTCTTCTTTAATTTCCTCAATTGTTTTTGACAAATCATCATCAAGCATTAAAACCTTATCGATGTAAGGATTCGGCAATACAATTGCTGCAAACTTTTTTTTGGTGAGATAATGAATGGCAGCACCGGGAAATTTTTTTTTGAGATTTCGGATTACAGGCGTTGTGAGTACAATATCGCCAATTGATGAAAAACGAATGATGAGGTACTTTCCAGCAGGATTAGGCAGTTCCGGCTTTCGAAAAATTTTATTATAAAATGTTTTGATGCTCAAAAACTATTCATTTTTAAAAAATGCACGCAATCTAAAAATCACAGTAAACAAATAAATTACCGGATTTTTTAATCTGCAAACGCTTTAGGCTTTTTCTTTCCTGATAAAACTTTATATACTACCGGAAACGTTGTAATCACTACGATCCCGACGACAATTACTTCCAGGTGTTCTTTTAAATCAAAATCAAATTCCTTTTCAACGAATTTTTGCAGGAAGTGTCCTCCGAGCAACATACTACCCACCCAAAGAAAACAGCCTAAAAAATTATAAAACGAAAACTTCTTTTTGTCCATTTTTACAATTCCTGCCACAATAGGTGCGAACGTTCTAACGAAGGGAATAAACCGTGCAATGATGATAGCGCCGCCACCATTTTTTTCATAAAATTCATGGGCCTGCACCAGGTATTTTTTCTTGAAAAAGAAAGAATCTTTTCTTTCATATAAAAAAGGCCCGCTTTTATACCCAAACCAATATCCAACAAAATTCCCGATAATGCCTGCTACCATTATCAGCAGCCACAACACCAAAAGATCTACCCACTCATTATTTGAATGAAAGAGCGCTGCAGAAACAATGCTTTGGCTATAAATTCCTGTTACAAACAGCAATGCGTCTCCTGGCAAAAAAAAACCGGCAAACAGTCCCGTTTCCGCAAAAACAATAAATAAAATCATCCACAAGCCGCCATGTTCTATATAAAATTGGGGGTTTAAGACGTCTTTAAAAGTAATGCCGATAATCTCTAATAAGGCCACAACAGGATTTTTATTTTTGTGAATATTTTTTTCTGCGATAAAGAAACAACAAAAATCTTTAACAGAAACAGAAATTGCTAATCAGGTACAAAAGCCAAAGCCTTCTCCTGGTCAAATTCACCTTCCCATTTAGCTATTACACAACTCGCCAATGTATTGCCTATCACGTTAACCGATGTGCGGGCCATATCCATCAATTCATCAATGCCCAGGATGGCCATCACAGGCCAATAGGGCAGTCCAAAAGAAGAAACCGTTCCGAGCAAAATGACAAGCGATGCACGCGGTACGCCTGCCACACCTTTGCTGGTGAGCATGAGTGTAAGGCCCATTACCAACTGTGCGCCAAAGCTCATGTGCATTCCCGCGGCCTGCGCTACAAATACGCTGGCAAGGGAAAGATAAAGCGTGGTGCCATCAAGGTTGAATGTATAACCGGTAGGTAAAACAAATGAAACAATTTTTTGAGGCACGCCAAACTTTTCCATATTTTCCATAGCAACGGGCAGCGCCGATTCGGAGCTGGTAGTGGCAAAAGCAATGGCTACCGGTTCTGACACAGCTTTAATAAATTGCCTTATTGGAATCTTCAAAAAATACGCTATTGAAAATAAAACCACTCCTACAAATACCAGGAGTGAAGCATACAGGGTTAGCAACAATTTTACAAGAGAAAACAGAATATCAAGACCAAGATGCCCAACGGTTACCGCAATTGCAGCGCCGACACCGAAAGGCGCGAAATGCATAATGATGTTAGTGAACTTAAACATGGTTTCAGCAAGGCTTTCTGAAAAAAGCAGCATTGGTTTTCTTTTTTGCTCCTTTACCATTGCCAGGCCCAAACCGAAAATGATGCTGAAAACAACAATAGGCAATACATCGCCATTATAAATTGACTTAATAATATTTTCAGGAAAAATATGCAATATCACATCCTGCCACGTTTGAGGAACCGTTGGTGGCAACTCTTCATGAAAACCAGGCGGGATGTGAATTCCAACGCCGGCCTGGGAAATATTGATGGCAATAAGCCCAATTATGAGTGCGCAGGTGGTTACCACTTCAAAATACACTATTGACTTCCACCCCATTCTTCCGACCTGTTTCAAATCTGAATGTCCGGCAATGCCCACCACAAGTGTAGAAAAAAGTATAGGTGCAATAATTGTTTTTACCAGGCGCAAAAATATCTGGCTCAGAAATCTTAAATTTTTTGCCACCTCAGGAAAATCCAATCCTATCTCAACTCCGACGGCCATGCTGACTAATATCCAGGTGGTGAGCGACTTTTTGTAAAATGCAAAAAGGATCAGCGATGCAATAAATACCCATCGTAATACTCTTAAAAAAAGCGGAGAAAGGCTATTGAATTGATAGATATCGATAAGATGAAAAATAGCAGCTACAGTAAGGGTAATAAAAACAAGAAGAATACTTTTTCTTTTATTCATAAAGAAGATTGAGCGGTCATGCCCAAAAATAGCGAATTGGACGAAATGTGCATTTTATGCAACAATTTAATTATAAACAGAATATGTTTCAGTAATGAACAATTTAGCATGGTTTCTGTTATATAAGCCATGTGTTTATCAGGAATAATTAAAACTCCTTTTCAACAAAATCCAGTTGATGTCCTTTTATTTAAACACGATTTTTTTTATCATCAAAAATTTAAAGCTATGTTGAAAAAGCATCAAATACTCTATTATTTAAAGTATTCTATTCCGGCTGCAATTCTATACCTGATTACTGTAGTCATCTTCCTTTCAAAAGATAATTACACACAAACGTGGGTTTTATATCTTGGTAACATTTTATTTTCCGTTGTCATAGTTTTTTTCGTGGTTCGGTTCGCAAACAGGCGGGGCCGGAATGCCAATACGAGAATAGCAATTTCTGCGGCTATATTCACCACTATCATCGGCACGATATTGTGCTTGCTGTCTATCTTTATAGTCCTTGCTATAATGAAGCCTGCAGGTTATGCTGATGTAATAAATACGGCAAGCGAATTGGCCAAGCCCGCACCGGCACTGGAAGGTAATGGCCATGCATTGATGTTCATTCTTTTTATGAATGCATTTTTGGGAAATATGGGATTTGGATCTTTTGTTTCGGCGATGCTTCCTAACATGCTTAAAACAGACCAGTCGGGAGAAACTGCTATTATCAATCCGGAGAAAGCCTGACAATAGTTATAAGGAATTCAAAAGAAGCAAAACGAATTAATTTTTTAAAGCTACTATCCGCAGCCTTTTGTAATCGGCAAACCATTTGCCATTGCGGAAGTTTGACGATTTTAATTGTTGTTCCACCTCTTTTAAAATCTGGCTTACTTCGTTATCGGGAATATTTTCTAGATAGCTACGCCCAAACATGCGAAGCCAGTTGATAATTCCATGGCTATCTTTTAACTCTGTTTCGCGATCAAAATGGCTGGCAAAAATTACTCGAAAACCGTTTGCTTCCAGCAAAGAAGCATATTCTGACAAAGAAGGGAAATACCATGTTTGTATTTGTGATTGTTTGATAAATCCATGTCTTGCTAATCCACCTTTCAGCGCATCAATAATTTTTCCCACATTTCCTTTTCCGCCCAGCTCTGCTACAAAACGACCCCCAGGTTTTAAACATTCATAAACCAGTTTCACCACTTTTTCTTTTTCGGAAATCCAGTGCAGCGCTGCGTTTGAAAACACTGCGTCAAATTTTTTATTAAAAGAAAAGCTGGCAGCAGATTGTATTTCGAAATCTATCGATGGAAATTTTTGCCTTGCAGCTTCTATCATTTCTTTTGAGCTGTCAATACCGGTAACATGTGCGCCTTTGCCGCTTATTTTATCTGCAAGATCACCCGTTCCGCACCCGAGATCGAGAATTTCTTCTCCAGGTTTCGGATTAAGAATCTCAATTAAATCTTCTCCGTACTTTGATACAAAATCATGTTTGTGATCGTATAAACCAGAATCCCATCTCATAAATTTATTATTTCTTAATGGTGCGAAATATTTTCTAACAGTAACCAGATAAATAAGTCGATTTTTTGTTTGAGAACTATTTCAAATTAAAAACCTAAATCTTTCATAATAGCGTCTAATTCCCGCCATTTTTTTCCATTGCTAAATTTAGCTGCAATCTTTGCTGAAATTCCTAATTGTAAAACCTGGTGCATCCCCAGGCGTTTCACTCTTTTTTTCAAAACGGCAAAATGCTTATTTTCCTCCGCAATCATTCCGGCATAAATTACTGTAAGCCACTGTTCCACCAAAATTTTATCTTCCTGCCTGTACGTTTCAACAATTGCATCAATAAGTTGAAGCACCGATAGGTCTATCATTTTAGTGGTACGGTTATAAATTAAAACAAAATCGGTGTAGACCTTATGTTGCTGGTACTTTTTAGAAATTTCAAAAAGATCGCCAAAATATGTTTCGTCAAGAGGCGCCGTTTTGAATCCGTTACTTTCAACTATAAACACACACCAATCATCGAAACTTCCTCTGTCAAAAATTACAGACCTGTTGTTTAATAATCTTTTGATCAATTTACTCATAAATAAAAAATTCAGTTGTTTGGTTTGGTCTAAAAAACTATTTCTAAAAACTCAGCCACTTTTGGTCACAAAGATTTCTTTTTGCGTTGGCGGCGCCAATTTAGTTTACGTGTTTACAATTTTGATTGGTAATTAATAATTCCTTTAATGTACCTCTTTTCTCAGCTACGGAATTAATGTTTCTTCTCGCTTCCACTCTGCTGATAGTGAAATCGCTATACAAATCGTCAAAGAAATTATTATTTGTATCATTAGTTTTCAAATCTGAATTGCTCAATATCCAGGCATGGCCTTTACAGTCAAGTAAACTGCAAAAGTTTTTTAACCTGATTTGCTCTTTGTCGCCAAACTCATCCCGGGCGTATGAATTAAAATTTGAAGTTCGGTTCAATGGCTTGTATGGCGGATCAAGATAGAACAAAGAATGCTTATTTGCGTAATTTAGTGTTTGCTCAAAATCGCCCCCTAAGATGGTTACTTTTTGAAGCGCTTTACTCACATTCAGAATGTTTTGGCTGTCGCAAATGCAGGGCTTTTTATAAGAGCCCATTGGAACATTAAAATTATTTTTTCTGTTTACCCTATACAAGCCGTTAAAGCAAGTTCGGTTTAAAAAAATAAACAACGCCGCATGGCCGGTTTTTTCCTCTTTTTTTAAATTATACAATTCGCGTTTCCGGTAATAATAAATTTTTTTTTCTACTTCCTTTCCTTCAAGGTTATGAAATTCATTTTGGAGGATTTCCAGGATAGAGATGAGTTCTTTCGGCCTTGCCGCTATTATCTTGTAAGTGTTTACCAGGTCAGCGTTGATATCATTTATCACTGCTCTTTCTAAGTTGGGAAAATGATTCAGCATCCAAAAAAGCACCGCGCCACTGCCAACAAACGGCTCTGCGTACACGAATTTTTGTTCCCTGATTCTTTGGGGCAATACTTTTTCAATGGCGCTGATAAGCTGCGTTTTGCCGCCTGCCCATTTTAAAAAAGGTTTTGCTTTTGTGTCTGCCATTTCGGTCTGAAAAATTTATCCCGGCTAAATTAAATTTTTTGCAGGAAAATTTTAATTTGATTATTCTGTTGTTTCCATAGATGGCTTCAATTAAAGAAGTTGTAAATGGAATTGGCGAATATATATACTTTAGCCTTAGTTAAATTTTAGCTGATTGTAGATTGAAAACAGGCTACTTGATGCAGGTGTTTATTAATTAGCATCTCAAAATTGAATAGCATATATGATGTATACATTCTTATAAAACAGTGAAGCAATAAATATCAGGGTTTTATTTTCCAATTGACTAATACTAAATGTGGCTGTCCGTTTCATTGGTGAGGTGGCAACAGCAAGAAATTATCCAAAGGGTTTTCCCTCCTTTAAAAGTTCTTTTTTTATTCCATCCAAGACATCCGTTAGGTAAATAGTCATTTCAGGAATTGCATTGGCTTCTTCATCTAAATCAACAAATTGGTTGTCATCATTTGATTCGGAAGTTACCAAAGATGTATTTTTTTTCAAGTCCTCAGCAATCGCTTTATCCTGGGTGTACTTTTCCAATCCCTTAATACTGGCGTATTGAACAATATTATTGATACTTCCACCCGTAAGCTGATATTTTTTTACCTGTTCTGGTATATTTACCTCTTCTCTTTGTTCATCATTGATAGCGCCGGATGAACTTTTGTAAGGAATGTGCTTTTTTAAAAATCTGATATTTTTGGGAAATGATGATTTCCAAATCTCTGCCCGCTGGTCGGCATCGGGTAGGGGAAATTTTAATATCGCATTGAACCTTCTTATAAAAGCATCGTCGATATTATTCTTCATATTGGTGGCTAGAATTATAAGCCCGTTAAAATCTTCAATCCTTTGCAATAGGTAAGAAACCTCCTGGTTAGCATATTTATCATGCGCATCTTTTACATTGGTCCTTTTTCCAAACAACGCATCCGCTTCATCAAAGAATAGTATCCATCCCTTGTCTTCAGCCCTTGCAAACAGCAACTCCAGATTTTTTTCTGTTTCACCGATATATTTCGAAACTACCATTGACAGGTCAATCTTGTAAACTTCTTTATTAAATTCATTCCCAATCAATCCGGCAGTAAATGTTTTACCTGTGCCAGACGGGCCATAAAATAGTGCACGATAACCTCTTTTAAAACGATCAGCCATATTCCATTCATCAACAAGTTGATCATTGTAGCTAAGCCAGTTCTCCAGTTCGCTAATCTGTTGTCTTAATTCGTCACTAATAATTAGGTCATCCCAGGTAAGCCTGGTCGAAATGCGCTTTGCAGGAAAACTCATACTAAAATGCGGTGTGGCATACCTTCCATTAATCATTAAGTTAATATAATCCTGAGAAATAATGATCCGGCCATGCAAGGGTGGTTCTCCGTCCGGCAATGTTTCAAGCCATAAAATTTTTTTATCTGCAAAAATATGATCTGCCTGGAAAAGTCGCTGCACATCACTTCTCTTTTTCGGGTTATCGCCTCCGATTATAAAAACAGCGGTTTCACCCGTCGGTAAAAAACCACGAAAATTTTTTCCATGTGTTCCACCTATTTTAGGAAAGTTGTTATTGGACAGCAAATCTCCTGTTGCATCATCAAATAGATGAGGATGTACATACGGCGCCAATGCTATAAGCAAAAGCAGAGCTGAATTTTTGTCCAGTTCGTTATTGGAAACAAACGAAGAGAGGTTCTTGTTCCATTTGCTATAAGCCGGCATTGATGGTTCTGCTTCGTTATAATTTTGATTTATAGCCTTATTAACCCGGTGTTGAATTAAATCAAACAAATAAGTAAACTCGGCTGAATATTGGGTTGCCATAATATTTTTTTATTCGATTTTAGACAGAAATTCTTTTGATAATTCCATATAATCGCTTGCCCCATGTGAATGCTTATCAAAATTGAATATATCCAATCCTGCTTCCTGCGCTTTTGCGAGCTGGATATTTGTGCGGATGTGAGTCTTAAAAACTTTGCTTCCAAATTCTTCTTCCAGTTGGCTGCACACTTCGCGGTTCATTTTTTTATGCTCATCAAATTTGGTTAAAATGAACCCAAGGATGTCAATTTCAAGCCCCAGTTTTCTTTTGATTTTTTGAACATTGCCGAAATGGTGCATAAAACTTCGAACGCCGTTTAGCGGAAGATACTCTGCCTGCAAAGGCATCAGTACGTAACGGCTTGCCACCAGTGCATTTACCGTAAGCATGCTAATGGAAGGCGGGCAATCAATAAAAATAAAGTCGTATTCATTTTCAAGAGGCTTCAGTATCCAGCTAATCAATTGTTCCCTACCATATACATTTACCAGTTCCAGTTCGGCGCCGGCCAGTTCTATTGATGAAGGAATTAAATGAAGCCCCCCTGCCAATGCTATAATTGCGGGTATTTCGTCTTTCTTTTTTTTACCCTCAGTTTCTTTTTTTAATTCAGTAAATAAGTTTTCGCCTGTTTCTTCAATAATGCCTAATGATTGCGTAAGATTGGACTGGGGGTCTGCATCCACCAACAATATTTTTTTTCCCTGTTGCTGAAGTGCTGCAGCAAGGTTAATAACGCTGGTAGTTTTACCGGAACCTCCTTTCTGTATAGCAAACGAAATGATAGACATATAAATAGTTTAATAATTTCTCATTAAAGAGGTTTAAAATTTTCCTTTTCCGGATTTTTCCGGCAGGCCCTTATCTATATTTTCTCCCCACCACTTTTGAGCCTTCGCTATCGTTCCGTGTTTTGTTTCTTTATCGTAGGCAGCCTGCAAATCTGATAGCTTTTCCTGGTATTTTTTTATTATCGTGGAAAGCTCTGCCTGTTGTTTTGCAAGCACTTTTTTTGCTTCGGCTGTTGCGCCGGCTTCAGTACATGCTTCAACATTTTTAACTGCAAATCCGGCTGCCTTGGTTTTAAGTTCCTGTGTAAGTTGTTCTGCCAATTGATTCGTAAGGTCAAAATGCCGCTGTTCGTGTTGCAATAATGTTTTACTGTCATCGTCCAAAACTCCGGTTATCATTTGTTGTTTAAAATTTGCATCACAATCTGCTAAGTCAGTGGCTTTCGCTGTTACGCCATTATCATTTTGGTAACTATAGCTTATAGAAGATTTCCCATTTTTTACACAGGGGTCAACAAGGTCGGCACATTCGCCAGCTTTGGTAGCCTTTGCACCATCGAGTGTGATGACTATATTTTTGTTCTTTTTAAATGCAGCCCTGCATTGAGCGGCATTGGCCTGGCAAGCAGCATTAATATCATGAAGGCTTTTAGTAATAGAAGCATTGCAGCCTGCAATCGCCTTGCCGGCTTTTGCTTCTCTCGCTTTTAGATCGGTTGTCCATGCCTTTGCCCAGGAGTTTTCCTGCCACATAAATGATTTCACCAAAATTGAAGCCGGGCTGGCTTCAATATTTACAGTGAAGGCTTTAAATTTATCAGGATGCATGTCGGCGTGTTTATCTTTAGCTTTTCCTTTTTCGCAATCTATATTCTTAGACCCTGAATGTGCAATTGTACCGCTTGCTGTTGCCGTTAATGGTTTGAAAGGATAACCTGATGAATCGAAATCTGTCATCCCGCTACTGGTTTCAGCATCATATTGTGCCTTTTTAGGGACTTTGCCCATAAAATCAGACCATGTTAAAGAACGATGATCAATCTTCTTTCTTTGCACTTCATCTGCCGGAAGGCCGCCACCCTGCTGAACTACATGTGTTAATTCATGAGCCAGCAAAAATTTTCCCTGGGCGCTGCTTGGGTCAAATTTTCCTTCATTAAAAAAAATATCATGGCCATGTGTAAAGGCTTGTGCATGCAATTCATTATTTAAATTTATTGCTTCGCTGTCGTTGTGTACGCGCACATTGCTGAAATCTGCACCAAATGAATTATTCATTTCATGCATTGTCTTTGCAGGAAGTTTATTCCCTTTGCCGGCAGAATTTTTAAGATTTGCGGCGATTTTTGGTGATGCTGTATTTGTAGATGCATCGTGTTTGGTTTGTACAGCAGATCCTTTTGTCTTTTCTTCTTCCTTCATGTGATCGTCTTTCTTTTGCACTTTTTCTTTTTCATTATCTGCCTCTTTCCTCTGTACGGAAGTTTCCACTTCCTTTTTCTTTTCGGGTAACTCCATTTTCTGGACCACTGGTTTTTCTTCTTCTTTCATGTGGTCATCTTTCTTTTGTACTTTTTCTTTTTCGTGATCAGCGTCCATTTTTTGAACTGTAGGCTTCTCTTCCTCTTTTTTGGGTCCATCCATTTTCTGTACTGGCTTTTCCTCCTCTTTCTTTGGCGCATCCATTTTCTGAACAGTTTTGTCTTTTTCTTTTTCAGGTGTAACAGCACGCTGAACTGCTTTTACCTTGTCTTCTTTATCACGTTCCATCCGCTGATCATTGGTGCCCAGTTTTTCATCTTCCAGGGAAGTGGCGAGCCGTTGTATGCTACTTATTTCTTTTTGTTGTATAACGGGTTTTGCTGTTTTATTATTAACCACCGCTTTGGCAACATTATCTGCCTCATGCTCATATTTGTCACCAGGTTCGTTGACAGAAAGCTTTGCCTGGAAGAAATTATTTTTCTTCTGTTTTTCACTACCCAGCTGTTTCTTAGAAAAAAAAGGTTTGTCTTTTCCTTCGGTGGATTGGGCATTGCGGTGGTTGTAGAGGCGGGAGAGGTATGACATGATTTTAATTTAAATAAATTATTTTCCTGTTTCAATTATTCTTACTTTACCATCGTCACCAGCAGAAAAAAAAGTTTTAGAAACATTTGAAAAGGCCACCTGGCTGACCCTGCCGTCATGGAGCTTTTCTGAAAAAATAAATCCCCCATCGTCAAGCTTTTGCATTGAAACAAAACCAGCTAAAGAACCGCTTAACAACAGCCTTTTCTTGGGGTGGAGACATAAAGAAGAATACCCTCCAAATCTTTCATTAAATATTTCCGGTAGTATTCTTTTCTCGGTTTCCAATTCCCATAGATAATTTGCATAAGGAATTTTAGAGGAAATGGCAAGAACAGTTTCATTACAGCCAAGGCTCATGAAATATCCTTGGATTGGTGCAGGGAATATTTCTTTTATGATTTTTCCAGAACTAATTTCAATCTGCTGAATCTGTGCTTTATTATGACCACCAATCAGAACTGATTCGCCATCATCAAAAATTTCAACAGTTGCCGGTTCATTTACATAGCTTAGTGTCTCTGTTTTAATTTTCCATTCAGCAGGCAATTTCTGAATTTCCAAATTTTTTGTTTGTGATTCAGCTTGATATCCTTTGAATTTCCAGATGTTTTCGCCAGAATCTATATCAATCACCTCAACATATTTTCCAGTAACAATTATCATAGGCGATGCTTTGGAAGAGATAATTCTAATAATTTTGCTATTGTCTGTTTTGAATTCGTGTTTTTTATCAGACGAAATATCGTAAATAAACAATTTGGTCTTGTCCGAATAAACGAGATGCTTACCCTGGTAACTAAAACATAGAGCCCAAATATTTTGGTATGCGTTTTCTTCAATTATTTTGATTACTTTTTTCTCAAAAGGGTTCCAAAGTGAAAGGTTTGGTTTATTTTTAGAATCGCCCATCTGACCTACAGCCAGCATATTAAGCTCTGAATTATAAGCAAGACTCAAAATAGGAGACCCATTTGGAAGAGGTAAATTATTTGCTTTCATTGATTTTTTTTTAATCCCGTTAGGCTTATATATTTTATAAAATCGGCTTTCCATTCTCAGTAGCTAGAAAAGGATTACTACCAATTGCTTTTGCATCTTTTGGTACATTCAATTTTTCTGATTCAAAATTTTTCCCAACCCATAAGAAATATTTAGTTTTGCTTTTTGCCAGATTAAACTGCTTAGTTACAACCCTAAGATTACTATCATTTAAGACATGATCTCTTCTTATGTCATCTTTTGTATTATTGTCTCCTCCGTTCCAACTTATCGCCAAATCCGGTTCGTGGTCTACCTGATATTCTACTGCATCAGGATCGTAATTATGGATACCAGCATCGCGTTCCACTTTGCCTTGAGTCTTTAATGTTTGCCACTGAATATCTTTTGCAGGCTCCATGCTATTCATTACTTTGTAAATTTCTGCTTTGATTCCCGGTAGTTCAGCCTTCTTTTTATTTGTGCTTTTTGTTGCCCAACCGTGACTTTCATATAATTTTGGTCTGATAGACTCACTTCCAGGCGACCAACTCGAAGGAAAAAAACGTTTGTCAGGTGTTATTTTCGATATTTCTGCTTCCGTTGTTAGTTTCCAAGACTTTTCTGTTATTAATTTTGAAAGTGTGGCTGTATCAAATTTCATTTCTCTCCCTTCACGAACATTTGTAGCTTTCGTATAATCCTGAGCCACTGATGATATTTTTATGAATACTCCTTCTTTAGATTTATAATAGTTTCCGATTTTTATGTCTGAAGATCCATGTTTCTTTGGTATTGATTTTTTACTTGTTTTCTGTACGTATTCAAAATCCCAAGTCGCACCTCCATCCATTACAGAAATAGACTGAATAACCGTTGGATGATCTTTCTTAACATCTGCTACAATTTTATCGGCATCTGCTTTTGTTACTTCTCCATCTGCAATTTTTTCTTTTCCTTCTTTATCTATCTCCTGTAAGGCTGCTTCAATATTGTCTTTTCCGCTACCTTTTTTATCTGCTTCCGTCAACAAAGCCGTAAAACTTACCGGGTGTGGGTTATTAATCTTTTTTGCTGTAGAAGTTACCTTCCATTTATCTCCCTCCTGCTGTATATTAAATTTAATCCCTTTGGTACTATTTTCAATCTGCGTCAATTTCTTTTGCAGGTCCGCCCTAGTTACGGGTTCTTTTATGGCTCCTTTTAATTTCGCGCCGGCTGCTTCAAAAATTTTAACTGCTTCAGGGTCTGATTTTGCTTCTGTCTTAGGCTTAGCTCCTTTGGCGGGCGGTGTTGCGCCTTTTTTAGGCTTATCCTTTCCTGCCTGAGCTTTATCGGCCTTTGCTTTTTTAGGATCGGGCAGTTCAGGTTTTTTTACTGAACCATCTTCCTTAAATGCGCCCTGACCCTTTCCTCCTTCGCCCGATTTAGGAGGCAAAGTGTCATCTACCATATTCGTCATGAATTTGGACGCATCGAATTCAGGTTTTTTAAAGGTAATGTCCGGCACATTACCTGAGCCAAGAACATAATTCTTTAACTCAGCACTAATACCAATAGGATCCGTGAGTGGCCATTGTTTAGCAAATAAAGGCCATGTCCACCTGTGATCTGAAAGCGGCGACCACCATGGCGTTTCAATTGCGATAAAGAAATCTCCGCCCAATCCCAGCACGGGTTGGGCTACTAAATCAAGTGTGCCGCTGATAAAGAACTCACCGGGTTCGCGCCAACCGATAGTTGGCCTTGCATCTGCGTACGCTTCCACACCCACGTCTGCCTGCACACCCACACCGAATTTGAGATCATGGCTCAAAATTTCTATGCCTGCACCACCTTCTGCACGTAGGCGAAGGCCGGCGTAGCCAGAGATATTAATGGACCCGGCAATCTGTATATTTTTTTGAACAGTAGGATCAGTTGAATAGGTGCCTATGATCTCGATATTATAAATTTTGGCCGGGCCTAGTTTGGCAATTGAATGCAAACTAACGTTGGCAAAAAGATTCAGGTTGCCTACAACAGGAATGCCATAGTAAGCCTTTGCTTCCAGTTTAAAGAGCTCATTATCCCAATTTTTTTGTTTGAAAAGTGTTATCTCAGCCGGCGGTGCAATTTTGCCGATGACGGTAATATGCCCTTCCGCATCTACCACTACATTCACCGTTCCTGCAAACCATTCAGTAAGATGAAACTGTAATTGTCCTGCACCCGCTATTCCTCTTTTACCATCCGCTTTCGGTGCGGGCACTGCTGCAGGTGGCGCAGCAGTTTGTGCATTTTCAACACCCCCTGCAGCTTTGATGGCATCTTTTGCAAAGTTGTTGGCCGTTACCAGGTCTGTTGATACCAGTTCAATGGAGCCGGTAAGTTTATCGCCCGTATATTCAGCTTTTCCATGAATATCTACCAGGCCCGTGGCAGCATCATATTTTACTTCCAGCAAACCACTGAAGCCTTTAAAGCCGGTAATGGTTAAACTTCCTGAACCGCCCAGTTTACCCTGTTTATTATCTACGTTTACAATACCTTCAGCACCTTTTAACGTCAGCGTTGCCGATCCGTCAAAAACGGGTGTAGTAATATTGGCCATCTCGAAGTTTAACTTCATGTCAAGGAAACCGCCGATAGAAATAGAAAAATCTTTGAAGCCGAGTTGAAGTGTTCCGTTTTCAAGTTTGTTGGTAATATTGCCAGGTAATTTTTTAGAAAAATGGAATCCCATTCCAATCTGATCTTCCGCCTGTTTGATACCCTTCAGCCAGATGCTTACATCAGTCCCACCACCTTTTATTGTTACCAGGCCCGTTGCTGCATTATTTTTTATATCAACACGAAGCACAAGCGCCGGTATTTTTTGAAACCATGCATTATTAAGAGCCAGATAAGCGGGATGGGAAGAATTATAATTGTCACCCTTTTTTTCTATTTTAATAATACCCTCAGATGCATAAGCTCCGGATCTTATCCGCACGTCAAGCCCACCATGATGTGAGGCCTCTTCAATTTCTCCCTTTACTTTTTCAGAAGGATTGAAACTTCCTTTCGATATATCTACCACTTCTGAACTGGTTGGTTTGGATGCGGCAGGTCCTCCGGCTTTTTGAATCAAATGAGACGTTGCCTGTTCCTTACGATGTATGCTCGCCCCTTGTTGACTGTATGCGTTAATTCATGCGCCAGCAAATGTTTCCCCTCGGAAGAACTGGTATCATACTTACCTGAATTAAAATAAATATCATTACCGTGTGTAAAGGCCTGCGCATTCAGGTTGTCACTCAATTGTGCCGCGGCAGAGTTATTATGAATCCTTACACCAGAAAAATCGGCGCCAATAGAAGATTCCATTTGTGTACGGGTGCTTTCCGGCAGAGGACTTCCGCTACCTTTTGAAGCGCTTAAACTGCTTCCAACAGATGGCGTTGCTGTTGCTGCCGAACTATTACTCTCCTGTTTTTGTACATGCAGTTATAAATTCGTTATTCCGCAACCATTCTAACCGCTTAAACAAGGAACTAAGAAACGGATGTGTCAATACTAATCCGGCATGCTGTATAAATATACCCTCCGGTGGTATGGTCTCCCTTAGAAGTTTACTGGGTTCTTCTTGTACCTTTTCACCAAGGTTTTTTTGGGATAGTATTTTCTCCATCATATTATCCGCAGAGGCTATAGGATTTATTGGCTGATGCTGTAGTTCTTTGGCGGCATCTGCGTCGATATTATGTTTATCATCTTGCTGATTTTTGTCGCCTGGCGTAGTATCATGTGGCAGAGTATCGGCAAAGGACCTTTCTTCTTTTCCTGTATCATTCGATTGCAATTGTTCCGTTATTTTTTTCCCTTTTGTAGCTTTTACATCTTCTTTATTAGCTATAAATGTTTTGCCCCCGTTTGCTGTCGGTATGTCTTCATCAATTGTTGTTAAAGTGTTCTTACCTTTTTTATCAGTGATATCCTTTTTCCCTTTTTGTTCAATAACAACTTTATCCGGGAGCTTTTTATTTTCACTAAGACTATTGTTGAATTCAAAAAACGTAACCAACACTTGTTTCAAAACGGTAACCAGCGAGAGCAATTCTTTTTGTCGTTTTTTTTGAACCGGCAATTTGGCTGAGTATGGGCTTAAAACGGCTGAAGCAATATTTTCTGTTGAAAAGTTTTTTTGGACGCTTGAAGCAACCACTAACAACTGTTGCCAGATCGCTTTTACAAAACCAACAGATGGGACTTGCTGGTGTTGATAAATATTAACTTGTTTAATGATGGTAAATACTTCCTCTGCAGCCAATGCCAGTTGCTTCTGGCTTTGAGCCGTAATAACTTCTACCAGCTTTGTTAAGAAATCGGTATTATGCTGTTGTGCAACCCTGTAAGCAAAAGTTTTCTCATTCAATAATAGCTTCCGTAAGATAGCAACTCCTGAATAATCGGTTGCCAATGTTTCCAGCACATCCTCGTACCATTTGTCGTTTATTGCAATTGTGTTCCAGGGTAAATACCCCTTTTGCATATACGAAATCCATTGCCTGCAACTATTCATTGCCTTAGAACGGCGAATAAATTTTTTGTTAACAGAAAGAGCGGCAAGATTATCAAGTAAACTTGATTTAAATGTGTTAAGCATATCATCGTTCCATCGGTTCTTTTCAATATCCTTTTCTGAAATAACGCCGAAATCAATCTCAAGCCTGTCAAGAATCAGCACTTCGTCTTCATTGCAATAATCATTAAAAACAGATTCCAATACCGGTATCATTTCATTCCGGTAATGTTCACTAATTAAATGCTGCATCCGAAAGGCATTGTGTTCCCGGGTTAGCTTTAATTCGATTAACTGTTTTTTTATAAGATGCATTATATTTTATTTTACCAATAGTGTTTTTATTTTATTAACTGTTTCTTTAGATGCGTATTTTGAAATTTCTTCGGGATTCCATTCAGTAAACAATGACTGCATGTCGTAATTATTTTCTCTTAACTTGTCCAGCCCGTTTGTTATTAGCCCGATGGCTGCAATATTTTTTTCTTCAAAAACTGATTTATCCATGTAGAACCAGACCAGGTTTTTTATCAGTACTTCTTTTTGTGGTTGAGTTAATGCCTTTTCCTGATTACCTGTTATTTCATCAGATACTAATTCCTGCAACAACCTGTTTATTTCTTCCGCAGGGTCTTTTTTTGTATGCAGGCCTTCTCCTAAGGGGTTATTACCTGTATTGGCAAGAATATCGCCTGCATCTTTAGCCAACAAGTTTCTGTTCGACTCAGAATAAACCGCACTTATATTGCCTTTATAAGTAGTTAGCCTTGCATTGATAAAGCGGGCTTCTTCCTGCGAAAGTTCAGCATGAGTGTCCGGTAAATTAACTGTTAGAGTATCGGTAGCGGACGTAGATAGTTTTTCGGACGCTGTATTGGTCACCGAAACATTTTGTCCTAAAGGAATATTGAGATCACTATTTACCAGGGAATTGTCATTGGATTTACATTCCATTTTCTGCCAGCCAAACAAATCATTGATTGCATTCAGCTTATCGTTTGCTGTAATTATTTTGGTATTATCAGTCGTATCATTCAAACATGTAACATCAACCACCTTTTCCATACAAGGCAAGCAATCATTACAATCACTCAGGCAATTTAAAGTGGAGGAGAATAAAAAATCCATCAGCTTGCAGGATGCAGTTTCAATGTCAGCCATTCCTTTCTGCAGGAGCGCTGCCTTCCAGGTTTTGTAAGGCGTTTCAAATTTGCACATGTCCTGTGGATTGAGCCACAAAATGCGCAGCAAAATATGCGCTGGTGTTTCCCGGTACAACATCATTTCCAGCAAATCATGGTTTTCTTTTTTACGAAAACGTTCAGGCCAGGCGGGCAATACAACTGTGGCGATAAACGAAAAAGGATCTTCTCCAGGAGCAAAACAAATTTTCTTTTCTTCTTCATTGCCTGCTGCAAAAATTTCTTCTTTCCACGACAAACCTGAGCACTTTGTTTGCTTTTCAAAATTTCCAGGCCTTATATAATTACCGGCACAACCATTTGGAATGCGTGGCCTCAAAAGAATATGTTCGGTTAAATAAATTCCTTCGCGATTGACTAAATTCCTGCTGCGTTTAACAGCATCACAAACCATTTGTGTGCTGGTATAATTTTGTGGATTGTACGCCGCTATATCTTTATCTGTTTGCAGCGCTATGCCATAACAGTAACAAATACAATCAAAATAAAACCGGTAATTTTCGTAGTTAGCAAGTGCCCTAATTATAATTAAATACTGATTAAAGGCTTCCATGCAATTATCATAACAACATGCTCCTTGCCATGCAACGAAACAATCATCTGTTTTAATAACCTGCTCAGCGCCACATCCGCAGGTTTTTTTCACGAGGTTATTATCCTGGGAATTAAAACCAGGCAATCTTATTTCAATACAATACTTATCGTTAATTGACTGGACAGGATAATAAAACGCAAGAGTTAAAAGCAATTTTTTCCATGAAGATTGAGACATGGTATCATCATACGGTGAAGCCAGTTTTATTTTGCCATTTACAAGTGAATATTTATTATCTGTTTTATCATAATTAGCATCATTACCACACTGCTGAATGATTTCAATTATTCTTTCGCAATCAGGGCGTGCGTTCGCGCTGTCGCTGTTTAGAATCGCAAGCTTATTACCATCAATACCGTACAAAAATTCAGCCCCGGATTCATTCACTATCTTAAATAAATTAGTGGCGTCAAAATTTTTAAAAGCTGTGTATAATTTTTCAAGCACTTCATCTCTTTTATCTGCTGACTCATAAGTGCATGGATGTACGGCATTGTTGGTATTGCAGGCAACTGTAAAAGTATAAATGCAATTTTTTTTATTTAAAATTTTATGAAAACTATCTTTCGCCCGGGCAATGCAAATAAATTTTTCAATTCCCGAAGGACCCCATGCTTCCTCCTCCGTTTTGTACCTGGATGTACTTTCTGCAAGCACTTCCCTGATAAAAACTGCGTTGTTTGTATTGTAATCTTTATCAACAAAATAATTGCCCTTGTATTGCAGCAGCAGCATAAAAAAATAAAATGCCTGCCTGGCTTCCTGCGCGTTATTATATAAAATTGAACTTTGCCAGTCGTCTGAACCAGTTTGATGATTGTGCAGGGAAAAATAATAAACATACTCAGCTGCTTTTTTTATACAGCCCGCAGCGCTTTCGGGCAAACACAACATCGCTTCCGAAGGAAATAAATTTTTAAATTCATCGCTGCATTTTATCAATACGCGTACAGGATAGCTTTTTGCAGTTTCGGAAAGCATTTTTAGAATATCTGCTTCATTTGTTCCTGCCAAAGCCTGCGTGCCTTTTGGAACAAATACAATTGCAGCATTTTTCTTATCGCTTTTGCTGATGGCATCAGGCTCGTCAAGAACAATATATTTATCAAAACCATAATTAGCAATATTCATTGCTTTACTGAGGATAAACAGGTAAATGTTGTTGAAAGCATCCTCGGCCTCTTGTACTGACGGATACCCTGTAATGCTTTCAAATAAAATAGTGTCCTTTTTAAATGGCCCAAAATCATGGTGGCACCTGATTACATACCGGTACATCAATGATTTTGCTCTGGCGTCTCTGTATGATTCTGTTATATCCCCTCCGAGGCAAATACTCAAAACCCTATAACCTTTAAGCGCATCGGAATATAAATCATTTAATCGCTTTCCTGCATCCCCGCCGCTTGTAATAGCAGATTGTGCATATATATTGTCTTTATCTGTTAAACGGTAAACATAAGCCCCGGTTTTACTCAAATCATCAATAAATATTCCTTTATCGAAGGGTAGTGTGGCATTCTTCTTATGTTGTTGAATTTGTTTATTTAATTCAAGTAATTGTTTTGCCGTATCAAATTTTTGGGTCTCATTCAATGCCTCAACAGCGGTTCCAACATGAGTGCAACTCAAGCCTGTCGTTGTATTTTCTGCGTTTCTAAGAACATATATATTATTAACCGATTCAAGATTAATTTTCTGCAACGATTCCGTGAACTGATTTTCTGCTGCCTCTACATTCTTCAGTGTATCAAATTCTCCATCGCTTTGAAAGAGCAGGTTCATTTCTTTTTCATATCCCAACTGATAAATAAATTTCCAGCGGCACGGAAAAGGGGTTGCCGATAATTCGTAATAATGATCATTTACAATGGCACAGACCTTGTCAATAAAGGTGACCCATTTTGAATTATCATTTTTGGTAACACATTCAGCAACAGGCTTGCCATCCCGTAAAACAAACAATTTTTTTCTTTTATCAGCCTGAAGATCAAAATTATTTGTGTCCGCCATCAGCATAAGTAAATTGTATGCATCTGCGTATGCTTGTTTTTTGGTATTGAACTCATTCAGTGCCTTGAAGTGAAATGCATTATTTTTATCGAGAAGCTCGTAAGTAAATTTATCTGGTTTCGCGGGAATATTATTATTGGGAACAATTTTGAAACCTTCAATGTCTACTAGTTTTTCCGGCTTCTTTTTGTCGTTGCTGCAAAACTTGCCTGAAGGGCTGTTTTCCGGTGAAATAATCTGCCACTTGCTAACATCTGATGGTACACGTAAATAAGCAATAGCCGATTCAAAAGCTTCATCTTCTGTATCGAATGGCGCAGCAGAAATTCGGATAGTTTTTCCGGCACTGTCTTTCAGTTCTAAACGGAATTCGTTCCTGCTAACAATTATATTATCTGTAAGCTTTCCATTAAACATCTTTAGCAGATTGTTTTTAATATCTACAGCATCCTGTTCATGTGTAAACAATACAGGATAATAAGCTACATCAATATTATTATTAAACGCAACCTGTAACTGGTATTTTGATTCGTGCTGAATAAATTCTATTCGATACTTTTCTTTATCTGATAAAGAAGAAAAAATTGATTGAACAGATTGCTGTGCATTTTCAGGTCCTTCATAAGTTCCCGTTGTGTTGAACAAGTCAATCCCGGACAGGTTTAGCTGGACTGAATAAGTGTCTTCATATTTTACCACTTCACAATTACACAAGGTATCATGTGAACGGCTTTCTATACCAGCATAAGCCTTAAACCGTTTTTCAAAGCCGGAGATGTTTTCTTTTGTTGAAGTCCGGTAATCAAATGCTTTTCCGCGGCTGCTGCTTAATAAAGGATATTGTGTAAGAAAATCCTCTTTGTTTTTAATAATGCCGCCTGAAAGTTCATCCGCATCACAAAAGCCGTAAGAAAGCAAAGCGTAATCTGCAAACTGTTCTGCAAAACGCGAGAGCAGGTGATTAAGAAAGCCATCTCTCCGTTTTTGAAAGGAACTTTTTTTCTCTGTTATTCGCGATAGATATTCCTGGTAACTTAACAGGTTTAATTGTATGGTAAATGATACTGCTCCTGTGTTGTTCACGTTAATTTTATAATTATTCTCTATTAAACCCATTGAAGGCACCAGTTTGATGGCTTGCAGGGCATCTGCTTCTGCTACATATAATTCCCCTGTTAAAAAAATATCCTCTGCCGGAAAATCTATGTAATAAAAAAAATACTTATCCTTTGTAGTTGCGGCTGAAGATATTTTATATAGATCGCTGTTGCTGAAATTATTTTGAACTATTCCGGCTACAGCGCTAAATTCAGCGCGGGAGTTGCAGGTAAAATCCTTTTGTAATTTCCTAAGGTCACTACTGCTAAAAGAGTTTTTTTGTAATTTTTCAAAATCCTTTTTCAGAACCGGGTAAGCGAGATTACTATTATTTTTTATTTCCGAATTTGCATCACCCTGGTCAGAAATGTTGAAAATAAGTTTCTCAAAATCGGGAACGTTTTTTAATTCGTTTAAAAAATAAGTACGCTGGTTTGCTGCATCTTCATCCAATTTAAATGAAAATAAATTCCGGATATTAGCCAGTTGCGAAAGATAATTTGCCAGCAACTGGTCAAAGAAAAGAAGGTAACCTTTTAGCTGCAAAGCCTGAGCCTGGCGCTGGGGTGTTGCATCCTTTGGTAAACCGCCCTGTCCAATTCCGTAGTTCAACGGAAATTCATTTTGTATCGAATAATAATCAGCAAGATCATTGTGGTAATTACCGGCAGGAACAACCAGATCAATATTTTCAGGAAGCTGCAATAATTTGTTGCTGTTATCCGAAGCTGATTTTACAGAAGAGCTGATTTTTTGATAGTCTACCGGAACTACAATCCCGTTTATAGAAAATTGCACCGATGAGAAATCTGTTGAAAAAACGGTTGTATAGCCTGTTGGTATCGTAAATTGCCATTTGTCTGAAAAAGTTTTTCCATCCTGTGTAAGTTTTAATTTCTTTACGGTAGCCACACCGTCAATACTCAGCAGCACATTATATACATCCGAAAGATGAATTTCGGATTTCAGTATTATTTCTTCAAACTCTTTTGTATCTACAAAACCATGGCTGGTAGTTAAATTATAAGGACGGCCGGCAAATATGTCTTCAATCTTTTTGTCTTTATCCAGCAATTGCTGCAATGTATAAAATTGCGGTGCCGGTGAAAAAAAATTTTCCAGCACTTTAACCATGTTAATATAAACATCTTCTGCATTTGCATCAGCCTCTAAACCAATATCTGCGCATATTCCAATATTAAGCGTGCACAAAACAGAAATATCAATAAAATCTTCGCACAGGTTGCGTTGGGACAACAATTTCTCTTTCACATCCTTGATAACATTGTCTTGTGGTCTTAAAGGAGGATAATCCAACTGTAATGAAATATGATACAGGCCGTTTAGGAAAGTTAAACAAGGTGTGTTATTATCTACAGAATCAGAATCAGCGTTATTTGTTGGTTTACTAAGGTTCTCTAACTTTATATCCTCCGCAACGGATAACCAAGCATTTTTCACCCCATCAATGTCAATCAGCATTTTTCTGTAATCTGTGATGGTTAAAGGATTGCAGGTAAGTATTTGGCCGGGAGTGAAAAAATTATTTTCAGATGCTGTTTCGGGTTTTTTAGCAAAAATATCTTCAACCGGAAGATTGGTGCGATAGCCAAGGTCAAGCAGCGCATAAATAAGCATTTCCAGGATAGTAATACCGGGGTCATGCACATTATAATCAGTCCAAATCTTTCCCGTCAAACCACTGAGGTATTCAATAGAGCTGGTGCGCAACGCATCAAAGTCCAGGTAATCCGGAAAGCCGGAATTGGTTTTGCTAATCACAACGCTATTTGTTGACGGGTTCGCCATAATTTAATATCTAAAGAAGTATCGTTGTTTTCTCTTTGTTCAATGGTATTACTGGTGCAGGTTTATCACACGGTTTCGCTTTCCATTCCTGTTTGCCATTTTCTTCAAAACATACCTGTATATCGCCCGCTAATAAAATCGAGCGTGGCGTAAGCGGACAAATCTCTGTAGTACTTTCTGAAAAAGTTTTTTTATCAAACTCACTTTGAATTGACATCCTGGTTATATAATCAACATATTCTCTTGTTTCAAGAAAATAAACCAAATCAGATTTGTTTACACACTGGCCAAACCTCAGTTTATCAAAAATACCGACCGCCCAGGGTGCAAGAAATTCTCTCAAATCCTTCATCAATTCGTCCTTATAAAAATTTTTATCGTAGCCTTCTCTAAGAATCAAAGAGAGGCAAATATTTATTTTTTCATACCGTGGGTTTACTGCTTTTATTTTAACGAATGGTGAAGTACGGGCGCAGAGATATGATTGAATATCTTCAATGATGCTTTCAGGAACCTTTGGTTCAAAAGATTCAGCCGCCATCAGTTTTGTAAGGTCCGGTATTACTGCAAGCAATACATAGCCCGGTGCAACAGGAAAATCGTTATCATATTCATGCGCACTTAAAAAGAAACTATGGTTGATACATTTTGTTTTAAAAATTTGAGGAAAAGCTTGCAGTACAATTCTTTCATAATCAAATTTCTGAATAGCCCTTCCTTTATGTCTCAGCAGCTCGCTTACTCTTGTATAATAATCGCCGGTTAATTCAGGAGGAGATCCGCCAAATGATGGATATGGCTGTAATACCTGTTTAATATTTGCATCTGCTACTTTTAATTTTGAAACCGATCCCTCTTCCAATGACCCGGAAAGCCTGCCCGTATCATTTTTTGCATCAATTACAAAGGTGGCTTCCATTGCCTGTGCCTGGATGCTGAACGTTTCAGAAACAGCCCGGCTGTTCAAAGGCACTGCGGCTTTTATCCAATATATACTTTTAGGCATTATTGTATTATCAGCAGATATATTACCGGGAAGTGAAAATTGTATAATTCCGGAAGTGGTTAGGTTTTCTGTGCCATCTTCCAGGATTTCAAAACCCGTGCGGAGACTGAACCATTGGTTATTGGATAAATATTTCCAGGAAACCGTTTCAACGTCCAATTCAGTATCGGAAGTTGCTTCTGCAAGCTGGAACAATAAATTTACATTGCTGCCAGGCATCAAATCACTTAGCCCGATAAACAAAGTTTCTTCATCGCAGAAAGAGGGAAATAGAGAAGGAATAAGGGCGAGCGCTTCCTGTTTGTAAGTGTCTTTATAAGGATACAAATGAATTAAAGTAATATCTATACTATCGGCTGTCGCGGTATAGTCGAGCTCCATGTTGCTGATAATGGGCGTCCATGGTTCATTGGGAATGAGAACGGCGATTTCTTTGATAGGCTTTCCATCCTTATCAAATATTTTTAAAAAATTCTGGATCTTCTCAAAATTTGATGCAACAGTATCTGCAGATTCTTTTGTAGTGTTTGCAGATTCTTTGTTTGTTTTTATTTCAGCTTGTACAGAATTAGGGTCTGTGGCATAGTCTGTTGCAAGTGCATCAGCGCCATCCTTAGTGTCTTTAGCAGCATTGGCTGCGTCCTCAATAGATTTTTCAAGCAGAAATAATGTGCTTCCAATATTTTGATAGGCTATAACAGAACTACCATCTTTCTGATTAACAAGGTATACGGCATTTTCCAAAATCACGTCCGGGAAACGGCCTAATGCCATCATCTGTCGACCAAGAACAAACGCATAATCCTTATGCAGGAAATCCTGCTTCTCCATCGTAAACCGTACAAATCCTTTTCTGGATGTAGTATCATATTTTTTTAAGCCGGTTAAGAGATTATCTTCAACAATAGGGTTTCCAAAATCTTCCGGTACTATATAAAATGAATGGGTAAAGGGACGAACACCGGCGCATAGGTCGCAAGCCATTTTAGGAAAAAGGTTTCTATTATAATCCGGTAAGAGTCTATCCCAGGCAACTTTTTCTTTTGAACCTTTTTCTTTTATCCATTCACCCTGGCTGAGTAATGCAAGATTTACTTCAAAGTCACTTTCATTTAATCCATATACCGATTTTATTTTTCCATCCACCTCACTATATTTTACCAGGTAAGCCTTATAATATTCATTAAAATCGCCCGGCTTATCTTTCCAATTAAGATTTACACAAAGCTGATTCCATTTCTTCGAAAATATTTCTGCACTGCCAACATAGAAATTTGGCCCAACAAGGTTTTTTATTAATTTTTTTTCTTCGGTGATCTCTTTATTTCTTAATTCTATATTGTCGGGAGAGTCAGAAGTTGTACTTGAATCTGAATTTACGTTTGAGTTTACTGCATCAAAATCAATGATAGCAGGCCTCGTTCCGAATGGATAGATGGGACTGTTTACATCCTGCACGCTTTCATCATTCTGGACGATGAAATTTTTAAGCCCGCAAACCTTCACAGTTATTTTGCTGTCATTAATTATCGTATCCCTAAAAAAATGATACAATGAAATCTCTCTTCCTGCAATGCCTTGTTCATTTTCAAAACAGCAGTCGTGATTTGTATTCTTTAATATTGCATCTGTTAATGCAAGTTTTATATTATCGTTCAGATCTATTTTTACCAGCGGGCTGATGCTTCCAAGGTCTTCCAATAAGACATCTTTATTATAAAAAGTAATAGCAGGCATGCCGGCATGTATGGTTGCTATAATCTGTATAACAAATGAAGCTGCATCGCCTGTAATGGATATAGAAAGCGGATCAGTTACTATTTTACGATCTGTATTCGCAGCTTCGATCCAGCCTTTTTCACCACTGAACAAAGCCCTGAAAGGCTTAAAGGGTTTGAAAATGCCAAACAGAAAATTTTGTTCATCTTCAGTAAAATTATTCTGGTTTAAAAAACGGTCCCACTCTTCACGTAAAATGGTAGCGTCATCCCGTTCTTTATAGGCTGCAATGCCTGCGCAGCAAATTTGCTTTGGAAGTTCTTCTCTTAAAAATTGATTGCTGATTAAATTTGCCTTGGTTAAATCAAGCCCCTGTTTCTTTGCCTGGTTTATTAACTGGCTGTTTATATAAATATAGGCATCGCTTAATACTGATTTAACGGAGGTAAATAATTTTGCAGGGTTAATCAAACTCTTTTTCTCACGAAAAACTTCGTTTACTGTAGAGCAATTGTCTTTCAGGGTGCAGTTTAATGTAATGTCAATCGTCCTTTCGCCTTCATTCAATAATAAAACATTTGAAGCAAGAACAAAACCAATTCTTGCAGAAGGATATTTCTGTGGAGATTTCTTACCGGGTGCGATATACTTACTGTATTTGCCGCCAAGTGTTGGATAATTCTTTGGATCATCTGTAAAATCTCTATCAATACCGTCGGCGGTGTTTGCTTTTAACGCCATATAAGCGCCTTCAACATATACATCATCATATACATTTCCGTTGTTTAAAAACAGGGTGCGTATATCTGCTACCTGCGTTTTATTTACTACAATATCATCATCTATTGCAAAATCTATTTCAATGCCGTTTTTATCTTTATCAGCTTTTACAAGCAAGCCTTTTTTGAGTGCATACTGCTTTAATTGTTTTTGCAATTCAAAAACAATATGAACTTTATCAGGCTGGGCATCTCTGGGTGTTAACCGTAATACAGTCTGGTAAAAAAAATCAAGATGCTTTTTCGTATAACCATTCAGGTTATCCTGTAATTTTCTGAAGATATTGAGGAAGGTAAACAACAACGCAAGGTGTGGACTGTACCGCTGGTTCAATTCTTCTTTTAAGCCGGTAAGGCTTTGCTGAATGTTAGCGGCTGCAGAAGCTGAAATAGTATCCACAGCTTGCAAAATAGCAGAGGTAGAATTATTAAAAGCATATTGAATTGCCACAATTTGATCAAGCCGGCCTGTATCAATAGCGTTTATTTCTTCATCTCCCGCAGTTACATCAGTTGCAATGTTCCATATCCCCTTTTGGTTAAAGAAGGAGGTAAAGTCTATCAGCTTAACACCTAAAACTTTATGTGCCGTATAAAAAATTCTGATGAAGGTGGTGACGTGAACCTGCAGCTTATTTTTTACCGCTGCTTCTATAGTCGCAACAACAGGCAATCCGATAAATTGAACAGAAGAATATAAATTATCAATCCTGTAGATTGTATTGAAATAAAAATAATAGAGCAGCAATTGCAGCCTTTCTGTTGTTGGATTTTTGCTGAGCAGAAAGTTATACAATTGCAGCTTTTCAGAAATTCCGGCTGAATTGTTTTTTGATGCAGAAGCGAGTATAAATGGCGTGTTGCTACCGGCAAAAAAACTTTCCCAATTAGCTTCCTTTAACGAATAGTTGCCGCTTGTTTCGGCTTGAGTTGCATAAGTATATTTAATATGCGAGGACAGCTCTACAAAATAATTGAGTAAATCCGCAAGGGTTCTTCCGTCAATTTTTGTAGATGCGTTCAACAAATCCTCCATCACCCGTTGCGACTGGCTGCAGCCGGGATCGTTTTGAAAAGGGTGTACCAGGTTTTTGCAATCAAACATAAAAATATTACCTGTTTAAATGAATAGAAAACATTCGCATCGGCAGTTTTATAAAGGAGACAATGCTTCGTTTCCATAATAATTATATACATAGTTAAACCTTGAATTGGTTTCAGGAATAGAATACGTAATTGAAATAGTAAACTGCCCCTGTAAAACTTCGGGTGAATCATCGGCCGTAACATCTATACTCTCAATCCTAATCCGCGATTCATAAAACATAATAGCGTTTCGTACCCGGTCTTTGATATACCCTATTAAAGTACTGTTCAGTGGTTCAAATAAATAATCTGCCAGGTTACAACCATATTGTGGTTGCATAACCCTTTCGCCAAGGCTTGTAGATAAAAGTATATTAAGACTTTGCTCTATATCATCTGTATAACTTACTTTTTTTACTTCCTTGCTATCAAAGTCAAATTCCGGTGGAAAGGCCCAACCGGTTCCGAGGAAATCCATATTTTTATCCATTTCATATATTTTATCCGCCAATTTGTACGGTCGGCAAACCAACTACAATAACACCCCCATGCGCTGTTAAGTCCCCTTGTCTTGCTGCAGGCTTTCCTCCGATCAAAACCGTAACGGAACCTTTGGCAATTACATCGGGTGGGCCAACACAAGCCAACATATCTCCAACAACTGCAGCCGGAAGTCCACCAATCAATACAGTGGGCACACATGGGCCTGAGATTGGGCCACCTACATGGGGCACTACTCCTGTAACCAATGGGCAGGTATGCATATCCGTTAATCTTGCTGCTGATGGCATAATTTAATTTCTATTTATTTATTGGTTCACTGTAAATTCTAATTGATTTTTACAATTGAACCTGTTATCTCCGTGATACCCTGTGATGAAAGTTTTGCGATAGCCCCCTGCACACTTACATCTGCATCTGCTTTCACTGATAAAGAAGCTGCGCTAATAGACAAAGATGCTGCAGCAGACATCGTGAGATTAACACCGGCCTTTATCTCCACATTCTTTGGGCTATTAAGAGTAATACCAGAGGTATTCATGGTAACCTTATTGCTGTTCTGATCTTTTATTTCGATTTGCATTCCTGCTTCGTCTATTGTAATGCTGTTCCCGGCCGGGGTATCAATAGTGATAGTTTTAGTATTATCATCAAAGCTCAAATGCATCTTACTTCGTGTAGTAAAACCTTTTTTATCATTCGCATCCTGCGCAGTAATGGGTGCAGGATTTTTACTGCTGTTCAGCATACCAAGTGTAACCGCATGACGCGGATCATTATTTATAAAACCTACTATCACTTCATCATCTATTTCAGGCAGAAAAAATGATCCGCGGTTTTGTCCGGCGTCAAGTGTAGCTACTCTTGTCCAGATACCCTGTGCATTCTTATCAATTACGGGAATTCTCACCATTATCCTGTTTTCCCCATCCGGATCAGATTCAAGTTTTACTACTTTGCCAATTTGCAATCCATTGATGGAACCGACTAATCCAGCGTTAGGCACATCAGGAATATCCTTGTGAAGCTGTACATGATATTCCGGGTGGAAGCCAAATTGTATTTGTGTTTCCCATAATCCCTGGCCAACATCCTGTCTTACCGCAGTTACATAGGCGTTACCGTTAAACCGATCCCCAATTCCATCGATTTTAACCATATCTCCCGGATGAATACCGGCGAAGCCTTCAACTTTTGCTGTGCCCCTGACTTTTGCAAGCCGGCTTCTCATGAAGGCTCCATCAACCCATGATTGCAATTCCTGTTGTAAAAGATGACCGCTATGATGCATCTCATAATCTGTTTTTGTAGCGCTGGCGATCTGATTTCCAGGTACGTTTCCCGGTTCAGATAAACTTGTAGAAGAACTTTCTGCCATAAATAATTGCTGATTGGTATAATCCCATGAAACAGCTTTCACGCTTTGCCATTGGGTTCGTGCATCCATTTCTGCTTCAAATTCAAGGATAGAAGACCCAAATGTAATCGTTAAAACAGGGGCAACACTCGTTTTAGGAGCTGCAATTTTTATTGACCCGTCACTCACAGTTACAAGCATCCCGTTGGCCTCTGCACGTAGCAATAAAAAATCCCAGTCGGAGATATGGTGCTGCACAATTTCTTTATGTACAAGGATTGTGGATTCTATATCATCGGTCAAACCATATTTTATAACCAGTTGGTGAAAAAGATCTGAGTCTTTCAATTGCTGGTAATATTTGCTGTGGCGGCCAATTGTCATACTTACAGCATTATCACGGCATTCAATATATAATTCACTGTTACCGCTTGCCCTTACTTTAACGGCATGAGTAATTATAATGCCGGTAAAAAGCCGCGTATTGCTACCGTCTCTCCCTATTTGAACTGAAATTTTTTTCCCGGGAACAAAAGCATCATCGTTACTAAGTTCAAAACTTTTTTCAGCGGCTTCTCCATCCCGAAATACCAGCTTTGCAACTGGTATCCTGTTAATTTCTTTTATAATTGAAAGTGACAACAATTGGTACGAGGTATTCAATGGCTTACCTTCTATACTGATATCGAATGATGCAGTATCATGTAAGGATGTATTGGGAATAAGTGGTTCAGCCATTGTTTTCATTTTTATCAAAAGGAGGGAAATAAATATTGGTATTGGCTTTTAAGTTGCGTGTGGATACCAGATTATTAACTTTTGCAATTTGTAAAAAATATTTTGAGTCATTATAAATATGATACGTTGCCAGGTCCAGCCTGTCGGAAGCATCAATCTTTTTATAGTGAGTTAAATCCGGAGAATTTATTTTTGACAAGGCTTTTTGCGCTTCGGGTGAATTATAACCTACAAAAGTTGCACTGATCTTCACTCTTATAGGAAATCCTTTGGGGTCAAATAAGGTGTGGTTAATATCTGCACTTGAGAGTACACAGGAAAACTTTATTTCTGATCCCCAAAAAATAATTAAAAACGGCGGACGGTGCGTCTCAGGAACAATATCGTTTACGCATTTTAGAAATCCGGCCAGGGATTCACTTACAGTGGCATTTTTTTTTGCAAAATAACCTTCCATCGTGCCGGTGCCATCCAATATAAAATCCAGTTTAAGTTCTTCTTTACCTGCTTCTTTAAATTTAGGATCTTTCCCGGAACTGCCTGTTGCGCTTCTTGTTTCTAATTCTACCTTTACATTTTTTATAAAGGATTCCGGGTTAATTGGAACTGTGAACATGGCGTCCTTCATCTCCGTTTTAAAATCTTTGTCTTTAAAACAATGAATAACTAATTTATGAAGACTACCGCTCATGTTTTTCTTTTAAGATGGCCATAATTTTTTCAACGCAGGCGCTAATAATTTCTTCCTGCCTGGAAACGTTGTTATCATCTCCCGAAGATCCTGCAGAGCTACCGGAAGCCTGAGAACCGTCACCCGGTGTAACGGTCGCTTTTATTACCAGTTCGCGTATCTCTATTGGCATAATTCAATTGTTAAATTCATTAATTGTTTTGTTGCCCTGCAATCGTTGCAGATTCGACATTTCTTATTTCTGCAGGATTATCTGTTACTAACCTGTTGTAATTGAGTTCAAGTGTTTCAATTAAAACATTTCCCTGTTCTGCATTTAGCTCACCTATTTTCCAACTTCTTGGCCATACATTACTTATGGTCCAATACAGTAATGAGGAGGTGTGGTCTTCGTTAAGCAATTTAATGGTGACAGAAGCCAGGGGCACTATTTTTTCATGTTCAAAAGCATCCTGCAACCATCTTGTAAGGCCAGAATCTTTTGGCTTTAATAACCCCCTTTTCAATATCAACGGTCCGTACTTTCTGCGTAACGGTATCACATGTTCAAAACGATTCTCACCGCCTTCTTTAATTGATTCAGTATCGATGGTTGAATCAAGACCGGAAACAAACTGAAACCTTACATCTATATCCTTACTTCCAATACTAAACTCAACACTGAAATGAAAGTTGACCGCCTGGTAAGGATCTGTTGCATCCATAGCTTTAATTATTAAGATTTTGCTTCTACAATGATCAACCCTTCGTGTACAAGTGTCATTGTTTCTATGGCTACTTCATTTCCATCTGCTTTCAAATCTGTTGATTGAATTTTTGATGGCCACGCCTTTGCAAGCGACCAGGTAATGATGGGTTTATGTTCTTCGTCCAGTAGCTTAATGTTTACATCCCTTCTGAATTTTTCCTTACCTTCCTGGAACATGAATGTTTTTTTCCAGAGCTCGAAATATTCAAAATCGCCAAGAAACGTACCTCTTTTTAGAACAATATCTGTATACTTCGTAAGTCCCGGTTGTTTTGATTTATGATATGCGGGATTGCTTCCCTCGCGGTATTCAATTACCTGTGTTTCAAAATCAAGGCCTGTAACTTCTGTAAAACCAATACGCGTTCCACCCCATTCAAGCTGAAAATGGAATTTAGGAAGGGGATAGTTTTTTTTTGGATCGTCTGCCATAAATTATTTTTTTTTGAAGTGATTGAATATTTATTTGGTTCCACTGGTTGCACATCTTTTTGAAGGATCAACATTAGGATCGGTTATTACCGAACTTAAACCATCTCTTAAAGCTTTCAGATTATCCCGCTCTTTGGTTTCTTCAAGAAGCCATTTACTGAGATCAGTATATTTTTTGGAATCTTCCTGGTATCTCCCTTCAATCTTTTTGTAATATTTGCTTTCGCAAACGGGAAATCTTAAATCAGGCTCTAACCCTGTATCTTCAAATTCCTGTTCACGATCTTGCTTGTAAAAATCTTCCCTGCCAAATTCATTTCGTCTTCTATCATCATTTTCCTCTTCATTTTTTCCTTCACAGTTGAAAACTCTTTTCCATTCCTGCAAAACAGTTGTAAGCCCGAATTGATGGCCGTGGTGACCTAAGTTTTTGTTTATATTATTTACCATACTAATGCTGGTTATTACTGCTTCGAGAAGTGTGTCCCTCGTTTGTAAAACTATAATGGTCTTCTTTCCATAATCTTCTACCAAAGCCATCACTCCCTGGCCGGGAACAAGGCCCGGATTATTAAGGCATTTTATACAATTTACCAGGTGGTCATATTTTTTTTTCAATAAATCAATTTGCATATAAAAATCCCGTATCATACAAAACAATAAGTTTATAGCTCTTTTTGTAAGCCATTCATTCCTGCTTATTCTTGAAGTATGATGAAGCACTATTTCAAGTTGGCGGCAAATCTTCTTTGTAAAGTCGCATACTTTATCAAGCTCATCTTTCCAGGATTTCCACATATCTCTTTGTGTGCCCAGGTGCTCTAATCTTTTTGTAATGTAATTAACTGTATTGTCAGCCTTCTTAAATCTTGAGTCAAAATTCTTAAACTCGATAATCCATCCATCGTAGCAGCAATCGCCAGCTGTGTTGGTTTCAGGCGGCTGTTTCTCTTTCACACAGCAATCCTTAATTTTTGGATCGCATTGCATTTTTTCTTTAGTATTGTAATTGAGTAAAAGCATAGAATTTTTTTTTATAGTAAAAAATAGATTTAAGCTGCAGTGGTTTCTGCTGCAGGGGGCGGTACTTCTTCTTTTATAAATGCATACTTAACTTCGCCACATATATTGCAAATATCTTCTGCGCATTCTTCCAACCTTGGTTTGCAGTCATCTGCAGATTTTACACAACCGCATTTCGGGCAACAAATTTTTTCCAGTGTGCTGTGGATGCCTGCATAATTGCAACGTTGACTGTATAAGTCCATAACTGAAGTTGTTCTCTTTTGCAATGCATCTTTCAACTCCAGTAAACGAACATCAAGATCACTTTTTCTTACAGCGATGGTGTCTACAAGGAATTTATCAAAATCCTTTGCGTTATTGTATAAATTATCCTGCAAAACAACAAGGCTTCCTGCGTTGCAAAATTTTTGAATGCCAATAATATCTGATGATGATTTAAAGATTGCGTCAATGTCTGCTAAAAGCGCCTTTGGCATATCAAACAGCATGTTTATAACTTTTTCAACGTCTTTACAGTTTTCATTTTGTATCACTTGCTGATTTTCATCTTTACAATCATTCTTACCTGTTATAATACTCCACTCAGAATTACTGCAACTATCAGTTCTGGAATTTTCAAGTTTGGCGGCTGCATCCCGTAAATCACTCATCTTCGATTTTACGTCTTTAACTGTTTTAAAAACAAGTGTAAGTTGAGCTGCCAGCGAGTCATCCCAGGTTTTAAAGGCGGCAATACTTGCCTTCATTTTTTCATTTGATTGCACCAATTGCGAACCCATGCTAATCTCAGTATTGATAAAACGCTGGCTGTTTTCCCTTGTAGAAAGATACCTGCGTTCTTTGCTCCTGTAGATTTTTTCATTGGTATCGTAACCTATCTTCAATGTTTCAATTTCATTGTCGGCGGCATCCAAATTCTGGCAATAGGTCTTTTTCAGCGCATTTATTTTTTGTTGCGTCTCATTATCCCTTTCCATACAATCGGGGATATCTGCCTGCCGGCGATTTTCATTTTTATTATTTGGGGTTGGCATATTTTATTTTTGAAGAGTAAATAAATTAAGATTCTGAAAGTAATTTGTGCATAAACCTGAGTATTATAAACTCTGCAGGTCTGACCACAGCCATACCTACCAGTATAATCAACCTTCCTTCAAGAACATCCTGCTCAGTCATTGTTTCATTAAGGCCAATGTGAATGAAAAAAGCTTCTTTTACGGATGCACCCATCAAAGCCCCCTCCTTCCACCGCTCTGTGAGGTAATTCTGAATCATAGATTTTAAACGTATCCAGGTGTTTTCATCATTAGGTTCAAAAACAAATTGCTGGGTCGCATTATTGACAGATTCTTCCACCATAATAAAAAACCTTCTTACAGAAATATAGCGCCACTCATTATCATTTCCGGCCAGGGTGCGCGCGCCCCAAACAATTGCCGGGCCACGTCCCTGGAACGAGCGGATTATATTAACAGATTTCCCCGCTACCGGATCAATATTCAGATCATCCTGTTGCTGATTATTAATTAAATATTCAGGGCTAATAGCGTTTACAATATTTACATTGGCAGGCGCTTTCCAAACCCCACGTGCATTGTCAACCTGGGCATAAATACCCGCCATAGTAGCAGCAACCGGTAAAAGCATTTGCAAATTAGTGATGGCCGATTTTGCCTGGAAATATTGTGCGTTATTAACTGATTTCAAAGCTGCCAGGGTAGTAGCCGTTGAGCCAGTTACCGTAATTACTGCGTCATTGTCAGAAGGCGGATTTCCGGTTTGGTAATAAAAATCTACTCCAGTATAAATCTTCGGAAAATAAATAGCAGCATATTTAAGATGGTCTGTATCACCTGCTAAAAGATTTCGCATACCCTTTGTTGTATCTGGATTTGTAATATCAAGTAGCCATGCATTATTGTTTGCAGAATCATGATAAACATCCATTATCACAAATCTGTCCTGCAGATCAAAACATTGATCTATTGCCAAAGTATGTAATGTATAATAATCATTTTCAGATGCTATATTTATTGAATCAGGAAATATTAATAAGGTGATTTCATTAATTTTTGCAGCTTCAATCAATCCACCTGTTCCTTTTGTATCATCACCGCTAAGATCTTTCATCTCAACCGTGCCGGAGCTGTAATCACCAACAGAAATTATCCAACAGGGGCCGCCGCCATTTGCAAAAAACATTTGCATTGAATAATTCATCAGGTATTTGGATCTTTTGGTTTCATCTACCGCAGCATTAACTGTTGTTTGCCCATTAGCCGTGGTGATATTTACAGACAGGCTTGTTTTTTCAGAATCGGGATTTCCAAAATACTGTTCGTATTCAAGCATAGATTCTATGCGCCAGGGCTTATTGTGCAAATCCGTTGGGGTCTTCCACTGTGCTTTTTCAGTGTACCCTATAAAACAGGGAATGGCTGTTTCAACCGATGCAATAGATGGTGGCAGGTGCGGAATTTCTTCTATATAGACTCCCGGATGTTTGTATTCTGGCATATAAAAAAGTTTATTGTTAATTAATAATAGTTATGATTAAATTAAATTCTTGTAGGTCTAACTTGTGTCAACAGGAAACATTGATGATTGAGGAACTAATATATTTTTATAAAATTTCTGACCTTCTATTATTATCTGGCTTTCCTCTTCGGGATTGGGCAGAAATTCTTCTTCTGTAATTTTTCCTGTATTGTCTTTCACTGTGAACATTCTTGGTAATGCAGATGCATTTCTTGGTAGCTTGCTCGCAAGGTTATTGGTGCCGTCTCTTTGCAGGAAAGAAGAAGTTAGGTCTACTTTCAGCACCGCATTCCTGTCATTAATGTACCGCCAGAAAGCAGATCTGCTTTTTACACGAACCTCAAAAACTGGCGCAGTTATTATAGTTCCATCAGCTTTTTTACGATATATGATTAAGCCTTCTGCATCATACAAATTGTAATCGGCATTGGTAACCTGGGGTTTGATGTTTACAATTCCCCAGCACCCTTTTACTGTATCATCTCCATCAAAAAAAATAAGTTTATGGACGATAGTCGTAGCATCATTAATAGTAACTGAAAGAGTGTAGACAGTTTCTGCAGAAGCATCTGAAACTGGCAAACGGGCAATTGGTTCATCAGATGGATTAGCGATTGCAGGATTTTGATTATACCTGAAGTCTAGGAGTTGTTTTTTTATAGGCAACTCGCTTGCAAATGCATAACTGCGCACCGTTTTGCCTGTATGACTCTTTAATTCAAAGTTTACTTTGGTAACAATATCAGTCTTATTAAAACTATAAGAAAACTGCAACGGCACGACTATTTCATCGCTGGTGTTAGCATAACCATCTCCCGTAACCGGTAAAAAATCTTTATTGCTTCCATTAATATAAAAAAGACAAACGTTTCCGCTGTTGTCTATGTAAAGTTCACCCTGTTCGTAGCTGTAAGAAGAATCAAAGACGGGTATTTCCGCGCTTAAAACAGGAAAAGTTTTAGCTGAAGGAATGTCTTCATTTGTGAAATAGTAAATAGCCGGAATATTTTTATTCATTCTTTTACTGGTAACACTGGCCAGCAAAGTGTTTTTAGGCGACAATTGAACAAGAAGGTTTACAGTTGCAGGTATTTCTACTAACGGCTTATAGACCATGGTTCCATCAGGAAGAACGTTCGCTCGTACTTCTGTCATTATTGAAAAACCTGCATAATCAGGAAGAAGCCGCAAATGATAATTGCTAAACAGATTCTGGATCGCTTTCGGCAAGCGGTATTGCAAATCGTTGCTTACACATGGAATGTTCTTGCCAAAATTATCCATCAGGAAAGTATCTTTATTATTTAAATTATCAAAAACACTTGTCTCATCGCTGTTGGTCAGATAATACTCGTGAAGTATCTGCACCTTAAACAATGTCTTGTATATTACACTTGACATTAGCTTTTCAGATTTTTGATATGATTGAATCAATTTCTTCAACTACAGGCACCTCACGCAAAGGCATTTCTTCTGTTATGGCCACTAATCTTAATTTGTACATAACAAATGGCATTTGCCTTCCTCCCAGTGATCCCCATAGATGATTTATCTGTTCAAAAGTGAGCGTATATAATTCGAGCGTAAACCTCAGATCTGTAACATTATCATTACTAAAATCTATAGACCCCCCTAAAACGGAAGATGATGATGAGAAAGAATTTTTGCCCTGCAAAAATTGTATAATATATGATAACCTTTTTAAAGCCAATGGGTAATCATTACCCGAATAATTGCTAACGAATAAAACATAAAGATTGAGATAGACAGGTGGATTTTGATAAATACCTTTATTATTAATGAATGGCCTTTTTAAAGCAGGTTGATTTTTTAAAGTGCTTTCTTCTTCAATATTTACCAATGAAATAACTATATTGTTGGTAAGACTTTCTCCATTTGATGTTTCAAACAGGCCAATATTATCCAGAATTACGTTAACTGACGCATCTTTTAAATTAATGTAGGAATTCAATTCATCTCTAAGCAATATAAGAGTTGTATCGATCATAGTTTTAAATTGACCATATTATTTAGTCAGGAAGAAAAATAACCTTCCTTAAAATATTCTAAAATATTGAAGAAAATCGCGGTAGCTTGCACTATAAGAATAGCAAATTCTGTTTTCTAATTATTGATCTATCGCCGTTTATAAAGAGTACGGAAATAAGATTGTTTTCCTCTGCTGAGGATTAAAATTTATTTTTCTTTAGAGGACTAAGAAAAAAATATCTTAGCTAATTAGCACGAATAATATCAGGTTACATTGCGGAAAAATTTGAAGGAATAGCATTTTTATAAAAAAAAATTATTTTGTTTAACGAATATCTTTGATCATCTTCTTTAAGATTTTTTCTAATTTTCTTTTTGTCTCCGGTGTCACACTATCAGAATTAAGAAATTGAGGGGATGCAATTTCCGCAAGGATAAGTTGCTTTATTGTTGTTTCATTTTTTGCTGCATCAAAACATTCATAAAATAATTCAAGCTCATCCGGGGTACATTTATTTTCGAGGTAACGTTCGAATAATATTTCTATTTTTTTTGATAAATCCATTATCTTTTGTGTTAGATTAATATAAGAAAGAGCGTTAAAAAAAACATACAGATCATCTCGAATGTTGTTTTAACTGCAAAATGTTTAAGAGACAGCTTACTTGTTAAAATTTTAAAACTATGGATATTGAATCCTACGGTTAAAAAAGGCGGGAATTTAGACAACCATCAACTATAAAAATAATAAAATACCCTAATCTTCGGTCAACTTGAAAATTTCTGCAGACTGCAGAATATAATTACAATACGACGTAAAAATGAATTCCTCTGCTTGGATCTTTAATTTTTAAAATAACAGTCAACTAATCAGAACTTTTATAAGTAATTCAATAACTTTTATAAAAGAATTACATTATTGCCTTCCTAACAATATGGTTTTTATGAAGCGATTTGCTTTTACAATATGATCGCTAATAGTAGAACATGACACTCCCAACTGCAGACTAATTTGTTCGTAAGACTTACATTCAATTTTGCAAAGCTTAAAAATAAGTTTTCTTCTGGGGGGTAATAGTTCAATAGCATCGTATAACATTTCATAAGATTTTTCGTTAGTAACTTCTTGCTCCGTTGTGCTATAATGAATTGAATTAAGATTTACTCTCTAAACAGCTTTTCATTCCTTTTTACAGTGCGGAAATAATCGTAACATTTATTGGTGGCAATGCAAAATATATAAGAACAAAATGATTTTTCCAACTTTAGTTTACTTCTATTATTCCAAACTGTAACGAATACATCCTGCAAAATCTCTTCGGCAATTACTTCCGACTTTAAAAGTCTGCACAACCTGCAATAAATTCGTTCGCCGAGAAACCGGTACATTTTTTCAAATGCTACTTCATTACCTTTGGATAACTCTAAGAGCGTTTCCTTTTCATCGAATACAGTATTGCTTGGCATTGCCTTTGGGGATTTGGAGGTGATTAAAAATTTTAGGATATCTTTTTTTAAAGAGCAGAAGATTCTACAAAGCGCCATTTCTGATAAAAATGCATAAACATGCAGCTAAAATTAAATAGCTGATGCAACCGTCGTCTCGCGGATTGCTATCATGAACACTGGATTTTTACTAGTTCTTGATAAAGAAAGCTTTTCTCTTGATAAGTGGATCTTCGGAAGTCACATAATAATTCGTACAAAAATTCCTGAGTCTTTATCTTCCCGGACGTTAGAATATACAAGATACTTCTAATAATTATATATTAAAAAAAAATTTGACTCCGCCATCTAAAGTTCGCTCAGATGAACGGCTCATGATTTGCAGAAATGTAATATTTTATGTGTGTTGCTCAGTGTTTTTTGTGCTTGTCATACATAAAGAAATATCGGCCTTTAGTTGCCCGAATAATCATAAAGAAATAGGCAAAATTTATTCACTGTTCTATGGGAAATAATATCCTTCTTGGCCAACGCTGGCAAAAATTTTAATTGAAATAAAAAAGCCACTTAAAGTTTTAAAACTTGTAAGTGGCTTTTCTTTTGTGGGAGCACACGGGTTCGAACCGCGGACCCTCTGCTTGTAAGGCAGATGCTCTAAACCAACTGAGCTATGCTCCCTTATTTTGGGAGTGCAAATATAGGAGATGAATTGGAATTTGGAAAATTAAAATCGAATTTTATTAAAATCAATTTTTCGAAATAGAAATGCAGTGTTTGCAGCCCCTTTTAACTTTGCAGTGAAAAGGATGGCTTCGTATCAGGAACCGGTATTTTAACCTTGCGACCACTCATCTTCAAATCAATATACTTGGCTAAAGGCCCCACAAGAAACAAGGCATAAAACGGCGCATAAATAAAACTATTTAAGCGTAACACAAATTCAACCAATGCCACCAATATCACCACCAAAATCCTGCCTTTCCTTGTAGACACAGAAGTGGGCGGATCCGTAATCATGAAAAATATGAACAACTGATACATCGGGCCGGTAAGCGGAGAGACCTCAGCCAGGAAAGTATCGCCCACAATAAGGCTACGCACATAAGCCAGCACAATAAAACTGATAACATAGGTGATAGTAACGTGGAATCTTTTCGCGCGGTAAACGATTGCAAATCCCAAAATCCAGATAACAATCAATCCAATAAAATTGCTTCCCCATTGTATGCTTAACCCAGCCACATCCAGCGGCGCCATAAATAACATCCAGGAAATGCCAAAGTTGGAGGGATTCCACAAATGCCTTCCCTTATATCTTAATACATATTTGGACATAATGGAGAGCACTGCAGTTATGATGTAAGGCCACATCATTGTAGAACGAATCAAAATACCTACACTTATACCGGTAATGTAGGCACTGGCAAAACTTTTCATTTTGCCCAAAAGCAATTTTGATAACACTATTTCGGTAATTATTGCGGTGCAAATTGAAACAACTATATAGATGTAATTGTCGAGCATTTGAAAACTCAACTGCCCGATAAAGAGAAGTAGTGTAATAAAAGCAGGAGGTACGTATTGGAAATAACCTTTCGGGCGATCAACAATCCAGGGCATATTGATAATTTTTTTTAGTTTAGTCTGATGGCAGTCTGTGCACGGCCAGGCTCCTTTATTGTTATTAATTTATCTATTTCCGGGTTGGAAATAATTGATTTTTTCCCAGTAGGCCAATAAATAACTGCCTTTTCTATTTTACTATCTTTTCCAATTCCAAAATGAAGGCGGTGCTGATTTTGAGATGAAAAACCCATACCTGCAGTTACAATTTGGGCCTGCTTTTTACCGTCCCATTCCAATTCAACTTTTGCACCGATAGCATCTGCATTACTTTCAGAACCTTCCAACTCAAATTCTACCCAGTGGTTGCCATTCTGAAGTTCATTTTTGTACACAAGAGGAATATCATTTTGATTGGCTACTATTACATCCAGTTTTCCTGTATTAAATAAATCGGCCATGGCAACAGCCCTGCTGTCATGAGTTACGTAAGGACAAACTTTATTAGAAACGTCCTCGAAAGAACCATCACCACGGTTGAGCCAAATTTTATTTTGTTCATACCCCGATTGGCTTTTCCCATTCATATCAGGCCAGTTTAATGCGTCTTCAATAATAGTGCTGTTTCCCCCGGTTACTTTTGAATAATCATACCAATAAGAGGTTCCTTTTTTACCTGAAATAAAACCATTGGCTACATACAAATCCATAAAGCCATCATTATTTAAATCGCCAAACTGAGCGCCATAGCTCCACCCGGCATTATTAATTCCTGAAAGCTGCGCCAGGTTTACAAATCGCGGATATGGATTTTGATTTTGGTTTGATTGAGGTTCCCAGTAATTATTATCCTGGATCAAAATACCTTCTTCAGTAATAGTTGTGTTATACACGCCAATGATCCCTTTATTATTAATGTCTCCAAATGATACGGACATACCGCTTTTCGGAATATTGCCAATGCCTGATTGCCTGCCGATTTCAGAGAATTTTTTTCCCTTTTCATTTATATACAACTCATTTACATTGTAGTCATTTGCAATAAACAAATCGGGAAAACCATCACCGTTAAAATCAGTGGCTGCTGCTGCCAATGTCCATTTAGTGGAAGTTAGGCCATACTCAACAGTTACGTCTTTAAACTTTCCATTGCCCAAATTTTCCATCAGAAAATTTCTTCCACCGTTATTGGCATACCTGAAGCTTTCGGGCATAATCTTCGTTGTAGACAATTTAGATAAATTAAATTTTTCATCATAATATCCTCCAATAAACAGATCGAGAAGGCCGTCGTTATTAAAGTCAAACCAAATGGCGCTGTTTGCATTAACCCAGTCGGGCAAGCCACTTCCCTGCGTCACGTTTTTAAATCCGGTGCCTTTTTCATTATGAAACAATTCAGGCTTTCCCCATTTATATAAAAACAAATCACGGTATCCGTCGTTATCATAATCTGCCCAAACTGCGCCCATCGAAACTCCGGTGCCTTTTTGATTTACGTCCGCAATACCCAAAGCCGGCGCCACATCTTCAAATTTTCCATTGTGAAGATTGCGGTAAAGAACATTTTCGGTCCCCTCACGGCTGTTCGTAAAATAAATGTCGGGCCAACCATCTTTATCAAAATCAACAATAGAAACTGAAGCGCCCATGGAGGCAATCTGTGCTTCGATGTTTTTTACTTTAGGATCAATTTGCGGGCATAGATGCCGAAAGTTAATGCCCGCCGTATTATTGATTGGTTCCAAAAAAAAGCCGTATTCTTTTAATGCGACATTTCTTTTGTTTGCTTCATCGGAGCTGAAGGATCGCCTGCGGGATGAAAGCGCTGTCCCTATCAGCAGCCCTGCAAATATGATTACAGTTAGTACTTTAGGTATTTTTTTTTGCCAATTCATGTAGAGTAGGAAAGCCGTACCGGCCTTATATTTAATTATTCTCAAAATCGAAAGCAAGTTAAAAAATAAATTGGGTATTCAATCGGTAAAAGGACATAATCGTTAATTTTACGACTTCGATTTTTCATTTACTTTACCCAATTGCCGATATGGTCTCCCTGATTCAAATCCGAAAGTTTCGTTTTAACCCCCTCGCCTCTCTTTTAATATTTTTGATTTTAGTGCTGGTGGTTGCAGGCTGTGTCAGCAAAACAAAAGAGCCTGCCAAAATTGGAAATGGCAACCCGAAAGATCTGGCGCTGCAATACCTTTCGCAAAATCAACTGGATGAAGCTGAAGCTGCATTTCAGCAAGCTATCAAACAAGACCCGCACGACACCTCCAGCTATGTAGGCCTTACGCGGCTTTATCTCTTGCGCCAAAATTATGATGACGCAGAAAGCCTCGCCAAAAAAGGCCTCGAACTCAGTCCCGGAAACGAAGATTTAAAACTTTTGCTGGCCAAAATTTATACGCTTAAAAATGAAATGGACAAGGCATCCACCTTACTGAAAGAATTAATTGAAAAAAATGGCAGGGATGTAATGGCTTATTATATGCTGGCCGAATTAGATTCAGGCAACCTTCCTTCGCAGAAAATTTATTTATTGAAAGTGCAGCAATTGGCGCCGGCTAATATTGTGCCTCTAATAGTATTGAGCGAGCTTTTTGCCCAAACCGGTAACACGGATTCGTCCTTGTATTATTTACAAAGCGTAAAAAAAATCGCTCCGGCTTTCTCGGGTGCCGCTGATATAGCCTATAAAAAATCGCTTGCCGCATTACAATCAAACCAACCACAACAGGCAATTGCTTTGTTGAAGCAATTTCATGAGTTAATGAAAATTTCACCTGAATATGGAACCGGTTTAGATGAAATTGAGATTCCGAAAATGGTGGCGGGATATTTCGATTTTGATACCAATATAAAAGTTTCGGCATTTGACAGCAGTTCCAATAACCAATCGGTTGCTAACAATTCTTTTAAAGCGCCACTATCTTTTAAATTAATTGAAGGCATTCCAGGTTCAGGCGTAAAGGCAAATTTTGATATAACCAATAGCGTGATGGCAGTTGCCGATTATGATGTACAGGCAAATATGTATGTCTATTCAAGCTATGTGGCCAATGGCAGCAATACTTCCACGCCATTTTTATCCGTTAATCAAAGCGGCACTTTTAAAGAATGTACCGTCACTGGCGGAATTGAGCATAAGGGAAAAGATATGGATGCCACTTTTGCTGATTTTGATAATGATGGCTACCAGGATCTTTTTATTGCCACCACCAATGGAATATTGGTTTTTAAAAACCGGGGCGATGGCAGCTTTGAAAAGATAACAGAAAATATAGGGTTGAATAACTCCAATAATGTAACCACACTTTTATTTGGCGATTTTGACCAGGATGGTGATTTGGATTTATTGACCGGCACAAAAAGCGGAAAAATGTTTTTCAGAAATAATGGTGATGGCACTTTTACTGAAAACGCTGCTGCAATGAATCTTTCACAAGATAAAAATCCGGTCACCCATCTGGATTTTGGAGATTGGGACAATGATGGTGATATCGATATTTTCGCTTTGGAAGAAAATGGAACAATCCATTTAATTAACAATAACAGGCATTCAAATTTTAGCGACGTAAGCGCTAACGCAGGCTTGTCAAACCCGGCGTATAAAGGCACCGCCATGGGTATCGGCGACTACAACAATGATGGAGCGCTTGATATTTTGATAGCCGGAGGTGAACACGGAAAATGCTTTCTTCTTAAAAGTGAATCCGGACAATTTGTTGCAGATGAGGCCGCGTCATCACAGCTAAGCAACTATTTGCAGGGTGTCAAAATTTATGATATCAGTTTTGTAGATTATGATAACGACGGCCACCAGGATATCGCCATAGCAGGCGTAAATTCAAATACCAACCAGCAGGGCGTAAAATTGTTTCATAATGATGAAGTAAAAGGATTTTCTGATGCATCTTCTCTCCTTCCGCCTCAGTTGCTGCAGGCGAATAAGCTGGCATTGGCAGATTTTAATTTTGATGGCGACAGGGATATTTTCTTTTCCGCAACTACTGGTATTGAATTGGCCAGGAACGACGGCGGCAACTTCAACAATTTTGTACAGGTTCAATTAACAGGGCTTTCATTCGGAAGCAGTAAAAATAACCGTACTGGTGTTGGCGCGCAGGTAGAGCTGAAAGCCGGCGATTTATACCAGGTAAAAACGGTGAAAGGCCCACTCGTAGAATTTGGTGTGGGCTCAAGAACGAAATTAGATGCATTGCGGATTATATGGCCCAATGGCGTTCCGCAAACGATAGTCGATCCTACACGGAAGCAACGGGCGCTCGAACAGGCACAGCTTAAAGGCTCCTGCCCTTATCTATTTACGTGGGACGGAAAGCAATTTGTTTTTTTGAAAGACATGCTTTGGCGAAGCGCGCTCGGCATGCCGGTCGCCATCAATGGAAAAGATACTACGTATGCATATAAGGAGCCTTCAAAAGAATGGCTGCTGATACCCGGTGAAAAATTAAAACCGCGCAATGGGCTTTATACTTTAAAAGTAAGTGAAGAACTTTGGGAAGCCGTTTATTTTGATAAAGCCTCTTTGGTAGCCATTGATCATCCGGATTCAATTGACACCTATGTGGACGAAAAATTTGTAGCGCCACCTTATCCCGGCAAAAAGATTTACCAGGTGGCAAATGCACAATTACCTGTTTCTGCTGTAGATGAAAAGGGAAATAATGTATTACCCAAATTGGAAAAATACGATTTCAATTATGTTTCTAATTTTTCTTTAACCAAATTCCAGGGCGTGGCCGAAGAGCACGATTTGATATTAGACCTTGGCAAAAATGTGGATCAAAATAATCTAATGCTCTATATGAGAGGCTGGATTTTTCCTCCTGACGCCAGCATCAATACTGCATTGACACAAACCGATACATATAAAATTCAATCTCCGTCGCTGCAGGTGATGAACAAAGAAGGCAAATGGCAAACGGTAATAAAAGATATCGGTTACCCGATGGGAAGAGATAAAATGGTGATTGTTGATCTCCGTAATAAATTTTTGACGCCGGACGATAGGCGTATTCGTATTCGCACTACAATGCAGATTTATTGGGACCAAATTTTCTTTTCTACCGGAAAAACAAATGCACCTGTGAAAAGTACAGAATTAAAAATGGTTAATGCAATCCTGGACTTCCGCGGCTATTCTGAATCTTACAGAAAAGGTGGCCCTTTTGGCCCTGAATGGGTGGATTATTACAACACATCGAAAGGACAAAAATGGCGCGACCTCACCGGATATTATACCCGGTATGGAAATGTTTTGCCTTTATTGCAAGAGGCAGATGATGAATATATTATTTGCAACGGCGGTGACGAGGTAACGATGGATTTTGACGCGGGTAAACTGCCTCCACTTCCCAAAGGATGGAAACGCGATTTTCTTATCTACAGTGAAGGATGGGTGAAGGATGGCGATCTAAATACAGCGCATGGCCAAACCGTTGCCCCGCTTCCTTTTCATGCAATGCCTTCTTATCCTTATGGCAAAAATGCAGCGTATCCAAATGATAAAAGGCACCGTGAATACCAGCAAAAATATAATACGAGAGAAGTGACTACTGACGATTTCAAAAACGCAATCAGGTTAGGGGCTTATCAAAATCGTGAGTAGTAAAAGAAAGAATTGGACGGTTAAAGTTTGCTACACGTTTATTGCTGCAGCGTCGTCTCCTTTTTTATATTATCATTTAATAATTGAATGCAGTAAAGCAATATATAATACAATTTTTATTTTTAAGATTATCGGCCAAAAGATAAATCTTATACCATCTGCATTTACGGCATTTCTTATATTTAAAAGCAGTTTTCAATGCCCGCTCTGCAAATACTCTTTCAGAATGGCCGTTTTAGGATAGTTAAAGATTTCATCAGGTGTACCCTGCTCTATTATTTCGCCGAAATACATAAACACAATATGATCGGCCAAACGCCGCGCCTGCCGCAATATATGAGTCACCACAATCAATGTGTAATCGTTTTTGAGATCTAAAAATTTCTCTTCAATCTTTCTGCTTGAGATAGGATCAAGCGCTGATGTGGGCTCATCGGCTAAGATAATTTCCGGATCTACCGCCAATCCTCTTGCAAGGCAAAGCCTTTGCTGCTGCCCGATAGATAATCTTCCCACCGGCGAATGAAGCCTGTCTTTCACTTCTTCCCAGAGACCTGCGCCCCTGAGATTATATTCTACGCTTTTGCTCAACAGTTTTTTATCCTTCACTCCCTTTATCTTCAGCCCATAAGTAACATTGTTGTAGACCGACATGGGTAACGGAAAAGGTTTTTGCGACAGCAATCCCATCTTTTGCCTGAGTTGTGCAATATCGTGCTTAGGCTGAAAAATATCTTCCCCATCTATCAGCACTTCGCCACTCACTTGCAATTGTGGGTAGAGATCGGTCAGCCGGTTCAAACATTTGAGCAACGTGGTTTTTCCGCAACCTGATGGCCCGAGCAATACCGTTATTTTATTGCGTGGTAACTCAAGATTAATATTTTTTAAAATCGGCGCAGTGCCCGCGTTTACATTCAGGTTCCTAATATTGATTATGGTATCTGTCATTTGCAACATAAGTTTTATATGATATTTTTCTTAAACTTTTTGATGGCCAGCCGCGACACAATGCTAATGGCCAAAATAATTCCTGTCAGGATCAGCGCGGCAGCATAAGCCCTTTCTTTCACTTCAGGAATGGAGGAACTTAGCTGAAAGAATATTGCCAATGGTAATGTAGCCGTAGGATCCTGCAAAGTTTGTGGTATGTGATCGGTATAGCCGGCGGTAAATAAAACAGAGGCTGCATCGCCGATGCCGCGGCCAAATGCCAACAATAAGGCAGTGATAAATCCCGGCAATGCCTGGCGGAAAAATACGCCGAAGGCGGTGCGTGTGCGTGAAGCTCCCAACGAATACGAAGCCTCCAGCAATCCCTGCGGAATAGTTCGTAGCACTTCATCGAACGCACGAATAAATATCGGTACAATAAATAAGGTTACCGTGATGATGCCCGCAAGCAATGACGCACGTAACTGAAAATAGGTCATGAGCGCAAAGCCAAATGCGCCAAACACAATGGAAGGCACGCCCCATAACGCATCCAGCAAAAAACGCAGCATGTTTACCCGGCGCTTATTTCGCATCCAGTGTACATTCATTCCCAATGCTATGGGCAGGCCGATAAGCACGGCCAGGGACGTAGCGCCAAAAGCAAGATAAAGCGAGCCAATAATCGCATTTAATATGCCACCGCCTTTGCCAAAATAAAAACCGCCCTGCGGTTCCTGTGAGATCATTTCCCATGAAAGGGCATACCATCCTTTCTGAACAATCACCATCAGTATTAAAGCGAAAACCAAAATGATGCTGAAAGTAACGATGCGCATTAACCAGAGAAAAATTTGTTCTTCTAATTTCTTTTTGTTTTTCATTTTGAAATAATATTATCAGCTAACTGTTCCTGTTAACGAGCAAGTTGGTAAGTGCATTGAATAAAATGATGATCATAAACAATAATAACGCAGACAGCATCAGCGCTGCATCATACAAAGGCACTGACATCATATCTCCATAATTATTGGCAATGAGCGCAGGCAAGGGATAAGCCGGCTGAAACACATTTTGCGGTACCTGCACTACGTTGCCTACCACCATCAGCACGGCAATTGTTTCACCCAACGCTTTGGAGATGCCCAGGCTGAGCGCTGCAATAATACCTGTTTTTCCTTCGCGTAGTAAAATCCATTTGATCGTTTGCCAGTAACCGGCGCCCAGCGAGAGCGACGCTTCTTTTAATTCAATGGGAATGCTACGAAAGACTTCTACCAGCATGTTCAGCATATAAGGCACGGCCATAATGGCTAACACAATTCCGCCCGACAAAAGGCAATAGCCCGTGGTAGAAAAACCGAATGCCGGCGCAATATATTCACTCACCAATGGCACCACTACCAATACGCCCCATGCGCCATACACTACTGATGGTATTCCGGCCAGCACGTCTATTACAAAATACATAACCTGTGTAAGCCATTTGGGCGCGTATTGTGTGAGATAAATAGCCGCCAGCAAACACACAGGCGCCGACAAAATAAAAGACAACAACGTCACCCACAACGACCCGACGATGAATGCGTAAAAGCCAAACTTGCCTTCCATCGGCGACCATTCAGCAGAGGTAACCAGGCTGCCAAAAGAATAAGTTTGAAACAATGGCAGCGACTTCAATACCAGCCCCAGCCCTATTGCCAATGGCAATAACAACAGGCAAAGCATTGCTATAACCATCCAGGTGTTGGATAAGCGATCCATCCACTTCGGGGGCAAAGTGAAAAACGTTGTCATCTTGTTTGCCGGTTGATTAATGGTTAGTGATTATTTTAATTTATCTAATTGCTGCTGTATTTTATCAGCAGGCAAGGGCACATAACCAGCAGCTTTTACATATTGTTGCCCGTCGGTAAGCACCCATTTCAGGAAATTTATCACGGCCGAGTCAGCGGGTTTTCCTTTGGTAAGAAAATACAGATCTCGTGCAGGCGGCGAAGGATAACGCCCGTCAGCAATGGCTTTCAGCAGACTGTCAGCGTTATCGTAAAAGTTTTCCTGCGGATCTATTTGCCGGTTATTATTTACATCTATCGGCACCACATCGATGCCAGGCCTTTTCTTACCTGTGGTAATGTCATACGCATAAGCAATATTGTTAAACCCAATGCCATATTGATCTTTGGCTACTGCATCAGCAAGGCCGGGGTCGCCATAAATACCCGTGCCTTTTATGTTGTCCTGCCTGCCATCAAAATACGCAGCCCATGTGTCGGCAGCGCCCGCTGCATCGGAACGCGTGTACACGATGATCTTATTTTTATCGGGCTTGTCAAGCAGGCTGCCCCAGTCAATATCTTTTCCCGAAAAATAAATTTGCTTCAACTGATCATGCGTAAGCCCCTTGCGGTGTATAATATCTGCCAGAGGATTTTTTGCGCTGAACGTGGGTAGCACCGCATCTTTGGCCACGGCAAAAAGAACAATGTCTTTTTGTTCTTCCACTGGTGTTAATGCGCGGGAGAACATGGCAAGATCGGCCGCTCCGGCCAGCACATCCGTAAGTCCTTTGCCGGCGCCACCTGCCGACACATCAAAGCGCGCATCGGGATGTAATTTTTTATATTCCTCTGTCCATTTTACTCCCAGCGGATATAAGGCAAATGCGCCGCTTATGGTAACACTTTTAGATTTGCCGCTGTTGCACGCAATAAAATTCAGGGAAAGAGAAAAAAATAAAATTCCTGTTATGATTTTTTTTATTTTCATATTAATGAATTTGGTTTTTAGAAAAATGGATTAATGTTTTTTGTAAAAATTGATGGAATGATAAAGGGTTAAGCGCGCAATGTCGCTCTGGTAATATTGCCTGCCCGAACTGCGCTCCTGGAAATAATTCATATAGCCAAGCTCCACCTGGAAATGATTACTGAGGCCGTAGTTCAACGCTACATACGCCCGGTTTTGATCGAAAGTATTGTTCACAACAGAGCGACCCAGGTTCAGCATGATTTCATCAGCAACTTTTGCATTTAATGCGCCTGCAGCATTGGCTTTTTTTACAATTGGATATTGTAATTGCAACTGGTATCGAAACCGGCTTTTGAAATTGTATCCATCAGTAAGTTTGTTGTTGGTGCTGTTGCGTGTCCACCGTTCTTCCAACTTAAAACGATGACTGATGCTTAAATCCGCAGCATCCTGTTTGTAATCTAACTCCAGGTGCGGCCTTAATTCGGGAACCGTAATTGTTGAAAAGACCGATGGATCAGCAGGATTGGTAGAAGTGTAATAAGCAAATCCCACTCCGGCACTCCATCCAGCTCCCAGTTTGTAGGTTACTGTAACGCGCGGCAACACCCAATTCGCCTGCCGGTTGTTTTTAAAGAATCTCCGGTCATCTATTTCTAGGTTGATTTCTGATTTCGGGGAAAGTTGGTATTTCCCATAATAGCGAAGCCAGTATTGGCTTTGATGTGTTATTTGTTTTTGCGCCTGTAATGGCGTTGTTAAGCCTATCGCGGCGAACGCCACGAGACCCGAGTACCTATTTATTATGTACATTTGTATGAGTTTAACGTGAAGAATATTTATATTCGGATCAAAGGGAAATAGTTGCTGCTATTTCCCTTATTTTTTTATCAGTTCAATCAACATTCCGGCAGTCCTCCGGCGGGTGCATTAAGAAATAAATATTGCATCAGAGATATTCGGTATAGCCAATTGAGCTGGCCGGTGAAAAAATTAAAAGAGATTTTATTTCAATCAGGCATTTAGATTCTATCGCATTCGTAAATAACAATAGCGGAATCGTAGAACGAATGAGTTCATTATCGAAACACAACATCGCATCCTATATCTGATTATCTGAAGAGTCATAAAGTATATGCTTGTGATTAATTATCTAATTAATCTGTGCAAATATATAAGGAATTTTATTAGTCTACCAAATTAGTAGGATAATATTTTTTTTGTTCTAAATTTATTTTGCGAACCCATATTCAAACATGCCATAGAGATTATGATTTTCTTTCTGAGAAAAACATCAAAACAAGTATTAAAGTAATAGAATTAAAACGATGCAACTGTATGATGATAGATGTTTTTTGCATTTGGATCCAAAAGGCCGGCGATATTGAAAGGTTTAATCCTTTCCTTAATCAAACAGGTAAAATTTTTTATTTCATCAACAGAAGGCGCTTTAGCCGAAAGAATCTTCAGTAAATCATTATAAGAATCATAAATCATTTTAGTGATTTGCAGATCATCGGCATTCAAAAAATAACCGGGCGGTTGATTTTTAATCCGTCTTTGCTCATGAGCTATCGTAGCAGCAAAGTATAACATTGACCATGCATTGAATAGCTCAAAATAAGGCATCGTCTCATAGCAGCCAGCAATCAGGCAATCTGCTAATTTTATTTCAGTGAAAATTTTTTGTTCATAATTTTTTAAGTGGCCATAAAATAATTCATTGTTGCCCCAATGTTGATGTATAATTTCAATTAATTTTTCAATGCCAGAAAGTGAATGCGCAATGCCGGAACTAAACAGCGGGTCAACAAAGCCAACTGTATTGGGAAGCGCCGCCCATCCTTCGCCAAAAGCATTGTTCATTTTTCTTTGCAGCCTTCCCGTCCTAATTATTTTCCCAGGTTGAGGATGCAGGACAGCATCCTGTAGCATTTTTTTTAATTCCGGATATTTTTCCAACTTATTTTTCCAGATTTTTTCAGCAGCTAAATCTTGCTCATTTTTTTTACTGCCATTCAACACAAAACCAACGCTGGTGCGCTCGTCATTGAACCGCAGCATCCACATCCAACCTTCATCCAAAATATGGTGCAAAGCTGACCAATCAGGATTGTACGGATAATCAGCCACGGGAATATTTTTTTCTTTCAATATTCCCGTCCAGTGAGGAACATCATTAAAATGTGAAAAGACAGCAAAAGAACTGGTGAGAAAATCATCTGAAGATGATTCAATTCCCAATAATTTTTCCGCCAAAAAACCGCTTCCAGTGGCATCAATAAAAAAGGAAGCATGAATCATCCCGTTGTTATCCAACTTACTTATTTGCAATTCCCATTCACCATTTTTTCTTGTTGCTTTTGTGATTTCGGTAAGATCGAAGTAATCTATTCCGCTCTCTTTTACCTTCTCCGCCAGGAAAGAATCCACATCACTGCGAAGCCAGTTGGTGTCGGATTCCATGTCGCTGATGCTTGCAGCAACCAGCAATTCATTGGTATGGTTTTCATCAGTAGTAAAATCTTTGCCTGGATAATGTTTAAAAAAACTAAATCCTCTTTTAATACCGCAAATAATTTCCGGATGCGATTTTTGCCAGCTTCCATACCGCGAAAAATCATGAAGCCAGGGCAAATCAAATTTTACAGAAAGGCTTCTTAAAATCATATCTGCCACCGGCGTAGAAGATTCACCGATTGCAAAGCGAGGATGTTTTCCTTTTTCCAGTAAAGCAATTTTTAAGCCTTTTTTTTGTAAGGCCAAAGCCATAAGTGAGCCTCCAAAACCGGCCCCTGCAATAACAATATCATAATGATTGCGTTTTTTTTGCGACATAATCAGGAGCAGTTACAGTTTATTTTTGGTAAAATTTTTTGGGTAAAATTCATTTCCTCCAATCGTAGTTTTCTTTTCTCAAAACAGGTATTACACCTGGCAAGAAAGCCAATATCCCATATATCAGCAAACACCCTTCCTTTTTTTAAAGCAAGCGCCTTTTCCATCACCTGTTCCAATGATGCTAAGGTAGGAGCGACGTAATCTCCACTTTTTTCCAATTCTTCCATTATTCCATTGCCCTTACGGGTCGGAATGATGGAACAGCAACCGACGCCGCAGTCGAATGCAAAATCGATGGTCTTCAACGCCCACTCCACATTTTCATCCTGCCCGGTCAGAAACGGAGGATTAAGAAGAACAAACGCACGCATTTGAATATTATGCTGTTGCAAAAATGTGGCAGCTTTTTTAAAATCCGTAACAGTCAACCTTTTATTGAGCCTTGGCAAAACGTTGGGATGAATCGTTTCAAGCCCCATAGCTATTTCAAGTTTTCCATCTATTCGCCCGTTAAAGTCAACACAGGATGACCCGCAAAGATTGGGATGATTTTCTACAATAACTTTTTTGAAGGAGCTTACGCGTTCGATGATTCCGGGATAATCCGATAAAGGAACCGCTTTACTATCAAAGAAATTACTGCTGTTGTATAATTTTATAATATCGGCCGGTGGCAATCTTTTCAGTGCATAATCTATTTGCTTTAAAATTGCGCCCGGAGGTGTGGCTGAGGTAAGTGTATTTTTCCAAAGGTCACACATCAGGCATTTAAAGGAGCATTCTTTTCCTGTAAGAAAAACCGTATTTACCTTTCTCAAAATTCCATTTTCATCAATTTCCTGTTCATGTAGGAAATGGTAAGGGATTTCAGCGTTTATGTGATTTCTTTCCTGGCGAAATGTTACGATATCAAAATCATCAGGCATAAAGCGAGTTAAAATAAGTCCGGTATTCCATGGCGTTGCCCGCAAAAATTTGTTTGAAAGTATTGTCATCCACTACGCCATGTTGAAAACGTCTTTTTTCAAATACAGGCATATCGAAACCGGTAATAATCTTTATGCCTCTTTTTACAATTTCTCCTTTAAGGGCATACAGGTTTTCTTCTTTCCAATCTGTAAGGTCGATAAATGGAATTCCTTCCGATACCTCAATAACATTGGGCAATGCATAAGGGCTAAAATCTTTAAACTTTAATTTTTGAAGCGGCGCATAAGAGCGAACATGGCCACGGCTTTGGCCGCCGGTGTAAGTAAGAGAATGCTTGATTTTATCAACGCCCCATCCCTCCTGGTAGAGCATGGTATTGTTTAATACACTCCTGATTGTTAATTCTGTATTTTCTTCAATAGGGTAATCCTTCAGATTTTCATCGCCGCCTTCGCCATCGGCTAAGTACTTCCATTCGGGATATAGGCTGCGAATTTCTTTACACAGCGCCAGTATCATGGTGGCAGACTCGATATCAAGTGATTTATAATCCTCCACTACTTTGATGGCTTCTTTATAATCAACTGCTGATTCGGGCACATTTATCACCTCAAGAAAAAGCGACAATCCTAATTTGTCGAGGAATTCGTGCGCTTGTTCTGCATCGGGGCCATTATTTATTGAAAGTGTAAACGCTTTTAATCGCTGAGGGGAAAGACCCATTTTCAACATTAAATGGTAGAGCACCAAAAAGACCGAGCCACTATCAATTCCCCCGGAAAACAGCACTCCTATGGGTTCCGTTTTTGGAATTGTCCTGAGCCATTTTTCACATTCGCCGGCCAGCGCTCCAATATATCGCTTTCCTATTTCATCCAGGTCGGTAGTTAGCTGGTTTCTTTGCGGAGCAAAAAATCGCGTGTAAACCGGGTTTGGGTCAGGACAGCCAATCACTTCAAGCCTCACTACAAAATGAGCAGGCACCATCCTTGTATAAGACGGATGAAATTGAGAATGGAGGTTTTTTGTTTTTAAAAATTCATAAATTTCATCCATGCGCTCGGACACAATCAGCAACGGGCCGGCCGTTTGCTTAGCCAAAAAGTAGCGCATGGGTCTGCCGATGGAACGAGCCATAAATACTTCCTGGCCAACTTTTTCCACAATTGCAAATTGCCCGTCGATGGCACGAACGCGCGCAGGATCACCGGACGTAATTGCAGCCGAAACCTCTTCCGGCGTCATATTAAAAATGATATTTTTATCATAATCCAGCAGGTTTACAAAATTCTGCACCGTTTTGTTTTCAGTACTCATTTAAATTGTATTTGATAGTCGGAAAAAAAGTTTGAAGTTGGATTGCAAGTTATTAAAAAAACACTTTGTTATTTGCATTACACCAGGATGGTTGCTGCTGCTTTGTTAAATTCATAAGCCGTGGATAGAAACTTCAACTGAAAACAGTAAGCAAATAAATATTAAACATTTTTATTTTGCCAAATAATCTTAATTTTAAGCAGTGGGCATCAGGTATGCAATAAAAATATTATAAGCAACGTTAACTTTTATGATTAATCTATTTAATCTTTACAGAGTCCGAACAATTGTAATTATAAATTAATTAAATACTTTTGTCCTATTGAAAAAAATTTTTTACATAATCATTTTTACTTTCGGTTTACAAGCAAGCAGCAATGCTCAGGCGAAACATGTTGCCGCAGATGCCGTAAAAACTGTTAAGTTTTATCCCAATCCGGCGTCAAGCTTCATCAATTTTGAGTTTGCCGATAATTATAATGATTCCTATACCATCGTTATATTCAATTTTATTGGTAAAAAAGTAGAAGATTTAAAAGTTACCGACCAAAAAATTACGGTTTCCCTCACCAATTTTTACCGGGGCGTATATGTTTTCCAGCTTCGCGATAAGCAGGGAAATATCATTGAGTCCGGCAAATTCCAGGTGGTTAAATAATTTGATTTAACATTTTCCTCATTCTTTCTGATCTCATTGTGTCATTTTGTCTAATTTTTATAGTTGGCAAAAATTTTGACTTAGTACCTTTGCAGCTTATTTTAATTAACGGATTAAAACAAACACCATGCACGAAAAGGAAGTGAAAAATCAAGCAGAACATGATGAATTGCCAGTTGATACAAACGAAGAAGCTAATCCTGTGTACCAAGAGGAAAATCTCCAACCGCAGGAAGAAAATGTTGAATCAGACGGAAACGAAACGGAAAAAATAAAAGCTGAATTATCAGAACAAAAAGATAAATACATACGGCTTTTTGCTGAGTTTGATAATTACAAAAGAAGAACATCAAGAGAAGCAATGGAATTGAGGCAAACCGCAGGCAAAGAGATAATCATTTCTATGTTAGACATTTTAGACGACATGGATCGTGCGGAACAACAATTAAAAGAAAGCAATGTAGATGCTGCCATATCCGACGGTGTGCTTCTTGTATTTGATAAATTCAGAAAAACGCTTCAATCCAGGGGTTTAAAGCCAATTGAAACTCTGCATTCAGACTTTGATGTAGAGAAAGATGAAGCTGTTTCAGAGATTGAGGTGCCTGATAAAAAATTAAAAGGAAAAGTAGTTGCCGAATTGCAAAAAGGCTACATGCTGAATGATAAATTAATCCGGTTTGCCAAAGTGGTGGTAGGGAAATAAAACACTGCAACTAAATAATTTTTAAAACTGTAAATGCTTTGAGGAGGTAGTTTACAACAAATATTATGACGAATACAATGTCTTCAAAAAGAGATTATTATGAAGTTCTGGGGGTGAGCAAAAACTCAACCGCTGATGAGATTAAAAAGGCCTACCGAAAGGTGGCAATGAAATATCATCCCGACAGGAACCCGGGAGACCATTCTGCAGAAGAAAAATTCAAGGAAGCGGCAGAAGCATATGAAATATTAAGCGATTCAGACAAGCGGGCACAATATGACCGTTTTGGCCACAATGCTTTTGGGCCAGGCAGAGGCGGCGGTGGATTTTCAGGACAGGGAATGAATATGGATGATATTTTCAGCCAGTTTGGTGATATTTTCGGCGATGACATGTTTGGAGGATTTTTCAGCGGAGGCTCACGCAGCGGCGGCGGAAGAAGAAGTCATGGTACCAGGGGCACCAATTTGAGAGTGAGAATCAAAGTAAATTATGAAGAGATTGCAAAAGGAACTTCCAAAACGATTAAGGTAAAAAAATATATCAGGTGTACCAATTGCGGTGGTTCGGGAGCAAAAGATAAAAATAGCTCGCAGACTTGTAAAACCTGTGGAGGCAATGGCCAGGTGCGTCGCGTTCAAAATACTTTTTTAGGACAGATGCAAACAGTTACCACCTGCCCTGATTGTAATGGCGAAGGTTCAGTTATTACCAGTAAGTGTACAGCCTGCAGAGGCGAAGGCAGAGTGTATGGCGAAGAAACTGTTACGCTCGATATTCCGGCTGGCGTACAGGAAGGCATGCAGCTAAGCATGAGCGGTAAAGGCAATGTTGGAGAAAGAGGCGGCGGCCCGGGCGACCTTGTTATTCTTATAGAAGAAGAACCACATCCATACCTGCATCGTGAGGGGCTGAATGTGGGCCATGATTTATATCTTTCATTTACCGATGTGGTATTCGGAACGCAGATAGAAGTGCCTACGATTGATGGCCGGGCTAAAATAAAAATACCACCAGGAACCCAAAGTGGTAAAATCTTCAGGTTAAAAGGAAAAGGATTTCCGTCTGTAAACAGTTATGAAAAAGGAGATCAATTGATCCAGGTTAATGTTTGGACACCACAAAATATTTCTGAAACTGAAAAGGCCACACTTGAAAGTCTGCAAGACAGTGAGAATTTTAAGCCTAAGCCTGACAAAAACGATAAAACTTTTTGGGAAAAGATAAAGGAAACGTTTAGCTAAAGCCTCTTTCCATAGTAAACCGGCAAATAACCTATTTTATTTTTAAACAAATGCCACAGTTTCAATGCTGTGGCAATTTTTTTTATAAAGGTTTGGTGTAATTACCTTTGAACATTATTTTATTTCGAGCGAAAGCACCTGGTCATTTTCCAAAAATCCTTCAAAAACATCTCCTACTATACATTCGCCAACGCCTGCCGGGGTTCCTGTATAAATTAAGTCGCCGATATTGATTGAAAAGAAATTGGAGATATTTGAAACAATCTGGTCAATAGAAAAAATCATTTCAGAAGAATTGACCTTTTGCACCAGTTCTTTATTTTTCAAAAGAGAAAAGTTGATATTTTTTTTATTGAGAGCAGGCGTTATATCTACAAATTTGCCGACGGCAGCAGAATTATCAAAAGCTTTTGCCTTCTCCCAGGGAAGACCCTTTTCTTTCAATTGCTGTTGAATATCTCTGGCAGTAAAATCAATACCCACAGAAATAGCATTATAGTAGTTAGAAGCATGCTTTTCCTGGATGTATTTTCCATTTTTACTGATACGGACCACCAGTTCGGCTTCAAAATTTAATTCGTTTGTAAACTCCGGATAGTAGAACGGAGTATGGCCCTGCACGAGCGCGCTTTTTGGTTTCATAAAGATAATGGGTTCATCCGGAACACCGTTCCCCATCTCCTGTGCATGCTTGGCATAATTACGCCCTATACAAAATATTTTCATGTCAATCGAGGTTTAGTCAGGGCTTTCTTAAGGGTTGTGCGAAAATATAAAAAACAAATTTAAAAAAGAATTTATCTAATTTCAATTGGTATTAAAAATTTTAAAAGGTCAAATGATTTATTTCACTCATCGTACGGTCAATTCCGGTGGTTGCAAACATTTCAATAATCTCTGTGCATTTTTCAATTTTAGCTTTCACAATGGGAACCTCTTCTTTTGTCCACCGGCTTAATACAAATTCAACCTGCCTGCCCCTGGTAAATTGATTGCCAATGCCGAACCGGAGTTTTGGAAATTCATCTGTTCCCAAAATTGCCTGGATATCGCGCAATCCATTATGCCCCGCATCACTACCTTTTTTCCGTAGCCGCAATTTGCTCAGCGGAAGTGCTAAATCGTCCACCACTGTCAAAGAATTCTGCAATTCAATTTTTTCTTTATCCAACCAATACTTCACCGCTCTGCCACTCAGATTCATAAACGTGGTTGGTTTAATACAAACGAATATTTTTCCCTTAAATTTTATTTCAGCCACATCTGCAAGCCTTGACGGCTGAAAAAAAACATTATGTTTCAAAGCAAAGGCGTTCAACACATCAAAACCAATATTGTGCCTTGTATTTATATATTCATTTCCAGGATTTCCTAACCCGGCTATTAAAAACTTCGACATAATAACGAAGATAATTGGATTGAAGTATTTTAAAACCGGGGGCGAAAATTTATTTCCGGATTTATAATTATAAACCGGATTTTTATTCATGCCGTCGTTTTGCCTTCACGTTCGTAAATCTACGAAATTATTTTTCGTTAATATACTTTATTGCGTTAGATTTTATTTTCATAAAAAGCAACTGTTTTTTAAACAAACAATTATAACTCAAAATCATACTTTATCAAAATCAAGAGTAATCTTTATTATTTTATAAATAAAATCATGCCATGAGGCAGAGCGACCAAAAAAATCTTTACGTAAAAATGCGACAAGAAAATGGTAATTTTCCGATAAATGAGTATTTCTACATTCAAAAAAAAGAGTATTTCTTCTCTTTTAATTGAAAACAAAATCATTGTAATTCACATTGCTTCTATCGTTCAATTTTATTTTGCTTTTAGTAATTCCCCCGGCAGTGAAAGAACAAATAAGCTAATTCTTTATTTAGGTAAGTGGATATCCGGTTTTTTTATTATCGCTTTATAAAGCAACTTTTACCAAGAATATGAAATTTTATTTTTATTGAATAAAGCGCTAAAACCCAAAAATTCAATAGCTTTAAAGCGAATTTTAATTTTCAATTCCATTAAAACTAAAGATTGCGATATGTCAAACTCAAGAAGAAATTTTATTAAACAAACAGCCCTCACCACAGCCGGAGTTTACCTGGGCGCCAATGCCTTCAGCGCTAAGAGTTACAGAAAAATTATAGGTGCAAATGATCGCGTACGCGTCGGCGTAATCGGTTTTTCTGACAGGCACAGAAGTTCTCATGCGCCCTCATTCATGAACCATTATAAAAATCTGAATTTTGACCTGGTGGCTGTTTCTGATATCTGGAGCAAGCGACGAGAACAGGGCGTTGCATTTTGGAAGGCAAAAATGAATCATGACATCGTGGCCTGCCGGAACAATGAAGAAATGTATGATAAAAAACTGGCTGATGCTGTATTTATCAGCACTTCTGATTTTCAACATGCCACGCATTGCATAGAAGCGGTAAAAGCCGGATGCGATGTATATTGCGAAAAGCCTTTTGCCGAAACAATGGAAGATAACCGTGCGGCATTGAAAGCAGTAAAGGAAACCGGAAAAATTGTTCAAATCGGTTCACAAAGAAGAAGCGGCGCCAATTACCAGTCAGCCGCGGATTTTATTCAATCCGGAAAATTTGGCCCTATAAAAATGGTGGAGCTTACCTGGAATGTAAACCAACCCGGCCGCTGGCGCAGGCCTGATTTGGTAGCGCAGTTAAAACAGGAAGATACAGATTGGAAACGATGGCTGATTAACAGGCCTTTTGAAGAATTTGATCCAAGAAAATACCTTGAATATCGTTTATTTTGGCCTTACTCTTCAGGACTTCCAGGCCAATGGATGAGCCACCAGATAGATACTGTGCATTGGTTCAGCGGATTAAAACACCCGCGCAGTGCAGTAGCCAACGGAGGCATTTACATGTGGAAAGACGGAAGGAGAAATTGGGATACATTAACCGCCGTATTTGATTACGGCCCTGAAGATGATCCCACCACCGGGTTCCAGGTATCTTTTGCTTCGCGAATGGACAACGGAACTGAAGATCCGGCAGAAATTTACTACTCAAACGGAGGAGAATTAAATCTTATCACCAACAAAATTTCGCCGAATGGTGGCCTCACCAAAAAACATGCAGAGGCAATGAACATGCAGCCGAATTTGTTACCTGAGATGAGCCTTACCCAAACAGAAAAAGTTGTTGCCTCGGCAAACACAGGTGGGGATTCTTTAACGGACAATCATGTCAGAAACTGGATGGAATGTGTCCGCAGCCGTAAACAGCCAAATGCCCCTGTAGAGGCTGGCTACAGTCATTCTATCGCAAATATTATGACAACAGCTGCCTCGCATACAGGTATGAGAGCAACCTTCGATGAAGCTACCCAGGAAGTGATGGTTGGCGGGAAAGCCTTTAAGTATTAATTTTTTACTAATAAACTGATAAAACCTCATGGGCAAACAACACCATGAGGTTTTTACACAAAATGCCAATGTAATGACTAAAAAAATAAAAGGAGCATTGTATTGTTTTTTGCTAAGTAGTGCTGCCTTATTTTATACCAGCGTGGTATTTGGACAGAACGAAAAAAAAGTAAAGGTGGAAAAAGTTCCCAAACAGGATAGAATTGATGTATTGATTAATGACAAGCCTTTCACCAGCTTTTTATATCCCGATACCCTGGAAAAGCCGGTATTGTATCCAGTACATGCAGCAGACGGGCAAATAGTTACGCGCGGCTTTCCAATAAATCCACAGCCCGGCGAACCAACGGATCATCCGCATCACCTGGGGATCTGGTTTAATTTTGAAAACGTGAACGGTCTTGATTTTTGGAATAATTCTTATGCAATACCGGCTGATAAAAAACATTTATATGGATGGATAAAAACCGACAGGATTATTAATGCATCAGGTGGAAAAACCGGAACAATTTTATACCATGCCAATTGGACCGATCAGAAAAATAACGTCTTGCTGGAGGAAGTAACTAAGTTGTCATTCAGCGGCACAGAGCACCACAGAATCATTGACAGGGTGACTACATTGACAGCAGATACAATGGTAAAATTTACCGATGCGAAAGACGGGATGTATGCCATCAGGCTGGCGCATGAACTTCAGATTCCTGATAAGAAGGATAAGGAATTTAAAGATGACAAAGGAAACGTAACAGTCGTAAAAGGAGGAGCAGATGATGTTGCTAATGGAAATTATTTAACCAGCGAAGGAAAAACCGGTGACGATGCCTGGAGCACACGAGGAAGATGGTGTAAAGTGTATGGAAAAATGGGAAATGATTCTATGACAGTGGCGATTATTGATCACCCAGAAAACCCAAACTATCCCACATTTTGGCATGCACGCGGCTATGGATTATTCGCTGCCAATCCGCTTGGAGAAAAAATATTCACAAATGGAAAGTCCGCCAAAAATCTTCAGCTAAAAAAAGGAGAATCCGTAACATTCCGTTTCAGAATTGTCATTGACTCCGACAACAAAACGTTAAGCGTTGCAGAATTAAATAAGTTGGCTGACGATTTTGCAAAATAACAGCCAGCTTACTTTTTTTGCGAAAGAAAAAAATTTCTAAAATATTGTTGATTCAATATGAAACTGCCAAAGGATGACAGGGCAATTTGTGATTTTTCTGTGGAATTCCGGTACTCATCCGAAGCAGTAAATGAACAAAAAGCTACTATTTTTATTCTGTGCTTAATAGTATATTTCAGCCGGAATCCCTATAACTATCGGAACCAATTGCGAACAAATAACTGATAAAATGCCCGTCAACCCTACCATTTCCAATGTTTTCCGTTCGCCTTAGTCAATCAGTTGCAGGTTACCAATCCTGTCGAAGTGTTTTCTGTTAAGCGTAGCTAAAGGAAGGTTGTTTGTTATCGCGGTTGCTGCAATAAACAAATCTGGGATTTCTATTTGTTTTCTTTTGCGTTTCAATTCAGCATTTATATCAACAGCCACTCTGGACGCTGCTTTGTCAAAAGATAGAACCTGTACCTTCTGGAGTAGGTCATCCCAAAAAGAAGTTTGACCCAATAATGCTCCTCTGTAAATTTCATATTCTGTTACCGAAGAAAATGCAGTAGGTGTAATCTTGCTTTACCAGTGCGACAAGAACAGATTTCTCTTTATCCTTCTTGCGAAAATAGTCAATCAGGATAGATGTGTCAATCAGCATTATTTTGTCCGCCATTGATTAATTTCTTTACGTGCTTTTGCGACTTCGTCAAGTTGCCTTTTATTGAATGTTGGCCCATTTAGGAGAAATGCCAGCATGTCTGTGGCATGGTCAGTAGAAAAATTTTGTTCTTCTACTTCGCTTTTAAGCTTTGTCCATTGCTGCTTAGGAAGCTGTTTCGCCAATTTTACCAATTGCTCAAAGCCTATGTCAATTTGTGCTTGCATAATAACAAATTTACAAAGTCTCGTCCAACAGCAGTTAGTCGGGAAAGATGACGCCCAACTAACAAATAAATTCCTCTCAGGTTCTTATTTCTTTTCGCATAAATAAATAATAAGTTAGTGCAAAGCACACTGTTATAGCAGATATCAACCCGGTGATCTCCGGCCACACAATCATAAAGCTTTCTTTCAGCGGTAAAGGAGATGGTATGGCGCCTGCCATCTGTTCCATTGTCATCGGCCCTAGGCTCCGGATAGATGGCATAAGTAGTGTGGTTGTCGCATCTGTGTACAACTGATTTGGAGCAACTCTTAAAAAATTCAATACATAGTTTTCGTAAACCGTTGCCGTTTCGGGATCAAGAAAACTTTTATCCGGCAATATGGCATTAGCAATTATGTGTACAAGAATGCTGTAGAAAACCGTAAAAAATAGCCAGATTCCAATAGCAGTTAATGCTGAGGTGGCTGCCCGTTTGAAAACCACAGAAAGCAATATGGAAAGACTGAGCCAAAACCCTACGTATAAAATGCTGATTATTATAAATCCAATGATGCGAAAAAATTCTACAGGTTCAATGGGTACGCCTGTTATGATAAGCCCGCCGCCAATCATTAGCAAACACAGGCTGACAAAGAGAACGCTTATGACGATGAGCGCGCCTGAAAACTTCGCGAGCAGCAGGTTGTCGCGATAGACAGGTTGTGCCAAAAGACGTGTAAGGGTACCGTTATTCTTTTCAGCATTTACTGCATCAAATCCCAACGCAATCCCCAACAAAGGTCCGAGAAAACTGATAAAAACATGAAAAGGTGGTAATGTTCCGTCGGTAGTGGTTAATAGTTTCAGATAAATAAAAAGATGGTCGGGATCTTTTTCATTTGCGACTACCAGGCGGATGTGGCTCATTGAAACGTACATAGCTCCCAAAAAAGTCAACACAATTAATACTACAAGTATGATAAAGCGCCAGCTACGCACATGGTCAGCCACCTCCTTACGTATCATCACGCTGAACGGGCCTGCTGAAGCTCGCAAAGAATTATTGTGGTTTGCTTCTTTTGAAAAAAGACCTTTGAAATAAATTGCCGGGCTTTCCATCGGAAATATTTTTCTTTAAATTATTTTCAAAATATTGTTGATAAATTTCATCCAACCCAAATTCCTTTTTTTGAACACCCATCACATTCATTCCTTTGCCCACGAAAAAACGAACCAACTCGGGAGTAAGATCTTCCGTACACGAAAATTCTACGGAATTTTCGAAAACACTGATTTTATGAATGGATGAAATATCTTCCAGCTCTTTCAATGGTTCCCAGGATGGCAACAGGGTTTCCTTTATTGTAATTACCACGGTGAAAGTTTCCTCGCCAAACAAATTGCGGGCAAGTGTTTCTATGTTTCCCTGCACCAGCATTTTTCCCTCTACGAAAATCCCTACGCGATCGCATACCTGCTGCACCTGGTGAAGATGATGAGATGAAAGAAGCACTGTTAATCCCTGCTGGCGGCTAAGGTGGCGTATGAAAGAAAGAAATTCTTTAACCCCGCTTGGATCAATTCCGAGCGTGGGCTCATCTAATATAATCACTTCGGGCTCTCTCACCAGCACATCAGCCAAACCAAGCCGCTGTTTCATACCTCGTGAATAAGCGGATGCTTTTTTGTTCATTTCTGCGCCCAATCCCACCATCTCCAGTGTTTCGCGCGAACGCTTCTGAACTTCATCTTCGGGGATACCATTGAGTCTAGCGATGTATGCAAGGTTTTCAAAAGCCGTCATATTATCATAAAACCCCACACTGTCTGGCATATAACCAACTTTTCTTTTTACAGCTATTGGATGTGTAGTTGCGTTAACGCCGCAGATGGTGGCTGTTCCGGCAGAAGGCTCCGTTAATCCGAGCATCATAAGAATCGTAGTTGTCTTACCGGCTCCATTTGGCCCAAGCAATCCGAAAATTTCACCCTTGTCTATTTCAAGATGCAAATCATCTACAGCTTTCACAGAGCCATAGCACTTTGTTAACCCGTCCAGTTTGATGATAGGATTTTCCATTAGCTTATCTCCTTCCGTACTTACGAATGAGGTAATACACAATTGCGAGCGCCAGGAATATGATAAGAATTCCAATCCAGCCGGAAAGCAATGACGTAGTTACAGTCATTCTGAATGTGGCATCTGCATCGGCCGAATTATTTCTCACCGTAAATTTTGTGACATAGTCTCCTGCAATTGTTTTCTCCGGTACTACCAGGGTGGCCTTGATATCCTGGGTTTTTCCGGGATCAAGCCTGTCAATCTTTGAAGGATCAAAAGTTGCCGTCCATTTTACAGGCGCTTCTGCAGACAATTGTAAACCGCTCAACGGAAGCGTACCCGTATTCACTACTTTTAAGTGTATCACTTTACTTGTGCCTTCCGTAACGTCGTCACTAAGGCGCCCATCCGGCGTGGTAACATCCAGATCATAATTTCCCTTAACCACAGCGGTAAGGTCAAGCTTAAGCGTATCCTGCGGTGAAACTGCAACAACTGGTACATCATATTTACCCGGCTTCACAGTAGGTGAAGGAGTTACTTCGAGAGAAATTTCCTGCGTTTGGCCGGAGTCCATTCTCAGAGAAGGCACCTCAGTGCCCATCACTTTAAAAGTTGACATCCAGCCTTCAGGCGCAAGCGCTACCAAATCAAATGTTACAGCCTGCGCTTTGCCGTTATGCAATGATGCGCTATAACGAAAAGGCTTGTCTGCCGTTGACTCCAGGCTTACCAGCCGTGCCGTAAAAGAGGATTGTGTTGCGGTAGCTATCTTTTGCGCACGCACAGATGCAAGCATAAAGATGCAAATAAGGCACAAAACAAAACGATGTAGTTTACAATGCAGCAATGTACATTGTTTCCGGTGAAGAAAAGTTTCTGGCATAGTTGATAAATACGTTGCAACCATCAGGAAATGATGGCTTTTTGTTGAAAGAGGAAACAAATGTAAAAAAAGCGGAAAAGCAGTTCTGTTAAAAAATTATAAAAATAATTTCAAAAATATGTATTACATTTTAATGACACGCAATTGTCTCAGATCAACTTCTTTTGCGGGTTTGGCGTCACAGTAAGGCAATTAATAACTGTCTTTTTTATTTCGATATAACGGCGATGCATACACGATTATCTAACTCAATTTTGGTTTATTTTTCGGTTTGAATTGTAAACGCGATTTAACCTTAGGTACCGACCGCTACTAATTGCAGAAGTATCAAATTTTCTTTTCTATTAACCAATGGTGCCCAAAAATATCTTTGATTTCTCCCTGGCGATAACCATATTCGTAATCTTTTACCGCGCTTATTTCAATAGCGCCAGCCTGGATGGCTTTGTTTACAACCGCGCCTACATCCGAAACAAAAAGCCCGATAATAGCCGTTGTTCCCTGATGTTTTTCCGGAGAAAAGAAATGCTGTTTTGTTACTTCATGCAAATGAAATATAGTACCATCAATGGAAAGCTCGGCCACGTGTACACTATCATCATCGTTTCTCAAACAAAAATTTTCGGTTGCACCAAATGCATTTGCATAGAATGAAATGTCTTTAACTCCATTATTAATTAAAAGTTGCGGTGCAAAAAAAGGCTTAAGATGCTCATTCATGATAATGTTTTTTAGAAAAAAATAAAATTTTCATTCGTTATGTAACGATTGGCTTCGAAACATTGTACAAATTAGATATATTTTTTCAAACCACTTCTGCCGACGCGGAAGTCACGTAATGAGTAAACAGAAATTATTGTTTTTTGTTGGTTCACTGTCTTTGTTAGTAATGGTATCCGGTAAATGAACGTTTGTCATAAATTACAGAGGTGAAACCTTAGAAAAGGTCCCACCCCTGGTGATCGTGCATACTTATGCATCCTGTTACCGACACATATATGCTTTGTTTACCCCCTATTTAACCATTTTTTCAATATAGCCAAAAAGGCCGTGGCTCTCATCGGCCGGGCCCGCTGTGAAATACAATCTTTGTGGATCTGCATGGGGAACATTACCTTCTATAGCCCATAAACCATCTATTTTAATATCATGGCCCCATTTATCTTTGATGCTTCCGGCAAACTTTCCATCTGTAGTGTATACATTAATTAATCCATCGCCAAAATTTCCTATCAGAATCGCCCCAGGTACACTTGAGAAACCTGTAGGAGCAGGCGCGATTCCCCAGGGAGAATTAAGTGCGCCTCTTGAAGCAAATCTTTTTACCAGTTCTCCTTTGGTGTTAAAAACATCTACATAACCATTCCCCGGGCCTTTCTGATCATCTACATTATCGGGCGCCTGATGTTTGGCATAAGTAACATATAGCCAGCCGTCAATATTTTTGATATTGAAAGGACCATAATTTCCGGGAATGGAAGGATCATGAAATGCTTTGCCGGTAACATAAGTAAAGGTGCTGTCAAAAACATCTATTTTGCTTTCTTTGAAATTGGCTACATACAAAAAGTTGGCATCTCCATCCTTCGCCATTGTCATTCCTTTATAAACGGCTCCGCTTTTCGACCTGTCTGCCACCAGGACGGCTGCCGTTCCACCATTCCAAGCGGTGATAGTACCATCCTCACCGCAAAAAATAAATCTTGCAGGTTTGCTGCTTGCCGGAATTACAAAACCGGTGGTGCCGTTAAATACCTGCCCGGTGGGAGCACCATTTCCGTTTTGTATGATTACATTCGGGATTACGGTGTTACCATCTTTGTCGTAAATAACACTCAGACTTGTATGGTTTGCCGAAATCCATAAAGGGCTGGTAGCGGAAAAAGAAATACCCCAGGGATTTACCAGAGTGGGGTCAATTCTTGCAGCCCCGTAGCCATCCACATCGGAAACAAGATTCGTTTGCTGGTAGCCACTCAAAAGTTCCGATGGAAATTCATGCTTCTTACATCCATTGAGCATGATAAAAAACGAGCATGAAATAAGAAAGCCTTTTAAAGGCAGCGCCGAAGACATAAACTTTTTCATTTTTTTTGTTTTATGGTTAATAATAAGAGACCCTTAATTAAAGCAGTTCACTTTTTCAGCAAAAAATAACAGTGATTCATTGTCTTATATGAGCCTGGTAAAAAACTCCTTTCCGGAGATCCGATCTCCAATGAAAATTGTTCTTTTTGATCCTTCGGTTCTTATTGGTCTTCAAGGTAATTCGGGCCTATCTACGCTTTGATGAGGAAACCCGGTTTTTTATAATCGTAAGCAGATAACGATTGGTTGCCTTTTGCATAAGAAATTTTTAAAATCCGATAAAAGCTGCTTTTTATTAAAGAGGATTAACGGGTGAAGCAAAAGTTATAAAATGAAAACAGTTTTCCAGTAAACGAATAAATAACCCGGTTTTTGAATGTGATCGCTTTGAATGTCTTAACGGATTGTCGCAAAACCCTCTAAAAAATGTCATAATCCACCCTATCCTTAAAATCATTTCTGATTAGTTTTGAAACTGAACAAAAAATAAAAGCAATGAACAATCAGTTATACCCCTGCCTGTGGTTTGACGGCAAAGCCAAAGAAGCCGCCACTTTTTATTCTTCTGTCTTCGACAACTCCAAGATCATTTCCGAAAATCCTATTGTAGTGATGTTTGAGCTAGATGGTGTGTTATTTATGGGATTAAATGGCGGCCCGACGTTCAAAATAAATCCCTCTATTTCTTTTTTTGTTTTCTGCGAATCAGAAGAAGAGGTTGAGCAAAAATGGAAGCTCTTATCTGAAGGCGGAGGCGTTATGATGGCGCTTGATAAGTATCCGTGGAACGATAAATATGGCTGGTGCGCTGATAAGTATGGTGTAAACTGGCAATTGATGCTGGGGCCAGATGCTAAGCAAAAAATTGTGCCTTCATTTATGTTTACGCAGGGGCAAAGCGGCAAAGCTGGAGAAGCCATTAACTTTTACACTTCGTTGTTTGAAAACAGTGAGATACAACTAATCAACCGTTATGGAAAAGGCGAAGGAGATGTGGAAGGAAACATTAACCATGCGCGCTTTACATTGAACGGGCAGGAATTTGCAGGTATGGAAAGCTCTTTGCCGCATCAGTTCACTTTTAATGAAGGTGTGTCGATCGTGGTGCCTTGCGATAACCAGGAAGAAATAGATTTTTACTGGAACAAACTTACTGAAGGCGGCGAGGAATCGCAATGTGGCTGGCTTAAGGACAAATACGGCGTGTCGTGGCAAATTGTTCCGGCAATGTTGGGAAAATTAATCAATGATCCTGAAAAAAGTAAAAGAGTAATGGACGTGGTTATGAAGTCAGTGAAATTTAATATCAGTGAACTTGAAAATGCTTGATTAACCAATTTTAAATTCACCTTTATGAAGGCTTATAAGCTCGCCAGCGTAGACGCGTACATTGCAACGTTTCCTGAAAGTGTTCAAAAAATTTTGGAACGTATACGTATGACCGTTATACACGCGGCTCCGAAAGCAGAAGAAACGATCAGCTATGGAATGCCTGCTTTCAGGTACAAAGGCAAAGTCATTATTTATTTTGCCGGTTATAAAAGCCATATCGGCGTGTATGCCACACCGTTAGCTCATGCAGCGTTTCAAAAAGAATTATCCGGATACAAACAGGGAAGAGGTTCCGTGCAGTTCCCGCTCGACCAGCCTATGCCATTGGATTTAATCAAACGGATGGTGCAGTTCAGGATGAAACAACAGGACGAGCCGCTTAGTGATATTTTTTCCGGCCTTTCGGCTCCCGCCAGGCGCGCGTTGCAGAATAATGGTATTACAACTTTAGCCGGGCTCGCTAAACATACGGAATCAGAAATATTATCATTGCACGGCATCGGTAAAACCGCCATCCCCGTTCTTCAAAAAGCGCTACAGAAAAAGAGATTGAAATTTCAAAAAGAAAAGGAAAAATAAAAGCAGACGCTTAGGCTAACAAATAAAAATACAGTTACAGTAAAACAATAAATCCGCAAGATTTTTCTTCACTCTTTCTTATCCAACGCAGGTTTGGTTATTTTATTCCTGTTCCCTACCCTAACCAGGATTGCAATAACGCTGATAATAACGACTAATACAATAAAGTAAATATAGCCCCCTGTGAGATTTTCTGTAACGGACGCAGCGGAAGTCTTTAAACGGTAGGCAGGTACAATCCACTGGAACAAATACGTTTGCGCTAAAACAATAAAGCAGGTGAAGCCTAACAGGATAAAACTATGCTTAACCGTAAACCTGAATAATTTTGATTCCTTTCCAACCAGGTTGCCGGCCGCTGCTGCAACGGCAATGGATGAAGGAGAAATCATTTTGCCAATAACGCCCCCTGAAGTATTTGCTGCAACAGTTAATACAGGGTCTATCCCGATGGAAGTGGCAGTAACGCTCTGCAGCTTGCCAAATAATGCATTGGAAGAGGTATCTGAGCCTGTAATAAATACGCCCAGCCAGCCGAGAATTGGTGCAAAGAAAGGGAATAACCAGCCGGTCATCGCAAGCGCCTCAGCGACAGTTAAAATAATTCCCGAATCATTCACCAAATAAGCAAAACCAAGAATGGAAGCAATCGTTATGATCGGGTATAAAAGTTGCTTGAGCGTGGCTAAAAATATCCCTGCGGCACTTTTGAAACTCAATCCTATCAATGGAACCGATATAATTGCTGATAAAAAAATGGCCGTTCCGGCAGCAGACAGGTAATTAAATTTAAAAACATGCGGTATCAATTTACCATCAACACCCATAATAACATTATGAATTCCGGGAAATGAAAACACAACCTGGCCAAAAGAATTTAAGAGTTCTTTTATGGGTTGCAATCCCCATGCAATGATCATGATGGTTAAAATAATAAATGGCGACCAGGCTCTGATGATTTGCGCCATCGAATATTTAATCTCCTTATTAATTATATGCGGCTCTTCACCGGCAAACCGCCAGGTATTTTTCGGCTTCCGGAATTTTATGAAAATCATCAGGCATATTATAGAACCAATTCCTGCAAGAATATCGGGCAGCGATGGACCGAGAAAATTAGAACATGCCCATTGAATCAATGCAAAAGATAATCCGGATACCAAGACAGCAGGGAAAACTTCGCGTGTTTTTTTGATGCCGCACATCAAAACCACCAGGTAAAATGGAAGTATTAAAGATATAATCGGGAGTGTTCTTCCCACCATTTGCGAAATAGCCATTTCAGGAATGGACGTAACCTGAGAGGCAACCGTAATAGGTATTCCGATAGAGCCAAACGCTACAGGGGAAGTATTGGCGATAAGACACAAGCCAGCCGCATAAAGCGGATCAAACCCAAGGCCCACAAGCATTGCAGCCGTGATAGCAACAGGCGCTCCAAAGCCAGCGGTTCCTTCCAAAAAGGCCCCGAAAGAAAAGGCAATTAACAAAGCCTGCAGCCTTCTGTCGGAAGTGACGGATGCCATAAAATATTTGATGATCTCAAACTGCCCGCTCTTTATAGTGATATTAAATAAAAAAAGCGCGGCAATAATGATCCAGCAAATCGGGAACAGGCCATACAGCGCCCCAGCGGCAACGGAGAGTAAAGATAATTTAACCGGCATGCCATAAATAAAAACAGCAATCAACACCGCAAGTAAAGTAGCGAATAAAATAGCCTTATAGCCTTCCATTTTTTGTATGATTAGCGCCCAGAAGATAAAAAGGACGGGCACTAAAGCAACTAAAACTGATAACGCTAAATTATTAAATGGATTAGTAACCTGTGACCAATGCATATTTTATTTTTGTGAATATTCGTGTAAGCATGACTGTTATATTTGATAAATTGCTCTTGTCATCATCTATAATAAGCTTCATAACACAGCAATTAATACTATTTGTGAGTCTAATTATTACCAATTTGAGTTTGATTCAATCAATACTTTCGCTGGATTTTAAAAATACAGTAAAGCAATAAATATTTCGGATTTTTATTTTGGGAGAAAGATTCAGGCCTTAAGATGCAATTTTAAGCCCTCGGCCAGAAGGCCAGACGTGAGAACCGGCTTAATAGTTCTCCTTACCTGATCTTAAAAGCATATTTACCACGTTGTCATTAGAAAGCGCTTCTTCATGATATCGTGTAAATAATGTGTTTCTATGAAAGTTATTATCTCTTTTCCTGTCTGGCCATTGCTTGAAAATAAATCGAAGCGGTAAAGGGTTTTTAATATTATTGGGCGAATCAACGTTCAATTCATTCCAGCATTTTCTGAAAGATGTGCTGAGGGCAGGGACATCTGTTTTGGAATTTATAAACACAACAAACCGGTTCGTAGCTATGTGGTTAATAATCTGCCCAATCTCCCATTGAAGGCCCGCCCGTTCGGAAGTATAATCGCAGGCGTCAATGATAGCAAATTTTGTTTTTTCAAATAAAATGGTTACACACTGCTGCCAGATAACATCTGTGCAATAGAAAACATTGGAAGGGTAAGCGCCGGTCAGGTAATTTTCTGCCATCAAACCCTTTGTTTTAGGCGGAACAGGCATCACGGATGATTTATTGATAGAATCATGTAACTGCTGGGGGGACGTAAGTAAAAGCTTTTTCATAATCTTAGTGATAGAAAACATATCCCACATTTTGCTGAAACCAATATCTTCGGGTGAGCCGAGGTAAAACACCGGGCCATGCCTTTGGAAGCCGCCAGCGACCTTATTCATTAAAGAACTGCCCGAATAAAAATTGAAGAAATAAAAGATGGATAAGGGTGCTATGTTAAAAATATTCTTTTCTTCCGTAAGATGTTGGTTTAAAGAAAAGCCATGGTCAGGAAGTTCATTTTGCTCATATATCTCCAGTTGAAAAAGAGGAATGTCGGCGACTTTTTGCTTTTGTTCGTTGGCGGCGCCTGCCATCGCTGCCGATGCTAAGACATGACCGGTACGCATAGACCTGGCAACCCTTCTTTTGATGAGTGTCTGGATAAGGCCTAATATCACGATTATGGTGGCTATTGTGCCGAATATACCGAGCGGAACATCCTTGGTGAAATAAGCTAATACCAGCATTCCGATAGCTATAGAAAAAAATAGAATAAATCCGGTGAATTCGTTTTTGAGGGGCTTGCCTTCTTCGGCCTTTACCTGTTCGGGTGTGATTAAGCTTTGTGAAACGGCAGTAACTACGTCATTTCCGGTAAAGAGTTTCATTTGATAAAACAATTAGGATAAGTAAATCTACTTTTTCCTTTGTGCTGATTGAAAAAATTTTTTCTTCAGGATATTGGTGGCGCCGGCAGGAAAAACCAAGCCTTACCTAGAATTTGAATTTGATTCAAACAACACTTTCGCGCGTGACAGCGAGGTATTAAGAATACAGTAAAGGAAGAAATAAGGAGAATTTTTATTTTGATCTTTTACCTTTTCCCTTACTCGAAATTTAAACTGTCTTTTATTCCGGTCAGAAAATTAAGCTTGTTTTGAAGTTTATGGTAGTCTTCATTTCCTTCGGCAAATGCCGCAAACATATTCTCAATCACTTTTTTTTATGATATATTCATCATGATGCTTTTTAAAAATACTTCTTGAAATTATTACACTCATTATACATTTCCATAAATATTGGATTCTCCACCGTCAATAGCAATGGTTTGTCCATTTACATAAGAGGCATCTTCACTCAAAAGGAAGGCCACTACTTTGGCTACCTCCGCGGGCAAGCCTAATCTTTTGGTTGGGTTTCGCTGTGCGTATTCTGTTTCTGCTGCTTTGGGGTCGTTCTAAAGTGCGTGACATCATTTGTGATACTTTTTTTCGGCGCTATTGATTCATATTGTGAAACAATTGTTTTAGTAAACAAGCAAATACGATGCTTTTGCATTTAGCATAAAATATGGTAAAATCCTATTTCTTTAGCCTTAAGTTTGGCGGCCGTGGCTGTCCACTGGTACTTACTTTTAGTTGGCAAACTTTCTTATTGCTTCCGGCGTAACGGGCGTAAACAGGTTAACAAGGTTGCCATCAGGGTCTCGGAATAAAAAGGATTTATTGCCCCACGGCATCGTTGTAGGTTTTTGAACAATGTGATGTTCAAGGTAAGCGGCTAACCTTTCATACTCTTTATCCACGTCTTGTACTTTAAATTCTATTATAGCACTACGGTTTTGTGCCGCTTTTGCCACTTCATCCTCACCGAAGAATTGTAGTGTGTTGGTGCTACCAATTGCTAATGTGGCTGCCTCGGTTTGCAGTTCAGCAAAATCAGGGGTGTATTGCACTACAGACATTCCTGTTACCTGCTCGTAAAATTTTACTAACTCATTTACGTTCGTCGCAATTATGCGGGTTGATACTAAATTCATCTCTCTAATTTTAATGAGTCGCAAAACTAATTTCGCTTTATGACAGCTGTATGTCAGTAGTAAAAAAATATTTTCCCCTGCTGTTATTGGCGTCCCGTCAACAATCTGACGAATCACTTTTCATAAAATTAATAATAAAACTATTGGCGCCTCGCCAACAGCAGCCACGATAAAACTAAATCAATAAATCTTCAGTGCCTCAGCCGGATAAAAGATATAGTGAAGCAATAATTTCAGCATTTTCATTTTGATAAAATTAAAGTTGCTATCAGATTTAAGCACAAACAAATTATCTTTTCTTGCCTATATTTTATCAATTACACGTTTATAATTTCCTTTGATATAAATTTAACCGGACGAACAATTACAAAAAGATAATTAATTCATACTTCCCATCTCTAAACAGCAAAGCAACAAATAATGAAGAATTTTATTTTTCTCTTTTCGGTTTTTTTCTCTGCACAATTGTTTGCGCAAAACTCCCCGCAGCAAATGCACCTGAATGATAAAGCGTACCTCGAATACCAGGGCGTAAATGTGATGCTCGCATGGGATTTTTATCCTGAAGGTCGATAATTCGTATGTTGGTTTCTACTAAGGCTGGGTTTCTCAGAATAAAAAATGCTGCAATTTATTCGTTTACTGATGTTGGGAGGAAAGAAGATTTTTGACATTTATTTTAAATGCGTTTATATGAAATTAAAATTATTAATCCTAACAACCATTATTTCGGCATCCTCATCCGCCCAAACCACGAACCTCGATAGCATCAAATCGCAGATGCGCTACGCTGCCAAACAAGGTTTAATCGATAAATATTATCCGCGCAATATTGACACACTTTATGGCGGATACTTAAGCAGTTTTTCTTACGATATAAAACCAGTGGGCACACAGGATAAAATGATTGTTACGCAGGCACGCCATACCTGGTCAACCGCAAAGGCCGCAATGTTTTATCATGACACCGCTTATATATCCATGTCGCGCCACGGATTTTATTTTTTACGTGATAAGATGTGGGATAAAAATTATGGGGGCTTTTATAATTTGGTTGCAAGAGATGGCACGCCGAAAAGCGATATGAAACAAGCTTATGGAAATGCGTTTGCCATTTATGGTTTGTGCGCCTACTATGAATGTTCGGGCGATACTGCCGGTTTGAATCTTGCAAAAAAAGCTTTTCTGTGGTTAGAAAAGAACAGCCACGACCCAATATACAAAGGCTATTATCAATACCTCAACGGGGATGGTTCGCATGTAACCAGAACCACCGATATACCCGGCACTTCAGATATTGGTTACAAAGACCAGAACAGTTCGATACATATTTTAGAAGCGCTGACAGAATTATATAAAGTTTGGAAAGATCCTTTAGTAAAAGAAAGATTGCAGGAAATGCTCCATTTAATTCGCGATACGATCGTTACACCACAAGGTTATCTACAATTGTATTTTACCTACGATTGGAAGCCTGTCTCCTATCGCGATTCGTCTGATGCCTTCATCAAAAAAAATCATTACATAGATCATGTTTCTTTTGGCCATGATGTGGAGACGGCTTATTTAATGAAAGAAGCTACCGAGGCCTTAGGCAATATGCACGATACAAAAACAGCAGCTATTGGGAAGAAAATGGTTGATCACGCATTGCGTAATGGTTGGGACGATTCATTGGGCGGCTTTTATGATGAAGGCTATTATTTCAACAATAAGCCTGGATTGACAATCACCTACAAAACCAAGAACTGGTGGGCGCAGGCAGAAGCATTGAATACTTTGCTGATATTTTCAGATATGTACCCAGATGATCCGATGAACTATTTACAAAAGTTTTTTAAGGAATGGCAGTATGTCCAGACATACTTAATTGACCATGGACATGGCGATTGGTATGAAGGAGGTATTGACCAGGAACCGCAGCGAAAAACTTCACTGAAGGCTCATATATGGAAGGGGACATATCATGTGTTTCGTGCATTAATGAATTGTATCAACCGAATCGAAGAAAACAAAAACAAATAGCCAGTCTGATTACCACAGGCCAGTTTTCTTGCGAAATTGAATCGGGATAAATGCAGTAAGGCCATTTTATGCCGAAATTTAGTTTATCCATTAACAAAAAAATCAGCCTTTTTTGTAAAAAATAATTACGTCATTTTACCCAGATTCTTTCAATCAGATCAAAACTTATCCTGCATTTTAATTCAAGCATCCAATTGCTCAATTCATTGATTGAATAAATCATTTCAGCCCTTATAGCCTTTACAGCCGTAAGTTTCAACACTAATTTTGTTTTGCAATACAATTAAATCATTAAAAAAACATTTAAAATGAAAAAAACAAAATTACTTATGTCAGCATTATTTGCTAGTGCTATTTTCTTCACCAGTTCAGTGTACGCCCAGCAATTAAAAGGAACCAATTTCGTAAACGTAGGTGTAGGTATCGGTACTTATGGTTTCAGCGGCACAGGTGGATTACCCATTGTCGCAACTGTCGAACACGGCTTCTCTGATAAAATAAGCGCCGGCGTTTATGGTGGATTTATCCAAAGGAATTATGATGGAGATTTAAAATATTCATACAAAGTTTTTGGTGTAAAAGGCTCCTATCATTTTAACGATGCATTAAATATCGCAAATCCAAATGTGGATGTGTATGGCGGCGCAGCACTATATTACAGAAGCTTCACCCTAAAATATAAAGACAGCGAAAATCCCGAATACAGTGGAAAAAGCACTGGTGGCGATTTGGGCATAGGAATTTTTGCAGGCGGCAGATACCTCTTTTCAAAAAATGCAGGCGTCTTCACAGAAATTGGTTATGGCATTTCACCTTTACAAGTGGGATTGACGCTAAAGTTTTGATCAGTAATCGGGCGATAACAAAAAAAGGGTTCATCATCAAAGTAATGGACACTTTTGCTTTGTGTTTAAAAAGTAGCTTCAATAACAACCCGGGCTCGCACACTAAATTATATTACAGGGCTGACAGAATAAAAATTCAAAGTATTTGTTGGCCCACTAAAAAAAACCGCAAGCACATTCTTGTGCCCGCGGTTTTCATTATTATTATAGCCTGTTATTTCTTTTTCTTTAAAAATTCGGGCAATGAAAAACTAAAGTTCTTTTTCCTTCTCCCTTCGTGTGCGTTATTTTTAAAAGGATCTTCCGGAAGCCTGGATGGCTCAGCATTTGGAACAACTTCTCCCTTTCTGTAATATCTTCCTGTCACACCATCGGTGTAATAGCGCATGTCCGGATCGTTATCGCCTGATTCATTGATTTTTCCGAGATAATAGCTTTGATTGCGGAAATCAAAATTCCATTCTTTTGCAGGCCGTTCAAGGGGTTCAGCATCTTTGTCGTTATAAGGATTCCAATCCTGGCTCATAATTGATCATTTATTATTGTAAAAATATATTCTTAATCCGCTACAAATTTACACAAGATTTTTTTGTTTAAATTGAAAAGGAAAAAGCTGTGATCGAAACCACTTTATTACTTCACTTCCCAATCATCCGTTCTGAAAGGGGACGCGGGCAATCCAGCCCTATTAAAAAGATTGGGAACTGCAGTATTGCTGAAGCCCATTCTTACCGCCTTCGGATTCTGTACAGATGAGCTTGAAACAATAACTTCGCTGTCCTGAATAATGGCCGTTGCAGGATAAAACGTTTTATCGTCGCCCGCAATCATAAAATCGATTAAGGCATTACCTTTTTTCACCAATCCATCCTTCGCAAAATCAAAATGTACAATTGCCTTGTTTCCTTTTACCTCCATCGACCGGTATAACGGTCCTGAGTACACGATATTTTGCTTGCCATAAGTATTCGCGAGCGCCCATCCGGCCAGCCTTTTACCCACATCAATCTTATTAACAGGATGAATATCATTTGTATCTCCTGTTATGTCAGACACCACCACCATACCTGTATTAGGCACACTTCTATAAGTCATTAGCTGCTGCTCTCTTACCAGCGCGCCTTTATTTCCCGCGCCATATTTAAAAGGCGCTATTTGCACAAAGTAAAAGGGAAAATCGTTCTTCCATAATCTGCGCCACGCATAAATCATGTCACCAAAAGTTTCTGAATAGGTATCGGGGTTGGCTGTATTGGTTTCACCCTGGTACCAAATAGCTCCTTTTATTGCAAAGCTTGTTACAGGTGCAATCATTGCATTATACGCCACAGAAGGTAGTACAGGCCAACCGCCACCTGGCGTTAGTATTGCTGCAGAAATCGCCAGCTTTTGATTATTATTAAAAACTTCAATTGGTGTCCAGGCTTCTACCGGAGTGCCGCCCCAGCACGATTCTATTAAGCCGACGGGCTGATGAATACTTTCATTAATCGTTCTTCCAAAAAAATAGGCGGCGGCGCTGAAAGAATGCATCGTAGCGGGCGAACAAACTTCCCACCGGCCACGCACTTCCTGCTGGGGATAGGGAGCAGTAATCTTTTGAATGTGAAAAAAGCGGATGGCGGGATGATTGGCGTTCTCCACTTCTTTTTGATAATAATCCTTATGCCAGTCAGCGCTGAACTCCATGTTTGACTGGCCACTACAAAACCAATTATCGCCAATTAAAACATTTTGAATGGTGATAGTGGTATCTCCTATAATCGTGATTTGATAGGGGCCGCCTGCTGTTGGGGTTTGCAAATTTACCGTCCAGGAGGCATTGGAAATGGTATTAGCCTTAAGCGTATCACTATTCCATCCTGCTATCACACTTATTTTTTGACCGGGATTAGCCCAGCCATGAAACTGTATAGTAGTTTGTTGCTGCAGCACCATATTGTCTGAAAAAATATCCGGCAATCGCAAGTAGGCATCGGCTTTGGAAATGAAAAAAAATAACAAAGCTGGCAGAAAGAAAAATACTCTTCTCATCAAAAAAAATTTACTAGTTAAATAAAAATATAGAAATCATCATGTAATTTATTATAAATTCCTTTTCGTGTACGCATTATCGTTATAAATCCTAGTTCTCTATTATTTCCCTGTCTAATTTGTAAAATTCGTTTAACCATAACCGTTAGTCCGGTAAAGCAAAAGCCACATAAGCATCGCCTGTTGGCTTTCTTAATTTCCCACCACCGCAGGCAATTACCAGAAATTCTTTTCCGTTCACTTCATATATCGATGGAGTAGCAAAACCAGCTGCCGGCAAATCCGCTTCCCACAACAGTTTACCAGTTTTCTTATTAAATGCGCGAATTTTTGCATCGCTGGTTGCAGCAATAAAAATAACGCCTCCCGCCGTTACCACGGCGCCGCCATAATTTTCCGTTCCCGAATGAATGCTTTTTGCTTTCAATTCGGGATAATTGCCCAACGTATCTTTCCAAATTAATTCACCAGTATTCAAATTGATTGCATTCAAGGTTCCCCATGGCGGATTAATGGCAGGATATCCTTCTCTCGTCAGGAATTTATTATATCCTGTTGACGTGTAAGGAAGATCAGTCCATGGATCTTTTTTCTTTTCAGGCTCAATAAAAATTTTGTCTTGTTCTTTTTTATCCTCCAAAATAAACGAAGCGAGCGCGTTTATTTCGGAAGAAGACAATTGGTTGAAAGCGGGCATCATCCTGCGTCCGGAAGAAATCAGCGATGCAAATTGGTGATCGTTATATTTTTTATTCACGCCAACCAATGAAGGATAATTTCCACCTCCCTGCCGCTGCGTTCCATGACAGGTCATGCAGGTGGAATGATACAAACGCTTTCCTGCTTCAAGGTTGGTTTCGCTGGACGCCTTTTTCCCTTTTACATCCACCATTGTCAGTATCCACGGCATTTCGCTGCCATTCACATAAATTATGGAAGTGGTGGGATCATAAGCTGCGCCGCCCCATTCTCCTCCTCCATCAAAACCCGGAAAAATTATTGTGCCCTCTTTGGAAGGCGGCGTAAAAATGCTGCCAGTTTTATAACCCGCTAATCGCTTTTTAATATCCTGGTAAGAAGAATCCGGAACGATATTATTCAACTCGCTTTTTGTTATGGGAGTCTGACGTGCAAAGGGTTTCGGGAAAGTTGGGATTGGTTGCGTCGGTGATAATTTTTCGCCCAACAACTCACTTTGCGTAGAAACGGGAACTTCATTCACCGGATAAACAGGCTTACCTGTTTCCCTGTCGAGTAAAAAAATAAAACCGCTTTTGGTTATTTGCGCAATGGCATCAATATTTTTTCCGTCCTTTTTTATATTAATTAAAACAGGCGCAGTGGGCACATCCCGGTCCCATACATCATGATGCACGGTTTGAAAATGCCAGATCCTTTTGCCTGTCGCGGCATCCAGCGCAAGCACACAATTGGCGAACAAATTATCGCCCGTTCTTTTTCCTCCATAAAAATCATACGAAGCAGAACCTGTAGGCGCAAATAGAATTCCGCGTTTTTCATCCAGGCTGAACCCGGCCCATGTATTGGCGCCACCGATATGGTTCCACGCATCTTTGTCATCCCATGTATCATACCCAAACTCGCCAGGCTGTGGAATGGTATGAAAAATCCAGCGAAGCTTTCCGGAATGAACATCGTACGCCCTGATATAACCCGGCGCTGCAGCGGCTTCTTCAGAAACACGCGCGCCAATGATGATGAGGTCTTTGTAAATAATTCCCGGCGAAGTAGTGGCCACATATAATTTTGAAGCGTCCCTGCCCAAGTTATTATGCAAATCAATCTTACCATTTTCACCAAAAGATTTTTCAGGAAGGCCTGTAGTGGCTTTGATGCAATACAGGTTGCCACCTGCAGAATAAAAAATCCTTTTGTCTGATTTTCCATCAGTGTAATAAGTTACTCCGCGGCAAACATTCATTCCAAAAGAGCCGTCCATTTTTTTGCCGGGAGAATCCGCCAATGGATCAAAAACCCATTTCTGTTTTCCGGTGGCGGCATCTAAAGCAAACAATTTTAATTTAGGAGTAACACCATATAGAAAAGAATCTATCACGATAGAGTTTACCTGTATCTGTGTCATGCTATCAGCATCATTCGTATGATACGTCCATGCAACTTTTAAATTTGAAACATTTCCTGTGTCGATTTGAGTCAACGAAGAGTAATGATTGTTTTCTTTGTTGCCACCGTAAACCTGCCATGTATTGTAGCTTTCCTTTTGCCTGCAGGAAGAAATGCAAAATGAAATTAAAAATAAAACCGCTGCCTGTTTCAACAACGGTTTTCCAAAATTTATTCTCATGAGCTTTTGAAATTATAATCAAAATAGAAAATAAAAAATCAAATTATTTATTTGTTTTCTGCAATCAAAGCGGTAGGTGCGCCTTAGCGTTAGACTGCGGGTTATACAATCACGGTCTGACCTGCGATGCCGACCGCTATCTAACCGGGGTTATCATAAAAGAATAACTGTAATCTTTATACTCCATCCTGTATTGTTTCAACGGCCATGTGCCCCACGAATTAATTCCCCCAACGCCTGTTTGTTCTAAATCGATACTCAATGTAGTTAAATCTCTCTGCTTCAATTCACCGGAATGATGATTGTGTTTTTCCAAACCTTCATCTAAATCTTTATCCAGGAAATGGCGGGCAGAAATATTCAAAACGGTATCACCTTGTATCATTAAACCACGGCCTCTATCATCAGTTAATTTCACCCAACGCACATCGGTTTTATTTCCAGTTTCCTGTGGTCTTACGTAAGGATGAAACTGCTGATCAACCGTCTGATTGTACACGCCAACAAATGCCGCGTCTTTTCTGTCCCAATAATTTTCTGACGGGCCACGGCCATACCATTCCATCTGACTGTATTCTTTCGGCAACATCATCTGCATTCCGAATTTGAACATCATGGGCTCTTTTTGAGAAGAATCTGCGCGCATAGATTCCGTTACTTTTATAATGCCTTCACCATTCAACTGATAATTAATATCCAGGTAAGCATATACATCGGGCAATGAAAAATGCGTGTTCAACTTTATATTACGCGGATTGGAAGAATCGATATCAAACCCAAGCAGCACAAAATTGTGCGAAGCCCTTTTCCAGTTGATCATTGTTCTTTGAAAGTTTGCACCAAAGTCATTATCAGTAGGTGGCCGCCAGAAATTAGGCTTTAAATTATAACCGTCTTTGATGAAATTATTTCCGCCAACAATGTATTGATGCAAAAGACCATCATTACGGCCGAAAGAAAATTTCACATTACTATTATTGAAATTGATCGTACTATCGGTTATGCGTACACGCAAATCGCTCGAGTTTGGCAATGAAGTTTTATTTTCATTAATGTGGCTGTAAAGAACCAATTGGTCTTTGGCAACTTCCCAATCAGCAGGCACCATTCCTTCATCTTTTTTATTTTTATAATAAACATTCAAAAAGATTTCTTTATAAGCTATGCGCGGCAATTTATAATGTAAGTCAATAAGGGCGGTATCTCGGGGCAAAACATTCAATTTATCCTCCTTCCCTTTTTGTATCACTTTACCATCAGCCACCAGCTCCCAATCCATATATACATCATCCAGGTTTTTAAAAAAATTCTCATTATACACTTTTATTTTCCCCACCATTATATCTGCAGGAAAAGTAAAAATATTTTGGTATTGTTTTTTTACCTCCAGCATGTGTGGATGTAAAGTGCGATCCGGCGCAACGAGGCCGTTACAATTAAAATTAAAATCGCTCGGCATATCCACTCCATAATCGCCTCCATACGCCCAAATGGTATCTCCCTTATCGGTTACTTTTCGAAATCCCTGGTCAACAAAATCCCAGATATATCCGCCCTGCATTTTTGGGTAATATTTTCTAATTGTATCCCAATAATCATTAAAATTTCCGTCGGTGTTGCCCATGGCGTGGGCATATTCTACGAGGATGAAAGGCTTGTTGTTATGAGCGCTGTCGTACTTTACATGACGCACCATATCATCGGGCGAAGGATACATCGGGCAATAAATATCAGAAAAATCGGTGGCGCTCGCCGGTTCATATTCTACCGGGCGCGAAGGATCGCGATGCTTGATCCATTCATAACATTTCTCAAAATTGACGCCCATGCCCGCTTCATTTCCCATCGACCAAACGATTACGCTTACATGATTTTTGTCGCGCTCAACGGCTCTTGAATCGCGTTGAAAATGTTGCAAAAACCAATTGGGTTTTTTAGACAAAGAGTTGGCGCCAAAGCCCATTCCGTGAGTTTCTAAATTAGCTTCGTCCACTACATACAAACCATATTTGTCGCACAACTGGTACCAGTAAGGATCGTTTGGATAATGCGAAGTGCGAACGGCATTGATGTTATTTTCTTTCATGATTCTTACATCCTGCTCCATTCTTTCTTTACTGATCACCTGCCCCGTTATCGGATCCATTTCATGGCGGTTTACGCCTTTTATCAAAATCGCTTTACCGTTTACATACAAAGCTCCGTTTTTAATTTCCACTTTTCTGAATCCCGTTTTTTGGGGAATCACTTCAACCACATCTCCACTTTTATCCTTTAAAGTAGTCAAAACCGTGTATTGGTATGGCGTTTCGGCAGTCCACTTGTTGGGGCTTTTTAATTTAATGATTACATTTTTAAACTTGCTCGAATCTTTAAGTGAAATCGAAGCGCTTTTAATTGTCTTTCCGGTTGCATCCAGTAAATCAAAAGTGGCTTTATAATTTTTTAATTCTGCATCACTATTATTTAAAAAATCAAGGCTGATATTCAATCGCCCGTTTGCATAATTATTGTCGAGGTCAGGAATGATTTGCACATCACGTACATGAACCTTATTGCGCGCATACATAAAAACGTCACGGTCAACTCCGGCAAGCCGCCACATATCCTGGTCTTCCATGTAGGTTCCGTCGCTCCAGCGAATCACCTGGAAAGCGATTAAATTCTTTTGACCAGGCTTCACATATTTCGTGATATTAAATTCTGCCGGAAGCTTGCTGTCTTCACTATAGCCTACCCACTGGCCATTTACCCATAAATAAAAACACGAACGAACGCCCCCAAACTGTATATAAATATCTTTCCCATCCCAATTTTTATCCACCATAACTTCCCTGCGATAAGAGCCCACAGGATTGTATTGATGCGGCACATGAGGAGGATTTGGTTTTATCAAATAATCAAAATCATAGCGAATGTTAGTATAAATCGGGATGCCATAACCGTTCACTTCCCAGGTAGCCGGCACTGGAAAGTTAACCCAATGACTGTCATTGTAATCTGTTTTCCAAAAACCCAAAGGCTTGTCAGCAGGCTTATCCACCCATTTAAACTTCCAGTCGCCATTCAATGATTGAAAATCTTTTGAAGCTGCCCTGTCGCCTTTAAGAGCGAGGTCTTTATTTTCATAAGCAAAATAAGTTGCGTGTATGGGTTCCCTGTTATGTTCATTCAGACTTTCATTTTCCCAAAACTCAGGCGGCTCCTGCGATTGCGCGAAAGATTGTGACATGCAAATCAGGAACGTAATCAGTGTAATTAATTTTTTCATGGAATATTTTTTTTAAATTTCTTTAAGGTGGCAATGGTCAAAATTAAAAATTATCTCCTTGTAACCACCACAGTTTTTTTAAAAAGGTAAGCTGAACGTGTTATTCGAATGTGGTTCTCACTTATAAATAGAGGTAGCCGAAATGATGAGACGGAACAGTAAATAAATAAATATGCCGTTTTTATTTCACTTTACAGTAACGATTTACAAATTTCATTGCTCAATAAATCAGTTACATTTGAGTACTATTATTCATTAAAAAAAACAACAATGAACCAGGAAAACGAAACAGGCAAAAAGCTGACCACCCGCACCGGTACGCCTGTCCCGGATAATCAAAACATTCAGACTGCAGGAGTTCGCGGGCCTGCATTGTTACAGGATTTTTGGTTTTTGGAAAAGATGGCTCACTTCGACCGCGAAGTAATTCCTGAAAGACGCATGCACGCCAAGGGATCGGGAGCCTTTGGTACATTCACTGTAACCCATGATATAACGAAATACACGATGGCGGATATTTTTTCGGAGATAGGGAAAAAAACCGAAATGTTCGTAAGGTTCTCTACTGTTGCCGGTGAGCGCGGCGCAGCAGATGCTGAGCGCGATATAAGAGGTTTTGCAATGAAGTTTTATACCAAACAGGGCAACTGGGATTTGGTAGGCAACAATACACCCGTGTTTTTCTTTCGTGATCCGATGAAATTCCCAGACCTGAACCACGCAGTGAAGAGAGATCCCAAAACCAACCTAAGAAGCGCCGACAATAACTGGGATTTCTGGACACTTTTGCCGGAAGCGCTGCACCAGGTTACAATTGTTATGAGCGACCGGGGAATTCCTAAATCCTTCCGGCACATGCATGGATTTGGAAGCCACACATTTAGCTTCATCAATTCAAAAAATGAGCGGCATTGGGTAAAGTTTACTTTCAAAACACAACAGGGAATTGAAAACTTAAGCAATGAAGAAGCGGTAAAAATTATCGGTACAGACAGAGAATCTAACCAGAGAGATCTTTTTGAAAATATTGAAAAAGGCAACTTCCCAAAATGGAAAATGTTTGTCCAAATAATGACCGAAGAGCAGGCAAACAATCATACTCAAAATCCCTTCGACCTTACTAAAGTATGGAAACATGGTGATTATCCATTGATACCGGTTGGCGAATTTGAGCTAAACCGTAACCCCGAAAATTATTTTGCGGATGTAGAGCAGGCTGCTTTCAATCCCGCTCACATTGTGCCGGGAATTGGCTTTTCTCCCGATCGGATGTTGCAGGGAAGATTATTCTCTTATGGCGACGCCCAGCGATACCGGCTCGGAGTGAACAGCGCTCAGATACCTGTCAACAGCCCAAAATGTCCTTATCATAGTTTCCATCGCGATGGCGCGATGCGGGTTGATGGCAACTATGGCGCTACTAAACATTATGAACCCAACAGCGTTAATGAATGGCAGGAACAACCTCAATATAAAGAACCGCCACTGGCGCTTCATGGCGATGCAGGCGCCTGGGATCACCGGCCTGATGATGAAGATTATTTTTCTCAGCCCGGCGATCTTTTCCGCCTCATGACGGATGAAAAAAAAGAATTATTGTTTAAAAATACAGCAGCAGAATTGGGGCGTGCCCAAAAGTTCATCCAGGTGCGCCACATACGAAATTGCTCCAAAGCAGATCCTGCTTATGGCGAAGGAGTTGCAAAAGCTTTGAAGCTGACAATGGAAGACGTGAACACTTTTAAATTATAAATTTTCTTCCTTAAGCAAACCTTTGCTCTTAAACAGGGCAAAGGTTTTTTATTTAAATGTCCCTTATTTGAACACAAAACATGTTCAGACATTCCTTCAATATACGGGCGACCAAATGCTCAAAATAAAAATTGGGAGCATTTGTCTACCTGCCGTCAGGCAGGTTTGTTTACTGCCAGGGTTAAATATTCAAATTGCCATTTCTTAACATCGATCTGAATTAAAGTAAAAAACTATCAAAAACATAGCTGAAGATTATCCGGAAGCAGGCATTATTATTGGAAAGTGAAAAGGGTAACTACAGAATAGCTTCATAATGAAACAAAAAATAATTTATACAATTGGCCACTCCACTCATACGCTTGAAGAATTTATAGCGATGCTGAAATCATTCAATATAGAGTTGTTGGCCGATATCAGAAGCTTTCCGGGATCGAGGAAATTTCCTCATTTCAATAAAGAAAATCTTCCGGCATCGTTGGCTGAAAATAATATAGAATACATCCATTTAAAAAATCTTGGGGGACGGAGAAAAGTAAATCCTGAGTCATGCAATACAGGATGGCGCGTGGCTGCATTCAGGGGTTATGCAGATTACATGGAAACAGAAAATTTTGAAAAAGCCATTAAGGAACTGGAGCAAATTGCTTCAGAAAAGCGGGTAGCCTACATGTGCGCCGAAGCGGTTTGGTGGCGTTGTCACCGGTCGTTGGTGTCTGATTATCTAAAACACAATGGATGGACAGTGCTGCATATAATGGGCGTGAACAAAAGTACAGAGCATCCCTATACCGCGCCGGCAAAGATTATGAATGGTAAATTAAATTACAGCAAGGAGTAAGATTGCTACAAAAAAACCGGAATTTCCCTGAAAAGGCAATGGAATAAACTTACTATCTTTAATTGTATTATGGATTGACTTTTATTATTTATCCGGTAAATCAATTCAACATGAAACTCATTTTATTTTCCTTAGCCAGTGCATTAATTTTTTGGGGTTGTAATTCCAAAAATCAATCAGCCCACGAAGTCACACATGATTCAGCAATGAATCACTCAAATCACGAGATGCCTTCACCAGCCCAAACAGAAAACTTATCTTATAAGCCGGATGCGCCCAATGCTGCCATTCAAATTAAGCTTGCCACATTGGCTGCACCACCGGAAATGAGAGACAGCGCAACCGTGCTTGGCTACGATGCAAACAAGGAACTTGTTATCTTAAGAAAAGGAACGAATGATATGATTTGCATTGGCAGTAAACCCGGCGATACTGCCTTTTCAGTTGCATGTTATAAAAAAGATCTCGAACCCCTGATGGCGAGTGGCCGGGCGCTGAGAAAGGAAGGTGTAAAAGGCAAAGAATTATTCGATGATCGCGCCAAAGAAGTTAAAGAAGGAAAATTAAAAATGCCCGACGGCCCTTCTACTTTATATGTATATTCTGCTGCTTCAAAAGATGTAAACCGAGCTACAGGCGAAGTGAAAAACGGATACCTGCGCTATGTGATTTATATTCCATTCGCTACAGCCGAATCAACAGGCTTGCCAACAAAACCATCTGCGCCCGGCATGCCGTGGATAATGGATCCGGGGACTTATAGGTCGCACGTGATGATTAATCCCTAAAGGATAATTCATAAAATAGTTTTTTTCATTTTTTGTTTGTTTACTACAATTGTTTTGAATGGCCCGTGCAATTTTACGAGCCATTTTTTATTTTCAAATCTGAAAAAATTTTATTTATGCAAAAAAATCGTACAAATTATTTGGAATGACATCTTTGCACGAATCGAATTAATTTCGCAAACATGAGCCAGGCCGATACGCATATTTTATTAGTGAACTGTCCCGATGAAAGCGGATTAATTTTCAGAGTTTCCAATGTGGTTTATGAGCATAAGCTCAATATTGTAAGCAACGGCGAATTTGTAGAGAGAAAATTCAACCAGTTTTTTATGCGTACTGAATTTTCCGGCGTGGTGAATGAAGCTGTTTTTTTATCGGAAGTGAAAGGCGTGCTTCCAAAAGAAGCCGAAGTAAGGCTTACGGCCAATACAAAGAAAAATATTGTAATCCTTGCTACCAAAGAACATCATTGCCTCAGCGATTTGTTGCTGAGAAATAAATTTGATGAAGGCAATTTTAATATCCTGGCGGTTATCAGCAATTACGAATACCTGCACGAGCTCACTTCAAAATTTGACATCCCCTATTTCTATATTAGCCATTCAGAAAAAACAAGGGAAGATCATGAGCAGGAAATCCTGAGCCTGCTTCACCAGTTGAATCCGGATTTTCTTGTATTGGCAAAATATATGCGCATCCTTTCTCCTTCGTTTGCACAATCTTACAATAACCGCATTATTAATATTCACCATTCTTTTCTACCCGCATTCGCCGGAGCCAAACCCTATCAAAAAGCTTATGAACGTGGCGTGAAAATTATTGGCGCTACCGCACATTTCGTAAATGAATTACTTGATGAAGGGCCAATCATCGCTCAAAATGTGATCCCGGTGAATCATACGCTTGACGCCAGGCAGATGGCCAGTGCAGGCAGAGACATCGAAAAAAACGTGCTTGCGAATGCGTTGGAATTAGTGTGCAACGAAAAGGTTTTTGTGTTTAAAAATAAGACGATTGTTTTTTCCTGATAAGAACACTTGGCCAAATTGAAAATATTTTCTAATTATTACCGTAAAAAACGGAGTATCTTAAACTATTGTCATGATTATACAAATCACTGAAAATATAAACCTGGAACTGACTTCTGAAAAGCATGCTGAATCAATGTTCCAGGCGATTAACACCAACCGGGAACACTTGTCCCGTTTTTTGCCATGGGTTGAAAACATGAAAAGCATCACTAACGTGAAGGAGTATATAAAAAATAGCATCGCTCAAACCGAAGAGAAAAAAGAAGTTACCTTTTTATTCGTTTCAGAAAAATTAGTAATAGGAAGAATAGGCATACATAATATCAATTTTCAAAATAAAAATGCTTCCATTGGCTATTGGCTGATAAAAGAAGCGGAAGGCAAAGGAATTATTTCAAAAGCCACCCGCAGCCTGATTACCTATGCATTTCAAACTTTGGAACTGAACAGGATAGAGATAAGGGCAGCGACAGATAATCAAAGAAGCCGGTCTATCCCTGAAAGATTAGGCATGCTAAAAGAAGGCACCCTTCGTGAAGCCGAGCTGGTAAACGGGAAATTCCTGGACCTTGAAGTATATTCTGTATTAAGCAAAGAATGGCTACCCGGCAACAAATAATGATTTTTAAAAGAATCCAAAAATTTTAAAATCCTTAATTTTATAAAGCCCTTCACCCAAACCATTTCAGCATGAAAAATCGAAACTCGGTACAAGCTAAGCTATTTAGAAATTTTTTTCTAATTCTCTTTTTTGCCTCAACCGGTTGCGCTGCACAACCAAGATTATTGGCTCTTTCAAAATCGGATCATACATTAGCTATTGTCGATCCAGGCACCAACAGTGTGCTGGCGCGTGTTCCGGTGGGTAATGACCCTCATGAAGTGATTGCTGCTGCAGATGGAAAAACAGCTTATGTTTCGAGTTATGGTGGAGGCAGCTTTCATGAACTGGATATTATTGATCTTGTTTCAATGAAACCGCTTAAAACAATCGATACAAGGCCTTTGTTCGGCCCGCATGGATTGGCTTTTGCAGACAGCGAGATCTGGTTTACTGCTGAAGGTTCCAAAGCGGTTGGCTGCTATAATCCCTCAAGCGGTAAAGTTGAATGGAGCATGGGCACCGGCCAGAACAGAACTCACATGATTTACGTGGACAAGAATGCCGATAACATTTATACTTCAAACGTTTCATCAGGAACCGTAAGCATCCTGGCAAAAACGACCTCAGGACAAAGGGAAAATTGGGAACAAACCGTTATTCCTTTATCAAACGGCGTTGAGGGATTTGATGTGTCGCCAACCACTCACGAATTATGGGCCGTTGCAAGTGACAACGGAAAGATTTATATTCTTAACCTTAGAACAAAAAAAGTTATTGAAACTATTGATGCAAAAATTGAGGGCGCAAACCGGCTACAATTTACGCCTGATAGTAAAAGAGTGCTTGTCACAAGCCTTCGGGCAGGCGCCGTATTTATTTATGATGCACAAACCCGAAAAGAAATTGCACAGGTTAAAGTGGGGACCGGCGCAGCAGGAATTATGGTCACTTCCGACGGGTCAAAAGCGTATATAGCGTGCTCGCCGGATAATTATATAGCTGTAATTGATTTAAAAACGCTGAAAGTGATTAATCATATTGATGTTGGTAAAAATCCGGACGGGCTTGCCTGGGCGGATATCAGTCAATAACTGCAACAGGAATTAATCCTATTTATGGCTTTACTCATTCACAAAATAAAACCATGGCCTACAACACGAATTTGGCAGAAAGGGTAAGAAAGTATCTAGCAAAATCAACAAGCTTAATTATTCAGGAAAAGAAAATGTTCAGCGGCTTGGCATTCATCGTTAACGGCAAGATGTGCATCAATATTAGCAACGAAAAACTCATGTGCAGGTTTGATCCTGGCAGGGAGAATGAGGTAGCTGATAAACCAGGCTATGAGCCCCTGATAATGAAAGGCAGGCAATTGACAGGATATTGTTATGTAAACAGCGCAGGTTATTCATCCCAAAAGGATTTAGAGTTTTGGGTTGATCTTTGCCTGATGTTTAATGACAAGGCAAAAGCTTCCAAAAAGAAAAAATCATAACCGACAGGAAACGATTTAAAAAAAGGAATGATTTGTTAATCAGGAAACCGTTTCTACCAACAATCTTTCACACGCCACATTACTCAAAGTTTCGGATGGCCTTTTTGCATAGCTTATCACCATTGATTTGTCAAACGGCTCTATGGATTTTATTTTAATTTTCAATCCCAATCTCATTTCGCGCGCAGTAAGAAATTTTAAAAATTCCGTAGATGTATTTATGACTGCCGCCAGCTTTACTATTTGGCCAGGCCTGCAATCGCTCAACTTACTATATTCCTTCCAAGCCATTTTCCCTTCCCTGTCGGGGATTGGTGAGCCGTGAGGATCTAATTTTGGAAAGCCCAGCATCTCATCCATCTTTTCAAAAAATACAGGCGAATGGAGGTGTTCAATTTGTTCAGCAATGTCATGCACATCTTCCCAACCCAGCTTCATCTTATCAACAAGAAACATTTCGGTAAGCCTGTGTTTACGAATGATAAGCCCCGCTTCTCTTTTTCCTTTTTCAGTAAGACGCAGCGGCTTATAACTCTCATAATGAACCAGCTTCTTTTTCGCCAGCTTTTTTACCATGCTCGTCACGGTGGGCATCTTTAAATCAAGGCTTTTTGATAAATCAGCCACATTCACCTCACCATCTTTATTGGCGATATTAAACAGCGCTTTCAGATAATTTTCTTCCGTCAATGAGTTCATAAGGCAAAACTAACAATTATTATCAATTATCTAAATATTAAGTTAGTTAATAAAATAAATTTCATTAGATTAGTCTAACTTTATACTTTTGAGATAGAAATTCTAAATGTGCAAATAAAAGTTTAAAAGAGGCTTTGTAAGTATGAAAAATTATGATTCGCATTCCCTGCATGAAGTTCACGCAACAGTAGCAACACAAAAAAAAGGATGGAGAGGCATATTAGCGTTTATTGGCCCGGCGTACCTGGTAAGCGTTGGATATATGGATCCGGGCAACTGGGCAACTGATATCGCTGGTGGTTCGGCATTTGGTTACAAGCTAATCTGGGTGCTTCTTATGTCAAACCTGATTGCGGTTCTTTTGCAATCATTAAGCGCAAGATTAGGAATTGTAAGAGGTATGGACCTGGCGCAGGCATCAAAAAATGCTTACCCGCGGTGGGCAAATATTCCACTGTATATTCTTGCTGAAATTGCCATTGCCGCGTGCGACCTCGCAGAAATTGTGGGCATGGCCATCGGCCTGAACTTATTATTTGGCCTGCCATTAATTTGGGGAATCTGTCTTACCGCGCTGGACACTTTGCTGCTACTGCTTTTGCTGCATAAAGGAATGCGCGTATTGGAAGCTTTTATTATTTCGCTGGTGGCCATTATCGGCATCTCATTTTTAATTGAGATGTTTATCGTGGCGCCAGTTTACACCGATGTATTAAGCGGATTTATGCCTGGCAAATTGGAAGGAGAATCCTTGTACATTGCCATTGGAATTATTGGGGCTACGGTGATGCCCCATAATCTGTACTTACATTCTTCGCTTGTGCAAACGCGGAAATTTGAACATACTTCGGCAGGAATGAAAAAAGCCATTCGATTTAATTTATTGGATACCGTTATCGCGCTCAACCTTGCTTTTTTCGTAAATGCTGCAATTCTGGTTTTGGCAGCCGCAGCCTTTTATGTAAATGGCTATTTTCATATTGCTGAAATCCAGGACGCGTCAGTATTGCTTGAACAATTATTTGGCAAAACCGCCCCTGCATTTTTCGCTATCGCTCTTATTGCAGCGGGTCAGAGCTCAACTGTGACAGGGACATTGGCGGGGCAGATTGTAATGGAAGGGCATTTAAACATCAGGATACGGCCCTGGCTCAGAAGGTTAATAACAAGACTTCTTGCAATAATTCCAGCGTTGTTTACCATACTTTATTTTGGGTCTGACGCACTTGGTGATCTGCTTGTTTTAAGCCAGGTAGTTTTGAGTTTGCAATTAGGCTTTGCTGTTATCCCGCTGATACATTTCAATTCAGACAAAAAATTCATGAAAGAATTTACTATTAAAGCCTGGGTGAAAATATTAGCATGGCTGAGCGCGGCGATAATTGTTTATCTCAATATCCGGTTGGTAATCCAGGAAATTGAAACATGGATAACAAATGCTGCAGGAAATTCCGTGATGATATATTCAATTGTTATTCCTATTGCAATAGCCTGCATGCTATTATTGATTTACGTTTTCGCACATCCGTTCATTTTGAGAATGTCAAGGATTTCGAGGATCGTGAAGGAGCGGAAACAGGTGCCACATGGAATTGCAGAAATTATTACTGAGGGCGCAGTCATTAAATATAATCATATTGGGATAGCTATTGACTTTACGGGGAAGGATGAAAAAATTATTCAAAACGCGTTGATGATTGGAGGTAAATCTGCAAGCTATACTTTTATTCATGTGGTTGAAAGCGCCGCCGCCCGCTATCTTGGCAAAAATGCCCACGATTACGAAACCGAATCCGACAAAAAAAATCTTGAAAAATATCAGCAGAGATTAACTCAAATGAATTATAAAGCCCAGGCTCAAATCGGATTTGGAACGCCCGCTTTGGAAATGTCAAAAATAATAATGAATGAAAATATTGATTTGCTGGTAATGGGCGCCCATGGCCATCGCGGATTTAAAGATCTTATCCTGGGAACTACAGTAGATGCCTTAAGGCATAAAATCAAAATTCCGATTTTGATAGTTAATTAATTCTTGTCAAATGCCAGTTAAACAATGATAATAAAAATCGTTGTCATTACCTGCCTGTAGACAAGACAGGATTATTTGCTATCAACTGAAAAAGCAACTCCACATCCGGATCAACGATTATCTGCGTTGGTTCAAAATTTAATGAAAATTTTTTTTGAGTACTCCTGTCGCTTACTTTAATTGCTTTTGTAACTGTATTTTTCTCATCAGAAAAGCGCACGGACAAAGGAAATTCGAATAAATTATTTTGGGCTTGCGTAATTTTTATTTCCACCTCTTTATGAAACTTATTATAATTCCAGTTGATTTTCAATTCCGGCTGGCCCGGCTCATATAGCCATTGCCTGAAGAACGTTTCAAGGTTTTGATGAGTAACTTCTTCAAATATTTTTCTCAAATCTGCGGAGGATGCGTTGGCTCCGCCGTAGGTTTTATAATAAAGCCTGATAGCTTTCCAGAATAAACTGTCACCTGTCTTCCTTCTCAACATGTGAAGCACCCACGCGCCTTTTTGATAACTATTATCATTGAGCAAATTCATCAGGTGATGACTTTCGGAAGTATCTACCACAGGTGTAGTATGTTCTTTTGAATAATCTATGATTTCATTCCTTTGCTTACGCAGTAAATTTTTTAATGAATCTTTTCCATACTTATCTTCCACGTAAAGATTAGCCATGTAAGTAGCAAATCCTTCACTTAGCCATACATGCGGCCAGTCAATTTCGGTTATATAATCTCCAAACCATTGATGAGCTATTTCATGTGCCATCAGGCTTTCAAGGTTTTTTGAATTTATCGATTTTTCAAAATAAAAAATACAGCCTGCGTTTTCCATGCCTCCGAAAATCGTAGTGGATTGCACGTTTGCCAACTTTTCAAACGGATACGGCCCGATATGATTTATATACCATTGCAAAATACCGGCAGCAATTGAGTACCGCGCAAATCCGCTATCACGGTCATTTGGATAAACCCATGCAGAAACAGGTATACAATCCACTTGTGCAAAATTATTTACCGCAAATTCTGCCACGCCAATCACCATCACCTTTACAGGCAAAGGTGCTGTTTCTCTCCAATGCGTTAATTTAAGCTGATTAGGAAGATTGGTTTCTTCAATCTTTTTCCCATTTGAAATTACCTGGTAATGGCCGGGAGCCGTCACATAAAAATCAACCGATGCCTTATCCGAAAGATGATCGTTGCACGGAATCCAGTTGTGCGCGCAGTTTGGCCAATTGTCGCCAAAAAAAGTGCGCGCTCCGTATCTATTGTTACTTATCACTAATCCATCCGCAGGAATTCCCTGGTATGTGATTGTATAAATATTTTTATTTCCAGCCACACCCTTGTCTTTTATCACCAGGTGATCCGTATCCTGCATAAAACCCAATTCAATTCCATCTTTACTTACAGAGTTTACTGTCATCCCCTTGCCATCGCTTTTCTTTTTTACGAAATCAAAAATTACCGCATTCACAGGTTTTACAAAAGCTGTGGTGATAACAGCTTTGCCTTGCACTATGTTATTACTATCATTCAGGCGGATGTAAAAACCATAATGCTGCACATCGAGGCCATTGGTGGGCATTTGGGCAAAAAGAGATGTAGTGATAAGCCCGGAAATGAGTAATAAAATTATTTTCTTCATCGGTGAGGCAAAAATAAATCGTAGAAGATAGTGAAAGAAGACAAATAAAATTCACGATACATTTATTTGATTCCAATCAAAACAATAACCCAGCGCTTTTGTAAGCGCAGACGTAAACGAAACCTGCAATCATTGTATTCTTCCGAAAAAATGCGATACAAAAAGCCAGTGGCTTAAGGCCTCTATTTTTTGACCGCCTTTTTCGCCGGTTTAGCTGCCGGCTTGCGTGCCGGGCTTGCTTTTTTATTTGCCTGCGACACTGCTTTTTTCAGTGGGCTTTTGGCGGCAGTTGCTGTTTTCTTTGGCGAAGCGACTATTTTTTTATCAGCCTTTCCCTTCGCCATTTTGGTGGTATTTGAAGAATTAGTCTTTTTGGAAACTTTTTTCACAGCCGTGTTTACCTTTTTGATTTCGGGCGCTGTAGCCTCGTGTATTTTTGATTTGACTGCCTCGATTGCATTGGAAGCCATGTCTGTAATCTGTTCTTTCTTCACTGCAATTTCGCCGGCAACGGTACCGATTTTTTCCGCGATTTTATTCAGCGCCGATTTGACTTTTGGAGAAGCTGTTTTTTTTGAGCTTGATTTTTTAGCAGGCATATTTAACGGGTTTAGAAAGTAAATTTAATTAAAGAATTTACATATTAAATAAGATGACCTATTTTTTAATTAATATGCCAGGAACAGTAAACGGATAAATATTAGCTATTTTTATTTGGATGCAAATCTGCTGAACTTGAATTGAAAATAATGAGTTGAATTTGCCACAAAGACACGAAGACACTGTGTTTTACAAAGAATCCTCAGAAACAAATTACATGTAGCATTCTCTTCGTGACTTTGTGCCTTTGATATTTTCCAACTTAGCAAATTCTTATTACTTCAGCTCTCTTTCGTCAACGCCTGACTTCGTAATCTTAACCGGAAGAATACTTCCCTCTTTATCAAAATACATTCTGTCAATGCACACCACGCGATGGTTTCCATCTGTTTCACCCAGTGGGCGACGGTGATACACGATATACCAATCGTCAGTTCCGGGTATATTGATCACAGAATGATGGCCTGCGCCCGTAGCAACAGTGGAGTCTTGTTGTAATATTTTTCCGGCTCTGTTGAAAGGGCCAAACGGAGAATCGCCTACTGCGTAAGCCACACTATAATCAGGCCCTGTCCACCCACCTTCTGACCACATGAAATAATACTTGTGGTTGCGCACAAACATGTAAGAACCTTCCACGTATTTATCGGGTGTGATTTCTTTGAAAAGCGTTCCATCTGCAAAAGGAATAAAACCGGTGAAATCACTGTTCAATTTGCCAATGTTGCAATGCCGCCAGCCGCCGTAAATTAAGTAGTATTGACCGTCTGTATCTTTAAAAACATAAGGATCAATTGGCTGGGCGCCATTATAAAATTTATTTATCAGGGGCTTCCCCAAATAATCTACAAAAGGGCCTTCAGGGCTATCAGAAACTGCAATGCCCATTCCGCCGGGTTGTTGGTCATTTTGAATGTCATTGGCACCAAAAAATAAATAATATTTTCCGTCTTTTTCAGTGATAGAAGGAGCCCAAACCGCGTACGCCGCCCATTTTACATCTTTTATATCCAGAATGTGGGAATGTTTTGTCCAGTGCACCAAATCTTTTGAAGAAAATGCGTCTAAAAAAGTTTGTCTTTTATAGCCGGCGCTAATCGTATTGCTTTGAATTTCCTTTTGATAATCAGAAAGGGGCGTCCTGCCAGATGGCACATCTTTGTAATCGTCTGAATAAGTAGGATAAATCCAATAAGTATGGTTAAAGATGTGCGCTTCAGGGTCGGCATACCATCCGGGAAAAATGGGATTTCCGGATTTTACTTTCTCTTTGTTTTTTTGTGAAAAGGAAACCAAACCGGAAAGTATAAAAAAGAAGGTTAGAATAAATTTTGAAATCTTCATAGCGTTGGGTTTAAAATAAAAAACCGGCAATGCAAACTACCGGTTTTTTGATAATAATAAAATTGAAATTATTTTGACTGCACCAATTTAGCCTTAGGCGCTTTCTTTTTAGTTTCATTCTTAATTCTTGCGGTTCCCAAAGGCTTATCTTTTGCAAATTCAATCAGGATGGGCGCTGCAACAAAAATAGAAGAGTAAGTTCCGGTTACCACACCAATCAGCATCGCAAAAGAGAATCCGCGCGTTACTTCGCCACCAAATATAAACAACGCGAGCAATGTAATAAACACTGTAACAGAAGTCATTATCGTTCTACTCAAAGTGTCATTAATAGCGCGGTTGATAATGGATTCTTTTGAAGCGCCCGGCATGTTATGGCTGTCTTCACGAATCCTGTCAAATACGATAACCGTATCGTTCATCGAGAAGCCGACCACCGTCAGAATTGCCGCGATAAAGTGCTGATCAATCTGTAAAGGGAAAGGCACAATATTTTTGAAGAAGGAGAACACGGCCAGTGCCACAAATACATCATGAAGTAAAGAGATAATGGTTCCTACAGAATATCTCCAGTCGCGGAAGCGAAGGAAGATGTAAACAATGATGGCGATAATGGCAAAGATTACCGCTTTTATTGCTCCTCTTTCCAGGTCTTTTGAAATTACCGGCTGTACCAATTGCCGCGCCTGGATATAATTTTTGGAAAACTCTGCCTCTGTAAGGTCTGAAGGAAGCTGTGACTTCAGTCCCTGAAACAGTCTTGCCTGCACTGCACTGTCGGCATTATTTTCGCCTTTCAGATAAGACGTTGTGATTTCAAGGTGCCTGTTATCGCCTACCGTTTTTATCACAGGATAATCCCCCTCAAACGCTGTGTGTAAAGGTTTTTCAATAGCTGAGCGATCTACATTATGATCAAACTGAACGGTATAGCTTCTTCCTCCTTTAAATTCAACGCCTTTTTCAAACCCGTTGAAGAAGGAGCCAACACCAAATATTAAAACGAATATCGAAATTATGTAAGCTACCTTACGGTATTCGATGAATTTGTAACTCGCGTGTTGAAAAATTTTCTTTGAAAAGCTGGTGAAATATTTAAAATGCCTTTCTTTATTCATATATACATCGGTCACCAGTCTTGAAATGAGGATTCCGCAGAATAATGACAGCGAAATACCCAGCATTTGCGTGGTAGCAAATCCAAGAACAGGTCCTAACCCAAAATAGAACAGGATTGCCGCAGTTAAAAACACCGTAACGTGGGCGTCAATTACGGGTGCATAAGAACGTACATACCCATCCCTTACTGCAATCGGGTGACTTTTGCCCCGGGCAAGTTCTTCCTTTATTCTTTCAAAAATAATTACGTTGGTATCCACAGCCATACCGATAGTAAGCACGAGGCCTGCAATACCGGCGGCCGTTAAGGTAGCGCCTAAAGCGCTCAAAATGCCCACCGTGAAAAGAAGGTTTAATATCAGCGCAATGTTGGCAATCCATCCGGCTGTGTTATAGTAAATCAACATTAAAATGAAGATTACAATGAAGGCAATTACAAAAGCGAGCATACCACCATGTACTGCGGCTTCACCAAGAGTAGGCCCTACAATTTGCTCCTGCACGATTTTAGCGGGCGCATCAATTTTACCAATCCTCAAAATGCTGGCTAAGTCTTGCGCCTGCTGAACGGTAAAGTTTCCGCTGATTTCAGAATTACCTCCTTCTATCGGCCCATTTACATTGGGTGCGCTATATACTATATCATCCAGCACAATGGCAATTGGCCTGTTCACATTATCGGCTGTCATTTTTGCCCAGGTGCGGCTTCCGGTCGGCGTCATCGTCATTTTGATTGCCGGACGCCCGTGTTCGTCATAATCTGAACGGGAATCTTCTACGCCCTCTCCTTCCAGCCTGGCCCTGTCGGTACCCGGAATGGTTTTGATGGCATACAATTCAAAATAGCGCTGGCCGGTTTTATCGTTTTTCTGCTCAAGGCCGTAGAGGAATTTTATGTTTGGCGGAAAATTATTTTTCACCACATCCATCGAAAGATATTTGTTGGCAAGAGCGGTGTCTTTTGCTTCAACGGTGGCAATGGAAGAATAATATTGCGGCCTGCCATCGCTGCCTTGTTGAGGGGGAATAAAATGAATGACGCTTCCGAGAGGATGCTCATTTGCCATCAGTTTCGCAGAATCGGCTGCCAGCTCTGCTGCAGACTGCGCGGTATCGCTAATTCCGGCGAGGTAATCAGCAAGCGCTTTATCTGCGTCATCAATATTTTTGCCTATTTCCCCTATATTATATACTTCCCAGAATTGAAGATGAGCAGATGCCTGTAACAGGCTCCTCACCCTTTCCGCATCCTGAACTCCGGCAAGTTCTACATTGATAATTCCCTTGTTTACATCAAGATTGATAGAGGGAGAAGCCACCCCAAACTGGTCGATACGTTTTAGCAGTACCTTGTAAGTCTGGTTAATAGCGGTTTTGGCTGTTGCTTCTAATTGATCGATGACAGATTGATCGTTGTCTGTAATTTTAATTGTTTTTCCTGCACCCGCAAAAACCGAAGCAAGGTTTGTGTTCGGATTTTTTTGCTTAAATGCATCCGCAAACAATAAAATAAAATCCTTATCACTGTTGGTTTTTTGCGCGTTGGCAGTGGCAAGGGCTTCTAACAGGCGGGGATCTTTTGGATTGTTGCTTAACGACTTTAGCAATCCATCGAGGCTCACATTCAACGTTACCGCCATACCACCCTGCAGGTCAAGGCCCAGACTTAATTCATTTTCTTTTGACTTCTGATAAGTAGTTCCAAGCAGGGGATAAATTTTATCGTCCCTGGTGCTGTCGAGGTAATGGTGAAAAGTCTTTTGAACAAGTTCAGCTTTTGCATCGCCGCTGATTCCCGGATGGCTCCGGGTAACAAATTGTATGGCTTTCGCCTTCATTTTATTCTCATGACTATTGACCACCCAGGTAAAGGAAAGTTGATACAGGGATATGAGAATAAGAGTGATGGCAAAAAACCACACCAAACCTTTCAGTTTCATAAATGATTCTATTTTTGAAGGTCGCAAAGATAGTGGTTTGACAGCAAAAATTTAACGGATATTATGCCCAATTTAACAGAGTATAAAAAAAGCATCTGACTGCTTGATTTTAAAGGCTTTTCAAAATCAATTTTATTTCAAAAAATATATTTTGAAAAGAAAACTTTTCAAACAAGCCGTTGCTTTTTCAATAACTTGCATAACCAATAAATAAAAATTTATGAAAATCAGATTTTATAGCTGTCTGGTTTTAGCAACTTTCCTTGTTGCTCATTGTGTTGCCCAACCCACTTATCATGTCGAGAAAAAATATTCCATCAAAAGTTCAGGCGGATGGGATTATATCGCGATCAATAACAGCAAAGTGTATGTTGCTCACGGATCGCAGGTAAATATCCTGGATGAAAAAACCGGTGACTCTATTGGCATTATTGAGGGAACAACAGGAGTGCATGGAATCGCATTCGATAATGACTTGCACCGCGGATATACCAGTAATGGAAGATTGAATAATGTTTTTGTTTTTGACCTCACCACTAATAAAGTACTGGATAAAATTGCCACGGGAGAAAATCCGGATGCAATTAGTTATGAAACTTTTTCAAAAAAAATAATCACCTGCAATGGCAGAACTAAATCTCTTTCTGTAATTGATCCTGAAAAAAATTCGGTAATAGCAACAATAGAGCTTGGCGGAAAACCAGAAGAAGCTGTAAGCGATGGAAAGGGAAAATTGTTCGTAAATCTTGAAGACCAAAACGAGATAGCCGAAGTGGATCTGAAAAATTACAAAGTGATGAGCCGCTGGCCCATTGCGCCGGGCGAATCCGCAACAGGATTGGCTTTGGATAAAAAAACAAACAGGCTTTTTGCAGGCTGCGACAATAAAATGCTTATCGTTGCTGATGCCACCAATGGAAAAGTGATTGATTCGGTTCGTATTGGCGATGGTTGCGATGGAGTAGTTTTTGATCCAAAAAATGACTTGATTTTTGCCTCCTGCGGCGAAGGCGTTCTGACAGTTATCAAAGAAAAAGATGCCAATCATTTTGAGGTGGCACAAACAGTTCCGACACAAACAACAGCAAGAACTATTGCGCTTGATCCTCTAGATAACACCTTGTTTTTACCTGCTGCAACTTTAGCTCCTGCAGATCCAAAAGCTACTTCGGGCCGTCGCAGTTTTGTTCCGGGAAGTTTTAATGTATTGGTAGTGAAAGAATAAATATTGCGAAATAATTTTCTGCCCGCAATAATTGATTGAAAAAGTGACGATGCAGGGAATTTAAATGCTCAGCTAATCCAGTAACTCTTTCAATTTTGCTACAAGCTTTTCTCCAAAAATATTTTTAGCCACAATAATGCCTTCCTTGTCCACCAGCACATTTGAAGGAATAGCCTTAATTCCATATTCTTCAGACGTTGCGTTTTGCCAGCCTTTCAGGTCTGAAACCTGGTTCCAGTCAAGATGGTCGTCAGCGATGGCTTTTTCCCACCTGTCTTTTTTAGTATCGTACGAAACACCCAAAATGGTAAAACCTTTATCTTTAAATTGGTTATATGCGGCCACCACATTCGGATTTTCTCTTCGGCAAGGTCCACACCAGCTTGCCCAAAAATCAATTAAAACAAATTTTCCTTTTAGCGAGGAAAGGCTAAGCTGGCTGCTATCAGGGGTAAATTGATTTATGGCGGGAGCAGGCTTGCCGATGGCTACTTTTTCATAAGTGTCCACCATTTTTTTAATTTGTTTTCCTTTAGTTGAATTTTGGATAGAAGGGTCCAGCGCTTGATACAAAGGCCTTACTTCATCAGCCTCAGCATAATAGGAGAAATTTTCAAGAATGGCCATCGCTCCCCGCATAGATTTTGGATAGTCTTTTACAAAGGAAGCCACCACTTTCCGCTTAGCGTCCAGTATCTGAAGATCCACCTGGTCGAGGCTGTCCATTACTTTACGGTTTTTAGCTTTATATGCCTCTTCATAAATTCTACTATTGTTAGCTTCCCATTCCGCAACCGGCTTCATCCTTTCTTTTAAAAGCTTGTCGTCTGAATTCACTTCAGAGCCTTTCACCCTTAACAGTTTCAGAGAATCGCCACGGCCAAGAATTTCCATTTGAGCCGGTTCAATATAAAAAGTGAAATAATCGTTGCGCCTTTCAGGCAATGTCAGCGTGGCAAAGTAAGGTGAAGATATAAATCCTGTGAACCGGAATTTTCCATCGTCGATCGCTGCAGAATCTTTAAACGTTTCATTGTTTTTATAAATATTCAGGAAAATCGTTCCTTTTTTAATTTTTTCAAGATGGCCATTGATAACAAATGCAGAATCCTGCGCCATCAAATTTGAAGTGAAGAAAAAAAGCGCAGAAATAATCACAATAATTTTTCTCATCAAAATAATTTGGCCAAAGTTAAGCGTATTTGAAAAAAAACTTTATGCGCAAACGTAACTGAATTGTGAAAATAAGAACTCGTATTTTTTATTCATTTACTGGCAAGCAGGGTGTTTTATTGTAATAGTTTTTAATTCAACAGTAAAAGGATAAAAAACCTGTTTTTTATTTCGATGCAATTTCATGCACCGAATCATGTTGTAAAAAAAGATAAATCGGCTGGAAGCGATGGTATTTTTTTATCTTTTTATCTTCAGAAAGATACCAATCATCTATGGTTAGCCAAAATCAAAAAAACTATACTTACTTTTAAAAACCCATTCTAATCTAATAAATGTCTGATGAAAAAAAAGCCATCTATTCCCTTATTTCTTTCAATTTTCTGTTACCTGATCATAACCAATGCAAACGCGCAAAGCCCCGCAGCCAGGCAAATACGCTTGTCTGATTTTGATATGCAATCTTCGGCCGTTGTTGCCGAAGATGGAAAGGAACTCTCCGATCCGGATTACCATTCAAATCTGTATTGGTTTCCGGTAAAAGTGCCCTCAACGGTTTTGACCGGTTTGGTAAAAAACAAAGTGTATCCTGATCCATATACCGGCATGAATAATATGCTTATTCCGGATGCCTCAGATTCATTCAACCATGAATACAACCTGGCTCAGTATAGTTTTCTTCCTCATGAACCCAATCCCTGGAAAAAGCCATATTGGTATCGCACTACATTTGAGGTTCCTTCCGGCGACCAGGGAAAGCACTTTCAACTTATTTTTAAAGGCATTAATTACAGAGCCGAAGTTTGGGTAAATGGAATTCGCATTGCTGATTCCAGCCAGATGGTGGGTATGTTCGCGCAATATTCTTTAGATGTAAGCACGGCAATTTTGCCCGGAAAAACGAATGGTCTTGCTGTTAAAATTTATCCGCTGGATTATCCCGGCCTGCCCGCAACACCTCAATTGAAAACGCTCGGGGATTTTTTTGCAAACGGAGGCCCCACGGGTGATATCGGAAAAAATGTTACGATGCTTTGCTCGGTGGGCTGGGATTGGATGCCCGCGGTTCGCGACAGAAATATGGGAATCTGGCAGCCTATTTATCTCCGAACTTCAGGAAACGTGGTGATTGAAAATCCACAGATTAAAACTGTATTTCCCGGTGGATATGACACGACCGTTGCGCAGATTTCTTTAAATCTTTCTTTAAACAATTTTACGCCGGTTACCCAAACAGGCACTTTAAAAATTACCATTAGCCCTGAAAATTTTGAAGGTAAGCCGTTTACTGTGCATCAAAGATTAACTGTGAAAGGCAACAGCTCCGGGGTCTTCAGCTTGTCATCGCGTAATTTCACGCAGTTTACTATTAATAATCCACATGTGTGGTGGCCTAACGGTCACGGTTATGCGAATTTGTATCGCATGCGCTTGCAATTTGATGATGGCAAAAAAATTACGGACGACACCTCGGTTGTTTTTGGCATCCGGACAGTGTCTTCAAAAGTGGAAATGGTAAACGGATGGGCCAGGAGAGATTTTTATGTGAATGGCCGGCGTGTCCATCTTACAGGCGGCGCGTGGGTCCCGGATATGATGCTGAATCGCGATTCAACGAGGTATGATTATGAATTGCATTTGTGTAAAAATTCAAATATTAATCTTGTGCGGATATGGGGCGGAGGTGTTGCGCCCCCGGATATGTTTTTTGATGCCGCTGACAGGTATGGATTATTGATATGGCAGGACTTCTGGATTACCGGTGATACGCAGGGTGAATTTAAAGGCTCACCCGATTGGCCTTTGCAGGGAAATGTTTTTATCAATAATATGGTAAGCACTATTTACCGGATCAGAAACCATCCAAGCCTGCTGGTATGGACGGGTGGAAACGAAGGCCACGCCCGTAAAGAATTATACGATGCCATGAGGGAAAATGTTGCTGCGCTTGATGGAACACGACCCTTCATACCAAGTTCATCAGGATTTGCCAAACTACCTGGCGGCTGGAAAGGATCGTGGCCGGACGACGGGCCTTCAGGCGTTTACAGCGGAGGCCCTTACTCATGGCAGGATGCTGCACATTATTATGAATTGGTGAACAGGGGCAGAGATTGGCTTTTTAAAGATGAGACAGGAATTCCTTCACAGCCGCCTTATGAAACATTGCCGCGAATTATAAACAACCTTGTTCCGGATTCATCATTACCGTTTCCCCTGAACAATACATGGGGATACCATGATGCCTGTGTAGGCAACGGGCACTATGATACTTATTACGATGCAATGGCAGCACGCTATGGAGCGCCGGTTAGCATTAAAGATTTTTCTGACAAAATGCAATTGGTAAACGCTAACGGCTATCGTGGAATATTTGAAGCGGCGGGCCACAAGCTCAACGAAACCGGCGGCGTAATGTTGTGGAAATTAAATGCTGCCTTTCCGAGTGTTATCTGGCAGGTGTACGATTGGTACCTGAATCCCAACGCCGGCTACTATTTTATGCAAAGGGCCTGTGAGCCGGTACATATTCAATTAAACCTGGACGATTCCACAGTGGCAATTGTCAATCGTTCCTACAAAAGTGAAAGCAATCTTTCTGCTGAAATAAAAGTGTTTGATCTGCAAAGCAAATTAATATTCAGCCAGGAAAAACTCATCAATGTAAAGGCAAGTGATATTTCACCCTCTATTTCTTTATCAGAAGTTTTGTCTAAGGAAGAGGGAATTTCATTTGTTGTTTTGGTTCTGAAAAACGCAGCCGGAAAAGTTATTTCTCATAATACTTATTGGTTTTCTCCGGATCATGATTTTAAGAATCTGAAAAATTTAAGTGCTTCAAACATGAGTATGAAAATCATCAAAAAAGAAAAAACGAAAAGGACTACTTCTTACGTATTTGAATTTGCAAACAACACCCAAAAAATCGCATTCTTCATTAATCCGCAAATCATTGTTGATGGGAAAGAAGTACTTCCCAGCTTTTGGTCTGACAATTATTTTTCGTTATCTCCCAATGAAGCCACAACTATCAGGGTGAGCATTCCTGCTGAAATGATAAAAGGGGCAAACCCGCAATTGGCGCTCAGCGCGTGGAATATAGAAAAGAAAATTTTTGATGTAAACTGATTAGGTATAAAATCATTTTACTCGCCTCTTTCGTTGAGAGGCAAATGCCTCATATTGCTCTCGTCGCCGGAAGGCGCTGGAGCAGCAAATTCTTCTATCACGGATTGTTTTTCTTTCACTTTATCCTCACTTCTTTTTTTTCCCGTAACCATAAGTCCAATCATCATAAACAAGGCAGTTAAAATTATCACCTGGATAACCAGCGATTTATTTACCAGCGGAAAAGCCATGGCAGCAGGGATTCCAAAAAATAAAAGAATGGTTACAAGGCCACGAGGAGCCACAAACAATAGGGGAAAAAACGGTATGCGTGCTATCAAAAGAACTATTGCCCGGACAACCACGATTGCGCCAAAAATCAGAAGGGCAGAATTGAAAGTGCTTTCATTAAGAATTTCCTTCGTTTCGAAGGAATAGCCAAACAAGGTGAAAAAAAATGTGCGAATCAGAAAAGCGCCTTCCATTACGATTTCGCTAAAGGTGGACACTTCCTTTTTAAATTTATAAGGATTAAGCTTGTTAATCCACGTTAAGTTTTTCATACCATCAATATTGCTGAGAAACAAACCAAAGAACAAAATAAATATGAGGGCCGGAAGATGAAAAACTTCTGAAACAGCATAAATCAAAATCAAAAGAATAATTATGGGCGCATGCTTAATTGGGTGATCAATTTTGCGCAATAAAAAAGATAACACCAGGGTAGCTATGAAAGATACGACGCAGATGATGAGTACCTGCGTGCCAAAGTGAATAAAAGATTGGCCTGTTACAATATCATTTTCGATGGCAAAGTTAAAAAAAACGACACCCATGATATCTGACAAGCTGCTTTCATACACCACAAATTCTTTGTTGGTTAATGAAAGATTTTTTGAGCTGGATATGGCTACGGAGCTGCTTATAACTGAAATGGGAATAGCATTAATTAACGCCTGGCGCATTGGCACATCACCATAATAATGAAAAGCATAGGAAATAAGGAATGATAATAGTATGATAGAACCGAACGAGCTGAAAAAGGATTTTTTTATCAGACTGAATTTCGAGCGGTTGATCTCCAGCTCCAATGCGCCTTCCAGCACAATTAGAATCAAACCCAGCGTTCCAAGAATTGGCAGCAGCCTTGAAAGATCAGGTACGGTAATTGAAAAAAAATTTGTTATTTCCCTTACGCCCCATCCTAAAATCAGCAAAAGAATCACTGAAGGTATCTTAGTGCGGGCAGATGACAAATCAAATAAATAGCCAATCAAAAGCAGGACACATATTATTATGATTATGGTCATTGTCATAAATAATGAATTTCAGATGAGACAATTCTGTCCAGCTTTTTTCCCGGGGTTATCCTGCAATATAGAATGATTTTTTTTAGCGAACCTTTCTATGGTGGTTTTTTAGGGGATTGCAACACAGGAAATCACCATATTTATTCGTTTACTATAAATCTCAACAGATCGCCATACATCCGTTTTTTGATGAAGATGTAAAAAACTAAGTTATTAAAATCCCTGAAAGCTAATTAAGCGAATCTTTAAAATGTGATGGATTCTTGTGTGCGATAAATACATCGCACAACAATATTTATATAACTAATGAGTTATATAGTTAATTCCTGCGTTTTATAATCCAAATTCATGCAAAAAACAGTATTATTCGCATTTCTACTCCTTTCATTACAGTCAAAATCTCAATCAGCTGTTACCCCGGCTACCTTCAACCTGGGAGGCGGTACCGCAAAGCTCAATTCTTCATTCATGGTTGACTGGAGCATTGGCGAATCTACTGTTATCGAAACTTTCCAGGGCGAAAATGCTTATTCCAATTTAATTGTAGGAAAAAAATGGTATGTAACCAGCGGGGTTCTTCAGCCATTCGATAAAAATCATATCCTGTTTAATTCTGCGATCCCTATGTGGACCATCCAGGAAATTCGCGTTTATCCCGTGCCCACGCCGGATATTGTTTATATAGATTTCAGATCCACCACCACCGGTAAAGTATCCGTACAACTATTAACTCTTGAAGGAAAAGTCCTCGGCGTAAAAGAATTTTCCCAGGTAAATGGCACAAGTACTGTCTCCTGGAATCTCAAAAATTTATCATCCGGAAGTTATCTCTTAAGAATATTATTAAGGTCAGACGAGGGAAAGATATTGAAACAGGGAACTTTTAAATTCGAAAAAATCCAATAACTATATATGAAGAGAGCGTTATTATTTGTTGTAGCCATATTGTTTATAACAGCAGCACAGGCACAGGTGCCCCAGCAACTAAATTACCAGGGCGTTGCCCGTAATGCGTCCGGCGCACCTATTACCTATCAAAATATTACGGTCAGAATTTCTTTGATTGACAGCGCCGCAGGCGGGCAGGTAGCTTATCGTGAAACAAGAAGAGTGATGACCAATTATGTGGGGCTGTTCAATATACTTATTGGAAGCAAAGGCGCTACCAACGTGATGGGAACCATGCAGGATGTGAACTGGTCAACCGGTCAAAAATATATTAAGCTTGAAATAGATCCTAACGGGTTAAGCAATTTTAGCCTTGCCGGCATCACGCAATTGCAAAGTGTTCCTTATGCATTAAGCGCTACCCCTTCGGGTTATGCCGGCGGTGATTTAACAGGGATGTATCCTAATCCCCGAATTGCTAACAATGCCATTACCAACAGTAAGATAGAAGATGGAAGTATCAGCCTGTCAAAATTATCGCAGCCTGTAGTAACCACTCTCACCAATAAACTGAATGTTTCAGACACTGCCGCGATGCTGGCCCCTTACGAAACTAAAACCGGTATAACCAATTCAATCGCGGGCAAAGTAAATGTGTCAGACACTGCGGCGATGTTAAGTCCTTATTACAAGTCTGCAGCAGCAATGGCGGACATTGCATCAATTAATACCAATGTAAATAACGAAATAACAAGAGCCGCAAATGCCGAAAATGTTTTGACTAACAAGCTTGCAGCAGAAACCACTAACCGCACTGATGCAGATGCAACGATCACCAATAATTTGAATGAAGAAATTACCAATCGCACTGCCAGTGAAGCAACAATTAATGCCAATTTAAATTCTGAAACAGCAAGGGCAACAAATGCGGAAAATAATTTATCAGCTACTAAAGAAGATGTTGCCAATAAAAGCACAGACATTGCTGCTGACGCCACTTCTGATACAAAATATCCAACTGTAAAATCAGTTAAAACTTATGTAGATGCGGCTTCATCAGGAAGTTCTGCTGCGCTGGCTTCTGAAATTACCAATCGCATCAATGCAGATGACAGTATTAAAAACAATTTGGCTTCTGAAGTAACCAGAGCTAACAGTTCAGAAAATATATTAACAACCAATCTTTCCGCCGAAGTAACTAACCGTATCAATGCAGATGACAGTATCAAAAATAATCTTGCTTCTGAAACAGCAAGGGCTAAAGCCGCAGAGGCTACTAAAGAAGATGTTGCTAACAAATCAACAGCAACTTCTCTTGGAACAAGTGACGTTTTATTTCCCACACAGAATGCAGTAAAGACTTATGTAGATGCAGCTTCATCAGGAAGTTCCACTGCCCTGGCTTCTGAAATTACTAACCGTATTAATGCAGATGACAGTATTAAAAACAATCTGACTTCTGAAGTGACCAGGGCTATCGGTTCAGAAAATACTTTAACAACCAATCTTGCTGCTGAAGTAATTGATCGCACAAATGCAGATGACAGTATCAAAAATAATCTTGCTTCTGAAACAACAAGAGCTACAGCGGCAGAGGCTGCCAAAGAAGATGCTGCCAACAAATCAACAGCAACTTCTCTTGGAACAAGTGACGTTTTATTTCCCACACAGAATGCAGTAAAGACTTATGTAGATGCGGCTTCATCAGGAAGTTCTGCTGCGCTGGCTTCTGAAATTACTAACCGTATCAATGCGGATGATAGTATTAAAAGCAATCTGGCTTCTGAAGTGACCAGGGCTATCGGTTCAGAAAATACTTTAACAACCAATCTTGCTGCTGAAGTAACTAACCGTATCAATGCAGATGACAGTATTAAAAACAATCTGGCTGCTGAAACAGCAAGAGCTACAGCAGCAGAGGCTACCAAAGAAGATAATGCTAATAAGAGCATCAATATTATTACCGATGCTTCTTCTGACACAAAATATCCGAGTGTAAAATCAGTTAAAACTTATGTGGATGCGGCTTCATCAGGAAGTTCCACCGCGCTGGCTTCTGAAATTACTAACCGTATCAATGCAGATGACAGTATTAAAAGCAATCTGGCTTCTGAAGTGACCAGGGCTATCGGTTCAGAAAATACTTTAACAAACAATCTTGCTGCTGAAGTAACTAACCGTATCAATGCAGATGATAGTATCAAAAATAATCTTGCTACTGAAACAACAAGAGCTACAGCGGCAGAGGCTACCAAAGAAGATGCTGCCAATAAATCAACAGCAACTTCTCTTGGAACAAGTGACGTTTTATTTCCCACACAGAATGCGGTAAAGACTTATGTAGATGCAGTTTCATCAGGAAGTTCTACTGCCCTGGCTTCTGAAATTACTAACCGTATCAATGCAGATGACAGCATTAAAAACAATCTGGCTTCTGAAATAACCAGGGCAACCAGTTCAGAAAATATATTAACAACCAATCTTTCTGCCGAAGTAACTGATCGCATCAATACGAATGATAGTATTAAAAATATACTCACTTCAGAAATTACAAGAGCAACAACCGTAGAAACATTATTAGGAACAACCAAAGTAAATATTTCCGACACCGCTTCCATGCTGAGTTCCTATGCAAGAACGCAGCGCATGATTGATTCTTTGAGCCTGGTTGGAAGCAGGTTGAATTTAAAATTAAATATTGCTGACACCACTGCTATGCTGAGTCCTTATGCAAATACATCGGCAGTAAATAACTCGATAGCAACTAAAGTAAATATTTCCGA
>NZ_RJJR01000017.1 GCF_003721595.1 Hanamia caeni
ATTTTTTTCAAACTCTTTACAAACTTATTAAAACAAAAAATGGAGAATTCTTCAGCTCTTTAAATCTTAAATTTGGTTTTTAAGGGTTGACTATTTAACTAAAGGCCAAAACCATTACTGTAAAGTAGAAATTTATCCGAAGTAGAAACAAAATCTCCGGTGCAATGCCTGTTTTATGGCGCAAATAATTGTGTCACTAAATAATAAATTGCCCAGGCGCCAAACAGGATGTGTACTATCCAGATCCAACCGGGAATGCTTCGCGGCACTTCGCTTCCTTCAATCAAAAATACTTTTTGATCACCCTTGCCATAAGCATTTATCATCATAGGGATTACGCCATCTACCACCTGGTTATCCTGCAGGCCTTCCACAGAAATATCGGGCCCGTTTCTTACAATAAACGGAATTTTGCGAACGCCTTCTTTCCCGGTCGGATCATGGCTCACAATGCGTAAAAAATGTTCACCATCCACCAGTTTGCTGGTGTCAAGCTCAAAATTAATGGGCGATTTAAAAGTGCCCACAGGCTTGGGATCGTCGTCAATGAAAATAATAATTGAACTTCTTTCCATATCTAAAAATTTAAAACAGATCTTTTAATATGATTTTCTTCTTTTTCTCCCGGGCTAATCAGCCATTTTATCGAGAAAAATAAAACGCCAATTACTATTAGCAATGTAACGATTCCGGCGAGATAGTCCCAATTGCTGGTGGGGCCGGCTCCATGAGTAATGCCTCTTAACACTTTAGGCTGCGCCGCCTCGCAGGCGGGGCAGGCGTTGGAAATAATCGCTGAACAAACCAAGATAAACGAAAGCATTATTTTTTTCATAGTTGAATATTTTTGAGTTGTTGATATTTATTTCTTAACTGCATCCATGAGCTTTTTTATTTCATCAGGAGTTACTTTCCGGCTGTTGTTGCCCCAACTGGTTCTCTCATGGTTCATTATGGCTGATATTTCTTCGGCTGATAAATTGTTAGTTGTGCCGATGGCGGGCATGGGGCCAAACCCTTCAGCTTGGCGTCCCGAATAGCCATTCATGATGATGTTCACCATCATTTCAGGATTATCATCCAATACAATTTTGCTTCCTTTCAAGGGAGGAAAAGCCCCCGGCAATCCTTCGCCGTTGGATTGGTGGCATGCCTGGCAGTTGGCCACATACAGGCTGGCTCCATCCAGTTCCGGGGCTGCCGCTCCGCCGCCGCCAACAGTTTGCTTCGCTTCTTTTTTATACAAGAAATCTTTAGGTGCTATGCCGGTCGGTAGTTTCACCTGTTTGCGCGACAAGAGATAGTTCACTAAATCAATTGCCTGGCGGGTAGCCACAATTTTTCCTTTTCTTCCACCCATGTATTCAGCGGGTACATTCACTACTTTTTCATTTTTTGCAGGCTTCTCTTTATATACAAACATCCATTGATACGAAGGCATAATGGATTCTTTCACTACAGCCCGTGGCTGATACAGGTGAAGCAATTGCCAATCCACACTTGGCTGGCGTTCTCCAATGCTGGTAAGGTCGGGGCCGGTGCGCTCGGTGCCCATCAGCGTTGCCGTATTTCTCCACAAATCAGTGCGTCTATTCATCGCATAATCCGAGGCAATGCTTGGCCGTGAACCCCAGCTTTTGTCCATATCAATATTGCGAACCTGTTGCGTATGACACGCAACGCAACCATTGGCCACATAGATCGCTTTTCCCCTTAACTCTGATGCGTTCAGTTGGTCGGCGCCCGGTAAGGGCGCGTTGTTTTCCTGGCTGGAAAGCGCCGGGATAATGGCCATCAATAAAGTAAGCAGCAAAAACAAACCTATTGTGGCAAGAAAAAGTTTTTTATGATTATTAAAAAATTCCATTTCTATAATTTTAAATTGATTTGATGCCGTGAAGTTTTCTCTAATGAACTTTTACAATTTCATCGGGAGAAGTAATTTTAGAAATCGCCTCACTATTGATATCAACTATCTTTTTTGGCCTTATCATTTTATACATATTATAAGCAAAAAACAAGTGCGATGTCCACATCAAAGTGCCGCCGATAGCGCGCCACAGCCAATAAGGCGCCATCATGGAAACGGTATCTATAAATGGCTTATGATTTATCCAGGCAATGCCTCTTAACGTGCCGCCTATCATCAGCGGAATGGTATAAAACATCAAACCAATAAAGGCCATCCAAAAATGAATGCCCACAGTGAGTTGCGGCGGCTCCTGTCTTGTGATACGTGGAATAATTGCATAAATGCCTCCCCAAAGAAAAAAAGCAACAATTCCATACATGGTGAGGTGTGAATGCGCCACTGTAAAATCTGTGAAATGCCAATAAAGATTGGTACTGCGAAACGCTTCGGCTGTTCCCTGCATTGAGCCGGTAAAGTAAAAGATAGTTCCTATCAGAAAAAATGGCAACGAGTAGCTGCTCGCCAGTTTATGCCAGCCTCCTTTGAACGTCATTAAAAAGTTCGTGGTGCCCGATACCACAGGAATCACCATGCCCACACTGCCGATAATCGCTACTGTTTGTAATGACCAAGGGATAGGGCTGAAAACAAAATGATGCATCCCGATGACTGTATAAAAAAATATTTGAGACCAAAATGCGAGGATGCCCAAACCATACGAATAAATCGGCCTGTTCAACTGCTGCGGCAAATAATAATAAACAAGCCCCAGCGTCAGCATCATAAACCACATGCCTACACCCTGGTGCATGTAATATCCCTGCGCAATCGTTTCGCCAAGGCCATTTTGCCAGAACGGAAGATAAGCTACAAGGGAAATGGTGATCACAAACATAACCGCCGCTACGATGTACCAGTTGGAAACATAAATTTCTTTTGTTTTGCGGGTGGCAATGGTTTTTAAAAAATTAATAAGCGTTAGCACAATGCCAATTGCGAACAAAAGCATAATAGGCCAGATGTATTCACGGTATTCGCCTCCGCCATTGTTGATACCCGCCATCAACGACCAGGAACCAAAAAATACGGCGGCATTGATGAGCCAGAGCGTCCACCAACCCAACTTCAGGCTCCATAATTTATTATTTCCGACGCGGGGAACTACATAATAAGCCAACCCCAACATCGCAAGGGAAGACCAACCCCAAAACACGGCATTTGTGTGAACAGGCCGTAGTCTTCCAAAGCTCAGCCAGCTTATATGATCCGCATCCGGCGCTACAAACTTAATACCTTCATACTCGCCAACGGTAGTGCCAAACACCAGCCATACGGTAGCGCAGATTAAAAACCACACCACCAATTTAGACAATTCAGGGTCTACATTTGGGCGGCTTAACGCTTTGCGCTTTTCTTCTATAAACCTGATGTTGGCGTGTTCATTTATGTTTTTCAGGATGCCTCTTTTATCCTCCGGTTCAAAATTGCCTGATAGCGCATTTTGTGCAATGCTGTAATCCAAAACCTCTTTTCTTTTTAATAATGCTTCAGTTACTTCTTCTTCGGGAAGGCTCTTTAAATAATTGCTGATTCGTTCTGATTCGGCATTTTCTTTATTGGCTTTTACGCGTTTGGAAATGTTTCTCACTTTGATAATCATCAGGATGATTCCAACAAGTATCGGTGTAGTGATTAAGATTAAAGTGATAATGATACCTCCATCATTTAAAAGGGAACTGCCATTGGGCGCTGTTTGTGCAAAGGCAGCATTTCCTGCCAATGATAAGAGAGTCACCAGGAACCACGCAGGAAGAGATGAACCAATGCCTCCACTTTTATTTTCAGTATTTTTTTTCATTTGGCCGTGTTTTAGGTATGTGTTTATGTTTTCCTCGCTGAGGCTGTTAACTATTTGATGAAGTGTTTTTTCGCCGGAAAGCTGGTTTTTCTTTTTTACCTGGCTTATCAGCGCAGAAGTTTTAACTGCCAGGTAGATTGCTGCAACAAACGTGATGGAAAGTAATAATATCGCCAGGCTTAATGCCCCCACTCCACTTCCATCCGGGGCTTTCAAATCAGTATTATCCTGCGCCATCAACATAGCAGGCACCAGCAAAAAAACAAATGTCAAAAATTTATTTTTTACTGAGGAATGGATCATAGCTTAAACAATTAATAAATTCTTTTTTGGCAAAAAATCAAATTAGCCCGGTACTTCAATGCGACAGTTTTGTTTTATCTGTAAAAAATTATCCAATCATCTTACATTCTCAGCAAACATAAGAACAATAAAGATGAAAGACAATTTTATCCTTTATCTTTTTTGAAAAACTAAAACTTCTTTCCCGGCCATTCAGAAAGAAAAGAAAAGATACAAACATTTCAATAAAAATTCTCATTAAAACTCTGTTCACTGACTCTAATCCCGCAACAGAAAACAAAATAGGTCATAAAAGAGCTGTTGTTCAAAAACCCATTTCATAATTGGCGGGTGCGTCGGATCGTAATTTCCTAATTTTGTGAAGACAAAGAAGTAAACCTAAAAATTTAATGAAGGAACCTGCGCTGAATGTTGTGTCGGAAAAAAATCCGGAATCTGGAGAAAAGGAACCTTCCACCCGCAGAGGCATAGTTTTTACCATCGTAGCGATGGCGCTGCTGATGACCACTGTGGATGCAACTATTGTAGCCACGGCATTGGATACCCTGCAACATGATTTACATACCACCGTTAACTGGGTGGGATGGATATTAACCGGTTATTCTTTCGGGCTTGTCGTGATGCTGCCCATTAGCGCCAAACTCAGTATAAGGTTTGGCCATCGAAGAGTTTTTATTCTTTCTGTTGCTGTGTTTACGATTGCGTCAGTAGCATGCGGATTGTCAAGTAGCATCATCCTGATTATTATATTGCGCATCATCCAGGCCATCGGCGGCGCAGGAATCACGCCGTCTGTTACCGGCATCATTGTGAATCATTTCGGTAAGTCGCGCGACAGGGCGGTAAGCTTTTTTGGAAGCATCTTTCCGGCAGGCGCCATGATTGGTCCCATCTTCGGTGGGCTGTTCGTGACCTACTGGACGTGGAGAGGCATTTTTTTTATTAATGCGCCGATTGGCATTGCCGTAATTCTTTTGTCGTTCCGCTTCATCCCGGCAGATAAGCGAAAAGAAAACCAGCAGCGTTACAAAATGGATGCACCAGGCATCATCTGGCTTGCAACGGGTTTGCTTGCGACTATGCTTGCAGCAAGTTATTTGGGGGAAGCCAATGCAAAAATTCTTTCCATAAGCTTCATCGGTTTGATGGTAATCATTGCCATCACTATTACCCTGTTTTTCCGACATATCAATAGGGTAAAAAATCCTTTCATTTCACCCCGGTTTATTTATGGAAAAGGTTTTGGGTCAGTAAACCTGCTTAATGCAATTTTCGCCGGTGGTACCATTGGCGCTATTTCCCTCGTTCCGCTATATGCAATTAACTATTATCATATCAGCCCGCTCGATTCGGGTACTTTGCTCGTAGCTGAAGGCATTGCTTCCGTTTCTTTATCAGCCATCATCACCATGTTCCTGAGGAGAACCGGCTACCGCTTGCCTTTATACTTTGGCTGCTCGGTGATGATCGTAGGACTGGCTTTACTTTCGTTGCAGCCGATGAGGGGGGTATCGCCTTACGTCTGGCTGGCAGGTTCTTCTTTTTTGATTGGTGTGGGCATCGGATTAAACAGTCCGCCTGCCCGCAATGCCGGCCTGCAACTGGCTCCCGAAAGCTCGGCCACCATTGCAGCTTTGCGAACCTTGTGCATTCAACTGGGGCAGATATTTACAATCGCTATCGCCACAGCGATTATCGCCGGCCACCATCCTGATCACATCCATGCGCATATCTACCTTTTTATGGCGCTGCTGCTGATCGTATGCCTTCCGCTGGTATCGCGCATTCCCGAACATAAAGGAGCCTGGTGATTTTTTTTAAATGAAAATAAATTTTGCGAAACCGAAAAGTTGCATATATATTTGCAACCGATTAGTTTCTAATTTATTTTTAAAAATGAGACGAGATATATTCCAGGCGATTGCCGACCCTACCAGGCGGGCCATTATAGCGTTAATAGCCTTACAGGCTATGACTCCTAACGCCATAGCAGAAAACTTCCATACTACAAGACAGGCTGTGTCGAAACATTTGCGCATTCTTACCGAATGTGATCTTGTGAAACCGGAATCCCGGGGCAGGGAGATTTATTATTCTCTTGAAATTGAAAAAATGAAAGAGATAGACACCTGGCTGCAGCAATACCGTAATATCTGGGAAAGCAGGTTAAACCAGTTGGACACACTATTATCCACCATGTCTGCCAAAAAGCAGGCTCATAAAAAACAAAAAAAATGAACAACGATTTATTCTTCGACTTTACAGTTGACAAAGCCGCCAAAAAAATATTTGTCACAAGAGAATTTAATGCCCCACGTTCGCTGGTTTGGGATGCTTTTACCAAAGCGGAAATCCTTGACCAGTGGTGGGCGCCGGAGCCTTATAAAGCCAAAACCAAATACATGAATTTTACCGTGGGTGGCAAAAGATTTTATGCCATGGTAAGCCCCGATGGAAAAGAGAGCTGGGCTCTTCAGGAGTACACATCTATCACTCCGAAAACAAACTTCAAAATGAAAAATGCTTTTGCCGATGAAAATGAAAACCCACAGCTACCGGGGTCAGACTGGGATCATACTTTCAGCGAAGAAAATGGAAAAACAACTGTAAAGGTTTCGATTTACAATGAATCGCTCATCCGCATGGAAAATTTATTGGATGGTTTCAAAACAGGATTTACACAAACCCTCGAGCAATTAGAAGCTTTATTGCAATCCATGTCGGAAGTCAAGCCATAAGGCAGAAGGCAAAAGGCAGAAAGCCACAAAGGCACGAAGACACACTGAGTTTCACAAGGATTATAAGATAACAATTGTTCTTAGTGTTTCTTTGTGACTTTGAGCCTTCGTGGTATTTCCGGCTTATTTATTCAATAATCTTATTTTTGATTTTGACAATGCAAATTTGTCATCACAGAAAGATTGAGAAACAAAAATGCAAGATGGGTTTGAAAAAAAATATTTTTATTATTATAGGGAGCGCCAGCAAAAATTCAGCGAATGAAAAACTAATCGCCAATTTTATCAGCCTCACCAAAGATTTTTTCGAGACAACAGTCTTTACTGGTTTAAAGTCCCTCCCCCACTTTGACCCGGAGCTATCTACGAACCGTCCGCCTCCATCCATCGTTGACTTCAGGCGCAACATTGAGCAAGCGGACGGAATTGTAATCTGCACGCCTGAATATATTTTCAGCATTCCTGCCGGCCTTAAAAATGCGCTGGAATGGTGCGTGGCCACTACCCTCTTTTCAGAAAAGCCGCTCGCTATTATTACTGCCTCTGCCGACGGCCGCAAGGCACACGAAGAGCTTCAGTTAATCATGAAAACATTGATGGCCAAATTCACTGAGGTCACTGCTTTTTTAATACAGGGAGTGCGCGGCCAGGTAAATGAAAAGGGCGAAATCATCAACAAAAAAATTGAATCTGATTTTGTCCGGTTCATTCAGGCCTTTATGGAATTAACCGGTGTTTCCGAAAATAAACTGAATGTGCCGGTGTAGTATTTATCACCTGCACCGGATTTTAAAAAGCGATAGCCAGGCCTGGAATTATAAGCAAGATAATTTTTACAACTTTTCAATCCAGATAAATATATCGTGAGGTGCGGTTTCGTCGCCGCCAAAATAAGGATAGAGTTGGTATCCTTCCGCCATTGCGGTGGTACTTTCCCGCGGCATCCTGGTTTCAACGCCATTTACTGCAAAAATATATTCGCTGCCTGCAATCGTGATGGAACAGGCATATATTCTCCCGATTTCTATTGTTGCCAGTTCTTTAAAACTCCTGTTTCCATTGTTGTAATTGTAAGCAAAAAGCCGGAGAGCATTATCGCTCCACCGCCAGCCAAAGCGCGCACTAAATTGCTGATGGGTAGCATTGTTATCGCTAAAGCCAAACAATTTGTTGATATCGTCCTGGTTTTCTGCTTTACGGGTTTTATACACAGCGGAACTGTCAAACCTCACTTTAAAAGCAAGCTGGTGAATCTTTACAGGCAAAAAAGTGTTTTTGTCGCAATATTGTTTTCCTTCCGGGATAGTATATTTATAAAAACCAGAAGACAGGTTTTGCTTTTTCTCATCCGTGCTTTGCGGGCGCAAAATTTCTTTATTGCATGCACAAAAGAGCATCGATACGAGGCAACCCCAAAAGAGTTTATTTTTCATAGATAATCAGGATTTCAACGATACAAACGTCAGCGCGCTGGCAGCAGTATTTATCAAAATGTGAAAATTTGATAGGAATAGTAAGTGGGTAGTTGACGTGGGCAGATTAGCTAGCTGAAGGTTCAAGAGAACTATTGATGCTATTCCTCATTTGCCCACCAGCAGACCAACAAAAAGTTGATATTTTTATTCTGAGCTAACCAGAAAATTTGCTGCGAGACTTTAAATTACCAAGGCCCCAGATAATAGATTCGCCGGGTAAAGGTCAGTCAGTAATTTTTTAGCACCAATGCTTTGTCATTAAACTGCCTGAATAAAATATTAGTAAATAGCGGAAAAGACATTATCCTGAACGCCTGATTTCTTATCCAGATACCAAAATTGCTTTTAGGTACAAATGATTTTGCAAAACTCTGTGCTGATTTTTGTTTCTTATCAATAAATGGTTTGAATATATTTTCATATTCTGTAAAAGCCATTTTGTAATCCCCATTTGCAAGTTTTAATTCTCCTGCAAGGATATAAGCGCCCACCATCGCAAGTGTGGATCCTTTTCCTGATAATAATGATGGGCAGCAACCAGCATCACCCACCAAAATAATTCTTCCCTTGCTCCAATGTTCCATGTTGATTTGACTAATGGAATCAAAATAAAAGTCTGATGTGGCGTCAATCCCGGAAAGCAATGCGACACATTTCCATCCAGCATTTATAAATTCATTTTTCAGAATTCGCTTTTGGGTTTCTATATCGTGGTATTTGTAATTTAATTTTTCAGGTGATGAGAAAATGAAAAACGTCGCTGTTTTTTCCACATTCAATGAATAAACAGCCACCTGTTTGCCCGGCACGTTAAACATTGAAAATGCCCTTCCATCATCAGCAAAATCATCTATTGTAAAAGAAGAAGTGTAATACCCATAATATTTTTCAAATTGAGTTTCTGCGCCAAAAATTAGATTCCTGACATTAGAATGCAATCCGTCTGCACCTACAAGCAGGTCAAACGAACGGGTTATGCCACTTTTAAACGTTACTATAACTTTTTCTTCATCCTGCTCAATCTCAGTTATGGTATCTCCAAAAATAACTTCGGTTTCTCCGTCAAGGCTCTGGTATATAATTTTTGCCAAATCGCTGCGAAGAAGCGTAAATGCCCTGTTATTGAGCGCCTTCTTAATCTTTTGATAGTTCATGCTTCCCTTTACCTTGTTGTCTTTGTTCACAAATGCTATGCTGGAAATATTGAGATCAGCATTTTGCAAAGCCGGGATAATGCCCATTTTTTCGGCGACATCAAATCCTGCACCCATAAAATCAATTGCATATCCGCCTTTTCGCAATTCAGGTGCGTATTCTATAATTGTCGGGTTAAATCCAAATCTATTTAGCCAAAACGCAAGAGCAGTTCCCGCTATTCCCGCTCCTGATATTAATACGTTTTTGTTGTACATCGTAATCACTTCGTGTCATTGCTAAAATATTTCCTGTCTAATGACAAGCGGCCGCCGCCATAACAGAGCAGGAATATCAGAAGTAAAGTCATTGCAAAATCGGTTCTGTATTCATGTGCCATTGACCAAAAACCTTTCTCCATTAATATTGGTATTTTGGTTTTTACAAAAGCAACCAGCATTATAATCAATAGCGGAATGGAAGCTAATCGTGTGAACAAACCCAGCAGAATCAACAGGCCACAAATTATTTCGAAAGCGCCGGTAAAGTTGGCCCAAAACTCAGGGTTAGCGAAACCGATTTTAATAAATCTGCCGGTTCCGACCAATTCAGGATAAATAAATTTTTGAACCCCTTCTGAAAGAAAAACCAATCCTACAATTAACCGCGGAATTATGGCAGGGGTTGATTGAGTATATAAAACACTATTTTTCATCTTTGAGTTTAAAAACCTGGTTGCTAAAAGGCGGCGTTGTGGGAACGGTGATTACATTAAATTCGTGGTTCGTGGCCTGATGGCAACTGTTGCAGGTATTTGTCAATAATAGATAACCACTCTTAAATTCTGTCTCGTTTTTACTCACAATTGCCTTACTTACACTATCCAAAGGTGCATTAATCATATCAATCGATTTGCTTTCGGGCCTGTCGGTGCAATATTTTTTGATGTCTTCCAGGCTTTCTTCAATTTCATGGATCTCAAAATCTGCCAGCTTCCAGTTTTGATTGATTCCTGCGAACCAGAGTTTTTCATGATGCACCTGGATTCCGCTCATAAACTCGCCAAAGCCGGGCGCATAGGTGTTCTTAAGCTGCGATTGCAAGCTGTCTATTTGAGATTGAAAATTTTGTTTTTCGTCTGGTTGCTGATGGTTACAGGCAAAAAGAACTATTGCCAGTAGTATTAAAATAGCACGTTTCATTGTTCTGTTATTGAATTTACCCGATCGCTCACGTAGTTCAGGCTAACATCAAGGTTTGAATATTGTTACAATAAATTTACGGAATATGGCGGACGTTAGAAGAAGAAATTTTTTTTGCTCACAAAAATCTATCAGGCAAAAATGAAAAGACGTAGATATTCGCCTTTTAAACAAACTTCTGCAAAAGCATGGTCGCTGTGGGCCCGGATTATAAAAATGGAAAAAAGAAATAGAAATATTTGTTGATTTACTGGAGAGAATGCTCATCTGTACCGGTAGTTCTTCTTCGTAAAACCACCTGAAAAAATGAAATATTCAGTAAAATTAACAGGAGGAGAAACAGCGCGGAATCCCTCTTGCAAAGCCAGACGATTTTATATTATTTTGTTTTTTCCTAATCTAAACAAATACTTTATGAAAAAAATTCTGATGTCTTTTATTCTTGTATCTGTTGTATTAACAGGTTGGAGCTCTTCTAAAAAGCCAGGTTCAAATGTTCCAAATTTAAACCCGGCCTCGGCTCAATTTGGTAATCCTTTTAGCTCCTTTATTGCACATCGGCAAGGGCATTCTGCCATCGGCCTAATGTGGCAAATTTCCAGCTCAGATAATGTAATCAGCTTCCAGGTTCAACGTTCTTATGACGGTGAATTCTTTGATCCGGTTTCAAATCTGTCCTGTGGCGCCAGTAAAAGGTTTACCTGGGAAGACGAAAATGTGTTTCCCGGTTATATTTATTACCGGATAGAAGTTACCCTTATGGACGGAACCACTTTGTATTCAAAAGTAGAAACCGTTCATATAGTACAGAAGTAATACTGTTTTACAATTTATGGCAACCTTTAAACGTTTAAAGGTTGCCATAAATTTTCATTTTAAAATCCGCTTACATGAAATCAATTATACCTCTTTTTCTTTTCGTCGGATTTATTAATTGTGCAAGGGCCCAAATTATAACACCTATTATTAAGGCGAATTTTGGCGTTGAAGCAGATTTGGAAGCTAACTATTATAAAAGCAATGTCCAAAATGCCAATGACGACTGGTTCAATAATTCGCCGGCTGCCTATACCGGGCGGGGAGTAATAGATACAACAGGCGCTGCGGCAATCGTAGCACGTTATGCTACGGATCCTGCTTTCCGTCAACTCCCCTTTTATCGTACCATGAGTGTTCCGGCTTATTCAATAGTAAACAACCGCATGTGGATAGACGCTCTTTTTATCCGCGATTACCATGGCAATGATTCTACCATATTTGCTTCCGGGGCAAGTAAAAATGGTATGAGCCCAAAGGATTGGTCATGCCCTGTAGCCCAGTCTGTTCCTGATAAAAATGAAATATTAGATATGATGGTTCATGTAAGAAGGGCCGGGCCTGATATTTCAGATTCACTTTGGATGTTTGGAGGACTCTCTATCGAGAATACTACCGGTGACCGGTATTTTGATTTTGAAATGTATCAAACAGATATTTATTACGACAGGCCTACGCTAAAATTTTATGGCTATGGGCCTGATGCAGGCCACACCAGTTGGAAGTTTGATGGCGCCGGAAATATTACTGCCCCCGGGGATATCATTTTTTCAGCTGATTATGGCAACTCTACACTTACTTCTATAGAGGCAAGAATATGGGTGGATAAGTCTGCTTTATCCATATCACCTACCGCTTTTAGCTGGAATGGTACTTTTGATGGAGCAAGTTCAGGTTCTCAATTTGGGTATGCGGGAATAGTCCCAAAATCTTCGGGCGCTTTTTATACGGGTATAGAAAATACCGACAAAAAAGGGACATGGGCCGGGCCTTTTAGCCTGGTACGTGGCGATAATCAGATCGTGACAAGTTACACAGCAGGACAATTTATGGAATTTGGTGTAAATCTTACTAAACTGGGCCTCGATCCGGTTACCCTATTAGGCGGCAATGACTGCGGAATGCCCTTCCGCCGGGTTTTGGTTAAATCCCGCTCTTCTACTTCGTTTACGGCCGCCCTTAAAGATTTTGTAGGCCCGTTTGATTTTTTCCTGGCGCCTCGTGCTATGATGAGCGCTGATACTACTTCGCTATGCGGCCTGGTAGGAACAAGCCGAATAGATGTAATAAACCCTACTTCTACTTCCTCCTATACCTGGTCAACACCTGACGGGCATATTGACGTATATAATTCACCAACCTCTATTACCGTTGATACGCCTGGTACATATATAGTTACCCAAAGATTACAGTCAGGATGTCCGGTTTATGCAACAGATACCGTGGTAATCACTACTAATCCAAATTGCTTTATACTTCAGAATTCTGCTGATTTTAAGGGAAGGCTTTCTGACAACCAGGCTTTACTCAACTGGTCAACGCCCTCAAATAAGGAAATCAAATATTTTGAAATTGAAAGGGGGCCAGATGGATCAAACTTTAGCGCTATAAGCAAAATAGATCCAAAATTCTCTTCAGAAGATATTACGAACTATAATTTAACCGATAATGTAAATGTATCTGGTAACCCCTTTATTTATTACAGACTAAAAACAGTTGGTTACGACGGACAAGTTGCCTATAGCAAAATTGTCAGATTGTACACCGGAGAAAAACAAAGGGAGAATATAATTATCACTCCTAACCCGGTTAAAGATGTGATGAGCCTGGATATTTCCTCATCCATCCGTGGAATCGCAGAATTGTCCATATATAATGTTGCCGGAAAACAGATGATGCAATTGCCAATAAGTGTACAAAAAGAAAATACTACTGCAGAGGTTACCGGGTTTCAGAGCTGGCCGGCTGGCGTTTATTCGGTAAAAGTAACATTAGGCAACGGCGTATTTATAAAAAGAATAGTGTTAATAAAATAGAAAGATTATTCATACTGATAAACTAAAATAAAAATAATGGCTGGTTGGAAAATAAATTCGTCGATTATGATCTATGGATGAAACTTTTCCCCGTTCTTCAGCATTTCAAGAATTGCCTTCATTCTTTTATTTCGCGTTTCAGCTTTTTTCGCTGTTTGTAGCCGCCACACAATTGCATAGATATTTGTTTTGTTGAGTGTTTTGAAAAACGCTTCAGCTTTTTTATTCCTGGCCAATTCATTTAGAAAGTCTGCAGGGATTGTCATGTTGGCTGGCGATTCGTACGCTTGCTCCCATCTGCCATCTGCTTTTGCTGCTTCTACTTCTTCAATGCCCGCAGCTTTCATCATCCCTGATTTGTTAAGCCGTTCAACATGCTCGCGGTTTCTTTTAGACCAAATACTTTTACGCCTTCTCGGTGTAAATTTTTGAAGCCATGATTCTGTATCATAAGCTTTCTTTTGTCCGTCAATCCAGCCATAGCATAATGCTATATCAAGCGCCTCGGCATAACTGATTGTTGGTACTCGGGATTTTGTTTTGAAAAGCCGCATCCAAATGCCCTGTGACACTTTATGATGCTTGGCGAGCCATGAAGTGAAATCTTCAGAAGAGGTGAAGGTCAGAATGGGCAAACCAAGTTTTACCGCTTTGTTTTCAACGTCGATTTCTTTTTTCATTTTAGCGGTTCGTTGTTGCATTTTCTGTCTCTCGCTTTATAATTAAAATGACCACCGATAGAATTGTAAATGTTTTTGACTTATTTCTGTGGGAAAGCATAATCCGCATTACTACAAGCCTTTCAGTGGTTCGTTATCTTTCCTGTATCGGTTTATAGTAAAGAATGATTGCACCACCGCCAAACGTTTTGATTTTTACAAGTGTAAGCATGATTTTTTCGCTTATGTTTTTAAATAACGGCAAACCACTTCCCGCAATAACCGGGTGAATGCAAAGTTGATATTCGTCTATCAGATTGAGTTTCGTCAAAGCCACGATCAAGCCCGGACTGCCCACTAGAACACTTTTGCCCGGTTGTTGTTTGAGCTCCAAAACCTCTTTCTCAAGGTCCTGGCTCGCTAATTTAGCGCTTTTCCAATCTACATTTTTCAGTGTGTGTGAAAAAACAATCTTCGGAGTGCTGTCTATTGCGAGGGCAAAGTCGTCCATTGCTTTATCGCCTGTGGGATTTTCCAGCACGGTTCGCCAAAATTCCATAAGCTGGTAGGTTACCCTGCCATATAAAGCGGCATCAGCACTTCGCAACAGGTCAGCGTAATGTTGATGTATTTCTTCATCGGGAACACCCAGGGTATGGTCACAAAACCCGTCAACCGTCATATTGATTGCTGCAATTACTTTCATATTTTTTTGCTAGTCTTTTTCGCATTATCCCATAACTATTGTCAACTCACAAATCTAAAAATATTACCTCAAAATATTTCTCTTCATTCTAAAAATGCACTGCCAGAATTTTATATTGTTAGATTGTTGCGGAATTGCTTTAGAAAAGGCTTCAGGCAGCGGATGGTAAAATAAAAAACAATTGGATTTGTTGCTTTGCTACTGAAGCCTACCCACGTTTCCTTCACTTCCGGCGAAATAAACTGCTTTTCCATGTTTAGCTTTTTGAACTACGTTAAAGCTTCTGTCACTGATTTTGTGCCAATTCATTCCGTCGTCGTAAGATAAATCTACTCCATTAAGGCCGCACGAAACCCATTCACGATTCCCCAAAAACTCAACACAGCTTCTGTAGCCGGAAGGCGGTTTTTGAGGCTGAATCCAAGTATAGCCTCCATCAAAAGACACCGCAGAAGTTCGGGAGATATCCTCTTTTTTCAAATAATTTCCACCAACCACCACCATCGTATTATTGTCTCCTGATGCAATTGAATTTGCCCCGGCAGATTCTGTTCCCTGGCTAAGAGGCAGCAAAATTTTCTTTTGGTTTATGATAATATGAGAAGATAGCCCACCTGAAATCAATGCATATCCTGTATTTTGCAACGCAATAATATTCGTTCCGCTGGCGGCAAAACAGGCTTCGCCACTGTCAGCTACAGGTCTCTTTGTAAAAAAGATTTCCTTCCAGCTCTTTCCACTGTCTGAAGTGGCTGCCATAAAAAAGCGGCCATCCACCGGGTCGCCTACCACCAGCCCTTCACGGCTGTTTCTAAAATCCATGGCATCTAAAAACATTCCCCTGGAATCATTCCTGTAAACTACACTCCAGTTTTCGCCTCCATCAATTGTTCTTAAAATAAATGCCGGTGAATCCGCTGCCATTATCAAAGCCGTGTGTTCATCAAATGCCTCAATATCTCTGAAATCTGTTTTTTCAAAACCCTTTACCACGTTCCATTTCCAGGTTAGTCCGCCATCTGTGCTTAGGCCCACAACGCCTTTACTTCCGCTAACCCACACCACCTTGTCGTTCGCCACGCTGAGGCCACGAAAGGAGGATGAAATACTATCGGCAGATAAAATAATTTTTTGAGAAAAAGCGAGTTGGTTTGAGAGAAAAAAAAGATAGGTAAAAAGTATTTTTTTCAAGCAAAGTTTTTGTTGGAAAATCAGACGTTTTAGGGCACAGGCGGGAAGTGTAGCATTTCTATATTGAAAAAAATATAGTTGATCAGATTGATAATATCCTGCGCAATACATTCTTCTTTTTCGGATACTCGTCGTTTTCGTCGTCACCTTTTTTTGCGATGAAATTGGTAATCCCATATTGCAATACTGCGCCAAGCGCTTTCTTAACCACTCCCGCAGATTTAGTAACAAGAAGCCGTCGCGAAAAATATCCCGCTCCCAGGCCCAAGGCTACCTTTAATACATTTTGTCTAAGAGTAGTGGATTCCTGAAGTTCAGCAATTGTGTTTTTAATTATATTCTTTGGCTTAAGGCTTACCGTCAGATCGTGAAAATGCTCTTTCAACCCTTCTTCAAGGATAAATTTCCTCCGTTCCAGCCGTTTTATTGCAGTTTGCAAATCGGTGGTATTCGCTATGCTTTCAAGTTTTTCTTCTGCTGATTCCTCGTTGCTCATTTCGCTGATTTTAGTCTATTAATTCTTTGATGAACTTATCACTGATAGGTTCTTTAAGCAATTTGCTGCGGCTGGCAAATAAGATGAGCCCGATGATAAGATAGAGAACGCCCATTATAAAAAAACCCCAGAAAGCCTGCCCCAACCATAATCCTATCAGAAGTGCAAAGCCAACGCTTATGCAAATCATAATCAGGAACAGAAGAATTATTAAAATAATGGAAACTATTACTGTTGATGTAAATGCTGAAACTTTATTGATTGCTTTTAATTTAAACAAATCAACAGTGGTTTCTATGTAATCCTTTAACTTATAAAATAATTCTTCTACAGCAGTCGGGTCTTTTTCCATGTTCTCTATTTTTATCACCGGGCTAACATCTTTTTTTAAATGCATTTTATGAATTAAGGGGGTTAGGATTCCTAACATCGTTCCTCATTGCATTTGCTTTTTCCTTAGCCTGATTTACCATATCTTTTCCCATGTCTTTACCTTCTGAAACAAGGCTTGACAATTTTTGCTTTGCGGAATCGTATTTTTCTGACAGAGTGTCTGAAAAATCATTGTAAGTATCCTTAACGCTTCCTGCAAAGTCTGATCCTTTTTCTGCAATTCGGCGTCTTGTTTCAGTGCCTTTATCCGGTGCAAAGAGTATCCCTATGATAGCGCCTGCGGCGGCACCTGCTAATACACTTGCGAAAATTTTTCCTGCGCTCATAACTTAAATTTTAATTTTTAAAAAATGTTGTTTATATGTTATTGATAAAATATACTGCCAAGAACTACCTTGGGTAAATTGTTATGATTGGAATCCGCTGCTGCAAAGGGTTTCAGTCTATTCAATCTGATAGCGACAATTACAAATTTTACTATTTCTGAGTAAATTTTTGCCCACACTGAGGAAGCAAATTTTGTGTTTTTATGTCTTATTTTTCACAATAAACCCTATTACTCCACTCATTGCTGATTCCAGGCTTCTCTAAAACGATTGGCATAATATTTTGAGTTGCTGAAATTTAAATATTCAGTTCAAAATTATTCAAATAAAAATACTTAATCAGGTGGAAAATAAAAAAAAACCGGCGAAACAACCTACTAAAGATTTAGAATCAAAAAAAAAAGGAAGCAAGCTTTCCCTTTTTTTCAACAAATTTTCTTCAAAAGTTACTAAAGTAACAGGCAGCGTATATGCTTTTATTGCTGCGATACTCGTCATTATAATTTGGGCTGTCACCGGGCCCATTTTTAATTATTCGGACACATGGCAATTGGTAATTAATACGGGGACAACAATTATTACTTTTTTAATGGTCTTTATTATACAACATTCGCAAAATAAGGACCAAATAGCGCTTCAATTAAAATTGGATGAGCTTATAAATTCAAGCGCCGGCAATAACAAATTGATCAGCGTGGAAGACCTTTCTGAAGAAGAGCTTGCTGTAATGAAAAAGTTTTATGTACGGCTGTCAGGCTCGTCAGATGGAGATGCAAGTGATTCTGATTCCCCGGAAGACGCTGAGGCCGAGGATAAAAGCAACTCGGCTAAAGACGAAAAAAATACTGCTTAAAAACCCTCTAAATAAAAAATAAACATGGTAAAATTTAAATTCAATCACCTGATTCTCTTATCTGCATTAGTTATTTCATTGAGTAGCTGTGAGGCAATTGGAGCAATATTCAAAGCCGGCGTATGGGTAGGCATCATAATAATTGTTATCGTACTTGTAATTATTTTCTGGCTTATCAGGAAATTTTCGAAATAAAGAGAATGCTGTAGTAATTTTAGACAATTCAAAAACAGCAGATAACCTCAAAGTAAATGTTTAAAAAAAGTGCATCTAAACCTATACGCAGGCCCCGCATTGGTTTTTTCGCCGCTGTATTTCTATTATTTCTTTCTTATATTTTAACGTTGATATCCACGCGAAAAGTGTCAACACAGGATTTTTGGATGGACCACACCAATGAGGTGATTCATAACCTTGATAACATGGTAGGTTTTTTGGAAAAAAGCGAATCTGCTTTCAGGGGATATTTAATTACAAATGATCACGAGCCTCTTTTAAAATATGAATCTGGCAAGAAGATGATTGACAGTACTTTTTCCGTACTTCAAGACCTCACAAAAGAAAATGTAAGCCAGCAAAAAAATCTTGATACGCTGCAGTCGCTGATTCAAACAAAATATTCGTGGATAGAAAATTATATAAAGAACCCGGTTTCACTTGAAAAACTTTCTATTGAAAATCTCAATGGCAATGTTGAGGGTATCGCTAATGCAGTAGCCATTACCAACACTATTTCAAAAATGAAGCAGGAAGAAATTAATTTGCGAAATAGCTGGTCAGATAAAATTTCAAAATATTCCGGGCTTATCCAGGTGCTTAATATAATTTCAATAATCATTGCGGTATTACTTATCATTTATTCGCTGCTGATATATAATAAAGAAAAAAAAGATAAAATGAAGGCAGCCGAAAAAGCGGAAAAATATAAACAAGAATTGCAGGAACGAGTGAACGAACTGGCAAAGCTCAACACTGAATTAATAGAGCTTAGAAGACTGGAAAAATATGTGGTGACCGGCAGAATAGCGCGGGTGATGGCTCATGAGGTGAGAAATCCTCTGACAAATATTAACCTGGCGTGCGAACAGCTCAGGGCTGAGACAGAAACTGAAGATTCCCAGATATTTTTTACCATGATAAAAAGAAATTCAGAACGTATTAATCAACTGGTATCGGACCTCCTGGCCACCACCCGCGCCGAGCTTAGTTTTTCTCCCGCATCAATTAATGAAATCCTCGACGACAGCCTGTACCTTGCGCTCGACAGGATACAGCTTAACCAGATAAACGTGGAAAAGCATTTTGATGCTGACATATGTTCAATCCCGGTAGATGCGGAAAAGTTAAAAATTGCATTTTTGAATCTGATTGTAAACGCAATTGAGGCGATGGATAATAATGGTAAGCTGGAAATAACTACGAAGAACTTGCCGGGAAAATGTCTCGTGAAAATTTCTGATAACGGAAAAGGAATGCAAAAGTCGCAGTTAGACCGGCTATTTGAGCCCTATTTTACCACCAAGGAAAAAGGGAATGGCCTTGGGCTTGCTAATTGTCATAATATTATTATCGGCCATAGAGGAAGCATTACCGCCGAAAGCGAAGTAGGAAAAGGCACGTCATTTACTATCACATTTCCCCTGGACAATGGTCAGGAAAACTAAATGAGTTTTCTAATTTGAAGGACTTCCGTTAGCATCCTCGATTCCCAAAAAGCTTTTCGGTTTCAATATTATGCAATGCCGGATTCTAAAATAAAAAAGGCCGGTATCTGTTCTTTTACTATTCTTGTCAGAATCCCGGAAGGTGATAGTATAGCCGCATCTAACTATCATTTCAGCTAGTCTGGAGAAACTGGATATAATTCTAATTAAAAAAAAATCCGGCGATCCCAAAATAATCTTTGTAATTTTCGCGGCGTTATAAATGTCTGCCAATGATGTTTAATCGCAGATAAATAAAACCATCAGGTCATTCCACAGGAATAAACCCGGCTTTAAAACGCTTCAAAAAAATGTTTTCTAAATCGACGGAATATGCGTTGAGGGCAACTTTATATATTGCCCAAAAGGCAAGTGAAGAAAAAAAAATTGGAATTGAACAAATTTCGGCAGCCATCGGCTCTCCCAAATCATTTACAGCCAAAATATTACAGGCGTTAACAAAAGATAATAAAGTAGTAAGCTCTGCAAGCGGCCCTCATGGCGGATTTTATTTAACTTCCAAAGCGAGGGAACTTCCGGTTCAGGCAATTTTGCAGGCAATGGGTAACGGTGAAATGATACAAAGATGTGTATTAGGGCTTTCGGCATGTTCAGAAGAAAATCCTTGCCCTTTACACCCAAAATATAAAGTTATTAAGGGCCAACTACTTTCTCTTTTTGAATCGCAAACCATTGGGCAATTGGCAGATGAAATGGACGCGGGCCATTCTTTTATTAAATTACAGTGAAGGTTTTATCCGTTACATAAAAAAGTTGTCCCAATGATTACATTGAGACAACTTTTAAAACGTGGGAAAATTACTAGAGACCCTGAATCCAATTAATCACTTCATCTTTGGTTTTGCCGAGCTTCTGCTGCAGCCTGCCAACAAACTCGTCATCTTTACCTTCCTCATGTTTCAGATCATCATCTGTAAGATCTCCATACGCTTGTTTCATTTTCCCTTTTACTTCGTTCCAGTTTCCTTTTAATTTTAATTTCCAGTCTTCCATAATAATAATTTTAAAGTTTAGAAAATCAGGCTGACCTGATGACTCTTAATAGAATTGCAATTACAGCAATTACAAGCAAAATATGAATCAGCCCGCCTGTATAAAATCCTCCAAGGAAGCTAATGGCCCAAATTATTATAAGAACCACCGCTATCAGATATAATAGGTTTCCCATATTATTTGTTTTAAATTTTAATGAACAAATGAATCAGTAAAACGATAAATAACCTGGATTTTTTTGTGTTAAGCACGCCTGATCACGCCAAGTATAATAGCAATAACGGCGATCACTAACAGTATATGAATGAGGCCGCCGGTGACGTGATAAACAAGAAAACTTACCACCCAAATAATTACCAGGATTACAGCAATGATGTATAACAAACTTCTCATAGTATTTAAATTTTTTTTCAAAATGTTTAATATATAAAAGTTTGCCAAAGGTTGTTTTTCGCCGAAATATGCGTGAAGCAAGCTATAATCCATTATAAAAATGTTTTTTACAAATATTTTAAAATACTATGCCTGTGGAAATCCCGCCACGAACTGTGCATTTTTCTTACAAGGAATTAACACAACGAAAGTGTTTGGTATATTTGCCAAAAGTTCTGCTCTGTCATATCAAGCCTTTGTACCCTGTTTTTAATATCCCAATCAACCCATCCCTTGATGCGCATTCCGAAAAATAAATTTTCCTCATTCACTTTAATGATTAAAGAAGTTTCAGCGGAATTTTCGGCGGATAATATTGTAAAATACAGCGCATCTCTTTCATACTACACTGTTTTTTCCATTGCGCCACTATTAATCGTGTTAACTACCCTGTTTGGTTTTTTGTTTGGAAAAGAAGCGATGCAGGGAAGAGTATACGAGCAATTAAACAATTTTGTTGGAAGCAAAGCTGCAGTTCAAATTCAGGACATTATCAAGAATATTCATCTTAGCAGAAATAGTTTCGTAGCCACGGTAATCAGTATTATCGTTTTACTCATTGGGGCCACCAGTATTTTTGGTGAAATACAGGATTCAATAAATAAAATCTGGGGATTGAAAATTAAACAACGCAAAGTGTGGTGGAAGCTGATACTTACGCGGCTTCTTTCTTTTTCTTTGATAATAAGTATTGGTGTTATCATGATAGTTTCAGTATTGCTCAATACGGTAGTGGCGGCGTTGGGCAAATTTATAGGGAAATACATTGCAGGCTATAGTTTATATTTTATACAGGTTTCAGAAGTAGTACTTTCTCTTTTAGTATTAACTTTTTTATTCGCACTTATATTTAAGATTTTGCCTGATGCTAAAATCCACTGGAAAGATGTTTTATTCGGCGGATTAATCACGGCAATTCTTTTTACTCTTGGAAAATTGGGGATAAATTTTTATATTCAAAAAAGCAATTTAACCTCTCTTTATGGAGCAGCAGGGTCTATAATAATTTTAATGGTATGGGTGTATTATAGTTCCATTATATTGTATATTGGAGCTGAATTTACCAAGGTTTACACAAAATTATATGGCAAAAACATCTCACCTAATAGTTATGCAGACTGGATAAGAGTTGAAAAAAAAACTGTGTCTGCACCTGAATTAAAAAACAAAGATTTGAATTAACTTTACACCCACTAATGCTTATATATATAATATGAACAAAAGAATACTGATTATTGACGATGATTTTGATATGTGCACCCTACTTGGCCGCTTTTTGGAAAAGAAAGGCTACGAAACAGAAGCAGCTCACAATGCGTCCAAAGGATTAGCAAAATTCAATGAATTTCATTTCGATATAGTATTGTGTGATTTTCGGCTCGGCGACAAAGATGGAAAAGAAGTTTTGACAAAAATTAAAGAGGCAAAACCAAAAACCATCGTAATTATAATCACTGGTTATTCCGACATCAAAACCGCGGTTGACGTTATAAAGATGGGAGCCTTTGATTATATCACAAAGCCTTTGATTCCGGATGAGGTAATCAATGTAATCGAAAAAGCATTGGCAGCGCCTGCTCCGCAGGCCGTAATGGATCCTCAAAAGACAAATTCCCAATCCTCCGCCAAAAAGAAAATTTACGAGCTTTCTTCAAATAATGAATATTTGATAGGCCAGGATACAGAGACCGCAAAGATTTACCGCCAGATAGAAATGGTGGCGCCTACCAATTATAGCGTTATTTTATATGGCGAAAGCGGAACAGGAAAGGAAGTAATCGCTAAAACAATCCATGAAGCAAGTACACGCAAAGGCAAACCTTTTATAGCAATGGACTGCGGCACTCTTTCAAAAGAGCTTTCCGGAAGCGAATTATTCGGACATGTTAAAGGCGCATTCACCGGCGCTGTTGCGGATAAAGAAGGTCATTTTGAAATGGCCAATGGAGGCACCTTGTTTTTGGATGAAGTTTCAAATCTTCCCAAAGATGTGCAGGCTTCTTTGCTCCGCGTAATCCAGGAAAGAAAATATAAAAGAGTGGGCGGAACGAAAGAGATGGGTGTGGATGTAAGAATTATTGTCGCTTCAAACGAAAACCTGCAGGAAGCCTATCAGAGAGGAAAGTTCCGTGAAGATCTTTATCACAGGTTTAACGAATTTTCTATCAATCTGCCACCGCTGCGAAAAAGAAAAAGTGACATACCCTTGTTTGCGCAATTTTTCCTTGACAGAACCAATATTGAATTGGAAAAAAATATAGAAGGCTACGAGGAAGATGTGGAAGAAATGTTTCTCAACTATGCATGGCCCGGAAACCTGAGAGAGTTTAGGAACGTGGTGCGCAGAGCCGTATTGCTAACTTCATCCGGAAAAATAAATTCAAAGGTTTTACCCTGGGAAATTACCCAGGCTACGCTCCAGCCTGAATATGCGAACAATATATCTGCCAACCATTCCGTTCAAAATACAGGAATAAAAGAAGTAGATCTAAAAGACGCAGCAGCAAAAGCGGAATATGAAACGATCATGAATGTGTTGAAAGAAGTTAATTTTAATAAAACCAAAGCAGCAGAGATTTTAAAAATCGATCGTAAAACATTGTACAACAAAATCAAGATTTACGAATCTTTGTAGGGTATTCGCTTATTGTTGAAAGCACGAAATATCTATCGCCGCAATAAGTTTTTTCTTTTTGGAAAAAAAGCAAGTAACTATTTAAGTTATTTCTTATATTAATCAGCTCATGTGATTTTATTGCCCCGCTCCTATTTTCCAAGCAAACAAAAATCTCACGTATTTGTTGGTTTACTATAATTTTATTTTCATTTCACAGAATTAGTAAACCGCTATGAATGAAGAATAAAATTTTGAAAAGAATTCTTGTAAGCCTTCTGGTCTTAATTATCCTGTTTGCATTTTTAGTTTGTTTGCCGAGAATATGGGGCGCAATTTATCCTGATAAACCACCAGTTGGTTATCACTTCATGTTTCCCACTTACCTGGCAATTGCTGTTGGTTTGGAAAAAGTTGTGAACACTACGCCAAACGTTCCCGAAACAATTGAGGAATTAAAAGATATTGAATATAAGAATATAAATGGCAAATCTCTTCAACTTGACATTTATAAACCGCGCAATATAATACAACCCGCGCCGCTGTTGGTTTTCATACATGGTGGTGCATGGGTCGGTGGAAAACGATCTGATTATTTAGTTTACCTTCTTGACTTTGCAAAAAAAGGCTATATAACGGCCACCGTTTCGTATCGCCTGGTGAAAGACAGCCTCTACCCCGCATGTGCAGAGGATATCAGTGACGCCGTAAATTTTTTGTTTAGCAATGGGAATAAATATGGGTATGATACATCCAAGATTGCGCTGGTTGGCGGTTCAGCAGGAGCGCATCTTGCGCTATTAGCAGCTTACGGCTGGCATAAAGACGGCACTGAAATGCAGGTTTCTGATTCAGGCGTTTCTCACAAAATAAAAGCAGTAGTTGATCTTTACGGGCCGGTTGATTTTACTACGCCGTTCGCAAAAAATAATGCTACGGTAATCAGATTCCTCGGGCATAGATATGAAGGAGCACCGCAACTCTATACAGAAGTTTCTCCTGCTGAATATCTAGATAAAAATGACCCTCCTACCCTCATAATTCATGGCACATCCGATAAAACAGTTCCTGTTCGCCAGTCGGATGAGCTAAAGAAAAAGCTGGATAGCCTCGGCATACCTAATGAATATGCCCGGCTTCCCTTGTGGCCGCACACGATGGATTTGGATCAGCGGGTAAACGATTATTGCCAGTTACACATGAACCGGTTTTTTGAAAAATATTTAAAGTGATAAGGCTTACAGGCAAAATCGCTAGTTGGATTTAAATTTTCCTAAATCTGTTTATCAGTAAACAGATAAAAAAATCGGATTTATATTTTGGGGCAAAAAGAAAATTCCTCATCTATTAATTCCTAACTTCATCATTGGGCGTTTATTTTCATTGTTCGCGAGAAAAAATTGCATCATTTAAACTATTGCAATGAACTGGATTGCGCTGGCAGAAGTTTTATATTTTATCATAATGCTCTTAGTGATTTTAAGGGTTTTGTATGATACGCGAAGTGGATCTAAAACATTGGCCTATATTTTATTTATCATCTTAATTCCTGTCGTTGGCATCCTGTTTTACTTTTCATTTGGAATTAATTACAGGAAAAGAAAATTGTATTCGAAAAAATTAGTAAGAGACAAAATACTAAGTAACAAGATTCATCAGCGCCTTTCGCAATATTCTGAAAAGGTGAGGGCCTCCGAGCTATTTCCTGCACATTTTATCAAACTAACCTCTTTTATCGAAGCCGGCAATAAGAGCCCGCTCACCGCAAATAATACTGTATGTCATCTGATAAATGGCGAGCAAAAATTTCCTGTGCTATTGAAGGCTCTGGAATCTGCAACTTCTCATATCCATCTTGAATATTACATTTATGAGGATGATGTTACAGGCAACGCTATCGCTGATGTTTTGATCCGAAAAGCGAACGAAGGTGTTGAAGTCAGATTTTTATACGATGATTTTGGAAGCCATAGTCTCGGAAAAAAATTCCTGAACCGTTTAAAAAGTGGCGGTATTGAAACGGTACCTTTTTACAAAGTGAGATGGTATGCATTTGCTAACCGGCTTAATTATCGCAATCACCGGAAAATCATAATAATTGATGGTATAAAATCTTTTGTGGGCGGCATTAATATCAGTGATAAATACCGGAATGATTTAGAAGGTAAACAAAAAATTTACTGGCGCGATACCCACCTGATGCTGGAAGGAAGAGCCACCTTTTACCTGCAATACATTTTTTTGTGCGACTGGAATTTTGGCCACGAGCCGAAGCTGGAATTTGTGCCGCGCTATTTTCCAGTTTACCAAACCGATGAAAAAATAGACAAAGAAATTGTTCAGATTGTTGCCTCAGGGCCCGACTCTGATTTACCCGTTATCTTATATTCCATAATAAAAGCAATTGGCGCCGCTACGAAAAAAGTGCTCATTACGAGCCCGTATTTTATTCCGGGAGAAGCGCTGATAGATCAGTTAATAATTTCTGCCAAAAGTGGAATAGAAATTAAATTGCTGATCCCGGGAATATCTGATTCTAAAATAGTAAATGCTGCAGCCCGCTCTTATTATACTGAACTTCTGCGCTACGGTGTAAGGATTTTCGAATATCAAAAAGGATTTGTCCATGCTAAAACTATTGTGATTGACGATTGCCTGTCAATGGTGGGTTCTGCAAATATGGATTACCGCAGCTTTGATCTCAACTTTGAAGTGAATGCCATAGTTTATAGTGAAACAATCAACACACAACTTAAAGAAACGTTTTATAACGATTTAAAAGATTCAATCGAAATCAAAGCTGAAGATTGGTTAGCCAGGCCGAAATATGTTTTTGTGTGGGAAAAGCTGGTAAGACTCTTAAGCCCGTTCCTGTAATCATTTAGAAAATATTTTCTAAATGAAAGCGGGGCCTGATCTTGCTTCGGAATCCGCGGAATTAAATTATGGTTATTTGTTTGTTTACTGTATTTTTAAAAGATACTAAAAGCACTAATCATTCAAAAAACTTAGCCGGTTATGAAAATTCTGTTTGCCATTTTCTGCCTGGTGTTTGTTTCATGTAATGAAAATAATATTGAAAAAAACAAACGCGAATTAATAAATGCTGACATAGCTATGAGTAATTTAGCTATGAAGGGAGGCTTCAACCATTCAATATTTTTGAATGCGGATACCAACATCGTAAAGTTCCAGGAAAACCGACTACCGCTTATTGGTAAAAATAAGTTAGCCGTTATTTTAGAAAAAAATGGAGATATAAAAACACTTTCATGGAAACCTGTGGGCGCCGATGTTGCAGCATCCGGCGATCTCGGCTACACCTGGGGCAACTGGAAATACCTGGCGCCGGATACTGCTTACTATGGCAATTATTTTACCGCCTGGAAAAAACAAAAAGACGGCAGGTGGAAAGTGGCCCTTGATGGCGGCAATTCGTCGCCCAAACCTGAATGATTGAAATCACAATTTTTCAATCCAAACACAAAGCGAACCTGCCGGCGAAAAAAATTCTCCCCATCCTTCATCATTAATTTTTACTTCCGCATCATTCTTCTGCAACAGATCAATAAATGTTCGTCCGGCATAGCGTTTCCCTATCTCCATATATTTATTACCATTATCTCCGTTCGACATAACTATGGCGCAACCGCTATGGTTTTCATCTCCTTCCCTCGTCCAGCCAACGCAATTTGGATGATCAAAATAGCTTCGCTGCAAACCAAATGCATAATCGCAACGTGCCTGTAAAAGTTCCTTAAGATTTTCAACTTTATCCAGCCATATCTCATATTCATTGCCATCATTACTATAATCTTTATAATGCTCACCATATAAATCCGGATAAAACACACAAGGATACCCTTCATCCCTTAAAAGAATTAACGCATAAGCCAAAGGTTTAAACCACTTTTCCACCGGTGCCTCCAGCGCCTGCAAAGGTTGTGTATCGTGATTACTTACCAGGGTAACGGCTCTTACTGGATCTGCGGAAACCAAGGTGTTTTCAAAAATTTTAGACAAATCAAAATCTTTTCCTGTTTTGGATGCAATTGAAAAGTTTTGTTGAAGCGTTGCATCAAAAACACTCATAGTGCCTTTCGTAGCTTCAATGTATTTTAGTAAGACTTCGGTTTTTCCAGGCGACCAATATTCAGCGACAGCAAAAATTTCTTTTCCCGTATCTTTTCTTAACCGGTCCAGCCATTCTGTATAAAACCACGTAGGAATATGCTTTACGGCATCCAACCTTACTCCATCAAACGGCGCCTGATCATAATACCATTTTGCCCAATGGCTTAGCTCATTTATTACATGTTCATTCCTGAAATTGACATCATTAAACATCAGGTAATCATAGTCGCCCAATTCATCGTCAATCATTTTTTGCCATCCGTCGCCATATTGAGAAATGATTCTAAAAATGCCTTTTTCGTCGAGATTGGCAGCGCAATCTACTCCCGTGAAGCACATAAAATCCCAGATGAATTCTGAATATTTTTTATTTCTTCCCGGGAAGGTAAATTTAGTGTAGGCTTCTATTTCAAAAGGATCAGAAATCACCTTGTTGCGATCATCCGGATCGACTTTTACAACCGTAATCTTTTCAATTTCATCGCCACCGGCTTTGTGGTTCAAAACTATATCCACCATCACCTGCATTTTGCTTGCATGAATGGCATTTATCGCATCAATATATTCCTGCCGGGTGCCATATTTGGTTCTCACAGATCCTTTTTGATCGAACTCGCCCAGGTCATATAAATCATAAGGAGCATAACCAACACCATCTTTGCCATCCATACTTTTGTAGGCTGGAGGCAACCAGATTGCACTAAATCCCAAAGATCTTAGTTTGGGCGCTTCCTGTTTTACCTGGTTCCACAAGTTGCCATCGGCAGGTAGATACCAGTTGAAATACTGAATGATAGTTCCTTTAAACATTGTTTTACATTAATTTTTAGAATGATATTAGTGTGATAATTATTTATCGTATTTTCTAAGTGTCCGATACGAAGTATAATGCTCATCATCGTTACAGGACGGTTTTTAGCCATACAATTTTAAATCCAAAAAAGCTGGCATATTTTTTTACGTTTTCTGAAAAAAAAAGATTGTATGAATTCTTTCAATTGGGGCATAATCGGGCCCGGAAACATTGCGAATGATTTTGCCAACGACTTGAAATTGGTTTCCGGTGAGCAAAAAATTACGGCAGTGCTTTCAAACCATGCAGAGTCAGCCAATGAATTTGCAGACATGTATAATGTGCCATTAAGATTCACAGATATAAACGACTTTATAACAAAAGGAAATGTGGCAATTGCTTACATCGCTACTCCGCATCCATTTCATTATGAAGCAATAAAAGCCTGCCTTCAACATCAAATTGCTGTGCTTTGCGAAAAGCCAATCGTTATCAACTATCAGCAATACGAAGAACTCAGAAGACTATCAATTGAGAAAAATACTTTTTTGATGGAAGGGATGTGGATCAGATTTCTCCCCAGTTTTCACAAACTCATGGAATTTATTGCTCAAAAAAAGATCGGAGAATTGGTAAGTGTGAAAGCCTCCATGTATTACAGAGCGCCCGACGATGAGGACAACCGTTATTTTGATCCTGCAAAAGGCGGAGGCTCGTTGCTCGATTTAGGTGTGTATTGTGTTTTTCTCAGTACACTTCTCCTCGGAAAACCGAGGCAAATAAAAGCAGTCGGGCGAAGAACAGAAAAGGAAATAGACGAAGCGTGCGCCATACTTTTGTCGTATAAGCATGACCGTTATGCAATACTGGAATCTTCATTACTCAAAAACAAAAACAAACCGGCAGGAATTTTTGGTACTGAAGGTATAATCCGCATTTGTGATCCGTGGTTTGAAAAATCGCCCGGCATCGAAGTAGAATTATTCAATGGCTACAAAGAAAATTTCCCGCTGGCCTGGGAAGGCCACGGGCTGCAATTTGAAATTAAAGAAGTAATCCGCTGTATATCTTCCGGAAAGATTGAAAGTGATCTGTTGCCTTCAGGCCTTACAGGCGAAGTGCTGAAAATAATGGATGAAATCAGGGCGCAGATAAATGTGACTTACGACGATTATGAGTAAACCACTTTAAAAAGTGATATTCACGCCAAGAAATAAAGCACCATTTTCTTTTTTTGAATGATTTAAAGAGGATAGCCTTTTATAATAATCCACAGAGAAAACGTGGAAAATATTTTCAATGCCAATACCGGCTTCCATAAAAGGGGTTTTAGCAGGTACTGAAAAATGCGCGCCACTGTTATAACTCCGGTTTGCCTCCGACATATCGCCCATGTAACCATTAAATGAAAACCTTGCACGCCAGCCAAGTTTTCTTATAAAAGGCACCTTGTTTAAAAATAGCCCACCTTCATAAATTCTTGAATAAAGACTTATAAATTCGTCTGCTGCAAATTCGTAAGGCAGCATTGTATTAAAAAGATACCGGCTGGCTACATAATATTCGTTACCCGCTGGAACATTTAATAGCAGGAAAGGCGCTGTACCGAAGGTTTTCCCAAAACGAACGTTGTAGTAAAAAAGAGATTTCGGAGGCAGGCGAAGCAACTGCTCTATGCCAAAGGTCAACTTTTGATAATCAAATGAATTATTTTCTATTTTAAATCCCTGCGTAAAGTTGGCGGTCAAAATCGGGTCATACGTGTTGGCGCGAACCTGGTCAAAATTCCATACCACCGTTCGTTCTTTAGCAACAAATCTTAACCCAATGGAAGCTTCAGCAGCCGGAAGCTGATGCAGGTTGATGCTATCGATCGCCCTGCCCGTTTTAGTATCAAGTGGATGGAAAGAAAAGTCAAAAACCGGCGTTAATTGTTTGTAAGTAAATGAACCGTTAATGCTGATTTTTTTTGAAACATATTGCTCATGCTTTAAAATCACCTGCCTTAAGTAGACTTTAGTAGAAGGCACATCCTTTCTGAAATAAGAATTAATCAGGTTGTCTTCATCCAATTCCTGGTCTTCATCCGTAAGAAAATCATAATCGCTGCTGCCGTAGAGTGAAGTCTTTGTCCATTTATTCCGGTTCCATAAAAATTTTATTCCCAGGCCTCCCTTTGCAGACTGATCTTTGGTTCCATAAGCGAAATATCCATTGAGGTTGATTCTCTTATTGAATCCCTCAAGCGTCCATAAGCCCGCCCTGAATCGGTAGCCTTCAATTTGATTAGTGCTTAAAAGCGAGTAATAAGGCCCCATCCTAATTTTATTATCAAAATCCCAAAAGCCGGTTCCCAGCAGGTTTATTACTTTGGAATCAAACACAAATTTCCGGCTGCTCTTCAAAGAATCTACCATCACATAAATACTTTTTTCGTGCCGCGTCAGTGAATCTCCCAAACGATTTTGGACCCAAAAAGAATCCGGCTTATGCAGGTCTGACGGATCTTCCTTTCTCATTTTTTTCAGGAATTCACTTGCCATTCCTGAATTGATTTTAATATCGCCGATTACAGTTGTGTTCACCACTTCCAGCCGTACTTTTTTTGAGCTTTGAGGCGCCGGAATTCCTAACAACTCAATGCCGGTTTCAAATTCAACCTTAGAGATATACTTATACGGCATGTACTCCATCTTTCCTGTGGCCAAATCCGGGCTCAGCCTGAACTCTTCACTATATTGTACGTTCTTTATAAAATCCAGATTAGCGGTACTGCTTAATTGCATTTCTATTTTCTTTACAGAAAACGTGCTATCATTAATCCACAAAGAACCGGTAAATGTGTTCAGATATTTTTGTTTCGGCTTGAAACGAATCGTATACACTTTTTTTCCATCAACAATACTGCTGTCATTAAAATAAAAATTATAATAATTAAAAGCAGTATTGCTCAGCGGGCTCGCATATGTCTGGTTAAAAATCGTGTACCAATTATCGTACACGTTGTAGCTGAAATTGAATTTATCCAACTGCTTTAAAAATTTATCCGTTTCCAGCCCTAGTGTTTTATGCGCAATTATATTTTCTTTATCAATTTTTGGCGAAGAACTGTGGTATTTATCAGAAAGCGTTTCTGAAAAATAAACAGGCAGCAATCTGCTTCCGGCATTCTGCTCTCCAGCATTGTGATAAGTTTTAAGCACAAACGATTTTAGCCCTTTGCCATTAGTGGAAGAATCAATATTATTAATATCTACCTCATGGCGCAGGTACTGTTTGTAGCTGTAATTTTTAAAGCGATCAGGGTTATTAAACATTTTATTGGCGATCACTTTTTTCATATAGCGTTTGCCAGGTTCTTTATCTCTTTCCGCACCCATAATCACCACAGCTTCCAAATCCTGCGCTGAAGGAATCATTTTTACAACGAGATCTTTAGTATGATGTTTTTTCAATGGCACCACCATTCTCTGAAACCCTATGCTTGTAATTTCCAAAGAGTCCTGCCATGCATCTGATGCCAAAGAAAAGGAACCATCATCGTGCGAAAGCGCTGTGACATTGGTATGCATTAAATGAACAGTCACATTATTCAGCGGGCTTTCTGTAGCGGAATCCAGTACAGTTCCCGTGATTATATAGGATTGCGCCGAAGCGCCTGCAGAATAAAGTAATAAAAGAATGAAAGTTATTATAAACGGTGAGCGGTATAATTTGCTAAAAATTCTGCTGGGTAACCTTTTGATAAGTGAAGGAACGCTACATAAAACGGCGATATCTTTTTTCAGGAAAAGCATTTGCAAAGTGAAGCTCCTTCGTAATTCTGTTTTCAGTGGTTGGACAAGTACTTGTTTAAAACGGCGCCAAAAATAGTTCAGAATTGGATAGGCAGGAAATTTCTTTGTTGAAAGGTAAAAAAAACGGTTCATTTAAAATAACGGTATTAAATAGCTCCAGGTATTTACATACATGAATTGAATTTTCAGTTTATCCTGCCGGCAGTAAAAGGAAAAATAATCACTTTTTTTATCCTGCCCATCCGCTTAATACTTTTTTGATCTATGAAGATGAAAACATAATTTTGCGGCTCAAAAAATAATTGAAAATGCCTTATTTATTTACTTCTGAATCTGTAAGTGAAGGCCATCCCGACAAGGTTGCCGATCAGATTAGCGATGCCCTGATAGATAATTTTTTAGCTTTTGATCCACAAAGCAAAGTGGCCTGTGAAACCCTCGTAACTACCGGCCAGGTAGTGTTGGCGGGCGAAGTAAAATCAAAAGCTTACCTCGACGTACAGGAAATTGCCAGGGAAGTAATCAAAAAAATTGGCTACACAAAAAGCGAATACATGTTTGAGGCAAATTCGTGTGGAATTCTTTCCGCGATTCACGAGCAATCTGCCGACATCAACCAGGGCGTAGACAGAAAAAACAAAGAAGATCAGGGCGCCGGCGACCAGGGAATGATGTTTGGCTATGCCACCAGCGAAACTGAAAATTATATGCCGCTATCGCTGGATATTGCCAACAGTTTATTGATTGAACTGGCTGCATTAAGAAGAGAAAATAAAGAAATTAAATATTTGCGGCCAGACGCCAAAAGCCAGGTAACGCTTGAATACAGCGATGATAATAAGCCGCTCAGGATTGATACCATTGTTGTTTCTACGCAGCATGATGATTTTGATAAGGAAGAAAAAATGCTGAAGAAGATTTCTGACGATATAAAAAAGATATTGATACCGCGCATTAAAAATAAATATCCCAGGTACGCTCATTTGTTTAACGATAAAATAAAATATCACATTAACCCTACCGGCAAATTTGTTATCGGCGGCCCTCATGGCGATACCGGCCTTACCGGAAGAAAAATAATTGTAGATACTTACGGCGGCAAAGGCGCACATGGTGGCGGCGCCTTCAGCGGAAAAGATCCAAGCAAAGTAGACCGCAGCGCTGCCTATGCTGCCCGGCATATCGCCAAAAATCTTGTAGCAGCAGGCGTTTGTGATGAAATATTGGTGCAGATTTCTTATGCCATCGGCGTAGCGCAGCCTACCAGCATAAACGTTAACACCTATGGTACTTCAAAAGTAGATTTGACAGATGGAGAAATTGCGAAAAAAGTAGCCTCTCTTTTTGATATGAGGCCCTATTTTATTGAAAAAAGATTGAAGCTTCGCAATCCGATTTACCAGGAGACAGCTTCCTATGGCCACATGGGAAGAGTAAATGAGGTAGTAACCAAAACCTTTAACCTGCCTAATGGTTCACCAAAAAAAGTAACAGTTGAATTGTTCACATGGGAAAAATTAGATTACGTTCCCAAAGTGAAAAAAGCTTTTGGATTAAAATAAATATTTCGAAATTTTATAAATGAAACCGCAAGCAACAAAAACTTGTGGTTTTTTATTTTTGTATCTTTAAATTAAAAAAATGGAAGCGATTGAAAAACTAGTTCATTTTGATGATGAAGGGAATACTATTTTAAGTTTAGGCAGAAATTTTTCAAAAAAGCAGGCTAAAGTGGTTGTGTTAATTAAAGACGATGAGGTAACTGATAAAGAGTGGCTGGCCTTAGCCATGAAAGGAGGTGCGTTTGATTTTTTAAATGATCCTGCTGAAAATATTTATACTATGGAAGATGGAGTTCCTTATAAAAGTAAGCCTGATGAAATTTAAAATAGTATTAATAGATTTTCCGTTTGATGATTTTTCAGAATCAAAATTGAGACCTGCTCTGTGTTTAACGAATCCTATTTCAGAACATAATCAAATAGTACTCGCGTTAATTACAAGTAATTTACAAAATGCGAATGAAACTACAGACGTGCTTCTTGAAAAAGATCAAGTTGATTTTCAAGTAACAGGATTGAAAGTTTCTTCTGTAATTAAAATTCATCGCTTGCTTACTACAACAGATAAAATAATAAGAAAAATTATAGGTGATCTACCAGAATCTTACTATTCTGAAATTTATGAAAAAATAAAAAGATTGTTTGGCATACAGTAGTATTGCTAATTAAAATCATTCAAGATAAAATAAGTGAGGCCACAACATAAAACGTTTACCCAGCAACATCGTCCCAAAAAAAGTCTTTTAATTGGCGGCATTCATTCAGTGATTGATGCTATGAAAACCGGCGTTCAGTTGGAACGTATTTATCTGCAAAACACCATTTCCGGGCAGGAAGCGGATGAGCTAAAATTGATAGCCGAACAATTTGAAGTGCCGGTAAATAAAGTTCCTTTTGAAAAAATCAGGAGCTTCAATCTTGAAAATCCGGATGGCTGCATCGCATTAAAATCAAAAATAAAATACCTGGATTTACAGGATGTAATCTCTTTTGTGGTTGACAAAGGCGAGGCTCCGTTACTCCTGTTGCTTGACGGCATCACCGATATCAGAAATATAGGCGCTATTGCCCGAACCGCTTACTGCTGCGGAGTTCATGCCATAGTAATTCCCCAAAAAGGTGTAGGCGCTTTGAATGAAGATGCCATAAATACTTCGGCGGGGGCACTGGAAAATATTGCAGTATGTCGTGTAAAAACTTTGCACAATGCCATTGATGAATTGCATTTAAATGGAATAAAAGTTTTTGCAAGCGAGATGAAAGCTACTGCCAACGTGTATGAAATTAATTTTAAAGACCCATGCTCAATTATTATGGGCAGTGAGGATAAAGGCATTCATCCTTCATTATATAAACTTTGCGATGACAGTTTTAAAATTCCGATGGAAAAAAATTTTGAATCTCTGAATGTGTCTGTTGCTGCCGGCATGATTTTATATGAAGCGATGAAACAACGGCTGGTATAACGGTGGCTATTTTTTTATTTTATCAAAAATCCAATAAGTTAATTTGGTGGAAAGAATGCCAAGCCCTGCGCCGGCAATCACTTCAGACAAAAAATGTTGTTTGTTATAAATTCTTAAAACCCCCACGCCGGTAGCTACTATGTAGCCACTGTAACTAAGAACAGGATGCGAATACTTTAATTCCTGGTGAAGTATTTCTGCGCCGCGAAATGCATTGGCCGTATGTCCCGAAGGAAATTGAGTGTCCTCTCCCTTGAATGCCTCTATATTTTCCGTGATTTTTCTCATGCCAAATCCAAGAGCTCCGGTAATGAATACCGAACCAACATCCAATACCAAATGTTGCTTAAATGTGTATTGTGTTTTGACGTTAAAAGCATCTAATGTATAAACAGCCGCTGAAGGCACCCACGTCAGGTAATCATCCGCGTTGGTATGAAAGGTGGCGTGGTTTGCCCGAACATTGTTCATGATTTTATCGTCTAATTGCGGAATTGCATTTACAACCGGTTTCAAGCCTCCATAAACTAAAAACGCTGCAGGAATGATGATTGCTTTTGGCTCCAGGTAATTACTTTTTTGCTCATGAACCGCCCCGTGTGCGCTGTCCACAATGAACGCAGCCTCCACAGAGCCGGACGATTGTGAACTATCCTGTGCAGGTAAAACAGCGGAATAAAAGGAGAAAATAAAAAGTAGAAAAATGTAAGTGAAATTCTTATGAGAAGTCATTCGTTGATTTAAAAAACCGTTCGTTTTTGTAAATATACAAGGTCTTTACAAAAAAAGAAATCTTCATTATTTATTCGTTTACTGCATAATCGGGCAACATGCAATTTGATTGAATTAAAAATCAGGCTACTTGAATTGGAGCCCCTACATTTTTATAATGACAAGATGAATGTTGCAAGACACGCAAATACCTTCAAAATTCAAGATTTTTGCCTTGCGTTTAAAAAATATACAGGTACATTTAGATAGCCATGAATCCGGATTTTCTAAATTTCAAATCTAAAAAATATGGAGAAAATATCCATTCCTGTGAAGCTGTCAGACATTCAAAAAGCGAAATCACTTTTAGAAAAAATCATTCATCCCACACTTCTTGATTTTAGCCGCCAGCTATCCGAGCGGGCGGGCATTGAGGTGTATCTGAAATGTGAAAACCTGAACCGCACCGGGTCATTTAAAATCCGTGGAGCATACAATCGTATGGCACATCTGACAGAGGAAGAAAAATCAAACGGAGTGGTAGCAGCATCAGCGGGCAACCACGCCCAGGGCGTAGCTTTAGCGGCAAAATTATTGGGAATAAATGCGACGATTATCATGCCCGATGGAGCATCCTCCCCAAAGCTTCTTGCAACGCGCGCCTACGGCGCTCACGTAGAACAAGCCGGTCAAACGGTAGATGAATGCCTGCTGAGAGCGAAAGAGATTCAGCACAAAACCGGAGCTGTTTTAATTCATCCGTTTGATCATAAAGATATCGTTGCCGGGCAGGGAACCTGTGGCCTGGAAATTCTGGAGCAATGCCCTTCAGTGAAAACTATTTTAGTAAGTAGCGGCGGCGGCGGTTTGCTTGCAGGGATAACGGTTGCAGTAAAATCATTGCGCCCTGATGTAAAGGTCGTGGGCGTGCAGGCGGAGAAAGCCGCCGCCTACCCTGTTTCCTTGAAAGAGGGAAAGCCGGTTAGCATAAAAAATATGAACACAATGGCTGATGGAATTGCCGTTGGGCGGCCCGGCAAAGTGCCTTTTAAAATCATACAAAATTTAACCGACGCCATCGAAACGGTTAGTGAAAACAGCCTGTCCAGCACGCTTTTATTTTTGCTGGAACGCACGAAGCTTGTTGTAGAGCCCGCCGGCGCCGCAGCAGTGGCTCATCTTCTGGATGTTCCAAAAAATCATTACAAAGGTCCGTTAGTTGCGGTATTATCGGGCGGCAATATCGATCCGATTTTATTGATACGAATTATCCGCCATGGTATGATTGCCGCCGGCAGATATATGCAACTTCGTGTGCGCGTACCCGATTCTCCAGGATCGTTGGCACATCTGCTGATTTACCTTGCCGGCCTTTATGCAAATGTGCTGGAAATCGAACATGTGCGCACAGGCCCAAGATTGCTGGTAGACGAAGTGGAAATTATACTGCAGGTAGAAACAAGAGGATTTAGCCACCAGCAGGAAATTTTGGAATCGCTGATAAAAGAAGGCTACAATATTTTACCCGATTTGGAAAAAAAATGACAGCTTCCCGAAATTTATAGCTTTGATACCGCTTTGAAACAACGGACATGAATTAAACCCAAGCTCGGGCTGTAGAAGATATATTTTTTGTGACTTTTTACAAAATATTTTCTTCCACTGTTTCTAATAAAGTATTTATATCGAAGGGTTTGGCTAATACCGCATCCGCATTCAATCGCTTGCTGATTTCTTCCACTTCATTCAGCGCCGAAAATACAACTATAGGAATATGTTGTATGTCTTTAGTTTCATGAATTTTTTTAACCGCATCTTCTCCGCCACCCGGCATCAGGATGTCCATCAGAATAATATCAGGCTTGGTCCTTTCAATTACATTAATAATATTATCACAATGCTCAACCATTTCAACATTGTATTTTTCACTAAGAATAATATGACAAGCCTCAAGTATCGCCTGGTCATCATCGCAAATCAAAACACATTTTTTCCCTTGCATAAATCATCCGCTTATTTTACGGATTAAATGCAAAATATAAAATATTTTCAACTTATTATCATTACTAATTAAAAATAAAAAGAGTTAAAAAAGCAAAATAAATTGTTATAGCTTTTTACTTTAATTTATAGGCCATCAAGAAATTTGAAACACGATTAAATGATTTATTGGCAAAATTATTGATATGTAAAACCATATTAAAACCTTACAATTATGGCAACAAAAGATCACAAGCATGTGAAAGATGATGACAAATACGAAGCATTGCGTGACAAAGGAATGAGTAAGGAACGTGCAGCGAAGATTTCAAATTCCCCGGGAGCTTCTAAGCGAGGTGGCGAACATTCACATAGCAATAAGAAAAAATAACCTGTGCCCTGCACCAAGTTATTGAGTTGGAAGCGCTCTACTAAACTTATTTTAGTTCTGCGCTTTTTTTATGTACAATCCGCATTGTATAAGCGTTCTAAATAACATTTTCAAATAACAAAAAGCCGGGACAGTGCCCGGCCTTTTTTGTGTAAATTCTTTTCTTCGTTATTCTACTTCTTCGGCTGCCTCATAATTCACATTATTTTCTGCAACTGAAGTCAGAAGCTGGTCTGCTTCTTTTTCCTCGGAAAGGGTTTTTTCAAACACCTTAGCCACATCGTTATGTGATAATGTTCTGGCGAGTTGAGCGAGACCACCATAAGTTGCAATTTCATAATGTTCTACCTTTTGTCCGGCTAAAATCAAGCCCACATCTCTTGTGGCAGTACCTTTTTCAGTTTCTGCAATAATATCTTCACCTTCTTTGGTAATGCCCTCCATTGCTTCACATTTTTTTGCAACAGCTTTTTCTCCAAGCATTTCAAAAACCTGCTCCAGGCGGCTTACATGTTCCTTTGTTACTTCCAGGTGCTCGGCAAACGCGTTTTTTAGCTCCTCGGTAGTAGCTGCTTTTTGCATTTTAGGCAATGTTTTTACAAGATGCTTTTCTGCCCAATAAATGTCTTTTAACTCATCAATAAAAAATTCTTCTAACATTGACTCATTTGCTTTAGAAGATTTCTTGCTTTTGGTCTGGCTATTTGTGTTATTTGTTTTTGAATTCATAATACGGAGGTTTTAATTTGATTAACAATTACTCATCCTAGTACAATATTGTGCCAATCTGCTCTTTATTAGATCTCTATATTGAATAATATTGAATTATATTTTTTGAGAAAAGATGTGGGGCGAATAATAGACAAATATGATTTGGACAAGGAAAATAATCAACAACGAAAAATTGTGGTAATGTACCTGGATACCTTTCATCTTTAAATGGCATCATTTTTCGATTACTATTTATAAACTACATATTATGGATAACAAACAATCAAACCGGGGCCGAAACCAGGACCGCGCAAAAGTTGCTGGCGAACAGGATTACGAAGTTAATTATGAAAAAAGAAAAATGAACGTTTCTGCTGATGAGGTGAAGAAAGCCGTAAAACAGGAAGGTAATTCACGGAAAAAAGTTGAAAAGAAATTGAAATAATATTGATTGACAGGTGCCATTAGTTTCTTTCAAAGAAACCAGTAAAGCAGGAAATAATGTAAAATTCCACTTTGCTGGAATTAATTCCAGACATCGCGTATTACCGTCGAGTTTTGGCCCGTTGTTGATAACCCATAGATTGCCTGAATTGTATTATAAAGATTATAATGGTTTATCTTTTCCGGATAATTTCCAGGCTTTACCATCGGCCCTGTGAAAAGAGTGAGGATGTGGTTTCGCTTTGTAAAATCATCTTCATCAAAAGTCAAAATGAAAAGACTATTGTGTTGCTGCGCCCAGCTTATGTAATCGCCTAATTTGTTTTTTAGCCAATCGTCTGCTTTTTTAATAGAAGCCGCAGTTCCCGGCTTGCCGCTGTTGTGCATATCATTATCCATATCAGGAATCACAAATGACAATGAAGGCAATTTGTTATAATCATCAGGAAATTGGCTCATTGGCAGACTAAGAGAATCCGGGAAGTTATTTTTTCCAACACCTGACCAATTTACCCACGGCGCGTGTTTACGGGCATACAAATATGAATTGGTAAGAGCACTTATCTTATATTGGCAGTCCGCGTAGCCTATCGAAGGCATTGTCTCTGCAAACCCTTTAAACGTGAAACCATTTTGCAACAGTGATGCTGCAAGGTTAGGCGTTGTAAAAGGTGTTTGGCCTTTCAAACAATTATCATTTTTTACTCCCTGGATATTACCTGAAAATAAAGCTAAATAATTGGGTTGGCTGGGATGGCCGATACCATGTGAATTCGTAAAAAGTGCGCCTCTTTTTATAAGTTGGTTAATGAACGGAGCACTGGCCGAGCCAACAATCTGGTCATAGCCATGATTTTCCTCTACCACAATAACAGTATGATCGGGACGGGAAAAGGTTATAGAATCTAAAGACGGTCCTGTGGTTAGATAGCCGCTATTAACAAAAGCCTTACGACACGAGATAAAAATAATTCCCAATAAAAAAAGCGCCGGGATTATACGTTTCATGGCAAGCCGTTTATGTTTTGAAAATGTACCAAGGGATTCTAAAGAAATTCTGAAGTTGACCATTGCTTCCACAATGGTTAGCAATAAGATTACGGCATTTTCCAAAATCTTTCGGGAAACTATCCGTCACATAACTGGATTGTGGAGGTTGATTTATTGCTGATCTGAAGCTTATTTACTTTGTTGTCTTTATCATAATACAGAATCAAAATTCCATAAGCTGTTTTAAATGCATCCCACGCAGGCTGTTTTATTTGCGGGTCGCCAAGGGTTTTAAATAAACTTCCCCTTGAAGCGCCCATCAGCGGCAGACTTAACTTCCCTTTAAAATGGGGCCCTATTTCGATATACTTTCTTGAAACAAAAAAATAAATGTCCTGGTCTTTGTAAAAAACGGTAGAACCACATTTAGCTTTTATATCAGTTTCAAAACCGGTAAAACAAGGAAGCTGACTTTTAATCTGTTCCACATTTGCGTCCGGCGTGATGCTGTTATTCACTTTTCCATACAAGATATCTATATTGATGTCCGGACATTTTACCTCAGTTTTTAATTGAGCAAATGAAGCCGAAAAAAATAAGATGAAACTAAAAAGTAGAATTGTTGTTTTCATAAATGCACTTACAAATTTAAATGATATACAAACTACGCAAAATCCTTGCTACATTTTATGACAATTTATTAACGATTAAAGCCTTTCGTCAGGCGAAGCTATTGGAACAGGGCAACCAACGATTGCACTTGCTGCGAAGTATTAAAAGAATGCAGCACAATTCTTAAACGTTCCATTCCTTTAGGAACCGTGGGATAAAGAATTGGGCGAATATCGAAATTATTTTGCCGGCAGATGTTTGCCAGGGCTTTCACTTCATCATTTCCGGGGATAACTATTGCCTGTATCGGCGTATCGCTTTTTAATATTTTGTATTTCGATGACGCAGCCTGAAAAGTTTCTATGAGCATTCTGAGATGCTTTCTCTCCTGGTGCATCAGGGGAAATAATTTGTAGGCAACGGAAATTGCTTCAGCCGAAACAGGGGGCAACGAAGTGCTGTAAATGAACTGCCGTGAAAAATTTATTAAATATTTCTTCAATTTAGAAGAACCCAAAACAACAGCCCCATGTGCACCACAGGCTTTTCCAAAAGTGTGAATGCGCGCAAAAATCTCGTTCTGTAAATTTAATTTCTGAACCAGGCCTTCTCCTCTTTCGCCGATAATTCCTGTGGCATGCGCTTCATCTACTATTAAAGCAGCATCATATTTTTTGCATACATCCACCATTTGCCGCAGCGGAGCCACATCGCCGTCCATCGAAAATACGCTTTCTGTCACTACAAATTTTTGACGGCCGCCATTAGCGGTTTGCAATTTTTTTTCAAGATCATTTAAATCGTTATGATGAAAAGAAAAAGCAGCAGCGAATGAAAGCCTTATGCCGTCACGAATAGAGGCGTGACTTAATTTATCGTAAATGATGGTGTCATCTTTTTGAGCAACACAACTTAGCAAACCGGTGTTGGCGTCGTAGCCGGAATTGAATATTAATCCTGCGCCTGCATTATGAAATGAAGCGATTTGTTTTTCAGTTTCTTCTATCAATTTGTAATTTCCCGAAAGCAGCCGCGAGCCAGTGCTTCCATGTAAAAGGCGCGGAGTGATCGATTTTTCGACCAGTTTATTTTTTACAATTCCTAAATAATCATTACTGCAAAAATCAATCATACTTTCGTCAGTTATACTCAATGATCTTAAAGAATGGCTCTCTTCTCTGTCGCGAAGTTTATTATCCAAAAAATATTCATCCATAAAGTAAAATTAATTATTTAACGGCACGGCCTTCGCCAATAATTGAATTTCCTATTTTTGAAAGATGGAAAATTTGTCTCAGGATACAAAGAATATTTTAGGATTGAAACTCGCAACCGATCCACGTTGGGTAGACCTTGCGTCGATTTCACTGGAAGCTATACTAACAGATCATGCGTGGTGTGAACAAAAAGCCGCTACAAGTTGTATTTCTCTTATTTCAAAATACAGTGACAAGGAAAAGCTGGTGACAGAACTTTCACCTATCGTAACGGAAGAATGGGGCCATTTCAGGCAGGTACTAACGGAGCTGCATAAACGAAATTTGAAGTTGGGAAAACAACGGAAAGACGTATATGTGAATGAGCTTCTCCAATTTCAAAAAAAGGGCGGAAGTCCGCAGGAAAGGTTCCTTGACCATCTTCTTACTATGGCACTGATAGAGGCACGCAGTTGTGAACGTTTTAAAAGATTAAGCGAGGGACTTGTGGATGATTATATGAAAAAATTTTACCGCCGGTTCATGGAAAGCGAAGCGGGGCATTATACTTTATTTATCAATTTGGCTGATAATTATTTACCCAAAACCACGGTACGAGCCAGATGGAAAGAATGGATTGATTTTGAAACCCAACTGATGCTAAGCATGGAAGTGCGCGGCGACAGGATTCATTGAGATGTTGATACAGATCATTGATAAAACCACTGTGGATCAATAAATAAACGCTTTTTTTATTTTCCATTTTTTGCCCGGTCGGGAGCTATCACCAGCAAAGCGCCGGGAACAATCGAGGCGGTTATTTTATTGATCTTTCCGATATATTCGCCGTCCACCTGGAAATGCGTTTTTTGTTTTAAAGTGACCACTGCCCGGGTAGTTTGGATGATTTCTACTTTTTTAGGATCGAACGTTGTTTTCTTTAAAAACAATTTTAAAAATTCTACAAAAGATATTTCCCTGACAACGACCAGCTCAAATTTTCCATCGCCAACAGCGCCATCCGGGTTGATGCTGGCGCCGGTTCCATATTTGGAAGCATTGGCAAATACGATCATGTAGGCAGGAATATTTTTCTCCATATCATCCACCCGGATATGTGCTTTTACTGGTTTGCCTTCCAGCAGGATCTTTATTAAAAACCTTACGTAGCCCCACATTCCGCGGATAGCGCTCTTGTCAAAATATTTTACCAGCCTTGCGTTCAAACCCAAATCGCTCAGATGGATGCAAAACCGGTTTTTATCAAATTGAATCAGGTCACAAGGACGGGCGTTTCCATTAATAACAATATCAAGCGCCGCTGAACTGTCGGTGGGTATTTCCAATTCTGCTGCCATCCCGTTCGCCGAGCCTCCGCGCAGCTTGCCGAGAGGAATGGAAGTGCCCATCAATAGCGAAGCGACCATAGAAATAGTTCCATCTCCGCCTACGGCTACTACTTTTTGCGGCTTTATTTCTTTGATCCGGCTGCGAACCAACTCTTCGTCGTTTTTTCCCTTAAGCATCACGAATTCAATTTGGAGAGAAAGTTGCTTACAATGATCACGGATCACTGATTCCCATTGAATTTTTTTCTTTCCCCCGGAACCAGGATTGATAATAAACAATATATTTAAGCGGGAATTTGCATCCATATTTTTTGAATTGAAAATGAAGATACATTCAGAATCTGCACAAAAAATTTCCCTGTGGAAAAAAATAAAAAGAAAAATATTCTTTTTGTTGAGGCTGAATCATCACCCGGTGGTCAAAGTGTATCATGGATATGGCAACGAAAAAAAAATAGTGGTGATGGGCCATGTTTTAAAATTAAGTCCGTTTCCACGCAAAACGTATCGCCCGAACTGGCTTGTGAATTTATTTTCGATGCTTAGAATGTTCATGGTAATTCCTTACTCAAGAGCAAAAATTTCAATTGAATGGCAGGAAATGACCTACTATGCTACCGCCGAGGAAGATGGCTTTTTCAAATTTGAATTTTTTCCTGAAATACCCGTTGTCAAAGGATGGCAAAAAATAGAAGTGACGCTCGAAGAAGAGAAATACAGGCACCGGAGGATAAAAGGCGTGAGCGAAATCTATGTTCCGTATCCTTCGCAACATGGATTTATTTCTGACATCGACGACACCTTTTTGATTTCTTACTCCGCGCGTTTCAGGCGAAAATTATATGTTCTTTTTACTAAAAACGCTCATAGCCGGAAACCTTTTAAAGGTGTGGTAAAACATTATCAATTGCTGGCGCGGCATAACCGGGTGGCTGAGAACCAGAATCCTTTTTTTTATGTTTCCGGAAGCGAATGGAATTTGTATAGTTTGATCACTGAATTTGCACAAGTGAACAGCATGCCCAAAGGAATTTTTTTACTAAGTAAAATAAAAGGCTTGCAGCAATTTTGGAAAACAGGTTCTACAAATTTGATGACTAAATTTGCAAGGATCGTGCGCATCATTGAAGATTTCCCCCATTTGCAATTTGTATTGTTGGGTGACGATACGCAGATCGACGTAAGCATTTATTTATCTGTTGTAAAACATTTTCCCGGAAAAATATTTGCTGTTTATATAAGGCAGGTCGGCAAAAGAAAAAAACAGCAGGCCCTTGATCACTTAAAAGAAATGGAGAATCTTTCGGTTCCTTGTTGTTATTTCAGGCACAGCGCTGAGGCAATTATTCATTCAGAAAAAATTGGCCTCGCTGATCAAAAAAGCAAAACGAATAAGAGATAGAAAACTGATAAATAGATGCAAATTTTTTTCCAAAAAAGAAATAAAAAATCCGATTAATCAAGAAATATTTCGCCTTTCAGGTAAAGCCTGCATTCACCACTTATCTCCACCCTGTCTTTTTTATTTCTGCATGTTAAATATCCTTTTCTTGCCGACAACTGAATGGCTGAAAGTTCGTCCTTTCCTGTTATTTGCGCCCAGTAGGGAATCAAAGCGGTATGTGCAGAACCCGTTACCGGATCTTCATTAACACCCAGGTACGGTGCAAAAAATCTGGAAACAAAATCGACATTTTTTCCCGGAGCGGTAATAATTACGCCGCCGCGCGCTAATTCAGCAATCGCCTTAAAATCAGGGATTATATTTTTAATTTCATCTTCATTTTTGTAAACCAACATGTATTTGCTTTTGCCTTTAAAAGCCTCAGGCGGTTGGATATTAAACGCATTTAAAAGTTCGGAAGAAGGATTTATCTTTTCCAAATGATCTTTCGGAAAATCTAACGTTAACAGATCGCCGTTTTTGGTCACTTTTAAATTGCCGCTTTTTAAAGTGGAAAAAATAATTTCGTTCTTATCATATCCTTCATAATTGAAAAGAATGAAAGCAGATGCCAGCGTGGCGTGGCCGCATAAATCCACTTCAGCCGCAGGCGTAAACCATCTTATTTCAAAGCCATCATCTTTTCTGACATAAAAAGCGGTTTCAGATAAATTATTTTCAAGCGCAATTTTTTGCATCAGCTCATCTGGCAGCCATGATTCAAGCGGACATATCGCTGCCGGATTTCCACCAAATAATTCGGAAGTAAATGCATCGGCCTGGTAAATTGACAATTTCATTTTAAAAATTTGAAGCGAAGTTAATTTTAAAAAATAAAACTCAGTTACGCGTATGCATTACCGTTATAACGAGTAAAATAAAAATAAGGATTTTTTGCCCTTCTGCTGACCGTTAGGCTGATTGCTGAAAATATTATTCTTTCTTTTCCAATTTCATTGTGCCGATGGCCGTTGCCCTGTCATAGCAACTATCCGAAATTAAGCTAAGCGTCATTTCGTTTCCGGTGATCACATATTTGTACTTTCCCACAGTAGTGTCGCACTGGCTTCCTCCATACAGTTTTTGAAAAGTCAGCACAGAATCAGTCAGGGTATATAAGCTGGCTTCAATATTTTCGCCACTTTCAGGAATAACAGCGTCCACGGTGTCTTTTCCAAAATTAAAAACAACATCCATTCCGCCCTGGATATCCAATTTTCCCTGCCATTTGGTATTGGCCAATTGTGCCTGCAGGCTGCATGTTAAAAAGCTTCCGATCAATAAAGACAATATTTGTTTCATAATCTCATTTTTTTAATTAAAAACTAAAATACAAATTAAAATATATTAAAGCGTTGATAGTAATTGAATTTTTTATTTCACCGTCTTCTGTTAGGCTGATAATACCTATATTTATAGATTGTTATCAAAAGAAAATTTACCATAAAAAATTATTGAGAATGAATTCAAGAAGAAAATTTTTACAAAGCTCAGCTATGCTCACCGGCGGAGCGTTAGTGGCCTCTGCCCTTGACAATAGTGCATTTGCAATTTTGAAAAACCGCATTGCTCCCAGCGATCAGCTAAACATTGGCGCGGTAGGGGTAAACGGTATGGGATGGGCTGATGTTACTTCAGGCTTAAAAATACCTGGGGTAAATCTTGTGGCTATTTGCGATGTAGACAGAAATGTTATTGACAGAAGATTGAAAGAACTGGAGAAGAAAAATATTGATACGAGCAAAATAAAAATTTATGATGATTACCGCAAATTATTGGACAACAAAGATGTGGACATCGTGGTAGTGGGCACGCCCGACCATTGGCATGCGTTGATAATGATGGATGCTGTAGCTGCAGGAAAAGATGTGTATTGTGAAAAACCTGTTGGCAATTCAATTGGCGAATGCCGGGAAATGGTGAAAGCGCAACAGCGATATAATAAAGCGGTGCAGGTGGGCCAGTGGCAGCGCAGCCAGCAGCATTTCAAAGATGCAGTTGATTACGTTCAAAGCGGTGTACTGGGCAATATCCGGACGGTAAAAGTATTTTGCTACCAGGGCTGGATGAAGCCGGGACCAGTTGTTCCTGATACGGCGCCTCCTGCAGGAGTAGATTACAAAACATGGCTGGGGCCTGCACCCACACGGCCTTTCAATTCAAGCAGGTTTCATTTTAATTTTCGGTGGTTTTGGGATTATGCAGGTGGTTTAATGACCGACTGGGGCGTACATCTTTTAGATTACGGCTTGATAGGCATGAAGTTCCCGGTTCCAAAATCAATAGCAGCGCTGGGCGGCCGTTTTGCCTATCCTGATTTATATGAAGAAACGCCTGACACGCTTACTACCCTTTACGAATTTGATAATTTCAATATGGTATGGGATTCTGCCATGGGCATTGATAACGGGCCTTACGGACGCGACCACGGCATTGCTTTTATCGGAAACAATGGAACTCTTGTTGTAAACCGCGGCGGCTGGGAAGTGATTGAAGAAAAGCAAAGTAAAAATAAGGTGATAAAACCTTTTGCGCCATCAGTAGATAACGGGCTCGACAAGCATTGGGAAAATTTCATCAGTGTAGTGAAATCACGAAAGATGGATGAGTTGCATTGCCCCGTGCAGGCCGCAGCTCAGGTGGCCACGGTAGCGCAGATGGGTAATATTGCCTTCCGGAGCGGTAAAAAACTGGAATGGAATGCTGAAAAGGAACAATTTAATGATGAGGCGGTTAATAAAAAATACCTGATGAAGGAATATCATAACGGATACAAACTGCCGAAAATATAAATTGTTTGAAAGAGCAGTGGTTTTATAGACCTATAAGGTTTTGAAAGCTTTATAGGTCTTTTGGAAAGTTTTTTATTTAATTCCTTTAATGAGCGCTACCAGCTCCTTATCACCGATATTATCTTGTTCAGATTTATCAAAGATATCCAGCAGAAAAACAGTTTTATCTCTTATAAGCACATGAGTGATAATCCTTGCGCCTCCACTCTTTCCCTTATTTTTGGAAGCAATGGCGATGCGTATTTTATAACAGTTGTTTCCAAGGTTGACACCTTGTTGCGGTTGCACTTCCAGGCTGTCGAGCAAGGCTATATATTCACCTTTCAATGATGCATATTTTTTGGAAAGGCGTTTCAAAGCTTTATCAAAATTGGGTATGGTTTTTATCTTATAACTCATTGATAAGCTCCCTCGCATCCTTCGCCTTTAGTTTTCCAGCTTTTATTAAGTTCATTTCCTTAACCGCTTGCCTGACACCACTTAAGACCTGTGTTTTGGTTAGGGCTTCATCTTCATCCTTTACCTCAATTCTCTTTATAAAACTAATGCTCTTAGCGAATTCAATAAAGAGAGGGATTTTATTTTCGGGTATGTGCAATGTAACTTGTTTCATGATAAATTTTTATTTGGAAAAAAATCGACCAACCATAGTTTTTCAAAGTTAAGAGACAAAGATGATTCAAGAGCTGACAAATCTCTTATTCCATCAGAACCGCCAAAAAGATGAATAAGAGTTTTATGAATATCTTAAACTTCCTTTGTAGAAATCATTGAGCCAGTTTTGTTAGCAGTTCTTTATCTTCAGAAAGGATTTTTGACAATGAAGATGATAGATTAATGGCTCCATTTTTCCTCGAATCCAGTTCTTTTAAAAAAGCTAAAAGTTCTGCTAAAGCCTCATCTGAGAAACCGTCTAAAACCTTGTCAATTTCGTATTTTAATTTCTTTTTTTGACATCGCTTAAAATTGTTTTCTAAAGCTACGATTTTTCGTTAATCCTTACAACTCAAAAACCAGTTGATTGATTTATCATCCGTATATTTTATTCTTGCTTCCATCTGTCTGAACTAAGATTTCAGGATTAAAAGATTGTAGGATTTGCCTATCTTATCATCCTTCAATCTTAGAAATCTTAGTTCAGACAATTTCCACAATCGCGACCTCCTC
>NZ_RJJR01000018.1 GCF_003721595.1 Hanamia caeni
GATTTCAGGATTAAAAGATTGTAGGATTTGCCTATCTTATCATCCTTCAATCTTAGAAATCTTAGTTCAGACAATTTCCACAATCGCGACCTCCTCCTCTCCTAACCCATACAACTCAAACACCAGCTTGTTATTTTTTCATCGGTATATTCTATTCTTGTTATTAATTGATTGTGTTTCTTTATTTCTCAAAAATAAAAACCGAAGAGTCCTGTTTTGCCGCAACATTATTAAATCGTATTCCTGTCACATTTCTTTGGCCGGAAGGGCAACATAAGGTATGTCTGCCTGTGCGGAATGACAATAATAGGGTGTCAATGTCTGTTCCATTTAACTTCAAATAAAGAGTATCACCAGCTCCATTTATGTAGCAATGAAGCCGGTTTTGAGAGTGATCTACAAAATTTTGTGGAATAGTATCATTAGTATTGATCATTTTAATACTATCCGAACTATATCTTGCATCTGCACCAAAAACAAGATCTTTATGAGAAACCTTATCGATTACTTTAAAATTAAATGCGCCATTACAAGGAGGTTTAACTACACATTCGCAACTTTCAAGAAGGCCAACTACGGCAAAAATTATTAGAAGTAAGAAGATTTTTTTGGTGATTGTCATTTTTAATTTTTCTCTAAGACCGCATCACAACTTTAAAAGCTGCTTGCATTTCTTGTTAGCATTTATCTTTGGATGGCTAAGATAATGAATAGTGAACGAAGAAATAATCGGGATTTGTATTTTGGAATAAGGAATTATTTGTTACAACTTTGGATAAACAGGAAATTTAATTAAACACAAATTCCAGGTATTTTTTGCCATCATCGGCAGTTATCCAGTCCAGCGATTCTACTTCGTACATGTAAGTATAGATTCCATCATCCGGAACTTTTACATACGTTCTACCGCCTATCTGCATCCTGTGTTTCTGATAATATTTGGTAAAATACGCCTTTGCTGCTTCATCAGCGATACCATCAAGAGCGATTATCCTTTCTTCATATTCAAGTACGTCAGGGATTGTATTTTTTTTCGTTTTATCTTTTTTATGAATTGTAGTATAAACAGGAGGCTCCACTTTGGTAAGGTATTCAGGAACGCTGCCATCTTTTAAAAAGTAAACGGCAACAGCCACATTTTCCCAGGGTTGCGCATCCCGCTGAAGATGAGTAATAATACCAACAAGCGGCAACGCTTTCGCATCCATCAGCCGTGCACTCACCTCACTGGAGGCAGCCGGTAAGTAGCCAATCATTTCCTGCTGCCAGTAAACTGCCACTGCAAATTCATCGTGTTCATTATCCGGCTGGCGGCGCAACTCTACAATATCCTGCTCCTGCATGTGGGGCAACAATTCCATTCCTTTATAGAAGCGAAAACCGGCCACAAAACTTTGCAGCAGAAACACTTTTTGCGAAGCAGCTACTTGGGCAATAGAAAGGAAACCAAGTCCTGGTATGCCTACAAGCCTTTTAAGAAAACCTGATCTGTTCATTTGGTTTTTTTTAATGTTCTTAAATGCTCAGGTTGGCAACCCTTGAATCCTACCAATGTTCTGCCAATTCATTTTGAAGTTCGCTTGTAGAATAGAAATTAAGCTTCGATTTGGTTGAAGAATAATTCTGGAAATCTTGCTGTTAGTATTCAGGATTCCGCTGAAAGCAATGTTTGTATCAACTACAATTCTCATAAGCCAATTTTCTGCCTGGTTTTATTCCAACGTCCTTTTTTAATTTTTTTTACCAGATCATCTACTTCCTTTTGACTTGCCTTTGATTTTTGTGATATTTCCCCGAACGTGAACAAATCAGCAATATCCTGTAAGTCCTTCAGTTTAGTTGAAGAGGGTAAACGAAAAATAATCTCTTTTGATGTTCTCTCTATGACCATTTTTTTGCTTTTTGTAAATATACGATTTTAGGACTCCACAATCCTCCTCTCCTCCTTTCCCAATCCACACAACTCAAACACCAGCTTGTTTATTTTTTCATCGGTGGCTATTATTCTGCCTCATCCGCCTCCTTCAATGCTTGCATTTCAACATCAATTCCCAATCTAAAGTCAGTTTGTTTAATTTTTGCAAGGATCGGCTTTACCGATGGAATAATCCCTTTAAGTTTTGCCTTGACGATAACACCAATTGTTCCGGTATAATTTAGTTTCAGTTTTTGCGCAATTTTCCTCGCACGGTAATCGTCAATTATTATCGTACTATCGGGTGTTTCAAGAGCTAATGCAATAGCGCTTGCTTCCCCGGTATCAACCTGCATTTCTAAAAGCTGCTGTCTATAGTTATCTTTAACGCTTTCGATTTCTACCCAATCAGGAAGGGGCTCCCCGTACTCAGTAACTATTTCAATTGTTGTGGTGATTCTTCCATAGACTTTCTGTAACAAATCAAGTTCACTGATATTTGTCAGCACAATAAGACAACTGGTATCTGATATGATCGTCCTATGCATTGACAACATCTCTTGATAAATCTGAAGCCGGATAATTAAAGATGGAAACGTTATATTTTCCCAACAGTTCAGCAAAGGTTCTTTTTGTTAAGCCGGCAACGTCTGCCGCCTGTCCTAATGACAATTTACCCTGCTCATATAGTTGAGATGCAACAAGCATGGCAACTTCTTTGTTGTCTATGTCTAAGGTGTCCGGGATATTCAGTGTTACCGTTTTCATGTATCAAACTTAACGAATTTCAAAGACATATAGCTGCAGATTAACATTCACAAGCAATTCTTATTTATTAAATATTGATTGGATTTTTATAACAATCCTATCATCCTTCAATCTTATAAATCATAGTTCAGACACCCTCCACAATCCTCCTCTCCTCCTCACTCAATCCATACAACTCAAAAACCAGTTGATTGATTTATCATCCGTATATTTTATTCTTGCTTTTAATTGTCTGAACTAAGATTTTCAGGATTAAAAGATTGTAGGATTTGCCTATCTTATCATCCTTCAATCTTAGAAATCTTAGTTCAGACAATTTCCACAATCGCGACCTCCTCCTCTCCCAATCCATACAACTAAAACACCCGCTTGTTTATTTTTCATCGGTGTATTTTAGTCCCCCTTTCCTCCTCACTCAATCCTTACAACTCAAAAACCAGTTTTTCTTTCTACATCAATATCAATTTCAATTTCTTTCAGGGAGTCAGTAATATAGTTGGTATAATTCATTGCATCGGCAACAAATTCTTTCAAATCCTTTTCCATATAGACATGCTCACAAGGAATTTCTTTTCGAAAAAAAATTGTGGCATAGAATTCAAAATCATCGCCATAATGTTTCAGCGGTTCGTCGGAATGGTTGGTTTTTGCTTCAATTTCTAACGAGCCACTTTCAAAGAAAACGGACCATGTTATCCAATAAACACCATGCATTTTTGTTTTTGAATACATAATATCAAAATCAAAAATATCAAGACAGACATTCCAGTTTTTGAAAGTTTCCGGATTATCCAGGTTTTCAATCAAGTAATTTATTTCAGCTCCCTTTTTCCTATCACTTTCTTTTGCATATTTTAAAGACACTACAAAATTTACAAATACCTTTAGAATCTGCAATTGGTTTAATGTGTTCCAATCCATTACCCAAAAATTATTTTTCGAATCTTTGTTCATTTTTATTAATTTCCCTTCCCCTCATCCTTCAATCTTAAAAACAGCAAACGAACTTTTTTTAAAGATTTTTATTTTATAAGGCCCCTTTTACTTCGGCATAATTCTTTGAAACAGCGATAGAATATTTATTCTTATTTACCCAAATCATTGCTGGCTGGAACGCCAACAACAGCAGGAAAAATTTTAAGAATACCCATATAATTCAAAAATTCTAAAGTTATTTGATAAGCATTCTCAGCTTCGGTTGGAGTAATGTCTTTATTTTGATGAATAACTTTATTCCTAAGTTTTCGAATTGCGTCAACTTTTCTAATAAATATTTTAAAGTTTTCGTCATTTGTTTTATGAATTAAAGGCAATTCGATATTAAGGAGATATGAAATTCCTACTTGGCTTTCAAAATCATCAATCTTGTTTTTTGAAATTCCTTTAGCTAGTTTGGCTTTTCTCAAATAACTAACAATTGCAACTTCTAAAGATGTCCACGTTTCAATAAACGCATATTTATAATTTTTATGAACATTTAGCTCTTCTCTTGCTCTTAGAAGAAATTCTTGTAGTGAATTCGTCTTTGATTTTTTCTTAAAAAAATCAGTTAAGTCAGCAGCGATTTTAGTTTCATCTGATTGAAGGCGTTTTCCTTGAGTACCCCAAAATGGAAGTGTCATTTGCTTTACGCCCAATTTAAATTCTCTTGATATTTTATTTCTATCTTCTTTTGGTAATTTTAATTCATCTTCAGAATAAATGTAAAAATATTCTTTAGTTACAATAGATACATATGTTGTTTTAGTTATCGATAAAGTGAGAACATCACCTGAAACATGGCGGTAACAATCTATAAAATAATCAAGTGCTTTACGAGCTATAGAAATATTATCCGCTTTCTTGGTAGACTCAAATAATAATACAATTTCCGTATAATCTTTAGTGTAAAACTCGGTATAAAGATGTTTTCGATTATCTAAAGCATACGCTATATTGCCATCGGTAAATTCAATTACTAAAGAGCCCTTTCCAAGGTCGATTTCTTTTTTAATTAATTCATGATGTCTTAAACCTTCATTGTCAGTATGACCTACTATTTTATTATTAAAATCATTTGTTATCAAAGACCTTAAAGTCTTAATTATAATAACTGAGTAATTGTAATCCTCAAACTCAAAATCAAAAGGCGACTTTTGATTTATATAAATATGAGATGGGTAGAAAATGTGAAAGTAATAACATCCTAACTCTTCCATTGTTCATGATTTTATATTTTAATGGAGCAACTTAAACCTATTGTCATCTTTTGTCCAGTGATAGGTTGTACTGAAAGGGAAACCGTATTCATCAGTATAATTTATTTGAATTTTAAATGTTTCGGTTAAAATAGCTGGGTTATTTTCTAAATAATTGTCAGCATCAATATGTGTCCCTGTAACATTCTGAATTAACTTTACCCTAAACTCTCTTGTCTCGTGTGTCTGAAAGGGCTCAATTTTTCCAAACTCCCCTTCAATAAATGTTTTGTCAGGCAAATTGACATATTTCACTCTGATGTTGTATGCAGTAAAGCTTGAATTGTTCCTAATTTCTAATCTATAATTCCAGCTTAAACGCCAATACATTTGTGGATTATTTATTCCTACGTAAATTACAGGTGGATTGTTAACAGTATAGCCTCGTGGATTTCTTCCTGAATGTGTCCATGTATGGTGCATAACAATTCGAGGTCTATTTGCAAATTTCATAAGAACACTTACAATAAATGAACTTCCTGAAACAATAATTCCGATTAGGGGTTCAATTTGCAATGTTCTACTATACCAAATAATTGATAGTATCATAGCAGCAATTTCGGCAAGTATTGTAATAGTATTAGTTAGAAGTTTCACGTTTATTTAAGGTTGTAAAAAACTTCATACGACATTTAGTGTTGATGTTATAAGAAGCAATCTATTAAAAAATTCCATTTAGCAATCAATTATTCAGCGTTATACTTTCTCAATTGTTATTAGTGCAATCCAATCTCAAATAATTTCACCCTCCACAATCCCCCTTTCATCCTCACTCAATCCATACAACTCAAAAACCAGTTGATTGATTTTATCATCTGTATATTTTATTCTTGCTTCTAATTGATTGAGTTTATCGGGTAAGTTGGTTTGTTGTTTTTCTTTTTGCAATTGCAGCATCGTTTCTACTAAATGAATGATTGAGCAGTTTACAGACCTATAAGGTTTTGAAAACCTTATAGGTCTTTCCCTCCACAATCCCCACTTCCTCCTCCCCCAATCCATACAACTCAAAAACCAATTGGTTGATTTTATCATCTTGAATTATCCATGTGTTAAACCGGGAGGATTACCTTTATTAGGAAGTTTAGGTTGTTCACGAATCCCAGGTTTTGGAGGTTGTGGTTTTGGAGGTTGTGGTTTCGGTGGTTGTGGTTTTGGTTTTGGTGGTTGTGGTTGTGGTTGTGGTTTTGGAGTTGGTGTGTTTGGTCTTGAGGGAATTGATTTACTCATTGTTTTTGATTTTTTAAAATTAAAGTATCATTAGGAAAGATTTTTTTTATTGTACTTTCATTCTTGCCATAGCTCAAATTCTTTTCTACAATAAGATTAATACAGACAAAAAATGAGAACGAAAATATCCCTGCAAGAAAGGAAATTACAGCCCATTTTCTTAAATTCTTCAAAGTATCCTTACTATCATTTAAGAAAGAGTTTGTTTTGCCTTTGATTTCACTCACTTGTGATTTGGTTAAAATATCATCATCATCATATAGAGTATTGTCTATAATAAAATCATCGGTTAATTTCCATAATTGATCACTTGCATTTGCGGATTTTAAAAAAGCATACATCATAATACCAATTGATACAATTATGAGACCCCAGCCAATAAATAGGAGAGCAAAATATTCAGCTTGCACAATTTTAATAATGTCCTTTATAAAGCTTATAGAAAACGCAAGAATCCCTCCGGAAACCAATAAGAAGTTTTTTTCAAATTCCGTCAGATCTCTACTTAAAGCTGAATAACAATCATCTTTATATTTCTTTAAATCTTTTACTTTCATTGGAGATTATTGCTGTTTTTCTATCTACGAAAATAATTTTTTTGAATACAAATGTGCAAGTGTTTTATAAACATATTCCCTTAGATGTTGTGCATAAACTTTTAATAGGTCTTATGCTCCCACAATCCCCCTTTCCTCCTCCCCCAATCCATACAACTCAAAAACCAGTTGATTGATTTTATCATCTGTATATTTTATTCTCGCTTCTAATTGATTGAGTTTCTCCGGTAAGGTGGTTTGTTGTTTTTCTTTTTGTAATTGCAACATCGTTTCTACTAAATGAACGATTGAATCATGAAGAGATTTTTCAGCTTTGTTATTAAAATCAATTATTCTAATAGGAAGTTTTCGAAGTTCTGCCAATGTGGTTTGCCTGAAATCATCTTTTGTGGCAATTGAAGAACTATTTATATACAGCCAGGAAAAGAGACTACTATTAATAAGGCCGAGAACATATTTTGTTTTAAAGTCCTTATTGGTAATTATAAAAGGATTTAAATCTTTTTTGAAAACACCTTCTTCAGCAAAGTAAGTTGCATCAATTCTATCTTGCCGATTAATAATTCTTCTAATTAGAATTTTCTCATTTTGAATATAAAATTTAATAAGCGATTGCATATTTTCTAAATCAACAAAATATTTATCTTCTTGTAGGAATGAATATCGCCTGACTGTTGCTTTTATAAATGGTAAAGTCCATTTGTTTTTATTACCATTAATTTCCTTAAATCTACTACTGGAAAGTCCTTGCGTTGAAATACTGATTTCGCCTAAATCTATACACTTTTCATTGTGGAATCTTTGATAAGTTTTATGCAGATTGCTATCATAAATCAATTTATAATTATCCTATTAATCTCAGATAAATTTACTTTTTCAAACTGTAGATTATTAATGCTTTCGATTTTATTTTTCTTATTGAATCCGTGAAAATTATAAAATGCTTCCGGCTTCTTTGAAAAAATGAAAATGCCTGTATCTACATAAGCATCTTTAAATACATCATACGGTAAGTTTATAATTTCTCTTATGCCGTATTGCGTAATTATTTTTTTTCTAAAATCATTATAATTTTCTCCAGTTTGCCATGTTTGAGTTGATATAAATCCAATTAACCCATTATTATTGATTAATTGAAACCCCTTCAAAATGAATAAAACGGAAGTATCATATTTTCTATTTAGTTCATTGAAATTCGTTTTATAATATTTCTTCTCTGCATCATTGAAAAATTCAATTGGTATATACGGCGGATTCCCAATCACACAATCAAATCCTCCCTCCTTAAAAACTTTTGGAAACGCATGCTGCCAGCTAAAGGGTTTTACTTTCTTTTCTATTCCTGGTTCAAAATCCAACTCCCCTTCATAAAAATCCATGTCAATCAAACTGTTGCCGCTTTTGATATTGTCATCCAGCGTGGGCAACACCCTTTCGCCAAACTGCATCTGCGCGGCAAGGCTGCTTTTGGTTTCGCCTTCCATACATTTCAGCACCAGGCTTAGCTTGGTTACTTCCACCGCCTGCGCATCTATGTCAACCCCGAAAATATTATTCAGCAATATTTGTTTCTTTACTGCCGTCGTCAGGTTTCCATCAGGCGTTAATGGCAAATGATTCCTTTCCTTTTGCGCGTCGGTTCGTTGTTTGGTGGTGTATTCGTTGCTGCCGGCAATGGTTGTCAGTTCATCAAACCTGGGTTTATAATATTGCTGGTGCCAGTTTAATAAATACTGATAAGCGCCAATTAGAAAACTGCCGCTGCCACAGGCCGGATCTACAATCTTTAATTTCGCAATTTCTTCGGGCGTTTTCTTATCCGTTAATTTGCCAACCGTGTTTTCTACAATATAATCTACAATATATTGCGGGGTATAATAAACGCCGCCTGCCTTGCGCACTTCCGGCTTTTCTTCTATCACCGCTTTGTGGCCGGGGGTAAGCCTGATCTGTTTTCCCAAAAACTGCTCATAAGCGCTTCCCAGTATTTCCACGCTTAGCACACTGAACTCATAAGGGCTAATGGGATAATACAATTCGTTCAGAATATTTTTCAGCACCTTGTTATCCAATACCAGTCCGGCGCTCAGCGTATCTTTCCTAAAATTAAAAAGTCCGCTGTTGTATTTGCTGTCGGCTTCTTTAAAATATTGAAAGAGATTTTGGTAATACGCTTCGCCATGTAGAAAAGTTTTCAACCTTCCGTATTCTTCCACGCCCCTATCTTCGGCAATGCGCAAAAAGATCAGCCGGTCAATTGTCTGCTGAACGGTATAATTAATTTCATCTTCATTCAGGTGAATATTCCTTAAAGCAATATTTTGCGCCAGTTGCTTGCGCCATTCATCCAGCGAAACGAGGAATTCTTTGTCAACCGTGGAAGTGCCTTTTTTGTTACTGTCGCTTTGTACATATTTATCAAAGCCGCCTTTCAGCACTTTTTCCTTGCTGAAATTATCCCAGATAAAATCAAACTGCGGCAGGTAATCTTTATAGGTAATGTATTTGATGCGGCTGGTGCTGGCCTTGTCAGTAATGTTTGGCTTTTTACTGCAATCATACACCGCAAACTCTTCAAAATCAGTAAGAATAGAAACGGGCAGTTTGGCGCTCCATGCATAGCGGCGTACCTGGTAGGCAGGCAATATTTCATCCTTCACATATACGCTTGGCTTTTTGGCTTCTACAAAAAACAAGCGCTTGCCACCCGGCAGCCGGAAAGAATAATCGGGCGCTTTGGTGGCGCTGCCAATTTTTATTTTGTCTTCGTGGATCACTTCGCGGTAAGCTTCTGCATTGCCCGCCGAGTTGTTCATATCCCAACCCAGTGCTTTAAAGAACGGATCAATAAAATCCTTACGGGTAAGCGTTTCGTTGTAATCGCTTTTTTTATAAGAAGGCAATTGTTCTGTAAAACGTTCTACCAGTGCAGCAATTTGTAAATGGGCTTCTTCTTTTGAATACATGCAGTTTCGGGTTGATAAGCATTTAATGGATCAAATGTAAAGGAAATATTTGTTTTGTTGCCGGGGCAATCCCTTGCGGTTGCCCTTTATCATCATTATGCCCATTACATTTTGGCGTACGGGCAATCCCTTGCGGTTGCCCTTTATCATCATTATATTTATACAAACGGGCAGGGGTGAACCCGTATCTAAATGGGCGGGGGTGAACCCCGCCCCTACCGATAAAATTTATCCTTATCCCACTGCTGCGGATTATTAATAATGTATTCACTGATTGTATTATAGGACAATTCGTTTCTGATGATGTGTTCGTAATAATTACGTTGCCAAATTCTGCCCATGATTTCATTCCTGGATTTGTAAATTTTTAAACATTCGTTTGATACCAATGATTTGTATGCACCCACAATGTCGCCAATCGTAGGGGCGGGATTTACCCCCGCCCCATATTCACGAACCCCCGCCCGATTTTCGCAGGTATGGTCATTTTGGGCAGGGGTTTGGGCAGGGGTTTGGGCAGGGGTAAACCCTGCCCCTACGGAAATAATACCATGCATGTGATTCGGCATAATCTGAAAAACATCTAATGTAAAATTGGGAAAACGTTCCGGTAATTTAATCCATTCATTATATGCAATCATGCCAAATTCATTTAATAACATTTCATTTTTTTCAATCTTTCCAAAACGACATTTCATCTCCTGGCAACAACTTGTTATGAAATATAATCCGGCAGCGGAATAATCATATCCTTTCAAGCGAATGGATCTTCTGTGATGTATTTTTGGATTGTATTGCATTTCTAATATTGAGTAATAACAAATTCATGTCATCCGGTTTTTTGCAACATGAAAAAAATTTGCCTGGTGGTAAACGTAATTGTAACGTTCTATCCACGCGAAAATTTGTTAGTGAACTTTTCTCTGTTTTGAATACATGCAGTTTCCCTGATAAGCATTTAATTGATTAAATGTAAAGGAAATAATTGTTTTGTGACAGGAATAACCCTCACGACAGAGATGCCCGCCGCCTGTGTGACAAACAACTTAATCTTTTTCCCAAAAAAGATATTTATTAGTGGCAACTTAATCTTCTTTTTCACGAAAAAGATAGTTATTACGCCAAAAAAAATATTTATTGGCACCCTGTTAATTTGGGCCAGAGCGTGTGGGTGAAAACCATCTGCTCTACCAGCCGCTGCACTATCAAGGGCCTGGAACCAGGTAAAAAATAGTGGCTCCGGACGTTTGTTACCGGCAGCAAAGGGCAACAGGTAATGGGCGCTATGATGCTCAGTCCTTATGTGCAATAATTGGCAAATACTAACTGCCCATTTTATTGCAAAGCCGCTTCCGTTTGGGAGGCGGCTTTTTTTTAAATAGAGATTATAATTATTGGTTACTGATTATTGTTCTTAAAACTTATAACTTAAAACTTAAAACTTAGTACAACAACCTCACCTTAATGGTATGATTCACTTCTTTTAATAATTCCAGTGCTTCGTGCGAAAGATTTTTATTTACATCTAATACAACATAACCAATCTCGTCATTGGTTTTCAGGTACTGGCCCAGGATATTTATTTTATGGGAAGAAAGCTGTGTATTAATTTCTGATAATACACCGGGTACATTTTTATGAATGTGCAAAATGCGGTGCGTATTTTCATGGGGAGGAAGATTGAGCGGTGGCACTGTATGAGAGCCCGTTGTAATTCCTTTCTCTAAAAAATTAAATAATTTATTACTTACGTCTTCGCCAATATTTTGCTGGGCTTCTTCGGTAGAACCACCGATGTGAGGCGTTAAAATTACATTACTCAAACCCTGCAAAGGCGTTTCAAAATGTTCACCATTTTTGGCGGGCTCGGATGGATACACATCGATGGCCGCGCCGCTCAAATCGTTATTGAGCAAGGCTTTTCTTAACTCGTCAAGGTCTACAACTTTCCCTCTCGCATAGTTTATCAGAATGCTGCCTTTCTTAAAAAAAGGAATATTGGTTTTATTAATCAGGTTTCTCGTTGAAGGCAAATCCGGAACGTGCAGTGTAACAATATCGGCTTGCTTTAAAACATCTTTCATTGTTTTTTTGCTCTCCGCATTTCCCAGGGGCATTTTAGTTTCGGTATCATAAAAAATCACCTTCATGCCGAATGCCTCTGCCAGCACGCTTACCTGCGAACCTATATTTCCATAGCCAATGATGCCCAAAGTTTTGCCGCGCAATTCATGACTGCCAGCGCTCTCTTTCATCCAGATTCCGCTATGGGCCGATTTATTTTTGTCAGGTATTCTCCGGATTAAAAATATGGAAGAGGCGATTACCAATTCGGCTACAGAGCGCGTATTGGAGTAAGGGGCATTAAACACCGCCACCCCTTTGCTGGTTGCCTCCTTTAAATCCACCTGGTTAGTGCCAATACAAAAACATCCGATGGCCTGCAGCTTTTGAGCATGTTCTAAAACGGCGGGTGTAATCTTTGATTTAGACCGGATGCCCAGCAAATGGACATTCTTAATTTCTTTAATTAAATCGCTTTCAGACAGCGCTCCTGTTAGTCTTTTAACAGATACATAACCATTTTCTAAAAATTTTTCTGCTGCTGCTTTGCTGATATTTTCCAGTAAAAGAATATTTATTTTTTCTTTAGGATAACTAGTTACTTTTTTCTCAGGCATATTAAAATTGTAATGTAATATTGCAAATATAACTCCTAAATCCCTGAAATTTTTTTGATGACACTTAGAAATTTTTTTGTTGTTGTTGTAATTATATTTTTTGCTCTTCCTTCCTGCAGCTCAAACAGCGCGAAATCAAAACCAGCTAAATCAGACAGCACGGGCTATGTAGCTCCGGAACCGGGAGAAATTCCGCCGGCAGTTTCGGCGCGTTACAAAAACGAAATTCAAAATTTTTATGACAATAAATTATTGAGGACAGGCTTCAATGGCGCGATACTCGTTGCCAAAAAAGGAAAGGTGATCTTTGAAGATTATCATGGTTATTTTAATGTGCAAAAGAAAGATTCAGTCCTTGATAAGCACAGCGCTTTTCATATTGCGTCCGTTTCAAAAACCTTCACAGCCATGGCCACCTTGAAGCTTGCTGAGATGGGCAAACTATCTATTTACGATGATGTAAAAAAGTTTTTTCCAAAATTTCCTTATGACAATGTAACAGTAAAAGATTTGCTGAGCCACAGAAGCGGACTTCCCAACTATCTTTATTTTATGGATAAATTGGGATGGGATACCAAAAAGCATTGCGACAATGAAGATGTGCTTGACTATTTAATCAAATACAAACCTGCGGCCACCAGGCCTAATACGCATTTTACTTACTGCAATACCAATTATGATCTTTTAGGCCTTATTATAGAAAAAGCATCAGGCGAATCTTATGCGGATTTTCTGCAACAGCAGTTCTTTACGCCACTTCATATGAACGATACCTATGTATGGAACATAAAAGACAGCGCCTCAGCCATGCCGTCTTTCGATTTCAGGGGACGACAGGAAGCCTTCACTTTTTTGGATTGCGGATTTGGCGATAAAAATATTTATAGTACGCCGGAAGATTTGTTGAAGTGGGACCAGGCCTTATACACTAATGAAATATTTTCTAAGAAAACATTGGAAGAAGCATTTTCGCCTTACAGCAACGAAAAGCCCGGTATCAGGAATTATGGCTATGGCTGGAGAATGAATGTATATCCTGATGGCCGGAAAGTGATTTACCATAATGGTTGGTGGCATGGAAACAATGCTGTATTTATCCGGATGATACAGGATTCGGTAACGATCATCGTTTTAGGAAATAAATACAACCGCAATATTTACCTGGCTAAGGACATGGAAAAAATCTTTAACAGCGAGTCCGTTCCTTCCGCAAACGAGGATGAGAATGCAGAAATTCCACAGGAAGAATTAATAACAAAACCATTCACCCCCAAGCCGAATGTGGATTCCCAGCCAGTACCCAAAAAGCCCGTAAGAAAACATCCGGCAAGTACACGGAAAAAAAGATCGCGTTAGCTTTGGCAGTAAAGCCATAAATAATACCGTTTTTTATTTTATTAGCGAACGTCAGCAATTTCGTATAAGCACCACCGTTATAAAAGTTCCCACTTTTTAGCGATACAAATAAATTGCACGCGCACTAAGGCATTGCGATCGAATACATTGAATGCCGTAAAGCAATAAATAACCGGAGTTATTTTTTTGAAAGATATAATTGCCCGCGGCTATTTTTTTTGCAAGGTTGTGTTTCATTTGGATAAATGGTAAATGTCACAATACGCCACTAAAATCGGCATGTTTAGCCCTTGTTCTTCTTTTTACATCAGTTTACTTTTGCTAAGAAAATATATGTTCGGCAGCGGCTACAAAAACCAGGAACATCATGGACAAAAGAGTACAATTTGATTTTGAAATTTATTTTACCAACGGAGGAAGCTTGAAAGGGCAAGACTTCCGGCTTGACATACAGGGCGATGATATTTCTGACAAAGAACTTACAGACTATATTGTAGAAGATCTAAGATTGCTTATGGTAGGGGAAACTAAAATCTTAAATAAAACAATTTTGGCAGAACCCCATAAAAGAAGGCTAATGAACGCCGAAAGAGAAAGTGACTTATTGATTGATTTAAGTCACACAATAGAAGATGGACTGGTAACTTATAAGAATTTACCTGCACCCATTATTTGCGATTATTTAAGCAGGGAAAATTCAAAACAATTTTATGAAGAAGGAACTGAATTTCAAATCGGAAAAATTGAAATGGTGACAAATACAGGCACTTATCTTGATTGCCCGTTTCATAGATTCGAAAACGGTAAGGACCTTTCAGAAGTTGGATTAACATCTTTTACCGACCTTGATGCAATTGTGATTAGTGTGCCCTATTCAGAAACATTAGCGATTACAAAAGAGCACCTAATCAATCGCGAAATCAGAAACAGAGCAGTTTTATTTCATACCGGTTGGGACAAAAACTGGAATACAGAAAAATATTATGACAACCACCCCTACCTGACAGAAGAAGCTGCGAAATATTTGAAGGATTGCAATGTAAGATTAGCAGGTATCGACTCCCATAATATTGACGATACCTCCGGAAAAACAAGGCCGGTTCATACCACACTTTTAGGAGCAGAAATATTAATAGTTGAGCATCTCTGTAACCTCCATTTATTACCTGAAGAGGGCTTTACTTTTAGTGCTGCACCTCCCAAATTTAAAGGTGCCGGCACCTTCCCGGTAAGGGCAATGGCTAAACTGCCAAAAAGCAGGTGACGAAAGAAAACAAGGATTTAGCCATCTTGAGCTGATTTTTCTAAAAAGCATTTCACGCTCTCAACGACTTAACCCCGCTTTCTCCGCTAATAGAATATGATTATTAAATCTAAAAAAAATGTTGCAAGCATGGAAATTATAAACATTGACCACATCGTGTTAACGGTAGCTGATATTGAGAAAACTACCCGTTTCTATTCAAGTGTTTTAGGCTTTGAAGTAGTTACTTTTCACAACGGCAGAAAGGCGTTGATATTTGGCAATCAAAAAATTAACCTGCATCAAAAAGGAAAAGAATTTGAGCCAAAAGCAGGTAATCCAACATGTGGCTCTGCTGATGTGTGCTTCATTTCACGAACGGACGTAAAAGTTATTCTGAAAGAATTGAAGGAAAAAAATGTGGAAGTGGTGCAGGGCATTGTTGAGCGCACCGGTGCAACCGGGAAAATCAATTCTGTATATTTCAGGGACCCTGACAGTAATTTGATTGAAGTAAGCAATTATATAACAAATCCATTTATGTAGAAATGAAAAAAATATTAATAGCCGGAGCTACAGGATACCTGGGTAGCCATATTTTGAATGAACTTAAAGATCAAAAATATTCAGTCCGTGCGATTGTCAGAAACCGTGAAAAATTAAAACAATTAAATGCAGATGTCGATGAGGTTGTTGAAGCAGAACTTACTAAACCGCTGACGTTGGTAAATTGCTGCAACGGCATTGAAACGGTTATTACTTCAGTTGGCATCACAAGGCAAAAGGATGGGCTGAATTATATGGATGTAGATTACCAGGCAAACTTAAATCTCTTACATGAAGCTTTAAAAAGCGGCGTTAAACGATTTATTTATGTGTACATTTTCAATGCAGACAAAATGGAAAATTTAAAAATCATACAGGCAAAGCAAAGATTTGTGCAAGCCCTGAAGAGTTCAGGAATTAATTATTGCCTTATCAATCCAACAGGATTTTTTTCAGACATGCGTGAGTTTTTGGGTATGGCAAAGAAAGGTAAAGTATATCTTTTTGGAAAAGGCGATTGTCAAATAAATCCTATTGATGGCGGAGACCTGGCTAAAGTGTGCGTAAACGCAGTCGCAAGTGAAGAACGTGAAATAAATGCAGGTGGCCCGGAAATTTTTACCTACACACAGATTGCCACGACTGCTTTAACAACATTAAACAAACCGAAAAAAATTACGTACATACCGGTTTGGGTAAAAAACGTCATTCTGTTTCTACTTCGAAATTTCTCAAGCGTACGGTTTTATGGACCCATTGAATTTTTGCTTACTGTATTAACAACAAATATGGTTGCCCCGCAATACGGAAATCATACACTGGAAGACTATTTTCTTGAAAGTATCTCTGAAAACTTCATTGCATAATGCATGATGATATTAATTTTAAAAAGCCTTTCTTTTTTGTCACTGTAAATCGCGAACCTGTGCGTGCTTAATAAGTAAGTAGAACTTACATTACTTCCCACCTTGAATGATACTACGCGGGATCCTTGTTTCGGCATATGACAGTCGGATGCAATTTATTTTGACCTGGTGTGATTGCTTTTGCCAACCTTGTGCGACCTTATATCCTTAATAACTTTTTCAAAGGCTTCGTGTTTTTTCAAAATGCTCTGTAGAATTTTTTGTATCGCTTTCATAAGATTTTAATTCTTCGAATGTTGTAAATTTTTTAACTGCTTTCATAATCTACTGTTTAATGCATTACCGCGCTGCATTAATCTACTTTAAGAGAAAACCGCTTTCTCTATCTATCAAAAACAACAAATATTGAGCGAATCACAAGTTAAGAAGTGAAAACCTCACGAGTTCTATTTGCAACCGAATTGTATGAGTAAATGAACAAATAATGCGGATTTAATGCACCATCATGGCACAGCCGATAAGTTTTGAAGTGGGTTACAGATCACAAATATTTTTTCAATTTAGGCACCAGCAAATCTGCAATCATCGAAAAGCCCTTGTCAGAAGGGTGAAGTCCGTCAAATGTAACATTCATCGCACCTACAGGATAAGGGTATTCATCTGTTGCAGGATTAAAAGGAATACCGATAAATTCAGGATAGGGATAATTTTTATACCTGCCGGTTTCCGGGTCTTTCAAACGTTTATAATTTACCAGGCTTTTCAGGCCCATACCTTTTTTGTGATAAAGGTCGATACAATCAAAATGTTCATATTTCGCGATGGCCTTAATAGCCCGGGCAAATGCTTCCAGTGATTGCCCATTCTTCTCTTTATACGATCCCCAGGCATTATTTTTCATGCCATTGATGTATACAAAGTCTACGCGTTGCATGGGCGTTATCAATATGATGTGAGCATCTTTATTTAGGCTGCGAAGCTTATTGATGATAATCCTGAAAGAACCATACACGGTTGTATTGCCGGTATTGTTAAGGTAATCGGTGAACACACCAACCGGCCTTCCGGCCCACCAGTCGTTGGTTCCCAGGAAAACAGAATATACATCTGCTTTTATGATACCGAGGTTATCAATTTCTTTGGCGATGCCGCCGGAGGTCCAGCCATTATGCCCCTGGTTGATGTAATGAACATTTGGTAATTTTTCAACCACCCTGGTCATGTATCCTTTAGCGATCCTGTTGGCTGTTTCATCAGGATGTTCATTCAAATACGTGATAGAATCACCAATAGCCACCCAAATAATTTTTCGGGGAGTGAATGAAATGGCGATCATGCCAACAGCCAATAACCAAACCAGTTTTTTCATTTTTATTAATTTATGTGTTGATTCTTCCAAAGGAAAACTAGACAATATAACCGGTACAATGAAAATCCGAAGCAGATAAGGGATCGATGCAGAAATTCCTCTTTTCAGATCAAAAATTACGGTTATTGTTGATACCAAAGCTACGATTCAAGGCGGATAAAAACGAGCTTGTCGAAGGCGTCCAAAATATGGAAGAAGTGTCGGTCTGAGCCTCGCCCTGGTTCATGGCGCACGAAACTATTTAGTTTTCTTTAAAAAATGATGCTAGCTTGTCAAATGGGATTTTATCCAACCTGTCATATATAAATCAATTTGGTCTGCTTACGGCTATGAAGACTGCATCCGCATGAGCTATACAGAAAAGGCTATCATTGCTGATAACCTTTTAAAAACATTGCAGACATGTACAGGAAGCCAAAAGTAATTTTACCTCATTTAGTTTTGCATTTTCCCGTGTATCTGATCACAACTCAGCGTTAGTTGCAAAATCTGGCCACCACCGGGAGGCATACCAAATCCCCACTCAGAAACATATAATTTCCCATCAGGGCCGAAGGTCATCGCTGTCGGAAGATTGAGCCCGGAAATAATGACCTGTTTGCTTCCCGAACGATCTACTCTTACAATATCACCTGTGCCGGGAGTTGGAAATGGATTGTTGGTAAAATTTTCCAGCACATACATTCCCCCGGATTCATCAAAGGCCACTCCAAGAACTGCATTAAATCCCTCAACGCTATCGGTTATGCGACCGTCCATACTAATCTTATATACCTTTGATTGATTCATTGCCGGAAACGTGGACAAATTGCCAAGATAAAAATTCCCATTATTATATGCCAATGCGGTGGGTACGATATGGCCCTCTACAGCAGACACATCAATCACGCGGGTGATTTTGCCATTAGTAGAAATTCTGTCGAGCTCGCCATGGTTGGGCTCTACTGCATATAAATCGCCGTTGACATTTACCATACTGTACCATGTACCATCGGGTTCAAAGTCATCTTCTTCAGGATTGGCTACCGGATGATTCATTAAATATCTGCTGAGATCGGTAACCATGTTCCATGATTTATTTGGGTTTACCCTGATCAATTCATTCGGAATACCGATCACCCCATGAGAGCATCCGGCGCCTCCAAATATAGCGTATAAGGTATGCCCCACAAATGCCACGTCTGCAACACCACTGACCAGGCTTCCCTGGGACGGGCTGGTCTGGCTGGATGGCAAATTATCAACATAAGTAACACGCTTGCCTGCAGTGTTGATTCTTGAAATGCGGCTGCCGTCGGTGCTTCCGGTATAAGGACCAACCGGTGGAATAACCTGTGTACAGTTGGTGGTAGTCTGTCCGCCAATACCACCCTCCGCTACATAAAGCTGATTATCCGGACCAAACTTTAAGCCTCTCGGATTGTTTAAACCTGTTGCAAAAACCTTTGAAGTGGCCGTAATCTGGTCATCGCCGTTACAAAAATGAGCACCATTTTTTTTACAAGCTGTAAAGAACAGTGTAAGAATTATCAATGAAATAAATTGAAATAAATTTTTTGTTTTCATTGCCTAAATTTTAAATTTTGAAAATAGAATGACAAATGGTTTTTCATACAAGCCATTTTATATCCCGATTGCATGTATGGTTTACGTGACTCTTTTGTACGCAAGATTTTTAAGGATCATTCCGGCAATGCAGGATGCTGAAATAAATACTGGCCGTTTTCAAATGAGAAGAAAAGGCTTTCATTATTATATTTTTTTCTTTGGCGGAATAAAAATTATAACAGCGAGTATTGATATAAAGAGATATTGGAGAAATGAAAATTTTCAGTGATCTGTGGGAGGAGAAGTAAAATAAATACCAGGGTCAGTAACCAAATTTAAATTAAATTTTATTACTAAAAAAAATAATAATATATTACCAAAGCGCCGGGTAAAAACCGATAACAGTCAGTGTAAATGCGGGTTTCAGCCAATGATTCAAAAATGACAGTGAAGCAGTAAATAATAAAGATTCGTGTTTTCGGCGAAGTGATTCTTTTTCCTGGCAACATTGAAAACTGAGGCGCGCCATTACAAATTATTACTTTCTTCCTCTTCGAAAAATTGTTGCGCCGTGCCTAACCGGGCACGCTCCTGCAGGTGATTGATGATGTCTGCCGCCCGCTTGCCGTGATGATTTATTCTTTCAAGATTGCTCATTAAATCCTCCGCAATTTGTTTCTTATCTTCTTCATCTCCGGAAGAAACCATTTCCTCTACCAGGTCTTTGGAAACATCTGAAAAGTTATTGACGAAATTGAGCGGATTTTGTATTTCGTGCGCCATACGCTTTGCCATCACACCAAATGCCGCCATCTTCTCAGATTGTACCAGTTGCTCCTGCGTGCTTTTTAAATTTTCATATGCTGCCTCCAACTTGATATTCGCTTTTTGCTTATACCGGTACCGGTTAATCAATGCTACAAGCAGCAACAACAATACGGCGCTGCCTGCAATAATTGAATTGCGGATATTGCGTTGCATGATATCTTTTTTTTCCTGCGTTGCCCGCGCTGCGGCTTCTTTTTTATCAAACGCATATTGCATCGCCGTTTCGGTAAGCTTTTTGTTTTTTTCTATATTGAACATGGAATCTTTTAAAACGGAAAAATTCTTGTAACTCGCCAATGCCCCATTGTTATCACCAAGCAACGCCTGTATTTCACTTAATTGATTGTAGCAGGAAGACAAAGTATTTAAATCACCAATTTCTTTACTGATCTGTATCGCACTGTCAGTATAGGCTTTGGCCTTTTGCAACGTGGCTGTCTTTCCTTTTGCAGTGTCTCTTGCCAGCTCCAAATAAATGTTTCCTATATTGCCCAGGCTGGCAGCGGTTTCAATTTTTACCCCTAACTCTTCACTTATTGCCAGCGATTGAAAATGATATTCCAGCGCTTTTCTGTAATCTTTTTGTTCAGCATAAATCACCCCGATATTACCCAGATCTCTCGCTATTCCATTTTTATCACCCAATTCTTTATACAACTGCAGTGATTTAAAATTGTATTGAAGCGCTTTTTCAGGGTTGTTTAAATTGCGGTACAACTCGCCAATATCGCCAAGATTAGCGGCTATGCCGCCTTTATTTCCCATTTGCTCATCAATTGAGTTTGCTTTTGTAATATAGTTCAGCGCTTTCTGATACTCTTTCTGGCTGTTATAAACAATGCCGATATTACATAAAGTAACCGCTATGTCGGGCTTATTGCCTATCTCCTCATTAATGCGCAATGCATCAAAATAATATTTTAAAGCGTCCGGGTATTGTGATAGATACCAGTGAATTACGCCGATATCACTAAGCATCCGCGCCGTTCCCGTCTTGTCGTCGATGTCCCGGAATTGTTGTAATCCCTTTAAAGAATATTCCAGTGCGGTGGCGTAGTCAGATTTTCCAAACCCGTAATTGCCCGCTATGGTTCTGTAGGCATTGGCTATTCCTTTTTTCCAGGCCAATTTTTCTGCAAGCGCTAAGGCACTTTTTCCATAACGCAAACCTTCGTCGGGATTTATAGAATAATAGGTATGGCTCAGGTCAATCAGCAGTTTCACTTTATTGGTATCCACACGCGATTTTGGTAAACCGACGAGTAAAGAATCAATGCGCTCTTGTCCCTGCCGCTGTGCCGGTGATTGATGCGCTATGGGAAAAGTAATAAGGAGAAGCAGGAAGAAATTTTTCATTTTTGACATCCGCTTTTGGCAATTGTAAATTAATCAATATTTGATAAATTTTAATATTTTAAAAGCAGATTGTATTCATTAAATTGGAAAGCTTTGTTCCTAAAGCTGAATTATGCAATACAAACAAGTATTAACCAATATCAACCAATTGTTGCCAATAACGATTATAGATTTCGATAAACGCTTTTTTATCACCACCCTGCAGCAATTTCAATAGTTCTATGCCAGAATATTTCTTATATGAATCCATTCTTTATGGCAACCTGATATCTGATATTGAGTTTTATATACCCAAGCAATAAAAGCAAAATTAAAATAGTTTTGGTAGTAAACATCAGGCAAAAACATAGATATAGAAAACAGCTTTTGTCAGACTCCCCGGGTTTGTTCTATCTTAAATTCTATTTTTATAACGCTCAATATAATATATAAAAAGTCTAAAAACGGGTTGCACCATCGAAATCAATTTCGAAAAATAATTTTGATGAAAAGAAACATGAGCCGCACTTTGGCAAAATTATTACCATCCCCACGACAACGCCATCTTCTTTCATTTCGGAAGATGTTACCAAAAAGTTGCTGGGCTTTAAAGACAGTACAGAATTGCCTCTTGTGAAAAACACCATGCTACTGCGTTATTATTAAACGGTCTGATGACGGCGTCAACCATAAGGCTCCTTTATTCTTTCTTCATTATATAAAAAAGAAATTTACTTAATTGATTTGTCGCAACTGGTGAGTAAATACTTTAGGAGAATTTGTTCTTGATTAGCTGTTCGTTCCAGTTTGCGGAGGGCACGAGGAGACATTCACTGTTTCTCATCTTTCACACATCTGAATCCCACATGTTCCAAGCCTGTATCAGGACTGCTTTTCATGCGACGAGCTACTCTGTAACCACTGCAATAAGCGTCATTGCACAGAAAACTTCCTCCACGTAAACTCTTTTTTGGAGTGTAAGGATCTTGGGGATCAAAACTTTTTTCAGGCCCTTGGGGATTTATTGCAATTGTTTTAAAAGATTGATAATAATAGGCATCGTACCAATCGCTACACCACTCCCACACGTTGCCGGCCATATCATACAAACCATAGCCGTTTGCAGAGAAAGATTTCACTGGCGCTAATTTCGCATATCCATCCTTCTTATCATTATAATAAGGAAAATTTCCTCCCCATGAGTTTGCCTTCGCTTTGCCGGAATTTATTGATTCATTTCCCCAGGGATAAATTCCATTTTTTAACCCGCCTCTTGCCGCATATTCCCATTCCGCTTCTGTGGGTAAACGTTTGCCTGCCCATTTACAATAAGCCACCGCATCGTACCAGCTCACCTGTACGACCGGATAATTTTCTTTTCCATCAATGCCGCTTCCCGGCCCTTCGGGATGTTTCCAATCTGCAGCTTTTACCCAACTCCACCACTGGCTATAATCGTTTAAATTAACAGGACCAGAAGTCTGTCGAAAGACCAGCGATGCCGCCACTAATACACTGTCGGGTGGTTTTGACGTACCGGGTGGAAGGGTCGATTTCATTTCTTCCCAATCTGGTTTTCTTTCTGCAGTAGTCACATAATGAGTTGCTTTTACAAATTTTGCAAACTCGGCATTGGTCACTTCATTCGCATCCATCCAAAAACTTCTTACCTGCACTTTATGCTTCGGATATTCATCCGAACTTGCCTGCGAATTATTGCCGCCCATCATGAACAAGCCACCTTTTATTAACACCATGCCTTTGAAAGAAGGGTCAACATTGAATTTTAAAGAAGAATCAAAAGAAGTATAGCAGAACCTCGCAGGTACCATCATACAGGATGTGCCAGTATCATTTTTAGCAGTGACGTAAGAGCTTTTTGTTTGGGTGTTATTAAATCCACTACATCCAAGAAATGTTATCAGGACTATAAAAAAGAAAACGAATTTTATATATTTCAATGATTTAGAATTTTTTGGGAATTTAGAAAATGAACTGGTGTTAAACAGCATTTATTATACTTGTATATCACTTTCGTTCTTTTTACCATTCCGCCCCTGCTGCTACAGGTAAGTCTGTACCAACATCCTTTGCTAATCTCTTCATTTCTTTTTCTAGTCGTTTAACTATTTCCGGGTGGTCTTTTGCTTGATTATATAGTTCCTGCGGATCATACTGCATGTTAAATAGCTCAATATCCCCTCCAACCCCCGTAGTGATTCTAAGTTTCCACTCTCCTAATCTAATGCCCTGACATGAATTGATAAAATATCCAAATTCATTTCTGGATGAATGTTGCTGAGCTCCGGTGAAGAAGGGCAACATGTCCATACCGTCTATCTTATAATGTGGTAGTTTACCACCACCTAATTTCAAAAACGTGGTAAAAATATCCATATTAGTGACCATTTCATCTGAGACCTGACCAGGCTTAATATGTCCTGGCCAGAGAATCATTGCCGGTACTCTGGGACCACCTTCATACGTGGTATGCTTGAAACCCCTCAGAGGCCCTGCAGATCCAGCATCCCAAGGGCTATTTCCAACTCCATACATTTCCCAATGTTTTTTCCAGTTGCTACCCTCAGGTTCCGTCGGCTTTAAAAACATTCTAGGGGGAGCTTCCCGCCAAGGTCCATTGTCTGAGCCAAGAAAGACAATTGTATTTTTTGAAAGTCCTTCTTTTTTAAGTGTTTCCATAATTTGCCCAACACTCCAATCTAATGCCATCATAACGTCCCCCCTAAGCCCCGCTCCTGATTTTCCTAAGAACTCCGGAGCCACATGTAGTGGCAGATGTCCCATGTTGTAGGCCAGATAAAAGAAAAATGGCTCCTTATCCTTTGCACTTTTCTTTATAAACCTAATAGCTTCCGCCGTATATTTCAATGTCAAAGAGTCTTGATCTACCGGATATTCAACCACCGTAGTGTCTCTGTACATCACTAATGGAACATCTGTAGGGACATATGGTCTCTTATAATCATTAGAATAAGGAAGACCTAACCAACTGTCAAAACCGCGATTCGTGGGTAAATATTTTTTAGGGTCATATCCGAGGTGCCATTTACCAGCCATCCCTGTAGCATATCCTGCACGACGGAGGCCTTCTGCAAGAGTTAAAATTGTATCAGGAAGTCCACCATGACCGCCGGCTCCCGTATTACCATTGAATTTAGTTCTTGCCATATATCGTCCAGTCATTAGCTCTGCTCTGGATGGAACACACCATGGAGCGGCTTCAAAAGATGTAAAACGAATCCCTTCGTTACCAAACCTATTCATATTGGGTGTTTTAGTCGTCGGACTCCCGTAGTTCTGCAGATCGCCATAACCTACATCATCCATAAGAAGGATAATAATATTTGGTTTTTCTTGTCCATGACACGGATTGCAATACAAAAAAGTATAAGTTAGTAGGAAAAAAATTATAAGATTTCTCTTTGTTCCTATGAAATTAATCATTGCTAAATAAGTTTTTATAATAAATATGCTTAAGAATACTAATTGTTACCAGCCAGGATTTTGTTCTAATTTGGGATTTAAATCAATTTCGTTAGTTGGAATTGCCCATAAGTTATTTTTTGGAACCTTAAAACTTCTATTCTCATACACATCACCATTAAAGTCATATACCGGACCATTCATAACATCTTTGGCTATTCCCCACCGTCTTATATCTGTATAATAATATCCTTCCATTGCTAATTCAATTCTCCTTTCATGCCTTATTAGTTGTCGCATTTCGTCTTGGGATAACCCTGGAGTAATCTTGGGCATATTTACACCTGGCCTTTCCCTAATTTGATTAATTGCATCATAAACGGATTGCACCGGACCGGCTTCTTCATTTTCCGCTTCAGCGTAAATGAGCAGAACACCGGCATAACGAATGACAATCGGATTAATTTCGCTACTTCCCGATGAAACAGGTGGAATATGACTACTGTCATTATATGAAGTCCATTTTTTAGCTCCAATAAAAGTCTGAGGAACATCACTAGGTAGAGTAATATTACCATTAAACTTTGATCCTAAAAGTCTGACAGTTTTATATAACCTGGGATCCCTGTTTTTGTAGGGATTAGAAGGATCATACAATGGTGACTCTGAAGCTGGCTTTCCATCCTTCATAAAGTAAGCATCAATAAGTCCTTTTAGAGGTGCAGGATCAGTATGAACTGTAGCTTGATCAACGAAATTATTTTTAAATCGAGGCAATTTAAATTCAATATCCCATAACACTTCTGAGTTATTCTCATTTTCCACTTTAAATAATCCCCCATAATCCGGAAACAAAGAATATTTATTCATATCAATTACTTCTTTAGCAGTTTCCGCAGCTTCCTTCCATTTACTATGATATAGTAAAATTCTCGCTTTAAAAGCTAATGCAGTTCCCTTGGTTACCCTGCCCGGAGCATTATCATCAGGCAGGAGAGAGGCTGCGTCAGACAGATCATTGAGTATAAGATTCAGTATATCATCTTCACTCGCTCTGCCTTGATCGCCCTGAGAAGGATTGGGTTGATCTGTAATAAGAGGAACCCCTCCGAATTTGTCAAGCAGATCAGCATAAAAAAAAGCACGTAAAAATTTGGCCTCCCCTTTTATTTTATTGGCCACTTCTTCACCCAAATTTGCTGCGTCAACATTAGCCAACACAGTGTTTGCTCTTCCTATGCCCCTGTAATTAGACGACCATGCGTTTTCAAACAAATCGTTAGTGGTTAATGCATCTCCTCTTGCAATTGAACGCCAGCCACCCGGATCATCAAACTTTACTGCATTTGGCGATAATTTATCACCCTGAAATATTAAGTCACTTGAATATCCCCGTAAAACTTCATATACCCCTGTTAAACCTGCTTCTACCTCCTCTTCATTTTTCCAAAAATTTTCCTGTGTGTATTGATCGGCCGGGGAAGTTGATAAAAATTTTTTACATCCTAAAAGAAGAAATCCAAACACAAATATTACTTTCAGGCTTTTCTTTATATTATTTAATCCTTTCATGTTATTAGTCGTTATTGTTTATAAATTAACTCGAATTCCACATGTCAAAGTTCTAGAAGCGGGGTAACCGTCAAATGTCTGTACGCTCAGATTTTTTTCCGGATCATAAAATGGCATTTTAGTTATCGTGAATAAGTTATCCCCACTAACAAAAACTTCAGCGGAGGTTAAATGTAATCGGCCGGCTAAATTTTCCGGGATATCATAACTGATTTGCACATTCTTTAAACGTAAGTATGAAACATCAAACAATAAGAAATCAGAGTTCGTGAAATTTGTATTAACAGCATCTTCATATGTAGTAAGGATTGGTAATTTTGCGTCTTTGTTATCAGGCGTCCATGAATTTTTTACCCAGTCTTTTGTAATACCTGAACCATACCAAAATGGAACAACGCCATAATAATTTGAATAGGTATAAACCTTTCCAACCCCAGTAAACCAGGCAGAAAGATTAATTCTTTTATAGCCAAAACTTAAATTGAATGCATAAGTATATTTGGGAATACGGCTTTTATCACTAATAACTCTGTCACTTTGATCAATTTTACCATCCTCATTCGTATCTTCAAATTTAAGATACCCGGGTTTAGTTTTATCAGATTGAAATGCGTGCTTTTTAATTTCATCTTGGTCTTGAAAAATGCCTTCCGAATGAAGCATATAATAAGAATCAATGGCATAGCCTTCTTTAATAATTGTTCCTCCACCACTACGCCATCCGAAGTTAAAAATCGTTTGATTATTTAGTGCGATGACTTTATTTTTTACAGTTGAAATATCTCCTCCTATTTTATAATGAAAATCCCCTATAGAATTTTGATAAGAAAGACTAGCCTCTATTCCTTTGTTGGTTACTGTTCCGATATTTTCGATTGGCCCACCGAGATCTCCAACTTGAGATGGCAGAGAAACCTCATGTAAAATATTATCGGTCTTTTTATTATATACTTCAAAACTGATATTTAAGCTTCTTCCAAAAAAAGTCCCATCTATTCCGATATTGGAAGTGGCGGTTGTTTCCCATGTTATATTTGGATCATTATATTGTGTGATAGCTCCTCCGGAAGAAACATCATTACCAAAAATATAGTCATGCCCCAAATCGACCAGGTTAACATATCGATAGGGAGCAATGCGATTATTACCTAATTTCCCCCAGGAAACCCGCAGTTTCAAAGCATCAATCCACTTGATATCTTTCATGAAGTTTTCGCTATGAATTTGCCAGCCAGCAGAAAAGGATGGAAACAATCCCCATCTGTGGCCTTCCGCAAATCTTGACGAGCCGTCATATCTGAAATTCGCTTCAAACAAATACTTCTCACGATAATTATACCTTAGTCGTCCAAATAGTGAAGCAAGCGTTCTGATGCTATAAGTACCTCCAACATTTGGATTGGTTGAGCCAGCATTTAATGTAGTAAGATCATTTCCTAAATACCCCTCCCTGTGTGCAAAAAAACTATTATCATCAAATTTTTGTATGCTATTGCCTAATAAGATAAAAAGATTATGGTCATTTTTTAGAGACTCCTCCCATCTTAATGTTTGCTGAAAGTTTGCCTGAGAATTATACGTATCTATGTTTTCTGCATGCCTGATAGGAGCATCACTTAAACGCACTCTTACCTGCTCATCTGTTTTGACATTATATTGAAAAATAGCAGGCTCAAATATTTGATTTAAGTAATCTTCTTTTGTATATCCTCCAAGAATTTGATAGGTTAAATTTAGAGGGAATTTATATTCGCCTTCCAGGCTGAGACGATAGGCTTGTTCCCGATGACGATTTAACCCCTCGTTTATTATAGCTAAAGGATTTCTGTAGCTATAATGTCCAGGAGTCTTAATGAAGTTATCGGCATATCTTCCATCTTCTGTAAGAACGGGATCATAAGGCACACTTGCTTCTCTATTAACCTGGTCCATTAAATAATTAGCACCAGCTACGGGTTCATAATATTTATTTATTTGTCCGCCTATGATTGCCTTAATAGTCAATCTATCAGTAACATTTACACTGGTATTTAAATCAATTGAATACTTATTTGATTTAGTTCCTCTTAATATCCCTTTTTGATCATCTTTCCCTACAGACAATGAATAATTATAATTATTGCTTCCACCGTATAGCCTTAGAGAATGTTTCTGCACAAATGCATTTCGAAGCGCTATATCATACCAATTAGTTTTTGGATATACTAAAGGATCCGTTTTCATTCCATTTTTATAGTCTTCAATCATCTCTTCACTATAGGTAACCGTAGCATCGCCTGCATTTCGTTGTGCTTGATTCCTTATCTCAAAAAACTGAATCGGATCAGTCACGTAATCAGGCAAATTTATAGCTTTGCTTACTCCAAAATAATTATTATAACTGATGTGAAATCCTTTAGAACCTTTGCCATCTTTAGTAGTTACAAGTATTACACCATTTGCCGCTCTTGATCCATAAATTGCTGCCGCCGCCGCATCTTTAAGGACTGAAATGCTTTTTATATTATTTGGATCTACGTTGCTGAGATCATACTCAATTCCGTCAACAATTACAAGCGGATCATTATCATTTAAAGTTCCCTGACCACGAATCCTCATTGTCACTTCACCTTTACCTGGTTGGGCGCCTGGCTGGGCAACATAAACTCCCTTTGCACCTCTTAAAGCTTCAGTTGAGTTAGTAAAAAATTTATTTCTTAATTGAGACTCATCTACCGTAGAAATAGATCCGGTAAGATCTTTTTTCTTCTGCGTGCCATACCCGACCACCACCACATCACTTAAGCCGGTAATTGCGAATTCCAAAGTAACCTTAATTTCTATTTGGCCTTCCACCTTTATCTTTTTTGTTTGATATCCCACACTGGAAATTTCCAATACAACATTTCTATCATCAGGCGCAGTCAAACTAAAACGCCCTTCACTATTGGTAGTAGTACCTATAGCGGTGCCAGATATCAATACAGATACATTCTGTAAGGGTTGCCCCTGTTGGTTCACAACCCTTCCATGTATTTCAATGGGCGGCGGTAAAGCAGGAACCGGCTCTGCAACAGATGTTTTAGCGGCAGAAACCTTCCTCGTAATCACAATAGTATTTTTGTCAATAGAATATTCCAGGGGCTCGTTTTTGAAACATTGATTTAATACTTCCTTCACCTGGGCATTCCTTACGTTTATGGTCACCTGCGGCAGCCCGGCAAGCATCTCTTTAGTGTAAAGAAAGCCATAACCGGTTTGTCGTTCAATTTCACGAAACACCTTTTCCACAGGCGCTTCCCTGAGTGATAACGTTACCTGTGAAATCCCTTTTGCGTGCACCTGCAAAAAAGCAACTGTTAAGAGAAAGGCAGTGAGCTTCATAGCTTTGAGTAATTGAGGCGGCAGCCTGCGCCTTAGCAAAAAGTTACCGCTAATGGATAAAATCATACTTTTGTATTTTGGGTTTAAAATGAATGATCGTAACTGTTTTATTTATTTGGTTACCCAAAATTGTTACCGTCCCGATTGCCGTCGGGGCGGTTTTTTTTGGATAATTTTATTTATTGATAATTTGCTATTTAGTAAGGTTTTCTAATACTTTCTAAGTAAAAGACTTTAATGCAATACGAACCCTACTGATTTACTAAACAATTAATAGCTATCCTTTTTGCAAATAAACTTATTTCTTAAAAGGCATCACCGTAACATGGTGCCCGCTAACAGCAAAACTCACGAGGCGCGTCTTTTCCAGCATATCCAGTATCTCGGAAATATTCTCATAGCGCGAGCGGTTGATCACTCCTACAAACTCCTCATCGGTAATATTTCCCTGGTAGCTTACCTCTACGTCGTACCATCTTGCGAGTTGTCTCATTACCGATTGTATATCATTTCCCCGGAAAATAAAGCTTCCATTCTTCCAGGCTACTGCGGCATCTACATCAACAGACTGAACCATTATCTTTGGATTCAGGGAGTTATCATGGTTTTCTATTTGCGCCTGTTCACCCGGCGTAATCGTTTTGCTGGCACCGCCTTTTCCTACTTTTACAGATCCTTCTAAAAGTGTTGTTTTTATTGTCGCCTCATCCTGATAAGCATTGACATTAAAATGCGTTCCAAGAACCTTTATTTCAACCCCATTTGCCAAAACCTTAAAAGGTTTTGCGGCGTCATGGGCTACTTCAAAATATCCTTCGCCGGTTAGTGTAACCTCTCTCCCGTTTCCTGTAAAAGATGTAGGGAAGCGCAGTGATGACGCGGCATTGAGCCATACTTTACTTCCATCAGCCAACACAACCTGGTATTGCCCGCCACGTGGTGTGGAAATAGTATTGTATAAAACTTGATCTGGTTTTTCATTTAATGCGTTATAGGAAAGCTGGCCATTGTTCAGCTTGATGATTTTTGTATTGCCTTGTTGCGTTAATGCTCCGTTGCCTGCGCTGTCAAGAATAATTTGAGCACCATTTGCCAAAGTAAGTATGGCCTTATTTCCGCCCGGCTGCACATCATTCTTAAGCTGTTGCTGAGTTGCTGTTTTCGCAATCGGCTTGGTGGAATAATCATTAAATATAAAATAACTACCCACAGAAAGTACTGCAATAATAACCGCTGCTGCCGCCACCTGAAACCACACATGCTTTTTCTCTATCACAGGCGTATTAATGATTTTCCTGTATATCTCATCCCAATCCACATCTGGCAATTGCTTACCATTTTCATAGCCGGCCCACAGTTCTTTGATCTTTTCCTTTAGTAGCATATCATCTTTCGACTTTCTGATCCAGCCGAATAATTCCCTCGTTTCCTCCGGTGTCGAAACGTCGGAGGCATATTGCTCTAAAAGATATTTTAAACGGTCATCGCTCATAATTACTATTCTTTATACAGGGAGTGTGAAATAAAATAAAAGTACCAGTCGGGGGTAAAATATTTTTTTTAAGCCAGCACCGAGTGTATTTCAAACGATTTCACGGATATGTTAAAGTGCATGCGGCGCTGACCTGGCCACAATATGCCTTTGCCGGCAGACAGTTAGCGGCAAAAAGGGTTTAACAGATAAGCAGTATTACCAGCGACATAAACAGCATCTCCGTTTTCTTCAAAAAAGTACGGATGGTTTTCATCGCTTCAGAAAGATGGTTTCGTACGGTATTTTTTGAGAGATGCATAAGCTCTGCGATCTCATCATACTTAAGCCCTTCCTGCTTACTCAATTCGTAAACTGTCCGTTGCTGTGGCGGAAGCTGCTGTATTGCCTCATTAATCAATTTGCCTGTTTCCCGCGCAGCAATCGTTTCAGCCGTGGTGTTTTGTATTTCAGTAAGATGTTGTATGATGGTATTTAAAAGCTCTTGGTTGTGGGATGCTTTTTTTAGGCGGCTATAGATGGTATTGTATGTAATAGTAAAAAGGTAAGCCTCCGGCTCATTGACCTGGCCCAGGTTACGCTTAGCCAGCCAGATGGAAAGGAATACATCCTGCACCACTTCTTCCGCATCAGTTTCTGACTTTAGCATTTTGAGCGCTACGCCGAACACTCTTCTTTTATAAAGTTCAAAGATGGTTTCAAATGCACTTGCATCGCCTTTTGCAAGCCTTTGAAAATATTCTCTCATATCATATAGATCATAAACAAGCATAATGAAAGGCAACAATTAATCTTTTTAAATTTATTGAATGTCGCAATTAATTTATAAAACAAAGCTATGGAAATGTCGGGATGTTGATTTTAGAAAGAGAAGCCGTAAAAGAAATCTTTCAAAATTATTTTCGTTTACCCATGGAAGTTATTCCTTCTTTTCGATGAATAGTTAATGGTTAGATCCGTCGCCCGGCTCTACTATTCTTACATCACCAAACCAGAAGAATAGCGGTATATCTACCATTCCGGTTTTGGTAGGAGACGCACCAGGGAGCTGGTTGGCGTCTTGCCACGGCAGGGAAATTGCTTTTTCCACCGGAAACATAAATCCTGGTCATTTGTTCGTTTACTATTCCACAGCTATTGTAAATAAACCGGCGGGCAAGAACAGACCAAATTAAAAAGCCATCACATGACGGCTTTATAATTGTCGGTTAAGACGCTGTAATGTCAGTTGTTCCATGAAAAGGGCCAGGGTATTCCCGTCCCTTTATGGAAAGAATCTAACTTACCGTTACTGAGTTGCGACCGTCTGCTGACAACAAACCGATATAGGTTTCCACTTGCTTACCGTTGGCGGAACCTATAGAGGCGAAAACATTACCGCTAAGGAACGGGGCACAACAATAAAAATCCATTGTGCATGCTGGTTGCCCTTCGGTAGACCCGGCTTCGGCTAAGGCGGAGTTTTTTATGAATCACTTTTTCAATGATGCCATATCAATTACAAAGCGATACTTTACATCACCTTTCAGCAAACGCTCATAAGCTTCATTGATTTGCTGAATATTGATCATTTCTATATCTGCAACAATATTATGTTTACCGCAGAAATCCAGCATCTCCTGTGTTTCGCCAATACTGCCAATGGTTGATCCGGCAAAACTTCTGCGAAAAGGAATTAAACTGAATGCTGCTACAGGAAGCGGATGTTCGGGTGCACCAACCAATGCCAGCGTGCCATCTACCCTAAGTTGAGCCAAATAATCATTGATGTTGTGATTTGCAGAAACGCAATCCAGTACAAAATGAAGCTTCCCTGCATACCGCTGCATTTGGTCAGCATCTTTTGAAAGTACTACATCATCAGCTCCAAGGCGCTTGGCATCTTCCACTTTCGATGGTGAAGTAGTATATACAATTACTTCTGCCCCCATCGCCTTTGCCAGCTTTACCCCCATGTGCCCCAATCCTCCAATGCCGACAATACCGACCTTTTGACCAGCGCCTGCATTCCAATGCTTAAGTGGCGAATACGTGGTGATACCGGCACACAGCAAGGGTGCAGTTGCTGCGAGGTCAAGGTTTTCAGGAATCCGAAGCACATAATTTTCGTTTACTACAACGCTTTCCGAATAACCGCCAAACGTATGGCCCTCCATGTATTTATCGGGAGAGTTATAGGTTAAGGTATTGCCATTTTCACAATATTGCTCCAAACCTTCTTTACAATAATCACATTCACGGCAGCTATCCACCATACAACCCACTGCGGCCAAATCTCCTGTTTTAAATTTGGTAACATGCTCCCCGACGCTTACAATTTTTCCAACAATTTCATGCCCCGGCACACATGGATATACCGTACCATGCCATTCATTTCTTGCGGTATGCAAATCGGAATGGCAAACGCCACAATATAATATCTCTATCTCTACATCATGGGCTGTTGGCCTTCTTCTTTGTATGTGTAATGGGTTCAATGGCGCTGCTGCTGCTTGTGTACCAAATGCTTTTACCTGTTTTGTGCTTAGCGTTCTACCGCCCTCTGCGGCTGTTGCTGTTTCCATATTAATCAATTTTTTGTTTTATTTAAATGAACTATTCAATTTAAAGCTATGCTTTTCTATGCATTCGCAGCACACGAAACACATTTTCTGCCTCGTTCGTGGCACACGAAACATGTCGGTCTTTGTTTTTCACCCATGAAACAGAGTACTTAAAAATTCAAAGCCATCTGCTCCTGTTTCATAAAAATTTGTCCCTGGTTGACGCCGCGTTGTTGAGTTTGCACGGGTAGTAATCGTCATGCGGGAAGAACCTGGTGATTAGTGACGTTCGGGGCCAGACTGCCTGATTTCAAAGACAAGCAAGGAAATATTTTTTACCGCGTTGCTGGTAACATATTTCTTATAGCAGCTATTTTCCATATTCCCTTATCGGCTACCACGATGAAGGAACTCCACATCCTCCTCGGATTGCCGCTTGCATTAGCTATTTCGTAACGGCAATCTACAATAGCACATACCGGGGTTACCAACCGGATCTTATCAACCTCCAGGATTCTCCTTCCCGGGTTATTGGCTGAGCTTTTCATCATACCTTCCACGGCAGCGCCGATGCCCGCTCTCCATTCGCCGGTAGAAACGAGTTGATCAGCATCCGTTGTAATTATTTTTTTTAGAAGGACCGTATCTTTTGATTCGCGGGCATGCGAATATTGAGCTATCAGCATAATAATCTCTTTTCGCTGGCTATCGGCAAGTTTGGTTTCCTGTGCATACACAAACGATGCACTTATAAGCAACAGTAAGAGAAAGTAAATATTTTTCATATCAAACGTTTTCCTTTTGTCTTTAAAAAGTTCCCATTCAAAGTTATGAACCTCTTTGCACTTCAAAGCTCCCACTCTTTCATTTCGTCGGCCATCATCACCGGGGCCATTGTCTGAAAAATGCCCTCATTCCCTTTCCCGGCGTTTTGAATTGCATCTTTAAGAGATGGTACAGTTCTAGCCTACGGGACACGAAATCCACAGTGAGAAAAGAGCAGCGAGGGAGCTCTGTTCTTTGCTTTACAGAGGCATAAAAGTTGCATGACGTGAAATAATTTCATTTATTTTGTTTCCCGGCAATCTCCGTCATCTATTTTCAAATTGAGTGTATGCCCATCGGGACGTTGCGTAAATGATGAATTCCTGGTTTAACCAGCTTGATTCCTAATCAATCTTCCGGGCGCAACCGCCAATTTCCTTTATTCCGTGTATTATTTGCGCATTCCTTATTTTCCCTCCTCCATCTCAATGGTATTCAGACTCTTTATTGTAGGGTAAACTTTATCTACTTCTTCAATTAGTTTTACCGGTAACTGCAAATTGGTATCAGCGCAATTCCTGAAAAGGTCAAAATCAAAATAATGCGTCTCCCCTGTTGGCACTGACGTACTCCATTCTTTTAGTTCGCCGGTCATGGCGATTGCAATCAGCGAATCATAGCTTGACTCATTCTCGGTAGCGAGATTTTTCAATGCGTCTTTGATGCATTCCTATTCCCCCATCATTTGCAACAGGGTTATGAACAAAATAACCTACTCATTTATCACTCATCAAATACTTGTCACCGCCCGGGTTATGCACAGAAAAAAAGCCATCAGGTGACGGCTTTTTAATTGTTGGTTCAGGCGCTGTAATGTCAGTTGTTCCATGAAAGGGGCCAGGGTATTCCAGCCCCTTTAAGGAAAGAATCTAACTTACCGTTACTTCACCGGTAAAAATGCTGATCGATGAGTTACGACCATCTGCTGACAAGAAACCGATGTAGGTTTCTACTTGTTTACCCCTGAAGGTAACCGCGTTTAAATCAGCAGACAATTCGCTCCTCTTCGCACCGTTGGTGGTAAAGATAGCCTGTCTCATTTCGGGACAGAAGGCTACCAGTATCGCCTGGTCGTTTGGATCAGCCGTTGAACTGTTGTTATCAGTCCAACTCCAGGTCAGGGTGCTTCCTGCTCCGGAAATTACCGATGGCGCCAGCGCGTTTGGCAGGTTGCCCCTGCTTACCAGCGCTTTTGAATAGTCGATGGCATAGTCAGGAAAGTCGCCGGTAATAGCTTCCTGGTAGTTATAAGCAAACGCGCTGTTGATCCCCGTTTTGCGGACAGCAAAATCGTGAAAGCTTATAGTAAGAAGCCCCGCCATAGGTTGCAAAAAACGCATCATGAGCGCAAACTTCAGTTGCTGCTCAAGCTGCTTCTGGCTTGGGACAAACGTGCGCTTCGCGGCCTTGCTGCGCATGTAATCTATCCCCTTCCAGTTGCCACCTATTACGGATCCGACCTTACCGGAAAATCCTCCTAAAATGCCCTTTTCAAATGTTGCCATAAGAATTGGTTTTTTCGTGAAAAAATAAGATACCGAGTTTTTGCGCTTCATCGCTTGGTGCAGTAGCGCAATACATGAATAAAACGGCATTGTAAGAGCGGCAGTATGGCGCTGAAAATTCTTCCACATATTGCACTAATCAATTCCATAAACTTCATTATCTGCTACTATTTCTTCCATCCTTTATCTTTTTCTTCCATGTAATTCCATGACTGCTTGCCTGCCTGATTATTTATGCTCATAAATTTTGATTTTATCTCAATTTTATTTTAATTTGAAGTACATTTTTATTACCACAAACTCAACATTCAATGCCTTAACCAACTAACCTATGAAAAAGGAAAAAAGACCACCGAAAACACCACAGCCACCACCCGAAGAAGCCGTGCCCACACCATCAGAAGAAGAAATAGCAAATCTGCTTTCCCGGCTTCACGTTCCGCCGGGCGTAGCGCTTAATGATATTTTTCTTGATAACCAGGATATGGCTGACCAATTACACATCTGCAAGCGCGTATTGACCAACATGCGCAAAAATGGCGAACTGTCCTACACGCAATTAAGCAAAAATGGAAAGGTGTTTTACCTGAAACAGGAAATAGCGAATATGCTCAAGCAAAATATCGTGATTGGAAAAAACAGCCCGCTTCGCAAGACCGGTTTAAAATGCATGGGAGCCTTGATAGCCTTATCTTCCATCTGTTCTCCGGATCTGGCGGAATTAGTGAACCGTCTGATGCCGGCTTAAGCTGGAAAACAATCCGTTTCATATTTTTTCCAAAAAACCGTTTACGTGAGTAAACCGGTAAAGAAAGGGATTGCTTTTTCCGACACGGTTAAAGTTGCAATGCAGGAGGCTGAAGGCAGGAATACGTTCTCACCCCGTGTGGAACCTGACGACTTCATACTCACAACAGACGTAATTTCTTTCTAGCGCAGGTCTTTCGACCTGTGCATCAGCGTTACCCGGCTTGTTGCTAATAAAGTACCGTAATTACCTTTTTTTAATTGTCAATTCAGTTTATAACCAGCGTTAGTTATGAGCGGTCGCCGCACTGACCTGCGTCCGCGCGAAGGCTTGCGCTACTTAAGAAGAATGGTTGTGAAAAACGAAGCAAGGTATTGGTCGAAATAACAAATCAATAGTTAAACGTCGTGTTTTGGTCACTCGGGTAATATTATTTGTCATTCTTTTCCCCGATGCAATGTTCCTTCTTAAAATTGTTCAATCTTAATTAAGAGACAATTTTAGATGTAGGCAATTCCCTTAATTCCTGTATTATTTTGCCATTCTTTATTCTCTCTCGTCCTCCATCTCAATCGTATTCAGATTCTTTATTGTATGGTAAACTTTATCTACTTCTTCAATTAGTTTTACCAGTAACTGCAAGTTGGTATCAGCACAATTGCTGAAAAGGTCAAAATCAAAATAATGCGTCTCCCCTATTGGCACTGACTTACTCCATTCTTTGAGTTCGCCCGTCATGGCTATTAGAATCAACGAATCATAGATAGATTCATTCACGGTAACGAGGTTTCTTAATGCGTCTTTTGATGGATTCCCTGTATGCTTCTGATTGCATAATTTTTATTAAAATATTCCAGGTAATACAATTAATATTCCCCCATCATTTGCAATAGCGTTACTGTTTACATAAACCATCCGGTTGCCGGAAACAATTTTTTAAATTGCTCCATTACGATTTCATCTTCAGGAATCCCAAACGCCGGAAGAATGATCACATTTTTCAATTGCAAATAATTCAGGTATTCACCGTTTGCCTGGTCATTGTTTTTATTTGCGGAAGTATTGCATGGTATCTCAAGTGGGCGTTCTGTAAACCACCGCCTATTTGTTATATTCAATTCAATGAAAATTGAAACCATATTGGAATATGATCTGAAACAATTCTGGCATCACTTAGATTATCAAAAGATTCATAAAATTTAATAACACCCGAGTTGATGAAATTGACTCTTTGGACATTATAAAATATATTATCAAATTCTGATGTAAGGAATTCATTATTAAAAGCTCGCCTTTTTAAAGTTGTCTTCTGACCTTCAAAAATTGGCTTATACCCCATCTTTTTTAAGGGATTAAAAACTGTGTGAGACTGAGGGCAATTAAAATCACCACTAAAAACCAAATTCTTATCAGGATATTCTGACGGAAGATTTTTAAAATATTTTATCTCTGTTTCCGGCTGCATCTTTTTTGTAATTGCATGAAAATTTACAAGAGTAAATTTCTTATCATGAAATTTAAAAGTTGCAAAAAAAGGTTCCCGATCTATTTCACTAGTATATTGTATTTCGAGCCAAGGCTGGCCAACTATACTAATCCTTGAGGTCTTCCATAAAAAAGCGTAACGCTCCCTTTTGTAAGAATTTTCCCCACTTGTAGGATCACTAACTGTATAATCCCATTTGCTGCCTTTTCGATTGAGTTCATCGTTTAATAGTGCGACAGCTTGTGCTCCTCCATAGCCTGCTACCACTTCCTGGATTGCCACAACATCAAATCCGTTTACCGTGTTTGCAATAAAATTGATAACATCATCACTTTTAGATTTCCCAAAATCTTCAAGATTCCATGAAAGAACAGCTACGTCATCCGCAGATGAAATTGGGTGGACCTGATTATTATTATACCCAGGTGTAAGATTTTTACCTTCTTCTATAGGAATTATCTCAGTATCCTTATTAAAATCTTTATTTTTTTTCAGGCTAACAAAGCTGTGTCCAACATTGTCCTTGGTTACCTGGTTATTTTTATTTCTTTCCTGACGCCCAGAAGGTGAACAACCCGAACAACTGTTTAATACAACAGAAGAAATTATCGCTACTGCAAGAAACCATTCCTGTATTCGAAACTCGAAGTGCTTTATTTTTCCAATTTTCATTTATTATTAATCTTTCTAATCAGAAACTATCTCGATAAGATGTGTCCCTGGTTGATATCTAAGAATCATTTTAGGGCGAGTTACTAGAAGCTACCCGAGACCAACTTTTAAACTCCAAGTGTGCCAAAGAAGTATTGGTTGAAAATTTTTTAAAGCGCCAGGACTGACCCTGCCTTTACCATTTCGTGGCTTAAGTCAGTGCCATTACCTAAACACGAACTCTTCTTCCATGCATGTCTTTAGTCCGTATACTTGATCGAATGAGTTCTTTTTGAACATAGCTTACCTAAATAAATTATAACCACTCGACAGAAAGACATCCGTTTTTCAGGTGCATCTATCCCTTCTATTCCTATCCTGATTTTTCTATTTCCGGCTAATAAAATATCATATGTGCCTACATCATATATTGAGATTACTTTTCCAGTAGTCAAGAAGTTTTATGTCGATTAATAAAAATACAAACAATAAGTAGTAAGTATATTATTTTACGCGTACTTAGTTTGCAAATCTTTGAAATCACAAATAAATCACTCAAAATATTAGACAGCTATTTATTAATTTTCGGAATAATTTGTATTAGAAAGCGCTTATTGTTCTCTTCGTGGGGATCTCTACCCACACCGAAAAAACCACTGCCTGATACAATTATTTCAGTCTTTGTAGGATCAAAAATATTTTTTTCCTGCCATAACTTGTGTAATGCTAAAGCTCTTCGATAACTTAAGATATAGGTACCGTCTCCTTGCTTATTCATTCCTTCTCCATAAGCACAACTACCTTCAATTAAGATAAGAAATTTTATATTTTCATTAGAGGGAAATGAATTAATTAATTTTTTTATCTCATTTCCAGCCTTTATAGCTATCAATAAAAATTCTGGTTTAATTTTGTATTCCTCCCGTTCGAAAATTTCTTTTCCTATAAAATCTTTTACTATAAACCGTTTGTATTTCTCATCATAAACGAATGTGCCCGTTTGTTCCAACGCTTGAATTTGTTCATCTACTTTTTTTATTCTTGTGTATTGATCTGCTAAAACTTCAAATTTGTTTTTTTCTTCTGTTATTTCCTTTTTCTTATCATTGAAAAGTTTGAAACTGAGAACGAATAGCACAAGAACAATAGCAAATAGGCCCGTCATAAGGTCCACATAACTTGGCCAAAAAAAGTCTTTATTCTTTTCTCCGATGCTTTCCATTACTTCCAAATAGTTTTTCGAGAAATGATACGTTATTTTCATCGGTTTCCTCAGTTACTACAGCCTCACTCTCTTCTTCCCCTTCATTAATTTCTACAAGTGTGCTATCGATAGAGGATAGGTATTTATTAACTGTTTCAACAGATTTTTTTGTTCCACTTATTTCTTGATAAATTTCTTCCCTTTTCGCTTTTGATTCCAGATTGTCTTTTACGATAATTTCCAAATTTTGCAATTGGCTCAGTTTGTCCAGCAACATCAGCTTTTGAAATGGATTGTTATCAATGTTAAAATCTAACGCACGTTCAATTTCATTTTCGATATGTGCGACCAACTTTTCAATTTTAGTTGATTCTCTTTCAAAGAAATTATATATGTCTGAATTACTTGTTTGTGAATGTTGCTTGAGAACTTCGAATTGATTATCCAATTCAGACATTTTTCTTTCAACCTTTTTAAGAAGATCTGAACTCATATAGTCTGCGTTGTCTATCCTATCTCCTAACTTATTAATACTTTCTTCGAAAGTCTTTATTCTGTCCATGACAGATCGTATCGTATTTACAAAATCTGCTGTCTTTTCAATTGATTCATTTAATTCTTTCTGCTTGTCTATAAATTTGACAAAGTTTGGGCCTGCCTCTTTCATTAAAGTAAATACCTTAATGTTTGCCTCTGCCATCCGGTTATAGCCTATTCCTCTTAGTTCTTTAAGAAATTCTTTTTGAGAGTTTGTATTCTCAATTATGGGATTAATATTGTCAGCAATGCTTTCTACAGATTGCTTTAAATGATAAATATTAGAAGTAAAATTGGTGTCAAACATCTTGACATTATTACTAAACTTATCATTGAAATCATTTATATTGACTCTTAGCCTATCAAGTGTATCATACAGACTGCTACCCAGGTGCGGTAAAAGCTCTACTTGGAGAAAATTGAAAAATTTATTTTTCCGATCATCAGTGATTGTTTTTGCTTTTTTAAAGTTACCTGAGTTGTTAATAACTGTCAATACCAAGCCGCAAAGGCTGGCTACCATTGCAATAAATATACCGCCTATAAAAGCATTAATGTTTTCATCAGAAACCCCTCCCAAAAAAGCAATCTTCAAAAGGCCAAGTATAACACCAATGAAAGTCCCCATCAATCCAATATACAAAGGCAAACTAACTGTAGAAGATACCTCATTTTCTTTTGCCTGCGTTGATCGCTCTACAATACTCTTGATAATAGAGAAATCAACAGCCCCTTTATTCTTAACTAAATATCGGTTTATTGAGGAAAGCATGTCCTTAAAAATGAAACCAAAGAAAGCCACATCATCCTTTATTAATTCCACTTCAGTTCCATTTATATCTTTTTTTATGATAAAATCGCCTTCTAGGGAAATTTCGGGAAAAATTAGATTCAATTCACCAACTTTTCTTTTAGTTTGAAAGAAAAAATTAAATTGTAAAGAAAGAACGACGAGCGTAACAACCAACTCTATCAAATAAAACAGGTTTTCATTCATATATAAAGATTAAATAAATTCTATTTTCAAACGCTCCTTTACAATCCATTTATCACCCAGGCGTTCTACAATTCCCGGTTTAATAATTTTTATTTCCTGGTCACCGTTCTCTGGAAACTGATCCCAATCGCTTACAGGTTTTAAATAGCCTTCTATGCCCGCTATTGCCCTTTTGTAAACTTCGGAATGTTCGATTAATCTTAATTCACCAAAGTTTGGGTTATCATCTTGAATAGTTAGACTGAAGATTGAATCGGGCCGTCTAATACTTGTGAGACGGGAGGTATGAAATTCGTTGTCATTATCCGGGCTTAATCCATAATAAATGCTTTTGGGACTATATCCGCTTATTTCATTGGAAGTCAATTTATTTAGCTTAAAAATTAATCCAATTAATGGGTAAAAGAACAAAGAGTCAGAAATTTCGTCCTGTCCATCAACTGTCTGGCGCCGTTTATCAAAGCCAATACGTAGATTTTCGGCCGCTTTCGATTTCATAAAGCTTTTAATAGCTTGTGCTTTAACTTCAATGCCAAAATTGCTGCGGAAAGCAAGTCCAGGTTCATCATTCATCTTAAAAAAGATATCAATGAAATGATTAAACGTCTCTAATACATTTTCAAAAACGTATTCCTTTCTAATATCAATATCTATATATTTTCTATAATCACTATCATTTAATTCTAAACCCAGGTAATTAACGGGTTTAAACTGATTATTTGTTTGTGGTTTATAAAGGCCGCCATAACAAGTAGATTCCTTTCTGTTTGCGTCCGGTAAAATAACTTGCGGATAAGCTATATTAGGATCGCTAAAAGCTGACTTTAGTATATATCCGCATATTTTTTGAATAGTTTCAGATGATGCTATCAAATCAATGTACTTACTACCATTTCCGCTAAAGATTATACATGTAGGAGCCTTATGATTATTGGCTTTAAGTAGCTTAGAAGAGTGAAAAATTAAAGAGGTCAAATGTAATAAATAACTCAACTTAAATTCATTGCGTTTGAGTTCGTCAATTACTAACGCCTTATCATTGTTTAAAAGCCAAAAATTAATAATTTCATCTGATCCGTTTTTTGCAATTACATGTTCGTTATAAGTTTTTAAATCGGTGGACTTTAGATTATTAACAATTTTTTCCTTTATTGCCTCATAAATGCCATTGGCCTTCTCTGATTCAAAATCATTAAACCCATTTCCCCACAAAATGTTCGCCCCGAAATGGACCGACGTCCCTAAAATAGGCCTGTTTTCACTGAAGAACATCATATCAGAAGAACCACCACCAATATCAATTGTTAGTACTGATGTGGCATCATTTATATCTGCTTTCTTATATAGGTAATAGTATGGAGCTTCCGATTCGGTTAGATTTTGTACCTGCCTTTTCTGCGAACCTTTGAAAATCTTTATAAGTAAATCCTCCCATATTTCTTTATATGCTTGTTTCGAAGCTGGAGTGAAGCTTAAAGGAGAGAACCATGTTATTGCTGTTCTTTTTGGATCACCTTCATTAAGGATAGTTTTAGTGCGAAGAAGATAGAATAATTCCTGCAAAAAAACTTTAATAGACGTTTTAAAAGCATTATTAGTCTTGATATTCCACTTTAAATTTGTAATATACTCCTGATTTATATCAGTGAGATTATTGTCTTCTCTCTGATAAGTAAACGCAATGTTAGTATTCGAAAATAACGACCTTAGGTTGTCTGGAATAGATTGTTTTTGGAATAACACTGTCCGGATTGGAAATTTATATTTTTCTTTATTTTCATTAGAAATAATACTTGGTAAGAACTCTTGTTTTTGAACCAATGTGGACTCTATAAAATCTTTAATAGATAACCAATCGAATATCTCTGTCCAAGATATATCGTCTCTTTTTCTAAGCGGTTTATTTAGCATTACTAGTTGTAATTCCTTGGCTTTTATTTCAAGTGCTTGAGGTTCCTTGGTATGATTAGGGTCGTCAGTATAAGCTACAAACGTCGTGGTTGTACCGAAATCAACACTGTAATCAATTTTCTTTGTGCCAATTGATTTTTCTTGCCATTTAGGAACAATAATACCTTTTATTGGAGAGTTAGATATTGCTGGTAGAGCGATCTGAATAAAGTCAAAGTAGGTATTTAACGAATAGTAAGTAGAACCAATAGCAGCTTTGCTCATAGACGTTCTTTCTTCCCTTTGTATTTCATGTAAACTTGTGTTTACTATTACCCTCCCATTTTTTCCAAATTCAAGAGAAAAATCATGATTGTCGTATTTCCTGTTTAAATCTTGAGTAACCAAAGCAACTTTATAAAAATCATTGTAATCATCACCATCTGGTGAATTAACGACTTTTAAAAACGGGTAAATTCCCAAATTCAGTTTTACAGAATAGCTATCCGCCAAATCAATAAGTTGCCCATCCTGCCCCAAGACATTTTTTGTATGATATTTTTTTGAAATTTTATTACTTCCAATTTGTATCAAAACTTCAACCGAATCTTTATCTAGTTCTTTTATGAAAACAATACGGCTGATGTCTTCTGGTTTGAATTCTTCGAAAAATATTGTTGTCAGAGGTAAGAGATAATCATAATTTCTATCAGCTTTACTTTGTTGCAATGGGATATGAAAAAAGCTATCATTGATTTGATAATTAAGCTTAACTAGATATTTTTCAAAATAATCTATTTCAGATTTGCGAGAGCTGGATTGTAAAGGCTGCCCAAACAAATCTATTTTCTGATTATCAGGTAAACTAATCTCTTCTAAAGGAATTAGAACATCATCAGCCACTTCAACGGCATGCCTTCTTAAATATGTGCGAATTACTTTAGTCGCATCAGATTTTTGAAGGTTGGTTTTATAGAAGAAATCCAGTATATATCGTTTAATCTCTGGCTTACGATTGTCAAAGGGAATAATTTTAGAAAAATAGTTCCCACGGTTAATAGGATTATATAAATCTATTTCCTGTCCAGCATTAGGCGCAGTGAAAAAACCTGTAAAGGGGGATGAACCTGCGATTGGACGATTTTTGTATTTGATTATAAAAATATCCTCAAAGTTTCCAAACGCATTTTCACTAAAAAAAACCTCCAACGTTTCTCCTAATAATTTATGTCTCGCTCTGCTTCTTTTTAAATTTCCAATCTCTGTGTTCCTATTCCACTTTATTATAGATAATTTTTTTTCATCCCGAATATGGTTGTTCCAATTATAGAGCAACTCAAAAACATCAAAGCAATCAGACACCAGTTTCTTAAAAGTATCACCTGAATAGTCGGTACCATTTAACTCGTCTTTATCTAATAAATCAAATGCAGCTTCAAAGACATGAATTCTGGCAAACGGCGAAGGGATCGCATTTAATGATTTATCATTACCTGCTTTTGAAATCTTAATATCCTTGATATCACTTGTAGAAAACTGGGACGATTTATGCCACCCGGTTTTATCATACGACCTTTGCGTGATACTTAATTTTTTACCCATAGCAAATTAATTTAGAAGTCTATATTGGCGTCAACTAACTCTTGGGTTGACTTCCTACACATAGCTAAATATTTATAATTCTTATTTATATCGTTCATTTTTTTATAAAACTTTTCAGCATTTGACATCCTTACGTAAAGATCTGACACATCGAAAGGACGAGACACCCAACCTTCCAGAGGTTTTCGAGGAACTTCGTAGCCTTTTATTGCGGCGTTATAACTCTTCTTTCCAGCTACTCTATTAAATGGACTTAAGGATCTCTCATTTCTTTCCAATTCTTTCACCCACGGCAAGTAATGTTTCTCTATGAATTCATCTATTTTTCGAAATACTTCCTGATTAAAAAAAGAGTCATTAAATCCGGAAGATTTTCGGAAGGGCAAATTTTTATGCTCTTTAAGGTTTTCGTGTAATTGCTGAAAAAAATAAAATGAGACAGTATCTCTTTCAATCATCTTTCGTGTTTCGTCCGAAATATTCGTGAGGTCAACAACTGAAGCGTTTTCTTTTAGTCCATATTCATATACTTCACCACGCAATTGAAAACTGTTTCCTGCAAAATGTAGTACTGCCAAAGCCCCTAATACTTCTACTAAATGCGCATCATTCGGCTGTTCTTTTTCATTATTTACATAAGGCTTATTCTGCTCATCAGTATCTGCTATATAATATAAAGCATTGTATAAGTTTGAAAATTCTTCTCTTGTATAGTACGTAAGCGCCGCTTTCGTTTTAGTGAGAAAATTATTTGAATCAATATCGCTTTTTTCATCTGGGCTTTCCAACTTAAAATAGGGCATTACAGTTAGTGCTCCTATTTGGCATTCATTTATAACAGGTCTCCGGTGATTTCTTAAGTTTTTAAGCAACAAAGGGAAGCCGGATGCTCCAGTTCCACCGAAGATGGAGCTGATGATAAAAACTCTATCATCTATACCGAAGACATTTTCAAATGCCTTATATCCTGGAGAATCCTTTAAGGAATTTAATACTATACTTCCAACATTTGGGCTTCCTTTGAAGCCAACCGAAAGAGGTTTATTGAAATTATCTTGTGAATACAACAGTGATAAAAGATCTTGAGTGGGACTGTTTTGCGCCAACTCTTCAAGTTCTAAAAATTGCGAAAAAGGTATATCGTGCCGCTCATCAAAATCGTATTCGTCCCTCATGCCCGTGCCAGGGGCTAAAGTTGTCAGCGTAGTTATTTTTGTATTAAAAAAACCATCGTCTACCTTTTGAACATTTTTATAAATTTCATCATGAATATTACCATACAACTTCAGTAAGGTTTTACAATCATTTAATTCTTTTAGATCCTTGTGCGGGTCAATTAATATGGGAATAACATCAAAGTCGCCAGCACGCATGCCCGAGGCCATAAGCATAATCAACGATTTCATCACACGTGCTCCTGTGCCACCAATTCCGAAAACAAATAATCGAGCCATAAATAATTATTTAGTTGTTAAATATGGAGTATGTTTACCCATAGACGAAAAAAGTCTAAAAACAAAAGATAAAATAATGAATCCAATAATTGCAAACAGAAAATTTATAGTACTAATCCATAGCAGATAGCCTGAAACATCACAAACCGGCCTATCTAAAATATTTCTTGCGGTGAGGTAAGTTAGAAGTGCAATTATGACGCAGTTGATAAGCATGGTTATAAACCATGACTTATTTGAATAATACCGGCCGAAACGATTGTTTAAATACAAATAATAAAAAGACAAGGAAATAATCGTTATAGCAAATAGTTGCAAACTTATATCTGCGTATATAGAATACTGAAAATCCTCTTGCACTTCTTTTCCACAAGATTTATATTGCCCAAGATATTCACCCCAAGGCATATAAAAAGTCTCTAACATAAAGTCATATAACTTTCGCATTATTATTTTTTTTGTAAGATGATTTTAATGTCTTTAAAAAATAATCCGGCTTGCTGCCCTTGATAGGCATCATTTATTGCCGTATAAATATTAGTTAGTCCAAAAGTTTTGTCTCTAATTATATCAGCATTTTTGTCTTCATCGTAATTATTATCCGTAATCCAATTTGGCTTAACACTTTTTAGACTAAGATTTAACTGGCTAATTTTATCATTCAACTCGGAAACATTTATGCGAATAAAATGAGTGCAAAAGCTAGCAATAGATTTATCTGTTGGATCATCATCTTGCATTTTTTCGAATATTTCTCTAGTTACAATTTTCTCAATACTTGCTTTAGTGCCGGTTGGATTTAGCGATAAATTTGTTTTTAGATATTCCAGATCCCTGCTATATTTTGGAAAGTTTTCCAGATTCAAGCCTATCCAAAAGCCAAGACTATCGTGTGAGTCAACATTATTTAAAACTAAATAAGCGGCTTTACCTCCGAGACATTCGATTGATTCAAATGTACCTCTGATGTCTGCATAAGGAATAACGCTGTAATATGGCTTAGAGTAAGAAAATCCAAAATTAACTTCATTATAGTCCTGATTAAACACCTTCAAAGATGCGAAAATCCGAGACTTTATTACGTCAATATTTTCCTGTTTACCTTGTATTAGAATGTAATATGGAGAATTTGAAACTTTGACGTTTTTTCCTAAAAAATCAGAGTTTAACAATAATAGCGAAGTAGACAAATTGGTATTTTTAATCTGATCACTTATAAGTGTAACTGACTGCCCGACTAGTTTTTGCTCTTCGGGAGAATAGATCATATCTGAAATCAAGATTGCCACTTTTCCGGAATCTTCATAATTGTTTATTGTATCAAGCATTATTGGAATTGATGTATTCAACCCCCATTCAAATCTTCCATAACTTATTTTAGATATTGCATCATCTAAATTCAACAATTGCGGTTTTTGCGACGATTCTTTTATAGAGTAAAAATGAATATTGAGAACCTTCAACCTTGTGGCAATATTTGGAATGATCTTTTGAAACGAGGTAGTTGTAGAATTTGAAGGCATATATCCACTCATACTCCCAGAGGTTTCTAAAAAAATATTTACCTCACTAATCGCAGGCTTTGCATTGACTATTGAATCTATAACAGGACAACAATTGCATTGTAAATTCGCGTTAATACAGTCTTTATTGCAAACTCCAGAAGTATCACATCCGCTTAAAATTAACAAGAAGCAAATGCAAAATATGTACAAAATTGCATCTATAGTGGTCGGAAGCGTATTTTTGAGATTTGGATGATAAAGTTTATTGTTTTTCAACAGATTTTTATAAATTTAAAGTTTAAAAGAGTATTACAACTTTATTTAAAATTAGTAGGCTGGTTTTGATCTTAACTTAAAATATTCCTCGTAAGTAAAAAATACATCCAAATTCTTTACATCTGCTCCATTCCGAAGAGACACAGCGGCTTTAATTTTAGAATAATTATTCATTTCATCATAGCTTAAATCAAAAATTTCCTGGATAGCATTTTTTAGGCTTGATTCTTTATCACTCACATAACCATCTTCATATATTTTTTCTAACTGATTTTGAATCAATAGTTCAACATCAGATTTGTTATGGTATAGAAAGTCTCCTCTTTGAATATTAAACAGATTTTTCAAAAATTTAATTTCTTGAATTTCATTATCCGTAATAATCTGATCGTCTAAAGCAATTTTAATATATGCGAAGATTAAATGCAAAAAATCAACTTTTGCAATTGATGGGTTAATATTATCCTTTAATAATATTTCCTTTACTTTCTCTCTTGTTATCTTTTGAGTTGCTAATAAATCACATATACTTCTCAAATATCCAGGTAACAAAATTTCCTTATCAATCTGAAGACAAGCAGTTGTTAAGTTATCAAAATACATTCTATTACAATTAGCAGCTTTTACAAAGCATTATTTGCAGGATTGATAAATTGATGTTAAAAATAACACATCAATCTTGAAATTTAAAATTAAATCTCTACAAACTAAAAAGTCCGGATATTCTGTCGGTAGCGAATCAGCTAAATAAAGGAAGTTAGTTTGGTTGTCTGTCATCATTTAATTTGAAGGATAGTAAGATAATATTGTTTTAGCTCCCTCCCTAGAGAGTTTGTTTTCTGCAAGCAAATTCTTCACTACTTTTTCCTTCTCTTTAAACCTATGTTCCGGAACAAGTTCTACTATAAAACGGTAAGGTTTATCCAAATAATTTTTGTTGTCATCCTCCCATTCCCTCAATCCTATTCTTGTAGATTGGATTGGTTTTTCAATCTTAATTTTTCGTTCTTCTAATTCACTTAAATATATACACCCTTTTTCCTCAACAATGTTCCCTAGTGCAATAAAAACTTCGGAAACAATTTTAGTGATTTGGTTGATGTATTGATTAGTTTCTAAATTTTTTATTCCCCTGATTAAAATACCTCCGAATGTAGGATAGGATGCGTTACCAAATGTTATATCAAGCCCCCTAGCTTTGTTATAATAAAGCTGCCCTGTTGTCATCTGTTGTTGTTCTCCGTGGACATACGGATCTTCATGGTTGTCCTTGTCTAAATAATAAAATTCGCACTCAGTAATTCTATAACGGTTTTTGCCGACGTTAAGACATATATCATTCATTAAGTGGTAAGCAACGGAACTAAACCATTCTTTCTCGTTACCGTATTTGCCCTCTCTGTTTAATTCTTTCCAAAAAGATTTTAGTTTGTTTGATATTATTAAAATTTATAAACCGAATGTCTTTTGTCCACAGATGTCCAAAGGTGAATGCATCTTAATCTAGGGAATTTTGTAATTTTTCTACGACAATGTATTAGTCTTACTATTGTTTTATCACTGTCATCAAACCACATTCTTCACCAAGTCAAAACAATGATATTTTGAAAATATTGTTGGCCCTTTTCGCATCAATCCAAGATTCAATTTCTTGATAGATTTTACAACTATTGGCTCAGTCAATAAAATATCTTCTACCTCCTTTAAGTCTGAGAAATACATACTTACCTGGTCAACACCACCCGCTTTATAGTTTCCCTCAACAAAATCAATATCAGGATAGCGTGTCAAAATTCTATTTATGTCTTTAGGCGTCTGCATAAAAAGCGTTGACAAAACAAAAAACGCAAACGGTTCATTCAGTTCTGCATCATATCCGGCTACAAATACTTCCATAAAATTTACATTCATGCAAAAATACCGCGGAAAGCTATTTTTATTTGTTCCTGGCAAGCACGACAATGACCAAAACTCTTGCTCTGTTTTTTTAAAAGCAGGAAGACATTTATAAAGGTAGGTGTTTAAGATTCGTTTGAAAAGAGGATAATCCTTATTTGCTTTTAGTGTTTCAAACCTTTGCCGATACCTGATTTTATCTTTTTCTGCTACTTCCTCATACAAGTCCTTTCCATCATTAGGAATCTCCTTATTATTTTCCAACCAGTCTTTCTGTTGCTCAGGAGAAATGATCTCATCCAGGTTTGATTTTCCAAAAACATGTGAAACATGAACGATATTTTTAAGCAAAAGCCCATCCGATTCCGCATCATGAATTAATTTTTGCTCCACCTCATTTAATTTTTCTCGTTCAACAGTTTGGAACCATAGATGTTCAATATTGTCGTAACTCATACAATGCTGCCTGAAACGTTTAACAACGTCTTTCGCTTGTCCGATATAGTAGGTCTTATCTGAAAATTTGAGTAAATAGATCCCGCAGCGGGTTTGTTCTGTAAATAAGTGTGCAATGGAATTTTTTCCTTTTACATCACATGGATTATCAAAATGAAAGCCGAGGCTGTTAATTATTGGTTTTTCTGTCATGAATAAAAAGTGTTTGCAATAAAGTAAATGGCAAAATAAATTTATGAATAAATGTTTTATTTTCAATTCGTGTTTTTTATGATCCCCTGGCAGAGGCTTCCTGTCTTGCTGAAATCACGATCTTGTACCGGTAAACAAATAATTATCTCCATTCTTTCTTAATACCTAATGCAACATTACACGTAATCCCAAATCACTCCTACTAATCCATTTCGTACATGATTGCCGTGGAGATAATTCAGTCACTCTTTTTTTCGCTCATGAATTGCAAAATATTAAATGATTCAGAACCGTCCTCGTTACAAACGAGGACTAGTTGTGGGCCCCTTTATATTAAGGTCAACATAGTTTTTACCTCTGACACTTTGGAATGATTTAAGAGCATTGACCCTTTTGAGAAATTCATTTTTGCTTATCATCTTAAATTTAATTTTTAAAATTACCCCACCTCTCCCCACCATTCCCTATACCTCGCTTCGGCCTGCTCCATTATTTCATCCATGATCTCTTTTAATTCAGCGCTTACACCTTTCTTCATCAAAACCCTTTTTACAGCAAGCATGATCTGCGCTTTCGCATCCGGCTTTTTGTACCAATCAATTTGCAGGTTCTTTTTTACCACAGTAGTTACTTCTTTTACAATCTCTTTAATCAGCTCAAAATCGCCAACAGCGTTTTTGTGATTGGCGAGTATTTCATAAAAAGCTTCCTCATCTTCTGTTAAACCCAGCACTTTTCTTCTTTCATCTTCTTCCTGCATTTCCCTCGCTGCTTCACGCATTTTTTGCAGGGCTACAAGACTGTCAAAGAAATGATTGTGATAATCGCTGATAATCTTTTCTACTTCTTCTTTCAGCTTTTTGTATTTGATGATGTTCTTAAACTGCCGCAATTTTATTTCTTCATTCATGATCTTCCTGATCAGTTCCAGCTTTAATTCATTACCGCTTTTTTGCTCTTTTGCTGTTGCCAGGAAATCGTCGTTGATAATGGAAATATCAAATTTATCAATGCCAGCCATCGTAAATACATCAACTACTTCTTCACTTTCGATACTTCGGTGAATCAGATCTTTTATCTGCGATTCTTTCTTGCGAATGTTGGTTACCGGATTCCTGATCTTTCTAACCGCAGCGCCTACATGCTGCAGAAATAAAATATCCAATGCCAGTTCTCCAATACGCGGATCAGATTTTATCACCGGAACCAGGGCGGTTAGTTTCATCTCATCGAGCATAAATTCCTTACTCCTTTCTTCATCACTCACAATGTAATTCGTTGCCTGGCTTACTAATTTTAATTGTTCGCCTTTCGACAGGGAAAGCCATTTGTCGTAATTAAAATCTTTAGGTAGTTTAAACTTTAATGCAGCAATAAATTCCGTTGCCAACTCAAAGGCTTCACTGGTATCAATGGTAATATTTCCTTTGCCTCCGCTGGAAGTATATTTCTTTGTTGCGTCTCTCAACTTATCACCAATGCCCATATAGTCTACAATCAAACCGCTCGGCTTGTCTTTAAAAACTGTTGCTACACGATTGATCGCCTGCACCAGGTTGTGGCCGCTCATGATCTTATCTACATATAAAGTATTGAGTGGTGGATTATCAAAACCGGTAAGCCACATATCTCTTACAATAACAATTTTTAAAGGATCATCCGGGTCTTTAAATCTTGCTTTTACAGCTTCAGTACTTTCTTTCGTCCGAACATGCGGTTTCCATTCTTTTGGATCCTTTCCAATGTTGGTGGTCATTACTACTGCAGTTTCCGGGCAGCCTTCGAGATCCGTTAAGGCATCATACATTTTAACACAGTTTCTGCGGCTCATGCAAACAATCATTGCCTTCCCTTCCAAAGCTTTTGAGCGTTCTGTAAAATGATGCAAAATATCTTTTGCAATTTTTGCGACTCTTTCATCCGAGCCCGCCGCATCTTCCACAGCAGCCCACATTACTTTGTTACGGTCTTTTTGTCCCAGGCCATCCATAATTTCTTCCGCTTCCTCCTCGATTTCTGCATTGCCCAAATGAAGTTTTGCCAAACGCGGTTCATAATAAATCGGAACCACTGCATGATCTTCGGTTGCCTGCCTAATGTCGTATGTATGGATCACTTCGCCAAACACTTGCACGGTGTCTGCATCTTTGGTATCAACTGGCGTTCCGGTAAAACCAATGAAAGAAGCGTTGGGAAGGGCTTTGCGAAGATTACTTGCAAAGCCTTTTAATAATCCATATTGGGTTCGGTGGCATTCATCTGCTATAACAATAATATTCTCTCTTGTGCTTAATACCGGATGTTCTGCCTCCTTGCCTTCTTCTAAATCCTTTAACCGGAATTTTTCTATCGTGCTAAAAATAACGCCACCACCTTCGCCCCTTAATAGTTTTCGTAAATCATCTGTATTTTCTGCAAGCGAAACATCGCCGACTAAATCTTTTGCAGCAACAAAATCTTCATACAATTGTTTGTTCAAATCAAACCGGTCCACCTGTACAATGATGGTAGGATTTTTTAATTCTGGCATCTGGCGTAGAATTCCTGCATAAATCGCCATTGTAATACTTTTACCGCTGCGGGTGGTATGCCAGATCACACCAATACGCCCGTCGCCAATAGGCTTTATCGCTTTTAAAGTTTCTATTAACGAATATTGCACACCAAAGAACTGGTGGTACTTTGCAGCTTTTTTTATCAATACCCCTTTATCCCATTCATGAAAGATGTAATGGCGAATATATTGGAGCAATCTTTCCGGAACCAATAAACCTTTTATCAAAGTTTCCAATGCAAAATCATCTTCAACCATATTGATGCCGTCTACACTTTTCCAGGAAGCAAACCATTCCATACCACTGCTGAATGTGCCATGCAAAGTAGTGCTGCCATCGCTAATCACCGTTAATTCATTGGTTTCAAAAACCTGTGGTATATCCTGTATATAATGCTGTATTTGGTTGAATGCATTATCCACAGTAGCATCAATATCAAACAGGTTTTTAAATTCAAACAATACGATGGGAAGGCCATTGATGAAAATGATCAGGTCAGGGCGGCGGCGGTTTCTACCTTCTATGGTAAACTGGTTTACAACCAGGAAATCATTCTTGCTAACCTCTTCATAATTTACAGGATAGAAATGCTGAAACTGTGGTTTGCCATTTTCATCCTTCCATGTTTTGGGAATGCCTTTGCTCAACTTTAAATGAAAAGCATGATTGCGATGATGAATATCAGTACCGGTGTTGAATAAAAATTCCTGCTTTACTTCTTCCAGTATTTTAGCCGGAACGTGCTTATAGGTTTTATAAAGAAATTGCTCAAATACATCTTCAAGTATAGCCTTCTTAGGATTGCGGATGATATCAGGACCGTATTTATAATGGTATGGCTGCATTTGAAGAAGCCATTCTATAGCTGCTTCTTCAATATCACTTTCAGCAAGAAATTTATGAGCCATAAGCAGTAAACGAAGTTTTATTGAAGATTTTTATTTTATGCTGGTTTACAATCCGCTAATTCGTTTTCTATTAATTCTTCTTCATCTATTATTTTATCCACATCAATTTCTCCGGACATGAGTTTGGGAAGTAGGGTGTCACGAATTTGAGAAAGCGAATTATTTTCCTTTAGATTATTTTCTATCTGTAAAAAAAGAGAATTTACTTCTTGGTGAAACTTGCTTACAACTGAAATTGATGGAACAACTAATTCTAAATTCTGAATAACAATCTGACTGATATTTTGCTGTGCTGAACCACTTGCACGATTTATCAGTTGCTGTTTATTTTCTTTTAAAAATTGGAAAATAAATGTGTAAGGATAATTATCATTTGGGAGAATCGCGCAGATTGCTTGATTGCAAGTAGCGTCCATACTTAAAGTTGCTATTTCCCCCACGGTAGCTCCATACATTGCGACTAAAACAGAATGTTTAGGAAGAATTTTTGCAGAAGAATTGTTTAACGCTACAATTGTTATTTTTTCCTCTGTATCAAGTATGAAACCGTTATTTAATTCCTTTGATTTCACCCAGAAAATATTACCATCATTGTAATAATCCATTTTGGTCCTACTTGGAGTTCCTCCTGATGTCGTTTTATACATTTCGTTCAACTTCCCCCATCTCCATCCTTCCGGTAAGTTATCAGGATCAATATTATCAACAAAATAATGATTGAATAAAGCCTGCGCCATTTGTTCCAATGTGTGGTTCATGCGGCGGTTGAGTTCTATTTTGTCATCGAGGGAAGAGAGGATGGAGGCGATGCGGATTTGGGTCGGGAAGTCAGGAAGAAGGAATTGAATATTTTTTAAATTATTCCAATCAGCTCTCGGCATTCTCGTTCCATTGCTACTCTGATTTGATAATGAAATAAATTCTTCGCTTGCTAAAAAGTAGAACAAAAAGCTTTGATCAAATTCTTTTCTTGCTCTGATAACCCAAATGTCAGTTGAGCAAACTCCCGAAAATTTTGGTCTATAAACTTTTCTGAAATAAGGCCTAAGTTTTCCAAATAAAATATCACCCTTTTTAAAGCGAAATTTATTACTTGTTACTTCAGAAGATTTTCCAATGCTATATAATCTTAGTGTTTGCTGTTCTATATGTTCTAAACCTATATAAAATAGTTCTCCATTAGATGAAGGATGGAATCCATCTTTAATAATTTCAGCAAACTCAGAAAACTTATATTTCTCCCAATCACTCATTTACTTGTTGTTGGTATTTTTTTATTTGCAATATTTATTGTGATGTATTTTCAGGGTTGTCCTATTCAATTTCTTAACTAAATAGAATTTGGATGATAGAATTTGATATTAATAAACTCTTTATCCAAATGCATAAACTTTCCATCTGTAGTTAATAAAGTTGCATTTGCAACAAAAGCTGTTGCTGCAATCCACATATCATTTTTTCCCATTGGCTTTGCAGCCCCTGGCATTTTTTTAGAAGGATGTCGTTTTAAACTGAATGCATCAATTTCAGCATAAGCATTTAACAATTTTTCATCATCAGCATTTATATCTATTATCAACAACTGGCTTAATAATTTATTAAGGATGTTAACTTTTCTTTCGCCCCAGCCATTTTGTAATGCCAATGAATAAATCTCACCTTTTGTAATCACAGAAATCATTATGAAGGCATCATCCTCATCAAGCTTATTATCCTCACTAATCTGCCTGAAAAGTTTTGGTTCTGCTTTCAGATAAGCCATTAAAATGTTTGTGTCAAGAATAAAATTTCTCATTCATCCAGCATTTTTAAAAGGTCATCAAAACTTTCATCACCGGGCCATTTACCAATCAAGTCAGACAATGGATTTTTTTTCTTTCCTTGTTTTAGTTGAAATAATACCTGTTGCTCAACAGTCATTGCTTTTGGCTTTCTTGAAAAGAAATCGTCACTCTTGCCAGGTTCAAAATATTGTTCAATCTCAATATAAGACAGTTGGCCGCCCGGCCTGTAATTTGCAATTCCGGAAATGGTTACTTCTTTCCCCATATAATTAACAATCCCATGTATAATGGAATTATCATTAGCAAAAATATTTACTACTCCCTCTTTAGTCAAGAGGCCTAATCTGTTCTTTGACACCTTCATCTCATCCAATTGCCCATTGATGATTATTTTTCGTGGCTCAGGAATACTTTCTTCAAGTACTTCTATTTTTTTAAAATCCTCCCTGGTTACTTCAATCTCCGGAATAGAATTTCTATTGGAAAAAAAGAAAACCTCATTATCGCTTGCAAAGTTTTTTTTAAATTTTAAAAGTGATTTTAAAAGCGGTTTATCTAAATAGTCTTTATCTTCATTTTCCAATAAAGCTGACCGGAAAGACTGAATAACCAATGCCATCGGTGTAAGTTTCAAAATCTCTTGGGTTGGCCTAAAGAAATCCAATTGCAGTTTCTTAATTGTTTCTTCAAAATGGTCGCAGTCAATCAGCATAGAGGTTCCTTCCAGTTTGTTTCCTGAAAGGCTTTCTAATCTTAAAAATAATGCGGCTTTTAATTTTGAATCAGGTTTAATATCACTAAATCCCCGCAGCCTTAGCATTAATGCTTTGGTGGCAATTTCTTTAGTGCTTTGAGTAATTAAATTTAGCCGATCAAATTCTAAATAGCCGTTATCTTCCTTTGCACCCCGTATTTTAATATCATAATTCATTGCTGTTTTTTAATTTTTAGGACACTCAATATTACTTCAATTCTTTTTAATTGAGATTCTAATTTAATGCCATTTTCAAATTGTGCCATCAATCTTTTGATTTATTTCTAACAACTTAATTCTGTAATTCTTTTCCCTATTCAACCAATATTTCGAGCTAATACCAAATACTTTTTCAAGCTTTGAAGCTGTATTTGCGGTTATAGCTTCTTTACCTGAAATAATATTTTGCACTTCAGTAAGTGAAACATCTATGCATTGAGCAAAAGTTAATTGAGGCATCTCCAGATGTTCCAGCATTTCCACTATATCATCACCCGGTGAAGTGAGTAATTCTAATTCCACTTTCAGTTGTTCGTTCATCATGTTAATTTTTTTCAAAACCCAATACCCCTCAAATTTCCTTTAATCTCCTTCTCCAATCTTTCCCCTTCCTCAAACTGCTCCATTAATTCCGTAGTTAATTTTTGCATCTTTTCTTCAAAGGAAATTCCATCATCCTCTTCTGCTTCCGTTCCTACATAGCGCCCGGGAGAAAGAACATAACTATTTGCTTTTACTTCTTCCAAAGTAGCGGTTTTGCAAAAGCCTGCAACATCGACTTCGACAGGCTCAGTCTGATAGTTACGCCAGGTATGATAAGCATCTGCGATCTTTTTCAAATCTTCCTCTTCAAATACACGTAACCTCCGGCTTACCATTTTACCCAGCTTTCGCGCATCAATGAATAATATTTCATTCATTCGTTCGCGGTGCAAGCCATCTTTACCATCCCGGTTTTTGCTGAGAATAAACAGGCAGGCAGGAATGCCTGTAGTTAAGAAAAGCTTATCCGGCATTTGGACAATACAATCCACCATGCCGTTTTCTATCATGTATTCACGTACATTTTTCTCACCCGCGCTTCCTGATGTCATGGCACCATTTGCCATCACCACACCTGCCGTTCCTTTTTCATTTAAATGATACCACAAAGTTTGAAACCACATATAGTTGGCATTGCCTGGTGTGGTAAATTGTTCTTTAGCGCCAAACAAACGGGGATCATTATCCGGCAGGTCTTCAGGATGCCAGTTGCTGATATTAAAAGGCGGGTTCATTAAAGCATAATCTGCTTTAAGCTCGGGAAAGCGGTCAACCAATAAAGTATCACCAAGTTTTACATCAAAAGAAAGATTGCGCAGCAACAGGTTCATTTTGCAAAGCCGCAGTGTGCCTTCATAGCGTTCCTGTCCGTAAATAGAAATATCGTTTTTATCGCCGCCATGTGCCTGCACAAATTTTAAACTTTGCACAAACATACCGCCGCTGCCACACGCCAGATCCATGATGCGGCCTTTCAATGGCTCAATCATTTCTACCAGCAATCGAACTACAGAACCGGGCGTAAAGAATTGCCCTGCACCACTGCCTTCTGCCTGTGCAAACTTGCCGATGTAATATTCATAGACCCGCCCGTAAATATCACTTTGCGGATTTGCGGCTTCAGAAAACTTTTCATTAGAAAATAAATTGATCAATCCTGCTACCTGTGAAACAGATAACTGGCTCTTCACAAAAATCGGCTCCAGCACACCTTTGTAATCAGGATTTCTATTAGCGAGGATTTCATCTATTTCCACAAAGGCTTTATCCACCTTCACTTTGATATCATCCTGCTCGGCATTGTTGCGCAGATACGTCCAGGTGGCTTCTTCCGGAAGTTTGTAAACATTTTTCACCTGGTATTCCAGTTCATCTTCCATCAAAGCCAGTTGCACGACTTTGTCTGCATTAAAATAATCAGAGCCGGGGGTATTAAATTCTTTCTGTAATTCGGCCTTGCGGATCTCATATCTCTCGCTCATGTGCTTTACAAAAAGCAGAGAAAGAACGTAATCTTTGTATTGGTTTTCAGCAACAGCGCCACGAAGTTCATTGGCCGCGTTCCATAATTCATTTTCGAAATCTATATCAGCCTTTAGTTTTGATGTCTTGGATTTTGCCATTAGCTAACTTGTAATTAATTAATTTTCTAAGTGAGTAGCAGTCGGAATGTTTTCAGAATGAAAAACTTCTGTCATCAAATATATAAGAATCTGCTAAAAGGTGGATGAGAAAAAAACAAGAAATAGAATTATTTGTCATTTTACAGTGTAACAATTCCAGGTTTTTGTAGTGCATTCGCTGTCTTATTTCTTCTTCTTCTTTTCCACCATTTCTTCTCTTTTCTGCCATCTGTCAATCGGCTGGCGACAAAGCAATCTCCCGGTTATGACGTTGCTTCTTACAGTCGTCATTGCGAGGAGCCTGTATATTTTCCTTTTTTGATGAATTCCAATGGCGACAAAGCAATCTCCTTAAACCGTCATTGTGAGGAGCTTGAATAATCCCGTTCTTTTGATTAATGCCAATGGCGACGAAGCAATCTCATTTCACCTGGAAGTTTTTCAATGTGCCTCGCAATGACGCCGCCGTGGCGAGATAGATTTTCCATATGTAGATTTCCAGTTTCACTCATTCACGGCATTTCCAATTTCCCTTTTCTACTCCCCTACAAACATAGCACTCACCAAATCCGCAGGCATAAACGCCTGTTTATTTATCGCCACTTCCTGGCCGTTTTTAATCATGTTATATTGAAGGTAAATGCCGGTTACTATTACAGTTCCGGGCGGCATGGGCACTGGTAAGGGCACTGCCTGCGCAGGAATTTCAGCATTGTTATACTCAAAATGCAGGGAGGTGGAATATCCGCCGGTAGCAATTCCGGTAGCCCGGCCGAAACCTCCGGCGGCAATAGTACAATTTACAGACACCGTTCCTGCGGGCGCAGAAATATTTTTTGAGGGAATAAAGGTTGGAACAGCTAACTGTAAGTTTCCTACAACATTGCGGCTTACTACCAGCGCGACTTTCCATCTTTCAGTTACCGTGTAGCCTGTGGTAAACTGCAAGCCACTAATAAAAGGCAGATCGGTATTTGGCCCGGGCGCTTCACCCTGCGGCGATTGAAGATATTGATAAATGGCGCTCACCAATCGTGTTTGCATTTTATTATCCGAAGGAAACGGGATCACCGGCATCAATTGTTGCCTCACCGCTTTCCCGGCCCGTGAGGCAATGCCGAATTGTTTGCCTCTTGCCTTCGTGGCTTTTGTTTGCTTTACTTTTTGGGGAACCGTGCGTACGCAATAGGTATCTCCCAGTTTATAAAATACCAGGTTGTTAATCCTTCCTGTAAGCTGTACGGTTATTTTGGATGCCATTAGTTATCGGTTTGTATTGTATTTACATCATAGCTTCAATATGCCAAAGCTCTTCCTGCTTCTTACCTTCTTCACAGTAAGTGCGGGGTAAGTGCGGCATATGCCGTAGATGCTCTGCACTTTACCGGGCGGAAAATATAAGGTATAACGAAGGAGGAGGCGCTTTGGTATCTTTTAATTTTATTGGATAAAAATTCAGATCCCGCAAAATACTCATGGTATTTCCGCAAGAAAAATGGACATATTATAGTAAATATATAATTGAAAAAACAGTTATTTCCTTGTTCACTGGCTTATTTTACTGATTTGCGGTTTTAAAAAAAATAATTTGCGGTTTTTGCACTTTTAATGAATCTTTGCCATAAGTTTGTTAAACGCAAACCATAATCGTAATGCTTAAGATTGAGAGACAGTCCTTTATTCTTCACCAGGTAAATCTTCACAACAAAGTATTATCAACTGACCTTAGTAAACAAATGAAAGTGTCAGACGATACGATACGAAGAGATATTCAGCAACTGGCTGATGATGGAAAAGTGATTAAATTTCATGGCGGCGCCCTTTCGCCGTCGTTTCATAATAACCATAGCTCGTCAAAAGATGTGTATGCTTACACGCAAAAAAAGATAATTGCGCAAAAAGCCATTTCAATCATTAAGGATGGAATGTTTGTATTAACTACCGGGGGAACCACTATTATTGAAATGGCAAGGGCACTCCCACCTGAGCTTCATGCAACATTCATTTCAGGGAGCATTCCGGCGCTGGCTGAATATATAGTTCATCCCAATATTGAAGTAATAGCCATTGGCGACAAGATTTCAAAAGATTCCAAAATAACAGTCGGGTCCGACGCAATCTCAAGGATTAAAGAGCTAAAAGTGGATTTATGCATTTTGGGTATCTCGGCCATTAATCTTGAAACCGGAGTTTCGGATAATGACTGGGAAGTAGTCCAGATAAAAAAAGCAATGATCGCAGCTTCCCAAAAAGTAGCCTGCCTTACCATTTCAGAAAAAATTAATTCGAGGCAACCCTTCCAGGTATGCGAGATTAATAAAATTGATACTATTGTAACAGAACTTTCTGCGGAAGATGCACTTTTAGCGCCCTATAAAAGTGTGGGAATAAAAGTTTTATAAATAAAGGCAATCATAATTAAGTATATCAATAACCAGGTTATAAATAAATCCACCACCTTAAAATTTTCAGTATGAATAAATTTTTCAGAACGTTTCTTGTCATCATGCTGCTACACGCAAGCATGGGTGTCTTTGCACAGGAACGAACCATTACAGGGACAGTTGTTTCACAGGATGAAACACCCATCGACGGGGCTTCAGTGATTATCAAAGGAACCACGTCGGGAACTACTACAGACCATGAGGGAAAGTTTTCAATCATGGCAAACCCGGGGAGCACTTTATCTGTTAGCGCAGTAGGATATGTTACGCGCGAAGTAAAACCCGGAAATTCTTCAACCGTTTCTGTTACACTGGAGGCTGCCAACGCCCAATTGCAGGAAGTGGTAGTAACGGCATTGGGAATTAAAAAGGAAAGAAGGGGGCTAGGCTATTCTGTTTCCGATTTGAATTCAACGGAATTAATGAAGAATAAAAATACCAATGTGGTCAATTCCCTGGCCGGGAAAGTTCCGGGAGTAAATATTACCCAGTTTAGCGGTGCTGCAGGTGCGGGTGCATCCATCACCATTCGCGGTGGCAATTCCACTTCTGATGGCAGACAAAACCAGCCCCTGTTTGTGATTGATGGAATTATTTATGATAATTCTACTTCGGTAACGGGAAATACCGGAACCGACGGCCTCTCACGCAGCAATACCACCTATTCAAACCGTATTATGGATATCAATCCGGAAGACATAGCCAGCCTGTCCGTGCTGAAAGGTGCAGCGGCAGCGGCTTTATATGGTTCCAGGGCTGCAGACGGCGTTGTGATAATTACTACCAAGCAGGGAAAAGAAGGAAAAGTAACTGTAAATGTTAACAGTAAAATCAGTACCTCATGGGCTAATAAATTACCTGAAGCCCAAACCGTATTTGGGCCGGGAAGCTATGCCACCAACGGTGTTCTAAATACTTTGACCTACGATTCGTGGGGGCCGAAAATACCGGCAGACAGCACGATTTATGACAACATCGGCAACTTTTTCCAGAACGGAATTGTTTATGATAATAATGTAAACCTGTCCGGAGGCACTAAAAACGGAAGTTTTTATTTGTCAGGATCCAATTTTAACCAAACAGGAATTATTCCCGGAACGGACTATAATAAAACTACCTTCCGGTTGAATGGTGAACAAAAATATGGCCGCTTAACGCTGAACGCAAACGTGGCCTATTCAGTAGCCAACACGGGAAGAACATTGACTACATCAGGGTTATATGGAGGTGGCGGAAACGGCGCTATGGGTGGGGTATACAGTTGGCCGCAAACATTTAATATGAAGAATTATATTAACCCGGATGGCACGCAGTACCGCAAATTTGCCGGAACAGTAGCTTTGGAAGACGACATCAATAACCCTTACTGGATCATAAACGAGGATGATCTTACTTCAAAAACAAACCGTTTTACCGGTGGAGTAAGCGGAAACTTTGCAGTGACCAACTGGTGGGATATTACCGGCAAGATTGGCTATGATCAATACACGACCAATGATTATACGTATATAGCTCCGGGTTCTGCCGTAAGCCCGATGTATCAGACTGGACGGCTCAGCAAAGACATGTTAGCCTACACTTATATTACCACTACGGTAATGAGTAATTTTCATAAAACATTCGGAGAGTTTGATACGCATCTGATGTTGGGATCCACTACGGAGAACACCACTTCTGAAGGTCAAAACCACTGGGGCTATAATTTTGTTACTGCAGGCACTGTCAGCTTCAACAATATCGCGCCGGAAAATAAGTTTTTTACGGACGGAACCACACGCAAGCGATTGGTAGGCGCCTATGGCGAATTGGGCGTATCCTACAAAGACCTTATCTACCTGACTGCCACAGGTCGTAATGACTGGTCATCCACATTGCCCATTTCCAACCGTTCTTACTTTTATCCCTCATTAAGTGGTTCATTTGTATTTACTCAATTATTGCATAGCAACAGTTTTCTTTCGTTCGGTAAAATCCGCGGAAGCTGGGCCCAGGTGGGTAAGGATGCAAATCCTTATGCCACTTTAACGTATGTGAATAGCCCCATTACTATTACTTCCTACACAGGCATCGGCAACCAATACATAAGCGGCAATCCATTCCTGAAACCTGAAATTCAAAAATCATGGGAAATTGGTGGTGAGTTTAGGTTCCTGGATGGCAGATTAGGATTGGATTATACTTACTATCACAGTCAAACACAAAATCAAATTGCACAGCCAAGATTATCCAATGCCAGCGGATATATCCTGGTTTCTATTAACTCGGGGTCTGTAATCAATAAAGGAATGGAAATCGCACTTACCGGCAAACCGATAGCAAAAAAAGATTTCAGTTGGGACGCCACATTAAATTTTTCATATAACGTGGGCAGGCTGGGCGACTTTCTCCCTGGGGTAGCATATTTCTATCCAACTGACGCCCAGTTTGGAACCGTAAAGGCAGCTTCAATTCCGAACGGAGGATATTTCCTTGGGATGACAGGCGTGAAGTATTTACGTGAGGTTGACAAAAATGGAAACGAAATTCCCAACGGACGCTACCAGGTAGATGCCAAGACGGGATTGTATAAATTAAACACCACCAATCCAATTGTTGGTAACCGTGAGCCGGATTTCATTGCAGGCTTCAGTAACACGTTACGGTATAAAAATCTTTCCCTGTCCTTCCTTCTTGATATCCGCAGAGGCGGTGATGTATATAATGGAACGGAATACGCATTAGTGATCAATGGATTAAGCAAAAGAACCCTGGAGAATAACCGGCAATCAGTTACCGTAACCGGTGTCGACAGCCAGACAGGAGAAGACTTTTCCCAGACCTACGAGGCAGACAAATCTTATGTAATTAATGGAACCACTTATTCCGGAACGAATATGATCCAGAGGTATTGGTCGAATTATGCTTCAAATTCTTTAAACTTTATAACATCGGTAAACTGGTTAAAGCTCCGGTCTTTATCGCTGACTTATGATTTTTCAAATATCTTGAAAAACCAAAAAATTATTAAAGGATTATCAGCAACCATTACCGGAACCAACCTGGCCACATGGACTAATTATAAAGGAATGGACCCCGAGGTGAGCGCCGCCGGGGGAACGGGAGGTTCCGGCTCTACCGGAATTGATTACCTCGGCGTTCCTGCAACAGCAAGCGGTGCATTTGGAATCAATCTTACATTTTAAATCAGAGAAAAAAATTAATTATGAAAAATATAAAATATATACTGGCAGGTTGTATTCTCATCACTATTGTTTCATGTAAAAAATGGCTGAATGTAAATACCGACCCTGATAATCCAAATTCTAAAAGTGTCCAGGTTCAAAACAGGCTACCATGGATTCAACATTTTTACACCTACACTGCAGGCGTAACCAATTTCAGAACTTCCTGCCAGGCTGGCGTTTTGTACAGTTTTACCGGATCGGCTAACGCATTTAGCACTACCTGGACCGCATCGACTGGTAACGTAACTCCTTATCAAACTTTCTTTGTGGAAGTTTCTGCCAACATCAACGACATGTACAAATCCGCAGAAGCGAAGGGCGCATATTATTACATGGCTGCTGCAGATGTGTTTTCAGCGCTGGGTTTTATGCAAATGCTGGATTTGTATGGAGAAATGCCTTACTCTGAAACCACAGCCATTTCCGGAATTTCATTGCCAAGCCCGAAGTATGATGATGGTAAAACCATCTACTACGGATGTATGGCAAAATTAGATGAGGCCATCAGCTTATTTAATAAACCCCAGGAAGTTGGTGCTCCTTCCTTTGCGAGTGGCGATATGTGGAACAACGGAGACGTAAGCAAATGGATTAAATTCTGCTACGGATTAAAAGCGAGATATATGCTCAAGCTTTCAAAAAAAGCAGACTTGTTTAATGCGGATTCGGTGTTGTATTGTATATCACAAGGCCCTCAATCTAATGCGGATAACGTATTTCAAAGAGGATATAATAATAGTACGGTAACTGATTATTTGTTAGGAGATCCTGTGGTAACAAATGGTAACTGGGATTATGCCGGCTATGGCAGCAACCAACGAATCACACAATACTATTATAATCTGCTAACAAACATGCGGGATTCTAAGGTTACTGATCCAAGAATGTCCAAAATTGCGCCTGCGTCGATGACTGGTATAAAATTAGACGCCAGCGGAAAGGTAGTATCTTACTCGTGGAATCGTTCGGTTGGAGTGGATTCCTACGGTGCTTCCGAACGTTTATTGAACGGAGGCCCGGCTTCCATCAAAACAGTAAGCTATACCCCTTCGGACAAAAACATAACCTATACAATTACTGACGGAGCTGCCAAAGCAAAGTTTATCGCAGACCAGCAGTTGGCTGGCCGGGCTTTTACTGTGGATGGGGATGATGTAAAAGTGACCTATCCGGCAGGCTCGATTTATATCAATAGCAATAATTATTTATATGCGGCAGATACCTCGTATGTCAACATGCGGACTTTCTCTATAGCTACAGGCGGAGAAGATCCTTTAGACGTTGACTGGTATCCATCGGCAGATGCTATGAAAGCTGGCGCCGTAGGCTCCACGGGTTCTTTCCAGATACGGCCGGTATCCGACCAGGAAATACTTACTTATCATGAAATGTGTTTTATTAAAGCAGAGGTTTATATGAGAAAAGGCGATAAGGCAGACGCCTACACGGCGTACAGGCAAGGGATCCAGGCGCATCTCGACATGATGCAGGCAAAATTAACCGAGTGGCAGTCCACCGGATATACGAAAACCAACCCTGACATGGCGCCAATGGATCAAAGTGATATTAACGCCTATCTTTCAAGCGAAGCTGTTTGTCAGGATGCGGGTGCTTTAACTATGCAGGATATTATGCTGCAAAAATATGTGGCTATGGGCGTAAGCCTGGAAAACTACAATGATATGCGCAGGTTTAATTTTAGTGCAGGCAATGTAGGAAATTTTGGAATTGTATATCCCGGATATGATCGGGGGCCTTTGTTTGCCGGCGAGGCGTTATATACCGGTGGATCTAAAACAGATGTAAGATATTGGCAACGCCGCTGGCAGCTACCCAACACTTTGGAATTAAATTATAATTCAACAAATGCCCTGGCGGTAAATGCCCACGCCGCTGATCCCGATGTATGGAGTATGCCTGTTTGGTGGGATTGTGCCACAGATGATGAATACTACGGATATCTCAAGAATTAATTGACAGTAAAAAATCTGCTATAAAAAGATTAAAGATTTTGTTATCCAGCTCAAGCACAAAAAAGCCGCCTGTTCCCGGGCGGTTTTCTTTTACATTAATCCTGCTTATAGTAAAGCAAGGAATAGCTCAATATTTTATTTTGTGCCCCTACCAACTGCTTCCTCCCCCGCCGCCAAAGCCGCCACCGGAAAAACCGCCGCCGCCCCCAAAGCTTCCACCGCTGCTGCCGCTGCTATGGGGACTACTGTAGAAGTTTTGTGTCATCTGGTTCATGGAATGATCAAGGCTGTTCATAAACATCAGGGTATTAAAATTATGACCGGCATAATATCCCGAATACCACGTGGGCGGTGGAACCTCAAGGCCTTTTAATTTATCTTTCCATTTATCGGCCATGTCAAAAACAATTGCGTAGGGCAATACTTTATCAAAATAATTTTCATCTTGTTTCAAAAATTCCTGTAAGCGGTCTTTCTCAACTGATTTAATAAATTCTTTAAACCCTAATAATTTTTGATACAGCAATGTTCCTTTTTTGGTTTTCTTCGTCATAAATAATCCAAATAAAATCATGATGATGCCGCTGGCAATAAAGGCAATTCCGAGCCACAACTTTTGCTGCCAGTCGTCTACCAGCGCAAAAAGTCCGGTAGCGGCAGACAGTACCCCGATAAAAGGAAAAATACAACCCATGCTCCTGGAATACATAACATAATACGCTTCTATGTTTATTTCTGATTCCAGTTGGGATTTGGCTTTTTCCATCGTTTTATACAACACATCTTTCAGGTCGCTTAGCTTTACCGTGTCGCCGGTTTCAAAAATGCCGTTAAACAAAGTTTTTTCAAATTGAAGTGCATTATCAGGCAACTCTTTTACTTTTATGAATTCGTAATCCTTATTTTTTATCAATCCCAGCAGCGCACTCTTTTCAATCTCATTTACTCTCAAATATCCGCCAGCGCCCCAATAAGGAACCAGCGCTGTGAGATCGCGCCGGTTGAGCTTGTTGTCAATTACATATCCTGACACACTTGGGCTCACATTTTCCGGCGGATAATATTCTGTTTGAATAGTTACTTCTTCATCCCTGCCCCATTTCTTCCAGATAAAATACATCATTACAAAAACCAGTACCGGAAGAATCAGCCAGCCTATTCCACGAAAAGTATAATCAGGCTTCACCAAATAATTTTCCGGAAAGCTAATGCCTACTGTAAGCCCCTCATAAGGATTTAACATGCCCAAGGTGTGCCCGGTAAGTATTTTATTTTGATGCCATTGCACCGCGGTTTTATTTTCTTTTGAACCATAAGTGCCCGTGGCTACAAAATAATAAGGTGAAGAGGAAAGAGCTTCCGGAAGTTGAATCCTGAAATCAACTGAGTCGATGGTTGTAGCCCATTCATGCCCGATAAGATCATAATATAATTCTGAATGATTCGAAAAAAAATTGATGGCATTTAATACCTGGTATTTGATTTCATAATGCTGGTCGCCATTAACCAGCTTATCTTTCGAACCAATTTTTATCTCTTCATAATCACCGCTTTTAGATACCGCGACTTTATAGTGCGGCACGTTAACATTTTCAATAAAAATCCTGGTAAATCCATTAGCGGTCATCTGCCTTTCGGCCCGTTCAATTCCTGCAGGAATTTTCTCCAGCGGGTATTTGTATTGGATGCGGCGGATGATGCCATGGCGCGGTTCTGTAAAATGGATATCAAGCGTTTCAGTGATGTGTAAGGAGGCGTCTTTATTTACGATTACGTTAACGCCGTAATGCCTGATAGTAAAGGCTTCCTGTGCATTTGCAAATAAGGCAAAAAATATCCACCAAAGAGATATGAAGCACTTTTTCATCGCAAACAATTAAAACTTTACTTCCACGTTTTGGGCTTCCTGGGGATTTTCAAGTTCATAAAATTCGCGCGCTTTAAAGCCGGTCATGTTGGCTACAATTACGCCAGGAAATTGTTGAATGGCAGTATTATAATCTCTCACAGTTGCGTTGTAATACCGGCGCGCATTTCCCAAATCGCTTTCTATAGATTGAAGAGCGCTCTGCAGTTCTAAAAAGTTTTGATTGGCTTTCAAATCAGGATAATTTTCTGCAATTGCCAGTAATCCCCTGAGAGCGCCACCCAATGCCTGGTTCGCTTCGGCCGCTCCTTTCACATCCCCCGGAGGAACGGCTACTGCTGCATTTCGCGCGGCGGTTACTTTTTCAAACGTCTGGCTTTCATGAGCCGCGTACCCCTTTACCGTGTTCACTAAATTAGGAATAAGGTCGAAACGTTTTTTAAGATAAACGCGAATATCGCTCCAACTGTTATCTACTTTTATTTTCAGCTTTACAAGGCTATTGTACATGCCGATGATCCAGATGATCAGCAAAACGATGATGGCAAGAATAATCCAAAGTATCATAGAAAAATTTTTATAATTAAAAAAATGAGCTTAACTTAAATGAAGCTCATCACAAGTTAGAAAAAATTATATTATAATAACAAATCAGCTACATTGAATAGTAAACCAACAAATACGACGATTTCCTGTTTTGCAAAATTTTAGAAATCAAATCACCTGGAATCCCAATGCATAAGGGTCATCTTCTTTATCAACCGAAATTGTATTATATCCGTAAATCTTTGCCCAACCTTCTATGGACGGGCGTATCGCAGGTTTTCCGGCGACAGTTACTTCTTCTTCAACCCGCCCCGTAAATTTACTTCCTATAATACTTTCGTGAATAAACTCCTCGCCTTTTTTCAACTTTCCCTTAGCATGCCACTGGGCCATTCGTGCAGAAGTTCCCGTACCGCACGGCGAACGGTCAATTGCTTTATCACCATAAAAAACTGCGTTGCGTGCTGTTGAATTTTTATCCAAAACTTTTCCTGTCCAGAGAATATGTGAACAGGAGTTTATGGTTGGATTTTCGGGGTGAATAAATTCATTTTCTTCATTAATTTTTTCTCTCATCTCCCTGCTCCATGCAATTAGCTGGCCTGCTGAATAATTATCAATTCCACTGAAATTTTCCTGAACATCTACAATTGCATAAAAATTTCCACCATAAGAAACATCTACTTTTAATTTTCCCAAACCCGGGCATTCTACTTCAATATTTTCGGCAGCAAGAAATGAAGGAACATTTGTTAGTCTTACCGAAAAAACCTTTTCTCCTTTTCGTGTATACGTTACCGTTACTAACCCGGCCGGCGTTTCCATAAGAACGGTGCCAGGTGTTTTTGGCTGAATTAAATCTTCCTCAATAGCAATCGTAATCGTTCCGATGGTGCCGTGGCCGCACATGGGAAGGCAGCCGCTGGTTTCTATAAAAAGTACCGCCACATCATTGGCGGGATCACAGGGTGGATATAAAATACTTCCACTCATCATATCATGGCCGCGCGGCTCAAACATCAAACCTCTTCTTATCCAATCATATTCTTTTAAAAAATGCTGGCGTCTTTCACTCATTGAATTTCCCTCAAGTGCAGGGCCGCCGTCAGCCACCAAACGAACAGGATTGCCGCAGGTGTGTGCATCAATACAATGAAAAACTGAGCCTCCAAATCTTCGTACAGCAGAGTTGGGATATTTTTTTGTAATGGGATTGGAGAGCATTTAATCAAAAATATTTTGGAAAGATAATTATTGAATCTTCTCCCTGGTCAATTCATTGTTCACTGTTCTCCAGATACCCAACGGATTTTCATTTTTCAATTCATCAGGGAGCAATTTGTTTTCCCAGTTTTGATACGCAAGCGGCCTCGCAAAACGTTTGATTCCATCTGCCCCAACAGATGTAAATCTTGAATCAGTTGTTGCAGGAAACGGGCCTCCATGCTGCATGCTCAAACAAACTTCCACACCGGTGGGAACACCATTTAAAATAAATCTTCCGCAAATATTTTTTACAGCTTCCACTAATTCTTCATTGGAAAGAAAATCATTATCCGTTGCCATTAATGTAGCAGTTAACTGGCCTTCCAGTTTCTTAGCAACATTCGTCATTTCATTTATGTCTTTGCAACGAATCACTAAGGAATAAGGGCCGAAAACTTCCTGGTGCAAAACGGGATTATTTAGAAAATCTTTTCCGGAGGCTGTGGCAACGGTTGGTGTTCCTTCATTTTCCTTTTTAGCAGTTTTTGAAACGGAAATAGTTTTTACATTTTCCTGTTGCAATGCTTTGTCTTTTTTTTCATCAAAAGCTTTTGCGATTCCCGGGTGAAGCATTTTTGCGGGAACAACATTTTCGATTTCTTTTCCTAATTCAGCAATAAATTTTTGCAGATCATCACCCTCTATTCCGATTATCAATCCGGGATTGGTACAGAATTGTCCCACGCCTTGTGTTATTGATCCGGCGTAGGTTCTGGCCATTTCTTCAGAAGAGCTTTTTAATTTTTCGGGTAGTAAAAAAACCGGGTTGATGCTTCCCATTTCTGAAAAAACAGGAATCGGAACTTTGCGTTGGTTTCCCCAATCAAACAATTGTTTGCCACCACCAAGCGAGCCGGTGAAGCCAACCGCCGCTGTGCGGTCATGCATCACCAATGCTTTTCCTACTTCAAAGCCCGCTCCATGAATATGCGCGAAAATACCTTTTGGCATTTTTTGTTCGTTTGCTGCTTTTAAGATGGCTGACGCCACTTTTTCCGATGTTCCTGCATGCGCAGGATGTGCTTTTACAATTACAGGGCAGCCCGCAGCAAAGGCGCACGCTGTATCACCGCCTGCAGTTGAATAAGCAAATGGAAAATTACTGGAACCAAAAACAACGACCGGGCCCAATGGAATCAGCATTTTTCGAATGTCCTGTTTTGGCGGTTTTTTATCGGGTATGGCGGTATCTATTCTTGCTTCAAGCCATTCGCCACTTTCGGCAGCATCGCCATATTGATTTAATTGAAAAATAGTTCTTGCCAATTCTCCTTTCAATCTTACTTCGGGCAGATTGGTTTCATTCATTGCCGAATGAACCAGTTCTTCTTCATTTTTCCTTAATTCTTCACCAATTGCGCGCATAAAATCAGCGCGCTTTTTCAAAGGCATTTTTCTGTATTGATGAAAAGCATTCCATGCGTTTTCCATCACATTATTTATTTCTTCTGTTGTAGCGTCTTTAAACATTTTATTATTATTTCAATTAGAAAATCTTTACTAAATTTTTATGCTCAGGTAATCCGGAAGTTCAGGTCTCTGCGAAATTCCTTCGCGTATAGTTTTTAAAATCCTTTCACGCTCGTCTCCCTGAAGCGACAGACGTGGTGCACGTACCTCTTCACTCCCTATTCCTCCCTCCTGCTGCGCCAGTTTGATATATTGCACCAGTTTCGGATGAATATCCATTTCCAGCAAAGGCATAAACCACCGGTAAATTTTTGCAGCTTCTTCAATCCGCCCGGCTTTTACCAAGCGATATATGGCAACTGTTTCTTTCGGAAAAGCGCAAACCAAACCGGCAACCCAGCCATCAGCGCCAAGACAAAGCTCTTCCATAGCCAGCGTATCCACACCACATAAAATTTTATAGCGGTCGCCAAAACGGTTACGCATGCGCGTTACATTGGTAACATCCCTTGTTGATTCTTTGACTGCTTCAATGTTTTTGCAATCTTTTAATTCATCAAACATTTCCAACGTGATAAGTGTTTTATAATCTATTGGATTATTATAAACAATTATCGGCAGGTCTGTGGAATCCGAAATAGCCTTAAACCATTCTACCGATTCCCTATGATCACTCTTATACCGCATGGGTGGCAAAGCCATCAAACCTTGGGCTCCCCAATCACTGGCATATTGTACCTGCTGCAAAGCCTCGCGTGTACTGCCTTCTGCGATATTTAAAATCACAGGAATTTTACCGGCCACCTTTTCAATAGCAAATTTTACCAGCTTTTCTTTTTCTTCAGTAGAAAGAACACTTGACTCTCCTAATGTGCCGCCCAAAATAATTCCATCAATGCCGGCATTGATTTGCGCCTGTAAGTTTTTTTCAAACAGTGGCAAATCAATTTCATCTTCTTTTGTGAATGGAGTTGTTAACGCAGGATAAATGCCCTTCCATTGTATCACCATATTTTTTCTTTCAAAGGTAGATAAATTGTTTTTCCTTATCGGAATCGAGACTGAAGGTTTGTAAATACCCAACAATTTCAGTTCGTTTTTTTATTGCAACAAACAGGTTGTAGTACAAGACCGGTATAAGCCACTTGTGTTTTCATGTAATATGCTGCACCTTTGTATCAATGCTGATATTGGCAGAATTTAATTTTTTATCAAACAAAAAACTAATAATAGAAAAAAACTATGGAACAGAAATTTATTTCAGCTTCTCTGAAATTAGGGCCTTTAACTCCTTTGGTGGGGGAATGGGAAGGCAATGTGGGCGTAGATCTCGCGTACCAGAACAAAGATGACGTGATTGCAAGAACCACCAGTTTTGAAAAGGCATGGTTCAAGCCGATACCCATCCAGGAGAATGGCCAGCAATCCATTGAAGGGTTGGCTTATAAAATTACCAACTGGCGGCATGGCGAAGAAGCCATGGATCCCTTTCATGATGAATCTGGTTATTTATTATGGGATAAGAAGAATGGCCAGGTGATTCAATCGGTTGTATTTGGCCGTGGCATTGCAATCTTAGCAGGGTCAGATGCGGGCCCCAATGACAAAGAAATTAGATTTAAAGCCACACCCGGCGAGCCCTGTTATGGAATTCTTCAAAATAAATACCTGCTGGAGCGCGCGGAACTGAAGAGCTATGATCATACTTTTATTTTCAATGAAGACGGCACTTTCACGCATACTTCAGACATCATTTTAAAACTCGCTGCCATCGGTAAGGAAATGCATCACACTGATACCAATACTTTGCATCGTGTAAAACGTTATCATCCAAGTGTGGAACTTGCCTGATAGGTTTACCTGCAGATTTAATTCAAAAAAACAATGAGGCCGTCTCAAAATAAATTTTGGGATGGCCTTTTTAATTTCGGTTTAACAATATGACTTAGGACTTCAAAGTCAACTTTGTTTTTTAGAAGT
>NZ_RJJR01000019.1 GCF_003721595.1 Hanamia caeni
AATACTACACAAAATTTATCTACATCAAATTGTGAATAAACCCACCTAAAATTTAAAAATAAAAAAAAGAGGCTATCCTTTTGAGACAGCCTCATTGTTTAAACCTGCTTTTAGCTTTTAGCTCTTAGCCTTTAGCTTTTAGCCTTTAGCCTTTAGCCTTTAGCCTTTAGCCTTTAGCCTTCAGCTTTCAGCTTTCACTCTTCACTTTAACGACTCTCACCTTCCATACTTCCGGGCCTCTTTCAAGATATTCCCACCTGAATGGCTCCTTGCTTTCCGCTTCCATCTGGTAATACAGTGGCTTGGGATCATGATCATTAAAGAATTCAAAAGCTTCTCCCGGCTGAATATCTGCAAACGCTTTATAAAACATTTCATGCCGCTCCGTAGGTGGATAAGGGCGTAAGTCAAATTCGTTTACGACCGAAAATCCATCATCACCCAGCCCGCTTTTTACCTCTTTCTTAATATGAACAATATATTCATCAGGCACTTCTTTTTTATACGACCATGCAAATTGGCCGGCAAATTTATTTTCAAAAATATTCCTGATTTCCGAAAGGTTTTCCTTAGCGATCAGTTCCATCGTAGTGCCTTGTTCCATCATGCCGTAGCGATGAAAAACAATTTGTTTCCATGACTTTTTATCCGCTTTGCGAAGGTCTAAAAGCGTGGCTACATCTTTTAATTCCCTGGCACCGGAGGCTTCAGTCCGCGTTACTTTTACTTTCCATTCCCGCCCGCCGCGATTGAGGTATTCCCAACCCACTACGTCGCCGTAAATGGATTTAAATTCGTAATAGAGCGGTATGGGGTCATGATCGTTTATAAAAATAAAACTTTGATTTGCCGGCAACTCACCAAAAAGTTTTATAAGTTTTTTATGGCGTTCAATCGGGACAAGTACCCGAACGTCTAATTCCTCTGTTGTTTTAATATCCTCATTCATAGTATTGATTTTATTGCTTTTGTAGATTACTTTTTTGATCTGATGCAGGTAAGTTTTACGATTTAATGATTGCAAATAATTTACAATATGCCTTTATTTTGCGGCCGGCCTTAAAATGGTTTTAGCACCATCAAAACGATTATTGTCAAAAAAATTACATTTTCAATTCTTTCAAAGAGAAACAGTTTGCCAGCCATTTTGTAATACGCTGGCGGAATTACATCGCCCTCATGTATTTTTAATAATCTCTTAATAGGCTTTGAGCGTGGCGACAGCACCAACGGCCCAAATGCCAGCGCAATCAAAAACAAAATGAGGCTGGTAACATACCATCCCTGCCGGAATAGATAATTATTCAGCGCGCCCATCCAAAGGCCGGTTATAATGAGCAATGTTCCGCCAATCATTACAAAAATGTGAAGCCTGTTCCGGATTAAATAAGCGTGCTTTAATTCAGTCATAGTATTTGCCCTTGTAACAATATAAATCATTACGAAGCCAGGCCCAAGACCCAGGATGGCAGAAAAGACATGGATTAATAAAAGAAACCTGTAAAACGTCATAAGTAAAACTCACCGGTGAATCAATGCAAACTTCCTAATAAAAAAGTATTCTGTTTATCGAATTTGGGAATAAGATGATTGTCTATCAGGGTAATTCTGATAGAAATGTATCCGGCAGTAAACAGATATTTAAAGAAGATTTTTATTTTCGTTCGGCAAGCCTTCTAAGAAAATCTGCGAGGTCAATTAAAAATTAAAACAGGCGCACCTCTCCCACTTGTGGTATTCGTTACTTATCCGAGAAATGCTAAACGCAAAAATCTTGTGTTTGCGTTTTTCTGTTAATTTACGGATTGATGAGTTGTTGGAATGTAAAGTCGGTATTGCCCATTTTTATTTCATTCTTACTTGATTCCGATTGTGCCTCTCTTGCGTAAACAAACATTTTTTGTTCATAATCATCAATGGCACCTTGGATGGTTTCAAATTTTCCGTTCGTAAGATTTTCTGACAAAATTAAAGCATCCATTAGCCCGATGTTTACGCCTTGTCCGGCAAAAGGTTGCATTAAATGGGCTGAATCACCAATTAGTGTTATCGGCAATGGACGATTTTTACTCCAGGGTTTATCCAATGGAAATTTTCTTATTGGCAAACCAACAAAAAAACTAGTTGAACGAATTAGCTGTTTGTATTCTTCACTCCAATTTGAAAGTCTCTTTAAAAGGAACGCAACAACACTTTCTGTATTATGAAAATCTAATGCGTTTCCGTTATCCCATTCTTGTGGTTTTTTGAAAATGATACCATAAGATAATACACCATTATTGAATGGGTTTGCCACTAATAGATTGCCTTGAGATGCAGTCATTAGCCTGTTACCGTTGCACAATTGAAAAAAATCAGGACAGTTTGTTCCAGGTTGATGAATGTCGCCTTGTATAATAAAAGTACCTGTTTGTACCACTTCGCTGTCGGAAACAAAATTCCTTGCGCCGGACATCCCGCCATTCGCTATGATAACAAAATCTGCGGTTGCACCCGGTTTGTTTTCAAAATGCAAAATCCATTTTTCGCCCTGCTGTTCAAGTCCTGTAAGTTTTCTGTCCCAAACAACTGTATCGGTTTTCAAACTGTCGAGCAACATTTTCCTTAAGGCATTTCGGTTTATTTCGGGATTGTCAAACTGGTCTTCAGGTGTTGGTCTTCTCGTTGATAAAATGTTGCCTTTTTCGTCTGCAAAGTTGATTCCCATCGGCAAGGCGAGGTCATAGTAAGTCTGTAACAAGCCCGCTCTTTTCATGGCTTTTTGGCCGGAACTTTTGTGAAGGTCAAGCGTTCCGCCCCAAATTCTTGCTTGCGGGTCTGTGTCTCTTTCGTAAACGGTTATGTGTTGGCCATTTTGCTGCAATAATTTAGCTATTGTCAGTCCAACCGGCCCTGCACCGATGATGGCACTTTTTTATCGTTTAGTAAATTCATATTTCGTTTGTGCCTTCAACCATTCATAATTATAAGGAAAATAATTTCCCATTTCCACCGTGTAAATGTAGCTGCAATTAGTGATTATAAAATTTTTAAGAGCTTTCGTTTGAAAACAAAAGCCACAAACAATTTAAGTGCTTGTAGCTTTTGTACCAAAGGCCTTATATCTTTTGAGCTTACTATATTTAAAAACCATACATGCCACCTGAAACGGAAATTTGCTCTCCCGTAATCCAGGCCGCATCATCAGAAGCCAGGAATACAGCAACTTTCGCAATATCTTCCGGCTGACCTCTGCGGCCAAGTGGTGTATTGGCAATAAACATTTTCTCATACTCACTTCCGGTAGTAACACCTGCATTGCGTGCACCTTCTGTTTCCGTGGCACCCGGTAAAATAGAATTGACGCGAATATTTTTTGCACCCAGTTCTTTGGACAAAGAAATTGTTATCGCATCTAATGCCGCTTTCGTTGCAGAGTACAACGAGGCCGCCGGAAGAGGCATTTTGCTTGCACCTGAACTGATATTGATGATATTACCACCCTTATCGCTAAACAGTTTCAAAGATGCCTGGGTGGCAAGTATAGGCCCCAAAACATTGACGTTGAAATGCTGATGAAAGCTATCTGCTGATACTTGTCCGATAGGTTCATAAATGTGAAAGGCTGCGTTATTTACCAAAATATCCAGGGCACCGAAAGCTGCCGTTGTTTCTTCAAACAACCTGTTCACGTCTGCTTCCTTCGACACATCGGCCTGCACCGAAATAGCTGTGCCGCCATTGTCAGTTATCTCCTTAACCACATTATCTGCTCCTTCTTTACTTCTGGCATAGTTTACAACAACCTTTGCACCTTCCCGGGCAAACGCCTTTGCAATTCCTGCACCTATTCCTTTTGAAGCACCGGTAACTACCGCTACTTTACTTTTTAATTTATTCATTATTTATGTTATTTATTTGAGGGTTAATATTTGAAGAAGCCGTCAGCTTGTGCAAGCTACCGGGTAACAGGCAAAACGATGGCTCCCCGAAAGTTACAATCGCGATTCATCAGGCGAAGTTGACCAGGTCTTGAAAAATCAGCCGGCCCCAGCTTTTTCCGCGTGCCTGTACCAGCAGTCCGCCTTCAGAAAGCCCGCCAAGTTGGAGGGGTGAAAAACCGAGTTTTTCCGCAAGCGCACCGATTTCCGCTGCAGCGCCCTCATCGTCACTCGCCAGGAATACAACTCTCCTGCCACCGTGTACGGCCGGCTCCTGGGCAAGCACCGCAGCGACCAAATGATTGAAGCCCTTGACCAGTCTTGCACCAGTAAAAGCATGTGCGACAACCTTGGCAGAAGGCTGTCCTCCCAACTTCTCGGGAGGTATACCGTAGGCGTTGGTCACATCGACGATGATCTTTCCATCCCAATTGGGCAGCGCCTTTGCGACGTCGGCGTGCGACTCGAAGCGGACGGCCAAAAAGAGGATGTCAGCCTTCACCGCTTCAGCGAGTGTTTTAGGAATAATAGTAGTCCCGATTGCGGCCGCCTCGGATGTGAAGCTTTCGGGGTTGCGCGTGGTGGCAACGGATACTTCGATGCCTTTGCGGGCAAACGATTTAGCCAGGGCCTGGCCGATATTGCCGAAACCGATAATTGCGTATTTTGTTACTTTGTTTTCTGATGTACTCATTGTATTTATTTTTTACAAGTTCTATTTATAATGTGATTTCTATTCTATGAAAATTGGTTCAGGATGATTATTTAAGCCGGCGACAAATAGGTGAGACCACCATCAACAAGGAGTTCAGCGCCAAGCATAAAAGAAGATTCATCAGAAGCCAGGAAAACTGCTGTTTTGCCAATATCAGATGGTTGCCCGATTCTGCCTATCGGCATTGCATCTGCCCAATATTTTTTTACAGCTTCCAATTGTTCGGCAGGAACGAACTTGTCAAATACCGGTGTATCTGTTGTACCGGGTGATATTACATTCACCCTGATCTTTCTATCTAAAAGGTCGTTTGAAAATCCCTTTGCAAAATGGATTACAGCGGCTTTCGCAGCACCATACAGCGTAAAAGAAGGATAAGCCCGATGCGCTGCATTTGACCCGATAAGAATAATAGAACCACCATCATTCATATAGGGCAGTGCTTTGTGAACCGTGAAGTAAACACTTTTCAGGTTTAAATCCATTGTCTTATCATATGTGGCTTCACCAATATCTGCCACAGAACCAAATACAACTCCGCTAACAGCACCACCTGCATTGGCCACAATCACGTCTATTTTACCAAATCTTTCAGCCGTTTCCCTAAACACTCTTTCCAGGTCGGCGATGTTGGTTACATCGGCATTTATAGCTATAAAATTTTCGCCAAGTTCAACTACAGAACTGTCTAAAGTTTCCTGGTTTCGGCCGACAATAGCTCCTATAGCACCTTCATTTTTCAATTCGCGGGCAATGCCAAACCCAATACCACTATTACCTCCTGTAATAACGGCTACTTTGTTTTTTAACTTACTCATTATCGTGTTTTAAATTTGTTTCGCGAAGATACCATCTATAGTATATCTTTGTAACCATTATAGTTTATTCTGGTTACTATTAGGTAACTACAAATTTAAAAACATGAGAGACGAAAAATTTTGTAATTCGAATTGCCCGTTTACGAGAGCCATTGGCACTATTGGTAATAAATGGAAGCCAATAATTATAAATGTTATCGGCACCCGTAGCATTCGTTTTGGCCAATTAGACGCGATAGTACCCAACATTTCGAGGAAGGTATTGACCGAACAGCTAAAAGAGCTGGAAGAAGATGGATTATTGCAAAGATTGGCTTACAAGGAAATACCACCAAGGGTAGAATATAGGTTATCTGAAAAAGGCCTCGCTTTTTTGCCAATTTTAGAAGCCATAAAAGAATGGAATATAAAATATGAAATCGCTACCATGCCCCTGGAGACTGCATAACAGGGAAAGTAAATCAGTCCGGGTGAGGTAAACCTTAACCTGACAACGAACAGGAAATGGAAAATTCACGATTGTCTCACAGCGCCCCCTTCGATAGTTTTGGCAATAGGATGATGAACTAAAATAATATACTAACTATAATAAGTGGAGAAAAATAAACAGTAAGACACACTATGCAACACTGTTCACCTTTTAGGAAACAGGCAATTCAAATTTTTATCTACTAAGATTGCATCATGTAGCTTTATGAGCCGGGAACCTTTAACACATATATTTCCCTGCCGGAGCCGTAATTATTTACGGCATCGGAAACTGATAATCTTATGAATCTCGCTGAGGGATGATTTTTAAATTGAAAAGTCTTTGCAGTATTATCCTGCAGCCAATCAAAACTTCCTGCCGGTATCCATTGGTTCTTATCCATACTGTATTCAACGGCACCTTTTAGGATTACACCATTTCTGCCGTTCATCCGCGGCAAATATTCGAGCCGGTCTAATTGGTTGAGCGTTTTTAAATCAAGGATTATAGAAAAGGGAACTGATTTTTGTTCATACTTTGTATGCCACATGCTCTTATCATCAAAATCAACCAGCTTACTGATTTCATAATCTTCTTCGTCCTGCGCGGAAGATGTGGCAGTAATATTATGAATCGCAAATTTCAGCGGATTGACTTTAGTTTTAGCCGAAACATTTGCCCATTCAGAATAACCATCTTTATTCACTGCCCTGATTTTAAAATGATATTCACTTTCGGGCTGCAGGTTATTAAATAAAAAATGAATGCTCCTTATAGTTGTATAACGGACACCCTTAAACGTAATTTCATAATAGTCTGCATTTGATACAGCACTCCAATTAAGTGTAATTGCATAAGCCGTATTGCCGCTGTCTGCCGCGTGAAAATTTGCAGGTGCTGCCAAGCTGCCGGTATGAGTTTCTGATTTAGCTTTTGATTTGAATTGAAATCCTTTGATACGAAGCTTTACAGCGTTAACAGTGATATCAGTGGGCGATACCTTCACCCAAACCTGTGGGTTTTTAATCATTTTTATTTTGGCAAAATCGCTTCCCTTTGTGGCAAATTCATTTAAGTCGGGTGCGGCATTATAAAAATAAACGTTGCTATTTTTTTCAAATGATTCCAGTGATTTCACTTCGGAAATTTTTTGTTTCTTTCCGCCAACACTTACTTCAATATTTGCCGGCCTTGCAGTTACATTAACTTTAAAGATGGTGGATTTCTTTTTTACAAAACCTTCAAAATCTCCCTTTGCCGGATGAACAATAATATTCGCCACATCGCCGGAAACACCTGATTCTATAAGGGTTGTAGCGCCATCCCCTTTTTTATAGCTTTCTGTAATTCCGTCATCATCATACTGGGTAAAAGCAGACTTTTGCGATGGATAAATTTCGTAAATTCTCACACGGTTGTCAATTTCTGAAACGTGATTATTGGGCGCGTTCATTGGTATGATTGCGCCCTGCTTCACGAAGACCGGCAGTTTCCAAAGCGGCGCATCAAAACTATTGATGACAGCACCGCCTGTATATTCGCGGCCTGAAAAATAATCTATCCACGTTCCTTCGGGCAAATAAATATTGTTGCGGATATCATTACCGTTAGTGTCCATAGCAGTAGATTGATAAATGGGTGCAACCAGGAAATAAGGCCCATACATAAATTGGTATTCTGTTGAAACACCCAGTGTATAAGGGTTTCGTTCCTCAAGAAACATAGCCCGAATCATGGGCAATCCTGAAACTGCTTCTTTAGCAATGCTGTAAGTATAGGGCAGCAATTCGGATTTCAATTTTAGGTAAGTGCGGTTGATAGAAGTAGTTGGCTCACCGAGCGCCTGCGGATATTTTGGATTTGCGCCCCATCCATCCATGTTAAGCTGCATGGGCGTAAACGTTTTCCATTCAAATTCGCGTGCGTTCACAATCGGATTTTTACCTCCGAAAATTCCGTCCATATCTGAGGTAATGTTGGACAAGCCAGACAAACCTGCCCCGATAAAAGTTGGGATGTGGAAACGAATATATTCCCAATTGCCACCGGTTTGATCTCCTGTCCAAACAGATGAATACCGTTGCGTGCCGGCCCAGCCGTCCACTGTGATAAAGAATGGCCTGGCGTTATCTCCATAATAAGGAAGGATGTGGCCAACATCTGCAACGCCGTGCAAGCCGAAAGAATAGCCGGCGCCCACCCATGCTACATCTGTTTTCAAAACCCGCACGCCTGCATCGCGCACTTCTTTTACAATGTCGCGCTGCAGCAGTGCGCTTACGTCTTTTTTAGGATGCAAATCGGACTGAGTCCAAAGGCCAATTTGTACCCCATTTTTGCGCGCATAGTCACCAAAGGATTTTAAATTGGCGATATTGCTATCGAGCGTGCCGGTTTGCCCGTAGCCCGCGCCGTATCCGTCATTCGGCAAAATCCAGCCAAGGGGCATATCATTATTTTTATAACGGTCTATTACCGCCCGGGCTGAAAACTGGTAATTACTCTTTTCCCCGTTCAATGATTCTTTAATACCGCCATTATCCTTCTGGCTCTCCTTGTATCGTTTGCCATCTTCAAAAAGAATTCCTGAAGAATCCTGTTTCCAGTAATCGCGGTTATACGCATTTAAGTGCCCTTCATAAAAAGCAAATTTGGGCAGCAAAACAGGATTGCCTGTTAATTGGTAAAAATCATTCAGCAGGTTTACCGCGCCATCATCAATCATAAAAAATACATCGAGGTAATCCGTGTTGTGAGTAAGAATAACTTCGCCTTGCTTCTCTGTACCGAAATCATATTTACCTGGCTTAAAAGTGTACCACATAACACCGTATCCCGCTGTTGACCAATAAAAAGGATTTGGCGAAGCCACTCCCCCATCCGTCCAGCTATTCTCATTTACGATTGAAATACTTTTTCCCTTATGAGAGAATCGGCCATTTTGAACGCCGCCACCAAAAAAATATTCATCAGGATTTTCTTTCAAAACCAACGTAACTTTTCCTGCTCCAAACTTTACAGGCTCGTGCATAGCAAGCACTACTTTACCGGCCAGTTTATTTTCTACTTTGAATAAGGAAGTTTTTTTATTAATTAAGACAGCAATTTTTGAAGAAGCGATGGTAATTTCATCTGCTGTACTCTCTAATGTAAGCGTTGACACGGGTTTCCGTGGATTATTGACCAAAATTTCTGCCGGTGGATTAGCCGCCGGTCTTCGGATAAGCCCACCTGAAGTATCTTCAAAAACACGAAAAATATTTTCGCCATAAAAGTCAATCGTCATCCGGTGCTTGTCAGCAAATACCAATTGAATGGTGGTCGGATTAATTTTTTCAGCAGCTATAATTCTGGTCGAAATGGAATCGCCTGGCGGGATATGAGGTGCAGCAGCAAAAACGCAACCAGGGATTGAAAGTAAAATAAGAATTGAAAAAAATAAAATTAGATGATTCCGCAACAGGCGCATCAGGAGGTTTTGTAATAAAAATTAATAAAGAAATAAACAATGGATGTAAAAGTAAAATAATTATACGCTTATATGGCGGCTTTGAGTAACAGTCACGTTAGTCGCCGCACAATAAACCAAAATTAAAATCCGAACCATTTATCCTTTTACTGCTAGTCTTATTCCTATTCGTATTTCTCTTTCAATAATTTTTAAGATCACTTCACGATGTGATCATGAATGTATTCCCTAAAGAATTCTATATCCTTTCAATATTTAAATTGAATTTTACTCACCTATCATTGCTTCTGAAAAACGACGGTAGACTCTTTTGTGTTAAGCGTAATTTTATAATTGCCCGCTTCAGCATCTGTGATTACCCAATGATAATCGGGGTTTCCGCTTAATGCGAGTAATGCTTTATCATCACTGATGGCCTGACCCGGAGTTGCAGACATGAAAGTATCTGAAGACCAGCTCAACGCTGTTGGAAATTTAATTTCTCCGGCAAACAACGGGCCTTCCCATGTAAATTCATCGGCGTTTCCGGGAGTTGGCGTCATTGGAATTGCATCATTGATGCTCCATCCGATAGAAGTAGCATTGCCCACCATATATACCTGGTCGTAAGTAAGGGCTATCGGATCACCGGCTTTAATTTCTTTTTTACAAGAGGTGAGGCTGAGCGCAGCCAGCGCCACCATTGAAAAAAACAGGGCTATGGATTTTAACTTATAAAATTTCCGGAAAGTGATTATTTTGATGTGAGTCATAATATTTTTTTTATGCTTAAAAATGTTTCGGATTCTCTATTAGTATCCGGGATTTTGTTTTAACTGGGGAGAACTATTTAAAACATTTTGGCCGATAGGATAAATTTCGGTGTGATTATCGGCATCCGGCTGTTTGTCCCACCATGTGCCGGTATTGAATACGCCCCAGCGAATCAGGTCAGTGCGCCTTCTTCCCTCGGCAAGAAATTCACGTCCCCATTCATCGATCATTTCCTGATCATCCAACTGGCTGCCGTCTTCCTTATATAAGCTGGGCGAACCGGGAGGATAATTACGAACCCGAACCGCATTTAAAAGAACAGCAGCGGCAGCTTTATCGCCTGCGCGGTATTTGCATTCGGCCAATGAATAATAAATTTCAGCCAGCCTGATCTCTGCCCACGCGGATGAAATTTTATTCGGATCATCACTTGGATAATAGGGATACTTTGCCATAAACCAACCAGAATTATGATCAGCATGATTCATATCAGATTCCTTATCTGCTATTTTTGTTCCGGGCTTTGCGTCCAAAAACATACCTACCTGGTCTCTGAAGTATAATGGATAAGATCCTTTATTCCCCCTAACTGTATCTTGTTTTCCTGATGCATTGATATAAGGCAGATAGCCGAATAAAAACATTCCTTCGCGTTTACTGTTTCCCAGATTTCTATAAAGCTTTAATCGGTAGTCATCAGGGTAATTAAAAAATTTCACAACAGGCTTTCCTAGGTTAAATGTGTATTCGGCGCTATCAACATCATGGCCTGGTTGCAATCCAAATTTTGGATTTGCATCTCCAAAATCAGTGAAGCCAAAATACCTTGGAATCTGATACGACAAAAGACCGAATTGCATATCAATGGTGTATTGCCAGTGCGTAAGGCCAAAACTTCCAGGGAAACCAAATATGGTTTCTTTAGACTGGCCGTTCGTATAATCAAAAGGAGCGTCCCATCGGTCTTCCAATTGATAAGTTCCATATTTGCCGTCAATTATATCCTGGCACATAGCAGCACAATCGTTAAAACGTTCGATACCGGTATATACTTTTGAATTTAAATACAATCTTACGAGCAGGGCCGCTGCACCACCTTTTGTCCATCTTCCAATTGTATTTTCGCCTAATTGATCGTTGGTTGGTAATTTAGGAATTGCATCTATTAATTCTTTTTCTATAAAATCAAAAGTTTCCTGGGGAGTAGATTGTGGCTGTCCTTCGGACTCGCCTTTCACTTTTGTAATGATTTCAATATTGCGATAAAGATCAAACAGGCGGATATAGAGCCATGCACGCAGCGTATGAAGTTCGGCTATCATATCGTCGAGTTCTACCTGGGTCATACTGAACTTTTCGGGGTTCTTTATTGCTTCAAGGTCTTCCAGTGAATTAGTAGCTAAATCCACACCCTGGTAAAGAGCGTCCCAGCCGCCGTCTGTATATCCATCATTTGGCGTCCATGTATGATAATGAAGGCGCTGGTATTGGCCGCCATCAAACCAGTCGCCCTGGCGGTTAGCTGTCATTATCTGGTCGCCCGGATCTTCCTGCATGGCAAACAAGTTGTTTCCCTGGATGCTCCAGTAGCTGTGCTCAAATGCGCGCAAAAAATCACGGGTTACATCGTTTTTGGTTTGCAGAAAATTTTCCGAGGTGATTCTATCGTATAACGTTTCATCTAATTTGGTGCAACCGGCCACTGCCAGTAAAACAACAAATAATGCACTTTTTAATATTTTGCCTGTATAATTATTTTGTATCATTATCTAAGAATATTAAGATTAAAAATTGAGTTGAATCCCGAATAATAACTGTATTGTAGATGGATAATAAGAAAGGGAATTATTTACTCCGGGATATAATCCGTTCACCTGTATCAAATCGGGGTCGCCACCCGTAAACTTTGTAAAAGTATACAGGTTTCTGCTGGCAACATAAATTCTGAACGACTGAATATAATTCGTGTTTAACTTTTGCGTGTATCCTAATGTTACATTATCAATTTTTACAAAATCGCCTGGCTCGAGGAAGTAATCAGACAAGGAGGAATAAGTAGCCGGATTGGTCAGCTTAGAATATTTGCTGCCGTCATAAGCTGATGTAAGAACATTTGCATCAGATTGTGTGGCGGGCGTACCAAGATAAAACGCGTAAGTATTAAACAAATCATATCCAAAAGCGCCTCGCAGAAAAATGCCAAGGTCCCAGTTTTTATATCTGAAAGTGTTACCAAGACTTGCGGTAAATTTTGGAAGACCATTACCAACGAACTGTTTATCATCATTGGTAGCGGAATTGGCAGGGATTATTTTTCCTTCTTTATTATACACCAGCAGCCGGCCAAACTTATCATAACCTGCAGATTTTAATGTGTAAAAACTTCCTATCCGCATTTGCTCCTGCAATCTTTGGATATTGCCCGGAGACCCCGGCGCAGGCATACCTACTACATCAATATATTTTTGTCCTTTGAATAGCTCGTTCGAAAAGGAAACAAACTTATTGTCGTTGGTGGCTCCGGCAAAGGTTATATCATAATTAAAATCGGATCCTCTAATAATTTTTGCGTCAAGCTGAATTTCAATGCCGGAATTTTTCATAGTTCCTACATTGGCATAAGTAGTTCCCTGAATATTTGGCGGGTTAGGAACAGAATAATATCCCAGCAAATCTTTATTGGTTCGTATGTAATAATTCAGGCTGCCGCTAATCGTGTTATTAAACATTTCAAAATCAAGACCCACATTGAAGTTTTGCGCCTTTTCCCAACGAAGGTTATAATTGGTATTTTGACTTGGGCCCCAAACCTGGTAGGTTACGCCGTTAAAAACATAATAGCCATATCCGCTGTACGTATCAAGAGAAAGATAATTTCCAAAATCCTGGTTACCGGTTTCTCCATAATCGGCTCTCAGCTTCAAACTGTTCAACCATGAAACAGGCCTGAGAAATTCTTCCTGATCTAAACGCCATGCAACCGAAGCAGCAGGAAAATATCCCCATTTATTATTTTGTCCGAACTTTGAAGAGCCTTCCCTGCGTAAGCTTGCAGACAAATAATATTTTTGATCAAAATTATAATTCAACCTTCCAAAAAAGGCGATAAGCTTTGAACTGTTTTTGTAAGATCCCACGCCGTTAATACCTTCTTCGATGTTCCACAAGCCAGTGCCAATATTATTAAAAGTTAATACATCCGATGGAAAATCTTCATTGGAGGCATTGAACCCTGAGGCCATAAATTGTTGATAAGAATATCCGCCTAATAATTTAAAAGAATTTTTTCCAACATCCAATGAATAATTTCCTGTCCATTCAAAGCTTTTCTGATCATCTTCTTGCAGGTTTTGAGATCCCCTGTTGCGCCCTGTTCCATTGATAACAGTCGTATTCGTAGAAGGAATAAAAAATAAACCTCTGAAAGTTCTGTGTACTTGCCCGATGGTGGCTACTGTATTCAGGTTTTTAAGAATATTTAATTTGAAAGATCCACTAATATCCAGTTCTTTAATTTCCTGCTTATCAAGCACTGTTTTCGCGGCTTCCACCGGATTATTCGCAAAAAATCCCGTGGTGATATAATTGTATTTTCCTGTGCTGTCGTATACCGGAATTGTAGGATTCAATGTCAGTGCATAATTGAAGCCACTATAATCTGCGGTGTTTGTTTTTGCATATCGTGGCGCTACATTAAAAGTAATTGCATATAAATTATTATCCGACGTATGATTAAGATTGATTCTTGCGCCATATTCTTCTTTCGAAGATCTTAAATCAATGCCGTCAGCGTTTCTATAATCGAGCGATGCAAAATAATTTGTTTTGCTGCTGCCGCCTGAAAATTGCAACGTATGCTTTTGTGAAAATGAAGGATCCCGCTTTACAACATCCATCCAGTTCGTGTTCCCGTTATGGTCTACCCCCCTTTTATTTTTTAAGAAATCAGCTTTGGAAAGAACATTCAGTTGATTGGTAGGATAATCAAATGAGGCATATCCCTCATAAAAAGTATGAGGCGTAGACGTTCCCTTTTTTGTAGTGATTAAAATTACACCATTGCTTCCTCTTGTTCCGTAGATCGCCGAAGCCGCACCGCCCTTCAATACATCAATAGACTCGATATCATTTTGATTTATGTTGTCCAGATTTCCACCCGGTATGCCGTTGATAACATACAGCGGTCCCAGCCCCGCATCTCTTGACGACACGCCTCTTAATTGGATACTTGGCGAAGAATTAGGATCAGCCGAGGCAGTATTCGTTACTGACAACCCTGCTACCTTTCCCTGTATGGACATCAGCGCATTATTACTCGCTACTTTGGTAAGATCATCGGCTGAAAGATGAGTGATGGCACTTGACACCTCTTTCTTATCAAGCGTTCCATATCCGATTGAGACAATAGTAATATTTGCAAGCTCAGTACTTGATGTAACCAATGTAACGGAAACGTTGCCATTACCTATGGGCACGTCCTGCGTCTCATATCCAATGGAGCTTATTTCGAGCGTAGTGGCTCCGTTTGGCGCACTTAATGTAAAAGTTCCCTCTGACGATGTTTGAGTGCCGACATTGGTGTTTTTCACTAATACAGTTGCATGAGCAATTGGATTTCCTGCCGAATCGCTGACTTTTCCGGCTACAGAAACCTGTGAAAACGCATAACCGGAAAAGAATAATAAAAAGAATACAAGGGTACAAACGCGCAGCTTAATTATTTTCATAATGCAATTTTTAATTCAATTTTTTTTGATGAATTACATGTATACGTAACATGGTATGACTGGAAATATTTTCTTTGGATATAATATTTTGGAAAGGAACACCACGTTAATCAACCAAGACACCTAAAGAGGCAAACATGCTGCATTATGTTAAAATAAAATTAACACGCAACCTTTCTATAATAAAAAAAATGAATGTTCATGCATAAAAAAATTTGGAAAAAATTTTCTAATGCTAAATTTAAAAGTGGCAGAATAAAAATGCAGGACATTATTCTTTACAAAAATAAGAACAATTATTCTTTCTGTTTTACCTGAGAAAAAATTTACAAGGCATTAAAATAATTCCTTAAACCCTTTTTCAAAAAAGCCACCAAAGGCTTTTTTAGGTTTCATATATTTCAAACCAAAAGCAATGATGCTTTTTTCTTTAATGTATTCAATCGCTTCATCAATCGAATCCGTTACCAGGTAAAGATTTAAATCATCCTGGGAAACGGTTCCTCTTCTCAACATTTCCTCATTGTGTTCCACAATATTTTTATAAAATTCCTTATCAAAAATTATTATAGGGAATAATTTAATTTTCCTTGTTTGGATTAAAGTTATGGCCCCAAAAAATTCATCTAATGTTCCGAAGCCGCCGGGCATCACCACAAAGGCATAAGAATATTTCATCAGTAAAGTTTTGCGCACAAAAAAGTATTTGATATTTACCCACTTATCAAGATAGGGATTATGATGTTGCTCATGCGGCAATACGATGTTACAGCCAACGCTTTTTCCTCCAACCTCTTTGGCGCCGCGGTTTGCAGCTTCCATAATTCCCGGGCCGCCGCCGGTCATAATCGTAAAACCCAACTTGGCAATTTCGCCGGACAGTTCCCTGGCCTGTTGATAAAAAAGATGATCTTCTTTAAATCTTGCTGAACCAAAAACTGTAACGCAAGGGCCTACAAAATGCAGCGCCCTGAATCCTTTAATAAATTCAACAAATACGCTGATTGCGTATATAAGATTTTCCCATCTGTTTTGAGGACTGTCAAAAAACTGAATTTCTGTTTTTGTCTTTTTCTTGTTTTCCTGGTCGGTTGTCATTTCTTTATCTGTAGTCATTCACTTTTTTTTCAAACTTACAGGATTTGATGGTTTATTATCCAGTTTATAATTGGAAAGATAAATAATAGACATCCTTGTTTTTACTAGATGAAATACTTGTTTGGCCTGCGTTAAATCCCTCACTTTACGGCTTGATCGTAAAAAATGGTTGAAATATTTTATTGACTATTAATCATATATTTTTTCACATCTAAATGCATCCCTTCCATTGCTTTTATCCAGGTTTCTTCATCCATCCCCGCGGATGCAATCCAGTCCTCATCTTTCATGGAAGCGCGGAAACGCAAAGCAGGCGCAGCATCCGGACCTGCTGGATTACGGAATTGTGTGCTTTCGCCCTTTATAATTTTAAGAATAACTTCTGCTACTACCTCCGGTGGTACATGATGAGCCGTGGCGGCCGAGAAGAAAGCAATGGCCCGTTCAAGATTTGGATAATGCGTTTCTTTAATTTGGCTTTTGGCTTTATCCTGAAGTGGCGTGTCAATGACGCCTGGTTCCACGACGGCTACCCGGATAGCGAATGGCAAAACCTCCATTGCCAGGCATTCGCTAAATGCTTCCAACGCAGCTTTGGATGCACAATAAGGAGCAGAAAAATCATTAAAAACCCTGCCACCCACAGAAGAAATATTAATAATGCAGCCGATTTTCTGCTGGCGCATGTGAGGCAATACGGCCTTTGTGCATCTTACAGCGCCTATAAAATTAGTATCCATTTCTTTGATGAAAGTTTCAACAGGTAATTCTTCAACCGCACCTATAATACCGGTACCCGCATTATTAATAAGCACGTCTATCCTGCTGGTATATTCAAGCACTTGTGCGATGGCATTGTTTACCGATTCGTCCTCTGTAACATCAAGCGGTAGGATAATGATAGGCAGATTCTTTTTTTCCGCGAGGTTTTGTAGTTCCGTATTCTGTGAGGGGTGCCTCATGGTAGCGAAAACGGTATATTTATTTTGTGCGAGCAATACTGCTGTAGCAAAACCGATCCCGCTGCTGCAGCCCGTGATGACAATGTTTGACATGATTGTAGTTTATAGTTTTACAGAGCTTTTATTCAGATTGTCGTTGAAAAATCGGTAAGTTCCATTGAATTTACTTTCTCATATTGAAACAAACCATTTATACTTTTCACGCAAAACCTAAATTTTTAGCGCATTTAGTCTATGGATGTAATTCATTTTTAAAACAGGAGTTTATTCAGATTGAGATTAAAAAAGACTGCCGGCTATAAGGCAGCCTTTTTATTAAACACAGAGAAGAACCATAGTTTCAGAGATTTCAATATTTTTTCATTCCCCCTGAGCATTTATTTAAAATCAAGTTCCTGTGTCAGCCTGCCTCCCTGCAATGTGCGCAAATCATTTCTTGAAACTGCATTGCTATGCTGCGTTTCAGGAGTGGCGTTGAAAACTTTTTTATCAATAGCTTCCATTTTTTCTCTTGCCCCATCAAGCATTGCATAATTTTTAAATTCATACATTAATAAAAGGTCCCAATCATTTTCAGAAGCTGGCTCCGCGGAGAGAATTTTGTAATCCATAATCAGCCCGGCATCTTTTGCAGCCCGCATTTGTTTTATCCAGCCTTCGCTTAAATTTTTTAAATACAGATCCGTCATACCGGGTTTGGTATGCACAAATTGAACCTGCCAAATCGGGCCATCTTTATATGGCCTGTCTGTTTGGGCAAAAGAAATGTTAGCGCCGGAAATCAGTAAAATAAAACTGATGGCGAAATTTGTAATTGCTTTTTTCATGTGTTTTGATTTTTTTATATTGTTTTGAATGTTTAAAAACTTTAGGAAAGCCGTTTTCGGTTTTTGAATTTATCGGCTACTCAGTTTGCCTCCGATAGAAGCGAATGGTTGGTCACCGGGTTGGGGTCAACTGTATATCTCTGAGTTTCGGTGTCCCTTATCTATGACCTGAGTATTATTGGTCATCTGCCTGTTCTTCTGGGTTGTTGTATTTGACTGTCTGGGATCGTTATTGGTAAGTCTCCGATTTTGATGCTTTCATCCACTTTTAATGTAGCTACATCTGAAGTCGCAGAGTTATGAACACCGGTAACAATGACACGATATTGAATGCTATCATCTGCGCTTACTATATTATTGACCGTTAAGGAGGATAATGTGGCCGCTGGTACATTGCTCCATATTACACCACGATCAAGACTGTTCTGCCATTGATATGTAAGGTTCTGACCGGTAGCCACAACGTTAAAAGTAGTGCTGAATATTTTTTGTAGAAGGGTTCCCTCTTCTATCTTTTGTGGTTACAGATGCATCTTGCGGTTGCGATGTAATTTGAACACTACTGTCTGTTTGGGCAAAAGAAATGTTGGTGCCGGCAATCAGTAAAATAAAACTGATGGCGAAATTTGAAATTGCTTTTTTCATGTGTTTATATTTTTTATTTTTTGGGAATGTTGAAACCTTTGGAAAGCCCATTTAAGGTTTTGGAAATGACACATTAAATAATTACCAAAAAGCTCGAATTAATTACTTTATAAGCGTCGTAAATCAATAGTTTCTGTGCTCACTTGTTTTCCGTTTTTATCATAATCTTTGCCCACCTGGTGCCACTTTCCATCTTGCAGGGTAACAGTATATTCAGTTTGGATAACAGTTGGTTTATCGGGATACATAACAGTTGCAGTGAATGAATTTATTTTATCAGAAGTTATTTTACCTGTGCTGGTGAAGGTTTGTCCAAAGCGATTTTCACGAACAGACGTATAGGAAATGGTGCCTGTATTAAAGTCAGGAATGAAATATTCATAAGCAGTGGGAGGGGCAAATGATTGGCCGTTATTGGTAAAAATAAAAGATGAAAGTTGCTCCATGCCGATGGGCGTTTCTTTCAGTTCAAATGCAGCAGAATTTAATACAGCACCATTAGAAGGCTCCATGGTAGCTTTTCCATCCAAAACCCATTTGCCCACAAAAGCCCTCATGTTGCTCATAACATTATTCATCACATAAGCGGCATTGTTTATTAAAGTAAAATTCAGAATTTTCCACGCGCCGTTCTGTTTTACTAAAGTGCGCATTTCGGTGTTCGGATTTTTACTGCCTTCCTTAAATGAAACTGTGGCCATATTTCCGCTTATATAAATGTGATAATCCGTTTTGTTGAGAAATGGTGCAATTTCAGCCTCACTTCTCACACTTAGTTCCTCAATGTCATTTTTGTATTGGGCTGCGATGGCATTCCAGCCGAGCAGTTGGCTATAGCCGTTGGCGCTTGCATTAAGAACGCTGGCTGCCGTATCATGCACCCATGTGTTCGCCCAGCCATCATAATTTTTATGAAAGTAATTGCTGGTTTCTTCGTTTAATACTTTTTTAATGGCCGCCTCATCTGATTTTTGTGCTGAAGCACTGGTAAAAACGAAGCATCCGGCGATAGCACAAATAAGTGCGAAAAGCATTGTTTTTTTCATGTTTTTTATTTTATAAGATTATAAAAATTATTCTGCCACTACCCCATATATTTCATCAGAGTGGTGTTCGGGATTCAGAAATAAGCTAAGCCATTGATCCCCAAAATCTTTATGAGTTTTTACATATTCTCTGAAAAGACTAAACTCCTTTTCAAAAGCGGCTTGTAAGTCATTCATGCTTTTTAATTCAAAAATCATAAGTACCTCCCTGCTATCATGTCCCCACATGTGTGCTACAATTTTAGAACTGGTGAAATAAGGGTTGGCATCCATCGCAGTTTTCTTGAAGATTTCCAATAAAGAATCCACATTCATTTTCAGCGTTGCACCGGTTCTGTTGATGTACATAGTATGTATCACAAAAGGTTTGGGTTCCTGGTTATTTTGGGCATTAACAGTAAAATAGAATGCCATGAAGGCAATAGCTGTGAAGAGCATTTTTTTTGTTTGCATGTTGTTTTGTTTTTAAAATTTTTTAAATGATTGAGTGGAAAACGAAGACGCCGGAATTCAAAACCCACTATCGGGAGAAAATTGGTTGCGACATCTGTTTGTTTTATCCAGGTAAAATTAAAGTGAGTAAGATGCAGCCACTTATACTTTTGGCGCAAAAGGTTGGATAAATCACGCATTTTGATTCGAGAAGCATGTTTCAACGTAGAAAAGGATAGCAAATTGACCTGCCGGGCGGCAGACAGGGAAATAATCAGAATTTTTATTTTATTTTTCTTGTTAGGCGAAAAATGCAATTTTGCCACCGGTTATCCAAATTGACATTAATTAGAAAATAGTCAATTCGATACAGTAAAAAAAGAAATAAGTAAGATTTTTATTTTGAAAATGCTAAGCCGGATAAGCTTCCTATTTTTTTACCTCTGATGGTGAAATTCCAAAGTGGTTTTTAAAAACCCTCGAAAAATAGGCAGGTTCGGTAAAGCCGGTTTCATAAGCAATTTCGGCAATGGTGGCCTGATCATTTTTTAATAATTCCATGGCTCTTTCCATTCTGATAGTACGAATAAATGTTCCGGCAGACTGGTTGATGATAGCTTTTAATTTCCGGTTGATTTGCGAAGAGCTCATACCAAATTCATGGCCTAATTCTTCAACGGAAAATTTTTCGTCGCTGATATGTTTTTCTACCGTATCAAGCAGGCGCTGCATAAACTGGCTGTCCTGTGATGTCACAGTTATTTCGCTTGGCTTTACTATTAATTTACCACTGAATTTTTTACGAAGTTTATTCCGCAGTTCAATGAGATTATGAACCCTTAATAATAATTCTTTTGAATTGAAGGGCTTGATCAAATACGCATCCGCACCGGTTTTCAGTCCGCTCAGTTTATCGGAATCTTCTGCGCGTGCCGTGAGCAATATTACCGGAATATGGCTGGTGAAATCGTCAGTTTTTAATTGCTGGCACAATTCGAAACCATCCATTTCGGGCATCATCACATCACTGATGACGAGGTCAGGAATATGTTGGCGAGCCATTTCAAATCCTTCTCTTCCGTTTTTCGCCTCCAAAACTGTATAAATATCTGCTAATTTGCTCCTGATATATTTTCTTACATCCTGTTGGTCTTCTACAATCAACACGCTGGCCTGGCTGCCATTTACATTTTCTTCATGCCCCACATTTTCTGTTTCGGTAATTACTTCTACAGGATTTTCAAACAATGCTTTATTTATGGCTGTATTTTTTGAAAGATTTTTTTTATTAAAAGGAAAATAACAGCTAAAAGTTGTTCCACTGTTGATAGTGCTTTTCACTGTAATCTTTCCTTTATGTAATTCAACCAATTCTTTTACAAGCGCCAGCCCGATACCGGTGCCTTCATATTGCTTTTTATGAGAATCATCCGCCTGGTAAAAACGATCAAAAATAAAAGGTAGTTTTTCTGAAGGAATACCGGTTCCGGTGTCTTCTACTTTCAGTTCCAACATGCCATTTTCAGAAAGGCAAATACTTACAATAATATTGCCGTCGGCCGGGGTAAACTTAAAAGCATTTGCAAGAAGGTTGGTCAAAATTTTTTCTAAAACATCTTCATCAAAATAAAACCAAACTGTCTCATTTCTCAAGTCATTTTTTAATCTCGGGTCAACTTCTGTTTCCAACAAAATATTTTTCTTATGCGCCATGGAAGAAAATGAATGCACGATTTGTTTTACAAAAGGAATAATATCATCCCTTGAAGTGTTCAATTGATAATTTCCTACGTCCAGTTTGGATAAATCCAGAAGCTGGTTTATTAGTTGCAATAACCGTTTTGAATTACGGTGAATGTAGAGCAAAGGCTCCCTGAATTTCTGCGCTTTTTTATCATTCAGCAGATCTTCAATAGGCCCGATGATAAGCGTGAGCGGCGTTCTAAATTCATGGGAAATATTGGTAAAAAATGTTGATTTCATCTGATCAAGCGATGCCTGCTGAGCCACTTTTTTTCTCAGATTGGAAAACCGGAGAAACAACACCCACGTGAAAAAAGTCATCATCCAGAAAAAAGTAAGAATCAAAATAAAAAATGCCGCACGGCTAAATCCCGATTCATAACCCGAAATATCCGGAGAGCCAAGCCTTGTAGAATACAATCCAAAAGCAACGGCTGAAGCATAAGCTATTAATCCGAGAAGTAAAATCGGCATCAGCGCAACCAGCACCAGTCGTGTAATCCGCTCTTTATCCCGAACATAAAATAATAGAGTTGTCAGAAGTGAAATCTCATAAATTAAATTGACTACATTTTGTGAAACATGTGAAGGTTTTGCAAGATTAATATGAAAAGCTGCCGATGCAAAATAGGTGAATAAAAGAACGAAAATCTGCGCATAGCCAAAGGCCAGAAGATATTTATCCCAACGTGGAAAGCGATGAAAGGTTTTTAAAAAATAACGCACAAATTGTATGAGCATAAAGCTGGAAAGACTATTGGCAAAAATGTATAAATACAATACAAGCTGAGGTTCTTCCCTGAGAAAAACATTGTTTAAACTACATAGCGCTTCTATGCTTGCCATCAAAAGAAACAGTGTGAAATAAAGAAATTCTTTTTCGTGAACTACCAGGAAAAAGTAAAAATTAATGACCATAGACAGGATGAACATTCCCAGCAGAAATGTATCCTGGATTTCATTCATATTATGAGATTCATTCTTTACATAATTGTATTCGATCAGCTTATCGGTAAAGCTAAAAGACATTTTTATAGAGTCAGGTTGTGCATCAATAAAATTCCAATGCATTCTTTTATAAACGGTGAGCGTATCATCGGCTGGAATAGAAAGCATGAAGGCCGGAATTCTTTTCAATCCGTCACGCTGGCTCCATTTTACACCGGCGCCCGTGATAAAATGCTGCCATTTATCACCATTAATTTTTGCATACAAATCGGCGCGAAAAGAAGCTTCCGGCAAAGATATTTTTGCTTCCTTTGGAAGACCGTTGATAATTTGATAGCGCTGCCAGTAAACTCGAGTCTTATAATTAATTTTTGGATCATTATTTTGAAACTGGTTAGAATTGATCGCCTGATCTAACGTAAGATTGCCGGTTGTATCCGCCATCATCTGCCAGTTGCCGGCAGGTAAAAGAATATAGGCTGCGGTGTCAGCGGTGATCTTATAAGCAGGCAAGTAATCCTGTGACCACGATGTTGTAACAACGGATAAAGCAATTAGTGGAGCAAAAAAAATACGTTTCTTCATACAATTAATCTCATCTCAATATGCCTAATTTCCGGTAAATAAAGACAGGTAAAAACTTTGCAGAAACAGTCGAAGCCTGTTTATACAGTTAGTACTGTTCGTTACTATTTTCTGAGGGAGGTAATTTTTTAAGAGACGAAATCAGTGTTGAAGGTAAAACAATCCTCTTGGATAGGAAAAAACGGTTAAGGCTTAGTTCAATAAACGTTACTTGTCAGTGCTGCCTGAAAGCTACGTAAGCTGCTGTTGACTGTTATTCCTTGAACAAAACGTGTTGTCCCGGCTTGCCAAATTCATTTATGATTCACGATGGCTTTCATCTCATTTGCATTTCTAATCGCAACGGCATCGTAATCATTATTAAAATAAATAAACGCCTGTTTTACCATGGCCTGGGATTTTATTTCATTAACAATTTTTTTCAGGTAAGCAGTTGAATAAGAAGAGCGATACAAATCAGGCACCCCGTGCATTCTGTAATACAGAATGGGCGAATTGGCGATTACCTTATCAGGTAATAACGGATGGCTCATGCCGCAAAAAGTAATTTTATGTTGTTCAAGGGTTTTGTACACATTTTCATTCCACCAGCTATAATGCCTGAATTCTACTATGTTTGAAAATTGTTTATACAGATTGGACACTATTTTTTCAAGGCGATTTTCGGTGTAAGTATAGTTCGGTGGAAACTGAAATAAAATGCAGGCTGCTTTTTCTTTCAATCCTTTTTCAACCGTCACATAAAAATCTTTAAAAAATTTACCACAATCATTAAGTTTTTTAAAATGGGTAATTGCTCTTGGGGCTTTCACTGCAAAAGTAAAATTAGCAGGGCTTCTGTCATACCAACTCTTTAACATAGGAACTTTCGGGAACCTATAGAAGGTAACATTTAATTCAAGCGTATTAAAATGTTCTGCATAATATTCGAACCATTTTCGTTGTGGGATTTCTTTGGGATAAAAAACACATTTCCAGTCCTTATAATGAAATCCTGAACAACCGATGTGCCATTGAATCATAGTAGCTTAGGATTAAGTATTTCAAAAAGTTGCATAGCGCTCTTCCGGATGCGTACAAAGTTCAACAATAAAAAATAAAACCGGGTTATTTATCCGTTTACTGTTGAAGCATCCAAAGCTACTTATTAGTAAGTCAATAATTTTTTGAGTGATTCGCTAACTTTTTCACTATTTGGCAGCATCTGATTTTCCAATAAAATATTTAACGGAACGGCGGGAAGATTCATAGCACCAAGCACCTCTACAGGAGCGTCCAAAAACCGGAAACACTCTTTTGAAATCCTTGCTGCAAGCGCTTCGGCAAATGAATTATTTTGTTGCTCCTCTGTAAGCACCAAACATTTCCCATGTTTTTTTACTGCTGAAAAAACCAATTCTTCATCTAAGGGAAATAAAGTTCTGAGATCAATAATTTCTATATTACCCTGAAATTTTTTCGCAGCATTTTTTGCCCAGTAAACACCCATTCCATAAGTGATCACACAACAGCTTTCGCCCTTATTCATTTTATTCTCATCCGGATGCAAAACGATATTTGCTTTGCCTAACGGTAATACATAGTCGCCCGAAGGCTCAGCTCTTTTTGCATCTTCAGTGCCCGGCACTTTGCTCCAATACAGGCCTTTATGCTCCAACATCATCACCGGGTTGGGATCCAAAAACGCTGCTTTCATTAAACCTTTCATATCAGCGGCATTAGAAGGATACACGATTTTGATTCCCTTAATTGCCAACAATAAACTTTCAATGCTTGCACTGTGATAAGGTCCGCCACCAATATAGGCGCCAATAGGAACACGAATGACTACTTGCAACGGAAATTTTCCATCACTTAAAAAGCAACTTTTGGCTACCTCCGTATAAAGCTGGTTGATGCCCGGAAAAATATAATCAGCAAATTGAACTTCCACAATTGGTTTTACGCCCGTGGCACACATGCCCACCGTAGAGCCAATAATATAGGCCTCCTGTATCCCTGTATTGAAAACCCGGTGATCGCCAAATTGATCACCCAATGTAGCAGTTTCCCTAAAAACGCCGCCCAGCCTGCGGCCTACATCCTGACCGTAAACAACGGCTTCCGGGAATTGTTCCATTATTTCCCTGATGGCGAATAATGCAGCATCTACCATTACGATTTTTTCCTTTCCGGCAGGAGAACGTTCGCCTTCTTCTTTTACATTTGAAGGAGCGAAAATATGTTCAGCGATTTTCGCAGGATCCGGTTCAGGCGCGGCTTTTGCCTTTTCAAATTGCCGGGCAACTTCACCAATAGTTTTTTCACTCACTTTATTCAGTTCCATTTCTTCAAACCCCATTTGAAGCAATCGCTTTTTTAATTTGGGAAGTGGATCGTTTTTGGCATGCGCTGCAAGATCTTCTTCTGAACGGTAAAATTCCTTTCTAACGCCGCTCGTATGGTGGCCCAACAGAGGCACTTTTGCATGAACAAGGTAAGGCCCTGAGTTTTTTCTAACTTGTTTTATTACGCGTTTCATCGCGGCATAACTTTCGAAAAAATCGCTACCGTCGATGGATACACGATTTAATCCCTTAAAGCCTTTTGCAAATCTGTAGGCATTCATATTGCGCGCTTCATAAGAAGCAACACTTATTCCCCAATTATTATCCTGCACAAGAAAAATTATCGGCAATCTTTTCAAAACCGCTACCTGCAAGGCCTCGCTTACTTCGCCTTCCGCCATGCTTGCATCGCCAAGCGAGCAAATGACCACTGGATTTTCTTCTTGCTTTCCCTTTTTAAACAAGGGTGAATTTATTTTTTGTAAATATTGAAGCCCTTGCGCAATACCGGCTGCCGGAATAGCCTGCATGCCTGTGGCGCTGCTTTGCGTAATGATTGTAGGCTTATCTTCACCACGATAATTAGGATGGCAATAATAAACTTTACCTCCTGAAAAAATATCATCAGCTTTCGCCAATAATTGTAACATGAACGTATATGGCGTAAAGCCAAGGCCCAACAAAAGGCTTTCATCGCGATAATAAGGGCTCACATAATCACAGGGTAGTAAGTGAAAAGCAGTTGCCAGTTGAATAGCTTCATGGCCGCGCGAAGTAGAATGAACATACCTGCATACCTGGCGGTTCTCATCATAGGTTTTTGCCATTTCGCATGCAGTTACCATCAAACGATACGCATTGAGAAGAATCTGTTTTTCCATAACTTATTAGTTAATTAGCCAATTAGCTAATCAGCTAATTAAGGCATTTTCCACAAAACCGCTCTCAGTGGCGGTAGCAGCTTCTTTAAAAGATTCCCTCGGTTTCAAGCCTAACAATTCAAACATCATTTTATCCTGGTCAAAATCCGGATTGGGAGTAGTTAATAATTTTTCACCGGAAAAAATTGAATTGGCGCCAGCCATGAAACAAAGCGCCTGCTCAACGATTGTCATTTCGGCGCGACCTGCACTTAAGCGTACCATCGCTTTAGGCATAATAATTCTCGCTGTTGCTATCATTCTTACCATATCCCAGATATCTACTTTTTGATTTCCTTCCAGCGGCGTACCTTTTACTCTAACCAATGCATTGATAGGAACGCTCCCGGGATGAGAAGGCAAAGTTGATAGTGTATGCAACATTCCAATTCTATCTTCATGTGTTTCGCCCAATCCAATAATGCCACCGCTGCATACGCTGATGCCTGCTTTGCGAACATTGCCTAAAGTTCTTAAACGGTCATCGTAAGTGCGGGTGGTAATAATATCTGCATAATGTTCCTCTGAAGTATCTACATTATGATTGTAAGCATACAACCCTGCGGCCTGCAATTTCTCTGCCTGGCTTTCACTAAGCATGCCCATCGTGCAGCATACTTCCATTCCCATTTCATTTACTCCTTTTACCATATCCAATACGCGGTCAAAATCACGATTGTCGCGCACTTCACGCCATGCTGCTCCCATGCAAAAACGTGTAGAACCTGCATCTTTTGCCCTTTGCGCATATGCAAGCACTTCCTCTTTTTTCATCAATGCCTGCACATCAACGCCGGTGTGGTAACGTGCAGCCTGCGGACAATACGCGCAATCTTCAGGGCAACCACCGGTCTTGATCGAAAGCAAAGTACAAACCTGTACTTCACCTGTTTCCTGGAACTCACGGTGAACCGTAGACGCTTTATAAATTAGCTCTAATAATGGTGTATGATAAATTTCAGAAATTTCTTCTTTGGTCCAATCGTTTCGAATTTGCATTAAATAAATGGATTTAAGATGGTTAAAGTATTTTCTATTTTTTGATTGTGCTGTAAATCTTCAGAATATAAAACAGAACATTTATTTTCAAGAGCTGATGAAATTATTAAAGAATCGTAATAGGAATACAGGTATTTAAAATGAATTTTTAAAGCGTTCCGGATGGTTTCAGTCGTATTAATTCTTACATCAAAATTCAGCTCCATCTCCGACAATGCGTTTGAAATAGAGGTCATGTCAAGATTGAACTTTTTTATCAATACATTACACATTTCTTGCAAAACCTGCGTACTGATAATTGATTGAGTACTATTGATAAGATTCTTTGAAATCAAACTTTTTTGATTATTCAGAATTGAGTAAGAATATAAAATCACATTTGTATCAAAAAAAATATTAGCGTTCATTAGCTTCTTCTCTGTTGAATTTGAATCCGGAAAGATCTAATTTGATTGCATCAAACGATTTATCTCTTTTAAATTGATCTGTCTCTTTATCAATTTTAATTGCAAATACCTCAATTTGTTCTCCGATAAAATTATCAGGAATTGTCAATTCTATTTTGTTATTTTCAGGAATAACAATTTCTCTTATTGATTCCATGGCCTAAAATTTTAAACAAAAATAACTCAAAATGGCTTGAAGGGTATTTTATTGAATTCTGAAGTATCACCAATAAAATAAAATTCTTTACTATTTATTCTTTTACTACTCTCAAAAAAATTTGTTCTTTAAAAATAGCTCAAATTCGTCTTAGGCGTTAATGCAAGCAAACTTTCATACATCAATTTTATCGTGTTTTCCACATCCGCTTTATTGATCATTTCAACCGTGGTATGCATATACCGGAGTGGGATAGAAATTAATGCGGAAGGGCAACCATCATTAGCATAAGCAAAAGAATCTGTGTCAGTGCCGGTGCTGCGACTCACAGCGGATAATTGATACGGAATCTTATTTTTAACCGCCGTTTCCTCAATCAACGCAAGCAATTTATTATGCACCGCAGGCCCAAAAGTAAGCGCCGGGCCGTTTCCACATTTGCATTCGCCTTCTTTATTTTTATTGATCATTGGCGTGGTAGAATCATGAGTTACATCAGTGATAATTGCTACGTCAGGCTTTATTCTTCTTGCTATCATTTCAGCACCACGCAAACCAATTTCTTCCTGCACCGCATTTACAACATATAAAGAATAAGGAAGAGATTTTTTATTTTCTTTTAAAAGCCGCGCCACCTCTGCAATCATAAATCCTCCGATGCGATTATCAAATGCACGGCCCACTAAATTATCATAAGCCATTTCATCAAAACCTTCTGTATAAGTGGCCACAGCGCCCACATGAACTCCCAAATCTTCTACTTCTTTCTTATTTCTTGCACCACAGTCAAGAAATAAATTTTCAACCTTTGGTTGATTTTCTTTGTCGTCATTGCCATGACGGGTATGGATAGCCGGCCAGCCAAAAACCGCTTTCACAGGCCCTTTCCTTCCATGAATAATCACCCGTTGCGATGGAGCTATCTGGTGATCAACGCCACCGTTTCTTTTCAAATAAATAAGCCCTTCAGGATTGATGTAATTCACAAACCAGCTAATTTCATCAGCGTGCGCTTCAATCACAACTTTAAATGCCTGGTCAGGATTAATAACGCCTACGGCAGTGCCGTAAGGATCGGTAAAAGTGGTGTCCACATATTTTTTTATATAATTAAGCCACACTTTTTGTCCATTATATTCCAGCCCAATCGGCGAGGCGGTATTCATATAATTTTTTAAGAATTCTTTGGATTGATCTGAGATTCCGAAAGCAGATTTATTACTTTTTGCCATATCTAAATTTTCTTTTTAAAAGTTTTGCAAATTTAAAGGTTTAAACTGAATGCATATATCAGCACAGCCTGAAGCAGCATCATTCCATCAATTCCGGCAAGGTAAATGATGTCTGAATTGTTCTTTTTTGTTTGTTCAATCACCCAAAAAGTAATGAGCAAAGAAATAACCACTGCCACCAAAAATGATAATTGAGGAACATAAATATATTGAACCACGGACAGCAGCAGCAATAGAATAAGCAAGGCATACGATAGCCTATAACATGCCGCCTTGCCCAGCTTCACAGGAAGCGTATTAATTCTTTCTTCCCGGTCTATTTCAATATCACGCAGGTCAAATAATAAACAAAGAACAAACATGAATATAAAGCGCTTTATAAAAACTAAAAAAAACAGCCAGTTGTCCACGTGCATGGTATTTACCGGAAACCAAACGGTGACTAAAGTCCACAGCAACGACAGGGTAACAATTTTCAAAAATCCGTAATCTTTAATTTTTCTTCTTTTACCCATCGGCAAAAATGGAAAAGAATATAAAAAAGAAACAGCGGCGAGGCACGCAAGGATAATAAAATGTTTGAGATGAAAGCTAAAAAAACTAAACAATATTAACAGGCTGGCAATCACCAGCAATATAAAATGGACTTGTTTATTTTGAAACGACCATTGTAATCTCTGTGAATTTTTTACCGCTTTTTTTTTTGTGGAATAATGAAGATTGTACTGTAGTAAAGTAGCGCCAAAAACGAAACAATAAAAGCCCGGTGAATTGAATGGAAGCCCCAGCAGTATATTGGTTTCGATACACAAACCAACCGCGCAGCAAGCGACAAAGATGCTGCTGAACAGAATAAATTCCCATAGTTTTTTTATCCGCACTTTTTATTGATAAAGAAGAACAATCGGAGGTGAAGCAGCCGTATCGCTTATGTGCCCGGCCTTATCTTTTATAACAAAACGAAAAGTTGCAGTATCGTTTCTCTGGCACTGGGGAGCGATATCAAAATACCTGAAATTAACGAGGATATCTCCTTTTTCATTCTTGGTAACGGGAAATGAGGGAATAGTGTAATAATCGGTAAAATTGCTATTGGTACAAGTAGGCTCAACCTTTTGAATAAAAAGAGAATCATTCAGGTCGCCCTCGGCATCAGTAAATTCAAGAGTAAATTGAATGCCCGAATTAGGAGGAATAATTTTTGAGCTGACCGATTTAAACCTTAAGGAGGGCGTTGATTTAAATTTATCTTTGGAGCAACCAGATAAGATAGCCACTATCAATATGGAAAATAAAACTTTGTAACGCATCTTTGTAGCTTAATTTTTTCAAATTTAATTATTAAAAACTGAATAATAAGTTAGAAATAGAACAATTAGAGGATAAAATATTTAATGCCGCCTATTATAATTTTGATGAGGTTGCGTTAGAGATTTTTTCATTCCAATATCATAATAATGAACTGTACAGGAATTATGTAGATGCCATTGGAATAAATATTGGAAGCGTGGATAACATAGAAAAGATTCCGTTTCTTCCCATCTCATTTTTCAAGACCCACGAGGTGAAAACAACAGATTTTAATCCAGAAATTGTTTTCGAAAGCAGCGGCACTACTGGTGCCAATACCAGCCGCCACCTGGTAAAAACGGCATCGCTCTACCGCAAAAGCTTTTTAAAAACATTCAATCATTTTTATGGAAGGCCTGCACAATGGTGCATTCTTGCTTTATTGCCCGGCTACCTGGAACGAGAAAATTCATCGCTTGTTTATATGGTGAACAATCTTGTACAAAAAAGCGTACAAAATGGAAGTGGCTTTTATCTTCATGAACATGATAAGCTTTACCAGGCGCTGGTAAAAAATGAAATTACACAAAAGCCCACTTTGCTAATCGGGGTAACGTACGCGCTTTTGGATTTTGCACAAAAATATTCACTGAAACTTCAAAATACCATAGTGATGGAAACCGGCGGAATGAAAGGGAAACGTGAAGAAATTACCCGCGAAGAAGTGCATACAGAATTAAAAAAACAATTGGGCTTGTCAGCCATTCATTCCGAATATGGAATGACGGAACTGCTTTCACAGGCGTATTCTAAAGGCCATGGAGTGTTCTTTTGTCCTCCCTGGATGAAAATTGTTTTAAGGGAATATAACGACCCATTTGCTGTTAAAGCTGTGGCTTATAATAAAAAACCATTTAGCGGCCTCATCAACATTATTGATTTCGCCAATCTTTTTTCGTGCAGCTTCATTGCCACCGATGATGTTGGCAGATTGCATCCTGATAATTCATTTGAGGTGATGGGCCGAAGAGATATGAGTGATATGCGTGGCTGTAGCCTGCTCACTCTTTAAAATGTTGAGCTAACGGTAAACGCATAAAAAGAATGCTTTTTTATTTATATAAAAAAAGTTGAGCATTACACTCAACTTTTTTTAAGAAAATTTATTTCTGCTATTTTTTGTCCAAAGCATCTTTTGTATCTTTTACGGCTTTGTTAGCTGCCTCGCCTGCCGAGCTCACACCTTTGCGGGCTGCATCTCCTGCCGCATTCACACCTGAATTGATAGAATCTGCGGCAGTATTTACACCTTCTTTAGCCGCGTTCCACGCATCATTGATGGCATTGCCTGCCTTATCATACATGTCGCCGGAGTGCGAAACAATCTCTCCCTGCGCTAGTGTATCAGTAAGATTACCATTAGTTACAGTTCCATTTGTGTGAACAACTATTCCATTTCCCATAGTTTGTTCTTTGTCAGTAGTTACCCATTTGTCTTCCTTATAAATGTAGAGATTATGATCTTCAAATTTAACATCGCCAGCTGCAGCAGTGTAAGGAGTAGGTGTGGCAAGGCTTCTGTTAACAGTATCTGTTGTGGCATTAACTTCTTCTTTTTGCGTGCCGGGGCTGTCACAAGACGCCAAAAGCGCTATTATACATGAAAACAAAAAAATCTTTTTCATAATTTTTGATTTAAATGATTTTTAAATTCGGTTTGGAAATGAATATTGAAATCATCATGCCAAACTAAAGGTTTAATAAATGAAATAATTTAAACCAGTAATCCTAAGGCATTTAAATCAATTTTATACTGAAAAAATATCAAAAAAGGAAAGTTCTAAAACAGCGGGCAAGTTTTCATTTTTAGATAGAAGGAAGTTTTTCCCCAAATAATAGCGTTTACTTATTTGAAAACGATAATTTATTTACGTGCATAAAACACTATTTTTTACCTTTTTACGAGGAGAATAAAAAAATAAATTATTTGTTGGTTTACTACCCAAGATAAAAATATTATTTCAGATTAAAACGGCTATACCACTCCCTGCGCTATCATTGCGTCGGCAACTTTAACGAAACCTGCGATATTAGCGCCTTTTTCGTAATTAATGTAACCGTCTCCGTCAGTTCCATATTTTACACACTTACCATGAATCTGTTGCATAATCTGTTTCAGCTTATTATCCACTTCTTCCCTTGTCCATGAAAGCCTCTGCGAATTTTGCGACATCTCAAGTCCGGAAACCGCCACTCCGCCTGCATTTGCTGCTTTGCCGGGTCCGTATAAAATACGGGCATTTATAAATTCATGGATGGCTTCAGAAGTGGATGGCATATTAGCGCCTTCCGCCACACATATACAACCATTTTTTAAAAGGGTTTTGGCATCTTCTCCATCCAATTCATTTTGCGTCGCATTTGGAAAAGCAATGTCACATGGAATTTTCCACGGCCTTTCACCCTCAAAAAATTCCAGATTAAATTTCCTGGCAAAATCACTGATTCTGCCTCTTCTTTCATTTTTCAATTCCAGGATAAAATTCAATTTTTCAAAATCAAGGCCTGCAGGGTCATACACAAACCCTTCAGAGTCGGACAGCGTAATTACTTTGGCTCCGATTTCCAGGCATTTTTCAATAGTGTATTGAGATACGTTGCCTGAGCCTGAAATACAAATTGTTTTTCCTTTTATAGACTGGCCTCTCGTTTTCAGCATAGCTTCTGCAAAATACACCAGGCCATAACCGGTGGCTTCAGGCCTTATAAGGCTTCCGCCAAATTCGCTTCCCTTTCCGGTAAGCATGCCTGTAAACCTGCCTGTGATTCTTTTATATTGTCCGAAAAGATACCCGATTTCCCTTCCGCCCACACCAATATCTCCTGCCGGTATATCGACATTAGAGCCTATATGCCTGTATAATTCATTCATAAAGCTCTGGCTGAATTTCATCACTTCGTTATCGGATTTTCCTTTGCTGTCAAAATCTGAACCGCCCTTACCGGCGCCCATTGGAAGGCCGGTGAGGCTGTTTTTAAACACCTGTTCAAAAGCAAGAAATTTAAGAATGCTAAGATTTACGCTGCTGTGAAAACGCAGCCCTCCTTTGTAAGGGCCGATGGCGCTGCTCATCTGCACACGGTATCCGCGGTTGATTTCTATTTCGCCTTTATCGTTCAGCCATGGCACCTGGAACATAATCACCCGTTCCGGCTCTGCAATTCGTTCTAAAATTTTAAACTTTTTATATTTTGGATGCGCTTCCATAAATGGAATGATGGAATCCGCTACATCATGAGCAGCTTGCAAAAATTCAGTTTCATGCGGATTTTTCTTAGTCAGATTTTTCAAAAACATGTCTACCCCATTGCTGGCAGGCACAGCATGGTTCATCACTTTTTCGTTTATTGCTGTCATATTAAAATTTTAGATTGTAATCTTCCAAGGTTTGTAAATTTCGTAAAAAACAATGGTCATTCTTACAATGGTATTTTCGAATTGTGGAAAATCTCACTAAATATTTGATTTTCCAAATAATATTGTTTAAAAATCTTCAATCATTTCTTATAAGCACATTTACTGAATGAGCGTCTGCTGAGGGATGATAGGCTACCTGGGCCTTCCCGATGTTCACAAATCCTGATTTTTCAAACTGGCACATAATAGCAGGATTGTTAATAAAAACCTGCGACCACTGCACTCCTATTTCTTTGCAGAACGCATCACGAACGTTAAACAATTTTCTGCTCAACCCTTTCTGCCTGTAATCAGGATGCACTACCAGGCGGCTATAAAAAGCGAAAGGCCATTTTTGAGGCAATAAAAATTTTTGAACTGAGAGATGATAGGGAAAGTCAGCGAATGAATAAAACAGGTTCAACCTCGCAGATGCAATAATTTTATTTTCATCATTTACAACTATCCAATGAAAAGCTGTTTCATCTAATTCATCATACCATCCATCAGGGTATAAATTCCTGTTTACAAATTCTGTTTTGCCTGAGTGTTCCCACACATTTAGCCTGAGATGGTACACTTCTTTTAAAAGGGAATCATCGGCTACAAGCCGGGGCGTTAATTCCTTTTGCTCTAAAAAAGTATCTAAAAAGGAAACCATTGCCGGCGCATCATGTAACGCTGTACCAGGCAAAATGGAAGGATTAATTTCCAGGAGTGTGTTCATTATGTAATAAGAAAAACGTGGGTAAAAAAAATTGTTAGTTGCAGAGCGGATAAAGGTTTCCTATCAACGTCGGCAGACGATGTAATATCGGAGTGCGATGGGTAATTGGTATATGATCGGTAAAATCATTGTGCAAATATATACATGCATAACATGAGTGAGGTAAATGTTATTGTAAAATTTTAGTTACAAATGCAGCTCGCTCTGTAAATAAAAATCAGTAGAGCAAAAAATAACAGGATTTTGTATTTTGATTCATACAATAATCGCTGGCTTTAAATGAATGACGACGGCATTTCTCACGATAAAAATTTTATCTTCCGTAAATACACTAACGCCGGAATCGTTCTTTTACCAAACGTTCCGTAAATATATATTTTGCGGATGCCGTATAAATTCTATTGTATGGTGTGTGCATCCGGGCTATCTTTGTTGAGGAAAAATGATTAAAATTTTAAGCACACTTTCCTCTTAATTCAAAAACGTGCAAATCTTTTTCCATCTTCCTTGAAATGCCTTTTTTATTTAAACTTACCGATATTATGCGTTAGTTTTTAAGCAGTAATTGGATTTACTTTTATTTGTCCGCCAACAGCTTTCAAAACTTTCATTATTGTCGAAAATTGAGGTTTTGCACCTTCAGATAAAGCCTTGTACAAACTTGGCCTGCTAAGTCCTGTTTCCTCTGCGATTTTCGTCATTCCAATTGCCTTTGCAACATTTCCGATTGCAGTAATTATTTCAGAATCGCTCCCTTCTTCTAAAACTTCATTAAGGTATTCAGCAATCATTTCATTGCTATCTAAATAATCTGCAATATCAAATTTTGATGTTCCCATTTTCTAATTATTTTAGGTTATTCCATATTTCTTTGGCCTTTTGAATGTCCTTTTGTTGGGTTGATTTATCTCCACCAATAAGCAAAATAATAATCTTTCCGCCTTTTTGTTTAAAGTATATTCTATAGCCTTTTGCATAATCGATTTTCAATTCACTAATCCCATTTCCCACAGGTTTACAATCACCAAAGTGTTCATCTATTTCTAATTTCTGAATTCTAAACAAAATTTTTGCTTTTGCTCTCGCATCTTTTAACTTCCTCAACCATTTATCAAATTCTATTGTTTTCTCAATAAAGTACATTTTGTGCTTGTATTCATTCGGATACAAAATTAGTATAAAAGTTCGGAAGAGATCAACTTTTGCGAGTGGAATGGTTGACGAACCCAAATATTTGAAACGTCTATCAAGTTAAGCACTAGCCCTAATAAAATAGGATGCAATTCATCTTATAAAAAACTTGCAATAACGGGTAGGAGTTTTCTGTTTAAAAATTCTAACTTTACGTATTGCTTATCCATTCATTCTTTAAAATTCAAGTTATGATTGAAACTATCCAGGGTTTACCGCCTTATGTGGCGGCCTTTAACGCCACCGGAAAAATTACAGGAAAGGACTATGATGAAGTTATAAATCCTTTAGTAAGCAAAATTTACAAAGAGCAGGGCAAAATCAACTATTTGCTGGTATTAAATACCGACCTGCAAAATTACAGTGCGGAAGCCTGGTTTAAGGATGCACTGCTCGGCTTTGTATATTTTACCGAATGGAAAAAGATTTGCATTGTTTCTTCGCAAAAAACAATTAAAAACTTCACCGATATTTTTGGGAAGCTGATTCCTGGCCACACCAAAGGATTTATGATGGAAGATTTGGATGTAGCAAAAGAATGGATTTCCCAATAGCACACAGTCTTAATATCCTTTTACTGCAGATTTTATAATTGAATCTTTTTGCGCTGGCGTAAGTGAATAATCATAATGATACAACGAAGATTCCCAATCGCCGTACACCGGGTTCGGCAATACGATAAAGCGGTTTCCGAATTCTGCAGAAAAGTTGTCGGCTACGTTTTCTCTTTCATCTGAAGATTTTTTTTCAAACAAATTACTGAAGTCATTCAGGTTGTCGCCCATCAGCAGCACAATATTATGTGTGTTGGAGATTGTATTTTTTCTCAATTCTTTTGAAGATGTTTCCTGCTTGAGTAGCAGATGTGCATCGTCAGCATTGGGAAAATTAAAGTGCTGCAGATTTTTTAATGTGCCTTCGCGTTCATCTTCGCCGCGATTTGAAACGTAAAATATTTCTACTCCCGAAGCGAAAGCGAATTGCAAAAAATGCAATGCACCGGGCAGGGTGTCAGCTTTTCCCATTGCAGTCCACTCGCGCCATGAATCAGCATCATAATCTTTGCCCTGCAATATTTGATGAGCCTCATAGGGGCTGTTGTTCAGTATGGTTTCATCAATATCAGTCATTATTGCGCGCGGCTTCAAGGATCGTTCATGGTTAAATTCTGCAAGCTTTATGCGAGCTATGTTGAAAGCCTGGTAACACAACGCTCTATATTCTGCTGACCTTTGCTGAAAAGCGGTCACAAATATTTTTCCGTCGATAACAAGATTATCGCGCTTTGTAACATTCGTTGTTGTCACGCGTGGCGCCGCACACGAGCCGGAAAACAGCAATAAAACAAAAGCTATTTTTTTCATTTCAAGGCACATTTAATGGAGCAAAAAAAATTGAGTATTATTTTTGATATCTCATTTCCCGCAAAGTAAAGGATTTAAAATTTGCAGATTTTTATTTTATTATCTCTTAATTTTATTCAAAACTCATAAAAGCTAAAATATAAGATGGATTTTGTTGATTATTACAAAACATTAGATGTTGCAAAGAATGCGTCTGCCGCTGATATTAAAAAAGCGTACCGCAAACTTGCCAGGAAATATCATCCCGACGTAAACCCGAATGACAAAGAAGCCCATAAAAAATTTCAACAGATAAATGAAGCGCACGAAGTTTTAAGCGACCCCGAAAAAAGAAAAAAATATGATCAGTATGGTGAAAACTGGAAGCATGCGGATCAATATGAACAAGCCAGGAGGCAGCAGGGGCAGCAAGCCGGCGGCGGATTTGGAGATTTTGGCGGATTTGGACAGGGTTTTGGTGGCGGCGAAGGATACACGTATTCTTCCGGCGATGAAGGAAGTTTTTCTGACTTTTTTGAATCTCTTTTTGGCGGCGGTGGAAAAAGCAGAAGAAGCCAATCCAAATATCGGGGACAAGATTATAATGCAGAACTCCGGCTGTCATTAGCAGATGCCTATACTACTCATAAACAAACACTCACTATCAACGGAAAAAATGTGCGGATAACGATTCCGGCGGGCGTTGAAAACGGCCAGCAAATCAGGCTGAAAGGCTATGGCAGCCCCGGTGCAAACGGAGGGCCCAATGGCGATCTTTTCATAACTTTCGTAATACCAAATGAACAGGACTTGAAGCGCGAAGGAAATAATCTTTACAAAACTGAAGACCTTGATCTTTATACAGCCCTGCTCGGCGGTGAAAAAACTATTGATACTTTAAGTGGTAAGATAAAGCTGAAAGTGGCGCCTGAGACGCAGAACGGCGCCAAAATCCGGTTGAAAGGAAAAGGTTTCCCGGTTTACAAAAAAGAAGGCCAGTTTGGTAATTTGTATATTACATGGAATATCAAATTGCCTACGAATCTGACGCCGAAACAAAAAGAATTATTCACCGAATTATCAAAATTATCATCCTAAAATTTTTGATATGGAAAACGATGACTTAATACCTGCTGAAGAATTTTGTGTCTATCATAACATCGAATACTCCTTTATCAGTTCTTTACAAGATTCAGGATTGATAAGGGTTACATCGGTAGAGCACAATTCCTACATTCCTTCCGATGAATTGGAAAAACTGGAAAAATTTGTGCGCCTGCACTATGATCTTGAAATCAACGTAGAAGGAATTGAGACGATAAATCATTTATTGCAAAAGATTGATTTGTTACAAAAAGAAATTTTGCATTTGCGAAATATTGCTGCTATAGCAGATCTTTCTTCAGAATAAAAATCCGTGTTATTTATTTGTCTACTACTTTTTTGCAGATAGAAAAGGCCACTCATTTCGAATCCTTGCTTTTATAAAATAAACAATACCGCCAAGAAAAATAACTACTAATCCGGCAAACATCAATTTAGTTCCGGTGGAAATAAGTATGAACAACCACATCAAAATGGCGACTATAACCGGCAATGGAAACAATGGCATTTTGTAGGGAAAATAAACTCCATTTTTACGCGATCTCAGAATCAATAAACCAACTGCCTGGCCTACAAATTGAATCATAATCCTCATTGCGAGAATAGCGCTGATGGCTTCACTCAGCTTAAAAAGCATACTGAAAATAAATGCAACGCCACCTAAAAACAATAAAGAAACATAAGGAAAGTTTTTGGTCGGATGAAGTTTTTCAAAAATTTTAAAAAACTCGCCATCCCTGGCGGCAGCATACGGGATACGGCTATAACCAAGGGTTGCAGAAAACACGGAAGCAAAAGCTACCCATAGCACCAGGCACGTAATTATGGTTGCAGCGGTATGTCCCATCAGGGCCTGCATAAATTCACTTATAACAAATTCGCTTTCTTTTGCGTCCTGCCAGGGAATAACGCTTACCACGCTTACGTTCATCATCAGGTACAAAACTGCAATGCCGATGATGGAAATCAAAATGCTTCGCGGAATATTTTTTGATGGATTTTTTATTTCGCTTCCCAAATGGCAAATATTGTAATAGCCCAAATAGCTATAAACAGATTTTACACTGGCAAATCCAATGGCAGTCACAAATGCGTAATCTACCGATAGGCCGTTATTGATATTTTTTATCGGCGATAAAAAATTTCCATGAACAATACCGCCACCAATTATCCAAAACATGGTAATAAGCACTCCGCTCCAAAGAAAGATGCTGATTTTTCCAATGGTTTCAATTCTCCGGTATAATAAAATCACAATTAAGATTACCACTCCGCCACTCACAAATTTTTCCGTATAAAATGTAAGAGGAACGAGAAATGAAAAATATTTTGCAAAGCCAATGGCTGCAGAGGCTATCACAAGCGGCGCCTGTATCATCGTTTGCCATACAAACAAAAAGCTCATCATTTTTCCGGCCTTGTTTTTTCCGTAAGCTTCTCGTAAAAAATTATAACTGCCACCGGCTTCAGGAAATGCGGCGCCCAGCTCGCTCCAAACCTGCCCGTCAACAATGGAAAGAAAAGCCCCCGCAAGCCACGCATATAAAAAGTACGGGCCGTTCATCATTCCAATTACCATCGGCAGTGTGATAAAAGGGCCAATGCCCACCATGTCAGTCATGTTAATCGCTGACGCCTGCCACAGGCTTAAACTCCGCTTCATCTCAGCCATGCAAAAAACTATTAGGTATTAAAGTGATGAAATAATTAATCGTAAATGAATTTTATAAAAATACAATCTGCTGACCAAGAAATTATATTTGTCCGGCTTTAATTTTCTCTTCCCTCCAAAATAAAAAAATGTGATAAAAATTTGTTTACTATTGTTTTTTAATTTTGAAAAAATAAATCCCGATGATCAACAGACGAAAATTTTTACAGCTTTCCACCCTTTCGGCCCCACTAGTTTCTTTAAAAAATGTTTTTAACAACGGTGCACCGCAAACCAAACCTATTGTGGTTTCTACATGGGATAATGGGCGGTTTGTAAATAAGGAAGCCTGGAAAATTCTTTCTAAAAATGGCCGTGCGCTGGATGCGGTGGAGGCAGGCGCAAGATATGTGGAAGATACCATAGACTGTTGCATCGGCCTTGGCGGCTATCCCGACCGTGATGGAATTGTTACGCTCGATTCATGCATTATGGATGAAAAAGCCAACTGTGGCTCTGTAGGCGCACTAGAAAGAATTAAGCACCCCGTATCCGTAGCAAGAAAAATTATGGAAACCACCCCCCACATCATGTTGGTAGGACAGGGAGCACAGCAATTTGCTTTGGAAAACGGATTTGAAAGGCAGCCACAAATACTTTCAGAGCCTGCAAGGCAGGCGTATGAAAACTGGTTGAAAAAAAATGAGTACAAGCCTGAAATTAATATCGAAAATAAAGATGCAGAAAGAAAAAATAAAAATGGCAATGGCCCTTTTGCGCCACAGTTTTTTGATGACGGTTCCATCAATCATGATACGATGGGATTGGTAGCTTTGGATCAATCAGGAAATATGAGCGGCGCAGTTACTACCAGTGGAATGGCTTTTAAAATTCACGGACGGGTTGGTGATTCGCCAATCATTGGCGCGGGCCTTTTTGTAGACAACGAAGTAGGCGCTGCTACTTCGAGTGGAATGGGTGAAGAGGTGATACGTATATGTGGTACGCATCTCGTTGTAGAATTTATGCGGCAGGGCTATTCGCCTGAAGTTGCCTGCCGTAAGGCAATTGAGAGAATTATTCATCGCAGTGAGGAAAAAGCAAAAAAAGTGCAGGTAGGCTTTTTGGCTTTAAATAATAAGGGAGAATATGGGGCGTATGCCATTCAAAAAGGATTTGTTTTTTCAGTGAAAAGTAATGGCGAAGAAAAAGTTTATGCTTCCAAATACTTTTATGACTTGGGCGTATCATAGGATTTGGAGTGAGAAGTGAGAGATTGAGAGGGTTTAGATGGTTTAGAAAGGTTTAGATAGTGGAGAGGTTTAGACGGTTTAGAGATTATTTTATAATTCGGATTTACCATGGAAAATAATTTAGAAATAATCGGTTTCAATATTGAAAGTTGCCTTGCCGCCCAGGAAGCAGGCGCCGATAGGATTGAGCTTTGTGGTTCGCCGGGCGAAGGAGGCACTACGCCATCCTATGGCTTAGTTCAATCAGCGAGGGAAAAACTGGAAATTGATTTGTATGTGATGATTCGCCCGCGCGGTGGAGATTTCCTGTATACTAATAATGAATTTGAAATGATGATGAAGGAGGTCGAATTCTGTAAGCGATCAGGTTGCGATGGTATCGTTACAGGCGCTCTAACTCCGGACGGCCATGTGGACAAAGAAAGATGTAAAATATTAGTTGACATTGCCTATCCTATGGGGGTTACTTTTCACCGCGCTTTCGACAGGGTGGCGGATCCGTTTGGATCTATGGAAGATCTTATAGCACTGGGTTTTGAGAGAATTCTCACATCAGGATTACAACCAAAAGCTGAGCAAAGTACCAGCCTTTTATCGCAACTAATACGCAAATCAGACGGAAGGATTATTATAATGCCGGGCTCTGGCATCAATTCCGCAAACATAATTTCAATAGCCGAAAAAACAGGCGCCAAAGAATTTCACAGTTCGGCTTCATTTTTGAAAAAAAGTGAAATGAAGTTTGTAAATAAAGAAATGAATGAAGTTTTGGAATATATTTCCGTCAACAAAGATGAAGTAAAAAATATGAAGAAACTGTTGAACAACTTTACCAAAAGCGCAAAAAAATAATTTAGAAAATATTTTCTAAAAGGATGAACCTCCGGCGGCAAATATTAAAAGAACATACCAAAGCCAATTGTGAAAAAATAATTGCCTGGGTGGGTGAGGATGTTTCCCGGTTTAATGAACTTTTCAGGTTCTTCCTTACGGATGAAAGCCGGGTAACACAAAGAGCTGCATGGCCGCTGAGCTATTGTGCGATTGCTCATCCCGGATTTATCAAAGAAAACTTTGACGAATTAATTGAAAATTTAAAAAAAGAGCCACTTCATAATGCAATCAAACGCAACACCGTTCGGCTTTTGCAATTTGTTCCCCTTCCAGAGGAATATGAAGGCGATGTGATGAATCTCTGTTTCCATTACCTTGAATCTCCAAACGAAGCGGTAGCTATTAAAGCTTTCTCTCTGACGATTTTGGGAAACCTGGCTAAAAAATATCCTGAGATAATTCCTGAAATAAAATTGCTGATAAAAACCCAAATCGATCATCAAAGTGCTGCCTTCAGGCAAAGGGCCAAAAAATTTCTTAATGATGTTCCATCCTGACGAACAGAAAATTTATTCCATGGATACCATTGCCTTTATCACACCATTTGCGGGATTAAGCCATTGAGCAAATTCTTGTTTGACGTCTGTAAAAATTGTCCGATGTGTGATGTAGTTGGAAGGATCAATTAATTTATTTTTCATCGCCAGCATCACCTTTTCAAAATCTTCTTTTGTAGCGTTCCGGCTGCTCATCAGCGTAGCTTCTCTTTTATGAAATTCAGGATGACTGAAACAAATTTCTCCTTTTTGTAAACCTATTAAAATGTATTTTCCACCGTGAGACAAATATTTAAAGCCCGTGTTAATAGCTTTCAAATTTCCTGTGGCATCTATTACCACTGTGGGCATATCACCGTTTGTAATTTCAGCAAGTTGCTGTATAACATCTTTGCCCGCCGCATTCAGCGTAAAGCTCACATGTAATTTTTCTTTACAAAACTGCAGCCGCTGCTCATTAATATCCATCGCTATCACATTAGCGCCAGCAATTTTTGCCATTTCCATAGTTCCCAAACCGATGGGGCCGGCGCCAATTACCAACACGTTTTCACCGTTCGCAATCTGCGTGCGCCTTACACCGTGAGCGCCAATAGCCAGTGGCTCTACCAATGCAAGCTCATCAAGGCTCAAACCCTCTCCATGCAATAAACTTTCGGAAGGAACCATTAAATATTCTACCATTCCGCCGTCGCAATGCACGCCGCAAACCCGGATACTGCTGCAGCAATTTGGCTTACCCATCCTGCATGCAATGCAGTGGCCACAATTAAAATATGGAATGAAAGTTACTATCTCCCCTTTTTCGAAGCCAGGCGCATTATCAAAATCAACCAGCTCCCCTGATAGTTCGTGACCTAAAATCCGTGGATAGCTGAAATACGGCTGGGTGCCTTCGAAGGCGTGCAAATCAGTGCCACAAATTCCGATACGTTTAATTTTTATGATAGCGTAACCCGGCTTCAAGTGCGGCTTTTGAAGCGTTTTATATTCAAAATTCCCAGGCTCAGTACAAACCAAAACTTTCATTTGCTTTTATTTAAATTCAATTTTAAAGCCACAAACCGGCACTTCCTGCACAGGCATTTTAAAATTCTTTTTGATAATCAGTGCATCGCCTTTTTGAGTCCACCTGATTTTCGTGTTGCTGCCCAACAAAGTGACAGAGGCAATTTTCTTATCCAATAATTTTGAATTTTTTCCAAGAGATTTAATAAGAATATCTTTTGTGGGTTCGCCCAAACAATAAGCATACAAATCATTTTCTTTTGTTGTAAAGCGAATATCCTGTGCGCTGTATTTTAATTTATCTTCATTAAAATTGGAACTTTTTACAACGGCTTCTGCAGTTGGCCTTTCTCCATAAATTTTCCACGGACGAGAGCCATAAATACCTTCGCCGTTTACAGAAGTCCACATTCCTATTTCATTTACAATTTTGATTACATCCGGCTCCAAATCGCCTTCAGGCGTTTGTACAATATTAATTAACAGGTTTCCATTCTTGCTGACGATATCTACCAACATCTGGATTATTTCTGTCGGCGTTTTATATTTCTGGCCGGTGCGGTAATACCAGTCGCCGATGGAAGTGTCTGTCTGCCATGGAAAGGGACTAATAGAATCCTGCACGCCGCGCTCTAAATCGTGCACCCACATTCCATCTGAAGGCTGCTTGCAGGTATATACCGCTTCAAGGTTTCCTCCGTTATTGGCCATATTTTGATTGTAAAAATAAGCCAGCATGTTTTCGCCGTATTCTTCAAAAGGAAACTGACTATCCGAATAGAGCAGATCAGGATGGTAATTGTCAATTAATTCTTTAATGCTAAAAAGCCACTCTCTTTGCCATTCTTTATTAATGCTTAGCCATCCATGGTCGTTGGAATCTGCTTTGGCGTGGTACAAATCCTGGTACATCGGATTAGCGCCATCATAAGGAATGCCTTTCATTGGGCCCATAGTATCTGCCCGATGGCTGGATTGAAACCAGGTAAAGCTTGCGCCCAGGTGTTCTGACACGCCAAACTTCAATCCTTCCTTTTTTGCAGCAGCCTGCCATATCCCCACCACATCTTTTTTAGGGCCATAATTCACAGAATTCCATTTATGAATTTTGGAATTCCAGAGAAAAAAATCATCATGGTGCGTGCCCATGCTCACAAAATATTTAGCGCCAGCTTTTTTATAAAGCGCCATTAATTTTTCCGGATTCCATCGCTCTGCTTTCCACAAGGGAATAATATCCTTGTATCCAAACTTAGACGGATGGCCGTAATGCGCCACATGATATTTATAGTCGTCGCTGCCTTCTTCATACATTTTCCTCGCATACCAATCGCCCTGACGGGGCACAGCCTGTGGGCCCCAATGCGCCCAGAATCCAAGCTTCGCATCACGAAACCATTCAGGATATTGGTATTGATGCAGCGATTCTTTGTTTGGTTTGAAAGTTGTTTGGGCAGGCAATAAAAAATAAAAAAACCCGCTGAAAATAACAGTGAGCAAAAAATGTTTTAGAAATTTGAATTGCATGAAATTTTGTTTGAGTTACGTTAAAGAAATTGAATCACAGGAGACGAAGCTAAAAAAAAATATTTAGCTAGATTCTAATTACCAAATGGTTTTTATCTGATAGTTATCAAAAAATTTGTCTTTTGAAATAAGAATAAAATTATTGTTTAAGCTTTGAGCAATAAGAAGTCTGTCAAACGGATCTCTATGATGAAAAGGCAAAGATGAAATAATCAATGTATCCTGAAAAGTTATCGGAAGCATCTTGAAATTGTTATTATTAATCTCTTCTCCAATCTGTTCAAACGAAGTATTCAATTCAACTCTGTTTATACTTATTTTGATTGCTTTATTGATAATCTTTAAAATCCTCAATAGGTTCATCAAAGTTTTTTTTCATCTTGAACATACCTTTGGCGCTCCCAAATTTAGCTTTACGCTTATTTGGCTTCTTATTTTTAGCCAGTAAAAAATCTATAAAATCAGAAACTTCAGATTTCAGATTATCCGGCAGATGAGAGAGTTTACTGTATAAAAGTGTATTGTCCATCGTTCTAATATTCTCTTACAAATCTAATTAAAATTAATTGTGGAGGGGCTTAATTTACCATTCCCCTTGACAAATGCCTAGTATCAATTTCAACCTTTTGGATTGATGATTGAACCACTATAATGATCCAAATACAAAATAAGAATCATCAATATTTATTGCTTTACTGGTATTTTCAATTAAAATATTTCATTTCCATCCAACACGTTATCTATTCAATTTCACTTTTATCATTGTGAAAGAATGCGGCGGAAAAGAATACACAAGTCCGTTTTCTTCTACAGAAATTTCTTTTGTTTGAGTTTTCACTTTCTGCTGATCTACTGAATTTTCATCGCTTATGTTTCCTGAATTTACGGTGTAAACAGTTGCTTTCCCCTGGAGTTTTCCAAACTGGTTTGCAATATTTGTTTCAATAGATTTTTCAAGATGACGGTTTACCACATTAATCACCAACTCGCCTGTTTTATCATTATACGCCGAAGAAACATCGAGGTAAGGAACTTTTTTATAATCGCCTGCATCATAAGTATCACAATTGAGATATGTATCCAGCGATTCGCCATAACAATTGGCAGCAAAAAGTTGTAGCGGATAGTAAATAGTTTGCTTCCAAAGTTTGTCATTCGTAATCATCATGGGTGCTATCACGTTTACCAGTTGCGCCATGTTGGCCATTTTTACGATGTCTGCGTTTCTCACAAATGTGTTCAGGTATTGCGCTACCACCAGCGCATCCTGCAAATTATAATGTTCTTCCAGTCCTTCTTTTCCACCGGTCCTATACCATACATTGTATTCATCAAAAGCAATGTATAAAGGTTTGTGTGATTTTCTTTTTTGTTGTTCAGCTTTTATAGCACCTCTCGTAATGTCTATCACATTATTTACCATTTCTGTAGAAGCCATAAATTTATAGTGATCATGGTCGCGGTTGCCGGCGTAATGATGAAGAGAAATGTAATCAACATAATCAAAAAGCCCATCAATAACAGTGGTGTTCCAATGTTGCCAATCAGCACTATAATTACTGCTGCCACTGGCCACTAGACTAATTTTATTATCGCTCCATTTCATGAGCTTGGCGGCTTCCAGCGCCTTTTTGGTATAATCTTCAGCATTCAGGTGTCCCATTTGCCATGGGCCATCCATTTCATTTCCGAGGCCCCAATATTTTATATTGTATGGCTGCACATGACCGTTTGATGCCCGCAAATTGCTGTAATAAATTCCGGTATCGGCATTGCAATATTCTACCCAATCTCTTGCTTCTTCTATAGTTCCCGTTCCCAAATTTACACACAGATAAGGCTGCACATTGGCTTCTTTTGCCCATTGCATAAACTCATCAGTGCCTACGCGGTTGGTTTCTATCGCGCCCCAGGCAAGGTCCTTCCGTTTCGGCCTTTTATCAACAGGGCCGATGCCATCCATCCAATGATAGCCACTGGCGAAATTACCGCCGGGCCAGCGATCCTGGGTAACATGCAAATCTTTAACAGCCGCTAACACGTCCTTTCTGAATCCATTTTCATCGGCCTCTTTTGAGGAAGGATCATAAATACCTCCATAAATACACCTGCCAAGATGCTCAGTAAAATTTCCATAAATTAAAGAATCAATATGGCCGATTTTTCTCTGCGCATCAATTTTAATTTCTGCTTTTAAATCCTGTGCAGATAAAGAATTTATGCCTGCAATGAGCAAAAAAAGTAAAGTAATTTGTATTTTCTTCATATCATTCTTTTTTGTTTTAATTAGTCATATCACTTTTAGAAAATAATTTCTAACTGTATAGCAAACCGGTAAATAACTGAATTTTTTATTTTGCTGAGAAGATAAATATAACAATTACTTCATCAATTCTTTCATGGTAAATGGTTCCTGGCGGCCGTGATATTTCTGACGAATGTTTTTTACTTCTTCCTCCGTTGCTTTGCTGGCTTTATTGTTCCATGCATTACGGATATACGAAATTATATCGGCGATTTCTTTATCGCCAAGACTTTCATTCGAAGCCATCGCAGGCATCGCTTCGGATACATCCGGCGGCGCATACATTTTATCTCCAACTTTTATCGGGCCCGTAAGACCATACAACACAATTGAAATCACTTTATTCTTATCGCCGAGCACCCAGTTTGAACCATTCAGCGGCGCGCCCAATCCTTTTATTCCCTCACCGTCATCGCCATGGCAAACCTTACAATTCTGCTGGAATAGCTTGAGGCCCGCCAGCATATCTTTATCCAACTTTTTGCTGGCAATTGCAGCCAGGCGCTGCTTTTCAGCATTCTGAATTACGGCCTGCAATCGTTTTGCAAAAAAATCAGCAGTATCTTTTACAGTTTGTTGATAGAACAGGAGGAATGGTTTTTCTTTATCATGAAGACCGCTGATTACGGCATCGGCAACGAACGGATTTCCGGGAAATTGATTGAGAATCTTCATCAGCAAATCATTGCCCTGAGGAGTATACCTTATGATTGCCGCGCCAAGATAAGCAAGGTAAGGCGCGGTTCCGGGAACATTTTGCTGCAACATAGCATCGTATTTCGGAAGCCAGAAATCAGCGTCTTTTTTACTATGCATGATTGCGATAGCGCAAGTTAATATCTGCTGTTGCATCTCAAAAGAAGACGATGGCCAGATTTCCTCCAGGTCTTTATTGCTTATTCCACCCAATCCTTCCAAAGCCCACATGGCATTGATTTTACCAATCAGGTTTGTATCGGTCTTAAGCATTTTTCGAAGAGACGATGCAAGGTTTTTCAACTGTTTGTCAAAAATATAATTGTGTGCCGTTTCACGAAGCCATTGATTGGAGCTGTTTAAGTAAGATAAAAGAGAATCATTGTTTTCATTAAATGAAGGCGTTGTTAAGCTGGTGCCTTTCTTTGTCACTTTATAAATTCTCCCACAGTTAAGTGGTGTTTCCAAACCTCTCGCAATGGCTTCACTAGCGAGATAAGGCGTCAGGTAAGTTTTGTGTTGAATAATTCCGCGATACATGTCTAACACATATAAAGCGCCATCAGGCCCCACATACAAATTTACCGGCCTGAAACGTTCGTCGTCACTGGCCAAAAATTCTTTATCATGATACGCTTCTTTTCCCGTGGTGGAATCCGGATGAAAAGTAAGTACATCACGCTTGATTAAATTTCCGGCAGGCTCTGCCACAAATACATTATTATAATATTCTTTTCCGAAAGCAGGGCTGTTGAAAACAAGAGGGGCGCATGCTGCAGTAAAATTTATCAAGCGCAAACTATCATCCAAAACATCTTTCAGGTAGCCACGGTTCACGCCCGGCGTTGGGTGTATCGGAAATACGCTGTTATCAGAAACGATGCCCTCATCAAAACCTGCAACCCTAGCCTGATGCGGATTATTGGCGCCCAGCGACGGCGAAAAATAATCTCCCAATAAATTAAAAGAATTATTGTTGTAATACAATCTTCCGAATTCATCCTGCGAAATGCCCCATTGGCCGCGAAAATGAGTATGCTCTTTCAGCCATTTATTTTTACCTACCCTGCGATAACGGTTGGCCGATTTTGCATTGTATATCCAGTTATCCAGTCCGCGCAATAAGCCATTGGGCTGGTGTTCTGTGTTTCCTCCTTTTGCATAATCGCTGTCCACTAAAAATTTTTGGCCAGCCTTATCACCATTTTTTTCTACAAACCACAACTTTGGCGGCTCAGCCACGAGGATGCCATCATCAAACAAACAAAGAGCGCGGGGCATCACGAGCGAATCCATAAAAACCTTTCGGTCATCAAATACACCATCATGATTTTTGTCTTCGAGAATTACAATTTTACCAACCGGCTCCTGCTCGCCATTACCGGAAGTATCGGGCATGTAAGCATTCATTTCCACAACCCACAACCTGCCTTGATTATCAAAGCTGGAAGCCACGGGAGCACTCACCAACGGTTCCGAGGCAGCTAACTGAATTTGGAAATTTTTTTCTAAAACAAAATGCTTCAACGTTTCAGAAGGAGCAAGAACCGGAGATTCCTTTTTGTCTAATTTTTTTCTTAATTCTTCTTTCGTAAGCTGTTTGTTTCCTTGCTGGCAGCCCGTTCCGAATAGCAGCGCTGAAAAAATGGTTATCAAAAAAGAAGAACGATTGGATTTTAAGCGATTGGATTTTGAAAAATGCCCTTTCATTTGGCTTGAGAAGTATTTGAAATTTTTGATGGATAATTATCCAACGAATTTCGGTAAAAACATTTTAAAAAACTGATAGTTTTAAAATGGGAAAAAAATCCAATTCTCAGTTTTGAAAATAAGCAAATTTTTTTTAAAGAAAATTTACAGTGAAGGAACAATTAAGCCGCTTTTTATTCTCGACAGGAATATTAAAAAACTTCCTGCAGCTCGCGGGTTTTGATTTTATAGTTTCTTGTCTTTTTCTTGTTATGCTTTTTGCCCCACCAAATATAAAAGCCGGTAATGGGTAAAGAAGCAGTAATCAGCGACGCAAAAAAAGCAAGAATTTTTCCGGTAAGGCCGAGCACAGCCCCTACATGGATATCATAATTCATACGCGCCAATTTATCTGCTACCGAGGTATTTTTATAACGGCCATAAAGACTGGTCACCGGTATTTCTTCCAAAGAATTTTGATCAAAATAACGGTAATCTGTTTTCCAATAAGTGGACGCATCAGGATTGGCGCCTGCTGCAATTGCCGAAGAATCGTTGGCCGCATAATGAACTTCAATTGTCTCTGCATTTGTATAATGAGCTTTCATTATTTCATATACTTTATCTTCCGCAGAAATTGCCGATTTGTTTGAAGCCACTGTTTTAGAAACGGGCTCATAGTAAGCCGGTAACGTTTTTCCTCCCGAGCTTACCCAATAGACCGATTTGGCAAACCATTGAAATCCCATAATCATCGCGGATAAAGCCAGGATAATTGCCACCCATGTGATGTAAAAGCCGAGTACATTATGCAGATCATAATTTCTTCTCCGCCAGCGCACATTCCATCTTATTTTAAAGCGCTGTTTTGTGGCGGCTTTATTGCGCGGCCACCACAGAACAACGCCGGTGATTAACAATATCAAAAAAATAAACGTAGCCCATGTAACTATTGGCTGGCCTATGTTTGGTGGCAGCCATAAATAATAATGCCCCATTACTATTATCCGAAAAAAATCTTTATCCATATTCTTCACCTTCAACACTTTTCCGGTGTAGGGATTCATAAAAATGGTATAATAATAATCAAGGTCATGATAAAAAATCATTTGCGCGGCTTCTTTTTTGGAACCATACAACACACTGTGCAACGTCTTTCCCGGAAGCAAACGAGTAGCCGTTTCTTTCAAAACAGAAGGCGAAAGAAATGATTGTTCCTGCGGCTCAACATATCTGAAAGTTTGCAGCGTTTCTATTTCCCTTTGGAAGGAAAGTATGCAACCCGTGATTCCGAGAAATACGATTATTATTCCGGAAGCCATGCCCAGCCAGAGATGCGATACGCTGATGATTTTTTTAAAAGTCATAACCTGTAATCAGAATTTATTCTTATTCTTTGTTTTAACCTTGTATTTCTATTTATTATTTTGATTAAACAACCGGGGGCAGACCTGTAAGGTTTTGAAAACCTTACAGGTCTTTAAAGCACGTGACTTTTAAAATTTAAAAGAAATACTTCCCGTTACACTTCTCAGTTTCTGTGGATTCATTGTTGTATATCCTATCCAATATTCTTTGTTCGTAAGATTGTCCATTTTTAAACCAATCCTGTATTTAGGCTGGTCAAAAAATACAGTGGCATTTAGAATAACACGCTCCGGCAATGTGAAAACGCCGTAATACACACTGTTCACAATTTTGTTATCGCTCGCATAATTTCCGCCAAATCCAAAGCCAAGGCCTTTCGCCTTTCCATAAAGCAAGCTATACCCTATCCAAAGATTGGCAGCATAAGGCGACATCGCCGTTGCCGGCCTGCGACCCTGCACGTCAGGATCTGCTTTATCATATTTTGATTCATTATAGCTAAATCCAACAATTACATTAAGTCCTGTGGCGGGTTTCGCGAGAATCTCTGCTTCAATTCCTTTGCTCAGTTGTGTTCCATCCTGGATAGAAAAATTGGGATTTTCAGCATAAGGGCGAACAATATTTTTCACTTCAATATCGTAATAACTAACGGTTCCATTTAACCTTCCGCCAAATGCATTTAATTTAATTCCACCTTCAATCTGATTGGCTTGCTCAGGCTTAAAAGTTTTGCCTTCATAATCAGTTCCGGCCACATTGGTGAAGCCATTTTGATAATTTGCAAAAAGAGAAATTTTATCTTTTACCGGTTGATACACTAATCCGAATTTTGGCGAGAATGAAGTCTGCTCATATTCTCCGGAATATTTTCCTGTAGCCTGGTCAAAGTTGCCAAGGTTATGAAAATGATCCGCACGAATAGCAGCAGACGCAATCAGTTTGTCAGTGATATTGAGAACATCAGCTACATAAGCGCTGTAGGTATTATTTTTATAGCGATAAGGATAAGTCCATGGCGTGTTATTTTGTAATGCCTTGTTCAGATTGTCTTTATCAAAATTTCCGTAAGCCGGAATAGTTCCGCTTTTAGGAATGGTGTCGAAATCCAAACCATAAAAAAGCTGGTTGGAATTTTGCGCGAAAAAATCAAGGCCACCGACGAAGCGGTTTCTTAAATTTCCAATTTTGAAATCGCCAATAAAATTTTGTTGAATCTCGGTTGCCTGGGCGGTACTGTTAGCAGTGGATTGGTCAGCCCTTGCAAGATAATCTGCGCCGGTAGCATCAGGATTTCCGGTTACCACAGAATTGGGAATTACATAGAAATAAGCATAAGGTCCGTCAGAAAAACTATTGGTGCTGCTAAAATTAGTTTGCGAGCGCCATTGGCTGGAGATTTTATAATCCATTTGCGCAAAATAATTTTGGTTTTTGGAAACCTGCTGAATGTCCTGTGCGCTATAACTTCTGTTATAATCAATTCCCAACTCTTTGGGATTGGTTGCATTCAATTGTGAAGTGGGGAAGTAAAAGAAAATAAATTGTTTGGAAGTATTAGCACCATTATACAATTCTGCATCAAATGAAAAAGACAACCGGTCATTGGCTTTTATGGTAAGGCTTGGCGCCAAAATATATCCTTTTGAAAATCCATTATCCTGGAATGTGCCTTCATAATTATAAGCGGCATTCATGCGGAATAAAATGCGCCTGTTAGAATCAAGCGGCGTATTAAAATCGGCAGACAAGCGGTTGAAGCTATAGCTTCCTGTTGAATAAGAAACTTCTCCGCCTAATTTATCATAAGGCTTTTTGGTGATGCGATTAATCAATCCGCCATAAGACGTCAGAGGGCTTCCATACAGCGTGGCAGATGGGCCTTTGATTACTTCTACGCTTTCGATATTGGCTGCGTCAATACGGCTGGTAATATTTCCGGCAACGCCGTTTCGTAACTGGCTTGATAATATAAAGCCACGCGAATTGTAGTATGCGCCGCCATCTCCGCCGCGACCTGTAGCTTCCCACATTTTCTGAATCCCTGCGGCGTTGGCAACTGCATCGTCAACCGAATAGACCATTTGTTGCTTCAAAAGATCTTTGGTGATAGTGGTGTACACCTGTGAATTTTCTAAATTTTTTAAAGGAATTTTCGCAACATAATCACTTGTTGGTTGCACTAATTTATAGCGGTTCGCTGTGACGATTACTTCCTGCAATTTTTTTTCAGATATCTCCAGTTGCAGATGAACCAGGGCCGTTTTTCCTTCATCTACATCAACCTTCTTTTCGATGGCTTCATATCCTATCAAATGAACTCCTACAAAATATTCTCCGGCAGAGATGTTTTTAAAATGAAAATTTCCATCATCATCTGTGATTGCATTTCTTTTGGTTCCTTTTAATGTAACCGTAACACCCACGGCCGGCAAGCCTTCATTGGTTACGATGGTTCCTTTTATATTTGAGCTTCCATCTTCATCGCCTTCTGCATGAAGAACAGAAAATGGAGCAACGAACATGAGCAGAAAAAAGATATACCGATAAAGTATCCCGGACTTTTTGAATTGAATCATATTAATTTTTACTTACAGTTTTACGAATTATTAAGAATTGCAAAAATTATGTAAGCGTACCAATATGATTTCCGAAATCGGGAAAACGATTTTCGAAATTGGGAAAACACTCGTTAAGAAAAATAGAAATTAGCAGCTAACATCCTCCCTTATGCAGTACAGGCAAGCACTTCAGCATTTTTAAAAAAATAGAATTTGATATAGTCAGGAATAGCGGTAAATAAACAAATAACTGGATTTTATTTTTCTGCTTTAGTGAAATAAAAAAGCCAACGTTAGCTTCACCAAATAATTTATTTTACAAAAAAATCACTTTCAAAAAGATTTTACGAAACGCCGTCTTTTACGCCCCGGAAATATCCGACCGATTCAGCAATTCCGGGCAAAGGATCTTTCATATCTTTTTCAAATTCGATACCGCAATGGCCCGGATATTTTATTTTGCGAAGCGCCTTTACCAATGCCGGAAAATTAATAATTCCTCTTCCTGCCTCAATAGCTTTTCCATCCTGCTCCGCCTTTGTCACATCTTTTATGTGCATGTCAAAAATCCTCTTGTTGTATTTTAAAACGGCATTAGCAGGATCGACTCCGGCCCGCTGGGCGTGGCCAATATCGAGACAAAGCCCCATGCGAGGGTCTTTATTTTTTATCAGATCATAAGCTATCTGCGGATTAGGATACATTTTATCTTCCGGCCCATGGTTGTGAATAGCCAGCTTTATATTGTATGATTTTACTTTTTCCTGAACGTAATCAATCTGGTCGTGTTCCGGCACTCCGATGATCATCGAAACGCCCACATTTTTTGCATATTCAAAAGCCTGGTCCACTTCTGCTTTGTTTTTCATATAAATAACGCCAACTCCATAAATGCTGACGCCGCCATCTTTGTATTCCTTTACCACTTCATCAATTTTCTCTTTCGTACTGTCGTAAGGCAAATGAAAGTTTTTTAAAGTCATCGCATGAATATCCAGCCGCTGCATCATTTTGATGGATTGGGGAATATCAAAATTCAAAAACGTGTAATCGGCGATGCCCAAAGGAAGCGAGGCATCTTCTTTTGGAGCGCTATAAGCAAAAGAGCCCGCGCTGCTTAGCACCGGGCTTAAGGTAGCTGCAGCAATTCCGAAGGTGGTTTTCTTTAAAAAAATTCTTCTTGAATCCATTGTTTATAATTTATTTAGAAATTTTTTTCTAATTACAAAAATATAAATTTTGGCTATTTGTTGCTTTACTATTTTTTTATCCCGTTGGCCAGACCAGACGAGGATAAACTTCCTGAATGCAGATTTTGCCAGGCAATTTAAGAAAGCATTCGTTGGAGATATTCTTTTTTTATGCAACCAACTGCATGTGCTTTTTCATAATAAAATCTTCTTTGCGCGCTGTGCCTGCCGTAAATGTGAATGCCTGTTCAACAGGCTCGTAACCTGGCCTTGTGATATTGAAAACGTAAGTTCCTTCTGCAATGTGAGAAATGCAGTAGTAACCTTTGCTATCAGCAATCGCCGTATATTTTTGATTATGAGACTGGATGGTTGCTCCTTCGACCGGGTGATTAACTTCATCGGTAATATAGCCGCTGAAGCTGGCTGAGCCTTTGCCGGAGTGGACAGAAACGAGGTAATTAAAAATAAACTGCCTCTTTATGATGGCATCATACCTGAATATTTGCTGGCCATCTTTCAGCATTTCTATGGCGCTTTCATAAATGGCATTGTTGGCATTTATTTTTAATTGTGTAGCCATTTGGTTTTCCATTGTGATACTGCCAAATGCCATTGACAGGCCAATGAATTTGTCACCATCTGCCACAAACCTCGTTTGGAATTTTTCAGGCATATTATTGCCCTCCGTAAGCGCTTCTTTGTTATTTCTTATAAATGTACCAGCCACATCTGCCAGGCTGCGAACGGCGCTCCAGTTGTATAAAGCCGCTTTGGTATAAATTGAAGCCCCCGCCGCTTCCAGTTTGATAGCTGCCATGTCTTTGCCGAACGCTTTGTTGATATAAAGCTTAAGCAACTGCCAGTTGTCCATTACCTGCCTGCCCGCCAATTGTAAATCAATGCGCGCTTCTTTGCTTGTGGCCCTGTTGTGGAGAATTCCCGGAAGTTCCCTTGCTTTCCGTACTGATGCTATTGCCTCATAAATAAATGCTTCGGTATAATAAGCCTTAAATCCGGCAAATGTTTCAAGATTTTTTCTACACAATTCCCAGGAAGACAGACAAACAGCATAGAGAATTTCCTGGGGAATATTGTATTTTTTGCTCTTTTCATTCATAATATAAGATTTATCAATCAATCAGTTTGTTTATACCAAACGAATATCCGGGTACTTTTATTTTGACAGGCTCATCCATTCCGATACAATCAAGTACGCTGAGAGAACGAACTCCATATCTTTTAATCATGTGAGTTCATTTGTCTCATTTGTACTTATAACCGGCGCTTATTGGCAGTTATCTGCACTTTAGCCGCACCTATCTTCAACGTATTGGCAGATATCCGGCGCTACTTTGTCAATATCTGAACAATTGATGCAGGCCGCTGTGCTTACTATACAGGTATCTAAAATTAATTGGCTGTTATTTGTAGATTTGGGAGAGGCATCTGTAGATTATTGGTGCTTATTTATGCAATCCGGGCGGACCGCTGGCGGTTTAAAAAACTATGAATGAAATATAATGGTTTAGTGACGGTCAGGCACAGGTCGGGAGACCTGCGCCAGCATGATGTACATTGTCAAAATAATCTCACGCCTATTGCTAAACTTAAGGAACCAAAATCTGCATTAGCTATCTTAGTCCGATTAAAAACATTAATGTAAGAAATCTTTCCCGTCCACCTTTGAGTTTTTGAAAAATAGAATCCAAATGAAGGTTTTATACCTAAGTAAGTTTGTCCACTGATAAAACCAGGTCCAGCCATAAATGATACATAGACACTTTGGTTGGGGTGAAATGAAGCACCCGCAAGCAAATTTACCATTCCTTCAACAGCGTTGTCATTATTTGGTATGCTTCCATCAGGATTCAAACGCAAAACTTTATTATCTTCCAAATAAGTGTCTGCTGTAAGTTCAATTGTGGGTTTAAACTTAGTTTTGTTAATTAAGAATGCCTGAAGTCCAAGTCCCACTCCCCAAGGGTTGTTACCACTGGTATAGTCGTAAAGTGTATTGTTATAATTTGCGAAGATGTAAGAAGATATTTTTCTTGTCGTCTGACCAAAAGCCTGTGCCAAAAGAAAACAAAATAAAAATGTTGGAATAAGTTTTTTCATTGTTAGTTGTTGTTGAGTTAGCAGTTTAGTATTTTATTTGATCTTGTATTTCTTTTTTTGCTTTTATGAGAGCAGTTTTCCATTGGCTTATATAGTTGTCTTTTTCATAATCAGGATTTTTGTTTGATAGGTCAATAAAATAATTAATAAGTCCATCCCAATTTGAAAGTTGTCCTTTGTTATGAAGTGTCCAACCAAGTTCTTCTATTGTCCAGTTAGATTTTGCTGAATTACGAATCATTGAAGTGGTTATCCAATTGTTCTCGTTGTCTTGTCCGCCTCTTGCAACAGGAACTAAATGGTCAATCGTTGGGCATAATTCCCAATAAATTAAATGCGTTTCTGTCATCTTCCAGTTTTTGTGATACCTAAAGATTTCCGGAAACTCGATTGTCAATAACTTAATCAATCCAGGAAATAATAATTTGTCACCTGAATACTGTCTATAAAACCGTCTCTAAGAAAAACACGGCACATTTGGTATTTTGAATATTGCCGTTTTAAAACGGTGTTGGATGCAAACGGATAATGTGTTGTTGCAAAATCAAAGCAATCATTCTTTTTATCGTCAAGCAGGAGTTCACACAAATTTTTTATTATTAACGCTTTGTCCATTTTGGTGTCGCAACATTACAGCCAACACAATATTACAACTTTTAACTGCATTTACTGTCGCTGTTACTTTGATAACTGCTGGCCTGTCAATAATTTGCCTGATCGTCGGAACTCCGGGAAAACATTCATCGGTATGGCCAGCCTTTTTGCAAGAACCAACTATTAGAGATAAAAACAGAAAAATTATAAATTTAAAATTGTTTCGCATAAGAATTTTTATCATGACACTACAAACCTGGAGAACGTTGCATCAATAGCCACTCCGGTAATTCACCACCTTCAGATTTGGTTTCCTTCAGGCATATCTTAAAATTAAAAGCTTAGTCTTTTGTTCGTTTACTGACAGAATCCTTTTTCCATCAGGGTTGCCAACCTTCGAAGGTTGGTAACCCTATTACTCCATCTCCCCCACCACCTTCATCGTTTCCACGCTCACCGCGCAAACGCGCTTCAACAAATCAATCACCTGATCTTTATAATCAGCGAATTTATACGTGTTGAATTTTTCTGTTATCGTTGGGTCTTTGGGTTTCTTTTCTTTATATTGAACGAGTATCCATTCGAGGGCCGGGGGACATTTTTACCTTGGCCCAATAAAACGATCTCCATTAAAATGGATCATGTGAGCAGGAAAATCGACCACCCAGACTTCTGTTTCCCACGCAATGTTGGACGAATGCTTATTTAATTCAGCAAAATCGGGGAACGCTGTAACATAAATTTTCCCTGCTTTACAATCTTTCAATAATTCTTCTAATTCAATGACTCTTTTTGGTGAAACCGGGCCATGAGAAGTTACCGCTTCAACTAAAAAGAGCCAGTTTCTTTTTCTGTCAAATAGAACAACATCTGGTAATTTGCTATGTTGTGTGATTGGAATTCCAATTTCTTTCAAAACTTTTTTGTCAACATATAGATCTTTATTTGAAGTATCACCCAAATACAATACTTCACTTCCGTTTGCAAAACGTGCCGCAAAATCTTGTACAATTGCTGCCTGTACGATATTATGTTTTCCTGGAGAAAGTTTAAGAGTCTTACCATTACTTAACTTTACCGGAATCAGATTTTGCTTTCTTTCTTTAAGATATCGTTTTGAAAGTTCCCCTACTTCAGATTTAAATCTTTTTGCTGATTCTTTCCACGCTTTTGTGCCATAAGCTTTAATTGCTTCGAGAGCTTCAGTAGTTAATGCATAATGAGCATTGGGGCTATTAACAGGAAGAGAAGGATTATCAGGATTATAATCGGCTATTCTTGCCTGAACAAATTGGTGAAGAACCTGTCTGCGAAAAGTTTCTCTTGTGTTAGGTGCGTACTCTTTTTTATAAACATCCTTACAAAATGCCATGATACCTTTTGAAATTTTTTGGCTTTCTCTTGTGGCATTTGCCCATTTACGGTTCGGTTTGATTCCAGAAAGTGCTAATAAAGTATAAGCAGAAATTTCATTTTGTTGAGCTACAGGCAATCCTAATTCTTTAAGAATTGTTTTTGCCTCATCAATTTTACTCATAAGCAAATAAATGTTTTAACTGAAAGTGTTCATTTATGATTTGGTCAATCTTTGATTGGGAAAAATCGTTCAATAAAATTATCTGGTTGCCAATTGCTTTAATTTCGTCTAACGGCGGAAATGGCATTTCTCTTAATTCTGTGGCGCTGACGTTTATATTTCCATTGAATGTCCTAAAATAAGTATCGAAAAGGTTGCTATTTAATAATGCAGAAATACCTAAAATTTCATTTCTCTGAAGAAGACCTTTTCGTCTGAAGATGTAATTCAAATGGTTTTCAACACCAATAAACTCACCTTGAGAGATATCTGCAAAGTAAGGACAGGCAACTAATCTGCTCTTGTCATCTTTAGCACTGAAGCGACGCAGAAAAATATAATTTTTATTCGGCAGCAAAAGCGATTTGGTGGCTTCGCAATATTGAATGTATTGCGGCTTATTTCGTTTCACTACAGGCCACTCGAAATGCATTTTTGATGTATTGATTAATTGGTAGAGCGGAACTAAAAAAATATTTCCATTTTGATGTTCTTCGAATAAATATTCTGCTGCCCTGAATGAGACTACTGGCCCTGTAGAAATTTGGATATCATATTTCTGCAAATTTCCTGCCCACGATTTAAAAAGCTTAATCACATTATCATCCGTTTTGTTTGCTGGCAGGTGTATTATTTTTTCCTTAGTTTTAAAATCAATTAATTCGTCAGTGCTATATAACTTTTCCGTATAACTATTAATGTCTTTTATTCCATTTGAATGTGTTACGAGAATAGAAGAAAGGTTGCCATTCATTTTTTGTTTTTTTCCTTTCAAAATCAATGTTTCCTGCAAAACATTATCCCGATCAAAAGTGTCGGTTCTGGAACCAAACAAATGAATTTGCTGAATCCCGATCTCATCAAAAAAGGCTTTACGGAAAGCCCGAAAATAATTTCCAGATGCAAAACTTCTCGGAGTAATAAAAATTAGTTCCCCATCCTCTTTTAAAAGCTTTGCAGCAACCATCATAAAAATTGAATAGATGTTTGGTTGTCCCCACACGATGGGTTTAGCAATAACTGCACGTTTATCTTCTTTTGCTATTTTAAAATATGGTGGATTTGAAATAACAATGTCAAAAGTTGCATTTTTAGGTTGCGAAAAGAGCGTGGCATTTTGTTCAAAACAATCATTATTTGCAAGCACAAAATCGATAGTTTCAAGTTTTGAAACAAATTTGACTTTGTATTGCTTTAACCACTTGCCTAGATAATCAAGAATCGCATTTGTATATGGCAAAATATCCGCATCGGTTTCATATGCAACTAATTCAATTTCTGCCAAATTATTATCCTGTCTGACAAGTGTTTCAACAAGAGAGCTTGAAAGAATCGCAGTTCCGCAACCAGGGTCTAATATTTTGACGTTATTTTTTGGCTGCGACGCAAGCCCTGCCATGAAATGAGCAATTTTTGTTGGCGTAAAAAACTGGCCGTTGATTTTTTTATGAATCGTTGTAACTTTCTTTGCATATAACTGTCCTAACCTATCCGCAAACTGGCTGGGCAGTTCCTTTTTAAATGGTTTAATTTCCACACTTCCCGTCATGCCAACAAATTTAGTAAAAGTCTCTATTCAGGTTACAAATTTTTGATCACCTAATTGTGAAGTATTTAAAATTGAAACTACAACTTTCATCTTTGCTTTCCCAATAGCCCCAGTCGTTGCGCATGCTGTTTTTGATGGTGCCGTCAGGCGTAATAACTTTTCCGGCTTTGTTTTTTGTAGAGATTTCCGGTATCAGCATCAGGTCTTTGCTGCGGGCGTATTCATTCAGCAGGTTATAAAAGCTGTTGCGGATTGCCGTTTCCTTTTTGCTTCCTCCATAGTGAATGATCTTCTCAAGCTCTTTGTGGTATTGCTGAATTGCGTATATGCTCATTAGATGGTAATGGGATGGATTTCAAAGATATGGGAATTTTTAGTTGGGTGTGGAGCATGGACTATTGGTTATTAATTATTGGATTATTAAATTATTAAATTAAGCCGTTGTGTGATTGAAAATAACCCCAAAAGCGCCGTAGACGCGTCATTTTGGTAGAATTGTTATATTTTAATTGGGTTGAGCCCTGTAGGGGCGACACAAAAATTATCGCCCCTGTCTGCCGACAGCCAGGCTTACATAGCTTTGTGATTTTATTAAATTTTTTCTACCAAACTAGCGCCCCTGTCTGCCGACAGGCAGACTTACAGGGTTTGAAAGAAATTATTTTGAATATTTCAATCGCGCAACAAGTTAAATTATTTTTTGCCGCCGCCTGGTCTACCGGCCAACGACATAAAAGTTTCGGATAATTCTTCTGATCTCATTGGGTGAGACCAGACCCTGGCGATAAAAATAAAAATCCTCGTTATTTGCTGCCCTACTGACCCGGTCAGGCGGGGTTGCTTCACTATTTTAAAAGTGACACCTTTTTGAAAAGCTGTCACTTTTGCTGCCTATCAGTCCTCGGGCAATGTCTCCAACGGAGGCACATTGCCTGCAGAGCCGCTATAACCCTGGTTTTGATTGATGTGGCCATTCACATTTGCATCTATCGCTGACTGCGGTATAGGCCATAAAACATGATACGGGCTGAGCGTATATTCATCACCGTGAATGGTATGCACGCCTTTATTGTAGAACTCTGTGTGGTCCATGATCCAATCGTACCAGAAATTTTTTGTTGAAAAATCGCTCATGCTGTAAGTACGGCCTTTATAATCGGCCTGGCCGGTTTGAGCATAAATGTAAGCAATGCGGGTCAGCTCTACTTTGCGGTATTCTTCATAATACAATTCCCTTGCTCTTTCATCAAGGATGGTGGCAATTGTCACGTCGCCCGCATCAATGGGCTGTGCATGGGCTCTTTCTCTTACCACGTTAATATCCGCAGCAGCGTTTGCCAGATCTCCTTTCCAAAAATAAGCTTCTGCCCGCACGAGATAAGTTTCCGCTAAACGATAAACATACCATGGTGTATGCCCTCCATTGTTTAATGAATTTTGATGATCAGGTACGAAAGTTTTGTATTGAGGCCAATCATACCAACACCTGATAGTATCGCTGCACAAAAGCGCACCCGACTGACTGTAGAGTTGCAGATTTTTTCCATAATACGGATCGTCTTGATCGATCAATTTCGGGTTATTGTAAACCATATCTTCCATGCGCATCCAGTTTTGCCGGGAATGCCTGAGGTCGCCATCATCATTGTTCCAAATATCATGTGTGCTGTACCATGTGCCACGGCATCTGCCAATCCCTCTGCCGTAGGCGGTTTGCTGATCATATTCAATCCCGGTGGTTCTGATTGTTCCGGTGTGACCTAACGGCGTATTAATTTTATTATCCCAGTTGGGAACGGTTTGCCGCATTACGCTACTGCCTCCGCTGTAATCGCCATTGTCAATATATCCTTCGAGATCAATCACATAAAATAAGCCTTCTGTGTTAGCCGGCAGAACTTTATTAAGTGGCCGGTGCAAATCCCAGATCACATTATAGCCCGTATCGGCAAATCTTGGATCCATATCGGTTTCTCCACCAAAGCGGTTCTGCATCAGATGGTACACGCCTCCATCAATCAAAGAGGAAGCTGCTGCAATGGCTCCGTCAAAATCCCCAAGGCACAAATCTATTTTTGCCAGTAAATGCTGGCATGCGCCTTTTGATACCTGTCCTTTAGGTACGCCATCCGGCACCCACTGCACAGCCCATTCCAGTTCTTTTTTCATTTCCTGCAAAATCACTTTCCGGTCAACAGTTTGAAAATCCAGCTTGGGACCTGAATATAATTTTCCCGCGTAAGGCACATCACCGAAGCAATTGGTGAGAACATAGTAAGTATAAGCCCTGAAAAAATAAGCAGCGCCAACGAGCGCATTTCTCTCGGCCAATTGGGTGGCGTCAGTGGTATCCCATTTTGGCACATTGATATAGGCCAAAACTGTATTGGCATATTTCAGCCTGTAAAAACCTTGCTCCCAAAACCAATAAATACGGTTATGGTCTGCATTATCATTTTTTGAATTGATCGCATCAGGCGTAATGTCCACATTCATATCCTGGGCAGGCCCGGATTTGTCGGTAGTGCCTTCCACAGCCACATCAGAAAATATGCATTGTGTAATCATTGGTGCGCCATCCCCAAAAAAATCATACCTCAGATTTCTCTGGCACGCCACCAATGCATCCTGCAAGGCGGCGGCGGTGGTATAAGTCTGGTCCGGCGTATAAAATGAAAGGGGTTTCGGTTTCAGGTAACTTTTGTTGCAACTGAGGTTGGTCAATATAGCTATCAACGTGATTGACAACCCATAAATTATTTTTTTATTAATTGATTTCATGATCATTTTATTTAAGGTTGAACAATCAGAGTGTGAGGTTAAATCCAAAAGTGAAGGTTCTCGGAGTTGGGCCCGGACCGGAACTATCCCATTCAGGATCCCAGTACTCCCAGTCGGGAGCATACACCGCTGCATTTTTTACGGAAATGTAAAATTTCAAGTCTTCTATTTTTGCTCGTTCAACCAGGTTTTTCGGCAAGGTATAAGCAAGGGCTACATTGTCCAGCCTGATAAAATTTCTTTTGCGATACACGCTATAGCTGGCGCTTCCGTCGCTGGAGAAAATCCTCGAAAAGTCGGTGGTGGCATGATCCGGTGTCCAATAGGGATACACATATCCATCCGTACGATCGGGGAAACCCCCTTTATTTTTTGCCTGGTTAAAAGAAGACATAAATCCCCATGAAGAATAAATCAAAAATGAAAAATCGAAGTTCCGGAGGAAAGTAAAATTATTTCTCAACGTCCAATTGTAACGAGGCTTTGAAAAACCCAAAAACATCCGGTCTTCGTTGGTGTACTTGCCATCCCCGTTCACATCTTCTACTTTAAAATCTCCGGGCTTCTGACCGTACGTATTGGCTAAATCGGCTTCGCTGGTTTGATACACGCCTAACACTTTCAAGTCCCAGATGGCATCAATCGGGTGGCCTATGAACCATCCATTAGGTATATCGCTGGCTTCTTCTTTGCCAATAACATGGCCATCGGCATCAGTTACATCCACCATATTTCCATACAAATGCGCAATCTTATTTCTGTTTAAAGAGAAATTAAAAGAGGTGCTCCATCGGAAATTTTGCCGGTTAATATTGTTTGAATTTAAACTTATTTCCAGCCCTTTGTTATCCACCTCACCGAGGTTGGATTGCACATTAGCAAATCCCACCACATCAGGCAAGCTGCGATTTACGAGCAGGTTGGTAGTTTTCCCTTTATACACATCAATGCTGCCGCTGAGCACATTGCGAAGCAGCGAAAAGTCCAGCCCAATGTTGTAAGCGCTGGTCTGCTCCCACTTAAGATCGGGATTAGCCATTTGGGTTACGTATAACTGCGAAACCACGCTGGTAGTGCCATCAGGATTCACCACAAGGTATTTGCCTGTCGCGAGGTTGGATAATGCTGAATAACGCCCTATGTCCCTGTTGCCATTGATGCCGTAAGAAAGGCGAAGTTTTCCATAATTAAACCATGGTGCATTAAAAAACGATTCTTTTGTAAACACCCAGCCAAACGCTGCCGCCGGAAATTGCGCCCAGGGATATTTTTGACCAAAGGCAGAATAGCCGTCTTGCCTTGCAGACAATGTGAGCATGTAACGATCCTTATAAGAATAGAATACCCGCGCCATATAAGCGGCACCCGTGCTGTATTCGTCATCACTTGAAATAGTCTGGGTTAGCGCCGCTCCCATATTATGATAGCTGAGCACATCGCTGGGGTCGAAACCGGTGCCTACCATATCATTTTGCCAATAGTTGTATTTTTCTGCATTAGCAAGAAGCGTAACATCAATATGATGGTCATTATTAAATGTCTTGTTCCAGCTCAGGATATTATCAATTTGCCACTGATAAATTTGGTGGTTCTCCCTTTCTCCCCTGCCGCCAATTTTTGTAAAGTCAGGGTCTTTTACACCGTTGCCGTTGAAATAATTATAAAATTCAAATTCAGGAGAAAAGTTGACGGTATATTTTATTCCGAAAGGCAGGGAAACCTTACCATAGATGATGGAATTCAGTGTATAATATTTTTTCAGCCGGTTAGTATATTTTGTTTTAATAAACGGGTTTCTTGCTCCCGCCCCCGGGTCATCCTGCGGGCTATACCGGTAGTCTGTAGAATCGTCATTATAAAAACTTCCATAAGGTGAATTTTGAACAATCAGTCCCCAATTAACCGGCACGCCACTTTCATCTCTGTCTGCAAATTGTGTATTCACACCAACTGTCAGAAATTTAGTTATCTCTGCATCAATCTTTAGCCGGCTTTGAATGGTAGTGTATTTATCACCCACCACAATTCCCTTGTTGTTAAGGTAACCGCCAGACCAATAGTAAGAAAACTTATCTGTGCCGCCTGAAACACTTAATGTATAGTTTTGTTGCAAGGCATTCTGAAACATCATATCGTACCAATTAATGGCATGGCCTGCCAGGTAATTTTTTTGCTCTACCGGCTGAAAATTAAGCCTGGTAAGCCACACAGAAACCGGGTCGCCACTGGAAGCATCATAAGCCAGCCAGTCGTCTATGGAGATATTCGATGGCAATGTACGCGGATCGTCAAATTGATAAGGCTTTTCATTAAAACCATGAATACTTTTTTGCACATCCACGCGCCAGTTTACAAAGTCCTGCCCCTGGTAAACTGGCTGATTAATTTCCATAGTGGCAATGGCCAGGTTAGAATTAAAATTGATTGTCGGTTTTCCGGGTTTTCCCTTTTTGGTGTTAATCAATATTACTCCACTGGCAGATTTGGCGCCATAAACTGCTGCTGCGCTCGCATCCTTCAGTACATCCACCGTGGCGATATCCTGCGGGTTAATGTCGGATAAAGCACCGTAATAGATTACTCCATCCAGCACTATCAAGGGAGAGGTCCCGGCATTTAACGAATTGGTTCCTCTTATTTGCAGAGACCCACCAGGCTTAGCGCCCGACGTCACGCCCACGCTGAGGCCAGGCACATTTGCGCGCATGGCATCCTGGACCGAAGTAGGATTTTCATTTTGAAGTTTGGCCACATTTACTGAAGAAATGGCGCCGGTAAGATCTTTTTTCTTTGCGGTTCCATAGCCGATTACGACCACCTGATCCAGCGAGGAGACATTTCGTTCTAATTTGATATTAACCTGTCTTCTTCCCTTTATGGCTTCCGTTTGATCTTTAAATCCCACGAAGGAAAAAACGAGTGAGTCCGTTGGCTTGAGATTACGGAGCACATAATGTCCACTTTTATCTGTGGAAGTAGCATTGGCTGTTCCGGAAACAGCCACCGTAACCCCCAATATGCCTCCGGGATTATCATCGCTGGTTACAGTGCCCTGGACTGAGAGATTCTGGGCCAGCAGCGACATTGGCGCGCTGACCAGAGCGACGAAAACAACCATTAACGTGTTTCGAATTAGTGGTCTCATAATAAAAAATTTTTTGTGTTAAAAAATGAAAGGTTGGTTTATTTTTTACTAAAACAGTAAAAGCAGAAATAAGGAGTTTTTTTGTTTTAACAGGCTTTCAAACTTTTTGATCCCGTTGGTCAAAGACCAAACGAGAGTAAATTTTTCATAAGGATAATTCATCTTCCTGATCAGCTTTTTCACTGCTGCGCCATTTCCAAAGCTTTGGTGGTGGTGTAATATTTAGCAATCATGCAAGGCACTTCCCAGGCTGGCAGATTTCCTTCCTTAAGATATTGCAGGTATCTTTTCATCACATCGCCAAAGTGCGATTCATGGCCCTTGTCATATTCTGCGGGAATATTTACACGCCATCCATTGGTAACCCATGACATGCTTACGCCAGGCATTTCCTGGTTGATATCTTTTATTGCCTCATTCAAAGCTTTTGATAAACTGCCTGTATCGTTTGGATTTACAGGCCTTACATATAGCGTTGCTTTCCAGTTTTCTTCAGCGCCTTGTTTGATTTCAAGATGGGCTTTGCTGCCTTTTAATAAAGAATAATAAGTATCTCCGGCTCCGGCAGGCGCATCATAAGTCCACAACGCAGTTATCCTCGAAAAAACGCCTTTAACAGAATAGTTAATCGAACCGTTGCCATGCGTCATCAAAGAATCGCCTTTCACATATTTTTGTAAAAAACCAGGAAACTTGTCTTCATTGGTAATTTTTGAAAACTGGGCCAGCGAAAGCGGTGTGGGCCATATTTTGGAAGAATTAATCGTAATATCTTTTGTATAATCAAGCGCCACGTTTGGAAAACATACCCATTGAACCAAATCCACAAGATGAGTTCCCACATCTGTGATAGCATCGCCCTGCTGTGTGGGGTCAAAAAACCAATCAGGACGAATTAAGGGCTTGCCCGAAACCTGCTTAAAATAACGATGCACGCTTTCCATTATCACAGCAGGCGCATCTTTAGTGCCTTTTTGCAATTCGCCAAAAACTGAGGAATTATGAGCCAATCTTTTTTGAAGAACAGTTGCTGCCACGGAACGCTCTGTCATGATATCATACAAAAGCACATGCTTGTCTTGGGCATCCTGGAATGCTTGTTTCAGCATTTCAAAGCCATCCGTGTTAATCGCCATTGGCTTATCTGCCAGCACATTTAAACTATTATCTACCGATTTTTTTATGTATTCTGTCTTAAGCTGGTTATTGCCCGCGAGAACGACAACTGTGTTTTTCGCACCCTTATTTTCGTCCAGCATTTTTTGTAAATAATCTTCGCCTTCATATACTTTTTCATCCCAATGCGTGGGATCGTCTGCACGGCTATTGTATTGTTTGATATAATTCAATTGCTCTGTTAATCCAAGTCCTTTGGGAGCATATACATGCACAACAGAATCGATGCCCGGGTACATGATTTTTTGCACCAATGCCGCATGAAAATGAGCCGGAGCAAGGGTAATCAATTTTATTTCCTGCCCGTTTGAGGCATTTGATGAAGAAGCATCTTTATCTGATCCTTGCTGGCAACCGGATATCATTAAAGCGGATATTAATAAAATAATTACAGAGTTATATTCAAGAGCTTTTTTATACATTGGTATCAGTTAGATTACTGTTTTTAAATCATATTCTAAATTCAATTGATAAGGCCAGCGCTCTGCCCGATGCAGCATGGCATTGGCTTCTGTGTCATTATTGAATTTTTCTTTCACCGGATCCCAATATAATTTTCGTCTCAGTTTCATCGCAATGGCATTGAGCAGGCATACTGAGCATGCGCGATGGCCTACTTCTATTGGCGCTATGGTAGGCGCGCCACTGATGATGCACTCCAGCCAGTTGAGGTGATGATCTTTGCTTTTGTATAAATGAATTTCGTCAGGCCCGATAACAGAATCCAATATTTTAGGGTCGCTTGCGGATAACGATTTTTGATTTTTTTCTTTTGAGACGGGGTCGCTGGCAGTAACGGTATAATTGCCACGGCCAACAAAAATCCAGCCTTCTGTTCCTACAAACTTGACGCCATTGTCGTAGCTGTTGCTGGCAAGCACTTTCACGCCATTTGCAAAAACGCTCTCTGTTTTAAACGGCCCGTGCACATCCCACAATGCATCTTTGGGCGGCCACACGACCTCCTGGCAGGAAATCTCTACCGGCCCGGTATATTCTGTTCCCATTCCCCAGTTGGCAATGTCAAAATGATGTGCTCCCCAGCCAGTGATCATTCCTGCGCCGTACTGTTCGCAGCGAAGCCAGCCCGGACGGGAAAAAGTTCCATCCTGCGGGTGCACGCGGTGCTCGGTATAAATTGAATAGGGCGTACTTCCCGACCATTTTTCATAATTAAGGTTGGAAGGCACGGGCATTGGTTTTTCAGGATACGATGTTTTCGGATCATCGGTAGGCAGGCCTACATAAATCGTTTCAATTTTTCCTATTCTCCCATTTCTAACCAGTTCGCAGGCCTTATGAAACTGCGGCCACGGCGACAAAGAGCGCTGCTGCGAACCAATTTGAAATGTAATACCGGATCGGTACACTTCATCACTTAGAATTCTTCCGCCGGCAATTGTGAGTGAAGCTGGTTTTTCCATATAAATATGTTTCCCTGCCCTGGCCGCGTGTACGGCCGCTAAAGCATGCCAGTGATCCGGTGTGCAGATAAGCACCGCATCAATATCTTTATTGGCGAGTAATTCCTGGTAATCATCATACGTTTTTGTTCCATTGTAGGATGTTCCTTTTTTCTTGGTGTAAAGGCCATCCACAAATTCTTTTCCCTGCTTTATGCGGTTGGAGTCTAAGTCGCACACGGCCATAATGTTGGCCAAATCCCATTGAGCAGTGCCTGGAATGTCCCATCCACGGGCGATACGGCCAACGCCAATTACCCCAATGTTGATTTTGTTGGAAGGCGCGCCCTTTCCCAATACAGTGGAGGGCACTATATCGGGAAAGGCATTTGCTGCGCCGGGAAGATGCGCCATAGCGATAGCGCCTGCCGCTCCTTTTACAGAAGAGGACAAAAATTTCCTCCTGTTCAATTGGCTTTCGGATTCTTTTGAGTTCATATTCAGGTTTTTCATTTTTAAAAGTTTAATGATTTTTTTTAGTAGGGCAGTGGATCGTCCGGGCTTACTGCATGTGCTTTTGAATAATCCAATGGCTTAGCGTTTCCAACGGCCCATTGTATTCCGCCCCAAATAAATTTCTCAAATACCGGGTTAGAATAAAATTCTCCATCATGCCCCAAAGCTGTGTACCATTCACGCCCGCCATCAAATTGGTGGCACCAGCTTGAAGGAAAAACATTTCCATACATCACAGGCTTTTCATTATCAGTAACGGTGCTTAAATCGTGAACGGTAAGCACATGGAGATCGGGGTTAATATCTTTGGTGTAATAACATTCGTCATTCACCTGCCAATGACGTGGTAAAAACGTAGTAGATATATTGGTGGTGTCAATAACGATTTCGCTGAAAGGCTGATGCTTTGCGTGGCGCACAAAAGTTCCGCCCACAAGCCGTATAAACCACGGCCATGTCCGTTCGGTACCTGTCACAGAGTGGATGCCTACAAACCCGCCACCCGACTGGATGTAGCGCATCAAGGCCACTTTCTGAGCATCCGTTTCAAACACATCATTATTGGTACTGGTAAAAATTAAGGCATTGAATTTTTTTAAATTGTCATTATTAAAATCCGAAGGATTATCAGAAACGGTTATTGAAAATCCATTTTGTTTTCCCAACCTTTGAATGCAGGCTACTGCAGAGGGAATGTTATCATGCACATAACCTTTGCCATTTTTTGTATACACCAGCACATGTATTTTCTTCCAGTTTACATGTTTCTGCTGAGCTGTCAACTTCTGTGCAGATATGGGAATGATTATAAATGATACAACGAAAGCCTTAAAAAGCAGGCGCTGTAATTTTCCTGCATCTAAAATCGCAGTAAACAAATCAACCTGTCCGGTAGGCAGGCTTTTATCTTGATTTTTTATTTTCATCCCCTGGTTCATTTCAAAATGCTGAGTGATATGTTTTCAAAATCATATAATCTTTTTGCATGGCTATTTGCCCATTTCAATTGGAATTCTGTTTGGCTGTCCAAAACTGTTCCATGCATTTTCAGCTACAGAAACACAATAAAAAAAAAGCGATAAAAAATGAAAGCGAATTTGATGCATATCTGAATCGTTACCTTAGGAATTATCAATACGTTAATAAAACCATAAAATAAAAGTAGGTAAAAAGTTTTAAAATGCAACCGGTTACAATAATTTTTCTCTTTATAACAGAATATGCTGCAATCGGTTGCCGGGACCAATTTTTTTTTAAAACCCGCTACAGTCAAACGTTTTAGCATGTGATAAAAGTTTTCAAATCTATAACCAATTAATTTTTTTATTTTTAATCCTTTTTTTAAAAAACTGTTTTAAACAACCGATTGTTAAATGAAACAAAGCAAGGAAGTTACCATTTATGATATTGCTCAGAAATTGCACATCTCCTCCGCAACTGTAAGCCGCGGCTTAAATAATCATTTTTCAGTAAACAGGAAGACGCAAAAAATTATAATTGAAACGGCCAGGGCTATGGGATATCGTTCCAATTTATTCGCAAAAAATTTAAGGCACCAAAAGACACGCACACTCGGTATAATCGTACAAACGCTTAACAGCAACTTTATCGCCTCCGTCCTTTCCGGAATTGAACAGGTAGCCAATAAAGCAGGATATAATCTCATCATTTCCCAATCGCAGGAATCGCAGGTAAAAGAAGCCATTAACGCAGAGGCCATGTTCAACAGGCGTGTTGATGGATTAATAGTTTCTCTCGCGTTTGACACGAAAAACGTTTCGCATTTTGATTCCTTTTTTAATAAGGATATTCCTGTTGTTTTCTTTGACAGGATAAGCTTCGGTCAATCCAGCACCAACGTGGTAATTGATAATTTTAAAGCAGGATATGAAGCAACGCGCCACCTGGTAAGCCAGGGATGTAAAAGAATAGCGCATATAACGGGCAACCTTACACGAAATGTATATGCAGACAGGATGAAAGGTTATAAAGAAGCGCTGGAGGAAAGCAAGATCCCGTTTAATGAAAAATACTTGCTGATTAATAATATGGACGAGGTCAGCGCACTTGACGCTGCTGCCCGGTTAATGTCTATGAAACTTATGCCTGACGGCCTTTTTGTAGCCAATGATAACTGTGCTGCCGTCTGCATGCAAGCCATTAAAGATGCAGGCTATTCTGTTCCAAAAGATATTGCCATAGTGGGATTTAATAATGATATCATTAGCCGCGTGGTGAATCCAAAAATAACAACGGTCAACTATCCGGGCGAACAAATGGGAACCATAACAGCCAATGCATTAATTAATCATCTCGAAGGAAAAGCCAACCTTGGCGCCACCAGTACTATTATTATTAAATCAGAATTGATCATTAGAGAATCTTCATTGAGAAAAAATATAAGATCTGCTAAAAGGGTAAGCCATTAAGCACATATTTCAATTGGCAAACTGTGTTTATTTTTTCATATTGAAACAGCAGACAGATAAATAAATGAGAATTTTTATTTTGCTTTGTTCATTCTGAAGATATGCGAACTAAAATCATTATCAACTTTTTTAGAAAAAATTTCTTTTTTCTTATTCCTTAACTAGCTTTGTTGCTCAAAGTACTTTTAACATGAATAATAAGCACCAGGACGATATCGAACACATCCGCTCTATGATGGAGCGTTCGTCGCGTTTTATTTCTTTAAACGGCATGTCGGGCGTAATAGCAGGAATCGTTGCCTTAATTGCAGCTTTGGCCTCCTATTATCTTATTAAAAATAATGGCGGAGCCTATTTTGGAAACAGTCCTGTTAATCTGCCTGCACCATTGCTTACGAAGCTAATTATCATCTGTGTGGCAACACTGGTGATTGCGATATTTTTTGGAGTTTATTTCACCCTTCAAAAAAGCAAACGAAACAATCAAAAAATATGGAACGCGCTTTCCAAAAGGCTTGTAATAAGCCTTTTTATTCCTCTTATTGCGGGAGGCATTTTTTGTATTGCTCTTTTTTTCCAGGGTTATTTTGGTTTGGTAGCTCCTGTCATGCTGATATTTTACGGCCTCGCGCTGATGAACGCCAGTAAATATACTTTTAATGATGTAGAATATTTGGGATACTGCGAACTAATCCTGGGTTTAATTTCATTGTTCCTGGTTGGCTATGGGCTTATCTTTTGGACAATTGGTTTTGGCGTACTGCACATCGTTTACGGGATTATGATGCAAAAAAAATATCATTAACTTTTCGCGAAAATGAATTTATTCCAATCTTTAAATAAAGAATTTGAAAGCAGGATTCGCCTGGGGATCATGTCTATCCTGATGGTGAATGAATGGGTTGAATTTAAAGAAATGAAAGAAACATTAGATATTACAGACGGTAATTTAGCCAGCCATATTACGGGTTTGGAAAAGAATGATTACATAGAAGTGAAAAAAGAATTCGTAGGTAAAAAGCCTAAAACTTCTTACCGGGCTACAAAAACCGGCCGTAAAGCTTTTAACCTCCATCTAAACGCTTTGGAAAAACTGATAAACAGAAAATAATTTTTTTTGGCAGTAAAGCAACAAATAAATCAATTTATTATTCCGCTTGCTCTTAAGAAAACAAATCCATCTTCCTAAACAATTTTTGCTGGCAGCACAGATTTCAGATTATTTGAAAGATGGAAGAAACCTTGATGAATTCACTGAATTTGAAGACAAAACGAAAAAGCTGACAGTAGATGAAGTGCATGCGGCCTTTAAAAAGTATTTCGATACCTCTAAGTTCGTACTCGTGTACGCAGGTGATTTTAGTAAAAAATAGCAACACCAAAATTTGCAAACTAAAAGGATAGCTTTGAAAAAAGGCCATCCTTTTTTGTATTGCTAAACGAGTTGGGATCTTGTTTGCCGAAAAAAACAGTCATTTTTTCTCATAATTCTTAGCTTTAAATTTTTATTACCTCTCAATCAAATTTTTCAAAATGAAACAGATTCTTTTGCTGCTGGCAATTGTAAGCCTCTTTACCCTTTGTTCAACCGGCCAAACAACGAGTAATTCATCCGGCTTTTACAACGTAAAAAATGCAGGTGCAAAAGGCAATGGACAAGACCTTGATACAAAATATATAAATGCATCGATTGAGGGAGCTTCGAAGGCAGGCGGAGGTACTGTTTATTTTCCTGCCGGAAATTATCTGAGCGGATCTATTCATTTAAAAAGCAACATCACGCTGTATTTCGATAACGGCGCCACCCTTATCGCAGCGCCTTCTGAAAGCAATAATGAATACGATTTGCCCGAGCAGAAGGTAGACAATATGTTCGAAGATTTTGGGCACCGGCATTGGCATAACAGTTTGATATGGGGAGAAAATCTTCATGATATTGCCATCGTTGGACAGGGTATGATTTGGGGAAAAGGATTGGAAAGAAGTAACAAAGGTGAGGATGATAAACGGCCAAATAAATCAATCAGCCTTTACCAATGCAGGAATGTTTTAATCCGCGATATCACCATGTTGCACGCAGGATGGTTTGCAGTGCTGGCAACAGGCGTGGATCATCTTACCATCGATAATGTGACGATGGATACCAACCGCGATGGAATGGACATTGATTGTTGCCAGGATGTAAAAATTTCAAATTGCAGCATCAACTCACCGCTTGATGATGCGATAGTTTTAAAAAGCAGCTATGGCCTTGGTTTTGCGAGGCCCACAAAAGACGTAATGATTACGAACTGCGAAGTGAGCGGTTTTGAAGAAGGAAGCTTTTTAGATAAAACCTACAAAAAAAATGAAAGCAGAAGACCAACGGGCCGCATTAAAATGGGCACAGAATCCAACGGAGGTTTTCAAAATATTACGATTTCCAATTGCGTGTTTGATTATTGCGGCGGGCTCGCTTTGGAAACTGTGGATGGCGCATTGCTTGAGGATGTAACCATAAACAATATCACCATGCGCGACATTGTGAATGCACCGATATTTATCAGGCTTGCTGCAAGAATGCGCGGCCCGGAAGGAACTCCTGTAGGCTCGTTACGAAGAGTAATTATCAGCAACATGGTGGCCTGGAATGTGGATGCGAAAACCGGCGCCATCATCAGTGGAATTCCCGGACACGACATTGAAGACGTAAGCTTGCACGATATTAATATTTATTTCAAAGGAGGAATTAGCGCACAGCAGGCAGGAAAATTAAACCCGGAATTGGATAAAGCGTACCCTGAGCCCGGGCGATTTGGCGTGTTGCCTTCGTATGGATTCTTTATCCGCGATATTGACGGGCTGCAAATGCAAAACATAAATCTTCATGTGATCAATCCCGACGGAAGGCCGGCTTTCGTTTTGGATAGTGCAAAAAACGTTGACTTTCGTTTCGTTAAAGCACCTGTGCAAAAAGGAGTTCCTTATGTGGATGTTAAAGAAGCTGAAAATGTGAGTTTATTTCAATCGTTCGGCGAAAAAAACAAAACGCTGGCACATGTGACGAACATGAAACTTTGAGCAAATTCTTTATCGACAATTTGTAACATAAAGGCGCAATCGCTTTACAGTAAAAGAATAAGTAATAGAATTTTTTTTTTGAGAGAATGATGATATGTCTGAACAATGTCAAACCATTCCTTCATGTCAGGAATTGAATGGTGCCTCGCCTCTGCTATAAACTATTCTTCCCTGCACCATCGTTTTTTCGACGGTAAATTCGTCATCAAAAATTACAATATCTGCATCCTTGCCGGGTGATAATTCTCCCTTTGTTTCTAAAACATTCATGATGCGCGCAGGTGTCATTGTAAGCATTTTTACGGCATCGGTCAAAGGCACACCAGCTATGGTTACCATCGTTTTTAAAAGACGAATGGTGGTGGCTACACTTCCCGCAAAGGATGATCTGTCAGGCAGCTTTGCTACTCCATCTTCAACAATTACTTTTAATCCATTATGAAGACTGCCTAAAACGCTTTCTCCTTCAGGCATTCCGGCTGCCCGCATTGCATCGGTTATAAGGGCAATCCTGTTGGCACCTTTTATTTTATAAACCAACTTTAGTAACGGAGCTGGTAAGTGAACGCCGTCTGCAATAATCTCAACGTCCATGCCGTCAATCAGGTAGGCGCTTTCAATTACGCCGGCAAACCTGAACGCATTTCTCCGGGTAACGCCTGTCATGGCGGAATATAAATGTGTAATTAAAGAATATCCATTCTCAAAAGCCTCGAGTACTTCTTCATAAATCGCATCTGTATGAGCGATGGCCGGCAAAATATTTTTTGATGCAAGATATTTTCCCAATTCAATGCTTCCTCTTAGTTCAGGGGCACTGCTCCATCTTTTAATAGAAGAAGTAGCCGAAAGAATTTCTTTGTATTCTGATGGATCAGGATTTCGTATATAACGTCCATCCTGTGCGCCTTTTTGGTTCGTTGAAATGTAAGGACCTTCGAGATGCATACCAAGAAACTGAGCGCCCCTACTATTTTTTTTATTTGCATTTTTATAAATAGCCAGTGTTTGAAACAGTTCTTCCTTGCTACTTGTAAGCGTAGTAGGAAACATGGAAGTAGTTCCGTATTGAGCATGCGTTTCAGCGATTTTTAAAAATCCACTTTCGCTTCCATCCATAAAATCGTGGCCACCACCGCCATGAACATGAATATCAATAAAACCAGGCGAGACGTAATTTCCTTTGGCATCAATAACTTTTGCGCCGGCAACTTCTTTATCTTCCTTGTCAATAGATAGTATTTTTTTTCCGGAAATAACAATCGTTTCGTGCTCCAATATTTGATCAGAGATAATGATACGGCCGTTTATAATTTTAATGATTTGCTCAGGCATTGATTTTTTCTTTTGTGTCAGAACGCAGACCGGAAGCAGAGGTATCATCAATAAAAAGAGAACAGTGGCTATGCGTTCTCAAAATAGTAGACGGATATAAATTGCTGATTTCATTTTCCAAGGTATGCTTTACCGCTTCGGCTTTTCTTTCGCCAGGCACAGAGCAAATAATATTTTTTGATTTTAGAATTTGCTTTACCGACATACTAATTGCTTTTTGCGGAACCTCTTCAAATGAGTCAAACCATCCCTCGCCTAATTGCTGCTTTTTGCAGGCTTCGTTTAAATCAACGATGATATAAGGTTTGTCAGTTTCAAAATCGGCAGGCGGGTCGTTAAAGGCAAGATGGCCGTTTTCGCCAATTCCAATCAGGGCTACATCTATGGGGTGATTCCGGATCAAATCACTCAAACGCCGGCACTCCTCATCAGCATCCCCTTCGCCATTGATTAGCCATGCATCTTTAAGCGGGGTTACCTGGGATAAAAATCTTTCTAGTAAATATTTTCTAAAGCTTGCCGGATGCGTGATTGGCAGAGAAATGTATTCATCAAGATGAAACATTACCACTTTATCCCACTGAATATTTTTGGCGTCGATCAAAGTTTTTAAAGTTTCAAACTGGCTGGTTCCGGTAGCAAGAATAATGTTGGCTGTTCCATTATTCGCTATCGCTTCCCTGATGAGTTGAGCGGCTTTTTCGCCCGCAGCTTTTCCAAGAGCAATTTCGTTTCTGTATATGAATGTATTCATTCATGCTAATGTAAACAAAATAAAAATCTGTCTTAAAGATTTGTTTACTGGATTAGCAAGTCAATTTCAGGTGAAGTATATACTCATATTCTGTCCGCAAAAATGCAAAGGATATGCGAATAGAAAGACGAAGAAAAGGAGTAAATTTATTACTCATATTATTTTTAGTTTGTCTTAAGTTCAAAATTCTTTTCATTAGCCGGGTTTCCCTTTCCTTTGTAGGCAGCCACTTCGGGATAAGGATAAACAGGCCGTGTCATTACCGTCTTTCCGTTTTCAATTTTTGATAATATTATGCGTTCAGGCGTCTTGTTATTTTCCGTCCAGTCTTCAATGATTTTTACCCAGTCCACATAATCCGGCCCTGTGCCACCTCCGCAATGCAATACGCCGGGTAGCAAGAATAAACGTATATAAGACTTTAAATCCCTATCCATTTTCACAGCATCATCATAATGCTGAATGGTTGCAAAGGCAGACAGCGCAGGATCGTTCCAGCCGTGGTAGAGTATCATCTTTCCATTATTTCTTTTAAAATCACTATAGTCTATACTGGTAGCATCCAAATAAGATGAAGCATAGCGGGTTTCTTCAAAAAAATTCTTAAAGTCATATTTGCTATAATCCCATGAAGGGTTATTAAAAATTAAATATTTAAACATTTCGGTCGCCAACGTGTAATGAAAGGATGGCATTTCTTTTGTCCCGGCTATCCACATATCCCATGAGCCAGGTTCACCTTCCAACCCATAGGGAAATCCCGGATAAACCATTTGGCTGTCCACCATCAGTGGATTGTAAATAGCTTTAATGGCAGCTACCTGCTGTTGGGAAAAGCAGCCCGGACCTGCTTTGTTATCAGGACAGACAGGCAACATTGAAAGATCGAATTTACAACTTCTGGGATCATTGATGATGTTATCTTTCACGCCATCAATAGTATCGCATTGCTTTAACACAAGCTCCTGCAATAGTTTCAGGTTATCGCGGGTAATAACAGGCTCGTCCCGGTTTTTGGTGTCAAGATAATTCATTAAAGATTCTTTTATATACTTGGCGCCGATTGCAGGCCAGTTAAACGCAGGAGCGCCGGCTACTATACCATTAAAATCTTCAGGATAAAATTGAGCCTCCATCATTGCCTGACCGCCACCCCGTGAGCAGCCAAAAAAATAAGTATAAGAAGGGGCTGCACAATAAAAAGTATGCATAACCGACTTAGACACAACGGCAGTACGATGCACAGCGAGGCGGCCAAAATTAAGCTGCCGCTCCATATTATTTAGCGCCCAGCCTGCCTGATCTGGTTCCGCTGTATGCCCGGTATTGGTTCCAACCGTTGCACATCCCTTGTTCACATAATCAATCAAATCGTTTTGAATGGATCCTGCAAAAGCGCCACCTCCAGACATCAGCAGCCTGCCATTCCATTGTTGCGGCAACAGCAACTCAAAATCAATTTCTTTACTTATTCTTCCAAACACTTTGCAGAACGGCACAGTAACCACATAGGAAGAGTTCCATGGTACCGGGCTTTTGATGGTATCGTGCAAGAGCGTTTCCGCTTTTAAAATTGTAACGTCGGGCAGTTGAAGCGTTTTGAGTTGTTCACAGGGTGTACATGGTTTTAGGTTAGCCATATTTTGTCCGAAAAAATGGAAAGGATATGCGAAGAGAAAGACGAGGAAAAAGAGTTTGGTTTTCATCTAAAATATTTTTTATTAAAGTGATTTTTATAATTTGCTAATTCGTCCGGCTCATATCTTGTTCCGAACTTTTTCTTTATTTTATTCGACGCTAAAAACTACGTTCGGGTTAATTTTAATACGCTATTGGCTTAATAAGACTTGCTTATTCAACCAATATAAAAAAAGATCCGCCCATTGGTCTGAAGGCAGGTTCTGTTTCTTTATGCCAAATCCATGTCCGCCTCTTGAAAAAATATGCAGTTCTGCTGAATGGTTTGAGTTTATCCAATCATTATATAGACGAATGCTATTTGAAACGGGAATCATTTGGTCATCTGTTGCGGCTGCAACAAACAAAGGTGGTGCATCGGGATGTACTGCGCCGGATTTACGAACAGAATCTGCAATTAAGCCATACAATGAAGCTACAAAATCAGGTCTTGTTTTAGGTGTATAATGGTATGCCAGCAATGCGGATAAAGTGCCTCCTGCAGAACCGCCCATAATGCCAATTCTGGCAGTATCAATTTTATATTCTGTTGCGTGTTGCCGAAGGTAAGTAATGGCTGTTTTTGCATCTTCCAGTTCCAGATGCCAAATTTGAGCAACATTCTTTTCAAAATCTTTATCGTTGGTGTTTTTCACCATTTCTGTCCATGCATCATCCGTTACCAAATGATAGGTTCTGTATTTCAAAACAAAAGCAGTTATTCCTTTTTCATTTAACCAATGGGCTATATCAACAACTTGCTCGATGAATAAAGTTTGTAAACCGCCACCCGGGCAAACTATAATTGCAGTACCATTGCTTATGGAAGAGTTGGGTATAAATGCCATTAAAGTTGGATGAGTAACGTTATAGATCAACCTCGTGTTGAATGGATTTTTAGTTGTTTCTTTTTCCTGCCAGGTCCAGCTTTCTGCGCCGGGAGGTACTTTATCGTAGAGTTGGATTATTTTTTGTTGGGCTTTGATTGGATTGATGCAATAAGATAAATTTAATAATAGGAGGCTTGTTATAATGAAGAAGGAAGTTACTTTTTGGTTCATGTTAGTTTAATTGTGCGGGGTTAAATAAAAAGATTTATCTAAAATAATTTGCCCTCCCCTTTTCCTCTTCTGCTCCTGTGGTTCTTGTGCGGCTGGCTTTAAGCTTTTGCTTTCCAAAGTTTCGGATATAGGTTAGCTTAAAGGTTCTCCATGAAAACCGTAAATGAATATCTCCAACAAGGTTCTTTTCTGGCAGGTCGGTATACCCACGGTAATCCGTGGAGTTGTTAAGCAGATCGCTGGCAGAAAAGTTAATATTATCCCTATCGCCTAATTTTTTTCGTACAGCAAAGTCGAGAGACCCCCATGGTTTAAATACCATAATTCCATCCAGACTGCGGGAGTTGTAAAAGCCGGATAATTCCATCGAAAAATTTGCAGGCAGTATAAACGACTGGCTCATATTAATGATGACTTGTTTGTGCTCAATCCTTATCGGTTCTTTTTGATATTCCGCGTTTACCTGCTGCCACTTTCCGGTAATATTGTATTGCATACTCCACCAGCTCGTAACAGCAACAGGAATAGAGAGTACGAATGTTAACAGTTTTTGATTATCCAGGTTTTCTGGCTTGTTAATTATTTTGTTAGAAACCGAATCAACGTTGGGCTGAAAAGATGTGATGGCATTGTTTTCTTTTGTGAAAGTAATCTGTAGGAAATATTTTTTAAAAGTGTATCCCGCGCTAACAGCATGAGCAATGGCCGGCTGCAACGCAGGGTTACCCGTTAATAATGAATTCTTGGTATTATAATAAGTGAAAGGAGCCAGGTCGGTGTATGCAGGTCTTGTTATGCGGCTGTTATACGAAAGGTTTATACTATTTTTTTCATTCAGTTTGTGAGAAAGGTATAAAGTAGGGAACAGTTTTCCGTAATGACGGTCAACGATATTTTTTTCAGTTTCAGACCCCAGGTTTGAATTGGTATATTCATAGCGCAGGCCGCCCTTTACGGACGTCTTCACACTTGTCGTTATATCGAGAGAAAGGTATGCAGCAGAATAATTTTCTTTCAGGGTGTAATTGGATGAAAGAGCATCATCTTTTACCCAATTGCTCTGGATAAATCGCTCAAAGAGGAGGTTATTCCTAAAATCGGCGAGGGTGCCTTTTATACCGGCTTCAAAATTTAGTTTTTGTGACATCTTGCCGGAATAGTCTAAAGCGCCAATCCAAAAATTCAATGGCGTAATCTTCCCGTTACGAAAAGTTTCATCATACATAAAATTTTCTGTTTTATCATAATACTGGCTGTAATAATGGAAGGGCTGGTTGTTTTTATAATGCAGATGGGAGGCGTTAAAAGAAAGGTTTTTACCTTCATTAAACTGCTGCTGCAGGTTTATATTAATTCCGTAATCCTGCCAGTTATTCAATTCGGTGTTGGTACTTACCGACGTAGTGTCGGGATGGCCGTTCAGGTTAAAGGTAGTATGGTTATGTTCTGACTGTCTATACCAGCGGCCATTGCTGGTAAGCAAAATACCGACTACCGTACGACGGCTAAGCTGATAATCCAAGCCCAGGCGCGCAGTATGCGTGCGGGTGATATCGGTCCTGTCGAGTGTGCCGTATGTTTCATAGATACTACCATTGTTAGATATCCGGTTATACGAAGTACCGGCGAATATACCTTTAACACGTGAGTACGAAAAATCTCCATAGATATTCAACTTCGCTGTACGGTGATTGAAATTCAGACTGGCCTGTGTTACCCATCCTTTTCCATATCCCTGTGTAGCGGAAAATGATCCGTTGGTACCCAGGTTATCATTCTGTTTTAATACGATGTTGATATAGCCGGCGTTGCCCTCGGCATCAAAATTGGCAGGCGGTGTTGTGATGAGTTCTATTCTGTCAATGTTGCCTGCACTCATACCATCTAACAGTTCCAATACCGCGGAGACAGGCATATAATTCAGTTTCCCATTGATCATTACCCGCACACCTTCTTTGCCCATCATGGCGATGGTGTTATTCTGCCTGTTTACCACCACTCCCGGCGAACGCTCCAGTATTTGCAAGGCGGTGCTGCCTGCAGCGGTAATACTGCCCGCAACATTTACCACCAACCGGTCAATAAGCGCTTCCACCAAAGGCTTTTTCTTCTCAACGGTTACTTTTTCCAAAGTGTTTTCATTCTCTGAAAGATGCAGAGGAGGCTGATTTATGTCCTGTGTGGCACTCGAAATCAATATTGAATCGGAATAGCCTTGCTTGTAATTCACAAATGATGACGCGATAAAATAAGTTCCCCGGGATATTTTGAAAAAAGTATATTCTCCTTTTTTAGAAGAAATGGTGCCCTTCACAAGGGAAGAATCCTTAGCGTTCAATAATAATACACTGGCATCACCAAGAGGTTGATTTTCCTTATTTAAAACAATGCCCGAAATCGTTGCCTGGCCGCAGCAGTGTACCATAATAACGGCAAGAGATAAAGTACATATTAATCTCTTGGCATTTTTACTTCCGGATAGATTAATTCGCATTTTACTTGAGTTTGACTTGAGTTTGACTGCAAAAAATAAGTTCGATTGTTTTCATTGATGCCAGGTTGAAAATGTAACAGTTAATGAAACTTTGTTAGGTGCTTTGCCTTGATCCCTCCCCCTACGGAAGCAGGACAAGGCTATTAAATTGATCTCATAAATTCATTTCGCCTGCATAACCCGCGTTCCCTGCATGGCAACGATTTCCCAATCATCACCTTGCTTTTTCAGAATGTACATCCATCTGTATTCACCGGATATATCCTCGTGTCCGACATGCCCTTTTTCAGTATCATGTTGGGTCACGACAGCTACGTTTTCATATACAGTAACTTTCCTGTCATCCGGAATGATTGATTCAAATTTCAGGTTGCCTGCTTTAATAAAATCAACCAAATCTGCCTTGCCATTTACTTTTCCGCCAGGGTCAGTAAAGATGTACGTATCAGCGAAATACTTTTCAAAAAAAGCGACATCGCTTTTCATTAATGCATCTTTTAATTGTTCGACTACCGTCGTTACTTCCTGTTCAGCACTGTTGTCTTGCACACTGGTTTGAGCGTGAATTGCCAAAGACATAGAAATTAAGAATGCTGTCGTAAGAATTGTCTGTTTCATATTGATGTTTGATTGTTTTAAAATGCGGGATGGCTGTCAGGGGAAATGAATTCTGCTTAAAAGCTGTTTTACCGGATTTGGATAAAAAAATAATTTTAAAAGTAAAAAGCCCGGCATTCCGGAAATAGTAAAAACGCGACAACTTTATTCTTCCCTGTTTACTATCACAAGTTGTTCTTCGGGTGCCTCATGATTAGCGGGAAGGCTGTTCTTATTTCTGCCGCTCATAATCCCCGCAGCGTCGGATTTCAGGCGCTGTATCTGAAAAAAATCAGCCAATGTAAAACGCGTGATTGGCATCAGTTGTACCTGTTCAGGATGCTGATGATTAAAAAAATCAAAAGGTGTAAAACCGGTAAACGCTTTAAAGTCTCTTATTAAGTGCATCTGATCAAAATAGCCACACTCATAAGCAACAGAGGACCAGCTTTCACCCGGCTGCATTATTTTCCTTTTTAGAACTTTATCAAAGCGAACAATTTTTGCATATAGTTTTGGAGAAACGCCAACCTGCTCTTTAAATCTTCTTTGAAAATTACGGATGCTCATATTGGTTTTGCAGGCCCACTGTTTAATGCTTAATGTATTTGGATGGGTGTTTATTAAATTTGAGGCAAGAGCAATGTTGTTCGAAAAAGTATTATTTTTTACACGCCTGCTGAGAAAAGAAAGTAAAAATTTATCAGCAATACAGGCCATTTGCCAGACGTTTGTTGCATAGGCTAATTGTTCTTCCAAAATGGCGGCCTGGTTTCCTAAAACTTCTTCCAAAGAAAATATCTCATCAGAAAGCTCATACATGGGTAAGCCAAAGATCCTGTTTATCCCATTCGCTTTAAAGTCCATAAGAAAAGCATGGAACCTTCCATTAAAAGAGATGATACCACCAGGGCCGGTAGAAGCCCCTACGATGCAATTTCTTTTGCCACAAAAGGTCGGGCTGTTTTCGGTTACCGTCTTATGCTGTGGCTTATCGCCAAGATAAAAGGCAATGTTTGTTTTATTACTTGCCGGCCAGCAGCTTTCGAATGAGTATTTATCCTTGCCCGAACTACTCAGGATATAATTATCAACAAAAGCTGATAACGAAGGATGGGGTTTGATGTAATAATTGATGAGCAAGAATCTTATTTAAATTATAATGTAAAGAATACGGATTCTGAGTATCACAGAATATGGATTATAATCTTCACTCAATTCAATAATTACTACTGTTCTTCTTGCGAGCCGGAGCGCCTTGCTTTAGTGTCGGAAAATCTTAATTTAGAAATTATAGGTATTTTTTTTCTTTAGATAAAGGGGATTATAAAAATAGACCTATTATACTTTATGATTTCTTACAAATTATTACACAGTATTATATTCTCATTCATTGGCAGGATGGGTGTATTAATTGGTAAGAAAGGCATGTTTCTTTGATAATGACTTTGTTCTTAAGCAGTAGGATTTGCTGAATGTTGGTGTTTTTTGGGGAAGCCATATTTTGCTCAAAATAAAAATCTTCCTTAAAGGTTTGTTTACTGCCACCTTACCGCAAATGGGTTTTAAAAGCTGGAAAAATTATAGTTCAATCCAACTGAAACAGCCTATTTTGAAAGCAGGTGAATCTAAAATTCCTCTGTAACAATCTTATCTTCCTTCACTCCTATTTTCAATAAAATTCCTTTAATACTTTCTATCATCGGATCAGGCCCGCAGATATAAAAGTATTGATCAAGATTTTTTATTTTTTCTTTCAGATAATTTTCATCGATCAAACGATGATCATATTTTTCCGTTTCTTCCTGGGTGATGGTATTGATAAAATTATCGCCAAGTATGGTGGTAAACTCGTCTTTCAAAATGATATCGTTAGTTGTTCTGTTTGAAAATAAAAGTTTGTTGTTTCCGATTTTATTTTCTTTATGCAATTGCCGCAGAATAGCGATGAACGGAGTAACTCCGGCACCGCCCGCAATAAACACGCCTTCGCCTTTGTAGTGGATTGCTCCCCAGATGTCGTGTAATATCAGCTCATCGCCGGCATGCAAAGTGCCTAACTTATTGGTAACGCCCTTGTGGTCATCATAAATTTTAATCGTAAATTCAAGATGGTCCCATTCATTAAGACCGGTAAAAGTAAAAGGCCTTCTTTCCGTTTTCCATTCAGGAAGATTAATCACTATATCGGTAGCCTGCCCTGGAGTGAATACATAATTGTCAGGTTTAGCAAGCGTAAAACGTTTTACATTGTGAGTTACATTTTCTGTTTTAAGAATTTTTACAACATGCTCCTCATTTGGATAATCTGCCATGATATAGTTTTTGATTAAAGTGAAATAATATCTAAAAATCGTATGGAAATAATAATTACAAAATATTAGAGTAATTTCTGTTGAAAAAGTTACAGCAAGGCTTTTATTAATAACACTGCCTCGAGGGAAAGTTTAGATCTCCGCCAGGTATTTGTGTACAAAACTTATGGCCATAGAGCCTTCCCCTACTGCTGAAGCAACGCGGTTCATGGCGCCTGCACGCACATCGCCGGCAGCAAAAATTCCAGGGAGGCTCGTTTCAAGTAGATAGGGATTTCTTTCAAGCTTCCATATCTTTTTAAAATTTTCATAATGCTGAAGGTCTCTGCCCGTTTCGATAAATCCCTTCTCATTCTTAATTATCTGGTCATCCAGCCAGTCGGTAAAGGGCCTGGCGCCTATGAAAATATATAAAGCAGAAGCGTTTTCCGTATATACCTCTCCCGTTATTAAATTTTTGATCGTCAGCCTTTCCAAACTCTCCTGGCCTGCGGCTTCTACCACTTCCCTGGCAATACATACCGAAATATTTTCTACACTATTTATCTGGTCGATCAAATAGGATGACATCGTATAACTCAGGCTATCTTTTCTTATCAAAATATTTACCTGCTTTGCAAATTTTGATAAATACATAGCAGCCTGCCCGGCAGAATTGCCGCCACCAACAATGTAAACAGGTTTGCCTTTGCAGGCCGACGCCTCCGTATTCGCAGCGCCATAATATATTCCGGCACCTTTAAATTGGGCAATTCCCGGCGTTGTCAATTGGCGGTAATCCACGCCCGTTGTAATTACTATCGACCTGGTCATTACTTCACTATCATCTCCTAAAATTATTTTTTTGTAATTATCCTGTGTCCGGATGGCCTTCACGTATCTCGGAGACAGAAAATCAGTACCAAACCTGACAGACTGAGCCATGGCCCTGCGTGTGAGATCTGCGCCGCTTAATCCTGTAGGAAATCCCAAATAATTCTCAATGCGCGAGCTGGTACCAGCCTGCCCGCCCGGAGCTCTTCTTTCTATAAGCAAAGTTTTTAACCCTTCTGACGAGCCATACACAGATGCGGCTAATCCTGCCGGGCCGGCGCCAATGATTACTACATCATATATTTCATTTTTGACATCGGGGTTTAAGCCGATACGTTTGGCCACGTCAATTATTCGTGGTATTTTAATTAAAGAGCCGTCTTCAAAAAATATTACCGGCAAATCTTTCGCCACCAGGTTATTTAATTCCAACAATTGCTTACCATCTTCGTCAGTAGCATCCAGCCATTGGTAGGGAATCAGGTTGCCTGATAAGAATTCTTTTATTTCGTGGCTTTTTGGTGAAAACTGGTAGCCAACTATTTTGATACCCTTAAAATCAGGATGAAAATTATTTTGCCAGTCATCCAGCAAATCATTGATAACGGGATATAATCTTTCTTCCGGGGGATCCCATGGCTTGCTCAGATAATAATCAAGCTTCACATTATTAATCGCTCTTATGGCCGCATCAGTATCTGAATAGGCAGTGAGCAACACTTTTTTTGCTTCATCATAATATTGCATCGCCTGTGATAAAAATTCTACACCTTCCATTTCGGGCATTCGCTGATCTGAAATAAACATCGCCACCGATTCGCCACGGTTCTTTAATTCAAGCAAACTATCAAGCGCTTCTTTTGCTGAGGAAGTGCTGAGCACGCGGTAATCCTGCCGGTATTTATTTTTCAAATCCCTGGTGATGGCGCGAAGCACCTGCACATCATCGTCTATAACAAATATGATTGATTGGTCCATGTTACTATCTTTTTCGCTTAGAAAGGAAGACAAATTTCAAATTCTGTTTGGCCCGGCTGAGAATTTACTTTTACCTCCCCATTATGCTGAAGCATGATGCGGCTCACTACATCCAGGCCAAGGCCCGATCCCTTCCCCATTTGTTTGGTTGTAAAAAACGGGGCGAAGATATTTTGTTTTATCTCATCAGGGATGCCTGTACCGTCGTCTTTGATGCTTACTTTCAAAAACCGTTCGTCATAAGAGGTGGTAATCGTTAAAGTGCCCTTGCCGTTGGGTTCCATCGCATCAATCGCGTTATCAATAAGATTGGTCCACACCTGGTTCATTTCACCCGGAAAAATCTTTATGGCAGGTATTGTCGTATCGTAATTTTCTATCACAGTGATATTCCCTTTCCTGATTTTATAATTCAGCATCGTTAACGTGTTTCGGATGCCGGAATGTATTTCAGTTAATTGCCTGTCGGAATTCTTATCCATAAAAGTAAAATTCTTCACAGCATTCACGAGCGTGGATATCCGATCTGAAGAAACGCGGATATCATCAGCCATTTTATGAGTGACCAGGTAATTGCTCACCCACTCCAGCAATACAGGGAGATGCGCCTTTGTAGAACATTCTTTAAAAACATCCAGCTCAGAAGTTGTAAAACCCCGCTCTGCCAATCCTTCGGGATCAGTATCTGCTAAATTGTTTTCGTATAGCCAGTCCGTTAGTTCATCTTCAAGGTTTGCCTGTTGCATCATTGATAATGGCGACGGCTCAGAATTGATCTTGTTAATAATAAGCTTGCTGATTTTTTCAATCTTACCAGGTTCTATTTGCAGGTTTGCAACAGATTCGAACAGGTAAGGCAACCGGCTCACCTGGGTTTGCAACAAAGCGGCAGCACGCGAAATGGCTGCAGCCGGATTATTAAGCTCATGTGCAAGGCCCGCTGACAGCTTGCCAAGCGCAAACATTTTTTCATTCTGCTGTTGTATAGCCGTGAACTCGCGCACGCGGCTCAGCATCATGTGCACCATTGCCTCTATTAGTTGATAATGAGTTCCGAAGCCGGCTATTAATTTGTCTTTTGAACATTTGAATACACGTGAATCTTTTATTGCCTCGCAAAACGCGGGCGTAACGGTGGCTCTCGAATAAGGAAGATAGCCAGTTACCTGCCCCGGATCAAGAATGCGCAATTCTTTTTGCTTTCCCGATTGAACCGCACAAATTCTCATCTTTCCTTCCAACAAAATATAACAGGTAACCACCGGCTCACCGGCATTAAACAGTAATTCATTTTTTTGCAGTTCCTGCGGTTCGCCCTGGCTGATAAGCCATTCCAACTGATCATTGGGAACCTGCTGAAACTCGCTCACAATTTTCAGATCTTCAATGGTGACTTCTTTCATCTCATAAATAAATTTGTAGCAAGGTAGTTATTGAAACAAGAACAACAATCAATTTTGTTAGCATGCTTCGGAATTATAAAATCAATTTTTCGGCACTATTGCGATAATTTCTGTACTAACATTTGAAATTGAATTTTCAATTCGACAAACAATTTAATTTAGCGAAAATTAATAAATAATTATGAACAAGCTGCCTGAGCCTCATCAAACACTGAAGTTGTTTCTTTTATTGATTGGCTCAAAAGCGCCGGGACGAAACGTGGAGCAACATGATTTCTTTTTTGGCATTGCCCGGGAATTAAAAGAATTGGTTCCTGCTATAAAGGCTTTCTGGCCGGAAGCAGGCAGTACGCTGCATATAGACGCCTGGCGGGAAGTAACCAAAGTTGAAGATTATAAAATTGCTATCGGTTTAAAAGATGAAAAAAGGGAGTTGCAAAACAAATTATTTTTCATCAATCTTGGGGGATACCAGGCCAATAAGCTGGAAGAGCAGCACTATACAATATTGACTGTACAACCTACCCGCGCGCTTGCAATCAGCAAGGCAAAAAAGACAACGTTTTTTACAACAAATACGCTGAAGGAAGCCACCTCACACATTGATGATAAATATGGAATTGATGTTGATGATGTTTACCAGGTAGAAGATATTTTAATACCTGAACATAAATCAAAGTACAGCGTAATTATTTCAAAAGGAGAGGAAGTGGAAGAAGATAAAATCCATCCGGGCTATCTAAAGCTAACCAGCATGAAATAGCAGTAAAGCAAAAAATAATACCATTTTTTATTTTGCCAAAAAGTTAGCTTAGCTTTTCGATTGCACATAATCAATAACATCGCCCGAAGCTATAACAGGCTTTCCAGCTACATTGCCGTTGTACCAATAAATCCAGGCATCCACCACGCTCCCATCGTCGCAGTATACTTCAGACAATTCCCTCCTGTAAGTTGCAGTTTCATCCATTTCGGGGCTTACGCCTTCATAATCGTCTAACTGGCCAATGGCAAAAGAAAATTCATTAGGATCATTTATTTTATACAATTCTCCTTTTATAAAATAATTTTCATCAGTGGGTGTAGCTACGGGATAATTGCCTAAATCACTCAGCAGGCCTTTTACTTTTGCATTGCCTTCAAATGAAAAATACCTGCGTATGTATTCATATTTTTCACTTTGAAAACCCATCCGCAAAGAACTATATACAAATAAAAAATCTGAATGCGCTCTTTTCATTTTTAAAAACGATTTATACGAAAATAACAATAATTGCATCAGGGAATGATAATCCTGATTTTTGTGATCATTTGCAATAATTCAAAACTGCATTAAAAATCTCTTTCCGTACGGGATTCACATTGTAATAAAAACCAGTGTCTAACAATCCCATATTTTGACGGTTAATTAATAAAATAACAGAAATATTTAAAGACGGCACAATTACAATGCTTGTGCCTGTAAAGCCTGTATGGCCAAAAGTGCCTGCCGGCGCATTATTCATAAAAGAATCTTCTGTGTCCATCATCCACCCGAGCCCGTTTTTGAATTCATCCCTGGTTAAAAACAATTCAAGCGTTTTTTTTGATATAAATTGCCTGGCCCCCACTTTCCCATTATTCTTTAGCATATCAACCAGCTTTTGCAAATCATCTGTTGTTGAAAATAAACCTGCGTGGCCACTGACGCCATGTAGTGCATACCATGCATTTCCATCATTTACCTCTCCACGCAAATTATAATGCCGCCAGCCGTTCCATTGATTAGGATCTATTTCTTTAAATACATATCCCAGCGAAGAATCGTGCACCATTCTTGTCTCAAAAGGATTACCATGAGAAGTAGCAGCAAATTTTGCAAAGCGGCCTGCTGCAAGAGGATTGTAAGTGGTATGGTGCATGCCCAGCGGTTGAAAAATATATAGGCTGTCGAATTCCTCCAGTGGCATTCCTGAAAGTTTTTCAACAATCTCTCCCAAAAGAATAAATCCAAGATCGCTGTACTTTCTGATTTTACCTACCGGATACGCAAGCGGCAATTCATGAATCAGCCTGTATGTTTCCTCTTTGCCGGAAGCGCGGTAAAAGAGCGGATACCACGTAATGAGCCCTGCAGTATGCGTAAGCAAATTGCGAATCGTAATTTGTCTTTTGTCGCCGCTGCCAAAAGCAGGAATGTATTTGCTTACAGGATCGTCTACATGAATTTGACCCCTGTCTACTAACAACATAATCGCCGTAGTAGTCCCTACTACCTTAGTCAGCGAAGCGAGGTCAAACAGGTCTCCAGGTGTCATCTTTTCGGGGTGAGCTAAAGGCTTGTTGTGGTAATCATTTCTTTCAGCAAAGCCAAAAGCCTTTTTGCAAAGGATTTCTTTGCCTTTCTTTATTTCAACTACCGCACCGGGAATTAATTTTCTATCCACCTGGCTTTGTAAAATACTGTCAACCGTATAGATGAGCTTTTGGTGTTTTGTGTTTTCAGAAACGTGTTGAGCTGCAGCGCCTGAAACCAGAAATGAGAAAAAAAACAAGAAGAAAAAATAATTATTTACCATTCATATTGGCTTTAATTAAAAGTACAGTAAAGCCATAAATATCTTTATTTTTTATTTTGAAAAATGAAGCGGCGGGCTCAACAATCAAGTATCATCAGCATACTGGTTTATTCGTTAAATACCTTTATTTTGGCTATCTTCAGTAATAATAAATTGCACCATCATGAAGAATATCAATTTTTTATTTACTGCCATTTTTCTCTTAACAGGTTTTATATCCTCTTCTCAAAAAATAGAAGGAGCCTGGCAAAATACCAGCGATTCAAAACAAACGGTATTGCTATACCAGGATGGATATTTTACACAAAGTGAATATACTCCCAACCGTTTTTTGCAAACCTGGGGCGGGCCTGCAAAAATTAATGATGGCCGCATGAATATTTTTATGGAGTTCAATTCAGCAGACAGCAATGAGGTAGGAAAAGAGAAATCGGTTATTGTGGATGTTAAAGACAATAAATTATCGATCAATGAGAATGGATCAGAAAAAATATATAACCGTATTGATGCTGGAAACGCGCCACTGGCCGGTGTTTGGAAAATAAGCGCCCGCGAGCAGGAAGGGAAGGTAGTGCCTATACACCAAACAGGCGCACGTAAGACTTTAAAAATGCTTTCAGGTAACAGGTTTCAATGGTTTGCCATAAATCCTGATACAAAACAATTTTCAGGAACAGGCGGCGGCACTTATACTTTTACAGACGGAAAATACACTGAAAATATAGAGTTTTTTTCAAGAGATAATTCGCGGGTGGGCGCGCGCTTAACATTTAACGGAGAACTCAAAGATTCACAATGGCATCACAGTGGGCTCAGCTCAAAAGGTGACAAAATTTATGAAATCTGGAGCAGGCAAAAGCCATAAAAGCATTGGTTTTGTTAAATTAGAAATTGAATCTTTTTTGACTACACTTAAAAGCCAAATCTGGAATTAATTTAGTAACTTACCTACGATGTTATATTGTTACTTTGATTCACATTTAAGGGCGCTTTCCAGGACAGATGAATTAAATATTTAGGTGTGCTTGTTGAATAAAATTGGTTACCATCATTCTCCGAAAACCCAAAGGATGTTGCCGCCCCTTTCTTACAGAAAATATAAGTTGACAGATCATTAAGTTTATAAAGCAGGTTTTAATATAGCTAAGTGGAAATATTTGCCTGATACTTTTCGGCAACATTCACAATCTAAAATAAATCACATCCAATATTCTTGCTAAAAGCCGCCCCGGGAACGCCGTTGGTGTTTTCACCAATAGCGTTTTTTAATGGATAGCTTATGTTCAATACTACATACCAGTAAACCATGAAATAACAGTGATTTTTATTTTAAACCTGGCTGCGCGAAATCATAGAAAATTTTTTCTACTTATTTAGCTCAAATGTATATTTTCGTGCGCTGTTCAAAATTGTTTGATATGAAAAAAATTTTTGCCCGAATACTGCTGTTATTTGCTTTCACTATGATAGTTTCCCATACCACAAAGGCGCAGGCAAATGATCATCCATCTTTAAATCATGTGGCGGTGTATGTAAACGACCTGCAAAAAAGTGGCGATTTTTATAAGAGCATTGTAGGCCTCGAAATGATTCCCGAACCCTTTCACGACGGAAGGCATATTTGGTTCAAAATAGCGGCCCACAGCCAGCTTCATTTGATAAGCGGTGCCAAAACCGTTGAGGAGCATGATATAAATGCGCATCTCTGTTTCAGCGTTTCATCAATGGAAAAATTCATTGATAATCTCACCAAAAACAAGGTTCCTTTTTATAGCTGGCAGCGCGAAGAGGGTAAGATAACAAAAAGAGTAGATGGCGTTCAACAAATCTATTTTAAAGACCCGGATGGCTATTGGATTGAAATCAACAACGATACTTATTAAAAAATCAGTCCGCACTTTTTCCCGATTTCTAAAGTCACTGCTCCGTTACTTAATGCAATAATCCTTTGCTCCTACGGCTTATATTTTTCCCTTTGATTTTAAATCAAATTAGGTTTCGTTCTAATACTCTAATCTTAAGCCCTGTACAGAAGTTGATTAGGAAAAGCCGGCGGAATGGTATTAGGCTGTAAACCAGGAAATAATTAAGATTTAAATTCCGGAACAACGATTGGAAATTAGCATCTAACTGCATTATGTGCTAAATCATATAAGTGGATGATGAAAATCATTACGGCGGAAGAGCCAATTTAAGAACTTAGTAAATTACTCTAAAAGATCACATACTATACATATGGCAGGGAACGAAAAAATTATAAGTACGAACGGCGACACGCGGGAATTAAAAATTACTTTACAGGAATTGGAAAAAGTGCAGGCTTTTCAAAAGGCCATATTGGAAAATGCAGGCGCCATGATAATTGCTACAGATGACAAAGGCACCATCCGGCTTTTTAATCCGGAAGCAGCCAAAAAGCTGGGGTATACTGAAGAGGAGATTTTGAACAAAAAAACACCGTTGCTTTTTCATGATAAACAGGAAATCCGGCTAAAGAGGCAACAACTGATTGATGAGTTCGGTGAAAAAGAGTTTAATGACTTCGACGTTTTAGTGGAAAAAGCGCGTCGCAATTTGTATGCAGAAGAAAGGTTCAATTATATAAATAAATCCGGAGAAATATTTCCCGTATGGTTGAGCATTACGCAATTAGTAAATGGGCAAAAGGCACCTACGGGCTTTTTGGGGATTGCTTTCGATATTTCAGAAAAAATAAAAGCAGAACAAAAATTTAAAAAAACGGAGTTCCTGTTTTTACAGTTATTAAATAATTATCCGGATGGAACTATCAGCATCATCGATCGTGATCTGCATTTTGTGTACACCGGCGGCGAATTGCACAAACTTCTTAATGCAGATATACAAATGCTTATCGGAAACGAAATATTTCCATTCTTTCCCAAACCATTGCGTAGAATAATTTTTCCAATGCTGGAAAGCATTTTCCAGGATAAAATATTTATTACTGGCTTTGAGCTTCCTTATCAGATTGCGAATGGAACTTATATTATGGATGCATTTCCTTTAATTGAAGAAGATGGCTCTGTGAATAATATAGGGGTGATTATTAAAAATATTTCAATGCTAAAACAGGCAGAAAAAAATCTCCGTGAAGATTTAAAAATTGAAAGAGAATTAAATGAATTAAAATCCAGGTTCGTATCCATGGCCTCTCATGAATTCAGGACGCCGCTAAGCACTGTGCTTTCGTCTGCTTATCTTATAGAAAAATATACATCACAGGAAGATCAGCCAAAACGCGAAAAGCATGTGCAGCGAATTGTATCATCAGTAAACATGCTTACAGATATTCTAAATGATTTTCTTAGCCTTGGCAAAATTGAATCGGGAAAGCTGGAAGCAAAATTTACAGAATTTAATTTGCGCGACTTAGTGGCCGAAACTGTGGATGAACTAAAGAATACGCTTAAAAAAGAACAGCAAATAAAATATACATTTGAAGGCGAACCATCAGCGGTTTTGGATCCCTCATTGGTAAAACACATTCTTATAAATCTTATTTCCAATGCAAGCAAATTTTCATCTGATTCATCCACTATTAAAATAAAAGCCTGCCGCAGCAATGGCCAAATCATGCTTGCGGTGAAGGATAATGGTATGGGAATTCCAAAGGAAGATCAAAAGCACCTTACAGATCGTTTTTTTCGCGCCAGGAATGCCCAGGATATCCAGGGCACAGGGCTTGGGCTGCATATTGTTTTGAGGTATGTTCAAATGATGGATGGAGAATTTCGTTTCGAAAGCGAGGTAGATAATGGAACGAAATTTACAGTTACTTTTAAAACATAATAAGCACAATAAATGAAAAAGATTTTATTAATTGAGGATAATGAGGACATACGCGACAATGCCGCAGAAATTCTGCAATTAGGCAATTATGAAGTAATCGTGGCTGAAAACGGAAAAGCCGGAATGGTGAAAGCCATGCAACACAAGCCCGATCTGATTATTTGTGATATTATGATGCCTTTCCTCGACGGCTATGGCGTTCTTCACGCGATACATAAAAATGATGCGCTAAAAAATGTTCCATTCATATTCTTAACTGCTAAAACTGAAAGAAGTGATTTTCGCAAGGGGATGGAGCTGGGCGCTGATGATTATATCACGAAACCCTTTACCGGCACCGAGTTGCTAAATGCGGTTGACAGCCGCCTGAAAAAAATAAGCAGCATAAAGGAAGAGCTTTCACGGATGGATGAACTTCAATACCTGATGAAAAATACACTAGGACAAGATGACTATCAACTGTTTGCCGAGGGGCGCAATATTAATAAATACAAAAAGAAGCAATCAATTTATTCCGAGGGCGACCGGCCCTACTACCTGTTTTACATCATTAAAGGCAAAGTAAAGACCTTTAAAAGTAATGATTATGGCAAAGAACTGGTAACCGAACTCTATTCAGAAGGTGATTTCCTGGGATATGTTCCTTTGCTGGAAGATACGCTGTACAAGGATTCTGCCGTTCCATTTGAATCATCTGAAATCGCAGTGATCCCACGGAAAGATTTTGAACAGATGATTAATAATAATAGAGAACTAGCACAAAGATTCATCAGGCTGCTCGCTAAAAATATTGCCGAAAAAGAAGAGCACCTGGTAAATCTCGCTTACAACTCTTTGCGAAAAAAAGTGGCAGACGCACTTGTGATTTTGTACAGGAAGTATTACACAAACGAAGCTCAGCCGGGAAGTATCGTTATCAGCCGGGGAAGCCTGGCCTCCATTGCAGGCACAGCCAAAGAATCCATGATACGCACGCTCAGCGATTTTAAGAACGAGAAATTGATAGACATTAACGATGATGGAAGCATCCAAATCCTGAATCTAAAAAAACTGGAATTGATGCTCAATTAGTACAATTTATCCATTTAGTTAACGCCTGAGTTATATTTAGAAATTATTTTCTAAAATAAATATCAGCCGGTTATTTGATTCCGGAAGCTAAGAAACGTGGAAACCATTGACTGAAAGCGCAAATCAGATTGCTTTAGCTCTTCATTGAATTTTTTCATTTTTTCATTAAATCCTTCTTTTTGCATTGAGTCGTCCATTATTCTAGAAGACTGCTTTTGCAATTCAACGATTTCTTTTCTTAAATCATTTGTTAGCTGTTCTTCATTAATAAAATTATTCTGGAACTCTTCAATCTGGTCAAGGCGGCTATTGTCAAAATTATTTTTGAGAATATCGGCAAGCATATCTTTTAAAACAAGGTTTTCTTCCATTCGCAGGTACAACCGGGTTTTCCAGGCAGAAATTTCTTTCTTTAATTTTTTTAAGTGAGAGTCGCTGCCGTGGCCGCTATTTAATGTGTTAACAGTCATAATAAGGCAATTGAAAATTTTATAAAATTATCATCAAACAACATCAGAAAGAGTAACACAAAACAGTTTCCTACCTGATATATATATCACCCAAAAATTTATTTAAAAAATACCCCGCAAAAAAATTGCGGGGATGTTTCCGGATGGATTAAGTTGATTATTTAACCTCAATTTGTTTGCTGATAGTTAGCTTTTTTGCTTCCTCTTTTTTAGGCAACATAATTTCAAGAATGCCATCATTATACCGGGCATCAATTTTTTCTTTATTTACTTCGTCCGGAAGCGTAAAGCTGCGCTCGAAAGATGAATAGCTGTATTCTTTTCTGCTAAATTTTTCTTCTTTTTCTTCTTCTGTATCCTCCAGTTCGCAACTGATTGTAAGAAGGTTTCCTTCTACATCAATTTTAAAATCTTTTTTCTGTAATCCGGGCGCAGCCAATGATACCAGGTAATCCTCTTTTCTTTCAGAAATATTAACCAGAGGTGCTGCAAGAGGTTTTGCAGACAAACCACCGCTAAACCAATCCTGCAATGGGTTCATAAAAAAGTCATCAAACAAGAAAGGCAATCGTTCTGTTCTCCTTGCTAATTGTGTGTTCATAGTTCATGTTTTAGTTGATGATACAATTATTGTTTACATAGCAAAAATACCTTTAGCTGTTTTCAAACCCGGTAACTTTAGTCAACCCGGGCGATGAGTTTGGTCATTGCCCTAAAAAAGAATGGATTAACAGCATACGAAGACAAAGAGGGAACACCCGCGGCGGATAACAAATGCTAAAGGTTACACACAAAGATCTATTCACTTTTGCAAAATAAAAAGGCTGCACCAAAATCGCTTTCGGTACAGCCTCTTTTAAACTTGTTCGGAAAATATATTAATACCTGTTTTTGTTATAACTATTTCCGCTGTTGAAATTTCTGTTGGATGCAGGACGCGCTTCCCTTGGTTTCGCAACACATACGCTGATAGCCCTGTTTTCTACAGTGGCGCCGTTTAATTCTGTAATTGCTTTATTGGAAGCTGTTTCGTCAGCCATTTCAACGAAGCCAAAGCCTCTTGATCTGCCGGTTTCTCTCTCTGTAATTATTTTAGCAGAGGTAACTTCTCCGTAAGGAGTAAAAAATTCTTTTAAGTCTTCATCCTGTACGTTGAAGCTTAAATTTGAAACATAAATGTTCATTCTTGAAAAAATTAAATGATTAATGATGAATGAGAAAGGCGAGAAGTAAGAAACTAACTATGATGCAGATTTGCGTAAGCAATAAAATTAATGAATACTAATGCGAGGCTCAATTTAACTGCGCGAAGGTAATTGTTATTTTCATATCGCCAAAGAAATAAATAATTCTTCACTCATCCTTCAAAAGGATAACAACCGATGTGTATTCAATAAACCAAAAATCAATTCAGCAATTCATCTATCGGAATCGCCTCCAGGTAAGGGCTGATTGCATCGGTATCCGGTAATATCCTGAACTCCACAATTGCCTTGTCATCAACGTTACAATAGGCTTCCACGTAATAATCTTCTAACTGAAAAAGGAAAATGATCTGATGCTCAAAGGTTCGTTTTGCCAATGCCACACCATTGTTCATTAGTTGCCATTTTTTCTCTGCCTCACCTAATACAATAAATTCAGAAAGATTCATAATGTTAATTTTTAAAAGTTAATCAATAAAATAACTGCCAGAACATTACACTAAACTGATAAAAGAAAACAAAAACCTGTAACTAAAATGATAATAACTAAACTGAAAACGGATTGCAACATATGATAAAACCCCACAACGAGGGCTGAATGCTGCCAATGAAAAGACAGCGCTAAGGTAAAGCATAAAATGTACAACTCTGCAAATGTTCCAGGCTCACGAAACGATACCAGCTTTCCCGAAGGAGTTGTGTGCTGCAATGCCCCAGCAAATTTTGCAGGTTGACAGGCTATTCTACCATCCCGGTTCGTGAATATGATTTTTACAGGGTTGCTCGTAGGTAATGATTTTACAAAAACAATGGGCATTAAAGTGCTGAAGGGAAAAGATTTTACAGGAACGCCTGCTGACAGCAGTTATGTGTTACTGAATGAAGCGGCGGTAACGGCGATGGATGTTAAAGATCCTATAGAAATGAAGATCCGTTATGGAAGAAAATCCGAAGAATATACAGTGCTTGGAATCGTTGGTAATCTGGTTCAGGAATCTCCGTTTAAACCGGTTGATCCCATGATTATTCTTTACAAGCAACAAAATGCCGGCATCATAAGCGTTCGGCTGAACGACGGCGTTACACCTCAAAAAGCACTTTCTTCGATTCGACCGATTTTCAAGAAATACAATCCAGGTTTTGCCTTCGATTATAGTTTTGCAGATAAAGAATTTGAAAAGAAATTCATTAACGAAAATCTTATCAGTAAACTCAGCAATCTTTTTGCAGCGCTTGCTATTTTCATTTGTTGCATAGGTTTAGCAGGACTGGCAGCATTCACGATAGAAAAAAGGATCAGGGAAATTGGCATCCGGAAAGTTTTGGGTGCTTCCGTACAACAACTGATATTGTTGATATCAAAAGAATTTTTGAGGTTGGTATTAATCGCTTTCCTGATCGCGGTTCCGGTAAGCTGGTGGGTGATGCACAATTGGCTGCAAAAATATGAATACCGGATTTCCATCAGCATTTGGATGTTTGCTATTGTAGGCGCAGTAATCCTTTTATTAACGTTGGCAGTTGTAAGTGCCAATACTTTAAAGGCAGCAACACGCAACCCGGTAAAGAGTTTGAGGACCGAATGACCGAAAAGTATAGTTTACAGTAAACGAACTTTTAAAGAGAGTTTTTATTCTGCTATCCCCTGCTGCTGTTGGCGTCCCCGCCTACAGCTATTAACCTGTAAACTTTTTTTAGAACGAGTCAGATTAAAATAAAAACACAGGACTCAGATTTAACTATCTGAGTCCTGTGCATCTTTGTTTTAAATAATTCTTTAGTTTATTTAGCAGGAATAATATCAATAATTACTGTTCTGTTATAAAATCTTTCTTCCGGAATTGTATTTTCAAAAGTCGCGGTGCCTGCATCTTCACCAAATCCATACGATTGAAATTTTACACCTTTCGTTCCGGCTTTTGCCAGTGCCTGCTCAATGGTCTGCTGAGCCGCTGTTGCCCTTTCCTGGGATAGGGTATGATTGTATCCTTCATCTCCTATAATATCTGTATGGCCATGAATAATGACCGTTCCATTCTCAGGAACAAGTGGCGCTATAATATCAGTAAGGAAATTTTGATAAGCAGCAATTGATTTTGATTGATCGAAATTGAACAGGATGCTGTACCGTAATCCTTCCTGTTTAGGATCCCCCATCTTCATTAAGCTAACTGAGCTTTCTTTCTTAATGGTACCGCCATTTTTTGTTTGCCCAATCATCATAATTTTATAATTGCCCTGTTGGCTGCTGCCCAAAATTTCTTTTCCTGAAACTGAAGCCTGGTCTTGTGTATAAGGGCCATAATGCTTTACGTTACCCTGTTCGTCAGTAACATCAACCGACCATGATTTTAATGATTCAGCAGCGCCGTCTGTATTAAACAGAACGTAGCTGTCTAATGGATTAGCTTCTGTAGTATTTATTTCTACAGGTTTTAAAAATGCTGAACTACTTCCTCCCACCTGCATCAGCAATTCAGGAGAAGTGCTTACAATATCAACCCTGTGGTCTTCTTCACGTAATAACGCAAGCTCCTTGTCAGCGCCGGGTTGTTCTGATGATATAGCAGGTTTATCTCTTCCATTTATACTTATCCTTGAACCATCTATTCCAAAAACGCTAACCAAATACTGCTTCACATTTCCGGCCATTATTTTTCCTTCAGCCGGATTTTTATCTGATGCGCCAATTAAAGTAATAGTACTTTTCGGATTGTTACGCATGCGATCTCCCATAATGTTTAAAATATTATGATATACTGCCAATTGCCTTGTTGAACGGCCATTATTTAAATTATCAGGCTGGCCTTCCTGTAATTGTGTTTCTTTAAATGCGGTTGCCTGATCTTCATTTAGCAGGATATACCGGGCAGGTATCTCAGTTGATTCAGCATTAAAAAATACTGAGTTAATAAGCGGGAATGTTTCTTTTACCTGGCGGCTTAATGGAACAACTTTAGGTGCGCGAACTGAAAACTGCACTTCCTTTTCCTGGACAACCGGTATGGTTGCTACAGGTTCTTCAACTGATTTTGCAATTGATTTCCTTGAAGTTCCAAACTTTAATGCTATGCCTGCACGAACTGTATAGAATGACCATGATTCTACAGACCGTGGTTCATGACCAAAGTCGGTAAGAAAAGACACAAATGGAGAAACGGTCATCTGTGTTGCACTTGCACGTGCAGAAACCGGAATGTCAATGCCTGCGCCTGCCTGGGCTGAAAATACAGTCTTGTGTATATCGCTCCAGTCGCCCCTGGTATCGGCTTGTTTTTCCTGTGTGTAAGTAAACTCTTTACTCACATTGAAACTGAACGTAGGTCCCGCGAAAATATAAAAGGCATTTGCAAAAGGAGCCAGGCGTAAACTCGGTTCAACAGTTACATAACTGATATTGGTTGACAGGTCTGCTGCACAATTACATGGTGCTATTACGCCATCAAACTTTCCTCCGCGGTTATCGTAACCTATATTGAGCATACCACCCCATACTTTATTCGGCCTGTACTCAGTAAGTAAAGAAAGATAAGGCTTCACAGCATATCCTTTGTGAAATGCAGCCGGCACTGTTAAATTGCTGTTCAGCATTTGCGTGGTACCGCGATAAGTATTAAAGTTTGCGGCACCCGATTCGCCAAACCACCATACGGGTTGTGTTCGCTTTACCTTTTGTGCATTCACTGCGGTCCCTGCAAAAATTAACATCAGAAATAGGGTTGCAAATTTTTTCTTCGATATATGAAATTGTAACATGAAATATTTTTTAAAAATTAATTGTATTGATTGGGAAAAAATCCCGCCCTGCGGCGGGATGAAATTAGAGGTGTTTAATAATTGTTGTTATTGTGGTACGTTGATGGTTGTGTTTACCATGGTAACTGAGGCATTTAAGGAAAGTGCTCTGCCATTCAATACCGTTTGAACTGCATTACCTGCGGTAGAGAAAGTAACACCTGCAGAAGCGATAATAGTTCCGCTCATAATGCCGCCGCCTGCTCCGTTAATAGTAGCTGCACTGCCCACATACCAATATACATTTTTTGCCAGACCGCCGTTTTTCATTTTAACACTGCGGGCACCTGATGGACCGGCAACACCAACTGTTAAACCGCTTGCGGTCTGGAATATCCACTGCGCATTCGGATCTCCTTTAGCATCGAGCGTAAGATCCCCATTGGTTATTTTAAAAGTGCCGCTTGCAGATTTATAGACACCCGGAGCCAGTGTAAGTCCTCCCAGTTCACCTGCACCCGGATCAGTTCCACCTGGTTTTGAAGCCGGCGAAATACTGTTATAAGCAATGGTTGCATCTGCAAGGGCTTTCGTTGCAATGGTAAATGAAGTTGCATTTCCGGGAGTTGGAGGAGCTGTGAAAATTCCCCCTGTTACATCTCCTACATTAAGTGGGGTTTCTGTATAAATAGCGTTTGTTTTTCCATCATGAAATCCTGTTATTAAAGTAGAAGCGGCAGTTGTACCGATACTTCCGTCGTTTATTATCGTATTTAATCCCTGGTTGGTGATTCCCGCATTTCCGCCAAACGCTCCAAAAAGAGCAGCGCTTCCCAAAAATGATGGAGGTGGTATTGACGCTGTAGTAAAGCTCCACACGTAATTACTTACCAGTGAATTGCCTGCAACGTCTTTTGCTGCCGTTGTAATGGTGGCTGTATAAGTAGTGCTTGCAGCGAAATTAACTGATGGAGTAAAAGTAGCAGTAGTACCTGAGTAGCTTACCGTTCCTGAAATTGCATTTGCTCCCTGTTTGAGGGTAAAGGTAGTAGAATTAATTGTTGAGGAATCCATTGCTTCACTGAATGTTGCGGTGACTTTTTTATTCAAAGCTATGCTGGTAGCAGCATTAAGTGGGTCTGTAGCAATTACAGTGGGTGGCGTAGCATCGCCGCTCGTTGTAAAGTTCCATACGTATTTGCCTGCAAGTGCATTGCCGGTCACATCTTTAGCGCCGGTAGTAATGGTACCAGTGTAGGTGGTATTGGCAGCAAGATTAGCGGATGGAGAAAAAACAACCGTTGTTCCTGCATATGAAACCGAACCATTTACGGCAGTTCCGCCAAGCGTTGTATTTACTAATGTAAAGCTGGTAGTAGTGGATAAAGAATCCATTACTTCACTAAAAGTAGCTGAAACCTTTTTGTTGAGGGCCACACCTATGGCTGCATTCACCGGATCGGTAGAAATGACTGTTGGTGCTGTTACATCCGGACCTGCTCCTGTTGTAAAATTCCAGACATAATTACTTACCATGGCATTGCCTGCCGGGTCTTTAACACCCGAAGTAACTGTTCCTGTATATTTGGTATTTGGCAAAAAATTATCGGCTGGCGAAAAAGTTGCGGTTGTACCCGCATAAGTGATCACCCCGGCAATGGGCGTTGTTCCCCTTGTTATGGTAAATGTCGCCCCATTGATAGTAGAAGCGTTCATCACTTCATTAAACATGACATCTATTGTCTTGTTAAGACTAACCGCCGAAGCAGTATCGGCAGGGCTGGTAGATATTACCTTGGGACAAACGCCAATGGTCCCCGGTTCTTCGTTAACTTTTTTACATGCCGCTGCAAAAACAATCAGTAGTAATAACATAAACCATTTGTGGAAAATGCGAGAGTAGCCTTTACATGTGTGCCTAAGTGTTTTCTCCTTTTGGAGAGAGTTGTTTTTCATAACTGTGTTTTAAATTAATTGTCGTGTTTTTATTTTTTACACGATAATAAAACGCCACATTAGGTCAATAAAATCTGTAGAGGTGTTACATGATTTTGCGAAAAGAGTTACATCTTTCACACATATTACAAATCCGGTAGGTGGTTTTAGTGCTGTTGTTTGAAGTAAGATGGGGTTAAACCGGTCACCTTTTTAAATTGGTTGGACAAATGAGCGATACTGCTGTAATGAAGTTTCAAGGCTATTTGTGTAAGGGTTAATTCACCCGCAATGATTAATTCTTTCACCCGCTCAATTTTTTGTGCAATAATAAATTTGCGGATGGGAATGCCTTCTGCTTCTGAAAAAAGATTAGAGAGATAAGTGTAATCATAATGCAGTTCCTTGCTGAGGTAATCTGAAAAATTCATTTGCAACTGGTCATCTGAATGATGAACCAAATTCACAATGATGTTTTTTATTTTTTCAATAAGAACCGGTTTTTTATCGTACGTTGGTTCAGCCGCGGCCTTCTTTTCCATTTGCCAGCTAATGTCGTGCATAACCCCTATTATACGGCTGGCCTTTCCATCCTTATTTCTAATAATGGTTGCCCTGTTAAATACTTTGGCAATGGAACCATCGGCCTTAATAAAGCGACAAGTATTTTCCCAGTACATAACCGGTGATGCAATTGCGTCGTTTATGCCTTTTGTGATAGCTTCTTTATCATCAGGGTGGAAGTAATTAACCCAATCTGCAGCCATATCGCCGGCATTGTGGTTTGTGCCATATCCAAATAATTCTTCAAATCTGTCGCTTAAAAAAAATTCATTCGTTACCAGATTCCAGTGCCATATCCCCTCAAAAGAAAGATGGGAAGCTTTCAGCAATATTTCACTGTTATCTTTTTCATTAGAATTTTCCTTAAGCTTTTTTTCAAGTTCCTGCAGCTTGCTTACATCCTGTATAGCCCCGATAAGCCTTATCGCTTTTCCCTGTTCATCTCTCACAATGCTCGCCCTGCTGGTAGTTGAGGCCACAGATCCGTCACAGCGTCTGAACATATAGGTATCGTCCCAGCTTTTATTATCTGAAAAAAGGGTATCCCATAGTTTTTTTTCAACAACATTTTTTTCATCCCGGATAAGGCAATGGCTAAAATGATTAAAATATACGGTATTATTTTGCACTTTATAACCAAATACTTCCTCAATACTATCACCTACATAGATTTCACCGGTAACAATATCCCAGTCCCACATAACATCGTACGACGTTTTGGCTATGTGTTTTATCCATTCGTTATTTTCCGCAAATCTTGCATCCGATTTTTCCTGCGCAACAACGATATCATGTGCCACTTTTTTATCTTTCTTTTCTTCAATCTTTTTTTGCTTTGATTTAGCAAGAATAATATTGGCTTCGACTAATTCATGTTTTCTATTGTCAATTTCTTTTTGCTTCAGAATGCGTTGACTTATATCAGCAATGGTGGTAATCGCTTTTTCAATTCCATCCTCATCCGTAAAAACAGCAGAAGTGATTTCACAGGTGAGCGACTCCCCACTTTTTTTTAAAACTTTTACACGGGCTACCGCTTGCCCTTCAGCATTCCTTTGCCTGAGCATTTTTCTAAAACTGCTTTCGTTTGCAGTGAAAAAAGATGTGATGCTTTTGTTTAATAACTCTCTTTTAGAATAGCCAGTCAGTTTGCGTGCGGCGTTATTAGTCAATATGATCTTTCCGCTGCTGACAATCGTAACGAGGTTTGCCTGTGCTACATTACTAAAGGCGAGCTGAAGAAGCGTATCGTTATTCGCGCCCGAAGTGAAATATTTTTGATGAGACAGAAGTTTTTTATTTAGAGGTTTGTAGGATTTGCAGTCAGTATTGGATTATAGGGTATAGTAACCTTAGCCGGATATATAGCAATAAGGCTGCCAATATATCTGAATGCCGGTTCCACAGAACGTCCCACTTCGGAAAGGTACAATTTCCGCAACTCAACCTCAATATGTGGACCCTCGTTTAGCGACAAAGCAATCTTCTTATTATTTCAAGGAACGCTGAGATTGCTTCGGCAAATGAACTTTTCTTTCACCTGGAATTTTTTCTTTTGCCTCGCAATGACGCCGCGGTGGTGAGTTTGCACTGGTAATGTTCGTGATGCTGATAAGTTGGAGAATGTTCATCTTTTAATCGTCATTGCGAGGAGCTTGGATAATGTTCATTTTTTTAATTAATCTCATAGCGACGAAGCAATCTCCCTTTAATCGTCATTGCGGGGAGCTGGAATAATTTCATTTTTTTAATTAAAAACTATAGCGACGAGCAATCTCGTAGTTATGAAGTTATTCTTTACCTGGAGATTGCTTCGGCAAATGAACTTTTCTTTCACCTGGAATTTTTTCTTTTGCCTCGCAATGACGCCGCAGTATTGAGTTTGCACTGGCAGTTTTCGTTATGCGGATAAGTTGGAGAATGTTCACTTTTAAACGTCATTGCGAGGAGCTTGGATAATGTTCATTTTTTTAATTAATCTCATAGCGACGAAGCAATCTCCTTTTAATCGTCATTGCGGGGAGCTGGAATAATTTCATTTTTTAATTAAAAACTATAGCGACGAGCAATCTCGTAGTTATGAAGTTATTCTTTACCTGGAGATTGCTTCGGCAAATGAATTTTTCTTTCACCTGGAATTTTTTCTTTTGCCTCGCAATGACGCCGCGGTGGTGAGTTTGCACTGGTAATGTTCGTGATGCTGATAAGTTGGTGACTGTTCATCTTTTAATCGTCATTGCGAGGAGCTTGGATAATGTTCATTTTTTTAATTAATCTCATAGCGACGAAGCAATCTCCTTTTAATCGTCATTGCGGGGAGCTTGAATAATTTCATTTTTTTAATTAAAAACTATAGCGACGAGCAATCTCGTAGTTATGAAGTTATTCTTTACCTGGAGATTGCTTCGGCAAATGAACTTTTCTTTCACCTGGAAA
>NZ_RJJR01000002.1:0-630000 GCF_003721595.1 Hanamia caeni
AATACTACACAAAATTTATCTACATCAAATTGTGAATAAACCCACCTAAAATTTAAAAATAAAAAAAAGAGGCTATCCTTTTGAGACAGCCTCTTGTGTTTTAAGAAATTGCCAAATTATCATTTTGTAACTTTACATAAAGCTGTTTTTATGGACGACATTATCATCAACAAAGTAGCTCAAAGTGTGCTCGAAACCCTAGACCTTGAAAATTTTTATCCCTCAGCCGACCTTGTAACGTTTGATTTGAAAGACTATTTGTTTATGGAGCTTATTTTGAAAGAAAAAGATTACCGGGACACATTAAAAAATTTAGACTGGACCCAATATGAAAACAAAATAGCGGTAATTACCTGTTCCGCCGATGCCATAATTCCACTGTGGGCCTATATGCTGGCAGTTAGCTATTTACAACCTTTTGCACAAGATGTTTTTTTTGGAAAAAAAGAACAGGTATTGGAAGATTTATTGTTAAAGAATATAAGTCAAATCAATCCTGAAGATTTCAGAGACAAACGGGTAGTAGTGAAAGGGTGTGGAGACAAGCAAATACCGGAAAGCGCTTTTGTAGAAATTACAAAAAAGCTGCGGCCGGTAGTAAAAAGCATCATGTATGGCGAGCCATGCAGCACCGTTCCTATTTATAAAAGAAAGTGAAAGAAGCAGATTTGCGGTTAAATAAAAAAAGCCAATATTTTTTCGTTTATTGGTATCCTTTATTTCTGAACCCATACGGATACTGATCCGCCATCGCAGAAAAACTTACCCCAGCCAGCCTTATTTATCTTTACTTCTTCCGGTCTTTTCTGAAGAAGGTCCACGAAAAATTTCCCTACATATCTTTTCCCTATTTCCATATTCTTATACCCCACTTCGCCGTTTGATAACACTACTGCGCAGCCTGTATGGTCTTCATCGCCTTCTCTTATCCAGCCCACACAATTTTTGTGATTGAAATAATCTCGCGTAGGCCCAAAAGCATTATTATGTCTTGCCTGCATCAGCATTTCAAGCTCATCTACTTTTTCAAGCCATATTTCATATTCATTTCCATCTTCACCGGTATCCCGATAATGAGCCCCATAAATATCAGGATAAAAAATGCAGGGATAGCCTTCAAAGCGAAGCAGAATTAAAGAATAGGCAATTGGTCTAAACCATGCTTCCACCGGTGCTTCCAGCGATTGCAAGGGTTGCGTATCATGATTGGCGACAATGGTCACCGCCTTTTGCGGATGTATTTTTAATAGTGTATTATCAAATATTTTTCGCATGTCATAATGCCTTCCTGACCGGGAAGCCTGATGAAAATTATTTTGAAGACAGCAATCAAAGAGGCTCATTTCATGATCGGTTTCATCAATGTATTTTAATAAAAGATCTAATGAATGAGGAGCCCAGTATTCTCCCACCGTAAAAATTTCCTTTTGCGTATAATCCCTGATTTCGCGCAGCCAATCCTTATAAAACCATGTAGGTATATGTTTAACCGCATCCAGCCTTACGCCGTCAAAATTGCGTTGGTACCAGTACCATTTTCCCCAATTTACAAGATGGTTTTTCACAGCCGGATTTCTGAAATCAATATCATTGTACATCAGGTAATCATAATTTCCGCGTTCATCGGTAATCATATCCTGCCATGTATCACCGTAGTCATTCAAAATTTTAAAGATGGCTTTTTCACCTGTATCGTGTGCATAATCCACACCGGTGAAACACATAAAATCCCATTGAAAGTTGGTGTACTTATTATTCCGGCCGGGAAAGGTAAACTTCGTATAAGCATCAATTTCGAAGGGCTCTGAGATGGGTTTGGTTCGGTCGTCCGGATCTACTTTTACCACTTTGATTCTTTCTATTTCATCGCCGCCGGCTTTATGATTGAGCACAATATCTACAATCACCTGCATTCCGGCAGCGTGCACGGCGTCAATCGCTTCAATGTATTCCTGCCTTGTGCCGTATTTTGTGCGTACTGAACCTTTCTGGTCAAACTCGCCCAAGTCATATAAATCATATGGGTTGTAGCCTTCACTATAGCCGCCATTTGCGCCTTTATAAGCGGGTGGAAACCAAATGGAGGTGAATCCAATTTCTCTCAGCCGTGGGGCTTCTGATTTTATTTGCTTCCACAGGCTTCCGTTGTTAGGAAGGTACCAGTGAAAATATTGAAGCATGGTTCCTTGTGGCATTTATTTTTTAATTGTATTAATTTACTCGTATGGATAAATCGGATTGCGAAGTAAAAATAGCAGAAATTTGTTTCTTATTTTTTAAATACAGGTTTAAAGTCATCAGCCCGAATCCCGGCGGGAAACCGGCCTTCTTCCATCATAGTGGCAGCAATTTTCCCCAGAGCGTCGCTGCTCATGGCTGCGTAACCATTTCCGCCGGCAGCGAGATACAAACCAAAATTACCAATCGCGCCAATGTAAGGTTTGCCATGTGGCGTATAACAAACGATGCATCTCTTTTCAAAATATTCTGAACAGGAAAGCTGCGGCAGAATCTCGTGTGCCGCTTGTAATAGCCCGCTAACATCTAAGCCGGCTGAGCAATTGAACCAGTTTTTAATTTCATCTGAAGTAGTAAAAAATTGATCACCCGAAATATTTGCGCCTACTTTAAGATAATAATTTTCATCAGGATATTTTACAGGCTGAATTAAATAGATATCCTGGATGCCCGGCTGGTTTATCTTATATAGCAGAGCTGGCAGGGATTGTAATCTTAATGCTTGATTTTCTTCTACCTTTATCAAAACTGTTGATTCACTTTTTAGTTTTAATTCAATTTTAGCCCTTAGAAGCTCAAAGAAATTGGTAAACGCGCCGGTTGCCAACAGTACTTTTTTCGCCTCGAAAATTTGCCCGCTAAAACAAATTACTTTTATAACATTTTTTTCTAAATCAATTTTTTTCACTGTTTCATTAAACAATTTTCCACCATTTTTTTCAAAAGCGTTTTGCTGCGCCTGTATCAGCAAGCGAGGATTAATGTGTCCGGCAGGCGCAGGTTCATAAAAACCTTTTGCAAAAGGAGGGAAAGAGAATTCACTGTTAATTCCCTTCATCGAATCCACACTTTCGGCAATTCGATATGCAATTCCGGATTTCTTTGCCCGGGATTCATATTCACGGATAAAAAAATCAGGGTTGTCAGGGAATACAGTTAAACAGCCTTCTTCAGACCGGAAACGGATATTCGTTTCCTTTTCAAGCTGTGCAAATGCCTTTGCACTTTGGTGGTTGAGCATGGTAGTAACAGCATCTTTGCCTACCAATCCCTGGATTCTTGCGGCATCATAATGGCTGGCAAAAACAATTTTTTCCCTGGATGTGGTGGCTTCATCAGGCCCAACTAACGCCACGCTTTTTTTCATACGGCTGATGTATTTTGCAGCCGCGCTTCCAATCAAACCCCTGCCGATTATAATGCTGTCGTAAATCATTAGTAATTCAATCGTTATATTTTTCTTTCGTTTTCAGAATCATTGAATCATTGACTCAGTCGTTTCGGTTCTTGTAAATTTCCTTAAAAGATTTTATAGTAAACAAATAAATATGCCTCTTTTATTTTATAATGCGGTCTTATAATTGGTTTAACTTTTGAATGGAAATTAGAAAACAAAAATGCCCGAAGGACCTACGATAGTAATTTTAAAAGAAGAAGTATCAGCGTTTAAAGACAAAAAAGTTATTGCTGTGGAAGGAAACAGTAAGCTTGATATCCAAAAAATGGCGGGAAAAACTATAGTTGATTTCAAGAGTTGGGGCAAACATTTTTTAATTTGTTTCAAAGGGTTTTCGGTGCGCATTCATTTTATGCTGTTTGGCAGCTACCGGATAAACGACAGGAAAGAAGGTGCGCCAAGGCTTCGGCTTATTTTTAAAAACGGCGAATTGAACTTCTACGCATGTTCTTTAAGGTTTATTGAAGAAGATTTGGACAAAGTATATGATTGGAGCGGAGACGTAATGAATCCTCTCTGGAACCCTGCAAAAGCCAAAAAGAAATTAAAGGCAAGGCCCGACATGCTTGTGGCAGATGCATTGCTGGACCAGAATATTTTCGCCGGCGTAGGCAATATTATAAAAAACGAAGTGTTGTATAGAATACATGTTCATCCTGAATCTACAATTGGGCAGCTTCCTGCAAAAAAGCTGGCTGAGCTGATAAAGGAAGCCAGGGAATATAGTTTTCAATTTCTGGAATGGAAAAAACAATTTGTTTTAAGAAAGCACTGGCTGGCCCACACCAAAAAAATGTGCGAAAGATGCAAGCAGCCTTTTGAGAAAAAATATTGCGGCAAAACAAAAAGACGAAGTTTTTTCTGCACGCAATGCCAGGAGTTGTACGTTGAATAATTTTTTAGAAAAAACTTTCTATTCTTCTGAGGACGACGCAAAAGTATTGCCCTGTTTCAGGTCGCCGGTTTCATAACCCTTTTTGAACCAATACATCCTTTGCTCTGAGGTTCCATGGGTAAATGAATCCGGCGTAACTGTTCCCTGGTATTCCTGTTGAAGGCGATCGTCTCCAATCGCATTCGCCGCGGTAAGCGCTTGCTGTATATCGTCCGGATTGATAACGTTCTTCATCTTTTGATCATAATGAGCCCATACGCCGGCATAGAAATCTGCCTGCAATTCCAATCGTACTGAATATTTATTGTATTCTGTTTCACTTACTTGTTGGCGAAGTTGTTCCATTTTTTGGGTAACGCCTAATAAATCCTGTACATGATGGCCGACTTCGTGAGCCACTACATAAGCCATGGCAAATTCGCCACTGGCGCCGAACTGATCGCTTAATTGTTGGGCAAAAGACAGGTCGATGTATAGTTTGCCGTCGGTCGGGCAATAAAACGGCCCGGTTTGGGCGCTTGCATTTCCGCAGCCGGATACAGTGGTTCCGTTAAAAAGTACCAGCGTAGGATCTGTGTAAGTTCTGCCCATGTCAGAAAATAATTTAGACCATACATCTTCCGTATCTGCAAGCACTACTTTTACGAACGCCGCCTCTTTATCTTCTGCAGCTTTTTGTTCCTGTGTCATTTGCTGCTGCTGCGGCACCAATTGTTGCAAATCGCTTACATCGCCGCCCCCGAGTAAAAATTTTGCAAGAATAAAAATTACTCCTATAACACCGCCGCCAATTGCCAAACCACCGCCTGAAATTCCTCTACGGTCTTCGACATTCGAACTTTCTCTTCTGCCCCGCCATTGCATAATTATACGTTTTAAAAAGTGAACTAAAATTGTTTCCGTTATTTCCGGATTCTTCTTCTAAAATTCTCAATAGCATTTTTTGTGAAATCGCTTAAGATTAACCGGCCGCTTATCGCCGCTCTTTCTTTGAGAAGCGAATCCCAGTTTTCTGTTCCGTGCCAAAACATTTTTTTCATTTCTGCAATGGCTTCCGGATTTGAATGCGCTAAAGATTCAGCGAGCCGGTACACGGCTTCATCCATGTCCTGGGCCGATTGATGCACTTCAGCAAACAAACCTTTGTGTTTGGCCCAATCCGCATTTCTCCAAAGTGTGGCATCTATAGAAAGCTGGCTGAAGCCCGAAGTTCCTATTTTTCTTTCGATGGCCGGGCCCACGACAAAAGGGCCGATACCGATTGAGAGCTCACTTAATCTTACTTCAGACTCTTTTACTGCGATAGCATAATCAACCGCGGCTGCAAGGCCAACACCGCCGCCCACGCATTTGCCATGTATTCTGCCGATGATAAATTTATTACAATTTCTCATTGCATTTATCACATTGGCAAAACCTAAAAAAAACTCCATTCCTTCTTTTTCATTTTTTACGGCTATCAGTTCATCGAAACTGGCGCCTCCGCAAAATGCCCCGTTGCCTCCGCTTCTCAGGATTACCACTTTAGTATCATGAGTTCCTGCGTAATGAATTTCTTGCCCTAATGCACTTAAAAGTTTTCCCGGTAAAGAATTGCCCTGAGGATGAAAAAACTCAATGGTCGTAATTCCGTGTTCAGTGTGAGAAGTTACGTATCCTTCCCTAAGTGCGTCGGTCATAAAAAAAAGTTTGTATTACTGAAAATAATTGCTGGTTAATTTAACTATTTTATTTCCTTACAGTAAAATTAATATTTCTTTCGAACCATTGTAAGGATTGTTCCCACGCCGCTTATCTCATCTGTATCATCCAAAATCTCAACATACCATTTTACAATTCCTTTTGGAATATCAATTCCTTTTGTGTTTTTAGTTTCGGGGGTAATTTCTTTCAGCTCCTGTTCAATTTTTTCTTTGCAAGTCAGTTTTACATAGATGGACGTACCCGGATAAACCGGTTTTGTAAATCGTAATTCCTCAATTCCATAATTTAATAATACCGGGTTTTTTTTATAACTATCAACAAATAGGCCAGCCGCAGCGCTAATGATAAAGTAACCATGTGCTACCTGCTCGTCAAACATGGTATCTGAAAAGTCTGTTTTTTGGAGATGGGCATAAAAATGGTCGCCGGTCAGGTCAGCAAATTTGTCAATATCTTCTGAAGTGATTTCACGCTTCTCTGTTACAAATTGGTCGCCAATAGTTAGTTCGTCAAAATATTTTTTAAAGGGATGAATCGAATTTTTATTTGCTTTAGCACCCGGCTGATACACATTTGTAACCGCGGTAAGCATTGTTGGTGAACCTTGCAGCGCTACTCTTTGCATATAGTGTTTAATGCCGCGCAGGCCACCCATTTCTTCACCTCCGCCGGCCCTTCCGGGGCCACCATGCGTAAGTAGTGGCAACGGCGAACCATGCCCCGTGCTTTCTTTAGAGCAATCCCTGTTCAACACCAAAATTCTTCCATGGTAAGTGCCCGAGCCCAAAATAAAATCCTTTGCTATTTGTTCGTTTACTGTTACCAGCGAGCTGCAAAGGCTGCCCTTTCCCAGTTTTGCCAACTCAATGGCTTCTTCTAAAGTTTTATAAGGCATTACAGTGCTTACAGGGCCAAAAGCTTCTGTATTATGCACTTCTTCTGAAGAAAACGGCTTTTCGTTTTTTAATAATAAAGGGCTTATAAAAGCGCCTTTTGTGGCTTCTGCGTCAATCAGTTCAACGCTGTCCAGGCTGCCATAAATAATTTGCGAGGAGGCCAATAGTTTTTGAACCTGCCCGATAACTTCTTTTTTTTGGGATAGCCCTGCGAGCGCTCCCATTCTTACTTTTTCGTTTTCAGGGTTACCAATTTTTGTTTGCGACAAAGAGGTACTGAGACTTTTCCAAACGGCTTCCATTTTATTTTCAGGAACAAAAATTCTTCGTATGGCCGTACATTTCTGGCCGGCTTTCGAGGTCATTTCTTTATGCACTTCTTTGATAAAAATATTCCATTCGGGCATATTCTCATCAACATCTTCTGCTAACACGATGCAATTAAGTGAATCTGCTTCGAGGTTAAAAGGCACATTTTCTTTTAAAACATTTGGATTGGATTTCAACATCAAGCCTGTAGAAGCGGATCCGGTAAAAGTGATGACGTCCTGCGCATATGTGTGATTAATAATGTCACCGGCGCTGCCGCAGATTAATTGCAAGGCGCCTTCCGGTAAAATTTGAGAAGATATGATTTCGCGAACTACCGCTTCTGTAAGATAGGATGTAATGGTGGCGGGCTTTACAACGGCCGCCATTCCTGCCAGTAAATTCACTGCAATTTTTTCCAGCATGCCCCAAACCGGAAAATTAAAGGCGTTAATATGTAAGACTACGCCTTCTTTTGGTAACAGAATATGCTGGGCCGCAAATGTTCCCCCTTTACTCAGGCCAATATTTTCTCCGTCCAAAGCAAAAATTTCGTCAGGTAATTTTCTTCTTAATGAGGCATTTGAAAACAGGTTTCCGATTCCCCCTTCAATATCAATCCAGCTATCTGCGCGCGTGGCCCCGGTTTTATAGCTTATGGGATAAAAATTTTCTTTTTTTTCTAAAAGATGAAGCGCAAGCGCTTTCAACATCCTTCCCCGCTCCTGGAAAGTCATTTTTCTCAAAGCCCTGCTTCCCTTTTGCCGTCCATAATCCAGGATAGACGCAAAATCGAGACCCTTCGTGGTAGCATTTGCAATTATTTGCCCATTTACTGCATTATATAAGTGCTGACCCTCTCCATCGCCTTCCATCCAATTGCCCAGTACATAATTTTGGAGTTTCATGTCTAAAAATGATTTTAATTAATGTACATAAAATTCCGAAAAATTATGCGGTAAACAGCGAGAGATAAAATAAATGTAAGTTGCGAAGTACCTATTTACCAGATTATTTAGAATTCAGCAAAGCCTGGATATCCCACCAAAGACCTGTTTTATTTGTGGAATAAAACGATAAAAGATTTTGTAAAAATATTGTTGTTGATAAAGATGTGTTTGGCAAAATGGATAATCAAGTGGAGTTTTTTAAAGATTTAATCGCAGTTATCAATTTTCATCAGCCTGTTTATTTCGTCGGTGAGGCGCTTGAATATTTCCTCAATTGTGCCTTCACCGTTTATCATCTCTACTTTATTTTCCTTTTTATAGTGGTCTGCCACGGAGGCCGTTTTTTTATGATACTCCTGTATGCGTGCTTTTATTACCTGTTCATTACTGTCGTCTGAGCGGCCGCTGGTTTCTCCACGTTTTACAAGCCTTTTAATAAGTTCGCTCTCGCTCACATCCAGCGCAAGCATTACATCAATGCAGGTATTCTTTTTTGCCAACAAGGCATCAAGTTCTTCGGCCTGTATTGCGGTTCGCGGAAAACCATCAAATAAAAACCCTGCTACGCCCGGATTATTATCCAGGGCGTCATTTATCATTCCTATTACCACTTCATCAGGCACAAGCAGGCCTTTGTCCATATTTTTTTTTGCTTCCAGCCCGAGAGGTGTCTTCCTGGAAATTTCATTTCTCAGCAAATCACCCGTAGAAAGATGTTTGAGATGGTATTTTGCAATTAGTTTTTCAGATTGTGTTCCCTTGCCACTACCGGGTGGTCCAAATAAAATGAGATTAAACATGGGCTTATTGAAATCCTGATGAGCTTCAAATATACTGGATGCTTTTTAAAAATCGCAAGAGCATGATAAAAAGCATCATTTTTCTTAAAAAAGGCAATCATTTTTTGATTTCGTAACTTTACGAAAGCCAGCAGGCTTAAAAATTAAACAAAAACAAATGATCACAGATAACAAAGCAAAAGGTTTTTTAAAGGGGGACAGAAATCCGAACGAGATACAAAATAATGAATGGAAAAATATTTTGCCCGATGAAATTTATCACATTGCGCGCGAAAAGGGCACTGAAAGGCCCGGCACAGGGAAATATTATCAACACAAAGAAGCAGGAACCTACTATTGCGCCGTATGTGGAAATCCTCTTTTTAAAAGCGATGGAAAGTTTAACAGCAGTTGCGGCTGGCCTAGTTTCTTTGAGCCCATTTCCAAAGACAGCCTGATATATCACCCCGACAATTCATTTGGCATGCGGCGGACAGAAGTCCAATGTGGAAAATGCCATTCGCACCTTGGGCATGTTTTTGAAGATGGCCCGCCGCCTACCGGATTAAGATATTGTATTAATTCAGTTGTGTTGGGTTTTGAAAAAGCGGAAAAGTAGATTTTTAATCTCGCCCGGTAAAGGCTCTTCGCAGTAAAGCAACAAAAAAGGTAAAAATTGCTGAGCCTATTATAGCCCAAATAATTGGAAAAGGCTTTCCCTCAACATTTACTGTAAAAAAATCAGGGAGGCCTAATTTTCCAGCTACCCAAAGGCCAATGTAAGCCCCGATAAAGCCAATAACTATAGAAACAAGGCAACCGCCAACGTTATAGCCGGCAATTGATTGGCCAATTCCACCGCAGATGGCGGCGATTAATAACAAGATGAAAAATCCGAAAAGCGTCATAGTATAAAATTTAATTGTAAGAATTAGCTTTCATAAAATTAGTCTATTATGTATAGCAAATAAACAGCCCGCATTTTATTTTTCCAATAAAAAATATGGGATCTTGATTTTTTTAGCCTGATCTTTGACATGCTATAAAAAGTTTCAGCAATAAAGGTCAAGGAGCCATCTTCGTATAAAGAAAAGTAGATTTAGCATGATGAATAGTAAACCGATTGAAAAAAATTTAATCTCAAAAAAGATAGATAATTTCTTTCTTGATTTTTATTCCGCCACCCGGTTTATCATCCGATTTTTTAAGGAGCTTTTTGTTCCCCCTTACGAACTGAAGGAAATCATTAAACAATGCTACGAAATAGGATATAAATCTTTATTTCTGATTTCACTTACCGGTTTTATTACAGGCCTGGTTTTTACAAAACAATCGCGTCCGTCGCTGGCTGATGTTGGCGCTACCTCATGGATTCCAAGTCTGGTGGCTATTGCTATTATCCGCGCTTTGGCCCCTTTGGTTACTGCCCTGATTTGCGCTGGCAAAGTGGGATCAAACATTGCCGCTGAATTGGGCTCAATGAAGGTTACTGAACAAATTGACGCGATGGAAGTATCCGCAGTAAATCCTTTTAAGTTTTTAGTAGTAAGCAGGGTATTGGCTACCACGCTGATGATACCTATATTAATGTGTTATACCGGGCTGGTGGCCATGATGGGCGCTTATTTAAACGTTCATCAAAATGAGATGACAAGCTTCATAACTTTCTTTCAACAGGCTTTCCAAAAAATTTCTTTTCTTGATATAATTTCATCATTAATAAAAAGCATTGTATATGGGTTTACAATAGGCATGGTAGGATGTTACAAAGGTTTTCATGCCAAAAACGGAACTGAAGGCGTGGGAAAGGCTGCTAATTTATCTGTGGTTCTTTCCATGTTTTTGATATTTATTGAAGAAATCCTGATTGTGCAAATAACAAATAGCATACGTTACTAATGGAATTAGAGAGAGAAAATTATAAGAAGGATGATGTGGTGATCTCGATAAGGGATTTATATAAAGCATTTGGGGATAACGAAGTACTGCGTGGCCTTGATCTTGATGTACATGAAAAAGAAAATGTGGCGGTATTAGGAAGATCGGGCACCGGAAAATCAGTATTGATTAAAATCGTTTGCGGTTTATTAAAGCCAGACAGCGGCGGGGTGAATGTTTTGGGAGAAGAAGTAGAATTACTGAACGGCAAGCAATTACAGGAACTCAGGCTACAAATCGGATTTTCTTTTCAAAACAGCGCCTTGTATGATAGTATGACGGTGAGAGAGAATCTGGCTTTTCCTTTAGTAAGACATGCGAAGCATTTAACTAAAAAGGAAGTGAAAGAACAGATAGAAAGAGTGTTGAATGAAGTAGGGCTCATTCAAACGATTAACCAGATGCCGTCAGAACTTTCGGGCGGTCAGCGAAAAAGAATAGGGATAGCGAGGACTTTGATTTTAAGGCCGAAGATTATGTTGTATGATGAGCCTACCTCGGGGCTAGATCCTATAACGAGCATTGAAATAAACAATCTCATCAACCAGGTGAAACATAAATTCAATACCACTTCTATCATCATCACTCACGACCTTACCTGTGCGAAAACCACGGGCGATAAGGTGGCGATGTTGTACGATGGAAAATTTATTAAAAAAGGAACATTTGATGAAGTGTTTGCCAGCGATGATGAAAGAATTCAACATTTTTATAAATACAATTTTATTACATAATTATGAGATCGACCGGAAACAGACGGGGAATAATAGTCGGGATATTTATTGTGATTGGCCTCGCAATACTTATTTGGGCTATACTTACACTTGGCTCTCAAAAAAATACTTTTGAAAGATCAATTGGCGTTAAGACATTTTTTCAAAATGTAAATGGCCTTCAAAAGGGAAACAATATTTGGTTTTCCGGCGTAAAAGTCGGCACCATTGAAAATGTTTCTCTTATTGGGACAGGCAAGGTGGAAGTAGACATGAATATTAATGAAAAATCCATTCCCTACATACACAAAAATGCCAAGGCCAAACTTTCTACCGACGGCCTGATAGGAAATAAAATAATAGAAATATACGGAGGTACGCCGCAATCGCCACAGATTGCTGAAGGCGATGTTTTAAACAATGACGAATTGCTTAGTACCGATGAGATGATGGCCACCCTTTCAAAAAATAATGACAACCTCCTTGAAATTACAAACAACCTTAAAGTGGTAAGCGCCCAGATGGCCGAAGGAAAAGGATCTGTTGGCAAGCTGTTGAAAGACGAAACCTTCGCTAACGAACTTATAAAAACAGTGGGAATCCTGAAAAATGCATCGTCAAACGTGCAACAATTATCGGCGAATGTAAACCGCTATACAGCCCGGTTGAATGATTCCGGAACTCTTGCCAACGACCTTGTAAGCGATACCGTAATATTTAGCAGGTTAAGGTCCACCGTCGGAAAATTGCAGCAAATGGCGGATAAGTCAAATGAAGTAGTTAACAGCCTGCAGGGTGCGGCCAACACCGTTAACGACGGATTAAAAAATCCGAATACGCCGGCAGGAATGCTGTTAGGGGATGAAAAAACTGCCGCCTCATTAAAAATCACGATGCAAAATCTTCAGTCTGCCAGCGTAAAGCTGAACGATGACCTGGAAGCTGTTCAGCACAACTTCCTGCTCCGCGGATTTTTCAGGAAAAAGGCTAAGGCCGAAAAGGCTAATGCAGACACTTTATCTAAATAAGGCGCTTCCGGGCTTTTAAAAAAGTTAATTGAAGATTTTCCGAAAAAAAATATTTTATTTTTGAAAAAAGCCGCTTTATGAAAACAGGAAAATTATTTTTTTTCATCGCACTGACTTTTGTTCTGTTTGCTTTTCAGCAATGCAAAGCCCAGGAACCAAAGCCTGAAAACTGGACTTCCGGACAGTTGATGCAGCCCGCCGATTTGGCTCAGGCCCTAAAGAATAATAAAGATATTCCACTTATTTATTGCGTAGGTCCAGGCGTAGTGATCCCCCATTCTGTAAATATCGGCATGACGGATAAAGCCGAAAACATTCAGAAATTGAAAGATTCTTTAAACAAGGTAAGCCGCGATGCTAATATTGTTATTTATTGCGGCTGCTGCCCTTTCGCACGTTGTCCAAATGTGAGGCCGGCAATTGCGCTACTTAAGGAAATGAAATTTACCAATTATCATTTGCTCAATTTGCCTCATAATATTAAAACTGATTGGATTTCCAAAGGATATCCACAGATATCAGAATAAAAAACGGAGAAGCATGAATGAGATAAAAAAAATCGCCGTCCTGTCTTTTACAATGCTTTTTGTATCGCAGGTTTTTGCCCAAAGCGACGATATACCAGACTCAAGAAGAAAAACTGAATCATTTGAGCGATTTCATAACAACGAAATCCGCGCTGAGCTTGCCACTTTTACACTCGCAGGCATTGGCGAGGGTGCACCCACAACGCCGCTCACCAAAGTTACCTTTACTTCTTTGGGAAAAGATTCAATCGTTATCGAAGGCAGCGGCATAAAAGCCGAGGTAAAAACTGCGCCCTTTGATCCAACGAAACATAAGCTAAATTATGATGATAAAACCCTGGTCAGAATTGACAGAAGACCTTATTATGGCGGCGCCTATGGAAAAGTTCCTAAAACGGAAATCAGCAGCGTGATTTTGATAATTCGTGGCGATACGATCGATATTCCGGCCACAGCCTACAACGATTTATATAATTTAAATTTTACCTACACGGATAAAGGAGTAGAACGAACTACCGATGCTGTGTATATTACCGTATCAGGCACAAGGGTTTATCTTTACTTGTATTCCAGAGATCGGGTTGGCAGCTATGAAGTAACATGGATAATCCAGGACAGAAGATACCTGCGCCGGATTTTGGATTATGACATCATGTAAATTCAATAGCGATAACGCTCACTTATCCTGCTCATTCCCTGAAAAGAATTTTCTTTTAGCAGAATAAAAATCTTTCTGATTTATTCTTTTACTGCCAGCCAGCATATAAAAAAGGCATTTATAAGTCTTGCTTACAAATGCCTTCTCATATATCTGTTGTTTGATTGCCGTTATGGAGTAGTTTTGGTTGAATCGCTTGGCGGATGGCCAATCAAATCCATAAACTGGTCAAGCTTTGGTGTAATAATAATTTCTGTGCGGCGGTTTTGAGATTTTCCATCCACGGTAGCATTGCTGGCAATGGGATTGTATTCTCCGCGGCCACCTGCGGTCATACGTTTTGGATCCACACCGAAATTATTTTGCAAGGCCTGCACTACGGAGGAGGCTCTTAAGGCGCTCAAATCCCAGTTGTTGCGGATGTTTGTTTTTGAAATCGGGACGTTATCGGTGTTTCCTTCCACCAGCACATCATAATCTTTATAATCTGTAATGATTTTTGCAATCTTTGAAAGAGTGGAATTTGCCCTATCTGAAATTTCATAGCTTCCGGATTTGTAAAGCATATTATCTGAAAGAGAAATATAAACTACGCCTTTCAATACTTTTACGTCCACATCCTGCATTTCATCTTTGCTGAGCGACCTTGTGAGATTATTGGTAAGCACCATGTTCAATGAATCGCTCTTGCTTTTTGAAGCAATCAGCTCCTGGATATATTTGTTGGAAGCATTTATCTCATCCACGAGTTTGGAAACATTTACATTTCCCTGCCCTGCGGAGGTAAGGCATTTGTCAAGCGCACTCTGCAATGAGGCTACATGGTTACGTTCGGCGTTTAATTGATCGCGCAATCCTGCAAGAAGCACATTAGCATGGTCGAGTTGCCCTTTGCATTCTTCGCTTTCTCTCGTTAACTGGCTGTTTCGTTCCATTACTTTGTTGTAATTGGAATAGAGCGCATTAAATTTTTTTGTGCTCGTGCAACTCGTGGCAAAAATCATTGCTGCTGCAGCAACCATTAAACTAACATTAATTTTCACTGTTTTAAAATTTTTAGTTAACAAATCGTGTATGTGTAAAAGAATTATGCCAAGATATTAATTTAAAAACAAACAGTTGGTAATATTAGCTTAAATGATAATTTTTTGCCAAAAAAATAAGAATTCTCCTTATTTGCCTGTTTACTGAGTACATAAAGCGTATGATAAAGCTTAGCTTTTAATGCAATGCTAATTTCGTTTTCTGTAATTTAATATTGCCCATCCGTTAAAGAATACCGCAAAGCCAATTACAGCAAAAATTTGATTTTGAATGTCTGCAATTCCGCTTCCTTTTAAGATTACCATTCGCATCACTTCAATAAAATAGGTAACGGGGTTAAACCACGTGATTACTTGCGCCCAATGCGGCATGCTCTCAACAGGTGTAAATAATCCGCTCATCAAATTAAAAATCATGATTAAAAAAAAGGCTACCAAAAAAGATTGCTGCTGTGTTTCGGCATAGGTAGAAAGCAGCAAGCCCAGCCCAAGTATGGCCAGTAAATAAATGGCTGAAAATAGGTAAATGGTGAAATAGCTTCCCAGGGGAATGATGCCATACACCAGCCAGGCGATGATTAGCCCCGCAGTTAAAACTACCAATGCCAAAATCCAAAAAGGAATTAATTTACCAAGAATAAAATAAGTCTTTTTAATCGGGCTCACATTGATTTGTTCAATCGTGCCCAATTCTTTTTCTTTCACAATATTGAGTGCCGCAAAATTGGAACCTATGATGGTGATGAGCATTACCAATATGCCCGGCACCATAAAATAGGGATAATTCATTTCAGGATTATACCAGTCAGAATATTCCACGTCAATAACCGGCTGGGGATTAAACCTTGGAAACTGAATCCATTTCATTCTTACCGTCTGGTTATAGTTTTGTATGATTTGTTGAATGTAAGCAGAGCCAAGACCCGCCTTGATTCCATTGATGGCATTGGCCGCAACAAACAGATCGGCTTCGCTATTTTTAATAAGTTTTTTTTGAAAATCGGCCGGAATTTCTAAAATAATATCTGATTTATCCAATTCAACCGAGCGCAACGCTTGCGAAAATATAGCGCTGTATTCTTTTAACCTGAAATACCCGGAAGAGGTAATCTTGTTAATTAATATTTGTGAATATTGAGAATGATCATTGTCAACAACCGCCAGGTTGATGTTTTTTATTTGATAATTTGCGGCCAAAGGCAAAATGAGTAATTGCGCAAGCGGCGCTATGAACAATACCCGGAATATCGAAGGATCGCGGAAGATTTGGCGAAATTCTTTTTGCAATAAAAATTTGAGTACTCTCATGCCAGTCTCATTTTAAAGCTTCTGATACTGATGCCTAATATCACTAAAGTCATTATTATCAAAATCAATGTTTCTTTCCAAATAGCCCAGAATCCAAGCCCTTTTATCATGATAGATACCACGATTGTATAAAACCATTTTGCGGGAACAATGTTTGACAACACCTGTAACGGCCAGGGCATGCTTTCAATAGGAAACAGGAACCCGCTGAATAACAAGGTGGGCAAAAACAAACTCAACAGCGAAGTAAACATGGCGGATTGCTGTGTGGAGGAAGCATTGGAAATTAATATGCCGGTTGCGAGGGCGGTGATAGTAAACAAAATGCTTTCCATTAGCAGCAAAGCGAGGCTTCCGTTTATAGGGACTTTGAGAACATAAACACTCAGCACCAGGATACAGGCAACATTAAAAATAGAAACAGCGAGGTAAGGAATTGTTTTAGCTATGATTATCCGAAAGGGCTTTAGAGGAGAAACCAGGATGACTTCCATAGTGCCTAATTCTTTTTCTTTTACAATAGCAATTGACGTCATCATCGCGCAAACCAGCATAAGAACCAAAGCCATTACCCCGGGCACGAAGCTATAAGCCGATTTAAGTTCAGGGTTATAAAGCATTCGCAGGTTGGTTTTGATGGTATAGGGCAAATCTTTATTTTGTTCCAGTGATTGCTGGTAATCGTGGATGATAGAAGAGGCGTAAAAAGTCAATGTGTTAGCCGTATTTGGGTCGCTGGCGTCTGCGATCAATTGTACCTGTGCAAAATTATTATGGCGAAGATCATGTTGAAAATTTTGAGGAAAAACAACGGCGAGCCTTATTTTGCCCTCCCGAAATGTAGCGCCAATTTCTTCGTAAGACCTGAGATATTTAATAACCCGAAAATACCTGCTTGCGTTAAATTCATTAATAACCGCCGTTGTTGCTGCATCCTTTGATTGATCGAAAACCGCTATTTCTGCGTTCTTCACTTCATTGGTTAGCGCGAACCCATATAAAATAATTTGCACTATGGGCATCCAAATCAAAATAAATAAAGTTCGCCTGTCTCTCCAGATATGAAGCCATTCTTTTTTTACTAAAATTAAAAATTGGTTCATGGTAAAAAGCTTTTAGCGAATTTTATTCATCTAAGTGTCTTTATTTGAATACTGAATATTGATTATTGAATATTGATACTTTATTCACTTCCTTCAAATGTCAACATACATTTACTTTTCATAGCCTTTTAAAGCAGAATAAAAATTTCAGTTATTTGTTCGTTTACTGTTTCATACTTTCTGTAAACCCCGGACCTCCATCACCTCACTCACTCCTAACCGCTTTTCTCGCCAAATGCAAAAACACTTCGTCCATTGAGCTCGCTGAATATTTTTTCTGCAGGTTGGCCGGAGAATCCAATGCATCTATTCTGCCATCAACCATTATTGAAACACGGTTACAATATTCTGCTTCGTCCATATAATGCGTCGTTGCAAAAATCGTGATGCCCCGTGCAGATGCTTCATAAATGAGCGTCCAGAATTCTCTCCTTGTTATAGGATCTACGCCACCCGTAGGTTCATCCAAAAAAACAATTGCCGGATCGTGAACGATGGCGATAGAAAATGCCAGCTTTTGCTTCCAGCCAAGAGGCAACGATCTTACTAATGTCTTCTCTTCTCCCTCCAAACGAAGCTGCTCCACCAGCGATTGGGTTTTCTTTTTTATTTGCTGATCACTCAATCCATAAATACCGGAGTAAAAACGTATGTTTTCCTTTATGGTTAAATCTTCATACAAAGAAAATTTCTGGCTCATGTAACCAATCCTTTTTTTGATGAGTTCATTTTGTTTGTAAATATCAAATCCTGCTACAGTCGCCGCTCCCGAAGTAGGCATTGACAATCCGCAGAGCATGCGTATCGCCGTTGTTTTGCCTGCACCATTTGCTCCGAGGAATCCAAAAATTTCTCCCTTGTTTACTTCAAAAGATATTTTATCGACAGCCGTGAAGTCACCAAATTTCTTTGTGAGTTCATTTGCGGTTATTACTTTATTGTTTTCCATTTTTTTATAAATCAAGTTTAGCTATTAGCCATCAACGCCATAAAACAATCTTCAATTCCCGGTTTGATAGCATGAATTTCAACCCCGGAAAAATTCCCTTTTGCTATAATTTTTTCAAGCTCCTCTTTATTGTTTTTGTCAGATTTGAAAACCACATGATGGTATTGGCCAAATGAGTAACAGCTTGCCACCAGAGGGTCTGCAAGAATTGCATTCATTAGAGAAAACATTTCATTCGATTTTACCGCCCACAGAGGTTTTTTAAATTCATCAATAATTCCGCGCGGGGTATTAATAGAAAGTATTTCACCCTTCTGAATTAAGGCAACCCTGTCGCACAGCCTGGCTTCGTCCATGTAAGCGGTAGAAACTAAAATTGTAATTCCCTGCTCTTTAAGCCTGTCGAGCATTTCCCAAAATTCTTTTCTCGAGACGGCGTCAACACCGGTGGTGGGCTCGTCAAGAAAAAGAACCGTGGGCCTGTGAATTAAAGCACAACTGAGGGCCAGTTTCTGTTTCATGCCGCCGGAAAGTTGCCCGGCTTTCCGGTCCTTAAAAGGCGCTATCTGCCCGTAAATATCTTTAATGAGTTCATAATTTTGGTTGATGTTCGCCCCGAAAATAGAGGCGAAGAATTCGAGATTTTCCTGCACCGTCAAATCCTGGTACAACGAAAATTTACCCGGCATATATCCTACCCTGTTCCGGATTTCTTTATAGTCTTTTATTACCTCAAAACCGTCAACAAAGGCTTTCCCTTTATCGGCCAATAATAAGGTGGTAAGTATCCGGAAAAGAGTTGTCTTTCCTGCGCCATCCGGCCCGATAATTCCGAATATCTCTCCTTTGTTAACAGAAAAAGAAATCCCTTTTAATGCATCTATCACTGACTTTTTAGCGCCATATGTTTTTACCATATTTTCAACAACAACAGCGGGCATATTATCTAATTGAAATTTACCTGGCCATACATTCCAATCTTGAGCAATCCGTCATTTTTAACCTGTATTTTCACTGCATACACCAGGTTGGCTCTTTCATCTTTTGTCTGAATTGTCTTTGGCGTAAACTCTGCCTTGTCTGAAATCCAGGTGATTACTCCAGGATATTCACGGTAGCTTTTTTCCGTGCTGTCAACAAAAACTTTTACCGGCTGATTTAATTTTATCTGTGCAAACTGGTTACCCGTAACGTATGCTCTTAAAGTGATAACCGAAAGATCGCCTATTGAATACAATGCCTTTCCGGGCGCGGTATATTCACCGGCCATTGCATATTTTGTCAACACTGTTCCACTTACGGGATTTTTTATAAGGGCGCGTTTCATCTGATCTGTAATCTGCGCGATAGACTTCCTTAATGGATTTGCCTGGCTGAGCACAGTCCGGTTTTGAGAGTTGGTGGCTGATTCCTGTACTTTTATTTGTTGTTCATTTACCGCAATTTGTTTTCTATAAACGGCAATTTGCGTATTGATGTCGTCTAGTTGTTTTTGAGTGGCCGCATCTGCTTTGATCAATCTCTCTGTTCTGTCTTTTTCATGAAGCGCATTTTCAAGTTGCACTTTCAAAACGTTTATCTGGTCGTTCAAAAGCTTTACCTGCGGCGCTACGTTCACGGTCTTTTCATGAAGCGCCTCAAGCGTGGCTTCCGCCTGCGCCTTTTGTAATTGTAGCGGCACAGAATCGATATAACCTACGACACTGTCTTTTGTCAGGACAGAGCCTTCGCGGATGTTAAGTGATTCTATCTGACCACCCACCTCTGCAGAAACAACAGTTTCATCCGCTTCAAAGGTTCCGGAAGCATCAAAATCGCGTGCGTTGGAATTGCAGGAAAAAAGTGACGCACCTGCCAGGCTAACGTAAATGAGTAAACGCAATTTCATTTCCATTTTATTTTAAATTTTTAATTATCTGTTGTTGATATTCCCTGTAATGTTCTGATAACTGTATTGTGCCTGCAGCAATTGCACTTCGTGAATAATTTTATTTTGCCGTGCCTGGTCTTCGGCTATCACCTGGCTGATGTAATCATGAGCACTGAGCACACCGTTTTCAAGCTGTGCAAAAGCGGCTTTTTTAACTGAGCTTCTGAGTTCGATAATTGAATTGTCTTTTTCAATAAGACTGTCAAATTTTTGCACGCTTTCCTTCTGTTGCAATTGTGAAATTTTAGTATTGAAAAGAAAAACTTCTTTTTGAGTTTCCAAAGAATTCCTGTTAATGTCCAGTAAGTGCAAATTGTTTTTCAGGGTATACAGACTACCGAAATCCCAGTTAAAGCGTACGCCTCCAATATAATACCATTGAAAATCATTACTTAGAAAATTCAATCCCGGCCTTCCATAGCCGCCCTGAACAAAAAAGCTGACCCGGGGCTTTATTTGGTCTTTCAGCAGGTTAGCCCTGAGATCATAAATTTTTTTCTGAAATTCAAAAGCTTGTATTTCAGGCCGGTTGATTTCTTCCCTTAGAGATGGCGCAGGTGGCTTTTCTAGCGCCAGGGCGGTATCCTGTTCCTGGCCTGTAAAAAGTTTAAGCATATCCAAATAAGCTTTTTTGGTTGCGCTCATTTCAACGTGTGATTGCTGAGCCTGCAAAAGCTGGGCGGATAATTCATCCACGCTGCTCCTGTAAGCCACTCCGTTAGCCACAAAGGCCTCTGCTTTTTCAACGCCGTTTTGTATATCTTTTTGAAGCAGAAGGTTTTGATTCAATTGTTCTTCCATCAAAAGAGCGCCAAAAAAAAGCTGGTTTACTCTTTCATACAAGGCGTATAATTGTACTTCAAGATTTTGTTGTTCTAAAGCGCCATTCGCTATCGCTGATTCCTTTTTATTTTTAATTACGCCTCCGTCATAAGTTATCTGACTAGCTTCTGCATACATTTTATATTGGTCTTTGTTGAATTGTGGAATATGAATGCCCGGAACATTGAACGGGAAATCCGTTACACTTGATTGATAAGTGGCCTGGCCTCTTACAGAAAATGAAGGCAAAAAATCTTTTGCTGCGTTTGCCACGGTAAAGTCTGTAGTCTTTGTGATCAGATCTCTCTGTTTAATAAGGGGATAATTTTTCTTCGCCAGGGTGTAGGCTTTTTCAATTGAAAGCGTGTCAACTTTCTGTCCATATAGTGCGAAATCAAAAACAGAAAATAATAGAATCGTCACAAAACTCCTTCTTAACCAAACAGTTAATTTATTCATATAAAAAATCATTTTTTAATTGAATCAATTATAAATTTTGGAATCTCCTTCTTTCGCTGTTGCATTATATTCCTGAATTGGAGTTCATCTAGTTGCATCACAAACTGTATCATGGGCTTACCCACAAAAGGGAATATTGACAGCGAGATGAGATTGATGAGTAAATGTACCGGGCTGATTTTCCTTATGGTTCCTTTTTTCGTTTCCTTCTCAATCTGGTCCAGGAATTTACGAGGCATGGGAATCTTTTTTTTATCCCATACTTTTTCAAGAAATTTTTCGCTGTCCCTGCTGATCTCATTCAGTACAAACAAAGGCAGATACGGATTTTCAGACATTACCGTTATGTATTCATCACAGAAGCGTTCGATCTTGTCAAATAAAGGAACATCGGATTCAAAGATGGCATTGATTTTTGGAAATAATTTTTCAGCGGCTTCTGCAAAAATCATTTCAAACAATTTTTCCTTGCTCCTGAAATAATAATGTAAAAGTGCTTTATTAATTCCTGCCTCATCTGCTATATCCTGCATGCGAGCGCCAGCCATTCCTTTGGTCACAAAAACTTTTTTAGCGGCATCTAGGATTTTTTCCTCTGTAGTCTTTTCCTTTTTATTTTTAACCATATCATTTAACCAATTGGTTAACGAATATAGAAATCAATTTTCATATGGTCAAATTTTTATAAAAATGGTCTATAGTTCTTTCAAAACAAAAATTCAGCTTATTTGCCTGTTTACCGGCAGAATAGAATTACCTGCTAAAAATATTTTGATTGGAGGATGATGATTTGTAGAAATCAGGAGAAAAGATCAACAGCCAAATTTAATCGTGGTAATGCATGAAGATTTACCGGCAAACGGTAAACCAGCAAACCTGTTTTTAATTTAATAAAGTAATGTAACGGCTAGGCCTACACGAATATGATTTCTAAATTATTCAGTTGTGTTAATCTTTATTCTTTTGGCGTATCAATTCTTTTACTTTTTCAACTTTTGTATCAATCCCGCCCAGGATATCCTGCCAGTCGGGGCCTACATAAACATCCGGCGCAACGCCTGTGCCCTTCACCGCCACATGTTTATATTGCACCAATTTAAAAAACGGGAGTCTTACTCTGATTTTTGTATTCGGTAAAGTAATATCCGGAATCAGAATCCCCGAATTGCCATACCATCCTCCACCGGTTTCTTCGCCCACCAATTCAATATTTTCCTGGCCTTTTACTGCATTGCAAAATATTGTGGATGCAGAAAACGTAAGTCCATTTGTGAGTACATATACATCTCCGTTGAAATGATTTCTGCGTTTTGGCCTGAAGATATGTCGTTCCCAATATCCAAAATGAAATTTTCCGTCTTCCTCTTTATGGGTTACAAAATGCAGCCCGATGTTGTTAAAAAATCCTTTAGAAATGTAGCGTGTATAGGGCGCCAGGCCATTGCTGACGGCTACTGCAGTATCTGCAACCTTAAAAGGCGTGTTTCTTAAATATCTGGTAAGAAAAGCAGATTTAATAATATCTCCTCCCCCATTTATTCTCAAATCTATTATAAGGTTTTTCGTTTTGTTACGTTTCATTTCACGAAATGAACGCCGGAAGAAGTTTTTCAGGTGGCCTTTTGAAAATCCATTTACAGTCATTAATGCCGTTGAGGAATCAAATTGCAGAGAGCGAATCCGCGCCATTTTTTCCTCACGGGTATATTTAATTTTCTTTATTTTCTTTTTCTTTTTGGACGAATCAATCACGGGCTCAAAGTAAGGAATAACAGAAGATTTTTTTACACCGTTCGTATCGGTATAGTCCACCAGGTAGCTTTTGTACAACCCGAAAATATTTCTGTGATAATACGGGAAATCTGCGCTGAGCCTTATATAATTGATATTTTCAGCATAGCCGTCTTCTACAAGAAAGTGAAACATATAATCAATCATTTCGCGGTTGTTGATTCCATTGATTGAAGTAACAAAAGAACCTGTAGGAATCAGCCGGTTTCTGATATTAAGATTACCCACCACCAGCATAGTGTCTTTCCATACTTTTAAATAAAGGGGAAAGCAGGGTATCACTTTATTTTTTATGAAGCGATTCCATCCTTTACTCATAATAAAGCTCGTATGGCCGCAGTGAATAACAGAAGTTAAAGGAGCAATAACCTTCCATCCAAACTGGAGCTCTGTCATGGAATCGCGGATGCTGTTGTAACCCGCATCGAAATAAGAATCCATGCTGTCTTTGGAAGTGTACCAATAAAGCGAAGGATGTTTTGATTCCAGGATTTCGCGCAGCAAAGTATAATCCTGTTGCAGTTGTTGTTTAGAGTATTTTTTATTGGGATTGTAATTCCTTGAGGCAGCACAGGAAAACAGAACCGGAAGAAGTAAGAAAAAAAAATATTGCCTCATGTTAACATCCGTAAAAATTGGAATGAAAATTTGATTTGGATTTTTAATTTTATTTCAGGGCATTCCATCCCTGGGCCGTAAGCGGATGTGTATTTCCTCCTTTGGTGATGATAACAGATCCCTTTTCCTTTTCAGTAATATAACCTACGATGCTGATATTTGGATTTTCAGAAACTTTGTCAAAATCTTTTTGACCGATGGTGAAAAGCAATTCGTAATCTTCGCCACCGCTTAGGGCGCAGGCTGTAGGGTCCAGCTCAAGTTTATAGGCAAACTGGCGGGCCATTTCATTTATGGGAATTTTTTCTTCATATAAAACACAGCCTGTTTCGCTTTTCTTACAGATGTGCAGCGCTTCACTGCTTAGGCCATCACTAATATCAATCATCGACGTTGGTTGAATTTCTTTTTCTTCAAAAAACTCAATAATGTCGCGCCTTGCCTCTGGTTTTAAAATTCTTCCTACGATATAATCCTGGTTTTCCAGGTCGGGTTGCACGCCCTTTGTTTCCAGGAAAATTTTCTTTTCTCTTTCAAGCAAAGTCAATCCTAAAAAAGCTCCACCCAATTCGCCACTTACACAGATCAAATCATCTTTTTTAGCTCCGCTTCGCGTTACAAATTTATCCGGAGCTACCTCACCGATGGCAGTTACACAAATGATAAATCCCTTTTGCGAAGAAGTAGTGTCGCCTCCTACAAGATCAACATTGTATTTATCACATGCGGCATACACCCCTTCATAAAATTCGTTGAGCGCCTCCACGCTAAACCGGTTGCTGAAGGCGATGCTCATTGTTATCTGTGTGGGATGTGCATTCATGGCGTACACATCGCTCAGATTAACGATTACACTTTTATAACCCAAATGTTTTAGCGGAGAATACATCAAATCAAAATGAATTCCTTCTACCAGCATGTCCGTGGTAATCACCGTTTGTTTACCAAAATGATCCATCACTGCCGCATCATCACCAACAGATAAAACTGTGGATGCGTTTTTTATTTCATTATTTTTTGTAAGGTGATCAATCAGGCCAAATTCACCAAGCGTGGAAACTTCTGTTCTTTGTGGGTCCATTAAATTATGATTTAAAAAAATTGAAACTACTATAAACAAAGTTACTTGCATTTTTTCAGCCTTTCTAAACAGTAAGCCAACAAATAATCATTTATTTATTTCCAATTACATCAAAGGCAAATCCGTATCTTTTTAAAAACAGGAAAAGGTTTTTTTAACTTTACAAATAATTTCGAAGCAATTGTTGGAATGAATTAAAATTAAGAGAAACCCTTTGGCAAAAAAAAAGAAACGTACTTCAGGCACATTTTTCAAAATATTTATAGCGCTTTGTATCCTAATCACTTGCTTTTATTATATTTTTCGCTTGTTGATATTTCCTCCACACGTTTTTTATTCCGGCTTTCAGATAGAAATTCCCAACGGTTATGAAATTCATGGAATAGATGTGAGCCGTTATCAAAGTATTATTAATTGGAAAGAGGTAAAAGAGATGACGGATGACGGAATAAAAATTGGCTTCGCTTTTATTAAGGCCACTGAAGGAACCAGTATCGTGGATGAACAATTCAGGCGCAATTGGGCAGAAGCGGAATCTGAAAATATTCCCAGGGGCGCTTATCATTTTTTTGTACCAAAGCGAAATGCAAAAAAGCAGGCTCAGAATTTTATACAAATTGTCGATTTAAAACCAGGTGATTTACCACCGGTGTTAGATGTAGAAAAGAGTCGCGGCGTTTCTGTAAATGAAATGCAGAAAGAAGTGAAAGCGTGGCTGGATGCGGTAGAAGAACATTATGGCGTAAAGCCGATTCTTTACACCAACATTGATTTTTATGAACATTATTTCCAAACGGGATTTGATGAGTACCCTTTATGGATTGCGCATTATCTGCAGCCAGACAAGCCAAGGATTGAAAACAAATGGGTCTTTTGGCAACACAGTGAAAAAGGCCGCGTGGATGGCATAAACGCCTTTGTTGATTTCAATATTTTTTATGGTGACAGCAGCGATTTCCAGGAATTGCTTATTCCATAAGAGAAATTTAATAAGATTTCCTGGCCAGCACGATAGCGTTTTTAAATTGTTTTTTGCGGCCGTCTTTATTAAAGATTTCTGTAAAAATGATGTAAATCCCCTGCGGTAATTTTTTTCCTTTGTCATCCAAACCATCCCAGCGAAAATAGCCTGTAAGCCCGCTTAGGGAATTTTTTTCAAGGAATCGTACCGGCCTTCCGGAAGCATCAAAGATGGTGATATTAGCTACATTGCCCGGAGAAGGAAAGCTATAGTTTATAGTAGCAAAATCTTCATTGCCGTCATTGTCCGGAGAGAATATTGAAGGTGTAACGGTAATGGTTGCACGAAAATCATCACCACTAAAGAACTGCGAATTTTTATAACCCGGCGTGCCATATCCCGCCGAGGCGGCAGCAGAATGAAAATTATTCTGAACAGAAGGCGCGTCATAATTTATTCTTTCCAAAGAAACACCTTTGGTATTATGCATCAGTTGAAAATGCCATTTGTCTGAATAGCTTACCTCATCAATGATGCTTCCCTGGTTATTTAAAATGATTACATTTCCTTTATCACTGGGAAATGATGGAAGCGACGTGGCTTTAATAAACGCATCAGCGTTGGCCATCACATATTGGCTTTTAACGAAGGAAGGATCGGTAGTAATTACGAGGAAATCTTTCGGAAAAAATAAAATTTGCTGTGCTGACAAAGGTGCGATGCTGCTCACAGTGTTACTACTGTTCCTGTTTGCGATGGATACTTTACTGAGGTCAATTATTTTAGCTGAACGATTGTAAAGCTCCACATAATCGACGCCGTCTTCCAGGGGATTGAAAAGGATTTCATTAATTACAATGTCAAAAGAATCGGCATCCTGCGGCAGCCCGAATCTTGCAGAATTATCTAATCCGATAATATTTCCTGCACAGTCTGAAATATTTTGGGCAGACACGGTATAAATTTTTTCGGAGATGATGGCATTGTTCAGCGATACATTAACCTTAGTAAATAATGGCGGAATAGCAACCGCATCGATTGCTGATAGATTATTGTCGAAAATAAAATTGTGCAAAGAACCTGCTTGCAAACTGTCCACAGGTTCATCAAATGTTAACGTAATCGTTTTATTATCGTCAGCAAAAGCACGTAACAATTTCGGTTTGCTCTCATCGGCATTGATCCCATCTACTGAATTCTTCTTTCCCGGAGTACCGCCATTTGGGGATTGACTGCTTTTCCAGTTAGTGGTAGTGTTGCATGGGTTTTTTGTATCTGCCATTTCCAGCGACCACCCGCCGCTTTTTTTCAACTCATTTTGATGCCATGCCGATGAATATTGAACCGCGTGAATTGTTTTTCCGTTCTGATCAAATAGAGAAAGTATTTCTCCATCATTATCCAGAGAAGGAAATCCTGAAATACCAACTGCATTTCCATATTGCGCTAAAGCAACTGCTGCTGGTGAAAAACACACAACCAGGAAACTATCGGGCTGAAGAATGTTGGAAGGAAGAAATCCTCCTGCGCTGCCGTCGCTGATTTTCCACCCGCTCAGGTTTAAGGGGAATGAACAAATGTTTTTGATTTCTATCCATTCAAAATCGGGCAAACCCACAGATGGAGTTGGGTCGGCAAAAATTTCATCAATGACCACATCATTTCTTTTAGCGCTGTAGAAGCTAAAAGGCGTGGTTGCCTGCGTGATTACATTACCTTGTAAATCTTTGATATCATTTACTGTTAACGTGTATGCGTAACCGTTAGTAAATGAATTGGAAAAAACAAGATGAACTAAAGATGGATTTTGCAAATCCGGCATAACGGTTTCAGGCATTCCTAAATTATTACTTGCCGAAAAATTGGAAAATAAGAGGCTTGAAGGGTCAACCGGCTCATCAAAAAGCACATCGATTTTTGTGGGGGAAATTGCAACTGCGGAAATAATTTTTGGAGCACTGGTATCAGGCTCATAATTTTTTATTTCAACATCATCTATAAAATGTTTTCCAACAAAGGAAGAGGAACTTTGCTTGATAACAAAGCCACTCCATGTAGAAGTCGTGTAAGTAGCATCCATCGCTGCTCCTTCATTATACCATGAGTTTCCCGTTCCTGAAAGGTCGCGATACAACAACCATTTTCCCGAAGCGTCACGGGTCACCTTTATTTTACAGATGTTATTGCTGTGGTTCAACGCTCCGTCTTCGCCATCAATAATTTTTTCAATTAATCCGCCTTTATCTCTGCGATACAGAGAAATTTCATCTTGGGTGTTTCCAATTCTTACAAAATATCCTTCGGCATCATTACTGTTAATCTGCTGTAAAGATGAAGTGAGATAAAAGTCAACATAATTGGCGGAAGAAGGGTTAAAAGAAAGCCTTATCCAAATTTCCCATTGTGCGCCCACACAAAGATGGTTTTCTGAGGCAATCGAAAATGTTTTGTTTTCGGTAGAATCAATAGCTTGAAGTTGAGCGTTGGGGTTTATGATAAAAGAAGCGGTATCGCCCGACCATGCAGAGTTGGAAAAGTAACGGAAATTAAAATTTTCACTTATTTGTCCCTTTACTGCTGTATGAATTAACATGAAAATACATAGGAAATGCAACAACTTTTTCTGCATAATCAGTAGCTTTGAATTTAAAGATAAAGACTTTATGCTTTTCTTTGCATTCAAACTTAAAAATTTAATCAAAAATGAAAATTGCAGTGGTGGGCGCTACCGGGCTTGTAGGCAGCAAAATGTTGCAAGTGCTCGAAGAAAGAAATTTCCCGGTTACAGAATTAATTCCTGTGGCTTCTGAAAAATCTGTTGGGAAGGAAGTAATTTTTAAAGGTAAAAAATATAAGGTGGTTTCTGTGGAAGATGCCATTGCCGCCAGGCCTGACATTGCATTATTTTCAGCGGGTGGAAGCACTTCTCTTGCGCTGGCTCCCAAATTTGCTGAAGCTGGCACTACCGTAATTGATAATTCATCTGCATGGCGCATGGATGCTACAAAAAAACTCGTAGTCCCCGAAGTGAATGCTGATGTTCTAACCAAAGAAGATAAAATTATCGCCAATCCAAATTGCTCAACTATCCAGATGGTGTTGGTTTTAAAACCGCTTAATGAGAAATATGATATTAAAAGAATAGTGGTTTCTACTTATCAAAGCGTTACCGGTACTGGTGTAAAAGCAGTGCAGCAGATGGAAAATGAAAGAAATAATGTGAAAGGTGAGATGGCCTATAAATACCCGATTGATAAAAACGCGCTTCCTCATATTGATGTTTTTTTGGAAAATGGCTATACTAAGGAAGAAATGAAAATGGTAAATGAAACCCGGAAAATAATTGGCGATGATTCGATTCAGTTGACTGCCACTTGCGTACGCATTCCTGTAGTAGGCGGGCATAGCGAAAGTTTGAATATAGAATTTGAAAACGATTTTGACCTTGATGAAGTAAGAAAAATCTTATCAAATGCGCCGGGAGTAGTGGTTCAGGATGACGTGGAAAATTTCGTTTATCCCATGCCGTTATCTGCCCATGAAAAAGACGAAACTTTTGTAGGCCGCATCCGGCGCGACGAATCACAGCCGAAAACACTGAACTGCTGGGTAGTAAGCGACAACCTGAGAAAGGGCGCAGCAACCAACGCTGTGCAGATAGCAGAATACCTGTTGGAAAAAGGACTGGTGAAAGAAGCTGTCAGCCCGCAACTCACTTCTGCCGACGCGTAAATTTTTTTTGAAGGATTTTAAAAGGTATTAGCAGTTTTGGTTCTGTTACTACCTTTTTTGCTTTCCGGCGCCTGTAATTAAATTAGTGTCTATTAATGCAAATTATCCAGAGCTTCCTTTAGTTTGGAAAACATCTCAGGAATCTCTTCTTTCCGGCAAGTGCCAACGCTTAACCGGTACCAGTCTGAATCTTTTGCTGCGCCAAAGGCATAAAATGGAACTACAGCCAATTTTGCATTTTCCAGGATGTAAGTAGTTACTTCCGATTGGGTAGAAAGTAAATTGCCATTATTTATGGTTCGTTTACCGGTAAGGCTTAATTGAATGGTAAGATAAATCGCTGCCTGGGGCGCACACGCAGCCACTGCATAACCTTCAGATTTCAATTGCATAAATCCATCATAAATAAGTTGCAATCTTTCCTGTAGTTCTTTCCTGAAAACAGAAAGATAATCATCAACCACCTCTTTTTGAACCAAAAATTTTGCTGTGGCGTTTTGCTCTGCCATGGGGCTCCATGCACCGAGGTGGCTGTTGATGGCTTTCATCTTCGATAACACCCATTCAGGTCCCAATGCCCAGCCCACTCTTACTCCGGTGGAAGCAAATGCCTTGCTGATGCCATCAATAAAGATGGTATATTTTTTCATTTCCGGCCTCAGGCTAACGGGATTATAATGCCTGGTTTCGCCATAGGTGAGCATCCAATACATTTGGTCATACATTACATACAATTTCTTTTCCTCCTCTCCCCTTCTATTGTTTTCCGCCAAAACCATGTCACAGATTTTTTCCAGCTCTTCTTTTTGAAAAACCGTTCCCGTCGGATTTAAAGGGGAACACAGTGCAATTAAAACTGCGTCGTGAACATGAGGCTGTATGTCTTCTGCAGTTGGCATAAAATTGTTTTCCGCTGTGGTTTCTATTACCTGGTGTTTTCCTTCGGTAAAATGCACATAATGATTATTATTCCAACTGGGTACAGAATAAATCACCTTATCGCCCCTGTCGACGATAGCGCGGTAAACGGTATAAATCAAAGGCCGGCCGCCTGCAGCGATTAATATTTCATTGGTTTCAAAACGCAATCCTTCACGGTCGTTAATAAATTTTGAAACCGATTCTCTTAATTGAATGATGCCGTCTGCCGGAGGATAAGTAGTTAATTTATTGCGGTAAGCATTTACAATCTCATCTTCGAGTTTTTGAGGGATAGGAAAAATTTCCGCATCAAAATCACCGATAGTAAAATTGTAAATTGTCTCGCCACGCTTGATTTTTTGTTTTATTTCACCCCCGAGCCTTACGATTTCGCTGCCAACAAGCGTATTGGCAAGCTGGCTTAATTTTTCTTCTTTTTTTACGTAGGGTGTGGAATTAACTGTTGACATGTTCGACGTTTATCATAAATATAACTCAAATCTATTGCAATTTTTCTGTCAGAAGCCTGGCAAAGGAATAAAGAAAATTTAAAATCGGGAATAAAATCTGATTGAATGGATGCGTAAAGTGTGTATCATTTTAAAAAATAGAGTCGTAAAACCATTACAATAAATGTTTAAAAATTCAGAAAGATTATGACAAAAAAAACCGCTTATTTGTACAATAAGCGGTGGCCTTTAGCAACGGCAAAACTACCAGTTTCCAACATTTAAAAACCAAAATAAAAAATTAAATTATTTATCCATTCACTGTAGCTGATGAACCTGAGTAAGGTTCAGAATTTAAAACACATATTTTCCTTCTTCAATCAGTTTATCCGCAATCATGCGGCGCGCATTTTTACTATTGAAGGGCTCTGTTTTGGTAAACCGTTTCAAGCCCAGCAGCATCATTTTTTGTTCATCGCCTTCGGCAAACGCATTGATAGCTTCCTTTCCGGCTTTGGCCACTTTATCTGCAGCGTCATTCAAATAGCATTTGATCATGGCAATTTGAACTTTTGCATTTTCTTCGCCGGTTTTATCTGTGAGTTTAATAACACGAAGCAACATGCTTTCTAAAACAAAGGTTTCGATAGCCATGTCGGCGATGTTCATAATTATTTCTTCTTCACTGCTCAGGTCTTTCATCAACTTTTGTACCGCAGCGCCAGCCACCATAAGGATGCATTTTTTAAGATTGGATATTACTTTACGTTCTTTTGAAAAAGCACTGTCGTCATCGTTGCCAAAATCAGGAATGCTCATCAATTCTTTTTGAACATTCATCGCAGGGCCCATCAAATCAAGCTTCCCTTTCATGGCTCTTTTCAGTATCATATCCACCGTAAGTAACCGGTTGATTTCATTTGTGCCTTCATAAATCCGGTTTACACGGCTATCTCTGTAAGCCCTGCTGATATTGTATTCATCACTAAAGCCCACTCCTCCATGAATTTGAACGCCTTCATCCACTACAAAATCCAGCACTTCGCTTCCATGAACTTTTAGAATGGCACACTCTATTGCAAATTCTTCTGCGGCACCAAGAAGGGCTTCATTAAAGGGTTTTCCGTCAGCGAGCAATTCTTCTTCTTTTTCATCTATCCACCTGGCAGTGCGATACAGAGCGCTTTCATCAGCGAAAATTTTAATGGCCATTTCTGCCAGCTTGTGTTTAATAGCTCCAAAATTGGCAATTGCGGTTTTAAACTGCTCCCTGTTTTTTGCATACTCTATTGAATTAGCCAATGCAAGCTTAGCGCCGCCCATGGCTGCTGCTGCCAATTTTAGCCGCCCAATATTTAGAATATTGAATGCAATGATATGCCCGCGGCCAATTTCACCCAACACATTTTCAATAGGTACCTTGCAATCCTGGAAATACAATTGCACTGTAGATGAACCTTTGATTCCCATTTTATGTTCTTCAGGGCCACGGGTAAAACCTTCAAAATCACGTTCCAAAATAAAAGCGGTAAACCCTGCCTGTCCGGTAGGCAGGTTTTCGCCGTCTACTTTTGCGAAAACGGTATAAACATCGGCAAAGCCACCATTTGTAATCCAAATTTTTTGTCCGTTTAATAAATAATATTTTCCATCTTCCGAAAGTGTTGCGGTGGTTTTGGCCCCTAATGCATCGCTTCCGCTGCCAGGCTCGGTTAATCCGTAAGAACCCTTCCATTCGCCGGTGGCGAGTTTGGGAATATATTTTTTCTTTTGTTCATCGGTGCCAAAATATAAAATTGGCAAAGTGCCAATACCGGAATGGGCACTCATGGCCACACTAAATGAATAGCCGCCACCCAATCCTTCACTTACTAACGTTGAGGTTACAAAATCTTTTCCCAGCCCTCCCAAATCTTCGGGCACCGAAGCGCTTAATAATCCAAGCTCTCCGGCCTTTTCCATAAGCGACGGCATGAGGCCCGGCTCCAGTTTATCAATGCGGTCGACTATCGGATAGATTTCTGTTTTTAAAAACTGCAGGCACATGTCTAAAATCATCAATTGCTCCTCGCTAAAATCTTCCGGCGTGAAAGTATCATTGGCGTTATATTCTTTAATAAGCCACTCTCCGCCTTTTACTGAAGTATTGCTGATAGTTGTATCCATAAAAGTTATTTTAAATTTTCATAAACGATTTGAAGAACTTCTTTGGCAACTTCGATTTGTACGTTGGTAACGCCTTCGAGCGCCTCATTCAGTGTCAGATTGGCCACTTCCATCGTAGGTTGCTCCAGGTTTTTTGCTTCCTTCGTGAGAAAGATGATATTGCTGCGCCTGTCATTTTTTGAAGCAACCCGTCTCACCAATTTGGATTTTTCCAAATTATCTACCAGCCTTGTAATACTGGGTTTGTCTCTGAAAGTAGCTTCACATAATTGCTGCTGGCTTTGGCCATCCTGTTTCCATAAATGATATAAAACGCTCCACTGCTCAATCGTAATCTCTATTCCGGCATCCTTAAAATTCTTTTGCAGCCGTCTTGCAACCGCCGTGGAGGCTTTGCCTGTTATAAAGCTGTATAATTCTCCCCTTTTAAATTGGTTGTTTAGCATATAGTTGTTTATGCAACTATACAAATCTAACTATTCCGTTTGGTATTAAAAAATTATTTTTGCCAGCCATGAATTCAATTAAATAAGGCTACTCCAACAATAAGCTTTTCATGCTTTTAATTTCCATTACCATTATTTTATTTATTCCGTATGTGTGGCTGATGCTTTATTACAGGAGTGCCTGGAAAAAAATTCCGGATTTCGTGGCTGCTGAAAACGCATATAATGAACTTCCTTTTATTTCTATCATTATTGCTGCGCGAAATGAAGAAAAAAATATTGGGAAATGTATCCAATCCATTCTTGACCAAACCTATCCTGCGGAAAAGTATGAAATCATTGTAACGGATGACCATTCAACCGACAAAACTGTTTCTATAATCCAATCTTTTCAAAAGAATAATATTCAGGTTCTTCATCTGGCCGATTTTATTTTTGGGCAAAAAATTAATTCTTACAAAAAGAAATCAATAGATACTGCGCTGCAATTTGCCAAAGGAGAATTGATAGTTACGACGGATGCAGATTGTATAGCTCCCCCAAAATGGTTAGAAACGATAGCGCATTTTTACAAACAAAAATCACCTGTATTTGTTGCTTTACCGGTAAATTTTACTAATTCATCAATCAGCCATTCACTTTTTAAAAAACTTTTTAAAGTCTTTCAATCGCTTGATTTTATGACGTTGCAGGGAATCACGGGAGCGTCTGTTTTTAAAAAAGTTCATGTCATGTGCAATGGTGCGAATCTGGCCTACCAAAAAGAAGTTTTTTTTAAAGTCGGGGGATTTGTAGGGGTTGATAAATTGGCAAGTGGCGATGACATGTTGCTGATGCAAAAAATTCAGGCGCAATATCCGGATGAGATTTCATTTTTAAAATCAAAAGAAGTTATTGTAAACACTGCCCCGGCAGAAACTTTAAAAGATTTTATGAACCAGCGGATACGGTGGGCAAGCAAAGCAGGAAGCTATACAGATAAAAAAATAATTTCGGTGTTATTGCTGGTTTACCTGCTAAATGTATGGCTGTTTTTTTTAGGAATATTATCCTGCGTATATTCAGAAGTATTTTATCTTTTCATCCTTTCGGTGATACTGAAGACTGTATCTGAGTTGCTTTTCATGTTGCCGGTTGCTCAATTTTTTGATAAGAAGAAACAGCTTTGGTGGTTTCTTCTCGCACAACCTTTTCATATTTTATATACGGTAATGGCAGGCTGGCTGGGCCAATTCGGAAGCTACCAATGGAAAGGAAGAAAGGTAAAGTGAAATCTAATTGTAAAATTCAGGACAAAAGTCAAAAACCATAATTTATAATGTAAATTTGATTATAATTTTTTCTCATGGAGAATACAATGATTATACAATTAACCAATGAAAAAGCTGCAGGGCTTATTCACGAACTGGAAGAACTTCATTTGATAAAAGTGATAAAGCAAAATGCTTCTTCAAAAGGTTCCAAACTTTCTGAAAAATATAAAGGAATTATAAACAAAGAGCAGGGAAAACTTCTGCAGAAACATATAAATCAAATGAGAAATGAATGGAACAATACTTAATTGATACAAACGTTGTCTCTGATTATTTTTCAAATTCATTTGCTATAAAAGCCATCCGTTTTTTAGATAATATTATTGATTCGGTTCCAAATCTTTCTGTTATTACACAAATTGAACTTCTTTCCTGGAAAATTGACAATTCTATTGTGGTTAAAATAGAGGATTTTATTACCGACAGTACCATTCATAATATAGATTCAGAGGTGGTTAAACGCTGTGTTGAATTAAGAAGGAATAAAAAGATAAAAACCCCTGATGCTATTATTGCTGCAACGGCCCTGGCAAAAAATTATACAATAATTACCAACAATGAAAAAGATTTTGCAAACATTGAAGGCCTAAAAATTATAAATCCTCATAGGCTAAATGCGTAAGTTGCAGGCATAAAAAACTTTTCTACTTTTATCGCGATGCAGCAATCGTTTTCCTTTTCACAAAATGCATGGCGGCGCCTGAAAAAAAACAAAGGCGCCATGGCCGGGCTGTTGATTATTTGTCTGGCTGTATTTATTGGAATCTTTGCTTATTACCTGGGAAACGATTCCACACCCAATGCTGACAGGCAGATAGTTGAAATTATGGCCGCCCGCCCGGGATTCAGCCAGCAGTTTCTTCGGATAAAAAAAGAAAAACATATTGAATCAACCGGTTTTTTTAAACGCTTGTTTTTTGGAAAAGAAGACAGATACATTTACTTGCCCATAAATAGCTATCAGCTTAGGGGTGATTCTATTGTGGTTGAAAAATTTATTGATGAAGGGTTGCAGGAAAAACAAGTATATGCAAAAAATGAAGTGGCTCCTTCCGGTTTTATAGAAAGAAAAACTTACTGGCTGGGCACCGATACCTTTGGCAGAGATATATTAAGCAGGCTTCTTGTTGGAGTTCGTGTAAGCCTCGCCGTTGGATTGATTACCGTGCTGATTTCACTTTCTATCGGCATTATCCTGGGCGCATGGGCCGGTTATTTTGGAGGTAAAACCGATAACGTAATAATGTGGTTTATCAATGTAATATGGAGTATGCCTACGCTGCTTTTGGTATTTGGTATCACGCTAACATTGGGAAAGGGTTTTTGGCAAATTTTTATCGCCGTAGGATTAACGATGTGGGTAAGCGTGGCGCGCGTGGTGCGCGGGCAGGTAATTGCGCTTCGGGAGCTGGAATACATACAGGCGGCGAAGGCCTTGGGTTTAAAAAATTTCCGGATTATAGTAAGGCATATTTTGCCTAATGTATTGGGGCCCGTAATTGTGATTGCTGCTGCCAATTTTGCGAGTGCTATCATTATCGAAGCAGGCTTGAGCTTCCTTGGGGTGGGTATTCAGCCGCCAACACCCAGTTGGGGGTTGATGCTAAAAGAGAATTACAATTTTATTATAACTCACCGCCCCGCTTTAGCGCTGGCGCCTGGCATCGCTATTATGATATTGGTACTTGCTTTTAATTTATTAGGCAATGGATTAAGAGATGCTTTGGATGTAAGAGGTTAAAATTTTTTCAGGAATTTTTAGGAAAATCAAAAAACAAAAATTCCTTTTCTGCAATCTGCAATTCGTTCCAATGCGTTGATTTTATTTTAAACGCATATACCGCACAGGTGGGCATATCATATACCGGGTGGCAATCAAGCGAATTTACGAATTGGGTTATCCCGGGATTGTGAGAAAAAAGCGCAATGCAGTTTGCTTCGTCCTCAACGCTTTCAATTACTTCGTAAAAGCTTTTGACTGAAGGCTCATACAAAGCGGGTATTACTTTCAAATTATTTTTTTGCGCAGCTAATTCTTTCATAAAAATGCTTGCTGTTTTTTGCGCACGCGCTGCCGGGCTTGAAATAAATAAATCAATTGTAATATTTTTTTCCACTAAACGGATTGTCATATTTTTTGCATCCGTTTTTCCCTGTTCGGTGAGCTTTCTGTCAAAATCGATAAGAGAATTGTCCAAGCCGCTTTTTGCATGGCGCACCATCAGAATAATTTTCATAAGTATTTGTTCATTTACTGTAAAACGTCTTAATCCCTCAATTCATTGAAAGTTAACAGCAAATGTCTTTTATTTTAAATAACAGCATTCCAAAAAAATATAGCATCTCAATTGCTGATTTCTGTTATCTTTAAAACCTTAGCGTTTTTGCCTGGTTCATTAATTTTCATTGTATGCCTTTATTGCTTTGCGTTTCCGCAATTTTATTATTGATAATTATGGTGGTGTATTTTAAGCTTGACACCTTTATCTCTTTTCTCATTGTCAGCATTTTGCTTGGGATAGCGGTTGGCATGGATATCCGCCACATATCCTCTTCTGTGACGAAAGGGATAGGAAACACGTTGGGCCCATTGGTAATTATCCTCGGTTTTGGCGCCATGCTTGGCAAGCTGGTAGCTGATAGTGGCGCGGCGCAACAAATTACTGCCTCGCTTACCAAAATATTTGGAACAAAAAATATTCAATGGGGAATGGCACTGGCGGGATTGATTATCGGTATCCCATTGTTTTATACAGCCGGTTTCATTGTAGTGGTGCCGTTAATATTTGCTATCGCTGCCACTACCGGCTTGCCGTTGCTCTATATTGGCGTGCCGATGCTGGCCGCGCTTTCGGTAGCTCATGGATTTTTGCCACCTCATCCTTCGCCCACGGCTATCGCTGAACAGTTGCATGCGAGCATCAGCAAAACTCTAATTTATGGAATCATTATAGCCATCCCTACTATTACACTTGCGGGGCCTTTGTTTGCAAAAACCTTAAGAAAATACCGTCCTTCACCCTCAAATACTATTTTTCAAATTGAATCAATGCCTGAAAGTAAATTACCCGGCATTGGCATTAGCCTGGTAACCGCTTTGATGCCCGTGATTCTTTTGACAGTTACCGCGCTTATGACCTTTTTTGTTTCCCCGGAAAGTTTTTTGGGGAAAATTATCCAATTCATTGGCGACCCCAATATCGCTATGTTGCTTTCTGTATTGATTGCCGTTTATTTTTTGGGTACGAAAAAAGGATTTACCATCCCTGTAGTAATGAAGAAGCTGGAAGATGCATTTAAGAGCATCTCTGTAATTTTATTGATTATCGCCGGTTCAGGAATTTTCATGCAGATTATGAGTGATGGAGGCGTAAGCATTTACATTGGCCATATCCTGGAAGACATGCAATTATCCCCATTGGTTTTAGGCTGGCTGATTGCGGCAATCATCCGGGTTTGTATTGGCTCCGCTACTGTGGCGGGGCTTACTACTGTCGGCATTATGATGCCGATTTTAGGCGTCAATCAACACATCCGCCCGGAATTGATGGTGCTTTCAATCGGAGCGGGAAGTCTGATGTTCTCGCACGTGAACGATGGAGGTTTTTGGTTGTTTAAAGAATATTTCAATTTAACCATCCGGCAAACTTTTCTTACCTGGACGATGATGGAAACGATAGTTTCTATTACAGGGTTGATAGGAGTTTTGGTATTAAGTAATTTTGTTTGAGTTTGTGAATTATTGCGATTTAAATTTTACAACAAACTTATTTCAACCCTTGCTGAATAATTCTAATAAAGAATATTATTCATAATTTTTAAAGCCTATCTTATTTCTGGGCGGTGATGGCTTTTGTTGTTTCTCGATTAATTCCTTTAATACAATGAAAATATTTTCAATATCGTTGTTGTTTCCTTTTACCTCTTTTTCAAGTTTGGCGAGCTGTAATAATATTTCTTTATTGGTTAACGCAAACTCTCGCATTTTTGTAAATACTCTTATAATTCTGATGTTTACTTCTATTGCGGTATTACTATTTAAAATGCTAGACAACATCGCTATGCCTTGCTCCGTAAAAGCCATTGGATTATATCTTGTGCCTCCCCAACTTGAGGTGCCAATTTGGCTCCTCAAGTTTTCAAACTCTTTCGTTGAAAGTTCAAACATGAAATCTTTAGGAAACCTGCTTTTATTACGTCTTACCTGTCTTTTTAATTGTTTTGTTTCAACACCATACATTTCTGCAAGATCATTGTCAAGCATAACTTTTTCACCTCGAAAAACATATATTTTATTAAGAATTTTTTGTTCTGCGACTAAAACCTGTAATTCTTTCTTTGCCATTGCATTTATTTTTGTAATGTAATTTCTTCAAAATATAAAACCAATGAGCAAACAGCCCAAAACGATAAAAGGCGCCGGTATTTTGGTGAAGGTGAGTAAATAAAAAGTGCCCACGATTACGATAAGATTTACAAAGCTTACCGTATTCAGTTCTGTTATTGAGATGTCTTTTACAAGATATAAAAAAGAACCCCACATAATTCCGACTACTACCGCATTAATGCCTTCAAGCGAGCGGTATACAACTACATATTTTTTCAGAATTTGCCATACAGGAAAAAAGAACAATACAAGCAACGCACTTGGTAAAAAAATAAAAATGCATCCAATAATACAACCGATTATTTGCCACGTAGTGCCATAATCCCGCAACACCATTCCTCCAATGTACGAGGTAACTGAAAATACAGGCCCCGGAATGGCGCGTACAATTCCCCAGCCCGTAAGGTATTCTTCTTTATCAAGATAATTTGATTTTTCACGGGTTACATATTGCTCATACATCATAGGCATCAGCACATCGCCACCTCCAAAAACGAGGCTTCCATAGCGATACATATTTTCTGTAAGATTGTACGCTCTTTTATGTTGCCAATTCTGCTTACGCGCCGTTTCACTTAAAAAACCTACGATTAGAAAAATAAGAAGAAATAGCCAGATGTTTGTCCATTTGATATGCCTCGGCTTTATGTTTTCTTTTTCAGGAAAGCGTTTATCGCTAAAGTTGGTAACTACCCCGCCAAGCACAATCAAAATAGGAAATACCCAGGGTGTTTTAAAAAATAAATAGGTGCCAATAGCGCCGACAACCATGATGAAAAAAGTGATGGTGTTTTTAATGGAAACCTTAAACATTTTAAAAGCTGCAAAAGCCACAAATCCTACCGCCATCGGTTGGATGTAGGAAAACAGGTCGAGGTTTACGTGATAGCTGTTGATGTAATAAAATAAAAATGAAAACAGCGCCATTAATATGCTTGCGGGAAATATCCAAATCAATAGGGTAAGTATTGCCAGCGGAACGCCGCCCCGTTTATAGCCGATTAAAGTGATGGTTTGCGTAGAGGAAGCGCCGGGTAAAAGCTGGCAAAAGGCCACGTATTCCATTAACTCAGATTTGGTAACATCCCTCCTGCCTTCAACAAATGTTTTCATCATCATGCCCAAATGCCCCTGCGGACCGCCAAAGGCGGAAATAGTATAATAAAAAACAGCTTTTAAAAATGGAATGTGCCGTCGCAGTATCATCAAATATTTTTTTTATAACAAGCGTTTTCTGCGAGGGCTTAACAGATGTTACATAAAGTTCTTATCATGCAGAATGTTATTTTTTTAAACCTATTTCTCTTAAGCGCTCATCAAGGTATTCACCGGCAGTAATATCCTCAAAAGCTTTTGGATGATTTTCATCGATACATTCTTTCAGTGCCGAAAGATCCATTGAAGATTTCGGATGAAGAAAGAAGGGAATCGAAAACCGTGATGTATGCCACAATTCGCGCGGCGGATTTACTACGCGATGAGTCGTGCTTTTTAATTTATTATTGGTGAGCCGTTGCAACATATCACCCACATTTACAACAATCTGGTCTTCTAATGAAGTTACCGGAACCCATTTATTTTGTTTGTTCAATATTTCAAGGCCACTGGCAGAAGCCCCAACGAGTAAAGTAATTAAGTTAATATCCTCATGCTGTTCGGCCCGAATGGCGCTTTTTGGCTCCGTCGTGATAGGAGGATAATGTATGGCCCGCACTATTGAATTGCCTTCTTCTACCTTGTCATCAAAAAAATGTTCATCCAGTCCGAGGTAAAGTGCGATTGCCTGCAAAAGGAGTTTGCCTGATTTTTCAAAAGCCCGGTAAGCATTAAACAAGGTTTCATTAAAGCCTTCAATGTCATTCACTTTTACATTGTCCGGGTATTCAGGCTTTAAGAGATGGTCGTTTGGAACGGTTTGGCCATATTGAAAAAATTCTTTTAAATCGGGCGCCTCGCTCCCCTTGGCATGCTCTTTTCCGTACGAAGTATAACCCCGTTGCCCTGCCAGGCCTGGTATTTCATACGACTTTTTCTTTTCTGCCGGAAGCGAAAAAAACTCCTGTACATATTTGTAAAGCTTCTCAATCAGTTCATCAGAAATGCCATGATTTTTCACAGCCACAAAACCAACCTCTTCAAATGCTTTTCCCAGTTGCGCTACGAAAGAATTTTTTAGCTCCGGATTTTTGCCTGTAAAATCAGACAAATCAACTGCTGGTATCGTCATTGATTTTATAGTTTATGTTAATAACGAAAGTGTATAAGTCACTGTCAAAGTACAAAGAAAATTCTTTATCTAAAGGTATAGCTATTATTTTTTTTATTTTTTGCTTTGCAGCAAGGTCTTTACAAATCCATGGGAATATGTTATTGGTAAACAACCCAAAATCTTTTTAGAAATATTTTTCTAAAAACAAAAAATTATGCCATCGCACATTGCAATTCTTTTAAAAAATATCCGGCAGAATGTAAACCCGTCGGTTAAAATTTTTTACGAAAATCCGGACAGTGAAGGAAGAAATAAACCGGTTTTTATTTTTCCAAACAGTAAACAAATAAGTAAGGCAGATTTTTATTTTTATCTAAAACTCTACATTCTTCGGGAATCTTGGAAAAGGAATCACATCGCGGATATTAGTCATGCCGGTAACAAATTGAATCAATCTTTCAAAGCCCAATCCAAAACCTGCGTGCGGAACCGTTCCGAACCTCCGCGTATCCAGATACCAACTCATTTCTTCAACAGGAATATTCATTTCCTGCATTCTATTTTCTAAAACTTCCAGCCTTTCTTCTCTTTGCGATCCTCCCACAATTTCGCCTATTCCCGGCGCCAGAATATCCATAGCCGCTACTGTTTTGCCATCATCATTCTGGCGCATATAAAATGCTTTGATCTCTTTCGGGTAATTGATAAGAATTACCGGCTTTTTAAAATGTTTTTCAACTAAATATCTTTCATGCTCACTCTGCAAATCAATGCCCCAGCCGGAAATTGGATAATGAAATTTCTTCTTTTTATTGGCAGGAGAATTTTGCAAAATATCAATGGCTTCTGTGTAAGTAAGCCTTTCAAAGTCATTATTCACAACAAATTCGAGTTTCTCAATCAGGCTCATTTCGCTGCGTTCGCTCTGCGGCTTTTGTTTTTCTTCTTCCGCAAGTCTTGCTGCAAGGAAATCGAGGTCGTCGCGGTTATTGTCAAGTGCGTATTTAATAATGTATTTGATAAATTCTTCCGCAAGGTTCATGTCATCTTCCAGGTCTGCAAAAGCCATTTCCGGCTCTATCATCCAAAATTCTGCAAGATGCCGGGCTGTATTGGAATTTTCAGCCCGAAAAGTAGGGCCAAAAGTATATACATCTCCCAGGGCCAGCGCAGCAAGCTCTGCTTCCAGTTGGCCACTTACGGTAAGATTTGCGGCTTTACCAAAAAAGTCTTCTTTATAATTAATGGTTCCCTGGTCAGTTTTTGGAATATTTTCCAAATCAAACGCTGTCACGTGGAAAGTTTCCCCCGCGCCCTCTGCATCTGAAGCCGTAATGATAGGTGAATGCAAATAGATGAATCCTTTTTTGTTAAAAAAATCGTGGATGGCGAAGGCCAGGGAATGTCTTACCCTGAAAATGGCGCCAAACGTATTTGTACGGAACCGGAGATGAGCAATTTCACGCAAGAACTCCAGGCTGTGTTTTTTCGGTTGCAGTGGAAACTTTTCTGCATCACTATCGCCAAGCACTTCCAATTGTTCTGCCTTTAATTCAACCTTTTGGCCTTTTCCCAGCGAGGCAACCAGCGTTCCGCTCACTTTCAGCGCCGCTCCGGTTGTGATTCTTTTTAACAAAGCGTCATCAAATTTTCCTAACTCAATCACTATCTGAAGGTTGGCATTTGTACTTCCGTCGTTTAGCGCTATAAATTGATTATTTCTAAAGGTTCTAACCCATCCCATTACTGTTAACTGGTGGTTAATTAATTGTTCCGCCAGCACTTCTTTAATACGAACTCTTTTATCTGCCATTTCTTTCATTTATATTCGCAAATATAAAGTAACAAATAAATTTTCTGGTCTAATCCTTGCTGAGACAGTATTAAAGAGATAAGAACTCCTGATTTAATTGTGATTTGAAGAAGAAAAAAATTTATTTTTTATTATTTTAATGTAATATTGCATCAGATTAAAGCTGACTAATTTTCCTTTACTACGGTTACATCAGTATTAACAGAATCCATTCCATTATAAATATCAAAATTAAGAGTTCAATTTCAAGCGCGTTTTTGACTATAATCTATAAGTCTCTTTATGTACGACATTTTACAACTGAACGATATGCTCGTTCCGGAACTGCTCGATATAGCTGAGCAGCAAGAAATAACCGACACTAAAAATTTACAAAAACAGGAACTAATTTATAAAATTCTTGATAAACAAGCATCCATGGTCCCAAATGACAAAAAGGAAACGATAACCGAACGTCCTAAAAGAAAACGTATCGTAAAATCTCCCGCTAAAAAACAAGCTGCTGAAGAAGCGCCTGTTGCAGAAGAAAAGGAGAAGGAAATCAAAGCCAGGAAAACTGAAGAAAAGAAGAAGCCTGCTGCCAAAAAGCAAAAGGAAGAAGCGGTTGAAAAGCCTGAGTTGGATTTTGAAATGGGTGAAGATGATGATGATGAAGACGAAAAAGTAGAACACCTGGCTGATCCAAAGACGATTGCGCCGGCATTGATAGAACTTTTGAAAAACGAGGATGAGGAAGAAGAAATGAATTTTGAAATTCCCACTAACGGCCATCAGCACCATCCTAAAAGTTTTCAAAAGAAAGAACCTGCGTTTAACATTGAGTTTGACGGAATTATTTTAGCAGAAGGCGTATTGGAAATGATGCCTGACGGATACGGCTTTTTAAGAAGCAGCGACTACAACTATCTTTCATCACCGGATGATGTATACGTTTCTCCTTCACAAATAAAACTTTTTGGATTAAAAACGGGAGATACCGTTTACGGCTCGGTTCGCCCGCCAAAAGAAGGTGAAAAATATTTCGCCCTTTTGAAAGTGGAAACCATTAATGGACGAGGCCCAGATGAAGTTCGAGACAGGGTTCCCTTCGATTATCTTACGCCTCTTTTCCCCTTCCAGAAATTGAATTTATTTTTAGGCGCAAATAATTATTCTACACGAATTATTGATTTATTCACTCCTATTGGTAAAGGCCAGCGCGGTTTGATAGTTTCCCAGCCTAAGACTGGTAAAACCATGTTGCTGAAAGAAATTGCCAATGCCATAGCTGCCAATCATCCTGAATGCTACCTGATGATTGTGCTGGTAGATGAAAGGCCTGAAGAAGTAACCGATATGGAAAGAAGCGTGAAAGCCGAAGTGATTGCTTCTACTTTTGATGAGCCTGCAGAAAAGCATGTAAAAGTCAGCACGATGGCGCTGCAAAAAGCAAAACGTCTGGTAGAATGTGGCCACGATGTGGTGATATTGCTGGATAGCATTACGCGTTTGGCAAGAGCGCACAACACGGTTTCTCCGGCCAGTGGCAAGGTATTATCCGGCGGTGTGGAAGCCAATGCGATGCAAAAACCGAAACAGTTTTTTGGCGCTGCCCGAAAAATAGAAAATGGAGGCTCACTTACGATTATTGCAACTGCGCTCGTGGATACAGGAAGCAAAATGGATGAAGTAATCTTTGAAGAATTTAAAGGAACGGGTAATATGGAATTGCAACTGGACAGAAGATTGTCAAATCGCAGAATATTCCCTGCCATTGATATCGTTTCTTCTTCTACAAGAAGGGATGATTTGCTGTTGGACAAAGATGTGCTGCAAAGAATGTGGGTATTACGGAATCATTTGGCAGATATGAATCCTGAAGAAGCGATTAATACGCTGATGAAAAATATGAAGGGAACAAAGGACAATGCGGAATTTCTGACTTCGATGAACGGGTAGTAATAATCTCTTATAAACTTAAAATCTACGGCAAAGAATACTCAGAAACTTTGCCGTTTTTTAATGCATATATTTTCCGGTTTGCTATTTTAATGGAGGCGCTGTTTTGCAATTCAGGCGGCAGTGAAAATGTGGAAACACCGGGCAGCGGAGGGGTATATTTATACAAATTATTTCCATCAAATCCATAAATTGTTTTTCCAAAAACTTCAAGATTGCTCCAGTTTAAAAAAGGCAATCTGCTTTTGAAGCTGCCATAATAATCAAAAATATAAACTCCTTTTTCGGGGTCATAAAGATACACAAAGCCATCGCGGTCAATTATCGTTTTTGGCTCGGGAACAGAATCAAAGAGTAACCGGAAGTCAACGGTTTCAGACAATATATTTCCATTATCATCCATCTTTTTTAACTTATTATCCTGCTCATCAAAAAGCCAGATGTTGTTATCATAAGAGCTGGTAACCGCATGGACCAAGAAGATATCATGCTTCCGCAAATTGACGGCTGTCACTATTTTCAGGTATTTATCCAGCAATACGATTGTTGAGTAATTCTGATAAAATAAAATTGCTTTCCATGGATTTTCAGCATCTACGTAAGTCAGTTTCCCATATTGGGTTACCTGGTTGAAAACGCCCACCGAATCGCCATTTTCATCGTATTTTTTTAATTGATTTTCCGGCGTGATAAAATAAAGCGCTCCAATGTTATCGACCGTGAAAGAGGCAACCGGGTAATCATATTCTTTTAAAAAATGAAAAACAGTATCGCTTTGACTGAAAGCCTTTTTTATAAATGGCGATGAAAATAGCATAAGCAGAACTATAAATATTCCTTTCATGGCTTATAATATTTAAGCGATACTTTTCCATTTTCAAAAACTGCATAACTATCGTAATGAATCCAATCTCCGAGGTTGATATACACGCTATTTTTATCCAGTTGATGAACAATAGGCAAATGGCGATGGCCAAAAATGAAAAAATCGAAATGCTTTTCTTTCAGCTTTTCTTTGGCATAAATAATCAGCCATTCTTTTTCTTCGCCTAAAAAAGTTTCTTCTTCTTTTGCTGCTGAGGCCCTGCTTTTCCGGCTAAAGTAATCTGCCATCCCTATGCCTGTTGAAGGATGCAACATTCCAAAAAGCTTTTGCGAAAGTTTGTTCCTGAATATTTTTTTCATGAATTTATAACGATGATCACCGGGGCCGAGTCCGTCGCCGTGGCCGATTAAAAATGTTTTGCCATCAAATTCATACTCTTTCGGTTCGTGTGATACATCAATGTTCAGCTCTTTCTCAAAATATCCATTCATCCACATGTCGTGATTGCCGACAAAAAAATGTATTGCAATTCCGCTATCAGTGAGCTCTGCCAATTTTCCCAGGATTCTTACAAAGCCTTTCGGAACTACTTTTTTATATTCAAACCAAAAATCAAAAAGATCGCCAAGAATAAAGATTATGCCTGCATCGCTTTTAATTTCATCAAGAAATTTTACAATTTTTTTTTCCCGCACAAGGCTCGATGGCTGGTCCGGAGACCCTAGATGAAAGTCTGAAAGAAAGTATATTTTTTTTCCCGGTGGTAATACCATGATAATTTAAGAACCTAAACACTTATTATTATCGTGCAAGATTGACACTAAAATTAAAAATAAAAAAATGAATTATTTCCTGCTCTACTGATTCGCTCAGGCAGCGTTGCTTTTATTGAACAAAAAAACCGGGTGCTATAATTTGCAGCCCGGTTTTTTATCTGAAAATCAAAAAATTATTTTACGCCATCATTTTCGCGCATAAATTCTAAAACGTTTCTCGCATCATCATCACTAAGGTTTTGATTAGGCATACGCACCATACAAATTTCGAGCATAGCCTGTGCCTTAGGATCTTTATCAATCATATCATCTGTGTTGGTAACAAAATTCATAATCCAGGTGGGTGTGTGCCTGGTGGTAACGCCTTTCCATCCCGGGCCTACTAATCTTTCATCGGTAAGCTTATGGCAGGATGAACATTTTAGTTCGTAAAGCTTTTCGCCTGCCTCGGCTTCCTCTTTATTCAGTTTATCGCTCACCTGTACATCCTTAAATTTACCTTCTCCGCGATGAGGATCGTAAGGAGGGTTTTCAGAAGACGCTCCTGCAGCGGCGCCTGTATCGCTTGTGGCTTCAGTAGCCTCAGCAGAATTGCTAGCACTTTTATCTCCCGAACCGCCGCAGGAGACTGCTAAAACTGCTAAAGAAAGAACTAAGGAAAAGAAAATAAATAATTTTTTCATAGCTTTTAGTGTTTAATTTTGAATTTAAATTACAATATTAAGATATTAATTTTTAAAGTGATTAAGAATTAGTAAACCAAATTATCTACACAAATTCATTTACAAAAAGCAAACCATACTATTCATTTGGTGGGGTATTTCCCTATGTGCCAAAAAGATTTTTAATAATTTCAAAGGTGTAGAAATTGATTAATACCAAGTAAAGTAATGGAAAAAAATCTCTTCAGAACAAAGCAATGGGTACAGGTTGCTTTAATCAATTTTTGCGTGGTTGCGTCTGCCGGCCTTACCATGCGTTATAAAATTAAGTTTTCGCTCCCGTTTGTAAACCAGCAAAACCTGATGCACGGGCATTCCAATTTTGCTTTTGTAGGCTGGCTGGCCATAGCGCTTATGACGTTGATGGTGAGGTACCTGGTGCGGAATAATATTCAAACAAATTATAGAAAATACAACCTCATTTTGGGGATTGATGTAGTGACCTGTTATGCGATGTTTATTTCTTTTATCATTCAGGGGTATGCTTTCTGGTCTATCACTTTTGCCTGCGTCACGATTTTAATCTCGTACTTTTTTATTGTTTTTTATTGGCGTGATCTTAATAAAGTACGTGACGCCGGTTTTTCCAGAAACTGGCTTAAAGCCGCGTTATTGCTGTGGGCGTTTTCTTCGCTGGGTGCTATTTTCCTTGCCTATCTTATGGCCAATAGTATAACGATTCAGGAACTTTATTTTGGCGCGCTTTATTTTTTCATGCACTTTCAATATAATGGCTGGTTTTTGTTTGTATGTTTTGGCGTGTTCTTTTCTTATATGCACCGCCTGGGATTATTTCGCTTTGCTTTATTAAGCAAAAGGCTTTTTATAATAATGATAATCACTGTTATTCCCACTTATTTTTTATCTGTGCTATGGCTCAAGCTTCCGCCGGTTCTTGAGTGGATTGCAAATGTTTCTGCGTTTGTTCAGCTACTGGTGCTCGTTTATTTTTTCCGGATAATTTCTGTTTTCAAAAATAGTAAAGACATCAAATTTAATATCGTTACCCGGTGGATATGGGCACTTTCGTCCATTGCATTTATTTTGAAAATAATTCTGCAGGTGCTTTCGACAATGCCTTTTCTTAGCCACTTTGCGTTTGGTTACCGGCCTGTAGTGATTGGTTACCTTCACTTGTCGTTTGTCGGAATTATCAGCCTTTTTATTCTAGGATATATCAATGAATTTATTCATCGTTTTCGCGGAAAGGTTAGCGGAATTGGATTTCTTGTTTTCGTAACTGGTTTTATCGTGCAGGAAGTGATTTTAATGCTGCAGGGATTAGAAGCTATGAATGTAGAACCCATAAAAAGCGCTAACATTATTTTGTTTTTCTGCGCTGTGGCAATGGTTACAGGCCTAGTATGGATAACTACCGGGATAATACGCACACCAGAAGAGGAAAGAGCCCGGTGATTTTTTGCAGAAAAGAAAATCTATTTATTTGCGCTTTCACTACCATTGATTGATTCTTTTTAACTTTTTGATTCTAAAACAAACGGCGAAAAATTTTGCTGTACATGATTGGCATCATTGGGCTGGCTGTTATTAATCATTTTGCCAAAAACCGCCACAGGTTATCTTTATAAGAAAGATGTCTATGATAGAATCATTGTCTGATCAGGAAATAATGAATGTTGTTTCCAATAGCGTAATAGGAAGGTTGGGATGTCACGCTGATGCAACAACCTATGTTGTACCTATAAGTTTTGCATACGATTCCGGCTATATTTATGCCCGCTCTTTTGAAGGAATGAAAGTAAAAATGATGCGGCAGAATCCTGAAGTTTGCTTCCAGGTGGATGAGATGCAAAGCATGGCCGATTGGAAATCTGTAATCATGTGGGGCACTTTTGAAGAATTGGAAAAGAAAGCTGACAGAGAAATGGGGTTGAAAATATTGTTGTCAAGGATTTTGCCCAATGTATCCAGCGAAACCGTAAAGTTCACACCTGAATGGCCTTTTGCCAGTGAGAACCTGTCGGAAATAGAAGGCATTGTTTTTAGGATCCGCATTCGCGAAATGAGCGGCCGGATGGAAAAGCCAAATGCTGACTTATTCAAAAACTGGTAACACAAGCGCGTTGCCTGTAGCTGTATTGCGGGGAAAAGTTTGCATTAATTTTTTCTATTGATCAGGTTAATAAGCTGATTACCTCTTACCAGAATCTTCAAGCCATTTCTTTTAAGGGAGATAGACGGTTGTTTGGTCATATCGTTTTCCGTATCTTTTTTATAGGCCGAAAGAATGTCTTTGTACGAAAGAATTCCGGTAACCTTATTATCGTCTGAAATGATAGGCAGCAGGTCAATATTTTCTCTGGCCATCATTTCTACCGCTGCCCGCAATGAGCTATGAGCGCTAATAGAAATATTATTTCTTTTTATCAGGCTTCCCACCGGTTTTGTGGTATCATGATGATTGCTCCAAAGATTGGATGAACTTATCGTCCCCATAAATTCATTGTTTTTGGAAGTGACGATAAAATAATTGCTGTTGTATCCACTTTCCTGTTCCAGCCATTCCCTTACTTCGCCTATCGTATTATCCTCGCTTAAAATAAGCCCGTCATCACACATTACCTGGCCAACAGAAATATTGTCAAGGATGTCCGGTTCAAAAGAATCAGGTGTTTTTACGCCCCTGCGGGTAATTTTTTCGGTCATGATGGTGCTTTCCATCAGAAAAAATGAAACAAAATACGCAGCAATGCTTCCGGCAAGCAGAGGCAATAATGCGTTGGATTGGCCGGTGGCTTCCAGGGCAAATACAATGGATGTCAACAAAGCACGCGAGGCGCCCGCAAACATGGCAGACATGGCCACAAGCGCTGCAAGGGAAAGCGTAATGCCTGAATGAGGAAATAAACGCAAAATCACATGCGCTATTAAAATTCCGGCAGCGCCTCCTATTGTAAGCAAAGGCGCCAGCGTTCCGCCCGAAGTGCCGCTGCCCAGCGCTATAGCCCATGAAACAAATTTAAAAATACACAAAGAAGCAACAACGCTTAGTGTGAGATTACCCGACAACACATCGGTGATGTTTTCATATCCTACGCCGAGAGTTCGTGGTGCAAAGTAACCAATCACTCCCACAAACAAGCCGCCAATGGCGGGATACCACATCCAGTGAACGGGAATTTTTTCAAAAGTATCTTCTATCCAATACACAATTTTTGTGGTAAACACGGCTACAAAACCCATAATTAATCCCAGAATGCTGTAGGTAAAAAGTGCGGTGTTGGAAGCCAGTGCAATTTCATGACCTACGGGAAAAACGGGGCCCTTTTCAAACAGAAAATGGTGGCCCGCGGCGCCTGTAATGCAGGCCATGGTTACCGGAATGATAGAGCGGGGAGAAAATTCGAATAATAATAATTCTATCGCAAGAAAAATTCCTGCTATCGGCGTTCCGAATATAGCCGCCATCCCTGCTGTAGCCCCGGAAGCCAGTAAAATTTTTCTTTCATTATGTGAAATGCGGGCAATTTGCCCAAGTGTAGAACCTAACGCGCCACCCGTAGCGATAATAGGGCCTTCCGCGCCAAACGGTCCGCCGCTGCCTATGGCAATAGCGGATGAAATTGGCTTCAGGTAAGTGATGGTTGGCTTTATTTTGCTTTGGTTTATTAAAATTTGTTCCATTGCTTCAGGAATGCCATGGCCCCTGATAGCCTTTGAGCCATACAATGCCATGAACCCGACAATAATGCCACCGGCCGCCGGAATCAAGATTACCCACCAGCCCATTGTGTTTGCAGCCGGTGTAATATGGGCAATGGAAAACCGCCCATAAAACGAAACATTGGTAATAAAATAAATTAAATAGATTAAAAACTTAGCGATAAAGCTAATAGCGATGGCAACGCTAATGGCCATCAGGCAGATAATAAAAATCCTTCTTTTGTTGGAATCCGAATAGGGCTTAACACTTTCGCCGACTAATTCAGGCGCTAATGAAACGGAAATAGGAATTCCTTTTTTTAATTTTTCTTTTTTGATCATCGGTTTTTAAAAACGGTACAAAAATAGGATTGCGCGAAATTACTTTTGAAGAAAGCACTGCCCAAACTCAGTTTACCAGCAAAATTAATTCCTGTATTTGGCCACTTACCGGTTTCAGATAAGGCTTCTGTTTTGATTACGGCGAAAAGCCTGTAATTTATATTGGAACATTTCAGCCATTTTGCCTGCCCGCCACATAGCTTCATCAGCTGTTTTTCCGGAAAAATGCTCACTTATTGTTTCTGAAAATAAATCCAGCCAGCGGTTAAAATGCTCCCGTTCTACGGGAAGCTGAGCATGAGGTGGAAACGGAGAACCATAATAGGTATGTTCTCCTAGAAGGACAGTTTGCCAGAATGTGTACATTTTGGCCAGGTGCTCGGGCCAGCGATTTTGTATTCTTTCTTCAAAGATGGGCCCGATAAGTGAATCATTTCTCACTTTTCCATAAAAGCTGTCCACCAATTGTTTAACATCATCTAATTCGATAATATCATGTTTGTCTTCTGTCAAAATCCATTTTTTTAAAATCGTGTGCAAATTTACAGCTAATCATGCAGAATCTGAAGGGATGCCTGTTAAGGATGAGATTTGTGCGACTTGTTCATGAAGCATTTAAAGCGATTTTGCTTACGAGTAAAAGAACAAATAGTTGATTTTTATTTTTTCAACAGTCTGTTAAATATCCTGGCTGTTAACCAAAAGTCCTCCTTTGTAAATAAAAGAATCAAATTTTTTTTGCAGTGATTTATTGTCGATCGCCATGGTAGCATCTATAATGATAGAAGCGTTAAATCCTATGTCCAATGCGTCCATAGCGGTAAAATACACGCAAAAATCTGCTGCAAGCCCCGCCACAAAAACGGAGGTGATATTTCTGCCTTTAAGATATGCTGCAAGGCCTGTCGCCTTCTTTTTTCCATTATCAAAAAAACCGCTGTAGCTATCAATTTCTTTATCCATTCCCTTGCGAAAGATGGCTTCAATTTTCTTTGTATCTAATTGGTTGGAAAATTCTGCGCCGAAGCTTTGTTGAACACAATGGCCGGGCCATAAAACCTGCGTTAGCCCGCCTAATTGTATTTCGTCAAACTCTTTTGAACCCGGATGATTTGAGGCAAAACTTTTATGGTCAGCAGGATGCCAGTCCTGCGTGGCCACCACCAGGTCAAATTTGTCCTGTATAACATTTATTGCAGGAAAAATACTAAAACCATTTTCAACAGGCAAAGCTCCGCCCGGCAAAAAATCATTTTGAACATCTACGAGGATCAGGGCGTTCATGAACCAGTTTTATTTGAAGGTAGGCAGTATGAAGAAATAACAAGACCGGTTGGCCGCAATTTTACAAACACGAAACCTGTTTTTAATCTATCATGCCGGAATGCGGCCGGCCGTAATAATCAAATAGAATTTTTTCGTCCGCAACATTCACAGGTTGACTGGCATCAAAGTCCGGGCAGTTTTTTACCTGCTCAGTTGTTACGTTTACGATCACGATGCGGTTATCCCATTTCACTTGTTTTATCCATCCTGCCGGCAGCAGCAATTTCTTACTGCTCAGCCAGTCACCCGTTTCAACTACCAGGTAATCAATCCTCCAGTCTGAATCATCAAGAATGTAATCTGTAACCTTGCCAATTTCGCCATCTGTAGCATGAATGCCATAACCTTTTACCTCGTCAGAACTTCTTAAATGAGGATCGTGGGGCTCGGAATTTTCCACCGGAACTAGGGGTGCAGTTGCTTCTTCATTTTCATACAAATCGCTTGGCATCGCTCCAAATATTCCTGCTCCATGGGCCCCATCGCCCCAATAAGGATCCCAGGTATAATAAGTGGATAATTCTTCTTCGTGCTGGCGCGATACAGGTTTATCGGTATCAATATCCGGACTGTTTTCTATTTGCTTTTTTGTAAGGTTAACCGGAAATATTTCATTTTCCCAATCCGGGGTTAACAGGGCTTTTGGTGAAATAAGCACTTTTTTACCGGAAAACCAGTTACCTGTTTTTATTACCAGGTAGCGGATGGTCCAGCTTACATCGTCAAAATAAAATTCTTCCACTTTTCCTATTTCACCATCGGTTGCTTTAAGAGTATAGCCTTGAAGGCTTTTAAGACTGCGTTTCATAAAATTGAAGTTGTATAATAATTTATTAATACAGCAAGCACTATTCCAACAATCTTTAATTGCCGGATTTTATTTAGATAAATTAGCGGCCTCGATATAAATTTGTTTTACCTGCGGAAATTTTTCTTTTATCTTTTTTTCAAGCCGCGCAATGCTGCTTACGATCTGGGCTCCCGACAAATTTTTTTTAAACTGAAGGTTAAGGGCGAGCAAAACTTCATCAGGAGAAAGCTGCATGGTTAAAGGCGTTTGTACCTGGAACACATCATCGTCCTGCTGTATCAATTTTTCAGTGCTTGCTACCAGCTCTTTGCCTGCGCTTTCGCCGATGAGTAAATTATGGGTTTCTATAATCATCAGAATGGCAATTATGGTAAGAACAATACCAATAAGAATCGAGGCAATGCCGTCAATCAATGGATTGCCGAGCCATGTAGAAAGAACGATACCTGCGAAGGCAATTATCAATCCGATAATATCGGCAGCATCTTCATAAATTACGAGGAAAAATCCCGGGTCTTTGCTGGCGCGTAATTTTTGAAAAAGATTTCCTTCGTGATGCGAATGTTTTAAAAATCCTTTTACCGAAATAATGATAGATATGGTTTCAAAAATAAAAGCGCTTCCTAATACCAGGTAACCCCAGAAGGGATCAGTGATGGGTTTTGGATTGCCAATATGCGTAATGCCTTCGTAAATGGACATTCCGCCGCCAAGGCCAAAAACCAGCACTGCCACTATAAGTGACCAAAAATATAATTCAGGGCCATAGCCAAACGGATGTTTCTTATCAGGAGGGCGCTTACTTCTTTTGATGCCTAAGAGCAGCAGCAACTCGTTGCTGGTATCTACCAGGCTATGAATTCCTTCTGAAAGCATGGCAGAACTTCCGCTAAAAAAAGCGGCTGCAAATTTTGTAATAGCAATCAAGCCATTTGCAATCAGCGCACCATAAATTGAAGAATTAGATTCAGCCATTTTTATTTTACATCCATATTTTTTATTGTGTTAATACTGGCCTGTTGATTTTCAACGTACAGCCGGTCAACCACTTTTAATACAATCACCACTATGGGCGATGCCAGCAAAACGCCCCAAAAGCCGGCAACAATACCAAGCGCCACCTGGGCAAAAATGGTAAGCGCAGGCGGCAGGCTTACCATCTTTTGCTGAATGATAGGTTGAGTAACGGCAGTTTGTATGATTTGCACGCCAATATAAATGCAAGCCACTATCAGCGCAGTAGAAGGGCTTTCCATCAAACCGAGCAGCGCTGCGGGAATTAAGGCTATCAGTGGCCCGAAGTTGGGAATAAGGTTTAAAATGCCTGCGATAAGTGCCAGCGTAAGAATGAGTGGCATGCCCAGAATCCATAAACCAACCCCAGTAAATACAGCAATAAAAAAGAAGCCGATAATTTGGGATTTTATCCATTTTTTTAAAACGGCGTTGAGTTCATCAAAAAGCTTTTCTCCTTTATGTTTTGCTTTTGGAGGCAGCAAACGGATAAACCCTTTTTTATAAAGCATGGGGTCGGCAGTGAAAAATATAGCAAAAAGAATTACCACGTATAAATCACTAAGTACGCCAAAGCTACCTGAAAAGAATTTTTTGGCAATAGATTCCACGTTTATGGTACGTCCAGCGTTACTAATATAATTGAGCAATTTACTTCCCATGTCAGATTCACTTAGCTGTTGTTTCAAATTCTGTATCGTTTGTGGCAGCGTATCAGAAAGCTCGGCAACCTGCTTTTGGAGCCTCGCCCCTACAAACCAAAAGAAACCTGCCAGTAGAATAATATTGATGAGCACAGAAAGAAAAACACAAAGCCTGGGAGACCAATGAAATTTTCGATGAATCAGGTGCGAAAATCCATGGAAATAGACGGCCAGCAGCATACCGGTAAGGGCTAAAAGAATAACCGCAAAAAGCGTTTTAAAAAGAAGTAACCCCACAATAATCAACGAGAATATCCCGCCCGCTATCCAAACTTTTTTTGAAAAAGGCAATTCGGAGGTAAGCGGACACTCTTGATTTTCCGTCATAAAGAATTCTTATCGTTTAATTAATGTATAAAAAGATTTTACACAAATGATGTGCCTCGATTGGTGAACCCAAATTTTTCACAGTAAAGCAACAAAGAGACAAAAATTTTATTTTGTTCCTTAAAAACTATTTCTGAGAAGATAAAAATGCAACAATATTGTTTATCTCGTCATTGGAGAGGCTGCCACCAAAAGCGGGCATATTTTTTCCGCCATTCACAATGCGGATTTTTAAAGCCTGGATGGAGAGGCGGTTGCCGATTGTGGTAAGGTCAGGGCCATCTATTCCTCCATAATTACTAATCCTGTGGCAGTACTGGCATCCTTTAGAATAAAAAAGATGAACTCCTTTTATAACCGTAGAATCAGGGTTTTTATTTTTTATAGCGCTTAACGGCAGCGGCTTCGTATCAAAATGAGGCGACCACGGCGCTTTTAAACCTACCACCAGTAAGCTGACCACAAATACAATTACACAAATCACTCCATACATAGCCCATGGCCTTTTTAGCGGGCTTCTTTCGCCCTTCTGTGAAATAAACGGAATCGAAAACAGTATCACAATCGTGAGGATTGGCCCCAGCAACATCGCAACGGATTCAATCTTATGAGGCATCAATGCAAATAGCGCAAAAAACGGAACCATATACCAGTCTGGCTTTGGCGTGGTAGATAAATGAGCAGGGTCGGGTTTGCCGGAAAGCGCCGGCGGTCCAAAAACAAAAGCGAGACAAATAATGCAAATGATGATGATAGCGCTGAATAAAATGTCGCGCCATGCGGCGTTTGGCCAGAAGGGTACTCCCTTTTCTTTCAGCATATTCTGGTACCACTTGCGGTAGGTTTTAGGATCCACCAGTCTACCCGGTTTTGGAGGCTCGGAAATACCATTTTGAATTACGAGATAAAGATGAAGGCCGATAAATATAAAAATCAAAGCGGGCACCATAAATACGTGATAAGAATAAAACCGGCTGAGCGTTTGTCCACCTATAGTATCGCCTCCGAGCAACAGCCGTGCGAGGTATTTTCCTATCAGCGGCGTTCTTCCCAATTGTTCGGCAGCAACTACTGACGACCACACTCCATTTGAATCCCAACGCAGTAGCTGGCCTGTAAAGCCCATAAAAATGGTACATAGCAGGAGAAAAACCCCGCTTATCCAATTCATCTCGCGTGGAAATTTGTACGAGGCGGTGATGTACACACGAATCATGTGGATGCCCACTAAAATAATCATTGCCGATGCGCCGAAATAATGTATGCCTCTCAATACGTTTCCAAACTTTGCCTTGTCGGTAATAAAAACAAGAGAATGATACGCTTCGCTGCTGGAGGGCTGATATAAGAGTGCTAGCGAAACGCCTGTAATTACCTGTAGCAGGAAACAAAATAAAGTGGCGCTCCCAAAAACATAGCTCCACTTTGCTTTTGGAGGAACAGGATGTTGAATGACCGGCACAATATTTTGCGAAAAGCCAGTGCGGTCGTCAATCCAATGCCATATTTTTTTTAAAAACTTTTTCATGCTTTACTACCTGTGATTGGAACCGGCGCGGTTTTAATTTGTACCTCCTTGTTAAAAACTCTCACTTCATACTGATTTAAGGGCTTTGGCGGCGGGCCTCCGGCAACAGTACCATCTGCATAATATACACCGCCATGGCATGGACACATAAATAAATGCGCCTCGTTTTCCCATCTAACCGGGCAACCGAGATGAGTACAATTGGCAGCAAAAGCAATGAAATTGTTTTCATCGTTTTTTCTGAGCCATGCCGCTGATTTTGCTGTTACACCCGCATAAGGTTCCGGATCTGCATTGATAAATGTTACCAGGCTGGTGGAGCCGGTCTGAAAATCATCCACTTTGCCTACGGTGCGCCATAGCTGATTTTTCTTTTTCAGCAAAGGAGCGATGATGGCGCTTACAACAGGAACTGCTGCGGCAATGGCGCTGATGCCCGCGAGGCCGAGGCTGATTTTCAGAAAAAAATCGCGCCGGGATATCTCTTCATTTTGTGCTTGTTCATTCATGACGTAAAATATTTAGCCATCCGGAAAGTGCGGTTATCAGAATAATTAAGCCTGCCACTGAAATCAGCCACGTAGTTAATAATCCCCAGCCAAGAAACACAATGCCTAAGGCCAGGAAAAATGGCCAATAAGTTGGTTTGGGCAATATTTCGGGTTTTGCTTTTACGGTTTCAACGCGGGCTGCCGGGTTTTTAATTTCTTCTGTATTATTCATGGGATTTTCTTTTTGATCATTGTCTTGCATTTGGACGGTGAAGTTTATTCCAGAATTATCCGCCATGGCCGCTTTTCTAAAAGTTTTAATGATGGCATTTTTAAATTGATGAATCAGTCTTCTTTTTGATAAATAGCCAGCGCCAAAAGCCAGCGCTTCATTAAACAGAGAATCTTGTGAGGAAGATTGTTTTACATTTTCAAGCGTTTGATCCAATACATTCACAGGGGACAGGTTGTGAACCATATTATGTGCATGAACTTTTAAACCATCTTCGATTGACTGCTTTTTTTCTTCAAGCTTTTTTATTGCTGACGATAAATCATTTGCACCGGCTATTTCCTTTAATTTTTTTTCGGATGAATCTTCTTCATTCATTTTCTAAAATTTTTTTTTAAAACATTTACAATGAGACGCAATCAATTTTTTATCATGATTGCATCCCTCACTTCATAGGGTTTTTGGTCGTACCATTTTACCAGGATGGCCATTGAAGCGGTTAAATAAATCAGGCAACACGGCACCCACATAATTAAACCTGCTGCCTGCTGATCAATGGATGCAGAAATTTTCCATTGATTTCTTATGATGTTTAAAAATCCGTTTGAGTCTGAAATATGCAGATAGGGCATATACATTCCTAACGGCGCAAAAGTGATCATCAGCCCCAGCAGGGTGCAAAATACACAAGCCAATGAAAGATAGAGTACCGCCGATAAAGAGGGAATGCGATATTGCCGGTAAGGATTGAGAATGGGCCAGCAAAAGATGATGCCCGCAACCAGCAAAGACAACCATTGCGCATGCATCAAACCCATGCTCCGGGCTGAAGCAGCCATGTTGAAAATGTATGGAATATGCCAAAACCACATGATGCCTACGCCAGTAAACCAACATAAAACATGAATTTTTATTTTGTGGGTTGAAAGAAATAGAAAATATTTTCTAAAAACATTTTCTTGCGGGATACCTGCTACAAGCAGGGGCGCGGCAATCAAAAGCAACAATACATGTGAAATCATGTGGGCGCTGAACAGGTAATTTTCGCCCAAAAAATGCAAAGGCGAAGCCACGCAGATAATAATTATAGAAATGCCCGCGAAAAAAAAGAGCGATTGTTTTCTGATTTTAAACCGGATGGCGTACAAATAAAATAAACAAAGCATCGTGATGAATAAAATTGAAACCGGATCAAAATGCCAGTAAGAATATATCGAATGCATCTTTCTGAATTTTAAATATTAGTAAAATGAGGAAGCACATAAACAACCGTGAAAACCACTATCCACACCACATCTATGAAATGCCAATAATATCCAACTGTGCTTATCACGGTTGAACCGGGCTTATTAAAATCGCCCAAAAAAGTGAAGGCAAGAACAATGGATAAAATAATCAGTCCCACAAAAACATGAAATCCATGAAAACCTGTTAGCGTGTAAAAGCTGGTTCCAAAAACGCCGCTTCCAAGTGTTACATGGTCATTGATTAACCGCCAGTACTCTCTTCCCTGCCCAATTAAAAAAAGAATGCCCAACACGATAGTGATGATAAGCCATAGTTTAAGCTTTTTAATATTTCCTTCTTTATAATTTTTGTCTGCGAACCAAAAAGTAAAGCTGCTTGCAATCAAAACGGCTGTAAATATTCCCGTTTTCTCTATGTCGAGTGCATGAAGCTGATGTGGCTCAAAACCGGCCGTGAATGCCATATACACAAATGACATTATCAAACAGATAAAGAACATCCCTTCTGTTCCTATCACCAATTTCATCATCGTTTTGTTCATAATTTGTAGGTTTTCAATGAACGTTTACAACTTCAATCTGATGCTATATCTGCCATTCCCGGATACTTCATATCCCATAATGGCTGCCTGCTATTTACCACAGGAACTTCATTAAAATTTTTTAAAGAAGGTGGCGAATCTGCAATCCATTCCAGCGTAAATCCATCCCACGGATCAGCAGGCGCCGGCTTCCCGCTTTTGCGGCTTTTTACAATAATATAACCGAGGTATAAAACCGCTATGCCCATAATAAATGCGCTGACAGTAGATATCATATTCAGCACGCCATACCACGGCAAATCAGGATAAGTATATACTCTTCTTGGCATCCCAATCATTCCAAGAATATGTTGCACCAAAAAAGTTCCGTTGAAGCCAATCACAAATAGCCAGAAAAACCATTTTCCCATTTTTTCATCTAAAAACTTTCCTGTCATTTTTGGAAACCAGTAAAACAAACCGGAAAGAATTCCGAAAATAGTGCCGCCGATAAATACATAATGCAAATGAGCTACAACAAAATAGGTATCGGTCAATTGCCAGTCTATCGGCACGATGGCAAACGCAATTCCGGAAAGGCCGCCAATGGTGAATTCTATTAAGAAAGCCACTGCAAACATCATCGAAACGGTAAACCGGATTTTGCCTCCGTACATGGTGGCTATCCATGCAAAAACTTTTACGCCTGTCGGAATACCAATCAGCATGCTTGCCGCTGAAAAAAACGCATCAGCCGTGTTGCCCATTCCAACTGCAAACATGTGATGTGCCCATACGCCAAATGCAAGCAGGGCAATGGCTACCGAGGATGCGGCTACAAAGGCGGCACCGAAAATAGGTTTGCGCGAAAACACAGGAATCGTTTCTGAAATAATTCCAAATGGAGGCAGGATAACAATATATACTTCCGGATGCCCGAATATCCAGAATAAATGTTGCCAAAGCAAGGCCGAACCACCGGAAGCCGTGTTAAAAAAATGAGCGCCAAATTGCCTGTCTAACAGCAGCATGGAAAGCGCTGCATTTAGCGCCGGGAAAGCCGCGAGCAATAAAAAAGAATTTACAAAAACCATCCACACAAACATCGGAAGCTTGTTAAGCGTCATGCCCTTGGTGCGATAATGCAGCACCGTAACAGCAAGATTAACAGAAGTGGTTACGCTTCCGATTCCGGCAAGTAACAGTCCCATGCAATAATAATCCACACCCGGGTTGATAGAATAATTCTTTTCACTCAGGGGCACATAATTAAACCAGCCGGCATCCGGCGCTCCGCCTGCAAGAAAGCTGAAGTAGAGCAGCATCCCGCCCAACAACGTAATCCAAAAACTAAAAGCATTCAGCCGCGGAAAAGCCATTTCGTTAGCGCCTATCATCAGGGGCGTAAAATAAACGGCAAATCCAAAAACCGCCGGCATGGCTACAAAGAATACCATGGTGGTGCCATGCATCGTAAAGAACTGATTATACATTTCGGGCCCTAAGAAATGATTAAGCGGGCCGGCCAGTTGAATCCGCATAAGCAATACTTCTATACCGCCGATTAACAGAAACAGGAGCGTCATCAGCAGGTACATAATCCCGATCATTTTATGATCCACTGTGGAAATCCATTGCAGCAAACCCTGGTCAGTGCTTACTCCTATCCCCGGAAATGTTTTTGATGGTTCGGGAATGTAAATTGGTTCACTCATTTTTTTGACCTTGTTTTATTTCAGTTGCTCCAGGTAATGCACAATCGCTTTCACGGAATCTTTGTTCATATTAAAATCCGGCATGTGAGCGCCTGGTTTTATTTCCTGGGGATGGCTAATCCATTTGTATAAATTTTCTTCACTGTTTTTCATCAACCCGGTAAGAAGCATATGCCTGCTGGCAATATGTGTAAGGTCGGGCCCCACGTTAGAGGTGGCGGCTGTTCCCTGTATGCGATGGCAGCTTGCACATGTTTTAGACTGAAATAATTCTGCACCGGTTTTTGCCAGGGTATCACCCGGAGGCATTGCAGCCTTGGCATTTTGCGCCAGCCATTTATTGAAATCATTCTCGTCCTGTGCAATCACTGAAATTCTCATCCAGGCATGCTGGGCTCCGCAAAACTCACTGCAGGCGCCGGTATATTTTCCGGGTTTATTAATATTAAGCCATAAGTAATTGGGATGATTGGGCACGAGATCCATTTTATTCCCAAGCTCCGGCACCCACCAGTCGTGTACCACATCGGCTGATCGCATCTGCATCAGTAAATGTTTTCCTACAGGAAGATGAACTTCGTTTGAGGTAACCACATGAGCATTTGGATAATCCACTTCCCACCACCATTGGTGGCCGGTGATAATCACATCGGGCTCGCGGTTTGTGGGAACCGGCGGCGATACCGCATTCATGGTTGATACTGTTTCATAGAAAAAGAAGGCAAGTAACAACACAGGAACGCCAATCATCAAAGCCTCCAGCTTATTACTGTAAATCGTACGAACGGGTTGGTTGTTGTCTCCCTTTTTTTGTTGAAACCTGATGCAGATATATACTACCAGGAAAACTACCAGCAATAACATTCCCGCAGCAGCCCAATAAAAATAATTAAATACTGTATGGATTTTTTCTGCCTGAAGCGATGCAGGGTTATTAACGTATTGTAATAAATAAAGGTTTTGTAAAAATATAATTGAGTTCATGAACCCTGTTTACAAATTGATTTCATTGATAAAACTTAGAATAGAAAAGCCTTTAGCAGGTCTAAAAACAACAGAGGCTGCGAGAAAAAACGTGCTCAAAGACTATGCCTTTTAAGAAGATACCCTTCAATCACCAGAATAAAAGAGAGGCTTATTTGTTTGTTTACTGTCATTTTTTTGTTGAGAGATTCTGCAAATAGCAGAAGCCATTTTCTGTTTTTATGGAAGTATTACAATTGAAATAGGATTAGAATTTTCTACAAATCTGCTCTAAAAAAAATTGTCCGTGTTTGGGAAGAGGTTGGTTGCCTTCTAAGAAAAAACAGTTTAAGTTTCGTAAATAAATTCCAGTAAAATAATTCCCCTTCTGAATAAAAATGAGGAATCTATACCTCTAAAGCCCTTATCAATAAACAGTTTCGGAAGACAGGGAAATTAGAAAATATTTTCTATTACTTCTTTATATGAGCCGGTGCTTAAAAAAGTTTTTATCATTCTTTTGATTTTCACAGGCATAGTGTTTGATGAAGCAAACACCGATTACGAAGGAGAATGTTTCAAAGTAGAGTGTTCCGTCCGCCTTCAGTTTTTTCAAATTTTCAAAAAATAATTTTATGGCGCAATTAGTTAGCGATTTTTTATTAGAAAGATTAAGTCAGTGGGGAGTTAAAAGAATTTTTGGTTTCCCCGGCGATGGTATTAATGGTATCCTGGGGGCTCTTGACCGGGCAAAAGATAAAATCGATTTTATACAAGTGCGGCACGAGGAGAATGCAGCTTTTATGGCTTGTGCGCATTCGAAATTCACCGGTGAAGTAGGCGTTTGCATGGCCACCTCAGGGCCCGGTGCCATTCATCTGCTGAATGGATTGTACGATGCTAAAATGGATCATCAATCTGTAGTGGCTATTGTAGGCCAATCAGCGCGGATGGCCATGGGAGGCAGCTTTCAGCAGGAAGTTGATTTGAACAGCTTATACAAAGACGTAGCTAAGGAATTTGTTCATACGGTTATGATTCCGGAACAAATGCAGCAAATGGTAGATCGTGCTATCCGGATTGCAAAAGCTGAAAGAACAGTTACCTGTATCATCATTCCAAACGATGTGCAGGAATTGGATGCAGCTACGCCGCCGCGTAAGCATAATGCTACGCACACCGGAATTGGTTTTCCAAATGTTCACTTTGTGCCCGGCGAAGCAGATCTTAGAAGGACTGCCGATTTATTAAATGATGGAAAAAAAGTGGCGATGCTTGTAGGTGCAGGCGCTTTGAACGCCGGAGACGAGATAATGGAAGTGGCTGAACTGTTGGGCGCCGGCGTGGCCAAGGCGCTTCTCGGAAAGGCCGCAGTGCCGGATACTTTGCCGTATGTAACCGGCGCCATTGGCTTGCTGGGAACAGAGCCAAGTTGGAAAATGATGACAGAATGTGATACACTTTTGATGGTAGGAAGTAGTTTCCCTTATTCAGAATTTCTTCCTAAAGTAGGCCAGGCAAGAGGTGTGCAGATTGATATCAATCCAAAATTGCTGAGCCTCCGTTATCCAATGGAAATAAATCTGGTGGGCGATAGTAAACAAACTTTGAGAGCATTAATTCCTTTTTTGAAAAAGAACAAGCATCATTCATGGAGAAAAGGAATTGAAAAGGGAATGGAAGATTGGTGGAAAGTGATTGATGCCAGAGCAAAGGATTCTGCCAAACCCATTAATCCCCAAAGGGTGTTCCAGGAGCTTTCTCCCAAATTGCCGGACAATTGTATTCTTTCATCAGACTCAGGAACATCAGCCGATTGGTTTGCAAGGCACCTTAAAATCCGTAAAGGAATGATGGCGTCGCTTTCAGGAAACCTGGCTACCATGTGTCCGGGAGTTCCTTATGCTATTGCAGCAAAATTCGCTTATCCCGATCGCATTCCTATTGCATTGGTTGGGGATGGAGCTATGCAAATGCTTGGCAACAATGGATTAATAACGATTTCAAAATATTGGAAAAGATGGAAAGATCCGCGGCTGGTAATTTTAGTGCTGCATAATAATGACCTGGCACAGGTAAGCTGGGAGCAGCGCGTGATGACCGGCGATCCGCGATTTACCGGTTCGCAGGAAGTCCCTGATTTTCCGTATGCCGAGTATGCAAAGCTTATTGGATTGAAAGGGGTGTTTGTAAATGATCCTGAAAAAATTTCGCAGGGATGGGATGATGTGCTTTCTGCCGACAGGCCTGCCGTATTGGAAGTGTTGACAGATGCGAATGTACCACCGCTTCCGCCCCATATCTCTTTTGATATGATGGTTAAATATGGCAAAACATTATTGAAAGGCGATCCTGATGAGGCAGGCATCATCAAATCAACATGGAAAAGTGAAATGTCAACAATATTCAGTTAAAAAATGAAGTCGGGGGAGATAAATATAAGTGATGTAAAAGTTTCGGCATATACCATTCCAACAGATGCGCCTGAATCTGACGGAACCATAGAATGGAATAGTACCACGTTAGTTTTGGTAACCATAACGGCGGCAGATAAAACGGGAATTGGCTACAGTTATGCGGATGTTTCTTCTGCCTTTTTTGTCGAAAAAAATTTAAAAAAAATTGTATTAGGAAAAAACGCCTTCGACATTCCCTGGATTCATAAATCCATGCACGACAGTGTAAGAAATGACAGCGATTCTGGTATTCCGGCGATGGCAATTTCAGCAACCGACAATGCACTGTGGGATCTAAAAGCGAAAATCCTGGAATTGCCGCTGGCCTTATTATTAGGCAAAGTGCGTGATGATTTTCAGATTTATGGCAGTGGTGGATTTACCTCTTACTCCATAGACCGTTTACAAAAACAGCTCGGCGGATGGGCTGAGCAGGGCCTTACACAAGTGAAAATGAAAATCGGCCGTGAGCCCGAAAAAGATGTAGAAAGAGTTAAGAAGGCGAAGGAAGCCGTCGGAAAAAATTGTGAATTATTTGTAGATGCAAATGGCGCCTACAATGCAAAGCAGGCGCTTGAAAAGGCTGAACAATTTGCACAAATTGGTGTGACATGGTTTGAGGAACCGCGGCCATCCACTGATTTGAATGGATTGCATTTTATTCGCGAACATGCTCCCGCAAAAATCAATATTGCAGCAGGAGAATATGGATATCATCTTTCTTACTTTGAGCGAATGCTGGATGCGGGCGCAGTAGACGTTTTGCAGGCAGATGCTACGCGGTGCGGAGGTGTTTCCACTTTTCTAAAAGCGGGCGCTGTCTGCCAGGCACATCAGCTTCCTTTCTCTTCCCATTGCGCCCCTTCGCTTCATCTTCACCCGGGCCTATCATTGCCTGGTTTTTTTACGGCAGAATATTTTTACGATCATGTAAGGATCGAGAATATGCTTTTTGACGGAGTAGCTCAGCCGGTAAATGGTGCGTTACATGCAGACGTAAGCCGGCCAGGAATGGGTTTGGAATTCAAACAGCAGGACGCAGAAAAATTTAAAATTTTTGGATAGCGAATTATAAAAGGAAAAATCAAAATTTATTAATAAAAACATTATGGCAACAAATGATACACTTGATTTACATTATGAAACTAAGTATTCACAGGGAGTAGATGTAGCTTCCATGGAAGCTGAGTTAATTGAAGACATTGAAGGCGAAGTCCGGTTTGATTATGGAACAAAAGCATTATACGCTACAGATGCCTCCAATTACCGGCAGGTGCCATTAGGCGTAGTATTGCCGAAAACAGAACAGGACGTTATCAATACAGTCGCGATTTGCAAAAAATATCACTCACCTGTTTTGTCAAGAGGAGGAGGTACCAGCCTCACCGGATCTTGTTGCAATGTTGCCGTAGTGATGGATATGACCAAGTATTACAACAAGGTTTTAAAAATTGATAAAGAAAAGAAAACGGTAACTGTGCAGCCGGGGATTGTGTTAGATGAGATGCGGAATGCCACTAAAAAAAATGCAAACCTCACTTTCGGCCCGGATCCCGCTACACACAGCCACTGCGCCATTGGCGGCATGCTCGGAAATGATTCATGTGGAATTCATTCTGTGATGTCGCAATTTTATGGTTATGGCGCGCGTACAGCAGATAATACTGAATCCCTGACCATCCTTACCTATGACGGGGTAAAAATGAAGGTGGGCCCTACTTCTGATGAGGAATTTGAAAACATCATAAAGGCCGGGGGCAGAAAAGCAGAGATATATAAAAGTTTAAAAGACCTCCGGGACAAATATGCAGATAAAATCCGTGAAAAATTTCCACCTATCCCTCGGCGCGTTTCCGGTTATAATTTGCCTTCCCTCCTGCCTGAGCAAGGCTTTAATGTAGCGCAAGCGCTCGTCGGTTCGGAGGGCACCTGCGTTACTATCCTGGAAGCAGAAATGAAATTAATGCCTGAGCCCGGAGCGCGTTCCTTATTGGTTCTGGGCTACCCGGATATTTATGCTGCAGGCCACGCCTGTCCGCAGGTAATGAAACACAAACCGATAGGGTTGGAAGGCTTTGATGAGCTACTTATTGAGTTTATGAAGAAAAAAGGATTAAACATGGATGACGTGCCGTTGCTACCAAAAGGTGGCGGATGGCTGTTGGTCGAGTTTGATGGGAAAGACAAAACGGAATCCGACAACAAGGCAAAAAAGCTTATGGAAGAGTTGAAGAGCGGAGATAATCCACCAAATATGAGCCTTTTTGATGACCCCGACCAGGAACAAAAACTCTGGGAAATCAGGGAATCCGGCCTGGGTGCCACCGCCTTTGTTCCCGGCGAACCCGATGGGGCGCCCGGTTGGGAAGATTCTGCTGTAGCGCCGGACAAGGTGGGCGATTATTTAAAGGATTTGCGCGATTTATTTGACAAATACGATTATCATCCTTCCTTGTACGGCCATTTTGGACAGGGATGCATACACTGCCGTGTGGGGTTTGACCTGGTAACAGAAGCAGGCATTGAACATTATAAAAAATTCAGCATTGAAGCCTCTCATCTGGTAGTTCGCTATGGAGGTACGCTTTCAGGAGAACATGGAGATGGGCAAACGCGTGGAAGCCTCTTGCATATTATGTTTGGCGAGGAAATTATGCAGGCTTTTCACGAATTCAAATCTATTTGGGATCCTGAATGGCTGATGAATCCGGGAAAAGTGATTGATAGCTACGGACAACTTTCTGATTTAAGATTGGGCACAACCTATAATCCCCCGGCTCCTAAAACTCATTTCCATTTTTTACATGATGATAATAAAGGAAGTTTTGCACGGGCTACGCTCCGGTGCGTGGGCGTGGGTAATTGCCGGCGGCACGAAGGAGGGACCATGTGCCCCAGCTACATGGTTACGCGTGAAGAAAAAGACAGTACCCGGGGCCGCGCTCATTTATTATTTGAAATGCTGAACGGAAATGTAATTAAGGACGGATGGAACGATGAATATATTAAAGAATCGCTCGACTTGTGCCTGGCGTGCAAAGGCTGCAAAGGCGATTGTCCCGTGAATGTGGACATTGCCACCTTAAAATCTGAGTTTTTATCTCATTATTATGAAAAGAACCGCAGGCCTGCGTCAGCATTTGCCTTTGGATGGATTTATTGGTGGTCGAGGTTGGCTTCGCTGGTTCCGGGAATAGTAAATTTTGTTACCCACGTTCCGGGATTAAGAAACCTGGTAAAATCCTCTGTAGGGGTTACTCAAAAAAGAACGATTCCAAAATTTGCGCAGCAAACCTTCAGAAACTGGTTTTGCAAGCAACACAAAGAAATAAATGATAAGCCCAAAGTGATTTTATGGGTTGATACATTTAATAATTTCTTTAAGCCAGAAACCTTGGTTGCCGGTATGGAAGTGCTTGAGGCGGCCGGCTTCCGGGTAGTGATTGCAAAAAGAGTTATCTGCTGCGGCCGCCCTTTGTATGATTTTGGAATGCTTGATACCGCTAAAACTATGTTGTTGCAGATTCTGGACACTTTGCGCGACGAAATCCGCGCTGGCACATCTGTTGTAGGTCTCGAGCCAAGTTGCGTTTCAGTTTTTCGGGATGAATTATGCGACCTGCTTTTAGCAAATGAAGATGCCAAAAGGCTAAAAGAACAAACCTTTACCCTTGCGGAGTTTCTGGAGAAAAAAGCGCCTGATTTTAAAATACCGCAGCTACACCGGAATGCAATCGTCCACGGTCATTGCCACCATAATGCTATTATGAAAATGGATAGTGAAGAGCGGCTGTTGCAAAAAATGGGTTTGCATTATAATGTATTGGATTCAGGCTGTTGCGGCATGGCCGGATATTTTGGATACCTGAAAGGCGACAAATATGATGTGTCGGTGAAAGCGGGAGAAAGAGTGCTATTGCCTGCCGTGAGAGGGGCGGATAAAAAAACCCTTGTGATTAGCGATGGGTATAGTTGCCGCGAACAGATAGAACAAATGACAGACCGGGAAGGCATGCATATTGCACAGGTATTGCAAATGGCTCTTGATGAGAACGGCCGTGATGTGAGTGGAGCAACAAATTATCCCGAAAAAAAATATGTAGACGGGATGAAATTATACTCAGCAGGGTTAGCGGTGAAGCGGACTGTGGTGGCTGTTTCTGTTATCGGCCTGGTGGCATTTGGTTGGTTGCTTGTATCTAAAAAAAAGAAAAATAAATAAGATTGGATAAATAAAAAAACGGGTTAAAAGTCTGTTTACCGGGTATAAATTCATCATCTTAAAATAAAAACTATGAGCAAAAAAAATAAAGAAACAACGTTAAAAGATATTGGTACAGCCATAGGCGTGGGTTTGATAGCAGGTTTCGCCGGCACCTTTGCCATAACCGTTTCTCAGAGAATAGAAATGGAAATTACGGGTCGCAAACCAAGCGACACTCCCGCAAATGCCGTAAGGGAAGTTCTGGACGTAAAGCCCGTATCAGAAAGTAAAAGCCAGCAGGTTTCTCAGGAAGTGCATTGGGCTTATGGCACATCTTTGGGCCTCATCAGGAGCACATTGAGCCTGGCCGGGTTAAGAGGCCTTGCTGCTACTGCCCTTCATTTTTTCACATTGTGGGGTGGCAAATCCATTATGTTACCCTCATTAAGAGTAGCGAAGCCGCTCACTGAGCAGGATCCAAAATCCATCGCCATTGATATAGGCCATCATTTAATTTATGCGGCTACCGCCGGTCTTGTTTTTGACGCGGTGTATTGCGAGGGGAAAAATAAAAAAAAGAAGAAATATGCCAATTCAGACGACAAGTTCGAAATGTACCGTAAAATAAAGGACGATTCAGATACATAAGCGTAGCTCAGAATTCGTCATCGGCGATAAAATTTTGATAATTTAAAAATTGATTTATGAAAAAGGATTTTATAGGAAAGACAGTTGTAATCACAGGCGCTTCAGCCGGCCTGGGAAGAGCGATGGCAAGAGAATTTGCCGCTCATGGGGCCAATGTAGGACTAATCGCAAGAGGCCTTGATGGTTTAAGGGCAGCAAATGAAGAGGTGGAAGAATTAGGAGGACACGGGTATATAGCTCAATGCGATGTGAGCAATGCCGATGCCGTGGAAGAAGCCGCGCAAAATATTGAAAACCATTTTGGCAGCATAGACGTGTGGATCAACAATGCGATGATAAGCGTTTTTGGCCCGTTCAAAAAAATCGAAGCGCGGGATTTTGAACATGTTACTGATGTTACTTATCTCGGCCAGGTATATGGCACCTCGGCTGCCTTAAAAAGAATGCTTCCAAAAAACAGGGGAACTATTATTTTGATAGGCTCTGCACTGGCTTACCGTGGCATTCCGCTTCAATCTGCCTATTGTGGCGCCAAGCATGCTATCCATGGTTTTTTCGAATCGCTGAGAAGTGAGCTGATTAAAGACAAAAGCAATGTGAAGTTAAGCATGGTGCAGTTGCCTGCCATGAATACCACCCAATTCAGTTGGGTAAAAAGCTATCTTAAAAACAAGCCCAAACCTATGGGCAAAATTTTTGAGCCGGAAGTGGCCGCACGAGCGGTGGTTAGTATTGCAAGGGATCCAGAAAGAGAATTGTATGTAGGCTACCCTACTGTTAAAACGATTTGGGGCAATAAAGTAGCTCCCGGGTTTTTAGATGAATACCTTGCAAAAACAGGTTATAGCGGGCAGCAAACCGATGAGCCCGAATCTCCGGACAGGCAAAATAATTTATGGCATCCCTTGCCGGGAGACCATGGCGCTCATGGCTCATTTGATAAGGAATCCGCCACCTTTAGCCCTGAAACCTGGATGGCAACGCATAAAAAAATAACCTTCGGAATACTTGGTGCGATTGCCGGAGGAGTATGCGCTTCTGTATTATTGAAAAGTAATAAAAGCAATGAAAATTAAAAACTCACAGTAAACAAACAAATCACCATGAATTATAAACTGATAAACGACGACAAGCAAAAAACCTATGCGATTATTTTGGACGACGGCGAAGAAGCTATGGAGCAAATAAAATCTTTTGCCAAAAAAATAAAGCTCTCTGCATCCCGGTTCACTGCTATTGGCGCTTTCAGTGATACCACTGTGGGATTTTTTAATTTTTCAATTAAAGATTATAAAAAAAACCGGTTTAATCAGCAAATGGAAGTGGTATCACTGGTGGGTGATATTTCCGTGTATAAAGATGAATATAAGGTGCACGCCCATGTAGTGTTGGCAGATGAAAAAGGCTCAGCTTTTGGAGGGCATCTTGTAAAGGGCACCGTGCATCCTACCCTGGAAATTATTTTGGATGAATCCCCGCTCTATTTAAAAAGAGAAATGGACGAAAAAAGCGGCCTCGCATTAATAAAAATTTAAGATCTATGTCAGATAATAATAATGCGCCGGGAGCTCCTGGTATTGCCGCGCGATGGACCTCAAGTGCAAAATCCGGTTTAGGCAAGGCTTTCGACGATTCTTCAGGTGTCATATTTACCATCAGTCATGGCATTTTAGATGAAATCTATTATCCGAGAGAAGATTTAGCGAGCATCAGGGACATGGAATTCCTGGTTACAGATGGCGCAGATTTTTTTTCTGAAGAAAAAAGAGATACAAACCATTCAGTGAAATGGGTGGCCGAGGGAATACCGGCTTTTAAAATTGTAAATACTTGCAGGCAAAAGAGATATACCATCGAAAAGGAAATTATTACCGACCCCGGTCGGGAAACCGTGTTGCAACGGGTAAAATTCAAGCCGGCAAAAAAAACCGATTCTTCCAACCTTAAGCTTTTTCTTCTCCTTTCGCCTCACATTAATGACAAGGGAGGAAATAATGATGGATGGGTAGCGGAGTATAAAGGCGTTCCTATGCTTTTTGCAAACCGCGAAGGCGTAACGCTGGCCGTAGCTTGTTTTTATGCAGATTTTATAAAACGCTCAGCAGGTTATGTTGGCATTTCGGACGGGTTTACCGATGTGAAACAGCATAAAAAAATGGAATGGCAATATAAGGCGGCGCACAATGGAAATATTGCATTAACGGCAGAAATTGATGTTTCAAAAACACAGGAGTTTGTGATTGCTATCAGCTTTGGCGCGATGGAAGAAGATGCAGCCCACCACGCATGGGCCAGTTTGCTGGATGGATTCGATGTTTCACTGGAAAGATATGTTGATGGATGGAAAAAGTTTCAAAAGCAATTGCATAGCGTTAAGTCTGACAGAAACGCTATTGGCAAGCATTTCAGAACCAGCGCAACTGTATTAAACATTCATCAGTCCAAAAAATTTCCCGGAGGTATAGTGGCCAGTCTTTCCATTCCCTGGGGAGAAACAAAAGGTGATGATGACGAGGCAGGGTACCACCTGGTATGGCCCCGCGATTTGGTAGAAACTTCCGGTGGCTTTTTAGCAATGAATTCGAAAAAGCAGGTGTTGCAAATTCTGAATTACCTGATGGCAACACAGGAGGAAGACGGACGATGGAGCCAGAATTTGTGGTTGGGAGGAATGCCAAACTGGAAAGGGCTACAAATGGATGAAATCGCACTACCCATTATCCTGGTAGATAAATGCCATCACATTAAGCAAATTGAACCTGACAGGTTGAAAAGATATTGGCCCGGAATCAAAAAAGCGCTTTCTTTTCTGATTATTCATGGGCCCTCCACGCAGGAAGACCGCTGGGAAGAAGAGCCGGGCCTCACTGCGTTTACTTTGGCTGCCGAAATTACGGCGTTGCTTAGCGCTGCGCATCTTGCCGAAATTGACAACGATAAGGAAATGGCGAAGTATTGCCGTGAAACCGCAGATTATTGGAATGGCGAAATTGAAAACTGGACTTATGTAACCGATACTCCGCTTTCAAAAGAAGTGGGAGTTGACGGCTATTATATGCGGATAAATCCTACCCAACAAAATGCGGAAGAAGTAAAAAATAATACTATCGTAATACAGAACAGAAATCCTGATAATGGAAAAATGCACCTTTGGGAACTGATTTGCGTGGATGCTTTGGCGCTCGTAAGGTTTGGTTTACGTGCTCCGGACGACCCCAAAATTTTGAACACCATCAAGGTTATTGACGCCAAATTGAAAGTGGATACACCCAACGGGCCCTGCTGGCACCGCTATACGAATGATGGGTATGGAGAGGACAAAGAGGGCAATACCTTTCCGCAAAATGGCAATGGTATAGGCAGAGCATGGCCTTTGCTTGCGGGCGAAAGGGGGCATTATGAAATTGCCGCAGGCAATATTGCGGGTGCGAAAGAAATTATTAAATCAATGGATAAGTTTGCCAATAACGGATTGATACCAGAACAAATTTGGGATACTGATGATATTCCCGAAAAAGAATTGTTTTTTGGGCAGCACTCCGGTTCGGCCATGCCACTTGTGTGGGCGCATTCTGAGTATATCAAACTGTGTTATTCTATTAAGCAGAAGAAAATATTCGATATGTCGCCGCATACGGAAGAGCGGTATATTAAAAAGAAAACAGTGTGTCCATTTGCAGTTTGGCGCTTTTCATGGCCATGCGCGGTGATTCCCAAAGGGAAAAATCTTCGGATAGAATTACAGGCGGAAGCTACGGTGAGATGGTCGGCAGATAAATGGAAAACAACTTATGATACGGATACTCGTGACACACGGTTAGGAATTCATGTTGCAGACATTGAATTAAAAGAAGTAGAAACCGATAAAATTTACTTTACTTTTTTTTGGAAAAAAGCAAATCACTGGGAAAACCAAAACTTTACTATTCCGATTGCCTCATGAGCTTAATTTTTCTAACTATCACTATTAAATGGAAAAGACCAATGATAATATTCCGACAGGCTTCAAATCAAATCCTTCTTCGTGGGAAAAACGAAAGGCACTGCTATTTTTGGCAGTAGCCGGATTTTTTGTTGCCCTTTATCTCGGGCTGTATGAATTAAAAGTATTTGAAACCGTATGGGAACCATTTTTTGGAAATGGAACACAAAACGTATTGAAGTCTTCCTTTTCCAAATCATTACCCATACCCGACGGAATTTTGGGTGCTTTTGGATATCTGTGCGATGTAATTTTGGTTTCCATTGGCAATGAAAGCCGATGGTACGCAAGCCCATGGATTGTAATTTTATATTTCCTGTTAGTAGTATTGATGGCGCTGGTAAGCATCTTCTTAATTATCCTCCAGGCTTTTATTGTGGATGCTTGGTGCACTCTTTGTCTTTTATCCGCTGTTTTGTCTTTTAGCATGGTGTATCCTGCTTTGACCGAGTTTAGGGCTACAATGCATTATCTCCGGCATCAAAAGAAAGCGGGAAAGACCTGGTACAAGCCATTGAAGGAAAATAAACGTTTATGAATGTTCGTAGATTTACTATTTACACAGTAAATTCAGTATCAAAAAAATCAGTCAGTTTTGCGCTTGTGCAGTGTTGTAGCGCGGCCTATCTTTGTTCTCAGAAGTTGATTGATGTTCAACAGACATTAATCGTCAAATCCAAATCCATTGAAAAATACCGATTCCCTTAATCCAGTAAAAACCAATAATCCGATATCAGTCAACTTCTTTTTTTTGAATCTATCCTTTTGAAAAATATTTATCCCGATGAAAACCGGCCTTAATCCAGCCGAAACCGTCCTTGAAAAACCAGTAACCTTCAGAAATGAAAATTTTAAAAACTTTCGCCCAAAAAGCGGAAGTTTTTTATTAAGCCTGTCAACAGAACTTAATAGAAGGCTTAATTGATTTCAATAGAATAGCAGTAAAGCAATAAATACGCTAAATTTTATTTTTAAACTATCGGAAAGAAGCAAACACGTTAATTGCCGGCAGTAGTCCTTTCGCCTGTCCAGTCTTTCACTTCGGGGCAGGATGCATAATCCTTTGAAACATTGATATAGAAGCCGGACATTTTTTGTGCAAACCAGTCATCGAGCGCCTGGTTCTTTTTTTCTTCCAGTGCTCTTTGGGCTACTTTATCATAATCATCCTTCAGGTTTTCGCGGTGTGGCTGTGTTTCAGACTTTATCTCTACAATTCTTACTGCCTTTTTTCCACTGGATGGGTCCATATATTCTTCGGGTGATGAGTACTCGCCTACTTTTAAATCTTTGAGCCTGAGAACAAGATCTTTGTCAAGCTGATCAATGGACAAAAGAGTAGACTGTCCATCCGGGCCGGTAATGAGCCCGCCGGTAAATTTGCTGGCATCGTCTTCACTGAATTTGGAAACTGCCTCCCCAAATTGAAGTTTTCCATCAACCAACAATGTGCGGATAGAATCGAGTTTTTCTTTGGCGGCATTAATTTCAACAGAACTTACCTGTGGAACTTTCAAAATGTGGCGAATGGTAGCATCATCGCCACGGCGGCTCACCATTTGGATTATATGATAGCCAAATTTGGTTTTGAAAACATTGGATATCTGCCCGTCTTTCAGGCTAAAGGCTTTTGCTAAAAAAACAGGATCAAATTGAGTTTCATTACGGTTAATTTCGTACATGCCTCCTTTATCTTTGCTTCCGGGATCATCTGAAAAGAGAGAAGCCAGCACTTCAAACTTTTTGCTTCCGTCTTCAACTTCTTTTTTGTATTCCTTCAATTGATCAATGGCATAATTTTCAAGATCGCGGCTTGGTTTGGGATAAATTACAATTTGACCTACTTCCAACTGCGATTCGTAAAAATGAAGACTATCTTTGGGAATTTTATTATAATAAGCTTCCACCTCTTTGGGCGTAATTCTTACATTGCCTACAATTTTGTCGCGTTCAGCAGCAGCTAATTTTTGGTCCCTGACCACTGGCTTAAATTCTTCCTTGAGTTGAAAAACGGTTTTCCCCGCAACTTGTTCCAAAATTTCTTTGGAGCCATATTGTTGAATGTAATAGCGGATTTTATTATCTATTTCTGCATCTACATCTTCATCAGAAACGGGAAGAGAATCTCTTTCTGCCTGGATTACCAGCGCTTTTAAAGCGAGCGCCTGCTGAAGCAAGAGGCAGGATGCGTTGGGCGGAACAGAAATATTTTGCCTTTGCATGTCATGAATGCTGTTTTCGATGTCACTTCGCAAAATAATTTTATCGCCTACTGTGGCGATAATTTTATCTGCCAGCACCTTTTTTGTCTGCGCAAAAGAAGTGAACGTGAAAATGACAGAACAAACAGTGAAAAATACTTTTTTCATTGAAAATATTTGAATTCGGGAAAACAGTTGACGCCCTCTGATTTAAAAAAAATTAATTTCTCAAAAATACAATGCTAATTGATGAGTTAATTTTCGGGAAAGTTAAAAGATAGCGTTCTTTTGTTAAGAAAGTGATGGTTTGGAAGCTTACAATGTTCTTTTTATCTCGATTTCCTCGAAAGCCTCTACCATATCTCCTGCTTTTAAATCGTTGTAATTTCTTAAGGTAAGGCCACATTCCATATTGTTGTTTACCTCTTTCACATCGTCCTTAAACCGCTTGAGGCTTCCCAGCTCGCCATTATGGATAATGATGCCATCTCTTACGAGACGTACGCGGTTGTTCCTTGCTATTTTACCTTCCACCACCATACAACCGGCAACAGTAGCCTTATCAAATTTGTAGGTTTCTTTTACTTCTGCAATGCCCAAAACTTTTTCCTGGATTTTTGGTTCCAGCATTCCTTCCATTGCGCTCTTTACTTCGTCAATGGCGTCGTAAATGATTGAGTAGGTTTTTATTTCAACTCCTTCATGCTCGGCTATTTTTGAAGCCTGGAGCGAAGGACGAACATTAAAGCCGATGATTACAGCATCAGAAGCTGTAGCCAACATTACATCCGTTTCTGTTATCTGACCCACACCCTGGTGAACAATGCTCACGGCAATTTCTTCTGTACTTAATTTTTGTAAAGAATCACTTAAAGCTTCTACTGAGCCGTCCACATCTGCACGGATAAGCAGGTTCAATTGTTTGAAATTACCCAAAGCGAGCCTGCGTCCAATTTCATCAAGCGTGATATGTTTTTTAGCGCGGATACCTTGTTCACGAAGAATTTGGGCTCTTCTGTTGGCGGTATCTTTCGCCTCTGACTCATCCTCAAATACTTTGAAAGTTTCTCCTGCCTGCGGCGCTCCGTTAAGCCCGAGCACAAGAACCGGTGTAGAAGGAGGTGCAGAACTGATACGTTGATTTCTTTCGTTAAACATTGCTTTGATGCGGCCATAATGCTGTCCGGATACCAAAAGATCTCCCTGGTTTAATGTTCCGTTTTGAACTAAAATAGTTGCTACGTATCCACGGCCCTTATCCAGGGATGCTTCAATAACGCTTCCGCTGGCTGGCCTTTTTGGGTTTGCCTTTAATTCAAGCAAATCTGATTCAAGCAAAACTTTATCTAAAAGCTCATCTACATTAACTCCTTTTTTGGCGCTGATTTCCTGGCTTTGATATTTTCCACCCCAATCTTCCACCAAAATATTCATCGCTGCCAGTTGTTCTTTTATTTTTTCAGGATTGGCTCCTTCTTTATCCATTTTGTTGAGCGCAAAAACCATTGGCACGTCCGCAGCCTGGGCATGTGAGATAGCTTCTTTGGTTTGTGGCATTACTGCATCATCCGCAGCGATTACAATCACAGCTATGTCGGTAACTTTTGCGCCTCTGGCGCGCATTGCCGTAAACGCTTCGTGACCCGGAGTATCGAGGAAGGTAATGGTGCGGCCGTTTTTTACTTGTACTTCATAGGCGCCAATGTGCTGTGTAATTCCGCCTGCCTCACCTGCAATTACATTTGCATGGCGAATATAATCCAGCAAAGAAGTCTTACCATGGTCCACATGGCCCATGATGGTAACTATAGGAGCCCGTGGAACGAGATCTTCCTCATTTTCTTCTTCCTCTTCCTCATCTATTTCGTTGTGGGTATCTACGTCAATAAATTCTACTTCGTAATTAAATTCACTGGCCACCAGTTCTATCACATCAGCCTCAAGCCTTTGATTAATAGAAACCATGATACCGAGGCTCATGCATTTGCTGATAACATCTGCAAAGCTTACATCCATCAAATTCGCAAATTCACTAACGGAAATAAATTCAGTAACCTGTAGTTTATTTTCTGTAGATTCTTCCCCGACAGTTTCTGCTGCTTCTTCCCGCTTTTGCTTCCGGTATTTGGCTTTAAGGCTTTTACCTCTTCCGCCGGATCCGGCCAGCTTAGCCTGGGTTTCTTTTATCTTATCCTGAATTTCTTTCTCGTCAATTTCTTTTTCTTCGCGACGTGGAGGCGCATTTCTGTTAAACCTGCCGCCCTGTGGCCTGTTATCGCTATGAGGTGGCCTGCTGGGGCCGCCCGGCCGTGGTGGGTGATTGGTTGGTTTTTTATCAACTATAATACGTTTACGCTTTCGCCTCTCATCTGGCTTGGGACGGGTTTCTGTATTAACAGGCAGATCTATTTTTCCCATAATTTTCGGGCCTTCCAATTTTACCGCTTTGATGTTGCTGATAACAGGAACTTCTTTTTCAGGTTCTGCCACAGGCCCTTTGGGTGCTTCTTCAGTTTCAATCGGCGGCTCTTCTTTTGAAATGACGCCCTTTACTTTTCCTTTTGCCTCTTTTTTCTTTGAATCTTTTTTAGGCCTTACCGAAGAATCGATCAGGCTAAGGTCAATTTTATCAACTATTTTAAGACCTTCTACTTCAGGAATTTCTATCTTTTCTATCTCTGCAACCGGGGCCGGCTCAATAGGAACTGTCTCTGCTTTTTCCGTATCATTTTCTACTTTAATTTCTGCCACTTCCGGTGCATCCTTTTGTGGGATTTCACTTTCTTTTTCAGAAATAACCGGCTCAATCATTTCTTCTGCTTTCTCCTCTACCGGCTTTTCTTCTTTTACCGGTTTGGCAGGCTCTTTTTTATTAAATGAAAGATCCTGCTCATCCTTTCTCTTCTTATTTTCTGAAGGCGTGTTTTTTGGAAGATCGATTTGTTCTGCCTTTTGCTTTGCTACTTTATCCGGCTGAAATTCTACCTGCAGGACACGGTACATCTCTTCCGTAAGCTTGGTACTTGGCTTAAGATCATCGCTGCTAAAGTCTTTTGATACCAAAAAGTCTATCAAAGTATTAGTACCTATATTAAACTCTTTGGCCGCAGCCATCAACCGTGGTGTATTTATTTCTGCCATTAATCTTTCCCTACTTCTTTATTGAAGTGATTTTTATTGTTTTGTTTATAGTCAAGCAACAAATAATGTAATTTTATAATTTGCTGCTATTCGTCCGAAAATTCTTCGTTCAATATCTTTTTTACCTCAGCGATAGTTTCTTTTTCCAAATCAGTTCTGCGTTCCAGTTCTTCATCAGACAAGTCTAACACGCTTTTCGCTGTATCGCATCCAATCTTTTTTAGTTCATCAATCACCCATGTTTCCAGCTCATCTGTAAATTCGTCCAGATCCACATCATATTCTTCTACTTCGCCTTCATTATCGCGGAATACATCGATCTCAAGCCCGGTAAGCTCACATGCCAGTTTAATGTTTACTCCGCGGCGACCAATAGCCAGTGAAACCTGGTCAGGCTTTAAATAAACACTCGCGTGTTTTGCTTCCATATCCACATCCATGCTGGTAATTTTTGCGGGTGTTAGCGAACGCTGAATTAATAGTTGAATATTATTAGTCCAGTTGATTACGTCGATATTTTCATTTTTTAATTCGCGAACGATGCCATGAATACGGCTTCCTTTCATACCTACACAGGCGCCAACCGGATCGATACGATCATCAAAACTTTCTACTGCCACTTTAGCTCTTTCTCCCGGGTCGCGAACGATTTTCTTAATCACGATGAGGCCGTCAAAAATTTCAGGAACTTCAATTTCCAGCAATTTAGCGAGGAATGAATTATCTGTTCTGGAAACGATGATTACTGCCTGGTTGTTTTTGAGTTCTACATTTTTTACAACTGCTCTTATGGTTTCGCCTTTCTTGAAATAATCCGAAGGGATTTGTTCTGATTTCGGAAGCAACATTTCATTTCCTTCTTCATCTAACAACAAAATTTCCTTTTTCCAAACCTGGTAAACCTCACCTGTGATGATATCGCCGATCCTGTCTTCATACTTTTTAATAAGAATATTTTTCTTAAGATCGTTAATGCGGCTGGCTAAGGTTTGTTTGCCTGCAAGTATGGCCCGGCGGCCAAATTCTTTTTGAATATCCACTTCCTCATATAATTCTTCGCCTACCTGGTAGTCAGGCTCTATTTTGATGGCATCTTTATATTCTACTTCCGTGAGCGTATTATACAAGTCATCATCCTCAACGATGGTGCGGCGCCTGAAAATTTCGAGGTCACCTTTCTGGTCGTTAACGATTACATCAAAATTTTCATCAGATCCGTATTTTTTGCGGATTAATGTTTTAAAGACATCCTCCATTACTTTCATTAAAGTAGGCCTGTCTATATTTTCAGCGTCTTTGAATTCCTGGAAGGATTCAATTAAATTGATACTTGCCATACTGTTATTTTAAAAAGTTATCAGCACGGTGGCGTGCTTTATCTGATTAAACAATATTGTTGTCGTTTTTTTTGTCATTTTATTTCCTTTACCTGATTGTTGTTCTATTTTAATTTCATTTTCGTTTACATCAACAAGCGTTCCTTCGGATTTTGATCCATCGTGCATCACTACCTCCAGCTTGCGGCCTATATTTTTCTTAAACTGTCTTAATAACTGCAATGGCCTGTCAACACCGAAAGAAGATACTTCCAAAGAAAAATTATGAGATGCAAAAACCTGGGTTTCCTCTATAAATTTATACAGCGCTTTATTGATAACTGTGCAATCGTCAATAGTGATTCCGTTGTCGCCATCCAGCAAAACGGTCACCTTATTTCCCGGCGCTATTTTTACCTCTACCAGAAACAGGTCCTTTTTGTCTTTAATAAAATCCTTCACAAAGGTTTCTATTTTCTCGCTTTCCGCAGAGATGCCCATGTTCTTGTTATTTTCAAATAAAAGAAGGGAACGCTTCCGTTCCCTTTCACTAATCTTTTACGCTTGCAAAGATACATTAATTAGAAATTACGGTCCAAATTATGTTTTGCCGCGCGCCATTACTTAACAAATTTTTGATGCTGTAGAAATTCGCGTGATAGGGCTAATTGATTGAAAACCTTTATTTTTGTTAGATGAAATTTTTAGAAACCGCTCTTGAAATATTTCTGTTGTATCTTTTATATAAATTCATTTTTGATTTTATAATACCGGTGTATCAATCGTCAAAGAAAATAAAAAAACAATTTGGTGAGATGCAGGAAAAGATGCAAAATGATCTAAGAAATTATAAAAATCAACAAGCTCCTCCACGCCAGGAAACCACTTCCACCAAAGAAGGCGATTATATTGACTTTGAAGAAGTTAAAAAATAAATCCTGATTTTTTATAGCCCCACTGTTTCAATTCTCATTTCTGGCGTTAACAGCAAGGTTTGCAAGCCTGCTTTTCCCGCTCCATGGATGTTATTTATTGAATCATCAATGAACAAAGTTGTTCCGGCGTCAATTTGTAAATCATTTATCACCCACTCGTAGCAATCCACATCAGGTTTTCGAAGGCCGATTTCAAAGGAATAAAATGCCTTATCAAAAAGTTGCTCAAACGATTTACTTCTTTCCTTTTGATGGTAAATTTGATAGAAACAGTTACGATGAATATTATTAGTATTGCTTAATAGAAAAATTCCAAACCTCGGCGTAAGGGTTTTCAGGTAACTGAGGCTGCCTTCCCTAAACGACAGCAGCATTGCATTCCACGCTTTATTGATTTCCTGCTCAGAAAGGTGAAGGCCCGTGCAGAGGTTAAATTCTTTGTAGAAATTTTCTTCAGAAATTTTGCCGGTCTCGAGCTTTTGAAAGAGTTTATCAGCCGCCACCTGTGAGTACATTTCATCAAAATTCGCAACGCCGAGCTTTTCAAAAGCTTTGCGCGTAAGGTTGTAATCAATGTCGAAAAGGACGCCGCCAAGGTCAAAAATTATATTTTCTATTTTCTGCATCTTCAAAGAAAATTAATTCTGTCGACTTAGCGAATTTTTCTATTTTTGCAAACCTTAAAATTATTTGAAAAAGATAATAGGGCCTATAGCTCAGTTGGTTAGAGCACCTGACTCATAATCAGGTGGTCCCAGGTTCAAGTCCTGGTGGGCCCACTTGAAAATCAAGTATTTATGTTTTAAAAATCATAAATGCTTTTTTTATTTGCAAACAATTTGCAAACAAAATGGCCTTAAATCGGGAATAAAAGACGTGACTCATCTCCGGAATTTGAATGATAAAGGGGATTACAAAAGATACTTGGACTTGCTGAAAAACGTACCACTTTCTTTACTTGTTTAAAATAAAAGAACGTGAATGCCGGTGATTTTGAACAGTATCATTTAAAGCAATTATTTAAATACTTTTAAAGCATTCCTATTTTTTGCAACCACTTCCTCACTTCATCCTGCGCCTGTTTTTCTTTTTCTCCTTTCATTACAAAGAAAACGCCATCTCTTTCGATTCCTCCTTTGGTAGAAAATCCTTCCAATACTTTACTGTTCGGGCAAAGTTTTCTTACGGTTTCAAAACCACTTCCAACGCCATAACCCGCATTGGTATTAAAAGGGATTATCGTTTTTCCGCTTAAATCATATTGATGTAAAAAACTTTTCATGGGCGGCGGCATTTTCATATCCCATGTAGGGAAACCAACAAATACAACATCGTACTTTTCTATGCTATCTATTTTTGTTTTTAATGGAGGCAGGTAGCCGTTTGCATTTTCATCAACCACTTGTTGAACTGTCGCTTTATAATTTTCAGGATAAGGTTTTTGCAATTCAAGCGCAACCAATTTTCCGCCCACATTCTGCTGTATTATTTCAGCAACTGCCTTTGTATTATTTGTCCTTGACAAATACACAATTAAAATGTTTTCTTTATTTACATTTTTAGCGATTGTATTTTGTGACTTTGATGAACAGGATATCAGCCCGAAGAATGCCGTGAACAGCAATGTGAAAGTCCATTTAGATTTAATGATTTTTAAACGTATTAATTAACCAGGCAGATTTTTCATCTGCTCTTTATAAAGATTTCATATAAGAGACGAGCCGGTTCACTTCTTCTTTCGTTAGCCGACTTTCGTAGCTTGGCATGACAGGCATATATCCCTCCACGATTTTCGCGTTTGCTTTTACGATAGATTCGTGGAGATAATCTTCGTCTGCTATTACAGTATGGCCGCCTTGCAGACTCACTTTGCTTCCGTAAAGCCCAAACAGGGAAGGCCCGGTGGAAGCAGGAACCTTCGGATCAACCGTATGGCAAGTAGCGCACTCCATCTGTTTGAAGAGTTCCGCCCCGGTGAGTGATGAAATGTCAACGGTTTTCGCAGGATCAACACTGGTTGATTCCGTCTTCAACGAACTCTTCGTGTTGGTCGGCGAAGTTGTTTTTCCGGTGTAAACGACGCGCCAGATACGACCCTTTTTATAATCTGAAATATAGAGCGCTCCATCCGGTCCCATTGCAAGGCCCATCGGACGGTATTTCGCTGCGCCGCGATCTGGAATTGGATTTATCCCTGCGAAACCATCAGCAAAGGTTTCATAATTGCCGGATGGTTTTCCATCTTTGAAAGGTACAAACAAAACCTTATAACCTCCTTGTGGCAGTGGAGCGCGGTTCCATGAGCCCATGAAGTCGATGAACGCGCCGTTACGATACCGTTCGGGAAACTGCTTGCCGGTATAGAAAAGCAAATCATTAGGCGCCCAATGGCCGGGAAAACCCATAACAGGCTCTTTGAACTGACCGGCAAATTTGCTTTCAGAAATAGTTATTTTACCGTTCCCGCCATATTCCGGTGAAAGCATCAATTTACCTTTTCGTTGGTCGTAGTATCCATAAGGCCAGGCAAACCGGTCGCCTTCTTTAACCTGGTACATCGCCTCTGCCGGAAGTTCCGCACTTTCCTCTTCGGTATAAAAATCCGGCCATAGCGTGTGCAGTTGGTCGCGTCCATGCTGCATCACAAAAAGCGAATTTGTGGTAGTATTCCAGTCAAGCCCAACCACGTTGCGCAGACCGGTGGCATAACGGGCAGCCGCACTAAAAGTTTGGTTTGTTTTGTTCGCATCAAAGCGCCAAATACCGCCGTGTTCTTCCAATAAAGGACACGGTTCTATTCCCGGGGAACCAGGAGTACGCTCTTCTACCTGGCATGCATTTGAGGGAGCGCCAACGGCTACATAGAGGTGACCGCTTTTATCAAAAGTGAATGATTTAGACCTGTGAGATTGTTGTTCCGGGAAACCACTGACCACCATTTCCGGTTCACCTTTGGGGACGAGTTCACCATCTTTGGGCATAGGCCAGCGATAGACAGAAGTGGTATTGGAAGCATATAGATAGCCGTTGTGAATGGCTATGCCCGATTCCCACAAAATACCTTCTTTGGTTTCATTCATATTTCCAAAGTATTTGATGATGTCTGCCCGATGGTCGCCATTGGTATCACGCAGTGCTACGATGCCTCCTTGCTCGCTTCGTGTTTTCATATAGATATCGCCATTATCCGAAACAGCGATGTGGCGGGCACTGTGGTCGTCGCGCAGACCAAGACTATCAATTACAACGGTTGCGCAAAACCCCTCGGGCAGCGTAATTCCGCCGTTATCCGGGTCACATATAACCCCGGCGGTTGCGTTTTTCTGTTCAGAGTCATTGCATCCGGCTATCAGCATTATTGCAGGAAGAAACAGAACAGTAAACAAACAAATACCGCGAATTTTTATTTTGATATTCATACAGGAATGGTTGTATTATTCATGGAATAAATGGAAAGAAATGGCTTAGTCGATCGGTATAAATGCAAGGCTGTTGTTTGCATTCATTGGGATGACCAGTTGATTCGTCTTGCTATCATAACACATGGAAGCGGCGCTGGGAATATTTTTTGCAATTAACTCAGCAGGCTTACTCGGTCGAATCCTGGACACACCCCCATTAAAGACACTGCACACATATTTTGTACCATCGGGCAAAATGACAAGGCCATCGCTTCCTGGTTGCGCCGCGGTTTCTGTTTTTAAAAATTTACCATCTTGTGAAAAAGTCAGTACATCGGCATTCCCGGAATTAACAACAACAATATTGCCTTGCGGATCGAAAGCAATACCATTAGGTACGTTTAAAGGCGCACCTTGCACGAAAACCGTTGCTTCACCTGCAGGTGTTACTTTCCAAACCTTCCAGGTTTGCGGGTTTGGATTGGGTTTGCCAAAATCACCAGTTTCCGTCCCGTATATCGTGCCGTCTTCTTTCACTTCAATATCATTGATCCAGCCGGCATCTTCAATTCTAACTTCACCGATTGGCTCTCCGGTCTTCATACTGAATTTGCGGATAACGGCAACACTTGGATCATCTTTGCCTGTACCGCCATCGCGGTCGGCCAGGTACAAAATGCCCTTCATGATATCACTGCCAAACGGTTCATTTAATATAAGAGACGGGGAAAGTTTTTTACGTTCATCCGGCCGCTGGACGCCAATCCATCTTACAGTATGAACAGATCCATCGTCGTTGATGAGGGAAACCCAGGCATCATTAGCCTGCATAGATTGTGGCAGGCCACGGTTTGGAACCACTATGAGTTCGCTTTCCGGATCATACGAACAACTTTCTGCTGAATAGATGCCGCCATAGACTTTTACATTGGATGACATGGCTTGAAAGTTCCCATCGGACGGTGGGTTGCCGGAAACACCAAGCGGTTTCCCAACAGAATAGGGTTTTGATTCATCGGCCTGCTGGGCAAACACTGGATTAGTAAGTAGGCCAGTGCTTACCAAAGTGACAATGCCAAATGTGAAAAGACGCATACAAGAATTTATTTTTTTCATCGCTTTATTTTTTTATGGTTATTTATTGGCGTGAATGCTACTGCGTGTTATTATTGCTATTACTGTTTTTCATTTTTACGGGCCTCATCAGGTGGGAGAAAGTGAGCTGAGCCATTTTCCATTTGCCGTTTTCTTTGATATATACTTCGGTCACCATAAAAGGATTGGTAACTTCCCTTCCGCCAACAACAGCCAGCAGGTCAATATCATTTAAAAGAATTGCCGTGTTGTTGTCATTAAACAGGTTGACTGTAACTGAGTAAACCTCAGCTTTCTTATACCATATACCACCGCTTTTAATTGTTTCAAGTTCTGGTTGTTTTCCCCATGTTCCTCCCATGTGAGTAAACATACATTTGTCATCAAACAGCACATTCAAAGAATCTACATTTTTATCGGCCATCCAATCCCATTTTTGTTTGGAAAGGTTGATAATTTCCTGTTGTTCAGGTGTGTTATTGGTGGAAGTTTTAATGGTTTCGGTGGGCGGCTGCTGTGCAAAGGACGATTGCACAATCATTGTTAAAAGAAACAGCCCGATTATTTTTGCTTTCATGTGTTTTAATTTATATGGTTTATAGTTAAGAAATTTTGTTGTGGAATGATGTTTATTTTACGCTATTATATTCTGCATCGGTCACTCTTTGCAGCCATATTGTTTTTCCTTTTTCTGAGGGCGAAATGGCAACATAAGCAAAGCTGCTGTTTGGCGCTGCCGCGTGCCAATGCTCTACGCCAGGTGCGCATTTGATAACATCGCCTTTGTGTACCATTTGTACTGGCTTTCCTTTTTCCTGGTAATAGCCGGTGCCTTCGGTAATTAATAAAATTTGACCGCCGGGATGAATATGCCAATCTAATTTTGAACCCGGTGCATAGACCGCTTGGGCTACACCGAATTTGAAAATACTATCCGGCTTACTTAATTCATTCAGCCAGATAGTTCCGGTGTAATTGTTCGTGTTTTTACCTATTTCTCCTTTTGGAAAAACTGAAGCGTCCTGTGCCATCACTGTAGTAGAAAGAGCAACAAGCAATACTATCATTAGATATAGCGATTTTTTCATGATTTTTTATTTTGATTTACTTAAATATTTTGATTCTAATATTCCACAGTAAACGAACAAATTCAGACAATTCCTATTTTGTTCAAATTATCACATTAGCAAATAAGTCCTTTAGCTAATTACAACCCCGTTGTTTTTTCCAAAGCTTCCGGATAGCGGCCGCCTTCTATTTTAATATGCGAAGAAACTTCTTCAATCTGTTTTAATTCTTCCGTTGTGAATTCAATTGTTGCCGCACCAATATTTTCTTTTAAGCGATGCAATTTTGTTGTACCCGGAATCGGTACAATCCATGGTTTTTGTGCAAGTACCCATGCCAATGCGATTTGTGCAGGCGTTCCATTCTTTGCTTTGGCATATTCATCAATTAAATCTAACAATGCCTGATTTGATTTTCGTGCATCTTCTGTAAATCTTGGCAAAGTATTTCTGAAATCACCCTGTTGGAATTTCGTATTTGCATCAATTTTTCCGGTAAGAAATCCTTTGCCTAAAGGACTATATGCCACCAATCCAATTCCCAATTCCTCAATGGTTGGAATAATTTCTTTTTCATGCTGGCGTGTCCATAAAGAGTATTCACTTTGTAAAGCACTAACTGGTTGTATCGCGTGTGCACGGCGAATAGTTTGTGCGCCTGCTTCTGAGAGTCCGAAGTATTTCACTTTTCCTTCTTTAATTAAATCCTTTACCGTTCCGGCAACATCTTCAATCGGTACATTTGGATCAACACGATGCTGATACAATAAATCAATCACATCAACTCTTAATCTTTTTAAAGAACCTTCAACGGCCTTTCTTATTTGTTCCGGTTTGCTGTTTACGCCTATTGATTTTCCATCCTGAATATTGAAACCAAATTTGGTGGCGATGATGACTTTGTCTTTGTAAGGTTCAAGTGCTTCACCCACCAATTCTTCATTGACATAAGGGCCATACACTTCGGCGGTATCAAAAAAATTGACACCCTGCTCTACTGCTTTGCGAATGAGATTAATTGCATCTTCTTTTTCCGGAAAAGGATAATAGGAAAAACTCATTCCCATACAACCTAAGCCTATAGCGGAAACTTGGAGGCCCTGGTTTCCTAATTTTCTTTTTTGCATGATGTTTAATTTTTTACAATAATGAAATATTATTTATGGATAGAATTATACTCTTCATCCGTTACCGGCCCAAGCCAAACCGTTGGCCCGTTTTCTCTTCCCGTTATGGCAACCTGTATAAATTCACTATCAGGGCTTGCACCATGCCAGTGCGGAACATTGGGCGGGCACTTTATCACATCACCTTTGCGAAGTATTTTTTTGGATTGTCCTTTTTCCTGGTAGTAACCAACGCCATTGGTCACTAATAATATTTGTCCTTGCGGATGTAAATGCCAGTTGCTTCTGGCGCCGGGTTCAAACGTTACATTTCCAACGGATGTAGAATTAAGGCTATCCGCATCCATCAACATTTGCAGGTAGACTGTTCCCGTAAAATTTTTATTCGTAATTTTTTCTCCTCTCGGAAAAACAAGTACTCTTTCCTGCTTTGTATTTTCCGCCTTTTGATTCTGGTTGCAAGCCGCAAAAAAGATAATTGCAAGTGACAGGATATATTTAAAATCAGGTTTCCTCATTTTTTCAATCTTTTTCAATCCATATTAATTATTAAAACAGGAATCGCGTTTATTTGTTCTTTTACTGGCGACAGGTTTTTAAATTTTGTGATTATTGCCGATATTATTTATCAAGTCCTCTGCTGATTTCCTTTTTTGTATGATTTTTAATTTTTTGCGATTTAATTATTGTTGTGTTATTTTATTTTCATATCAGATATAAGGGGATTGGCTGCAACCAATTCAAGTGACTTAACCATTTTCATTGTACCTGTTTTATATTTTACGAAATGAGGTGTCTTTATATGTTCCTTGTATGCAGTGGTATCCGCATAAATTTCTAAAATCGTGATGTGTGTGGATTTATCTTTTTCGGACACTGCATACAAAGTAAGAACGCCTGGCTCCATACGTATAGAAGTTTCAATTTCTTCTTTAAGCATGGCTTTATAATTTTCAAGTTGAGCCGAATCAATAACAAGTTTTGCCAGCCGTACCATTTGATTTTTTTTCTGCGCAAATGTGTTACTGCAAAAAGAAAAGCTTATCATACTTATCGTAAAGACAAGGCGCAAAAAGAACCGTGGAATTTTCATCTTTTTTTATTTAGAGCTACTATATTGTTCATCAGAAACTTTTTCCATCCATTCAACTACTTTACCATTTAAATTTTCCTGTGTGGCTATATGTGTCATACCCGTAGTAGATGTAGCGCCATGCCAATGCTTTTCATTTGCTTCAAACCAAACGATATCGCCCGGATAAACTTCTTCAACAGCACCACCTTCTCTTTGCACCCAACCAGAGCCGGATGTAATAATTAAAGTTTGTCCTAAAGGATGCGTATGCCACGCAGTTCTTGCACCTGGTTCAAATGTAACGCTGGCAGCGGCTGCACGTCTCGATTCATTTGGTTGAAACAAAGCATCAATACGCACTGCACCTGTAAACCAATCTTCCGGTCCTTTTGCAGAAGGTTGAGAACCGATTTTTGTAATTTTCATGATAATTGCTTTTTATTTTTTTAATGAGCATAAACTATAAGTTAAACATCCAATTTTCTTTCTCCCAGCCATTTCACCATTGCAGGGTCACGATGGTCGAAGAACAGACTTGCATTGGTATCTAATGTTTTAATGGCTTCCATATCTTCTGCACTTAGCTCAAAATCAAAAATGTTGAAATTCTCTTCCATTCTTTCTCTGTGCGTTGACTTTGGAATAGCAACGATGCCTCTTTGCGTAAGCCAGCGAATCACAACCTGTGCAATGGTTTTGTTGTATTTCTTTCCGATGGAAAGCAACAACTCATTATGAAATAAATTGTTTTTGCCTTCTGCAAATGGTCCCCAGGATTCTATCTGCACATTATTTTCCTGCAGGAATTTTTGTGTTTCAATTTGCTGGTGGAACGGATGCGTTTCAATTTGATTGACGGCCGGAACAATTTCATTATGAATAATCAAATCTATCAACCTGTCAGGTTGAAAGTTGCTTACGCCAATCGCTCTCACTTTTCCCTCTTTATATAAATCCTGCATAGCTCTCCATTCACCATATATATCGCCGTAAGGCTGATGGATAAGATATAAATCCAGGTAATCCAACTGCAATTTTTTCAATGAATTTTCAAAAGCTTTCTTTGTTCCTACATAACCTTTGGATTGTATCCAGAGTTTGGTGGTGATAAACAATTCTTCTCTTGATATGCCACTTCTTTTTATTGCTTTACCAACGGCTTCTTCATTTCCATAAGATTGAGCTGTATCAATCAAACGATAACCCGTTTCAATGGCATCAACCACGCTTCTTTCGCATTCATCCAAATCTTTTACCTGGAAAACGCCGAACCCCGGGATGGGCATTTCTATTCCGTTATTTAATTTTACTTGTTGCATTTTTTATTTTTACAGGACAAAGGTCTTTCCATTTTTTTGTGTGCATGGTATATGAATTGCTGATTTATCTACCAATATTGCTGATTAACAGGTCTTCAATAATGAAGGGTCGAATAAAGCGCTAATTTTGAAATAGAAAAAACGATAGCAGTATGGATAACATCAGAAGATTTGAAACCATCAATGATTATAATATATTCAACAATAATGAAACACTGCACCCACTGGTGAGTGTTATTGACTTGTCAAAAGCAAATCCGCGGCAAGGCTCCAAAATGTATTTTGGATTCTACACCATTTTTTTAAAAGACGTAAAATGTGGCGATTTGGTTTATGGACGCCACACTTATGATTACCAGGAAGGCACGTTAGTTTTTCTCGCACCGGGACAAGTGGCTGGTGTGAACAGCAATGGAGAAACCTATCAGCCAAAAGGTTATGCACTCGTGTTTGATGCTGATTTCATTCATGGAACACCTCTTGGAAAACACATTCAGGATTATACTTTTTTTAGTTACCAATCAAACGAGGCATTACATTTATCAGAGCGTGAAAGAAAAATTGTGTTGGATTGTTTTTCAAAGATTGAATATGAACTGGAACATGCCATTGACAAGCACAGTAAAACCCTAATATTGGATAATATTGAGCTTTTTCTGAACTATTGTGTTCGTTTTTATGACCGCCAGTTTATTACCCGTGATAATGTACACAAAGGAATTTTAGAAAGATTTGAGACTTTGTTGAATGAATATTTTTTATCTGATAAACCTCAATCAATTGGTTTGCCTTCTGTGGCTTCCTGCGCAGATGAATTGCACTTGTCTCCAGGTTATTTTGGCGACCTGGTAAAAAAAGAAACCGGCAAAACCGCGCAGGAATATATACAAGCAAAAGTGATTGATGTCGCGAAAGAAAGGATATTTGACCAAAGCAAATCAATCAGCCAAATTGCTTATGAACTTGGTTTTAAATATCCGCAGCATTTTACGCGATTATTCAAGCAACGGGTGGGGCAGTCGCCGAATGAATACCGGATTATGAATTAGATGAATTAATAGTGGGGGTAGACTTAAACCAATTTGCCAAGTAATTAAAGAACCAGGTAGTGACAAAAATCTTTTGTATCAAGCTAAAGAAAATTGTTAATCACATAAGAAACGGTAACGAAAAAACCATTTCATTTTTTATTTATCTTTTTCTTTTCACCAGCAAGCCGATTCATCTTCTCTTGTTCAGCAATTTCATGTTCCGCCCGCAGAACCTCGTTTGTAAAACCGTCCTTATCAAGATTGTACAAACTATCTGTGCGATAAATGATTTTTAATAGACTCGCATTACCGTTCGCTTTCCAAAATCTATATTTCATATCATTGGCTTCAAATTGCTTTTTTTCAATGTGGCAATTCATCCATCCATAAGCACATAATAATAAAATGATGAATAGGCTAAGGCTGATCCATATATGCTTATGAAAATGATGAATATGCTTAACCTGATTTTGTTCAGGATGAGTCAAGTTGAGTCTTAAAGTATTTATTTGATTTGATAGATTAGTTACACAATCAGTGTTTCTTCTGACTTCGGAATTAAGCTCCATCAATTCCGATTGAACTGATTTAATTAGCGTTTCTAATGCATTTAGTGATTCGCAATCTTTAGCCGGATGACTTTGTTTTAGTAAAGCAATTTCCAAAGTTTCCAGCTTCTCTATAATTGTTTTTAATAATACCTCATTCATCAAAATCTATTTAAATTATGGATGCAAACGGTTTGATTTTTTCTTCTTCCCTTTTTTACCTAATTTCCATTGATAGGGAAGTGGTTGATTATTTTCGTGTGGATTGATTACCGGTAGCAAAATATTGATGTCTTTACCTAATGATTTTTTATTTTCAGTGATAAAGTTTTCTTCGCTATTCCGATTTAAATTTGAAGTGGCGAGTAAGGGCTTAATTGATGTCTGTAATTCTTTCTTACAAATTGCTTTTTCAAGATTCTTTACAGAGAATTTTCTATCAATTTCGCTGCCTTTATATTTGAAATTTCCAATTTTAAAACTGATGCCCTGTAACTCTTTTGTTTGCCCTTTGTATTTGTATAATGTTTCAATATTTTTTACGGCTAATTTTTCTTTTAGGTTGTCAAGGCTTTTACTTTGAGGTAGCATTTCCAAAATCGTCTGGTAAATAATATAACGGTTCGCTTCTTTCTCATTTAACTGTTCCAGATGAGTATGAGATAAATCTTTTGAAATCGCTTCTTTTAATCCATATTTAAGTGTCATCTCCTGGGCAACTTTCTTGCCTTGTAAACCTATCCAATTGTCTTTGATTGTTTCGCCTTTATTGTTGACAAGATTAGCAATGATATGCAGATGAGAATGATCTTTATCGATGTGCTTAGTGATAGAAAACTGGGTATCTGAAACGTTCATTTTTTGTAAATATTGGTGTGCTATTTCTATCATTTTTTTATCCTCAATTTTTTCTCCTGGATAGAAACTTAGAATGCCGTGAAAAACAGCTTTTGAAAGAGTAGGTCTTAAAGAATGCTGCCTGTCAAAATCTTCAGACATTAATTTCCAGTCATAATCTCTGACACCTTCAGCATCCAGAACCACGGCTCTTTTTTGATCCCTGCACACGTATCTGCACACTCCTGAAAATGTTTTTCCTATGATCACTTTGCTTATCATCTTTTGAGTTTCTCTAATAGTTCATCAATGGAATTTTTGTATTTTTCAAACATCAGTACTGCTGTTAAAAATCCTTCCTGGTGGCCCTTCTTTGTCAGTTGATTTAAGTTGTTGGCCATGCCTATTAATTGCCTGACAAATTGCCTTTCTTCCTCATCCAACAGTGGTTTTATTTTTCCATTTATGGCCGTTTGCCGGATGAATAAAGAAATCCCAATTCCGGCTTTTGCGGCATTCTGTTTTACCACATAAAATTCCGCTTTGGTAAATCTTACTCCTTTTACAATGTCTCTTTTCACCGGCTTTTTCGGCCTGCCTCCGGGATGCTTTGTTATGGTTTCTTCACTTGTCATTTTCCTCTGCAATTTCTTTTGCGACCAACGGGAGAAAAAGCAAGCTGGGTTTTTGTGCAACAAAAACACCGCTTGCTTAGAAAGATTTTAAAGGCGCCTATGCACAGACGGCCTTACATTCTTTTGCATTTTCAACCTCCCAAAATTGCTTAACCAGTCATTTAAATCTTTATAGCCTTTGTAAAGCTTGCTTTCATCTTTAAAGTTTGGAGATCTCTTTAAAGCCTGTTTTGTATTTTTTCTGCCGGCTTCATCCTGGTCTAAATACAGATGGATACTTTGATGTTTTTCCATTAAAAGAAGACTTCTTTCGAAAAAGGAAAGGGAATTTAAAACGAGAAAATTTGTCAGTTTCTGCTGCTGATTTTGATGAATGGTTTGATAGCTCATGAAATCAAAAAAGCCTTCAAAAACGGTTACCTTATTTGCTCCATTATCCAGGTAAGTAATGTATTTTGGAGAACTGCTTCCTTTAAAATATTCGTTGCGTAATTCATATCCGCCTGCATTATTTTTAAATCCGATTGCGATGTATGTTTTGTCGTTGCTAACATTAGTAAATTGAATTTCATAACAGTATTTATTGGCAATATTTTTTTCTATTTTTCTTTGCTTCAAATAGCGGCAAAGTATGGGGTTTTGTATGGGCTGCTTTGCGGCTATTATCCTTATCGCCGTTTCTCTCGTATCGTCCGGGAAAGTATTGTGCTCATACGAGTGGAACGGCGGTCTGTTACAACTGTTTTGAAAAAGATTTCGCCCTTGAAAAAAAGAAAGATTTTGTAGCGCTTCTGCTACATTATTACAATGGTAATATTCTATTGTAAAATCCACCAGCGTTCCTCCTTTCCCGAGGCCGTGATCATACCAGACATTTTTGTTCCGGTTAATTTTAAAGGATGGCTCTTTTTCATCTCTTAAAGGAGAATGGTACCAATAATCATTGCCTCTGATCTTTGACGGTTCATGTCCTATGGAATGCAGGTAATCCACCAGGTCAATTTGATTGGCTTGTTCACAGTTCATTGCTACACATTTAATGGTGATTAATTCCTTTTGAGGTTAAAGGTTTGCCCTGTCCACTTATTAAATTTTCTATCTCTGCACGCAAACTTTTCAGCTTTTTTTGTCTCAGCCATTCATAAAGTGTTGGCTTGGATACCTGGAAAATTTCACAGACATCTGATGGTTTCAGTAAAGTTTTTTCCGGTAAGTGATTGTTGGGTGGGGAGATTTTTTGCTGGGTTAATTTTTCAGCAATTACGTCTTCGATGATAATTTTGATTTGTTTCCAAAACTCGCTGGGAGCTATTGGAAACAGCATAGGTGTTTCTTCCATACTTCTTCATTTTCGTGTTCACAAATAGAAATCCTGAGTCAAATTTAATTAAGCTGATTAATATTATTAATACCTCATTAAATTTTGATGAGGTACCTGTAAGTCCTTGTTAACAGAAGGATCAGCGATTAGTAATAAATACTACCAGTATGGAGTAAAATGAAATTAAGGTAAGAAAAGTTTTACTAAGGTTTGGGAATTTTTATTGCTAATAATAATTTAAAAAATTAACAAAAAATGATTGCTGTCATCTACGATTTACCATAATTAAATACGCGCACGCCTTCATTCGATTAAAGATTCCATACTTTGTGCATGACTAAATTCCTTTTTGAGATTTAAAGGATTATGGTAACAACCAGTAGTGCCCGCAATTAAATTGCTAATCAAACTAATCTATCCTCTAACGTTCCTTTCCAAACGGTGAACCCACTTTTTGCATCAGTATAATCGTGAACAATCCGGCTAAAATTGTAATCCTCTTTTCTAATATAATTTGGTTTGCCAGTAGTTTTTATTTCCTGGAGTATAGTTTCAATTTCTTTTAATCCTTGTCTAAGGGCATCCATTGATTTTTCAAAATGCCAGATGTAAGTGGCCTCTTCACTATTGAGAGTCTCCCAAATTATATGGTACTTTTTATTTCCATCGAGCAAAAACAAAAAAGAAAAGGGAGTAAGAATAAATCTGATTTTGAGAACTGATGACAAGTGTTGTGATGAAAGATATTTGAGTTGATAATAATGCTTTGAATTCTTTATTTTGAGCAAGTCATCAATTAAATCCCCCTCTGATTTAAATATTTTTCCAACAACATTTTTTTCTTTTGGAAGTAAATCCTCAAAAGTATTCAAAGCCGATGATTCTTCCGGATTTCCTTTGAAAGTCAGCATCTCTCTTTTCACAAATTCAAAACGTACATTATCAATAATGCTACTGTTTATTTTATCAATATCATCAGAACTTGCAGACACATTAATAATTTCATTTCCCTTATAATGAATTTCAATTTCAACACAAATTAATTTCTTCTTCAAAATTTTAATGAAATAACTTTTAATTACTTCAAATTCCGACCGAATATTCAGGTTCTCAATTTCAAAAGTAATTTCCAGATTCAATTCTTCAACAAATAAAGGGAAGGAAATACGCCCTGCTAAAAATTGCAATTTATTGAATGGGACTTTCATGGTTCGCGACAGTTTTTTGGGAATTGGATTAACTGCGATTCCGCGATTGATAATTGGCTTTGCTTCTTGTATAATTGGATTATTTTGAAGGACTGTGGCGAGTAATAAGCGAGCGGTATCAATAGCGCGGAATTTAATTTTATCAATTATTAAAAACTGTAAATAAGTTTGTTTACTGGCAGGCGTTTCCGGTTTCGCATGATAATTAATAATTTCTGCTGTAAGCTCGCCACTCTCTTCATCATAAGCCAGTACCCTGACCTTCCATATAATTCCTTCTTTAAACTTTTCTACTTCCATAGGTAAATCCAGGCAGTTAATGGATAAAGGAAATTCCAGTGAGTTTATATAAACTTTTTGCTCATCAAATAGCAGGATTAGTTCTTCAAATCTTTGTAACTGCCCGGTATTCAATAATCTTTTATAGTACCGGTTTCTTTGCCTGAATTGCTTTTCCAGGTAATCAATACAAATATCCCTGTAATCATAAATAACAGGAGTAATTTCTCCACGTTGCACTCTGCCTATGTATTGTATTAATTTGCCCTCGAAAGCAAAGGGATGAGCCAAGATTAAACAGTCCAGATTATCCAGGTCGGTTCCTTCGCCAAAGAACTGCCCTGTGGAAATCAAAACCTGGAAGTGTCCATCTCTGATTTGTTTAAGTTTTGAATTTCTTGCTGATACTGCATCTTCTCCTGAAATGGTTATTACTTCATATTGGTTTTTCAGATACTGATATAAAACCTCTATGTGAGCTTTTCTTTCTGTGAGTACCAATATTTTCTTACCGGTATTTACTTCCCTTTTAATGTCCTCAATGATCAGTTGGTTTCTTGCAGAATCATGAATGAGTATCTGGTGAAGTGTTTCAGGCTTATCTGTTCTATAATCAAACGGAATAAGTAAATCCGTTTCCCTGATAATTACTGATACCTTTTTAGAAGACAGAGAATCTTCTGCAGGAAATCTTACTTCATGAATAACATCGCCGATATAAATGAAGATAAGTTTTTCATCATTGTTTTTTCTGACCGGCGTAGCAGTTAACCCGTATAAATAATAGGAAGAGAAATGCCTGATCACTTCTCTGAATGTTTTAGCAGGAATATGATGACATTCATCAATAACGATTAATCCAAACGAATTAAAGACATCGTTTGTTGTGTCAATAGCAGCAAGGCTTTGAATCATCGCAACGGTTATATGTGTACCAATTTTTTGTTGACCTGGAGCTATTTTTCCAATAAACGCTTCAGCAATTCCAAGAAAAGATTGAATACGTTCCACCCATTGATCAAATAGCTGTTTTCGATGGACAATGATTAAAGCTGGTCGTCTTTTCTTTGCTACAATGGCCAGCGCCATGATGGTTTTGCCGGAACCGGGAGGAGCGACTATAATCCCTATTTCTTTTTTGTCTGTTATATTAACTGTCTGCTGCTGATACTCATACAAAGATGCTTTAAATGAGAAATGGACTTCAGTAAGTTTCTTCCGTTCATCAATCAGATGATACTTAATTTTTTTCTCATTACAAAAACGTAGCAATCTGCCAATAAAACCTCTTGGTAATAAAACAAGGCCTTCTTTTTCTTCCAGCATTTTGAAATAAGGCTGAATTGAAAATGTGTTTTTGCCCAACTTCTTTTTTATGATATAATCGGAATTTAAAAAATTGAGCTTCTCTCTTAAAAAGATTATTAACTCGGGAGTAAGTTGTTTTCTTTGAATTAAAATCTGTTTGTTTAATATTATTGGAATTCCATTTTGATCTGCTAAAATTGGTATAGAATTTACCGGCACATTTGATTCTGTTGAATTGTCTATTTTATACAGAATGTTATCTAAATGCTCAACGGAAACTCTCTGGACGTTTTCTAAAAGGTTAAACTGGTCTTCAAAAGGCATCTCATTAGCAGGATCAATAAAACATGAATTTTTGTTTTCCAATGCTTTTCCCTGAAGGGGTAATGCGATGAGGTTTCCGAGTCCCTTACCTGAATGGTAATCCTGGTTGGGAAAAAGCCTGTCATAATTCGAATTTTTATCGAAAGCTGAAATGATACCGGCAATCTCCAAAATATGTAAAATTATTTTCCTGCTTTTATACGCTGGGTAAGCAGATTCGAAGAAAATCCACACATGGCCGCCTTTTCCGCTTCGTGAGCGTTCAAGGTAACAGGGAAGCCGATGAATGTCGCACGCTTTAATAAAAAATCTGCACTCCTCGATCCAGCTTTTTTTACTGGATAGGCTTTCATCAAAATCGGCAACAATAAACCAGGAAGTATTATCGGGTAATAAGGGATAAAGCCCGATTACTTCTTTCCCCGCGAGGTGATTCACAATTCTTTCCTCAGTAAGATTTGAAAATCTTTTATCGGCGAAATCTTTTAAAGTACCACCTCTTGCTTTATGTTTTGAAAATTCATTCCAATTCAAATCATAAACAGGCATATATCCACTTTTGCCATCCTTTTCCCATCGAATGGCAAACACATCTTCTCTGCCTTTGAAAAGAGAAAGGAAAATTTGTATGTTATCATTGGAAGAATGTGGCATATCTGGAAATAAAAATATCCGCGAAGCTAAAGTATAGGAGATAATCAAGATTAAAGCTAAACTCTATTTTAAAAAAATATATAATGAAGAATAAAAAAACTTATAAACGCTTGCAATATAAAATAACTGCAAACCTCTGTCCAATCCACTAGAGCCTTTTTGTTTTGTTATATTAGGTAGCCGAGATACTAAAGACAGAGGAAGGCCGCAGGAATGCGTAACTGATCTCCAGTTTATTTTCTTATTGAATTGTCAGCGTTAGGCCTTTATTTGGACCCAGACGTAAGTGCGCCTGACTCGAATTGGGAAAACCGGTATCTTTAAGTTTAAATGAAATCATATAATTTAATAAGGACCTTAGTTCAAAACGAAGGGCAATAAAACAACTACCGATGATAGTGGTGAAAGAGTTTCAACAACAGAAATAGACGTTAACATCGGAAATTGTTTTAAGCGAAATATTTATAGAGTAAGAAATGAGCAAGCAAAGAAATAATACACGCATTGACTTCGAGAACATTCTTTTATTAATTGAAGAAGCTCGTAATCGTGCATTTAGTAAAGTAAACGCAGAATTGGTGATGCTATATTACCATGTTGGTAGTATTGTTGCTTTAAAAGTGAAAGAAGGGGTTTGGGGAGAAGGAACTATTGACCAGCTTGCTGAATATATTCAGATAAAACAACCGGGCTTAAGAGGTTTCAATCGCAGAGGACTTTACAGGATGAAACAGTTTTATGAAACCTATTCAGATCCCCAATTTCTGTTAGCAGTCCCAGATTCATTAAAAGGTGTTGTTGCCAGCAATACTTCAATTGTGACAACGATGTTGTCACAATTAGAGAAAAATTCAGAACCAAATCAGTTTGTGACAACCGTGTTGACACAAATACAATGGTCGGCTCATCTTCATATTCTTAATAAAACAAAATCACCGGAAGAAAAGATATTTTATTTGCTTCATGCCATCAAAGAAAGGCTTTCAGTAAGGGAACTGGAACGTCAATTAAATGCTGCCGTTTATGAACGAACCATGTTATCTGATAAATCTGTGTCATCGGTGTTGACCCAAATTCCACAGGGCGTTTTCAAAGACCCTTACATCTTCGAATTTCTCGATTTGCCTGATGTTCATTCAGAAAAAGATTTTGAACAGGCGCTTATAAAAAACCTGCAAAAATTTATCCTTGAAATAGGAAAAGGCTTTGCTTACATGGGGAACCAATTCAGATTGCAGGTGGGTAATAAAGATTATTATACCGACCTGCTTTTTTATCACCGTGACCTGCAATGCCTTGTATTGTTTGAATTGAAGATTGAAGAGTTTAAACCAGAATTTTTGGGTAAGCTTAATTTTTATCTCGAGGCACTTGACCGTGATGTAAAAAGGCCACACGAGAACCATAGCATTGGCGTATTATTATGCAAAGGAAAAGATACGGAAGTAGTGGAATATGCAATGTCACGGAACTTATCAAAAGCAATGATTGCCGACTATGAAACTAAGCTGATTGATAAAACATCATTAGCCCGCAAATTGCATCAGTTGGCAGAACAGCTTACAAAAGAAATTGATTAATCTGTTATCTGCCCACTTAAAATAATAGAAGATCGGCAGCGGAAGAATTTATTTCGAGCATCTCCGAAAATCTAAAAAAGCAGATTTGGCCGGCATTACTTGATTTATTAACGGCCAAATGTTCAATAAAAAAGCACATTTGGCCATCATTAAAAGACAAATCTTTTCCTTAAAGCCGCTGTTGATGATCTGATGTCAATAGCACTGAATTATAATAGCATTCATTTACTTGGGAAATCACTTACAGAAGGATCTGAAAATATCCACGAACTTCGCATGTTCGCACATAAATCCTGCATCTGCATTAGAATATAGTTTTAACCAACATTTTTAAATGCAAGTAAAGAATTTGAAAATTCTTTTTTCATTTCATTCTCGAAGCTGTCCAAATAGCTCTCAGTAGTTTTTACATCTGTATGTCCCAGCGCCTCAGAAATAAATTCGATACTGGCCCCTGAACGCTTTAAAACAGTGGAGAAAGAATGGCGTGCACTGTAAGTTGTAACATGCTCTTCAATTCCTGCTTCAATACATATTGATTTGATTCCGTCATTTACATCTCTTATAAATTCTTTAATACGATCTCTTTGTTGTGAGGGAGTTAATCCGGGTTTTAAGACTGGGAAAATATAGTTTTCCCTGCTCTTATCCCAGTTACTCCATTTTCTTATAATTGCTCTTATATCATCATTAATATATACAGTAATTAACTTTGGATTTGTTCGTGTACTTCTTATTGTTTTAGCTCTTTCAAAGGTTAAAAATTCGTCAGAAATATTTTTGAATTTTAGTAAGGCAATGTCTTTCATATTCATCCCGTTAGCAAAGTAGCTAAATAACCAAAAAGCCCTGGCTTTTGCTTCTAATCCTTTTTCCTGTTTCGGCTGATAAAAATAAATCTTGCCCATATCTTGAAGTTTGAGAGCTTTTTTTATGTTTTTGCTTACGGGCATTTGGTATTTTCTTTTGCCGAAAGGATAGTAATCTAGTGAAATAATTTTTCTGTAAATCGCTTCATTAAATATTGCTCTAAGACACCTGCAATAAATGCCTACAGTTGTTATAGAGCGGCCTCTTTCAAGCATCCACGTTTCATATCGAAATAGAAAAGTATCACTTACATCTTCGAATCGCAAATTTTTTTTAAACAGTAAAAGACTTTGAAGACTGGATTTATAATTGTCGGCAGTACCGACCCGGCACTGGGCCATTAATTTATCTATTATTTCTACATAAAGGGTTTCAACGTACGTTGCATCATAGGTTTTCTGTTTAAATTTTTCAATAAAAACAGGGAAGTTAAAAGGCCGCACGATTTTTATTATTGAATTTGCCTTCGCTTCCAATTCTAAAAGATTTTCTTTAATGTCAAGCAATTCTTTACTGATGCGTCTGGAAGATAATTTTTCAAAATCTTCTTTAGAAAGATCAATGCCGGTTTCCATATATTTTGATCTGCGGTCAAAAGTTACCCTGACTTTGACAGGGTACAAATTATTTTTTTTAACCCTGCGCAAATCGTGAAAAATATTTACTGTTACCATGAGGAAAAATTTTATGAAGAAGTAAATTGGCTTCTATTTTTATAGCTTGTTATAAGAACAGAAACGGGCGGAAAATTTGTATAAAAAAGTACCTTAAAATTTGCAAACAATTTGCAAACAAATATAGGTTAAATAGCAAAAGGCTGAGTGAATCTGAAAAATTATTTTTTTCTGAAACTCTTTACTGACCTGTATTTCAGGTAAAATAAGTCAACTTAGATAAAGCTAAAAAAAGCCGATTTAGAATCTCATAATCAGGTGGTCCCAGGTTCAAGTCCTGGTGGGCCCACGTGAAAAGTCAAGCATTTATGAAGTAATATTTGTAAATGCTTTTTTTATTTGCGAATAAGGAGATATCAAAACATCTTTTCTTATCTGTTTTTGGCCACCGATGAGAAAAATAGATAATAGATAAAGAATTCCTTCCTTACAAAAAGAGTTTTCCAGAAATTGACTTGATAATTTCATTTTATCACATTTTAAATTAAAAGTTTAAAAAATAAATAGAAATAGATAAACCGTCTCTAAGTGCAATTGCTAGCCTGGCATTTTAAAAGAAAAAATAAAGATGTCTTCAGATTTCTGATGTTTTAGATGCATTTAAAAACAAACTCAAAGAAAAGAACAACCTTTTTATTTTAAATCACGATAAGTATTGGAAAGGGTTCTTATACTGTAAAAGTAACAGTAGATTTTACGATCCGTGGCGTGATCAAAAACGTATGGACCGGTAGGCATGTCTTTAAATTGTTTTTTCCAATTTCGCCACGATAATTTATTAATTACAATTCCAGATCTTGAAAAAAACGATAACAAATATATTCTCCATTCTCACCGGAAAGGAAAAGAGTAAAATAATACAACTTATTTTCCTCAATATTTTAGTAAGCATATTGGATATAGGTTTCCTGGCGATGTTATTATTGGTGATCCAATTTTATACAAATCCGGCAAACTCAATATCAACTTATCGGTCATTTGATATTTTTGAACAATCTCCGCTTCTTCTGATAACCGTTTTTTTTATTCTCTTCAGCATAAAGAACTATTTCGCATTCCGGGTTATGCGGATGCAATTAAAATTTGTTTACCGGGTGTCATCAAGGCTTTCGGAAAAAAATTTAGCCGGTTATCTTAACGGGGATTATAATAATTATGTCAATGTTGATTCGTCTGTCCATATACGTAGAATCAGCCAGCAGCCTGTTGAATTTGGACATTATGTTTTAGGAGGATTTCAACAGATCTTAAGCCAGTCTGTTTTAATCCTGATAACAATTATAGCAATATTGATTTATAATCCTGTTTTATTCGCCCTGCTTTTTGTCATTCTTGCACCTCCCATTATTCTCATTAGCTTTTTAATGAAAAAAAGAATCAACTCAATCCGTAAAACAGCAAAGGACATCAGCGAAAAAACGATTCAATACCTGAAGGAAGCTTTAACAGGTTTTATTGAAAGTAATTTATATAACGGTAAACCTTTTTTTTCAAAAAGGTATAACGTATCGCAATCACAATTTAATGATGTTCTTTCTGAACAATTAGTAGTTCAGAATATGCCATCGAGGGTTATTGAAATGTTTGCCATTTTAGGATTGCTGATCCTGATTCTTATTCATTCGTTTACTGCTAATACAAACTCAATTTCAATAATTACTTTAGGAGCCTTTATCGCAGCGGCTTACAAGATAATTCCAGGCATTGTAAAAATTTTAATAAGCAGTGGACAAATAAATACTTATGAATTTACAATTGATTATTTGGTAAAAAATAAATCGCTTAGTCCTAAAAATATTTCTGAAAAAAAGCTTCCGCTACATTCTATTGAATTTAAAAATGTTTCTTTTCATTTCAAAGTTGAGCCTGTTTTGAAAGAGCTTTCTTTTTTTGTTTCAAAAGGAGATTTTGTTGGCTTATCAGGAATTTCAGGAAAAGGGAAAACAACAATGATGAATTTGTTATTGGGATTTTTAGAACCTGCTGAAGGAAGAATTTTGGTAAATGGGACTCCAACTGAAATGCAGCAAAGACAAGCCTTTTGGGAAAATATTTCCTATGTTAAACAACAACCATTACTAATCTATGATACTATTTTGAAGAATATCACTTTAAATGAAAGCATTTTCGATTTTCAAAAATTAGAAGAATTGCTGCGGGTAACAGGATTGAAAGAAACCGTATCTAAGTTTCCAGAGGGATATAATAAGATTATTACAGAAGAAGGAAAAAATTTAAGTGGCGGACAGCGCCAGCGAATCGCCATTGCAAGAGCTTTATATAAAGATGCTGATCTCATCATTCTTGATGAACCCTTTAGCGAGCTTGACAGATATTCCGAAGATTGTTTGATTAAATATTTTAGTCAATTAGCGAGCCACGGAAAGATAATCATCCTGATCACCCACAATAAAGAAAGCCTCTTATTATGCAACAAAATTATTTCCTTAGATGAAAAAAGATCAGCGCTCATTGGTGATATTGACTCCTGGCTTTCCTGAAGACGAACTGGATACTTCCTGCCTTCCTTTTCTTCAAGGTCTTATCAGGACACTCAACAAAGATTTTTCTTGTATCAAAATCATTGTTGTGACTTTTCAATATCCTTATACATTGGCAGAATATATCTGGAATGGAAACACCATTTTTTCTTTTGGAGGAAGGAACAAAGGAAAATTATCGAGACGGTTTTTATGGTTCAGAGTTTGGCGAAAATTAAAAAGACTCAAAAAGGAAAGTAATGTGATCGGTTTATTTTCTTTATGGCTTGGTGAATGTGCTTTCATAGGCCATCGCTTTGGAAAAAGATTTCGAATACCGCATTACAGCTGGATCGCAGGCCAGGATGCAAAAGAAGGAAATAAATTTGTTGCTAAAATAAAACCGTCTTCTAAGGAGCTGATTGCCATATCTGATTTTATTGCGGATGAGTTTTTTAAAAATTATTTAATTCGTCCTGCTCACATTATTCCAAATGGTATTGAACAGAAATTATTTGAAAAAGGTTCTTCTCAAAGGACGATAGATGTGCTTGGAGCTGGCTCTTTAATTCCTTTGAAACAATATAATGTTTTCGTTGGTTGTATCTTCCGGTTAAAAGAATATTTCCCTCACATTTGTTCTATCATTGCAGGCAAAGGCGAGCAGGGATCTGTATTGCAAAAAAAAGTGCGGGAATACGGTCTCTCCAACAATGTTTTTTTAAATGGTGAAATGACTCATCAAAATCTTTTGCTGCTGATGCAACAATCAAAAATTTTTCTTCATTCATCTTCGTATGAAGGTTTTAGCATGGTTTGCCTGGAAGCTCTATATGCCGGTTGCCATGTCATTAGTTTTTGTAAACCAATGAATGTTGATTTTGACCATTGGCATATTGTAAAAACTGAAGAAGAGATGATTGAAAAAGCACATCAAATCCTTTCTTGTCCAGATCTTGAATATAAATCAGTGATGCCTTATGCGATAAATGAAACTGCAAAATCAGTGATGAATTTATTTCTTAGTAAGGCTCTCACAAATTGAATAAAGATTATCAGCAATTGATTTAAATGAAAGAGAATGATTTAAATGAGTGATAATTGATTTGGTCAATGTTTCTCTTTCAATATTTTTTAAATTCAATAAAGTATTCAATAAGCTTTCCGGATTTCCCGGTTCAAATAAATGTCCGAATTTTCCATCATCCGTTATTTTTTTGAAAGAAGGAATTTCGGTAACAATAGGAATACAACCACATGACATCGCTTCTATCAGCGCATATCCACTTCCTTCTTTATGGCTTGCAGAAATAAAAAAATCAGCGGCATTATACCAGGTTTCTAACTCATCATGATTTACTTTTCCTTTCAGTATCACCGCTTTTTTTAAATGTTCATTTTCTTCTAATTTTCGCTGGATCACCGGCAATAATTCTTCCGTGTGAAAGATCATAAACAAGCGTGCTTCCGGATAAATAATAATGTATTTTTCAAAAGCATTAATGACAGTTATTGGATCTTTGCCCTTGTTTAATCTTCCTACCCATAAGAAATTTTGATTTCCTTTAAAAGATAGCTGGCGCCTGCATTCCAGCTTATCTTTTACAGTAAAAAAGGTGGAAGCCTCCAGCAATTCAGAACACTTTTTTTTATCCCGAATTATTTTTGTGTCAATCCATTCGGCGGCATTTTCGATACTTGTAAAAAGGTACGCATCAATGAAATGATCTGCTATTTTCTGAAAAGATTTCTTAATGCCGGTAAATGGTCTTTCGCCATGGTGCTGTACAATTATTTTTGTTTTTTTTGGCAGTATTAATTTCAAAGCAATTAATTGTAACGGAAAAATTAATCCCTGAACTAAGATAATATCCAAGTTTTGTTTGTGAATATGGCGATGTGTTTTGCAAGGAATATGCAGAAATCTGTTTTTGCTTTTAAAGAAAACATACTTCACACCATTGATGCACTTTTCGCCTTCATAGTTAGAGTGTTTGATCAGTTGAATTGACAATTTTTCCTTTATGAAATCTACAAAGCCGATTGATGCTTTCTGCAATTCCAATACTTCTTCCGGATTAGATATGTTAGAATGAGTGTGATAATTCAGGTCAATCAGACTGATCATAAATTAATTTTAAATACTAACGGGAAAATTAACCTCGGGATAATAACTTTTTACTTCTCTTATTAATTTAGGCACATCTCCATAAACATATTTCCAGTTTCCGTCGATATTTATTTTGCTGAATTGTGAAATGGGAAAATCATAAACGACTAACTGATCTTTTATTTCCTCATCAAACAAACGAATTTCCCCGCGATGCAAAACCAATTGTATACTTTTAGGATTCAACGAATAAAATGCATCAAGACCTTTGCCATTAATAGGTTTGGCAATTACCATGTCAGCACTTTTATTGACTGAAATGATTCTAATATGATTTTGTTTCCAGGCAACAGAAGGGGTTTTTGTAAGTGAATTAAATAATTCGCTATCATTCATCATTCCTGTTTTCCTTGCCAATCGCAGATGATTCCATAAATTCCAATCTGCAGTTAATGTAGAATCAGTTCCAAAAAGAATTAAGGTTTTTGTCTTTAATCTTTTGATGTCGGCAGTCGCATTCAGCAAAAAAAAGTTGGAAGCCGGACACCAAATCAATGCTTTAAAATTTTTTGCCTGCTGTTCATCCATTGCAACGCCGTGTACAGTAAACAGGCTTTTATTGAAGAAATTTGTTTTTATCAACGTGGTAATTTCTTTATGAGCCATCTCATCTGTTCCTTCACCAATATGGATTACATACGGTTGTCTCTTTGCAAAAAAATTATTAAGTTTTAATTGCCAGTGTTTCTCAAACCGGATAGAATGCAAAGAATAGTTATCCTGGAGAACGGTAATGAAAGGATCGCTAATTTTTAATTTTGCTCCGTGATTTACAACAGTTGTAATTCCATTCAACAGGTTCTTATAAAGCCCCCATTGTATTCTGAGATGTTGCGGGATTTTTAAAACATTATTGATGGATTCTTTATTTTCACAATGGATATCTTTTCCCCATTCAGCATAATTATTGTAAATGCGGTTGCCGGTTTGAGGAAATAAATTAAAATCAAGATGGTCGTGAGAGTTGATCAAGCCAGGAAAAGCAAGGGCATTTTTAAATTCAATTTTAATTTCTGCTGAGTTCCCCTGATTATTTTTTTCAGCAACAGATTTTATTTTTCCATCTGCAACCTGGATATGTTGCATTCCTTCACTTCCAATAATGTTGACACTATTTAACCACATCCGGTTTCTTTAAATGAATTCCATAAATGATTGGCGTTCCTTTCCAGGATTCATAAACGTGAAGTGCGCTTTGTTTTTCGTAAAAAGGCCTGGCAGATTCGTCAATTGACTTTTCAATAAAATGAATCACTTCTAAATCAAGTTGCCTTGCAATGCCTTTTAATTTTTCAATTGAATGAACATAATTTTTCACAGCAATTTTTTTACCATGATAATTAAATGTTCTTCTACCGCCTTTTGCCAAAGCAGTTGGGTGATAATCTGTAATAATTATTTCTCCGCCAGACTTTAAAATCCGGCTCCATTCGTGTAATGCCTTTTCTGCATTTTTAATATGAGCAATGGTAAGCGTAGAAAAAATCATGTCATACGATTGGTTCTCTAATTCTTTTAACTCATCATTTATTAAATGGTGGGTTTCTGACTCCGGGAATTTTTGTTTCAATATGCTCAGCATTCCTTCAGATACGTCAAAACCAATTATTTTTTTTGGTTCCCGCTCATAAATTTTTTTCCAGTGCCTACCGGTTCCGCAGCCAATGTCAGCGATTATTTTATTGTGTAAATCCATAGTATTTATCAGCCTTGAAAATATATCCTCATCCCATGCCAGCATCATGTTATCGGGCTGCGAATCATAATCAGCAGCCCATAAATCGTACGCCCCATCTGGCTTTGAAACTAAATTGCTTTTTAAGGAAAGAGAATTGAATTTTTGAAATAGATTCATTTGCTTTTAATTATTTCTGATAAACGACAGTTGCCGAAGATTAAAACGTACAAAGCTGTCATAAAGGTTGCCAACCTTTCAAGGTTGGCAACCTTCCTTGCAAATATTTCGTTTGGAACAAAGTATGAACCAGATACTTTTATTTAATCCACGCAGCGCCATAGTTAAACATCGCATTCCGAATTCTATTATGAATATTGCCGCTTCCGTTGATGGAACTTATGAATGGACAATCGTTGATGGGAACCGCGAGGAACATCCTTATGAAAAAATAAAAAGTTACCTGTCTACAGGAAAATATAAATATATTGGCTTTACCGTGATGCCGGGCCCGCAGACTAAACAAGCCATTCCTTTTGCAAAAAAAATTAAAGAAGAATTTGCAGATACTGTAATGATTTGGGGTGGTTATTTTCCTACAAGTCATTACAAAGTTGTATTGAATTCCGGCTATGTTGATTTTGTGATCAATGGCCCGGGTGATGCGGCTTTTCCTCAACTAATCGAGGCGTTAGAAAATAATAAACCGTACGAATTGATCAAAAATCTTGTTTATAAATATGATGGTAAAATCGTCAAAAACCATAAGCAGGATTTGTTAGACCAGGACACTCTTCCGTCATTGCCCTACGATAAATTGCACCAGATTTATTCAATCGAAAAGTATCTCGGCAAAACTTATTTGGGAAATAAAACATTGGCTTACCATTCGAGTATTGGGTGTCCTTTTACCTGTTCATTTTGTGCGGTGGTGCCCACTTATGAAGCAAGATGGAAAGCAAAATCAGCAGAACATGTTTATCGTGATATAAAATATATCAAGGACAAGTGGGGAGCCGATGCCATTGAATTTCACGACAACAATTTTTTTGTTTCCGAAAAAAGAGCGGTTGCATTTGCAAAGCTGATAAAGCCGGAAAAGATGAACTGGTGGGGAATGGCGCGAATTGACACAATGGATAAATTTAAAGATGAATCACTAGCGCTTATTCGGGAAGCAGGCTGTAAAATAATTTTCTTTGGCGCTGAAAGCGGCAATGATAAAGTGTTACATCAATTAGATAAGGGCGGCACACAAACCGGTGCGCAGATAATCCGCTTTGCAGAACGCTTAAAAAAATTTGATATTATTCCAGAATATTCTTTTGTACTCGGAACTCCCGCTTCAACCACAGAGGAAGTAATGCAGCAAATTGAATTTGATATCAACTTCATTAAAAAAGTAAAAGCGGTAAATCCAAAAACTGAAATTGTTTTATACACTTATAGCCCGGTGCCCACCGAAGGTTCTGATTTATACAATGAAGTTCTTGCTTCAGGGTTCGCTTATCCTCAAAAACTGGAAGATTGGGTAAGCCCACAATGGGAAAAATTTGACTTGCGAAAAAATCCTTTGACACCGTGGCTGCTGCCGGAAATGATTGATAAGATCAGAAATTTTGAAACAGTTTTAAATGGCTGTTACCCAACCGTTTCTGATATCCGTCTCAATAATCTGAAACGGAGTACGATGAAGCTGATTGCAGGTTTGAGATATAGAATGAATTTTTATCAATATCCTTACGAGATAAAACTATTGCAACGTGTCTGGAAATATCGTCAACCGGAAATACAGGGATTTTAAATTTTAATATAATTTGTGTTGAATCATTTACGGATCATAAACAACAATCTTTTCCAGCCGGATTCATTAAGTCAAAATGAATTTGAGAGACTTTATATTTCCCTCAGAAAAAAAGAAGGCAGGTATTTTACTGAAAATGAAATTGCAAGGCTTCCACACGTTGCTCATTCGCATCCGCTTTTTAAGGAATGGAAAATCAGGGAAAAAAGTTGCTATCATCTTTTGAATTACATAAAAAAGAAGGGCCGCATTTGCAATATCCTTGAAGTTGGTTGTGGCAATGGATGGCTTACCGCGCAGCTCGCGTCTATAACAAAAGGAACGGTTACAGGAATTGATATCAACCGCGCAGAACTAAAAAAAGCCAATAAAGTTTTCCAAAAAAGAGCGCGGCTCAATTTTGTATATGGCGATATTCGTTCCGGAATTCTTGCTGATCAAAAGTTTGACCTGATTGTATTTGCTGCTTCTCTTCAATATTTTAAATCCGTGAAAGATATTGTCAATACTGCAATACAACATTTAACGCTGCAGGGAGAAATATACATTCTTGATAGTCCTTTTTATGCTATCGAAGAAGTTTTCCCGGCCAGGCAAAGAACGCGGAAATATTTTTCAGAGCTTGGATTTCCGCAGATGTCGAAATATTATTTTCATCACCGTTTGCGTGATTTAAAATCCTACAACTATAAGATTTTATATAATCCACGTTCATGGATAAACAAATTACTATTTCGAAAAAATCCTTTTTACCGGATAGTGATCAGAAATAATTATGTGTGATGTTTACTGAAACTTTATATCAAACTTATCAACGTCACAGAACGTTACAAACGAGCAGGATCACTGCTTTGCCTATTGTTATCCTGATGCCCCACAGTGCGTGCAATTGCCGGTGTGTGATGTGTGATATCTGGAAAGGCAATCACAATCTGAGACAATTGAACGAGCAGGATATTCAGAGATTGTTAGCTTCACTAAAAAAGTTTGGGACAAGACAAGTATTGATGTCGGGCGGAGAAGCATTACTGAATCCCAATTTTTTCAGGTTTTGTGAAATACTAAATAAAGAAAAAATTAAAGTGAGTTTGTTATCAACAGGACTGACGCTTAAAAAAAATGCCACATTGCTGGTGGGTTATGTAAACGATATTATTGTCTCTCTTGACGGTGATAAAGAAACGCACGACAGGATCAGGAATATTCCCGGCGCGTTCCAAAAAATGAAAGAAGGATTTGAAGCAATAAAAAGATTAAATCCAGATTTTAAAATTAGCGCGCGGACTGTTATTCATCAATTGAATTTTCGTAAGTGGCCAGCGATTATTGAGGCTGCAAAAGAAATCGGCCTGCAACAAATCAGTTTTTTGCCTGCTGATGTAAGCAGCCACGCATTTAACCGGGAATTGACATGGGACGAAAAACGTCAACATGAAATTCTTTTATCTAAGGATGATTTACCTGATCTTGAAAAAATCATTGAGAAATTATTGATCACCAACTCAATTGATTTTGAAAATAATTTTATTGCTGAATCACCGGAAAAGATCAAAAAAATTTACAGTTATTATGCGGCCTTTTATGGCTTGAATGAATTTCCTTTTAAACGCTGTAATGCGCCGTGGGTCTCTACTGTAATAGAAGCAGATGGAAATGTGAGACCTTGTTTTTTTCATCCATCTTACGGAAATATCAGGCAGCAATCTTTAGACAAAATATTAAATAGTGACAAAGCTATTGGGTTTAGAAAAAACCTGGATATGGATAAAAATGAGGTTTGTAAAAAATGTGTTTGTTATCTCAATCTTGCTCCACGTACAAGGTTGTAAAATTTTTTTGTAAATGAATCACATCCTTTTTTCCCATTCTTATTTTCTTCGCTTCGATCCTAAACAATGGTCGATTGGACAACCATATGCGCCACTGGGCACTTTATATGCCGCTTCATTAATGCGACAAAATGGTTATCCTGTTTCATTTTTTGATACCATGTTTTCTCATGCCCCGGAAGAAATCATTTCGGTTATTGACGAAATAAAGCCAGCTTTTTTTGTGATCTATGATGATGGATTTAATTATCTCACGAAGATGTGTTTGACCAACATGAGAGAAGCAGCTTTCCGGATGATTCATTTTGCGAAAGAAAGAGGCTGTACAGTTATTGTTTCGAGTTCTGATTCCAGCGACCGTTATTCAATGTACCTGGACGAAGGTGCAGATTTTGTTTTGATTGGTGAAGCAGAAATTACTTTATTAAAACTGATCAATTCGATCCAGCGAAATGAAACTGATTTTTCAAATATCCAGGGACTTGCATTTAAAAAAAATGATTCCATTATCACAACGGCAAAAAGAAGCGTAATAAAAGATCTGGATCAACTTCCAGATTCTGCCTGGGATTTGATTGACATGGAGCCTTACCGCAAATTGTGGATGAAACATGCCGGCTATTTTTCAATGAATATGGCAACTACCCGGGGGTGCCCTTTTAAATGTAACTGGTGTGCAAAACCGATTTACGGGAATCGTTATAATTCCCGTTCGCCAGAAAATGTAGTAAACGAACTAATAATGCTAAAAGGTAAATTCGATTTTGATCACATCTGGTTTTGTGATGACATCTTTGGCCTGAAACCTGGATGGATAAAGGAGTTTGCTGATTTGATTGAAAAAGAAAACCTCTCATTTAAATTTAAAATGCAGGGAAGAGTTGATCTGTTATTAAAAGAGAATACCATCAAAGACCTGGCGCGTGCAGGATGCGAAAATATCTGGATGGGTGCAGAAAGCGGCTCGCAAAAAATTCTGGATGCGATGGATAAAGGAACCAATGTTCAGCAAATTTATGACGCAACGCGTTTATTGAAAAAGAACGGAATCAAACCGTCATTTTTTATTCAATTCGGTTATCCAGGAGAAACATATGATGACATCAAAAAAACTATTTCGATGATCAATAAATTATTGCCTTTTGAAATTGGTATTTCAGTTTCTTATCCTTTGCCGGGAACTGTTTTTTTTGAAAAAGTAAAATCAGAATTGAAACAAAAAACGAACTGGACCGATTCCAATGAAATGGCTTTACTATTTCATAATAATTATCAACCGGCTTTTTATAAACAGCTTCACGCTTATGTTCATAAAAGTTACCGCAAGCATTTATCTTTCGAAAATTTAAAACAAATTTTTTCTAATCCTTTGAAAATTAATTTTTTGACATTCAGGAAAGCTATATCTGGCATCTATTATGTTCCAGCCACTTTTTTTGAAAAGATGAAATTATTGCAGTTGCAAAAATAATTATGAACCCGGTTGCTAAAAATATAAATGAAACCCTTGCTGCCGCTGCATTTACACAGCAGGCAAACAAATTTGATGAATTATATTCCGGCAATACGATTATCAAATACAAAAGAAAAAGAGTGCGAGAACATCTTTCAAAAATTATTGCTCCAGGCCAACATATTTTAGAATTGAACAGCGGCACGGGAGAGGATGCGATCTGGCTGGGGCAACATAACTGTAAAGTTCATGCAACAGACATTTCTGTCGAGATGCAGGAAGTGCTGAAACAAAAAGTAAGAGATGCAGATCTACACGAATTAATAAACACTGAAATTTGTTCGTTTACTGCCCTAGAGTATCTGCGCGAACGCGGACCTTACGATGTCATTTTTTCAAACTTTGCGGGTTTGAATTGTACCGCCGACCTCGACACTGTTCTTGATTCCTTCGCTGATTTATTAAAACCTAAAGGCGCAGTAACATTGGTACTTCTTCCAAAGTTTTGTTTGTGGGAGTTTTTGTTGATCTTTAAAGGAAAACTGAAAACAGCTACACGCCGGCTTTTCAGCAGCAATGGAGTAAATGCAAGAGTAGAGAAAACACGTTTTAAATGCTGGTATTATAATCCCTCTTTTGTGATCAAACATTTAAAACATGATTTTGATCTTTTAAGTATTGAAGGGCTTTGCACGATTGTCCCGCCTTCATATATCGAAAATTTTGCGGAAAAATTTCCAAAATTATTTTCATGGCTTTGTAAAAAGGAAACTGACTGGAAAAATAAATGGCCCTGGAAGTACATTGGCGATTATTATATTATCTCTTTTCGAAAGAAATAAAAATTATTTCTCCAATTCAAAAAGCTGAGGAGATGCCAGCAGTTTTTGTATCCGCATTTCATATTCCTTTATAATTTTGGTTTGGAAAATTTCAGGATCAGGCTTAGAAAAATGCTGACTTACAAGCATAGCAATTTTATCCCCGTGATCGTTCAGTTTATTTTTTTGCGTTTTCTTTTTCCATCGTTTATCTGTCAAAGTCATTAACCGTTTTTCAATTCTGTCTCCAAATTTTGAGCGAAAGATTTTTTCAATCATTCTTCTGATAAAAACTTTTTTCAACTTGTTTTTTGAGGAAAACAAAATCTTCTGCTGGGGAAAATAATCTGTGGTCCAGGAATTTGCCATCATAAATTTTTTGTAACAATCTAGTCCGGTCATCGGTTTCAGTGTTACAATTTCCATTGCCGTAAAAATATTTTTCTCAACGATCTCCATTCCTTTTTCATCGATATAATAATTCATGCAAAACCAATGTTGCTTTCCTGCCAGGTAACTGAGTTTTTTTAAAAAATGCATACAGGTGCGGGCAGTCCATAAACGGTTGGCTTCTGTGATAATAAAAAAATCAATATCCGATTTTCCATCCGCAAAGTTTTTTGACAAAGAACCGGATACACAAACTGTTTCAACAAAGGGAAAATTATTTAAAAGTGTTGCAACTTGTTTTGCGGTTTTTAATTGACGTATTGCCCGCAAATTTCCTTCAATCCTTCTGTCGGCAAGGATTTGGTGGTTTCTTAGCGAATAAAATCCACCGATCTTAAAAATTATTTTCTCTTCCAATAAAGTTTTAATCGCTTCATTAAACAATTCTTCATCCGATGGAGGAAGAAACTGCAGGATTTCCCTACCCGTCAATGGATAACTAAAAATATCAAAGTATGCGAGAGTTTTTAATATTTCCTGCCACATGAGGTTTAATGAATTGGATTAAGAGCCGTTACTAATGATTTTTTGTTTTCTCTCTTTAATCGCTGCAACTTTTGATATTTTAAAAAAGACAAGTGGGCATTTTGTATCGCAATAATAAAACCATAATAGCCATCTAAAAATCCAAGTCTAAAAAAATAGCCATTTACAAAAGACCATAAAGGACTGAGAATAATTTTAGACCAATGTTTCTTTTTGCCCAAATCAACAAGCGATTTTGCAGCAATGGAACTCATTCTCTCATTTCTTTCCAAGTGTTCTTCAAGAGAATTAAAGGTATAATGAAGAATATCTCCTTTCAGAAATTGTGCCTTACAATTTTCCGGGAGAATAATTTTATCATGAGGATTTATTCCTCCCCAATAAGCAATACGTTTATCAAAAAGCCGGATTTTTTTATCAGGATACCACAAGCCATGTCTTATAAAACGTCCGCAATAATGATTGTAGCGATTCATGCAATAAGCTTCGAATTTAAAGTCTTTTTTTGCGTTTAAAATTGCTTCCATCAATTCAGGGCTTAGTACTTCGTCCGCATCCAGGCTGAGGACATAATCGTAGCTCGCTAATTTCAAGGCACGGTTTTTTTGTTCTTTATATCCTGCAAACATTTCCTGTTTTACAATCGCTCCTCTTTCTTTTGCAATGGCAACGGTGTTATCTGATGAGAACGAATCCAATACAATTATTTCATCAGCCACGTACCAAAGTGAATCAATGCAACGGCCGATATTATGTTCTTCATTTAAGGTAATAATTACTGCTGATAAGGGTTTCATGTGATTAAAAGAAAATGATTTATAATCAAATCGCAATAAAATCTGTTGTGGTTGCTTCTTAAGTAAAATCTGTTTTCACATTTATATTCTCTTTTGATTTAGTAAGGAGGAATAAAGAAAGAAAGAAACTGTAAAAAAAAATTCCTTTGTTGACATCAAGAATATTTTCTGAAATGGAAACAACAGAAATTAAAATCAGAAAGGAGAAAAATATAAAGTCTTTCCTTTTTATTGCATTTGACAATGAAAAATAAAGGATGTACAAATAGATAAGCAAACCGAAGATGCCGGCTTTGATTAAGAAACTCAAATACTGGTTATGCGCATTTAATTCAACCAAATAAGACCTGTAAAATTTCTTCTCGAAATATTTCTTTTTCAAAACATATTTTTCAGAACCACCGCCATAACCAACTACGGGAGATTGCGAGATCAACTGCAATTCAAGTCCCCATCTTTTCATTCGTGTTTCAGTCAGATCGGGCGTTACAGCGTTTTTATTCAAATCATCTTTGAGATCGCTGACGTATCTCTTTTTTAGGGCATTGATGTTTGTAATCGCGAAAAAAAGAAAGAACAAACCCAGGAATGAAGCGATTGAAAACTGCCATCTCTGTTTGCCGTGTAATAACAGAGCCGGAACTGCAATGAGAATTATTATCAATGTGGCAATAACAACCGAGCGCGAAGAAAGTTGTATCAACCCTGCAAAAAGGATCAACGTAAATAAAATGTATGCTGTGTTTTGAAATTGAGATTTTAGAAAAAAGAGGTAAAGAAAAATGCCGATTGAAAGGGCTACATACATCGATAAATAAGTAGCATGTAAATCGATAGGTGCTGAAAAGTTCTGATTGAGGAATACTTTGCTGAAAATTGCTGATGCCGGATAATGATAATAATGAATCACCCGGAATGCATTGAAATATAAGTAAACGATGGTGATTGTGCAGGTGAAAGCAAAAATTTTCAGGAATGAAATTTTATATTTTTCAAAATTTAAATTGCTTAGAGAAAGACCAAGCGGAAACAACAAAATTGCCAGCTGATGATCGGTTTCTTTGAATCCTTCCGCGACATGATTGCTGTAACTGATGGTAAATAAACTTAAAAAAAATATGGCTGCTATAATCCAAACCGTTTTATTTTTAAGAGCCTGTAGGTTTTTTTTTCTGATGTGAATCAGTGTGTGAATCGTAAAACAAGTGAGAAGGATTTCACTAAAAAAATGTTGGAATGGCAAGGCAATGAGGAAGCAGCTGATCAGAAAGTAGCTGATGTTATTTTCCAATGTATCATTTATAAAGAATAATTGTTTCATTTCTGATGTTTGTAAAAACATTCAATAATAAAATCGTTGTATTGCTCAATGATGCTTGGCCAGTTGTATTTCCTTTCTATTTTCAATAAATTATTCTGAACCATTTGTTCCTCTTTTTTATCACGCTTCACTGATTCAATTAATTGCTCCACATCTTTTGAAGATTGGAAGTAGTACGCATCCTTTTGTAATACAGAAAGATTGAACTCGTTTTGATGCGCTGCAATTAATGAACTGCTTCCCATGGCTTCCAACAAAGAAGGATTGGTGCCGCCAACGCTATGTCCATGAAAATAAAGGCTTGAAAAATATTTTAAAGTATGTGTGACCGAGCTATCATAAATGGCTCCCGCAAAGAGAATTCGTTTGTCAGATTGAAATTTCTTTTGAATTTTTTGCCCAAAAGAATTATCGGTGCTTCCAATAACGAGAAATTTTTTATCAGACGAGCTTTTATTGAAGCCATCCAGGATTGTTTCGATATTATTTTCGGGTTCCATTCGCGCCATCAACAAAAAATATTCCTTCTTACAGATATGATAATACGAAAGCAATGAATTATTGTCCAGGTAACTAATCTCGCTGCCGTAAGGAATGTATTTGCATTGAATGTTATATTTTTTTTGCAAATAATTTTGGATCACAATTGAATCAGCAATGTAGAAATGACTGCATTTTACTGCCCATTTTTCAGCCTGCTTTAAAAACTGGCGCGTCATATAATTATACTTGCTTCGCTTCCATTCAAGACCATCCATGTTAGAAATGATTACAGGTTTTTTTGGAAAAAATCTTCCCCACACAGAACTGCTTGTGTAGCCTAAAAACAGCAATGCATCGAAGTTTTGTTTTCGTGCATGCTGAATGCAATTCCAATCATAAATGAATTGGCCGGCGGTTCCAATTTTATATTCCGGATCATAGCAATGTTTTATTTCCACGCCATGAAAATCTTTTTGCTGATACGGATGATTGTGTGAATTATAAACGGTTACCTGATGGCCTTTATTTACTAATCCCACAGAAATACATTCGGCCATTTTTTCAAAACCTCCATAAAAATTAGGAATGCCACGGCAACCAATTATTCCGATTTTGAGTTTCATTTTAAAAGGATTTTTTTATAAGCTTCAAAAGTTTTTTGTGCTGCATTTTTCCAGGTGTAGTTGGCGAATATTTTCTCCCGGAAATTTTTATTGCCGTTCTCTTTACTTGCTTTTTCGATTGCTTCACGAATAGAAACGGGAGAGGAAGGGTCACAGTAAAATGCATGACCGTTGCAATATTCAGAAGCATAACCACGATTGGTAATTACAACATTGCATCCCAAAGAAGCTGCTTCTAACGTAGACAGGCCGCATGTTTCAAACCAACTGGGTAGGATATGAACTTTGGCTTTCTGGTAATATTCAATCAATTCCTGTTGCGGCAAATGATGAATGAAATGAATATTTGGCGAAGCGGTTTTTTTACATTTTTTATAATAATCAGTTTGATTGATTGCAGCATTTCCAATAAGAAAAAGTTGAAATCTTGAATCGTTGACAGCTTTAATCAGGTTTAATTGGTTCTTTAATCCTTCAATACGTGCTACTGACAAAATAAGATTCGGATCTTTTTCTTTATTTACTGATGATGAAAACAGATCCGTATCAATCCCATTGGGAATAACAGAGAATGATGGCGACAAAGAATACGACTGCGCAAGATTTTCATATTCCATCTCAGAATTAGGCAATACCATCCTAGCTTTCAGAAGAATATATTTTATACTGTGATCGTACCCCTTTACTAAATAGGAAAATGATCTAATTTTTTCCTGTCTTTTTGTCCATCGTGCAATCGATTTAAAATATTCAATTTGTGCGGATGATAAATAATGAAATATTTTACCGGAAATTCCTTTCCTGTGTTGCTGATCGAATTCTGAGTAATCAATTAATAAAGGCGTTACAACAAAAGGAGTTTTAGATTTTTTAATATGAAATAAAATATCCGCTGGTCGTGTCAAATTGAAGAAATGCAGCAGGTCATATTCCTGGTAATTTATTTTTTCACCGGTTAATCTAATATCAACATCCACGTTCCAATTCTTTAAACAACGTGCTGTTTCCTGCATTTGTACTGTGTCTCCGCCTTTTGCAGTGAATAATGATGATCGCGATATGAATGCAACTTTCATCATTACAATAGATTTTTTGATTTCATCCGGTAAAGCCAATTGATCAAAACAGGTGGAAAAAAACTAAGCATATAAAGCAGGTAATTGTCCCAGCGATAAGGATAAGTTCTGATCGCTTTTGAAAAAAGCGGTCTTGCTTTTTCTGGCTGATGATTATCCAATAAAAACTTTTTGCCACACAAAGCATAATAAGATCCTTCTTTAATGTTTTTAAAATCCTGGCTTTGAATAATATTAAATAAATGACTTCCTTCCTTTTCGGTAATGCTTCCTTTAGTGATGATATCATGTTTCATTTTTCTAAAAATCCGGCCGCGCCATCTTTCATCAATGGTCACAGACGCCGGATTGAAACGAACCCTAATTAGTTGCTCCGGAAGATTATAAAACTTTCCATGTTTCAATAATTGTATCCACAGAAAATAATCTTCGAAATTGTGCGCCTGTTCAGAGTACCCACCACACTTGATTACAGCATCTTTTCGATACATCACTGACGAATGAATAAAAGGACAGAATGAATAAATCTTTTGAACGATTTCGTCGTGTGTGTGGCCGGTGCATTTAAAATCAAACAAATGCTGGCCATCTTCTGAAATATATTCTGCATCACAACCGATGGTGATGTAGTCGGGATGTGTATCTAAAAATGAAACTTGCTGTGCCAGCCTTTGAGGAAAACAAATATCATCCGCATCAAATCTTGCAATGTAAATGGAGCTGGCTTTTGATAAACCTTTATTTAGCGCTGGAGCAATTCCTTTATGAGATTGATTGATCGACACAATTCTTTCATCCTGAAATGAACGAATTACTTCTTCTGTGTCATCAGTGGAACCGTCATTGATAATCAGTAAATGAAAGTCACTAAAGGTTTGATGCAATACGGATTTGATTGCTTCAGCAATGTATTTTCCTGCATTGTATGCCGGCATCAGAACGGTCACTTTTGATGTTGTTTTCTTTATCATTTTCCAGCCTCCTCTTTCATATTTAAAAACAACAGCAATTCAAAAAACACCACAATAGATAATTGTTCAAACCAATAATCCGCAAAAAAAATTCCTGATAGAAAGAAGGTCAACGGAATCCCATAGCTCAGCTTTTTAAAATTCTTTAAGAAAAATCCCAAATAGAAAATGATGAATGCTGATAATCCCAACAGGCCATATTCGCTTAAAAGCTGGTCGTAAACCGAGTTTGGGTTGTTGGCAATTGAATGAAAGCCGTCTGGTTTTGTAAAATAACTCAGATACAGGTCCAGATGGTGTTTGAGAAAAGGTTCATTGATGTAAATAAATTGTTGCGGATAACCGCCTGCAATATTCAGTCCTGTAGTTTTGAAAGCAAGTTTCGAAGAAAAGTTTCCGGTACCGGTTCCGGATATAATTTTAAGAGGATTTTGCTTAAAAAAATCAAACGTTTGTTTGTAGGCAATGATTTTGCCCGGAAGTTTTGAATGATAATTCTCATTTGTAGATAAGGTTAATTCGTTTGAATGCAACTGAATAAATTGCTTCATATTGTCTTCAACGGGTGTAATGATAGATTTGTGCTGATAAGGAGCAGAATTAATATCTGCAGTTGGAATTTCAGTTTTTTGAACCAAAGCAGCAGGATGAACAATTACTTTGTTTTCCTTGTCATTGAGCAAACGGTACAAACTATCCAGGTAAAGCGTTGCTATTTTTTCATTTCGTTCTTCGGCTGTCAAGGTGTTGTCTGGCCTCAGTGTTATTGGTGAAAGATTTTCAACAGTCGGTTTTTTATCTTCAGAATTAATGATGTTCCCAAGATATGTGCTTACATAACTGTTATTCTGGGGCGAAACTTTTGCAAGAAAAATTACCAGCAACAGTAAACAAACAAATACAAGGCTTTTCTGATCGCGGTCTGTTCTGAAAATAAACATTAACAATAAAACAGCAGCAAGCAGAAAATTAGTAATGTTGCTTCCTGTCATCAACAAAATGATCATGCAAAGCATCATCATTTTTACATTCTTTTTTGAAAGAAAATAAATCACGCCAAAGCCGTTCAATACTGCATTTGTAGTGGAAGTGTCGAAAGAAATTCCTTTGATATAATCACCAGTTCCGATGAAATATTTTTGATATTCGCCCTGGTAGAGATAAGGATTGATAGCCCCGGTTTTAATAACAATAATGACATAAGTCGAAATTGAAATCAATGCATTTAAAAGAAAATAAGCAATGATTGTGCGGTGAATAACAGCCTCAGAGCTTTGCTCAACGCATAACTTTAACTGGTGCATTGCAAGAATGCAAAGTGTCCAAAAAAATGTTCCTGTAAGAAAAGCGATTGTATAATTAATGTTTGTAAATCCGGCTGCAAGAATCCAGTTGAATATTGCAATTCCGATAACAGCTAAATAAAAAATTGGAAGCCTTGAATTCCTGATTTTAAAATCAAGCTTGAAATTGAACTGCAATAAATACATCAAAAAAATAGCCGCCAGTTTTACAACCAGCTTCACATTCAAAAACAGGACAAGGAACAGTAAGAGTTTCCAGTCAATTGTTTTAAATGTGTTATCAATCTCAGCAGAATATCTTTTTAGTAACAATCTCTTATGATTTTTATAAGATGCGTTCTGAAATTCTAAACGTGGATTTTTTAGTTTCGGTTGCTATTAAAAACCGGTAATTTTTCTAAGTACCAGCCAGTCATTTTTGCATAAAATTTTCGTAGAAAGAAGGAGGAGAAAGAAGATAAAAATGGAAAGTAAAAAAATCAGGATAATGTTGTCGAAAGCCTTTATTGATAAGCTTCCTGCTGCAGTTGCAATGAAAGGCACAAGGAGAAACGGAAGGATATTTTTTTTCAATTCTGATACAGCGGTTTTGATCCAAAACAAAACACTCTGCGCTGCAATAGACACAAGATAAGCAACGGCTGCGCCTTCAGCAGAAAAGTAGGAAATTAAAAAAATATTTCCGGCCACATTGATTACAAATGTGATGAAGAAAACATAAAAGATCATTTTTAATTTCCCTTGTGAAAAATTAATTGTCCACAAAAAATTGTTGATATAAATGAAAGGCATTGAAGTCGATAAAATGAGAATCGTATAACGATTTACTATTCCATATTTGCCATTCGTTAAAGAGTCAATTACCGGAACCCAAAGGATATTAAGGAGTAATGCAACCAGTGAAGCAATAATTATTTCGAATTTCAGCAATACAAATAGATCCTTGATTTTTTCGGAATGATTTTTCTCTTTGTGATGAAAAATTCTGGTAAAGCGTGGAATTAAAACCGGTGCAATCACGAGCAAAGGCAATGTGGCCACTTCAAAAACTTTAAATGCAAAACTGTAATTGGCAAGCGCAATATTAGATGCAAGAATTCCGAGAAATATCCAGTCAAATCTCGCTATTGCTGAAGTAAAAATTACTACGCCTGCCTGTGGCAAGGATTCTTTCAACAAATTGAAATAAACACTTTTATTCCAGCGTATTGAAAATGGAATTTTCAAATATTTTTTAGTAATAAAGATTGAAAGGATGAATTCCGAAAGATCGCCAATAATAAAAACCAGAATTAATGTAGGTAAATTTAATTCAGAAAAAAAAGCAAGTATTATTAATCCACTTCCCTTTACAATATTGGAACAGACAGACATAAAAAATAAAGCATGGAATTTTTCCATACCATTTGCTAGTTGTTTTAAAGGCGAAGCAAAAAAGATCATCAGCTTTCCGATTCCAAGAAACAATAATAAATAGTGCTTTTGCAAAAGAGAGGGGAAAATAAAATAGGTAATGAGCATCAAGGCATAAAATCCAATGCCTGTACTGATTACATGAAATTGATAAGCAGAAAAAATTAATGCAGGATTTTCTTTTGCAGCAATTTTTTTCACCATCATCTGATCGATACCCAGCGATAAAATGCTGAAAAGAGTAAATAAAATGGCAAGCGACCAGTTAATCTCGCCGAAATCTTTTTTGGAAAAATAAACGGAAAGAACATAAAAAATTGCCAGCCCGCAAACCTGGTTGATGATTACCTGAAAAGAATTCGCTGAGATATCCCGAATAAATTTTCTTCTCATCAAATTTTGTTTATCTGGCCTAAACGGAAAATATATTTTGAAAAGCAGGTTTTTGAGACAGCTACTTTCCTTTTATAAACGGCTTCATCTTTAATGTGAAAAGAATTCCGCCACTGTTTAATTTCACTTTTCCTTCTCCCACACCTTTCAATGGAAGATTGATATAAGGCTCAGCAGCTATTGAGAATTGATTGTCTAGATAATATTGATAGCCAGCTGAAAAACTTAAGACAGAAAAGAAGTGTTTATTCTTATTTTTTATTGTATAATCTTTATTGTAAAGCTCCCCTGCAGGCGTTTTATAATAATAATCATAATTTTCTTTTTTCATCAGGTAGGAAGAAAGTCCTGTTGAGATGAACCAACTGTGATTTTTTAGCTTTTTAAAATTATAATCAAGTTTAACTGGAATTTCATAAACCATGCAATTAGCCTCTACATTTTGGAGATGCCCATATCCTGTATTTCCGCCTTGCAAATCATAGTCATTTCCGTCAACAGAATAAATCTTTTTGGAAATATAAAAACCACTTCTGATGCTAACATTTTTTGAAACAGAATAATTTAAACCCGCTCCAAAAATTGCCGTCAATCTGCCAATTTTATTCTCATGAACGCCACTGATATCAGGGCCTGCAGACATACTAACTCCAAAATTATTTGCAAAACGCGAAGATGTTTTCTTTGATTTTTTTATTGTTGATTTTTCTATTTCATTTTTTGTCAAATTATTCTCATCTTCAACCTTTTTGGTAGAAGAATTATTTTTGTTTGCGAAGGGTATAGGTTCACTTTTATTTTCGGTTCCACTTTTTAACTCGTCTGGAAAATTTGCTATAGTTTTCCGGTTTTCATAATCAGCCTTTGAAACAGGATGTTGTTTTAATTCGTTTTTATTTATTGTTAGGTTATTGTTGAAATGATTTTCAATTTTACTCTGACGGATTAAACGTTTAGAAGTTGGGTTTACTTTTTGATCAACTGCAATTGAGTCATTATCATTTTTATACTCTTTAGAAGACGAAAAGTTCTTTGCAGATTCATTTTTTGGAGGAGAAATTTTTTCTATGGGATTGGATGCAGGTTTTTCTACCAAAGCCTTTTCTATATTATTTTTTAAAGACACATCTTGTGCAATATTGGAAGAATCTTTTTTCCCATTATTCATCACAAGAAAAAACACAAGAGTGCCCACGAGCAACAGAGATGGAAGAATGAAAAAGATCTTTTTTCTTTCTTTTTTCTGTGGAAGATGCTCGTCGAGAAGTCGCTCCATCTTTTCCCAAGCTTTATCATCATATCCGGGATGGTAGTGCTCTGCAGCCTCTTTTATTTTCTTATCGTTTTCGTCATCCAACATTTTTTGCTATTAATATTTTATTATCGTTCTTTAGTATTTTTTGTAACTGTTGCCTCGCTTTAAAAAGATTTGATTTAGAAGTGCCGATTGAAATTTGCAATTGTTCTGCTATTTCTTCATGGCTAAACCCATCAATTATAAATAAATTCAAAACGGTTCTATAGGCAGGTGAAAGATGTTGAATTGCACGAATGATCTCATCATAGGAAATTCTGTCAAATGCATTTTCTTCCCGTTGGGGGAGGCAAATAAGTGTCGTTTCAATTTCTGCTGTAAAATGATGTTTGTTATTTTTTCTTGAATGATCAATGGCTGTGTAAATCAGTATCTTTCTAATCCACCCTTTAAACGAATTTACTTCGTCAGCATAGGCAGGCACGTATCTATGTATTTCTTTAAAAATTTTGAGAAAGCTATCGTTAAAAATTTCAATAGCATCTTCCTTTCGTTTTGTGTACCGGTCGCAAATGGACATACCATAGCTGTAGAAAGAGTTATACAACTTTTTTTGGCTCTCTCGTTTATTCAGGATGCATTCCCTGATAATCGTTCTTAGTTCATTTACTGATAACAAATTGAAAGCGTTATAGAAGGTTAAATCGAAATTAAATGCCGAAAGGTTGCCTTGTTGCAGCATTTTTTTAGACCTTGTTGTAATATTTTTTTGGGACCCGGGTCGGAAAGGTTATTTTCCTTTAAAACGACACTTTTCCGGCAATACTCTTTCCTTTCAGAAGTAATTTGTCAATATGCTTGCCGCATCTACAGCCAAATTACTCAGGATATTTTCGTTATTTTTATCCTCATTGTATTTTTTGCCTATCCCATGTAAAACACCATGTTGAACAACACCGGCTTATTGAAGGGGCTGAAAGATATTCGACATTTTGCATAGCTACACCGCTACGAATGAAACCTGACATAATTCGTATTTATGCAATCTTAAATTACCCCGGCAACAATATTTTTTTTATTTTTATACGATTCCACGATTGGCCAATATTATATTTCTTTTTTTTAAACATTGCTATTACAGATATGAAATCAAAAACTTTTCTATTCACCATAGCTTTTATTACGGGTACCAGTTGCTGGGTATCATGCTATCAGGAAAATAATGACCAGGAACAACCTTTACCAGATATCGTTTCTTACGATTATAATATTCGCCCTATTCTTTCTGATAAATGTTTTAAATGCCATGGCCCTGATGTAAGCAAACAGGAAGCGGGCTTGCGGCTTGATTTTGCAAAATATGCTTATGCTCCCTTACCGGAAATGAAAGGCGCCTTCGCGATCGTACCCGGCCACCCGGAACAATCTGAATTATTTAAGAGGATTTCCTCTACCGATTCTTCTTATATGATGCCTTTACCTTCGGCACATCTTGGCGCATTGACACCTTACCAGATCAAATTATTTGAAAGGTGGATAAAGCAAGGCGCTAAATATGAAAAACATTGGGCTTATATAAAACCAAAAAAAGCCTCACTGCCTGTTGTTAAAGACAAGTCGTGGCCCAAAAATGAAATTGACTATTTCGTATTGGGCAAACAGGAGGATGAAGGGCTGAAACACAATCCCGAAGCTGATAAAGAAATCCTGCTAAAGAGAGTTTCGTTAGACCTAACGGGGCTTCCTCCTTCTGAAGAAATGATGAATAAATTTATGGCCGATAAAGATCCTAAGGCTTATGAAAAAGTAGTGGATGAATTGTTAAACTCACCTCAATACGGTGAAAAGATGGCGTTACATTGGATGGATGTAGGCCGTTATGCAGACAGTTATGGGTATCAGGATGATAATATACGGACGCAGTGGCCCTGGCGCGATTGGGTGATACATTCTTTCAATGAAAATATGCCTTACAATCAATTTCTTACCTGGCAGATTGCGGGAGATTTGCTGCCCAATGCCAACAAAGAACAAATACTGGCAACCGCTTTTTTTCGCAATCATAAATACACTGAAGAGGGTGGAATTATTCCGGAAGAATACAGGGTGACCTATAACATTGATAAAGTAAAAACTTTTGGAACGGGCATTATCGGCCTGTCCGTGGAATGCGCCCAATGCCACGATCATAAGTACGATCCTATTTCCCAAAAAGAATATTACGAGATGTATGCTTTTTTTAATAATAGCAAAGAGGCAGGTTTTGAAGGCGATGTGGGCGTATCCAAACCAGCCAAAAAACCAATACTCACCATCGACAGCAGCGATGTCAAAAACCTGCTTTCTTTCATCAATAAAAAAGATACTGGGCAATTGATGGTTTCGGTTATGGGGGACCGTGATACGCTGCGCAAAACTTATATTTTGGACCGCGGGGTGTACGATCAGCCTACTTTTGAAGTGAAGCCTGCAGCGATAGAAGCGGTAATGCCTTTTGATTCTGTAAACCTTCCACGCAACAGGCTGGGTCTTGCCGAATGGACGGTAAGCGAGAACAATCCGCTCACAGCCCGTGTGTTTGTTAACCAAATGTGGCAGGAAATTTTTGGAAGGGGAATTGTAAAAACGGCGGGCGATTTTGGTGCACAGGGCGAAATGCCCACCAACGCCGCATTGCTCGATTGGATGGCAGTAGATTTTATGCAACACGGGTGGAACATAAAAAGGCTGATGAAGCAAATAGTTACCTCTGCCACCTACAGGCAATCTTCAACTGTTGATAATGATAATTATAAAAAAGATCCTGAAAATATTTATCTCTCCCGTGCACCGCGGCAGAGAGTAAAGGCGGAAATTGTAAAAGATATTGTATTATCAAGTAGTGGGTTGTTGGTAAAAACGATTGGAGGCCCGAGTGTAAAGCCCTATCAGCCAAAAGGCCTTTGGGAAAGCGCCACTTCGGGGAGGGGTGTGCTGGCGACTTATAAACAAGATACCGGTGAAAGCCTTTACCGGCGAGGCATTTACACATTTATAAAATTGACAGTGCCGCCTCCAAACATGGCCATCTTTGATGCAAGCAACCGCGATTTATGCGAAGTAAACCGTTCCGTTACCTCTACGCCTTTGCAGGCGTTGATGATGATGAACGACCCAACAGTGCTGGAAGCTTCACGCGTTTTATCACAAAAATTACTGAAAGAAAAAAGTTCGGTAGATGCAAAAATTACACGGGCTTTTCAACGCATTATCTGCCGCATACCAGATAAAAAAGAAATGAGCTTACTTAAAAATTATTATGCCGAACAATTAGCAGCTTTTCAAAATAAAAAACTGGATGCAGCTGCTACATTAAATGTTGGCGAATATAAAATGGATAATACATTAGATAAAAATATTACTGCCGCATTGATGAAAGTCGTAAGCGCTATTTATAACATGGAAGAAGCCATTACAAAATCATAGTCATGAACAAAGAATTATTGGAACACAGCCTTAACCTGAACAGGAGAAAATTTCTTTCTAAATTAAGTTTGGGTATTGGAAGCGTCGCATTGGGCTCGTTACTAATACCTGATCTTTTTAGCGGCAAAAGTGAAGAAGATATGATGGTGACCGGGCTGCCGCAATTTGCACCAAAAGCAAAACGTGTTATTTATTTATTTCAAAATGGCGCCCCTTCGCAGCTTGACCTGTTTGATTATAAACCAAAGCTCCAGGAAATGTTCGGCCAGGACTTGCCTGCATCTATCCGCCAGGGCCAGCGCCTTACAGGCATGACGGCTGACCAGAAAAAATTCCCTTTGGCAGGTTCTGCTTTTAAATTTAATCAATATGGCGAAGCAGGTGCCTGGATGAGTGAGCTGTTACCACATACTTCAAAAGTTGTTGATGATTTATGTATTATAAGAAGCATGTACACCGAGGCGATTAATCACGATCCGGCGCTTACTTTTTTTCAAACGGGTGCGCAGGTAGGAAATCGCCCAAGCATGGGCTCATGGCTGAGTTACGGGTTGGGAAGTGAAAATAAAAATCTTCCGGCGTTTTGTGTCTTGCTCTCAAAAGGCAAAGGGAATGGCCAGGGGGTGTATTCAAAATTATGGAGCAATGGATTCCTGGACTCTGTGCACCAGGGCGTTCAATTCAGCAGCGGCGAAAATCCGGTGTTGTACCTCAATAACCATGATGGTATTGACAAAGCAGACAGGAGAAAAATGCTTGATGTGGTTTCTCAATTGAATGAAGAATCTTTTAAAGAAACCAACGACCCCGAAATAAAAGCCAAAATACAGCAATACGAATTGGCTTACAGGATGCAAACCGCCGTACCCGAAGTAACTGATGTCAGCAAGGAGCCGGAAGATATTATCAAGATGTATGGGCCGGATTGCCTTATACCAGGAACGTACGCAGCCAATTGTTTGCTAGCAAGAAAACTTTCAGAAAACGGCGTCCGCTTTGTTCAGTTGTATCACCAGGGTTGGGATGGCCACAACAATTTACCGTTTGAAATCAAGGGCCAGTGTATGGATACTGACCAGGCTTCTGCAGCATTGATTACAGATCTAAAACAACGCGGTTTATTAGATGAAACGCTGGTAATATGGGGTGGTGAATTTGGACGGACCAATTATTGCCAGGGCAAGCTTGCAAAAGATAATTATGGCCGCGACCATCATCCACGCTGCTTTACAATATGGATGGCAGGCGGTGGCGTGAAGCCCGGCGTGTACGGAGAAACGGACGACTTTGGGTATAACATTGTAAAAGATCCGGTGCATGTTCACGACTTTCATGCAACGGCTTTAAACCTTATGGGTATTGACCATGAAAAATTAACTTACAAATTTTTGGGTCGCCGGTATCGCTTAACAGATGTGGCAGGGAAAGTAGTGAAAGGCATTATTGCGTAAATAGCTTAATTGAATAAAAGCGCATTAAAATTGTTTATCGATTTTTTTGAATTCAGAATTGCTTATATAAATTTCTTTGGTCTGAAATTTTGAGAAAGAAATTCAAAGCGGTGTTATGATAAAATACCAAAATATAAGTTACCATTAAAAGTTAGTTTACTGTAACTCTTAATAACTTTTGACCCAATAAACCAATCACCTGATAAACAAATTAACCAATGCAACGGAGAAATTTTATTAAAAACACAACTTTAACCGCCGCCGCACTAATGATTAAACAACCTCGTGCCTATACGCAAGATACCATCCTCGGACAGGGAAATAAGCGATACAAAATTGACACGCATTGGAGCCAGGCTGATGTAGCCAAATATCCTGTGAACGATTGTCACGAAATGATTCAGGACAAGAAAGGAAGAATTTTATTGCTTACCAACGAAACGCACAACAACCTTTTGATTTATAATAAAAAAGGAAAAATTTTAGATTCGTGGGGGCATGAATACCCGGGCGCACACGGATTAACCTTGTTTGATGAAAACGGTACGGAAGTTTTATTTATTTGTGACAATAAGCGACACCAGGTTATTAAGACAACAATTGATGGACGCGTATTAATGGTATTGGATTATCCTAAGGAAACCGGCCAATATACCAAAGCGGAAGAATATATTCCAACGGAAACTGCGATTACGCCTGATGGCGATATTTATGTAGCCGATGGTTATGGAAAAGATTTTATTATGCACTATGATGCTTCAGGGAAACTTATCAACTATTTTGGAGGAAGAGGCACAGAAGAAAAACATTTGTTGAATGCCCATGGCGTTTGTCTCGATTTTAGAAATGGCGGCGAACCGGTGTTGATTGTTACTTCAAGGCAGCAAAATGCTTTTAAAAGATATAATCTGGCAGGCGAATTTATCAATACGATTTCCCTGCCCGGCGCATGGGTTTGCAGGCCGGTTATAAAAGGTGATTTTTTATATTCGGCGGTGTTGCAAACAAATTCGCGGCAAGGGCAACATTCCGGCTTTGTAACTATACTGGATAAAAATAATAAAGTGGTTTCCAATCTTGCAGGCTCTGAACCAACTTACAGTGATGGCAAACCGGATGAAATGTATCAAACCATCAAATGCTTTTCTTATCCCCATGATGTATGCATAGACGATGAAGAAAACCTATATATCGCTCAATGGAATTCCGACAAAGTGTATCCTTATAAGCTAACGCCTGTTGTTTAATGAAAAAAGTTTTTTTACCAATTCTAATGATAGATAAATCGTTTAAAAAGAAACAAACAAAATCAGCGCTTTTAAGTCCCGGCCCATTATGGAAACTGAAAATATTTATAGCAACAAGTCCGGTTTCTATGCCTTCCCTTTGAGGGTGAGGTGAGTGTTTGAATAATTCTTGTGGCAAAAATTAAAAATTTATTACTACATGCATCGTTGGAAAAAAATAATTTTTGATAGCACGCTTGCGCTTAATATCCTGTTGCTGTTCCTTTTTATTTTCGACAACAGACTTTATGTTCCACCGTGGCTTCAGGTGGCAGGAAGGATGCATACGCTGTTTTTGCATTTCCCTATTGTGATGCTGGCCTTATGTATTTTTTGGGAATTGTTTTCAGGTTATAACAAATCTTATGTAAACGTAAAGTCAGAAATAGGCGATGACTTATTATTGGCTGCCGCGTTCACTTCTGTGATTACGGCCCTGATGGGATTATTTCTTTCAAGAGAACCCGGCTATACGCCTGATCTTTTGGTTTGGCATAAATGGGGTGGTATATTTATTTCATTCCTTTCCTTAACCTGGTATATGTTTCGCGCCAAAGTAAGGCAGGCCCGCCCTGCCTTGTTCGTTACTTCATTTGGCGCAATGGTGATGATAATAATTACCGGGCACCTTGGTGGCAACATTACACACGGCCAGGATTTTATTTTTGAACCTGTAAACCCTGCTAAGCAGGCTGCTCCTGTGTTATTTGAAGATGCTTTCGTGTATGCAAATATGGTGCAGCCCATTCTGGAAGCAAAATGTATCAGTTGCCACAATGCTCAAAAAGCAAAAGGAGAATTGGTAATGGAAACAAAAGAATTCCTGATGAAAGGCGGAAAGGATGGAAAACTTTGGGATACTACCGAAACTGATTTAGGCTTGCTAATGCAGCGGATTCATCTTCCTTTGGAAAGCCGCAAACACATGCCGCCACAGGGGAAACCGCAACTGACAGATGATGAAATAGCCATTCTGTATCACTGGATAAAAAGTGGCGCCAGCTTCACTACAAAAGTGGATTCACTTCCGCAGAAAGATAGTTTACGATTACTGGCTATGCCATTATTTCAAACTATAGAAACTGATGATTATACTTTTGAGCCACCTGATGAAAAAAAGGTGCAGACCTTAAATAATAATTACCGCGTGGTAAAACCTCTTGCTATAGGCTCACCTGCTTTGGGTGTCGAATTTTTTAGCAAGGAACAATTTAAGTCACAACACCTGAAAGATTTATTGGATGTAAAAAATCAAATAGTTACGCTTAACCTTAATAAGATGCCGGTAAAGGATGAAGATTTGAAAACTATCGGGCAATTTGCCAATCTGCGAAAACTGAATCTATCTTTTACAGATATTACCGGTGCTACCTTACAGGAATTGAGCAAATTAAAAGAATTGAAAATTTTATCTCTTTCTGGCACTAATATAAAAGCTGCTAACCTACAGTCATTAGCCAGCCTTAAGAAGCTTAGTCATTTAATGGTTTGGGATGTTACACTAAGCGCTGCTGAATTAAATACATTGCAACAGCGGTTGAAAACTACCGCAATAGAAACAGGTTTTAAAGGCGATACGGTACTGATAAAATTAAATCCCCCTCTAATAGAAAATGAAGAACAGGTGATAACCGGCACTCAACCTCTTCAATTAAAGCATTATATAAATGGCGTTACCATTCGCTACACTACGGATGGCACTACGCCTGACAGTATTTCTTCACCCATATACAAGCCGGGTGTAATGCTGGATAAGAAAGAAGTAATTAAAGCGAGGGCATTTAAAGCGGGTTGGATTGGAAGCGATGTAGTCGAAAAAATATTTTACAAAGCCGGCGTAAAGCCTGATTCTGTAAACTTATTGACACAAAGTGATCCACAGTATAAAGGCGACGGCAGCCTAACTTTGCATGACGGCAAATTGGGAAGCAAAAATTTCAGAGATGGTAAATGGCTTGCAACCCACGGTGTACCGATGGAGGTATTATTTTATTTTAAAAATCCAGCTTCTGTTTCTTCTGTTAACATTAGTAGCATAGTTGACGTTAACAGTTACCTTATGCCACCTCACGAAATAGAAGTATGGGGCGGCAACACTTATTCATCATTAAGATTGCTAAAACGCCTTCGTCCTTCACAGCCATCAAAAGAAGCGCCACTCTACATTACGGGATATGATGTGGATTTTAAAAAATCAAGTATCAATGTTTTGAAATTGATTGTGAAACCGGTGAGTAAGCTACCGGCCTGGCACAGAGGTAAAGGCGATAAAGGATGGTTTTTTACTGATGAAGTATTTTTGAATTGAGTAAAAAAATACACTGGTATTTTTATTTCATCTTTGACCTAAATAAAAAATCTTTAATAAAAGCCTGCCTGCCGGAAGGCAAGTTTGTTTACTGTCGATCTGTTTCTAAGACCTACTAAAATTTTTACGAAGCTGATCGCTTCCACAAGCTTGCTGCACCTATTAATGCGCTGTCTTCCCCGAGCATAGCTTTTTTAATGGTTACTGCCGGAAGCCTATCCAAAATAGTTTTTGTTTCCGGAAAAAATAATTCCCATGCGTTTGCAATGTTTCCGCCGATTACTAAAGTTTCACAATTATATTTTTGGGCATAACTATATAAAATTTCACCAAGATTTTTTCCAAACTCTTCAAACAGTTTTTCTATTTCCGGCTCTTCCGAAATTTTTTCGCTTAATTCTTTTACATTTTTTGCGATGCGCCCGGTCATTTCTTTATATTTTTTTAAAAACCACCGGCTCGAAATATAATCTTCCGCGACGCCATCTTTAAATGGAGCAAAATATAAATCTCCCTCAAATGTTTGTCCACTGTGAAATCGTGCAGAACCAAGCCCCGTGCCCAGTGTGATGCCAAGTACATTATCACAACCAACAGCCGCGCCGCCAAATAGCTCGCCTTCTAAAAAGCACCTGGCGTCGTTCATGAAAACCATACTTTCTTCTGCAAGATGCAGTTGCTTTGCCAACGCTTTTTTTATGTTTAAGTTGAAAAGGCTTTCGTATTTGTCCACGCCTTTTATCAGGCAAATACCGTTTTCATAATCGAAAGGGCCGGGCATGGCCACGCCTATTTTTTTTGAAATAAAAGGATATTTTAAAAATATTTGTTCAATTACTTCGGCCCATGAGTTTAAAATTTGCTCCGCGCTTTCCTTTGAATTAATAGCCTTTCTCAGAAGCGAATCTTCTACAATGCTCCTGTGTTGAAGATCTACCACTGCTGCGGAAATATGCGAGCCGCCGATATCAACGCCAATCACCTTTTCATTCATCTTTATGTAAAATATTTATGGCATGTCAGAAATACCCCATGAAGTATTGGGCTGTGGACCCAGCCAAATTTCGAGCAATCCTCCTTTGGCGAAATCCTTATGATAAAACCAAAAATTATTCAGAGGCTTCCCGTTTAACTGTGCTTTTTGAATATAGCAGTTTTCTTTAGAATTATTGTAAGTTTTAATTACAAACTTTTTACCTGCATAATAGCTGCTGTCAAGTGTAATTGTTATTTCATCGAAAACCGGGCTTGTAATATCATACACCGGCTGCTGCGACACGGTTCCTTTTAGGCTAAACAAACCCATTGACATCAGCGCGCTCAAAGAGCCCATCTGGCCCTGGTCTTCATCATGGCCACCGTAGCCCAGGTCGGGCGTGATTCCGCCGTAAGCCTTTTCCTGCACTTTTCTAACCCAAAATTGAGAAAGCCACGGCTTGCCGGCATAATTAAATACATGCGCATCAGAAAGGCCGGGCTGATTGGCATAACTGATGTATCCATCATTGTAAGCAAATACAAAATCCTGCGGCTCCGCTTTTTCAAACGCATAATTCAGTTTGTTGCAAAGACTGTCATTGCCTCCCATCAATTTAGCCAGCCCCGGAATATCCTGTGATACGCCCCAGGTAGCTTGCCAGGCATTTGCTTCTACCCAACCTTTTCCACTCAGTGGGTCATTATGCACAAATTTTCCATTTTCATCCTTCGGAAAAATCAATCCTTCTGCAGGATTAAAACATTTTTTCCAACCGTCTGATCTTTTACGAAAAAATTCGTAGTCTTTCTTTTTTCCAAGACTTTGCGCCATTTGGGCAATAGCATAATCCTGGAACGCGGCTTCTATGGTGATGCCTGCATTATTTTTCCACCAGCCGTTTTTTGTATAAAATTCAATGTCTTCTTTGCTGCCGAGCATGCCGCCGGGCAAGTGGTTTTGTTTAATGATTTTGAAAGCATGATACTTATCTGCTTTTGTAAGCAATCCTTTTTGAAATGTCGCTGTAATAAGATTTGTAGCCGGGCAGCTCGTCATGATATAAGAGTAACCACCCCCGGACGGCCCGCGGGGAAGCAGATAACCATTGTCGGCATATTGAATAAGAGAAGCAGAAATTTCATCAGCCACTGAAGGCCATGCAAGTCCCCATAAAATATTCAGGTTCCATTGAGTGAGCCAAAATGCATCAGAATTGTACATGTTATACAAAAGATGGCCTTTGCTATCTTTGGGTAGAGTTTTTATTTTGAATATGGCATCGGTGAAATTTCCCTCTCTCTTTCCTGTTGTTCTGTCGGGATAATCGCCGGATACGTCATTGATTTTGTGGCGCCCCATCAATGAATGCCACAGGTCAGTATAAAACTTGGTTTTTTGAGCTGCTGTTCCGCCCTTTACTTCGATTTTACCAAGCCACTCATTCCATATTTTTCTTGTTGCGTTTCTTACAGAATCAAAATTCCAGGTGGTGCATTCTGCGTTTAAATTGTTTCTCGCATTTTGGATACTTGTGTAAGATATCGCAATCTTCATTTGGATTTTTTCTCCTGCTGCTACATCATAATCCAACGCAATCCCGGCACTATCTCCCTGCAATGTTTTAATATTTTGAAACAACTTTTGTCCTTTCCATCCGTTGAACGATTTGCATGGCTTATCAGTTTGAATCACAAAAAATATTTTTACCTCTTTCGGGCCGCCCCAGTATCTATCTGTTGAGCTAAATGATCCTTCGAGTTCTGTGTCGCTTATTTTTTGAACATCAGCATTTTCCATTGTGCTGTTGCTGATATGTCCACCCAAATTAACAATGATGCGGGCAGCAGTATCTGTTGTATAAGTGAAGCGGTAAAAGCTGACCCGTTCCGTTGCGGTCAATTCCACCCAGCTTTTGGGCCTTTGCAGGAAAACGCGTTGGTATCCCGGCTGAACGATTTCATCATCATGGCTGAAGATTGATTTCCATCCCTTATCTCCATGAGTAACCTCTGTAGAAGCAAGCGCAGGCATGATACCAATACCCGACATCATCCAATTGTGTATCTGGTTAAACTCCAGTATTTCATTTTCATTATAATTATATCCGCCTCCATTTTGATTTTTATTTCTTGTAAGTGGCGCTGCGCCTACCATTCCGAATGGTGTTTGGCCGGTTATAAAAAAAATATACCTTCCCCTGTTGGTTTCAATATAGGGATCTACCCATGAAACCAAATCCGTTTTGTCTGAATTAGCCGGGTACACTTCAATCTCCGAAAAGCCCAAATCTTTGCCATTACCATCGGTGGCGACAAACCGAATCCACGTAATCTTTTTGGCATCGAACAATACCAGTTTCGCTGTGCCATCATTAGGAATTTGGTTTACCCAAATGGTAGTTCCATCGCTGAATAATATTTTGCCGCCTGCGATATGGTCAGTCAGGTTTGCCCTGTCGAAAAGGAGAATTTTATTGATTAAGACAGGTTCATTCCAGTCGAGCTGAATCCATGGAAACCGGATATATCCCCAATCAGTAGTAATTCCTTCGCAAGCCCATTCTCCTTTTCCATCAATACCGATAATTCCATCAGTGACATTTGAGGCCCTGAATTTTTCATTTAAGGATGTAGACGCAGTCACTTTGGCAAGCGGCGCAATGTTATCAGGGCCTGCCGTGGCAAGCAACGACATTAATAAAAGATTGAGAGAAAGAAGCAAAATTTTAGAGTGCATCGGCTATGGATTTAATTCAAAATGCTCATTTATTTAGAAAGATTCTTCTAAAGACAGGGAGGAAGCCGTGTTTTTACCGGGTTGATTTAGCCAATACTTTTCTATTTCTTCCAGCGATTTTCCTTTTGTTTCAGGGATGAATTTAAGCACAAAAACAAAAGCGCAAATTGACATCACCATATAAATCCAGAAGGTGAATGCGCTACCTATTGCAGCAAGCAGCATCGGGAATGTTTGAGATACAACATATACAGAAACCCATAGAAAAAATACACAAACTGACATAGCCATGCCGCGGTTTTTATTGGAGAAAATTTCTGAAATTACTACAAAGGCAAGTGGGCCAAGAGAAATCGCAAAAAAAGAAATGTAAGCTAGGATGGCTATGAGGACCAGGTAACCCTGGGCGAATCCGAAATAGAAAGCGCTTCCTACGATGGCAAGGCAAACGGCCATTCCGCCGGCCCCGATTAACAACAAGGTTCTGCGTCCCCATTTATCTACATATTTAATGGCTACCAGGGTAAAGAGCAGGTTGATTACTCCTACCAAAACCGTTTGCATAAGGGCTGATGAAGAGGCATCGCCCGTGGATTTGAAAATTTCCGGGGCATAATACATGATAGCATTAATGCCGGTAACCTGTGAAAAAATACATAATACAATTCCTATCAATAACGGCTTACGGACGCCCGGTTTAACAATATCGGCAAAGGAGGATTTCTCTATCGAGAGGGAATTTTTTATTTCTTTTAATTCTTCCTCCGCTTTTTCCGAACCATTTATTTTAGTGAGAATGCTTCCGGCCTCATCCCATTTGGCTTTTTGCGAAAGCCATCTCGGGCTTTCAGGAACGAAGAAAAGAAGAATTAAAAATATAACAGAAGGTATTGCGCCTGACCCAAACATCCATCGCCATCCGGTTGATATATTCCATGCTTCATCGCGAAGGCCTGCAATAAAATAATTGACAAAGTAGATAAGCAGTATTCCCGAAACAATCCCGAGCTGGTTGATAGAAACCAGTTCACCCCTTATATTCGCGGGAGCAATTTCCGAAATATACATCGGCGCCAGGATGGAGGCGATGCCAATACCCAGGCCGCCAATTAAACGAAAAAATATAAACCAGTCAAGACTTAAAGGGATTGCAATGCCGATGGAAGAAACAGCAAAAAGTATGGCTGACAAAATCAATACTTTTCTCCGGCCATACACATCACTTAATTTTCCGGCAAATAGTGCGCCCGCTATGCAGCCCACCAGCGCACAGGAAGCTACCCAGCCCATCATTTCAGGAGAAAGGCTGTATTTCAACTGAATAAATCCGATGGCGCCCGCTACTACGGCAGTATCATATCCAAATAAAAGCCCCCCGACTGCTGCCACAATAGTTGCTTTGTATACATATCCTTTGTTGATTGTATTTGCCATATTGTTAATTAATGCGGTAATCAATTAAATTTTCAGTCCTTACAAAAGCCTTGATGGTAGCGCATTCAGCACCCTCACTTTCACCGTAGGGCCTGATTGAATATTCTCCTACTGCAGCCGGAACTATGAAGGTTTCGGCGTAGTGAATTACGAAGGGTTCAAAGGAACCGGATGGGCTTTCAACGATCGCTTCCCTGCCTTTTATGAGATTGAGCACAGCGAATACGCCGTTTGTGTGGTGAACTACTTTTTTACTAAACCAATGCCGCCTGGTTTCAATAAATGAAGAAGGATCAAGCCCGGTTTTTTCCTCTAACCAACCATCGCCTTCATTAACTTTCCCTATCCTGTTAATGATGTTTTCTTTTGTCCAGTTTGCAGTTCTGTTCCATTGAATTACTTCTTTGCCATGCTCAATTGAAATGGGCCTTGGTTTTCCATCCAGCCCCATTCTGCCCCAATCCCAAAGCTTGAATGTAAAAATATAAGGCGTAGCGCTTATTTCCAGCACAACGGTATCAGCGCCCGAGCAATGAACAGTTCCGGCAGGGATTAAAATATGATCATGTTTTTTTACGTGCCATTTCTGCACAAATTCTTCCGCATTAAAGTCGTCGCCATTCTCCTGCGCCTCCTCTAACTGGTGAACCATTTTTTCAGGAACTACTTTTTCCTTCAGCCCAAGATACACGTACGCATCATCCTTTGCATCCATGATATAATAACTTTCATCCTGTGTGTAAGGCATTCCAAATTTCTCTTTTATATATTCCCTTAAAGGATGTACCTGCAGACTGAGATTGCCGCCTTCCATCGTATCCAGGAAATCAAACCGGATGGGAAACTCCGTGCCGAAAGCGTCGAATACTTTCATGCCCAACAGTTTTTCAGGCTTTGCAAAAACAAGATTAATTGCCGGCGATTCAAACAAAATACCGTCGAAAGAAAATAGCAGGCTGTTTTCTTCAGGCACGCAATCGAAACCCCATGCAAAATTTTGTGTATCGCGATCAAGATCACAAACTTCCTTTAGCCACTGCCCGCCCCAGGGCCCGGGGTCAAAAAAGGGAACTGTTCTGAAAGGCCTGCTGATCGCTTCTTCCCATGCCTCACGGATTGCTGTGCCGGAAATTAATTTGGGCGTATCCGGTATTGTAGTATCCAGCACAAAATCCCAGTCATTCATAATTCTTTTTTTGTGCCGGTCGCAAACTCTCCAGTCAACAAAAAAACTTCGTTTGTATAAATAAGAAAATTCCGATTGCGGGTTTTGAGCGCCTATATTGCTTATGGTATTTTGCCTGAACCGAAGCTGTATTTCCCAACGCGGCATATCCGCATAAAAAAGAAAATCCGGTGCGGGGCAAATGATAGATGCGCCCAAACCAAGAATAATGCTTATTTGCCTGCCTGCTGGAAAAGCAGGTCCGTTTACTGTGTTTTTAATTTCATCCTGTAGCGAACGAACTTTTTTTGCATCAAAAAAATCTCCAAGGTTCAGCGGGGCCATGTAGCCAAATACCGGATCGTCGGTTACAAAAGGATACACCATTTTTTCGATTTCATCTCCTGGTTTCATCGCCTGGGAAACATCATAAACTTTTGCTGCGGGAATATACTGTTGAATTGCCGTGGCTATTTCATTTACGTATACGCCGGGATAACATTCCACCACAACCAAAAATTTTTTTCCTGGATAGTGATTGTTTAATGCAGTTATTTTATCGGTAATGCTTTCCCAGCCTTCAATACACTTATGCCCTTTCACTTCGATTGAAGGAAATTTTTCAAAATTTGATTTTTTCAATTGATTCATGATCCTTATAAATATTTTTTATTTTATTTTTCCGGCAGGTTAGATTAAAAATAATTGGAGTGCCAATCGCCTTTTTTAAAAAAGGGAGCGGCCTTGTTTCATTTATATGAACGAAGTAATTTCTTAAGAAAAAAATTATCAATGCCGGAATGCTTTAAGTGGTGATTCATAAAATATTTGAATTAAAAGAAAATTGAAGTATGTTCGCACATACAAACATAGTCCAATTTTTTATTTTTTAGATATTTATTATTTCAAAATATTTGCCGGAGTTTAAAGTCAGCTAATGAGGCTCCTTAAGTAGCATAATTAAAATTCACAAAATGAAAATAAAGCCCATTCTTTGGTGTGTATCTTTTGCAATTTTTTCTTTACAATCTTTTGCCCAATCGAATCAAACGAATATCTGGAGCATTGGAAAAGCCGACCATTCTGCTGCTGAATTTGCGCTGGCTCCCGGCGGCTTCCGGGACTTTGTGGGCCATGATTTTGGCTACGAAGACAAATATTTTTTGATAGGGTACAATAAGGAAAAAAATGATTTCCCTTATGTATTACCCGGACCCGCCGATACCTGGGGCGGCACCTGGCCCACATCCGGATGGCGTACCAACGAAGTGAATATTTTGTTTGGCATTACCAATTTACCGGCTGAAGGGGAATATGAACTGGAGATTAAATTACTGGATTATTCAAAAAAGTTTTTGCCGCTGGTGAAAGTTTTAATTAACGGCCAGGAAAATGAAATCCAGTTAGGGGCAAATAAATTTGACTTAAAAGCGCAACCGTATCCGCGCCAGAATGAACCCATTACAGATACAGCTTCACTGACGGGAAATCTTGATAACGCTACGCCTGAAACCATAACCATTCCTATTACAAAAAATATTATCCGCAAAGGTGGCAATAAGATCACCATTCGTGTAATAGGAGGTTCGTGGATCTTATTCGACCAGTTGGATTTGAAAGGCCCGCAGGCTGTTACAGTATTAAAACCTGAACAGCTTTTTATTTGCGATGTACAACCGGCAACGTATGAATTGGAAAATAGGGGTAAGAGAATGCAGCCTTTGCTTGTAAATGCAGAACATCTGCAGGGTAGCCCCGAACTAAGTGTGATGTTGGATGGCAAAAACATTTTTAAAGAAATCGTTGAACAGGGCAATTATGAGTTTGAAGCATTGATGCCTGCTGTAAAAACCAGCACGGTTAGTAATTATTCAATTTTGAACAATGGAAAAATTATTCAGAAAGGTGTGGTGAAAAGATCGCCTCAAAAATTACAAACACCGGCCGATTATGTGGATACGAGAATGGGAACTGCTCACTCGCGGTGGATGATTGCACCCGGCCCGTGGATGCCTTTTAGCATGGTAAAGATGAGTCCTGATAATCAGAATGCAGGCTGGCAGGCCGGTTATGAACCCACTTTTGAAAGCGTGGGAACATTTAGCCACATACATGAATGGACCATGGCAGGGTTAGGAATTTTTGCAACTAATGGTCCATTGAAAACTCAGATAGGAAACGAACATGATCCTGCATCGGGCTATCGTTCGCGGATTAATAAAAAAACGGAAGAAGCGCCTATTGGCTATTATAAAGTTCAATTAGAAGATTATGATATTAAAGCCGAAGTGACAGCTACTACACGGTGTGGCTTTGAACGCTTTACGTTTCCTGCAAACCGCGACAGCTCACGCATTTTAATCGACCTTCACATTCCTGCGGAATACGATTACCAGTTAAAGGAAGTAGAAATAAAGAAAGTAAGCGATTACAGGATTGAAGGAATGGTACACCAGTTTTCACCCGGCGTTTGGAGCCATGATGCCGACCAGGATTATACGATTCATTTTGTTATTGAATTTGACAAACCGATAAAACGGGTAGGAAATTGGGTGGATAATGCCATTCAATATGCTGATATTCTTTCAACTAAAAACAGTAAAAACGCAGGCCTGGTTATTGAGTTCGATACCAGACAAAATCCGGTTGTGCAGGTAAGATCAGGAATTTCATTGGTAAGCATTGATAATGCAGATGAAAATTTAAAAACCGAAATTACCCAACCCTTTGGATGGAATTTTGATGCAATCAGGCAGCACCAGGTTGATACATGGAATGATATTTTTAACCGGGTTAAAATCACTACCACCAACCGCCTTGAAAAAGAGCGTTTTTATAATTCAATGTATCGGTCTGTTTGCAGCCGCAATACATGGAGCGATGTGAATGGCCAATGGCGCAGTACAGATGGAAAGCTCCGGCAATTGAAAAATAAGGATGATGTAGCCTTAGGTTGCGATGCTTTCTGGAATACTTTCTGGAACCTCAACCAATTCTGGAATCTTGTAACGCCTGAATGGAGTAACCGATGGGTAAATTCGCAATTGGCCATGTATGATGCAAACGGCTGGCTCGCGAAAGGCCCTGCAGGCATGAATTACATTCCCGTGATGGTTGGTGAACATGAAATCTCACAAATGGTTTCTGCCTACCAGATGGGTATCCGCAATTTTGATGCGAATAAATTGTTAGAGGCTGCCGTAAAAATGCAAACGACTCCTGCGCAGAAAGTCTTTAAAGGCTTTGCAGGCAACAGGGATATCATTGAATATGAAAAACATCATTATGTGCCTTCTGACAAAGGCCGTTTCTCAAACACGATGGAATATTCTTATGATGACTGGACGGTTGGCCAGTTGGCAAAGTCATTAGGCAAAACTGACATCTACAAAAAATTTGACGCAAGAGGAAAATGGTGGAAAAACACCATCGATAGTAACGGTTACTGCCACACGAAATTAAGTAACGGAGAATGGACTCCGGATTTTGACCCGTTCCGCAGCGGCGCAAATGAAGAATATGTGGAAGGTAACGCATGGCAGCTCACATTTTTTGTACCGCAGGATGTGCCCGATTTGGTGCACATGATTGGCAATAAAAAATTTATTGACCGGTTGGAATGGGGATTCAAAGCCAGTGAGCCCTGGCGGTATAATGGAATGAACGACCAATACTGGGATTACCCCGTGATGCAGGGCAATCAGCAATCTATGCATTTTCCTTTTCTTTTTAACTGGGCAGGAAAGCCCTGGTCGACGCAGAAGTGGACACGCTCCATTATTGACAGATACTATGGTTACGGAATTTCTAACGCTTATCTTGGTGATGAAGACCAGGGCCAGATGAGCGCCTGGCTTATTATGGCTTCAATAGGATTGTTTCAAACGGATGGTGGCAGCAGCGCAAGCCCGATATATGAAATCGCGAGCCCGCTTTATCAAAAAATAGAAATTGACCTTGGGGGGAAATTTGGCCGGGGCAAAAAATTTACGATTATAGCACAGGGAGCTTCACGAAAAAACAAATATGTGCAAAGCGCAACTCTGAATGGACGCACATTACATTCTTTCAAATTTCCTGCATCGGAATTATTAAAAGGCGGATCGCTGGTATTGAAGATGGGGCCTGAGCCAAATGTGAATTGGGGGTTATCAGGAAAATAAGTATTACCGTTAGCGGTGTTTAACTAATTTCGGCAGGCTGTATTTACTTTCCAGCGATATATAAAATATCTTACTAAGGCGTCAAATTTTAGACAGATACTCTATGAAATACCTTTTCTTTAATTATTAATTAAAGTAAAATAGATGTTGAAATTGCGCTAAAGCATTCGCTTCAATATTAGCAGGAAATAGTAAAAGAATAAATAGCTTGTTTTTTTATTTTGAACCTGTCAGCTTACTGCTTATAGAAAGCAGGAATCCATCTGCCAATTTCATTTTAAATTTGCCTGATGGCGGAAAATAAAGAAAGAAAAAAATTACTGGATCTGAGCGCCCTTCGAAAAGTTTTTGCGTATGCCTTGCCTTATAAAAACAAGATATATACTTCTGTTTTGTTGTCGGTAGTTCTTGCGATTCTTTCACCATTGCGGCCTTACCTGATTCAATATACAGTTAATCATTTTATTAAGGACAGCAACGTCCGCTGGCTTATTTTAATCACCATCATACAAATAGGATTGTTGCTTATAGAAACGGTGCTCAGCTTTTTCTTCAGGTATCTTACCTCGTGGCTTGGCCAAACGGTAGTAAAAGATTTGCGGGTTACGGTTTATAAAAAAGTATTGAGCCTGAATTTGAGGCAGTTCGACAGAACGCCTATCGGAACGTTAACCACCCGAACTATCAATGATATCGAATCCATCAACGATATATTTTCGAACGGGCTCATCCCGATTATTTCTGACTTGCTTTCCATTATTGCCATACTGCTGTTTATGTTTACTGCCGACTGGCGCTTATCACTTATCAGCCTTGTGCCCTTCCCGATATTAATTATTGCCACTTATTTTTTTAAAGAAAGTGTAAACAAATCTTTTATTAAAGTCAGGAATGCGGTGGCTGCTTTAAATGCATTTGTGCAGGAACACCTTACGGGTATGAGCGTTGTGCAGGCGTTTGCTGTTGAGGAAAAAGAATTTAATAAATTCAAAGAAATCAACAAGCAACACCGCAATGCCAACATCAGGGCCATATTTGCCTATTCTGTTTTTTTCCCGATTGTAGAAATTGTTCTTGCCTTTTCTATTGGCCTGCTGGTGTGGTGGGGCGGAAATTATTCTGCCAACCCGGGGATAATTATTTCTTTTATCATGTACCTCAATTTATTGTTCAGGCCGTTGCGGATGATAGCCGATAAATTTAATGTATTGCAGATGGGCATGGTAGCAAGCGAGCGTGTGTTTAAAGTGCTGGAAAATGAAGATGTTACCATAAACAAACACAGCGGCATCCATTCCATACCTATAAAAGGCAAGGTAGATTTTGAGCATGTGTGGTTCGCCTACAACAAAGATGAATTCGTTTTAAAAAATGTGGATTTTTCAATTGCGCCGGCAGAAACACTTGCGATTGTAGGCCATACCGGAAGCGGCAAAACCTCCATTATCAGCTTGCTCAACAGGTTGTATTCTGTAAACCGCGGTGAAATCAAAATTGACGGCCACAATATTCTTGATTATGATATAGATTTTTTGCGGAGTAAAATTGCGGTGGTATTGCAGGACGTTTTTCTCTTCAGCGGCTCGGTTTTGGATAACATCACTTTACGAAATCCCCACATTAAAAAAAGCGATGCGATAGAAGCAGCCAAAATCATCGGCGTACATGATTTTATCATGCAATTGCCGGGAAATTATGATTTCAATGTAATGGAGCGCGGCTCCACGCTATCTCTTGGCCAGCGCCAGTTGCTGTCGTTTATTCGCGCGCTTCTTTATAATCCGTCCATTCTCGTTTTGGATGAAGCCACTTCGTCAATTGACAGCGAAAGTGAAATTTTAATCCAACATGCGATTGACAAATTAATCAGTGGCCGCACATCTATCGTAATTGCGCATCGCCTGTCTACCATTCGCAAAGCGAATAAAATCATTGTGCTGGATAAAGGAGAGATAAAAGAAATGGGAACCCACAACGAACTCATGGCATTGCAGGGCCATTATTTCAACCTTCATAACATGCAATTTGAAATGCAGGAAAGCACACTATGATGCAGTAAACCGGCAAATAATCCCATTTTTTATTTTCTCTTTATTTCCAGTTTCAATCCGTCATAAGCAAGATGCATATTTTGCGGCAGTTCATTTTCAATAACCTCATGAAAGCCAAGCTGGTGGCTGATATGCGTAAAATAAGCCGTAGGGATTTCCAATTCCTTCACCAAATCTGTGGCTTCCTGCAAAGTAAAATGAGAAATATGTGTTTTTTTTCGCAGCGCATTTACCACCAGTATTTTACTGCCCCTGATTTTTTCTTTTTCCTCTTCATCTATCCTGTTTGCATCGGTGATGTAGGTGAAATCTCCAAAACGAAAAGCCAGCACGGGCATATTTAAGTGATAAACCAAAATGGGAATGACCAAAATATCGCCCACACAAAAAGGCTGAGAGGAAATCGTATGCAAATTAATTGCAGGCGTGCCGGGATATTTTTTTTCGGAGAAAGCGTAATAAAATTCGCGGCGCAATGCCTCCTGAGTAAGCTCATTGGCGTACACATCCATCGGCCGGTTTTGAAAAAAATTATACGCCCTGATGTCATCAAGCCCGGCGATGTGATCTTTATGCGGATGCGTAAAAATAACAGCGTCTAATCTTTTTACATTTTCGCGCAGCATTTGCGTTCTGAAATCCGGAGTGGTATCCACCACTAAGGTGGTGTGTTTGCTTTGAACCAAAATACTGCTCCGCAGCCTTTTATCTTTTTGATTTGAGGATGAACAAACGATGCAATCACAGCCAATCATGGGAACACCACCACTGGTGCCGGTTCCTAAAAAGGTAATTGTAAGATCAGGATAACTCACTTTTCAAAGCTATTAAATATTTGGCAGAGGCAAATGCTGAGAAATGAAATTGGATGGTTAAACAAAGTATCGGTCAAATAAATAAGCCTGTTAATGTTGAATAAAGAAAAAACCGCACCGGGAGAATTAGGATTTTTAACCTGGATTATTTTTCCAGGCGCTCCGTTTTGGACATTACTTCATCGTACAATTTTTGGGATTCATGCGTGAGCGAATCGTAATTAATTATAAGAGAGGGAATGATATCAAGAAGTGTGTTTACTCTGCCTTCGGGAATCAGGAATTTATTGAGCACCACCACTTTTTTATGTTCCAGGATGCAATAGCCGCTTTGAAAGGAACCCCGTTCGTACCGTACGATGTAGCCGGATTCTTCCAAAATTTTTTCAAGTTTAGTTAATGTAGTTTGATTATATTTCAATGCAAAAAAATTATTGAAACAAATTTACGATATTGACAGCAAAAGGGTTTATTTCATCTTTTAGGAAGCTTCGAATGCCGTATCAGGCTTCCGTAAAATAAGAGTTAATTTTGTATTTAAAATAAAAAGAATTTGGCTGACATCATCAATTTATTACCCGAAAACATTGCCAACCAGATTGCAGCCGGTGAAGTAATTCAAAGGCCGGCAAGCGCCGTAAAAGAACTGTTGGAAAATGCAGTAGACGCCGGAGCTACAGAAATTCAATTATTCGTGAACGATGCAGGCAAAGCCCTGGTGCAGGTAATTGATAATGGCAAAGGAATGAGCGAAACCGACGCCAGGATGAGCTTTGAACGCCATGCTACCTCCAAAATTAAAAATATCGACGACCTTTTTCATATTAAAACAATGGGATTTCGCGGGGAGGCGCTGGCCAGTATAGCGGGTGTGGCGCAGGTAGAATTGAAATCCAAACGCAGGGAAGATGCGATAGGCACTTTTATTGAAATTGAAAACAGCATAGTGAAACGGCAGGAGCCCGTTGCCACAAATGAAGGCACGAATATCTGTATGAAAAATTTGTTTTTCAATGTGCCTGCGCGAAGAAATTTTTTAAAAAGCAATGCTTCCGAGCTTAGACACATTATTGATGAGTTTATAAGAGTGGCCATGGCTTTCCCGGATTTATTTTTTTCGCTTACCTCCAACGGTCAGCAGGTTTTCCATCTTGAAAAGGGTTCATTAAAGCAACGTATTCTGCAAATTCTCGGCAATAATTACGCTGCTAAGCTGGTGAGTGTGAAGGAGGAAACTGATTATATGAATATTTATGGCTTTGCAGGTAAGCCTGAAACAGCAAAGAAAACACGCGGCGATCAATATTTTTTTGTGAACAGCCGTTTTATCAAAAGCGCTTACCTGAACCACGCGGTGATGAATGCTTTCAACGATATGATTGCCAAAGACAGCTTTCCGATGTATACTTTATTTATTGACATTGATCCGTCTCGGCTTGACATCAATGTTCATCCCACCAAACAGGAAATCAAATTTGAAGATGAAAAATTGATTTATGCATTTGTGCAGTCTGCCGTAAAACATGCGTTGGCGCAATATAGCGTTACGCCGACGCTGGATTTTGAGCTGGATATGGCGATTCAACAAAGCGAGGCGGTAAGCAAGCCTTTTACCAAAGAAAAGCAATTTACCGCTACAGGATCTTCACTTTATAAAACCTTTACGCAAAAAAACCAGGCCCATTTTATTGAAACCAAAAGTGATTTGAAAAGCTGGGATGAGGCCATTATACGTCAAAAAACTGAAGACACCTCTTTCCGGAATTTTGAAAATGAAAACCAACCTGGCGATGTGCCTCCTTTCTTTAAAAATAATATACCCGCTTCTGCTCGAAAAAAACCGACCACAGGCCTTCTGCTGCAAATTCAGCATTGCTTTATTGCAGCGGAAAATGAAAGCGGTTTTATCCTGATTCATCAGCAGAATGCGCATGAAAGAGTTTTGTATGAGCGCTTTGAAGAAGCGATGAAGGGAAAACCTATTGCTGTTCAAAGAAGCCTTTTCCCTGCGGCGGTTGAGCTGGCGCCGCCCGATGCGGTTTTGCTGGAGGAGCTTATTCCTGACCTGCGCATCCTTGGCTACCAGGTAGAGCCTTTTGGAAAAAACAGCTTCATCATACAGGGATCGCCTGCTGATGTGAAAGATGGAAATGAAAAGGATGCTCTTGAAAAGATACTGGAACAATACAAGCATTTTAACCTGGAAATGAGCTTTAGTAAAAGGGAAAAATTACTTCGCTCAATGGCCTGGCAGCAGGCCATAAAAGCGGGAACAGATTTGTCAGATAAGGAAATGGAGCGCCTCGTAGAAGATTTATTCCATTGCAAAATCAATAATGTTACTCCAAATGGCAAACCGGTGTTTCTTGAATTTAAAAAGCAGGAATTAGATAAAATGTTTGGGAGATAATCATTATTGAAAATTTCATTATCATTCTTTCTTACATATTTCCAAAAAAAAGGCCCTGAAACCAGGGCCGAATTAAATTGATTTGTTTTAATCTTTATTGAATCGGCGAAGCTTTCTGTATTAGTTTCATATAAGTGCTGTCCCAGTTTCCCTCAACTTTTACCTGGCCTACCGCGCCGAAGGCTACCGCTTCGATAAGATTGTGATTCACCAAAGTATAAGTATGTGGCTCCCTGAATTTATATAAAGCAGCTGCAGCAGAGCCTCCGGGAACCGCCCAGGTTTCGTAATCAGTAAATGGCCTGTTATTAAATTTACCTCCTGGCCAGAAAAGGTCTGCGTGGCCGCCGATAAGATGAAAACGGCTATCATTGTTGGCTTCGGCGGTGATAAACAAAACTTTGTCACCCACCTTGGCGGTCATGGCATTTTTTCCCAGTAAAGAGCCTACTCTTCCGTTGAAGACAATATAGGTTGGTATCAATGTTTTTATCTGGTCGCCAATTGCCTGAACACTTTCCTGCGGAGTAGCAAATTCTTTTACTTTTCCATCAGGGCCTTTAGGCAAATACAAATATTGTTCGGCGATGTAATATGCTTTGTCGAAAGTAACAGAATTTCCGTTCTCATCTTTTAAGCCATCGCGTGGCAACACCATGATAGCGCCATTCATTCCGGAAAGAACATGGATAGGCGTCATTAATCCACCCGGCGCACAATGGTATACAAAAACACCCGCCCTGGTAGCTTTAAAGCGAAGCTTCACCTGCTCTCCCGGATTAATATGGGTAAGATCTGCTCCTCCTTCCGCACCGGTAGCGGCATGAAAATCTATGTTATGTATTTGCGTATTTGTTGCCGGATTTTTTAATGTTAACTCAACATAATCATCCTGGTGAACCACAATTAGGGGCCCCGGCACAGTGCCATTGAAAGTAAATGCCCACATAGAATCGCCCGGCGCTACTTCTATTTTCTTTTCCTGCACAGTCATGGTAACCTGCACTATTTTTGGCCCATCTTTATCTACCTGGTCAAATTTCGGCACCATAGGAGGCGCCACCAATTCCTGGGTTACACGGTTAAGATTATCTCCATTACCATCATTTTTTTGGTCAAGCACTGAAGTGCTGCTGGAATTTTTACAGGCCGAAAAAATCATTACCAACATCAATGCAAATAAAGAAATTGCAGGACTGCTTAATTTTTGTAAAGAGAAAGGAAACTTTAGTTTTTTCATTTTATTCTGGTTTTAATTGTATTGCTGAAGTTTTCTTTACTGGATTTCCCGTGGCAAAAGCGCAAAAAATGTATAACGGTCACCGGTAAACGAAAATTAATTTCATTGTAAGCGGGGATATATATATTTAGTAAGATCGATGGCAAATTTAGAAAACTTCTACCACTTAAAAATTGCCGCCCGATTTCGAAAAGAGGAATTATTATTATTTGTTGCTTTACTATCTGAATGAATTAAGAAGCAAATTACTTGTAGGGCCGCCTTGAACCATTGATACCATTGAATTTGCAGCGTATGAAGTTTCATCTAAGGTTATACACGAATTTCAGAAAAGGTTTTCGCATCCTCCACAATTTTCTGCGCACGAATCAGCGCTTTTTCAAAAGTGGCGGCTATATTGGCTTTTCCGATTGCAAATAATAAGCGCGATTCCTTTAATGCCTTTTGTACCTGTTCATTTTCCACCTCCGAAAGAATAATTTTGGTGCGGTTTTTTACAGACTCACCAATTACTTCTTTTAAAACCTGGATGCCGGTGGCATCAATGATTGGCACATGTCGCATGCGGATAATTAAGACTTTGGGATGTTGCTTTATATATTTCATCGCGTCTCTGAACTTATACGCAGCGCCAAAAAACAAAGGCCCTGTAATTTCAAAAACTTCTACTTCTTTTGGTAACTGAAACTTTCCATCTACCAAATCATATCCAAATTCTTTATCCCCGATTTCTTTGGTAAGAATGCTTACGTCGCTGAATTTTATCATGTTTCTCATAAATAAAAATACAGCCAGCACCATTCCTATTTCAATGGCTACAGTGAGGTCAATAAGTACTGTCAGAAAAAAAGTAATGAGCAAAACTGCAATATCTCCTTTCGGCCCTTTTAATACTGAGCGGAAATTTCTCCATTCGCTCATGTTATAAGCCACTACAATGAGGATTCCGGCGAGATTAGCTATCGGGATATACGAAGCCCATTTGCCCAAAATCAACAAGATAAGCAAAAGCGTAATTGCGTGAACAATGCCCGCAACAGGGGTGCGACCGCCGTTTTTTACATTAGTTGCTGTTCGCGCAATGGCGCCTGTAGCGGGAATGCCACCGAATATGGAAGAAAATATATTGGCTGTTCCCTGCGCAATCAATTCCATATTTGAACGGTGGTTGCCACTTATCATTCCATCGGCCACCACGGCGGATAACAACGATTCTATCGCACACAACATGGCAATGGTAAACGCAGGAGCCACCAAGTTTTTAAAAGTAGCAAAATCAATATGAGGTATTTCAGGACCGGGAATTGATGAAGAAATGATTCCAAACCTGCTGCCGATGGTTTCCACAGGAATCTTTAAAAACTGGACGGCGGCAGTGGTTACCAAGATTGCAATTAATGAGCCGGGAATTTTTTGCGTGACTTTTGGCCACAAAATAATAATAAGCACTGTTACAGAGGCAATCAGTAAAGCATACCAGTTAACGCTGCCAATATGCAAGAAATAAGTTTGCCATTTCTCAATAAAATCCGCAGGAACATTTCCCATGTTCAATCCTAAAAAATCTTTAACCTGGGAAGAAAAAATGATAAGTGCGATGCCGCTGGTAAAACCTATGATTAGAGGATGGGGAATAAATTTGATAACGGCGCCAGCCCTGGCGATGCCAAGTATTATGAGCATAATGCCCGCCATAAAAGTGGCGATGATTAAACCATTAATGCCATACGTTTGAACAATGCCATACACGATAACGATAAAAGCGCCGGTCGGTCCTCCAATTTGCACACGGCTTCCCCCTAAGGCTGAAATAATAAAACCCGCAACCACCGCAGTAATAAGACCTTTTTCTGGCGTAACTCCTGAGGCAATGCCAAATGCAATCGCCAGGGGCAAAGCCACAATGCCCACAATGATTCCGGCCAACACATCATTGGTAAATTGCTTTCGGGTGTAATTTTTTAGAGTATCAAATAATTTGGGCCTGAACATTGGTTTTATCTGTACAATACTTTTATTTAAGTTATGAAATCAAAAACAGGTGTGGTCTCATTTCACTATCCTTCTTTTAATACCAGCAAAGGTATTTTAGTTTCATAACTCATTTTTTTTGTATGCACCGTTCCAAATAATCTTTCAAGAAAGGAATGTTTGCGCGCTGTCATTGCCAAAATTTCGGCTGGATTATTTTCGAGGTAATTATTTATGCCGTATATAACATCGGAATCTGTTACTACATTAAAGGTTCGTTTTAGTCCATCAAAGTTGGAATGCACTCTCATCTTATGGATAAATTCATCATCACTAATTTCGCCCTCCTGTTTTTGAACATGTAGTATCTGGATGGCAGAATTGTATTTTTCTGCAATTTTGAGCAGGATAGAAATATCTTTTGCTTCTTTCCTGTCGTTCAAATCCGTTGCATAGCAAATCGTATCTATTGATTCGTAAGAAGCGCCTTCCGGAATCACCAGCATTGAATAATTGGATTTTTTGATGACGGAAGTAGTAGTGCTTCCAAATATGGATGAGCTTTTGCCTTTTCCTTTCATGCCCATGATAATAAGATCAGACTGGTTTTCATTTGCCATCGTTAAAATCATTTCTGAAGCAGCACCCTCAGCCACATACCCTTCAGTGGCAACCAGATGATTTTTTGAAATCTCAGTAATTTCTTTTGACAAAAAATCTTTATTGCTTTCTACCAGTTCAGCCTGTGCCGCAATCCTGGAATTAAAAGATTCATCTTCGATGAGAAGGCCTATCGGAACCACATTTAAAAAAATAACCTTGGCCTTTAGCACCTCACCCAAAGACAGGGCATATTTTGCCGCATTGCGCGATGCTTCAGAAAAATCAACCGGGACAAGAAAGTTTTTCATTTTTTGATGTTTAAATTAATAATGGGGAAAATTATAGTATGCTGCTCAAAAAAAAATTGATCGCCATTAGGCGCCTGTATGATATTTATCAGGCGCGCTTATAAAATAAAGAACAGGAAAATAAGTTGGTTTACTGCAAACTGGTATCTTTCTTTTTTACACATTCACCGCCCTTGCAGAAACTATTAAATCAAACTTTACAATGATTCCGTCTTTCACTTTTACCATTCCGAAAAGAGCGGTAGGCGGGATAACACCAAAACTGGTCATTAACATCGAGTGCTGTCCTACAAAGCGGTAATAGTTGGCGCCGGTTTTTTTTCCCTGTACTGTAATTTGTGCATTTTTAGAAACTCCGGCCATCGAGATGGAAACATTTATTTTAATTGTGGTCCAGGCGTTGAGAGAAAGTGTTTTTTCCGCATCTATTTGTGCATCTGTTAATTTCACTGAGATAACCGGGTACAAATCCGCCTTCATAGCCTTCATCAGGTCCCTGTTTATACCAGTATTTCCGCAATTAAGAGAGCTTATATTAAAATCGAGGGCTGCATTATCAAACCCGATTCTTTCCGAATCTTCCCTGTTTAATTTTGCGCTTTGCTGGGCGAATAACTTATTAGAAGAGCAAAAAAAATCTTTCACATTGGTAGTGCCATCAATACTTACCTTGCTTCCCTTTTCAAAAGAATAAATTATAGTAAGCGGTTTTGTTTCCCTTTGTTTTATTGTGTTGCTAAAAAAACTGAGGAGGCTGATGCACAGTGAAAGGAGGGTTAGGGCAGGCATAAAAATAAATTTGACAAGCCATAAAACAGGCCATTGTCGCACCACCTTGTTGTTCGATGAAACAATGGCCTGATAAAAAACGGGAGTGGTGATCCCTATTAAAATCCTACGGAAGCTTCTATCATTAAACCATGAAATTTACCTCCGGAACGGATATCTGTTGGAAGAAAGTTTTTGTATTCCTGGTCGACATATACAATTTTTGCCATTACATTTTTTGTCATAAACCAGCCAAAAGAGCCAACCATCCTGTTAACAGTAACGTCATTCGGATTACCAGCCATGGCGGCTTTTACGGTGTTGTATCTTCCGCCTATCCAGAAGTTTTCTTTTTCTGCCGGAAAACGATAAAGTAAATCAACTACTCCCTGGGTTGCTTTGCGCATGCTGGTTTCCTTTATGGTTCTTCCTTTGGCAACTTCGTAAGTACCAAATATTTCCAGTCCTTTGTATTTAAGAAAAGGGTTTATTACTGCAGCGTTCACCTGTTGACTAAATCCGGGATTAAATCTTCCTGAAAAAGCATTGCCATCTGTTGTTGCTGTAGTATTTTCCATGATGTAAAAATAATGAGACCCTGTACGGTCGCCATTAAAAAGCGTATTGCTGGTATTGCTTTTATTAGTATAAGCAGAACCGGTAAGCCTGAATCTTAAGTCATTTGTGAACTGCCTGTCAACTCCTACTTTACCATAAAAAGCGGGAGCAGTAACATTAGCTTTTCCTGTTTTTGGATCAATAGCAGAAGGATCAACTACAGTGGGATTTAATTGTCCGTTTGTCATGCCGCCTGAAAGAAGAAATCCACCTCTGGATTGGTACAGAATTTCACCACCAATTTCTGTAGCAAAAGCAGGCATGATATAATTCTCAATAAAAGGATTATAAAAAGTATTACCTCCGTCAGTTCTGCGATAATGTGCATCACCATAATCCACATCAAAATCTCCTACTTTAAGAGTAATATTTTCCATAAGTGAATTTACCAAATCACTTTTCAAAAAAAGTAGTTTATCAAACTGGATATATCCGCCTTTAACCCATGCTTCTTCGTGGTGGCGGCTTGACAGGTAAGTGGTCAGGTTCAAACGGATACCATCGCTTAGCTGGGCATCAATAGTCAGATTGGCCATCGCCAGGTTAAAGCCATTTTTTAGTGCCATCAATTTGTTAGCGTTAACGCCGTCGGCACCAATTTTGGGAATAGCATTATTTTCATGTTTCAAAGCCTGGAAATCCTGGGAAAAAAACCCACCGACTTTCACGGCAAGTCCATTAAAAGGTACCGTGTCTTTTTTTGACGTTTCGAATACATTCAGGCCGGCTTTATCATTCGGGCGGAAATATTGTATTTTTTGCCCTATGGCAGAAGAAGATAGAAGTACCAGCACTGCCACTGTAATTTTGTTTATTAAGGTTTTCATTTTTATAATTTTTTTGAGTTTAAAAATTTTTGTTGCCTAAAAATTGATTGATTATGATTTTACGAGATTGGTTTTAAATTGAATAGATATATCGTTGCTTACTTTTAAAGCGCCAAAAAGAGCGTTTGGAGGATCTATACCAAATTCTGACATCCTGAGAGGTACCACACCTTCGATACTTATATTGTTGTTGGCAATTGAATTTACTTTTGCGCGGATGGTAACGCCACGGGTAACTCCTGCAATATTAAGATTGCCAGTAGCTGAAACTGTAGTTCCTCCACCGCTAATCTGCAAAGGTGAAGTAAGTGTAAAAGTGATAGTTGGATGGCTGTCAGACTTCAATGCTTTGTAAGTCTTTCCATTCATTACGCCGCCCTCAGAGCTTTTAATTGACTGAACATAAACTATTACGGTAAGCCCGTTAAGCGTGAGTGTGCCGTTGCTGTTCCAGGTTACGCTGGCGTTTGCAGCGGCCTTTTCCACGTTTTCAGTCCAGTCGTGAAGATTAGAGCCTCCGTTAATTGTTAGTTTATAATCTTTGTTAAGGACATAATTGGTTTGTCCGAAAAGATGGCTTGCTGTTAAGATTAGTGCCATCGCTAAAATACTTTTTAAAGCTTTCATGGTTTTTAATTTTCTAATTGTTAGTATAAAATTTTTATTGTTTACAACTTTTATCAGGGATTCATCATTTCACATACAAGCCCCGCTATTATTGCCTGTATCAGGCCCAATACAAACCAAGTGGCTACCATTTGTAATGAAACTGTGATGGAACTAAATACCAGCCACATCGCGGGAAAAGTGGCAATCAGCGCATAGATAATTCCAAACTCAATTCCCCGTGTGAGAAAAGAACCTTTCAGAATTCCTTTTATCTTGCTCCAAAACCATGAGAGAGCCATGGCTATTATAAACGGATGAATGAAATAGAGCATGATACGGCTGGATTGTTCATTAAAAGCTGGCTGGAAGTATTGCATAGCCAGGTCGGGGAATATTAAGATATTCAGGTACAATCCGAGTATGCTTAAAATCAGTAAAACTACACCTGCTACCAGTCCGGGAAAGATTACTTTTTTCATTTTACTTTGTTTGTTATTTTGAAATAACAGAACAAAAGTCTTGTGAAATAGTCACCGGATATATGAGGTAGTACAGGAAGAAGTATGATATTTGTCAGTGACGTGTGGGGCAGTCGCCTTGCGTTTCTTTTTTAAAAAAACCGTCATTATCGCAGCCTTCACCTTCAAAATCCGCTAAGATTTCTTCATAATAAAATAAAAAAAATGGATAAAAATTTCAGAATAGCCGGAGGAAAATAAACGAGAAGGGGTATACTATTTAAAAAGAAATAATTGAAGGTAACATAAGCGGTAATAAAAATTTTAAAGAAAAAATTAGCAGAACTATTTGTTTGAAAATAAAAACATTTTCTATTTATTCGTTTACTGCTAGCCGTTAGCTTCGCTGAACGCGTCTATATATTTCTTTAAGTAAATGTCTTTTGATTTTGCTTTGTATTGCATTATGAAACGCGGATGTTCCAAAGGAATTACTTTTTTGAAGAAATGAAATTCATCATTTATTTTTTTAAAAAACCTGGCATTTTTTCCTGTGCCAAATAGGAAACATACATTAGTGCTGATACCAAAACTTATTTGTTTTTTAATATTTGCGAGAATAAAAGCATAAACGCAATCCGTTAATTCATTACTGTCGTAATAGTTATAATTGATTTCTTTGCCGGCTGCATTAGTGATGGTAAACCCGAGCGGGCAAAGGGATTGAATGTAGAAATCGTTATAAAATTTTTTTACACCCCCGTATTGGTTGATTACTTCATAAACAAAAGTGGCTGACGGTTCGTGGGTGGATTTTCCCGGAAATTCTATTCCGCATTCGCTCAATAATCTTTTGGTATCTGTAAAAGGAACGCCGGTAATGCCAGCGCCAAACCTTCCGGGATTAATTCCAAAAATGATGTGGCGTTTATTATGGTCGTCATAAAATTTTTTGTAAAACAGGGAAGAGATTCGCAGCGCTTCCCTGTTCTCCTTAAAAGGATTCATGATACTTACCTTATCAGGAAGACCGCCTTTATAAGAAATATTTTTGTTGAAAGAAATTATTTTATCGGCAAAAGTTTTCATTATTGTTTTTTACCGGCCACTTTCACCCACTTAATCAATTCGCTTACGGGTGTAAACTCTTTGTAAGAAACCAGCAGTTTGCCATTTTTGTCAAACAAAGCCGTGAATGGCGTGTGCTCAAGGTGATAATAATTTTTCAAAAAGAAAACCGGTTCTTCCATTCCGACTTTAATATTAGGAAAATTTTTTGTGTGGTAATGGTTTTCAAACCACTTTACATCATTCAAAGATTCAAAAGTAACCATCAATATTTCCGTATTCTTAAATGCATTCATTTGGGGAAAAAGCTGGTCCATTAGTTTGCGGCAATGGTCGCAATCGGGCGCAAAATAAATAATGAGCAATGGTTTTTGCCGCGCTACATTTTTGGATGAAACCGAAGTACCGTTAGTAAGTTTTACCTTAAACTCCGGAATTGCCTGGGCATTTGCCGTAGTGGAAATAAAAAGGATTGCTGCCAAAAATGATACGAATAAAAAAACAAAAGCAAAATTTCTTTTCATAGTCGACCGGCAATTTACTGATTGCAGTAAAAGAATAAAAAATCCTAATTTTTATTTTATAATTTCCTGATTTTTATATTTCTGAACCATACGTCATCGCCATGGTCCTGCAAAGCGATATTGCCTGATTTGAAAGTTCCAAAATCCGGCATGTATTTGAATTTGCTGATGGCTACCATTTTTTGCCAATAATCATCCCACAAAGTTGTTGAGAGCGTGTGCTCGCCATTCATATAAAAATCTAATTTTCCGTTCAGGCATTTTATTTCTATTTGGTTCCATTCGCCCAACGGTTTTTCCACTTCTTTCGAAGCGAGCAAATCATATAAATCCCCCGCGCGATGCGTATATAATTTTCCATCGGGTTGTCCGAGGCGAATTGGCGTTCCGTTATCCAAAACCTGCATTTCAATTCCGGTGTGATAAGTTTCTTTGTATTTAGCAGGATTGTCACGAACATAAAACAAAATGCCGCTATTGCCTTTTTCTGAGATTTTCCATTCCAATTTCAAATCAAAATTGGCGTATTCGTCATTGCTCACAAGGTCGCCGCCTTCTTTGTTTTTTTCAGAAGCATCTAAATGAATGGCGCCATCCTGCACTTTCCATTCATTGCCGGCTTTTTGATGGCCGTAATTGTGCCAGCCGTCTGTATTTTTCCCGTTAAATAATAATTGCCATCCCTCGGTTTTTTCTTTTGAAGTAAGAGAATTTTGTGAGCCGCTTTTCATAGAATTTTTGGATGAGCCGCAACTAATCAAAATAACTGAGGCAAGAAAAACCGGAATAATTTTTTTCATGAATTCGATTTTATAGATTTTTTTAAAGAAATTGTATTAAAGATTTGTAGTTAAAGAATGAGAAACTTGATGCATAAAATACAATCAACTTAATCCCTTAATTCCTAATTTTCAATTCACTCTCTCACCCTCTCGCTCTCTCGCAGTCCCAATACCCGGCGATTCAAATTTTCATCTTTGGTGGTTTGGGCAAAATCGTCAAATGCTTTTTCGGTAACACGGATGATATGATTTTTTATAAATTCAGCGCCTTCCCTGGCTCCGTCGTCAGAATTTTTTAAGCAACATTCCCACTCCAATACGGCCCATCCGTCATAATCATAGGCGGCCAATTTGCTGAAAATTGATTTAAAGTCCACCTGCCCATCACCAGTTGAGCGGAATCTGCCGGCGCGGTTAATCCAGCTTTGATAACCTCCATATACGCCTTGCTTGCCGGTAGGATTAAATTCTGCATCTTTCACATGAAAAGCCTTAATTCTTTCATGGTAGAAATCTATGTAAGCCAAATAGTCAAGCGCCTGCAACACAAAGTGCGAAGGGTCATAAAGCAGGCACGCGCGGCTATGAAAGTTTACGCTTTCTAAAAATGTTTCGTAAGAAATGCCATCATGAAGGTCTTCCCCGGGATGGATTTCGTAGCAAACATCTACACCGCATTCATCAAAGGCGTTTAATATCGGCAACCATCTTTTGGCGAGTTCGGCAAATCCCTCTTCTACCAAACCGGCCGGGCGCTGCGGCCAGGGATATACATTGGGCCAAAGTAATGCGCCACTAAAAGTAGCATGAGCTTTAAGCCCCAGATTTTGGGAAGCTTTGGCAGCCAGTTTTAATTGATTAACGGCCCATTCCTGCCGTGCTTTCGGATTACTACGAAATTTTTCAGGGGCAAATCCGTCAAACAGTGCATCGTACGCGGGGTTTACGGCAACTAATTGTCCCTGCAAATGCGTTGAAAGCTCTGTGATTTCGAGGCCAAAGCTATTTACGGTTCCTTTTAATTCGTCTGCATAGGTTTTGCTTTCAGCCGCTTTTTGCAAATCAATAAACCGTTCGTCGTTTGTTGGAAGCTGTACCCCAACAAAACCTTTGTCTTTAGCCCATTGGCAAATATTTTTTAAATCGTTAAATGGCGCTTCGTCGCCAATAAACTGGGCAATAAAAATGCCGGGTCCTTTAAGTGTTTTCATGCTAATAATTTAATTCCATTTTTAATAATGCCCCCGTAATTGAGCAATTATAATTCGTTCATTTTCTGTTTTATAAATAAGGCGATGTTCTTTATTAATCCGCCTTGACCAATACCCTGTCCAATTATGCTTTAATGCTTCAGGTTTGCCAAGGCCTTCATAAGGGCTTTCTTTAATAGATTCCAGAAGTTGTAAAATCCGGTTTTGAATTTTTACATTTCCGCTTTGTTTCCAGAAATTCAAATCCTCCAATGATTCAGGAGAAAAAACTATTTCCATAAATCTTCCATCTTAATAGTTGTCACGTTTCCTTTTTCTATATTTTTTATGCTGCTATTTAGTCGTTCAGCCATTTTCGGATTAGACAAGATACGTTCCGTTTCGTCTGATTCCGGCTCTTCTTCATAAGGTATTTGAAAGCCATCTAAGATAACCTGCAGCGCCTTTTGCTGGCTTTCATTTTCCGGATGTATAAGTAATGATTCCATAATTATTTAATTTACGTTCATTAGAAATTTCGTTTAAAGTTAGCCCAATTTTTATTTGTTACTTTCCATTAATGTCTTCCATAAATTCAGACTTACAGTAAACCAATAAATAAAGTGACTTCTTATTTTCTTTAGAACTTACGGATAATTCTTGCCTGAATCCGCCCTCTTCTGTAATTCTGCGATAGGCATAGCAATAATTCTTCCCATTTTTTTATCACCACAATAGGTAACCACTTTCAGCATTACCGCATCTTCGGGCGGCGTTAATGGAGTACGGTAAGTAGGATAATAATTATCAGGAAAAGAATTATCAAAGCTATAATGAATCTGCAAATCTTTAATTTCTGTGCTGAGCTCAATTTTCAATTTGCCGTTCTCATCTTTTGTGGCAGTGAAAATCGGGTCGAACATGCTTGGCGCATATTTGATATGGGCTTCATCAAACCTGGGTAATTGTTTTTCAACGCGGGCCGAAAAATCATCCCAGTTCTTTTTCTCTTTAGGCGACCAAACGCTTTCAGCTATCGCAAGTGCCCGCGGCCAAAGCATATATTCAAGATGGCGCATGTTATAAATTTGCTCTGTCCACAAATTAGCCTGTCCGCCAAGGATGTATTTGGCATCTACTCCCGGAGGCACAGGTTCAAATTCATACGCCTTTTGCAATCTTAAAGTTGCATATACATGTGGCTCGATGATAGGGTCGCCGTTCATATAATCAATGTAAGCAAAAGTAGTCGGGCTCATCACCACATCATGTTTCATCTTTGCCGCTTCTATTCCGCCTTCCATTCCGCGCCAGCTCATCACTGTAGCGCTGGGCGCCAATCCTCCCTGCAATATTTCATCCCATCCCATAAATTTTTTACCTTTTGATTCCACAATTTTTTCAAGCCTTTTTTCGAAATAGCTTTGCACCTGGTCCATATTGGTGAGGTTTTCCTTCTTCATCAAATCATGCACCGCGTCACTTTTTTCCCAAAAGTTTTTAGGGCATTCATCGCCGCCACAATGGATATATCCGAACGGGAAAAGTTCAGCTACCTGCGTCATCACTTTATCTAAAAATTCGTACACTTTTTCGTTGGCAGGGCAAAGTGTATTATCCACCAATGCTACCGGCGGCTGTCCGTGCGACCAGTCCATGATTTCTTCACCGGAGCGCACGCGGTATTTATCAGCGCCTTCCGTACAGGACAATTCCGGGTATGAAACCACAGCTGCGAGGCTGTGACCCGGCACATCAATTTCGGGCAGAATGTTTACAAAACGGTCCTGTGCATATTTTACAATTTCGCGAATATCATCCTGGGTATAATAGCCGCTGTCATTAAGCGGTTCATCAGGTTTTGGCGGAGTAAATGTGCCAAAGTAGCCGACTTTGTGGACCCGCTTTGAACCCACTTCCGTCAGGCGCGGAAGCCCTTTAATCTCAATACGCCAGCCTTCATCATCGGTTAAATGCAAATGCAGAATATTGTATTTAAAGAGAACCATCTGGTCAATAAATTCTTTTACCTGTTGCTTGGTAAAAAAATGTCGGCTTACATCCAGCATCAAACCCCTCCAGCCAAATCTCGGGTAATCGGTGATTTTACAAGCGGGAACATTCCATTTCACATTCTTTGCGACGGAACTATCATTGATTTGTTTAGGAAATAGTTGATACATGGTTTGAATCCCGTAAAATAAACCGGCAGCCGTGTTGGCGCTGATGGAAATCTCTGAAGGGGTAACATTCAGATGGTATCCTTCTTTTCCTAATTTTTCATCTTTGATTAAAGACAAATTAATACCGCCTGACGCTTTTTTTGAATTCACCACCGGAATAGCAAAGCCGGTAGCGCGTTTTAATTTTGTAGAAATAAACTCACCTACCCGCTTTGCATCTTTGTCTGGCGACATTACGTGGATAGTTGCTTTGCTGGTAAGCTGAAAATTTCCTGTGCCTGAAGAAACTGATACCGGCATGGGAACCAGCATTTCGGAAACACTTTTGGTCTGGGCAAAAACAGAAACCGATATAAAAAATAAAAAAGAAACAACAACCAGGGCCTTTCTCATGAAATCAATTTTATACGTTTTGTAAAATTTGTTGAGCGATGAAGATAAAAAATTTGACTTAGCAAATTCACATAAAATTATTTCTTATCTATCGCGCCAAGCGGCAAAATGGTTTTGCCATACACTTCATTGAGCAGCGAGCCGATAGCGGTATAAATAGCAGAGGCACCGCAAATAATGCCTTCATAGCCTGTAAAAGTTTTAATGAATGCGCCTCCTTCTGTTTCGCCGTAGGCTAATAAGAAAAACAAAATGGTAAGCGAAGCAAAAACAAACTGCAGCGCCCTGGTGATGCGTAGTGTACCGATAAAAAGTAATCCTGTAAAGACGCCCCAGATAATGAGGTAAGCCACCATAGCTGATGGAGAAGCAGCCGGCACCCAGCCAAACTTCGGGATTGCGATTAAGGCTACCAGCGTTAGCCAGAACGAACCATACGAAACAAAAGCCACGAAGCCGAATGTGTTGTTTTTCTTTGACTCCATAATGCCTGCAATTATCTGGGCGATACCGCCATAAAATATCCCCATGGCAAGAATCATAGAGTTCATTTCAAAAATACCGGCATTATGCAGGTTTAATAAAACGGTGGTGAGCCCGAATGCAAAAAGCCCCAGCGGCGCGGGATTTGCGGAAGTGTCTTTAATGATTACAGTTTGTTCCATCACAGAAAGTTTTTATTTATAAATAGGAATAAAAATAAGTAATAAATGTTGCTTTACTGTAAATCGAAGGAGGATAATTCTTTTAGATTAATTTTTTTTATAAATGGGAACTTGCGTCAAGTGTCAGAATTCTTTAATGGTCGGATTTATAAAAGAAGAGAAAGACGATGAAAGCCCAATCTGCTTTTTGGTAAAAGATTTGCTCTTTTTTAATAAAAAGTAGCAATGAACACACAACAAATCGCCGAACGTCTTGCAGAACTTTGCAATAAAGGAGAGTTTACGCAGGCCCAAAAAGAATTATTTGCCGACGACGCAGTCAGCATTGAACCCGAGAGTTCTCCTGGCTTTGAAAAAGAAACTAAGGGTCTCGATACCATTTTTGAAAAAGGAAGAAAATTTAATTCCATGGTTGAACAAACGCATAGCTGTAAAGTTTCGGCTCCGCTGGTGGTAGGCAACGTTATAGCGCTGGCGCTCTATATGGACGTGACAATGAAAGGACAGAAACGTTCTTCTATGAACGAGCTGATGGTTTATAAAGTAAAAGATGGTAAAATTATTTCAGAACAATTTTTTATGTAAAGGTTTCATTGATAGCGTTAATTGCGTTCTGCAGCCTTTGTTCATAGTTTCCTGAAATGATATGCCACGGTGTGGATTGGGAGGTCATTAGTTCTTTATAGAAATAAAATAATTTTTTCCTTATGCCTGCGTCGGGATATTCCCTTAATTTATCTTCAATCCAGGGCAGGTCTACATCACAGAGCAAATACAAATCATATTTTCTTTCTGCAATGCGGTTCAAAATCCAGTTGTGGCAATTATTAAAAACATATTCGGCCCATACTTTCATTACGTACATATCGGTATCGATGAAGAGCAAAGTTGAGGGTTGAGGGTTGAGGGTTGAGGATTGAGAATTTTGTATCGGGTTTTGAACTTTGAACTTTGAACTTTGAACTTTGAACTTTGAACTAATTCGTTCTTCCAGTTCAATTTGTCCTTTTGCGATTGTCAACAAATCTTCGTAACTATAATCAGTTCCGTGTTTTTCTAAATATTCTCTTGCATATTCAGGAACCCACAAGGTTTGATAATGCGCCGCCAGTTTTTCACAAAGGGTGCTTTTACCGGTAGATTCAGGGCCGATTATTACGATTTTTTTTATTGCTTCCATACCGGAATTTCCTTGTTTTTCAACAAATGTTCATTAGCTCTTCTTTTCCATTCTATCAATCCCCAAACTGCCATTATTAAGAGTATGATATAATATACACTGGTAAATACATAGTGCTTCACAAAATACAAAGGAATGGAAGCAATGTTGGTCGCAATCCACCAATACCAACTTTCCACTTTTTTACGCGCCATCAGCCACATTCCGGTGAAGGCGGTAGAACTTGCAAATGCATCCGCCCACGGAATAGCGCCGGGTGCAAAATCTTTTTTCAGGTAAGAAAGGGCAAAAAATATGGCGAGGTAAAATGCGGCAAAAAATACAAGTTCCTGCATCCATTCTTTTTTGTTGCTCCATGTAATATTTACCACATACTCGTGCTGCTGATTTTTTTTTGCCCATAATATCCAGCCGTAAATGCTCATAATCGTGTAGTACAAGTTGACGCTGGCTTCGCCAAACAAACTTCCTTTGAAGCTGAGATAAATATAAAACGTAGTATTGATAAGCCCTGTAGGATACACCCATATATTTTCCCTGCGCGAAAACCAAACACTGACAATACCTGAAATCACAGCAATATATTCAAGCCATGTGGTTTCTTTCATTCCATTCACAAACGCGTGCAATATTTCAGGTAAGCTCAATTTAAAAATTTTAGGCTCAAAAGTAACTGAAAGCAGCGACAGCTTTTACAAGATAATCACATCTTCCATAAACAGTAAACGAACAAATAACCTTGATTTTTTAGTTTTTCAAAAACAGGTTGATCCAAATAAAAAAGCATCTTTTTCAAGATGCCTTCCATGTTATTATTTAAAAAATATTTTAGCGCGATGTAGCCACCACTTCCTTCACTTCAGGAATCATTCTTTTCATCATTCCTTCTATTCCGGCTTTCAGCGTAATCATTGACGATGGGCAACCGCTGCAGCTTCCCTGCATCATCAGGTTGACAGTGCCATTTTCATAGCTTAAATACTGGATGGCGCCGCCGTCCATTTCTACTGCGGGTTTTACATAATTTTCCAATAATTCTTTAATTCTTTTCACCACATCCCCATCATGTATGTGAATTTCATTGGTGCTCTCAGTTTTGCGCGCTGCCAGCTCTTCCTCGTTGATAATTTGATTTCCTTCTTCAAGATATTCTTTCAAAAACTGTTTCACTGAAGGAATTACATCCTGCCAATCTTCTGTATCGTCAGTTTTCGTAAGCGTTACGAAATTGCTTGCGATAAAAACCGATTTAATGAACGGGAAGGTAAACAATTGCATCGCCAGCGGGGAAGCAGAAGCACTTTCTTCATTTTTAAAATCAACACTTTTTCCCGGATACAATAGTTTATTGGCTACAAACTTCATTGTTTCAGGATTGGGAGTCATTTCGGTGTAAATACTCACAACTGTATTTCCGGTCTTAATCATAACAGCTTATTTTAAGGGAGCAAAGTTAAAGATTATCTCGGTAATTCATTCAATGAATTACCAGCGCTGAAAATCTTAGCAACTGCTTAACCATGGATTATTTCCCGGTATTTTGAAGGCTTTTTGCCGCCGCTTTATCAAGGAACCAATGTAATTCGCCCGAAGCAGGCTGAATCAGTTGAGCGGGTAACTTTTCGGGCTGGTGTGGCCCTTCCAAAACTTTTTCCAGCACTTGCGCTTTCTTTTCGCCATCGACCATAAACACAATTTTTTTTGCTTTATTCACCAGTGCCGGCATTAGCGTGATACGGTACATTTCCTGCTGCTCATTAAATACCGAGTTTACCCAATGATAGTTATCGTCTATAATTGGAGAACCCGGAAAAAGTGACAACGTATGGCCATCATCACCCATACCTAATAACACCAGGTCAAAACTATGGTGGGTGCTGTCAAAATAAGCGTGAAGCATTTTTCTGTACTCTGCCACTGAAAAATTAGGCTCAATGTCTGTTCGCATAATATGAACCTGGGACGCCGGCACATTTACTTTATTCAGCAAAGTATCAAATGCCATTCTTGCATTGTTGCGGTTGTCGGTAAAAGGCACTACTCTTTCATCGCCCCAAAAGATACGCACACGCTCCCATTCTATGCGGCCCTTATATTTTTCTGAAGCCAGTTTTTCGTAAAGAATTTTTGGCGTACTACCGCCTGAAAGTACGAGCGAAAAAGACTGTTGTTGCTTCAATGTTTTTTCAACCAGTGAACAAATCCATTCCGCAAGATTTTCACTCAGGATTTCAGGATTGTCGAAAACATGCAGTTTCATTTTTCTTTTTGTTTTGTGGGTTGTGAAATCCAATTATGGCCGTCCCTTGCGATGAGCGCTTCGGCATCTTCAGGCCCCCACGAGTCTGGCGAATAATTTGGAAAATTTAAAGGCTTGCGTTTGCCCCATACTTCCAGTATTGGCATTACCACTTCCCAGGCGGCTTCCACCTGGTCTGCACGCATAAACAAAGTAGGGTCGCCGTCCATTACATCATACAAAAGCGTTTCGTAAGCTTCCGGCTCCTCACCTTTGTAAGTATCTTCATAATTAAAAATCATATTTACCGGATTCAATACCATAGCCTGCCCGGGCCTCTTTGCCTGGAAGGAGAGGCAGATGTCCATTTCAGGAGAAATACCTACTGACAGGCGGTTTGGCCGCCATGTTTCCGTAGCTTCTTTGGGGAAGGCAAAATCAGGAGCCGGTTTGAACTGGATAGTTAATTCAGTAGATTTTTCATGAAGCCGCTTGCCGGTGCGCACATAAAATGGAACGCCCTCCCACCGCCAGTTATCAATATAAAATTTTACCGCAGCGAAGGTTTCCGTTGCCGATTTTGGATCCGTTCCTTTTTCTTCGCGGTAACCGGGAACTTTTTCGCCCTGCATCCAGCCGGAACCATATTGACCGCGCGCCGCATATTCCTGCACCTGGTCTTTGGCAATGCGCCGAATGGCGTTGAGCACATCTACTTTTTTATTCCTGATTTCATTGGCATTGAACGAAACGGGCGGCTCCATGGCTATCATGCACACCAACTGCAAAATATGATTTTGAATCATATCGCGCAAGGCACCGGAAGTTTCATAATATCCTCCGCGGCCTTCCACGCCAACTGTCTCAGATGCGGTGATTTGAACATGATCTATGTAATGTCTGTTCCATAACGGCTCAAATAAAGCGTTGGCAAAACGAAGCGCCAGAATATTTTGAACCGTTTCTTTTCCAAGATAATGGTCGATGCGGTAAACCTGCTCTTCCTCAAAATGTTCGAGTAGCATCTGGTTCATATCTTTCGCACTTTTGAGATCGTGTCCGAAAGGCTTTTCCACCACGATGCGGGTATATTTTCTTTCCTGGCATTCTTTCATTGTGGCAATATTTTTTACAATTGCCGGCACCAGTTGGGGCGCCACTGCCATATAGAATATTACGTTCGGATGATCGCCAGCTTCATCTTCCTTTTCCTTCGCAATTTTGGAAAGCCTTTTATATTCTTCCGGATTGGTAGCATCCATTTTCAGATAGCTGAGATGTTTGGAAAACTCTTTCCATGCGCCATTCGAATCTTTTATTCTTGAAAATTGATCAATACCTTCTTTTAATTTTTTTTTGTAATCAGCATCTGAAAACTCTGACCTTCCGATACCAACAATGCTGAAATGATCAGGCATTGCATTATCCAAAAAGAGGTTATATAAGGCAGGATTGAGCTTCCGGTAATTAAGATCGCCACTGCCGCCAAAGATGAATAATACCGTAGGTGATAATTTTTTATAGTCTAACATTCGCTTTGTTATTTAAACTTTAATTCTGAAGAAAATAATTTTTGGATTTATTTTTTTGCTTTACTGTAAAGATCTGCCACTTTCAACTTTCAACTTTTAACTTTCAACTACCTCCTCCCAAATGGTATGAAAAATACCTTCCTTATCAACACGCTGGTAAGTATGGGCGCCAAAAAAATCGCGCTGCGCCTGTATAAGATTAGTAGGTAAGAGATTTCTTCTGTAGGCATTAAAATAGTTCAGTGAAGCCATCAAACCTGCGGCAGGATAGCCATTCAACGCCGCCAGAGAAACGACATTTTGCAAGGATTTTTCTTTATCCGTCAATTTTTTTGCAATCGGTTCATCCAGCAACAAATTCTTCAGATCTTTATTTTGATAAGATTTTTTAAACTCATCCAACATTGCCGAACGGATAATACATCCGCCGCGCCATACGCTCACTACTTCGGGTAAAGGAATATCCATGTTTAATTCTGATGAGGCCACCGTTAGCATAGCCAGCCCTTGCGCATAGCTGATGATGGAAGCAAAATAAAAGGCGTCCTTCAACTGGCTGATGAATTCTTTTTTATTTGTTGCTATTTCTTCAGGGTTTGTATTATAAATTTTGGAGGCTTCTTTTCTTTCATCGATAAGCGAAGAAAGATTACGCATCATCACGGCTGAATCGATTGTTGGTATTGGCATTGGCAGATTAAGCCCTTCCTGCGAAGTCCACTTGCCGGTGCCTTTGGCGCCTGCTTTGTCTAAAATCTTATCCACCAGGTAAGTTTCTAATTTTTCTTCTTTTTTCTGAAAAATTTCTGCAGTTATTTCCAGAAGAAATGATTTTAATTCACCCTGGTCCCAATCGGCAAATACACCGTGCAGCTCATCGTTGGTTAGTTTAAGTCCATGATGCATCAAATCATAACACTCGCTGATGAGCTGCATTATCGCATATTCGATACCGTTATGCACCATTTTTACGTAATGCCCGGCAGCATCACGGCCCAGGTAGCCTACACAGGGCTCCCCATTAACCTTTGCAGCTACGGCTTCCAGTATGGGCGCTACTTCTTTATAAGCTTCCTTATCGCCTCCCGGCATTATGCTCGGTCCTTTACGCGCGCCTTCTTCACCGCCTGAAATGCCAATTCCCATAAAATGAAAACCGGATTTCTCCAGCTCTTTTATTCTTATCAATGTATCTGTGTAATGAGAATTCCCCCCGTCAATTACGATATCTCCTTTTTGTAATAAGGGTTTTAATTCACTGATTACGCTGTCAACCGGTTTGCCTGCAGGAACCAGCATCATTATTTTTCGCGGTGTCTTCAGTTGTGAAATCATTTCTTCCAGCGTATTTACACCCTTAACTGTGGTTCCTTCTGTAGCTGATTTTTCAAAAGCTTTTGTCTTTTCCGCGTTTTTATCATAGCCGATTACAGAAAAACCATGGTCAGCCATGTTGAGCAACAAATTGCTTCCCATAGTGCCAAGGCCAATCATTCCAAAATCATATAAATTTTTATCCATAAATAAAGTATTGAGTTTGTAAAATTAATGAAAATGGAGTTGTACGGAAAAATGTATAAGTCACTTATAAGTCATTCTACGAATCTTGACCATTGCGCCAATGCAGATTCTTTACCTTTGCGCTATGAAAAAGAAGATACTTACCTATTCAATATTTGCGGTGTTGTTGCTCACCGGTTTTTATGTTTCATTGTCATTTACAAAAGGATTTTTTGATGTGAAGCTTCCGGTGATGAGCTATGTACAGGATTTTTCATTTACGGATCAAAACGGCCAAACCGTGACTGGCAAAACCGTGGATGGCGATATTTATGTAACCAATTATTTTTTCACTACCTGTAAAGGCATCTGCCCAAAAATGAACTTCAATTTAAAAGGTGTTTATGATAAATTTAAAGAGCACAAGGATTTTGCAGTACTTTCTCACAGTTCAATGCCCGAAACCGACTCCGTTCCATTGCTGAAAGCATATGAAGAAAAAATGCTTCCTAATGATCATAGTAACCCGGCTAAATGGTATTTTGTAACCGGCGACAAAGATTCTCTTTATAAGATGGCGCGGCAAAGTTACCTGCTTGACAATCCGAATAACAGCAGCGTCAATATTGACGAAGCTTTTATCCATACGCAGTTTATTGCTTTGGTAGATAAGCAGAAAAGAGTGCGTGGTATTTACGACGGGCTAAAACCAACCGAACTGGCGCGGCTTGAAACGGACATTCAAAAGCTTTTTGCTGAAAAGAAATCGTAGTAAAGCAATAAATATTGCGATTTTTATTTTGAGGCTTTAATAAATTCAATAATATCTTTCACCATCATGCTGTCCACGGGCATTGAACCATCCGTATAAGTTTTTTGTTCATCCACACAATCAGCACCTGCATTTTTTAATGTATGCGACATGCCGGGAATAATTTTAAGAATGCTTTTTTTATTGGCTTCATGAAGGTTTTGAGCGTCTTTCACTTTTACCTGGATATCGCAAGTTCCCTGCAAAATCATGATGGGGCATTTGAGTTTTTTAATTTCTGCGGCAGGAGCATATTTCAACCACGAAATCATGTAAGGTTGAATCGATTTTCTGAATAACATTTGAAGCGGCTCAGGAATGTTGCTTACTCTATTTCCTTTTTTCAACTGATTAAAAATCGGGGCTATTTGTTCTTTTACTGAATCGGGCCACGGCGCTTTTTGCAATTGTTCTTCCAAAATTTCATCAATAGGCCTTCCCGCGCCGGCTATCGAAATATAACCACTCACTTTCTTTTTTTGCGCCGCCAGCATCGCAATTAATGAACCTTCACTGTGGCCTGCAAAAAAAATATTTTTAAAACCGAGGGTATCGTGTAAATAATCAAAAATTTTTTCAGCATCTTTTACATAGTCATCAAATACGAGCCCGCTTTCAGAAAAATTGGCGGGAATGCTTTTGCCTACACCTCTTTTATCAAAACGGAATGAGGCTACGTTTTGTGAATCCAGACTGTAGGCAAGCATTTGATATTCATTGGTAGCAATTCCGATTGAGCTATTACCATCTCTATCGGTAGGACCCGAGCCGGCAAATATAATTACGAGCGGCTGCTCATTATTTTTTGATAATAGGGTTCCGTATAATTTACTTCCGGCTGCAGACGTGATTGCAATTTCTTTTTCTCCCGGATGAAGAGGTGCAATATTTGCCTGGGATTCACTGTTTACTGTGGCCCTGGAGAAATTCAAAGGCAACTGTACGTCATTTTGTTTCCATGTGCCGGTGATTGAATCATTACCAATAAATTTTCCCACATAAGATCCGGAAATCATTTTTATTTCGAGGTGTAAACTGTCTTCATCATTATTGATACTGCTGAAAGGCAGGCCCATGGCGCTCTGTTTGGGGCTATCCCATTTACCGTCAATCTTGCCGGCGTCGTTTTTGGTAAAATGAAAAACGATAGGAAGTTTGTTGCCGTTTATTTCAATATTGCCTTCCCAGTTTCCCATTATTTTTTGAGCTAAAAGAGCAGTTGACAGAAAAAAAGATAATAGGAAAAGCAAAAATGATTTTTTCATTTTATGTCAAATCTATAAAGAAATATATGAAAATTTGACATCGTATGAGCCAATTATGTAGTTAAATTCCTGAACACTTCCTCAAGGCTTTTGCTCTGGGTTTTTAAAGAAAGAATATCTAATCCATTATGAAGGCTGAATTCAAGAAGCAATTTTTTTACTTTTTCAGGATCCGGTGTTTGCAGGCGGTATTGATTTCCATTTTCCTCTACTTTTTCTACCGTATCTATGTTTTTTAAAATTGCGGCATCTGATTTTTTGCCAAATTCAACAAAAATGGTATAGGAACCCTTATTGGCAGATTGAAGATTTGCCAATGTGTCATCTGCTACTATTTTTCCTTTATTTATGATAATTATCCGGTCGCAAACGCTTTCCACTTCCTGAAGAATGTGCGACGAAAAAAGCACGGTTTTATTTTTGCCTAAATCTTTAATTAACTGCCGGATGCCGACGATTTGATTCGGGTCGAGGCCCGTGGTGGGCTCATCCAATATCAGCACTTTTGGGTCATGCAAAAGCGCCGCGGCAAGCCCTACTCTTTGTTTGTACCCTTTGCTGAGCTGGCCTGTCTTTTTGTTACTTTCCGGTTGAAGCCCCGTAATGCCAATCACTTCTTCAATCCTTTTTTTTAATCCGTTTGCTACATTATGAATTGCGCCTGCAAAATTCAGGTATTCGCGGATATACATTTCATAATAAAGCGGATTGCCTTCAGGCAAATAGCCAATTTGGCTTTTCGCCGCTACCGGTGCATCATTCACGTTAATGCCATTTACTAATGCTTCGCCACTGTTAGCAGCAAGATACCCGGTTATAATTTTCATCGTAGTCGACTTACCGGCACCATTGGGTCCTAAAAAACCAACTATTTCATTATCAGCCGCAGCAAACGAAATATCATCCACAGCTTTTTGCGTACCATATATTTTTGTAAGGTGTGATATTACAATGGACATACAGGCAAATGTAAATACAAAATCACTCTTGTCTGCACTTCACTTTTGAAATGATTAAGAACAATGGTGGCATATAGTTTGAGGCTTTAAGGGCATCCGAAAATAAAAAATTATTGAAATGAACAGTGTAAAAAATATTCACGAGCACGGTCAGAGTATCTGGCTTGATTTTTTTGACCGCGAACTGATGAACAGTGGCAAACTTCAGAAACTTATTGATGAAGACGGGCTGTCCGGAATTACCAGCAATCCGTCGATTTTTGAAAAAGCAATTAAGGGAAGCTCAGATTATGATGAGGACATCAAAAAATTATCACAACAGGATAAGAGCAATGAAGAAATTTTCTTTGGCTTTGCTACCGAAGATATCCGCCGCGCTGCGGATATATTAAAGCCGGTGTTTGATGAAGCGAAAGGCACCGATGGATTTGTGAGCATTGAAGTGTCGCCGCTTTTAGCAAATGATACAGAAGGCACCGTAAAGCAGGCAAGAGAATTATGGAAAACTGTTGACCGGAAAAATGTGATGATAAAAATTCCGGGCACCAAAGAAGGATTGGCTGCCATCCGGCAATGCATCAGTGAAGGCATCAATATTAATATTACTTTATTATTTGGCATTCCCCGCTATCTGGAAGTAACTGAGGCTTACCTGTCTGGCCTTGAAGACCGTCTGAAAAACAACCAGTCAATCGACCATATAGAATCCGTAGCCAGTTTCTTTCTCAGCAGGATTGATGTAATGCTTGACCCGGTTTTGAAACAAAAAAAATTAGATGATCTGGTGGGCGAAGTAGCTATTGCTTCTGCTAAAGTTGCCTATGAAAAATATAAAGATGTTTTTTTTGGAGAAAGATTTAAAAAGCTTGAAAAACTGGGCGCCAAAAAACAGAAAGTTTTGTGGGCCAGCACCAGCACTAAGGACCCTTCATTCAGTGATGTAAAGTATGTGGAAGCGCTTATCGGCCCTAACACAATTAATACCTTACCGCTCGAAACCATTGATGATTTCCGCGATCACGGCAAAGTGCAGGATCACCTGGAAAATAATTTGATGCATTCAAAAATGGTGCTTCAAAAATTAAAAGAAAACGACATTGATATTGATGAAGTAACTCAAAAACTGGAAGAGGAAGGCATTCAGAAATTTAATACATCTTACGAAACTTTATTAAAAGCGATCGAATCGAAAAAATCCAAACAGACCGCTTAAATCTGATATATATAAAATAGATAATTTTTAATCAATGAAAAAAATAGCAATTAACGGGTTTGGCCGGATAGGCCGTGCCGCCCTTAAAGTGATAATGGACACTCCGGATATGGAGGTAATCGCGATAAATGATTTAATGACGCTCGAAAATGCTTCCTACTTGTTGCAATATGACAGTGCGTACCGCCACTATGATAAAGAAGTAAGCTTTGAAGCAGATAAATTAAAAGTCGGCGATAAAACGATTTCCTATTTATCTGTCAAAGATCCTTCTCAATTGCCCTGGAAAGATTTGGGAGTAGATGTAGTTATTGAAAGTACAGGCCTTTTTACCAATCGCGAAGACGCAGAAAAGCATTTATTTGCCGGAGCAAGGCACGTGGTGATCTCGGGCCCTACTAAAAGTGTGGATACGCCCACAATTGTTCACGGAGTCAATACAGAAGATGGTAAAGTGGCCATTTTTTCATGCGCAAGTTGCACTACCAACAACATAAGCCCCATAATCGAAATTCTTGGCAGAAGAATCGGAATCAAAAAAGCAATCTTAAATACTACGCATGCTTATACCGCTTCGCAGGGTATTGTAGATGGCCCTTCAAAGAAGAAATTAAGAATGGGCCGCGCGGCCGCAATGAACCTCGTGCCTGCTACCACCGGTGCGGCAATTGCCACAACAAAAGCTTTGCCTCAATACCAGGGAAAGTTTGATGGCGTTGCCGTGAGAACGCCCGTAGTCGTCGGTTCTATTTCTGATATTACTTTTGTTGCAGACCGGCCTACCACGGTGGAGGAAATTAATAACATTTTAAAAGAAGAAGCCGCCACAGACAGGTATAAAGAAGTAATATCCGTTTCAGACGCGCCACTCGTTTCTTCAGATATTATTCAGAGCTCATTTGCTTCTATAGTGGATGCTGAAATGACACGCGTGGTGGATGGGGATTTATGTAAAGTGATGGCATGGTACGATAATGAATGGGGATTTACCAATCAAATGATCAGGCAGATTAAGGAACTATAAAATAAAAAATTGAATTATAACTTGCTTTACTGCCTCGTGCCATTAGCATAAACAAAAACTTCCGCTTTTCTGGAGCGGAAGCTTTAATACTTTATTTCTAAAGGTTATTGGTTTTTCAGGATACGTTTGGCTGGATTAAGGCCGGTTTTCATTGGAATAATTATCTTTCTTAGGATCTGAATTTTGAAAAAAGAAGTTGACTGATATCGGATTCATGGTTTTTCCCGGATTAGAGGAATAAGTATTTTCAATGGATTTGGATTTTCGATTAATGTTGTTGAACATCAATCAACTTCTGAATGCAAAGATAAAATGCAACCGATTGCTGTACAAGAGCAATAATGACCATTTTTTGCAATACTGAATTTACGGCCTCTGTCGTAGTTTTACGATATTTCAATTAGGAAAATATGAACATTCAACTTAAACGAATTTACGAGCCCTATTCAAAAGAAGATGGATACCGTATATTGGTAGACCGGCTTTGGCCGCGTGGTTTTACCAAAGAAAAAGCCGCATTGGACCTGTGGTTAAAAGAAATTGCCCCATCTACGGAATTGAGAAAATGGTTTGGCCACGACCCCGAAAAGTGGAAAGAATTTCAAAAAAAATACCGCATCGAGTTAAAACAAAATAAAGAAGCACTTGATAGGTTAATGGATTACATTAAAAAAGGGAAAGTCACTCTTTTGTATGGAGCAAAAGATGAAGAACATAATGAGGCGCAGGTGATAAAAGACTTCATTTCTTAATAATTATGGTTCCTGATTTTCATTTGATTTTCTTCTTCACAACTGAATGCCAAAATCAGTTATGGGTGCCTAATTTTGCTGTTTTTTACTTTTGAAATTGAATTTGCTTTGCATACCTTTGCAGCCTTAAAAAAATAAATATATGGTTGACATAAAACCCGATGAAATTTCGGCGATTCTCAAAAGCCAACTAAGCAACCTGGATGTAGAAGCAAATTTAGAAGAAATAGGCACCGTGTTGCAGGTGGGCGATGGTATTGCCCGTATTTACGGATTGAATAATGTAAGCTCAGGCGAACTGGTTGAATTTCAAAATGGTGTGAAAGCCATTGCGCTTAACCTTGAAGAAGATAATGTGGGTGTGGTTCTCATGGGGGAAAGTGGAAATATCAAAGAAGGAGATACTGTGAAACGCACAGGCAGAATCGCTTCCATTAAAGTAGGCGATGGTCTTGCAGGAAGGGTTATTAATACGTTGGGTGAGCCAATTGACGGCAGAGGCCCAATCACCGGTGAGTTGTTTGAAATGCCACTTGAGCGCAAAGCGCCGGGCGTTATTTTCCGTGAGCCGGTAAAACAACCTCTTCAGACCGGGATTAAAGCCATTGATGCAATGATTCCTATAGGTCGCGGCCAACGCGAATTGGTAATCGGCGACCGTCAAACAGGTAAAAGCGCCATTTGCATTGACACCATAATTAATCAAAAAGAATTTTTCCAGGCCGGAAAGCCGGTTTATTGTATCTATGTGGCAATTGGCCAAAAAGCCTCAACGATTGCCAACGTGATGAAAGTGCTGCAGGATAATGGCGCAATGGAATATACTACTATTGTAGCTGCTTCAGCTTCTGAGCCGGCTCCTTTGCAGTTTTACGCTCCATTTGCGGGGGCAGCGATTGGGGAATTTTTCAGGGACACCGGCCGCAGCGCGCTAATCATTTTTGATGATTTAAGTAAGCAGGCCGTTGCCTATCGTGAAGTTTCGCTTTTATTGAAAAGACCTCCGGGACGTGAAGCTTACCCTGGCGATGTGTTTTATCTGCACAGCCGCTTGCTGGAAAGAGCCGCAAAAATTGTGTCCAAAGATGAAATTGCGCAAAAGATGAATGACCTTCCTGAAAATATCAGGCACCTGGTAAAAGGTGGAGGATCATTGACCGCGTTGCCAATTATTGAAACACAGGCTGGCGACGTTTCCGCCTATATCCCGACGAATGTAATTTCTATTACCGATGGGCAGATATTCCTTGAGGGCAACCTGTTTAATGCGGGTATTCGCCCTGCGATTAACGTGGGCATTTCTGTAAGCCGCGTAGGTGGTAACGCCCAGATTAAGTCCATGAAAAAAGTAGCAGGAACTTTAAAGCTTGACCAGGCCCTTTATCGCGAAATGGAAGCCTTTTCCAAATTTGGAGGCGACCTGGATGCGGCTACCAAATCTGTATTGGACAAGGGAGCCAGAAATGTGGAAATATTAAAACAGCCTCAGTTTACTCCCTATGCGGTTGAAAAGCAGGTAGCAATTATTTATCTCGGTACAAATGGCTTGATAAGCAACGTAGCTATTTCCAAGGTACAGGATTTTGAAGAACAATTCCTGCTTGAAATGGAAAATAAATTGCCGGAAGTATTGGCTGAATTTAAAAAAGGAAACCTTCCTGAAGAAGGCGTAAAGAAGATGATAGAATTGGCGAAGGGTATTTCAAAACAATTTGAATAAAAGCAAAGCGATTTAATTTTATAAAAAAGGAAGATTTTTTCTTCCTTTTTTTGTGCTTAAAATTCTGGCCTCGTACTAATCAGGTAAAATAAAAAACAGGCTTATTTATTTGTTTACTATAACCTTTAAAATCTCACACTTAACCCAGCCGCAATTAACGATTTTAGCTGCAGGCCCGGAGAATCGTGGTTTGGCCCAAATAATTTGACATCGTCGTCATAAATTAAATCCAGGCCTAAGCTGGCAGTCAGCACTTTTGAGACTTTAGCTGTAAACATATTATTCATCAAAACATCCACATTCTGAGGATTGTGTTCATAATTTGAAAACAAATCAAGTCTTCCCTTGTAGCTGATAGTTTTAGTAATATCTTTTAAATAATTCACGCTTACAAAAGCGCCGATTTCATTCTTGCTTTTTTCTCCGGGAACCACGCCATACGCGCCCTTCGCAGAAAGGCTGTCGTTTCGTACAAAAGTCCATCGTGAAGTAAGGGGTGAAACAAAGATAGAAAGGCCGGACACAGGCTTATAATCCAAACCAACGCTTAACAGCAGATAGCCCGGAGCCATAAAATCCGATAGCAGCTCTTTTGAACCGTTACTATTGTAGCCATAGCCGCGTGAAAATTGGGAATGAAAATTAAGCAGGGCAGACAAGCTTAATTTTGGAGCAATTTCATAGCCCACTTTCGAAAGCAAATCTATCCGGTCATCATTTTTACGGGTGCCAAGGCTGGTGGTATTTACTAATCCATAATTCAGATCCATTGTATTATCCCAACTATATCTTTCCTTCTTATAAAAGGCATAAAGGCCGAAATAAGAATTAATTGAAAATGAAAAATCATCACCACCGGCTGCCCAGTTGCTTTGGCTTCCCTGGGCGAGATTTAGATCGAACTGGCCACCGGTATTCCATGTTTTGCTGCTGTCAATTTTTCCTTTTTTAATTCCTTTTGAAGATTGAGATTGCAGGTCTTTAATTGATTCATCCTGCGCCTGGCAATCATTGGTATCAGCCATTAATATCAAAATGGATAAAGGCAAAAAGGCCCATCTTATTAATCTTTGTTTCATTAGTGGGGATTTACAGATTTTTAAAATTGCGAAAGTAATACGAGAATCGCTATTGTAGTGCTTTATTTTTCCGGCGCATTGAAAAAATAGAATCCTGAAAATTTTTTAACGGAACAAAACAAATGGTTTATTTTGTGTAACAATTAGAACAACCTTATAAAAACGATTACATCATGGACCAGTTAATTCAAAAACTAAAAAGCGCTCATGGTCTCTCCGAAGAAGAATCCAGCAAAATATTAAGAACTATTGCCGATTACCTTAAAGAAAAATTTCCTATGGTGGGCGGAGCTATAGACAATCTTTTTCAATCCGGGACCACACCTTCGGGAACCGGAACTTCGCCGGAAGATGTACAATCGAACGTTGCTGATCCAATCGATAATAACAATGACCTGAAAGAAAAAATTTCAGAATTTATACCAGGCGCCAACGAAGAAAACATTGAAGATTTTGCGAAGAAGAATCTTCAATGACTTTTTTAACTACCAGGTTGTGTTATTTAAGCACTTCCCTTGCAATTACAATTTTTTGAATCTCACTTGTTCCCTCGCCGATAGTACATAATTTACTATCCCGGTAAAATTTTTCAACCGGGTAATCTTTTGTGTAACCATATCCCCCAAAGATTTGTACGGCGTCAGTTGCAATTTTTACGGCAATTTCGCTTGCGTAATATTTAGCCATTGCTGCTTCCTTAGTCACGTTTTGGTGTTTTGCTTTTAGGTCGCAGGCCTGGTCAATTAATAGCTCAGCGGCTTTTATTTCCGTTGCCATATCTGCTAATTTGAAAGAGATAGCCTGGAAATCAGATATAGGTTTTCCAAACTGGTGCCTCTCTTTTGAATATTGCAATGATGCCAGATAGGCGCCTTTTGCAATTCCCAAACCCAAAGCAGCTATTGAAATCCTGCCGCCATCAAGCACTTTCATTGCCTGCTTAAAACCGTCGCCCACGTCGCCCATCCTGGCAGAATCAGGTATGCGGCAATTATCAAAAATCATTTCCGCGGTTTCACTGGCGCGCATTCCGAGCTTGTTTTCCTTTTTTCCACCTTTGAATCCTTTAGTGCCTCGTTCTACGATAAAAGAGGTAGAATTATCACGCGTATGAGGCTCTCCCGTTCTGCAAATCACAACTGCCACATCGCCGCTTTTGCCATGTGTTATCCAGTTTTTGGTCCCGTTTATCAACCAGTCTTCCCCATCTTTTTGGGCAATGCACCGCATATTGCCTGCATCGCTGCCCGTGTTAGGCTCAGTTAAGCCCCAGGCTCCAATGTATTCTGCAGAGCAAAGTTTTGGCAGATATTTATTTTTTTGTTCTTCATTTCCAAAAGATAATATGTGGCCTGTGCACAGAGAATTGTGCGCAGCATAAGAAAGGCCGATTGAACCACAAACTTTCGCAATTTCCTGGATGGCTGCGCTGTATTCAAAATAGCTGAGGCCGCTTCCGCCATACCGCGCAGGGACCAAAATGCCCATGAGGCCGAGTGTGCCTAATTCCCGTAAAATATAAGCAGGGAATTCCTGCGTTTCATCCCACTCCATTACATGCGGCCTTATATATTGCTCGGCAAATTTTTTTGCGGTTTCTGCCACCTGCAAAGTCAATTCATTTATTGCAAAATCCATAGGTAAACCTCTTTTTCTAAGCTGCAAGGTAGAACGAATAAAATAATTCTGGGCGCTGCGATATTTTTTTCAAATGTGCTTTTTAAAGGCTGCATTAAATATCGTTTAATATAAAAAAGAAAAAACAGGCTTATTTATCGTTTTACTGTGGGCGGATAAATTATTCTAAAATAACGGTGCTCTGTTTATTCGACCGAAAGGTAGGGTGAAGCCCTGGAATAAAATTCATCAGAAACCAGCATTAACTTTTTCAGCTCGAGTATGTCAGTATAGTTACCGTGCTGCTGACGGTAGGTAATAATTGAGTTTGCGATTGAATAATTGATATAGGGATGAGCTTTCATTTGGTCAAGCGTGGCAGAATTAATATTAATCTTTTTTATTGCTTTACTGTTCAGGACAAGGTAAGGCTTGATTTTCTGAAACGTAGAATCAGGAAGGTTATAAGTTTCACTTATTTGATCAATTGCATAAAAACCACCGAGTTTTTCCCTAAACCCTACAATTCTTTTTGAAAGCTTGCTGCCAATTCCGGGCAGGGCAATAAAAGCTGTAGTATCGGCAATGTTAATATCTACCGGCAAAATGGAATTTTTTTTCGGATAGGTTGGTGACTGAGCAGGCTTGTCTTGCAGGCTTGGATAATCTTTTTTTATCGCCGCAATAGATATATAAGGCATTAATTCCTGCGCATCTTTTTCGCTCATCCCGTATATCTTTTGAAGGTCGGCAGGTTTATAAAATCTGCCGCCTTTTGCCAAGTACTTTTGAATTGTTTGCGCGGTTTTCTTTTTAATGCCCAGCCTTAACCAGTCATTTTCAGAAGCAGTATTTGGGTCAAAATAAAAGCGCTCTTTGGCTACAGCCGTTTCACTTGCATAAAGCCGCCTGAAGGTATTTTGATTATCGTAGCTTTTCCCTGGATAATTTTTTCTCTGAGATACTTTTGCTTCCAAAGCAGCAATTTCCATTGAAAACTGGTTTGCATTTACGGCTTCATCCTTCACAAAAAGATAAAAGAACTGTGGCGCAAGAGCAACCAATATTACAGCAATGGTAACGAAGATGATTCCCCTGCGTTCTTTTTTGGTAAAGCTAAAGTAGGTTGTAAGTAGCTTCCACATACAGTTAGTTTTTTGTAAATTAATAAAAAAACCAATGCCGGGAAATACTTTTGAAATACTTATTTGGAATTTTCCTTTGGCTCGTGCATAATTTCTTCTGCAAATATCTTTTCCGGACGCATTTGCGGAAATAATAATACATCCTGTATAGAGGGCTGATTAGTAAGCAACATTACAAGCCGGTCAATGCCGAAACCGATACCACTTGTAGGGGGCATCCCATATTCAAGCGCTCTTAAAAAGTCCTGGTCAATATACATCGCTTCATCATCTCCGCGTTCCATTAGTCGCGCCTGCTCTTCAAAACGGTCTTTTTGTTCCAGGGGATCATTAAGCTCGCTATAAGCGTTTGCAATTTCTTTTCCATTGATAATTAGCTCAAAACGCTCTACAAGCCCGGCCTTGCTTCGGTGTTTTTTAGTAAGCGGGCTCATTTCTACGGGATAATCAATGATAAAAGTGGGCTGCACAAAATGGGCCTCACATTTTTCAGAAAAAATTTCATCAATCAGTTTTCCCTTACCCATGGTTGTATCTGCATGTATGCCCAACTGCCGGCAAACCTGCCTGATTTCATCCTCATCTTTATTGCTGATATCAACGCCAGTGTATTCTTTTATGGCATCGTACATGGTAATCCTTTTGAAGGGCGCTTTCAAATCGATTTCAATATTGCCACTCATTACTTTAGTGGAGCCGTTTACGGTCAAAGCAGCATTTTCCAATAGTTGTTCAGTCGTTTCCATCATCCACAGATAATCTTTGTAGGCCACATAAAATTCTAGTATGGTAAATTCAGGATTATGGGTTCTGTCCATTCCTTCATTTCTGAAATTACGGCTAAACTCGTATACCCATTCAAAACCACCAACAATCAATCTTTTCAGGTACAATTCGTTCGCAATCCTCAAATAAAACGGGATATCCAGGGCGTTGTGATGTGTTTTAAAAGGCCTGGCAGCAGCGCCGCCGGGGATACTCTGCAAAACCGGGGTATCCACTTCAAGAGCGCCCTTTTCATTTAAAAAGGCACGCATCGCATTCACCATTTTTGTTCGCTTAATAAAAATTTCTTTTACATGGGGATTCACTATCAGGTCGGCATACCGCTGGCGATACCGGAATTCCGGGTCGGTGACTTCATCAAAAGTTTCACCGTCCTTTTCTTTTACAACTGGCAGCGGCCTCAGGGATTTAGATAAAATAGTAAATTCATTAACGTGAATAGAAATTTCGCCGGTTTTGGTAATGAAAACGTATCCTTTTACGCCGATGATGTCGCCAATATCCAGCAGTTTTTTCCAAACAACATTGTACAAAGTTTTGTCATCTCCTTTTGCAACATCATCTCTGCGAACATACAATTGAATTTTGCCGGATCCATCCTGAAGCACGGCAAAGGAAGCTTTTCCCATATCGCGGATACCGAGTATGCGGCCAGCTACACAAACGTCAGCAAACTCCTGTTGATTTTCTTCGCCTTTAAAATTGTTCTTTATATACGCGGCTGTGGTGTTTACGGGGTATAATTCAGCCGGAAATGGATTGATTCCCAGTTTTGTAAGTTCTTTTAATTTTTCTCTCCGTATAATTTGTTGTTCAGAAAGATTTTCTGTATTCATATTTCACTGATAAAAGCTGCCTATTATAAAAGGCAATTATTAATTTTTTGCAAAGGTAAACTAATTGAAAGGTCTGAGATAGACAATAGATGATTTGGGCAATTGAAAAACAGAAATTGATTTACAACACAGCAAAATAAAAATGCACCTCTCGCGCCGGAGAAATGCATTTTAAAAAATTACTGGCTCTGTTAGACAGAATTATTGTCCTAAAGCGTGTCTTTCCGCTTTTTAAGCGTGTCTATTTCTTTTTCTAATTTTGCAATGGTGGCTTCAATATTAGTTAAGCGCTTCCCATTTTTAGATATTTTAAAAGTAGGATGAACTGTTTTTAACTCCTCCTTGTACTCAACTAACTGTTCTTTGAGGGTTTTAAGCTTTCCAGCAATTTCATTGTTGCGGACGGGTCTTGCCATGATTAGATTTTTGGTACAAAATATAAAATTAAATTAAAAAAACTTATTGTAACAGAAAAATAATTTTAAGTTGGTTCCCTTTTACTTTGTTTTTCATCTGGTTATAAATGCATTGGTATTTTAAATCCGTTTTTTCTTTCATATCAATTTTTCACAAGGAATAAACTATAACAGAATAATATAATTATTTAGTAAGCTCAGCAAGTAGATAAGTCTTAATTTTGCGTTTTTCCAATATGAGCGACGAAATACAACACGAATGCGGCCTTGCTTTTATACGGCTGCGAAAGCCTTTTTCCTATTTCCGGCAAAATTATGGAACGGTCCTTTACGGCCTCAACAAGCTCTACCTGTTAATGGAAAAACAGCACAATCGCGGCCAGGATGGCGCCGGAATTGCTTCTGTGAAATTGAATACTGAACCAGGTTATCCCTTTTTGAACCGCATACGAACAAATGAAAACCAGGCGATTGCCCATCTCTTTTCACAGATTGGCAACCAGGTGAATGAAATTAAAAAATACCATCCGGATATTGAGCAGCACCCGGGGCTTATGAAGGGCCATATTGACTTTTTAGGTGAATTATTATTGGGTCATCTACGCTATGGTACCCAGGGAAAAAATGGCGTAGAATATTGCCATCCTTATATTAAAAGAGATACCATTCCGGCGCGCAACATTGCGATGGCAGGAAATTTTAACCTGATAAATAAACAGGAACTTTTTTCACTCATAAATAGCCCCAGGGCAGAGGAAGACAAGGGTAGCGACCTGGCTGCTATGATTGACCTGGTGCAGCATTTTTTAATAAAAGCTGACGAGGCCTCTCCTGAACATGTGGACATAGCTTCGGTGTTGAAAAAATCAGTTCCGTATTTTGACGGCGGCTTCACTTTCGGCGGACTCACCGGCGAAGGGATTGGGTTTGTTGTAAGGGATGCACATGGCATTCGTCCGTGTTATTACTATGTAGATGATGAAGTAATAGTAGCTGCAAGCGAAAGAGCCGCCATCCGCACAGCCTTTAACGTTGGTGAAAATGAAGTAAAAGAATTAATGCCTGGAAATGCACTCATCAGCCAGCCTAATGGTGAATATTCAATTGAGCAAATTCTTGAGCCGAAAGAAAGGAAGGCTTGCAGTTTTGAACGAATTTATTTCTCAAGGGGAAGCGATGAAAAAATTTATCGGGAAAGAATTGCATTGGGGCATCATCTGAGTGAAAGGGTGTTGAAAGCTGTGGATTATGATTTGAAGAATACTATCTTTTCCTTTATTCCCAATACGGCTGAAATCGCCTTTTATGGAATGATAAAAGGCGCGCAGGATTATCTGAATAAAATTAAAATAGAAAGAATTTTAAGCTGGGGTAAAGATTATGATGCAGAGAAGCTAACGGAGATGGTTAACCGGAAAGTGAGGATGGAAAAAATTGCTATCAAAGATGTAAAGCTCCGGACTTTTATTACAGAAGATAACAGCCGCAACGAGATGGTGCAGCATGTGTACGACATCACTTATGGCACTGTCAGGAAAGGCATTGATACTTTAGTGGTAATTGATGACTCTATTGTAAGAGGCACAACACTTCGCGAAAGTATTATAAGGATGCTTGCCCGCCTTCACCCTAAAAAGATAATTGTAGTTTCTTCAGCGCCTCAAATAAGATATCCTGATTGCTATGGAATTGACATGAGCAAGTTGGGCGAATTTGTTGCTTTCAAAGCGGCTATAGCTCTCATTAAAGAGAGAAATATGGAGCCAATGCTGCAATGTGTTTTTGAAAAATGTAAAGAATTAAAACGAACCAATCAACTAAATAGTCAAAACATTGTTCGCGAAGTTTATAAGCCATTCACCTTAAGCGAACTTGATAACAAAATTGCTGAGCTAATCACACCGCCTGAAATAGATATTCCTGTAGAAGTGATTTACCAGACGATAGAAGATTTACATGAATGTTGCCCAACCAACACCGGCGATTGGTATTTTACGGGCAATTACCCTACGCCCGGCGGAAACCGCGTGGTAAATACAGCTTTTCTTAATTATATGGAAGGCAAAAACGAACGGGGATATTAATTAGTATTATTGAATTATTGTATTATTTTTTTAAAACACATACACGTTCTATTTTACCTTCATTCCAAAGGTTTTCATGAAATGGAAGATTTTATGTAGCAATTTGCAAATGAGATAAGCATCCTTTTGAAAACTTTCACAATCGATTTTTCTACATTTGGCTATTCCCCAATATTAAGCCCTTTCTTTATTCATAATGGAATAATTTTGGTGATATTTTTTTCCAAATGAATCGAACGCCTGAAAAATATTTTATTGGAATAGACATTGGCACCGGAAGCACCAAAGCAATTGGAATGAATCTAACAGGAGCAATGGTGGCAAATTCGCAGGTATACTATTCTTCCAAAAACCTCAGTCCCGGATATTCGGAACAGGACCCTGAAATGATATGGGAAGCGTTTAAAAATTGTGTAGTACAATTAATTGAAAAGATAAAATATCCACCGGTTTCTATCAGTTTCAGCAGTGCCATGCATGGTTTAATAGCAGTAAACGAAGAAAACAGGCCGGTTTCTAATCTGATAACCTGGGCAGATACACGAAGTGAAAAAATAGCAGAACAAATCAGGAAATCAAAAGAGGCAAAAAGCATCTATAGAGCCACAGGCACGCCGATTCACCCGATGACTCCGTTGTGCAAAATCATATGGCTTCGAAAAAACGAACCTGCGATATTTAAAAAGACATATAAATTTATTTCGATAAAAGAATACATTTGGTTTAGATTGTTTGGGGTTTACGAGATAGACTATTCCATCGCTTCGGCAACCGGTTTATTTGACATAAAAAAATTGCGATGGAATAAGGCCTCTTTAAAATTATGTGGAATAACTACAGCGCACCTGTCTGACCCGAAACCTACAAATTTTATCAGGAAAAATGCGGAAGATTCAATTGTAAATACACTTTCTATTTCTTCGGAAACTTCTTTTTGCATCGGGGCAAGCGATGGTTGCCTCGCCAACCTGGGAAGTTATGCTATGGAAAAAGGTTCAGCGGCACTGACTATCGGCACCAGCGGTGCAGTCAGAATTGCAAATCCGAAACCGGTTTATAATTATGCAGAAATGACTTTCAATTATTTGCTGGATGATAAAACCTTCATCTGCGGCGGGCCGGTAAATAATGGGGGCAATATAGTGCAATGGTTATTGGGTTCTTTTTTAAAAATAGAAAAACCATCGGATGAAGATTACGACCAACTTTTTAAACGAATAGATGCCGTTGACGCAGGCAGCAAAGGTTTGTTGTTCTTGCCCTATTTGTATGGAGAACGGGCACCGGTTTGGGATGGCAGGGCCAGCGGTGTTTTTATGGGAATACAACCATCGCATACACAGGATTATTTCTTACGTGCTACGCTGGAAGGAATTTGTTACTCTATGAACGAGGTAGTACAAATAGTAGAAAAGTCAACACAAAAAATTGATAAGCTCATCGTTAGTGGTGGATTAATCCGCTCCAAGGTATGGATGCAAATCCTGTCAGATATCACGGGAAAAAAGCTTTATGTCATCGAAACACAGGATTCATCAGCAGTTGGCGCAGCATTGCTCAGTATGAAAACAATGAAAATGATTAAAAGCTATTCTTCCTTAAAGCCGGCGGTTAGCCAAATCGTAAAACCGGATTTTAAGAACCACAAAAGGCATGAAGCAAATTATGCGGTGTTTAAAACCCTATATCCGGCATTGAAAGATTCAATGCACAGAATAAATGAAAAATAAAAAATTACAATAAAACTTGCTTTACTCCCACGCCTTTTCCAAAAAGCGAACCCAGTTTTTCCACATGATATTTTCCACATCTTCATCAGAATATCCACGTTCTTTCAGTATTGAAGGAATTTTTTGCAAATCCGCAATGCTGTTCAAATCAGCAGGGCATTGCTCAGTTCCAAATGCGCCATCCAAATCAGTTCCGATTCCTGAGTGCAAAGAGTTGCCGGCAAGTTGACAAATATGATCAATATGGTCAATAACGGTTGAGATATAAACGTTTTCTGCCCCTGGTTTGGATGTTCCTCTTATCCAGCCAGGTTTCAACATCCACGCATCAAAGGCGCCGCCAATAACCGCCCCGCGCTCAATCAAAACTTTTATTTGTTCGTCAGAAAACTGGCGATTGTGCGGAACTAATGCACGGCAATTATTGTGGCTTGCCCAAACGTGGCCATTGAAATGATCCAGCGCTTCCCAAAAACTTTGATCACATAAATGCGTGGCGTCTAAAATGATATTTAGCCGTTCCATTTCTTTTAATAATTCTCTTCCTTTATTTCCAATTCCACCTTCGGAATCTGTTCCGTAAGCATAAATGCCGGGGCCATAATGCGCAGGGCCAATAGCGCGAAGGCCGCTTTGATACGCTTTTTCAAGGTAGTGAAAGTTGATAATCGAATCTGCGCCTTCGAGACTAAGAATATATCCGATTGGCAACTTTTCTTCATTTTTAGACAAGCACTTCTCAACATGATTTTTCAAAGATTCAGCGTCGGTTATTTGCAACATTTCGCCGGCATCTTCCATCGTTTTATACCACGCAAGCTGCCCTTGTGTTTGCGCCCATGCCTGCTGCTGCGAATGCCAACCGGGTAGTTTTGAAGTTGGTTTTACGAATCGTGAAATCTGCGTTGCCACACAAATGCCAATATTTCCTTTTTGCATTTCCGGAAAGCAAACCGTTCCGTTTTCACGGTCTGGCTTATCGGTTAATCCCCTTTCCCTTTCACGGATTTCCGGTAATGACCGCGTCAGGTCGCGGTTCCATTCCATGGCATTCATGCTGAGGTCGAGATGGGCATCAAAGATGAGTGGGGGCATTAGCTGTGGTTTATTATCGCATCATTTTTTTGATGGTTGGTTACAGAAATAGTAAGAATTAAAATTGTTTAAAAAAAATCTATTCACCTAATTTGCTTTGAATATCCATGCTTTGATGCAGCACTCTGATAATTTCAACAAGTTTTTCCGATTCATTTATCTGGTAAAAAATCAAGTGTGAATTTACTTTTGTACGAAGATATCCTTTTCTGATATTGCTGTAATCCTTACCCGATTTTGGGTTTTTTGAAATGTATTCGATTTCGTTTAGCAATTGATTGTAATATCTATCTGCCTGTTCAATTAACCAATGTTCAAAAGTATAAAGCCAAATCTCTTCCAAATCGAGCGAAGCTTCCTTACTAATGTTATAATTCATTTCTCAATTGAATGTTTTTGGTGTAATTCATTCAAAAAATCTTCCCGGTTAAATCCGGAAACAAATCCAGACCTTTCCCCCTTTTTCAATTCCTTTATTAATTGTGCTTTTTTACTTTCTTCAAACTCGAATAGCCTTAGTGCAGCTTTAATTACTTCGCTGGCAGATGAAAATTTTCCGGAATTTACCTGCTTATTTATATATTTCTCAAAATAATCGCCTAAAGATATTGATGTGTTTTTAGCCATAAAAAGACTTTTTACAAATATACCAAACACTACAACTATTTAAAACTGCTGTAATTTGACGGTGTCTAAAATGTAATTCTCTTCCTCCTCGCCACCACATTCCAATTATCAATTACATTTCCATTTTCCACAATTACAGCTTCATCATACAAAGCCACCGTCGGACAAATATGATACGGAACACCGTACAATGCATCGCCTACATTCCAGTTTTCCCAATCTTTCACTTTAATTACGAGGTGTTCTTCGCTTTGTGATTTGACTTCGTAATTTTTAAGGTTCATAAAAAAAATTCTTTTGTCAATTGGATTTTCTGCGGCTACTGATTTATGTCCAAGGTCGGTAGTAATCAATCCCGGTGCAGGTTTTGAAATAATTCTTGTGAACAAAACTGCTGCAAATTCGAATGGTTGCTCAGCTAATAACTGGTCATATCCATAATCCCACAACAAACACGTTCCGGGGCTGCAATCGACATTTTTGTTTAATGCGTGAACGGTAAATGTCGGTGTTCCTCCTGCAATAATTTTCACCTCCGGCAAATTAGAAACCTGCTTTATTTGCTCTTTTACTGCATTTAATTTTTCAAACTCCTTTTGGCAATTTTGCTTTCTTGTTTCAAAATCTGCATCCCGGATATGGCCATCGTACACATGTAATCCATGAAAAATAACATTCGGCATTTGCTGAATTTTTTTGAACAAATCGATTAATTGTTCACCCGCTGTAATGCCGGTCCTATTCATACCATCATTTACGTCAATAAATATATTGGCTTTGAGGTTTTCCTTTTGAAATAAATCGTTTAGCATTTTTGCAGAATCCAGGTTGTCCACTAACGAAGAAAAATCTATTTCCGGATAATTTTTTATGAGGGAAATAAAACGCTTTGCCTTTGCGAAATTTAGTTGATAAGCCAGCAAAATATTTTTGGCGCCGGCCTCTGAAAGCATTTCCGCTTCAGCGATTGTAGCACATTTAAACTTGGTAATGCCAGCATCCAATTGCATTTTTACAATCTCTGCAATCTTATGTGTTTTCACATGAGGCGCCAGCCTTTTGGGATCGCCAACAATCTGAACCATTGTCCTGATGTTACTGGCAACGCGTTCTTTGTAAATTAATAATGCAGGAGAATCGATTTCATCGGGATTATTAAGCACATACCATTTTTTGTCAGGCATTTTCTATTTCAATTTCAGTAACGGATTTTGAAATTACCACTTCATCTGTATCATCGGCAAGTTCGAAAATGGCTTCTATTTCCACGGAAATATTTCCAGGCAACGAGCCCATGCCTACAGCGCTCCTCGCACCCACACCGTTTTCCGGTCCCCATACTTCTGCAAACAATTCGCTGCAACCGTTGATAACAAAAGGATGTTGTTCAAAATTTAAAGTACAGTTTACCATTCCAAAAACTTTGATCACTCTCTTAATTCGATTTAAACTCCCAAGATTAGATTTTAAGGTAGATAAAATGGTAAGCCCGGTTTGTTTCGCGGCCACCTTTGCTGCTTCTGCGTTTATATCAAAACCTACTTTGCCTTTTATCAAAACACCTTCTTCCAAAACAGGCCCATGCCCCGAAACATAAATTAAATTATCTACCTGCAGCATTGGCTTGTAAACACCGGCCGGCTTGGGGGCCGGGGGCAACTTCTCTCCGGTTTTTAAAAAATTTTCTTCAGGAGTTTGCAACATGGATTTTTTATGATTTTAAAATGAAAGATAAATAAAGGTAATGTTTTTCAGAAAGGCTTATAACCGTTTTCCTGTAACAACGGCGTTATTGCTTCCGGCATTAAATCTTCTTACCTTCACCAACTTTTTTTAAAATTTAAAATAATGCCGTCACACCAGGCAAAAAGAACATTAAAGCTTGCGGGCCCTATCATCCTCGGAGAAGTGTCGCAGATGATGCTGGGCATTATCGATACGGCAATGGTAGGTGCTGTAAATTATAAGCAGCTTGCGGCAGCCGCGCTGGTGATGAGCGTAATTAATATCCCGTTTGTGTTTGGAATAGGAATTACCATTTCTGTTTCGCAAATGGTTTCAATGGCGCATGGCAGAAGGGATGGCAAGCTGGTAAGCCATTACCTGTACAATGGTTTTTGGCTGTGCGCTGTTTCAGCGGTTGCCATTTCTTTAGGAATTGAACTCAGCCACAATATTCTGTTTCACCTTGACCAGGACCCTGCAGTGGCGCAACTGGCTTTGCCCTATTTGCAAATAATGGGATGGTCGGTTATTCCGATGTTGCTGTTCCTGGCGCTCAAACAATTTACCGATGGTTTGGAACATACCAGAACCGCCATGAACTTATCTCTCGCAGCACTTCCTTTAAATGTATTTTTGAACTGGCTGTTGATTTATGGAAACTGGGGTATGCCACGGCTGGAACTTACCGGTGCCGGATGGGCCACCTTAATTACCAGGGTATTGATTTTTATTTTTCTGGCGGTAATTGTATTGCACCATACCACCTTCAGAAAATATATTGCTATCAGAAGCATAGCATGGAAATTGAAATGGCAAACCATTAAAGAATTGCTTCATATTGGGGTGCCAAGCAGCTTACAGATTTCTATGGAAGCCGGAGCCTTTGCAGTTTCGGGTATTTTGATAGGAACCATAGGTGCTATACCACAGGCCGCCCATCAAATAGCACTAAGCTGCGCCTCACTCACCTTTATGGTATCCATCGGCCTTTCGCAGGCCGGAAGTATCCGCACCAGCAACTCGTTTGGAAGAAAAGACTGGCCACTTATCCAATCTATCGGAAAAAGCACACTTGTGATGGCGTTGATTTATGGCACATTTTGCGCGTTGATTTTTATTGTATTAAGAAAACAGCTTCCGCTATTTTTTAATGACGATGCTGCAGTAATTTCAATGGCTTCTTACTTGCTGGTATTTGCAGCCTTGTTCCAGATTTCTGACAGCACGCAGGCCATCAGCGCGGGATTATTGAGAGGAATAAAAGATGTAAAGGTGCCCACTTTTTTTATTGCGATTGCTTACTGGGCTATTGGCATCCCGGTGGGCTGTCTTCTGGCTTTTTATTTTAATATGGGCGCAGCCGGCATCTGGACAGGTTTTATAGCAGGCCTTACCTTTTCGGCCACGTTTTTGACTTTGCGGTTTAAAAAGATGGTAATAAAAAATCGTTGAAATAAAAATCAGGCTGATAGCTGTTTAGAAAAAATTTTCTAATAGTGAATGAACAAATAAGTGAATTTCCTGTTTAGCATCAATGTTATTCAGTGGGCTTTGCAGCTCGTTTTTGATCGAGAATGGATTTCTGCTTCGCTATTTCCTCTGTTTGCTTTTCCTGGTCATTTTTATTTTTGGCCAGGTCATCCTGCAGGCTTTTTATCTTCTTCTCCATTTTTGATTGATCTTGCTGCAGGCTTTTTAATTTTTTTTCCGCCTTATCCACTTCATCCTGTTGTTTCGTGATTGCAAGATTATAAGCAGATAAATTAATATTGCCCTGGAAACTGTTCATAAAAGCTACGCTATTGGCAGAGGGCTCAATAGCCGCTACGGACTTAGCGCCTTTTACCTTGTCTTCCGGAATGGCCCCGGCTTTTGTGGCTATCATTGTCACAATACTTTTATCTTTTTCTTTGCGGCTTTTGCGTTCAATTTTAAATAAAACATCCTGCGGCTCATCAGCGTTTAAATCTTTTAACCGGGTATTCCTATATACCAAATAGCCTTTTGATTTACTTGCGCTATACCCTTCCGATTTTAACTTATTCACAATTACATCTTTTGTTTCATCCGGAGGAAGATTGTATTGCATAATGTAGCTCGGATATTTTTGGCCGTTATATTCCGCGGTAGTGGGCATCGGCGCTTGTGCAAAAGCAAAAGCACAGGACAGTAAAGCAACAAATATTGTAAAAATGTATTTCATATATAATTATTTTATTTTACAAACTTATTCTTTTTTTGAATTGTAGATAAGGCAAAAAAGCATGACTTTTTTAATGCAGCCATGCTTTAATTTCTGATAAAAAAGTCAAATACCCCTTTAGAATTTATAGCGCAAACTGACCATGAAATTTCTGGGCTCGCCCGGCCATTTACTTACATTATTATAGGCAGCCATCCAGTAAGTTTTATTGAAAAAGTTTTCAACCCTTAATGCCAGGCTAAATTTTTGAAAAGTATATTGTACACCTCCGTTAAAAATTATGTATCCCGGTAAAGACACAGAAGGATCCAATGTAGTTTTTTTACTTTCCAGTAAATATCCCGCGGAAATTGCCAGGCCTTTTATCACGCCTTTTTTGAATTCATATTTTACATGAGCACTTCCTGAGTTGCGGGGTGAATTTTCTAATCGCTGTCCTATTTGCGAAGGAGTTTTGCTTTCTATGATTTTTGCGTCACAGAAAGCATACGCAAAACTTGCGCTCAGAGATGGAGTAATATTGCCATTTGCCTCTAATTCTACGCCTCTGGATCTTACTTTTCCTTCCTGCACAAAAAGATCAGGATTGCCAATATCATTCGCATTTACAGCAACATTTTCAACAGATAGCTGGTACACTGAAAGAGAGGCAGCCAATTTGCCGGAGAAAAAATCAGCTTTCATGCCTGTTTCAAAAAGTTTGCTAACCTGAGGTTTAATGGGCTCATCAAACTCCTGGGTGCTGCCTGAGGCTTCAAATGGATCAAAGCCTTTGTTATATGTGGCATAGGCGCTCAAATTTTCTTTCACTGCGTACACAAGGCCTATCCGGGGAAGGAAAACCTGCTGGTTAATTTCATCGTCTTCATCTTCGCCCCGGCCTTTGTAAAATTCCTCGCGAAGGCCTATCAATAGTTTCCACCTGTTAAAGCTGATTTCATTCTGCAAATAAATTCCTTGTGTGTGATACACATCGCCATCAACTTCTGTTGCGTCTGAATCAAAATCTGAAACCCGGTAGTTATTTACAGGCCGTTTCATATAACCAGGATTTAGTAAACTGAAAGTACCGACTATGCCACTTTCTTCTCCAAACTCATGGGGCTGCTCATAATACTTTTGATCCAAATTAATGTTGCTCTGTATGTAATCATAACCAGCCACTACCTGATGATTCAGCCCGGCTGTTTTGAACTGGTAGGATAAATAATTGGAAATGGTGTTGGTAACTGTATGGTATTTCCATTTTGTAAAATAGAGGCCGGTTGAATCATTGGTAATATAATCATGAAGGCCGTGGTCGGCCACATTTTGCTGCGTTATATAATTCAGGTAGCCCACGTTATAGCTCAGTCGATTATTTATTTTATAAGAAAAAGAGGCGATAGTAGCGAGGTCTGTCTCATGCAAATAATCTCCGGGTTGGCTTACAGTAAGTTTTACAGGCGTGGCCAAAAGATGGTCGCTATCCCGCATTCCAGGCTGTCCCCTGTCAAGAATCGTATAAGTGTTCGAAAGTGAAAAATCAAGATTGAGCGAAAGCCTGTCGTTTGGAATGAAAGATAATGACGGAGCTACCTGGTAAGCCTTTGAATAAAAAATATCACGAAACGATTTTGAATCGTCATAGCCGGCATTAATGCGATAAAGAAGTGTTTTGCTTTTGTTGATGGGCCCGGTATTATCGCCGGTGATCCTGAAATGATTCCATGAGCCGCCCGAAATATTTATTTCAGATTCTTTTTGACTCAGTGGTTTTTTAGTCACTAAATTAATGGTGCCTCCGGGATCGCCATTTCCGTATAAGGTAGAAGTAGGCCCTTTAATGATTTCCACCCTTTCGATATTTACCAGTATCGAATTGGTATAGGTGGTGTTATATCCGCGCAAGCCATTGATATCCCTGGCATTTTCGGCCCTGAAGCCCCGGATGGTGTATTCATCATATCCTGAATATTGATTAACGCCGGCCACGCCGCTGATTACATCTTTTACATTGAAAGCCATTTTATCAGCAATCAATTCTTTAGTGATAGATGAAACAGATTGCGGGATGTCAATAGCGGCCGTTTGCGTTTTATTTACAAAAAAAGAATAATTGCTTTTGTAGGAGTGCAAGGTGCGGCCTTTAATTTCTACAGTTTGAAGTTCAGGCACGTTTAACTGCAGAGAAATGATGCCCATATCAAGAGAACTCCCTTCATGAATTTGAACAGGTAATTTTAAGGCAAGATATTCTGTGGAAGAGATAATTAAAGAATCAAACCCAGGCTGCAACCCGGATAAAATAAAGTATCCGCTATTATCAGTGTAAGTGAACTTATTTAATTTTTGAAGCGCCACCGTTACTGATTGGGCGGGCTTGCCATTGCTGTTCAAAATTTTTCCATATACCGAAGCCGAAGGTTTTTGAGACAATGCTGATAGGTGAAATACTATCAGTAAAAAAGTAATGGTATGTTTCAAACTCATCCTTTAGTTTGGGTTTTATTCGGTTACACAAGTGGCAAAAATATAGCTTAAACCTTTTAAACAAAAGCCACAACAGTAAAACGACAAATAGCAGATTTTTTTATTTTGTGATTATAAAACTTAGTAAGCGATAGGATTTACGGATTGTTATTGTTAGATACCCAAATGTTATTTTTCCTGTTGCTGTCAGGTAACACATGTTGCGGGTCAATGGTGACGGATGCCACTTCTCTGGGCAACTGCAAACGAAGTGTATGAGTATCGCTTTGCAACCAGGTTTCAACCGGCAATTCAATATCCTGTTTGCTGCCTTCTTTCAAAACTATTTCCACTATGCAGGGCATCGCCATTTTCTGCAAATTAACAATCGTTATCGCCACGTCCGTTTTAGATTCCGGTTGGGGATAAGTAACGGATTGCACTGCCAAATCCAATTGCCAGTTGTTGTAAAACCATCCTTTCCAAAACCATGAAAGATCTTCTCCCGCTTCATTATTCATTGTCCTGAAAAAATCATCCGGCGACGGATGTTTGTAAGCCCAGCGTTCGATGTATTTTTTAAAGGCATAATCAAACCTGTCATGACCTAAAATTACTTCGCGCAATAAAACGAGGCCAAACGCAGGTTTAAAATATTCAATCGGATGCCGATATTTTTCCGCAAATTGATCAGCGCGCGCCATCATGGTGGGCGCCGCAGAATCTTTCAGCCATGGAATTATTTCATCCGCGGGATTACCCTTGCCGGGCGCATATTCACCATCCCGCTTTGGCGCATATTCCCCGTTATTGAAATTATCCGAAGCATACACATCTATAAACGTATTGAAACCCTCATCCATAAAAGCATAGCGGCGCTCGTCGCTGCCGACAATCATCGGGAACCAGTTGTGCCCAATCTCGTGCGCCGTTACCCAATACAATTCTTCACCCTTGTCATTGATGCCGTCGAAAACAATTCCTGGATATTCCATTCCTCCCGCAATTCCAGCTTCGTTTACGGCTACCGGGTATGGATACACGAACCATTTCTCAGAAAAATATTCTATGGATTTTTTCAAATATTCTGTAGCTCTTCCCCATGCATCTTCTCCCGCGCTTTCTACTGGATAAACCGACATGGCCAAAGCCTTTTTGCCTTCGGGCAAATTGACTCTTGCCGCATCCCACATATAAGCGGCAGAAGCCCCAAAAGCCACGTCGCGCGTGTTGTTCATTTTAAAATGCCAGCTTACCGGTTTCTGATTTAATTTTTTTCCGGCGGTATTATTTACTTCTTCTTCCGTACGAATCATTAGCGTTTTATCACTTTTTCTTGCGGCATTTAATCTTTCAATCTGGACCGGCGTAAGAACTTCTTTTTCATTTTGCAATTCGCCGCTGCCGGCCACAATCATTCCGGCAGGAAGGGTAACGGTGTAATCAAAATCACCATACTCGCAATAAAATTCACCGCTGCCCAAAAACGGCAACGTGCTCCATCCTTCCAAATCATCATACACGCACATGCGCGGATACCATTGCGCTATTTCATAAATTTTTCCATTTTTTGTGGAAAAGAAATCATTGCGGCCACCAAATCTGCCGGGAATAGAGTAATTATAACTGATGTGAATTTTTAGTTTTTCATTGGATGGTAAATCCTTCGGCAATCTGATTTGCAATCTTGTATCATTAATAATATAGTTTGCCTTGATTGTATTGCCGCCAGATTCAATAGAAATAGTTTCAAATTGGTAACCATCCGTGTGAGCGCCACTGCTGCGGTTAGAATAAAAATTGGAGCGTGCCTGTTTCCTATATGTATTTTGATCCAGTTGCAGCCAGAGAGAAGACAAAGCATCGGGGCTGTTATTTGTGTACGTAATCGTTTCCTTGCAAGACAAAATATTTTCCACTGTGTCTATGGTGGCTTGAAGATTATAATCAGCGCGGTTTTGCCAATATTTGGGGCCGGGGGCTCCGTTTGCGGAGCGGAATTCATTGCCGTTTTTAGTAAAAAAATTTTGGGCAAATAATGCCTGTGGATTATAAATGGAAACAGGATTTTTTTGTGCCGATGCATTTATATTGCATAAAAGAAAAATGGCAGGCACAAAAAAAATTTTCAAACGCATCTTTTATTTTTTAAACAATGAAAATAGCGGGTAAAGATAAAATTGAAGATTAATTATTGCAAAATAAATAAGATTGGAGTGATGGGATGGGTGCTATGCTAAAGTGAAGAAAAAAACCACAGCAAAATATGCAGGAAAATAAAAAAAAACAAAATTTGATTATTTATGTCTTTACTGGAAAGTTTGGATGTAGGTAGGGATCTTTTATTTATAAATCTTTTGCAGGCACTTTTTTAATGTTACCCTTTTTATCAGAGATTACGAGATAGCCGTTGCGGGCTTTTTCTTCTTCAATTAGTTTTTGAGACACTTTTCTGAGTCCCTTTTCAATAGCCCTGGATTCTTTTTGAGCTATTAAAGAAAATTCCAAATTATTTTTAACCTTTCCCATATTTCAAAGTTAATAATTTTAATTTGCTTATTAAATTCACCCTCTGCAACCTTTTCAGCAGGCGATTTTGAGTTATTGAAAATATACCAACGGTCAACAACCGTAATAAGCTTTTTTAAATTTTGTAAACCCATGTTATATCTTCTTTCAACAATTTCTGTTGGAATATTGTGCCCACCTTCGCTGACACGCAATGCTACTCTTTCCTTTGCCATCTCTGCCGATGGCAAATAAAAGAACAACAAAACCACTTCGTAATTTATAAGTTGCGCTCTTTTGATAAGATTCAAATAACTTTTCGTTGCCAGCGTTGTTTCAATACAAAACGTTTGCCTTAAAGAGATATTCGATTCAATCTGTTGAAGCATGATTCTTCCTGCCTGCATTGCGACTGCTTCAACGTTTGAAGGATTTAATTGTACTGCAATTTCATCTGCATTCAGAAAAAAATCACAATGAAAAATTTCCGGTAGTAAAATTTTGGAAGCGGTTGTTTTCCCCGCTCCATTAGGTCCTGCTAAAATGTAAAGTGTCGGCATTAATAATGAATTAATTTCTGCATCATCTCATCCAATCGCGATTTTGCCAGAAAGTTTTTCTCTAAATCTGCGTTGAAAGGAACGGGCGTATCAAGCGATGCGCAGCGCATCACCGGTGCATCTAAAAATTCAAAACAATTTTGTGCAATCCAGGCCGCAATTTCTCCGCCAATGCCGCCGGTCAGCGTGTCTTCATGCAGCACCAAAACTTTTCCGGTGTTGTTTACCGAATTTCGTATCGCTTTATAATCCAATGGCAGCAAGGTTCTCAGGTCGAGAATATCTATTGAGATTTCAGAATGCGTATCCGCATATTCAGTTGCCCAAATAACGCCCATGCCATAAGTGATGATACTAACGTCAGTGCCCACACGAATTTGTTTTGCCTTCCCGATTTCTATCTCAAAATAATCTTCGCTGAAATCGGCACTGAGGCTCCTGTACAATGCTTTGTGTTCAAAAAAAAGAACAGGATTAGGGTCATTAATCGCAGCAATCAGCAGCCCTTTGGCATCTCCCGGCGAAGAAGGGTACACTACTTTTAAACCGGGCGTATGTACAAACCATGCTTCGTTGCTCTGGCTGTGAAATGGCCCCGCGCCCACGCCCGCGCCTGTAGGCATCCGGATAACCACATCTGCATTTTGGCCCCACCGGTAATGAATTTTGGCAAGATTATTTATAATTTGATTAAAGCCCACAGAAACAAAATCGGCGAATTGCATTTCTATCACACTTTTATACCCTTCCAAAGAAAGTCCGAGAGACGCCCCGATAATAGCGCTTTCGCATAATGGCGTATTGCGTACACGTTCTTTTCCAAATTCCTGCAAAAATCCTTCTGTAACTTTAAACGCGCCGCCATATTCTGCAATATCCTGCCCCATCAAAATCAGCCCGGGATGAGCGATCATTGATTGGCGCAACCCTTCTCTAATAGCGTCAATAAAGCGGTTGCCACGATTTTGTTCTTCCGGAAAATTTTGTCTTTGATCGAGGAAAGCTTGTTTGGTTTCTTCAAAGGAAATTATTTTTTTCGCATAAATATCTTCCGCTTCGTTTGACTCGCTTATAGAATGAGCATGATGAGATTTACCGCCAAATCCTTCAAGTGGATTGTTGTTGATATAATCGTGTATTTCATTTTTTATCTGATCAACCTGCTCATTAGTCAAAATCTTTTCTTCAGTCAGATAACGTTCGTAATTTTTAATGGGATCTCTTTCGAGCCATTTTTCAAATAATTCTCTCGGAATATATTTTGTACCACTCGCCTCCTCGTGGCCCCGCATGCGAAAAGTCATACATTCTATCAGATAAGGCCGCTGGTGATTGATGCAATAATCCCTCACACCTTTAACTGTATCATAAACGGCCAGAATATTATTACCGTCAATTTGTACGCCTTCCATGCCATAACCCTGGGCCCTGTCCACCAGTTTAGCACAACGATATTGCTCACTAACCGGTGTGCTCAATGCATAGCCGTTATTTTCAATTATAAAAATTACCGGCAAATCCCAAACTGAAGCCACATTCAGTGCTTCATGAAATTCGCCTTCACTGGTACCTCCTTCGCCCATAAACGCAAGGCAAACTTTTTTTTCATGCTTTAATTTATAAGCAAGAGCTACACCATCGGCCACAGAAAGCTGAGGGCCGAGATGAGAAATCATTCCACAGATAAAATAATCTTTGGAACCAAAATGAAAGCTTCTCTCCCTTCCTTTTGAAAACCCATGGACGGAGCCCTGCCATTGTTTTATTAAATCTGCCAAAGGGATTTTCCTGGAAGTAAATACGCCAAGATTGCGGTGAAGGGGCATTATCCATTCATCAGGCTGAAGCGCCGTTGTAGCCCCCACAGAAATCGCTTCCTGGCCGATACCGCTGAACCATTTAGAAACCTTTCCCTGCCGCAGAAGCAACAGCATTTTCTCCTCAATCATTCGCGGCAATAAGAGGGCTTTGAAAAGTTCTGTCAATATTTCATCTGAATAATTATTTCTGTTGAATTGCATGATGTAAATTTCCGTTTTATATTATTAATCACGTTGCGTTTTAGTAAATAGATTGAGATTAAGGGCTTTTAAAATATACCGATCTTAATTATGAAAGGCGGAAATTAAAAAACGATATTTAAATTTACCTCGTTGATCCATTATGAAATTAAAAGCATTTGCATCTTCTTTTAATAATAAAATGATTTTTTTAAAAAAGTCATTTGATACCGAACCCTTTCGCCTGTTGGATATTGGGGCAGGAAATCATTCAGCCACGAAAATAAAAAATGTGTTTCCCCGGTGTGAATATTCAGGTGTGGATATGGAGAAAGATTATAACAATAGTGAAGAAGATTTTTCACTCATGAAATCCTTTTATGAATTAGATCTTACGCAACTTGAATTTTCATCAATCCCCGAAAATTATTTTGACGGTATTTGGATGGTGCATGTAATTGAACATTTATGGAACGGCGATGAAGTCATCAAAGCGCTGTTGCCGAAATTAAAAAAAGGCGGATACTTATATATAGAATATCCGGGAGTAAAAAGTAAATCGTTACCCTCAATGAAGGGCTCTTTAAATTTTCATGACGACCCTACGCATGTGCGTCTTTATTCGGTGAAAGAACTTGCCTCACTTTTTGATTCACAAAATTGCAAGGTGCTTAAAATGGGAACCCGGCGAAACCCATGGTATATGATGGCAATGCCTTTCAGATTTATTTCTTCTTCTTTGAAAGGCGAAGAACTAAATGGAAATATTTTTTGGGATATTCTTGGTTTTGCAGAATATCTATGGGTTAAAAAAAAATAATGGATTTAATTATTGGCCATTCTATGTCAAAACAAATAACTATGTTTTTTTATAAGACACTTGTGTAAACCATTCGAAATATTTACTTTTGATTTCGAAAAATAATTGAAACATATAACTACTTATGAGAATTTTGCAATCTGTAATCGGCGCATTCTTAAGCGCGACTATTTTTTTCTCTCTACAAACTCATTTGAGTTCATGCCAAAAAGAGATCATCAAAAAAGATACATTGTATCTGAAAGATACAATCACTCTCAACACCAGGGATACCATTAAAATAACCGACACACTGACTGTCATTGATAGCATTAATTGCGCATGTTATAATTTAAGCGACGGTCTTGTGGCGTACTATAACTTTAATAACGGAAATCTGAATGATAGCAGCGGAAATAAAAATAACATCATTTTTAATAACGCTATAAAAACTACAGACAGATTTGGAAGGTCAAATAATGCTTATTTATTTAACGGCAGCAGCAGTTATATGAAAGTGGCAAATAGTTCCAGCCTGAATCCCAACGGCAGTATTACTTTAATGGGTATTGTTAGACTAAACGATTTTTACAGAGGAACCTGCCACGCTAATCAAATTTTCCAAAAGGGAACTGTAGACCAAAACCAGGGTGTTTATAGCCTTAGAGTACAATATTTCTCCTCTGATTGTTATGCCACCCTCGACACTTCAAAAGAAATTGCAACTGGCTTCTACGGCGATTATGGCCATACTGCCAGCGCCAGCGATGAAAACAATTATATAAAACCCAACATATGGTTCACATTTGTTTATACTTATGATGGCAATGTTTCAAAGTTTTATGTAAATGGTGAATTAAAAAGTACAGTAAATGGTACTGCTTTATTTACACCTAACTCAAACGATCTTTTTATCGGAAGGGCAGAGAGCACTCAATATCCTTATTGGTGGAATGGCGCAATTGATGAAGTCAGAATCTACAACAAAGCTTTATGTGAAGGAGCAGTGAAGCAATTGAGCGCAATGTCAAAATAGCAATTTCATTTTCTCTGTGTGATATCAGGCAAAATATTTTTTGGAAAATAAGTTCGTTTACTGGAAAAAAATTTTGAACTATTCATTTTTCCTTCCATGCCCCTCATATCACAAGCAATTCATAAAAATCATCTGCCTGCAGGTATTTGTTGGCAAGCTGCTGCAGCTCTTCCTTTGAAATATGCTTAATCGTATCTATGGATTCGTAAAAATAGTTTTCATCAAGGTCATTTAAAATCAGATTTTTCCATCTCGCAATTACCTGGAAAGGTCCATCCAGGTATCCCAGGTTGATGCCCATCATATAATTTTTTACCAGCAAAAGCTCTTCATCGTTTACCGGCTCATTTCTCAGCAATTCCATTTCATTGTACACTTCTTTAATCGCTGCTTCGCTAACTTTTGCACCTGCCTCGGTGCTCACAATCCATGAAGTATCTGCAATATGGTTTTGAAGAAAACTATGAATCCCGTAGGTGTAGCCTTTCTCCTCGCGGATATTGGCCATCAATCGCGATCCAAAATAACCACCAAACAAAGTATTAAGCACAACTGCTTTTTTAAAATCGGGGTGTTTTCTTTCAGGAAAGGGCCGTCCGATCCGGATAGCTCCCTGCACCCCGTTTTTATCGTTGCTCACAAAATGTTTTTTTTCAGTGGCCGGTTTTCGTGTATGCAATGGTGTTATCATCTCTTCATTCAGTGATAAATCACCGAACTGGCCGTCAAGGAGCTGTTCAAAATCCTTTGGTAATCTGCCTGCTGCAAAAATGCGGCAGTGTGATTTCAGGTAATACTTTTTGAAGAATTCTTCGAGTTCATCTTTTTGAACCGCTTCAATATCTTCGGCATCGCTCACTTTGCCATAAGGATGGTTAGCGCCATATAACAATTTATCAATAAGCCTGTCGGCTACAAAATCACATTTTAAAAGATTCACTGAAAGCCGCTGTATACTGTTCTGCTTAAAAATTTGAAGCTCGCTTTCAGGAAAAATTGACCGTGTAATTAACTCTCTTATTACGGGCAGCAATTCTTTTAAATGCCTTGAAAGGCAATGCAAAGTAATTGAGGCGGTTTCGTTATTGCAATGGCGGTTAAGATAGGCCCCATAATACTCGAAATATTCTGTGATTTCAAAAGCATTTTTTTCTGTTGTGCCGTTTTTGGTCAAATAGTTTGTTGCTGCAGCCACGGTTGTTTTTTGTTCATACACATTTCCTGCATTGAAAACAAAATCTATCATGGCCACTTCTTCAGCGCCATCATTGATATAATAAACCGGCGCGCCATTCGACAATAGAAATTTCGTACACGCTGGTAACTTTAACGTATAATCGATAGCATCTTTAATCGGGGGAGTAAGGGTTCTGTTGAGCATTATAATAATTAAATAAAAGTTAAGTCAAAATCTGTTCCTAATTCTCGGGCCTGATGCTGGACGGAAAGAATAAAAAATTACATCGGAATCAAAGACATAGGTTACGCGATAGTTTTTCACCAATATTCTTCTTACTTTATATTTATCTGAGGTGTAGGTGGCCTTGCCAATTTCCGGGTAAGATTTGAGTCTTTGAACTGAGTTGTAAATAAGCAGAATGGTTCTTTTTGCCTGAAATAGTGAATCGGAAGCTATATATTCTTTGATTTTTAAAAGATCATTCTTAGATTGTTCTGTCCATTCTATTTTTGGAACCATGATTCAATTATTTGGTTCATTTCTTCGTTAGTATGGGTATTCCCATCTTCAATATCTTTTAAACCTGTTTCTATTTTTTCCAGCAATACAATATGCTCCAGTAATATATCTATATCCTCAAATTCTTCTTCGGGCATCGCCTTAATGCTTTCAATTATCTTTTCTTTCGTAATCATCATATTTAATTTTTGTATTTGAAAAACAATCAATCTTAATATTTCCGGATATCAGATTATTCTTTCATCAAATTTACTCTTTTTTATGCACCGGATACATCCATTAAAACAGGTAAATTATGTAAGAGTATCTAAAACACGAAAACAAAAAACAGGAGTTTTTATTTCTTTACTGTGTTAGCATGAAAAGCAGCCTCAATTATTACATAATAAATTCACAGTAAAACAATTTACAAATTTTAATTACGTTCATATAAAGCTTCAATAGTATTAGGTTGTAATTCCAAATTATTTCCACAACTTTGCAGGCATTATAAATATTCAATACCTTATTAAAAGATGGGCCTTTTTAATTTTTTCACACAGGAGATTGCGATAGATTTAGGAACTGCGAATACCCTTATTATTCATAATGATGTTGTAGTTGTAAACGAGCCTTCGATAGTAGCATTGGATCGCAACAATCCAAAAAACATTTTGGCTGTGGGCAAAAAGGCATTGATGATGCACGAAAAAACCCATGAAAGTATCCGTACTGTTCGCCCTTTAAAAGATGGAGTTATCGCTGATTTTAATGCTGCAGAGCTTATGATCCGCGAGATGATAAAAAAGATTTACCAGAAAAAACCTCTTTTTCCCCCAAGCTGGCGTATGATGATTTGTATCCCCAGCAGCATTACTGAAGTAGAAAAACGCGCGGTCAGGGATAGCGCAGAGCAGGCCGGAGCTAAAGAAGTTTATTTATTGCACGAGCCTATGGCTGCTGCTTTGGGAATTGGAATCGACGTGGAAGAGCCGGTAGGAAATATGATAATAGACATTGGAGGCGGCACTACGGGTATTACGGTAATTGCACTTGCCGGAATCGTTTGCGACCAATCAATCAGGGTGGCTGGCGATGAGTTTACCGCAGATATTATGGAAGCCCTAAGGCGATATCATAGTTTACTCATCGGTGAACGTACGGCCGAACAGATTAAAATTCAGATCGGGGCTGCAATGAAAGATATAGATAATGCTCCCGATGATATGCCTGTAAACGGTCGCGACCTGGTGACCGGGATTCCTAAACAAATAATGGTGAGCTACCAGGAAATTGCAGAAGCGCTGGATAAATCCATTTTCAAAATTGAAGAAGGAATTTTAAAAGCCCTGGAAACCACACCTCCCGAACTGGCTTCTGACATTTACAGGAGGGGACTTTATTTAACTGGTGGCGGCGCCCTGTTGCGCGGCCTCGACAAAAGGCTGGCTGCCAAAATTAAATTACCGGTTCACATCGCCGACGATCCGCTAAAAAGCGTGGTACGCGGTACAGGCCTTGCCCTAAAACATTATGACCGGTATCCCTTTGTGATGCGGTAGTTTTAAAATTTGCATGGGCGTATCAAAAGATGATAATTAAATTTGCAGCAATAATTATCCTACACTTCAACTAAATGGCTGTGCTTTTAAATGCAGCCCGGATGAAAACATGCGAAATATTTTTCTCTTTATCCGTATTTATTTTACATTCATTGTCTTCCTGCTCCTGATGGGTATTTCAATATATATGCTATTCAGCTATAATAGCTATCACCATGCTGTGTATTCAAAAACCGCCAGTGAAATTACAGGAAGTATTAATAAAAAATACAACAGTATTGAGTATTACTTTCAGCTTAAAAGAACAAATGATTCGCTGGTAAAGGCAAATGAGGCTCTATACAACAGGCTTCGCCAGGATTTTGAAATACCCGATACCGTTAATAAAATCGCCATTGATACAATGGTGCTTGACTCAACTTCTATTGCAAGAAAGTATTTGTATATGCAGGCCAAGGTAGTAAGCAATTCAGTAAACCGTCCTAACAATTATATTATGCTTCACCGCGGCGCCCTGCAGGGAATTAAACCCGATATGGGTGTAATTGGTGTAAACAATGCCGTAGTAGGAACTGTGGTGGACGTGAGTGATAATTATTCTGTGGTGATGAGCTTATTACACGAACAAAGCAACCTGAGTGCGCGGTTAAAAAAAGGAGGTGAAACCGGTATAATAAGTTTTGACGGAAAAAGCCATGAAATTCTATACCTGAAGGACGTTTCGAAATTTGCCAAAATCCATTCAGGCGATACTGTTGTTACCAGTGGCTTTTCTGACAAATTTCCCGGTGGTTTGCCCGTCGGATATGTAAAGGATATCATTAATGACAAAAGCAGCAGCACTTACACCTTAAGAATTATTCCCGCAGCCAATTTTGAAAATTTACAATATGCGTATATTATCAGCAATCTGCAAAAAAAAGAACCTGAGGAATTATTGAATAAGGTGAAAAACAAATGAGCAACTTAGTAAAAAATATTATCCGTTTTTGTCTTTTTGTACTTGTACAGGTTTTTATCCTTGACAAAGTGCCGCCATTGCATGAAATAGCTACGCCCTATATTTATTTTCTTTTTATATTATGGCTTCCTTTTAAGATGGGCCGAAGAATGCAAATGCTGGTGGCTTTTGCATTGGGCCTTGCTGTAGATAGTTTCAATAATACTTATGGAATGCATGCTGCCGCCTGTGTATTGATTGCCTATATACGGCCTTTTCTTATCAATCTTTTGATATCACAGGAAGGTGCTGAAAGCAATTACAACGAACCTTCTGTTCAAAGTATGGGTTTTACTCCTTATTTGACATACCTTACTATCCTGACTTTCATTCATCACACGTGCCTTTACTTTTTGCAGGCCTTGCAAACAGGCGGTTATTTGTATTTCTTTTTGAAATCTCTAATCTCTACGGCAATAAGTTTGTTATTAATATTGTTAATTGAGTTGCTATTCCCGCGAAAACAAAAATTTAGGACAAATACTATATAGAACTGTTTATTTTTGCAACCGCTTAATCGCTTCATCGTTACCCTCAAATCGAGCTTAAACTGTGTTTAACCAATCCCGCAAAAAAATTATAATCGCCATGTTCCTCTTTGTAGGGCTGATCATTATTTTGCGGCTTTTTATCCTGCAGGTAGTCGATAAAAAGTATTCGGTAATGGCCAATGAACAGGGCAGATTCAGGATGGTGGTTTATCCTAACAGGGGAATCATGTTTGACAGGAAAGGGAAAGCGATTTTAAGAAATACGGTGATTTATGATTTGATGGTAACGCCGTCCAAATTGTACAGTATGCATTTGGATACCGCCGGCCTTTGCAGAATTTTGAATATTGACACTGCGGAGTTTAGAAAAAGAATTATAACGGCAATTATCCGAAATCGTAGCTACAGGCCATCCGTTTTTGAAACTTCTCTTTCAGAAGAAAAAATAGCGCGCATAAATGAAAGCCTTTACAAATTTGTGCCGGCATTTTATTTACAGGAAAGGCCTGTAAGGGATTATACGTATGATGCTGCCGGAAATATTCTTGGATATTTGTCTGAAGTGGATTCTAATTTTCTTAAACGCCATGAAGGCGAAGGCTATCAAAGTGGCGATTATGCCGGGTGGACAGGGCTTGAAAGAAGTTATGAAAGAGTGTTAATGGGCCGTCGGGGAATAGAATATTGGAAAAGAGATAATAAGAATCGCCTTACAAGCCGCCTGGAAAACGGAAAGTACGATACCGCTTCAGTGCCGGGTCAAAATTTGCACATGGCGCTTGATATTGAATTGCAGATGCTTGGCGAACACCTTATGGAAAATAAAGTAGGGGCCATAGTAGCGATTGATCCACAGACAGGCGGTGTACTCGCAATGGTAAGTAGTCCTACTTACAAGCCGAATTTACTAACGGGTGCAGACCGGCGAAAGCACTTTTCGCAGTTATATCTCGATCCCCGGCTGCCTATGTATAACCGGGCTATTAGCGCCACCTATTCACCTGGCTCCACATTTAAAACATTGCAGGGATTGGTGGGCTTGCAGGAAGGGGTCATAACGCCATCTACACGCTTTTTATGCACCGGTGCATTTTATGGTTGCGGCAGGCCAATGGGTTGCCTCGACCCGGGCAATTTCAATCTGAAAGAAGCCATCACCGTTTCGTGCAATACTTATTTTGCCAATGTGATGCAGCGCTGTATTAGCAATCCAAAATTTGGATCGGCAGACAGCGGATTGAGGGTATGGGATAAATACATGTATGCATTCGGATTAGGAAACCGCCTGGGTATTGATATGCCATTTGAAAGAAGCGGCATAATCCCTACACCCAGAACTTACAACAGGATGTACGGTGAAGGGCATTGGAATTTTTGCACTTTCCGCTCAGTAAGCATTGGCCAGGGCGAGGTAAATGTTACGCCACTGCAAGTGGCCAACGAAATGGCTTACCTTGCCAACCGCGGATGGTTTATTACGCCACACATGATAGATTCAATTGATGGAGGCGATGAATACCGGATGCTTGATTCCTTCAAACTACGTCATCATCCGCTCGATATCCCGGATACAGTTTTTGAAGCCGTAGCAGATGGCATGCAGGGGGTAATGGAAAGAGGCACAGGGGCCGCCGCTAAAGTACCCGGCATCGTTGTTTGCGGAAAAACCGGGACTGTTGAAAATTATTATAAAGGCGTAAAACAAAGAGACCATGCCTTTTTTGCTGCTTTTGCCCCAAGAAGCAATCCTAAGATAGCCATAGCCGTTATATGTGAAAATGCCGGATTTGGCAGCAACTCGTCTGCGCCTATAGCCAGCCTCATGATAGAAAAATATTTAAAAGATTCCATTACTGAGCCCGACAGAAAAGCGATGATTGACCGGATAGCGGCCTTAAACCTGATTCCGAAACGAATGTTAGATGCCATGCGCGAAAGAGATTCTATAGCAAGGGCAAAAAGCAAAAACGCCATGCTGGTTAAAAGCTATATTAAATCTATAAAAGATACCACTGGTATGGAAGATGTAGACAGCACAGATGCGATGGAGGAATTGAATAAAGTAAAACCGAATGAGAAAAAAACGGATTCCCTGCCAGCAAAAAAGCAAGGCTTTTCTGATAATAAACCAAATGCTATATTGCCCGATAAGCAAAATAAAAAACAGGAAAATTAATTCGTTTACTATATCAACTTCATTTAATTAATGCGTGACCAGGCTATAATATCTAAAGGAATTGACTGGCTGAGCGTTTGGCTTTATATCATCCTGGTGGCTATCGGCGTGCTTTGTATTTTTTCTGTTGAGTATCATGGCAATGGAAATTTATGGGGAGATTTAATAGCGTTGAAAAAAAATTATTCACGCCAGGTACTGTTTATTGGCCTCTCTGCAATCGTTGCAACGTTCATCCTGCTTACCGATAGTAAATTTTTCACTGCTACTGCCAATTTAAGCTACGCTTTCGGAATCGTTTTGATGATGGCCACATTTGTACTGGGAAAAGATATTAATGGTTCACGCTCCTGGATTCCATTGGGATTTTTTAATCTTCAGCCTGTTGAAACCTGTAAGATTTTTACGGCGCTGGCGCTCTCAAAATATTTATCACGGCCGGAGACAAATTTTCAAAATGCCCGATCTCAGCTAATCGCCGCAGCTATTGCTTTAACGCCGGCTGTATTCTCACTCTTGCAAAATGAAACCGGTTTAGCATTAGTGTATTTTTCATTTTTCATACCGATGTACCGCGAAGGGCTTCCCGCCATATATCTTATCGTTGGGTTTTCATTCGGAATACTTGTAGTGGCAACTATTTTAGTGGAGAAAAATTTACTTGCTCTTATACTTACCATTATCGCGGCAATTGTTATTTATTTTTTGAGAAGAACCATTAAACGCGACAAGGTTGTGCTGGGCGTTATTCTCGGGCTTTGGGTATTATGTGTAGGCATCCAGAGATTCGCGGTTCCTTATATTTTTGAGCACGTTTTGCATCAATACCAGGTAGAAAGAATCATGAATACCTTTGGTGTAGATTATGTTCCATCCAATTCCACCTCTTCTTTAAGTAAGGATGGGCATGCAAAAGAAACTAAAACAGAAAAAGCAAAGGAAAATTATAATGTAAAACAATCGAAGATTGCAATCGGGTCAGGAGGGTTGTGGGGAAAAGGATTCCTGAAAGGAACGCAAACCCAGGGAGATTTTGTTCCTGAGCAGCACACGGATTTTATTTTTACGTCCGTAGGCGAAAACTTTGGATTTTGGGGAAGCGCCCTTGTAGTGCTTTTATATATTTCTTTTATGCTTCGCATAGTTTTTCTTGCAGAACGACAGCGAAGTACATTTACAAGAGTGTATGCGTATAGTGTTGCTGCCATTATATTCTTTCACGTTTCTATCAATATTTGCATGACGGTTGGCCTTGCCCCTGTAATAGGAATCACATTACCCCTGCTAAGCTATGGGGGATCTTCATTGCTTACCTTTACCATATTAATTTTTATCTTAATCAGGCTGGACGCAGACAGGCAAATGGTTTTAAGATAGCACAATTCAAACATTTTATTTTTACAATATGCCCAAAATAATTCCGCTGAGCGAAGGCGCTTTTACGGTTGATCAAACAAAAAAATTTATTCCATTTGATAAGCAGACAGATAACCTGCAGGATCGCAAGAAAGGAAGCCTGCTCGTAGAAATACAACCTTTTGTAGTAATTACTTCGAACGACATCATACTTTTAGACACCGGCCTGGGTTTTGCTGACCAGGATGGGCAGTTGCAAATACATAAGAATCTTGCTGAAAACGGAATAAATTCAGATGATGTTACAAAAGTTCTTATGTCGCATCTTCATAAAGATCATACAGGAGGAATTGCCCGTCCCAATAAAAGAATTATAAGTTTTGAAAACGCTACTTATTATATTAATAAAAATGAGTGGGAATATGCCTTCGAAAAAGGTTTGCCTTCTTACCATGTAAATGATTTTGCCTTGCTGGATAAAAGAGAAAAATTAATCCTTATAGAAGGAGACGGAATGATAGATGAATATATTTCCCATATGGCTACCGGCGCTCATACGCCTTATCACCAGGCATTTAAAATCAATGATGCCGGTTCCATTATTTTGTATGGCGGCGATGTAGCGCCGCAGTTGCAACAAATGAAAAGCCGTTTTAAGGCTAAATATGATTTTGATGGAAATGCTTCAATGGAATTACGGCAGAAATGGTGGCAAAAGGGGCAGGAAGAAAAATGGACGTTCCTGTTCTATCATGATATTACGCAGCCAACATTTTCCTTCGAGTAGATAATAGATTAAAAAAATAAGGCCTGCCCTAAAAAGGGCTGGCCGTTGCTAACCTATGAAAAACACCGTTGCAAAAATAGGAGAAAAACACACGTCTCCAATTTTTATTATTTTTTTATCTAATACGCTTAATTTTTTTCCAAAATTAAAAATATTGATCAAATTTCCATAAATATTTACTAAATCAGCGTGTAAATTAAGCTATTTCATTCTTTTAACCCGCTATTCACACTTTTAGTTTGGGTTTGTGCGAAAAAACTTTATTTGAAATTGCTGAATTTTATTTTAAAATTTTGCACCTTCCCCTTTTTTAGGAATTGATTGAATAATAAAATCTCTTATTTGTTCATTTGCTGGCGCCTGGTCGGCCTTCCGCATATATATCATGTGCCCGCTACGAAAGCCTTTCCAACTAATACGATCTTTTAGTTTGCCACCCGGATCCAGTTGCCACAAACTGTATTTCGCATTAAAATAATCGCAGGCGCCATCATAATAGCCGGATTGAACCAGTAAATGAAGAAAAGGATTTTGCGCCATTGCCTGCCGAAGGTTCTCGCCGGTGTTGTTGTTCTTATCATCCCATGGCCAAACAGAGCCAAACATATTGTATTTAAGATCAGTTTTATAATTTAATTCATCTCTCAGATAGATATTCATGGCAGGCGTAAAAGCGTGTAACCATGCCGTTAGTTCGGCATTGTAATCGGGAGATACACCGGCATCCTGCCTGTCAATTCCGCGGTATCTGGAATCTAATCTTCCGATAGTGAATCCTTTATCGCGCAGTAACTCTTTCCAAAAAAATCCATACGGAATTACCAGGTTGTGTTGAAGAATCACTTTCTCGCTCAGGCCGGAATATCGCGCCATTTTGCCTGCAATTATTTGTTTTTCTGAATCAGATAAAGCGCTTCCTTTCGCCAGCGCAGGGATTAGCTCGTTCATTGTAAAATTTTCCACTTCCGGCAGCATATCAGTCAAATCTTTGTTTTGTAAATCAGCAGGAAGCATTTTATGATACCATGCAGTAGCGGCAAAATAAGGAAGACGCAAAGCTTCGCCCACGGGACCATCGCGCTTAATTCCCAAATCTGTAGGCGACACTAAAATTACTCCATCAAGATACATCCATTCCTGGTCAGCCAGTGCAAGTGCAAGCCCCGAAACTCTTGTGGTGCCATAGCTTTCGCCAATTAAAAATTTAGGAGAAGCCCAGCGGTTATTGCGTGTTACAAAAGTCCTGATCCATTCAGCGAGGTATTTGATATCTTCATTTACGCCAAAAAATTTTGACCCCTGCACATCTTCACTTACTTTCCTTGAATAGCCCGTATTTACCGGATCCACATAAACAATATCGGCTACATCTAAAATAGAATTCGCATTATCATGAAGGCCATACGGTTCTACCGGAAAACCCTCATCATCTACATTTAATATTCTTGGGCCGGTATAGCCAATTTCCATCCATACTGAAGGCGTGCCCGGGCCGCCATTGAACGAAATCACCAGCGGCCTTGTACTGCGGTCTTTTACATCCGATCTTTCATAATAGGTATAAAAAACAGAAGCGATGGGCTTGCCATTTTCATCCCATATAGGCAAAGTGCCTGATTTGGCGGTATAAGGAACTGCTTGTCCCTTTATGGTAATAGAATTTTTTATGGTAACGGACGAATCCACAATCACCATTGGATTTTTTTCGCTGCTTTGCTCATCCTTAGCTGTTTTCTTCTGGGCCGATCCATTTGTGCAAAAAACAATCATCAAAAAAAAAGTAATAAAAGTCTTCATGTGTTTCATTTTTTAAGTTTTCTATTTATTGAGCAGCAAGTTGTAAGGTTATATTCTTAATCAATCTAATGATGACAGTAGAATAATAAATAAGCAGTATTTTTATTTTCCGCCGGATTGCATTGCTAAAATTTCTTCAATCATTTTCCTGTCATTGCTGAGACGGGGCACTTTATGCTGGCCTCCCAGTTTTTGTTTACTTTTCAGCCATTTATCAAAGGTGTTTTTTTCCAAAGAATGAACAACAGGCAGGCGCAAGGCTATATTTTTGTAGCGCTTCGCTTCATAGTCGCTGTTAAGCGATTTTAAAGCTTCGTCCAATTCAATCGTAAAGCGATTCAAATCCGCCGGCTGGTTTTCGAATTCAATTAGCCATTCGTGCGCTCCGTTATTTTGCTCAGTAAAAAACACCGGCGCCGCTGAATAATCTTTCACCAGTGAATTTGTTTTTGCAGAAGCTGCCGCAATCGCATTATCAGCATTTTCAACAATTACCTCTTCTCCAAAAGCATTCATAAAATGCTTCAGTCTTCCCGACACTTTTATTTTAAATGGTTTGAGGCTGGTAAATTGGATTGTATCGCCAATGAGGTATCGCCACAGGCCTCCATTTGTGGTAATGACTGGGGCATAATTTTTATGTAACTCTACTCTTTTCAATCCAATGGTACTTGCGCCCGGTTTTCCATATTCATCCACGGGCAGAAATTCATAAAAAATTCCATGGTCTGTATAAAGCAGCAATCCTTCATCATCGGGCATATTCTGAGCGGCGAAAAAACCTTCACTGGCATTGTACATTTCCAGATAATTAACAGGCCCACCGATTAATTTGTTAATCTGCTCACGGTAAGGGATAAACGAAACTCCACCATGCATGTACAACTCCAGGTTCGGCCACACTTCCTTCAGCGTTTTCTTTCCCGAAATTTCAAGTATGCGTTTTATTAAAATAATTGTCCATGTAGGAACGCCTGCTATTGAAGTTACGTTTTCATGAACGGTATTGATGGCAAGTTGTTCAATCTTACTTTCCCATTCATCCAGCAAAGCGATTTTTAGTTCGGGCGTGCGAATCCATTGTCCCCAAAAGGGTGTGTTCTGCATAAGCACTGCGCTTAGATCGCCATACTGAATGTCTTCAAATAGATTGGAAACCTGGTGGCTGCCGCCCACTACGAGGCTTTTGCCCGTGAGTAAATCGCTGTCAGGGAAATTTTTATAATAATTGGTAAGCACATCTTTTGACCCTTTGAAGTGAGTATCTTTTAAACTTTCATCACTGATAGGAATAAATTTACTTTTATCTGAAGTGGTGCCACTGCTTTTTGCAAACCAGTTAATCGGCGTATTCCAAAGAATATTTTGTTCTCCTGCCATCATCCTGCTGATGTAGGGCTTGAGGTCGTTGTATTCATGAATAGGAATTGTGTTTTTAAAATCCTTAATTGTAAACAATCTTGAAAAATTATATTTTCTTCCTATCTCCGTGTATTGGGCTTGTGTTACCAAATGTTGTAATACGTTGCGCTGAGCTGATATAGGATGTGCAATCCAATTTTCCACACCCCGAAGGCGCATCCTGGCCAATTGCGATATGACAGGACTAAGGATTTTCAATTGATGGGCTTATTGGTTAATTCGTTAATTCGTTTGTTGGTTAATTCGTTAATTCGTTTGTTGGTTAATTCGTTTATTAGTTCATGGTTTATTGGTTGAGTATGTAATTTAATATAATAATCAATAATCAGTAATCAATCATCAACCACAAACTACCAACTACCAACCACTAATCACTCATTTAAACACATCTGAATGTAAATAATCTTTTCTTTTTAGCTCAAAATTTCTTCCGAGGTAAAGTTTGCGTACCTGTTCATTCTTTGCCAATTCCTCTGCGGTTCCTTCCACAAAAATTTTGCCTTCAATCAGAAGATAGGCCCTGTCGCAGATAGAGAGCGTTTCATTTACATTGTGATCGGTAATTAGTATACCAATATTTTTATAGCGGAGCCTGGTTACGATTGATTGAATATCTTCTACGGCAATAGGATCTATGCCCGCAAAAGGTTCATCCAGCAAAATAAATTTGGGATCCACCGCAAGCGCGCGGGCAATTTCCGTGCGTCGCCTTTCTCCACCGCTCAATACATCCCCGTTGCTCTTACGGACATGGTCCAGATTAAATTCCGAAAGAAGTGTTTCCAGTTTTTCCTTTTGTTCGTGTTTTGAAAGCCTGGTCATTTCAAGCACAGCAGCAATATTGTCTTCCACAGTTAGTTTTCTGAAAACGCTTGATTCCTGGGGCAAATAACCCAGGCCCAGCTTGGCTCTTTTGAACATGGGAAGTTTGGTAATATCCAGGTCATTTAAAAAAACATTTCCTTCATCTGACTTTACCAATCCCACCACCTGGTAAAATGAAGTGGTTTTACCTGCACCATTAGGGCCAAGCAAACCTACAATTTCTCCCTGGCTCACGTGGAACGAAACTTTGTTATTTACCGTACGTTTACCGTATCTTTTAGTAAGGTCCTTTGCAAAAATTGTCTGGTTCAAAAATTTCTTATTTAAAAAGGCGTGACAAAAATTAAGAAAGATTATATCCTTTAGTCAAAAGATCCGTTAGAATCCTTAAAACTCTATTAAACAACCTGATCATTTTAAGCGACAATGGTTGTTTGTAATTAAGCACTTTACTTATAGTTCCTTTATCTCCGTATTCTCTCGCAATATCAGCTGGCTTTATCCAAACTCTTCCATTCTTATTGTAATGATTTCTACAGGATCAATGTCAGAAATGGGCACCTGGTTTCCTGATATTTATTCATAAGCAATGCTAAAAGCATTTTTTCTTTATGTTCTGAAGTTCCTCTGGCTGATTCTCTAATAGCTCATACCGTGCCGCTGCCTTTGCATATGCGGCTTCATTTTCAATTAAAAACCATTGTTGTAAGGCCATATTATTTTTCATAATGACCTTTTAAAGAATAAACTTTTAATACGCCATCCAGAATCTGATAAACTATTCGGTCTTCCTCCGTTATGCGTCTTGACCATTTACCAGATAACTCAAATTTTAAGGGTTCAGGTTTACCAATGCCTTCAAAAGGACTTCTCTGAATGTCTTCAATTAATTTTCGAATGCGTTTGAGTACAGATAAATTTCCAGATTTTTTCCATGCCTTTAAATCGTTTGAAGCCTTTCCAAGGAAAACTATTTCCATATGTCGTCCAGTTTGACTTTTTTACCTTTCCCTTTTTTAAAATCTTTATCGGCTTGACGTACCATTTCCACAAATTCAGGCTTATATGGGCTTCCTTGTTTGATTTCAAATGGAACTTTTAAAGCTTTTGCCATTTGTTCAAAAACTTTTATTTGTTCTTTGGATTCTGTATGTATTAAAATTGTCTCCATTTTTTTAAGGTAAATCTAAGAATAAAATCCCTCAATGCGCTTCCAGCCAATTTTCTCCAACACCTAATTCTGCTTCTACCGGCACTTCATTAGGCAGCTTCAATGCATTTTTCATAGAGTCTAAAATGATGGGTTTTATGTCCTCCACTTCCGATCTGAGCGCATCAAATACCAATTCATCATGTACCTGCAAAATCATCTTCGATTTAAAATTATATTTTTGAAACTTACGATGAATATCAATCATGGCAAGCTTTATCATATCCGCCGCAGTTCCTTGTATGGGAGAATTGATGGCATTTCTTTCTGCATAGCCACGCACCGTCCAGTTTCCGGAATTAATATCTTTTAGCCACCGTTTTCTTCCCATTAACGTTTGCACATAACCGTTAGTCTTACAAAAAAGTTTCATTTCGTCCATATACTTTTGAATATGGGCAAATTCTTTTTTATAAGCCTCTATGATTTCTTTGGCTTCGGTTCGGCTCACGTTTATATTTTCAGCCAGGCCAAAAGCACTTTGTCCGTAGATGATTCCAAAATTTACGCTTTTGGCTTTGTAACGCATTTCTTTAGTCACATCATTTTCATCCACATTAAAAACTTTGGCGGCTGTGGCTGTATGGATATCCTTTTCCTGCCTGAAAGCTTCAGACATAGCCGGGTCGCCGCTTATGGCAGCCACAATGCGTAGTTCTATCTGCGAATAATCCGCAGATATAATAACATAATCGCTATTCCTCGGAATAAATGCCTTTCTTATTTCGCGGCCTCTCTCTGTGCGGATAGGAATGTTTTGCAAATTGGGATTATTGCTGCTGAGCCTTCCTGTTACAGCGATTGCCTGTCCATAACAGGTATGCACCCGCGACGTTTTCCTGTTGATTAACTGAGGCAGGGCATCAACGTAAGTTGATTTCAGTTTCGTCAGTTCCCTGAAATTCAACACATCTTCAACTATTGGATTTTCCTTGGCAAGCTTTAATAATACATCTTCGCCGGTAGCATGCTGGCCCCCCTTGGTTTTTTTTGTTTTTGAATCAATCCGCATTTTTTCAAACAATACTTCTCCCAGTTGCTTTGGAGAGGCAAGGTTGAATCTTATGCCAGCTTGTTCATACACACTTTCCTCTGATTTTTTCGCATCGGTTTCCAACTCCTTTGAATAAAGTTTCAGAAAATCAGTATCCACGTTCACACCTTCATATTCCATATCCAGCAGCACGTTTATCAAAGGCGACTCTACTTCTTCAAAGACCCTTTCAACCTCTTTTGTCTTCAGCATTGGTGCAAAAACGTTTTTTAATTGCAAGGTGATATCAGCATCTTCCACTGCATATTCCTTAGCCTCTTCAATCGCTACATCCCGCATATTTCCTTGTCCTTTTCCCTTTTTGCCGATTAGCTCAGTTATCGAAATGGGAACATAATCCAGGTATTGGGCGCTGAGCAAATCCATATTTCTTCTGCCTTCACTTTCTATCACATAGTGGGCAAGCATGGTATCAAATAATTTTCCTTTTACATGAATGCCGTACCATTTCAAAACCACTAAATCATACTTAATATTTTGACCCACCCATATTTTCGATTCGTCAGCAAACAGTTCAGAAAACAGGCTTACAATTTCCAGGGTTTTTTGCTGGTCGGGCGGGCAGGGTATATAATAACCTTCTCCTTTTTTGAATGAAAAGCTTAGCCCCACCAGTTCTGCTTCATTAGGATCAATGTGTGTAGTTTCAGTATCGAAAGAAATTTCTTTTTGAGCAGATAACTTTTCTATCAATGATTGAATGTCTTCTTTACTTTCAACCAGTATATAATTGTGTGGTGTGTTTTTGATATTTTTTCCCGCAGCAAGTCCGGTCTTTTCTTCGATTTCCTGTTTTTCTTCTTCCTTCTTTGAAGGGATAGGAATGTCATTGGCGTTTCCAAATAAATCAGTTTGAACAACCGTTTTTTCTACCACAAAAACATTGTATTCTTCACCCAAAATTCTTTTACCCAATGTTTTAAATTCCAGTTCAGCAAAAATGGCTTTTAGCGCTTCAAAATCGTGAGGTTTTACTTTAAAATTCTCTTCATCAAACTTGCAGGGCACCTCTGTGATAATAGTGGCGAGTTTTTTACTTAAAATCGCCATTTCTTTTCCGGCAACAATCTTTTGTCCCAGCGCTCCTTTTATATTTTCCGCATCGGCAATTACGTTTTCGAGGCTGCCATATTGGGCAAGTAATTTGGAAGCCGTTTTTTCGCCTACGCCTGCGATACCAGGAATATTATCACTGGCATCTCCCATTAATCCTAAAATATCAATTACCTGTTTTACATTTTTTATCCCCCACTTTTCACAAACTTCTTTTTCGCCCATTATTTCTACCTTTCCGCCCTGGTAGCCGGGTTTATAAATTTTGATATTTTCAGTTACCAACTGGCCGAAATCTTTATCAGGAGTTACCATAAATACCTGGTAGCCGTCTTTTTCTGCCTCTTGGGCCAGGCCGCCAATGATATCATCTGCCTCATATCCATCGCATTCAATGCAGGGCAAATTAAATCCCTCAATTATCTTTTTAATATCCGGAATAGCTGTTAGCAAATCTTCAGGTGCTTCCTGCCTTTGGGCTTTATATGCCGCAAAATCGGAATGCCTTTCTGTGGGCGCAATGGTATCAAAAGCTACGGCAAGATGAGTTGGATTTTCTTTGCTAATCAGGTCATATAAAGTATTGGTAAAGCCAAACTGGGCATTGGTATTTTTCCCTTTAGTAGTAATGATTGGATTTCTGATTAAAGCATAATACGCACGGTAAATAAGCGCCATCGCATCAAGAAGAAACAACTTTTTTTCCATCGGGTAAATTTACGAAATAGTAAGAATGGAAAATAAAGTTGAAGATTATATAGGAAATGTTTTGCTTTTTTTGCAAAACAAAAACGCGAAGTATTTGTTTATTTACTGCCAATCAGAATCTAGAATCAAGATAATAGGGAAGCATGTCGCGCCATGTGGGCCAATCGTGCCGCATATCATTCCCCCAGATATCCAGTTCATAATTTATTCCTTTGTCGTATAATACTTTGGCAAACCTGCCCGCAGCGCCGGGATCCTCAAATTCGCCGCTTCCTGATAAAATATGGATGTGATTACTTTTGCGGATATTATCCAAATACCAGCTATCCGTAAGGTTAGGCATATAATTCATCGGCGAATTGAAATACACCTGCTCGTCATCATAACCTTTTGTGTATTCGTGTAAATCATAAACACCGCTCATGGCAATTACGCCATGGATTAAATCTGGCCTTTTCAAAAATAAATTCATACTGTGAAGCGCGCCAAAGCTTGCGCCAAAGGTGATTATGGGTGTTTCCGCCGAAGTGCTGTTTTTGATAAAAGGAATTACTTCATTGAAAACATAGTGATTGAATTCATTATGGCGAATGGCTTTATGCGCGCCCCACATCGTAGGATGCATCCAGCTTTCATTGTTCATGCTATTGATAGAAAACACTTTTACTTTCCCTGATTCGATGAACGGCGCAATAGAATCTATCATTTGAAACCGTTCATATTCCAGGTAATCAGCCGCAGCCGTAGGGATTAACAAAAGCGCAAAACCATAATCACCATAAGTAGCGATGGGCATTTCCCTGTTTACGGAAGGGCTGTACCATGAAGTGAGCTCTCTTTTCATTAAATGGTTTTATTTTATTTGTTTTTTCTAATTGCAGAATTCTATTGGTTTGGGATTTTTTCCAACTGTTCTTGCTTTATTTAATTAAAATGAAATTAAGAAATATAAAAAAATGCCATGCCAGTTTTTTAGCAGTAACTGAAATGTACCGGGCCTCATCGGGGCTGCTACTGATTTAGTACTCTACCTTTTGTGTAAAATTTTCTGTTGGCGGGGGAGTATATTTAAAAAGCTCGTCCGGGCTTTTGGAAGAAAAAAGTTTTACCTCTTTTATAAAGTGTGACTGGTCATAATAACCATTTTCATATACAATATCTGTCCAGTTCTTGTCCGGATGCAGCATTTTGTTTTCAAGTGCATTGTAAAACCTGGTTATGCGTGCATACAATTTGGGAGATATGCCTACTTCATCTATAAACCTTCTTTCAAAATTGCGCCTGCTCATGCAGCCATAAAGCGCAAGCGCATCCACGGATATAACACCTTTATTATGGAGAATAATATCGGAAATACCGGCAATAATATCTGTGTAAACTTTGTGCTTTTGACTCAAAAGCATTTTGATGAGATACGAATTCATGCACCTGGCCATTTCAAATATATTTGCAGAGAATTGAAGTTGTTCAGTAAGTAAGAGGTTATCTTCATCTCCCAAAATATCACCAAGCGGGAAAATGGCATTTATTAATATTTTTTGAGGAATGCCCAAAATTGCAAATATGCCGTTGGATTTAAACTGTACACAGAATATAACATAATCTCCTTTATAATAAACGCAGCCTTGCGGTTCCGTAAAAAGGGTACAAAGCGAGTTAGACGCTCTGCGCTGAAAATTTCCGGAATTATCTCTCAATTCTCCAAATTTATCCTTCAGAAAAAAGGTCATGTAATATTCATGAACTGCATGCATGGGTTGTGGCATTACCAATGCTCCGGTATTAAATTGTCTTAAAGAATAAGAGCTTATAAAAGGTTGTAATATAGCCGCAGGCTTTATCTGAAAAGTTGAAACCATTTGAAAATATTAAATTCTGGTGGCTATTTCAAAGTGGTATCATCAGGGGATTTGAAAATCGATATAAATATATATGTAATTTATTAATAATGTCGTTTTTATTTCATCTGATTTTTATTTCAAGCAAACTCGGGGGCCTGAAAAAATAATTATTGTCAGAAAATTGTCGCCTTTTTACAATCACAAAGAAATGATCCATTTTAATTTTACTATTCTTAACAAGACAAAACGGTTCCTCCTTTAATTATTCAATAGCCTCATAAATTTTAAGCATTATGAAATTTGTAACGGCGATTGTTATGTTATTTGTGTTTAGTTTAAATCTTGCTGCACAGACAGATATTCCTCCTAAATTAAGAATCGTTGCCGGCATTTCAGGGCCCGAACTTATACATGCAGGAATAACCTATAGGATTGCCAACGTCAGCCAGTTGGGATTGAATGCAGGAGCGGCTTCAACATTGGGAATGATCTGGACTGCGATAAGCCTGGAACACCGGCTGTATTTAGGAAAAAATGATGCAAGAATAAATCAGAAAACATGGTTCTTCCGGCAGGGAAGTACGTTCTTTCCTGCTGCAGAATCTCCTCAGCGATTCACGTTGAATTTAACTGTGGGAAAAGACATTCCGTTTAGAAATATTAAAAACGGTATTACCATTGACGCAGGTGTATTTTATTTACCGGAAAGTGAAACTTCATCCATTATTCTTTTGAAGTCACTGAATCTTTGGCCTGCGCTTCGGTTTGAATTTTATTTTTAAGGATTACAAATGTTAATAGAAATAACAAAAAATTAAAGATCTCAACCATTAGTTTATTATAAAGCTAAAATAGTAAGCCATGAAAAAGATATTATCAATCTTATTGTTGATTTTTTTTAGTAATATTTTTAAAGTTAACGCACAAATTGATAAGCCTGATTCACCTATAAGTGCGCAACACAAAATGGGCCACCTTTTACTTAAAACATCACATAACCAAAAAACAGCGGCATGGATACTACTGGGTGCAGGCGCAGGAGTTGCCATTGCAGGCGCTATCATTGGAACAAATGCTGTTAAAAATGCTGACCCTGATGAGCCATTTGATATTTTTCCACGGGGCAGCCTGACTGGTGGAGGAATGGTCCTGGGAGGAGCAGCGGCGATGGTTACAAGCGTTCCTTTTTTCATCGCATCAGGCAAAAATAAAAAGAAAGCGAAGCTTTTTGTTCAGAATGATTGGCAAACCTTTTTACGTCGGTTGAAAAAAGGAAATGCTTATTCTGTAGGCATTAGTTTGAAACTATAATGAATAATTTATAAAAACGCGCAGTCTGCCGGCATTTCTATTTTAAGGTTCGTCAGCTTTTACGGGCAGGCTTAAAAGAGGCAGGCACTTAATAAGCCTGGCAAAATTGCAGGTGGGCGGCCACGGAATTGGTTTATCATACGAGCCTAAGATTTACAGGAATTCTTTTAAGCTAACCTTCTCAATGCACTCATCAAAACTGTTTAAACATTCACTAATAATTTAAAAAGGAGGTTACAAATGAAACATTTACTTCGGTTCGGGCGGCCTGAATTTTTATCTAAAAATGTGGTCGGTTTAATTGTGTTTGCGTTCACAATTGCAACAGTATTTACCAGTTGTAAAAAAAATTCCTCATCTCTATGTAATGATGGTATCAATGGAAAAAATAAAAACGCAGGCATCGTGGTTCATCGCGGAGGCTCCATACAGGCAGCAGTTGACGCTGCAGCGCCAGGCGATATTATTAATATTGAAGCTGGTATTTATAAAGAAGCCGTCCTGGTAAATAAGCCGGCAATTCAGTTAATTGGATTGATATGCGATCCGTCGGAAAAAGTAATTATTCAAAATCCGGGAGATGAAGAAAACGGAATTACTGTTCGCGACAATGGAGACGGATTTGTTTTGAAAAATGTTACAATTGAAAATTTTGAAGAAAATGGTGTGTTCATGATTCGGGCTGATAATTTTTTATTATCACATGTAGAAACGGTTGACAATGGTGAATATGGCTTGTTCCCATTATTTTGTAATAATGGAATCATAGAGTATTGCTCAGCTACAGGCCACGATGATACAGGAATTTATGTGGGACAATCCAGCAATTTAGTACTTCAGTATAACGTTGCGTTTCGAAATGTAAATGGGTTGGAAATAGAAAATTGTACCAACGTGGCAGCTATAAAAAATCATTCCTATGATAATGTATCAGGAATTCTGGTTGTTTTATTACCAGGACTTACAGTTAAAACCTCTTCAGACATTTCTATAACCGAAAATATAATTGAAGGTAATAATCATGTCAATTTTGCTGATCCTGAAGGAGGTTTTGAAGCTTTGGTACCGAGTGGCTCGGGAATCCTGGTAGTAGGAGTTGACCGTGTAGAAATAAAAAACAATAAGGTCAGCAATAATAATTTTACTGGTATTGCTACTGTAAGTACAGTTATTTTAGGTGGATTGGGAGGCATTCCACCGGAAGCTTTCGCGGATATTGAACCCAATCCGGACGGTACAAAAGTTACCAACAATATTTTGGCCCAAAACGGTAGTGCACCGCCAGCGGGGCTTCCGTTACCAGGAGTAGATCTCTTATGGGATGGCTCTGGCACGAATAATTGCTGGAAAAATAATACCTATACCACATCGTACCCTTCTTCTTTACCGACTTGCGATTGATCAAATTGGTTTTATCAGAAAATCGAATATAGCAAAGGGTATTTTCGCAAAGCTGGTTATTATAAAAAGGCTTATTTTATTATCAGGTGCGATTTCATTTTCTCTGATTACAGGGGCACAACTTCTAAGTGGTGTGTAACATTCTCTACCGGATTCCAAATTGCAGGCCCTCTTGTTCACTTAAAAAATACATGAAGGAAAATGATTTAAGGTAACCAGTCAAAATTTCTTATTTGGGGGGAACCTCTGGTTATCCTCAAACAAGTCATGGCCGGTAGCACTATCTTTAAAAGGCAAAATAAAATTCATCCCTATTTGTTCATTTACTGTTAATATGTGAATATTTAAAAATAAATTCAAGTGTTTAAATTTTAATTAATTTCAGCAACTTTTTTAAGCGAATGGATAAACCGAATTCTTATTGTGAAGCGGTGATGATAATGGATGAAAACAATGTTCACCGAATTTATCATGATCAATTTTACGGCTTTCCGATAGAAGATGATAATGAGCTATTCGGAAGACTAATCCTCGAAATCAACCAGGCAGGATTGAGCTGGACCACTATTTTAAACAAGCAGGAAAACTTTCGCAAGGCATATAAAAACTGGAACATACAAAAGATTGCTTCTTTCAAAGAAAAAGATTTTGAAAGACTGATGAATGATGCAGGCATCATCCGTAACCGGCTTAAAATAAATGCAGCTATTGAAAATGCAAAAACCGTTTTGCAATTGCAAAAAGAATATGGTTCTTTCAAAAAATGGATTGAACATCATCATCCGAAGACGAAAGAAGAATGGGTAAAGATTTTTAAAAACACTTTCAGATTTACCGGTGGCGAAATTGTGAATGAATTTTTGATGAGCACCGGATATTTACAGGGCGCACATATTACAAGCTGCCCGGTTTTTAAAAAAGTATTGAAAATGAAACCCTCATTTGTACTATAACGGCCACCAGTAAACGAAGTTTTAGTAAAGATTTTTATTTTAAATTATTTATAATAAATCAAATGAATTTCTTAAGAAATCACTGGTACGATCTCGGGGGGATTTTTATCCCTGATCGTTTTAATTTTCATTTGGATTAATTTTAAAACTTTTACCGGCTACGAGCTACTGATGTATCTGAATTGGTTTCCTTATTTTTTCATCAACTGGAAGAATACCGAGTGTCCGGCACTTTCCCTGGAATGATGAACAAAGTGATGTTTAAAAGTGACATGTGTCCGACCGTTATCCTTTAAATACCAATAATGCTTTAATTGTAAACATAGTAGTTGGCTGGTTGTTTTATTTCATGGCTGCCTTGTTTGGCGAAAAAACAATCTGGCTGGGCATTGCAGTAATTATGGTTTCGTTAGGAAATTTCATTGTTCACACTTTTGTTTTTAATATAAAAGTAAAGACATTTTATAATGCAGGAATGATAACGATTTGGATTTTTTTAGCTCCGTGCGTTTGCTTTTTCTTTTATGTCGTTTATTCAAAAAATTTAATTTCTATAACTGACTATCTTATCGGTATTCCAGTTGGCATAGGGTTAAATATAATAGCGGTTTTAAAAATGATTGACTGGTTCAAAGATAAAAACGCCACATATATTTTTAACCAACGCAATTTATTGCCGGCGGATAGAAGGTAACTATAGCAGTAAAAAATTAGTCCTTTGAAATTTTATAGAAATAATATTAAACTTTAATATCTTTAGTTTCAAATTAAAGAAAAATGAAAAAATTCCTTTTCTCCCTCACAGCTCTTTTATTATTTTTTGCTTCCAATGCCCAAACTGCAGATGATATTATCGCGAAGCACATAGAGGCTATAGGAGGCAAAGAAAAACTTTCAAATTTAAATTCTGTTTATGTAGAAAGCACTACAGAAATAATGGGTAACGAAGCTTCTTCCAAGGCCACTATTCTAAATGGGAAAGGTTCCAAAAGTGTAATGGATTTTAATGGTCAGCAAATTATACAAGTAGCCACAGATAAAAGCGGATGGAGTATCAATCCATTTGCGGGTTCCACATCGGCAACTGCAATGTCTGATGAACAATATAAATTAAGTGAAGACGCAATCTATCTTCCTGATCCTTTATTTAATTATGCAGAGCGGGGAGCTAGAGTGGAACTTCAAGGCCAGGAAAAAGTTGGAGACATAAATGCTTACAAAATAAAATATACTAATAAAGATAGCGCAGTGAGCACTTTTTATATTGATCCGTCTACCAATTATATTATACAGGAGGTGAGACCTGTTGAAATGCAAGGGCAACCAGCAAATATGACTATCAGCTATTCAGATTATAAAAAAACTGATTTTGGAATAATGATGGCCTACAGCTCCGGAATGGATATGGGCCAATTCAATTTTAAAAATACTGTGACTAAAATAGAAGAAAACAAGGCTGTAGATCCTTCTATTTTTGAGATGCCCAAGTAAAAAGCTGAATTCTTATTAAAATAATTGTTTCTAAAAATGGCGAAGATTATCTTGTCTTCGCCATTTTTTTTATGCAACAAAAACCAGTAAACCTATAAATAACAACAAATTTTATTTTGCGATTCGCTTATCTCCCTTTTTCCTTAAGCCGTTGAATCAATACTTTTCTAAAATCCCTTTCAGCATTATAAAGGTCATTTAATCTTTCGGGACCCAGAATTTTTTCAAAAGAAGGCTTATATTTTTTGCGGATATCCAAAAGCTTTTCTTCATTCTCAAGAACATCACCATCTCGTTTGGTAGCCCGCAGCTGAGTGATTTCGTTATCATACTGGTTATATACCGGCCAGAATTTTTCGGCTTCAGATGGCGTTAAATGGAGTTTCTGCGTAATGAAAGCCACTTTCAGGGCCTGGATCTTTTCGCGTCCATTTTGGGCTTTTGCAAAAGAAATGGCTGCGCACATTGCTATGACAATAAGTAAAAATTTTTTCATCGCTCGGTTATTTTAATTCTTGCTTTCTACGTTAATCTTTTGAAGATAATTACTTAAAGCATTATCATCTATCAGGTAATCATCCGGTGTGGGAAGTTCCTTCGTGTCAATATTTTTTATAAGGTCTTCGTCGTCTAAAAGGCTTGTGTTTTTTTCAAGGTACCTGGCTATTTCATCGTCAGATAAAGATTCGATGCCCTGGTTTATTTCTTTAGTTGTTTTGTAATGGGACGCTAACTGCATATAAGCCGGCATCTCTGTTGATGCGATGGAATTTGTTTTGTTATCCCCGCTTTTAAAATCAATAAACTGAAAAGAGAAAATAGTAATGATCCCTGCAATAACTGCCGCGGCTGAATATTTCCACCATTTTCTGGCAGAATTCAGAACCACTACTTTGCCATTTTCGTTTTTAATCCTGCCCAAAATTCTATCACTCAGGCTATCAAAATAGCCGTCAGGTAGGTCAAAAACGTGCTCCTCTTTCAGGTAATGCAATGCGGGTGAAATCGCTTTAATCTCTGCTTCAGCGCTTTCTTCCTCTTCCTTTATTTTTGAAAGAATTCTACTGCTTAAAGAATCAAAATAGCCATCGGGCACTTTCTGAAAAGGCTCTTTTTTTTCCTGTTGAAGAAAAACCGTCGTAGCTATTTTTTCTTCCAGCCCGTCGAAATATCCTTCCGGAACTGCAAAAACATTTACCTTCTCTATTTGGGAAAGAGTGGGGCTTATGTTCATTAATTCAACTGATATTTCTTCTGATTTTTTCATTTCCGTTCTTCAGACTATTTTTTATTTACTTAGTTTAATTATTTAAAATATAATTTTCAATTTTTTTTGCAGCATGGTGATAGCTTGCTTTCAAGGCTCCTTCGCTGGTTTCCAACACATGGCTCATCTCTTCATAAGGCATTTCATCATAATATCTTAAATTAAATACAAGACGTTGTTTTTCAGGAAGCGATTGTATCGCCAACTGCAGTTTCCATTCCAGCTTATTGGCATCAAAATGATTGTCACTTTTGAGCTTATTGCTTAAGCCATTATCATCATCGCTGATAGAAATGGAATTTCTCTTTTTTTCCTTCGCTAAAAAAGTAAGCGATTCATTAGTGGCTATTCTATACAACCAGGTATAAAGCTGGCTATCTTCCCGGAAATTATCAAGACCTTTCCATACTTTGATAAACATATTCTGAAGCACATCATCAGCGTCATCATGGCTGATTACCATCCTTCTGATATGCCAATACAATTTCTCCTGGTATTTTTTAATAATACCTGTAAAGGCCTGTTCTTTGGTCGCTGGTTCTTTAAAAAGCGCCAAAAGTTCCTGGTCATTTTGGACTTGGGTCATAAATGTTTACGTCTGCAACAAAAATAAACAAACTGTTTGTAAGACTTCTATTAGAATGAAATGTTTAAGCTCAGCGGTTTTTTAGCTCATTGTTTGCAATTGCGCTGAAAATATAAATTGCTCACCCTTAAAAATTTCCTGCAAGGCATCAAGATAATTTTTAATCACTATTTCTTTGTCAAATTCTTTTATCATTTTTTGCCGGCCTTTTTTGCCCATTTCAATTCGCTCTTCGGGACTCAGCAAAATCATCCTTTCCATCTTAAGCGCCAAATCGTGGCTATCTTTTACATTGCATAAGAAACCAGTTATCTTATCATCAACTGTTTCCTTGCATCCTGTAGTATTTGTAGTGACGATGGGCTTTTCCATACTTGCCGCTTCAAGTAAAATATTTGAAGTGCCTTCGCGGTAGGACGGCAGAACAATACAATCCGCCTTTCCTATATATTTTCGTATGTCTTTTTTCTCGCCTTCATATTCAATAACTCCTTCCATTATCCAACCCTGTAAGTCAGATTTGGAGATAGTGTTTGATTTTAAATTCTGGTGCCAAAAAGGGCCAATAACATGAAACGAAACTTGAGGATATTTTTTTTTGATAGTGCGGGCAGCTTCTACAAATTCAAAAATGCCTTTGTCCTTAATGAGCCTGCCGATGAAAAGAAAAACAAAGCCTGAATGTGCTCCCACTGCATTTTCCACGGGACTAAATTTGTTATAATCTACGCCGGAACCAGGGATTCTTTTAGCGATTTCTTTTTTTACGAATTTATTTTTGATAAAAAGGTCCATATCATCAAAATTCTGGAAAAAGACTTTTTGGGTTTTTAATAAGGCAAATCCGTAAAGCGAACGGGCTATGCGGTAAGCAGGATTTTTACTCGTAAACAAAGGCCCAACACCGGTAATATTTGTAATAGTCGGAATCTTGAGGTACCGCGTGATAAAGTTGCCAAAAATGGCTGGCCTGATACTGAATGTAAGGCAAACATCAGGTTTTATTTTTTTCAACGCCAGGAAAAGGTTCAGGCTATAACGAAAAATTTTAAAGGGATTCAGATTTCCCGAACCAATATTTATCACTTTTAATCCTGTTTTTTCCACATGGGAAACAAAGCTATTTGTATGGGTTAATACCGTTACCTCATGGCCCTGCTGCAACAGCGTTTTCATCAGGCTATCCCTCATCGTGTAAGTAGAAAAAAGACTATTCTCAATAACAGCAATTTTTTTATTCTGGTAATCACGATTCATGGTAAACTTTTTTGGACCAAACCTCCATTGAAAAAAGAGTCCATAATATTTTTGCTCTTTTTTCATCAGCGATTCTAATTTTTTTCTCCAGAAGATCAGTAACAAAATTACCCTTAACAAAGTTGTTATAAAAATTATTCTTTCCGGCAAGATAATCGAACACGATTTCTTTTAGCTCATTATCGACCCACTTTTTTAAGGGAATCTCAAAGCCACGTTTGGGCTGATTTATCAATTGCTCCGGAAGGTATTTACCTGCCAGTTGCCTGAGCATATATTTGGTAGTTTTTCCATTTATTTTAAAGCGATCATTAATGGTGGGAATATATTCCAATAATTCCCTGCAGAGGAAAGGACTTCTTCCTTCCTGCGAATTGGACATGGTAGCAATGTCCATTTTTACTAAAAAATCATCCGGCAAAACGGTGTCAAAATCAAGGTTCATAATTTTTCTAAGGCCGGATAACCTGGTTTGTAAAATTTTTTCAAAATCATTTTTCAACGGCTGAAGATAGCTCTCATCCACGTTTTTAAGCTGATGCTGAAAACCTTCAAAAATATCTGAGCCCGCAGAAAAGTATATTTCCAAATCGGAACTTGAGGCTAATGAAGCCAGCCTGTATAAATAATTATAAACTGATTTTTTATTATGGGCCAAAGGCATTATTTTTCTTAAAAGCGACGCGGAGGTTTTGACCAATCGATTACTTTTAAAAAAATCATATTTACTGAAAGGCACATAGCGCCTATAGCCGCCAAACAATTCGTCAGCGCCATCGCCATTTAAAATTACCGTTACATATTTTTTCGCTTCCCGGCTCACATAATAGCTTGGAATTATTGAGCTATCATAAAAAGGCTCGCCATAATTAGATAAAATTTTTTCAATATCATTTTTTAAGTTGTCGAATGACAATTTAATTTCTGTATGTTTTGTGTAATATTTTTTGGCCACCAAAGCAGCAAGAGGCGCTTCATCATATTCTCCCTCGAAAGAAATGGTGAAAGTTTTTAAGTTGGGCTGGTATTGCTTTGCGATAGCAACCACCAGGCCGCTGTCTATCCCGCCACTTAAAAAACTGCCTACTTCAAGGTCGCTTGATTCCAATCGTCTTTTTATGGCTACGTGAAGCATCTGATCGGTCTTTTCAATGCATTCGTCAATAGTATCCGTGGAAGTGGTTTGATAAAATTTATTAATATTCCACCACCGTGTTTCTTTTATTGAAAGTGTTTTACAATCCACTATTAAAAAGCTGCCTGCTCTTAGCTCCGTTACATTTTTGTAAGGTGTATGCCGTCCGTAAAAACTTCCAAGCCTGAGGTATTGATAAAAATGAGAAGGCTCTATTTCAAGCCGCGTCATTGTTTTCAGACAATTCAACTCGCTGGCAAAAGCAAATTTTTTATGATCAAAGAAATAATAGAAAGGTTTTTTGCCGGCGCGGTCACGGGCAATGAAAAGCTGATTTTTTATTTTATCGTAAATCACAAACGCAAACATTCCGTCAATGGAATCTAAAAAGCCTGTTCCAAAGCGTTCATACAAAAGAAGAAGTGTTTCGGTATCGGAAGCGGTTTTTGGGTTGAGATTAAATTTTGCTCTTAATTCCTGGTGGTTATAAATTTCTCCGTTGAAAATAATCGTATACTTTTCGCCCAGGTGCATGGGCTGTTTGCCACATGAAATATCAAGTATGGAAAGCCGTAAATGAAACAGATCAATGTTCTTATCGCGGTAACTGTTTTGCTCATCAGGCCCTCTATGGCCCATAGTTCTGATTGCTTCCGGATAAGAAAACGAAATATTAATAGCTCCGGCAATTCCACACATTTTAAGAGAATTGGTTTGTGTAGCAAAATAATTTTAAATATTGATATTAATTCCTGTATGGCAACAAATAAATTTCCACGCGAAAAAAACTGGTTTTTTTGTGGGTTTACTATCGACTTGCTTGCTTATGCCACCGAAGGTTGCAGTAAACCTGCATGTGACTGTTTTTCTTTTGTTGATTGTTTAATGGCGGCTCTTTCTTTTACCTTTTCAAAAATCAAAAACAAAGAAATTGAAAAAAATGGAAGGCACGGAATTTTATAACGAACCAGGGTTCCGAAATTCAATGTGCTGGCGCCCACAAATAGTCCAAAAATCACAGAGAAAAGAAAACAATACATCAGAAGCGGATCTTTAAAGATCCATTTGATAAACCTGAGCAGGCCGGCTTTTAAAAGGATATACAAGGTGAAAAACATAAGCAAAAGGCTTTCCAGTGCGGCCATTAGCTGCGAAATTTTATGTGCTTCCCAAATAAAGGGCCGGAAGAAAGTAGTGCTTACTGCAACGGGAGCAATTTTTATCAAACCTCTGAATGACCCGTCAAATTCAGAGCCTAAACTAAAGTTGGAAGCCGCATCTTCGCGGCCCGTCCGGCTTTCAATTACTCTATTTAGATTAGAAATGCTGGAGGTTAAATCTTCTACCGCGTAAGCGCCAAGATCATCATTGTAGGCAGTAAGCGTTTGCGTAAATGCATACATGCTGAGCCCGATTAAGAGTGGAGCTACAAGGTACCGGAACAGCTTGAATTTAATGTGCTGAAGATTTTTAAGAATAATAAACAAAATGAAAAAAGGAACATAGGCCAACAAAATGTATACTTTGATAATGGTGAGAAAATAAGCTGAAATAAAAATGATGAGTACGTTCTTAAACACGGATTTCTTTTTATAAAGCAAATTATAAAGGCCATAAGTAAGCCACCCCAGAGCCGCGATGCACAGAGAATCTTTTAATAAACCAGCGCTCCAAAACGCCAGCGTAGGAAAATATAAAATTGAAATAGCAAATTGTTTGTGCAGCCTTGGAAGCTGTTCATAGAAGAATAAATACAATTTCCACAATCCTGAAAAGGCGAGCGCTGCAAAAAATAAACTGATTACGGCAAAACTTCCAAAACAAAAAAATGAGAAAATGGTATCGAGCCGGATAATCATATAATTTGATTCATCCCTGAAATATCCTTTGTTGAAGGGATTATTTACCAGTGACAAATCAAATTCTTTTCCCGGTTTAAAAATGTATTTGAAGTTAGAAGGGTCTTTCAGAATAAGATGGTAAAGATTATTCCCTTCGCAATGAAACAAAACAGTAGTGTCGCCTAATGTTAGGTAGGAATAATAAAGAATGAATAAAATGCTCGCAATTATTTTAATCCAGAATCCCTGTCTATGATATTTTTGTAATAACGGATCGGCGTATTTTTTTCTTTTAGACCGAAAAAAAAGATAAAGAATAAAAATATAAACAGGAAGCAATATAAAATCGGCAAAATTCATGTAGAAGTTTTATGCTTTTTTAAATTCATGCAATCCGCTTCCTGAATGATATAAAGCAACTTTAGGTCTCCGGTAAGGCAGTTGAAAGTTGTGAAAAAAGTGATGTTTCTTTTTTTCGGATAATCTTTGTAATATCACTGCGGGTGTGGCTTCGCAATTATTACTAAACGCATCTTTTATGGGCCAAAGCATAAAATTAATCTTCCGCAGTTTATTACTTTTTTGAAAAAGAAGAATGAGCCCTGAAAAAGAAACCAGAAAAAAAATGTAGCTGAAAAAAGCAATAAGTGGTTTACCGCTATACCGGGTTTTTAAAATATGAAACCTGTTTCGCACATAATAAAATATTTTCCAGTTTGTATAAAAATCCCAATCTTTTTTATAGGAATACGCGCTTGCCGGATGATAATGGATGCTGTTTGTTTTTGTATAAAAAGGGATTTTGTATTTGGTAATGATGCGATGGTAATACTCTGTTTCATCGCCCCAAATAAAAAGCTCTTTTTTGGGCAGCCCCACTTTTTTAATAATGTCTTTATGAAGTAAAGTTCCATTGAAAGGGTGCGCATAATTGTGAATTATTTCTTCGTTTACTGTATCAAGCCCGCTACAGTTCCCGGTTTTCCATACAAAACTGTTCTTATCCTCCTTGTTAATAACGGCGCAATTTCTCAGGCACATCTTATCATCACTATTTTCCAGCAGATTTTCCAATGCATCTTCCTTCGGAAAACCATCATCATCCATAAGCCAAATCCAATCGTACTTTTTTTCAAAAGCCATACGGATTCCGGTGTTGAAGCCTCCGCCGGAACCAATGTTTTCCTGGGTAAAATATTCAATGCCCCGCTGAGCTCCAAGCCAGTTTTCAGTTGAATCGGTGCTGCCATTGTTAATCACCAGTATTTTATCAATGATGCGGGTTTGATTTTTCAGTGCATTCAGGCATTCGGCTAATAATTTTTGACGATTAAAGGTAACAACTACTGCGATCACCGTTTCCATAAGAATTTGTTTTGCGGGTTACATTAATAGCAACGCCTCTTAAAACGGTTAAAATCATGTTATTATTGCATATCACTTTCCTCAGTATTCCACATTGGGGAATATCGGAAGCGTCGAACCTGTATGATACGCGGTTATAAAAGCATCCGAAAATTCAATCGCTTCCCTGATTACTTCGTGCATATCCATGTATCGGTAGGTGGCAAGACGGCCAAGAAAAGAAACATGAGAGAGAGATTCGGCTTTGTGGCGGTATTTCTTGAGTAAGAATTTATCTTCTTTTAATCTTTTGGGATAATAAGGAATGTCGTCGGCTGTGGTTTCTTTGCTGTACTCCTTAAAGATTATGGTTTTATCGAACGTTTCCCACGGAGTAAAAAATTTATGCTCAGTTATGCGGGTATATGGAATTTCTTCATCACAAAAATTCATTTGCGCGGTTCCCTGGTAATCGCCATCGTGTACTGAAGATTCAAATGTAACGGTTCGGTAACCCAGCCTTCCCATTTCATAGTTAAAAAATCCATCTATAGGGCCTGTGTAAAAAATATGGTTATAGCCGGTTACATCGGCACCGGCCAATAATTTTTGGGAAAGATGAATATGAATGTTTGGATGTTCCAACATTTTTCCGATGAGACAAGAATAACCTTCCACGGGAATACCTGTATATAAATTTGTATGGTAGTTGTCATCATAATTAAAACGTACGGGAATTCTTTTCAGGATTGTAGCAGGAAGGTCTTTAGGATCGCACCCCCATTGCTTTTTGGTATAACCTTTAAAAAAAGCAGTGTACAATTTTTCGCCGATAAAAGCCAGCGCCTGCTCTTCAAAATTGGCAGGCTCAGTAATTGTTTTATCGGCAATGCGATTCAGAAATTCTTTAGCGCTGTGTGGAGTAAGTGTAGTTTTATAAAATTGAATTAAGGTAAACAGATTTACCGGCAACGAATAAACATTGCCATTGTACACGCCCTTCACTCTATGCACATACGGCCTGAACTCACAAAAAGTATTTACATAATCCCAGATTTTTTTATTATCTGTATTGAAAATATGTGGTCCATATCTATGAACCATGATGCCGGTTTCCTCATCGCGGGATGTGTGGCAATTCCCCGCAATATGATTTCTTTCTTCCCAGATATCAATCTGGCAATCCAGCTTTTTTGCAAGCTCATGAGCTAAGACAGCACCAGAAAATCCGGAACCGACAATAAGAAATTTTGAAGGCATACAGCGGCTTCATTATTTTTTATTATAAACGATGTTGAAGCAGGAATATTGCCGGTGTTTGCCAAAGGAAAATTATATTATTTCATTTGCCAACTGCTGCATACTCACGCTTTCAAAATCAAATTCTGTATTTAATTTTTTATAATGCTTTAATATATTTTCAAGAAAAGAAAAGTTTTCAGACTGATTGATTCCGAAATTGTGAGGATGCCACCATAAATGATAAACCAATCCTTTTTTTGCCGCAAAGCTCATACTATCAGTGATCCTTTTTAGCCTCAGTTTTTCAATAGCTTTAAGACGTTTGGAAAACGGCCGCAAAAACCGGCTTGATGATATGTTTAAAATTGGGGATCTCTTCATGTAATCAAATGAATAGCAATTATGCCCGCTTAGATTAATATACGAGTCAAGCAACCTGAAGGGCCGGCGAAAATTCATAAATGGACCACGGGTTTCAGAAGAAAAAAGCCATGACTTTTCATTTCCTCTAAAGGAAGTAAATCCCATTTCTTTACAAATATTTATGTAGTCCTCATTGTATTGGTTACGCGGAAATACAAAACTTTTTAATTCAATTTTCTTTTTCGAAGCTATTTGAATTGCGGCTGAAAGATCTTCTTTAAAAGCTTGTAACGATGCGCCTTTTTCGAGGCAATAGAAGTGAGAAAAACTATGAGACCCTATCTCTTGCCCTGCTGCAATTACCTGGTCAATTGTGCTGGTTCCAAAATGAAAAGGATCTTCTTTTTCATTTTTCCCAATTGATTGAACATGGTAGTAGGGGGATAAATTGGAATTAAAATAATGGGGTTTTTCCTGTGGCAAATTTTTACAGAGCTCTTTTTTATCTTGAAAAAATAAAAAGCCTACTGTGGCGAAAGTTGCATTGATATTATATTGTTTAAACAGGTGTAAGAGAAAAGGCATTGCTTCTCTTATGCCCAAAAGATTTTTTTTGTAATCATTCAAACTTATTACATCTCTTATTCCCCAATAGATTTCAAAATCGAGAGAGATTACAAATTTCCCCTTTCCCATTAAGTATGATTATATAAATTTTGTGCCATTTTAGCTAAGGTGCTTATTTTGTTGCAATGACTATTAAATGCCCTGTAAGATTTTTCCGGAATGAATTTTTGACTCTCTGATTTTTTGAAAAGTTTTTAATTAATGACTGATAAATATTTCCGGGCTTTCTTCCGAATTTATAAAATATTCTGGACGAGCCGAGAAATCTGCCAACGGTTTGCACTTGTGAAAACCCCGCTTTTTTTATTTGCTTTTTCTGTTGGCCCGATGTTGTGAAATTGCAATGATGATGCGTATTGTGGGTTATTTTGCAAATAACAGATTTCAGATTGTGGAAGATAAAGTACAAGTCGGTGCTGAAAAGATTTACCTGGGTCACAAAAAATTTTCCGCCGGGTTTCAATACCCTGCGGAATTCAGCAAAACTTTTTATGTTTTCTTGTTTATCGAGATATCTTAATACTTCAAAGGCTACGATAAGATCAAAAGAACCATCCTTGTATGGAATGTTGGAAGAAATGGCTTGTTTAATTTCTATTTCCGGAAAATTTTGCCTGGCATAATTAAACATTTCTGTAGAAGGTTCAATACCACAAACATCAAATCCTTTTTCTTTTATCCAGTGAGTCAGATGAGCCGTACCACAGCCTACATCAAGTATCCTGCTTCCTCTGGGAAGATCGTTAAGTACTAAAGCCAATTCATCTAATACCAGTTTCCTGCCTCTAAGAAATGCCAATTCTCTTTTGCCTAATACATTTTCTTTTTCAGAATAGGCGTGTTGAAAATGTGAAGCATCAATGTCATGGCGCCTGATAGCTAGTTGGGTAATGTCGGCTGAGTTCATTTGATATATTCTAATAAATTAAGCTGCCTTTCACTGGCTTACATACAAATTTACAAATTGTAATATTATCAGATAACAAAATAAACAATTACGCTTCCGGTAAAAGGAAATAATCAAAATAGTTATTAAATCAATGACTTGCTTTAACGGCTATATTGATTTTTGAAGGAATACAAATTTTCTAAATTAATTGCTTTACTAGTGCCAGGCAACAGAATGATTATTCAATTTGATTAGAACTGGATGTGCAAATTTTATCATAAATCGTTTTATATTTTTCAGTGGCCGATTTGAGGTCATAAAATTCTTTTGCTGCGTGCCTGATACAATTTGTATCAGAAAATGATTCGCTGGATATAAAAGCCGCGGCTTTATGAAATTCATTATCATTTAATTCTTTTAAAACTACTCCTGAATCATATTTAGTTACAATTTCTTCCACATCGCCCACTCCCTGATTCGTAATTACAGGAATTCCCATCGCCATAATTTCTCCATGTTTTGTAGGGGAAGAGGACTGTTTCGAATAACAGGGCTTGATGAAAAAAACAGCAAATTTGCTTAATGATAATAATGCCGGAACTTCTTTTCTTGTAGCTTCCTTTACAATAATTTTCTTTTCATCCAGGTTGAACTTGTCCGCTAACCGCAATATCTGAGCCTTCGCATTCGGAGAAATAAATAAAAATTTTGCATTCTTATTATGGTCGCTGATGATTTTAAAAAAGCGTATCATTTCATCAATAAGATACCAGCTTCCAACAGAGCCCAAATAACTTACGATAAATTCATTCTCTTTAATATGTAAATCCGCTCGCAGGCGTTTTTTAAATTCCTCATCAAAATGAAAAGGATTAAACAAATTCAAATCTACACTACAGGGAATTACCTGTAAAGGAATACTCAATTTATATTCAGGCCAGGACTTAATTATTTTTTCAGCAGCATAAGTCAGACAAACTATTCCATCGCTTTTTGTTACCGCTGCGCTTTCCTGCTGTTTGAAAAACCTATAAATTTTTTTATAGAAAAAGTTTTCTAAATTCCAAATATGGCCGTCAGCCCTACTATCGGCATAAAACTCTCTTATATCATTCAGGAATTTTATACCAAACCTGGTTTTCATTTTTAAACCAACCAAAGCAGGAATGCCAGGCCGGGTATGTACCATATCAAATGCGGATTGTGAATGCAGCTTTTTTGCTTTTTTATACAATTGAATAATATCATATATCGTGGAAAAAACCGGAGGCTTTTTGTGATAGGCAATTGGCGCCCATCTTATTCCGAAGGAACGCAAAAGGTTTTTTATCTCTTTTTTTTGCAATAAATAATTCTCGGATTTTTCGCAACTCAAAATCGTAAAATCATAGCCAAGCTTTGAAAGTCCTGTTAAATAAGGAATCACCTGGCTTTGGCCAAGCGGATCGGTCATTCCGTCGTAAGATATAAATAGGACCTTGGGCATTACAATCGCTCTATTTAAGTTTGTAAAACGTTATTGTAAACAGAAAATAATTTCTCTAAATGATGCCTGAGCGTAAAATTATTTACTGCTCTCTGATAAGCCTGCTCGCCTTTTTTTACCAGCAATTCTTTGTCTTTAAGCATATTTTTTAGTTTTTCGCAGAAATCATTTGTATTATTCAAATTGAAATAAACTGCAGTGTCTTCACATTGCTCTTTGAATGAGGGAATATTGCTTAATAGCAATGGCAATTTAGCCGCCATCGCTTCAAGCACGCTTAAAGAAAATCCTTCAAACAAAGAAGGCATTACGAAAAGATCATAATAGGGTAATATTTCATTAATATTTTCTACCTGACCTTTTAATTTAATGTTAACGCCTGCGCGGTTGATTGCCTGCTGTAACAAATTCTGGTGTGGCCCGGCACCATAGATATGTAATTCAATTTTTTGTTCTGTTAATTTTTTAAATGCCTCAACCAGGTAAAGATAATTTTTGCCCTTTCTTAAGGCGCCGACAGAAATTATTTTAAGACAAGAAGAATTTGTCGTTTTATCGGGAAACTGAAACCTTCTTTCGTTTACAAATGTGTGCAACACGTATTGTTTGGCAGGATTTATTTTGAGCAAACTAAAATAATCGTCCCTGGCAATATTAGACACTGAGATGATGGTTGGCCTTCTATAATGATAGGTGAATTTTTCTAACAACCGAATGGAAAGCTTTTTATAATCTTCTGCCCTGGAGACTGAAGTGTGAATCGTATTGATGAGTGGAATATTCCGGGGAGTAGCCAGTCGTGCAATAAAATTAGGTAAGGCTAAATGGGAATGCACTACATCTGGTTTGTATTTACTTATAAGTGAATGAAATTTTAAAATAGATATCGGCAATTGTCGAAAAGCCGGCCTATGAAGACAGATATATTCATCGCATTCAAGATCTTCTTTAAAATGGTTCCGGTCATTTAGTGTTACCACAATATTATTGAATTCCTTTAGTTGCTTTAATACCTGGACCAGCATGGTTTCCGCACCCCCACGTTCGAGGCTTACAATAAAATGAATAATGGTTTTTCGTTTCATTATCAGATACCTAATAGATTATCCATATTTGTTTGTGTATTAAAAAGCCACTTGTTGAGCGTTTTATGCATCAAACAAAACAATTGAGTTTTTTATTAAAATATAAAATAACGCAAAGCACAAATGCATTGGTTACTATTTGCCCCGCACAAAGGCAGTTGATTGTCATAAATTGTGATGTACAGTAATTTATAGTGAAGGCAAAAAGGATACATAAAACCGAAAGCCGGAAAATAATGCGCTTTTGCTTATTAAAAATAATGCGCTGCAGAAAAATATTGCTGACAGACCATATTAAAGAACTTATGCAAAGCAAATAGAAATAGTGAATATATTCTTTATACGAAGGCTTTAGCAGGTAATGATAAATAAGTGAAGAAAACGAAAATAAGGCTGCCGTGGTAGCCAGCATGATTATTATATATTTGGCATAAATACTCTTAATGCTTTCATACATTTTTTTTTCAGAAAATTTAGTAAACAACACAGGCTGCAGATAATTCATTAACGAGGCAGAAACAATATATTGAATGGCAGCAAAAGTGCCTGCAATTGAATAAAAGCCGGCTTGTGTTTTTCCAAAATGGGCCATTACAAAAAACTTGTCGGAGGAATTAATAAAAAATATTGCAGTCTGGAGTAATAGCCCTGACAGGCCAAAAACCAATTCCTTTTTGAATGTTTTTAGGTTTATTCTTTTTACCAGAAAGCCATTCTTTTGTATGTAGGAAAAAAAGAGAATCCCTATTACAAGGATTGAAATGAAATAACCTAAAGCCCTGCTATACCAGCTTACATAAGCAAAAAATATTAAAAGGACTGCCAATGATATTTCGATAATTATTTTCAATAAGGTTATTGCAGCAAAAACCCTGGCTTTATTTTGTATCCTCAGCAATATGATGAATGCTTCAAAGCAAAAATTCAGAACCAGGCAAACCGGAATAAGCCAGATAAACTGTTCCTGAAAACTAAATGTGCGTGACAATGATTCACGAAAAACAAAGAACAAGGGGATCAGCAATAAACTTACAATTAGAGGAATGAGAAGACTTGTTGAAAAAACGCTTGCGTAATCCGGTTTGGAAAGCTTGAAATAATCAACAGAAATGGTATACAACGCGCCCATAGAGATAATTGGCGTAAGAAAAACGATGGTACTGTTGAAGATGTTTAATATTCCTATGTCTCCCTCCGGGAGAGTATTTACAAAAAAAGGAAGGGCGGCGAAAGAAATTATTTTTGTGAGAGTACCGGCAATAGTATAAATGCTTACCTGCCGGAAAGCGTTTGTATAGAATTTGGATTTAAGTTGGTAAAGCAATTCAATCATTTTTATCTGCCCGCTAAGAATACCATAGTAGAGTTGGTTTCAAATATTTTTTTATGTCACTTTTTACGAAACCAAAAAATGGATAACCTTTAAATCATTAATTTATTACCTAAACGATCTTTTCAATCGCAGATTGTGATTATATAGAATATTTTATTGATCGTCTTTTTGGAAATTCATTCCTGCGAAAAATTTTGTAAAGCTGATTCTTTCATTATTATATTTGAACACATCATTATCCAACTGTGAATAGATAACATGAGTATTAAGGACTTGAAAATCGGATATGTTCCCTATCTTCCAGATCTCTCCCAACCCGGCGATAGAAGACGTTTCCCATTTTTTGCAAAACGGTACGACATTAAATTTGAAATTGCTCAGTTCGAAAGGAATTATGATATTATCTTGGTAACTGCCACTTCGAATCTTTCTAAATGGCTGTTATATAAAAAAAACCACCCGAAAACAAAATTTATTTTTGAAATGGTGGACAGCCTCATTTTTCCGTCAGATAAGTTTGACACATTATTCAAAGGAACCGGCAAATTTTTATTAAGAAAAGAAGTCTCACTATATGTTAATTATAAAAATCTGATTATTCAATGGATAAAAAATGCTGACCTGGTAATCTGTTCAAGTAATGAGCTAAAAAAGAATGTAGAAAAATGGAATACCAACGTTTTATTGAGCCGTGATTATCTTCAGAATGAATACAAACTTGCCAAAACAGAATATTCTATTAACGGGAAAATGAAATTATTGTGGGAAGGACAGGGTGTTATTTTGTCTCAATTTTTGTTCTTTAAGGAAATGCTTCAGGAAATCAATTCTTTTTGTGAACTTCATATTATTACCACAGAAAAGTATCCTTTGTTTGGAAATCTAATTCATAGAGATGTAGAAAAAATGCTGAAAAAACTGCCTATTGAAACGACTTTTCATAAGTGGGATATTGAAAGAAACAGGGAAATATTCAGTTATTGCGATTGCGGAATTATTCCGATAAGCCCCAAAAATAAACTGGCGTGGTATAAACCAGCCAATAAATTGATTTCCTTCTGGTTTTCGGGCATTCCGACAGTAGTTTCAAACACTCCAGCTTATAGTGAACTAATGAATAATGCAGATTCTTATTTTTATTGTTCGAATATTGATGAATGGGTCTCTAAATTGAATATGATTAAGAATTTGACTGAAGAAGAAAGAAAGAGAATTGCGATGAAAAATTTAGCGTACGCCAGTAAAAATTTTTCAAACGAAATCATTGATATGACATGGAAAAATATTTTCAAAAAATTGTCCTGAGAAATTATGATTTCAGCGTTTATAACTTTATTTAAAAAAATTGCAATCCTTATTTTTCTGTTGACCGCTGTTTTTTTTAAAACCTTCTCACAAAAAGTAAAATTAATTGAATTTGGGTGGGATTATCCCGATGTTACTTACCTGAGCGCCCGGTTAGATTCAATGCAAAACACACCATTTGACGGAATTTGTTTTTCTTTTCAAAGAAAGATTATGGAGGCGTTTGATGACTCGTTAAAAAGCGATTGCTATTTTGAATTTAATAAGTTACAAACTCTTAAATGGGGAAAGTATACGAACAATTTTATTATACTAAGAGGATTTAGTAAAACCGGCGGAAACTGGTTTAATGATAAAGCCTGGGAAAATATTTCTAATAATATGGTCCATTTGTCGCGGGTGATGCAAATGAAAAATATTAAAGGAATACTTTTTGACCCCGAATATTATTATGAAAATCCATTATTTAACCCATGGACATTTTCTGCGGATCAATATCCCGGAAAAAGCTTTCAACAAGTACAGAATCAGGTGAAACAAAGAGGGAAACAATTTATTACTTCTTTGCAAAAACGAAGTAACTCATTTACCTTTATTTCACTGTGGATAGCAAGCCTTATTGCCCATGAAAAAAAATATACACCGATATATAAAACGCGGCATGCCCTTCTTATATCATTTTTTGAAGGCATACTTGAAGGGAAGAATAAAAATGTAATAATAACAGATGGCGATGAATATGCCTATTGGAATACAAAACCTTCCCAATTTTTAGAGGGGAAATATCTCTTAAGAAATACCATGCTGGAACTATTACATTCTGAAAAATCAAAAAAGGAGGCAAAAAATATTCAAATCGCTCAACCCGTTTATTACGATGGATTAATGGCCACAAATACACCCATTGGAAACGATCTGAAAAGAAATATCAAGTGGAAGTGGCTTGCTGAAAATCTAAAATATGCTATAGCATCCAGCGATCAATATATGTGGTTTTATTCCGAACGCAATAATTGGTGGAACAATACTATGAATGATACGCTTTTAGCCACGTTTCAGGAAGGTAAAGATTTAGCGACGAACAGGATAGCAAGGTTAGAGACTAATTCTGCGTTTTCATTTTTAAGGGAGACCAGTTTCAACAATGTTAACAGCCAAAGTGGCTATTATATAGATACAACAGAAATAACTAATGAGCCGGCTTTTAACTACGTATGGAATCAAAAGTCGAAAAAAATTATTCTTGATTTCAGGAAGAGACTGCCTTTATCCACATTTATCTATATCGATAATAATCTGCAAAATCAAATTAAACCCTCCGGTTTAAATGTAGAGATCAGCGTACCAGATTTTTCAAAGGGAAGTCTTATTATTATAAATAAGTACCAGGACGAAATGGAATCTTCAGCTATTTACATATTGAAATAATAATGGTCATTTAAAAACCGATACGCTAAGTGTATTTATTGTTATTTTGCTTTTTAAAATAATTGAATTATTTGTATTGTGCCTAAGGATTCTTTTTAAATCATGATCAATATCTTACTACTTTTAACAGGAACCATTAATACTTATAATAAAGCGTTTACCCTATTAAATGATCCGCAAAAAAGGAGAGAGGACTATATCAGTACCCTGCGTTATTATCTTGATAATTATGAGTATCCCATCGTCTTTGTAGAAAATTCAAATGAGGATATTTCCTCGCATTTTAAAAGTGACATCGAAAATAAACGCCTTGAGGTTCTTTGTTTTGACGGGAATAATTATGATGCAAAGATGGGCAAGGGGCTTGGCGAAATGTGTTGCATTGAATATGGTATTCTTAATTCCTCATTTATTAATCAAGATCATTTTGTTTTTAAAATAACAGGCCGGTATAAAATTTTGAATTTTAATAAGTTTATCAATTTTTATAAAAATCACCCGGATGCAGAACTAATAGCCGACCTTACCAATAATTTTAAATCTTCCCAATCCGGCATTTTCGGTTTCAAACCATTTTTTGCAAAAAATTTTCTTTTCAACTACACCTCTATTCTCAATGATACTAAGGGAATTTATTTTGAACATGCGCTTGCTAAAGCAGTTTTGCTTGGAATAAGTGAAAACATCAATTTTTATATTTTCAGATATTATCCTAAAATCAAAGCAGTCTCCGGGACCACCGGCAAAGCCTACAACATATCTTTTTTTTATTTTCTACTTCGGAGATTAAAATATTTTATACGATATTATATAATGATTCGATAAAAGTTGCAAAATGGCCGCAGGCAAAATTTCAATTATTATTCCTGTACTTAATTCCGTTACTGTATTAAATGAAGCTATAGAAAGTGTTATTCTACAGAATTACAATAATATCGAACTTATTATTGTAGATGGAGGAAGCACTGATGGAACCGTAGATTTGATCAAAACCTTTGAGGCACATATTCATTTTTGGATTAGCGAGCCGGATAAAGGAATTTACGATGCAATGAATAAAGGGATTGCTGCAGCAACAGGGACGTGGCTCCTTTTTTTAGGGGCCGATGATAAACTTTGTCCGGGCATATTATCAAATATTTTCAATTCGTCGTCTTTTACAGATATGGATCTCATTTATGGCAAAGTGCATATTATAAATAAACGAAGGCAACTTGGCCGGCAAACTGATTACCAGAAGTTGATCGAATTTAATAGTCCACACCAGGCAATGTTTTATAATAAGTCTGTTTTTGAAAAATTTAAGGAATTTAATCAGCGATATAAAATTTTAGCAGATTATGATCTGAATCTTAAAATTTTTGAAGACCAATCTTTGCGGAAAATGTTTATTGATATTCCTGTTTCGATTTTTGGCAATAATGGTATAAGTAACCGCACGATTGATTATAATTTTTTTTCGGAAAAAAAAGACTATTTTATAAATCAGTGTAAAATCTTACCCACGGATAAAAGACTTGCCAAGTATTATTTTTTTACAGGAGTAGTATTAATATCAAAAAAAAACTTCAAGGCCGGTACAGCCAATATTTTTCACTCAATTATTTTCAGTCATAACAGATTTTATTATTTTTTACTTGCAATTGATTTTATTTTAGGCTTGTTTGGTATGCGGAAAAAATATAAATATGTATGAAATATTATGTAGGATTAACAGGTTAACCTCTTACTTCAGACTGCTTAACTTAATCAGTTCATAAGGGTTTAGCAACTTGCCATAAAAGAGGTTGATGTAAAAGTAAATAGATGCAATACCTATAAGAAGTACGATATTCCATTTTTTAAATGGCGGCATTTTTAGGGAATAGGCAAAGAGTAACGGAAACACTGCATTAAACAATTCTGTAACTCTTGCAGCCATTGAAGGTACGTCTATCAGTAAACCGTAAACGAAAATACTTATGATATTACATTTTAAGAAGAGCACCAGGTTGGTGTCTTTCATTTTATTTTTTACACAGTAGAAGAAAATGTAGGCTGTTATTATAACGTTAACGGTGTTTAATACATTAAAGAATCTGATTCCCTGGTACAGCGACGAATCAGCAGTTTCAGCATAGGTAGTGAGCTTTGTAGAGATGAATGCGATATCAATGCGGGGCAGTATAAAAGAAAGCAAAGGCAGTTTAATCAATCCAAGGATGATAGCTCCAAGGAAAACGCTTCCATATAGCCAGGCATTTAGTTTGTCTTTTCTGATAAAAAACAATAGAAAATAAAATATAGCAGAGTTATGGAAAAGAATTGCCAATACGATCGAGATAAAGACTTTAATTTTTTCATTTTTCAAATAATAATAAATAGCAAGAAAAAAAAATGAACACGCCAGTCCGTTCCGAACCTGAGTCATTTCCTGAAAAAGAAAATAATGGCTATAATATAACAACAGTACGATTAACGGGTTAAAAGCCAGTTTACGGAATACAAAAAATTTAAGGCTAATGCTTAAAGCAGCAATAAAAAGCATAATAGCAAGTGGGGCATTGTCTGCAAAAAAGTGATAGCATATTTTAACTATAAATACAAACCCCGGCTCAAAAAGTGGCAATAGTGTGGCTCTTTGAGAACCGTCATCATGTAAAATATAATTGAACGAATTAAGATAAGGTAAATAATCCCTCGAAACATAGATACCTCTGAACCCGGCAAATAAGATTAGAAAAATTCCAATAACTGCTAATATAAAATCGATATTTTTTACTTTTTTAAATTCATATTCTACAGCGATTATTGCTAACAAAATGAATATTAAGCAATAAATAAACATGAATTGTAAATTGTTTTTGGAAAATTCAATTTAAAAATATTTGATTTTGTTACCTTATGTCCTTATAAAGCCTGATGAGCCAAAAGATTAAAAAAGTAATAAATATACCAGTGAACGCAAACATCAAAGATGTTTTCAGTTTGCCGGCTTTTATCTTTTTCATTGGGTAATTTGCCGGATCGATTATTTGTATCAAAGGGATTTTGTTTAAATATTGGAAACGCGCCAGCTCAAGATTTTTAAACAATTCACTATAAGCGCTTCCATATACCTGGGCATTTATTTGCTGTTTCTGAAGAGGAACCTGTGACTCTGCAAATGCCGGATTTAGATTGGCATCCTCCGATGCCGCTTTGCTACTAAGGCTTGAAGAAAGGCCGCCTCTCATTGAAGCCACCCGTTGCTCCAATATGTCAAGCGTTTCTCTTTCTTTTTTACTGCATATCTCCGTGTAGAAGCTATCAGCCGCATGTATCAATCTATCGGTAAATACCTTTGTAAATTTTTCATTGCTGGTTTTAACTCTGATAGAAAAAATGCTCAGCATCTTATCGGGTTTGTCAGCTTCAAGAGAAAACTTTGTAAAATCGGTGAAGGTGGCATACAATACACTATCCTGCGCATAATTTAGTGAAGCACGCATAACACCAACAGGAAAATGCACAGGGCTCGCCGATATTTTTTTCTTATCCAGGTTCAACATTTTTTGCCTGTAAAATTCTATTAACGTATAAGGAGTAGAATTGAATGTATCAACAGTTAAAAACACACTCTCAACCATCCGGCGGCTTTTTATTACTTCGATAATATTGTCCCCCGAAAAAACATCATTTGCCTGGTCATGTATGTTTAATCCAAACTGAGCTGCGAGGTTTAATGCACCTGAAATTCCGGAGTTATTACCTTGGTTTAATACAAAAGTAAGATTGCTCTCATATTTTGGCGCCTGTATCCATGCGTAAATAAAACCTGCAACGCCAAACACCAAACCAATAATACAGAATAAAGGCCACCTTTTGAGTAATGACTTGAGAAAAACAAGGAATGAATGCTGCACGGGAAGTTCTTTTTCATTCTCTCTTGTCATAAATTTCTTTCGGGTTTAAAAAAAATACAATCTGCCAGGCAAGTTAAATAAAAACCTATATCTAAACGCTATCAAATTTGAATGTATCTTCTATTTATTACTTTACAATATATTCGCTTTTATTACACTTAAAAATAGTAACTATATTTTAATGGCATCAGGACGTTTTGTAAGCATTACGCATCTACATTTATATGCTATTATTAACACAATTATCAAATATAAATATAGGCAGCAAGCAATAAAGGTAATCAGGATTTTGGATGTGGGCTGCGGCACCGGGGTTTTGTTAAGTACACTTATTAAGGAGTTACCGCTTAAAAACCCCGGAATCAGTTTTGAATTTTATGGACTTGACGTAAATGATTCACATATACAGGAAAGCGGGTATTTTGAAAAAATGATTTTGCTTCTCCAATCCGTGGATGCAAAAGTTGAATGGCAGAACAATTTAAAACTTATCTCCTCTCATGACCACTGGCCTTTTGAGGATGATTTTTTTGACATTATTTTTTCAAATCAAGTGCTGGAACATGTTTTTGATCAGGAACTTTTTTTAAAAGAGATACATAGAACGATTAAGAATCATGGGTATTCTTTCCATCTTTATCCATTGAAACATTATATATATGAAGGGCATTTGCTAATTCCCTTTGTTCACAAATTTAAGAGTTGGACGACAACTTACTATTGGATAAAATGGGGAATATATTTAGGTTTTGGCACTTATCGCCGGCATAAAAAAGCAGGACTGACATCCTCAGTGCGTGAATTTGCGAAGAGACATGCTGATTACATGGCATTTGAAGTAAATTATCAGACTGCAAGACAAATTGCGGCAACTGCAAAAAAATGCCGGCTTAAAAATTCTTTCGATTTTACTTATTTGTATTATAAACAGAAGTTGCGCTCTCTGTTTGGGTTATCTCCGCTGGAAATATATCGTCCAACCGATATGTGTAGTTCAAAAAATTCTTTCTATTTTTTCTTTTTGAAATACGTAACAGGTATTACGCTGGTGCTTAGAAAAAATAACTCATTCTGATTTTAGATGTTTGGATAGTTTCCGGAACCCGAAAATAAAATTGGCATCATTTGTTTGTTCACTGCCGCCTTGCCGAATACCTGGCCACTAATCTGTCTTTTATTTTGCCAAGGGTATCATTTTTATAAAGCGGGTAAAAGATAAATAGCGCCAGCACCAATAAATTAATAAAAAATATTGTCAGTGGAGAGTTATTTATTATTGGCAATCCGTTGAGATACTTATTTAAAATACCCGCACACAATATTGACCCAATTATTAAAAAGATATTCTTATTAAAAAAATAAAAAATCGAAGTATTTGTTTGCTTACTGTAGCTGGCGATAAGAACAATTGCGCCAACAATTGCAGAGATTGACCAACTCAATGCTATATATTTCCCACCGATGTATTTGCCCATCAGAGGCGCCAGGATGAATATCAATAGTGCTGTAATAAAATTATTAATCACATTCCATTTTAAATTACCTGTGCCCAAATTGCTGAAATGCGCCGGAAATGCCAGTGCATTTACCAATAGCCCTATTGCCACCGTAAATAATATAAAATTAAAATCACTGCTTGTTTTATTCAGAAAAAAAAGAGAAATGGTGTCAGATAAAACCAAAGGTGATAAGAAGAAAATCAGGCTGAATAATAAAACCAGTTTGAAATTGGCTTTATAAAAAGTTTTGATCCTGTTCACTTTTCCAAGCGCTTTAAAAATGCTAATCTGGGGTACGATGCTCAGATTGGCAGAAATGATCAGGCTTCTGAATACGCTTAGCAGTTTTACACAAAAGTCAAAAATGGCTGTAATGTCACTTCCGGAATATTTGGTGATCATGGCTTTCATAAAAGGGTCACTTATCTGGGTAACAGACAGCAATTGAAAACTGAAACCATATTTGAAAATACTTTTAAATACGCGCTTGTTAAACTCGACAGAGAATCTATAAGAGGGAATATTTTTTTTCACAGCAACAAAAGATGCAATCAATAAAAAAATGTTTTGAATTAACTGTGCTATAGGAATGCCTATAATACCAATTTTTAGCAGCAGAATAAATCCGGCCAACAAAAAAATAACCGCGCCGGCCATATTTATTTTTGAACGAACATCCATCAGCATCAGGCCATCCAAAACAGAAAGATAGTTAGTAGCCAGCGACGAAAAAAAAAATGACAACACTATGTAAGGCAATAAACTGTTGGCAATACTTACCATATCCGCATTTACCGTAAAGGGAATTATATAAATAAAAATGCTGTAAGCCAAGATGCATAAAACAATACTTATACTTAATACGGCAACAAAAGAGGTATTAATAAGGGTTTTTACATTCGCATCATTCTGCGCGAATTGATATTTTGGAATAAAAAACAGTAAGGCATTCGCAAAGCCGGAACTGCCAAATGCGGTAATAGCAGTAAGTGATGATAAATAAGACCAAAGGCCTGTTATTTTCAGCCCCAGATGAACTACCATTAATTTAAAAAGCAATATGGCTACTATCGCCACCACGATTGTTTGAAAAACAGAAAACCACGAATTTTTAAAAAGCTTGCTATTTTTCATTCTATATTTTTCTGTTGGTAATCATAAGTAAGCTTTAGAAAATTGGTAAAACTACCAAATGGAAGTTTATTGGACAAATTGCCGAAAAATCTATGAATCCTGAGTTGATTCTGATTCCTGGTTTAAATAACCATCGCATATCTTTACTATTTCAAAGTCACGACTTCTGTTACCAACAGAAGTTTGAAATTGTACAGAAGAGAATAAAATTTATGCCGGAAGAAATTAATTGCATTATTTGTAATCATCCTGCCAACATAAAATTGGAAAACCTTGAAGGGTATCAGGAAGGAGAAACGTTTACTATTTATCATTGCTCTTCTTGTAATACATCTTTTGCATGGCCGCATGTTATAAATGAAAATATTTATGACAAAATTTATTCTCACGCTGATATTATTCCAGGCTATAGTAGGTATACGCTTTATGCAAATGAAATCACCTCCCAAAAAAATCCCCTGGATTATCTGGCTAATAAGGAAGCTGTCTATTTTTCTATAAAAGAGATTTTGGAAAAGGATGTCGGGAAAGAAGCACGAATATTAGAAGTCGGAGCAGGGCTTGGGTATCTGACTTATGCGATTAGAAAAGAAGGATTTAATATAGTAGGTTTAGATATCTCCTCCGATGCCGTGGAGCAGGCTAAGATTAAATTCGGTGATTATTTTATCTGCGGGGATATTTATGAATTTAGAAACGATAACGAAGGAAGATTTGATGTAATCATTCTTACTGAAGTGATTGAACATATCTCTGACCCAGCAGGTTTTTGTGATGCCCTGTTGAAACTTATAAAAAATGATGGGCAGCTTATAATTACCACTCCCAATAAATCATCCTTTTCTTCTGAAGAAATTTGGGAAACAGAATTACCCCCTGTCCATCTGACATGGCTTTCCGAAACTTCATTTAAATCGATAGCCAAACAAAAAAATCTGTCGCTTTCATTTTTTAATTTTTCAGACTTTAATAAGACGCATATTGATGTTACCCGTTTTATTTTTTATAATCAGTTTTATAAAATAAAGAATAGAGCGCCTGTGCTTGACCGCAATGGAAAAGTAATAATACCTGCACCATTAAGAAAAGCGAAAGGGACAAAAGGCAAGCTTAAAATTGCTTTTAAAAAATATTTTAAACCTTTTTTTATACAGTTTTTAACCCATAAAAAAAATATAAACAGAAATAATGTACTCTGTGTAATCTTGAAAAAGAACAGATAAACGTGTGGCGTTCAAAACTTGAAAAATTTGCGGTTTTAAGTTGAAACCAATCAGCACCTTGTTTCCATCGGGGACACCGTTATTAATTCAATTTTATCTGATAAACGCAGGATGCTTTATTTTGTAATATTAATTATCACATTCGATAAGATGCCCATGGCAGAAACAATAAGCGCCATTTCCCCTATTCCCAGCCTTGATTTGTTGCTTTTATTTTTTTGTGGTACAAATATTTCAGAACGGGGCGTAACATGAGGATAAGATTTGAAGAAAAGAAAATGTTTTACCGAAGCCGCTTTCCCATCCGGGTATATTACCAGCGCCCCCGTTTTTCTTGCATACGGAGTAAAATTACCTGCCTGTTGTACATAATATTTTAAATTCTTATTTTCTTTATACGGGATGATGGTCGGGTTGTAAACCTCCCCGGAAATTTTTACCAGGTTAGAGTTTCTGCTGATTGTCAAAACATCGCCATCTTCCAGAATTAAATTTTCAGAACTTTTCGGATCTGCCAGCGCCTTAGTCAGATCGACGTTTATCAAATCATACGATTTATATATCTCTTCCCGCACCCGCGGATGCAATGAAATGCTGTCGGGATTTATATTTAAAATTCGTTGAAAAAGTTTTTCCCTTTCCACCGTTGATAAATCAGATTGAATACTTCTGCGAATAGTAATGGAAGAACTATCGGCCGAGGCTTTAAAACCTCCTGCTCGTTTAATGATATCATCAATTTTATCACCGCTTTTTTGCAAACCGTACCGGCCGGGGCTTTTTACTTCGCCTGTTAAAAGTACGGTGCGCTGGGTACTAAATCCGGGAAGGGTTTTTACAATCACGATATCGTAAGGCTCAAGGGTTACGTCTTCCGCTTTTTCATCTTTTGATTCGAGATTGATATTGAGGATTTCGCTTTCATTGTGGTTAATAATATCAACATTGGCATTTTTGATCCTTCTTGTTATCTCAATATTTGTTGAATCTCCTGATTCTGCAATCCCTCCGGAAGCAAGCAATACATCCCTGAGCGAAAGATTCTGGCGCCATGGTAAGGTTGATGGTTTCCTGACGTTTCCTTCAATGGTAACATAGTTGCTGTCATGGAATTCAAATATGGAATGTACCGCAACAGAATCGTCTTTTACCAATTGCAAATTTTCGTTATTCTGTTTATCGCTGTTAAGGTCTACGGAAACCATCGTAGGCATTTTATTTTCCAGGTACCTGAAAATAGAAATTCTATTTATATAAGCATCTCTTTTAAATCCGCCTGCTTTTTGAATTAATGACGCGATAGTGAGCCCTGGCGTTAATTGGTAAGGCCCCGGCCGCAATACAGATCCTGAAATAAAAACGCGGTTGGCAAATTCATCCTGCAGCTTCCTTACAATATATTGATCGCTTCCGCTAATTACAAAATCCTTGAAATCATCTGAACTTAAATCGATTATTTTTTTTACTGAATCTGTAATCCTGATTACAGTTACAGCTCCTTTATACGCATTATCTGTAAATCCGCCGCTGTATCTTAAAAGATCATTGAAGGTCTGGTTTTCGAGCAATTCAAATTTGCCTTCTCTTTTTACATTTCCTGAAAGGGTAACTCTTTTTTTATAATAAGGTATCCGAATTACATCTCCTTCCTGCAGGATGATATTATCCTTTTGATTTCCATCAACCAAAAAATCGTATAAGTCAGCGCGTCTTTTTAGCTGGTTGCCCCGGATCACTTCAATATCGCGATAGCTGCCCATAGAAGTAGGCCCGCCGCACAAATAGAGGATATTATAGAGCGTGGTTAAAGAGGAAACTGTGTAGGTGCCTGGTTTTTTCGCCTGGCCGATCACGGTTACGCGAATGCTCCTTATTTTTCCCAGCGTTACCGCCACTTTTGTCTTTCCGGTATTGATAGCCCGGTAAATGGTGGAAGCCAGCTTTGTTTTAATTTGTTGAGAAGCTTCTTCAATACTGAGACCGTTCAAATACACGGGCCCTACATTCGGGATATATATTTCACCTGATTCGTTTATAGTGAGATTATATTTTTTTTCGCTGTAACCATATACAGAAATGATGAGTTCATCATCCGGGCCTAAAACATAGCCGGCAGGAGCCGGAATTCTTAAATTAGGTTCGAACACAAGGCTATTGCTTGTAAAAAGTTCAGATCCAAAAATGGAATTATCATTCTGGAAAGGTTCAACAGGCGGCGCTTTACCCGAGGTATCATACATGTGGCCAACTTCTTCTGAGGATGAAGAGGTGTGGTTTGAAATATCGCTTTGTTTTTTGAAGCCGATCGATTCCAGCCTTGTCTTTAATTTTTCAATTTCAGAGGGCGGCATTCCCTTATCGGATAACTTGCTTATCAATTCGGAATTGGAAAAGCCTGAGGCCTGCGCCTGGTTATAGAGAGACAGAATCTGTTTGTCGCTATAATTATCGATGTTTACATTGCTTAAATCTTTAAAATCCAGGAAACCATTTTGGGCAAAAGACGAAAGTCCACAAATAAGCATTATTATAAAAATGACAGTTGTTCTGACTTTTTTCATTGATTCATCTTTTATAGCTACTGGTCAGTAGATACGGATTTTAAAATTGGCAGCGAAGTTAATACTATTTTGATTTGCCATATTGTAGCTAAGGGGTTAGTTATCGGACATTTAGCCGGTGTTTTTTAAATAAAGGAACACTAGTTTAATTTTCACATGTAATGTACAAAAAAATGCGAAAAACCTTGATTGTTGCGCTCTTTTTCTTATTTCAGTACGGGCAACAAGTAATGAATATATATCGCTGACAGGCAAATTAAAATGCCATCAAATTCAAAGAAAACTATTTTTCGAACAGCAAGGAACCTTCGATTTCCAAAAATAATAACGCGGCTTATTGTTGCTTTACTAACTGACAACTTATTTATTAAACTTTCTGATGTCGTGCACCAGTTGTATGGCCTTTCTTGTTTCCATCAACGGAAATCCTTTGCCTTCTAAAATATTTTGGTAAGATTTGGTATGAAGTTCGGTGAATCCCTCGCTGAATTCGAAAGATTCGCCATCAATATCAAGCGTCCGGTAAGTGCGTTTGCCCGCTGCCCTTATTTCTTCCGGCAGATTATTAGCATCGATGCTTAATCTCCATTTTACATTAGCCTTTTCTAATTTTAAAATTCCCGAAGCTGTGTCTCTTGAATGTTCGTTTACGATATTTTCTTTTACATCCCCAAAAATCCACATTAGCATGTCAAAAAAATGAACGCCAATATTCGTCGCAATGCCACCGCTCTTTTGAATATCGCCCTTCCAGCTTGCATAATACCAATGACCGCGGCTGGTGATATAATCCAGATTTACGTCGTGAATTTTGCCATCTTTTTGTGAATCAATTTTCGCTTTCAAGACAACGATTGCCGGGTGTAATCTTAACTGGAGAATAGTAAATATCTTATTACCCGTTTCTTTTTCTATTTCTGCAAGGGCATCAATATTCCACGGATTTAATACAACAGGTTTTTCGCATATAACGTCGGCGCCTACACGTAAACCGAAACGTATGTGTGCGTCATGCAAATAATTGGGGCTACACACACTCACAAAATCTGTTTTAATTCCCTTGCGTTTTAGTTTTTCAATATGCCTGTCGAAGCGTTCAAATTCTGTAAAAAAATCAGCTTCAGGAAAATAACTGTCCAAAATTCCGACAGAATCATTTTTATCCAGGGCAGCTATCAGGTTATTTTTCGTATCTTTTATCGCCTTCATATGACGTGGCGCTATATAACCTGCAGCGCCTACCAATGCAAAATTTTTCATTATTAAATTTCTCTCATTTAAAAATCATTTAGAAATAAATCCATACAGTAAATAAACATTTATCCGGGATTTTTTATTTACTGCAGTTGCAAAAAATTATTTTATTCTTTTTACTTCACCATTTTCTAATCTGTATTCCTGTTGGCTTTCAGGGCAAACCGCGATGTTTTCTGAATTGAAAATAAGCTTATGACCGAATTCGCTCATCCAGCCTTTTTGTCTTCCGGGGTTTCCTACTATTAATGCAAAAGCAGGAACATCTTTGGTTACAACAGCACCTGCACCAATAAACGCAAACTCGCCAATCGTATTTCCACAAACAATCGTCGCATTGGCGCCAATGCTTGCTCCTTTTTTGATCAGGGTTTTTTTGTATTGATCTTTACGGCTTACTGCGCTTCGTGGATTAATTACATTGGTCAAAACCATGCTAGGTCCCAGAAAAACATCGTCTTCACAAATTACGCCTTCATAAATACTGACGTTATTTTGCACACGCACATTATTTCCCAAAACCACTTTTGGAGAAACAACCACATTTTGCCCCAGGTTGCAGCTGTTTCCAATTATTGCGCCGCTCATTACATGACTGAAATGCCAGATTTTTGTGCCATCTCCGATTTCACAATTGTCATCTATAATTGAAGAGGGGTGAACGTAATAACTCATAATCTCGTTTTATTTTTCAATATGTTTTAGATATTCGCCGTAGCCGCTTTTTTCAAACTTTTTTGCCAGGGAAAGAAGTTGTCCTTTATCAATAAAATGCATGCGGTATGCGATTTCTTCCAGGCAACCGATTTTAAATCCCTGCCGTTTTTCTATCACTCTCACAAATTCTGAAGCATCATGCAATGATTCAAAAGTGCCGGTGTCAAGCCAGGCAAAACCACGGTCAAGCACGGCAACTTTTAATTTTTTATCTTCTAAGTATTTTCGGTTTACATCCGTAATTTCATATTCACCGCGGGGCGATGGCGCAATGTTTTTTGCAATTTCTACCACCGAATTATCGTAAAAATATAAGCCCGGAACCGCATAATTTGATTGGGGATTTTTTGGTTTTTCTTCAATACTTATCGCGATATTTTGTTTATCGAACTCAACCACTCCATATCTTTCAGGATCAACAACAGGATAAGCAAAAATTACCGCGCCATCAGGATTTGCAGATTGTTGCAACAAATGAGAAAACCTGCTTCCATAAAAAATATTATCACCCAAAACCAACGCCACGGCATCTTTTCCAATAAAATTTTCGCCAATCACAAAAGCCTGCGCTAGACCATTTGGTTTTTTCTGTATCTCATAATGAAGTTCGCATCCCCACTGGCTTCCATCGCCCAATAATCTTTTAAATTGCGCCTGGTCTTCGGGAGTAGTGATAATTAAAATCTCTTTTATTCCTGCCAACATTAAAGTTGATAGCGGATAATAAATCATCGGCTTATCATAAATCGGCATTAATTGTTTGCTGATTCCCATTGTGATTGGATAAAGCCGTGTGCCGGAGCCGCCTGCCAGAATAATTCCTTTCATTTATAGTTTAGGGTTTAGGGTTTAGGGTTTAGGGTTTAGGATTTAGAATGGACTGTTTTAATTTGCTCAAGGCTCTGGTAATATGTTCTACTTTTAATCTGCATTCCACCAATTGATCTTGATTGATGAATTCAAGTTCCTCACAAATGATTAATTGATTTAAAACTTCAATTGTGCTTGAAAATGCAATGGTATAAAAATATGCCTGATCTTTCTGACTAATTCTGCTACTTCCCTCCGCAATATTACTCGCAATAGAAACACTTGCTCTACGTATTTGTGATACGAGAACAAATCTTTCTTCCACAGGAAATTTAGCAGTTATTTTATATAAAAAAACAGATAAATCTTTCGCAAGCTTCCAAACTTCTAATTTCTCAAATGAATAAGTATGCAAAACTTTGTAGGTTTAAGTGAATAAATTGAGTAGACCGCCAATGAATGAATGTAACAAAAATCAGGGAAATGTTTGAATTCAGCATTTGCTACTAAACCCTAAACCCTAAACTCTAAACTCTAAACTCTAAACTCTAAACTTATTCCCCATACTGTTCTTCATAATAATTCTGATAATTTCCGCTGGTTACCCCTTTCAGCCAATCTTCATTATCCAAATACCAGTCAATAGTTTTTGACAAACCTTCTTTAAACTGTAAAGAAGGTTTCCAGCCTAATTCATTATTCAATTTTGTAGCATCAATTGCATAGCGCAAGTCGTGGCCCGCCCTGTCTTTCACAAAAGTGATCAGCTTTTCTGATTCACCTTTTTCTCTTCCTAATTTTTCATCCATTTGCCTACACAATTCTTTAATGATGTCAATATTTTTCCATTCATTATGGCCTCCGATATTATACGTTTCACCAATTTTTCCGTTATGCATAATCGTATCAATCGCTCTCACGTGATCTTCCACGTATAACCAATCGCGAACATTTTCACCTTTGCCATAAATCGGAATGGATTTTTTATTGATAATATTATGAATAGAAAGCGGAATTAATTTTTCAGGAAAATGAAACGGGCCATAATTATTAGAACAATTTGAAATGATTACCGGGAAATTATAGGTGTGGTAATACGCTCTTACAAAATGATCGGAAGACGCCTTGGATGCGGAATACGGGCTGCGTGGATCATACGCTGTTTCTTCTGTAAAAAACCCTTCTTCGCCCAGGCTTCCATACACTTCATCTGTAGAAATATGGTAAAATAATTTTCCTTCAAAATTATCTTTCCACGCTTCTTTTGCCACCTGCAACAATGAAGCTGTGCCCAAAACATTGGTTTTTACAAACGCAAGAGGATCAGTGATCGAGCGATCAACGTGGCTTTCAGCTGCAGTATGAAGCACGTTGGTGAAATGATATTTTTCAAAAATATTTTTTACTAATTCCATATCGAGAATATCACCTTTTACAAAAGTATAATTCGGTTTATCTTCAATGTCTTTCAGATTCTCAAGATTGCCTGCGTAAGTAAGTTTATCAAGATTTACAATTGTATAATCCGGGTATTTATTCACAAATAATCTTGTCAGATGTGATCCGATAAAACCTGCGCCACCGGTGATTAATATTACTTTTTCCATTTAGTATTTTCGATTTTTAAAGGTTTGCAAAAATATTGATTAATTTCTGCATTGAAAACCGGAACGAGCCAGGATGAGATTGCAGTAAAGCGACTTTTATTGATGATTGCTATTTTTTCTAAAATAAAGCTAATAATGGATTCAACCGATTTAAGCTAACAACCAATTAACTAATTTCCGGTTTACCTTTGCCCGCTATGCATTACGCTTCAATTGAAAATTTAAAAAAATCATTCGGGATTAGAACACTTTTTAAAGACATCAGCTTTTATATTGAAGAAGGCGACAAAATTGCTTTTGTGGCCCGAAATGGAAGTGGTAAATCAACGCTTTTAAGAATTATTGCCGGCCTGGATACGCCCGATTCGGGAACTGTTTGGATTCATAAAGATGTGAAAGTGATAATGCTGCAACAGGAAACCGCTTTTGAAAATGATTTGTCTATTTGGGATAACGTTTTAAATCTTGATAATCCGGTGGTGAAGCTGGTGAAAGAATATGAAATGCTTTTGGAAGATGATGTGCCAAATGAAACCAGAATAAGCGAATTGATAACAGAACTTACTGAGGCCAACGCGTGGACTTTTGAAAGTGATTTAAAACAGATTTTGGGAAAATTAAATTTGCATCATCTGAATGAACCGGTGAAAAATCTGAGTGGCGGACAACGAAAAAGGGTAGCGCTTGCGCAGGCTTTGATAGAAGCGCAATTACATGAAGGAAAGTGTATGTTGATTCTTGATGAACCTACGAATCATTTGGATGTAGAAATGATTGAATGGTTGGAAAACTTTTTGGCGAGCAATAAAAGCACGTTGTTATTGGTAACGCACGATCGTTATTTTTTGGATGAAGTTTGTAACGAAATTGTAGAATTGGACGATGAAAAAATTTATGTTTATAAAGGTGATTACGATTATTTTTTAGAACAAAAATCAATGCGGCAGGAAGTTCAGCAAAGTGAATTTCAAAAAGATAAAAATATTTTCCGGAAAGAATTGGAATGGATGCGCAAGCAGCCAAAGGCACGTACGACAAAATCAAAAAGCCGCCAGGACGCTTTTGCAGAAGTAGAAGAACGCGTGAGCCAGAAAAAGGAAGTAGTCGAAGTTTCGTTGCAGGTGAAAATGACGCGCATGGGTGGGAAGGTGCTGGAGATGAAAAAAGTGCATAAATCTTATGGCGACAAAGTGATCATGAAAGGGTTTGATTATACTTTTAAAAAAGGAGAAAGGGTCGGAATTGTCGGAAAAAATGGGACGGGGAAATCTACTTTTTTAAAAGTGGCGCTGGATATTGTTCCTCCGGATAGCGGAAAAATAAATCATGGCGAAACCATTGTTTTTGGCAATTTCGCACAGGAAGGTTTGCAGTATAAAGAAGATAAAAGAGCGATAGAATATGTAAAAGATTTTGCTGAATTTTTTCCATTAGCTGATGGAAGCAAGATCAGCGCTTCGCAATTCATGGAGAAATTCGGCTTCACGGCGCAGCAACAATTTACGCCATTAAGCAAATTAAGTGGTGGTGAAAAAAGGCGTTTGCATTTACTGAGTATTCTTTTTAAAAATCCTAATTTTTTGGTGCTTGATGAACCAACAAATGACCTGGATTTGCAAACCTTAAGAACCTTGGAAGAATTTTTACAGGATTTTCCGGGCTGTATTTTAATTGTAAGTCACGACCGGTATTTTATGGATCGTCTCGTCGATCATCTTTTTGCTTTTGAAGGAAATGGTGTTATCAGGGATTTTCCCGGAAATTATTCGCAATACAGGCTTTGGAAACAATTGGAAGAAAACAATGAAAACAAAAAGCAGAACGGTGAAGGCTCAAAGCAAAAAGCAGAAACTAAAATGCCCGCGGATGATAGTGTGAAGCAGAAGGAAGAACAAAACGAAACACAAAAGCTTTCTTACAAAGAAAAAACGGAGTTTGAAAAATTAGAAAAAGAAATTGCTGATTTGGAGAAAGAAAAAAAATTGATGGAAGTGAAATTAAGCAACGGATCGCAGGAATTTAAAAAGCTTCAGGAAACTTCAGAAAGAATCAATGAGATAATTGTAATGATAGATAAGAAAGAAATGCGTTGGCTTGAATTGAGTGAAAGAGCAGCATTATAGTTTTTTATAGTAAACAAACAAAAAGAATCGATTTTTATTTTAGGTAAATAAGTAGTTAATAAAAATGAAGAACTGGTTCGCTTCCGATCTTAATTTTAATTCACACTATCCCAAACCCATACAGGACGCAGCAGAAAAACATTGGACACGCATTGAAGTTGCGAAAAAAGCGGCTGCATTTTTAGCAACTTCGCCGGAGGTAAAAGTGCTGGATATTGGAAGTGGCGCAGGAAAATTTTGCCTGGTGGCTGCGCACGAATATCCGCTTACTAATTTTTATGGCGTTGAACAAAGGCAAAGCCTGGTGGATATATCAGACGATCTTGCCAGAGAACTTGAGTTAAATAATGTTTCATTTATCTGCGACAATATTTGCAATATTGATTTTAGAAAGTTTGATAATTTTTATTTTTACAATTCCTTTTATGAAAATGTTCCTGGTACCCAAAAGATTGATTATTCCATAAGATATTCTGAAGATTTGTATAATTTTTACAACCGGTATTTATATAAGCAATTGGATAAAAAGCAAGCTGGCACCCGTCTTGTCACCTATCACAGTTTTGGAAGCGAAATCCCCCGGGGATATGAAGTGGTGAAAACTGATTACAATGATTTTTTAAAATTTTGGATAAAAGTGTAGCCTTAACCGGCAATAAAAATCACAAAATGAAAACCGGAAGTTATTTCATTAAAATACTTTTATTTTTTTTATTTGCACTTTTTAATGGCCGGATATTTTCACAATCAGTAAACAAGGGAATAGTTCAAATTCTTTATTCACCGGCGCATCCCGTAAATACTTTTATTCCTTCGCAATTTATAGGCGGCGCAATCGATGGGCATTTCAAAGGAGACATCGATAAAATGCTTACTCCCGCAAATATTGCTGTCATGAAATCTGCAGGGATAAAACCCGTAAGTTATCGCCTCCGCACTGAACTTGCCGGCGAAGTTTGGCACTGGAATCCGAAGGGAAAATGGAGTGATAGCATTCATCAACAAGGTTACTGGATTTCAGATTCTATTTCTGATGAGCCAATCATCCTTTCCAACGGATTTCGTTTGCCGAGAAGAGGCAATACACACGACCAGGCTAACGATGATGGCTATTCGAAAATTGATGATGGAGATACCGCTACTTTTTGGAAAAGCAACCCTTACCTGGATTCTACTTTTACTCATGAATCAAATAAGCTTCATCCACAATGGGTGATTATTAACCTGGGAAAAAAATATCGTATAAATGCGTTGAAAATAAAATGGGGGAACCCTTATGCGTTAAGTTATACAGTAAATTATGCCAAAGGAAATGATCCTCAATATTTTGATCCTTTTGAACCCAACATCTGGCATTCATTTCCTAACGATACTTTCGGCAGTGACCAAATAAATTCAGTTAAAAAGATTTCTGGAAAACCTTTGCCGGTTCAATTTATAAGAATTTCTTTTTCCAATAGCTCCTATACTTCCAGCCAGATTTCCAAAGACATTCGTGATAAATTGGGTTTTGCCATCAAAGAAATTGAAGTTGGCTTTGAAGATTCCAAAGGAATATTTCATGATTATGTCCGTCATTCTTCCAATCACGGGCAAAGTGTAATCCATGTTTCTTCAACAGATTCATGGCATACTTCAAAAGATATTGACCCAAATGTAGAACAGCCGGGGATAGATCGTTTTTTTAATGACGGTTTAACTGCGAATGAACCGGCTTTAATGCCAATGGCTTTGCTGTATGGCACGCCGGAAAATATGATGGCTCTTTTAAAATATTTGAAAAGAAAAAAGTACCCGGTAAATGAATTGGAAATGGGCGAAGAGCCCGAGGGGCAATTAGTTGCGCCAACGGATTACGGCGCTTTGTATTTTCAATTAGGAAAGAAATTAAGGAGTGTAGATAGTACGATTCAAATGGGCGGCCCTTGTTTTGCTTCTCTTTCACCAGAACCCGAAGACAGCACCACTTTTACAGAAGCGAAGTGGACCGCGCTTTTCTTAAATTATTTAAAAAGCCATAACAGAATAAATCTTTTTAGCTTTTTTTCTTTTGAGTGGTATCCGTTTGATGACCTTTGCGCACCATCAGCTCCACAGCTAATTGCGGCTCCATCAATGCTTTCAACAGCCATGAAGAATATTCAAAATGTTTTACCGGAGAAAACGCCAATGTATGTAACAGAATATGGTTATTCTGCCTACGAAGGCAAACCTGAAGTTGAAATTCAGGGTGCTCTGATGTATGCAGATATTCTTGGAAAATTTATGGAGACGGGAGGAAAAAAAAGCTTTTTATATGGCTACGAACCAGCGTTTCTGCAACAATCATTTAATTGCGGATACGGAAACAATATGCTTTTGGGATTGAATGATTCCGGTAAAATAAATTACAAAACCGCTGCTTTTTATGGAACCAGAATGATAACCCATTTTTGGGCACAGCCAATGGATTCGGTTTTAGAAATTTTTCCAACGGAATGTAATATCAAAAATAAAAAAGGTCAATCAATCGTTTCAGCTTACGCGCTTCGTTCTTCACTTGGTAATTGGTCTGTAATGCTTATCAATAAAAATCCCCACAAAACTTTTTCAATAAGTATAAAAATTCAAAATTCGGATTTAAGTAAATCTGTTGGGTGGAATCCAACAAAGCTAATTCAATATAGTAAGGAACAATATAGGTGGAAAGCCAATGGCCTGTATGGCCATCCGTCCAAATCAATGCCGCCGGTTATTAAAAAAATTAATGGAACTTCATCAATCACATTACCGCCTTTTTCTTTAACCGTGGTTAATTAAAGGAAAGGGAGATAAAAAATCGGTGTATTTCCTGCCCGACTGATTCGGTCAGGCGGGTTGCTTTACTATTGAAGCCTTCACTAATCTTTAAACAATGAGCCTGAAACGAAAAATTATAACTTCACTCTATCCATTACAAATGAAACTTTCAAAATTGACAGGTATGGGAATTAATATTTATGAAAATAAAGACAATGTTCAACCTCCGCAGGATTTTTATTCCCTGAAAGCTACTCTAAACAACGGCGAAGAAATTTCTTTTGAAAAATTTAAAAATCAAAAAGTGTTGATTGTAAACCTCGCTTCTCTTTGTGGCTATACGCCTCAATATGAAGAGCTGCAAAAATTATACGAACAGGCTGAAAATCTTGTTATTCTTGGTTTTCCGGCAAATAATTTTGGCAAGCAGGAACCTGGAAGCGATGATGAAATCAGTAATTTTTGCAAGATAAATTATGGAGTAACTTTTCCTTTGTTTAAGAAAGATGATGTGACAGGAAAAGAAAAACAACCCGTTTATCAATGGCTTTCGGACAAAAATAAAAATGGTTGGAATGATATTGAGCCTGAATGGAATTTTTATAAATACCTGGTAGATGAAAATGGAAATTTGCAAAAAGTATTTTCGTCTTCTGTTTCACCGATGGATATAAACCTATAGATTTCGCTTCTCATTGCGATTGTCGGGAACCTTGTGGTTTTAAACGGGACATTTTTCATGATAATTAATCAATTCTATCGGCGTTTTCTCAAATTCGTAACCCGAATAATGGATTACGATATCATCTAAAACCTCTAAAATTTCATCTACTTCTTTCAACGTTACCAACTTTCCACGATACTCTTTTATATTAGGCAATCCTTTCAGGTAATTGGTATAATGGCGGCGCATTTCGTTAATTCCCACCACAGGGCCTTTCCATTCAAAAGATTTTATCAAATGTTTTTTACAAACCGCCACCCTTTCTTCAACGGTAGGCGCAGGAAGAATTTCACCGGTTTTTACGTAATGTGAAATTTCATTAAAAATCCATGGATAACCGATGGCTGCGCGCCCAATCATAATGCCGTCAACGCCGTATTTATTTTTATATTCCACTGCTTTTTGAGGAGAATCAATATCTCCATTGCCAAAAACAGGAATTCTAATTCTCGGATTTTCTTTCACCTTCGCAATCAATTCCCAGTTGGCACTTCCTTTATACATTTGTACACGTGTGCGCCCATGAATTGCCAACGCCTGTATACCTACGTCCTGCAATCTTTCCGCCACCTCTTCAATATTTTTGGTGTCTTCATCCCAGCCCAATCTTGTTTTTACAGTTACCGGCAAAGTTGTGCTCTTAACGACGGCATCGGTTAAGCGAATCATTAAAGGCAAATCTTTTAAAACGCCGGCTCCTGCTCCGCGCATCGCTACTTTCTTCACCGGGCAACCATAATTTATATCCAAAATATCCGGATTGGTAGCATCAACGATTTTCGCCGCAAGTGCAAGGCTATCCTCATCGCCACCAAAAATCTGGACGCCAACCGGTTTTTCGTAATCAAAAATGTCTAATTTCTTTTTGCTTTTGATAGCGTCGCGAATTAATCCTTCGCTGCTGATAAATTCCGTGTACATCAGGTGCGCTCCGTTATCTTTGCAAACCGCGCGAAACGGCGGGTCGCTTACATCTTCCATGGGCGCGAGCAACAAAGGGAAATCGGGAAGCTGGATGTTACCTATTTTAATCAATTTAGATAATTGGTTTTAAATATAAATTAGGCTTTATTTCCGTTTATCATAAAGCGCTCATTTAAATCTGTTTAAAAAAAATTCGGCTGTAAATTTACGCACTTAAATACTTTCATTAAAAATGATGAACAGAAATTCGGGAAAATTTAGCTATTCAACCCAATTGGGAATTTTATTGGGATTGATCGGAGGCGGTGTTGTCTTAGGTTCAATAATTTCTGTCGTGATTTGGTTAGCGATGACAGGAAGAGAAGTAGGTACATTGTCGACGGATATTTTCAATCCAAAATATTACAACGCTATCATGTGGATGCAGGCTGTTTCTACCTTCATGATGTTTTTTCTTCCTGTTTATCTTTTTGCCTTAATATCCTATCGCGATCCTGTAAGATTTATGGGCTTCAATACAAGGTTTAATTACAGGCAGGTATTGATGGTCATCGCTATTCTCATCCTCACCTTTCCCTTATCCGGCGCATTGGCAGAAATAACAAAGCTGATTCCCATTCCGCATAGCTGGGAAGTTTATTTCAAGGCCAAAGAAGCAGAGCGTATGACCGAAGAAAAAGCCCTGATTAATATTAATTCCTTTCCCAGATATTTGATTTCAATGGTAATTATTGCGCTTTTGCCAGCCATCTTTGAAGAAGTTTGTTTCAGGGGTGGAATTCAAAATATTTTAACCAGGTGGTTCAAAGGCCCATGGATTGCTATCATTTTAACTTCCATTATTTTCAGCGCTGTTCACATTTCTTATTATGGTTTCTTTGTGCGGTTTGCTCTTGGCATATTCCTCGGGCTCGTATTTTACTACAGTGGCAGCCTTTGGCTAAGCATACTTTTTCATTTCCTGTATAATGGTGTGCAGGTTACGGTGCTTTATATCGTAACAATGACATCAGGGCCTGCTGCACAATCAAAAGATATCGAAGAAAATTTTCCTATTTGGGCCGGCGTAATCGCTTTGATTTTGCTAATTTTTTCCTTTCAGAAATTCCGTGAATTTTCGTTGGCCGAACAGCAAAAATACAGGATACCTGAAGAAGACCCTGATGATTTTCATAATTGGATAGCTTAACTTTTATAATTACCAGATGGCCTTTGATATTAAAACATTCCGGACGCGCGCACTTACAGCAATCATTTTTGCGCTGGTAATGCTTGCCGGATTGCTTTGGAATAAATGGAGTTTTATAATATTATTTACGATTGTCCATTTTGGATGCTGGGTGGAATTTATAAGATTACTTAAGAAAATTGATGCGGCCAATTATAAGCTGAAAAGCGTCTTGGGATTGCTTTATATCACTCTCCCAATCGTATTGATGATTTGGATGAGAGTAAATAATCCTTCAGCGGTTAGCGATAATTTTTTAAAAGCCATCCCGTGTGGTATTGTTTTTTCAATTTGGATAAACGACACGATGGCATATATTGTAGGCTCGCTCATTGGCAAAACACCCTTGTCTTCCATTTCTCCTAAAAAAACAAAAGAAGGAACCTATGGAGGCATTATCCTTTGTGTGTTTGTAATCTCATTAATTGGTTACTTTACTTCCTTTTATACAGTGGGAGATTGGATTGTAATCAGCTTGTTTTGCGCCATTTTTGGAACGTTGGGTGATTTGCTTGAAAGCAAACTGAAAAGAATGGCAAATGTTAAAGATAGCGGTTCGCTAATGCCGGGCCATGGCGGATTTTTAGACCGGTTTGATTCGATGCTGGTGGCTATTCCCTTTGTCTTCGTATATTATGCAATATTTATAGTGAATTAAACGGAATAGTCTGCTGTTCAATTTTTATCTTTGTATTTCAAACATGGCTAATGAATATTCATAAAGAAGGATACCGCACTATTGCTATTACAGTTTTGATTTTTGGGGCAATTAATATTATTTTCTTTTATTTTTTTAGCGCTCAAAACCCTTTTTTGTCATGGGTGGTGTTTGGAATTAGTCTTATTGCACTACTTTTTATTATCTCATTTTTCAGGTCACCCAAAAGAAATTTTATTGTTGCCCATCACCAGGTTATTTGCCCGGCAGATGGCAAGGTGGTAGTGATTGAAGAAACAATGGAGCCTGAATATTTTAAGGATAAAAGATTGCAGGTATCTATTTTTATGAGCCCGGCCAATGTGCATATAAACCGGATTCCCATGTCGGGGAAGATAGAATACAGCCAATATCACAAGGGCAAATATTTAGTGGCGTGGAATCCAAAGTCATCCACTGAAAATGAACGCCATTCAGTGGTAATTAAAAGTGACAGCGCGGTTATATTAGTAAAGCAAATTGCCGGTGCGATGGCCAAACGGATTGTAAATTACCTTAAAGTGGGCGAATACGTTTCTCAGGGAAATGAAATGGGATTCATAAAGTTTGGAAGCCGCGTGGATGTTTTGTTGCCCGTGGGAACGGAGTTGAATGTGGCTCTCAATCAAAAAGTGAAAGGCGGCATTACTGTGCTGGCAACCATTGATACACTTGTTCCCGTTGACGAGCCAAATACTGGCGGAAACGATTCTGTATCGGTTTAAAAAGAAAGTAAGCCAGCCCCGCCTGACCGAATCAGTCGGACAGGAAATAATTCAATATTTTATTTTGGCATTTTTGCCCGCAAAGAGGCTACCAATTCGGCAAGTATTTTTCTATATTCATCCATTTGCAAAACGGGTTTCTTAAAGGGAAATGAAGTCGCTTTTGTTATAGCATCCACAATTGAAAAATTTTTCTGGCTTTCTGTGTAGAAATATTGCTTTTCCAAAAGGTATTCAGCCAGGTATTCCTGTTCGGTTTGGCCTGGCGTGGGTACTAAAATGGCTTTCTTCTGCAAGACTGATAAATCCATCACGGATGTGTAGCCACTTCGGCATACAACCAGCCTGGATTCGGCTAGCAGCTGGTTTAATTCATCTGAAGGAATATGATTTTCAATAGTTACCCGATTAAAATTGGCTGGCTTTTCTGTTGCAGCCGGCAAACCTCTGACAAACATGATTTTTCCCTTGAGGTTTACTATTTGACGAAATAAAAGATCTTCAAAAATCGTTCTTTGCGGCTCCGGCCCCGAAAGTATAACCAGCAAATCATAAATATAATCCGAATGGGCTATGGGTTTAAACCGGGATAATGGCCCAATGTATTTCGTTTTAGGAGGTAATATTTTTGGATGGGAAAGTTTGCCGGCCAGCCCGTCATTTTCCCGGTCCGGAACCCAGCAAGCGGAATATTTTTTTATAAAGTAATAATGAATTTTTTGCCCAATTTTCTCTGAAAAACGACTTCCTGTTTTAATAAAAAGCTGGTGGGTAATATAAAAAGAGGGTACTTTATTGCTGTACATCCCAAAACGATTATCCGAAATAACGGCATCGATTGAATACTGCTTTATGACTTTCGTCAGCCATCGCTTTTCAATTAATACTTTATAAAAAACGGCTGGTATTTGAAAAAACAATTTTAAACTAAAAAATCTTTTTCTCTGGCTGTAGGTGATTTCATAGCCTTTGAATTGCAAAAATTGTACAAATGGAAATTCTTTTTTTAAAAGTAAAAACGACGCTTTATCGGCCACAATAAAAACTTCACAGTTTAAAAAGATAAGTTCTCTAATAATTGGAATACAGCGGGTTGTATGCCCCAGTCCCCAATCCAACGGCGCTACAATTACCCGGGGCCTTTGGTGCGGATTATATAAATTTTCACTTTTCTTCAAAAAATTTACAATATTTATTGGTGAAAATAGTTTAATTTGGTATTATCAATTATTGAGAATTCGCTTATTCTGACGGATTAGTGATTTTTCAGTTTTTACAAATATTCGGATATTAAATGAAAAACGTAACCCAAACCTTGGTAATATTATTGGTAATCCTGTCTGTGATTGTGATGAGCTGCAGCGCTTCCCGCAAAAGCAAATGTGGATGTCCACATAATAGCGGCATGGTAGGCTATTAAAAACCAATCAAAAATGGACAAATTCAACAGGGATCTATTGGTATTGTTCAAAGAAAAATCTAACCCCCAATCAATTGAGCAGGAAGTCGAGCTACTTCACGAGCTTTTATTCTATGCTGAAAAGGTCGAAAACCTTGTATCCGTTTACGAAGTGGTTAACGTAAACAAGTATAAAATTTCTTCGAACAAAAAGATTGTACGCGAAACATTGAGCAATAAGATCTTAAAACCTTTCGTGTTTTTGTTTAACAAAAATTAAAGGTTTATTCTTTTATCACCCATACTTCCTTTCCTCTTAACAGGCGGTCAAGGTCAGCGGTGGCCTTTGCTTTGGCTTCATCAATTTGATTAGCCATAATATCTTCATAACAGGGCCTCTCAGTTTCATAAAATACACCAAACGGCCTGGGAAAATGGTGTTCCGGATTTTTAGCGTCTTCAAAAATCCTCGTTAAAATCTGCCCTTTATAAAAATCTTTTTCATCATGAATCCACAGGTCATTTACACTTACATCTTGTGTTAAATCAACAACTTGTGGCTGTAAGCCGTCCATGCGGATTCCTTTATTTTTATCCGTTCCAAAAACCAAGGGTTGGCCCTGTTCAAGGAAAATAGTTTCTTCCGGTTTAGATTTTTTATCTGTAAATATTTCAAAAGTTCCATCATTGAAAATGTTACAATTCTGATATATTTCGAGAAAAGACGCTCCTTTGTGACGTGCTGACCTTAACAGCATTTCCTGCAAATGTTTGGGATCCCTGTCCATAGTTCTTGCCACAAATGTAGCATCAGCGCCCAAAGCGAGCGCTGCAGGGTTAAACGGATGGTCGATGCTTCCGAGAGGGGAGCTTTTGGTAACTTTCTTTTGTTCACTGGTCGGGGAATACTGCCCTTTGGTGAGACCATAAATTTCATTATTAAAAAGCAATATATTCACGTCAAAATTCCGCCGCAGCAAATGAATTGTATGGTTTCCTCCTATGCTCAGTGAATCTCCGTCGCCGGTTACAATCCAAATGCTCAGTTCAGGACGGGTCGCTTTCAGGCCGCTGGCAATTGCAGTAGCCCGGCCATGAATGCTGTGCATTCCATAGGTATTCATATAATATGGAAACCGGCTGCTGCATCCAATCCCTGAAATAATTACAAAATTTTCCTTTGGGATTCCTAAAGTCGGAAACACTCTTTGAACCTGCGCGAGTATTGAATAATCGCCACAACCGGGGCACCAACGCACTTCCTGGTCTGTAGCAAAATCTTTTGCAGTTAGTTTTTGGGAAGCGATCGCAATTTCAGTCATTTTTTTTTATTAAATAACAAAGTTAGCATATACACAGCATCTGAAAGTTAATGTATTTGTGAAATAGGGAAAATTTTATGCACTTCAAAGCAGCCCATCACAGGTTATTTTTCAATTCCAACAGAAACATCTTTACTTTTTCCAACGATTCAATAAGCTCATGTTTCTCACCCGCAGCCTTATTGTTCTTGATAAATTCCTTTGCTCCTTCAATTGTATATTTTCTTTCACGAAGCAAATGATAAATCATTTTAAGATTCTTGACATCCTCCGGCCTGAAAAACCGGTCGCCTTTTTTATTTTTTTTCGGCTTTAGAATGGCAAATTCCTTGTCCCAGTATCTGATCAGGGAAGTGTTTTCGTGAAACATGTCAGCCACATCTCCTATTGAATAATATTGTTTTTGAAAAAGTATTTCATCTTCAGGCACTTTTACAACGTCCGGTTCGGCATTGTATTCTTTAAGACTTTTTCTGCCGCGCTTTGATTTTGGCTTTATTTGTTGCTTTACTGCTTCCTTTGTTGGATTCTGATATTTTTCTTCCCTGTCAAATGAAAAGCTAATTTGCGTAAGTGGCATATTCAGAATTTTCGGATTAAAAGATTAAAACAGATTTTTCGCCAGGTCTTTACAGTTTGTAAATGGGTTTAAACCAAATACCTTTGCTGCGTTTAACATTTTCTATAACAAATATACTTTCTTAAAAGCCAAACCGATCTTAAAAAATTCGCACCCTTTATGATGAGCAGTGGAGAAATAAGACAGCATTTCCTTGATTTTTTTAAAAGCAAAGAACATCAAATTGTTGCGTCCGCACCAATTGTAATTAAAAATGATCCTACATTACTGTTTACCAATGCAGGAATGAACCAGTTTAAAGAATACTTTTTGGGAAACTCACCGGCGCCTTACTCGCGGGTAGCAGATACTCAAAAGTGCCTGCGCGTAAGTGGAAAACATAATGATTTGGAAGAAGTAGGCGTTGACACCTATCATCATACCATGTTCGAAATGTTGGGCAACTGGAGCTTCGGAAACGCAACTAAAGAACCGCCGCCTTATTTTAAAGAAAAGGCAATTGATTTTGCATGGGAGTTACTCACCGGAGTTTATAAAATACCGGAAGCAGATTTATACGTTTCTGTATTTGAAGGCGATGAAAAGGAAGGATTGCCGCGCGATGAGGAATCTCTCAATTTCTGGAAAAAAAATATTGATGAAGACCGGATTATTTTTGGAAATAAAAAAGATAATTTTTGGGAAATGGGCGATACCGGCCCATGTGGGCCATCTACGGAAATTCATGTGGACTGCCGCAGCGCCGAAGAAAAAAAATTAATTGCCGGAAAAGATTTGATTAACAAAGACAATCCTCAGGTAATTGAAATCTGGAATATCGTATTCATTCAATATAACCGGAAAAAAGATGGTTCATTGGAATTGTTGCCCGCAAAACATGTTGATACCGGAATGGGGTTTGAAAGATTGGTGAGGGTTCTTCAAAATAAAAAAAGCAATTATGATACTGATATTTTTTCAGGAACAATTGAAGCAATAGAGAAAATTTCAGGGAAAAAATATGATTATTCTGATTCGAAAGAAGCAATTAGTTTTCGTGTAATAGCTGATCATATTCGTGCGATAGCATTTCCAATTGCTGACGGGCAATTGCCCTCAAACATAGGCGCTGGCTATGTTATAAGAAGAATTTTGCGGAGAGCTGTGCGATATTATTTTTCTTATCTCGATGTAAGAGAACCGTTGCTTTTTAAACTCGTTCCTCTGATTGCAGAACAATTCAAAAATGTTTTTCCGAATCTGAATGAGCAAAAGGATTTTGTTGCCAAAGTGATTCATGAAGAAGAAAATAGTTTTCTGAGAACCCTGGATGCAGGATTAAAAAGATTGGAATTGCTTTTACAGGAAGAAAAAAATATTGACGGGAAAACTGCTTTTGAATTATATGACACGTATGGTTTCCCGATTGATCTTACCCGGTTAATTGCCGCAGAAAATAATTTGGCTGTTGATGAAACTGGTTTTGAAAAAGAAATGCAGCAGCAAAAAAATCGAAGCCGTGCAGCATCTGTTGTTGACACAGAAGATTGGATCGCTGTAAATAAAAATGAAGGAGATGGTTTTGTCGGATATGAAAAATTTGAAACGCAAAGCAAAATTTTAAAATACAGGAAAATAAAATCAAAGGGGAAAGAAGTTTATCAAATTGTGCTGGACACCACTCCCTTTTATGCAGAAAGCGGCGGCCAGGTGGGCGATACCGGCCAATTGATTTTTGATCAGGAGTCAATACCCGTCATTAATACCAAAAAAGAAAATGAATTGATTTTACATTTTACCGAAAAGCTTCCGCGTGATATTTCTTCAGGTGTTGTTGCAAAAATTGATGTAGAAAAAAGAAATAAAACTGCTGTTCATCACAGTGCTACGCATTTGATGCATGCGGCATTAAGAAAAGTGTTGGGAACGCATGTGCAGCAAAAAGGAAGTTTGGTGAATGAAGATTATTTGAGGTTTGATTTTTCTCATTTCAGTAAAATGACAAATGAAGAAATTGAAAAAGTTGAATCAATTGTAAATAAAAAAATAAGGAAAAGTATTCCTGTGGTGATTCAGCAGATGCCCAAGGAAGAGGCCCTGAAAACAGGTGCCATGGCTCTTTTCGGCGAAAAATATGGAGATTTGGTTCGTGTGGTAATGATGGATCCAAACTTTTCAATAGAACTGTGTGGTGGTACGCATGTGGGCAATACAGGCGAATTAGGTTATTTTAAAATTATCAATGAAACCGCTGTTGGAGCTGGTTTGCGAAGAATTGAAGCAGTAAGTGGCAAAGCTGCCGAAGACGTTATCAATAAGGAATTAAACGAATTAAAATCACTTAAAGAGCAATTAAAAAATCCAAAGGACACGATTGCTGCACTTGAAAATTTGTTGACTGAAAGAGAGGGCTTAAAAAAGCAGGTAGACCAAATGGAGTTACAGATACTTGAGACAGTAAACAAACAAATAAAGGCAAATTCTGTTTTGATAAACGGCGTTCATTTTATAGGCCAGGTGGTTCTCGTTTCCAATGCCGCCGCACTAAAAAAATTGGCTTCACTTGTAAAAGAGAACCAGGAAAATTATTTGATTCTTCTTTGTGCTGACATTGAGGGCAAGCCAAATGTAGTGATAGCTGTGGATGAAAAATTCATTTCTCTTAAAAATACTGACGCAGTCAAAATAATTAAAGAAAAGGTAGCGCCATTGATAAAGGGCGGAGGAGGAGGCCAAAAAACTATGGCTACAGCAGGCGGACAAGACGCTTCAGGGTTAGAAGCAGTAATACAAAATGTAAAAAGCCTGCTCTGATTTTCCACTGATTGCATTTCAATTTTATGTTAACGTTAATCTATTAATCGCCAAAAATTATTGGTTTTTATTTCTGCCGTTTTAATTTGTGAATCCCAATATTTTAATATTTAAAACATAAAGAAATGAAAACAAAATTTATCCCGGCCCTATTTGCGCTGGCCTTTTCATTGACTGCCTTCAGTGGTTATTCCCAAAAGAATCTACAGGAAGATAGAAACCAGGAACAAATTGTCATCAGCAGAAGTCCTTTGGATTCAGGAAAAACCGTTATAGAAATAGACAGCAATGTAATAACGATAAATGGTAAGCCCATGGCTGATTATAAAGGCGACGTAAAAGTTTTTAAGCGGAATTTTATGGGTGGCGAAGATGATCGTTTCTTTCCGGGCATGTCTCAAAATTTTATGTTTCAGGATAACGCAGAAGGCGCATTCCTCGGTGTGATCTCGGCCAAAACAGATAAAGGCGCCATTATCAATAATGTGCTCGATAATAGTAGCGCAAAAAAAGCCGGCCTGGAAAAGGGCGATATTATCACCCAAATAAATGATGATATAATCTCATCCCCGGCTGATTTGAAAAATTCGATTGAAAGTCATAAGCCAGGAGATGAAGTCACCATTCAATATTTGCGCGACAATAAAAAAATGTCAGTCAAACTTGAATTGGGAAAAACACCGGCTAACGTCCAAAGTTTTAACGGATTGAATGAAGATTTATTAAACAAATTGCAAAACGGAAACAATTTTCGATATAAGGTACTTCCAATGCCACGTGGAAATTTTGATTTTAATTTTAATAATGATCGACCCCGGCTTGGCCTTCAAATACAGGACACACAGGATAGCAATGGTGTAAAAATTCAAAAAGTTCTTCCTGGTTCACCGGCAGAAAAAGCAGGTTTGAAAGAAGGTGATATTATCACAGAGATGAATGGGGAAAAAATAAATGATGTAGATAAAATACAATCAGAAATCCGGAATTCAGAAAATAAAACTGATTACAAAGTGAAAGCGTTGCGTAATCAAAAGGAAATGAAATTTGATATAAAAGTGCACCGTCCGTTGAAGACAACAAATATCTGATAGCAGCAAATGATTGTCTGGCATGAACAACGTCTCCATTAATTTAATCCGCAATGGTTTTTTGATGGTTGTGTACCTTTACAAAAAACAACAATAACATGAAAGCATTTTTAGGAATAGGATTATTAGGGGCCGGTTTTGTCAGGGCCATGATAAAAAAAGGCGACCAGGTGCAGGTATGGAACCGTACATTTTCAAAAGCAAAGGATCTTGAACAATACGGGGCCAAAGCATTTGAGGATATTGCTGAGGCAGTGAAGGGCGCGGATGTTATTCACATAGCATTAAAGGATGATGCCACGGTTGACGACGCTTTATCAAAAGCAGAACCAGGCCTTACGCCAGGCGCAATAATAATTGACCATACCACCACTTCAATTGAAGGCGCACAGGAGCGTACCAAATACTGGGCATCAAAAGGGTTTCAATTTCAGCATGCCCCCGTATTTATGGGGCCCAAAAACGCGCTTGAAAGCACAGGATATATGCTGGTTTCGGGTAATCAGGATTTGATAAACAAACTCAATCCGCAATTATCGGCTATCACCGGCAAGCTTTTGAACTTTGGTGAAGAAGTTGGCCGCGCTGCAGCCATGAAGCTCACAGGCAATTTATTTCTTATCGGCTTTAATGGCGCGTTGGCGGATACAATTGCCTTCTCAGATTCCGTAGGCATCAGCAAACAGGACCTTATGCAGTTGTTCACAGAATGGAATCCGGGGGGCTCCCTGCCTTCAAGAATGCAACGAATGGCCGGGGATGATTTCAGCGATCCTTCATGGAGATTGGAAATGGCCAGGAAAGATGCCGGCCTATTTTTGAAAGAAGCAAAAAAAAGAGGCATTACTTTGAGTGTAATCCCTGGCGTGGCTGGGCTGATGGATGAGTGGATAGAAAAAGGCCATGGAAAAGAAGACTGGACAATCATAGGGAAAGAAAAATAGAAAATATTTTCTAATAAAAAATGTAATCAATAAAGAATTAAATATTTTCGTTTACAGTCTACCATTAGTTATCTCTTGCATTCAGTAAACCCATAAATAAGTCTGATTTTTATTTCGGTGAAATACCAGTCATTCATTTTGCTTTATGAAACGGAGAGAATTACCAGGTTGGCGGCAATGGAGCTGACTTATAAAAATAGTTTGCCTGCAATTCGCGGTATGAATGAGCAGTAAAAATTTGGCGTGTGCCAATATCTATTGGCCCTGATGCTTTCGGGGCTTAGCAGTCACCTCTAAAGATTTTTTTTCGTGTATGCGAAACCGTTACATTGGGATTAAGGAGAACGTTTTCCAGTAAACAAATAAATTCCCTCAATTTTTATTTTGCTGTCACCGGAATTGCTTTCCAGTTTTAATCTCGTATCTGGCATTACCCTAAGTTATAGGCCCATGCGTAAGCGTTGGTGATTCTTTATTTTAACTGCCTGAGTTTATTTATTTTGAACTACCTATTACCTTCTTTTCAAAAAGTTTTTCTTAAATTGTTCGGCTAAACAACTACGAATGAAAAGAAGAAATTTTATGCAACAGGCAGCGCTCGCAGGCGCTTCAGTTTTTACCGCCGGCCTCGCTACCGCTTCCGGAATAAAGAATGAAAAAACCAATGCCGCCGCCGCGGACAAGCCATTTAATATGAACTACGCCATCCATGATGGCATGTTTAAAAACAATGGTGGCAATGATTTTATTGACCAGATAAAATATGCTTATGATATGGGTTTTCGGTCTATTGAAGACAATGGCATGAGTGGAAGGCCGGTTGCACAGCAAGAAAAAATCGGGGACACGCTCGCTAAACTGGGAATGAGCATGGGTGTATTTGTACTTGATAAAGGGGGTAATGGCGCCAATACACTCGCTGCCGGAAAACAAGAATATGTCGATATTTTTTTAAAAGGCTGCCGGCAGGCAGTTGAGGTTTCGAAAAGAATTAACGGAAAGCTCACAACAGTCGTGCCCGGTGATTTTGAGAGAAGACTGCCGATTGGCATCCAAACCGGGAATGTGATTGAAGCTTTACGCCGTGGCGCTGAAATACTGGAGCCCAATAATATAGTGATGGTACTTGAAGCGCTTAGCGACACTCCTAACCTGTTTCTTCGCACTTCAGATCAGACGTACGAAATCTGCAAAGCAGTGAACAGCCCTTCCTGCAAAATCTTGTATGATATTTATCACATGCAGCGCAATGAGGGCGACCTTATCAACCATATTGACCATGCGTATGGTGAAATTGGTTATTTCCAGATTGGCGACAATCCCGGAAGAAAAGAACCCACTACCGGAGAAATTAATTATAAGAACATCTTTAAACATCTTTATAATAAAGGATACAAGGGCATTCTCGGGATGGAACATGGAAACTCACTTCCGGGAAAGGAAGGTGAAATGGCGCTGATAAAGGCTTACAGGGATTCTGATAATTTTATGTAATGCCTGGGTTTTATATTTTACAGTAAACAAATAAATATCCCGGATTTTATTTTAAAATTTCGGCTGTACCTAACGGAATGATCTATTCAACAAGAATATTTTTCGCATTATTTTTTATCGGCGGCTCTTTTTTTATTCAAGATGCTTTTGGGCAACAAAAATTTGTGTTTGAAAAGCCGGCAATGGGCTCGCCATTTACCATTTCCATCTATGCAAATGATTCGGCTAAGGCGGCACAGGCAGCGTCTCTTGCATTTCATTGCGCCGATTCGCTTAATGAAATATTTAGCGATTATATTGACAGCAGCGAACTAAACCGCCTGAATGCAAACAGCGGCCAAAACCGCTTTGTACCTGTATCCGAAGCTTTATTTGATATTTTAAAATATTCCATCGAAGCGGCAAGGCTGAGCAATGGAGCTTATGATATCAGCATGGGGCCGGTAGTGAAATTGTGGCGTAAGGCTCGAAAAGAAAAACGTTTGCCTAACCCCGATTCTCTTAAAGTTGCGATGCAAAAAGTGGGACACCTGTTTATTCATTTGAATGATAAAGAAAGGGCTGTCTGGTTAGAAAAAAAAGGAATGTTATTAGACCTTGGTGGATTAGGAAAAGGCTACGTGGCCCAGGCCGCGTTGAGTGTAATTCAATCGAAAGGATTTAGATCGGCGATGGTAAATGCAGGCGGAAAAATTGCAATTGGTGAAGCGCCGCCGGGGCGGCAGGGCTGGCGGATAGGTATCACTATTCCCGAAGAAAAAGAAGCTTTGTTGCCTCGTTTATTATTGTTGAAAAACACATCTGTGGCTACTTCGGGTGATATTTACCAGCACCTCGATATCAATGGGAAAAGATATTCCCACATCATCAATCCCAAAACAGGCATCGGAATGACGCGTCAACGCAATGTGACCGTAATAGCAAAAGACGCGACAATTTCTGACTGGCTTGCTACTGCCTGCAGCGTGTTGTCTGAAAAAAAATCTTTCAGTCTAATAAAAAAAATTCCAGGCGCTGCCCTGTTGATTTCAGAAGTACAAAATGGAAAATTGATCCGGAAAAGCACTCCCAATTTTGAATCTTATTTTGAAAATTAAAATCAATTGTCTCTGTGTTTAATTTATTATCTTCATCAGCAAAACATCTGGCTTAAAATGATTGGAAAATTTACTGCGTTTTTAATTTTTGTTTTTACGATTTTTTGTTTGGAGGGCTTCGCTCAAAACGATACAAGCAAAGATTTTACCTCTTACACACAAAATATTCCGGGCACTGATGTTTCGTTTAAAATGATTGCCATTCCCGCCGGCACTTTCCGGATGGGAAGTCCTGAAAATGAAAAAGGACATCGCGCAGACGAAGGGTCTGCTACAGAAGTGAAATTAAATGCTTTCTGGATGGAGGAACATGAAGTAACCTATGATGAATTTGTTTTGTTTCTGGATGAAGGCCGTGATACAGGACCATTGCCCGATGGCGTAACCCGCCCTAGCCCGCCCTATGTTGATTTCACATTAGGTATGGGAAAATCCGGCGGATTTCCGGCAAACAGCATGAGCCAATATGGAGCTTTAATGTATTGCAAGTGGCTGTATAATAAAACCGGGATATTTTATCGCCTGCCTACCGAAGCCGAGTGGGAATACGGTTGCCGCGCCGGTTCTGAAAAGGCTTACTCATTTGGCGATAATGAAAATGAGCTAAAAAACTATGCATGGTATGCGGCCAACAGCGACAATAAATATCATCAAATCAAAAAGCTGAAACCCAATAGCTGGGGATTGTATGATATGTATGGAAACATTGCTGAATGGACATTAGATCAGTATGATGAAAATTATTTTGAAAAAATAAAAAATAGTACTGAAAATCCATTGATGAAACCTGAAACCAAATATCCCATCACCCTGAAAGGCGGCCATTTTCGCGATGAAGCTTCTAACCTGCGAAGCGCGGCGAGACTTGCTTCCAGCAGAAAATGGAATGCGCGCGATCCTCAAATTCCGAAAAGCAAATGGTGGATAGCAGATGCTCCTTTTGTTGGATTTAGGATTGTGAGGCCCTTGCAACAACCGTCACCGAATGAAATAAATGAATTTTTTACACAAGTGCTCGGGCTCAACTAAACGCAGCAAATCAATTTTAAAAATAATTATTCAAAACAAAATACAATAGCATGAAACTCGACAATCCTAAAACGAATCTGCAAAGCCGCCGCAACTTCGTCAAAAATTCTTCACTGCTGGCGGGCGGTTTACTGGCCGCTCCTATGCTCACAAAAGCAAACTTTTTTTCCGGGGCGAACGATGTAATTAAGATTGCATTAATTGGCTGTGGTGGCCGCGGGACGGGCGCTACGGTGCAGGCGCTGAGTACCAAACAAAATGTGCAGCTCGTGGCAATGGCTGATGCATTCAGGGATCGGCTGGACACAAGCTATCAGCATATTCTTGAAGAAATGGCCGAAACAAAAGCACGTGTCAATGTGAAAGAAGAACATAAATTTATTGGCTTTGATGCTTATAAAGATGCCATTGCCTTAGCTGATGTAGTTATTCTCGCAACGCCTCCCGGCTTTCGCCCTATTCATTTTGAAGAAGCGGTAAAACAAGGCAAGCAGATTTTTATGGAAAAACCTGTAGCCACTGATCCGGCAGGCATTCAGCGGGTGTTGGCAGCCGCTCAAATTGCAAAACAGAAAAAACTGAATGTAGTGGTAGGATTGCAAAGAAGGTATCAGACTTCTTATCGCGAATTAATGAAGCGGGTACACGATGGAGCAATCGGGGAAATCGTAGCAGCGCAGGCATGGTGGGATAATGATGGCGTTTGGGTGCATCCAAGGCAACCGGGATGGACCGAAATGGAATACCAAATGCGCAACTGGTATTATTTCAACTGGCTTTGCGGCGACCACATTACCGAGCAGCACATTCACAATATTGATGTAATAAACTGGGCGTTGGAAGCCTATCCCGTACAGGCACAGGGGATGGGCGGCCGCGAAGTGCGCAAAGGAAAAGATTACGGAGAAATATTCGACCATCACTATGTAGAGTTTCATTATGGAAACGGCGCCATCCTGAACAGCCAGTGCCGCCACATAAAAGGCACAATGAGCAAGGTAGACGAATTACTGATTGGTACGAAAGGAAAAGTTTATTGCGATGAAGCCCGCATCACAGATAATAAAGGGAAAACCATTTATCAATTTGATAAAAAACTGGAAAACCAGCCTTACCAGGCAGAGCATGATGAATTGTTTGCTGCTGTTGCCAAAGGGGAATTTAAATTCTGGGATGCAGAGCGCGCCGCTAAAAGCACTATGACATCTTTGCTTGGCCGCATGTCTACCTATTCAGGCCAGGTGATTGATTGGGACAAAGCCATCAATTCTGGCATTAATATCATGCCTGAAAAATATGCCTTTGACGCAACGCCGCCTATTCTGCCGGATGCCAATGGACTTTATCCTGTAGCTGTGCCGGGTGTTACAAAATATTTCTCAGAAGCTTAAAAAACAGTAAACGGAGAAATAGTTGCTTTTTTTATTTTGCTAACAGGAATGCATACACGAAAATTATTGCAATTAAAAAAAATTTCTCCTTAATAGGGCTGCTTCAAAAAATGGTTTGTTTTTGAAGCAGCTTTTTTTTTGAATAATTATCTCAATTTTTCCTTCCCTTTCACTTAGTTGCGGACATTTAACCACACGGTAAGATGGTTTATTTTTGCAAAGGATTTTTTTCCTAAAATAAATTGCAACCAATTTTCTCATGATCCTGTTTCTGATTATTTCAGCGCTATTAATAATCGCCATTGCTACTTTTTTAAATTCCCCCAAATTTGGAAAGTCGCCTTCAGGAGAACGATTGAAAAGAATTCAACAATCTCCCAATTATAAAAACGGTCATTTTGAAAATGTGCATAGTACGCCTATGATGACCGCTAAGGGCGGGATGTTTACTGTACTAAAACAATTTTTATTTGATAAAAAACCAGGATTAATACCATCTGGCGTTATTCCTTCTGTAAAAACAGACCTGTTGCATTTAGATCCCCGGGAAGATGTTTTAGTATGGTTTGGCCATTCCTCTTACTTTTTGCAAACCGATAAAATGAAAATATTGGTTGACCCCGTTTTTAGTGGTTCTGCATCTCCTTTTTCTTTCAATATTAAAGCATTTAAAGGTGCAGATATTTATACTGCGGATGATATCCCTGAAATTGATATCCTGTTTCTTTCTCACGATCATTGGGATCACCTGGATTATAAAACAATAGTGAAGTTGAAACCAAAAATTAAAAGGATCGTGTGCGCGCTTGGTGTAGGAGAACTCCTGGAATTTTGGGGGTTTGATAAAAATAAAATTTATGAGGCAGACTGGAATGAGCAAATAGATTTTGGTAACGGCTTTGTGATAAACTCGGTAACGGCAAGACATTTTTCAGGAAGAAAATTTGCCAGGAACAGATCCTCCTGGACATCCTTTATATTAAAAACGCCAACCTACAAGATATTTATAGGCGGCGATAGCGGCTATGATACACATTTCCGGCAAATCGGAAAAACATTTGGCCCATTTGACCTTGCAATTTTGGAAAATGGCCAGTACAATCCAAACTGGAAATTTATTCACATGCAGCCGGAAGAAACGTTGCAGGCAGCAATAGATTTGCAGGCAAAAAGATTATTACCGGTTCACAATTCAAAGTTTGCCCTATCGGTTCATCCGTGGGATGAGCCGTTGATAAGGATTACAGAGCTCAATAAAAAAATGAACATAAATGTTGCCACTCCAAGAATTGGTGAAGCGCTTAATCTTAAAGACGACAGCCAGGTATTTCTTAAATGGTGGCAAACAATAAAATAAGTTAAAGTACTAACACAATTAGAGACAGCTAATAGAATAATAAAATCTCATGTGAAAAATTGAGCTGTAATAATCGTGCCGGGCATCAATTTTTTGCATTGGCATAAGAAATCCTGAAGATGGTTCCCTTTAAATCGTCTGAAACATACAATGCTCCGTCAGGGCCTTGCGCCAAACCAGTGGGCCTGTGTTCAATAGGGCCTGAAGGATTTTTCAAATCCACACCAGCGAAATTATCTGCAAAAACTTCCCAATTGCCGGAAGGCTTGCCATCCTTAAATGGAACAAAGGCTACAAGATAGCCTTGCTTAAGGCTCGGCGATTGGCCATGAAAAGCAATGAACGCGCCGTTCTTATATTTTGAAGGAAACATATCGCCTGTATAAAATAATAAATCGTCAGGGGCGAAATGGGCTGGAAAGGCCACTACAGGGTCAAGATATTTTACCGAAGCTGCTTTTTTGCCATCGCCTCCATATTCTGGCGCCAGCACTGATTTTTTCTGAAAAGGATCGTAATAGATAAATGGCCAGCCAGCATCATCACCGGCATGCAATTCATACAAATTTTCTGAAGGTAATTCCTGGCTTTGCTTTGCCGTAAAATATTGAGGAAACTTGTCATCAAATTGACCACGCCCATGTTGAGTAGCAAATAAAGAATTTGTGACAGTATTCCAGGCAAGGCCTACTGCATTTTTTATCCCTTTCGCATAATGAACTCCATCGCCATAAGTTTGGTGAAGCTTATCCGCTTTAAATTGCCATATTCCGCCCACAGAATCCAAAAGAGGGCAGCCAGGAATTCCTTTGCCGGAATTTTCTTCCCTGCATGCATCGCTGTAAGAGCCCACAGATACATATAAATTATTTTGGTCGTCAATGGCAATAGATTTTGAGTTATCTCTCTTCCTATCTACCAGCCCATAAACAATTTCCTCGCCCTGTTCGGGAGATAACAGGTTTCCTTTTTCATCCAGCTTATATCTAAATACTCCGCTATTTGAAGATGAATACAAATAACCATTTTTGATGGTAATCCCGGTGCCGGGATAGCTGGCAAAACGCTTTATTTTATCAAGATTGCCGTCCCCGTTGGTATCATGCAGCATCACAATTCCGCTTCCTTCCTGCAAAGCGCTGAAATTCGCATACACATCACCGTTAGTAGCAATCACCAAATGCCTTAAAGGTCCTAATGAATCGGCAACAATGGTTGCTGAAAAGCCATCGGGCAGTTTCAAATCTGCATGGCGCCCGGAAACGGCGGCCTTTGTTTCAGTTTCTTTTTTATCATTGTTATTGGCATTGCACGCCATTAAGCAGGCAACGAGGATTAAGGCAAGAGCGCCTATACGCTTTTTAGTGTTCATTAATTTAGATGTGATGGTTAAAGTCGGTAAAAATAAAGGAAAAATTTTTTTAATGGCTTCCTTCTTTCGACAGAAAAGTAAATAATTTTTTTATGTCGCCGGGCTTCCTAAAATCAACATTATTAGCTGCCAAATAAGAATCAATGAAATCCTTTTTGGAGCGAAAAACTTTGTAAAGATTCTTTTTGTTAGCGGGCAGTACTGCATGATATTGGTCGCCAAAAAAATAATTAGTTCTTAATACCAGCGTAATGTTTTCCCTTACTTTTAAATCGAATTGCCGTGTGCCATAGCTTTCTTTGAAGCTGCTGTAGGATTCAATCGCTGAAGTAGACGATGGCTGGTCATAGCCACCTATTTTTTCCCGTTTGAACACTACATATATTTCCTTTTTCAGCAACCTTCCAACCGCGCTTTGCGCCACCAGTTCCAGGTAGCCATCGTTATAAAAAAATGTGCTGGTGTCAATTACTACCCTCTCAATATCTAACATTTGTTTTTTGGAAATGGCAAGAGTATCATTATTGGGCGAGATAAATTCAATTTCCCCGTTCAGGTAATTGTAGTTGAGACGGGCATCCGAAACGGTGTTGTTTCTAAAAAAAATTTTACCCGCTATAAAATTTGGATAGTGATAGATTCTTTCAGGAGTTGCCACTTCGGAAACATACTGATCGGCAGCTATGAAAATAGTTGAATCCTGCGCGCGGGCCCATTGCGTCAGAAGCATGCAAACACAAAGTGTTATTATTTTCATGGGGATTCAAGTTAGTGAAAATTTCTGTGCCCGATTGGGTAGAGACAAGGCATGCCTTGTCTCTACAGAAGCGTGCTATGTATCTTTATGTTGTAAACCCTTCCGGGTAAACTGACAAATACCCGCGATTTTTATTTTTTCTTTAAAAAGAGATGATTGCTGTGGAAAACAAATCTTTTCATTTTTTTCAAACACTTTATTTCTTTTGCTGTGATAAAAAAGTAATCAGGGAAGCAAAATCTTCATATGATAATGCATTCGCCATTCCTGTGGGCATCATGGAATATTTTAATTCCTTCCTCTCTTTAATATTTTTGACGTCGATGTGGTGCACCGCACCCGTAATATCGCGAAGTGTAAACTTACCGGCTGACTCGTCAGTGACAAACCCCAGCACTTTTTTACCGTCTTTGGTTTCTACCTGCACGGTTGAAAAACCCTGCGAAATGGAAGCATTAGGCTTAAGGATAGATTCAGCAATTTGTTTGCGTGTCATAATAGAACCGATCTGCCCCATGAAAGGGCCTTTCATTACTTCGCCCTTATCAAGTGCATGGCAGGTGTTGCAACCCTGTTGTATAAACAATTTTCTGCCATTTGCCGGGTTGCCTTTGATATGATCCATCGCAAGCATAATATCTTCAATAGACGATTCGCCAATCTGACCTTTTTTATTCCGGATTTTGTTCAGGTCCACTTTTGGAGCTTCCTCTTTTGCCACTACTTCTTCCATGTTACCACCAAATTGTGTGATGCCCATCCGCAGTTTCCCATTGAGATCAGCAAAAAATTCTTTTTGAGCCGGATTGGATTTTTTCCAAACGTCCATTAAAAAATTCTTTATGCTATCAGACCCCGCCCAGGTAACGGGCTTGTAATATGGCCCATGTGAATCCGGCCGGGTGCTCCACCACCAGGTTCCGTCGTACGGAGCTTCTTCATTATAAAGCCGGCCAAGCGTTGCGAGAATTTTACTTTTTAATTCTTCTTCCTGGCTATTCCTATAAGCAGCCATTAGCCCTGAAACGGCTTTTGGATCATGCATGTATTGAAGTGCCCACAGCGCCAGCGTATTATTTTCTGTACCGATGGCTGCCACACAGGCATCCACGGCATGCAAAGCTACCAGGGCTCTCACCGCAAGATGCGGCGGAATAATTGCTGAATTAGGCGTAGCATGTGGTCCTTCCGTTCCTCTTTCCGGCGCTACGAAAGATGGCGGAACAGGAATTGTAAGTAATGCCTGTGCCGCTTCAGGCCTTCCCAATCTACCGAGACTGATGATGGAGGCAAATTCAACACTTTTTGAAGTGTCTTTCAGGCCTTCAAGAAAGGGTTCAATAGGAACATTTTTTAGAAAACCTTTCCTATCAGTGAGGGCGCGTAACGCATATGCTTTCATATTTTCTTCTTTCGAAAGCTTAACCAGGTTTTGCACGGCATCCTCACCCGCCATTTGCGCATAGCCATACATGCCTGCAACCCGCGCATACACAGGCGCACCTTTATCCATGGCTAATTTCAGGACCGCTTCCTTCGCATCATTGCCCCTGGTTAATAATTCCTGTTGCGCATACATTCTGCCTACATTACTTCCTGATTTCATTAGTGAAATTAATTCGCTTACAGAAGCTTTTTTAAGATCAGGATATGGTTTATAAGTCCACTCTTTGGGAACTACCCTTACGGTAAAGCCTTTGGTAGAATCACCTGAATAGCCGGCGCCATCCCAGGCAGAAAGATACATCCGGCCGGAAGCATCCACATCCACATCGGTTATTTGAGGAAGATGAATAAAATCTTCCTGTTGCTGCGTGTACGAGCCATTATCGGGCGTAAGGCGATGGATGTATAATTCATTTCTTCCCCAATCAGCCATCATCGGAACATGATTGTATTTCGCCGGCCATGACGCATCATCCATAAACAACGCGCCAGTGCCCGATCCGCCGCCAAGATCTACGAGCGCGGGAATAATTTCTTCCGTAAAATGTTTAAACAAAACAGGATAACCATATTCGCCAGTCTGAATCATGTGGCTAAAACGAATGTTCCAGCCGCCGCCATCATTGGTATTATCGCGAGTAAAAATATTCATGTAAGGATCAATGGCTACATCATAAAGATTCCTGGTTCCATGAGTATATATTTCCATTTCAGTGCCATCCGGCCTTACACGCACAATACCACCGCCCAGCATGGTTATTTTTTTGCCGTCTCTTCCTTCCGCATTATGAAAGCCAAAATCGCCAACAGCAATATATATCCATCCATCTATCCCCAGCCGGATGCCGTTGGTAGCATGATCGGTGCCGCGGCTGGCCAGGTAAGTAGGGTTGCTCATGTGATCTACTATTCTTTTAGGCTTGCCATCAGCAAGGCCGTCGTTGTTTTTATCTTCATATACGTCAAGTGCCATTCCTGTGGCTGTGGTATCAGTAAAAACAGTATGTAGCACATATAATTTATCGCCAATCGAAATTATGCCGCGCGGGTCATCCACTACCGCATATTCAGTATGCCTGTCGATAATTCCATCATTGTTGCAATCTACCAGCTTTACGATTCTTCCCTGGCCTGGCTTTTTACCCAGCGAACCTATCATATCAACTCCTACATACACTTCGCCTGAAGCTGCAACGGCAAGGCACGCAGGGCTGGGAGTAAGATCTGGCCCGGAGAAGCCCATAATGTTTAGATCAGCGGGCCAGTTAAGTTTGGCAGACATGGAATCAATGGAAGCAAGCGCGGGATTTCGGGGTTGCGGTTCACAGGGGGGTTGGTTATCAGCGCAACCGGCAATCAAAAAAGCGGTAAAAAGAACAGAGATAATTTTTTTCATATGATAATTTAATTAATGGCGACAATTTAAGAATTATCTCGGGGCTTTGGGATTGTTTCTTAAAATTTTGATTACAGGGCACGCGTGAATATGGTGCAATTGATTGTAATAAGTATGAACGTCGTGATGGTTTGCCGGTAAATGAATAAATATTGATAGTTTTTATTTTGGTGAAAATTAAGACCGTTCCCGTCAGATGATGTAATTTAAAAATTCAATATCCTTATCTTACCTTTTGCATTAGTCCGTCCGTTTCTACGATTTTAAATGTAATTCCGGAAGAAGAAGAGACCAAACGGAACAATGTTTTATGCGCCTGCATGAACAAAAACGAGCGTCGCAAGAAAAATAAATGAAAGATAAAAAAATTTTCATGCGAAAAATATTATGAAATGATAGCATAAAGTGTGCTTTCTTCTACGTGGTCTTTACTGATCAGAAGGCGGAGGCACTTTGCTTCCCCATTGCTTATTGGGGTTTTTACCCATGACAAATATCAATTTGCCACCTTTCATTAGCTCATCCCTGTACATCCAGCAGTTTTGCAGAGGCTTGCCGTTCCATTCTGCAGAGCGTACATATAAATTTTCTGTGGAATTGTTTTTTGTTTCTATAATCAATTTCCTTCCATTTCCTAACTGAATCAAGGCCTGGTTGAAAAGCGGACTTCCCAGTTCGATAATGGGCCTCCTGTCCGTAAACCCCTTTACATCAAAAAGGCCAAGCGATGACATTACATACCATGAACCCAATTGTCCCTGGTCTTCATCCTGTCCATAGCCATATCCATGAATAGGTTCAGTCCCATAAAATTCATTGCAAATGGCGCGGGTCCATTTTTGGGTGAGCCAGGGTTTACCGGAAAAATTAAACAGCCAGCTAATATGTAGGCACGGCTGGTTTCCATGGTTGTACACCGCTTTTATTCCTGAAAAAGCATCTATTTCTTTTCCACCGCCAAAGCCACTCTTTTGTGATGCTTCAAATATTTCATTCAGACGGCTATTAAATTCCTCCTTTCCGATTTTATTAATGAGGCCTGCCGGATTTTGGGGAACATAAAAAGTATATTGAATTGCATTTCCTTCCTGGAAACCGCGCCAGGGCTGATAGGGATCAAATTTATCAATGAAGGCGCCATTCGTATTCCTTGGATGAATTAATTTTTGAGATGAATCAAAAATCAGTTGCCACCCGTTTGAGTAACGAATAAACTTTTTATAGTCATCATTATTCCCTAAAGATTTTGCCATTTGTGCGGCTGCAAACATGCTGAAACTGTATTCCAGCGTATGGGAAGCTCCAAATTGGGAGCCCGTGCTATCTGTAATATCCTCTTCCAATGTGGGTGAATATCCTTTATTGAGAAAAGCTTTTACGTCTAACTTTCCCGATCCTACCGGCCGCTGCTTATAACCTATTTCATTTTTTTTGATGGCTTCGTACGCCAGTGGGATATCATAATTGCGGATTCCTGCATTAAACGCTGCAGCAATCGCAAGACCGACAAAATTAGTACCCACGCCTGATGCAAAATTGCTGTTAGCAATTCCATCGCCAAACCATCCACGTTCTTTATAAATTTCCAACTGCGTTTGTACATAATTGGTATAATGTTGCGGGTAAGCCAAAGCCCAGAGCTGAGTAAGGTTCCAAAAGGCGCCCCAGATAGCGTCTGTATTGTACACCTCATATTCAACGCCGCCTTTACTGTTGTGGGGCAGATGGCCGATTGTGCCGTCATGCTTTGGATAATCGCCATTTACATCACTGGCTATTCCCCGGCCTAATAATGCATGAAAGAGGCCGGTATAGAATTTTATTTTATCCTGTTTTTGTCCTTCTACTGTTATTTTGCTCAATTCACGCTGCCATATTTGTGATGCCTGCTTACGGGCTTCATCAAATGTAAGATGCGCGGCTTCTGTATCAAGATTCTTTTTTGCATTTTGAACAGATGTATAAGAAAGGCCAATTTTGATTTCTATAACTTCTTTTTCTTTTGTTTTGTATTCAAGAAAAAGGCCTGCCCCCAAACCTTCAGAAGAATTTGCATCTTTTTGAATACCCTTATTATTAAAACCGCCGGTAGATAATGGTTTGCGACTAACCTCTCCATAAAAATACATAGACACGCGCCCGCCGCTGTCATATTTCTGAACGTATTTTGGATAAGTAGTTACAAAACCTTCGAAGTGGGTGCTATCAACCATTTTTACCGATGCGCCGGTTACGGGCCCGCTTTCTCCCTGAACATTTCCAATATCCAGAATTATTCTTGCCTGGTCGCTTTTTGGAAAAGTATATTTATGAAAGCCTACTCTTTTCGTTGCCGTTAGTTCTGCAGTGATATGATAATCATCTAAAAAAACTTTGTAATAGCCCGGTTTTGCAATTTCATTTTTGCGATTAAACCGCGAGCGGTAGCCGCTGTTGGGATGGTCCAAATCACCAGGCTTCACTTTTAATTCACCTGTCGCGGGCATGATGGAAACACCGCCTATCTGCCATTCATGAAATTGTACAAACCCTTCAATCGAATTTTGCCGGGCATCATATCCGACCGCTTCCCAACCTGACCGGTTGCCATAGTGGCCATTGGTAGAGGGAGCCAGTTTAGCCATGCCATGGGGCAAAGCGGCGGGGGTATAAAAAAACCAGCGGCTATGAGCTGTCCCTATGTTAGGATGTACATAATCCAACACATCCTGGGCTGAAGCAGAATGAACAGATGTAAGAGAAAATAAAGCAACAACAGCCTTAAATATAGTTTGCATAATATCAATTAAAAACTGAAAAAATAAACCGGTTTTTTTTAAATATCAGAATGTTCAAACATACGTACTTTTAAGGAAAATCATTACATATTATCATCATCAAACTTTTTTGCCTGAATGTGTAAAAGATTTTCTATAGCCTGGAATGCGCTTAAGGAGTAACAATAAATCTTACAAACAATCTCACAAAAAGTATTAAAGAAGAAAAGTATCGCAGTTAGTGGTATTGTGTTCAGGCTTTTTTAATATCGATAGAATAAATAAACTTATCAGATCGGTAATACCCAACGTTATATTCAATAGGCCTTTCACCCACGTCATACACAAATCTTTCTCTTAAAAGTACGGGCGCTGAAGCGGCAATTTTTAATTTTTTCCCGATATCACCTGCAAGCCTTGCGCTGATATTTTCTGAAGAACGCACCACGATAACGCCATATTTTTGCTCAAGCATTGTATACAACGGAATATCAAAATCATCCTTGTCGTTTACGCCAATGCGGGGATGAAAATAACTTTCAAAAAATACAATGGAATCGCCTTCCGTTCCTTTGAGCTTGGATAATTTCAACACTTTCCTGTTTCTTGGGATGTTAAAAAAATCGGTTATCTTTTTTTCAGCCAGCACCCATTCAGCATTCAATTCAAGATTGATTACGTCAATTCCTTTTTCTTTCATTTCCTGTGTGAAGCTGTACCAGTGATCCAGCCCGGTAGCCAAATGTTTTTTACCGGCTTTTTTAGTGCCCACTCCTTTTTTACGCACAATCAGGCCTTCGTTTTGCAATTTATTTGTGGCCTGCCTTACTGTATTTCTTGAAACGCCGAGGCGATTTGCCAGTTCAACTTCTTTCGGAAAAAATGCGCCGTTTTTAAATGCAGGGGATTCTACCATTTTTCTTAATAATTCTTCTACCTGGAAATGAAGAGGCACTTTGCTCTTGTGGTTGATTTGAATTTTCATAATTGTTCTATGATTCAAACTTACAAAATTTTCACTACTGCTTTTTGTTATCATCAAATTTAAATCTTACTTAAAAAGTTGATAAAGAGAAAATAAAGATGAGAATAAAGGATCATTAAAATTAAAAATGAAACTATTTATTCGTTTGCTGTGATAGATAGTAAAGCAACATATACTGCGTATTTTTATTTTTTTCGGACAAAAATTTAACGCAGATCAACGGTTCTCTTTATGCCTGAATTATTTGAAATGGTGATATTTTTCATTTGCGGGCTCACAAGTAAAAATCTTGCGGATTGTGATAAAAAAGAAGAGCCATAATAGAATTCTTTTTGTTCGGTTAAATAACAGAAACTTGAATTTATAAGTTATGCCCTTGATGTAAATTTGTATCCTATGCGTTTTCAACTTAATTCACCATATAAACCCGCAGGCGACCAGCCTGAGGCTATCGAGCAGCTTACTAATGGTGTGCTTACAGGTGAGAAGTATCAAACTTTGCTGGGAGTTACGGGAAGTGGCAAAACATTTACGATGGCCAATGTCATTCAAAATGTGCAACGACCAACTTTGGTGCTTACGCACAACAAAACGCTGGTAGCGCAGTTGTATGGCGAGTTCCGACAATTTTTTCCTGATAATTCCGTAGGCTATTTTGTTTCTTATTATGATTACTACCAGCCGGAAGCGTATATGCCTGTTAGCGATACTTACATTGAAAAGGATTTAAGTATCAATGAAGAATTAGATAAATTAAGATTGGCAGCGACTTCACAACTTTTAACCGGGAGAAGGGATATCATCGTTGTGGCGAGCGTAAGTTGCATTTATGGAATTGGCAATCCGAAGGATTTTGCCGAAGGTGTTGTTAGAATTGAGGAAGGACAGGTTATCAGCCGCCAGGGATTTTTGCACTCGTTGGTAAATAGTTTGTATTCAAGAACTCAGGGTGACTTCGCAAGAGGAACTTTTCGCGTAAAAGGTGATACCGTTGACATCAATCTTCCCTACATGGACAATGGTTACCGGATTACTTTTTTCGGCGATGAAATTGAAAGTATTGAAACGCTGGAATTGAGCTCTGGAAAAAGAATTTCAAAGGTTGAAAATGCGGCTATTTTTCCCGCTAATTTATACATCGCACCAAAAGATAAATTGCAGCAAATTTTGTATGAAATACAGGATGAAGCGACACGGCAAACAGAATATTTTAAAGAAATCGGGAAATATATTGAAGCGCAACGAATTTCTGAAAGAGTGAATTATGATGTGGAGATGATTCGCGAATTGGGCTATTGCAACGGCGTTGAAAATTATTCAAGATTTTTTGACAGAAGAGAACCCGGCACGCGGCCATTTTGTTTGCTGGATTATTTTCCCAACGATTTTTTGTGCATCATAGATGAAAGCCATCAAACCATTCCGCAGGTAAGTGGTATGTATGGCGGCGACCGTTCGCGCAAATTAATTTTAGTTGACTATGGCTTTCGTTTGCCTTCAGCATTAGACAATCGGCCGCTTAATTTTAATGAGTTTGAAAATATGCTCAATCAAACCATTTTTGTGAGCGCCACACCGGGCGATTTTGAATTGGAAAAAACCGGTGGAATAGTCGTGGAGCAGGTTGTAAGGCCCACGGGATTATTAGATCCGCCGATAGAAATTCGCCCTTCCATCAACCAGATTGATGATTTGCTGGATGAAATTGATAAAAGAGTTACCAAAGGCGACCGCGTTTTAGTAACTACGTTAACCAAACGCATGGCGGAAGAAATGGATAAATATTTACAGCGCATCAATATCAAATCAAAATACATACATAGCGAAGTGCACACGCTTGACAGAATAGAAATTCTTCGCCAATTACGTTTGGGAGAAATTGATGTTTTGGTAGGTGTAAATCTTTTGCGTGAGGGATTGGACCTACCGGAAGTTTCGCTGGTAGCGATTCTGGATGCTGATAAAGAAGGCTTTTTGCGTAATGAAAGGTCGCTTACCCAGACTGCCGGCAGGGCTGCCCGAAATGTAGAAGGATTGGTAATCTTTTATGCCGATAATATGACTGAAAGCATGCAGAAAACTATTGATGAAACTAACCGGAGGAGGGAAAAGCAAATCGCTTACAATATTGAACATAATATAACGCCAAAGACAATCACAAAATCCATTGAACAGATAATGGGGCAGACTTCTGTTCTTGATATTAAAGGAACCACTGGCTCCCCTTATGCGATTGACGATACCATTAGCACTATTGCGGCAGAAGAACAGGTGGAGTATAAAACCATTCCGCAAATGGAAAAAGCCATTGCGCAAATAAAACGCGCAATGGAAAAAGCTGCGAGGGATATGGATTTTATGGAAGCGGCAAGATTGCGCGACGAAATGTTCCGGATGCAGGGAGAGTTAAAGGAAATGAAAGCAACAAAATAAATTCAGAATAAAGATTGATTTACTGTTGAAGCAAATTCCGCATTAAATTATCACAGTGTGCAAGGATTTGGACGGTGATTTGGAAAAAGAAATTCTCCTTAATTTTATTAAATGCCGAAAGATAAATTTATATTGAAAGAAAATAATTCTAAGGATACACGGGAGTTGGAAATGAAAAGAATAAGAGAAGCCATTAAGCGGACAGATACAGAAAAATTTTTTCTTTTTACAAGATTAATGAAGATTAGTTTCATGCTCAGGAATGCCAAAATCATAAAGAAATAGCTTTTTAGTTATGGATAATTTCGATAATGAACTGATAGATTTTTGGAAATCATTGAATAAATGTAATGTCGCGTACATTATGATAGGTGGATTTGCAGTAAACCTTCACGGCTTCGCCAGAACCACAGGCGATATTGATATCTGGTTGAAAGATGAGGTCAGAAACCGAAGAAATCTTGGCAAAGCACTTACTCAATTTGGATATGATGAAAACACTTTTGATAAAATTGATTTCGTGCCCGGATGGACAGATTTCTATATTGGAATTGGCCTCCGGTTAGACATTATAACTACGATGGTTGGATTGGAAAATATTTCATTTGATGAAGCCCTTGCGGACGCAACTGTTGCTGAAATATTGGATGTAAAGGTTCCCTTTGTCAATATCAATCACTTATAAGAAATAAAAAAGCTACCAATCGTCCCAAAGACATTATAGATGTAATTGAATTGGAAAAAATCAGGAAACTCCTTGAAGAATAAAATATTCATTCTTTTGGGTGAAAGCAAAATAAAAATTTTATCTAAAAGTTCATTTACTGCCAGCTATCCTATGAGATAGGCCAGGCCATTATTGACAGGCTCACACAAGCTAAGCACATTTTTTTCCCTGAATAACTTTTCCAATGACTCGCGAACTTCTTTATAACCGTTATGAATCGGGCAGGGATGTTTGGCAGAACATTGGCTAAGCCCCAGGCCGCACTCTTTAAAAATTTCCTTTCCATCAATTGCCTCCACGATATTAATAATGGGCTGGTTTTGCTGTGTTTTTGAAATGTAAAATCCACCCGTAGGGCCTTTCAGACTTTTGATGATATCCTGCTTCACAAGTGTCTGCAATAGTTTACCCACTGTGTGTTCGCTGGCATTGATTACGTCAGCAACTTCTTTGATGCTCGCATTTTCGCCCGAGCCATATTTGGAACATAAATAAACTACGGCCTTAATTGCTGATTTGCAGGTTTTGCTTAACATGATTTTAGCTGTTTAAAAATTCAAGGCCTTCTTCAGAAATCTTGTGTGAATTCCATGGTGGATCAAACGTGATAGTTGCTTCCACTTTATATTCCGGAAATGTATGTTGAAGCGCGTTGAGGATGCCTTCATTAATAGATTCGCCCATAGGGCAAAACTGCGTGGTAAGTGAATGAGAGCAGAAAATTTCTTTTTTATTTTCATCAAAATCAATTTGATAAATTAGTCCGAGGTCTACCACATTCAGCCCAATCTCAGGGTCTATTACAAATTTGAGCGCGCCCAAAGCAAGCTCACATTTTTTTTCGTCATTGGTAATTTCATTCATGGTGTTACGGGTTTATGGGTAATCGCTTTCCAAACGTTTCCGTTGAATAAAATCGCTGCAATCAATAATAAAATAGACGCAACTTTTACAACTGTTTCGCTTGTCAATAATACGCCGGTGATAAAAAGCACGAAACCGGCAAGATAACAGACAGCCATTATCAAAAATACTTTATCGTTAAATAATTCTTTCGGATTGGGCGTTTTTCCCAGCCCGGCTTTGTTATGATACACTTTATTCCAAACGATAAAAGGCAATGTTTTAAAGGTCATTCCGAAAATAATGGCTGTAATCCATCCAAAAAAAATACAAAATCCATACACAAGAACTAAGTGAAAATTTTCGGTGGAGAATAATAGTAATAATATCACACTCAATAATAAGAGCAATGGCAGTGCCATCATGCATACAGAAAGCAGAGAAATCTTTACCTGGTTATCCACTTTTTTGCGAAGCCTTTGATGATAAGCATGATAGCAATAATAGCCAAACAGAAAAATCGCCAAAGCAGCAGCAACAAAAGGTATAAGATTCAATATGGTAACCCGGACAAATAAAAACAAAACAATAAAACTAACTAACGCGAAATTTATCAACCCGTAAATCCACCAAAGAATTTTGCGGTTCTCATATTTTGAAATCAGGAATAAAGGAATCAGTCGGGAGCCCACTCCTATTACCAGCAATAAAAACCAGCCCACTATTCCAAGATGCGCGTGCAACGGAAGGTAGGATAATGAATCGCGGGATAAAATAGGATACGTGAAATTATAAACCAGGAACAAACCGACTATGGTAGTGATGATCAGCCAGAGTGTGCCCGTGAAAACAAAAACAGCATGTACATTCTCATTTTTACTTTTTGCCATGCTGATAGCCATATTCGCCAGGTAAAAAAGGAGGGCAATATTTATCAGAATAGCGCCGTACTGGGCCGGCCAACTGAAATCAAATGTGTAAAAACCAATTGCCAAAAGTGGGATTCCCACTCCTGCAAAAGCAAAAGATAAATAGGCTAAAGTATTGCTGTATAATTTGCCTTCAATCAGAACCGGTACTAATTGATGACTTGCGCCCAGTATCATCATAGTGCCCCAGCCTAAGGCCATAAGGTGCGTAATAGCAAGTGTATGAGGATGGAAATAATGTTGCAAAAAAGCAGGTGAAGAAAAAATCAACAGCAATGTTGCTGTAAAAAAAGATAATCCTGCGTAAAGATAAAAAGGCAACACTACCTTGTAGGAAGTATTTTTTGCTAATCCGGTATTTGGAGAACCAGGAAACATTTTAATCTTTAAAAATAAGAAGCCTTACTTCATTTGGTGCTTCTTCTTTTATCCTGTAATCAAATTTTCTTTCTTTTAATTCAGGCAATAAAAAAACAGGAATTCTTTTATGGTAAACAAATAAAGCATGGTCAGCAGGAAGTTTTTCAATGGATTCCAGGATAGTCATCATTGGTTGCGGCATTTCTAAATGCCGCACATCCACCGATTGCATTTTGCCATCAAACTTTTTTATCAATTCATTCCAGCCTTCTGGATTGCCTTCTGTTTGTTCAAATTTTGGCGTTTCATTACTCTTTTTATAAAAATAAGTTTCCACCACCTGATCATCCACATTATCCACAAACGACTCAAAACCCTGTTTTTGTAATAAAACAATCAACGGCGTGGGTTCAAAGCTGTTGATGATTTTTAATACGCCCCCTTTGGGAATGCTTTTTACCTTTGCAACTATAGTGGACAGAGGATCATTTCCGGCCTCAATAATTGGTCTTACATCAAAGTCAACAATTTCGCCCGGTTTTACAGAACTAAAAAAAGCAGGTAGTTTTGGTTTTTGCGAATGGTTTTCCTCCGCGGCCTCTCTATCTGGCTGAAAGCCCAATGGCTCTAATTTTTCAAAAAATTTTTCTATGCCAAACCCGCCAATTTTTGAAGCCATGCCTATGCTGGTACGGGCTGCCATTAATTTTCGTAACAATGGGTTTCTCAGTTTTTCAAACTTAGGATTGATGCTGATGATTACTTCAAGGGCATCCGGGTTTTGTTTTAAAATTTTAGAAATTTTTGTATTTGCATTTATGGTCATACTTATTCAAAATAATCGTAGTAAATATTGATCCGATTGTCCAGGGAATCAAAAATCAATCTTGCTTTTGCTGTGTCAGAAACCTTTTTTAAATCACGTGATTGGCGTAGGATGGGCATCATCCATTTATGCAATGCCTCATCCGGCGCGCCCTTTAAAGTACAATCGCGAACCAGCGTATCCAGTTTCATCTGTATATCTGAGCCGAAAATCTGGTACCGGTCAGCAGTAGGAGATGGCGCTACCCTGAACATATTGGCCATGGTTTTGATGCCAGCCAAATGCCGGTTCGTGTTGCTATCTGCCTGCCATTTTGCGCCATTATTCAGTGTTAATTCAGTGGATTCAGAGGCATCGTGATGATGCACTTCTTCCGCGTTGTTTGATACGGAAGATTGATTGCAGGCAAAAAGGAAAACCGTAATGCAAATAAGGACCAAAACTTTCTTCATTGCTTTTTATTTTGAGTTAGTGACATCTCAGCTTTCGAATTATATTAAAACGGCGAAACAGCCTCATCTGAATAACGCTCAAAAATGTAATCCAATATCACTTCATTATTCAGATGAAAGCTGTTAGCCGGCTCATGTGTTAAGCAATTAGTAGTTCATCAGTTCTTTTCCAGTGCTATCGCTTTTGGAAAAAGAATATTGTTTTCCAGGTGAACATGAATATGCAGGTCATTTTCAAATTCATCCAGGGTTTTAAATAAATAAGAATAGCTGGCGCAGGCATCTTCAGGCAACTGGTAGTTGTGGCTGATATCCCTGATTTTGTCCATATTGCCTCCTACCAGTTCGTGTTCAGTTACTGCAATGTCGATAGGCTCCTTTACAGTGTCGAGGCTGTCAAATTTCTGGTGAGCCTGGTTTTTGGAGCTTACGATATGTTTCACATAAGGGAACAAAACAACTTCCTCTTTCACCATATGTTCAGACATTTCATCACACACTTCCTGTGCTAATTTATTAATTTCTAGTAATTCTGGATGTCGTGAACCATGAACTCTAGCTACTTTTTCGGAATAGGTACGAATATCAGGAATGGTTTTCTTCACATAACTGTGATGGGTGTTAACGATATAATCTGCTAAAAAATCAAGATTCCAATCGTTATAGGGCAACGGCCGTGCAGTAAAGGAACTTTTATCGCTATTTTGTAATTCCTGCTCTATTTTGGTAACGTCCAAACCTTTTTCTTCACAGGCCTCTCTCACCGTTTTCTTTCCGCCGCAACAAAAGTCAAGGCCGTATTTTTTAAACACTTCGGCTTTGCGCAAATCTTTTGCAGCAATCTCGCCGAGTGTTTCATCGGCTTCGCCTTCGGAGCGTTTTGTAATTTTTATTTCCCACAGCTGGGGGCCTTGTTTCAGATATTCCCAGGTAAATATATCACCTCTTTCACCTAAAAGCTGGTAGTATAAAGGTTTGGGGTCATGATCATTATGAATAGTGAGGCTGGCTCCGGGTTTCAACTCATCAAACTTTGCAAAGATAGTTGGATGCTTCAGTTTCGGCTCGATAGCGGTTACGTCTAGAATATTTTCTTTTGTGGTTTCCGGTTGTTGATCTTTATTTTTACCTTTTGCCGGCCCGTTTTTAGTAATTTTTATTCTAAACCATTCGGGGCCTTGCTCCAGGTAGTCCCAGCTAAAGATATTGCCTCTTAGATTTTCTAATTGGAACCGCAGGGGGCGTGGGTCATGATCATTGTGAAGCACAAAACTTTCACCCGGCTGTAAAGAATCAAATTTTTGGAAAATGGTTTGGTGCTTTACGCTTGGATGCAGCAAAGTTGCATTTAAGATATCTCCTTCTTCGGTTGTATTGTCTCCTTTTTTGGTGATTTTTATTTTCCAGGTTTCTGGCCCGCGTTCCAGATATTCCCAGTCAAAAATATCACCTCTTTCAGCAGATAACTCATAATAGAGAGGTTTTGGATCGTGATCGTTGTGAAGAATAAGACTTTCGCCGGAAATTAATTCATCAAACCTCAAAAAGATGGTGGAATGTTTTAACCGCGGTTCCAAAAGTGTGACGTTCAGTATATTTTCGGGTTCTAAAGAAGCTGCCATAATATTTTTCTTTTAATTTGATTGAATGCAAAGATAGGGGTAAATGAATAATAAAAGTATTAAATTACTTTTATTAAGAAAAATTTTTATTCGGTTACTAATGAATTAAAAATTTCACTTTTTGGAGCGGTGATCTATCAAAAAGACATACACTTCTTTGGGCCCGTGAACACCAATGACGAGCGTTTTTTCAATATCCGCAGTGCGGCTGGGGCCGGCGGCGAAGGTGATAAAAGATGGGAGGGTGGATGTTTGAGTTTTTAAATCTTTAAGTGCGTCGCGGCTGTCAAACACCAATTGATCAATATATGCAAGACAGATATGGACGGGTGAATACGCGCTCACAGTGCGGCCGCTTTCTCCTGCGCTGCTCATCACAATGGCGCCCGTTCGGGCTATAAGATATTGGCAGGAAGTAATAGCTGCATCACAATTTGCCAGGGATGCGTCGTTAATTTCAGGAAATAGCTTTGGTGAAAACAGGGATGACAGTTGCTTCTCGATGCAAAAAATGTTTTTCCATTTTTGGGAAGCAATTAATTGTTTCAACTGGTTTTGTGCATCTTTTTCGTCGATACAAAATGCAAATTTTCCTGAAAGCGCTGTAAATTCTTTAGCAAACAGAATCTCCAGATCGTCATTTGCGGGGGGGAAGATAGCAGAGCTTCCTTCGCTTTTTGGAAAAGGCAAAGGCACCGGATTACTCAGTGCCTCTCTTATTTTTTTTAATATTTTTTCTTTCGAAGAAGAAACTTTCATTGTTATGAATTAACATTCATGTCATTCGTATCTACATGAATGGGAGAATCTATTACTGCTTCTTTTGGATTGTCCACGAAGTCAAGCGCTTTTTTATTGTCATAAGGTCGCTTTCCAATCAATGCCTCTACATCGCTTTTAAACAATACTTCCCGTTTCAATAATGCCTGCGCTATCGTTTCCACTTCCTGCTTTCTTTCAGTCAATAATTTTTTTGTTCTTTCGAAAGCCGTTTCAATTAGCTTCCTCACTTCTTCGTCGATCATTTTCCCGGTTTCTTCGCTGTAGGGCTTTTGGAAGGTATTTTCCTGCTGGGGATCGTAATAGCTTACGTTACCCAATTTTTCATTCATACCGTAAACCGTAATCATCGAGTAAGCCATTTTAGTCACCTGTTGAAGGTCATTGCTGGCGCCGGTAGAAATTTTATTAAAAAAAATTGATTCAGAAGCCCTTCCGCCCAGCGTCATGCAAATCTGGTCGAGCAATTGGTCTGTATTATAAAGATATTGCTCTTTGGGTGTGTATTGCGCATAGCCCAACGCCGCAGTGCCGCGCGGAACAATCGTAACTTTCAATAAAGGATATGCATGTTCTAAAAACCATCCACAAATAGCGTGGCCGGCTTCATGATACGCAATAATTTCTTTTTCTTCAGGAAGAATAATTTTGTTTTTCTTCTCCAATCCTCCAATCACCCTGTCAATCGCATCCTGGAAATCGCTCATATCTACCGCTTCTTTGCCGTTTCTGGCAGCTATCAAAGCGGCTTCGTTGCACACATTCGCAATATCTGCCCCTGCAAAACCAGGAGTTTGTTCGGCCAGCTTATGTGTATCAAGAGTTTGTGAAACTTTAATAGGAATAAGGTGAACCTTAAAAATAGCCTCTCTTCCAACAAGGTCGGGCCTGTCAATAGATATTTGCCTGTCAAACCTTCCGGGACGTAACAAAGCACTATCCAATACATCTGGCCTGTTAGTAGCCGCAAGTATGATAATTCCAAGGTCGGTACCAAAACCATCCATTTCAACCAGCAATTGATTAAGTGTATTTTCTCTTTCATCATTGCTCATCATCATGTTCTTTCCGCGCGCACGCCCTATCGCATCGATTTCATCAATAAAGATGATGCACGGTGCTTTTTCCCTTGCCTGCTTGAATAAATCCCTTACCCTGCTGGCGCCCACACCCACGAACATTTCTACAAAATCACTGCCGCTGAGGCTGAAAAAAGGTACCTGGGCTTCTCCTGCCACTGCCTTGGCCAATAAAGTTTTGCCCGTTCCCGGAGGGCCTATTAGCAGCGCTCCCTTTGGGATTTTCCCACCAAGGTTGGTATATTTTTTTGGATTTTTCAGAAAATCCACAATTTCCATTACTTCCACTTTAGCTTCATCAAGCCCGGCAACATCACTAAAATTGATATTTACCTTAGTACCTTTTTCAAAAAGAGTCGCTTTTGATTTGCCGATATTAAAGATTCCGCCTGGCCCGCCGGCTCCGGCTCCGCCGCCCACTTTTCTCATCATCATTATAAAAACAAGCGCTATTAAAAGAATAGGTAATAAGGTGCTTACGATCTGACCAAAAAGTTCTCCTTCATCGCCAGGTTTATCAGGCACGCGCTTCACATCAGGATGATCTTTATAAAACTGGTTAAGTTGCGTGGCAAACACCTCATCTTTGATAATTGTAAAATAGGCCTGGGGCGCATCTTTTATTCTCTTTACTTCATCGTAATTTTGTCCAAACACGTTTTGAAAATATCCGGCATCTTCCTGCATTTTTTGAGGATCGATAAACACCCGCACCAGTTTTTTATTACCCACAGTTTTTATCTGGTCTACATCCCCCTTACTCAACATCGCATAAAAATCGGTATCATTTATTTGAACTCCCGTGCTGGTCGTAGTACGGAAAAGATTGTAACCAATGATAACGGCAAAAATGATCCCATACACCCAATAAATGCTCAATTTTGGTTTCTTCTTGGGATCTTCTTCCGGCGTGCCCGGCGTCAGATTTGAATTAAGCCTTCTTTGTAATGGTTTTTTCTTCTGTTCTTCAGTTGCCATATTTAATTGCATCAGCAATATTTTTGTCTTGATTCGTCCTTCGGGGAATAAGAATAGGTTATTATAATTTTTTAGTTTTTTTAATGCTCAGCTACCGTTGCATCACTCCACATTTCTTCCAGCTTATAAAACTTTCTTGTTTCGGGTAGCATGACATGAACAACGATATTTACATAATCAATCAGTATCCATTGTTCGCCCTGCCTCCCTTCGTGCTTATAAGGCTTTTCGCCGCACTTATTTTTGACTTCTTCCTCTATAAAATCACCAATAGCCTTCAATTGGATTGGGTTAGTAGCTTCACATATTATAAAAAAATCTGTTACTGCTTCGGGGATTTTTTTAAGGTCGAGGCTTACAATTCTTTCACCTTTTTTTTCCTGAATGGCATGGATTATGGTCTTAAACAGCTTACTGTTCCGCGTAATCCTTGCTATGGTAGATTTTTTTCTTTTTTCCAGTAATGTTAAATTATTCAAATGTGTTCGTTTAACTAAATGCTGATTCAGCAATCAGCAAAAATAAATTTATTCTCTTAGATTGCACTTTTCAATACAAAATTTGTATCTATTTTATCAAAAATACTAATTCTTTCATAATACGTTTTCAATGTCAATTTTGCATAAAAGCTGGTTAACTCTTGAAACCGTGGATAGTACCAACAACTATGCCATGGCATTGATCCAGAAACGCCAAATTGAGCGTGAAATTGCCATCTTTGCCAGGGAACAAACGGCAGGAAAAGGAAGGCGCGGCAAAGAGTGGACAAGCAAAAAAGACGAAAATATAATTCTTTCAATAGCTATCCCAGTGCAATGGCTGAGTATATCGCGGCAGTTCGAAATTAGCGTGGCTGCAGCACTGGGATGTTGCGATCTTCTCAAAGAGATTATTTTAGCAAATCTTTTTATAAAATGGCCAAATGATATTTTTATAAATGACAGTAAGGCAGGTGGTATTTTAATAGAAAATGTAATTCAGGGTAAAATTTGGCAGTGGACAGTGATAGGCATTGGACTTAATATTAACCAGGAAGAATTTGGACTTGAAAATTCGGCCATTTCGCTGAGAAATATTACAGGCAAAAATTTTGACGTGAAACCGCTTGCGGAAAAATTGTATGAATTTGTTTTAAAAAGAGTGGAGGAATTGAAACAACATAACTTCAGCAAAATGCTGCAGGAATATAATGACTATTTATATGCCCAGGGTAAAATGGTGGCGTTACAAAAGCAAAATATCCAATTTCAAACTAAAATAACAGGTGTTTCTGCCTCCGGCGAATTAATAACTCAGGATGCTTTTGAAAGAAGGTTTGTTTTTGATGAAATTATTTTTAAGGGATTGGTGTAAGTGCAGTAAACGAATAATTCGGATGGATTTTTATTTTTAGCTCTATTCGCTTTCGGCTTTTCTTGCCTCCGCTTCAAACCTATTATTGTAATATCCAACCCTGGCGCTTTCCCTCAGGTATTGGTAAATGAATTTGAAAAAGCCAAATTTTTTAAATTGCTGAATATGACACATTTCATGTTTCACCCATTTTTCGTTCTTCAAAAAATCTTTTTCAGATACGTGGTGAAGATGGATGGTGCTGCCTATCACAATAGCGACGCTGCCCGATGTTAATTTAGCCGCAGCAATTTTTGCAATTAAAGAATTTTCCTTTATCCGGTATTTCATTGTGTTAAGCCATTTACCACCTTTAAAATTTCTTCGCTGTGGATTTTTGATTTTGGTTTTTTAAAAACTTTTATAATTATCCCTTTCTCATCAATTAAGAATGTCGTTCTTATAAGCCCCATGTATTTTTTGCCATACATATTTTTTTCTCCCCAAACTTCATATTTATCAATAATTTTTTTGGAAGAATCTTCAAGGAGGATGAATGGCAGCTCATACTTTTTCTCAAATTTTTTGTGGCTATCTTTGTCGTCCGGGCTTACGCCGATAATTACCAGGCCAGCTTCTTTTAAATTTGAATAATTGTCTCTCAGGTTGCAGGCTTCAATGGTACAGGTAGGCGTATCATCTTCAGGATAGAAATAGAGTACTACTTTTTTCCCACGAAAATCTTTTAATGAAACGGGGTTTCCGTTTTGATCCTTTGCTGTAAAGTCCGGCGCTTTTTGTCCTTCTGATAATGTAGTCATAATTTTTATTTATCGGGTGAAATGATATATTTTTTGGGTAGTGTTTCCGGCTTCATCCTGAACAGAAATCTTTAATTCATGTTTCCCGGGGCCGCAATGCTCATCAAAATGGTATATATATTTTTTGCCTTTATCGTTGCTAAACATCAGCCATTTTCCATCCAGTTCTGCACGAAAATTTTTGATCACATCGTTATTATCAGTTGGAGTGACCACGATAGTATGGTAGCGTGAAATGTTGGCATTATCATGAAAATCGACATGGATTGCAGGAGGCGCGTCATCAGCTATCAATTCAAAATCTCCAAATTTGTTGAATTTGCCTGAATACCAATCTCCCGTTCTGGAGGCTTTTACCACTTCCTCTTTGCTCTTCCATTTTTGGCGTACGAGCATTTTATCCTGCAAATTTTCAGGAACCGGTTTATTTGTTTTAATGCGAACGGTAAAAAAATCCTGTGATGGAATTAATCCTGAAAAAATCGAATGCACAGGGGAGTAAATATCTGGTGCGGGTGAAATTTTTTGAGAATGCGAAAATTCAACTGAATCGTACAAGGTGGAAACCGGCAAATAAAGCTGTAGATTTTCTGATTCAAAAACATTTACCTCATTAGGTTGAAATTCACCCGGAGAATTAGCGGCTGGCGCATCCGGCGATGGTGCAGTCGAGTTTTTTCTTATTTTGAAACGAAGCACCGAAGTGTTATCATTAGCGTCTTTCACTACGATTTTTACTTCATGGATTGCTGCGTCAGCCAGTTGAATTACGCCATCGCCATTGATATCCTGATAAACTCCGACGGGATACCCGGGAAGCCTTGACAAATGTTGAATATATGGGCCGCCTGCTGCATGGGTTTTATAATCCACATTTGCGTTTACATAGCGTGTTTCATCATACCCAATGCTGTCGAGCTGAAAACCGCTGAGCGGCATGTTATCCAAAAATATAATCGCCTCATAGATTCCATTTGGATTTTGAGATCCGGATTGCTTATCATTTGCTGAAATTCCGAAGCTAATTTTATCAGACTCAACAGGAATTATGGCGTCGTTGGTAGTGTATTCTGTTCCCGCCTTTCTTAGCCCGAAAATACGTGGCGATTGACTGTAAGTGCTTTTTGTGCGGTCATACATAGCAAGCCTCACAATAGTTGGCGGAACGTTGTCAGGGATGGGCAATCCGAACAAAAGCTCATTTAAGACTTTATCGGTTTTGGTATCGCGGATTTCGAAATGGACGTGCGGCCCCTGGGATCCGCCTGTGCTTCCGCTATAAGCAATGAACTGGCCTTGCTTTACAGGAAACAAACCAGGTGGCAACGGAAGATCAATATTCCATCTTTCCTGCGAATATTGTTGCTCCTTCACATATTTTTCCAAATCATTAAAAAAACGATTGAGATGGCCGTACACTGTGGTAAGGCCGTTGGGATGACGTATGTAAATTGCCTGGCCAAATCCAAAGGGAGCCACGGAAACTCTTGAAACGTATCCATCGGCGGCAGCTACTACATGGCGGTTCACTACCTGGTCGGTTCTGCAATCAAGCCCCATGTGGTAATGATTAGTTCGAAGTTCTCCAAAATTGGCAGCAAGGCTTATTCTTGCCTTTACAGGATAAATAAAATAATTTTTAGGATAATTTTTTTCCTTAAAATATTGGGCACTAGCAGATAAAGTGAAAAAAAGGAAAATTAAAAACAGGAACGGTTTGTGTAGATTACAAATTTTATTAAACGAATAACTCATATTTACAAAATTACCAACTTAAAACTTTAATGAAATGGCAAAATCAAACAAGATAGCCGCGATAATACTGGGAGCCGCAGGGGGCTTTGCATTGATAAAATTTTTGAGCATGCCGAAAGAAAAGAGAAATGAATTTTATGAGTATCTTATTGATAGAACCCACGAACTGCTGGACAATGCGGAAGAAACTGTGGAAAAAGTGGAACATTACATGGATAGCTTTAAGGAAAAAGGCGAGGATGAGTGGATTGATAAAATTTATATACTCAAAAAAATGTTCAAAAAACTTTATGGTACAGACAGGCATTATCTTTTATAATCATTCGGGGAATTTTTAGAATAGATGCTCTTCACAATACCACACCAGGCTCAGTAAACCAATAAATATAACGGTTTTGTATTTTATTTAGAAAGCTAGAAAAGCTTAATTCTCTTTTAATTTTAGGGATTCTCCTGTGCATTTAATTTGTTTGCTTTAATTTTGGCGCCCACACATTATAATTCCATGCCATTAGATCAATCAATTAAAACGGTTTTAATTATAGGCTCGGGCCCAATCGTTATAGGCCAGGCCTGCGAATTTGATTATTCAGGAACACAAGCAGCCAGAAGTTTAAGAGAAGAAGGCGTAAAAGTGCTGCTGATTAACAGCAACCCCGCCACTATCATGACTGACCCTATGATGGCGGATAAAGTTTACCTGCTTCCTTTAACTCCTGAAAGCATTGAGCAAATAATTGATGAAAATAAAGACACGGAATATAAGGTAGATGCCGTGCTTGCCACTATGGGCGGACAAACGGCGCTCAATTTGGCAAAAGAGGCTGACGAAATGGGAATCTGGGAAAAAAATAACGTCCGCTTAATCGGAGTGGACATAAAAGCAATTGATAAAGCTGAAGATCGGGAAAAATTCCGCGAATGGATGGTGGAAATGAATATCCCCGTGGCGCCCGCCAAAATTGCCAATTCGTTTTTGGAAGGGAAAGAGATTGCACAGCAAATCGGGTTCCCACTGGTTTTGCGTCCATCTTATACGCTGGGTGGAACCGGTGGAAGCATTGTGTTTGAAAAATCACGTTTGGATGAGGCGCTTAACCGGGCTTTGACCACTTCCCCTGTGCATGAAGTGCTGGTAGAAAAAGGCATGATGGGTTGGAAAGAATTTGAACTAGAACTTTTGCGCGATGACAATGATAATGTGGTTATCATTTGTACGGTAGAAAACTTTGATCCTATGGGTGTTCATACCGGCGATTCCATTACCGTCGCTCCGGCAATGACATTGAGTGATACGGCTTATCAAAAAATGAGAAATACTGCTATTTCCATGATGAGAAACCTGGGAAATTTTGCAGGAGGATGTAATGTACAATTTGCGCTGAATCCACATACCGAAGAATTGATTGCTATTGAAATCAATCCGCGTGTAAGCCGTTCTTCTGCGCTGGCGAGCAAGGCTACCGGTTATCCTATCGCAAAAATTGCCGCAAAACTGGCAGTAGGATTTACTTTGGATGAATTGAAAAATCAAATTACCCAAACGACCTCTGCTTATTTTGAACCTGCTTTAGATTATGTAATTGTGAAAATTCCACGCTGGAATTTCGACAAATTCAAAGGCGCCGATGATACCCTTGGTTTTCAAATGAAATCAGTTGGCGAAGTAATGGCAATTGGGAGAAGTTTTGCCGAAGCCATTCAAAAAGCTTGTCAAAGCCTTGAAAATAATGCAGTGGGATTGGGTTATTATGGCAAAAGTTTGATGCATGCTGAAGATATTGTCGAGTATTTAAAAGTTCCGAAGTGGGACAGGATATTCCGCATCAAAGATGCCTTGATGATTGGCGTAAGTGTAAAAAGAATTTGCGAATCTACCGGCATCGATCGCTGGTTTATCTACCAGATTCAAAAAATAGTGAATTGTGAAAAAGCCATTGCACAATCCACGCTGGAAAATATTTCCCCGGAACTATTAAAAGAAGCCAAGCACCTTGGTTTTGGGGATGAACAAATCGCCAAAATCATGAAAGATGGAAGTACGGAAGATGACGTATATGAAAAAAGGAAGGCCCTGGGAATTACAAGGGTTTACAAAATGGTGGACACCTGCAGTGCCGAATTTGAAGCGAAGACACCTTACTTTTATAGTACCTTTGAATAAATTAAGATAAAACTACGATGTTACTACTGGAAGATGATTTTGTAAAAGCATTTGGTCTTTCTGAGCCCGAAATCAAACTTGAACTTGCTATTTTGCTTTTTCAAAAAAGAAAGGTTAGTTCAAGAAAGGCCGCAGGCCTGGCGGGTATGCCTTTTCTAAAATTTTGGCAGGAATTATCAAATCGCGGAATTGATTTAATCACTGATGAAACTTATGTTAACAAATCAGGTGAGTTAATCTTATAAACCGATGGTTGTAGTCAGTGATACTTCTCCTGTTGTTTGCCTCATTCATTTAAAGCAAACAAATTTATTGGAAAAATTATTCGCACAAGTCCTAATCCCACATTCAGTTTACAAAGAATTGTTGCAATCTGATATTATTGATAATTATTTTCTTCACCAAAATCCTTTCTTCAAAATTAAAAATCCCGTAAATACAGCTATAGTTAAAAAGTTAGGAAAACAATTAGACATTGGAGAATCTGAAGCAATTGCTTTATCAATAGAAGAAAAGCCTGAATTTCTTTTGATTGATGAATCTTTAGGAAGAGAAATAGCCTTGCAATACAATCTTTCAATAAAAGGCACTTTAGGCATACTGTTATTGGGAAAACAAAGAAAATACTTATCAGAAATCAAACCCTTGATTTTTATTTTACAGAACGAAATAAATTTTAGAATTAAACCTTCACTTTTACAACTGGTATTACAACAAGCAAATGAACAATAACATCACTTACAACGAATCCGTACCTTCTAAAAAGAAAAAAATTATTGTGTTAGGCAGTGGCCCAAATCGTATCGGCCAGGGAATTGAATTTGATTATTGCTGTGTGCATGGCTTGATGGCCATCAAAGAATGCGGCATGGAAGCCATCATGATTAATTGCAATCCCGAAACGGTATCCACCGATTTTGACATTGCCGACAAACTTTATTTTGAGCCTGTTTTTTGGGAACACATCTGGGAAATAATTGAATTGGAGAAACCCTATGGCGTTATTGTGCAGCTTGGTGGCCAAACAGCCTTAAAGCTTGCCAAAAAACTGCATGAAAAAGGTATACGAATTATCGGCACTTCTTATGATAATATGGATATCGCTGAAGATCGAGGCCGGTTTAGCGATATGCTGAAAGAGTTAGGAATTCCTTATCCCAGGTATGGAACGGCCCACGATGCAGATGAAGCGATTGAAATTGCTCATCATGTCGGCTATCCTGTGCTCGTTCGCCCGAGTTATGTTTTGGGAGGGCAAAGGATGCGTATTGTTTTAAATGATGAAGAATTAGAAAATGGAGTATTGAGTTTATTGAAACATCTGCCAGGGAATAAAATTTTGATTGACCAGTTCCTCGACCGTTGCCAGGAAGCGGAGATTGATGCGATATTCGATGGAAATACTTTTCATGTGATGGGCGTGATGGAGCATATCGAACCTGCCGGAATTCATAGCGGCGACAGCAACGCTGTTTTACCACAGTTTAATTTGTCGCCATTGATTGTTCAAACTATGGAAGAATATGCAGAAAAAATTGCCCGTGCGTTACAAATCAAAGGTCTGATAAATATACAATTCGCTATAAAGAATGGCGAAGTATACGTGATTGAAGCTAATCCCAGGGCCTCACGTACAACGCCTTTTATTGCAAAAGCTTACCAGATTCCTTACCTGAATGTTGCTACCAAGGTGATGCTGGGCGAAGCAAAACTGAAAGATTTCACTTTCGAAAAAAAGCTTAAAGGTTTTGCTATAAAGGAACCTGTATTTTCATTCAATAAATTTCCGGGAGTCAACAAAGAATTAGGTCCGGAAATGAAGAGCACCGGCGAAGCTATTCGTTTTATTAAAGATTTGCGTGATCCTTATTTCAGGCAGTTGTATCGCGAAAGAAGCATGCATTTGAGCAAATAATTCAGTAAATTTGGTTTATGCAAACAGTATTCCCAGATATTATTCTACCACTGCATGGATTGAATTATGATGGCTTAAGCGACGATGAATTTTTTGAGTTTTGTTTAAATAATACTCAATCCCGAATTGAAAGAGATAACAATCGTCAAATAATTCTTATGCCACCAGCCGGAGCCTTAACAGCAAGCTTTAATATCAGGCTTGCTGCACAGTTAGAATTGTGGAATCAAAAAGAAAAGTCAGGAATTACTTTTGATTCGTCCGCGGGATTTACGTTACCTGATGATTCTGTTTTCTCTCCTGACGCTTCATGGATGCACAAAGAAAAATGGGAAAGAGTTTCTGCCGAAGACAAAAAAAAATTTGCCCATGTTTGTCCGGATTTTGTAATTGAGTTGAAAAGCCCATCAGACAATCTAAAATATCTTAAAAATAAAATGAATAAATGGATTGAAAACGGATGCTCTCTTGCATGGCTTATCAATCCGGAAGACAAAATAGCTTTTATTTATAGAAAAGATGGAACAGTTGATAAAATAACCGGCTTTGAAAATATCGTTTCCGGCGAAGATATTTTGCCAGGATTTGAGCTGAACCTTTCAATCTTAAATAGGTGATTTTTTAAAAATCATTTTTAGAGTAAGCCAACAAATATTTCGAATTCTTATTTTATCTCATAAAAAAACTGCCCACGAAAATGGGCAGCTTTTGATTAAACTAACGCATGAGAAATTCTTACCAATTACTAAAACGTAATCCAATATTATAAGGAGTAAAATTCAAATCATTTTTGAAAATTGATTTGGGGCTGTAGGAACCATATAGATGGACGGGCCCAAGTCCAAGTTCGCCTACATAAGAGAATTTCCATTTATCTAAATCATAATCTCCCCGATTTTTTTCTTTGCCACGCTCGCTGCTTTTTTGCTTATTACGGCTGCTGTATAAATAACCCATGCTCACACCGGCGCTTATGCTGAGCCCTTTGTTGTTGTAATTTGGATTGGTTCTGAAATTCAACATCAATGGGACGGTTATATAATCCGCTGCCAGCTTATTTTTGGAAAAATCAATTGAATCACGGAATACAAAAGCGTGAGGGATATTCTGAGCCGGATGATAAGGATTCATTCCTCCTTCGTTAAAACTGATATTGTTTTTAAAGCGGTAATTATTTAATTCAAGTCCGAGACCATATTTCAGATTTACCACATGTTTAATCAGGTTCATCCTTTGCATAAAGAACCATAAGTTGATATTTACTGATTTTCCGGTTCTTAACTTAAAATCATTGGCGCCTAATTCAGGTGTACCCACAAGGTCATTACTGGCGATTGCGTTTGCATAATTGGTTTTATCTGTCCAGTTTGCGAAGCCGATGTCAAATACAAACGATGAAGTACTGATATTTGAATGGTCAGGGCGCTTATGGTTTCCAACGGTGACGGTTACACGATTTTTCTCATCAGGATTTCCTTTTTTTAGAATAATCATGCCGCCGATACGAACCGTATCATTCTTATCATTCTGTTGCGTTGAATCTGTTTGCGCAAAACTGCTCAGCGCTGTGCATACTATTGTTAGTATTAAAATTGACTTTTTCATTTTTAACTTATATGTGTGATTAATTTTTTTAAAACTTGTTAGCAACAACAGGCTCGTCATTGCCTTCCAGCAGGCGCGTGATTGGATTCGTTCTTTCAACGATTCGTTTCACCTTTTTAAGAAAACCGCCCACTTTGGATTTTTTAAATTCCTCCGCAGGAATATCATAAAAAACATAATTATTATTGGAAGAGGTTTCATTATAAGCCACAGTTTGTGCATAATTATGCTTCACTTCGGGTTCTGTTTTTTCAACCGGAGATTTGGCTTGCATAGCAATTGCTTTTTCAAAACCATCCTTTCCCTGATCATTTTTTTCATCTGATGCTTTAAGGGCTATCACTTCCACCGGTTCCTTCTTTAATTCCTGTATATTTTTTGTCAAAGAAGGAGTAGTGATATTCACTGTATTTTTCGCAATTTCATTTTTTGCAGGCTTATCTTTCGGATTCGCATGCATAACTATCCTTTGTAAATGAGACTCGTTTGTTGCTTTATCGGCGACCTTTTCATTTACAGATGTAGCAGCTACCTGATGAGTTATAGGTTCAGCATCTTTCGGCAATATAACTTCTGTTGCAGGTTTGGGGTTGTTTGTTTTATTAATTCCGGCCACTACAGGGTGGTCGCTTGCCGAACTATTAAAATAAGGAGCTGCTATCCAAATGCCAAATCCAATCAAAGCGGCTGCTGCGGCATATCTCCACCACCCCATCGTAACCACCTTTCCGAATTTTTCTTTCCGATATAATTCTTGTTTTGCCGGATAAACGATAGAAGTATCAGGCGATAATTTTGCTTTGCTAATTAATTCAAATTCACTTTTTAATTCCGGATGCTGTGCTAAAAAACTTTCAGTTTCCAGTTTTTCTTTTTCTGAAAGTTCCTTATCGTGATAATCAATAAAGGCTTCTTCGTAATTATTTTTACTGATAAAGGAATTTTCATTTTTAAATAAAAAAGATTTATCCGCAAGCCTTATCTCATCGTCAGGAATATTTATGGTGAGTTTGAGCATGCAAAATTCTTCCCTGAACTCCGGGTTTTCTTTTACGAAAATCTCGACCATTTTTCTTTCTGCGTTGGACAATTCATTGTCGGCGTACAATAAAAAATATTCTTCGTAATTATTTTTGTTGATATTCATTTCAAATTACATTTTCAGGTTTTACCAAATAATTTTTCAGTTGTATCCTTGCTCTGTGCAAGTACACTTTAACCTGGCTGATGCTTAGTGAGGTTATTTCTGCAATTTCGTCGTAGGAATATCCCTCATAGTCCTTTAACAAAACAAGGCTTCTTTGTGTTTCGCTCAACCGGTATAAAGCCTCATTCAGTAATTTTTTTATTTCGCTTTGTGGCTCTCTTGTTGTTTGCAAAGAAGAGGAAAAGTCTTCCTCCAGCTTTACTCTTTTATTTTTTCTTATAAGGTCAATCATTTGGTGGTACGCCACGGTGAATAAATACGATTTACTTCGGTCATTATCCACTTTTTCCCTGTTAATCCACAATTTCTCAAACGACGCCTGCACCACATCGCGTGCATCTTCTTCATGCTTCAGGTTTTTCAAAATAAACCGGTAAACATTATCCGCATAAAGGTTTACACAATCATTAAATTCTTTCTCGGTCATAAATCAGGCAATTTTTAAATTTCACCAGCCGTTGTTTTCTATTATACGCGCAAATAAAAATAAAGTTACATTTCTTTAAAAGTTTTTTGACCAAACGGATTCTAAAGCTTTCATTGTAGGTTTGTATTCTCAAAAAACACCGGGTATGAATACAAATTTTTCTGAGAGGTTAAAAGCCGAGTTAGAAGAAATAAAAAAGAGCGGGCTTTTTAAAAATGAAAGAATTATCACCAGCGCGCAAGGCGCCGAAATAGAAGTAGGCGGCAAAATGGTATTGAATTTTTGTTCCAATAATTATCTTGGACTGGCGGCTCATCCAAAAGTAATTGAAGCTTCCAAAGCCACCTCAGACAAGCATGGCTATGGTTTAAGTAGTGTGCGTTTTATTTGCGGAACGCAGGACATTCATAAAGAGCTTGAGAAAAAAATATCTGAATTTTTGGGAACAGAAGACACGATTTTATACGCCGCTTGTTTCGATGCGAACGGCGGCGTTTTTGAGCCCTTGTTTGGTGAAGAAGATGCAATTATTTCGGATGCGTTGAATCATGCAAGCATTATTGACGGCGTTCGCTTGTGCAAGTCAAAACGCTTTCGTTTTGAGCATAATGACATGGCCGATTTAGAAAGCAAGCTTAAAGAAGCTGAGGAAGCAAGAAGCAGGATAATCGTTACAGACGGCACTTTCAGCATGGACGGAACGATTGCGCAGTTGGATAAAATTTGTGATTTAGCTGATAAATATGACGCGATTGTTTTGGTTGATGATTCACATTCTACCGGGTTTATTGGCAAAACCGGAAGAGGCACACCTGAATATCGTGGTGTAAAAGGAAGGGTTGATATTATTACCTCAACTTTGGGAAAGGCCCTCGGAGGCGCTAATGGCGGATTCACTTCCGGCAAAAAGGAAACGATAGAAATGCTTCGCCAGCGCAGCCGGCCTTATTTGTTTAGTAATACATTGGCGCCAAATATTGTAGGCGCTTCCATCGCAGTTTTTGATTTATTAAATGAAACCACTGATTTGCGCGATAAATTAGAAGGCAACACAAAATATTTCAGGAAAAAAATGACCGAAGCCGGATTTGATATCAAACCCGGCGAACATCCGATTGTACCGATTATGCTCTACGATGCAGTGCTGTCGCAAAATTTTGCAGCAAAACTGCTGAATGAAGGGATTTATGTAATTGGATTTTTCTTTCCGGTAGTTCCTAAAGGTCAGGCGAGAATTCGCGTTCAATTAAGCGCTGCACATGAGCAAAAGCACCTGGATAAAGCGATTGAAGCCTTTACAAAAGTGGGCAGGGAATTGGGCGTGCTGAAGTAGAATGATTAAATTTGGGTACAGACTAAAATAAAAGCATAGAGATTTAAGTCGTTAAGAATTTAAAGTATTAAAAAATGTTTTATGGATACTACATTATTAAATCGAATCACCACCAATCCGTCAATATTAACAGGCAAGCCAGTTATTAGAGGTATGCGGATTTCTGTAGAACAAATTTTAAAAATGTTGTCCCGGGGGATTTCGCACCGGGACATACTAAATGAATATCCATTGTTGGAAGAGGATGACATCAGAGCTTGTTTACTGTTTGCCGCATCCAAAATTTCAAATGAAGAAATCCCGGCATGAACGCAAACTCCACGTTCAAATTCATTATAGACGTAGGAGTTGGACGCAGTGTTGAAGAGTGGCTTAAATCGCAAGAATTTACTGTTGTTGCTATTGGTTCCATAAACCCTGAAATGAAGGATTCGGATATTATTCAACTCGCTAATATGAAAGATGCGATTATTATAACCATGGATAAAGATTTTGGCGAATTGGTTTTTAGAGAAAAAAATACACATAAAGGGATTCTCTTGTTAAGATGAGAAGACGCAAAGAGTGAAGAAAAATTAGCGGCTATTCAAAACATAATTCCCGAATATTTAAATAAATTAAAAAACAACTTTTCTGTTTATCAAAATGGGAAATTAAGAACGCGATAGCATGACAGAAAACGAAGCCATTTTCAAAGCAAAAGCCACCATTAAATCCGCGGATATTGAGCACCGGCAAAAAATAAATTTCAATATTGGCAAATACAACAAAGCAGTACCCAACGGCGAATTACAGTTTGCAGATCTCAATCTTGCAAAGGAAAGGGCAAAAAATATTAAATGGCGCGCTCTTGAAACGCTGGACCAGCAATTGGAAGAGTTTGAAATGCAATTTTCCAAACGCGGTGGCAAAGTGATTTGGGCGCAAAATTCACAGGAAGCCTTAGACGAAATTCTTGCTATTTGTAAAGAAAAAAATTGCAAGACGATTGTGAAGAGCAAAAGCATGGTCACCGAAGAGATTCATCTAAATGCTTTTTTGGAAAAGAACGGAATCGAAAGTGTGGAAACGGATTTGGGCGAATACATTCAGCAGTTGGATGGAGAACCTCCTTATCATATTCTTACACCCGCCCTTCACAAAAGCAAAGAAGATGTGGCCAGGATTTTCGAAGAAAAACTCGGGGCACCTTCCAAACTTTCTATTGCCGAAATGACACAGGTAGCTCGTAAAAATTTGAGAGAAAAATTTGTACAGGCAGAAATAGGAATTACAGGTGCTAATTTTATCATTGCGGATATCGGAGGCATTGCGCTCACCGAAAATGAAGGAAATGCGAGGTTAAGTTCATCTTTCCCACAAACTCATATCGTAATTGCAGGAATTGAAAAAATGATTCCTTCCATTACGGATTTGTCTTTGCTTTGGCCACTGCTGTCTACCTACGGTTCAGGCCAGAAAGTATCGGTTTACAATAGCATTATTTGTGGCCCGAAACAAACTGGCGAGATGGATGGACCGGAGGAAATGTATGTGATTTTTTTAGATAATAACCGCACTAATATTTTGGCCGATATTATGCAAAGAGAAAGCCTTTATTGCATCAGGTGTGGCGCTTGTTTAAATGCCTGCCCAGTTTATAAAAATATCGGCGGCCACGCTTATGGAACTACTTATACCGGACCTATTGGAAGTGTCATCACTCCTCATTTGCAGGGCATGGAAGAGTATAAGCATTTAAGTTTTGCATCTTCTATTTGCGGCGCATGCACCGAAGCTTGCCCTGTTAAAATTAATATTCACGGTTTATTATTAGATAACCGCAGACAAAGTGTAGAATCGGGCCTCACTTCCTTCTCTGAAAAGATGGCCTGGAAAATCTGGAAAACCATTTCTTTGAAAAGAAGCCTGATGAATAAGGGCGGCCATTCTATGAAATCAAAATTGGTGAACTCTTTATTTAAAGATTGGGAAAAACACCACGCTCCCTTAAAATTCAGTGACAAGACTTTTAACCAACTGTGGAAAGAACAAAGAGAATTCAAATAATGTGGCTGTTTGCCTTTCGTTGTTTATTTTGCCAATGAGCAAAATAAAAAACAGCTTATTTATTCTTTTACTGCAAGAATTGCTAACTCATTATCTTAAATTTCCTGATAAAGGAAGCTTGTGGTCGATGAAATGGGTAATTTTGCAAAAATCAGGCATTCTGATTGCGCTGGTTTTGTAAATACAAAAATTTTTCAACCTATGGCACAACGAACCAAACAAGAAGTCCTGGATTATTTATCGCGCGCAGAAGTGGCCGCAGTAGGCACTTCAAATATGGGTACTCCTCGACAAAGAATGATGCATTTTGGTGCGGATGATGATTTCAATATTTATGTCAGCAGCATGAAAGGCGACCCTAAGGTGATTCAATGGAGCAATATTCCCGAGACAGCTTTGTTGATTCACCAGGGAAAAACTTTTTTGGAAATGGAAGAATGCGAAATCATCGGCCGGGCAGAAATCATCAGGGATAAACAAGATCGCGAAAAGGCCCTCAGGCTCATGACAGTGCGTTCGCCTATCGTAGCTAATTTTGCAAAAATTAATGCCACCGACCGTTTGGAATTTATCCGTATAAAACCGTTCGTGGTTAAATACCGCTTTGTTCCTGAAATTTTACAGGGAGAAAAACCAACGATATTTGAGTTTCCTGAAAACAGGGAATCTTTTAGTACATGGGACGATCTTAAAGCCAAGGCGCGGGCATGGAAAGAGGCGGTAAGGCCTTTATCTCTAACTGCTTCATTAATCCCTCTTTTGCTTGGCGGCGCCATTGCCTTTTACACCATTCACACATTTAATATCATTTTGTTTTTGCTAACGCTTATTGGTGGCGTTATGATTCAGGCGGGCACTAACATGATAAACGATTGGAAGGATGCAGAAAGAGATAATGAAAATGTAGAAGGCATCCGCCCGTTCACGGGTGGTTCGCGAATGATTCAACTTGGCCTTGTATCCCGCTCTGATATGGGATTTTTTGGATTCGTTTTGTGTATTGTATCTTTTTTAATCGGGGCCTACCTGGTGGCTGTTACCGGATGGGGGTTGGTTCCACTGATATTCTACGGGTTGTTTGCAGGCTTATTTTATACGGGTGAAAAAGGTAAATTTTCGTTTATCAACTTAGCGCCGGGTATTGCCGAATTTCTGATTGCAACCACTTTTGGCGTAATGATGACAATGGGCGCTTTTTATGTACAAACGGGTTTTTATTCTTTGCAGGCTTTCTTGATTTCATTGCCGGTGGCCATTTTCATTTCAAATGTGTTGTTAATTAACCAGTTTCAGGATGCAGCTTCAGATATGAAATCCGATAAGAACACGCTCGTAGTGCGCCTGGGAAAAAGGAAAGCAAAAAATATTTTAATCGGCTGCTTCATTGTGGCCTACGCCATTATCGCCATATTGCCGCTGCTGGGTTATGCGCCGTATACTTTTTATGTAGCTTTTCTTTCTGTTCCTTTTGCTGTACAGGCCATTCGTTACGCGCAGAGAAATTATGATAAAAATTCTGCAGACCTGGTTCCCAGCAATGCACATACGGCTATTACTCATTTATTTACCGGCCTGCTACTGGTATTCGCTTTTCTGTTAACCGGCCTGGGGTTTGTTTTTCCATCTCTTTATATGGTTGCTTCGCTGTTACTGGTTTTTTGGGTTTGGCATTATATAGAGCGCCAAAGAAAAACGATGACGAATTTTAGGATGGCGATAGGAAAAAAATAGTCGCGATTCAAACAAAATTCCAGTAAACGGACAAACGGTTAAGATTTTTATTTCACCATCAAATATTTTTTTGAAATACTTGCGTTACTGCATTCGCTCAAAGTCAATAATGGCCATTTATGTATTTATTTTTATTCTGAATGGAACAATAAATAACTTTAGTCAATGCTTACATTCCTCTTGTGGATATTGCTCTTAATTTTGTGCTGGCCGCTGGCCCTTTTAGCGTTGATATTATTCCCGGTTATGTGGTTGCTTCTGTTGCCGTTCAGGCTCATTGGAATTGCTGTTGACGGCGTCTTGAGTTTGCTAAAAGCTATCATTTTTTTGCCGGCCCGGGTGATTAAAAGAATTTAATAAGCATAATTATTCAATGACTTTTTCTGTCAATGCTCTTTTATAAATCCATGAAGTGCAAGCCAGTCGCCAAATCTGTCTATCCAGGTATCAGTAGCTATTCCCTGCTTTTTCATTCCAAATCCATGGCCTCCTTTTTCATAAATATGTATTTCTGCCGGCTTTTTTGCTTCAAGCCATTTTGAATACAAGGCTACACTGTGAGAAGTCAGATTGAGTCCATCATCAGTGGCTGCCGCAATAAATAACGGAGGTGCATCATCTGCCACTGTTCCCTGCATTGAGGGAGGCATAAACGCATAAACCGGAGCCACAAAGTCAGGACGATTCTCAGGAGTAAAATTAAAAGCTGCAGAAGCGGCCACCGTTCCTCCTGCTGAAAATCCCATGATGCCAATTTTTTGCGAATCGATTTTATATTCCGAAGCATGCTTCCGAACATATTCAATAGCGGCCTTTCCATCTGCGACACTTAGCGAGATGATCGGAGAAATCTTTTTACCAAAATCCGCCTTTTTCATATTTTCACCCAGTTCCTGCCCGGGATTATCTGTCATGCTTTGTCCAAGCCTGTATTTTAAAACAAAAGCAGTAATTCCTTTTTCATTAAGCCAACGGGCTACATCTACGCCTTCATGATTAATTGCTAAAATATAAAAGCCGCCACCTGGGCAAACAATTACTGCAGTGCCTGTAGCCTTTGCCGGATCAGCGGGGTAAACCGTAAGCGTAGGATGTGACACGTTATAAACCAATGCCTCTTGAGTACCGGGCTTATATACCTGCTCATTATACGTCCACCTTTCAGAGCCAGGCGCCGCTCCGTTATACAATTGAATTACTTTTTGTTGCGCCAATATGCCGGTGGCTGAAAAAAGAAAAAAAGCTATTACAGTAATTTTTTTCATAAATATTTTAATTGAAAATAAGAGATTTTAATATGCACGCTTCATCATTTTATGATGATCATTTCTCAAAATTAATCTTATAAACGTTTTATTTTAATGTTTCTAAAATAGACTTTATCACTATGATCAGTCAGCAAAATATGCCCGCTTTTTAACTCGCCATAGTTGTCATAATCTTTAAATTTTGTCAGCGATTTTCTTTTAAGAAAATCAGGGCTGCCTCTTTCGTAGCTCAATACCTTCACTCCGTTTAGCCAATGCTCAACATGAGTTCCTTTAGCAACAATCCTGATGTGATTCCATTGGCCGGCAGGACGAAGATGAACGTTTTCAGGTTTATACAATAAATAGCATGAAGCCGTTGCCGCTATATCATGCTTATGGTTTTTTACCTCGGGATGATTGTAATCATCTATAATCTGGTATTCAGGTCCGTTAATGGTTTCATCACCGGTTTTGGAATTTTTTAATTCACCCACAAAATATTTTACACCGCTGTTGGAACCGTAGGTCAGATTAAAATCAAGCTGAAGCTCGAAGTCGCTGAACTTTTCACGGGTGATAATATCGCCCGCTCCTTTTTTGTTTAAGAATAACGCTCCATCTTGTATCAGCCACCCATCCGAAGGAAAAGTATCGCTATTTTTTGACCGCCATTTATCCGTATTTTTTCCATCAAATAAAATCTCCCAACCATTTTTATTTTCTTTTTGAGCCACAGCGAAATCGGAACCTGCCTTTAATAAATCTATAACCTTATTTTCATCGGGGCTTCCGGTAATGATGGAAAAGTTTCTGTTGTTATTTTCTAATGAACTCAATTCAATGGCTCCCGAAGACACCAGTGACGGATCGGCATTGTACAAAATCAATTTTTTGTTGGCGCACAGGCCGAGCGCAGTTTTTAAGCCTCCTACCCTCATAATTCCCGGAATTTCCAATGACAGCATTTGCTGGTCTGATAAGGGATTAATGTGGTTACCATCAAGAATGAATTTGTTTACCTCATTGGTTACTGTCGCTAATAATAAAGCAGTGAGTCCGGAGTTGCCGGTGGAGTATACATTGATGTTTTGAGAAAGCGCTTTGGAATTTTTTATAAAATGAAGGATAGTGATCAAATCCTGGATTTGTTCCTGCCTGTCGGTGAGGTTATAAACAGTAAAGTATTTTTCATTTTCATCTCTATGTGTTTTTGTTCCCGGTTGTAAAATATGCTCTCCCTGTTTAAACAGGTCCGGCGCCAATACGCTACAATCCATAGCCAAAAGCTTTTGTATGAAATTTTTGGGGATAGAACTGTTTTTTTCAACCCAATAATTTTTCCCTTCATCTGTAGTTACAATCACGGTTGATTTTGATTTGGACAATGGGCTGTAAAGAATGCAGGGAATCCAGTTATTTTTATCTTTTATTGAAATTAAAAAACGGGTGGCAATAAAATTTTTTCCTTTTGTGCTTCCCACAATTTTAAACTCTGTGGCTTCGGGTTCGGTAAAGCCTGTTAAATGGCGGAAAGCCGTTCCGTATATTGAGTGAAATGCGGTAAGGCTCTTACGATCTTTTGGCCAATAATCTTCCAACTGCTTTGAAAAAATATCTTTCAGCAATGCTTTTAAACCATCCTCATATAGGTTGTTGGGCACATCATGATATGCTGAAGAGGGTAAATCTTTAAATGTTTTTGTTCTGTCAGGATCCAGATAATTCATAAACGCAAGCAAGTTTTTTGGATCGTCTGCTGTAAAAGGTTTTTCTCTAAAATGATTTGCGTTGCTGTCGCGTAAAATCCATTTCCCAAAAAACTCATAAACTGCCTCACGGCTGGCTTTATTATAATTATGCCGGTAATCAAAATGCGCATTCGATAATTTGTCTTCTGCACCATACAATTTATAAATGGACTTTACCATAGGCAGGATGGTATTCCTTGTGTTGTATGTCCAGTCGTAAGTATCTGAAACCATGAGAAATGGCTTAGGCGCAGCCATTGCGCCGATTTCTACGTTAAATGTATGGATTCTCAACCCGGGGGCTCCTTCGCATAGGTCGCCGCCCTGCATATTATTGCTTACCATATTTACCGGTGCAGTAGCTTTGAACCGGCTATCCACGGCGGTTAACAAAAAAGTCTGGGTGCCGCCTCCTGAAGCACCCGTAATGCCGATCCGGCTTGTGTCTACACCAGGAAGACCAAGCAAAAAATCTAATGCCCGGATGCTATTTCTCAATTGTAGTCCCAATAAATTGATGCCATATAAACGAGAGATGCTGTCATTAGCAAAAAGGTGAGATACCTGCTTTGTTTCATCATAACCCACCATATCATAACTGAAAACGATATAACCCTGGCGTGCAAAATTGATGCAGCGGCCAGGGATGGAGTTGATACTATCGTTGTTAAAACGGCCAAACTCAAAATGGCCGTGTGGCGTTAAAATAGCAGGAAATGGTCCCTTTCCTTTTGGCTTATAGATATCCCCAACCAAAAAATAACCGGGATAGGTTTCAATAGATACGGTTTCTACTGAATACTTCTCATGTTCGATTTTATGATAGTAGCGCGGATGTAAAGGGTTGGATGGAGGCATTGGCCACAGACCGGCGGAAACCAGGACTTGCTTTCTCAAAAAATTTTTTCTTTTTTCCCAATCGGTTTTGTTCTTATAAAAGGGCATATCATCGTATACCGTATTGATACCACGGCTTGTCAATAATCTTTCATCCCGGAAAGTAACAATCCGGTTTTCTAAATCATGTTCATCGTAAACCTGTGATAACTCGGTATAGTTAGCTGGCGGAAGCGATGTTACCAATTTTTGGGGAAAGCTAAAATCAAAAGTATTTTGAGCATCCGCTTTTTGAAATGTACCAATGACCACAAAAGCAAGCAGATAAATTACAGCATATTTTTTCATTAGAAACAATTTGTATACTACCTTTTCAATCATCATCCGGGTTCTCCGGATAGTAATTTATTATTAAGAATGACATGACTTTATCAGTATTTTTTATAAAAGTCTTTAGCCAGCCTGCTTATTTCGGCCTCGGAAAGATGTTCCCCCGAACTGATAATTACGCGATACCTGAACGTGACTGACTGGCCTTTATAAAGCGTAAAATTGATGGTTAATTTGCCATCAGTAAAATCATGCGCGCCAAACGGATTAGCAGCAAACAAGCCATATCCCCGCGCATGCCAGTATGTAGGATAATCAAAATTTTTTGGATGATCACAAATTATCAGCGATACTTTTTCACCGTTGATATTTCCGTAAAGGTCTATCCATTTGGCGCGTGTGCCCCATACGCTATCACCGGTAATTCCTTCACTGCTAAGATAATTTCCGGTGGTTTCCCCGGAAGTTGGCGCAATAGTGGTTGTATCTCCTAAAGCATCTACAAAAGATTCTGATTTTTGTGTGGGTAGTTTTAAAAACCGGTTATACCTGATGCCAAACATTCCTTCCTTCGTATCCTTAAAAGTTACTACACTGTCTGTGGCGGTAAGGGTTGTGATCCGATCAATAATGCGCGTTGCGCCTTGTGCCGAAAAATGGTAGGTTGTTTTTTCTGCCAATAATTGGTTGCCAGAAGGGCTGAGCCAACTTTCATCCGCGACCAATATTCCTTCTGCACCGGAAGACAGTTGTTCAACTTTAATATGCTTAATTCTTCCCTTTTGAACTTTTCTTATTTCCGGCTCAATCGCGTACGAATTGCCCCAGAAATCATAGCCATTTACATCGCCATAATTCAGCCATAAACCCCGCTGATGAGGATGGTCTGTACTTTCACCAGGTCGCGGTTTGATAGGCCATCCACGCGTTACCGGCTTCCCTCCATCTGTGAGTATGGGGTAGAGAATTTGTTTCATTAAAGAATCCGAATAACAGTAAGAAGTAAAAAATTTACCTCCAATTATCACATCGACTTTTTGCGCAGATTTTATATTTACCAATTCTACTTCAGTCTTTGTTTTATTCTGATGTTTAATAGCCTGGCTTGTTGCCGTTAGCGCGGATAAAAAGAAAAAAGCTATCGTAGCAAAAAAAGAAGGCAATGTTCGGAGATTCATAGTCATTAAAATGAATGGTGGCGATAAATGTGAACCGGAAATGAATTAAACTTCGTTTGGAACTACATAAGGCGGCCGGTAGGCTCGTGTCAATAGTTCGTTCGCCTCGGCATCATTCACAAACTTTTCACGATCCATATCACCTCCCATAAATTCAAGGTCACGCTTAAGGCGATAAGAAATGTTGGCCGTCAAGGGCAGCACGGTTGAAAAAAATCCTTCGTTAACATCGCAATGCAAATCGTGATAATTGCCCGAACGTACCGCATCCAAAAAGTTAGAAAAATGCTCTGTTTCGGAAGGACCTGCAAGCGAGATAGCCTCATTGCTGGTGCCTTCACTTTTTGAGCCGGCAAAAGGTTTATTCTCTCCGTTATGAAATGCCTTCCATGTAGAGCCATCAATTTCCAGGTAGCCTTTCGTTCCATAAAAAATATTCCCGATTTTTATTCCAAGGCTACCCTCGCCATTTGATTGCCGCCCGCGTGTTGCAAATTCAAGTATAGAGCCGTCCTTGTATTTAAAAACGGATGTTTGCATGTCGGGCGTTTCCTGGGCGCATTCGTCGGGAGACCATCCGTAGATTCCGCCGGTGGAGTGCACAGACACAGGATGTTCATTTTTATTAAGCCCCCATCGCGCAATATCAAACTGGTGTGGACCCTGGTTGCCTGTGTCGCCGTTGCCGGTATCCCAGAACCAGTGCCAGTTATAAATATCACGCTTTTCATTATAAGGACGCCATGTAACGGGCCCAAGCCACATATCATAATGAAGTGAAGCCGGTGGTTTGCTGTCGGGCGCTATGCCAAAAGAATTTCGCGGCTTTATGCAAAGGCCACGCGCCATAAACACTTTGCCAATGCCTCCGTCGTGAAGAAATTGAATGGCTTCTATTACATTCGCGATTGAACGATTCTGAAATCCTACCTGCACTATCCGGTTGTATTTGCGCGCAGCTTCTACCATCTTTCTGCCTTCCCATACATTGTGCATCGCAGGCTTTTCACAATATACATGCTTGCCCGCCTGGCATGCCCAGATGGTTCCCAATGCATGCCAGAAGTTAGGCATAGCAATGGATACCGCATGAATATCTTTGTTATCGAAAACCTTTCGCATATCATATTCTGTCCTGGGGTTGACACCGCTTTGGTCCATTACCATTTTTGAACGCGAAGGAAAAAATTCCTCATGAACATCACACAACGTAGTCAGTCTTACATTCTGGCTATCTTTTAATTTGCACCATGCATCGATATGCGCCACGCCCCTGCCATGAATGCCAATCACGGCAAGGTTGATACGATCGTTCGCTCCGATAATGGATGCATACGATTTTGCGCTAAAACCAAAACCTCCGATTGCAATACCGGCAGTGCCCATCAAACTTTTTTTGATAAATTCTCTTCTTTTTTCCATGGATTTGTTTTATTTAAATTAAAAATGAACAGATTTAAAAATGTCAAGCCGTACACAACGGTTCTTTTCACAAACGCACCAAATACCACCTGAAGGCAACGTGATTCTGCGTTACCTGCGGATCAATTTATGAGCAAAATTTACATTTTAACGATAAGCTCAGCAAAACGTCTTACATGATTGAAGAATACAATAATCAAAACTATTGTTTTTTTATAAAACGTCTCCCAGATATTTGAGTTTGATTTACAAAAAATAAAAATGGGGCTAAAACTTGCTTTACTGTAAGCCAGTGTATTATCTGCTGAAGAGAATGAAAAGGAACAATTTTACAGGATGCGTGCGGTATAGGTTTCGAGTGGCGAGTATTTGCCGGAAGAGAAGTGAACTTATCTTTTATTTGATGAATTGAGGTATACTGCTGAATTAGAAAGTATTTTCTAATTTCAACAAATGCGTAAAATATTTTTGTGGATAATAACTGTATGCGATCAAATTAATGCAAATCCCAAAGCCTTATTGGTTATTCCTTTTATGGCGTCTAAAACGTCGTTTATAGCCGCTTCTGCTGCGAGCAAGCCCAATCCTTCTTCCGACAACAAAACCGTAGTGAGTGCATTCTTTTGCATGCTAAATAATAGCTTCGCCTGCTCTGGAGTAATTTTTTTGTTTACCATCATTTTTTCTATTTCCACCAGGTTGTGTGCAAGGGTTTTGGCAGAGGTGGTGGCAAGGCTGCTGATTGCCTGCCATTTATCGCCCAGGCTATTTTTTAGTGTGCCAAGTAAGGTATCTGTAAGGGATTTAAAATCTATTTGAGCCATAATAATAATTTTAAACGTATGTAATTCGGATTATTTAGAAACTTTTTGCCGTTTCAGTCCATTTTGTAAGGCAATCATTGCAGAAAATTGTACCTGGAAAGTTGAATCAATTACCTGCACGGGTTCCATGCTTGTGAAACCTGTTTTATTAAACTCTTCCATGGTTTTAATATTATTTTCCAAAGTGGTTATTTCCTGGCTGATAATTTTATATTTTGGTAATGAGTTGGTTCTTATCTGCAGGCTTTTTATTTCTCCTTCTATCTTGTCGTAATCGCTTTTCAGGTTTTCATATTTGTTTCCGTCAGGTGTATTATTGGTAATGTTTTTTTCAATTTTTACCAATAATGTCGACACTTCTGTTTGTATTTGCTGAATGCTTTCGTCGGTTACCTGGTCGTAAGCACCAATCAGCATTACGCGGCAGCTTACTATCGTGCTGATAAACGCCAGGATGATAATCCATGATTTCAATACGTGGTTTGCTTTCATAAAGGAAAATTTAATCGTCTATAATACCATCCCGGCAAAAGGAAGAACATATTTTGTAATCAATGGTTATGAAGTATCATGCAAGTATCATAATGCTTCAGCGTCAAATTTATTTGAATCATTTATTTTCTTAAAAAGTAAAACCTTACTTGTGTTCATGGAAAAGCACAAAATTTTTCATGGAAAAGCGCTGGCCTTACATTCATTTTTGCATCAGGCAGATACCGGCATTCATAGCAAATGTTATCACTAAAATAAAAAAGAGTTTTATAGTTTGCTTTACTGTCTTTTCCTTTCCAATTTTTTCTGAAATACTCTATTGCAATTTCAAGCTGAAATGAGATACGTAAAATGAGCAGTATTTACTTGTCTGCACACAAATTTGCCGCTGAAAAGTCTTTAAATAAAAAAACCCCGGCTTGTCCCCGGGGCTTGTTCAATTTTCAAAAGAGTTTTAGTTAAGATGCCATCTCCTTAGCATTGCCGTTGCAGAGCGCACTTTTCGGTTCCGGTTCCACATGTCTATAGTAGTAAAATTTCTTTTTTGACTATTTTCATTAACGTTGACTTCCCGTACCAATCTTTCCTGTTGTTCATAATTGTCCAACTGCACAGTTGGCTGCTTAATAATGTTGTTCATTATAAATCCTTTTAATTAATAAATATGTCTTTCGGGAAGAAGAGGAGGGTAGATCAGCAGTTGTTAATAATGATTTCCTGAAGTTATCCTTCACTCAATTTGGAGTTTATCTTACTTCCCCAGACTTTTGCGATGCAAAGCTATATTCAAGCGTTTTACTTCTGAAAACAATTTAAGAGCAGTCAATGCATGGCCAACACTATTATTTTTATTGTAAGTAGTTACTATCCAATTCGTTAGCAAAGTTTGTTTTAGGATTCCCAGCAAGATTTTGGTAAACAGGTTCCGCATTTGAAAGCTATCCTCAGAATAAAAAGTTTAGGAAAATAAACAGAAACCTTTTCATAAAATGGGATGAACTGATGAAAAGATTTTCAGCTCTCCATAGATTTGTAAGGCCATACTGGAGATATTATGACACGCATTTTAAGATTTAAAACTTAACTGAGCTTTTGCTGATTCCAGAACAGATATTTGATTTGGGTCTTTATAGGGGTATTTGTCAACGTTTTCGAAGGCTCTATCAATTGCCCCTGATAATGCCTTTTTATCAATCAAATTTCTTGACGCAAGATAAATACCTACTGATGCCTGATAGCCAACAAATGGTTTTTCATTATCTCCTGTGTGATCAGCAAGCCAGTCAACATATTCAATTTTAGGTTTTTCCTGTAAAATAGCTATAGCGGCAAGCCTTTTTCCAGGGGAAGAACTATTGGTTAAAGAAGGCAGAATTAATTCAGCTTCTGAAGCTTTGCTTTTCATTTTTTCGACTATATCCTGCATTAAACGGGTTCTGGTATTACCCGAAGGCATTTGTTTCCGAAGATTTTCATACGCATAGGCCAGGGATTCAATTTCAACATGGATATCTTTTTCGGTTGGTATCACATTTTGATCCTTTTTATCAATTTCCCGAATACTGGAAGCCAAAGTCTGAACAAATTGTTCAATAACATTTCCAAATTGGGCGTTTAATTTTGTGCTACCGGTAATTGCTTCTTTTGAAAAAGAACTTAGATCAACAGGTTGAATCTTAAATATTGACGGCGGCAAGTTTAGTTCGCCATACCCTTTTCTAAAAAGAACCGGAAAAAGTATATTTGTTTTTAAAGTTTTTTGAATGGCTTCAGCAACCAGTAAGTCACTATTTAAGAAGTTGCTGCTTAATTCTGAATCAGAAAACACAAAAATGAAAACTTTAGATCCTTCAAGAGCAGCTTTAAAAGTATCGTTCCAATCATTGCCAGGAACCATTTCACCTGCATCAAAATATATCTGTGGCTTATAACCTAATTCATCACCCAGGTATTCCGTTAGGGTTGGCAGCATTACCTCACGAACCCACTGATATACTGAACGGGGATAGCTAATGAACAAATCATAGTTATATTTCTTTTCTTTTTTTTCTTCTGTGGCTTTTAATTCTTTCGTATAATGGTAATAAGATTTTTTTTCTTCAAAATAATTCTTCCCGACAAAATTTTCAATATCTGTAAAATCACTTGAAATAAAATCTGCTATCTTAGAATAAATAAATCCCATACCTTCCGGATCATTGGTTCCCTGTTCCACTACTGCAAGTTTTTCTCCAAAACTGAAATAGTCAACTTGGGGAATTTTTATTTGTTCAAGCATATACCTTGGTTCAATCCACTTAGGCAGCCAGTCGCTAAAGCAGTTCTTTAAAATATCCGCAATGCGGTCAAGCCATTCCTGGGATTCTTTAAATTCTACGCGGGTTCCAAAGCGCGAAGGAAGGGGCAATATAGTTAACGTCATTCTATCCACTGCCAGCCGTTGGCGTGAAGACTGAATGAAATTCATAATGTCTCTGATACCAAACAGGCTTTGGTAGTTTGCAGTGAACATAGGTATCACCACATCTGGTAACATAATTGTGCAAACGCCACTTGCATCACTGAGGCCAGTCCGGCTGTCAATTAAAACAAAATCAAAGTCCTGCAACCATTGATTTCGCAAATTTTCCAAATGCATACCGCCGCCTTCGGGCTTAAAAAAATCTTCCCAGTTAAACCTTTCAAGTTCGGTTGTATATTTTATTGGATCCTTTTCCCTGCCACTCGGTAAAAGGTAAATGGGATGTTTGAAATCGGTAGAAATTGTCCAGAGATAATTTGTATAATCAACCGTGTTATTTTTTTTAAATTCTGATAATAAAGATAATAAACCCTCGCCTTCATTATTTATTTGGAACGCATTAAAATATCTTTCCAGGCCTGGGGCTTCAAGATCCCAATCTACAATCAGAATCTTTTTATTACGTTTTGACAGTTCAAAAGCAATATTCGCAAGTGACATGCTTCTGCCCACTCCCCCCTTATACGAATAAAAAGTTATAATGCTGCTCATTGTTAAATGAATTTGGGTGTTTGCGTTTGCTGCGCCTGCGTGTTAATATAGAACTGTTTGAAAAATGTATTTGCCGTGTCAATCTTCCAGTCTGCCTGGCAATCGGGAGCTTTATCTAATACACTTGCAATTGCCTTTCCCAACGGTTTTAGTTTATCAGATAATAACTCAGCTTTTGGACTATCAGGCGACATTTTTACATTAAAACAATCCTGTATTTCCACTTTTTGAATAGAAGATAGGTTGATTGGCATAGTTTCACCATCGTGTATAATAGTGGGAAACACAAGGCCCTCGGGCTGTTGCAAAGTTCTAAAACCGGTTTTTATTTCTCTTTCGAGCATGTGGCTTATTTCACACGCACACCACACACTGTTGAGGTATGTTTTTGACCAAAGAGGAATAATTGTTTTGCATGTGCCTAGAGCATTCCCCAGGGCGATGGGCCAGGTTGTTCCGCTTTCAAGCTGAAGGTCAATATAAAAAACGGGATGCCTTCCTAATTCATAAAAGACATGACTATCCAGTAATGGAACGAAATGTTTTTCAATCCAGGCTTTTGTTAAATCATCACGCCTGTAGCTTATAAAAATGTCATACGCATAGTTCATATTTATAAGGAATATCTGATTAACTAAATTAAGCGATTTATCAAATATCAAATAGAAGTCCTTTCGTCAAATCTCTCTCTCCATCCTTGCTCTACTTGCATAGGTTATGGAAATTGACCCGTCCACCCAAAGATGAGTAAGGCTTATTGCGCCTCTATTGAACTTCATTTTAAATCCAGTAAATGGACAAATAATTTCAATTTTTATTTTAAAATTATTCATTCTTCCACACAATTCTATCCATTGATAATATCCAGTCGTTTCATCACAAAATCTCTTCCGTTTTCGAAGAAAAGCTTTTTTGAAAACGATTTTACGTCAAACTCTTCGGGCAATTTGATGCCCGATTTTTTAGCAAACGAAACAAAGTTGTCTTCCAGTTCAGATTTAAAGTGTTCAAGGCTGTTGGCAGTTTCACAAACCCAGATTGGGTTAATGAGCCCATCATAATCACTACCGATACAAAGTTGGTTAAGCGCCGTCATCACATCATAACTATTTTTTTGTGCCAGCGCTATCACGTGAATGATATGTGCCATAAAGTGCTTAAGATGATAGTCGCTCAACATAGGGTTCACCTCGCCTCCTTCTTCAATCTCATCCCAGCTCATTATCTTTTCCGCATCAGCAAAGGCTTTGCTGATAGTCACCTTTCCTTTCCCCAAAAACAAAGTTTTTTCCTTATTGGAAATGTATTCTGTTTCCAAAGGAAAATCATCCCGGCCATTGCTTTCTTTTTCAAATTGCTGGAACCCTAAAATGCGTTTGTCCATACTCAGCCCTATCATCCCTCCGGATTGAAGGATTTCCATAATGTCCTCATCGTATAAATTGATGCTTGATGCATTGAAGCAGGGGCGCGGACTGTCACCGTATTTTACCGGCTTTCCCTGCCAGAAAACGGTGTATCCCTTTTTGGCGAAATCCCTGACCGCAAAAAGGTAATCCGGAATTTCCTTAAATGAAATGCCCGTAAAGCCTGCGTGGGTGCATACTATCGGTTGGTTAATGGTGGCAAATTCGGGCGTACGGCGCAGTTCATACAAATGCTGCCTGGAGCCAAGGCTCAGGTGCTTTACGTCTATCATTATGTTGTTTTCATAGCAATGTTTCAGCACCGCTATGCCCTTATCTTCAATTTTAAATCCTGTAGGCCGAAAACCTTCATCACTTAAAAATTGCATCCCAAAAGCCATGTTGCAAAGCGGCGATTGCTCCATGTGTGTCAGGTTAATTGAAAGCAGCGCCGCACTTTTCCGGAGGTCATCTATATTGTTTATGATAGCGTCTACATCAAAATTTTGTATTCCCGAAGAAAGCGAGTGGCAGCCTTCTACCGAAAAAACCACATGGATGGTGGACAAATCATTTTCATCATAATCGCTTCTTTTCCTGATGAGCTTCACTTTTTTATTGTTGATGCCAAATTGCACGGCGTCCGTTAGTGTGGCCCAGTCATCTGATCGCAAAAGCTCGTATGGGTTACCATTCAGTAACGTATCTATTTTCTGTTTTTGCAAATAAATTCCTAAAGGACCTTCAGTACTTTTTTGTAAAAGGTCAGCAGCCAGCATATCTTTTTCAGGCATGTATAAGGCTACGCAAACAAGGTTGCAATCTGAAGCGGCCAATTGCGCAAGGTCGCCCTGCGATTGAAGTATGTAAGGAAATTCAGTACAGCATTTAAGCAGGAATGGAATTTTACTTTTGTCAAGCGGCGTCCACGGACTGTGTTTTTTACATTGACTTTTGGCATCATTTTCAGAAAATAGGGACTTTAAGGTTGGGTGAATATGAAAATCGAAAAATGGCATGTTGAATGGCTTTGGGGTGAAATAATTTTATTTATTTTTTTGATACTGTTTTAAAATGATAGTGCATTGGATATAGGCTAAAAATTTTTATACATCTTCAACTCTTTTCAAAAATCCTTTTTCATCCAGATCTGTCAAAACCCATTTCACGGCCAACTCTGCTACGTTACGTGCGAGGCCAGGCTTTGACGCATTAAATCCGCCCGTTAATGCCCTGTTGAAAAGATACCCTTTAACCTTGTCAAACCAGGTGCTGTGATAGTACTTATCCATCCATTTTCCCGTCTCTGTATTTTTGGTGGAGGCATTCTTGCTAACTAGCGTTGCTTTAATGATGTCGAGTATTTTTTCAAACCGGTCTTCCATAGCTTTTCTCTGATCAAACAATGCAGTTGGATCATACATGGGCCGGGTTTTTACAGAATAATCCCATCTATTTTTTTCAGTACCGGTCTTTCTTTCTTTTAATAAATTCATATCTGGAATGATGGGTAAGTAGGTTTTGCCATCCGGCCCGGTTTGCTTAAAGGCCTCAACCATTTCATCCGTCCACGATTGATGAATAGGATGTATAATATTGGCAGATGGATTAGCGCTGTCTTTTTTATATTCAAAAGCGAAATAATACCTGAAAAAATTTCTTGAATTGTCGCGGCCCAGGAAAAAATCATGATGCCTGAATTCGATATCGAGAAAGCCTCCAAAAGCAGAAACAGTACCACACGCAATAGGATGAGCTTCCACTTCGGTTTCTGAAATAGATTTTGTTGGATAAATCTCTGACCTGTAATACGGATTCAGAGAAGCTTCTACAAGATCTGCTTTCTTCACTTTAGATTGTTCATACAAAGTGTTGATGATAGAAGGCACCACCGAAAATAGATCCGAGGGTGATTTGTATATATCATCCTTATTTACTGTATCCGGAAAAGGATCGATCATTACTACTCCATATTTTGGATATCCGTTTTCGTAACACTCGTTATAGCGGTGTTTTAAAATTCCCATCACTTCGCCAAAAGGCTCGTTGTTGATAGCGCCTCCGTCAACAGTAACGAAATCAAATGGCGAAGGAAAGTTGTCCCAGTTTGGCGGTGTAATATTTTCAACTTGCCCGAAGCGGTTATAGATGATTCTTTCCGTGACCGCTTTTATATAGTCATCTGTAAAAATCGTCTGGTCCACTTCCCTGAATTTTAATCCGACGGGAAAAGCGCCCGTGGCCTTGGTAGTCAGCGACATGATATCACAGAATGGCTTTTCGTACGGATTGAGCCATAAGAAATTGGCGTTAGGTTTGACGCCATTGTTGAGTTTATATTGGGAGACAATGAAGTGCTCGAAAGTGTTATACTCAATTCCCTGAACGCCCTTCGCAATATCGCTATCGGTGGAAAAATTAATGCTCAGCGGAATGCCACGGAGCATTGTATGGGACAATAATAAATCCATATCTTTTGAAAAATAGGTTGGAAGTTTATCTACCTGCTCTATAAGGTTTCCCTCAACCGTAAGCGCCTTGTCAGCTATATCATCTATTATTTTAGAATTGAGCAACGACACAAATTTGTTGTCATTCAGATCATCATTTTTAAATGCTTTGGCTAATGTTTTTGCTCCTTTTCCATCAGGATCATCATCCAGGTTTACCCAGCTATCATAAAAAATATTATCTTTTTTGCCGCCAATAAGGGAAGGATCTGTTACCGGGTTTATCCTGCCATCTAACCCATAAATAGCAGACATAATAGTTGTCATGCCGCCGGCGGAAGCGCCGCCCATGGCATCAATCATCACATTGTGTTGTGGCACTGCCTCATACCATTGTTCGTAACCTGGCAGATTTTTATTTTTTGCTTTTTCCCACAGATCCAGGATTTCAAAAAGATAATCCATAGCGCCGCCGGTATAGCATCCAGCGGAGCCGGCGCCGGCCATGGTGAGGCCGATGTGGAAAGTGGGGTTGGGGGTTAATTCCATAATTTATTTTGTTTGATAAGTCTTTTGTTTTCTTAGAGTGAAATCGTAATCAGTTGAACAATATTCATTCAGGCTTCTGGCCTGGATTAGGGGTTACGACACCAATCTTAGATTGGTCGGTTACTTCCACTTTTGACCCTGTGCCCCGCAGGTTGACTATCTTACTCAACATATCAAACCAGAAAGGCGCTCCAAGCATAATGGCCATTGCAGTTATAATCCAGCCGAAAAAGGTTTCCCATCCACCAGATTGATTCGGGCTATAATAATTCCACTTATCACCTACTGTTTGTTTGATATAGTCATGTCTATCTTTAAAATGTTGTGTTCTGTTATATTGCTGCAGTGAAGCAACATATTTTGCCAAATTGGTTTTATCAGTTTGCATAGACTTGTTAAGGGAGTCAATAATGATTGATAAGCGGGTACTGTCTACGGCAGTTTTTAAACTATCTTTTTTGAAAGAAAGGCTCGTTTCCAAATCAGTTGCATTGCTGATTTTATTTTTCAGACGCTCTATACTATCCTGTGTTGAAGGAATGACCTTCGCTAAGGCGTTAAGCCTGGTTTCAAAGTCAGCACGTTTCATACTGTCTTTCCACATCTTCAAAGTATCTTTCCATGGCCTTCCTAATCCCAAAACATTATTTGATTTTTCTGCATCAGCCGCCACCAGGTTAAAAGTAGAATCGAGGCGGGTGCTGTCTCCCGGCAACAATTTATCAGGATTTAAATGTTCCTGGCTGGCTATAGCCATCGATACCATCTGGTCGCGCGCAGTGCGGTTATTGGTAAGTATTCGCCGGATGGCTAAAGTATCTACATTAAAGAAATAAGCAACTGCCAGTCCGATGCAGAAAAGTAAAATTCTTGTGTATTTTTTGAACCAGCCTGTAGCCCGCTCCATGGTATCATTAAACCATTGTTCTAACTTTTGCTGAAACAATGCAATATCGGCGCCCGAGTCTTCCCAAAGCGATTTAATGAACAGGGCTGTATTTTGATTAATTGGAATGGTATTGCCGTTTGTTCCATTGCCTGAGTTTATTATGCTTTTTATAGCAGGGTTAGCAATATCATTTAAATTGATGGGCAGCTTGTGAATCACGCCTGCAATGATAGAATCGTGAAGAGCCTGCGGGTTTTGATTGCCCGCCTGGTCGAATCCTTTGAGAAGATCCATTATTACCTTGGAAAAATTTGCTGATGATATATAAGCGGGTTTACTGTACCAATTATCTTCGGCCAGGTATTTAATAAGCGGATGCGCATAAAACCAGGGAGCTACTTTTTTACCTTTCATCAAATTTTTAAGATTGAAAATGTGGAGAATTCCGTTTATCCGGTCCAGGTAGGGAATATCTCCGGTAGTTTTTCCATCTTCAAGCATTCGAAGGATAGCTTTTTCTAAAACTTTTGCCCTGATAGCAAAGCGGGTTGCAATTATTTCCTGTATAATGGTGGCCATAAGGCTATACAGCAAAAACACGAAAATCAAACCGATAAAAACATCTAATGCAACATTATTAAACATAGGAGTAAATATTTCAGTATTGATTATTCCAGGTTGATCATTGGCTATCTCTAACAAAAATTGATTGCAGGGCTGCTTGTGAAATATGGGCTATAAAATAAATTTTGGATAATGCCACCGTCCTTCCAAATGCATTATTCAGATATCCTTCAAAAAGAAGATTAACTCTAAACCCATACGTTTGTTACCGGGTTTCACCTTTCTTTTCCCATTCGTTTTCCCTGGCTCTACCTTTCAAACTTATTTTTATTCTTCCGGATTGAGCAGGGAAAATCCATGATTTTGTTCAGGGATTTCCTCCATAATTTCAATAAAAATCGTGCGATCAAATAATCTATATTTGATAAATGACTACCATCGCTTTGATAGATGATCATAAGATCTTCTGCGATTCTTTAGCAGGACTTATAAATGATTTCGAAGGCTTCACTGTGAAATGGTCTGCCCAGGATGGCCTGAAAGCCATTGATTTATTGCAGCATGATAAAAATCTACCTGATATTATTTTGCTGGATATTGTGATGCCCGCCCTGAGCGGACTGGAGGTGGCTAAATGGATTTACCAAAATAACAAAAGCATAAAGGTGCTGGCGCTTAGCATGGAAGAAGATGATAACACCGTAATTCAAATGCTTCAATATGGAATAAAAGGATACCTGTTAAAAAATATCAGCTCAGAGGAGCTAAATACAGCCCTGAATCAGGTAGTAAAATTCGGATATTATTATACGCCCATCATTACAGGAAATATTCACAAACATATTGAGAAAAAAATCGCCAGGAAGGATACGCCGGAAATGAGTGAGCGCGAAAATCAATTGCTACATTATTTATGCACAGATATGAGCTATGCTGAAATATCAAAAAAGATTTTTTTAAGCGAATCAACTATTGACACTTACCGCGCAAGGCTTTTCGAAAAATTTGAAGTGAAAAACAGAATCGGCCTTGTATTGAAGGCTGCACATATGGGCATTGTTACTTTATAAAGGGATTTCAATATTCACAGTTGATCCGTTACCGGGCTGGGATTGCAGCCTGAACTTTCCTTTCAAGTAATTTACCCTGCTTTCGGCGCTTTGTATGCCCAATGAGTTTTTATTCCCATTATGCTTCGGGTTAAATCCCTGGCCGTTGTCCATGATGTTTACAGACAGGATTTCCTTTTTTGATTGAATAGAAACCGAAATTTCTTTTCCTTCACTGTGTTTGGCGGCGTTCAATACCAGTTCACTGGTAATCCTGTAAACATTCATTTGCAATTCAGGTTCAAACAGCGATTGTACATCGTGTTCGAAAAAGATTTTCTTGCAATACAATTGCTCCATGTTTTCAAAATAATCAGACAAAGTATTTATCAGGCCTTTTGCCGAAAGGCTCTTTGGCATCAGGTTATGGGCAATGTTCCTGATTTCCGTAATGGAGTCATCAATAATAGTTTCTGTTTTTTCCACCAGCTCCATTTGCTTTTGTTCTTCTTTGGCGGATATAAGCCGCCTGAAATTTATTTTGAGTGCGGCAAGCAACGGCCCGATATTATCATGAAGGTCACCGGCTATTCTTTTACGCTCCTGTTCCTGTAGCGTAATTAATTTTTTTAAAGTGCTCATTTGTTCTGATTCAAGAGCAAGCACCTGCAATTCCTTCATCTTTCTTTCTTCCAGTAATCCATAAAACAAACCGAAAGCCATTATTGAATTTTCAATCAAAATGGCCAGTGACATTCCATGTTCATTTAAAAAGTAGTTGTGTAAAATGCCGGCGTTTGAACATAGCTGAAACAAAGTCATCATACAAATCACCAGCATAGCAGTGGAAAATATTTTGGCAATATTGGTTTCTTTAAAAAAATGGAATGGAATAAAAACAACTATTGCCATTAAAAATATCAGTTCAATGTGCCAAAGCATGTAGAGCGAAGCCATGAACCGTTCATTTAAATGAGGAATTAGCAGCAGCAGCATGGCCGAAATGGTGGCTAATAAAGCAAATTTTACCCACTGTATGGACTCGCTGAGAAAACTTTTCTTTTTTAGATGTTGAGCAAAAGATAATTGCAATACAATCAAAAGAAAAAGCCCCGCTCCAAGGCTGGCCATAGGTTTGACAACGTTATTCAAAATGGGCGTGTTCGCATACATGTATGGATAAATTCTGCCATAATGAGAAAGAATCCATGTTGAAATGCAGGCTATATATGCGAGGTATGCGGCAAAAACAGGTTTTTTAAAAAAGAGAAATGCCAGCAGAATTACTGCAGAAATCATAAATGCAATACCAACGTAAAAGAAAATAATTCTTTCATTAGCCAGGTAATCCTGCATCAAATCATTTTGACTGCCGATTTTATAGTGAATGTTGATATTTTTTTGAGAAGATTTTATGGCAATACAATAGAATGAAGGATTTTTACTGACTTCAAGTGGAACCGTGTGCCATACATATTTTTTGTTGTCACTAAATGGAATCAATTGTCCTCCCCGGTATAAAAGAGAATCAACATTACTTTCGTTCACCCGGTAAATGCTAATCGTATCGACGCTTGTATTGTCAATCGTCAGATATTGATTTGGTAATGTGTGCGGGGCGCTGATTTTAAGAATGATGAAATAAAATTCAGAACCGGTCAACCCCAAATTGATATTGCCATCCTGGTATTTTTTAAAATCCAGCATGGCTGGTGAAATATGCTGAATTTCCTGATCCGGATTCAAATGATTTGAAAAAACAAATGCACTATCATTTATTAAAATCTTCTGGCCATTATTTTTGAAAGAAAGAAAGATGGCAACCAGCAGTAGGCAAATGCTTTTACAAATATTTGCTTTTTTGCTAAGGGGCGGGGGTTTTGATATCTGTTCCATTTTGTTTTTTAGCGGAGAAAGCCAATAAATCAGCCGCTTATCTTTTAAGATCAAAAATGGATACTGTATTTTAAGTGAAAATCAAGGGAAAGCTCTGGGGGTCTTTATAAGAATTGTGGCAACAAGATAATCAAAAATTATAATATAAGTGTCACAATTATAAATTTTTCAATATTAACCCGGTTTATAAAATATGGGCAGAAAATTTTTCGAAAAGTAGTTAAAAGGGAGTATAGCCTTATATGTTTTAGGTTAATAAACAGCAAAGCAATAAATATACGAGGCTTATATTTTGTTATTCTTCTCTTACAGTGGAAGAAGAAATTAGAACAATTTTTATTTAGCGGCTCTCATAAGTAGAACTTCAAAAATTGTCACATCAAACTGGTTTTTTGCTTGCGGATTTACTCATTACGTGAAAGTATTTAGACATCCTCTTGTCTGAATCATCATCATATTCTCCAAGTCATAAAATCACCTTTCTATACTTTGCAAAATGGTAAACAATAACGGTTCAACATCGGAGACCTAGGGATATGAACTATCCTCGCTAATCGTTTAAAATCAATAATTTGAAAACTTCGAATATTACTACTCCACGAATTACTCAAATGGCCTTTATTATTAACAATAACATTGTTGCGTAAAGATAAATAAAATGAAAGTTTTTATTGACATTGATATTTTAAGGAGCGTGTTAAGTTTTCAGCAAATCAAAAAGTTTGGTGTTGATATAAAGTGTTTCCTTCCAAACCTGTTTTGCTTCTAACACACCAATTGCTTTTAGCTCTTTGAGATATTTGGACGCGGTAATTCTTGAAATCTTCAATCTCTCTACTACATAGTCGATTTTGCAGTAGGGTTGTTCAAATAAAAGTTCCAGTAGTTCTTTATTGAAAGGCCTCGGCACTTGCAGTTTGATTTGTTGACTTGTTTTTTGAAAAAGTTTATTTATCTCCCGGATTTGTTGAATTGTTTCCTTTGCAGTTTGTTCAATCCCGCGTAATATAAATAATATCCATTCTTCCCAATTATCGTTTGTCCTAACCTCTTGCAAGAGTCTATAATAATCTGATTTGTTTTCAATAATAAAATCGCTAAGGTATAAAATGGGGCTTTCTAATAAGCCATGAACAATAAGGTAAAGCACATTAATAATTCTTCCGGTTCTTCCATTGCCATCATAAAAAGGGTGAATGCTTTCAAATTGATAATGCTGAATAGCCAATTTAATTAAGGGGGAGAATTCATCTGATTCATTTAAATAATCATCCAGGTTTTTCATTAACCTTAAAATGGTTTCATAATCGTCTGGTGGTGTGTAAATAGTTTTACCGGTTCTTGCATTTTTTAATGCAGTTCCGGGCAGTCTTCTGATCCCGGCGTTGTTTTCCTCAAGTACTTTTTGGATTTTGATTATAATGTTGGAATTTAAAAAGCTTTTGTTTTTGATTAATTGATATCCCTCCAGTACTGCCTCTCTATAACGCAATACTTCTTTTGTCGATGTGTCTGCCTGAATGCCTTTCGCTGATAAAGCCTGATATAATTTGTCTTGTGTCGTTATTACATTTTCTATTTCAGAACTTGCCTTTGCTTCCTTTAAAATAACCGCGTTCAACAGTATATCAGGATTGGGTAATGTATGAACCAGTCCCTTTAATTCTGCCAATGCAATTGAAGATTCAATTGTCTGTCGCAAAACTTTCTTTGTTTCTGTCTTTTCCTTGTCAGGGGGCAGAAAAGGTAAAGTATTAAAAGGTTGATCAAATGTCGATTTATCTATTTTCCTATTCATGTATTAAGATTATACCCGAAACATTTATTATGTAAAAATAATTTAATTTTTTATACATGACAATGTTCTCATGTATCAAGAGTATACTTGAGAAATATGACCTTTATTCGAACCAGTAGTAACTATTTTAGTTTCTTCTTTCTTTCATCAGCAAGCCGAAGCATTTTCTCCCGTTCAGCGATTTTCTTTTCGCGATTAAGAACTTCTTTTTCAAACTTATCTTTATCGACCTGATATAAGCTGTCTGTCTCGTAAGTGATTTTTAATAAGATTTTATTCCCGTTCGCTTTCCAATACCGATGCTTAAAGTGATTTGCTTCAAAAGCTTTTTTCTCATTATGGCAATTAAGCCATCCATAAGCTAGAAATAATGATACCAAATACATACTAACGGTCAGCCATACTCTATTATGAAAATGATGGATATGCATTACCTTATTTTGCTTAGCATCATCCCGGGCTGATATATTTTGAGCTAGCTTATTAATATTGCCGTTGTTGTCTGTCAACTGTGATTTAAATCCCTCAAACTCTGATTGAAAAGATTTTATCTGATGAACTAAATTTTTTTGTTCAACATCCTCTTTAGGAGTATCATTTTTTTTCAACAAAGCAATCTCCAAAGCCTCCAGCTTCTCTATAATTGTTTGTAACAATAATTCATTCATGGCTTATTATTTTATAAGTGCAGGCATTTTGATTTTTTCTTTTTCGGTTTGTCCGGACTGAAGTCTTCATCTGCATTCATTGGCTGCTTTTCAGGTGTAAGCAACTCATTCAACAGTGTTCTTTGATTTTTAAAGTCTTTATACTTTTCAGAGGATTTATTTTGTGAAAGCGACTGCGACAAATGAATCTCTTTAAAAAATTCTCCATCTTGATTTATTCGTTGTTTCACTATTCCCTTTTGAAGATTTAATACCGAAAACTTCCTGTCAATTTCACTGCCCTTGTATTTAAAGTTTCCGATCTTAAAACCAATACCCTGCAACTCATTTGTTTGCCCTTTGTATTTGTATAAGGTCTCAATATTTTTATTCATCAATCTTTCTTTTAGGTCATCAAGATCTCTGCAGCCTGGAAGTGATTCCAAAATAGCTTGATAAACCACATACTTATTTGCCTCCTTTTCATTTAATGCTTCCAGGTTAATGAGAGATAGTTTTTTTGAGACAGCTTCTTTCAATCGATATTTAAGCGTTAGTTGTTGAGCGACTTTCTTACCCTAAAACCAATCCAATTATCTTTAATAGTTTCGCCATTATTATTGACCAGGTTGGCAAGAATGTGCAGGTGCTGATGATTTTTATCGATGTGTTTTGTGATCACAAGATGTGTTTTGTGATCACAAATTGCGTGTCTCTAATTTTAATTTCCTGTAGGTATTCTTTAGCAATTTGGACCATCATTTTATCTTCTATTTTCTCTCCCGGATAAAAGCTAATAATTCCATGAAAAACTGCTTTGGAAAGTGAGGGCCTCATTGCCTGTTGTAATTCAAAATCTTTTGCCATTAATTTATAGTCATAATCACGAACTCCTTCGGCTTCTAAAACAAACGCTCTTTTTTGGTCAGTGCAAACATATCTGCAGGCTCCATAAAATGTTTTTCCTACCACTACTTTACTAATCAATTTCCATTCATTTTTTGTAAGATTTCATCGGCTAAATTTTTATATTTTTCGAGTAAAAAAATCACACTAAACAGCCTTCCTGGTGTGCCTTTTTGGTGAGCTGATTTAAGTTGTTTGCCATGCCTGTTAACTGCCTGACATAATTTCTTTCGTCTTCGCTTAATTGAGAAATTATTTTTCCATGAATAGACACCTGGCGGATGTAATTGCAAACGTTCGTACCTGTCTTTGAAGCTTTCTGTTTAATGATAAAATACTCCGCTTTGGTAAAGCGAATTCCTTTGACAACTTCTTTTCTAACCGCTTTCCTGAGCCTTCCGCCAGTATGCTTAACATGTCTCTCTTCAATTATCATAATCCTCAGTAATTTCTTTTGCGACCAACGGGAGAAAAAGCAAGCCTAAGTTTTTGTGCAACAAAAACACCGCTTGCTTAGAAAGATTTTTTAAAGATATCTCCGCGTTGAATGTGTTATATTTTGTTGATGCTGTATTTTACCAAAGCTGATATGCCATTCATTTAGGTCTTTGTAACCATGATACAATTTACTCTCGTTCATATATTTCAGGGACCTGCTTTGAGCAAACTCTCATCCACTTTCTTCCAGCATGATGATTATCTAAGTAAAGGTTAATTGGCTCATGTTTTTGCATTAACAAAACACTTCTTTCGAAAAGAGAAAGCGAGTTGAGCACCAGAAAATTTGTCAGAACATCTTTCTGGTTTTGATGAATAAACTGGTAACTAAGGAAGTCAAAAAAGCCTTCAAAAACTGAAATATTATTGGCGTTATTATCTATGTAAGAAACATATTTTAGAGCACTGCTTCCTTTAAAATATTCGTTGCATAATTCATTACCACCGGCGTTATTTTTAAGACCCACAGCCCGGTAAATTTTTTCTTTTTCACCCGCAATAAAATGCACTTCATAACACCATTTATCAGCGATGCTTTTTGAGATATTTCTTTGTCTTAAATAGCGGCAAAGAAGCGGGTCTTCAATGGGCTGCTTTGCGGCTATGATCCTTATCCCGGTTTGTCTTGCATCCTCATGACGAAGTAAAGAGTTTTCATGCAAGTGAAACCGGGATCTCTCAGGATTATTTTTGACAATATTCTGCGGGTGAAAAAAAGATAGTTTTTGCAGAACTTCTGCCACATCACATTGATGCATTTGCATCACAAAATCTAGCAGACTTCCGCCTTTACCAATCCCGTGATCATACCATACATTTTTAATTCTATTGACTTTAAATGACGGATGTTTTTCATCACGAAGTGGAGACAAATACCAATAATCATTTCTGTTCATTTTTTGTGGTGAATGCCCGATAGAATTCAGGTAATCCACCATATCTATTTGATTAGCTTCTGCACAATTCATAACACACGTTTTTAGGAGAGAATAATTTCGGATAGCCTTAACGGTTAGTATCGGTTTGATTGATTAAATGATCAATATCTGCACGATTAAAGTATTGCCTTGATTTGACCTTAAAACTTTTGAGTTTGTTTTGCTTCAGCCATTCATAAAGTGTGGGCTTGGAAACCTGGAAGATCTCACAAACATCGGATGCTTTTAGTAAAGCTTTGTCCGGGAGATGATATTTTGTTGGGGAGAGATTTTGTTGGCTTAGTTTTTCAGTAACTACTTCGTCGATGACAGTTCTGATTTGCTTCCAAAACTCAGATGGAGCTATTGGAAACAGCATTGGTGTTTCATTCATACTTCTACATTTTCTTGTTCACAATTGAAATTCCAAAAACGAATTCAGTAAGCTTGATTAGTAAACCATTGCATGGCTTAATACTTGTTAGGTGTTGGTAAGGCGCCTTTAACAAATGAAATATTAAATCATAATGCTTACTGTTAAACGAAGTAAAATAGTATTAAGTTAGATAATATTTAGTTAATCCTTAATAACCAAAACTCATATTCAGAAATGAATTCATAATTTAATTTAGAAATATCAATATCCTCCAATTTATACCTCCATTCTAAAAAAGATTTCGTGTGTCTTAGCGAAGTTTGATACCGGTCTAAAGTCCCGGGTGCATATTCCTGTCCGACTAACGCGGCTATCTGATCATTGTGATATTTAAACACTTCAAGCAGCATCTGCGGGCTTTGTTTATTCCTGCCGAGGAGCACGTTTTTAATATTTTCGGCAGTAAGTTCTTTGTCTGTTTCAATTAGCTTACGTTTCGATTCAAATACCTTTTGTTGAAGCGTATCGAGATAAGAATTGAATGCCTTTGCGTCATCGCTTTTAACATTCATTCTTCCTGCAGTTGCATTCCAGTGATTCGAGCTACATTTCCGTTTGGTACTAATTTCGCAATAGGTGCCATCAACGGTTATGCGCATGTAAACTGTCAATTGACCGTCGTAATTTTTGTTTTCTTTTTTTAAGTGGAAAAGTAACCCAAAAGTCTTATCCATAAAGCACTTTTATAGTTATAAAATTACCCTTTAGCTTACTGCTAAAAAGGAGTTGCTTCCTTATAAAATGTTAATAGATAAAGGCTTATGTAAAGTCTGTGGAGTAAATAGTTAAGAGAAGTATTACTCCACGAATTACTCCACAAACTATTCTGTAAAATGGAGTAAAAGTAGGTACACCTAAAATTAAAAACCCCCATAAATAGTGAGTTTCACGGGAGTTCTTTAATTCTGTTTACCTTAAATTATTGATTTCAGCGGAGACTAAGGGATTCGAACCCTTGATACCCTTGCAGGTATACACACTTTCCAGGCGTGCTCCTTCAACCACTCGGACAAGTCTCCATTTTTAAAAAGGAGTGCAAATCTACAAATTAATATGAGGATTTAATCGCGCATCGCCATACATCTCTTATGACAGACCGGAATCTAAACCACATTAATTTTTATCCTTCATTTCATCAGAAAGAATGTTATTGTCTTTCTCATCAAGGACGGAAGGTGCCTTCCCCGGCCAATGAAGATAAAGAAAGAGTGCTCCAAGTATTGTCAATAAAATGCCCCACCATACGCCGGCGTGCAATTCTTCCAGCACCACATGCGGGTTTTGACTTGTAGAAAACCCCGGGATGTTGGCAACTAAAACAATAGGGCCATAAATGGCGAGCATTATCCCTACAAAAAACCATATTGAAAAACCTTCTTCTTCATGCATAAAATATAATTTTTTACCAGAAAATAATTTGTAAAATAATAAAAGCCACCAGTACGACTCCTGCCCAGAAAATCGGGCGTTTTATCAAAGGAAGATGCGCGTCTGAGGGCAGGTCGGTACAACCTCTGACTAATCCAACTAATTCCCCGACAGGCTTGGGTTTCGTAGCAAAGCTAACAAATACCGTTACCAGTACGCATATTATCCATGACCAAAGCGCACGATACATATCTTCGGCCATCGCTTTTGCATCCGCCGAACCTGTGATGATGGCGAGTGCTCGTGGGTCTATTCTTACCCACGCCCACATGCCAACTGAGGCAACTGTGCCCGCAAGTAATCCCCAAAAGCCTCCTGCTGATGTAGTTCTTTTCCACAACATGCCCAAAATAACCGTACCAAATAACGGCGCAATGAAAAAGCTGAATAGAGCCTGCACATAATCCATAATGCTGGCGGCATTTTCCACCAAATATGCGGTGCCAATGCTGATAAGAACACCAACAAAAGTAGCCCACCGGCCCATTTTTACATAATGTTTGTCAGTAGCTTCTTTCTTAGTAATCTTAAAATGAAGCGGCCTGTAAATATCATACGTCCATACCGTTGAGAAGGCCGTGACATTGCCCGCCATGCCCGACATAAAGCCGGCAATAAGCGCTGTTACTCCCAACCCTAATAATCCCGGACCTAAATATCGCGCCATCATCAAAGGCAAAATTTCATTATAGCTTGCTCCACCTGTTACCGCCGCCTGTGCCTGTCCTACCAAACCAGGCATTACAGCCAAACCAATCAGGCCAGGTAAAATCACAATTAACGGAACCAGCATTTTAAATCCTGAACCAATGATAGGAGCCATTTTTGCTGACCGCAAATCCTTCGCAGAAAGTACGCGTTGAACAACCAGAAAATCAGTAGTCCAATATCCAAATGAAATAATAAACCCTAAACCAAACACAATTCCGATCCATTGAATGCCCATCGGATTATCATTAAAATGCCCCAAAGTGCTCCACATGTGCGTGTAATCGCCACCGGGAAGATTATGCTGAATTCTGCTCACCATGCCTTTCCAGCCGCCCACTTCCACCAACCCAAGAATCGGCACCAGTAAGGCGCCTGCCCAGATGAGCACAAACTGCAACACTTCATTGAAGATGGCAGAAAGCAAACCACCCAACAGCACATAAACCATTACGGTGATAGAAGATACCCAAATGCTGAAGTTTAAATCCCAGCCGAGAATCACTTTCATTACCAATGCCATCGCAAACATATTTACACCACTCATGAGCACCGTCATAAAACCAAAAGAAATGGCAGATAACATACTAGTACTCTTACCGAAACGCAATTTTAAATATCCGGGTACGGAATGTGTTTTCGATATGTAGTAAAACGGCATCATAACGATGCCCAGGAAAAGCATCGCGGGTATGGCGCCAATCCAATACCAATGCGCCGCTAAAATTCCATATTGATAAGCCGCTGCGGCCCAGCCCATCAGTTCCAGCGAACCGAGGTTAGCCGAAATAAAAGCAAGTCCTGCAATCCACATGGTCATCTTTCTTCCTGCAAGAAAAAAATCATCTCCCGTTTTGGTGAATCTTACCAGGTAATACCCGATTCCTAAAACGATGAGGAAATAAATAATGATGATGAGCAAATCTGCCCAGTTTAGCGAGATTAATCCGCCGGAAAGCAAAAATCCTTTGAAGAGATGAGCCATGGTAATTATTTTATCTATTGTTACTAATTGGAGAATTCTGATTAGAAGTTGTTATTCATTTTTATCTTGTTGCCAGGTCATTCCATCTTAATTCATTTTTAAAATCACGGATATTTGTTTGTTCACTGATGAGCAAACATTCTATCCCCGCCATATCCGCAAAATCTTCCAAATGTTCCGCAGTAAGATTTTGGCTAAAGCAGGTATGATGCGCGCCACCAGCGAGTATCCACGCAGCACAACCCGTTGCCATATCCGGCTTCGGTTTCCATAAAACCCTTGCGACGGGCAATTTTGGCAAATCGTGAACCGGAGTGACAGCTTCTACTTCATTCACCAATAAACGAAAACGATTTCCCATATCAACCACGGAAGCATTCAACGCCTCGCCACCGCTGACATTAAAAACCAAACGCACAGGGTCTGCTTTTCCTCCAATTCCCAAAGGATGAATTTCGCAGGAAGGCTTTCCATCTGCAATAGAAGGGCAAATTTCCAGCATGTGAGAACCGAGCACCATCTCATTATCAGGATTAAAATGATAAGTGTAATCTTCCATAAAAGAGTTACCGCCTTTCAATCCGCTGCCCATTACTTTCATTGCCCGAACGAGCGCAGCCGTTTTCCAATCGCCTTCTGCGCCAAAACCATAACCAGCCGCCATTAAGCGCTGTGTGCCAATTCCTGGCAATTGCGTCATGCCATGAAGGTCCTCAAACGTGTCGGTAAATCCTTTGAAATTCCCCTGTTCCAAAAAATATTTCAGTCCCAGTTCAATGCGCGCTGCATCTAACAAAGATTGATGTTTCTCATTGCCTTTGTTCAGGCTATCATGCAGTTGGTAACTATCCTGGTATTCCTGAATTAATTTGTCGGTATCCGCGTCAGTTACTTCATTTATTACTTTTACCAAATCGCCAATGCCATGCGTATTTACAGAATAACCAAATTTCATTTCAGCTTCCACTTTATCGCCATCAGTCACCGCTACAAAACGCATGTTATCGCCAAAGCGAACAAATCTTGCACCTTGCCAATCGTTCCAGCCGGCTGCAGCACGGGCCCAAACATTAATGCTCTCCAGCACTTTTGCATCCTGCCAAAAACCTACGATTACTTTTCTTCTTAAGCGCATACGGCTCATGATAAAACCAAATTCCCTGTCGCCGTGGGCGCTTTGATTAAGGTTCATAAAATCCATATCAATATCATTCCATGGAATGTCGCTGTTAAATTGCGTATGCAAATGGCACAATGGTTTTTGCAAAATTTTCAATCCGCCAATCCACATCTTTGCCGGAGAAAAAGTATGCATCCATGCAATGATGCCAATACAGTTTTTTGTGGTGTTGGCTTCGGAGCAAATGTTATAAATTTCTTCAGGCGATTTTACAGTCGGCTTAAAAACGATGGTCACCGGAATCCGCGAATCAGCATTCAGAAATTGTGCGATAATTTGCGAATGTTCCGCCACTTTCTTCAGGGTTTCTTCTCCATATAAATGCTGGCTGCCGGTAACGAACCACACTTCAAAGTTCTTCAGATTGGTCATTTTAAATTTTTTATCTTTTTTGGTTTAAAAATTATTCGTTGGATACTAATTGAATGTCTTTTATTTTTTCGGGAAACCACAGCATCATTTCACCTTTGCCCCTGTTGGCCCATGCGTAATAAGGGATAGCGGTAAATTTTTGTTTTTGGGTTTGAATGCTTTCGCCATTTTTGCTGACAATTACAGCCGGCACTTCAGCATGGATGGTTTCTATCCCATTTAAAAGTGTTGGATTAAATTCAGACTGAAACATTGTTCCGGCAGGCAATACAATGTTAGCCGCTTTTCCATTATTATCAGCCCATTCTGCGCAATACATGATGGGGCCACGTTGCAAAGCCACTTTTCCAATGTCATTTTTTACGTTTGCATTGGCAGTTACTTTTCTCACTTCCATGGGCAATTTTACTTCAACAACATCATTTTTTTTCCACTTCCTGTTGATGACCGCATAGCCATTTTTAATTTCATAAGGCGTTTCTTTTCCGTTGACAATGAGGATTGGTTGTTTGTCAGAATTATTTTTGAAGGAATACAAGTCTGAAGGAATCGCCTCATTTTGCGCCCAGCCTGGAATTCGTACCAGCAGTGGAAAAGAAAAAGATTTTTTTGGATGGATAATGAACTTCAAATCACCATCCCACGGATAATTGTTTTGCTGTATGATGGCCACTTCCTGGTTTTGAACCTTCAGCGAAACGCTGCTGCTGATAAAAAGATTGATATAAACCTTGTCTTCGTTTTGCGCATAAATATAACCGGGAACGGAAGGTAAAAGCCTGACCAAATTCGTCGGGCAGCAGGAACAGGGAAACCATCCCGACCGCTCTGGTTCCAAATCCGGATGTGTAAAGCTATTCGTCACCTGCATGGCGTTGGTGTAGAAAAAACTTTTTCCATCAAGGCCAATTCCTGAAATCAACCCGTTATATAAAATCTTTTCCAGCACATCAATGTATTTTGAATCACCATGCAGCAGGAACATTCTTTCATTCCAAAAAACATTGGCAATTGCTGCGCAGGTTTCATTGTAAGCAGTGGTATTGGGCAATTCATAATTTGCTCCATATCGTTCGCCATCGCCCACCGCTCCGGCTCCGCCCTGCACATATATTTTTTTTGAAACCAAATTATTCCAAATGGTGTCAACCGCCTGCAGCATTTTTTGGTCGCCGGTCAATGCGGCTACATCTGCCATCGCAGAATATAAATAGCCTGCACGAACGGCGTGGCCTTCCGCTTCTGTTTGGTCAACAACCGGTTTATCATCCTGCCAATACATTCCGTTCTTCCATTCGTCTTTGCTCTTTGAATCATATCCTTTGAAATGGCCTCTTTGTTCAACAAAAAACTTAGCTGTGTTCAGGTATTTTTCATTCCCGGTAATGCGGTATAATTTTACCAAACCCATTTCTACCACTTCATGGCCTGGAGCCACATGTTTTTTATCCGGGCCAAAAACAGAGCAAACCAGGTCAGCGTTTTTCAACGCAATATTTAATAATGTCTTTTTGCCAGTTGCCAAATAATGCGCTGCTGCAGACTCATACAAATGACCGGCATTGTATAATTCATGGCTGAGCTCTCTTTCTTTTTCCCAACGAACTTTTCCAACCCACGGACCAACGTCATTGGGATTGATGGTTCTGGCAGTGTATAAATATCCGTCGGGCTCCTGTGCCGCGCCAATGATTTTGATTAATGAATCCACATATTTGTCCAACGTAGGATTAGGAAATAAACTCAAAGAATAAGAAGCGCCCTCGATGGTTTTATAAATATCCGTATCATCAAAAGGATATATCGTACAAAATTTTCCTGTGTGTTCGGCGGCCATCACAAAGTTTTTCACGCGGCCTGTTTTTTCGCATCGTTCGAAAGAGGCAGGAATAGTAACGGTTTCATTTATTTTCAGCCGTGGCAACCAGAAATTATCCGAAAGCTTTACCTTGTTGAACGCCACTGCCCGGAAAGGATAATCTTTCTTTTGCGCACTTGTATGCAAGGCGCCAAAAAGAATCAACGGCAGAAGAAACTTTTTCATTTCTAAAAATTTATTCCGGTGTAATACGCAACAGCAACGCATCATGCGCATCAATCGTTTGTTGAAATTTATTTTTAAAAACACCCAATTCTTTTCGTTTCCACAAATCCCTTAAACCTGCTTTTTTAAAAGAACCAATATCTTTAAATGAGAAAGAAATGCTTTGCGCTTTATCAGCTAAATTAAAAATGCCAATATTTATTTGTTTACTGTCTAACACATGCGAAATCCATATCGCCTTTGTACTATCCTGGTAAATACATTGCGGATGTTCCGAATTTTGATCAACAGAAATTACTTCCTCATTCATTAAAAGACTATCATCAAAAGGCCGGTTTTCGGGAAGATTTCCGCCTATCATTAGTGGCGATTGATAGATACACCAAAAGCTAAAATGGGTTCGCAATTCGTTATCGGTAAAGCGGCTGTACCTTTCGGGCCCAACCGGGCCGCGCTTGGATAATTTTCCAATCTGCAACATATCACAATCAGGCCAATGGCCCGGCCCGCCTGTGCCCTGCCATTGTTTGGCATAATTCATCATCGCCAATATTTCTTTCCAGTTGTCCCAAAAATCATCGGCCATGCGCCACATATTTGTATGCGCCATCACGTGCGTGGAATCTTTCAGAGGCGTAGCGCCAGGTGAAATGCTTAACACAATTGGCCTCCCGCAATTTTCAATGGCTTTTTTATAACCTTCAATTTCAGCTTTATGGTATGGCCTTGAAATATCATCCACCTTAATAAAATCAACACCCCACGAAGCATATAATTGTAACAAAGAATTTAAATATTCCTGCGCTCCTTTTTTGTTCATATCGAGGCCATACATGTGATTGAGCCAGCTACAGGTTGAGGAAGTGTCTGCGATTTCATCCGCGGTAATTCCGTCGGTTCCCAACACTTTTGTTTTTGCCCAAACCGCCTGGCGCGGGATGCCACGCATCACATGGATACCAAATTTTAATCCCAGCGAATGAACATAATCGGAAAGCGGTTTAAAACCTTTTCCCTGGAAGCTGGAAGGAAATTTATCCGGCTGAGGAAGGAGTCTTCCGTATTCATCCATTTTCAACCATGGAATATAAGAACCATCGTAAAGCCGCTTCTGTTCTGGGTTCCCGATTTTGCTGTAGGAAGGATTATCGTAAGCCCATAAAAAATCGACGACAATGTATTGCCAGCCATAAGGCTTTAAATTCTTCGCCATGTAATCCGCATTCGCTTTCACTTCATCTTCATGAACAGCCGAGCCAAAACAGTTATAGCTATTCCAGCCCATTGGTGGCGTTATTGCCACGTTTTGTGCATGAATTATTGAAGTAAAAACTCCAAGCAATATCGTGAAGAAGAATTTCATTTATTGCTGGCCATAATAACTTCCGGTGCCATGTTTTCTTTCATAATGTTTTTTGATTAATGCATCTTTAAGCCGTGCTGCATCAGCGTTTATGGATAATGTGAAGTGAGCCATTTTTGCCACATTTTCCAAAACAGCACTGTTGTAAACCGCTTTGGCAGCGGTTTTGCCCCAGGTAAATGGCGCATGGTTACTTACCAAAATCATTTCCACCTCTTCATAGCTTAAATTATTTTCTTTGAACCAATTCAGGATTTGAAAGCCGGTTTGGTATTCATAATTTCCCTGTATCATTTCATCACTCATCGGCGGCGCACAGGGAATGTCAACCGTATTATGATCCGCGTGTGTGGTTCCAAAAATGGGAATACTTTTTTGTGCCTGTGCCCACGAAGTGGCGTACACAGAGTGCGTGTGCGCCACACCATTAATGTTTTCCCAGTGCTTGTATAAAACGGCATGAGTTTTTGTATCGGAGGATGGCCTTAAATTTCCTTCAACAATGTTGGATTCAAAATCTACAATCACCATTTTTTCGGGAGTCAATTCTTCATAAGGCACACCGCTTGGCTTGATCGCAAACACGCCAAGTGCCCTGTCGGCGGCGCTTACATTTCCAAAAGTGAATAACACCAATCCTAATTTTGGCAATTGCATATTGGCCTCATAAGCTTCCTGCTGAATGTGTTCGTATTTTTTTTGAGCCACTTTTATTTGGTTTGTTGTTCAATGAATTTTCCTAACTGCTGATATTTCTCATATCGCTTTTTATAGATTGCTACTTTGTTTTTATCAGGAAAATATTCTTTATCAAAGCCACGTCCCATTGCCTTCATTGCGTCTTCTACCTTATCATAAATTCCTGCTGCGGTGGCTGCAAACATGGCCGCCCCCGCTGCGCACGTTTGTTCTGACCGGTGAATTTTTATGGGCATATCCATTACGTCCGCCATGGTTTGCATGATGTAGGAAGATTTTTTTGCAACGCCACCAATGCCTATCAAACCTTTTACTTGTATGCCTTGCTGATTAAATCTTTCAACAATAGCTTTGGCGCCAAAACAAGTTCCTTCCACCAGCGCTTTAAAAAATCGCGGCGCATCCGTTCCCAGTGTTAACCCGGTAACGGCAGCCTTTAGCAATTGGTCGGCATCGGGTGTTCTCCGCCCATTTAACCAATCCACAGACAATTCATCATTTTCACCCAAAGGCAATTTTTGAGCTTCTTCTGAAAGCCGTGCAATTATTTTATGTGTGGCTTCATCAATCAGCTCATTAATCTTTTCTTCCTCTGATATTTTCGATTGTCGCATTAGCTCAAATGGCCACGACAAAAGGTTCTTAAACCATGCATAGGTGTCGCCAAAAGCGGACTGCCCTGCCTCCATTCCAATCATTCCCGGAATAACAGAACCAGGCACCTGTCCACAAATTCCACTCACTAAAGTTTCGTTCACTTCCTCAGCGGGCGCCACCAACATATCGCAGGTGGATGTTCCCATTACTTTACTTAAATAGTAAGGTTCAATTTGTCCGCCTACTGCGCCCATGTGGGCATCCATTGCGCCAACGCCAATAATTACATTTGTTGATAGACCTAATTTTTCTGCCCATTCTTCTGATAAAGTTCCAGCGGGTTTATCGGCAGTATAAGTTTTTGTAAATAATCTGGATGTAAAATTTTCCAGTAAGGGGTCCACAGTTTTAAAAAATTCATCCGGTGGAAATCCGCCAAATTCCTCTGCCCATAAGGCTTTATGGCCTGCAGAACAAACGCCGCGTTTCATATCTTTTACATCTGTTCCGCCCGTCAGCAGAAAAGGAATCCAGTCGCAATGCTCTACCCATGAATAGCACGCCGCTCTTACCGATTCATCTTCGCGCAGTAAACGAAGTAGTTTTGCCCAAAACCATTCTGAGGAATAAATTCCGCCGACAAACTGCAAATAATTAATTCCAAATTCTTTTGCCTTTTCATTTATTTCCGCCGCTTCTGCAGTTGCCGTATGGTCTTTCCAAAGGACAAACATCGCATTCGGATTGTTTTCAAAAGAAGTGAGCAAAGCCAGCGGGGTTCCTGTTTTATCTACCGCTACAGGTGTGGAACCCGTGGTATCTACAGAAATAGCCACTATTTTTTCTGCTACTTCTTTTCCGGCTTTTTCCACGCAGTCTTTTATAGTTTTTTCCAATCCTTCTATATAATCCAAAGGATGCTGGCGGAATTGATTTTTCGAAGGGTCGCAATACAATCCCTGCTTCCAGCGCGGATAAGCAAATACCGAAGAAGCAATTTCTTCACCATTCATTGCGTTCACAATCACGGAGCGAACTGAATCAGTTCCGTAATCAACGCCAATTACAAATTTCTGTTCCATTAATTTTTAAAAAATTTTAAATATCAATCATTTCAATTCCAGTACTACTACAGATTTCGGAGGAAGGGTTACCACCAATTCGTCTTTATCTTTTTTAGCGCCTGAGAATGCAGCAACTTTAATTTTGTCCGGATTTTCAAATGTATTAACATCATTAAATTTATCAGAAGTCAAAACCTTGCCGGTCACATTTTTCCAACTGCTTCCTTCAAAAGTGGTGCGGATAGTAATAGTTTTTAAAGGGTCAATATTTACCAAAGAAATATGAATAGCCCCGGTAGAATCTTTTGAGGCCGACGCATTTACAGCAGGAATATAATCATTCCCGGAAACATAATCCGGTGAAACTAACCTGATGGGCAACAAGGTGGCGTCCTGGTGAACCTTATACATTCCAAAAACGAAATAAGTGGGCGTAAGCACCATTTGAGCACCTTTGGTTAAAACTAATGCCTGCAACACATTTACGGTTTGGGCAAGATTGGCCATCTTCACCCTGTCGCTGTGGTTGTTAAAAATATTTAAAGTAGAAGCCGCAGCCAGCGCATCTCTCAGGCTGTTTTGTTGATACAAAAAAGCAGGATTAGTTCCCGGTTCTGCATCAGTCCAAACGCCCCATTCATCCACAGCCAGTGCCACTTTATTCTTTGGATCATATTTATCCATTACGGCCACCTGGTTATTGATAACATTATCCATGTGGAGCGCATTTTTCATGGTACTAAAGTATTGGTTTTCGTCAAAATCAGTGGCAGAGCCTTTAGCCCCCCAATTGCCCGTCGGTATGGTATAATAATGTAGCGACACGCCCCACATGAGGTTGTGAGGAATATTTTTCATCATTACCTCCATCCAATGTGCATCATCACCATTTGGGCCGCTTGCGATTTTTTTCAATGGCGCCCCGGGATAGCTATGGCAAAAAGTGGCGTATCTCCGATACATATCTGTGTATTGCTCTGGCGTCATATTGCCGCCGCAGCCCCAGCTTTCATTTCCAACGCCCCAATAAGGAACATACCATGGCTTTTCACGGCCATTTTCTTTCCGCATTTTAGTGACAGAACTTTCTAATGGAGAATTTACATATTCTATCCATTCAGCCATTTCTTTTACTGTTCCGCTGCCCATGTTACCGGCTATATAAGCCTGGCAGCCGATAAGGTCACAGAGTTGCATAAATTCATGGGTACCAAATTCATTATTTTCACTAACACCTCCCCAACTCATGTTGACCGTTTCCGGCCTTTTATTCATTGGCCCGATGCCGTCCATCCAATGATACTGATCGGCGAAACAACCACCTGGCCAGCGCATCAGCGGAACTTTAATATCTTTTAAAGCTTTGACAATATCCAGCCTGATGCCGTCTTTATTCGGAATTTTTGAATCTTTTCCCACCCAAAAGCCATCGTAAATATCACGGCCGAGATGCTCAGAAAACATCCCATAAATATCTTTGGAAATGATCTCCTTTCCTGCATTTACGTTTACATTCAGGGTTGCCGTGGGCTGGGAAAAAGCCATCGGAGAAAAAAGAATCATTCCGACAGACATCATGAAGAGCTTGATACGCATAAAGAATTTGTTTATTTAGATTATTAATTTCAAATCAAAAAACTTCTAAGAATTTTGTAATCTCATCCCGCCTTACCTGGCTCGTTTCTTCTTCACTTAAGGCATTTGCAACTGAAATAAAATTCGCAACGACGCTATTATTGTCAAACATACGTTTTTTAATCAATTGAATAAAAAAAAATTCCGGAAGATCATTCCGGATTTTGTAATAAGGCAAAATAGAAATCTGCCGTATAAGTTCGTCTACTTTGTTTTTTGCGAAATCGTTTTTGCAAATGTTTGTGGATCTGCCGATGTATAATCTTCAATAAAGGAAATTATGTTTTTATAATTTTTAAATTCTTCCTGCGGATGCATGGTAGTAATCACCACACAACTCATACCGGCATTCTCAGCGGCTTCCACGCCCTTTGGTGCGTCTTCAAATACGACACAATTTTCCGGGCGAACATGCAAAAGTTCGGCACACTTTGTAAAAGTCTCGGGGTCAGGCTTGCTTTTTATCACATCGTCAGCACTAACGATTGCTTTAAAATAATGGCGGATGTTCAGGCCGTCCAAAACAAAATCTATATTAATGGGGATGGCTGCAGTGCCTACTGCCATTGAAATTCTGCTGGCTTCGGTCTTTTTAAGAAATTGATCCAGTCCCTTGATGAGTGAAAGATGTGGCCTGAAAGCTTCCTGGTATCTTCTTTCCTTTTCAATTGATATTTGCTGTTCTTTTTCCGGCGAAAAATAATTTTTTCCAAAAACCCTGTCGAGCAGCTCCACATTTTTTCCATACATTTCTGCCCTCACCTGGTCTAAAGTTAGCGCCGCGTCCAGGTCAATATTCAATATATCAGACCACGCCTTTGCATGATATTCCATATCATCAATCATCGTTCCGTTCAGGTCAAAAATAAAAGCGTAATCAGCCATCTAATCATTCACTTTTATTTTATAAACAGTTTCCTGGTGAAATTTTTCGCCCGGGTTTAAAGTGGCGGAAGGAAAACCCGGCTTATTCGGAGAATCAGGAAAATGCTGCGTTTCAAGGCATAATGCGGAATGCTGTGTGATCGGATTGCCGTAGCGATTAGTGAATTTTCCGTCTAAAAAATTGCCTGTATAAAATTGTATTCCTGGCTGCGTAGTATACACTTCCATAGTGCGGCCGCTGATAGAATCTGACACCTCAGCCACCTTTTGAAGAGAAGTAGAATCTTTCCTGTTTAATACATAATTAATATCATAACCGCCTTTAACCGAATCAATCGAAACGCCGATTTTTTTGGCTGAAGTAAAATCAAACGGAGTTCCTTTCACATCAAGTATTTCGCCGGTCGGAATTAATGTGCTGTCAACGGGCGTGTATTTGTCTGCATCAATCCACAAAGTTTCATTAAGGATGGAATTGGTTACACGACCCGACAAATTAAAATAACTATGATTAGTAAGATTAATCGGCGTTGGCTTATCAGTTTCAGCATTGTATTCAATTTTCAATTCATGATCATCAGTAAGCGTATATTTTACCATCACTTTCAGATTCCCCGGAAAACCTTCCTCTCCATCTTTGCTTACATAATTTAATTCGATCGAAGGGACGCTGTCTGAAGGAATTGTTGCATCCCACACTACTTTATCAAATCCTTTCAATCCGCCGTGCAAAGTATTTTTTCCATCATTGGGATTTAGCTTGTACTCGTTGTTGTTAAGCGTAAATTGTGCGCCTCCGATCCTGTTCGCATAACGGCCAATCAATGCGCCAAAATAAGGCGGCTTTTGCAAGTAGGTTTTCAAACTATCGAAACCGATGATAATGCTTGAGTGATTTCCGTTTTTATCAGGCACCACAAATGAAGTAATTGTTCCGCCATAATTAGTAATCGTCACAGTATCTCCCTTATGATTTACCAAAGTGAAAAGCTCCACTTTTTTGCCATCAAATTCGCCCCAGGAAGTTTTGGTTACTCCCGCTTTTATATCAGAACTTTTATTACTACCAGAATTATTGCAGGAGGCTACGACAAAAGATAGAATTCCTGCAACCAGGAAAATGCTTGTAATCTTCATGATTTCTTTTTAATTTTTTTTTGAAAAATATCAGGGTGATGCAAGGTTTTTATCCGTCAAATGTAAAGCAATTTAGAAAAGATTTCTATTTATAAATGCCGGTATGATTTTCGTTTCTTTCAGACAGCGTAAAAATATTTAGCAGCAGGCCAACAAATTCGCATGATTTTTATTTTATTGCTTGCGCTCTTTTTGGTCTCATATTGTTAAATAATTTGATGGCTATCTTAAATTCGCAGTAAAAAAAAATAACAATGGCAACATCAAAAGCAGCAGATTTTCTTCAGGAACTAAATCGTGAATATTCTGCAACAAAAGCTTGCCTTGAAAGAATTCCGGAAACCTTATTTGAATACAAGCCTCATCCAAAATCAATGAACATGGGCTACCTGGCTTTGCTGGTGGCCGAAATTCCTTTATGGATTGTTCACATGGTGACTGATGGCGAAATAGATTTCGCTACTTTCAAACATGCTTCTCCAAAAAACAATGAAGAACTGGTGGAGCACTTCGAAGAAAATATGACAGCAGCGAGGAAAGTGCTGGAAAATGCCACGGATGAAGATCTGCAAGGAGATTTTACGCTGAAAGCAAATGGCCAGGTTTTATATAGTTCAAAAAAAATAACTGATATCGGCGTAACCCTTAACCATTGGGTTCATCATCGCGGGCAGCTTACCGTTTATATGCGATTGAATGATATTCCTGTGCCTTCTATTTATGGCCCTTCAGCTGATGATAAGAATTTTTTGATTCCAAATAAATGATTATTCCAAAAGAGGGCATCTTTTCAAAAAGGTATCCCCTTGAGCGCAAACTAACGGTAACGCATAAACGTTTTTAACTCTCACATTAAAAAACCTTCTGTTATTTTTTCCAGATATTTTTTACCGCTACTACATTGCTATCCTGCACATGCAGGCCATACATGGTTTCAAGCGTTTTCAGCACATTATAGTGATTGATCTTTTCAGAATATTTTCCGGGTTTTACATTGGCACCTGCGAATAAAGTGAGAATACGATTTTGCGCAGTAAACTGGTCTTCGTCATACGTAAGAATTAAAAGGCTGTTATGGTTTTTTGCCCATTCCACATAAGCGCTGAGATTTTGTTTCAACCAGTTGTCGCCTCTTACGATACATGCTGAATCTCCCGGTGCGCCTATGTTATGCATATCATGGTCCATGTCGGGAATTACAAAAGAGACAGTAGGGAGATCATCAAAATTTTTGGGAAAAGCAGTCATCGGTTGACTCAACGAATCAGGTATGTTATTTTTTTTATGGCCCTGCCAGTTTACCCACGGGCAATGTTTTCTTCCATATAAACTCTGGCCTGTCAGCTCGCCTTTTCCATAGCCACATTCAAGATACCCGGCAGAAGGCATTGTTTGCGCATATCCTTTAAAGGTATATCCGTTTTGAAGCAAAGCCGCTCCTAAATTAGGCGTAGTATAAGGAGTTGAATCTTTCAGGCATTGATCGCCATTAATGCCCTGCGTTGTTCCCGAATAAAATGCCAGGTAATTAGGTTGGCTCGGATGCGTCACTCCATGCGCATCGGTAAACACGGCACTTTCAGCCACTAATTTATTTATATAAGCCGCGCTGTCTGATCCGACTATCTGATCATACCCGTGATTTTCTTCTATTACGATCACGACATGATCAGGCACTTTTATACCGTCTCTTTCGGTAACTTTTTGAGGGTCCTGCCTGCAGGAAGTTGCCAGGGCTACAATGGCCACACCAAACAACAGAAAAGAAAACTTCTTCATAAATATTTTTTGTTTTTTGGAACAAAAAGTTCGTGATGAGTTCACATTTTTAATCTTGTGCCTTTATAAAACCGTCTGCCGGCCAAAGGAAAATCAAGCAACTGCTAAGTTAATTTTTTATCTTAAAAATATAACCGAAATAAATTGGTGGAATTGCTGAAAATAAAAATTCCGAAAATTTATTGCTTCACTGTGTTTGACGATTCACCATTCACCATTTATGATTAAATCACCATCAAATCCACAAATTCATTTACCGGCATATCTACTAATTTGGTGTAATCTAAGGTAGCGTCTAAAATAACTTTCTGCTGTTTTTCAGGAAATTTCCTGGCGAGATTAATACTAAATTTTTCGAGCAACAAAGGTATTCCCGCTTCCCGCCTGCGTTTGTGGCCGATGGGATATTCGACTACTACTTCCGGCAAAATCCTTCCATCGTTTAATTCTACTGTCAACGCATTGGCGATGGAGCGTTTTTCGGGGGCGTGATAATCCAGGGTAAATTGTTTGTCTTCTATGCAAATCATTTTATCGCGCAGCACATCAATCCGCTCATCGGCCGCGATATTGTTTTCATAATCTGCAGCCGTTAATCTTCCATAAATCAAAGGAACGGCAATCATATATTGAATGCAATGGTCCCTGTCGGCGGGATTGTTCAACGGGCCTTTTTTGTCGATGATGCGAATGGCGGCCTCATGTGTGCGGATGGTTATTTTCTTAATATCGTCAACGGTTTTATTTAAATCTGCGAGCGTTCCATGCAAAGCCATAGCCGCTTCCACGGCGGTTTGTGAGTGAAATTCTGCCGGGAAAGAAATTTTAAACAAAACATTTTCCATCACGTAAGAACCATAATCGCGCTGAAATTTAAATTCATTTCCGCGGAACGACACATCATAAAAGCCCCAGGTTTTCGCAGTCAGTACAGAAGGATAGCCCATTTCGCCGGTCTTTGCCATCAACGCTAAACGAACGGCGCGCGAAGTGGCATCACCGGCCGCCCACGATTTCCTGCTACCTGTGTTGGGCGAATGACGATAAGTTCTTAAAGATTGCCCATCCACAAAAGCCAGGGAAACCGCATTGATTAATTCATCACGGCTGAGCCCGATTAATTTTCCAACGACAGCAGTAGAAGCCACTTTCACCAAAATAACATGGTCTAAACCGACTTTATTAAATGAATTTTCCAAAGCAAGCACGCCCTGGATTTCATGCGCTTTTATCATCGCTTCCAACACTTGTTTCATTTTTAACGGCGGCTTTCCGTTGGCAAGGGCAGTCCTCGAAAGCCAGTCAGTGGTTGCGAGAATTCCGCCGAGATTATCAGAGGGATGTCCCCATTCTGCGGCCAGCCAGGTATCATTAAAATCAAGCCAGCGGATAATTGCACCGATATTAAAAGAAGCCTGCACGGGGTCTAACTGGAATTGTGTTCCCGGAACTTTAGCGCCGTGCGGAACCGTTGTTCCCGGTACGATTGGCCCTAATAATTTGGTACATGCCGGATAGGTCAGCGCTTCAAATCCGCAGCCCAATGTATCCAATAAACAATAGTGCGCCGTCTTCCAGGCAAGGTCAGTTTTGATTTCATAGTTCAACACATAATCCACGATATCGGTTAAAACTTTATCAGGTTGTGGTCTTTCATTTGAGATAGGTGATGACATTTCTACTTAAATTATTGGTTTGGATATTAATTGCTGAATATTATTAATTGATTTGTGTTTAAGTTCAGTTACCGGCAAAGATAGTTTGGTTATATGGCGTTTTATTTCTGGCTTTTGGACATCCGAAGTGCAAGTAATTCAGTCGTGTTTAGCAGTTTTTTAAAGTTGTGTTTTTTAAGCCCGTTGTAGAGAGCTTTGTCACCTGTCCACAATGTAGCTTTCAAAAATTTTGTCAACGCTACAAAATCAATATCATCAATGTCTATCTCTTTTGTAACTTCTTCCGAAGCCAGCCATGTTTCAGCAGGGATGATTTCTTCGTTTATAAATTTTAATTTTGAAAGAATCTGCATGTAAGAGACCTGCAATTGTTCTTCTGATAATTTTGAAATTTTTTTAAGTCGTTCCCAATGCTTTTGAATTTCATAACCCATATAACTGCAACTATAAAATTCAAAATGCTTGTCCGAGTTAAACAAAAGGTCGCCGATTGTATGGTTGGAGTTTAATAGTGTACTGAAAATTATATTTGTGTCAACTACGATTTTCATTTAACAAGCCGGCTTCTGTTTTTTTTCCACCAACCTTGTTTAACTTCTGTTGCTAATGCGTCAACATCGGACTGTTTGGCTTTTGATTTCGCAGTAGCTTCTTTATATGTCAGATAGTCTACCAAACGTTGAAGCCCCTCCGTGTCAACATAAGAGGGAAGCCTGATAATAACTTCTTTGTTTGTTCTTTCTATTTCCATTTACTGAATTTTCTATCCCGAAGTTAAGGAATTATTTGTGCGTGTTAATACTGATTGAAAAGCCAAAGCCCGAGGTAAATATAAAAAAAGGGGATATTTGTTCTTCTGCTGAAAGCCTTAGTAATTGGAACGATAACTTATTGATAAAAAATTTTCAGTCAAAAGTCATTTCCTGAATTTTCTCATCCTTTCCAAATGGTTTAGGAAAAAAAGTAATTTCTATAATTATTCTTTCCCATTTTCAGCTGTTTATCTTTTTTCAATCGAAACAAATTCTCTGTTCTCAGGGCCGGTATAATTAGCGCTCGGGCGGATGATTTTTCCATCTTCTCTTTGTTCTATCACGTGCGCGCTCCATCCGGTAACTCTTGACACGACAAACAGCGGCGTAAACATTAATGTAGGCACACCCATCAGATGATAGGAAACTGCCGAAAACCAATCGAGGTTAGGGAACATTTTTTTCTCATTCCACATCACACTTTCCAGCCGTTCGGCAATGTTATACAATTGCATATCGCCTGCTTCTTCTGAAAGCTGTTTCGCTACTTTTTTTATCACCACATTACGCGGGTCAGAAATGGTATAAACCGGGTGGCCAAATCCAATAATCACTTCTTTCTTCTCCAACCGTTTACGGATATCTTCTTCTGCTTCTTCAGGAGAATTGTACCTGCTCTGAATATCGTAAGCTACTTCATTTGCCCCGCCATGCTTTGGTCCGCGTAATGCACCAATGGCACCAGTTATAGCCGAATACATATCAGAACCGGTTCCGGCAATAACCCTCGCTGTAAACGTAGAGGCATTGAATTCATGCTCCGCATATAGGTTCAATGAAATCTGCATGGCTTTTATCCACGATTCAGAAGGTTTGTTTCCATGCAAAAGATGTAAAAAATGACCGCCAATTGTTTCATCGTCGGTCTCTACTTCAATCTCTTTTTCGTTGTGCGAATAGTGATACCAATATAATAATGCAGAACTGAATGATGCCAGCAATTTATCAGCAATGTCTCTTGCTCCGGAAATGTTATGGTCCTCTTTTTCCGGTTCTACACAACCAAGCGCTGAAACATAAGTCCGCAAAACATCCATTGGATGCGCCGTAGCAGGAATCTGTTGTAAAATGTTTTTTACCGGCTTCGATAATCCGCGCAAAGATTTTAATCTGGTTTTATAATTTGCCAATTCAAGTTGCGTCGGCAAAGCGCCATAAATAAGCAAATAAGCCACTTCTTCAAACTCAGCTTTTTCTGCCAGGTCGAGAATATTGTAACCGCGATAATGTAAATCGTTTCCGCTTTTGCCCACAGTGCATAAAGCAGTGTTGCCCGCTACTACGCCTGAAAGCGCTACACTTTTCTTCGGCTTGAATGCCGGGGTTTCTGTATTATCAGCCATTTTTATTTTCTTTAAAAAGTTTATCTAATTTTTGTTCGTAATCGTGGTAGCCAATGGTTTGATACAATTCTTCCCTGGTTTGCATCGTGTGCAGCACATTCTTTTGCGTGCCTTCCTTACGAATATGCCGGTATACATTTTCTGCCGCCTTGTTGGCCGCGCGAAAAGCAGAAAGCGGATATAAAATTAACCCGACACCAGCATCGCGCAATTCATCCACTGTGTACATGGGTATCATTCCAAACTCTGTAATATTGGCCAGCACAGGGATTCCTGTGGCATCCACAAATTTCTTGTAATAAGATAAATCAGGAATGGCTTCTGCAAAAATGAAATCGGCTCCTGCCTCTTTATAGGCCACAGCTCTTTCCAATGTTTTTTCCAAACCTTCATTTGCAAAAGCATCGGTTCTCGCGCCAATTACAAAATGTTCATCGGTTCTTGCATCCACAGCCGCTTTCAGCCGGTCGGCCATTTCTTCTTTGCTCACTATTTCTTTTCCGGGGCGATGGCCACATCGTTTTGCGCCTACCTGGTCTTCGATGTGAAGCGCTGCTGCGCCTGCTTTTATCAATGATTTTACGGTTCGCGCCACGTTAAAAGCGGAAGGGCCGAAACCGGTATCCACATCTACCATCAAAGGTAAATTGGTAACGTTGGTGATGCGATTGATATCAATCAGCACATCTTCCAAAGTAGTAATTCCCAAATCAGGAATGCCCAGCGAGCCCGCAGCCACACCGCCGCCCGAAAGATAAATGGCATTGAATCCTGCCTGCCCGGCTAATAATGCATGTTGCGCATTCACAGCGCCTACGATTTGCAGCGGCTGTTCCTTTTTCATTGCCTCACGGAAACGAAGCCCCTGTGAACTTGAAATATTTGAACTTTTCATAGGGTACGAAAGTACACCGATTATATGAATAGAATTTGCAGCTTCAGCCTAAGACTATATTCCTATTGTCATGTTAAGGCAGATAAAAGAAAGGAACAAAAATCAAAGGCCGCCCTTTTCCGGGCAGCCTTTAAATTTGATAGCATATTAACTTTTACTATCTTTTATTAACCAAAAATATCAATATGAAAAATCAATCATTATACCTTCGGGGATACACTGAAAGAATTCTATCAGGCTCGTGCGCTTATGCGATGTGTAAGCATTTTTGAAAACATAACGGACCAGAATTCTGCTTTGGCGCGCAATAGTTCAAGTTCTCTTTTTGAAGTGTTTAAACCTTTCGCAAAAATGATGGAAGCAGTTTCATGTGAATTATTAAATTCAAACCGAAGCTCTAATACAACGCTTTTTAAATACTCGCTGAGGGTATTAAAGTTTTTACGCCTCAAAAGCCCTTCGTTGCTGAACACCTGGCAATGATGTACTTCTTCCAATGATATAATGGTGCTGTGATAATGATGTGCCTTTTGTTCCACCACAAGAATTTTGCGGTGTATACCATCTATTCCTATGATAATATTTGCCAAAAGCTCCTGGCTGCAAAAAGTGAGGCCGTTGCTCGCGCCTTCTTTACTTAACCGTAAACATAATTTATCTTTTTTTCTTTTTGAGATAAAAGAAATTAAACGCAAAGTAGCTGCGAACATGATTAACGCAATGAGAAGAACGTAAGAAATTGTTACCATAGGAGAATGAATTTAAATATTGAAATCATCGTTCTACATATGGTATAACGATTCAAAATATGATTAATTGTGTTGCAGTCATTTTTTTTTTAAAATTTCATCTGAACCAGTTTTATGGACAGTGAAGTCACAATTAAGCTGAATTTTTATTTTGCGTATTGCCTGAAGTATAAAGAAGTGCAGGAAAGGTAGGTTGGACAGGCACTTAACCGCTATTTGAGATGGCACATTTCACCACTAAGATTGTCCTGCCTGACCATTTTCGGCTATGGTATGTGAACTTACCTTTGCATTCTAAAGATGTAAAAGATGAAATACAGAACACTAGGAAAAACAGAAGAGCATTTATCCGCCATAGGATTGGGCTGTATGGGCATGAGCCATGCGTACGGCATTCGTGATGACGAGGAAAGCATAGCTACCTTGCATAAGGCATTGGATTTAGGTATTAATTTTTGGGACACCGCAGACATGTACGCCTTTGGAGAAAATGAAAAATTGATTTCAAAGGTTTTATCGCCCAACCGGAACAAAGTTTTCATTGCTACTAAATTTGGTTTCCGCCAAAGAGAAGGGAGTGCAGGTTTCGGTGGCACGCCAGGAACTTATTTTGATGGCTCGCCGGCTTATGCAAAAAAAGCGGTGGAGAAAAGCCTGAAACGATTGAAAATAGAGACCATTGATTTATATTATTCGCATCGTGTAGATCCGCAGGTGCCTGTTGAAGAAACAGTTGGCGCTATGGCAGACCTCGTAAAGGAAGGAAAGATTCGTTATATAGGATTATCTGAGGCTTCTGCTGAGTCGCTGCGCCGTGCGTCTAAAGTCCATCCCATTGCGGCATTGCAAAGTGAATATTCGCTATTGAGCCGCGATGTGGAAGGAGAAATTTTGGATACGTGTCGTGAATTGGGCATTTCATTGGTTCCCTATAGTCCTTTGGCAAGGGGCATTATTACGGCTACACTTAATGGAAATAATTCGTTGACAAAAGATGACTGGAGAAGAAGCGTACCGCGTTTTGATGACGCACATTGGGAAAACAATCGGAAATTGGTAGATGAATTTGCTGCCATTGCTAAAGAAAAAAATTGTACACCGGCTCAACTGGCTTTAGCCTGGGTATTGGCACAAGGGGAAGATATCATCCCTATTCCCGGAACGAAAAAGCGAAAATATCTCGAAGAAAATGCTAAAGCAGTGGATATTATTTTAGATAAAAATGATTTTGAATCCATAGAAATGATTTTAAAAAAATATCCGAATGTAGGTCAACGTATCAGCGATGCTAACATGAAACTGGTAAATAAATAAAACGGATGTATTTATAAATCAGATGCAATTCTTCAAAGAAATGAGATGGCGCAAACACTGAAGAAAACTGCAAAATCTTACGTTGAATTGCCGGTAGCAGAGTTTTTTTCTAATTTAAAGAAGCGCTGGCTGCTAATGGTAAGCGTGGTACAAAAGAAAAAATAATTTTTTAAAATTTAAACTTATTGAATAAAGTTAATAGCAATCATTCGGTTTATGTACTTGTTCACGGAGCCTGGCATGGTGGCTGGTGCTGGAAAAAAGTTAAGGCGTTATTGGAACCCAAAGGACATATGGTTTATACACCTACACTTACAGGACTTGGGGAGCGATCGCACTTGCTTACACCAAAGATTGATTTAAGTACGCATATTGAAGATATAGTTTCAATGCTTGAATACGAAGATTTATACAATGTAATATTGGTCGGACATAGTTACGCTGGGATGGTTATTTCCGGCGTAGCAGAAAAAGTAGCCAATAGAATTTCGCGACTTGTGTATCTGGATGCCTTTTTGCCGGAGGATAAAAAATCCATAGTGGATTATCTCGTCATACCGTCACTAAATACAATAGTATCTTCAAAAGGCGATGGGTGGAGAATTCCATTTCTCGGAACACTTGAAGACCTTGGTGTAAGGGATAGAAAAGATATTGATTGGGTAAAAGTCCGGGTTGGCGATCAGCCATACAAGACCTTTACTGAAACAATAGATCTCACCCAACGAGGAAGTAATATTCCAGGAACATTCATTCAACTTTCCCGTTTTCCCTGGTTTGTTGATGCCGGTGAAAGGGCAAAGCGCATGGGCTTTAACTATTACCAGATGCTGTCCGGTGGACATAACGCGATGATAAGCGCTCCGAACGAAACAGCGTTGTCGATTTTGCAAATTCCGTAGTAGTAATAGATTCAGTTAAGAAAATAAAAATAAGTTATTGTGTATGTCCTGTTTTAAATAGTTCAGTCATTATTAAGGTGTAACAATTTTAATAATTAAAAAACGATAAAATGAAACAGAGAATTGATTTATTAGAAAAAGGACAAAAAGTAATCAAAGCATTAGGTGGCCTGAGTGTATATCTCGCTAAATCATCGTTGGAACCGCAACTGATTAATTTAATTGATTTCAGGGTATCACAAATAAATGGTTGTGCTTATTGCCTTGACATGCATTCAAAAGATTTGCGCGCAGCAGGGGAAACTGAACAACGTTTATATACAATCGCTGCGTGGCGTGAAGCGCCTTTTTATTCAGAGCGCGAGCGCGCTGCACTGGCGTGGGCAGAAGCCGTAACAAAGCTTAAAGACGGCGATGTGCCGGATGAAATTTATGAAGAAGCCCGCCATCAGTTTTCCGAAGAAGAATTGATAGACTTAACTGTAGCGGTTACTACCATCAATACTTACAATCGTATTAATATTGCATTCAAAACCCCGGCGGGAGATTATCAGCCAGGGCAATGGGAAGTGCATGCAAATTAATTCTGCGCTAATGGCTATTGAATGATACAGGAAAATGATAAAGAAAAAATACCTTGTCTGCCGGGCAGTTAAGTGCGAGGGGCAGGCAAGGTTTTTGACCTTTATCCCAATTAAAAACAACAAAAATCAAAACAGATCAACATGAAAGAATTCGTTTTATTATTCAGGCGGCCGCAACTAAAGGAACCTGAAATGGATTCAGAAAAAATAAAAGCGTATCGTAAAAAATGGGATGATTGGCTTAGCGGATTCCCCGAGGACGTAAAGTTATCGAGCACTGGTCTTGCGCTTTCTGAAGACGGTAAAATTTTGAAACCCGGCGGGGTAATAACTGATGGTCCTTTTGTTGAATTAAAAGAAAAACTAGGCGGCCTTGCTGTAATAAAGACGGAGACTTTAGACGAGGCAATTACTCTGGCACATGGTTGTCCCGTGCTGGAGATAGGAGGCAGCGTAGAGATAAGAGAGGCTTTTTTGGCGAAAGAACCTGGGACGAGCCGGTAGCTACGCTATTAAAAAATAAGTTTCCTTTTTAAAAAATGGGTGAAGAAACAGAATTAATTCCCGATTTATTCCGAAAGGAATTTGCAAAAATGGTTGCGGTCATAAGTAAGCTCTATGGGCTGCAATACATTGAGACCGCTGAAGATATTGTAAGTGAAACCTTTTTAACTGCTACTGAGAACTGGACAAAAAAGGGCGTTCCACCAAACCCAACCGCATGGCTATACACAGTGGCCAAACAAAAAACCTTATATCATTTCAGGCGTAAAAAAATCTTTGACGAAAAAATAGTTCCTCAAATAAAAGTATCAGCAGACACCATTGTAGAAACCAAAGAGATGGATTTTTCAACAAAAAATATTAAAGACAGCCAGTTGGAAATGATGTTTGCTATTTGTGATCCTGTAATTGCAAGTGAAGCCCAGATAGCCCTTGCCCTGCGCGTACTCTGCGGTTTTGGAATAGAAGAAATAGCAGAAGCTTTTTTTAGCAATAAGGAAACCATCAATAAAAGATTATTCAGGGCAAAAGAAAAATTAAGAGCAGAAAAGGTCCAATTAGAAATGCCGCCTGAAAATGAAATCGAAGCCCGGCTTGACAATGTTTTGCACATCATTTATTTGCTCTTTAATGAAGGATATTATTCTGCCACTCAAAATCAACTATTGCGAAAAGATTTTTGCATGGAAGCGCTGAGGCTGGGTTTGATGCTTACAGAATACAGCAAGACCAGTTTGCCAAAAACAAATGCGCTGGTTGCGTTGATGAGTTTTCATGCTTCAAGGCTGGATGCCCGGCAAAACGACAAAATCGATTTTATTTTATACGACGAGCAGGACGAAAATCTTTGGGATCAGAATTTAATAGAACAAGGTATTCACTTTTTAAATTTATCTGCGCAGGGAAACAAACTGAGCTCTTATCATTTGGAGGCTGGTATTGCTTTTTTGAATTGTCAAAAAGATGATACTAAAGAAAAACGGGAAAGCATTTTACATCATTACAATTTATTATTGGAAATAAATTATTCGCCCGGCGTGGCTTTAAACAGGCTTTATGCTTTGTATAAAGCGCGGGGAAAGGAAGTCGCGTTGGCAGAGGCTGCAAAAATAAATCTGCCCCACAATCATTTTTATTTTACGCTGCTTGGCGAATTATATGCAGGAAGTAACAATGAAAAGGCAAAAGCCTATTTTGAAAGAGCGCTTTCATTAGCAAAAACAGAAACTGAAAGACAAATTATAAGCCTAAAAATGAAATCTTTAAGGGTTTAGAATGTTTTTAGTTTTTTTAATTCTTTTTATTTTCACCTTAAAGTGGCCTCGACAGGAATCGAACCTGTATCTGGAGCTTCGGAAACTCTTATACTATCCATTGTACTACGAGGCCGGTAATGTCAGATTGGCTATTGCCCGAAGGCTGCAATATTACTTCCAAATATTTTAACAGCAATGGCTATTAATATCACTCCAAAAAATTTTCTTATCACTGAAAGCCCGCTTGGTCCTAAAGCCCTTTCCACCCAGTTTAGCGATTTCAAAACAATAAAAATTACAATGCAGTTGATAAGTATACCTAGCAAAATATTGATATCATGATAACCCGCTTTTAAAGACATGATAGTGGTGAGCGTTCCCGAGCCGGCGATTAGGGGAAAAGCGATAGGAACCATGCTGCCGCTTTTCGGATTTTTTTCCTGTTTAAAAAAATCAACTCCTAAAATCATTTCCAGCCCGATGATAAATATTACAATACTTCCGGCAACTGCAAAAGAATGAACATCCAGGCCTAAAAGTTTTAGGAATTGTTCGCCCAAAAACAGAAACAGTATCATCAGCGTTCCCGAAGCAATGGTGGCCTGGAACGAACGAATCTGGCCGCCCATCTTATCTTTTAATGAAATCAATACCGGTATTGAACCTAATATGTCTATTACCGCAAATAAGGTGAAGCTTATCGTTAGTAATTCACTTTTAGAAATATTGGCAATGCTCGGCATTCTTTTTTTTTCAAATGTAGCAAAGATGATGCAGACGCGCAGAGGCTTTATAATTGTTTTACCTTGTCAACACGCATTAGAGGTTAATTTTTGCTCCTGCATTTAGATTAAATCCTTTCGTTGTAAATCCGCGCGTCACAAAATATTTTTGGTCAGTAATATTTTGTAAATCTGCAAAAAGTGTAAACATCTTTTTGGGTTGATATTGCCCATACAATCCCAAGGTATAATATCCGTTTAATTTGTAAGAAGGCCCGTTGTATTGAGGTTCAAACGATTCACTCACGGTTTTAAATTTCACAGATAAAAATAATTCTTTGGCAGCCTGCACACTGAGTGATAAATTAAAAACATTTTTTGGCCTCTTGTAAAGGTTGAAGTAAGAAGTATCTTTAGCTGCGCTGCCGGCAGTAAAAATCTTACCATCCACATAGGTATAATTTAAGTCAGCAGAAAATATGGGTGAAAACTTGAAATGCGCTTCAGCTTCAATGCCGTAATCCTGTTGCTTGTCCGCATTTATATATTTGTTAGCATAAGTGATTGGGTCAGTATAAAAGTAAAAAATATCTTTTCCGTTTCTGGCAAAACCAGTTATCCGGGCATTTATATCATTTGAAAAATACTGAAAACCTGCTTCAACGCTGGTGGTAACTTCCGGTTTCAAATTTCTATTCCCATATTCTGAATATAACTGGTAGATGGAGGGCACCCGGTAGCCGGAAGAAGCGCTGGCATAAATTTTATAATGATTTTTAAGAATAAAAAACGGGTTAAATGAATAGGTAAAATTTGAACCATATATATTGTGATGATTGTACCGGCTGCCGATTTGCGCATTCAACCCCTTCAATCTTTTCAACATTAAAGATGCATACAAACTATACTGGCTGGTTTTTGCAGAATCTGAAGAAATAGGCACAGCCGGAAAACCATAATCAGGAAAAAAAATATACAACTGGTCGCTTGAATTTTGCCTGAAATCTGCGCCGGTCAGCAGCTCAATGTGTTTTGCAAGACGGAGACTTGCATATATTTCAGCAAAATTGGATGAGCCATTGTATTTTGCTTTTTGATATTTTGAAAAGCCTCCCACGTCAGTAGAATCATCTTCGTAATTCCTGTTGAAGCGGTTATAATTGTATTGCAGCCTGATGAATCCTTTATTAAGTGTATAATCTATTGAAGTACCTGCTATAAAATTATTATTATGATTTGTATAATCCTTGTCGTCTCTGAAAGCGCCTGCATCAATATCTGCATGGTTGCTATTGTATTTTGTAAAAACATGCACAGATGTATTTTTCAGTGGTTTTAGGCTGTACTTCAGCATTACGGCATCCTGGTTAAAACCGTCATCGTCAAAATTATTTTTCCCGGTAGAATCGTAAGCCGATGAAAATCCCCGGCTATAAATTCTGTTGTAAGATGCAAAAAACGTTTGTCCCTTACCGTTATTGCCGCTTAATGAAATTCCGTCTTTGTAAGTCTGGTAACTACCTGCAGAAAAATTCATATTAAGGCTCAGCGGTTTTGGAGATGATTTGCGCGTGATGATATTAATCACCCCGGCCACCGCGTCTGAACCATATAAGGTAGATTGTGCTCCTTTTAAAATTTCAATTCTTTCGATATTGTCCAATGCAAAATTATTCAGGTCAAACTCACTGCTGATGCCTGATGCGTCATACAACGGCACGCCGTCAATGAGGATTAATGTATTGGCAGATGATGCACCGCGGGTATAAACCGTTTGGTTAGTTCCCAGGTTATTATCCGCTCCGTTTATGGTAATTCCGGGTTGATTGTTAAGCACTCCGCCTAACGATTTTCCAAAACTTTTTTGTAGCTCTTCATGAGTGATTACGTTTACAACTTTGCCCGTTTGCGATTGTTTTAATAACGACTTTGTGGGTGTAACCACTACCTCGTCCAGTGTGGTAACAGAAGAATCCTGTTGTGCCCAACCATAACTGCTGATAAATACAGCAGCCGCAATAAAAAATCCTTTTTTCATTTACAAAAATTTTTTTTGTGACTGCTTCCGATTAAAGAAAGAAATATAAATGCCTCCCCGGCTTTTACACTTCATGCTTTTCACCCGAAAGCTTCGAATTGTTGACTCGTGACTGGCAGGTCTTCTGGCTTGGCTAATGTTGAACACCTTCCCATCCGCCACGGGCGAACAGTGGTATGAAGATTCAACACGGTGAATGGGATGGCCAACGATGAATTGATCTTTAATTGCCCAAACCCTTAATTCACTTGCCTTACAGCTACGGGGATAGCTCCGGAATTGAACCGGATTCCCTTTTTAATTCTCTGCCTGAGGCGGAGAAACCAATCAGGCTGCAAATGTAAAAGCAAAAAAATTGAAATTCAAAAATGGCGAGGCTGCTAACATTAAAATGCGCAGGAAAAAAATTGCGGATTATTTATTGCTTTGCTGTAAGACGCTGACTGCTACTGATTAAATTTTAGCGACACACCCGCATAAAAATTTCTTCCGGGGGCCGCGTTGTAATATCTTCCTGCTGCTGCGTTTATGTCGTAACCCAAACTGTATTTTGTATCCAAAATATTATCCGCGCCCGCAAAAATTATAGCGCCGGTTTTTTTATCCACATTGATTTTAAATCCCAGTTTCGCACCTAAAAGACTATAGGATGAACCATAAACAGAATTCGCATCGTTGAGCGCAATTTTATCTGAATAATTATAAGTTACGTTTAAAGTGAGGCCGGCTTTTGATTGCACGTCGATGCCTGCCACCACTACATTTGGCGCGGCGCCTGGCAATTTATTTTTTGAAAAATCATCATTTACCTGCTTAAAATTTCCATAATGAAAATCGTGTAAAGCATAGCTGGCCCATACTTTCGTAGCGCTGATAAATTGGCGCGGCCTGTCTGTTAATTGATACGAAGAGTACGCTTCTATTCCTTTTTGCTTGGTACTACCTGCATTCACATAATAATAAACGCCGTCCACATCAATTCGTTGCACTATGGTGTTGTTCAAATCAAACAGGAAGGCGCTTATATCAAAATAAAGTCTGTTACTCAAAGTAGCTCCTTTGAATCCCAATTCATAATCCATTCCATCTACAGGTTGCAAATTTTTTCCGAACAAACCATCCGACCTAAGTACTTCAGAAACTGTAGGCGGAGAAAAACCACGGGCAATGCTTACGTAGGCAGACATCTGTTTTTTCAATTGCTTAAGAACGGCGAGATGTGGCGCTATTTGATTTTTAAAAATTCTTTCCTGTGTGGTGGAAGGCCTTGCATGAAGATTTACATCACTGATAGAAGATTTGTTCATGCTGGCGCCGCCGGTTATTGACCAGCCTTTGGGCAATTCCAGGTTTGCCTGGGCAAAAATCATGTATTGCCAGTTGTTTAGATTATCGTCAGATTGTAATGAATCTGCAGTGCCGTGCAAGTTGCTATAATCTCTTGTATTAAAAAATCCTTTTTGAGCCTCCGCTCCGAAATCAATCTGGAGGTCGGATTGTTTAATTTTCTTTTTGAATTCAAATACGCTTCTGCCTCCAAAATGCGGCTCCTGGCGGTATTCATACACCCTGATGCCGGGGTTAGTAAAATCGGTATAAGATCCATACACTGAAGTCTTGTTATACCAATGATCATTGAACACGTAGTGACTACTAAATGACGTCAAAAATATCTTCTGATAAATGGCTGCTTTCGCCTGCACTGCGCCGGGAAACGGCCCCGCCGCAGGTCGTGCCTGTTTAGGGTCAGCATTGTATTGAGTAAGATTCAGGCCGCCGGGCGTTTGATAGTAGAGATCGCTGTAAGACATAAAAGCATGAAGCGATTGTTTGTCGCTTACTTTCAATTGGGTTTCCCAGTTCGCGATATCTCTGCGCATTTTTGCCTGTTGCCGGTATCCATCACTGGTTTGATGAGAAAAATTGAAACTGTTTCCCCGGTTGGCATTACCGGTTTTTACATTGGCATTGATGCTATGCGTGTTATAGCTTCCGGCTGAATAATCAATTGATGCTCCCGCATTCCATACATCGGGCAATGTATTAATAAGCATTGCTCCTCCGATTCCGGCGCCATATAAGCTGCTGGCAGGCCCTTTGACAATTTCTATTGAATTGAAATTGTAAAAGCTCAATTGATTTAAATAGGTATTGCCACTCGGGTCTGTAAGCGGAATATCATTCAAGTAAATTTTTACATCCCTCACACCAAATGGCGAGCGTAATGAACTGCCACGGATATTAAGCCGGTAGCTTCCCGGAGATCTTTCTTCCATACTTACACCGGGCGTAATATTGACGGCGGGCAAAATTGACAAGTTGCCAAAACGGTTTAACTGCGACTGCCCGATGACACTTACAGGCGCTGCGACCTTTATCAGGCTTCGGTTTTGTTCATACGCTTTTACAATCACATTTTCTAAAATCAGGGCCGAATCTTCGTTATAAATGTGTTGAGCTGAGACAGAAAACGGAAGTAATACAAAAATTATAAGGAAATGCTTCATCAGAGATATGTGCTTAATCAGGCACAAAAGTAACCAATAATATTTCTATCTTTCCTTTATGAAACTTACGAAGCAGCTTTCACTATTTGATTTTACAATCATTATGGTAAGCCTCGTAATTGGTATGGGAATTTTTCGTACGCCTTCCAATGTAGCCATGGCCGTGGGCAGCCCGGCCGTTTTTTATGCCGCCTGGATTGTGGGCGGATTCATTGCATTATGCGGCGCTCTTACCTATGCAGAAATTGGCAGCCGCATGCCGGTTACCGGCGGTTATTACAAAGTGATTGCCTTTGCGTATCATCCCTCGATTGCCTTTGCTATCAATTGTATCATCCTTGTTTCCAACGCGGCCTCGCTCGCGGCTGTTGCGCTGGTGGGTGGCGAATATATTACAGGGGTTTTAATTCCGGCGTCGCAGCAACAGCGATGGATATCTAATCCGGAAAACACGCTTTATATCCAACATTTACAAATTGGTATTGCTATTTGCGCTGTCATTATTTTTTATGGGCTTAATTTGATGGGATTAAAGATGAGTGCCCGCGCACAGAATATTCTGACAGTAATTAAAATCCTGATGGTGATTGCGCTGATAAGCCCTTTATTTTTTGCCGGCAGTTCTTCTGCAAATACAGTTGTTACTCATGTTTCCACCGCTTCTCCTGCATTCGTAGAATATTTAAAATCATTTGGCATTGGCCTGGTAGCGGTAAGTTTTACTTACGGTGGCTATCAGCAAACAATAAACTTTGGAGAAGAAGTAGTACAGCCGAAAAAAACCATTCCGCGCGGCATTTTTTTCGGAATCATCATTATTATCCTGCTTTATTTTTTTATCAATTATGCCTATGTAAATGTGATCGGTTTTGAGCGGTTAAAAACGGCAAAAAATATTGCAGCTATTATGGCTTCAAAAGTTTTTGGCCAAAATGCTGAAAAAATTCTATCCGTGTTGCTTTTTTTAAGTGTACTCGCCTACGTAAATATTACGCTGATGAGCAACCCGAGAGTAATGGCCGCCATGAGTGATGATAACATTTTGCCACCTGCATTTAAAAAACGAAACGTAAAGACAGAAGCACTTACCACTTCACTTACTGTTTTTTCAATCCTTTGCGTTTTTATCATTTTCTGGGCGAAGGAATTTGACACCATCCTGAGCTTTACCATTTTTTTGGATTGTTTTGGAATGGCGTTTTCGGCCGGATCCATTTTTATCATCCGGAAAAAAACTTCATACCTTGATGACAGCGGCATTTACATAATGAAACTTTATCCACTGTTGCCTTTGATTTTTATAGCGGCTTATGTATTTGTTGGAATCAGTATTTTAGTGACCAATACGAAAATATCCCTTGTTGGGCTGGCGGTATTGGCAGCATTTATTATTTTTTATTTTGTAGCAGAGAAATTAAAAGAACAAAAAAATATGCATCAATAAATCAAATGCAGTATCAGTTGTAAAAGTTAGTAAAGCAATAAATAGTAAGAATTTTATTTTGAAGAAATAATACACACTTAAGTTTAAATACAGAATCCATGGATTCGAAATCAATTTCATATATCATCAATGAGCTTGGAGAAGACAGGGAGAACTATTTTAATGCAGTTTCTCCGCCAATCATTCAAACCAGTAATTTTTCATTCACCAAAGTGGATCAGCTTCGCAAAGCATTTGAAGATGAATATTCTACTTTTTTATACAGCCGTGGCTTAAATCCAACTGTCCGGATTTTATCTCAAAAGCTTGCTGCGCTTGATGGAGCAGAAGATTGCCTGGTGTGCAACAGTGGCGCCTCGGCGATATTTGCCGCTGTTTTGTCGCAGGTGAAAAGCGGAGATCATATTATTTCTGTAGATCAACCTTATACATGGGCGCAAAAACTGTTCAATAATATTTTGCCGAAATTTGATGTGTCAGTGACGTATGTGGATGGAAGGGCTATAGAGAATTTTGAAGCTGCCGTGCGCCCAAACACCCGCATTATTTACCTTGAAACTCCGAATAGCTGGAGTTTTTATTTGCAGGAACTGGAAGCGGTATCAAAATTGGCGCGCTCAAAAAATGTTATTACTATCTGCGATAACAGTTATTGCACCCCATTATACCAAAGGCCAATTGATTTTGGCATTGACCTGGTTTTGCAAAGCGCTACCAAATATTTAAACGGCCACAGCGACGTGGTAGCCGGTGTATTAAGTGGCAAAAAAATATTGATTGAAAAAATTTTCAACAGTGAATATCTAAATATGGGAATTGGCATTTCTCCTTTTAATGCCTGGCTCATTCTTCGCGGATTAAGAACACTTCCTTCGCGTTTGGAAAAGAGTTCGATTACCACAAAAAAAATTATCAGTTACCTGGAAAGCCGTGACGAAGTAGAAGAAGTTCATTATCCGTTTAATCCAAACTTCCCTCAATATAAGCTCGCCCAAAAGCAAATGCTTGGCGCAGGCGGACTGTTTTCTTTTGTTCTGAAAACAAAAACCATCCGGGAGATTGAAAATTTTTGCGAGGGACTGAAACATATTTTAATGGCCGTAAGTTGGGGCGGCCACGAATCGCTGGTCATTCCCGGATGTGCATCCATAAGGCCAAATGAATTTGATCCGAATAATAAAGTTCACCGAAGATTGAGAATGTACACAGGCCTTGAAGAAGCGGATTATTTAATTGAAGATCTAGAAGGGGGCTTTAGTAAAATGGCTTAAGCTATTTAAAAAATCTTTTTTCAAAACTGTCATTTACAATAAAGCTTTTGCCACTTATCACAATTTTAACTCATTTGTGAACTTACTTTATGGCGTTCTTTTATATTTGCAAATGCAAAAATTTATAGTAACCGTACTTATTCTTTTTATAGCTACTGATATTTCTGCACAAAAAAAATGGACACTGCAGGAATGTGTGGATTATGCAATGGAGCATAATATTTCAATAAAACAATCAGCACTGCAGTCCGACCTTTCTGCTATAACTTATAAGCAAAGCAAGCTTTCTCAAATACCCACTGCTAATTTTTCTAACAGCGATGGCTATCGTTTTGGTAAATCTCAGAATCCATCTACCGGTATTTTGGAAAACCAGAATTACTTTACAGTTGGCTTAAATCTTCAGACCAGTGCCGAAATTTTTAACTGGTTTTCGAAAAAGAATACAATTCTTGCCAACGAATGGTCATTGGCAGCTTCCAAAGCTGCGACTGATAAATTGAAGAATGACATTGCTTTATCTGTTGCCAACTCTTACCTGCAGGTGCTGCTGGCGCGGGAGCAGGAAAAAATTGCAGAAGTGCAGGTAACACAATCACGCTCGCAACTGGAAATTGTGAATAAACAAGTTGCCGCTGGCTCTTTGCCTGAATTGAATGCAGTAGAGATTGAATCCCAATTGGCCAATGATACTTCTAATTTGATTACCGCTGCCGGAAATGTTACGCAGGCTAAATACGTGTTGATGTCTTATATGAACATTGATGCTGCCGATTCATTTGATGTAGATGAACCTCCGATTGACAAAATACCATTACAACCTATTGGCGATTTACAACCGGAAGACGTTTATGCATCTGCATTAAAAAATCTCCCTCAGCAAAAAGTGAACAACTTTAATATTAAGGCGGCTGAAAAAGATATGCTGGCCGCCAAAGGAGCGCTTTATCCCAGCATATCCGCATTTGGTGGCCTGAGCAATAGTTATGGATATTCGCGAACACCTTATTATACCCAGGTATTTAGCGGGTATAAGCAAAGCGGCCTTGTAGTAATGGATGCAATGGGCAATATTATTAACGATTACAATATTCAACAGCCCACGTTCGTGAACGGGCAGAAGAAATTTATTACGTCCCCCAATTTTGGAACCCAGTTTAATGACAACTTTGGGCAAACCATCGGTATAAGTTTGAGTGTCCCGATTTTTAATGGATGGCAGGCAAAGGCCGGTTACCAGCGTTCCAAAATCAATTTGCGGAATATGCAATACCAGGAGCAACTGGATAATCAAACCTTAAAGCAGGATATATACCAGGCTTATAATGCGGCAATAGTGGCCAGGCAAAAATTTGCTTCTTCATCAAAAGCTGTGGAATCGGCACAAAAAACCTACGATTATACATTGTTGCGATATAATGTAGGAATGATCGGAACGCTTGACCTGATAACCAATCAAAACAATTTATTTACGGCCAAACTGCAATATGTGATTAACCAGTTTGATTATATATTTAAAATGAAAGTGCTGGAATATTACAAAGGGCAGGGATTAAAGCTGGAATAAAAATTCTGTAGCCGGTGAAATTGGGCCGATGACAGACAAATTAAAGTAGTGTAAATTAAAAACTATAATGAATTAATTTAAAACCGGGCGCAACTTTTATGAATGGTGTAATTATCTTTTACAAACGCCGCGTTTTAAAATTCTATAAATAAAAATTATTTCAACAAAGCCCCGAAACACGCATTATGAATAAAACTCTTAAATGGATAATTATTGTTTTGGTAGTATTAATTGTAGCATTAATAGTACTGAAAAAAGCAGGAATAATAGGAAAAGATGAAGGCACCAAAGTAACCGCAGAGAAGGTAGCGCGACGCACAATTGTAGAGACCGTAAACGCCAGCGGTAAAATTTATCCGGTAGTGGAAGTTAAACTAAGCCCTGATATTTCCGGAGAAATAGTTGAGCTTGATGTGGCCGAAGGCGATAGCGTAAAAAAGGGCCAGGTGCTTGCGAAAATCTATGGCGATATTTATTTGACACAAAAAGACCAGGCAGAAGCTGTGGTTAAACAGCAACAGGCGCAGCTAGCCGATGCGCAGGCATCCATAGGCGCTTTGGAGGCGAATCTTGCACAGGCAAAGGAAACTTTCAACATGCAAAAGCAATTGTATGATCAAAAAGTGATTTCAAAAAATGAGTTCAACACGGCTGAAGCCAATTATAAATCAGCAATTGCAAATCTTAATGCGGCAAAAGAAGGCATACACGGTAGCATGGCTGGTGTGCAAAGCGCACAGGCTGCATTGCAAAAAGCCAATAAAGATTTAAGGCTGGCAACCCTTGTTTCGCCGATGGATGGAATTGTTTCCCTGTTGAGCGTAAAAAAAGGAGAAAGAGTAGTGGGAAGCTCAATGATGGCCGGAACAGAAATGATGCGCATAGCAGACATGAGCAAAATGGAAGTAAGAGTAGATGTTGGCGAAAATGATGTTCCCAAGGTAAGGCTTGGCGATAGTGCCACCATTGAAGTAGATGCTTATAACGACAGAAAATTCGCAGGCGTGGTTACACAAATTGCGAGCAGCAGCAATGGTGCTGCTACTCAAAGCGACCTTGCCAATACAACCACCGATGTTACCAATTATAAAGTGTATATCCGCTTAAATCCGGATTCTTATAGGGATTTGCTGGAGGGGCCGAACAAAAAAAGATTCCCCTTCAGGCCGGGAATGAGTGCCAGCGCAGATATTCAAACCAAAACACATGATAACGTTTTATCCATTCCAATCAATGCGGTAACTACAAGGGAAAAAAATGATTCTACCAAAGCGCCAGGCGCCAACAAGCCTGCTAGTGATGATGCAGCAGCTAACACAACCAATGTTGATGATTTGGATATTGTAGTATTTGTTGTACAGGCAGATGGTAAAGTAAAAATGCAAAAAGTAAAAACCGACATCCAGGATATTAATTACATAGAAATAACAGATGGGCTAAAAGAGGGCGATGAAGTGGTTACAGGCCCTTATGATGTGGTTTCGAAAACACTCAAAAATGGTGATAAAGTAAAGGTAGTTCCCAAAAGTGAAATTTTTAGCGCTAAGAAGTAATTACAATTGCTTCTTATAAAAAAGCAAGCGCTACAGAATAAAAACCGTGATGATTTGTGCCTTTACTGTTCCCGTCAAACCAGCGCATCGTATAATACTTCCACAGGATGCAAAGCCTTTACGCCGGTGCCGTCTTTTACCTGGTGGCGACAACTGGTGCCTCCCGAAGCGATGATGACATCAGGCGCTGTGCTCCTTACCGTTGGAAATAATACCAATTCGCCAATTTGCATAGACAAATCATAATGTTCTTTTTCAAAGCCAAAAGAGCCGGCCATGCCGCAGCAGCCGGAGCGGATTTCTTCTGCAGAATAGTTTTCCGGCAAAGACACCATTTTTAAAGTAGGCGCAGTGGACGATAAAGATTTTTGATGGCAATGCCCCTGCAATTTGATATGCCGTTTTTCTGTAGTAAACGAACTTTTTTTGATATTTCCTTTTTCGATTTCCCGGCCGATAAATTCATCAATGATAAAAACATTTTTAGCAAGCGCCCTTGCAGTGGCCAGGTTGGCTTCATCAGCCAAGTCTATATATTCATCCCGGAAAGTAAGGATGGCACTGGGTTCTATGCCCAACAGCGGTGTTTCTTCATTAATAATTTTACTGAATATTTTTATATTCTTATTAGCTATTTTTTTGGCGTGCCTTATCAGGCCTTTTGACATCCATGCTCTGCCGCTTTCCTCATGCTTAGTCATTAATACTTCATAACCCAGTTTTTCCAAAAGAAGGATGGCTTTAATACCGATTTCGGTATCGTTGTAATTGGTAAACTCATCACAGAATAAATAGACTTTTTTATTTTTCGTGTGACCATCACCGTTAGCTTTATTTTTTCTTTTCTCAAACCATTTTCGCAAACTGGTTTTATACAAAGTAGGCATCGAACGTTTTAATGCAAAGCCAGAAAAGCGTTTTACCATATTACTAACCACGGGAGCAGTCACCATCCAGTTGTACACACCGGGAGCAATAGAACCCATTTTAGCAGACTTGGCAAAGTTGGCAATAAGCTTGGCACGGAAAGGCACGCCGTTGGCATCGTAATATTGCTGAAGAAATTCAGCCTTTAGTTTCGCTACATCCACGCTTGAAGGACATTCAGATTTGCAACCTTTGCAACTAAGGCAAAGGTCCATTACTTCATGAATTTCTTCATGATCAAAACGATTGATTTTGGTTGAATTGGTAAGAAACTCTCTAAGAATATTTGCTCTTGCCCTCGTGGTATCTTTTTCGTTTTTAGTGGCCATGTATGAAGGGCACATGGTACCGCCGGTAAGATGAGTTTTTCTGCATTCGCCGGTGCCGTTGCACTGTTCAGCATGCTGTAAAATATCCTGGTTGTGAAACCGGAATACGGTGTTGAACTTTGGCGTCTTCTGTCCCGGAGTATAGCGCAGATGCGTATTCATCGGCGGTGTATCTACAATTTTATTCGGATTAAAAATATTATCGGGGTCCCAGGTGTGTTTAATATTTTCAAATAACTTGTAATTCTTTTCGCCCACCATCTGTTTGATAAATTCTCCACGCAGTCTTCCATCGCCATGTTCGCCGCTTAGGGAGCCTTTGTATTTTTTTACAAGTGCAGCAATTTCCTGTGCGATTGCGCGGAACAAACGGTTGCCCTCTTCCGTTTTTAAATTGATGATGGGCCGCAGGTGAATCTCGCCCGAACCAGCATGCGCATAATGAACAGAATATAAACCGTACTTTTTCAGGATAACGTTAAATTCTTCGATATACGCCGGTAAATCAGCGGTGTCCACCGCCGTATCTTCGATTACAGGAACAGCTTTGTCATCTCCGGGAAGATTGCTAAGCAAGCCCAGGCCTGCCTTTCGTAAAGTCCATATCTTTTTTGTGTCATCTCCAAACAACAACGGAAAGTGGTAACCGAATCCCATCTCACGCATTTCGGCTTCGCATTGCTTTGCAATTTCTATTACGCCTTCATGGGTGGGCGCAGAAAATTCTATCACCAAAATTGCTTCCGGATCGCCTTGTACAAAAAACCGGTTTTTGCTTTGCTCGATGTTTTCCTTAGTACATTCTAAAATGTAATGATCTATCAGTTCACTGGCTCGTGGTTTATATTTCAAGGCGATTAAATTTCCTTTTAGCGCCTCATCAATGGAATTAAAATGTACGCACATTAAGCCTGTTTCCTTTGGTGGAAGAGGCACTACATTTAATTTAATGTCCGTGATAAAAGCCAGTGTACCCTCTGAGCCCGCTATCAATTTGCAAAAATTAAAATCTTCTTTTCCCGCGATAAACGGCGCTGAGTTCATCAAAATATCCAAAGCATATCCCGTGTTTCTTCTTTCAACCGTTTCCTTCGGAAATTCTTTTAATATCTCCTGCTGGTTATCATAACTGCTCAGAATGGTTCTTATATTTTTGTAGATAGCAGCTTCCAGGGTATTGCCTTCGCATTTCTCGTGAAATTCGTCCAGGCTTACCGTTTTAAAAACAGCCTCGCTGCCATCACTGAGCAGCGTAGTTACTTCCAGCAGATGCTCCCGTGTGCTTCTATATACAATTGAATTAGAGCCGCAGGAATTATTACCCACCATTCCGCCCATCATAGCCCGGTTGGCGGTAGAAGTTTCAGGGCCGAAATACAAGCCGTAGGGTTTTAAAAACATATTCAGCTCATCGCGGATAACACCGGGCTGCACACGGACCCAACGTTCCTGTTCATTAAGCTCAATAATTTTGGTAAAATATTTTGACACATCCACAACGATGCCTTTGCCCACTACCTGGCCCGCAAGCGAGGTGCCGGCGGCTCTTGGTATGATAGAAGCATGATGTTTTTTTGCGAATAATATTATCTTTTTTAAATCATCAACTGATCTGGGGATTGCGACAGCCAAAGGCTTTTCCTGGTAAGCTGAAGCGTCGGTAGCATATAGTTGGCGTATGGTATCATCGGTAAATAATTCACCCTCTAACTGGCGGGATAAATCTTTCAACTTCTCCATTTTAAAATTTCTTTTTTAAAAAACGGTAAAGCTAAAAAGTTTTAAACAGCAAAACATACATATTTATTTTTTTACTTTCTCTGACAGGCATTCTTAATAAAAAAAATGCTTACTTCCATTGCAAGGTGTTGATAAGGTGTTTCATATCCTGCTGCAGAAAGGCGTTCACAGGCCTCAGCGAATCTTCATTAGGGGTGGCATCAAAATATAAGGCACCTCTTAAAAAATGCTTTACGCTATCAGTAAGAAAAAATTGTTTGGCGGTGGCTACATTACCTGAAACCTTAAAAAAAACACCCGAAATATTATTGGGCGTATGCATCAGGCTGTCTTCAATGGAATAAGCTTTTACATCATTTTTATAAGTAAGATTAAATGCGTCGTTCACCATTTTGTCAAAACTGTTAATACCTACAGAATCGCGGTAAGTGCCGTCTCTGTTTTTAATTTTATAAACCGAAGTACCTCCTATTTGTTTGTAGCTGATAAAGATAGTGCCGTTGAAAGTAGGAAACTCAATATTAATCCAATAGGGATTTTTGGAGCCTTCCTCAAAATAGCTGGAATCTTTTGCAATTTTCGCATATACCGGATATTCAAATGTATAAGGATAGCCAGGCTGATTGAATGATGTATATTTTTTTTCAGGAAAATCAATTTTAAAATATCCCGTCTTCTTCGAGGTATAATTTGAATTGCAACTGAGAATAAGCAAAGCAAACGGGAAATAAATGATTCGCCGCATCGTCCGGGTTTTTATTCAGTTAAATAGGATTTACTTTCCTTGTTTTTGTTTTAATGTAAGCTTCACTTTCGCAATGCGGTTTTTATTAATCTCAAGCACTGTAAAAATATAATTATTGGTTTCAAACTGTTGGTTTATAGTAGGAAATTCCCCGGCTATTTCCAAAATCAAACCCGCTAAGGAATCACTTTCTCCCCGCAAAAGGTCAAAGGTATGGGTTGGAATTTTTAATACCCTGCAAAGATCATTTATCATTGTTTTGCCTTCAAATATATAGTTATAATCATCAATTTTTTTATTGCCGCTTTGCTCATCATCAAATTCATCTTGTATATCGCCAATAATTTCTTCCATGATATCTTCCAGCGTAATAATGCCCGATGTGCCCCCAAACTCATCAACTACGACAGCCATATGAATTCGTTTGTTCCTAAAATCCTGTAATAAGTCTTCAATCAGCTTTTGTTCGTGCACATAAAATACCGGCCGCATCAATGGATGCCAGTCAATTTCCTTATCATTAAGATGCGACAATAAATCTTTTGTATGAAGAATTCCAACAATTTCATCAAGATTGCTTTTGTAAACGGGCAGCCGGGAATAGGAATAATCTTTTACTTTTTCCAAAACAGTAGTAAACGGCACAGAAGCGTCAATGCCTGTCACATCGAGGCGCGGCCGCATGGTTTGCTTAACGGTGGTATTGCTGAATTTCCGGATACCCTTTAAAATCTGTTTTTCTTCGCTGGAGGCTTTATTGTCGGGCAATAAATCAATGGCATCATCCAGTTGCGAATCATCTTTTATCTCATTGCCTGATTTGAATGCACGTTCGATAGAAGAATCCAGGCCTACAAGCTGCAAACTAATTCCTGACAGCATGCTGTTAAAGACATCAACCACCATCGAAGCCGTTGAAGCGAACCAAATCTTATGATGGGCCGCCCACACTTTGGGAAGAACTTCGCAAAATAAAATTAACACCAGTGAGATGATAATAATCTTTAAAAGAAAACTAATGACAAAATGCAGATCAAGGGTTGTAATCCATTGGTCAAGCAGAAGGTTAGAAATTAAAATAATTCCAATATTTACAAAAGTGTTGGCGATAAGCAGCGATGCCATCAGGCTTTTCGGATTTTCCAGTAATGTTACAATTCTTTTATAGGAAGGTTGCTGGCGGGTTTTAAGCATATTTATATCCTTCAATGTGAGCGAAAAATAAGCCATTTGCGAACCTGAAAATAAAAATGACAGGATGAAAAGCACCAGCAAGATGAAAAACAGGATGGTAGTTACCGAAGTGTTGATAATGGCTAATATTGTGAGCAATTGCAAAACTATTTGATGACCAAATTAAGGTTTAAAAATAAGAATCATTGAATTCTGCTTTCAGATATCTTTTTCAGTAGAATCGTTTAAGCCGCTATCTGAATGTTCTTTCGGGTTATCAGGATTGGCCTCGCTCCGCTTGTCAAGCAAAATAAGATTATCGGCGATGATTTCTGTTGTAGCCTTTTTATTGTGGTCCCTGTCTTCCCAATACCGGGTTTTCAGGTGGCCTTCTATATAAACAAGGCTGCTTTTGTGTAAATATTTTTGAGCCAGCTCTGCAAGGCCGCGCCATAAAACAATATTATGCCATTCAGTTTGGGAAATGGCTTTACCGTTCTTATCCTTATAGGTTTCTGTGGTGGCTAATGGAAATTTGGATACGGGAATGTTTCCTTCAAGGTATTGGATATCCGGGTCTTTGCCCAGGTTTCCAATTAACATTACTTTATTAAGTCCACGCATAATGCTGTGTTTTCTCCTTTAAAAAATTCAATTTAAAGATACATTTTTATCTTTTAAATAAGAGGTGACTAATTTGGGAAAAGGCAATAATTCCAACTGGCTTTTATCTGCGGGGAAATAATCTTTATAAAAAACCGGTTCATTAACTTCTATATGTATAAACCGTCCCGTGATAATCTGGTGAGTAAGCCTTTGCGATTTTTCGGCTGAAATAAAATTGATGGTATAATTTCCCGGATTTAAAATCTGACGTATTTGTTCCTTTACTGCTTTTTCATTTAACAATTCGTCTGTTTCTAACAGGATAAATTCATACAGGTTTTCCCAGATGTCTTTATCCGTTCTTTTATGCACATAAAAAGTGTTTTTATAGTGAACCAATAAATAATTAAAAAACCTGTTTTTTAAAGTAAGTTTTTTAGTATTGACAGGTAATACGCTCACTTTTTTCTGTTGGAAGGCGATGCATTTTTTTTGAAAAGGGCATTCCAAACACAAAGGGGCAGCGGGTTTACAAACAACTGCGCCAAAATCCATTAAAGCCTGGTTATAAATTCCGGGATTTTTTTTATCAAGAAGTGATTGGGCAAGTTTGCCATAATATTTCTTGCCTTCGGTTGTATTTACCGGAATTTCAATTCCAAAAAATCTTGACAGAACCCTGAAAACATTTCCATCCAAAACAGCATAAGGAAGGTTAAAAGCAAAGGATGCAATAGCGGCGGCAGTGTAGCTTCCTATGCCTTTTAAGGCGATTATCTCTTCATAGTTGCGTGGAAATTCTCCATTTCTTTCGTAATAAATTTGTTTGGCCGATAACATTAAATTTTTGCATCTTGAATAATATCCCAATCCTTCCCATAATTTGTAAACCTCCTTTTCATCGGCAGTCGCCAGCGATTTAATGTCGGGGAAAGCCTTTATAAACCGATTATAATAGTCAAGGCCCTGCTGCACCCTGGTTTGTTGCAAAATAATCTCGCTAATCCACACGCGGAAAGGATTAGACTCGCCTTTCCAGGGCATTTGCCTTGTATTTTCGTATTGATTCCATCTAAGGAGCGTTTTTGAAAAAAATTTAAGATTTTCCATTAAAGCGAAATAAGTATATTATGCTCCGGTTTGAAAAAAGATTAGCCGGATTTATGAAATAATAAAAAAAAACATACACAAAAGATATTATAGCAAGTTATTACAATAAAGATTGGTAAATTTGTCTAACCTGGTTGAATCGATGTTTAAAAAACACATTTTAATTTTCATCTAACTAAAAAGAGTTTAAAATGAGAAAAGCAGATTTAATTAACCGGATATCCGAAAATACGGGAATCGCTAAGGTTGATGTTCTTGTAACGCTTGAAAACTTATTCAAGGAAGTGAAGAAATCACTAACTGAAGGTGAAAATATTTATATCAGGGGTTTCGGCAGTTTCATTACCAAAAAAAGAGCTGCTAAAATTGGCCGTAATATCAAAAAAAATACCGCGGTAGAAATTCCTGAACACTATATTCCCGCCTTCAAACCTTCTAAAGAATTTGTTGATCAAATCAAAGGAAAGAACCTTTCTTAAAAGCCCTTAATGCATTAACTTTGCACCCTGAAAAATTAAGAATCAATTTTGAATAAAAGAATCATCTTAGCAGGGCTTGGGGCTATACTAGTATTCGTACTTTTTTTCTTTGGCAAAACAGCAACCACCAAAAAAGAAATGCCGGCCGCGGCAAAGGCCGAAACGCCCCAGTTTAATATAAAAGATTCCCTCACTGCCGAAAAGCACAAATTATCACCTGAACGCCTTGTTTTTGTAAACAACATTGAAAATAATATCAGCCGGGGCGATTTAAAACACCAGGAAGTTAATCAATATACTAACCTGGCTAATTTTTGGAAAGATTCGGTTGGAAGTTTTATCCCCTACGCCTACTATCTTAGCGAGGCTGCCAAATTGGATAATTCAGAAAAAAAGCTCACCTTTGCAGCCCGGTTAATTTTAGAGAATATGAAACGGGCGGACGATCCGGCCCAAAAAGTGTGGGAAGCTCAAACAGCAGCCGATCTTTTTGAGAGAGCAATAAAGCTGGATCCTGATAATAATGATCTTAAAGTTGGACTGGGAAGTTGCTACGTGTATGGTGAAGGAATGATTGGAAACGCTGAACAAACCATGAAAGGAATTCAGCAATTGCTGGAAGTAGTGAAAAAAGATTCTAATAATATGCAGGCCCAGATGGTTTTGGGAATTGGTGGTGTTATTTCGTCCCAATACGACAAAGCCATTGAAAGGTTAAAAAAGGTAGTGGATTTTGACCCACACAATCTTGAAGCCGTTTCCTGGCTTGCCGATGCTTATGCCGCTTCAGGCGACAAGCAAAATGCAATAAAATGGTATGAGCAAAGTGAACACCTGGTTAATAATCCGGCGTTTACTAAAGAGATCAACGAGCGAATAAGAGCATTGAAGGAAAATCAATAGTTTTTTAGCAAAGTAACAATGGCAAATAGATTAAAACTTATTTGTCTTTTTATAAAAAAAATTAAAATTATTTATTTATGCCATGTGGTAAAAAGAGAAAACGCCATAAAATCGCAACTCACAAGCGTAAAAAGCGTTTAAGAAAGAATCGACATAAGAAGAGGTAATTATTTGCACTCTTTTACTTTCGCCTGCCGGCATATCCGGCTTTATCCTTTTGCTTCTGTTGTTAAAAAACGGAATAAAGAAATTAAAGTTTGAACAAGGAACTTATTATAAATGCTGCCCCACAGGCAGTTGAGATAGCCTTACTTGAGGATAAAAAGCTCGTGGAAATGCATAATGAAAATGCAAATTCAAGCTTTGGAGTTGGCGATTTGTACCTAGGAAAAGTTAAAAAATTAATTCCGGGTCTTAATGCGGCCTTTATTGATGTTGGCTTTGAAAAAGATGCATTTCTTCACTATTCCGATTTAAGCCCTTACATCCGGTCTATTCTGAAGTTTACAAAACTGGCGACGAATGATACATCGCCGGAAGGAATGAATTTTGAAAATTTCCAGGTAGAGCCTGAAATTGTAAAGACCGGAAAAATTGCCGAAGTACTTAGCGGAAAGCCAAATATCCTGGTTCAGATATTAAAAGAACCCATAGCCGCCAAGGGCCCCCGCCTTAGTTGCGAAATCTCGCTACCGGGCCGGTATGTAGTGCTTACGCCTTTTAACGATATTATTGCTGTTTCCAGGAAAATTCATTCATCAGAAGAAAGAAAAAGGTTACAAAAAATCATAGAAGCAGTAAAGCCAAAAAATTTTGGAGTTATTGTTCGTACAGCAGCAGAAGGCAAACCTGCTGCTGAACTTCATGACGATTTGTTGGGACTGATTGCCACATGGAAAAATATGCAGCAAAACCTGAAAGGGGCTGTTCCGCCTACTAAAATCCTGTCAGAGGAAGGCAAAACCAACAGCATTCTGCGCGACCTGCTCACAGAAGATTTCAATAAAATAGTGGTGAATGATAAGAACATTTACAACGATACCAAAACATACCTTCATCGTATAGCTCCTGAAAAGCTGGATATTCTTTCTTTTTATAATAACGGTTCCCCTGTATTTGACGCTTATGGCGTTACCCGACAGGTAAAAGCTTCTTTCGGCAAAACAGTCAATTTGCCAAGTGGCGCTTATCTTATAATTGAGCACACAGAAGCTTTGCATGTTATTGATGTAAACAGCGGTTATAAAAGCGTCGGGAATAACCAGGAACAAAATGCACTTGAAACCAACCTGGAAGCAGCTGCGGAAATTGCGCGGCAGTTGAGGTTAAGAGATATTGGCGGCATTATCGTGGTTGATTTTATTGATATGAAGCTTCCTGAAAATAAAAAGAAGCTGGCAGAGCAAATGGACCTGTTCATGAGGAAAGACAGGGCAAAACATGCAGTTCTTGCTATCAGCAAGTTTGGCCTGATGCAGATAACCCGCCAGCGCATGAAGCCTGAGACTAATATCAACACCATGGAACTTTGCCCCAGTTGCGGCGGTACAGGCAAAGTGTCTTCTACACTGGTGCTTGAGGATGAGATCGAAAAAAATCTTAGTTACCTTATTATGCAAAAGCATAAAGGATTAACCATTGAAGTACATCCGATTCTATATGCTTACCTCACAAAAGGCTTCCCGTCAAAGCGCATGAAATGGAGAATTAAGTTTAAGGAAAGAATAAAAATCCAGCCTAACACAAATTACCACCTTACCGAATTTCATTTTTTTGATAAGAGCAATGAAGAAATCAAACTTCAATTGTAATCTTTTTTAGATCCTTTTGGGTTAAAAGTACTTGTTTATTTTTCAGTTGTTAGTTTTGTAAAACATTTTTTATTCCTTAAATAAAAAAATCATGGATTATCAACCCGACAAAGACAGGTATGAAAACATAAATTACAGGCGCTGCGGAAACAGCGGCATCAAATTGCCCGTTTTATCACTCGGCCTTTGGCATAATTTCGGAGCTGCAGATGATTATGAAAATTGCCGTAGTATTTTACATGCTGCGTTTGATAATGGAATTACACACTTTGACCTGGCCAACAATTATGGCCCTCCGCCGGGCGCCGCCGAAATAAAATTTGGAAAAATTTTTCAACAGGATTTCAGACCTTTTCGTGATGAATTGATAATTTCTTCTAAGGCCGGATATCAAATGTGGGATGGCCCCTATGGGGATTGGGGTTCAAAAAAATATCTCCTTTCGAGCCTTGATCAAAGCCTCAAGCGGATGGGGTTAGACTATGTAGATATTTTTTATCATCATCGGCCAGATCCTGAAACGCCGCTGGAAGAAACAATGAGCGCCTTGGATCTTGTAGTGCGCCAGGGAAAGGCGCTCTATGTAGGAATTTCAAACTATAAACCTGCTGAAGCGAAAAAAGCAATTGATCTGTTACGAAACTTAGGCACGCCATGCCTGCTTATTCAGCCAAGATATAATATGTTTGACCGTTGGGTCGAAGACGGACTGCTGGATGTGATAGAAAACGAAAAGATTGGCTGTATTACTTTTTCATCCCTGGCGCAAGGGCTGCTCACAGACAAGTATCTGAATGGAATTCCCGCGGATTCAAGAGCTGGCCGTCATCTTAAAAACGGCGCCATCACAGAATCGCAAATAACAGAAGACAAAGTCAAAAAAGTAAAAGAGCTGAATAAAGTGGCTGCCGGCAGGAACCAATCATTAGCCCAAATGGCACTGGCGTGGGTATTAAAGGATGAAAGAATTACTTCTGTAATACTGGGAGCGAGCAAACCCACGCAAATAGCAGGTAGCATTAAAGGAACCGGTAATATTCATTTTTCAAAAGAAGAACTTGAGAAGATTGATTTGATATTGCAACAGTAAATTCGTGTACACAACGCCGTTATATTTCAGAATATGACTTCAAAAAATATTCTCGCATTAAGTAGTTCCCGTGTTGGAAGCTCCGGTTACCTGGAAAAAGCTGCGCCGGTCATCAATGAATTTCTTGGCAGTAAACCAACGAATATTGCGTTTTTTGGATTTGCAGATGCAGATAAAAATTATGAAGAATATGGTCTTTCTGTTCAGAACGGCTTAAAGAATCCGGACCTAAAAATAAGCGTGGTTTTGCCCTCAAACGCAATTTCTGTAATTGAAAATAGTGATGCAATATTAGTCGGCGGGGGAAATACTTTTAAATTAATTCATGACCTGCAGGAATTAAATTTATTGAATGTTATTCGTGAAAAGATAAATAACGGAATACCTTATATCGGCTGGAGCGCGGGTTCCAACATTTTAGCGCCCACAATTTCTACGACCAATGATATGCCGATTATTGAACCCCAATCATTCAATGCGCTTAATCTTTTTTCCTTCCAGATAAACCCTCATTATTTTAATCAAAACATAGAAGGCTTTAATGGCGAAAGCCGCGATGATCGTTTAAAGGAATTTTTAAAAATGAATCCAAGCGTGCCTGTTGTAGGTTTACCAGAAGGAAGTTATTTAAAATTGGAGAATAATTTTCTGCAATATTTTGGTGAAAACGATGGGGTATTATTTCGATCGGAAATTGATGCGGCGGGATTTTCAAAAAAGGTTATTCAATCAACTGCTGATATTTCAATTCTTTTATAAAATTCAAATTTGTCAACCTCCCAATTGCATCCGTACGCGCTGACTTCAATAAAAAAAACCATTCAAATTGAATGGCTTTTTTAAGTCGGGGCGGCAAGATTCGAACTTGCGACCTCCACATCCCAAATGTGGCGCGATGACCGGGCTACGCTACGCCCCGAATTCTCAAATATTAAATTAGTGCGGAGAGGGTGGGATTCGAACCCACGGTACAGTTTAACCCGTACGACGATTTAGCAAACCGTTCCTTTCGGCCACTCAGGCACCTCTCCTTTTATAGTAATTGAGGGCTGCAAAAGTAGCATTGAAAATTCAAAAAAGAAAATAAAAAACTTGCTCTTTATAAAAACACCTTCTAATGCATTTTGAGGATAAAAATGCAGATTTTAATTCTCTGTACAAGTAAACGAATAAATACCCCGTTTTTTTAATTTGCCATCTCGGGTTGAATATTTAATTTTTTTCGTTCCCCTATCTGCTGCCTCCACATTGCATAGTACAATCCCATCTTGCCTAATAGTTGTTCATGATTCCCGGTTTCGATTATGTTACCTCTTTCAAGCACATAAATTCTGTCGGCATGCATAATCGTACTTAGCCGGTGGGCTATCAAAATAGTCAATTGCTCTTTTTTGGATGAAACCTCTTTGATAGTATTAGTAATTTCCTCTTCTGTAAGTGAATCCAATGAGGAAGTAGCTTCGTCAAAAATTAGCAAATGCGGGCGGCGCAATAATGCACGCGCAATCGACAGCCTTTGTTTTTCACCACCGGAAACCTTTACGCCTCCTTCCCCAATCAACGTATCTAGCCCCTTATCAGCGCGGGCAAGCAGCGTGTTGCACGAAGCTTTTCGTAGCACGTCCATCATTTCTGCATCGGAGGCGGAAGGGTTCACAAATAATAAGTTTTCCCTGATAGTTCCTGCAAATAATTGCGTATCCTGTGTTACAAAGCCGATTTGAGTTCTGAGAACATCAAAATCAATATTTTCCCGGTTAATATCATTGTACAATATTTCACCTTTTTGAGGAATATATAAACCGACTAAAAGCTTTACCAGCGTTGTTTTTCCGGAACCTGAAGGGCCTACAAAAGCGATAGTTTCACCTTTCTTTATTTCAAAACTGATATCAGCTAACGCGGGCTGCTGTGCAGATAAATGTTTAAACTTAACATTAATGAATTCCAGCTTTTCAATATTGCGAATGTTGACGGGACTTTGGGGTTTTATTTCGGGCTGCTTGGCCATCAGGTCGTGAAAATTTCCCAGCGAAGCTTCTGCCTCGCGGTAAGAAATGATAATGTTGCCAATTTCCTGCATAGGTCCAAAAAGAAAAAAGCTGTAAAAAGTGAGCGACAGGTATTGGCCGGGAGTAATAGAATTTTGGAAAATCAGCCAAAGTAAAGTAAACGTAATAATTTGTTGCAGAAAATTGACCATCGTGCCCTGGATAAAGCTCAACGTACGGATGCTTTTTACTTTTCTCAATTCAAGATTGAGAATTTTGAAGGTGTTATTGTTCAGCCTGTTCACCTCCTGGTCTGTTAGCCCGAGGCTTTTTACAAGTTCGATATTTCTGAGCGATTCGGTGGTGGTGCCAGCCAAAGTATTAGTTTCTCTGACGATAGTTTTTTGAATCACTTTTATTTTTTTGCTTAAAAGGCTGGTCACAACAGCGATGGCGAAAATTCCTATCACATACACGGGCATAATAATCCAGTTTAACCTGAATGCATAAATAGAAATGAAAACGATGCTAACAATGATAATGAAAAATACATTTATAAAGTTGGTGATAAATTTTTCAGTGTCTGCCCTCACTTTTGTTAAGATGGACAAAGTTTCACCGCTGCTTTGGTCCTCAAAATCCTGGTAGGGAAGGCGCATGCTGTGTTTTAGCCCGTCAGTAAAAATGGTAGCTCCAAATTTTTGGACAAGAACGTTTCCAAAATAATCCTGGAATGCTTTTGCAATGCGGCTTACCATTGCAGTGCCGATCAGCAATAAGAGAAAATATATAAGCCCATGATATTTTCCCTTCCCGAAGAAAAATTCATATTCTGTTCTTGGCGTCTTATCAGGAAAAACATGGGGATGATTTGCAAAAAGGTCAAGAATATTACCGCTAATCCATGGAGCAAAAAGTGAAAAAACCTGGTTGGTAGCTGCAAGAAAAAGTGCCAGTACAATCAGCCACTTATAAGGTTTTAAGTAAGAGATTAATATCTTCATCCCCCAAAAATAAATGGAATTGAATTAAATTTCAGGCTTTTCCTTCGTTAAAGGATTCAGCTAATTAATAATTATAGAATCATTTTAATAATCAGATTTAAAATCACTGTTATTTTTTCGTTTACTATTTTTTCCGGCATTAGAAATTGAATTGGTTATTCCTGAAGTAATTTTGTAGTGATTGGTTTTTTATTCAATTAAAAAAAATAAAATGTCTGCGAATAATATATCTTCAAACGAGAATTTATTTTACCAACTGCATCATAATAGCGAGATATTAGTGCTTCCTAATATCTGGAACCCGCTGGGAGCTTTGCTTTTACAGGATTTAGGTTTTAAAGCAGTTGCCACGGCAAGCGCATCTATTGCATGTAGCAATGGCTACCAGGATGGAGAAAAATATCCTTTTAATGAATTAGTATTATTGCTGAAGCGAATTACGCAAAGTGTGAGCATTCCCGTAACTGCAGACGTAGAACGCGGTTATGCGAAAAACAATATCGAATTAAAAGAAAATATAAAGAGATTGGTAGATACTGGGATTTTGGGGATAAATTTTGAAGACAGTAAACATGAGGAACAAAAATTAGTAGCTAAGGAAGAGCAGGCTGAAAGAATTCATCTGATAAAAAATACCGCTTCTGAAATGGGAAGTTCTCTTTTTATTAATGCGCGTACAGATGTGTTTTTAAAGCAAAATAATTTGTCAAAAGAAGAAAAACTTAACGAGGCCATCCAGAGAGGAAAGCTTTACAAAAGTGCCGGCGCTGATGGGCTTTATCCCATTTTTTTGAAGGAGCAACAATCTATAAAATCAATCATAGATGAGGTTCAGCTTCCTATAAATATTTTGATGCTTCCTGGCATTCCCGGTTTTGCTGCATTGAAAGAAATAGGTGTAGCGAGGGTAAGCCTTGGGCCAGGATTTTTAAAATATGCAATCAATTCAATGAAGGATGTTGCAAATAAATTATTGAATTACCAGGGAATGGAGGAAATTACCAACAATCCGGCTACTTCAGATTATTTGAACAAATTAATTTCAAACCCGCAAAGTAGCTAATTTATTTGATAGGTATTTCAAGGCATGTCAATTATTACTGGGATGCACTTTCTTGTAAAGTGGTGATTGCTGTGTAAAGCACCCCGGCCGAACCCCTGAAACTGCCTGACCCGGCCGGTTTTCCATCCACGGTATACCATTCGTAAAATCCATTGTTTTTAATTACTCTGTCTATCATGGGTCTTATTTCATGGTAAGCTTCTTTCAAGAATCCGTATTTTGCTAATTGTGTGATGGTGCGTGCGCCAAACCATGTCCAGTCGCCGCCATTTTGATAGCCATAGGGAAACATGCCTTTATTTTTAAAATATCCCTCCGGATAAGGCGGGTAAATAGTGAGGCCTATTGACATTGCGCCCGATAATTTTACATCGCGAAGCATTTGTTCGTTTACTTCCTGAATTTCTTTCTTATTGAGCAGGCCTGCTTTAATAGCGACAGTTGTTCCCCCGTGGTAATTGATTTTATTTTCATCGAAAGAAGCCGGAAATGGCGATCCATTTAGATAAATATGAGGAATAAATTTTTGACCTTTTTCGTCCCAGAGATATTTGCGAATGTTAGCTCGTATTTTATCCCGGACATCTTCCCATCTTTTAGAGCCGGGAAATAATTCAATATAATTATTGAGTGCAATCACCAGCATAGCATTGTCATATATATCAATTGCCAAATGGCTAGTTGAATCCAAAACCACACCCCATTTTGTTTCCGGCTGTACATCGCCCCAATCTACTGTGGTAGCGCCGTAAATCAGGCCATATTCCGGTGAATAACGCTTGTTCATCAAAAATTCGAGCGCATCCGAAAGGCGCGACTGCACAGATTTTCCGTCAATATTTTCGTTGAGAAAATTATAATCTTTTGTGGCGGTAACATACTTATAAACCGCCTGGATTAATGAAGTTTCCTGGTCAGTTTCTACCGTGTTTTTATGCCCTGCAAAATCGGGTGCGTTTTTACTGTAAATATAATTGTAGCCTACATCAGCTTTTTTCTTCGGAATATAACCGTCCACAATATTTCCATCATCTCCCTGCATTTGAAAAAATACCCTGAGCCGGTCTTTTATCGAATCACGGGGCATCAATTTGCAGGAAAGCTCAATAAAAGTATTAAAATCCCTAATCCACACTTCGCCATAACCACTTCCTGCATTAAAGCCGGTTTCTATCAAACCGGCTGCCATTGATTTTACGCGATTGAGTGAAGAGTCTTTTAGAATTTCGGATTTTATTCCTGTATGCGACTGAGAAAAGAGGCTATCCTGCCATGCAAAAGCCAGCAGTAAGCAGATGACTATCAAAATTTTTAATCGCATGATATTTTACTTAAAAATTTGGTAGAATAATTTTTCCGGATAATTACCATCCGCCGCTGGCGCCGCCGCCACCGCCACTTCCACCACCAAAGCCACCAAAGCCGCCTCCACCGAAGCCACCACCTCCAAATCCTCCGCCGCCAAAGCCGCCACCGCCACGGTTACCACCTCCCAGCATATTGCCCAATAAAAACCATGGCAAAGCATTTCCGAGAAAACTTCTTGAACCCCTCCTGCTCATATAAGAACCGCCTCCGCCGCCCCCGCGGCCTGAAAAAACAAAGAGAATAATAATGAAAATAATTGCTAAAGGAATAATTTTCCCAATCAAAGAACCATTTCCTTTTTTTGCATTGGGGTCTGCTTTGTATTCGCCGGCAGCAGCCTGGCTAATAGCGTCAACAGCATTATTCAGGCCGGCATAATAGTCTCCGTTTTTAAAAAAGGGAATCATCCTTTCATCGATGATTTGTTTCGCAAGAATATCAGGTAAAACACCTTCCATCCCATACCCCGTTTCAATCCTCGCTTTATGGTCTGCTTTTGAAACCATGACCACTACTCCATTATTTTTCCCTTTCACGCCTATTCCCCAATCCCTTAAATATTTTAGTGAAACCTCGGCAATATCGTAACCATTCAGGTCTGGCACAGTAATAATTACAATCGCCGACGAAGTAGAATCGTTGTACGCATCTAGCTTTTGCTCCAGAGCCTGTGCCTGGAAAGGTTCCAGCAGGTGGGCAAAATCATTTACTGCTCTTGGAGGATTGGGCTTTGGCTCAATTTTTTGTGAAAAAACCGGTTGAAATCCTATGATAATAAAAAGCAGTAAAAATAATTTTTTCATGAATGGGAAGTTACAGATGCGTTATTTGCCAAAAATAATTTCGTCGGGAAGCTCATTTTTATCGATTTCCTTTTCATAAGGAAAGTAGGTTTGTAGCGCCTGCCCTATTTTGGATAGGGAAGCTATGATGCCCTCGGTTATGTTTTCTTTGCTAAAAACAGAAAGAATGTCTTTTACTGAATTTTTCCAATAATCAGGCCCGGCAGCTTCGTGAATTCCTTTATCTGCATAAATGGCAAGCTGCCTGTCTTTTATCGCGATGTAAAAAAGTACTCCATTTCTTAGTTGGGTTTTCCCCATTTCCAAATTATCAAATAGTTGTTTTGCCCGATCCAGTGCATCTACATATTTGCAGCGATTTTCAACAAAAATCCTCACTTCGCCACTTGTTTGCATTTCAGCATTCCTGATAGCGTTCACAATTTTTTCATTTTGCTCTTCCGTGAAGAAGGGTTTTTTTCTTGAAAATCGCCACATGTAGACTTACAATTTATTTAATGTCAAAATTAATATCGGGCGCTTTTTCGCTTCCCGCATCTGCCTTGTAAAATGCTTTTTCATGGAACCCGAATATGCCGGCAAAAATATTGCCCGGGAACCGCTTTACTTTTAGATTATACGATTGAACCGATGCGTTATAATCCTGGCGTGCCACATTTATCCTGTTTTCGGTTCCTTCAATTTGGGTCTGAAATCCCTGGAACTGTGCCGTGGTTTTCAGGTCAGGATAATTTTCTGCAACGGCGAGCAATCGGCCAAAAGAGCTTTGTAAGCCAGCCTGCGCATTTTGAAACGCTTCCAATGATTTAGGATCGTTTACATCTACTTTAATAGAGGTGGCTTTTGAACGCGCTTCGATTACCTGCGTTAAAGTGCTTTTTTCAAAATTGGCTGACCCTTGCACCACTTTTATAACACTATTGTAAAGGTCAGTTCTTCTTTGATAGTTGGTTTCCACGTTGCTCCATTTGGTAAGTACTTCCTGGTTGGCAGTTACCAAACCATTATAGCTTCCACAGCCCCAAAATAATAAGATTACAACGATTGCCAATATGACAAACAGCGTAGTTTTCGACTTCATATATTTTAGTTTTTTTTAAATGTACATTTAAAGATATACCATTCAATATTAAATGAAATATTTATTAACTAAACGATAAATAAAAAATAGAAAAAGGTATTATTTATTGATTTACTGCAAACCTGGTCCCATTATCCCTTAATGGCCTTAATGCCAGGTAACTCTTTGCCTTCAAAGTATTCAAGCAAAGCGCCGCCGCCGGTGGACACATAGCTCACTTTGTCTGCAAGTCCAAATTCATTTACGGCTGCAACGCTATCGCCGCCGCCAATAAGACTGAAAGCGCCGTCTGCGGTAGCTTCTGCCACAGCTTGGGCAATACATTTTGTGCCATGCTGAAATTTTTTCATTTCAAATACACCCATGGGCCCGTTCCATAAAATCGTTTTAGAATTAAGAATCACTTTTGAAAAAGTTTCGCAGGCCATCTCGCCTATGTCAAGCCCCATCCATCCCTCAGGTATATCATTGCTCAACGATCCCGATACCATAGCATCTTCGGCAAATTTATCGGCAATAATGGAATCAGCCGGCAGATGGATAGAAACATTTTTCTCTTTGGCTTTTTGTAATAATTCATTTGCCTTATCCAGCCTGTCATCTTCACACAGCGAACTTCCTATCTTGCCACCCATTGCCTTAAAAAAAGTATAGGCCATTCCTCCGCCAATAATAATATCAGTGGCCCTGTCCAGCAAATTTTCAATTATAAGAATTTTATCAGAAACCTTTGCCCCGCCGATGATGGCCAGGAACGGCTTTTCTGAATCGTTTAAAATCTTCTCGGCATTGGAAACTTCAGCGTTCATCAGCAGGCCAAACATTCTCTTGTCTTTTGGAAAAAATTGCGCGATTACCGCAGTAGAAGCATGAGCACGGTGAGCGGTTCCAAAAGCATCATTGACATATACCTCCCCCAGTGAAGCAAGTTTTTTGGCAAATTCTTCATCTCCTTTTTCTTCCTCTTTATAGAAACGAAGATTTTCTAACAGCAATACCTCGCCCGGTTGCAGGCTTTTTGATTTTTCTACAGCCTGATTGCCAATACAATCATCTGCAAATAAAACATTTACTCCGCCCAACAATTTTTTCAGGTGTGGTAACAAATGCTTCAGCGAAAACTTATCTTCAGGGCCATTTTTGGGCCTTCCGAGGTGCGACATTAATATCACACTTCCTCCATCTTTGAGGATTTTTTGTATTGTAGGCACAGCCGCGCGCATCCTGGTATCGTCTGTGATAGAAAAATCCTTATCAAGCGGTACATTAAAATCAACCCGTACGAGGGCTTTTTCATTTTTGAAATTGTGTTCTGAAAATTGGCTCATTGTTGTTTTTTGATTTCGATAAAAAAATTATCAGTTTCTAAAAATGTTTTTATAACATCTTTAAGTGATTTATAAATTATTTCTTTTGAGTATTTTATTGGAAATATTTCCGACGTTCAAATATAAAATCCTGGGATGAATTCTCCTTTCTTCAGCGAGAATTTTGAAATCGATATCTTTTGTGGTAATAACGATAGTATTTAATTTTTTTGCGGCTTTCGTAAATACTACTATATCTTGTTCATTTTCAAATTTTAGATCTTTGAAGGATTTGGCAGAACAACCAAAATCATCCTGAATCCAAATAGCCATTGCAGGTGGAAGATTTACATCAATCCAGAATTCAAGATTATTTGATTGCATCTAATTGAACTGAAATGATTGGATGATCCACTTTTGTTTGTGCGTAAGTTAAGGCTGCCGTTATATCTTCCTTTTCGAGATAAGGAAAATCAGCTAAGATTTCTTCCTGCGTCATTCCGGCCGCAAGATACCCTAATACATCAGCAACAGTAAACCTCATTCCCCTGATAATCGGCTTGCCATTAAATATTCCCGGGTTGACTGTAATCCTTTTTAATAACTCGGTTTCCATGAATTATTTTTTTCAAATTTACAATTAAAATGATACAATGAAAGACACGTAGCTCTCATTAAAACACCAGCCTTTTCTGGCAGTACTTTTTGAGTAAATTAATATTAATCTGATTTTTTGTTTTTTACAAACCGCTTAAGATGATATTTTAAAAAAAACCATTACTTTTGCCGCCCTTAAAGCGCATGTGGTGAAATTGGTAGACACGTCAGACTTAGGATCTGATGCCGCAAGGTGTGGGGGTTCGAGTCCCTCCATGCGCACTTTCTTCAACTAATTTTCTGAAAAAGAAAAGCATAAACCGTGTTGAACGGTTTTTTTAAATTTAGAGCCATGGCAAGTGTTACAAAAGAAAATATCGGTAATCTTCACGATAAGCTGACAGTGAAACTTTCAAAAGAGGATTATCTTCCCGCGTTTGAAAAGGCAATAAAAGATTATAGCAAAAAAGCCAACATCCCCGGCTTCAGAAAGGGAATGGTGCCCGCCGGCATGATTAAAAAAATGTACGGCGCTTCTATATATTCTGATGAAGTGGTAAAAACTGTGGAAAAAGAACTGCAGGATTATCTTGTAAAAGAAAGGCCTGAAATGTTTGCGCAGCCTTTACCCATGGCAAGCGACCTGCGTAAATTAGATATGAACAAGCCGGAAGAGTACGATTTCCCGTTTGAGATAGGGCTTAAGCCTGCAATCAGCCTGGACGCGCTTTCTACAGCAAAGCCGGTTTTCTACAAAGTGAAAGTGACACCCGAAATGGTGAACGAAGAAATTGAAAAACTTGTCACAAAAAACGGGGACCTCAAAGATGCTGAAACAGTTTCTTCCCCCGAAAATGTCTTGAATGTTTTATTTGAAGAAAGCGATAGTGAAGGAAATGTGGCAGAAGGCGTGATTTCAAAAGACAATTCTATTTTATTAAAATATTTTTCTGAAGATTACCAGCAAAAACTGCAGGACAAAAAAGTGGACGATTCCATTGTTCTCCAGTTAAAAGATGCGTTTCCTGACAAGGAAAGAGAATGGATTTTATCTGACCTTGGCCTTGACAAAGAAGATAATTCCGCCATTGATAAATATTTTAAAATGTCTATCACCAAAATCGGCCTGGTAGAAAAAAAGGAATTGAATGAAGAATTTTTTAACCTGGTATTTCCTGGGAAAGAAATAAAAACTGAAGAAGATTTCCGTAAAAATATTGAAGAAGAAATTCAAAAACAATGGGATGCAGCCGGCCACAATCAGCTCCAGGACCAATTATATCACACCTTAATAGAGGCTCCCGTTGAATTTCCTGAAACCTTTTTAAAGCGCTGGTTAGAAGTAGGCGGCGAAAAATTAAAAAGTAAAGAACAGGTAGAAGAAGAATATCCAAAGTTTGTTGACCAGTTAAAGTGGACTCTTATAAGCGATAAAATTATTAAGGATAATAAGCTTGAGGTATCGCCCGAAGAATTGCGCAACAGTATGAAGGAAGAAATTTCCCGCTACTTTGGCCAAATGAACCTGGGAGAAGATACGGCATGGCTGGACAGCTACGTAGACAGGATGATGAAAGATGAAAAGCAACTGGATGCATCGTACAGGAGAATTATTACTGAAAAATTATTCAATTGGCTGGAATCGCAGGTTACACCAGAGGAAAAGGAAATTTCTTCTGAAGAATTTTTGAAAATGCAGGAACATCATCATCACCATTAAAGAGGGTTGAGTTGTTGAGGAGTTTAGATGGTTTAGAATGGTTTAGAATGGTTTAGTGAAAAATAAATCTTTCTTTTTTGTTGCTTTGCTGTGCTCTGTTTAGAATAATCTCTAAAAAATCTTATTTTTTGTTTCTTCCTGTTGTTTTAAAAAGATGGACTAATCTTATTTATCAGGCAGCCTCCCATCAGATATCCTACATTTTCTCTGTCCTTTTGTCTTATTTTTTTTGTTAGCATAAAATTTGGAACTTCAACGGCTGTAAATTGTAATTACATTAAATTTTGTTTATGAATACAGGAAAAGAATTTGAAAAATATGCTGTGAAGCATCTGGGCATTAGCAGCAATACACTGGACGGCTATATCAAACATAATATAACAAATTTAACCCCGAATATCATTGAAGAGCGGCCTATGAACGTAGCAGTTATGGACGTTTACAGCCGTTTGATGATGGACAGGATTATTTTTTTAGGTTACCCCGTAAATGATGAGGTGGCTAATATTATTACCGCACAATTGTTATTTTTGGAAAGTACCGACAGAAACCGCGACGTTCAGCTTTACATTAATTCACCCGGAGGCGGCGTTTACGCAGGCTTAGGCTTGTACGATACAATGCAGTTTGTAAATCCCGACGTGGCTACTATTTGTACAGGAATCGCCGCAAGTATGGCAGCCGTATTGATGGCGGCAGGAGCTCCCGGAAAAAGAAGCGCTTTAAAGCATTCACGCATTATGATGCACCAGCCTAGTGCCGGAGCGGCAGGCCAGGCCTCAGATGTGGCAATCACCGTTAACGAAGTCAGAAAAATCAAACAGGAACTCTACGAAATTCTGAGCAATCATACCGGACAAACTTTAGAGAAAGTGGCCAAGGATAGTAACCGCGACTTCTGGATGACGGCCAGCGAAGCAAAAGATTACGGCTTGGTAGATGAAGTGTTAGTGACCAATGCAAGAAAAGAAAAAAAATAATTTGACAAAAAAGATTTAGATATGAATTTCTATAAAAATAATTTAATACGTTTCGACCAGGAAGAAGAACCTGAAACTCCTGCAGCAGAAAATCCAATTGAAAAAATGATGGGTGGAATGATGTTTGATAAAAAATTTATCGAACAGCGGAAGATATTTCTCTGGGGAGAGGTTCATGATAAAAGCGCACGGGAAATCACCAATCGTCTTCTATACCTTGATGCGATTGACCCCGGCAAAGAAATTACTTTTTATATCAATAGCCCGGGAGGTGTTATTACCAGCGGAATGGTGATTTATGATACCATGCAAATGATTTCTTCACCCGTTAGTACGGTTTGTATGGGCATGGCGGCCAGCATGGGAAGCATCTTACTGAGCGGAGGCCAAAAAGGCAAACGTTTTATTTTCCCCCATGGCGAAGTAATGATACACCAGCCCAGCGGCGGAGGCCAGGGAACAAGCGCCGATTTGGAAATATTAGCGGTGCAAATTCAGAAGGCAAAAGAAATCGGGGCAAGAATATTAGCGGAAAATTGCGGACAAACTTATGAAAAGGTAATGGAGGATTTTGACCGAGATTACTGGATGGATGCCGAAGAAAGTAAAAAATACGGCATAGTGGATGGCATTATTAAAAAATTATAATGCATCATTTTGACAGTTTTTGCTGTCATATTAAAACAAACTAAAGAAGCTTTCGTTTCTTTATAAATATCTGTAACCATATGGCTAAACAACAGACTTTACATTGCTCATTTTGCGGAAGAAACCGTGATGAAGTCAAAATTTTAATTGCGGGACAGGAAGGGCACATTTGTGAAAATTGTATCGAGCATGCACAGGAAATTATTATGCAGGAAATAGCACCGCAGGACCAGAACACCAGCAATTCCAGCTATAAGCTTGCCGTAAAAAAACCTATGGAGCTTAAGAAATTCCTCGACGAATACGTGATTGGCCAGGATGATGCTAAAAAAATTCTTTCTGTCGCCGTTTATAATCATTATAAAAGGCTCAATCAAAAAATTGACAATGATGTAGAAATTGAAAAAAGCAACATCATTATGGTGGGGGAAACCGGAACCGGTAAAACCCTGCTGGCAAAAACGATAGCCCGTATTTTAAATGTTCCTTTTGCGATTGTGGATGCAACGGTTTTTACTGAAGCAGGCTATGTAGGAGAAGATGTGGAAAGTATCTTAAGCCGCCTGTTGCAGGTTTGCAATTTTGATGTGAATGCTGCACAAAAAGGAATTGTGTATATTGATGAGATTGATAAAATTGCCCGCAAGAGCGACAATCCCAGCATTACAAGGGACGTTAGCGGCGAAGGGGTTCAACAGGGCTTACTGAAATTATTGGAAGGTACTGAAGTGCTTGTTCCACCGCAGGGAGGTCGCAAACATCCTGAGCAAAAATTAATAAAGATAAATACCAGCAATATTCTTTTCATTTGTGGCGGTGCGTTTGACGGAGTTGACCGTTTGATAGGAAGAAGAATTAATACCAACGCGATTGGTTTTAGCGTGAATAAGGAACTACAGGAATATCAAAGAAAAAATCTACTGCAATTTGTAAATGCGCAGGATTTAAAATCATTTGGTCTTATACCCGAATTACTCGGAAGACTGCCGGTAGTTACCTATTTGAATCCGCTCGACGCTACTACTTTAAGAAATATTCTGACAGAACCTAAAAACTCGCTCATCAAACAATACAAAAAGCTATTTTCACTTGAAGGAATTAACCTGGTAATTGAAGATGCGGTATATGATTTTATGGTGGAAAAAGCGATGGAATATAAATTAGGCGCAAGGGGATTAAGAAGCATTTGTGAAAGCATTTTGACCGATGCAATGTATGAGTTGCCTTCTCAAAAAGTAAAAACATTTACAGTCAGCAAGGAATATGCTGAACGCAAATTCAGCATCAGCAAGTTAAGCATGCTTAAGGTAGCCTAAGGTTTACTTTCGATAATACTAAAGGCCGGATATCAACCATGATAGCCGGCTTTTTTAATTTAAATTACCTGAAACCAGTTTGCCTTATGTAATCTCATGGAAAAACAAATTCCAGTAAAAATAAAAATCTCCGGTGTTATCCTTTTACTGTTGTAATTATTTTTTTATAATAAAATCATCAGCATCTTTTAAAAATGGAAATTGGGTTCTGCATTGCGAAATGGTGTCTTTTTCCAAAGTATAGGTGAAGATGTCTTCCTGGTTTTTTTTCTCATAAATTATTTTTCCAAACGGGTCGATGATGGTGCTGCCCCCATCGTATGCAATCTTATTGGCATCTTCGCCTACCCGGTTTACACCGATTACATAACATTGGTTTTCTATGGCTCTTGCGCGTAATAAAGTTTGCCACGCTATGTTTCTTTTTTCGGGCCAGTTGGCCACATTGATGAGTACGTCATATTGGTTTTCAGCGGCGTGGGGCTCCTGGCGTGTCCATACTGGAAAACGCAAATCATAGCAAACCTGTAAATTAATTTTCCATCCTTTCACAGAGGCAATCAGCTTTTTGCTGCCTGCGGAATAATGTTCATTTTCGTCTGCAAAGGCAAACAAATGCCTTTTGTCGTAGATACCAATTTCACCGTTTGGCAACATCCATATTAGCCGGTTATAATATTTTTTTTGTTGCTGATTTGGGGCTGCATCCTGAATTATTACACTTCCTGTAAGGATAATTTTTTTTTCAGAGGCAACCCTTTTCATCCATCTTACAGTTTCTCCGTTCATAGTCTCCGATAAAATTTCCGGCTTCATGCTGAAGCCCGTATTGAACATTTCAGGAAGAATCACCATTTCAGTTTTCTCCTTTATTCGCTCAATTTTCTGCTCAAACATGTCAAGGTTGGCCTTTTTATTTTCCCAGAAAATATTGGATTGAATAAGGGTAATGGTAAGCGAAGACATATTTGTTTGGATTGATTTATCAGCGAGCGAACCGTAACTCTGCCAATTGATTTTTGGTTTACTTGCCCGGTTTAGCGTTTTGCAATCATATTTTTTACCGCGTCCGTTATCATTTCTCTTTCATATCCTTTTTGCAGCAAAAAATCCTGTAATTTTCTTTTTTTAATAAAAATATTCTTTTCAGTTTTTAATGTTTTCAGTTTTTGTTCTGCCAGTTTGAAAAATGCTTGACGGTATTCGTTGTTATCAATTTCTTTTAAGGCTTTTCTGCTGCAATACTCGCTCACTTGTTTGTTTTTTAAGGCCTGCCTTATTTTAATTTTGCCCCATTGTTTCATGCGGAATTTGCCACCGGCAAAGTGAACAGCAAAGCGCTCTTCATTTAAATAGTTTTCTGTAATTAAGGTTGAAATAATTTCATCCACTTCATTTTGATGCAAGCCAAAAGAATACAATTTATCTCTCACCTCAGAATGACATCTTTCCTGGTAAGCGCAATATTGTTTTATTTTTAGAAGCGACTGTTCGGGAGTAAAAGTTTGAAACGCCATTGTGTAAAAATATTATTTTAAAAGCATCTTCAACTGTTCGTATCGGATTCCTTATTTTTAAATAAAAAACTAACATGAGAAAAGCAGTTAAAGAAACCGCTTTAATTGATGAATAGTGAATAAAATTTACTATATACGAAAGCAAAGAATAATGTTAGATAGAGACCTGGCGGATTTATACGGTGTACAAGCGATTCGATTGAGAGCAGGTAAAAAGAAACATTGAGCGTTTCCCTTATAATTTTATGTTTCGGCTCACAGCCAAAGAAGTTGAGATAATGGTATCGCAAAATGCGATACCATCAAAACAGCATCTCGGAGGATCTCTGCCTTTATGCTTTTACTGAACATGGCGTGTTGATGCTGGCAAATGTATTAAAAAGTGACCAGGCATTAAACGTAAGTACAGAGTAATAGAAATTTTTGTAAAAATGCGGGAAATGTTGTCAACGAATAAAGATATTTTAATGCAGATGCAAAAAATAGAAAAGAAATTAACTGCACACGATAATGATATCCGGTTAATTTTTGAAGCGTTGAAGCAATTACTCAGCCCGCCGCACGAACCAAGAAAAAGAATAGGATTCAAACCGGATAATTAATTGAACAATCGAAGATAAATTAATAATCAATTACCTGTTCTTCCATTACTTCCGGCATCTTTCTGAATTCGTATTGCTGATTTCTAAGCTGAGGTTCAAAGCCAGCTTCGCGAATTGCATCCTGTATTCCATTAGCTGTGAAGCGGTGCGGCGCTCCGGCAGCGCTTACTACATTTTCTTCAATCATAATACTACCAAAATCATTTGCGCCGGCATGAAGACAAATTTGAGCTATTTGTTTGCCTACTGTAAGCCAGCTCGCCTGTATATTCTTTACATTGGGCAGCATGATTCGGCTCATGGCTATCATCCTGATGTATTCCTCGGGCGTGGTAAGATTATGTACGCCCCTGATTCTTGCCAGCAAGGTATCCACATCCTGGAATGTCCATGGGATAAAATTCAAAAAGCCGACTGCGCCCTCTGGTTTCTCTGCCTGTACGGTGCGAAGCTTTACCAAATGTTCAAATCGTTCTTCGATAGTTTCCACGTGGCCAAACATCATTGTGGCTGAGGTGGTGAGCCCTATTTTATGGGCTTCACGCATGATATCGAGCCATTCCTGCGAACCACATTTTCCTTTGCTTATCAGGCGCCTCACCCTGTCTGTCAGTATTTCCGCTCCCGGCCCAGGCATGGAGTCAAGGCCAGCATTTTTAAGCGCCAGCAACACTTCGCGGTGTGTTGATTTTGAAATTTTGGTGATATGGGCCACTTCCGGCGGCCCGAGCGCATGCAGTTTTAGTTTTGGAAACAATTTTTTCAGTTCCCTGAATAGCGAAACATAATAGTTCAAATCCAAATCCGGGTGATGACCGCCCTGCAACAGCAACTGCTCGCCTCCGTATCTAAAGGTTTCTTCAATTTTTCTTTTATAGGTTTCGATGTCGGTAACGTACGCTTCTTTATGCCCCGGAATCCGGTAAAAATTGCAAAACTTACAATTGGCTATGCAAACATTCGTCGTATTTACATTTCTATCGATTATCCAGGTTACTTTTCCGTGCGGCACCTGGATTTGCCTCAGCTCATCGGCTACGGCCATTAAATCAGCTAAAGACGCGTTTTTAAACAGAAAGCTTCCTTCTTCAACTGAAAGAGATTCAAAACGTAAGGCTTTTCTTAATAACTCTGATGTTTTCATGTAATTTTTTATCCTTATCTTCTTGGAGAAATAATGAATTTGTTGAACAAAAATACATGCATAAATCTTAAATTTAGATTTTATCCGGTATGAGACTGCTCACCTTTTTGGCTTTACTTTTATTCTGCATTTCTGCTGCAGCCCAGGAAATGTATTGGGAAAAACCAGCCCAGTTCATTACTTCATTTCCTTTCAGGCAATTAAATGGAGGAGTGGTGCTAATCAAAGCACAGTTCAATAATATACCGGATTCTTTCAATTATATTCTTGATACCGGCAGCGGCGGAATTTCACTTGATTCAACTACCACCGCCACTTACAACATTAAACATGTTCCTTCAGGAAGATATATTTATGGCATCGCGGGCGTTCGTAAAGTGGATTACGCACCCCATCAATCCTTAAATTTTCCGGGATTAAAAGTAGATAGTCTTGATTTTTATATTAATGATTATGATGTTTTAACAAGTGTGTATGGAATAAAAATAGACGGCATTATTGGCTATAGTTTTTTTTCAAGATATATCGTAAAAATAAATTTTGACAGCCTGAAGATTAGTGTTTATAAGCCCGGATATATTTCTTATCCGGCCAAAGGCTTGTTGCTTCACCCTCAATTCCAGGGCTTACCAATTTTTCCGGTTACATTTAAAGACTCAAAAGAATTTACGCAGAAATTTTTCTTTGATACCGGTGCGGGCTTATGTTTCTTAATAAGCTCACAGCTTAATGAAGACAGTTCTGTATTAATAAGACGAAGGAAGCCTGTAGAAATCCAAGTACAGGGAATGGGCGGAAAAAAAAGAATGCATTTAACGCTCATCAAAGAGTTGCAATTGGGAAATTATAAATTCAGGAAAGTGCCCACTTACCTTTTTGAGGATGAGTATAACGTACTTGCTTACCCGCAAAGATCCGGCCTTGTAGGGGACGACATTTTCAGACGGTTCAACCTTATTCTTAATTACCCGAAAAGAGAAATTCACCTTACCCCAAATACTCATTTTCGCGATGATTTCGATTATTCCTATACCGGCATGACGATGTATAGCCTCGATGGGCAAATTTATGTTGATGATATTGTAAAAGGCTCGCCTGCAGCAAAGGCCGGCCTGAAAAATGGAGATGCAATTATGGGAATCGAAAATAATTTTTCAGGAAATCTTGAAATTTATAAAAATCTCTTGCAAAAAACGGGGTACAGAACTTCAATTTTAATTATGAGACAAAAAGGCCCACTCATGATTCACTTAAAAATCGGAAGAATAAAGTAAGCAGTAAACGAGCCTTTATTGCTTATTTATATTTTGAGGCCATCGGTTTCCGGGTATTTTTTGTTTTTATCATCTATTTGGCAAATGCTTTCGTTTGCCGCAATTTTGCAGCTATGATAAACTTTGAAAAATTTGTATTAGATAACGGGCTTCGGGTGATAGTTCATGAGGATAAAAGCACCCCAATGGCCGTGGTAGATGTAATGTATGATGTAGGTGCGCGTGATGAAGATGAAGCGCATACGGGGTTTGCTCACTTGTTTGAACATCTGATGTTTGGAGGAAGCATGCACATTGAATCTTATGATGAACCGCTGCAAATGGCCGGAGGTGAAAATAATGCTTATACGACCAACGACCTTACCAACTATTTTTGCCAGCTGCCCGCAGAAAATATAGAAACTGCATTTTGGCTGGAAAGCGACCGGATGTTTTCTCTTGCCTTTAGCCCCAACTCTTTGGAAGTGCAACGAAAGGTGGTAATAGAAGAATTTAAAGAGCATTACATTAATAAACCTTATGGTGATGTATGGCATAAACTGCGCGACCTTTCCTATAAAGTTCATCCTTATAAGTGGATGACAATTGGAAAAGACATCAGCCATATTGAACAGGTTACCTTGCAGGAAGTGAAGGATTTTTTTCGCAAACACTATACGCCTTCCAATGCAATACTTACCGTAGCGGGCAATGTTACAACAGACCAGGTGAAGAAACTTGCAGAGAAATATTTCGGCGATATTCCTGCCGGTGATAAATATGTGCGCAATATCAGGCAGGAACCTAAACAGGAAAAATCAAGGATGATGGAAGTGGCGGCGCCGGTGCCGCTGGATGCGTTATACAAATCATGGCACATGGGCGCCAGGCTTGATAATGGCTATTATGTCGCAGAAATAATTACTGAAATTTTGGGTGGCGGCACTTCATCCCGATTGTTTCAAAAACTCGTGAAGGAAAAACAGCTTTTTAGCGACATCGATTGTTCGCACATGGGAAGTATTGATCCCGGATTACTGACTATCAGCGGCAGGCTGGTAAAAGGCATTTCACCCGAAACAGGCGAAGACGCCGTATTCGAAGAGTTGGAAAAAATAAAAACTGAAATGATAAGCGTGGTTGAATTAGAAAAAGTAAAAAACAAAACGGAAAGCATGCTGGCTTTTGAAGACATCAGCTTAATGAACCGCGCAAACAGCCTGGCCAACTATGAATTGCTGGGCGATGCCAACCTGATGAATACTGAACTGGAAAAATATCATGCAGTAACGAGGGAAGAAATCCTGGAAGAATGCCGAAAAATATTTTCCGATGATAATAGTAGTACGCTGTATTACAGATCTACAGTAAAATAGCCTGCCAGTGGGTAAATAAATTTCAAAGATTTTTGTTTTAATGTTTTTAAAAAAATAGCAAATTTCGGGTGCAAAAAACTTTATCACGTTTTTATCTTTGCTCTTCAAGAAATACAAGAATTTAAAATGGAAGAGCAGCAAAAAATTGATTTTGAAAGAATAGTCTCAGCGATTGATTATATTAAAATCAATTTCAAATCTCAACCCACCCTGGAGCAGGTAGCTGCACAGGTTTTTTTGAGCCCACATCATTTTCAAAGAATGTTTACCAGGTGGGCAGGCACCAGCCCAAAAAAGTTTCTTCAATACATTAGTGTTCAATATGCCAAGTCTTTACTTTCTGAAAATAAAAAAACACTTTTTGATACCTCTATTGAATCAGGGCTGTCGGGAAGCAGCCGCCTGCACGATCTTTTTATCGGTATCGAAGGGATGACACCCGGCGAGTATAAAAATGGCGGAGAAAACTTATCCATCAATTATGATTTTTTTCAAAGCCCTTTTGGCAAAACCATAGTGGCCTCTACTAATAAGGGAATTTGCCATCTTGCTTTTACAGATGATGAACCAAGCGCTGTGCAGGTATTGAAAAAGAGGTTTCCTAATGCCCTTTTTCAAAAAAAACCAGACGACATCCAGAGGAAGGCGGCAGGCATTTTTTCTGCAGACTGGAACAATTTACCGCTCATAAAACTTCACCTCAAAGGCAGCGACTTTCAGCTTAAAGTATGGGAAGCATTATTAAAAATTCCTGTTGGTAAACTAACCACCTACGGCAAAATAGCCGGAGATATTAAAATGCCCAAAGCGCCCCGTGCAGTGGGTACAGCAGTGGGCGCAAACCCGGTGGCATGGCTTATCCCCTGCCATCGTGTAATTCAATCTTCAGGAATATTTGGCGGCTATCATTGGGGAACTGCAAGAAAGGCGGCCATTGTTGGATGGGAAGCGGCTAAAATAAATGAAAATAATCTTTTAGAATGAGGAGAGTTAAAAATCAATCTACAAATTCATATCCAATATCGCCGCGGTAGTTCATTCCTTCAAATGAAATCTCATCCAGAATACTTTTTGAAAGTTCAATTGCATCGCCCAGCCCATCCGCCATTGCAGATACCGCCAGCACTCTTCCTCCGTTGGTAACAGTTTTGGCGCCCACTTTTTTTGTGCCTGCATGAAAAACCTGTGCGCCCATTCCTTCGTCGTTAATATGTTTGATAGCTTCGGGGTTTTCAAGATAATTGAATGCTATCTCCTTATCCTTTTCATAATCGCCCGGGTAGCCGCCGCTGACCGCGACGATGGTTACTGCATCATTTTTTTCGACTTCTATTTTTCGTTCATCTAATTTTTGCTGATGCATGGCAACTAATAATTCCACCAAATCATTTTTTAAACGAATTAAAACAACTTCCGTTTCAGGGTCGCCCATTCTGCAGTTATATTCAATCACCACCGGCTCTTCAGCTACTTTTATCAAACCGAAAAAAATAAAGCCTTTGTAATCAATTTCTTCCTTTTGCAATCCTTTAATGGTTGGCTCAATAACCTGGTCGGCAATTTTTTTCATGAAATGATCTGTAGCAAAAGGCACGGGGCTTATGGCTCCCATACCGCCTGTATTTGGCCCTACATCGCCCTCGCCTATTTTTTTATAATCTTTAGCCTCCGGCAGCACTACATAATTTTTCCCATCCGTCAATACAAAAACACTTAATTCAATTCCATCCAAAAATTCTTCTACCACCACCTTTTTGCCAGCGTTTCCGAATTTGGATTTTTGAATCATCAGCTCGTATTCGCTTAGCGCTTCTACATAATTATTGCAGATGATTACGCCTTTTCCGGCAGCCAGGCCATCCGCTTTTAATACTACCGGCAAGGGATGGTGCTGAATGTATTCCACTCCCTCATCAAAATTTGTAATATCAAATTCCTTGTATTTTGCTGTGGGGATTGAGTATTTTTTCATGAATGCTTTCGCAAAAGCTTTGCTTCCTTCCAGTTTCGCCCCTTCTTTTGATGGCCCGGTGATTATGATACTTTTTAATTTTTCATCCTCCGAAAAAAAATCAAAAATGCCATTGACCAACGGCTCTTCAGGGCCTACCACTACCAAATCAATTTTATGCTGAAGACATATTTTTTTAACCGCCCCGAAATCATTGATATCGATTTCTATATTTTGGCCCAATTCAGCAGAGCCGGCATTGCCTGGCGCAATCCATAATTTATCACATAATTTACTTTGGCTGATTTTCCAGCAATAAGCATGTTCTCTGCCGCCTGATCCGAGAATTAGAATATTCAAAACAAATTAATTTTTAGATGAGCAAAAAGGTTTGGCAAGTTATGAAACTTACCGTTTCTGTTCCTTCTGAAAACTCTTAACATCAATTTATCTAAAATGCACGATGTATTTAAAATTAATTACTATTTTACAACCTCTTCCTACAAAACTTTAAAATTTATCAAAAACACCTTAATAGCTACTTATGCAGAAAACAACCGAGAACACAGGGCATCCTCCGGCATTATTTATTCTATTCTTTACCGAAATGTGGGAAAGATTTAGTTATTATGGAATGCGCGCGCTATTGGTTTTGTTTCTCGTAACATCTTTGATAGATGGCGGATGGGCCTGGGAAAGAAAAGAAGCGCTGCAGCTTTATGCAGTATATACAGGCCTGGTTTATCTTACACCCATCATCGGCGGATGGATAGCAGATAAATTTACAGGTTACAGAAAAGCCGTGATCATCGGTGCCATCATAATGACCGCCGGGCACGCCTGCATGGCTGCCGAAACTCACGCTTTTTTTTATACAGGCCTTGCCTGTTTAATTCTTGGAAATGGTTTGTTTAAGCCAAATATTTCATCCATTGTAGGCCAGTTGTATACCAACGAAGGCTCCAAAAAAGATGCTGCTTATACAATATTTTATATGGGCGTGAATGCCGGTGCATTCCTTGGTATTTTGCTATGCGGATACATTGGTGAAAAAGTGGGCTGGAGCTACGGTTTTGGTTTAGCCGGAATATTTATGTTTTTAGGTATGCTGCAATTTGCTTTTGCACAAAAAATATTTGGCAGCATTGGCCTTTCGCCCAAAAAAGAAGAAGAATTAGCTACAATAGATCCTCATGCAAATCCGGTTACTGAGGAAATTGTGGAAGAAAGCCATTTATCAAAAAAGATCATTCGCGACAGGATTTTTGTTATTGTAGTTTTTTCGATTTCCACTATTTTTTTCTGGATGGCATTTGAACAAGCCGGAGGCTCAATGACCATTTTTGCAAAAGACTACACAAATAGGGTTTTATCGGGCGAAAGCGCCGCCATTTTTAAATGGGTAAATGCGCTGCTGGTAGTAGTGCCGATGATTATCCTCACCATTGTTTTAATCAATCTTTTCAAAAAAACTTTTAAAAAATATGCATTGTCAAATGCATTCCTCGCTTTAAGCTTCATCATCATTTGGGGATTAATTTTCTGGATGCTTAATAAGGAATTTACTGCTCCGGTAGCAGAAGTGCCCGCCTCGTGGTTTGGCATTTTAAATTCATTTTTTATAATCACTTTTGCGCCCTTATTTTCAAAAATCTGGGAAAGCCGGTTTAATCCATCCGGCCCGGTAAAATTCGGGCTGGGCCTCGTTTTGCTTGGTATCGGATTTGCCATCCTGGCCTTCGGCGGATTGTCTATCGAAAAGGGCGCCCAAACTGCTTCTGTAAGCATGGTGTGGCTAATTCTTGCCTATCTTTTTCACACATTAGGCGAGCTTTGTGTTTCGCCGGTGGGGCTTTCTTATATCAGTAAACTTTCGCCCGTAAAGATTCTCGGCCTCATGTTCGGAATTTGGTTTGTAGCCACCTTTATTGCCAATACTTTAGCAGGCCTTACCGGAAGCCTGATAGACAGCATCACACAGCAATATTCTATTTCCACCTTCTTTATGATTTTTACTGTAATCCCGATAGCCGCCGGGCTTGTTATGTTTGGGTTGAATAAATCGCTGATTAAAAAGATGCATGGCATTCATTAAGCAGCACCGGTTTTTTACCAGCCAATAACAACCGTTTTATTTAAGAAAAAAATAAAAAAAGGCATTATTTATCGCTCTACTATTTGAAAGGTTTGTATCGCTGACGATGGGATATGTATCGGCCTGTAATAAAAAATTAGCAGCTTTTTTTAAAATCTGTGTACTTTAGAATTCATTAAAAATAATTTTAAACCAAACACAGTATGGAAGACACAACAATTCCTGCCGATATTTCCGAAGAAAAAAAAGGAAAACATCCGAAAGCGCTTTATGTACTTTTTATGACGGAAATGTGGGAACGGTTTGCTTATTACCTGATGGTAGGAATTTTATTGCTCTATTTGATTGACGATAAAACGGGCGGCAAAGGAATGACTGAAAAAATGGGCGCTGATGTGGTGGGAAGCTTTATCGCGCTTGTGTATCTGACGCCTTTTATCGGTGGCTTGATTGCTGACAGGTACCTGGGGTATATTAAATCTATTTTTTTAGGTGGAACGTTGATGGCGCTTGGATATTTTGGCCTTGCACTGCCGGGAAATACGGCGCTTTATGTTTCGCTGCTGTTAATTATCGTGGGCAATGGTTTTTTCAAACCTAACATTTCTACGATTCTTGGAAATATTTACAACCGTGAAGATCTGAAACCATTAAAAGATAACGCCTATAATATTTTTTATATGGGCATCAATATCGGTGCGCTCTTTTGCAATTTTGTGGCTGCTTATTTAAGAAATCAATATGGCTGGGGATATGCATTTGCCGCAGCCGGCGTGGGTCTTGTGATAGGAATGATTGTTCTGGCCACCTCGCTAAAGCGGGTGCGCGTGGGAGAGATAAAGAAAGAAAAGCGGCCGGAAGATATGCCGATTGGTAAAATATTGGGCTACGTTTTTTTGCCCGCCGTAATTGCTGCCATTATTGGATGGATAGTTCCTTCCATGGTTTTTGGTTCTACCCTGTTGGGCAGCAAATCCAATGATGCATTTATCTTCGCATGCCTTCCTATCATTGCCTTTTATATTTCACTTTATATAAATGCCAAAGGCCCCGACAAGCGTGGTATTGGCGCCTTACTTTTTATATTTTTTATTTCAATTATTTTTTGGACTATTTATAATCAAAATTCTACTTCGCTTACTTTGTGGGCGCAAAATTATACCGACAGAACTGTGTCGCCAACTGCCGAAAAAATTGCAGGTTCACTTGGGTTTTTGCAAACCGTAAGCGATACGCCACGCATGGTAAACAAAGTTGATGAGCACCTTGTAGATGTAAAAGATTATGCGGCGATTGCATCTCCTTACAATGAGTATAGTTCAAAGCTGGTAGATGGCAATATCGTGGATAATAAGACGAAGATTGTTCAGGAGATGGGGCCTGATCCATATTTTAATAATGTGCCGAAGAGCGAGTGGCCGCCAAATCACAGCGAAAAATTAGCTAACACTGAATTATTTCAATCTATTAACCCGTTATTTATCATTATTCTGACGCCCTTGCTGGTGATGCTATTTAGTTATTTGCGCAGGAGAAATAAAGAACCAACGACTGCTACCAAATTTGGTTTGGCAATGTTTATTTCCGGCTGCTCTTCGCTGGTGATGGTATTTGCTATCATGTCGGTAGCTTCAGTTTACCAGGATAAAACATCTCCCTATTGGCTTTGGGGAACTTATTTTGTATTTACCATCAGCGAACTACTTTTAAGTCCGATCGGTTTGTCCTTTGTGTCAAAGCTGGCACCTGCCAGGCTCACCGCATTGCTGATGGGCGGCTGGTTTTTATCCACTTCCATCGGGGGCAAACTTGCCGGAGTTATGACCAGCTTTTGGAATGACTTCACTGATAAAAAGATTTTTTTCCTGATACTCGTAGTGTCGGCATTTATAGGAGGAATTTTAATTTTCAGCAGGCTAAAATTTTTGAATGCCATCGTAAAAGAAAAAACGGGTTCGGCCTGAATATTTACAATAATGATGTAGAAGATTTTGGCATATTGATAAAAATCCATTAACTAAAAAAGACAGATATAAAGGTGACTATCTTAAATACTATCCTGCAACACCAAATAGTTGCCATACTCCGCGGCTTTAAAAAAGACGACGTCCCGAATATCGCAGAAGCCTTATACGGAGGTGGAATTCGCCTGGTTGAAGTAACGCTCAATTCTGCAGATGCTTTGCAATTGATACGAACACTTTCCATTAAATATGAAAATAAGCTGCAGATAGGGGCAGGCACCGTACTAACGGTGAAGGATGCACGAAAAGCCATAGATGCAGGTGCAAAATTTTTAATTTCTCCTATTACAGATACGGAAGTAATCAAAACTGCGGTGGATAATGCAGTGGTAAGTATTCCCGGCGCTTTTACGCCTTCTGAAATTTATACCGGCTATGAATATGGGGCAGATTTAATTAAAATTTTTCCTTCTCAAAGCCCGGAATATATTAAAAGTATCCTGGCGCCCTTGAGTAAAATACCGGTGATGCCCACAGGAGGTATCGGGCTTGAAAATATTAAAGCTTACAAAATTGCAGGGGCATCTGCTTATGGTATCGGCAGTTCGCTGGCCAATAACATGGAAGAAATCAATGAGCTTTATCTTGAAAATCTTACCGCAAGAGCCCGGCAATTTGTTGACATTATCAACGAAAAATAATAATCTTTTTTATGAAAATAAAAAACTACAATTTATACCTGGTACCTCCGCGCTGGCTTTTTTTGCAAATCCTGACTGACGAAGGAATTGCAGGCTGGGGCGAACCTGTGGTAGAAGGAAAGGCTTATACCGTTAAAGCGGCGGTGGAAGAATTAATGCAATATTTAATTGGTAAAGATCCGCTGCGCATAGAAGACCATTGGAACACATTGTACCGCGGTGGATTTTATCGCGGCGGCCCTGTTTTAATGAGCGCTATATCAGGTATCGACCAGGCATTCTGGGATATAAAAGGGAAATATTACAACGCGCCAATCTACGAATTAATGGGAGGCAAGGCAAGGGATAAAATGAAAATTTATTCGTGGATAGGAGGCGACAGGCCATCGGAGATTGCTGTTGGAATAAAAGAGGCGATGGCTAATGGATTCACTGCCGTGAAGATGAATGCAACCGAGGAAATGCAATACATTGATTCTTTTGAAAAAATAGAACGTGCGCTGGAAAGAGTGGCAACTGCAAGAGAAACAGGCGGAAGTTCGTTTGGTATTGGCATAGATTTTCATGGACGGGTGCATAAACCCATGGCAAAAGTATTGGCGAAGGAATTGGAACCATTCCATCCCATGTTTATCGAAGAACCCGTGCTCCCGGAAAATAATGAAGCCTTAAAAGAAATTGCCCAACACACTTCTATTCCAATTGCAACCGGCGAAAGAATGTTCAGCCGGTGGGATTTTAAAAATCTTTTTAAAGAGGGTTATGTTGATATTATCCAGCCTGACGTTTCCCATGCAGGCGGCATTACAGAATGTAAGAAAATTATTTCGATGGCTGAGGCCTACGATATTGCAGCCGCGCCTCATTGCCCGCTGGGCCCGATTGCGCTCGCTGCCTGCCTGCACGTAGATGCCACCTGCCACAATGTTTTCATCCAGGAACAAAGCCTTGGTATTCATTACAACCAAGGAAGTGACCTGCTTGATTATTTAAAAGATAAATCTGTTTTTCAATATGCAGATGGGTATGTACAAATACCATCCGGGCCTGGCCTTGGAATTGAAATTGATGAGGAATATGTAAAAGTAATGGCTAAGAAAAGCCATAACTGGAAAAATCCTGTTTGGCGACATAAAGATGGAAGCGTTGCCGAATGGTGATAAAACAAAATAGCCTTGCTGTGTTTTTTTTAAATAGAAATTCTGTTTATTTATTAGTTTACTGCCTTTAGAAATCTAAAACTTTTTCCATCTGCATGCTGCGCGAGCCTTTTACAAGAATTTGTGAGTTTTGCGGCTTTTCGTTTTTAAACCATTCATTTGCCTGTCGCGAATTTTCAAAATTGATATAAGATTGTTTTATATCATTAAACTGTTTGCCAACAAGTACTACCGCATGCCATTTGTATTTATCGATTAAGGAAACGATTTCTTCGTGTTCTTTTTGACTGTCCTGGCCAAGTTCCATCATGCTGCCCAACATAAGAATTTTATTGTCGCCTTTCATATTTGCAAAATTTTCTATTGCAGCTTTCATGCTGCCGGGGTTCGCATTATAGGCGTCTAAAATAATCGTGTTGGAATCTTTGGTGATTAATTGCGAGCGGCTATTGGAAGGCCGGTAATTTTCAATGGCTTTCTTTATATTCTCATCAGTTACATTAAAATATTCACCAATGCATGAAGCCGCAACCAGGTTGGGCAGATTATAATTTCCTACCAATTGCGATTGAATAGTAAACGAACTTTTTCCCCTGATTTTTATTTTCAAAAAAGGGTCAGTTTCCAAAATTTGTCCATTAATATTGCCGCCGATGCTGCCATAATAAATGGCATTTTCCAGCTTTTTGCCCAGGTCAAAAACAGCAGGGTCATCTGTATTTACAAAGGCAGTTCCGCCATGCAACCTGAGATAATCAAAAAGTTCGCCTTTGCCTTTTTTTACATTTTCTGCTCCGCCAAATCCTTCAAGATGCGCCTTACCGATATTAGTTATTAATCCAAAACCAGGTTTGGCGTATTCACAATAGGAAGCAATTTCATGAAGATGGTTGGCACCCATTTCGATGACCGCCATTTCGGCATCCCGTTTTATTTTTAAAATGGTAAGTGGAATTCCAATTTGATTATTCAGGTTTCCAACTGTTGTGTAGGTTTTATAACTGGTAGCAAGCACTTCATGAATTAATTCTTTGGTGGTGGTTTTTCCGTTGCTTCCCGTGATGGCAATAAATGGAATATCAAATTGTTCGCGGTGAAATTTTGCCAATTGCTGCAGCGCGTTCAATGCATCCTCTACAAGGATAATCCTTTCATCTTCAAATTGAAATTCATCTGCTACTACATAGGAAGCCCCAAGTTCCAGTGCGCTTTTCGTAAATTGATTTCCATTAAAATTTGGGCCTTTCAGCGCAAAGAATATCTCACCCTTTCGCAGCTTTCTTGAGTCGGTTTGCACATTAGGAAACCGTTTGTAAATTTCATAAATCTCATCAATTTTCATGGAGCAAATGTAATATTTCCCTTTTCCCGGTTAAAAAAACGAAAAAGGATTTTAAAGACAAATCTAAAATTTCGCTTAAGTATTGGTAATAAAGCTCCGAAATATAAAAAAAAGTTATTTATTGGTTTGCTATATCAAGCTTATCTCAAAAGCGGCCAAACCACACATTGGCCTATCTGTATATTCTATTTTGCGATAACAAATTATCTTGTTTTCCATTATCTTTGCGACCTAAATTTAAAAATCTTGGCTACAAAGTTTTCTAAAGAAACTTATTTATACTGGTACGAGCTAATGCTCCTGATTCGCCGCTTTGAAGAAAAAGCAGGCCAAATGTACGGAATGCAGAAAATTCGCGGCTTTTGTCATCTTTATATAGGTCAGGAGGCTGTTGCTGCCGGTTGCATGACCGCCACAACGCCTGAAGATAAGTTTATCACTGCCTATCGGGATCATGGACTTGCCATTGCGAAAGGAGTTACCGCCAAAGAATGTATGGCCGAACTATACGGTAAAGCTACGGGATGCAGCAAGGGAAAAGGTGGAAGCATGCACTTTTTTGGAGTTAAGCACGGTTTTTTTGGCGGTCATGGAATTGTGGGCGCTCAAATTGGCACCGGTGCAGGCCTGGCTTTTGCTGAAAAATACCTCGATACTGAAAATGTGGTTCTTTGCTTTTTTGGTGATGGAGCTGCGCGCCAGGGAATTTTGCATGAAACTTTTAACCTTGCTATGTTGTGGCAGTTGCCGGTAGTTTTTATTTGCGAAAATAATAACTATGCCATGGGAACTTCAGTAGCGCGTACTTCTAATGTGCTGGATATTTACAAATTGGCCGACGCTTATGAAATGCCGGGGGACCAGGTGGATGGCATGATTCCTGAAACGGTTCACGAGGCTGTATCCAGAGCAGTGAAAAGAGCCCGCGAAAAAGGTGGACCTACTTTGCTTGAGATAAAGACTTACCGCTATAAGGGCCACAGCATGAGTGATCCGGCTAAGTATAGAAGCAAAGAGGAAATGGAAGAATATAAGCTGAAAGACCCTATTGAAACCACCAAAATCAAATTGCAGGAAAATTTTGGCGTTACTGATGAAGAAATTGATCAAATAAGCGAGAGGGTAAAAAATGAGGTAGCCGAAGCCGTTCAATTTGCCGATGAAAGCCCTTATCCTGATGACAATGAAATATACAAAGATGTATATGCTGAAGAAGATTATCCTTTCATTACTGATTAATATTTTCCAAAAAAATTAAATAGAAGATTTAAATGGCTGCGAAAAAAGCACACACACATGAGGTAGATGTAGTTGATAAAGTCCGTGGTTTTTGGGCTGTTTACAGCAAGCCCGTTACTTATATCGGTTCAGCAATCATAATATTCTTTATTGGCTGGATGATCTACAAATACATGTTTAAAGTTCCTAAGCAGGAAAAGGCCGATAAAGTAGTTTTCGTTACCCAAAAGTATTTTAATGAATTTACGGGTGCTACCGATTCTGCAAAGATATTGTTGGCGACAAAAGTTTTAAATGGCGATGGCACTAACCCCGGTGCTTTGAGGATTATTAATCAATATTCAGGCACTCCTGCCGCTAATCTTTGTGAATATTATGCCGGTGCCTGCTATTTGCAGTTGGGCCAGTATGCCAAATCCATTAAATTTCTGAAAGATTTTGATGCCAATGGGGCAGATCAGATAAAAAGCCGTGCACTGGGAATGATGGGAGATGCGAGCGCTGAATTAAATAAAAATGAGGATGCTCTTGATTATTATCAAAAGGCTGCCAATGTAAACGACAAGGATACTTATACCTCATCTGAATTTCTTTTTAGAGCCGCATTGTTTGCTGAATCAATTGGCAAGCAAAAAGATGCCATAAGCTTATTCAAAAAATTAAAGACAAGTTACCCGTTATCGCCGAAGGCAGCAGAGGTGGACAGATACCTTGCAAGGCTTGGAGAATTTTCAGAATAACATATTTAATAATGGCAATAGTCAACCAAAATCTTTATGATATTGATACAGGCATCCTTCCGAAGGATGCCTGTATTGTTATTATACACACTCAATGGAACCCGGAAATTGTAAATAAACTGGTAGATGGGTGCAAAAGCATTTTGGATAAATACCAGATGACGAATTATAGAATCATCAGTGTGCCGGGAGCATTCGAAATCCCATTTGCAATTAAGAATTTTTGGGATACCTACCAAAATAAGTTTGAAAAACCACAGGCATTTATAGCGCTCGGTTGTGTACTTAAAGGAGGCACTCCCCATTTTGATTATGTGTGCAAAGCAATAACCGATGGCGTTCTTCAACTTAATTTGCTTTTGCCGGTACCTACTATTTTCGGAGTTCTTACCGTAGATAGCCAGCAGCAGGCTGATGAAAGGACTGGTGGCATTCATGGCAACAAAGGCGAAGAAGCAGCCTTAACTGCATTAAAAATGATTACTTTAAAATATTCTAAATAGAACTTTTTGGCAATCGTAATATTCTTACTTATGAAAGTTCAATTATTTATACCATGTTTTGTTGATCAGCTTTATCCTCAGACGGCAATGAATATGGTAAAAGTACTTGAGAAAGCTTGTTGCGACGTAAGTTATAATACCAATCAGACCTGTTGTGGACAGCCGGCTTTTAATGCCGGATTTTTAGAGAATGCAAAAGCGGTTGCAGCAAAATTTATTAAAGATTTTGAAGACCCTGATTATATTGTGGCGCCTTCGGCCTCTTGCGTTGGTTTTATAAGAAACTATTATTCAAACCTTTTTGAAAATTCTTCTCAACATAACCAGGTAAAAAATCTGGCGGAAAGGACGTTTGAATTTACAGAGTTTTTGACCCAAATACTGCAAATTGATAATTATGGGGCAGAATTAAATGTGAGAGCTACTTACCATGATAGTTGCGCGGCTCTTCGTGAATGCAAAATAAAAGAGGCCCCCCGGCAATTACTTTCTAAAGTGAGGGGGCTCGAAATAATTGAAATGCCTGAATGTGAAACTTGTTGCGGATTTGGAGGAACTTTTTCCGTTAAATTTCCCGAAATTTCGCTTGCAATGGCTGACCAGAAAATTGGAAATGCGATGAATACAGGCGCAAGCCATATTATATCTACTGATCTTAGTTGCCTCATGCACCTGGAAGGCATTATTAAAAAGAAATCAATTCCATTAACCACGCTCCATATTGCCGATGTTCTGGCAACTGGGTGGGAATAAAACCTGATATCGCACTTGCTTCTCTTATTTTTATTTTATATCTTTCAATATATTGAAATTCTTCTTGCTTACTTTTCAAATATGCATTAATTATGAGATTATTATCACTTGTTATGTCGATATATGGGGATAATAATCAAAGAATTAGTACTTTTGACGCTTTAGCTATTAATGCTGACTATGTAATTGAGCTAAATAATATTTGAGTTGTGTAAATAAGTCATCCAACTCGCCATGTAATCCGATCTCCCCAAAATATTTTTTTTAACTCTTTAGGAAAACAAGTGAATGAAGACTAATTTCCCGAAACTTTATTGCACAATTGTGAGTATATTTTCATTTCTCATTGTGCACACAGAAACTTATGGCCAGGCGGATGTTATTATGAATCATAATGATTTAAAAAGAACAGGCTGGAATAATAGAGAAACTATCCTGGCGACAGACAATGTAAGCGGAGGTAATTTCGGAAAGATTTTTTCCCGGGATGTGGATGATGAAATTTATGCACAACCACTCGTTTTAAGCAATCTGCCAATAGCGGGAGGAGTTCATAATGTTGTATTTGTTGCTACGGTGAATAATACGTTATATGCCTTTGATGCTGATGATGCAAGTGCAACCGCTCCATATTGGCAGGTAGATTTAACTTATGATCCGGCTAATTATCGTCCGGTAAACAAAGCGGATATGACCGGAGCCTGTGGAGGTAATTACGCAGATTTTAGCGGCAATATGGGAATTGTAGGTACTCCAGCAATAGATACGGCAACTAATACCTTATACGTTGTCGCACGCAGCAAAAGTAAAACAAGCGCTGATTATGTTCAATATTTGCACGCGATTGATGTAAAAACTGGGGCAGAAAAGTGTGGAGGGCCCGTTTTGATTACTGCTACTGTTGCAGGGACAGGCGATGGAAGTGTCGGTGGCTATATTACTTTTAATGCACAGACCCAAAACCAGCGGCCAGGACTTTTGCTATATAATAATACAGTTTATATTTCATGGGCATCCCATTGCGATTGGTATCCCTATCATGGCTGGATAATGGGTTATAGTGCAACTAATCTTCATCAAAAGTATGTTTATAACGCAACGCCTGAAGGCGGTCTCGCCGGAATATGGATGAGCGGACAACCGCCGTCTGTAGATGATGACGGCAACCTTTATGTTACAACAGGAAATGGTACAACCGGCCTGGGTGGCAATCCAAATGATACAACTAACAGAGGTTCGAGCCTTCTCAAACTTTCACCTGAATTAAAAGTGCTTGACTTTTTTACTCCCTCTAATTATGAATATTTAAATGATGCCGATAGAGATTATGGTATTAACGGTGCATTACTGGTACCAGGTACGAACTTATCCTTATCAGGAAGTAAAGATGGGGGCCTGTATGTAATTGATAATACTCAAATGGGCGGTTTCAAAGCTGATAATTCAAACGTAATTCAAAGGCTGAACTTTGGGGATGCAGGCACTTCAAACACCCGCCACCTCTACGGCTCACCTGTTTATTATAAGGATATCTATAATAATGAATATATTTATGGATGGGCTGAAAGGGGGTTTTTACAACAAATCCCTTTTAACAGGACCGAGATGAAATTCGATACACTAAATACCAAGTATGGAATCACAATGTTGCCTGCTACGTATATGCCAGGAGGCATTCTGTCTCTTTCTTCAAATGGATCTAAGCCTGGAACAGGTATTTTATGGGTAAACCGAACGCTTACTGGCAATCCAAATCAAATGGTTGTCCCCGGCGCTTTACAGGCATATGATGCTATGGATATTACACATGAATTGTGGAATAGCAATTGGAACAACAAACGTGATTCAGTTGGTAAACATCCAAAGTTTGTGCCTCCTACAATTGCTAATGGAAAAGTATATATGGCTACCTTTTCCAATAAATTAAATGTGTATGGGCTTAATCCACCACCCGCATCTGAATGTGCTGCCACCTTGCCTCCCATGTGGCAAAGCGCTGATATTGGATACGTGGCTTTCGCTGGAGATGTTTGTGTTGATAATGGAACATTTAGCATTACGGCGTCAGGCGATGATATTGGAAATAATGCAGATGCTTTTCATTATTTATTTCAGCCCGTAATAACAAATGAGACCGAATTGACTATTAAAATCAATTCAATCAAAAACACTGATCCGTTTGCCAAATGTGGAATCATGTTTCGTCAAAATCTTGATCCTGGTTCTGCATTTGTAATGGTAAGCCTCGTTCCTTCGGGGTATATTTTTATTAAACAAAGAACTGCTCAAAACATCGGTGTTACTGATTTTGGAAACTGGGCAAATGAAGGCGCTCCTTGTTGGATAAGAGTATATAACAAGGGAAATAAATACGTTTTCTCTTATTCTCTGAATGGAGCCGATTGGACTAAATTAGATTCATTAACCTTGGCGCTCGGTACTAATCCTTATGTTGGAATTGCTTATACAACCAAAAATAACAGCGTTCTGGACACCGCCGTAGTTGAGAATGTTGCCTTGCAAATCAGTGGAATCCTTGATTCAAATTTGCTTACTTTCACAGGCAAGAATCAAAATAATAAGAGCGCTATACTTTCATGGATTACTGCAAATGATGCAAATAATGATTATTTTGAAATCCAAAAAAGCAAGGGAAATACTGATTTTCAAACTATAGGAACTGTGAAAGCCAATGGCATTCATTCACAATCAAAAGACTACAGCTTTATTGACTATTTGCCGGAAGATGGCAATAATTATTACAGGCTAAAACAAGTGGATAAATCGGGGCAAATTTCTTATTCTTCCGTAGTGATGGTAAGATTTAATTTAAAAACAATTATCATTTATCCGAACCCGGCATACGATAAAATTTATATTCGGAATAATGACAACTTTAGCAACGGTAATAAAATAATTGCACGCATTTTAGATTTATCCGGAAAACTAATTTTCAAAAAAGAGTTTGAAACTTATGGTGTTGATGTCAATACCTTAAATATCCCCAAGCGGATTGCTGAAGGAATGTATGTCTTAATGATAACAAACAATAAAGGAGAACAGCAAATTGAAAAGATATATATTAACCGCTAACAACTACTGGCGCAGGCTTGGATTTTGATTGTAAATTGTACATAAAATTTTGAAAAGCTCGAAATGATTTTGTGAAAATAGCTCAGGTTGATTGAAAAAATATTCAGAAGCAACGGCGAAAAATTCAGCTTTATTTGATGCGCCATAGGGGTTTAAATCAGATTGCTGAAGGGTAATTTTTTCAATATTCTGATTTATTAAAGAAAGCCATTTTGAATTATTTTTCCGTGCAACCAGTGTTTCCGGTAATCCATCTACCTCACCGTCTTCTTTATCCAGTAAATGAACAAATTCATGAATTCCGGTATTTGAGGTGGACAATTTGTTCAGGAAACCGTCCCGGAGCGCAGGTTTAGACAAAATCATTACTCTTTGCATCGGGCCTGTACCAATCATGCCAAGTGTATTTTTTTCATAACCCGAAGCAAGAAATTTTTCACGGTTAAACATTGCAGGATAAAGCAAAACATTCTTTAGATTGTAATATTTCCAGCTTTTAAAACCAAAAACAGGAATGACAGCGCTGCAGGCTACAAGCAGTATATCAAGGTCTTCCACGTTTGTATCTACGCCATCAATTCGTATGTAACTTAAAAAATCTTTTATCTTTTCCTCAAAGTGCAATTTGCTTTTCTCAGTCAGATTTTGATAATAAGAAACATGGTTTAGCAAAAGGTCTTTATAATTTTCAGGGAGGATAACTTTTTTTACGGGCCTTTTATACAATATAAAAAACACAACAATTAAAGCCAATCCAAATAAAACAATTAAGGGTGCCATATTTCTTTCTATCGCAAAAATTAAAAGGAAATTAAAATTTATCAAGGGTGTTACCAAAACAAGAAACTATTAAATTTATTGCTTTGCTGTCAATGCCGCTCGCGCAGTTTACAAATTGATGTAAAATGTTTATTAATGCAGCCTGATGGGAAATGAAAATTAATTTGAATGTCTTAAAGATATGTCGTGACAGGCCGGACAGTTCTTTAATCAATAAGCCGTAATTTCTTTTCCATTAAAAAGTGGGGAATTGAAACTTCTAAAAATTCATTTCCCATAACAGTGTATCCAAGTTTTTCATAAAATCCTATAGCAGTTTTCCTTGCATGCATTCTGATTTTTTTAAAGCCGGCATCGCGCGCCACATTTTCAGCAAAATACATCATGCTTGCGCCGATACCCTTCCCTTGTAAGTTATTTGCCACAGCCATTTGACGAAGTCTCACCGTGTTGTTATCGATTTTTTTTAATAAACAACACCCCAGTATTTTGTCTTCTTCAAAAGCTGCAATAAGTATATCATCCTTTTCTTTTTCAAGCTCTTCCTTATCAAACGAAAGTCTTAATGGCTTACGCAAAATTTCATATCTGAGGTTAACCATTTGGTCATATTCTGCAGTGCCATAATCTATTTGTTTAATAGGCATAAAAAAATTCTTGTTTAAATGATGAATAAAAATACAAGATTTATTGTTGAGATAAATACGAATTAATGAACTGATGAAAATCTTTTTCAAACAATTCGGCAAAAAATATTTGGTAGAAAATCAGTATAAAACTTTTTTTGAAACGAATTCATTTATAACGGAATAGGAAATTATTGTTATAAGACATAAATGTTTACAAGTGCATTTTTGGCGGAAATAGTTATTATTTTTTTTTATTACAAAAAGTATATTTTTGTGGGCATATTAACTAAACTTTACAATCATGCAAGACGTTGCAACAAGAGTTAAAAAAATCATTGTTGACAAATTGGGAGTTGACGAAGCTGAAGTAACTACTGAAGCATCCTTCACCAACGATTTAGGTGCCGACAGTTTGGACACCGTTGAACTCATCATGGAATTCGAAAAAGAATTTAATATTTCTATTCCGGATGAACAAGCGGAAACCATTACCACCGTAGGGCAGGCAGTAGCATACCTTGAAGAGCATGCTAAGTAATCACATCTTTTAACTTTGCAGGTAAGCTTATGGAATTAAAAAGAGTAGTAGTAACCGGATTGGGAGCCATAACACCTTTAGGAAAAAACGTTTCTGAATATTGGGAAGGTTTGGCTAAAGGTGTTTCCGGCGCTGATTATATTCAGCAATTTGATTGCTCAAAATTTAAAACCAGGTTTGCCTGTGAAGTTAAAAATTTTGAACCCACTGAATACCTCGATAGAAAAGAAGCCAGGAAATTAGACCGTTTCACACAATTTGCTTTAATCGCCAGCGACGAAGCTGTTAAAGATGCAGGCATTTCAAAAGATAACACAGACCCGGACAGAGTTGGTGTTATATTCGCCAGTGGCATAGGCGGTATTACCACCTTCCAGGATGATGTAATGGAATTTGCCCGCGGAGATGGTACCCCCCGCTTCAATCCTTTCTTTATTCCAAAAATGATATTGGATATCGCAGCCGGACAAATTTCAATGCGATATGGTTTTCGCGGTCCCAACTTTGCCGTCGTCAGCGCTTGCGCAAGCAGCACCAATGCTATGATCGACGCATTTGATAATATAAGATTGGGAAAAGCAGATATCATTTTAACGGGTGGAAGCGAGGCAGTTATTTCTGAATCGGGCGTGGGTGGCTTTAATGCGATGAAAGCGCTCAGCGAAAGAAATGATGATCCCAAAACTGCTTCAAGGCCCTTCGATAAAGACCGCGATGGCTTTGTAATGGGAGAGGCTGCAGGAATATTAGTGCTTGAAGAATTAGAACATGCGCTCGCAAGGGGCGCAAAAATTTATTGTGAAATTGCAGGTGGGGGCGCTACAGCCGATGCCTATCATATTACAGCGCCGCATCCTGATGGCCTTGGCGCAAAAAACGTAATGCGTATTGCTTTGGCAGATGCAGGTATGCAGCCTGACGATATTGATTATATTAATGTTCACGGCACCTCTACTCCCTTGGGAGATATTGCTGAAACAAAAGCAATTTTGGAAGTATTTGGAGAAAGCGCTCATAATTTAAATATCAGTTCTACCAAATCTATGACGGGCCATTGTCTGGGCGCCGCCGGTGTTATAGAAGCGCTGGCTTGTATTCTCGCAGTCACTAAAAACGTAATTCCTCCAACTATCAATCATTTTACCGATGATCCGGCTTTTGATCCTAAGCTTAATTTCACCTTCAATAAAGCGCAGGAAAGAGAAGTAAATGCAGCATTGAGTAATACTTTCGGTTTTGGAGGCCACAACGCATCGGTTATAATCAAGAAATATAAGCCGTAGTATTTCTTCAAATTTTTCTATTATAACTTTAGTATTGAAGGCTTTTTGCCTTTTTCAATTTTCACCTGTTTCGATATAACAGATTAATTACCATCATTTCTTTTTTACAATTTATTATCTTCGTTTATAACCAAATTAGTATCTAATTAGGGAATTAAAGAGGAATCAGATTATGAACAGACTTAAAATTTTTAAAAAACAATGGAACAACTTCTCCCCATAATAGTAGGAGCTATCGCACTAATTATTGGCATTCTACTGGGAAAAATCATATTCGCAAAAAACACAAAACAAGTCTTAGAAAACGCGCAAAACCAGGCTCAACAAATTATCTCGGATGCACAGTCAAAAGCCGAAACGTTAAAAAAAGAAAAACAACTGGAAGCAAAAGAGCATTTTGTTCAGTTGAAAGAGGAGCATGAAAAGACGGTAAGTCAACGAAATCAAAAGTTAAGCGATGCGGAAAACAGGATAAAACAAAAAGAACAATCCCTGAATCAAAAAGACCAAAATCTTGAAAAAATAATCAAGGAAAATGAGGTTATTAAACAAAACCTCAACCGCCAGATTGAAGTGGTTAATATTAAACGAAACGAGCTTGAAAAACACCAGGAGGAGCATATAAAAAGGCTTGAAAAAGTTTCGGGCCTAACAGCTGAGGAGGCTAAATCTCAATTAATTGAAACACTTAAAAATGAAGCAAACTCCCAGGCGCTAAGCATCCAGCAGGAGATAGTAGATGAGGCAAAACTCAAGGCTAATAAGGAAGCAAGAAAAATTATCATCCAAACTATTCAGCGAACTGCCTCAGAACAGGCTATTGAAAATGCTATTACAGTATTCAATTTGGAAAGCGATGAAATAAAAGGATCAATTATAGGCCGCGAGGGCAGAAATATTCGCGCGATAGAAGCTGCCACAGGCGTAGATCTCATCGTGGATGATACGCCTGAAGCTATTATCTTATCCTGTTTTGATCCACTGCGCCGTGAAATTGCAAGGCTATCCCTGCAAAGGTTGGTGGCTGATGGAAGAATTCACCCCGCGCGTATAGAAGAGGTGGTTGAAAAAACCCGGAAACAAATTGAGGATCAGATTATGGAAATTGGCGAACGAACTGTTATTGAATTAGGCATTCATGGACTTCATAAAGAGCTGGTAAGAATAGTCGGTAAAATGCGCTTCAGATCTTCTTATGGACAAAACTTATTAATGCACAGCCGCGAAGTAGCAAACCTTTGTGGGATAATGGCGGCAGAATTGGGAATGAACGCCAAACTGGCCAAACGGGCTGGATTACTGCATGATATCGGAAAAGTTCCGGACGAAGAAACTGAATTAAGCCACGCGCTTTTGGGAATGAAGCTGGCGGAAAAATATGGAGAAAATCCAGCAGTGTGCAATGCAATCGGAGCCCATCATGATGAAGTAGAAATGGAATACGTGATATCGCCCGTAGTGCAGGCATGTGACTCTATGAGTGGTGCGCGGCCCGGCGCAAGGCGTGAAATAATGCAGCAATACCTGCAAAGAATTAAAGATCTTGAAAATCTGGCATTAGCTTATCAGGGCGTTGAAAAAGCTTACGCAATTCAGGCAGGCAGAGAGCTAAGAGTTATAGTTGAATCAGAAAAAGTTACAGACAGCGAAAGCGATAAATTAAGCTTTGAAATAGCTCAAAAAATTCAAACTGAAATGGTGTATCCGGGGCAGATTAAGGTTACTGTAATCCGCGAGAAAAGGGCTGTGAATGTTGCACGTTAGGAAGAAAAATAAGTTTTACTTTAAAAGCCTGAAAATTAGTAATAATATATCTTTTCTTGCTAAGTTTTACAAAAATTGCCTTACATTTGCACTCCTAAAATTAGAAAGCCATGAATGCAGTTGCATTTGTTCACGACCAATTAACGACAAAGAAGGATTTTCCAAAATTTAAAGCCGGTGATAACATTACCGTTAACTATAAAATTGTAGAAGGCAATAAAGAAAGGATTCAAAGCTTTAAAGGCGATGTGGTAAAACGCCAGGGCGAAGGCGGTACTGCTACCTTTACTGTTAGAAAAATAAGCGATGGAGTTGGCGTAGAGCGCCTTTTCCCTGTATTTTCTCCCAGCATTGAAAGTATTAAGCTGCATAAAGTAGGTAAAGTTCGCCGCTCTAAATTGTATTTCCTTCGTGAAAGAAGTGGCAAAAGTGCCAGGATAAAGGAAAAAAGAATTAAATAAAAATACAAAAGAATAAAAAGACCGGGAAATATTTCATTCCCGGTTTTTTTTATTTTATACTTGTATGCTTAATTTTTGCCTACGGAAAAATTTGACCTAACCTTTTTACAGATTCATGAAAAGAAATCTTTGGATTCTCATTATTTTTTCCTTGTTGATTTTCTCCTGTGCACGTGGCATTACACCTTATGAAGCCGCCAATGGTAAGGCCAAATGCGGCAAATATTTAAAGTAATATTTAGCTGGCATTTTAACTTGATGGTTTATGGCTGAGAAAATTATTCCCTTATCTTTGTATTCAAACTCAAAACAATGACTCTATTATTTTTCAAACCTGAATTTTTATTTTCTATGCCAGGCGGCACTGAGTGGATATTAATTCTGCTGGTCGTTTTATTATTTTTTGGCGGTAGAAAAATTCCTGATCTCATGAGAGGAATAGGAAGAGGCGTAAGAGAATTTAACGATGCGAAAGAAAGCGTGAAAAAGGAATTGGATGAAGGAATGAAGGAAAAAGATAAACGCGCTGAGGCTGCGCAAAGAGAAGTTGTGAAGGAAACGGAATCTGTTAAATAAAATAGCATTATTATTTTCAAATGAAGGGTTGAGATGCGCATCTGTATGGATGAACATCTGAACCTTTTTTAATTAAAAAATTATTCAATTGTTTTCATACCAGGATATTCAAACTCTTCAAAATCAATTAAACTCCGGAACGATAAACTGTATTGATATTGTAGAATACTATTTGGAAAAGATTAAATCGAATAAGCTGAATGCCATCGTAGATTTTTATGAATCTGAGTCATTACAACGCGCCCATGTCCTGGATAAAAAACGAAAATCGGGCAAAAAAACAGGCAAGCTGCATGGCGTGGTAATTACGATAAAAGATGTAATTGCTCATAAAGATCACAAACTCACTGCCTCATCAAAAATTCTCCAAAATTTTTCTTCAATTTATAATGCCACGTGCGTAAATAAATTATTAAACGAAGATGCAATTATTATAGGAAGCTGCAATTGTGATGAATTTGCAATGGGCAATACCAATGAAAACTCTGTATATGGCCGGGTGAAAAATGCGCTCGACGAATCCAAAGTTTCAGGCGGATCCAGCGGCGGTTCTGCCGTAGCAGTGCAGGCAGGATTGTGCATGGTGAGCCTTGGCAGCGATACTGGTGGCTCAGTAAGACAACCTGCGGATTTTTGCGGAATTGTGGGAATGAAACCCTCCTATGGAACCATCTCAAGATTTGGCCTTATTGCCTACGCCTCCTCTTTTGACCAGATAGGAGTATTTGCAAATAATATCCAGGACATAGAAGCAGTTTTGGAAGTAATAAGCGGCCCCGATGAATTCGACAGCACAGTAAATCAACAAATAAATGCAAATTTTATTTTGCCTGGCGATAACACACATAATTTGAAAAAGCCTCGCATTGCCTTATTTAAAAATGCAATGCAGCATGAAAGTCTTGATCCGGAGATTAAAAAATCTATTTACGAACTGGCTGGCGCCCTCAGAAATGAAGGATGTGAAGTTCAGGAAATAGATTTTGAGCTGTTAGATTATATTGTTCCGGCTTATTATATTCTTACCACAGCAGAAGCGTCTTCCAATTTATCAAGATACGACGGCGTAAGATATGGATTTCGTGACAGTAATGAAGTTGAAGATCTTGCTGTTTTTTATAAACGAAACAGAGGCAAAGGATTTGGTAAAGAAGTGAAAAAACGCATCATGCTGGGTACTTTTGTTCTGAGTGAAGGGTATTATGATGCGTATTTTACAAAAGCGCAGCAAGTTAGAAATATGCTAACAGGCAGAACAAAAAATATTTTTAACGAGTATGATTTCATTATTTTACCTACGGTTCCTTCTACTGCATTTGAAGCAGGAAAAATGGAAAAAGATCCTATAGCAGCCTATTTAGCGGATATCTTTACCGTATATGCAAATTTAACCGGTATTCCGGGAGTTTCGCTGCCTTTGTTCAGGCATTCAAACGGGATGCCTTTCGGTGTTCAGCTACTTGCTAATAAACATGATGAGGCAAGATTGTTACAATTCTCTAAAAGCACTTTAAAAAATTACAAACGTTATTCTTCGTGAAAAAAATCGCATTGGTTTTAGTTTTTCTACTGTTAATGCTTCAGCCCTTCGTTGTGAAAGCAGGCAATACCGATGCTTCACCAGTTTTAACGGATACGGTTTTGCCAAAACCTGCGGTTGATACCACTACGGAAAATAAAGTTATTACTGAAGTGATAGCTTCAAAAGACAATGTGAAAAAAGATAAGGTAGATTACCTCGCCAACGTGACGAAATATGGCTTCAAGGACCTTTTTAAAAATTATTCTTACAATTCTTCGATCCCCTATTCTTCACAGGTAAACCCCAATGCAGAAACTTATATGCAGGATTATTTGCAATCGCACCAGGGCTATTTACTGCAACTTAAAAAAACAGGCGTCACTTATTTCAATCTGATTGATAGAATCCTTAGCCAGTATGGCTTGCCAAGAGAATTAAAATATTTAGCCGTTATTGAAAGTGATTTAAAATCTACCGCCCTGTCAATAAAAGGAGCCCGCGGGCCGTGGCAATTTATGCCTTACACAGCAAGGGATTATGGTCTTATAGTTAATCAAAATGAAGATGACCGCACCGATTATTTTAAAAGCACAAATGCGGCGGCAAAATATCTTCTTTCTTTATACAAAGATCTTAAGGATTGGCTGCTGGTAATCGCTGCTTATAATGGCGGCGAAGGCCGTGTTTTCAACGCGATAAAAAAAACCGGAAGCCGCAATTTTTGGGATTTGCAATATAATCTGCCTGAAGAATCGCGAAACCATGTTAAAAAATTTATTGCTACACATTATGTTATGGAAACAGGCAATACCGATGGAAATGTAGCAAATTCAAATTTTAATTATTCAGATCTTTCAGTATTAGACAGCAGCCGGTTTACAGCTAATCTTACCGAAGCAGAAAAGATCGGGTCAGTAGCACTGGAAGTTGCGGGAAGATATAAATCGGAAATAATCGCTAAAAATATTTCAATGAGCCAGGAAGATTTTGATCATTATAATCCGGGTTTCAACCACGTTCTTTCAACGGGCTCAAGCTATAAATTGCAGTTGCCTTCAGAAAAGATGGAGATATTTAAGTCGAAAAAGTTCGAAATTTTAAATGAAAGCGTAACGCAACTTTTACAGGATGTAAAATCAAACTTTTCCCGGTAAACAAGGAAATTCTTTATTTTTTTATTCGCCAAAAATCAGCTTAAATTCTTTCAGAATCAACAATTCGAATTAACGGATGGATGAAGTAAAAAAATTACTTTCCCGGCAGGAAAAGTAATTTTTTTATGTCTGAAAATTGAATATCAGAGAAGGTATATAAATGAGTTATTTTAATGGCGGAAAGTTGATCTAAAAATCATCGTCATCATCAAAAATGTCGTCATTATCATCAAACAAATCGAGTGATTTAAAATCATCTTCCACATCAAAATCGTCGTCTTTGCTTTTTTTAGATGATTTTTTCCCTTTTGATTTTGGGATATCAAATTCTTCAAAATCAGGATCAAAGTCCTCATCTTCATCAGTCTTTTCCCAATCATCTTCCACCTCTACATCATCGTCATCCTCATCATCGTCAGATTTCTTTTTTGAAGAAGTTTTTCCTTTCTTTTTTTGTGTTTCATCTTCATCATCAAAATCGTCATCATCATCATCCTCTTCCTTTTGTGACGCCTTTTTAGGAGAAGATTTAGAGGCACTTTTGGAGGCTTTTGGCGTTGGAATCTTATTTTCCTTTTCAGATTTTGCTTTCATAATTTTCCAAGGATTTTAATGTAAATTTTCAATATCATTTTCAATTAACCAAAAATAATAAAACATTTTTTAAAAAATAATCTCATCATTCCGCTACAATTAACTGGTCTGTGCCGGGCCCGTTTGAAATATATTTTACGGGAACGCCAAGCACTGAATTGATATAATTAATATAAGAATCCATTTGGGAAGGTAAATCTTTATAGGCCTTTATTTGGGTGATATCTAATTTCCAGCCGCTGAATTCTTTATATTCCGGTTTGACGTTGAAACCTTCCATTTGAAACGGAACCTGGGATGTTTCCTGTCCGTTGATTAAATATTTATTACAAAGCTTTAAAACATCCAGGGTATCAAGCACATCTGCTTTTGTCATTGCTAACTGCGTAACACCATTAATCATACAAGCAAAATTGAGTGCCACCAAATCTATCCAGCCACATCTTCTGGGCCTTCCGGTAGTACTGCCAAATTCATGTCCTTTTTGTCGAATCAATTCGCCCGTTTCATCGTGAAGTTCTGTAGGAAAAGGCCCGCTTCCTACGCGCGTGCAATAGGCTTTTGTAATGCCAATTACATCTTTGATTTTTTGCGGAGCAATACCGAGGCCGCTGCAAACGCCTGCTGTAATGGTATTACTTGAGGTTACAAAGGGAAATGTGCCGAAATCAACATCCAGCATGCTTCCCTGGGCGCCTTCTGCCAGTACGGTTTTGCCGGATTGAATTTTTTCATTTATGAAATATTCTCCATTGACAATTTTCAGGGTTTTTAGAAACTCAATGGATTCGAAGAAAGCTTCTTCATCTGCAGAAATATCTTCTTCAAAAGAGAAATTTTGCAACAATTGCTCATGCTTCTTTCTTAATGTGTCATATTTATTCCGAAAATCACCGGAAAGTATATCGCCTACCCTCAGGCCATTTCTTCCGGTTTTGTCCATATACGCGGGGCTGATACCTTTTAATGTCGAGCCAATTTTTTCATGCCCTTTGGCTGCTTCGCTCGCCCTGTCAAGTGCGCGATGCGTTGGTAAAATCAGGTGCGTTCTTTCGCTGATATATAAAGATTGCCGGTAATCTATTCCAAATGCTGCTACGGATTCGCATTCTTTTTTTAGCGTAACCACATCCAGCACCACGCCGCTTCCTATAAGGTTTATTTTATTTTCATGAAAAATTCCGGAAGGAATCTGGTGAAGTACTATTTTTTTATCCCTGACATATAAGGTATGGCCGGCATTTGGGCCGCCCTGGAACCGGGCTACGATATCATAATGAGGCGCGAAATAATCAACAATTTTTCCTTTCCCTTCATCGCCCCACTGGAGCCCGAGAATTACATCAACCATTTTTCAAACTTATTTAATCATCAATTTTTAGAACGCGGTAAAAGTAAAATTAAAAACAGAAAAGAAGATAATTTTTACAGAAAAAAGAAGATTATTGTTTTTAATCCCACAGCGCGGCGACGGTAAATAAACAAATAATTCAGATTTTTTTTGTACAAAAAGTTTTTCCAGAATTTAGAATACCTCGCTTTGAAAAATAGCTGCTTATAAAATTTGGAAAACTGTAGCCTGACGATTCAGTATTTTTCCACCGCACTCTTTCCTCCAAACCTCTTTTCGTAAATTTGCAAACATGCAGGAATATTTATCCGGATTGAATGATTCGCAACGTGAAGCGGTACTTCATCGTGATGGCCCCATTATGATAGTGGCCGGAGCCGGCAGCGGCAAAACCAAAGTTTTAACTACAAGGATTGCGCACCTGATGGCTACCGGTGTGGATGCCTTCCAGATATTAGCGCTCACCTTTACCAACAAGGCGGCAGCGGAAATGAAAGAAAGAGTGGCCCATATACTTGGGAACAATGAAGCGCGTAATTTATACATTGGCACTTTCCATTCTGTTTTTGCAAGGATTCTGAGGGCGGAAGCCGATAAATTGGGCTATCCGCGCAATTTTACCATTTATGATACAGACGATGCGAAAAGCGTTGTGAAAACGGTAGTGAAAGAACTGAATCTTGATGAAAAACATTACAAACCCAATACCGTTTACAACCGCATTTCCGGAGCAAAAAACAGCCTTATAACGCCTGAAGAATATGTCAACGATTTTTCGCTGCAACAGGAAGATATGAGAGCCAACCGGCCGATGATTGGGCAAATTTATATGGCTTATTGCAATCGCTGTTTCAAAAATGGAGCGATGGATTTTGATGATTTGCTGCTGAAATTTTACCAGCTTTTGAAAACCCATCCGGAAAGCCTGAGTAAATACCAGCGCAAGTTTAGATACATCATGATTGATGAATACCAGGATACCAATACGGCTCAATATCAAATTATAAAGTTGTTGGGTGCCATGCACGAAAACGTTGCGGTAGTGGGCGATGACGCGCAAAGCATTTATAGTTTCCGTGGCGCTACTATTGAAAATATTTTACAATTCCGAAAGGATTATGATGAAGTAAAAGTGGTAATGCTCGAACAAAATTACCGCAGCTCTCAAAATATTCTTCATGTGGCTAATCACATTATTGCCAACAATAAGGGCCAGATTCCTAAAAAACTCTGGACAAGCAATATTGAAGGCGAAAAAATAAACCTGGTAAGGACTGCCACAGATAATGATGAAGGCAAATATGTTGCTGATGCTATCCAGGAACAAAAACTAAGGAATCATTTTCGCAATGCTGATTTTGCTATTTTATACAGAACAAATGCGCAAAGCCGCAGCTTTGAAGAAAGCCTTCGAAGAATGAATATCGCTTATCGGATTTATGGTGGCATTAGTTTTTACCAACGAAAAGAAATAAAAGATTTTTTAAGCTACCTGCGCGTAATTGTTAATCCGGGTGATGAAGAGGCTTTGAAAAGAATTATTAATTATCCGGCAAGAGGCATCGGCAAAACTTCGGTTGAACGGGCGATTCTTTATGCAAACCAGGAAAATGTTTCGATGTGGAATGTGCTGGAAAACGCTGCTGCGTTCGGTTATAGGGCATCTACTCTTGAAACTATCACCAATTTTGTGGTGATGATAAAAATGTTTCAGAGCGAATTGCAAAAGAAAAATGCTTATGACCTGGCAGTTTTGGTGGGAAAAAATACCGGCATAGTAAAAGAGCTATTTAATGATAAAACTACGGAAGGGTTAGCACGCTACGAAAATTTACAGGAATTATTGAACTCAATTAAAGAATACACCGAAACGCCAACTGATGATGGTGAATTGCTTGATAAAAGCCTGGGAAGCTATTTACAACAGATTACTTTGCTCACTGACGCTGATGACGATAAAGGGGAAAGCGATGTAGTGAAATTGATGACCATTCATGCAGCCAAAGGGCTTGAATTTCCCGTAGTATTTGTAGGAGGTCTCGAAGAAACCTTATTTCCAAATGCAATGGCCATCAACACCCGTGAAGAGCTTGAGGAAGAAAGGCGACTTTTTTATGTGGCTATTACACGAGCTAAACATAGGCTGTGGCTTACGTATGCCAACAATCGGTATCGTTTTGGCAATCTTACCCAAAATGAACCAAGCCGTTTCATAGATGAATTGCCGCCGGAAAGGCTGGATAAATCTTTTGCTGGCGGAAATGCACGCATTAATCAAAGTAACAATTACTGGAATGCTTTTGACAGGTCAAAATCATCTGCTGGAAGCCAACAGAGGGAGACTAAATCTGAGAAACCGGCTTATATGGTGTCTACACCGGTAATTAAAATAAAAGAACACATTCCTTCACCGGATTTTGCTCCCAGCGACACAAGCCATTTGCAAACTGGCCAGAGAATTGAGCACCAGAAATTTGGCTTTGGCGAGGTGTTGAAATTGGAAGGCGCCGCGCATAACCCGATAGCCACCGTTAAGTTTGAACACAATGGCGAGAAGAAAATTATGTTGAATTATGCCAAATTAAGAATTGTTGAATAATGTTCGTTTACTGATTTAATGAACATGCCTTCTTTTAATTATTCCCCCTGAGGCCTCTTTTATAGTGCTTGCAAAAACGAAAGACCGGGGGTCTATCTCACTCACGAGATTTTTAAGTTTCCGGATTTCCAGCCGGGTAATTACAGTAAAAATAATATCGCAGTCAGAGTGTGTTTCAAATTTGCCCGGTAAGAATCCCCGCTCTCCTTTATAAATGGTAATTCCTCTTCCCATTTCATTTACCAGCCGGTCTTTGATGATTTCGCTTTTGCCGGAAATAATGGTAACGCCAATATAAGCCTCAAGACCTTCTACCACATAATCTACCGTGCGCGTAGCAGCAAAATAGGTAAGCACGGAATATAATGCCACCTGGATGCCAAATTCAAAAGCTGCCACACCAAAGATAATTATGTTGATAGCAAAAATTATTTCGGTGATGGTAAAGCTTGTTTTTTTCCAGGTATACAACGCAAGAATTTCAATTCCGTCAATAGCGCAGCCAGCTCTCATGGTTAAGCCAATTCCGGCACCCAGAAAAAATCCTCCGAAAATTGAAACCAGTAATTTGTCTGAAGTAATTGAATAATGCGGAAAAAAATAAAGGCAAAAGCCTAACAACAAAATGCAAATAAAAGTTTTAAGCGCATAGTTGAAATTGATAGCATAAATGCAAATTATAATGAAAGGAAGATTGGCCAGGATAATTACGAATGAAATATCAAAGTGATATAGTTCACTTATTAATAAGGAGATGCCCGTAACACCGCCATCAAAAAAATGATTCGGAATTAAAAATCCTTTCAAAGAAAAGGCGACCAGCAAAACGCCTGAAATAATAAACATGGCATCGCTAAGCCAGGCGCTGATTTCAATGAAGCTTTTTGATCCGCCGTTCTTTTCCAGCCTGCGCCGTAATTGATCCGCAGTTTGTTTCAATCGTGCTGCCAGCCTGCTTTGCGCAGTATGAGTAAAATAAGAATGCGTCTCCACAAATTTTAATTCTTCCTCGCTCCATTCTTCGCGGTTTTTTACTATTCCCGCTTCATGCAATTCTTTATATAGCTTATCTGCCGTGACAAAATAACTGTCGGTTCCCATATAATACAGGTCTGCATCACAAAGAATCTTTCCCAGTTTGTCTTTGGGTTGCTGGGGCAATTTGGTAGTGAGTATAAGTTCGCAAATCCAATCTATATTTTTTTCTGTGTATCCAAATTGCGGAAGCCATTTCCTGGCCATTGCGCAGGATATTTCCTCATGGTCGCTGTAGGTTTCCAAAAAGCCGCAATCATGAAAAAGAGCTGCGGTTTTTAAGATCGTAAGTTCAGGCTCTTGTATTTTTTCAGCCTTTGCCAATTGCTCAGCAGCTAAAATTACATTTTTAGTATGCTGTACATTATGATAATGAAGATAAGCGGGTAATTCTGCTTCGAGTTTTTGAGTCAGGAATGAATAAACCTGCTCAAATTGAATTTGTTGCGACTGCGTCAAGAATTTTTAAATTTATCTATTGCAAAAATATTTAAACAACCATAGCCATTTAGAATTACTTTAAAAGCAACGGGTACAAATCTAAATATTGTGGAATAAATTTATTAAAAATGTATCTTCAGTCCTGAATTGAAATGCCTTTTACCAAATTCTCCGCTTTAGTTCTATTGCTAAAACTGCTTTTTAATGAGAAAATCATACCACATACCTGCCTGGAAAAAAGCTCCGTTTATTCGTGTACTCATCCCCGTTATATTGGGAATTATTACCCAGGTTCATTTGGGTTTTACAATTCAAATGCTGCTTTCTGCCTGCAGCGCTATTGCAGCGCTTTTAGTTTTATTTTCATTTCTACCTGAAGCGTTTAGGTTTCGTTTCAGAATGGCTGGCGGAATATTATTATCGTTATTACTTTTCTTTTCAGGTTCTTTTTTTACCTGGAATAAGAACGTAAGAAATAGTAACAACTGGTATGGAAAATTCAAAAATGAAAAGAATTATTTGATTGCTTCCGTAGCTGAGCCTTTGGAGGAAAAGCCAAAATCTTTTAAAGCGATTTTAAAGGCGAATGGTGTTGTTCAAAATGGGAAAATAATAAAAACAACCGGGATGTTTTTAGCCTACTTTTCCAAAGAGGGCGCTCCGAAGCTGGAATATGGCGACCAAATTATAGTAAACAAACAATTAAGCCCGATTCCTAATCCGGGCAATCCTGCTGCATTCGATTACCGTCAATATTGTGCGAATCACCAACTGTATCACCAGGTATTTTTAAGAGAAAATGAATGGGTTGTATTGCCTTCAAAAAATAAAAAACTCTGGGCCTCAATCATTTTTTCGGTCCGGACTAAAACCGTTACTATTCTTGAAAAATATTTAGGTAAAAATGATGAGTCGGCAATTGCAAAGGCTTTATTAATCGGGTATAAGGTTGACCTTGATAAGGATTTAGTACAGGCATACAGCAATGCAGGCGTAGTCCATATCATTGCAATTTCCGGCCTTCACATTGGTATTATTTATTCGGTACTCTTTTGGCTATTTTCAATTTTGCCTTTCACGAAAAAATCAAAAGCTTTCCGGCTGCTGTTAATTGTTTCCGGCCTGTGGTTTTTTGCATTGGTTACGGGCGCTTCACCTTCTGTATTGCGCGCCGCTCTTATGTTTTCTTTTATTATTCTTGGAACTGCCCTTGATAAAAAAGGGTCTGTTTATAATTCAATTGCGGCTTCTGCCTTTTTGTTATTATGCATTGACCCGTTTGTTTTGTGGGACGTGGGTTTCCAATTGTCCTACCTGGCTGTCATCGGTATTGTAGTGGCTCAGAAACCAATATCAGCGTGGATTTCTTTTAAAAACAAATGGCTTCAAAAAGGATGGGAAATCATGGCGGTGTCATTAGCAGCGCAATTATTTACTTTTCCATTGTGCCTGTATTATTTTCACCAGTTGCCGTTATTATTTTTATTAGCTAATCTTATTGCCATTCCTCTCTCTACTTTAATATTATTTGGATGTCTTTTTTTAATGGCAGTTTCACCACTGCATTTGCTGGCATTTTACTGCGCAAAAATTTTGTATGCCTTGTTATGGTTTTTGAACCATTCCGTTCTGTTTTTTGATTCAATTCCTTATTCTTTGTGGCAGGGTGTTTTGGTTTCTAAAGTTGAAACCGCGTTATTGTATTTCTTTATCATCGGCATGGTGTATGCTTTCATTGAAAGAAATAAGAATACCTTTAAATTCTCTGCTGCATTTCTTTTGTTATTTTTTATCGTGAAAGCACGGCGTGAGTGGAATATATATCAGCAAAAGAAAATTATTGTCTTTAATATCCCGCAACATAAGGCCATACAATTTATTGATAGAAATAATTTCTATTATGCCGGCGACAATGAAGTTGTGCACGACAAGCTTTTGAATAACTACAATCTGAAGCCCGTGCGTATTGCTTTTCAGCTAAATGATACCTGTACAAAACCTGTACAGTTGTTTGTAAAAAATAATTTTTTTCAATTTCATTCCAACAGATTATTAGTAATTGATTCATCAAATTGTGATTTTCAAAGTGATGAAAAAATGAAAATTGATTATATTATTATTTCAAAAAATCCTCAAATAAAAATCACGCAAATCGCCAAAAATTTTGATTGCAAGAATTACATTTTTGATGCTTCTAATTCGCCTTACAAAATTGAGCAATGGAAAAAAGAATGCGAAGAATTACATTTGCACTTCCATTCTGTTTTGGAACAGGGTGCCATAGTTATCAATTTATAAATGAAAAAATTTGTGTCTACAAATGCAACAAAAAATAAAATCAGCTCTCATTTCGGTCTTTAATAAAGAGGGATTGAAAGAAATTATCCCTTTGCTTCGTCAACAAAATATTACCATATACAGTACGGGCGGTACGCAGAAATTCATTGAAGAAAACGGTGGCTCCTGTGTTGCCGTTGAATCGCTCACGGGTTATCCTTCTATACTCGGAGGCCGTGTTAAAACACTTCATCCTGTTGTGTTTGGCGGTTTTCTTGCCAGGCGCGATGTGGAAAGCGATTTGAAAGAAATGGAGCAATATAAAATTCCTGCAATTGATTTGGTAATCGTGGATTTATACCCGTTTGAAGAAACTGTAAAATCAACCAGTGATGAAGCGGCTATAATTGAAAAAATTGATATCGGCGGCCCGTCGATGATTCGTGCAGCGGCTAAAAATTTTAAACATGCCGTGGTGGTTGCAGATAAGAATGAGTATAAAAATCTCCGGGAAATTTTATCTGAAAAAAACGCGGAAACTTCTTTGGAAGAAAGAAAAGAGTTTGCAAGAAAAGCGTTTGATGTTTGCACACGATACGACATTGCCATCTCCAATTATTTTAACCATTCTGATTTTTCCAATCCTTTTTCTGAAGAAAAGAAAACCCTGCGCTATGGTGAAAACCCTCACCAGCAAGGATTTTATGTGGGCAACCTGGATGAAATTTTTGAGCAACTGAGTGGTAAGGAACTTTCTTATAATAATCTTGTAGACATAGATGGCGCTTTGCAATTGATGAATGAGTTCGAAAATAATCCAGACGAAGCGGTAACTTTTGCCATTTTTAAGCATACCAATGTTTGCGGAATTGCTCAAAGAGATACAGTATCGGAGGCTTTTGCTGCTGCGCTGGCCGGCGACCCTGAAAGCGCATTTGGCGGTATTTTAATTGCCAACACTGCTATTGATAAAAAGACGGCTGAAGCTTTGAAAGATTTGTTTTTCGAAGTATTGATAGCCCCTTCTTTTGACCAGGATGCTCTCGGGGATTTAAAAATAAAGAAGAACCGCATTCTTTTGAAATTGAAAAAGTTTCCTGAAGGAGCACAACAATCGAAAAGAATATTAAATGGTTTATTAATCCAGGATAATGACAAAGGCAATTTTGCCGAATGGAAAGACGAAGGCGCAAGAAATGCTACTCAACAGGAAAAGGAAGATTTAATTTTCGCCAATCTTGTTTGCAAACATTTAAAAAGCAATGCTATCGCCATTGTGAAAAACAGGCAACTTTTGGGAAAAGGTTGCGGACAAACTTCCAGGGTGGATTCCATGAAGCAGGCCATTGCAAAAGCTAACCAGTTTGAATTTGATTTAAAAAATGCAGTGGTGGCAAGCGACGCTTTTTTCCCTTTTGATGATTGCGTAAAACTGGCTTACGACGCGGGTATTACAGCCTTTATACAACCGGGCGGTTCAATAAGAGATAAAGATTCCATCCGTTTTTGTAAAGAAAATAACCTGGTGATGGTCATTACAGGGATGAGGCATTTTAAACATTAATTGGAGCAGACCGGCAATGCTTTTTTTGTTTTAATCAAAATAAAAAAAATGCCTATTTTTTCGTTTACTGTGTAAGCAATTTTTATATCCCAACAAAGTTGCCGGCGTACGCCATCGGGATGAAAAAAGAATCCCGCAACGTTTATACAACAACATAAATTTTTACTTTGGGAATATTGTGTGAACAAGAAACAAAATTATTTTATGAATTTCGTTTATCCATCACCGTTATAGCAGTAAACAAATAAATTGTAATGATTTTTATTTTATCAGTAGCGATAAATAATTTGTGGCGAAAAGGCTTTTAAATCTTCGGACGTCTTTGCCCAGTTGCCGGTAAAACCAAGCATAAAACCGCCACCTCCGGCTCCACAAATTTTTAAGAAATAATCTCCGTTGTTAATTCCTTTCTTCATTACATTTTGAAAAGAAGAAGGAATAAAAAACTGCATTTCTTCGAGCTGGAAGCGGATAAGGTTTTCCAGGTTTTGATATAATGTGATCGGATTATTTTCTAAAAATGACTGAATGCTTGCATTGGTATAATTTACCAACTCGTCCTGGATTTTGTTTCTGAATTCAGTTTCTTCGCAAAAGCTTTTGAATTGCTGCATCATCGCTGATGTTTGCCGGGAAATGCCTGTATTCAAGAGAAAAATTATGTTGTTGCCTTTTTCATTTGAATCAGGAATGGATACAGGTAAAATTTCGTCGGCATTTTTGTAAAGAATAGGCTTATTCAGGATGATGCTTAAAGGATCCAATCCTGAGCTGGTTCCGTGAAAAAAAGATTCCATCTGGCCTAAACTTTTTTTTAGTTTTTGGGCCGTTTCCAAAGTGAGATGCTTTAATTCATCCTTAAATTCTTTTGCTTTTTTTAAATACCTTAAAAATATCGCCACTACAAGCGCGCCGGAACTTCCAAGTCCGTATCCCTGGGGAATATTGCTGTTAAAGAAAAGCCCGTTTTCAATTTCCTGTTCAAATTTTTTTACTTCCAAAACAAAATTTTCATCTGCGTGGTTAGCGACAAAAGTTGAAAATTTTTTTAAAAATTCATTGGAACGAAAAGCGAATTTATTTGTTGTGTCCCTGTTGGCAAAAGTGAGTTGTCCTGAAAACCGGTCGTAAGGCATTACCAGCGCCATGCTATTATAGAGCGCGCTGTATTCACCTAATAACAGGACTTTTGAATTGAAACTTTCCATCGCCGGCTGTTAACTTTTTATTTTTTCAGGACCTTTTCCTGACTTATCGAAAATGATTTCCTTAACGCAATCTCTCAGATTATTTTTTAAAAATTCGTTTACTGTGTGTTTATCAGAAGCGGGATAAAGCACGTGTAAATTCGGGCCCGCATCCAGAGTAAAGCAAACAGGAATTTTTGTGTCATTTCTGAAATTGGTTATTTTTTCAATGGCCATTAAAGTGCCTGGCTTCATCAGGAGATAATAATCTTTAGAGGTGAGCATCATGGCGTGCAAAGTTAATGCTTCTGATTCTGCGATGTAAATAAACTCTTCCCAGTCGCCTGTGGATAATACTTTTAACATTCTGGAAGCGCGCTGATTTGCCTGCGCAAACCGATTGTTAGCAAATGGATGATCTTTCATGAGCGCATGGCCGGCAGAACTTGAAACCTTTTTTGGTTCTTTTTCAATAATTAAAAGTGCATCCTGCAAATCTTTAAAATTTTGATGAATTCCGGATATTGGTATTGCAAATTCATCAGATGAACCGGGAAAATCTTTATTATCACCCCAAAGAACGAAGCCGGGATAAACAGAACGGCAGGCGCTTCCGCTTCCCAGCCGCGCGAGTCGCGAAGCATTTTGTAAAAAATCTCCTTCTTTTTTTTCCTGAAAATAATTGTACGACAAATCAGACAGGCAAAGAGCAAGGGCTCCAAACGCGGAAGCAGAAGACGCGATTCCGGCCGAATGCGGAAAACTGTTTTTAGAATGTATTGTGAGGTTCCAATCGCCTAAAAAAGGAAGACCGGCTTTCAGGCTTATTAAATATTTGAGTAGACGTTGCTCAAATAGCTCGTTTTTTTTTCCTTCAAAAAAATAATTCAAGACAATTTCTTCTTTTGATTTTTTTTCAGAAAGCTGCATGTCAATTTCCGTAAAAGCATTGGTTAATGTCATGCTAACGGAAGGATTGCAGGGAAGCTGGTGTTCTTTTTTGCCCCAATATTTTACTATAGCAATATTAGAAGGGCAGCGCCATGAAACCTTTATTATCTCTGTATTTATACCTTGCATTTATTTTTTTATAAGTTCATTGTAATTAAATAACGTGGAGTATCCTCTCTCTTGAAAATATTTCCTCGCTTCAACTTCCTTTCGAAAACTTGCCATAAAAAAATCGCCTCCCCACGCGCCTAATGATTTAATAGCAAATCGATAATCGGCGAAAAAAATTTTCTTTACTGGCTTTAGTTTCAAAATGTGGCTTAGCAGCTTTTCGCTTTCCTCCATTGCCTCCTCAAGCACATCTACCTGAGTGGCATTTGCTGCAGCTATAATTATCCTCTTCATTTTTTCAATATCATCATCAGATACTGTTTCGGCGCTAAATTGTTTGACGGCCTCGTTACTGTCTTTTTTTTTGCCGCTATACACAAACAATATTTTTGAAGTGATTTTTGGAAATAAGTATACCGGCGCAGTGTGGCGACTTTGCATATCATATATTAGAGGCGTTTTTGCCGTTGCACAGGCAACATCATATCCCGATCCACCAAAAGATTTTTCCAATAAAAGATAAGGATCGATTTTACTCCATTGTGCCAACAAGCTTATAAAAGTTGAGCTGGAACCGAAGCCCCATTCGGGTTTGAAATTCATTTCGGTGTAAAAATTCAAACCCTTTTCAAATAAATAAGGATTCCTTTCTTTTATAAGTTCCATTAAACCTGTGAGCGTTTGCGCTTTTGGTAAATCTGAGGTATTTATAATTTCGAGCGTTTTAGAAAAAATGCATGAAAACCATGTGGCATCATTGTAATTGCTGGTCCATTCAAAAAAATCATTTTTTGAAGATTCCACCTGCAATTTTTGGCCATAGTTTAGTGGAATAGCAAGGCATCCGGATCCCCTGAGCACAAGATATTCACCGAATAATAAGAGTTTTCCTGAGGCATAAAAGTTCATGGTGGCTAATTATATCTTTACCGGTTTTTCAGAGGGCGTCAACATTTCATTTTTCTTTAAATTTTCTACTATTCTTCTGACTGCGGACACAGAAACTTTTTCATGTTTAAAATGTTCTACGATCTTTTGTTTATACTGTTCAGGCACCTCTAATTGTTTCATAATATTAAACAGGTGCATTTTCATGTGACCCGTTTGAATGCCTGTTGTTACCAATGATTTCACGGCTGAAAAATTGTTAGCCAGCCCGGAAGCCGCTGCGATGCACATTAATTCTTTCGCCGAAGGATGCCTCAACAATTCTAATGACAATTTTACTAGTGGGTGAAGATTAGTTAATCCGCCCACCACACCGAGTGCAAGTGGCAATTCTAAAATAAATTTGAAGTTATCTTTTTCTAAAATTACTTTACTTAGCGGCTGATATTTTCCGGTTGCCGCTGCGTACGCATGCCCACAAGCTTCTACTGCCCGAAAGTCATTCCCGCTGGCTAATACGATAGCGTCCACGCCATTAAAAATTCCTTTATTGTGCGTTACAGCCCTGAACGGGTCTACTTCTGCTACTCTCACTCCCATATAAAAGCGGCGTGCAAATTCCTGGCCGCTTAAGCCGGGAACAGCTTTATTAAAATTATTTACCGGCGTTTCAACCCAACATTTTACACGGCAGCGTGGTGTCAGATTAGAAAGTATACACATGATAATCTCAAGGCCGTTGCCTGAAAAACCAGGCTGTGAAGCGTACCATTTCTTGAAGGTGATTGCAAATTGTTCAAGGCATGAATTAATGAAATTCGCACCCATTGAATCTACTGTTTCAAAGGTGCAAAAAAGCTGCATTAGTCCTGGCTCTTCACCGGACAAATCTTTTAAAATAATGTCCGTAATTCCTCCACCTCTCCGGCGCATATTTTCAGTAATGGAATCTGTTGAGGAGATAAGAATTTTTTTTAATTCAGCAAAACTGCTTTGCAATAATTGCAGATTATCCCTCCATATAAAATGAACCTGGCCTACTTTTTCAGTCGCAACGATTTCACTTTTAAAACCGCCATGCGCAAACCAGAACTTTGCGCTATGCGAAGCTGCTGCTACTACAGAGCTCTCTTCAATTACCATCGGCAGCGTATATACTTTTTGATTAATTAAGAAATTTGGTGCTACACTATAAGGCAAATGGAAATTGGAAATCGTGTTTTCACTAAATTCTTCAATCAGTTCCTGGATGGCCTTGTCCTGGTGATGGAAGCTTTTAAAATATCGGATAATTTCTGTTTTGTTTTTGAAAAAATTACCAATCACCTCGAGCTTTTCCTCTTTATTCTTTTTTGAAAACCCCTCTAAAACATTTGACATATTTTTCAATTTGTTCTATAATTTATAAAGTCCAATCCGATGTAGCAAGCTGCGGATAAACCTATTTTGAGAACTGCAATTGAGAAGGCCATTGCAATTTTTTAACCAGACCAGGTAAATTAAAATTCACCTGAAATTACGAAAAGTGTTTTTATTAAATCGAATGGACGATTGTTTGTTGAACAAACTGGTTTTTGCGTTTTCCGTGATTGTAAGGGATTTGTAATTAGACTAACCGTACCAGTACGAAATAATTCTGTCTTATTTATTTATTCACTGTCCCTGCTTTTCAAAACATCTTCAAATAATTTAAAAATCCTTTTGTATTCATCGGTCCAGCTTGATGCATCTTCAAAATCGTGATCCTCCATCGGGTAAGATGCTAACTCCCAATTATCTTTTCCGAGCTCTATTAATCTTTGAGTAACTTTTACTATATCCTGGAAATGCACATTCTGATCTAACATTCCATGGCACATTAACAAATGCCCTTTTAAGCCATTTACAAAATAGATGGGCGAGCTTCTTTTGTAAGCAATGCTATCTTCATACGGCTTATTGAGAATGTTGGAAGTGTAGCCGTTGTTGTAATTGGCCCAGTCTGTAACAGAGCGCTGGCCTGAGCCAGCAGCAAAGATATCCGGCGTGGTAAACATTGCCATGAGCGTTATAAATCCTCCATAAGAACCTCCGTATATTCCAATTCTTTTTGGGTTTACTCCAAATTTTTTCACAAGATAATTTGCGCCATCTACATTGTCCGTTAAGTCTTTGCCGCCCATGTGCCGGTAGATGGCTGTGCGCCAATCGCGCCCATAGCCTGCGCTGGCACGATAGTCAATATCCATTACATAATATCCATGGTCTGCCAATAAATTATTAAACATCGTTTCTCTGAAATAATAACTCCACCATTTGTCTACATTCTGCAGATAGCCCGCGCCATGCACAAAAATTACGGCAGGCTTTTCAGCCGCGGGCTTTGCCGGCTTATATATTCTTGCATGCACCATTGCTCCATCCCGTGCGGCGAAAGTGAAAATCTCCGGATCGCGCCAGGCGTAAGATTTATATTCATCGCTTTCTGCTTTGTTGGTTATCTGTATTGCTTTTGCACCAGGTTTATTTTGCTGCACATACAATTCCCACGGTTTGGTAGTGTATGAATACAATATAGCAATGGTTTTTTCATCGGGTGAAAGAGTTACTTCGTTTCCACCCATCATGTCCGTTATTTTTTCAGCCTTACTAACGGTGAGGGGTAAACGATAATATTGTTGCTGCGCTGGCTCGCTTTGATTGGTGGATATATAAAAATATTTTTTATCATTGGAAAGCCGCGCATCCAATACTTCATAGTTGCCCGTAGTGTGCGCTTTCTTTTTTGCAGTGTTCACATTTACCGAATACAAATGTGAAAAGCCCGTCGCCTCTGATTGAAACCAATATTCTTCGTCATTTATCCATCCGCTGTTCCATAAGCCAGGTCCTCCAATCCAGGCGCTGTCATGCTGACGATCCATCAATTTTAATTTTTTTGTGGCTGTGTCCCATAGCATAATCCACCGGTCCTTATGATCCTGTGCATGAATATCCAGCATAAGATTCTTACCGTGTGGCGACCATTGTGCTGAAGCGAAATAAACGTTGCGCAATTTGTTTTGCTTTTTTCTTTCCGTCCACTCTGTTGGATAATCTTTGATAAATTCGGGAATGTCTCTGATGCCTTCTATCGAATCAGTCTTTATTTCAAAGATGCTGTCCGCCTGCCTGTCATAAATATAAAATTGATACATACCCTCGGGCTGGCCCACTTTTCGGCGGCCAGGAATGCTTTTCGTGTATCCTGACTCCGTTACATAATCAGGAACAATAGTAGGCTTTGATTTTTCCGGTGATTGATATAATTCGTAATTGATAAATCTTCCGTCAGGGCTTATTGCGAGATCACGAACGGTTTTGTTGCCGGTAACAATTTTTTTCAATCTATTTTTTTCATGAATGCTGTCGTACATTTTTTGAAGTTGTTTTTTCTCTATTCTTTTACGCAAAACCTTCATGTATTGAATTTGTTCATTTTTAAGCCATTGGTCTTCCTTTGACAGGTTTTCTTCATCTTCTGTTTTACTATCTTCTTTCACAAAATTGGTAAGCTGTTGCGTTTCGCCTGTTTGCATGTTCCATGCATATAAATTCTGATTTTGCTGATAAGCAATCTGGCTTTCATTAAAAGAAAACTGCGGACTGAATTCTGTTTCTTCTGTATTTGTAATACGATAAATTTTACCTGTTTTTATTTCTTTATAAAAAATATCACCTGCAAGCTCGTATACATAAGCAGACCTGTGTAAATTATAAACCGCGCTATAGGCAGCCACTATATTTTGTTTGTCTGAAGCAGTGGCTTTTACGGGAGTTTTATTTTTTGTAGTGATATAATATAACGAATCAGCCGGTGCATTTTCCGGATTCCAGTCGAAATATAACCTCGTGCCGTCTGCGTTCCAGAAAGGATTGGACGGTGAGGAGCCCATCCATTTTGGATCGCTCATTATTTTTTCTATGGTTAAAGAATCCAAACGTTGCTGGCCAAATGAAAAAGACGAAAAGAATAAAAATGATAAAAAACAGAGGTATTTCATTGTTAATAATATTTGAATTTCATTTTGCCAGTGAAGGTAATTAACGAATCGTTGCAGTAAAGCAACAAATAATTCAGATTTTTATTTCGCATTCAGGTATATGGTCCGATATAAGTAACGTTAATTGAACTTCATTTGATGAATTGTAATTGAATTTTTATCTTCAGCCATAATCTAAAAAACAATGAGCGAAAAAAATAAAGTCCGTTGGGCAATATTAGGAGCCGGCCGAATTGCGAATGCATTTGCAAAAGATTTTTATTTGATGCAAAATGCAGAGTTGATAGCCGTTGCTTCCAACGATAAAGAAAAGGCAGCTTCTTTTGCGAAGGAATACAATATTCCGGAGGCAATAAGCCATGAAGAGCTATTTAACAGCGATAGTATAGATGCTGTTTATATTGCTACCACTCACAACTTTCATTTTGAACAAGCGATGCGGTGTTTGCAAAATGGAAAGGCAGTGTTGTGTGAAAAACCAATTACTGTAAATGATAGCCAGTTTAAAAAACTATTGTCTGTTTCAGAAGAGAAGAATGTTTTTTTGATGGAAGCCATGTGGACTTATTTTTTGCCTGCCATTCAAAAAGCCAAAGAATGGCTCGCGCAAGGCCGCATCGGGAAGCTAAAAGTTATCCAGGCCGACTTTGCTTTTAATATGGAAAAAAATATGCAAGGCAGAATGTATAATCCTAACCTTGCTGGTGGCGCTCTGCTGGATCTGGGAGTGTATCCGATATCTTTGGCTTATTATTTTGCCGGCAAATCGCCTGAGCAAATTACAGCTTCAGGTGTGATGACTCATACAGGCGTGGATGAAAGCGTAGGAATGATTTTTCAATACGGCGATGTTACGGCTGATTTGTTTACCTCCATGGTGACTCGCATGGGCAATACGTTGAAACTGTTTGGCGAAGAAGGTTACATTGAAATTCCTGATTTCTGGAAAGCGGGCGCGGCAAGAATATTCGATAAAGAATTTAATCATGTGGAAACTTACGAAGACCATCGTACTTCACATGGATTTATTTTTGAAATGCAGCATGCCAATGATAAAATCTTATCAGGAAGAATCGAAAGTGATATTATTCCACATTCACGCTCCCATAGTATTCACGAAACAATGACGGCCATTCGCAGGCAAATAGGGTTGAAATATCCTTTTGAATCAAAATAGTCAATATTCATAACTGTGCTTTTCCCTGTTAAGCACTTCTACAATTTTATGATAATATTCCATTGATTTTTTGCGGGTATCGCCAACGCAAAGGATACCTAATTTTCCATATTGCGATAAAGCGCCAATCATGTGAAACATAATTCCCTGCTGGGTGCTGCCATCATATAAAAGGTCATTTGCGGTAGCAATTTCAATCAGGTCGTGAGGCGTCAGGCCTTTATAGTTTTCACTTTGAAGGTTGTCAGAAAAAAAATAAAATCGTTGCTGGCCACTGGCAGTAAGATAGATTCCTTTGGATGAATCATAGCTTCCATCAGTCAGATATTGAAGCATCAAATAGGGATGTGTAGTGCCTCCCTTTCTTAGATTAATTTCGATTGCGTAGTGCTTCCATTGATTATCACTTTTTACAGAGATAAAGTCGATCGAAAATCTTCCCATTGCTCCATACTCTTTAAGTTTTTCTGAAATATGCCTTCCATATTCGCCGATGGTGGCTGCATATTCCGCATCAGCAGGAAAATGCGCACCCAGAAATACCTGGCCGATATTGCCGCCAATCACCTGGTCGTGCGTGGATATGATATTGATTTCGCCGGTTGGCGTTATGCGGCATTGCACCGATGGCGACGTGATTGTATCGCTGCTTACAAATGATTCCACGATGCCGCCCATTTTATTTAATTTTTCAATAAAACCAGTATAGCTTAATTCGCGGGCAACGATTTGCAAACGGGTGGGAAGAACTTTGTGTATCCAGGATTTCAACGTTTCTGTTGCCGGTGCGTTGTCAAAAGAAAATATCGCATTGCCTTCGCCTGAGAATCCCTCGTTTAGTTTTATTACCGCTTTATTTATTTCTGGAAAATTATTTTTAAGCGAAAACAGCGCTTCGATAATATCCTCTTCCGATTGGCAATCTTCATAACCGAATGGCGTATCTATGCCGCATTCTCTGAAAATTTTTTTGCTAAAACTTTTTGTTCCAAGATACAGCAGGTCAGGGTCACATCCGTATATGGGAATGCCCAGTTGCAAGGCTAATTTGCGTTCGGCAGCCGTCACATTAAAACATACCAGGTGCGAAGCAAAACCATTAGGAATATGTTTTTTAATCCGTTCTATCAGGCGCGGGCGGTCAAGAATTTTTTCGGTGAGCGATTTGGGAGATGAATCAAAACAAGCTAAAGTTTTCAATCTTTGGCGTGCGTGATAGCCTGTGATGCCCGGCAGCAAGTGTAAATAATAATCCATGATGATATTATGCACCGGCATGCTGGTTACATATATCACATGTGTATTGGGCATGCGCAAAAGCATTAACATGCAAAGCATTCTTTCTTCATAATGATTTACCCCGTCAATTTTTGCCAGAATCTCCTGGTCCATGGTTATGCTGGGAACAATTACTATCGCCTTTTGCGTCATTCTTTCAGAAAAAACAGAACTGTATTCAGCAGAAAACTTTTTTTGTAATTTTTTAAAATCAGCCGAAACGCCGGAATGCTTCACCATATTTCTAATGAATTAAGAGTTTACAACTCATCAACTTTTTGGTTGGTAAAAATTTTTTGTCCTGTAAATTATGAAAATTAGCCCGTTATTTATTCATTCAATTTTTATCAATGGCTACTAAATGCATCAAAAAGATATGCCTGAAAATACTATTGGGATAAAGAAAAAGGGGAGGGCTAACGCAAGCTGCAAAATAAAATTACGCGGTATTTACTGGTTTACTGCTAATGAAAAGTTATTCCATATCATACCTTTCCACGCTTTCGATGCCTGGCAAAGCGTTCAGATTGGTAACCAATGCATCAAGCTCGTCTTTATCATGTACATATACTTTTACATTTCCTTCAAAGAGGCCTTCTTTAGCTTCGATAGTAAGCGCGTTGATATTTATTTTTAGTGTGCCGCTGATAAGGTTGGTAATTTTATTGATAACGCCTACATCGTCGAGCCCGATTATTTTGATGCCAGTAAGGAAAGAGATTTCTTTATTTTTAACCCACTTGGTTTTAACTACGCGGTGCCCGTAATTCGATAATAACCTGGCTGCATTGGGACAGTTAGTTCTGTGAATTTTCAATCCTTCTCCCTGTGTTACAAAACCAAACACATCATCGCCGGGGATGGGCTTGCAGCAGTTGGCAAGCGAGTACATGATTTTATCGCTGCTTTCGCCAAAGATGATTAGTTCATTATCTTTTTTGTCTTTTTTATCTTTAAGTTCCGGTTTTTCTTCAGGTAGCTTCACCACCTTCGGAATAGAAAGTTTGTCGCCTAGTATTTTAAAATCTTTCAGCTCATGAAGATCAATTTTTTTAACAGAAATGTCATACAGCAGATCCAGGTGAGAGCTTACTTTATAAAATTCTGCAAGCTCATCAAGATTCCCCTGGCTCATCGGAACTCCCATTGCCTCTAATTTTTTATGCAGCGCAGTTTTTCCTTCTTCCGCTATTTTCCTTTTCTCCTCTTTTAATGAATCTTTTATTTTAGAACGGGCTTTGCTGGTGACTACCATCTTTAGCCATTCTGCTTTGGGTTTTTGTTTGGTGGAAGTGATAATTTCTACCTGGTCGCCGCTTCTTAATTTAAAACCTATTGGCACCAATTTGTGGTTCACTTTTGCTCCAATACATTTTTCGCCAATGGCAGTGTGGATGGCGAAAGCGAAATCCAAAGCAGATGCGCCACTGGGCAGCATTTTAATATCTCCCTTCGGGGAATAGACATAAATTTCTTCAGCAAGGAACGACACTTTAAAATCCTGTAAAAAGTCGACAGAGTTAGTATCTTGTGCGGCAAGCATATCGCGGATTTGCTTAAACCAGTTGTCAAACCGGTTTTCAACAGTGGTACCTTCTTTATATTTCCAATGGGCAGCCAAACCTTTTTCTGCTATATCGTTCATGCGTTTGGTGCGTATCTGCACTTCTACCCATTTGCCGTGCGGCCCCATCACGGTAGTATGCAGCGCTTCATAGCCGTTGCTTTTGGGATTGCTTAGCCAGTCGCGCAGCCTTTTAGTGGAAGGGCTGTATTCATCAGTTACCAGGCTATACACTTTCCAGCAATCTTCTTTTTCCCTTTCGGGAGGCGAATTCAGAATAATCCGTATAGCAAACAGGTCGTACACTTCTTCAAATGAAACACTTTTGGTTTTCATTTTGTTCCAGATAGAATGAATGCTTTTAGGACGGCCATAGATTTCGAAATCAAAATTTGCCTGCTTTAATTTTTCTTTTAACGGCCTGATGAAATCATTAATGTACCGCGTACGTTCTCTTTTGGTATTTGCCAGCTTTTCTGCAATGTAGCGATAGCTATCAGGCTCCATGTATTTCATGGAGAGGTCTTCCATCTCCGTTTTGATATTATAAAGGCCCATGCGGTGAGCCAGCGGAGCGTAAACATACACTGTTTCGGAAGCGATTTTTAACTGTTTTTCCCGCTTCATGCTGCCGAGTGTGCGCATATTGTGAAGCCTGTCGGCCAGTTTAATCAAAATTACCCTGGGGTCGTCGGTAAGCGTCAGTAATATCTTTTTAAAATTTTCTGCCTGCTGGGAAGAATTGGCATCCAGCACATTCGAAATCTTGGTGAGGCCATCTACAATTTTGGCTATTTCCGGGCCGAACTCGCGTGACACCATATCCAGCGTAACATCTGAATCTTCAACCGTATCATGAAGCAAAGCACAAATAGTACTGCGAACGCCAAGGCCGATTTCTTCCACGCAAATCATGGACACTGCCAACGGGTGAAGAATATAAGGCTCTCCACTTTTGCGCCGCATGTTTTTATGCGCCTCAGCCGCCATTTCAAAAGCAACCCTTATCTGTTTTTTGCTGCCGGGTTTTAACTTGGGTTTGAGAGCGCGAAGCAAAGCACGGTACTTACGAAGAATTTCTTTCTTTTCTTCTTCTTCGTTCATCGTATATTTTGGGATATCAAGTGCCAGTGCCATTGATACGAAATTACGAGCAATTTTTTTTGAAAAATAATAATTAAAATCTCTTTAATAATTTGAAAGGGTTGATTTAAAGCCAACTCTGGCCGGAAAACCGGGGAATTTATTTTACCTGCAATACCTGTTGCCACACATTTTTAACCTTGCTTTTATTTTCTTTTTGAAAAAGTATGCGGATAAACATGCTTCGAGAAGGAAATATAAAATCCGGCTTTTTGCTGCTTTACTGGCCTTATTTTTTTTGAAATAAAAAAAATTTGCTGTTCTTGTTATTTCCCTACTATATTTGTAGGATATTAATTATAAATCATCTTTCAATTTCAATGATATCCTTAACCTGCTGTAATACTTGCATGTATAATCGTTGTATGCCGTAAGGCATAAAAAAACTTCATACCATCCATCACTGGCGCTATGCGCTATCCATTATAAATATTTCATTTTTTAAAAAATAAATTTTCATTTATGAGTCAACATTTTGAAACCTTACAGCAGCACGCAGGCCAGGAGCCTGACCCTACCACCGGTTCAAGGGCTGTTCCTATTTATCAAACCACCTCTTTCAATTTTAAAAACTCAGAGCACGGGGCTAATCTTTTTGCACTAAAAGAGTTCGGCAATATTTATACACGCATCATGAATCCAACTACAGACGTTTTTGAAAAACGTGTGGCAGCTTTGGAAGGCGGTGTTGCTGGATTGGCTACGTCCTCAGGACAAGCAGCGCAGTTTTTGGCGTTGACTAATATTTTACAATCGGGCGATAATTTTGTTTCAAGCCCTTTTTTATATGGAGGGTCGTTCAATCAATTTAAAGTTTCTCTGAAACGTTTCGGCATTGAAGCCAGGTTTGCAAAAGACAACAATGTTGAGAATTTTGAAAGCCTTATTGATGAAAAAACAAAAGCCATTTATACAGAAACTATTGGCAACCCCGATTTCAACATTCCTGATTTTGATAAGCTTGCTGAATTGGCTAAAAAACATGATTTACCTCTGATAGTGGATAATACATTTGCTTGCGCAGGATATTTGTTTCGCCCGTTGGAACATGGTGCAAACGTAGTGGTACAGGCCGCTACCAAATGGATTGGTGGACATGGAAACAGCATCGGCGGCGTAATTGTCGATGGCGGCAATTATAATTGGGGCAACGGCAAGTATCCTATGTTTTCTGAACCATCTGAAGGATACCATGGTTTGGTTTTTAACGATGTTTTCGGCAGCAAAGGGCCATTCGGAAATATCCAGTTTATTATCCGCGCCCGTGTAGAAGGGCTCAGAGATTTTGGGCCTGCAATTTCTCCGTTTAATTCATTCCTGCTGATTCAGGGTTTGGAAACACTTTCATTACGCGTTGAACGCCATGTGCAGAACACGCTGGCGTTAGCGCAATGGCTTGAAGAACATCCCAATGTTGAAAAGGTAAATTATCCGGGCCTGCAAAGCAGCCCTCATTATGCCAATGCCCAAAAATATTTATCAAAGGGCGCCGGCGCCGTACTTTCATTTGAAGTGAAGGGCAGTAAAGACAATGCGACCAAGTTTGTGGATAATTTAAAAATGATCAGCAACCTGGCAAACGTTGGTGATACAAAAACACTCATTATACAGCCTTCAATAACCACGCACCAGCAATTATCTGATGAGGAGCAATTGTCTGCAGGCGTGACTCCTGGCCTGTTGCGGGTTGCCGTAGGCATTGAACATATTGACGATATTAAGGCCGATATAGAACAGGCCTTTGAAAAGGTATTTCCAAAATAGAGGACTGCATTAAGTATTGCCTGATAACCTTATTGCCTGCAATTGAATTCGTTTGCAGGCAATGTGGTTATCATTTATTTTTGCAAAAATTTTCAAAATACAGATTTTGACGAAAAGTATTTTTTCATCGAAGAAGCCTCTCACACTCGAATCCGGCTATGTTCTTCCTGAATATCATTTGGCATATACCACCTATGGAAAAATGAATGACAAAAAGGATAATGTAGTATGGATTTTTCACGCGCTTACAGCCAACAGTGTTCCTACAGAATGGTGGCCGGGATTAGCGGGTGAAGGAAAATTATTCGATCCCGAAAAATATTTTATTGTTTGTGTAAATATGCCGGGAAGCTGCTATGGCAGCATTGGTCCCTTTGATAAAAATCCTGAAACCGGGCAAATTTATTATCATGATTTCCCCCTTTTTACGCCAAGGGATATGGTTCGTTCTTATAAGCCATTGAAGGAATTTTTGGGTATCGAAAAAGTGAAAATCGGAATTGGTGGTTCAATGGGCGGACAGCAGCTACTGGAATGGGCAATAGAAGAACCGGATTTATTTGAATATATTTTTCCAATTGGCACCAATGCGCAACATTCTCCCTGGGGAATTGCTTTAAACGCTTCGCAGAGAATGTGCATAGAAGCAGACACCACGTGGAAACAAAAAAATAAGCAGGCCGGCATGGAAGGCATGAAAGCCGCTCGCAGCATAGCGTTGATTTCGTACAGGAATTATGAGACGTATGACGTTACTCAACACGAGGAGAATTTAAATAAGATTGAAGATTTTAAAAGTGAGTCTTATCAAAAATACCAGGGTGAAAAGCTGGCAAAAAGATTTAATGCATTCAGCTATTATTTTTTGAGTAAAGGAATGGACGCTCACAATGTCGGGCGTGGAAGGGAAAGTGTTAAAAAGGCATTGCAAAGAATTAATTCAAAGGCGCTTGCCATTGGAATCACCACCGATATTTTATTTCCTGTGAATGAGCAAAAGTTAATGGGTAAATATATTCCGAACGGAGAATTTGTTGAGATTCATTCACATTATGGCCATGATGGATTCTTGCTGGAATTTGAGCAGATAACTAAAATTATCGCTGGTTTTTTGTCAAAATAGCTTTGGTATTTAAGCCATTTTTCCGCCACTATAGATGACAGTAAAAGAACAAAAAATCTTTTTTTTATTTAGGAAAAATCTGTGCTGCCTGCAAAATACTTTCCGGCTTGCCCACATCAATAAATTTTGAACCGGTATGGTCAAAGGCTTGGATTACCTGGGTTTTGGCAAGTTCCAGGTATACATCTACCATCGAAAATTTACCTTCCTGTTTGATTAAACAAAAAATTCCGGGTGAAATAACATGAATGCCGCTGAAGGCTTTTTCAATATATTCTGAAGATTGCCTGCTTATTTTTTGCTCTCCTGTTTTTACATTTTTCCATCCACAAAGAATGTTGGATTTATCAAATAAAAAGTATCTCGAAGTCTGCCTTGATGAAACGGCTAAGGTGGCTATGGGGCTTTTAGTTTGATGTAGCGAAATCATTGCGTCAAGGTTCATATCCGTTAACACGTCTACATTCATTACCACAAATGGCTCATTTTGTTTTTCAAAAAACCAGGCAGCTTTTTTAAGGCCACCGCCGGTTTCAAGCACTTCATCCATTTCATGAGAAAAAGAAATGTTACTTCCAAAACCATTATTTTTTTCCATAAATAAAAAGACCTGTTCGGCAAAATGATGAACATTTATGATGATATCCTTAATTCCAAATGAGGCGAGATATTCTATATTTCTTTGAAGAATTGTTTTATCATTTACCACCGCCAATGCTTTGGGATGATGGTCAGTGAATGGTTTCAGCCTGGTTCCTAACCCTGCTGCCAGTATCATTGCTTTCATGTATCATTATTTTTCAAAACCCTTTAGTTCATGAATTCCCTGTTCCAGGTGGTTTAATTCAATTCTTACTTTGAATTTGTTTCGCAGGTACCGCGCAAGTGCATCCGCTGCATACACGCTTCTGTGTTGGCCGCCGGTGCAGCCAAAGCTTATGCAGAGCGATGAGAATTTTCTTTGAATATAATTCTCAACGGAGATGTCAACGATGTTATAAACGCTGTTCATAAATTCGGGCATGGATGTTTGCTGCTCCAAAAAATCTATCACGGGTTTATCGCGGCCATTAATTTTTTTATATTCTTCGAACCGGCCCGGATTTAAAATCCCGCGGCAATCAAAAACGAAGCCGCCACCATTGTCACTTTTATCTGGCGGATATCCTGATTTTAAATAAGAAAAACTATTGATGGTTACAACCAGCGGCGTGAGATCGTCTGCCTGTAAAGGTTTGAAGCGGTTAATAATTTCATCCTGTACTATTAATTGTAAAATCCTTTCATATTCGGACAATTCGATTCCGATTTTCCTGTTGCCGACAAACCATTTTATATTTTCTAATGCCAATGGAATGCTGGTTAAAAATTGCGCCTTTCTTTCAAACAATCCGCGAAAGCCATACGCGCCCAGCACCTGCATCAATCTTAATAACACATATCCGTTGTATTGATTAATAAACCGTGGCCTGTCAAGCTCTTTTCCCAACACCTCAGATGCGCAATCCATGTAATATCCGAGCAATGAATCTTTCCATTCATCTGAAAGATTCGCCCTTGCCTGCCATAGCAACGAAGCCACATCATATTGAAGGGCACCTTTCATTCCGCCCTGGTAATCGATGAAATGAACTTCGTTGTTTTTAACAATAATATTCCTGCTCTGGAAATCGCGGAACATAAAATATTTATGTTCTACTTTGGTCAGGTAAGCGCTTAATTTTTCAAAATCGTGAACCAGCTTTTCTTTATCGTAAGGTATTTTTAGCGTATCCAGAAAATAATATTTGAAATACAGCAGGTCGCTCAAAATTGCCTGTCTTCCAAATTTTTTTGAAGTAAGGCAATAAGAACAGTCCAGCTTGTCGAAGCCTTTTATTTGCATCCATGCAAGCGCTTTCAGGCTTTTTTGAAACAATGAATACACATAGTCATTCTCACCATATTCTTCCAGTTCATTTAAAAGCGAAACAGGCCCAAAATCTTGTTGCATATACATTTTGAAATCGTCAGAACAAAAATATACCTCAGGAACGGGAGTACTGATATTAGAAAAATGGTTCGTGAAGTATAAAAAGGTTTTGCTTTCACGAATGTTTTCGTCGTAGGTTGCTATGTAAGATTTTTTTTCTGTGCAGATGCGGAAATAGACACGGTCGCCGCCGGACCTCGGAAGCTTGTCAAAACTAATTATAGGCTCCTGGTTGTGCTTTTTAAAAAAATCAACAATTTCTTCTGCGATTGGTCCCATGTTAATCGATTGGCGGTAAAACTAATTGATTTTTGAAAACGCAGCACATTCATGCAGACTTTAGCAAATTCTGGTGAAATGAATCATGGAATTATTTACATTTGAGGCCGATTGTTTGATAAGATATTTTGACCAGCCTGGTAATTTTCCTTTTATTACTTACTGATGGCTCTTGAAGCAATTAAAAAATAAAATTGAAATTTAAATGAACTCTTCACGAAAAGGGCAACTTATTGTCATAGCGCTTCTTTTACTTTGTATCCTACCTGTTTTTTTTGCTTGTGAAAGCGCCAGTTTCGATAGCGACAAACGCCAGATAATGGCCAAAGACGAAATCCGATCGAAACTTTATAAGATTCGCGCGTATGATGTGACTGCATTTAGCGAAGACACTGTTGAAAGCGCCGCCAACAATGATTTCAAAAAACTGATAAGGTATCGGCTCTCAGTTCAATTTATTGACTCGAATAACGCGCCACAAAAAAAGACAGGCGATGTATTTTTTACACCCGATGGAAAATCAATTATACGCTCTACAATTTCGGACAGATAATCTATTAAAATTAACCGCAACGCATGAAGCCAATTAAAGAACGTTTTTTAGCATTAGACGTTTTCAGGGGAATGACAATTTGTTTTATGATAATTGTTAATACGCCGGGCAGCGGAGCAAGCCCTTATGCTCCGCTGGAACACGCTACCTGGTTTGGATTTACTCCAACGGATCTTGTGTTTCCATCATTCTTATTTGCGGTGGGCAATGCCATGAGCTTTTCACAAAGCAAATACAAGCTAATCAGCAATGGAGCTTTTTTAAAGAAAATCGTTAAGAGAACTATTTTGATTTTTTTAATAGGCTACCTGATGTATTGGTTTCCGTTTTTTAATTTGGATGCACATGGCCATATCACCGCAGCGCCGATGAGCCATACCCGCATTATGGGCGTTTTGCAACGTATAGCTTTATGTTATTTTTTTGGTTCGCTGATAGTTCAATACTTGTCAAAAGATAAGGTGATTCTGGTAAGTGTTATTCTTCTGGTCGGCTATTGGTTCATTCTACTTGCTTTCGGCGACGCCAACCAGCCTTACAGCATGATCGGAAATGCAGGAAACTATTTTGATAAATTTCTGATGGGTAATGATCATTTGTATCACGGCGAAGGCATTCCTTTTGACCCGGAAGGCTGGTTAAGCACCATTTCGGCGATCGTGAATGTGGTGATAGGATTTTTAGCCGGAAAGTTCATCCAGGAAAAAGGAAAGACTTTCGAATGCCTTGCAAAACTATTGCTTGCCGGAGCCCTGTTAATTTTTATTGCACTGTGCTGGAATCTTGTTTTTCCGATAGGAAAAAAATTGTGGACAAGCCCATTTGTTTTACTAACCTCCGGAATTGATTTAATCTGGATTTCGGCACTTGTTTATATTATTGAGATGAGCAAGCGAAAAGTTGTTAGATGGACTGAATTCTTTATGATTTTTGGTAGAAATCCGCTGTTCATTTATGTACTGTCTGAAATCTTTGTGGTGATTCTCTTTATGATTCCGATTGGCAGGGAAAGCTTATTTGGATTTGTAAATACACATTTTTTCCAGTTAATTGCACCGGGCCCCTTTGGCTCATTTCTTTTTGCTATAACGTTTATGCTGTTTTGCTGGAGCATAGGCTGGTGGCTTAATAAGAAGAGAATATATGTGAAGGTGTGATGCTGAAGATTGGTAGTAAAGCAATAAAAAAGCAAGATTTTTTGCTCCGAATATTTTTAGGAAAATTTTTCTATTTAATTATAATTCATCCTCAGGCTTTTTGTCAAAAGACATTAGTATCATTATGATAGCAAAAACAATGAAAAAAATTGAACTGTACCTGTTTACTTCCGGATGTTCGGCACTTGGGCTCACGATGCTGTAAATCAATAATAATATACCAACAGCAAGAAAAAAAATACCAATTACGAAGCGGAGATCAAAAAATTTTTTCATCAGTTATATTATTCTTTTTAATAAAAAATGATATTTAATAATAACGTAACCACTAAAACGATAATGGCGAGCCATAAGGGATTTTTGTACCACACACGGTTTTTGTCCTGTTGCCTGGGCGTAAGGCTATAAACTAAACCCACCAACTGATTTTCGGGCTTTCTTTCAGTGAATAAGCTGATAAGATAAGTAACAACCAGGCAAACGGTAAATGCTATCCACGCTATGTTAAAAGCCTGGCTGGTTCCGGAATAAAAAGTATGAAGATTGGCTATCGTTCCTCCTTTGCCTTCAGCCATGGTGAGCGAGTAGGTGAGCGCCGCTGTAGCAGTGCCTGATAACAATCCCCAGAAAGCGCCATTTGATGTGCATTTTTTCCAAAACATTCCCAACAAAAAGGTGGCAAATAACGGCGCGTTCACAAAACTGAACACCAATTGCAGTAAGTCCATGATGCTGTTAAAGCCCCGTGCGACGTAGGCTGTAAGAATAGATAACAAAATCCCGATGACGGTAGTGGCCTTTCCTACATTTAAATAATGTTTTTCACTTGCGTCAGGCTTAATGTGGCTCTGGTACAAGTCATAAGTAAATACAGTATTGAACGCTGTAACATTTCCTGCCATCCCAGACATAAAAGAAGCGATGAGCGCCGTAATGCCTACTCCTAAAATGCCGCTGGGATATAGCTTTGAGAGCAGCAGCGGAAGCACCATATTATAATCCGTTTGGCCATTTATATTTTTAGGAAGTTCAAATCCCGAATATTGCTTTTGCAAAGCCAATAAAAGAATGCCTGGTACAATAACAATTAGCGGCATAAAAATCTTAGGCATTGCGGCAATGATTGGCGTTCTCCTGGCATCATTCAGATTATGGGAAATCATTGCCCGCTGTACTACCAGGAAGTCTGTACACCAATATCCAAATGCCAGTACGAAACCGAGACCGAATATTAAGCTAAATGCATCGGTTCCCATCGGGTTGGCCGCGGGGTTACTCATTCCTTTCCATAAATGTAGCTTAGCATTTTCAACATTTGCTAAAATCCCATCCAGGCCACCTGCCTGGTGAAAGCCAATAAATACCAGCGGCGCAATTCCTAAAACTATGAGAAAAAATTGAAGTACTTCATTATAAACCGCGCTTGTTAATCCACCCAAAAATGTATACGCCAACACAATGCCGGCAGCCACCCAGATAGACACATTAAAATCCCATCCCAAAATGGTTTGCATCAGCATGGCCAGTGCATATAAGGAAATGCCGGAAGAAAAAATGGTCATAGCCGCAAAAGTGAACGCATTGAAAGTTCTGGTCTTTTCATCAAAACGGAGTTTTAAATATTCAGGGACACTCCTGGCCTTGCTTCCATAATAAAACGGCATCATAAAAAGGCCGAGAAAAACCATTGCAAAAACGGCGCCGAGCCAATAAAAATGGGCCGTGTATAAACCGTATTTTGCCCCGTTGGCCGCCATGCCCAGCACCTCCTGCGCGCCGAGGTTTGCGGAAATAAACGCGAGGCTCGTTATCCAAAGCGGGATGTTTCGTCCGCTCATTAAGAAATCACTGGCAGTCTTAATTTTTTTCTTTAATAAAAATCCAATGCCAATTACAAAAAGAAAATAAATTCCGATAATGAGGTAATCTATCAATTGTAATTTCATAAAGCGATATACGTTTTTTCGATGGTCAAGAGAGCATAAATGTAATAGAAAAAAGGAATTAAATTTTTAAATCAGGCTGAAAGAGTAAATCAATAAATATTGCACAATTATTTTTGGCAGTTTTTGCATTGGTGGAAAGCTTACAATATCTTCTTAAATATTTAAATAAACATCCAGTAATCCTTCGGGCAGATTCACATACAGCTTCCTGTTTTTTGTATCAATTTTTTCTAAAGAATTTTCATGAACAGGAACCAACACTTCTTTGCCGTCCATTAATATTCTGCACAACACCTGGTGAGGCTGTTCTACCACTTCAAGCACTTCGCCAAGTTCTTTTTTATTATCAACAACCGTAAAGCCCAGGAATGAAATAGGAGAAGTTTTAGCAGCAAACTTTTTAAACGCAGGCTCGTCAAGCCACACTTCTTTTTTTATTAAAGTTCGTGCCTTCTCTTTTGAATCAATTCCTTCTACAGACACAAATATTTCACTATCATTTTTAATTTTTGTGGATGTAATAAAATAAGGCAGAAATGAATTTCTACTTTCTTCAATAAAAAAAACGCCTAATCCATCAAGACTGGTTTTTTTTCCAAGATGATGCTGAAGAATTAATTGCCCGTTTGTACCAAAGGTAGCTGCCAGTTTTCCTATTTTGAAATATTCATTCATTGCCTGCAAAAATAGGCAGATTGCTGAAGGACGGTGAGGAAATTATTTAATTTTAGACGAGGCAGAAACTTTTATCTCATTATTAGGAAATACCCGATGGACAAAAAGGAAAGGCTAAAAATCGGCATTGTGAGTATTCTGTATAACATTTATCCAACTCTGTTGCAGCAATATATCCGCCTTAGATTGGGTAGATTTCGCAATAGAGAAAGCATGCTGCCAGTGAACCTAGAAATATTTAAGATTTTTTATTTTGGTAAAGACATAAAAAAACGTGAACGCGGGTTAATACGTTCACGTTCAGCTAACATCTGATCTTTCTTATGACAAAAACTAACTTATGAAATTTATACCCCCATATAGTCTCTTAAAAGATGGGAGCCTGCGCAGGTCTGAAGCTTTTTGAGCGCCTGGTCTTTTATTTGCCTCACCCGTTCCCTGGTAAGGTTATATCTTTCGCCGAGGTCCTCAAGGCTCAGGGGATTATCTATACCAATTCCGTAATAATAGCAGATAACTTCTCTCTGGCGCGGCGACAATAATGATAATGACCTTTCCAATTCTTTTGTTAGAGAATCTTTGAACATAATCTTCTTATCGGCGCTTTCAGCATTTGAATTTACCAATACATCAATGAGCGTGGATTCTTCGCCCTCGCTTAATGGCGAATCCATACTCAGGTGCCGGGCGGCTACATTCATGGTGGCTGAGATTTCTTCCATATCTACTTTAAGATAGCTGGCTAATTCTTCTACGCTAGGCGGCCGCTCAAATTCCTGTTCCAAATGTGAATAAGCATGGCTGATTCTTTTCGTCAGGCCTACTTTATTTAACGGCAACCTTACAATCCTTGATTGTTCTGCCAGCGCCTGCATAATGCTTTGACGAATCCACCATACTCCATAAGAAATGAACTTGAAACCGCGGGTTTCATCAAATTTGTGCGCTGCTTTAATGAGGCCTAAGTTGCCTTCATTTATAAGATCAGGAAGCGTTAGCCCCTGGTTTTGATATTGCTTGGCCACAGAAACCACAAAACGGAGATTGGCTTTGGTAAGCTTATCTAAAGCTTTTTGATCGCCAGCTTTTATTTGCTTTGCCAGCCTGACTTCTTCTTCAGGAGTCACCATTTCTACCCGGCTTATTTCCTGTAAATATTTTTCCAGGCTTTCGCTTTCGCGGTTGGTAATAGACTTTGTAATCTTTAATTGACGCAAACTCATGAAGTGATTATTTAAAATGTTAAAACAAACAAGGTTTAATTGAATGTTTTTTGTACAATAATCAACGTTCACTTTGCTTCTTAAAGTATGTAGAAAAAGAATATTATTTCATTCCCGGTATAAAATATGTTTTTTTTAAAATTAATTATTAAAAAAAATGACAAATATGGCTTGTTAGTTAATTTATTTTCTATTATTGCAGATAATGACTTTATCAATATTAAGATGAGTAAAAAAATACAATATACTGTCGAGTACCCTGTAAGATGTTCACCAGCCATTTTATATGAGTTCCTTTCTACATCCTCGGGTTTGCAGGAATGGTTTGCTGATAAAGTAGAAGATGAAGGAGATCTGTTTAGCTTTTCGTGGTCAGGAGGAGCGGCAGAAGAAGCAAAGGTTTTGGAAACTGAGGAAAATAAGTTTATAAAGTTTCATTGGTTAGATTCACCCGAAGAAGAATTTTTTCAATTTAGCATAGAAAAATCTGAAGTTACCAATCAAACAATTTTGGTGATTAGTGATTTTGCAGAAAAGAAAGAAATTAAAGATCAAAGCCAGCTTTGGGAAACGCAGGTTAAAGATCTGTTTCACAGGCTGGGAAGCTGATTTGAATAAAACGGATAATTTCTTCGAATCCGTTTTCCAGGAACTCAAAAGTAGAATTCCATTCTGTTAAGGCGGTTTTTTTAGCGATTTTTAGAAAAAATTTGCTGCGCAGCTTTGCAATTTCATCTTCACTTAATTCACTAATTTCAACAAAGTTATCTTCTTCAAAATGATGTTCCCATTGATCATTATGAACTGAGATCCAAAATTTTTTTTCCCGGAGAAAAAGAATTCCCTCATCAAAATTTGACATCTTATCCAGATGTTTCCCGGAAATGTGTAACGACACACTAAAAAAATTTCCCCACCAAAACATGGTTCTTACTGCCAAAATATTTTCCTTGCTGAAAGATGCTGGATAATCTAATATGGCATAAGGCAACCCTCTATAATTTTCACCTTTAGAAATTTTACCTCCCGGCTTTTGCCAGATTGCAGGCAAAGACTCTTTTTCTCTTATCACCACTTTTTTAAAATGATGATGCAGATTTCCGAGGATTTGATACACTTTTTTAAGTATTAATTGTTTTGTAAAAATCCATTCGGTGTTATTTACCAATTCCATTTCGCGTTTTGAAAGCTGTATTTTTGCTGCTTCATTCATTTTTGAAAATTACAACAAAACACTTAAGGCCGGATTACATTACATGTTCAAAAAACTTGATAAATTAATATTAAAAGCCTTTGTGGGGCCTTTTATTGCCACATTTTTTATTACGCTGTTTGTGTTTATGATGCAAATTCTGTGGAAATATATTGACGACCTGGTAGGGAAAGGATTAGATATATTGACGCTGATTGAATTTTTAATTTATGCAAGCGCTACACTTGTTACGCTTGCCATGCCTATATCCATTTTAATTTCTTCTATCATGACCTTTGGGAAGCTAGGAGAAAATTTTGAGCTCGTTGCCATTAAGTCTTCCGGAATATCTTTATTGCGTTTTATGCAGCCATTATTTTTGGTTTCAATCCTGCTTTCGGGCGTGGCATTTTTGTTTGCCAATTATATTGCGCCGGTCGCTAATTTAAAATTTGCAGTGATCTATCACGATATTTATGAAAAAAGCCCGGCGTTTGATTTGAAGGATGGCGTTTTTTATAACGGGTTCCAGGGATTTTCAATTAAAGTAGATAAAAAAGACAACGACAGAAGTACGCTTCATAAAGTGCTTATTTATGAACAAACCAACAGCATCCAGGATAATACTATAATTTCTGAGGGTGGAAAAATGTCTGTTACCACCAACAAAAAATTTCTCCAGTTCCAACTGGTAAATGGCAACCGTTACCAGGAAAATGGAAATTTTAATTATAAAGAGAATGAATTTATCGATCTGCGCTTTAAAGAATATGACAAGCTTTTTGACTTGAGCCAGTTGAATCTTCAAAAGACATCAGACAGTCTTTTCATGAATAATATCCGCATGAAAACGATGCGCCAGCTAAATGTGGATCTTGATTCGCTAAAGCAGGTTCCTGATTCTTTATATAAGCGAAATTTATCAGAACTTTCTTCCTACGTGCGATATTCAAGGTATAAGGATAGTGCGGTAACTAAAAAGCAAATTTCTTCCTTTGAGGAAAAAATGCCTGAAAAAAAAGTTGACTCATTTGATGTACTGATACCCGATTCTTTACAATCATCCGTTTTTGACCAAACTATAAACCAGGTAAATAATACGCGCAATTTATTGGAGGCTTCCGTTTCAGACTATAAAGCCCAGCAATCAGACTTCACGCAACACCAGATAGAATGGCACAAAAAGCTATCAATGTCTGTGGCATGCCTCGTATTATTTTTTATTGGTGCTCCGTTAGGTTCTATTATTCGCAAAGGCGGTCTGGGCATGCCTTTGGTAATGGCACTGCTGTTCTTTATGATTTTTTACCTGCTCAATATTTTTGGAGAAAAATTTACTAAAGATCATGTGATGCCACCCATTATAGGCATGTGGCTGCCAGTGATCATTTTGTCGCCGGTAGGATTTTTCCTCACCTATAAGGCCATGCACGATTCACAGTTATTTAATAAGGAATATTATTACAGGCTATTTAAAAATTTAAAGTCAAGGGGAAGTTGGATAAAGGGAATATTTAATCTGCAAAAATCCGCAACGTAGCGAAAAAATAGTGAGAGGCTCTTCCTAAATTGTCTCAGCCTTTGTATAGAGGCTACCATTTGATAGCAACTAAAACAAAGGCTGATAAATTGAAAAGCAATCTGGTGCAAATGTAAAGAATACCAACATTCAAATCCAAATATTTTATAATGATTTTTTTGAGATTTTGGTAATTATCTTTCTTCTAACATATCCTTTTAAAAAAGATTTATATTCGTAAACCCCGATTAAAAAATAATGAATCATGAAAGAATGGAAAGAATACCAGGAAAAAAATAAAGACAGATTTTTGAACGAGATGATGGAGCTGTTACGGATTCCATCTGTTAGCGCCAAAAAAGAACATACAGAAGATATGGCTAAATGTGCAGAAGCCGTAATGAAAAGCTTGTTGTCGGCAGGCGCTGATTCTGCCCGCGTGATGCAGACTGATGGATTTCCCGTAGTGTATGCGGAGAAAATAATTGATAAGAATAAACCTACTGTTTTGGTATATGGCCATTATGATGTGCAGCCCCCCGAGCCACTGGAATTGTGGAACAGCCAGCCTTTTGAGCCCGTGATTAAAGACGGAAAAGTTTTTGCCCGGGGTTCTGCAGATGATAAAGGCCAGTTTTTTATGCATGTGAAGGCCATGGAAGTAATGGCAAAAACGAATTCACTTTCCACCAATATTAAATTCATCATTGAAGGAGAAGAGGAAGTGGGTTCACCCAACCTTGGCAAATTTGTTGAAAAAAATAAAGAACTATTAAAAGCGGATGTAATCCTTATCAGCGATAGTTCGATGTTGAGCATGCAAAATCCTTCGCTCGATATTGGTGTTCGCGGGCTTTCTTATATTGAAGTAGAAGTGACAGGTCCGGGCCGGGATCTTCATAGTGGCACTTATGGCGGCGCTGTGGCTAATCCCATTACGGTTTTGGCAAAAATGATTGCAAGCTGCCATGATGAGAATAATCATGTTACTATTCCCGGGTTTTATGATGATGTGGTCCAGGTTTCTGAACAGGAGAGAAGCTTAATGAACAAGGCGCCATTTAGCGAAGCGGATTATTTAAAAGAAACAGGTGCAAAAGAAACCTGGGGAGAGAAAGGATATACGACTATCGAAAGAACCGGTATAAGGCCTACATTGGAACTGAATGGCGTTTGGGGAGGCTACCAAGGTGAAGGCGCTAAAACAGTTTTGCCTTCAAAAGCCACGGCCAAGATTTCTGCACGCCTGGTTCCCAACCAGGATTCTGAAAAAATAACTCAAAAGCTACTTGCCTATTTCCAATCGATTGCTCCTTCTTCAGTCACGGTAAAGGCTTTTAGCCATCATGGAGGAGAGCCCTATCTCACTCCCATTGATAGTATCGGGTATAAAGCGGCCTCGCGCGCTATTGAAACTACTTTCGGAAAATCTCCGGTGCCGGTAAGAGGCGGTGGAAGCATTCCGATTTGCACTATTCTGGAAAGAGTATTGAATGTGAAAATCGTATTTATGGGTTTTGGCCTGGATAGCGACAATCTTCATTCACCCAATGAAAAATATGGTATCGAAAATTTCAACAAGGGCATCGAAACCATTCCCTATTTCCATAAATATTTCGCGGAACTGAGCAATCAAAAATCCTGAAAATAAAAATCCGGTTTATTTATCCTTTTACTGCAAAGAGATTACAGTGAAATCCATGTTTATTGGAGATATGGATTTCCTTTGATTTCACTCCCAATAGTAGTCTCCGGGCCGTGGCCGGGATAAACTGTTACAGCGGGTGGAAGTTTGAAAAGTTTTTCTTTGATATTTTTTATAAGCGCATCGTGATCTCCATACGGCAGATCGGTGCGGCCAATGCTGTTTTGAAAAAGCACATCTCCTCCAATCAGGAAATTTTGTTTTTCACAATAAAAGTAAATACTTCCGGGCGAATGCCCTGGCGCATGAATCACCTGCAACTTATCATCTCCTAAAGAAATCACATCCCCTTCTTTCAAATAAATCACATCGCCCTGGTAATTATCAAAGGGCAGGTTAAATATTAATCCCGACGCAGGGGCCATCTCGAGGATTTCTTTTTCCAGTAAATGAGTATTTAACGTTAATTTAAATTCTTCTGCAATAAATTTATTGCCAAATACATGGTCGAGGTGACAGTGAGTATTTAATAACAGTTGGGGTTCCAGTTTATGATTTTTAATAAAAGCCGTAAGTTCTTCCTTTTCTGAATCAAAATAGCAGCCGGGGTCGATGATAATACATTCATTGTTTTCATTATAAAGAATGTATGTGTTTTCCTGCACCGGATTGAAAGTAAAAGTCTTTATTTGAAACATATTTCTGTTATTTGCCGTAAGGATAAATTCATTTTACTGATTAAGCCGAAACGATTAATTTTAGGGCGATATATAATGTAAAGCAATGCAAGATCACAAGAAAGTAATATACAAAAAAATTATTCCCTTTTTCATCTTACTACTGGCTGTGGGTTTTGCAAATGCCCAGGTGAGCACGGTGCAGTTTGGCAAAAACAGGGTTCAATATAAAAAATTCAAATGGCAATATTATCAGACATTAAATTTTAACGCATACTTTAGCCAGGATGGCCAGGAACTCGCGAAATACGTGGTGCAGGTAGCAGAACAGGAGCTTCCCGGCATTGAAAAATTTGTTGAGTATAACCTCCAGCGCCGGGCAAACATCATCGTTTATAATACGTTTGACGAAATGAAGCAAAGTAACATCGGCCTTGGGCAGGATTGGCAAAATGCAGGCGGCGTTACCAAGCTGGTAAATAATAAAATGATTGTCTATTATACCAGCAACCATGCAGATCTGCGTAAGCAAATCCGTGAAGGAATAGCAGGAATATTAGTTCAAAACATTTTGTTTGGTGAAGACCTCGGAGAGGTTGCCGGAAATGCAGCCTTATTGGATCTTCCACAATGGCTTATTGATGGCTATATTGCCTATGTTGGTGAAAATTGGAGCCCGCAACTTGATGATCAACTGAAAAATGAAATCTTAAGTGGTAAATACAAAACCTTTTATCAACTGGCTTTTGATAAGCCCCTGCTGGCCGGCCATGCCTTTTGGTATTATATAGAAGAAAAGTATAAGAAGGAAAATACTTCTTATTTATTATACCTCGCAAGGGTGTACAAGAGTCTAAAACGCGCTACTCAGCAGGTTACCAAGGTGAGAAGGTTTAAGGATTTGCTCGCAAATTTTATGCAGTATGAGCAGGAAAAATATGAGAATGACATTGCGCATAGAAAGAATTATCCTAAAGGAAGTGAAATAACGGATTATACTGTTGGTAAAAGAGTTGATTATTTTCATTTTAATGTAAACCCTCATAAGCGGAACAATTCCTTTGCTGTGGTACAATACAAAAAAGGAAAATACAGTTTAATCCTGGATGAAGACGGTGATCAAAAAGTACTGCTGAAGTTTGGCGTAAAGACACGACAGAATGAGATAAACCCGAATTACCCTATGATGGCCTGGGATCCTAAAGGCCAAAGGCTTTCTGTTTTGTATGAAGACAAGGGACGATTGCGGCTTTTTGTGTATGATGTAATTTCAACGCAAAAGCCAATAGACAGGGATATTACAGACGTTTTTGATCAGGTGCAGGATATGAAATACATGGTTACCAGCCAGACATTACTTTTCAGCGCCGTCAGAAACGGACATTCTGATATTTATACCTACGATGTGGCTCACGGAACGGTAAAGCAGGTAACAGATGATGTTTACGACGACCTTGATCCATCTTATATTAATCTGCCCAACAAAACAGGAATTATATTTTCAAGCAACAGACCATCCGGAGATGCCAAAGGCGGCGATACGGCTTTGATGAATAACCGGTTTAATATTTTCCTGGTTACAAGCTTTGAAACCGGCAGGCCGGGTGTGGCTCAAATCAGCCAGTTAACAAAATTGAAATTTGGGGATGCCCGCTATCCGTCCACCTATAGCGATGCCTATTTTACCTTCCTGAGCGATATGAGCGGTATTCAGAATCGCTACGCCGGATTTTTTACAACCCGCACTACCGGCGTGGATACGCTTGTTTTGATTGGGGATGAGATTTTAAGAAACCCGGATATTCCGGAAATAGATTCCACATTAAAAGTGTATCATAAGCAGGATGTGGATTCAATCGCTGTAGTGGCCATTTCTCATGATTCTGCCTATGTGTTTCCACTTTCAAATTACGAAAGCAGCATCCTGGAAACAAGAGAAGCGGGCGAGGATCACCAGGTGAGTGAAGTAACGCGCCAAAGCGATGATAAAATTCTTTATAAATTAAGAATAGATGAAAATACACTCCGCAGGCGTAATGTAACCGCCAGGGCTACCACCTATATGAAAGAAGTGATGGCTAAAAATCGTCTTGGTGCCGGAGAAGAAATAGCAGCGCCGGAGCCGCTTTCGCAGGAAGAAGATATTTTTCAACATGAGTTTAAGCCGGAAAATAAAGATAGTGCGCGGATAGCTGAGATAAGAAACCAGACGCATCCTGAGCAATCTTTGGTGCTTTCAACCGCAAGGTTATATCCGTATAAACCCAGGAAATTTGCAGCAGATTATATCATTGCCGGGTTTAATAATAATGTGTTGGGGACAAAGTACCAGATTTATACCGGCGGCTCAGGGCCTATTACCCTTTCGAGTAATAATGGTCTCAATGGAATTATCAACCTCGGAACCGCAGACATTATGGAAGATATTAAAATTTCAGGAGGCTTCCGTTTATCCACCAATCTAAAAGACAACGATTGGTTGTTCCAGTTTTCAAACCTGAGAAAGAAAGTAGATTGGGGTTTAATGTATTACCGCAATGTACAATCAGTAACATTTGGAGACAGTACAGGATACTATCCGGGCAAAGTGTATTCTAACCTTTATCAGGCAAGTGTTTCCTATCCATTTGATGAAATCAGGAGCCTCCGCTTGAATTTTGGAGTAAGGAGGGATAATGTCGTAATCAGCGGAGTGGATCCTTTGTCACTTTCAGTCAAAGCAAACGCTAATGCTTATGGATTGATGCATTTGGAATATGTATATGACAACACCTTAAATCCTGCTCAGAACATTTGGGATGGTGCCCGGTATAAAATTTATCTTGATTATAATACGCAAATAAATAAAATTCCATCGAATGCCGTAGGCCGCTCCACATTAAATCTTGGTTTTGACGCAAGGGTTTATTATCCTATTTACAGAAACTTTATTTGGGCAGGAAGAGTGGCCGGTGATTTTAGTTGGGGCAATCAAAAGCTGATTTATTACCTGGGCGGAATAGATAACTGGTTTATGTTTGGCTCAAACCAAAAAAGAGGAAAAGATGGGAATGTAACCTATCGATATTTCAATCCATCCAACCAGCCTGCTCCTGATCAGAATTATGCATTTCAGTCTTTAGCAGTGAATCTTCGCGGCTTTATTCAAAATGCGGCTAATGGAAACAATGCAACTGTTATCAATAGTGAATTTCGATTGCCGGTTTTCACTACGTTTTTGGATAAACCCATTAACAACGCCTTTATAAGAAATTTCCAATTAATCCAATTTATTGATCTTGGCACTGCGTGGAATGGCGCTTACGATAAAATCGGAAGACCAAATATTACTTACAGTGATCCACAAAATCCTACGGTTTCGGTCAATTTAAAGGCACCGGGCATCGGCCCTTTCCTTGGCGGATATGGATTTGGTGCGCGCAGCACGCTTTTAGGATATTTTTTGAAATTTGATGCCGGTTGGCCAATGAATGGTTTTTTCCGGGGTAAACCAATTTTCTATTTCAGCATGGGGCTTGATTTTTAAAGAATAATTGATTTTACCACAAAGGCAGCTATAGCAAATGGAGAAATATCCTGAATTTTTATTTTAATGCTTAATAAATTTTCTTACAATTTTTTTCTCAACCCCCATCTTAAGGAAATAGATTCCCTTCGGCAAAAAGCTTACATCTATTTTTGAGGTAAGTGAATTGGCTTTATAAGATTTAAGTACTTGCCCGCTTTCATTTACGATAACGCATTCGGGGTTATCCAGTTGAAATACCGGGGAAAAATAGATGAAATCAGTTGCCGGATTGGGATAAAGTATTAACGGATTGTTTCTTTCGGTTATTATGGTTGAACTGTTTTCACTAACAGCGGTTCCATGTAACTTTCCATCAATTGAATGTGCAACAATTTTAAACCAAATTTCACCTTGATTACCGGCACTCGCATCATTCCATAAATAAAATGTATCCTGTATAGAAGTGGCGATGGGTATAAATGACTCTTTGTTATTGACGCTATAATACACGTCGTAACTCAATGGATTTCCTTCATCGGGATTTTGTACGTGCCAGGAAATTGCCTTTTTTACATCATAATCGCCCGTGTAAGGGTAAGTAATTTGAATAGAAGGAGATTCATAAGAATGAAGAAGTTCCGCAAAACCAAACCCGTTTACCCCGGCGCCGTTAACCGTTCCTGAAACATCAGTAGCCCCTTCAAAAAAACGAAAAGGGTATCGCACTTCATTGTTATTTTGTCTCGTAGAAAAAGTAATATCAATTTTGTTAATTGCTGATGTTAACCGCCATTTATTAGAATAACACATCTGGCTGTCGGGCATCCAGTTAAATCCTAAGCGCTCAATTTTAAAATCGCTTGTAGTGTATTGGGTGTTGTCATTTACATATGAGGATAAAATGCGGTATTTGGAGTTGGCCGGCAATTTATTATCTGAGGTAAATACATTCCAAACATTTATATCCATTCCATTGGATAATTGAAGGAAAAACCATTCATATTTTTCGCCCATAAGCCGGTCAAAATCGCCATATTGTCTGTCTATCCACGAAGTGCCGGTTACATTTTCTGTGATGCCATTCAAAGTCAATTTTCCACTAACCTGGTTTGTGGTTTGAGAGTAATAATAAGTGTAATTAGCAAGCCCTTGTTTCAGGTAGCCACTGTCGGCCAGAATCAAGGGTCTTTTAGTGCTTATATAATCCAGTTGAAGGCTGCCAGCAGGTGAGGCGGCATTAATACTATATTCAAACGGAATCAGTTTATTTTGTGAATCAATTTTTGTAATCCAGAATTCGCTGCCACCGCCGGTTACTGACGCTTGAATGTCAAGATGCGAGGTAGAAAGTGTGGTATATCGAACGAATTTGGCATCCTGGTAAAAAAGGCCCGTTGCTTCATCAGTGATATTAAGAATCCGAAAGCCTCCGTAAGAAGAAGCCGGGTAATAAAAATAAGTAAGCATATAGGTGTAGGTTTTCCCTGACTGTGATCCGGTGAGATGACCGGCAGTATACCACCATTCTATAGGCTCTGCGGTATGGTGGCCTTCATCTATGGGAAACGATATAATGCTTCCCGCTGGTTTGTAAGGATATACTTTCCAGCTTTGCGAATAGCTGCGAACACTCGCCATCATCACCACAAAAACGAGGAAAAGTCTAATCATTTATAAGATTTTTTTATAAAATTAAAAATCGGCAGCTTAATTCCAAATCTTCTAAAACAAGGATATGACTTTCGGCAGAAAAATAATACAACCTATAATAAAGGCAATAATTGAAGCAAGCAGCACGGCTGAAGCAGACATGTCTTTCACTTTTTTGATGACTGCGTGATATTCAGGCATTACCAAATCACAGAGTTTTTCAATGGCCGAATTGATGATTTCAAAGCATAAAACTACCGCAAACGACAATAAGATTATCATCCATTCATTTAGGGAAATTGAAAAAACGAATCCGGCAACTAATACTCCGAGCGCAATAATATATTGTATTCTGAAATTTTTTTCATGAAGAATACAGTCTTTTAAACCACTTAGGGCCCAGCCAAAAGATTTTATTAAACGGCTCATCTTTAATTTTTTTAGAATCATTTCAAATAAGGAACTACCTTTTTTATTGCTTCACTGGAGGTTCTGATTTCGTCTTCGGTTATAATTAGCGGAGGAACGATTCTTAAACATTCCGGGGCAAACAAAAACCAATCTGTAAAAACACCTTCTTCTAATAACCCATCAATTACTTTTTTATTTTGTTCAAAACTTCCAAATTGCAATGCAATCATTAATCCGCGGCTCCGGATTTTTTTTATCCCGGAAATATTTGTCAAATTAGAAAGGAAAAGCTTTTCCTTTTCTAAAACTTTTTCCGCCAGTTTATTTTCCTTCAATACTTCAAAAGCAGCCAGGCCTGCGGCACAACAAACAGGATGGCCACCAAATGTGTTGATATGGCCTAATACGGGATTGTTGGTTAAACAATCCATTATTTTTTTATCTGCAATAAAGGCGCCCAATGGCATCCCGCCTCCAAGGGCCTTGCCTAATAGAAGTACATCAGGAACGATATCAAATTGCTCAAAAGCCCAAAGCGTTCCATTTCTTCCAAACCCACATTGAATTTCATCCAAAACCAATAAGGTTCCTGTGTCAGTACATTTTTTCCGTAACGCCTGCATCCATTCCTTTTCCGGAACGATTACGCCGGCCTCTGCCTGGATGGTTTCAGCAATGACACATGCGGTTTCCTCAGTTATTAATTCGAGGCAATCAAAATGGTTGTACTCCAGGTGCACAATTGCAGGCAGCAATGGCCGAAAAGCATTACGCCAATATTCATCTCCAAGAATGCTCAGAGAACCCTGGGTACTGCCATGGTAAGAATTTTTAAAAGCGGCGATATGCGTTCGCCCGGTAAATCTTTTGGCCAGTTTCATCGCTCCTTCGGTAGCCTCTGTTCCTGATGTGGTAAAGAAAACCGAATTGAGAGAAGGTGGCAAGTTTTCGACAAGTGCCCGGGCATACGCTGTTTGTGGTGATAAAATCAATTCGCCATTTACCATCACGTGCATGAAATTATCTGCTTGTTGCTGTATGGCCTTAATCACTTTTGGATTTGAATGGCCGATATTGCATACGCTTATTCCTCCAATCAGGTCGATGTATGTTTTACCCTTTAGATCATAGAGATTACAATCTTTCGCTCTCACAATTTCCAGTGCAAGCGGATCCGGTGAAGTTTGGCCAATATGATTTAAAAATATTTGTCGGTTTGTCATTGCTTTTTCTTTTGTTTTTCACTAACAGCATAACTGGAAGAAAAGAGTCTGGATTTTTTTGATGGACTTAGTAAAAGAGAGTAGTTAAATAAAAAGTCTGGCAAAAATAGGAAGATGATAATTTTTTGAACACATAAAGATTATTTGATGAAGGAAAAGAGCTAATTTGTGACCTCAAATTTTACGGTGAAGGGCTCTTTTTTTGGAATAAATTTTTCTTTTCAAAATTTTTCCATTAAACATTTTCCATTACCTTTGCCTTCCCAAAAAATAACCCTACAGGTAGTTTTTTTGTGTCAAGTTCATTTTAAGGAGGTAAATCGATGTATGCCAGTGTAGCTCAGTTGGTCAGAGCAGCTGATTTGTAATCAGCTGGTCGGGGGTTCGAATCCCTCTACTGGCTCTTAAAATAGTGAGCGTTGTGGATGGTTTTGGATTCTTTATTAATAGTTTCCGGAAATCAGAAATGGGCAGATGGCCGAGCGGTTAAAGGCGACAGACTGTAAATCTGTTCTCTCACGAGTACGTAGGTTCGAACCCTACTCTGCCCACTACAAGTTTTTTGAAATAGCACGTTTGACTTCTTTCAAGCTGTTGTAGCTCAGGGGTAGAGCACTTCCTTGGTAAGGAAGAGGTCGTGAGTTCAATTCTCATCAACAGCTCTCTACGTTCAAAAGTTGATGGTTGAAAGTTGAAATAATTGCAAGCGGAAGTAGCTCATTTGGTAGAGCGATAGCCTTCCAAGCTATAGGTGGCGAGTTCGAGCCTCGTCTTCCGCTCCAAAAAATAACTATTCATTCGGATAAGGGATAGTACATTTAAATTTTTATAATAAAAATTAAAAACAAAAAAAATGGCAAAAGAGAGTTTTAAAAGGGATAAACCCCACGTTAACATTGGCACTATTGGCCACGTTGATCATGGAAAAACAACCCTTACAGCCGCTATTACCGATATTTTGTCTAAAAAAGGTTTAGCGGAAAAAAAGAATTATGCAGATATTGATGGCGCTCCTGAAGAAAAAGAAAGGGGTATCACTATTAATACAGCACACGTTGAATATGCAACAGCAAACCGTCACTATGCACACGTGGATTGTCCCGGCCATGCTGACTATGTAAAAAACATGATCACAGGTGCTGCCCAGATGGATGGTGCAATCCTGGTAGTTGCTGCTACAGATGGACCAATGCCTCAAACAAAAGAACACATTCTTTTAGCTCGCCAGGTAGGTGTTCCACGTATAGTAGTGTTTATGAATAAAGTGGATTTAGTTGATGATCCTGAGTTGTTGGAACTGGTAGAAATGGAAATCCGCGAATTGTTAACTTCTTATGGATTTGATGGTGATAATACACCGATTATACAAGGTTCAGCCACAGGCGCTTTAGCCGGTGATGATAAATGGGTTGCTAAGATTGACGAATTAATGGATGCAGTTGATACATACATTCCATTACCTCCGCGCCCGGTTGATCAGCCTTTCTTAATGTCTGTTGAAGACGTATTCTCTATTACGGGTCGTGGTACTGTTGCTACAGGTCGTATCGAAAGAGGACGCATTAAAGTGGGTGAACCCGTTGAAATCGTAGGTTTGATGGAAAAACCATTGACATCTACTGTTACCGGTGTTGAAATGTTTAAGAAATTACTTGACCAGGGTGAAGCAGGAGATAATGCAGGGTTATTACTTCGCGGAATTGAAAAAAGCCAAATTCGTCGTGGTATGGTGCTTTGCAAGCCAGGGACTATCACTCCACATACAGAATTTAAGGGAGAAGTGTATGTATTGAGCAAAGAAGAAGGCGGACGTCATACTCCATTCTTCAATAAATACCGTCCACAATTCTATTTCAGAACTACTGACGTTACTGGTGAAGTAACTTTGCCTGAAGGTACTGAAATGGTAATGCCGGGCGATAACACCTCACTTACCGTAAAACTAATCCAGCCTATCGCGATGGAAAAAGGTTTGAAATTCGCTATTCGTGAAGGCGGACGTACAGTGGGCGCTGGACAGGTGACAGAAATCTTAAAATAGGATTTTTTATCTTTTTAATTATAAATTAGCTAATTAGCAAATTTGCTAATTAGCTAATTTGGTTTTTACGGGCATAGTTCAATGGTAGAATAGAGGTCTCCAAAACCTTTGATCAGGGTTCGAATCCTTGTGCCCGTGCAAAGTTAATGTGATAATGTGCTGATTAGCTAATATGCTAATGCTACGGCACCTCAGTTAGCACATTAGCACATTAGCTAATTAATAAATTAATATGTATGAATAAAGTTGCATTATATATTCGTGATTCCTACAAGGAATTAATGCATAAAGTAACCTGGCCTACATGGGAAGAGTTGCAACAATCAACCATGATAGTGTTGGCTGCAACTATCATCATTACAGCTATTGTAGCACTGATGGATTTTGTGTCGAACGGCGTTTTAAAATTTATTTATTCCTTATTTAAATAATCATGTCAGAAGAAAATCAAGAAAACGAACAAAAAGTCGCTTCGGATGAGATTAAGTCTGCCTCTCCCGAAAAGAATACCAAATGGTATGTTCTGAGGGTGGTAAGTGGTAAAGAAAGAAAGGTAAAAGAATACCTCGATAAAGATATTATAAGGGAAGGATGGGATAAGGATATTCTCCAGGTTTTTTTGCCGGTGGAAAAGGTGTATAAAGTAGTGAATGGCAAAAAAGTAATGAGGGAGAGAAACTTTTACCCGGGTTACGTGATGATAGAAGTGGTTGATGGAAAACTCACCGGCGAAATGGTTCAGCACCTTAGCAACACTACCAATATAATGCATTTCTTAACTGATGGCAAAGGCTCAAAAGGCGAAATTATCAGTCTTAGAAAATCAGAAGTTAACAAAATGCTCGGTAAAGTAGATGAGATGGCTGATGCGGGCGGCATGACAATGAGCGAACCATTTATAGTAGGAGAAACCATAAAAATTATCGATGGTCCATTCAATGATTTTAATGGGGTAATAGAAGAGGTGACCGACGAAAAGAAAAAATTGAAAGTGCAGGTTAAAATATTTGGCCGCGCAACACCCGTAGAGTTGAGCTACATGCAGGTAGAGAAGATTTCCTGAAAATTCGAATTCTTTTTTAAAAAGATAATTTGCTGTCGACCCCCTGGCAGCTTTTTTTAATACAGTAAAGCAGAAAATTCCTGCTTTTTTATTTTGTCAGCGGTCAACAAAAACAACCTGCTCTTCTTTTAATAAGGGTAAGCCTTTAAATCTTAAAATAATATTGGCTACCGTAGCCACATCTTTCTCGCAATAGATGGAAATCCGGTTCAGGTCTTTCTCTTTCCAATATACATTTCCTACCTGGCTGCCATCTATATCATCTTTAGGAGAGGGAACGCCCAGCACGGCGGCTAAAAGTTTCAAAGAAGTATAATGCTTGTAATCACCGAAGCGCCAAAGATGCAGCGTATCAAGAACCGGAGTGTCCCAGGGCTTCATATTTTGAAAATCAAGGAAGGAAGGCAGCGGAATATGCTTAATCAACATTCTTCTGCACAAAAACGGCACATCAAATTCTTTGATATTATGCCCGCACAAAATCCATCTTTGATTAGTAACATGTAATTTTTTCAGCGTAATTAAAAAATCATTTAAAAGTTGCACTTCATCTTCTGAACACAACGATTTTATACGCAATTGCCACTCATTGTTTATTTTTTTAAAATAGCCAAAACTGATGCAGGCTATTTTGGCAAATTCAGCCAGAATAGCGGCTCTCATCGGATAAAATTCTTCAGGCGATGTATCTGCAGGCAGTTGCCTGCTTATTTTTTCGTTCCATAATTCTTTCCAGTTATCATCTAACAAATGGTAATGTTCTTTCTCCGAAACGGTTTCAATATCGATTAAAAGCAAGTTCTCAAGTGCGATTTGGTTCATTCAATACAGTTTTTGTAATTGAATGTACAAAAAAACCCATCACTTAAGACGGGTTTATAAATTTTATCAAAATGATGTTTATAAAGTAATTCCCACAAAAATGGTGAAGGCCTGATTTCTCCATTTTTCCGAGTTATCAATATCATTAATATTGTTGAGCCCGATTTCATATCGGCCGCCCAGGTTCACAAGTGGAAGCTGAATCCACAAGCCGCCCACAGCAGAAAAATCACTCTTTTTAAAAATATTCCTATCGGTATTCAGGTTGTCAACATGCTGATTGAGCAGGCTTCCAAACTGGGGGCCTAATTGCAATTTTACCCTGTTGCTTTGCCCTACGTTTACATTTAACAGCAATGGGATTTTTACATAATCCAGTTTTGCTTTCCGCTGGTCGCCAGATTTAAAAAGATCGTCATACACATTGCTTGCGCTATTTGAAAATTCGGAAGAAGATTGTACAAAATTTATTTCCGGCTGAAATCCAAGCGTTCTTGAAAAATTGAATTGCATAAAACCTCCCAACAGGTAATTATAATAAAAGCCTTCTTTATAAGATTCGCCTGAGATTTTATTAATATTGACGCCAGCCTTGGCTCCTATACGAAAAAACTTTTCCGGGCTGTAGCTTGCCTTATTATATTTTTGAGAAAAGGCCTGCATAGAAAATAACAAGCATGCCGCGAGCAGAGTTTTTTTAAACATAGTGTAAGAATTGAAGTTTTAAAAATAGGATTAAAATAATGAACGCTTATAGAATTACAAAAGGCGCTTATCGCCAACGGCCGGAAATCCACACCCATCCTGCTCTTTTCCTTTGCCAATGGCCCGGGGCGTAATGTTTTCTGTATGAAGGCGCTTTTATCCAAAAACCTTTCCGGTAAATATAAGTATTGCGGCTTCGTATCCATTCTCCGCTATGCCATATATAATTTGGACCTGGCGCCAAAGGCTGAACAAAATGAGGTTCAGGCGGTCTCTCTCTGACCACTACGCGTGAAGGCCTGCATGCTGAAATTGAAGCAAAAATTATAATTAAAATCAGCGGAATAAAAATTCGCAAATTTTTCATTTTACTTATTTTCATTTTTAGATGCTTTGCTCTGCCAAAGGTTTAATAGATGAATTTTTTATTTAAGACAAGATGCTGTACGTATCCCGGCATACCGAAGAATTGTTTTACCAGGCTGCTGAAATTTTTAAAAAATTATCCGGAATATAAAATGCTATTTTTTGTTGCTTTACTGATAATCAGAAAAAATCCTTCTAAGAAAAGGGCAGAATATTGTTGCAGGCAGATTTAAAATTCAAAAACAAAACCGGAATATATTTTACCATTAAAAGCTTTTGATTTACCCACTTTTACGTCGTTTACCATCAGATGGTTGTCATTGATATAGGCGATTTTAAAACTTTTAAATCTGAAGGAAGCAGAAAAACTTTTTTGTTTAAATGCATATCCGGCGGCGATTAAGCTGTTATTAAAAGGCACATAATTCACTCCCACAGAAGCATCATAAAATTGATTACCGGCATACAATGCATCAACGCCTACATTCAATCTTTCATTTTTATAACAAATGCCAAGGCCAAATGAACGTTGGTTTTTATAAATTGGTTTTAATGAATCCTTTATATACAAATCACCATACAACTCTGTGCCTGCTACATTCATAACCGTAAATCCGGCCTGTAAGAAACTGGTAATGGCATAGTTCACAGAAATATCAGCATCAAAACGATTCAATTTGGTAGTATCATCGGTAAAAGTATTGGTAACGGCGGTATCATTCTGTCCTATAAATAATGAAACAGGTTTGGTAAATTGCTGCCAGGTAGATTTGGCAGTAACGCCTACGCTGAGCTTGTAATTAATATTATAAGCGGCAGAAATAAAAGCAGCAAATTCTTTTAATGTTTCGGCAGGATGTCCCGTTTTGGTGATGGGGTCATCCACAGGAAAAGAACCAATATATTCTACGCCCCTGAATTCATCCTGCTTTGTATAAATTCCACCGAGTGCCAAATACAACTTGGGATTCACTTTGTGAAATGCTGAAAATTTTACATTGTTTTTAAAGTTGGTGAGAAGGCTTATATTATTGGGTTTAGCCGATTTTGCAATGGCAGCGCTGTTGAAAAAAACAGCCTCCGACAGATTTCTTGAAGGTGAAAAATTGAAGCCGGTATTATCGGTGTTGGTCATGGCCGAGGCTTGTAAAAATTTACCATATTTGATTTTACCGGGATACAACTTATGCGCGACAAATAATCCCGTGGCGGGCTGAACGATTGCGGCAGTTAACAGCTTTTGAAACAAATTTAAAAACCCGCCTGAAGCTATTGCCTGGCTTCCCGGGGCCTTGCCGGTTATGGTTTGCGCAGGCAAACCATGTGCAGAATCCAGTAATTGCTCAGCTAAAATATCAGGCAATTCTATTTTTTCACAATTCTCTACTACTTTCCAGTTTTTTACTGTTACATACAATTTTGTGGGGTCTGTATTTCGCTTATCAAGGTCCTCAGAAATAAACACTCTTTGCAATTTTTTGCAACTGCTGCATTTGGTAATGATGTAAAGTGCCACTTCTTTGTCTAGTAAATCATTTGCTTTCCAGCCTGTATTTATCTGAAAAAATCCCTGCGGATCAGTAGTGGTAGCTACAGATGCCGCGGGATTAAAAGAGGGGATCACTACAATGTTTGTGGCTCCCCTGGTAGAAGTGGCTACTCCATTATTCAGGCAGCGTAGTATGCCTTTAATTATCACTTCCTGGGCTATGGAGACGTTTGCCATAAAGGCAAGGGCTATTACAAAAAAGGTTTTCGTTTTCATTTTTGGGAAGATTTAGGGTTATTTAAGGGAACCGGGTTCAGCACAAATTCTATATGATCAATTTCGCCGGATTCTATTTCGAATACTTTTGATTTGTCTTCATAAGAGCTGTGGGATGTAACCAGCGTAATCCTGTCGCCAAAATGGTAGCCCGGGATTGGAATCTCAAAACTGCCGTCATTTATAGTTCTGGCTGAATAAGGCGTTCCGTCCACCTGCACCTCCACATCCCTTATAGGGCGGTCCGCCGCATCTTTTACCGTCCCTGACAACCGGATAACTTTTGCCTGGCTTAATGTGATTTTAATGGGGCTGAACCCCGCAAGTAAGGTGTCAATGGTAACTTTGCCGTATCCATCGCTTACCACATTTATAATAATATTGTTTCGTAATTGCTCTTCGGGGATGTCAGGAAAAACTACCAGGCCGTCGCTATTTATTGAAGAAGTCCGTTGATAATGAGGAAAAGTGATGGTAACGTTGCCTCTTGTAACCGGGTTGTTATCCTCGTTAAAAACCCTGATAGAAAGTATCTGGTCCGATGTGCTTTTTGGAAGCATAAAACCTCCCACTACTGTTAGTATTACGCCTACAATTGGCCCGGTAAACTTATAAGTTACATTGGATTGAATTCCTTTAAGACTGGCATAAGAATTCATTATCCCAAATATGAGCGCGCTGGCAGCAATACCAAATAAAATCAGCACAAGATAAAACACCCGGTCGTCCATTTTTTCGTTGCCTGCCTGCTTCAGTGAATGGAAATAGTAATAGCCTACTATTACTGCGGCAATAAGGCTTATTGCTGAAATCAGGAGATAAGTGGTGACAGATACAGGTTTCGCTGTTGTTGGTTTTTGGGCCATGACTTTCACATTTTATAAAAATCTTAAAAGATCGGATATCGGAGTCTAAGGGTTTGTCAAACTGGATTGGATGTAAGATTTTGCTTATTTTTTAAGCATTGCTATCAGCTTATCTATTTCAGGATTTTCCATCATCCTGACAGGTTTCAACAAAAATTCCATCCATACACCGGGGCTAATAATTTGCCTCGCAACATCCACCACCATACTATCTATCTTTGAAATGTGGCTTGGCTTACCATCTGCGGTTATATTGGCCAAAACAATGGCATTTGCCCACGAGCATTTTCTTGCTGTTTCAATGCTAAAATTCAACACCGCTTTTTCCCTGTGGTTGCTGATATCAGCGAACAATTTCAATGGAGGCCAAATACTAGTCAACGAATTCTGCACTAATTGTGATTCAGCTTCTATTATGTCATTTATTTTTATGAAATCTGTTTGAAGGTCATAAATTGTATCGCCGGGGCAGCAATCGGCCGCAGCAATTGCCAGGTCGAGATTTATGTGGGTATTTATTCCGAGCAAAAGGTGTTGCAGCACAATTAAATTTAAATCATCTGTTGCCTTAAAAGCGATTTGCCATGCGTGTGAACAATTTTGCTGGTTAATATAACAGTTCCAGGCTTCAAAATACCTGGAAGCAAAAATAATATCCAATTGCTCCATTCTTTTCGCATCCTGGAATTCATTGGCAATGATGGCCTGCTTAACGGCAATCGTCATGCGCTGGTAAAGCGCGGCGAAATATCCAATACGGCTTTTGTGAACCATGCACCATTGAATGATTTCTTCCAGTTGAGCAATTACCCCATCAATGGTCGTTACAGGATTCATCTTAATATTTTTATGCTTTAAAATTATCGAGCCATTCAGGACTGCTCATTTGTGTCTGAATGCGGGTGATATCGCCAGATGCTGTCACGAGCAAATCGTTGCATCGCTCATTAATAAGATCTTTTCTGAAATTGTTTCCGGATTGAACGATATATTCGGCCATTTGCTGGCCAATAATTTTCATCAAATCAAATTTTGTAACGTCCGCCATATCAATATCCGCCAGTATACTTTCATTTAAATCGTGAAGCCATTTGCTGCCATATTTAAATTCATCAAGTGCATCCGTATTAGGAATCTTACTAATCGCTGTTGGGTCAAGGGAAATCTGGTATCTTCTAAAATCAATCGTTTCGCTGATCATCGGCGATCTGAAGGTATTTACCTGCATGGCGCTTGCATCCTGGCCCATGTGGCTCATCAGCCAGTTTAGCCAGAACTTTACATCAATTCCATGTGGATTTATTGTGTCATTGGGTTTGATAAATTCTCGCGAAATACCTGTTCCAAAACTAAAAAGTGTGATATCAGCAATTTGATAAGCCGAAAGGTTTGACATTTTATCGGCGCGGCTGTAAGAAACGGCCTCCATGAAAGCTGCTAAAGAAGGATTGTTATACGTTGTAGTGCCTCCATCCAGAAAACGTTCCAGCGGATAGAAATATGTTGGGGCGCTCATGGTGGCTTCCATTACTGAGCGCAAAAGCACATTCTTATAGGTGCCGTAATAACTTTCATCATCCTGCTTAAAGCATGAAAAAAACGTTTCTTCCGAAGCTGAAATGTCGTGCGCGGTTATCATTAAATCCAGGTCGTGTAAGCGGCAGGCATCTTGTAGATTAATATCTTTAATAATTCCTTTTAAAATCGATCTGTATTTTTCTTTCGTAAAAGCCGGAGGATTTATAAACCTGTTTCCCAAAAATCTTTCATCAAAAACTTCGGTTACTAAATTCACATACATTTTTTCTATGTCCTCCGCAGGATGGCCGGTGGTGATTAAGCCTGCGATGATACCGCCTGTAGAGGTGCCAGCTACCATATCAAAAAGTTCATAACAGGGAATACCGGCGATTTGTTCCAGTTTTTTGAGCAGTTGAATGGTAAGGATTCCGCGCATACCGCCTCCATCAAGGCATAAGATTACTCTTTTCCGCGGGTTGATATTAAGGTTTTCAAAAGCTTGTTTCCTTTGCGAACTCAGTTTTTCCAAATTGGGTTTTGCCATTTTATAATTGATTATGAGATTTATTTTGTCAGATTCTGAAAATCAAAAAGGATGGTCCCTAAAATGATACGCTCGTTTTAGAAATATGGTGGAGATTTTTTTACAAAGGCAGCGAGAAAGGTCTTGTAATAAGATTGGATTATAACAGGAACAGAATAAATTTCTTCTTTGGGAAAGAGAAGATGTTTTAAAATTAGAATTTTTTTTCTAACAATGAAAAAAAATATTACCTGGTTCCTTAATCTATGGAATAAACCGGGGAAAATACTTGTGGGATTTTTAATCAACCTTTTTCGGTTATGTACTCAAGCAGAATAAAAATTACGACTTTTTATCGCTTTACTGCCGTTGCTAGATTCCACGAAGATGAGCTAAAGTGCAGTAATATTTTTACAATCAATTTCTTGATTTTAATTCGTCCAGCATTTTGATAATCTTATCAAGTTTATAAATCTCAATAAAATTGAGCTTTTCCTGAAGCGCCTCTATTTCCAGTTTTGCCTGGGTATTGGTTTCGTAATCTTTTTGTGCCTGCGCCCTGTCCCTTTCGTTTTGCCTGTTTTGCGCCATCATAATGATAGGTGCTGCATACGCGGCCTGAGTAGAAAAAAGGAGGTTTAAAAGAATAAACGGATAAGCGTCCCAATGATGAATAGCTCCAAATATATTTAGCGACATCCACGCAATTACAAAAATAGTTTGCCAAATAATAAATGTCCACGAGCCAATCATTTTCGCTACGCGGTCTGCCAGCTTTTGGCTAAAAGATAGCCGCTCCAGGTACATCTGGTGCCATGTATTATTTTTACTCATTCATTTTTAGATTAGATGAAAAAATGGGAAATTTATCAGGTAAAAATATACAAACTATCAAAAGAATTATTTCGTGTTTGTTGATTTATCATAAAACATACAGAGATAAAAAACCAGCTTATTTATTGTTTTACTACTGTTGTATTATTAAGCTGATTGTAATTTGGAAGATTATTCCGCTGCAGAAATAATGCCCTGGCTAAATTAAGTGCATCTTTTGAAGATGAAGAATTTGCGTATCGAAATTCAAACACACAAAGCAAACAAAAAAGCCTAATCTGGCTTTGCAGAAAAGGCTTTATAGTTTTTAGGTTTATTAAATTAAGCTGCTAACGGATTTTCACATTTTTGGATAGGCTACATAGCCCCCACTTCTTGTGCGGCCGTGAACAATACGATTATCACGTTTTTTAGTTTCTGAAGTAACAGTTTCAGGCCACGCCACAAAGCCCGGGCGTGGATTGTCAGGTTTATTATTTATAGTTTTCATTTCATTTTTTTTAATTGAGCCCATTTCATGATGGGTATCATCCGCTTGGGGCAGTTTTAATTTACGCGCCAATAACGCGGTTCCAAATCCTAATATTCCTATCAGCATGAAAGACCATCTGAGGCTGATTGCCTGTGCAATAAAACCTATCACAGGAGGGCCTACCAGAAATCCGAGAAAACCAATTGTAGATACGGAGGCAAGCGCCGTTCCCGGCGACATGGTTTTTGATTTTCCTGCAAGGCCATACACAATCGGCACCACCGAGGAAACGCCAAAACCTACTAATAAGAATCCCAGCGTGGCGGTGATAATATTTGGGAAAAACACGGATAGTAACAAACCGGTAGTAATAAGGGTGCCGCTTATTTGCAACATCGTTTTAACTCCCAGTTTAGTAACCAGTCCATCGCCTAAAAAGCGACCGAGCGCCATCATTGCTGTAAATGCCACATAGCCTAATGTAATCATAGAGGCCGGAGCTTCCACAATATTTTTGAAATAAACTCCGCTCCAGTCTGCCATTGCACCTTCGCAAAGCAGCGTACAAAATGCAATCATTCCTAATAGAAGTATGGCTTTATCCGGCTTTACAAAAAGTTTTTGTGCCTCACCGTTGCCTGCATCTTTGGGTAAGGTATTTCTGAAAAACAATAGCAAAAGAATGCCGGTAAGTGCGGCCACAATGGTGAAGTGAAAAAACGGGGGAATGCCCTGCGAAACAAATACAGTTCCGATAAGGGCGCCACTAAAACCAGCAATACTCCATAGGCCGTGAAACGATGCCATCACGGATCTTCCATATAGTTTTTCTACACCAACCGCCTGGGTATTCATCGCAATATTCAACAGGTTGCCTAATACGCCAAAAAGAAAAAGCGAAAACGATAAAATAAATACCGAACCCGCTGATGCCAGCAATAATAAAATGGCAGGGTAAATTAAAGCGCCGGTTATCATCATTGGCCTGCTTCCATATTTTGAAACCAGCCAGCCGGATAAGGGAAGGCTAAGCATTAATCCAGCAGGAAGTGAAAAAAGAACACCTCCAAGTCCTGCGTCGCTTAATTGCAGTTTTGCCTGGATGGCGGGAATACGGCTGGCCCATGTAGCAAATGTTAACCCCGCAATAAAGAAAAAGACGCTGGTGGCGATCCTGTATCGCCGCATTTGCCTTTCGCCGCTGAAATAGGTATCGTTCAATTGATCGGTTTTAAGGAGGCTTGTCCAGAATGCGCCTCTTTTTACCAAATTTATATTTTCTAAGTTCATAATTTTATTTTTGTTTTCATCCACCTCCATTTTGATGGATACATTTATCGTGGATGGTTTAGCAAAATTAGAACCAGTAAAGTCCTGCGGGCAATCATTTTATGCTTAAAATACTCATGCTAATAGTGTCAAAAGATTGTGAAAACGCTGTCTGGCATTGCATTTTATCAAAATATACCAATGATCCCCAAATGAATAGATAGTGCCCGCGTGGATAGTCGGAAATCCAATAATATCAGCCAAATTGTCTTATATTTTTGCTTTAAACCCCATAACCTATAAAATGAAAAACCGCGTTATCTGTCTGTTCACTATCATTCGTTCCAGTTAAAAATTTGAGTGTAAACCAAAACTTGAAATGAAAAAACTAATTTTACAGTTCTTTAAACGAAAGGCCTAACATGACAGAAGATTTTTTAAGAGATATTTATTTGAAACAGCGGCAAAAGGAGCAGGTCCCTTCTAATAAACTAATTGCCAATTGGGCATTAAATCTTATTTGCTTGTTGTATCCTGAGATGTCTAAGTGCAGTTATCCTGATATGGCGGCTATTCAGCATAGGTTGTCTGATCTTAGCCATGAATTAAAAAAGATTCTTGATGCTACCAGGGCATGCACCAATTGTGACCATGAAAAAGTGAGCGCTGATTTTTTTGAACAATTGCCTGAGATTTTCCGGGTTTTAAATACAGACATAGATGCCATTCACCGGGGCGACCCGGCCGCAAAAAGCAAATTTGAAGTTATCAGAGCTTATCCCGGCTTTTATGCGCTTTGTTTTTATAGGATTGCTCATGCGCTTCATTTGCTGGATGTGCCTCTTATACCGAGAATTCTTACTGAATATGCTCACAGTAAAACCGGGATAGATATTCATCCTGCCGCCAAAATAGGCGAATATTTTATGATGGATCATGGAACGGGTATTGTGATTGGCGAAACGTCTGTTATCGGAAAAAATGTAAAAATGTACCAGGGGGTGACCCTCGGCGGATTGAGTATTAAAAAAGCAATGAGTCGTCAAAAGCGTCATCCCAATATAGAAGACAATGTAATTATTTATTCGAACGCCACTATTCTTGGCGGCGATACGCTGGTGGGCGAAGGCTCTGTTATTGGCGGTAATGTCTGGCTTACGCAATCTGTGCCTCCTGGATCGCTGGTTATTACCAATCCTCAAATCACTATAGTTGAAAATAAATTTGTAAATAACAACGTGTAATCAATGCCCACTATTTTAGATGCCGTAGGTAAAACTCCCTTAGTGCAACTTCAAAAACTTAATACCAATCCTGATGTAAAAATATTTGCCAAACTGGAAGGCAACAACCCCGGCGGAAGTGTAAAAGACCGGGCTGCGTTAAATATGATTAAAAACGCCCTTGACCGTGGCGACATTCAATCGCAAACAAAAATCATTGAGGCAACTAGCGGAAATACCGGGATTGCCCTGGCACTTATGGCCAGTATTTATAACCTGCCCATAGAATTGGTAATGCCCGAAAATTCGACCCGGGAAAGGGTGTTGACGATGGAAGCATATGGAGCAAAGGTTACCTTGTTGTCATCTATAGAAGAATGCCGCGACTATGCGGAAGAAAAAGGATTGCATAAAGAATATTACGTTGTGAACCAGTTTGCCAATCCGGATAATCCTGAAGCGCATTATAAATCTACCGCCCCCGAAATCTGGAACGACACCGATGGCCAAATCACACATTTTGTAAGCGCGATGGGAACCACGGGCACCATCATGGGCTGCTCACAATATTTAAAGGAACAAAATGAAGAGGTTCAAATTATAGGCTGCCAGCCTACAGAGGGCGCGTCTATTCCCGGAATAAGAAGATGGCCTGTTGAATATATCCCTAAAATATTTGATGCCAGAAGAGTGGACAGAATTATAGACATTTCGCAGGAGGATGCCGACGAAACATGCAGGCAACTGGCGCGACTGGAAGGCATTTTTGCGGGAGCCAGTAGTGGCGGTGCTGCTGCGGCTGCACTCCGTCTTTCCAAAGAATTAAAAAAAGGAGTGATAGTATTTATTGTTTGTGACCGGGGTGACAGGTATCTGAGCAGCAATTTATTTGGCTGATTCTCCGGCAGAAATACCTATGCCATTTCTTTTTAAATTACTATTAAAAACGGGAAGTTTTTTTTCCAAACAGGCAGTCATTTTTTCTTACACGCTCCAAAATTTCTTTTTTCTTTTCCGCTCATCTACAATTTTCATAAAAATATTTTTTTTATCGGGAAAGCCTGTCTCCCGGTTCAACCATAGAAAATAACATTTCAGCAGAAATATTAAATGGTTCATACGCTCCGTTAACGCAGCCTTAACAAAACCCAATACCGGCGCGGATTACCGCCAATACAAAATGACTTTTCACCGGGTTTGAAAGCATATAATTTTATTGCTCATTCTTTCACTTTTAAAAATTTCGATTATGAAAAAGCTTATTATTTTATGCCTTACAGCGGCGATTAGTACAGGTATTTTTGCCGCCCGCAAAGACTCAAATTCCATTGACGGAGCACAAAAAATCATGAAAATCTTCCATAGCCATTTCCCCGAAATTGCTGACCCTACCTTGAGCAGAGCAGGAGATTTCTACGTGGTGTATTTCAATGAAGAAGAATCAAATTCTTCCTGCCGCATTTATTATGATGGCAATGGAAATGTGGTTAAAACTATCAGGAATTATACTGCGGAAAATCTCAATCCCTACATCCGTCAGAAAATTGAAGCAAAATATCAGGGGAAAAATATTTACTCGGTTACTGACGTGACTGACGAATTTGATCATTATTATGAAGTTATTGTTCAGAATGAAAAAGCAATGTGGGTATTGCACGTGAACAATGATGGAACTTCAAGTATTAAAAACAAATATAAAAGGGCCGCCATGTAAACTAATTACAGCCAGTTATTTTCCAAAGTAATTTTTACCGGACGTCCATAAAAAAACAAACATGAAAACATTTTTCATAGCCATAGCAGCCGGATGTATTTCGGCAATGGCATTCACAAACGATAGCGTTGCACAGCTAAAAGATGCAGTTACGATTGATAATACAATCGCGCCAAATCAGCTTAATTCTCCAGTAGCTTTCCATGAACCGGATTTCGATAATCTAAATCCTTATGCCGTTAAAGCAGTTAAAAGATTTACGAAACAATATAGGGAGAAGAATGCAAGATGGACTGAGGAGAGTGATTGTTGGGTGGCAGCCTTTTCACGCGATGGCATACATTATTCAATCTATTACGATAAAAGAGGAAACTGGGTTGGAAGTGTGAAAAGCTATGGAGAAGATAACCTGCCTAAAGATTTGAGAGACGAGATAAGGCGTGAATATTTTGATTATAATATTTATACAGTAAAGGAATTGGAAACTATGCAAAATATGGACGCTCCAAGTTATCTCGTTACATTGGAGAACGCAAAATCTGTAAAGCAGGTGATGATTAGCGAAAATAAAATGAGTATTTACCGCGAGTTTATTAAAACCAAATAGGTGGATGAATCGATTCGGGAATGGTCGGAAAATTAATTTTTCCGGCCATTTTCTATTTGGTGGTTTTTTGCAATCTTTATGTGACTGAGTAAATCATTTGTAAAAATTTTAACGGGATTGTAAAACAAAAACTCCGGTTATTTGTTGTTTTACCAGTTTGTTTAAACAATTCATATTTCAATATTTATTACTTTTGCAACAAATTTTATACAACCCGTTATATCATTTTGATTTGGATTTTATTACAATGCTGCTATGGAATGCCATTCTTTTCAGTAACTGGCCCAATGATTTTTTCGCGCAATTAACTAACATAAAATAAATTAGATGAATGACCTTTTTGATAAGATGAAGAAAGATGCAGGTCCTCTGGGTTTGCATCTTAAGAGAGCTCATGGATATTTCGCTTTTCCAAAGCTTGAAGGAGAACTTGGAAACCGTATGATTTTTCGTGGAAAAGAAAAAATTGTTTGGAGCCTGAACAATTATCTTGGAATGGTAAACCACCCCATTGCTAGAAAGATTGATGGTGAATCTGCCCAGAAATACGGATTAGGCAATCCCATGGGATCAAGAATGATGAGCGGAAATACTGCGTTGCATGAAGAGCTTGAAAGAGTGCTTGCTGATTTCGTAAGTCGTGAAGATGCAATGGTGCTCAATTTTGGCTACCAGGGAGTCATGAGCTGCATAGACGCGTTGGTTAGCCGGCATGACGTGATTGTTTATGATGCCCAGGCGCATGCCTGCCTTGTAGACGGTGTTAGACTTCATATTGGATATAGCTATACTTACAAGCATAACGATATTACCGATTGTGAAAAGCAACTAAAACGCGCCACAGCAATGGCTCAAAAAACCGGCGGCGGTATATTGGTTATCACCGAAGGAGTTTATGGAATGAGTGGAACCCAGGGAAAATTAAGAGAAATAGTCGCGCTTAAAAATAAATATGATTTCAGATTGTTAATTGATGATGCACATGGTTTTGGTTCTATGGGGCCTAATGGCGCGGGCACTGATGAAGCCCAGGACTGCCAGGAAGATGTAGACTTGTATTTCAGCACGTTCGTAAAAAGTATGGGAAGTATCGGCGCTTTTATCGCAGGTCCACAAGATGTAATTAATTATTTACGATATAACGTTCGCTCACAGATTTATGCGAAAAGCTTGCCTATAGCTGTAGTAGATGGCATGTTAACCAGGATGGAAATGTTAAAAAATCTGCCTGAATTGCGCGAAAAACTATGGCACATTGTGAACAGGCTGCAAAATGGTTTAAGAGAAAAAGGATTTGACATTGGCGCCACCAACAGCCCCGTGACACCTATTTATATGAAAGGCGGACTGCCGGAAGCTACAAATATGGTAATGGATATCCGCGAAAACTATAATATTTTTTGCTCTGTAGTAGTATATCCGGTAATTCCTAAGGGTGAAATTATTTTTAGAATCATTCCGACCGCAGCCCATACTGATGAAGATGTAGACCTCACATTAAAGGCATTTGAGGAAACCAAAAAGAAACTGGATAACGGTGACTATAAAGCTGATGAAATTCCGGATATGTCTGAAGCCGGATACCTTCACAAAACGGTAGCATAAAAAAACCGGGCTTTAAAAAAAGCCCGGACAATTAAAACCTTAACCATTTAATCTTAAATCAGAGTTCTAATAATAAGTCGGTGCATAATTGAAAAAGGTTGTATGGCTTTTATTTTTTTGAATATTTTAGATAATTCATAGTTTCTCCCAGGCTTATACCTTTCATAAAAATATTCCTTATTGAATCTGAATAATTGATTTTTCCACTATGGCAAAAATATGGTCTGAGATTGAGGGCCTTATTTTCGCAAGGCCCGTAAATGCACTAAATGAAGGCAATACCGCAAATTTTTTACCGAAATAAAAGCAGGGAAACATTAGTGATTGATTGCCAGGGCCCTTCAGCTTTATCCCGGGATGAATATGACCGGAAAAAGTAAATTGAGAAGCACCCGGCTCAACGCAATGGTTGGCAATATCGTGCACAAAACAAAAAGGGTTTATCAATAAATGATCCCCGAACACTTCTATCTGCGCCTCCTCATATTTTTTTTGGGATAAAATATCATGATTTCCTTTTACCAGGATAAATTTCCGCGAAGGCATATCATTTCTCCATTTCAAAAAAAAATCAATTTCCTTATTGGCAACGCTATGGAATAAATCCCCCGTAATCAGCACGATTTCAGGATTAAAAAATTGTACCTGCGCAAACAGCGTTTGAAGGTCATTTTTGAAAATATTTTGTGGAATAGCAATCCCAGATTTTCTGAAATGACCGGATTTGCCGAGGTGCAAATCTGAAAGGATTAAAATTTTTTTTTCTTCCCAAAAAATACATCGCGCCGGAGAAAGCCAGAGTGTTTGTTGATGAAATAAAAACCGAAAGGAAGCAGACAACTTTTTTCAGCAAGATAACTAAATTGATATAAAACTTTCTGCCCGGTTTTCTGTCAGTAAACAAGCAAATATTGAAGATTTTTATTTTGTAGGGTAATTATTAATAGCCGCTGAAGTGACGGTTATTTACTCCCCGATTGTGCTGAGCGCTGGACGGGTTTTTAGAGCCGGCGCAGGATGATAAAATGGTGATGATACCTAAAATAACTACCATGGATTTTAAAATCGTTCTCATAACGCGTTATTTATTTGCTTTTAAAAATTGCAGTGAATTCTTTAACGATCTGTACCAAAATTTATTGCAATTTTTTTTCAAATGGGATAGGGTAGTTTTTGGCAAAATTTAATTTTGACCACAATCCGGAAACTTCTATCCCTGGCGGGTTGCCAAATTTTCCTGTAATTTCTCCAATGAATGTTGCAAAATGTGCAGGCTGCTTTGCGCTGGCTTATTTTGCGAATTACTAAAAAGCGAATCGCTAAGATGTTGCAATTTTTCCTGTTGTTTTTTCCATTCGGGACTGTTGAAGTATTCTTGCGTTTTTTTTGCATCTTTCTTTAGAAGTTCCTGTTGCTTCTTCCATGCATCACTTTCAAAGTACTTGTGCATCTGTTCGGCATTTTTTTTAATAAGCTCCTGTTGCTTTTTCCATGCATCACCTTCAAAATATTTGTGCATCTGCTGCGCATTTTTTTGGATGAGTTCCTGTTGCTTTTTCCATTCGGCACTATTAAAATATTTTTGCATGGCAACGGCATTTCCACGCAACAAATCCTGTTGTTTTTTCCATGCGTCGCTTTCAAAATATTTCTGCATTTTCTCCGCATTTTTCTTGAGAGCCTGCTGCTGCTTTTTCCATGCATCACCTTCGAAATATTTGCGCATCTGCTTCGCATTTTTCTCAATCACTTGTTGCTGCTGTTTCCAGGCTTTACTATCAAAATAATTCATCATCGGAGGAAGAGAATCATTTCTAAAGAACGGCGCGGCAGGTGGTAATGGAGCAGCGCCTGGCAACGGGGGAACCGGTGGGGTGGGAGGAGCAGGCGGAGGCGGAGGTGCTAATTTTGGCGCAGCTATAATAGCAACGGGAGGTACCGGAGCTTTTGGAGGAATAGGCGCCACATCTTCCGGCAATGAATCGCCCGCCGGCCAAAAATTCATTGAGTTAAAAAAAAGCGGTGTTGTTGACTTCATCAAACCTTTCGTTTCTGCTTTGTAAAATTTTTTTTGGAAGACAGGACTTGTTGAAGGGTTTAACCATGCAACTGAAATGGTCGCGATTGAAATAACCAAAAGCGTGATGAATTTTTGGCGAAGGCCCAGTTGATTGTTTTTCGTTTCCATAATATTTTTTATTCGGTGAAATAAATAAGAGCGTTTGTTCACTGCAGTCATTACCAGCGATTGTTTTTTCAAAGGTTCTTCCAGGGACAATAAGGCATGTGCATAATGAAACGGCGTTGAAAACTGGACTACCATTTCATCGCATGATTTTTCTCTCTCTTCACGAATGTATTTAGTGATCCACCAGCCAAAGGGATTAAAAAACAGGACTATATCCAAAACTGTCTGGATGATATTCAACAAATAATCGTTGCGACGGATGTGGGCAAGTTCATGGAGTAAAATCGCCTCGAACTGTTCAGGAGATAATTTGCTCATCGCAGAAAAAGGGAGCAATATTACAGGCTTTAAAAAGCCAATCATCATGGGAGTATTCACGTGGCTTGAAAAAAAAGCCCGCAATGAAGTTTTGATCTGCATGCTCCTGGCGAGCCGGCTAAGATTTTGCTGAAAGACCGGATCGGGTTCAATAATTCCGGTTGATTTTAATTTATTAATTTTTAAAAAATTAAACAGGAAACGAAAAGTATACCATCCAATACCTAATACATAAATTGCAGCAATGAAAGGCAGGTATTCATTTAAAAATGACATTAAAAACAAAGCTGATGAGTTTGAGCCGGCATTGGCGTTCAGTAATTCACTGGAAGCAAAGCTGGCTGTGGAGGCAAAATTGACATGACTATACGCAATAGAATATTGATGAATAAATGTTACAATAAACCATGTGCCTATTGCCAGGTATGCGCAATAGGAAAGATTGTATTTCACATTTGACGCAGAATGGGGAATAAGTTTTAAAATAATTCGCAAGCAAATAAAGATGATAAACGCCTGTGCCAAACTGAGCATTATGGTATGGCCAATTGCTTCTGCCATTGAAGAAAATAGAAAGTTTACCTGGTTCATGCTGTAGCTTTTGATTTTTGATAAATTGTTTACTTCTTCAGTTATAATTAAGATGATTTTTTTGAAGATTTACTGCGATTTTCAATCTCATCAAGGTAATTTTTGATCTCCCGGATTTCTTCCCTTGATGCCCGGTGATTGCCCAATGCATGCATGATGAGTTTGGCAGATGACCCTTTAAAAAAGCTATCAATCATTTTGCCCACTATTTCTTTTTGAATAGACTGCTTTTTTACCGCGGCAAAATATATATGCGATTTTGATTCATCATTACGGCTGAGCAATCCCTTTTCATACATTATCTGCATTAATTTTAAAGTGGTTGTATATCCCGCTTCTTTTTTTTCAGATAAAATGTCGTGCACTTCCCTGACGGTAGACGGGCCTTTCTCCCACAGGATTTTTAAAATGTCCATCTCGCTTTCTGTTGGCTTTATATTTTTCATGCTGCTTGGTTTACTACGAATTATTTCGTAGAACGAATGTACGAACAGTTTCGTATTTGCAAAATTTCTTTTTTCTTTTTAAAAAAAATTAACAAACACCTGGGCAGAAAACTTGGGTGGGAAAACAAAATGGGATAAAAAAATCCCCCGGTTCAAATATGAAACCTGAACCGGCGGACTGCTGATCAAAGATTAAGAAAATTATTTTTGAAGGTAATTACCTACTTCGTCTATTTCGTCATAATTACCAATGCCTTTCGGGTTAATTCCATATTGATTTGCCCCTGAAATGCTATCAGTACACATTAAGACCAGCAACCAGATTGCGCCTGCTATAGGTATTAAACAAATCAGGAAAAACCACCCGCTTTTACCTACATCATGAAGCCTGCGCACTACTACAGCCAAGCTGGGAATCAAAATTGCGAGCTGATAGAAAAGATAAAAATACCCGTAAGGCAGTTCGATGGGGCCGTTAAAGGTGTTAATAGAAAAGTTGGTGCCGAGCAGCTTATCTAAAAGCATGGCGGCAATTGCAAAAATCAGGTTGAATAATACGAAATACCAGTATTCGCTGCGACGTGACCTTCCGGAAAAAACAGCATACTTTCTGAAAGCGCTTAAATAGTAATTCATTTAGTTTGGTTTTATTTTAAGAATTAGTTAAGGCGTATAAAAGTATCCCGATTTATTTAGTTTCAAAAGAAATCCGGCATATTTTTTCAGGAATAAAAAATCGAGATATTTATAGCTTTACTACTCTCCGCAAATTTTCAGGCAAAAAAAAGACCGCAACACAGCGGCCTTTTCTAATCGGATTTAAAATTTTATTCAGGTGAATTATTCATTGATAAAGGATATTCAAATGGCTCATTATACCCGGGATAATAGCCACTGATAGTAATATCAGTTTGATTACCTATCTCTTTTTTCAAATCATCCAGTGATTTCACATCTTTACCATTCACTTTAGTGATGATGAAGCCATCTCTCATACGGGTTTGGTCGTTAAGAACGCCATCGTTAATTTTTTTAACTACAACGCCTCCGGGCAAACCGAGTTGTTTGGCTTTTTGTGGATCTAAAGTTTCCAATTCTGCACCCAGCTTGTCCACCATCGGAGCAGCTTTAACTATGGAATAAGTTCCCGCATTATTTTTCAGGGTTACTTTCATTGTTTTTTCGCTTCCGTCGCGGCTAACAGTTACATCCACTTTATCTCCCGGCCTGAAGTTGCTTAATTGTTCCTGCAATTCAGATCCAGAATTAATGGTAACGCCATTAATTTTTTCGATAACATCTCCCGGTTTGATACCAGCTTCTTTAGCAGCGCCATTAGCCACTACATCTGTAATGTAAACTCCATCTACATTCTCAGGAACATTTGCCTGCTTTTTTTGCTGATCGGTAAGGCGGCCCGCATCTAAGAATGCGGCTCCTAAAAATCCGCGCTGCACGCTTCCGTATTTTATAAGGTCATTCACTACTTTTTTAACGATGTCAACCGGAATGGCATAGGAATATCCGCTGTAATACCCGGTAGGAGAAGCAATAGCTGCATTTATACCGATCATCTGGCCGCTTGTATTTATTAAGGCACCGCCGCTATTTCCAGGGTTTACGGCTGCATCTGTTTGAAGGAAAGATTCAACTGCCAGTTGCTGTCCGCCGGATTTATCATGGTTAAGCCCCAGCCATCTTGATTTAGCGCTGATAATTCCGGCTGTAACTGTAGCGTCGAGGTATAAGGGATACCCAATCGCTAATACCCATTGCCCAATTTTTGTATCGGATGAATTACCATAAAGCATAAAGGGCAAATTATTCGCATCAATTTTTATCACTGCCAGATCGTATGAAGGATCCGCAGCAATCACTTTTGCAGTATAAGTTTTCCTGTTGCTCATGGTCACCGTCACTTTATCAGAGCCTGCCACCACGTGGTTGTTAGTTACGATATATCCATCATCACTAATGATAACACCAGAACCGGATGCCTTCTCCGGTAGCATTCTTTGCCTTTGCCCCTGGCCAAAAAGCTGGTTAAATAAATCGTCACCAAAAAGATCTGAAAATGGATTTTGTTGCTGAGGTAAATTGTTATTTACCGTTTTAGCATTAGTCAGGGTTTTGATGTGCACTACAGTCGGAATCGCTGCTGCAGCCGCCTGGGTAAAATCAACCGGCCCACCCATCGGGCTATTACCGCTGTCTAAAAAACCAGCATACTTATAATTTGCCGGAAGAGTAGATTGAAAATTCGGGTTATTTCTGTTGTGGTCAATTTTATTGAAAGTGAAAATAACTGCAAAAGTTGTAATAGCACTTATCAGCACAGTTAAGAGAACATGTTTTGTTTTCATTTATGGAAAATTTTATTTTATAGTTAATTAAATATTTTCAGAACTCAATTCAGGGTAAGTTGACAGCCTGCCGGTTTGTTTGCCTCAAATTATATGCCCGCGAATAAAATTAAAGTACTACTCATCAAAAATTTTACCGTCTATTTACCTTTAACAATAAATTAAAAATACTTTTCAATTATGTAAATATTGTTTTGTTATTAAAATGGAAATTTAGGTAGACGTTTTTTGACAGTGTAAAATTCTAAACGTCTTTTAAAAGTATCCTGCTGATTTAGTGAATGCAAGAGAAGTTTTTATAAGCTCAAAAGAAATTCCATTGTGTACCAAAATCAGGTATTTTAATTTTTTTTATCTATCTTTCTTATCCATTAACTTTTAAATTTGTCAATCATGAAAACAAAATTATTCTTGCTTTTTGCTACCGGCTTGTTGGTAGCCTTTACTCCGGCAAAAAAAGCAAGTACTGAAAAGTCCAATGCGCAACCCGCTCCCCTTATCGTTCATACCTTTCATAAAGTGGAAACTGGAAGCGACGCTAAATCTTATTATGTAACATTAGCCTTTAACCTATCAACGCAATCATTTGCCGCCATTTCTGCGCATGAAAATATTGTCAACCCGCCTGGAGAGTTAAACGTAACGCTAACCAGTGGTCAGGCCACCACTTTGAATGGTAATGGATCAACTATCGACATAACAATGGATCTTCATCTTAGCATTGATGGTACCTCAATTACAATAGCCATCCCGCAGGAATCGGGGATCCCCTTCGACTATTGAGAATTAACTGAGTCAGTATCATATCATATCTGCTCGCATTTTATTATTTGGTTACAAATTATCGGGAATTTATATGAAGATATGGTTAATATTATTTTCCCTTATTGCCACAGCCAGGAATACCATGGCGCAGGATAACTGTAATAAAATGCCTTTCTATCCTGCCGATTATATTGGCAATCCTTCATTGGAGCAGGTGTCCTATTCCTGTGAAACGGATTTAATTACTACCACGAGCCCTTTGTTTGTTCCAATGATTTCTATCATTCCTTACTGGCAGGAACCGGTATTGGACTATATGGGCCTTACTTATTTTGGCCAGTGCAATCGTTTCTACATTCCCAAAAATCCACGTGATTATTCTTATGAAAACTCAGGTTATCCTCTTTATGATCCTTTGGTTCCCCAGCCTATTCCTGATGGAAAGGGAGTCATCGGAATTTCAAGTGACCGATCCTTGAGCGGATCCGCTTCTTCTGATAGATACAGGGCAAAGAATTATATCTGTACCAATCTCTTACGCCTTTTAAAAAAAGACAGCCTGTATCGTTTAAGTTTTTATCTTGGGTTTGGAATAAAGGACACAAATTCCATTCCTTATAACGGCAGGCTTGGCTATAATGTTTCCAAATCTCCTACAAAGTTCGCTTTGTTTGGAGTGATTGACAGCACTCACCTCCCTTTTCCCAGGCCACAGGGAAATCATGGCACTTACGGCTGCCTTTCACAGATAAACCCTGAATGGATCAATCTTGGCGAGGTTATCATCAGTGGAAAACCTGGTAGTTGGGTTAGGGCCATCATCGAGTTCATCGCGCCTGCCGATATAGAATCTATCGGCATCGGGCCTGCCTGCGATATGAGCGATGTGCCTTATATGCCCCGTGCAGCGAATGAAGTGTCGGAATTTTATTTCCTCGACCATCTTCAACTTTACCAGGCCTCGGCGCCCAAGCCGATTCTTGAAGTAGCTAATGGCAGCCTTTGTGACGGGCCCAATGCTTTCACTACCCTGCACATGAAATCTGATAGCTATTATGCAGGCTCACAACTGCAATGGTATAAGAATAATGCGCCTGTAAACGAAACAGGCGGCTCCATTACCATCACCAAAGATCAATACGGCGAAGGCTGGTATCAATGCGGCGTACAGAATGACTCAGTTTGCATCCGCTCGGATTCTTTTTACGTAAACTGGGATCCTGTTATCAATCCAACCATCAGCAGCGACCCTGATACGGTGGCCTGTTATGGAGAAACGCAATTACTGGCTATGAACGGCGGCCCAAATACTACCTATCTCTGGAGCAACGGCTCGCGTGGATCTTCCATTACGGTTAGCCAGAGCGGCACTTATACAGTGGAGGCCTCGAACGCCTGCAATTCTGTGACGGCAACAAAAGTCGTAGCATTTAAAGAATGCCCGCCCATACTCTTTGTTCCGTCAGCGTTTACGCCTAACCATGACGGACTAAATGATATTTTCAAAGTCCATTCTATGGGAACCATCAAATCTTTCAGGATATCAATTTTCAACCGCTATGGCCAGCGTGTATTTTTTACAAAAGAAATTTCGCAGGGATGGGATGCTATCTTCAACCATACTGCACAGCCGGCGGGTATCTATATATGGATCGCGCAGTACACAGATGCCAGGGGCGTTACCCACAGAAAAAATGGCACGGTAGCAGTGATCAAATAAAGAGAGATTTTGAAAATAAATAATTACTGTTCATGTCTCAAATCAATTCTTAATAACTACAATTACCAAAACTCATCTCACCAATCTTAAAAAGGCAAATTCACAAGCCCAATAAAAATTCCATCGTGTCTACTCCATCAGCGTAGTCAAACAATCCTGGCTGCTGCGATTTACCAAAAGCTACAGCATTTTCAGCAACAATGCATTGTATTTCCGGGTTTTCATTTAATTGTGCCGAAATAATTTTTTCATCTTCATAAAAAGAATAATGAAGCACGCTTACGGCTGAAAAAGGGTTACTGTTTTCAGATAGAATAATAGATTCATTTGTCATGTAGAATTTGTTATTCATAATAAACAAGGCAAGATTGTAATCGTAATTATTTCGGTACTTGGTAATGTCTTTAAAGTAATTGTATTTTTTAAATGCACGTAACAATAATTCAAAATTATAATTTTCGGGAACCCACAATTGAGTGACGTTCCGGCAGCCCAACCCAAAATAGAGATTTACATCATCCGCCAGCAGGCTTAGTTGTTCTTCACTTTCATCACCTGTTAATATGGCAACAGACGTTTTATTGTTTCTGATGATAGATGGATATTTACCAAAATAGCGATGAAAATATCGTGCTGAGTTATTACTTCCTGTGGCAATGTACGCTTCGCAATTTTTTAAAGTTTCACTGATTCGTATCCGCGAAGCGCTTGTTGCATCCCACTCTGCCAGTTTTTTAATAATGAAAGGAAGTAATACATCATCTTTATCCGACAGCTTTATTTCCTGGTGATGGCCGGAAACAAAAACGCATAAAAAATCATGCAACCCTACCAGTGGGATATTGCCAGCCATCACGATTCCGATTCTGCGCGGATAAATATTATCATCAATATGGTAATAATTTACCCAATTGCTCAATTTTGTTTCGTCGAGATAATTTTCAGAAATACTTTTAAAGGCATAATCAACAAAATCTTCCGTAAACCATTTATTTTTTTCAAAAGCCTTTTGCTTAACTGCTGCCAACTCTTCATTGTTTGTCAACAGAAATTTGCCAAGCCGCGCTAATATTTGAATTCTTTCAGATAAGGCCATGATGATTCAATTATCTTTATATTTGTATTAATTAATGGGGCCAAAATTCGGAAATAATTCTGACCTCGCAGAACTGCTTAAAAAACATATAATAATGGCGATTAAAATAACAGATGAATGTATCAATTGTGGGGCATGCGAGCCCGAATGCCCCAACAATGCAATTTATGAAGGCGGCGTAGAATGGGCCTTGGCCGATGGAACTTCGGTTAAAGGAGACGTTACTTTGCTGGATGGAAGCATTATGGATTCAGAGCAACGGAATGCTCCTATTGCTGACGATATTTATTATATCGTTCCTGATAAATGTACCGAGTGCCAGGGATTTCATGAAGAGCCACAATGCGCTGCGGTTTGCCCGGTTGATTGTTGCATTCCTGATGAAATGTACCAGGAAACAATTGAGGAATTGTTGGCAAAAAAGGATAAATTGCACATATAATTTAAAAGGTGTAACAGCCTTCAACATGCAGGTGATATTTCCTGCGCATAGGCGATGGTATTGAAAAATGCTTTCGCCTTTTTTATAAACCACTAATTTATGCTTAAGGAAAGCCTTGTTTATATTGCGTTTATTTTTTTAATCTTCCCTGTTTTTTTTTCCTGCAATGTAAAACAGGAAAATCCAGCCAAACCGGCTACTCACGAAATGCTCAACACTGACCTGGCCTTTTCGGATATGTGTCGCCAGGTAGGAATGAAAAAAGCTTATTTGCAATACATAGATGATGAAGGCGCATTACTGAGGCCTGATCATTTACCAATAGTAAGCGCGGATGCAATAAAATACATAAGCCAGCTAAGCGACACAGCTTATACACTTTCCTGGAAACCCGCTCATGCAGAGATTGCTTCTTCCGGCGATTTGGGATATACTTATGGCACTTTTGAATTGCAGTTTGAGGATACCACGCTAACCGGCACGTATGTCAACATCTGGAAGAAACAAAAAAATGGTGAATGGAAATTCGTTTTAAACAGCGATAATCCCGGAACCGAACCGTCTGCTATGCAGTGAACCCACAAATAAATTGTTTTTTATTTCAGAGTTTCCGGACGAACATTAATTAAGAACATATTTTCTTACAACAATTTCCAAGATTGCCTCCCTGTATATTTAAAAATAGTTTCCTTTACCGGAATCATTAATTTGAGCATAATTTCTCCGGTAAACATATCTTACATTTACCAGCAACAAAAAAATGGAGCTTTTTAATACATGACACTCTTTCCCGGATCCGCTGTCCAACAACTGGAATTTGATAAAATAAAGCTTTTGCTTGCGCAACATTGCCGCTCCCAATATGCGGCCGGTAAAGCAAACGAATTGCGCATCCATACGAACAGGAAATTTATTGAGCCCGAGCTTTTGCAAACAAATGAATACAAGCTTATTTTTCAAAATCATTTAAATTTTCCTGATGATGCTGTATTAGACCTTGCCAGGGAATTAAAGTTATTAAGCATTGAATCTTCTGTGCTTTCAGGCGATCAGTTCCTCCAGATAAAAAAGCTGGCTTTAGCTATCCAGCAAATTTTCAGATGGTTTTCACCCGATAGAAAAGTGGCATATCCTTCGTTGGCATCTATTATTGAACAAACCTGGTTTGAAAAAAACATCGGGATGTTGATTGATGAGATAATTGATGAGACAGGAATGGTTAAAGACAATGCTTCTGAAAAACTTTCGTCAATCAGAATAGCTCTTTATAGAAAACGCACTGAATTAAAAAAAGTTTTTGCAAAAATTGTGAGCCGCTTAAACAAACTGGGCTACCTGACGGAGATAGAAGAAAGCTTTATGAATGGAAGAAAAGTTTTGGCTGTGTTTGCCGAGCAGAAAAGAATGGTGAAAGGAATTTTGCACGGAGAAAGCGATAGCAGGCGCACTTCATTTATAGAGCCGGAAGAAACCACTTATTTAAATAATGAAATTGTAGCATTAGAGAATGAAGAACTAAAAGAAATTTATATAATACTTCAACAGCTTACTACCAGGATGCGCGCCTACCATCCTTTGCTGACCAGCTACCATCAAATGATTGGTGAATATGATTTTATCAGGGCGAAGGCAAAGCTTGCATTGGATTATAATGGAAATCTTCCTTCCTTGCATGATACGCCAATGCTGCATCTTAAAAATGCGACTCATCCCCTGCTATTTATTTATAATCAAAAATCCGGCAAACCCACCATCCCGGTTGATCTTTCATTGGATGACAAAAAAAGAATTCTCGTAATCAGCGGCCCTAATGCAGGCGGAAAAACGGTAACGTTAAAAACCGCCGGGCTCCTGCAAATTATGGTTCAATGCGGATTGCTTGTTTCGTGTAGCCATGACAGTGAGTTTGGAATTTTTAAACAACTGATGATTCATATCGGTGACACACAAAGCCTCGAATTTGAATTAAGCACCTATTCGTCCCATCTTTTTAACATGAAATATTTTATGGAAAATGCGAACGGGAAAACGATGTTTTTAATAGATGAACTTGGTAGCGGCAGTGATCCAAACCTGGGTGGCGCTTTTGCAGAAGTCATCATGGAGGAGTTGGCAAAAAAACATTCATTAGGAATTGTTACCACGCATTATCTTAATCTGAAAGTAATGGCGAATAAGGTAAGTGGAATTATAAACGGCGCCATGGCTTTTGATGAAAAAAATCTGAAACCGTTGTACCGCCTTGTTATCGGCCAACCGGGAAGCTCGTACACTTTTGCAATTGCCGAACGCATAGGGCTGCCGAAAGAATTAATACAAAAAGCCAGGAAGCTGGTAGATGATGCTCATTTTTCGCTGGATAAATTGCTGAACCGGACAGAGCAGGACCAGCAACAGATGGAGCTGGAAAAAAAACATCTCAGCAAGTTGCTGGCTGAAAATGAAAGACTACAAAAAAATTTAAATCAGCTAATCGCTAAGGAAAAACATCAGCAACAAATAGAACTCTTAAAAGAGCAAAACCGGATTAACCAATCGAAATATAATTACCTGAAAGAGATGGATCGGAAATTAAAATCCCTGGTAGCAGAATGGAAAAAGACGGATGATAAAAAGAAGGTAATTAAAATGATGCAGGCTGCCCTTTATAAACAACCTGAAAAACAAATATTAAAGAAGAAACAGCAAAAAATAGACGACAAATTTGTTGAAATAAACAAGCCGGTAAATATTGGCGATAAAGTAAAAATGCAACAAAACCGGCAGATTGGAACCGTTAAAGAAATTCGTGGCAAAAAGGCAATTGTGTTGATAGGCTCAATGCCTATCACTGTTTCTTTGGATGACCTGGCGGTAGTGGCGGAAAGAATTACTAACAATGAATCTCAGCCTGGCGCGTGATACAGTAAAGCAACAAATAATGGTGATTATTTTTTACGCAAACCTTCTTTTAACCAACTGGTCAAACTGCTTTACAACCGGGTCGCTGTCGAGCCAGCCGATCTTAACTTTCAGTTCTCTTCTTATCCAAAATTCGGCTTCTGCGTAGATGGAAAAATTTTGGATAGTTTTTATACTTCTCTCATACATGGCCACATCGCCGCGGAACAATTCATTAATAAAAAGAAAACGATCGTTTATCCCAATTGCTTTTTTTAAGTCTTTAATAGGCGAAGAAGTGAGCGTATGTGAAAGTTCTATTTTTTCCTCTTTAAGCTGATCGTTCAGCGATTCAGGATATTGGAAAGATAATTCGGCTGCCGTCTTTTTTTCCACCTGGTCCTGATGCGCAAGCGTGGGAACCTCTTCAAGAGGATCAAACAGAAATCCGGAGCGGTTTTGCGAAGGGCGCGTATTGGCCGCCTGGGCTTTCTTTTTAATTTGCTGCAGTTCCTCCTCAATTGCTTTTTCATCTACTTCCAGCACCTGCACAATCTTTTCTTCGGTACCACTATTGCCGGCCCTTTCAATTTCAACTAAATCAAAAGTTACCGGCATCACTACTGAAATTTTTTCAAACTGCAACTCCTGCTTTTTCTCAACCTTTTTTATTAATTCTGCCTGTAGAATTTGAACAGTCTGTAACATTTCTCTTGCAGGCGAATTTTCATTCAGTTGTTTTTGTAGTTTATTGAGAAGTGTTGACACCCGGTCCATAAAATAGTTCTTGGATTATTAACGCGAAAATCTTTGTTTTTGATTTCAGGCAAAATCAATTTAACCTTGCAAATCGGGGCTAAGTTACTAATTGAAATTTAAAACTAAATACTAAAAATGTTTATCGAACCCATTTTGAAGGGCGACAGACGGGGCTGGATTGAGGTGATTTGTGGCAGCATGTTCAGCGGCAAAACAGAAGAATTAATCCGCCGTTTAAAGCGTGTTGAAATCGCTCATCTTAAAGCCGAAATTTTTAAACCCTCAATTGATACGCGATATGACGACCAAAAAATAGTAAGCCATGATGAAAATAGAATTCACTCAACACCCATCGATAATTCTCAGACAATTCTTTTACTGGCGCAAAATGTAGATGTGGTTGGTATTGATGAAGCCCAGTTTTTTGATGACCAGATCCCTACAGTGTGCGAGCAGCTTGCTTTAAAAGGCATGCGGGTAATTGTGGCCGGCCTTGATATGGATTACCAGGGAAAGCCATTTGGCCAAATGCCTAACTTGTTAGCCATTGCTGATTATATTACAAAACTACATGCAATATGCGTGGTGTGTGGCAATATCGCAAATGTCAGCTATAGAAAAATCAATACCGGGCCGCGCGTTTTGCTGGGAGAAAAAAATATTTATGAGCCCAGGTGCAGGATATGTGCGCAGTTAAAGGATTGATTGGTTAATCAGTTAAATAGTATAGAAAGTGAATAAGATTTCTCATTATTTGTTGCTTTACTGGCAGATTTATTTTACTTTTTTAAAGGTAAATTTGTAAAAAACAGTAAGAAATGGAAAATGTTTTGGAAAAACAAATGTTCAGTTATTTTACCCAATTGAGTGAACAACAAAAAAAATCTGTCATTCGAATGCTAAAAGTTTTTTTAAATGGCAAAGTGGAAAATAAAGACCGGATCAGTATTGAACAATATAATAAAGAATTAGACGAGGCAATTGAACAAATCAAGAGTGGCGAAGTTTTTTCTCATGAGGAAGTGGTGAAAATGTCAAAAACCTGGTAATGATAAAAAGGAAAGTTACCTGGACAAAGGCAGCTATCACTCAGTTTGACAAAATAATTGATTATATCCGGCAAGATTCAGATCAAAATGCGGATAAAATAAAAGAAAAGATATTAGTCAGGATTAATCATTTATCTGATGATAGAATAGTTCATCGAAAAGATCCTTATAAGAAAAATAATGATGGCAATTATCTCTACTTTGAAACTATGAAATATCGTATTGTTTATTATAAAAGTGCAAAAGAGGTTTTCATAATTCGCATTAACCATACAAGCAGGGAACCAAAATCATATTAAAAACCTACGCTCGAACTAAATTTTTCCTAATTCATCTGAATGTCAAAAATAATTACCCTTCTAAAAAAAGATTTCCTGCTGGAACTTCGCCAGCAACATACATTTTTTGGAATACTATTGTATGTAGCGTCTACCATTTTTGTTCTTTACCTCGCAATGGGCCAGCCTGAAAGTACGGTGTACAACGGCTTATTCTGGATGATACAATTATTTGTTTGTATTAACGCGGTGGCCAAAAGTTTTATGCAGGAAAGCAAAGGCCGGATGCTTTATTTTTATACAATCACCAGTCCTGTTCATTTTATTATTGGCAAATTAATTTATAGTATAATTATTATGCTGCTAATGGTATTGCTGAGCCTGCTTTTGTTCAGGATTCTTTTAGGCAACCCGGTTTTTAATTACCTGCAATTTGTAGGCATTGCTTTTCTTGGCGGGATGAGCTTAAGCCTTGTTTTTACGCTCATGTCGGCCATCGCTGCCAAAGCCCAGCAAAATGCGGCCATCATGGCGATCCTGGGCTTCCCTTTGATTATCCCTCAACTGCTCTTATTAATTCGCTTGTCCAGGGCAGCTTATGGAGAGGTTTTCAGGGAAGGGGCGTTGCTGCAAATATCCCTGCTTTTGGGCGGCCTTGATATATTAGTTATCGTTCTTGGTATTGTTTTATTCCCGTTTTTGTGGAGGGACTAATAAACTTATTTAAAAAAATATTAGTTGATTAAATATTTGTAACCACTTCGATCGGCTAACCAAATCATTTGTTGGAGATTTTCAATCACCTTTCGTGATTGGTTAAATATCTTTAAAATAAGCCGTGGCAATCAAACAATTGGGAAAACACAATGATAATATTCTTAATTTTGCCACACAAAAAATTGTCATGAAATTAAAGTGGTGGAAGATATTGTGTATCCTTTTTTTATTGCTCACCTTTTCTGCCGGATTTTTAATTCGCGTTCCTATCATCGGGAATCTTCACCAAAGTATTCGTAATTTTTTCTTCCACGTGCCTATGTGGTTTAGCCAAATGGTTCTGCTTGGCATGTCATTAGCATTTTCAATTGCTTACCTGAGAACACAAAAATTTAAATATGATATTTATGCCTCAGAGTTTGCCAAAACGGGAATTCTTTTTGGTTTGCTTGGCTTGGCTACCGGGTCAATTTGGGCAAAATATACATGGGGTGAATTCTGGAGCAATGATCCAAAACAGGTATGTGTGGCGATTGCGATTCTTATATACCTGGCCTATCTTGTTTTAAGAGGCTCTATGAATGATATAGATAAAAAAGCCCGTGTATCCTCGGTGTATAACATTTTTGCTTTTTTCATTTATATTCCTTTAATCATGATAGTACCCCGCATGGTTCAATCGCTTCATCCCGGCGGGATGGAAGGCGCCAAAGGGGGTGGCAACCCTGCCCTTGGCGGAGGAAGCTTAGATGCAACCATGGAAATGATCTTCTGGCCTGCTGTTTTTGGCTGGCTGCTTTTGGGAATCTGGATAAGCAGTTTAAAAATCAGGATAAGCCTGCTTTCCAACAAAAATTTGATAAATGAGTAAGTTGTTTTCTAAGAGGTTTTTTCTCTCTTCTTTGCTATGCTTTTCCACAATGTTTCTTTGGGCACAGGCATCCAGGCCGGGCCAATCCGTGGATGATTTAATGCGCAGCCACAACAAAATTTATGTGGTAATGGCGGTTTGCCTAGTGATATTAATTGTCCTGTTTATTTATCTCGTCAGGATAGATTTGAAGATTTCAAAAAAGGAAAAGGACTTTAAATAAATTAATTATCGTTCATTTAAATAAAATTTTATGTCCGAAAAAGCGGGTTATAGTTTTTTTCAAAATGTTGAAAAAAGTTTCGACAAAGCAGCCAAATTTACATCGTGGGACAGCGGCATTCTTCAGCAAATCAAACAATGCAATAGTGTTTATCAAATGCGTTTTCCCATAAAAAGAGAAAGTGGCGAAATAGTTACATTAGAAGCATACAGGGTACAACATTCTCATCATAAAACGCCATGCAAAGGCGGAATTCGTTTCAGTCTTGCTGTTAACCAGGACGAAGTGATGGCGCTTGCCGCGCTAATGACTTATAAATGTGCAATTGTAAATGTTCCGTTTGGTGGCGCTAAAGGCGGCATAAAAATAAGTCCGCGTGATTATACTCCCTACGAGCTTGAAAAGATTACCCGCCGGTATACAGCGGAATTGATTAAGAAAAACTTTATCGGTCCTGGAACTGATGTGCCTGCTCCAGATTATGGAACGGGGGAAAGAGAAATGGCGTGGATACAGGATACGTATGTTGCTATGCACCCGGGCGAAATTGATGCCCAGGGATGCGTGACCGGCAAGCCCGTTTCGCAGGGAGGCGTAAGGGGACGAACCGAGGCCACAGGGCTTGGTGTGTTTTACGGGCTCACGGAAATTTGCAACATGCATACCTTAATGGATAAAATAGGACTTCCATTAGGTGTAAAGGGGAAAAGAATTTGTATACAGGGCTTAGGAAATGTGGGCTATCACTCTGCATTGTTTTTTCAGCAGGCAGGGGCGGTTATAGTTGGTATTGCCGAATATGAAGGCGCTATAAAAAATTATAATGGGTTAGATGTAGAACAGGTTTGGGCGCACAGAAAAAAGACAGGTTCAATCCTCGGTTTTCCAGGAGCAGAGAACTTTGAAAAGTCCGCGGACGCGCTGGAAATGGAATGTGATATACTGATACCTGCCGCGCTTGAAAATGTAATTAATGCGGGCAATGCAAATCGGATAAAAGCAAAGATCGTTGGTGAAGCAGCTAATGGGCCATTAACTCCCGAGGCTGATGATATTTTAAATCCAAAGGGCATATTAATTGTGCCGGATATGTACCTGAATGCAGGCGGGGTAACGGTTAGCTATTTTGAATGGCTAAAAAATTTAAGCCATGTCCGCTATGGCAGGCTTGAAAAGAGGTTTACTGAGAATATGAATCATCATATTGTTGATATGGTTGAAAACCTTACCGGGAAAAAGATCTCTCCGGTAGAACGGGATTTTATCATCCACGGAGCAGATGAAGTGGATTTGGTAAGAAGCGGGCTTGAAGAAACTATGATAATGGCCACAAGAGAAATCGTAGATGTGTGGCAAAAAACACCTGCTATTCCTGATTTGCGGACTGCCGCCTACGTTGTTGCCATTAACAAAGTAGCTACTTCCTACGCTGAGCTGGGAATTTTTCCATAATGCATACCTGAAATTATGCCTGTTAAATTCTTTTTTCAAAAAGAAAAAGAACTTACCTTTGCCGCCCAAAATAAAAATTTTTTCACCGTTGTTTAAAAACAGCTAAAAAACACGATTAATGCAGAATTACGAATTGATGGTGATTTTTACTCCTGTACTTTCTGAGGAAGAATACAAATCTGCCCAGAATAAGTTTACTTCGTTAGTTACTGAAAACGGAGGAGAGGTAGTTCACGAGAATGCCTGGGGGCTTAAATCACTGGCGTATCCAATCCAGAAAAAAACTACCGGTTTATACTGGGTTCTGGAATATAAGGCGCCAACCGACTTCAATGAAAAGCTGAAAACCCAGCTTTTGCGCGATGAATCAGTACTTCGCCACATGTTCACTGCACTTGACAAATACGCCGTCGAGTACAATGCAAAAAAGAGAAATGGCGTACAAACAGGAATTGAAAAAGCGGAGGTTACCAATGGCTAAAGCAAATGAAATAAAATACCTTACAGCGATAAAAGCTGAAAAGCGGCCAAAAAAATATTGCCGTTTTAAGAAACTGGGCATTAAATACATTGATTACAAAGACGGCGATTTTCTCAAAAAATTTCTGAATGAACAGGGAAAATTATTGCCACGACGCATTACCGGTAATTCACTGAAATACCAGCGCAAGGTGAGCGATGCCGTGAAGAAGGCCCGCCAAATGGCTATTCTTCCCTATGTTACAGATCTCATGAAATAATTTTTTTAACCACCCTAATCCAACACAAGGAGGAGAAAGTCCCGAAAGCTTTCGGGATTGGGTAAAAATGCGAAATAATGCAGGTAATATTAATACAAGACGTAAACAACCTGGGCGGTGCTAATGAACTGGTGACTGTAAAAGATGGGTATGGCCGCAACTATCTTATCCCACATAAATTCGCGGTGGAAGCAAGCTCTTCCAATTTGAAAAGGTTAGCAGAGCGGCAAAAACAGATGGCGAAGAAAGAAGAAAAATTGCTCGCTGAAATTAACAGCGTGGTAAACGTGTTACAGGAATCTCCTTTAAAAATTGGCGCCAAAACCGGTACCAGCGGAAAAATATTCGGTAGCGTTACTTCAGTTCAGATAGCAAGAGCCATCCGTGAACAAAGAGGCTATGAAATTGACCGCCGCAAAATTACTATTCTTGACGATGTTAAAGAATTAGGAAGTTATAAAGCAAAAATTGATTTTGGTAAAGGCCACGAAACCGAAGTTGATTTTGAAGTGATAGCTGAATAATACTTTCAAATAATGTTTAAAAAGCCCTGCATTCTTTGCGGGGTTTTTTTATGGCGAAAAAAATTAAACTATTTATGGCTTTACTGGTTATAGTCACTTTCCTTTTCCGAGAAGAATAATTCTGACAGTATGTATCATTATTTTAAAATCTAGCGCCAGCGAAATGTTTTCAATATAAATGATATCATATTTCATCCTTTGAATCATTTCGTTTACATTTTCTGCATAGCCAAATTTTACCATACCCCAACTTGTAACGCCTGGCTTCACCTTCAACAGTAATTTATATTCAGGGTCGGTTTCTGTAATGCGGTCAATATAATATTGCCTTTCGGGCCGCGGACCTACAAGACTCATTTCTCCCTTTAAAACATTCCAGAGTTGAGGCAGTTCATCTAACCGCCACCGGCGCATCGTTTTTCCCCATTTGGTAATGCGCTTATCATTGCGGCTGCTAAGCATGGGGCCATCTTTTTCCGCACCTGCCACCATCGAACGAAACTTGTGAATAAAAAACTTTCTGCCCTTGTAACCCACTCTTTCCTGTGAATAAATTACGCTTCCTTCGGAGGAAAATTTAGTCCTGATTGCGGTATATAAAATTAAGGGCGATAGAACCATAATGGCCGTCACGCTCAAAAAAACATCTACCAATTGCTTAAAATTTTGCTGTTGTGCATTCATAAGGCCTGTATGAATTTGTACCAGCGGCGCACCCATAATATTTGTAGTGCGCACATTGCCACTAAGGATATCCACCTTATCTGGTAATATTTTTACATTCACTTCTTTTTCAGCAAGCATTTGCAAAATTTTTTCCAATTCGCTCCTTTTGTTCTCCGGTAAGGCCACAATCACCTCATCGATTTTATATTCGCCAATAATTGAAGTAGCGTCAGAAATATAGCCCAAAAAAGGAATTTGATTTTGGGAATTCGCGTCTGCTTGTTTGGCGAGATATCCACAAATACGGTAGCCCGTCTTTTCTATATTTGAAGAAAGGATCTGCAAAAGGCTATTTACTTTTTTTTCATCTCCGATAATTAAGGTATTAAACCATATCTGTTCCTTTTGAATCTGATGATGGGCTACTGAAAGAAGAAAATATCGAATGAGATAACAAAAAACAAACTGGATAGCAAAAAGAATAAAAAACTGGCTGTAAAAAGTAGAAAGATCCTGGTGTTTTTTATAAAAAAGAAAAATAAAAAAAAGAATGATGCTGCCGATGAAAGTGCTTATCAGCGTGGAAAATAATTCAAGTAATCTCGACTTATAATAAAGCGATTTGTAGGTGCCAAATAAATGGTACAAAACCACGTAGCCTAAAGGATATAAAATTAAGCCCGCTACAAATTTGTTCGATACATAAAAACCTTCATGTCCTATTTTGCGGTGTAAATAATAAAACACTGTCCAGGCAGCAATGGAAGCCATTACATCACCTAAAGCATAAAAACCAGTGTGTAAACGCTTTTGCAAGATATCTGAATGAGTTATTTAAATTACCCGGTTCCGGCTTATTTTTTCAAGAATACGATGGGCCACTTCCATTGCCCTTAATCCATCTATTTCTGACACAACAGGGATTTTGTTCTTGCTGATGGCCTCCACAAAACTTTCAAGCTCCATTTTGATTGCATTATTTTCTTTAATTACCGGCGAAGCAATTGCAATTGTTTTTTTTCCGTGGCCGGTGTCAATATCAAATGAAAATACGTTTTTATCTTCGGGCGTTTTATATTTAATGATTTCAGTTTTTTTCTCTAAAAAATCGATGCCCACATAAGAATCTTTCTGGAACAAGCGCATTTTGCGCATTTTTTTCATGCTGATTCTGGACGAAGTAAGATTAGCCACACATCCATTATCGAATTCAATTCTGACGTTGGCTATATCAGGAGTTTCACTCAATACATTTACTCCGTTGGCAAATACATTTCTTACATTGCTTTTTACAAGCGAAAGTATGATGTCTATATCATGAATCATTAAATCGAGAATAACACTTACATCCGTACCTCTGGGATTGAACTGCGCCAGGCGATGTACCTCGATAAACATAGGCTCCAGCCCATGCTCTTTAGCAGCCAGCAGCGCCGGATTGAAGCGCTCCACGTGGCCCACCTGGAATTTAATGTTAGCCTCTTTAGCCAGCTTAACAATTTCCCTGGCTTCGTCCATTGTATGTGCCAAAGGTTTTTCTACAAATACGTGTTTGCTTTTTAAAATTGCTTTTTTACACAAGGCGTAATGTTCTGTGGTAGGGGCTACAATATCCACTGCATCGCAGGCTTCAATTAATTCGTCTGCGCTTTTAAACTGTTTTAATCCATATTGCTTTTTAACTTCAGCAGCATTTGCTTCGGATGGGTCATAAAAGCCTGCTAACTCTGCCTCATGAATTTCTTTCCAATTGTTCAGATGAAATTTGCCCAGATGTCCAACCCCAAATACGCCTACTTTTAACATACACTTTTTTTTAATCCGGATAAAGGTAACAACAGAAATACAAAACCCCGCCATCATGTGTTGTAAAAAAAGTAGTGAAACTTAAATGGCTTTCTAGCAAAAAGAAGACAAAAAATCCTGCTTGTACAATGACAACTCTTTGCCTATGGTCTTGACAATTTTTTTGTATTTTAAGTAATAAATTTGTGTAGATGCAAGACATAGAACCATACGATAACTGGCAATATTTATACTCATCAGAAAATGATTTGCGCTCTCCTTTTTTTGGGCGGGAGTATAATGAATTTGAATTTTCGAATACGGTCTATAATTATTACATCCATCCTTTGTGGGACGAATTTGGCAGCCGCACTTTATACCTGAAAGTACTGATGGCAGATTATGAGGAGCAATATGTAATCATCGAAATGATTGGCGAATGGAACGATGCGATAGAAAACGATGTAGCGCGTCTCAAAAGAGAAGTAATAGATGATTTCATGTTGCAGGGTATCCGCAAATTCATTTTGATAACAGAAAACGTACTCAATTTTCACAGCAGTGACGATTGCTATTACGAAGAATGGCGCGATGATGTGGAAGATAAAAACGGTTGGATTGTGCTGGTAAACATGCCTTCGCAAACCCAGTACGATTTTATCAGGGCAAGGCTTAATAATTATGTTGAATTGTTGAATCTTCCTGCGTGGCGCACTATGAAGCCCGATGTATTTTTCAACCAGGTGGATAATATTTTACTAAGAAGATTAGATGGATAGATTTCAAAAATAAAATTCTGCTTATTTATTTGTTTGCTGCTGAATGAATGAGGATTCTTGTAAAGCGGTATACATTATTGCCTTAGCAATTAATCTATGCTTCCACATTTTTTAAAGTGCATGTAGTACATTTGCCTATCTGAAATTTTAACATTCTTCACTATGACCTGGAAACAGATGTTCACTTCATCGATAGGTAAAAAGATTTTAATGGCCCTTACCGGATTTTTTTTGATTATTTACCTGATAGTGCACGCTTCTTTAAATGCATTAATTTTTGTAAATGATGGGGGAGAGACCTTCAACCGGGCAGCCTATTTTATGTTGCACAATTATTTTGTACGTTTTTTGGAAGTAGGGCTTTTCGCGGTTTTTGTTTTGCATATTATCCAGGGATTATTATTGTGGCAACAAAATAAGGCAGCAAGGAAAATAGGTTACAACAAACAAAAATATCCCAAAGAAATTAAATGGTACAGCCGATACATGGGCTGGCTGGGCACTTTCGTTTTGTTGTTTTTAGTAATGCACTTATATCATTTCTGGGCCAGTACAAAACATGAATTATATTTTCACGGACCGGTTGTAAATCTTTACGAGGAAATGAGAGAAATATTTACCAATCCCGTTTGGTTTGTACTTTATATGATTGGCCTTGCTTCTCTTTTGTTTCATCTGTTACAGGGCTTTCAAAGCGCATTTCAAACTTTTGGCATCAATCACAGAAGGTGGGTTCATATTATTAAAGGCATTGGAGTAATTTATTCTTTTGTCATCTGCATTCTTTTTGCAATGATGCCGATTGCTTTTATGGCAGGATGGCTCCAATAGCGAATGCTGAATGAAATTCAAAAAATAAAAAGTTTCAAAATATTTAATAAAACGTATGGAATTAGACGCAAAAATACCGGAAGGTCCAATGGATCAAAAATGGACCAACTATAAAAACCACGTAAAACTGGTAAGCCCGGCTAATAAAAGAAAACTGGAGATTATCATAATCGGAACCGGCCTGGCAGGCGCTTCAGCCGCTGCTACGCTGGCTGAGCTTGGCTATAAAGTGAAATCGTTTTGTTTCCAGGACAGCCCCAGGCGCGCGCATTCAATCGCTGCACAAGGTGGAATTAATGCAGCCAAAAACTATCAGAACGATGGCGATTCGGTTTATAGGTTATTTTATGAAACAGAAAAGGGGGGAGACTTCAGGTCAAGAGAAGCTAATACATACCGGCTGGCGCAGGTAAGTGGAAATATTATCGACCAATGCGTGGCACAAGGTGTTCCTTTTGCCCGCGAATATGGCGGCGTTCTTGCCAATCGTTCTTTCGGCGGAACGCAGGTGCAGCGTACGTTTTATGCGGCAGGGCAGACCGGGCAACAATTATTGCTGGGAGCGTACAGCGCTTTGGAACGCCAGGTTGCTTTGGGAAATGTAACGATGTATTCACGGCATGAAATGCATGATATTGTAAAAATTGATGGAAAAGCGAGAGGGATTATCGCGCGGAATTTAGTCACCGGAAAATTGGAACGGCATTTTGGACACGCGGTGTTGATTTGTTCCGGCGGATATGGAAATGTTTTTTATTTAAGCACCAATGCGATGGGAAGCAATGTAACCGCCGCGTGGAAATCGCACAAGAAAGGGGCATTTTTTGCCAATCCTTGTTATACTCAAATTCATCCGACCTGTATTCCGGTTACCGGCGACCATCAAAGTAAACTTACATTGATGAGTGAAAGCCTCAGAAATGATGGAAGAATTTGGGTACCAAAAAAGAAAGATGATAACAGGAAGCCGAATGATATTCCGGAAAATGAGCGTGATTATTATTTGGAAAGAAGATATCCGGCGTTTGGAAATCTCGGTCCGCGCGATGTTACCTCACGGGCCGCCAAAGAAAGATGTGATGCGGGTTATGGCGTCGGAACCACTAAAAAAGCCGTCTATCTTGATTTTGCGGATGCCATCAAACGTTACGGAAAAACCGAAGCGCATAAGAGGGGATTAGCGAACGCATCTGAAAATGAAATTGAAGAATTAGGCAAAGGAGTTGTCAAAGAGAAATATGGTAACCTGTTTGCGATGTATGAAAAAATCACAGATGAAAATCCCTATGAAGTGCCGATGAGAATTTATCCCGCCGTGCATTATACCATGGGCGGATTGTGGGTGGATTATGAATTGATGACCACCGTTCAGGGTTTGTATTGCCTCGGAGAAGCAAATTTTAGTGACCATGGCGCTAACCGGCTAGGGGCTTCTGCTTTGATGCAGGGTTTGGCCGATGGTTATTTTGTAATTCCTTACACTCTTGGAAATTATATGTCTGGTGAAATTCGTACGCCGGCGATTCCAACGACACATCCTGCATTTGAAGAAGCTGAAAAAGCGGTGAGAGAAAGAATTGAAAAATTGATGAACATAAAAGGAACTGAATCTGTAGATAGTTTTCATAAAAGGCTTGGCCACATTATGTGGGAAAAAAGCGGTATGGCGCGAAATGAAAAAGGCCTGACCGAAGCCATTGAAGAAATAAAAGCTTTAAGAAAAGAATTTTGGGAAAATGTGAGAATACCGGGAGATATTTTTGAAATGAACCCGGAATTGGATAAAGCAGGAAGAGTCGCAGATTTCTTAGAACTCGGCGAATTAATTTGCAGGGATGCCCTCAATCGCAGGGAAAGCTGTGGCGGACATTTCAGGGAAGAAAGCCAGACGCCTGATGGAGAAGCCCAGCGCATCGATGAAGAGTTTAGCTATGTGGCCGCCTGGGAATATACTCCTGAAGGAGAAATTTTAAACAAAGAGCCTTTGACTTTTGAGTTAGTGCAGCCAAGCCAGAGGAGTTATAAATAAATTATTAGATTATTAAATTATTAGATTATTAATTCAAGTACTAATTAGTTGTTTAGGGGAATATGCCTGATAATTATTTAAAACTAAACGATATAGAATGTTACCGGATTGCTTTTCGCTTAAGTAATTACGTTTGGTCAATTGTAATTAACTGGGAATCATTTCCAAAAAGAGTAGTAGGGAGCGCAGTTTGCGGGGGCTGCGGATTCTATTTCCGCAAATATTGCAGAAGGATTTGGCAGGCATTTTAAAAAGGATAAAATTAAATTTTATAGCTATAGTAAAGGGTCTTTGAAAGAAAGTTTGGATTGGAATGAAAAAGCAAAAGTTAGAAAGCTGATAACAACTGAAGAATACGACCATATTTTTGGTGAACTAAATAAGTTGCCAAAATCAATAAACTCGTTAATTAAATTTACTAATGAAAAACTTCCTTATTAAGCGCAGGTTAATAATAAAATAATATAATAATAAAGTAATTAAGATATGGAACACTACAATATGAATCTCACTCTGAAAGTATGGCGCCAAAAAAACGCAGAGGCAAAAGGATATTTTGAAACTTTTGAGGTAAAAGATATTTCTTCTGAAATGTCATTCCTCGAAATGTTTGATGTGCTCAATGAAAGATTGATTAGTGAAGGAAAAGACCCTATTGCCTTCGACAGCGATTGCCGCGAAGGAATTTGTGGAACCTGCAGCATGTATGTGGATGGTCGCGCACATGGCCCATGGCAAAAGAATACAGTTTGCCAGCTTCACATGAGGGCTTACAAAGAAGGCGATACCATCGTCGTAGAACCCTGGCGGTCCGTGGCTTTTCCAGTTATAAAAGATTTGATGGTTGACAGAAAAGCATTTGACAGGATTATCGAAGCCGGTGGGTACATTTCAGTTAATACAGGGAATGCCCCGGATGCCAACAATATATTAGTTGACAGGGCAAAATCCGATGAAGCATTCGATTCTGCCGCGTGCATCGGCTGTGGTGCCTGTGTGGCCGCTTGCCCCAATGGTTCTGCCATGTTATTTGTTGGAGCCAAAGTTTCTCAATTAGCACTTTTGCCACAAGGCCAGCCTGAAAGAATTTCAAGAGTATTGAATATGGTAGACCAGATGGATAAAGAAGGGTTTGGCAATTGTGGCAACATCTACAATTGTGAGGCAGAATGCCCCAAAGGAATTTCTGTAGAAAATATCGCCAGAATGAACCGCGAATATCTTGGTGCTTCGCTTTCTTCTAAAATACAGGAAAGGCCTGTGCGCATGGTAGATCCAATGAACGAGAAAGGATAATATATGCATACACAGTAAAGCAATAAATAGATTAATTTTTTCTTCTGCTTTTTAAAGGTAAAATCCGGTAAAATATATAGAAAGACTCTTTTTTTACGTTAACCTTATCATCCGGGCAATTGCCTGAAATCCTTTAATTTTAAGGTTTGTAAAAAAATATGCTGCTTGAAACCAGTAACCTCCCTAATTTTTTTCATTTTCCTCTTTATCTGGATGAATGGTTTTTCGCAGCAAAACCCAGCTTCACTCAGTAACCTGAGAAGTAAAAAAATACCTGCTAGTGTAAGCCCGGTTATTCTCGATACAAACAGCATCATTCCCAACACGCTAATAGTCGCGGGCATTCCAGCCAATGCATACGAAATCGATTATGTGAACGCCTCTTTAATTTGGAAATCGAAAAACCTCCCTGACAGCGTATTGATTTCTTACCGCGTTTTTCCTTATAAACTGAACGCCATAACGCAGCGTTTTAATTATGACAGCATTCGTTTCAATTTTGCTGCCGAAAAGCCATTCGTTCTCAAAAGCAATCAATTTGAAAATAAAATCATTGATTTTGGCAACATCAATTACAATGGAAGCTTTGGCCGCGGGATTACAATTGGTAACAACCAGGACGCGGTAGTAAGTTCTAATTTAAATCTACAACTGAATGGATTTATCGGCGACAGCCTTGAACTTACCGCAGCCATCAGCGATAACAATATTCCCATCCAGCCACAGGGAAATACGCAAAACATCAGGGATTTCGACCGTATTTTTTTGCAAATAAAAAAACATGGCTGGCAGGCCAGCTTTGGCGATATTGATATCAGGCAAAATCAAAACTATTTTCTTAATTTTTCCAAAAGATTACAAGGCGGTTCTTTCTCCACTATTAATTCCATCGGGAAAAACAGTACCAATTCTTTTTTGGCCAGCGGTGCTATTGCCAAAGGCAATTATATGAAAGATATCATAACGCCGCTTGAAGGAAACCAGGGGCCTTATAAACTTTATGGCGCAAATAACGAACTGTATTTTGCTGTATTGGCTGGCACCGAAAAAGTTTTTTTGGATGGCCAGTTGTTAACCCGCGGTGAAGACCGTGATTACATTATTGATTACAATACTGCCGAAATAACGTTTACCGTTAAACGCTTAATTACCAAAGACAGCCGCATACAGGTAGAATTTGAATATTCCAACCAGAATTATTTGAATTCAATGATGTATGCCAACGATGAAATTAATATCAATAATAAGCTGAAATTCAGCATCGGCGCTTATTCCAATGCGGATGCGAAAAACTCTTCTATCAATCAATCGCTGACAACTCCGCAAAAACAATTTCTTTCACAAATTGGAAATCGTATTGACAGCGCAACCTATCCCAATGCAATGCCGGATACATTTTCTGTAAATAAAATTTTGTATAAAAGAACGGATACAATAATCAATGGCGTAAAAGATACCATCTATCAATATTCGGCGAATCAAAAAGATTCATTATACAATCTTTCTTTTACCAATGTCGGCGCTGGCCGCGGAAACTATGTGCCTGTAAATGATGGCAATGCTAATGGAAGGGTTTTTAAATTTGTAGCCCCGCTAAACGGAGAAAAACAGGGGAGTTGGGAACCCGTAATTTTACTTGTGCCTCCTAAAAAGCATGACCTTGTATCCGTAGCGGCCCAATATTATTTTAATCCAAATTCTTCTCTTAAAATAGAAACGGCGCTTAGTAACTATGATGTAAATACTTTTTCAACAAAAGGAAATGACGAAGGCAAGGGCGTAGCAGCAAAAGTGGATTATGCCATTCAGCATCCGCTGTTCAGAAATTTGAAAGAAGGAATCAGTTTTAAAGCAAATGTGGGTTATGAATATGTGCAGGATAAATTTAAGCCTTTGGAAACTTTACGGAATGTTGAATTTAACCGCGATTGGAGTTTGCCTTTTGATGCGCCTGCAGCCACAGAAAATTTAATAACTGCTTCGCTTGAAATGAATGACTTGAAAAATAATTACCTGAGATATGGATTTACCAATTACCATCGAAGTGATGAATTTAATGGCGTAAGAAATGCGATTGAAAACAGGATGGTGATAAACGGATGGCATTTTGATAATAAATTCTATGTCACTAATATTAACAGCCCGGTTCAAACAGGTTCTTATATTAGGCCAACTGTAAATCTTTACCGTTCTTTTGAGCAACTTCAAAATATTCAAATCGGGGCCGCCTATGCTTCAGAAAATAATCAACAGCTTGCAAAAAGCTCAGATACATTAATGCCCATAAGCTTTGCTTTCAATTCCTGGCAGGTGTATGTCAAATCTTCTGAAAAAAAAATAAACAAGTGGGGCATCACCTATTCTACCCGGGAAAATAAAATTCCTTTGGGGAAAAATTTAATCAGCCAGGATGAAAGCCGGAACATGAATGTGATGACAGAGTTGATGAAAAATGAACACCGGCAGTTTCGGCTGAATGTTAGCTACCGTGAATTACAGGTAAACAATAAAAATTATTCAAATGAAAAAAGTGATAAAAGCCTTCTTGGCCGGGCCGAATATGCTATGAATGAATGGAGGGGCTTGCTATCGGGAAATGTTTTGTACGAATTAGGCTCAGGCCAGGAACAAAAAAGGGAATACACTTATATTGAAGTGCCGGCCGGCCAGGGCTATTATACATGGAATGATTACAATGAAGATGGTATTCCGCAGTTAAACGAATTTGAAAGAGCCATGTACCAGGATCAAAAAAAATGGATCCGTGTATTGACGCCCACCAATGAATATGTAAAGGCAAATTACATTCAGTTCAATTACAATTTGAGCATTAATCCTGATAAGGTAATCGGGAAAGAAAAAGTGGGAAAATTAGTAAATTTCGTCAAGAGGTTCAGCAGTAATTCTACCTTACAAATCAACAAAAAAGAAATTTCAAACGGAGGTTTCGAATTTAATCCTTTTCAGAAAAACCTGGTGGATTCGTCTTTGATTTCTTTAACCTCCTTTTTAAGCAATTCAATTTATTTTAATCGCAAAGATCCGGTTTGGGGAATTGACGTAACCCACAGGCTGAACAAAACCAAGTCGCTTTTGAATTATGGGTTTGAAAGTAATTCGCTTCGTGATCTTTCCATCCGCGCGCGATGGAATCTTTCTAAAAATATAGCCACGGGCCTTATCAACAAATATATCCGCAACCAGTTAATCACGCCTTCTTTTACAAACAGAAATTACCGGGTAAATGAGATTTCGGCTGAGCCCACTATCAGCTACATTTATAAAAGTGATTTTCGTGTAAGCCTAATTTATACTTATGATAAAAAGAAAAATTCGATGGGAGGTGCTGAATCTTCTTTGAATAATCAATTAGCGGCGGAAGTAAAATACAACGTGCTTTCAGACGGCACCATAAATGCAAGATTCTCTTTAAACAACATAAACTTTAAGGGCGATGCCAACAGCACAGTGGGATATATTTTATTAAACGGCCTCATGCCGGGGAAAAATTACCTGTGGAATGTAGAATTGACAAAAAGGCTGGCGGGCAATATTGAATTGAATTTGCAATATGATGGTCGCAAGCCTTCCAAAAATTCGGTAATTCATACAGGAAGAGTTGCCATTCGCGCTATCTTTTAATGGCAGTAAACGAACAAATAATCGGAGTTTTTTATGCAAGAATATTGATGGTAAGCGCTATCATGATGGTATCAAAAACAAATGAGAGTATGCCATGTAAAAGAGCCATTCTCCTGAATCGCCGCGACGTAATCTGCACATCCGACACCTGGAAAGTCATCCCCAGCACAAAGGAATAATAAGCAAAATCAAGATAGTCCGGCAAAGTATCTCCGGGGAATTCAAGGCCGCCGGCATGGGTATTCGGCTCGGTTTCATGGTCACCATAAAATATGTGTGCATAGCGCAACGTAAAGCTGGTGTGAATCAAAAGCCACGAAAAAATCATTGCTGCAACTGCGATGGGCAGTTCCCATGCAGCTTTTGATTCACTTTCTTTTTTAGTAACTATTAAAAGCAGCACTGTAAAAAAGCTGGCTAACGTGCAGATTAAAATGATGATAAAAATAACTGACTTGTTTGGGTCCTGCACTTTCGATTGAATTCTTATCTGCTTGGCTGAAGTAATAAAGAAAGTAATCCAGGTCATTATCAACAGGCATAAGCTAAACACATCCCATCCAATAATAACATGCGTAAGCACATCGATATTTTTGATTTCTACAATCAAATACACCGCAATGGCAATGCCCAGGCAAATGAACACTTTTTGAACAGAATTAATTTTTTCGAACGAAGGAACGGGAGGTTTGGAATATTTATTCTTGGCCATGAAAACGCGTTATTTCATCAAATGTAAAAACATTCTTAAAGTGAGATAGAAATAGTTTTTATAAAAAAGCAGCCAGCAATTTTAATAATTGATGGCTGCTAAAGGCTAAAAATTAAAATCTTTCTTTATTTTTTTGTATGTGAAAACTGATAAAAAATGTCAAACTGGAAAACGTTGCTCTTTACTTTCGCAGTCGCATTTTTATAAATATCGCTCATTCCAAAATTGTATCTCGCATCAAAGCCGAATCCCGACCGTAATAAATATCCTACTCCTACAGGAATTGAAAAACCTGCCGTATTCAGGTCGTCTTTGATATCAGTAGAAGTATTGTTGTTCTTATTTTTGGCGCTCATCAGTAAATTTAGCTGAGGGCCTGCTTCGAGCCTGAATCCATTATCAAACATATATTGGGCCAGCAGCGGAATATTTATAAATCCGATGTTGGTGGATACATCGTTATTGGCTTTGCTTTTTGCACCTTCAGCAGAATAATAAAGTTCCGGCTGAATAGCCCACGATTTATTTGCAGTATGGATATGCGCCAGTAAACCAACATTAAAACCGATTTTACTTTGCATATCAGAATTTGCGGGTGTCGAATTTAAAGAAGAAGCATTTAACCCTCCTTTTACTCCGAAATGAACGCCCTGCGATTTTGCGCTTATCATTAAAAATAAGGCGGCAATAAAAAAAATTGTCTTTTTCATAAAGGTACTTTTAAGGTTATTGTTAACTATAATGTCATAATAATTACTCACCCTTAAATCAAATCCCGTTCCTGTTTTTTAAAAATTATGAAACAGGCTATCTTTGTGAATCATTTTACCGCCTTTTTTAAGGTCTGATTCATCCTGTAAATGTCTCAGATAAAACCGGGTAAATGTTTATTATGGCTTTATTACACAATCGTGTTTCTCAAAAGGAACTCAAAAAGTTATTATATGAAGAAACGGAAAGCCGCATTACCGTTTCATTTTATAAATACGCTGCAATCCAAGACCCGCAAGCTTTTCGCGATGAGCTCTATAAAAATCTGAATGACCTGAAGGTTTTTGGGAGAATCTATGTTGCACACGAAGGCGTCAATGCACAGGCAAGCGTGCCTGCTTCCAACTTTGAAAAATTCAAAGAATATTTAAACACCATTTCTTTCTTAAAAGATATCCGGTTAAACGTAGCCGTAGATGATGATGGAAAAAGTTTTTGGGTACTGAAGATAAAAGTGCGCAAAAAAATTGTGGCCGATGGAATAAGCGATCCGGGATTTGACATGAGTAAAAAGGGAAAGTATGTAGATGCGGATTCTTTTAACCAACTCACTTCAGATCCTGAAACGATTGTGGTAGACATGCGCAATCATTATGAATTTGAAGTTGGGCATTTTCAAAATGCCATTGAAATCCCTTCTGATACTTTCAGGCAGCAGCTCCCGATGGCCGTGAACCTGTTGGAAGAAAAGAAAGACAAAAATATCATCATGTACTGCACCGGTGGCATCCGCTGCGAAAAGGCAAGCGCTTACATGCTGCACAAAGGGTTTAAAAATGTGTACCACCTTGAAGGTGGAATTATCCAGTATGCCGCCAAAGTGAAGGAGCAAAAACTACCCAATAAATTTTTAGGTAAAAATTTTGTATTTGATGGACGGCTTGGCGAAAAAATAGGTGATGAAATTATCAGCCATTGTCATCAATGTGGCGCTCCATGCGATACGCACACCAATTGTGCAAATGAAGCGTGCCACCTTCTTTTTATTCAGTGTGAATCTTGCGCAAAAAAATATGAGGGCTGCTGCAGCGAAAAATGCAGGGCTGAAAACCAACTGCCGGAAGAAGAAAAAAAGCTAAACAGAAAGGGCAAAAAAAATGGGATGATGATATTTAATAAGTCGCGAAAAAGAATGGAAAACCTGATGGAAAATAAAAATTTTTGAATTAAACAGTTTATTAAATTGCATTCCAAAAACTACGTTTATGAAAACTACAATTCTAATTTTTTCGCTTTTTTTCTTTGTGTCTCACACTTCATTTGCCCAATTTGAAGCCGCAAAACAAACCTATTCTGCGCCCAATTTAAAATCTGAAATTGAAAAGCAAAAGACAGTTGCCATATTGCCTTATGATGTGGCTATCGTGTATAAACGTGTTCCCAAACATTATGATTCGTCGGCTACTAAAAGCGAGGAGCAAAGTCTTAAGACAAATCTTCAATCTTCTATGTATACCTATTTGCTGCGGAAAGCAGATAAATATACAGTAACCTTCCAGGATCCTACGCGAACAAATGCGCTGTTAAAAGCCAAAGGGGTTTATGATCAATTGGATTTGCTTACCCAGGATTCAATTTGTAAAATTTTGGGTGTGGATGCGGTTATTAAGTGCAAATATGATTACGAAAAAACAGCTTCTGAGGGTGCCGCTATTGCCAAAACAGTTTTATTTGGAAGTCTCGGTAGCAAAACGGGAAGCGGCGCGCTAACGCTGCAAATTTACAATGGCGCCGATGGCAATTTGCTGTGGCGTTTTTATAAAGCTATGAATGATGATGTAATGAGCTCAACCGATGAACTGATAACAAGGATGATGAAAAAAGTAGCAAGGAATTTCCCTTACGAAAGATAAATAAACAAATATTGCTCAAAAAAATCCTGGGTTGTTGCCGCAGGATTTTTTTTGAAATGCACTTTAGGAAGTTTTAAAAAAGAACCCGGAGAACTTTAGTGTAGGCATGCAACTGCATGCGAAAATGTTTAAAACATTCCACAAATATTCCTAATTAAAGGCAGGGATGCACTTTACGCCGGCGATGGTATAGGTTTTGACGTATCTATCCTGAAACTTAAAAATTTTAAATTATGAAAGCCATCAGTCTTTTTATTGTCGCTATTGCTTTTTGCTTTAGCGCCTCAGCCCAGGTAAGCAATGAAGCCACCCCTTCACAAAAGCATCATCAAAATATGCAATCAAACAATCACACTTATTACACGATGCAAGACGGTAAATTGATGATGAGCAACAATGGCACGATGAGCGCCGTAGACAATGATGTGACCCTAAGCAACGGAACCACCATTTCAACCACCGGAAAAGTGACCTGGAAAAGTGGGAAAACTGAAAATCTGCAAAGCGGTCAAAGAATAGGAAGCAGTGGTAAAATTTGGGGCGAAAACCACAGTAAAGGAAAGATGCATATGCCGATGAAGCAACAAGGAAGCCGTGTAGATAGTACCCGGTAGAATGTTAGCTTTTTTAGTTAAAAATCTTTCTAGAGGCCGCTGTCGTGCGGTCTCTATTTTTTATAAAAGATTTTTTCCCGATTATAGATTCTGCAAGGATGGGTTACAATAAATCGCAGCATTAAAAAAAATGTTTATTTTCCTGCATTCCAAACTACTTTTGAAAAGTGTTCACGCTTTACCTACGCTACAACATGTATGTGCAGTACGCCTGAACCATTTTTTTTACGCAAATTGAAATTCTTTTTAACAATGCCTGCATCATGAAAATAAAAAATCCACCTATTTGTTTGTTTACTGCTGTTCTTTTAATGTGTAACCATTTTTCTTTTGCACAAAAAGATTCGGTTGTAGCAATGAGCTGGACCTCACAAGCAGGCGCTAAACAATTTCCTTCCGCGACTAAAGTTTTTATCGTAAAAGCAAAAAGCGATACATCGAAAGTTATTTCAAAACAAATACAGGAGGCAATAGATAAGTGTGCAAAAAGTGGCGGCGGGGTGGTGGCCTTTAATTCTGGCACTTATGTAACCGGTGCAATCTATCTGAAAACAAATGTGCATTTACGTATAGGCAAGACCGTTACATTGCTTGGCTCACAAAATTTTGCCGATTATCCTGAAATCAATACGCGCATTGCGGGCATAGAAATGAAATGGCCGTCGGCGCTGATAAATGTGATTGACGCAAAAAATGCCGCTGTTACGGGCGAAGGAGTGGTGAATGCAAGAGGAAAATTTTGTTGGGATAAATATTGGGCGATGCGCAAAGATTACGACAGCAAAGGTCTGCGCTGGATTGTGGATTATGATGCAAAAAGAGTAAGGACTTTGCTGGTGCAAAATTCTTCCGATGTAACACTGAAAGGCATCACTTTGAAAAATGCTGGTTTTTGGACAGTACAGATTTTATATTCCGACCATGTAACTGTTGACGGATTGGTTATCCGCAATAATGAAGATGGCCATGGGCCGAGCACTGACGGTGTTGACATCGATTCTTCAACGTGGGTGCTTGTGGAGAATTGCGATATTGATTGCAATGATGATAACATTTGTTTGAAAGCGGGCCGTGACTGGGATGGGCTTCGTGTAGATAAACCGTGCGAATACATTGTGATAAGAAAATGTTTGGCACGCAGGGGAAGTGGCCTCGTGACGCTTGGCAGTGAAACTTCCGGTAGTATCAGGCATGTGCTCGCTACTGGCCTTTTTGCAAAACACACCGACAATGGTTTACGGATTAAATCGGCATTCACGCGCGGCGGCACGATTGAAGACATTCATTTTACCAACACCGTTCTCGATTCTGTCAACAATGCATTCCAGGTGAATTTAAACTGGAATCCTTCCTACAGTTATTCTGAATTACCGGAAGGCTACGATTATGATTCCATTCCGGATTATTGGAAAGCGATGTTACACAAAGTGGAACCGCCGGAGAGAGGAATTCCGCATGCAAAAGATGTGTATGTAGAAAATGTAAAAGTCACCCATGCGAATCATGCATTTGTTGGCTCAGGCTATGAAAAATCTGTGTTGGAAAATTTTGTTTTTACCAATTGTGATATTTCCGCCGCGGCAATTGGCCTGTTTGAATTTACCAAAGATTGGAAATTCAATAATGTAAAACTTACCATCGATAAAAGACAGAATATTTCAGTGGATTCAAATGGCAAGGCCAACCAGGAGAGATTAAAAAATTAAAATAAATATTCCTTTTCAAAAATTAAGATGCTTAAGATGTTCCTGATAGGGGTTAGGGTGAAGTTCTGACGATTTTCTCCTCCGAAAGTGAATCAAACAAAGTAATAGTTAAATGAAAAGTAAAATAAAGATCTTCATTATTTATTTGTTTACTGTGTATAACGGCCATGCACAAACGAAAATTGACCGTTATGCTTTGGTGCATCGCCATAACGTTATCAACAATCATTTTGATTCGTTGTCTTCTCTTTCAGTGGGCAATGGCCGTTTTGCTTTCACGGTTGACGTTACGGGCTTGCAATCCTTTCCCAATGCTTATGCCAACGGCGTTCCGCTGGGAACGGAAAGCGAATGGGGATGGCATAGTTTTATCAATTCCAATCATTACCAATTTGATGAAACCTTAAAAAATTATTTTTTACATGGAAGAAATATTCCTTATTCCGTGCAAATAAAAAAGCCTGAAAGAAATAAAGAGGCAGTAAACTGGTTCCGGCAAAATCCACACCGTCTTCAGTTGGGAAATATCGGTTTTGAAATCTTAAAAAAAGATGGAAGGAGCGCTGCCATAGATGATATCAAAAATATTCAGCAAACACTTGATTTGTGGACCGGTGAAATTCATTCCAAGTTTACCGTTGAAAACATTCCTGTAGAGGTAATCACTTTTTGTCATCAGCAAAGAGATGCCATTGCAGTCAAAGTAATTTCGCCTTTAATAAAACAAAAAAAATTATTCATTCGCCTTCGCTTTCCTTACCCCACGGGTGATTGGGCCGATATGGGAAATAATTTTACAAATGATGAGAAGCATTCTTCCTCCATCATTTCTTTGGAAAACAACGGCGCTTTATTTAAGCATGCTTTAGATACTACGACTTATTTCGTAGATGCAAAATGGAAGGCAGTTGCTTCTGTAAAAGAAAAAAGCCCGCATTATTTTATCATCACTCCCGGCGCGGCGAACGAGTTTGAAATCACATTTCAATTCGATCAAAATAAGAAACAAAATAAAATTCCTTCTTTCGGGGAAACTGCAATTAATAATAAAACCGAATGGAAAAAATTTTGGGAAAGCGGCGGTGCGGTTGACTTTAGCCAGTGCATAGATTCGAGAGCATTTGAGTTGGAAAGAAGAGTGGTTCTATCCCAATACCTCACTAAAATTCAATGTGCTGGAGATTATCCGCCGCAGGAAACAGGACTGACTTATAACAGTTGGTATGGAAAATTTCACCTTGAAATGCATTGGTGGCATGGCATTCATTTTTCTTTATGGGGAAGAAATAATTTATTGGAGCCAACTTTATCGTGGTATAAAAACGTAGCACCCAAAGCAAAACAAATTGCAGAAAGGCAAGGCTACAAGGGAATCCGCTGGCAAAAGATGACTGACAATGAAGGTGAAGAAAGCCCTTCCTCTGTGGGTGCGTTTTTAATCTGGCAACAACCGCATTTTATTTATTTTGCGGAATTGTGTTATCGCGAACACCCGGACGTGAAAACATTGGAAAAATACAAAGACCTTGTTTTTGCCACGGCTGATTTTATGGCTTATTTCGCCTGGTATGATTCAGCAAAACAAAAATATATTTTGGGCAAGGGTGTCATTCCTTCGCAGGAGAGATTCAAAGCAACGGAAACTTTTAATCCCACTTTTGAATTGTGCTACTGGCATTGGGCATTAAGTGTAGCGCAGCAATGGAGAAAAAGATTGCATTTGTCCGCGAATAAAAAATGGGATGACGTTTTGAAAAATTTATCTCCGTTGCCTGTTCAGGGCGATAAATATTTATTCACTGAAAGCGCCAAAGATTCTTATACCAACCCTGAATACAGAACCGATCATCCTTCAGTTTTTGGAGCGTTTGGTATGTTACCGCAAACAGGAATGGTGGACACAACTATTATGCACAACACGTTTAACTGGATTTGGAATAACTGGACATGGACTAAGACCTGGGGATGGGATTTCCCAATGACGGCCATGACGGCCACACGGTTAGGCCTGCCCGAAAAAGCGATTGATGCGTTGCTCATGCCGATTCAAACAAATACTTATTTGAACAATGGGCAAAACTGCCAGGATGAACGATTAACTATTTATCTTCCGGGCAATGGTGGCTTGCTCGCTGCAATAGCGATGATGTGTGCAGGTTATGACGGATGTAAAACAATAAATCCAGGCTTTCCAAAAAATGGAAAATGGGAAGTGAAATGGGAAGGCTTGAAAAAGATGCCCTAAAAATATTTTAATTAATTAAATAAAAATGGTCATTATGAAAAAGATTTTTTTAATAATTATAGCGGCTTTAATTTCTATTTCGTTGCAAACATTTGCGCAGAAAATACCATCGAAAAAAGAAGTTTTAAAAGTTGCAGAATTAGCGAACAGTTATTTCATGAATAAATGGCCCGACCCGGGAACTGAAATACCAATTCCTGCAAAAAATAAAATTTACCCCACCAATATCTGGACACGTGCGGTTTATTATGAAGGTTTAATGGCCTTGTATGATATAGATAAAAAGAAAAAATATTATGATTATGCAGTGGAATGGGGTGATAAACATGATTGGAATTTAAGAGGCGGTATAGCAACGAGGAACGGCGACAACCAGGCGTGTGGGCAAACCTATATTGACTTGTATCTTTTAGATAAAAAAGAAGAAAGAATAAAAAATATAAAAGCCTCTATTGATTCTATGATGGCGACTGATAAAATAGATGACTGGTGGTGGATAGACGCCTTGCAGATGGCAATGCCTGTTTTTGCGAAGTTAGGAAGTGTTTATAAAGACACTTCCTATTTTAACCGCATGTATAACATGTATGCCTACACGAAATTTAAGCAGGGCGGAAATGGATTGTATAATCCTGCTGACGGATTATGGTGGAGAGATAAAGATTTTGTGCCGCCATACAGGGAACCCAACGGCAAAAATTGTTACTGGAGCCGGGGCAATGGCTGGGTGGTAGCGGCTTTGGTGAGGGTATTAAATGTGTTGCCAAAAAGTGATCCTCATTTCGATGAATATCTGAATGATTATAAAAGTATCATGAATGCAATAGTTCCTCTTCAAAGAAATGATGGCTCATGGAATGTAAGCCTGATGGATTCTACGCATTTCGGAGGAAAAGAATTGACGGGCACTGCATTGTTTACGTATGGAATGGCGTGGGGCATTAACAATGAGTTTCTCAACAGAAAAAAATTTTTACCTGTGGTTGTAAAAGCATGGAATGCGTTGCAAAGCTGCGTTCATGAAAATGGCTTTTTGGGTTATGTGCAGGGCACTGGGAAAGAGCCCAAAGACAGCCAGCCCGTAGGTTACCACCATGTTCCTGATTTTGAAGATTTTGGTCTCGGATGCTTTTTACTGGCAGCAAGCGCAGTGTATAAACTTAAAAGGTAGCTGTGCAGTATTTAAAAAAGTTTTCAAGAAAGCTCACTTTTGATATTGCAATGAGCTATCGTTCATTTCAAATTTATTTTTTGATACGAGTTCATACATTTCAGCGCCGGCATAAATCACAGGACCATAACCGTGGGCGGCGAAAACATTTGTTGGGCGGTAATAGTAGAATAATGGGTCGAAGGCCATTCCGGTTCCAACGCATGTTCCTTCCACCTGCCCTTTGTCATTGATTTTTGTAGTAACAGCGTTCCAGGCCAACATTGCCATTGGGGCATACGTAACCGGATCAATCCATCCCTCATTGCAGGCATGCGCAATGCAATAAGCATAAATGGCGGTGGCAGAGGTTTCTAAATAACTATCGTTTTTATCCAGCAACTGGTGCCACATCCCATTTGACGATTGATAGGAAGCGATCCCTTTTGACAGGGCTTTAAATTGTGTCAACACCTCTTTTCTTCCCGGATAATTTGCCGGCAATACATCCAGCAATTCCGTCATCGCCAGCAAAGCCCATCCGTTTGCGCGCGCCCAGTGAAACTCCGGATGCGTTTCCATACTTTCCACCCACCCATGCATGTATAAATTTTTTTCTTTATTAAACATGCGCTTGCTATAAGATTTGATTTGAAGAATCGCATCATCAAAATATTTTTTATCGCCGGTAAATTTGCCCATTTGCGCCAACGCAGGCACGCCCATATATAAATCATCCAGCCAGAGCGTATTTTTTTGTGGCCGGTTCCTTGCCAGCGTTCCATCAGAAAAACGATACTGCTTTCTGGCAATCCAATTGATGTACGTATTTATTTGTGGCTTCAAATCTCCATTGATACCGGCGCGGGTGGCTTTAATCATCGCGGCACACATCGCACCGGCATCGTCGAGCGCATGCGGGTCAATCGGTTGACGTAAAGGATAGGATGTATTTTGATAGGCACCTTCTTCTTTTAATTTTTTTATCACCGGCGCCCATTTGGCGATAAAAGAAAACCGGTCTTTCACATAATCCGCATATTTTTTTTCATCAAAAATTTTTGATGCGGATAAAAGCGCTGAATAGGTAACGCCCCATTCGTAACTCGTGATGGAAAAATCGCCTTGTTCCATCACGGTGTTTCCATCAGCTTTAGAAATATCATTAACAGGAGAGCCGGTTTGCTTATCGATCATTTGGGCAGGCGTGACCGCTTCAATATAATCAAATACCTTATCTACAAAACTTTTAATTTCTTCCTTTGGCATAGCGCTATACCGGATTGGATAGCCTGGTTGTGATTGATGCAGTGATGCATCTTTTTGGGCATTCATTGCAAAAGGAAAACCCAAAAGGAACAGTAAAAGAATTTTTTTTGCCATTTTTTATTTTTTAAAAGTGGTAAAAAAGGATAGCTTTCAGAAAGCCTGTCATGAGGTTTAATTTCAAAAAAAAGGATGGGCAATTTGTTTGACCATCCTTATGATAATATCAATAATTCTTAATAACCAGGGTTTTGCATGGCTTGTTTTTGATCAGGAGTCAAAGCCTTTCCCCCACTTTGAATACCATCGAGAAAGGTCTGTGGTATTGGCCTGAGAACATGGAAATCTTGAATATGCGCGGCCGCTTCGGGATTAAAAGCCTTAGCGCGGGCAACCAACGTTTTAGTACGTGATAGATCCTCCCAGCGCTTATATTCTCCCATTAATTCACGGGAACGTTCATCCAAAACCAGGCACATCATTTTATCATACTGATCCGATAATCCTAAGGTGTTTATAATATATTCATCTTGTGCGGGCAAAGAAGCTATATCATTGATAGCCAAACTTTCAGATGCCGCAGTAGTCACAGGGATATTATTGGATTCATAGTATGAATTTCCCGGGTAAAAAGAGTTTCCTACGCCTGCCGGTTGAAGTGACGGTGACTGTAAGGTATTACCTCCGTCATTATAGGCAGCCCTGTTTTCGCCACTAGCGTATTGGGCACGGGTACGAACAGCATTAATATCGGGCAAGGCATCACTATAACTACCCTGGCCAGCTTTGGCTAACCTGATTTTAGCCTCAGCAGCAATTAAATAAGTTTCGGCAGAACGGGCTAAAATGAAATCTCTATGACCGGCAACATCGTTTAATGCATTTCTTGATCCGTCAATGTATTTGCTTAAAGATGGAAAACTTTGGCCAGCCGTTGTCAAATCAGTATTCAGGGCACCATTTGTTGTGGTACCATTAGGATAAGCCACATAGGTAGTTGGTATTGGCCTCCCCGTTCCATTAACATCCATAACAAGATTACTTCCTGAGGTCGCTTTAGAAATTTTTGACAAGGCAAAACGTGTATCACCTGGCTGATCAATTACAAACATAATTCCCAAATCCCCCTGGACATTTGGAGCAACAGGCTTAGCGCCATTTAAAGCACTTTTAGTTCTAAAGGATTTCCAAAATCTTGAATCATTAACCATATCATACAAATGATAATCATAATAAGTAGTCGCTAATCTGCTATAGGGCCTGTCGCCGGTTAAATCCCTGGCCATTTGATCCTGAACATCATACCTTGAAACGAAATACAAATGTTGGGTATTCCCATTTCCAAGATTGGTATTAACGTCATTAGTAAATTGAGCAGAAAGAATAACTTCCGGTAAAGCTTCATTTTCAGAATTGATGCCGGTAAAATTCCAAAGGTTGGCAAAATTTTGAGCCAATGGATGATTAGCGATTACCTGGTCACATAGAGTAACAGCCCTTGTCAAATCAGAAGTTATTGTAGCAGAGTTCCAATCGCTATTAATTTCGCTTGACCTTGACAGATAAGCTTTTGCCAAATAATGAGCTGCTGCATCCTGTGTAATATGATACGGGCTTCCAGAGGTTGGCAACAGGTTATAAGCACTATCCAGATCAGTTATAATCTGGGTAAAAACATCCTGTGCAGAGGCCCGGGTAAATTCAAGAGTTACTGCTGTTGTTGGGTTAGTTACCAGTGGAACACCGCCATATTGAGATACTAATCTTAAATAGCTGTATCCACGCATAAAAAGTCCTTCTCCCAATGATGTTTTTTTAACGGCATCAGAAGTAGAAGTGCTATTCCTGGCGTTTTGAATTAATAAATTAGCATCTCCTATGGCTGTATATAGCGCGTCCCATTGGCTATTAGCCAAAGACGTATTTCCATTAACAGGAGTAATTGCGGAATTAAAAGTTTGATCATAGTTGTTCCAGGGTGAATTGGAAGGGTCACCACCAACATGAAATTCGTCAGTTCCATAATTAGTGGCAGAATAATACCATTCCCCGTTTTCGGGAACAGCAAAAGTCTGGTAATAAGTACCCACTGCCAATTGCAATATGCCTTCATCGGTTTTATAAAAATCAGTAGTTCTTGCTGTTGTAAGTTTTTCTTCTAAAAAATTCTTTTTGCAAGAGGTGCCTGTAAAAAGCAGCGCCGCAATTATGATTATTTTATTCAAATTATTATAGTTATTCATAACAAACAATTTATTAGTTTTAAAATGAGGCATTGATTCCAAGGGTGATGCCCCTGTTCCATGTTGGGCTAACTACGTCCATATCAAGAAACTTAATTTGAGAATACAGCATTCCGGGATTCTGCACTTGCGCATACGCCTTTAAATTGGAAATCCCTATTCCGGACAATGTTTTATTGCTGAAATTATATCCCAATGATATGTTCCGGATTTTGATAAATGAAGCATTCATATAACCTAATGAAGGAAAATAAGGATCCCCTGCTGCGTTGCCCGCATTAAATATTGGTTTTTGAAAGTAAGCATTGGTATTATTTTCATTATAATAATCTATTTGCCTGGTAACAGTACGGGCAGCTTCACCCTCGCCTCCATAACTATACATATAATGCAATCTTCCGTACAGGAAAAAGGATAATTCTAATCCTTTATAATTAATTGTATTAGTCATACCAACTATCCAACGCGGCCTGGTCCATCCAATAATCTGGCGATCATTGTTTGGGTCAATTTTATAATCGCCATTAACGTCCTGGACCTTTACACTGCCCGGAGTAAATGCATTACCATTTGCATTGAACTGTTTGTAATTTGATGAATCGCCGGCATGCCATAAACCTAAAGCCTTATACCCATAAATTACACCAAGTGGTTGGCCGGGAAACCAGAGATTGCTTATATCCGGTTGAGTTCCATTTGATAAGGATACAATATGATCTTTTTGCCATGATGCATTCAAAGTGGTTGTCCAGCTTAAATCTTTTTGCCGGATGTTTACAGTTGTTATAGATATGTCTATACCGTTGTTAGCGGTTTTACCAATGTTTTCATAAGTAGTCGTGTAGCCTGTAACACTTGGAATATTAGCCTGTAACAACAAATCTGAGGTACTGGAAGTATATACATCTACACTTCCTGATACTCTCCTGTTAAATAATGAATAATCTATACCAAGATTATATTGAGTTGTTTTTTCCCATCCCAATGCCTTGTTTGCAAAAACAGTACTTGGTATGGAACCGGCTGTGCTTGCGGTATAAAAAGGATAAAAAAGTGATGTTATTCCACCCTGTGTTTGATAAGGAGAAACTGCCGAATTTCCTGTAACGCCAGCCCCGACTCTTAGTTTCAATTCATTTATCCACCTTGTATTCATGAAGTTTTCATTGCTGATTCTCCAGGCTAATGCTGCAGAAGGAAACAAAGTGTATTTATGTCCCTCCGCAAGTACAGAAGAACCATCCTGGCGCGCTGAAACTGTTAGCAAATATTTGTCCTTAAAGCTATAATTAATTCTTGCCATATAGGACAAAAGCTGTTGCTTAATAATATTAGAAGAAGAACTTAATTGGCCCGTTACAGTACCACTTGTTAATGCATTCCATAATTGAGAAGACAGAGGGACACCATTACCTGTTATATTACTTGTTTCCTGTGTATAGCCCGTTTGACTTTGTAATAATGTTAACCCAAAAGTATGTTCACCGAAGTCCCTGTCATAATAGAGCAAATTATCTAATGTATATGAATAGGTGCTGGTTTTGGTAAGGGAAGCATAGCTGCTGCTGCCTCCGTTAGCCACTGAGTTAGCATCAATATAAACCCCATCGCGATAATAAGACAGATCCGGGCCAAAGTTCAGGCGATACTTCAATCCCTTTAATACCGGTGAAATTGAACCAAAATCTATTTGGCCATAAAAACTTCCAAAAGCTCTCAAGGTTACTCTTTCATCTATATTATATTTCCATTCATCAATAATGGTCTTCACAGAATTGTCACCTCCGGGATATGAGATCCTGTTGCCGGCTGAATCATAGGGCACCGCAAATGGGAATATTTGTCTTGCGGATTCATATAATCCTCCCTGGGGAGAACCTACGGTAGAAACCCCGCTGCCCGATTGCCCATATTCCTGTTTGTTGTAATTAACATTAATATGGCTCCCAAGAGTAAACCATTTTGTAGCTGTGATATCCACGTTCGTATTGGCAGTGTATCTTTCAAATGATTGGCCTTTTATAGTTCCTGTATTATTCAAATAGCCAAAAGAGCCATACGCCTTAATCTTATCTGTTCCGCCACTTACACTGATTGTATTATCTGTAGTCAATGATTGTTGTTTAACCATACTTCGCCAATCTGTGGTGGCAACTTTGGAAGGATCCCATGTTCCGCCTGCCCATCCCTGTGCGATATTGGCCCATGCATAAGGGTCGGCCGTTGCACTAAAATAAGTTCTGTCCTGTTCCAGAGTCGGTTGATCGCCTCTGGTGTATGGATTAATACCTGTGTTACGATATTGGGTTGTATTAAAACCGGCATAATAATATGCCCAGCGGCGAAAAGTAATAAAATCTGCGGCATTAAACATTTTTTCATTATCCATCAAATTCTCCCAGGTAAATGAACTGTTGAGGTTTAATACGGTTTTTCCTGTTTTAGCTTGTTTCGTAGTCACAATAACAACGCCATTGGCGCCGCGCGAACCATAAATAGCAGTGGCGGAAGCATCTTTTAAAACATCAATTGACTGTATATCACTTGGATTGATATTTTCAATTCCCCCGGTAATCAAGGGAATCCCATCTACTACATATAGAGGGGAATTCGAAGCTGTCAATGAACGTACGCCACGGATAGTAATACTGCCGAGGGTTCCGGGGCGTTCATTAGAGGTTATATCCACACCCGCAACTTTACCCTGCATCGCTTCCAGGGCATTATTAACAGGGCGTGATTGAATTTCCTTTTGACTTATACCTGATACTGCGCCGGTTAAATCGCTTTTTTTAACGGTTCCATATCCCACCACCACCACTTCGCCCAATTCTTTGCTGCTAATCGACAGAGTGACGTTCAGGTTATTAGAATTTTGAGTTACATCTATTTCTTTATCAGCATAACCCACGTGGCTAATTACCAAAATAGCCCTGGGCTTATTTATGGTGATTTTAAATTGCCCTGCAGCATCGGTAGCCACACTTTCGTTAGAATTTTTTACATTAAGAACCACGCCTTCCAGGGGCTCTCCTTTTTCATTAGAAACAGTTCCACTAATAACATGGGTAGATTGCTGAGCGTAAAGTGCCTGCTGAAAAACGGTTAACAGGATAGCGAGTATTAAAAACATCCGCTTTAATGCACAAAATTTTTTGGTCATTTAATTTTGATTTTAAAATGAAAATTTAGTCCGGTTTACGAACGATTCAAGCAATAAAGATTTCAGGCCGTTAAGATATGTCTTTTTTACAAATATTTAAAAAAGTAAATTTAGCCAACCAGCCGTAATGACTGTCCTGTCCCATCCTGCAAAGAAATCTATCCGCAAAAGCTAAAAATTTTCCGAACAATTTTTTAGCAGGTTTGCGGGATTAAAAGCCAGCAATGACAATTAAATTAGGATGATTGTATTTGGCATTGCATACAACCAGTTTATTATGACGCTCCGGTAAATCAGAGCGAGTTTCTTAATGTGAGGGAAAAAGGCACTTCTTTCTGTTCTTTGCTGTTATTTAAGACCAAATCGGCGGCCATTTCACCCATTTTTTTAAAATCAGAAGAAATAGTTGTAATGCCATTGAGCATAAAACGTTTCCAGGGTGTTTCATTATAAGAAATGATGCCAATGTCTTTTCCTACCTTTAAATCCGTTCCCTGTATTTTCCCCAACAAAATAACCAGGTCGTCTTCCATAAGATTAATAAATGCTTCACCGCGACTCACTTTTTCCTTTTCAATATTTTGGACTACCTTATGATTGAATGCATACTCACTGCAGAAGGAATGAAAGCCTTTCAGGATCTCTACCGGATGATAAGTATATTCGGGAAAAACAATTTTAATAGTCTGGTATTTACTCAATTGAGGAAGCGACGCCTTTAGTGCCCGATAAATATCCTGTTCGAAATTCTCATGAACTGCGCCATATTCCCTGTCGATACCGGAAATGGATTTATCCAATAAAATTAATTGACCTTTTTTAATTTCATTAATAACCTCATTGGCTTTGTCACCCCCTTCCAAAAAATGGGGGATAATTACATAATGCGTATAATCATTGTCTTTATTTTTCTGCATCAATTTTTTAAAAAGAGAAAAATTATTATTGTAAATGAAAAAATCAATAGCAGCCCGGTCGCCTAATCTGGATGCGAAAGAATCATAAATGATTTTTTTATGTACGCTCAGTTTATTGAACAGTAGAAAAACTTTTATAGATTGTTTAAAATGAGTGTTGGCAATAAAATATCCTTTGCCGGGAACAGAACCAATTACGCCGCGGGATTTTAAGTAACGTAGCGCTTTTTCTGCCGTATCACGTGATATTTCAAGCTCATACGTTAAATCGTTTATAGAAGGTAGCAAGTAATCTTTTGTAACAGCATTTATTTGTACAGCATGCATAACACAATTAGCTATCTGCAGATACTTTGGAGTGATAGATTCCTCATTTATTTTTAAAAACTGGTATATATTTTCTGAAGCCATTGCCGATCGATTTCTTATAAATGTATTGTATTATTTACTGAGTTGAGCAGTCTCGGCTAAGCTACATACTGTACAGGATAGTCGAATAAATTGGCATGTGTACATTACCACTTTATTCTCCAACGACCGCCATAAATGAATTAAACCAATTGCAAAATGAAAAAGTTTACAAATCAGTTTTTATCTGCAAAATTAATTCTTTTAATATCTTACCTTTTTTTAACTTTTGCTGCTGTTGCACAGCAGGCTACCGGATTAATCACAAAAATAACCGACGAAAAAAGAAGCACGGTATATAATTCTGCTATTGAAATTGAAGGTAAAAACAAGTCTGCCGGCGATTCGTTGTACGATAATTTTAAAATGCCACCAAATACTGCAAAACCGCGTGTATGGTGGCACTGGATGAATGGGAATATAACTAAAGAAGGTATTCGAAAGGATCTTGAATGGATGCATCGGGCAGGAATTGGCGGGTTTCAGAATTTTGATGCAAGCCTGATGACTCCACAGATAGTGGAAAAGCGCTTGACATATATGACTCCTGGTTGGAAGGATGCATTTCATTTTGCAACAAAGTTGGCAGACTCGTTGCATTTGGAAATGGCAATCGCCGGATCTCCCGGCTGGAGTGAAAGTGGAGGCCCCTGGGTAAAGCCAGAGGATGGGATGAAAAAAATCGTTTGGACGGAAATGCGTTTGAAAGGTGGAACGAATAACGTACGATTATCCCAACAAAAGGGCATCACGGGCCCGTTCCAGAATATCATTATGCAGCCCGGATTTAGAGAAACCGTTGATGCTTCAAAACTTCCCTTATTCTATAAAGACATAGCTGTAGTGGCATTTAAAGTTCCAGGTGCAGATAAATCGTTAAGCGAATTAGGAGCAGAAGTAACGTCCAGTGGGGGCAATTTTACATTGCAACAATTAACGGATGGTGATTTAGCGGCAAGCGTTCTTCTGCCAAGAGATTCTGTAGAAGGTTTTGCCTGGATTCAGTTTGCATTTCCACAACCGCAAACTATTAAAGCAGTAACAATGATGGGCGGGGGAGAGCCAGGTATGTTTGGCAGAGGTGCTTCTGCACCTGATTCCAGAACACTTGAGGCAAGTGATGATGGCGCAAATTTCAAGTTTGTCTGTTACATACCACCAGGCGCTATCTTACAGCAAACAATATCTATTCCTCAAACAACGGCAAGATATTTCCGGGTTACCGTGAAAAATCCTCCACCGGTCCCGGATCTTGCGGCAGCGTTTTTAGGAGGCAAGCCAAGTGCACCAAAAATACCTGCTGGAACAGAGATTGCGGAAATTGAACTACACCCTATTAATGTGGTTAATCGTTTTGAAGAGAAGGATGCGTTTGCAGCGGTTGGCGATTTAAACTCAAAGATGACTGCGCCTACCGATGATGCCGTAGCAACAACGGATATCATTGACCTGACAGATAAAATGAAGCCTGATGGCACATTGAACTGGGTTGTGCCGGCCGGCGAGTGGAAAATAGTGCGTTTTGGTTATTCGCTATTAGGAATCACCAATCACCCGGCTTCGCCGGAAGCTACGGGCCCGGAAGTAGATAAACTGGATCCGGTGGCAGTAAAAAATTATTTCACTAATTATCTTAATCAATATGAAAATGCAACCCGTGGATTAATGGGGAAAAAAGGCGGATTGCAATTTATGGTCACCGATAGCTGGGAGGCCGGCGCGCAAAACTGGACGGCAAATCTTCCTGCCGAATTTCTCAAACGTCGCGGCTATAGCATAATTCCATGGCTTCCTGTACTCACCGGCCAGATTATAAAAAGCTCGGAAGCCAGCGAACAATTTTTGTATGACTTTCGCCATACTCTAAGTGAAATGGTAGCCGAATACCACTATGATAATTTGACAAAAATTCTTGCGGATTATGGTATGAAACGGTATTCAGAATCCCATGAAAGCGGCAGGGCATTTATTGCGGATGGCATGGATGTGAAAAGAAAAGCTTTTGTTCCTATGTCTGCCATGTGGACTAAAAATGAATTTATAAACGGAGGTGACCAGGTGGGCTACGAAGCTGATATCCGGGAATCAGCATCTGTAGCTCATATCTACGGACAAAATCTTGTAGCGGCAGAATCTTTAACTGCATTAGGTATTCCCGACAAAGCATGGTCTTATTCGCCCGAAAATTTAAAATCTACTGCTGACCTCGAGCTGGCCAACGGTTTAAATAGATTCATTATCCATTGTTCTGTTCATCAACCTACAGATGATAAAATTCCAGGACTCGGGCTCGGGCCATTTGGTCAATGGTTCACACGACATGAAACGTGGGCAGAGGAAGCAAAGCCGTGGACAACTTACCTGGCACGCAGTAGTTATTTATTACAGCAAGGGAAATTTGTTGCAGATGTCGTATATTATTATGGAGAAGACAATAATATCACTTCTTTATTTGGAAAAAAATTACCTGATGTTCCCCAAAGCTATAATTATGATTTTATCAATCCGGATGCTTTAATAAACCTTTTATCGGTAAAAGAAGGAAGACTTGTTACACCAAGTGGTATGAGCTATCGTTTGCTGGTATTGGATAGTAACGCAGTAAAAATGTCCCTTCCTGTTTTGAAAAAAATCCAAAAATTGGTGAAAGATGGTGCTGCGATCAGTGGTGTCGAACCTCAAAGCACTCTCAGCCTTTCTGATGATCAGGCTGAATTTGAGAATATCGTAAAAGGTATCTGGCATTCAAATAATCCGAAAGTATTCACAGTGAAAACAATTTCGGAAGTATTAAATCAATTAAATATCCCACCTGATTTTGCCTACACGAAACCTTCATCTGATACAAAGTTGATGTTTGTGCATCGCAAATTATCAGACCGCGATATTTACTGGATAAACAATCGAAACGAAAGAATAGAAGATGTGGAAGCGACATTTCGCATCACTGGAAAAATTCCTGAACTATGGTTTGCCGAAACCGGTAAAACAGAACCATTGTCTTACACAATCGCAGACGGGACAACAAAAGTAAAACTACACATGGAACCTAATGATGCATTATTTGTCGTGTTTAAAGATAAAGCGGTAAAAAATTCCGTGGAACTTCCTGCGGTTAAAGTAAAGGAGCTTACTTCCATTGAAGGTCCGTGGAACGTAAGTTTTCAAAAAGATCGTGGTGCTCCTGCAAGCGCCACGTTTGATAAACTCACTTCCTTTACAGATAATTCTGATCCTGGTATCAAATATTTTTCGGGAACAGCTACTTATACAAAAGCAATTACGGCACCAGCGCAATGGTTTACAAAAGATTCAGAATTGTGGTTAAATCTTGGTGATGTAAAAAATCTTGCTGAAGTAATTGTGAATGGAAAGTCGCTGGGTATTCTTTGGAAACAGCCTTTCCGCATCAATGTATCAAATGCAATTAAAGTCGGACAAAATAAAGTAGAAATAAAAGTTACTAATCTTTGGGTAAACAGGTTAATTGGTGATGCACAGCCAGGTGTATCAAATAAAATTACTTATACCACAATGCCTTTTTACCAGGCTAATTCAACCCTGCTTCCTTCCGGGCTGGTAGGGCCGGTTCAAATATTTACGATTAGCAGAAAGTAAAATAGGAATTGGCTTTATTTGTTGTTTTGCTGTAAGCCGTTCTTCAATATGCTGGTTTAGTTATGAAGATTGATCGGAAAACTTTGGTGAACGCAAAGCATGACAGGACAGGACAGTTATACAAGATAGGATTTCTAAATTTACGTTAAATAACACATTGCTTGAAACTGTTACCGTTTATTTTTCGTATTGAATCGCATCGTAATTTAAAATCATATTCAAATCTTAATTTAAAATTAATTGCCATGGTGTAAAATGCCTTTCGCAGCTTTCAATATATAATGAGAAGTGCAAAGACATAATCCATGATCGACTAAAGTGGAAATTATTTTTCGGAAGGACGGTAATATATAATCAACCGATGTCTTTTTCTAAATACACTGTTTTAATTCTTGCCCGACCATCAGTAAAAAACTAAAACTTTTAATTAACTAAAAAAACATTTACAATGCCAAAGAAAATATCCTTGCATTCTCCGAGACTAAAAAGAGTATTGCTTTTTGTCTTTTTTTGCGGATTCGGTTCATTTTGCTTTGCCCAGGGAACGGAAACAGTAACCGGTACTGTACTTTCATCGGTTGACGGTACTCCTTTAACAGGCGCGTCCATTACCATAAAGGGAAAAACCGGTGGTACCACCACTGACGCCTCAGGAAAATTCTCTATAAAAGCTGCAAAAGGAGCAGTTTTGACAATAAGCAATGTTGGATATCTTGATCAGGATGCTGTTGTCACTTCGGAAGGTGTATTAAATATCGCATTGCAGCCTTCGGTAAATTCGCTTGAACAGGTAGTGGTAGTAGGTTATGGTACGCAGAAGAAGGCAACTCTTACCGGTTCTGTTGCAGAAGTAAGTGGAAATGAAATCCGGAAATCTCCCGCTCCGAACGTTTCAAATTCTTTAGTTGGCAGGCTCCCTGGTCTGGTAGTGGTCTCCAGGACGGGAGAACCTGGAAATGATGCCTCTTTATTGAGGATCAGGGGAGTAAATACGCTGGGTGATAATTCCCCTCTTATAATAGTAGATGGCATTCAGAATCGGGGCTTAGATCGCATAGATCCTGCAAGTATTGAATCTATTACTGTTCTGAAAGATGCATCTGCGGCAATTTATGGTTCTGAAGCCGCAAATGGCGTAATATTAGTTACTACCAAACGCGGCAAATTAGGAATTCCCCAGATACAGATAAGCCTTAATCAGGGTTGGAATCAACCAACAGTTCTGCCTAAAATGGCTGATGCTGCCAGTTATGCCCAGATGATTAACGAAATTAAATTGTATCAGGGCCAGCCTCCAAAATATACGGATGAGGATATTCAGAAATACAAGGATGGCTCTGATCCGTGGGGCCATCCGAATACGGATTGGTTCAAAGCCGTGATAAAACCCTGGTCTATCCAGCAATATGCTAATATTTCTTTAAGAGGTGGAACTGACAAGGTAAAGTATTTTGTTTCCGGAGGCACTAATTTCGAGGACGGTATATTTTATCATAGCGCCAATTATTATTCTCAGGTCGATTTCAGAAGTAACATGGACGCCAGTATTTCTAAAAATATTCACCTTAGTGTTGACTTTTCAGGTGGGCAGCATAATGCTCATTACCCTGGGACCGGTATTGGTGGTGACGCTTTAAATACCTGGTGGGCTTTAAACAGGCAATACCCTTACCTGCCTGCATATTGGCCCAATGGATTGCCAGGCCCGGATGTAGAATATGGACAAAATCCGGTTCTTACAACGACAAACGCCACTGGTTACCTTTTAGATAAGACTTATTTATTGCAGAGCAACTTGAAGTTAGACATTACAATTCCCTGGATAGACGGTTTATCACTAAGTGGAACTGCCAGTTACGATAAAAGCATTTTGAATCATAAACAATTTGAGAAACCCTGGTATGTATACACATGGGATGGGACATCTTACGATGCTGACAATGTTCCCCTGCTCGTAAAAGGCCAAAGAGGTGTTAGTGATGCCAGATTATGGCAGGGTATGACAGATGGTAACAGCACAACATTAAGAGGGTTGATTAACTATCAGCATAGCATAAATACTCAACATAATATTAAGGTATTACTTGGGGTGGAACGAATTTCCGGCGCTTCGATGAATTTTAACGCTTTCCGAAGATATTTCACCTCAACAGCGATTGACCAGATGTTTGCAGGCGGAAATTTATTAAAAGATAATGGAGGATCGGCCGATCCTTATTTAAACAATGCCCGTTTAAGTTATTTTGGCCGTTTGAATTATGATTACGAGGGAAAATATCTTGCTGAATTTGTTTTTCGCGAAGATGGGTCTTATGTTTTCCCTTCAGGATCACAGTTTGGTTTCTTCCCCGGAATCTCATTAGGCTGGAGAGTATCGGAAGAGAATTTCTGGAAACAAAGTATCCATTTCATCAATGATTTAAAAATAAGAGGATCATGGGGACAGACCGGTAACGATCGAATAGCTCCTTATCAATTTGCAGACAATTTTGCCTACAATGGCAATTATACATTCAATCAAAATGTAGTAGTGAATACTACTAGCCAGGTTCGTGTGCCTAATCCAAATATTACATGGGAGGTGGCCAATCAATCGAATATTGGTTTTGACGCGCAACTTTTACAAAATAAGTTAAGTGTATCAGCCGATTACTTTTATAATGTTCGATCAAATATCCTGTGGTGGAAAAATGCTTCAATACCGGCTACTGCGGGATTAAGCCTACCTCAGCAAAACTTTGCAAAGGTAGCTAATGAGGGATTTGAATTCCAGCTAGGGTATCAGAATAAAATAGGAGAATTAACGTATTCACTTTCAATTAATGGATCCTATGCTAAAAATAAAATTTTGAATTGGGATGAAACACCCGGAATCCCTGATTATCAAAAAACAACTGGCCACCCCATGAATTCACACTTATATTACCAGGCAATTGGCATTTTCAGAGACCAGGCAGCAGTGGATAAATATCCTCATTGGGCTGGGGCACAACCGGGTGATATCATTTTTAAAGACGTTAATGGTGATGGCAAAATTGATGGATTGGATTTAGTTAGAGATTACAAAACGGATATACCCACTTTTACGGGTGGCTTGAGTTTAAATTTAGAGTATAAGAATATTGATTTGTCTCTCCTGGTGCAAGGTGCTACCGGTGCCGAAAGAGCTTATACCGAGTTTTCAGGTGAAGCAGGTAATTTCAGAATGGATAATGTAATCGGTCGCTGGACTCCAGAAAATATTGATGCAAAAAAGCCCAGGGCATGGAACCGGACTTCTCAATACTGGATGGCAGACGGATGGCCTAATAATACCTATTGGGTTCGAAACAGTGATTATATGAGATTAAAGAACCTGGAAATCGGTTATAGCCTTCCTCAGACGTTTCTTAAAAGGTTTGGATTAGAAGCATTTCGCGTATACGCCAGCGGATTAAACTTGTTAACATTGACCGGCCTGAAGGACTTTGATCCTGAATCACCAAACACTGCACCGGGTTCAATTTGGGTTAATAGCCAGGTGTATCCATTGAACAAGACATTATCTTTTGGTTTAACAGTAACATTCTAAAATCGATCTAATGAAAAATTTACTTTATAAACTTATAGCGTTTTCATTTGCAATTGTTATGGTATCGTGCAATAAAGATTTCCTTAATAAAAAATCACCTACAGAGTTTTCGGGCTCTGATGAGTGGGGAGATCCGGCATTAACCGCCACCTTCATTAATGGTATTTATAATGAAATCCCGGCAGGGCTGGCTATGAATGCCGGAAATGTGGATGAATCAAGAAGCCGGGATGCCGACGGTCTCAATTTTAATAATATGATTATCACCCAGGATGATGGAGAATATGGGAACTGGACAGGCTCGTACCGGGCTATAAGGCATTGTAATGTTGCTTTAGAGAATATTTCAAAGGCTACATTTGATCCAACTTTAATTGACGGAGTAACTCTTAAAGATAGAATGTTGGGGGAGGTTCATTTTCTTAGAGCGTACTTCTATTTTAGATTGACCAATTATTATGGGGGTGTTCCAATTATTAAAAATGTTTATGGCTTGAATGATTCTTTTAAAATTGCGCAAAGTTCTTATGCTGATTGTATAAATTTTGTTATCAGCGATTTAGATTCTGCCGCCAGCATGCTTCCTGTTGTACAAAGCGGAGATAATGATGGCCGTGCTACCAAAGGTGCTGCTCTTTCTTTAAAATCAAGAGTATTACTTTATGCAGCAAGTGATTTACATAATCCTCAAAAAAATGGTAGCGTAACCAGTGGTTTTTCTCATCCGGAATTATTAGGTTATACAGACGGTGATGCTGCCAGCCGATGGAAAGCTGCGCAAGATGCAGCAAAAGTTGTAATAGATATGGGAGTGTATAGCTTATATAAACCTAATCCTGCTTCTGCTGAAGAAGCAACGCAGAATTATAGTGATCTTTTTACCTCCACTAAAAGCGTGGAAGATATATTTGTAAAATATAGTTCTGCCTCTACAGGAGGAGGATACAACGGGTGGGGTATTGCTCCAAATGGCTGGTATGGAAATGGAGGTGTGGGTGCTCTAAACGATCTGGTGGACGCATATAATATGGCAGATGGAAGCAAATTTGAAAGAAGCAATCCTGCTGAAGCAGCGCAACCCTACAAGAATCGGGATCCCCGTTTTTATGCAACTGTACTCTTTGAAGGAAATAAATACAGGCAGCGACCTGCTGATTTAGTTGCTTATGATCCAATAGGAGTGGGGCAGTTTGGAACTTGGGAAACGTGGAGTAATGGTGCAATGGTTCCGGTATATGGGCTTGATACACGTAACAGTATTGCCAATTCATGGAATGGTAATGAATGTGGAGCTACCATGCTCAAATTTTTGAATAAATCAGTTGACATCCAAAAAGGATATCAGGATTTAACCCTAAGATGGATTCGGTATGGTGAAATTTTGTTAAATTATGCGGAAGCATCTATTGAATTGGGGCAGGAAGATGAAGGTAAGGTTTATCTAAATATGCTCAGGAAGAGAGCGTTTATGCCTGATATTTCAACAACCGGATCAGCATTAATGGCCGATTATCGAAATGAAAGAAGGATAGAAATGGTATATGAAGATCAAAGATTTTTTGATGTTCGCAGATGGATGATCGGGCCAGCCGCTTACCATGATGTGCATGGAGTTCAGATTGTATACAAATTGAACCCGGATCATACGACTGCCACTATTCCAACTGTTACGCCCATAGTAATCCGGCCGGGAAAATGGGATAATAAAGCGTATTTCTTTCCTATTACCAGAAGTGAGTTGAATAAGAATGATAAATTAATTGAGCTTCCGGGATACTAATATTCAATGATCAGCATGATGAAATATAATAAAGCCAGATCTTCGAAGATTTAGAACGTTATTCTATAATGAAAAGTAGACCATGAATAAAAAAATTCGGACTTATCTTATCCTTTATACGGTTCTTTTTACTTCTTCTCATGCATTTTCACAGGTTCAATTCAAAAAGCAAATGATTGCTGCGGAGAGCTTTGAGTCTGTAGGTGTTTTGGATGTAAATAATGATGGACATTCTGATATTGTTTCCGGTACCTTCTGGTACGAAGGGCCTGATTTTATCAAAAGACATTTTATTGGCCATCTCAATCGCAGTGGCGATGGGCAATACTGGGACGATTTTGCTACCATCCCGCTTGATGTTAATGGCGATGGGAAAATGGATTATGTAACAGGAGATTGGTTTAGCAAAAGTATCTGGTGGCGTGAAAATCCGGGTAATGATGGAGAATGGAAATTGCATATAATAGATACTACTGGCAACGTGGAGTGTATTATGGGGGTGGATATAGATAAGGATGGCATTCCTGAAATTGTGCCTAACACGCCCAATAATCCTTTAAAGTTTTATCGCCTTGAAAGAGATGGCCACAGTAATCCGACAGGAAAGTTTACCAAAGTGATGGTAGGTCCTGCTCAGGAACACGGTCTCGGCTTTGGAGATATAAATGGCGATGGATCCGGTGATTTCATCGTAAGCGATGGATGGTATGAAAGCCCAAAAGATGCTTTGAAAGGGAAATGGATTTTTCATAAAGAATTTCAATTAAAAACCGCCGGGGTCCCGATAATTGTGGCAGATGTGAATAAGGATGGCAAGAATGATTTGATAGTGGGGCAGGCCCATAATTATGGCCTGGATTGGTACGAGCAAAAAACAGATCAGGCAGGGAAAAGGTATTGGATAAAACATTCTATTGATCCTTTCAACTCCCAATACCATACCATGGAATGGGCAGATATTGATAACGACGGGCAAAATGAATTAATCACAGGGAAACGCTATCGTGCTCACAATGGGAATGACCCTGGTAGTAACGATCTAATTGGTTTGTATTACTTCAAATGGAATGGAGAGTCATTTGTAAAGAATGTAATTAGTTATGGGCCGCTTGGTATAGGGAAAGGTACTGGCCTTTTTTTCTCCATCGCAGACCTGCATCATAGCGGTAGAAAGGATATTATAGTTGCCGGTAAAGATGGGCTGTATGTTTTTTTTAATCAAGCGCCATAATAATTTTTATAAGAATATTTTAATATCTTTCAAACAATGGAGACCGCGGATTCCATTAAAGCAACAAATACCATTAATTTCTATTTTGCAATTTATTAATCTTGCCCCTTCCAATATTTACTGCCCCTTCTTTGTGTGACATTATTTTTCAGCCTGGTTTTCCGGCCGGGATAATTATTCTGTATTTTTTGTTGATCTTTAAAAAATAAAAATCGAAAACACTGAGACCCAAAAATTAATTAAGACTATCCCAAATCACATTATACACGTCCGTGGCGCTGATATTTTTATTTAAAGATTCGCCGGAAATAATAACAGGATGAAATTCAGAAGGAGTAGCGACTCTTCCGTGTGAACCCTTTATCAATGTAGCGTCTAAAGGAATCACATCCATGACATACCTCAATCCAATTTTTTTTCGGAGTAGTTTGTAGCCGGCTCGCAGTTTTGAAGTCATAAACATTTCCACCGGGTCGTAGCCGGGCTTTTTATGAATATCCACGGCTCTCGCATAATCCGGCGCAACAGCATCATCAAGCCAGAAATAGTAGGTAAACCAGCTTTCTGCGTCTGCCATTAATACCAAATCTCCGCTTCGGGCATTACCAATATGATAATTTTGCTGGGCGGTTTTATCCATAATTAATTCTATTCCCTGAACTTTTTCCAAAATACTTTTCACTTTATTAGTTACCGATGGATCATTAATATACACATGAGCCACCTGGTGATCTGCTACCACAAAAGCCTTTGAGGCGCCAGGATCAAGTAATTCTAAACCTCTTTCTACACGAATCTGCAATAGGTCATTTTTACGAAACAGACGATTTAAATGAATCGGGTTATTAACGGGAGCAATGCCATATTCAGATAGGATAATGATTTGTGCATTTCTCTTTTCAAAATAACTTACTAATTGTGCAATTACAGCATCTATTGCTTTTAATTCTTCGCCTATTTTTGAAATATCCGGCCCAAACTTTTGCAGGCAATAATCAAGATGTGGAAGATAGATGAGTGAAAGAGTTGGGTCGTGCCATTGGTCAGTAAGAATGGAAGCATCCGCTATCCATTGTGTGGATTTGATATTGGCCCCTGGGCCCCAAAACTGGAATAACGGGAATTGCCCTAATTCTTTTTGAAGCTTATCGCGCAACTCTGCCGGATGCGAATAGCAGTCAGGAATTTTTCTGCCATCGGCAAGATAATTCGGCCTCGGAGTAACGGCAAAATCCGCCGAAGAATACATATTATACCACCAAAACATTTTAGCACACGTAAAGGCTGTATCGACTTTCTTCGCCCTTTCCCAAATCTTTTCTGCGTGAACCAGTTTGTTGGATTGCTTCCAAAATTTGATTTCGCAATCTTCCCTATCGTACCAGCCATTGCCCACAATTCCATGTTCGGAAGGCCATTTACCGGTAACATAGGTTGACTGCACGGCCGTTGTTACTGCCGGAAGCATCGGATCAATAGAGCTCAAATTATTTTTGGAAATATAATCTTTTAAGAAAGGCGTATGTTCTCCTATTATTGAAAGAGAAAGCCCTACCACATCTATAACAACTGTTTTTTTCATTGTCTAAAAATTACACTATTTTTTATCGAGTATTCCCTTGACCCACTGCAATTCCCTCGTAATGGAATCCTGCAAAGGCAATTTTAAATCTGGCGGAAGCACGTCCCAGGTATAGGTTTCCACTTCAAGATGATTGGTAAAAGGATTCTCTTTTTGAATGGAAAGTACTTCAGCAATTTCATCTTGTGTGGACGATAGCAGATTAAAAGATTTAGTGAATATCGGCACATGAAAATGTGCGCGCCATTCTTCAAAAGCAGGATTGTCTATTTCAGCCAATGCTGCAGGCAGATCAGGATAACGAAGCAATTTCCCATCAATGGTTTTTGCCACTACCTGGTGCAGGTAAACAGGCTCATTAAAATTTTCAAAACTTTGCTTTATGCCTTCTCTTTCATTCAAATCCATTTTTGATTTTAATGCAGCGCTTATTTGGATTTTGCCAATTTTTATTCCCCGATTCTGCAAGTCGTTGATGATGTTTTTATGAGGTTCATATCCAATTGCAAAATGGCATACGTCGTAACATAAACGCACATGTTCCTTTATTAAATTTTCTGCCTGCTGTGCTGAAATGTTTAATTTATCTTTTATAACGGGAATGCCTACACGTAATAAATCTTTTTCGAACCATTCGATAAATTCTTCGCCGCTTTCCAATACGCCATCCGGCTCTGGCTCTATATCAAGATGTAGTAATTTTCCTGTTGATTGATGAAGCCGGATAAGAGCTTCAACTACCTTGATTACGTTGCTGGTACCGGTTTCCCTGCAATCAGCCAATTGCTCTTTTGTCTTAAACCAAAGTTTATAGCTTAACGGAGAAGTAGATACACCGCCATCCATTCCTTCAGGCAATAAAACTGATAAAATTTCAAATAAACGAATTGTGTAATCTACTCTTTCACCGGTAGTCCAATCGGGCATATGCACCTGGTCCTTCACAACGGTATTATGAAATCCTCCGTAAGGAAAGCCGTTCATGGTAAATACATAAGCATCCTGCTCTTTAAGCCATTCTTTAAATTCCGATAGATTTTCTTCTTTGATTAATTCAATGGCTGCTTCATTGGATAAGCGCAATCCTATTCCCATCGGGCTGCGAGGTGCGATACTTTCTTTTATAAAAGGAAAATTATTTTTGATGGAAGCAAAGTGATCGCGCCAGTTTTCTCCCGGGTGAATGTTGGTACAATAAGTTAGATGACCTGCTACAGTAAACATACTTTTACTTTAATTTTTTATTTTAGCGGTTTGCTGATATTCCTGCAATTTTTGTGAAGCTTGTTTGAGCAATGAAAAATTCAAATCATGAACTTCAACACCGCTCCCGATGTCAGCCAATAGCATCACGGTTAGCTGGCCCCCCAGGTGCTCACGAAATTCCTCTAAACCTTTTAAAATTTCACTGGTTTCGTTTTGAATATCCAATAATGGATGGGTAATTTCGAAACCTGCTTTCAGCAGCAGGTGAAGAATCCTTTCTGCTTTTTCCATAGATAACCGCCCTGATAAAGCGGAATAAAGTGTGTCCAGTGCAATTCCCATCGCTACTGCTTCGCCATGACGGATTTGAAAATCTGATAATTGCTCCAACTTATGCGCGCTCCAATGACCAAAATCCAAAGGACGGGAGGAGCCAAGTTCAAATGGATCGCCCGAAGCGATATGCTGCAGGTGCAAAGCCGCACAATCGCGAATTAAATCGTTCATTGCCTTTTGATCCCTGGCTACTAATTTTTCGATGTTTTCTTCAATCCGGGAGTAGAAAGCCGCATCCTTAATGAGCGCAACTTTTATTGCTTCGGATATGCCTGCTCGCCAATCTCTTTCACTAAGTGTTGCTAAGAAGCTATCATCATTAAACACAGCGACAGGCGGAGCGAAAGTGCCTATAAAATTTTTCTTGTTTTTATAATTGATACCGTTTTTTACGCCAACTCCTGAATCGTTCTGCGACAAAACTGTAGTGGGGATGCGTATATGCTTAATGCCCCTATGCGCGACAGCAGAAGCAAATCCCGCAAGATCCAAAACCGAGCCGCCGCCAATTGCGGCCACATAAGAATGCCGGTCAATGCCATTTACGTCGATCGCTTCGATGATGGAATCAAAATATTGCGAGTGATTTTTTGCCTGCTCGCCGCCGGGTATTATCACCATATCTTCAACCAATGACACGGTAAGATTTTTTTTGAAATAAGATTGAATTTGATTCACCAATTGTGGATGTGTGTTGATAACGCCATCATCTATAACAAAAAGTATTTTTTGATGGGTTGATGGCGAGCTTCTTTCTTTCAAAAAAAATTCAAAATCACTGTTCGAAGTATTAAAAATACCGGAAGTAAAATAAACCCTGTAATCAAACTGCACATTGAAAGATTGCCCGAGATAATTCATAAAATATTTAAAGCTTAAAAAGTTTACGTAACTGCAAAAATTTTTGCAAGCCATAAAGAAACCGGCAACAAAAGTATGATTAAGAAAGCAAGAACGGTAGCTCCAAATGCCGCAGCCATGGATGCATCCATTACAATCAATGCAATCACTCCGGCTCTGACCGCCTTCCCAATATTTTGTGGAGAAGGTAACCTGATAGCTTTTATCAAAGTGTAAAAAATCATCCACACAAATGGAATTAAAAAAATAGCCGCCCACCAAATCATGTCTCTCCCTGTTGATAAAAACAGGATGGCGGCAATTACGATACAATAAAATAACGCGGCAGAATATAATGCACTTTTACTGCCGCCATGCACTTCGCCTCTGCTTATCATCGTAATCGCAGCAATGTAAATAATTGGTATTATTGCAACAAACCACCAAGCCGAAATAGCAGTTATAACAATGCTAATGCCTAATAAAAGATTTAAGCCGCGGCATAATCCCATATTGAATGGGCCGGCAAATCCATTATGCTTTGACCATTTATCATAAACGAGGGCAGCGATAATAATTGATACCGCAATTAAGCCCGATAGCACACTCACCATTGCCGCAGCTATTATACCGGTTGCAAACAAAATGATGCCCAACAATGACCCTTCTCCTTTCGATATAATCCCTGACGGGATAGGCCTTTCAGGCCTTTCTATCTTATCAAGTTCTGCATCAAACACATCATTAAAAACAACTCCGCCTCCATACAGCCCGATAGTGGAAAGGCTTAAAAGTAAGATGGAGGAAATGTAAGTAGGAGATAAATTTTCGTTTACTAAATATCCCGATATAGCGACGCCGGCCAGCACGTCAGCGACGGAAGTAACTATATTGGCGGGCCTCATTAGTTGAAGAAAACCTTTACTTCTTTTCAATACAGGAAATTAACTAATGATGAGCGATGATTTATTAATACGGGGCGCCTGGCCGCCGCGAAGTACACTATTGCCCTCAAATTTTTTCGATTGATCCATATTCTGAACCTCTTCGAAATCGGATTCGACAATTTGTCCGCTCTGTCCGAAAGCCGTAATGGCATTACGAAAGCAAACCAAATCGATATCCTTAACATCAATACCGTGAATCTTCATTAAAGCGGCTGTTTTAGGGACAGCCAAAGGATCACTGATTCCCCAATCTGCGGCAGAGTTGACGATAATGCGCTCAGTGCCATATTGCTTCACAATTTCAACCATGCGTTCATTACCCATTTTTGTAAAAGGATAAATAGTGAATGCAGCCCAAAAGCCTCTGTCGAGCACTTCTTTTACGGTTTCTTCATTATTGTGGTCTACAATAACAGAGTAAGGATTTAATCCATGCTCGATTGCAATATCCATACTACGCTGTGTTCCTTTTTTCTTATCGCGGTGCGGCGTATGGATTTGTACAGGCAAACCCGCTTCTTTAGCAAGTTCGAGCTGCAGTCTGTAATATTTTTCTTCAGCAGGTGTTTGATCATCAAAACCTATTTCACCAACGCCCAACACGCCTTCTTTATAGATAAAAAGCGGAAGAATTTCCATTACCTGCTCCGCCAGTTTTTGATTATTCGCCTCACGTGAGTTTAGTCCAATGGTGCAATAATGTTTAATGCCAAACTGCGATGCACGAAATCTTTCCCATCCTATAAGGCTGCTGTAATAATCGCGGAAAGTATCGACTCCGGTTCGGGGTTGGCCAAGCCAGAACGCCGGTTCAATAACGGCGACAATTCCGGCATCGGCCATCGCCTGGTAATCGTCGGTGGTTCTTGACACCATGTGAATATGAGGATCAAAAAAACGCATTCCTTTTATGGCATCCAAATCAAGCGGTATACTTTTCTGTGTTTCCGCGGTTTCCCTTTCATCAGTACTACACGACATAATTTACTTATTTAATTATTTTAAAATATCTGTTTATCTGCTATAGCCTGCCAGCTCAGCGTTTTTTCAGCGATAGCTTTTTTATATTGCGGATGCTGATCTAATAATAAATTCAACTTTGCATTGGTACCCTCAGCGCATGCAAGTGCAGCAGCTTCGCGATCCGTTTCACCCCCCTCGTTAAATAATTTTTCGATCATGTAAAAATGAGGTTCATCAAAATACGCGGCTGTTAAGCGCCATATCTGCGGGTTTACAGTACGATTTGCTGACCAGCGTTCTTCTACATAATCAAAAAGAGTGTTTGCTAAATTTGCATTCGCTCTTGCATCCAGTCCTACAATATTGTTTACATTTTTATTGGTGAAAAAAGCTTTCATCACCAATTGATTCCATGCCAGCTCATCCAGGTAGGCGGAGGGATATGGATTATGATACATTATTGCTTCGAGCACCGTCCCGATATTACTTCTGATACCTTCCGCGCATCTTAATTCCCACGCGTCAGGATAAGAAAGAAGTGGCAAAGACGAATAAAGCGCTACCTGCTCATTCATTTCTGCCTGTGAAAACAAGCTTTCAATTTGGCTAATATATTTTTCTTTATCATCAATTTCCAGCTGTATTAATAGCCAAACCCTCGATAGCCTGTCAATTGTCCAATGATCAATTCTGAAGCCTGGCAAAATCACATTAATTTGTTCAGCTTCTGTTTCTTCAATCTCGATTTCTTTTTTCCTTGTTTTACGCGGGATGGAAGTAAATATAATGGTAAGCTGGTCTTTATTGTCTTTACCGTTTAAGTCGGCTGCTTTATTAAGAAGCCATGCATAAGTTTCGCCATTTACATTTCTTTCGATAATCCTGGTCAGTAATCCGTCAATCTTCGTATTCATCTCTCCTTTCATAATTCCTGTGTGTTTCATTTACATAGAAGCAAAATAATTTATTGCCAAAGCACCACTGATAATGAGCAATCCAAAAAACTCTCTTGCCTGTTCGATATAAGGTTTGGTTGCCTGCATACTTTCTACCAAACTTGGAGTATGATATTTTGTAATCCAATCCTTCACTCCGTCTTTTATAAAAAAAAGCCGGATAGCATAAATTAAATAGAAGGCGATAGCTACAAGATATACTATTGGAAAAAATTTTCCAAATACGACAAGGCCACAACAAATGGAAGCTACCATATAAATGCTTACCCATAACCACGAATCCTTATCATTGAGATTTACATAAGCAAAAGCAGCGAAAGCAAGGCAAAAAAATGCATTTAATACAATTAGTAACATCAGGTAAATATTGTGTCAACAAAAGTAAAATTTTTATTTTTAATAATGATGGATGTATGATAACTGGTTGTTTAATTGGTATCTGTAAGAACGCATAAAAAAAGGAACCGCTTTAGTTAGTGCTTCGCTCGGGCAGCTAAAAATGATTAAGTAACTTTAAAAAATTGGCAATAAAAAATATATTCAAAGAATGAAAAAGGCAATTCTACTCCTGATAATTATTGGGAATTTATGTTATGGAAATATTTGGGCGCAGGAGAAGCTATATCCTAATGAATTTGACCTCGGCGATGTGAAATTATTAGACGGGCCGTTTAAGCATGCACGCGATTTAAATATTCAAACTCTTTTGCAATATAAAGTTGGCCGTTTATTAGCACCGTATTTAAAAGAAGCCGGATTAAAACCAAAAGACTCAAGCTATACAAACTGGGCAGGATTAGACGGGCATATTGGCGGGCATTATTTAACGGCGATGGCAATTAATACCGCCACAGGAAACGCTGAATGTAAAAAGAGAATGCTCTACATGATTGCTGAATTGCAAAAATGCCAGGATGCGAACGCAAAAAATAATAAAAGCTGGGGCATTGGTTATGTGGGTGGTGTTCCGAACAGCGCTGCCGTTTGGAAATCGGTGCAGGACGGCGATTTCAAAGCTTTTCATGCTGGTTGGGTTCCATGGTATAATGTTCATAAAATGTACGCAGGTTTAAGAGATGCATGGATATATGCCGGCAGTAAACAAGCCAAAAACATGTTTTTACATTTTTGCGATTGGGCTATAAACATCACTTCAAACCTTACTGATGCGCAAATGCAATCAATGCTCGACACGGAACAAGGTGGCATGAATGAAGTATTGGCTGATGCTTACGCCATCTCAGGCGATAAAAAATATTTAGTTGCTGCAGAAAGATTTTCGCATCACATGCTATTAAATCCAATGTCTGAAGGCATTGATAATTTGGATAACAAACATGCCAACACGCAAGTGCCGAAAGCGATTGGTTTTGCAAGAATTGGTGAATTGAGCGGCGATAAAAAATATGAAGATGCAGGAAGCTTTTTCTGGCAAACAGTAACTACAAACAGAACATTAGCTTTTGGCGGAAACAGCCGTCGTGAGTTTTTTCCAAGCGCTGCATCATGTATCGATTTTATCAATGATGTGGAAGGCCCTGAAAGTTGCAACTCCAACAATATGCTGAAGCTTACGGAAGATTTATTCAGAAAAAATCCTTCCGCAAAATATGCGGATTATTATGAGCGCACGATTTACAATCATATTCTTTCAACGCAAAATCCTGAAACCGGCGGCTACGTTTATTTTACACCGGTCCGCCCGAGAAGTTATCGCGTATACTCTGCGCCTAACGAAGCGATGTGGTGCTGTGTGGGAACTGGCATGGAAAATCATAGCAAATACAATGAATTTATTTACACGCATTCCGGCGATTCGTTGTTTGTAAACCTGTTTATCGCGTCTGAATTAAACTGGAAAGAAAAAGGAATTCAACTCACGCAGCAAACCAAATTCCCTTTCGAAGAAAAAACGAAGTTGATTATTACCGAAGGGAATTCAATGTTGAATTTGATGATTCGTTATCCGTGGTGGGTGAAAGATGGCGCACTAAAAATTAAAGTGAATGGTAAAGAGGTTTCCATTCAAAATCATCCTTCCTCTTATGTGGCCATCAACCGCCAATGGAAGAAAGGCGACGTAATAGAAATGACTTTGCCGATGCATAACACGATTTCGCATTTACCAAATGTTCCGCAATACATCGCCATTATGTATGGCCCAATTTTGCTCGGTGCAAAAACAGGTACGGAGGATTTGAAAGGATTGATTGCCGATGACAGTCGCTGGGGTCATATTCCAAGTGGTAAAAAATTGCCGGTCGATAAAGCGCCGATTTTTGTTGCTGATGATGTTTCATCAATAACTCATGATTTAGTTCCAATAAAAAATGAACCGCTTCATTTTACGGTTAAAAATGTAAAAGTGGTTAACCCGATTAAAATAGAATTGCAGCCTTTCTATCAAATTTATGATGCGCGCTATATGATGTACTGGATGGCATTGAGTAACGCAGGTTATCAAAAATATATTGATTCGATTGCCGCATCTGAAAAAGAAAAACTGGAGTTGGAAAAACGAACTGTTGATTTTGTAAATCCCGGCGAGCAACAACCTGAAGTGGACCATGCGATGCAAAATGAAAAATCAAGAACGGGCAATAACCAGGACCAAATGTTTCGTGAAGCCTTTGATGGCGGTTATTTCAGCTATAACATGGCAACGAATAATCAAACGAATTTAAGCCTGATAGTCCGTTATTGGGGCGCAGAATGGGGCCGCCACAAATTTGAAATTTATATCGATGACAAAAAATTAGCAACTGAAGATAATACCGGCAAATGGAATCTGTCGCAATTCAAAGAAGTAACATATCCGATACCTGATGACATGGTAGCCGCCAAATCACGAATCACCATTAAATTTGTAGCCGAAGATAAAAGCTCAGCCGGGCCAGTGTACTACATTCGGCTGGTGAGAAGAAATTAAAAAGAATATTTCTTAGATGGAAGTTATGGAGCCATGATCGCGATGTTTGGCATATCAATAGCAGTTAAGAACTGATATTTTTTTAATGGGATTTCTTATCTGATTTTTGGGGTTTATTTATTATCGCGATCGTTCTCTTTTTTCATTGAACCATGACAGTACATGATGATTTTTGAATTCGATTCATTTATTTTTATTCCTAAATACAATTTCAGAGCGAATAAATTGACGTATGCAGATAATCCTTGGAATTATTTATCACTTTATAGGTGGGGCCGCCTCGGGAAGTTTTTATGTTCCTTACAATAAAGTAAAAGGCTGGCACTGGGAAAGTTTTTGGATTATCGGCGGTCTTTTTTCCTGGCTGATAGTGCCGCCCATCGCAGCTTGGCTAACAATTCCACACTTCGGAACTATTATTTCAAATACGCCTGCTTCCACCTTTGGCTGGACCTATTTCTGGGGTGTGCTCTGGGGAATCGGCGGACTTATGTATGGCCTTGGTATGCGCTATTTGGGCATGTCGCTTGGCAATTCAGTTTTACTTGGATTTACATCGGCTTTTGGCGCATTGGCCCCGTCAATTTATTATAATTTTCATCCATCTGAGGGAAAAGTTACATTTACCGATTTAATTTCCAATCATTGGGGGCAGATAGTGTTGCTTGGTGTGATTCTTTGCCTGCTGGGCATTTTTATTTGCGGCAGGGCCGGCGTATTAAAAGAACGTGAATTGCCTGAAGAGAAAAAGAAAGAAAGCGTAAAAGAATTTAACCTTGTAAAGGGATTGATAGTTTGCATCATCTCCGGTATTCTCAGCGCATGTTTTAATTATGGGATTGAAGCAGGCTCAAAAATGGCGGAAGTGGCCAACGATGCCTGGAAGGCAGCTAATCCGGGAGAATCCGGCAATTTTTTATACCGTAATAATGTAATTTATATCGTGTTGCTTTGGGGAGGCCTCACCACCAACTTTATCTGGTGTATGTATTTAAATATCCGCAACAAAAGTTTCGGGGATTATGTAGATAAAAAAACGCCACTATTCCGAAATTATTTATTTTGTGCCGTAGCAGGAACACTCTGGTTTCTACAGTTTTTCTTTTATGGAATGGGCGAAAGCAAACTGGGAAATGGTGCAAGCTCATGGATACTGCACATGTCATTTATTATTTTAGTAGCCAATCTTTGGGGCTTTGCATTGAAAGAATGGAAAGGCGTAAGTTCAAAAACAAGAACAACCATTATCATAGGAATCATTACCATTATTGTGTCTGTATTGTTGGTCGGCTATGGAAATGCTTTGCATCAATAAATTGTGAGTAGGGAATTGTAAATAGAAAAGCGGTTTCAATTCCAACAAAAGAGCAAAATTCATCACTGGCAGAGAAACCGGCAACAATCCGTAAACGTTTAAAGCCGTGGAATGATAACAGATTTGAAAAAATTATCTTAATAAGAAACAAATAAAATATGAGCACAACCACGAAAAAGTTTAAGCATGTGAGTTATTTATGGGATGATGCTAAAGCAGCAGAACTGCAAGGCGATGAAGTAGCGCTATTGGTATATCGTTCCAATTTGCTTGGAGCTGATTTGAGATTAACGAATTATGGGGGAGGAAACACATCCTGCAAAACAATGGCCATCGATCCGACAACAGGAAAAGAAACAGAAGTGATGTGGGTAAAAGGGAGTGGCGGAGACCTTGGAACCATGAAGAGAAGTGGGTTAGCGGCTTTATACGTAGATTGTTTAAGAGGATTGAAAAATGTATATCGGGGTATTGAGCATGAAGATGAAATGGTAGAATTATTCAATCATTGCATTTATGATTTGAAATCAAAAGCGCCATCTATTGATACGCCGCTGCATGGATTTTTACCCTTTAAACATATTGACCACCTGCATCCGGATGCAGCCATAGCAATTGCTGCCGCAAAAGATGGCAAAAAAATAACGCAGGAATTATTCAATGGAAATATTGGCTGGGTAGAATGGCAACGTCCTGGCTTTGACCTTGGATTACAACTACGGCAATGCTTAGACGAAAATCCGGGCATTCGCGGCATCATGCTTGGCTCGCATGGATTATTTACCTGGGGCGATACGGCGTATGAAAGTTATCTGAACACTTTGGAAGTAATTGAAACATGCGCCCAATATCTGGAAGACAATTACGGAAAAAAAGGCAAAATATTCGGGGGCGAAAAAATTAAGTCATTACCAAAAAAGGAAAGATTAAAAAAAGCGGCTTTACTGGCGCCGGTGTTAAGAGGATTTTGTTCTTCTGAAACAAAAATGGTCGGGCATTTTACGGATGATGAAAGAGTGTTAGAATATATTAATTCTAATGACCTGGAAAAGCTGGCGCCCATGGGAACCAGTTGCCCTGATCATTTTTTGCGAACAAAAATTTCCCCGCTGGTTTTAAATCTTTCAGCAAACGAGCAAATAAATGACATTCCTTTTTTAAAGAAAAAACTGGAGCCGCAATTCGAGGAATACCGGAAAATGTATACTGATTATTACAACAATTGCAAGCACGAAAACAGCCCGGCAATCAGGGATGCTAATCCTGTTGTTATTTTATATCCCGGCGTGGGTATGTTCACTTTTGCAAAAAACAAACAAACAGCCCGTGTAGCTGCGGAATTTTATACCAATGCCATCAACGTGATGAAAGGCGCTGAAGCCATTTCTGATTACACTTCATTGCCCCGCCAGGAAGCATTTGATATTGAATATTGGTTGTTGGAAGAAGCGAAACTTCAAAGAATGCCCAAACCGAAATCCTTGAGCGGCCGCGTTGCGCTCATTACCGGAAGTGGCGGAGGAATTGGAAAAGCCATTGCTAAAAAGTTTGCCGAAGAAGGAGCGTGTGTCATTATTAATGACATCAATGAAGAAAGAATATCAGAAACCGTTTCTGAATTCGAAAAAATTTTTACTAAAGATAATGTAGCATCAGTGAAGCTTGATGTAACTGATGAGCAAACAATAGAAGATGCGGTAAAGGTTGCTGCGCTTGACTTTGGCGGAATAGATATTGTCGTAAATAACGCAGGCATCAGCATTTCGAAACCAATCAGGGAACATACTTTAGACGATTGGAATAAATTATATGATATTTTAGTAAAAGGGCAATTCCTGGTATCACAGTCATGCATACACGTAATGAGAAGCCAGGGTTTTGGAGGAGATATTATCAATATCGTATCTAAAAATTCTATTGTCGCAGGTCCTAATAATGTAGCGTATGGTTCAGCGAAAGCGGCGCAGGCACATCTTTCAAGACTAATGGCCGCAGAATTAGGTGCAGATAAAATCCGCGTAAATGTTGTAAACCCTGATGCGGTAATTTCTGATTCTAACATTTGGGCAGGAGGCTGGGCCGAAGGCCGGGCGAAAGCTTATGGAATAAGAGTGGAAGAATTGCCGGCGTTTTATGCCAAAAGAACTTTGTTGAACGAAACCATTCTGCCGGAAGATATTGCCAATGCATGTTTTGCATTTGTAGGAGGCTTGCTTAATAAATCAACCGGAAATATTCTGAATGTGGATGGCGGTATTGCCGCTGCATTTGTACGATAGTTTTTTCTCATAATCAATAATCAAATCGCTGATGGTTTTTTTAACCGGTCGGCCATTTGATTTTTTAAAAAGAGCTTATGCGTATAGCTTCAAAAATGAAATTGCTGAAAGGCTTTGATGCCGAATATAAAAAGCGTCACGACGAATTATGGCCTGAATTAAAAAAACTTTTAAAAGAAACAGGCATTTCAGATTACTCCATTTTTTTAGATGAAGAAACAAATGCTTTGTTTGCTTATTTTACCATAGAAGATGATAAAAAATTAGAGGATTTACCGAATGAACCTGTTATGAAAAAATGGTGGGCATACATGAAAGATTTAATGGAAACCAACGAAGATAATTCCCCGCTTTCTATGCCCCTCAAAGAAGTATTTTATTTACCTTAAATTCAATCATAAAAATATAAAAATATTAAAATGATATTAGGAAAGGAACAAATAGAAGACAGCAACCAGGAGAATTTATCAAGGCATAAAAAGAATCACGAATTTATTTCAGACCAGATAAATAACGCTGAAGAAGTAATTAAAAAATTAATTGATTTCCAGGTAGCTATTCCCAGTTGGGCGTTAGGCACCGGCGGCACGCGCTTTGGCCGCTTTCCCGGTGGTGGTGAGCCTCGCAGCCTCGAAGAAAAAATTGAGGACATTGGTTTGCTCCATGCCCTGAATGGCTCAAGCGGCGCTATTTCATTACACATTCCCTGGGATATTCCTGAAGATTCGGATGTGATAAAAAATCTGGCAGCGCAACATGGATTACGTTTTGATGCAATGAATTCCAATACCTTCCAGGATCAGCCGGACCAGAAACTGAGTTACAAATTTGGATCTATGCAGCATGTAGATAAAGCCGTGCGCAAGCAAGCGGTTGATCATAATATTGAAGTAATAAAATACGGAAAAGAGTTAGGCTCTAAATCATTGACCGTTTGGCTTAGCGATGGTTCCACTTTTCCCGGCCAATTGAATTTTAGAAAAGCTTTTCTAAATACATTGGAAAGCCTTCGCGAGGTTTATGCGGCATTACCTCCCGACTGGAAAATGTTTGTTGAGTACAAAGCTTATGAACCCAATTTTTATTCCACCACGGTGGGCGATTGGGGCCAGTCTTTATTATACACGTCAAAGCTTGGGCCGCAGGCTTATACGTTGGTTGATTTAGGCCATCATTTACCAAATGCAAATATTGAGCAAATTGTTGCTTTACTGTTGATGGAAGGAAAGTTGGCCGGCTTTCATTTCAATGATTCAAAATATGGCGATGATGATCTTACGGTTGGAAGCATCAAACCCTATCAATTATTTTTGATATTTAATGAGCTTGTTGAAGGAATGGATGCCAGGAATATGAATCACGCCAATGACTTGGCCTGGATGATTGATGCATCGCATAATGTGAAAGATCCGCTGGAAGATTTATTGCAATCCGTAGAAGCCATCATGATTGCTTACGCACAATCTTTAATTCTTGAAAGAAAAAAATTAGTGGAAGCACAAAATAATAATGATGTGGTTACTGCACAGGAAATATTGCAGAAGGCTTTTCGCACGGATGTTCGTGCAATAGTTGCGGAAGCAAGATTGCGTGCCGGCGGCGCACTAAATCCACTGTCTGTTTTTCGAAATGAAAAAGTCAGAGAGAATTTAATTAAAGAAAGAGGAAGTAAAACGACCGCAACTGGATTGTGAGTGGTGAATTGTGAGTAGTGAGTGTATGTATGAAGTAGACAATTCACACTGAACTTATCACAACTGACAAATAAATCTTATCTTTTCTTCCAAACTATTACTGTCATTAATTCTACTGCCATGTTTCTACAACTTGCTCACACAAAACTAAACGTTTATCAATTTTCGCAGGAATTAGCGCTTGAGTGTTATCGTGTTACTAAAAAATTTCCAGCAGATGAAAGATTTGCCATGACTCAGCAAATAAGGCGAGCGGCTATTTCTGTTCATTTAAATATTGCAGAAGGAAGCTCAAGAAAAACACTGGCAGAAAGAAATAGGTATTTTGAAATATCCAGAGGTTCTGTTATTGAAATAGATAGTGCAATCGGAGTCGCATTTAAACTTGAATACGTAAGTTTAGAAGAAATTAGGAATTTAGGAGAATCAATTATTAAAACTTTTAAATTATTAAGTGGAATGATAAAGAGAGATTAGTTGTGAGTAGTGAGTAATAAGTGACAACTCACCGCTCACAACTCGCAACTGACAACTGACAACTGACTACTCACTCCTCACAACTGACCATGAAAAATGTCATAGCCATATTCGATGTAGGCAAAACCAATAAGAAACTTTTTTTGTTCGATGAGAACTATAAAATTGTTTTTGAACGTTCTGCACGTTTTATTGAGACTACCGATGAAGATGGTTTTCCTTGCGAAAATTTAGACAGTTTAAAATTATCAGTTTTCGATTCCCTCCGCGAAGTTTTTAGGATAAAAGATTTCAACATCACGGCCATAAATTTCACCAGCTACGGTGCCAGCTTTGTTTACCTAAACGAGCGCTTACAGGCATGTGCGCCATTGTATAGCTATTTGAAACCGTATTCTGAATCTTTACAGAAGCAATTCTATGAGACCTATGGTGGTGAAGAAGAATTCACTTTTCGCACCGCTTCCCCTGTTTTGGGCAGCCTCAATTCAGGAATGCAATTGTACAGGATAAAATACGAGAAGCCTGAGTTGTTTAAACAAATAAAGTATGCTTTACATCTTCCGCAATATTTAAGCTTTCTGATTTCAGGAAAAGTTTATAGTGATATTACAAGTATCGGATGCCATACCAATCTTTGGGATTTTCAGGAAAATAGATATCATGATTGGGTACAACAGGAAGGCATATACGAAAAACTGGCTCCCATTCATTCTTGTACAGAAGTGGTTCCCGCTTCATTTCCGGGAAATGATTATCCGGTGGGAATAGGCTTGCACGATAGTTCCGCGGCGCTGATTCCTTATCTTATGAATTTTCATGAACCTTTTGTTTTAATTTCTACGGGCACCTGGTGTATCTCTTTAAATCCATTTAATCATTCTCCACTAACAAGGGAAGAACTTAAAAATGATTGTTTGTGTTTCATGAGCTACGAAGGCGCGCGGGTAAAGGCTTCGCGGTTGTTTGCAGGAAATGAACACGAGCAACAGATAAAAAGAATCAGCGAACATTTCAATCAAAGTGCTGCACAGTACCGGCAAATGGATTATAATCCTGCAATAAATATTTCTTTGCAAAATAAAAATGGCTCGCTTGATCAAGTAATTGAGGAAACAAAAATTCAAAATATTTGCTTGTTTACTGCCAGGGATTTATCTTCTTTTAAAAATGACGAAGAAGCCTATCATCAATTAATGCTCGATATTGTTGCGCAGCAGTACCTTTCTACTCAATTGGTCTTGAAAGGAACAAATGTGAAGCGCCTGTTTGTAGATGGTGGCTTTAGCAACAACGCTATTTATATGAATCTGCTCGCTCAGGCCTTTCCCGGCATTGAAGTTTTTGCTGCGTCGATGGCACAGGCCACAGCAGTAGGTGCGGCACTTTGCATCCATGATGCCTGGAATACAAAATCTCTTCCGCGCGATATTATTGAACTAAAATATTTTTCAAGCTAAAAAAATTGCGTTCTTTCAACCGGGCACTTCATTTTTCTTGAATAGCTTTTGTTTTGCCGAAATTATCCGGTTAATTTTTATGATAGTTTCGATTATATATAGCAATGTATAAAGTGGGGATATTTTTGCAGCTATCCGCAAAGGGTAAATAAAAATTTATCCATTATCTTGCAGCGATTAAACACAACCTCGTTCAATATATGCTTCCAAAGTTTAAACGAATTCTTCTGAAACTTTCCGGTGAATCTTTAATGGGTGATAAAAATTTTGGTCTTGATAGTGCCGTACTGTCTCAATATGCACAGGATATTAAGCTGATAACCGAATTGGGCGTTCAGGTGGCAGTTGTGATTGGAGGGGGAAATATTTATCGCGGAATGAATGAAGCTGAAACCGGTATAGAACGGGCGCAGGGCGATTATATGGGCATGCTGGCCACAGTTATTAACGGGATGGCATTGCAAAGTGCACTTGAAAGAGTGGGCGTTTTTACACGGCTGCAGAGCGCAATCAAAATGGAACAAATTGCTGAACCTTATATCCGGCGCCGGGCTATCAGGCATTTGGAAAAAGGCAGGGTTGTAATTTTTGGAGCAGGAACAGGAAATCCTTATTTCACAACAGATACTGCAGGGTCGCTTAGGGCCATAGAGATCGGTGCAGATGTTATTTTAAAAGGCACAAGAGTAGACGGCATATACACTGCCGACCCCGAAAAGGATAAGCTCGCCACAAGATATGAGACTATTACTTTTGCTGATTGTATCGCAAGAAATCTGAGAGTGATGGATATGACCGCTTTTACTTTGTGCATGGAAAATCAGCTTCCCATAATTGTTTTTGATATGGACACTCCCGGAACATTATTAAGGGTTATCGCCGGTGAAAAGGTTGGCACTTTGGTAACTGGATAATTTGTATTAATTTAGGCTCCGCAAAAAAAACTATAGGTTTTCTAAAGCATCTCCCGAAATAATCCTTTGAAAATCACCGCATTGGCCCCCGCTGGTACGTAATTTTTATTATAAAAAATTTAAGACTGCCCTATGTGGATTTGGTGGATTATTTCCCTCGTTGTACTAATTGCCTGTTTCATATTTTCCTACAAAATGATTATGAGCAGCTATGACTGGCTGCCTGCAGACAGGAGCAATTTTCCAGGCTTTAAAAAGAAGTTCACGGCTAACAGCCCACCGCCTAAGTCTGAAGCAATTTATGAGCTCAAGAGTAAATTGCAAAAGGTAGAGGAAAATTCTTCATTTTATGAAATTCAATTTTCAAAAATGCAGGAACGGTTAAAGGTTCTGGAAGGAAAATACCAGGCAAGCCAGGATTTAATTATTTCTGCAAATAATGGGGAAGAAGATTGGAAAGAAATGTACTACGAAGAAAATGAAAGGAAAGAAAAAATAGAAAATGAGCTGGACGAAACCCGGGCTAAGCTGGAAGAAATGGAATCCCGGTTTAATGAAGTGGAAGAAAATAATGCTTCGTGGACGGCATTGAAAAGTGATTATGACGCGAGGCTGCATGAGCTCAGCACCAGCCATGAAAATATTAATATGTTGCAAAAGCAACTTCAGGCAGCAGTAGAAAGGGAAAAGGAACTGGAATTATCATTGGTATCAGAAATAAACGAAAAAAATAAATTCTCAAAGCTGGAAGTAGAAAATACGAGATTAAGAATTGAAAATGAAGATTTAAAAAATCAAATCGTTCAAAGCCATCTTCAACAGAAAGAAATGGAAAACAGAATTGCAAGGTTAAACGAACTTGAAAGCCGCCTGGCTTTGTTAGAAGAAGAAAAAGCAAAAATGATTTCCAGCCTTGAAATGGTAGTTAAGGCTACCAAACTGAATTTGGGAAAATAAACTATCCATTAAATTTTCTATTAACGCAGAAAGATTAAGCTGATTGAAATTTATTTTTCAACTTTGGTAATCCCGTTGAACGGTAATTTTGTTTTAAAGAAAGTAACAATTTATTATATGGCCGATATACCTTCCATCGCATCCATGCGAAAAGTTTATAAGTTAAAATCTTTGAAAGAAGAAGACGTGATGGCACATCCTATCGGGCAGTTTGAAATATGGTGGAATGAGGCCATAGAACAACAGATTGAGGAGGCAAACGCCATGACGCTAGCCACGTGCACGGCTGAAGGGCGGCCTTCCGCGAGAATCGTTCTGCTAAAAGGAGTTGACAAACGCGGTTTCGTTTTTTATACTAACTATGAAAGCCGAAAAGCAAAGGAGATTGAAGAAAATTCTTATGTGGCGCTCCTTTTTTTTTGGAAACCATTGGAAAGGCAAATAAGAATTGAGGGAAGGATAAAAAAAATCAGCGCCAGTGAAAGCGACGAATATTTTTCCCTCCGGCCGCGCGAAAGCCAGTTAGGCGCCTGGAGCTCGCCTCAAAGCAGCGTGATAAAAAATGCAGAATATCTTCAGCAGAACCTGGTAAAGTATGCAGAAAAATTCAAAGACAAAGAAGTAACACGGCCGGATTATTGGGGCGGTTACCTTGTAGAACCAGATGCTGTTGAATTTTGGCAAGGCCGGCCCGGAAGATTGCACGACCGGCTAAAATACACCCGTGCTGACAATAATAATTGGATGATCCAAAGGTTAGCTCCGTAACGACTTCAGAAAATTTTGTATAGTAAAGCAACAAAAAACCATGTTTTTTCTATGGTTTTGTTTGATATGAGTCGCTCAATTTTAAGAATCAGGCTTCCTTTTTATCCTTGGATTTTTCGGCAGTTTTTGATTTTGATTTGGTTACAGGCCTTGATTTACCAAACGATCCCATAAAAATTTTTCCTTTCTTTGTTTTTTTATCTCCACGTCCCATTTAAATGATTTTTTATTGATGTAAGATTAATAGTTGCTAATAAAAAAAGCAAGATACAATATTGTGTTGCATCTTGCTTTAAGAAATTTTCCGAAATCAGATTTTCGATGACAATTCTTTTCCCGCCTTAAACCTGGCTACTTTCTTTGCTTTAATTTTTATTACAGCACCGGTTTGTGGGTTGCGGCCATTGCGGGCAGCTCTTTTGCTTACGGAGAAAGTACCAAATCCAACAAGGGTCACTTTTCCTCCACCTTTTAAAGTTTTGGTAACTGCAGTAGTAAATGAATCTAAAGCAGCATTAGCTTGTGTTTTTGTAATTCCTGCGTCATCGGCCATCTTGGCGATTAGTTCAGCTTTGTTCATATTGATTTTATTTGATTTTTTTAAACAGCAACAAATATATAAGGTTTTTTGATGCAATCATATCTTTCCAAAATTTTTTTTAAAGATTGATATCCTGAAATGCGCTGTTGGAGGGCATTTCAGCCCTGATTACGTGAAGTTACTATCTGGTGAGAATGTAGGTGTAACTTCTGTAATATAGTGCTGGCCTAAGTTATAAGGTTTTGTTTGCGTAAAATCCTTGAATGGTCAGCGTTTGGCGATAGGGTATTTTTACGAATAAAAGATTTCGAAAAAAAATGTAAACACTTATTCCACATTTTTAAGAAGGGTCCGGAAAGAAACAATATGGTCTTTCCACTTATCTTTTGAATGTTGCCGCAAACGTGAATGATGTATCTCGATATACCTGTTATAATCACTTTTTGAATCTGCAAAAAATTGTAAAACGAAAGTTCTGCCATCTGCTTCGTTCAATTCCATTAATTCGTAAAACCGATGTTCGTAAAAGCAATTGGTAGCCAGTATTGCAGGAATTTGCACTTCTTTTGCCCAACGCATCCAATCCTCCAGATATTCATTTTCAATTTTAACTGTAACGTTATATACAAACATCTTTGTTTAAAAATTTATGTTCAGAAACACAGGGCAATGATCACTATGTTTTACTTCCGGAAAAATTTTTACCTCCCTGATTTGATCTGCAAGATTATCGGTAACGGTGACGTAATCTATCCGCCAGCCTTTATTTTCTAGTCTTGTGGTCGGGCGCATTACACTCCACCACGAATAATGGTGTGGATCTTTATTCAAATAACGAAAGCTATCGGTAAAACCATTTGATAAGAATTTATCAAACCAGGCTCGTTCTTCCGGTAAGAATCCGGAAGTTTTTTTATTGGAAACCGGGTTATGGATATCAATTTCTTTATGCGCAATATTATAATCGCCACACACAATTAGTTTCCTTCTTGGTTTTTTTAATTCGTTCAGGTAATCTAAAAATTCGTCCAGCCAAACATATTTATAAGCTTGCCTTATCTCGCCTGTAGTTCCTGAAGGAAAGTAAGCGCTAATCAAAGTAATTTCCCCGAAATCAGCGCGCAAAATTCTTCCCTCAAAATCACTTTGTTCTTTTCCGTGACCAAATTCTACATTATTAGGTTCTATTTTACTTAAAATTCCTACACCGCTGTAACCCTTTTTTTGTGCAAGGAAAAAATAAGGGCGATAACCCGCAGATTCAATAGCCGTGCGGTCAATATCAGTTTCCTGCGCTTTTACTTCCTGGATACAAACAATATCAGCGGGGTCCGTTTTAAGCCATTCAATAAAACCTTTTTTAATTGCGGCTCTTATTCCGTTTACATTGTAAGAAATGATGCGCATTCTGTTTAGTTAATTGATTTAATGGTTCGATGAGCTTTACTCTTGAAATAAGATTCTTATATATTTATTGCTTTACTGTGTCACTCTAATACTGTAACTGATCTCTGATAAGATTTCGTCACGCTTCATAATCCAATTGCGGCCTTAACCATCTTTCAACTTCTTCCAGGCTCATGTTCTTTCTTTTTGCATAATCTTCTACCTGGTCTTTGGCAATTTTTCCAATTCCAAAATATTTGCTTTCAGGATTAGCAAAATACCAGCCACAGACAGAAGGCGCAGGATACATCGCAAGTGACTCTGTTAACGTTATACCAGCATTTTTTGTCGCATCCAGCAATTCAAAAAGTTTATATTTTTCGGTATGATCGGGACATGCAGGATAGCCAGGCGCCGGGCGAATACCTGCATATTTTTCTTCAATCAATTCTTTGGAAGATAAACTTTCATCTTTTGCATATCCCCAGAATTCTTTTCTGGTTCTTTCATGCAGTAATTCCGCGAAAGCTTCTGCCAGCCTGTCGGCCAGAGCTTGCAGCATTATTTTATTGTAATCGTCAAACTCTTTAATAAAGCGTTCAATATGCGGTTCAAGGCCATGGATCGAAACGGCAAATGCACCGATGTAATCAGCCCCGGAAGGTTTAATAAAATCGGCTAACGATATATTTGGTTGCCCCGGCGCTTTCTTTATTTGCTGCCGCAAAAATTCAAGATTGAAAATATTTCCATCTACATTTTTTACCTCCACCGTATCGTCGGAAACTGCATTCGCTTCCCAAAAGCCAACCACGCCTTTTGCAGTCAGCCATTTTTCCCTGATTATTTTTTTCAGAAAAATCTGTGCTTCTTCGTACAATTTTGTGGCTGCTGTACCGATTTTTTCATCTGATAAAATTTGCGGAAATTTTCCATGCATTTCCCATGCGATGAAAAATGGTTGCCAATCAAGGTATTCATAAATTTCATTCAAATCATAATCTTCAAAAACTTTTACACCAGTAAATGTTGGTTCTATAGGCGTAAATTTTTTCCAGTCAATTGGAAATTTATTTTTTTGAACCTGTTCAAATGGTAATAAAACTTTTGCTGACTTTTTATTTCCAAAATCATTTTTCAGCTTTTCATATTCATTTTTTATTCCGGATAAAAATTCCTGTTTGTTTTCTTTGTTCAATAAATTTCCTGCGACAGTTACGCTTCTTGATGCATCCAAAACGTGAACCACGCCGTTGTCGTATTCAGGAGCAATGCGCACCGCAGTGTGCAACCGCGATGTAGTAGCACCGCCAATCAATAAAGGGAGTTCAAAATTATTTCGCTTCATTTCTTTTGCCACATGCACCATTTCATCAAGCGATGGAGTTATCAGTCCGCTCAATCCAATCATCGCTACATCTTGCTCTTTTGCTACCTGCAATATCTTTTCTGCAGGGACCATCACACCCAGGTCAATCACTTCGTAACCGTTGCAACCCAATACCACGCCCACAATATTTTTCCCGATGTCATGTACGTCGCCTTTCACAGTAGCCATTAAAATTTTTGCAGGGCCGGCTCCTTCCACATTTAAAATGCCGGCTTCAATATTTGCCTGTTTCGTTTTTTCTTTTTCCGCTTCGATAAAAGGGAATAAATAATTCACGCTTTTTTTCATCACGCGCGCGCTTTTCACCACCTGTGGCAAAAACATTTTTCCACTTCCAAATAAATCGCCAACCACGTTCATTCCATCCATTAGCGGACCTTCAATCACATCCAACGGTTTTGGAAACTGAAGCCGTGCTTCTTCAGTATCCTGCTCAATATAATCGGTAATTCCATTTACCAGCGAATGTGTTAAACGGCTGAATACATCGCCATTTCTCCAGGTTTGATCTTTTATATTTTCCTTCCCTTTTGATTTTACGGTTTCGGCAAAAGCAAGCAATTTATCTGTTGCATCAGGCTTTCTGTTTAGCACCACGTCTTCAACAAGTTCTTTTAAGCCCGGTTCAATGTTTTCATAAATTTCCAACTGGCCCGCATTTACAATGCCCATATCCATTCCTGCACGAATGGCATAATACAGGAAAACCGCGTGCATCGCTTCACGCACTTTGTCATTACCGCGGAAAGAAAAAGAAATATTGCTCACGCCGCCACTGATTTTCGCGAGCGGCATTAATTTTTTTATCTGCTTTGTGGCTTCGATAAAATCAACTGCATAATTACTATGTTCTTCAATTCCCGTTGCGATAGGAAAAATGTTTGGATCGAAAATGATGTCCTCGGGATGATAGCCCGCTTTTTCTATGAGCACATTATAAGCGCGCTGACAAATATCCACTCTGCGTTTCAATGTATCAGCCTGGCCAGTTTCGTCGAAAGCCATTACTACCACGGCAGCGCCAAAACTCTTGCAGATAAAGGCTTCACGAAGAAATTTCTCTTCTCCTTCTTTTAGTGAAATAGAATTCACAATACATTTTCCCTGCACACATTTTAATCCCGCTTCAATAATATTGAATTTGGACGAATCAATCATTACCGGAATCTTCGCAATGTCCGGCTCTGCCTGCAACAAATTCAAAAAAGTAACCATTGCTTTTTCTCCATCCAGCAAGGCATCGTCCATGTTCACGTCCAGGATTTGTGCACCTCCTTCCACTTGTTGCCTCGCCACAGACAGAGCTTCCTCATAATTTTCGGTCCTGATCAATCTTGCGAATTTTTTCGAACCTGTAACATTTGTTCTTTCTCCGACATTTACAAAAAGGCTTTCTGGCCTTACTACCAGCGGTTCTAAACCTGATAGTCTTAAAAAAGGTTTTATTGTTTTTTCTGTTGACATTTTATTTTGTTTTACCCGGAACTTTAAATCCAATCGGATTCCGCGGTTTATTTTCCTGCATCAATAATTTTTTTAAATAAGCAAAAACGGTTTTTATCTCTTCATCATTTTTCAGCAAATGCTGTTCTATTTTTTCAATCTTCATCCAAAGATCTTTGTTGTCAATAATCAGTTGTTTCATTTTGGTAAATAATCGGATAATCTGAATATTTACCTGGATCGCCGTTTCAGAATTTAAAACACTGGAAAGCATGGCTACGCCTTGTTCGGTGAAGGCATAAGGTAACTTTCTTATACCTCCCCAACTTGAAGTCACAAATTGTGACTTCAAGTTTTTAAATTCATCCTGACTTAACTGAAACATAAAATCATCAGGAAATCGGGAGATATTTCTCTTTACAGCCTGATTCAAACGCTTTACTTCCACACCGTACATTTCTGCTAAATCTCGGTCCAGCATTACTTTTTGTCCTCTTATGATGTAAATTTTTTCCACAATTGTTTCCTCAGAAACAGCCGGAACAGGTAAAGAAGATTTTGGCATATTTGTTCGTTTACTGTTTGAATCATTTCTCTAAGATTACAAATTGTGACCTTAGAACCGTAGTATTTTCGTTTGATATCACAATTTGCGATATCGAAATTTATAAACTTCATCTTCAAAACTTGATATTCCATTTTTGGAATATCAAATCTTAAAAGTCACAATTTGCGGCTTCAAATTATTCCTCTACCACTTCCAATTCTTCTTCAACCACAGGCAATTTTCTTGCTTCAAATTTTTTCACCGCTTCGGCAATGTGTTTAATGTGATCCGGCGTTGTGCCGCAACATCCCCCGACAATATTTACAAAGCCTTCCTTCGCCCATTCTTCTAAAATATGCGCGGTATCTTCCGGCTGCTCATCATATTCTCCAAATGCATTTGGTAAACCAGCATTGGGATACGCAGAAGTATAGCAAGAAGCGATTTGGCTTAATTCTTCAATATGCGGCCGCATTTCTTTTGCGCCTAATGCGCAATTCAACCCAACGCTCAAAGGGTTTGCATGAGCAACTGAAATGTAAAATGCTTCAAGTGTTTGTCCACTCAGCGTTCTGCCGCTGGCATCCGTAATGGTTCCGCTGATCATGATGGGTAATTCTTCTTTTTTCGTATCGTTGAAATATTTTTTGATGGCATAAATCGCTGCTTTCGCATTCAGCGTATCAAAAATCGTTTCAATCAAAAGAAGATCTACACCGCCATCCGCTAATCCACGAATTTGTTCGTAGTAAGCATCGGCAACTTCATCAAAAGTTACTGTACGAAAGCCAGGATTATTTACATCCGGTGACAGACTTAATGTTTTGTTAAGCGGCCCGATTGCACCTGCAATAAATTTGCAATTATTTGTTTGTTTACTGTCTTTGGTAAATTCATCGATTGCTTTTCGTGCGCATTTCGCTGCTGCAACATTTAGTTCATACGCCAGCGATTGCATGTCATAGTCTGCCTGTGCAATCGAAGTGCTGCTGAAAGTATTTGTTTCGATAATATCTGCACCTGCTTCGAGGTAAGCTTTATGAATCGCCTGTATAATTTGCGGTTGTGTGAGGCTCAATAAATCGTTGTTTCCACGAACGTCTTTGTGCCAGTCTTTGAATCTTTCGCCACGATAATCTTTTTCTTGCAGCTTGTATTGTTGAATCATTGTGCCCATTGCGCCATCGATTATTAAGATGCGTTCATTGAGACAGTCCTGTATTGTTTTTTTCATTTTATTTAAAATATTAAATCAATGTATTTTTTACTAACAACGGTTTTCGTTTTTTTAAAACATATTTCAGCCAGCTATAACCCAAAAGTCCTGAGACCACCGATGCAAGCAGAATTGAAATCTTTGATTCGGTAATCAACATTGCATCTTCATAGGCCAATAACGTGATGAAAATTGACATCGTAAAACCAATTCCTGCTAAGAAACCAATTCCTAAAACGTGCTTCCATTTTAAACCTGGTGGCAAGGCACACACGCCGGTTGATACTGCAAGAAAGCTAAATAGAAAAACACCTAATGGTTTACCGGCAATTAATCCTGCAAAAATTCCAAGGCTGCCGGGATCTGCCAGGCCTGTATCCCAGCCCTTTTCAAAAACAATGGCCGTATTTGCTAATGCAAAAAGCGGGAGAATAATTAAAGCTACCGGTTTATGAAGCCAGTCCTGCAGTTTGTAAGAAAGAGAAGTTTTTTCCCCCTTTCCAAACGGGATTGTAATTGCCAGTAAAATACCCGCAAGCGTGGAATGAACACCGGAATGAAGCATGAAATACCACATCACTATTCCGCCAATTATATAAAAAATCAACTGGCGAATTTTGAAATAACTTAATAAAAGCAGAATTGCAAAAGTTGCTAAAACGATTAATAAGTTTATAAATGACAAGGATGTTGTGTAAAAAACGGCGATTACGATAATAGCGCCGAGATCATCGATCACTGCAATTGCTGTGAGCAAAATTTTGATAGATGCCGGAATGCGGTTTCCCAAAAGAGAAAGGATGCCAATGGCAAATGCAATGTCCGTCGCCATCGGAATGCCTGCACCGGATTGCGTAATAGTTCCGTAATTAAATATGGTGTAGATGCCTGCGGGAATTATCATGCCTCCAATGGCTGCAAACACCGGCAGCATTGCGCTTTTTACATTTGCCAGTTCACCAACTAAAATTTCCCGTTTTAGTTCTAGGCCAATGAGAAAAAAGAAGATGGCCATTAACCCTTCATTGATCCAGTTTTCTGTACTTAAACCGGCAAAATGAAAATGCCAGAAGTTTAAATACGATCCGCTGATGGAAGAGTTGGCAAGTAAAAGGGAAATGATAGTGCAGGCGATGAGTAAAACGCCTCCTTTTTCACTCTCAAAAAAATCATTAAACAACTTGGTTAATTTCATTTCACCACTTTATTTTAGACGGGAAATCCCGTCAAAAAAAATTCAATTTCCAAAAATTGAATCAGCTATAAGTTTTTAAACGAAATTTTCAAAATCCTGCAGAATGGTGTAGAATAATTTTCGTTTATTAGTTCAATTTAAAGTTGATACAACTTCTAAAAATTTTCGGGCTGAACAATAAACAAATCCGCCCGATAGCGTGTAAAATTAAGATGAAATACGCAATATAACAAAAGCGGTTTATGGACTGAATTATAAAAAATCTAATTCTAAGGCGGTTTCAGTCCAAAGAAGGTATAGAAGGTTCCTTGGCATTTTCAGCGAATTTTTTTGCAAATTTTCCAATAGTTAAGCCTTGAATAATGATAGAAAATAAAACGACAATATAGGTGATGGACAGAAACATTTCTCCATACATATATTTTGGAACTGACAAAGCGAGGGCCACGGAAATGCCGCCGCGCAACGCCCCCCATGTTAATAATGGTATGGTATAGTGGGCAAATGAATTTTTGTATCGCAACAGGGTGATGGGAAGCCAAACAGAAACCAGCCGTCCGAAGAGGACAATTAAAATTGCGATGAACCCCAGGAATAGCAGAGTGGCATTGAAAGGAATCACTAACATTTCAAAACCGATAAGAAGAAATAAAATAGCATTCATCATTTCGTCAATCATTTCCCAGAATTTGCCAATGTAATCGCTGCTAAGCTCACTGGAAACATTATGAAGGCTTTTATTGCCCGTAATCAGTCCTGCCATTACCATCGCAAGAGGCCCGCTCACATGAATGATTTCTGCCAATGCATAACCGCCCATAACTATCGCAAGCGTTATCATCACTTCTACTACATAGTTATCTATCGTTTTCAGGGCCTGGTATCCTACATACCCCAGTAGCCAGCCGAATAAAACCCCACCGCCTGCTTCGCGGATAAATAACCACGAAATGTCCCATGCAGTAATATTTTCATATCCTATTTGTGCGATTTTGTAAAAAGAAATAAACAGCACTACGCCCACACCATCATTAAAAAGGCTTTCTCCGCTTATTTTTGTTTCAAGGGAAGAGGGAATATTTACTTTTTTCAAAATACCTACTACTGCGATAGGATCGGTTGGAGAAATCAGTGCCCCAAATAAAAGGCAATACAAAAAATCCACCGATAGGCCTACCATTTTTGCTACCCAATACAATAAAGCACCTATCACAAAGGTTGAAATGATAACGCCAATTGTTGAAAAAGTAATAATAGAAAGCCGTTCAGATTTTAATTTTTTTAAATCGAAATGAATGGCAGCGGCAAATAAAAGAAAGCTCAGCATGATGTGAAGCAGTACCGCCTGGAAATCTATCAGGCTAATTGCCTTGGTGGTTTGTAGAAAAAACGCCGGAAAAATGATACCTAAAACAATTACAATAAGGGAGGCCAGAAGAGATATAAGCATGATGCCGATAGTGGACGGAAGTTTGGTAAGCCGTATATTAATGTAAGCGAAAAAGGCCGCTAACACTATTATCAGGGTTATCATATTGTATACTTCCATTAAACTTTAAATTCTCTTATTGTTGAAAAATCGCGTTGATAAATACTTGTAATCAGTAAATCAACAAATAAGCATATTTTTTATTTTAAAATTTTTTACAGGCTTCTAAAATAAGAAAATTGATATCGGTAAAGCATTAACTGCGGGAAAAACTTTGAAAAAGTTGGGAGTAAGGCTTAAAATAGGGAAGATTACTTGCAACAATCTTTTTCTCTGACAAATATTGTCTTAAAGATTTTCAACAAAAAAGTGCCTATGTTTTGAAGGAAGGTCATTCACCGTGCGGTTTTATCTCCTCAAAATTACGAATTAAGGCACTTCTTTTTTGAAAACTATTATTAAATATTATTAATCTCGTAAATAGGGTCTACTGCGTTGCAAGCTTCCATCTCAAAAACAGGATTAATGATTCCATCGCGGAGATCATATACCCAGCCATGTAAATGAGGTAATCTTTTCTTTTTCCAGGATTTTTGTATGATGCTGGTTTTGGCCAAATTCATCACCTGTTCTTTTACGTTGAGGCGGGTTAATAAATGTTTCTTTTCATCATTTGTTTTGCAGGCATCTATCTCTTCGCGATGAATTCTGTACACATTTTTAATATTCCAAATCCATTGATCAAGTAAGCCCAGGCTATCGTTAGACATGGCCGCTGCTACGCCACCACAGTTATGATGTCCGCAAACAATCACATGTCGTACATTCAATATTTCAACCGCAAACTGCAGCACGCTTAATAAATTGAGATCAGTGGGCACCACCATGTTGGCAATATTCCTGTGAACAAATATTTCACCAGGATGCGTACCTGTAATTCTATCTGCCGGCACACGGCTGTCGCTACAACCTATCCATAAAATTTCGGGAGTTTGTAAATTAACAAGGCGATTAAAATAATCGGGATCTTCTTTAAGTTGGGCTGCCGCCCATTCACTGTTGTTTTTTAAGAGATTTCTGTACGTTTCCATTTTTATTTTTTGATTAAATTTTTTTTAGCTTAATGATGAATGCCGAAAAGTTAATGCCTCGTGCCTTATGCTTTGTGCTTTATGCATTCAGCTTTTTCACGGATTCAAACCGCCACAAACGCTGATTACCTGGGCAGTAATGTATGAGCTTAAATCGCTTGCAAGAAAAAGGGAGACGTTCGCAATTTCTTCAGCGCTTCCAAAACGGCCCAAAGGAATTTTTTCCAAAAATGATTTTGCTGCATCACCTTCTTTCAGATAATGCGTCATGTCGGTTTCAACAAATCCGGGCGCTATAGCATTACAGCGGATATTTCTGCTTCCAAGCTCGGCAGCTACCGATTTTGTAAATCCTATAATTCCGGCTTTGCTTGCTGCATAGCTTGCCTGGCCTGCGTTTCCACGCATGCCGATGATTGAGCTCATATTAATGATACTTCCTTTTCGTGCTTTCATCATCGGCCTGATTACCTGCTTCGTCATATTGAAAACACTCTTCAAATTGGTTTGTATTACTTCATCCCATTGCTCCTGGCTCATTCTGAGTAATAAATTATCTTTTGAAATGCCTGCATTATTCACCAGGATATCTATTGTTCCAAAATCCTTAATCACTTCATTTACCAGTTTTTCAGATTCTTCGTAGCTGGCTGCATTGCTTTTATACGCTTTTGCTTTTCCTCCAAATGACAGTAATTTTTCTTCCATGGCTTTTGCTTTTTCATCGCTGCTTAAATAAGTAAACGCAACATGGCCGCCGTTTTCAGCAAATTTTATTGCGATGGCTTCACCGATGCCACGACTGCCACCTGTAACAATGGCAACCTGGTTTTCGATAAGTTTCATATATATTTTGTTTGGGTAAAAAATTACTGCTTTGAATTCTTTTATTCCTGCAAAGGAAATTGAAAATTGTAATTTGAAAAAACTTAAATCAGTTTTATAATTTATCAGCTTTTAATTCTGTATAACTTTTTACCTTTATTGCTTAAATAAAATATCCATGAGCCCCTTCAATTTATCCCTACCAGTAGCCATCGGCAGCGATCACGCAGGCTATAATTATAAAGAAGAAATTATTTCTTTTCTTGATGGAAAAAACGTGAAATGGAAAGATTTTGGAACGCATTCAACAGACTCTGTTGATTACCCTGACTTTGCTCATCCTGTTGCGGAAGCTGTTGAAAATGGGGAAGCGGCTTTTGGTATTTTGATTTGTGGAAGCGCGAATGGTGTGGCTATTACCGCCAATAAACATCAGAACATTCGCGCAGCTATCTGCTGGGGCGAAGAGCTTGCAGACCTCGCGCGAAAGCACAATGACGCAAATATCATTTGCATACCGGCGCGTTTTGTAAGAGAAAACCTTGTGGAAAAAATGCTTGAAATATTTATGCATGCAGAATTTGAAGGAGGGCGGCACCAGACCAGGGTGAGCAAAATTTCCTGTTGAAACCAGCGTTAATTTTTACGGTTGTGGCATCACCATCAAACTTTCATTTCCACTTTCATTCACAGATTGCACCGCGAAAAAATAATTATCTTTTGAGTAAGGCAAAGTCATTTCATTTTTTGTAGTGAAAATTTTCTTTTGCCAGACAGGGCTCGTTGTTTCTCTCATCAAAATATAATATCCTTTTGCGTTTCCTGTTTTCGGAGGATTCCATGAAAGCAAAGTGTTGTTGGACAAATTTTTCACTTCAACTTTTACGGCTTCCGGAACGGAAGGGGCTTTTGCAAGGTTAGCTAAATTGCAGAGATTGAGCGCCGTATTTTTTCTTAAATATTCGAAGTCCATAAATTTAATAAGATCGCCATATTCAATTCCATTTTCTTTTCTTACATCCTGGTGTTGATGATTAAAATTTTCGTTCATTTCTGTAATCCTCACTGCGGTGAACCCGTTTTTTAAATAAGGCAAATGATCGCCGCCTCTTAAAAAACGGTCCCTTCTGTAAACCATTACGACTTCAAGATGATCAACATATCGTTCACCAATTTCTTTTATGTATCGGGCAAGCTCACGCGATTTGCTGTCATTCTCCAAACCTAAAGATTTGATTCTTGCAATATCTTTTTCTGTCGCATCAGTAGCAATACCTTCGCTGAATACGCGCGCTTTTGTATTGTTGATGATGTTTGTTTCGTTGCTGTTATTACTTCCGATGATATCGTTATTAAATACGCCGGCAATATCCCATCCTTCTTTTTTTGCTTTGTCTGCCATAAATGTGGAACCAAGAAGTCCCTGCTCTTCGCCGCTTACGGCCACAAAAATAATCGTTGCAGGAAAAGAATGTGTGCTCATGATTCTTGCGCATTCAATCGCAGCGGCCGTTCCGCTGCCATCATCATTGGCGCCGGGTGCATCTCCCGTTCTGTCCATCACATCCGTTCGCCTGGAATCCAAATGGCCGCTGATAATAAAAATTCTTTTGTCGCTAGGATCCGTTCCTTTAAGAGTGGCTATTACATTTCCCAAAAGAACGGGAACATCGACACGCCTTCCGTCTGCTGCAATAGTAGTAGTATCAATCATCGCAGATAATCTTCCTCCTGAATTTTTTGCAAATTCATTGAATTTTTTGAGCACCCAATTTCTTGCAGCGCCTATTCCTTTTGTGTTGCTGCTTTGCGTGCTTAATGTATTTCTGGTTCCAAATGAAACCAAACTATTGATATATGATTGAAGCGAATCAGCCGAAACTTCCTTTACCATATTTTCAATTTCTGCATCACGGTTAATGGTGGTTTGCGCAAGTAAAATATTTGCGCTAAACAGTACAGCAACAAATAAGAGGAATTTCAATTTTATCCTTTTTAAAAAATTATGAATGAATGTTATGAGATCGTGTTTGTGCCTGCAAATTTTTTTGATAAAGAATTTGTCCTATTCTTTGAATATGATCTATCAACTCTTTATTTTCAATATGCTCAAAAACAGAAAGATCAAAAGTATAAGGCAAAAACAAATTATCAATTTGCAAACTTATTTTGTTTAAAATTTTTAAGCTTAAATTATTTCCTTTAAAAGTAAGATCTATATCAGAGCCTGGTTTGTAATTACCTTTTGCCCGCGAACCATATAGAATCACTTCTTCCACGTCCGGAAAACCGGAAAATATTTTTTTTAATTCATTTACCGTTTCTTCCTTTAAACCGTAGATCATTATTTATTATTTTAAAAAAGTTGATTTTTATTATCTTCTAATCGTTTTTCCAATTCTCGCCTTAGTTCGATAAATAATCCAAAGTAAGTTTTAAGAATATTATTCGCTATTTCATTAGCGGTGGATTCGTTGTAAGTATGAGAAGTTCTGTTTCGATCTTTAAACATGTTCATCCAGGCTTCGCCATCGCTTATCATCCCATATTTATAAGCTTCGTTAATCGCATCTCTTGAGCCGTGCAATAACGTATTTCCCTGGTATTCAAAATAGTCTTTAAGAATATTCCATGCTAATTCATACGTATATTCAAACGATTTTATCAACCCTTGTTCTTCCAATTCATTGAGACTTTTTTTATCAATAAATTTTTGCAATTGAATCAAAGCTTTATTAAAATTCCGGAACCGTTGAATCCAGCGGATATCTTTTTCCTTATTTTGCATTTTAGTGTTTAAACTATTTAAAAATACAATGTATTTTATAAAATTGCCTGAACATTTCTATAGGCTGATACTTATCAACGCCACAAATTATTTTCCGTTTAATTTCTCAAACCTGTTGCAGAATAATTCACTTCTTAAAAAAAATTTATTTTGCACAAAAATTTAAAAGATGACGAAAGGCCCTATTTCACAATTTATAGAATACAATTACAGGCACTTTAATGCCGCAGCTTTGATAGATGCCGCCAAAGGTTACGAAGCGCATCTTGATGCGGGCGGAAAAATGCTGGTATCGCTGGCCGGCGCGATGAGCACCGCCGAATTAGGAATATCATTTGCAGAAATGATACGGCAGGATAAAGTATCTATCATTAGCTGCACGGGCGCAAATCTTGAAGAAGATATCATGAACCTTGTAGCCCATTCTCATTACAAGCGTGTACCTCATTACCGGCATCTTTCTCCGCAGGACGAATGGGATCTTCTCGAAAATCATTACAACCGGGTGACCGACACCTGCATCCCAGAAGAAGAAGCTTTCAGAAGATTGCAACAACATATTTTCAAAATATGGAAAGAAGCAGATGATAAGGGGGAAAGATTTTTTCCGCATGAATACATGTACAAAATGTTGCTGAGTGGCGTGTTGGAACAGTATTATGAAATCGATCCGAAAAATAGCTGGATGCTGGCCGCTGCTGAAAAAAATATTCCTATTGTAGTTCCAGGCTGGGAAGATAGCACCATGGGAAATATTTTTACCTCATATGTTATCAAAGGTGAATTGAAAGCATCGACGATGAAAAGCGGAATAGAATATATGGCCCAACTTACCGAATGGTACCGCGAATTGTCAACAGGAAAAGGCCTTGGATTTTTTCAAATCGGCGGTGGCATTGCGGGTGATTTTCCCATCTGTGTAGTGCCGATGATGTACCAGGATCTGGAATGGCATGATGTACCTTTCTGGAGTTACTTTTGCCAGATTTCTGATTCTACTACTTCTTATGGCTCTTATTCCGGCGCCGTTCCCAATGAAAAAATTACCTGGGGCAAGCTTGATATTCACACGCCAAAGTTTATTGTTGAAAGCGATGCTACGATTGTTGCGCCATTGATTTTTGCATGGGTTTTGGGCCAATGATTTTTTTAAAATAGCAATAGTCAGTGAACAAAGAAATAAACTGGATTTTTATTTTACAATGAAAAACGTTGATAGCATTTAATGTAGGTATCAGCCTTTATATTTTTAAAAAGAAATTTAATATCACGCTTTTCTAAACAACCACTTCCCCATTTCTTTGAAAGTAACTTTTTTGCCATAAAGCAAAATCCCTGTCCGGTAAATTTTTGCAGCAAGCATCGTAGTCAAAATAAATCCGACTACCAGTGAAAGCATCGAAACCAATATTTGCCAACCCGGCACATTGCCTGATGGAATGCGCGCCATCATTACAATTGGCGAAGAAAAAGGAATAATGCTTCCCCAAACAGCAATCGGCGAATCCGGTTTTCCAACTGCAGTGGCCATGATTACGAATGATAGAATGATGGGCATCGTGATGGGCAGCATCAATGATTGCGCTTCCTGCGGATCTTCATTTACCACGCTGCCAACGGCTGCAAACAACGAAGCGTAAAATAAATAACCACCGATAAAATAAAAAAGAAAACAGGGAATGATAAGTCCCCAGTTGGCTGATAAAAATACATTGCGGGCATTCATAAAATTAGCTGCGGCGGAGCTGTTGGCTGCGGCGCCCATCGTATTCATGGCCTGCGCATGTTGCAACGTATCGGCTGAAAAAAATGAAGCAGATACAGAAGATAAAAGAACGATAAGAACAATCCAGATGAGCAATTGTGTAATTCCAACCGCCGCTATTCCGAGGATTTTACCCAACATTAATTGAAAAGGTTTTACGGAGCTGATGATCACTTCCGCGATGCGATTCATTTTTTCTTCCATCACGCCGCGCATTACGGCTGCGCCATAAATAAATAAGGTCAGGTATATCAAAAAGCCGCTACCATAGCCAATTCCATAAGAAAGCGCCGCGTTGGATTTTTCAGTTTTGTCGCCTTGTTTTACAATGGTTTTAAAATTATACATCTGGTCTTCTTTGACGTTGTTGATTGAATCAAGGATTTTTTTATCAATATTATTTTTTAAAAATGCCTGGTTCCGGATGGCTGTGTTTATCTGGTCTCTTATTTTATCTTCTGCGTCTAAGCCTAACTGTTTGGTAGATATCAGGGCAATAGAATCGGAGGAAGAACCATAATCATCCGGAATTTTCAAAAAAGCAGAATAGCCTTTTTCTTTGAAATTGTTGGCATTTACATCCGCAGGAAATTCATAAGTAATCAGGTCGGTGCTTTGAAAATTATTTCTAAAAATACCATTACTGTCTGACACAGCCACCTTTTGCTTTTCCATGCTGGTAGCAGAAAAATAGGCCGAAGCAAAAATGAATCCTATAAAAAATAAAGGGAGTAAAATGGTTGAGAGAATAAAAGTCCTGTTTCTTACCCTAGTCAGATATTCTCTTTTTATTACCAGCCAGATCTTATTCATGTTAATTCGTTGATGGGTTAATGCGTTTGTTTTTTGTGCTTAACTATTTGTTTGCGCTATTTGGCTCACCTGTTTTATAAAAATTTCATTCAGGGAAGGCAATACTTCATTAAAAAAATTGATGGAGGCATCATGATCTAAAAATTCCCGCAATACCTGCGCAGGTTTATGCCCATCTTTTATTTTTACGTTTAAGAAATTACCTTTTGCGTTTATTATTTCAAAAGAATTACTGGCAAACACGTCCGGCACTTCATCGAAGCCCACTTTAAAAATGTGCTCTTTAAAATCATCCTTTACCTGCGCCACACTTCCGTCTAATATTTTTTTCCCTTTATTTACCAAAACAATTTTATCGCAAATTTCTTCTACCTGCTCCATCCTGTGCGTACTGAAAATAATGGTAGTGCCGTTTTTTGCCAGCTTAAAAATTTCATCTTTTATCAGGTTGCTATTTACAGGGTCAAGACCGCTGAAGGGCTCATCCAGAATTAAAAGTTTAGGCTGATGAAGAACCGTTGTAACGAATTGCAGTTTTTGTCCCATGCCTTTACTGAGATCATTCACTTTTTTGTTCCACCAGCTTTCCATTTCAAATTTTACAAACCATTCTTTTATTTTTTCCATCGCGTCGTGGCGGCTCAACCCTTTTAGCTGAGCAAGATATAAAGCCTGTTCCCCGATTTTCATCTTTTTATACAAGCCTCTTTCTTCGGGCATGTAGCCTATTTTTGGGATGTCCTTAACGGGGTCAAATTTTTTTCCTTCGAAAATAATATTACCTGAATCAGGATAAAAAATGCCCGTGATCATTCTTAGCAAAGTTGTTTTTCCTGCGCCGTTTGGCCCCAGCAAACCAAAGATGCATCCTTCAGGTATTGAAAAGCTAATATCATCCACCGCCTTTTGAGTGGCATAATATTTTTTCAAATTTTGTAATTCAAGAATCGCCATTTTTATTTTTTAAAATGAAATATATCCCTAAAAAGAATTTGCGAAGATATTAAACGGGGGTAAAGTCCGGTAATTTATAGCGTAAACTTTTATGAGCGGTATTTGTATCGCAAAACACAGTAAACCGACAAATAAACAGGATTTATATTTTATTTGAAGAGCTATTTATAATAGATGCGCGTTCCCAACTTTATAGTAATTAGGTTTTTTGACTGGACTAATTAATAGTAATTACAACGGTCGGCTGGTGTAATTAACAAATTGTATTTAAGACAGCAGTCAAAGAAATATCGCTAATTTTTATTTTGGAATAAATTCAAAAACATCAGTTGCCACAGGCCGTTGCCACTCTTTCGCCGTCCATCGCAGCGCTTACGATTCCGCCTGCATAGCCGGCACCTTCGCCACAAGGAAATAAATTTTTTATTTGAGGATGATGCAATAATCTTTCATCGCGTGGAATTCTTACCGGAGAAGAGGTGCGGCTTTCTGTGGCAACTAACAAAGCTTCATTAGTGAAGTATCCGGTTTGTTTATTTTTCCCGGGTAATTTTTTTGCAAATGATTGAAAAGCTTTCTTCAACCTATTGTTAATAAATGGCGGTAAAATTTCATTTAAGGAAACTGAAGCTACGCCTGGTAAATAAGAGCATTTCGGAAGGGTAGAAGAAATTTTATTTTCTGTAAAATCGACCATGCGCTGAGCGGGCGCAACAAATTTCCCTCCACCCATTTGGAAAGCCTGCTGTTCGATTTCTTTTTGAAAATCCATCATAATAAAAGGGGAATTAATTTGCGCTTCCCGCTTGGTTTTAGCTTCGCAATTATATTTTATCACGTCTTCAATTTCCAACTGAACCACCATTCCACTGTTGGCGTAAGGATTATTTCTTTTGGAAGGACTCCAACCATTTACGACCACTTCCTTTTCATTGGTGGAAGCGGGCGCAATAATACCACCCGGGCACATACAAAATGAAAAGACGCCGCGCCCTTCCACCTGATCAACCAGGCTGTAAGATGCGGGGGGAAGAAATTCCTGCTGCTGGTTGTGACTCCCATATTGCAAGGAGTTAATGAGCTCCTGCGGATGCTCAACGCGTACGCCAAGAGCAAAAGGTTTCGCTAAAACCTGAAGCTTTTTTTGATGTAGTAAGTGAAAAATATCTCTTGCAGAATGACCCGTAGCAAGAATAAATGAATTAGCATGCAATGCATCGCCATCAGCAGTCTTTACGGCCTTTATTTCGTTTTGTGCAATTACAAAATCAATCACCTTTTTATCAAAATGAAATTCTCCGCCACAATCCAAAATGCATTTTCGCATTGCCGTTATGATTGACGGAAGCTTGTTGGTTCCTATATGGGGATGAGCATCGGACAAAATATTTTCATTGGCGCCAAAATGCACAAAAAGATGCAGCACCCGGTTTATATCTCCGCGCTTGCTGCTTCGCGTATATAATTTTCCATCACTGTAAGTTCCCGCCCCTCCTTCGCCAAAACAATAATTACTTTCAGGATTAATAATACCTTCTTTGTTTAAAACGGCAAGGTCTCTTCTTCTCGCTCTTACTTCTTTTCCTCTTTCCAAAATGATAGGTTTTACCCCATTTTCGATAAGCCGTAAAGCCGCAAAAATTCCTGCCGGGCCACCACCAATAATTATTACTTTTTTGGCAGCGCGTTCTACATTTTTGAACGCAAATTTCAGCTCATTTTTTGGAGGGATTGGCTCATCAATATAAGCAGTCACCAACAGGTTAATCCAAACATTTTTGCCGCGGGCATCAATTGATTTTTTGATGATCTGAAACCCCGAAACAGCGCGGGTTTTTTTCGATAAAAATTGTGCAATGCGTTCAGCAATTACACTTTCATTTTGTGCCTCAGAGGGCAGCAATTTGAGTGTAATTTTTTGTTGCATAATTAAGTTTGTCTTTCACAAATCATTCTGCTAAAAAGGCAGGTCATCAATCGCTTCTTCTGACGATGACGTAAAAGTATCAAGGGGCTCAAAGTATTCATTATCCGCGTCGGAATTTTTGGAAGGATTTAGAATTTGTTCAACGCGCCATGCATCCAGGTTATTAAAATAAGAGACCTTTCCATCCTTTTCCCACTTGCTTCCTTTAATATTAAAATGCACTTTTATTTCGTCGCCTTTATTTACGCGATCCACAATGCCAGTGCGGTCTTGCACGCATTGGAACTTGATATAATTAGTAATAAGTTTGCCATTTATATCTTCAGATTTTTCAACCACGAACTCACGGGTTTTGAAGGTTTCAGTTTTTTGAACGGCGTCAAACTTGGCAAATAATTTTCCTGCTAATTCATAACTCATAATAATTCAAATTTTATTTAAAGGTATTTCCAATTCAAATAAAGATGCAGTTTTGTTTGGTTTTATCAAAAATTTTTTTGCACACTGTAAAAAGAATAAAAAATAAATTTTTCCACATTAAAAACCACTTTAAAAAAGTTTGATTTTTTTTTAAATATACGCCTGTGCATTCTGCTAATTCAATGCTGCCTTAGGTTTTAAAATTGTGGCGAAATTTTATTCCATTTTTATTTGTTTTTTTGAAAGTGTTTTTTAATTTTCACTGTCAAAAGGAAGAGAATAAAAAATTTTTTTTTCAACAAATTCTTTTGATATTCGCTGAGTTGTTGATCGAAATTTTTACAAACATATTTTGTATTAATTTTTATAATAAAATCCCGCTGGAGAGCCTTTTCAAAAACATATTAAAATAGCTTCAGGTAATAATGGATAATGCTTGCGAAACAGTCTGGAATAATTGTCTCAATATTATAAAGGATATAGTTGAGTGGCAGCATTTCAAAACATGGTTCGAGCCGATTAGGCCTGTATTACTTAAAGAAAATATTTTGACCATCCAGGTGCCCAGCCAGTTTTTTTATGAATACATCGAAGAGCATTATGTGAATCTTTTGGCAAAGACTTTGAAAAGAGAATTAGGAAAGAATGCGCGGCTTGAATATCGCATTATGATGGATAGCGGCAACAGCAAAAACAAGCCGGTAACCATGGATGTGCCGGGGCATGGGTACAAATCTTATTCAAACAACGAAATGGATTTCCCTTTGGTGATAACGAATCCTGTTAAGAACCCGTTTGTAATTCCGGGACTTAAAAAGATGCAGATTGATCCGCAGCTAAATCCTTCCTATACATTTGATTCTTATATCGAAGGCAACTGTAACCGCGTGGCCAGGCGCGCCGGGAAAACTGTGGCCGAAAAACCCGGGTCCACCTCTTTTAATCCATTAGTAATATATGGCGGCGTAGGGCTTGGAAAAACACACCTTGCACAGGCAATTGGGAATGAAGTAAAAAACCTGCATAATAACAAGGTAGTCCTCTATGTGAGCTCTGAAAAATTTATTAACCAGTTTGTTGACCATGGCAGGAATAATGCTATTAATGACTTCATTCATTTTTACCAGTTAATAGATGTCTTGATCATCGATGATATTCAATTCTTTAACAGGGCAGAAAAATCACAGGATGCTTTTTTTGCAATTTTTAATCACCTGCATCAGAGCGGAAAACAATTAGTGCTTACGACTGACAAACCACCCAAAGACCTTGAAGGCGTGCAGGAAAGATTGCTTAGCCGGTTTCGTTGGGGATTAAGCGCGGACCTTCAAATTCCGGATTATGAAACAAAAATTGAGATTCTGGAACAAAAGATGAAAACGGATGGCCTTGAAATGCCAAAGGAGGTGGTGAAATACATAGCCTATAATATTCAAAATAATATTCGTGAACTGGAAGGCGCTTTAATTTGCCTGTTGGCACAATCTTCGCTGAATAAAAGGGAAATTGATCTTGATTTGACTAAAAAAGTTTTAAGGAATTTCATAAAATCTTCTTCCAAAGAAATCACGATAGATACCATTCAAAAAATGGTGTGCGATTACTTTAATGTACCGTACGAAAAATTGCTTCAAAAAACGAGAAAACGTGAAATTGTGCAGGCACGCCAGATTACGATGTTTTTGGCTAAAGCATTCACAAAAAATTCATTGAAAACTATTGGTGAGCATTTTGGCGGAAGAGATCATACTACTGTCATCCATAGTTGCCAAACCGTAAAAGATTTGATGGATACGGATGTGCTGTTTAAAGAAAGCGTAATCGAGCTTCAGCAAAAAGTGCAATTGGCTGCGATGTAAAATTATTCTTAGCTTTTACTTTGCTATTTCTTTCACATGGATTTGTTCGATTGATAAAACCAGATTTAAAACTATTTATTGCTTTACTGTAATTTCTTTAGATAATTATAAACAAGATTTGTAATTAAGTAACATCACTTTTATGATACTAAAAAAAACTGTGTTTTGTTTTGCATTGCTGGTTGCAAACGGGTTCACTTCTTTTTCCCAAAATAAAAAAGAAAACACGACGGTAAAAATTAATATTGAAAAAGACACCGTAGTTAATTATAAAAAGCCTCATACATCCGTGACAGAAAATTCTGTTTCTGTGGAAGGGAAACGTATTAATTATAAGGCTGTTGCCGGGATGCTTATTTTAAAAAATAAGGTGGATTCGCCAACACTAAGTATGTCTTATGTTGCTTATTTCCAAAGTGATGTGAGGGATGCATCCACAAGGCCTCTTACTTTTATCTACAACGGAGGCCCCGGAAGCTCTACTATATGGCTTCACATGGGTGCATGGGGACCGCAAAGGGTTTATCTAAAAGATACTTCACGAACCAAAGCTCCCTATAAAACCATAAACAACGATTATAGCCTTTTGGATGTGAGTGATTTAGTTTTTATCGATGCGCCGGGAACGGGTTTTGGCGAAGTAATAACGAAAGAAAGAGGGGGAGCCGGAGAAAATAAAGATTTTTTTGGCATCGACCAGGACGCACGCGCATTCCGTGATTTTATCACTCAGTTTTTATCGCAATATAACCGGTGGAATTCGCCCAAATTTCTTTTTGGTGAAAGCTATGGTACCCTGAGATCCGCAGCAGTAGCCGACCTTCTTCAAAATGATGGAGTGGGGCTCAACGGTGTAATTTTACTTTCTCAATTGCTGACCTACGCAAACATGAGTGATATAGCCCGCGATAATCCTGGCAATGATCAGCCCTTTGTTTTGGCATTGCCCTCAATGGCAGCTACGGCATGGTATCATCATAAGTTGCCTCAGCAGCCCGAAAAGCTGGAGCCCTTCCTGAAAGAAGTAGAAGAATTTGCCTTAAATGAATACTCCATTGCGTTGCGAAAGGGCGCTATAATTGATTCAAATTATTTTAACCAGATTGCTGAAAAATTGCATAACTATACCGGGTTATCCGTAAAATATTTACGCAAAGCAAATTTAAGAGTCACCGGGCCTCAATTTGAACATGAGCTTCTCGGAGACGAAAGTAAAATAACAGGCAGGCTTGATTCCAGGTTTTCAGGAAGTGCTATGAACCCGCTTGCAGAAACACCCCGCTATGACCCAATGGATTCTTATATTGACGCGGCGTTTACGGCCACCTTCAACAACTATGTGAGGTCTGAATTAAATTTTGGAAAGGGGATGAAATACAAAACGTTTGGAAATGTTAGCCCGTGGGATATGAAGAGAAGCGGGTATGTAGGTTTTCCGAATGTGATGAACGACCTGGCGCATGCCATGGTTTACAACCCCGACTTAAAAGTAATGCTCAATATGGGATATTTTGATTTAGGCACTCCCTATTTTGAAGGCGTGTATGAAATGCGTCATCTTCCTATGCCTTTTAACCTGCAAAAAAATATAGAATACGATTATTATTGGTCGGGCCATATGGTGTACCTGCATCCTGAATCACTTAAGCAATTGCATGATAATGTGGCAAAGTTTATTCAATCAGCACATGAGTAATAGACAGAAAAATTTAAGGGAAATAGCGATAGATTTCTTTTCTATTCATGATTCGGCTTAATTTAATTAAGTTATCTTCAAGAATGAAACCGATACGATAATCACCCATTTTTATTCTGTAAGCGGATTTAAAACCTTTCAACTTTTTAATATTATTAATTTCCGAAGGTTTCGAAACTTTTTGTAACTCTTCGATTATGTCAGCTAATCTTAATTGCATTTTTGGGGAAAGCTCCTTTTCTGTATCTTTTTCAAATTGCTTAGTGATAATGACATCCATCAGTTTCGAAGCTTATTTAAAAATGTATTTGTATCAATAACTTCATTGTAGTTAGTTTCCGTCATTAATTTAATTAATACGATATCTTCCTTTGCTTCATCCGTTAATAAGCGGCTCTTTATTTTATTTTGTTTCAAAAAAGACTGGACCAATTCAATTTCTTTTGCGTCTTTTGTTTGAATAATTAAAGTTTCCATATCGATCTATTTATCCAAATTTACGCTTATTATGTATTAATAAGAATCCAGCTTATTTCTCGGTTCACTGTCAAATTCTTACTTCTAGAAATTATAATCTCTTCGTGCGGCGTTCCATCTTATTCCTATATTAAATGAATTGGAATTTTCAAGACCGGTATATTTTCTGAAAAGCAAACTGCCTTCAATGAAAAGGTTTTCTTTAAACTCGTAAGAAAGGCTCAGCAAGGCATTCAGGCATTTCACCTGTTGGCCGTCTCCGATATAATATCCGTAATCTTTAAAGCGTGAAGTGTATAATTCAAATGGATTTGATCCAAAATTTAATCCCAATGAATCGAGCCCTTGCTTGTAATAAATAGCACGCGCATCAACATACCATTTTGGTGCAGGCTGATATTTTAGAACGCCGACCCATTCCTGGAAGTTAGCGCCTAAGGGATGGGCAAGCGGCTGATTATAATGAGTGTAATTGGCAACGGAGTCATTATGTGAATACGTGAAAGGCCTTACCCGATTGGTTTCCAATTGCAAATCAAGGTTTTTAATATTGAACGCATCCACATATTTTGCGCCAAGCTGATAGCCATATTTATTGGCCCAATAACCGTTATTTTTTACAATTTCATGAACATGAAATTCGTCCAAAAGCAATTGTCCGTAAAACTGGAAATGATGAGCGGCATTAGCTTTAAAATCTATTCCTGCCAAAGCATTGTCCGGGCTTCCGATGGTTCCTTCTACGTGGCGAAGAAAAATGATAGGATTTAAGTATTCAAAATCAAACCGGTTTTTTCTGCCAAAAACCACGCCTTCAAATAATCCTACATTTAATGATTTGCCGATATTGATGCTTAAATGATGCATCGCTGCATATTTACGGTCTAATAAGTTATCGCCTGTCTTATTAAATTGCGGCATCAACTCCATAAACAAATTTTCATAATCAAACTTCCAGATCTTCGTATTCAGTTTCAGGAATAAATAACTATCGCCAAAATCGCTCAGGAAGAGGCTTCTGTATCCGTTACCGATAAAATTTTTGTCGTAGCCAAATTGAACATCAATGTATTTGGTCACGTTGAAAGTGAGATAGCCTCTTCCGTCAAAATAATCAAACCCATTGTTTTTAAATTTTTTATAGAAGCCCACTCCCGGGACGGCATTAAATTCAGCTACACGGTTTTCAAAAAAAGAAGGACCGCGTTCCTGGTTGTCAGTAATGGTGGTTGAAAAGCCGATTTTATTGGCAATTCGACCACGCAAGGTAACGCCGCGTTTGTTATAATAAAGGCTTTGTGAGTTTCCTGATTCGCCGCCAATTTGCAGGTCCAGCACGGGATTCACTGCAAGAAAAAAATCTTTCGTATCTACTTCCAACAGGTTAGGTTTCGTGGTATAAAAAGTATTCCACAAAGATTTTTTACTTTGAAAACTTTCTTTAGAACCTGTTACCCATTCTGAATTATCCATTAAAACTGAGTGCAAATTGTATTCATCGATGGAAGTCAAATTAATTTTTGAACCCATTTCCTTATTTACACTGTCAATATATTCTGCTTCCTGAACCACAGACCTGCGGCTGTACGGCTTCTGGGTAGAAAAATTTAGTTCTGTATTTTGGCAGTTTTTAATTTCGAGGCGGTCAAGAATGTGGTATTGTTTTGATCCTTCAGGGAGGTAGGTAGTTTGAGCGAAAATAAAAGCGGGGTAAAAAAATAGAAACAGAGTTATTACTCTTTTTATATTTTGCATCGGGTTAAGTATTATTGATTAAATTTCAAGGTATGCAAAATTATCTTTTTAAAAATATATCCATAGTAAATGAAAACAATATTTCTGAGAAGGATATTTATATAAAAAACGGGCGAATTGAAAGAATTGACAATTCTGTTTCGGTAAAAGAAAAAGTTTCAGAAATAAATGGTGAAGGGCAGCATTTATTTCCCGGAGTGATAGACGACCAGGTTCATTTTCGAGAGCCTGGATTAACACACAAGGCCAATATCTACACCGAAAGCAAAGCGGCGGTAGCAGGCGGGGTTACCTCGTTTATGGAAATGCCCAACACGATTCCCAATGCGCTTACCCACGAGCTTCTGGAAAATAAATACAACATCGCCAAACAAAGTTCACTGGCTAATTATTCATTCTTTATGGGCGTGAGCAATGACAATGCCGATGAAGTATTAAAAATGAATAAGAGAAAAAATGATGTTTGCGGGGTTAAAATTTTTATGGGTTCAAGTACGGGAAATATGCTGGTGGATAGCGAACCTGCGCTGCATAAAATTTTCAGTGAAAGCGAGTTGCTGATCGCCACTCATTGCGAAGATGAAAAAATCATAAAAGAAAACTACAAAAACCTTAAAGCAATAAAGCCCGATCTTCAGCCATCAGACCATCCTGTAATCAGGGATGTAAATGCCTGCTTTACATCTTCATCCTTTGCCGCATCGCTGGCAAAAAAATACAACAGCCGCTTGCATATTCTTCATATTACTACCGCAAAAGAGCTGGAATTATTTACTAATGAAATTCCTTTAAAACAAAAAAGAATTACTGCAGAAGTCTGCGTCCACCATCTGCACTTTACTGCTGACGATTATGAAAAACTGGGCTATCTAATTAAATGTAACCCGGCCATCAAATCCGCAGAAAATAAAGAAGCGCTCTGGAAAGGCTTGCTGGATAACCATTTGGACGTAATTGCCACGGATCATGCGCCACATACTTTGGAAGAAAAGCAAGGCCCTTATGAAAATGCGAAAGCCGGGTTGCCTTTGGTTCAACACCCATTGCTTTTGATGTTATCTTATTATAAAGAAGGAAAGTTGTCTTTAGAAAAAATTGCTGAGAAAATGAGCCATGCTGTTGCAGACTGTTTTAATATAAAAGACAGAGGATTCATCCGCGAAGGATATTTTGCTGATTTGGTGATGGTGAATCTGAATCAATCCTTTACTGTAAAAAAGGAAAATATTTTATATAAATGTGGCTGGAGCCCGCTTTCAGGAACTACATTTCCTGCAGCTATAACGCATACTTTCGTAAATGGAAATTGCGTGTTTGCAAATGAGGCAAATGAGAGCAGTTTATGGAATATAACTTTTGATGAATCTAACAAGGGGCAAAGATTGTTGTTTAATTTTTAAATTACTCTTTACAGTAAAGCCATAAATATCCGGAATTTTTATTTTGAATAGCGGCTTTATCAAAATTCAGATTGAATGGAAACAGACAAAACCACGCTAAATGACCTCTCTATTTTTAACAGCGAAGAAGAATTTTCGGTTTTTAATAAATTGAATCTTACCAGAACAACGGGTGGCCGGGAAAGGTTACGTTATATTTTCACCCATTCTTTAAATGACATTGAATCCATCAAAAACGTACAGGAAACTTTAAAGCTCATCGTCCGGGAGCAGCAACAGTGGCCACTTTCAATAAGCAATGGCACGGTGCTTATGATTTACAAATTTTACGAAAGCTCTATAGACGATCCACCATCGAGACCTACGCCAATAACTGCAGCAATGTATAAATTATTACATGGCCCAGATTTTTCGTTGATAAAATATTCTGTTGGGCATGCTTTTGAATTCATAAAAGGAATGAAAAAGATTGTTTCGATTTTTTTGACGGATAATGTGCCATTGAATTTAAAAAGGCTGTTAGAAAAAGCAGAAGTTTTGATTTTAAAATCACAATTTCAGATTGTTATTGACAATGAGAAGCCGGAAGATCTTTCTAACACACAAATGCTGGCATTTGGATACTATATCCGTTATCATTATAAACAAAATTTTTTTGAGCTTATAGAAATTTATTCGCAGTTAGATGCATGGTATGGTATGGCCATGGCAGTGAAAGAATATAAATTGTCGTTTCCTGTTTTCCTTTCAACTGAAGAACCTGTGCTGGATGCAAAAAAATTGTATCATATTTTATTGAAAGATCCGGTGGCTTACGATGTGGCATTAAATCAAAATCATAATTTCATTTTTTTAACCGGCGCCAACATGGCCGGTAAGAGTACATTTATAAAGTCCGTAGGCAGTGCGGTTTTCCTGGCACATATTGGCTTGGGTGTACCTGCAGAATCAATGCGACTTTCTTTGTTTGATGGCTTGCTAAGCAACATAAATGTGGTAGATAATATTTCAAAAGGTGAAAGCTTTTTTTACAATGAGGTACAGCGCGTAAAAAATACCATTATCAAGGTAAATGATAAAAGAAAATGGCTAATCCTGATTGATGAATTATTTAAAGGAACCAACGTGCAGGATGCAATGAAATGCAGCACTGTGGTGGTAGAGGGCCTTATCAAAATAAAAAAGTCTTTATTTATTTTGTCAACCCATCTTTATGAAATCGGCGAAAGCCTGAAAGGCTATCCAAATATTGATTTTAAATATTTTGAAACGGAGGTCACTGATGATAAACTCGTCTTTAATTATAATTTAAAAAACGGCGTAAGCAGCGACAGGCTTGGATACCTGATTTTGAAAAGAGAAAAAGTGATTGAATTGCTGGAAAATCTGTGATTCTGTTTATTCGGTCTGAAAAGAAATATTTTTTCTGTAATTTCATTCCACTAATTAATTCTTCATGTTAGTCAAAACTTTCGGCAGCGCTGTTTATGGGGTAGAAGCTATAACTATCACAGTAGAAGTAAATGTAACCGGTGGAAAATATACCACCATTGTGGGCCTTGCAGATAATGCCGTAAAAGAAAGCCTGGAGCGCATGGAAAGCGCTATCAAGGCTAATGGCTATCATTATCCAAGAACAAAAGTAGTGGTGAATCTTGCGCCTGCGGATATCCGCAAAAGCGGTACTGCCTTCGATTTGCCGATTGCAATGGCTACGCTTGGTGCCAGCGAGCAATTGGAGAATGCGGAAAAACTTACTGACTACGTTATTATGGGAGAGCTGAGTCTTGATGGCGCTATTCGCCCCATCAAAGGCGCGTTACCTATTGCGATACAGGCAAGGAAAGAAGAATTTAAAGGTTTGATTCTGCCGAAAGAAAATGCACGGGAAGCAGCGATGGTAAATAAGCTGAAAGTATATGGCGTAAGCCACATCAACGATGTGATCGATTTTTTTATTGATGAAAATTCGATTCAACCCACCGTCGTAAATACGCGTGAAGAATTTGCCAATGCGCAAAGTGATTTTGAAATAGATTTTTGTGATGTAAAAGGACAGGAAAATATTAAGCGTGCATTGGAAATAGCAGCGGCAGGCGGCCATAATGCGATATTAATTGGCCCACCCGGTGCTGGTAAAACGATGCTGGCCAAGCGTTTGCCAACTATTCTTCCACCGCTTACTTTGCAGGAAGCTTTGGAAACTACTAAAATTCACAGCGTTGCCGGGAAACTTCCCGAGAATGCAACTTTAATTTCAAAACGGCCATTTCGTTCGCCGCATCATACGATTTCTGATGTGGCTTTAGTCGGTGGCGGTGGAATGCCGCAGCCCGGAGAAATTTCTCTCGCACATAATGGCGTTTTGTTTTTAGATGAATTGCCCGAATTCAAAAGAACCGTTTTGGAAGTGATGCGCCAGCCGATGGAAGAAAGAAAAGTTACGATTTCGCGGGCAAAAGTGGCGCTGGATTTTCCATCCAGCTTTATGCTCGTCGCTTCAATGAATCCTTGTCCGTGCGGCTATTACAATCACCCTGAAAAGGAATGCAGTTGCCCCGCGGGCGCTGTTCAAAAATACCTGAATAAAATTTCCGGGCCTTTGCTCGACAGGATTGATTTGCATGTGGAAGTAACGCCCGTTGCTTTCAGCGAATTATCGTCAACTCAAAATTTTGAAAAATCGGAGAGTATCCGCGAGCGTGTAATCAAAGCGAGGGAAAGGCAGGCTGAAAGATATAAAGACAACCCTGGCGTGTATTGCAACGCACAAATGAGCAGCAAAATGCTCAAAGAAATTTGTGTGATTTCCCAGGTCGGATCCAATCTTTTGAAAGTGGCAATGGAAAAATTAAATCTTTCTGCGCGTGCTTACGACCGCATTTTAAAAGTGAGCAGAACCATTGCTGATCTTGCCGGCAGTGATGAAATAAAACCAGAACACCTCGCAGAAGCTATTCAATACCGCAGTCTTGACAGGGAAGGATGGGCGGGGTGACGTAGTAAATATTCTTTAATTAGCGAGCACCATTGGATGAACACCCGCGTCAGAATAATAATTTTTGAGCTAACAAAATCACAGATAACAATTTCTTCATCAAGGTTCAAATAAGCAATTATATATTTCTTTTTAAAAGGCGCACATCGGTAACCCAATGTTTCCCATCGGGCGTAATTACAAGGTCTGTGCAGGATTCTCTTATCAGAAAGTTTTTCAAAAAACAGAAAGGCATCATCAACAAATTTTTTAGCAGTTTGCGGCATACCCTTGCTTTCAATAAACCATGCTATCTCTGCCACGGCTGTAGCAGCGGGCTCCAGAATACTTACCTTTCTTCTGACCATGTATCAATAAGTTTATAAGCATGTTTTTTACCTGCTGCCAAAGAGAGTTTTTTTGCGGGTGGTAATTTTTGTGCAGCTATCAACTGAATCTTTTCAAACTGTTTTTGCTCAATTACTACAAACTTTTTATTATCAATCGTAAGAGTTTCCATAAGTAACAATTTATACTTTCAAATTTAAATTAAATTAACCATGTATGGAGGTTATCCCATTCGCCAACAAGTAACAGATAAACCGAAATTCTGCATCACAATTTCAAATCATTTCTTCAACTCATCCAAAACCGGCGTTTTTATTCCATGAATTTCTTTTTGTTCTCCGGAATTTATTTGTTCAAATACAGTGATTTTATTTTTACCTTTTTTCAGCCAGCAACCGGGTAAATATAAAGTCTGTTGTGGCCCTACGTTCCAGTACCGACCAAGATTATGTCCGTTCACAAAAACAATCCCTTTTCCCCATTTACTCATATCTAAAAAAGTGTCGCCGGTTTTTGATAAGGAAAAATTGCCTTCATACATCACAGGCTGGTCTTTTTTGTAATTATCAGGATAAGATTGTAAATCCAGCTCCATATCCATCGGAAATTTGTACATATTCCAATTGCCTTCCATTACGTTGCCATCAATTGTTACCGGGCCAATGATGCCCTTTAAATTGTGCACTATTTCCGCGCCATAATTGATCCTTCCCATGTTTTCCACCAGGATATCCAATGTTGCATTAAATGGAATATCAGTGTTGCAGGAATAAGTGTTTGTATTCCTGTTTAATTCTGCGGCTTTTTCGCCATTTACATACACGATGGCATAATCTCTCAATCCTTTTATTTCCAGTTTTCCATTGATAGGTTGATTAAAATGTTTACTATATAAAACGTAGCCATAACCCTGGTTCAAATCTTCAAATGTTTGTGGGGTATCGCTTACAGCAGGCTTCATTTTTTCTTTTATTGCAAAAAGGTCAACTGCTTTTTTTAATTTGATAGAAGGAATTTCAATAACAGGAATTTGTGCCGGTATCGGAGGGATTTTATAAGAAACATTCTGCTGAAATAATTTTCTCAGCGCAAGATATTTTGGCGTAGCCCAGCCTGCTTCGCTGATTGGCGCGTCATAATCATAGCTGGTTATATCCGGCTGGATGTCGTGCTTCTTATCATAATTAGCGCCGCTCGTAAATGCAAAATTTGTTCCGCCATGCACCATATAATAATTGAACGAAACGCCTGTTTTCAGATATTCTTCTGTTTGCTTAACCACGCTTTCTGTGGATACTTTTTGAAATGGTTCAGCCCAATGGTCGAGCCAGCCGGGATAAAATTCTGCTACCATATAAGGGCCTTCGCCATTATGATATTCATTAACCACCTTTTTTAAATTATCAATATTATTTTCTCCGTTGGCTGTGGGCAAAGCGCCTTCAATCGTTCCACCTTTGAACAACCATGCGCCATCTGATGTAAACAGCGGAATATCGAAACCGGCATCTAATAATTCCTGCTTAATGGCGGCACTGTATTTTTTATGTTCTTCCAGCGGAATATCTTTTCGCTGGGCAACATAAGAACCAAACTCATTTTCAACCTGCACCATTATGATTGGGCCACCGTGAGTGATTTGTAAATCTTTTACCTGCGCGGCAAGATGATTGATATACGTTTTGCATGAATCTAAAAATGGCTTGTTATAAGCACGAATCACTAAATCTTTTTCTTTTTGCAACCACCACGGATACCCACCAAACTCCCATTCGGCGCAGGCATAGGGGCCAGGCCTAAGGATTACAAATAAGCCAACTTCCTGCGCTGTTTTTATGAATTCAGCAATGTTTCTGTTATCTGTTTTAAAATCCCAGACTCCCGGCGACAGTTCCTGGTAATTCCAAAAAACATACGTGGCCACCGTGTTTAATCCCATTGCTTTCATCATCTGCAAACGCTGGCGCCAGTAGGGTTTAGGCACTCTTGCAAAATGCATTTCACCCGAATGAATCTGTATCGGTTTGCCATCATACACAAAATTGCCATCTTTTATTTCAAACGTATGTTTTTGCGCAAATGCTGCTATTGTCAGAATCAAAAAGAGTGGCAGAAATAAAATCTTCTTCATTTATTAGTTTTTTGAATAGATATGAATATTCAAACTTAAACAAATGAATTGGAAACAGGTTAAGCCTTCATACAGAGCGGCATTAGTAAACAAAAAATAACGCGAATTTTTATTCTCTTATTAATAGAATCAAAGAGATTCAGCGTAAAACTTTTATTTAATTTTTCTTGTGCAGTTGAAAAACTCTTGAAATAGTAAAGCCAAACATGATGTTGCTTTTATCCCACCGACCTGTTGTTTCGGAGATAAAAGATTTTTCGGTGAGCCCCAGGGAATTGGTAAAATCTAATTGAAATACATGGCCGCCGGTTCCTATATCTACACCAAAAGAAAATACATTATGCGAGCCGGGCGCCTTTGTTCCGGGCAATTGATAATAATATTCCGCATTCAGATTTATTCTTTTGGAAAGCCTTTGCCTGCCGCCAAATCCGATGGCGAAAATATTTTGGTCTACATGAGTGAATGAGATATTATCCGCATGGATTAAAGTAGGCATAATTTGCAAAGCCAAATTTTCTGAAAATTTTCTTGCAATTAATATTTGATAAACCATCGAAACGCGGTCATTAAAATTTGTTTTTAAAGAATCAAACTGTTTTAATGTATTGACCGCAATCACCGGCACAAAAGACACCGTCACAGGAATATTTGCGGCTCCGGCCGATTGCCGTAATATCCTGAATTTTAAAAATGCATCGTACGTTTTTTGATAAGTACTATGGCCCACTCCAATCATAAAATTATTACTGATTCCATAATCAAAACCCAGCCGCATTGTGGCATTATCCAGGCCAAATAAATTATAAATGCCGCTGCTTAACGGGCCGAAGCGATGAGAGATTCTTACATCTAAAACGTTTTTCGGCAAACTCTCAACAGATTGCCCATCTACAATCCGTGTAGTTTTAAAAGTAGAAACGGCATAGGAGATCTTGTTTTTTACTCCTTCATTTTCTAATTGATTCATAAGATTTGTTGTATCCTGCGCAAAAATTTTTCCGGGAAAAATAATGATGCACAAAAAAATAAGTCCTGTTGTTTTCAAGAAGCGCATAAAAAATTTTTTATTTTTTTTGATACAAAGCATTAACTGAAATGTCAATTTTCTCTGAAACCTTGTTGGAAACTATGGAAGGAATTTTAATGCTATAGTCTTTGAGCAAAACACTGAAAGTAGCTGTGGCATTTATTTTCCCGTTTATAACAACAATTTTACCGGGCACAGAAATCTTTTTAGTGATTCCATGAATCTGCAGATCCCCCGTAACAGTTACCGGCCACGTGCCATCATTTGCAAAATCAATTTTATTGATACCGCTTATGATGCCTTTAAATGTGGAGCGTGGATACCGCGCGCTTTCCATATAATCTTCATTAAAATCTTCTTCCATTTTTGCTTTGGGAAAATGAAAGCCATTGTTGAGCAACGAGAACTGCATTTCGCCAGTCTGAATATTTAAAATGCTGATCGTTTCGTTGTTCGTAGCTGCAATATTTTCCACAATGGTTTTTGAAAAAAAAGAAACGCTTCCATTTTTTGTGAAATAGACCTGTGCCGCCACGAACGTGGGTTTCACAGAAAAAATAAACAGTACGAGGACAGCGTTTCTTATATTCATAATTTTTATTTTAACTGCCATGATAGCATCTGATTAAAAAAACATCGCCGGGCAAATCAAAATCTCCGGCATTGTATCCGATACAAATTCCTTTTATCGAAACAGAATCTCCTGCCTTTATATTTTCAAAATTTTCTTCCATGGTGCAATTCACGGCGCCATCTTCGATATCTGTTTTAAGAAGAATTACCTGCTGCTTTTGATGATTTTGTAACACCTGCTTTACCGTTCCTGACACCAACAATACCTTGTTATCAAAATCTGATTTATCAGAAGAATTTTTTTCAGAAAGAGTTTTATAAAGCGCAGCTGCATTGACTTTCACGGGTATTGCATCTTTTACATTCCGGTGTGGCTTGTTCCATATTCTGTAACCAACAAATGCCGACAAAAGAACCAGTAAAACAGCAAAAAAGACTATTTTTCTTTTTGATTTTCTTTGCATCTGATGTGATTTTGCTTCGTATTATTCAGTAACCACCAAAGTCCCTTTCATATTTGAATGTACTTTACAGTGATAATCAAAAGTCCCTACAGTATTGGCAGTATAAGAAAAAGTAGCGCCGGCTGCTAAGTTGCCACTATCGAAAGTAGTGCCGTCATCAGAAGTTACTGTATGTGCATATCCATCCTTGTTAAACCACTTAACCGTAGCGCCTTTTTTCACAGTTATCTTAGCCGGGAAAGCCATGTTGAAAATATTATAAGTTCCATCGCCGTTTGCACCAGGAGGTGGCTGGCTGCCATAATTGTTTTGAGATTTGGAACATGAAAGTAAGCTGATAATAATCACGCTGGCAGCCAACATAAAAATTCTTTTGAGTTTCATAAAAATAATTTGGTTAAGAATAAGGTTTTGAAGGATGCAACAAAAGCATCGCCGGATTTATTTGAATTTCATATCCGGCTTCAGTTATTAAATCGGGCAATTCATCTTGCCGGTTGCCTCATTCATTTAAATTCAAAAATTTTTTTTTGAAGCTGCGGTCTGATTATTTTTTTGAAAACGGCTTTACATTAAGAGAAAACAGAATCCCTGCGCTGTAAAGTTTTACTTTCCCATAGCCGATTCCGGTCAGTGGAAGATTGAGGTAAGGTTCTGCCGTTAGAAAAATTTTGCTGCTTAATTTTTTTTCATAGCCGGCGGATAATTTCAATGAAGAGAAGTAATGTTGATTCTCGTTACTGATCGTATAGTTATGGTAACTGATTTGCCCGGAAGGCGATTTTGAAATATAATCGTAGTCTTCCCTTTTCATAAAATAGGAAGCCAGGCCTGCCGAGACAAACCACTGATGTTTTGCGTTTCGGTTAAAATTATAATTCACCAGCAGTGGCACTTCATATACTTTACAATTAGCATCGATAGAGGTAAGGTCAGGATAGTAATTCCAAAATCGGGCGGGTGGATGATAGTCTGAAGATTTGGCGCCATATCCTTTTTTTGCCACGTAAAAACCGGCTCTTACCGACCATCTTTTATTGACCGTATACCCGATGCCTGCTCCGTATACAAGTTCGGTTCTGCCTAAATTATTTATGTTTACTGCGCTTATATCGGGACCTGCGGAAACACTGATTAGAAAAGATTTTCTAAATTGATTTCTGGCGGAATCCTTATTTTTTTTCGCAGAGTTGTGTGAGTCTTTTTTATTGCTTATTGAATCATTTTTTTCATTGACCGTCGCAACAGCATTTTTATTTGCTACCTGGTTGCCTAAATGATTTTCTTCATTTGCAGGTGCCGGGTCATTGGTTGCATCCGTATTCTTTTTCCGGTTATCAGAGGGAGCATTACCGGCAGAATTATTTTCAGTTGATATTATTTCATCCGGCAGGGAAGGATTTTCTTTTTCGCCGCCAACACTTTTATCATCCTTATGATTGATTTCATTGGTATGATTTATTTCATCTGTATGATTTGTCTTATCTGTGCGATTTATTGAAAACGTAATCCCTAGTTTTTTTTCAGAAAAAGATTTGGAGGGTTGCAATTTCGAAGTCTGGTTTGGAGAAATTATTTTTTCCTTTTCTTTTTGGGGAGTCGATAATTTTTTATTTTTCAAAACATAATCAGAGTTATTTGTTAATGTATCTGCTGCTGTTGCTTTTTCGGCAATTGTTACTGCCTGCGGGTTTTCTCCCGGCTTCAGGGTTAACCAAAGCCCCGATATCAAAATGCATAGCAACAGAAACCACCAAAAGATTTTTTTATTATCCTTTTTCTTTTGAGGCATTTTTTCATCAAGCAGCTTTTCCATTGCGCTCCATGCCTGCTCATCGTAAGCGGCTTCACTTTGCGCAGCGGCTTCCTGAATTTTTATATCAAATTTATCAGGCTTCATTTTTTATTAAAACTGTTTGATGAGAAAATAATATTTTTTGCAACTGCACTTTTGCTTTAGACAGGTTCGATTTGGAAGTGCCTGTAGAGATGCCCAATTTTTGTGCAATTTCCTTATGAGAAAATCCTTCGATAATGTACAAGTTTAAAATCGTGCGGTAGGCGGGTGACAAATTCCGTATTGCTTTAATAATTTCATCATAGGAAATTTTATCTAAAGCACTTTCTTCAATATTGGCAATCTCAACATCTTTTTCATTAAAGGAAGTGGTCAATTCATATTTATAATATTTACGGTTGTGGTCAATAGCAGTATAAACGATGATTTTCCGAAGCCATCCCTTGAAAGAATTTATTACATCGCTGTATGCCGGCGCAAACCGGTGAATTTCTTTAAATACTTTTAGGAAACCATCATTCAGGATTTCTGTTGCATCCTCTTGCTTGCTGGTATAGCGCCAGCAAACAGACATGACATAGCCGTAAAATGAGCTGAAAATTTTTTTCTGGCTTTCGCGGTTATTGAGGCTGCAGCCCCTGATATGTAATATCAATTCTTCAGCAGAGAGCAAATTAATTACTTTACTTTTTTTATATAATCGTATGAATTTGTAATCCGGTTGCCTCTCATAAAGATAAAATTTAGAAAGCGCTTATGGAATTAATTTTTAATGGATTTTTTTGACACTTTGGAGTTGCGAATCAGTAAACCGGCAAATAACCGCAATTTTTATTTTGGCAAATTTATTTTCGCCAAAAATTCAACATATTTTTCATTTTTAAATTTTACACATTTATCAAATACCTTTCAGAAAAATTTTCTGAATAAATAATCCGCATGAAAAAGAATATAATTTTTATCGCTTTCATTTTTTTATTTAAAACCGGTTTTTCACAAACTGATAAAAGAGTGAACCCTGTTCCCACCCAATACCAGGTGGCCTGGCAAAATATGGAGTATTATTTTTTTATGCATTTTGGGCCTAACACTTTTACCGATTTGGAATGGGGCAAAGGCAATGAAAATGCAGAAGTTTTCGATCCAAAAGATTTGGATTGCGACCAATGGTGCCGCGTTGCAAAGGAAGCCGGCGCAAAGGGAATTATAATCACGGCCAAACATCACGATGGTTTTTGCCTTTGGCCAAGTAAATTTTCAAAGCATACCGTAAGGGAAAGTGATTGGAAAAATGGCAAAGGCGATGTGCTGAAAGAATTGTCTGCAGCCTGCAAAAAATACGGGTTAAAATTCGGAGTTTACCTTTCCCCATGGGATAGGAATCACCCGGCTTATGGTACGCCCGCTTACAATGATGTTTTTGTGAATATGCTGAAAGAAATTTTTACTAACTACGGGCCGATTTGGGAACTATGGTGGGACGGTGCAAATGGCGAAGGACCAAATGGGAAAAAACAGGTGTATGATTTTGCGCGGTTTGAAAAAGTGGTGAGAAAGCTTTCTCCGCAAACAATTATCTTCAGCGACATTGGCCCTGACGCGCGCTGGTGCGGGAATGAACATGGCTTTGCAGGAAAAACCAACTGGGATTTATTAGATACTGCAGGATTTAAAAGAGGGAATGGAGCACCACCAACAGATACTTTAAACCAGGGGAATAAGTTTGGAAAAAATTTCATTCCCGCTGAATGTGATGTCAGCATCAGGCCAGGTTGGTTTTTTCATCAGAAAGAAGATTCTTTGGTAAAAACGCCTGAGCAGCTTTTTGAAATTTATTTAAAGAGTGTGGGCCGCGGCGCCAATTTAATCTTGAATGTTCCGCCGGATAGAAGAGGATTAATTACAAAATATGATTCGGCTTCGCTGATAGGTTTTAAGAGATTAAGACAGGAAAGTTTTGGAAATGATTTGTCTAAAAATGCCAGGAAATATTTTGTTTCCGGTAATAAAAAATCCGCCGCCAAAAGTTTGGATAATAACCCCGGAGATAAATATGTGATTTTCAGTCATCCTCAAAATCAATCCATTCAAATCGATTACCCGAAACCTTCTAAAATAAACTGCTTGGTTTTACAGGAAAATTTATTGAACGGGCAACAATGCGCCAAATTTACCATAAAGCTTTTCGACAAAGGCGGAAGCCTCATAAAAGAGTTGAAAGGCACCACTATTGGGCATAAAAGAATTTTGACATTCCCTGAAGAAGAGGTGAGCAGTATACAGTTTTTTATTGATGAACAAAAAGCTCCTACCAGAATTTCTTCAATTAAAAACTTCAGGATAAAAAATGAATTAATAGAAAAATAATTCTAAAGTCATAGATGGATCAATTTTTTCTAAACGGTAATATTTGTTGATTAACCGGCAGTTTATATTTTTTTTTCTGCATAACTTGCGCTCCTTTATAATTAGCAGGTAGCAATCCGGTACTATTAAAGCCCTTGAATACCTGGTTTAGATTTGAGGATTTTGGCCTTTTAAACAATTGTTTAAATATGTCGGAATAGCGAAAACAGTGGCGGTTAAATGAACAAAGGAATATGGCAAATCAAACAGCAAAATTTTTTTTAAGGTATAAAAGGCTTTATTTGATTTATGGAATTCTGGTAGTGACTTCAGGGACTTTATTTGCCCAGCGAAATGATAGTTTGCCCACCCTGGCAGAGGCTTCGCTTCAAAATTGTATACAATATGCTATTCAGCACAATCCTGATATTCAAAATGCAAAAATTGACCAGCAAATAACGGAGGCGCAAATTCAAAATAAATTATCTGATTGGTATCCGCGAGTAAATTTTACTTATAATTTGCAGCATAATATTCAGTTGCCGACTTTTATTTTTAATGGCAATGTTTCCCATTCCGGAAGCTACAATACTTCAGGAGCCAACTTCTCGCTGACTCAAAATATTTTTAACCGGGATGTGTTGCTGGCAACGCGCACGGCAAAAGATGTTCGTGAAGCAGCCAGTGAAAACACTCAAAGCGAAAAAATTGATTTGGCAGTAAGAGTCAGCAAGGCTTTTTATGATTTGATACTTACCCAACAACAACTAAAAGTAACTGATGAGGATATTGTGCGTACCAATCAAAGCCTGAAGGATGCTTATTATCAATACCAGGCCGGACTGGTTGATAAGACAGATTATAAAAGAGCTACCATTGCCCTCAACAATGCCAAAGCTCAAAAAAAATCCGGCGAAGAAAGTTTGAAAGCAAAGCAAGCCTATCTGAAAGATTTGATGGGCTACCCCGTAATGCAGCCACTCAATTTAAATTATGATACTTCCCAAATGGAAAATGAGGTGTTGATGGATACGTTGCAAACTGTGGATTACAACGACAGGATTGAAATTCAGCAATTGCAAACGCAAAAGAAATTGCAGGAATACAATCTTCAATATTATAAATGGAGCTTTCTTCCGGATGTGTCTGCTTTTGGAAATTATAATTTGAACTTTTTGAATAATCAATTTTCAAAATTATACAGTCAATCTTATCCGAATTCTTTTATCGGGCTCACTCTTTCTTTGCCAATCTTCCAGGGCGGCAAAAGATTGCAGCAAATAAAACAGGCGCAATTCCAGATAACGCAGGCCGGCAATGACATCAGGAGTTATGAAAATCAAATTAATTCACAATACCAAAATGCGCTGGCTACTTATAAAAGCAATTTGTACAACTTTTACAGCTTGAAAGAAAATCTTTCGCTGGCCAGTGAAGTGTATGATGTAATTCAGTTGCAATATCGTTCGGGGGTGAAAGCCTACCTGGATGTAATCACCGCTGAATCGGATTTGCGAACCGCCCAAATAAATTATTACAACGCGCTTTACCAGGTATTGGCCAGTAAAATAGATGTGATGCAATCATTGGGAAATATCAAATATTAAAATACAATCATGAAAATCAGTCAACATATTTTCTTAGTATTTGCAGCAGGCTTCGTTATTTCTTGTGGTAATAATAATTCGCAAAAGCAACAAGGGCCGCCTCCCGCAGTTCCTGTCACCGTTACAACAGTAAAAAATACTGACGCGGTTTATTATGACACTTATCCCGGAACGGTTACCGCTTTAAACGAAATAAACATTACTTCGCAGGTGAGTGGATACGTCACTGACATCAATTTTAAAGATGGGCAAAATGTGAAAAAAGGCCAGCTTTTGTATAGAATCGATAACCAGGTTTATAAAGCCAATTATGAGCAGGCAGTGGCAAACCTGGAAGTTCAGAAAGCGAACCTGGTGAAGGCTCAAAAAGATGCTGCCCGCTATAATGAGCTGGAAAAGCATGATGCTATCGCCAAACAACAGGTAGACTATGCCAATGCCACTTTAGCCGCTACGCAAAAACAGGTAGATGCTGCAAAAGCAAATGTTGCCAGCCTTCATTCCAATGTTCAGTTTGCCAATATTTATGCACCTTTTACAGGTACGATTGGCATTTCGCAGGTGAAAAAAGGAACAGCAGTTGTTGCGGGGCAAACGGTATTAAATACTATTTCAACGGATAATCCCATAGCGGTTGATTTCACAATTGATCAAAAAAATATTTATCGCTTTTCTGAATTGGAACAACAAAAAGACAACGTGAAAGATTCGGTTTTTACCATTGCTTTTGGCGATGATATTTATCCTTATCCCGGGAAGATTGATTTTATTGACCGCGCAGTTGATCCCCAGACAGGAACCATAAAAATAAGGTTGAGTTTTCCCAATGAGAAACATATGCTGAAGCCCGGGATGAATACCAGCGTAAGGGTAAAGAATACTGCCACTAAAAATGCCACCATTATCCCTTACAACGCAGTAAACGAACAATTAGGCGAGTTTTCTGTTTATGTGTTGGGCGATAGCTCAAAGGTGCATCAGCAGCTCGTTACGCTCGGAACGCAAATAGGAGATAGTATTATTATAAAAGAAGGTTTAAAGCCTGGTGAAAAAATTGTTGTCGTAGGGATACAGAATTTGCACAATGGCTCAGTGGTGAAAGCGAGTGAGAATTAATAAAAAGGGCGGAGTTGTTCAGGAGGTTTCAGGAAGATTTAGAGGATTTAGAAAGTTTAGAGTGGTTGGTAAAATAAGTAACGAATTAAGAACTTGAAATGATCGCAGAAACTTTTATAAAACGACCGGTTACAGCAATTGTGATTTCGATTGTAATCGTGCTCGTGGGTATTATTTCAATAACCAATCTTCCGATTGCGCAATATCCGGATATATCGCCGCCAACGGTTTCAATTAGTGGTAACTTTATCGGCGCAGATGCCAAAACGGTGGAAGAAACAGTGACAACGCCGCTGGAAACCCAAATTAACGGGTCGCCCGGCATGTCTTATATTACCAGCAACAGTACTTCAAGCGGCAGCAGTTCCATCACTGCTACTTTTGATGTTGGCACCGACGTAGATATAGCTGCTTTAGACGTGCAAAACCGGGTGAACGTAGCGCTTCCTACCTTGCCTGATGCGGTAAGGAGGCTGGGAGTCAGGGTGCTGAAACGTAATCCAAGCTTTATTGAAGTGCTTGCTTTTTATTCACCTAACGGAACTCACGATTCGAAATTTATTGGCAACTATGTAAATATTTACATGGTGGATGCATTAAAACGCGTACCGGGAGTGGGCGATATCACTGCGTTTGGAAGCGATTTCGGAATGCGTGTCTGGCTGGATCCGGAAAAACTGGCTGCGCTGAAATTGACGCCCGCCGATATCACCGCGGCTATTAATGAACAAAATCTTGAAATAGCGCCCGGCACAGTTGGCGGTGTTCCCCAGCCGGGTATCCAAAGTTTTGAATACAGTATATTAACCAACAGCCGTATCAATACGCCTGAGCAATTCAAAAATATTATAATACGCTCTGACCCGGCTACAGGAAATATTGTTTACCTGAAAGATGTGGCAAGAGTAGAATTAGGAAAATTTACCTATGCAAATAATGCCCTGGTAGATGGCAAACCCGCTACATTTTTATTGATCTTCCAGGCGCCGGGCGCCAACGCCTTAGAAACTTTTAATGGCATTAATAAAGAGCTTGAAAAATTAAGAAAAACTTTTCCCAGCGATATAGATTTTTCGGTTCCTTCCGAATCAGTTTCTGTAGTGAAAACTTCAATGAAAGAAGTAATTACTACACTTTTGGAAGCGCTTACTTTGGTGGTAATCGTGGTGTTTTTATTTCTCCAAAACTGGCGCGCGACTTTAATTCCTGTGTTGGCCATTCCTGTGTCGCTGATTGGAACATTTATATTTTTTGTGCCGTTTGGATTTACGATCAATACGCTTACTTTATTCGCATTTATCCTCGCCATCGGAATAGTGGTAGATGACGCGATCATTGTGGTGGAAGCGGTTCAGCATAATATTGACCACAACAATTTATCGCCAAGAGATGCGACAAAGAAAGCGATGAAGGAAATCTCTGCGCCGGTTATTGCCATTGCACTTATTTTGGCTTCCGTATTTGTTCCCGTGGGATTTATACCGGGAATAGTTGGAAGATTGTACCAGCAATTCGCCATTACGATCGCTGTTTCAGTTATCATTTCCGCATTTGTCGCCTTATCATTAACGCCCGCCTTGTGTACTTTAATGCTCAAGCATTCTAAAGATGAAAAAGCTAAAAAAGGCTTGTTGGGCAAATTCTTTTTTTCTTTTAATAACTGGTTTAGAAAAACCACCAATTCTTATTCAAGAGGCGTAGCGCTTTGGATAAGAAGATGGCCCTATATTATTGTGTTGCTTGTGGTAATTTTTGTGGGATTATTTTTCCTTTTTAAAGCAAAACCCACCGGTTTTATTCCACAGGAAGATGAAGGCAGGCTTTACCTTACTTATGAAATGCCGGAAGGCGCTTCTACCAACCGAAGCATTGAGATGCTGACACAAATCCAACAAAGATTGAAAGCTATTCCTGAAATAAATGAAGCTGGCGGATTAGCCGGGTATAATATAATCAGCTCTTCCAATAAATCCAATGTAGGAACAATGTTCATTCATCTAAAACCCTGGGACGAACGTAAAGGAAGTGAACACAGCCAGCAGGCCGTGATGCAGAAGATTTATCAAAAAACTGCCGATATAAAGGGCGCAAAAATCCTGGTAATAGCGCCACCTGCTGTGCCCGGGCTTGGCCGCACTGCAGGATTTACTTTTGAACTTCAGCAAACTACCAGCACAGACGACATTCAGCAGTTTTCCAAAGTGACCCAGGATTTTTTAGGCCAGTTAAATAAAATGCCTCAAATCGGTGGCGCTTATACATTTTTTACAGCCAATACGCCAAGCTACCAGGTAAATGTAGATCGTGAAAAAGCAAAACAACTGGGCGTTTCGGTAGCAGATGTATACAATACCATGTCCACCTTGTTGGGAAGTGCCTATATCAATGATTTTAATTTATATGGAAGAAACTTCAGGGTGGTTTCCCAGGCAGACAGCAGTTATCGCTCATCACTTAGTGAAATCGGGAAGTATTATGTCCGCAATAACCAGGGAAATATGATTCCTTTAAGTTCTTTAATTACGACCCAACTTATAGAAAGTGCCACAGCAATATCTCACTATAATATTTACCGTTCCATTGAAATTAACGGAACGCCTGCGCCCGGTTACAGCAGCGGCCAGGCGATTGATGCATTGAAAGAAGCAGCGGCAAAATATTTGCCCACAGGTTACGGGTATGAATTTTCAGGAATGAGCAGCGAAGAAATAAAATCCGGCAACAAAGCGGGGATGATTTTTGCTATCTCCATCGTTTTCGTATTTCTTTTCCTTGCTGCGCTATACGAAAGCTGGTCTGTACCGTTCTCCGTATTGTTGGCAGTTCCTATTGGCGCATTGGGCTCTATCATTGCGCTCACATTTCTGCCAGGTCTCACCAATAATATTTATGCACAGATAGGATTGATAACGCTGATAGGGCTGGCGGCGAAAAATGCCATATTGATTGTGGAGTTTGCCAAAGACAGGGTAGACGCAGGCATGGATTTAATGAAAGCTACTATCTCAGCAGTTAAGCTACGTTTAAGGCCTATCCTGATGACGTCTTTTGCATTTATACTTGGCGTTTTGCCATTGGCTTTTGCTTCCGGGGCCGCCGCTGAATCGCGCAAAACCATCGGCTGGACGGTTTTTGGAGGAATGCTGGCAGCAACTTCACTTGCCATCTTTATCGTTCCGGTTTTGTATGTAGTAATTACAAAAGCGGCTTACGGCAAGAAGAAATTAGCTGAATTAAAAGCAGGATATAAGCCAGAAGAGCATGAAGAATTTGAGGAAGATATTGATTGATATCAGCAGACAAACAAATAACCTATTTTCTTATTTTACGCCGGTGGAAAATCACCGGCTTTTTTTTGTTGCATTTTTTGATAAAACGGGTAAAACAACATCCAGCAAAGTATAGCGAACAAAATACCGGTAAGGCTTCCAATGGTAACATCCACCATAAAATGCTGCCCAAGATACATGCGGCTGTAACCTACCAGCGCGCCAATTATTAATAAGGGAATAGCAGTTAATTTATTTTTAGAAACAAAAGCTACAATGGATATCAAAGCGAAAATTGACGCGGAATGCCCGGAGGGGAACGAATGATAATTATGAAGCGTTACGTTCTCAATAAAATATGGATAATTTGAATGTTCAAGAAAAACCGCGGGGCGGGCTTCGGAAATAAAATATTTTAAAACCTGCGCGGCAATGCCGGAGGAGGCGAAACTCATAAATACCAGAAGGCTTACAGATTTCTTTCTTACAAATAAAAGTACCACACAAAAAGCGATCGAAAAAAAACCGTCGCCGAGCAGCGTAATGCCCTGGAAAATATAATCAAGAAATTTGGTGTGGTAAGGATTCAACAATACAAAACCTGCCTCCTTCGAATTGGCAAATAATATAAATAGCGCAAAAATCAATATCAGAAAATAGCCGGCAAAAAATAAAATGTTTTCTTTAAAAAGGGATTTTATGGTCATTCAAAATAAATTCAGAATTTTCAAAAATAATGAATGTAAACCCAAATGGGAACTGTAGCATTTGCTAATAGTATGTTTTTGTAAATAATTCGAAAACAAAAATGGTTTTACAGCGATTGTATTCTATTTTTGCCACCATGGGAAATTCCATCTTAAAATTTTTTCTACCCAAGGACAAAGTCTTTTTTCAATTATTTGAAAGTGTGGCTGAAACGGTAGTTCAAATGGCTGAAAAGCTTAATGAGCTGGTACATGAAAAAGATTTTTCCAAAAGAAGCCTTTTAATAAAACAAATTGAAGATCTGGAACACGTAAATGATGACAATACACACAGGATCTTCACGGAGCTGGGAAGAAACTTCATTACTCCATTCGACCGTGAGGATATTCACTATCTTGCCACTTCCCTCGATGATATTTGCGATTACATCCATTCGGCTTCTAAAAAAATCAATTTTTATAAAGTAAATCCCGACAATCCAACCTTTCACAAGTTTGCTGAATTAATCTTAAATAGCTGTGTTGAAGTGCGCAAGGCGGTGACTGAGTTAAGAGACATGAAAAATATCCGTAAAATAACAGATGCTATGGTTGCCATTAATAGTGTGGAAAACCAGGCGGATGATGTTTTTGACCTTAGCATTGAGCAGCTTTTTGAAAATGAACCCGATGCGAAAGAGGTAATCAAGAAAAGAGAGATTTACCAGGTGATGGAAATTGTGACAGATAAATGTGAAGATGCCGCCAATGTGATTGAATCTATTATTATTAAGTACGCTTAATGCTTTAAGCCGAAAGCAAAAAGCAAAAATAACAGAACTCAAACTAAAGATGGCGGCTTGCTTTTGGCCCTTAGCATTTAGCCTCAGGCATTTTAAAAGAAATATATGCTCGTTTTCCTGATTACGATTATTGTTCTTGCTCTCGTCTTTGATTATATTAATGGTTTTCACGATGCCGCCAACTCTATCGCGACTATCGTTTCCACAAAAGTTCTTACGCCTTTCCAGGCAGTGCTTTGGGCAGCTTCCTTTAATTTTATTGCGTTTTTTGTTTTTCGTGAACATAAAGTGGCAGGCACGATTGCCAACATTATGTCTGAAAACATTATTAATTTTAAAACCATAATTGCAGCTACTATCGCGGCTATCAGCTGGAACCTGCTGACCTGGTATTATGGCATTCCTTCCAGTTCTTCCCATACGCTTATCGGAGGTTTGGCAGGCGCAGCGCTTGCCGCTGGCGGAATAGCAGGGGTAAACACACACCCGGTTTTTATTGCATTAATATTTATGGTGCTTGCACCAATTATCGGGCTTCTTCTGGGATTTGCCATCACGGTTATTACGGTACATATTGCTAAAAGATCGCGGCCCGCAAGGGCGGAAAAATGGTTCCGCCGCCTTCAGTTGCTTTCTTCTGCCTGCCTTAGTCTTGCGCATGGGGGGGGCGATTCTCAAAAAACAATGGGATTAATTTTGACAGCAATATGGTTTTATGAAAAAACTGTGCATGGAGCTACGGTTTCTATACCTGAAATGGCGATGCCTGAATGGCTGCCCCTGGCTTGCTATTCTGCCATTGCCCTCGGAACCATGTCGGGAGGCTGGCGCATTGTAAAAACAATGGGAACCCGGATCACAAAAGTAAATTCCCTTGAAGGGTTTTGTGCAGAAACCGCAGGAGCTGTTACGATTTTTCTCACTATTGGATTAGGAATTCCGGTTAGTACCACTCATACACTCACTGGTTCTATAGTTGGGGTGGGCGCTACAAAACGCTTATCAGCCGTGCGCTGGGGAGTCACTATTAATTTACTTTGGGCATGGATACTGACCATTCCCGTAAGCGCCCTCGTTGCCGCTGTGGTTTACTATATCATCCATTTTCTTTCCTGAAATAAGTTGATGCTAGCTCCTGTTTTATAATCAATTTTATCTTACTTTGTAATATGAATAAAATACTTGTTACCGGCGGTTGCGGATATATTGGCGCACATACGATAGTAGATCTTATAGAGAATGGGTTTCAGCCTGTTTCTATTGATAACAATTCCAGGTCGACCACATCGTTGCTTAAAGGGATCAAAGAGATCACCGGAGTTACTGTAAAGAATTATAAGGTGGATTTGGCCAACTTCGATGATACCTATGCCGTATTCCAGGAAAATACAGATATACAAGGCATCATTCATTTTGCCGCATTCAAGGCGGTTGGTGAGTCAGTTGAAAAGCCATTACTGTATTATGAAAATAATTTGATTTCGCTTATCAATGTTTTAAAATGTGCCAAGGAATTTAATGTACCACATTTCATTTTTTCTTCTTCGTGCACGGTATATGGCGCACCTGATAAGATTCCGGTAACCGAGCAATCACCCATTAAACCCGCAGAATCGCCCTATGGCGCTACCAAGCAAATGGGCGAACAAATAGTGAGGGATGTAACCCAAACCGGCGGACTTAAAAGTATTTTATTGAGGTATTTTAATCCGGTTGGCGCTCACCCATCTGCACTGATAGGGGAATTGCCTTTGGGAAAACCTGAAAACCTGGTTCCGGTAATTACTCAAACTGCTGTGGGAAAAATAAAAGCCTTAACCGTTTATGGCGATGATTATGATACAAGAGACGGTTCGTGTATCAGGGATTATGTTCATGTTTGCGATATTGCCCATGCTCATACGCTTGCTTTGCAAATGCTGATGGAGAACAGGAATGACAGCGCTTGCGATGTATATAATCTCGGCACAGGCAACGGAGTTTCTGTTTTGGAAGCCATTAACGCTTTTGAAAAAATTAGCAAGGTACAATTGAATTACAAAATCGGTCCGCGCCGGCCAGGCGATATTATGGCGATTTATGCCGATAATTCCCTGGCGAAAGAAAAATTGAAATGGGATACAAAATTTTCTCTTGATGAGATGATGGCTACAGCCTGGAAATGGCAGTTAAAACTGGAAGACGATGAAAAATTGCACAGCCATCATAATTTTCAAATGAATTAATTGATATCCTGCTCAAACAAAAATTGCGATTATTTATTGCTTTACTAACATTGGGCAGCATTCTAGTTTTTTATTGATACACTCTCACATAATCCACTTCCATAATTTCTTTTGAAACATCCGGAGCTACAGGCCCGCCGAAATTGCCTCCCATGGCCATGTTGATGATAATAAAAAAATTGTGGTTGAAAGGGATTTCTTTTAAATTTTTTACGGTTTGATATACTTTACCATCCACGGAAATTTTTATTTCTTTGGGCGACCACTCCACTTCGTAAATATGAAATTTATCAGCATTGGCAATCATGGTTGTTTTGCCATTGGCATGCGCCCCTGAATGGCCCGGATAATGAAGTGTGCCATATATTTTATTTAAATCTCTTCCAAGATGTTCCATAATATCAATTTCACCGCAGGCCGGCCAGCCAACAGAATCGATGTTACTTCCCAACATCCAGATAGCAGGCCACGTGCCCACTCCTGTTGGTAATTTAGCCCTCGCCTCTACGCGTCCATATTTAAATGAAAACTTGTCTTTGGTTAATATGCGTGCTGAAGTATATTCACTTCCTTCGTAGTTTTCCTTCAAAGCGGTGATGTGCAATGTACCATCGCTCACATTTACATTCTGTGGCCTCTTCGTATAATATTCCAATTCCTGGTTGCCCCAGCCACCGGCGCCTAAGTTATAATTCCATTTGGAACTATCCGGTGCACCATTATAATTAAATTCATCTGACCAAATAAGGTTGGTATATTTTTTTTGTGCAATACAATTTTGAAGAATACATGACTGCAGACATACGAAAATTATTGCAAAAAAGTAACCGCGGTTTTTTAAAAAATGTGGTTGAATGTTCATTTAAAAAAATTATGAAACTCGTTTATAATACAATTTTTTAAAGGTAAGTAAAGTAAAGCTATACCGGCAGTTATCAAAACGCTTTCTTATGCATGTAATATTTTTGATAAGATGCGTCAGGTTAATTTTTTATTTTAATGGCGGATCATTTTTTAATTATTTATTTTAATTTCACTGGTGTATTTATAATACTTTAGCGAGTTGTTTTTTTTGGGAACATGCACTTGGTCATTCCGGCATGTAAATTTTACATTAATGATCCAGGATTTTAAATTTCCCCTCCACATCACTCCCGAAGAATTGGATAGCTACCTTGAAGCGGGCTGGTATAGGATGGGACAATGTGTCTTTACTACTGATTTCGTGGAAAGAGATGCGCTCTTTTTTCAGACCATATGGTTGAGAAACCGCCTCAGGAATTATCTTCCTTCAGTGAGCTTGAAAAAGCTGGAAAAAAGAAATAAAAATTTTAAAATAGAAATTCTGCCTTTTCATTATGATGAAACCTATGAATTGCTTTTTCAAAAATACCGCGATTCACTTCCTCCGGGAAGAGCCGTGAGCCTGTATAATTTTCTTTTTGGCGACAGCGCCCTTATTATTTTTAAATCGTGGGTAATGAACCTGTATGATGGAGACAGGTTGATAGGGGCTGGGGTATTTGACGTAGGGAAAAAAAGTGCGGCAGGAGTGGTGAGTTTTTATGATCCGGATTATAAAAGCCACAGTATAGGCAGATTTCTTATTTATAAAAAAATTGAATACTGTAAACAGAAGCGGATTGATTTTTTTTATCCTGGTTATTTTGTAAAGGGCATTAAGGCCTTCGATTACAAGTTGGAAATCGGGAAAGATTGCCTTGAATATTTTGATATGTCAAGGCGTTTATGGAAGCCTATTTCTCGGCTGGCAATCCGGAAAGATTTTTAATGTAAAGAACAGTAAACGAATAAAAAGAATGAAATTTTATTTTCTCAATCGCCTGGAGCTGCATAAAGAGTTGGGCTTGGTTAAATTTAAACTATTCACTTAATGTTTTCTAAAAATCAATTTAAATGAAATTAACGCTAAGATTTTTTGCAATGATTATTTTATTTGCTGCATGCAAAGTAAAGAGTTCGTCCGAAGCGATAACCGCTCCGGCTTTGCCCATAGAGGGTACGTGGAAATTACTTTCGGGCACTCTTATCGAAAAAGGCGATACAACGGTTACTGAGTACACGAAAAATATTTCATTTATCAAAATAATCAACAAAGACCATTTTGCTTTTTTAAGCCACGACGTTAATGCGCCCGACTCTGCAAAAACTTTTGACGCCGGTGGCGGTAGCTATTCTTTAAAAGACAGCACCTACACAGAGCATCTTGAATATTGCAAGGAAAGAGAATGGGAAGGGCATGATTTCTCATTTACCATAACTATCAAAAATGATACACTTACGCAAAGTGGAATTGAAAAGGTAGACAATGCCGGCGTTGACAGGATGAACATTGAAAAATATGTAAGGCTGAAGTAAAAAACGCAATATTATTTTAGAAGAAATTTTCTAATTTTTTTTATTTCAATGAAAGAGCAGGTGATTCACCTGCTCTTTCATTTATTTACCTGTATTTATTTCAGTAATCCATCGATATATACCGCTAAATCTGTATTGCCATTCGCCCTTTGTGCCTGGCTGATTTTGCTAAAAGCATTTTTAAAAGTAGGATCAATATAGCTGTGATATTGCGCAGGAATTTGATTTCTGAACTTCATAATTTCATCTACGCTTTTTTTCACATTCTCTTTATTTTTCAGAGATGAAAGATATTTTGCAAATGCAACAGAACTCATTATTTTATCCTGGGTGGCGGGTTGATTACGATAGTGACTGAATAAAAATCCGAAATCATCTTCAGCTCCGTTTTTATAAATAATTTCGGCTACCACATCGCCCAGGTCACCGAGGGCATCACTGCTGTATTTTTTTGCCAATGTATATGCACTGGCTGGCTGCAGCATTACCAGGCCTTCCAAAGAAGCGCCTGCTACTGAATAGGAAGAGTCATTTATATTTTTTTCAAAAATTGGTAAGTACTTTTGGTTATTCATTTTTGCCAGCATCTCTATTGCTTTCGCCTGCACTTTTTTGCTTTCATCATCTTTAGCCATTTTTTCTATTACATCCAATATAGCTGCATCGGAATATCCATTTGATTCTTCAAAATATTGCAAAGTAAGTAGCCGCAAGCCCCAATATTTATCATGCAGGCCTAAAGAGAGGCTGCTTGATTTATTCTTTCCAAAATACTCAAGCGCTTCTCTTCTGTCAAGATAATTGCCTGCGTATTTATATTGCTGCTCAAATTCTTCAGCAGATTTATTATCCTTTTTAACGGCTAGCAAAACTTTGTCGGCATCTACGTTTACCAAAGAAGGTTTTTGCGGGCTCTTAAAATAAAAAGTATCTGATGGATTTTTTAACCAAACCTTGTATCTTTTTTTATTGGCGCCGGAACTGTAAATGTCAATAGAAGTCGGTAATTCAAAAATCTTTCCTGTTTTCTGGGTTTGGTTTACGATTATTCTTTCTACGCCGTCGCTGTAATTATAATGGATATCCAGCGCAGGCTGCCCACTTCCATAGTACCATTGATTCCAGAACCAGTTTAAATCCTGTCCCGTTACATCTTCAAATACAAGTCTTAGCTCCTGGGCTTCTGCTGGCTTGAATTTATACCGGTTAAGATATTCATTCAAAGCATTAAAAAAAGCTGAATCACCTACATAATTTCTTAACATGTGTAAAATGCGGCCACCTTTATTATAGCTTACCGCATCAAAAACATCTTCTTTGTTCTGGTAATAGAATCTGACTAAATCTTTGCCACTACTACCGCTTAAAAGATAATCTTGCATGTCCTTAAAGTTTTTGGCATCTGCATCATCTTTTCCATACCGGTGTTCTCTCCACAGGTATTCGCTATAGTTGGCAAAAGATTCATTAAGCGTGATGTTGCTCCAACTTTCACAGGTAACCAGGTCGCCAAACCAATGATGAAAAAGTTCGTGTGAAATATCATCTTCCCAAACATTTCCATCTACCAGTTGCCTCGCATTCTGATAGGCGCCATCCTGGTGCAGGGTTGCAGTGGTGTTTTCCATCGCGCCGCTCACATATTCGCGGCCAACGATTTGATCATACTTCGGCCAGGGATAAGGAAATTTTAAAAGTTTAGAAAAATAATCAATCATGGCCGGTGTTTCCCCAAAAATTTTCCTGGCTACAGGCTCATATTCTTTTTCAACATAATAGTTCACCTCCATATTTTTATACTTGTCTTTTACGATGGCATAATCGCCTATGCCCATGAAAAATAAGTAAGGAGAATTGGGAAGATCCATTTTCCAATAATCAGTCCTTGTACCGTCTGTATTTTTTTGCTGGCTTACCAGAAGACCATTGCTTAGCGTTACATTTTTAGACGGAACGGTCATTAGAATTTCCTGTGTTGTTTTCTGATCCGGCTTATCAATAGTAGGAAACCATGTACTGTTAGATTCGGTTTCTCCCTGGGTCCAGATTTCCTGGTGTTCATCTGTATTGCCTAAAGGATTTATGAAATACAATCCCTTAGCATCGGTAATAGCGGCGCTTCCGGCCAGTTTAAGTTCGTTGGGTTTGGAAATGTAATTAAGATAAAGGGTATACTTTTCATCTTTTTTATAAGTCTTATCCAGCACGATTCGTAATTGCATGCTGTCATCATAAGAATACTTTAACGGGATTTTTGATTTACCATTTACTAAAGCAATTTCATTAATCGTCATTCCTTTCGCATCCAGGGTTAATGAATCGGTGGGATAAAAGTGCGGCTGAAGGGTAACCCATTCTTCTCCATACATCCATTGTTTTTGGTAATCAAATTTTACAGATAGTTTGGTATGCACCAAATCGTTGATTCTTGGATATGTTCCACGATAAACGGACTCCCACGCGGTGTCAGTTGTAGGCTCATCCTGGCTATCCTGGGCCATTGCATAATTAATTATTCCTGACAGCAAAAGCACAAACAGCATTCTTTTCATAAAAAGTATTTAGGAGCGCAAAATTAACCGTAATTATAAAAACTTCTTATTTTTCGCTGGCATGTCAATTTTAATTATTTATATTGGATAGATTTGCTATCATGTTGATTTGTCAAGTTAAAAAGCCGCTTTTTGTTTTACTGGTAATACTCATTGCGTTTAGCGCCAGGGCCCAGCAAGATCATTTTGTTTACCTGCAGACTGACGATGGCAAGCCATTTTATGTAAGAATGGATAGTAAAATTATCAGTTCTTCTTCAGAAGGATATGTCATTCTTCACAACATAACCAACGGTGCCCACCAGATAAATGTTGGTTTTCCGAAAAACGAATTCCCCGAAGAGCGTTTTACGGTTTCAGTTGATAATGGCAACCAGGGTTTTCTCATCAAGCATTTTGATGAGAATGGGTTGCAACTGTTCAACCTGGAAACTCTTGCCTTAATCAGCGGCGATAAAGATACCAGCACTAAAGCGGTGGTTATAAAAGAAGACAATAATGAATTCACCAGGATGCTGGCAACCGTGGTAAAGGATTCTACAATTTTGCAGAACCATGATGTCGCAATAATCAATTCCTCAAAACCAAATGATACTGCGAGTGCTGCCGTGCAAACGGATTCTGCTGCACAAAGTAAAGTAACAAGCATCGCTGCTGCCACCAATAATACCAGTTCGTCAACTAATGAAAAGACGACTGCAGATAGTAATGAGATAGCTGCAATATCACCATCACCCGGAGCTGAAAATAAAAATGTGCACTCCGATAGAGATACTTCTGTGTCGAAGCTACTTAGCAAAAACGATCAGAACGGCCTTCAATTGATTTATGCAGACAATTCAGGTGATGCAAAGGACACTGTAAGAGTGTTTATGCCTTCAGTTAAAAATGAAGCTGATTCAGGCAGTAAAGCAATAAATAACCAGGATTTTAATTTAGCAAATCAAAAGCAAACGAAATCTGAGCCGCGAGTTGATCAGCTTACGATTACGCCCACCAAAACAGATTCAGACGAAGAAAAAAATGGTGGATTTGTATTGAGAAAAGATTCACTTTCTGAAAATCCTGCCAAGCCCAAGAGTCAAACAGCTCCTGAGCAGGTATTTTATATCGGCCCTAAAGAAAAAAGCACGGATAGCGGAAAAGAAAAAGAGCAGGGAAAAAAGGGATTATTCAGTGGGCTTAAAAATGAAAATTCTCAGGCAAAAGAAAGTGATAATACTGAAAAAAAAGCAACGAACAAGATACAAGTATTGCCAAAAGTGGTTACCTCTTCAACTGTTAATTCCGATTGCAAATCATTTGCGGATAATGAGGATTTTTTAAGATTACGGAAAAAAATGGCCTCTGAAGATGATAAAGAAAATATGATTAAAATGGCTAAAAAATATTTTAAATCAAAATGTTTCAGTACTGCGCAGATAAAGGATTTATCCTATCTCTTTCTAACGGATGAAGGCAAGTATATGTTTTTTGACATAGCCTATCCTCACACTTCTGATTCTGACCAATATTCATCATTGGAATCTCAACTAAAAGATCCTTACTACAGGAGCCGGTTTGAAGCCATGGTACGACATTAATTACCATTAATCAGTTAGCATCATGCGCTTTTTTATTGAGTTAAGTTATATGGGTACTGCTTATTCGGGTTTTCAGATTCAGCGGAATGCTAATTCCATCCAGGCTGAAGTAGAAAAGGCCTTATTGATTTATTGTAAAAAAGCAATAGTGCTTACCGGATCTTCCCGCACAGATGCCGGCGTCCACGCAATTCAGAATTTTTTCCATTTTGATTCCGATGAATTTCCTTGCAATTCCACGGAGAATTTACAACAGCCAAACCTTATAACACAACTAAGCAATTGCGTATATCATTTGAATGCCATGCTTCCGCGCGATATTGCAATCATCAGGATTTTTAAGGTAAGCGATGAAGCGCATTGCCGGTTTGATGCAAGTTCGCGCGAATATCACTATGGCATTTATCAGCGAAAAAACCCTTTTGTTGAACGAACAGCCTATTATTATCCTTACAGGTTGGACGTGGAAAAGATGAACAAAGCTGCTGCTCTCATCGTAGGCGAAAAAGATTTCACCTCCTTTTCAAAAAAAAACACGCAGGTCAGGCATTTTCAGTGCACGGTAAAGGAAAGTGAATGGTCATGGCAAAATGATAAGCTGATTTATACAGTAAAAGCAAATCGTTTTTTAAGAGGTATGGTAAAAGGATTGGTAGGCACAATGCTGAGGGTAGGAACTCAAAAAATTTCGGTAAAAGAGTTTGAGAAAATTATTGAAAGCCGCGATTGTAAGCAGGCTGATTTTTCGGTTCCCTCGCATGGGCTTTTTTTGGTAAAAGTTGAATATCCGCCTTTATTGCTTCTGCCTTACCACGATGCTCACGATTGATTAGGCGCGGTGGTTTAAAACAGGCGCAAATAAAATAGAGTAAAAAATATTTTTCTTCCAAACCCGCTGTGGTATGGCATTCTACAATCCTTAACAAAAAATATTTAAAATAGTTTTGACTGAGAAGTTATCTCGTCCTATCTTTGCAATCCGCTCGAAAAAAAAGAGCATAGTTCTTAGAAAAAACAACCAGAAAAAATGAGGCTTTTAAGATTTAAAAA
>NZ_RJJR01000002.1:632500-635634 GCF_003721595.1 Hanamia caeni
CCGATGAAAGTCGGGAAGCCAACCCGGGGAACTGAAACATCTAAGTACCCGGAGGAAAAGAAAATAATAATGATTCCCTAAGTAGTGGCGAGCGAACAGGGAAAAGCCCAAATCCTTTCTACGTGTAGAGAGGAGGTTGTAGGACTGCATTTAGAAATCAATCTCAAATAGAATCTTCTGGAAAGTTGAGCCATAGAGCGTGAAAGCCGCGTAAATGTAAATGATTGACGACGAGCAGTATCCTGAGTAAGGCGGGACCGGAGAAATCCTGCCTGAATCTGCCGGCACCATCCGGTAAGGCTAAATACTCCTTAGAGACCGATAGTGAACCAGTACCGTAAGGGAAAGGTGAAAAGCACCCTAAATAAGGGAGTGAAATAGTACCTGAAACCGTACGCCTACAAGCGGTCGGAGCCTTAATTTATTAGGGTGACGGCGTGCCTTTTGCATAATGAGCCTACGAGTTACTCCTCACTGGCAAGGTTAAGTTCTTTAGTAACGGAGCCGTAGCGAAAGCGAGTCCGAATAGGGCGCTTAGTCAGTGGGGGTAGACGCGAAACTTTGTGATCTATCCATGAGCAGGTTGAAGGTGTGGTAACACACACTGGAGGACCGAACCCATTAGCGTTGAAAAGCTCTGGGATGACTTGTGGATAGGGGTGAAAGGCCAATCAAACTGAGAGATAGCTCGTTCTCCCCGAAATGTTTTTAGGAACAGCGTCGCATTTAAAAAGTTTATTAGAGGTAGAGCTACTGATTGGGCTAGGGGGCTTCACCGCCTACCAAACCCTGACAAACTCCGAATGCTAATAAATATTTGCGGCAGTGAGGCTGTGGGCGCTAAGGTCCATGGCCGAGAGGGAAATAACCCAGATTACCAGCTAAGGTCCCTAATACATAGTTAAGTTGATCAAACGATGTGAAGTTTCTATAACAGCCAGGATGTTGGCTTGGAAGCAGCCATTCATTTAAAGAGTGCGTAACAGCTCACTGGTCGAGAGACTTTGCGCGGAAAATAATCGGGCATCAAACTATGAACCGAAGCTGTAAGATTGCCATTAATTGGTACATCGGTAGGGGAGCATTCTAACCAGCGTTGAAGGTGTGTGGCGATGCATGCTGGAGCGGTTAGAAAAGAAAATGTAGGCATAAGTAACGATAAATAATGTGAAAAACATTATCGCCGTAAGTCCAAGGTTTCCTGATCAATGTTAATCAGATCAGGGTTAGTCGGGTCCTTAGGCAAACCCGAAAGGGGTAGCTGATGGAAAGTTGGTTAATATTCCAACACCTGCTTTAGTTTCGATGGGGCGACGGGGTAGTGATAAGTCCGCGATCTGACGGAATAGATCGTTAAAGGGTGTAGTTATATCTCTTGTTGGTAAATCCGCAGGAGGTGGCGAACCTGATAGTACCGCAAAGCTTCGGCAGCGCGGATAGTGACTGTAAACATACCTCCGAGAAAAACCTCTAAGGCTAGGCTGTAGCAGCCCGTACCGTAATCCGACACAGGTGGACGGGATGAGTATTCTAAGGCGCTCGGGTGAGCCGTGGAGAAGGAACTAGGCAAATTTACGCTGTAACTTCGGGATAAAGCGTACCGCAGCGATGCGGTCACAGTAAAATGGTACAACCAACTGTTTAGCAAAAACACAGGGCCCTGCAAAATCGAAAGATGACGTATAGAGCCTGATACCTGCCCGGTGCTGGAAGGTTAAGGAAGGATGTTCGGCGCAAGCCAAAGCTTCTGACTGAAGCCCCAGTAAACGGCGGCCGTAACTATAACGGTCCTAAGGTAGCGAAATTCCTTGTCGGGTAAGTTCCGACCTGCACGAATGGTCTAATGAGTTGTACACTGTCTCCTCCACGAGCCCGGTGAAATTGTAGTATCGGTGAAGATGCCGGTTACCCGTCACGGGACGGAAAGACCCCATGAACCTTCACTACAACTTTGCATTGATTTTGAACTTTTGATGTGTAGGATAGTTGGGAGACTGCGAAGCAGTGGCGCTAGCCATTGTGGAGTCAACGTTGAAATACCAACCTTTAAACGTTTAGAATCTAATCCGACTTTGTCGGAAACAGTGCATGGTGGGTAGTTTGACTGGGGTGGTCGCCTCCTAAAAAGTAACGGAGGCTTGCAAAGGTTCCCTCAGTACGGTTGGTAATCGTACATAGAGCGTATTAGTATAAGGGAGCTTGACTGTGAGGCATACAGGCCGAGCAGGGACGAAAGTCGGCTAAAGTGATCCGGTGGTTCTGCATGGAAGGGCCATCGCTCAAAGGATAAAAGGTACTCTGGGGATAACAGGCTGATCTCACCCAAGAGCTCATATCGACGGTGAGGTTTGGCACCTCGATGTCGGTTCGTCACATCCTGGGGCTGGAGAAGGTCCCAAGGGTTCGGCTGTTCGCCGATTAAAGTGGCACGTGAACTGGGTTCAGAACGTCGCAAGACAGTTCGGTCCCTATCTGTGATGGGCGTTAGAAAATTGAGAGGACATGACCTTAGTACGAGAGGACCGGGTCGTACGTACCGCTGGTGTATCTGTTGTGCCGCCAGGTGCAGTGCAGAGTAGCTATGTACGGATAGGATAAACGCTGAAAGCATCTAAGCGTGAAACCAACCTCAAGATGAGTTTTCTTTTAAGGGTCCCCGTAGATGACGGGGTTGATAGGCTACAGGTCTAAAGGCAGTAATGTCAAAGCCGAGTAGTACTAATTGCCCGTAAGCTTTATTTTTTTTTTTAAGTATTACAACTTTCCCTTTATGTTATTTTATTAGCGGTTTGCTTTTAGCTTTTGGCTTTTAGCTAACGCCATCTTTTTATGGTGGTTTTGCCGAGGGTGTTCACCTCTTCCCATACCGAACAGAGAAGTTAAGCCCCTCATGGCCGATGGTACTACACAACAATGTGGGAGAGTAGGTAGCTGCCATAATTTATTTAACCCTTTCAGCAATTCTGAAAGGGTTTTTTGTTTTGGATAATCAAATTTTTTACCTGCAATTCCCAAAGAAGTTAAGCCCGCTTTTTTTACGAGCCGATGGTACTACACAACAATGTGGGAGAGTAGGTAGCTGCCATAATTTATTTAACCCTTTCAGCAATTGTGAAAGGGTTTTTTGTTTTGGA
>NZ_RJJR01000020.1 GCF_003721595.1 Hanamia caeni
AATTAAAAACTATAGCGACGAGCAATCTCGTAGTTATGAAGTTATTCTTTACCTGGAGATTGCTTCGGCAAATGAACTTTTCTTTCACCTGGAAATTTTTCTTTTGCCTCGCAATGACGCCGCGGTGTTGAGTTTGTACGATCTCAGGATTTATCTATTAACCTGTAAACTTTTTTTTAGGACGAGTCAAATCGGGGGCAACGGGCGGGGTAACTAAACTCTTAGCTGATTTATTTAAATAGATGTTCCTGTATATTTTTAATCAGGTAACACCTTCACCATAATATTTTTAAAATATACAGTGCTGCCGGGATCATGACCCTGCAATGCAAAGGTGCCGCTTGAATCAATTGGCCCTTTTTTATCAGGCGGCGGCACATTAGTTGGCTGCGTATAATCAACAACTGTTTTATCATTGATTTTTACAACCACATGGTTGCCGGTAACTTTAATGTATTCTGTAAACCAAACATTGTCCGGTGCCACTACTTCTTTTACATCGTCAATACCGTATAAGCTGCCGGTACGCCGCCAGTCAGTATGCGAGTTATTTACCTGCACTTCATAACCAACCTGCGGCCAGCCGCCTTGCTGAAAAGCCGTATGAAAATAAATACCTGAATTGGAATGCGCCCTTGTCATTACGTCTGCCTTAAATTCAAAATTTTTAAAGCGGTGATTGTTTACCGCACCTTCATAAAACAGGTGGGCTGTGTTGCCATTTACTTTAATCATACCACTATCCACGCTGAAGGTAGATGCATTATCGCCCACCTTCCAGTCGTGTAAGGTTTTACCATCAAATAATGAAACCCACTGCTGCGCCTGCGTTACATGAAAAAATAGCAGGGCAATAAAAGCCAAACAAACGCTGATTGATTTCATTTTTAAACGATTTTATAATGCTAAAGTATTAAAAAAATATCTACGCTGGCCTGGCGCAATGCAATGCGGCGTGAGCCAGACCTGTGCATAATCGTTGCTTCTTACCACTTTCTTTTTAGCAATTAACCATGTTTACGCCGGGTTCCTTTCAGGAAAACCGGCTGAGACATAGAGTCTAACTGGCTGAAAGGCGCCGCATTGATTGCGATCTATTTCATTATTGCAACCGCTTTTTGGTGGTGGTAAAAATGTTATTTGCTCCATATCCCAATACGTGATGTTAAATGTTTTTGCTTCTGCGGTATTCCCGAGTTACGCCCCTTCACAACTTCGTACTAGCGTTAATTAGCTTAACTTGCGTTGTTGTTGACTGTATTCTCCAAAAAGTTTACCCCTGCTGCTTGTTTGTGAAAACACGTAATAAAATTCAGGGTTAAACGTTATACAGTTACAGGTTACTTTATCAAACCGACAATAGTAAACTTCCTGAATTTAAGCTGATTGGTGATTTATCTGAAAGAATAATATGATTCCTAATTTTTCTTCGGGAAATTCCCTGACTTGATTAAATGATGTACGCTTAGTGTCTATATTTATTACAGGCGATGTGATGAATTAATTGAAATTTGACCAAATAATAAGAAATATGACGGGAAAAGCGGTATCGGATGCCTCATTTTATGAAGAACTTATCAACAGCCTTGATGATTTAATATGGAGCGTAAGCGCGGATTTTAAGCTTTTAGTAGCTAATAATGCTTTTATTGAAAGCATGAAAATTTTTACTGGCCTTACTATAAGGCCGGGCGATAGTCTTGTGATGTCAGATGTTTTTCAGAAAGATTATTTATCTTCCTGGGAAGATGCTTTCCATCAGGCCCTAAAAGGTGCGTCGCTTAAAAAGGAAATTTATACACCAGCCAATTCAAATAGCCCCGAATCGTGGACTGAAACAAGTTTTAATCCGATCTATAAAGACGGGAAAGTTGTTGCCGTCGCCTGTTGTTCAAGAAATATTACTGAACAGAAGGCAAAGGAAGCACTCCTGGTTAAGAGTGAAGTACGTTTGGCACAAGCGCAGGCCGTTGCCAAGGTAGGAAGTTGGGAGACTGACCTGGTAAATTTTAACGTAACATGGTCTGCGGAAACCTACCGGATTTTTGAACTTGACCCCCTCCACTTTAATTCGTCTCATCCGGGCTTTCTTGGATTTGTTCACCCTGATGACTATGAAAAGGTTGATAAAGCACTCACAAACTCGATGGCAGTGGGCTCTGATAATTCAATTGAACATAGGATTGTGCCAAGGGATGGTGTTGTAAAATGGGTTGAGGAGCGGTGGCGCATTATTCGAAACGATCAAAATAAACCTGTGCGTGCCATTGGCACCTGCCAGGACATCACCGAACGTAAAAATGCGGAAGAAAAGATAAAAACCAGTTCTGTTGCACTTCAAAACGCATTGAATGATCTTAATAAGATCATGGATGCATCCCTGGATGTTATTTGTGTTGTTGATGTTAATGGTTACTTTAAAAAAGTAAGTGCGGCCAGCGAAGTGGTATTTGGATACAAGCCGGACGAACTTGTTGGCAAATTAATCTTTGATTTTGTTCATCCTGAAGATCGGGATAAGACCGTGCAATCCGCGAATAGGGTCATGTTCGGGAATTATGTGCCCAACTTCACCAACAGGTATGTACGAAAGGATGGCTCATTGGTGGATATAGAATGGTCTGCCAGTTGGCATGCCGGGGATCGGGTCAGATATGGTATAGCAAGGGATGTGACGGAGAAAAAAAGATTAGAAAACGCCTTTGAAATTGAACGGAAGCGTTTTTATGATTTGTTTTTACAGGCGCCTTCCAGTATGGGAATTCTAATCGGGCCAGACCATGTATTTCAAAGTGTCAATCCCCTGTATTTACAATTAATGCGTAAAACAGATATTATTGGCAAACCTGTAAAGGAGGTATTTCCTGAAATGGAAGGCCAGGGGTTTATTCAATTGCTAGACGATGTTTATAAAACGGGTGAGCCATTTAAAGCCAATGAGATGCTGGTGCAAATTGAAGGAGAAGAAAACCCCGGAACGATTGATTTGTATTTAAACTTTGTTTACCAGGCTTACCGCAATAGCGCGGGTGATATTGAAGGTGTTTTTTTCTTTATTGTAGATGTAACTGAACAGGTGCTTTCCCGTAAAAAAATAGAAGAAAGCGAGAAGCGATACCGAACTTTATTTGAGCAAAACCTTGCCGGAATTTACCAGTCTACCTTAAGTGGCAAAATCCTGAATTGTAATGAAGCGTTAGCCAAGATGCTGGGATATGATTCTCCGGAGGAACTTATTAATAAAAAAGCAGCAGAACTCTATTTTTCTTCTGAAGAGAGGGATCGTTTTATCAATAACCTGAGAGATAAGCGGTATCTAAATAACTACGAAGGTATTATAAAACGCAAGGACGGAAGGGCCTTGTATTATTTGGAAAATGTCAGTTTGAATAATGATTCTGCAGACGGAGCGGATTTTTTTGATGGAATACTTTTGGATATCACCGACAGAAAACTAACGGAACTGGCGTTAAAACAAAGTAATGAACGGTTTATAAACGTAACCAAAGCTACTTTTGACGCAATATGGGACTGGGATATTGGTAAACAGGAGTTATACCTCGGCAACGGCTTTAAGGAATTATTTGGATATGAATTTGACGATAACAAAACACAATTATTAACATGGGCCAACCATATCCACCCTGAAGACAGGGAAAGAGTGGTCAATTACCGGTTAAACAAAATTGTTCATCAAAATGAATTAACCTGGAAAGATGATTACAGGTATATGCGGGCAGATGGCTCAATCGCCTATGTTTCTGACAGGGGTATTTTATTGAGAAACGATTCGGGCACCTACCGGATGATAGGCGCCATGCAGGATATAACCCATCTTAAAGAAAATGAAATAGCCATAACCCAGCTTAATCAAAACTTAGAAAAACACATCCAAAAGCTGGCCGAATCAAACGAAGAACTGGAACGTTTTGCCTACGTTGCCTCACACGATCTGCAGGAACCTTTGAGAATGGTGACCAGCTTTATGCAATTGCTCAAATCAAAGTATAGTGACCAACTGGATGCCACAGCACAGAAATACATCCATTTTGCAGTAGACGGTGCCAGCAGGATGAAAACCTTAATACATGACCTGTTGGAAATCTCCAGGATAGGTTCCTTACCTGCCGTTCACCGCGAGATTAATACGATCGATGTTATCAGAAAAACATTGGCGGCGTTGAAGCGTTTTATAGATGAATCACAGGCGAAAATAAATGTTTCATCCCTTCCGGTAGTTTACGGAAATGAATCACAGCTTTTACAGTTGTTTCAAAATCTTATCAGCAATGCCATAAAATATACCGCTAACGTAATTCCGGAAATAACAATTAGCTGGAGTGAAACACCAGGTGAGTGGCAGTGTTGTGTGGAGGATAACGGAATAGGGATAGATCCACAATCTTACGAAAAGATATTTATAATCTTTCAACGGCTGCATAACCAAAAAGATTATACAGGGACAGGTATTGGCCTTGCGATCTGCAAAAAGATTATTGAATTGCATGGTGGCAAAATATGGGTTGAATCGTCCAAAGGCAATGGCAGCAAATTTTATTTTACTATATCAAAAATGCAAACATCTCCCGTCGATAGCACCAAATTGGTTTGCAGTAATCTTGCCAATAATTCTTAAATCATCACGATAAAAATGAAGAGCAATATATTATTGATAGAAGACAACGAGGGAGATGTTGAACTAATAAGGGAAGCCTTAAGCTGTCATTCAGCCGCTCTTGAAATTTCCGTGATAGACAATGGAGAAGATGCAATATTTTCTTTGAAATCCGAACAAAAAATATTGCCAGACCTGATTTTGCTCGACATTAACCTTCCTAAGGTGGATGGAAAGGAAGTGTTGCATTTTGTGAAAAACAATGCTGAATTGAAAAAGATTCCGGTTATAATACTTACCTCCTCCAGCCTTCAAAAAGATATTGACTATTGTTATAATAATCACGCAAATTGTTATATCGTTAAACCCATACATTTAGAAGGTTTCATGAACACTATTGAGTTGATAGAAAAATTCTGGCTACGCTGCGCAACCTATTTGCAAACAAATTAAGATGAACAAACCAAACCTGATATCCATATTAATAATTGAAGACAATCCAGGAGATCAGTTGTTGCTTCGCGAAAACCTCTTAGGCACCAATTTATTGATAGATGAAATAGTATTGACAGAAACACTTGCTGAAGGCATGGAGCACTTACGTCAACAAAATTTCGCAGTGATTTTTTTAGATCTCTTTTTGTCTGACAGCGGTGGCCTTGATACCTTCCTGCAAGTAATAAAAGTCAATTCCAGGATACCCGTTATCATTTATTCCGGGCTATCCGATACACAAATGGCTATAGAGGCAATTACAGCCGGCGCGCAGGACTTCATGATTAAGGATGATCACAGCGCTGGCTTATTAGAAAAAACAGTGTTGTACGCTATAGAAAGAAAGCGCATCGCAGACGCCCTGGAAGAAAGCAATAAAAAATTCGACCTTATTAGCAAAGTCACCCACGATATGGTGTGGGACTGGAATCTCGTTACGAATGAAGTTTATAGAAATCCGGAAGGCTGGAAAAAAATATTCGGATCTGCGGAAAGAAAGGTAATGAATAAGAAGGAAGACTTTTCATCCAGGATTCACCCGGATGATCTTGAAAGAGTCAACTTAACGCTTGATAATGCATTTAATTCCCCCGGACAACAACTGTATGAATCTGAATTCAGATTGGTAAGAGACGACAATAGTATCGCGTACATAGAAGATCGCGGCTTTATTGTGAGAGATGAGAAAGCAAAAGCCATCAGGCTTACAGGCGCGTCTCACGATATCACCGACAGAAAAAACAAAGAAGAAGAATTAAAAAAGCTTTCCCTTATTGCCAAAGAAACAATTAACGGAGTGGTATTTAGAGACAAGGACCAAAAGATCACATGGGTCAATAACGCATTTACAACCATCTATGGCTACGAATTACCGGAGATTTTGGGGAAAACCATTAATTCATTTTTGCACGGCCCCGAAACAAACAGGGACGCGGCTGAAGCCGTAAAGCAACAATTATCAAAAGCCGAAACTTTTGTTTATGAGGTGATTAATTATACAAAAACAGGAAACAAATTGCTGGTAAAGGTGCATGTGCAGCCCATATTAAACGACCGTGGCGATTATACGCAATCCTTTACTCTAATAACAGATATTACCAGCCAGAGAAGACTTGAGGAAGAGGTGGAGGAAGAAAAAATTAAAAAGCAAAAAGAAATTACCCATGCTGTATTTGCTGCGCAGGAGAATGAACGTTCTGCAATAGGGCGCGAACTACATGATAATATTAACCAGATTTTGGGAGCCACCAAATTATATATTGACATGGCAAAAAAAGATAATCCCAACCGAAATTCCTATTTAGCAACTTCCTCTGAATATACGCTTATCGCCATTGAAGAGATCAGGAAATTGTCTAAAACACTCATCACTCCCTTAATAAATGAAAATGGACTGGTAAATTCCGTAAAGGATATTGCTGAAGATATTATGCTGGTACTTCCCATAAACATTATAATTACTACAGACGATTTCGATGAAATTGCCTTAGGCAATAAATTTAAACTGGATATTTTCAGAATAGTACAGGAGCAGATAAATAATACTTTAAAACATGCACAGGCAGAAAAGATCCTGATAGCTTTTAAAGAAAATGATGGCCAGTTGCTGGTCTCTGTAAGTGATGATGGTATCGGGTTCGACACCACAAAGAAAAAAAGCGGTGTTGGCTTTACCAATATAAGGAGCCGTGCGGAATTGTATAATGGTATTATGCAACTGGCTTCTGAAGTGGGCAAAGGAACGCAGCTATGTTTAACTTTTAATACAAAAGATCTGCTGAATAATAGTGAAGCCAAACGTGGTTAAAGCGATATATTGTAAAACATTAAATTAAACTGCAGGCTTCGTTTTACAGGCTTTGCCTGAAATTATTGACTGGTAAACAATCTGCTCTTAAAGATTTTCCCGATAATTTTTCTGCTGTTTTTTTAACAGGCTTTGAAAACCTGTCAGATCTGGTAAACTAACCGGTATTTCAGTAAACTAACTTTTATCGATGATTTTTATTTCTTCTTCTGCCAGGTTGCAATTGAAGATGATTATTATCCACGCTGAAGATAGATGCATTATCGCCCCCCTTCCAGTCGTGTAAGGTTTTACTATCAAATAATGAAACCCCCTGCTGCGCCTGCGTTACATGAAAAAATAGCAGGGCAATAAAAGCCAACCAAACGCTGATTTATTTTGTTTCTCAGCAATGTCTCCGTCATCTATTTTCAAATTAAGTTATGCCCATCGGAACATTGCGTAATGATGGATTCCTGGTTTAACCAGTTTGATCCCTAATCAATCTTCCGGGCGCAACGTCCACACGATCTTTCCCGGAAAAAAAAATCACAAAGTGAGACGTTCCCAGGAAAAAGTTCTTATTAAAACGCCGGGTCCCCTTCGGGAGAGTCCGGTGACACTTAATTTATAGAATCACACCAAGTGCATTACAGCAAAATCTTTACTTGCGTTTGGCTACATTTTTTCTAATGATGTTATACAATACCAAACCGGTACCAGCAAAAAATATTGCGACCAATGGACCAAATTTACCTGGTATCAAATCACCCGCTATCAATCCAAATGCTGAGCCTCCTGCTATGATACCTATCTGTAACCAGAAATCACTTTTTGCAAGATTGGGATCCATGCCTTTTTCTATTAGCGCTAAACGTTCTTTACTTTTTGAAGTAATGTAGAGATAAGCAACGCCAAATACAGTTAATAATACGAGAATTATTAACAAGATAAAAAAGAAGGAGCTTAAGGATGAATTGTTCATTTTGTATGTTTTCAGGTTTTGACAACATAACGGGAAAAGAAGTTACAAAAACTATTAGAATTACTTTGTAACCCGAACAAGCTCATTCTTGTCAAAACAGAAGTGAATACTGATATCGAAATAATACAAAAAGTACTTGCAGGCAATATAGCAATGTATAATTTGCTTGTACAGCGATACAGGAACAAAGTATTCAGCCTCGCTTATTCCATTGTTTCAAACAGGGAAGACGCGGAAGAGATTGCACAGGATGCTTTTCTAAAAGCATTTAAAGGCTTGCGGTCTTTTAAAGAAAAATCGTCCTTTGGTACCTGGATGTATCGCATTGTTGTAAATACTGCACTGAATAAAAAGAAATTAAAAAAGTTGAAAACCGTTGAGGGGAAAAATGCCATAACAGAGGATAAACAATTTGATTTTGATTCCTTAACTGATAATTTAAAAAGGGATGATCAAAAGAAATTCATAAGAATGGCACTTAATGCAGTAAACGAACAGGAAAGGCTTTGTCTTACTCTTTTTTACCTGAACGAATTATCTGTAAAAGAAATTCAGGAGATAACCGGCATTTCGGAATCGAATGTAAAAGTGGTGCTTTTACGGGCAAGAAAGCATTTGTATGAACAATTACATAAATTATTAAACTGTGAAGTAAAAAATTTAATCTGACGTATATGAATGAAGACAAACAATTAAAAAAATTAGTGCAGAATAACCTGATGGAAGAAACATCTGCGGATTTTACTACCAAATTAATGCAGCGGATCACCGCGGCTTCTGTATCTGAAGTATATACCGGTTTTTTATGGAAAGACAAGTTGTTCAGAATAATTGCAGCAACTTTTATTTCTGTAGGCATCCTCTTGCTGTTGTTGAATTTATATTTGGGAAATATTACGATGTCTTTTGACATAAAGTTAGAATTGTCTCCTGCATTCTCTTTACAGACCATTCAATTTCTGTTTGTGTTTTGGGTGGTGATGATCGTAAACCTGGTCGTTTCCGGAAAGAAGGAGAGGCATAATTATTATTAATAAATGTTTCCTGTTCCCCTAACCATGGCGGAGTTCCAAAAATTGTTTTTGAAAACTAAATGAAGCTATAATTAAGATTCTTGTTTTGAGCTTTCTTTCACGACGAGGCTGAAGTATTTATTCCGCCATTCTTCCATTGATTTTTTATAGTGTTTGGAATTCGATTTTGACTGTTCGTTTTCCTGGTGAAGTTGAGCAAACATCTCATCCTTCGTCCAAAGCTTTTTTGTGTGCATTCTTTCTGTTTTAATTCTTTCGGCCATATCCTGCGCTTCGGCAAGCTCGGATTTAAGGATGCCCATTTCGATTTCTAATTCAGAAATCCTTTTAAATAAGCACTGAATTGCCTCGTCAGTGGTAAAGTCTCTTTTTATTTTCAGAAGAATGCTATCCATTAATTTATCCTTTAATGATATGATAGTAAACGAATAAATAAGTAAAAATCTTATTGCTTTTTATTAAAAAATATTCGATTTTTTATTTGCATTATTTGAAAAAATTAGTTCGCTTTCCAATTGGCTTATCCTATTACCTGGTTATCAGGTTGCTCTCTTATTTATTCCTCGCAATTTTCATCATTCCATTAAAAGTGGCCACATAAAGATTGCCCTTTGAATCCTGGGTTATTTGAAAAACATAAGAACTCGGTACCTCTGAATTCTTGTTGTGGTAATTTTCCCAGCCATCCTTTAAATCGTATCTCACCAAACCCGCTTCATTAGTTCCTATCCAAAGAACTTCCTCAAATTTATCATACCACAATGAATTGACATGGTCGGCAGGGAGACCTGAATTGATGTCGTTATAATGTGACCATTTCCCGTCTTTGGACAACCGGGCAAAACCTTCTTCCGGCCTGTCTCTTTGATCGCTGTGAATATAAGCATACAGTGCAAAATAGATGTTGCCGTTTTCATCTTGCACCGCATCAGTAATTGTTGTTTCTTTAAGCGGCGTTTCGGATTGATTGAAAGTTGTCACTTTATTGTTTTTATCTATCATAACAGCGCCTTTAAAAGTTCCTATCCACAGCCGCTCCATCAAATCTCTGAAAGCGTAAAATATGTGGTTGGAGGGCAGTTCTTTGATTTCTTTTTTTGTGAGAATGGTTGCTTTATCATTTTTGATAATGATCAAACCTGAATCACTGCAAATAAAGGTTTCACCAAAATCGTTACAACTGATTCCAAAAGCCCCAATAGCTTTTCTTCCGGGAACCAAAAAAGTACTCCATTTCTTATTGTCAAACCTGTACAATGAATCGCCGGTAGCCACCCATTTATTATTGTTCCGGTCCACTGCCATTTCACTGATTGATTCCTTCGCTTTAAATGGAGAATTTTTCTCATTGAGCCTGGTCATCTTTTTACCATCAAATTTTACAAAGCCGCCGTAAGTGCCATACCAGATATCATCATTCTTATCTGCGACACAATGCTGGCCCATGTCATTGGGTAAATCAGAATTCTCTTTTTGCCACACCGTTATTTCATAAGAGCCTAAAGAAGGACTCTCATAATGATACGTTTTATTGTAAACCTCAGGAGTGCCGGGATTCCTCATATTGTCGCTGAATGCCTCAAGGTCAACTCTTTTAATTTTCCCTGATAATTGATCGTTGACCAGTTCGAAAACTATATTGATTGATGAGGCTACCGGTTTATTATCTTCAATAGCGGCCCTCCATTTACACTGATTGAGGTATTGAACCAGGTCGAGTGTTACCGCGTTTTTAGAGGCATCATTATGACTGAGAACACAACCTTTTCCTGAAGAATCAACCAGCACCTGTAAAGCAATCTGTCCACTCGCGCCTTTGAAATTATATTTCGTGTTGATTGCCTTAATGATTTGATCAAAGCTTTCTTCATCATAAGTAGCTTTCGGATCGCCACAATCGAGGCAAAATCTAGAAACCTCGCAACCCTCCACTTTTACCGGGAATAGATTTTGTCCGTTGGCTCTTGTAAGTAATAAAATGAACGGAAGGATGATACCAATAATTCTTCTCATAAGTAATTTAAATTTTGTAAAAAAACGATGGTAGACTAAAAATATTGCCACAAACAACCATAGTTGAGGCAAGGCAACTGCATTCTGCCCTGGCGCAGGTTTCCAAACCTGTGCATGAGCGTTACTTAACCTATTTTGGAAAGCTGCGCCAGAGTTTGATTCCAGTTTCTCAGCAATGTCTCCGTCATCTATTTTCAAACTGAGTTTATTGCCATCGGGACATTGCGTAAATGATGAATTGCTGGTTCGACCAGTTTGATCCCTAATCAATCTTCAGGGCGCAACGTCCACACGATCTTTCCGGTAGATAAAAAATATTCCCGAAGTGAGACGTTGCTAAGAAAAAAACAAATCATTCCTCATAAATAC
>NZ_RJJR01000021.1 GCF_003721595.1 Hanamia caeni
CCGTTACCGATGGGCCGACCATCATCATCTACATAGCATTAAATAATAAAATCAAAGAACTAATTTGTATTCATTATTTATTCGTGACACTCAGTATCCTGGATTTTGATGCAACACGCCTTTTGATAAATCCAATTGAGTTTGAGGAATTGGTAAGAGTGCATCTCTGCTTGAACTAAAATTGGTTTTTCCGGCTGCTGCCATTACATTATCGGCAATCCCCCATCTTACTATATCAAAAAACCGTTCGCTTTCCATTGCCAGCTCAATTCTGCGTTCATGCCTGATGGCATCCCGCAATTGTGATTGATCAGTAGTGGTTACTTCGGGCAATATGGAATTATCGCCATTGCGCGCCCTTGCTCTTACCATCTCCAGTTTTTGCAAAGCTTCATCTGTTTGTCCTAATTCATTAGCTGCTTCGGCATACATAAGCAATACATCAGAGTACCGGAGAATTCTGACATTCATCCAATAACCCGCGCGGCTGCCAACTGAATTGCGAATTGCGGGGTTAGTATAAACCTTCATATTGTAGCGCGGGTTTGGTTCAGCAGGGAAAACTTCTCCATATCTTGTAGGTTCAGGGCTGGGGGTAAATAAAATAGTACTTTTTTCACGCGGGTCACCTTCTTCATACGCATTAACCAGGTTTTCCGAAGGAACATTAAATCCCCAACCAAGGTCAAAATTTCCGGCGCCTCTTACACCCTGAACATTGGCATACTGGCAACCATAAGAATCTGTTTTGTGATTCGCATCTGCATAAGCCTGTATTTCAAAAATTGAGCCGCTCGAATTTTCTCCATCCTCAGTAAAAATTTTATCATACGGAGTATTCAAATTATAAACTCCTGAATTAATCACCAATCCTGCGGTGCTCATAGCATCCTGCCATTTCTTTTCATATAAATAAACTTTAGCGAGCAAGCCGTTAGCTGCCCCGCTCGTGGCTCTTCCTATATATTTTGCATCCCATTGCTGAGGCAGCGCGGTGGCTGCAAACTGTAAATCTTTTTCTATAAAGGCATAAACTTCAGCCGGTGTAGACTGCGGTTTATTAGATGCGCTTATATCCGATAAAACTGTATCCACAATCGGTACATTTCCAAAAAATCTTACCAGCATAAAATAGGCATACCCTCTCAAAAACCGCGCTTCGCCCTGGGCCAGTAATTTTGTGGCTACAGGAGTGTTGGCGCTATCTTTTCCTACCTGATCAAGGATAACGTTACAATCAGTAACCGTAGCGAAATAGCCGGTCCAAAGATCATTGGTAAGCCCATTAGTAGGATTTACCGGAAAGTTGTCCATTTCCAGTTGAGCCGGAGCGTCAGCAGGCGTGCTTCCTTTGTCTGCATCATCGCTACGGATGCTTACAGCGCCCACATAGCCAAATACAGTGGTTTGATACGTACGCAAGCTTGCATAGGCTGCATATACATTTTGGTCATATGGGCCCGCACCCTGTGGATAGGGAAAATTATCTGTGGTATATTGCCCCAGCGGTTTACGATCCAAAAAATCTTTTTTACATCCCATATTGAACAATATCAACAAGAGCAGCAGCGTGCCTGAAATTATACTCAAACGGGATTTTTTATCTTGATTCATATCATTACATTTTTATTATGGACTAAAAGGTTAAATTGACTCCGAACGAATAGATAGCAGGCACGGGATATACGCCGTTATCAGCTCCTGCTGCAATGGGGTCTGAAATGGGCACTTCAGGACTATACCCGGTTGCTTTTGTGAAAGTAGCCAGGTTTTGGCCACTGATAAAAAGCCTGAAAGACTGAACCCCTTTGGTTTGCAGAATTTTCGGATTGAATGTATAGCCCAATTGCACTGTTCTTATCCGCAGGTAATCTCCCGGCTCCAGCCAGTAAGTTGAAAATAGATAATTATTAGACCGTGTATTATCAAGGATAGGTTCAATGTTTGTAGTGCCGGCGGCAGTCCACGCATCCAGGCGGTTTGTTTCATAATTGAGAATAGCGAAAGTAGCTGTGCGCCGCTGTACATAAATCTTATTTCCTGCTACGCCCTGCAACTCTATGCCCAAATCAAAATTCTTATAATCAAGTGAAATATTGCCCCCAAAGTTATATTTAGGAAAAGGCGTACCCAGGTAAGTACGATCGTTTTGATCAATTTTTCCATCATTGTTTACATCTTTGTAAGCGACATCTCCCGGAGCTGATGAAGCCATATGCGGCTCCTTATCCAGTTGTGCCGTGGTTTGATAAATGCCGGTTTGCACATAGCCGAAAAAGTAACCTATAGACTTGCCGGTTTCGGTAACGTTAACCCCGCCATTCCCCAATAATTGAAAATTGATATTATTACCAATAGATTCCACATCATTTTTATTTACGCTAAAATTCCCATTAATAGTATAGCTGAAATCTTTCCCGATTTTATCATGCCAGCCAGCCGATACTTCGAGTCCCTTATTATCTATGGTGCCAAGATTAGTGAAATAATTTACATTTCCTGAAGCCCCCGGAAGTACAATTGTAGTTAGAATATCATGAGTCTTGCGGTCGTAAAAATCTACATCAAGGTTTAAACGATTGTCAAGCAGCCTCGCTTCAAAACCGACATCTTTACCTTCTACTTTTTCCCAATGTAAATTCGGATCAGGTATATATTTAGGAACAACTGAAGGATACACATTATTTCCAAAAATGCCTACATTGGAATTAAGCAACACAGGATAGGAAAGATAGTTTCCAATGTTTAATCCATTACCCACTGTACCCCATGAAGCTTTTAGTTTTAAAAAATTAAGCCACGAAACAGGTTGCAGGAATTTTTCGTCTGTCAGCACCCAACCCAGGCCTACACTTCCAAAATTTCCAAATTGATGCTTTGGTGAAAATTTAGAGGTACCATCCCTTCTGAAAGTAGCATTTACCAAATACTTTCCTTTAAATGAATAGTTTATCCTTGCCAGGTAAGACATGGAGGCATCTTCGCCAGCGCCTCCTCCATAAGTTCCTGGGTTTGATTGTTGAGCTACGTCCAAATACCAAAACATCGGATCGTTTGGAATATTAAAACTGGTATCTGTACGATTGCCATTTATTGACTCCATATAATGATAAAGAGTGCTAAAGCCAGCCAGCGCGGTAACATGATGATCCCCAAAATCTTTATCAAAAGTAAGCGTGTGATCCTGCTGGAAAGTCTTATAAAGCGTTGACGACTGATTAACAGATGTGTGAGGATTAATAGCATAGCTGGTATCAGTCGGAGAACCACCCTCTCCCAAATCGATGTAATGATAAGGTAAAGCGCCATAGCTCCGCGACTGGTTAAAGCTTAGATCTGTATACACTGAAGATTTCCATGTAAAATTTTTAAGAAATTTAATTTCTGCAAATATGTTTCCCGTTACCCTGTATCCTTCATTGAAAGCAGTTCCATCATTCTGATCTATGAGCGCAACAGGATTATCCACCTGCGCTCTTTGAAAAGAGGGCATTGCGTAATACAAGCCAGGGCCAGCTTTTATGGGAACGATTGGCGCTGCCCACGTAGCTTTATTAGTAAGGTTTCCCACGCCTGCCGGTGGGTTTTGTTTGAAATGAAAACCCGTGATGTCGCCGCCTACGCGAATATTTTTATTGATATGAATTTCTTCATTCAAACGTGCCACATATTTTTGGTACTTATCATACTTCAAAACACCCTGTTGATTGGAATAACCGATATTTAAATAGGTTGTGCTTTTGTCTGTACTGTTCGAAACGCTCAGGCTGTTATTGGATTGAAGGGCAGTACGCAATACCTGCTCCTGCCAATTGGTATTGGCGGTATAGTTTGAAAAATCAAATGGCGCAGCATTCAGATTTGCCAATTGCGCAGAATATAATTTTTTAAACCCTTCCGCGTCAGTTACCTTAATCAGGTTATTTACCTTTTGCAAATTGACACTCGATTGAAAATTAATTCTTGTTTGCCCCCTTTTCGCCTTTTTTGTAGTGATAATAATAACACCATTTCCACCCTGCAAACCATAAATAGCAATAGAGGAAGGATCTTTTAAAACTTCTACAGATTCAATGTCAGCAGAATTTAAATAATCAATATTGGTTTGTAAAATTCCATCCACAACGTAGAGTGGATCAGCATTATTAGTGGAATTCACTCCTCTTATCCTGACGGTTGGCGAGCTACCGGCCTGGCCGGAATTGACTACCGTAAGCCCCGCCACTTTTCCCTGTAAAGAAGCAACAGGATTGGTTGAGGGTTGCTTGGCAATGTCTTCGCCTTTCACTACCGCAATAGAGCCCGTCAGATCTCTCTTCTTTTGCGTTCCATATCCTATTACGACAATATCACTTAGCGTGCTTACATCCTTCTCCATCGTAATATCAATAGTGGTTCTGGAACTTACGTTTACGACCTGGCTCTTATATCCCACATACGAAAAATTCAATGTTCCTTCTTCGGGAGCGTTAATGGTGTATGTGCCGTCGGGTCCGGTAGACGTGCCGGTAGTTGAACCACCAACCGTAACACTCACTCCAACAAGTGGGGCTCCTTCTTCATTTGTTACTTTTCCGTGAATATCAATATTTACCGAAAATAACTTAACGACAGGTGCCTTATCCGTGGCCGTTTCCGGACGCAAAAGGCTATGAGCACTCGCTTGATGGCACATCGCAGCCAGAAAAAAAATAGCTGGAATCAAAATGCGGAGTTTTCTCCGGGAGGAACTCAATTTAATAGGTGGGGTTTCAATTCTTTTCATACCTGGAACTTTATTAAGTTTGAAATAGTCAGAATCCTGAATAACAAATTTTCTTATCGAATAAATCTTAAAAAAATTTCTAAAGGAACAAGAGAATAAATTGATTCTGTATCTGAATAATTTTACGTCGTTTGTGAAATTGACTTTGGGTTTTAAACACAATCAAACAATCAAAATACAGGGCTTCCTCTGCAATTTTTTTTATTTTATGTAAAATGATTGCACGAGCGATTGCATCCGCATCAAATTGCACAGTTAAGTATAATGACAATAATATTTGGTAAGTAGCTGCATACCGGTGGTTTCATTTTTGAAATTTCTTTTTTCTCAAAAAAAAGAAAAAGCGTATTCCTTTTCGAAATAGAAAATTTTTTCTAAAATCTTCTATAACCTCTTATGAAATGAACAATGGATTTTTCATCAATCATAGTAAAGCAATAAAAAACCACAATTTTGTTCAGTATTTTTTTCGAAAAAAAATTTTTATGGAAAAAATTTGAGTTGAACATCTTACTAAAAAAATAAGATCATGGAAGCCAATCAAATTTTACAAACAGGATTTCTTGATATTTTGTTTGAAGGAAAAAATAAATTGTACGGTGCATACGATTTACGTAAAACATACAATCAAAGAATTTCCAAAGCGCTGTTTTCCACAATGATGATAATGCTTTTACTGATAATTGGTTTTATTATCGGCAAAAGATTTGAAAAAACTGAAAAAACAATAATCCCCATCGTCCCGGAAAGCATTTTACGTAAAATTCAGGAGGAAAAGCCAAAAGCACTTCCCAAATTGCCCACTCCTGTTCACCTGAAAACTTTACAGGTTACCACTCCGGTTATCGTCAAAAAAATAGAAACGCCACCACCGGATGTGCATCAGATCGAACAGGCGATTATCGGTATAAAAAATATAGATGGGCCGAAACCCGGTATTGGAATTGTAAATCCACCTACAGAAATTACAAGCAGCAAGGTAATTGCAACGCCCGTAAAGAAAGAATCAGGGAATAGTACTTTCATTCCTATTGAAGTGGAAGCAAAATTTCCAGGTGGTGATGTGGCATGGCAAAAATATATTCAACGCGCGATACAGCGTGAGCTGGATGAATTTACAGAGAGCGATTATGGAACTTGCGTAGTAAAATTTATGGTAGATATAAATGGAAATGTAAGCAATGTGGTAGCCACTACTATGCAGGGAAGCAAGTTGGCCGAAATAGCGGTAAGCACTATCCGCAAAGGACCAAAGTGGATTCCGGCGATGCAAAACGGGCGCTATGTAACTGCTTTTAGATTTCAGCCTGTTACTTTAATGAATCCAAATCAATGATTTTTCATTGTGTAACGGTTACCAGTAAACGAACCTGCCTGACGGCAAACAGGGAAATAATATAGATTTTTATTTTACTTTTGGATTTTCAGAATAACCATACGCCAGAAAAAATTTGAAAAAGAATCTGCCAAAAATAAAAAAAGAAAGTCCGCGCTCACCAGGTAAACAATACAGTTTTTTTGAAGATGTTTATGATGTAGTTCGTCAAATTCCGAAAGGGCGCGTAACCTCATTTGGAGCGATTGCCAATTACCTGGGAACACGAATGTCGGCCCGGATGGTAGGCTGGGCTATGAATGGCGCTCATGTTGCAAACCCACCTGTGCCGGCGCAAAGAGTAGTCAATAGAAATGGAATGCTCAGCGGTAAGGCACATTTTTCAACACCAACTAAAATGCAGGAATTGTTAGAAAAGGAGAAGATAAAAGTACAAGATGATACGGTTGTAGATTTCGAAAAACTTTTTTGGGATCCGGCAAAAGAGTTGGAGATTGAATAAATGTGAAAATGTGAAAATGAGAAGATGTGAAAATGAGGAGGCTACCATGCTTTCTTCATTGGCTAATTTCAAATTTTCGTATTGGCTAATTGGCTAATCGGCTAATTATCACATTGGCTAATTAATAATAAGGGCTAATCAACAAATAAATTGCTACACCTGTAATAGCTACGTACAACCATATCGGCCAGGTAATACGTGCAATTTTTTTATGCTTTTGATAGTCGCCGGACAAGGCACGGTAAGCTGTGAACAAAATAAAAGGTAAAAAAATTCCAGCTAATGGTATGTGCGTAATTAGAATAAAATAATAAAAATAGCGAAGCGATCCGGCTTCTATTTTTTCTTCAGATGAAAGAATGCCGTCATGGTTTAGATCGCCAAATTTGCTTTCGCCGCTTAACAAATGATGGCAAACATAAGAGATGAGAAATAAAACAGAGATCACAATGGCTGCCAACATTATCTTTTTGTGCAGCGCGTAATTTTTTCTTTTTACTGAAACCAAACCCGCAATCAGCAATATGGCAACCAGCGAATTGGCAATTGCATTAAAAGCTGCAAACAGATGCGGATTAAAGTTTAGCTGGTAATCCAAATGGATACCTGACAAGCCCGCAATTCCCAAAAAAACAATTACAGACACCGACCATATTAAAATTCTGGCGTTCTTTTCATTCTTATTTAGAACAGGGTCAGGAAATTTTGCCGGCAAGTTTGAGTCCATAAAGTGAATTAACTTGATTTCAGTAGCCCTTTCAGGAAATCTTTAAATGAGCGCTTCTGATCTTTTTCAAGCATAAGCAAGGGGATATCTCTTACTAATTTTGATTGAGCCACTGAATCCAGCCCATTAAACCAGCCCCGCACTACGCGTTCTTTATCAAGAAGAAAAAAGTTTTCAGTATGAATAAATGCAGTGTCAATGTCTGAATCGGCTACACTTGCTTTTAGCTCATTAAAGGCAAAGTTGTAAATACTGTCTTTATTACCAGTACCGAGCCACCAGGTATCAGGATTTATATTAAACCTGGAAGCCCACTTTCGCAATTGGGTAAGTGAATCGTGTGCAGGATCTATGGAAAGAGAAACGAACTGAACGATAGAATCATTATTGGGAAAAGAATTCTGAAGCTTTTTCATTGATACGGCCAGCTTCGGGCAAATGGTAGGGCAATGGGTAAAGAAAAAATCTATTACTAAAATTTTTCCTTTCAAATCATCCAGCGAAACCTGCTGGCCAAGCTGGTTAGTAAAATGGAGATTTTCAACGCGGTGCCAGACCGTATCATAAGAGAATTTTCCTCCTTTCTGCGATACGTTCACACTGTCGTAAAAATATCTTCGTGGCATTTGAACTGCCCGATCGCTATAATAACTCACTAAAAGATAGCCACTAAGCGGTAACAGAATAGCGACCATTAATGCAGTAAAAGCTTTTTTATTCATGATGGAATAACGCAAAATTAGCTATTGCGGCGGGCAACAGCTAATTTATAAATGTACTCGGTGAGGTTTTAACCTTTATTTTAATCCAGTTTTTTATCGCTTTTTTCTGCAGGTGCAGGTGCGGGATGATGAAACTGTTGGGGCGTTGGCTCATATTTGCGAATGCCGGCATCTGTATTTCTTAGGTGTTTAAATGAAGAGCCATCAGCGAGGAAGGCAATAATAAACCAGACAAATAAAAGCGCCGGCAGTGCTACTGACATTATCATAGTTCGTATCTCATCGCCAAGGTGCATGAAAATAGAAATGATATAGAAAGCTTTCGCAAGGGTAAATATGATTATTACTCCTTTTAGCACCAAAACGAGAGATTCATTTGGATTAGCCCCGAGATCGATAAAATAAATAGTTAGCCCTAAGGCTAGTTCTAAAATTGTCAAAACTAAAAGTATCCAAAAGGCTTTCCAAATACGTTTAACATGAGCTACATCCTCTGGCGTGGTTCCTAAGTGTGTTGGTTCTACAGACATATTTTATATTTAAGGCTATTAATTTTTTAAAAATATTTTTAAAGTAATCAGATAAGATAAAAGCAAAGAAAAACGAATACCCAAACGAGGTCAACAAAGTGCCAGTACAGGCCGGTCTTTTCAATCATTTCATAATGCCCGCGTTTTTGAAAATCGCCCCTGATTGTTTTAATAAGCATAATCGTATTGATAACCACTCCCGAAAATACGTGGAAACCGTGGAAGCCGGTGATACCAAAAAAATAACCACCGAATGCAACCGGACCTGGCGTTGCTACCTGTTGCCCGTTAAACATCACATCCGGGCCCCAGGGATTATGTGACATGGTAGTACCCCAATGTTCGATAACACCGTTTACCAAAACCGGATGTTGGGCGGTAATCAAATGTGTCCATTCCCACGCCTGGCAACCTAAAAATGCCAGTCCGCCGAGAATAGTCAAAGCCAGCCATTTTATAACTCCTTTCTGGTTCATCTTATGCCCTTCATGCACCGCCAGTACCATCGTTACGGAACTCATGATTAAGATAAAAGTCATAAGGCTCACAAAGGCAAGAGGCAGATTGGCTTCTGTTCCCGGAAATTCATTGAAAACGTAGTTATGATCAACCCAGTGATTGAGGCTGAAACGAATGGTGCCATAAGAAATCAGGAAAGCGCCAAAAGTGAAAGAGTCGCTCAGAAGAAAATACCACATCAACAATTTTCCGTAGCTCACATTAAAGGGGCTTCTGCCGCCTGCCCACAATTTAGATTTTTCTTTTACTATCGCAGTTTCCATTTCTTATTTGTTAAAGGTGTGTTACAAAAATAAATTTAATTGTTTATTATCTTTCGTTTATTTCATTGGTTTAAAAGTATTTCCATCAAACTTGAAAACAGTAAACAAATATATTTTACGCTTTTTTATTTTACACTTTACTAGTCCATAATTATTAAAAATACCAGCAAATAAATCCAAAGAATATCTACAAAATGCCAATAGGTATTCATTAAATCTATATAGAGCTGATTGTAATTTTTCCTTCTCTTGCTATGTGATTTCAGGTACATCAGCAAAAGAGCAACTACACCGCCTGCAACGTGGAGGGCATGCATTCCTACAATCACATAAAAAAAGGAAAATGATACATTCCTTGTTACTGTAAATCCATTCTCCCATAGGTCCTTAAATCCTTCATACTGCAAAATAACAAAGACGGCCCCCAACACCAGTGTAAAGAAGAGCCACGTTTGATACTGCCTCATCTGCCTGTCGATAAATGCTTTGCGGCTCAGCATCAGCGCTACGCTGCTCAATAATATTGCCGCAGTGGAATAATAAAATATTACAGGAACATCGTAAGCGATCCAATTTGCCTGGTTACGTTTTACAATGTACGCACTGCTTAATCCCGCGAAAATCATCAGGATACTGGCACAACCGGCATACATTACAAACTTTAGTGGATGTATTATTTTCTTTTCCTGCTTCATCGTAGCTATCATAAATATCTTTTTTTCTTTTCCTTAATCAGATTTTATCGAATAATAAAGTAAGAAAAACGATCATCAGGTAAAAATAGGAACTGAACATTACTCTTCTTGCCGCAGCCTGGTTCATTTTTACAACGAGCAATATACTTACAAATACCATCCATAAATTACAAAATAGCAACACCCAAAATGAAAGAATTCCACCAATATGGAAATAATAGGGCAGCATTCCTACAGGAACCATCAACATTGAATAAATTACTGTCTGAATTGCAGAAAATTTTGTTGGTCCTTCACGGCTGGGCAATAGCTTGAAACCGGCTCTGTCATAATCTTTATGCGCAAGCCAGGCAATAGCCCAAAAGTGGGGAAACTGCCAAAGAAACTGGATGGCAAACAAAATATATCCTCCGTAATTCATGAAATGAGTCACTTCCCCATTAGCCATTACACCCTGGAAACTTGCAAAAGGATTTAAAGACCCGGTAGCAGCTACCCATCCTATAAGGCAAGGCAATGCGCCGGGAAAAGCGCCAACAATAACTGAAATGGAATTTACTCTTTTTAGCGGTGTGTAGATAAACGCATACAGAAACAAGCTGAATAAGGAGAGCAATGCGCTGGCAAAATTAAACCAATACCACATTAGCAATATACCTACTGCGGTAGCAATAGCAGCAAAAGTGTAGGCCTCATTTTGGCTCATCCGGCCAGCTGCAACCGGCCTTTCAGCGGTCCTTTTCATCAGCAAATCCGTTTTTCTTTCCACCGCCTGGTTAATTGCATTAGCAGCGCCCGTGATACACATACCGGCTACAAACAAAATAAATATGGATAAAAAATTGAACTCAACATTAGGTGCAAGAAGGTAGCAAACCACTGAACTAAAAACCACCAGGAAACTTAAGGTGAATTTGATTAAAATAAAATAATCCTTCACTTTAGAAGAAAGGGAGTATGAAAAAGAGTGAGGAATAGTGATTGTTTTATTCATTAAAAAACCTATTTAAAAAAAGCCCTGAATTATCAGGGCTATGAATTCAGATAAATTAGAATATGTACTAAATTAATATTTTAACCCTCAGTGTTGTATCTCTTCTGAACCAATGGGCTCGGTTTGCGGAATAAAATCTCTCCCATCTTTTCCATAATCATAAGACCAGCGGTATACCTCCGGAATTTCGCTTGTCCAGTTTCCGTGAGGCGGATGAACTGGGGTGGTCCATTCCAAGGTGGTAGAGCCCCATGGATTTTTATTTTTTTCTGTAACTTTTCTTCCCTTATACATTGAATAGAAGAAATTGAATATAAATAAAAACTGTGTAGCAAACACGATGATAGCTACCACGCTGATAAATGCATTCAGGCCCTGGAACATTTTAAATGATTCCCAGCTACTAAAATCATAATAACGGCGAGGCATTCCTGCAAGTCCCTCATAATGCATCGGCCAAAATATTAAATATGCACCCGCTAATGTTACCCAGAAGTGAATGTAAGCAAGGGTATTATTCATAAACCTTCCAAACATTTTCGGGTACCAGTGATAAATTCCGGAAAACATTCCAAACATTGAAGCCACACCCATCACAAGATGGAAGTGAGCAATTACAAAGTAAGTATCATGCAGGTGAAGATCCAAGGCTGAATTTCCTAACCAAATACCTGTCAATCCACCGGAAATAAACAAGCTCACAAAACCAATTGCAAATAGCATCGCGGGTGTGAAATGAATATTCCCCTTCCACAACGTGGTAAGCCAGTTAAATACTTTAATAGAAGACGGCACCGCAATCAGCAATGTAAACAAGACAAAGAATGATCCAAGGAAAGGATTCATCCCTGACACAAACATGTGGTGGGCCCATACAAGGAACGATAATGATGCAATCGCGAAGAAAGATGCAACCATAGCCATATACCCGAAAATTGGCTTACGGGCATTAGTAGAAATCACTTCAGAAGTGATACCCATTGCAGGCAGGGCAATAATATAAACTTCAGGATGCCCCAGGAACCAGAACAGATGCTGGAATAATATCGGGCTTCCTCCTTCATTCGGTAAAATTTTTCCATTGATATAGATATCGCTCAGGTAAAAGCTTGTACCAAGATGGCGATCAAATAATAATAATACTACTGCAGATAATAATACAGGGAATGTTAATATACCCAGGATGGCAGTAAAAAGAAAAGACCAAATGGTAAGTGGAAGGCGGGTCATATACATCCCTTTTGTTCTCATATTAAGCACAGTGGTCACGTAATTTAAACCGCCCAACAGAGTGGAAATGATAAATAACGCAATACTAACCAACCAATAATCCATTCCCGCCTTAGAGCCATCCATCGCATCCCTAAGCGCACTTAAAGGAGGGTAGATCGTCCATCCGCCACTGGCCGGGCCTGTAGTCAAAAACAGGGAAGAAAACATTACGACAGAAGCCGCGAAGAAAAACCAGTAAGACAACATATTCAGGAACGGCGATGCCATATCCCTTGCCCCGATTTGCAATGGGATAAGGTAATTTGAAAAAGTTCCGCTCAATCCTGCAGTTAGTACAAAAAATACGAGAATGGTTCCATGCATTGTCACCAGGGCATAATAGAATTCAGTATCAAGTCTGCCGCCCTGCGCCCAATGGCCAAAGATGTCTTCCAGCCATGGAAAAGTTTGGTCAGGAAATCCAAGTTGCAGACGAAAAATAACCGAGAAAAATCCCCCAATAATCGCCCAGATAATTCCTGTTATCACAAATTGGTGGGAAATCATTTTGTGATCCTCGCTAAAGATATATTTAGTTATAAAGCTTTGCTTATGATGTCCATGTGAAGTGGGATGATCGGTTTCATGCAGCACAATTGGTTTTTCATGCAATACTCCTTCGTTTTCCATATTCAATATATTTTAAAGTTCCTCGCGGAAATTATAAATTTATTTCTGATCCTTGTTTTCTTCTAATGCCAATGTTTGCTCAGACCCGGATGAATTCATGGCTGCCATAGCGCTTCTGTATTCTGGCCTTTGCTTTATCATCCACGCATTGTATTCTTTTTGTGTTTCAACTATAATTATTCCTCTCATGCTGAAATGGCCTTTTCCACACAATTGGTCACATACAATCTCATATTCAAAATCAGGATTACCGGATTTCTTTTTCATTTCCGCTGTTGTGTATATGGGTGTAAACCATTCCGTGGTGGGCGTGCCCGGCACTGCATCCATCTTCAGACGAAAGGCAGGCAAACCCACGTCATGAATTACGTCCATCGAATTGATCACAAATTTTACAGGCCTGTTTACCACCACATGAACAGTGGTTGCTACATGAATATCGTCATGGCTTGCGGCATCAGACCAATCAACTCCAAGTGGATTCTTTTTAGCGGGATCAATTAGTTTATAATTTTTTCTACCCAGTATTCCATCTTTTCCGGGATACCTGAATTCCCATCCAAACTGATGTCCGGTTATTTCTACCACCTGGGAATTTTTGGGAGCATCGCCGGTAAACTTGAACCAGTATTTCAAACCAAATACAATGAGAATAGTTAGTGTTATGGTGGGAACACCCGTCCATATTATTTCCAGCTTATTGCTGTGTGTAAAATAAAGAGGCTTTCTTTTGTCTGATTCCTGGTATCTGTATGAAAACCAAAAGAGAAGAATCTGAGTGATAAAAAATACAACTCCGGTGATGATAATCGTAATCCACATCATATCATCAATACTCTTTCCCTGAGTAGATGCAGAGCCATAAGAAAATAAAGTTTTATCATAAAGAGCATCATTGCACCACCATACTCCAATTAGACCAAGAATTAAAAAAACCATCATCAAAAAGCCATTAATCTTATTATCCTGCTTCCTGGCTTTTTCCTCCCCTTTCAAAATGCTGACATACTCGCTGGCCTTTGAAATCTGAAAAACAACTATAAAAACAAGTATTACAATCGCTATTAAAAAAAATGTTTCCATGTTACTTTAATTTTCCTGATCCGTAAACCGGATATTTTTTACTTACACTTACCTGAGGAATATAAATTCTAAACTCTTATTTAATTTGTCTTTTAGTGAGATTTGATAAGCTTTTTAATTTTAATTTCAGATTGAACAAAGGTACAGCTAAGATTTATTCAACGATTGAAATATTAGGTTCCTTTCAAATTTTCTTTTTTTTAATCAGACAAAATGAATAATACTTTCTTTAATGAAAGGATTGTTTTTTGCTGTCATCGGAACTTTCGATGCGAACCGGCTTACACCCCACATTACAATCCCTACAAACCCAAGTGAAATACCGACTTCGTACCAGCTTAGATGCGGGTGCATCCTTACGGTTCCGGGCATTACCATCTGATAAAAATCTATCCAGTGTCCAACTATTATAAGAATACACATAAAAGTCACTATGAAATAATTTCTTTTGGTAGCCCTTTTCATAAAGATCAATATCGGCGCTACAAAATTCAAAATAAGGTTTAGATAAAACAATCCTTCATACGGGCCCTGTAACCGGATCTTGAAATAGATGGTTTCTTCAGGAATATTCCCATACCATTGAAGCATAAACTGGTCAAACCACAGGTAGGTCCAAAATATCGAAAAGGCAAACATATACTTCCCCAAATCCTGCAAGTGTTCTCTATTTACATAAGGAAGCTGTCCCCGGTTTTTAAAATAAATCACAAACAAAGTAAGCAACGCAATCCCGGCCACAAACTGGCTTCCGAAAGTATACCAGCTAAACATGGTACTATACCAATGAGTTTCGATACTCATTATCCACAACCAGGGAATTAGTGAGCCAAGTGTTACTACATAAAAAACAACATAGTAAGCAGAAATTCCTAGAGATTTTCTGTACCATTGTTTTGAAGTTTCATAATCCATAGTTCCTGCCTCATCGGCCTTTAAGCTGAGATCACGCAGCTTTTTACCCCAATAAGACCATAAAAAAATAGTTAGTAAAGAGTAGATTAGAAATACTGCAGGATTGAGAAATCCGCTTTTGCCTTTAACTATTACATCATGGGCAAGTACATCTTTATCAAGCCACATATAAATATCTCCCCGCCGGCCAAAAATAATACACAGGAAAATAACCATTGCAATTCCGCCCATAACAGGCACTACCGATGATAAAGCTTCTGTTACTCTGCGGAACGCTTCTTGCCAGCCGCTCATGGCCAACGTGTTTATCACTATAAAAAAAGTGGCAACATTCGTAAGAAACAACCAGAAAATGCTGTTCATCAACAATACTGACCAAAAGCGCGTGCTATTTAAGTTATGACCATCCGCTCCGGCAAGTGGATTTAAAAAAATGATACCGAGGATAAGAGCAAGCAAGCCGACTATCATTAATCCAGTTGACCACTTTTTGTATCCCGCCGGCGTTACATATTGATTGTCCATTAAAGAAGATATTTATTGAATTAAATAATTTTTTTTTCTAATAATTATTTTGCCGTTGAATCTGCCGGCGCCGCTTTTGTTGAATCTGCAGGTGCCGCTTCCGTAGTACCGCCAGACAATTCAGCCTGATGTTTCTTAATATACTGAATCACCATCCATCTCTGCTTTCTTGTTAATTGTGAAGCATAACTACCCATATTATTCTTTCCATAAGTTATAGAATGAAACATCGTTCCTTCAGGCATTTTCAGATAGGTAGATGTAGTAAGATTAGCTACTGCAGGCACCTTTCCTCCTGTGGCTAACGGGCCCTGCGCGTCCATTTTTTCACCATGACAAATTGCGCAATTGATATTGAAAAGGCGTGCAGCTTCTTTCATCGCATTAGAATCGAGCGGAGGTAAAGGATCTTTTATTTGTGCGCTCAACCGGTAGCCATTTGTATCGTCGGGCAATGGATAAGGAAATAAATCGCCCCTCCGGATAGTGCCTTCCACCGGGTAAGGAACGTAATTAATATTTTCTTTACCAAGATTATTTGGAGCATACGCCTCATAAGCGCGACTGTAAGCCATATCAGGCATATAGGTCAATCCTGGTTTACGCTTATTTCCACAACTACTCATAAACACAGCCGTTGCAATGATGACCACAAAAGTTGAAAGAATTCTTATTTTTTTCATATCTGAAATTCTTATTTCGAATTTTTATATTTCTAAATGTCAACAGTAAAACAACAAATAAGACTGATTTTTATTTTACTCTTCGAACGCCACTTCTTCTGTCCTGTATAATTTTTGTTCTTTATCATATCGCCCAAACCACCATCCTGCTTCAGCATCTTGTGTATTAACTTCTATTGCGCCGTTTTCTCTTAAAAAATTTTCAATCTCTGCCGGATTAGAATTTGGAGTACATTCAATCACCATAGTCATCAAATCATCGGTAGCTCTTAAGCTGAAATGATGTTTTTTTACTCCCGGCATCATCTGGCAAAGCCAGCAGAAAGTATATACCATTCCCACGGCAGACAATAACACGGTAAGCTCAAAGGCAATGGGTATAAAAGCAGGTAATGGAAAATGAGGCTTTCCGCCGATATCCAAGGGCCAGTCAACCGCAAAAATATATCCCATACCGCCGATTGCGATGGAGGTGCCTGTGATTCCAAAAATGAAACCCATTGTATGCAAACTCGTTTCTCTCAGGCCCATAGCTTTGTCCAACCCGTGAATAGGAAACGGAGTATAAACATCATGAATTTTATAGCCTGCTCTCCTCACGTTTTTTACCGCAGGAAATAAAACTTTTTCATCTTCAAAAGAACCAACAACAAATTTTTTAATCATAATTTCTTACCCTGCCCGGGCCGTTTAAAATTAATAATGCCTTTTCATTGTTAAGCCACCAATCAGTGGGCATGAGCCTCTACTTCTTCCTCATAGAATTTTTCAGCACTCATTGCTTCCATGCCAGACATTTTATCTTTATAGCTTTCGCCACTTAATTTCAAAATCGCTTTAATTTCTGCTACAGCTATTACAGGGAAGAATTTTGCAAAAAGAAAATAACAAACAAAAAATAACCCAAATGTGCCGAGGTAAAAACCGATTTCCCAGATAGAAGGGCTATAATAGGTAGTCCATGATGAAGGAAGATAATCTCTGTATATAGATGTAACAATAATTACAAAACGCTCAAACCACATCCCAACATTTACAAGGATTGCCAAAAAGAAGGTAAACAACACATTTCTTCTTAGTTTTCTTGACCAAAAAAGCTGTGGAGAAACCACGTTGCAAAACATCATTCCAAAATATGCCCAACCGTAGGGGCTAAAAATATTTACCCTGCTTTCGCGGAACGCCCACCACTCGTACGTGTTTTGGCTATACCATGCTACAAATAATTCTGATAAATAGGCGCACCCTACTATTGAGCCGGTAAGAACTATTACCTTGTTCATTGCTTCAATGTGGCCAATGGTGATATAATCTTCGAGGTGCAAAAGCTTACGGGTGATGATTAACAGGTTTTGCACCATTGCAAATCCTGAAAACACCGCACCTGCAACAAAGTAAGGCGGAAATATGGTAGTATGCCACCCGGGAATAACTGAGGTAGCGAAGTCAAAAGATACAATTGTATGAACAGACAATACCAGGGGAGTAGCCAAGCCGGCTAAAACCAATGCCAGGCTTTCCTGCCGCTGCCAGTGTTTGGTACTGCCTGTCCAGCCAAATGAAGCAAGGCCATAAAACATTTTCCTGAATTTGGTTTTTGCCCTGTCGCGTACTGTAGCTAAATCCGGCAGCAGGCCAGTATACCAAAATAATAATGAAACTGTAAAATAAGTTGATACCGCAAACACGTCCCATAAAAGCGCGGAATTAAAATTAGGCCAAACAGGGCCCCTTGAATTCGGATAAGGAAGTACAAAGAAACCCATCCATACTCTTCCCATGTGAAAAATAGGGAACTGCCCCGCACACATTACAGCAAATATAGTCATCGCTTCAGCGGCCCTGTTCACGCCAGTTCTCCATTTTTGGCCAAACAATAAAAGGATTGCAGAAATTAATGTGCCGGCATGGCCAATACCAATCCACCACACAAAGTTGGTAATATCCCATCCCCATCCTACGGTATGGTTTATATTCCATTGGCCTATACCATAATCAACCTCCCTGTACACAGAATAGATTCCAAATAGCAACAAAGCGGCAGCAATAGAAAGTCCTATCCACCAAAGGCGTGTGGGAGTGGTTTCTACAGGGCTTATAATATCTTCAGTTACCTGGTGATAATTTTTATCCCCATCGATTAATGGCTCCCGTAGTTGCGATTCATATTTTAATAATGACATACTATTTTATTAGCTTTTCCCCGTAGTTTCTAGCTACAGGCTTATTAAATATCGGTTTATACTTTTTCTTTTGTGCTTCCTACTTCTCTCGTAGTATTTCTTACCTGTGTGAGGTAATTGATATTAGGCAGTGTATGTAATTGTTCCAATACATAAAACTTCCTGTTTTTTTGCTGCTCAAACCTAAGCTTGGAAATCTTGCTTTCCGGATCATTAACATTACCAAATTCAATAGCATGAGTAGGACAAGCCTGCATACAAGCAGTTTTCGCTTCCTGGTCTTTTAATACCCTGTCTTCTTTTTTCGCATTCAATTTCGCTAACTGTAAGCGCTGGATACAGAAGGTGCATTTTTCCATAACTCCGCGTGAACGGACAGTAACATCCGGATTCAAAACCATCCGTGTCAAATCATCCTGGAGGTTCATGGTAGCATCCGAAATAATACCTACCTGGTTATCAGGAAAACTATCCGACCCGTTCCAGTCTGCCCAGTTAAACCGCCGGACTTTATAAGGGCAGTTGTTAGCGCAGTATTTCGTACCAATGCAACGGTTATAAATCATTTGATTTAATCCTTCGCTGCTATGGTTGGTGGCAGAAACCGGGCAAACGTTTTCGCAAGGCGCGTTATCGCATTGCTGGCAAAGCATAGGTTGAAAAACTACATCAGGTTTCTTGGGATCTCCTGTGTAGTACCGGTCAATCCTTATCCATTGCATGTCCTGGAACCTGGCAACATCATGTTTACCTACGGTGGAAATATTATTTTCTGCCACGCATGCAATTGTACAGGCGCCGCAACCAATGCAAGTATTCAAATCAATACTCATACCCCACTTTATTCCAGGCCGGTCAAATGTTGGATACAGAGTAGCATCCCTTGTAAAGCTGGTTCCATATTGTGCTAGTTCCTCTTCTTCCTCTTTATTTAGCTCCCCGGGGTTAGCTATAAAGTGACTAAGTGTGGCTTCTCTGACTACTGGCCGGCCTTCTGTAAGGCTATGAGTTTGCGTTGTAGCAATTTTGTATTTTTTATCTGTCTTTTCAATTTGAGCGGGAGCATCATACAGAATATTAGCTCCGTTAAATACAACAAACGGATATACATTTTTGCCTGCTCCTACTGCAGCGGGCCCGATATATTCAGCAGTTTTGGATGCATCGTTGCTTTCACGGCCATATCCTACAGCTACGGCTACTACATCCGGATGCATACCGGGTGTGATCATCGCAGCAAGTTCCACAGTTTTTCCATTTGAAGTTAATTTCAAAACAGGCTTATCAGGATGCACCTCATATTTGTCCGATTCTCTCGGGTTAAATAAATCAATATCAAAAAGCTTTTTGCCTAACTCAGGAGATATCATCGCGTAGTTGTCCCAAGTAGCTTTCGACATAGGATCGCTCGCTTCCTGCAACCAGGCGTTGCCGGCCCTGCTACCATTTCCCATGGATATTTTTTGATACAAAACCATCTCTATTTCGCCGCCCTTAATAGCGCCGATTTTTGCAGCAGCATCGGCTACACTTCCTGAAGCAGGTGTTGAAGACGCAGTTGTATTTGCCTGGCCGGATGAAGCACTATTTGCAGGTGCAGAAGCGCTGGCAATCGAAGTTGAAGAATCGCTTTTGGCCTGTTGTTGCAAGGCAGCAGGGGCAACATTCCCTATTGAATCAGCGGCGCCAACCGCAGCTAATGCAGTCGCAATGCCTGAGGTAAGATTGGATGGATTAACAATTATCGGCTCAGTTTTCAGTTTAGAATTTTCCATAATTCCATCCTGAATGAAAGTCTCATATTTATCAAGCCCACCAAGTTTTTGCATCCAGTATGCCCTGAAATAGCCCTCATAATTATCGCCGTTTCCATTCAGCTTAAGAAGAGTAGCTTCAAATTGCCTGGTTTTAAACAACGGATGAATCAAGGGTTGAATAGAACTGATAAACCCGGTTTGCTGTTCAGAATCTCCCCAGCTTTCTAACCAATGATGAGAAGGAACTACATATTTACATAGTTCTGTAGTTTCATCCATTTTTTCGCTGCAGGAAAGAGTAAACGGACATTTTTTTACTCCATCAGCAAATTTCTTTGCATCGAAATAACTATAAACCGGGTTAGCACCGTACACAATTAAAGCTCCTACATTTCCTGCACTCAAATCCTGTGTAAGAGCCACCATATCGGCGTCAATACCTTGGCGGTAGTTTGTTTTTGTATTCCAGTCAATTGTAGACCCATTAGCACCAATTGCCTGGTTAATGGCATTCACAATAATCTGAATATTTTTATCATTGCTTCCACATACTACTAAAGACGCTCCTTTGTTGGCCATTAATTCTGCCGCAGTTTTTTTAACTGCAGTAGCTAATTCTCCCTGCAAAGATGCGGTAGTTCCTCCTCCTACGGCGCCCAAAAGAGCCAATGCAATAGCGCCGGTTTCAGAAGGCTTATGTAAATATCTTTCATCAGCATTTGCGCCGGTCATACTATAATAACCTTCAAACTGGATATGCCTGCTCATGGACGGCTTTGATTCGTCTATCCGCCTCCCGACTGCATATTGGTTAGAAAATACTACCGGGCTAATCCAGTTTCCAAGAAAATCAGCATCGAGGCTTACAATTACCTTTGCCTTATCAAAATGGTATGCAGGCAAATATTTTTTTCCGTAAGATGCCTGGTTGGCTTCAATCATTCCGCTACATGATACGGCGTCGTATTGCACATGGCGGCTTCCAGCAGGGCATTTTGCCAGGAAATCATTTATAATCTGTTTGCCCGTAACCGAAGTATAGGAAGTCGTCAATACCACAACAGGCTTTGCTGTATTGGAAGCTAAGCCACTGGCTATCATTTTGTCTATCGCTTCAAAAGTAGCTTCCTTCTTATTTATCATCGGATAGCGGAGCCTTGTAGTGTCATATAAATCAAGAACAGAAGCCTGAACCTGTCCGGAGGTACCACCTTCTGTTAAGGTAGAAAGTGCATTTCCTTCTATTTTTATTGGCCGGCCTTCTGTTTGCTTTACTACTACCGGAACAGAATCACCATCACTTAAATAAGTAGACGCATAATAATTTGGGATACCTGCGATTACATCATCAGGCTTATGAAGAAATGGAATACTTTTGCGAACCGGCATCTCACAACTTGCTGCAATGGCTGCTGCTGCAGTGCTAAAGCCCATGTATTTCAGAAAATCTCTTCTGGGAGTTTTAGCATTCAATAGATTCTCATCTGCTAATTCCTCAAAAGGAAGTTCCTTAGAGAATTCATCTTTTAATGCTTTTTTATTGGCCTCGGTTTGGTTTAGCTCTCCAAAATTTTGCCAGTACTTTTTTTCACTCATATTTATTCCATCCGCCTGGCGGATTATTAGCTTAAATCAAAAGATCTAAGAAATGAACAATATTGTTTGTATTTATTTTAGTCAAGCCTTTTTACGTGACAAGGAATATTTTAATAATGGCATTTTCCGCATTCAGTACCACCAATCATCTGCACAGTCACGCTGTCATATTTTTTGTCTTTAATGTCCTGGTGAAATTTTTGATAAATGCTGTAAAATTTGTTGCCATTGCCTTTGTTGTCGTCAAACTGAACATTGGTAGTTCTATGACAGTTTACACACCAGCCCATACTTAAATCAGTAAATTGTTTTACCTGTACCATGTTTTGAATTTCTCCATGACAGGTCTGACAAGCGATTTGCCCTACTTTTACGTGTTGTGAGTGGTTGAAATAAACAAAGTCCGGAAGATTATGAATCTGAACCCATTCTATAGGTTTTCCGGGCTTGTCGTATTTTTTTGTATCAGGATTCCATCCTGCGTATTTGTATAATTTTTGGATTTCACCATTGGCATCCACAGTGGTTCCATCATCACGAATGATTGGTGCACCTGTATATTCTTTTACAGACATGTGGCAATTCATACAAACGTTTACTGCCGGGATGGTTGCATGCTTGCTATCCTGTGCACCGCCGTGGCAATACAAACAACTTATCTGGTTAACACCCGCATGCACCTGGTGAACAAAATAAACCGGTTGATCGGGTTGATAACCTTGTTGTCTTCCTAAGCCCATAGCGCCATCTACCAAAAAGTAACCAGCTACTAAAAACAAAACGATAGTCAGTAATAACAAGTAAGTTTTATTTCTATAGAAAGGAACATTAGGAGGAGATTTTAATCCATCCTTTTCATCGGTAAGCTTTTTAAGATTACTGTTTACCTGTAATAGAACCAATCCAACTACTGCTAATATTAAAGTAAGCAATCCATATAATACGGTATTGCTGGAGGAACCTGTGGTTTTTACACTGCTGACGGCTCCCGGTGCGCCTGTTGATGGTTCGCTTCCGGGTTCTTTAAAGTTATCCGCATAATCGAGGATAGCGTCAATATCAGCATTGGATAAGTCCGGAAATGAAGTCATTACCACGCCGCCCATCTGATCCTTAAGCTTTTTAGCGTAAGGGTCTGTCATTGCCATTGAAGAAGCATTTCTAATCCATTCGTAGTGCCATCCTTTAGAAGGTTCTCTCTCGCGGGCGCCTTTCAACGCGGGTCCTACATATTGTTTATCTGGTTTGTGGCAGCTTGCGCAGTTAGCTTTAAATAAAGCCTCTCCATTTGAAGATTGAGCGTACAAGAAATCCGGGGAGGAAATTAAAGTTAGAAAAATGAATACTGCGAATGTTTTAGTAAAAAGCCTTTTAACTTCTTTCATACTCTTTTTTACCTATCTTAATTATGGAATAATAACATTGTTGCGGCAAAAGTAACGAAGCATGTTGAGATAATCTTAACATTTTTAAATTTTTTTTTTCTTAATTAGTAATTTTTTTCCAATAAAAAAATGTATATAACGTGTATGTTTTCATAACAATAAGCTGAAGCAAACCACAGGCACAGAGCCGGTTTACGAGAAAAGAAAAACAAGATTATTTATAATAATCAAAGACCTTTTTAATTCAATAATTTCGCCACGCAAAATTCTTACAATTGTAAGCGGACTGAAAATTTTGAATCGAAACAGCAATATGAAACAGGCGTAATTAATCTGTATTCTGGCCCGCTGTTTTTAATTCAAACTGAATCGTTTGATTATTTTTAATAACCCTTCATAAAAAATGATTGAAAAAAATCTAATCGTTTTTGCATCCGGCGCCGGAAGCAATGCACAGCAGATAATAAATTATTTTAGAAACAAAAAAGACATCAAGGTGGCGCTGATTGTTTGCAATAATCCTAAGGCGGGTGTTTTAGAAATTGCAGCAAACGAACAAATTCCGGTAATGTTGATTAATAAAGAGAAATTTCTAAGTGATGACTTCCCCGATGAAATGGATACTTATCACCCGGCTTTAATTGTGCTGGCAGGTTTTTTATGGAAAATACCGGAACGCATGGTTCAGAAATTTACCGGGAAAATAGTCAATCTGCATCCGGCATTGCTGCCTGCTTATGGGGGAAAGGGAATGTACGGAGCCAATGTGCATAACGCGGTGATAAATGCAAAGGAAAAAGAAAGCGGTATAACCATTCATTTTGTAGATGAAAAATATGACCATGGACAAATCATTTTACAGGCCCGGTGCTCTTTAGACGAAAATGAAACAGCAGAAACACTTGGCAAAAAAATCCATAAACTGGAGCATACCTATTTCCCTAAGGCCATTGAACAAATCCTTCATGATATTTACCCGGAATAAATTCATCAGAATTAAAATTTGAGCTATTTCTTCATTTACTATTCCTGATAAAAATTATTCCCGTAATCGTCAAATTCAGATTAAAAAGTTTTTTTCGCTTCAGCCAATTTATTTACCAAAAGATTCAGTCACAAAATTCTGGCACGCCTTTTATAAAATAAATTTGAAATAAAACTTTATTATTATGCTTAGATGGGCCATTATTTTTGTTGTAATTGCTATTATAGCAGCCATTTTAGGTTTTGGCGGAGTAGCTGCCGGCGCTGCCGCAATTGCAAAAGTTTTCTTTTGGATTTTTCTCGTCTTGTTTATTCTGACACTGATTTTTGGTGGAAGAGTGTTCAAATAATATTTACGGAACCGCCGATTAAAGTCCAAATTCAATGTAGATCCTGAAGGTAAAAATTTCAGGATCTTTTTAATTTTATGCGCACCCCTTAATTAACGTTTGAAACAAAATGTAGAATTGTTTACTCAGTAGATATTTAGCTCGCTCATTCTTCATGCTTTGCAGTTAAAAAAATCTGCGGAACAAATATTATATTTAAACAGATTACAGACCGGAATATTTTACCAAAACATCAAAAAATAGAATACAGTCAAGCTATTAATTTCAGCGATTTTATTTTTAGAACTGAAAAAAATTTGCCAGACAGGTTTCTATTCCATTATCTTTATTCCTTCGTATTGCTATTGATTACCCCAATTTTAAGGTAGATGTTAACTGGCTTATTTTAAACCGAAAACTAAAATGGAAGAAACACTTATGCCACAAAGGCTATATTCCCTCGATGCCTTACGTGGCTTTGATATGTTCTGGATTATGGGAGCTGATGCAATTATGGAAAACATGAGCAAGGCGACAGGCTCCCCATTTTGGCAAACTTTAGCTGAACAATTTACCCATCCGCAATGGAATGGATTTCATTTTTATGATCTAATTTTTCCTCTTTTTCTTTTTATAGCAGGCGTGGCTACTCCTTACTCGGTAGGGCGGGCGATGGAAAAAGGTAAAACCAAACAGCAGGTTTTATGGCGGGTGGTGAAAAGAGGATCGATACTGGTGCTCCTCGGAATCATTTACAACAACGGTCTTGCCATTAAACCTCTTTCAGAAATACGGTTCGCCAGTGTTCTTGGAAGAATCGGATTAGCGTATATGTTTGCGAACATTATCTATATCTATTCAAACTATCGCTCGCAAATTATCTGGTTCGTTGGTATTTTAATCGGTTACTGGCTCATGTTTAAATTCACTTCCGCGCCTGGATTTCCGCATGGCGACCTTACGATGGAAGGAAATTTTGCGTCATACGTTGATCGTCTTTTTTTACCCGGAAGGCTTTATGAAAAAATTCATGATCCGGAAGGAATTATGTCAACCATACCGGCCATTGCTACCGGCTTGCTCGGAATCTTAGCCGGACAGTTATTAAAGAACGGTCCTTATTCCCAAAAGAAAAAAGCCGGCCTGTTGGCTGCGGGCGGAGTCATTTGTATCATAATTGCTGTCATTTGGAACTACGATTTTCCCATCAATAAAAATTTATGGACAAGCTCTTTTGTTCTGAATGTAGGCGGGATCAGTCTTTTGTTGCTTTCGCTGTTTTATTATATCATTGATATTCTCGGCTACAAAAGATGGGCTTTTTTCTTTAAAGTGATTGGCATGAATTCTATTCTTATCTATATGTCGGGCAGGTTTCTCAACTGGAATTACAGCACAAATGCATTTTTTGGCTGGCTTGGCCAGCTTACCGGCGATCCTTATAACGCAGTCGTGTTGGCCATTTGCCTGGTCATGTTGAAATGGCTGTTTCTTTACTTTATGTATAGAAAGAAAATATTCCTGAGAGTATAGCAATCAACTTCTTACATTTGAAACAAATCTTATAACATCTTCGAAGAAGCTGTGACGCCCGCTATTCCTGCACTTGACGAAAAAATTCAAAGGCCTGGTTTGGAGATTTCAAACTATATCCCCAAAAGATTATGGTTGCAACAGTAAAGCAATTTATATTTACGATTTAAATTTCAATCGGTTTATTTATTTATAAAGTTTAAAATTTTTACGATTATGCCTAACAACATTTCTTTCACCGATTCACTTGAAAAAATTCCCGTTGAGATTTTTAAGACTCCAAAGGAAGGCTCCCGCTATGTGGCAGAGCAAATCTCAGTTTTGATTAAAGAAAAAAATTCGCAGGGGAAAAAAGCGGTAATAGGCCTGGCCACCGGTTCCACTCCCAAATCATTATACGCTGAACTGGTGCGGATGCACAACGAAGAAGGACTGAGCTTTAAAGATGTAATCACTTTCAACCTGGATCAATATTACCCTATGGAAGCCGATGCGCTAAATAGCTACCATTATTTTATGCGTAAATATTTGTTTGAACAAACCGATATTGATCCTAAAAACTATTTTCTCCCTAATGGCATGATACCAAAAGATAAAATCAAGGAACATTGCGCAGATTATGAAAGAAAGATTGAAGAAGCCGGTGGGATTGATTTACAGATATTAGGCATTGGCATTAACGGGCATATCGGCTTTAATGAGCCTGGCTCGCCGATGTATTCCAAAACGCGATTGATTTCTTTGGACAATTCCACCAGAATGGCCAATTCGCAGGAATTTGGCAATATTTCAGAAGTGCCGCGCATGGCAATCACAATGGGTATAAGTACCATTATGAAATCAAAAAAAATCATTTTGATGGCCTGGGGCAAAACCAAAGCGCCGGTTATACAAAAAGCGGTGGAAGGAAATCCGACGGAAGAAATTCCCGCGTCTCTCTTGCAGCATCATGATGATTGTTCTTTTGTATTGGATGAATTTGCAGCTTCGGATTTAACGAGATTCAAATCCCCATGGCTGACGGGCGAATGCGAATGGACACCAAAAATTACAAGGAAAGCCGTGGTGAATATGGCTTTGCAATTGAATAAACCTGTATTAAGTCTTACCGATCATGATTATAACGAATCCGGCCTAAGCGATTTGCTGGTGGAAAAAGGAAACGCTTACGATATTAATCTGGAAGTGTATTATATGCTTCGCGATTCAATAACCGGCTGGCCGGGTGGAAAACCTAACGCCGTAATTCCAAAACATCCTGAACGAAGCGAGCCATATCCCAAAAAAGTAATCATTTTTTCGCCCCATCCTGATGATGACATTATTAGTATGGGCGGAACGTTTATGCGGCTGCACGACCAGGGCCATGACGTGAATGTGGCTTACCAGACAAGCGGTAACATTGCAGTTACTGATGAATTTGTAACGCGGTTTCTTGATTTTGCCGTAGGCTTCGAAAAAATCTTTCATATTGACGATACGATTAGCAAAAAAGTTTTTGAAACTTCTTCCAAATTCTTAAAAGATAAAAAATCTACGGAACAGGATAGCCCGGAAATAAGGGAAATAAAAGGTTTGATACGCCGCTGCGAAGCGCGCGCCACCTGTAAATATGTGGGCCTTACTGATGACCAGATTCACTTTATGAACCTGCCTTTTTATGAAACCGGCACCATTGAAAAAAAGCCAATGGGCAAAGAAGATGTAGATATAACGGTGGAGCTTATGCGAAAAATAAAGCCTCAGCAAATATTTGCAGCAGGCGACCTTGCCGACCCCCACGGTACCCATAAAGTTTGCCTCGATATTATTTTAGCCGCTCTTAACAGAATCAAGAGTGAGCCTGACAATGAATGGCTAAATGATTGCTACGTCTGGCTATATAAAGGCGCCTGGGAAGAATGGGATATCAGCGAAATTGAAATGGCAGTTCCCATGAGCCCCGAGCAGGTAAGAAAAAAGCGCTATGGAATATTTATTCACCAATCGCAAAAGGATTCAGTGCCGTTCCAGGGAAGTGACGAGCGCGAATTCTGGCAGAGAGCAGAAGAAAGAAATGCCAACACCGCAAACCTATTTGCCCAACTGGGCCTCACCAAATATGCAGCTATAGAAGCGTTTGTCAGGTTGAAGTCGGCTTTAGAAGAAAATGATCTATAGTGAACCAACTTAAAAGAGAGATTCCTGTTTTATTCTTTTATTCTTGTTAAGCTTACTGTGATTTCTGCTATATAGAAAATAAACAGCCAGACCGATTACAAGCCAGATTAAAAACCGTAGCCAGTTGGTAAAGCCTAATTCAGTCATTAAATAAAAACAACTGGCAAGGCCAAGAACAGGGATAAGCGAAAGTTTTTTTACAAATGAGGCAATCGCTATTGCGGCAGAAAGAATAACAAATAAAAAGAAAGGCAGCTTATCTTTAAAAACTTCCCATTCTTGGCTAAAATCAAACAGGCCAACAAAATTTTTCCAGAAAAAAATGACGCCAAGCACAAACAACACAGGAACAATAAATTGTGAATTTATATAAGGTATTTTAAATTTTGGCGGGGCTTCGCCTTCTTCTCTTTTTGGCAATAAAAGTACGCCGCCACACACAAGCACAAAAGCAAAAAGAGTTCCGATGCTGGTCAAATCGGTCACTTCCGTAAGATTTAAAAACAGTGCCGGAATCGCTACAAAAAGGCCCGTGACTATCGTGGCAAACGAAGGCGTTTTATATTTTGGATGAATGCGGCTGAAAGCCTTTGGTAACAATCCATCGCGGCTCATACTCATCCATATTCTCGGTTGCCCCATCTGGAAGACAAGCAAAACGCTTGCTGTAGCAATTACGGCGCTGAAAGAAATGATATAACTAATCTGGTTAAGCCCGATTCTTTTAAAAACAAAAGCCAGTGGATCGCCTACCTGCAATTCTTTATATGAAACCATCCCCGTTAATACCAAAGCAATGGCAATATAAAGCACCGTGCAAATAATCAAAGAATAAATCATTCCTCTTGGTAAATCCCTTTGCGGATTTTCACACTCTTCTGCCGTAGTTGAAATCGCATCAAAACCTATGTAGGCAAAGAAAACGGCAGACACTCCCTTCATCATTCCTCCAAATCCGTTTGGCAAAAAAGGGCTCCAGTTAGCAGGCGCCACATAAAAACATCCAATCGCAATCACTGCCAGCAAAATGATAATTTTAAATCCAACCATTAAATTGGTGGCTCTGCGTGTTTCTCTTATCCCTCTAAAGACAAGCCATGTAATAAAAAAAACGATGCCCAATGCAGGTACATCAGCTATCAGCTTTAAGCTTCCCAAATGAGGCGCATTGGTCCAGGCTAAGTATCCATCCCTGATATTTGAAGGAAGAGATTCCAGGGCTCCACCATTGGCCAGCAACGCAGTCGCTTCTTTAAAACCCCTTGAGGCGCTTAAATAATCTGTGGTTAAAAAATGTGGGATATGAATATGCAGGCCTTCCAGCAGGTTTACAAAATATTCACTCCACGAAATGGCCACGGCAATATTTCCAATGGCATATTCCATCAATAAATCCCAACCAATTATCCAGGCAATCAATTCGCCAAATGAGGCATAGGCGTATGTGTAGGCGCTGCCACTAACTGGGATACGAGATGCAAATTCAGCATAGCACAATGCTGAAAAGCCGCAACAAACTGCTGTCAATATAAATAAAATAGAAACGCCGGGCCCTCCATGAAAGGAAGCGTTTCCGATGGTAGAAAATATGCCGGCGCCCACCACAGCAGCGATCCCCATTGCTGTAAGATCCTTCACCCTCAACACTTTTTTTAACCCTGAAGCTGAATGCGTAGCATCTGAAAGCCCTGATTGCGCATCAGCCAAAATGGATGTAATACTTTTTTTACGAAAAAGAGGATGAGGCATAACTGGTAAATCTATAAAAATTAAAGAGTATCCATGAATAGTTTCATGGCCGGTAAGATAATAATACAAATTGAAAAATTATTTATAATGAAAAATTTTTCAGCCTGGCCATTCACAATCGCTAAAAAAATCAGCTTATTTATCCATTTACTATGAAACAACAAGTGAAAGCCTTGATCTATGTTAATAGTATTTCTTGATTTAGAATATTGGCAAGGGGCTTGCATGCCTCTAACTTTGCATTATAAAACAACAACGAAAGGATTCAGCATTGAAAATTAAATTTAAAAAAACCTAAAACATATAATCATGGCAACAACAACGAAGTGGGAAATTGACCCCGCACACAGTGAAATTTCCTTTAAAGTAAAACATCTGATGATAATAAATGTAAAAGGACAATTTACCGAATACAACGCGGACATTGTAACTACAGATGACGACTTTTCCAGCGCAGAAATTGATTTTTGGATGAATCCGAATTCATTAAAAACCAATGACGAAAAAAGAGACGCACATTTGAGAAGCGCCGACTTCTTTGATGTGGAACATCATAAAGAAATTACTTTTCGTTCTGATACGATTGAAAAAAAAGGAGATGACGAATATGAACTTTGGGGCAACCTTACCATCAAAGGAATTACAAAGAAAATTAAGCTCGATGTGGAATATAGCGGAATTCAAAAAGACCCATGGGGCAATGAAGTTGCCGGAGTAAGCATCACAGGTAAAATCAACAGGAAAGATTGGGATTTAAACTGGAACGCCGCACTGGAAAGTGGCGGAGTGTTGGTAGGCGATATGGTAACAATAGCTTGTGACGTTGAGCTAAAAAAATCTGCGGCATAAGGCGGCTTGCAAAAGGCCGGGAATGATAACACCCTAATTACGAAGCTTTAGCAGGATAAAAATTTCCTGCTAAGGCTTTTTCATTTTAAATAAAAATTATTTCTCTTAATTCCTGATTAAAAAAATGTCTTTCAATTTAATAATGGTAAATGTGTATTTTTGGCGCATTCTTAAAAAAAGAAACAATTCATAAGGTAATTTTTTAAACTTGGAAAGCAAAGTAACAAAAATAGGTGTGTTAACCTCCGGAGGCGACGCACCTGGAATGAACGCCGCTATCAGAGCCGTAGTCCGCACGGGTATTTACCACAATCTGGAAGTATATGGCATCATGCGGGGATATATGGGAATGATTGACAACGATATTTTTAAGATGGAAAGCAAGACGGTGGCCAACATTATCCAAAGAGGCGGCACCATTTTAAAAACGGCACGATGCAAAGAATTTTATACGATTGAAGGAAGAAAGAAAGCTTATGAAAATTTAAAAGAGTTCGGCATCGACGGGCTGGTAGTAATCGGGGGAGATGGGTCATTCAGGGGAGCGCAAATTTTTAGTCATGAATTTGATATTCCCTGCATCGGGCTTCCGGGCACAATAGATAAAGACATCGCCGGCACCGATTTTACGATTGGCTTTGACACGGCGGTTAATACTGCAGTTGATGCGATAGATAAGGTAAGAGACACGGCCGATGCGCATGACAGGCTTTTTATAATAGAAGTGATGGGTCGCGATTCAGGATATATAGCCCTTCATAGTGGCGTGGCTACCGGTGCTGAAAATATTTTAATTCCTGAGCGGAAAACGGATGTTGAGAGTGTTGTAAAGGCGCTCGAGGAGAAGCATGGCAGAAAAAAGCTGGTAAATATTATTGTAGTAGCCGAAGGCGAATCTTTCGGAGCTGTCGAGCTTGCAAAAGTGATCACCGAAAGAATTCCTGACCAGGAAGTAAGAGTTACCATCCTTGGCCACATTCAGCGCGGAGGATCACCTACCTGTTTCGACAGGCTTATCGCCAGCCGCATGGGCTATGCAGCGGTGGAGTGCCTCATTGCCGGAAAGTTTAATGTATTTGTTGGCATTTTAAATAATAAAATGCATTATATTCCGCTGGATCAGGCAATCAAACAAAAACAAAAAATAAGTGAAGACTGGATGAAAATTGTGAAAATTCTATCCAGCTAAAAATATAAAACATTGTTGTTACTCAAATAAGAAAGTATAGTTAAACGAACCTGCCTACCGGCAGGCAGGCTTCTTCTAAAGATTCTTATTCCATTATAACAATCGTTTCAAGTTGCATAAATCAAGACTTAATCACACAAACCCGGCCCTAAAATCAGAATTCAATGTCAAAAAATCTCAGTAAATATCTTTATAATCAAATGGACAAAAAAGCAGGATTTGATCATACTATCAAACGTACTAAAATAGTGGCGACCGTTGGCCCCGCTTGCGATAATTATGATGCAATGGTTGAGCTGGTAAAAGCAGGAGTGAATGTTTTTCGCCTTAATTTTTCGCACGGAAACCACGAAGACAAAGAAAGAATTATAAAAATTATCAGAAAGATAAATGATACACTTCCTTTTAATATAGCGATCCTTGCAGATTTACAGGGGCCCAAATTAAGAGTGGGTGAAATCGAAAATAATGCGCTGGAAGTGGTGCCCGGCGATAAGCTCACATTCACCAATGTAAAATGCATTGGCAATAAGGAACACATCTACGTAAGCTATCCTGATTTGTATAAAGATGTAATTCCCGGTAATCTTATCATGATTGATGACGGCAAACTGGAAGTGGTGGTTACGAATATTTTACCTAATAACAATGTGGAAGTTACTGTAGTGATGGGAGGCACACTTTCTTCTAAAAAAGGAATTAATCTGCCTGATACAAAAATTTCATTGCCTGCGCTTACCGAAAAAGATTTACAAGACCTTGAATTTATAATCGGACAGGACGTTGATTGGATAGCGCTTTCCTTTGTGCGCGAGGTTAAAGACATTACGGAGCTGAAAGATATTTTGAAGAAAAGAAAAAGCACTGCTAAAGTGATAGCCAAGATTGAAAAGCCTGAAGCCATCACAAATATCCGCGGTATCATTGTAGAAAGTGATGGCATAATGATTGCCCGCGGCGACTTAGGCGTAGAACTGCCGATTGAAAAAGTTCCCTTGATTCAAAAAGAAATCATCAGGAAATGTATGCACCGCGCCAAGCCCGTAATTGTTGCTACTCAAATGATGGAAAGCATGATGGAAAGAATCAAGCCTAACAGGAGCGAAATAACAGATGTGGCCAACGCGGTATTGGAAGGGGCAGATGCCTTGATGCTGAGCGGAGAAACCGCAACTGGCAATCATCCAACACTGGTGATAGAAACGATGAGTAAAATAATAACAGAGATAGAAAAAACTGCCTACGACTACAACCGTGATGATATTCTTGCTCCTCAGCCGCATTCCCCGTCGCTGCTGAGCGATGCCATCTGTTACAGCGCCTGCAAGCTGGCCCAGGATGTATCGGCTGAAGCGCTTATCGGAATGACCCAAAGCGGCTACACAGGATTTATGCTCAGCAGCTACCGGCCAAAATCACTTTTATATATTTTCAGCAAAGAAAAAAGCCTTATCAACCAGCTAAGCCTAAGTTGGGGCGTGCGCGCATTTTTTTATGACGAAGAAGAAAGCCTTGATCATATTTTTAGCGACCAGTTAAAAATTTTAAAAGAAAGAGGCTTTTTAAAAGCAGGCGATATTGTTGTAAACACAGGAAGCACGCCTGTTTCGCTGCATCTCCCTACAAACGTTCTTAAGATTACAAAAGTTTCTGAATAAAAGATAGAAGGCTACTTCAAAGAGATCAGATCTAAAAAACGGTATAATACAGTTATCGCCAGTGCGCAAATATTATAGCCGCAATAATATCTCCAAGAACATTATACAAACCATTTATGAGTTATAAGCCAAAAGGCCACTTCTCATACCTGAATGAAATATGCATCGCCGTAGCCGCAAAGCAAATACCTGTAATTAACCCTAATTTCAACCCAACTTTCCATCCGCCAATATCTAACCTGTGCACGATGAGTAAAAGAATAAATAATGCAAATTCCTGTTTCATTCATGCTACTGCGTTTCTGAATTAGATGCTCAGTTCGTTGTCGTTAATCTATTCACTGAAATATTTTTAATAAAGAATAAATTGTTTCTGACCTCTGTTTCTTAATATTTTTGAAAGCGCTTAAATAAAAAAAATGAAATTTAAATTATTGGTCTTGCTTTGCATCACTGCGCTATTTGCACGGGCACAGAAAAACAACAGAAGCACCTTTGTAAAAGAAAATTACAGTAAGATTGATACAACCATAACCATGCGCGATGGAATTAAATTATATACAATCATTTATATTCCAAGAGATCAGTCGCAGAAATATCCATTTCTCATTGAGCGAACTCCCTATTCAGTTTCGCCTTACGGTAAAAATAATTATGCAGTAAGAATCGGCCCTAATGAAGCGTTGATGCGTGAAAAATATATTTTCGTTTACCAGGATGTGCGTGGCCGCTATATGAGCGAAGGCCGTAATAAAGAAGTAACGCCCTACATTCCAAATAAAAAAAGTGATAAAGATGTGGATGAAAGCAGCGACACCTACGATACGATGGATTGGCTTTTGAAAAATATAAAAAACAATAATGGTCGCGCAGGTTTGTACGGAATTTCTTATCCTGGATTTTATGCCACGGCGAGCTTGCCCGGTGCGCATCCTTCTATCAAAGCGGTAAGCCCGCAGGCGCCGGTAACGGATGAATTTATTGGTGATGACGCAAATCATAACGGAGCATTTTTCCTGATGGATAATTTTGACTTTATGAATTATTTTGGAAAAGAAAGAAACGGGCCCGTTGAAGATTATGGCTCTTCAATGTTTGATGCCTCCCGAAAGGATGCTTACAAGTTTTTCTTACATCTTGGCCCTATAAAAAATACGCAATCTGAAAAATATTTTAATCACAGGAGCTATATATGGAATGAATATTTAGCACATAATACTTATGATGATTACTGGCAAAAAAGAAACATAAGGCAATATTTAAAAAATATAAAAATTCCTACACTTGTTGTTGGCGGCTGGTTTGACGCTGAAGATTTATTTGGTTCGCTTCACACTTACGAGGCCATAGAAAAACAAAGCCCGGAAAATAATAATTATTTAATGATGGGGCCCTGGACGCACGGCGCGTGGGCAAGAAACGAATGGAGCAAATTCGGGAGTTATGATTTTGGAAGTAATACCAGTCAATATTTCCAGGACAGTTTACAAACAAAATTCTTCAATTATTTTTTAAAAGATGAAGGTTCATGGGACGCATCGGAAGCCACCGTATTTGAAACCGGAACTAATAGATGGCGGCATTTTAAACAATGGCCGCCGGAAAATATTTCGCAAGTGAGTTATTATCTCAGTCAAAATAAAAAACTATCTGCTCAAAAAAATAACAACAAAAACAGTTTTGATGAATATATAAACGACCCGGCAAACCCGGTTCCTTACACTGCAAAAATCCAGGCACGAAGGAACAATGAATACATGGTGGAAGACCAGCGTTTTACCGCTTCAAGAAACGACGTTTTGGTTTATGAAAGTCCGGCTTTACCTGCAGATGTCACCATCGCGGGAGACATTCTCGCAGATTTATTTACAAGCATTTCAACCACTGATGCAGACTTTATTGTAAAATTAATTGACGTGGTTCCACCAGAAGAAATATATGAAAAAGAAGGAGTGGATTATAGCCTTAGCAGTTACTTTCAGCGGCTGGTTCGGGCGGAAGTTATGCGTGGAAAGTTCAGGAATGATTATGTTCACCCACAACCATTTATTCCCGGGGAAATTACTGAAGTGAAAATTCACCTTAATGATATCTGCCATACTTTTAAGAAAGGCCACAAAATAATGGTACAAGTGCAAAGCAGTTGGTTTCCTTTGGTTGATATGAATCCTCAAAAATTTATGCGCATTCCTGCTGCCAATGAAAATGATTTTCAAAAATCAACTATTCGTATTTATCATGATGCAGATCATCCCTCACGAATTGTGCTGCCTGTGTTACAATAGCATCAATTTTTAATGGATTTTTAAATCCATTAAACAGTAAACGAATAAAAAATCCGGATTTATTTTTTGGAAATCCGGATTACTGATTTTTAAAAAAAGCTAACTATAGCAAGCATTTGAAAACTTATCCTAAACTGTACAACATACTTCAGGCACGGCTATAAGAGTGGAAGTTCTTAATATACGGCTATTTCCCAAGTCGCTGGTAAGAGGGCGCGGCCCCTGGTCATCATAAATTCCGGAAGTAGCAGCATAGTCATCATTTCCGGTTGAAACATCTTTTACAAAATTCGCATCTATTTGTTGCTTCACTTGCTGCATATCCTCGCTTGCCATGCGCATATATTGTTTAAAGTTCGCGGGGTTTACAGAAGAAATATTCAAGTTGGCAAAAGATCTGTTATCAGCGTTGGAAAGTGAAAGAGATCTGAGCGTTTGCGTGTTCCTTTGGTCCACTAAAAAATTATCGTATCCGGGCATCAGTTCAACGGTTAAAACACTTAAGGAACTGTCTAACGGTAACCCATACACGTTAAGTAATTGTTCTACCTCTTTGTTGAGCCATCCCGTAATGCCCTGCGGGGTTGCATCAGAATTGATAGGGCTTTCGCCTTTGGAAATTTTTTGTGGCATCATCCTTAATTTTCTGTCCCCAATCAAAACATTGCGCGTATCACTATCATCTGCCATCCGCACCTGGGCATACAAAAGCGCCCAAAGTTGCGTGCGTGGCGGATTTGCAGTCACATTGCGGCCATCAAAAACAGTTTGAGCATAAGGAGCCGTAACGGTAATATATTTTTCATTCCGGTTGGGAACGCAAAACAATTGCGGAGGTGGAAACTGGATACCGGTATGCCGCAACGCCCTGCCAAACCTGCCCTGCGCTGTTGTCCATGGAAGCTTATGCCCTACCCTGAATTCGTAAGTGAAGAATCCAAACATCTCCAATGCTTCAGCGTGAATGCCGGGAGGCAACGGCAATAAAAAATGGACGTCGCTATCAGAAGCAGGAATCATTTCCTGCATCGCGTAATAACCCGTTTTGTCATCGCTGCTTGCCGGGCTTATTATCCTGATGAATTCCGGATCAAGCGGCAACGGCGGATCTTTTTTCGCTAACAATAATGCAGGCTCCCAGCGGGCCAGCAGCACATCAGGCGCATAAGCGAGCATTCTTGCATAATATGCATCGTCAGGATTTTTTATGGGTTCGGCAAATTCTACCCAGAGATATTTTTTGCGGTTTTCTGTATTGGCATAATTTTCATCGCGCACATATTTACTGAAAGCCATTCCAGCGCTTACAATTTTTGGCATTTGCGAAGGAGGCGTAGTGATGGGCAAATGCAAAAACAAATTGAGATCGCCATCTTTTTCTGGCAGGCTGTTATCTTTTTTATTTTGATTAAAATTTACACTAATCCTGTAAGCAAGCATCAATTCATCAGGAAATTTTTCTTCATCATTTTGTTTAGGTTCTACCGCATCGATGAAAGCAGCGTATGTCTGAGACCTGTCTGCTCCGGTAAGGGCTGCAATATTAATGGCTTGTTTAAATTCTATATCACCCACCAACTCTTCCTTTGCAGCGGCTTTGATGGATGCATTGGAAAACACTGTTTCCGCATCATTATCGTTTAGAAAATCTTCTTTGCTCATGCTGCCCAATATTTCCATCGCATCCCTTACGAATATTTTCCGCCGATATATATTAAAGCTTACCGGTTGTAATCCATCCCAGCTCCAATCGCGATCTATCAATAAAGTGATGGGAATTATCCAATGATTTAGCAAATCATTTTTGGTAGCAAAAGTTACGCTTGTATTATCCGGAGAAGATGTATGCCTGATGAAGCGGCTAACACCAAACTGCCAGCGCTGGCCGGGCCTGCCGGTAAGCGACATTCCTTTTGAATCTGTTCCAACCGCAGAGGCAAGCCTGTCCATGATTGTGGGCGTCTGATTGGAATCCGCAAGATTTTCCACCAATAATTTCTTCACATTCGCTACTATTTTTATTGGCTCTTCAGGTTGAAGATATACACTACGGATCATCATGTTCTCACCTGTGGGTTTTATGAAATCTTTTTCAGATTTGGCAACGCTTCTTGTCATAAAAGAAGAAGGCATTCCTTTCAATTCAGTACGGTTAGGGCCGTTTCTTTCTCCTGTAGTTGTTCCTCCATAATAATCCGGTTTGGAAGCGGTAAGTGGCCGCACAGAAATTCTGATATCTCTTGCCGTAGGCAAAATAATATCTGCACGTTTATCAATATCAGTATCTCCACCAAGGTGCAATCCCATATCCGGGAGCTCCTGGCCGGCAAAAAAATTAAGCACCGGCGCATCGATGAAATTAAGATTCAGATCCAATTGACTGTCAAATGGCTCAGTAAAATTTCTTGTAGTTACATAGAGCAGTGCAAAATTATCTTTTGCATGCACTTTGCGGATTGTAGCATCCAGAGCAAGGCATTTTACTTCCACAGTTATTTCTACCCTGTTAACGTCAGGATCAAAAAGTCCCACATCTCTTTTTAAATTTCCGGCAATTACCGCATCTGCATCAGCAATTAATTTTTTGACGCCATCCGCGTAAGCGCCGGTAAATAACACAGATGGATAGCCCAATAACGGTCTTTTAATGCTCAATATCTTTTCTTCAAAAAATGCATCATCGCTCTGTGGCAATTGAGTTACAAAATTGAATGTCTGAGGAATTACATGCCGTTTAAAAAGACACGTAGTCACAGGTGATGGCGAATCAAACTGTGGAGTATCTTCCTGCACAGGGCCGCCACCGGTTATATCGGACATGCGTACACGAAAATCATAACTGTGGCCGTATAACAGAGAAAAATTTTCCAGGCCAACTGCCTTATAATAATCATTCTTTACGGCTTTGAATGGCAAATCATCCTGGGGATCGTAAATGTTTTTCGGCGATAAATGATTTTTGTCTATCTGGTCTTTATGATAAATGGCAATCGCATCCTCATCCTGCAGGGCAAGGCTGTTGCCTATCCATTGCGAAAAATAAGCAGGCAGCCAAAAATGGGTATCGGGATGTGGTTTCGATGGATATACTTCCACGCCCATTTCCAGCGAATCATCTTTATTCCCAATTTTTTCATCATCCAAAAAAACATCTTTATCATATTTTACTTTGCAAAGGGAAATCCATTTATTGGGATTATTGGGATCATCCGCAGTTTCTCTTGCATCCACTCTATATTGAAAAACTCCCAAAGGTGCATCCGTACGGTTGCCAGTAGCAGGATCCGCATTCATCTGTCTTGAGTGCCAGATAGCTAATTGTTCATCATCCCAGCCGAGTCTTATGCCTATATCATTAGTGACCGGCGATTCATCATCCTGTTCTTCACGGATAAGGCTATTACTTACCGGTTGAAAATTGTGCACTATTTTGCAAAAACCATCGGAATAGCTGGCAGCTTCAATAAACATTTGATCAAGGATTACTTCTGATGGCTGCAAGGGTTCATCGGGCGCCGGTGCATTTTCGTTAAGTAAAACAGGAAATTCTACTGAGGCAAAAAGGCTCCGGATTTTTGTAAAATCCAATTTTGGTATCCTGGCGGCATATCTTTTTATGTAATTTTTATCTGCCTGCACATCGGAATAATAACTACATTCCGGGTGAACATCAATGTAAAGCCAGCCGCCGTTTTTAAATGTATTGTCCGGTAATTTTATTTCTAAATTTTCATGAATAAATCCGCACTTTTTAGCAAGTTCCTTATGGCGCAAAACAAAAGCAAATACTTTACCCCAACTCGTTTCATCAGTAATTGCTGCGGCAAAATTGGGATCAGGATCCTTCTGCCCCTTGATAGCGCAATGGTATTCGTCATTTATTACAGAACTATTTTTATCCCTTAAAGAAGTAAAATTGAACGATTCCCGGTAAGTTAGCGGTAAATATTTTTTTACTGGGTTCACTTTCGATATGTCGGCCCGTCCACTTGCATCATTGGCAGTTTTGGTAATTTTAAACCTGCTTTTCAAAGAAGTAAAAATATTCTTAGCCTGGGCGCTCATTTGTACACCGGGAAGATCATAAGAAGTGGCGGCAATATTCAGGCGCGGATAATCATCGGGAGAATCTATCACCATTGCCTGCAGCCTGAGCTTACTATTCACCCAGGCTGTCGACAAATCGTCTGTAGTGAGCGGATTATAATTTCTTACCACTGCCAGCACATTCAGGAACAAACTATTCCCCACTTGTTTTTGGGGAAAGGCCATGATGCTTATTTTAGATTCCATTACAATTTTTTTAGGAATGATTGATATAGTTTGATGTGAATTTTATGCTATCTGGCGCGCTTCCTGCCAGCTTTCGGTTTCATGTATATTAATAACAAATACAATGCTTACGTCAATGCTGAAGGTTACCTGTGCAATGCAGTCGGTGCGGCCGCTGCCGATTTCTTTATGAATTTTACCGGCTGCTTCAATTTGTATTTGAATGGTAACCAATCCGCCAATTAATTCTGCTCTTCCCCTGAAGAGGATAAAGGCTGCCACAGTTATTTGCGAAGTATCTAATGAAATTTCAATTCCTACGGCATAATAAACGCTTACGTTTCCTACTACCGGAATTCCCACCATGAGCTCAATTCCAAATCCCATCTTCATATACAAACCGGGCCCCTTTATCGTATCAGCAGAAATGCGCAACGTAACCTGGCCCACCGCATAAACGGTGGCGGCAGCGAGACTCACACACATTACGCTCAGTTTTCCGTCAAATTCAATAAATGCCCCCGCACTAAGTTCAGGAAGCGCACTTGCGGGCGGCAATTCCATGCCCATATTAAAATAAACTCCGAGTTTTAAACCGGCTTCAAGCCGCAATGGAGTAGTAGGGCCATCCAGATAAGCAGCCGGAAATCTTAAAACAGGTATTTCTTTATCAGCCGTAAATTTATATTCCCAGTTATTAGGACTGTTGCTCATGGCAATCTTCAATCCTTTTTTTATAAGGTCTGCATAATCATTGCTTGTGCCTATGGCTTCGAGCACTTCCAAAATTTCTATGATGGGCTTCAAATCTTCACCCGGAATAAGCTTTGGCCCTTTAAATTCAGGTTTCTCGCCCTTTGCCGTATCAAATTTCCCCTGTATCAAAAACAATCTTTCCATGGTTAATAAATCCACTACCATGGTAACGTCATTCATTTTATTTACCCAGTTATTTACTTCACTGTTGATATCGAAATTCAATATTCCCTGGCTTGATGGCGGCGCATTTTTATCTTTGCCTTTGGCAGCATATTCAACATACACCTTTAAAATGCCTGGTTTATCGATAAATGTAAATGAGGCGTCCTGGGGAAAACTTTGTTCCAGCGCTTTCAACACATTAGTAGCGGCTTTATCCACAAGCTGGTAACCTTGTTCAATAATTTTTGTAGCGCAACCTTTCGCATCCAAATCAATTTTAGGCAATCCATCAAGATTTGGGAATATGCCCTTGCTATTCAAAAGACGGTAGGCATCCCCAAGATCGGGCATTGTGCTGTGCAACAATTTCTCTGCCTTTTGGAAAAAGGGATTACGGAACAGAACTTTTTGCGCATCTGTACTTTGTAAAAATGCATATTGTTTTAAGCGGTCTTCAGCACTCTCAAACAATTCGCTAATGGCAGTAATTTCTTTAGCATGCGACTGATCGGGAACAGAACTCACCCAGGCTGTAACACCATTAACGTTTTTTTCTTCCCACTTCAATAACCCCTGCCTGGTTAAGTCCACCGCGGATTCGGAAACAGGTACCACTTCTTTTGAATTTTTGTCGTGCATTACCAGGCTCCAGCTTCCATCCTTAGGTAATACCGGCATTCCTTTAGCAGCGGTGGCAAATACGATTTTATTGGAAGCGTCCAGGCTGTGATTCACCTCCACCCGGCTGATTCTCATTTTCTGGCCGCTGCCATTTATATTCACCTCACAATCCACGGGGCCTCCCAGCCCGTTTTGAAGATCAAGCACATTTGCAAAATGTTGCGAAGAAATAATAACGCCCCTCGGCGCCAATTGCAGATAACCAACCATTTTTTTGGAAGGAACCATACGCCCTTCGGGTACACCATCCACTATTTTAGTTCCCTCAACATCAGTTATCTTAACGTCTGCATCAAAATATACAGGAATCATTTCTATTTCAAGACTCTTGCCTCCAGCAGGCACATTCACGGCAAGTCCGCTGGCTTCATCTACATATACCCCATAATCTTTAAGCCAGGTTGTCTTATAAGGCGCGAGGTCATTTTCTACAATATTGCTAACATCATACACTCCCTTTACCAAACCGGGATGAAAATCATAACCTACATTAGGTTCATTTAAAGTGAGAAAATTATACACACCATCGCTATCAGCGCGCCAACCGCTGTCTATACGATATTCAAAGCCTGTGCTGCTCCGGTACATGGTTATGGTTCGTACCACTCGGATGCCCCATGGATAAATAATGCTTCTCACCTGGATAATTTCTTTGGCTACGCGGCCGCGCCATACATCAAATATCGATTGCGAAACCTGTGCAATCTCTGCATTTTTATTAAGCCACTGGCTAAATACCTGCGCGCCATACCCGGTGAAATCATACCGTTCCAAAGGCACGCCCCGATACCGCATCTGGTTAGCAAATTCATTATTGAAAATGGTAGTAGGTGAGCTTCCCAAAATGCTCCAAGTGCCTGCTACAAGAATATTATGAACATTGGTTTGCTGGAAAGTCATTCCCTCAAAAACTGAATTGTCTTCATTGGGATTTGCTCCTGACCTGGTTACAATTTGCCATCCTGCGCTCGTACCATTATTAAAACTGGCTTTTACCAATTCAATTTTTGCCCCGTCATTATTAGGCTTTGGTAAATAAAAATTAGATTGATTATACCTTCCGATGGCCGCCATACCATTAGGCAATGTAAAAAGGCTCCACGCCTTGTAATTGTTATCGCTTTTATACTTTTCTACCAGTTCCTTTGTGGCCGGGATAGGCCCCACTGCCACAGGCTCTTTGCCGGTATTGCCGATGAGAGCAGGAAAACCATCGTCATCAAATCTTAAGATTCCTAATGGTGGATCAAAAGGCGTGGGCGGATTGGTTGCATCGGGAGTGGGAATATTGATTAACGGCTCCCAGCTTATTTGCGGAACGGTAAAAATCCGCACAAACCTCCCTGAGGCCACCACATCCATACCTTGTATGGACAATGGGTTTTGGTTTTCAGTTATAGGCTCCACTTTAAAAGTTTCCCTGAAAATAAATTCCTCGTTGACAAAACCAATGCTTACACCCAGCAAATCCGCATTAGTACTTACGTCCAGCAGATTGAACAATGCTCTTTGCTGTAAGTTCGTCATTCTTTCTGCAGAAGATTGAACATTAGAAATCGCCATTTTTGTTGCTTCACTGTCCGGTACTCCGGCGGAAATGTATTGAGAAGTCAGAAAATCAGTTTGCCTCTTGGTTGCCAGTGAAGCCCTTTCATCAGCATAACCGGCATTTTTATTAAGATTTAATGAAACCGGATTGGCAAGCGCAGAAATGCTGGCCGTAGTTGTCTGTGGTATCTTTGTGGCGGCGATGGCTACATTCACTTTTGGTGGAACGTTTTTACCGGCTGGTTCTGCCGAAGTGGCTGTATTAAATGGGGTTACCGCTTTTTGAAGGCCCGCCGCAATATCTCCCCATATAAAATTGACAGATGGCTCTTCTGCATTTTGCCATTGCAAAAGCGCCACAAGGAGCTGTTTGATATTAGTGGCAGTGCCCGCTGCTCCGAGCCCATCATAATTGGAAAACACAGAATAGCGGCGTTTGAATATATCTACATCTGCCGCATAAGGATCCGGGAGCGTAGGAAGATAGCTCAATAACCCATAAGAAAATAACAACGCTGTCTTTTCAAACTCATTCCAATCTGGCGCAGCTTTTAATTTTCCATATAAAAAAAACGATGCGATGGGCGTTACCGTTAGCAAAGCATTATTTAATCCGATTGCCTTTGGTTTCAACGTATCATTTTGGCCGGTAAAATTATCTACCCATAAGTTGTCATCATACAATAATACCATTGGGGCATTTTCAGAAACAGTAAGCATAAAAATAGTTTGCTTACTTTTTAAACTAAAAGGAATGCCTGCGACATCTACAGGCTTGTCTACAGTTCCGGTGCAGTCGGTCTGCACCATCACTGTTTCATTTCCCTGCCGGATACAATTATAAAAGAGGTTAAATTTCTTTCGGTATTGCAATTCAATTTTGTTCCAAACGCCTTTTTTATTTTTCCATAACTGGTAAACCTGTTTTGCATTTTCATTACCGGCATTTGTATCCGTGATGGAAATGCGTCCGGGTTCGCACAATATCCAGGGATTTCTGAGGGAAATCCATTCGGTGTTTTCAAGATTAATATCCTTAAGTCCATTCCAGCTCAACTGAAGGCCTTCTTTGGTTAATGCCATCAAAGCGCCTGCCCCGGCAGCTTCCAGCGGATTATTAACATCCAGTAAAGCACACGATAGGCTCCACGCCGACTTCTGTATCGGGGCCGATTCTTTTATATTAGTTACTTTGGAATCACATTTCACGATTTTGAAATCAGCCACACTATTGTTGTAGGGAATCAATACCCTATTGAATTGCGCTAAATAAAAATTTGCAACTCCGGCAGCATACGTAAAACTATTTTCCTGTCCATACAAGCTCCACGAGCCATTTCCAGCGGCAGTAATCTTGAACCCGCTGTTACTAAAAGAAAAAGAAAAGCTGTCAGGCAACGTAAGTTTAGAATTTTTTGCATCCAAACCAATTCCTCCCGCTGCATCACCAGAGGCTGTGGCTGAATCCAGGTTCAGATCTACTGTAACGACCGTTCCCATCGGAATTGTGACGGAATTAGATGTTAAGGTAACTGAGGAAGAAAACTTAATAGTTCCACCTTTTATTTTTAAACCACAAAATTGGTTGGTTGGTGCACCAGGTGCAATAAGCGCCGCATTGATCCACACACTGCCAGCCGGAATCCCGTAGTTGTTGGCTTGGGGGTTCAATTTCAAAATGGAAAATACTTTTACAGGAAGCACTATTGAAGGATTTGCCGATCCCTGAATGAATATTTTTACGCCTTCAATTATTTTATAAATATCAAAAACAACAGAGCGCCCGTCTTTCTTAGTTAAAGGGCCGATAGATTTGGTGATTGCCGCTCCTCTTGCCCATTCAGGAACGCTTGCTTTTGCCTGGCTGCTGGCAAACGGCACTTCGCGCCTGAAAACCCGGATATCATTTTCCACCGCTCCGCCTGCGTTGGCTTTTACAACCGAACTTAACCGTGACAGTTCTTCGGCGCTTAACTGCTCTGTCGCATAGGAAGCCATCGTTTCAAACAGATGGCTATCCTGCAAACTTTCTAAAGTTTGGCTTTGCAACAGAGCTGAGGCAATGTGATTCTGAAAATCTGTTAGCGCAGTTGAGGAGGGATTGGCTGCGATAAATTCGCCTGAAATTTGTGCGAGCTGCGCTAATAGGGGATTGTCGGCCATGAGTCAGGGAGTTACATTGTGAAAAAATTTGCCGATTATTCAATATTTCACATGCCCCGGGCTTTAAGGATAGGAATAAAAAAATGATTTATGGAAAATCAGAAACTAACGGTACATATCAAACAATCAGTGCGAGATAAAAATAAAGGGGAATGACAATTATTTATGGTCACATTGAGCAACTGGCAATAATTATTTAGTAATCGGCACATCAAAATAAAATTTATAGAAAAAATTTTCTATAACCCAAAAAAAAGAATATACTCACGAACAGTAAAGCCATTTTTAAGGCAATTTTCTATTTTACTTAAACGCAGTTGTCATTTCTGCTTTAAAAAAATTTGAGCAGATTAAATAAAATCAAGCAAGATTTTTGAGGGAATGGCAAAAAAAAACAATGGAAAAAATAAAATTAATACATACAGATATCGAAATTGCACCGTTGATATTTGGTGGAAATGTGTTTGGATGGACGGTGGATGAAAAGCAAGCCTTTAAGCTTTTGGATGAGTTTTTTGAAAGAGGCTTTAATTGTATTGATACGGCGGATTCCTATTCAGCCTGGGTACCCGGAAACAAAGGCGGCGAATCAGAAACCATCATTGGCAATTGGATGAAAGAAAGGGGAAACAGAAGTCAATTAGTAATTTCAACCAAGGTAGGCGATAGAATTTCTGCAGATAAAAAAGGCTTATCAAAAAAATATATTTTATCCGCAGCAGAAGCATCTTTAAAGAGGCTTCAGATTGGGCATATTGATTTGTATCAAACCCATAAAGACGACCCATCCACGCCTATTGAAGAAACGCTGCAAGCTTATCAGCAGTTGATGGACGACGGAAAAATCGGGTACATTGGCGTTTCTAATTTATCGTTTGAAAGAATTGAGGAAAGCCTCGAAATCAGCAGAGAAAAAAATTTACCTGGTTACCAAACCTTGCAACCCAAATACAATTTATATGACAGGGAATTTGAAACAAAATATGCTGACCTGGTACTAAAGAACAATATGAGCGTTATCACTTACTCCTCTCTCGCCAGCGGATTTTTAACGGGGAAATATCATTCTGAAAAGGATTTTTCAAAAAGTGTTCGTGGAAAAGGAATGGAAAAATATCTTAACAAAAAAGGGGAAGCGCTCTTGAAAGTATTGGAAGAACTATCGGGAAAATACAACAGTTCACCTGCAGCTATTTCGCTGGCATGGCTCATCAAAAACCCTTTGGTAACCGCACCCATAGCCAGCGCGACCAATAAAAAGCAATTGGATGAAATCATGCAGGCAGTAGAGTTGAAACTAAGCCAGGAAGACATGGAAAAATTAAATGCCACAGGCAGGCAACAGCAGTGAAGCAACCAACATATATTTTTTATTTTGACGAATACAGGACAAATTTTCAAGGGTTTCAAAAAAATGCATAGCGGAATTCCTGTAACTTTGTTAGTAATTTTTTTCTAAATCGTAAAATCATTTTCCAATGAAAAAGAAATTTTCCGCCTCGGTGGTAATTGCTGCACTGGTATTGGTGGCAACTTCATCGTTTAGTTACACAGGACCTAAACCTAAAAAAGGCGCTTCCCCGACTGACAATGCAGGATTAACGCTGCCGGCGGGTTTCAGCGCAGCTATTGTAGCTTCTAATCTTAGCCAGGTGAGGCATATCGCCATTACCAAAGAAGGAGATGTTTATGCCAAATTGGGCCGGGCCAAAAATGGAAATGGCATATTATTTTTAAAAGATGAAAATGGCAACCTTCAACAAAAAAACGGCTTTGGCGATTATGGAGGCACAGGCATGCGGATTCATGATGGCTATTTGTATGCATCCAGCAATACAGACGTTTACCGCTATAAATTAAATGATAAGGACGAAGTAGAAAATCCTGGCCAGCCGGAAACAATCGTTACTGGTTTATTGGACCATGGCGAACACAATTCAAAATCCTTCACCTTTGATAATGATGGAAATATTTACGTAAACGTGGGCGCCTATTCTAATTCGTGCCAGGTAAAAGACCGGACGCCGGGCTCAATGGGGCAGCCGGGTTGCCCGATTTTGGATTCCGCCGGTGGCATCTGGCAATTTAAAGCCGATAAGATGAACCAGCATTATGGAGATGGCGTTCATTATGCAATGGGCTTGCGCAATGTGGTAGGATTGGATTGGAATCAACAAGATAATGCGCTTTTTGTGATGCAACATGGCCGCGACCAGCTTCACGATTTATTTCCCCAATATTATGATACAAAAGCTTCTTCCGTTCTTCCGGCAGAATGCATGTACGAAATTCACAAAGGCGACAACGCAGGCTGGCCTTATATTTATTATAACCAAATTGAGAAAAAGCAAATCCTGATGCCGGAATATGGTGGTGACGGAAAGAAATCAGCGGATAAAAAATACCTTGACCCGGTGATGGCATTTCCAGGCCACATGGGACCCAACGATTTATTATTTTATACAGGCAATCAATTCCCCGAAAAGTACAAGAATGGCGCGTTCATTGCCTTTCATGGTTCATGGAACAGGAGCCCTGAGCCGCAGGCCGGGTATTTCGTAGTGTTCGTTCCCTTTAAAGATGGAAAGCCATCCGGTAAATGGGAAGTTTTTGCCGATGGATTTTCCGGTGAAAAAGTAGTGATGTCACCCGGAAAAGCAGAGCATCGCCCTTGTGGATTGGCCCAAGGTCCTGATGGCTCATTATATGTTTCTGACGATTCAAAAGGAACTATTTATAAGATTTCATATAATAAATAAGAATGAATAAGATTTTAATTATTGGATTTTTGCTGATACCTTTTGGTTTGCTTCTGACAAGCGGTTTTAAAATTCCTTCTGCAGAAAATTCGCAATCGGCCTCGTCTTTTCATCAACAAAAATTGCCTGGTGAAACGATTTATAAAAAATATTGTATTTCCTGCCACCAGGCCGATGGCGGCGGTGTTCCGAATATGGCCCCCCCATTACAACAGACATCTTACGTTTTGGGTGAAAAAGAAACACTGATAAAAATTGTTTTGAATGGGTTAAAAAATGTGGACATCAATGAGGAAACTTACAACAATCCAATGCCAGCTTTGGGTTCAGTTTTAAAAGACAAGGAGATTGCAGATGTATTGACGTATGTGAGAAATAGTTTTGGAAATAAAACGGCGGCGGTAACGGCGGCGGAAGTGAAGGCGGCGAGGAGTAAGGCGAAATGATTACATTTGTATTTTTGAATAATAAATTATGGAAGCAATTACAATACATCCACAAAATAAAGAGCAGGCAAATCTTTTCGAGCAATTGGCCAGAACACTAAAAGTGCCTTTTGAAAAAACAAAAAAGACTACAAATCCATATAATGATGAATTTGAAAAGAAAATGAAAAGAGCGGAAGAAGATAAAAAAGCCGGAAGATATAAAGCCATTAAAACGGCGGATTTGTGGAAATAGTTTACCTCCGGCAAGCATTAGCCGATTTGCAATATTGGAAGAAGTCAGGCAATAAGGCTGTGCAAAAAAAAATTACACAACTAATAGAAAGTATTGAAAAAACACCTTTTAAAGGTATTGGTAAACCTGAAGGATTAAAATATCACCACATTGGAAAGTGGTCACGGCGTATCACTGATGAACACCGAATTATTTACGAAGTGGAGAACGACAAAATTTATATTTGGTCATTAAGAGGCCACTATGAGAAGCCTTGATGAAGAAGTATATTTTAATTTGCAATCATTGTTATATAATCCTCTGAATCATTGATTTTCTAAATACTTTCCACAATCAAACAAAACCAAAATCCTCCTAATTTCTTCATTTACTGTAATTAAAAATTTCCCATCCACACAAATACTCTGAAAATCCTTTTCTGTCTTTATTTTCATACAAAATCTTTCTTCAATCAAATCCTAAATCTATTTATACTATTTTGTATAAACAGTAAAACCATTTACCTTTGCCCTGTACTTTTAAATAAATAAATTTTCAAAAATACTGGGAAGAATGAAAGAAGAAATGGATGTTTTGGAACAAACGGTAGCAAGTGAATATAAATATGGATTTGTTACAGATATTGAAACCGATGTGGTGGCAAAAGGCCTGAACGAAAACACCATCCGGATTATTTCAGCCAAAAAAAATGAGCCCGAATGGATGCTTGAATGGCGACTGAAAGCCTATCACCATTGGCTTAAGATGGAAGAACCGGAATGGGCACATGTGCATTATCCAAAGATTGATTACCAGGATATAATTTACTACGCTGCGCCAAAGAAAAAAAAGACGGTAAACGGCCTTGAAGAAGTGGACCCTGAATTGCTGAAAACATTCGACAAGCTGGGAATTTCTATCAGCGAGCAAAAAAGATTAAGTGGTGTTGCGGTGGATGTGGTGGTGGACAGCGTTTCGGTGGCAACTTCCTTCAAAAAACAATTGTCAGAAGTAGGAATTATCTTTTGCTCTATCAGCGAAGCGATTCAAAATCATCCTGATTTGGTAAAAAAGTATTTGGGTTCTGTGGTGCCGATGACCGACAATTATTTTGCCGCTTTAAATTCGGCAGTTTTTACCGATGGCTCATTTTGTTACATACCCAAAGGCGTTCGTTGCCCGATGGAATTATCCACTTATTTCAGGATTAATACCGAAAATTCAGGACAATTTGAGCGCACCTTAATTGTCGCCGAAGATGAATCCTATGTTAGCTATCTTGAAGGCTGCACGGCTCCCAAGCGTGATGAAAACCAGTTGCACGCCGCCGTGGTAGAATTGGTAGCGATGCGCAAAGCAGAAATAAAATATTCCACTGTTCAAAACTGGTTTCCCGGTGATGAAAACGGACTTGGAGGTATCTATAATTTCGTAACTAAAAGAGGGATTTGCCAGGGCGAATATTCTAAAATATCCTGGTCGCAGGTAGAAACCGGCGCTGCCATTACGTGGAAATACCCAAGCGTTATTTTAAAAGGCGATAATTCAATCGGGGAATTTTATTCCGTGGCATTGACCAACCATTTTCAGCAGGCCGATACAGGAACAAAAATGCTGCATCTCGGCAAAAATACAAGAAGCCGAATCGTATCCAAAGGGATTTCTGCAGGCCAAAGCCAGAATAGTTACCGCGGTTTGGTTCGCGCTTCAAAAAACGCTTTGAATGCAAGAAATTATTCACAGTGTGATTCCCTTTTGCTCGGCGATAAATGCGGCGCTCACACATTTCCTTATATCGAATCAAAAAATAAAACCGCCATTATTGAACACGAAGCCACCACTTCTAAAATTGGAGAAGACCAGCTTTTCTATTGCCGCCAGCGCGGAATAGATACGGAAGCCGCCGTGGCGCTCATTGTTACGGGTTTTGCAAAAGAAGTGATGAACCAGTTGCCCATGGAATTTGCCGTGGAAGCTCAGAAATTATTGGCGATAAGCCTGGAAGGAAGTGTGGGATAATGAATGGTGAGTGGTGAATGGTGAATGGTGAATGAGAAAATAAAAATATTAACCGAAAATAAATTTTTAGAGCACGTCCTTCTCCTTCGGAGAAGGGTTGGGATGAGGCTAAATCATTTATTAAATTTTATACTAAAACAATATGTTATCAATCAAAAACTTACATGCCTCTGTAGAGGGAAAGCAGATTTTAAAAGGAATTAATCTTGAGGTAAATGCAGGCGAAGTTCATGCGATTATGGGACCAAATGGTTCAGGAAAAAGTACGCTGGCATCGGTTTTGGCAGGAAGAGAAGAATACGAAGTCACCGAAGGTTCCGTTGAATTTTTGGGAAAAGATATTTTGGAATTATCGCCTGAAGACCGCGCCCGTGAGGGCCTTTTCCTCGCTTTCCAATATCCTGTGGAAATTCCGGGAGTGAGCACTAACAATTTTATCAAAACTGCTTTAAACGAAAAGAGGAAATATCACGGACAGCCGCCTTTGGACGCAGCTTCATTTATGAAACTGGTGAGAGAAAAAACAAAATTGGTAGAGATTGACAAATCTTTATTGACGCGTTCTATTAACGAAGGATTTTCCGGTGGTGAAAAAAAGAAAAATGAAATTTTCCAGATGGCGATGCTGGAACCTGTGCTCACTATTTTGGACGAAACCGATTCAGGTCTTGATATTGATGCATTGCGCATCGTAGCGAGCGGCGTCAATAAATTACGCGATGAAAACCGCGCCATCATTGTGATTACGCACTATCAGCGTTTGTTGGATTATTTGCAACCCGATTTTGTTCATGTATTACTGAATGGAAAAATCGTAAGAAACGGCACTAAAGAACTCGCTTTGGAACTGGAAGAAAAAGGATATGATTTTATTAAAGAAGAGTTTAGTTTGAATGGAACGGGAGCGTAGAGAGTTGAGGTTGAGGGTTAAGAAATTTTAGAAAGTTTAGATAGGTTTAGATGGTTTAGATTGGTTTAGATAAAATCAAAAATACTTTGTGTCAATTTGTATAACTGGCGGCAATTAAAATAAAATGGAAAAAATTAATTTAGCATATTTCGGCGAAAAATTTAAAGATTTGCAATCATCAAATCCAGACGCTTTCCTCAGCAGGATAAGGCAAAAAGGCTTTGATAACTTTACTGGCAAAGGTATTCCCACACATAAAAATGAAGAATGGAAATATAGCGCGCTGAATGTTGGCGATCTATTTAAAAAAGAATACCAGCTAACAGGTGTTGAAAAAGATTTCAATATCACTAAAGCTGATATTGATGAAATGCGCTTACCCGGATTTGAAAATGCGAATGAATTGGTTTTTGTAAATGGAAAATATGTTCCCGGCCTTTCTTCCATCCGCACATCTTCAGAACATTTGGTCATTCTTCCTCTTGAAGAAGCAGAAAACGGAATTTATAAAGACATTGTGAAGGAAAATTTGGGCAAAAGCGCAATTTTTATCAATGACGGCATTCATGCGCTTAACACGTCTTTTATTTATGGCGGCGTTTTCATCCTGGCAGTAAAGAAACAAATAATTGAAAATCCTGTTTTCCTCTATCACGTCTCAGATGCCCGTGACAATCACATTTTGGCGCAGCCGCGTAGCCTGGTGTTCGTGGATGAAAGAGCTAAACTGCAGATGGTAGAAACTTACAAAACCATCGGCCCGATGGATAGCTTTACAAACGAAGTGGCAGAAGTAGTTGTTGAACGGGATGCCATTTTTGAGCATTATAAAATTCAAAATGATAAGGCAGCAGCGAGCCAGGTGGGCACTACTCACGTTCGCCAGGTGGGAAAAAGTCACGCGCATACGTTGGTAATTTCTCTAAATGGCGATACGATAAGAAACAATACCAACATCATTATGGAAGCGGAAGGAAATGAAGCGCACATGTATGGTTTGTATTTGCTGAAAGGCAAAACCCACGTAGATAATCACACTCTTGTAGATAATAAAATGCCGAATTGTTTCAGCAATGAATTGTATAAAGGAGTAATTGACGATAATGCAACAGGCGTGTTTAGCGGAAGGATTTTCGTAAGGCCTGATGCGCAAAAAACCAACGCCTATCAAACCAATAATAATATTTTATTGAGTGAGAAGGCCAGCGCCAACAGTAAGCCGCAGTTGGAAATTTATGCGGATGATGTAAAATGCTCGCATGGGTGCACCGTTGGAAGGCTTGATGAAGAAGCTTTATTTTATTTGCAAACCCGCGGCATTTCCAAAGAACATGCGCAGGCAATGCTGCTCCAGGCTTATGCCGCCAGCATCGTGGAACAAATAAAAATAGAGCCGCTTCGTGAATATGCTGAGCAACTTATCTCTGAGCGATTGTCAGATTAACGACTTATGCAAACTGACATTTTCTTAATTCAAAAACATGAAAGAATCAATTGATATAATAAGAGGAGCCAGGAAATTTTCATTGAACCTGATTGATGGAATCTCCATCGAAAAACTAAATGAAATTCCTGAAGGATTTAATAATAACCTTGCGTGGAATTTTGCGCATGTTATAGCCAATCAGCAAATATTATGTTATCGTAATGCTGGCGCAAAACCAGTAATCTCCGATGAAATCATTGACAAATATAAAACAGGCACCCGTCCTGAGGGTTTTATTGATGAAAAAGAATTTGAAACCTTTAAGCAATTTTTACTTTCTACAATTGATAAATTTGAAGAAGACTCCGCTACCAATATATTTGAAAATTACAAAGCCTTTGACCTTAAATCATACCCAGGTGTAAGACTTAAGAATATCAATGATGCTGCTAAGTTTGTTTCTTTTCATGATGGGCTGCACGTAGGCTATTCTATGGCATTGAAAAGAGCGCTGAAATTGTAAAAGATTAATTGTAAAGAGCTATTGGGAATTTAAAATGAATACTAAAAAATGGAAACATTAACCGCTATATCACCCACTTATGAGGTAAAGAAAATCAGGGAACTTTTCCCTGTTCTTAACCGCGAAGTGAACAATCAATTATTGGTTTATCTGGATAACGCAGCTACTTCCCAAAAGCCACAGGTAGTGATTGACGCGTTGAATTATTATTATTCTAATTACAATGCCAATATTCATCGCGGAATTCATACGCTTGCAGAAGAAGCCACAGCGGCGTATGAGGCCACCCGGAAAACTGTACAGCAATTTATTAACGCCCGTTTTTCAGAAGAAATTATTTTTACAAGAGGCACTACCGAGGGAATCAATTTAGTAGCTTATACATGGGGAAGAAAAAATATTCATGAAGGCGATGAAATAATTATTTCCACGATGGAACATCATTCCAACATTGTTCCGTGGCAAATTTTGTGTGAAGAAAAAAAAGCGGTTCTAAAAGTAATTCCGATAAATGATGATGGAGAATTGTTGATGGATGAATATAAAAAATTGCTTTCGCCAAAAACCAAATTGGTTTCAATCGTTCATGTGTCTAATGCTTTAGGAACAATTAATCCTGTTAAGGAAATAATTGAGGAAGCACATAAAATCGGCGCATTGGTTTTGGTAGATGGCGCGCAATCTTCTGTTCATTTGGATATTGATGTACAGAAAATGGATTGTGATTTTTTTGCATTTTCAGGACATAAAGTATATGGCCCCACCGGCGTGGGCGCGCTTTATGGCAAAAGAAAAATTTTAGAAGAAATGCCCGTGTTTATGGGCGGTGGCGAAATGATTAAAGAAGTAACTTTTGAGAAAACCACTTTCAATGAATTGCCTTATAAGTTTGAAGCCGGCACACCCAATATCGCCGACACTATTGCTTTAAAAGTGGCATTGGATTTTATCACAGAAACTAAAAAAAATATTATAAGAAATCATGAAAATGATTTGTTGAAATATGCGACCGAACAAATGAGTGCCATAGAAGGATTAAGAATAATCGGCACCGCAAAAAATAAAGTAAGCCTTATTTCTTTTGTGATAAAAAATATTCATCCGCAGGATATCGGCGTTTTGTTAGACAACCAGGGAATCGCAGTAAGAACCGGCCACCACTGCACTGAACCCTTGATGAAGCGCTTTGGAATTCCGGGAACTGTGCGCGCCTCTTTTGCAATGTATAATACCAAAGAAGAAGTGGACAGGCTGGTAAACGCAATTAAGAAAGCAATAAAAATGCTCACGTAAATGAATGGAAATACATCAATAAAAGAACGAGAAGAAGAAATTACCGAAGAGTTTTCTTTGTTTGACAGTTGGGAAGAAAAATATGAATACATTATAGACCTTGGTAAAAATCTGGAGCCGCTGGATGAAAAATATAAAGTGCCGGAGAATATTATCAAAGGCTGCCAATCTACGGTTTGGCTTACCTCTGAATTCAAAGATGGAAAAATTTTTTATAAGGCAGATAGTGATGCAGTGATTGTAAAAGGATTGATAAGCATGTTGATTAAAGTTTTATCAGACAATACTCCTGATGAAATACTAAACGCAAAGCTGGATTTCATTAATGACATTGGAATGATGACGCACCTGGCGCAAACCCGCTCCAATGGCTTGTTATCAATGATTAAACAAATTAAAAATTATGCGCTTGCCTATAAATCTGTAGCGTCAAACTAAAATAAATTAAACATGGAAGCAGAAGAATTAAAAGAAAAAGTAATTGAGGCCTTGCATGAAATTTACGACCCTGAAATTCCGGTTGATATTTATGAACTGGGATTGGTTTATGAAGTGGAAGTTTTGCCTATTAATAATGTTCAAATCGTAATGACACTTACAGCCCCGAGCTGTCCCTCCGCGCAGGAACTGCCGGTGGAAGTAGAAGATAAGATAAGAAGTCTTGAAGGCGTCAATGATGTTAGTGTATCAGTAGTTTGGGATCCACCATGGGACAGAAGCATGATGAGCGAAGTGGCCATGCTTGAATTAGGGTTTATGTAGAAGTTATTGGTTTACTAGTTTATTTGTTTATTAAGTAATTGGTTTTGGCTTTAAGCATTTGGCTTTAAGCTCTCAGCAAAAAAATTTCATCATGAAAATCACATCACAGGAAGAATACGGGCTACGGATATTACTGCGCATTGCACGATGCCATGACGAAGATAGTATGAGCATACAGGCATTGAGCATTGCCGAAGGCTTATCTCCTGCCTATACGGCCAAGCTAACCAGGCTTTTGCGCCAGGCCGGTTTTATCAACAGCACCCCAGGAAATATCGGCGGCTATGTGCTGGCCAAACCATCAACTGAAATCAACGTAAATGCCGTATTAAAGACCCTTGGAGGCGCGCTTTTTTCAAAAGAATTTTGTAACGATTTTACAGGCGCCAGCAGATTATGCACCAATTCCGTTAATTGTTCCGTTCGCTCACTTTGGCAAATGGTCCAGTTTTCTATCGACCAGTTATTAGATAAAATACAATTGAGCGATTTAATTGGAAATGAAAAGCAATCTGATAATTTGCTGAATACGCTTTTACAGCAGCATCAATATCAGCAAAGAGAAATAGCCGGTTAATGCAGCTTAAATAAATCCCTATTTTTCAATGGTAACCGGTGTGCCCACAGGGATATAGCTATACAAATCTGCAGCTTCGGAATACTTTAAAGAAACACAGCCGTCAGTCCAGTTCTGATAATAATCTACCGTCCATTCTTCCTGTGGACGTGTAGCATGTATGGCTATACCACCTCCTATCTGAGCATTCCTCGGAATTAAGCCTTCCGCTTTTCTTTCATCAAATTTTTTATAGCTCTCAGGATTGGGATAGTTTAATAAAAGTTCATACTTCCATTTGGAGCTGTTTCTTTTAACAATAACTTTAAAATTGCCTTCGGGAGTCCGCTTATCGCCCGCCATATATTTATCACGAAAATCATTACTGCCAAACACACAAGGATAAGTAGCATACCAGCCCTTGTCATCATACACCCGCAATTCATACTTCTTTTTGGAAATTATAATGTAGTAAGGATTCGCAGCAGATTCACTTTTAGCCGGTTGCTTCCGAAAATAAGAATCTCTTTTATTTGTTCGTTTACCAGGAGCTATCGAAACGATTACTATTAAAAACAGGCAAAAGAAGGCAATATATTTAAGAGGTTTCATTTTGAGTAGGTGCTGCAATCTAAAAAAAACCATGATGGCTACAAAATCTGTAAACCATTCGGCATGGTGATTTAACGTTTATTTGATGGAGCTATTTCAGTTTGGTTTAATATCTGAAATGTTAATCCCATTGCGCTTCCTCAATCTTTCTTTGCTTATCGACTCTTTTGCTGATTACAATGCTTATTTCATACAAAATAATAAGAGGAACGGCCACGATAGTTTGGCTGGTCCAGTCCGGAGAGGGAGTAATAACGGCTGCCACAATAAGGATAACCACATAGGCATATTTGCGGTATTCTTTTAAAAAGGCGGGAGTGATAAGCCCTAATTTGGAAAGCACATAAGCCAGCACGGGCAATTCAAAAGCTATTCCACAGCCCAAAATAAGAGAGGTGAGCGTATCAATATAATCATCAAGGGTTGGCATATATTTATAAACACCGAGGTGGCCTAATTGAAAATTAGCCAGGAAATTAAATGTAAACGGAGCCAGCAGAAAATAGCCAAAAGCCGCACCCGTAAAAAAACAAAGCGAAACCCAGCCTATGCTGCCGGTGGCGTATTTAATTTCTTTTGCAGAAAGAGCGGGCTTTACAAATTTCCACACCTCCCAAATAAGGTAGGGAAACGCAATAACGATAGCGCCGATGAACGAAATACTTATAGCAGACATAAAAGGGCCGCTTACTGTATTTCCCTGGAGCTGGATATCAATCGGCGGCATACAAAGCGAATCGCCAAGATGCAGGTAATGGCTAAGACGGCAAAGGCCGGTATAGGAGATAAAATCCTTTTTTGCAGGAGCAAAAATTATATTATCAAAAATCCAGTCAACATAAACAAAAACAAATATTGCCACAACAATAAGCACTATTGCCGACCTGAAAAGATGCCAACGCAACACTTCCAGGTGATCCATAAAACTCATCTCTGCTCCTGAGGAACTATCAGTATCTTTTCCCCGTATCTTTTTAAAAAAGGCTTTTCTTTCTGATGTTGTATTGCTCAATTTATCTTAGTCATTTATGCAAATATAATAGTACGAATTTATTTACCGAATGGATTGGCAAAAGTATAAATGTTATTATTTCAAATAATGGCTTCCGGTATTAATGCATGGAGGAAGATAAGTCAACTTTCCGGTTTTTTCTTTCCTTTATTAAAAGAATAAAAGGCACGCAAATCAAAAACAAAATGCCGATATAAAGGAAAACATCCATATAAGACAATACCATTGCCTGCCGTGCTACTGAAAAATCCAATGATTTATAAGCAGAGTTGAGCGCCACATCGGGCGTCATTCCTTTGCTTTCAAATCCGCGCTGCATCATCGCAATATGATTCTGAAGAACAGGGCTGCTTGTCCGCAGATTGCCAATTAAATCCATGCGGTGAGTCATATTTGCCCGCGCAATAAACGTGGTAATCACCGCCACTCCAAACGATCCTCCCAATTGCCGCATCATCCCTGTGAAAGCCGCGCCCTGGCCTATTTGTTGACCGTATAAGGTAGAAAGCGCAAGCGTGGTAATAGGAATGAATAACAGGCTCAGGCCAAAACCTCTTAGAATCAACAACCACCAAAAAGCATCCGCGGGCGTATCAGGCGTCAGGATTTTGTATCCCCATAGACTGTAAATAAAAAAAACGATTAGCCCGCCCGCAACAAGATATTGTTGTTTTACGCCCCGTTGCAGAAGTTTCCCAATAATAGGCATCATAAATGCGGTCGCAATTCCTGAAGGAATAAACAGGAGGCCCGCGTCTTCGGCCGTCCAGCCCAATGTAGATTGAGTATACAGCGGAATGATAAAAGTAGAGCCATACAACCCAAAGCCAAGAATGAACGAAAGCACTGTGCCGATTCGCAGGTTTCCATTTTTGAGCACCCTCAGTTCTACAATCGGATTCTTATAGGTAAGCTCACGCCAGATAAAAAAGAAAAAACCAAAAATTGCCAGTACGGTGAGTGTAATAATGGTATTACTGGTGAACCAATCATCATCATGGCCTTTCTCCAATACATATTGCAGCGAACCGACCGAAACGGCCAGCAAAATAATACCAATAAAGTCAATATTTCTCCTCGATGTTTTTTCCTGGAATTTCGGGCTTCTTACGAATTGTAATGTCAATAAGGTAGCTACAATGCCAATGGGAATATTAATATAAAAAATATAGGGCCAGCTAAAATGGTCTACAATATATCCTCCCAACGGCGGCCCTAAAGTTGGCCCGATAATCACACCTAATCCATATATGGCTTGTGACATACCTCTTTTTTCAATAGGATAGCTTTCAGTGATAATCGTTTGCGAAGTAACAAGCAATGCGCCACCGCCAAGCCCCTGGCAAAAGCGGAAAATTACCAATTCCCATATTCCCGTGGCATTGCCGCATAAAAATGAAAAGGTGGTAAAAATCATAATAGAAGCCGCAAAATAATTTCTTCTTCCAAACTGTTGCGACAACCAGCTTGTCATAGGCACAACGATTACATTCCCAATAGCGTAGGCAGTAACTACCCATCCGATTTCGGTTAATGTAGCGCCGAGGTTTCCCTTCATGTCGGTGAGCGCCACATTTACAATGGTGGTATCGACAATTTCGAGCAACGCTGCGATTATAGCCGTTATCGTTACTATAACCCGCCTTGACCCATATTCTACCAGAGAATTATCCTGTTGCATCATGTATCCGGAAAAGCTTTAATAATTTTATTGAAGATGTACATCTACATTCACGTTCATCCCGGGCCTCAGTCTTTTCAATAAAGAATCTGAAGGATTGTTAAATTCTATTTTCACCGGAAGGCGCTGCACAACTTTTACAAAATTCCCGGTAGCGTTATCAGGAGGCAATAATGAAAATTTAGCGCCGGTTGCCGGAGAAAAAGAAGCCAGTACTGCATCAAAATCATGATTGGGAAATGCATCCGCATGAACTATTACCTTTTGGCCAACAGCCATTTTTCTTAACTGGGTTTCTTTAAAATTGGCTACCACCCATTCTTTTTCGCTGTGCACTATGTTGAAAGTAGATTGCCCCATTTGCAACAATTGGCCCGGAACTACATCCACCCTTGAAACTCTTCCATCTGCCGGGGCAGTTATTACGGTATAAGATAATTTCAGTTTGGCACTTTCCACTTCCACTTCGCGCTGCTTTACCATGGATTCTGCCACACCAACTGATACAGTGGTTGCTTGTGATTGTGATGTTACCACTCCTGTCTGGGAACTTGCCTGTTTCTTTTGCTGTTGCAGGATATCTAGCTGCCTTTCAGCCAACTCTTTTGCCGCCTGTGCCTGTTCAAATTGTTGTTCTGTAATAGAATGGTCCTTGATAAGATTCTGATAGCGCGCAAAATCCTGCGAGGCCCGTGTAAGATTTACCTTGGCGGCAGCTATCTGTGCATCCACCGTAGCCACGGCCACTTTAGATGATGCAATGCCCGAATGTGCGGCGTCTGCATTTGCTTTGCTTGCTTCCACATTACTTTTGGCTGTAGCCAGCGCAGCTTCGGCCTGGTCCAGTTGAATCTGGTAATCTCTTCCATCCAGGATAATAAGCGTATCGCCTTTTTTTACCAACTGATTATCTTTCACGCGCACTTCTTCCACGTAGCCGGAAACCCGCGGAATTACCGGAATAATATCTGCCTCCACCTGGGCATCATCCGTTTCTTCGTGATGCTTTGCGTGAATATATTTTGAAATACCAAACCATCCTCCGCCCAAAATCATAAGGATAAGTATGATTAAAAATACTTTGCTTCTCTTTTTAGGCTCAGGTGCTGCCTTTTCGTTTTCATTATTTTCTCCATTTTTTGGAGGGAAATCTTCTTTTTCTGCTTGCATAATAATTGCCGCTTTAGTTTTATTGATTATTCGTTAAGGTTCCTGTTGTTTCTAAAAGTTTGCTGTAAGCCAGCAACACATCCGCTTTTGCTACCGCGAGATTTATTTTTGATTGCAATAACGCAACATTAGCATCCAGCAGTTCGGTGGTATTCACCAGGTTGTTATCATATTTATTTTTTGTGATGCGGTAATTTTCTGTAGCCTGCGCTACAGCTTTTTCATACACCTGTGTTTTCTTTTGACTCAATAAGACATCTTCAAAAGATTGATTTACCTGCAACTTCACCTGGTCGTCCAATTCCGCCTGGCTGGCCAATAATTCCGTTTCGCGCGATTTTGCTTCTGCTACTTTTGATTTGGTTTTCCAAAGAGAAGAAATATTGTATCTTAATCCCACTCCGATATTGGCTGCATTCGTTATGGTAATCAGGTGAGGAATGTTGGCAGCGATATATCCGCCAGACAAAGCAATGGAAGGATACAAATCAGATTTTGCCAATGAAATTGCTGTGTGTGCAGCTTTAGTCCTGAACGCAAGCGCCATGATATCTTTCCTGCTTTGCAGCGCGCTTTGTTCATATTCATCAATGGTTTTTATGGAAATTCTTTTATTGAAGCCGGTTGAATCTACATTCAATTGTGAAGACTCCGGATAACCGAGCATGAGGTTCATATTGACAGTAGCAGTTTTTAAATTACTCTGTGCATCCAGCAAAGACAATTCAATATTGGAAGTGTGCAGTTCAGATTTCAATAAATCATTTCTCGCCAGCAAGCCATTTTCCTCAAGGCGACTAAATACGGAATCCTGTTCGCGCGACTGGCGCAAATTTTCCTTTACCACCTCCACAGTTACAGCAGCTTTGTATAAATTGACATACGCATTGATTGCATTCAATACCACTGCTTCTTTGTCTTGCTCCGCATCCAGCATGGTTGCCTGTTGCAGGTATTTTGCAGATTCTATTCCATAACGGATTTTTCCACCGGCATACAAAGGCAATGACACATTTAGAATACCATACATTGCCTGGTGAACAGATGGAATGGATTTTTTTGAACCACTCGAATCGGAGCCACCGCTGGCTGCATTTGTTTTTAAACCTATGTTTGGATTAGCCAGGTATAAGTAGGAACCAGATACATCGGCATTCGGAAGTTTATTTTCAATAGCCTGCTTTAACTGGGCAGATGCCTGGTCATTTCGTGCCATGGCTGCTTTCAGCAAGTGGCTGTTTTTGACAGCCAGGTCAATAGTTTCCTGTAAGGTCAATGTTTTTACATCCTGCGATTTTGAAACCAAAGGAGATAAGGCAAAACCCAAAAAAACAATTACAATAATTATAAATGAAGGCCTTGCGGATTTTGTTATCATATAGTTACTGATCATTTTCTTTTTAGAAATATTTTTAATTTTTCAACAAATGCGAACGCATCAATTGCTTAAGATGCGCACTTAACCGTTTTTTTAAATGCTTATTTTGAAAGGGGGTAAAGCCTTCTTTTTTCCCTAATATTTTGCGGCAAATAATATCTGAATTCAGTAAATAATGAATCGTTCCTGAAACCGTTGTTATCGTCAATTCAATATCTACTTCTTTGAATTCGCCACTTTTAATTCCCTGCTTTATTATGCCCTTCACAGGAATAAGATTCTTCATTATAATATCACTGATAGCCTCTCTAAGCTGCGGCCTGTGTTGCAGCGACAGCTCGCGGTGAAGGATGTGATTAAATTCAACATTAGAAAATTTTCTTTCGATAGTCTGATCAATTACCTCATCCACCTTTTCAATGGCCGAAAGATTTTTGTTATTAATCAAATCAGCAAGAATTCCCTTCAAAAACAAAGCGCGGTATTCAACAACACTCTTAAACAAATTTTCCTTTGAAGTGAAATAATAATTTATCATGGCCACATTTACTTCAGCATCCGAAGCTATTTCCCTGACTGACGTACCTTCAAAGCCCTTAGTGCTAAAGAGTTTCAGAGCGGATTGTATAATAATTTCTTTTTTGGTCATTTTAAAAAAAGAGTGCGAAATTAAACACTTGTTTAAAACTAAACAAACGTTTAAAAAATTTTTTGTTTTTTTTCTTTCCCAAAATTGTTTTATGACAAGGGCCGAAGCCCTACTTTTTTCACCTGAATCTGATATTAAATATTGCAGCATGTAGAAGAAATAGTGAAAAAAGCTGCCAGCAAAGCAACTTTCAATCAATATTTTTATTTTGATCAACAGAAAAACTTAAATTTACATGCAATTAATATTTAATATCTAAATTGGAGCAAAGATGAGTTCGAAGCGCTGCACTGCTTTAAAGCCAATTCCTGGTATTTCTATTATTTCCCAAAAAAAATCAAATGGAAAAATTTGTAGCAAAAAACGGCGTAAGCGTAAGGGCTTTCAAAGGCGATGCCATGACCTTGCTGGCTTTTGACTTAGCCGGGGAACTTAAAGAGAATCTTGCGGGTTTCAGTATCAGCTACAAATACAAGCGGGGCAATAAATGGGTGCAATCTTACCTATACAACCGGATGAAATTTCCTGATTCCTTTTTTACCAATAATCCTGATGTGCCTCACAATGACAGGAATTCAACATTGTACTCTCCTATTCAAAAATTTAACTGGGTGCATGTGCCCAGCGCCGATATAGACACGGAAGTTCCGGCTTTTGCGGATTACACTTACCTGGTAACCCCAAGGTATATGGTTAAAGGTTCGTTGCTGCCATTGAGATCCGACCTCACCGTTTCCATCAAAATAAATGTGGCACCATTTGAAACAGAAAATATTAAAGTTGGTTTTACACGGGGCTTCCTTTCTTCAGTGGCGTATGCAAAGCGATTTAATGTAAACAATAATCATGTGAGGCCGCCTGGCTCCAAAGATGACTTGCTCTTTGACATTACTCAGAAAGCAGACAGAGCCGTAAGATGGAACGACAGCAAGAAGAAATATGAATATGTGGATTATACTTTTGAAGAGCAACACAAATGGCTTGGCTGGCAGGCTCGCGCACGCATCCTTGATTTTTTGAATGAAGCGTTGGCAGACAAATTAATCGTGTTGAAAGCATTTGCTTACGACCTTGATGAACCGGAAATATGCAAGCGGCTTTTGAAACTTGCTTCGGAAAAAAGATTGAAAATTATTTTGGATGATGCCGGCAAACACGGAAAGTCAACATCAATGGAAGCTGCTTTTGATAAAATATTCAAACAATCAGGAGCAGACGATAATGACATCCAGCGAGGGCATTTTCTTTCACTGGCTCATTCAAAAGTTTTTATCCAGGTAAAGAAGAATAATGCAATTAAAGTGCTGACAGGTTCTGCAAATTTTTCAACAAACGGTTTATATGTCAACAGCAACCATGTGCTCATCTTCAACAACAAAAACATTGCGCAATTTTATAGCGACGTTTTTGATGCCTCTTTCGGTAAAACATCAATGAAAGATTTTAAAGGTTCAAAATTTACTTCCCCGGACAATCCTTTCAAGGAAAAGTCAGTGGGTGAAATAAATATCACATTTGCGCCACATTCCAGAACTGATGCAAAGCAAATTTTTGATCGCATCAGCGCCCGCATTTTAAAAGAAGGAAATACCGATGTGCTTTTCGCCATCATGCAGGATACCAGCGCCAGTTCAATTTTGGATGCGGTTCAGCAACAGGTAAAAAATGAAAAAATTTTTACCTATGGGATTACCGATACTATTTCAAAAAATGCAGACTACGGCATTTTTTTATACAAGCCCAATTCATTACGCGGCATCAGGGTAGCTGCCCGGGGCATTCAAAACGTGCTGCCAAAGCCATTTGGCAAGGTGGCCAACATAGATGGCTATGCAATTCATCACAAATTTATTGTGGTAAATTTCAGGGGAGATGATCCGGTTGTTTATTGCGGTAGCAGCAACCTCGCATTTAACCCAGAGCAACACAATGGTGACAACCTGCTGGAAATTCATGATAAAGATATTGTGACTGCATTTGCCATCCAGGCGCTGGTCTTGGTAGACCATTTTCAATGGCGTAACAAAGAAATTAAAGAAAAATCAATTCATCTTGATGATATAAGTAACCCATCTAAGGCGTGGTACCAGGCGTGGTATGACCCGGAAGACTTAAAAAACAGGCAAAGAAATTTGTATATCAGCGGATAAAAATCTTTGCTATTTCTTTGTTTACTGTCTTTTGCTTTAAAGTTCCTGCAACTCAACTAAATTTTTACTGACATTCAATTTGTATTTGAGACCTACCTTAACAGCAAAATTTTGTTTTTCGTGGCTGATGGGAAAATCAAAACAAACAGGGTATCTATAATCTTTTACAAGGTCCTTAACAGCCTGCTGTACACTTTGACCAAAAGGCAAAGTAGTATCTTTCATATCAGAAAAGCCGCCGATAATCAATCCTTTTAAATGGTCCACTTTGCCGCTGCGCTTTAGCTGGTACATCATACGGTCAACCGAATAAATATATTCACCTATTTCTTCTATAAAAAGTATTTTATTTTTCGTTTGAATGTCGGATGGTGTTCCAATTAAATTTACGAGCAGCGACAAATTACCACCCACTAAAATTCCTTTTGCTTTTCCCGATTGATCCAAAACACTTCCTTCTGTTTTATAATCTGCCTTTTTGCCCAACAATGCCTCATGCAAGCTCCGGATATATTTATTTTCTAACCCGTACTCATCAAACGCAGCGGCCATAGGTCCATGCATCGACGCGATTTTATAATTTGAAAAAAGATGGCAATGCAGCACAGTAATATCACTAAAACCTATCACCCATTTTGGATGTTGTATGAATTTTGAAAAATCAAGGTTATCAATGATTCTGCCTGTGCCATAGCCACCTCTGGCGCATAAAACGGCATCGATATTTTCATCGTCAAGCATTTGCTGCAAATCATCGCGGCGCTGCTCATCAGTGCCTGAAAAGTAATGATATTGATTGCCTAATGTTTTTCCGGGAACCACATTAAAACCCCATACTTTAAGGGCTTCAATACAGGTCAGCGCTTTTTCAAAAGGCATAAAGCCAGCAGGACAAACTATCCCTATCGTATCGCCGGGCTTTAAATAAGGAGGTATCGTAACCATAGAATAACAATCTAAAAATTTAATAATCAACCAAAACTTTCCAGGCTTGTGCCTTTATCAGACACAACCAATTTGTGTTTCATGCCACATTTCAACGCGTAATTTTCTTTTACGTGCCCTACCGGAAAATCAAAGCAAACGGGGTAATGTGGCGCTATCTTTTCTATAACCATTTCCCACAATGATTTGCCAAACTCCTCACCCGGATCATCAGGCTTCATCCTGAACTGGCCTATTATCAAGCCTTTCAAGCGATCTAATTTTTTACTTCTTTTCAAATTCCATAACATGCCGTCAATTTTGTAAGGGTATTCACCAACATCTTCAATAAATAATATTTTTCCATCCGTTTTTAAATCAGAAACACTCCCATCCAGCAATTCGATAACCGACAAATTGCCGCCCACCAAAACGCCAGTTCCTTCGCCAAAACGGTTTTCATAATTTACCGGCCTTTCATATTTCATTTTTTCTCCCGACAAACATTGCCTGATGGAATCTATGGAATCAATCTGGGTTTTATCTGCGGTGGCAAAATCCAAAGGAAAACTATTACACATTTTTGAATGAATAGTGGCTATGCCGAATTTTTGCTGTATATGGCAATGAAAAACGGTAGCATCGCTAAAGCCGATTATCCATTTTGGGTGTTTCACAAAATTTCTAAAATCAATTTTGTCAATAATCCGGACTGCGCCGTATCCGCCACGGCCAAGCATAATGGCCTTTATTGAGGGATCATCAATCATCTTTTGGAAACCGGCAGCTCTTTCTTCGTCAGTTCCGGCAAAAGTAAAATCCTTTGCATCTACAGTTTCATCAGTAATAACGCTAAAGCCCCATTCTTCCATTTTGTTGATGGCGGGCAGGCATTCTTCCATGCTGATATACCCGGAAGGACAGGTGATGCCGATAACATCTCCTTTTTTCAAATAGGGCGGAATTTTGTAAGGCAGAAGCGAGTGGTCTACATACATCGCTTTTGGAAAAGCCGCAGGGATAGCCGCCAGGGGAAAAACAGATGTCAGAAAATCCTTTCTTTTCATACTACTTGTTACGTCAGTTTAAATTTAACATTTCATAAAAATTTCAAATCTTTTTAATAACTATTCCATTCAAATTTATATAATTGAATGTTTATCATCGATTCCGATAATTTTTAAACCTAAAAATGATATACAGTAAACGAATTTTTATTTGTTCTTTTTATTTTGCCGGCGAACCACAGCAAAATTTAAATATTAATATCAAAAAATATTTTTTATAATTTAAATACATTCTCTATTTTTAGCTCTCTTTTTAGACATTAACGTTATTGCATTTAATTTTTTATTCCGCATTGTAAAAACAATAATTCCAAAAAAGGATTGAAAACCTTCTTTTCAGTTAGCAAACAAACATTTTTTCAACTCAATTAAAAATCAACATTTATGAGAAAATTGCAAAAATTATGGTTCATTCCATGTCTTTTCCTCTCGCTTTTTTCTGTAGCTCAAACCCGCGAAATAAGGGGAACAGTGACTTCAGAAAAAGGCCCTGTGGTAGGCGCTTCAGTAATTGTAAGCGGAGAAACTGCGGGCACTTCCACCAACGGCACTGGTAATTTTTCGCTGAGAATACCATCCGGAAATGCCTCGCTGGTGATCAGTTCTGTAGGCTATGTTACAAAACAGGTTGCTGTAAGCCCTAATGAATCTCAAATCACCGTAACATTGGAAGAATCAAAAGCGGCCTTGCAGGAAGTAGTAGTAACGGCCCTTGGCATTAAAAGAGAAAAGAAATCTCTCACCTATGCCACGCAACAAATAGATGGCGATGAATTAACCAAAGCTGGCAACACCAATTTCGTAAGCGCGCTAAGTGGTAAGGTGGCCGGCGTTAATATCGCAGCCAGCAATTCCGGCGCGGGTGGTTCTACAAAAGCGGTATTAAGGGGAAACAAATCCTTAAGCAATACCAGCGAGGCGCTTTATGTAATTGACGGCGTTCCTATGGTTAATAACAAAGGCGGCCAGCCGGGTTCCTATGGCGGAACAGACGCCGGAGATGGACTTTCTGCAATCAATCCCGCTGATATTGAAAGTGTCAGCATTTTAAGGGGCGCAAGCGCATCTATTTTATATGGAAGCCAGGGCGCGAATGGTGTAATTTTGATTACAACTAAAAAAGGCCGGGTAGGCAAGGCCCGCGTTGATATCAATTCCAATACCATTTTCGACCAGGTATCAGGGCTTCCTGATTTTCAATACAGGTATGGCACTGTAGGAGGTGATTACAACTGGACTCCAGTTCCAAAAGGCACGCCTGCTTCAGCACTTATTAATACTAAGTCGCCTGTGGATAATATAAAATCAAGTGGTTATCAAAAAGGCTATATTAAGGATTTCTTCAGAACAGGTATAACCGCTATGAATTCAATATCAGTATCTGGCGGTACCGACAAAACCACGGCGTATTTTTCTTACGCAAACACTTCTGCAACTGGCGTGATGCCCACAAATACTTATGGCAAGAACCAATTTTCATTTAATCAATCTACCAAATTATTAAAGGATAAAATAGTTCTGACATCTAACGTCATATTCTCTTCAGAAAAATCTTATAATCGTCCCGGTGCCGGTTATTACAATAATCCACTTACAGGTTTATACCTGTTTGCAAGGGATCGCGATTTTAACAGCTACAAAGAGAATTATGCGATTTGGGATAGTGCCAGGAATATGCCGAAAATGAATTGGTATTCAACAGAAGAAAAACAAAACAATCCTTTTTGGGAACTCAATAGCGATTCTAAATTGCAGACTTCCAATCGTGTGATAGCTGATGTCAAAGCTTCTTATGAAATAATAGAACACCTTAATTTGCAGGTAAGAGGTAACCTGGACTATAATGATGTTTTATTTGACAGGCGTTATGCAGCCAATGGGAACTCCGTAAGTGTTAGTCCCAACGGCACCTGGAATTATTCAAGATATTCGGATAAAGCATTGTATGCTGATGGTATTTTAACTTATGACAATACCTTCGGGGAAATTAGCTTAAATGCATTAGCAGGTGTGAGTTATCAGAAAAACAATTTCAACGATGGCTTGAATGTGAATAATGGAACCACCTCCCTGCGGTATCCTAACTGGTATACCTTTGCGAATATACCTTCTAACATAACGTTCAATAAAACGATTAGCCGGACAATTAAGGAGGGAGCTTTTGCTGATGTAACGTTGGGCTTTAAAGAATTTTTATACTTGGATGTAGCAGCCCGTAACGATTGGGCTTCTACCCTCGCACTCACCGGCAATCAATCTTATTTATATCCTTCTGCCGGATTATCAGCTGTTATTAGCCAAATTGTAAAGCTACCTGAATTTATTTCATATTTTAAACTAAGGGGATCTATCACTCAAACCGCCAACGATGTGCCCTTCAATGTAGTTGAACCGTGGAGCACCATGAGCAACGGAAATGTTAGCAGGCCACAATATGCTCCTTTCACCACCTTAAAACCGGAGAAAATTGTAGCCAATGAATATGGAACCGATATACGGTTTGCTGATAACAGGTTCGGTATCAATTTTACCATTTACAAGGATGTGAGCACTAACCAATTCCTTACCCTTCCGGCGCCATCCGGTTCAGGCTATGTGAATATTTATGTAAATGCCGGAAAAATAGTAAACAGCGGATTTGAATTTACAGTAGATGGCGCAATCGTTAGAAGTAACAATCTTTCATGGAGAACGGCTTTCAACGGTTCTGCCAATAAAAATAAGATAGTAGAACTACTAAAATCTGATCCGGGTTTCAAAATAGGCGGCCAGGATGAAGGGTTCGATTCAAGAATTATGGCTGGCGGTTCATTTAACGATTTGTGGATTTATAAATTTGCACGGAATGCTCAAGGCCAGATTTTATTAGACTCAGCATCCGGAGTTCCTACGAAAGCGAAAGATGAAACGAAAGTGGGCAACGTAAATCCTGACTTTTTATTAGGATGGAACAACGATCTCACCTTCAAGAATTTCTTTGCCAGTGTGTTGGTTGATGCGAAATTCGGGGGTGTAGCCTTCTCTAAAACTCAGGCATTCCTGGATGCTTACGGTGTAAGTGAAAAAACTGCGGCGCAGAGAGATGCCGGCTCTATTCCTATAAATGCGGTGATAACCTTGCCCACAGGCACAACGAATGTCACATCTTTAGATCCCTGGACTTATTATCAAAACGTCGGTGACAGGAACAGGATCATGGAGCCTTACGTTTTTTCACGGACTAATGTAAGATTAGCACAATTGGTATTGGGCTATACTTTCAGGTCTCACAATGAAAATTCCTTTTTCAAAGATGCTTCTGTTTCACTGATTGGAAGAAATCTATTCTTTTTCTACAAAAAAGCGCCGTTTGACCCCGAGCAGGCAATGAGTACTAATAATTCAATGCAGTCCAATGATGTGTTCTCAATGCCATCAACAAGATCAATGGGATTTAACGTGAAGCTCACTTTCTAAAATTTTAAAATCATTAGTATGAAACAAATAATTTTTTTATTAATAACAGCTACCATTTTGGGGTCGTGCACCAAGGATTTTGTTGAGACCAACCAAAACCCCAATCAAATTTCTGATAAATTGCAAACGCAGGATAATAACCTGGTTGGAGGCCCTTTTGGAGGAATGATATATAATCTGAACGGAGGGCAGATTGAAGAAGATTTATCCCAGGATTCATGGATGGGCTTTATGAATACAGGAACTGATTTCGTCGGAAACTCCAATAACACTACTTACTATATTACCTGGAACAGTTACTGGAACAGGGTTTATACAAGTGTAATGGCACCGTCAAAACAAATTATTAAACTGGCCCAGGATTATAACTTACCCATGTTTATCACCTGGGCAAAGCTTGTAAGGATTCTATCAGTATCTAAATTGACAGCCATCTATGGCCCCGTTATCTATTCTAATTACGGTACCAGTGGAACTGTTCTTTATGACAAAGAATCTGACTTGTACGACCTTTTCTTTAAGCAATTGGACTCTATACAATCCGATTTTGCAGCCAACAAAGATTATGTGGGCTTTAAAAAATTCGATGCTTGTTATAATGGAAGCATCCCTGAATGGATGAAGCTAGTAAATTCTCTCAGATTGAGGCTGGCAATGCGTCTTGTTAAAGTAGCGCCAGATGTTGCAAAAACTCAGGGAGAGAAAGCGCTAAATGATCCTGCAGGATTGATGACCACCAATAAAGACAATTTCATCAATTCTTTGTTAGGAAATATTTTGCCGATGGCACAAATTTGCTTCCAATGGGACGATACCCGCATGGGAGGCGTTTTTGAAACTTTCCTTGGAGGTTTAAAAGACCCGCGCGTTTCATCATTTTTCTCCCCGGTGTCGGACATGACCTTGGTTTCTGACCATCCTGATTTCCCTTATAAAGGAATTCGGAATGGCGCTTATATAAAAACAAAAGCTGACCATATTCCTTTTTCTAAAATCAATCCCAATTTCAATGACCCTCCAAACGGAGGAACTACCACTACCAGGAGAGATTTTACCGCCGCAGAAGTGGCATTTTTAAAGGCAGAAGCTGCCCTGAGAGGATGGAATGGAGCGGGCGATGCAAAAGAGAATTATGAAAATGGCGTTAAGCTTTCCTTTGCTGATTGGGGCGCGGGCGGTGTGGATGCCTATCTGGCCGACAGTACAAGCAAGCCATATAGCAATTACGTAGATCCTGTTGACTCTCGTAATGATTTTACAAGCCGGTCAACAATCACTGTTGCATGGAAGGAAGCCGACACAAAAGAATTAAAGCTGGAAAAAATTATGACCCAAAAATGGATCAATAATTTTACGAACACATTGGAATCATGGGTAGACTTTAGAAGAACCGGCTATCCCAAAATTCCACATGTCGCGCACAATACCAGCAGCGATGACTGGGGGAAAATAGCTGAAGATCAGTGGATAAAAAGGATGCCGTTCCCAAATGCAGAAAGAATTAGCAATGCAGATGGCGTTGCAGACGCAGTTTCAAAAATGGGACCTGGCGCAAAAGATGATATCGCTACCCGCTTATGGTGGGATACCGGAAATCCGTCTAATTTCTAAAAAAGATTGCACAGTTCTTTTTCATATAATCCCGGGTCAGTCCCGGGATTTTTTTTGCTTTTTTTGATGTTTTCGACTAGATAGTCAACCCTTAAAAACCAAATTTAAGATTTAAAGAGCTGAAGAATTCTCCATTTTTTGTTTTAATAAGTTTGTAAAGAGTTTGAAAAAAA
>NZ_RJJR01000022.1 GCF_003721595.1 Hanamia caeni
CCGTTACCGATGGGCCGACCATCATCATCTACATAGCATTAAATAATAAAATCAAAGAACTAATTTGTATTCATTATTTATTCGTGACACTCAATAACCAGGATTCTGCACAAGATAGTCGGGAAGATTAGATGCTCCGTCGATGGCATTTTGGGGAATTGGAAATATCCGCTTGTTTTTGTCTGTATTTGTTTTTTCGGTCCAGCTTCCTTCATATTTGCCAAAGCGTACCATATCTGTCCTGCGAAGCATTTCCCAATAAAATTCAAACCCTCTTTCACGAAAAAGTAAATCCAAATTTAATGAATTTAATGCAGTTGGCTGAATTGCATAAGCGGTCCTCGAAAGGCGAACAGTATTAACGTCTTCTAACGCGCCAGCCACATCATTTTTGCGAAGTTTCGCCTCGGCCCGCATGAGATAAATATCAGCGAGTCGAATAATAGAAATGTCTGCCTCGCCAAAATTTCTTCCGCTTGTGGACGAGCGGCTAAACTCGTATTTTTCTACGCGGTAGCCGGTAGAATAGTTGCTTCCTTCAGTAGTAAAATCAACTATTTCTGTAAAGTTTACTGGTAGGTTAGGATTGCTTCGGCTGGCGTTATACAATTTTCCTACCTTATACAATCCATTGTCGCATTTGACAAAGGCACCATTAACGCGCAACAGACCATATTGTTGGCCCCTTAATATTCCCCGGTCTTCATTAAAGTCGCTCACGCAAGAATCGCCGGGATTAGTATAAATAGAAATATTTTGCTTATAAAACCGCGGATCAGCTTTTGCCGGATCGATGGGCTCATTTGCGTGAACCCATGTCTGATAAAAATCTGAGGTAATCGCCGGACCATCAGTTCCGTTCGCTGCCGGATATTGTGGCAGCGGATACTGATCTCCTGATAAAGAAAAATAAGCAAGCCGGTTGTGGCCATTTAGGTCAGGCCTTTGGTCAACTGCAAAAATTAATTCTTTATTTGTGTGATTTTCGTTACCAAAAATCGCAAAGTAATCAGGAGATAATTCATATTTTTTTAGATTGATGATTTTATCAGAATACATGATCACTGAATCTAAATCCTGATCCCGAAAATTGAAATTATCTGCATATCGATCTCTATAAACAGCGGCATTTAAATAGAGCTTTGTGAGCAAACCCCAAACACCGGCCTTCGTAAGCCGTCCGGGGCCGTTGTCGTTCCCTAATAAGGGCTCCACTGCCAGCAATTCATTCTTAAGGTAATCAACTGCTTCTCCGGCGCGAATGATCTTCGATACGGCGGTTGGCTCATCTTTTACAAACACAATTCCAAAAAGATCAAGACTAAGCATATTATAAAAAGCCCGCATTCCCCTTGCTTCGGCGATGTATTCAGGCGCATTAGGATCTTTATTATCCTTTAATGAGTTAAGAGCGGTTAGCGATCTCGAAATTTCCTGCACAATTAAGTTCCATGTATCGTTTACATTGGGATCAGTGGAAGTGGTTTCATGCCTGTGCAAGGACAGGTAAATACCATTGTCTCCCCAATCTGTGCCACCCCTGTAGGGGAGAATGGCTTCATCGGTTGAAATCTCCTGAAGCGCAAAATAAGTAGTGTGCCTGAAAATATCGGGCAGGCGTGCATATACGGGGGCGATGAGTCCATCTGCAATTTGTTTATCACTCAGGCCGGTGACAGACGATTCATCCAATATCTTTTCATTTAATTTAGTACAGCTACTTAATAGGCCTATTGTGGCTAAGAGTATCAGAATTGTTTGATATGCTTTTTTCATGAGATGTTTTTTAGAATGTTACATTTAAACCAAAAATTATGGAGCGTGCTTTTGGATAACTGAGAAAGTCAATCCCGTATGAGAGAACACCATTAATCTGGCGATCGGCATTTACCTCCGGATCATAACCATCGTATTTCGTAATCACGAAAATATTTTGGCCAGTCACTGACAATCTCAGGACTTTTGCCCATTGGCTGATATGCAATTTTTGAACATCGAAATTGTATCCGAGAGAAAGATTATTTAATCTTAAATAGGCCCCATCTTTTAAAAAGCGTGTGCTAACAGGTGCTGCGTTATTTACAGACTCCTGCGGGTACTTAATAGCTTCTGGCGTTGTATTCAATCCTTTAAACAATTTTAGTTTATAAAAGTTCGAATTGGCAGTATTATCATATATTTTATTACCTGATACTCCATTAAAATTAGCGGCAAAGTCAAATCCCTTGTATCCCAGATTCAAATTAAAACTATACAAAACGTTGGGAAGCGCCGTGCCTGCTGCAATTCGGTCGTTGTCCGAAATGGTGCCATCTCCGTCCACATCCCGATAAACGCTTAAGCCATTTTGATCAAAACCTGTGAATTCCTTTAAAAAGAAAGTTCCGATTGGTTGGTCATTAATATAGCCGTTTATTGTAGCCGAAGTAAGGCCGGACCCTGATGCTGACCCCGAAGGAATTACTGAATAGGGGGAATGGGTAACCTTATTGCTGAGAGCAGTGAAATTGCCTGAAATTCCATAGCTGAAGCCATTCGTATTCCTTACCCTGTATTCAAGATCCAACTCAATTCCCTTGTTATTTATATTCATATCTTTTACATTGGTCCACACTGTATTTGCCGGCTGAATAGGATCGGCGGGTATTACCTGTAAAAGAATATTATTCGTGTTTTTATTAAATACATCTATGGATCCGTTAAGCTTTCCGTTTAGAAATCCAAAGTCCAACCCGATATTCGTTTGCGTGCTAACTTCCCATTGAATATTTGGATTGGCAAGCCTTGTATATATAGTTCCGCTGGGATATGGCCCGTTTTCACTGAAAGGATAGCTCGATGAGGATGATACGGAAGAGGTAAACAAAGCCTGGGTAATCTTAGACGGGATCTCCTGGTTACCTGTTTGCCCCCATCCGGCTCTTAACTTAAGAATATCAAATCCTGAATTTGCCATAAACGATTCGTCATTAATTTTCCAGCCAAGAGAAAAGGAAGGGAAATAACCATATTTATTATTACCGCCGAATTTTGAAGAGCCGTCTGCTCTTAAAGTTGCTGTTATGAGGTATTTATTTTGATATTGATAATTGACCCTTCCAAAAAAAGATTGTAATTCGTTAATTAATGCATAACCACCAGGTTTATTATTAGCTAAGGTAAGTTCCTGCCCGATTCCTGGGTTGTATTGGGGTTCTACAGGCGAAATTGGAAATTTATTTATACTATAATTCCTTCCCTGCAAAAATATTTTTTGATAGGACTGCCCTGCCAATGCTGTGAGGCTATGATTGCCCCAATCCGTGTTGTAGGTCAGATAATTTTCAAACAATGTGTTTGTATTGGTAGTGTAATAAGTTTCTAGCCGACCATCTCTTTGGGGAACCAGACTGGGTAATGCCTGGACATCTCTTGTTCCTGTCGAATTATCGATCCCAAAATTTAGCTTATAACTTAAGCCCTTAACAATCTTCACAGTGGCAGTTATATTTCCTATGACCCGGTTGATTTTTGTAATTTCCTCGTCTAATTTAAACGACTGCAAAGGATTATTTATATTTTGATACTGAGCAGGATTGCCAATAGAATCATATGCAGGATATGTCGGATTATTAGAGATTGCCGACCCTATAACCGTTCCGTAATCAGGTCGTAAATCGTAAGTGCTTGTAGCCGTCATATTCGCTTCTATAATAAGCCTGTCTTCTAAAAATCTTTGCGTTGCATTGAATCGCCCGGTATAACGTTTAAAATCATTGTGTTTAATAATCCCTTGTTGGTTTTGTAAACCAAACGATGCATAATATGTAAGCTTATTAGCACCGCCGCTTAAAGTAAGATTATGATTTTGAGTAATCGCAATACGGGTAATTACATCTTGCCAGTCTGTACTTGTTCCTTTATCGTCTAATTCTCCCCCGAGTGCAACGACTTCTTCTTTGTATTTATCTGCTGAAAACACCGGCAGTTTTCTTGCAATATGGGAAATAGCAAGACTTCCAACATACGAGAGTGTGCTTGAGCCGCTTTTTCCTCGCTTTGTAGTAATAAGGATAACCCCATTCGCGCCTCGTGCTCCATATATCGCGGTGGCTGATGCATCTTTCAATACATCTATTGATGCGATGTCCTGCGGATTTAAAAAATTGAGAGGATTACCCCCGCCAGTGCTGGAATTATCCAAAGCTAGGCCGTCTAAAACAAACAGGGGCGTACTTCCCGTTCTTACACCTCCCGGTCCCCGAACCGTTATAGATTGCACCGCTCCTGGTTCACCATTAGCGGAAGTGACGTTTACACCGGCTACCTTCCCTTGTAGCAACTGCTCAGGCGAGTTTATTATTCCTTTATTAAAATCGTCGGGCTGCAAAGACTTTACGGAGCCGGTTACATCTTTTTTCGATTGGGTGCCATATCCGATAACTACTTCGGCAAGTTGCGCAGACGCAATGTTTAACGCGACATCAATTGTAGAATTACCCCCAACCGGCACCTCCTTCGAAATATACCCCACATAGGTAAAAACAAGCGTGACGCTATTATCTTTCACGTTAATAGAAAAGAAACCATCTACGTTGGTAGTCGTACTATTATTAGTCCCTTTAATTGAAACCGTAGCGCCGCTCAATGGTTTACCCGAAGCTGCATCTGTTACCTTCCCACTGACAAGTTTATCATTAAGCGAAATGCCGGCTGATTTTTCTGGTTTGGCCGAAACATTCAAGGGATAAACGACAATAGAAAACGTAATCAATAGTAAGAAAAAGGGTGAAGCCATGCGTGTTGCGGCTTGGTATCTTAGGAATTTAAGAAGTTGTAATCTCATAAACTTTTTGTTTAGAATAGATGAATATTTATTTGTCGCTATGATTAATAATATCAGAAAACCAATTTTACATTACCGGTTATTTCGACGGCTGTTTTCTTTGATTTGTAAGGTTGCCATTTTGCCTGGCATGCAGCTTTTGAAGTTTTTAGTCTGGGATACGAACTTCTCATACGGAATTACGTTAAAAAATATTAGGCTGCTAAATTGGTATTTATTTATCAAATCCAAACAAAACTATCTAGGTTTATTCACGAAACCGGTTTCGTAAAAATTGCAGAGAAAAAAACAGGGTGTGGAATTATATTCCTGCCGCGATTTTGTTCTGAATGAGGTACTAAAAGCATAGCAAGCTCAACTATTTGGAGAGGGGCGTTAAGATTTCTATATTCATTTTATATATTCAGAAAGCTCCTGAATTTTATCAGTACCAATCAAATCCACATCTAAATCCATTTGCCTGCGCCACGAATTTTGATTGTCTGGCGCTGCCCAAAAGCGAATTTTCTTCCCCGCCTGGTGTACGCTGTCAATAACGTGAATGAGTATTTGCCGGTCAGCAGCAGGTATGTCTCCTTCGCCATTCCATTGCGAATACCTTTCAAAAGAAAGGCTTACCAGCCCTACTCTTTTCCATTCAGCAGGATAATGAGGGATTTTTAAATCATCATCAAAATAAATATAGCCGGGATAATTTTTATATTCTGCGGGTTGCGGCCTTTCACCGCTTATCAAAATCGTCAATGGGTTTTGAGAATTTTTATCAGAAAGGAGATATTTTTTTAGTGGTTTTAATTCCTGCAAAAGAATTGCTAAACTATTTTTATAATCTTCTTTTATATCCACCAACAGGTTGACTTTGCGGTGTGGATGTTTTTTCAATTCTTTTAAAAGCGGATTTAAATATAACGAATCTAAAGTGCTCTCCGGGTTTAACGCCTCTTTGTTATGACTTACCAGCAACACGCCATTTACAGGAAACACATCTGCTTCTATCGACCCGAACCCGGCGTTCCACGCTGTATAAAATGGAACGGGATGCATATAATCATTATGGGCATGGGCATCGGCAACCGTATATTTTTTATGCTGCGCAAAAATGCTGACAGAAGCGCTGACCAGAAAAAACAGGAGTAGTGTCTTGTTTAACATTATCATTGATTTTATTCTTTGAAAAACTTGTCTAAACCCTTCCCATAAAGGGATCCGTATAACTTGGCTTACCGGTTTCCACGTGGCCTGCATAGCGCCTTTCAAAATCAGGAAAGCCTTTCACAAAAATGCTAAAGTCGTACCATCCGTAACTTTTTTGAAGGTTCAAAATTATCGTGTATCCATCACCGTTAGCAAATTCATTTTTAGTCAATCTTTTGGTTACCGGTTTATTTTTATAGGCATTGTCCTGGATTTGTATTTCAAAAGATTTGTCAGGATTATTTGTTTGGAAATTCAACTGTATGTTTCCGCTGAGCTTTTTTAGTGGTTTCTTTTCATATTCGCAAATAACATTCAAAGCAGGGTCTCCGGCAGTTCCGGATACCTCTCTTAAAAACCCATTGGGGCCGTAGATTCTCACATGATATCGACCATTTTCAAAGGAAGAAACAGGCAACGTATCGGACAAAACATCTCCTGCAGACACTGCATAGGAGCGACTTCCCACATTGTTAAAATTTCTATCATTATCCGCGTATTTCACCGGAATCAATACATTAAACGGTGCGCCCGCAGAAGCTTTTCCAAACGCTTCATTTCTTGCCTCTAAAGCGATTACTACGTTTTTCTTATCCTCTGATAATTTTGCATCCGCATACAATTGGTAAGGAAGTGCACAGGATATTTTCACTCCCGGTTCCTGCTTAGGCAACACAGCCGACGCAAACGGATCACGATTGATTTGTTCGATTTCCTGTTTGGATAATTGCTTAAAGTCTATTGGTTCGTCTTTGAATTTAGCATTGTAAATTTTTTCGATGAAGGGCTTTTTGTTGAGGTAAGAAATGTGACTATCTTTTTCATTTTTAAAGGAGTTGAATGCGGCAGTGAGGTTGCCTGTAACCGTGCGTCGCCAGTCACTGATATTTTTTTCCCTCACCTCTTTTCCAAATTTCTTCTGTATGAAATCTTCAAGAAACTGCAAAGTAGAAGTATGATCAAACACCTGCGAACACACCTGCCCTCCCCTGCTCCATGGCGAAGCGATGATTAAAGGCACGCGAAACCCAAGCCCTATCGGGCCTTTGCGGGCTTCCCTTTTAGGAATGCCTTCTTTCAGTTCATTTTCGAGTTGGACATATTCTATTGAAGGATCAATGCCGGCAGAACATTTACCGGTAGCCGGATCAAGCGGGTTAGGCGCTACAAACGGAAGCACATGATCGAAATAGCCGTCGTTTTCATCAAAGTTTACAATGAAGATGGTCTTTTTCCACACCTCCGGATTTTTTGTAAGAATATTTAATATTTCTGAAACATACAAAGAACCATACCACGGAGCGCTCGGGTGATCAGAAAGATTTTGCGCGGAGGCCAGCCACGAAACAGTTGGTAAATTTCCGGATTCCACGTCTTTTCTGAATTGATAAAGCACATCGCCTTTGGGAATATTTAATGAACGCTCTACTCCATTGTCATTGTAATTTAATTCGATTAGACTACCGTAATCCGGATCGTTTGAATTATTGGCAAATGCCCTTTCAAACAGGTTTTTTTCTTTTTGACTTATCTGGTCAAAGACTTCCTGCGTATAATCTGACAAATCTTTTTTGGCCCTGTCCAACACCTCTCTCTTTTTATCAACAGCAGTTTGCGCTTTTGTTAAGGCGTCTTCTGAAAGCGAGCCGTATTGAATTTTGTCTTCTAGCGCTTTTATTTCTTTGGGAAGAGATTTCATTTGCTTTTGCAAACTTTCGATATACCGCTTTGAAAATTTTACATTGTAACTGGCAAACCATTCCAACGGATTACATCCAAAATTTGCGAGCCATGCTCTTTCTTCACCCGTAAAACCTCCGCCACAATCAATCGCGTTCTGATAAAATTTCCATGAAATGCCGTTATCCTCGAGCCGCTCAGGAAAAGTGTCAAAACGCAAAACACCCCATCGATCATTACTTAGATTTCTCATGATGGCAGGGCCATCTGCTGTTTGTTTTTCTTTTACAGTACCGGCCCAAAAGAACAAGCGGTTAGGGTTGGTACTTGTCATTGCCGAGCAAAAATTCTGATCGCAAACCGTAAATGCATCCGCCATTGCGTAATAGAATGGAATGTCTTCTCGTGTGTAATAGCCCATAGTCAACGGGATATTTGCATAACGTTTATCTCTTACTCGCTTTGAGGGAAGCCAGTTATCGTATTTCCCGTCATTCCAGGCATCCACCTGGCTTCCGCGACTGTGAGGCGTCGAGCCCATCCAGGTGGCTTTTGTATTTTTTATATCGAACCGAAACGGAGAAAAAGTTTCTCCTGCTTCATTGGTTTGAAGCCACACTAAATTTTTATCAGGTAATCTTATGGCCCGTGGATCATTATACCCGCGAACACCTTTGAGCGTTCCGAAACAATGATCGAACGAACGGTTTTCCTGCATCAGGATTACGACATGCTCTGCATCGAGATACGTGCTGCCTTTTTCAGGATTAATGGCCATGGCGCGCTGGATGGATTCCGGAAGCATGTAAGAAAGGCCCGTGGCTCCTGAAACCAGGATTGCTTTTTTAAGAAAGTCTCTTCTTGTGTCCACTGGAATTTTGGTTTAGGATTTTAAAGCGGAAAAAAAATTAAAATTTTATGACCGTCAAAACAGGAAAATGATCCGAAGGATATCTGCCATGATACGTATCGGTTAAGATTCCCCATTTTTCCACTTTGAATTGTTTACTGACAAATATGTGATCAATAATTTCATCACTCTTCACTGCAGGGCCAAAAGCATTAAATGATCCATTATTTGTATAAGGATTTTTCGCCAGTTTATAAGTATCTTTTAGCGTGCCTGAATTGGCAATTGCTTTATACCACTCTGAATCATTTCCGCCATTGAGATCGCCCATTAAAATAACCGGTTGATCGCCGGCGATCATTTTTATCTTTTGCAAGATCAGCTTGCTGCTTTCATTTCTTGCCAAATCTTTCTGGTAATCATAGTGCGTATTGAAAACATAGAATTTCTTTTTCGATTGCTTGTCACGCAATAACACCCATGAGCAAATGCGGTTGCAGCAGGTGGCGTCCCAGCCAAGGCCTGGTTTATCCGGAGTTTCCGAAAGCCAGAAATCGCCATGAGCCAGCATTTCAAATTTGTCTTTCTTATAAAAGATTTCTGAAAATTCGCCTGCCTGCTTGCCGTCATCTCTTCCTATTCCATAAAAAGCATATTCCGGAAGCAGGCTATGCAGATCTTGAATTTGATGATACAGTAATTCCTGCGTGCCGAAAATATCAAAGTCGTGAAATTGTATCAGCGCTGAGATAACGGGAGCTCTCTGCTTCCATCCGTTTCCACGTGTGGAATCTTCGCTGTTATTATCATTGCGCATATTGTAAGTGGCCACTCTTATGGTTTGGGCCTGCATCACCATCACTGAGAACAATAGTAAAGCAACAAAAAGTATTCTTTTTAATTTCATAATTTCTTCATTTGTGATCAAAAATAAGGCTCCTTTTTCAGGAGCCGTTTTTTACCATCCGGGATTTTGTCCCAGTTTCGGATTTTTTAATAATGCAGATTCCGGTATAGGATAATAATATTTTTTATCAGACCATTCTCTTGGAGAATTGTTCAACCATATCAATTCGCCATAAGTACCATTTCTCAATTGTTCAGGATTTACCTTACCGCTTATCGTTGGCGCTACATTCACATATTGCACGCCTTGCACGGGGCTTGAAGGCGCTTCCTGCACAAAAGCTACATCCGGTTTGCCATCAAGGTTTAGATCCATAAGTGTATTTAAAGAAGGCACGTAAAACCCATTCCATTCCTGTTCCAGCAACTCTCCCTTTTTCCATCTCATTAAATCGTCAAAGCGGAATCCTTCCCATGCCAATTCAATGCTTCTTTCTCTCCTGATTTCAAGAAGTGTAGCATCAGAAATTTCAGGAAAATAATTCTCCTGTAAATAAGGATCAGCTTCTGTAGGCTTTGAAGTCAAACCACCGGTAATGCCGGCCCGCGCCCGAAGCGCTCCGATTGTATTGCTCCAATCTTCGTCTGTAAATGTGCCTAATTCTTCTTTTGCTTCAGCATAGTTTAAAAGTATTTCTGCATAACGAATTACCGGAACTGAATTAATACTTACTGTACCCTGGTCGTATTTTGTATCATCAAGACTGTATTTTATGGGTTGGTAACCGGTATAGGTATAAGAAAAATCAGGAGGCGCAGGGATTACGCTTCCACCGTTTATTCTTGTATATCCGGGGGTGCGGATGGTTTGCTGAAGGCGGCCGTCACGGTTTTGTGTTTCTTCGGTAAATACCATGGTTTTATGTCCGGGCATATCAGTGAACGGCGTACCATCAATATTAAGGTAGGTGTTTACAAATGTCCGGTCGAAGCTCAGCCGATTGCCATAGGTAGAACTTGTCCAGTACCAATTGGCATCGCTAAAGACTGCAAGGTTGGGATCTGTTACGTCTATCAGAATGTCTTCATTTGTTATGGGCTGGGTGCTAATAAACAATTGGCGATACGATTTAGTGGGTCCCCCGGCCTGGTTCAGGCTAAATTTACCGGAAGAAATTACTTGCTGAGCAGCATCTGCCGCTGCGGTAAGCCAATCATTTACAGTAGACTGAAGGTTTAATTCGGTATGATATTTCCTGAAGGTACCTTCATACAGGCATATTCTCGACTTCATGGCATAAGCTACCCATTTCGTAATAAGGCTCCTGGTTTGATCATCAGTGACGGTGATATTTTCAGTGGCATAATTCAGATCAGCCAATACAGAATCCATCACCAGCTTACGTGGATCGCGCGCTTTATACAATTCTGTTGAATCATTCACGTCAAGCGGTTTGCCATACCAGGGCACATCGCCAAATCTTTTTACCATCTGAAAATACCACCACGCCCTAAAGAGCCGCGCAATGCCGTTGTAATTATTTCTCACATCTTCCGGAACATTCGGATTGGTATTATTAGCAAGAAAATAATTAATATTTCTCAGGTCGCCCCAATCCCATCCTGAACTTTGTGTAGCATTATAAACGTTAGGGCGCAGGTAATCAGGCACCTCAGTGCGGGCGGCATAATCGCTCATGGCATCCCCTCTCATAATGTCTCCGGTACTGGGAATAATTGTATAAAAAGAGTTAACATACAGTTGCAGACCCGCTTCATTGCTGAACACTGCATCCCTGGTGGCGGTTGCTTTTGGCGCCTGGTCTAAAATCTTTTTACACGATGTAAAAAGAACCGCTACCCCAAAAACGTAAATGAGTTTTTTATATATTGAGTTCATAATTGTTGAATTTAAAAAATTAAAAAGTAATATTCAGGCCGAGCGTAACGCTCTTAAGTATCGGGTAATTTTGGCCATCTCCATTACCTCCGGAAGTGAGATCACGATCGGAACCGTGGATGCTTTCCGGATCAATATTATGATCGGTAATTTTAAACATGGGCGATGTAATCCACAAATTTTCTCCGGAAACATATACCCGTGCATTGGTCATTTTCAGTTTAGAGACGAGGCTCAAGGGAAGATTATAACCCAACTGTATATTTTTTAACCTGAGATAGGCTGCATTTTGAAGATACTTTGTTTGAAGCACGCTCAATTCGCGCTGGCCGGATAAGGCCACATAGCCTCTGTACCGCGGCCAGTAAGCATTGGGGTTATCTTCTGACCAGATTTTCCCTAACTGGGATTTCAAAGCTGCATTATATGGCCTGTTATATTGCCCCCAAAATGCATCAGCATCGCTGCTGGGATACCAATCTTGTCTGCCTGTTCCCTGGAAAAAAGCAGCAAAAAAGAAATTGTTCCAGTCTGCGTTGAGGCCAAACCCGTAAGTGTAACGCGGGGTGGTATTTCCGATACGTACCAGGTCGCCGGGATTGTCAACTGTGGCATTTCCCCTGCTGATTACGCCATTTTTATCCAGGTCTTTATATTTTATATCACCCGGAAGCCATACTGAAGAGTTATTGCTCACATTGGCGTTCATTGCCTGTGCCTGATCCACATCTGCGGCAGTCCAGTAACCGTCTGTCACATATCCCCAAAGCTCACCTACTTTCTGTCCCACATAATAGTCGGTCAGATTTCTGTTCGGATTATTAAATTTGGTAATTATCGCTTCGTAATGCGCAGCATTCAGCGTAATGCCATAATGAAACGGTTTGGAACCGGCATTGAATTGATCCTGCCATGATGCCGTTACTTCCCAGCCTGTGGTTTTCAAATCTGCAAAATTTCCTTTTGGTACGGCCGCTCCGAATACATCAGGCAGTGTAGGCCCTACTGTAAACATGTTGGTAGTTTTTCTTACGTATACATCACCGGTAAATGAAAGACGGTAATTAAGAAAACTTGCATCTAATCCCAAATCTTTTGTGGTAGAAGTTTCCCAGGTAAGGCCACTCGGGATTACGCCTGGCCTGCTGGTGACTTGTGGCCTTTGGCCATTTAAAACCCTTGAAGATTGGGAAATATTCAACTGTTCCAGGAATTGATAAGAAGCAATATTTCCATTTCCAAGAGAACCATAAGATGCCCTGACCTTTACATCTGAAATTGCTTTTTCCGGCACATGCCAAAAAGGTTCCTGCGACAACCTCCATCCGGCAGATACAGATGGGAAAAAACCAAATTGCTGATCAGCAGGGAACTTGGATGATCCATCATACCTTCCGTTTACTTCCAGCAAATAGCGGCTTTTATAATCATAGTTGAATCTGAAAAATCCTCCTAAAATATCCCATTGCTCCCATCCTCCGTTGGTAGTAATGGATTGTCCGAGAGCAAGGCTGATATCCTGCGCGTCAGGAAAAATGAGCCCGTTCCGTTGCTCCTGGATTCTTTTAAAAATAGACTGTTCAAAATTGTAACCTAACAGGGCTTTAAAATGATGAACATTATTGAAAGTGTTTTCATATTGGCCATACAAGTTTGCCGCGATATAGCTTGTTTTGTCGTATCGTTCCTGCAAATCGTTTGTATTTAAACCCACATAATTTATAATACCAGGTTTAGTGCTGTATGGAACCGGCACTCTTTTTTGCTGACGGTTAAAATTGGTATTCTGATAAGTGAAATCACCATTGATTTTTACTTTGTCATGAAACAATTTGGCCACAAATCCTGTCGTATTCCGCACTTCATTCGTAACCATGTCTATTCCGTTTTTACCGTAATACATATCCCCAACTGTATAGGCGGCTGAATATGTAAGTGTGCCATCAGGGTTAAGCAAAGGCGCAGAAGTGTGCGCTTCATCTGACATATTTCGCCATATGCCGCCGCCTTCGCCCACATTGAGCGGGTTGTGATATTTTACATTTGCATAGGAAGTATTGTTATTAATTTCAAGCCATTTAAAAACCTGGACAGAGCCTTTCGCCCTGAAATTATAAGTATTGTAATCATCTGAATTGTACCTGAAAATCCCTGATTGGTTAAAAAGCCGACCGGTGATGTAAAAACTCGCTTTATCACTACTGCCCGATACGGACAGATTTTGGTCAGTAGCAAAATTATGGTCTTTATACAATAGCTTATACCAGTCTGTATTGGCATAATAGACATATTCGCCCTGGTCGTTTATTTCCGTTTTTGGAAGACTGGGATCTTCATTATGCTTTTGAAAAGCATCAAGATATTCCTGTGAAAATTTTTGAGTTTTATTTATATTTTTCGGAAGCTGGGTATAATTTGAACCAGCGGAATAAGCTTCGCTAAACATTTTTGCATATTCATATCCGTTGTTTACCTCATCAGGGATGGCTGTCGGGCTTTTAAATGAATAATTAGATGAATAAGCAATAGCAGTTTTTCCTTTTTTAGCGCTTTTAGTAGTAATAAGAACAACGCCAAAGGCGGCCCGCGCTCCGTAAATTGCCGATGATGCAGCATCTTTCAAAACAGTAACACTTGCAACATCGTTGGGATTGATTAAGCTGGGATCGCCTTCCACGCCATCTATCAACACCAAAGCACTGCCACCCTGCCCTATTGAAGTAGTGCCCCTTACATTATATGATGGTGATTGCGTAGGTTTTCCATCGAGCATCGTAATATTTAAGTTGGGAATTTGCCCCTGCAATCCTTGCGTAAGGTTTGGCAATGACCGGTTATCAAGCACCTCACTGCTTACCTGGCTCACCGCTCCGGTTAAATTTGCTTTTTTCTGTGTGCCATACCCTACCACCACTACTTCGTTCAGATCTGATGCCGCTACTTTAAGTTCGATAGTAATAGTGGTGCTGCTGCCCACTTTCACCTCTTTGGTCTCGTACCCAACTGAGGAAACAGTAAGCGTTGCATTTTCAGGCACACTTAATGAAAACCTTCCAGTAGCTGTGGTTATTACGCCCTTATTCGTGCCTTTCACCTGCACCGATACCCCTTGCAACGGGTTCCCATTTTGATCAGTAACAATACCGTTTATTTCGTGATCGAATTTGAAAACTGAAGCAGAAATGCTCTTGAGAGCATCGGAGTTTGAATGGCTTACCGCCGTCTTTGTTATGGGGTTCACCAACAAATTTGCAGGTTTTATACCCGCATACAATGATGCAGAACCCGCAAACGCCAGAAGACCGGTAATCGCTGCGCAACGCATCTTCTGTTGCAGCAATTCGCCCGGATGTTTTTTCGGGAATTGTAAATTTTTTCTCATTCTCTCGTTTTTAAAATATTTAGATAAAGGTTATAAATTCATATTACCAGGCATTTAAACCAATGCCATAATTCTGATGCGGTGCAAGATTAGAAATGCATTATTACCCAATTATTATTGCATTATTAAGAAATGATGAAATCACATCTAAACAAATCCTGTAAAGAACGGTAACTGCAAACTCTATCCCAAAGCATTCAATTCCGAAACACATAATTCTCTGATGTGAAATTTTTTCACATTTTTTCTGTTCTTTTTCAGACCAAAATAAAATAGTGGTTTGGGTAGCCATCAAGCCTTGCGTTTTCTTTGCGCATTCACGATGCTAATTTCTATTTTTTTCACGAAACAATTTCGAAATATTTCTTTTATTTACGAAACCGGTTTCGGAAATTATTGTTTAGTGTAATATTACGCAGAAAAATAAAAAAGGATTTTTTGTAGCTTTACTATCAAAATTTGATTTGCGTGCTGAAATGTGCGCTATAATAAGTCCAGCCCAACATTCTTCTTTTTGTAAATGCTAAGACTAACTTTCTTCTTCAGCGAAAGGCACGTGGTATATTTCTTTGTTCACGAAACCGCTTTGAGAAACCAACAAGATTCAGTAAATTGAATAAAATAAAAATTGCTATTATTTATTGATTTGCTATGTTTATCGGCTAAAATATTTCTTAGAGTTATCAGAAAGTTATTCGTTGCGTTCAACACAATCTATCCAAATGAACAAAATAAATATGAGGCAGCTTGCAAAGGAATTGAAAGTTTCTGTTGCAACCGTTTCAAAAGCGCTGAATGACAGTCATGAAATAAGTGAACAAACGAAAAAAAAAGTGCTGGAAGGTGCGTCGCGCCTCAATTATACCATCAATCCCTACGCAAGCAGCTTAAGGAATAAGAAAAGTAAAACTATTGCGGCAATTCTTCCTGAAGTAGCTGATCATTTTTTTTCATTAGCCATCAACGGAATCCAGGCCATAGCAGAACAAAATGGCTATCACGTTCTCATCTATCTTTCCCATGAAAAATTTTCAAATGAAATGGCCATCATTGAGGATTGCAAAAGTGGCAGGGTAGATGGCGTGCTTATTTCCGTAACAAGCGAAACTTCCAATGCCGATCATCTTTTGAAACTTCAGCAGAAAAATATTCCTATCGTATTTTTCGACCGCGAGTTTGAAGGTTTTCCCGGCTCAAAGGTGGTTACAAATGATTTTGACAGTGGAAACCGGGCGGCAAAGCACTTATTCAAAAATGGCTGTACAAAAATTGCTTTTCTTTCAATCTCCTCATGCCTGAGTATTTGCAGAAAAAGAGCGGAAGGATTTAAAGCCGCTGCCACAGGATTAAAGATGCGCACTCATTCAGACATTGTGGTAATGGAGGCAGAAAACAACCAGGAACTGCAAAACAAAATAAGAAAATTGCTTCGCAGTAAAAACAGGCCTGATGGCATTATTGCTTCCGTTGAACGCATCGCTATGGCCGTATATTTAGTTTGCAAAGAAATGGGAATTTCAATACCAGGCCAGTTAAAAGTGGTGGCTTTTTCCGCAATCGAAACAGCATCCATATTGAATCCATCGCTCACCACCATTACGCAACCTGCATTTGAAATAGGAAGCGCTGCTGCTGAATTGCTTTTTAAACAAATGAAAAAAAGGTCAGCGGATGTTGATGAAGAGACTATAATATTACCTTCTATACTTATCGAAAGAGACTCTTCATCGCACCATGCCTGATGGTTTGCAATAAATAAGTTCAGAAAGATATTTTCAAAAAGCCTAATAGTTTTTGAATAAATAATATATTGCGGCCTTTTCAGACTTTCCTTATTCAATTTGATATGAGACTTCACCTTGCAGATTACCTGATAATTATCGTGTATTTTCTTTTCGTAATTGGCGTTGGATTTATTATCAAGAAAAAAATAAAAACCAGCAATGATTTTTTAACGAGCGGCAGAAATATCCCATTGTGGATTACCAGCCTTGCTTTCATTTCGGCCAATCTTGGCGCACAGGAAGTTTTGGGCATGGTAGCTTCAGGAGCTAAGTATGGAATAATGACGGTTCATTTTTACTGGGTGGGCGCCATCTTTGCGATGGTATTCCTTGGTGTTTTTATGATGCCATTTTATTACGGAAGCCGCGCGCGCAGTGTGCCGGAATTTTTAAAGCTCCGCTTTGACGAAAAAACAAGGGGATTAAATGCAATTTCCTTTGCGGTGATGACCATATTTTCTTCAGGCATTTCTTTATATGCTTTGGCAAAATTGCTTGAGGTGATTTTGCATTGGGATTTCGATGTATCTATCTGGCTGGCCGCCGGCATTGTAATGATTTATACTTTTCTGGGTGGCCTTACCAGTGCGGTTTATAATGAAGTGCTCCAGTTTTTTTTAATCGTTCTTGGATTATCGCCGCTCGTAGTAGTGGCGTTGCATGATGCCGGCGGCTGGGCCAATATAAAAGAGGTGTTGCAGCCTGAATTAACCCATGCCTGGAAATATATGGGTAGCGCAGATACCAATCCTATGGGAATTAATTTTATGTCGCTGATTTTCGGATTGGGCTTTGTAATGTCGTTCGGATATTGGTGTACGGATTTCTTAGTGGTGCAAAGAGCCATGATGGCTAAAAATATGAATTCTGCCCAGCGCACGCCGATCATTGCCGCCATTCCAAAAATGTTTATGCCGCTGATTGTAGTATTGCCGGGAGTGATTGCAATTGCATTGCTGCAGCCCGCATTGGCTTCCAAAGGTTTTAGTATGCCCTCCGATGGAAAAGGAGGAATTGATTATACGATGGCATTGCCTTCGCTGATTTCGCACTATTACCCTACAGGAGTTCTGGGAGTTGGCATCACGGCGCTGATAGCGTCTTTCATGAGTGGAATGGCGGGGAACGTTACCGCCTTCAATTCAGTATTTACTTTCGATATTTACCAGTCGTATTTTGTAAAGCATAAATCAGACAGGCATTACCTGGTTGTAGGAAAAATAGTAACTGTTGCAGGAATACTTTTATCAATCGTAACCGCTTACATCGCCAAGAGCTTTAACAACATCAATGATTTTCTTCAACTGGTATTTAGTTTCGTAAATGGGCCGCTCTTCGCTACTTTTCTTTTGGGGATGTTTTGGAAAAGAACAACCTCCAATGGCGCTTTTTTTGGATTGCTTGCAGGAACAATTGCAGCGGCAGTTACGCATGGGCTTACACTTGCAGAAGGAAAAGGTGGATGGATTTACCCGCTTTATGAAATTCAAAGCGGCATGGGCCAGGCTTTTATCGTAGCCTCGTTTTCGTGGATTGTAAATTTTGTAACCACCATCGTGGTTAGCTTATTTACCAAACCTAAACCGGACAGTGAATTGGTCGGGCTGGTATATTCTTTAACCGAAAAACCCTCGTATCACCAGGATAAATGGTATCTTAGAGTAGTGCCGCTCGGATTAATATTACTCGCAGTTACAATTATTCTTAATATCATTTTCTTTTAAATCCAAAAATGTATGTACAAAAAATTAAATAATCTTGGATTTGTAATAGGAACTTTCTTTATCATCATTTCATTGATACTTCTTATTGGTGGCTTATTATCTGATGCTTTGGATAATACTTTGGATTATTATACGGGATTCTCTTTCCTCGTTTTTGGTTTTCTGATGGCATTTTTCAACAGGAAAAATGATGTGCCTTTACGGGATTAAAATTTTTGTTTGAATTAGAATCGGTTCTGAAAACAAAATAATATTTATCTCTTCAATTGTTTCTTCTCCGAAGTAAAAAGGGTGAGGTCCCATTCACGATAAAAATGCAATTCCATTTTTCCGGAAGCCGTGATAGTGATCGGTAAAAAAACATATTGTGAATGAGTGCCGCCGAATCCGTTCCACCTGTCGCCCATATACAAATAAGCATTTTTATATCCGGGAATTTTAAAAATATAGCATGGCTGCGAGTTGAATGAATTATCTCCCGCATCTCCAATAAACGGCGGCCCCTGAAGTTGATAAGGACCGGTTATAGATGAGGAAGTGTAATAATGTCCGGGGTTCGGTGTCCATCCTGTGCAGCCGCTGGTAAGCAAATAATACTTCCCGTCTTTTTTTAAAATTCCCGGCCCCTCACAATGCGCTTCAATGTCTACATCGTTCTCGCTCACATCAAGATAATCGCTTGTGAGCTCTACCATCCTGATAGTGCGGTTCACATGGTCAGCGGCAAAACCGATATAGGCTTTGTCTGTTTCCGGGTCGAGATAAAGGCCTATGTCCCGTGATTCATGCCCGTGAGGCCTGAAATGTTTTTGAAGAATAAATGGCCCTGTGGGTTTATTGCTGACTGCAACACCCAGTTCCGCTATTGAATAACGGTTGCCATCGTAATGAAACCACATCACGTACCTCTTGTTTACTTTATCGTAAATCACTTTAGGCCTTTCCAGAATCTCGATATTTCCTCTTTCCATCGCGATGCCTTCATTTTTCCAGTTGTACAAGTCAGTTGAAGAATAACAGGCCACGCCACGCGGTGTTCCATAATGCTCACCATACCAAAAAAACGTTTTCAAAGAATCGACATAAATAATATTTCCGCCATGGCAGTCAATCGGCTTTCCGTCATCTGCAATCCAATCCTGGCCTGGCCTGAATGAATTATAACGCCCGCTTTGCTGTGCCACTGAATGCAAACTAAACGTAAGCATAGTGCATACCAGCATCGCCACGATCCGTATTTGGTTATTTAGAAAATATTTTCTATTCATACCGATTCAAAATTTTTAAAAGACAAGGTCTATTCTTCTTTATGAATATAAATGCCATCAGCCTGCAACAGAGGCGTGACGGTAAGATCATTAATGCACACATTGGGCGGAAGAGATGCGCAATAAAAAACAGTATTGGCAATATCTTCTCCTGTCAATGGAACAAATCCTTCATATACGCTGGCTGCCTTTGCCTCATCGCCCTTGAATCTGACCACTGAAAATTCAGTTTCAACCGCTCCCGGCTTTACATTAGTAACCTTGATGTGATGTCGCAACAAGTCAATACGCATCGTGTGGCTAATGGCTTCCACCGCGCTTTTGGTGGCGCAATACACATTGCCTTTCTCATACATTTCATTACCTGCTACGGAACCTATATTAATAATGTGGCCTCTTTTTCTTTTAATCATAAATGGAAGAACAGCGCGACTTACATAAAGCACACCGAGAATATTTGTGTGCACCATCGTTTCCCAATCTGCAATTTCTGCCTCATCAAAATAATCTTTTCCCAGCGCCAAACCTGCATTGTTGACAAGCACATCTATTTCCTTCCATTCCTCTGCCAATGAATTTATACTTTCAAAAACTTCTTTCCTGTTTTGTACGTCAAACGGCGCGCACCATACTTCTGAACCATACTTCATCTCTAATTCTTCTTTCAACATTTCGAGCCTTTCTTTTCTTCTTCCACTAATAATTAATTTATCTCCATTGGCTGCAAAACGCTCTGCACAGGCCTTTCCGATACCTGAAGTAGCTCCTGTAACAAAAATAATACGCTTCATGATGTGTGGGGTTTTATAATCTATTTAAAATTTCATTTTATTAAATTCGTATAGCCATTACCGTTAGCTAACCCGCAAAATAAAAATCCTGTCTAAAAGCCTGCCTGCTGTTAACCAGGTTCATTTAGCGCGCGATGGCTTTTCAATTTTGCAAAAACTAATTTAACCTTGCAGGAGAGTCACAAAAATAAGTAACTACCTAATTGACATAATTTTATTTATTTTCGGAAAAATTCAAATTTAAAAAATAGAATCCCAAAATCATTTTTAATCTTCCTAACGCCCCGTTATGTCTCCATCCGTGTTGCTGTCATTTATCATTGGTTATTTTTTGATACTGATACTTATTTCCTATCTCACTTCCAGAAAATCGAGTGACAACGCCACTTTTTTTATCGCAAACCGTTCTTCAAAATGGTACCTCGTGGCTTTCGGGATGATAGGAACCGCGCTGAGTGGCGTCACTTTTATTTCAGTGCCCGGCGAAGTAGGCAACCTGGCGGGTTCACAATTCAGGTATTTTCAATTTGTGCTGGGCAATGCGGTGGGATATTTTCTGGTCGCATTTATTTTGTTGCCGTTGTATTACCGGATGCATCTTATTTCTATTTATGAAGTGATAGAAAGAACGCTCGGCAAGGTGAGCCATAAAACAGCGGCGGCCATTTTTTTAATATCAAGAGTGATTGGTTCGGCGTTCAGGTTGTATTTGGTAGCCATAGTATTGCAACGTTTTATTTTTGATGAAATGGGTGTTCCGTTTTGGCTCACTATTGTTATTTGTTTATTGCTGATCTGGGGTTATACTTTCAGGGGTGGGCTAAAAACAATCATCATTACTGACACGCTGCAAACCGTTTTTCTTGTTGCGTCGGTATTTTTATCCATTTATTTTATTTGCAGCAGCCTCGACATGAACATCGGCCAGGCTTTTACCGCTATCAAAGACAGCCATTATTCAAAGATGTTTTTCACTGATGATTTTGTGGCTAATAAATTTCATTTCAGCAAGCAGTTCATCGGTGGAGTCTTCGTAACGATTGGGATGTTTGGCCTCGACCAGGATTTGATGCAAAAAAATCTAAGTTGCAAAAACATTAAAGATGCACAAAAAAATATGATGAGCTTCACTTTCATTTTTGTCATCATTAATTTATTCTTTTTAAGTGTCGGCGCGTTGTTGTATATATATGCTAATCGTGAAGGCATCGCAATTCCGGTTGATGCGGCTACCGGCTTGCCAAGAACCGATTACCTCTTTCCGGAAATTGCATTGAATCATTTTAAAGGCGTTCCCGCCATCGTGTTTATGCTAGGTTTAACGGCTGCCACCTTTGCTACCACTGACTCAGGGCTCACAGCTTTGACCACTTCTTTCTGTATTGATTTCTTAAATTTTGATAAAAGAAAAAATATTCCTGAGAAAGAAATGGTGCGAAAAAGAACCTATGTGCACGTAGCATTTTCTATTATCATTCTATTGGTAGTGCTTTTGTTCAATGCGGTAAATGATGCATCTGTAGTCACGGCTATTTTTAAAGTAGCCACTTTCACTTATGGTCCGTTGATTGGATTATTTGCTTTTTCATTATTTGCCAAAAAAAGAAAAGTATTAGATTATGCCACGCCATATATTGTAATCATTGCGCCGATACTATGTTTCTTTATTGATAAATATTCCAAAGTGTTGTTGAATGGTTACGTATTTGCGGAAGAATTGATAATTGTAAACGGGCTTCTTACCTTTATAGGATTATGGATTTTTTCTAAAAGAAAAACTACAGACGAATTAAATTTATCTTATGCCTGACGCTTTAAGTGATAACAAAGTAACTGATTACGCTGCTTCTTTTTCAGAACCCACAGATGATTTGCTGAAAGAAATAGAAGACTTCACACTAAATCATCATCCGCATTCCAATATGCTCAGCGGACCACTGCAGGGAAAATTATTGGAAATGCTGAGCAAAATTATAAAGCCAAAATACATTCTTGAAGTGGGAACTTTTGTGGGATACAGCGCTTTGTGCCTTGCAAAAGGATTACAACCCGGCGGAGAGCTGCACACCCTGGAATTAAGAGACGAAGATGCAGACATCGCTCAAAATTATTTTAGGAAATCTTTACATAACGATCAGATAATTTTACACCGTGGAAATGCGTTGGAAATTATTCCTACACTGGATGTTGCCTGGGATTTGGTGTTTATTGACGCTGACAAGGTAAACTATACCAATTATTACGAATTAGTGGTGCCACATTTAAAAAAAGGCGCAGTAATTCTTGCAGACAATGTTTTATTTCATGGAGAAGTGCTCAATGAAAAAATTAAAGGAAAAAATGCGATAGCAATAAATGCTTTTAATGAACATGTGGCAAAAGATGACAGGGTGCAGCAGGTTCTCATCACGCTGAGGGACGGCCTCATGATGATAATTAAAAAATAGAATTAAAAAGTTCAATATTTGTTTATTTACTGATGAAAATAACGCTCGTCATTATTATTTTTTCATTGGGATTTGTTTACAAAACCACGGCTCAAAATATGAGCGCACAAGAGTATGTGCAGAAATATAAAGACCTGGCGATTGAAGAAATGAAAAGATCCGGTGTGCCTGCCGCCATTACGCTTGCGCAGGGATTACTCGAAACTGAAAATGGCAACAGCGAACTTTTACTAAAATCCAATAATCATTTCGGCATCAAATGCAAAAGCAATTGGACGGCAGAAACCGTTAGCCATGATGACGATGCCCCAGGGGAATGTTTCCGAAAATATAGTTGCGCAGAAGATTCCTACCGCGACCATTCTGATTTCCTTAAAAACAGCAGCCGCTATGCATTTTTATTTGACATTGACCCTACTGATTATAAAGATTGGGCTTATGGATTAAGAAAGGCGGGATATGCCACCAACCCGCGATACCCCGATATTTTAATCAAAAACATTGAAACCTACAATCTTGAACAATATACTTTGGAAGGGCTTGATGGCATTCCTCGTTTTGAGAACACGCCTTATACAGTCCAAACAAAAAATATAATGCCGCCCGACATTGAAAAAACGGATGCAATGCCCGGCCAACCAATTAGCGTTAAAATCAATGGATGTAAGGCGCTGCTTGCTTCTAAAGGCACTTCGCTGCTTGCTATTGCCACCGAACACAACATCAACCTCGAAAAACTTTTATCTGTTAATGATTTAAGTAATGATGGCCTTTTACAGAAAGATCAGTACGTTTTCCTGGAAAAAAAGCAAAAGGAAGGAAGACAGGATTTTTGCATTGCGCAGCAAAATGAAACTTTGTATGATATTTCACAGAAGTATGGAGTGATGCTTCAATATTTGTATAGTTACAATACCATTTCTACCGGTGATTATCTGGTAGAAGGAACGAAAATATATTTGAGGCCGCCGGCATTAAATCAATTAGCAGCCGCGAACGTGCCGCCAAAAGTAACCCAGGTGAAAAATGAAGAGCAGCTATCTTCACCGGCAAAAAAAATTACCTACACCGTGCAACCAAAGGAAAGCCTGTATGGCATTTCAAAAAAATATGGCGTTACAGTTGATGATATAAAAAAATGGAATAACCTCACCAGCGATAATCTTCAAATCGGACAACAGCTCATCATCTCAAAATAATTTATGCCGAATTTAAAATTTCATGACAAGGAATTTATACCGTATATCAGCGCTTCAGAAATTGAAAAAGAAATATCACGTGTTGCTTCAGAAATAAATAATGATTATCAAGCCAAAAAACCTTTATTCATCGCTATCCTGAATGGAGCATTCATTTTTGCCGCCGATCTTTTTAAAAAAATAAATGTGGAGGCAGAAATTTGTTTTATAAAGCTCGCCTCTTATAAAGGCGTAAAATCTACAGGCAAAGTAATCACAGCAATTGGGCTTGATGCAGAAATTTACAATCGCGACGTAATTATTCTTGAAGATATTGTGGATACAGGTAAAACTTTATCGCAATTTCTTCCTACGCTGGAACATCAGCATCCGGCCTCATTAAAAATTGCTGCGTTGCTTCACAAACCTTCAGCAACAGTGCACGAGATTAAAATTGATTACCTGGGATTCACCATTCCTGACAAATTCGTTTTGGGATTTGGCCTGGATTACGACGGCCTGGGAAGAAATATAAAGGAAATTTATCAATTGGTTTAATTTGCAGGCCAAAATTTGATTCCTTTAATTAGGAAAAGGGTTTATCTTTCTGATTTCAAGACTTCATGAAAAAGCTGTTTACCATATTTGCTGCGCTGCTTGTCGTACATCAAACGGTTGCCCAATATTATATAAGGGGCGAGGTGCGTGATGAACAAGGCAATCCGTTGCAAAATGTAAAAATTTTTATGCCGGAAACTTCTTCTCTTTATTCAAGTGGCGTTTCGGGTGGTTTTGGTATTCCCGTAAGACAGGCAAAAGATTCACTAATTTTTAGCCTTGATGGCTATATAACTCAGAATATGAGAATCAATGCCAGTGAATACCAGCATATCGTTCTTAAAATTATTCCGATAGGCTCGCAGTTAAATAAGAATAAGCTCGTATCCCTCACTACGGGCAGTAATGGAAATATTTTTCCTATATCGTATTATGAAAATGAAAGCTATAGCAGCCTTGCTGAAAATGATTTTGTAACTGCAACCAATAAAACGCAAACCGAATTTTCGATGCGGATTGATAAAGCTTCTTACAGCAACGTCAGGCGCTTTATTAACCAGGGCACGCAGGTTCCGATAGATGCGGTAAGGATTGATGAAATGCTTAATTATTTTAATTTTAATTACCAGGAACCACCGGGAAATAAAATTTTTAATATTGAAACGCACATTTCGGATTGCCCATGGAACAGCCAGTACCGGCTGCTCTATCTGAATCTTTCTGCTAAAAAATTGAACCTGGATCATGTTCCTCCCTCCAATCTGGTGTTTTTAATTGACGTTTCCGGAAGCATGGATCTGCCAAACAGGTTGCCATTACTGAAACAAGCATTTCAATTGCTGGTAAAAAACCTGAGGAAACAGGATACAGTATCCATCGTAACTTATGGAGGAACCGTAGGCGTATGGCTTCAGCCAACGAGCGGCGGACATAAAAAAATTATTACAAAAGCCATTGAAGCCTTAAATGCATCCGGTGACACGCCCGGCGAAGCAGCCATCAGGCTTGCTTATAAGCTGGCCGAAAATAATTTTATAAAAAATGGAAACAACCGAATCATTCTGGCAACAGATGGCGATTTTAATGTGGGGCAAAATAATGAGGCCGACCTGGAAGACCTTATTTCTAAAGAAAAACAATCCGGCGTTTATCTCACCTGCCTTGGCGTAGGCATGGGAAATTATAAAGATTCAAAAATTGAAGTGCTCTCCAAAAAAGGCAATGGCAATTTTGCCTACATAGATGATATTCGCGAAGCCGAAAAAGTTTTGGTAACAGAATTTACGCAAACAATGTATTCTGTTGCCAGCAATGTTCATATCAATGTGAAGTTCGACCCGGCTTATGTTGCCAAATATCGCCTGATCGGCTACGATAATAAGAAAAGCACCATCGCCGAAAAAAATTATGAGCTTGAAGGCGGTGAAATAGGTTCGGGTTCCGGCAACACGGTTATTTTGGAAATTTTACCAACAAAGCTTGATTCAACGCACAGTAAACCAATAAATATTGCGGATTTTCAAATTCACTTCCGCCTGCCGGACGACAGCACTGAAAACATCATCCGCTATCCCTGCCCTGATAATTATGTGGCCTTTGATTCATTGAATAAAGATTTGCAATTTGCAACCGGGGTAGCCATGTTTGGTTTAAAATTGAAAGAATCAAAATATTTTCCCACCGACGTAGACTGGAATCTTATAAAGAAAATTGCCACCGAAGGGCAGTCTCCCGAAAACTTTTTCGAAACTGAGTTTATTGAATCTGTTGAAAAGGCACAACGTATTTACACAGAAAAGAAAAAGAAAGGCTTTTGGAAAAAAGATTAAGCTCAAATTTAATTTTTGGTTTCTCATTTTTTGGTTAAAATTTTGCATGATTTCTTTCTTTAAAATAATTCTATAAAAACAATTTTATGAACGTAATTCCCTTCCTCATTAAAGAACTTGAACATGAAGCTAAGACTACGCAGAAATTTCTTAGCCTTGTGAAGCCCGAAAAATTTAATTACAAGCCTCATCAGAAAAGCATGTCCATGAAGCAGCTTTGTACGCACATTGCGGAATTACCAGCATGGATAGATATGGCAGTGAACACGGAAGGCATCGATTTTGCCACTACCGACTGGACACCCGCAGAAGTGAACTCCACAAATGATTTGCTTCAGCTTTTGGACAGTTCAACTGAAAAAGCGCTGAAAGCGCTCGCTGAAATTAAAGAAGAAGATCTTTTAAAAACATGGACCATCAAAAATGGCGATCAGCTATTGCAGGCGATGACTAAATTTGAGTCCATACGTCACGCCTACAGCCAGACTACCCACCATCGCGCGCAGCTTGGCGTTTATCTTCGCCTGCTGGATATTCCTGTTCCTGCAAGCTATGGCCCAAGCGCTGATGATCCCGGCATGTAAAGCAGCGTTTTTATAAATTGAAAAAGGCTTTAAGATGGATAACCAATCTTAAAGCCTTTTTCTGTATCAGTGATTCTTATCAGTAAATGAAGAAATAAGGCAATTATTTTTCGCAAAATTACAACTGGCTCAGAAGCTTGTTTCCAAAATTTACATAGTCATCGTTGCCGGCCTCTTTGGCCAGTTCTATTGTTTTTAAAGCAGTTGCTTTTGCACCGGCTTTATCCCCTAAATCTTTTTGAATCCTGGCTTTTTGTAAAAACATAAAAAACGCCTTTGGGCTTTGCTCAGTAGCCTTGTTTATATACTGCAATGCTTTTTTATAATCATGATCATAATCCGCATAAAAGTTGGCGGCCTGGTAATACGGAGGCGCGCTTCCCTGCAATGCGGCTTCGATTTGGGTACGAATCCTGTCTTTGATATTGGTAGTAATCGGCAAACCTACTTCCACATTGGCCCATTTGAACAGAAGAATACAACTTTCATTTTTTAAGTCAGCGAATTGCATGGTAAAGCTTTCTACCTTTTCCTTATGCTTAACCACGGGTGATTTGTAACGGATAAGATCGTCATTGGCGCTAAACCCTTCGCCGCCGGGATAAGCATTTCCTTTGCTTAATACTATCATCCACTGTCCTTCCTGCGGAATAGTATAGATAACGTAAGTTCCGGAATCAAAATCTCTTCCCCCCACATTTACCTTATCACTGAAATGAATTTTGGTAGCGGCGTTGGCGCCGGTTCTCCATGGTTTTTCCAACGGAGCCAGTTCAGAATTAGCGCCAAAAGCTTCGCGGCCTTTGAGGCCGGGACGGCTATAAACCAGGGTAATTTTCCCCAGGCCAAAATCCTGTATAATCGTTTGTGTAGGGCTGGGTGCAGGCATGTTTACCTGGGCTTGTGCCGACAGGCAAAATCCCGCCATAGCAAAGGCAATAATTATTGATTTTTTCATATTGTCGTTTTGCGCAAACATACCAATTCTGTAATGAAAAAACTCATTTATACATACCATTTATGAAAAATTAAAAAACCGGCTTTTTTGCTTATTTACTGCCTTTGCGGAGTGATTTATTTTGCATTGCGCCATCAATAAATTTCTAACATTTATCTTGCAGAAAATTTCTTCTTATGAAAAGAGTCGGAATACTTGGCGGTGGCCAGTTAGGCAGAATGTTATTACAAGCCGCAGCCAATTATCCTGTCGAGACCTCTGTCCTTGAAAAAGATGCCGACTGCCCTGCTGCTCATCTATGTACGCATTTCAACAAAGGTGATATTACCAATTTTGATGACGTTTACAATTTTGGTAAAAACCTGGATGCCATTACTATCGAAATTGAATCCGTAAATGTAGAAGCATTAAAAAAGCTGGAAACTGAGGGGATTTTGGTATATCCGCGTCCTCATGCATTGGAAATTATTAAAAATAAAATAAAGCAAAAAAATTTTTATAAAGAAAATGAAATACCAACCTCTCCTTTTATGGTTACGGCCAAAAAGGAAGAATTAAAAGGGCATTTAGACTTTTTGCCGGCTGCGCATAAAGTGGCTATGGGCGGCTACGACGGCAGAGGCGTTCAGCTTTTAAAGACCAGCCAGGATATAAACAATGGATTTGATGAGGAAGCGGTGCTGGAAAAGTTGGTGAATATTAAAAAAGAAATTTCCATCATCGTAGCGATGGACAACGAAGGCAAAACCGCCGTATATCCGCCTGTGGAAATGATTTTTAACCAAACGCTCAATTTACTTGAATACCAGCTTTGCCCGGCGCATCTGGGAGAAAAAACTTTATGGAAGGCAGAAGCAATAGCATTAGCGGTGGTGAAAAATTTGCAAAGTGCGGGTATTTTTGCAGTTGAATTATTTGTGGATATCGACGATAAAGTTTTAGTAAACGAAACCGCCCCACGGGTTCACAACAGCGGGCATCACACGATAGAAGCTGCTTTTTCTTCCCAGTTTGATATGCTTTGGAGAATAATTCTTGGCTATCCTCTTGGATTAACCAAGCCCATCATGAGTTCTGCCATGGTAAATTTAATTGGCGAAGAAAATTATAAAGGCGAGGCAGTGTATCAGAATTTAAATGAAACGTTACAAATTGAAAATGTCTTTGTTCACATTTACGGCAAAAAAGAAACAAGGCCGGGACGGAAAATGGGGCACGTTACTATCCTCAGCAATGAGCGGCAGCAACTGATACACGTAGCCGGAAAAGTGAAGCATCTTTTGAAGGTAATTTCAAAATAAAAAACGAAGGGATTTAACAAATCTAACGTCATATAAACTCAGTGAAAAATAAAGCTTATACATGAAATTGAAATACAGCAGCCTTTTAATAGCAACAGTTATATTTTTTCTTTTTTCATGCGGCGATAATTCCAATAAAATCCAACCTCCAAAAAGTGGCGCTAAACCTGGCGATCCACCCGCGTTGGAAGTGAAAGGTTATATTATTCATCCTTCCGTATTACATTCAAGTATCGAAGTGGCCGGAACATTATTGCCCTTTGAAGAAACCGAAATCCATCCGGAAGTATCAGGAAAAGTAACTTATTTATCTATCCACGAAGGCGCTCATGTAAAAAAAGGCACTTTGTTAGCCAGGCTTTTTGATGGCGATTTGCAGGCCCAACTTCAGAAACTGAAAGTACAATTACAGGTAGCGCAAAAAACAGAGGACCGTCAGTCTGAATTGCTGAAAATCGGAGGCATCAGCCAGCAGGATTATGATTTGAGCGCATTGGATGTAAGCAGCATCAAGGCCGACATACAGGTGATGCAAGCCGCAATTGATAAAACCATTATCCGGGCTCCTTTTGACGGAAAGCTTGGTTTTAAAAACATCAGCATAGGCGCTTTCATTACGCCGTCAACTGTTATCACTACTATCCGCCAGGATTCAAAATTAAAGCTTGAATTCAGCGTTCCTGAAAAATTTACGCCATACGTTCAGTTAGGAAATGTAATTTACTTTACTACGGAAGCGGTCCCCAAAAAATATGCAGCCAAAATATTCGCTACGGAATCTGGCATCACTCAGGAAAACAGGAGCCTTAAGGTGCATGCCGTAGTGGAAAATACCGATAAGAATATCACGGCTGGTTCTTTTGCGAAAGTGGCTTTTGATATGGGTGATAACAGCGATGCGATAATGGTGCCCACACAGGCGATTATTCCGGAAGCGAGGGACAAAAAAGTGATTGTGTACAATGGCGGCAATGCAGATTTTAAAATTGTAACAACCGGCACCCGGGATTCTGCAAAAGTGGAAATATTGAGCGGCCTTTCCATTGGCGATACCGTAATTACAACCGGATTGCTTTCCATCAAACCGGGAAGCAGGATTAAACTTTCATCTTTAAATTAACAGTTCAAACGAGTGAATATTTCCGAAATAAGTTTACGAAGGCCGGTTTTTGCCATAGTACTGAACTTGGCTATTGTGTTATTTGGGATTATCGGTTTCAAATATTTAGGGGTAAGGGATTATCCTGCGATTGACCCGCCAAATATTTCGGTGAGCACATCGTATGCCGGCGCCAATTCTGATATTATTGAATCTCAAATAACGGAGCCGCTGGAAAAGGCCATAAATGGAATTCCGGGCGTAAAAAACATAAGCTCATCCAGTAACCAGGGAAGAAGCAGGATTAATGTAGAATTTGAGTTAAGCGTTGACCTGGAAACGGCAGCCAACGATGTGCGCGATAAAGTTTCGCAGGCTACCCGCAACCTGCCGCAAGACATAGATGCGCCGCCGGTGGTTTCCAAAGCCGATGCCAATGCGCAACCTATAATTGCCGTTACGGTTCAAAGCAATACAAAAAACTTACTGGAGGTTACGGAATACGCAGAAAACAATATTGTTGAGCGTTTGCAAACCATCCCCGGCGTTAGTTCCATTTCTGTTTGGGGAGAAAAACGTTACGCCATGCGGATTTGGTTCCAACCTGACAAGATGCAGGCCTATGGCATTTCAATGACCGATGTGCAGGCCGCCCTGATGACACAAAGTGTGGAATTGCCTGCCGGAAAAATTTCCGGAAATACAACCGAACTGGCTGTGCGCACTTTTGGAAAACTAAATACAGAAGAACAATTTAACAACCTGATAGTAAAAAATATCGGCGGAGTAAATATTAAATTAAAAGATGTAGCGAACGTAGTGCTTGGCCCCGAAAATGAAGAATCCGGCTTGAAAGAAAGCGGCGTACCGATGATAATGCTGGCTATAATTCCCCAGCCAGGGGTTAATTATGTTGAAATAGCAAATGAATTTTACAAAAGACTTAATGACATTAAAAAAGAAGTTCCCCAGGACCTCAAAATGGATGTAGCCTTTGACCAGACCAGGTTTATCAAAAAATCCATTTCTGAGGTTGAGGAAACATTATTAATTGCATTGGGGCTTGTTATTATAATTATTTATTTATTCTTTCGGGATTGGATTCTCGCCTTGCGCCCGTTGTTCGACATCCCTGTCTCTTTGATTGGCGCATTTTTTATTATGTATGTTTTTGGTTTTACGATTAATGTACTCACGCTTCTTGGAATTGTATTAGCTACAGGCCTTGTGGTTGATGACGGAATTGTCGTCACGGAAAATATCTTTAAAAAGATTGAAGCGGGAATGGACAAATACAGAGCAGCAAAAGAGGGCGCTAAGGAAATATACTTTGCAGTTATCTCAACGTCCATCACACTTGCCATCGTTTTTTTACCAATTGTTTTTTTGCAGGGGTTTGTGGGCAGGCTATTTCGCGAGTTCGGCATCGTTGTGGCCGGTGCGGTGTTGATTTCTGCATTTGTTTCGCTTACGCTCACAGTAGTGCTGAACGTAAAATTAACCCATAAGAAAATTGGTCATTCCTGGTTCTACAGAAAAACTGAACCATTCTTTGTAGCGATGGAAAATGGTTATAAAAAAAGCCTTGCTTCGTTTATGAAGGTGAAATGGATTGCTCTCGCCCTGATAGCTGTTTGTGTAGCAATCATTTATTTTATTTTTACGACAATCCCCTCTGAACTCGCGCCGATGGAAGACAGGAGCCAGTTCAGGCTTAGCGTTACCGCCCCTGAAGGCACATCCTACGATTATATGGATTCGTACATGGACACGCTGAATAATTTTTTAGAAGATTCAATCCCTGAAAAGAAAATGATGATTAGCCTCACGGCGCCGGGGTTTGGAGGAGGGTCTGTGAATTCGGGGTTTTTCAATGTAACCTTAGTCGATCCGAAAGACCGCGTGAGATCCCAACAGGATATCGTAAATGTGGTAAACAAGAACCTGAAAAATTTTCCCCAGGGAAGGGCCTTTGCAAGCCAGGATCAAACAATCTCTACCAGCAGGCACGGCGGACAGCCAATTGAATTCGTAATCCAAAATAATGACTTTGATAAAATACGGAAAATCCTTCCGGAATTTTTAGATGAAGCTAAAAAAAGCCCGATACTCCAGGGCGTAGATGCCGATTTAAAGTTTAATAAACCCGAACTCAGAATCAATATTGACCGGCTACGCGCAAGCGAGTTAGGCGTTAGCGTGGATGCTATCAACCAGGCGCTGGAACTTGCCTACAGCGACAGGCGGCTCGGATATTTTTTAAGATCAGGAAAGCAATATGAAGTTTTGGGACAGGTGGAACGCAACGACCGCGACGATCCGAATGATCTGAGCAAAATATATGTAAGGAATGACCGCGGAGAAAATATAAGTCTTGATAACCTGGTCACCATATCCGAAGCATCAGCACCCCCTACTATATACCATTTCAACAGGTATAAATCAGCAACCATTTCAGCGGGGCTTGCGCCGGGAAAGACAGTAGGAGATGGAATAAAAGAAATGGATCGCATTTCAAAAAAACTTTTGGATGATACGTTTACTACAGCCTTAAGCGGTACCTCGCGCGATTATTCAGAAAGTTCAGGTAATACAGCTTTTGCTTTTCTGCTCGCTTTAGTTCTTATTTACCTCGTATTGGCTGCGCAGTTTGAAAGCTTTGTCGATCCTTTCATCATCATGATTACGGTGCCACTTGCTCTGGCTGGCGCATTACTGAGCTTATGGATTTTTGGCCAGACCTTCAATATTTTTTCTCAAATCGGAATGATTATGTTGATTGGACTGGTGACAAAAAACGGGATTCTTATCGTGGAATTCGCCAATCAAAAACGGGAAGCCGGCATGGGAAAAATTGATGCAGTAATAGAATCGGCTTATCTGCGTTTGCGCCCTATTTTAATGACAAGCCTTGCAATGTCATTAGGCGCTTTACCGTTGGCTCTTTCTATCGGAGACGCTTCCACCAGCAGAGTTCCGCTCGGAATTGTAATTGTGGGAGGTATCCTTTTTTCTTTGATATTGACGTTGTATGTTGTGCCTTCAATCTACGCCTATCTTTCACGAAAAAACAAACCGCTGAATGAAGCTCTTTTGTAAATTTCTATTTATTTGTTTTTGGTTTTTAATTTTCCGGGCTTCAGACGTAAGAGCCCAGGACACACTTATGACGGCACAGGAAGCTATCAAAACCGCCATTGAAAATAATTATGGGGTTATTATCAGCAAAAATGAAATTGAAATAGGCTCAATAAATAATACATGGGCAAACACAGACCTCCTGCCTTCTGTTAGCGCGACAGCAACGAAACAAATGGGTGTAAACAATCTTCATCAGAAGCTCAGCAATGGAACAGTTACCACCAAAAAAGGAAACACATCCCAAAATTTAAATGCCGGGCTTGCAGTTAACTGGAGAATATTTGATGGATTGAAAATGTTCGCTACCAAAAAAAGATTGGAGGAGTTGGAAAGAAATGGCGAATATTCTTTCAGGAAAAATCTGAATGAAACTGTTTATAATGTCATTAATTCCTATTACAATATCGTTACGCTTAATGAACAAAAAAAGGCTACACTTGAGCAAATCGAGTTATACGACGACCGTTATATTCTTTCGCAACGCAGGTTTGAAATAGGAACCGGTGCTAAGTACGAAGTATTGCAGGCGCAGGTGGATCTGAATGAGCAACGTTCTAATTTATTGTCTCTTCAAAATTCAATTGCTACCGCAAAAGCCTCTTTGTTGAACCTGCTTGGAAAAAAACCAGACACTTCTTTTAATGTAGTAGATACGATCATTCTTTTGCCATTGCCAGCCTACGCAAATGTCCAGGATAAAATTTCAAAAGAAAATCCGGATGTGCTTTTAGCAAACAGCCAGCTTTATATTTTACAACAGGAAAAAAAAGAAATCAATTCAGCACGGCTTCCTTCGGTTGACTTGAATGGTTATTATAATTTTGCCAGAAGTAGCAGTAGCGCAGGTTTCAACCTTTATAATCAAACTTATGGACCTTCAGGATCCGTTGGAATTTCTGTTCCAATTTTTAATGGTATCGTTGTAAAAAAACAATTACAGATAAGCGATATCCAAATTAAAAATCAGCAAATCACAATTGACCAAATAAGAAATAATTTGCAAACGAATTTGAACAACGCTTACATAAATTATAACAATGCATTAAAATCTATCGAGCTTGAACATAACAACCTGGTGCTTGCCAGGGAAAATATCATGATAGCAACTGAAAGATATAAAAGGCTTAACATCACATCAGTGGAACTCCGGCAAATCCAGATTAGTTATAATGATGCGCGGAATCGTTTATACGGCGCCCTCTTTCAGGCAAAAATGGCTGAAGCAACTGTCGCTTTATTATCCGGCGATATCATCAACCTGTAAGCCACGACTTTGAGATCTTAGCCTTGGCTTTTGTATTATCTTTATCGTTTTAAAATATAAAGAATGGCTAAATCTGTTCAACCGGTTGTCGGAATTATTATGGGAAGCGATAGCGATCTAAAAATTATGCAGGCTGCCGCCGACATTTTAAATCAATTCGGAGTTGCATTTGAAATTAATATCGTATCAGCCCACCGCACACCGTTAAGAATGATGGAATATGCTTCATCGGCGGTTGAGCGCGGTTTAAAAATAATTATTGCCGGCGCCGGAGGCGCCGCTCATCTTCCCGGAATGATTGCATCACTTACTACTTTACCCGTAATCGGAGTGCCGGTAAAATCTTCCAACTCTATTGACGGTTGGGATTCAATTCTTTCCATTTTGCAAATGCCCAATGGCGTGCCGGTAGCCACTGTCGCGCTGGATGCAGCAAAAAATGCCGGGATTCTGGCGGCAGAAATTTTAGGCATTTATGATAAATCGGTTTCGAAAAAATTAATGGAATTTAAAAAAGAAATGAAAGAAGAAGTGGAGAGAAAAGCAGAAAGAATGATTCAATAAAGATTCATGAAATCACGCACTACCCGTCTCAAAAATTAATAGTGTAATAAAAAAGTTTTATATTGTAATAAAAGCAAACGATAATGGAATCGTCCAACAAACACTTCCGTCTACTTTTGCGCAAATGGTGGATAAATTGCGCGAAAAAAGCGAAGAAGAGCTAAAAATGCTCTACCTCAGGGTTTTTTCTAACGACTTAATTAATGAATGGAAAAATATTACCGCGGATGCTGATTTCAAAGATGCTGATGAAGTTGAAATTGTAAAAGCAATTCAAAAGAATCGTTATAAAAATCAGCATGTATAAAATAATTATTGATGCAAATGTTTGGATAAAGTATGCACGCATCAAAGATATCGCTCCTTTAGTAAATAGATTTGTTATCTATAATTTTCTTCCGGTCATAAACAATTATCTGTTATCAAAAGTATTTGACGCCCTTTTGGAAAATGATTGGATGAAAGAAAGAGCTGCAAGTAATGTAATACACTTCATTAGAAAAATATCTTTCAGTAAAGGAAAAAGCTGTGTATGGAATAAGCCCCGATCCGAAAGATAATTATTTGTTCGACGTTGCTGTTCAAAATGGATGTGTATTTATAATCACCGACGATTCCAAATTGCTGCAGTTTGCTTTAAAACCAATTCCGGTTCATAATTCAGATGGTTTCTGAAGAATTTCCCAATTAATATAAACCAGTAAAGCAACAAATAACCATAATTTTTATTTCGCTTCCTGGTTTTGTGGCAAGGCTTCAATGATACAAAATTTTTGCTCCAGCGTTAGAGAGGCATCATACAATATTTTAAAAAAATCCTTTCCCCATAACGAATAGAACAGCATAAAGTTTTCTGTGCGCTCCTGTAAACCTCCTTCGGGAAATAAAATAGAAAAAAGCCTGTCCAGTTGATTTTTCTGCGCCAAAAATTTTCTTTTTTCAGACCTCAACATTTTCTTTTCAAGGGCAGAAAGCTTTTTAATATGCTTTGTTTTCAAAGCTTCAACATGTGCCTGGAGTGTGGTGTCAATTGAAGCCACCCGGGAAATTATATCTGAGTAAATTTTCCCGAATTGTTCTTTTTCTTTTGTTAAATGCAAAACCAGATTTGAATCTCTTTTTACCAAACTGTTGACTACCTCGTCTTCGCCGCTAAAAAGATTCTGCACATCCAGCTTTAATTTTTTTATCAGTTTGGCTGCTTTTGGATCAACAATTAGAAAAGAATTTCTAAGTACCAAAACCGGGAACGGAACTTTATAATGACTGAAAACATCTTTCAATTGTAGCCAATAGGCAAGTTCTCCGCCACCACCAATCCAGGCTACATCAGGCAGAAGCATCTCCTGGAATAATCCTCTCAATATCACATTAGGACTGAACCTCTTCGGGTGTTCCAGCAATTCTCTTTTTATTTCATTCTCTGTAAAAACAATATTCGTATCATGAATTATAAACTGATTATTCACCTGCACAATCCGGTTTCGCAAATTATCCTTCAAATAAAATAGATTGATCTCCCGCGGATAAGCCTGTGCCTTGTAATGTTCAGACAATTTTTCAGTGGTATTGTCGACAATTTCTGACGAGGTATGATTGAAAATATCGTCCTCAAAAATAGAAAGCATTTCATTTTTGTAAGATGCATTATCAGGCAAAAGAATTAACAATCCATATTCCTTGAAAAGATGGTGAACGAACAAAAAAGTAGAATTTTCAATTGTTGAATTTTTAAAATAACATTTTTTCAATAATTCTATTAATTCATTTCCATATTTTTCGACAGACAATCTTCCTGAAATTTTATCAATTAATTTCAGCAGTTGGTCATCTACTTTCATTCTTCCCACTGCCCCCTTTTGCTCAGTTTTCCATGTATACTTTTCACCGTCAATAACGATATGATTTAGTTCTTCCAAATCCGCATCTTCGCTTCCCACAAAAAAAACCGGGACAAAATTATACGCCGGTAATTCTTTTTTTAAAGAATCCGCCAGCTGAATAATATGTAGAATTTTATAAACAAAATAAAGATGCCCGGTAAAAATATTAGGCTGATGCGCTGTGCAGATCGTAAAAGTGTTTTCATCAGAAAGCGCTTCAATATTGGATTTTACAATATCAGAATTTTCAACGTCTTTATATTGATTCCTAAATTGTTCGACTAATAACTGACGATTCGTTTTAAATTTCTTTCTATTCGCAATTGCCGATTTTATGCCTTCCAGACTTACCGCATGTTCATAAAATTCCTTTAGCCCAACAGCGCCTGAGACATAATCCAAAACTATTTTTGAAAACTTTCCTGTGTGGGAATAAGGTATGTATTCTGATTTAAATTGAGTATCCAAGCCGCTGAATTTTTAGATGCAAATATAGATGGAAATGGAGTAACCCCTTTTTCCGTTGATATAAAAGAAACTCTTATTCCGGCATCAAAATATGAATGCACTTTTTTAGAGAGGATTGCCACAATGGAATTCCGATATTCAATACCCGTTTAACTTTTGAAGTATCTAAAACGGAATATAGTGGCCGCTTTGCGGCAGTTGGATAAGAAGAGGTTGGAATCGGATTAATCTTGCAGTTGCTTTTTACCAATATTTTAATTTCATTGGCAAAGCCATACCAACTGGTGATACCTTCATTGGCATAATTAAAAATACCGGAATATTTTTGGCCTTGCTGTTGTTTTTCAATTATTTTCATAATCACTAACGCAAGATCCGCTGCATAGGTTGGTGAGCCAATTTGATCATCAATTACATTTATCTCTTCTTTTTCGCGAAATAAACGCAACATCGTTTTTACAAAATTATTTCCGAAAGAAGAGTAAACCCATGACGTCCGGATTATCAAAGCTGAAGCATTATTTTTCATTGCAAACTCCTCTCCTCTTAATTTTGATAAACCATACACATTGACAGGGCCTACCGCATTTTCCTCCTTTAAAGGAACACTAACTGTTCCGTCATAAACGTAATCTGTAGAAATATGAATCAGCTTTGTTTGGTGCTCTGAACAAATTTTCGCCAGGTTTCCAACCGCCTCGGCATTAATTAAAAATGCTTTTTCTTTTTCGGATTCTGCGTTGTCAACTGCTGTGTAAGCGGCGCAATTAATGCAATAATCAATCTGATTTTTTTCAAAAATTTTTCGTACTGATTGATCATTTTCTATTAATAAATCTTCTCTTGAAACAAATAAAAAATGATAAGATGGAAAATTTTTAGAAACAGCTCTTATTTCACTTCCTAATTGTCCGTTGGAGCCTGTAACTAAAATTGTCGGAATTGATTTTTGTAAAGCCATTAATTATCTAAGCCTTTAAACACAAAATTATGATGACAATCTTTCAACAACGGAAGTTGAATATCTTTTTCAGAAACCAGCACTTTTTCAGCCGGAAGCCTCCAGTCAATTTTTAAAGAAGGATCACTCCAAAGAACTCCGCCTTCACTTTCTTTATGATAAAATTCATCGCATTTATAAAACACTTCCGCCGTTTCACTAATGACGGAATAACCATGAGCAAATCCTTTTGGAACTAAAAGTTGTTTTTTATTTTCTGCAGAAAGTAAAATCGTGTATGCCTTACCGTAAGTAGGCGAATTCTTTCTCATGTCAACAACTGCATCAATAATTTCACCGGATAATACGCGAAGAAGTTTGGTTTGTGCATGGGGGTATAATTGATAATGCAATCCTCTTACAACCCCAAACGACGACCGGGCCTGGTTGTCCTGGACAAAGATGATATCAAGCCCCTCAACTGAAAAAACATTTTTATTATAGCTTTCAAAAAAATAGCCGCGGTGATCTTCAAAAACTTTTGGCTCGAAAACCAATAGACCTGGGAATTCAGTTTTAATAAATGGCATTAAAGCAAATTAACAGTCTTAAAATTATTTCTGCGAATATAAATCTTTAAAAAACTCTATGGTTTTTACCAGGCCGGTTTTGAAGTCTGTAGTAGGTCGATAGTCTAATAAATTCTTTGCAAGTGAAATATCAGCAAGAGAATTTCTTATGTCACCTTCGCGTGGATCGCGATGGATAGGTTCAATATCGCTTTTTAAATAATCTTTAATGAAACCGTATAAAAAATTAACTGAAAAATTTTCACCTACTGCCACGTTATAGACTTTATTTTTTGCTTCTTCATTTTTTGAAAGCATTGCTTTGACGTTAACCTGGACTGCATTTTGAACATAGGTAAAATCCCTCGTTTGTTCGCCATCACCATTTATAAAAGCAGAAGTATTGTTCATAATCGCTTTTACAAATAACGGAATTACAGCGGCATAAGGCCCATCAGGATCCTGCCGCGGGCCAAAAATATTAAAATACCTGAAACCCAAAACCGGCATCCCATAAGCATTAGCGAATACAGCGGCATAAAGTTCATCAGACCTTTTACTGACTGCATAGGGAGAAAGACAATTCCCAATTCGGTCTTCAATCTTCGGCAACGTAGGCTCGTCGCCATAAACAGAAGATGATGATGCATACACAAACTGCGTCACTTTATTATCCACCGCGGCTTTCAACATATTTACAAATCCGCTGACATTTACATCATTTGTATCAGATGGATTTTTGATAGAGCGGGGCACAGAGCCTAAAGCTGCCTGGTGGCTTACATAATCAATTCCTTCGCAAGCCTTGCGACAAAATTCTGCGTTCCTTATATCGCCTTCTAAAAACTCGAAGGCTTTGTAAGGCCGCAATACATCAAGATTAGATTGAAACCCGTTAGCAAAATTATCTATTACTCTTACTTTTTTAGCGCCGTTTTTTACTAAATACTCGGCAATGTGCCCACCGATAAAACCGGCGCCACCTGTCACTAAAAAAGATGAATTACTTAAATCCTGGTCATGAAATCTGTTTTCCAATTTTGTTTATTTTATAAGCTCCAATAAGAGCGGCTTGAGATTTTGCCCCGGTAAATCCCTTTCAGATCTGCTACAATCGCTTCAGGTTTTGTAATATTTGAAAAGGAATTATCATCCATTTTTATATAATCATTGTGCGGAACCGTAACAATGACAGCCGCGTAATCATTTGTCAAATCCGGTGTTAGCTCAAATCCATACTCATGATTCAGTTCACTACTATTGGCGTAAGGATCTGTAACGTGTACCTGCAAAGAATACGACTTTAGTTCTTTAATAATGTCAGCTACTTTTGAGTTCCTGATATCACTCACATTTTCTTTAAACGTAGCTCCCATCACCAGCACCTTCGCATTTTTTACATCGCTCGTATTTTGGATAATGTGTTGTAATACTCTGCGCGCAACATGTGCTGCCATACCATCATTGATAACGCGGCCGGCAAGAATTACCTGAGAATCGTAACCGAGTTTTTGCGATTTATAAGTAAGATAATATGGATCAACACCAATACAGTGGCCGCCTACAAGGCCCGGCTGAAATTTAAGAAAATTCCATTTTGTTCCGGCCGCTGCCAGCACTTCAAATGTATTTATTTGCATCTTATCGAAAATGATAGAGAGCTCATTCATTAATGCAATGTTTAAATCACGCTGCGTATTTTCAATAATTTTTGCAGCTTCTGCAACTTTGATGGAAGATGCACGATGAACGCCCGCTTTAACCACCAACTCATAAACTTTTGCGATGGTTTCAAGACTTTCTTCATCGCATCCACTCACCACTTTTATGATACTCGATAAAGTATGTTCTTTATCTCCCGGATTTATTCTTTCCGGAGAATAGCCCAGTTTAAAATCATCGCAAACGCTCAAGCCGGACAATTCTTCTATTACAGGAAGACAATCTTCCTCAGTACAACCAGGATAGACAGTACTTTCAAATACCACATAATCATCTTTCTTTAATACTTTTCCCATAGTTTTACTTGCGCTAATCACCGGAGTAAGATTGGGTACATTATGCTTGTCAACCGGCGTTGGAACTGCAACTATATAAAAGTTTGCTTCACGAAGCTTGTCAAGGCTGTCAGTAAATTCTATATCGCAATTTTCAAAAGCAGATGATTCGAGTTCTTTACTTGGATCAATAGCATTCTGCATTAATTTTATTCTATCAGCATTAATATCAAATCCTATCACGGAGATTTTCTTTGCAAATTCCAATGCAATAGGCAACCCAACATAGCCAAGTCCAATTACGGCCAGCTTTTTCTTCTTATCTAATAATTCCTGGTACATTTATTTTTATTATTATTTTTTAAAATTACTTAGTTAAAAAATTTCAGCTTTTTATTTCGAATTGCTGAATTCTTATTTACCTATCGCTTGCTTTCAAATTCTTTTGGCAACTTATACCAATCTTCTTCAGGTAAAGATTTAAAATAATTATAGGTTCTTTTTAAACCTTCTGCCCGTTGTATTTTCGGTTCCCAATTCAATAATTGTTTTGCCTTCGTAATATCCGGCTGCCTTTGTTTTGGATCGTCTTGCGGAAGTGGTTTATAAACTATTTTTTGCTTTGTTCCTGTCAGCTTAATTACTTCTTCGGCAAAATCTTTTAATGTAATCTGATCAGGATTTCCAATGTTTACCGGCTTTGAATAATCACTCATAAGAAGCCTGTAAATTCCATCTATCAAATCGTCAACATAACAAAAACTTCTTGTCTGGCTGCCATCTCCAAAAACAGTCAAATCTTCGCCACGCAAGGCCTGGCCAATAAAGGCTGGTAACGCTCTTCCATCATTCAGCCTCATTCGCGGACCGTAAGTATTAAAAATTCTTACAATTCTCGTATCTAATCCATGAAAAGTATGATAAGCTGTTGTGATGGCTTCCTGGAAGCGTTTTGCTTCATCATACACACCGCGCGGGCCAATGGGATTCACGTTTCCCCAATAATCTTCTGTTTGCGGGTGCACCAATGGATCTCCATAAACCTCACTCGTGGAAGCGACTAATATTCTTGCTTTTTTTGATAAAGCCAATCCTAAACAATTATGCGTTCCCAATGAACCAACTTTCAATGTCTGGATAGGAATTTTTAAATAATCTATCGGGCTGGCAGGCGAAGCAAAATGAAGAATATAATCCAGCCTCCCGGAAACATGAATAAATTTTGAAACATCACAATGATAAAATTCAAAATTTTCCAGTCTAAAAAGATGTTGAATATTTTTTAAATCACCGGTAATCAAATTGTCCATCCCAACCACATCCATTCCTTCTTTAATAAATCTATCACAGAGATGCGATCCTAAAAATCCGGCAGCGCCGGTTATTAAAATTCTTTGTTTACCAGAAGCAGGTATTTTTATTTCCATTTAATTCAACGATAATGTTTTAATTTTTTCTTTTAAATCAATAAAATAAAAATTGAGAATATTTATTAGTTTACTGAATTCTTCTAAACAACTAAACCTTTAAATTAACCACTCTTCTTCCTACACTTTCATAATGAAAACCGCATTCTTCCATTTGATACAACTGAAAAAGATTGCGGCCATCAAAAATAACCGGCTTCTTCATCAATGATTTTATTCTATTAAAATCAGGTGTCCTGAATTCGCTCCATTCTGTTGCAATTATCAATGCATCTGTCTGTTCCAGCGCTTCATACTGACCTTCTGCAAAAATAATTTTATCACCCAATTCTTTCTTCACATTAGGCATTGCTTCCGGATCGTAAGCCACAACGGTTGCGTCCATTTTTAAAAGTTCCTTAATAATATACAAAGCCGGAGCTTCACGAATATCATCAGTATTGGGCTTGAAAGCCAAACCCCATAAAGCGATTTTTTTCCCTTTTAAATTATTTTTAAAATAGGTCTCTATCTTAGGAATCAAATGAATTTTCTGGTCTTCATTCACCTCCATCACCGCTTCCAGAATTTTAAATTGATAATCGGTTTGCTGAGAAGATTTTACTAAGGCTTTTACATCTTTAGGAAAACAACTTCCTCCATATCCAATTCCGGGAAACAAAAAGCGGCGGCCTATTCTTTCATCACTTCCAATTCCTTTTCTCACCATATCCACATCAGCACCAAGCTTTTCACAAAGCTGGGCTATCTCATTCATGAAAGAAATTTTTGTAGCTAAAAATGAATTAGCTGCATACTTTGTAAGTTCTGCAGATTTTTCATCCATGTAAATTATTGGATTTCCCTGCCTTACAAATGGGCCGTATAATTCACCTAAAATTTTTTTTGCTTTTTCAGAAGAAGTGCCGATAACCACGCGGTCGGGTTTCATGAAATCATCTACAGCTACGCCTTCGCGCAAAAATTCAGGATTGCTTACTACATCAAATAATTTCTCAGAATTTTCAATTCCAGATTTTTGAGCACTTTTTAAAATGGTATTTTTTACCTTATCAGCAGTTCCTACAGGAACCGTGCTTTTATCAATCACAATTTTATAAGAACCTTTTTTTAAAAGCTTTCCCATCTTACCAGCCACATCCAAAACATACCTGAGATCTGCCGAGCCATCTTCACCTGGCGGCGTAGGCAATGCAAGGAAAATAACTCTTGCATTTTTAATTCCTTCGGCAAGTGAAGTAGTAAACTTCAGGCGACCTTCTTTGCTGTTTCTTTCAAAAAGCTTTTCAAGTCCAGGTTCAAAAATGGTAATTTTTCCGGAAGATAATTTTTTTACTTTTTCTTCATCTATATCCACACACATCACACTATTCCCTGTTTCTGCAAAACAAGTGCCTGTGACTAAACCTACATAACCTGTTCCGATAACTGCAATATTCATTCTTATTTATTTACGTATTCTAACACTTTTTTAGTGATATATTCCTGTTGCTCTTCATCAAGTTCGGTATGCATAGGCAACGAAACCACACGATGCGTGAGCCAATCTGTCTTTTCCAAATCAAAATCTGCACCGCCAAAATCTGCAAACATTTTTTGTTTATGAGCCGGCACAGGATAATAAATCATTGATGGAATATTATTTTCAGCTAAAAATGCCACCAAAACATCCCGAAAACTTTCCGGATTTTCAACGTCGTCCAGGATAAGCGTGTATTGATGAAAAACATGTTTACTATAATCAGCGCGAAAAGGAGTCGTGATTTTTTTATTATCCTTAAACGCACTATCATAAAAATCTGCAGCTTTCCTCCGGGAAGAAATATAACTGTCCAATAACGGTAATTTGATATTTAATATTGCCGCTTGCAAAGCATCCAGGCGTGAATTGCATCCTACCACATCATGATAATATCTTTTGCTTTGCCCATGGTTGGCAATCATTTTTATTTTTACAGCAAGATTGTCGTCGTTGGTACAAACTGCACCGCCATCGCCATAACAACCTAAATTTTTACTTGGGAAAAATGATGTACAACTTATATCGCCAATGTTTCCCGTCTTTTTGGTGGTGCCGTTTTTAAAAGTGTATTCACTTCCAATTGCCTGCGCATTGTCTTCAATTACAAACAAATTATGCTCTTTAGCGATGGCCATAATTTCTTCCATATCGCAGGATTGCCCATATAAATGAACAGGAACTATCGCTTTGGTTTTTGGAGTTATCGCTTTTTTAATCGCTTCAGGATCTATGCAAAAGGTTTTTGGATCTACTTCTACAAAAACAGGTTTTAATTTTAATAACGCGATTACTTCCGTAGTGGCCACGTAAGTGAAAGAAGGCGTAATCACCTCATCGCCCGGCTTAAGATCAAGCGCCATCATGGCGATTTGAAGCGCGTCTGTACCGTTAGCACATGGAATTACATGTTTTACGCCCAGATATTTTGCAAGATTTGTAGCAAAATCATTTACCTGCGGCCCACCAATAAAAATCGTACTATCAAGAACTTCTAAAACAGCAGCATCTACTTTTTCTTTTATGTGTAAATATTGCTGCTTTAAATCCACCATGTGTATTGGTTTCATAAGGCTTTTTTTAAAGGCTGCAAAGATAGGGATTGAACAGAATAAAATTTAATCAAATATGGCAATTCGTTCTATAGATGGGCAGTAAACAAAGTTTTAACAGGATTCCTGTTTTAAAAAATTAGACTTTAGATTTGTACCTAAAACTGTAAGTATTGATCATATTCTATCATCTATTCCTCTTGATTTATAAAGCCGGAATTCGAATAGTTTCATTAGGGAATAAAAAAGCAAAACTTTGGATAAAAGGAAGAGAGGGAATTTTTAAAAAACTTAGAAATACGGTTTCCGGGTTTTCAAATGAAAAAATTATCTGGATGCACGCTGCCAGTCTTGGTGAATTTGAACAGGGAAGGCCGGTTTTGCAAAAACTAAAAGAAATCAATTCCAATATCAAAATTATCGTCACTTTTTTTTCTCCCTCCGGTTTTGAAATTATAAAAAACAATAAAGAGTTTACAAATATTTTTTACCTGCCAATGGATTCCAGATTACATGCGGAAAAATGGATGAATATTTTAAAACCTGACCTTGTTTTGTGGGTGAAATATGAATACTGGCATTATTATCTGCAAGAAATTCAGAAAAGGAAAATTCCATTATTGATGGTGTCAGGAATTTACAGGGAAAGCCAGACATTTTTTAAATGGTATGGTAGTTTTTATAAAAATATGCTCAAACCATTTACCCATTTTTTTGTTCAAAATGAAAGATCCAAACAATGGTTGGAAAAATTAGTTCCTGCTGAAAAAATAACTATTTCCGGAGATACAAGATGCGACCGCGTAATTAATATTGCTACCAGTTTTACAGATGTGCCGGGCATAGCTGATTTTTGCGGCGACAAAAAAGTGGTAGTAGCAGGCAGCACATGGGAGGAAGACGAAGCTGAATTTACGCATTACGTGAGAGCACATCCCGAAGTAAAGTTTATTATCGCACCTCATGAAATTGATAGAGAAAATCTTAATGACGTACAAAAACAATTTGCAGGTTCGGTTTTTTATTCTGAATGGATGTCAAACCGAATGACATTTAATAAAAAGGAAATTAATTGCCTTATTATTGATAACATTGGAATGCTTTCACGGCTATATTATTACGCGACTGTAACTTATGTGGGTGGCGGCTTTGGAGATGACGGACTGCACAATATTTTAGAAGCGGCAGTGTATGGCAAACCGGTAATTTTTGGGCCGGAATATGGTAAAAATTTCGAGGCGGAAGAAATGCTTGATTGCTCAGGCGCAATAAGTATTAAAAGTGCGATCGAACTGGAAAAAATAATAGATCAATTATTAAGTGAGAATGAAGAACTCAAAGTTAGAAGCGAAGCAGCAAAAAATTATGTTTATAAAAATGCAGGCGCAACGGATAAAATTATTTCATTTATAGAAAGTAATAAACTGCTTTAAGCCTGGCTAACACGAAACAGGCATTTAATAGTAAAGCAGTAAATAACGCGGATTTTAATTTACTGCACAGAATCAATCATGCCGAATCGAAATTGATAAAGACCGGAAATCCATGTAGCGTTTACTCGCCTAAGAGATGGTGGATTTCAATTTTGCTCATATCCCTGATAGCGTCTGCAATTCCGGCGGCATCAATTCCGACATCGTGCTGCTGCTGGCTTTGAGAGGCGTGTTCAATAATCTTATCCGGGATTCCCAAAATTTTGATATCTGTTTTGTATCCAAATTGATTCATAAACTCTAATATAGCAGAACCGAACCCGCCGACTACAGTTCCGTCTTCAACTGTGATTACTTTAGAATAATTTTGAAATACTTCATGCAATAATTTTTCATCAAGAGGCTTCACAAACCGAAGATCATAATGCGCCGGGTTTAGCCCTTCCTTTTTTACGTCGCGGATAGCTGCGGCTACAAAATTTCCCGGATGCCCAAAGGAAAGGATAGCAATATCATCGCCATCTTTAAGTTTCCTGCCCGTTCCGATTTTAATTTCTTTCATAGGCGTTTTCCAATCAGATTTTACGCCCTGCCCGCGCGGATAACGGATTACGAATGGATTTTTTGTTGATTCCAACTGTGCGGTGTACATCAGATCCCTTAATTCACTTTCATTCATCGGGGCACTCACTATCATATTGGGAATACAGCGCATGTACGCAATGTCGTACGCTCCCTGGTGTGTAGAGCCGTCTTCACCAACGAGCCCAGCCCTGTCGAGGCAAAAAACCACTGGAAGATTTTGTAATGCTACATCATGAATTACCTGGTCATAGGCGCGCTGCATAAACGAAGAATACACATTACAAAACACACGTAATCCCTGCGTAGCCATGCCGGCGCTTACCGTAACAGAATGCTGTTCACAAATGCCCACATCAAAGGCCCGGTTTGGCATTTTATCCATCATATATTTTAAAGAACAGCCGCTGGGCATTGCAGGCGTCACGCCCATTATTTTATCATTTTTTTCAGCAAGCTCAATAATGGTCTGCCCAAAAACATCCTGATATTTTGGAGCCTGTGGAAGATCAAATTTTTTCTTATAGATTTCGCCGGTTATTTTATCAAAAAGGCCAGGAGCATGCCATTTAGTTTGATCTTTTTCCGCCAGTTCAAAGCCTTTTCCTTTTATGGTTTTAATGTGCAATAATTTAGGCCCCGAAATCTCCTTCATATCCTGTAAAGTATCCACAAGTTTGGAAATATTATGCCCGTCAAGCGGGCCAAAATAGCGGATATTTAAGGATTCGAAAAGATTACTGCTCTTGCTCACCATTCCCTTGAGGGATGTTTCAATCTTTCCCACCATCTTTCTTGAAAAGGTCTTTCCGGGTAATTTGCCAAGCGCTTTCCAAAAATCATCTCTTAATTTATTGTAAGTAATAGAAGTAGTAATATCGGTAAGGTATTCTTTTAAAGCGCCCACATTAGGATCAATACTCATGCAATTGTCGTTAAGAATAATTAGCAAATTACTTTTCTCTATGCCCGCATGGTTCATAGCTTCAAAAGCCTCGCCTGCCGTCATAGCGCCATCTCCGATAATTGCTATATGCTGCCGTTTTTTTTCGCCTTTATAGTGCGAAGCCATTGCCATCCCCAAGGCCGCAGAAATAGAAGTTGAGGAATGCCCGACCCCAAATGTGTCATATTCGCTTTCGCTTCTTTTCGGGAAACCACTTAATCCATTATACTTTCTGATTGTATTAAATTCATCTCTTCGGCCTGTAAGTATTTTGTGGCCATAGGCTTGGTGGCCTACATCCCAGACAAGTTGATCGTAAGGGGTATTAAAAACATAATGCAATGCCACAGTTAATTCTACTACACCCAGGCTTGCAGCAAAATGACCGCCATGCACACTTACGACATCCACGATATATTGGCGTAGCTCATCACAAAGCTGGTGAAGCTTTGATCTATCTAAATTCTTAAGATCCGAGGGGGAGTTGATAAGACTTAAAAGTGGGCCGGGCAAAATTTCCATTTGGTAAATTTAATAAGTTAAGTACATTTTTAAGAAAATAATTAACGGCCGCGGACAGTAATTAGTTTACATCAAAATTATTTAATGTTTAATAAAGAATAACTTGATATATCTAATTTTTGTTTTAACATAAAATTATAATTTGCTGAGTTTAAATAAGAGCTATCGCGCACAACAAACCTCATGCTTTTTATTTAAATAAAATGGATTAAAAAGAGAAATTATGAACTCTTTTCACGAATTTTAAAGACTTCTTAAAGATTTTTATGATTTTTTATAAAAATTTTAAATCCTGCAAAAATGGTCACATATATAATATTGTTTAATTATTTAAATTTTATATATGTTCGCAACTGATTAAACGCCAAGTGAACATTTAAAAAATTATTAGAAATTAAATTTGAAAAATAAGGGTAAAAAATACCCATACTGGCATAAATATTGCCCAAATACTGCTAAAATAAAACTAAAAAAATTCAATAAAAACCTGCACTCAATATACGTGCCAAAAAATCCAAATCCTTATTCAAAACTAGTTAACCCCTTTTAAGCATTTTTATATTATGGTTTAACGAATACGTTTAAGCCATACCCTGAATTTTATTTATGAATCAAACCAACCATTTAACCTTAAATCAATAATCTTAAAACCTCACTTAATGAAAAATCTTTTCACAATTTCCCTAACGGTCTTTTTTACAATTTTTTCATTTAGCGCCTTTGCAACCACGTATTATTTATCAAGTTCATCAGGCAATGACAATAATTCAGGAACAGACGCCGCATCACCGTGGCGGTCTATTGATAAATTAAACAGTTTTAACAACCTTCGGCCAGGAGATTATGTTTTATTTAAACGAGGCGATACTTTTTACGGTGGCATAAGGGTAAATAATTCCGGAAGTTCTGGAAATCCAATTACATTCGGAGCTTATGGTTCTGGAAATAAGCCAATAATTACTGGTTTTACAAATGTTACTTCCTGGACAAATCTTGGAGGAAATATTTGGGAAAGCAGTAATGGAGTATCGAGTTTACCATATACAAACATGGTGTCCGTTAATGGGGTGAATACTGCGATGGGAAGATACCCAAACAGCACCGGGCCAAATACAGGATATTTGACGATACAGTCTCACTCCGGCGATAACGCCATTACCGCAGTTGGTGGTTTAGGATCAAACAACTGGTCAGGCGCTGGAATTCTAATTCGCAAGCAAAGGTACGCTTTGGAAAGGGGCACTATTGTCAGCCAGTCTGGAAATACACTTAATTATACCGATCCGGGAATAGATACTCCACAGGACGGATTTGGATTCTTTATACAGGATGATCCCAAAACACTTGACGTGAACGGCGAGTGGTATTACAATCCTTCTGATCATAAATTAAGAATATATAGCACATCAACTCCACAAAATGTAAAAATTGCAACTGTTGAAAATTTAGTTTTAATGAATCGTAATAACTATATTGTCTTTGACAATCTTGCTTTTACTGGTTCCAATTCCGATGCTCTTTCTTGTGGAAATTATGGAACTAATCTTACAGTGCAAAATTGCGATATTTCATTTGCTGGTATGTCAGCTATCTGGTGCATTATGGCAAATGCATTAATCCAAAACAACAATATAACAGATGCTAATTATGCGGGAATATACACATCCGAAATAAATGCTACCATTCAATCTAATAATATAACTAACATAAATTTGTTTGAAGGAATGGATCAGGGATTAATTTCTGCTGGAGCGATTGCCACAGTCGGAGCAAACTCGGTTACCAAATATAATCAAATAAATAATTGCGGATATGCAGGAATTAAATTTAGTGGATTGAATACAAAGGTTACGAATAACTTTGTAAATCGGTTTTGTTTGATAAAAGAAGACGGAGGCGGTATTGACATGAGCTCCCGCGATAGAGCGGCAGGAAGTGTAATTGATGGAAATATTGTTATAAACGGTATAGGATCTAAATATGGTACTTCCGATACAACTCTTACTGATTTTGGTGGTATCTTTATTGATGCATATGGGACCGGCATTACGATTAGTAATAATACTGTAGCGAATTGCGCGGCCGCTGGTATCAAGTTGCACGGTGCAAATAATATTATAGTTACCAATAATACGACCTATAACAACGGCGGTAGCAGCTGGACGAAAGGTGGATTAGAATTAATTTCACAGCCAGATTATTTAATTCGGGATATCACCGTTCAAGGAAATATTTTTGTGGCAAGGACTCCGGAACAATGGGCTTTTTTTGGATATCCAGCAGGAGGCGATCCAAACGATGCTTTGTCTTTTGGGACATTTAACAATAATTATTACGGTAAACCTATTGATCCAAGTAGTCCGATTTTGATTAATCATGATACTTATACTTTCGCAGGATGGCAATCTTTTTCCGGAAGCGATGCGAATTCCTATGCAACTCCTAAAAACATAACCGATTTGAATGATTTAAGATTTGAATATAACGCTTCTTCATCTCCTAAAACCATCAGCTTGGACGCAAATTACATAGATATGAAGAATGTTTCGTATAATGGGTCAATAACCCTAAAACCTTGGTCCTCCGCAGTACTCATTAGGAACGGTGCAAGCACAGCGAACAAAAATCCTGTGGCGAGTGTGGGCGCAGATCGAAACATCCAACTTCCGCAAAATAGTATTGTACTTCCCGGAAGTGGTGACGATTCGGACGGAACGGTAGTTTCTTATTCATGGACGCAGGTTGACGGACCTTCTACTGCATCTTTGTCGGATGCCACTTCTGCCGAGGCTGGTGCAAGTGAGTTGGTTCAAGGAAGATATGTCTTCAGGTTAACTGTTACCGATAATGCCGGTGCCACTGGTTCTGCTGATTTGAATGTAACAGTTCAATCATTAGAAACTGCAGTTGCTATTCCTAATATCCCGCCAGTACCAACTGTAGGCTCAGATCGTGTTGTTCAGCTACCGAAGAACAGTATTGTTCTTCCTGGAAGTGGTACTGATTCTGATGGAACGATTGCTTCATATTCGTGGACGCAGGTTTCAGGCCCCTCTACAGCGACTTTAGTAAATTCCACCTCTGCACAAGCCGGTGCAGGAGATTTAATAGTTGGCACTTATCAATTCAAATTAACCGTTACGGATAATCAAGGTGCCACAGGAACCGCAACAGTAAATGTTGAAGTAACTAATGGAGATGCAAATATTGCACCGGTTGCAAATGTGGGTTCTGATCGGGTGATTCAACTACCGAAAAACAGCGTTGTGTTACCCGGAAGTGCTAAAGACCAGGATGGAACCGTTGTGTCATATTCTTGGTCTCAGGTTTCAGGACCCTCTACCGCCACCTTAGTAAATCCTACTTCCGCACAGGGAGGAGCAGGCGATTTAGTAGAAGGTAGTTATCAGTTTAAGTTGACGGTTACTGATGATCAAGGCGCTTCAGGTAGTGCAATATTGAATGTATTGGTCACTTCAGGTGCTCCAAATATCCCTCCTGTCGCAAATGTGGACAAAGATCGTAACATTTATTTGCCAAAGAATAGTGTAATACTTCCTGGCAGTGGTACTGATCCGGATGGGTCAATAGTCTCTTATGCATGGACTCAAATATCAGGTCCTTCTTCAGCCACTATGGTTAATCCCACTTCGGCACAGGGCGGTGCAGGTGATTTGGTAGTTGGACCTTATCAATTTCAATTAACAGTTACGGATAACGAGGGAGCAACAGGAACTGCTACCTTAAATATTAATGTGAACACTCCTGGCAGCGGCAATCTGAAAGTGAATGGAGGCTCTGACAGAAATATTCAACTTCCGAAAAATAGTATTGTACTTCCTGGAAGCGCTACAGATCCTGATGGAACAATAATCTCCTATCAATGGACTCAGATATCAGGACCATCTACAGCAACTTTAGTCAATCCTACTTCGGCACAAGGAGGAGCAGGAGATTTAATAGCAGGAGTTTATCAGTTCAAGTTGACAGCTGTTGATGATCAGGGAGCTACGGCTAGTGCAGTAGTGAATGTAACTGTGACAGGAGGCAATCAAGCCCGAATGATGAATGTACAAGATGCAACATCAACTAATACCGGTGATACTGCAAGCGTGCTTTCTAATTCAACCCTTGCTACAATAGGAAATAGTACAGATCTAGTAAAATCGCCTACATCGGGAATTACAGACCAAGCTGCAGCATTAAGCATCTTTCCAAACCCCGCTCATGATTTTATTAATCTGCAGTTCACTGCATCTAATATTTCTCCGGATGCAGAAGTTGTGATTACAGACATAAATGGCAAAACCGTTTATAAAAGTGCCTTGGGTACTACAACATCTTCTGTAAAGCAAATTAACGTGAGTCAATTAAAAGCCGGGACGTACATAGTTACTGTAGCGTTTAACGGAACAGAAATAAAATCTACTAAATTTATTAAAATGTAGTTTCTGGTTTTTCTCTAAATTAATAATCTTTTTAAAGAGGCCGTCTCAAAGTAAAATTGAGGCGGCTTTTTTATTTGGCTTCCTTCAAAAGCCAATTTTTGGAAACAGTTTTTTGCATTCAACGAAGACTGATTTTGATGCAGATAACAGTGTCCAACAAAAACCAAGGCTCGACCTTCATTGTACTCGAATACAGTATTTGAATGTATAGTTTATTTCCCTTTTGAACTGCTCACTTTTTCTTTTTACCTTTCAATTGCATCAGGTTCTTTATCGTCGGCCTTTTTTGCATTTTAATTTTTCTTCTTCAACAAAATATTTCTGTTATTACGTGGTTTTTTTAGTGGCATTTACTTTTATTTACTTAGTTAATCCTTAATAACCCAAGTAATCCACAAATAGGAAAGGTTTGGGGATAAAAAGGCCAGATAAATTTTGCAGAAGAAATGAAATTTGTA
>NZ_RJJR01000023.1 GCF_003721595.1 Hanamia caeni
ACCAACGGTTGGAAAATCGGAGCGGTATAACGGGAGACTGTTACGTACCGTTCTAACAGAATCTCAGGCTGCGATGCCTGGGTTTACTTACTAAAAGAAAAGATTTATGATTTTTATAAAGGCCATTAGTAACTAATGGCCTTTATAATTATGTTATCTTTATTTATACCTGAAAATATATAATTCTCAAGATTATGCGTTTGCGCAACGTTTCAATTCTTACTATACTCTCACTATTAGGAATAATCTCTTCTTGTAAGGAAAAAAAGGAAACTCTTTTATTTCAATTAATAGAAACCAGCGGAATTAATTTTGACAATAAAGTAACTGACGGTAAGCTTGAAAACAGCTTTCTTTTCCGGAATTTTTATAACGGTGGGGGGGTAGCAATTGGGGATTTAAACAATGATGGACTGGCTGATGTAGTACTTACCTCTAATATGGGGGAAAACAAAATCTATCTGAATAAAGGTAATTTCCAATTTGAGGATGTTACTGCTAAATCCGGCCTTCGGCAAGATAGCATGTGGAGTACAGGCGTCACCCTTGTTGACATTAATAATGATGGCTGGCTTGATATTTTTATCTGTAATTCAGGTCATATGACCAATGGTAACAGGCGGAATAAACTGTATGTCAATAACCACAATATGAGTTTTACAGAGAAGGCTCATGAATATGGTCTCGATATTAGTGGTTATACAACGCAGGTTTCTTTTTTTGATTATGACGGTGATGGCGATTTGGATTGCTTTATGATTAATAATAGTCCCATTCCTGTAAATACATTGAACAACAACAACGAGCGTGATCTTCCTGATTCTGAATGGAACGTAGCTCAATTTCTAAAAGGAGGTGGCAATCATTTATACCGGAACGATAATGGCCATTTTACAGAAGTTACTACCAAAGCAGACATTCACAGTGGTCTGATCAGTTTTGGGCTTGGTGTATCTGTGGGAGATCTCAACGGAGATGGATGGCCCGATGTTTATATTTCCAACGATTCATACGAGAGGGATTACTTATACATCAATCAAAAAAATGGAACCTTTAAAGATGAAACAGATGACTGGTTTCAACACATGAGCCTGTCATCAATGGGCGCTGATATAGCCGATATTAATAATGATGGCTATCCTGAAATTTTCACAACTGATATGCTTCCTGAAAATGACTACCGGCTGAAGACCATGGGTTCCTTTGATGATATTGAGCAGTTTAACAGTAAAATAAAAGCAGGATTTTCTTATCAGTATGTAAAAAATTGTTTACAATTAAATAACAAAGACGGGAAGTTTTTTGACATAGCGAATTATAGTGGAGTTTCAGCAACCGACTGGAGCTGGGGAGCATTATTATTTGATGCTGACAACGATGGCTACACTGATATATATGTATGCAATGGCGTAAACAGGGATGTTACCAATCTTGATTTTATGGAATTTTTTGCCAACGATGTTATTCAGAAAATGATTCTCAGTGGCAAAAAGGAAGGAGTGGATGAAATATTGAAACGAATCCCACAAAATCCATTAAAAAATTATGCCTTCAGGAATCTTGGTAATCTGAAATTTCAGGATGTGGGTGAATCCTGGGGATTTACGCAACCATCTTTTTCGAATGGCGCTGCTTATGGAGATCTCAATAATGATGGCGCAATGGATCTGGTGGTGAATAATGAAAATGGACAGGCTTTTGTTTACAAAAACAATTCAAGAACTATAAATAAAAACAATTATCTCGGTATCTTTTTGAAAGGAAACGATAAAAATACTTTTGCCGTTGGTAGTGAAATAAAATTGTATATCGGAAATCAAATTCTAAGCCGTGAGGTAATACCAAGCCGTGGATTTCAATCTTCTGTGGATTATAAGCAAATTGTTGGCTTAGGAAAATATAGTAAGATTGATTCGATGATAATATTGTGGCCAAACCGAACGTATTCCAAATATCTCAATCCACCTATTGATACCCTCCTGGTAATTCATCAACCGCCTAATGCAAAATTGTATTCCGATACGTCAAGCCTATCAATACCTTCTTTTTTAGAGCCTGTAAAAAGTACTTTTGAGAAGCACCAGGAAGATGATAATATTGATTTTTATTACGAAAAAAATATCCCCGAAATGCTTTCCAGGGAAGGCCCCAAAGCGGCTGTAGGCGATGTAAATAGTGATGGATTGGATGATGTCTACATTGGTGGTACAAAAGATCATCCTGGCCAATTATATCTTCAAACCCAATCCGGCCAATTTGTAAAAAAGAAAGAACCCATTTTTGATCAGTATGCTGATTTTGAAGATCAGGCTGTTCTATTTTTTGATGCAGATAATGATAGTGATCTTGATCTGTATGTAGGGCCCGGAGGAAATAATAATACACCTTATAGCAGGCAAATGCAAAGCCGGTTGTATAAAAATGATGGCAAAGGAAATTTTACTATTGACGTGGATGCTTTTCCTCCAAATGGTATGAATACAGGAGTGGCTATAACTTATGATTTTAATCATGATGGTTATCCCGATCTTTTTATTGGCGGTAGAAGTTATCCAAGGGATTATGGCGTTTCACCTTCCAGTTACCTTTATGTAAATGATGGCCAGGGTCATTTTAAAGATATTGCTAAAACAAAAAATCCGGATATAGCCAATATAGGAATGGTGACCGGCGCTGTATGGGCAGATGTAGTTGGTGATACTTCCAAAGAATTAATTGTAACGGGCGAATGGATGGCTCCCCGAATTTTCGCTTATAATGGGGATCATTTTATAGAAATTAAATCGAACCTGAATAAATTATTTAGTTTGTGGCAAACAATAACTGCTTTAGATGTAAACGGTGATGGTAAAATGGATCTAATTTTTGGTAACATTGGAGAAAATTTTTACCTGAAGCCCGACTCAGCTCATCCGGTAAAATTATGGATTGAAGATTTTGATCAGAGTAATTATATAAATAAAATACTTACCTACACTGTCAATAAAAAGGATAAGCCTGTTTTTCTAAAGCGTGACTTAGAGAATGACATTCCATCAATAAAAATTAAAAATTTGAGCCATGAAGATTTTGCAAAAAAATCAATAGAAGATTTGCTTCCGGCTGAAGAACTGCAAAAAGCAACAATAAAAGAATTTAATTACCCTTCTTCAATTGTGGCTATTAATCAGGGGAACGGTAATTTTAAAATCAAAAAATTACCAAAAATGACACAACTTTCTTCAATTAACTCCATCCTTCCAATGGATATTGATGGAAATGGCTTTCCGGATTTAGTACTTGGTGGAAACTTATATACGTTTCTTCCACAATTTGAAAGATTAGATGCAAGTTTTGGAGACATATTATTGAATGACGGTAAGGGAAATTTTACATGGGTTGATCAAAAAAAAACAGGGTTGAATGTAAAAGGAATGGTAAGAGATATCGTGAAAATTCCCGGTAAAAATGACCCTAAAATTTTATTTCTGATAAATGATCAATACCCGGCCTTATATGAATTAAAAAATGGCTTACAAAATAAACACTCTGGATTGACACAATGATGAAACAATGTAGTTCTTTTCTATATTTCAATTGGTGTAAATATAGGTTGTCAGTAGTTAATTTATTCTTCATCAATGTTGTGACTTTTGTTTTTGCTGTTTTTTTTTCGGGATGCAAACCAAAAGATCAATTGCCACCCGTGTTTGAACTGATGAATGATACACAAACCGGTTTACACTTTGAAAATAGACTTACCGCAACGCAAGAATTTAATATTTTTAAATACCTATATTTTTATGACGGCGCCGGAATCGGCGCAGGGGATTTTAATAATGATGGAAAGATTGATTTATTTTTTGCGTCTAATCAGGAGGCCGATAAATTATATCTCAATCAGGGAAGTTTGAAATTTAAAGATGTAACTGAGGAAGCGCACATTCCTGAAGATGGCGGCTGGTCAACTGGCGTTTCCGTTGTTGATATCAATAATGACGGCTTGCTTGACATTTACATTTGCAGGGTGGGGCATTACCAAACTTTGCAGAGTCACAACCAATTATTAATATGCCAGGGAATCAATAAAAATGGAATTCCTTATTATAAAGATGAGGCCCACCAATACGGTTTAGATTTTTCTGGTTTTAGCACACAGGCTGTTTTTTTCGATTATGATGGCGATGGATACCTTGATATGTACTTATTGAATCACACTATTCATCAGAATGGAACTTTTGGCCCGAGAAATAAATTGATACAAATTAAAAACCCATATTCCGGCGACAGGCTTTACCGAAATAATGGGAATAACACCTTCACAGATGTTACCACAAAGACAGGAATATACAGCTCCATACTGGGATATGGGCTGGGCGTTTGTGTTTCGGATATTAATCTTGATGGATGGCCGGATATATATGTGGGCAATGATTTTCATGAAGATGATTATCTCTATATTAATCAGCATAATGGAACTTTTAAGGAGGATCTGAATAATGAAATTATGCATACAAGCCGTTATACTATGGGAGTGGATGCTGCAGATCTGAATAATGACGGGTATCCCGAAATTGTCTCTATGGATATGTTGTCGGAAGATCCGCAAATAGACAAAAGAGTGCTCGGCGAAGGTGAGTATGATCTCTTTTTAAGTAAGATTGATTATGGATATAATTATCAATATTCTCGTAATAATCTTCAATTCAACCGGCGCAATGGAATGTTTAGCGAAGTGAGTTTCTATTCCGGAATTTTTTCAACTGACTGGTCGTGGGCTCCTTTATTAATGGATTTTGATAATGATGGCTTAAAAGATTTGTTTGTATCAAACGGGATAACAAAAAGATTGAATGATATTGATTATATCAATTACGTATCGGGTGATGCTTTGCAAACAAAAGTTCGGACTGACCAACTAAGCGGTAATGATATAACGCTGATCGATAAACTTCCGGAAACACAAATACTCAACCGGTTCTTTGAAAACAAAGGTAATTTGGCTTTTAAGGATATTGAAGATGAAATAAAAGGAAATGAAGCCTCTTATTCCAACGGCGCAGTATATGCGGACCTGGATAATGACGGCGATTTGGACATTGTTGTCAACAATATAGATCATCCTGCCTTCCTTTACAGGAATGCGACCAATGATAAAAGGGCCAGGCCGTATCTTGATATTAAATTAAAAGGACCAGAAAAAAATATTAATGCGATCGGAGCCAGGATACTGGTGTATGCGAATGGACAAATAAGGTCATATCAGAATTATCCGGTTCACGGTTTTATATCGAGCATGCAAATACCAATTCATATCGGGTTATATAAAGCTAAAGTGGATTCTATGTTACTCGTTTGGCCTGATAATACCTATCAACACATCCGCTATTCAAAAGTGAATGAATTGATAGAAATTGCCTATCAAAAAGATCTTCCGAAATTTGATTTTGCCAGTATCACGTCCTATTGGAAAAATTCTGCAAGGCCAATGGAAGATATTACTTCAAAATCCAACCTTTTATACAAGCATAAAGAAAATTCATTTCAGGAATTTAATCGTGAACCTCTGATACCTCACATGCTTTCAACCGAAGGGCCTGCATTGGCGGTTTGCGACATTAACCATGATGGATTAGAGGATGTTTTTATAGGGTCTTCAAAGTGGGAGAAACCGGCTGTTTTTGTACAAAACAAAGTAGGAAAATTTATTAAAACTGCCCAACCTGATTTGGATAAAGACAGTACCTATGAAGATGTAGGAGCCTGTTTCGCTGATGTCAATAATGATAGGTTTCCCGATTTAATAGTTGCAAGCGGCGGTAACGAATTTTATGGTAAGGACACTATGTTAACTCCACGGGTTTATCTTAATGATGGAAAGGGGATTTTTCATAAACTTGAGAATGCTTTTGACAATTTATTTGTAAATGCTTCCTGTGTGGAACCGTTCGATTTTAATGATGATGGTAATGTTGATTTGTTTGTTGGAGGAAGATCAGTTCCGTGGAAATATGGTGAAGTTCCAAAATCTTACTTATTGCAAAATGATGGAACGGGGAAATTTAAAGAAGTAACGGATAAATATGTAAAAGGGTTGTCTGATATTGGCTTGGTGACTTCTGCGTTGTGGTATGATATTAACAACGACGGTAATAAAGATTTAATATTAACCTTAGAATGGGGTGGCATAGTGGCATTCATTAATCATCGTGATGTATTTACTAAAAAGATTCTTTCTGATAAAAAAGGATGGTGGAATTTTGTGTTGCCGGTGGATTTGAATAATGATGGCAACATTGATTTCATAGCTGGAAATTTAGGATTAAATAGCCGTCTAAAAGCTTCCGAAAAAGAACCCGTAAGACTTTATTATAACGATTTTGACGATAATGGCAAGAAGGAACAGGTATTGACTCATTATTTTCAGGGAAAAGAAATTGAGTTTGCCAGTATTGGAGAATTGGAAAAACAGATGCCAATAATCAAAAAAAGATTTTTATATGCAAAGGATTTTGCAAAGGCCACGCTCAACGACATTTTTGTCAAAGAAAAACTAAAAAACGCAGATACTCTCACGGCAAATTACTTTTCAAATGCAGTTCTTCTGAATGATGGTAAATTAAACTTTTCAGTTCAGCATTTGCCTTGGCAGGCCCAGTTGTCCACTTATAAAACCGCTGTGGTGGTAGATGCCAATGGCGATAATTTGCCTGATATTTTAATAGCCGGAAATTATTATGAAAATAATATTCAAATGGGAAGAAATGATGCCGATTATGGAACTATACTTCTCAATAAGGGGAAGGGTAATTTTGAAGCGGAGCCACTAAATGGCTTGCAAATAAAAGGGCAGGTACGTCATATTAGCGAAATACAGATAGGCGACAAAAAAGCTTATATACTCGCAAGAAATAATGATAGCATAATGGTAATTCAATTTACGGGGCACTTAAAAAAATAAAAAAAAATTATAGAAATTTATTGGTCTACTGGGCAATGGGGTTGACTTTTGAAACTATCAAAGTAAACAGGGTGTTCGAAAATCCCGAAGATTTATACATGAAGCCTGATCCTATTCATCATCTCATGGCACAGGGACGTAGATATTTGTAATCCATTTTAAAGTATCCGGCTCCCTGCTGCGGTCGGTTACCAACGATTCAAATGGAATGGCCATAGCGGTTTGTTGATAATCGGACATGTATACATTCATTTGATGCATGGCTTTTTCTACAGTGATGTTGCCTCCATAAACTTCGGCGGTTAATACTTTCCATGGAACGAAACGCCTATAAAATATTTCTCCTTTTCCTTTAAGCCTTTTATTTACCGGTATTGCCACCATAGTTTTAAACTCTGAATTTTCTAATTTTCTTACACTAAGCATGGGGAAATTGTTCTCCTTGGCTCCTTCGCTTTTTATATATTTTTTTAGATTTCCGACTAAATTATAAATTTCAGAAGTGGTAGGATAGTCTGGCGTAATTATTTTTGTAGCAACCAGCGTGGAATCTTTTGATATTATGACGTGAAAATTAAAGCCATAAATATTTCTTTTGTCTTCCAAATACGAGACAAGCCCCGAAAGAATTTGAGTCATATTATTCCGGATGCTTTTGGCCTCCCGGTATTTCAATATTCTTGTTATGGGATTAATGCCCGCATAGAAGCTACACTTCCATTCTATAGCAACCGAATCAAAATTCAAACTGAAAATATGGATGGTGCTTTCAATGTTAGTTTTTTTATTTTTTATTTGAATTTTTATAGCATCATACAATTTCTCATCCAGATGGTAATGATATCCCTTATAGTAATACCATATCGAGTCAGCTTTGGTATTGTGGCGCAGGCTGTCTGGACCTGGCCACCATTTCCTCCAGCCATGTGAATTGTGTATCGTTCTGGAAACTCCGTTAATATTACAATTCGCCAATTCCACCGTAGCTATTTCCAGTTTTTCAGGAATAAACACATAAGAGCAAATTGATAGCAGAATAATCAGCGATAAAATAATTATCAGAATTTTTTTCATTTTTTTGGAAACGAATTATTAGCGCTACAAAGTAACAAATGGAACTTATTGAACCGATAATCTTTCAAATATAAAGGATCAATTAATATAAAATAAAGGGAAATGAACAATCGAATTCAACAATCGTTTTATAAGAAAGAATCTTACAATTTAGCGAGGATTATATTTCCAATTGTTACAATTTAGTTTACATTTAATTGCTGTTATAATTCTTTTAAATTTTCAATAGATGAAAAGATTTATTTTCTTTAGTTTCTTTGCTTTTTCTTTTTGCTATTCCTTTTCCCAAACAACCGATCCCTGGAAAATTGTTGCCAACAAAATAGACCCATCCAATTATTATGGCGAAACGGTTGCTAACGGAATGATCGGAATTGTGTCTTCCGCCGACCCTTTAAAATGTAAAACCGTTGTTTTAAATGGCGCTTATGATCAGTATGGCCGTGGAATGGTCAGCAACTTTTTGCAAAGCTTCAATCTTGTAGATATGTACCTGGATATTGATGGGCATCGTATTGGCGAAGGAGATTCGAAAAATATGAAGCAGATATTGGATATGAAACATGCGAATTTAAATACCACATTCGATTACCAGGATAAAGCTACCGTTTCCTATACTTATTATGCTTTGAGAAATTTACCTTATAATGTTTTGGTAGATGTTACTATAACTGCTAAAAAAGATATTCAAATAATTCCGGCGAGCGTGATGCAGGCACCTGATGAGTTGCGCGATGTTCAAAATTATTACAACCAGATTGACAGGCCGCATGTGGAAATAAGCTTACTTTCATCCGTTGCCAAAAGCCCGACAGGAAAATTAACTTTCGGATCATGCACTACTTTTTTATTTGACGAGCCTCATGATTCCGAACCGGAACTGATTCATGAAATGTGGGATAATAATATGCATCTTTTAAAATTTAAAAAAAATTTAAAAGCCGGCACTACTTACCATTTCGCGATTGCCGGAGCATCTATTACGACTGCGCAACATGAAGATCCTTTCAATGAATCACAACGATATGTTATCTATGCAAAATTGCAGGGCGCAAAAAAATTAATTCAGTTTCATGATGAAGCCTGGGACAAGCTTTGGAAAAGTGATATAGAAATTACCGGCGATGCAGCAAGCCAACGTGATGTTCATTCTGCGATGTATCATTTGTATTCTTTTGTACGGGGAGGAACCGCGTATAGCCCGTCGCCAATGGGTTTGAGCGGCCTTGGATACAACGGTCATGTTTTTTGGGACGCAGAACTTTGGATGTTTCCGCCGCTTTTAGTATTGCACCCCGACATGGCGAAAAGCATGATGGAATACCGTTTTGAAAGATTGAAAGAAGCAGAGCACAATGCATTTGCACATGGCTATAAAGGAGCGATGTATCCGTGGGAAAGCGCTGCCAGCGGCAATGAAGAAACACCTGTGTGGGCGTTGAGCGGCCCCTTTGAGCATCACATAACTGCCGATGTAGCCATTGCTGCGTGGAATTATTTTTGTGTTACGCAGGATACGTCCTGGCTGCGTGATAAAGGATTTCCCATGATAAAAGCCTGCGCTGATTTCTGGGCAAGCCGCGTAGAAAGAAATGGCCCGGGACATTACGATATAAATAATGTAGTGGCGGCCGATGAATGGGCCGAAAACGTAGATAACAATGCTTTTACCAATGCCGCTGCAAAAGCCAATCTGCAATATGCCGTTTGGGCTGCTGAAATATTACACGAGCCTGTTGATACCGATTGGTTAAATGTGAAAAATAATATCCCGATTATGAAGTCGGCTAACGGTGTCACATTAGAATATGCCGGTTATGATGGTATCAAAATAAAACAGGCCGATGTAAATTTATTGGCGTATCCTTTAAAAGAGATTACCGATTCTGCGCAAATAAAAAAAGACCTTGATTATTACGAAAGCAGGGTAGGAGAGGGCTCCCCGGCAATGACGCATGCTATCTTTACCATATTGCACGCACGACTCCAGGAACCTGAAAAGGCATGGAAGGCTTTTGAGGAAACTTATATCCCCAATAAACTACCACCATTTGGTGTGATGGCCGAAACTGCCGGCGGAACTAATCCATATTTTGCAACAGGAGCTGGTGGATATTTGCAAGCCGTCCTTTTTGGTTTTGGCGGCCTTGATATTACACGCAATGGCATTGTTCAGTTAAAAAGCGTTTTGCCAAAACATTGGAGATCACTTAGATTGACAGGCATCGGAAAAGATAAAAAAACTTTTGTTGTAAATGGATTGAAGTGAATTTGGAATTAAAAGGTCCACTTTATAATTTATAATAATTTGGAATAATCCTGTCACTATAATATTATAATACAAAAGAGGCGGGTAGTAAAGCAATTTTTAATGAAGATTTTTATTTTGACAAATAATCCTTATTACCGGTAGCCGGCCTATCTTTTTTGAGAAAGAAAATATTTTTTTATTTTATATTAAATCCGGAGAAAATATTATATTGCAGGAGTATTGTTTATTTATTTAACGTTTGCATTGAAGAAAATAACTGCCATATTTTTTCTCATCATATTCGCATTCAACTGGTTTGGATACCGGCTGATGTACGATTTTATGAAAACGCAGGCTAACAAACAATTGGAGGTGGCACTGGATAATAATCATTATGATGAGTCGCAATTAATTGAATTAAAAGTTCCTGTTAATCTTCCCTACCAAACAAGCTGGTCATCTTACCAGCGCTACGATGGCGAAATTGAAATCGGCGGTGTGAAATATAAATATGTAAAAAGAAAGCTGGCCAACGATACGCTTTATCTGAAATGTATTCCGAATACAAAAGAGATGAAATTGCAAACTGCAAAAAATGATTTCTTCAAACTCACTAACGATTTGGCTCAAAATCAAAATCCGAAAAAAGCAGATAATTCCTCCATTTCTGTTTTAAAATATTTATCCGTATTTGATAACTCTTCTTTTGGGATAGAAATAAATTCTCCATTAACCCCAGATCAACAATGGCTGTCTTTAAAAGCAGAAGCATTACCTTTTGTTGTTCTGCTTTCTTCCGAACGCCCGCCCGATTATAACGCCTGACAAGGCTTTACAAGCCTGCCGCACAAGACGACGATTCTTTAAAAAATTTATGGGATCTTCTTTATTGTATTGTTTTGCTTTTCTGGTAAAAAAGGTTTACCCGTTTTGAAGGCAATTTCAATGGTTTCAAAATAGCCTTTTTATAAGGCAGCAAAACGGAGTTCCATAAAGCCAAAGAATCAGGCTCGTTGATTTGTTGCGGCCTTCCTTCAGATAATTATTATTGAATCTTACTTCCGATTTCGTTTTTCTGAATCCCGAATGCATCGGGCAACAATCAAAAATTTGAAATCAATAACGGCTTATTAAAAAACATTTTTCATGAGAAGGATTTTCTCAACACTACTTAGCACTTTTTTATTATTGCTTGTTAATAACTATTTACATGCACAGGGATGTGTTGCAATACGTACTACCGGTGGCAGTCTATGCACCATGCAACATCCCGATGAAATGGCCAGTGAAACCAAACCTGATATCTGGCAATTGAATATCAGCAATCGTTATTTCAATTCGTTCAGACATTTTGTGGGTACAGTCCAGCAAAAACAAAGGCTCAAAGAGCGTAGTGAAGTGATCAATCATGTCAATACAACTGATTTTTCTGTTTCACGCGATTTGAACAGGCGCTTGTCGTTGTCGGTGGGCTTTCCGATTTTGTCCACTTCACGATCTCAACGCGCACGCTTCGGAAATGAAGAGCGGTACACTACTCATTCTTTTGGCCTCGGCGATTTGAACATCACTTTATACCGTTGGATGATGGATCCTGCTGAAGCACATAAAGGAAATATCCAATTGGGATTAGGTTTAAAGTTTCCGACGGGAGATTATAAATACCAGGATTATTTTCCGGTCAATGATTCAACAAAGGAGCTTCGTACGGTTGACCAGTCAATCCAGTTAGGAGATGGCGGCACAGGGATTATTGCTGCCGCAAATGGCTTTTATAATTTTACGCCTCTTGTGGGAATCTATGGCAATTTATATTATCTCATCAATCCGAGAGAACAAAATGGCGTGCCCACTTATCGTTCCAATCGGAATGAAGCGATCATGAGCGTGCCTGACCAATATATGGCCAGGCTGGGTTTGAATTATGGTTTTAAGGGGAGCATGAAAAATCTCTCCGTTGCATTAGGCGGTCGTCTTGAAGGAATACCAGTATATGATCTTATCGGTGGAAGCGAAGGCTTCAGGAGGCCGGGATATATTTTTGATATCGAACCCGGTGTAAACCTGGCAGTGAAAAAATCAACCTTCTTTTTGGCAGTGCCAGTTGCATTAATTCGTTGTCGTACACAAAGTGTTCCGGATAAAGAAACTACCGCGCAAACAGGTGTTTACAAGAACGGAGACGCAGCTTTTGCAGATTATCTTATAAACGTAGGGTTCACCACAAGGTTTTGACAATAAAAATTTATAATCAAGTAATACGGCTCTGTTAATCCTATCGGGAGTCTCTTTTTAAAATATTAAGTTTTGTTTTTTGATTAAGAAAATCTTTTTTAAAACAACAAACAATGAAAAAACTAAAAAATAACAAGCAGCAGATTATGAAACCCGCGGGAAAGTGCTTGCAAATTATTGGAGGATTTCGGAAAGAAATTCTAAGACAAAAATTTTCGTAAATCAAGTAATACGGCTCTGTTATTCTTATCGGGAGCCTCTTTTTTAAAGTACTAATATCAGTATTTTTTTGATTCCGGAAAAATTTTAAAACAGCAAATGATAAAAAAAATAAAAAATAAAAGCAGCAGATTATGAAACGGGAGAGAAAGCGCTTACAACGTATTGAAAAATTCAGAAAGCGATTCTGAATGGAAAATTTTCGTAAATCAAGTAATACGGCTCTGTTATTCCTATCGGGAGCCTCTTTTTTTGAATGGTTTAATATCAGATTTTTTTATAAACCGGAAAAATAAATTCCCTGTTATTATCAGGATAAAAAAAAGGAAAAATTGTTTGTTTACTGAATGGTATCTGTAAGAAAAATAATTGTTATGCCGCACATTCCAATCGACCAGTTCTACCGTCCGTGATTATGATTTGGTGTACAGAATGACTTTATATTTTATATAAAAAATGAACAAAAAATAATTAATAAGTTTTAGTAATTAAAATTAAATCATCAGGATTCTTAAAAATATGGGAGATACTAAATTAAATAACCCTGTTCAAAAAATTAATTTCAGAAGCAAGTCCGCATTTTGGGTGGGTTTTTTATCTGTTGCCGTTGGCGTGGCTTTGCAAATTCCTATGTACACTAATGCTGCCGGCATGGACTACAAGCTGGTGGGTATGCCCATGAGCACCGGCATGTATGTGGGAATGGCGCTTTCTATAATAGGGCTTGCCATTACGCTTTACAGCCTTCTGCCTGCATCAGCAATAAAAGAAAACAACGATTACCATTTTAAGGTTCGTGCACTTGACGATGCACCTATTAATAAAACACACATTGGATTGCTGTTCGTTATGGCTATCGCAATTACTATAGATGTGATGAAGCCTACAATTTTGTCTTTTGTTGTGCCTGGTATGGCAAGGGAGTACGGGCTTAAATCACCTGTAAATCCGGACGGGATTATCCCCGTGGCGTTTCTTCCTTTATGCGGAATTACAGGAACCGTGTTGGGATCTTTTTTATGGGGATGGCTGGGCGATAAAATCGGGCGCAGGTCTTCTATTCTTATGGCGGGTGTAACATTTATTGCAACAAGCCCCTGTGGCTGCATGCCCGAATTTTGGATGAATTGTGTTATGTGCCTTTTGATGGGCTATGGAGTGGGCGGCATGTTGCCTGTTCTTTTTACGCTCATGGCGGAAAGCATTCCCGCACGGCACAGGGGCTGGTTGATGGTTCTTATCGGTGGAGATATTGCAGGAGCTTACGTAATTACAAGCGCGCTGGCTTCATGGCTTGTTCCGGAATATAGCTGGAGGATTCTTTGGTTGATTGGTTTTCCAACCGGCTTCATGCTCATTCTTTTAAATCGCTGGATTCCCGAATCACCGCGTTACCTGCTTAATCACAGAAGGTTTAAAGAAGCGCAACAAGTGATGAAACGTTATGGCGCGGTTGCTATCAAAGAAAAAATCATGACAATTCATGTTGAGACCAGAATCAAGGATCAGTTTAAGCAATTGTTTCGCCCGCCTTTTTTAGGCATTACGGCCACTTTGACACTGCTTGCTCTTGGAGGAGGTTTCGTTGAATTTGGATTTGAACTTTGGATTCCTTCCAATCTGCAGCATCTTGGGTTTACAAGCGCCGATTCTTTTGCCATCCTTCGCAATGCAGCGCTTATTGGTTTTCCGCTTAATTTTCTTGTAGCGTGGATATATGGATTCTGGAGCAGCAAAAAAACAATCGTTCTTCTCACCCTGCTAACGGCTGCATCTATGGTAGGTTTTTTATTTGCAGGCAATTCAATAGTGCAACATAAAGTCTGGCTTTATGTATTGCTTGTCATTCCTATATGGGGCATTAGTTCCGTTATATCCATTCTATCGGCGTATGCTGCAGAAATTTATCCGACAAGAATACGTTCGCGCGGAAGCGGCCTGGTAGCAGGTTTCAGCAAGTTTGGGGGCGTGCTGGTCATCGCGCTTGTTGTATTTGCCATTGCGCCGCCGTCAATTGCGGCCACAGCAATTATAGGGGCTGTTCCCTTGGTGTTGGCCGCCTTGTCAATTATATTTTTTGGGGTAGAAACAAGGAAAAGGCAGTTAGAAGAAATTACAGCAGAACAACTTTCTCATATTTCAGCGTACGATGAAAGCAGTGACAACGTTGAAAACTTTTAGTTGTTCAGGTGACCTATAATTCCTGAGGTGATTTGCAGAAAATTAAAAGAAGAGCTTGAGTGTACAATTCTAAAATTATTAAACAAAAAATTATGCCCTACATACCACTTGAAGACCATCTGCCGGGCATTACCGGGTTATTGGAATATAGAAAAGACAGTGGCCAGCCCATTCGCGAGTTAACACAAGTATTGATGCGCGGGCCGTCGTCTCTAACGGAGGGCGAACGCGAACTGATTGCTTCTGTAGTTTCTAATGGCAATCAATGTACTTTCTGTTCTACTGCGCATACTGCTACGGCGGATTTATTAATTGGTGATCATGAAACTTCTCAGAAAGTAAAACAGGATATTGCTACCGCTCCTGTCAGTGAAAAAATGAAAGCGCTTCTTGAAATAGCTTCTCTGACAAGAATCAGCGGTAAAAGCGTGACTGAAGAAAGTATAGAGAAGGCCAAAGGTGCGGGCGCCACCGATATTGAAATTCATGATACCGTTTTAATCGCTGCATTATTTTGTATGTATAACCGCTACGTAGATGGAATGGCCACTTCACTTCCTAAGGAAGAGAGCTACTATGAGGTTTTGGCTGAAAGGCTTGTCAATTATGGATACATGCGATTGCCACAAGGATATGATCATCTAAAAAAAGAAAATAAAAAGTAAAAAATAAAACAATGAACAAAAGCACTATTGCTATTAAAACGGCTATTTGGATGTTTCTGCTAATCCTCTCTTTGCGATCGGTGGGGCAGGAAATAAAACTTTCAGGTAAAATTACTGACTCAGAGACCGGTAAACCTCTACCGGCGGTGAGTATCAACGTAAAGGATAAGTTAATAGGGACCATTACTGCTGAAGACGGCACATTTGACCTGACAGTAAACAAACAAAAATTGCCTTTTTATATTTTGATTACTTCTGTTAGTCATGAAAACAAAGAAATCCAAATTACAAGTAATAACCAGTCTGTCAATGTTTCACTCCTGCCCAAAACGGCCTTTCTTAATGAGGTAGTAACTGCGGCATCAAGGGTTAAAGAAAATATTCTGCGGTCGCCGGTTACTATCGAAAAGATGACGCTGAAAGATATTACTGAGAATCCCTCTTTAACTTACTACGACGGCCTTAAAAATATAAAAGGCATGGAGGTAGTCAGTAGTAGCCTTACTTATCAACAAATGAATACCCGCGGATTTAACACTACCGGAAATTCAAGATTTCTTCAAATGGTGGACGGAGTGGATAACCAAACGCCGGGCCTAAACTTTGCTGTCGGCAATTTGTTCGGGGCATCAGATATTGATGTCGAAAGTGTGGAAATCATACCTGGCGCGGCTTCTGTGTTATATGGGCCAATGGCTTTTAACGGGGCGTTGCTCATTCATACCAAAGATCCATTTCATTACCAGGGATTAACCATCCATGCCAAAACCGGGCTAAATCATGTGGGGGAAAAAGGAGTAAACCCCAAAGGGCTGGGTGATTTTGCTTTGCGCTATGCAAAGGCATTTAATGATAGATTGGCTTTTAAAATAAATGCTTCTTATCTGGCAGGCACCGATTGGTACGCCACAAATTATACGGATGTAAGTGCGCAGACCCCCGCGGCAAACCGAGGCCCTAATAATCCGGGCCGTGATGCTTTGAACATTTATGGTGATGAAGTTTCAAAAACACTGCCTGGCATTGGGCTTGTTTCGCGAACCGGCTATGAGGAAAAGGACCTTATGAATTATAATGTATATAGCCTCAAACTGAATGGTGCGCTGCATTATCGCATTGCCAATAACCTGGAATTGATTTATCAATACAATCTCGGCAAAGGAACCGCCAGCTACACCGGCAGCAGCCGTTTCGACCTAAATAACTTTGTGCTTCAAACCCACAGGATAGAATTGAAAGGATCAAATTATTTTTTGCGCAGCTATGCGGTGGCTGAAAATTCTCATGATTCATACAATACGCGTTCATTAGCTCAATTCATCAACCGTGAGTGGGTGAAAGATTTGAACGGCAATGTGGTTTCTCCGGCCCAGGCAGATGATGTTTGGTTTAACAGGTACCAGGCCGCTTTTAACGGTACTATATCGGGGGTGACTGCGAACGATAACAGCGCTGCGCGTGCATTTGCCGGCCAGGGAAGATTTGCGCCCGGTTCCAAAGATTTTAAAGCCGCCAAAGACGCTTCCATTCATAATTATGGGTTAAGTGGCGCTGGTGTTTTCAGCAATAGTAAATTTTATCATACGGAAGGGCAATACGATTTTAGCAACCAGGTAAAAGTATTTGAATTGCTTGCTGGTGGCAGCTTCCGTTATTATGATATGTTTACCAACGGAAGCTTATTTGACGACAAGGACAACAAAGTAACTATAAAAGAATATGGAGCCTTCGTGCAGGCAGCAAAAAAATTGTTTGATGACAAGCTGAAGGTAACTGCTTCCATGCGATACGACAAAGACGAAAATTTTGATGGAAGCTTTACGCCGCGCCTGTCAGCAGTTTATACCGTTGCTAATACCCATAATTTCCGTGCTTCTTATCAAACGGGATTTAGAAATCCTACGCCGGTTGATCAGTTTATTAAGTTAAACGTTGGCCCGATCACTATTTTGGGTGGAGCGCCCCGGAATAGTAAGGGCATGGGCGTATATGAGAATTCATTTACTGCAGCATCAGTTGGCGCATTCGGAGGTGCCTTTGGAGCAGCATCGGCGAATGGAACTCCTTTTCCACAGGCAGTTTCAGACAATAAAGATCTGTTGAAAAAATCAAATGTTGCCTATATTAAACCGGAAAAGGAAAAAGCATTTGAGGTTGGATATAAAGGATTATTTCAAAATAAATTTTTGGTAGATATTAACTATTACTATAGCACCTACACAGATTTTATTTTGAATACGGTGGTAATACAGCCGCAACACGATGTGTATGGCAGCGATGGAAAAATCAATTTTGACGCCGCCACCGATATTCTGGATGGAAAAGTTCATGCGTTCCAATTATATACCAATGCGCCTGATAAAGTCTCGGCACAGGGCGTATCCCTGGGGCTCACCTACATTTTTGATAAAGGCTATACACTTGGTGGAAACATGACATGGTCTTCCTTTAATCTGAAAAATGCCGATCCAAATAATGTGGCACAATTTAATACCCCGGAATATAGCACCAATGTCACTTTTGGCAATAGTGATGTACACAAAGGCTTTGGATTCAATTTGTCATGGCATTGGCAAAGCGCGTTTGACTGGTTTGGAACTTTTAACGGTATGATGCCGGGCAGGATTCATGCTTATTCCCTTGTGGATTTCCAGGTAAATAAAAAATTGCCCAAAGCGCATTCCACCATTAAACTTGGTGCAAGCAATATTTTCAATAACAAGATTTACCAGTCTTATGGATCGCCGGCAATAGGCGCTATCTATTATATATCCATAACTTTCGATGGATTATTAAAAAAATAAACGCGAATTAATTTCGAACACTTTTATCTAATTATTGAACAAGCAAAAAATGGAAGATATCGCCTTAAGAGAAAAAAAGATTTCGGCTTATCATAAGCTTTTCTTCGCCATATGCTTTGTCAGCACAGCCTTTGGTGGTGCAGTTTCTACGCTGATGTCTGTGTATTTGCCCGTAGTTACAACAGACCTTGCCGGAAATAAAAGCCCAACAGAAATGAATGAAATCAGCGCTTATATTAACGCCATTTTTATTTTCGGGTGGGCTTTCGGCGGTTTCGTATGGGGCATCATCAGCGACAGGATCGGCAGGAAAAAATCATTGCTGATGTCAATCGCTTTTTATGGGGTATTTACTGTGTTGACAGGAATGATGCCCAATTGGTGGCTTATGGTTATTTGCAGGTTTTTGAGCGGTTTTGGGGTGGGTGGTGTGTTGGTCGTTTCAATTATTTTTATGAGCGAAATCTGGCCGGCTTCCAGTAAAGCAATATATATAGGCATTTTATCTATTGCTTTCCCAATAGGGATTTTTTCGGCGGGACTTATCAATTACCTCATCGCTTATTGGCGGTTCGGATTTTTTGTTGGATTTATCCCCATTATTATTTCCTTTATTGGCTGGATGGTAATAAAAGAATCTGCAAATTGGCAAATGCATAAAGCGAAAAAAAGTGAATTGAATGCAGTTAAAATTTCCGCATTTTCGCAGGATAACCGCCGCAGCCTCGTTTTTGGCGCAGCCATATTCGGGTCGATGTTGATAGGGTTATGGGCAATTTTTTCATGGATGCCTACGTGGATTCAAAGCCTCGTGACAAATTCTGACGGTCAAAAAGAACGCGGTTTAAGCATGATGTTTATGGGAATCGGTGGTCTGCTTGGCGGCTTTTTATCAGGATGGCTGGTTAATCTTGCAGGAGTAAGAAGATCAATGCTCATCTGTTTTTCCGTTTGCGCTTTGCTGTCATTTGTCCTGTTTAAGACAAACGCAACGTTTACAAACATCATTTACATTGAGATTGCGTTACTCGCTTTATTCTTTGGTGGAAGCCAGGGCACGCTGTCGGTGTTTATACCTCACTTGTTCCCCACCGGCATCAGGGCAGCCTCTACGGGTTTTTGCTTTAATGTTGGAAGGATTGTTACTGCCACAGCCGTTTTATTTATAGGAATGCTGGTAACAACGCTTGGCGGCTATGGTAACGCGATATTTATTTTTTCACTTGTGTTTGTTATCGGGTTGCTTCTAATTGTATTTACGGATGAATCATTGTGTGATTTCTCCATTGAGACAAACGAGCCGGGTGGGGCCACACTTGTGGCAGAACTTCCTTAAAACGGAAGGGCATGAAACGGACTGGAATAGAAAATATTTTCTAAAATTTAAAAAAAGAAAAATCATGGCGTACATCAATGTTCCTGAGGGCGTTCCGGGTATTCGTTCGTTAGTTATGTTCAGACCCGAAACCGGTAAGCCTTTATATGACCTGGCACAGGTTTTATTGCGCGGAGAATCGCCGCTACCGGAAGCAGACAGAGAGCTGATTGCGGCTTATGTTTCTTATCGTAATGATTGCCTATTTTGTATGAAAAGCCATGCCGCTGCGGCGAGATGTTTGTACGGCGATGAAATAGACACCGTAGATGATGTATTAAAAGATATGCATCAATCAAACGTGAGCGATAAGCTGAAAGCCTTGCTGCACATAGCTGGCAAAGTGCAGATATTGGGCAGGGAAGTAAAGCCCGAAGATATTGAAGCTGCGAGAAAATTGGGGGCAGATGACCGCGAGATACACGATACTGTATTGATTGCCGCATCGTTTTGCATGTTTAACAGGTATGTGGATGGACTTAATAGTTTTACTCCGACTGACCCTGCAGAATATGAAGAAATGGGAAAACGCATGGCAAAAGGATACACTCCACCTTCTAATAAATAATTAACTAAATAAAAATTTTATGGCACACATTGATTTGGGAAACGAACTACCGGGCATAAGAGGCCCGATGGCCTACAGCCCTGAAACAGCAAAGCCTTTGAATGCGCTTGCCGAAGTTTTATTGCATGATGATAACAACACGCTTTCGCGCGGCGAGCGCGAAATGATTGGTGCATATGTATCCTCGCTGAATGATTGTTTTTATTGCCAGAATGTTCATGGGTCAATGGCGCAACATTATTTTGCATGCGACATGCAGACGATTGATGGAATAAAAAAAGATTATCAATCCGCAGCGATTTCTGAAAAATTAAAAGCATTGCTCTCTATCGCCGGCAGCGTACAAAAAGGTGGAAAAAATGTGACTGCTGAACAAATTAAAACAGCAAGAGCACTTGGCGCAACCGATAAAGAAATTCATGATACCGTTTTAATCGCTGCCGCATTTTGCATGTTCAACCGGTATGTAGACGGGCTTGGAACCTGGGCCCGACCAGACAGGCAATTGTATGTTGAAAGGGCTGTATGGCGGGCAGATGAAGGATATGCTGATATCGATCTGTATAAATGATTTCATAATCAATTCATATATTGCGATGGAACAGTAAATCAATAAATTTTTAATTTTTTATTTTTAACACTACATCAATTTCAAATAATATGGCACACATTGAACTTAAAAACGAAATGCCCGGAATCGTTGGTTTATTAAATTTCCGGCCTGAAACGGCAGGGCCGCTAAACGGTCTCGCCGAAGTATTATTGGTGCATGATAATTCGCTCACAAGAGGTGAAAGAGAAATGATTGCCTCTTCGGTTTCTTATTGGAACGATTGTCATTTTTGCCATAGTTCGCATGGAGCGGCTGCTGCAAATCTTTTAAATAAACCTGTTGATTTTTTAACCGAGATCAAACAGGGTTTTCCAAATACAGACGTATCGCCGAAAATGAAAGCTTTACTTCAGATTGCCGGCAAAGTACAGAAGGGTGGAAAGTATGTTACGGAAGACGATATTGCAAACGCTAAGGACGCCGGCGCAACTGACATAGAAATTCATGATACCGTTTTAATTGCTGCGGCCTTCTGCATGTACAACCGTTATGTGGATGGGCTTGCTACCTGGGCTCCAAAAGAAGACGAAGCTTTTATGCCAATGGGAAAAATGCTTGCCGAGCGTGGCTATGCTAATGCCGGCGTATAATAATTTTGATTATGAGTGAAAGTAGCGGCAACTATGGGTAATCCATGTTGCCGTTTTTTTAGGAAATTTTTTCTAAAATCCTGTTTTCTTTATTTTTAAGATGATTACTTTTAGCTTTTATACTGAATGTTCTAACTATTTTAATGAAGATGAAAAAGATTTGCTTCATTCTGTTATTTTCTGTTTGTGCCTTTTATTCTAACGGACAGGTAACGTGGCAAAACCTGGATTCGCTGTATCAGCCACTTCCCGCATCAATGCATGTTTATAAATCAACCTCTGATATGGAAGGAAAGCCAAACATTATGTACTATGCAATTGCGGATTTAAAGAACAGAAATTTGCAATTTACCACTGATACTGCAAGCCATAGGAGACTGACTCCTTCAGAGTTTTATGATAAAAATATGCGCCCGCTGCTGGTGGTAAATTGTTCATTTTTTTCATTTGCTACTAATCAAAATTTAAATCTTGTAGTAAAAAATGGAAAATTAGTAAGTTACAATGATGAAGATATTGCGGCAAAAGGAAAAGATACATTAACCTGGGTTCATTCTTTTACAGGAACATTTGGAATTTCAAAAAAAAGGAAAGCCGACATAGCATGGACGTTCACAGATTCATCTAAAAGATTTCCTTTTCACTCAGAAAATCCTGTTCATTCCATCAGAGATTCTTCACAGAAAATTGATCTTACAACAATTTATAAAAGATCGTACAAACCGGTGAAATTTTCAAAATGGAAGGTTCAGACAGCTATCGGCGGAGGCCCTGTGCTGGTGCAGGATGGTGAAATTAAAATATCCAACGATGAAGAAAGAAAGTTTGCCGGAAGAGCCGCTTTTAATCGTGAACCGCGAACTGCGATCGGATACACAAAAGATCAAAAAATTATTATTTGGGTTTGTGAGGGAAGAAGCGATAGTGCTGCAGGTTTAACGTTGTTGCAGGAAGCAAAAATTTTGAAAGACCTTGGCTGTGTAGAGGCGCTAAACCTTGATGGTGGCGGAAGCAGTTGTATGCTCATCAATGGAAAAGAAACCAATACGCCTTCATCCAAAGGAATTCAGCGCCCGGTGCCTTCTGTGTTTTTGGTAGAGAAAAAATAATAAAATGTTGAAGTAATTTAAGATTTGCTTTTATGATTTAAGCTTTTTAGAAACTTTATCCCAATTCATTAATCTGTCCGGGTTATTTTTTGCCTTTTATATTCTTCCTAAAACCAGCGCCTGATGTTGAGTTGATATTTTCATCTTTTCATCCCAGAGTACATCATTCATCATTAATCTTTCTTGAAGCAATCCTTTTATTGGCTGTGGTGTTTCTTTTTCGGACGCTTCTTGTTTTATATAGAAGCTTCTTCTCTTTATCTTTTTTAATCCATTCACTAATTTTTGCGAATTCCTTTTCGGAAGGTTGTCTGCCTGTTGTATAAAAGTCAATATTTTTTTCTTCTTTAATCATGATTGTAAGTTACGAATTTCCAGGAAAATATTGTTGAATAAGTATTCGAGCCTCCTTTGTACCAATTGCCATGATATTGCCAAAAAGTACATGTGCACCTAAGGCCTTTTGATAGTGTTCAATTAGCGTAGTTTTACTTTCAAATGAAATATAACCACCATAACCTTTATCAAAAGAAAGTTTGCAAGCAAAAGCTACAAGATTTCCCGGCACTCCAAAATATACTTTCTTAACTCCTTTGTTGAACTTGTTACTTTCGATTAATGGCATGAAAATATGGTCACCTTGGTCTTGCAAACTTATTAGTCCCTGAATGATTGTTGGATTGTCAATGATAACAAGCTTGTAAACTGTTTTCTTGGCTTGATTCGCTTCTGCTTTCCAATCAAAAAGCCAGTCTGATTTCTTCAGTGACTTGATGTCTTTTGAAGTTACTTTAAGCACTTCTGTTTTAAAAATGTCACCAGTTATTGCGTTTTCAATTGAACGTGTGAGTTTATCAATTTCAATGTCAACTGGTTTATGTTTTGCCATTTGTCGAAAATAAGTGAATTCGTCAAAACAATTATGAAATTGAACTGGCAAAACGGATTGCAGCCAAATTTTGTTAATTGATTACAATAAACAAACCTGCCTAACAGTAAATGGATAAATAAATCGATTCTTAATTCTGTTCCACAATAATAAAATAATCAATCATCAATTAAATAAGAATGGAACAATAAGTCAATTTAGTAATTCAATAATTTAATAATCCAATAATCCAATAATTCACTTCTCAAAAACCTTCTCCCCATTTACAAAAGTCATCAGCACTTTTGTATTCAAAATTTCTTTTTCATCAGCCTTCATCAGGTCGGTGTCGAGCAAAACAAAGTCTGCAAATTTCCCTTTTTCCAAACTTCCTTTTTCCTTTTCTTCAAAACCAGCTTTTGCCGCCCAGATGGTCATTCCGCGAATCGCCTCTTCACGGCTCAATGCGTTTTCCATTTGAAAACCACCGGCAGGCCAGCCTTTCGCATCCTGGCGAAACACAGCCGCATAAAATGTTTTGACGGGCGAAATATCTTCCACCGGAAAATCAGTGCCCAACGGAATCCAGCCGTTCTCATTTTTTAATTCTTCATTTGCGTAAGCATATTTCAATCTTTCTTTTCCAAGCCTGTCGCCGGCCCAATACATATCAGAAGTGGCGTGCGTAGGCTGAACAGAAGGAACGATATTGTAATCTCCAAAATAATGAAAGTCGTTTTTATTCACTACCTGCGCGTGTTCTATGCGCCAGCGCTTGTCATTTTTTCCCTTTAAATATTTTGCATAAATTTTTAAGATCATTCTGTTTGCTGAATCGCCAATGGCATGCGTACACATCTGAAACCCATGCGCCGCAATCATTTTAGCCATCGAGTCGAAATGCTGTTCAGGCTTCAACAAAAAACCACTCCAACCCGGTTTGTCAGAATAAGGATGTAATAAACAAGCGCCTCTTGAACCCAAAGCGCCATCGGCAAAAAATTTAAATGAGCAAACATTTAATCTGTCTGTTTTTATTTTTCCGTTTTGAAAAAGAAAATCAAAATTCTTTTTACGGTCGCTCAGCATAATGTACATACGCATTTTTAGCGCATTATTTTTTTGCAGTGAATCAACAAATAAGGCAGATTCGTAATCAAGCCCGCAATCAGCGACCGTTGTAAGTCCATACGCAAAACAATTCTTTTCTGCGGCCTGCAAAGCTTCTTTCAATTGGGACTCGTCAGGCTTTGGAACTTTCGAATACACGAGGCTTGTAGCATTGTCAATTAAAATGCCCGTGAGTTTTCCGTCTTTCAACTCAACCTCACCACCCTCCAGTTTTTGACCAGGTTTTACGCCGGCTAGCTCCAGTGCTTTATCATTCGCAATAGCAGCATGGCCATCAATCCGTGATAGAACCACCGGCCGGTCAGGAAACAGTTGATTGAGTTTTTCATTCGTTGGAAACTCTTTTACCGGCCAATCGTTTTGATCCCATCCTCTGCCGGTAATCCAGCCTTCTTTATGGATTTTTGAATATTTTTTTAATCGCTCCAAAATATCTTCCCAGCTTGTAGTGCCCACCAGGTCGGCTTGCTGCAAACCTAATCCATAACCAAAAAAATGCGAATGGGCGTCAATAAATCCCGGGTAAACAAATTTTCCTTTTGCATTTATTTTTTCTTTTGCATCAAATTGTTCTTCTAGTTTTTGCGTGATTCCTGTCGCAATTATTTTTCCATTATCTATGGCGATTGCTTCGGCCTGAGAAAAATTTTTATCAACAGTATAAACAGTAGCATTATAAATAAGCAGGTCAATTTTTTGTTTTGATTTCATGAAAGGCAAATTAAAATAAAGAATGAGCAATAAGAAGTTCTTCATTAAAAACAAATTTTTAAATTGAAAATACAAATATTATCCGCAGAAATGAACAAGGCCGTGCTTTTTAAAATTGCGATTTTCAGGAGGCTGCCGCGAAAATAAAATAGACATTCAACATCAGATACACGAATAAAAAAACCTGCGCGATGAGCAGATCAAATTTTCGCGCTTTATTTTCTTTGCCCGCTTTAACGAGTTTAAGGGTATAAGCCGTAGCTGAGATAATGGCGAGAATAAAAAAAAGTGTAAGCCCGTGAAGCGTATCTACGAGCGTGAAAGAAGTAGTTTCCGGCAGCGAAGAATCTATGATGTATTTATTGCCGATAACCGCGAAAAGCGCGCCCACGCTGATTCCGAAACGGGAATCTATTGCGTCAGTATGAATATAAAAACAAACATAGGCTATTAAAAATGCGATGTACATCCCCAGGAACATTTTCCAAAATAATCCACTGGCATTCCGGCTGATATTTACGACTACTTTGTAGGAACTGTATTCCGTGTGAGCTGTTGGAACAGATGGATCTCCAAATGCGGTTTCATATTTGTTGATACCGGTGGAGATCAGGCAACTGTCGATTTTCCATTGGCTAAGTGTGAAACGGGGATCGTAATTTTTTCCAAGTGTATCTCTGACAAAGACCAGCGATTTCGAATCGTATTGCGAGTTTTCAATGGATAATCTTAATTTCTGTTTGTCAAAAGGAAAATTCCGGATGCGCCAGCTATCCTTCATCACGCATTGCAGCTTCATCAAAATATAAATTTTGCCGTCGCTGCTGTCAACTGTGGCAAACGACCGGCTTACAGTTTTTGCGTGAGGCACTTCGAGGTTATTCAGAAAATCAAAATCTTTGTTTTTGTATTTCAGCCAGAGCCAGAAGGTGATGGTATATTCTTTTTGTTTGAAATCAATATCGTGGATGCTCGTAATGTAAATTCCTGTGCTGACGGTGTCCGGTGTTGAATCCTGCGCCAGAAGCGATTTAGAGAAGAATAAAAACAGAACCATCGAAAAAATGGCAACAGGAAATTTGTTTTTCATTTTAAAATAGAAACGAATTTATTAAAAGGATTTTAACAGGCAATAATTTTTTATTTTAAAAATCCGGGCTCAAAGGCAATTGTGCAATCACATTCTTCGTACCATTAGCCTTTCCTATCACTTTTTAAAAAATTCTTTATCATGGCAGACACATGGCTTCCTTCCCTTAATACAGCCACATCTCATAAATCTTTTTTTTTCAAAAAAGGGAGTTTTATTCCCTTACTAAAGGATAAATTTGAAAAAAAAATATTGTATGATACACAGAACTTTTGGACGAACAGGCTGGCTGGTAAGTGAAGTCGGCTATGGCATGTGGGGAATGGCTGGCTGGACCGGCTCAGATATTGGTGAAGTAAATAAAGCGCTTGATCGCGCGGTGGAGCTCGGCTGCAATTTTTTTGATACTGCCTGGGCTTATGGCGCCGGCCGTAGTGAACAAATTCTCAGGGATTTGATCAAAAGAAACGGGGATAAAAAATTATATGCCGCCACGAAAATTCCGCCTAAAAACCGCAAATGGCCATCCAGGCCTGAATTTCATTTAAAGGATGTTTTTCCTGCAGAATATATAATTGAGTACACGGAACAAAGTCTGAAAAACCTGGGTATTGAAAAAATAGATCTTCAGCAATTTCATGTTTGGGAAGATGCCTGGGCGCAGGAGGATGAATGGAAAGAAGCAACCCAAAAATTAAAACAGCAGGGCAAAGTAGAAGCGTGGGGCATAAGCATTAACCGGTGGGAGCCGGCAAATAGCCTCGAAACCCTCCGCACGGGCATGATAGACGCTGTGCAGGTGATCTACAATATTTTCGACCAGGCGCCAAAAGATGAATTGTTTCCACTCTGCCGCGAACTGAACCTGGGAGTCATTGCGAGGGTGCCATTCGATGAAGGCACCTTAACCGGTACCATGACAAAAGAAACAACATTTCCTCCTGATGATTGGCGATCCACCTATTTTGTGCGCCAAAATTTAATTTCAAGTGTAGAGCATGCAGATGCGCTGAAGCCTTTGGTTCCGAAAGGAATGACGATGCCTGAAATGGCGCTCAGGTTTATCTTGAGCAACCAGGATGTGTCTGTAACGATACCGGGTATGCGAAAAGTAAATCATGTAGCTTCTAATATGAGCGCCGGCGATGGCAAGCCGCTGAGCGACGAACTGCTCAAAGAGCTGAAAAAACACCGCTGGGACAGGCTGCCCACAGAATGGTCACAATAGCGCTCAGCGCTTATCATTCCTGTGCTGCAATTTTTTAATCATCGCGGCTAATTTCACCGGGTCATGAAGATAGGGGCCCAGGTCAAAGATTTCTACTTTTCTGAATTCAGTGGGCATGCTTTCACTTTGTAAAGCGATGTAACCGTCTTTTAATAATTGCCCATCTTTTTTAATTGCGGGGTCGTAGTTATTTACATTGCCTCCGCCTATACTTGGTTTTTCATAAACCAGCACGGTGTCTGTGCCTACAATATGTTTGATTACCGAATCGCCTAATACAAGCGCTTCTACGTGAGCCCATTCATAGCCGGGGCTCGGTTTGGAATCAGAACCGATACAATGGTCTGTCCTCAATTTGCCATCCATTACCACATTGGTGCCGGGGGTGCACACATTGGCATTGGTTCGTGTGGCAATACTGTCGCTTCCTAAAAGCTGGCATTCAATTGAGATGGGATAATCCTGTTTTAGCCACATGCTTTGCGGAGATTGGCAATGCAACATAATGCCATTATTGAGATAAGCCCACTGCGGCCCGTCTTTTGGCTGTTGGCCATAAAACCGGTATTCTACTACAACCAGGTAAGCAGCATATTTTTTCTTGTAAAATATATGGCCATACCTGTTATTCAGCATCCCGCCATATCCATCATAAGAAACTTTTAATAAGCCATTTTCTACCCTGAAAGTGTTGGCAAAATTATTATTCAAAGGATAGCCTTCAATCTTAATATCCCAGCCAGTTAAATCTTTTCCGTTAAACATTTGCGTCCAGCCGTCTTGGTTCTTTTTTTGGGAAAGAGCGGTAAACGTTAATGCCAGGCAAGCGATTAAGACAAAATATTTTTTCATGAATTCAGGTTTTATAATAAAATGTTTGGCAAAAGATAGACTTTTTTGATTAAAAAAATAGGAGATTAAAAAAAATTAAACAGCAGCCTTCAGGCTTTGGCAATTAGGGCTGTTTTCTCTTGCATATTGCAGGCCAAGATTCCACCATTCTTTCATTTTTTCCGGATTAAATATTAATGAATTTGCCGTGAGGGTTTGGGTTGGCTGATAAATGTTAAGCGTTACGTCTTTTTGTACGCCTTCCATTTGCCCGATTATCAAATCATCTACCTGTATTTGATTGAGCATAAAATCAAATGCTCTTTCAGTAAGCTCTAATGCATTGCGCACCGGCGGCTTTTGTATTTCGTGGTTTTTATTTTTTAAAACGATGACATCAATATCGGTAGCGCCCATTTGAATAGCCTTGTAGACGGGAACATTATTACCGAGGGCGCCGTCAGCATATTCGAAATTATTTTTTTGCAAAAGGCTCATAAAAGGCACCACATTAGACGAAGCCCAAATCCAATCGCAGAAATCATCATAAGTACTTACCTTAACGGATTTGTATTCTACTTGCATGGTGGTAAGATTGGAAACTGTAACTACCACATCGGCATGGGCATTTTTTATTTTCAAAAAATCCTGCTTGCTTAAAAACTTCCTGATGAGATCGCGCAGGTTAAGGCTTTCGCCAAACGTTTTCTTGTGCTTTAAAAACATTCTCACAATCCCAAGATGATTGATGGACGTTTTATAAGTATCATCTTTTTCATGAATTACAAAAGGATTAATATTGAAAATATCATTTTGGGTAACAGAAGTAAAAACCGAGTGTAGCTTTTCAATTTCTCCTAAAGATAGCAATGGAATCAGCAGTGACCCTGCAGACGTTCCGAGGTAAATGTCATAGTTTCTTTTACATTCTTCAATTAAAAATTGTGCAACGCCACCTGCGAAGGCTCCCTTGCTTCCTCCTCCCGATATTACCAATGCTTTCATGTGATGTCAGATGTTTTAGAAAAATGAATCCGAAGCATACGATTCGGAAAAGTATTTTCTAAATTACTCTATAAAGAAATAATAACCCAAAAGGTTTATGAAAAGATTTATGAATTTGTTTATTAAAATAAACAGCAAAGCAAAAAATAACATGAATTTCAATTCTCCGCCTTGGTTCGTGTCTCACGAACTCCTCCGCCTTGGTTCGTGTCTCACGAACCACTTTTTAGACAAGACACAAGTCACACGCCTTGGTTCGTGTCTCACGAACCACTTTTTAAAAGATCATTATTGAATTATTGATTATAATGGTAAATATGAATAATGTTTTTCAAAAAGCTAAAAGCTTTTAGATTATCATATATTTATTAAATGAAACAAATGGAATTGCGAAAATCTCATATGGATATTGGCAAGCTCTCCGCCTTGGTTCGTGTCTCACGAACCACTTTTTAGCACGCCTTGGTTCGTTATTGATTATAATGGTAAATATGAATAATGTTTTTCAAAAAGCTAAAAGCTTTTAGATTATCATATATTTATTAAATGAAACAAATGGAATTGCGAAAATCCACGCCTTGGTTCGTGTCTCACGAACCACTTTTTAAAAGATCATTATTGAATTATTGATTATAATGGTAAATATGAATAATGTTTTTCAAAAAGCTAAAAGCTTTTAGATTATCATATATTTATTAAATGAAACAAATGGAATTGCGAAAATCTCATATGGATATTGGCAAGCTGTATTTTTGGACAGCAACTATAAACGACTGGAATAAATTATTGGAGGAAGATGAGTTAAAGGAAGTAATTATTTCATCCCTGAAATATTTAGTTACGAATAAGAAAATAGAAATTTATGCATTTGTCATCATGCCGAATCACGTGCATTTTGTTTGGCAATTAATGAAAATGAATGGGAAAGAGCAACCGCATGCTTCATTTTTAAAATATACGGCGCATGCTTTTAAAAAATACTTGCAAATAAATAGGCCCGGCGATTTAAAATTATATAGTGTTGATGCTGCCAATAAGCAGCATGAGTTTTGGCAGAGAGATTCACTGGCATTTGAATTATTAAAGAAGCAAACGCTGAACCAAAAAATGGATTATATCCACTATAATCCGTGTGTGGGAAGATGGAACTTATGTAAAGAGCCGCAGGATTATTTTTACTCCTCCGCTTCATTTTATGAAAAAGGAATTGATAATTTCGGATTTATAAAGCATATTGGCGGGGTTTTGCAAAGTTAGTGTAAAGTGTGGTTCGTGGGACACGAACCATGGCGGGGGCTTCTCGCGATGACGGTTAAACGAGATATGTAAGCTCCCCGCAACGCCGACAAAAGCTCCCCCAAACCACAATAATTTTTCCCCTTCCGCTGTTATATAAGACTGCTAAAAATCCTGTGATAAACCATGTCACCTGTATTTAAAATAATAATTGCTTCTGAGAACACCTTCGAAAGGACAGGCGTGAAAAACGTCCTCACCACAGCACCCGACATCGAAATATTGGAAGCGCTTCCCAACACCGGGACTCCTTCACAAAATACTGAACCACCACTGGCGTGGATCATCATTACCAGCCTCCCCGACAAAAGCCCGTCTTTTGAAAACCTGCGCCAGGCCGCATTCCCGGTTTCGGTCATCGCCTGCTACCCGCAGTTTCCACCGGCCCTTATCGGGCAGTTGAAAAGAAAGGGTGTCAAAGGTTTTGTGATGACGGCTGCTTCGGATGAAGATTTGTTGGAAGCCATTTATACCGTAGGCAATGGCGAAGAATATTACTGCCCGCTCACCCTGCAACACCTGGAAGCGCACCACAGACGTCTCCTTGGCCCCGGCTCCGGCGAGGTAACGTTTACCAAAAAAGAATTGCAGGTGCTGGAGCTCATCTGCCAGGAATTTTCCGACAAGGAAATCGCCACCCGCACCGGCACCAGCCGCCGCACCGTTGAGGCCCACAAAAGAAATATCCGCGCCAAAACCAAAGCCTACAACAACGTCGGCTGCATCAATTACGCCCGTTCACAGGGAATTATTTTTCTCCAGCTCTTATGGGTTTTGCTTAATCCGTTTGCTGATAGCATGTACTAGCTAAAGGCTAAAAGTTAAAAGTTAAAAGCTAAAAGCTAAAGGCAAAAGCTAAAAGCTAAAGGCTAAAAGCAAAAAGCAAAAAGCAAAAAGCAAAAAGCTAAAAGCAAAAAGCTAAAAGCTAAAGGCTAAAAGTTAAAAGTTAAAAGTTAAAAGCTAAAAGTTAAAAGCAAAAAGCTAAAAGCTAACAGCCAACAGCCAAACTCCCCCAATAAAAAAAACCACCCTTCCAGATGGTTCTCAAAATTAAAAATTAACCAATTCATCCCTCTCTCACTCCCCACTCATAACTCATAACTCATAACTCATAACTCATAACTCCTCACTAAAAGTTAAAAGCTAAAAGCTAAAGGCTAAAGGCTAAAGGCTAAAAGCAAAAAGCAAACGGCCAACAGCTAATAGCCCAACTCCCCCCAATAAAAAAAACCACCTTTCCAGATGGTTCTCAAAATTAAAAATTAACCAATTCACCCCTCTCTCACTCCCCACTTATCATTCATAACTCATCACTCATAACTCATAACTCATAACTCATAACTCCTCACTCCTCACTCCTCACTAAAAGCTAAAAGCTAAAGGCTAAAAGCCAAACGCTAACAGCCAAAAGCTAAAAGCTCCTCACTCATAACTCCTCACTCATAACTCATAACTCATAACTCCTAACTCCTCACTCCTCACTCATAACTCCTCACTCCTCACTCCTCACTCCTCACTGAATCGTCCTCCCCTGTATCTCGCTGTACGTAAACTGGTTTCTCACACCTACTGCCGCCACGCGGGCCCAGATTTTTTGACCGCTTTGCAGGTTGTTGATCGTGCATTTCCGGGTAGTGCCCGCTATCTTCACCCACACGCTGTCTGGCCCAAGCGGGTCAGGCGTATATTCGAAAGAATAGCTGCGCGCGCCCCTTACCGCGTCCACGCTCATGATGAGCACGCCCGGGTTGATGCCATTCACCAATTGCAGGTTTTTAGGCTGCTGCAGCTCAGGCTTGGGCTCCCTGTTTTTGCGGAGGTTGAAGCGTGACTCTGTCAGCATGGTTAAGTCGCCCTTGGCAGTCAGGGTTACATAGTGTCCCAGCTCCACCAGCAGGTCGGTCAGCGACTGCCTTAAGGCATTCTTCACCACAACGTCGTTCTTGCTGCGTGAAGAAGCTTTATCAAGGGCAGCCAGGTAGGCCAGTCTTGCCGTGTTGAGGACTTCCATCGTGGGCACCGGGTTAGTAAATACGGTACTGTTGTTCATGCCATCATAGATGGCGCCGGCTTTTTCGCCGAAAGCTGCGTCAGTATACTGACCGAAGCTGAGATTGATCTTTGCGACCTGTTTCATATTTATGGATTTTGTTTACAAATGTTGATTACTGCCGGCGGCATGCCAATAGCTGCGCATTCCCTGTATCATTTTCAGGAACATAACCACCAGCAGGAACTGGCCCGGCTTTTCCGAAGCCGCCTTGCCGGTTTTCCTGCGCACGGGCTGAGGCCGGCTTATAGGCAGATTAAAAAAGGCCGGTTTTTCCAGCTTTACTGCCTCGCGATTCGGTGCCGTGGGTACATAATCTTTTAGCGCTGCCATCCCAATGGCCAGCTTACGCCTGTGCGCATTCTTTGCCGCTACGTCGGCCCTGGTGCGTGGGGTAGCTTTCTCCAAAGCCTCCATGAAGGCCAGGCGTGCCGCATTAAAAGTTTCAAAGCCCGGCGGGGAGCTTGCCAGTCCGGTATGGTTGCTGATGGCATCGTAAAAGGCGGTGGCTTTTTCGGCCAGGGCCCTGTCGGAGCAGGAGCCGAAGCCTGTGGGGTGGTGGGGGTTGGTTTTCATTTTCCTGGGTTTTGCATTTTTGTGATTCAACATCACGATGCAAAGCAAGCAGCTTTTCCCACAAAAAAAATCGGTAATATTACGTAGAAAAAATAAAGATCCGTTTATTACATTCCCCCGGTATTTACGTAGTGGCGGCCTCTTGTTTGGCCCAAAAATTTTTTAAAAAAGCCTTCATCTGCACCGTAAATTTTACATGGCCGCCTGCAAAAACCCTCAATTTTTGATTTTTTGATTTTTACCTCCTTCATCAAAAAGCTCGGCTCTTTTGAAAAAAGCCCCATTTTTTTAAGAGAAAAAGTTCCCCATAAAAAATAATTATTCATTTTTTTGACGAAGGAATTCACTATAAAAAATAATTATTCATTTTTTTGACGAAGGGATTCACTTTTTTTATCAAGGGATTCACTTTAAAAAATAATTATTCACTTTTTTGACGAAGGAATCCACTTTAAAAAATAATTATTGGTTTTTTTGACGAAAAAATCCTCTTCTTAGACAAAATAGGCTCAATAAAAACTCAAAAATTTCATTTTTAAAGACAAAATTCGCCATAAAAAATAATTATTCGTTTTTTGAAAGAAGGGATTCACTTTTTTTGATTAAAAATTCACTATAAAAAATAATTATTGGCTTTTTTAAAGAAGGAATTCACTTTAAAAAATAATTATTGGTTTTTTTAAAGAAGGAATTCACTTTAAAAAATAATTATTGGTTTTTTTAAAGAAGGGATTGGCTATTTTTATTACTGATGCTTGCTTTTCCCGCAATTGTTTGCCTGCTTTTTTTGTGATTACCGAAAAAGATTGACAACTGTTTTTCTTATTACGGATCAGTGTTTATTTTTTAGGTGATATTCCTGTTTTCGGGAGACAGTTTTAAAAAAACCTATAAGGGTTGGCCCGGCTTTCTGTGGTATAGCAAATGCTATAGGTCTGATAATCTGGCAGTAAATGAACCTGCCTACCGGCAAAGGCAGACCTGCCAGACGGCAAAGTCCGGCAAATAAGATGATTTCCCGTTTTGCTTTTTCCTGAAAATTTTATTTCAATATCTGTATATTTGATAATAGAAACTTTGCAAAATACTCCGAAGATTCTGACTGCTGCTTCTAACAGTAAACTGTAAAACTTTATAATTATAAAATGAATTCCGTTAGCGAATCTGAAATTGAATATGGCTTTATAAGTAAGTTTACGGATCTTAAATATACCTTCCGTTCTGATATCAGGAATCGTAAAGCCCTCGAGCAGAACTTTCGCAAGAAATTCGAAGCCTTAAACCGGGTTAATTTAACGGACAGTGAATTTTTTCGCCTGCGTGATGAGATCATAAATCCGGATGTGTTTGCTGCCTCTAAAATCCTGCGGCAGATAAATACTTTTCAACGTGAAGATGGCACGCCTTTACATTACACACTTGTTAATATAAAAGACTGGTGCAAAAATGAATTTGAAGTAATTAATCAATTGCGGATGAATACTGAAAATAGTAATCATCGTTATGATGTTATCATCCTGATCAATGGAATACCGGTCGTACAGGTTGAGTTGAAAACGTTGGAGATAAGCCCGCGCCGTGCTATGCAGCAAATTGTGGATTACAAAAATGATCCTGGTAATGGCTATACTAATTCGCTGCTTTGCTTTATGCAGTTATTTATCGTGAGCAACCGAACCACCACTTATTATTTTACCAACAATCGCAATCAACATTTTAGTTTTAATGCCGATGAACGCTATTTGCCGGTGTACCAATGGGCAAGCGAAGACAATAAAAAAATCACGCACTTATATGATTTCACTGAAAAGTTTTTGGCCAAGTGTACGCTGGGTGAAATGATTAGCCGCTACATGGTATTGGTAGAAAGTGAGCAAAAGCTGATGATGATGCGCCCTTACCAGATATATGCGGTAAAAGCCATTGTTGACTGCATCCATCAAAACCGTGGGAATGGTTATATATGGCATACCACGGGCAGTGGCAAAACATTGACCTCTTTTAAAGCGTCTACTTTATTAAAAGACAATCCTGACATAGATAAATGTTTGTTTGTGGTTGACCGCAAAGACCTCGACCGTCAAACCCGTGAAGAATTCAATAAATTCCAGGAGGGGTGCGTGGAAGAAAATACCAATACGGAAACCCTTGTGCGACGTATGCTTTCAGAAGATTATGCCGATAAAGTGATTGTTACTACCATTCAAAAACTGGGACTGGCATTAGATGCCAATCATAAAAAAAATTATAAGGAACGGTTACTACCACTTAGGGATAAACGCTTTGTTTTCATTTTTGACGAATGCCATCGTTCTCAGTTTGGTGATAACCACCAGGCGATAAAAGATTTTTTCCCTAAAGCGCAACTTTTCGGGTTTACCGGTACACCCATTTTTGAACAAAATGCAAGCTATGTACAAAAAGACGGACAGGAAGGCTCGTTTAAAACTACGCAGGATGTTTTTCAAAAGCAATTACATGCCTACACCATCACGCATGCCATTGAAGACCGGAATGTATTGCGCTTTCATGTGGACTATTATAAACCGGATGGAAAGGTAAATACCGGCAGCTCAATGCATCGTTTGGCAGTGGCAGAAGCTATTTTAAATAAACATGATGCCGCTACCGATTCACGGCGGTTTAATGCTTTTTTGGCTACCGGCTCTATCAATGAAGCCATCGAGTATTATGAACTTTTTAAACAACGACAAATCGAAAGGAAGGAAAAAGATGAAAATTTTCAACAGCTGAATATCGCCTGTGTGTTTTCGCCACCCGCCGAAGGCAATAAAGATGTACAGCAGCTTCAGGAAGATTTGCCACAGGAAAAAGCAGATAATGAAACAGCGCCCGATGAAAAGAAACTGGCTTTAAAAGCCATTATAGCCGAATATAATAAAAGCTATGGCACGAATCACACTATCGGCGAATTCGATTTGTATTACCAGGATGTACAGCAACGCATCAAAGACCAAAAGTATTCCAATGAAGATTACCCGCGTGCCAACAAAATAGATTTGGTGATTGTGGTGGATATGCTGCTCACAGGTTTTGATTCGAAATATCTAAACACATTGTATGTAGATAAGAACCTGAAATACCATGGGCTCATACAGGCTTTTTCACGCACCAACCGGATTTTGAATGATACCAAACCTTATGGAAATATCCTGGACTTTCGCAAACAACAAACAGCAGTGGATGAAGCGATAGAATTATTTTCCGGTGCGAAAAAAGAAGAGGCTAAAGAAATATGGCTGGTGGAATCTGCCCCGGTGGTTATTGGAAAATACGAAAAGGCTGTGGCTGCTTTGAATAAGTTTATGCAATCGCGGGGACTGGAATGTAAAGCGGAAGAAGTAAATAACCTGCAGGGAGATATTGCCCGCGCTGAATTTATCAACCACTTTAAAGAAGTGCAAAGGCTGAAAACACAGCTTGACCAATACACTGATTTAACGCCAGTAAACAAAGAAATAATTGAAAAATTGCTTCCGCAGGAAGAGCTTCGGTCTTTTAAAGGCGCTTATCTTGAAACAGCCAAACAGTTGAAGGAAGTAATGGTAAGAGAAGGAGAAAATGCCAATCCGCAAGTGCAGCAATTAGATTTTGAATTTGTATTGTTTGCTTCTGCAGTGGTGGATTATGATTATATCATGAAGCTGTTAGCCGGAAACATGCAGAATAAGCCCGCAAAGCAAAAAATGACGATGGAGCAGATTATTGATTTGCTAAGCTCCAGCGCCAACCTGATGGGTGAGCGTGACGAACTGGTAGATTATATCAAAAGCCTGCAATGGGACAAAGGACGCTCTGTAGATGAAATAAAAGATGGTTATGAAAAATTTAAAGAAGAAAAATTAGCTAAGGAATTAGCTGATATTGCCCAAAAACACAGGTTGCAAACAACAGCGCTGGAAAGTTTTGTAAATGGCATTTTAGACAGAATGATATTTGACGGAACAAAATTGAGTGATTTGTTAGCGCCTTTGGAACTAGGCTGGAAAGAGCGTGCAAAAGAAGAATTGGCATTGATGAATGACCTGGTTCCGTTATTAAAAAAACGAGCGCAGGGTCGTGAAATATCAGGGTTGAATGCGTATGAGTAAATCTTACATAAACCTATAAGGTTTTCGAACCTTATAGGTTTGAATAAAAATCACAGTCCATCACAAAATCAAATGAATCATAGTTCAGACAATGAGTAAAGAAATAAAAAGTAAGATAGTGCCGAAGTTGAGGTTTTCGGAGTTTAAGGATGATGGGGAGTGGGACGAGAAAACTCTTGCAGAAATATCATCTGCAATATTTGACGGTACGCATCAAACACCAAAATATATTGAAAAAGGTATTCCATTTTTTAGTGTTGAAAATGTAGTAAGTGGAAATAAAAATAAATTTATTTCTCAGGAAGATTACTTAATTGCCACGACTAAGAATAAACCTGAAAAAGGCGATATCTTGATAACAAGAATTGGAAACATCGGATTTTCAAAGATTGTAGATTGGGATTTTGAATTTAGCATTTATGTTACATTAGCTGTTGTAAAAAAATCTAAAAGGTTTGACTCATATTATTTGCATTCCTTTTTTCAATCTGATTATTATCAGAATGAGATAAGAAGTAAATCCCTGTTGAATGCAGTTCCATGTAAAATCAATATGGATGAATTGCGAAAAAGCAAAGTATTACTTCCGGATAATATAGCAGAACAACAAAAAATCGCCTCCTGCCTTTCTTCTTTAGATGAATACATTACAGCAGAAAGCCAAAAACTCGAAGCGCTCAAAACTCATAAAAAAGGATTGATGCAACAGCTATTTCCCGCCGAAGGGGAAAGAGTGCCTAAGTTGCGTTTTCCAGAGTTTAAGGATAGTGGGGAGTGGAAGATTAGAGAATTAAATGAATTCATAACCGAAAGAAATGAATCTCCAATTAATAAGACTCCCCTTTATAGTTTAACAATTGAGAATGGAGTGACACCAAAAACTGAACGCTATGAACGGGCTTTTCTTGTTAAGGATGAAGAAGATGCCTATAAAATAGTATATCCTAATGATTTTGCCTATAATCCTATGAATTTGAGATTCGGGGCAATAGCAAGACATGCAGGTAATGAAATTGTTGCTCTTTCAAAGTATTACAATATTTTTCATTGTGACTATTCGGTTGATTCTAAATTTTGTGATATTTATTTTAGAAGTTATGGAATGATTACGCATTACAACGATATCGCTACTGGCTCTTTGATAGAGAAAAGACGTGTCCATTTCAGTAATTTTCTGAAGATTAAAATACATTTTCCAACCTTGGGCGAGCAACAAAAAATTGCCTCCTGCCTTTCTTCTTTAGATGATTTAATTACTTCACAAACAGAAAAAATTGAAGCGTTGAAAGAGCATAAAAAAGGATTGATGCAGGGATTGTTTCCGGAAACAAATTAAAACCAAAAATAAACTGAAGATGAAGCCAGAAGAAGCTACAATAGCAAGTTTGCTGTCGATTGAAGGAAATCAATGGCATTACCATGTCCCTAAATATCAGAGAGAATACACTTGGGGTAAAAATAATTGGAGCAAGCTAATAGAAGATATTTACGACAGTGACCTGGGGCATTATATGGGCTCCGTTATTTGCGTTCATGAGAAAGAAGAACTTACTCCAAGTGAGGAACTAATTTACGATGTAGTTGATGGACAACAACGCTTAACCACTATCTCCTTAATGTTAATGGCGATCTATTATAAATTAAAATTTGATCTACCAGAACAACAACCTGAAATTGTTGACGACGATGATTACACAGACAGTTTGAACAGCATTAGAAAAAAACTCTTGAAAAAAATCAAAGCCCTTTCATCAAAAATCCCTACAGGTGGTTTTAAGAGTGATAGTTCAATTTGCTTTCTTCGTGTTCAACCTTCATCACAATTCTCGAATCTTGACGATTATAAATTCATCCTTTCTGAAGTTGAATTGATTGATGAATTACCTAAGCCTAGAAATTGTGGAAATCGTTCAATATATAAGGCATATCAATATTTCTATGACCATATTTCAGATGAATGGAGTGGTTTAAAGGACCTGCTTGATAGAATAAACAGGCTTGCTTTTATTTTAATTTCAGAAACAAGTCATTCCAAAGCTTTCATGCTATTTGAAACGCTAAATAATAGGGGCGTTCCGCTTTCCGGCATTGACATCATCAAAAACAAAATGCTTGCGGTACTTGAGAAAAATCATGGTAAACATATTGACGATTCATATAACCAATGGCAAAAACTTCTTTCTAATCTTCCATCGCACGAAGAACAAGATCGATTTCTAAGGCAGTTCTATAACGCATTTAAGTTTAAGGATGAGATAAAAGTGGAGAAAGTTCCAAAGGCAACCGGTTCAACATTAATCAAAATTTATGAGTCTCTAATCAGTTCAGATGCAGAGGGAATCTTTAAGGAACTTCAAGGCAAAGCAAAAATTTATAATCAACTCATTGAACCAGAAAAATACCCGGTTTCAAAGCTTACCGAGTCTTTAATTGATTTGGCAAGGATAGGCGCGAAACCATCTTACACTTTTTTATTATACTTTTTTTCCTTGGACGAAAAAAACTTTAATGAATCAGATTTGAAGTTAAAAGTTGTTGACCTATTCTGCAGGTATTATTTGCGAAGGAATGTTACAGACTTCCCAAATACAAGAGACCTGGATGCTATCAACATAGACCTTATTGAACAATGTGAAAAACGAATTGAGAACAACGGAATGCTTGATTATTCATTTATAGAAGATGCCCTGTTAACAGGAAAGGGCAAGCCGGAAACAATTGAGACGTTTAAGGAATCGTTGGGTGACAATATTTTCTATCACAACGAAGGTATGGCAAGATACTTACTCGCAAAGCTTGATGAAACTTCACACACCAGAGAATACAAACCTGATTTATGGGCAAGAAATGAAAAAGGACTTTTTGTATGGACAGTTGAACATATTTTTCCTCAAGGAAAAAACATTCCAAAGGATTGGGTTGAAATGATTGGTTTTGGCGACAAAGAGAAAGCTGAATCAATTCAGGAAAAGATGGTTCACTCGCTCGGTAATTTAACTTTGAGCGGTTATAATTCAAAACTTTCCAACTATTCTTTCTCTAAAAAGCAATCCCGTTCTGATGCAAACATCTTCGGCAACAAAATAAAAATTGGATATCAAAATGGAATGGCAATAAACAATATTGAATTTAAAATAAAAGGAAGAAAATTTACAATTGCTAATGCACCTGAATGGAAAAAAGAATCCATACAATCAAGAAATGAAGTAATGGTTGATATGATCTTAAAACTATTTGCATTTAACAAAAGGGAAATATCTCAAGTAGGTATAATAGAGTAAATCATGACAGCAACAGAACAAACACAACTCGGTAAGACACTTTGGGCAATAGCAGATGACCTGCGCGGCTCTATGAATGCAGATGACTTTCGCGATTACATGCTTTCGTTTTTGTTTTTGCGGTATTTATCAGATAACTATGAAGCCTCTGCAAAAAAAGAGTTGGGCAGGGATTATCCTGTCCTGGAAAAGGAAAACAAGCGTCCGCCATTATCGGTTTGGTACAAAGAAAATAAAGCCGATGTGGTGGAGTTTGAAAAGCAGATGCGCCGTAAAGTACATTATGTAATAGAGCCACCCTATTTGTGGAACAACATTGCTGATTTAGCCCGCACGCAAAATGAAGATTTGCTGAAAACACTTCAAAGTGGTTTTAAGTATATCGAAAATCAATCTTTTGAAAGCACGTTCCAGGGCTTGTTTTCAGAAATCAATCTTGACTCTGAAAAGCTGGGTAGAAATTATAAAGAACGCAATGCAAGGCTGTGTACCATTATTCAAAAGATTGCAGAAGGCATCGCTCAGTTTTCTACCAACACCGACATCCTCGGTGATGCTTATGAATACCTGATTGGCCAGTTTGCTTCCGGTTCCGGTAAAAAGGCCGGTGAATTTTATACGCCGCAACAGATATCAACCATCCTTTCTGAAATTGTAACGCTCGACAGCCAGGACCCTTCTTTGGGCAAAAAGAAAAAGCTGGATAATGTGTATGATTTCGCCTGTGGTTCCGGCTCGCTGCTTTTGAATGTGCGCAAACAAATGGGCCAGCATGGAATTGGTAAAATTTATGGACAGGAAAAAAATATTACTACCTACAACCTTGCCCGCATGAACATGCTGCTGCATGGTGTAAAGGATACCGAGTTTGAAATCCATCATGGCGATTCATTGCAAAACGATTGGGGTATACTTAACGAAATGAACCCGGCAAAGAAAATGGAATTTGATGCTGTGGTAGCAAATCCACCATTCAGTTATCGCTGGGAGCCATCCGAAGTATTGGGAGAAGATTTCCGTTATAAAAGTTATGGCCTTGCACCTAAATCGGCCGCAGACTTTGCCTTCTTATTACATGGGTTTCACTTTTTAGGCAAGGAAGGTACTATGGCTATTATTTTACCGCATGGTGTTTTATTTCGTGGTGGTGCAGAAGAGCGAATCCGCACAAAACTTTTAAAGGATGGAAATATTGATACGGTGATAGGATTACCGGCCAATCTCTTTTTCTCCACCGGCATCCCGGTTTGTATCCTGGTGCTGAAAAAATGTAAGAAGTTTGATGATGTACTCTTCATCAATGCCAGCGAGCATTATGAAAAAGGCAAACGCCAGAATCGCCTGCGCGACGGCGAAGACGGCGAGCCAAATGATATTGAAAAGATTGTAAACACCTATAAAAACCGCACTGAAGAAGACCGCTATTCCCGCCGTGTTTCAATGGAAGAGATTGAGAAGAATGGTTATAACTTAAACATTTCACGATACGTTAGTACGGCTATTGACGAGGAAATAATTGATTTGAAAGTGGTGCATGAAAAGCTGGTGGAGATTGAAAAGAAAGCAGCAGATGCGCAGAGGAGGCATAATGAATTTTTGAAGGAGCTGGGATTGGAGGGAGTGTGAGGGGTATATTTTAGTAGAATTACTACCCTTATTATTCGGCTAAAAAATAAAGAAGTCATTAAAGAAACTCTTTAAACAAGCTTTAGTAAATTAATTAATATATTTTTTAGTAAGGATTTTAAATACAATTTCTTTGAAGAATTTTTCCAAAGAAAATTTGTTTTTATGCCAAAAACTGACTTTAGATGGCAGTAAGAAATAAGACGGTATACATACTTGGAGCAGGTTTTTCTATGGATTCGGGCGCACCTTCTCAGGCACAAATCATCCAGAAGATTTATCAACTTAAAGAATCATTCAAAAAAAACTCAAAAGCACGGCCTTGGCTTAAAAAGATGGATTCTTTCCTCACTGATCAGCTTAGAGTTTCAGATGATCAAAAAGCGTTTTATTCTCTTGAGGATATCTATACTCCTATTGATAAATCTTTGGTAGAAATGGAATCATTTAGGGAACTTTCACCAACAAAATTATTGGACTTGAGGGATACACTTAATCGACTTGTGATTTTGGCTGTTCGGGAATCAATTGCTAAGAGTAAGAAGGATAAATTAACAATTGAACAATTTGCTGATTGTTTAGTAGCTCAGTGTAAAAAAAGGCTTGAAGATGAAAAAGAAGATAGAGTATCGGTTATAACTACAAACTGGGACATCATGCTTGATAATGCGATTTATTCCAGACTTTGTTCCGATCCTAAACCCAAGGGAATGCCATTCTTAGGAGTAATCGATTATTGCTGTTACATAAGTTCACTTAAAGAAGATGCTGATGATATAAAACCAGGTTTGTATGCTTTAGGTAAAGGAGGATATAATGTAAAATTATTAAAATTACACGGCTCCTTAAACTGGTTGCAATGTCCAAAGTGTCAGAGATTATATGTATCACTCTATAAAAGATTTGCGGGAGGTTACGTTTACAGTAAGAAGTTTTGTAGACATTGTGAAAAGAATTTTAATGAGAAGAAACATTATTCTAATCAACTTCGAGTAAACTTAATAACACCTACGTTTCTTAAGAATCTTAATAACATTCAGAATAAATTAATCTGGCAAAATGCAGGAATAGAATTAAGCGAAGCTTCAAAAGTTGTATTTATGGGTTATTCTTTTCCTCTAGCAGATTTTGAATTTAAACAACTTCTTTCTCGTATGATTCCATCAAGTGCGAAGATTGAAGTAGTTCTTAGACCGTCCGACAATCCTGATAATTGTGAAGAAAAGTTTCGATGGCAAACAGCCGGTTATCGGTACAAGAATTTTTTTAGCGGAAGAGAGTTGACTTTTCACTATGATGGTGTGAAGACGTTTGTAGAAAAGTATTGTTAGTAAGACTATCCATTAGGGGCTTAGGTGTGTGATTACCGATATTGAGAGTAACTGAAATGAAGATTGCCCAATCAATGAATATTGATGCTTTCACGTAATTACTCAATTTTTATACTCATTATATGCAAGAAATGTTAAGCGAATTATACAGCTGGTTTGTAAACGGGGCAAACGTTTTTATTAAGACAATTACACCTCCTATAATCGTTGTCAGTTTGTATAAAATTGGAAAATTTGTGATAGAAAAAGTAAAGGCAAAAAGAATAGAAAAAAGCTTGTTTCCATATTATACAGTTGGCTTTATCCAACAAGCCAAGAAAAAGTACATTAGGACAAAATGCCAAAATATTGATCCAGCTAATGAAATTAATCTAAAACAATCATTTGCCTTTGCGGCGCGAGAAGATTTACTAAAATTTTTTATGGCAAAAGTTTTTAAAGTAGTTGAAAATGAAAACAGATTCTATTTAATACTAGCAGATTCAGGTATGGGAAAAACCACCTTTATGGTGAATTTATACATGCGATTCACAGCACTCAATTATGTTAATATTTTTAAGAAAAAGATTAAATTATTCCCATTAGGGGAGAACTTTGAAACTTTAGTTAAAAATATTAAATCGATTGAAAACCCGCATGAAACCATTCTTCTGCTTGACGGTTTCGATGAGTTGCCTGCAATCGATAATTCAGAAATAATCAGTAAATTCAATGAATTAATTGAATCAGCGAAAGAGTTTTCGATTGTTATAATAACTTGTCGAACTCACTTCTTTTCTTCTGAAGTAGAGGAACCGTTCGAATTAAAAATCAAGAAGTTCAATACTCAAGGAAATGGTTTCCATACAATCAAGAAAATATATATCTCTCCTTTCGACAATAATGACATTAAGAGGTATATTAAGAAAACTTTCCCTTTTTATGATTTTTCAAACAAACGTAAAGCGCTTGATGTTGTAAATAAAACGAATGATTTAATGGCTCGGCCCATGTTATTATCATACATAAAGGATATTATAACACTTTCCGAGATAAGGCTCACCACGAATTTCGACATCTATGAGTCATTAATTTATAATTGGATAGAGCGGGAGTCTAATAAATACCCCCAAGATCAACGATGGGATTTTAAATTAAATCTAATTTATTTTTCTTATGCCGCCAGCGATTTCATATACAACAACTATGAAAAGAATGGCTTGTATATTCCGCTGGAAGTTGCTCAAAGGATTTCAAAAGAATATAGCCTTATTCTCAATGATATTGAAATTAAGAGTAGGTCACTTTTAAACAGAAATTCTGGCGGAGATTATAAGTTTTCCCATAAATCAATTTATGAGTTCTTTCTTGCCTATAATGGATATTCAGAACGAATTGTCAATGGTAATGAAAACACAATCAAGTATAATTTGGAAAATAATGACTTTGCAAAAAAATTGATTGAAGACATTATTATTTCAAAAAGGCACAAATTTTTACTGCCAAAAATGTATGATAAATTTAATAATTTAAATACGGATCTCTATAAAAAAATATTGGATGTAAGAAATAAAGATATAGAAGTAAATTGGATTTCAGGTAATAAATTTAAAATAATGAAAACTAAATCAAGCAATACTAGTGAAAGTAGACTGCTTGAAAATATTTAAAGAGATAAAATTTATCCGAGGTCGTGTCTCTCCTCAAGGCCACTTCCGCGATTCGTGACACACGAAACGGTATTTTTTTATTTTTAAATCCGGATAGTAATTTGTGCATGCAAATTCAAAGAAAATATTATTGTGAATTAACGGAACTTATTTCTTTACTGTCTTGTTGAGAACTCATTGCAAGAACAGTTTAAGCTGTTCTAAACTAAATTAAATTACATGAATGATTCCTTTTACTTTTTAGCAGAAAGTTACAATTCGAATGAAATACTCCGCAGTTTAATAAAGTTAATCCCTCATGGAAGTATTATAGATAATAAGTTGACTAATTTTTATACAAAAGAAAAGGCAAGAAGATTAAAAATTTTTTATGATGAGTTGGCAAATGGCAATATTCAATTAACTGAAGAAGTTATCGAAAGCGATGATTTTATCCATAAATATTATATTACTCTCAAAGCTGTTTTAGAAACAAGACGCGATGAGAAAATACAATATTTTGCCAGGTTACTAAAAAATTCTGAATCTGAATTAGTGAATAACCCGACAGATTATTATGAAGATTTTATTAAAGTATTAGATGATTTGACTTATCAAGAACTTTTTGTTCTTAAAAAATTAAAGGAAAAAGAAAAAGAATTTGAATCACTCCAAGGAAGACGTCTTATGATTCATAAACGATTCTACCGCAAATTTAAAATACAACTTTCTGAAGAAATAGGTATTACTGAAGATGAAGTGCTATCTATTTTTATTAGATTAGGTAGAACTGGATGCATTAATCTTGATAAAAACACAGATCAATTTAATCAGGTCTCCGATTCCATTGCAACAACTGATTTTTTTAAAAAACTTGAAACCTTGGCCTTAACTTAATGACTCGTCCTAAAAAAAGTTTACAGGTTAATAGATAAATCCTGCGATAGGTTTACAGGATGATTTTCATTGTTTTCACAAATGTACTTGCTCATGGACAGATATTTATTTGCAAGGCGAAAGAGTTATATTGAGATAGGAGAAATATTTTTTTGGACGGCTACCATAAATAATTGGCAACGTTTGTTGTTGAAAGATGAGTACAAAAATGTTATTATTAATTCATTAAGCTATTTAAGTGAATCAGGGAAAATAGATGTATATGCTTTCGTTATTATGCCCAATCACATTCATCTGATATGGAGAATAAAAGAGATGAATGGTAAAGAAACTTCACAAGAGGCATTCCTGAAATATCCTGGTCATAAGTGAAAAAAGTGAAGAGCCTGACCTGTGGTTCGTGGGGCCACGAACCTTGGTGTGGGTTTTTCCCCTTAAAATTTGGAGCTTTTTCATGACGAGAACAAAGTTTTTTCACTATTTGACAGAATTGTGGTTAAATAGCTTTGGTGTGGTAGTAAAGTATCTGAACGGTATTTTCAAGATCAGAAATGCTGTTCATCTAAACATTTATTAACATAAGCGTAAAACTATATGTTTTCATATCACCTTACCAAAAATTATAAAATATTTTTTTTATTGCTGCTATTTTATAATATATCGAAATTCGCTTCTGGGCAAGAAAAGACTTTAGATATACCTCCCGTATATCAACAAACACCTGAATGGTGTTGGGTAAGTTGTGGAGAAATGATTTTCAAGTACTATGATATTTGCTCTATCAACCCAGCGAATAATTTTCAGTGTGGGATTATTGCTTTAATTGGTCCAGCATGTAACAATAACTGTTTTTCTTGTCCGCTGCCGGCAGGATCGACACAAACTATAATAAATATGTTAGCAAGGTACCCGTACTATGCTCACAACATATGTGGCAGTTCAAAAACAACAATTGGCTGTATCGATGTTTTTGGTCAATGTTCTGAGTCTACAATCATTGCCAATATTGATAATGACATGCCGATTATTGCGGGCATAAGTCCTGCAGGCGGCGGTATGGGTTTGGAAGCTGCGCACGTAGTTTTAATTGTTGGTTATGATTTGAATCAAGATGGCACTTATGTTATTATCAATGATCCTTTTCCCTATTCAAGATTAAGAATGACAGATCCTTATACTTTTTACGGTGGTCAACTAGTTGAGGATGGACAGTACAAAATGAAATTTTCAACTTTTACCTCTAATTTCAGGTGGAATAGGTCGTTAATAAGTATACGTTAGTTCTTGATCTAGTTACTTATAAGAAAGTTATACTCTTAAGCTTAACCAGCAACAATTATCGAATCACACTTAGTAAATATTCAACTCAATTAAATGAAACAATATTATTTTTCAGTTCATTTTTTTTCATTTATTAACCCCGTCTTTCACGGGTATTTGCGAGATCAAATATCAATTTCCATTAATCCTGCAATTGCTAATTATATGGCGTTCTTAGTACTGTAGAATCACGGAATAGGTTTTATGAGGATTTGTTTTTAATACTGAAAAATGACCAACCAGGTGGTTGATCTGTCTTTTGATGAAGTTTATAAGAAAAGTGATGATAGCATCGATGGTTATAATTTCCAGATTAACCCAAAATGATCATATGCGAAATTACAATCCGGATCATATCTGGTTCAGAAAGGGATTAGGCAGCAAAAATTTTGAATCTTGGGGAGTTACTTCACCGAATCAGGGTGGTTATCCGATGGTCGGTGGGGGTCTTGATCTAAAAAGGACTCTTTTAAAAAGCTGCAAACAATTTTATAGAGTATTGATCTAATACCATTTAATGGAATGGTTATCTAAACTGGACAGATCATATATATATATCTAAAAATATTATTATTAATAAATTTTTATATTAGTAATTTTGTAACTATAAAGATTGGTAGCTATTCTCAGGGCATATACAATATTTTACACCATTATTAAAACCTTGCTAAAATGAAAACTCTTTTTATTTTTTTCCTGCTGCTCACGAATTTTTTTTCATATTCCCAGGAACAAAGATTTACATGTTTTTATGGTGAAGGAGGGCATCCCGATTTGGCATGTTTGAGAATGCATCAATACTCCTTTAGCTCTGAAACTGATGCAAATACAGCAATACGCACCATAATAAGACCATTAGGTTTAGCTCCAAATTTTGTTTTAGTCCCTTGTTTGAACATAAATAACTGTGCCGCTATTACGTTAAGTGATGGAATAAGATATATAGTTTATGATAATGACTTTATGACAACAATTGCTAAAAGCGCTCGTACAAATTGGGTTTACACAAGTATTCTTGCACATGAAATTGGACATCACCTTCAAGGGCATACAACAATGGGAAGCACTCTTGAACAAGCTCGCAAAATGGAGTTGGAAGCAGATAGATTTTCGGGGTTCATTTTGCAAAAGTTGGGCGCCACATTAGATGAAGCTGAGGCAGCTATGAAACAATTACCCGATCCAGATAATGAATCTTTATCTGATCATCCACTTAGATGGCGAAGATTGGAATCAATTGAGGCCGGATATAATGACGCCATAAAAGGGGCCCAAGTCTCTCACGCTGACCAACCTGTCATTACCACTTCTGCAACTACACTCGTTAAGCACGATATTATCACCTCCAATTCATTTCCTTCATTAAGCGAGTCCTGGAATAAAGGATATAGGTTTAGAGATGCGGTTTACTCCGAAAATAAATGGTATGTTTTTATGGTAAAAGATGGAAAACCTCAATCTTATCGATATCGAAATTATTACCCCAAAACTGAAATAGAAGCCCTTTGGCAACAAAATAAATATATTGATTATTTAAATTATAGCGATGGAAATTATCATTTAATAATGTCAGGCAATGATATAGACTTTGACGAGGTTTATTTTACTTCTTCAGATTTCCCTAAAGAAAAGATCCAAGAATATTGGGATAAAGATTATGTTATTAGAAATATCTTTAAATCAGGAACCAAATGGACAGTTGTATTAGATAAAGCAATTAATGGGAGTTGGCATCAATTATGGAGATCTAGAGATTATTTTCCAGAAGACATTATAAAAGAATATTGGAATCAGGATTATGTTATAAGAGTACTTAAGTTTTTCGATAATAAATGGTATTTAGTTATGGATAAGGATTCAAAAAGTTCACAAACCGGTCAAAAATGGTTCTCTCGAAAATATTTCCCCCTAGATGAAATGATAAAATACGAAAATGAAGGATATATATTGCAATGTGCAGACTACGACGGGGACTTATGGGTGATTGTAATGAATAATTAAATATACCTTCTTCCTTCGTATCCACGAACCGGAATAGTAGTATAAATGAGTTTAATAGCCAGTACATCTAAATAAAAATAAGCCAAAAATATATGCTGACATATAACGAACGTATAGAATTAAGAGACAAACTGGCGAGCGGCGAAATCGGAATTGAATTCGCACAAGAACAGTTTTGGAAGGATTTTAAAGAAGGAAATAAATCTTGGCATACAAAGGACTGGAAAGAAAGAAGGGATAAGTTGATCAATGACAAATGTCAAATATGTGATAGTAAAGAGATGTTAACGCTACAACACCTTTCTCACCCAAGAAAATACTCCGAGTATTTAACAGAAGCAAGAAGGACATATGCCAATGATTACATCAACACCAATCCTAAAATTGATAAATCTGAATTTAGCAATCATATCCTAAAAGATTATGATTATGCACCAACTCCCTTTTGTCCAAACTGTAAAAACAGTAGTCCTAGCAGAAGAGTAAGAAAAGCCCCACAATATCGTTGCACAGTATGCAAACATGAATTTGATGAGCCAGTTTATAAATCAATTGATGAACTAATCTCAATCTTTCTTGAAAATGAAGATGCACTTGAAGTTCGGGATAAGTGCTTTATTTCAAAGAAATGGAAAAATCAACATAACCTGTCAAGTATCAGGTATTGGATGCAAAGAGACCGGGCAGTAGCTAAAGATTCAGCAACGATTGAGAAAGAGGCATTTTTACTTTACCTAAATGATGACATTAAATACCTTTCATTTGAGGACACGATAACAGCTTGCAAAAGATGTGCGTCAAGTTATGACTTATACAGAATGGAATTATGTCCACAATGCAAAGAGCATTACAAAGGCATTCAATATTCAATCTGCATTCCATGTTTGCCGGAAGAAAAGCGGAAAGCTGTTTTAGAAAGTATAGCTTTTGGAAACGAATGGCGAGAAATGGAAAGAGAACTTGGAATTGACTAATTGCGAATTGAAAACCTGCTGCCAACCTCTGCGGGCTCCCTCCGAGGTTCGTGTCCACGAACCGGAATAGTCAGTATAAATGAGAAGTGATAATTAACTTTAAAGCCACAAATGTACTTGCTCATGGACAGCTATTTATTTGCAAAGCGAAAGAGTTATAATTGCAACGGTTGTTATTGAAAGATGTTTTCTTAGCAACGTCTCACTTCGAGAATATTTTTTATCTACCGGAAAGATCGTGTGGACGTTGCGCCCGGAAGATTGATTAGGAATCAAACTGGTTGAACCAGGTATTCGTCATTTACGCAATGTCCCGATGGGAATAAACTCAATTTGAAAATAGATGATGGAGACATTGCTGAGAAGGAGGGTGGATTATATGATGGTCCGTGGGGACACGTACCAAGGCGAGGGGTAGCGTTAGACCTATAAGGTTTTTGAAACCTTATAGGTCTTTTTTTTTGGCAACGTCTCACCTTGGTGAATATTTTTTTATCTACCCGAAAGATCGTGTGGACGTTGCGCCCTGAAGATTGATCAGGTATCAAACTGGTTAAACCAGGAATTGATCATGTACGCAATGTCCCGATGGGCATAAACTCAATTTGAAAATAGATGACGGAGACGTTGTTGAGAAGGAGGGCGGATTATATGATGGTCCGTGGGGATTGCTATGGAAAAAACAAATCTATTTTAGGCTGCTTTTTTATAGTTTTCCACATAATATTTTTGGTTATTCACTACTGCCACTGCCCGCAAGAGTATCTTATTGCAAATTGCATTTAATACAGAATTAGGATGTTTCCCCTCAGTTACCTTTCTGTCGTAATACTCTTTAAATTCCTTATGATTTTTTAGCGATGATAAGGCACACATGTGAAGCAAAGATTTGAGTTCTTTATTTGCCATTTTATGGACTTTATTTCGACCTTTTAAACTAGTTCCGCTTCTGTCACTAAATGGTACCACTCCAACATAACAAGATAATTGTTTGCCAGTGATTTTACCAGCAAAATTATTAGTGCAGCAGAGGATATAAGTTGCAGTAACCGGTCCTATGCCAGGCACTGAAAGAAGAAAGGTATAATTAGCGTTGATTGATGAATCACTCTTAATTACAAATGTGATTTGTTTCTCTATTTCAGTTATGGATTTTTGTAAACCATTTATAGCCATTTTATAAATGTTCTCCATCATTTTTTGTGTGGCTTTATCATTGATATTTTTTAATTCTTTCAGATATGCTTTATTAGCTCCAAGCTGGGTTTTTAATCTTGTCCTGGATGTTATTAAATCCTTGAGACTGATAAACACAGGATTCAAAGCAGGAGTAGCTTTCAGCTCACCCTCATTCTTATAGGCATAGCTACAAAGCCTCTGGCTGTCTATCTTATCGTTCTTACCCCGGGCAATGCCAAAACTCTTTTTAATATGGGCGGCATTACCTATGTGAATGGGAATATTATTTTCACTAAAAAATTTCCATAACAGCCGATGGTATATTCCTGTATTTTCTATTACTAGTAAAGTATCATTATCAAATGTTACTTTTTGTACTTTAAGCCATTTTTTTAGGAGTGCCAAACCTTTAATAGTATTGTTGAAACGCTCAATGATCATCTGTTGTTTTTGAAAATTAACAACCTGCATCAAAGAGATGTCAAACCATAATTTTGAAACATCAATTCCTAAAAAAAAGCCCGTTTGTTTTTTCATCATTTTGGATTTAAATTGTGAATAATTACATTAACCATTTTTGCCCCATTGTCCTAGTCCTTAATAATGGGTAATTAACCCCAATTGCTATATGGACACTAAGGGAAAAAACAGCAGCGGATTGTATCTCCACATAGGTAATAAACCTTGACACGGAACATAATGTACCGCTGCTGATGGTTAGTGTTATCCACATAAAATAGTGAATTGTAAAAGAAAAAAAGAACCAAAAAAAGAAAAGTAGTAATAATAGTAATATGTTCTAATAAATTAAGAATACAAATCTAAAGGACACGAACCTGGGAGAGCGCCAGGTTTTATGAAACAGGAGCAGATGACTTTGGATTTTTAAGTAACCTGTTTCAACGGTAGAAAATAAAGACAGACATGTAACCCACAAATTCTCCTTTTTTTTATCTTATCCCCACAACTGAATACTACTCCACTTTTCAGGTAGATGGGTGTCATAAATACCGTGACTGTTCAGTGCCATTGCGGGATGTGATATTTCCGTTCCTGAGTGAATTAATTTTTGAAACCTTCCCAAAAACATCTTCCAACGATCACCGTTTGAAGGCGGTATGCTTCTGCCATTCGCCAAAATTTGCATGCTGCTCCATGGAATGGCTATTTCCAGACTCCATCCTTTATCAATGTCAGCATTATCATTTAATGTTCCATCAATCATCACGGCAGTTTGCAATCCGTGCATATCAAAATGAGTAAAAGCCCAGCGGATACCGCGGGGATGAGTACCTTTCCAAAACGTGGTGTCACTCCGGTCAGCGTTGCCGCCGAAAGTGTAAGCCTGCGGATGATGTACATCAAATTGCGGAATATCAAACCTGCTGCCTTTTGTAAACGCGTCTTTCCAAATAAAAAACACTTCATATACCGTATTCATAGCGTTTACTTCCAGCTCGTAATAACAATCGCCGCCATCAATAAAAACTTCA
>NZ_RJJR01000024.1 GCF_003721595.1 Hanamia caeni
TACAAATTTCATTTCTTCTGCAAAATTTATCTGGCCTTTTTATCCCCAAACCTTTCCTATTTGTGGATTACTTGGGTTATTAAGGATTAACTAGTTAATAAAACGGCCAGTTCTTCTTCAGGGAATTGGCCTTTTTTATTGGCTGAGGATTAGTGGTGGATGGTGTAAAATTCGCCGCCGGTAATGGCTTGCAGAGTGATTCGATAAGATATAAAATGTAATTATTTGTCCGTTTACTGAGGGCATAACAAAATAACACATTATTTATAACTTATCAGAAAGATGATAGAAAAAGAAACGACTGGGGAGTAATGACTTTGTAGTTGTCAGAATCGATGTTCTTATCCATACAAATGAGACATAGAAAATAATGAGTGACATAACAACTGCATGCTTGCTTTTTCTTCACTAATTTGTAAAGTAAGAAAAGGAAGTTAGGTGATTATCAATGCAATCATTGCCTTCTTTACTACAGCAACACTCATTGGAACGTTTTTTTAAATAAGGACTGCTGCAGTTCCAGCAGGAGGCCGGATCTTTTGCTGAAATAGTGATATTCATTTCCGCTAACTGCTGCCTGAGAGAAATTGATTGGGCTGTAGACTCAATAGTTGTGGTACCGCTTCTTTTATACAATTTACCGGCAAATTCAAATCCTGCTTTCTGAATGCCTTTTAGCGAAGACTTGTTTTCAGGTGCATGAATAATCCAAAACGTATCGGCCCGCTTTTCTTCATGGCGGATGATATATTGAAGGAGCACCGGGTATATGCCCCTGCCGCGAAATTGTTCCAATGTGCGGAAATTCCACAAGTAACGGTTTCTTACAGGAAGTATCATTTCATGATTAAGCTCACCGATGAATGCGGTGCCGGTGGCCATCCAGCCAAATGCAGCAGGAATGTTATTCATAAAGGCTATGAATGCAAGGTGATCATCCGACATGCGCTTACCAACTTCCTCTGGCGTGATGCCGGCCATCGCGGAAAGCATATCCACATTATTTGATTCTTCAATAGTTAATCCTGGAATGGATGCTATTGAGGGCAGTGATGTTTTACCTGAAAAAGTGTAGAGTGACATAATTATAGTTATAGGATTTAGAAAATAAAAACCGGGAAAAGACTTGCTTCTCCCGGTTGATTTTTTAAGCGCAGATTGTACATCCGCAAGTGCAATTAGCCCCGGGGCAATTGTCGCCGCAAGAGCAACCAGCGTTGCCGCAATTGCATTTTTTAGTTGTTGTTTCCATTTTTTAAACAATTTTATGTATGTGAATTAATAATGCAAAGTTATCGGGGCAGAAAAGTGTATCGTTACAATTTGAACAGAGAGATTTATATAATTCCAGGATTGATGCAATCATTTGAGCCGCTGAACAATTGTGTGCTGGTACAACATGCCGGGTACGCGCCGATGAGCAACAGCTTGAAATAAAATTACTTTTTATCTGCTCCCTGATGGATTCTTTTGCTTCCATTTTTTTCAGACTGTATTCAAAATGAAAAATGCCTGCCATAGTGAAAGGCAGGCATATAACAAACTTTCGATATTAACTCAAAACAGCTTCTGCTCCACTCATTTTTATAATTTCCGTTCTTAAAAATGCGCCTGCTTTTTCCTTAACCTCTTTTGATACCAGGTTCAATTTGGCAATGCCTGTTGGCGGTTCGGGATAATATTCTGTCACCAGTTGCACCATCTTTGATTGCTCATCGTCCGTAATCATTTTTGTTAAGAACAATGCCATATCAATTCCGGCGCTTACCCCGGCGGCGGTAATTATCTTGCCGTCCTGCACGTATCGTTCTGAAACAGGCAAAGCTCCAAAGGCCGGTAATTTTTCCATCACCGCCCAATGGGTGGTGGCGCTCTTTCCCTTCAGAAGCCCAGCTGCGGCCAGGATAACAGCACCGGTACAAACACTCGTTGTCCATTTCGTTGTCGTGTCAATACGGCAAATGTGCTCAAGGGTTTCTTTATCTTTCGCAACCTGCATGAAGGCGTAGGTAGAACCAGGTATGAGCAGGATGTCCGCTTTCTGAATTTCGTCAAGCCTGTAACCGGCTACCATTTTCATCGCTTCATATTCACTTTCAATTACTCCCTTTTCCTTTGCAGCAAATTTTACTTTTGCCTGCGGCAAACGACAGAGAATTTCGTAGGCGCCCACGACATCCAGTGCCGTAAATCCTTTGTATAATAAAATAACAATTTGCATGAGATTCGTTTTAAGATTATTAAATTAAGCGTGGCAACTGTGAACGGATTTGGGCAGCCTTTCATCCTGGCGTGCAGGATCCACCACTTCAAAATGAGCCATCATTCCGGCAGCATGATGCTCCAGGATATGGCAATGATACATCCAACGCCCCGGGCGGTTATCAGGCATCCATGCAATTTTGACCCTGCTTTTCGGCTTTAAATTGTAAGTATCTTTCCATGCCTTGTATGCCGGTGCCTCGCCGTTTTCTTCCAGCACCTGGAAGAAAAATCCGTGCAAATGAAAAGGATGATCCATCAGGCTTGTATTCATTACTTCCCACACCTGTAAATCACCTACCATTACGGGCTTGTCATTACAATGCCTTTCTCCGTTTACTACGAAGTCAATCCCCCGCTTCAGGCTGGGCACTACTGACAATTTCACCGTACGGTTAACCGCTGCATTTTGTGGGGCAAGTATGGGTATTTCGTCAAATTTATCCGGTACAAGGGCTTTGGATTTTTGTTCAGCCATTACATGTACGGTAGCATATTTGTGTTTTTTAGGTCTTCCAAAAGTGACCCGGTTGTAGGGAAGCGTTTCAATTTGAAAAATTTCACCTTCATTAAAAGGCCCTACCAGGATATCAAAGCGTTCGCCGGGGGTAATTAATAATTCCGTTTCCTCTCTTGGGCACTCCAGTAAACCACCGTCGGTCGCAATTACTTTAAAAGGTTTACCATTGAGACTTAACCTGAAATACCGCGCACTGGCTGAATTTACAAGGCGCCATCTTTCAACATGCCCGGCATTCATGTGAAGCGTGAAAGACTCTTTACCATTCACCAGGAGCGTTTCGCCCTCTCTCCCATCATGCCTTTCCATCCAGCGGCCTGCTGCTCCACGGTTTTTAAAGCTGTTATTTTTCGTAAGCGTCATATCATCAATCAATAATATCCGGTCATTATCCACCACCGGGTCATTCTTTGCTTCTATTACTATACCGCCATACATACCCCTTTCCATCTGCACGGTCTCATTCTGATGAGAATGATACCAGAAGGTACCTGCATCAGGCAACACAAAGCGATAGGTAAATGTTTCACCGGGCTCAATAGGCTTTTGAACTTCACCTGTACCATCCATAGTGGCCGGGAGGCGGATGCCATGCCAGTGAATGAGGGTTGCTTCCGGAAGATTATTGATAACGTTCACGACGAGTGTATCCCCTTGTTTTGCCTTTAAAACAGGGCCGGGAAGTTGCTGGTTAAAGCCCCAGGCGCGAATAGTTTTGCCGGGTCTTAATTCCCAGTCAAATTCGCTGGCGATTAGTGTGTATTCAATGATGCTGTTGGTTGGTTGCATTTGAAAAAAGTTTGAATTATAAATGATAAATTGAGGATGCAAAATTATTTTGCGTGCAAAAAATCTTATTATATTTTAAATCGAAAAATTTATAAAATTTCCTGTGTGAAATTTTGGAAATAAATACCTTTATTGCTTATGATTCTCTTCGTAAAAAATATGGTTTGCAATCGCTGCATTATGATGGTGCAGCAACGGTTGGATAGGCTTTCAATTCCTTATGAAAAAGTAGAACTGGGAGAAATTGTCCTGTACGACAGGCTGGATGATGAGACATTTTTACGATTAAATGCGGAATTAAATTTATTGGGATTTGACCTTTTGAATGACCGTAAGGCTTCCATCATTTCACAAATAAAATCCTGCATTATTAAATACATACATAGTGATGATGAGCTTTTGATGAACAAGAAGCTGTCAGTGATATTAGCGGAACAGCTTCATACAGACTATAATTATTTGTCAGCATTATTTTCCTCTATCGAAAGCATCACCATTGAAAAGTATGTTATCCTTCAGCGTATTGAACGGGTTAAGGAATTGCTTGCCTACGATGAATTAAACCTGAATGAGATTGCTTTTAAACTATCCTACAGCAGTGTACAGCACCTTTCGCTGCAGTTCAAAAAAATTACCGGGCTGACACCTTCTCAATACAAGCAATCTGCAAAAGAAATCGGCCGTAAGCCTCTTGACGAGGTGGGTACATGAAATTATATAAATCTTCCCCGTTATTCTATAACAATTCTTAGCCTCACTGATTTCATCTTTGCGCTTCAAAAAAATACTAACATGAAGCAGCAGGTAATTTTTCTTAAAGGCATGGTTTGTAACCGGTGCTTATTATCGGTAAGAAACGAACTGGAAAGCCTTGGCTACACGCCGCTTGACATTTCCCTTGGTGAAGTAAACTTTGCCGGAAGTGACGTGCATGACAGCAATGTTTTAAAGAAGAGATTGCAGAACCTTGGCTTCGTTTTGATGGAAGACAAAAAGGTAGCAATGGTGACCAAAGTAAAGCAACTGATAGAAGAAGTATACAGCGGCAATTACGATTTTCCCACCCCATTTCGTTTTTCCGAGCTCGTGAAACAACGGCTGCATACGGACTATACGATGGCGAGCAAGGCCTTTATTGCAGCAGAAAAGATAACAGTGGAACAATATATTATTGAATATCGTATCAGTAAGGTCAAAGAATTTTTAGTGTATTCCAATTTTCCTTTGTCGGATATTGCTTTCAAATTTAATTTCAATAGTGTCGCCCATCTATCCGCACAATTCAGGCAACAAACCGGGTTAACCACCTCCTATTTTAAAGAAATCAATAAGAAAAAACTGGCGCTTTCTTTTTCCGAAAATTGAATTAGCACAAACCAGGCGTTTTTCGCTCTCAGGTTTCCTGTTCGCTCAACAATGGTAAGTCCTTCAAACGCCCGGTGCAAGCCGGTTAAAAAATAAAACATGAAAAGATTGATTATTGCCCTCAGCATCACCATGCTGTTACTTTTTATTTTTGCGCGGCTTTACAGGCCACTCCATGAAGTGTATTCTGTGCCTGCTTATAATGGTGCTAACAACTTTCCGCCCACGCAGCCTCTTTATGATAGTGCGAAAAAAACGGTGGCGGTAATTGCCAATAATGACGGAACTGAATTATTTGACATGCTGGCACCTTTTTATCTTTTTAATGCTACAGGAAAAGCCAACGTTTACATTGTCGCAAAAAAACATTCTCCCATCCGGATGAAAAAGGGTGTGTTTATTCTGCCGCAGTTTACATTTTCCGGGATGGATTCAGCAGGCATTAAGCCGGATGTGATAGTCATTCCTTTTTTGTCGGCTACTGATAGCTCGGAACAGGATCCTGTAATAATTGAGTGGGTGAAAAAGCATTTTAATGCATCAACCGTTTTATTATCTGTATGTGATGGATCTGCTACGGCTGCAGCTACGGGCATTTTCGATGGCAAGCTACTTACAGCCCATTCGTCTGATTTTGAATCCATCAAACGAAACTTCAAAAAACCTGTATGGGTAAAAGATAAGGCGGTGGTAAAAACGGGCAATCTTTACAGCACCGCCGGTGTTTCTAATGCAAGCGAAGGATCTTTATTGGTGATTGGTGATTTTTTTGGAAAAGAAACAATGGAGCGCGTTATTAACGAAATACATTACCCTTATCCCAGTCCGCGAATGTCACATGAAAGTATTACCTTAAGTCTTAGCGATAAAGGCCGAATGATAAGTAAAGTTTTATTCCAATCAAATAAAAATGTGGCAGTAGTAATTGGTGATGGAATGAGTGAATTTGATTTAGCCGCTGTAATGGATGTGTACAACAGAACGTTACCCTATAGCATAAAAAGCGTGTCAGTAGATGGCAGGCCAATCAAAACCAAATTTGGTTTGACCGTAATTCCAACCGGTAAATTAAGTGATCAGCAGTTTGATGAAATACATGTTATTGATTCGCGCGGCTGGCATCCGGACCCGAACAAATCTACCAGAGTCTTGAGCTACAGCGATCAGGATAATCATTACATAATAGATATCTGCCTCGAAAGAATCAGGAGCCTGTACGGAAGCCGGTTTGAGCAGGCGGTAAAACGCTCTCTTGATTTTAATTAACGCTTAGCCCAATCCTGTTCAGCAGCCCTGCCGGTGATTTGGCAACACGATCAACTTCGGCGGAATACCCCGCAGAGAGAACCGATAAAATAAAAAATGTAACTATTTGTCCGTTTGCTGGAAGAATCAGAATTCATTACTCATTCTCAACTCTCAACTTTTAATTAAAGACAAAAACTCTCTCTTAATTTCTTCATTTAAAAACTTGCCTGAGTTGGGTATGGGCAGGTAGCTACCTGTCCATGCAAGATTATGATGTAAGGATTTACAGGATTGCACTTTATAAAAAAACCTATAAGGTTTTGAAAACCTTATAGGTTTGGGTCGTTCAAACTTATAACTTACAACTTATAACTTACAACTGTTTACTTAATTAAAGACAAAAACTCACGCTTCATTTCTTCATTTAAAAACTTGCCTGAGTAAAACGTGGTGACGGTGCTGCTGCCGGTATCTTTGATTCCGCGGGATGCTACACAAAGATGATCGGCTTCTATTACTACGCCCACGTCTTCTGTTCCAATTGCTTTCTTCAAAGCTTCGCCTATCTGGTTAGTGAGCCTTTCCTGCACCTGCGGCCTTTTTGCATAATATTGTACCAGCCTGTTTATCTTAGACAGTCCAATTACTTTTCCTTTCGAAATATAGGCTACGTGCGCTTTCCCGATGATGGGCACGAAATGGTGCTCACAATAAGAATACAATGTGATTCCTTTTTCCACCAGCATTTTATTATACTGGTATTTATTTTCAAAAAGGGTGACGGACGGCTCGTTGGCAGGATTTAGCCCACTGAAACTTTCTTTCACAAACATCTTAGCCACGCGATGGGGTGTATCTTTCAGACTGTCATCATTTAAATCCAGCCCCAAAGTTTTCATGATGGCTCCAAAGTGGCTGGCAATGATTTCAATTTTCTCTTCATCATTTAATTTTTCATTGTTGTCAACTGAAGACTTTCCAGGGTACTTTATAAAATCTTTATCTATGTCTTCAAGGTATATTGAATCTATTTCGCTTTCAACTTCGTTGTCAATTTCAATTTCAGTTTTCATTTTCCGATTTTATTAATTCATAAATTTTTACCATTACCCTGTTTACCATCGTATCGCAATAAATCAGGTTAAACTCAAATATTTCACCCGGCGAATACATCTTTTTTATTTCCTTTTGCAGCATCCCTTTGGCACGGTTTAGCCGAACCTTTACATTGCCTTCGGAAATATCCAGGGCCTCAGCCGTTTCTGCTACATTTAAACCGTTTAGCTCCCGAAGTGTAAATACAATCCGGTAATCTTCGGGTATCTTATGTACGGCATTTTCAATTACCCTTCCGAGTTCTTTATTCATAGCAATTTTTTCATTGTTGTATGATTGTTCAAACAAGACATCGGCCTTTTCATTTTGAAAATTGTCGTCCCGGATTTCATTTTTGAAACTTGATTTATGGCTTTTTTGATAGCATGCATTCAGCATGATGCGCGTAAGCCATGTTTTAAATGAAGAGCGGTTTTCAAACTTTTTCAGGTTGCAATAGGCATTGATATAGGCGTCCTGCATCAGGTCCTGTGTGTCTTCATGATTATACCGGTACGATCTTCCTATTTTATACAGAAAGGGGTCATACCTTCTGATTAAAATTTCGAACAACTTAATTTCGCCTTCATTAATTCTGCTGATTATTTCAACGTCAGCATATTTTTCAAACTGTGTATCCAACATCACTGATTTTTAAATTCATCTAATACTTTTCCTAAATTTTCGCGCCCAAAATTATTGTTATTTGAGCATTAATTTAGCTTTCATAGTGGCAGGATGGATAGTGCAAAAATACGAAGCACTGTCATTAACTATCCATTTCCATGCCTGGCCGGGGGCAAGCGTATCAGAATAGAATTTATTATCCTGGTACGACTTAATCGTGTGCGGCACCATTCCCTTGTTGATCCAAACCACCGTATCGCCTTTGCTTACATTTAACATGTCGGGATTAAATTTCATCATGCTGATAGTAACTGTATCTGTTTTACTAATATTTTCTTCTGTTTCCATTTGTTTTGCGTCAGATTTCTTATTTGGTGAAGAGCAGCTAAATAAAAAAAGTATTGGGAATAATAAACAAACCCTTATTCCCAATACAGCTACTGAATTTTTCATTTTCCTAAACTTTTCTGAAGCATTTTCGCATGTTCCAAATGCGCTTTAAATAAGGGTACTGCACTTACTAATAAATCGTGCAATTCTTTATTGGTAGCATCAGGAATCAAAACAGTTTCAACAGCATTAATTACGGCTGTGTGATAGGCCACTTCGTTATCCACATACGCTTTATCAAAAGCCTTTCCTGATTTGGAATTAAGGGCTTTACGTTCTTTCACTGCCTGTGCATTTAGTGATTGGCTGGTGGCATTGTCCTTAGGAGTAACTCCCAGTTTTGTAACCAATGCTACTGCCTGCTTAATCACTGCGCCATGGTCTTTTTCCATTGTTTTTGCAAAATCAATTACCTGCTGATTCTTTGATTTTTTAATGGCAATTTTTGCATAATCAATGTCAATCTGATTTGCTGTGACTGCCACTGATGCAATTTCGGGGTCGGTTAATTTTTGGCTTTTTTGCGCATTGGCAGGCAAAGCCAGGAAACCAGTGCTCACCAGCAGGCATATAGCTGACTTAGTAAGTGTGTTAATGAGTTTCATGATACTTATTTTGTTTATTTAACCAATAGAGTGAAGTTGGCTTAAAAGGTTACAAGATTGTTATCATATTTTTTTAAAATCAATTTTGCGGCTTGGCCTGGCATAAATGAAGTTTAAATGGTGGGGGAAATGAACGAAACGTCACATGATTATTTATCTGTTTTTTAATGAAAATTTGGAGGCGAATTCGGTGTTGCATATTAAATTGCACAATCAGGAAAACAACTAATGGAAATTTCAATTACAACCCAAAATAAGAACGGCTATCTTTCAATAGAAACGCAAGCTAATATTGAAACAAAAGAGGAACTAATTGAACAATCAAAATTGCTTTACCATGAATTTGTGAAGCATCCTTTTAAAAAAATATTGGTTGACGAAAGGCAAACACATTTGCCTGAGGATATTTATGCATTTTTTGATTTGGTAAAAGGATATGCCGAAGATTTTCCGGCTACAATCAGGGAATATAAGATTGCTGTAGTGGTGGCGCCGCAATATAAAGAGATGGCCGATACATGGGAAACGCTTTGCATTAGCCGTAAGCTGAATAACTGTGCGTTCACTTCTTTAGAAAAGGCAGAAAAATGGCTGCTGGGCAACAGTAAATGAAATTTTACTCCTTGTTTTTATTTTCATAAAAAAGGTGACATCTAAATAAGATATCACCTGTGGTTGGTGTTTTTATAATCTGATAAAACCAACAAAAGTCTGACTGCGACTGGTTTTCAAGTCTTGTCACTCAGGTGAGTGTTACCTGTGGGGTCGTTCCAGTCGTCATATTTTTCCCCGGTTTTCTGAATCTTTTTTTCTTTATCTTTTGTGGATCCGTTTTTTACCTTTGATGTATCAGTTGACTTTTTATGTTGCCGTAATTTTTCAGCGGCTTTACGATCATTTTTATTTTTTTCTTCCATAACGTTTAAATTAATTGATTAGAAAAAATTTTCTATATGCCATTTGACAAATTATCCTGCCGGTGGCACATAGCTGCTTGAGATATTCTCTTTCAGCTTGACTTCTATTTTTCCATTGCGCGTACGAACCTCAAATTCAGGTTGCGGTTCAGTGGCTGGGCCGTCCACCACGCTGCCATCTCTCAAAGAAAAAACTGAGCCATGCCATGGGCATCGCACCTGGCAATCGGGTAATAATTCTCCCTCGGAAAGCGGCCCGCCCATGTGGCTGCATGTGTCAGCGATGGCAAATAGCTGGTTGTTTTTCCGGGCCAGCAAAATTTTTGTTTCACCTGCACGAACACATTTCATGGAATTGTCAGGTAATTCATCTTCTGAACACACTTCTGTAAACTCATTGGGAAATCCATCAGGGCTGGCTGCGTGGTTCACGCCCATTTGTTGGTTATACACAAGATTACCACCTATGTAAGCAGAAAAGCTGGCAAGACCATAGCCAAGCATTGAGAGCGTTATAGCAGTTTTGCGTGAGCTTTCATTCTTTCTTAATAGTGCAGAAGATAAAAAAAGCGCAGTAGCACCAATATTGATGATAGCATGCGCAAGGCCCGCCCTCCTTTCAGCCTGGGAAGTACCTGTCCAGTCTGTGATGCCTGTTAAGGCTGCGCCCGCTGCGCCGGCAAGGCCAATATTTACCGCAGCATCTGCACCGGCTTTGTATTTTTCGCTGCCACATAATTCCATGGAATCCAATACAGCCGCGGTGGTCCATGCACCTATCGGAACATCAGTAACCATTGGGTGAAGTGCATGACCAAGCCATTTGCCGTGTAGAAAATTTTTAATTTTGTTACCGGTTTCGCCGCCTGCTTTAAATGCATTTATAACCACCGGCTGGATTGCCTCGCCGGCATCTTCTAACCATTGCTGCTCGTCAATTACCTTCATTATCGATTTTGTAGCCATAGGAAAATTGTTTTCAAGATTCAATAAAAAGAAATATCTCTCGCCGGAGAGAGCTCATTTCTATTTTTCTTTCCAACAAATATGCCAATAGCATTCTTATCCCATAAATCCTATCATAGAATTGATGCAATACCCGGAGCAGCGAAACTTATCGGAATAAATAGCAGCGATTGGTTGCAAAAAATTGAAAGTGACCGCCTGCCGACGAAGTACCAGTTCATCAGAATATAAAAAACGAATATTTCTTTATTTACCCGTTTAAAATGTTGATGAGAAATGTATTCAAACCTATTTATGAGCGAGCCCTCCCCCGTCGGGATGGAAATCAAGGGAAATAGAATTCATACAATAGCGTTTGTAAGTCGGCGCGGGGCCATCGTCAAAAATATGGCCAAGATGTGAGCCACATCGCTCACACAATACTTCTGTGCGGTGCATTCCGAAGGAATTATCATCGCGGTAAATTACGCTGTTAGGCCGGGAAGTTTCAAAAAAGCTCGGCCAGCCGCACGAACTGGCAAATTTGGCATCCGACCTGAAAAGCTTATTGCCACACACGGCGCAATAATAAGTTCCTTTTGGATTTTTATCCCAGTATTCACCGGTGAAAGCCTGCTGGGTTGCAGCTTCCCTGGCTACTGCATACAGTTCGGGTGAAAGTATTTTTTTCCATTCAGCATTGGATACATTTAATTTATTGGTATCCGTATTGGAATAATAGGGGTTTTTTGTTTGTGTCATTTTCACTTTGTTTGAGTTGCCGTTCTTTTGCTGACATCCGCCATATCCGAACGAAAAAAGAAAGACAGCGGTTAATATAATTGTTGCTTTCATAATGGTAATTTTTTTAGAATAGTTTTTCTATTAAGGATTTTTTAATTTATCCTTGAACACCCTTCTGAACTTTTCAAGCTCCGGCTGAATCACATATTTGCAATAAGCCTGCTCAGGGTTTTTGTTATAATAATTTTGATGGTAATCTTTAGCTTCATAAAAAACGGTAAAGGGCGCTACCTGCGTCACAATCTTATTTTTGTAGGCATTTACGTCGTTCAGTTTTTTAATATAATATTCAGCTTTCTTTTCCTGGCTGGCATTATGATAAAAGATAGCTGAGCGATATTGTGTGCCCACATCATTTCCCTGCCTGTTGAGTTGTGTAGGATCGTGGGCAGTGAAAAATGCCTCCAACAATTCATCGTAAGTAATTATTGAAGGATCATAAATGATGTTGCAGGCCTCCGCATGGCCCGTAGTGCCCGTGCACACTTCTTCATAAGTAGGATTTTTAACATGACCGCCGGCAAATCCCGCAATAACAGTATCAACACCCTTCAATTGGCTGAATTGTGCATCAACACACCAAAAACATCCGGCAGCAAACGTAGCGGTGTCGGTCTTGGCCTTAAAACGAGACGCAGGATTTTCTGATGCGGCCTTCGCCTGCGAAACAGGACTGTTGCAAGCTGAAGTTAATGCGAGAGATAAAAGCGCAGCCACCGGCAGCAGCGCGTAAAAAAGAATTTTTTTCATTGTATATAAAGTTGTTGTAATTCCTATTTACGTAAAATTATTACAGATTGGATTAAAGGGTGTGTTAAAGAATTATCAGAGAGTGAGAGATGTGAGAGATATGAGAGGGTGAGAGGTTAGGCCGGGAGAGAAGATTTTATTTTGGAACAGACTTTCAGAATTTCAAAAATCTCTGCGGAAGGGCATTTCAATTCATTTTTGTGGCCATATTGGGTTTTTTCAAAAATAACTACATTCATCTGCTTACTCCACAACAATACACATTTTGAATATTTTTCATTTTTAGATCTTCCACGGCAAAAACGCCCGGAAATTGGCGCCGACAGATGTGCCTGATTTTCCAAACTGCAGGTTATAATATTTGTGGCGGTATTAAACGGAACTGACTCAGAAGTGCCCCTACTGCAAATTGTTGTGTGCGCCTGCGAAACTGCTCATTAAATTCTGTATCAGTCATGTTTTGGAAATTTTTTGTATGCTCACTCTCTCACCCTCTAATCTCTCTCTCGCTCTCATTTAGCTCAACACTTCATACGTCATAACCGGCAGGATTTTATTTTTTAAGTTCAGCTCTCCTACTTTTCTGCATTGAAAAGATTCCTTTACTTTTTCGTAAGATATTTCAGTGATCAATATTTGCCCTTCTGCAGCTTTTGACTGTAGCCGCTGTGCAATGTTTACTGCATCGCCAATTACTGTATAATCCAGCCTTTTGAGCTCCGCTGAACCAATATTTCCACTTACCACCTGCCCACTGTTGATGCCGATAGATACTTTTGGCAAAAATCCCGCTTCACCTGATTCGTTAGGTAATTTTTCAATTTCTTCTCTTACCGAAAGGCAGGCATCGATAGCGCGGTCGAGGTGAAAATCGCCTTTAAAGACTGCCATCACGGCATCGCCGATAAATTTATCTACATATCCATTTTGCGCGATAATTTCTTTCACTATCACATCAAAATAACTGTTTAGTAATTTCACCACCCTATCAGGTTCTGCGTTTTCACTGATAGACGTGAAGCGGCAAATGTCAATAAAGGCAACAGATACTTCTATGGTTTCATTTTCGAGCAGCGTGTTTTCAAATTCACGGGCGCCCATAAAATTAAGTACGGTTTGGTCTACATACATTTTCAGGATGTTGTTTTCCTTAATGGCTTTTACGGTGTCACGCATCAGGTTTACCTGCCTGATTGTCTTTTCCATTGTGAGTTCCAAATCTTCAAAATCAACTGGCTTGGTAATAAAATCGAAAGCGCCCCGGTTCATCGCGGTGCGGATATTCTGCATATCTCCATAAGCGGAAACAATTACTGATTTGATAAGGCTGTTTTGTTCATTCAGCTTTGTAAGCAAGGTGAGGCCATCCATCACGGGCATATTGATATCGCTGAGCACGATATCCACGTCAGGGCTTTCTTTAATTTTTTCGAGTGCCGTTTTTCCATTTTCAGCAAATACAAATACGTATTTTTTCTCCCTGATCTTTTGCCTGAACTTTTGCTTGATCAAAATTTCAAGGTCGGCTTCATCATCAACTACCAAAATTTTAGACATCTGGTAATATTTTAAGCTTTTGTTTTAAGAGATTGAAATCGACAGGTTTGGTTAGGAATTCGTCGGCGCCTAATTCTTTCGCCATATTATAATTTTCCTTATCGCCATAAGCAGTAATCATTATTACAACCGGCGGCGGCTGGTAGTGGTTTTTCTTGATGCGTGATAATAATTCGAGCCCGCTCATTCCCGGCATATTGATATCTGATAAAATCAAAACTGCTTCCTGGCCATGTTTGTCAAGATATTTCAGGGCGTCTTCCCCGGAAAAGGCAAATTCAAACTGAACCTTGCCACTTTTGATTTCCCTTCTGAACCGCTGTTCAAAAAGGGGCTGAATGTCTCTTTCATCATCTACTACCAGAATTTTCATTTGCAGCTTTTTATTGCAAATTAAATTATTAACCCAAAAAAACATGAAACAGTCTTTATGTCTTTTAAAATACTTGCAGCATGTTTGGGAACGCTTAAAATTCCGTGTATTTTTCAAACCGGCATGCTGTCATGAAAAAGCAGTCACGTGATAAAAAAACCTAAAAAAAATCTAAGAAATTTATTCGTTTACTGGTGGATTGTCACGCTGCGGATCACCTGGGGCATTTGGCGGATGGCTATGTTCAGTGTGCAATCCATACCAGTTGACAGGCCACATTCTCAGAATTCTTTCGCGCTTTCGCTCTTCCTGCAGCAAGCGGTCTCTTGCTGTCAGCAATTCATACTGCGTAATTAAGCCACGAAGCTTCCCTTTTTTATACCTGTCAACTACAGGAAGAACGCCCACATGATTTTCGGCCATTCTATCTGCAATGGAGCGCAACGATTCTTCAGGAAAAGTAGTAATCACTTCTTTAATCATGTAATCATCCACTTTCCCTGAAAGATCTCCTGACAAAGCTTTCTGCAATACGTCCTGCCACGAAATCACTCCCAGCAAAATACCCTCTGCATTCACAATGGGAAGCAAGCGTTGCTTTCTTAAATGGTTTTGCGTCTTAATCATTTCTCCTGCGTTTTGTAAAGGCGTACCTGAGGGAATGGTCAATACCTCCGTAGACATCACATCCTCTGCAAATAACACTTTTAATGGTTCAACTGCATATTCGCGCAGCACATGAAACCCGCGCCGCGCCACCTTTTCAGTCAAAATGGAACGCTTCAGCGTAAGTACGCTAATGAGATGAGCCAGCGTGACCGTTATCAAAAGAGGAAGAAATAAATTAGTGCTGTGTGTAAGTTCAATGGGAAAAACAATGGAAGTGAAAGGAGAACGCATTACGCCTGCCAAAGCGCCGGCCATACCAAGCAAAGCCCACTCTGATGGAATCTTTCCGGGAAAAATTACTCCTAGCAGGCCTCCAAGCGCGGCGCCCATGATTAAGATTGGCGCGAGAATACCTCCGCTTGTTCCCGAGCCTAAAGCAACGGCCCAGATAATTAATTTGACAACGAAAATGCTTATCAGGGTTGTAACAGCAAGGTTGCCCCCGAGTTCATCCGCAATTGTATCATAACCTACGCCCAGCGCATGAGGTTCTATTATGCCGCCTATCCCAACAATAAAACCGCCGATCAGCGGCCACCACATCCAGTGTATAGGCAATGTTCGAAAAGCATCTTCGGCACCGTAAACCGCTTTTGTGAGCAACCACGCCATCAGGCCACAGGCCACACCCAATACCAGCGCGTCCAAAAGGCCGCTGGTAGGCAAGTCCATCATATTTCCCACCGGAAACAAAGGCTCAGCACGCATCCATCCCTGCTGAACGAATAAATGACGGACAGCGTCTGCCACAATGCTTGCAATCGCAACAGGAATAAACGATCTCGGTTTCCATTCAAACAAAAGTAATTCTACTCCCAAAATAACTGCGGCGATAGGAGTTCCGAATACAGCGCTCATTCCCGCAACAGCACCTGCCACCAAAAGGCTTCGCCGTTCAATTGCCGTGAGACTTAAAAACTGCGCCAGCACTGAGCCCACGGCTCCGCCGGTTAATATTATAGGGCCTTCAGCACCAAACGGGCCACCGGTGCCAATGCTGATAGCGCTTGCTATTGGCTTAAGGATGGTCAATTTTGGTTCTACCTTGCTTCCACCCACCAGTATAGTTTCCATGGCCTCCGGTATTCCATGGCCGCGAATTCTTTCTGAACCGTAACGCGCCATAAATCCGACAATCAAACCGCCAGCCATTGGTATCAAAACTGCCCACCAGCCTATGGTATTATTTCTCGGCGAAACAAGCGTGAAATCAAATGTTTGATAATATAAAATATTGGTGATAAGAGCGATGAGATCGAGAAGGATGAGTGCGATAAAAGCACCAAAAATTCCGATTATAACAGACAGTGGAATTAATTTTATAACCGATGGAGTTGTAGTAAAATCACTTAGTTTACGGGCAACGCTTGAGGAAGGTGTATGGTGGTTAAATTGCTTTTCTGCTCTTTTTTCAGAATCTCCCTTTTTATTCATACGGGATTGCTTAGATCAATTGGAAAAATAAACGGTAAAATCTTACACAATTTAATCTTTTCTGGTGAAAGAATTTTGCCGGGAAATATATTTTGCTGAAAATTAGAATATTTTTTCTAATTTTTTTTTGTGGAGAATTTGGTTGAATCCTGATTGAACAGATGCCGAAAATTGTTCTTGTTATTTATACCCTTTGGCCTGCAGCATAAATAATTCTGCATAATGGCCATTCTTTTTTATTAATTCTTCATGGCTTCCCATCTCTATAATTTGCCCTTTATCTAAAACAATTATCCGGTCAGCCATGCGAACCGTGGAAAACCTGTGGGATATGAGTACCGCGGTTTTACCTTTCGTTAATTCTGCAAAACGCTGGAACACCGAATATTCTGCACGAGCATCCAAAGCGCTTGTGGGCTCATCTAAAATCAATAATTGAGCGTCTTTCATATAAGCTCTTGCTATTGCAATTTTTTGCCATTCGCCACCGCTAAGCTCCACTCCATTGTTGAAGCGGCGGCCAAGCGCCTGGTCATATTTGTCAGGCAATCTTTCTGCAAGAAGATGAGCCAGGCTTTTTTCTGCAGATTGTTCTATCAACGGGCGGTTAAACTGTTCATCAATATTTCCTGCGGCGACATTTTGTGCAAAGCTCATCTGGTAACGCAAAAAATCCTGGAAAATAATTCCGATATTTTTTCTTAGGTCAATGATATTGTATTCTTTCAGATCGATACCATCCAGTAAAATGCGGCCTTCAACAGGGTCGTACAAACGGGAAAGTAATTTCACCAGGGTTGTTTTTCCCGCGCCGTTTTCGCCAACGAGCGCTACTTTTTCACCGGCCTGCAGCGTAAAATTTAAATGCCTGTTGGCCCAGCTTTCAGTGTTGCTATATTTAAAGCCAACGTTTTCAAAAGTAAAGCCTTTCTTAATCGGATTAGGGAATGGCAACGGGTTTGGTGCCACAGAAATTTTTGGTTGTATTTCAAAAAAATCAAAGAAATCGCGCAGGTAAATTGCGCTTTGCGATACAGTGGTAAAGCGGGATAAAATATTTTCAAGTAAACTACGCAGTTGTCTGAACGAACCGGCGAGAAAGGTAAGCGAACCGATAGTAATCGCGCCAGCTACAGTTTTTACAATCATCACAATGTATGCAGCATAATAGCCCATGCTTCCAATCAATGCGAAAACTGTTCCCCACGATGCGCGCCTGACAGAAAGATTTTTATTATCAAGGTAAAACTTGTCGCTTAAAAATTTAAACCGGTCAATCAGAAAATCAGAAAGATTAAAAAGCTTTACCTCTTTGGCTGTGGCATCGCTGGCGCCGAGAAATCGCATATAGTCGAGCTCGCGCCGCTCCGGCGTTTGGCCGCGTGTCAGCGCATAGTTCCGATCATTAAAATAGGATTCTCCCAGAAATGCAGGAATAATAGCGATTAGTAATAAAAGGATTAACCACGCATTGAAAGCCATCAAGCCTACAAGCAGAAAAGCCATGGTAATAATATCCTGCACCTGCGTCATCAATTGCGATAAGAGCACCGTGCGGCCGGTGGTTTGTTGCCGTGCCCGTTCCAGTTTGTCATAAAATTCTGAATCTTCAAACTGTTCAAGATCAAGCGTGGCTGCATGTTCCATAATTTTCACCGAGGTGTGAAGAGCAAACCTGTCGCCCAGAAGGCCGTCCACAAGAGAAGTAGCCCGAACCAATGCATCGGAAATTATGGCTAATAAAAATTCAACTGCTACTAATTTCCACAAATAACTATGGTCCGCAGAATGATTCTGCGTTAAGAAAATAACCTCATCTATTATAAGCTTACCAATGTAAAGAATACTAACGGGTATGGTTGAACGAATTAAGCGAAGCAAAATGTTTAGTATGAAATAATAACGATTGGTATCCCATACCAGCCTGAAAAATCGCGGAAGATTACTTAGCGCTGCAAACTTTTCTTTTAGCGTTGGCTTTGGAAGCGTATTTACGGGCGGCTTCGGCATATTTCATTTTCATTAAACGTTTGTATAGCCATCAGCATTTATTTTTTTCACCGTAAATTTCAATTTATCACTTCACGTCTTTATGCCTTTTTTCTAAAACCTCTATTACATTATCCAGCGTTTTATTTTTTGCCTGCAATAAAACGAGGTAGTGAAACATGAGATCAGCGGCTTCATTCAGGAACAATTTAGAATTATTATCTTTTGACTCAATCACCAACTCAACGGCCTCCTCGCCTACTTTTTGAGCCATCCTGTTAATTCCTTCTTTGAATAATGTGGAAGTGTATGAACCGGAAACAGGATGCTTCTTTCTTCCTTCAATAATTTTTTCAAGCGCCCGCAAAAAATCCTGGCCGGAATTTTCCTCATTGAAACAAGTTTCAGCGCCGGTGTGGCATACTACGCCATCAGGTTTTGCTTTTATAAGTAGCGTATCAAAATCGCAATCTGTTTTAATCTCTATTACATGCAAATAATTCTTGCTGGTTTCTCCCTTCACCCAAAGCCTGCCTTTGCTTCTGCTAAAAAATGTGACCAATTCCGAATCAATCGTTTCGAGCAAAGCCTCTTTATTCATATAACCAAGCATGAGCACTACATTAGTGGAGGCATCCTGGATGATGGCAGGAACCGTTCCACTGGAAGATTTGTTAAAGTCTATTCTATTGACGAGATCTGTATAATTTTTTTTCATGAGATGATGAATATATTTTTAAATAACAGTAAAAGCAGAAATAAGCAAGAAATTTATTTTAGAATGATTTGCTTATTAATTAAATTCTTATTGCGATTCCTTTTTCGTTTAAATATTTTTTCAATTCAGGAATTTTAATTTCAGCAAAATGAAACACACTTGCTGCCAAAGCTGCATCGGCCTTGTCTTTAAGAAAAACATCTGCAAAATGCTCCATACTACCTGCACCACCTGATGCGATCACGGGCACGGACAATTTATCGCAACACAACGCGGTAATATCGTGAGCGAAGCCATCTTTAGTGCCGTCATTATTCATTGAGGTTAACAAAATTTCTCCTGCACCTGCATCTATCCCTTTTTCAGCCCAATCAAAAGCCAGCGTATCAGTTTTGGTGCGCCCGCCGCTAAGGTAAACATACCATTTGCCATCGCTTTCTTTTTTTGTATCGATAGCTAAAACCACGCACTGGCTTCCAAACTCTTTTGACATCGCACTCACCAGTTCAGGATTACGGAAAGCAGCCGTATTAACAGAAACCTTATCAGCACCATTCTGAAGCAGTTCGTAAGCATTCTCAACGGAAGATATGCCGCCGCCTACTGTAAAAGGTATATTGATATTTGCTGCAATTCTTTTTACCAATTCTGCAAAGGTCTTTCTCTTTTCCACAGTGGCCGTTATATCAAGAAATACCAATTCATCGGCGCCTTGCTGTGAATAATACAATGCCAGCTCCACAGCATCACCTGCATCCCTGATGTTTTCAAAATTAATACCCTTCACCGTTCTGCCATCTTTAATGTCCAGGCAGGGAATAATTCTTTTTGCAAGCATCATTAATTTTTTATAAAATTTTCAAGTTGTTTGAGGCTGATTTTATTTTCATAGATCGCCTTACCCACAATTGCCCCGGAGCATCCTGCTTCTTTTAAAATCACTAAATCATAAAAAGAAGAAATACCGCCACTGGCAATAAGTTTTAATGATGGAAAGCGGAGCAATATTTCTTTATAAAGCGCTGTGGCCGGCCCTTGCAGCATTCCATCTTTTGAAATATCGGTGCAAAATACCTGGCTGATTTCTTTCTCCATCAATGCTTCAATAAATGAAAAAATGTCAATGCCTGTGTCTTCTTTCCATCCATGAATTTTAATATTTTTATTTAAAACATCGGCGCCAGGTAAAAATTTTTCCGCACCAAATTCGCAAATCCAATTTTCAAACATACCAGGATCTTTAACCGTAACACTACCCACACTTACCATCGAAGCGCCTCCATCAAACACCCGCCTGAGATCTTCAGTTTTTTTAATACCTCCTCCGAAATCAATTATCAGAGAAGTGTTTTTTGCTATAGTTTCGAGCACCTTCACATTGCTCAAAGTCTTTCCACGGGCGCCGTCGAGATCCACGATGTGCAAGCGCTTTATCCCGGCGGCTTCAAAACTTTTTGCTACTTCCAAAGGAGCATCACTATAAATAATTTTTTGATCGAAATCACCCTTTGATAAACGTACACATTTACCGCCTATAAGATCAATTGCGGGAATAATTTCCATCAGCTATTATTTAAAAAATTTGAGAGAATGCGCTCGCCAATTACTGCAGATTTTTCGGCATGAAACTGAACGCCATAGAAATTATTTTTATGCAATGCAGCACTAAAAGGATTTATATATTCAGTTGAGGCAATAGTTTCATCACATACATCTGCATAGTAACTGTGAACAAAATAAACAAAAGATTCTTCTGAAAGGCCCTCCATTAATGGTGAAGAAAGATTGCGAATTGTATTCCAGCCCATGTGAGGGATTTTTACAGGAACAAGATTTTTATTTTGAAAAACATTATTATCAAATTTCTTCACCGTGGTTTTAAAAATGCCGAGGCACGAAGTATCGCCTTCTTCACTGCGTTCACAAAGCAACTGAAGGCCAAGGCAAATACCAAGTACGGGCTGTTGCAGCGAGCGTATCAATTCGTCAAGCTTCCTGTTTTTTAAATACTCCATTGCGGATAACGCATTTCCCACTCCCGGAAAGATAACTTTATCGGCGGACTTGATTTCTTCATGAACATCCGTCACAAAAGCGTGTATGCCTAACCGTTGTAATGCATATAAAACGCTCTGAACATTTCCGGCGTTGTATTTTATGATAGCTACTTTCATAATACTCCTTTAGTAGATGGCAAGCTGTTATTTAACGGGTCTCGTCGTATTGCCATTTTGATCGATTTAGCAAACGCTTTGAATATCGCTTCGATTTTATGATGCTCGTTTGTTCCTTCTGCTTTAATATTTAAGTTTGATTTGGAGGCATCAGTGAACGATTTAAAAAAATGATAAAACATTTCAGTAGGCATCTCTCCTATTTTTTCCCGTTTAAAATCAACGTCCCACACCAGCCAGTTTCTTCCTCCAAAATCAATGGCCACCTGCGCTAATGAATCATCCATCGGCAACAAAAAACCATACCTTTCAATTCCGCGTTTATCACCCAAAGCTTTTAACATGGCTTCTCCAAACGCAAGTGCCACATCTTCTATGGTGTGATGTTCATCAATATGCAGATCGCCTTCGCAATAAATACTAACATCCATACCTGAATGGCGGGCTACCTGCTCAAGCATGTGATCAAAAAAGCCTATACCTGTTCTAATTTCAGATTTTCCTGATCCATCCAGGTTCAGTTCCACTTTTATTTTCGTCTCGTTCGTATTTCGCTGATGACTTATTTTGCGTGGCGGTTGTTTTAAAAAATTATAAATATCCTCCCACTTTTGCGTTTCGAGAGCTATCACTTTTTTAAGATCCTCATGCGGAACGGTAATTTCTGAAGTGCCCAATTCCTGGAAGTTATTGATGAAGATGGCTTGTGAGCCAAGATTTTTTGCAAGCTCTACGTCAGTAAGCCTATCGCCAATAACGAAGGAATTTTGAAGATCATAATTCTCGTCTTCGATATACTGAACCAGCATACCGGTACCGGGTTTGCGTGTATTTTTATTTTCGTGCGGAAAGGTTCGGTCGATGAAAATATCTGAAAAAACAATCTCCTGATCCCTGAAAGTTTTAATTACGAAATTCTGAAGCGGCCAGAATGTTTCTTCAGGAAAAATTTCTGAGCCCAAACCATCCTGGTTGGTCACCATTGCGAGTTCATAATCCATCTCTTTCACAATTCGTGATAAATATTCAAATACATGAGGATAAAATTCCAGCTTTGAAAATGCATCTACCTGGTTGGTTACAGGAGGTTCCATAATTAGGGTGCCATCACGATCAATAAATAAAACTTTCTTACTCATAGTTTTTCAGGGAATTTAATAATTTTTCATTTTCTGATTGGGTGCCTATTGTTACCCGTATACAATTTTCGCACAGAGGTTCACTGCTCCTGTTTCTTACAATGATACGGTTCATCAATAAATGTTGATATAACTTACCCGCATCGGAAACTTTCAATAAAATAAAATTCGCATCAGATGGGTATATTTTTTTTATAAAATCAAATTGCTTCAGTTCTTGTTCCAAAAAATTCCGCTGGCTTACAATCGTCTTTATATTATTATTTACCTCGTTTATTTTTTCCAACGCCTGAAGGCCCAACAGTTGGGATGAACCATTTATATTGTACGGCGGCTTTACTTTATTAAAATAATCAATTATCAGTTCAGAAGCGAAACCTAATCCCAGCCTCAGTCCTGCAAGCCCCCAGGCTTTTGAAAGCGTATGCATGATGATAAGATTTTCATATTTGGTGAGTTCCTGCAGAAAAGGTTTTTGACTTGAGAAATTAATATACGCCTCATCAATTACCACAATGCCTTTGAAGTTTTTTATCAAATATTCAATGTCATCGCGGCGAAGATTATTGCCGGTTGGGTTATTTGGCGAACAAAGGAAAAGCAGTTTAGTACGATTGTCAATCACTGATAAAATGCCTTCAATATCCAACTGGAAATCGCATGTCAATAAAACTTCTTTTACTCCCACATCATTTATGTTCGCACAAACTTTATACATTCCATACGTGGGCGGACAAATGATTATATTATCTTTTGAAGGCTCGCAAAAAATACGGAATGCGATGTCAATCACTTCGTCGCTTCCATTCCCTATAAAAATATTTTGAGGAGGAAGGCCCTTGATTTTAGAAATTTCCTGCTTTAATTTCCATTGCAGCGGATCGGGATAGCGGCTGTAATTTACTTCTAACGGTGATCCGTAGCTGTTTTCATTAGCATCCAGAAATATTTCCGCATTGCCACGGAATTCACTTCTTGCAGAAGAATAAGGGGCTAAATTTTTTATATTCTGCCTGATCAATGATTCTACATTTACACTTCCCATTATTGTTTGTTTTTTCTGATTGTAACCGCGTTTTTGTGAGCCATTAGGCCTTCTGCAGAAGCCATGTATTCAACTGCTTCGCCAATATTATTTAATCCTTCCGGAGTTAGCTTTTGAAACGTGATTTTCTTTACAAAGCTATCCACCGAAACGCCGCTTTGCGTAACTGCTGTGCCGTTGGTAGGCAAAGAGTGATTGGTTCCGGATGCGTAATCGCCGGCGCTTTCCGGCGAATAATTCCCGAGAAAAACGCTTCCTGCGTTAATCACTTTTTCGGCAAGGACGTCTGCATGTTCCGAAGCAATGATTAAATGTTCGGGAGCATACTGATTCAGAAAATCAAATGCGTCTTCAACCTTTTCAATCACTAAAAATCGCCGGTTTAGAAAACTGTTTTCAACGATTTCCTTACGTGGAAGCGAGGGAAGTTGCGCGTGGATTTCCAAAATAATTTTTTCAATTATTTGTTTATTTACTGCTACCAACACCACCTGGCTGTCGCCGCCATGTTCGGCCTGACTTAATAAATCTGCTGCAATAAATCCGGGAATGCAGGTGTCGTCTGCATACACTGCAAGTTCGCTGGGACCGGCCAACATATCAATCGCAACCCGATCGATATTTACAATACGCTTTGCTTCAGTTACATACTGATTGCCGGGCCCAAATATTTTGTCCACTTTATTTACCGTTTGTGTTCCATAAGCCATTGCAGCAATCGCCTGTGCGCCACCTGCCTTGTAAATATTTTTAATGCCGAGAATTTTTGCCACATATAAAATCGCCGGATCAACATTGCCGCCTGCGTTTGCGGGCGTTGTTACCAGGATATTTTTGCAACCTGCGAGCTTTGCCGGAATAGCAAGCATCAACAAAGTTGAAAACAAAGGAGCGCTGCCGCCGGGAATGTATAATCCTACATTTTCAATTGCCACGCTTTTTCTCCAGCAGGAAACGCCCGTAGTAGTTTCTATTTTTTTTGTTTTTAAAAGTTGCTGCCTGTGAAATTTTTCAATATTTTTCTTTGCAAGCAAAATGGCTTTTTGCAAATTTTTAGAAATGAGCTGCGAAGATTTTTTGATGTCATCTTCAGTTACCCAAAGCTCATCCGGGGCAAACCCATGAAATTTTAAGGAATAATCTTTCACGGCAAAATCTCCCTGCTGTTTTACAGTATTGATAATTTCAGAAACTGTTTCTGTGAGATTTAATGCATTGATAACGGGCCTTTTTATCAATTCTTTCCATTCAGCTTCCGGCGGATTTTCAATAATCGTGTTCATACTTTTTTCTTTAAGAAATCATTTTTTCAATGGGTACGACTAAAATTCCCTGCGCTTCAAATTGTTTGAGCTTTTCGATTACTTCCCAAAAATCATTTTCATTCACCACACTCTGAATACTGCTCCATCCCTTTTCTGCCAATGGCACTATGGTTGGGCTTTTCATACCGGGAAGCAAAGCACAAATATTTTTCAACTGATGGTCCGGCGCATTCATCATGATGTATTTATAATTTTTGGCAGCCTTTACCGCATTAATTCTCAACAACAGATTTTCAAGAATTTTCCGGTTCTCTTCATCAAGATTTTTATTGGCCACCAATACTGCCTGCGAATCCAATATCACTTCTACTTCTTTCAGGTTATTGGTAAACAAGGTGCTTCCACTGCTGACCAGATCGCATATCGCATCGGCCAAACCTATGCCCGGCGCTATTTCTACTGACCCACTGATTTCATGTATGTCAGCCTTTAAATTATTTTCAGTTAAAAATTTTTGCAACAAAACTGTGTAGGAGGTCGCAATTTTTAATCCGTTGAGATCGGATCCGCCCTGATAATTCATATTTTTAGGTACGGCGATACTCAAGCGACAACGGCCGAAGCCAAGCTTGCTCACTATGTTTAAGTCCTTTTCTTTTTCGAACACCACATTTTCGCCAACAATGCCTACATCAGCAACGCTATCAGCCACGTACTGCGGAATATCATCGTCACGCAAAAAATAGGCTTCTGCAGGAAAATTAAACGCTTTCACCTTCAATTGCCTGTTGCCATTGTTCAGTTCTATTCCGCACTCTTTTAAGAGTTGCACGGATTGTTCATACAATCTTCCTGATTTCTGAATCGCAATTTTTAACATTTGTTGTTTTTAAAAATGAAAAAGGCTCACTTTTCAGTAAGCCCTTTTAGATATATTTTCATACAAATCAACAAGCTTACCAGTTTGGTAATATATGATGATGGTGTATGTGAACGTTTTGCTTCATTGAGTTTGCAAAGTAAAGGATGAAAATTTATTTGAGCAAAATTTTTTTTAAATGAAATTGTAAAAGAAGAATATCAATAAACAGCCTCTGGCAACAAAATAAAAAAATTATAAATTTATTGCTTCACTGTAAAATCAAAAGCGATTAGTGTAATTGCGTCGCAATGTCGTTTTTGAGTTGGTACTTGGGTTCATTTAACAAATTCAGAACGCATCAACTGTGATTCCCAATCCATATCCTTCCCCATAAATAATTTTACCATAATCAAAAGTTACGCTTTTTGCTACATCTTCTTCCAAAAGCAAAGGCCCATCCATATCTACGTAATCTACTAATGGTAATAACTGAGCTATTGCCGCCGTGCCTATGGAGCTTTCATTCATGCTTCCCACCATCACTTTCATTCCAAGCTGCCGCGCCTGGGGTATCATTCTAAGCGCTGGCGTGATGCCGCTGCATTTTGTAAGCTTGATATTAATGCCATGAAAATAGCCGTTACATTTTATTACATCATGTTCTGAAACACAACTCTCGTCAGCAATTAAAGGCAATGGCGAATTTTCAAACAAAAATTTCATTCCTTCCCAGTCATCTTTTGCCAAAGGCTGCTCAATAAATTCAACGCCAAGCCCGGCAAAAATTTTTATTTTTTCAAGAGCCTCGTCCGCTTTCCATGCAGCATTTGCGTCAATCCTGAAAACAGAATCCGTATGCTTTCTTAACGCTTCCATTATTTCAATATCCTTATCGGTTCCCAATTTAATTTTGTAAACCGGCCACGGAGTCTCTTTTATTTTTGCCACCATGTTTTCAATTGTATCGATACCGATGGTGAGATCGGTTAACGGATTTTTTGAAATGTCGAGGTTCCACAACTGGTATAGTTGCTTCCGTTTCATTTTACCATAAAGATCCCAGGCAGCAAGGTCTAAAGCGCATACCAGGAAAGGATGCTGTGGAAGCAGGTGATGAAGATAATGCCAGTATCTTTCGGGCTCAGTAAAAGAAAATTTTTCAATCATTTTCTTCTTTTGATCAATTACTGAAATCATTTCCTCTACAGATACATTATAGTAACTGATAGCAGGCGCTTCGCCATAACCTTTTAACCCAAATAATTCCAATTCTACCAATAAAGAAGGCTGATGTGTTTTGGTTCCTTTTGAAATTGTAAACGGATGCTTAAATTTTAAGTTGGACTTTTTATATTCGAGGTACATTTCTATTTAATACTGATTTTAGCGGCCACTGTCCGCAATATATTTTTTTAATTCTTCATTGAAATCCTTCTCTTTAATCAAATCTTCAACATTTATATTCATCCTGTAGTGCCAATAATAATTAGGATCAGCGGGCACATTGATTCTTTCATCTGCAGGATCTTCCACGCGTAAGTTTTCATCTAGTGATGTCAAATCAGCGAGCTGAAAAATACTCCACATTGCCGGAGAATATAAATGTTGCAAAACTATTTTTTTACTGATCCAGGTTTCGCATGTTTCGGGGGCCTCGCCATATTGACCAAGCATATAATTGTAGAACCGCTGAGTTTGCTCCCGATTTTCCTGCCACCATTCACGAACGGTGCTCATGTCATGCGTTGATGGCATTACCACAGATAGATATTGGGCATCAGCCGGATGAAAAAATTCTTTGCCCGCAGCCTTTGGCATTCTTTCTATATCAAGACCGAGAATTCCCAACTGCCCCATTACTTCCGGCACGCAGGGAGGAACCATTCCAAGGTCTTCACCGCAAACAAGCATATTGGTATTTCTTTTTAAGTAAGGCAATTTTTCCATTCCTTCTTTCTTCCAATAATCATTTTGACGATGAAAAAAATAATCAATGTAAAGATTCCAAAGCGCGCCTTTTGTATGGTCGTCAAGCCAATGAAAGGAAGATGTTTGTTCCAAAGAAATTCTAAAATGGAATTTTTGTTCGCCCGAACATTCCGCATCAAAAAGGATTACATTGCTGATAAGGTCAAACAATCCCTGCTTTAATTCAGTATCATCGTTTTTCTTTAATTCTTTGAGAACTTTTGATTGCGTGTTTACAAATTCTTTTAATGCATATCGATCGCCTGAAACCTGTTCAAGGTATTTCTTTTTAACTTCTTCAGTTCTGGTCTTAAAAGTATTTTCAAGAATCGATTGTGTGATAAAAGGCTTGCAATAACGGTCATGGTTAAACGAAATATTTCTTTGGAAAAATTCAGAAATGTCAACAGGAATTGCGGGAACAAATCTGCCCATAATCCCTTCGACCGATTCAAGCGGAATGCTCCAAATCCGGAAGAAGCCAAGGATATGATCTATCCTGAAAGCATCAAAATAATTACTCATGTTGTCGAACCTCCGGCGCCACCAGCAAAAATGATCTTCAGCCATTTTTTTCCAGTTGTAAGTGGGGAAGCCCCAATTTTGCCCTTTATTGGCGAAGTTATCAGGCGGTGCGCCTGCCTGTTCTTCCATATTATACAAAGAAGGATCAATCCATGTATCGCAGCTATGACGCGAAACGCCAATCGGAATATCACCTTTCAAAATAATTCCTTTTTTATGAGCATAATCTGCAACCTCCTTTAACTGGAGATGAAGATGATATTGGACAAAATAAAAAAACAAAATCTCATTGTAATGTTTTTGTGAAGGGGCAACAAACTTTTGAATGGCCTGTTCATTATATTTTTTATTGCTCTTCCACGTTGCCGCATCAGGAGTTTTGTATTTATCACGCAGGTAGCTGAATGCTGCGTAAGGCACCAGCCAGTGACGGTTCAGTTCAAAAAATTCAAAATACCCGGGGTCATTGATAAGGTCCATTTTCATAGCCTCAAATAATTCTTTGAGCGCAGTTAATTTAAATTTCAGCACCTGCTCATAATCAAATTTTTTTAGCTGGTTTAACTGCTTTTGTTTCCTGCTTAAAGGTTTGATGACAGAGGCAAATTGCTTTCCTGCCACCTTCTCAAGATTGATGTAAACAGGATGTAAGGCAAATGCAGATATTGCTGCATATGGATAAGAGTCTTTCCAGGTATAAGTTGATATCGTATCATTTACAGGAAGCACCTGTATTAATTTTATCCCGGTTTGATTTGCCCAGTCAATAAGCAGTTTGAGATCAATAAACTCTCCTACACCAAAGCTTTTTTTGGTTCTGAGCGAAAATACAGGAATAGACACGCCTGCTCCCTTCCACAACGCCGGCTGGTAATTGACAAAGCCATCATTTAAAATAGTGATGGAATTTTCGGGTTCTTCAAGTTTTCTTATTAACCTGTTTTCACCTTGTTCAAAGCGAACAAATTTCTTTTCATCAATATTATATATACCATATTTATAACTGGCAGGCCATTCGTTTTCGTCTAAAAAAACTTTGGCGGTAAACCAATTATTTTTAGGCTCCATAAAAATCGGCGCCTCAGTATTCCAACTGTTTAAATGGAGAGTGGATCCACAAAGGCATAGCACTTCGCCGGGTTTTAATAAAGGCGCTTTTACCCTAAAAATATGTGTAAATTTTTTGGGGAAAGAAGCTTTCACTTTGACGACTGGCGGCAGAAGAATATCCCGAAAAGCTTTTGTAAAGAAAACATTCCAGATTGCGCCCGCACTGTTCCATGTATCAAAAACGAAGTAAGAATTTTTCTTTTTAACGGATAAATTAATGAAGCGATCTTCTTCTCCATCAACAACGTAAACACTTTTTAAATCTTTCAGTATATATTTATAGTGGATTTCATCATCAAAATCATCGGGTAAATCAAGAGTAACCGTCCATGTATCGTTGTCCAGCCACCGCATTTGGACCGCATTTTCAGGCATATTATCACCTAAATATTTATTGTTTCCTGTTACATACAACTCTTCACCCATCACGGTATAGTATCTTAAATAAAAACTTATTTTCATTGTTGGTCATTTTTAAAGAAGCAATTTACCTCTTTGGTTTGAAATGTAAATCGTACACAATTATGCCGAAGCTCGCGGAGATAACAGTAAATAAATAAAAAAGCGAAGTTTTTATTTTATTTCTCCTACCAATCTTTTAATTATAAAACCTGCGTGCTTTACGGTTTCGTGACGTACATGATTTTGCCGCGAAGTAAATAAAAAAAAAGAACTTACTCGGGAAATGATTATCCAATAATGTTTTGAAGTAATAAAAAAGGCCGTCCTTTTTAGAAAGACAGCCTTTTCATTTTATTCCGTTTTAAACTATTTCACCTCTTCAAACTCTGCGTCCGTTACATTATCTCCGCCGGCATTTGCTTCTGTATTTTGTTCAGGGCCTGCATTTTGTTGACCACCTCCGTCCTGTGGCTGACCTTGGGTTGATTTATACATTTCTTCGCTTGCCGCAGTCCATGCTGAATTTAATTCTGCGGTTGCTGTGTCTACATCGCTTATATTTTGAGTTTTATGGGCTTCTTTAAGCTTGCTTAATGCAGATTCAATCGGAGCTTTTTTATCGGCAGAAATTTTTTCGCCAAACTCTTTCAATTGTTTTTCAGTCTGGAATATCAGACTGTCTGCCTGGTTCATTTTATCAACTTTTTCTCTTTCTGCCTTATCTGCCGCTTCATTTGCCTTCGCTTCATTTTTCATTTTTTCAATCTCTTCTTTGCTAAGCCCGCTTCCGGCCTCAATCCTGATATTGTGAGATTTTCCTGTGCCCTTATCTTTCGCTGAAACATTCAAAATACCGTTAGCATCTATATCGAACGTAACTTCTACCTGAGGCACGCCACGCGGAGCAGGAGGAATTCCATCAAGGTTGAAAGTACCCAGGCTTTTATTTTGAGATGCCATTGGCCGCTCGCCTTGCAGCACGTGTATTTGCACACCAGGCTGGTTATCGCTCGCAGTTGAAAATACTTCGGTTTTCTTAGTAGGGATGGTGGTATTAGAATCAATCAACCTGGTCATTACGCCACCCATAGTTTCAATACCTAAAGAAAGAGGCGTAACATCAAGTAATAATACATCTTTAACCTCACCGGTTAACACGCCACCCTGGATAGCTGCCCCAATTGCTACTACTTCATCCGGATTTACACCTTTATGCGGTTTCTTTCCAAAGAAGTTTTCCACCAAATCCTGTACCTTAGGAATACGGGTAGAACCCCCTACCAGGATGACTTCATTAATATCATTTTTGCTCAAACCTGCATCTTTCAATGCAGCTTCACACGGCTTTAGACAACGGCTAAAAAGTTCGTCAGCTAATTTTTCAAATTGTGCGCGGGTTAATTTTTTTACAAGGTGTTTGGGAACTCCGTCTACAGCGGTGATGTACGGAAGGTTAATTTCGGTTTCAGTAGAAGAGGACAATTCAATTTTTGCTTTCTCGGCTGCTTCTTTCAATCGCTGCCAGCTCATCGGGTCTTTATGAAGATCGATTCCTTCGTCTTTTTTAAACTCTGCAGCAAGCCAATCCATAATGACTTTGTCGAAATCGTCGCCTCCTAAATGTGTATCACCATTTGTAGATTTAACTTCAAAAACCCCATCTCCTAATTCCAGAATTGAAATATCAAAAGTACCGCCACCCAAGTCAAATACAGCAATTTTTTGATCAACACTTTTTTTATCAAGCCCATATGCGAGCGCAGCTGCGGTTGGCTCATTGATAATACGACGCACCTTGAGGCCTGCAATTTCGCCAGCCTCTTTTGTGGCTTGCCTTTGTGAGTCATTAAAATAAGCAGGAACGGTAATAACTGCTTCAGAAACTTCCTGCCCAAGATAATCTTCAGCAGTTTTTTTCATCTTTTGAAGAATCATTGCCGAAATCTCCTGTGGTGTATATTGTCTTCCTTCTATGTCAATTCTTACAGTATCGTTGTCACCCTTCACTAACTTATAACTTTGGTGCGTTGCCTCAGTTGTCACCTCATTCCACTTGTGGCCCATAAAACGTTTGACGCTCATTATGGTATTTTGAGGATTGGTGATTGCCTGCCTTTTGGCCGGATCGCCCACTTTTCTTTCTCCATTTTTCAAAAATGCAACTACAGAAGGCGTCGTACGGCGGCCCTCATCATTGGGTATTACCACTGGTTCATTTCCTTCCATTACTGCCACGCAGCTGTTTGTAGTGCCGAGGTCAATGCCTATAATCTTTGCCATAACTTGTAATTTTTATTTATTATTTTCTGCATATATGACAAGGTTTGTGCCAACAGAATAAAAGTGAAAAATTGTCAGGGACAGATAATGTTTGGGCGTATCACATGAAATTTGATTTCCCATTTGCAGTAAATCAATAAACAAATGCGATTGTTATTTTCCCGTTTATCAATGACTTGGTTGCCGCCAAATTAATTGAATAAATTTAAAGAGAGAAAAGTTAAGAGTGTAGTGATTAGGAACTTTATCTAATCGTGGGTAAATTTTGCTATATCTTTAATAATACGAAATGGTTTTTGAGAATTAGCTTTGTGAAAACAAAAAAATCTTACTAAAAATCAGGCGATGATTAAATCACAAAACTGGTGGCTTATTACAATAAAAGGTTTAATCTTTATTTTCCTGGGCTTTTATGTTTTAAAGTTCCCCATTAGCGGAATGCTTGGCCTGATTATATATGGCAGTATCTGCTTATTTATTTCAGGGTTTATTCTTGCCGTGTTTGCTTTTATAACCAGGAAAATTCATACAGGGTGGCGCTGGCAATTGGCAGATGGCATTCTCGATATAATTTTAGCGTTGATCCTTCTTTTAAACATTGGTCTTACGGCTGTCACACTTCCGTATGTATTTGCATTTTACGGAATTCTTACCGGTATTTTCTGGATATTTCAATCAGTTTTTTTTAGAAGAAATCAATATAAATTCTGGGCCGTGGTGTTGCTCGCCGGCTTGTTAAGCATTGCCGCTGGTGTATTCATTTTTTTAAGGCCTTTCATCGCCATGCTCAGCCTTATTTCTTTTATCGGGATTTTGTTTATCGTGCAGGGATTTTTTCTTACGCTTTTCTCTCTTGAGATTAGCAGGGCACATAAAAATTCCATTATAGATTCCAGCCCAACCCAGGAAATTTAAATTGATTGCATCCCGCTTTTTTTTTTCACTAGAGGCTTCTATTTTGATGACCTCAATCAGCAGTCTTGCTGATCAGTATCACCTGTTATTTGTTGTATTGAACATATGTTTGCATTTGGTAGGAGAAGAACAGCTTAACTATTTATTCCAGAAGAAAACACCTAAAGTTCCTAAACAAAACCGGCGAAAAAGTTTCTGATTTCGTAAGGATTTTACAAGGAATAAAAGTAATTAAATACTTTTATTATGAACTTTTGGCCTACCTTTGAATTCTAAAATTTAATTGTATGGAAATAATAGAACTGTATAGCTGTGAAAAGTATAAAGTGCTGAATGTTTTTTTAACGAAAGGCGAAAAAATGCCGCTGCACCACGCAACGTCCGATGCATTGTTGATATGCAAGAAAGGAAAAGGAAGAATTACCTTTTCGGACAGGATAATTGAAATCGGGCAAGGTGAAACCCTTTTAATCAATGCGAATGAGGAACATAAATTAGAGGTGTTGGAAGATTTTAATACTTGTATTACGCTTGAAAATGATGGGCAAATTGAGTTTATAAAACCAAAAGTAAGCGAATTGGTTTTGAATTTTTAGCCATTTGTCACAAAGCATTGAGGCAAACTAAAATGATTGTATGCTCCTGGCGTGTTTCACATCCGCAAGGGAAGTGAAAATTTTTGGGCCCTAAAAATTATTAATATTCATCGCAAAAAAAGTCACCATGAATACCTTATCCAACATTCAAACCGGAAAGACACAGTTTGCTGAAGGCAAAGTAAATATAGAATCCGTGGGGCTTGTTATCCCCTTTCAGCCTTCAATAGTTGAAAAGAAAACCATCCAAGCCATTTTAGATTATACGCTGGAAATGGTTCAGCTAAAGTTGGAACGGAAATTTGACCAATCTGAAATTAATAGCATCGTTATAAAATTAGAAAACATTTTCCGCCGGTTAAATTATAATTCGCACCGGAAGAGCGTGGCTATAATATTGGAAGGTGAAGAAGAGGAGAACGTTATCTATCTTAATTACAGCGGCAAGCCGGTATTTCAATTTAATGAAACTTTTTCCCTGCTTGACCTCGTGGGTGATTCTTCACAAAATCCCGAATTTGAATTGCTGGTTTTTCACAATGACCGGGCAGAACTCTATGAATATTTTAATAATTCACTTCATAGGGTTTTTGCCCAGGATCATAGCTTCTGCAAGGAAAAAAATAATTGTTTAATCAGCCGGATTTCGAATATTATCAAGCAGGTAAATGGTAAAAACGAAAAGCCAATTTTCGTATATTCGACTGATGGACAATATGCTGACGAATTTTGTCAAAACTTTTGTTTTAATGAAATTGCTTTCAAAATAAATGTAATTTATGAAGGTGAAATTGCTTCCACTATTAAATTGCTCGAGAAAAAAATTGTGACTCAATGGAAGCATCACCAAAACAAATTGATAAAGGGACAAATACAGATTGCAAAAAAAGCCCACTCTTTAATCAGTAATCTTTACAAAGTAGTTAGTTCTCTAAAAAAGGGAGATGATGGCCTGTTGCTGGTGGATAGTTTTATGAAAGATGAAATTCATAACACATCAGCAGACCTGCAGTTCCAGTCTGCTACCCGAAAATTGAATAACGAAATAGAAAAATTCCTCGCGCGGGGTAACCGGATTGAAATCACTGAGGGCGGTTTGCTCGAAAATTTAGGGGGAATTGCATTAATCAAAGATGATGGCCCGGCGTTCGAAATTCAAAAAGCGACCCGGATGTACAACATTGAAGAAATTATTTCTTATTGAGTATTCCCATTTGAGGCAAGATTATAATTTGCAGGTGAAAAAAATTCCACAATTCTACTTAAATGAAATTAATCGATACAGAAGAATGAGGGCACAATTTTTGCTTGCATAAATTAATGAATATCAATAATTTTAATTGTAGCATTTAGAATTAAACCGAAAGAAATATGTAATCATCAAACTAAAAATAACCGGCCATGCAACACACAATTTATCGTAAACCGGACTATTCAATCTACCCCGGAGAATACGTTCCACTTCTCAACGAAAAAGAAATCAAAGAAGCCATTAAATGTTCAGACAGGAAGGATATTGACCATCCTGCAGTAAACATCACTGATCAAAATCGCTCCTACAAAATTGAAGTGGTGATTCCAGGAGTGAAAAGAGATGAATTATTAATTTATGTCAAGGGGAATATTTTATCTATTTGTGCTGTAAATAATGATAAGATGAACTCGTCCTTAAAGAAAAAACAAGTTGAAGAATTTAGTTATAAGTGGTTTGACCGTCATTTGCTGTTGCCTGAAGATGCGGATTCCACATTCATCAGTGCTGAATACAAATCGGGGATTGTAGTATTGCATATTCCAAAAGCTTCACGGCCGGTGAACAATGCGCACACACGAATAATTGTATATTAATTATTTTTCGGGAAACAGTAAAAAGATAAATAGTGTTTTTTTTATTATTTTGGTGATGGTGGGTTTTAAATGCGCGCAAATTTTTAATGTCATGCAAAAAAATACATGGCATTTTTTTACTTTACATAACAGAAAATCTCCCGTTTAAATTTTTAAAAAAACCAAAATTGCCTGCTGTTCATTCTTTCCCATCTGATAAACAAGTTGGTTCTTGTAATTTGCTGCTACCGAATTTCTACATAGGCGTTTAAAAATCATATTTTTTAACAATGTTTTGTTTTAAAAGCCTTTAAATCCTGACTATTTATTTTGAAAATGTTTTTTAAATATTGAAAACGGTAGTATATTTGCAGCAGGTTTTTCATAGGATATTGGATTAAAACGAGCTGGATTTCTATCCGGCTCTTATTTTTTGTAATAAGCGGATTCTGAGAGTCCGGCTTATCGGTAATCCGTTTATTAATTATCAGAAATTGGTTTAGAAAAACTTTTCTTTTTTTTTAAAAACTCTTGTTTTGAATTCCCTTTCTCTTAATCATAAATTCCCTTTTCAACGCCGGTTTCTTCTTCTGCAACACTTTGTGAGGCCGGGCCGCCTGGTTTATTTTTGACTTTATTTTTTCTGAAATAGGTTATGAGAATAAAAGCCACGATTACTACTCCTGCTGTAATTGATATAAATAAAATGCCCATGATATTTATTTTTAAGTTTAATAACAGGATACAATAATTATGCAGGAATTAAAAAGGGCGGTATTTGTTTCTTTGCTATAACTTATCTGTTCTTTTTTTATTTATCATGCTACTTTTCTAAATCGTTTTTTTGTGCCTTCGATGTTGGGCAAAAAGCCTGTTATTATTCCTATCAATGGCAAAAATGAGCATACATGAAAAACATAAATGATGCTTGTTTTGTCAGCAAGGCTTCCCAACAAAGCTGAACCAATTCCTCCCATTCCAAAAGCAAATCCAAAGAATAAGCCTGAAACCAGCCCAATCTTTCCCGGAATTAGTTCCTGCGCATATACCAAAATCGCAGAAAATGCAGAGGATAGTATCAGGCCTATGGGAACCACCAATATTATCGTCCAGAAAAGATTGGCATAAGGCAAAGCCAGTGCAAAAGGCGCGGTTCCCAATATAGAAAACCAGATAACATATTTTCTGCCGAACCTATCGCCCAAAGGCCCACCTATTAATGTGCCTCCGGCTACTGAAAACAGAAATACGAAAAGATAAATTTGCGAAGCCTGGATGCCCACATGGAATTTATTGATGAGATAAAAAGTAAAGTAACTGGTAAGACTTGCGAGATAAAAATATTTGGAAAAAATCAACACCAATAATATCAGCACGGACCAGTAGACTTTTCTTTTAGAAAATAGTGGATGAAAAACAACTGGTTTATTTTTAGCCCTGTTGATGCGCCGGATAACAACAATCTTGTACCAATGCCCCACTTTTGTGAGCACAAAAATCGCCAGCAGCGCAATTAACGAAAACCAGATAATACTCATTTGTCCATGCGGAACGATAATCCAAGCGGCAAGCAGCGGCCCGATTGAACTACCAAGATTTCCACCGAGCTGAAAAATTGATTGAGCGAGCCCGGGCTGATCTCCGGCAGCAGAATGTGCCATGCGCGAAGATTCCGGGTGAAAAACAGATGATCCAATGCCTATCAGCGCAACAGAAACCAGCACAAGATAAAAATGATGAGACATGGATAACACAATTAAGCCGGTTAGTGTAAATCCCATACCGATTGCTAAAGAATAAGGCTGTGGCCTTTTATCCGTATAAATGCCTACGAATGGCTGCAAAAGTGAGGCGGCCATCTGAAAGGTCAGCGTGATTAACCCTACCTGCGAAAAACTCAGGTGGTAATTTGTTTTTAAAATCGGGTATATCGCCGGAATTAAAGATTGAATTGTGTCATTTAATAAATGCGAAAAACTGATGGCAAATAAAATAGGGTAAACCGTTTTTTGAAGCTTAGTTTCTAATGTAGCTGAATTCTCCATTTTCAATTTTCGAAATGCAAATTTAGATAAGATGCATGGAACATGTAAAATGGATTTTTTTAGATCTAAAAATGAAAATGTATATATCGAAATAAAAAAAATTAATTTAGCGGCATATTTGTAAGTTCAAAAAATCTGCGAATTGCCGGGACAGCCATTTCGAAGATTAAAATCCAATCCTTACACAGCCATGAATTGATAAAATTATAAAAAGCATGCGCGAGCCAAAACATGATAAGGAAAGACAGGATTTTCAATTAGAACGATTTACTTTTTTTACAGACGGCGTTTGTGCTATCTGCATTACTTTATTAATTATCGAAATAAGAGTACCTGATTTAACGGCACCGACTGATGCACTTTTATGGAAGTCGCTTTCACACATGTCTTTGCGCTTTTTAGGTTTTGTAATCAGTTTTGGAATTGTGGGCCATTATTGGTCTGTTCATCATCGCATCTTTGGGTATGTGATAAAATATACTACCGGTTTATTATGGCTCAATCTCGCATTTCTCTTTACAGTTGTTTTGCTTCCGTTCAGTTCGGGATTTCTGGGTGAATACAGTTCTTACCCAAATCTGAAACTGCCGTACGGTGTTTACACATTTAATATGTGCCTCACCGGCTTTATGAATTGCTGGCTGTGGCTGTATGTCAGCAATCCGAAAAGAAAAATGCTCTCCCGTATAATTTCGCCAGCCCGCATCAGGCTTGGATTATACAGAAGCCTTGTTATTCCTGTTGTTTTTGTAATTTCATTTTTAATCTCCTTTGCCTTCCCTGTATTTTCAAAATTATTTTTATTGCTGATCCCTGTACTACTCCATTGGGGAATGAGAAGCCTTGAGAAAAAAGCAGAAACAGATGAAATGTTTTCCAAAAAAGTGAATGCAAAAACAGCCGTTATCCTTCCCGAATCTGAATGATAAGCTTCATTTTTCGAAAGGTTTTTGTTAAATACTGTTGATCCTCTAAGAGTGAAATGCTAAACTATATCTGTCACAGCTATTGAGCCGGGATTACTTTGTATATTTAAATGATACCACAAAAAAGTATTAATGAATTTGCAATCCACCTTTCAGAAAATTAAGAAATATTGGGGTAGTATAATTTTTTATGCGATAATATTAATTTTCATCTTTAATACCAATGCAAAATCATGGGTGCTTCAGCAAATCATTTCAACAGGTGTGTTGAACACAGCCATAAAAAAAGATGCGCCCATCAAACAGCAAGCTGGCACAGACTTTTCCTTTTCTTCACACGATGGAAATATCCTAAGTTCATCGATGCTACGGGGCAAGGTGGTTTTCATAAATTTTTGGGCTTCGTGGTGCCCGCCATGCAGGGCAGAAATGCCCTCATTAAATAATTTGTATCTAACACTAAAAAATGATAACCGTTTTGTTTTTCTTTTTGTGAGTGAAGATGCTGATCGCACGAAGGCTTCGGCCTATCTGGAAAAAAACGATTTCTCAGTTCCGGTATATTATCGCAACAAGGTTTCGCCAGAAATGTTTAGCGGTACGCTGCCTACTACAATTGTGGTGGATAAGCAAGGAAACATTGTGATGAAGCGTACCGGCCTTGCCGGTTATGATAATGAAAAATTTATCAGTCAATTGAAATCGTTGCTGTGATTATTTTTGAAAAAATATTCTAATTAAAGATGGATGCGAATAAAAGCAAAGGAAACACGACAGACCACCTGGCAAATGAAAGGACTTTTCTTGCCTGGATGAGAACAAGCATTGGCATCATGGCGTTTGGATTTGTGGTGGTGAAATTTTCATTGTTTGTAAAAAGAATCGCGTTGCTGTTTGGCAAAACTGATTTGAATCCTCCTGCGACGCACGGTCTTTCGGCTATTGTCGGCATCGTGTTGGTTTTAGTGGGTACTATCACGCTCATCTTTTCTTACGCCAGGTACAGGCAATCAGAAAAGCAAATACGCGCAGGCGCTTATGTTCATTCTACAGTTTTGGTAACAATTATTTCAGTTTTCATTTTAATTGCGAGCCTGTTATTGATCGCTTACCTCGTTTTTAGTGCAGGTTTATAATTAATCGGGAAGGCCGATGAGTAAAGCCATAAATAAACAGAATTTTTATTTGGCTTACAAATGCTCGGGAAGTTGAATAAGAAATTACTTGCCATCATCTTAGGTAAAAAATAATTTGAAATAAAACGAAGGCTTTAACAGTTCTTTTTTCAAATTCATATCGTTCAGCATGCTGCTGATAAGCATTTGCACAGATGTATTTTTGTTTGCCTTTTTTACTACAAAATTTATAATGCGCGGATGACGAAAAAGTTTTTGCAGTGTGTGGCTAAATTTAAATTCATTCCACATTTTATAATAAATTTCTTTATCATATCCACGGTTAAATTCAGCGTCGAATTTTTGTTTTTGAAAAGAATCCAGCACATGAGAGGCCGCCACTCTTCCACTTCGGATCGCATTTGCAATTCCTTCGCCGGTGAAAGGATCGATTAGGCCCGCAGCGTCACCCAACAACAAAAAGCGATTGCCCGATAAAGTTCTTTTTGTAGATCCAACCGGTAAGCCATACCCTTCGATTTCAGTCAGCGGAACTGCATCTTTAAATCTTTCTTTTAAGAAGGGAATGGTTTCAAGCAGGTGCGTCATTTCTTTTTTAAGATTGATTTGCTTTTTACTCACGACACTTGAAAGCATTCCCAGGCCTACATTTGCCTGGTTGTTAGCCAGCGGAAATATCCAGAGATAGCCGGGAAGGATTTCTTTATAGAAATGTAGCTCGATATGATTTTCCGGATTAAAACCTTTAACGTTGGAAAAATATTGCCTTACTCCTGCACAAAAATGTTTTTTTTCAACTTTGTTTTCCGTTAGTCTTTTATTTAAAACGGAATGCGCTCCATCCGCGCCCAGCGCGATGGCAGCTTCAAAAATCTTGTCGGATGATTTTAAAAATATCGCGCTTTCCGTGTTTTCAACAGCAGTTATTTTTTGATTTTGAAAGACGGTAATGTCCGGAAGTTTTGCCGTTTCGCTAAAAAAGAAATTATCAAAATCAATTCTTTTTATAACAAACCCACCACCAAAAGTATTTTTGGGTTTTGAAAAATGAATATCCAGTTTTTGATATGTTGGTGTAAAAAAACGGACGCCATTGGAAGGAATCTTTTTCGTAAACTCAGCCAATTTTTGCGTAAGAGATTCACTTATGAGATGGAATTGCTTGGTGACATCTGCGCCTAAAGCATCTCCGCAAATTTTATCCCTCGGGAAAGTCTCTTTCTCAATCAGCGCTATTTTTAGCCCGTTGCCTGAAAGCCTGTAAGCCGCGGCACAACCGGCGGGTCCCGCTCCTACTATAGCTACATCAAATTTTTCTTTCTCCATATAAATGCGGAAAAATACAACTTATTGAAATAGTAGCTCAGTTGTTTTTCTGAGAAGTATAGTAAACAAAAAAATATCGAAGTTTTTTTTCTAAAAATGGCATTCAATTTTTGTTATAACTTCCCCCTATCATTAAAAAATAATTCTTTATCAAAATTTAAATCAGATGAAATTTAAAAAACCAATCCTCCTAATTTTAATCTCTGTAATTTCTTTTACAGCTAAGAAAATTTCTGCCCAGGCGCCTTCACGATTTAGTTATGAAAAATTTATTCAGAATGGTGATACATTGCTTTACAGGCAACTGTTTCCTGATTACGATACGCTTCGCAAATATCCTCTTGTAATTTTTCTTCATGGTTCAGGAGAGCGCGGCAATGATAATGAAGCGCAGTTAAAATGGGGTGTTGGCAATTTTGCAACAGATGAAGCAATGAAACTCTACCCGGCAATTGTAATAGCGCCGCAATGCCCGTCAGGCCAGGGCTGGTCAAATTTTTCAAATACAAATAAAGGGAACATGAAGTTGCAATCTTCTCCCTCCCGAAGTATGGAGTTATTAATTGCGCTTATCCAGTCCGTTGAAAGAAATCTTCCCGTAGATACCAATCGGATTTACATTACCGGCCTTTCTATGGGTGGATTCGGCACCTATGATGCCATAGAGCGTTATCCAAAAATGTTTGCTGCGGCAGTGCCTGTTTGTGGCGGCGGAGATGTATCGAAAGCAGCGACAACTGCGCATATTCCTACATGGATTTTTCATGGTTCAGAAGATCCCACAGTGAACCCGCAATATTCTTTGGATATGGCGGAGGCGCTGCGAAAAGCCGGTGCTCATCCAGGGCTTACGATGTACCCTGAAACCGGTCATTTTTCCTGGATTGCGGCTTACAGCGACCCTGCGATGATGGCGTGGCTTTTTCGCCAGCATAAATAAAACGACGACTTTCTTTTAAAAATAATTTTCTATTTTGGTTAAAAGAATAAGATGAAAAATATTTTAGCTTCTATCACCTGCTGTTTTATCATTTTGTGTGCAGGCTGCAATTCCGATTCAACAAAATCTAATGAAAATATTGTAAGCGATTCAACGCAATCAATAAGTCGAATGAATTTAATGTTATGCTACGCTTTGCAAAATGAAAAGGATACTGTGTCGCTCAACCTTGTGCTCGTGGGGGATCATGTTGCGGGCAAGCTGATGTATCATTATTTTGAAAAAGACAAAAATATTGGAACGCTGGCCGGCGAGAAGATTGGTGACACTGTTTTTGCAAAATATACTTTCATGTCCGAAGGCTTAGAATCCCAGCGATATGTTTCATTTTTGATTAAGGGTGACCAGGCCATTGAAGGATATGCTCCCTTAAATGAAAAATCGGGCGAGCCGGACTTTTCCGATCATTCTAAAATTCAATTTGATAACAAATTTGTATTGCAAAAAACAGATTGCAAATAAAAATTCAAAGCGTACGAAGCTTTTCGTCACCTGGTTTCACCCAAAATAAAAATTAATAAAATTTCTTTGTTTACTATTGAAAATAAAATGGGCGCCTTTACAGACGCCCATTTATTTAAGTAAAAAAGTAAAATCGGTTATTTAAAATCATCATCTTTTAAGCCACTGTTTATTTTTATATCTGTTACCTTAAACGGAATCTCGAACTGTGACACAACGGTCATCGTATAGGGAAATTTTACGCCGTTCACTTCTTTGTAATCACCGTAGGTAGTGGATTGCGACCCGGCAACTTCTTTTTTGATTTTCAATCCTGTTTCCGCATCAAAAAATTCTTTGATAGCACCTTCCTCATTATTAATTTCCAAAACGTAAGCATCTCTGCCATCCACTTTTGCCATGGTTGGCTGTAAACTAATGCCAGTGCCGGATTTTTCATATTGTATCTCTGGTACAGGCATCGCCGAAGCCTTAATCCTTTTTTTGATTTCTTCATCAAGAGGCTGCTCATGTCCCATAGCCATTAATGAAACGCTATCTCCTTTGACCAATTCTTTTTGAATCTGCATATTGTTGGCAGGCAAAGAAATGGTCAATAAAAAGTTGTCTGGCGCTTTATATTTTTGAACAAGTTCCAGTTCCTGTCCTTGCACATTTCCTTTCGCCAAATACGTAAAATCTTTTATCGACTGGATTTTATCTTTTCCACCAATTGCTTTTAAATAATTATTGATAACATCATTTGCTGTTACGCCTTGCGGAACTTTTTTCAAAGGCGCGCCTGAGAAGATATTATTGTCAGGATTAATGTCAGGATAATCATGATTTGGATCAATGGTTATAGTCTTAATAGTTGATGTAGATGGATATTGAAAAGTCCATTCTCCACCACGTTGCCATATTTCAACAGGAAGTTGAATCGAATCGGTTTTTCCATTTTCCTGTACAATTTTGATAGGCACAGGAAGAACCATTTGATCATTATTCACTATGGTAATGAGCGCGCCTTTTGCAGGATCATTGTCTACATAATTCACACTTTTAATTCCCTGGTCTAATTTGGAATTTGTGAAAAACCATCCTCTCCAGAAATAGGATAAATCTTCACCTCCCACATTTTCCATCGTCCTGAAAAAATCCCAGGGGGTAGGATGTTTAAATGCCCAGCGGTCAATATAAATTCTGAAAGCGGAATCAAAGCGTTCCTGGCCAAGAATGTGCTTTCTTAAAATATCCAGGCCATCGCTCGGTTTTTGATAAGCCGCCACTCCAAGGTTGCCCTGCTGAGTCACCTCGGGGATAGTCATAATGGCATCGGCGCCTTCTCTAAACATAGAAGGAGCGGTCTTATTCAAATCGCTTTCTTCATAAAATTCACCATTGTTAAATTGTTTAGTGGCCACCCCGTTTATGAAGGTATTAAAGCCTTCGTCCATCCAGGGAAATTTTCGCTCATTCGAGCCAACAATCATAGGAAACCAGTTGTGGCCAAATTCATGATTGGTTACATTCCATAATCCGGAGCCACTGCTTCTATAGGAACAAAAAACAATTCCGGGATATTCCATTCCGCCTACAATTCCGGCTACATTGGTTGCTACCGGGTAGGTGTATTCATACCAATCCTTTGAACATATTTCTATTGATCCTTTTACAAATTCTGTCGATCTTTTCCATGCGTCTTCTTTTGCGCTTTCTACCGGATAAACTGATTGCGCCAACGCTTTTTTACCACTTGGCAAATTAATTCTTGCTGCGTCCCAGATAAAAGCTTTGGAAGCTGCCCAGGCCACGTCGCGGGTATTGTTGCATACAAAATGCCAGGTTAAGGTTGATTTTTTAGGGTAATAAGAAGTGCCATTTAATTCATCTTCACCCACGATAGTAACTGTTTTATCGCTCTTTTTGGCTTGCTCCAACCGGCCTCTGACAGTTGCAGTAAGGCATTGTTCAGGATTTTGCAACGCCCCTGAGCCTACAATAATCAGGTTTGCGGGAGCGGTAATCGTGTAGTCAATATTGCCATATTCAAGGTAAAACTCTCCCGCTCCCAAATAAGGCAACGTATTCCATCCTTCGATATCATCGTAAACACACATCCGGGGAAACCATTGCGCTATTTCATAAACCCAGCCATTTTTGGTATTCAACCTACCCATCCTGTCGGTTCCGTATTGAGGCACGTTGAAAGAATAATTAATTTTCAATTCTACTGAGCCCGTTTTTGCAGCCAGTGGCTGGGGCAACCAAACCTGCATTCTTGTATCAGTAATCTTGTATTTGGCTTTGGTAGTCTTCCCATTCATTACAATTTCTACAGATTGCAATTCATCGCCTTCAGTAAAAGAGCGGTTTGCCCACCGGCCTCCGGATACAAGTGTAGTGGCCTGGCCGCGGCTATCTTCCCTGTAAATGTTTTGATCTAATTGAAGCCATAAAAATTTCAATGGGTCAGGGCTATTATTTTTATATTTAATTACAACATTTCCTTTAACTACTTTCTGCGTAGTATCCAGCGTAACAGCTATTTTATAATCTGCACGGTTTTGCCAATAAGCCGGGCCGGGCTGGCCGCTGGCGCTGCGGTATTGATTTCCATTTGAATGATAAAAAAATGGGGCAAACGCCTTGTGCTGGTCGTAGTTGCTGCCGTTGTCCTCTGATTGAGCGAAAACAGCGCCTGAAAAAATCAATAAAAATGATGCAATTAAAATTCTTTTCATAGTAAAAATTTAGAGGCGCGAAGGTAAAATATTAAACCGATGGAAAGCAGCGATTTTGCAGATGCGGATTTGAATTAAGCGGAATTTTATAAAAAAATTAAGAATGCCTGGCTATTGTGGCAGTTTTTTCAAATTTTTCAATTAGGAAAAGACGAAATAATCCCAGCAGTTCGGGGAACTCAAAAGCGCTTCAAAGTAAAAAATGAATTAATATATAAAAGAAAGTTCAATGCTTTTGGCGAATGTCTTTTGGAAGCAAGTCTAAAAAGTCTTGGGCTATATCTTTCTTTGTCATTTCTGGTTCGTCTTGCTGTTCGTGTGTCGTCAGTTACAATGACCGCTAATTAATAAAATTCACCCCATTAATAATAAGTATAGACAGCGCTTAGCTGGAATTGCTGCCCTGCATTAGGGCCGCCTGTAAATATGAGATCTCCGTTTCTTGTCAGTGGGGCTTCATGGTTATTATAGGTATAAGTATAATTTACGCGATAGCTATCGTTTGCACTGGTATGAGTTACTTTGCCAGGATTATTCTTCTGCAATTGCACTCCCGGAAGGAAAACGAAGTGATCAAAAAACTCGTCGTGCAGCAAACTGAAGTTTTCGATGCTGAGTTTATCGTCATATTGTTCATAGTGATCTGTATATATGAATTCTGGCTGCCCGGTCGTGGCCCAAAAATGCACGGTAAGATCCGAAAGATTGCCATCGGGATAGTAAGACATGGTGATTGTTTTATCGGGTATGAAATTACCTGACTTCGTCTCCCTGTCCAATTTAATCAGCTTTGATCCATTATACGTTAGGCTAATCTTTCTGAACACTATTCCAAATGTATCGACATACCTGATGGCATTCACCCTGCCTGCATCGTCATAGAAATATTGCAATCTGTCTTTATTCACAAGAATGGTATTTCGCATTTCACTGATCCTGCCTCCATCGTAGTTTACGTCGTACCTGGTAAATTCAGATGCAAAAGATATAAAGTTGACATTGCCCTCTGCATTATACTCAAAATGATAATACGGATTAGGCAGACGGGCAATGATTACGTCCTTTAGCAAAACTGTCGGGACCGGAACAACGGGTGAGGGTAGCGATACCGGAGGATCATATGTACCTTTTTCTTTTTTACAGGAAAATAAAAGGGCTGAAATTACTGGGAGGAGTAAGAATTTATAGCGCATATAGTTTCAATTTTCATCAAATGAAAGGGATAATTTTTGGGATTACAACATCGGGTCTATGTACTTCATAACGATATTACAAACTGCCTTACCTTGTTGTAATTGATGAACGGCTTAAAACAAAGGATGTCTGGTAGTTAGCCGGGTTGTCTGTATTTCTGACTACATCAAAATGATCGATAAACGGGACGTTAGAATTTAAGTAACCGGCTCGATCAGTATGTGTCTCGTCCTGAAATCAGTTGACTGATGCGACAGCATGTCCCAATCTTTTCTGAGAAAGTATTCGCCTTGTTCTATTTTTTAGGTTTTTCGTTGTCCTTCTTCCTCGTTCGGATTTTTTCGAATGCTGCAATTGATATTAATTTATCCCAGGCCGTGTCTACTCGCAGCTTTGTGCATATGCAGGACACGGCCGTGCTGAATTATTCACTGTTAATAGGGTATTCGCTCTGCATTCCCCCGATGTAATATTTTGCCGAACTATATCTGTAATCCACCGGATTTTCCACCAATCCCCACACTCCACTGCACGGATTGTTGTGAATATAATTTAGTTTCTCCAAAAAGAAGTGGTTTGTTGTTATTAACTTACAATCAAATGATCTCTCAAATACCTGGTGTTTCTTTCCCCTGTCTTTATCCGAAGCTGCTACTGCCTGCATAAGCTTTTTTAGCATTTCATCATTTCCACTTTTTTGTAATCTTTTCACCAGTTCGTAAGCCATAAACCTTTTCCCGTTACTAACTATTGCATTAATACTTTTCGGGGAAGCTGAAAAATCAATAAGCACATGCAGATGATTAGGCATAATAACGTATCCCTTAAGGAAATGGTTTTTCGACTTAAGATAATCGAACCATTTATAAACCGTATCATATCCATCAGTAATTTCAAACAAAGGAAGCCATTGGCAACACGTAAATGTTATAAAATAAAGTCCTTCAGTTTGTTCTATCGGAGTTCTTACAGCCATACTCTAAGCTAATAATTTTATCCTGCATTAACCGTCCATGTCCTTGCTCCAAGGCTTTGAGTAGGACACGGCCTTGGAGGGAAACCCAAGATGACCAAAGAACTAAAGCTGATGAAATGCACGTCAGCCCTGCTTTTAGCAATACCAATGTAAGCTGAATGCTGTCGGGGTGTTTAAATTATTTAGTTTGCTGTTGAACTTCTGCATAATAATTTTGCAACGCTTTAAGAATATCGTCATTGTTTCCCTCCAAAAAGGAAAAAAGAATTATAAATGGTGTTGAATACCAAAAAGAATTATATTTCAATAATAGCCTTTTCAATAATGTTTTTTGAGAAATAAATTGTTTTTTGTCGGATAATAAAATGCCCAAACCAGATTGCCCTCTACCAAAAAATATCTTTGTTATCCCTGTAACATTTGTCCAGGAAGTTTCTTGATTGCGTACAAAATCATAAATGCCTTCATTATTTAATTCCAAAGCGATTTTGTTATTAATTGCAGGAAATAAAAATTTTAAAAAAACAAATAACGTCAAGACTCCTAATCCAATGTTCAAAATAATAAATGGCTTATCGTCTACATGCTTTGCTAAATTTATAATAAGGATGAGTCCAACTAGAAAAATAGAAATTAAATAAACAAAAACCTTATTATACTTTATTTGAAGAGTATTTGTCATGGCTTTCAGCTAACGAACAGGGCTTTGTGCAGGTGGGGAATTCAATGTTCCTTCTGCCGAACCGTCTGCCGAATATAGAATTAAAAAGCTAATTATTTGTTCGTTTGCTGATAGAATTCCGTTAGCCGGAACTGCTGATGATGGCTGCACAATAGCCGATGTTTATTTCTTCAGCCCCACTTGCACAAAACCACATGTAAGCGGCTGGCGGTTGGAAAATAGTCTAACAATATCGGTGAAGGTCTAAAGATTCATGGCAGAGTTTTATATACTCTTTTCGCAACCTAAAATAATCTTCATTATCATAATACTCTTCATCGTCAATATATCCCCAATCAATCTGTTCTTCAAAGTATATTTCTTTCATTGCTTGAATTACGCCATCGCCAGTTTCAAGTAACCAATAGGACAAATGTTTCTGAATATCAGGAAAGTCATAATCATCAAAATTCATTTCGGATAGTGTTTTATAATTTGTTCGGAACATTTCTTTTCCAGAAATTCTATAAATAGTCCATCCAAATTCTTTCAATACTTTATCTCTTTCTCTGTCTTTTTCGTCGTTGTGAAAGTCCTTTCCATCTAATTCAAGGCCTATCTTTAATCCAGGGTTTCCAAAGTCAAGAAAGTAATTTGCAACTGGGAATTGTGGATATAAAACGATTCTTCCAATTTCTCGTATTGTACACCAAGCTTGATATTCAATTTTTGTCAAATGACTAGTCCAATCTGCGGGGTAACTGACATACCAGAGGTGCTTTGATTCCTTGTACGTCTGTAAAATTTCATTTTGATTAGTTAAGTAGAAATCTTTAAGTGCTTTCAGTTTGTCAAAATAATTATGCGAGTTTTCTAAAGCGGCTTGTAACTTACCTGATGTAGAGATATACTTAATCATGCCTTCCCAATTGTCATTTATTAGGTCGCTTAATTTTGTCCATCCTTCTATTTTTTCATTTTCATCATCCATTTCAAGATGCTTTTTGTGAGAGATTTTACGTCGAGCTTGCCGCTTACGGCCACGCATTTATGCAGGACTGGAATTAGAATTCCGTCTGCCTGGAACCGTTGCCAAATTTATAAATTAAAAGTTCATTGTTACTACTATGTTCAACAAAGTTTTTTCAGCCCGGACTGCTGTTGAAATCTGCACCACAGCTCATTATTAGCACTTCAGCCAGCCTTGCATAAATGCGAGTGTTGCCTGCTTTGTTATTTCTTTGGTGGTTCATAAATATTTTCAGGATGCTTTATTTTCTCTTCTTCAAATTCTTCCCTTTTTATTTTGTCAGCTTCAATTCTTTGCCATACGCTACTTGTCCAAAAACGGGTGTCGTTAAGGTTAAATTTATAAGCATATTTTTCAGTTGTGTCTTTAGAAACAAACGTCCTGAAGCAAGCTTGTCTAATATCATTTGATAATTCCCCTATGTCAGTAGAGTTTGAAAAGTTTGGTCCAAGCCAACTTAAACTGAGCGTATCCTTTTCTCTAATTCCCAAATAAGCTGTTGCATTAAAATAATAATCGTCGCCTTTGATTGGCTCCAATTGTCTTGACGTTGGATTTTTAGTAAGGATTAGTATTCCTAATTTATTAAAGTCAGGGCTATAAACAATTGTGTCAATGATTATTTCAGTCCCGTCAAAATATTCTTTGCTATAAAAGAAATCTTCGTGTCGCAATAAAAGGTTTTTTAACTCAAGAGATATTGTCAAACTGTCCTTTGTGTAATTTTCTTTTTTGTTTACGGTCTTATTTATAAATTGGTCTGGCGTATCGGTGTTTTTGTGAAATTCCATCCAACCATAAATATTTTTGAAATAATAAAAAACTAAACCTAAAACAGCAATGGAAATAATTATAAAAATTGTCTTTTTCAAAAGTTTTAGTAGTTGATTTTGATATTAAAACATTTGTGAATTACGAGCTGTCGGAACATAGCATGCAACACGCTAATTTATGTTATAAGACGCTATCCGTAAAAAAAAAATTGTGTTTAAAAATCAATTGTTTATCATTATACTTTTTCACTAGCGTTTTGATATTAGTCAAACATTTTCAATTGGTTATGATTTTGTTCTTTGAAATATTGTAATTGAGTTTCTTGAAACAGTTGATTTATGGGCATTTTTTCAAAAATTGATATGCTTATAATTTGTAGAATTTCGTAGAGGCTTTGTTTTAGCATAAATTTCTTTTTTGCAATGGCTACTAAAACATAAACAGAGACAGCAATCCATACTTGTGTTTTTACTGCATTTTCTGAATGTCCCCAGAACGATTTTACTTTCAAATGTTGTTTTATCCACTTAAAGAATAATTCTATTTTCCATCGGTGCTTATACAGTTGAGCAATTTCATTTGCGGTCAGATTAAAATTGTTAGTAAGAAATATAAGGACCTTTCCCGTCTCTGCATCTTTGAATTTTATTCTTCTCATCTTTTCCGGATAATCTCTTGAAGCATAAAAGTTATTTTGCATTATGGTCTGATCGTATATCACTCCGGCATCTTTATCTTTTTGATGGGAATACAAACGCCGATAGTTCATATTATCTTTTGCTCTTGTGACAAAGAATGCTCCACAGAGATGAATCCTGTAAAGCCTTTTGTAGTCTACATATCCTCTATCCATAATATAGAAACTATTGGCCTCGAAAGATATCAGATCGAGAGCATTTACGTCGTGAACAGAAGCATTTGAAAATAAAATAAATTCCGGAATAGATGTTTTTAAATCTATTTGTGTATGGAGTTTTATTCCTCCTTTTGTACTGCGAAAAGTAGCCCAGTAAAAAGTGGATAAGCACAAATCAATGGTAGTAGCGTCTATGGCAAATACGTTTCCTTTTAGTGATACTTCTAAATCGTCATCGGCTAGGTATAATTGTTTTGCTTCTTTAATAAGCGACATCGCCAACTGCTGATAAATCAGGTAAGAACGATTTTCATTTGCTTTTGTAAGAGTGCTTTTTGCCACTACTTCACCAATGCCTAAATGATACATTTTAGCTGCATTAGCTTTTAAACACATGATGGTATCGCTAAGACTTTCTCTGTGAGTTAATTGCCCAAATGCCATGCATAAAAATTGTTTCCAACAGCTAAAACCCTTTACTTTATATTCGCCAGAGTGGCGATTGACAAAGGTTTGAAACTTTTTGTAGGAAACTAATCCCATAATTTGAGAAAATACATATTTGCCTTCGTTCATATTGATTGATTATCAATCAATTGTACGAAAAAAAAATTTCAAAATTTCAAATCGTTTCCAAGATAAAATCCTCGCAAACTCAATATTGACAATACTTTCAAAGAACTTTTTATTATAACATCAAAACGCTAGTGATACTTTTTGTATTGTTATTAGGACAATCCATACCAAAATTATTTTTAATATAATAAATTGCTCCTTCAGCCACCCTGCAACTGCTCTGCAACAAATCCATACTAAATTGTTATTGCCCGGTTTCGTTCAACTATGGTTTCATTTCTTGCCCGTTAGGCAAAACGAAACCTTAGTTATTAGGTGCTGGGCATTCGTGTCCGACTTTTCTTTATGTACTCGAAACTTTTTTTAATCGAAATAAACTTGTCATCGAAGCAAGGTTTATTCATTTTAAAGACACCTTTTTCAAATGCTTGTTGATGGAGAACCGGCAATTTATCAAATTCCTTCTTACGCAATTTGTCTATTTTTCTGACTGACATAAAATCATATGTTGCGCTTGGCTGTAGAATAATCTCAAGGTTATTGCATTCACTTGAAAAGTCAATGAATTTCCATTCCATACCAACCCAGGCAACTATTAGTGATTTCGTGTCTGAAGAAATACTTAAACTGAAATTGCCGTTTATATCGCTTTTCCCTAAAAGAACTGTGTCGGCATTGAATATACTCGCTTGGTAAATCGGACGGAACTCGTTATCAATCACTTTGCCGGTCAAAGTTTTTGTCTGCCCAATAGTATGTGTCACATAAAGTAGTACTGAAAATAGAATGGTTGCTTTTAATATCATGATTGAAAATGAAGACTGTCACATTCGCCTTGCACCTAACGGTACGCATTGGATGGCAGGAAAATTTATATTCTTTAGCCCAAACGTCCGAATAAAAGTAGTAAAGATGAAGTTATAAACAAAAAATTGAGTAAAGAAATTTCAGCAGGAACTACCAATGATAGTAGTCCAAAAGCCGATGAAATGCACGTCAGCCCTGCTATTGCCAAACCCAATGTTGAACTAAACCTACGGTAGCCTTCCGCAACTATCCGTAAATTTAGCATTCACTAAAACTTTAAAAATGACAACGAAAAAAAAACGCCGGA
>NZ_RJJR01000025.1 GCF_003721595.1 Hanamia caeni
ATTTTTTTCAAACTCTTTACAAACTTATTAAAACAAAAAATGGAGAATTCTTCAGCTCTTTAAATCTTAAATTTGGTTTTTAAGGGTTGACTAATTAGCTGATGCCATATTAATCGATCCCGCAAATTAAAAATCTTGCTTAAAAGGCTGTATGCCGGTAGGCAATTTCGCTTACTATCATTAACATATAATTAATTAGCACATTAGCTAATTAAATAATTCGCCAAGCTTTTGGTTCAGGGCTTCACCGCGGAGATTTTTTGCGATGATGATCCCGTTGGGATCAATAAGAATATTTTGGGGAATGCTGGAAATCTTAAATTTTGTAGCCAACCCGCTGCTCCAGCCATGCAGGTCGCTTACTTGTGTCCAATTCAAACCGTCCATCCTGATGGCATTTAGCCATGCAGGTTTTGCCTGGTCGAGTGAAATGCCAAGGACCGTAAAGTTTTTATCATTGTATTTATTATAGGCGGCTACTACATTTGGGTTTTCCATTCGGCATGGACCGCACCAACTTGCCCAAAAATCTATAAGCACATATTTTCCGCGAAAAGAAGTAATGCTTACTCTTTTACCAGCAGTGTCTGTTTCAGAGAAGTCTGCAATCTTTGCACCTATAGGATTAATTTTAGCTATCTCCAATTGCTGATCCACATATTTGGCAAGATTGGTTTGTTTCACATCTTTAGACATGGATTGAAACAGGTTATCCGCCAGCTTCACGTTACTTGAAATCTGCATCATCCTGATAATTGCAACCGGATCAACATGAGAGGAAGGATATTTTTTTACGAAGCGCTCCGTAATCTTTTCTAAAGCAAGAATTGAATCACTGCTTTTTCCGCCTTCGCCTGTAAATAAATGTTCATAAGGCTTTACTGCATTAACGTATTCCTGGTATTCGTTTTCTGTTTTAGAACCGGTGATGGATAAATTTTCAAGATTATTCCTGTCTCCTTTTATCAGAATTTTGCTATTATCAATGAACATAGGAACAGCCGGTGGCTGCTCACCAAAAACCAAAATAATAAAAGAAGGTTCCGCTAAATTTCCTTTGATAGTAAATTTTCCATCCTGGATAGTCCCCTGCTTTTCAAGCGCATTGGTTTGTTGATTCAAAAATGAAACGGATGCGCCGTCGGGATATCCGGTAATATTGCCGCTAATCTCGTATCCATTTGAATTCGGTTGTGAAATGGCAAAAAAAGGAACAGCCAATAATAAAAGAAAAAATGACTTCATTTCCTAAAAATTATGTGAACAGCAAATTTAATTTTATTGTCGGGAAAAAGAATCTGAAAAGTCTGCCTATCCTTTTAAAATTGAGTTAAGAAAGATTTTGGTAGCCTCATCAATGTTTTCCGCCTGTTCAATAGCATTTATATAGGCCGTGCCGATAATGGCGCCTGCAGCATGCTCGCAGGCCTGCTCAAAACTTTGATGGTTTCTAATTCCGAACCCGATTAAAATTTTATTCTTCAACTTCAAACTATTTATTCTTTTAAAATAGTTTTCCTGGGCTTTGAGATCAGCATTTTTACCTGTGATAGATGAAGAAGACACAGCATATATAAATCCATTGGAAAGCGAATCTATTTTCCTGATTCTTTCTTCAGAAGTTTCAGGTGTAATGAGAAAAATAAAGTCAAGCTCATTTTCTGTAAAAGCCTTTTGATACTCATTTTCATAGGCAGGAACCGGCAAATCAGGTAAAATGATACCGCTGATGCCGGCATTTTTAGCATGTGCACAAAACCGGTTGAGGCCATATTGTAATACCGGATTCAGGTAACCCATTAATATCAAAGGAATTTTTATTTCGTCTTTTATCTCACTTAATTGCTCAAATAGCTTCTTTATCGTCATCCCGTTTTTCAAAGCTTTCATACTGCTGTTTTGAATCACAGGCCCATCTGCCAATGGATCGCTATAGGGCATTCCTACTTCCACTAAATCTGCTCCGCGGTTTTGTAACGAATGCAGGATTTTCTGTGTATCATTTAAATTCGGAAAACCGGCAGTGAAATAAATACTTAGAACATTTTTATTTTTCTTTTCAAATAATTTTTGAATGAAATCCATTTATTTATTTTTTTACATCAAACAGAAACGATGGTTATAAGAATTTGTTTTTAACAACAATCACAGTAAACAAACAAATAGTGATAATTCTTCATTAGCAAATTGGCTAATCAGTACATTAACTAATTAGTTTCTTCATGTAAGTGTCCATGTCTTTATCTCCTCTGCCACTCAGGTTAACTACTACCACATCAGATTCTTCAAATTTAATTTTGCGTAAGGCTGCCAGCGCATGCGCTGATTCCAGGGCCGGAATAATACCTTCCAATTTTGCCAGTTCAAAGGCGGCGCTTAAAGATTCTTCATCTGTGGCATTCATAAAACCGGCCCTTTTGGAAGCAAACAAATTAGCATGCATAGGGCCGATACCTGGATAATCAAGGCCCGCTGAAATGCTGTGTGGCTCAACAACCTGGCCGTCATCCGTTTGCATTACATAACTTTTACTTCCATGCAAAATCCCGACCGAGCCTAACTGAGTAGTTGCCGCGCTCATCCCGCTATCTATCCCCAAGCCCGCAGCTTCTACTGCAATTAACTTTACGGATTCATCCTCTAAAAAATGATAAAAAGCGCCTGCTGCATTGCTACCGCCACCCACGCAGGCAATCACATATTGGGGCAATTCATTACCTGTTTTCTCTTTAAGCTGGTTTCTCATTTCGCTGCTTATTACGCTTTGAAACCGGGCCACCATATCAGGATAGGGATGCGGGCCTACCACGCTTCCGATTAAATAGTAAGTGTCTTCAGGATTGTTGATCCAATCGCGAATAGCCTCATTGGTAGCATCTTTCAGCGTTTTACTTCCGCTGATGGCGGGAATTACTTTTGCGCCAAGCATTTTCATCCTGGCCACATTGGGCGCCTGGCGCGCAATATCCTTTTCACCCATGTAGACAATACATTCCAGGTTTTTCAGCGCACAAACAGTAGCTGTTGCCACTCCATGTTGCCCGGCCCCGGTTTCAGCAATAATTCTTTTTTTACCGAGCCGTTCAGCTAATAGAATTTGGCCAATGGTATTGTTAACCTTGTGAGCGCCGGTATGGCAGAGGTCTTCACGCTTCAAAAATATTTGCGCTCCGTATTTTTCACTTAACCTCCCGGCCGGATACAAAGGAGTGGGCCTTCCTACATAATCCTTAAGAAGAGAATCAAATTCATTTTTGAAGCTTTCTTCGTTAATAATTTTTAAATAATTATTTCTTAAGTTTTCCACATTGCTATAAAGCATCTCGGGAATGTAAGCACCTCCAAACTGACCATAGTAGCCATTTTCATCAACTGTCCACATTTAAAATATATTTAGTTTATCAATTCTTCTGCAAAATCCTTTATGAGTTTTAAATCTTTTATGCCAGGCGAAATTTCAAACCGGCTGTTTACATCCACTCCATAAAAAAATGGATGATGGAATGCTTTGAGCGCTGCTACATCATTTTTTCCGATTCCGCCACTCAAAAAAAATGGCTTTTTGATAGTAGAATTCCGAAGGAGGTCCCAATCAAATTTTTTCCCAGTTCCCCCATACAAACCAGCAGAACCCTTATCAAATAAAAAATAATCACAAACCTCATGGTATTCCTGCACCAGCCAATCTACATTTGCGTCAGAATCGGTAATCCGGAAGGCCTTGATTACTTTAAGCTGGTCACTGATTTTATTACAAAACGACACGGTTTCGTCACCATGAAGCTGCACCATTTCGAGGCCGAAGTCTTCCACTTGTTTCATTATTTCTTCCTCGCTTGCATTTACAAAAACACCAACTTTTGTTACCGGCATTTTTAATTGTTTAAAATCATTTGGATCCAACTTCTGCACCACACAACGGGGAGACTGCGGATAGAAAATAAGTCCCACATAATCAATTGGCAAATTGCTTAGTTCTTTCAATTGCTCAATTCTTGTATTGCCACAAACTTTTATTTTCATTTATTTTTTGGTTAGTTCTTTTACAAATCCGGCAAATGCATTTCCCGGATTATTTTCTTTCATAAACTTTTCGCCCATCAAAAATCCGCTAAATCCATTGCCTTTTAAATGGTGAATTGTGCTTACCTCGTGAAGCCCGCTTTCGGATATTTTTATTTTATGCGAAGGTATTTTTTTAGAAAGTGCTATAGAATGAGCAATGTCCACTTTGAAAGTTTTAAGATTGCGGTTATTGATGCCAACAATGTCAGTTTCATCACAAATATGCTCCAATTCACTTTCATGATGGATTTCCAACAACACCTCAAGGCCTAATTGTTTCGCAAAAGCAGCCAATTGCTTTACTTCATTTGTTGAAAGGCAGGCGGCTATTAATAAAATTACGTCGGCGCCAAAGGCTTTTGACTCAATCAACTGGTATTCATCTATGATAAAATCCTTGCGCAAAATCGGAGTATCAAAATTTCTTGCTTGCTGAAAATCTGATAACGAACCTCCAAAAAATTCTTCGTCAGTAAGCACAGAAACGCCGCTGGCACCAAATTTTACGTAATCGCCAATCACATCGTTCACAGAAGAATGTTGATTAATATAGCCTTTGCTCGGCGATTTTCTTTTAAATTCAGCGATAATTCCGGTTTTTGCCGGATTCAACAAAGATGCACGAAGAGACAAAGCCTTTCTTTTAAAAAAGGGCATAGCTTCCAATTCTGAAATCTTTTTTGACGATTTCTTTTTTTCAACTTCTATCCTCTTTCTGCCGATGATCGTTTCCAGGATATTCATTATTGCAAACTGATTAATTTTTGAAAATTCTGATAAGCTTTTCCACTTTCCAGGCTATCAATTGCAAGCCGCAAGCATTCATCATAATCTTTAACATGCCCTGCAGCAAAAATAGCCATTGCAGCGTTAGCCATCACAACCGCATTCTGGGCCCAACTGCCTTCTCCTTTTAAAATTCTCAGAAAAATTTTTGCGGCTTCTTCTGTTGAATTGCCTCCATAAATATCTTCCGGGCTCACCGATCTTTTTCCTAAAAACCGCGCAGTCAGAATTTGTTCGCCGGTATTGGTGATGACTTTGGTATCGCCGGTTAAAGAAATCTCATCATACCCGTCCAGGCTATGAATAATCATAAACTTCGCATCGGATTGTTGAAGCAGGTAAGAATAAATTCTTGCCATTTCCAGGTTATATACCCCAATCATCTGAACGCCGGGCTGGGCAGGATTTACCAAAGGCCCCAGCATATTAAAAAAAGTACGCACGCCTAAATTTTTTCTTACCGGGCCAACCACTTTTAAGGCAGGATGAAATAAAGGCGCATGCATGAAACAAATATTAACTTCTTCAATTTCTTTAAGAAGCTTTTTGTTATCATTAGAAAAATGATATCCTAATGTTTCCATCACATTGCTGGACCCACTTATAGAGGTGGCGCCGTAATTCCCGTGTTTAGCCACTTTATACCCGGCCCCTGCCACGATAAAGCAACTTAAAGTGGAAATATTAAAAGTATTTTTCCCATCGCCGCCGGTACCGACAATATCGATTACTTCATAACCATTCAAGGTAACAGATACACACAATTCTATCAATGCATCGCGAAAACCCATCAGTTCAGGGATGGTAATATTGCGCATAAGAAATACAGTAGTGAACGAAGCTATTTCGGTATCGGAATAAATGCCTTTGGAAATGTTCAATAAAACTTCTTTTGCCTGTTCCCTTGAAAGCGTTTTATGTTCAAATAAAAATTGTAATATTTTCTTCATGATAATCGCAAATTAAAAATCATTATTAATATTCGTTTACTGGTAACCGTTATACAATGCTAAGCCAGTTTCGCATCATCTTCTCGCCTTCAGGCGTCAATACGCTTTCAGGATGAAACTGTACACCCTGCACATCATAAGTCCGGTGCCGCAAACCCATTATTAATCCATCTTCATCCCTCGCGGTAATTTCTAAATCCTGTGGAAAATTTTCGCTGTCAACCACCCAGGAATGGTATCTGCCCGCCTCAAATTCTGATGGTAAATCTTTAAAAACATCGTTTTGTGTTTTAGTCCGATACTCGTCAATTTTGATTTTCGTTGCTACTCCGTGGTATACATTTTTGAGATTGATTAATTTTCCTCCAAAAACTTCTGCAATCGCCTGCTGCCCCAAACACACGCCCATAATTGATTTGGAAGGTGCGAATTTTTTTATTAACGGCAGCAGCAATCCTGATTCGCAGGGAAGGCCGGGCCCGGGCGACAAGATAATTTTATCATATTCATTGATTGATTCCAATGATATTTTATCGTTCCTGTACACATCCGCTTTCTCATTAGTGATCCCTTCCACCATGTGAACAAGATTGTAGGTAAAAGAGTCATAATTATCAAAAATTAAAATCTTCATTTTTTAGATATTTTCTGCGGATTTGATAGCCGCGGTTAAAGCATTTAATTTATTATTTACTTCCTGCAGCTCACTTTGAGGATTGGAGGCAGCAACAATACCTGCGCCAGCCTGGTAATTCAGGCAATTTTCTTTGCTTAAAAAAGTTCTGATCATAATAGCGTGATTCAGATCGCCATTGAACCCGGCAAAACCAATACAACCGCCATAATACCCGCGCGCATTGTTTTCGTAAGTATCAATCAGTTCCATAGCCTTATATTTTGGTGCACCACTCAACGTTCCGGCAGGGAAAGTAACTGCCAGCAAAGCAAAAGGGTTGGTATCTTTTTGCGTAACACCAGTCACTTCGCTCACCAGGTGAATCACGTGTGAAAAATACTGAACCTCGCAAAAATGACTTACGGATACATTGCTGCACAGGCGACTGAGATCATTCCGCGCCAAATCCACAAGCATCACATGTTCCGCATTTTCTTTTTTATCATTTAATAATTTTTCTGCCAATTGCTCATCCTGTGCATCATTTCCCGACCGCCTGAAAGTGCCGGCAATCGGATGCATAATTGCTTTATTATTTTTCACTTTCAGTTGTGCTTCAGGGCTGCTTCCAAACAAACGATAATCACCATAATCAAAATAAAAAAGATAAGGGCTTGGATTAATATTTCGTAAGGCACGGTAAACATTGAAATCGTCTCCGGAAAATTTTTGCTGAAATTTTCTGCTCAACACCACCTGAAATACATCTCCTCTTTCACAGCTTGCGATCCCCTTTTTCACCATCTCTACATATTCGCCGTCAGTCAATGTAGAAGTTTCATTGCCCTTAGCTGCAAAAGGGAACGTAGGTACATTTTTGCTTTTAATTATATTTTCGATAGTCTCTGCTTCACTTTCAAGGCCGTGAATATGATTTTCACAAATAAATAATTCATTTTTGAAATGATTAATCGCAATTACGTATTGATAAAGCCGGTAACGTATTAGGGGAATGTTAGTTTGCCTGGATTTGAACCGGATAGTTTCAAAAAACTGTATCGCATCAAAGGAGGTGTAGCCAAACAAACCCTGGGCCATATTAACCGGTGCAGGCGCGGGTTCAGCAACGTGAAAGTGCTGCATAAAATTCCATATTTCAGCGGCCACATTCAGTTCCGGATTGATTGCAGTTTTCACGGCCTCCTGGTTAGGAAATTTGTATTCCAATTCAGAAAAACTCTTTACTTCGATGCCTCCTATGGCATTAATTCCTATATAAGAAAAACTGTTTTCCATGGCATGAAAATCAGCGCTTTCCAAAAGAATTGTATCCCTGAAGCGATCACGAAGGCGCAGGTATATTCCAACCGGCGTGAAAACATCTGCCAATAATTTTTTTGCTGTGGTAACTATTTCTATTTTTTTCATAACAATAAAAAAACCCCGGCTTAATGCCGGGGCGTAATATTTTTTTTTACAAATAATAGCAATTCGGCACAATCATCAGGTCGTGTGCCACCAGCTATTATATGTATTATTGATTTTCATTTGACAGCCGCAAAGATGAAATGAAATATTTTAACCAGCAAATTTTTTTTCTTTATTCAGAAAAAAATCATAAAAAAGAAATGACTATGCAACGTTCGCTTACTTAAAGTGGTCTCATTAAATATTACGTATGTTCAGATTTATTATGTTTTTTTTATTCATTAGTTTTTCACCTGTATTGAATGCTCAAAAAATTGACAGCATTTACGTGCACCTATATACAGACAGTTTAAAAAAGGGAACCTACAATTATATAAACATTGATGGTAAACTGAGTAATGGAAGGTATTTGCCATTGGATTCCACTCAAATAATCTTTACAGCCAGCGACGGAAAATTTTATGGCAATTCTCTTTTTCTGCCAGCCGATTTTTCTAAGTCGAAAGTGAATATCAAGGTAATTCTAAGATCGGATCCTGCGATCTATAAAGAATTTGAAATTTACATTAAGCAGGAGCCAGATCCTGAGCTTAAAACTTTAGACGAAATTTTGCACGGGCAGAGCAGTACGGGATCTAAAAAGAAAAAAAGTTAAACCCCTTTGATTACAAATATAAAAATGCGCTGAAGTTCTTTGAACAACAGCGCTTTTTTTTTGATTTGAGTTAATTTTTAAAGTTTAAAACTTATTCAAATTTTTTAGCGTCCTGCATAAATTTTGCAAGCCCAATATCTGTTAATGGATGCTTTGTTAAGCCAACAATAGAATCTAACGGGCAGGTACAAACATTAGCGCCGGCTTCAGCACAACGGATGATATGCAATGAATTCCGGATAGAAGCAGCGAGGATTTCTGTTTTAATATTTTGGATTGCAAATATGTTTGCTATCTGCTGAATGAGTTCCAACCCATCCCAGCCACTGTCATCTATGCGGCCAATAAACGGCGAAACATATGCAGCACCGGCCTTTGCGGCTATCATAGCCTGTCCTGCGCTAAAAATGAGTGTACAATTCGTACGGATGTTATTATCAGTAAACCATTTTATTGCTTTTACTCCTTCGGCAATCATCGGAACTTTTACAACAATATTTTTATGAATAGCGGCCAGCTTTTTGCCCTGGTTAATGATTCCCTGGAAATCAATCGCAGTTACCTCAGCACTTACGTCACCATTTTTTACGATTTCACAAATTGTTTTATAATGGTTAAAAACGGCTTCTTCTCCTTTAATACCTTCCTTTGCCATCAGTGTGGGGTTTGTAGTTACTCCATCAAGAATCCCTAAATCATTGGCTTCCTTTATCTGATCCAGGTTTGCCGTGTCAATAAAATACTTCATAATCTCTTTTTTAAAATTTAAAATTTCGCAAATATATTATTTATGAAATAAAGAAGAGCCCGAATTTAAAAACGGTAAGCAATTCCAAAAAGCTTTGAAATATTTTGAATAGAAAAAATATAATGAAGGAGAAATTATACCGGGAGAAAAGACAAAAAAAAACCGGCAAGTTACTTACATCGCACCGCTCAACCACATACCCTTGCTATCTTCCGATCCTGGGGGAGTTCTGCAGGAGCTGGCCGTATAAGACTTGCCGGTTGCAAATATAAGGATCAAAAATAAAACTCAACAGTAAACGAAAAAATAATCAGGTTTTTTATTTTTCATAGCCTTTCACAAATCAGCGATCATTCCGGATTGAAAAAAGCGAAATAAAAAAAGCAGCTCTTATCTGAAAAATGAGAGCTGCTTATATCAATCAATTTATGTTGCTTACTTTACAGTAATTGAAACAACCTGATCTAATTTATTTCCGTAGCTGCGATGCGCTCCGTCAGCGAATTGCAAAGCCAGCTTATGTTTGCCGGGTGCAAGTGTAAGCGAAGCTTCCTGCTGCGCATTTCCAAAGTGAAGATGGCTGCTATCTTTTGCAATAACCTGTCCTGCAGGAATTGAATCTTCTGCATCAATTAAAATATGAAAATGCCCTGAGTTGGGCTTTACCGCACCGGCGCTATCCACTGAAATACCATTTGCACTCATTTCTACTTTTACCGGAGATGAAACCGTTTGTCCATCTTTTAAATTTTTAAAAAACACAGTGGCGCCATCAGGAACTGCCGGCAAGCTACCTTCTGATGACATATCCATAGAAGCATGAGAAGTATCCGTTGCCGAAGAATCAGTGGTGGTAGTGGTTTCGCTGTTGTTTCCTGAATTGCAGGCAATTAATCCTGACAATAATATTGCAGGAATCACGAGAATTTTTTTCATTACGATTTTAAAATTAAAAAGTTAAAGAATAGGGTAAATATCCTTGTTTTTTCCCAATTGAACATCTATCTAAGATTAAGAGCAAAAATCCAACATAACATTCGAATGCCACTATTGCAATATTTGGTTTGAATGGCAGCAAATAGAACTATGAGTAACACCGCTGATTCAACGATTTTAATTTGGGCAGCTATCATTTTAAAAAGTCATATTTTACAAAATAAAAAACAGTAAGATTTGTCATTTTACTACATTAATTATCTGTAAAAAATTAAGATGATCGAAGTAAATTTTCAGCCATTTCCCACGCTTACTACTTCCCGGCTGGTTTTAAGGAAAATGGGAGGCGGTGATAACGCACAAATTTTTAAACTGCGAGCTGATGTGCGGGTGATGAAATACATTGGCAAAAAACCGATGCAAACAATAGCAGAAGCTGATGAATTTATTAATTTAATAAACGATGGAATCACTAATAATACAGGAATTAACTGGGCAATGGCATTAAAGGAGGATGTCAATAAATTGATAGGAACAATCGGGCTTTGGAGAATAATAAAGGAACATTATCGTGCTGAGATCGGATATATGCTGTCGCCTGAATATTGGCGAAAAGGCATTGGCAAAGAAGCTATTTTGCGGATTATAGATTATGGCTTCAATACGTTGCATTTACATAGCATCGAAGGAAAAATAAATCCGGTGAACGATGCCTCTGCCAAAGCTTTGGAATCAACCGGGTTTATTCGCGAAGCGTTGTTTAAAGAAGATTTTTTCTTCAATGGCCAGTTTGAAGACACCGCGATTTATTCAATTCTAAATCCCAATCATTCATGAACCTGTTCCAGGTTTTCGAGACATTTTTTTAAATTAATTCCTTTGCCCAACACACCTTTAAATACATCTCCCATTTGTTGCACTCTTTCAAGCGTATTATAAATTGTGAATTGTTTGGGAGATAATCCGGGCTTTACTTCATCCCACAACAAAGGCGTAGAAACAGTTGCCCCAGGCTTTGGGCGCAAACTATAAACCGATGCAATCGTTTGCCCACGCCGGTTTTGCAGGTAATCCATGTAGATATGTTTGCTATTTCGCTTAGATAAATTTCTCTCTAAAGTGGTAAAACTTTTCAATTCTTCATTGACCATCATACACACCAGGTAAGCAAAATCCTTTACCTGGTCGAAAGTATATTTTTTTGCTGTTGGAATAAACACATGCATTCCCGAAGCTCCGGAAGTTTTGCAATAGCAATCGGCGCCTGCCTTGTCACAGATTGCCTTTACCATTAGCGCTACTTCAATTACCTGTTCAAAAGTATTGTTATCAGAAGGATCAATATCTATCATCAGGTAATCTGGTTTATCAAGGGCTTTAGTAGTAGAATGCCATGGATTGATTTCAATACAGCCGAGGTTGTTTAGGTATACAAGAGTTTCAATGTTATCACAAACAATATAGTTTACTTCTTTTTGGGTTGATTCTGAAAAAACCTGTTTGCAATGCACATAAGAAGGCGTATCATTTGCTGCATCTTTCTGAAAAAATCCTTTACCGGTAATTCCACTTGGATTGCGCAACAGCGATTCAGGCCGCCCTTTTAAATACGGAAGAATATAACCGGCCATGGAAACGTAATAATCTACTACATCGCCTTTAGTAACTTTTTCTTTCGGAAAATAAATCTTATTGGGATGGGTTACTTTGATTTCATTTTTGCCGAATTTGTAAACACGCTCCAACTTGTCTGTATCTTTTTTTGCCAGCGCTGCCATATTAACTGTTTGTTTTTTTTGTCCTTTTTTTTGAAGGCTTGCTATTTTCAGAAAGCCATTTATTTATAGGCGAGCTTTTTTTCGTGTGCTCCTCACTGTTATACTCCTCATCAATTGCAAATTCATCGCGATGCTTTATGAGCAGCCAACTGTTATCTTCTTTGCCTTTCAATTTCACCAAAACAAATTCTCCCTTCAATTTTTTTCCAAACAACTGAAATTTAAAATCTCCTGACTTCAAGCCTTTACGAAGATTTTTTTCTGCTTCATTAAAAGAAGAATTATCAATATCTGAATAAGTACCGCTATCCCATATTTCAACAATGCCGGCTCCATAATTTCCTTCAGGAATCACGCCTTCAAAATCTTTATAATCATAAGGATGATCTTCCACCATCATTGCCAACCGTTTGTCTTTCGGGTTCATTGACGGGCCTCTGGGAACTGCCCAGCTTTTTAAAAATCCATCTAATTCAAGGCGAAAATCATAATGCAATCTCGATGCTTTATGACGTTGCACCACAAAAATTAATTTAGCGTCAGACTTTTTAGTAACACCACCCGGTTCGGAGGTTTCCTTGAAATTTCTTTTCTTTTTATAGGTTGTTAATGCCATTATGATGCTTTTTTTCGTTTTACATCCAGACTTGCCTTCAACTGCTCCATCAGGTCTTTGGTCTTGCTGTGTACCACTTTCATTTCCGGCGCCTTAATCTTTTTACCTTTCGATTTTGCTTCAATTATTTTTAATAATTCATCATTATAATTGTCCTTGTATTTGGATATATCAAATTTATCAGTGAGCTGATCGATTAAGGATATTGCCATTTTTAATTCGGCAGGTTTTATTTCCGTATTTTTTGGCAAAGTCAATTCAGCCGGATCCCTGATTTCTTGCTCAAACCTTATTTTATTTAAAACAATCACATTTTTTTCAGGCCGTAAAACCGCAAGTGCTTCTTTATTCCGCATCACAAAAGTGGCTATACCCACCTTCTTTGTTTTTTCCAGTGCTTCCAGCAAAAGCTTGTAGGGCCTGGTGCCGGATTTATCAGGCTCCAGATAATAAGGTGTTTCATAATAAAGGCTGCTGATTTCAGATTCTTTTACAAAATCCGTGATGTTAATTGTTTTTGTTTTTTCGGGGCTCGCCGCTTCAAAGTCTTTTTCATCAAGGATTACGTAATCATTCGCAATTTTATACCCCTTTACGATATTACCCCATTCCACTTCTTTGCCGGTATTCTCATTTACGCGCTGGTATTTAATCTTAGAATGATCTTTCTTATCCAGCATATCTAAATTCAGATTGCTTGATTCTGTGGCACTATAAATTTTCACCGGAATATTTACCAATCCAAAACCTATAGCGCCGGTCCATATTGCCCTCATAATTTTTGATTTAAGGTGTAACAGTTGCAAAGAAATATGTATGCCTTTTTTTAACCTGCTTAAAAAAGGGTTTTAGCCCACAAAAAAGACCGCGGGAGGCAGTCCCTGAGGAATTAATTCTACACTAGAGAGACAGGAGCCACTAATTCACTTTAGACGGGCCGGTAATATTGCCTTTTCCCCCGGAAAAATCCAACAATAAAACAGGAAGCAAAATCAAATTTGTAAGAGTTGCAGAAAAAAGGGTGACGGAAGTGAGCCAGCCAAGAGATTCAGTGCCTCCAAAACCGCTGAAGCAAAAAATAACAAATCCGGCAATTAAAACCAGGGAAGTATATAAAATGCTCAGTCCTGTATGCCGGATTGTTTCAGAGACGGTTTTGGAAATTTCAAAATTATTCATAGGCAATTCCTGTTTGTAATTAACCAAAAAGCGGATAGTAACATCAATTGCAATACCCAAGGCCACGCTAAAAATAAGCACCGTAGAAGGCTTAAGCCTTACGCCAACCCATCCCATTATTCCGGCGGTTATTACCAACGGAATTAAATTTGGAATTAAAGAACAAATCAATATCCGCAATGATTTAAATAAATACAACATGCACAAACCGATAAACAAAAATGCCCAAAGCAGGCTTTCTTTCAGTCCGTTAATGATATAAATGCTTCCTTCAAGAAAGGTGATAGTTGAGCCAGTGAATGTAATTTTATACTTTGACGAATCGAATAATTTGTCTGTTTCTGATTGCAGGTTTTTTAAAATTCCGGGCAGTTTTTCCGTTCCTACATCCGCCATGTTGATGCTCATTCTTGTGCTTTGCCTTGCGGTGTCAATAAAACTGGAAAGTAATTTTGACAAATTATTTTGAGAACCAGAATCCTTTTGGGGACGAAGATAATCTCCGACAAAAGCGATATCAAATGAATTCGGCAATGCATAGTTAGCCGAATCGCCTTCATAAAAACCCTGCTTTACAAACTTGATTCCCTGCACTATACTAAGTGGTTTGCTCATTTCGCTTTGTTGTTTTATGTAAGTGGAAAGAGAATCCATCCTGCTCAACACGGGCAATACACGAACTCCTGAAAGGCCGTATCTTTTTTTTGTATCAATTACTATTTCAAGCGGCATCACTCCATGAAAGTTATTTTCAAAAAATTTTAAGTCCTGGTAAATCTTGTCAGTCTTTGGCAAATCATCCACAATAAATCCCTCCGTTTTCAACCTCGAGATTCCAATAATTGAAAAAATTATTAATAGTAACGTTGATGCATACACGATTTTTTTGTGATTAAAAACCCAGTGTTCAATTTTTAATAAAGAGTTGATGAAAATTTTAAGGTTCAGGTAACGCAACTGCCCGCGGGTGGGCGGCTTCATATAACTTAAAACAGCTGGCAGCAATATAAAAGATATCACAAAAATCAGCATTATGCTTACACCTGCCACCTGGCCAAATTCAACCAGGATAGCGCTTTTAGTGAGCGCAAATACGCCAAAACCAATTGCAGCAGTAATATTGCAGAATAGGGTAACAACTCCCATCTTGCTCACCATATCAATTAATGACTGTTTTTGATTTCCGCTTTTCTCAAACGATGAATGATATTTATTCAAAAAATAAATGCAATTGGGAATGCCAATAACAACTAAAAGAGGAGGAACCAGCGCAGTTAGCAAAGTGATTTTGTATCCAAATAAATACATACTGCCAACACTCCATATTACGCTGACTATAACTACACACAAAGACAATAACGTTGTTTGTAACGACCGGAACAACAACAATAAAATAAATGCCGAGAGTGCCAGCGAACCGATGATAAACCATTTCATTTCATGTGCAATCCTATCTGCAACCTGGGTCCGGATAAGTGGCAAGCCGCTTATGTGTGTTTGAATTCCCGTGGCAACCGTAAAATTATTTGCCTTATCAACTATATTCCTAATTACAGCGGTGCGGCCGCTGGAATTTAGTATTTCTTTATTTATTCTTACTACAATTAAATAGGCATTTGTTGCTGGATTGTATAAAAGTGAACGGTAAAAAGGAAGTGAATAGAAAACAGCGAGCGAACTGTCAATTTCCGCCTGCGATTGAGGATGTTTTGAAAAAATCGGAATTGCATCAAGTTTTTCATTTACTGAATCTTTTAAAAGATTCACCGTGTTAGTGACGCTCAATACATTTTCTACATACGGTATCTTTTTTAGACTTTCGGTTAATGCAATAAAATGTAGGAAATTTTTCAGCTTAAAAAACTGTTTGCTTTGCGCGCCAATCACAAGTACATTTCCATCATCGCCAAATTTTTCTTTGTAAGCGAGATAATCCCTGTATTTTATATTGTCCGTAGGGATGGCCTTCGAAAACTCATAGCTCATTTTGATTTTGGACGCAAAAAAAGCCATCAAAATAGTGACACAAAACAGCGCAATCAACAGTGTAAGCCGGTTGTTAAGTACCAATTTCGCAAGGCGTTGCCACATACTTCTAAGATTAGATAATTTGTTCTAATTGGAAATCTTTGATTTGATATTCATCCCCTGATGAAAATAGATTATAGTAAAAGAATAAATAAGATTGTTTTTTATTTTGGTGAAGTCAACGTATCTCCTTAAATGTTAATAATCCAACTGCATTCTCAATTTATCTTTTAATTCTTTTACCAAAGGATACTGTTCAATAATTCTCAGGTATTGCTCTTTGGTAGAAAGAACTTCTTCCCTCACGGCATTTTCTGTTTCTGATTCGTCTACTGACAGTTTATAAACGAGCGCCCGGTTATTAAAATGCGATTGAAAATGAGTTATGAGTTCGCCGCGTTCTGCTTCTATAAATTTTTGTTGAAAATTAGTTTTCGTAATGATTTCAATACAATTCTCATCGGCAACTTTAAGCTTAGCCGTTTTAAAATTAGAAACCACAGGGCTTTTATCAATAGACAATTTATCAATATACTTTCCCCAGGCAATATAAAGTTCTTCTTCATTCAGGTTTACAGGTTTATTGTTCCTGTTTTCTTCGGCTACTTTTTGGCGGATTTTTTCTAATGAACGAAGCTTGGTGATCTTTGTTTTGGCTGCTGGCGATGTACTATCAGTAACCGTAGCCTGCGAACCTGGTTTTTTTATAGGAACGGAATTGCTTTCAATTGTAAGCTTGGCACCACTTTCTGTTTCAGGAATTTTCTTAATACTTAAAGAAGGGTTCTTTACCGTTTCTTCTTTAAGCGCAACAGGCGTGATAGTTTTAAACGAAACCGGCTTTATGGTTTCAAGCTGTTTTTTTTTAGATAATTGTCCACCGTCATTCACCAGGTTAAGCGCCTGGTTCAGATAGGATAATTTGATGAACGTAAGCTCAACGTGTAAACGTTTATTTTTCGCAAGCCTGTAGTTTATTTCGGATTCATTTAAAATATTGAGCGCGCTGATAAGCCACGCATCATTCATTTTTGAAGAAGTTTCAAAATATTTTTGTTTAAAATCTTCAGAAACTTCAAGCAGAACGGCCACCTTGGCATCTTTGCTTACCAGCAGATTTCTGAGAAATTCTGCAAAGCCATTTAAAACCAAATCTCCTTCAAAACCTTTGCGGTTGATTTCATCAAATATTAAAATCGCTTCTCCGGCATTTTGTTTTTGCATCGCTTCCACAAGACGGAAATAATAATCTTCATCGAGAATATTCAAATGCTCCAGCGTATTTTCATAGGTAACTTCACCGTTGGTAAAACTTACAATTTTATCAAGAATACTCAGCGAATCGCGGAGGCAACCTTCGCTCTTTTGCGCAATGATATGAAGTGCCGTTTTATCAGATTTAATATTTTCCTTTTCAGAAATCTCCATCAAATGATGCACTGTATCGTCGTTCGTGATTCTTTTAAAATCAAAAATCTGGCAACGCGATAAAATAGTAGGAAGAATTTTGTGCTTTTCAGTGGTAGCTAAAATAAATATAGCAAACGGTGGTGGCTCTTCCAGCGTTTTCAAAAATGCATTAAATGCAGACGCGCTAAGCATGTGTACCTCATCAACAATGTAAACTTTGTATTTTCCAGCCTGCGGCGCAAAGCGGACCTGGTCAACAAGAGCGCGAATATCATCTACTGAATTATTGCTTGCCGCATCCAGCTCGTGAATATTCATTGAACTTCCATTATCAAACGAAATGCACGAATTACAAATATTACATGCTTCGCCATCAGGCGTACGGTTTTCACAATTTATAGTCTTTGCAAGAATGCGGGCACAGGTAGTTTTTCCTACGCCCCGTGGTCCGCAAAATAAAAAAGCATGCGCCAGTTGATTATTCTTTATCGCATTTTTTAATGTAGTTGTAATATGTGACTGACCAACAACGGCACTAAAATTTTGCGGCCTGTATTTGCGTGCTGAAACTATAAATTTGTCCATAAATCCAAACCCTCAAATAAATTTAATTGATAAAAACAGAATAGCTGCAAGTTAAGAAACCCTGCCTTAAAAGTAAACAGGAATATCACGCACAAAATTTAAAATGTATGATGAAATGAACACACATTCTAGTCCAGAATGGGATGGCGTTTAAACTCTTTGCTTCTGTCAAATAAATAACGATACGTGGACAAAATACGGCTGTGCTCTGCGCCTATACTTTTGGAGATATTCAGTATCCGCGGGTTAAAATCTCCCTGCCATTGCAATTCCAATTCTTTATACTTCGTTTTTTTCCTGATGATATAAGTGGCAGAAACTATCATAAAATAATCAATGCCCATGCCCTGGTATTCGGGAATAACGCCAAAGACAATGCCGGTAAACTTATCGCAAGCGCCCCGATATCTTAGCCATAGCAGCCTGATTTTTTCTATCAATCCAAATTTGCCATTAAATCTTTTGAAAATTTGGTTTAGCTCCGGCAGATTAACCCAAAATGCAACAGGAGCGCCTTTGTGGTAAACAAACCATACAAGGTTCTCATCCATTACCATTTTCATCGATTTAAACAACTTATAGGCAACTTCTTTGCTCATCAGCTTGTTTCCTTCATGCTTTGCCCATGCCTTGTTATAAACTTCACAAAAATCTTCTGCAAATTTTTTCAGATTATTTTTACGCACATGAGCGATTACATAATCCGGATTGTCTTTATACCTGTTGTACTGGCTCAAAAGCTTATCACTAATATTCGCCATCAGCGAAATATACCAGCAGATTTGGTTAAAAAAAACTTTGAAGCCATAATTTTCAAATAAGTCTTTGTAATAAGGCCTGTTGTAATTCATTAAATAAATTGGCGGCTTAAACCCTTCAACCACCAAGCCCCACCAGCGATCGCGCTCTCCGAAATTTATAGGACCATCCATAGCTTCCATACCGCGCTGCATCAGCCAGTGTTTGCCCACATCGAACAGCATATCTGCAGCTTCCTGGCTGTTAATGCATTCAAAAAAACCTATTCCGCCGGTTTTTTGCTCATCGCCTTTATTTTTATATTTTTTATAAACAAAGGCTGCAATCCGGCCAACCAGTTTTTCATCATCATCTTTTAAAATCCAACGTGCAGACTCGCCGAAGCGGAACGCCTTATTTTTTTTCGAATCAAAAACCTCATTGATATCTTTATCAAGAGGGCGAATAAAGTTGGGGTCGTCTTTATAAATGTGGAGGGGCACTTCCAGAAATTCTTTTGCAGTATTAATGTCTAAAACCTGGATGAGTTGCATTAGAAATAAGATAAATAAATTTAAATGGCATAAGGAAAACGGCTTCCAAACTAATTTCAATTGATGCAGCTATATTTATTATTCGCTTAAAACAGGCAATCACATTGAAGTCTGAAAATCACGTGCGGTGCTTGTTTACAGTAAATCAACAAATAGTGTATTTTTTCTTGTTAGCAACAAAGATATCTGATAAAAATTTATTTAATTGCCTCGGGCTGTGTATTCTGCAGCCAATGAGACAAAGCAGAAGCCAGTTTGCGATCATTGCTCAGCCTGGGCACTTTATTTTGCCCGCCTAATTTACCGACACTTTTCATATAGTTAATAAACCCGTTCTTTTTCACCACCCGTATTTTCAAAGGATGCAAAATATTTCCTTTTATCAAATCATCATAGTAGATATTTTTTTTCCGAAGATTATCATCCACTTTTTTTGCAAATGATGCAAGGTTTAACGGAACATCTTCAAATTCAATAAACCATTCGTGAAAACTCTTATCACCGGTATTTGAAATATTTGGCGCTACCGTAAATTCTGTAATGTTTATATTCTCAGCATCTGCAACTTTCAATAATGCATCTTCCACCTCTTCTCCAATTACATGTTCGCCAAAAGCAGAAATAAAATGTTTTACCCTTCCTGTAACTACCAGGCGGTAAGGGTTTAACGAAACAAACCTGATAGTATCACCAATATTATAAGCCCATAAACCGGCATTGCTGCTGATGATCAACACATAATTTTTATTTAATTCAACATCTTTTAATGTTAGCCTGGCAGGATTTTTATTTGAAATCTCTTCCACAGGAACAAATTCATAAAAGATGCCGCTGTCCGTGTTGAGTAAAAGGCCTTCATCGTGCTGACTGTCCTGGAATGCAAAAAAGCCTTCGCTGGCCGGATAGAATTCGATGGTATCTATTTTTTTCCCGATGCTCTCAAACAACTTCGCCTTATAAGGTTCAAAATTTACGCCGCCCTGCACCAGCACTGAAAATTCCGGAAAAATATCCTTAATTTTTTTCCCGGTTCTTTTCTGTAATTCATCAAAATACATTTGAATCCATGGAGGTATTCCGCTGATGAGCGTCATGTCTTCATTTACGGTTTCATCCACAATTTTGGAAAGCTTTTCTTCCCAATCTTCTATGCAATTAGTTTCAAAAGAAGGCAATTGATTGGACCTTAAATAGCTGGGAATATGGTGATTTACTATTCCGCTTAACCGCCCTGTAGGGATGCCGCCTATTCTTTCCAACTCCGGCGAACCGCTTAAAAAAATCATCTTACCATTTGCAAATAAGGAATTTCCTGTTTGAGCCATATAGCACGATAATGCATTTCGCGCAGTATTGATATGGTTGGGGATCGATTCTTTAGTAATGGGAATATATTTTATGCCGCTGGTAGTGCCGCTGGTTTTCGCAAAATAAATAGGAAATCCCTTCCACAAAATATTCTGCTTTCCCTGTTTCAACTTATCTATATAAACTTTAAAATCTTCATATTCGCGAATGGGAACATTTTTTACAAAGTCTGCATGGGATTTTATATCTTCAAAATGATGTTCTTTTCCGAACTCTGTTTGCATCCCGGTTTTGATAAGCGAACTGAAAATGCTGAGCTGATCCGCAAGCGCAGTTCTCATGGATCTTTTTATTTGTTTATATATATAAAGGGCAAAAGGTTTTGCCAGGTATGATTTAAATCGCATTGACATTTTAATACTATAGGATGTTTACAAATTTACAAATAAATTACTTTCGTTTTAAGCGTTTACAATCAGTCGCAATCGCACGGCCATTCTCTATCTAAATCAATGCAGGTAATAATAACCATGCCATCATTTTCGGGGGCAACTATCACTCTAATGTGTTGTTTTTCAGTGCTGTACCCCTCCACGGCGAATGTGCTGTCGCCCTGGGATCCAATACCACTTTTTTTATAATTGATAACGCCGTCTTCGAGAATCTGCCTTATTTCTCCTTCCGTAATTTGCCTGCAGGCCATCCTGCATTTTGCATGTTTGGTCAGAATCAGGTGGCTGCTATTTCTGAAAGACGCTGCACGGCCCGCCTTGGGACTAAATGCGTCAAATCCTTTTATAATCAGCAGAAGAGCCAGCACGCTCAATATAAAATAATAAAGAGTCTTGCGTTTTAATTTTTTCATTAAAAAAAATTACGAATTATTTGCCTGCCGGTAGGCAAGGGTGCTTATTATTCACATCAAAACCGTCGGGCTTATTCATATTGTTTCATCAGGTTGTAAAGAATTTTTTTATCCGCGTCCGTGATGGTGGTGCAACTGTCTTGTTTTTCAAAATGGCGCTTAAAAGCCACAATAGCTGCAGAAGTATCTTTAATTGAATACCCTATAATCCTTAGCGCCTGCAATGGATTAAAATTTTCAGGAACGGAAACTGCTGTTGTATCTGTATACCACAAACCATAACCCTGCCCGGCCAGCAAATCCCAGGGAAAATTTACATTCGGATCATTTTTTCTTGTTGGAGCAATATCAGCGTGGCCAATAAAATTGGCTGCCGGAATCCGGTATCTGGATTTTAGTGTATCCAGCAACGTTAGTAAGCTGTTGATTTGCGCTGCAGGGAAAGGCTCGAAACCGTTATTATCCAGTTCTATCCCAATGGAAGAGGAATTAATGTCTTTGTCATTTCCCCAGGAAGAAACTCCGGCATGCCAGGCGCGCAGATAATCGTTGAGCATATGATGAACAGTTCCATCTTTACAAATCACATAATGCGCGCTTACCTGTGTTTGCGGCAATGTAAAAGTTCCAAGGGTTTGCTCGCAACTGTTTTGCGCGGTATGGTGGATGATTACAAAGTCGGGTTTGCGCAATCCAAAATTCGTGGTTCCTGCCCAGCTTCTTTTAGTATAAAACTGATCTTTAGGTATCTGCTTTATTTCTTTTGAAAATGCCCTTGCCTGTTTTTTGTAAACCCTGTTAGTAGCCGCAAATTTATTGGAAGTGCAGGCAATAAAACAGGATAAGAAAAACAGGATAATACAGTATTTTGGGTTCATAATTTTTGGCAAAAAAGGGTAAGTAAAGTAGCTACAGGTAAAGTGGCCAATGATAGTATCTTAATAACATTCAACTAATTTTTATCTTTTACATATTTCTTCTATACTGGCCGCCCACTTCATACAAGGCATGAGTGATTTGGCCGAGCGAACAATATTTCACCGTTTCCATTAATTCGGCAAATAAATTTCCATTATTGACCGCCACATTCTGCAAGCGTTTCAGCATTTCATCACTTTTATCTTTATGCATTTCATGGAACTCTTTTACATTTTTTATCTGCAGATCTTTTTCCTTTTTTGTACTTCTAATCACCTCAAGCGGAAGCACCGTCGGCGATCCTTTTTTATTCAAAAAAGTGTTTACACCCACAAGTGGAAGCGCTCCTGTATTTTTTAATGATTCATAATATAAGCTTTCTTCCTGAATTTTATTTCTCTGGTACATTCTTTCCATAGCACCCAGCACGCCGCCCCTTTCAGAAATCCGGTTGAATTCAGCCATTACGGCTTCTTCAACGAGATCAGTTAATTCTTCAATTAAGAAACTTCCCTGGTTAGGATTTTCATTTTTTGCAGTTCCCAATTCACGATTAATAATTAATTGAATTGCCATTGCGCGACGCACACTTTCTTCTGTTGGCGTTGTGATGGCTTCATCGTAAGCGTTTGTATGAAGGCTGTTGCAATTATCATAAATAGCATACAACGCCTGCAATGTGGTACGAATATCATTGAAATCAATTTCCTGTGCGTGTAAACTTCTGCCACTCGTTTGAATATGATATTTCAACATTTGCGAACGGGAATTGGCTTTATATTTATACTTCATCGCCTTCGCCCAAATTCGTCTCGCCACTCTACCGATTACAGAATATTCGGCATCCATTCCATTGCTGAAAAAGAAAGAAAGATTGTGTGCAAAATCGTCAATCTTCATTCCGCGGCTCATATAATATTCTACATAAGTAAAACCATTCGATAAAGTGAATGCAAGCTGTGTGATAGGATTGGCGCCGGCTTCAGCGATATGATAACCGCTGATGGATACCGAATAAAAATTTCGCACATTATTTTGGATAAAATATTCCTGGACATCCCCCATCAGTTTCAATGCAAATTCCGTGGAGAAAATACAGGTGTTTTGCGCCTGGTCTTCTTTTAAAATATCAGCCTGCACAGTGCCGCGAACAGAGGATAAAGTTTTTGCTTTTATTTCTTCATAAACATTTTTATCCAAAACATCTTCACCGCTCAAACCCAGCAACCGCAAGCCCAATCCATCACTTCCTTTTGGCAAATGGCCGGTCATTTTTCCTATTTGAGGATACACGGGCTCATCGTTGATGCCGATATATTTTGGAAGATCGTCCAGGTTGAATTTCGATTCAATAATTTCGTTTACGCGTTCCCGTAAGTTGTGCTCAATAATATATTTTTCACATTGCTGATCAATTGCAGCATTTAAAAAAAATGCCAGTAACATGGGCGCTGGCCCATTGATTGTCATGCTTACAGAAGTTTTAGGGTCGCATAAATCAAATCCACTGTACAATTTTTTCGCATCGTTTACTGTCGCAATACTAACGCCGGAGTTGCCAACTTTTCCATAAATATCCGGGCGCACTGCCGGATCTTCGCCATATAATGTGACGCTGTCAAACGCGGTGCTCAGGCGCTTTGCAGGCTGTCCAAGACTTACATAATGAAATCTGCGATTGGTTCTTTCCGGGCCACCTTCGCCCGCAAACATTCTCGTTGGATCTTCTTCTGCACGCTTCAGCGGAAACACGCCAGCCGTGTACGGAAATTTCCCGGGAAAATTTTCCTGCAACTGCCATTGTAAAATATCGCCCCAGTCTTTAAATTTTGGAACCGCAATCTTTGGAATTTTGGTATGAGAAAGAGATTCAACAAATAAAGCTTGTTTGATCACTTTTCCTCTTACATTGTATTCAAAAAATTCTTTTTGATAAAGAGCAATTGTTGCTTTCCATTCGTCCAATAATTTTTTTGATGAAGCAGATAGTTCTTTTTCAACTGCTGATTTTCTCGCTTCCAATTGCTGTATAAGAATTGAGGTTTTTTCTTCGTCGGCCCCTAAATTGTTTTTAAGATTTTGAATGGTTCCATTTAGCTGATAAAGCTGTGTTGCAATAGCAGACTGTTCTTCAGCCATTTTATTGTAATGCCCAATCTCTTCGGCGATTTCTGCGAGATAGCGAATCCGTTTGGCTGGAATAATTGAATGATTACGACTTTCGCTTCCTGGAGGCGCCTCATATTTCTTCCAATCGCGCCCGGTTCTTTGATTAACTTCATCAATGATTTTGTTGAACAACTGATTGCACCCCGGGTCATTAAAAGTAGAGGCAACTGTTCCGATCACGGGAAGATCCTCATCTTTTGCCGTCCACAAATTATGGTTGCGTTTGTATTGCTTTTTTACATCGTGCAATGCATCGAGAGCGCCAGCTTTATCAAATTTATTGATACAAACAATGTCTGCATAATCGAGCATATTAATTTTTTCTAACTGAGAGGCAGCGCCGTATTCAGGCGTCATAACATACAGGCTTATATCACAAAAATCCAAAATGGAAGCATCACTTTGTCCGACGCCCGCACTTTCCAAAATGATAAAATCATAGCCCGCAACTTTGCAAATATCAATTGCTTCCTGAACATAATTGCTTAATGCTTTGTCATGCTCTCTTGTCGCAAGAGAGCGCATATAAGCACGCGGGTGATGAATCGAATTCATACGGATTCTGTCTCCCAATAATGCGCCGCCGGTTTTTTTTCGTGATGGATCTATAGAAATTACTGCAATCGTTTTTTCAGAATACATGCTTAAAAAACGACGAACAACTTCATCAGTAACAGAAGATTTTCCTGCGCCGCCGGTTCCTGTGATTCCCAGGACTGTCGCCGCCCGGCTCGTTACCTCCGGAAGTTTTTTACCATTATCATTTTTATTTATAATTGTATTTAAAATCTCAACATTTTCGCCATTCTCCGCTTTTGTAATTGAAGTAGCGACCAATTTAATATCTCTCCATTCGCTCAAAATGTGCTTATCATGAAAATTGCCAACTCCACCGTTTATTTTGGTAGTAGTAGTTTTTGTTTCTTCTTTTAAAGGGTTTAGGAAAAGGCTGCTCTTCTCCACTACATCTTCAATCATTCCTTCCAAACCCATTTTTCGCCCATCGTCAGGAGAATAAATTTTTGTGATTCCGTAGGCTTCCAGTTCTGCGATTTCAGCGGGCAAAATTGTTCCGCCGCCACCACCAAAAATCTTGATATGCTCATAACCATTTTGATTCAGCAGATCTTTCATGTATTTGAAAAACTCTATGTGGCCACCCTGGTAACTTGTAATGGCAATGGCGTCTGCATCTTCTTCAATAGCACACTCCACAATTTCATGCACGCTTCTGTTGTGGCCAAGATGAATGATCTCAGCGCCTTTGCTTTGCATAATTCTTCGCATAATATTAATAGCCGCATCATGACCATCAAACAAAGAAGCAGCAGTTACGATTCGTAGTTTACGATTTTTTTTATCCGGCATAAATTTTTGGATAGTTCATTACATAAATTAAAAACCATTGATTTTTGACCCCTGGTAAAATTACAACTAAAGAAAAAGAAATATATTAAGTACTTTTTAAAAAGAAGGCTGGACCAGCATTTCTTGGTCACTGCTTTTGTGTAGACATAAGCGATACAGCGAAGCAACAAATAACATGGATTTTTATTTTACAACACTTGCTTATATATTCTGAAAGTATAATTCAAAGATGCTATTCTATTTTTTTGTAAGTGTAGAACCCCTTTATTTTTTTATTAAAATATTCGCCGATAGACGAGGCACGAAGCAAATTTTTAAACTTCGTTTTAGGAACGCCCGCATAATCGTATATTTTTCCTGTCGTAAACCAAACCCTTAAAGTTTTGATTTTTTCATCGTAGCCCAATGCTTCGGCGGTAGAAGAATTTACAAGTTGCTTTTTCATTTTTTTACTTCTTTAAACTCTTTCAGGACGGCACAGATACGAAAACATCCCAGAAAAATATTTATTTGAAGCAAACAATTTTAATTCCAAACTTGTAAGAAATATCTTACTTTAATTCATCTTAAAAGTAAGCGCTGCAAATTCTTCAACGCTTAATGTTTCCGCGCGGCGATCAAAAAATTTATTATCAAGAAGTTCTTTTGGAATCAGGCTTTTAACGCCATTACGCAAGGTTTTGCGTCGCTGGTTAAAAGCGGTTTTAACCAACGTCCAAAATGCTCTTTCACTTTTTACCGCCAAAAAAGTCTCGCGTCTTGTTAACCTGATCACGCCACTCTGCACTTTTGGCGGCGGCGTAAAGCATTCATTTCCTACAGAAAATAGATATTCCACATTGTAATAATATTGCAGAAGCACACTTAAAACGCCATAAATTTTGCTACCTTCTTTAGCGGCAGCCCGCTCTGCCACCTCCTTCTGGAACATACCGATTATAACAGGAACATATTCTTTCCATTCCAAAACTTTAAATAAAATTTGTGTTGAAATATTATAAGGAAAATTTCCAATGACGGTAAAAGGCTCATCAAACGGACGTTCCATTTCTAAAAAACTTTTATGAATGAGATGATTTTCTAAAGAAGGAAATTGCTTTAAAAGATAATTCACTTTTTCTTGGTCCAGCTCGACAGCCTTGAAATAAATGCCGGGAATTTTAACCAAATGTTTAGTAAGCGCACCGCCACCAGGTCCCACCTCCAGTAGGTTTTTAAACGGATGTTGCATCAAAGCGGCGATAATTTTTTCAACTACTTTTTCATCTTTTAAAAAATGCTGGCCGAGAGATTTTTTAAGTGTATGCATGAGGTGCAAATTAAGTATAAGTTTATTGGCTCGGTGGCTTAGTAGTTTTATTATTTTATTGGTAAAATTCAAAGAATATAATTGCTGATTATTTGCTTGTTTACTATAATTTAAAAACGAGAAATTGTTCGTGAGGGAAAATTTATTATTCCTTTTTAATTTGTATTTGTGTTAAATTTGAAATGCTATGCAATCATTGGAGTTACATAAAATTTATACACCTGAGGAATATTTCAGGATTGAAGAAGCAGGAGCCTTGCGTCATGAATTTATTAATGGCAACTTAATTGAAATGTCGGGAGCATCAAGAAAGCATCATAAAATTTGTAAAAACCTTTTACGGATTTTAGAAAGTCTATTGACTGAAAAAGGATATGAAGTTTTTATAGAAAACATGAAAGTGAAGATAGAAGATGAAAATCAATACTATTATCCGGATATTTTTATAACAAAAGAATCAGAAACAGAGGAAAATGAATACGTTCAATTTCAGCCTGAGTTGATTGCCGAGGTGTTAAGCGAAAGCACAAGAGCAAAAGATTTGGTAGATAAATTTATTCAATACAGGAAAATAAAAACGTTGGATTATTATCTTGTTGTTGAACCAGAAAAATATCTGGTTCTCTGCAATTTCAAAAAAGATAAGGAAGAATGGGATATGATATCCTATACAGAACCGGAAGAAATTATCGCCCTTCCCAAATTGAATATTTCTATATCCATGAAAGATATTTATAAAAAATAGCGGAATATAAATCTGGCTTATTTATTCCTTTACTGTAATTTTCTCATTGTACATTTTTACATTTTTTACGAATTGATTTATTCAACCAAAGGGATTGTTTTACGAACCATTAAATATGGGGAAACGAGCATCGTTGTTTCCATTTTTACTGAATTATTCGGCATCCAGACTTATTTGGTACCCGGCGTTCGAACGCCGGGTAAAAGCACAAAGGCTTATTTATTTCAGCCATCCTCTTTATTGGAAATGCAGGTTTACCACAACGAATTAAAAAATCTACAGCGGATAAAAGAAGTAAAATGGAGTATTCTTTATAAAAATATTTTGAGCGATGTTATTAAAAATTCTATAGCGCTTTTTATGGTTGAACTGCTGCAAAAAACCCTGAAGCAGCCCGAAACGAACGAAAATCTTTTTCATTTTTGTGAAGATGCTTTTTTACATCTTGATATAGCTCGAAAAGAAATCACCGCGAATTTTTCGGTTTATTTTTCTATCCGGATAGCGCAGATTTCCGGGTTTAGTTTACAAAATAATTATTCGGAAAAGAAAAATATCTTTAGTATAAAAGAAGGCTGTTTTGTTGAAGAAAATTTAGCGGCCGCAGAATTTATTACTCCGCAACTAAGTCGCGACTTTTCTGAAATACTTAAGGCCATTCATCCAAATGATTTGAGCGAGATAAAGATGAACGGTAAAACCAGGAGTGCCATGTTGAAAACTATGGAAAGCTTTTATGGATGGCACATTCCTGAATTTGGTAAAATGAAAACTCTGAATGTCCTGTCTGCTATCTTATCCTGATTTGGAAACTATTGCTCAATAAAAAAATTCGCTTATTTGTTCATCCACTGTTTACAATAGTCTTTTGACCTTTGAGTCTTGAGTGATTTTTTTACCGTCTGCATTTTCAATCAATAATATGCCGGGTGTTTTCCCCTTTTCAAAGCTTCCCAAATCGCTTTCCATTTGCAGCGCCCGCGCGCCATTTATAGTGGCCCATTTCAATAAAGTTTCTGTTTCAATCTCCGGAAAATTTTTGCTTATCGTTTTTAATTCTTCTAAAATACTAAGTTGATGATTGGAAGCAAGACTATCCGTTCCTATAACAACGTTGAGATTATTTCTTAAAAATAAATCTACCGGAGGCAGTGTATCTTCTATATATAAATTTGCATTGGGACAAACACAAAAAGAAACCAATTGTTTATTATTTCTTTTAGAAGCAATAAAATCAAGGTCAGCCTGCGTGGTAAAAGTATTATGAACCAAAATTAAAGAGGCTGTAGAAGAGAAATAATGAAAATAGGTTTGAAGGCTTCGAAGTTTTTTAGGGTGATAAAACGAATTATCAATATTCATTTTTTTAAACATTCTTAAAAAATCGCCTTGGCCTTTTTGAAAAAACAAATCTTCTTCTTCCGATTCCTGGTTGTGAATTGTGATTGTTTTGCCGCTAAAAAATGGAATAATCTTTTGCCATAAAACATCAGAAACAGAATATGGCGCGTGAGGAACGATGGAGGCTATAAGTTTATTTATTTCAAATTGCTTTAGCGCAAGCATTCTTTTTTCAAACCTGGCTTCAGCAATTTCAGGCAGCCATCCACTGATTTCAATAAAATTATAATAATGCAGGTTAAGCTTGATTTTTTGAGAAAGAGTAATGGAATAATTACAAATGTCGCCTACCGCTACTATCCCATTCCTAATCATTTCATTCTCCGCAACCGCTATCGCACGCAAAATTTGATTGTCTTCAAAATACCTTTTTGAAACTACCTCAAATACAAAATCTATTAACCCTGTTTTTTCAGGAATAATAGTTTTCAGATGGGAAAGTTCAAGGTGGCAATGGGCGTTGATAAATCCGGGGCAAATAATTCCTTTAAAAATTTCGATATCGCCTGAAACATTTTTTGCATCGGCGATCGCTTCAAATTTTCCTGTTTCCTCAGTTATTAAAACTTTTCCTTTCGCCAACTTATCATTTGTAAATAGATAATCAGCTTTAAACTTTCGATATGGCATGTAAAAACTATTAGGTTAATTTTGCCCACAATTAAAAACAGAAGGGTAATTTTTTCTACATCAGATGGTACGCAATTTACCCAATCGCTAAATAATCAACATCAAAAAAAAGATTTATGCTGGAAAAGTTGGAAGCAATAAAGGCACGATTTGAAGAATTAGCTGTCGCATTAACCAATCCTGAAATTGTTAGTGATAATAAAAAATATAAACTATTAAGTAAGGAATACCGCGATTTGGAAAAAATCGTAAATCTACGAAACCAATACGCAAAAACCCTTGATGACATTGAGTTTAATAAAGAGGTAATCAATAGCGACGATGAGGAAATGCGGGATATGGCAAAGGAAGAATTGCCCCGTTTGATGGCAGAAAAAGAAGATTTTGAAAAAAGGATTCGCACTATGCTGATTCCGAAAGACCCGCAGGATGAAAAAAACTGTATCCTTGAAATAAGGGCGGGCACAGGCGGTGACGAAGCTTCACTTTTTGCCGGTAACCTTACAAGAATGTACTTGAAATTTTGTGAATCGAAAGGATGGAAAACCGCCATACTTAGTGAAAATGAAGGCACTGTAGGCGGCTACAAAGAAATACAGATAGAGGTTAGCGGCGAAGACGTATATGGAACTTTGAAATTCGAAAGCGGCGTACATCGCGTTCAGAGAGTGCCTGATACCGAAGCGAGCGGCCGTGTTCATACAAGCGCTGCCACTGTGGCTGTGATGCCTGAGGCCGAAGAGGTGGATGTGGAAGTGAGGGATAGCGATGTGAAAATGGAGACTGCAAGAAGCGGCGGCGCTGGTGGCCAGAACGTAAATAAGGTGGAAACAAAAGTAATGTTGACGCACATCCCTACGGGGTTAGTAGTAGTTTGCCAGACCGAAAGAAGCCAGCTTGGAAACCGCGAAAAAGCCATGCAAATGTTGCGCACGAAATTATACGAAGAAGAAGTACGCAAGCAGGAAGAAGAAATATCCCGTCATCGAAAAAGCCTGGTGAGCACAGGAGACAGGTCTGCCAAAATAAGAACCTATAATTTTCCGCAGGGCAGGGTGACAGATCACAGAATTGGCTTGACAGTATATAACCTTGAAGAAGTCTTAAATGGTGATTTACAGGAATTTATTGATGCACTTCAATTTGCTGAAAATGCTGAAAAGCTTGCTCACCAATGATTTCCGGCTTTCAAAATGTGCGAATCAGCAGTAAAAAGACATTTGAAACTTTTTTCTATTTTCGCATTTTGTCACAAAAAATTAAAATTGTGGGCAATTTATTCGGATTAGATTTTTGTTAACACATTCGTTTATATTTTTGGCATGTGATTTGAAATATATAATTCAACAACATTAAATTTCAATTTTCTCATAAGCAGTTAGTTTTGGTAAACGGCCCCTGTTTCTACAGGGGCCTTCTCTTTTTTTGAATTAGTTCCTAAAATAATTTTTTGTTAAGCCACATACATGAAAGAGGAAATAAAATAAATAAGATTATATCAGTACTAACTTTGCCACGGGTTTTATCCTTTTGAATTTTTTATTCAAAACAAATGAGCAATAATAAGCCGACTCAAATTTTTCAAACAGACAAGCCCACCCGTTGGAAAAGATTTAAATGGACGGGACGCCTGTTGCTGATGATTGCAATCTTCTTTCTTGTAGTGTTGGGAATAGCGTTGTACAGCGGGTCTTTACCTAATGTACCTAACCTCCAGGCGAAAGCAAGGGAATATCAATCTTCGCTTGATCCGTCAAATCCATTAGTGCTTAAGAATGCTCAAAATATAAAATACAAAGGGTTTAAAGATTTCTTACTCAACAAGCTGAAAAAAGATTCATTAAAAAAGAATACAAAAAATGCTTTTTCGAAAGTAAATTCCTTATCCTTAATAAGAGCAGCTTTTTATACGCCGTGGAACGCTAAACTTTCATTGGACGATCTTGAAAAAAATGCGGATAAAATTAATACCATCTTTCCTGAATGGCTTTTTATTGATACTGTCACTCACCGCTTGCAAACAAGAATAGACAGCGCGGGATTAAAAATGATGAAGCAAAATCATCTGCGGATTATGCCCATCCTTTCCAACTTCAATTCTTCTAAGAAAGACTTTGATGGAAAACTGCTGAACAAAATTTTAAACGATTCTATCCTCCAAAAAAATTTTATTCAGCAAATAGTTGATACACTTTCATGGTACCAGCTTGCCGGTATCAATGTAGACTTTGAAGAACTGGACGAAAAATCCAATGCACCGCTTACTTCCTTCCAGCGACAGTTATACAACGCGCTGCATGCTAAAAATATGCTGGTGAGTATGGATGTAGAACCCAAGAATGAGGATTATGATTATAAAAAGCTTTCTGATTACAATGATTATATAATCCTGATGGCCTATGACGAATACAATGGTTCTACGGGGCCGGGGCCCATCAGCGCTCAAAAATGGATTGAAGATGCCTTATCCTGGACTTCGGACAGAATTAACCCTGAAAAAATTATTTTAGGCGTTGGCGCATTTGGTTATAGCTGGACGGATGGTAAAATTGATTCGCTTCCTTTAACTTATAATGAAGCCATCAACAGGGCAAAAACAGTAAATGCAAATATTATTTATGACGATGATTCTTACAATCTTCATTATAGTTATATCACCCAAAGCGCTGACGACTCCACAGATATTCAAAATCATGAAGTATGGTTCACGGATGCTGCCACCACTTTCAATATTTTGCGTTTCAGTGATGAATTTCCGACCGCAGGAACTGCACTGTGGCGATTAAGCAGCGAAGACCCCAGAATTTGGAAATACTATAACCGCAGCCTCAGCAATGATTCACTTGATAAACATCCTTTCAATTTCGACTCTCTGAAAACAATGCCTGTTGTAATAAACAGTGTTATCTTTCAGGGTGAAGGCGAAGTATTGGATATTTTATACTCTCCCCAACAAGGGAAGGTCAGTCTTGAAATTGATTCTTCTGAACAATTAATAGCTGAGCAAAAATATCTTCAGCTTCCTTCCGGATATGTTATCAGGAAATTTGCAGAAGATACTACCGTGGGCAAAGGCCATAAATTGATTCTTACTTTTGACGATGGCCCCAGCGCAGAATGGACTCCAAAAATTCTTAGCATTCTTGAACGCAAAAAAGTACCTGCCACATTTTTTGTAATAGGCATTAATGCGGAACAGAATATTCCTTTGCTACAGAGAGAATATAAGGATGGTTTTGAAATAGGCAACCACACTTTTACGCATCATAATATTGCTGAAATGAGCCTGTCACGGGCTGCCTTGGAAATGAAATTAACACGGCTCTTAATTGAAAGTGTGACAGGCCATTCCACTATTTTGTTCAGAGCGCCATACAATGCAGATTCGGAGCCGCAGACTTATGACGAGTTAGCTCCAATTCAAAGAAGCAGGGATGAAAATTATCTGACCATCAATGAGAGCATTGATCCCAATGATTGGGCCCCCGGAGTTTCTGCAGATTCCATCGTAGCCAGGGTAATCAGGCAGGAAGAAGCCACCAATGCAAGCATTATTTTGCTACACGACGCCGGTGGTGATACACGCGAAGCCACGGTAGAGGCGCTTCCCAGAATCATCGATTATTTTAAGAAAAAAGGATATGTGTTTACGAACGTTTCAGACCTGATGGGCAAAACCAGGGACCAGGTGATGCCAGGCGTCAGCAATGCCCGTGACAGATGGACAAGAAAGTTCAATTTTTTTCTTGCCGAATCTACGTACTGGGGCGGGCAGATTTTATTCACACTATTTATTATTGGGATATTGCTTTCTATTGGCCGGATGATTTTGATGGCGCTTCTGGCAAGCATTCAAAAAAGAAAAGAACAAAATGCGGCAACCACTTTCACGCCGTTTTTATCTGGCGATGAAGAAAATTTTCCTTTAGTAAGTATTATAGTTCCTGCCTATAACGAAGAGGTAAATTCTATAAGAACCATAAATAGTCTCTTATCGCAGAATTATCCGAAGCTTGAGATAATTTTTGTAGATGATGGTAGCAAGGACCATACTTTCGAAATAGTAAACGAACATTTTAAGCAGAATTCTAAAGTGCACGTTTTTAGTAAAATAAATGGCGGGAAAGCGTCGGCGCTCAATTTCGGAATTGAGAAATCAAGTGGGGACTTTGTAGTTTGCATTGACGCAGACACACAATTGAAATCTGATGCCGTTTCGCTCCTGATGCAAAAATTCGATTCAGAAAATGTAGCGGCTGTAGCCGGAAATGTAAAGGTGGGCAATGAAGTGAACATGATTACCATCTGGCAAAGTATTGAATACATCACTTCACAAAACTTTGACAGGCGCGCTTTTGACCTTTTGAATTGTATTACCGTGGTACCGGGCGCTATTGGCGCGTTCAAAAAAGAAGCTATTATTTCCGCAGGAGGATTTACAACGGATACACTCGCTGAAGACTGTGATCTGACCATGCGGCTGCTGAGACAAGATTATGTTGTAAGGAATTGCACCGCGGCAATTTCATATACTGAAGCCCCGGAAACTTTCAAACAATTTTTGAAACAGCGATTCCGCTGGAGCTTTGGGGTGATGCAATGTTTTTGGAAACACAGGGACACGATTTTCAATTCAAAGTATAAAAATTTTGGCATGATTGCGATGCCTAATATTTTGATTTATCAAATCATATTGCCTATTCTGGCGCCTCTTGCGGATTTGATTTTAGTGTTCAGCTTATTAGCAGCCTCTTTTGGAATTGTGGTAGCCAGCATACCCCATATCATACTCTATTATTTTATTTTTACGCTGGTGGATATCGCCGGAGCTGCCCTTGCCTTCGCTTATGAAAAGGAAAATGCAGTTAAATTAATCTGGATGCTTCCACAAAGATTAGTGTACAGGCAGTTGATGTATTATATTTTGCTGAAATCTTTTAATAAAGCAATAAAAGGTGAAATACAGTCTTGGGGGGCATTAAAGCGAACAGGCACTGTGAAGGAAGTTGCGGTGGTGAAAGTTGAAAATTGAGGATTTGAAATTGAAAAAAAAATAGATGAATAATGTCTTCGGAGAAGTAAGGGAGGAAAAAAATCATGAATACTTTATGAGGCAGGCGCTCCGTGAAGCCTCAAAAGCATTTGATAAGGATGAAGTGCCTATAGGAGCCGTAATAGTGATGAATAAAAAAATAATCGCACGGGGGTATAACCAGGTAGAAGCTTTAAAAGATGCGACAGCGCACGCTGAGATTATTGCACTTACATCAGCATTTAATTTTTTAGGCGCAAAATATTTACCTGAGGCAACTATTTATGTTACCCTGGAACCGTGCGCTATGTGTTGCGGCGCATTATTTTGGAGCAAAATTGCCAGGGTGGTGTATGGCGCATCGGATCCAAAACATGGAGGCATTTCTCTTCATAAACGTCTGCTACATCCCAAAACGATAGTTGAAAAAGATGTTCTTTCGCAGGAATGCCTCGGGTTAATCCAAAACTTTTTTATCAAAAAAAGATAAGGCTGGCCTGGAGTTTGCGAAATTGTATGCTGCAATTATTTTACGCAAAGCGGAAACTATTTGCGATATTTTGGGCACAGGCTTATTTTGTGATATACATTAAGTAAATTTGTTACCTACATTTATTAACAATTTAAATCATATTTAATTATGGCATTTACATTACCGGATCTTCCTTACGATTATAACGCACTGGAACCCCATATAGACGAAGAGACTATGCATATCCATCATGACAAACATCACCAGGGTTATGTAAATAATCTTAATAAAGCAATAGAAGGTACCGAAAACGCCGATAAAACGCTTGAAGAATTAATTAAAAATGCAGGAAGTCTTAGCACGGCCATCCGAAACAATGGCGGCGGACACTGGAATCACAGTTTTTTCTGGGAAATACTTTCACCAAATGGGGGAGGAAAGCCGGAAGGAAAACTCGCAGCGGCAATTGATGAAGCGTTTGGTTCTTTTGACGCAATGAAAGAAAAATTTAATGCTGCCGGAGCTTCCAGATTTGGAAGTGGCTGGGCATGGCTTGGTGCTTCCGGCGGTAAACTGACTATTTGTTCCACCCCTAACCAGGACAATCCTCTAATGGACGTTGCGGAATGCCAATGTACACCGGTATTAGGCTGCGACGTTTGGGAACATGCTTATTATTTAAAATACAAGAATTTAAGAGGAGATTATTTGAATGCATTCTGGAACATAGTAAATTGGAAAAAGGCCTCAGAGAATTTCGAAAATGCGAAATAGTTACAATTTTAATGAATGGCAGGCCGCCCGGTTTTTCGGGCGGCTTTTTTTTGATAACAACTTTTTGCCCAAAATAAAAAATCGCAATATTTATGCTTTCACTGCTGCCTTTTACTATGGCATCATTTTATGCGGATATTAATGAAATAATTATAGATTATGATAAAAAAATATGTTGACAGCGATAAAAACTGATAAAGCCAGGCTGAGATATTATGCTAAACTTTTTTAATGGCACTGACTTTGTGCTGGTCAACATTCAAAAACAGAGAATTTATTTAAAGGCCTGATGAATCGGGTCAAAAAATTATCCCAAGGAAAACCAGCATAACCGGAGTTCAATTGAGTTCCGGTTTTTTGTTGCTTTACTGCCAGGTAGCCTGCTCAAATTTTGCATATAATATAATAAATCATAATCTCTTTCGTTAATGAGATATTAATTTATTGTATGAGCCCCATAACCAATTTCCTGTTTTCCCACGTGCTTTCGCCAAAATTGAAAGTTTTCATTCTAAAAATAGCCCGTCACCCGGATTATTATTCAAACTTATATAACAACAAGGCAAAACGAAGATACCGGCATCACAATAATATGTGGTAAGGCATTGCGGAATTTACGGAAGATAAAATCAGGTGAATTTGCTATTTGAACAAATATTTAAATGTTTTTATTTTATACTCTTAAATTTTTATTCATTTAAATTCAATTATCATGAAAAACAATGCTTACGAGAGCAAATCTGCTTTTTCAGTTTTTCTGAAAAATTTTACGAGGAATTTTGTAGCCTTATTTGAATCGGGCAACAAAAGAGATTTCCAAAGGTTAAAAGATTTTATAACTTCTTAAATATTTTTTAGCTGAATAGATATTCTACATCCTCTTTGGTCAGGCTTTTTACAAAAGACTGATCATCTGAAATCAATTCTTTTGCAAGGATACGTTTGCGTTCCTGTAATTTTAGAATTTTGTCCTCAATCGTATCCTTGCAAATCATTCTGTAGGCAAAAATATTTTTTGTTTGACCGATACGGTGCGTACGATCTATAGCCTGTTGCTCTACTGCCGGATTCCACCACGGATCCACGATATATACATAATCGGCCGCTGTAAGGTTGAGCCCCACTCCACCCGCTTTTAACGAGATAAGAAATACGCGGCAATTTTCATTGGTTTGAAAATTCTGAATTGCTTTCTCCCTATCTACAGGGGATGTGCTTCCATCAAAATATTCGAAGTCGATGCCGTTTTTCGTTAATTCGCTCCTGATAAGCGCAAGCATCCCGAGAAATTGAGAAAACACCAGCGCTTTGTGTTCACCAATATTTTCGGTTATTTCCCGCATCAGTTCTTCCAGCTTGATGGAATCGTTAGGATATTTTTCTTCTTCATTTAAAATGGCCGGGCTGTCGCAGATCTGGCGTAGTTTCATCAATCCCTGCAAAATCGTGAGCTGTGAACGGCCGACTCCCTGTTCATCTATTACGCCCAGGATTTTATTGCGATAAGCATTGCGATAGCTGTCGTACACGGCCCTTTGCGCAGCTTCCATTTCACAAAATAAAATCGTTTCTGTTTTTTCCGGCAAATCCTTCGCTACCTGCTCTTTGGTTCTTCTCAGGATAAAGGGATACAACAATTTTTTCAAATGCTCTTTCTGCTCCTGTTCACCGAGTTTATCAATAGGTGTTGAAAATTCATTTCTAAAAAATTCTACTGTGCCGAGCAGACCGGGGTTTAAAAAATTCATTTGAGCATAAATATCAAACGTATTATTTTGAAGCGGTGTACCGCTCATGCATATACGGTTTTGGGCTTTTAGCAAACAGGCAGCACGCGTAACCTTGGATGCCGGATTTTTTATCGCCTGTGATTCGTCGAGGATTACGTAATCAAAATTAATTTTCATCAGCATTTGCACATCGCTGCGCAAAGTGCCGTAGGTAGTGATGATAATATTTTCATTGCCAAAATCTTCTTTGCTTTTGGCGCGGGCATTACCATGATGAATCTGGTGCGAAAGAGAAGGTGTAAACTTTTGAATTTCGTTTTCCCAATTATATATCAGCGTGGTAGGGCACACCACCAAGGCTCTTAAGTTTCCTTCTCCCTCATAAAAATGCTGAAGAATGCTCAGCGCCTGCACTGTTTTCCCGAGGCCCATATCATCGGCGAGTATTCCGCCCCACCCTACTGTGCGGAGGTAATTTAACCAGTGAAAACCAGAGAGTTGATAAGGCCGTAATTTGCCTTCCAAATGAGCAGGAATAGGCACCTCCGGTATACTTTTAAAATTCCGCAGGCGCTCATACTTTTCATCAAGCTCAAAAGACAGCTCATTTTCATCACGTTGCTCATACAATTCATCTATCACGCTCAAATGAAACTTTGATAACCGGAGATTATTATTTCTTCCTTCGCCTACTTTAAAAAGCAGCGCGTATTTTTTTATCCATTCATCGGGCAATATTCCCAATGTGCCATCATTCAATTGCACAAAAGATTGCTTATTGGAAAGCGCCTTTTGAATTTCAACAATACCAATTCTTTGTTCGCCGAAAGCCAGTTCTACTTTGGCATCAAACCAATCCATACCGCTGCTGAGATGAATGTGCGTAGAAGGTTTGGCGGTATTAAACCTGAAATTTTTAAGTGCCTCGAATCCATAAACCGGCACTTTCATTTCGTGCATCGCATCCACAAACAGGAAAAACCAATTGTTTTTTAATACATCCACACCTTTCAGCACAAGACTTTTATTTTGAGACTGGCTGATAAACTGCGAATGAAGGCTCGCCAGTTTCTCAATAAAATGCCTTTCGGCTTCTGCATTTCGCTTTACCATCAACACTTTATCATTATCCGGAACAATAATCGTGTCCTTATCACCCGGTTTTACACTGAAACCTTTATAGTTAAAAACCGGCTGGAATAAAAGATAATCGCCTTTTTCAATTAGCATCACGCTAATATCAGGCTGGCCTTCTTTTGTTTCTTTAATTAATGATTTATCAAACGAAACAGTATACTCATCTGTAAGCGGGATTATCATTTCCTTCAAAAGCTGCGGCCATTGCTCCCGGGGGATTTTAAGCGGATTTCTGAATTTTTCCGCAATCAAAACCTGCTCAGATTTATCCCATAAATACAATGTTTTATCATGCATAAAAAGCAAATCACTTTTCCACTCATTTTCAGAAATGCCGGCCTTCTCATGGCCTAGAACGATTTCTGTTTCCAGCGTGTAATCGCTATCACCAGGCGCCACTTTAAATTCTATAACAGGAGTAATAGCGGATATATCAACGCGTTCCAGGTTTTGGGTTGAAAAATTTTTGCCCCGCGGTAAATGAAATACCGGCTTATCCTCATTCTCTTTAAATATCCTTTTGAGCTTTGGATGAATAAACTCTGCCATCAGCATTTTCGTTTCCTGCGGCAATTCATCTTTTTCATCGTAGATAATATTTTCCCAATAACCACTAAATGGCGAATTGCGATTGAGGTATTTATTAATTTCTACCTGCTGTAGTTTCCTTCCTAATTGCAGCAATTGTTTATCGCTTTCGCTAAAATCGGAACTATTTATAAATTTTGAAAGATCCAGCTTTTCCATCTTTCCAATGAACTCATTTTCTTCCCTATTAAATTCACCCTGCACCACATCTACCGACACGAAAGGAAATAATTTTTCATTTGCATTAAACACAAGCGTCAGGTGCTTGGCCACGGTAAATGGTCTTGAAACGGGCGCAGAAAATTTAGGGCTTTCTTCCACTTCCGTAGCTATTGCTTCTTCATGAACCGGCTTATTTACAGGAGCGGAAATTCTCCTCACCGAAGGGTCAATTACCTTTAAAAAAGGCTTGCCATCTTTATATATCCATTCAAATTTTCCCGAAAGGTCATCATTAAGCGTATAGCCATATCCCTGCAGCAATTTATTTTTTTCTTTATCCCAGTTGCGGATGCTGTCAAAATAGTTAGGGCCCCAATTATTCAGTAAATGAAGAAATAATGCTGTTTTATGTTTGCAGAGCAGATGCTCGTCATCATTGCAGGTGCATGAAGTGTCAAAATTCCGTTCCTCATTCTTTTGTAAAATAATATGAAACACCGCACCGTTAACCTCAAGATCAGCTTCTACCCTTTCATCGGCGGCTATAAGAATATTGCATTTATTCTTTCTTAAAATTTCTTCTGCTTCGGTATAATTTTGCATGCCCGTAAGCATCCTTATCATCTTCAGGTCAATAAATTTAATCTTAACAACCGTATGTTTTTGATTAAAAACAGGTGCGCTGTTGCCGGATTCAAGAAGATTTTTATCCACCAGGTCCTGCAACTGCATTAAAGCCGCTGCTTCGTGGCGACAGATATCACTGATATTATAAGGGCAGGAACAATGAATGGTAAAAGATTTCGGCTCATCATATTTTTGTATTTGAACCTTATAAAAGGTAGAATAACTATCATCTTTTACCCGAAAAGTCACCGAGTGGATTAGCTCATCGTTGTCAACCAGCTCAACAAAACGCTGTGAGTAAATCTTTTTGCCCCGGCGAATCACTTCATCAGTTCCAGAATTGTATATGTATTTAATAAAAAAGGGTAGTGCCAAAAAAGTAAAATTTAGAATAAATGCCCGATTACACGATTTCTATTGTGAAAAAAGCAATTTGCAAAAATAAAGAAAATTTAAAAATTGCCGAAGGGCAAACCGTTATTTCGGGAGCGTAGCCTGAAAATTAAGATAGTTTTTAGCCCGCTATGAGCCTACCTGCTGAATACAGGCTGAGTACGTTGGCGTTATCTTCGGTGAGACAAAACTTAATATCTTCCAGCAAGCCATAATTCATCAAACGATGATAATGGGAAGCGTTTTTTTCTTTCATAAAATTTAAAAGATCGCCATTTGCCTGCAGATAAAGGCTTTCGGCAATCATCGCGGCATCGCAATTAATATCAAAATGTTGCTTTATCCGGTTTACAACTGCGCCGGCAAAAAGGGTATCTTCAATATTTACCCGGTTTTTCCACGCAGCACAGGCCAGCATTACATTTGATTTTTTTTTTACCAGGTAGTCGCAAACAGAAGAAATATTACAGAATGAGCCGGTGATTATAGCATTGGCGTTTGCAGCCAGCGCTACATGTAGCAATTTAGTGCCGTTGGTGGTGGTAAGCACCAGGGTTTTTCCTTTGATAAAATCCGCAGAATATTGCAGTGGCGTATTTCCATATTGCAAGCCTTCTGCGATTTTACCATCCCGTTCTCCGGCAGTAATTACTTCCATTTGTTTTCCTAACTTGATACAACCAGCAACGCTATCCACCGGAATTACTGATTTTGCGCCGTTATACAATGCAGCCGCAATAGTAGAGGTAGCCCTGAGCACGTCAATTATGACCACCGTGCTGTCCGAAATGTCATACAAGTTTAACAGCGACGGCGACAACACTGTATTTAATGAAGGAATTTCTTTCTTACCTGGTCTCATTAGCAGAAAAATTTGTTTTAAAAGCCGGATTTACTCAAATGGCATTTTTACCACTTTTGCCGGTACCATTTTATCCCTTATTTTAATAAAAATCTCAGTGCCTGCCTTTGCATATTCCAATTGAACATAAGCCATGCCTATTGCCTTACGAAGAGAAGGCGATTGTGTTCCACTTGTAACATGCCCAATGACTTCATTGTTTTGATTTAGCACCTCATAATCATGCCTTGGAATACCCTTTTCTGTCAGTTCAATACCTGCCAGTTTCCTTTTTATTCCCTGAGCTTTTTGTTTTTCCAAAACCTCCTTACCGGTAAAGTCTTTATTGAATTTTGTTATCCATCCCAGGCCTGCTTCCAGCGGCGAGGTGGTATCGTCAATATCATTTCCATATAAACAATACCCCATTTCTAACCTTAATGTGTCACGCGCAGCCAGGCCAATGGCTTTTAATCCTTTGCCGCTTCCCGCCTCAAAAATTCTATTCCAGATTTTATCCGCATTGCCTTCCTTGTTTTCAAAATAAATTTCTATGCCGCCGGAACCCGTGTATCCTGTTGCGCTGATTAAAACATTATCTACGCCGGCAAATTTACCTTTTTGAAAAGTATAATATTTCATATTCAGAATGTCAACTTCTGTCAGCGGCTGCATCATTTTTGCAGCATCAGGCCCCTGGATAGCCAATAAGCAGGTCTTGTCTGAAATGTTATGCATCTCCACATTTTCAGTATTAAACGCTGAAATCCAGTCCCAGTCTTTCTGAATATTTGAAGCATTCACCACCAGCATATAAACTTTGTTTTCCTCAATACAATACACAATTAAATCGTCTACTATGCCTCCCTCTTTGTTCGGCAAGCAGCTATATTGAGCTTTGCCTGCAGTTAATTTTGACGCATCATTACTGGTAACCCTTTGAATCAGCTCTAATGCTTTTTCACCTTTCAAAATAAATTCACCCATGTGGCTTACATCAAAAACACCCGCGTTATTCCTTACCGCCAGGTGTTCATCGTTAATGCCGGAGTAGCTTATAGGCATATTATACCCCGCAAATTCAGCCATCCGGGCGCCAAGTGCGACGTGTTTTTTAGTGAATGGGGTATTCTTCATATTTTATGGCGTTGCAAATTTATAGCAAAATAAAAATGGATATAATAATGCGCATTCGTAAAGAAAATGACGCTCACAAAAGTTCCTGCACGTTTCCCCCTGCTATCACGTTGATTAACTCATTATGAATTTTTCCGTTTGTGGCTACGATGCCGGGCTGATAAGGTGAATAGGGATCTCCTGCAAGGTTAGTTACTTTGCCGCCGGCTTCTTCCACTATTAAAAAACCGGCTGCGCTGTCCCAGGCATGAAGCTCATGCTCATAAAATCCATCGAAGCGGCCAGCAGCCACCCAGCAAAGATCCATTGCGGCGCTTCCTAATCTTCTTACAGGAATCCCTCTCCTGATCAATTTTGAAAACACTTCTATTGGCCCGTACTCTTGCTCCAGGTAGGTGTAGGGAAAGCCGGTAACAAGGCAACTCGTTATTAATCTCGTTTTTGAGCTCACAAAAATTTTGTTGCCATTCAAAGTAGCGCCCTTGCCTTTTTCAGCAAAATAAAATTCTTCCATAAGTGGATTATACACCGCCCCCATCAACATGCTGCCATTATACTCAAGGCCAATGCTCACACAACACAAAGGGATTCCGTTGGCAAAATTTACCGTCCCGTCTATTGGGTCGATTATCCATTTATATTCGCTGCCTGCTTCTTTTTCGCGGCTTTCTTCACTGACAATTCCGTCATCCGGGAAGTCGTTTTTAATGATACTTCGAATTGCTTTATCCGAAGCAAAATCAGCTTCCGTCACCAAATTATTCACACCTTCTTTATGGCTTATTGTAAACTTTTGATTAAAAAAACTTTTCAATTGCTCTGCACCTGCATTGACCGCAGCTATTAATGTTTCTCTATGCATGGTGCAAAGATTATATAATTTGTTCGATTAGCAGAAACAAAAGATTTGCGTTTATTTGAATTTCAAGTCTGTTATTTTAGTTTTAAATTGCCCCGGTTGAATGAGAGCGCAGTGAAAGCACAAAAAACTATAATTCTTATTTTACCAAAAAACCAATTTGATCCCGGCATTGCAACTTTCTGTCATCATAGTAAATTATAATGTAAAATACTTTTTAGAGTTGTGCCTGTTATCAGTAGAAAAAGCGCTGAAAAATATTGAGGGCGAAATCATTGTAATTGATAACAATTCCGCAGACGGAAGTTTTGATTTTTTCAAAAACCGCTTTCCAAAAGTCACTTTCGTTTGGAACAAAACCAATACCGGCTTTGCAAAAGCAAACAACCAGGCGTTGAAAATTGCAAAAGGCGATTTTATTCTGTTTCTAAATCCGGACACCGTGGTGCCGGAAGATTGCTTTGAAAAATGCATTCTCTTTATTCAATCAAAAAAAAGTGATATAGCATTGGGCATTAAAATGATTGATGGCTCGGGCCAATTTTTAAGAGAAAGTAAAAGGTCATTTCCTACCCCGGCAACGTCGTTTTATAAACTTTCGGGGTTGTCAAAATTATTTCCAGGTTCCAAAATCTTTTCACGCTATCACCTGGGAAATTTAAATGAAGATGAAACGCAACCTGTAGACGTTTTGGCGGGCGCCTTTATGCTGGTCCCTAAAAAAATTCTTGATATAACAGGAGGTTTTGATGAAGCATTTTTTATGTATGGTGAAGATATTGACTTAAGCTACCGTATCCGAAGCGCAGGATTTGTAAATTACTATTTTGCACAAAGCACCATCATTCATTTTAAGGGCGAAAGCACGCGCAAGGGAAGCATTAATTATGTGAAAATGTTTTATAAGGCAATGAGCATTTTCGTTAAAAAGCATTTTCGTCAAAGGCCTGCATGGCTATACAATTTTTTTCTGCATGCGGCAATTTTTTTACGGGGTGCTGCTTCTGCCTTTTCAAGAATAATCAAAATCAATACGGAAAAGAAACAAAAACTTTCTTTACCCTCAAAAGTAATTATTGCAGGGAGTGAAATGGAATTCACCATGGTAAAACGTCTGTTGGAGAAATCATCCCAAAATAAGATTGTATCAGGAAGAGTTGAAATGGGCAAGATTAGTAAACAAAATATCATCGCCGGCTTTCCTGCCTTGCAACATGCGCTGTCCGTTTCATCCGCTGAAGAAATTATTTTTTGCGAAGGAGATCTTTCGTTCAGAGAAATTATTTCTGCGATGCGGATGATTCCACAAAATATCGCCATCAAAATATTTGCAAATGCAAGCCACTCTATCGTAGGCAGTGCTAACAAAGACGAGTGTGGAGAAGTTATTTTAGAAAAAGAAAATCCATTTTATCCGGCACAATAAATAGTCAACCCTTAAAAACCAAATTTAAGATTTAAAGAGCTGAAGAATTCTCCATTTTTTGTTTTAATAAGTTTGTAAAGAGTTTGAAAA
>NZ_RJJR01000026.1 GCF_003721595.1 Hanamia caeni
TGCTGAGCTTGTCGTCATACTGAGCTTGTCGAAGTATGACAAAAAAAGATGATCTTACTAAGCTTCAAGGAGTTCTCTTCGTGTTCCTTTGTGTGCTTTGTGGCTTCGTGCGAAAGGGCTGCTCTTTTTTTCTCACACTAAGCCCCGAAGAGCTCCAAGGGGCCCGAAGGGGTCGCATTTAAGCCTCCTTCGACTTTCTCGATTCCTCTGGGCAGGCTGGGCTCAGGATGACAGGTAAAACTTAATTTATCGCATTAAAGGCTAAGCTCAGGATGACATTTACTAAAAGCACTGAGTTTGACGTATTTAAAAGATGATGTTGATTTTTTTTTGTCATGCTGAGCCTGTCGAAGTGCGACAAAAAAATAGTTCGATCTTCTAATACGCCTTCGACATTCTAACACCGCCTTCGACAAGCTCAGGATGACAGGTAAAACTTAATTTATCGTTATTAACGGGTGAACCTTCTTTTTTTTGTCATGCTGAGCTTGTCGTATTTAAAAGATGGATGTTGATTTTTTTTGTCATACTGAGCTTGTCGAAGTGCAGACAAAAAAAAGTGGATCATTCTGATAGTTCGCCCTCGACATTCTAAAACCGCCTTCGATCTTCTAATACGCCTTCGACAAGCTCAGGCTGACATCCACTTTAAAACTAAATTTATCGCATCAAAGGCTGAGCTCAGGATGACAGGTAAAACTGAATTTATCACAGTTCAGGATGACAGGTGCGAAAACATTTTGCCATAATCTTCCTTTATTTTTTTCACATCAATGGACTTCTGTGAATATTGGGTAGCTCCTCTTCCCCATTCTTCCATTTCCTCCTGATCCATTGCAGCAAAGAAACTTATCGCGTGCGATAGCTCTTCAGTGCCTTCTATTGACACATTTATTCCTGCCAATTGCTCTTTTAAATTTTTCCACGGTGTAAAATGGCTGGTTATCACGGGCCTGCCCGCAGACAAGGCTTCAACTATAGCGTGTCCAAAATTTTCACTCTTACTCGGCAATATAAAAACATGAGATTCCTGCAAGGCACCTATGATATTCGCAGGTTCAAGCGCATTTTTATAGGTCACCTTAATATTTGACGGAAGCAATTTTATCTTTTCCCTGCACGCTTCCCAATATTCCTCGTCTTTTACAGGGCCGTAAATATCATATTGGACCTCAGCGGTTACTGAACCCAGCGCTTCCAATACCAGCCGGACATTTTTCATCGGGCTGATTAAAGCGATCGTTGTAAGGATCAGGCTATTTTTTTCTTTTGGAGGGACGGGTAAGGGTGACAACTTATTAGGAAAATTTCCTGCAACAAAAACCCGGGCTACTTCCCCAAAGAAATTCCTGATAAAACCGGCTTCTTCTTTATCAGTAGCATGGAAAGACACTTTATAATGGTATTCCAAAAGCTTGAATAATTGCAAATACGCCCGTTTTTTCCATTTCTTTTGCGCCAATGCGCCCGGATGTAACATACCCCTTGTAGATAGAATTTTTTTGGTTCCCTTGCAAAACATCAGCGGAACGATGTTGTAGTGCCAGGAAAACATTCCAATGATGAAGAGCAAATCCGGCTTTTCTTTCTCTACCAGCTTTACCAGGGTATCGCTTATCTTTTCAGGCCCCGCATACCACACGCGGGTGTGATCGTTAAATTGAGTCCACTGGTTGGCCGTAATATTTTGAAGTTCGGCGCCGTTCAGGTCTACATCGCCGCAAAAAATAAGGAATTCAACTCCTTCATGGAATTCTTTTACCAGGTTAGCCACTGATTGCACAGGCCCTCCAGCTTTAAATGCCGGTAAAAACCACGGTATGGTGATAAAAATTTTTGTCATGTTGTAGCGGTCAGCACCGAAGGTCAGACCGCGGCTAGTGGAAGATCGGCTGCTAATCTCTTATTCTTGATTTGTGTAAAAGAGCTTCTACCAGAATAAAATCGTCATGTACTGAGACTGCAATTAACCAGTCATTAAAATAAATACAATGGAGCTGTAATTTTTTGAAGACGGGATTTTTGCATAAGGTCAAACGTTTTACATTAACCAATGTCTTCAAAAGAAACGCTTCATAACGCTCAAGCCAGCGAAGGGCTGCGCCCTGCGTATTTTTGCTTTCAATAAAATTAAGAAGTGAGGTTAAAGATGCAAATGCATCCAAAGTATATTTAATCTGCATTAAACGCTTTCCTTAAAACATTGTGAGCCTCCTGCATGGGAACAGTGCCACTGTTCCTGCTTTTTTTTACCAGGGTTAGTAATTCTTCAGTGCTCAAAGGCTTTCCGGGAAGGTAATAATTACTTTGTGCGTCATCTACCAGCTCTAATTTAATGTTATGGCTTCCCGCAAACTCTAACAACCTGTTTATGTTTTCCGGGGTTGCATTTTCCAACTGAAGTAGCATAGTATTTGTTTTAACGATAAAAGAAAGAGTTAACCGTCGGCAAAATATTCCAAATTTGATTGCCGATCAAATTTACAATTATAGTTTCACTTACAGCAATGTCATGCAATAGAAGAAATCGAAAGAGAAAAAAGCATTTCATTTCAATTATAAAAATCCACTTGCCAGAACAACGCCGGGAATATTAGCCTCCGGAATGATTGCATTTCAGAATCATCGTATTTGTACTATATTTCATACTTTATCCATGCTTTTGATACGCCTTTGCCATACCTTTCCCATACTTAAGTTATACTCTTCTCATACTTAATTCATACACTCCTGATACACTTCTGATACATTCCTCATACACTCCTCATACACTCCTCATACTCTATCCATGCCTTTGCTATGCCTTTGATGAGGAGTTATGAATTATGAGTGATGAATTATGAGTGATGAATTATGAGTTATGAATTATGAGTTATGAGTGATGAGTGATGAATTATGAGTGATGAGTTATGAGTTATGAATTATGAGTGATGAGTGATGAGTGATGAGTTATGAGTTATGAGTTATGAGTTATGAATTATGAATTATGAGTTACCGCACGCGGTCTGACCTTCGGTGCCGACCGCTAATGAACTACAGGCCCGCTGAAACTGCAATTCTCAAAAGTGGCTATGCCCTTAAAGTGAAGCGTATCAGAATAAGCTGCGTAATACCTGAAAAGGCAATTTTCAAATTTAATATCGCACGCGGTCTGACCTTCGGTGCCGACCGTTAATGAACTACAGGCCCGCTGAAACTGCAATTCTCAAAAGTGGCTATGCCCTTAAAGTGAAGCGTATCGGAATACGCTCCGTAATACCTGAAAAGGCAATTTTCAAATTTAATAAAAGGGCTGTTTGACGTAAACAGCGTTTGAACGCCCGCCTGTGTAACATAAGCAAAATCAAAAACACAATTACTAATAGAAGTGGGCAAGTTATTATTGCTGTCGCCGGAAGTGATTGTGCCGATGGTGCCCAATGATTCACAAAATAAATTGGAAATGTGCGTGGGAAACCAACCTGATTCGGGGTTATAAATCAGCCTGATGGGCTTCCCCGCAATATTGCCGCCATCAATCGTATAATTTCCCGCCTGGCGCTTTCCATATAAACTGGTAGCAAAAATAGTATGGATGCGTCCCCAACTGTATAACCCGCGTATTATATTGCCTTTTTCCTGTGCCTGTCCTCCTGAAATGCCCAGCCTTGCGTCGCCGCAACGGATATTTTCCATCAAAATGATATCTGCATTGGCAGTAGCTCCATTCGGTGAGATAAGGTAATCAATCGCAAAATGGCCCACGTTCAGGTCATGCAATTGCACGGCTGTTGAACCGCCTTTATTTTTGCTGCCATCATAATCAATAACAATCCCCGCCAGGTTTTGGCCGGTATTCGGATCATTGAATTGCTCAAAAGGAAGGGAATAATATCCGGGCCCGTTTACAGAAGGAGAATGAAAATTACCTGTCAAAGTAAGATGGTCTATTTCCGCGCCTTTTAAAAACTGACCACCCAGGGCAAAATCTTTTCCTGTATAATGCAAAACCGTCCCCCCGTTCCAGATGCCGCCTTCTCCATACAGATGAATAGAAGCCCCAATGTATTGGTTATTACTCAACCTGAATATTTTCAGTGATTGCGAATATATATATATAGACGCCACCCGGAATAAACAGGGGCATTGAATTGATACAGGTGTTGATAGATTGCTGAAGCGCTTCCGAATTATCCGGGTTCTCCGGGGAAGCGCCATACCACATGGCCGAAAATTCTCTTGCCCTGCAACCGGATAGGCCTATCGAAGTTTCAAATATTTGAATAAAAGGATTGGCTTCAATTAATGCGTTTTTGATGATGCCCGTGCCGCTGATCTTTGCTGAAATACTTAAAATTTGACCCTGCAAATCCCAGGTGCCTGAGATGGTGGTGTCATTCGTAATGGATATAGCAGAAGCCTGCAACGAAATTAGGATCAATAAAAAGGGGAAAAGTTTTTTCAAAGAATAAGAGATATGGGAATTTGTTGGTTTACTATGCAATAAGGGTTGGTAAAATCTTAAATGAGTTTCCCTTAGAGGGGAAAAATCACAATACGCGCTTTCAATGGATAGTTTTATCTCTTTAAACTCACAAAATATCCGATTTACGTTTAAATACATGATATTCACCGTGCATAAAAAAATCAAAATCAGAGGCTAGTAACGATTTAATACTATTCGTTAAACCAGGCTTTAAATTTTCATGAATTTCGCAAAAAATCATCCTTACTTTTTTTATCCACTCAGGGTTGCTTAAAAAAACCTGTTCTTCGCTTCCCTCAATATCTATTTTTAAAATATCGATAGCAGACAATTGAAAGTCTTTTATAATGTCCTCTATCGAAATTGCTTTGATAGCTTTTCCTGAACGACTTGCGGTTTCTTTAACAATAAAAGCATGATTACCGCTGTCAGGATTAGTTATTTCAAGATAGGTACTTACATTCCAAACACCTTTATTAATACAGGTTACATTGTCATAATTTTTCAAATTGTTGTTCAACAAACGAAAGTTATTTATTTCAGGTTCTATTGCAATAATGCGGCAGTCTTTAAATTTTGATAAAAAAAATAAAGATGCTAAACCAATATTTGCACCACAATCAATTATTGTTTTCACTTCCCCGTCTAATGAAACATCATATTCCCTAAGCATGAAAATGTTTGCAAATAAAGGAATATCTGAAGTATAGTTTCTTAGATAAATCTTATCCGGAAGACCGGGAACTTTTATATTTAGAAGACTATTCCTTTGGATAAACCTTTGAAATAAATAATCAAAAAAATTAAGTGGCCGCAGTCGGAAAGTATACTTGATAAATAAGTTTAAAATTCGCAAATTGAAAAAGGAATCCAATATATAAAAAATTATGTCATTTTAGAATCTAAGCCTGCTTGCTAGCCAGACATTTTCAAAATCCACCTTTGTACATTTATGAAGATGAAACAAAATGGCAAAAACACTTTGATCAAACCTATGTTCAATAAAAAAAGGCATTTTCGGAAGTTTGGAATGAGAGTAATCTATATTTCGATAATCTTTGGTACATAACTCTAACCATTCTTTCACGAAAGACATTGTTTTTGCATCTTTTTGAATTACAATCCTATTAGCTGCAGGCATGAATTTAAATGCATATAAAATTGCGTACCATTTCACTCTGAAATATAAATCTGTTTTAATCCACCGTATATTATACCCTTCCTGGCAAGCAATTATTTTCGTGCCTTTGTTACTTTTAACAAGGTTAAATTTCCTAAGGCATTCCTCCCTGGTTCCAGGAATTGTATTACCTGCATCACCCCAGACTAAAATATCACCTTCATCAAGTTGTTTCAGTATTTTATAAATAACATATGGTTTCCATATAAAAAAACCATATCCTTTTGGGTTATTTGCAATAAAAGCCTGATGACTGTTAAAAAAATCTTCATCAAAGTCTTCTGAGCCTAAGGAATAAATTTGCGAGAAAATATTTTTTGATTCTAACTCTGCAACATATCTCTGTCTTGTTTTCACATATTTTTTATCAGTAAAAGTTACGGCTACATACTTCATTTCCAGGAGTGAATTCTTTATCTAACTAATTACTAATTGCAATTGAAGATTTTTTTTTTATTGTAAGCTTTCGCAGATCTTTTTTCCAGAATAGGACCATAAAATAGATCAATACACAGGATTTAATTAAATGTCCCAAAGAAGTCTGGAGCTCACAATCCGGTCGTATAGGATAGTAAAAAACAAGGGGGACAAACAAAATAAGGATAGGATAATCCATTGAGTATTTATGAAAATAATTTAACACCTCCGAAAATACAAATCCAAGAACGAACATAAAAATAACACCTCCAAAAATCCCCCAATTAACATAAGCGTCCCCTATTGAGCTTAATGCCATTGAAGTCCCCGCCTGAATACCTATTCCTGAATACTTTCTGAAAATTTCCCTGTCGCCGGCCCTAAGCTTATCCGGTGCAAGAATACGGGGTAGTATAGCGGCTTCCAGTATTTTATACATCTCGCTTCCATTTGCAAAGGGTTCGACGTCTGGAACCGTTTGCATTATATTGGTAATAATGAAACCCTGGTTAATCCTGGTATTAGAGCTCGCTATATTGCGGAAGTTGAATATTCCACGATCTTCCCTATTTTGTTCTTCATAAATTTTTGAAAATGTTGAAACCCCTCCTTCTTCATCTCCTTTTCCAATTTCAGCTCTGTAACTTCCCTTTAAAACTTGTATTAAAATTGCGAGAAGAACAAAAGCAACCAAACCAATTAGCTTTATCTTAAAATCAAATTTATATTTAATACCAAAAATGGCTATAGTGAAGACTAACCACGTAAGAAGATCATGAAACATTCCGCTTTGCAGGGATGAAGAAATAATTGAGCCAATAACGAGGGCCATTACTGCAGGCTTAATATATTTGGTTCCCAAAACCAATAAAAATAAACCAATGAATTTAAAGCTGCCGAGCAAATAAAAAACAAATGCCAATTCAGATGAAAAAAAGGATGAAATAACACTTGCCAAGAACCCTAATATGATAAAAAAATAGGGCAATTGAGGATTCCTACCAACAAAATTTGCTATAGCTTTTCTATTCAAAACTTCTCCCCTGTATTTCCCTGCATTGATATGCAGACCGATTATAAAAAAGATTACAGCCGGCATTACATAGAAATAATAGTCTGCTTCCGGGATACGCATCTGGTATCTAAAATATTGGTATTGATCTATACCATTATAGGCAAATAGCGAACCTACAAGAAATTGAAGGCACATAAAACTGCCAAGCAGATGACGGGTTGGGATAATATAACCAATACTATTAAAAAGAAGGCTAAACTGATAAATTGAGATCAATGCGGCCACATAAGTTAAGGTGCTCATATCTACAAACATCACCCTTATAAAGAGGGCCGCAATAAGAAAAAAACCCCAATTATAATTTGCCGGAAATAAAGTTCTCAAATTTTTTTATATTGTATATGAAAAGAAGCTAATTCTTCTTCTATTGCACAGCATACTTTTTCAAAAGACCAGTTTTTTATTTTTTGCTGCGATGCCAATCCCATCTTTTTAATATCCATCTTCCCGGCTATCAACTTTTTCATTTTAAAGACCAATTCACTTTTATCGGTACTTGAAAATACGAAACCATTTTCACCCTCCTTCACCAAATCCGGAAAACAACCACATTTATCACTCACCAACACAGCACAAGCTGAAGCCATAGCCTCATTTACCGATAAACCCCAGGTTTCATTTGGGCCTTTCGAAGGCAAAACGAAAATATCCGCCGCTTTGTATATATCCGGCATTACAGATTGATTTTGAAAATCAAGGAAAATAATTTGACTATTACTTTCGCCTTGTAAAGAATTAGAAAAATCTTTTAATTCTCTTTCTGAAACACCATTACCAACAATCATCAACCACGCATTGCAATTACTCAATTCTGCAAAAGCTTTCAACAATATCATTGGATTTTTTTTGGTTTCCAGCTTTCCGGCGAATAAAAAAACGATAGCCTCTTCGGGAATATTATGTATTTTCCGATAATCAACTTCTTTTGCACGCCCAAACCGGTTATTGTCTATTGCATGTGGTGCAAATAACAATTGGTTTTCTTTCAATCCATATTTCAGAAAGTAATCTTTATTGCACTGACCTACGTAAAAAGCTTTATCAACATATCGGTAAACCCATTTCAGTAAAACAGATTTGAACATTTTTTTAATTAAAGAAACACCTGCTTCATCCAATAAGGTTGAATCGCCCCTGAAATAAACCGGCAAGCGATTATGAAAGTAATGTAGTGCATGGAGATGACCCTTAAAATTCCATCCAAAAATTAAAATTGCGTCCGGGTGCCATTCTTTCAACTGTTGTATTAATGTCGGATTTTGAATTCCGTAAAAATGATGTGAACCAGGATCAGGCGCGACGTTTTTTACAAATTCAAATTCGTATCCTTCCAAAAGAGGAATATCCCATTCAATTATTTTTCCAAAACCCGGATCGTATTTATCATTTAGCACTTCCTCACCCCATGTATAAAAAACTTTTAAAATTATTTTCTCTCTTTTTTGCAGCATTGCAAAAACGGGAGCATTATATTGAATCGGGTGAGTGGTAATAATCGCAAGCTTTTTCAAAATCATTACCCTTATTGCAGTTTCATTTCTGATTTTAATTTCAGGCTATTCACAGGAAATATTAATTCCTTGTAATTATTCCCGGGCAATTTGTCTTTTATTTTTAATTGCCAATCTCCGGCAGGCCTTATAACAAGCGCATCTGACAGAAACGCAGCCCAGTAGCTAAAGGTGCTGCTTCTTGATAAAATGACAAATTTACTTTTGCTCATCAATAGTATATCCAAAATATCTGCTTTTGGGGATGCCATATGTGTTTCCGGCAGAGCCAAAACTTCCATTATTTCATCTTCATTGGCGTCTGTAAAAACAGTGACCGGTAAGTCTTCGTTGGCCGCTTTCCGGATTTCAATAATGGTTTTTATAAAAAAAGATTCCGGCGTTATTGGATTACCCATCTTAAAATCTCCCCTTCGAATATGTATCGAAATCACAGGTGGCACGTAGGTTTCAAGTTGCTTTTTCAACTTTGGATTCAGCATTTCATAAAGTTTTTGGCTAATCAAATCACTATAATCTCTTATAGAGCCAAAGAGGTCATTATCAACAATTACACGATCAAATAAAAATAATTGATTGCCGGAAACGCGGGTATCAATTTTCTGTATAGGTGGCTCATGAACTATTTTATGTGTAAGTCGAAACCATTGAATACCCAGCCTTCTTAAAAATCCGTTCTCTCTAAAATACCCCCAGTACAATCTTTTCTTCTTTTCATTTCTGAGCCAAGCTCCCCAACGAAAAGCCCACCAGGACGAGGTTACCAGTGGCAAGTGGTTTATTTCAGAAAAGACATAAGCTCTTGCCCAAATAAGTAACAGGTTACCTAATCCTGTTTTGGGAAACTTTACATACACTTTACTCATGACAATTCAACAATTGGAGATAGTGCTGGTATGGATTTATCTAAGAGCGTGGCTAATTCTTTTGTTACAGCACTGGCAGAATATTGATCGAAGAGTTTCTTGTTTATTAAATCCGGATTAAAATGACTTAAGAACTCTGTATAAGTTCTCAAATAAGAAGGAAATTTCTTTTCAATACTTACAACGTCCCCTTCGCCATCAAAATCGAGGACAATTCCTGCTCCCGATTCTCTCAACACTTTAACTGCTGTACTTTCCTTGTGCAAAACTGCCAATATTGGCTTTCCGGACAGAACTGCCTGGTAAGTTTTGCTGGGTGTATAATGTGGCTCTGTACTTCCTAAAATAAAAACACCATCAGCTTCTTTTAAATGAACTAAAACACTTAAGTAAGATATTCTTTTTGGATATTCATACACATTAGTTTGCCATAATCCGTATTTTTCTGCCAATGGTTTTATATTATGTCCCTGAGGATCGTCCGAAGTTTTGCCTGTTCCTATAAAATAGAATTCAAATTTTTCAAACATTTGTTTGAATCCTGCTATTGATTTGAAAATAGCCTCCAAAGGTTCATAAGCTTTTGGCAACATGGCTCCAGCATATATCATTTGAATTTTGCCGGGTTTCTTTTTAAAAAGATAAGGCTTTAAATCGATGTTCGACAACAATTCATGATCTTGTCCCTCGCCTCCATACGGCATAGCTCCATAAACTGACTGTTTTTTTAAATGCGGGTTCCGATCTAATACGGACTGGTAATATCCTTCTGCAACACCTGTGATTAAAGACGCTTTTTTTACTGCAATCGGCTCTAAAGACTTAGCCAGTTTAGTACTAAACCAATGGCGGGAAAAAACTTTGTTACTTCCGGGAAACTGATGTACCCATGGGTCGATATAATCTATCCCATATTTTATTCCCGTTTTTTCATGCAGCCCGCGGCCCAATAAAGCGCAATAAAAAGAAGGAATAGGAATATAAATAAAATCGAAATGCTCAGTTCTGACTAATTGTTTGGCTTTTTTGTACAATTGGAAAAAAGCTCTCAGACCAATATCGCCAATGAGCCGAGGCTTTGTTATTTTAAAGGCATTTACTTTTTCTATGCGTAAGTCCTTTGGCAATAGTTTGACCAGGTTCCAGTCAGGCGATTCTTCATAATATTTTTCATGGACGGTTAATATTACAGGCTCCCACCCAAAACTTTTCAAGTGATTAGCAAATAATCTCGGCCGATGTACTCCTGCCAAATTGGAAGGTGGAAAATGCGGATATATGATTAGTATTTTTTTCAATTAATGGTATTCCTTCCAAATTTCAACCAGTTTTGCAGATTCTTTTTCCCAACCATATTCTTTGGCATTCTCATATCTTTCTGGGGATAATTTTCTTAAAGATTCTTTTTGTTCAACAAGTTTTTGGATAGTTTGTATTAAATCACCTGATGAAAGAGACGTTAGCATGCCATGATCCGGATTTTCTTTGATAAATCTTTCCTGTGCCTTTGTTTTGCTGGCTAATATATATAGCCCCGACTGGTAATAGGCTAATATTTTATTTGTTAGGCAAAGATTCCTGTTTAAATTATTTTCGTTTTCTTCCAAAGCAAGACCTACATCGTAGTTTGCCAACTGCCAATGTAATTCAGATTGTGGCAAAGAAGAATGTAAATAAATATTATCACTCCCAAAAAGCCACTGGCTTCTGAAGCTTTCATTGCAATTTCCAAAAAGATGCAATTCAATTCCCGGATTACTTTTTATGGCAGGTATCAATTGCTCCAGCCCCCGGCCAAAAGAAATATTTTGAGAAAACCAAACCAGTTTCAGCTTACCGGTATTGGTATTTCCCGGCCGGCAAAACTCTGCCGATGGAAAATAATTTAAAACAGTAAACCAATTTTTGTTACCAGCAGTAGCTTCCTTTTTTACTTCTTCCATAATGAGCGGGGCAGCAAACGATACGTAGTTCATTTTTGGAAGCACCCGCTGCATCAATTTTCGTGACAGGTTTTGCAAAAAAACATTGCTTCCCTCCCCCGGATGATAGTCTTCAACATCAAAACCAGCCCCGCAAGTAAACTTTTCTGCGGCAAATTTTGCAGCTCGTAATGCGCCGGGATTATGACCAATCACCCAATCTGGTTTCGATACTTTATTCAGATTTTTAATAACCAGGCTGCTCCTTCTGCTTACTGCATTGGCCAATATTTTTTCCGACTTGAAAAGTAAAACAAGTTTCCTGCACATTTGTTCCTTTACTACGGACAAAACCCACGGAAGAAATGGTTTTCGCCCAGCAGGTATGGTGATGAACTTTACGTTTGCGAGTTCCTTCTTTAATTTTTCGTTGTTCTCCTTACTCCAATTTTCAAATTCAAAACAAATTACCTCAACAGAGAAGCTGTTATCAAGTGCCAGCCGGATTTCTTTGACAAGACGTGGATTGGTGGCGAGGTTGAGTGTCGTAAGGTAAAGGATTCGTTTTGGAATGTTCATAGTTAAAAAGATTCGTACCACGCCCACCCTCTTTCATCATTGGCGATTTTTTTAAAAGCGGCAATACTTCCATTAATCTTTAAGGATTCGCTGCTACGAATCACCGTATCACTTAAAAATTCTTTTTTCAATTTCGTTCCTAATGGTGTTGCTATACCATTAATTGCTTTCTTAATTCTATCCAGGGTTTTTCTTTTAGGCGATTCATAAAAATCACCTGCGCTTCCAATCACTTTAAAGTTCGGATAATTAGATATGTATCGCATAAGCCTGTTCAGCGGAATAAGTGCCACATCATCAAAAGCGACAACTCCGCCTATTGGGAGCAAGCGATTTATATAAAAAAACTCCAGCATAACATGATCGAAAGTGTGCCAGCCATCTACAAATATGAAATCGTATTGTTCGCCCTTTCTCAATAATTCCGGTAATACGAATTCTGAATAATCTTCAATAAGTGTAAAATTTTCAAGGCCAGCTTTTTTTAAATTATTAACACCCATATTCTTCCAATGGCCACTTTGGTTAGGATCCAGGATAGTATGTTTATTTTCACGGCCAATAGCATCACAGATAACCATCGACGAAACGCCTTCGGCACAGCCGATTTCTAAAGTTGTTTTCGGCTGTGACATACTAATGAGGCTTCTAAGAAAGTCCGCTTCTGTTTTACTTATGGCTGAAGTAAGTTTATACCAGCTGCCATCCTCTAAATTAAAACCATTTTTTTCTAATACACTATCTACAAATTGTTGCATATTAATTAGTAATTATTAGCGTTCAGATAAATAATATTTTGCTTTTACTACAAAGCGCCAACCTAATATCCTGGCACAAAATTCTACAAGCCTACCGCCAAGCATTGGAGTTGGAACATTATACTGCAGTGCTTTATACTTTTTATAAGCTATTTTAGAAAGAATTCGTTGATGCTGGTAATTATATACTGCAAAGTCCAAATATTGTCTTGCGAATGCCATTCTTACTTTTTCGCCCGAAGCAAATCGGCTTATGTACAAATATTTTAAATCGATTGTCATCAAAGCATTCTGCAAATACTTTCTTTTTGTATTGCTGCTTAATTTATTTTCATTGTAGCTTCGCCTGTAGTAATTATATATGTCTGGCACATAAATGATGCCGTCACTCGCTAACAGAACCCTTGTAAAAAATTCCCCATCGTCATCGACAGAGCGATAATTTCTCCATCTGCCTGATTTGTCGATAACTGTGCGAGGTACTAACCAGGAATTGGTTTGTATAAAATTTGATTCCCCATTTGCGCCCAACATGTTTAAAAGAAATTCGACGGGGTTATCCGAACTATATATAAAAGATGATTGATCTGTTGCCTTGAGTAACTTTAAATCCTGCCCATCAAAAAAATTAATGTAGTCACAAACAGCCACTTTATTTATTTCGCCTTCAAGCGCAGCCACTTGCTTTTCAATTTTGTCGGCACTCAAAAAATCATCAACATCTATGAACTGGATATAATCGCCTTTTGCATGCTCGAGACCGGTGTTGCGTGCAACGGCAGCACCTGAATTGGTTTGCTTACATACTTTTACGATTTCGCTTTCAAATTTTTTTGCAACGAGATAGCTTTCATCAGTAGATGAATCGTCAACAATGACAATTTCCTTATTGAGATACGTTTGTTGTAAAAGTGACTCTATACAATCGCTTAGATAATGCTCTGCATTATAAACGGGAATGATGATAGATACCAATGGAAATTTATTCATTAAACTGTGGCTTGATTTTACTCATCAATTTATTTCGTACTAAAAACGCATAATATGGGCTTATTTTAAATAGAATTTGAAAAATTTTAGATCCCCCAGGTTTCAAATCAGGACTTAATGCGAGAGCAACGTCAATTGATCTTTTAACAAGATTCCACAAACTGTACTTCGCAGCCCAACTGGCATTCTGAAAAAGCTGGTAGCTTATTTCTTTTGAATATCGTTGTCCGGTTTCATTATTTACTTTTTCGAAAAGATAAATTGCAGCTTCAATCCATTTTGAGGGGTTCTTTGCAGACATACTTTCCGGAAAGTAATTAATCCGAAATATCACTTCTTTACACATTTCTATTTTTATCCCTTTCATTGCTGCTTTTATCGAAAACGCCCTATCCTCAATATATAATGAATTTATATCCAGATCGAAACCGCCGATTTTATTAAAGGCATCCTTTTTTATTACCGATGAGTTAACTATTTTATTGTTGATCATGAATTTTACGGGATCCTCCTTTAAATCAGAAGTTGGAAGTTTTGATTTAGACAGTAGATTTCCACTATTATAATCCACATAATCATAGCCAACAATAATCATTTCTGAAAAAACATTTTCAGAAATAAACTGCCGGATAACTTTTGTAAAATTGGGATACAGCATATCGTCTGTATCTAAAAAGAAGATCCATGCAGATGTAACCTGCATGGCAAGTTGATTTTTCCCGAACGAACATCCTCTATTACTTTCACCTCTAATTACTTTTGCACCGTGAGATTCAGCTATTATAGCAGTATCGTCGGTGCTACAGTCGTCGTACAATAGCACCTCATGAAATGCAGGTTGCTGTTTTCTAATAGATTCAAATAAAGCCGGTAAAAAATGGCTTGCGTTATAAGCAGGGATGCATAAGCTAATGTTGGAATTCATATATGAAAAACGCCACTTAAAAAATCAAAAAAAGTAAACCTGGCTTTTTGAATTGCTGCGAAACTTTTTTTATGGTCTTTAGTTTTTGCCCAATATCTCACAATATTGACCACAAACCTTCTCTTATTTTTTTTGCTGAGAAAATTAATCTGGTTTTTATTTAACGGGAGCGGAAGTTCTTTCAAAGCATCTTTTAAATAATTGTAATTATGAAAAATATAACTGTATTTATCATTTAGTTCCTGGTTATCATGGATTCTATAGTTTATTAAATAATCCGAAAAAATTAAAACAGGTGTTTGGGAAGCTATTTTTAAATGTTGATACATATCATTGGCTGCACCATATTTTGTCGGGAAGCCTCTTAACTCCCAGAAAAAATCTCTTGCTGTAATCGTTGCTCCGGGTCCAAAATTTAAAGCCGGCCTTACATTAAAATGATTTTTGATAATTTGTTCAGAGGAAAACACTTGTGATCTTCCTACACAGGATTTCGAAAAAATTCCAAATTTTATTTGGTACCGTTCCATTTCTTCAATCCATAATTCTAAAACATTCTTCATCATCGTATCATCAGAATCCACCCAAACAAGGTATTTCCCTTTTGCATAACCAGCCGCCTTATTTCTGTTAGGATAATCACCTAAATTTTTTTCGTTGATGTGAACATTAATCCGGGAATCTTTTTCTTCATAGTTTTTTGCAATAGCAACAGTATTATCCTTACTACAATCATCTACAATAATTAATTCCCAATTTGGGTAGGTACACGCCATCACGGACTCAATTGCCTCTGCTATAAATTGCTGCCGGTTAAATGCAGTCATTAAAATGGAGACCAACGGACGATTGTTCATATTAATGCAGGGAAAAACTTAGGTTAAAAGGACTAATGACCAAGATAAAACCAAAACACACGAAAACGAGGCATAGCCGCCTTAAACTTAAATTGCAACATTTTTTTTACGAATATTTTAAAAGCAGTGTTTCTTCTCATTTTTTTAATCTTTGATATTTCTATTCGTGTTAACGGAGCATGCTTGTTGGTAAGATATTTCAACTTTATTTTTTCGTATTTAACTGCATATCGGCTCCTGTCTGTCATTTCCTGTCCCTCATGTGTTCTTATCCAGATCAATTTTCCAGGCATTAGTACCATTGGAAAATTCAGCGCCAATTTATGCCACATGTCAAAATCGCTTATCATTCTTTCTGATGCAAATCCTCCAACCTCCCGAAATGCTTTTGCTGTAAAAATGGCCTCGCCCGGCGTGGCGAAAAATATGGGTTGGTTAAAATAATGATACCTGTATGCCCCACCTGCATCGAGTTTCAGCGGCCCTGGAATTTCAAATGTATTATGATAAATGCCAAGCCCCCACTCCACTCCGAACGCCTCCATATAATTCACCATACTGTGTAAGGCACCAGGATAAATGCGATCATCAGAATCAAGAAATTTTAAATATTTTCCTGTGGCTAATGACGCAGCCTTGTTCCTGTTTGGGTAATCACCGAGGTTTTTTTCATTCACGTATAATTTTATTCTCCCATCGTTTGCAGCGTAAGATTGCGCAATGGCTAACGTATCGTCTTTACTTCCATCATCCACTATTATTAGCTCCCAATCCTGGTAAGTTGAGGCAAGAACTGATTCTATTGCTTCTGCGATAAATTGTTCACGGTTATAAGCTGTCATTAATACCGTAACAATAGGAACACCATTCATTTATGGAATAATTCAGCTATTTTCTTAAAGTTAAAAGTTTTAAGACGAAACAGTAAAATTCTGATCATTTAATACTTAAAATATTTATCCTTTAATTTTAATATTGGCGTTTCAATGAATTTGAATGAAAGTCCCGCAACTATTATAGTTAATAATGTTACAATTGGAAATTTAATGACCCATGAGTTATATTGTAACTTATAAAATCTCCCAAATGAGTTAAAGGGTATTTTCAACCAAACAGGATCAAATAAATACTTAGTAAAAAAATAAGCAACTATTAAATGATAAAGATATATTCCATACGATATTCTTCCCACATAAATAATCCTGCTATTAGTAAGAAATTTATCAACGAATTTACTATTAAATTTAAAGGCTGAAGCTTTAATTACAAGATAAAGATTTGCCAATGGACAGACAACTCTTTTAAGATTCCAGTTATGAGAAGTAAGCGCAAAAATAAGTATCGCCCATGTAAGAAGTTCAACGTATTTGTTTGTAAAAAAACTATTTGGCAATTTCTCTTTATTAATAGCTAAGGCCCCAATTGCACCCAGCGACAAATAACTCATGTTAGTCGGTAAGCCAACATAATTATATTTTTGGATGCCAAAAATATTTAGAAATACTTGCCCATAACCCACTAATACGATAGTTAAAAAGATACCCAAAAGCAAGCCTCTGTACTGTTTAATCAACAACACAATTATTGGAAATAAGATATAAAACTGTTCTTCAACTGACAAACTCCAATAAGGTGAATATAAAGTTTCCCATTGATTAGTTTGGCCCACTTGATAATTATAAGTATAGGTTAAAAGGGTAGATAAATTCTGTTGTATACCTTTTGCATTCACCAATATAAGGAATGCAATAACCATGTAATAAATCGGAAATATCCTTAATACTCTTCTGCCAAGGAATTTGGTATAAGCACTTCTAAATCTTTGATCCTTTTCGGCAAGAAGTATAGATGTAATTAAAAACCCACTCAGTACAAAAAAAAGATTGACACCATAAAAACCACCTGATACCTTACTTCCAATAATATTTACAAAATGGTCAAGCAATACCATTATTATTGCTACAAAACGCAACCCATCTAACCTAGATTTGTACTTCAAATAGAAGTATTGTTAATGATTATTGATACAAACTTTAAATTCAAAAAACGAAAAATTTATATACCTTTTTTAATCATCTGCTTCGTTAATTTTTTTATTGACGTTGCTACTCGTCAGAATTATCAAATTTATAAGTAGACACAAGCAAAGATATTATTCCAATAAAGAATTGGCGATGGATATAAACTATAATTAAAATAGCAACAATTGGTTTTTGGAATAGAAAAAAATCTGAAATAATTGTTCAAAGCATTAAAATTGATATTTAGCCAATTGAATTCTTCTTTTTGGTCTTGCTAATCTCCTATCAATTTTTATTGATTTTGTAGAAAATCCGCTAATGATCTTCCAATCCTATCCCAGCTATATTTATCTTCTACCAGCTTTCTTGCATTGTCACTTATCAATGTACTTTTTCCAGGGTCCGATACCAGGCTTATAATCTTATCTGCAAAATCAGCCGGCTCATCTGCAATCAGGATGTCTCTTCCGGAAACACATTCAATACCTTCGGCACCAATAGCAGTGCTCACCATTGGATTACCAAGGCTCATAGCTTCTAATATTTTTAACCGTGTACCACTGCCTTGTAGCAAAGGTGCTATGGCTACATTACACTTTCTATACCACGGCGTAACATCCTCTACCTCACCAATAAAATTAGTGGTTGAATCATTAATTAGTTCGGAATAAGGCCCCTTGTCGCCCCTTCCCACAATATTTAAAATAAGGTCGTGCATTTTCGCTGTCACCAAGGGCCATACGTGTTTATAAAACCAAAGTAAACCTATTCTGTTAGGCTCATAATCAAGGCTCCCACAAAAGAGCACATTTTTTAGCTGGCGATCATTCGTATTTACAGAATGACTAAAAAATGCGGTGTCAACCCCATTTGGTAAAACATAGCCGGTTCTTATTTTATTATTATTTAATTCTTCGAATGAGTCAAGATCTACCTGGCTGCAACAAAAAATACCGTCAACTATTTTATATAAATTCTTTTCGACCCCGAGAATTGCTTCATACTCTTTTTCCGTTTCCTGGTTTTTAGTTTTAACCATCTTTTGTTTTGCCAGTAGCGATTCAACATTGTAGGCATCAAAAATAATCGCGGCGTTTTTGCTGTATTTTTTCATCCACTTTGCCTGTGCAGTTAGATTAAGATTTTCGAGTATTATATAATCGAACTCATTTTCTAAGAGTTGTTGTTTTAGCATAAGATAAAACTTCAGGAACGACCCATCCGCAGAAGTCTTCAGATCCCTAACGAGCCACCGGTAAAAGATCGCATCTGCTACGCGTTTGGCAAAAGATGAAAGAAAGCTGAATGTCTCTTTTGCACCATTGGTACTGTAAATATGAGCATTATTAATTGAAGGATAGTACTTCGCTGCTGAAAGAAAGTTTTCTTTTTTATTATGAGTAACAACTGTCAGATCAAAATATTTAGATAGCTGGTGGAAAATATGAAAGCATCTTTGCATACCTCCATTTTTTGGAGGATAGATATTTTCAAAGGGTATGATCATCAATATTTTTTTCATTTCATCTTTTGGAATTGTTGTTCTTCTGCAATCAAAATATCCAATACCTGCTGGAAACTATAAGAATATTCCCAACCAAGCTCATTCTTTGCCTTGGTATTATCCCCGTAAATATCTTCGATTTCAGTAGGACGTAGTAATGATGGTGAAACCTCTACACAATCCATTGATATTTCCAGGCAGTCAAATGTATATTCAACAATATGCCGCAAGGAAATAGATTGTCCCGAACAAATTAAATAGTCTGAAGGGGTTGATTGCTGCATCATTAACCACATTGCCTCCACATATTTGGGTGCATAGCCAAAATCACGCTTCAGATCAATATTTCCTAAATAGAGCTTTGCTTCTTTTCCCAGTTTAATTTGGATCGCGCCTGCAATTACTTTCTTCACAAAAAAGGAAGGCTTTCTTAAAAAGGATTCATGGTTAAATAAGATACCACAACAGGTAAATAGATTATAAGACTCCCTGTAATTAGTGGTTATCCAATGCCCGGAGGCTTTGGATACTGCGTAGGGACTGAGCGGATGCATCGGTGTATTTTCTTTTACCGGGAGCTGATCTACTTTACCATACATCTCGCTGCTGGACGCCTGGTAAAAGCGGGTGGGATAATCTGAAATCTTTATCGCTTCCAATAAGTTTAAAACTGATATCACATTAAACTGGATGGTTCCGATTGGCTGGACAAATGATTGTCCTACTGAACTTTGAGCAGCAAGATTATAAACTTCATCAGGCTTGTATTTTTTAAATAAACTGATTATTTGCGTAATATCATGGAGATCGCATTCTTCAAATAAAAGGTCATTATTTATTTGTAGATACTTAAATCCCGGGTAATTATTATCAGTGATGCTTCTTATAATCCCAACCACCTTGTATTGTTTTTCGATCAAAAGTTTGGCGAGATACATTCCATCCTGGCCGGTAATACCCGTAATTATAGCGGTTTTATACAAGATCGTGATTTAATCTAAGATATTTTTTCTTAAACAGAGAAAAGTAGTTAATTATCATCTAATCTCGTTTATTTACTTTGGTTTTCAAATTCTTGAATATTCTCCAGGGAGTTAATATGAACTTTCCTATTTTAAAACCGGCGCTATTTTTATAATTGAGCGTGGTTTGTTGTAATGCTCCCATACATTCGATTAGCGCCTGCTCACAGGCCTCAAGTTCAAGTAAGGCCAATTTATCTTTATTTGAAGGGTTGAGTATATCGATGCCTTCATGAAGATCTTTGAAAATTATTTTTTCGAGTATTTCAAAGGAATAAGCAAATTTTGCATTTTTGCCCGAATAAAGTAATTCCGTCAAGGAATTTTCCCGGAGGAAATAGTTATAAAGAATACTATTTACTGTTATGCCTTCATATTCTTTTAAAATCCGGTATACCCAATGGATATCTTCAGCTATTCTGCCTGCAAAATAATTATGATATCCCCCTGTTTTTGCGAGAGCATCGCGACTTATCATCATGGTAGCACACGCCGGTAAGTCAAAACTTATTTTCTTTTTTGGTTTAAATTCCAGGAATCCTTCTTTCAGTTCCTTGTCAGTGATTGCCATTCTTCCGGGTAAATATGTTTTTTTTCCTGTGTACCTGAAATTAGTAAAACAGATGCCTAAATCCGGATTTTTGATAAATTCTTTTAGTTGACTTTCTATTCTTTTTGGTTCAGACCAATCATCAGCATCCTGAAAACAGATATAATCTCCTGTAATCTTTTTCAAAACATCGTTGACGGCGCCAACTTTTTTTGTATTTTTTCCATATAGAAATTTCCTTATCCGTGTATCTTTAAATTCATTAATTTTTGCTACAGTTCCATCTGTGGAAGCATCATCTATTAAGCAAATTTCTAAGTTATCATAACTCTGCGCCAAAATGGAGTTAACAGCTCTTTCAATATAAGGTGCTACGTTATAACATGGAATAATTACAGAAACTAATGGTGTAGGATACACTAACTATTGACTTTATTATTAGTTAATCTTGTAGAACGACGGAATTTTGACAACCAAATTTTTAGAGCCAAATCCTGGCCGATAACATTTTTAATAAACTTTAATTTAAGGCTCCGGTTCATTGCTATATCAGGGTTCAGGCGAATTGCCTCCTTTAGCATCATTATTAACTCTTTGTTATTATTATTTTTATTTTGAGTAACAAACCAAAACAACATATCAGCTATTTTACAAGAGAGAACTAATGAAAATTTATTTTTTTCTTGTAGCAAAATTTCCCATTTACGATAAAAGTTCAAAATATCTATTAATCCGGTTGCAGTAGTAATTCTTTCGTTTTGGTGGATCCTCCATAAACCACATAAACCAGGCTGATATTCGAAACGTCCTGCTGCCAAAACGCCCCTTAAATGAAAGTCAATCTCCTGGTTTCTTTTTATATTTACATCCCAATCACCAATTTTTTCAACAATAGTTCGCCGCATTAAAAAACTAAAATTGGCAATACATCTTTTTGTAAGCAGTTGACTTATTAAGTCCTCATCCTTATAAGCAACCACAGTTTCATTTTTTTCAACAGAGCCAATCTGCCAATCACCGAATACGCCATCGCATTCTTTATGTTGCATTAAATAATTTACCTGCTGCTGTATTTTATCAGGATACAAAATATCATCTGAATCCAGGTATTGAATATATGCTCCCGTAGCTGCTGCTGTGCCTGTGTTACGCGCTACCTGGGAACCACTATTTTGCTGATAAATGTATTTTACAGTAAACGAAGAAATATCTGTAATTCTTATTTTGCTTACCACTTCACGTGTATTATCGGTTGAGCCGTCATCTACAATAATACATTCAATTGGTCTGTAGGATTGTGCAATCACTGATTTAACGGCTTCATGCAAATAAACTTCCCTGTTATACGTAGGAATTATCACAGAAGCCAACCCGGGCTTATAAGAATTCATATCGAGCCAATTGTTATTCATTTCCTACAATAAGTAATGAATTCAATATTGTTTCTTCAATTTGTTTTAAATTTTTCTCGCGGCTAAAGTGTTGCTTTATTCTTTCTCTTCCTTTTTCTCCTAATTTTTTAGCCATGCCCTTTTCGTTCAGAATCCTTCGCATGTTTTTAGCCATTTCATCCACATTTTTTTCTTCTACTAAAAAACCTGTTTCATCATTAATCACCACATCAGGAATGCCGGCATGATAAGTACTTATTACCGGTAAAGCTGCTGCCTGTGCTTCTAATATTGCAACTGGTGTTCCTTCGGAATCTCCATTATCAGCCACAATAGAATGCTGAACAAATGCAATAGATTCATTCAATAAGGTTTTAATCTGCTCAGGCGTTTGTACTTTTTTAAATTCAACCTGATTTGAAAGATTCAACGCGTTCGCTAATTGTTGGCAAACCGGCAACAATTCTCCATCCCCAACCATTACCAGTTTTGAAGAAGGAAAATCGGCTGCCATATTTTTATACGAAAGTATGGTTAAATAGGGCGCTTTTTTTTCTACAAACCTGCCTACAGAAATAAATTGCTGACTTTTATAATCTGGCTGGCACTCAACAAAACTTGTATCTGGCCCATAGTAAGAAAGAACTAATTTATTGTCAGGGCACCCGAGAGTTAATAAAACAGATCGCATTTTTTTTGAAACTACGATTATCCTTGAGGCATAAGCAAAAACCAATTTATACTTTTCTTTATTTTTCTTCAACACATCTTTCAAACTTGCATCCGAACCATGAAAATGTACTACTAAAGGAATCTGTAAATGCGATACAACTTTTAAAGTTGCAACAGCCGTGGTTCCATATTCCGCTAACACACAATCAACTTTTTCTCTTTTTAATGAGTTAAGCAAAGCGTGTTCTGATAAATTAAATCTATTATCAAAACGGATTTTTATTTTTTGAAATAAATTAAAAATGAAGAGGCTCTTTTTCCCTTCTAATTTTGTAGGAAATAAACCATCGTAATAAAATCTTATATTAAAAGGCAATTTTTTATGTGCATGGATAAATGTTTCTGAATAAGCGTTTTGATTTGGCGATAGTATAGCAAGTGTCTTCATCATTTAATTTTAAAAGCCATCCCCGAAAGTCCTGTGATCATTTGACTTTCTCTAAATTCAATATTAGAATAGCTGTCGATTTTTATTAAATATTTTATGACCAGTTTTAAAAAATAGGAAAGAATTTTTCTTCGACGATTCTTTAAAGGGGCTCTGATCACCCAAAGGCCTAACATTTGCGCCATTGAGGCATGCCATCCACCTGTTGCTTTTATATCTATTTTTTCAAAACCCGATTCTTCTAATAATCTTTTAAGTGAAAACGGGGTATATCTAAATTCATCATGGGGTACTTCATGCAAAGGCCATAAAAAGGGAACCGTAAAAAAGAAAGCACCTCCAGGTTTTAATATCCTATTAATTTCTGACAAAATAATTTTCGGGTCAGGGCAATGCTCCAGAACTTCGGTACCAAAAGCAGTTTCAAAACTCTCATTTTCAAACGGCATGTCAATTCCATCCCAAATAAAATCAGGTTTTGTTGAAACGTCATACTCTAAAGCGTTTTCGATGTCAAGTCCAATATATCTATCTATAAACGAATTCTGAAGGATATAATTTTTGTAAGGCATTTTACCACAACCCACATCCAACAGGGATCCATGAAATTTCGAGATATTATCCTTTAATGCTTTTAAGATCACATATCTAACATAATATCTATCCAGATTATGCCTATTAAAATCAATATTTATAAAATTATCGTAGGCCATTATTTTAGGTAAAAATTTCTACCTTCTTTAATATTTCCTCACCCAATCTTTTTTTTATTAGGTCTTTTTTAAACTGGATTATGCTTCTTGTTTCTTTGGGTTTAGCATTATTGATACCTTTAATTTTTCTTAAAATTTTCTTTTTGAGTGATATAGGATTGCTTTCTTTTTGGATATTGAAATCACTATATGGCTGCATGCCAAAATGATTGGTAAAAACAGCGTGAAAATAATCTCCTGCTTTCCAAACGCTAACCTCCCTGTAAGATGAAAGTTTTGTAGTAGTTTGACATGAAAGTTCAAGTAATGTATTTAAATTAATATTTTCATCGACAGGTTGGATTTCTGAAGGTGCATTAGCCCTTAGGTAATCTAAGTTTTGAGGAGTGGGGCAACTTAAAAAAATAAACCCTGTTTCGGAAAGATGCTCTTGTATGAAATAATGAAGATTACTTCTTTCATTAACGGGAATATGCTCATAAACATCCATTAAAAAAATAACATCAAATTTACCATTTCTTGAAAATTCAACATTCATTAAAGAGTCGCGTTGCAGGTACCTAAGATTGGGTAAAATAAATAAATTTGTTGCGATTTTGATGGACTGCTCACTGATATCAAATCCTACAACTTCAGCATGAGGATAATTTGAAGCCACTCTGTAACAGACCTCCCCAATACCACTTCCGATTTCAAGTATTCGATTAGGTTTTTTATAGTTAAATAAAGAATTCAGACTTTGCAAGGCATACTCGACTCTTGTATTTGAATAAATAAAACCATGCAACTTTCGGATTGTTGCCTCATCGTAGAATCTTTTTACATCTTCAATTTTTTTCATAAAAATTTAAATGGTTTATTTTCCAAAAATTTTCTTCAACGTAGATTGCGTTATTCTTATTCCAATAATAATCTCTGACCTCATCAAAAACCTTTACTTCGAAAGGGCAAACTCGTTCAAGAGTTTGAAATTTTTTTTTGCTAAAACTGTCTGCAAAATGAACTACTAAATAATAATCATCCGGATATAATCTCAATTTAGGAATTACTGATTCCAATTCGTAAACTCCACTTTGATTGCAAAAATTAAGTTCACTATTTAAATTGAGGATATGTATAACAGGATCGTTTTGGGAATTAAAAATTTGAAAAGATATTGCTGCATTCTTTATTGGCCGAGGCACATTAATTTTAATTATAACACGCAGTTTATGATTAATTTCCTGAACATTATTGGGATGAGAGGTCATTAATACTACAGAAGTTATTGTTGGTATTGAATCAGAAATTTCATTATTTGAATATTCTATATTCCCGTGGAAATTTGTCTTATAATACTGTTGAATGATGTCACTCGTTTTTCCATTATTTTCAATCAATCCATTATTCATTAATAAACAATGGGCAGTTAATGCACCAATTGATTGCATATTATGACTTACAAACAACACCGTCCTGCCCTCTTTTCCACTTACGTCCTTCATCTTTCCCAACGCTTTTTTCTGAAACTCCGCATCGCCAACCGCCAGCACTTCGTCTACAATTAAAATCTCCGGTTCCAGGTGGGCGGCAACACCAAAGGCCAGCCGTACATACATTCCTGAAGAATATCTTTTCACCGGCGTATCGATATATCTCTCCACGCCGGCGAAATCCACTATTTCATCAAACTTACTTTTGATTTCTTTTTTGGTCATGCCGAGAATAGCACCGTTTAAAAAGATATTTTCGCGGCCGGTTAATTCAGGGTGGAAACCAGTACCGACTTCCAATAAAGAAGCTACACGGCCTTTTATTTTTATCTCCCCAATGGTCGGCGAAGTAGTGCGGCTCAATATTTTGAGCAGGGTACTTTTTCCTGCGCCGTTTCTGCCAATGATACCGAGCACTTCTCCCTGCTTAACGTCGAAATTAATATCACGCAGCGCCCAAACATAATCGCTGCTGCCTTTAGAAGCCCGGTCATTAGTTTCCCCTATTTTTAAATATGGATCTTCTTTACCCCGAATGCGGTACCAGGCGCGATTTACATCATGCGCAATGCTGCCGGTGCCAGTTTGACCTAGTCGATACTGTTTGGAGATATTTTCTACTTTAATTACGGTGGACAAATTTTAATTATGAGTGATGAATTATGAGTTATGAATTTTTGCAGTAAACGAACTTCTATTAGAGATTATTATTTTGGTACTACGCTCTCCAAAATTTTCTTTGTACTTTTTTCAAAATATATTTTTGCGTAGCAAACCTGGGCCACATAAAAAATTTTATTCCTTCTTTCATTGTTGAAGCTAATAAAAAAATATCTCTCTTTTGAACTGCAACTTTTGCAAAATTTGAAAGATTAGTCACGATCCTGTTTTGCAACTGAAAAAGGATAGCGTCATTATAATAAGTTTTGTAAGAACTGTTCAACACCCGTAATATATCAAAATCTACTTTTGAGATATTCTGCGTAGAAAAATTTGAACCGTATCTCATATAACACGCTAAGGGTTCATTCACGTATATGAAATCATAAAATTCAGATAGTTTGATCCACAACGGGTAATCTTCAAAACAATACTTTTCATTAAACCCCCCAGTTTTTAATAGAATATCTTTTTTGATCAAGGCGGAAAATACATTCACTATATTGGTTGATAATAATATTTCCTGCAGATAAGGATGTTTTAGTAAATACACATTAGGAGTAAATGCGGCAAACAATCTTAAGAATTTTGAATAAGATTTAGCCACACGCATAGGATCAAGGTCATCGCTATACTTCTCATTTGCAACCTCATAACAATTGCACCTGGAATATACCAGTGCTGTCTTGTCGCCCGATGCTTCAATTAAAGGCAATTGTCTTTCTAAAAGTGCAGGTTTCCAGGTATCGTCTCCAATCAAGGCAATATATTTTGCCTTACAAAAAGTAAGTGCCTTATTTAGACTTACGGGAATTCCAAGATTGATTTCATTTTCTATAAAGGTTGAATCGACGGAAGAGTTATTTGATAACCACATTCTGATTATCTCTACTGACTTGTCAGAAGATGCATCGTCAACAATAATTATTTCAAAATCTTTTAGCGTTTGATTTTTAATCGAGTCGAGCGTATGCAGTAATCTTTCACCCGTATTAAAACAAAGTACAATGATGGAAATTCGGGGTGCACCGTTCATTAAATTAGAATATTATCCAGTCAGGCGGAATATTATCTGCTTTGGTATTACCTTCATTAAACCATTTTTTCGGCGCTATTACAGTGGCGTTTTTATTTTTATTTAAAATTGCTGCCCACCAGCTAAAACCGCTATTGGCAATTATATTGTGTTTGCAATTCTTCATTAATTCCATATCAATATAATTGAATTCATCCTTATTGTAATCAACTATTTCAGACTGAAAATCACCGAAAAACATATTTTGTCTCACCCATGATGGTTCATCTGAAAAAATGTAAAGATGTATGTCAGGAAACTTCTCTCCCAGATATTTTATTGCTTTTTTGTAATATGATATTTCCAACATACCATGAAAAGACGTTAACGCATAATCTCCTCTCCTAAAATGTACGCTTACTGAGTTTGTATTCCTAATCTTGTCAAGCTGATGCTCATTTCGGTCATCAAGATTGTCTTTGATTTCAAACTCCCGCTGTAATAAATTCAATATTGGATAAAAATATTTATAACTGAAAAAATAACCATCAAGAAATATTTTTCCATTTAAATTCAAAACTTCAGGCGAAAAATGTGTATAGTCTTCTTCATGGTATCGCTTGAGTTTCAAAGGATTAATTTTCCCGAATTTTTCTGTAAGGCGAAGCTTCCATAAAAAAGTTGCATTATCTACAATTTTATAGTTTGTTTTTAATTTATTTAACTTGAATTCTCTGGGAAATTCTAAATTATGGTGGTAAGCATACCAACTTAGATCAAGAAATAAATCTGTATCGTTAATTAAACTTAAATGTTTACCTAAAGCATATTGCAACATTTGCCCTGCCAGTCCGCCGTATATTTTTGAAACTATCATTAAGGCTTTATCATCTCTTGAAAGTATTTTTTGATCAAACTCCTTAATTAGCAAATCTTACTTTTTAATTCGTAAAGTTTAGTTACTAACAATCTTATCGTGGATAAAAAACCTTTGGATGATATCACATACATATTTAACCTGCTCTTGTTTTATGCCTGGCCACAAGGGCAAACTTAGAGAGGTTGCAGCCAACTCTTCGGCTATTGGAAAATCACCTTTCGTAAAGCCAAGATTAGCATACGCTTTTTGAAGATGTGGTGGTATAGGATAATGAATAAGCGTTCCTATATTATGTTCCAACAGATATTGCTGCAATTCATTTCTCTTTTTTGTACGAACCAAATAGATGTGAAAAACATGAGATGCTTTTTCATCAGTATAAGGAAGAATCAGATCACCAGTGCCTTTTAATAAAGTATCGTAAGTTTTGGCTACTTCCTTTCTCAGAACGGTAAATTCATCAAGGTATTTTAATTTAACTGCTAAAAATGAGGCCTGTACTTCATCAAGCCGCATATTAAAACCAATCTTATCATTATAGTATTTTTTTTCAGACCCATAATTGCGTAATTGCTTTACTATCGTTGCAAGGGATTGATCATTTGTTGTAATAGCACCGGCATCGCCTAATGCTCCTAAATTTTTACCCGGATAAAAACTGGTAGCGTTAATGTCTCCCCAACTTCCGGTTATTTTTTTATCCCAAAAAGATCCATGCGCCTGCGCATTGTCTTCCACAACATACAGAGTGTTGTCATTTGCTATTTTCGTGATAGCATCCATATTGCACGCCTGTCCGTAAAGGTGAACGGGGATTATTGCTTTCGTTTTTTTTGTAATTGCGTGTGTAATTTTTAGGGGATCGATATTATATGTTCGTACATCAGGTTCAACGAAAACCGGAGTAGCCCCGGAATACGACACAGCAAGCGCTGTGGCTATATAAGTATTGGAAGGAATTATAACTTCATCACCCTGGCCAATTCCCAGTGCTTTTAAGGAGAGATGCAATGCATCCAATCCGTTACTTACTCCAACTGCATAAGCAGTTTTACTAAATTTTGCATACAATGATTCAAATTCTGAAACGCGGTCGCCTAATATATACCATTGGCTGTCAAAAAAGTTTTCAAATGCTTCGAGCATTTCCTGCTTTAACCGGCTATTCACATATTCAAATGATAAAAATGGAATCTTCATGGAAGCTTTATGAGGCAATTATCTTTTATAAAATATTTATCGCCTTCCGAATTTTGCCACCCTTTACCCGATTTAATTAATTTTTCCCCATTCGCATTTACCCATCCCATTATTTTTGCAGGATTGCCGAAGACCATTGCATTCGCAGGAACTGATTTTGTTACTACGCTTCCGGCACCTACTAAAGAATATTCACCGATCGTAATTCCGCCGATAATTGTTGCGTTTGCTCCTATTGAACAACCTTTTTTCACGAGAGTTTTTTCAAATGATTTTAAATGTTGTTTTGACCGTGGAAATTTATCATTGGTGAAAGTGACATTCGGGCCAATAAAAACATCATTTTCTATCATAATGCCATCCCAAATTTGGACGCCGTTTTTAATCGTCACATTATCTCCAATATTTACATCGTTTTCAATAAAACAATGACTGCAAATATTACAATTCTTTCCTATAACGGCATTAGGTAACACAATTACAAATTGCCAGATATATGAGCCGTCTCCTATATCAGGAGATTGAACATCAGCCAGTTTATGGATTCTATTTGCCAAATTTCAGAAATTCCTCATAATCCCGAATATAATCCCGTTCGTTGTATATAGTTGAAACCAGCACCACTTGTACAGCATTATGAGAGTATTGCATAGTGTGCCAACAAAGTTTTGGCATATAAACTCCATGGGTGGGCTTTTCTAAAATAAACACTTCCGGCTTTTCTCCTGGCATTTCTGTTGTAAGAATTATTCTACCCGCTACTGCTATTAGCACCATTTCTGTTTCATGATGTGCATGCCTTCCCCGTACAACACTATCGGGCGTATAATACGCCCAAAAAACTCTTTTTATTTTAAAGGGAATCTCATCTTGTCCCTGTAAAATAGATATGTATCCTATCTCTAGGCTTCCTTTAGAAGAAAATTCAATTAAGTAGGGGTTAGATTTCATTATAGAAGTAATATTTTTATCACAACGCCAACTATTTATTTTTTGTTACCATTTCCTTATGCCCTTTTAAATTTAAAATCCAGGTGCCAATTTGTTTCGAAACGTTTCTTCCCGATGCTTTGTACAAATGATTTCCATCAACATATTGAAATTCTTTGGCAGATGATTTGAAATTCTTATAAGGTATGTTCATTTTAAGAGATATTGAATCTATCTTAAAATCAAAATCCGGCATTAACTTGTCTTCAATAGATAACATTTGAGGAGAAACGGGCAGTCTGACCAAAAACACTTGTCCATGATTCTTCAAAAATTCAATTGTCTTAATAAGATACCCCATTCTTAATGTGGAATAGTTGTAATTGCGCAGCATATTTTGTGAATAATCTTCAACTTTTGCTGCAAGCCTTTCTGAAACTGATCTGCTGTCCATATTGATAGTTATTTCGAGCCATCCATCATTATGCAGAAATATCCCACTGGTAGTATCTTCTGAAAATAATTCATAAAAAGACTTGTCATAAGACTGAGCTAAATAAAAAACATTGGGGTTCATATTGACCTGGGTGGTTTTACCGAGCGCCAGTTTTGATTCAGGAAAATTAGTGGAATCATTTGGATCTCTTCTGGGGCCGGAGATGCTCCAGGGATCAACTGTTATAATAAAAACTCCATCTTTTGTGCCTTCTCTTAATTTGCTTTTAATACTCTTATAATAAGTAGGTCCATAAGGGCTATGTACAATTGTAAAGGAATAATTGTAAATGTCTGAGCGTTGCAAAACATTATTTATTACCGAGGGCTCAATTCCCTGTGCAGCTCTTGATGTTCCTAAAATTAAAGAGGTTTGTTTCGGTGTGGTGAAGCGCAGATAAAACTGGTCCGTATACCCGTCGAGCTTAAAAAAGAAAAATATAACTATACAAATTCCAATCGCTAAAAAAATAAAACTGAAAGATTTAAAAAGAAACTTTCCCATCCTTAAAATTGGAAATAAATAAACTGTTGCTGTGTACCGGCAAAAAGAAAAATTGTGGTAACAATTCCGTAATAAAAAGACCATCTCGCGAAACGTGGCCATTTAAATCCAATTTTTTCAATAGCATATTTTTGTTCACGACCCAGCCATTCAAGAGTTATAAATAAAGTAATCAAGATTAAAATAGTCGTATATGGCGACCAAAAGGTACTAAGAAGAAACGCCCCGGGATGATGAAATATGTCAATAAAAATTTTACGGATATATCCAAAAGCATGCATTACGCTGCTGGCCCTAAAAAAAATCCAGGCGAAAACTGTAAGGCCAAAAGTCGCCACCATAGCCAGTAATTCCCTAAAAGAAGGCAGGAGTTTTCCCTGCGCTACGATATCAAGATTTTTTCTGTTTGTTTTAAATAAAACCGATGGCAGTATAAATAGTCCATTCAAAAAGCCCCAAACGATAAATGTCCAGTTGGCGCCATGCCAAAAGCCACTGATAATAAATATGATAAAAATATTTCTCATCTTCATCAAATTTCCTACACGGCTTCCTCCTAAAGGGATATACAAGTAATCTCTGAACCAGCTTGAAAGTGAAATATGCCACCGCCGCCAGAATTCAGCGATATCTCTCGAAAAATAGGGGAACGCAAAATTTCTTAATAAATCAATCCCAAACAGGCGCGCAGTGCCGATAGCAATATCTGAATACCCTGAAAAGTCACAATAAATCTGGACAGCAAAAAGGAAAGCGCCTATTAATAAGGTGCCACCATCATACTGCTGAGGATTGCCGAAAATAGAATTTACAAATTGCGCACAGTTGTCAGCTATAACAATTTTTTTAAACAGCCCCCATAATATCTGCCTTAATCCATCAACGGCTTTGGAATAATCAAAGATTCTTTTCTGTTTCAACTGTGGTAGTAAATGAGTAGCTCTTTCGATGGGGCCTGCAACCAGCAAAGGAAAAAAGCTTACAAAAACCGAATAATCAATAAAATTTCTTTCCGGTTTTATTCTTTGGTAATAAATGTCTATCACATAAGAAAGTCCGTGAAAAGTATAGAATGAAATACCAACAGGCAAAATTACCTGCAAGGTCCAGAAATCCGGTTTAACGCCTATTTGGGAAAGGCCTTCAGCAAATGATTCAACAAAAAAATTATAGTATTTAAAAAACCCCAGGAATCCCAGATTAATACAGATGCTAAGCCACAACCAGAATTTTTTCCAATTCTTATTTTCCGCCTGGTACATTTTAATTCCTGTTGAGTAATCGAGAAATGTAGAAAAAACCAAAAGGAACAGAAATTTCCAATCCCAGCAGGCATAGAAAAAATAACTCGCAATGAGCAATAATACATTTTGAGTATTTAAATTTCTTCCAGCCATAAACCAATATAAAAAGAAGACTATTGGAAGAAAAGCAGCAAAACTGAATGAATTAAAAAGCATTAATTATTTGTAATACCCTATTCTGTTTTTAAACAGAGACCGTCCGTGCCACGGATTCTTACAAGGTGCGGTTTAGTGAGTTAAAATTGTGAGTTGCGAAATGTGAGTATAATTCGCACAGTAAACGAACGTTAGAGCAGATTGTTATTTTGATTCACAAGTTCGTTTTATTATTAGCCGGACTGCAAAGTAAAAATGTGAGGGCTTTGTTTTTCAATCAAGAATGCCTGATATTATCTGGTATTAGAACTTTTAAAGGGATCAGAAACCGATTTTAGAATCTGTGCTTTTAATTGGGTTTACTATTTTGAAATCCTTAATATTCTTAAAATCGGAAACATTATTTGTATAAAGATCGCATTTATACAAAATAGCGGTAGCAGCAATGATAGCATCAGCAACTGACATGGCTTTTTTCCGACGATACTCTATTGCCTGAGTAACAATTTCGGCAGAAATCGGAGCATTTTCGACCACTCTAAAAATTGCATCAAAATAAAGGATTTGTTCAGGAGTAATCTTGTGATAACCCAGAACTTCCAGTTTCGAAATGATTGACACCAAAATATTGGATTGCTCAAGAAGATTTCTTAGATAGGAATATTGCACCATACCCGAATAAATTATGATATTGCTATCCAATAAAATCATTTATCTCTTTGAGGTAAGAGCCTGTCTTTCCTTGTTTTCTGTTGCCATTCAGAAGGATCACCAAAATTTAAAACATCCACACCGGCACGGATGATTTTTAAATATTTTTCCCGCTCATCTTTTGCCACTACCTGCGTTTCATCCTTTCGGAAATAACCTTTTATTCCTAACCGATCAGCCAGCATAATTAATAAATTTCTGTCCTTTTTATTTTTAATAATAAAAGTAATTTGTTCCATTTCTCAAAATTAAGGCTATTTATTTGAGTTATGAGTTATGAGTTAGGAGTTAGGAGTTAGGAGTTAGGAGTTATGAGTTAGGAGTTAGGAGTTAGGAGTTATGAGTGGATTGCCTTATTTATCGTCGTAATGTCCCCAGGAAGTGAGAATTAAAACAGTAACAGTCTCGTCATAAATCCTATACACTACTCTATGTTTTTCTGATAATCTCCTGCTCCAGGTTTGCGTTTTATAGTATTTCAGTAATTCCGGTTTTCCTGTACCGGTTTTAGGGTGTTCTTTTAGTTCAGTTAATATTGCATACAGTTTTTTCAACAACTTTTTATCTCCAGACTTCTTCAGTCTTTCAATATCCTGTTTTGCCTCCAGGGAAAATTCAATATCATATTTCATCTAAATAAGTTCATTACAAGTACGAATCCGCAAAGAAGGCTTTATAACACACCCCCAAATAATTCTTTTTCTAATTCTGGTGTCAGTTTTATTTTTTTTCCGGCTTCAGCCTGTTTAGCCGCACGGTCTATTTTTGCGTAGAATTGTTCTTTCGTCATAAGAGTCTCATCCTTTTCCTGGGCCGGCGCCTTAAACTTCACTTTCATTTCTTCCAGCAAAGCCTTTATTACAGAATATTGACGAGGGTTCTTAGGATATATTATGATAGGCTCCATGATTTTAAAATTAATTTTCGGAGATATAAAGTTAGGCAAAAAGGCCTGTAAAGTTATGAGTTATGAGTTATGAGTTAGGAGTTATGGGTTATGAGTTAGGAGTTATGAGTTATGAGTTATGAGTTATGAGTTAGGAAATTCACTGCTCATTTTTCTTAAGGTTTTGTTTCGTGGTTACGATAACACTTTTTAAAATCTTCAAAACTTCCGAAGCCAACTGATAACAACCTTCAAATTTTGACTCAATGGAAAAGCCGGTAGCCTGGATAAGTTCAAGCCAATATAATGTTTCATCACATTCTTTTTGGGCGATGCCCAGTTTGTGTACAAAATCCATTTTGCTTTCTGCATTTTGTGATTCCCTTACCATAGCTCCAACTGAGGTCCCGGCTCTGAGAAGTTGCTTACTCATAACATACTCCCGCTTTTCGTCAACCAGGCATTTATAAAGCTGCACAATTTCGATAGCAAGAGAAAACGATTTGTGTACCAGGATTCCCATGTTAGGAGTTAGGAGTTAGGAGTTAGGAGTTAGGAGTTATGAGTTAGGAGTTATGAGTTAGGAGTTATGAGTTATGAGTTGTGAATCGCAGAGTAAACGAAACTTTAGGGCGAATTGTTATTTCATTCGCAAGTTCTTACTCAAAAGATTTAGGGTTAAATAGACGAAAACCTAAGAACTTCTATTTTAATGGTTCTATACTTTTGAAAGGAAGTGATTTCCTCATTAATTCCCAGTTTTCGAGTAATTCATCATGATGAATGGACACCCATTCCATCAAAGGCCAAATGCCCGGCCCGGAAAACTTCCGGCATAGACAGAAAAGTCAGTTAAATTAATAAGTATTTCATACTCCTGGTAGGTGGCGTGAATATGAGGAGGATTATGATCTTTCCAATACATCCAAATAACAATGCCATAGAACTCACTGATCCGCGGCATATTTCACTTGCTTTTGAAAACAATTTTCGGGAGAAATTTTTTTAATGGTACAGTAGGCATTGATAGTATCTATATCAATCTCTCCGGGCCAGGAAATCGCACCTGATTCCCTGTTAATAAAGACTTTAAAAAAATTTTCATCAACGTCCCATATTTTAAAAACACCTTTCCCGGCAATATCTTCAACGTCATATACGCCTTCCGTTCCATCAGAAAAAAGCAAGTTAAGTTTATACTTTTGTAAAGCTTCAACTGATATGATTTTTGGAAATTGCATGAATTAGGAGTTAGGAGTTAGGAGTTAGGAGTTATGAGTTATGAGTTATGAGTTAATTCCATTTCTCAAAATTAAGGCTAATTATTTGAGTTAGGAGTTATGAGTTATGAGTTAGGAGTTATGAGTTGGGAGTTATGACCCTTCGACAAGCTCTGGGCAGGCTGCCTTCGACAAGCTCAGGCTGACAGACAAGCTCAGGCTGACAGACAAGCTCAGGCCGACAGACAGGCTCAGGCTGACAGACAGGCTCAGGCTGACGTTTACTATAGAGCTGAGTTTGTTTCATTTAATGAGTTTATCGCAATTAAAAGGGAAATCTCTGTCATGGTAAGCTTGTCCAAGTGCATACTTTCAACTTTCAACTTTCAACTTTCAACTTTTAACTTTCAACTTTTAACTTCCAACTTTCAACATCCAACCTTCCAACATGCCTTCGAAACGCTCAGGCTGACAGACAGGCTCAGGATGACATTTACTATAGAGCTGAGTTTGTTTCATTGATACTTAGTCAACCCTTAAAAACCAAATTTAAGATTTAAAGAGCTGAAGAATTCTCCATTTTTTGTTTTAATAAGTTTGTAAAGAGTTTGAAAAAAAT
>NZ_RJJR01000027.1 GCF_003721595.1 Hanamia caeni
GATACCGCTGCGATGCTGAGTCCTTATGCAAATGCATCGGCAGTAAATAACTCGATAGCAACCAAAGTAAATATTTCCGACACTGCTTCCATGTTGGGTTCTTATGCAAGAACGCAGCGCGTGATTGATTCTTTGAGTTTGGTTGGAAGCAGGTTGAATTTAAAATTAAATATTGCTGATACCGCTGCGATGCTGAGTCCTTATGCAAATGCATCGGCAGTAAATAACTCGATAGCAACCAAGTTAAATATTTCCGACACCGCTTCCATGTTGAGTTCCTATGCAAGAACGCAGCGCGTGATTGATTCTTTGAGTTTGGTTCAAAGCAGGATCAACTTAAAATTAAATATCGCTGATACCGCTGCTATGCTTGCACCATATGCAACAGTGGCCAACTCTACTTCAGGTTTAAATACCAAAGTAAATATTTCTGACACTGCTTCCATGCTGGGTTCTTATGCAAGAACGCAGCGCATGATTGATTCTTTGAGTTTGGTTCAAAGCAGGATCAACTTAAAATTAAATATCGCTGATACCGCTGCTATGCTTGCATCATATGCAAATGCATCGACAGTAAATAACTCGATAGCAACCAAGTTAAATATTTCCGACACCGCTTCCATGCTGAGTTCCTATGCAAGAACGCAGCGCGTGATTGATTCTTTAAATTTGGTTCAAAGCAGGTTGAATTTAAAATTAAATGTTGCTGATACCGCTGCGATGCTGAGTCCTTATGCAAATGCATCGGCAGTAAATAACTCGATAGCAACTAAAGTAAATATTTCCGATACTGCTTCCATGTTGGGTTCTTATGCAAGAACGCAGCGCGTGATTGATTCTTTGAGCCTGGTGCAAAGCAGGATCAACTTAAAATTAAATATCGCTGATACCGCTGCGATGCTGGCACCATATGCAACAGTGGCCAACTCTACTTCAGGTTTAAATACCAAAGTAAATATTTCCGACACCGCTTCCATGTTGGGTTCTTATGCAAGAACGCAGCGCATGATTGATTCTTTGAGCCTGGTTGGAAGCAGGTTGAATTTAAAATTAAATATCGCTGATACCGCTGCGATGCTGAGTCCTTATGCAAATGCGTCGACAGTAAATAACTCGATAGCAACCAAGTTAAATATTTCCGACACCGCTTCCATGCTGAGTTCTTATGCAAGAACGCAGCGCATGATTGATTCTTTGAGTTTGGTTCAAAGCAGGATCAACTTAAAATTAAATATCGCTGATACCGCTGCTATGCTTGCACCATATGCAACAGTGGCCAACTCTACTTCAGGTTTAAATACCAAAGTAAATATTTCTGACACTGCTTCCATGCTGGGTTCTTATGCAAGAACACAGCGCATGATTGATTCTTTGAGTTTGGTTCAAAGCAGGATCAACTTAAAATTAAATATCGCTGATACCGCTGCTATGCTTGCACCATATGCAACAGTGGCCAGCTCTACTTCGGCTTTAAATACCAAAGTAAATATTTCTGACACCGCTTCCATGTTGGGTTCTTATGCAAGAACACAGCGTATGATTGATTCATTGAGTTTGGTTCAAAGCAGGATCAACTTAAAATTAAATATCGCTGATACCGCTGCTATGCTGAGTCCCTATGCAACGATTGCAGGATCCAACGCAGGTTTAAATACCAAAGTAAATATTTCCGATACTGCTTCCATGCTGAGTTCTTATGCAAGAACGCAGCGCGTGATTGATTCTTTGAGTTTGGTTCAAAGCAGGATCAACTTAAAATTAAATATCGCTGACACCGCTGCGATGCTGGCACCATATGCAACAGTAGCCAACTCTACTTCAGGTTTAAATACCAAAGTAAATATTTCCGACACTGCTTCCATGTTGGGTTCTTATGCAAGAACGCAGCGCATGATTGATTCTTTGAGCCTGGTTGGAAGCAGGTTGAATTTAAAATTAAATATCGCTGATACCGCTGCGATGCTGAGTCCTTATGCAAATGCGTCGACAGTAAATAACTCGATAGCAACCAAGTTAAATATTTCCGACACCGCTTCCATGCTGAGTTCTTATGCAAGAACGCAGCGCATGATTGATTCTTTGAGTTTGGTTCAAAGCAGGATCAACTTAAAATTAAATATCGCTGATACCGCTGCTATGCTTGCACCATATGCAACAGTGGCCAACTCTACTTCAGGTTTAAATACCAAAGTAAATATTTCTGACACTGCTTCCATGCTGGGTTCTTATGCAAGAACGCAGCGCATGATTGATTCTTTGAGCCTGGTTCAAAGCAGGATCAACTTAAAATTAAATATCGCTGATACCGCTGCTATGCTGAGTCCCTATGCAACGATTGCAGGATCCAACGCAGGTTTAAATACCAAAGTAAATATTTCCGATACTGCTTCCATGCTGAGTTCTTATGCAAGAACGCAGCGCGTGATTGATTCTTTAAATTTGGTTCAAAGCAGGATCAACTTAAAATTAAATATCGCTGACACCGCTGCGATGCTGGCACCATATGCAAATGCATCGGCAGTAAATAACTCAATAGCGACCAAAGTAAATATTTCTGACACTGCTTCCATGCTCAGTTCTTATGCAAGAACGCAGCGCGTGATTGATTCTTTAAATTTGGTTCAAAGCAGGATCAACTTAAAATTAAATATCGCTGATACCGCTGCGATGCTGAGTCCTTATGCAAATGCATCGGCAGTAAATAACTCGATAGCAACCAAGTTAAATATTTCCGACACTGCTTCCATGCTGGGTTCCTATGCAAGAACGCAGCGCATGATTGATTCTTTGAGCCTGGTTCAAAGCAGGATCAACTTAAAATTAAATATCGCTGATACCGCTGCTATGCTAAGCCCGTACGCGAAACAAGGAACACTTTCCAACTTTGTTAACTTAACTACTGCACAAACTATTGGCGGCATTAAAACATACAATTCAGATATGGTAGTTAATGGCATTAAAATAGGAAGAGGCACAGGTAATAATAGCCAGAATACGGCCTTTGGTAGTTCGGCCCTGGGTTCAGGAACCGGTTCGCGCAATACAGCAATTGGTTATGGGGCCATGCAAAGTTATAGTGGCGCTTCCTTCGATAATAATACAAGTGTCGGTTATTCTAATTTGCCAAGGTTAACCACCGGGAATGCAAATACGTCTGTGGGCGCTGAAGCAATGATGTCGGTTTCTACAGGCACATATAACACCGGCATCGGCCAGCAATCTCTATTAAGCTCAACAGGGAATTTTAATACAGCGTTGGGTTCTGCTGCCGGTAGCTCAGTCACTTCAGGCTCTCAGAATACATTCATTGGCGCTAACTCAAATGTATCAACAGCCACTCTAACCAATGCCACCGCTATTGGCTATGCAGCTATCGCTGATGCAAGCAATAAAATTCAATTGGGAAATGCAAGCGTAACCGCTGTAAACACCAGTGGAAATATCACCGCAAAATCCTTTATAAAATCGGGCGGCACTTCTTCTCAATATTTAATGGCTGATGGCTCTGTATCTTCAGGGCCGGCAGCTATCAATGACGCAACTGATGAATTTACCGCGACTGCAGCTCAAACAAGTTTTACGCTGACTCAAATTCCATCCACGCACAGCAAAATAAAAATGTATATCAACGGAATAAGAATAAGTAATTCTGCTTACAGTTGGAGCGGAAAGACTTTGACTTATGTTCCTGCAAATAACGGCAGCTATACATTGACGGCCAGCGACAGAATTCAATTCGATTATTTTTATTAATCCCATTGTTATGAAGCAATTATTTTTCGTTTTTCTCAGCATATTTTTTATCACCAACTTATGGGGGCAAGCCTTAGATAAGCATGGACAGGTAACCAATAACTCATCTTTGTATATTAACAAGAACGGAGCTATGGGCCAGGACGGGCTGAATAAAAACGGTGCTGTGGTTTATGTTGGTAGTAATAATTATGCGCTTGACTTCAAAGGCGATGACGACTACATATCATTACCGGCAGGAGTTTATTTTACCGGAGACTTCACCATTGAATGCTGGGTATATCCAAAGAGCTTTGCAAACTGGGCAAGGATAATTGATTTTGGGAATGGCGCCGGCAGCAATAATGTTTTATTATCTTATACGTATGGCACCAGCGGAGCGCCTGGCTTTTATGTTGAAGGAGCTCAATTCCAGGCCACACAAACACTTCCACTTAATCAATGGTCTCACATAGCCGCCACGTTAAATGGCACTACAGCTACTATTTATATCAATGGTATAGTAGCCGGTACCGCTACATTTCCAACGCCTGTAAATATAATCCGTAATAATTGCTACATAGGTAAAAGCAATTGGGGCGGCGATCCTTATGCAAACGCCATTTTCGATGAACTGCGCATTTGGAATACAGCAAAAACGCAATCTGAGATACTATCTTCGATGAATACACAATTGTTGGGCAATGAACCGGGATTGGTAGCTTACTATAATTTTAACCAAGGAATACCTTCGGCTAATAATGCAGGAATTACTTCCCTTATTGATAAAACAACCAATGCATATAATGGCACGCTGCATAATTTTGCGTTGATTGGAACCACCAGCAATTGGGTGAATGGCACTCCGCTTAATGATGGCACCTCTGCTTCTTCTGCATCCAGTAGCGCCTATGCAATTAAACAAGCCTTTCCCTCTTCCCCGGATGGTTATTATTGGATAAAAAACCCAAACATCAATGGCGGCGCACCTTTTCAGATCTATGCTGATATGACAACAGATGGCGGGGGCTGGACGCTGATCATGTGTAATAGAAATCCAAATGCCGGATGGACAAATGCGAATGCCGTTTTAAGAAGTCAAACAAGCCCAACTAATGATGGAGATTATTCTATCATTGCATGGGCAGATTATATCAGGAAAAGCGCCACAGGTTTTCAATACATGATGGATGCTAATACCAGGGGAAGCTATGGCGGTATCTGGACGGTAAACCAGCCTTATAGTTTTGTAAGCCGGGTAAATACGAATACTGACATTACAATCAATACCAAATTTGGAAATTGGAATTATTTTGAAGGCGGTGGTTTTGGGCCGCGAATGCCCTGGTGGACCACCCGAACCAGCGAAGGAATTATAACTACCAGCCAAAGCGGAACCTCTTACTGGTGGGGAACCTTAATTGCCAGCAGCGGATGGAGTCCTTCACCGTGGCTGTCAGGTGATGGAGGAACCTTATCCATGCAAGGCCCCGGTATTATCTGGTATTGGGTAAGGTAACCCATCAAACATTAATTGCAGTAAACGAACAAAGAGGAATCATTTCTATTTTAGTTTTTATTGCCGGTTACATAATCATAAATAATTCGCGAAACCCGCGCCAGTGTTTCATTGGCAGCATTTTCATCTTCAACACCTTTTGATAATAAAACCAATACATACTTCCGCCCGTCGGGAAGGAACACAATTCCTGAGTCGTGCGAAATCTTAGTGATAGAACCTGTTTTGTTAGCCACTTTCACATTAGCGGGAAGCTTTGCAGGAATTTTTTCCCTTAACTGCTGGTGCATTAAAATTTGTATCATTGAATCGCATGCCGGTTTATTCACCACCGTTCCTTTGTCAAGGTGATCAAAAATTATCATCAGGTCATAGGCCGTTACCGTATTATTCAGCCCCAATTCATAGGCTTTACTGTCTTCTACGCCCCGCAAGGCTTGTATGTTTTTTGCCCCGATAGAACGCATGGTGCTATTTGCATTTTTAGCATCAATCAGATCTACGATAAGATTCGTAGCAAAATTGCTGCTCTGCGTAATCATCCGGTACAGTAAATTGTAGATGGTTTCCTTCTGCCCAATCCGGCGATACAAATCTCTTTCGCTGTCATCAGTAGAATCGAGGTGGTAGAGGCTTTCATCAACAATACTTCTAAAATCATTGTGAATTAAAATGGAATCGTTAAGAGAAAATTTACCTTCATCGGCCTGCTTAAAAGTTTCTATTAAAAATGCAGTTTTGATCGTGCTGGCTGCATGAAAATTTTCATGGGCATTCATCAAAAATTGTTCACCGGTAGCAAGATCTTCAAATGCTACCGCAAAGGTGCCGGCGGGTTGTTTGGCAAATTCAGCCAAAATTTCTTTATGCATTTTAGCGGTATCAATAGGAGGATGAATAAAAATATTCTGCATGGCGGAAAAAGTAAAAAGGAAAGAATAAAAGAAGGTCATAAGTTTAATAAATTTCACAGGAAAAAATCTCCTGGATTCAATCATTAAAATTATGGATTACAAGCTAAATCCCCGCGACAGTAAATAAACTTTTAATCCGGTTTTTTAATTTGATACAAATGCCATTCAGTCGGGAAGCCCACTCAGCCCTTATTTTTTTTTAAATAAAGTAATACAATTATCCTTTTTACCCGGAATAAAAAAGAAACTTATTGGTTCATTTACCAGCGACTATGTTATTCATCAATTCATTCATCACGTTTATATTAACGCAACAGTAAACAAAGAAAAAACCTGGTTTTATTTTTAGTAAGATTTCTAACGTTTTCTCAGCGTTAAGTAATCCAGGTAATAAACTACTTTTAGGCTTAGCTCATTAGAATGAGGGCTGCGCAATACCTGGTTGAAATTTTTGAAGTAAGTCCGGTACTGCGTTTCGTCGAGGTACACCTCAGCGCCGAGCGCATTTTTCCATGAAAGCGTCAGCCGGCTTCCCGGTAAAAAATCCCAGGTATAGAACATGTCAATATTAAATGTATTGAAGTTTACATCACGTCCGGCATAAAAATTCGTCTCCGTCCAATATCCATCTTGTTTCACGTCATAAAAATGATGATACACAACGTTGCTCCAGTAATGGCGTAAGCGGACGTTACAATGCATTAAGGCGTTAATAGAATAGGCTGCTCCTAAAATTGAATAATCCGTTTTTACAGTCCGTTGTCCCAGTATCGGGAGATGAGAATTGATATCCCTGAAGACATATCCATAGTTTGCCTCATCTTTATCCAGGTGGCCTTCTGCATTCATTTCAAAACGATCATTAAATTTATACGTTGCGCCCAGAGTAAAACCATAATAAGGCTCATCGGGCAATGAAGTAAGACCACTTTCTGCGGCATAATTTATAAACAATTTTTTTCGTGTATCGGTGCTTCCGGTAATATTTAAAAAATATTGAGCGGGCCTTTTCAAAACACTTCCCGGCGTCCTTAATTCAAAATAATCATTAGACCAGGAAGGCGCTATTTGAAGCGTTCCGGATACATAGGAAAAATCTTTCATCAACAAAAATGCTGTAGTGTTTATGACAAAATTTTGCCATTTGAAAGGTTTGTATAAATATTGGTTGGTGGCGCCAAAAGTATATCGCTGATTCAGGAAATGTTTTGTGGGTTTATAAAGTACATAGCTAATGTTGCCCGTATAATTGAATTGATTATTATTTTGAAGAAATCCCAGGTCATTCGGATCATAGGTGTCAGACATGGCAAGCGCCAAAAAGGAATATTGCAATTTCCCACTTACTTTTTGAAATCCCGCATTAGTTTTAAAACCATCATAATTCCCGTTTTTACCCCAAACATTGCTATAAATACCATCAATACTCAAATGATGGCGGTTGTTTTTATCATATAAGGAAAGCCCAAGCGCAGACACGTTTGCATTGCGGCTATTGCCGTTTCTTAAAACATTTGTATTGGTAAAAGTTACCGAAGAACGGTTTTTCAATGCCTGGTCAAGAACAATAATGTTGTAATTGGTTAAAGGTTCCGTTTGAATATGAATAGTTGAATCCGTTAATTTATCAAAAATTTCGGCATTCATATTTGAAGTAACGGCATTGAAAATTCCAATACCAAGATTGCCTTTTGTGCGGCCCGAAAATTTGGTGCCATTGATTAACCTCGTGATGCCGGGATTATTTATAATTTGATAACCAGGGTTAGAAGATGCTTTCTGCAACACATCATACGAACCTGAAGGAGCATCGCCAATTCTTCTTGAATAAAAGATGCCCGCTTTATTGAATAATTCAGTTCCTTCAGTAAAAAAAGGCCTGAAATCTTCAAATTTGATATCAAAAGGGCTGAGATTTAAGACAATGTTATCAGACTGAACCTGCGCAAAGTCAGGGATTAGTGTAAGGTCGAGCGTAAAGCTTTCATTGATTCCATATTTTACATCCATGCCACCGCTTTTCAGAAAGCTAACCTCCTTTTTAGTTCCTACGGGAGAAATATTTACGCCGCTGGAAAGATAAGGCAGAAAAGATAGCCTTACAGGAGGCGTAATATTGTGAAGATCTTTCCAATCACCCCACTTATTCATGTCGCCGCCGATTTTTGGATCATCCGGGCTCCACGTTGACAATTCATTTGTAACTCTTCTGAACCGGCTAAACTGAAGGCCCCAGGTCTGCAAATTACTTTTTGAAAACCGGATTGCGCTAAAAGGGATTTTCATTTCTACTACCCAGCCGTCATTTCTCAGGCTTACTTTACTTTCCCAAACCGCATTCCACGAATCATCTTCCTGAGTAGACAATTTTGCATCTTTTTGTACGCCGGCCGCTGATACTTTAAAACTAAAGCCGTTTTGTTTATCATTATAAGTGTCTACGCCCACACCAAAAACATCTACATCCTTATCTTCAATATCATCCCGCGCGGTCAGGCGGCGTTTTATGTTTTCCGGGTCATCAAAAATATAGGCTAATACATACACCGCCGAATTATCATAAGCAATTTTTACCTCAGTATGGCTGGCATCTTTGCCAAATACTGGTGTAGAAGTAATAAAACCGGAAATGGATGGAACATGCTTCCATTCTTCATCTGCCGGATCTCCGTCAATACGTATAGATTCAGTTATTTTAATAGCCGCTACCGACTTCGTTTGAGCAAAAGAAGAAAAGAAGGGAAAGCAAAATAATAAAATAGAAATAAGTAAAAACTTACTCATATAGTTAGTTATACACGGTTTTTTTAAAAATGAAAAAAAGACGAAATTATTGTTGACAATTATCAACTAATTTACAGAATTCTGCCGTCTTTTTAATTCTTTTTCAATAAGCTGCAATTCCCTCCTTGTTTGGCTACTCACTGAGGAGTTTTCCTGTGCCCGTCGCATCAGATAAGGAATCACATCTTTTATCGGGCCAAAGGGAACATATTTACTGGCGTTGCAACCTGCTTTGGCGAGATTAAAAGTGATGTTGTCGCTCATTCCATAAAGCTGCGACAAATGAACCCTGGAATCGTTCAGCGCGAGGCCATATTTCGTCATGATTTGGGTTGCCAGCAAATTACTGTACTCATTATGAGAGCCGATAACCACGTGCATGTTATTTTGCGGATCTAAACAAAATGCTACGGCAGCATTAAATTCATCATCAGTGGCTGTTTTGGTTTCATTTATGGGAGAAGCGTAATTCATTTCTACGGCCCGCGCGCGTTCTTTTTCCATGTAAGCGCCACGCACCAGTTTCATAGCTGGAATAAAATTATTTTCTTTGGCAAAGCTGCAAAAGTCTTTAATATACTCCAACCTGTCGTGCCGGTATAATTGCGCCGTATTGTATATCACGGGCTTTCCAGTATTAAACTCCAACATCATCATGGTAGCAAGCGCATCTTCAGCATGTTGAATCCAGCTTTCTTCCGCATCCACTAAAACGCCCACATTGCATTTGGCAGCTACTGCGCATATTTTAGTAAGCCGTGCCACCACCCTGGTCCATTCTGCTTTTTCATTTTCGTTTAGTTTATCAAATGCAATTTTACCCCGGACAATATCATTGTAAACGGCAGAATTGTTCACTTTTTCCAGCAAACCAAACCGTGAAAGGCCCGTAAGTTTAATACTCATGTAGGGAATGTTGGGTTGAGTAGCCGCATAGTTAATTACCCTGATGAATTCGTCGCTAGCATGGTCAAATTCTTTTTCTCCTTCTTTACCCTCCACGCCATAATCTAAAATCACTTCCACATTAAATTTTGCCAGATTCTCTACAACAGTCGACGTATCTTCAAGTGTTTCCCCACCCACAAATTGACTAAAAATAGTTTTCCTGATAATCCCTTTAACCGGCAAGCCCATTTTCAAAGCGAGGGGCGTAAGCCATAATCCCAGTTTCACCAACCAGGGTTTTGTCATAGATTCATAAATAAACCTGGCGTTTTTTAATTGCTTATCCGATTTTGAGGCAAAGGCTGTTTTTGTATCATCAAAAGAGAGTTCCTTCATAAGTTTAAAAACCGAAATTCAGCATTCACAAACAATCCGCCAAATAATAAATAGCCAGGTAGTCAAAAATAGCTCCACTTCACATTAACTATATTTGCAAAAATTTTCGCGGAATGAACGCTAAAAGACCCTCAGAAAGTTTAATCGTGATGACAGAATTGGTTTTGCCCAATGATACCAACCTATTTGACAACTTAATGGGCGGACGGCTGATGTATTGGATGGACATAGCTGCAGCACTCTCCGGCAGCAAGCATTGTGGCGCGCCGGTAGTTACCGCATCGGTCGACAATATTTCTTTTACAAATCCCATCAAGCTGGGAAATGTAGTCCACATCCAGGCCAAAGTTACCCGCGCTTTTAATACCAGCATGGAAATTTACCTGAAAGTGTGGGGAGAAGACATTCTGCAACAGTATAAATATCCAAGTAATGAAGCTTACTACACATTCGTAGCTCTTGACCCTCATGGTAAACCAAGGGCTGTTCCTAAAATAGAGCCCGAAACACCGGAGGAGACAGAACTTTATGAAGGCGCTTTGCGCAGAAGGCAACTGAGATTGATTCTGGGAGGAAAAATGAAGCCCGGCGATGCATCTGAGCTGAAAGCCTTATTTATGAATGTAAGGGACGACAAACAAGGAATCTAACCCGGAAGAAGAAATAAAACAAAAATTTCTTTATTTATTCGTTCACTGGCCTAATCCTGCAATTTATTTTCTGATTTTATCCACATGAATTTTTTGCTTTGCTCAATCGAATCCATCACTTTTTCGAGGATTTCATCAACACTTTCTTCGTAAGTCAGTTGCAGCGGCGCTTTGAATTTCACAGAAAGAACAACGCCTTTCTTCTTAAATTTCAGGCCTTTCTTGTTGAAAGCGCGCCAGAATCCATTAATGACTACAGGGATAACAACCGGCCTGTGATATTTGATGATGAATGCAGTTCCTTTTCTTCCGGGGGCAAAAGGCTTGGTAGTACCCTGCGGGAAAGTTATCACCCAATTGTCCTTCAAAGCACTGGAAATTTTTCGTGTATCGGCCGGGTCAAGGCCACGCCTGATTTCCTGGCCATCTTTTTTCCAGGTACGCTTTACGGTGATGGCTCCTCCCCATCTGAAAAAGCGGCTCACCCAGGTACTTTTCATCGTTTCGGCAGCAGCCACAAAATACACGCGGGTAAAGGGATTTAAAAGGTAAAATGGAACGCCTAACTTATTCTGCCTGCGCCACTTAACAGCGCAAAAAATATGAATAAGTGTGATAACATCAGCGAAATACGTCTGGTGATTACTCACGAAAAGCACATTTTTTTTGGGAAGCTTTTTCAAATGTTCAGTTCCGCTTATAGTAAGCTTGTTAATAATGGCAATCCCCGGGTAGCTAAAAATCCCTATAATGAAATAAACCACTGACTTAAACAGGTGAGTCTTCTGCAGGTTTTTTAGCCAACGCTTCATTCAATTTGGTTTACTATCCAATCAATTTGCAATATAACAATTAGGATTTAAACAAATTATGAATTCATTGGCATGAATTTTAGGGTATGATGGGAAATCGACCTGGTTATCTTACTATGCAGGCGAAATTTTTGGCCTTGAAAAACAGTAAAGCGTAGGAGCAATCCTATGCTTTTTTTTATACTAAAAATGTATAATACTATAGAAATGCTCAGCGGTATTTATTACCTTTGCACTCCCCAAATAAAAAAGGGAAAGCAATTTTAATCACAAATTTTTTAACAATCAACAAATGCTGATGGACAGGGTCTTTAAAACGACACAGCAATAACAAAATTACCTGTAAATAAATAATGGATACTGAAAACAAAGAACCAAAATCGGAAACCCAGGAAATAGTATCAGATGGCCGTCCACAGGGTGGCATTGAGGGAGTCCCCTTCCCTGACTTTCCTGATGTGGAATCTGCGCAGGCTGCCACAGAGCCCCAACCCACAGAATTGGAAATTCATGAAGAAGCACTTTCAACACCTCATGATGATTTTGACTGGAGCATTGACAAAAGAAATGTGACTGTTTACAACGATTCTGAAAGGGAAAAGTACGATGAGGTTTATGATAAAACCTTCAAGCAAATTAATGACGGCGAAATGGTAACCGGCAACGTAGTGGCGATGACCAAAACCGACGTTGTTATTAACATAGGCTTTAAAAGTGATGGCCTTGTAGGATTGAACGAATTTCGCGATATGCCTAACCTGAAAGTAGGCGACGAAGTGGAAGTGATGGTTGCAGAGAAGGAAGACAAAGACGGCAATCTTCACCTGAGCCGCAAGCAAGCCCGCACTACCCGTGCATGGGAAAAAATTGTTGAAATGCACAAAACAGGTGAAATCGTTACAGGCCTCGTTACCAGCAAAACCAAAGGCGGTCTTATTGTGGATGTATTTGGAATGGAAACATTCTTACCAGGTTCGCAAATTGACGTTAAGCCTGTTACAGATTACGACCAGTTTGTCGGAAAAACCATGGAGTTCAAAGTGGTTAAAATTAATGAAGCCATTAAGAATGCAGTTGTTTCCCATAAAGCGCTTATCGAAAGCGACATTGAACAGCAACGGGCTGAAATTATTGGCAAGTTGGAAAAAGGACAGGTATTGGAAGGAACCATCAAGAATATCACCGATTTCGGTGCATTCCTCGACCTTGGCGGCTTAGACGGTTTACTTTACATTACAGATATCAGTTGGGGTCGTATCAATCATCCAAGTGAAGTATTGAAACTTGACCAAAAACTGAACGTGGTAGTTCTTGACTTTGATGATGATAAAAAACGCATCAGTCTTGGTTTGAAACAATTAACTCCGCATCCTTGGGATACATTGCCTGAAAATATTAAAGAAGGCGAAATCGTAAAAGGAAAAGTGGTAAATATTGAAGATTACGGCGCATTCCTGGAAATTTATCCGGGCGTGGAAGGTTTGGTTCACGTAAGCGAAATCACATGGGCAAATACGCCAATCAATGCAAAAGAATTCTTCAAACTGGGCGATGAATATGAAGCGAAGATTGTAACGCTGAGCAAAGAAGATCGCAAGATGAGCCTTTCTATCAAGCAAATGACAGAAGACCCTTGGAACACGATTGAAACACAATATCCTGAAGGAAGCAAACACAAAGGCCTGGTAAAAAATATCACTCCTTACGGCGTGTTTGTTGAACTTTCTCCCGGCATTGGCGGAATGATTCATATAAGTGATTTGAGCTGGTTAAAACGTTTTAATAACCCGAATGAATACACGAAAGTTGGTGAAAATATTGATGTAATCATTATGAGCATTGATAAAGAAAACCGCAAGCTTCAGTTAGGACACAAGCAAATAGAAGAAGACCCATGGAATTCTTTGGAAGAAACTTTCCCTGTCGGAAGTGTTCATGAAGGAACCGTAACCCGCCGCGATGATAAAGGCGCCATAGTTCAGCTTCCTTACGGATTGGAAGGATTTGCCCCGGCACGCCATCTGCGTAAAGAAGATGAAAAGGTAATCGGCCTGGATGAGATAGCTCCTTTTATGGTAATTGAATTTGACAGGAATGATAAGAAAATCATTCTGAGCCACAGCCGCATCTGGGAGAAAGAAAGAGCAGATGAAAAAAATGCACAGCTACACGAAAGAAGAGTTGCGGCCGAAAGCACAAAGAAAGCCGTAAAAAACATTCAAAGCAAAGTTGAAAAAACCACATTAGGCGATTTAGGTGTGCTGGCAGATCTGAAGAAGAAAATGGACCAGGCTCCTGAAGCTGAAGCAGAAGTGAAAGCTAAAGCAGACGAAGCTCCTGCAGAAGCCCCTGTTGCGAAAAAAGAAACTTCGAAAAGTAAAGCGGATGCCGAAGAAACAAGCAATGAAGAAGAAAAACCTAAAGCAGAAAAGAAGGCAGAAGGTACTTTAGCCCAAACTCCCCCACCCCCCGCCAATGAGCCTCAGCATATAAAAGCCCAGGCAGAAGCGGCAGCGGAAAAGGAAGAAGCTGAAGCGGAAGATGCACAGGATGAAGATGCAAGCGAAGAGGAAAAGGCCTGATTCTTTTCATAGTATTCCAAAGCCCGTTGTTAGCTGTAACAACGGGCTTTTTTATTTAGATGAATAATGAGTATAGTAAATCAACAAATAATTTGATTTCCCATTCCTGCCTAAAATTCGTGTAGGCCTTACCGTTACATCATATATTTTATTTTTTTCAATGCAGCTTTCATATTAATTGCTTTTCCCAACACAGGCTTAAAAATATCTCCCTCGCTTCTGATGCGCGCAATAGAATTTTTAATCGTAAAGTCAGACATTTTAAGTCCTTTCTTAACTTCTTCCCAATGTAAAGGCATAGATACAGTGGCGCCGGGCTTTGGCCTCACCGAATAGGGAGCGGCAAGCGTGGCCTGCGGCCGGTTTTGTAAAAAATCGATATACATTTTCCTGTCACGGTTATTCACGATTCGCTCAATACTCGTGAATTCAGGCAGTTCCTTTTGCACAAGCGTCGCAATTTTTCTCGCAAATTCTTTTGATTCTTCATAAGTATATTTTGCGCCCAGCGGAAAATAAATGTGAAGCCCCGTTGATCCGGATGTTTTGCAACAACTTGTTACTCCTAATTCATCCAATACATTTTTTGTGACCTGCGCCGTAACGATTACCTGCTCAAATGTATTTTCATCAGGATCCAAATCAATGATGCACCAATCGGGATTATCAGGCTTATCAGCCGTGCTGCTCCAGGGGTTTATTTCAATGCAGCCGAGGTTCACCACATACAGCAAGCTGGCTTCATTACTGATTTTTAAAAAATTTTTGTCGCCATCTATTTTGCTGTGATAAGGAAAAGTTTCGATCCATTCAGGCACTTTGCCGGTTACGTTTTTTTGATAGAAACTTTTGCCGTTAATTCCATTGGGAAAACGATTTAAAGATTGAGGCCGGTTTTTTAAATAAGGTAAAATAAAAGGCGCAGCCTGATAATAGTAATTGATTAATTCCCTTTTGGTAATTTTCTCTTTGGGCCAATATATTTTTGAGAGATTGGTGAATTTTAATTCTTTGCCGTTGACTTTTCGTATCTGAGTTTTTTCACTTGGATTCAGCAAGGTTTTCCTCTCCCCTTTTTCCATGGGCTTTATGATTTTTTCTTTTTGCAAACCGGTTTTATTTACAATTTTTTCCGTGTCTGTTTCTTTTTCCATCACCACCTCTGCCGGTTTTTTGTCGTCGCGCATGCCTTCAAAAGAAGGATGCCGCATTACACCATCGCGCGTCATTTCCCTGTAGCTTACTTCAGCGATTAGCTTTGGTTGTAGCCATGTAGCCTCAGCGTGCGGCGGATTTGGCCGGAAGCGTGAGGGTTGATTTATATCCGGTTCATGCTGAAAAGGGCTTTCCGGAATAATAAGGGGCTCAAATTTTTTCATCAGCTTCTGCTGGAGTTTCTGCGTAAAGCCTGTACCAATTTTACCTGTGAAAACAAGATTTTTATTTTCAAAAACCCCCACGAGCAAAGAGCTGAAAAGCTTCGTGGTGTTTTCATTTTTTGTAAAACCGCCGATGACCACTTCCTGCCTTTGCTGCGTTTTTATTTTAAGCCAGTCTTTGGTTCGTTTGCCTGGCAGATATTGACTATCTGATTTTTTTGCCATAATTCCCTCCAATGACATTTCCTGGGCAAGCTTAAAAAATTCAAAGCCGTTTGTTTCAAAGTTTTCGCTGAGCTTTATAATGTCTGAGGTTGGCAACACGGTACTTAAAATTTTTCGGCGTTGCTCCAGCCCGAGCTCGAGCAGGCTTTTTCCCTGATACCACAAAATGTCAAAAACATAATACATCAAAATTCCATCCGCTTCGCTTCTCCATCCCTGAAGGCTGCTAAAGTCTGCTTTTCCATTTTCACGCAGGCTAACGATTTCCCCATCTAACACTGCATCCATTTTAAATTTTTTCAGTTCATCATAGATGGGATAAAATTTTTCATCAAATGATTTTGAATTCCTGGAGTCCAGGTGCACTTCGCCTTTGTTAAGAAATGACAAGGCGCGAAATCCATCCCACTTCACCTCGTATATCCAGCCTGGCTCATCAAATGGTTTATTAACCAATGTGGCGAGCATCGGCTCCATCTTTCGGGGAAAATTTTCTTTTTTTGCGCCAGATAGCAGGCTATTAAGTTCACTCGTTGAGGCCATAATTTCATTTTGGGTAATCAATATCCTTTTACCCTAAAAATATATGCCAATAAAAAATTAAACAATGAGTAGCTAATAAAAAGAAGGTATTGGTAGTAAATGGATAAATAAATGGAAATCTTATTTTCGGTGGGTATCCAAATTTTTTATAGCGGATGCTGCAATCCAACCGCTGGTCCAGGCATGCTGAAAATTGTATCCACCGGTTATTCCATCCACATTCAAAATTTCACCGGCGAAAAAAAGACGCGGGATAAGTTTACTTTCCATAGTTTGCGGAGTGACCTCGCTTAATTTTATTCCGCCTGCTGTCACAAATTCATCTTTAAAAGTGGTTTTGCCTTTTACATGAAATACTTGTGCGCAAAGCTGTTTGGCCAATAAGTTTTGCAGCCGTGCCGGAAGATCAGCCCACCGAATATGTAAATCAATTCCGCATTGCTGCAAATGGTAATCCCATAATCGTTGAGGTAAATGAAAAGGATTTGTATTAGTTATTTTTTTTGAAGAATAATCATTCCGCAATTCTTTCAATTTTTCGAGCAAAGAATTTTCGTTGTATTCTTCAAGCCAATTAACTGAAATGGTAAAATCGTAATTCATTTTGGCAAGCTCATTTGCTCCGAAAGCAGAAAGCTTTAATACAGCCGGGCCGCTCAAGCCCCAGTGAGTAATCAGCAAGGGGCCGGTTTGAGAAAATTTAGTTCCATTTATTTTTATCCTGCTGCTATTTACAGAAATCCCCATTAACGCTGAAATGGGATTATGGGGAATATTAAACGTAAATAAGGAAGGAACGGGATAATCAAAAGAATGGCCTAAATGCGTTAACCAATTGTATTGAGTTGGTTTAGGAAAACCGCCACAAGCAACACAAACATAATCAGCCTCAAGGATAGTTCCATCTTTTGCGGTTAATTTGAAAACATCATTTTCCTGGGAGGAAGGTATATCGACTCTTATGATTTCCCGGTTCAACAGAATTTCCACTGCGTGCTGGCTGGCCTGATGCAGAAAACAATGTATAATCGTTTCAGAAGAATTGCTGGCGGGAAACATTCTTCCATCAGGTTCAGTTTTTAACTGCACATTTTTTTGCTGAAACCACGCAACTGTATCGGTAGTAAAAAATTGATTAAAAGCGTTCTTTAAAAACCTTGCTCCACGTGGATAGTTTTTAATCATTTCGGTAATACTGAAGCAGGAATGAGTAACATTGCACCTGCCGCCTCCGCTTATCCTGACCTTACTCAACAACTTTCCGGATTTCTCAATAATGGTAACTTTTAATCCTGAATTATTTTCCGCAGCATTGATGGCACAAAAAAAACCTGCCGCTCCGCCACCAATCACAATAAGCTTTTTTTGTTCCATTTTGAGAAAACACTTATGTATCCTTCATTGATTCGTGTGTTGGGCGTATTACTCAATTCGCACAGGATGGCTGTTGCTTGTAATTAATAATCGGACCACAAATTTGAATTCGCTTTTTCAGCGGCCTCGATGGAAGAGAATGAAGTTAAAATGTCGGCCTTATTTTTCCTTACACAAACCATGTGCTCGTAATGTGCGGCGGGTTTTCCATCGCTTGTTCTTACCGTCCAGCCGTCTTTATCGTTATATACATCTTTGGTCCCCAGGTTTATCATGGGTTCTATTGCTATCACAAGGCCATCTTTTAATTTGCTACCCTTGCCCCGTTTTCCATAATTGGGAATTTGTGGGTCCTCGTGTAATTCCCTGCCGATGCCATGTCCCACCAATTCACGTACTACGCCATACCCGTGTTGTTTTTCTGTATATTCCTGTATCGCAGCCGAAATATCGCCAATGCGGTTTCCCACCACTGCTTTCTCGATACCAAGATAAAGCGCCTCCTTGGTCACACGCAGCAATTGTTTTACCTCTTCTGAAATTTCGCCAAGCGCGAAAGTGTAAGCGCTATCTCCATGATATCCGTTTTTAAGTGCCCCGCAATCGATTGAAATAATATCGCCTTCTTTCAGAGGCTCCTTCGTAGGGAAACCGTGCACCACGGCATCGTTCACCGAAATGCAACACGCAAAAGGATAGCCATGATAATGCTTGAAGTTGGGAACGGCGCCTTGCGCGAGTATAAATTCTTCCGCAATATCGTTGAGTTCCAAAGTAGATATGCCCGGTTTTAAGAAGGATGCCGCATGTGCGATACTGTCATTTACAATTTTGCAACTTTGCCTCAGTCTTTCTATTTCCTCACTTGATTTATAATGAATCATCAGGTATATTATTAATTTAAAAAAACCCCGTCATACTTATGGCCGGGGTTTAAGATTATAGTGATTTTGTTTGTTTAAATTCCTCCGGTAACTCCTGGAGCTGCTGTTCTTCCCTGGATGCGCCCGCTGCTCATCAAGCCATCATATTGGCGCATTAATAACTGGGTTTCTATTTGCTGTAAAGTATCCAAAACAACTGCTACCATAATGAGAAGGGAAGTGCCTCCATAAAAAGTAGCAAAGCCCTGGGTAACTCCAAAAATTTCCATTATTCCGGGCAAAATACCTACAATGGCCAAAAGAACGGCACCTGGTAAAGTAATTCTGTCCATAATTGTTCCGATATATTCAGTAGTTGGCTGCCCTGGCTTTACTCCCGGAATGAAACCATTATTCCGTTTTAAGTCATCAGACATTTGCTTCGGGTTAAATATCAGGGATGTATAAACAAAGGTGAAACCAATGGTCATAATTCCATAAATTATCATGTAAACTCCATTTGTAGGCGAAGTAAAATAGACCGCCCAACTTTTTCCACCGGTCTGGAATCCTGCAAAAATGGTGGGGAGAAACATGATAGCCTGGGCAAATATGATAGGCATTACGCCGGCTGCATTCACTTTTAAAGGAAGAAACTGGCGGGCGCCACCAAACTGCCTGTTACCAACAATTTGTTTAGCATAATTTACAGGCACTTTTCTTACACCCTGCACAAGTACAATCAGGCCTAGTATTACTGCGATAAAAGCTGCAATTTCAATAAGGAAGATCAATAATCCGCCGCCGCCGGCTGTTTCCTTTGCATAAAATTCCTGCATAAATGATTGGGGAAGGCGGGCAAGAATGCCAATCATGATAATAAGCGAAGTACCGTTACCCAAACCCTTGTCAGTAATCTTTTCACCAAGCCACATTACAAACATGGTACCTGCTGTAAGAAGAAATACGGTTGAAACCCAAAAATACGGTTTGAACGCATCTAAAAGAGCGCCCTGGCTGGAAGATTCAAGAAAGCCTATATATGCCGCTGCCTGGAAGGCTGTAACGATTACGGTAAGATAACGGGTCCATTGATTAATCTTTTTTTGTCCGCTCTCTCCTTCTTTCTGAATTTTTGAAATCTGTGGAACCAACACGGTTACCAACTGCATGAAAATGGATGCGGAAATGTAGGGCATTATTCCCAGGGCAAAAATGGAAGCTTTTGCGAAAGCACCACCTACAAAAGCGTTTAGCAGGCCAAGCATTCCGCTGGAAGAACTGCTTTCAAGATTGGACAGTTTATTTGGATCTATTCCGGGAAGCACAATAAAAGAACCTACCCTATAAACCAAAATGAGCCCTAAAGTGATGAGAATCTTATTTCTCAATTCCTCTATGGTCCAAATATTTTTTAGTGTTGAGATGAATTTCTTCACAGAATTGTTATGGTTTAATTATTTGCTACCGGGTTTGGGATGCAAATATCAATGATTTATTTTAAAATTTCAATTGAACCGCCTGCTGACTCAATCGCTTCTTTAGCCTTCTTGCTTACCGCATCTACCTTAAAAGTAATCTTCGATTTAAGCTCGCCATTGCCCAAAATTTTTACCCTGTCGAACTGGCCAATCAGGTTATTAATATACAAATTTTCAGCAGTAAATTCAGTGATCTCGTGCTTTTCTATTAACTGATCTACCTGGCCGAGATTGAAAACTTTATATTCAATGCGGTTATTGTTTTTGAAACCACGTTTTGGCAGCCTCCTCTGGATAGGCATCTGGCCTCCCTCGTGCGCCATTTTAATTTTGTAACCTGTGCGGCTTTGGCCACCTTTGTTTCCTTTGGTTGATGTTCCTCCCTTACCGGAAGCTTCGCCGCGGCCTAATCTTTTTACCTTGTGAGTAGCGCCGTATGCCGGCTTTAAATTCTCTAATTTCATAGTACTTTTTTTTTAACTCAACGCCCCAGGTACCCGGAGCTCGCTATTTAAAATTAATATTAAACAAAAAAGCGAAAACCGGCTTAAGCCAGTTCTTCCACTTTAATTAAATGATTTACTTTTTTAACCATCCCAAGAATTTGAGGAGTGGCTTCCACTTCCTTTACAGAATGCAACTTATTAAGTCCCAAAGCTTTTAATGTAAGCTTTTGCCTTTCTGAACGGTCGATCCCACTTTTTATCTGTGTTATTTTTATCTTTTTCATGATAATTTTTTTCGGTAGTAAGATTCCGGTATGTTGTATGAACCGCTTTCTCTTACCTGGTAACAATTTATCCGTTAAAAACTTTTTTCAGCGAAATATTTCTTGTTTTTGCAACGCCGGTTGGTTCTCTTAACATTGACAAAGCCTTAACCGTGGCTTTTACCACATTATGCGGATTTGCTGAACCAAGAGACTTAGCCAACACGTCTGTAATACCAGCACTCTCCAACACCGCACGCATGCTTCCTCCGGCAATTACGCCTGTACCGGCGGCAGCTGGCTTAATCAAAACTTTGGCAGCGCCATCCTTACACCATTGTTCGTGCGGAATGGTACCATGCAGCAGGGGAACTTTTATAAGATTCTTTTTGGCATCATCCATTCCCTTCAAAATAGCTTCCTGCACTTCTTTGGCCTTACCTAATCCATGGCCTACCACTCCATTTTCATTCCCAACTACCACGATGGCAGAAAAACTAAATGCCCTTCCGCCCTTGGTGGTCTTTACCACGCGATTTATGGATACTACTTTTTCTTTTAATTCAAGATCAGCACCTTTTATTCTCTGTGTGTTTGATTTCAACATTATAACTGTTTGTAAATTTTACTATTAAACTTTTGAAGGATTTTAAAAATCCAGTCCCCCCTCTCTCGCACCTTCGGCTACTGCTTTGATACGGCCATGATACAGATAACCACTGCGGTCAAAAACTACCTGCTTAATTCCCAGGTCAATGGATTTCTTTGCAATAGCTTCACCTACCTTTTTGCTCGTTTCCACCTTGGTTCCTTTCTGCGAAGCGATGTCTTTTTCGCGGGAGGATGCAGATGCAATCGTTGCCCCGTTGGCATCATCAATTAGCTGAACATAAATTTCTTTATTGCTTCTGAAAACGCTTAAGCGTGGCTTTTGAGCGCTTCCGCTGATTCTTTTGCGAATGCGGTATCTAATCTTTTGACGGGCGCTAACTTTTGAGTTCATTTTATTTCTATTTTAAATTCCGTCCGGATAGCTACCGGGTCCCGGAAAATTTTTATTTATTATTCTTTATTTGATGCTGATTAAAAATCCTAATTATTTATTCGTTTACTACGAAAAAAACCAGGCATTAGCCAATCAGCCATCAATTTATTTACCTGCAGCCTTACCTGCTTTTCTGCGTAATATTTCGCCTTCAAACTTAACACCTTTCCCTTTGTAAGGCTCGGGCTTGCGCAGGCTGCGAATTTTTGCAGCAACCTGCCCAAGCAATTGCTTGTCGGCGCTGGTCAAAATCACTTTTGGATTTTTCCCTTTTTCCTGAGCAGTTGCTACAGTAAGCTCTTTTGGTATTTCAACCACGATGTTGTGAGAAAAACCAAGAGAAAGGTCGAGAAGATTTCCCTGGTTAGTGGCTTTATAACCAACCCCTACTAATTCAAGGGTTTTAGTATATCCATCTGTAACTCCTACAATCATGTTATTTATCAAAGCGCGGTACAGTCCATGCATGGCCTTATGCCGTATCTGCTCTGTAGGGCGGGCCAATTCAATTTTATCATCCTTTACCTCCACTTTAATATCAGGATCTATGGTCTGCTTTAATTCTCCCTTGGGGCCCTTCACTGTAACTACATTATCTTTCCCCACGGTGACCTGTACGCCTTTGGCGATTTTTACGGGGTTTTTTCCTACTCTTGACATAGCCGGTTTTATTTATTTAGTTTTTAATCTGGCAGTGTTCAGCCACGACTAAGGCTTAATTTCTTACCAATTTTATTTATTTCTATCAGAGCTTCTCAACACATATCTTATCGCAAAAAATAAGACCAGGAAAGTGATAATTGCTCCAACTATTGAATTCATTATTAATAAACATTACACAATACTTCCCCACCCACATTTTGGGCCTTCGCTTCTTTATCAGTCATTACTCCTTTGGAAGTAGAAATGATGGAAATACCTAAGCCATTCTTTACTCTCTTAAATTCATTGGGCTTAGAGTAAGTGCGCAATCCGGGACGGCTCACTCTTTCAAGACTTTCGATTGCGGGGACTTTTGACTGGGGATCATATTTAAGCGCTATTTTAATAACTCCCTGTTTTGAATCATCTTCAAACTTATATTTTAAAATATAACCCTGGGTATATAAAATTTCAGTGATGCGCTTTTTTAAATTACTGGCAGGAATTTCCACAATCCTGTGGCTTGCCATTTGTGCGTTGCGTATTCTTGTCAGATAATCTGCGATAGGATCAGTAACCATTGTTTAATTTTCTTTTTTATAATTGTTTAACTACAATGCGATATCCGGGTTTGGCCTTTAGCCTTTCTTACCAGCTTGCTTTCTTGACACCAGGAATTTTTCCTTCAAGCGCCATGTCACGGAACTGATTTCTTGAAAGCCCGAAATGCCTCATATATCCTCTTGGGCGGCCGGTAAGCTGGCACCTGTTTTTAAGACGAACAGGAGATGCGTTTTTAGGAAGAAGGTCCAATGCTTTATAATCTCCGGCTTCTTTCAATGCCTTCCTTTTTTCAGCATATTTTTCCACCATCGCCACCCGCTTTCTTTGTCTTGCTTTTATTGACTCTTTAGCCATAATTCTAATTTGATAATTAGCTAATTAGCTAATTGATTTATTTTTTTATATTTTTAAATGGCAGCCCCAATCCTTTCAGAAGCTCGTAAGCTTCTTCATTGGTATTTGCCGTGGTTACAAAAGTGATATCAAGCCCAGTGATTTTATTCACTTTATCAATATCAATTTCAGGAAAAATAATTTGCTCTGTAACGCCCATTGTATAGTTGCCGCGGCCGTCAAAAGATTTATCATTAATTCCCTTAAAATCACGAACGCGGGGCAGCGAAACAGAAACCAGGCGGTCTAAAAATTCATACATTGTATCGCCGCGCAAAGTAACTTTTGCGCCGATAGGCATGTTTTTGCGCAACTTGAAATTAGAGATATCCTTCTTAGACATTGTGGCCACAGCCTTTTGCCCCGTGATGTTTGTCAGCTCATCTATCGCTACATCAATTAGCTTTTTGTCAGCCACAGCGCCATTCACCCCCCGGTTCAAACAAACCTTGGTAAGCCTGGGCGCCTGCATTACAGTTTTGTAAGCAAATTTTTTCATTAATGCCGGTACAACTTCTTTTTTGTACTTATCTTCCAATCTTGGAGTATATGTTTCCGTACTCATTATTTTATTACCTCCCCTGATTTTTTAGCGGTTCTGATTAATTTTCCGTTTTCCCTTGATCTGATGATCTTTGAAGGGCCGTGAGATTTCGAATCCCAAAGCATCACATTGGAAATAGCTATAGGCGCTTCCACTTTCATGATTCCACCTTTTGTGTTTTGAGCAGATGGCTTCGTATGTTTGGTAACGATATTTACACCCTCTACCAACACACGGTTTTTATCGGTAATCAGTTCCAGCACCTTCCGCGGCTTTTTTAAATCTTTATCATCGCCGGCAATCACAACAACGGAATCACCTTTTTTTATGTTGAACTTTGGTTTAAATCTTGTCTTCATTTTTGACAAATATTGTCTTGATTATTTACTTATAAAATACCCTTTTTTAAAAGGGGTGCAAAGATACAATTATAATTATAACACTTCGGGAGCCAAGGATATGATTTTCATATAACCCTTATCGCGCAATTCGCGGGCAACTGGGCCGAAAATGCGCGTTCCCCTCGGCTCATCTGCTGCGTTTAAAAGCACTACTGCATTGTCATCAAACCGGATATATGATCCATCCTTGCGCCTCAGTTTATTTTTTGTTCTGACGATTACGGCTTTGCTTACAGTGCCTTTTTTGATTCCTCCTGCAGGGATAGCGTCTTTTACTGTTACAACTATTTTATCGCCCACATGAGCATAATCCTGGCCGGAGTTGCCCAATACCCTAATACACAACACCTCTTTGGCTCCACTATTGTCTGCTACATTTAGCCTGCTTTCTTGCTGTATCATTTTGTATTTAGCTTTTGGCTTCTAGCTATTCGCTTTTTGCCGATTAAACTTTAGATTTATACTTTACGCTATTAGCTGAAAGCTAACAGCAAATCGCTTTTTTATTTTACTTTTTCAAGCACTTCAACCAATCTCCAGCGCTTTGTTTTGCTAAGCGGCCTTGTTTCCATTATTTTCACAAGATCACCTATATTGCATTCGTTCTTGTCATCGTGCGCATGAAACCCGGTAGTTTTTTTCACGAATTTTCCATAGAGCGGATGTTTCACTCTCCTCTCTACCTTTACGGTGATGGTTTTGTCCATTTTATTACTGGAAACCACACCAATCCTTACTTTTCTTAAATTTCTTTCGGACATTTTATTAATTTTTAATTAGCGCATTAGCTAATTAGCTAATTAGTTGTTTTTTTTCTTAACTCTGTTTTAGTGCGGGCCAGGTCTTTTCTTACGTCTCTAATCGACATCGGATTTTCCAAAGGCGATACCGCATGAGCAAATTTTAATTTCTTAATCCGTAGCTCATCTTCCTTAATCCTTGCCTGCAAATCTTCCACAGTCATGGTTCTTAAGCTATTTACGAAATCGTTTCTGTTTGACATTTTATTAATTTGAAAATTTGAAAATTTGAAAATTTGAAAATTCTATACAACTGCATTCCTTTTGCTAATTTTCAAATTTGCTAATTTGCTAATTGTTAATTAACCCACATAATCCCGGCTAACTACAAATTTTGTTTGAATAGGTAACTTCTGAGCTGCCAGTTCAAATGCTTCTTTGGCTACCTGCAGCGGAACGCCATCTGCTTCAAATATGATTCTTCCGGGCTGAACTACCGCTGCCCAATATTCCGGGTTCCCCTTACCTTTTCCCATCCTTACCTCAGCAGGTTTTTTAGTGATAGGTTTGTCAGGAAATATTCTTATCCAAACGTTTCCTTCACGTTTCATGTGACGGGTAAGCGCCTGCCTTGCTGATTCAATTTGCCTGTTTGTTAGCCATACAGAATCAAGAGACTTTAGTCCAAATGTTCCAAAAGAAATAGTATCTCCTCTTTTTGTATTGCCCTTCATACGGCCTTTCTGCATTTTCCTATGCTTTGATCTTTTTGGCTGTAACATAATTTGTCGTTTATTGTTTGTTCGCTGTAAAGTATACCATGAACTATCTAAAATATCAGTTCTTTTGTTTTATTAGTTTATCTTCTTCCTCCGCCACCTCTTCTATCACCGCCTCTTCTGTCGCCGCGATCGCCTCCTCGCCTGTCTCCGAAACCGCCTCTTCTGTCGTGGCCTTCATGATCTCCCTTGCCACCGGCGATAATATTTGGATTCAAATCTCTTTTTGCCAGGACTTCTCCCTTACAAATCCAGACTTTAATTCCAATTTTTCCATACACAGTTTGTGCAAAAAGGCTGGCATAATCAATATCCATTCTTAAGGTATGAAGTGGAGTACGACCTTGTTTTATTTCTTCACTACGCGCAATTTCTGCTCCACCCAAACGGCCTCCTACTCTCACCTTAATGCCTTCGGCGCCCATCCTTAAAGCAGAAGCGATAGACATTTTAATCGCTCTTTTATAATTAATACGGTTTTCAATTTGCTTGGCAATTGTATCTGCCACAATAGCCGCATCCAGCTCAGGACGGCGGATTTCAAGAATATTTATCTGAACATCATCTTTACCGGTAAGCTTCTTTAATTCTTCCTTGATACGGTCAACCTCGCCGCCACCTTTTCCAATGATAATTCCGGGTTTTGAAGTATGAATAGTAATTATCAGTTTGTTTAATGTACGCTCGATAACGATTTTTGAAATTCCACCTTTGTTGATACGCGCATTAAGGTAGGTCCTGATCCTATCGTCTTCAATCAATTTTTTACCATAATCTTTTGGATTCGCAAACCAGTTACTGTCCCATCCACGGATGATTCCTAACCTGGCTCCAATCGGATTTGTTTTTTGACCCATTATTTGGTTTTTATTTTGTTGTTTTTTTGTCTTCTTTTTTCTTTTCTGATTTTTCTACTTCAGCTTTTGCTGTTGGCTTTGCTGCTTTTTTTGGAGCCGCTTTCTTTGCCGCTGCTTTTTTTGGAGCCGCTTTCTTTGTTTTTGAAGAAGTGGATTTTTCAGCAACAGCTTTTTCTTCTACAGGAGCTGCCTCTGCTTTAGACACTTTCTTTTTTTCAGTTCCATTTCCGGTGCCGTTAATGCTGTCCACTACAATAGTTACATGATTGCTGCGCTTACGGATGCGATAACCACGACCTTGCGGAGCAGGACGCATTCTTTTAATCACTCTTCCGCAATCCACCATTATTGTTTTTACGATAAGGCCTGCATCTTCTACCTTTTCATCACTATTCTTTTGTTCCCAGTTATTGATGGCGCTCTTTAATAATTTATACATCGGCACTGCAGGATGCTTAGGGTTAAATTGAAGAATTCCTAATGCTTTTTCCACTTCAAGTCCACGAATCAGATCAGCCAACAAACGCATCTTGCGCGGGGATGTCGGATAATTATTAAGTTTTGCTACTGCTTCCATATTTATCTATTTCAAAATCGGTAATAAAAGTTGTTTTACTGCCAACCATATTATCAATTGATTATGCAATCTTTTTACTAGAGTGACCTTTAAAATTTCTTGTCGGTGCAAATTCACCCAGTTTATGGCCAACCATAAATTCGGTAACATACACCGGAATAAATTTGTTTCCATTGTGCACTGCAAAAGTGTGGCCTACAAAATCAGGCGTAATTGTTGACCTGCGGGACCAGGTTTTTAAAACACCTTTCTTTGCGCTTCCTTCGTTGATAGCAAGCACTTTATCTTCCAGCTTTGCTTCAACATAAGGGCCTTTTTTAATTGAACGAGCCATTTGTATTATTTATGTTTTTACTTAAACCTCCGGCTTTTAGCCTTCAGCTTTTTAGTTTATTTATTAGGTAATTTTTTACCGTTTCTTCTTTGGATAATCATTTTATCAGAACCTTTGCCCGAAGTGCGGGTAATTTCGCCCTTCGCATATTTATTGGTTCTGCTTCTCGGATGTCCGCCTGAAGCCTTTCCTTCTCCACCGCCCATCGGATGGTCAACCGGGTTCATCGCTACACCTCTTGTTCTTGGCCTGACACCTTTCCACCTGTTTCTTCCGGCTTTTCCTTTGCTTTCAAGGCTATGATCACTGTTTGAAACAACACCAACGGTTGCATAGCAGTTAATTAAAATTTTTCTCAGCTCACCGCTTGGCATTTTCAAAACTGCATGCTTTGCTTCCTTGTTGGTAAGTTGGGCAGATGAACCGGCGCTGCGGGCTAATTTACCGCCCTGGCCGGGTTGCATCTCAATATTATGAACTACAGTTCCCAGGGGCATATTCCTAAGCTGCAATGCATTTCCCAATTCAGGGGCAGCCGCATCGCCGCTTACAATAGTAGCGCCCACCTGCAGACCTTGCGGCGCCAGAATGTATCTTTTTTCACCATCTGCAAAAACCGTTAAAGCAATAAATGCACTGCGATTTGGATCGTACTCAATTGTTTTTACAGTGGCAGCAATTTCTTTTTTATCTCTTTTAAAATCAATGATGCGGTACATTTTTTTATGTCCGCCTCCAAGGTAGCGCATGCTCCTGCGTCCTTGTGCGTTGCGGCCTGCTGTATGATGAACCTTCTCCACCAAACTCTTTTCGGGTTCGTTGGTTGTCACCTCAGCATAAGCATTACCAATTCTCCAGCGGGTTCCTGCGGTAGTCGGTTTGTATTTTCTTAAAGCCATGATTCTTTATTTTATTTTCCCCAAAAATTTGCGGGCTATTATTATATCCTTCCTGATTTCTTTCTTATATCTTAATCTCCGATATAAAACCTTATACATTTCCATAAAGGTCAATGGTATCGCCTTCTGCCACTGTTACAACCGCTTTCTTTTTAGCTGGTTTGCGACCTGTTAACAAACCGGCCTTTGTGTTTCTTTGCTTCACTTTAGAAGGCACATTTATTGTGTTTACCGCCTCTACCGTAATGCCATAAAATTCTTCCACTGCCTTTTTTATCTCCAGCTTATTAGCCTTTCTGTTTACAACAAAAGTGTAACGGTTGTATTTTTCAGACAAGCGATTCACTTTTTCTGATAACACAGGTTTTATTAAAACATCTGACGTTTTCATTGTTCTATTTTGAAACCTGCTCCCCGCAGGCTGGTTTAAAAATGTGGAAATTAAAATTGGAAACCATTTTCTTATTTCCAGATTTATCCTTTTTATATTGCTGATTGAATCAGAATAAAAAATCGAATTATTTGTTGCTTTACTCTTTCTTTTTCAAAATCCCCTGACGGCTATTTCATCACCGCCTAACTCCTCATTTATGCTTCTTCATTTTGTGTTTCAACATCTTCAGCAAAAATCTTAGCAGCACTTTCTGTAAATACTACCGAATCTGCATTCACAATGTCATAAGTATTTATATCCAGGTATGAGGTGCCACACACTGAAGGAATATTCCTGAAACTTTTAACCACATTTTCATCATATTCAGCCAAAACCAGCAATGATTTCCTGCTATTCGGATTCACGGCTAAAAATGTCTTACTGAATTTATTGGTCGCAGGTTTATCAATATTCACCAGCTCATCTTCTACTACCAGGATTTTATTTTCTTTCGCTTTTGCACTTAATGCGCTCATTTTCGCAATATCCTTCACTTTGCGGTTTACTTTGATATTATAACCATGAGGTTTGGGGCCAAAAACAGTACCACCACCTTTATACAGAGGATTGCGGAGGTTACCCTTACGGCTCCCGCCTGTTCCCTTTTGCTTATGAAGCTTTTTGGAAGAGCCCTGCGCTTCTGCACGGGTTTTTACTTTGTGGGTTCCCTGCCTTTGAGCGGCGAGGTATTGTTTTACAGACAACCAAATGGCATGATTTTTAACCTCAATGCCAAATATCTCTTCCGGCAAATCAATCGTTCTGCCAGTTTTTTTACCTTCTATATTTATTATTTCTAGTTGCATGATTATTTCTGGATTAAAACGATTGAACCGTTATGACCGGGAACTGAACCGCTGATTAACAAATAATTCTTTTCAGGAAAAATCTTTACCACCTTAAGACCGTTCACTTTCACCTTATCATTTCCCATGCGGCCTGCCATGCGCATTCCCTTAAATACCCTTGATGGATAAGAGGAGCCGCCCACAGATCCGGGAGCTCTTGAGCGGTCGTGCTGGCCGTGCGATTGCTCGCCCACCCCATGAAAGCCATGACGTTTTACAACACCCTGGAAACCCTTTCCTTTGGTGGTGCCAACTACAGATATTTTATCGCCTTCGGCAAATATGTCTACACTGATGGTGTCACCAACGTTTTTATCTGTTTCGCTATCGCGGATTTCTTTTACGAATTTTTTTGCCGGAGTGTTTGCTTTGGCAAAGTGGTTTTTTTCTGAGAGAAGAGTATGCTTTTCCTTTTTATCTCCAAAAGCAATCTGAACTGCATTATAGCCGTCAGTTTCGATGGTCTTTTTTTGGGTTACCACGCAAGGGCCCGCTTCAATAATGGTCACGGCAGTCTGCCTCCCATTAGTATCGAAAATGCTGGTCATGCCAACCTTTTTTCCAATAATACTTTTCATTTCTGTTTTATTATACTCAGCGGTACCGGATTCCGGTACATGAGTGTTACAATTTTTTATAAGAACTTAGCCCTTTCTTCTCCTTCCTTTCATAAAGGAAGGCCTGAAGGAGGCTTTTATGCTTTAATCTCAACGTCAACGCCGGAGGGCAAATCCAATTTTGAAAGCGCATCTACGGTTCTTGAACTGCTGGTATAGATATCCAGCAAACGCTTGTGCGTACAAAGTTGAAACTGCTCACGCGCTTTTTTATTCACGTGTGGAGAACGCAATACGGTGAAAATTTTCTTATGAGTAGGTAAAGGAATTGGCCCTGTTACTACTGCACCTGTACTGCGTACGGTCTTTACGATTTTTTCTGCTGATTTATCTACCAGGTTATGGTCGTAAGACTGAAGTTTTATCCTTATTCTCTGAGACATTTTAAAGAACTTTTTTTATCCAAATTTATTTTGGGAGTGCAAAAGTAGATTGTTATTACTACAAAACAAAAAAATAATGTGAAGATTTTAAAAAAAATCAAATGATTATTACTGGCATTATATTTTCTTTCGAAAAAGAAAAGAGTAATATGGCCGAAAACAATAAAAATTTAAGCAAAGAAGAGTTATCAGATGAAATTGATTCTCCTCAAAACCGGGAAGAGTTAAAGGATGTTCCGACTCATATTGACATTCCTGATGCACATGAAATACCAGGCCAGGAAAACTTTGAACCTGCGCCACTTGGCGATTTGGCGGGCACAACTATTTCATCATCCGACGAAGAAGGAAACGAAGTTTTTGATGAAAATCTTGACCAGGAAATAATGGATAGCCCTGATTCAAATGTATCTGACCAGGAAAAAGATACCTTAAGCAGGACTTTTGCAGATATGCCTGGTGATGATGAAAATCTTCGTGAGGCAGCCCTTGACAACCGGGATGAAGACGGGGAAGAATTAAATGAAGGTAGCTTCAAAAACAATATTTCGGCCTCAGACCTCGATATTCCGGGAGAAGAGTTAGATGATGCCAATGAAAATATTGGCGAAGAAGATGAAGAAAATAATGTTTATAGCCTGGGCGGTGACAATGACGATATCCCCCGCGATGACTTTTAGTGTGTACATATGCTAACAACAAGGCATACAAGATTACAAAACATCCTGTGTGTCTTATTTATTATGTGTATGATTTAAGTCTTTTTATTATCGAGCCAAACCGGCGGATTTTGTTATCACAATTTAAAAATACACCGATACGCCCATAGTGGCTGCAAATTGGCTTTGTTTCTGTTTTTGCCCTGAGCCCAACTTATCTTTTAATTTTGTGTAAGAATATTGCAGCCCCAAATCAAAAGAAACTGCCCGTGATACAAAATAGGTTTCTCCCAATCCGCCGTAAAATGATACGCCAGATAATTCGTACACTTTATTATAATTTTCCGTTACTCGTGAATCCCTTTGCCGCAGCCAGGTATAGCCTGCACCTGCCGCAGCAGTAGGCCTTAGTTTTCCATATACGGGAAAAAAATATTGCACCTGGGGAACGATGGTAAGTGATTGCGTAATATTCTGTGTGCCGCTGGTTAAATATCCCTGCTGCACTTTAGAGTAATTGTAAGAATAGGTTCCCGAAACGGCAATACTTACATCCTGCGCTATAAAATACCCGGCGCCCAAAGCAAAATCATAATCGTTGCTCGTTGATTTGCCGGTGCTGACACTATCAGTTCCGGTGGTAATTTTCGAAAACAGGAAATTAAGACCCGTTTTGCCCGACAAAACAAAACTGCCTTTTTGTGTTTGTGCAAATGAAGTTGAAAAAAAGAAAAATAGGCATATTGCCGAAATACCAAATTTAGTTCTCATAGGTTATTTTTTTGAGAGGATTTTTAAAGCAATTGCTTTGCAATTAGATTTTTATTTCCCTCTCTTAACGACAATTCACCTTGTTTATTTTAACTCATGAATGCGTTGAAATCAGCAAGGCAAGGAACCGGTAAACTATAGTATCATTCGCTCACCTTAATTACCCATACATGTTCGGAAACGGATTTTAGATTTGCTGGTATGGTGATATTAACTCCGTTTCCGGCTTGCTTCCATGATAATTTCTTTTTAGAACCAATCATTTGAAGTTTGCTTTTCTTATTCAATTCCATTTCTTTTAAAGAAATCGCTTTGTCCGGAAAATCAAACAGAAATATAAATTTTGTCTTGCCGTCTTTTGTTTGTGTGAACCGGATATTGTCGCCTTCTCCAAATACTTTATAGATCCGGGTTCCATAAATGGCTTCACCGTTTTGTTTTATCCATTTTCCTATTTCCTGCAACCTGCTGTAGGCCACAGGATCCCACTCGCCGTCGGGACCAGGGCCGATGTTTAATAAATAATTTCCTCCCTTGCTTACGATGTCCACTAATTTTTTTATGAGCTCATCGGCCGGTTTATACACATCGCCCTTTACATAGCTCCAACTATTGCCCATCGTCATGCAGGTTTCCCAGGGATAAGGCAAGCCTGTGTCTGGGATGTGCTGCTCAGGTGTAAGATAATTTTGCTGTGGACCCGGAACAGCTCTGTCCACTACAATTAAGCCTGATTGCTTTTCCCTCGCTTCTTTTGCCAATAAAGGCATATCAATATCCTGGCTTTGTGAATTAAATTCATAAATGCCTTCTTTTCTTGATTGTAAATATTCTTCGCTGATTTCGGCATCCGTTTTCTTGCGCACCCATCCGCCATCGAGCCAAAGGATATCTATTTTGCCATAGCCGGTCATTAACTCATTAATCTGGTTATGGGTATAATCAACAAACTTCTTCCATTGCTCCGGGTGTTTTGAAATTGAATAGTTCACATTGCGATCCAACGGCGGAAAACGTTGCCACCAATAATAATCGCTGTGCCAGTCGGGCTTCGAAAAATAAGCGCCTATCCAGAAATTGTCTTTTCTGAAGGCATCAAAAATCTCTTTAGTGACATTACTGCGCGGGTTTGTAGAAAAAGGGCAATCCTTGTCAGTAATTTTATAATCCGTGTATTTTGTATCGAACATGCAAAAGCCATCATGGTGCTTGGTTGTGAATACTACGTATTTCATTCCGGCATCCTTTGCCGCCTCGGCCCATTTTTCAGGATTAAACTTCGTTGGATTGAACGTATTTTTTAAGGCTTCATAGTTTTTGAGGTAATCAAAATAATTTTCTCCTCCTTTTTGCAATCTCGCGCCGGTGGCCCATCCCACATCTTCGGGACAAATGCTCCAGCTTTCTACCACGCTTCGCTGGCTGTAAGGGCCCCAATGCATTAGCAACCCAAATTTCAGATCCTGCCATTCGGCTAATTTTTGCTGTACCAGGGGGTCCGGGTCAGGATAATATTCTTTCTCTTGCGCGAGCAAACTTTCACTGGTAAAAAAACCAATGGCGATGAGTAACAAAAAGCATTTACAAACTGATTTCATCCATTTCATAATCTATCATTTTTTGGGTTTAGCAATCCGGTAATATAAATTCGAAAATAAAGTTTGTTTTTTGAATTATGGCAAACAAGCCTTCTAATGAATTGAATTTTGCCCCTGGCGATTGAATTACGATTGCAGTAAACGAAGAAATACCGATTATATTTATTTTAACCCAATGAAAGGTGGGTGGTGATAGTGAAGCAGGAAATAATCTGAGTTTTTTTTCTGGATAATCCGCGGTAGTATTAAATATCCCCATCAATATAAACCAAAGCCCATGCGGTTTCTGTTGAAAAGTAATAATTACAAAACCGCCCCAAAAATTTGGGGCAGTTTTGATGTATATGCATGATTGACATTAGTAAGTAAACCCAGGCATCGCAGCCTGAGATTCTGTTAGAACGGTACGTAACAGTCTCCCGTTATACCGCTCCGATTTTCCAACCGTTGGT
>NZ_RJJR01000028.1 GCF_003721595.1 Hanamia caeni
TACAAATTTCATTTCTTCTGCAAAATTTATCTGGCCTTTTTATCCCCAAACCTTTCCTATTTGTGGATTACTTGGGTTATTAAGGATTAACTAAATAAAATGGATATTTATTTGTTTACTAATAACGATAATGAATATTGCAATTAAATATTGATTTTGTTAAGTATAACTGATAAAGCAATATTTCCGCAACAATTTCCGAAATTGCAGCCAAAATTTTAATGAATGGCGTATAACAGTTACCGGCCCTCCCAATCTTCAACGCCGGTTGTGCTTAATTTAATCATCATCAATGCGATCGTTTTTGTAGCCCAGTTGGTTTTTGATAAAACCGGTTTGGATGTCACTGGCGGCACAGGTTTGGGATGGCTTACTAGCAGGATTGGGTTGTGGGGAATTGGCACCGGGTTGTTTGAGCCATATCAATTGGTAACGCACATGTTTGCGCACGGTGGTTTTTTTCATATTCTTTTTAATATGTACGCGCTGTGGCTTTTTGGATCTTCCCTTGAAAGATTATGGGGACCAAAAAGGTTCCTGATTTTTTACCTTGTGTGCGGGCTTGCTGCGGGTGTTACAGAAATGTTCCTTGTTCCTGTAGGTATTGCTGTGGGCGCTTCGGGAGCTATTATGGGCCTTGTGGCTGCATTTGCGTACACATTTCCTAATGTTCAATTTTATATTCTGCCCATACCTTTCCCGATAAAGGCAAAATACCTCGCCATGATTTATGCCGCTTTTGATTTATTTGGGCAGTTTTCAGGCTTCGGGGGGAACGTGGCACACTTTGCGCATCTTGGAGGCCTGGCAATGGGATTGATACTATGTATTATCTGGAAAAAAACCGGCAGAAGAAATTTTTAAAATCTAAAATTTGGTGATTAAAAATGCGGGCAATTTGGTAATTTTACCCGGCATTATAATTCAGGTAAATGGGTGAATCAGATAGATATTTAGACCGGCAGCTTAAAAAAATCCGCCTTGGTGATGACAATAACGCGCTGATAGCGCTCATTGGAATTAATGCTTTGCTGTTTGTGAGCTTCGGATTGATCCAGGTTATTTATTACATTTCCAAATCCGGCGGCACCGCCTTTCAATATGAAATTTTAAGATGGTTTATCGCTCCGGCAAAACTTTCTTCCTTAGCGTCCCGGCCGTGGACAGTTATAACTTACATGTTTGTTCATGTAGGATTTTTTTACACGCTGATTAATATGGTTTGGCTTTGGGTGTTTGGTTCGATACTTCAGGACCTGTCAGGAAATTCAAAAATTATTCCTGTATATTTTTATGGAGGCATTGCCGGCGCTGTGTTTTTTGTAGCCTCCAGCTATGCTTTTCCACAATTGAAAGACCAGATTGAATATTCTTTTATGCTGGGTGGAAATGCAGGCATCATGGCCATTGCAGTTGCCACCACCACTTTCTCACCCGATTACAGATTGTTCAGAATGCTGAACGGCGGAATTCCGCTTTGGGTGCTCACTCTTATTTATGTTATCATTGACTTTACGGGCACTGCCGATGCTTCCGAACGCATTGCGCATCTTGGCGGTGGCCTCATTGGTTTCGTATTTGTATTCAGCTTAAAAAGAGGGTACGACTGGAGCGGCTGGATGAACAAAATATACAGTTGGTGTGTAGACCTCTTCAATCCTGATAGACCTGTACGGCAAAATCAAAAAATTAAAGAAAAAGTGTTTTATCATACCGGCGGCCAAAAGCCTTTTGTAAAGCGGCCTGTCATCACTCAACAACGGATAGATGAAATTCTTGATAAAATTAATCAAAAAGGCTTCAATCATTTATCAGACGAGGAAAAGTCTATTTTGGAAAAAGCCAGTGAAACTGATTTTTAATCCTGCCTTATTACCAACTTGCTTTATAATTATTAAATGGATAGCCATAAATGAAAAAACCCTTTCTGCGCAGGTTTACAAAAAAGTTTTTCATTTTTATCAACCTGGCTATTGGGATTCTCTTTCTTCTTGGTGCCAACGTAAAATATTTTGATCCTGCCAAATGGTGGTTTATCAGTTTGCTTACGTTAGCATTGCCTTACCTGTTGCTTTTGTTAGTAATATTCTTTTTCTTTTGGTTATTTGTGAAACCATTCTGGATTATTCTGCCCGCATCTATTATATTAATTTCTTTAGATGCCGTAAAGAATATTTTTCCTTTTCACCTGGACACAGAATTTCAAATTCAAAAAAAGCCCGGAGAAATACGCGTTATGAGCTGGAATGTGGAATTGTTCAATATTCTTCACTATAAAGATCAACCGGAAAAAAAACAAAGGATAATTGACCTTATCAACAAATACGATCCGGATATCGCCTGCTTCCAGGAGATGGTGGCTGGCGACAATAGGAAAGCTATCAATTATTTTCCAGACATCCTGCAGGCTTTAAAATTCAAGGATTATTTTTACTCTTACGGGGTAAAAAACGATTTTGATAAGTATCATCATTTTGGAATAATCATTTTTTCAAAATTTCCTATTATCAGAAAGCAAACCCTGGTTAACAAGCCCGACAGCTACAATTCTACATTTCAGTTTGTAGATGTGGCCCACAGGGAAGATACTTTCAGGATTTTTAATGTGCACCTGCAGTCGCTCAAATTCTCGCAGGAGAACTTAAACTATCTCGACAAAGGAACCGTTCCATCAGAAGGAAATATTTCTGAATCCAAAAACATTATTTATAAAATTAAATTGGGCGTTTTAAAAAGAGCTTCGCAGGCTAATTTTATAAAAGACGAAATGAATCATAGCCCTTACCCGGTAATTATTTGCGGAGATTTTAACGATGTCCCGGTTTCTTATGCTTACGAAAAAATAGGCGAAGGAATGAAAAATGCGTTTGCGGAAAAAGGCTCGGGCATTTCGCGTACATTTAGTTCCATCTCGCCTACCCTGCGCATTGACAATATTTTTACAGATCAAAATTTTAAAATCATGGATTATACTAGGATAAAAAAAAGTTATAGTGATCATTTTCCTATTATTGCAGATTTGGAATATTCTTCTGATAATTAAGAGGTATCAATGTGTATAAAGTGAGAAAAGGTAAAATATCTTTACAGGCATAAAAATACCAGTCCATTTAAGAAATTTATTAAATTAAAAAGCATGGCCCTACGAATTTATAATTCGCTTACAAAAGAAAAAGAAGAGTTTGTTCCGCTTAATCCGCCTCATGTGGGCATGTATGTTTGCGGGCCAACTGTAAGCGGCGAGAGCCACCTGGGACATGCTCGGCCATACATAACTTTTGACGTCGTGTACAGGTACCTGTTATATCTTGGCTACAAAGTCCGTTATGTGCGTAATATCACTGATGCGGGGCATTTTGAAGAAGAAGGGCGCGAGGCCGAAGATAAAATTTCAAAAAAGGCGCAGCTCGAAAAACTTGAACCAATGGAACTGGTTCAAAAATATACTAATCTTTTCCACTGGGCTTTCAGGGAGTTTAATACGCTGGAACCCAGCATAGAACCAACGGCCACCGGGCATATTGTTGAGCAGATTAATATGGTTGAACAGCTTTTAAAAGCCGGGTATGCTTACGAAGTAAACGGTTCGGTTTATTTTGATGTAAAAAAGTATGCTGAAAATCATGATTATGGAAAGCTAAGCGGGCGTGTGATAGATGACCTTTTGGAAACCACGCGTGATCTGGAAGGTCAGGATGAAAAACGAAACAAAGCAGATTTCGCTTTATGGAAACTGGCGCCTCCCCAACATATTATGCGCTGGAAAAGCCCGTGGGGAGAAGGCTTTCCGGGGTGGCATATTGAATGCTCTGCCATGTCTACCAAATATCTCGGAGCCCGTTTTGATATTCATGGTGGTGGCATGGATCTTATGTTTCCCCATCATGAAAGTGAAATCGCACAAAGCACAATTTGCAATCATGTTGCTCCAGCAAAATATTGGATGCATAACAATATGATTACCGTGAATGGCAAAAAAATGGGGAAGAGCTATAATAACCAGATAACGCTTACACAAATGTTTAGCGGCGCTCATCCCTTGCTTACGCAGGCCTTTTCACCGATGGTAATTCGCTTTTTTATTTTGCAAACTCATTACAGAAGTACGCTGGATTTTACCAGCGAAGCACTGACAGCATCTGAAAAAGGAATGAAAAGATTGTTTGAAGCTTATGAAGTTTTGAAGAAGCTTCCCGTTAGCGACAGCGAGAAAGCAAATGATCCAGAGCTTGATGAAAAAATAAACAAACTGGTGAATGAATTTGAAGAATTCATTAATGATGATTTCAATACAGCAAAAGTATTGGCTAACATGTTTGAAATTGTTCCGGTTATTAATTCGATAAAGGATGGTTTAATAAAATCTGAAGCCATTTCATCAGCCACGTTCAAAAATTTAAAAGAGAAATTTTCTATTTTCCTCGAACAAATTCTGGGATTAAAAGATCCGTTTGAAAGTTCTGTTCAGCTTACCGGGATTATGGACCTGTTGGTTGAGATACGCAAAGAAGCCAAGTCAAAAAAAGATTTTTTTACCTCTGATAAAATACGAAAGCAACTCTCACAGCTTGGCATTGAAATGAAAGATGAAAAAGGGGGAAACATAAGCTGGAACAAGGTTTGATACATTTATATTTAGACTAAATGGATGAAAGATCTTTAACAAATCCTTCAAAAAATTATACTTCTTCTGTTAAATGCTATTAAAAGAAAGGCTGGATGGAAATAATAATTTAATTTTAAATAATGCAATACTTAGTAATTTTTGAAAAATCTCCGGATGGAACTATCTGGGCTAAAATACCGGATTTGGATGGTTGTTATTCAAACGGAGATACCATTAATGAAGCTAAAGAAAATGTAAAAGAGGCGATCGCTTTGTATCTGGGGGATTTAAAAGAAGAAGGGAAACCAGCCCCTTTGCCAAGCCTGTTTAAAGCTGAACTAATAGCAGTTTAAAAACTTTATTACCGTCTCTTCTATTTTATCTTCAAATTTTGCGTTTAAATTTGCCTTGCTATAATATTTTAATCCACTATGAAAAAACTTTTCTGCTTTTTTTCTTTTCTCGTTTTGTTCTTTTTTCAAAAATCATTTGCTCAATCCAAATATGAATTTCGCGGCGTGTGGGTGGCAACTGTTGGAAATATAGATTTTCCCTCTTCCAAATTTCTGAGCACAGAGGCGCAGAAAGCCGAGTTTATTAAATTAGTAGAAATGAATAAAAGAAATGGTATGAATGCTTTGATAGTGCAAATAAGACCTGCTTCTGACGCATTTTATCCTTCTGAGTATGAACCCTGGAGCGAGTTTCTTACCGGGAAACAGGGAATGCCTCCTAATCCTTATTACGATCCTTTAAAATTCATGATAACGGAGACGCATAAACGCGGAATGGAATTTCATGCATGGATGAATCCGTATCGCGCCGTGTTTAATATTTTCAAATCTTCTGTATCGCCAACACATATCACAAAGTTGCATCCGGAATGGTTCGTCACCTATGGGCAGACAAAATACTTTGATCCGGGAAATAAGGAGGCGCAAAAATTTGTAGAAAATGTAGTTCGCGATGTGGTAAAAAGATATGACATTGACGCCATCCATTTTGATGATTATTTTTATCCATATCGTATCGCGGGTAAAGAATTTCCGGACACTGCCTCTTTCCGAAAATATGGAAATGGCATGGGCCTTTCCGACTGGCGCAGAAGCAATGTTGATTCCATTATAAGGCAGTTAAGCGTTGCGATAAAAGAAGAAAATAAACATTGCAAATTCGGTATCAGTCCTTTTGGTGTTTGGAGAAATATTGCAGACGATCCTGATGGGAGCGATACCAAGGCAGGCGTTACCAATTATGATGATTTATATGCCGATATTTTATTGTGGCTTAAAAACAAATGGATTGATTATGTAGTGCCGCAACTTTATTGGGAAATAAGCCAGAAAGTAGTCGGTTTTAAAGTGCTGACTGATTGGTGGGCACGGCACGCGTATGGACGACAACTATACATTGGCCAGGGCGTTTACCGATCTCTTGAGCCCCGTTCTTATGCCTGGAAGAATAAAAATGAATTGCCCGACCAGATAAAATTTCTGCGACAATATGCCGGGATACAGGGAAGTGTTTATTTCAGCAGCACCACTTTCAAAAGTAATCCAAATGGATGGAGTGATTCATTAAGAAATTATTATTACAAATACCCGGCGATAGTTCCACCGATGCCATGGATTGATTCTTTAAAACCTATACCGCCCGTGTTATCCTTTGATAGCTCAAAATCTTCTCTTTATTCAACCTCAATCGATTTGTACTTCAGGGATACCATCAAGAATGATCTCATCAACCGGTACGTAATTTATCAGTTCAATGATCTTGACAGCTTAAATCAAAATGATCCAAAAAATATCAAAGAAATCATTTTGTCGGGGAATAATTTTTATCATTTTATTTTCGACGCCCCAGATTCTCAAAAAGAGATCGTGATTGCCGCCTCAGCGCTCACCAAAACAAATAATGAAAGTGCGCTTACAAGATATATTTACCTTGAAAGAAATGCTGACAAATGGGAAATAATGGATGTTGTAGATAACAAATAATTGCTCTGCTTAAAATAGTAAAGCAATAAATATCCCGGATTTTAATTCTATTTGTTTTAAAATAAATTAACAGTAAGCAATATTTCCCGGAGATTTTATTTTACACAAATAATCATTTTATTTCCATCAACGCAGTTCTTTCTGAAATTCCATTTTCATTAAATGCTTCTATCGAGAAATAATATTTTTGATCCGCATTCAGATTTCTCATGAGCATAGAATCTTTATCATAAACCATCCAAGAACTGTAAAGCTTGTCTGGCGCTATTCCCCACAAAATATTATAACCCTGGCAATTTTGTTGTGGCATCCACTTAATAAAGGCATTACGGCGATCCGCTTGCCTGTTCACTGAAAACCTTTTGACTTCTGTTGGTTTCTTTCCATGCGCAATTCCAAAAATCCGTATATCAGAAACAGACAGATTAGGCGTAGGAACGTAAATATTTTTATAGCGCACATATTGCACCGTTTGTGGAACCGTCAACTCCACATAATCATTAGGAACATCTTTAAAATTATCACTTCGGTCCACAAGCGTAATCCAGTTCTTTTCATCCAGCGATCCTTCAATGATATAACGTTCATGGATACCCGAAATCCGGCCAAAAAGATTGGAGTTGAAATCATTATAATTTAATTGAATTGCAAAAACTTTTGCCGGATTTTGCAAATCAATTTCCAGCCACTGGCTACTGTCATTTTTTTCAGCCACCCAAAAAGTTTTTACATTTTCATCCGTTACATTTTCGGGCTTATAATTTTCAACTAAAGAAGAAGCCTTCACCGGCTTTTTAAAAGACAGCAACATCCATCCTCTGAATGCTCCTTTCATTCCGGCAATGGCAGGGGCATAATGCGGATAATCGCCAAAATAAGAATCGCAATACATTAATCCGTCTTTATCAAAAAAAGTGGGAAACATCCCTACACGCCTCTCCCATCCTATGTTTACGTTTACGGCCATCGTTGTGAAATGCCAGTGTATATTTTGCGGGCCACTAACCGTGCTGCCATGGCCGGCGCCATTCATAAATCCGCCGGGCTTAAAGGAAATGGGATTATTGGGCGCATAATGATAAGGTCCCAAAGGATGATCGCCAATATAAACCCCATCACCGTACACATTAAATTCGGTGCCCGGTGCGGCATATTGCATATAATATTTATCGTTGTGTTTTGTGAGCCATGCGCCTTCAATGTATCCGCCTAAAACAGTGTCCGAATTATTTTCTCCAAAACGTTCCCAGCCATGTTTTTTTTCGTTGAGGTTGAATAAAGTATCCACTTTGTTTGAAGGCTTAAAATTTTTTTCTCTGTCAAGTGTTATTCCTCTTATTGGAAATTTATTGGACGAGCCCCAAAACATGTATGCATCACCGTTATCATCAATAAAAAGATCAGGGTCTTGCAAATCTGTTAAAATAGAAGGTGTGGCTTTCCAGTTTCCTTTTTTGGGATCATCTGTATATAATACACTCATAGCTCCGGAAGGATCGCCGCAAACGTACAAAAGTGAATCTTTGTAATTGCTGGCTGCAGGCGCATTGGAACCCTGGAAATACCATTTTTCAGGAGTGATGAAATCCCAGTTGAGAAGATCAGTTGAATGCCAGTAACCTAATGACCTTGTAATAAATAAATAATATTCATTTCTGAATTTTACTATCGCGGGGTCAGCGCCGGAACGATAGGACAGGCCCGCGTTAGCGTTGTAAATCATGTAAGTGTAATCAATATTAATCGGATTACAGTAAGTGCTGCTTTGCGTGGATTGTGCCATAGCAAAAAATGGAAAAATCAGCAAATAAAATATCAGTGCTTTTTTCATATCACAAATTTAGCAGCATCACTTTCCCGCTCATTTATATTTTTGATAATTCAATTTAAAATATTTCAGTAGCTATTTTTCCCATAATATCTAATAAAAATTCCTTTCAAAATCTTCGCGAAAACACAAGTGTTCTTTTACAATGACTAAGCCCGGCTGTTAGTAAACAGACAAATACCGCGGATTTTTATTTGCCTTAGTGAAACTTATTGACAGGCAACAGTCATATATTTATTTTCCCGGCAAAATGAGAAGAGGCTTTTTTGTTTTATAGCTCATTTCTTTTGTATGTATCTTACCAAACAACCTGTCAATAAAGGAATGTTCACGCGCAATCATCACCAAAAGATCAGGATTATATTCTTCAAGAAAATTTTCAAGTCCTTCATCCACTTTGTTCTCACGGATAGTATGAAATTCGGTTGTAAATTGAGAAAAAGCCATGCTGGTATTCAATTTCCCAATTGCTTGTGACGGTTTCATCTGCCGGCCTTTAACGGCTACATTTACAATCCGGAACCTGGAATTAAATTTCCTTGCCAATTCAATGAGAAGATGATATTGTTTGCTTTCAAAATCCGGATCAAAATCGGAGGCCACTGCAATAGTTGCGGGCAATTGAAAAGAAGCCGTTGCTGGTACTATCAACACAGGATAGCTTAAATGCCTGGTAATTTTAGTAACGGTGCTTCCAAAGAATGAACGGCTTTGTCCTTTTCCTTTCATACCCATCACTATCAGGTCTGCAGAAATTTCTGTTGCCAGGTCACCAATTGTTTCACTGGTAAAACCTTCGCGAACAAATGCATCCATATTTACCGGGTAAATTTTTGACAGCGATTCTATTTCCTGGCTAATATGTCTTGAATTTTCCTCAATAATTTCTGCCTGCGTTACCATTATTGGCGCAAGAATAGAATCGTCCACCAGAATGGGAGGTTCTATCACGTTTATTAGTGTCAGCTTTGCATCAAAAGCGTGTGCAATTGAAACGGCATACTTAGATGCATTTAGTGAGGCATCTGAAAAATCAATGGGAAGAAGAATATTTTTCATAAAAACATATTAATAACGAACGGCAATCAGCTGTAAAAATAATTCGAATATGTTGTAAAATCGCTGTTCTATATCATTCGTCGTATTAAGTTTCATCAGCAGATAGTGGTGATCCTAGTTAAGAGAAGCAATTGAACTTAGTCATTAACTTTGACGCTTTTCTAAGACTGACTAAAATCATCTCATGTGATTATCAATATCATGTATGAACTATAGTTTCCCTGGTTAACTTTGGATTCTTCAAATAAAATTGTTTAAAAACTATTTACGTTTTATCATAAAAAATAACAAATGAAAAAAGTTTTGAAAATCAGTCTGATTATCGTTATAGTTGCTCTGATAACCATTCAGTTCATAAGGCCTGCAAAAAATCAGGGAGTAGAGATTGCTGCCAATCAAATTACAGCCATTCATCCGGTTCCCGAAAATGTTCAGCAAATCCTGAAAGTATCTTGTTATGATTGCCACAGTAACACCACTTATTATCCGTGGTATAACAACATTCAGCCCGTTGCCTGGTTCCTGGAAAACCATGTCATTGATGGGAAGAAGGAATTGAATTTTTCGGAGTTTGCTACGTATGCAGCATACCGCCGCTATAAAAAATTTAAAGAGATCCAGGAACAGGTTAAGGAAGATGAAATGCCTTTGTTTTCTTATACAATTCCGCACAGGGATGCCGTATTGAGCGCCGAACAAAAATCCGCTATAATCAACTGGTCTGCCAATGCCATGAAGGAAATGGACGCTAAATATCCTGCCGACAGCCTGAAAAGGCCCAAAAAATAATTTCTTTAAGCGAAAGTCCATCCTGCAAACTGACAGTGGAAAATTGATCTTTATTTTAATGAACTGTGATGCCTGTCATTTATTGGGTATAATGTAACATTCAATTTTTAGAATCAGTGCAGTACAGAGTTTGTAAGGCATTTATACTATCAAATTTATTAAGGCATAATATGCAAATCAGTTAAATGTTGTTAACAAAATAACATCCGATAATTCATTGGAATAGTTCTTGCCTTACTGTTTATCCAAACCACAATATGTACTTTATGAAAACAATTTCGTTTAAGACGATAGCTTCCATTGCAATATTATTCTGCTCTGTTATGATTTTCTCATGCAAAAAAACTAACAATGACAACACGAACAAATCCAGGCTCCAGGTGCGACTAACGGATGCGCCTGATCCATCAATAAAAGAAGTTTGGATAGATATAAAAGAAGTACGAATCAATTCGAAGGACAGCAGTTGGCTAACGCTGGAGGGCGCCCATCCCGGAATGTACAATCTTCTGGAGCTGACAGGAGGAAAAGATACTCTTCTTGCCGATGCAAACATACCGTCCGGAAATATTTCACAACTAAGGCTGGTATTGGGAGACAACAATTATATTATTACACAAGACAATGAAAAAATAGCTTTAACCACCCCCAGTGCAGAACAATCCGGCTTAAAAGTGCAAATTCACCAGGATGTGGATGGCGGGCAATTGTACAAATTAGTCCTTGATTTTGATGCGGCAAAGTCGATTGTAAAAGCAGGTAATAGTGGAAAATATATTTTGAAACCCGTCATTCGTGTAATTTCCTTTGCACCATCAGGGGGCAATCTGCAAGGTGTGGTTGTACCAGATTCTATCCGTACGGCAGTGTATGCAATCAATGGAGCAGATACAGTTGCTTCAACATTTACCAATATTTCCAATGGTAAGTATTGGTTTGGCGATATACCTGCAGGAAGTTACCAACTTTCATTTGTGCCAAATAATACAACCTTCAACAATACAGAAAAAAGCGTTACAGTTGTATTGGGGCAAACAACAACGGCCGATAGTGTAGTGCTGCAGAAAAAATAATACAAGAGTTCAACAATAACAGAAAAGGTTGCTTCAATAGAACAGCCTTTTTTTTATGAAATAAAATAAGAGAAATAATTGCAGAGTAAGAAACAAGGCTCAAGTTTTTACCATCTGCATTTTAAATATTCATCGCCTTATAAGCCAGCACTGCGGGCCATGCCAGCGCCTTAAAAGCCTGGGCACACGCATCAGGAAGCATAAGGATTATCAGAAAAGTTGCTGCCAAAGTGAGTAATGAAATATGTTATTGAATTATGGACGAGATTCTTTGCGGGTAAAATAAAAAAACAGATTATTTGTTTGTCCACTTAATTTCTTTATCATTTAAACCAGTAATTTCTAAAAACAAAACGAGCCGGATAGAAATCCAGCCATGTCTTAATCCAATCCCGTGAAAAGCCCGGTTAAATGAGAAAAATTGACGGCCATTATGTCAACCTGTGATGGTGATCATACTTTTCGAGCGGATATTCCATTAATTTTACGCACTTGAAAAAAATTATTGCCATATCGCTTTTATCATTGTATTTGTTTTCAACAACGGAGTTATCGCAGTTGCTGAAAACACCTGTGCTGATTGAGCATTTTGTGGAGCATCGCGAAGAGAATAAGCACCTTACCCTTTGGCAATTTTTATACCTGCATTATGCTACCACTCATGTTGAGGATGCCGACCATCACAAGGATGTGCAGCTGCCCTTCAAGACGCATCACAACTGCATTGCAGCTTTTCAAAATGTGGTCATCCCGGCGCAAAATACAATTTACAAACCGGTGATGGCGATTGAAAAGCATTCCCTTTGTCCTGATGACCAGTTTGTCTCTTCCAACTTCCTTTCCAACATCTGGCAGCCGCCGCGATTCTGTTAATCATCTTTTTAAAATTTCATTCACAAATCTTTTCAGTGAATGAATGATTGCATTTATTCTTCATTTTATAAATGATTACAGATTTATGTTAAACAGCATTATCTCTTTTTCTATAAAAAATAAACTCATCATCGGATTGTTTGTGTTGGGATTGATTAGCTATGGCAGTTATCAGCTCACCAAACTACCGATTGATGCTGTGCCTGACATCACAGACAACCAGGTGCAGGTGATTACGATAGCGCCGTCATTTGGCGCAACGGATATTGAACGACTAGTGACGTTTCCGGTGGAGCAGGCCAACAGCAACATTCCCGGAATAAAACAGATACGCAGTTTCTCAAGATTTGGTTTGTCGCTTGTTACCATTGTGTTTGATGACAAAACGGATGTGTATTGGGCGCGCCAGCAAGTTGCAGAGAGGTTGCGGCAAGTACAATCGCAAATCCCCGCAGGTATTGGCCAGCCTGAACTTGGCCCCGTCACCACAGGCCTGGGGGAAATATATCAATATGTAGTTCGTCCGGAAAAAGGGTACGAAAAAAAATACGATGTTACCGAGTTACGTACCATCCAGGATTGGATTGTAAGGCGGCAATTATTGGGCGTGAAAGGAGTTGCAGAAGTAAGCAGTTTTGGCGGAAAGCTCAAACAATATTCCATAGAAGTGGACGCCAACAAATTGCAATCGTATGGTATCACTATTAATGATGTGTTTGATGCTTTGGAAAACAACAACCAGAATACCGGCGGCGCTTATATTGAAAAAGGACCAACGGTGCTGTATATACGAAGTGAAGGATTGATTGGAAGCATTGAAGATATCGAAAGCATCACCATTAGGAAGCAAAGTTCAGAAATCCCCGTGTTTATGAGGGATGTGGCGGATGTAAAAATCGGGCACGCGGTGCGCTATGGCGCGATGACCTACAATGATGAAGGAGAAGTGGCTGGTGCGGTGGTAATGATGCTCAAGGGCGCCAACAGCAACCTGGTGATTGAAAATGTAAAAGAACGCATTGCACAAATTCAAAAAACATTACCTGAAGGAGTGGTGATAGAACCGTTTCTGGACCGTACCAAAATGGTGAACCATGCCATCAGCACGGTAGAAAAAAATTTATTGGAAGGTGCATTGATTGTGGTATTTGTGCTGGTATTATTTCTGGGAAATTTAAGAGCGGGTTTGCTCGTGGCTTCGGTCATTCCCTTGTCCATGTTGTTTGCTGTGATTATGATGAATATGTTTGGTGTGAGCGGTAACCTCATGAGCCTTGGTGCACTTGACTTCGGTTTGATTGTGGACGGCGCGGTTATCATTGTAGAGGCGGTCATGCACCAGCTTTCGCATAGCAAAAAATTCCAGGCAGTCACGCAGTTATCACAGGAAAAGATGGATGAAGAAGTGAATAAAAGTGCGAGCAAGATGATGAACAGTGCAGTGTTTGGCCAGGTGATAATTCTTGTGGTGTACCTGCCGATATTGACCTTGCAGGGAATAGAAGGCAAGATGTTCAAACCGATGGCTCAAACAGTTGCCTTTGCTTTGTTGGGCGCTTTCATTCTTTCGCTCACTTATATTCCAATGATGAGTTCGTTATTTCTCAGTAAAAAGATTTCGCATAAACCCACTCTTTCCGACCGCTTCATGTCGCGTGTGGAACGCGTGTACCAGGCTGCATTGACGAAGGTTTTACGTTTTCCAAAAACGGTCATCCTCACAGCAGTTGCGCTGTTTGTCTTTGCAATTTTCATTTTGAGCAGAATGGGCGGCGAGTTTATTCCTCAGTTGGAAGAAGGCGATTTTGCTGTAGATACGCGTGTGCTTACAGGAAGCAATCTGAACACTACCATTGAATACACCACCAAAGCAGCGCATGTTTTAAAATCACGATTTCCCGAAGTAGAAAAAGTGGTAACAAAAATTGGAAGCGCCGAAGTACCCACAGACCCGATGCCCATGGAAGCGAGCGACATGATGGTGATTCTGAAAGAAAAAAAGGATTGGACCAGCGCCAAAACTTTTAATGAACTCGCAGAAAAAATGAGCAATGCATTGAAAGATATTCCCGGCATTACGGCCGGATTTCAATATCCGGTGCAAATGCGTTTTAATGAACTCATGACCGGCGCACGCCAGGATGTGGTGGTGAAAATCTTTGGTGAAGATTTGGATTCATTGGCCACTTATGCCGAGCGGCTTGGCGCTATTGTAAAAACAGTTCCCGGCGCAACAGACCTATACATTGAACCTGTAACGGGGTTGCCTCAAATCATTATCAATTACGACCGCAATGCCATTGCCAGATATCATCTGAATATTGCAGATATCAACCGCGTGTTAAACACGGCCTTTGCGGGACAAACGACATGCCAGGTGTACGAAGGTGAAAGGCATTTTGATTTGGTGGTGCGCCTTGCCGGCGATAAAAGAAAAAATATCAACGATGTACAAAATTTATTGATTCCGCTACCTGAAGGAAACCAGATTCCGCTATCGCAGGTAGCAAATGTTTCCATAAAAGACGGACCTAACCAGGTGCAACGAGAGGATGCGAAACGCAGGATTGTCGTGGGTTTCAACGTACGCGGCAGAGATGTGGAAAGCATCGTGAATGAATTGCAATCCAAGGTGGACAAACAAATGCATTTTTCGCCGGGATATTATACCACGTATGGCGGTTCTTTTGAAAATCTGCAGGCAGCTACGCAACGTTTGATGATTGCAGTACCGATTGCATTGTTGCTCATCTTCATTTTGCTGTATTTCGCATTTGGTTCGGTAAAACAGGGGTTACTCATTTATTCGGCAATTCCTTTATCTGCTATCGGCGGAATTTTATTTTTAGCATTACGGGGCATGCCTTTCAGCATCAGCGCAGGTATTGGTTTTATTGCGTTGTTTGGTGTGGCCGTATTGAATGGCATCGTGTTGATTGCGGAATTTAACCGGTTAAAAAAACAAGGTATGAATAACAAAAGCCGGATTGTATTGATGGGAACCAAGGTGCGGCTGCGGCCCGTGTTGATGACCGCCAGCGTGGCTTCGTTGGGGTTTTTGCCGATGGCATTGAGCAATGGCGCAGGCGCAGAAGTGCAGCGTCCGCTTGCCACTGTAGTGATTGGCGGATTAATGATTGCCACTTTCCTGACATTATTTGTATTACCTGTATTGTATATCTTATTTGAAAACATGAACCTCAAAAAAAGAAAACCACATGTGGCTGTGATGCTCGGAATTTTATTTTCCTTAGGATTTGTAAGCAATAACGCTCATGCACAAACGAAAATCACTTTGCAAGAAGCTATTGATACAGCACTTACGAATAACCTTTTATTAAAAGGAGAAAAACTCAATGTAACCTATCAGCAAAGTATGCTAAAAACAGGAACTACAATTCCTCTCACCGACGTGTTTGGTGAGTTTGGGCAAATCAGCAGTATTTATACCGACACAAAATTTGGTATCAGCCAATCCATCCATTTCCCAAGTGTGTATGCACGCCATAAATCGCTGCTTCAGGAAAACCTGAACGCAAGTAAAATGTCAGTCGCATGGAAAGAAGCAGCATTGAAAAAGCAGGTAACGGACATTTACAACACGCTTTCTTTTTTATTGGAAAAGAAAAAATTGTTGTTGCAAACGGACAGCTTGTACAGTTCCTTTTTAGAAAAAGCAGCGTTACGATTTGAAAAAGGCGAAAGTAATGTGTTGGAAAAAACAACCGCAGAAAATCAGAAAGGACAAATAGCGATGCAGTTAATAGCATTGGAACAGGATATTTTTATCATGGAATCCCAATTACAATTTGCACTGAGGACAAATACGCTGTATGTGCCGGCTGACGGTAGTTTCAGACAATCAACCAACTTTCCTACACCTTCCTCTGAAATGCATCCGCAAGTTCAGTTGCTGGCGCAACAAAAGCAAATTGTGGCAGCTAATACGCTGTTTGAAAAATCAAAACTATCGCCCGACCTCGTATTTGGATACAACAACAGCAGCATGCGCGGCACCGGCGCGGATGATAAATATTATCCTTCATCAAGGCGGTTTCATTCGGTGCAAATTGGTGTGGGCATTCCGCTTTTTAATGGTAGTCAAAAGGCAATCATCAAAGCGTCCAAAGTGCAGGAAGACATTGCTGAAAATAATTATCAATTAGGCTTGCAGCAATTGAACCAGCAAAGAGAAACAGCGATGAATGAATACCAAAAATATCTCGCAAGTGTCAACTGGTTTGAAAGTGAAGGTCTGAAAAATGCAGCTACGACAATCGCCACAGCCCATCAGCAATTTGCCGGTGGCGAAATCAATTACCTGGATTGGGTAATCCTCGTCAACCAGGCGATTGACCTCCGAAGCCAATACCTGGACGCCGTAAAAAATATGAACGATGCCATCAACCAAATCAATTACCTGAATTCAAAATAAAATTTCATCATGAAAAATATTTTCAAATTATTCGCTCTCACTTTTCTTCTTGCATCGTGTGGCAGCAAATCGGTCACAACTAAACAGCAGCAAACGACAGAAGTAGAGAGCAATTTCATTACCCTCACGGACGCGCAAATGAAAAATGCGAATATCGTTACCGGAAAAATGGAACAAAAAGAAATTACATCCATTTTGAAAGTGAATGGGAAAATTGATGTACCGCCGCAGAACATGATTTCCGTTAGCCTTCCATTGGGTGGTTATCTGAAATCAACAAAGTTGTTACCGGGTATGCATGTGAATAAACATGAGGCTATTGCAGTGGTGGAAGACAACCAGTTTATTCAGTTGCAGCAAGATTATTTGACAGCTAAAGCACAACTCGCATTGAATGAAACAGAATACTACCGCCAGAAAGATTTGAATGCCACCAAGGCGAGTAGCGACAAGGTTTTCCAACAGGCAGCGGCCGCATTTGAAACACAAAAAATTCTGATGAAATCATTGGCAGAAAAGTTGAAGCTGATTGGCATTAACCCCGCAAAACTTTCATTGCAAAATATTTCAAAGAGCGTGAATGTGTATTCGCCGATTGATGGATTTGTTACCAAAGTAAATGTCAACATTGGCAAATATGTTACGCCCGGCGATGTGCTTTTTGAACTCGTAAATCCAACAGACATTCATCTGAATTTACAGGTGTTTGAAAAAGATTTAAATAACGTTTTTATTGGTCAGCCGGTAGTTTCCTACACCAATAATAACCCCGCGAAAAAATATCGCGGTGATATTATTTTAATCAGCAAAGACGTATCGTCCGACGGACTTACAGATGTGCATTGTCACTTTGATAATTATGATAAAAGTTTAATTCCGGGTATGTACATGAACGCGGAAATTGAATTGAAAAACCACATGAGCAATGTGCTTCCGGAAGAATCGGTAGTGCGCTTTGAAGGCAAAGAATATGTTTTTGAAAACAAAGGAAAAAACACTTTTGAAATGATGCCTGTACAAACCGGGAACCTCAATGCAGGATTTATTGAAATTACAGGCGACACGACACTCCTGGATAAAAGTATTGTTACGAAAGGCGCTTATGCCTTGCTGATGAGTTTGAAAAACAAAGAAGAAGAATGAGTATTAGTGATGAATTAAGAGTTATGAGTTATGAATCATGAATTAGAGGTGAAATCCTTGTTAAGTGTCGAAGTTTTGAGATGTCCAGCCATACTATTTGCATAAAATCTGTGCATACGATAATACTATTTGCATAAGTTCCGCGCATAAAATAAATAACGAAATCAATAATTGTACAAAGTCGTTGGTATTTGCAATATTTTTAATTGTAATTCCTGTCTATAATAACAATGAATACAAACCCATTTCCCTTTTCAGGATTATCCGGCGCCGAAGCAGAAGCCTCGCGCAAACTTCATGGTAAAAATGTGTTGTCATCAAAATCTGCAAGTCCTTTCTGGCATGCATTGAAAGATGCTGTTACAGAACCTATGTTTATTTTGCTGGTTACGGCTGCAGTGATTTATTTTATTCTGGGTGAATTTTCTGATGCCTGGTTTATGAGTGGCGCTATTATTCTGGTTTCGGGTATTTCCATTTACCAGGACAACAGAAGCCGCAATGCATTGAAGGCATTGAAAGAGTTTACGCAACCTCACGCCACTGTTATTCGTGATAACCGGGTGATGCATCTTTTATCAGAAGAAATTGTGGTGGGTGATTATGTGATTGTTTCGGAAGGTGAACTCATTCCTGCAGATGGACAGGTAAAGCAACTCAATGATTTTTCAGTAAACGAATCCATTCTTACGGGCGAATCTTTTAGTGTAACAAAAGACATTCGTTCAGAAGAAGATAATAAAGTGTTTAGCGGCACGCTTGCCGAAGCGGGCCAATGCGTGTTTGAAGTAACCGCTGTAGGTGAGCGTACCAAATTAGGACAATTGGGAAAATCCATTCAGAGCATCCGGAAAGAAAAGTCACCCTTGCAAAAGCAAATAAGCGTTTTTGTAAAATGGATGGCCCTTGCGGGTGGAATGATCTTCCTCATTATCTGGGGCATCAATTTTTTCAAATCTTTTGATATTTTAGATAGTTTATTGAAGGGTTTAACGATTGCAATGTCAGTGCTTCCCGAAGAAATTCCTGTGGCATTGGCCACTTTTATGGCGCTCGGCGCATGGCGGTTGATGCGGCAGGGTGTGATTGTAAAAGAAACTTCCACGGTGGAAGCATTGGGTTCGGCCACCGTTTTGTGTACCGACAAAACAGGCACCATTACAGAGAACCGCATGGAGCTTTTTAAGGTTTATGATTTTACCGGCAACACAATTGCTGAGAAAGAAAAGTGGCAGAGCTCTTCTGCGCAAAACCTCATCAGCGCTGCGATGTGGGCCAGTGAGATTGTTCCTTTCAACCCGATGGAAAAAGCTATTCACGAAGCTTATACAGAAAATATAAAAAAAGACCTGCGTCCCGAATTCAAAATGATTCATGAATATCCTTTGGAAGGAAAACCGCCGATGATGACGCATGTTTTTGAAAATGGAAATGGCGAAAGAGTGATTGCCGTAAAAGGTGCACCGGAAGCGATATTGCAACATTCATCGCTTGACAGTGAACAAATAAATAAAGTAAATTCTTATTTGGAATCATTTGCCCGTGAGGGTTTGCGCGTATTAGGCGTGGGGAAAATAAAGTTTGTCGGAAATGATTTTCCCAAAACGCAGCAGGAATTTAAAATTGATTTTTTAGGATTCCTCGGTTTTTATGACCCGCCGAAAAAGAATATTGCTCATGTGTTTAAACAGCTTTATAGCGCCGGTATTCAACTAAAAATAATTACAGGGGATAATCCTTTAACCACCGCGGCTATTGCCAAACAGGCTAATTTCCGGGGATATGAAAAAGCCATTACCAGCGCCGAATTGTTACAATTGGATGAAACTAATTTTGATAAAGCAGTAAGCGAAAAAACTATTTTCACCCGCATGTTTCCGGAAGTGAAATTGAAGATTGTTGAAAGTTTAAAACGGCAAAATCATATTGTAGGTATGACGGGCGATGGCGTAAATGATGGACCTGCGCTGAAGGCAGCCAACATCGGTATTGCTATGGGCAAGCGTGGTTCTGAAATCGCGAAAGAAGCGGCGTCCCTGATTCTTACTGATGATGATTTTGGAAAAATGGTGGATGCTGTGGCTATGGGCAGAAAGATTTATGCGAATCTGAAAAAAGCTATTCAATACATTATTTCCATCCATATACCCATTATTTTAACTGTAGCGCTGCCACTTGTTTTGGGATGGGCGTATCCCACAATTTTTACACCCGTGCATGTGATTTTTTTAGAGCTCATCATGGGGCCAACTTGTTCCATTGTTTATGAAAATGAACCGCTGGAAGCCAATGCCATGCAACGTCCGCCTCGTGAAATGACGCATACATTTTTTAATTTAAAGGAATTGACGATTAGTATTATACAGGGACTTGCCATCACTGTGGGCACCTTATTCGCCTACCAGTTTTCAGTTAAAAACGGGTATGGTGGAGAACTGACCCGTTCCATGGTTTTCACGACATTAATCATAGCTAATATTTTCCTTACACTGGTCAACCGCTCGTTTTATTATTCCGTTTTTACTACTTTACAATACCGGAACATATTGATGATTGTGGTGCTTTTCGTAACCCTCACGCTGCTTGCCCTTATTCTCTATGTTCCCTCTATTACCCGTTTTTTTAAAATGGCTTCTTTAAATGGAATGCAATCAGGCATTGCTATCTTGGTGGGATTTGTTTCCGTATTTTGGTTCGAAGGATATAAGTGGTGGAAACGCAGATGGAGCTGATTTTTAAAAAGAGATAAAAATATTATTCTCCACCCACCAACTCAATCGTATTCCTTCCCAACTTCACCAACCTTTTCTTTTCCATCGTGCGCAGCAAACGGCTTACAGCTTCACGGTGTGTATTGAGTTCCGTAGCGATTTGCTGATGGGTAATTAATAACGCAGATGTATTCAGCGCTTCTTTTTTCTTTTCCAGATAGTTAAGAATCTTTTTATCAAGGCTGTTGAAGGCGATGAGGTCAATAACCTGAATCAATTCTCCAAAACGTGCGCTATATGTGGCGTTGATAAATCTTTGCCATTCAGGATATGCTGATAATTTGTCCAGCAGCTCAGCCGGGACGAGTAATACTTCTGTCTCATCTTCTGCGATGGCTTTGATCATGCTTTCTTTTTTCGCGGCACAACAATTCACTGCCATAGCGCACGTTTCAGAAGGATAAAGGTGATAAAGAAAAACTTCCCTTCCTTCCTCATCCTCACGTACGATGCGCAATGCACCTTCCAGGACTATCGGCACGAAATGAATTCTATCGCCCGGAAAAATCAATATTTCATCGGGCGCCAGTGTCTTGACGCGTGAATATGCAAATATTTCCTGTTGAAGTTTAGGATCCGCGAAAAGTGTGGTATTCATGTTCGGCGAATTTCCTTCTTTTTTACTATGAAAAACATTCCTGTTTTCTTTTTATAAGCCGCATAATTTGAAAATTTATTCTGCAAAAGTTTTTCTTCGTAAACGGCTTTGAATCTGAATAAAATCAGTAGCATAAAAAAAATTAAAAGCCGCAAAGTATTTTCGGAATACATCGAAAAACCCAAAGTAAAAAATAAGATACCTGAATAGATAGGATGACGTATGTATTTGTATATTCCTGACTGAACCAGTGTAGCACTCTGCCGGGGAGTTGGAAATGGTGATAGATTTTTGTTTAAAGTAATAATAGAAGTAAGTAAGACAATAATGCCGGTAAAAGAAATAAATAATCCTGTTGCCTGTAACCAGCCAGGAACCGAAAAATCAATTTTTGAAAACCGGAATAGATAAGCAACAAACAAAATTAACTGTATGTCTACGAATAAATTATCTTTTGCGTTTCGTTTCATTTTACTGAATGATTTGTTGGAAAAACCGATACGACAATTTATAATTAAAATACAGTGAATCCATAAATTTTTCCGAATTAGCAATTAACGAAGTCCAAAACTGCCAATAATAAATTTGACGAAAAAAGAATGAACAGAATTGCATATTCTTACGAAAAATAAAAAAAATCTTAAAATATCCGATTATGTAACAAATGTTCCCAAGGCGGATTTTGAAACGTATCAACTTTGGGTATAGTTTTTAAATCACCCTTAAATAATAAATATGAGTTACTATTTTTTTAAAACCGTGAATGATGATTTTGATGTCGCAATTGAAAAAGTTACCAACGAATTAACGAAAGAAGGATTTGGCGTGCTTACTGAAATTGATATACAGCAAACTTTAAAAAAGAAGTTGAATGTGGATTTCAGAAAATACAAAATTCTTGGCGCATGTAATCCACATTTTGCCTATCAGGCATTATTAGCAGAGGATGCGATCGGTACGATGCTTCCCTGCAATATAATTGTGCAGGAGCACGAAAATGGAGAAGTTGAGATTTCCGCAGTGGATCCGGTGGCTTCCATGATGGCTGTCAAAAATGATGCACTTAGCAGCATAGCGATGGAAGTAAAAGAAAAACTTGGTCGCGTGATTGACAAATTAAGCAACAACAAAAATTAAACTAAAATGGCACACGAAGTAGACGTACAATGGATGGGTAAAATGCAATTCAATGCATTAGTAAACGGGCACACGATTATCATGGATGGTCCCGAAAAAGTGGGTGGTGAAAATAATGGTCCCATCCCCAAACCCTTTGTTCTTACGGCCTTGGCTGGATGCACTGGTATGGACGTAGCAGCAATTTTAAGGAAGGCTGAAAAAAATCCTTATGAATTTGAGATGAAAGTAATTGGAGAAATCAGCAAAAAAGCACCGATAGAATATATTGCTGTTCATGTAATTTATGATTTCAAAGGAACCGCTGAAAATAAAGAAGCTTCACTACATGCAGTAACCGCTTCGCAGGAACAATATTGCGGAGTAAGCAGCATGTTGAAGAAAGCGCTGCCTGTAACCTGGGAAGTGAATTATAACGGCACGCAAATTTTTAATAATAAAAAAGAAATAGTCGCGGAACTGAATTAATCTAAACTGAAAAATATGGCTGGAATAAAAAAATTTCTTTCGAAATATAAACTGACAATGATAGGAATATTCGCCGGCGCAATCGGGGGCTATCTTTATTATCATTTTATTGGTTGCAATTCCGGAACCTGTGCCATTACATCCAGACCATTAAACAGCACGCTGTATGGTGCTTTGCTGGGAGGAATATTTTTAAATATTTTTAAAAAAGAAAATAAAAAAATTATAGAATAAAATGATAGAGTCAATAAAAAAAATGTTCAAATTAGGAACTAAAACAGATTACGGCGAATTAATAAAACAAGGCGCCATTATTTTAGACGTGAGAAGCAAAGCTGAATTTTCAGGAGGGCATATCGAAAATTCAATCAACATCCCGGTAGATCAGTTAAGTAATAATTTATCAAAGCTGCAAAATAAAGATAAATGTATTATTTGCTGCTGCGCTTCAGGAATGAGAAGCGGCACCGCAAAAAAAATATTAGAAGCCAAAGGATATAAGGTTGTCTTTAACGGCGGCGGATGGAATAGTTTGCAAAATAAATTATGAATGGCATACAATTCCGGCTGGTGATGGCGCCAGCCCGGCAGTCATTCCGGTCAGTGTTCTACCGTCCGCAAGCGCATAGTAAAACGACAAATTAATCATTTTTTCATTTCAATTAAATAAATCAACTCATGGAAACGATTAAACAAACCATATTCAACGGCTGGCATTTTATGCGATGGCTTCGCCTTGTATTTGGAATATTTTTTATCATTCAGGGTATTCAATCATCAGATACTCTTATAGGAGTTGTGGGCGCTTTCTTTTTGCTGACTGCGATAAGCAATACAGGTTGCTGTGGCGCTGGAAGCTGTGCAGCGCCTGTACGAAAGAACAACGCAGATAAGCCGGAAGAAATCACATTTGAAGAAATAAAAGATAAATAAAATGATAAATAGTTTTTCAGAATAATTAATTCGATGATAATCTTTCACGTGCGGAGGCAGCTTTAGAAGTGTGCCTTCAACAGTCAAGATTAAACGTTTTTAAAAACCTTTTCTCACGATATAAATGACAAAAGGCGTGATCAAAAGAGAAACGAGGAAGAGCACCCAAATCCGCCCGCGCGCAATATCATAATCGCGCAAAAGAAACTCCCAGGATTTGCCGGTCAGGACGCCAAGTAGCAATTCAAATGCAATGGTTAGTAGTACCCAGACGAGGCCGGTTAAAAAAGCCTGTTTTGCATTTTGTATTTGTAAATATGGAAAGATAAACCACGTATAAATCCAACATAAAATGATCAACGTGATGGTGGATAGCTGGTGCGACCGGAATTCATTGAATTGCTTCATCAGCGCCAGTTCTCTTATTGTGGCATTTGCGAAAGCAATCGCGACCATTGGCAGCCAGAATAGAAAATATTTAATACTCATAATGGGGTAATTTCCAGGTTAACAAAAGAATAATAAGGGCCACAGCACCAGTAGCCGGTTGCATCCAGGAAACGTACCCAATGACTGACAACTGGATGGCCAGCCAGAGCAGGATTAAAATGCCGCAAAAGAAGGCTACTTTCCTTGCGATGGGACGTCTCGTTAAAACAAGTATTCCGGAAAAAAGCGCGAAGCCGCCCACAATAATAAAAAGAAACAATCCCGGAAAATAATAATTATGAAACGGGCTGCCTTTTAACCATTCAACCGGCACGCCAACGGCCCCTGCCATGGCATAGTATCCGCCACCAAATGCATTTAAAGCAACAACCAATAGTAATACGCCTAAAGAGTAGTTAAAAGACTTTGCTGAAACGATTTGTTTGTTCATACCATAAAATTATCTGGCACAAACAAATCATTTATTGATTTGAGTCAGTAGGTAATATGTGATTCATCATAATTACCGAATCTGTCAATAAGATTCCGGCATGATTCGTTCTATCCGAAATACCACCTCAACTAATTGTATGTATTTGCCGGCCAGAATTTTACGGGTGCGCCGGTATCATCCTTGTATTTTTCGCGTATATTTTTTAATTTTTCCACCATATCCTTCACGATATTTTCATAGCCGGGCCTCACCTCCATTCCATTCATCACCATCAGGCTTTCCATTTCGTCAGGATCCTTTTCAAGATCAAAAAATTCCCATTCATTTATCGTGTAATAATAAATGAGCTTATACTTTTCTGTGCGTATGCCATAGTTTGGCAACACCCAATGCGGCGGCGCAAATTCATAATAATGATAGTACATTTCCTTTGGCCAATCGGAAGGCGTTTTTTCCTGGAAAACCGGCAACAGGCTTCTCCCCTGCATATCGCCGGGAATCGAAAGCCCGGCAAGATCAAGAATCGTTGGCGCATTATCAATAGCGGTTACCCACGCATCGTTTTTAGTTCCCGGCTTTACCACGCCCGGATAACGAATCATCCATGGCACACGCAGCGCTTCTTCATACATGAATCTTTTATCAAACCATCCATGCTCACCCAGGAAAAATCCGTGGTCGCCGGTGAAAATGACGATTGTATTATCAGATAAACCTGACTTATCAAGATAATCCAATATTTTCCCTACATTATCATCCTGTGATTTTAAGGTTCCTAAAAAATGACGCATTAACTGCTGGTAGCTCCATTGCTGGCGTTGCCGCCTGGTCAAATCTTTCGGCGGATTAAAATCCCTCATATCGGAAATGCGCATGTGTGCTTCCCGCGCCGCAGCAGATCGGTATTCATAATCGTCCCAGAATGTTCCGGGCTCAGGGAAACGAACGTCGTCAAAAATCTTTTCATACTTATGTGGCGGGTCAAAAGGCCGGTGTGCATTAAAAAATTGCACCGCCATGCAGAAAGGTTCTTTCAGTTGCTTTATTCCTTCAATGGCGAGGTCAGTAAAATTATCGGTGATGTATCCTTCATATTGTTTGGGAACTATTTCTTTGCTGCCAACAGATGGATTTTGCAGATAACCTTTCGGGTTATAATATGGGCCGCCTGCGCCTTCTTTAAAAACAAAATAATCAAATCCTGCTTCACCGGGATTGGATGGCTTTCCATCTTTGGTAACCAAATGCCATTTGCCAACCATGCCTGTTTTGTAGCCTGCCTTTTTTAATATTTGTGCAAAGGTTTGTTGGGCAGGGTCGAAATAACTGCGCGTAGTACCGTTGGTGGTGTCGCCCGGATTACTAACCATGCCGTTAAGATGATCGTATTTTCCGGTGAGCAGCGTGGCACGGCTGGGCGCGCACAGTGCATTATTGCAAAAAGAATTTGTAAACAGCATGCCTTCATTGGCAATCCTGTCAATGTTGGGCGTCGGCATAAATTTACTTCCATAACAGCCCAATACGCTCAAAGGCACGCCCTCAGTGGTTATCCAGAGGATGTTCGGCTTATCTTTTCGTTTTCCACGATTCAAAAAAGGCTTTACTTTTTTGGTTTCCTGCACTGAAATATTTCCCAGCATGGAAGGAAGAAAAGGAAGGCTAAATGATAAGCCGCCCATTGCTTTAAGAGCGTCTTTGCGCGTGATGGAGTTTTTGTTGTTGTCCATTGGATAAAATTTATGATGAAAAAAGATTGCTGTCAGCCTCACCCTAGCCGCTCTCCAAAGCCTGCCTGTGGGCAGAGAAGGAAAGGGACACGTTATAAACGTTCAAATAAGAAACTCAATTATTTGTCTGTTTACTACCGCTCTCTTATTTTTTAATTACTCATCTGCTTCTTTTGAATGCCCCTTGCAGTGAAACGCCAGGCTGATATTGAAATCCTAATTTTTTCAAGCCTGATTTTACTTCATGGCAGCTCATAAATAACCTCCACAACAAACCGCTGCGATAATTTTCAATCATAACTACCTGCGGGCCCTGATCAATCGCTAAATATTTTTGAGGATACCAATTTTCGGTTTCGCTGAACGCATCATAAAATCCATAAGGGCCCCACAATTTATCTTTCATGTCGCTATACCAATGTTTCATTGCAGCAATTGATTTTTCTGGTGTATATGGAATGGACGAAATGGCCGCTGTTGGCGATATCACGCCTAAATCTCTTTCTGCAGAAGGCGCATGGCCGGCATATCCTTTTACAGAGTAGCTGGAAGTTAAGCCCCAGCTATCAGGGCCATAACCTTTATATCCTAAAGAATCATGAACACACCATTCATAGTTAATCAAAGTCTGATTTTTATTTTCTTTCCAATAATCTGCATACTTATCCTTTAATCCATGCGGGTTAAGTCCGAGATACGAATAATGCGCCCAGAATAAAGGGCCGCCGTTGGGCGCTCCCTGGTGATGTAACTGTAATGCGTACCCGAAAAGTTTGGAAGGAGATTTTATCTTTCCATTTTCGGCCCAGCCTTCATGATAAACAGATGAGGGCACTCCATGTGTGGGAGAAGAAGCCGCCAATACGTAAAGGATAAGGCATTCATTATATCCATGTATCGGAAAATTCATTTGCCATCCATAATCCGGGCTCCAGTGCCAATACAAAACATTTTGACCGTTGCGGTACCAATTCCAATCTACTTCTTTCCATAATTTATCAACCCTGGCTGCTAACTTCTTTTCTTCTATGTTTCCGTCTTTAAAATATTGGCGAACACACAAAAGCCCCTGGACCATAAAAGCAGTTTCTACCAAATCCCCGCCATCATCTTTCTTGCTGAAAGGTTTTACTTTTCCGGTTTCTCCATGCATCCAATGCGGCCACGCACCATGAAAGCGGTCAGCTTTTTCTAAAAAATTGACAATTTTTTCTAACCGGTGGAAACCTTCTTCGCGCGTAATAAAACCCCGATGAATGCCGGTGAGAATCGCCATTACGCCGAACCCGCTTCCACCAGCGGTAACCACATTTTTATCATTTTGCGGATAAATGCCATCCATATTTATTCGCTCCGGAGCCATGCCGCTATTGGGTTCCGCGCCAGTCCAGAAATATTGAAAGGTTTGATGTTGTATGAGCGTTAACAGAGAATCTGTTGACAGAGAATCAGAATTTGCTTTAAAAGTTGCTTTACTATTGTTGGTTGCAATTTTAAAAGAAAAAATAATTATGGTAATAAACAGGCAAAAAGTAATTTTATTAAACTTCATAGCGATAAATTTTGTAACTGTTGTTTAAAATCATTTTCGATTAGAGATGTTTTTTACTACTTCTTTTATTTCGGGATTTCTCATAAATAAATTCCAGATAAAACCGCTTCTGTAATTTTCTATCATTACCACAATCGGCGCCTGGTTTAATCCCATGTAAATTGGCGAGCACCAATTTTGCGATAAATTAAATGCATCGCGAAAACCATATTCGCCCCACAAAAATTTGCCGTATTTGTAATAAAGATTTTTCAGTGCAGCGATTGATTGTTCCGGTGTGTATGCTATTGAACTTAATGCCCCGGTTGGCGCAATGGTTCCGTTATCACGACTTTTTACCGGCTCATTTGCTTTATAACCCCAGGGGCCATCGCTGGCTGTAAGTCCCCAGCAGCCCGCGCCATAGCCAGGAAAGTGATTCGGGTTTTCCAGGCAATACCGATAATTGATAAGCGCTATATCACGATTGTTATCAAAATAATTGGTGTATTTATCATTGATGAGATGCGGATTAAAACCAAGATAAGAATAATGGGTAAAAAATAAAGGGCCGCCGTTTGAAACGCCTACTTTTAAACGAATGCCGTAAAAAATACTATCGTTAAAATACTTATCTCCGGTATTTGTTCCACCCCAGTCAGCGCGATAACGTTGAGCATACTCCGACTGGCTCGCCCATCCTGAATAATACATGCCGGGATTTATAGAATGAGTAGGAGAAGCCATGGCGAGCAGGTAAGTAATCTGCGCTTCATTAAAACCAACAAAGCGGTGATTGATATGCCAGGCGTAGTCGGGCGACCAATGCCAATATAAAAAAGTGCTGTCGGGATAGCGCTTATACCAATCCCATTCCACCCCCTGCCACAGCTTCGTGATATTATCCCTGATGAATTTTTCTTCTTTATTCTCCCGGTTAAAAAATTGTCTTGCAGTTAGCAATCCTTCCATTAAAAAAGAAGTTTCCACCAAATCGCCGCCATCATCATATTTACCAAAATAGGGAATTACTTTGCCCGTTCTTCCATCCATAAAATGCGCAAAAGCGCCGTGAAATTTTTCGGCCTTCAAAAGAAAATTCACAATTTTTGTAAACCGTTGCACCACCTGTTCCCGCGTGATAAAATTTCTTCTTACGCCCGCCAGAATCGCCATCATGCCGAAGCCCGAAGCGCCTGCAGCAATCATGTGCGAACGGCCGGGAATGTCTTCCAAAGATAATCCGCTGTTGGATTCCGCGCCTTCCCAATAATACCGGAAGCTGGCTTCCTGCACCATATCCAGCCAGGCGCTGTCTGTGAGTGAATGAGTAGTTGCATTTACAATATTAGAAAATTTTGATTGGGAATAATTCTCAGAAACCAACGAAATTTTATAATAAAATTTTTTTCCTGTAACGCCTGTAAAATCGCTGAAACGATTGGTATAAGAATACTGAATTCCTATGGGACTATAATTTTTATTATCAGTGCTTCTGTATATTTCTACATATTTCACAGGCGTTGTTTTAGGTATTTTTTTCCAGTTTATATCTACGTGTTGTTCATATCCCTTTGCCGCAATTAATTGCGGTATCGCCGTTACATTTTCAGAAGATACATTTTCAGGAATTATTTCTAGCTGGTCTAAATATAAATCGTGCGTTTTTCCTTCTTTACTGTGTTGGCGAAAAAAAATAAAATCAATATCATTTGAATTGTGGAGAGAAATGTTTTTGAAATTCGTCAGCGGAATGATTACTGTAATCCATTTTTTTTGCGAAAGATTGGGAATGAAAGAAGACAGCGGAATAAATGCTGAAGCCACGGAATCTTCTTTGGCAATCGCAACAGCGGGCAATTCCTCGGGCAACGTGTTGGATGCAACAAATAATTTGAAGGACAATTCTTTTCCCACTTTTATAAAATCTTTTCCGCGCCATTTATAAAATTTGATCGCTGCATTCCACATGCCGTTTTCATTGGAAGTATATTTTAATTCAAGTGAATTGCCCGGAGAAAAAAATATTTTATCATTAACCGGCAGGCGATGTTCTTCATTTTTAATCCAGCCTGGAGATTGATAACTGGCATCGCTGTAAAAATAATTCCCACTCATGAGGCTGTTATCGAAGAAAATGCGATTGAAATAATATTCGCCGGTGTCTGAAGGCGCATTTGCCGGAAACAAGCCAAACAGGTTTAATAAACAAACAAATAATAATGACATACTGTTACGGTTTTAACTTATAAATCTGTGCACCAGAATTGCAACCTGGTTTACAAATCCGGGCTTTGAAATCCTAAATTTTTCAGTCCCTTTTTCACTTCCGGGCAACTCATAAAAAGATTCCATAATAAACCTGTACGGCAATTTTCAATCATCACTATTTCCGGGCCCTGGTCAATTGCCAAATAAGAATCGGCGAACCATACATTCGTTAAATTAAAAGCATCTTTAAATCCATAATCTCCCCAAATTTTATCACCCAGCTTGTAATAAAAAAACTTCAAGGCGTTCATAGATTCTGTTGGCGTATAAGGCAATGAGGATATGGCTGCCGTTGGCGAAATAACACCATTATCATTTGTCGGTGAATGCGCGGAATAACCATTTTCTTCATTGCTGGCGGTAAGCCCCCAGCAGAGATTACTATAGCCATTATATTTTTTGGGATTGCTTACACAATACAAATAATTGATTTTAGAATGTGCGGTATCCTGCGTCCAATAGTTGGCATACGCATCAGATAAGTTGTGCGGATTAATCCCCAGGAAAGAATAGTGTGAAAAAAATAATGGGCCACCATAATCAGGCCCCAGGGGTAAAGTAACTCCCAGGAAAGATTTTCCATTTTTCATAGCACCATTTCTCGCCCACCCATTATCGTAAATACTTTTTGAAATGGCATAATTTGCAGAAGATGCCGCCAGCACATAAGTAATCAATGCCTCATTCCATCCTGAAACGGGGATGCTCCAGATATCACTTGTGTTAGTATAAGAAGGATTGTATTGCCAATATAATCCGCTCTCATTTCCGTTTTGTGTAAACCAATTCCAGTCAACGGCACTCCATATAGAATTGATACTATCGCGCAGTGCAATTTCATTTGCATCAGTTGTACTATTAAAATATTGCCTTGCCGTAAGCAGGCCTTGCACCAGGAAAGAAGTTTCCACAATATCGGCTCCATTATTATTTCCAAAAGGAATGGTGGCTCCGGTATCTCCATTTATCCAGTGTGAAAAAGCGCCATGCCAGCGCTGGCATTTGGTTATAAGAAAATCGGTAATAGTATTTAACCGTTTAACCGCATCGTTGCGCGTAATAAAACCCCGGTTAACAGCCGCAACCATAGCCATTATTCCAAAGCCACTTCCTCCTGTGGTTACCAATTCGGCAGGGCCGCTGCTTCCTTCTCTCGCTAATCCGCTTACCGGGTGTCCAAAATCCCAAAAATATTTAAAAGTTTGTTGCTGAACCAAAGTAAGTAATGCGCTGTCGGATATTCGCGGAAATTTATCGGTAGAATCAATTTGAGAAATAAGGGTGGCATTTAAGCCAGCTTGTAAAGAAGCGCCTTGTTTTGATTTTAAACCGGTTCCAACTGTCAGTGAATATTGGGTGATGAAACTTAGTGGTGATGATGGTTTTATAATTATGGTACTATCATTTTCAAAAGAAGAAGTGAGAGTAACAGCGGCGCCCGCGTTGGTCTTCAAAGAAATATTATTGGTTACCGTGTTTTGGTCAGCAGGAGCTGAAAAAGATAACTTAATTTCCGGTGAAGGATTTACAGCATAATAGGTGGACCCATTACTTATGCCGTTAACTTTAAAATCGGTTAGCTTAAATGCAACAGGATTTGGCGGTGGTGGCGTGATAGGCGTCTCCTTTTTTTTACAGGAGAAAAAAAATATAATGAGCGCCAAAAGAAATACACTATTCTTCATATTACTGCTTTATATTTTCTAAATATTCTTAAATGCAACCGGCGCAAGGTATGCGCCGGATTAAGTTTTCATTGTTATTTTGAAATCAATTCCTTACTGACCTGCTCTTCCCAATTTATAAAGCGCAATAATATCCGCAGCGCCAAGTGCTTCATTGTACACACGGATTTCATCTATTTTTCCTCTCATGGGTACAGTCCAGGTATCTGTGGTAAGTTCTTTGCCCGGAATATTGTTATACCATCCGCCGATGAGCACTTCATTTGGAACAGCCAGCTTAAATAAGCCAGTACCGCGGTTTTGATAATCCGGGGCTCCGATTTTAACCCCGTTAGCCCAAATCTGGAATATACTGCTTGCATGATCAAAAGTAACCACAAGGTGTGTCCATTTTCCCGGAGGAATTGTTGGTGATTTATAGCTGGTAAGCCAGCCGGCATTCAGATTATCCTGCCGCCCTCCGTTAACATCTGCATAGCTGGGATGAACGACGAGGTTGTTGGTATCAGAAGCAGGCTTTTGCCCTGTTTCCAAAAGAAAAGCAAAGTCGGGCCAGAATTGGCCGGGAGCAGCGAGGCTGAAAGTCATGGTTGGCGTGCTGCCATTATTTTGAATTTGTACCCATTCACTTACGGTAAAGCTGGGAAGTGAATCTTTAAATGCAGGAATCTGGGATGCATAATAAACATAACCGCTATCCAACTGAAGCGCCTTCCCTGCAACACCATTATCCACCAGTGTGGCGTTGAGAGAAGAGGTAGGCGCTATACCGGATTTTTCTTCCGCCTGGGAACCATTGAATCCCCAGTAGGCTACCAGATGGTCGGTTGCCACTTGCCCGCTGCTGTCAAAACCTTCTATTTTGCCAACAAAATCTTTTGGAGAAACAGAGGGCAGATTATTGGGATTTCCTTTTTTGCAACTGCTCACAAGCGCCATCCCTGCCAGTGAACAAAGAAATAATTGAATTTTATATTTTTTAATAATGTTCATAACAATTTATTTTTTAGTTATTGATTATTAGTAAGTAAACCCAGGCATCGCAGCCTGAGATTCTGTTAGAACGGTACGTAACAGTCTCCCGTTATACCGCTCCGATTTTCCAACCGTTGGT
>NZ_RJJR01000029.1 GCF_003721595.1 Hanamia caeni
TACAAATTTCATTTCTTCTGCAAAATTTATCTGGCCTTTTTATCCCCAAACCTTTCCTATTTGTGGATTACTTGGGTTATTAAGGATTAACTAATTAGTAGTCTTTATTAAAAAAAACTGCTCGGTGAAAATCAAAATCTTCCAAATACTAACTTGCTTTCTGTTTTTTACGGGGGCTACAATAAAGAGTAATGCACAATCTTCCTTCTCGCTTTCCACAGGCATTTCAACAGACCTCAACAATACCCAATCTTTAAACCAGATACCGTTTTCATTAATCTGGAAGCCTTTTAAAGATAAAAAAATGCCGCTTTTTTTAGAGCTTGATTATGATTTTCCGTTAGGCAGTAAGAGCTCAGGCGAAGCCTATACTTTGAACCCGGCGTTGCCTCAAAAAGTTATTCTTACTGAAAAGATTTCACCATATATTTTTACTGTTTCGATTGGTTTCAGCATTCATGTATTTACCACCAAAAAAAATAGCATCTTTTATTTAAATGTTGCGCCAGTAGCTGTTTCAAACCAAACAATAAATGTATCCTACAAAAATTATGATAAAGTAAATTATGAAGTAATGAATCCCGATGTTAACTCTAATGAAAGTGGATTAGTGATGTCCATGGCGCCTGTTTATTATTTTCATAAAGGAAAACAGGATATGATGCTGATGCTTCATTTGCAAACGCCATTGCTAATAGGCAAGAGGGATTATCTATTGTCTTATAAATATATGGCGCCAATGCAGCTAACCTTTGGCTATAATTTTTATTACAACAAATGAAAATAAAATTGAAAAGTTTAAGTGTGCTATTTTGTTGCGTCTCAATGATAATCATGAGTTGTGGCAAAAGAAATTATTTCCCTGATCCGGATGACGCCGGTTTAAGCCGGCTTACATCAAGAGGCTACAATATTATTACGATGTATATCAACGCTGTACCTTACATCAACCCGTATCGCCGGCCATTATTTGGAGGCATTTCCAATACGCTTCCTGCTATAACAAGAAAAATAACAAATAGCGATTTTGACACCCTTCAGATTTCATGGCAAATTGAAATCAATGATACCAGCGCTTCTTATAACCAGCCATATCACTTTGTTTCCCTCTTAATACCGGTATCAAAAAGCTTTACCGCTCATGATTTCCTTTCGATGAATGGAGAACGATTTTCACCTGGCGCCAACACAATTGCCGTCAATTATCCGTATAATTATTCGGACTCGTTAGCCGGAAAATCTAATCTTTATTTTATCGATATAAAATACAATACTTTAGGCGACGGCTCAAGACATTCCTATTCTTTTTCGGGCTTGTTTGATGGAAATATTGGCGATAGTATTTTAATTACTAAAGGAAGGTTTGATTTTGAAATTGATGCCGATAAAATCAACTTTTAAAAATTTAAGCAGCGGATATTTTTTCAGCAGACAAACAAATAAAGCACATTTTTATTCTGAATTTACAGGCTTAGTACTGAGTCCAGCTTTTGATGAAAAAGAGCGAAATCATTCAGGTTGCCGTGCAGTCCTTTTTCAATAGTTACAAATTCATCGCCGGGCTTTAAATCCTTTTTTAGTTTAATGGCATTTGAGTATGGAATTGTTTCATCCTTTGTACCATGAAAAATAGTAACCGGCGCCTTTACGTCTTTCAGATTTTCGCCAACAGGGAATTGAAAATGAGCCATTCTTTTCGCCGGATAAAAAGGAATATAATGGGATAAAAGAGATGGGATGCTGTAATAAGGCGTTTCTAAAATCAGTCGCCTGCAATCAAAATCGGCAGCAATATGGGAGGCTACACCGGAACCTAACGACATCCCGTACACGATAATACTATCTGCAGCAACCTTTGAATGAGCCAGTTTATAAACTTCCTTCGCCTGCTGGTACATATTTTCTTCCGTTAATTTTCCTGTTGTTTTTCCAAATGTAGGATAATCCGGAATCCACACTTCATAGCCATGTTTTGTAAAATTAGGGACATACTTTGCGTACTTAATAAGATTGCCTGTGTTGCCATGAAAATAAATTACCACACCTTTTGGCAAAGTATCCGGCGGAAAAAACTGAACCATATTAAGCGTATCAGTTTTGTTCATCGCAATATTTACTTCTTTAAACCGGATATTAAATTTGAATTCAAAATCTTTTGGTAACGACTCCGGGTGGAACAGAAATTTTTCCTGAAGATGATACAAGGCAATTCCAACAGAACAATAAATAAGGGTAAAAATAATTCCAACCCGATAAATTTTTCTTGCAGTAGATGCTTTTTGTTTTGGTCCGGTGTTTTTCATAAGTCAATTTTAAAGCCGGAGAAATTTCCTGCCAGACTACTTTTTTTAATTTTGGCAATATTATGATTAAAAAAACCATTTTCTTTCCTACAATCATAAATCTTTTTTGACTACTGCTCCTCTCCTTCCGGGAAGGCCCTTCTCAGCTTTAGCTTCCTGACTGGCGCTACTATCAGTGGAAATTTTTCAACAGTCACATTGCTTTGCTCCAAACCAAAACCTCTCTCCTCGCTGAGGCTCATCTTTTTGATCCAGAAATACATTTTCATAATTAGTTTTTCAAAAATAGGCAGTTCATTGTCCTGTGATAAGAATTTTTCCAAAACAATAAACTGGAAATCACCCACAACATTATTTTTTTGCAGGCTTTCGTAACGACTCGTGATATTTACTTCTTTGTTAGCCACCATCTCCATAATTACCTTTTTGAACATAAGGTTTATTCTTGGCTCCATGCGGAAACCCAGGCGCAGTTCTACTCTTATGATTTCATTAGGAACAATTGTGTCAACAGTATATTCAGCGGCGTAAGGGTCATCCTGCGTATCTACATGAACAAACCAATAAATATCGGCACGCTTTGGTTTCTGGTTTAATATCGAATACACAATTTTGTGTTCTATTTCTTTCGGATTATTGGCGCTCGTCAGGTAAACCAGGTGAGTAGCATATTTCGGAATACTAAGATCATTGCTGAGTTCCTGAATTGTAGGCAGATATTGTTCCAGGCGCACAAATTCCACATAGCGATTTTTAATTTTTCGCGCCCTGAACCACACATACATCACTATAAATAAACCACCTCCTATAATCAAGGTCACAAAACCCCCATGCGGAAATTTGTCAACAAGGTTCGCGACAAGGAAACTCAATTCTATGAGAAGATACACGGCGAGGTACAGGGAAACTAATATTTTCGGTGTGCGTTTAGAGATCAGATAATTGGCAAACAAGATGGAAGTAGCCAGCATGCATAACGTAATGGCAAGTCCATAAGCGCCTTCCATATTGGAGGAAGTTTGAAAATAAATGACAACCCCGAGACAGCCGATCAGCAAAAGCGTATTGATACCGGGGATATACAATTGGCCGCGTTCTTCTGTAGGGAAATTTATTTTCATTTTAGGCCAAAGGTTTAAACGGATACTTTCACTAATCAGTGTAAACGATCCGCTTATCAAGGCCTGGCTGGCAATGATGGCTGCTATAGTGGCAATCGCGATTCCAACAATCTTAAAATTATCAGGCATGATTCCGTAAAATGGATTAAAGCCATTGTCCATAACTTCTTTAGAAAAAACCTGGCCTTTATAATTGGCGAGCAACCACGACCCCTGTCCAAGATAATTAATAATCAAAGCGGTTTTGACATATATCCAGGAGATACGGATATTTCCCCTGCCGCAATGGCCAAGGTCGCTGTAAAGCGCTTCTGCACCTGTAGTGCAAAGAAAGACTGCTCCTAAAATGAAAAAGCCGTTTGGATAAAGAGTTAAAAGCTGGATCGCATAATATGGATTTAAGGCTTTAAAAATATTGAGATTGTCAAAAAGGTGCATTGATCCTAAAATAAGCAGCATAAGAAACCACAGAAACATAATAGGGCCAAAAAGCTTTCCAATTTTAGCAGTACCAAATTGCTGCGAAAAAAATAGTGCCAGTAAAATAATAATTACTATATAAATTATTGCAGTTCCGCTGATTTCGCTGAAGAAGGGAATTTGCTTCAATCCTTCTACTGCTGAAGTCACGGTAATGGGTGGAGTAATCATTCCATCAGCCATTATGGCTGCGCCACCGATCATGGCCGGAAAAACCAGCCATTTTTTTTGCCGTCGTATTAAAGCATATAACGAAAAAATTCCACCTTCACCATTATTATCCGCTTTTAAAGTAAGTGTAATATACTTGATGGTAGTTTGTAAAGTAAGTGTCCAGATAATGCAGGAAAGGCCACCGAGCACGAGTTGCGGCGTAATCACTTTATCCCTTATAATGGCGTTGAAAACGTAAAGTGGTGAAGTTCCCAAATCGCCGTACACAATACCTAACGCAATAATCAACCCCAGCGGTGTAGCCTTATTAAAATTTTTGTTCACACTATTATTTTAATAGTTTACGATGAAAAACCGTTCAGCGCTTTTACCTTTTCATAAACAAGTTGCAAATGTAGAATGAAACCGATTATTGGCCATTAAATTATTTCTTCCGGAAAATGCCGCCATACGCATTCATTTATTTGCCCTAATTCAGCCTTTTAATATTAAGAATCTTAATCGGCGGTCTCAAAGTAGTTTCATAATCCGGCTGGCTATGAATCTGCTTTACAAATTTCATTCCCCCAATGACTTTGCCAAAAGTGGCGTATCCTTTTTTATCAGGACTGGCGGCGCCGCCATAATCATAATCCGGCTCATCATCCATACAAATGAAAAATTCTGTATTTCCCGAGTTAGCCTCAACCCCACGGGCAAGAGAAAACACACCCTCGGTATGCAGGATACCCGTTTCTTTTGTGGTTTCAAGAGGAATTCCCGGAAGGGACTGTAATAATTTTATTTTCGCCTGCCACAAACCACCCTGGATCAATTGGGTTTTATTGGCATTGATTGACTGGTCTTCCTTTTTCAAAACCCTGTAAAAAGAAGTATTTTTAAAATAGCCCGAATCGACAAAAGCGAGGAATCCGGCAACGGTTTTGGGTGCTTTTTCAGGATAGAGCTCAACTATGATATCGCCAAAATACGTTTGGATTGCAATAGTAGGATGGTCATATTTTTTCGGCTCCTTACACCCACTGATACTAAGCAACCACAAAATCAAAACAGCATTCAGAATTTTTGATACCATGAAATGTTTTCTTCAAATTATTATGAAATTAATAAATGTTAAGATGCAGTAAACAAGCATTTAAGCTAGATTTTTCTTTTAATAAAATTTTCAAATGAAAGTAAACAAAGAAATACCGCTGATTTTTAATTTGACCAATCTGTCGGTATTTATTTTTTAACGAACTGCGAAAATCTAAAACGGAGTGCGCTCCAGTCATCATCAATGGAAACGGCCCTTACAGTCTCAAAGCCTAACTTTTGAATGCTTTCCCAGCCGCTGTCGCGGTTGATATCCACTTTGTATTTTTTGGATGTACCTTTCGGATAGGCAAACCAGATGACGGGATCACCCTCCAGCTTTTTTTGTAAGAATGCAGCCATATCTTCAATCTCTTTTTTACTTTTTACAAATGAAATAACAAAGCCTGCATCCGTATTATCGGTAGGGGATGTTTTAACGACAGTCTCATTCATAATCTCATCCAACTCTTTTTGAAATTCTACAGGCGCATTAAAAATTGCAATTTCTTTTTGCCCTTTAAAATTAAGCTTCTTAAATAATGGTGTCATCGTTGTTATTTTAAAAAAAAATCCAATATCTCTGATTTCGAAATTATGCAAAAACAAAAACCCCGGCTAACTTTTTTTAGTCTCCGGGGAAAGATACAATACTAAACACAACAATGAAAAGATGAACCGTCAGATTAATTTAATCCGGTTTTTCGCCATCCAGAAAAGTATTTATGGTGCTTATTTCGGCTTTGTTGTCCTTGTCAGATTTGACGGTGTAATTGCTGTAGAAGCTTTCTACATCAGCTATGGAATTTTGCAATTCCAGGTTGCGGCGAAGGTAAGCGGGAACAGACTCAAACTCATTGTTAGGATCCGCAGCGTTCACGTTGAAGGATAAATTTCTCAACTTCGCTATGCGGTCCATAGCCCGGCGCTTTAATTCTTCCGTTTCGTCCACCATCGGCGGTTCCTCAACTGAAGACATCATGATTGGCATCGTTTGGCGTACATTCTCTTCCTGGTTTTCCTTCGCCGCCTCATTGGAATTCTTAACCACTAATCGCATTTCTTCCACCGGCTCGTCTTCCGGTTTCGAAATAGCTATGTGGTTAGGTTTATCGGGAACTTCGGATTTTGATACCGGCTTGTCCTCAGCATAAATCTGCTTTGGCTTAGCCAGGTAACCGCCTGACGTTTGGGCGGTGCTAGCGTCTTTATAAGAATGATTCTTTTCAGATTGATTATTATTATCGGCCTTATCAGTCAGATTGGATTTCGATTCCGGAGGTGCAGAATTGAGGTCCGAAGATAATTCAAACCGAATTATTTTTTCTGAAGAATTATCAACAGTAATTTCCCTAACAGGAGTTGGGGTTTTTACGTTGTCCGGTTCGCGGGTTTCTACAATCTTTGGTGCCAGGTTCTCTATCTCTTCCTGCATTTCCTGCTCCGCAATATTCAATTTCATTTCCTGTTGTGGCGTTATCTCATTGGCTTCTTTCTTCTCAGTAATCGCCACATCTTTTCTATTCATCAACAACTCATTTTTCTCATCAAACAAATACAACGGCTGAGTTGGCTTTTTCTTTTCTTCTTCTAAAGTAACTACTACTTTCTCATCTGTCTTTTTGATTTCCTGAACAGGCGCCTGTTTTTTATTAAAAGGCGATTTATGTTCAAAGCCGGTTGCTATCAGGGTAATTCCGATTTTATTTTCAAGCGTATTATCATATCCCAACCCGAGAATCACATCTGAGTTTTCACCCGCCTGGCTTAATAAATGATTCTGAATAGTTTCTACTTCATCCATTGTAAATTCTGATTCGCCTTCTGCAGAATTGATATTGATAAGTATCCATTTGGCGCCGCGGATGTCATTATCATTTAACAGCGGTGAATTTAATGCCTGCTCAATTGCAGACTGTGCGCGGTTTTCGCCTTCGCATTCGGCACTTCCCAAAATCGCCACGCCACCTGATTTCATCACCGTGCATACATCAGCAAAGTCTACGTTTATTTGGCCTGTGCTGTTAATAACATCTGTGATACACTTTGCCGCAGTAGCCAGCACATTATCCGCTTTTGCAAAGGCGGCTTTCATGGTAAGGTTGCCAAATTGATGCCGCAGTTTATCATTGCTGATAACCAGTAAGGTGTCGACATGATTTTTTAATTTTTCAATTCCTTCTTCTGCCTGGGCAATTCTTTTTTTGCCTTCGTAAGCAAAAGGAGTGGTCACAATTCCGACGGTAAGAACACCAAGATCTTTACAAATCTTTGCCACAATGGGAGCGCCCCCTGTGCCGGTGCCACCGCCCATGCCGGCCGTGATAAAGGCCATCTTTGTATTTACCTCGAGTATCTTTTTGATTTCCTCAAGACTCTCTTCAGTAGCCTCGCGGCCTATTTCAGGATTAGCTCCTGCGCCAAGCCCCTGCGTAAGGTGAGGGCCAAGCTGCACTTTGTTAGGAACTTTACTGGTTGTGATGGCCTGTGCATCTGTATTACAGATAATAAAATCCACTCCATCAATATTCTGGTTGAACATGTGGTTAACTGCATTGCTACCACCACCGCCTATCCCGATTACTTTCAGAATAGAGGATTGCTCTTTTGGCAGATCAAATTGAATCATTGTAAGGTTATTTATTGGTTAGTAATTACCACGAAACTTTAGGGTATCGTAATTATGTAAGTATCTTTTGTTTTTATTTTGATTGATTTTTGCAACTGGTTTTGTTTTACAATTCTGAATCTTCATCGTCTTTAAACATTTCTATCAAACCATTCTTGCAGGAGTCCAAAAAACTTTTTAACGTTTTTCGTGGCTTTACTACATTGGTTCTTTCTACCACCTCTTCCACTTCATTTTCGTGTACGCCTGGCTGTTGTAAACTTTCCGGAACATTCATTTTAGCAAACTGCAGCTCAAATTGCTTCCGCTTATTTTCATAATCATTATAGCCTTTCAGGATTAACCCAAGACAGGTAGCATACATTGGCTTTGCCAACTCTTCAATATGCCCCTGCGCAAGATGTTCATTAGGGAATCCGATTCTCGCGTTCAGCCCGGTAACATATTCCGTTAGCTGGATTAAATGTTTCAACTGAGAACCACCACCAGTAAGCACTACGCCGCCATTCAGCATGCGGTTATCAAGCCCCACCTGTTTTAAATGATAAGACACAAAATCCATTATTTCGCTCATGCGCGCCTGGATGATTGCTGCAAGATTTTTAACGCTGATTTCTTTTGCGGCCATTCCTCTCAATCCCGGAATCGTAATATAGGTATTAGCTTTGGCCTCATCTGTCAAAGCGCTTCCAAACTGAACCTTCATCTGCTCAGCCTGTGTTTTTAAAACTCCAAGCCCGGTTTTGATGTCGTTAGTAATATTTTCACCACCGAAAGGAATAACGGCCGTATGCTTTAAAATCCCTTCATAAAAAACAGCAAGGTCTGTGGTGCCGCCGCCAATATCAACAATTGCCACTCCCGCTTCCAAATCATGATCGCACATTACTGCAGCAGCCGAGGCGAGGGGCTGAAGCACAAGATCTTTGATTTGCAACCCCGCTTTTTCTACACTGCGGTTAATATTTCGTATCGCATTTTTGTCGCCGGTGATTATGTGAAAATTAGCGCCCACTTTCACACCACTGTAACCTATCGGGTCAGGAATATTTTGAAAATTATCAACAGTAAATTCCTGCGGAATTACATCAATAATCTGGTCGCCGGCGGGGATGTAAGTCTTATATTGATCGTTTACTAACTGATCAATTTCAGATTGCATTATTTCTTCTTCGGTATTTTGCCTTACAATATCACCACGGGTTTGAAGGCTTTTAATGTGATGTCCGGCAATGCCGACATACACTTCCGAAATAGGCAGATTCGGATTGCTTGCATAACAGTTTAACAACGCCGTTTGGATGGCCTTGATAGTCTGATCTATATTCAGCACCATCCCGTGTTGTACGCCGTTGCTATTGGCACGGCCAAATCCTAATATTTCCAATTTGCCAAATTCATTTTTTCTTCCGGCAATGGCTGCGATTTTGGTGGTTCCGATATCGAGCCCTACGATAATGGGTTGTTCGCTGTTCATGTTTTAATTTTTATTCCTTCTGTAATTTTTATTTTTCCTGCGATAAAAAATAGAAGTGGTGGTTATATTTGTTTTTAAAAATTGTTTTAATTAATAATCGCTTTTGGGCAGCATTACTGCCTTTGGCACACGACGCTCTTCACCTTTCTGTGTTTTTATAATTGTTTTTGCTGCAGGCGAAACACGATGTTTTTCGACCGTCGCCGCAGTTTTTTTCTTCAGAATACTTTCCTTTGTTTTTTGTTCTTTTACTGAAGGCCTCGCTTCTTCCGGTTTCTTCACCGGTGTGATTTTTTCTTTTGTTTCTGCATCTTTTTGTTCAATTTTTTCAGCCGGCACCTCATCTAAAACCGGTGATTGATTTACCCTTTCATTGCGTTCGTCAGGCTGTATCAACTGTATTTTTGTTGAATCATTTGAATTTTTTTCAGCCTCCGAAATAATCTTTTGCATAATCTCTATCGTTTTCAAAGAATCTGATTTTATTTCGGCTGCATCACGGAGAACGCCAATTACCTGGTTTTTAAATCGCACGTCTAAAACCGAATACTTATTCCATCCAATGTTCTGCTCTACCTTTTGATAAAAAGCAAGAAGCCTGGCAAATTTTTGCATGTATTCAGATGCATCTCCGAAACGAATTACCTGGTTTCCTAATTTGGGAATCATTTCAAAATCGTTCTGTGAAGTAATATCGATCTGGTCTATTTGGGCCATCCAGAAAGGATTGGCATTAATGTATTCGCTCAAATTTTTTATTCCATTTAAAAGAACACTGTCTTTCTTTTTCAACACTTTCACTTCCGTAGGAAATCCTGTAAACACCGGAAGGCGTGCAGAAAATTTTTCACTCAGGGGCAACCGGCTCAAAGAACTGTCGATATAAAATGAAGTTCCAGAAACAGTAAATATCCTGGCTATCGGCTCACGCTCTGTAATCCTTACCTGCAATACCCTGTTATTATCAAAGAACAATTCTGCCTTTTTAATCCAATCCTCCTTCAGCAAACGCATTTCCATCGAAGTAAGGTTGAGCGAGCCAGAAGGTGAATGCGCTAATTTTTTGCCATTTACTTTTTCAAGAATTTGCTGCACTTCATTTTTATCAATAAAATAATGATTTTGTACACCAGAAATTTTTATCTCTATACCGCTTATCTTATCGGATTTCTTTTTACTCATTGCAGCTATCAGCAATACCACTACTCCTGATACCAGTATAAACCATACTGAAACAGTAAGTATTTTTTTGATGGTATTTTTTTTATTTGCCAACATTACAAATCAACTTTGACGTATTATATTTTTAATGGGTTCAACCAACCTGTCAATATCTCCTGCGCCTGCAGTTACCAAAACTTCGCCGAATGAACTTTGCTCCACCAGTTTCAGGTAATCATTTTTGAGGTACTCCAACAAATCTTCTTTAGAGATAACAGTCGCATTTTTATTTTCCATCTTGCTTAGAATCATTTCGCTTGAAACACCTTCGATGGGTAATTCTCTCGCGGGATAAATTGGAAGAAGAATTACCCTGTCAGCCAGGTCAAGACTTTTTGCGAATTCATTTGCTAAATCTCTCGTTCTTGAAAAAAGATGCGGTTGAAAAATCACGGTACATTTTTTAAAGCTGAATAAACTTTTTATACCTTTTATCAAGGCGGCCAATTCTTCAGGATGATGGGCGTAATCATCTATATAAATCACATTATTTTTCAACTGTGAAGCCTCGCTTACCGGAATGATGTATTCAAATCTTCTCTTTACTCCTTTAAAAGTGCCGATGGCATTTTTTATTTTTATCGGGGTGATATTGAGATGAAAAGCAATCGCTATGGCCACCACCGCATTCTCTACATTGTGCATGCCGCCCATGTTCAATCTTATGTCATTCAATTCCCATTTATCAGATTTTACATCAAAAACATAGCCGCCGTCGCGCATGGTAATATTGTCGCCATATACATCCGCCATATCGTTTTGGAGGCTATAACGGTAATGGTTAAACGAAAAGAATTTCTTGTCAGGCAGACCATATTTTGTAAATAAAACTCCGCCTGGCTTTAACTGGCTGGCAAATTCAACAAATGCATCTTCCATATTTTCTTTAGTACCATATATCTCAAGATGGTCTGCATCCATAGCCGAAATGACCGCCATATCAGGAGACAGTTTTAAAAAGCTGCGGTCATATTCATCTGCTTCCACCACGCTCACATTATTTTCACTGGCCCAGAAATTAGTATCATAATTTACTGAAATACCGCCCAGGAAAGCATTACAGCCAAATCCACTGTGACGTAAAATATGAGCTACCATTGTACTGATGGTCGTTTTGCCATGAGTGCCCGCAATGCAAATATTGAAGGTGGAGCGCGTAATTTCCTGCAAGAGATCGCTTCGTTTTACCAAATCATATCCATTATCCTTATAATAATTCAGTTCTTTTTGATCCTTAGGGATGGCAGGAGTATACACTACCAAATCAGCGTCTTTATCTAACAAATCCACATTATCTTCATAATGAATCTTCATTCCTTCTTTTTCCATCTTTTGCGTAAGCGCCGTTGAGGTTTTATCATAACCGCTAACCATAACATTTTTACCCAAAAAATACCTCGCGAGCGCACTCATTCCGATGCCTCCGATTCCCAAAAAATAAATCCGCGATATGTTTTTAATTTCTGTCATTGTTTTTAGAAAACAATTTCTAATTCTTACTAATGGTTTTTAAAATTTCTGTTGCTATCAGTTCATCTGCATTCAGATTACCCAGTTTTGAAATGTTGACTCTTAATTCATCCATGTGTTGCTCATCATTTATTAATTGCAGTAAACAAGGAAATAACCCTGATTTTACATTTGCATCAGGCACCATTAAAGCCGCATTTTTATTAACCAAAACCGCAGCATTTACAGTCTGGTGATCTTCTGCGGCATACGGATATGGAACAAAAATGGCTGGTTTGGCCACTACGCATATTTCAGCCACTGCCATAGCGCCCGACCGTGAAATAACTACATCTGCTGCGGCATAAGCATTTTCCATTTTATCAATAAAAGCATTCGACCAAATATTACTTCTTTCTTCTTCAATCTTAGCAGCCTGTGGGGCAAAGCTTTTACCTGTTTGCCAGATGAGCTGAAGCTTGTTCTTTTTAAAAAGATCAATATTTTGCGCCACTGTTTCATTAATGCTTTTTGCGCCGAGGCTTCCGCCCACTACTAAAACCGTTTTCATGCCTGGCTGGAATCCAAAAAATGTAAGCGCTTTATCACGGCTGATTTTTTCCGAAAATATTTTTCGTACAGGGTTCCCCGTTATCATTATTTTGCGGGCAGGAAAATATTTTTCCATTCCCTCTATCGGCACAAAAATCCGGGTGGCCTTTTTGCCCAACATGATGTTGCTTTTACCAGGGAAAGAATTGCTTTCATGTATAAAAGTTGGAATCTTTTGGCTTTGCGCATATCGCAACACCGGGTAGCTGGAATAACCGCCAACACCAATAACTGCATCTGGTTTAAAAGACTTCAAAATTTTTCTTACCTGCAAAAAACTTGTTACCAGCTTTAATGGCAGTGAAATATTTTTTATCAGAGAGCTCCTGTTATAACCGGCAATGTCTAAGCCCACGATTTCATAACCCGCAGCGGGAATTTTTTCCATCTCCATTTTTCCTTTAGCCCCCACAAATAAAATTTCAATTGCAGGATCTATTTGCCTAAGTGCATTCGCAATTGCCAATGCCGGAAAAATATGGCCGCCGGTTCCGCCTCCCGCAATAATTATTTTTTTTGTTGCCATTACTTTTTCTTTATATCCTGTATATTATGTTCCGGTTATTTTGCAGTAAAGCATGAAATAACAGGGATTTTTTTTCTATTAAGTGTCGTCCTCATCATCTTGCTGTACCTGTTCATCCACCTCTTCTTCTGTTTGTTGCGTAGCCAACGCCACATTTTTCCCTTCAGCCTGTTCTACATTTCGGGCAACGCTTAAAATAATTCCTATTGAAAAGCAGGTAAATAATAAACTGCTCCCCCCCATGCTGACAAGGGGCAGCGTGACGCCAGTGGTAGGAAACAGATTTACATTGACCGCCATATTCACCAATGCCTGGATGACCAATGTAAAACTGAGCGCTACCGCCAGAAAGGCGCCAAAGGCATACGGACATCGTTGAAATAATTTGATACTTCGGAACAAGAAAAGAAGATAAATAAGCAGGATAACCGTACCGCCCACCAATCCATATTCTTCAATGATGATCGCATAAATGAAATCACTGTAGGGATGAGGCAGGAAATTTCTCTCTTCACTTTTACCGGGCCCTTTACCAAAAATTCCGCCCGTGGCTATCGCAATTTTTGCCTGCTGAACCTGGTAAGATGCATCCTCTTTATCTGAATACATAAACTCCTGCACCCGCTTAATCCATGTAGGCATTCTGCCTACGGATAAAACTGCCGGCAAATCTTTTGTGTCATGATCAACTTTGTCATAATAATGAGTAGCAACCGTCACTAAAAAAACAATTGGAATGCACGCAGCGCCAACCACCAGCATGATGTGTTTTAAATTTACTCTACCGATAAACATTAAAAGCAAAGCGATACCGCCAATGAGTAAAGAGGTGGAAAGGTTGGCGGGCGCAATTAACACACAAATAATTCCAACAGGAATTATCAATGGTAAAAATCCCTTTTTGAAATCTTTAATTACGTTTTGCCTTCTGCTCAAAAGCCGGCTCATATACATAAACAACGCAAGCTTGGCAAGATCAGAAGTCTGGAACGTAAGATTGATAACGGGCAGCCTGATCCAGCGGCTTGCATCATTAATATGGCTTCCATACAATAACGTATATAGTAAGAGCGGCACTGAAATCACAAACAGAATAGATGACAAACGTGAGTAAATAGTGTAGTTGACCCGATGTGCAAAATAAATAATCAACACACCGAGGCAGATGTAGCCAATTTGCCTGAACAAATAACTTTCTGTTGATTTATTCATCCGGTAGGCAAGTGAGCCCACGCTGCTATACACTACGAGGATGCTTACCATCGTTAGTAAAATCACAATGGCCCAGATAACCTTATCTCCTTTGGTTTTATTCAAAAGATTGCCGGTAACTCCATGAGAAGAAGATAAAATATCGGATGCTATTTGTTTCGTTTCACTCATTCAATTTTATAATTCTGTTCTTTTTTTAATTACAAATCTTTAACTGCTTTGATAAACTGGTTGCCCCTGTCTTCATAATTTTTAAATAAATCAAAACTGGCGCAGGCGGGAGAAAGTAAAACCACATCGCCTTTGTCAGCAAAATGAAATGCGGCTTCAACCGCGTCTTTTGCGCTTTGCGCATTCACCATAAAAGGCACATCCTTGCCAAGGGCTTCATGAATTTTTGTATTATCTACACCAAGACAAATAATACCTTTCACTTTTTCCTTCACCAGCTCTTTTATAAAAGAATAATCATTTCCTTTATCCACGCCGCCCAGGATGAGAATGACAGGCTTTGTCATCGACTCAAGCGCATACCAGGTGCTGTTTACGTTCGTGGCCTTGCTATCGTTAATAAATTCTACTCCGCGAACCGTAGCCACCTTAAACATCCGGTGCTCGAGGCCTTCAAAGGTTTGTATGGCATCGCGTATTTTTTCTTTTCTAATACCCAATACTGCTGAGGAAATACCTGCTGCCATTGTGTTGTATTGATTATGTTTTCCCTTTATTGCAAAATCTTCTATACTCATTTCCATGTCTTCATTTTTCCATTTAAGGTGCATTTCTTCGCTTACGATGTAGGCTCCTTCCGGTAATTCGTGGTTCATACTTATTGGTAATGGGTTAGTACTGTTTAAAAATTTGTTTAAATATTTTTTCGTTATTTCATCGTCATCGTTATAAATAAAAAAATCATCCTGACCCTGGTTTTCTATAATTCTGAATTTGCTGTTGATATAATTTTCAAATTTATATTCGTACCTGTCCAGGTGGTCTTCAGTGATGTTTGTCAGAACAGCAATGTCCGGGCGAAACATTTTGGTGTCATCCAATTGGAAAGAACTAATCTCCACGATATACAATGGTTTTGGATCTGTAGCAACCTGCCTTGCAAATGAATAACCAATGTTGCCCACCAAAGCACAATCTGCGCCTCCATTTTTGCAGATATGATAAGTTAAAGCTGTGGTGGTGGTTTTGCCATTGCTGCCTGTAATCCCCACTATTTTACTTTCGCCTTTGTACCTGAAAGCCAATTCAATTTCACTTATCAGTTCAATTCTCTTTTTCCTGATTTTCTTTACCATTTCATTCTTTTCAGGAATGCCAGGGCTTTTGACTATAAGCGCAGCATTCAAAATCCTGTCATCAGAATGTTTCCCTTCCTCAAAATCAATTTTAGCAGAAGCAAGCTCCTTCTTGTAGGCTGCTTTTATCATTCCACTATCGCTCACAAAGACATCCCAGCCTTCTTTTTGTGCAAGAAGGGCTGCCCCGATGCCGCTTTCACCAGCTCCCAATATCACTATTCTCTTCATTCCGCTTAGTTAATTAGAATATTAAAAAAGGTTTTTCAAAAGCATTGAATTTAATGGGCAGAAAAGTATATCACAGGATTTGGTATGGTATAATCTTTTCTGTATAAAAATGTTTTCATAAAGACAAATTCTTCAAATCAGTTTTTTGTTTTTAAATGTTTTTAATGTTTTGCTTTTTACCTCAGTTTTAAAGTAACCACCGCGAGCACCATTGTCATAATGGTAACTACCCAAAATCTTACTGCAATCTTGCTCTCGTGGTATCCCAATTTTTGATAATGATGATGGAGGGGGCTCATTAAAAAGACCCGCCTTCCCTCGCCGTATTTTCTTTTCGTGTATTTGAAATAAGTAACCTGTATCATCACGCTCAGGTTTTCAATCAGGAATACAAAGCAAAAAATCGGGATTAGTAATTCTTTTCTAACAATGATAGCCAGGGAAGCAATGATACCCCCAAGGGCGAGGCTTCCGGTATCACCCATAAAAACCTGCGCCGGGTAAGCATTATACCATAAGAAACCTACACATGCACCCACAAAAGCCGCGATGAATATGGATAATTCACTCAGGTTTGGTATATACATAATGTTGAGATATTCTGCCACCCTGAGATCGCCACTAACAAACACAAAAATGCCCAAACCAAGTCCTATGATGGCGCTCACGCCTGTAGCAAGTCCATCTAATCCATCTGTAATATTCGCGCCATTGGATACTGCAGTCACTATAAAAATTACGATGAGGATATATAAAATATAGGTGTAGTCTTCCCAGCTTGCCGGCAATAAACGCGCATAATTAAACTCATGATTTTTAACGAACGGGATTGTGGTTATCGGCGTTTTTACGGTAACAAACCGATGCATCTCACCATTAGCTATAAGTGTATCTTCCCCAACTTTATGCTCGCCTCTTTGGGGCACATAAGTACTTAGTGATTTACTTCCGATTATTTCCCGCTTTACTACAACCGAAGGATTAAAATAAAGCGTGGCTCCGATAATAATTCCTAAGATCACCTGGCCAAAAATTTTAAATTTCCCGGCAAGCCCATCCGCATTTGTTTTCTTAAAATCAACTCCTTTTTCTTTAGCTATCTTCTTTGCCTTTATTTTTAAATAATCATCCACAAAACCTATAACGCCCAACCAAACAGTACATAACAACATCAGAATTACATACACTTTATTCAGATTTGCTAACAATAATGTAGGTACTACAATCGCCAGCAGAATGATAATCCCACCCATGGTTGGTGTTCCGCTTTTCATTTTTTCGCCCGCAAGGCCGAGCTCTCTGACTGATTCGCCGATTTGTTTTTTCTTCAAAATCCGGATGACCCTTTTGCCATAAATCATTGTGATGATAAGAGATAACAACACCGCTATCAACACTCTGAAGGTGATAAAATGCACAAGACCGCTACCCGGAAATTTAATCCCGTTTTTCGCGAACCATTCAAATAGCTGATATAGCATTGTTATTTTATTTCTTATTTATTTTTCCATCAAATGAAACATCTCTGCCAAAACTTCTTTGTCATCAAAATGTTTCTTCACTCCTTTTGTCTCCTGGTATTTTTCATGGCCTTTGCCAGCCACCAAAATGATGTCCTCCTTTTTTGAAAGAGAGACCGCCGTCTTTATGGCTTCTTTCCTGTCTGTAATTGAAAGGCATTTTTTTCTTGCCACAATTGGAACTCCCTTTTCCATTTCCTTTATAATTTCCTGCGGATCTTCGCTCCTGGGATTGTCTGAAGTAAAAATTATCTTATCGCTGTACTCACAGGCAACCTCAGCCATTTCCGGTCTTTTCGTTTTATCGCGATCACCCCCGCATCCAACTACCGTAATTATATTTTGCTCTCCTTTGCGAAGATTTTTGATCGTAGCAAGCACATTCAATAAAGCGTCAGGCGTATGTGCATAATCCACAATTCCCACCACTTTTTCATTTGGTGAAACGATATACTCAAATCTTCCTTCGGCGCCTGTGGTATTGCTCAAAATCTGCAACACTTTGGCTTTTTCTTCGCCCATGCACATTGCGGCTGCATAAACAGCCAAAATATTGTATGCATTGAAAGTGCCTATTAATCTGAAATGAACCTCAACATCGTCTATCATCAGTTCCAGACCTAAAAGGGAATCTTCAATTATTTTTGCCCTAAAGTCAGCCAATGTTTTCAGGCTGTACATATATTTTCTGGCTTTCGTATTTTGAAGCATAATACTTCCGCGCTTGTCATCTGCATTACTTATCGCGAAAGCCGAAGATGGCAATGCATCAAAAAAGGATTTTTTCACCCTGATGTATTCATCAAAAGTTTTATGATAATCTAAATGATCATGAGTGATGTTGGTAAAAATCCCTCCTTTAAACTGCAGCCCATCTATCCGATGCTGATGAATAGCATGCGAGCTGACTTCCATAAAAATATGTGTGCATCCTAAAGAATACATTTTACTGATTAAAGCATTCAGGCTTACGGGGTCAGGCGTGGTATGTGTTGATGGAAGAATTTCTTCGCCAATTACGTTTTGAACTGTACTGATTAACCCACATTTATTTCCGAGCGCAGTAAATAATTTGAATAACAAAGTAGCCACGGTGGTTTTGCCATTAGTTCCTGTTACGCCGATGAGCGCAATCTTTTCTGTAATGCGGCCGTAAAAATTATGAGCCATTATGGCCGCGGCTTCAGCGCTATCGCTTACCACTGCGTAATGAACATCTTCGTTCAGAATTTTAGGAATGTCTTCGCAAACAATTGCTATCGCTCCGTTTTCAATTGCTGTGCCAATGTATTGATGACTGTCAGTTACTGTACCCTTCACTGCAATAAAACAAGTGCCTGGCTTTACTTTGCGGGAATCAGTTTCAACGCTTAATAATTGGACTGAAGTATCTCCAACTATTTTTTGCAATTTTACTTTATATAATATTTCCTGGAATGATGCCATTATTAATTTAATTGAATTTTTATGGTTTCGCCCTTATTAAATGATGAATTTTCCAAAAGCGATTGATAAACCACCTTTCCCCTTCCTGATGCAGAAACTCTTAAACCCATATTTTCCAAAACATACACAGCATCTTTTAAGCCCATTCCCTTTACATCAGGAATTTTATCAGGAGATTCAAAAATGTTATTGCTGAGAATTTTTGCATTATTTTCCTGTAAAAAACCAAGTACCCATTTATTGTGTGAAGAATCTTTATCATTATATTTAAACTCTTCAAGAATATTATTTACATCTTTCTTTAATCCATAGAATTTATACAGGCTGCTATCAACAGGAGTTTCAGCCGGATCAAAGTATTTTTTTCCTACCATAGTGGCATACAACTTATCGGCAACTTCCTTAAACACAGGACCCGAAACTGAAGCGCCATACACATGTTTGGATTCGCTGCTATTTTGAATTACCACGCTTATACTATACACCGGATTTTCCGCAGGAAAATATCCTATAAAGGCCGATTGGTAAATTTTTGAGCCCTTATTATACCCGCGGTTATCCATAGCGGACACAGCAGTTCCGGTTTTTCCGGCAATATCATAAATAGTGCTTTCAAGGGCGTGGCCGGTACCATCTTCATCTTCAATCACTGATCTAAGGCAACCTTTTAACTTGCCCAGCGTTTCATCGCTACATATTTTTTCTACCAACACCTGCGGCTTAAACGTCTCAATTTCGCCGCTCATATCATTTATAGAATTTACCAGATAGGGTTTCATCATTTTGCCATTATTTGCTACGGCATTATAAAGCATCAACAGATTTAAAGGGGTTTCCAACTCTTCATATCCATGTGCCATAAACGGAATAGTGGTCTTTGCCCAATATTTGCTGTCAGGTTTTTTGATATATGGATTGGGTGCTCCTACAATGTCAATCCCGGTATTCTGATCAAGCCTGAGCGCATGAAGGTGATCGTAAAATTTCCCAGGCTGATTGTGATAATATTCATCTGCAAGCTTGGCAAAAGCCACATTAGATGAAATGGCAAAAGCTTCCCTCACAGAAATTTTGCCGGTTCCCAAATGAGAGTCCGTGATATGCAGTCCGTAAAAGCTTTTGCGACCGCCTTCACAATCAACAATGGTTGACGTATCCACATATTTATCCTCGAGTAGGGCCGTCAGCGTAGCCAATTTAAAAACCGAACCGGGCTCTGTCCTCATTCCGAAGCCGTAATTGTAATCTTCCCAATAAGTTCCGTCAGCCTGTTTTCCAAGGTTCGCAATTGCTTTAATTTTACCCGTTTTCACTTCCATCACAATGCAACTGCCGTGGATGGAACTATTCTGGTCCATCATTCTGAGCAGCGCATTTTCTGCCACATCCTGGATATAAGTATTAATGGTAGTGATTACGTCTTTACCGTTTTTGGGTTGAATCTCCGCTCCATCAACCGGCACATAAGTACCAGCAGTATACCGCATCAATTTTTGGCCAGTCTGGCCTTTTAAAACGCTGTCGTATGACCTTTCAAGCCCTACATTTCTGCTGGTATCGCCGCGCGAGAGGCCAATAGTGCGGTTTGCGAGCAACACATACGGATTTATCCGGTTGTCTTTCACTTCCACAATAAAGCCACTTTTATTCCTGCCTTCCCTTACCAGGGGAAAATCCCTAAGCGCACGGTATTCGTCGAATGATATTTTTTTCTTCAGGCCGTAGTAACGAAGTTTCTTTTTATAATTAGCTATCAATAATTTTTTATAAGATGAAGCGCTTTTATCCTTAAAAAGCTTCGCCAGGCAAAAGGATAATGAATCCAGGTTTTTGTAAAACCGCTTGCCTTCTCTTTCCCGCAGTCCATCCGCCCCAAAGTCAATGTAAATATCAAACACGGGCAATGAAGTGCTGAGCATATTTCCATCCTCACTTAAAATGCTTCCCCTTTCAGCGTCGACATCCATATATTTTAAATGTTGCTTATTGCTCATGCTTTTCCAATAATCGCCTTGCACTCTCTGGATATAAACAGCACGGCCCAATACTACTAAACCCAACAAAATGATGAAGAGAAAAGATAGATGGACGCGCCATAATATGTCTTTCTTTATATCCAATTTTGAGTTGCTTTTTTTTATCTGTTATTAGTTATCATTTTTGATTTTGCTAAATAGATTTATCGATTATTTATTGCTTTACTTATAACTTTCTACTTATAACTTTTTACTTTACACTTATAACTTTTCACTTCTCTTCCAGTGTATCAATAATGCGCAAAGGAGGAACGGTAAGCGGCTTTAAACCCAGCGGCTCAACGGCCTTTGCCAATTCGCTTTCTTTGCTTCTGAAAATCACTTCCTGCTTCGCTGTTTTAAATTCATATTCCATCTCTTTTAAATTCTTTTCCGTTTTATTAATTTCTCTCATTGTCTTGTCGGCATAATGCCCGTTTGCTATATAAATAAGCGCAATAGCTGCTATAAAAAAATAAAAAGGAATACTCTTTACCATCCACCGGTTGTACATCCATAGCCAATGTTTTCTTTTGTGTGGATGTTTTATTTGTTTATCGTTATGTATATTGTCTTCAGCCATCATTTGTAATGACAGGTTTAATGATTTTATTTTTTGATTTTACAAAACCTATATCTTTTCTGCGATTCGTAACTTGGAACTTCTCGAACGTGGATTTTGTAGTTGTTCTTCTTTGGAGGGGATTACCGGCTTTTTTGTAATCACTTTTAATTCACTTTTCACCGGGTTGCCGAAAATGTCTTTTTGCTGTTCCGGCTCGAAATTTCCATTCTTAAAAAAGTTTTTTACCAACCTGTCTTCTAACGAATGAAAAGTAATTACAGCAATTCTGCCTCCGGAAGCCAATACATTTACTGATTGCAGAAGCAACTCTTTCAACACATTTAATTCATCGTTTACTTCAATGCGTAAAGCCTGAAATACCTGCGCCAAATATTTTTGAGGATTTCCTTTTACTACCGGAAAGATTGCATTTTTAAATTCTTTTATCGTCTCTATCGGCTGCAACCTTCTTGCTTCCACAATCTTTTGAGCCAGTGTTTTTGAATTGGACACTTCGCCATATTTCTCAAAAATCTTTTGAAGCATTTCTTCGGAGTAGGTTTGAACAACCTGCGCGGCGGTTTTTGAATCATTCCGGTTCATGCGCATATCCATGGACGCGTCAAACCTCGTGGAAAATCCGCGCTCTGCTTCGTTTATCTGATGGCTCGAAACGCCCAGGTCAGCCAATATACCATTTACCGAAAAAATCTTATGAAAGCGCAGAAAGCGCTGCAGGTGGCGAAAATTGTGTGGTACAAACAGGATTCGGGGATCATCGGGCACATTTTTTCTTGCATCTTCATCCTGGTCAAAAACTACCAGTTTGCCGGTTCTGTTCAATTTTTCGAGGATTTTTTTGCTGTGCCCTCCACCGCCGAAAGTGCAATCCACATACACGCCCGAAGGAACAATCTGTAATCCTTCAATTACTTCATGCAAAAGAACGGGCACGTGATATGCCTGTTGCATATTTTATAATTTAGGAGTTTTATCGCTCACCATCACTTCCTTTGCCAATTCGCTAAAAGATTCAGGTGAAAAAGTTTCAAAGAACTGCTGATAACTGGCTTTGTCCCATATTTCTATTTTATCAATCGCCGAAACCAATACAATATCTTTTTGCAGGCCGGCATATGCAACCAGGTTTCCCGGTATTAAGAGTCTTCCTGCGCTATCAAAACTTACTTGCGTGGCGCCATTCAAAAAATACCTTTTGAATTGCCTTATTTTTGGATCAAAATCATTCAGCTTGCTTAAATCAGAAAATAAGGGTTGCCAGCTTTCATCTGTATACAGGCTTAAACATTTTTCAAAACCCCGGTTTATGACAAACCCCTGCACTCCATTTTCAGGCAATTGTTTTTTAAATCCTGCCGGAAATAGAAAGCGCCCCTTCGCGTCCAGTGTAGCTTCATATTCACCAATAAAGCCCGTCATCTATCTCGATTTTTTTGAAAAATTCCTATATTCTCCACAAAATAACACTTTTTCCCACTTTTCCAACAAATCAGCAAATAACTTTTTTATCCACAAGGCTGAAACTCAGCGCCGTATTAGATTCTAAACCGTAATCCTAAGATTTCACTAAAAATTAATGTGAATTGAATGTTGAAAAGCAGTGGATAAACTTCTCCCAACAAGAAGATCGTGCGGAGTTTTAAAAAATAATTTAGGAGAAGGTGGTTTCGGAAGGCTTTTTTATCACTGAAAAATCAAGTGTAAAACAACTTCCCTTTCCCGGTGTGCTTTCGGCTTTTATTTTGCCGTGGTGTGCATCCACGATGGATTTGACATAGCTTAAGCCAAGGCCAAAGCCCTTGATGTTATGGATATTTCCGGTATGGGCGCGGTAAAATTTTTCAAATACTCTGCTAAGTGTTTCTTTGTTCATCCCAATGCCGTTGTCCTCAATTTTTATTCTAAAGTGACTGTTGAAATTGGAAGTGGATACCTTAATTTTTAAATCGTCTTTCGAATATTTTACCGCATTGTCTAACAGGTTATTAATAATATTGGTAAAATGAACATCGTCAGCAAGTATTAAATCACAGGTAGCCTTGAAATCCGTTTCCAGCGTGCCATTTTTCTCTTTAACGGGCAATTGAATATTATTTATGGCCGACATAATTAAGTCATGGGCGTGCAAAGGCACAAGATTTAAACGCACTTCCTGCTTCTCCATCAAGGCGGCTTCCAATATCGTTTCCACTTGTTTGTTCATGCGTTTGTTCTCGTCCTTAATGATAGCAGAAAAATATTCCATCTTGGATTTATCGTTGATAACTTTTTCATTTTTTAAAGCATCCACAGCGAGAGATATCGTTGCTATAGGTGTCTTAAATTCGTGGGTCATGTTATTGATAAAATCCGTTTTTATTTCGCTTAGCTTCTTCTGCCTGAGCAAGGCCCTTATCGTGATAAAAAATGCGGCAAAAATGACAACTGTGAAGATTACGGCTCCTATCAACATCCAAACCATCTGCTTCCATACCAGGTTTTTAACATGAGGTACCACCACTATCAGCAATTCCTGCGGAGCAAGTCCGGATGCGAAACTTGTGCTGCCTGAAGACAGAGGAAAAATAAATGAGCGGTTATTTATGGTATCACTATAAGCAGTATAAAAATTTTTTGATTGCAAGTCATCTCCTATCATGGATGTAGTAGTAACCGCAAATTCAAAATTTAAATCCCGGATATTATTTCTTTCAAATTCTTTATTAATGATGGTTCCTACTTCCTGGAGCGAAAAATTATGAGCAATGGTAGACGGAAAAACCTGCAAAGGAAAAAGCAGATCAGCGTTTTTGCGATTACCAAGCTGCGACAATTTTGCATTTTCATCTTCAAGATCACGTGCAGATTGAACCGTCACCATTTTTATGGCTTCTTCAAACTGCAATTCTTTATCCTGCAACGCCTGCTTAATCCAAACTACCTGAAAAAAAATAATTCCCAACAGAGAAACGAAAACCAAAACAGTAATAATTGGGAAAATTTTTTTCATGCGCACAAATTTAATCTTCATGCCCCGCAAAATGATTGTGGAAGCTAACTTTAATTCATTTTTTAACTAACTCTTATCGTTAAATTGGCGATAAAGAAAGGCATTTTTATTTTTTTTGAGAAAATAAAATTAAATTAGAATTATGATGTCACCCGATAAAGGAACCTTACTAATAGCCAATCCATTTTTAAAGGACCCAAATTTTAGCAGGACCGTCATTTTCCTGTGTGAAAATGTGAAAGAAGGAAGTTTCGGCTTTGTATTAAACAAGGAGTTTAATCAAACATTAGATGAACTGCTTCCGGACCTTGGAATGCCTGCCTTTCCGGTGTACGCAGGCGGACCGGTACAACTGGATTCATTGCATTTTTTACATCAATACCCTGACCTCATCAGCGGGGGAATTGAAGTCTTTGACGGTGTGTATTGGGGAGGAAATTTTGAAACCTTGCAAATTCATCTGAAAAATAATGACATTAGCAAAAACAAAATCAGGTTTTTTCTTGGCTACAGCGGATGGACAGAAGGGCAACTGGATATGGAACTTAAAGAGGATAGTTGGATAACGGCTATGGCTACACGAAAAATCATTTTTGAAACAAGCGCCTCAGATGCGTGGAAAGAATCATTAAATGTACTGGGAGGCGATTATAAGATGATGGCGAACTTCCCGATAGATCCGCAGCTCAATTAAGATGGCAGGTTTATTGTTATAGCCAAATGAAAACTTCATTATGAAAAAGATATTGGTTTTACTAGGCGCCCTGGGAATTGGAATATATTTTTTGCTTAAAGATTCAGAGAAAGCAGAAATCGAAAAAGCAGAAAAGAAAATAAAGAAGAAATTACACAAGAGCCATTTTCCTAAAAAACAAATCGTGATGGAATAAGAAATGGCTTGAACTTTTATTTTTTATCAGGAATAATTTGCTGTATAAGATTTTACTTTTCCCGGCTAAACTGGCAATCCACTTTTATTGCCGAAGCATTACTATTAATGGTAAAAAATGGCTGACTGAAAAAGGGCCGCTGCTTATTGCCGCCAATCATCCAAACTCATTTCTCGATGCAATTATAGTGAGCACTCTTTTCAAGAATCCGGTATTTTCACTTGCCCGTGGCGATGCATTTGCCGGTAGATTTTTTACCACAATTCTTACCTCACTACACATGCTGCCGGTGTACAGGCTTACCGAAGGCGCCGAAAATATTGAAAGAAATTATTCCACATTTGAGGCCTGCCTTAAATTATTTAAAGAAAATAAAATCGTTTTAATTTTTAGTGAAGGAAGATGCGTTAATGAATGGCATCTTCGCCCATTGAAAAAAGGTACTGCGCGGCTGGCGCTTGATGCCTGGGAAAATAATATTGCTTTAAAAATATTGCCGCTGGGAATTAACTACAGCTCTTTTCGTTTTTACGGAAAAAATGTAATTCTCAATTTTGGAAACGCTATTCTAAAAGAGGATTTTATTTTTGATGCAAAGGGTAAATCAATTAATGAATTCAATGAAAAATTAAACGCACAGTTAAGTACGTTGGTATATGAAACCGACAAGAATGATCTTTCAAAACTTAAAGAACTTTTTTTGTTTAAGAATTCAGCTTTAAAAAATTTGATATTATTTATTCCAGCGGCAATCGGTTTTATCATCAACTCACCATTATATTTCCTATTTCATTTCATTATAAGAAGCCGCTCAAAAGATCACTATGATTCTGTAATGACAGGATTATTGTTTCTTTTTTATCCGCTCTATGTGTTGGCAGTTACAATGGCCGTTTTCTTAATTTCCAAAAGCTGGTATTCGTTACTGATATTGGTTTTGCTTCCATTCACGGCCTGGAGCTATTTACAATTGAAGAGGCAGATACCAAAATAAAAAAAAGGGATTATTTGTGGGTTTACTGCCAGGTAGCCCATAAAAAAAGGCCGTCTTTTCAGACAGCCTTTTAAGAAATATCAAAAATTAAATTACTCTTCCACCTTCATCTTTCCTTTCTGTTTTGCAACTACTTCTTCCGCAATATTATTCGGAGCAGGTGCATAATGGCTGAACTCCATTGTTGAAGTGGCGCGGCCACTGGTGATGGAACGCAATTGTGTTACATAGCCAAACATTTCACTCAAAGGAACTTTTGCTTTTATCACCTGAACACCATGCTTGGTATCCATGCCTTCCAGCATTCCACGACGGCGGTTTAAGTCGCCGGTTACATCGCCCATGTATTGGTCGGGAGTTAATACTTCCACTTTCATTATCGGTTCCAGCAACACCGGTTTAGCTTTGCGGCCAGCTTCGCGGTAACCCTGCTTCGCACACATTTCAAATGAAATGGAATCAGAGTCAACCTGGTGAAACGAGCCATCAAAAACCCGCACTTTCATGCTCTCCATCGGGTAACTAGCCAAAACCCCGGTTGTCATTGCAGACTCAAATCCTTTTTGTATGGCCGGAACAAATTCTTTAGGGATTGAACCACCAAATAAACCATTTACAAACTGGAAGTTACCTTTTCCTTCTTTAAGAAATTCTTCGTCAGCGGGCCCCATTTCAAAAACGATGTCGGCAAATTTACCGCGGCCACCTGTTTGCTTTTTCAACACTTCCCGATGTTCAACAGTGGTTCTGAATGCTTCTTTATAAGCAACCTGCGGCGCTCCCTGGTTGATTTCTACTTTAAATTCACGTTTTAACCGGTCAATAATTATTTCCAGGTGCAACTCTCCCATTCCGCGAAGAATCGTTTGGCCGGTTTCTTCATCAGTATTCACCTTAAGCGTAGGATCTTCTTCTACCAGCTTGGAAATGGCCATTCCCATCTTATCCACGTCCGCCTGGGTTTTAGGCTCAATTGCAATGGCAATAACCGGCTCAGGAAAGGTAATAGATTCAAGAACTATCGGGTTATTTTCATCACAAAGCGTATCGCCGGTTTTAATATCCTTAAACCCAACAGCCGCTCCGATATCACCTGCCTGGATAAAGTCAACCGGGTTTTGTTTATTGGCATGCATCTGCATAATCCTTGAAATTCTTTCATTTTTGCCCGTACGTGTATTGAGAACATACGAACCAGAATTCAATTTTCCACTGTAGGCACGGAAGAACGCTAAACGTCCCACAAAAGGATCAGTTGCAATCTTAAATGCCAAACCGCTGAAAGGTTCTTTTGGATCGCAATGTCGTTCTACCTCTGCGCCTGTATCAGGGTTGGTGCCTTTTATTGGAGGTAAATCCATTGGTCCCGGCAGGTAACGAACAATTGCATCTAATGCAGCCTGCACCCCTTTATTTTTAAATGAAGAACCGCACATCATCGGGATGATAGATAAATCAATCGTTGCTTTACGAATCGCTTCGTGCACTTCATTTTCAGTGATAGTAGCCGGATCGTCGAAAAATTTCTCCAATAACTTTTCATCATATTCTGCCACAGCTTCTATAAGATGCTGGTGCCATTCTGCCACATCTTCTTTCATGTCTTCGGGAATAGGCACTTCTTTGAAAGTCATTCCCTGGGTGGCATCATCCCAAACAATCCCTTTAAGCGTAATCAAATCAACTACTCCTTTAAAGCTATCCTCCGCACCAATCGGCAATTGCAGGGGAACGGCTTTAGCGCCCAGCATTTCCTTAACCTGCTTTACCACGTTTAAGAAATCAGCGCCGGAACGGTCCATTTTATTTACAAATCCGATACGCGGAACTTTATATTTATTGGCCTGGCGCCAAACAGTTTCACTCTGAGGTTCTACACCACTTACTGCACAGAACAGAGATAACAAACCATCCAATACACGAAGCGACCTTTCCACTTCCACGGTAAAATCCACGTGACCCGGAGTATCAATAATATTGAATTTGTACAAATGACTGTCGGGTGTTTTTTGCCCCTGAACGGTTGGAAAATTCCAGAAGCAGGTAGTAGCGGCTGAGGTGATAGTGATACCTCTTTCCTGCTCCTGCGCCATCCAGTCCATGGTAGCAGCGCCATCGTGCACTTCACCTATTTTATGGTTTACACCTGTATAATACAGAATGCGCTCTGTTGTAGTGGTTTTGCCGGCATCAATGTGAGCGGCAATACCAAAATTTCTTTGAAATCGTAAATCGGCCATTTGGCTTGTTTTTATTTTTTGTGAATTATGTTGCTCTGAATCTGTGATAAAAGTTCTAAAAAAACGATGATTTTTTGAAAAAATCCTTTTTTGTAAAACAAAATTTAACCACAAATTTTCGAGGGCGCAAAGGTACGAAGTTTTGGGAAAAAAATCATAGCCTGATAGCATCAATTTGGAAGCTATTCAGTTTTTTTAACAAAAATAAATTCAAGGAATTCAATATAAATCATCTTCATTATATACCCGTAATAAAAAAATGCAGCTATTTGTTGCTTTACTGTGAATGTTGCTTTTGCCTGCTTACCAAACGTAAGTGGCCACAGCCCCGCTATTAAGCGATGCAGACGCGGTTTCCCCATTAAATTGAATGTTGAATTGCCGCCATTGGCTTCCGGTATTTAATACAATCAGAACTTTTTGGCTGCCTGGCGTTACAAAAGCAACGCTTGAAATTCCGGATATATCGCTTGAATAGATTCGCACCGAACCCGGCCTAACAAATTTAGAAGCATGCGCAATAATATAATAAGATTGATTTTTTGTAATGGCATTTCCATCTACGGTAACCGCGCCAAGGCAGGTGGTACATCCTCCATCCGTATGTGGGCCCAAATCAGGGTCTGAGGCAAGATTCCATTCCAACACATTGCGGCTCCAGTTTTTTGTAGCACCAATTATTAAATTATTGATGGCCCAGGATAAATCTCCTGCAAAGGAAGAACCTGACCCGGTATATTGCTCGGTAAAATAAATATTCTTTTCCGGAAAGGCATCATGAACCTGAGACAGCGCTGAAATATTCCCGGCATATAAATGAAAAGCGGAGCCATCCACATATTTTCTGGCTTCGGCGTCCTGCAAAATAGTCAAAGGATATTGCGGTTCATCGGCATTGTGATCGTAACAAATAATTTTGGTAGAAATTCCCGCCTTTTCAAAAGCAGGCCCAAGGTTGTTTTTAATAAAATCTCTTTCGTCCTCAGCGCTCATGTACATGCTGGGATTATTTTTAGGATTTAGCGGCTCATTTTGAGGCGTAATGGCATCAATATCAATTCCTTCGGCCTTCATAGCCTGGATATATTTCACAAAATAATGGGCATACACATCATAATATTTTTCCTGGAGTTTTCCTCCTATCGAACTGTTATTATCTTTCATCCAAACAGGCGCTGACCAGGGCGAGCCTAAAATCTTTATTTCAGGATTTATTTTAAGAATTATTTTAAGAACCGGAATCAGATCTTTCTTATTTTCACTGATGCTGAATTTTGATAAATCAATATCCGTTTCTCCGGCAGGCAAGTCATCATAAGAATAGACATGGCTGCTGAGATCAGAAGCGCCGATGCTCACTCTTAAATAGCTTATCCCAATTGAATTGCTGTCTGTTGAAAACAATTCATTCAAAAGGTTATCTTTTTCTTCTTCAGACATGGAATTGATCAAATACGCACTTCCATCAGTAAGGCAAAACCCAAAGCCATCAATGGATTGAAATTTTTGGGTGGAATCCACTTTTACAGTGGGAAACTGATTACTTACCTTAGTGAATGATATATCTTTTTGGCGGCTGAATAAGGCTGTTTTATTTCCTTCGGTTAACCAGGATTGAATTTTCCCGTAAGTCTCAGCAGAATCGGAAGGTGGAGTGCTCGCGGAACTATGTGGTTGGCTTTTTGAGCAGGAAAAAACAAAGAATGATAGAATAAGATAAATAAGCGAAAATTTATATCGTTGCATACTCTTATTTTTTAATTGATGTGATTGACGTCTCATCTGCTGCTAAAGACAAAAAATAAAAGCGTCAATATTTGTAGGTTTACTATAATTAGCTCGCTATAAATTATTAAACGTGTGACTTATTCAAACCAATTCTTATAAATAATCTGTTAACCGGCAGAAAAAAACTCTTCCCTACCGGTTAACAGAATATAAATTGATCAGCAATTAGTAAGTAAACCCAGGCATCGCAGCCTGAGATTCTGTTAGAACGGTACGTAACAGTCTCCCGTTATACCGCTCCGATTTTCCAACCGTTGGT
>NZ_RJJR01000003.1 GCF_003721595.1 Hanamia caeni
ACTTCTAAAAAACAAAGTTGACTTTGAAGTCCTAAGTCATATTGTTAAACCGAAATTAAAAAGGCCATCCCAAAATTTATTTTGAGACGGCCTCTTTTTTGTTTTGGATAATCAGATTTTTTATCTGCAATTCCCAAAGAAGTTAAGCCCGCTCTTTTTATGAGCCGATGGTACTACACAACAATGTGGGAGAGTAGGTAGCTGCCATAATTTATTTAACCCTTTCAGCAATTCTGAAAGGGTTTTTTGTTTTGGATAATCAGATTTTTTATCTGCAATTCCCAAAGAAGTTAAGCCCGCTCTTTTTATGAGCCGATGGTACTACACAACAATGTGGGAGAGTAGGTAGCTGCCATAATTTATTTAACCCTTTCAGTAATTCTGAGAGGGTTTTTTGTTTATAGCCGGCTTCTTTTATTAAGATAGAACACTATGGATACCTTTCTCGGCATGCTTAACGCAACCACCCTTCACTTTTAAGAAATTGAGTCAAAGAAGAATCTCTTATGGATAAAGGAGCAATCCAGGTTCCTAATCTTTGGCGTTGCCACCAATTGTGTTTCGGATTACCCGGTTTAGCAAATGAATATTGATATAATGTCGCACGTATATAAGTTGGAGCTATTTGGGGAAAGGGATTTGAGGCAAACAGGCCAACAGCATTGGGGTCATTATTAAGAAGTTTCCAAATCAAATTATATACCCACGGATAATCCTCAGGTGATGACATTGCCGCAAACCACATTTGCCAATCTAGCCGTAGCTGGTATGGGGCAATCTGGGGAGGCATTTGATCAAGGCTTACGGGAAGACTTTTATAAGCATAAGGTTTCCAACCAAAAGTATCAAGTGGATTTGAGTGGTCCGTACCTTCAAAAATGATATTAAAGCGTTTTTCTCCAACACTTCCAAATGCACCGTAGGTATTTACCAATTCAAATGGATCGTATGAAGTGTTCATAATCTGCCTTGAAGAAAGTAAGTTAAAAGCAGGTTGAACACTTAAGAGGATAATCAAACAAGCTACAATCCAGGTGCCAATAGTTATCCCGCGGGAGGGTACAGCGCGAGATTGTGCTTCTTTTGCCTTCTGAACTAAGTTTTGAGGCAGAATTTTTTTCCAGAAATCATCATCAAGGCAAGCTATTGCAGGCACAATAGTTAGCCAGTTGAGGAAAGAGAGGTTGCCACTCAAAATAATGGTAAATTGAAATAGAATGATAATGACACCTGCAAAATGCCGAAGCATTCTGGGCCAAAAAACAAATATTGGCGCTACTAATTCCGCAAGCCAATTAAACAAAACGCCTGCTCTTAAAATAGATTTTGGCAAAAAATGAAACCAACTGCTTAAAGGCCCTGGCAAGGGTTGTGTCTCAAAATGGTAATATAAGGCTGTGCCATTTCGCCAAATTTCATCTCCACGAAATTTTATCAATCCTGAACCCATCATGATTCTAAATATGAGCCAGCGAAATAAGACGATAATGACAAACGGAGGTGCCCTTTTTGGAAAAGGCTTCATTTCGATGAGAGGACAAAGAAATATTGCGAGAAATCCCGTTTCTAAAAGTTGTATTTCCCAGCCATATCCATACCATTCCTGGCCTATGTGAACGAACGACATATAGAAAAACCAAAGAATGGTCATCAAAGGGGCATTTGCAAAACCGGCAATTAAAACTATAGATAGCAGAAATCCAAGCCATGCGATTACAAGAAGCGCTGTGTCGGAATGGATGAACCAAAAAAGTGAGGGCAGGCGTAAAAAGCCAGCTAAACCAGAGCCTAACCCCGTGCGTACACGGTCAAGATATATTTCAACAGGCAATAAACCGTGGGACCCAATTAGCGGTACAATTTGGTTTATGGCTACCAAAAAGGCAACTGCATACACGATTCCCAAAAGCCTGAGAATCAAAAACCTGGTAAGCCAATACGAGCGCGAACTATTTATTGAACCGAACGGTGGCCTGAAATGTGAAGGAGTTGTTCTTTTCATATTTTGGATTCACTCACAATATCAATACCGTTTTTTGCCACTACGTATCTCAATTTACTTAGGATGATTTTTCCGGTTTACGAAAAATTAGATTGATTTTTGCTTTATTCTCTCATAAATTTTAAGAAGTGAAATCGAATTATGATGCTGTGGTAGTTGGTTCGGGGCCAAACGGATTTGCGGCGGCAATTACTTTACAGCGTGCTGGTTTATCAGTCTTGTTAGTTGAAGAAAAAGAAGTGTTGGGCGGTGGGGTGCGTTCCGGCGAGCTAACGCTGCCTGGTTATATTCACGACGTATGCTCAACCGTTTATCCATTGGGCGAAGATTCGCCTGTTTTTAAATCTCTGAATTTGGAACAATTTGGCCTTGAATATCTCCAATCTCGTTATGCAGTCGCTCATCCTTTCGATGATGGATCTTCCGTGGCTGTTTCAACTTCAATTTATGAAACTGCAGTTCAACTGGGTAAAGATGCTAAAAATTATGAAAAAATTTTTTTACCACTGACGAGGCAATGGCCTTCCATCCGATCGGCTTTTCTGGGGCCGCTTTACTTAGGCGCTTTTTCAAAAAAAAATTTAAAGTTTGCTACTCAGGCCGTAAACTCAGGTAGATATTTTGCGCAACATAATTTCGAGACTTCAAGAGCGCAGGCCTTGTTTTTCGGAATGGCGGCACATTCGATGCTTCCTTTGAACAAACTTTCCACGGCTTCTATCGGCATCGTTTTAAATACAGTAGCTCATATCAACGGATGGCCTTTGCCAAAAGGCGGCGCTCAAAAAATCACAAATGCGCTGGCAGCAAGCTTTGAAAGCTACGGAGGAGATATACAAAAAGGGTTCAAAATTTCTTCATTGAAACAGTTACCCACAACTAAAGTGGTATTGCTGGATGTAACGCCAGCGCAATTGCTTATCATTGCAGGCGACCAATTTTCTGAATTATACAAATGGCAATTGCGTAACTATCAATATGGCGCCGGAGTGTTTAAGATTGATTGGGCGCTATCGCAGCCCGCGCCATTTACCGATGAAAAATGCAGAGAAGCTGCTACAATTCATATTGGCGGTAGTTTTCAGGAAATTTACGATAGTGAAAATACAATTTCTAAAAAACAAATTCCGGATAAACCATTTGTATTATTTGTTCAGCCGGGCGTAATTGATTCTTCGCGTGCACCGGCCGGGAAGCATACTGCCTGGGCGTATTGCCACGTCCCAAATGGTTCAACACAAGACATGACAGAGGCAATTGAAAACCAGGTAGAACGATTTGCTCCCGGATTTAAGGATTGCATTCTTGCAAGGCATGTGATGAACACGCACGAAATACAGGATTACAATTCAAATTATGTGGGTGGAGACATCAATGGAGGTGCCGCTACTATCAACCAGATTTTTACGCGGCCTGTAATAAGACTTTCGCCTTACAAGACTTCTGCGACAGGGATTTATATTTGTTCATCTGCAACTCCGCCGGGTGGCGGGGTACATGGGATTTGCGGATATTATGCTGCACGGGCTGCGTTAAAAGATGTGTTCAATATCGGCATTCCCAGGCTATAGCCACAAATTAAAAAACCGTTTATTTGTTGCTTTACTGCGAAGACATTTTGATTGAAGAATTTTTAGCCGCATTATCACATTTGATTTGTCTTAAACACCCTGATAAAATTTCCACCTAAAATTTTTTTAATGTCTTTTTTTGAATAACCGCGTTTGATAAGTTCTTTTGTAATCAGGGGATATTTGCTTACGTCAGTTAGTACATCCGGTGTTATTGAAATCCCGTCAAAATCGCCGCCTAAGCCTACATGGTCAACCCCGGCAAGTTTAATAATATAAGCAAGATGGTCGAACAATAAATGAAAGGGTGATTGCAATTCTTTAAATTCCTGCGGATATTTTTTTGCAATAATCTCATTTGCTTCGAAATCTTTTTTACCTGACGACATCAGCATTCTTTTCTCTTCCTTGTGTTTTTTAAAATATGCTATTTCTTTTGCTCCTACAGTACTATCGAGGAAGGCCGGATAAAAGTTCAAACAGATTACCCCACCATTTTTAGCTACCGCTTTTATCTGGTCATCTTTTAAATTCCGGAACACAGGACAAAGCGCGTAAGCATTACTGTGGGAAACCAGAACAGGCTTTGTGGAAATTTTTATAACATCCCAAAAAGTTTGCTCGCCGGTGTGACTTACATCCACCATCATCCCAAGCTCATTCATCCTTTTCACCACGGCTTTCCCGAAATCATTTAATCCCTTTTGCTGCGAAGTGGAATCAATTTTCTCCGACTTCTTTTGATGTCCCGATTCATATTCGGCGCTCGTAGCCCAGGCAGTATTATTGTTCCAGGTAAGCGTCATATAACGTGCACCGCGGTTGTAAAGGCTATCCAGCTTATTCAAATCATCTTCAATCATGTGGCCGCCTTCCACGCCAATCATGCAGGCAAGCTTATGTTTTTTTACAGCGTGTTGTATTTGTGCAATATTGGTAACCACGGACATTTTAGAAGGATTTCTATTTGTCCAGGCTTGCAAAGTGTCGATCTCACGATTGGCAAATGCGAAGGGATTTTGCTGACTGCCATCACACCAGATGGAAAAAACCTGAATATCCAAACCGCCTTTTCTCATTCGCTCAAGGTCGCTGTGTGTTTTGCCTTTTAGATTTTCATCAAACCGGTAACCTTTTTCAATACAGGTGCTGATGATATCATTATGCGTATCAGCAACTACAGCCTTCCTGTGTATTTTTTTATAATTCTGAGCCTGCACAGAATAAGAAGAAATCAAAAGAAAAATGAAACTCAAAATTCTCATTGCATTTTTTTTTGGCGGATACCCTGTTTTATTGAACGCAAAACTGCATCACAAGAAGTTTTGCTTCATGTGAACCTTTATTCATGAAATTAAAAACAGGATTATTTCTCCGTTTACTATGTAATTAGGATTTTAGAAAATTATTGTTTCACAAATTTGGCCACCGCTTGTTGACGGCCATTTTCGTAAGTAGCTTTTATGAAATAAGTTCCGCCTGCTAAGGATGAAATTTGCATTTCAAAATTATTTTCTCCTTTCACCACGGAGAAAGCCTGCCTGCGCACTATTTTACCGGTAAGATCAGCAATCGCAATATTGACGCGGTTATTGAGCGGAGATGATAAAAGAATATTTAATTTTTCTTTTGCCGGATTAGGATATAGAGCGCTTAAAGTTAATGAAGCAATTTTATTCCCTTTTACCAAAATGACTTTTGAAAAATTTGATTTTCCATCTTTATCAACCTGAACCAACCTATAGTATGCGTTTCCGGTGGTATATTTTGAATCGGTAAATTGATAACGTAATATAGAAGCACTATTGCCGCTTTCTTGTTTCGAATTTACGAAACCAATATCTGTAAAGTTTTTTCCATCGATAGAATATTGCACCTGGAAGCCTTTATTGTTCATTTCTGTGGCTGTTGACCATGATAGTACATTATTTCCATTGATATTTTCTCCTTTAAAATCAATAAGAGAAACCGGTAAAGGCTCGCCTGTGGCTGCGATAGAAAACTCACCCCTATCGCCTATTCCTGAACCAAAACTATAAACACGCGCCTTGTAATTAGTGCCCGCTACTACGTTTATTGTTATGGATTCATTCCCACCTTCCGCATTTTGATCGCTGCACGCCAATGAAGTTAACGACCCGCAGCTTCCTGTAAATAATTCCAAAACGCCATCAAAATAACTTCCACCGGAAAGAATGATAGTTACTGTTCCTGTTGAAGTAGCGGTAAATTGAAACCAAACATCATCGTCTGCGAAGCCTGTATAGCCTCCGCAGGCATCAGCCGGCTGGCTTTGAGTAGCGCCCAATGTGCTTGCTGTAACTGCAGTAGCAATATCTATTGCTCCATCGCAATTGTCATTGACAGGCGGAACAGGTTTTGGACCCGTAGTAAAAGAAGTAGTGGTTACACCACAATTCATAGCAGCGCCATTGGCATTCACCGGCACTACATACCAGTAATACTTAGTGTTGTATTGCGCATCTGTAATATTAAATGTATCTACCACGGCTGAACCTGTAATTTTGGTAGGTGGTAATTTTGCATTGAAATATACATTATAGTACGTTGCGCCGGCTACCGGGTTCCATTTCAATGTAATGTATGGCGCCGGGCTCACACCTGTGGCATTGTTTGCGGGAAGTAGATTTGAGCTGCAGGCTGGAGTTTGAGCATTTAAAGTTACGAAACAAATAAGCGATGCAAAGAGGGTAAATGTTTTTTTCATGAATTGAATTTTACCTAAAGTTATTTAATTCCAACATATTATAAATTCTTTTGGAAAGGTATGAATAAAGTTTCTAAAATTTAAACGGAAATTAGCTTGCTTAATTGCTTTGGTATTCATGCCTGTATTCGTCTTTTTTCCTGAATGCGTATGAGGTTTGAAGAATATATTCGTAGAATTGGGCGAGCGTGCTGTTGGCAACAAAATAGTAATCGGGGCGGTATCTGTTCTTGTAGGCGATGAGAGAATCACCTCTCAGCCCTGTGATTCTTGTGATGGTTTGGGATGAAAATCGATAATCAATGTATCTTTCCTGTTCCTCCTCCAGCAGCCTGTTTCTAAAAGCTTGCTGCTGTTTATTTTTCCTGAACTGAAAAGCTCCGATAAGGCCATCCAAATCAAGGCCTGCTGCACCGCCGGGGTCGTAGGTAGAGTTAATCCGGGGTTTGTCGTCTCCGAAAATCTTTCCATATTTTTCCCGGTTTTCTAGGGAATCCACTTTGTAATTATCTGTGAAAACCGTTACAGGGTCCAGCAGTTTATATTTTTGATCCACCTTGGCGTGCAATGAAATATCAAATGAATTGTAGTTTTTAATATCCTTTACAGGGAATTTCATTGTTGATTTTCCTCCGTAAGTAAAATAAATCGAATCGGCTGGCCCAACAATTAAATGATAGGTTCCTGCTGAATCCGTGACATCGGAAGCGCCGGATGTACTGTATACGCCGACGTATGGTACAGCATATAATTTTGAATTATCAAACACGTTTCCACTTACTTCAATTTGGGCTGATACATTCTGCGACAGCATCTGAACCAGAACAAGCATCCATGCAATATGTAATATCAATTTAAAATTCACGATAATCTACAATATTAAAAAAAGTCATGCTCTGAATGTTAGCCCGTAAAATTTTTAACTTAGGTTTTTACAACCCAAACACATACACAAATGGGTATATTTTTTTGCAAAAGAAAACTTTTAATGAAGATAAAACAATTAAGCGTTTGTGATTTTTGCAATCCTCGAAATCAGGTCTCGCCATTGTTTGCTCGCTTAAATCTATAGTTTGCCGCTTAAATAATTGTTGGTGGTTTGAATTCAAATTCCTTAATTTTAATTAGAAAAAAATTTCAAAAACTCTTAAAAACGTTCCAAATGAAAAAAATATTTTTAAAAGGAATTGGTTTGACATTAGTTGGATTATTCATGTCCAGCCTCATTTTTGCACAGCAGGATAAATCCAAAAGAGCCAGCCCTCCCGAAACTGCCACCGGAACTGTGGCCGGATCTACTATAACTATTAATTACAGCAGCCCTGCCGTAAAAGGACGAACCATTTGGGGCGACCTTGTGCCCTATGACAAGGTTTGGCGGTTAGGCGCTAATGAAGCCACTATATTTGAAACCAGCAAGGACATAATGGTAGGGGGGAAAAAGCTGCCCGCCGGAAAATATAGCTTATACGCTATTCCGGGTAAAGACAACTGGACTTTTATTTTTAATTCAAAAACAGGGCAATGGGGAATCAAGATGGATGGCAGCACTACAGACGATCCGGCAAATGATGTTTTGAAAGTTACCGCCAAACCGCAGAAATCTTCTTCATTTAACGAAAGGATGAAATTTGATGTGGATCAAAAAGGATTTTCAATGGAATGGGAAAATTTAAAAGTCTCTGTTCCTATTAAATAATTTAAATTCTGGGAATGTATACATAGAAGAACCGGCCCAAAAGACCGGTTTTTTTAATTAGAAAAAAACACCTAATTCGTGTAACCATAACCGTTATATCGTTTGTAAAATAAAATTTTATATTATTTCCTGCTTTACCGGCGGTTGTTTGATTATCCCCTTGTAGCCGCCTATGATAGGCAATATTTCACCCGTGATATAGCTTGAACATTGTGGCGACGCAAGAAATACATAGGCCGGTGCAATTTCTTCCGGTTGAGCCGGCCTTTCATCGGCGTAGTGCTTCCGGATTTTGCAATTTGTTTTTCTTCTTTGTCAGATGGATTGAGCAGCGTCCATACAGGCCCGGGTGCAACTGCATTTACACGAATTCCTTTGCTGATTAAATTGGCGCTTAACGAATGTGTAAACGCGTGGATTCCTCCTTTTGTCGTTGAATAATCCAATAAATATTTGTTTCCTGAAATGCTTGTAACGGAAAACATTCCACTATTACTCTTCACTTTTCGCATTATTCCTTACGAGAAAAGAAATACCTATTTTTGATGGATTGGTTAGCAAAAAAAATCGAATCAAATGTTTAAAATGGAACAAACCTGGCGCTGGTATGGCCCGGACGATCCGGTAAGCCTCCAGGATGTGAAACAAGCGGGCGCTACAGGCATCGTGACTGCATTGCACCATATTCCTCATGGTGAAATATGGACTATAGAAGAAATCAATAAACGAAAAGCAGAAGTGGAGAAAGAAGGCCTGAAGTGGTCGGTAGTTGAAAGTATTACCGTGCATGAAAGTATCAAAACGAGAACAGGCAATTACAAGGAGTACATTGAAAAATATAAGACTTCGGTGCGTAATGCAGCTGCCTGCAACATCCCGGTTATCACGTATAATTTTATGCCCGTTAATGATTGGACAAGAACTACATTAAGCTATAAAATGCCTGACGGTTCGCTGGCTCTTTATTTCAACTGGGTAGATTTGGCAGTTTTTGATATATATATATTGAAAAGAAAAAATGCAGAAACTTCCTATTCTGAAAATATTGCCACACAAGCAGAAGAAAGATATAAAAATTACTCAAAGCATCAACTTGAAGCTTTGGCAGATGTGGTAATGGCGGGCATTCCAGGGGAAAAAAAGGGTTCCACAAAAGAGATGCTTAAAAAGCTTGAACTGTACGCAGACATTGATGCCGATAGTCTCAGAGATAATTTATGTTATTTTCAAAAAGAAATAAGCGAAGCCGCAGAAGAAAGCGGAGTGAAGCTTGCCATTCACCCGGATGATCCGCCATTTCCAATCCTCGGTCTTCCACGCGTGGTTAGTAAAGCTTCAGACTTTTCGTATTTTTTAAATAAAGTAGATAATAGTGTAAACGGCGTTTGCTTCTGCACCGGCTCTCTTGGGGCTTCGGCTGATAATAATCTTCCACAAATGGTGAAAGACATTGGCGAAAAAATTCACTTTTTGCATTTACGAAATGTGGCAAAGGATGAAGAAGGAAATTTTTACGAAGCTGACCATCTTGGCGGCGACAATGACATGGTGGCGATTGTGAAAGAGATTTTGACGCTTCAACAAGAATACAATAAGTCGCTTCCTTTCCGCCCTGACCACGGCCACCAGATGCTCGATGATTTGAAAAAGAAAACGAATCCTGGCTACTCTGCCATCGGAAGATTAAGAGGCCTTGCCGAAATAAGAGGGCTCGAATTGGGATTGTTGGAAACGCTTAAAGCGTAAGGCCCGATGCCGTATGCTTAATGCCTAACGCCGAAAGCTTAATGCCCAACACATTGTTTTGCTTTCAGCTTTCTGCTTTCTGCCTTCCGCTTTTAGCCTAAATCCGGTCTTTTTTGTTGGGTAATTTCAACAGCTTTCTCATAACGCCATTCTTCAATTTTAGCGTGGTTGCCACTTAACAAAATATCAGGTACTTTCCATCCTCTGAATGTCTCAGGTCTTGTATAAACGGGCGGCGCCAGCAAATTATCCTGGAAGGAATCTGTAAGCGCTGAAGTTTCATCATTTAAGACACCCGGAATTAATCTGCCAATCGCGTCAGCCAGCACTGCTGCGCCTAATTCGCCGCCACTAAGCACATAGTCGCCGATGGAAATTTCTTTGGTGATAAAATGGTCGCGCACTCTTTGATCTATTCCTTTATAATGGCCACAAATTAATAACAGGTTATTTTTTAATGACAAGCTGTTGGCCATTTGTTGATTAAAAACTTCTCCATCAGGCGTTAAAAAAATTACCTCGTCATAAAGGGTTTTTTTTTGCAAAGATTCAATTGCATTTGCCAACGGCTCAATCATCAGCACCAGGCCTGCACCGCCGCCAAACTGGTAATCGTCTACCTGGCCATGTTTATAATTTGTATAATCCCTGAGGTTATGTACATTGATTTCAAGCAAGCCTTTTTCTTTTGCTCTTTTTAAAATCGAATAATCAAAAAAGCCGGTTATCAACTGGGGAACTACCGACAGGATATCAATTTTCATACATCAAATGTAGCAACTGATGTGCGATAAAAGAAAATGCGCAAATACAAAAGCAATCCTGATATTTTCTGATAAAATAATATAACTTACAATACCTAAAGAAACAATCCTTATACCGGATGGATCAATCAAACCCAAATAACGAATTAGTTGAAAAGTTTCCTTTACTGGCAAAAGGCGGTGAATCAGGCCAAAAAATTATCAATAAGAACTGGGCTGAAAGTTCACTTGGTGGTATTGAAAAATGGCCGCGCGAACTGAGTGTTTCTCTTTGCATTATGCTTTATTCATCAATACCGATGTTCCTGTTATGGGGAAAGAATTTTATCTTATTTTATAATGATGCCTACAGGAATTCAAAAGATTTTGATGAAAAAAAAATGGGCGCTATTGGTATCTGTGCCCGCGAAAGTAACATAGAACTATGGAAAATCCTGCATACTCAAATCGAAAAAATAGTTTTTAAAAATCCTCCGAAGGCAAAGGATCCAGAAAGAGAATCTGATCTTTTAATTAAGGACAATTTTTATAGCAAATTTACACTTACGCCTGTTCCGGCAACTAACGATGAGATTGAAGGAATTATGGGCATCTATAATTCTGGCGCCAGCACAAGCGAAAATAATTTGCGAAAAAAAAGTGAATCGCTGTTAGATGAAGAACGGTTAAAACTTGCCATTGAAGTATCTGGTATTGCCACCTGGGAATTGAATTTAATTAATGACGATATTACTTACAGCGAAAAGTTTAGCGAAATACTCGGGCATGATATTTCAAAAAAACTGACTCCATCTTTAATAAGAAAGCAGGTTTATCCCTCTGATGAATATCTCATCCATGAAGCATTCAAAAATGCATTGACGACGGGCAGATACGATTACGAAGTCAGGGTGATAAGGCCTGATAATTCCATAATTTATATCAGGGTGATGTCAAAGCTTTTCCAGGATGAAAGCGGCAAACCTATAAAATTGATTGGAACTACCAGGGATATTACCAGTGAACGCCAGGATCACAAAGCATTGGAAAGAAGCGAAAGAAGATTAAGGCGATTGATTTTAAATGCGCCTATCGCTATTGCTATCTTGACCGGGCCGGATTACATAGTCGAAATCATAAACGAAAGGGCGTTGAAGCTGATGGGTAAAACAAAAGAACAAATGCTGAATAAGCCTGTTCTTGATTCTATTACAGAGTTAGACCCGGCGGCAACAAAAAATTTATTAGATAGCGTTTATTATTCCGGCAAGCCTTTTTCCGCTTATGAATTCCCTGTCAGGCTGAACCGTTTTGGCCAGATTGAAAAAGTGTTTATAAATTTTGAATATCATCCTTTGTATAATAGCCAGGGCAAAATTTATGGTATAATGGTGGTGGGTATTGATGTGACGGACCAGGTGGTGGCAAGGCATAAAATAGAAGAAAGCGAGGCCAGGTTTAAATTACTGGCCGATAGCATGCCGCAATTTGTTTGGAGTGCTGATAAAAACGGAATAATTAATTATTTTAACCAGGCTGTTTATGATTATTCAGGCCTTACTCAAAAAGATGTTCAGGAAGGCGGATGGCTAAAAATTGTGCATCCTGACGAAATAAGCGTAACCATAAAGCATTGGAAAAGAGCCGTGGCTACCGGAAAAGATTTTTCCATGGAGCACCGGTTTAGAAGATATGATGGACAATACAGGTGGCAACTGAGCCGTGCTATTCCTCTTTCCGACGAAAGTGGCCATATTCAGCAATGGATAGGCACCAGCACAGATATCCAGAATATGAAATTGCAGGAACAACACAAAGATTTTTTTATCAGTATGGCCAGCCATGAATTGAAAACGCCTATCACTTCCATGAAAGGATATATCCAGATACTGCAAAGCATGTATCAGGATAACCAGGATGAATTTTTGAAGACTTCTCTTGACCGAATCCATACCCAGATTGAAAAGCTGATTGCGATTATCGCCGATCTTTTGGATGTATCAAAAATAAGAACCGGTTCGCTCACTTTTAATAAACAGGATTTTGATTTGAACCTTCTTTTGAAAGAAGTTATAGAAGAATTAACCGTAGTCTATCCAAATTTTAAAATTAATTTTTCACCTGCTTCAGAAATCAGGGTGTATGCAGACAGGGACAGGGTAGGCCAGGTATTTGTAAACCTCATCTCCAACGCAATCAAATACTCTCCTAAAAGCAGGGACATTTATATTTCTTCAAAAATGAATGCCAGGAGTGTTATGATATCCGTAAAAGATGAAGGCATAGGCATTGACAAAAATTTTCAGCGAAAGATTTTTGAGCGATTTTACAGGGTGGAAGGCAAGAGCGAAAAGACCTTTCCGGGTTTCGGTATCGGCCTGTTTATTGCTTCAGAAATTATTCGCCGTCACAAGGGAAGTATTGGTGTAGAAAGCGAGCCTGGCAAAGGATCGCGGTTTTATTTTTCATTGCCATTAGCAAAGAAATAAATAATGCTGTTTTTTATTTTATTGTAAAAAATCATCCAGCCTTCGTTTTTCTTTTTTGGTAGGTCTTCCTTGTTTGCTTTGCCTTTTGCCTGTATTAAAAACAAATGCGCT
>NZ_RJJR01000030.1 GCF_003721595.1 Hanamia caeni
ACTTCTAAAAAACAAAGTTGACTTTGAAGTCCTAAGTCATATTGTTAAACCGAAATTAAAAAGGCCATCCCAAAATTTATTTTGAGACGGCCTCTGAGATATATTTCTAAAACAAAAGTGTATTATTTTCCGGCGCTTAACTTATCCTGCAATTCTTTTAATTCATCCCATTTTCCCTCAGCTGCCAGCTGTGCCTGTTCTGGCCAGCTTGCCGGGTCCTGGGCATTAAAATTGCCTTCTGCTTTTTCTAAAATTTCTTTAACATCCTCCGCTTTAGATTCTGCTAACTTGACAAAAGAATTAATTCCAGCCTCATGAAGCGCCTCTGATACTTTTGGGCCAATGCCTTCAATTTTTGTCAGATCATCAGCAACTTCCTTTTTTGAGGGTTTTGCAGATGTTGCTAATTCAGCAGCAGGCTCCGCAACTGTTTCTTTTGGAGCGCTTTCCGCATCAGCCTTAGCCCTCTTTGCAGAAGCTTCATCTTTTGACTGAATATTATCTGTATCAGCAGTGGACTTTTTACCTTTACCCGAGCGACGTGTCCTTTTTACGGGAGCGGCAGTTTCGCCAATCCCCTTACCGTAAATTTCGTTATAATCCACTAATTCTATCATAGCCAATTCTGCATTATCCCCTACTCTTTTACCCAGTTTAATCACTCTCGTATAGCCTCCGGGACGGGATGCGATTTTTGGACTTATTACATCGAATAATTCCTTAACCGCGTTTTTATCGCCCAAACGGCTAAATACAATACGACGTTGATGAGTAGTATTTTCTTTTGATTTAGTGATAAGTGGCTCTACAAAGGGGCGCAAAGCTTTTGCCTTAGCCAGTGTAGTAACAATATGTTTATGTTGAAAAAGCTGGCAGGTGAGGTTGATTAAAAGCGCATTTCTATGGCTGGCCGTTCTGCCTAAATTGTTGATTTTATCTCCGTGACGCATGACTTTGTTTTTTTACCCTGTACCGTGTCAGGAATTACAGGATTTAATTAATTAATGTGCTAATCAGCTAATGTGTTTAATCGGCTAATCAGCTAATCAGCTAATTAGCTAATTAATTATTCTTCGTCTAATTTTATTTTGCTAAGGTCTAATCCAAATCCCAAGCCTCTTTCGTTTAACACCTGTTCAATTTCACTTAATGACTTCTGTCCAAAGTTTCTGAATTTCATTAAATCTTCCTGTTCGTATTGAACCAATTCGCTCAGGGAATTAATTTTAGCGGCTTTCAGACAGTTGAATGCTCTTACAGAAAGATCCAAATCCTCCAACGGTGTTTTCAATACCTTTCTTAATTGCAAGGTCTGCTCATCCACCATATCTTCTTTCTTTTCTTCTTTATTATCGAAAGTGATATTTTCGTCAGTAATAATCATCAGGTGCTGAATCAGGATTCTTGAAGCCTGCTTTACAGCTTCTTCAGGATGGATAGTACCGTCTGTCACCACATCCATAACGAGCTTTTCAAAGTCTGTTCTTTGCTCCACCCTGGTATTTTCAATACTGTATTTTACATTTTTGATAGGTGTATAAATAGCATCGATAGGAATATATCCGAAGTGAGTGCTCTTTTCTTTATTTTCTTCTGCCGGCACGTATCCACGGCCTTTTGCGATGGTAATCTCGATATCGAGCTTGGCAGAAGTGTCCATAGTGCATATCAAAAGATCCGGGTTCATTACTTCAAAAGCAGGAGAAGCTTCGCCAATCATGCCTGCAGTAAATTCTGTTTTATTTTTCAAAGACAAACTGATCTTTTCTGTTCCGCTATCCTGGTCAGTTTTCTTTTTAAAACGGACCTGTTTAAGATTAAGAATAATTTCAGTTACGTCTTCTGTAATACCTTTTATTGTTGCAAATTCATGGTCGGCGCCAGCGATGCTGATACCTACGATTGCATAACCTTCCAAAGAATTAAGTAATACCCTGCGAAGAGCATTCCCAATGGTAACACCATAGCCCGGTTCTAACGGACGAAATTCAAATTGTGCTTCGAAATCCGTGCTTTTTTGAAGAACAATTTTGTCTGGTTTTACAAAATTTAAAATGGCCATTTTATTTATTTTGTTTTATTTGATTGAATTTTTGTTTTCTTCCTTCGACTTTCGACATTGTCCTTAGTCAATATTACTTACTATACAATTCGACAATGAGCGATTCCTTAATATTTTCGGGAACACTTTCTCTTTCAGGGTAGGCAATAAAAGTACCCCTCATTTCCCCTTCATTAAATTCAAGCCAGTTGAATTTTGGATTTTTGGGGCGAATGTTGGAAGTAATAGAAGAATTATGAGCTGCCTTATCTTTCAGGCCAATCACATCTCCGGGTTTTAATGAAAAAGAAGGAATGTTTACCACTTCCCCATTTACGGTTACGTGTTTGTGAGAGACTAATTGACGGGCTGCCTGGCGACTTGGAGCAATTCCGAGGCGGTAAACAGTGTTATCCAACCTGGCTTCGAGCAATTTGATTAATTGTTCACCGGTTACTCCTTTACGACGTGCAGCTTCATTAAAAGTATTATGAAATTGCTTTTCCAGCAAGCCGTAAGTATATTTAGCTTTTTGCTTTTCGCGAAGCTGAAGCGCATATTCTCCGAGGCTTTTGCGTTTTCTTGCTGCTCCGTGCATTCCCGGAGGATTACTGTTTTTTGTTAACCATTTACCATTTCCTGTGATAGGCTCTCCAAATATGCGGGAGATTTTGGTTTTTGGTCCTGTGTAACGAGCCATATTTGTTGTTGATTTTTTAGTGTCGGTGCATCATCATTAAAAATCTAAAATTAATAATGCACCCGGTTATGAAATATATTTTGATTCTGATTTGTTAATTTCTGATTTCTGGTTTTAACATAAATCGAAATCCTTACCTCCTAAATCAGAAATAATTAAACTCTTCTCTTTTTAGGGGGGCGGCAACCATTGTGAGGCAGTGGAGTAATGTCTTTAATCATTACCACCTCGATTCCAGATTGAGATAATGACCGGATAGCTCCTTCACGACCGGAACCAGGTCCTTTTACATATACATCCACGCGCTTCAAACCTGCATCTGTAGCTACCTTTGCGGCATCTGCAGCAGCCATCTGGGCCGCATAGGGTGTATTCTTTTTGGAACCTCTGAAACCCATTTTACCAGCGGATGACCAGGATATTACCTGGCCCTGCTTATTGGTTAAACTAATGATAATGTTGTTGAAACTTGCTACGATGTGCGCTTCTCCATAGGGTTCAACTTTTACAACTCTCTTTTTTGAAGTTGTTTTTGCATTGGTTGATTTTGCCATAATAAATTCTGATAGGTAATCTTTAAAATGTTTTTCCGCCCCTCGGCAGACTGAATCAACCCTCCTTCCGGCTTTAAGATATCTGGTATTGATTCAAAAAAATAAGCCATTTTTTACTTTTTGCTTTTAGCATTCAGCAAAATTATTTCTTAGGTGCCTTTTTCTTTCCGGCAACGGTTTTACGCTTTCCTTTGCGCGTGCGGCTATTTGTCCTGGTGCGCTGTCCGCGTAGTGGCAAACCTTTACGATGCCTCAATCCGCGATAGCAGGCGATGTCTAACAATCTTTTAATATTTGTCTGAACTTCACTGCGTAATGCACCCTCGGTTTTAATTTCGTTACTGATAATATTACGGATAGCTGTTTGTTCATCATCATTCCACTCGTTCACTTTTTTATCAAAATCAACGTTAGCCTTTTCTAAAATGTAACGGGCAGTAGATTTTCCAATACCATATATATAGGTAAGTCCAATTTCGCCTCTTTTATTTTTGGGTAAATCTATACCGGCAATGCGCGCCATAAAAATTATTGATTATTAATTATTAATTTATTTTAATTTACCGTCAGCCTTCAGCGTTTCGCATCCGGCATTCAGCTTTCGGCATTTATCCTTGTCTTTGTTTGTAACGCGGATTTTTTTTGTTAATCACGTACAATCTTCCTTTCCTCCTCACGATTTTGCAATCAGCGCTTCTCTTCTTTATTGCAGCCCTTACTTTCATAATATCAACTTTATTTTTTTAATCTGTGAAAAGTTTGTTATCTATATCTGAAAATGATGCGTCCCCTTGACAAATCGTAAGGGCTCATTTCAACACCTACTTTGTCGCCGGGCAAAATCCGGATATAATGCATCCGCATCTTTCCGGAAATTGTCGCCAAAATTTCATGCCCATTCTCAAGCTTCACCCTGAACATCGCGTTGGATAAGGCTTCCAGGATGGTTCCATCTTGTTTTATTAATGCTTGCTTGGCCATAATATTTTTGGAGGCGCAAAGATAGGCTTAAAAATTTAATTTTAAAAAAAATATGCCCTTTCAAATCCATCTTTTTATATTTGCAAAACCCAAATTTAAGAAAATGAAAGCTCCTCTGATATTTTTAGCCTTTTTATTTGTTTTTTCTTCCTGCAAGAAGGATGACGCTCCGAAGAACACACCCTCAACCGAAACATATATTAATACCAATGCGGGTAGCACCTGGACCTATCGGCAAACCGATATGGCAAATAACAATTCCACATCCGATTATACTATTACTTCTACAGCTAATGATACTACGATAGAATCAAGAAAATACCATGTTTATACTTATTCCTATGGAGGAAACGGATACCTTGGCATGGATGGCCACGAATATTATCAATACGATTCTATTCCTATTACGGGCGGCGTAAATATCCAAAGATTGTATTTAAAAGACAATGCCGCAAAAAACGATACATGGAAGCAGGATTTTAATTTGAACATTCAGGAACTGCCGGGAACTACCATACAATTAACCGTTCAAAATAAAGTTGAAGAAACAGGGATTACAAAAACCGTTAATGGAAAGGACTACTCCAATGTTTACCACGTTTCCACTTCCCTATCTTCTGCAGCAATACCTTCCACGGCCTTAGCCTCAAGCATAGATAGCTATTATGCACCTGGTTATGGGTTGATAGAAAATACCACTGCTGTCGAATTAAACTTCTTAGGAATTGTTAAGCAAGTGAACTTTAAGACTGAGTTAATGAGCGCCGATTTGAAATGATTTAAATCACATCATCAGTAAGGTGAACTTTGGTCATGGCCAAGTAATGATTTTGTAAAACATGCATAGGTATGGCATGTGTCATTATCCGTTTTTCATCACGGTACCACATTTCAAACTGAGAAAAATCGTCTTGTTTATGTGTTTGAATACGAAAAGCTCCCTTCATGTATTTCACCGAACCATCATCATTTACATGTTTGGTAAATTTCAATTTTAGCAATTGCTCTTCGTCTACAGGTAAAGGGAAAAGGTTTTCCGGCATAAAATATAAATCCTGAACGCCGTTATTTACACACACTTCTTTTTCGTCATTATTAAAATCCACCACCTCGGCCCTCCAAGCTTGCCCGTCGGATTGTGCAAGGACATAATCGCCTTTTTTTAGCTCACTAAATTTTATCATATTGAAATAATTTTTGCTCAATTTAGGAAAAAAATTAATTAGCCAATTGGCAAATTCCCAAATTGGCTTCTCCGATGAGGCTGTTTGCAACTCGGCCATTCTAAAGCGTGATTACTTAGGTTCAAAAAAAAATCATTATTGATTGAAGATTTTTTTCGGAGGCTCCCCGCAAGAAATGGAGATATTAAAAAACTATTTATAACGGTTATGCTTAAACGAAAAAAAATTTATATTTTCCTACAGCAAACGAGCAAATAAACAGAATTTATATTTTTTAAAAGTGATAGCAATAGAGATTTGGTTAGAAGAAGAAATATTTCAATGCAATCTTTTCAATGATTAATTTGGCACCATCAAAAATCCTTCTTTTGACACACATCGGCCTTATATCAGACACTCATAGTTACCTAGACCCGACGGTATTTGAGCATTTTAAAAATTGCGATGAAATATGGCATGCCGGAGATTTTGGCAACGTTGAAATTGCCAATGAATTAAATTCTTTTAAGCCTTTGAAAGGAGTTTACGGAAATATTGATGGTTATGATATCAAAAGCGTTTACCCTGAGCAGTTAGTTTTCAAATGTGAAAAAGTGAAAGTGATGATGCGGCATATCGGCGGTTATCTTCCGCGCTATAATCCTGAAACGAAAAAAGAAATTTTGATTCATAAGCCGCAACTCTTTATAAGCGGCCACTCGCATATTTTAAAGATCATGTATGATGATAAATTGAATTGCCTTCATATCAACCCGGGCGCTGCCGGCAAGCAGGGCTGGCAAAAAGTGAGGACGCTTGTTCGTTTTGCCATTGAGGGAAACGATATTAAAGATTGCGAGGTGATTGAGTTGAATTAAATGAATGTGAAAATTCAAAAATGTGAAAATGTGCATTACAGCAATAACACAAATTCAATAATTTAACTACAATAAAATTTTTTATCCCCCGCTCTTAATCCAATTAATAATCCTGAACAGTACATTTGCAACATGCTTCGATCAAAATTATTTTATTTTATAGCTGGCATTATTTTTCTTTTTGCATCATGCAATCCGAAAGAAAAAAAAGTATCTCCCCCAACGGATTCTACTTCGATAGAGGCTATTAAGAATGCAATCAGAGAGTATCCTGATTCCCTGATTTTGAAACAGAATTTAATTGAAGCCTACAGAAACGAAGGAGCATATGATTCTGCAATTGCCATAGTAGACAAAGAAATTGCGAAAGACAGCACCAGCGCTTACTTATGGAATATAAAAGCTACTTTGTATTTTGAAAATAATGATACGCTAAGCGCAGCAAATGCCTTGCAACACGCAATTGATATTTATCCGCTGCCTGAGTATCTTGTGGCTTTGGGGACTGTACTTGCAGAAATCAAAAATCAAAAAGCCTTACAAATTGCAGATAATCTGCTTCGCAGCAATAAAGAAAAACATGGCAAAGACGCTTATTTTATAAAGGGGCTTTATTATAACTATCTGAATGACCCGAAGAAGGCAATTGTGTATTTAGACAGTTGCCTTAACCTTGATTTCACTTACATGTATGCTTACCGTGAAAAAGGAATTGCATTGTACCAGGAAAAAAAATATGAAGAGGCGATAAAAGTTTTAAGCCGTGGGGTTACACTTCAAAATAATTTCGACGAAGGATATTATTGGATGGGAAAATGTTATGAAAAATTAAATGAAAAAAATGAAGCCATCCAAAGTTACCAGAATGCGTTGCTGTACGATAAAGATTTTATAGAAGCACGCAAAGCCCTTAAAAGGCTTCAGCAGGAAAAATAGAGTTATTATCTTCACTATAAATTATTCAAATGCCAATTATTGCTCCATCGCTTTTAGCTTCTGATTTCTTACATCTTGAAAAAGAATGCCAAATGCTTAATGAAAGCAAAGCTGATTGGTTTCATCTTGATGTAATGGATGGACGTTTTGTACCCAACATCAGCTTTGGAATGTCTGTTATAACACAATTGCGAAAGATGACTACTAAGTTTTTTGATGTACATCTTATGATTGTGGAACCTGAAAAATATGTGGAGGAATTTAAAGAAGCAGGTGCAAACAGCCTGACTGTTCACCTGGAAGCATGCCCTCATTTACATAGAAATATTCAACAAATACAATCGCTGGGAATGAAGGCTGGCGTAGCTATCAACCCTGCCACACCTGTATTTCTTCTGCAGGATATCATACGCGATGTGGATATGGTGTTGGTGATGAGCGTAAACCCTGGTTTTGGCGGACAATCATTTATTCCTCATTCCCTGGCTAAAATTGCAGAACTGAAAGCCCTGATAAAAAACACAGCATCTTCTGCCAAAATTGAGGTAGATGGCGGAATATCGCTTGATAATGCTGCTGAAATATTGCAAGCCGGTGCGGATATTTTGGTAGCCGGAAGTTCTGTTTTCAAATCTGAAAATCCTTTGGAGACTATTGAAAAAATGAAGAATTTGTAAAAAGTGATTGAATCATAGTAAAAGCACAAATAACTTAGATTTTTATTTTCATTCGCCTTTATAAATTATCATGTATCTGTTGCAATACCGGAACTATTTGTTTCATCCAATTGGTTTCTTTTTCATCCCATTTGTATTTTTTCACAATCACATCTTCCAGCATTTGCCTTCCCTTATAAGCCTGCTCTTTAGAATAAAAGCAATGGCCCCATTTTGGATTTAGCTTGTCTTCGTTTTCAATCGAAATACCGCCCTGATACCAGTTAAGGCAGGTGGGCAGCGCATTAAAATCAATTTGCGCCGCATTGCCATTTAAAAATCCTTGAAAATAATACGCGCAAAATTGCACATAGCCTTTTACCCGGCTTTTTATTTGCTCATCACTTTCAGGTGTAACTGGCTTTTTACTCCACTGGTAATTTTGTCGGCTAAAAGGATTTTTATCGCTGTTAGGCCACTGGGTACTTGTGGCTTTGTAAGTAAGTTTTGAAGTGTGTTTTTTTTCAGTTCTTGATAATACAAGTTGCTCTTTGTTAATTTGGTCGATGAGGTAGATAGCTTTTCTTTTATCGTCAAAATTTACTGAAATTGTATTTCCTTTTAAATCGTATTTTCCATATGTCATTTCACCAACCGGATTTTCCAGAACGGTTGAGTCTGTCATCAAGACTAGCCCTGATACATATTCAGCGCCATCATCAGCCGTAAATGAAATATCCTTCGATGTTGGATTGTCCGCGTCCTTCAATTCCCAATACTGGCTTAGTAAATGAAAAGTATCAGGTATCTCTGAAGCGTTGTCAATGAGTTTTTCGTTTTTATCCTGTGATGGTTCCCCACAGTTTGAAAAAAGTGCGGCTACAATTAAGAAGAGTAAAATGAATTTGCGCATTTTTCAAAAATAATAAAACGGTGATGAAGTTTCAACTAATCAGTATTTATCATGCTAAACAATGAAGAATATTTCTTAAAATATTATCTTCACTTTATGAGATTAACGATTGTTATCTTCCTTCTTTTATCAACCCTCGCTTCTTTTTGCCAAAAGAAAACTGCAACCGTATCCGGAAAAATCATTGATGAAAATGAAGACCCGGTCGGGGCTGTTACCATATCCATACTGGGCAAACAAAACGGAATTCAGTCGTCAGATTCAGGCAGATTTGAAATTGAAGTGCCGGCAGAAAAAGCATTTGCTCTTGTTTTTTCACACACAGGGTTTCAGGAAGTTCAAAAAAATTTTTATCTCAGCCCCGGCGAACAGGAGCAACTAACGGTGAGGCTTACACGAAATAGTAAAACGCTTGAAACCGTAGTCATTAGTGATGAAAAAGAAAGGAAGGAAACCGGGCTTATCAAAATAAATCCGAAAAGCGCTATCACTTCGCCAGGCGCTACCAGCGGCGTAGAAGGTGTGATAAAAACGCTCGTGGGCAGCAATAATGAACTCACTTCGTCGTATTCGGTAAGAGGCGGCAACTATGATGAGAACCTCATCTACATTAACGATTTTGAAATTTACCGGCCTTACCTGGTAACTAATGGTCAACAGGAAGGCCTGAGTTTTATCAATCCTGCGCTGGTCAAAAATATTGATTTTTATACCGGCGGATTTCCGGCCAAATATGGCGATAAAACCAGCAGCGTTTTGGATATACAGTATAAAAAGCCTGTCGCATTCGGCGGGTCAGTTTATATAAGCCTTTTGGAACAAGGATTGCATTTGGAAGGGCTTTCAAAAAACAAAAAGCTTTCCTGGCTTCTCGGAGCACGAAGCAAAACCAACAGGAATTTATTAAGCAGCCAGGAGACGAAGGGCAATTATATTCCTTCAGCTTCTGACCTGCAGGCTTATATTACCTATCAGCTTTCTGAAAAATTGCAATTGGAAGTTTTAGGAATTCTTTCGCGTTCTCAATTCACCTTAATTCCCGAATCGGCACAAAGATCAACATCTGTGGTCTCTCCCTTTTATACCACTAATATCGGGCTTGATATATTTTTTGAAGGACAGGAAAAAGACAGCTATTTAAGTAATCTCGTAGGGGTTAGCCTGCTGCATAATCTGAATAAAAATTTAAAAATAAAATGGATGTTCAGCAGGTATGGCGACATCGAAAACGAAAATACCGACATCACCGGGGCTTATCTTTTTGGAGAAAGAAATTTTGATAAAACGACTGCAGATTTCGGAAAAATTACCAATCCGCTTGGTGCAGGAATTTTTCAGAATTATGCAAGAAATGATTTGAAAATAGCCGTCTATAATATAAGCCACAAAGGAACATTCAAGACCGGTAAACATTTTTTACAATGGGGACTTTCGTTTGATCGCTCTATAATTCACGACCATCTGAATGAATGGGAATACCAGGATAGTGCAGGATATTCGTTGCCATTTAATCCCAATCAACTCAACCTGAGCTCTGTATTAAAATCGAAAGCAAACTTAACCGTAAACAAATACAGCGGTTACGTGCAGGATAATATTTTTCTTTCCAAAGGTGCTAACCAGGTAACGTTAGCGGCAGGCGTCAGGTTTAATTATGATGCATTGAATAAAGAATTTCTGATAAGCCCGCGGGCTCAGTTAAGTCTTAAGCCAGATTGGAAACAGGATATCATATTTAAGGCTGCCGCCGGAGTATATGATCAGCCGCCTTTTTATCGTGAAATGAGAAGGCCTGACGGAACAATCAATACCAATTTAAAGAGCCAGAAAAGCATTCAATATGTGGCCGGGTTTGATTACAATCTCACTGCGGGCACTAAGCCTATACGCCTCACTACAGAAATTTATTACAAATCCCTGACTGATGTAGATCCCTATGATATCAATAATCTCCAGGTATCTTATTTTGGAGAAAATAATGCGCGTGCCTATGCCACAGGAATTGAGGCAAGGTTATTTACAGAACTGGTGAAAGATGCGGAAAGCTGGTTTAGCATTGGTATTAGCCAGTCGAAAGAAAATATTGAGAATGATTTCTATTATGTTTATAAAAATAAAGAAGGTGAAATCATCAGCGCGCAAACAAAAGACCAGGTGGCCGCCGACAGCACTAAAACAAACATTGGCTGGATAAGAAGGCCAAGCGACAGGCTGCTGACGATGGGATTATTTTTACAGGATTATTTAAGTACTAACAAAAATTTTAAAGTACATTTAAACCTGATTTACGGAAGTAACATGAGTTTTAATATTCCTAACAGCATGAAATATAGAAATGCTCTTATCATTGAACCATATATTCGGGCAGACATTGGTTTCAGCGCATTGTTGCTAAGTGAAAAATCATTAAGAAGAAGTCACTCTCCCTTCCGTGGCTTTGATAATATCTGGGCAAGCCTTGAAGTTTTTAATCTGATAGATCGTGCCAATACGATATCTTACCAACTGATAAAAGATTTTGCCAATAACACTTTCAGCATACCAACAAGACTAACGCCAAGGCTTATAAATTTTAAATTGCTTGCCAGATTTTAAATTAAAAATAAAAAAACAATGAACAAAAAATTAATGATTGGATTGGCTTTTATAGCAGCAGGAATTACCAGTGCTAATGCACAGGAAAAAATGAAACCTGAAGAAACAGAATTTTATTCGCCCGTACCGCCGGTGGTTACTCCGGGCAAAACCTGCGGAGATGCTCCCTCTGATGCCATCATCTTATTTGATGGAAAAGACCTCTCAAAATGGGTTACCACAAATGATACTACCAAGCCAGCGGCATGGGATGTTCACAATGGAGTGATGACAGTAAACAAAAAAGGCGGTAACATTCAGACAAAGCAATCGTTTCTTAATTACCAGCTACACATTGAATGGAAAGAACCTGTCAATATTGATGGCTCAGGCCAGGGCAGGGGAAACAGCGGACTGTTTCTTGCGTCCACAGGTAAGGGCGATGCGGGTTATGAATTACAAATTCTTGATTCGTATAAAAATTCCACTTACGTAAACGGACAGGCGGGAGCAATTTACAAACAATATGCGCCGTTGGTAAATGCAAATTATCCTCCCGGCGTTTGGCAAAGTTATGATGTGGTGTGGACCGCTCCCCGTTTCAATGATGATGGCTCATTAAAATCGCCCGCAAAGGTAACTGCATTTTTCAACGGGGTGTTGATACAAAATAATGTTGAACTAAAAGGGCCAACATTATATATTGGGCATCCTTCTTACACCCCACACGGACCTGCACCTATTAAACTGCAGGCGCACGGCGACAAAAGTATTCCCATCAGTTTCAGAAATATTTGGGTAAGGCCGTTACCGGATTCTGCACAATCCTTTCTTTAAAATTATCCGGATCGGGATGTCAAACATCCCGATCCATTAAATATTCAGCTAATTGCGAAAGTGGTTTTTTACGGGCTGATACTACTGCCATTTCTTCAAGGTGGCGCATAGCGAGGGCAAAATACTTTTGCTTTAATTCTTTTGCCCAATCATCTATATTGCACGATTTATAAACCTGCAACATTTCTTCTATTTTATTCTCATCATTCCTCAATAACAATTCAGATAATTTATTTTTTTGCTGTGATGACGCAGCTTCCAGAGCTCTAAGCCACAAGAAAGTTTTTTTATTAGCCATAATATCGCCGCCCGGTTTTTTACCAAACTTTTGAGGATCACCAAAAGCATCCAGGTAATCGTCCTGTATCTGGAAAGCGATTCCCAGGTTTTTTCCAAATTCATAAAGATTGTCTTGATTTCCCAATCCTGCTCCTCCTAAAATAGCGCCCATTTGCAGACTCGCCGCTAACAGAACCGATGTTTTTAATCCAATCATTTTTACGTAATCATCAAAACTTACCTGCTGCTGCATTTCAAATTCCATGTCAAGTTGCTGGCCCTCACAAACTTTTTTAGCCGTAGAATTAAAGAGGTTTAAAATTGAATGAAGATATTTATTGTTGATACAATTAAGATTTTCATAGGCAGTTATCAGCACCACATCGCCTGCAAGTAATGCCGTCGATTCTCCATATTTTGTATGCACGGTTTCCATTCCGCGCCTTAGCGGCGCGCGATCCATTATGTCGTCATGAATGAGCGTAAAATTGTGGAATAGCTCAATTGCAAAAGCAACTGCGAATGAATCTTCATTTATTTTTTCAAACATCTCATTAGCCATCAGGCACATTACAGGCCTTATTCGTTTACCCCTTACCGTTAGTAAATACTGTGAAGCATCATACAGTTGCTGCGGATCTTCCGGAAAATGCCTTCTGCTGAACTTCTCTTCGAAAATATCAGACAACTGAGTAAAAGACTGAAGTACATTTTTTTCCTGATTTTTATTTGGTGAGGTTGCAATGCTCATTTTTTCTTTTTTTAATCAACCATGAAATGGATTCACGGTTTTCATTTCAAATATTTACTTTTTAGATTTTTTGAGTTTCTTATTTTTTTTAGAGGATACTGCTTTTTGCTTCAGGCTTCCGATTCCTGGAATCCAATCAAAATCGAGCTGACGTTTTTCAAGGTTTGCAGCCACCAATTTTACGTTTACCTTATCGCCCATTCTGAATTTTTTTCCGGTGCGAATTCCTGCCAATGCATATTGTTCGTCATCGTGACGAAAATCATCATATTCGACCAGGTCTTTTATAGAAACAAGACCTTCACATTTTTCGTTTACTGTCTCAACCCAAAAGCCAAAAGAAGAAACACCGCTGATAACACCTTCCATTTCTTCTCCAACTTTATCCATCATAAATTCTACCTGTTTGTATTTGTTGCCTGCGCGTTCAGCTTCCATAGCATTTCTTTCTTTCTGGCTACAGTGAACGCACTTTTGTTCCATTTTTTTATCCGGATGGATTGAGTTTTCTAAAATTTCGTGCAACACACGGTGCACCATTATATCCGGATAGCGGCGTATCGGTGAGGTAAAATGGCAATAGTCTTTAAACCCCAGGCCATAGTGCCCGATGTTTGTTGTGGTATAAGCTGCCTTTGCCATCGTTCTTATTCCGAGTTGCTCAAGCACGTGCTGTTCGGGCTTTCCATGAACATCAATCATTAATTGGTTAAAAGATTTTGCAGTTTCTTCCTCATTTTTCATGTCAAATTTGTAACCGAATTTTCGCGCAAAAGCCACAAATGGTTTCAGCTTTTCTTCATCGGGTGTATCATGCACACGATATGGAAAAGGGACCGGATCTTTACCGATTTTTATTTTGGAAACATGGGAAGCCACTGTGCGATTGGCAAGCAACATAAACTCTTCCACCAATTGGTGCGATTCTTTACTTTCCTTTACAATGATATCGATGGGTTTGCCTGATTCATCAAGCTTGAATTTAATTTCAGTTGAGGAAAAATTAATGGCTCCGTTTTTAAAGCGCTCCTTTCTGAAAATACGTGCGAGGGAATTAATTAATAAAATTTCTTCGCTATAGAGCCCTTGCTTGCTTTCAATAATCTGCTGTACCTCGTCATAATTAAACCGGTGGTCACTATGGATAAATGTTTTTCCGATCCAATAATCTTTTACTTTTCCTTTACTATTGATTTTAAAAAGTACTGAAAAGGTAAATTTATCTTCATTAGGCCTTAATGAGCACAGTTCATTAGAAATCTTTTCAGGCAACATTGGATCTACACGATCGGGAAGATACACGCTTGTAGCCCGTGAATACGCCTCTTTATCCAAAGCCGATCCATCGGTTACAAAGTGGCTCACGTCGGCAATATGCACTCCAATTTCATATTCATGGTCGTCCAGTTTTTTAATGGAAAGTGCATCATCAAAATCCTTCGCGTCTGCAGGATCAATCGTAAACGTAAGCACGTCGCGATAATCTTTTCTTTTTAAAAACTTTTTTTCATCTATTGTACCATTTAAACTTTGGGCTTCCGTCAAAACTTCTTTCGAAAACTCAAGAGGAAAGCCATTTTGAATTAAAATTTCCTTCATGGCCAGATCCCCGGCATCCTTTCCTTTTAAAATTGTCACAACCTCACCTTCAGGCTTTTTAGCGCCTTTTTCCCATCCTAAAAATTTAACTACTACCCTATCATTGTTTTTTGCACCATTAAGATTTTTTAAACTCACGTAAAAGTCAGGTAGAGCTTTTTGATTGTCCGGTGTAAAAAAAGCAAATGATTCACTTACGAGAATATTTCCAATGAACTCGGTATGCTTTCTTTCCAATACTTCTTCAATCACTCCTTCCACGTGCTTTCCACTACGCGTGTCTTTTACTTTCACGCGAACCGTATCGCCATCCATTGCTTTATTAAAATCATGTGGCCTGATGAGCAAATCATTGTCTCTTCCTTCTACAATCACGTATCCCATGCCAGACCTTGTAATTTCTAAAGTCCCCCTTACAAGGGCAGGCTGTTTTTTCTTTCCTGGTTTCTTACCCATAAAAATGCTTAAAGTATTTAATTTACTGCAAAAGTAAACGTGTTTTTCTTTTCTAAATTAGATAAAACGATTGACACCATACTGAATTATCCTGCTGCGACATAAAGTTGGCAGTAAACAAATAAGTAGTGATGATTTTTATTTTTAGTAAAATCACTTTAAAAACGTGTAGGCATAACCGTTACCTTATCGCAATAAAAGTAAACACAGGCCGAAATTATTTGAATATTTTCCGGTCTGTAAAAAGCCTCCCGGTTCTATTCTTTGTAATAGGTGATTTCTCTTTTAGTAATTTTTACAGGCTTCCCGTTTTTATCAAATTCTGTTCTTTCAATCCAGTTGTCCTGGCCATCAAAACCGTTGTATTTATATTTTATAAACGTGTTTACCGTTGAATCTTTATTTACATTTCTTGACTCAAATTCAACCACATGATTTTTATCATCAAACTTAGCGTTTGAAGAGTAAATTACTTTTCCAACACTGTCCTTCACCTCCTGCCCTTTCAGAATGCTGTTATTATAATTGGAAGCTATCGTCTCACTTAAACTGCCGTCAGCATTGTATTTTTTCATACTTGTCAACAAGCCATATTCGTTTTGCGAAAAATCAGTGTAGTAAAATTTAAGGTGATTAGCAGAATCATACTCCTTTGCCTGGGAATATTTCCCTGCAGAATCGGACATAACTGTGATTGAGGAAACCGCATTTCCGTTCTTTGTATTTTTAATATCTTTCACGTTACCATTTTCATCGTGACTCACAGTTGTCATTTCTTTATTTTTTCCTGATTTATCATCATTTTCATATTCAGTAGCGTATCCCTTTTCATCATAAATCGTAGTAAGCACGCAGCATGAATCCTGCTCTCCCATCTTTCCCGAACTGTCGGCTTTATAATCCGTGGTAACAGTCTGCTTAACATTGCCCTTTAAATTATCGGCAAGCACATCTGCATTTTTTGCATAATCTCTTGTATGCTTTTGATTACAGGAAAAAGCAGCAATAGTAATTGCTGAAAGCAAAATAATTTGTTTCATATTAAATTTATTTAATTGTTAATAAAATCCAGGAAAGCGGCAGAGTTTTAAGGAGATACCGGATGGCTAATAAAGATAATAATATATATGAATATTTTTAATAATTTTTTAAAATCAGATCAATGTAAATTGCGTCTATGACTAAATTATCAGTAAACATCAACAAAATTGCTACGCTGCGGAACTCGCGTGGGGGAAATAATCCTGATGTAATAAAGGCTGCCATTGATATTCAGAACTTCGGGGCAGATGGTATTACGGTTCATCCACGCCCCGATGAAAGGCATATCCGATACGCAGATGTATTTGAATTAAAAAAAATAATCAACACTGAATTTAATATTGAAGGAAACTGTCGTGAGGATAAATTTGTCAGATTGGTGCTGGACAATAAGCCTGATCAGGTTACGCTCGTGCCCGATGCAACAGGTCAAATAACCTCAGACCACGGATGGGATACTGTAAAAAATCATGATTATCTTGTTGAAATGATTGGCGTTTTTCACAAGGGTGGCGTTAGGGTTTCCATCTTTGTTGATCCCGTAATTGAAATGGTAGAAGGGGCAAAAAAAACAGGTACTGACCGGATTGAACTTTATACAGAAGGCTACGCTAAAGAATTTCAAAAAGGAAATAAAGAAAAGGCAATCGCACCTTATGTTGCGGCGGCACAGAAAGCTGTAGAACTTGGCCTGGGAATAAATGCAGGACATGATCTTGATCTTCACAACCTAAAATATTTTTCACAAAATATTCCCGGGCTTTTGGAGGTTTCTATTGGCCACGCGTTGATATCTGATGCATTATATTTTGGTTTGGAAAACACCGTGCAATTATATAAAAGGCAATTAATTAGTTAATCCTTAATAACCCAAGTAATCCACAAATAGGAAAGGTTTGGGGATAAAAAGGCCAGATAAATTTTGCAGAAGAAATGAAATTTGTA
>NZ_RJJR01000031.1 GCF_003721595.1 Hanamia caeni
ATTTTTTTCAAACTCTTTACAAACTTATTAAAACAAAAAATGGAGAATTCTTCAGCTCTTTAAATCTTAAATTTGGTTTTTAAGGGTTGACTAACTATGTGTGTAGCACCTACTGCACATAAAGGCTCAGCAACATATCGCCCATCACCTGCTGTCCTTTTCTACCGAGTACATAAGTCCTGAACCAATACTTTTTGCCTGGTATCAGCCCTTTGATGGCACAGCGGCTTGTAGTACAACTGGTCTTCACCCATACACTTTCCTCTGTAGGCGGATCCATGGTGTACTCAAAGTTGAAGGACGACACCACTTTCTGGCCATTCACCCTTACCTCCAGTTCGCCGGAATTGATACCATATCCACAACAGTCATGGGTTTATTCTATTAATGTCAACACTAATTTAAACCTGGGCAATAAATGGAGCTTCCAGGGAAATGTAAATTATCTTTCCAAAAGGCCCACCACACAGGGAGAGGATTAAAGATTTCTTTCACCGAATATTTCTTTAAAGAAAAGCTTTCTGAAAAACAGGTTTACGGCAAACCTGCAATGGCAAAATATAGCTTTGGGCATGAAAGAAGAAAGTAACCGTCAAAGAATAACTACGAGTGGTAAAGATTTTTATACCACCACGAACTACATTTATGAAACAGATGTGCTGATGCTTAACCTGAGCTTCAACCTGATTAAATTTACAACCAAAAGCAAGCTGCCCAAAAGCGAATTTGACGAGAAGGAGTTTTAGGTTTTACGAAGCAACAAACTGCAAAAAAATCTTTTGTAAAAACCGGATTAATAATATTATTTTTAATCGTTTTTATAATTTAAGATTTAAAAAGACTGATGAAAAATTTTACAGAAGAAAGAATTTAGCAGTTCAATTTCCACATTTCATTTTTCTTTTTTTAGAACATAACCTCAGAAAAACGTACTGTTTTAAATCTTCGTTACTACCAAACAATGAAGATTTACTTAATCCAATTATTGTAATCAGAAAACCGGTAAAATAAGAATCCGCTCTATTTGTTCCTTTACTGTCGTTTTGCAATCGCACCCTGAACGAGGCTAATTATTATTTGGATTTCTTTATTCAAACTAACCAGCTATTTTATTTATTCTTTAAAATTATCAAAATGCAACTGACTATTACCAATCTTTCCAAAACGTATTCAAATGGAACCTAGGCCTTGAAAGGAATTGACCTCGTAATGAATGCCGTAGAGACAAGGCATGCCTTGTCTCTACCACATGCCTTGTCTCTACATTTAATTTTCATTTTTATAATTTTTTTCTTTAATATTACCTGAAAATCGTATCCTTCTCAACGACCACAACTTTAAAATCCCATTTTTCTTAAGTGTTGGCAAGGGGCTTCAAAACGGGTAAACTGGAGCCAGAAGCAGCTAAGTGAGAATGTTGATTTCTTATTCATCATTGAGCCAACCAAATCAAACGTTAGCGTTTTACATATCAATAGAAATATTTTTTCACCCCATGAAACGAAAATAGAAAACATCGCTATTTGTTTGTTTACTACACTATGAGTCTCAGCCTTGTGCCGCGGATAGCCTGAGAGCAGCTACGGTTAATAATAACAATCAACAGCCGGTGATTTTCCGTGTTTACAATACCTCAAACAATAATTTATCGGTATGTTATGCTGTAGGCTGAAAATATTCTACCTTATTCTCGTTTGCTGTTACCTGGATAATGCAGCAGCCCAAAGCGGAATTGCACCGCTGCCACTTAACCTGTTAAATGCAGATTCACTAAATGAAGTAATTGAAAAAAATGAAAATGAAGAGAACTACAAAATATTAAGCGCTCTTTACGGCGGTATGTACATGTATTATTGCGAATCACACGACAGGGAACTGGCTATAAAGTACGCAATGAAAGCAGAACAGTACGCTTTAAAAGCGGGCGATTCCGCAAGATTTTATTTTACCGAAGTAAAACTTGGCGAATTTTCTACTGATGCGCATGCTTATCAGGCAGCTAATTCCTATTATCAAAATGCATTGACACATTACCGCAATAGAAAACATTTTGAAATGCTGTTTCATGTGTATGGTGGTTTAAGCAGGATAGCTTCTATGCAAGGCGATATTGAGAACAGGGATAGGTATGATTCGCTGGCAGTTGAGGCGAATGCAAAAGGAAAGGATACTTTGGCGATGGTTATTTTAAACGATATTAAAATCAGGAACCTTATTGACAGCAACAGGCTGAATGAAGGCATCCTTCTTGCAAAAAAAAATTTAGGCTTAATTGATAAAGCGCAGACTTTTGGCAGTGGCAATGCAGTAAGGCAAATAAGAAGAAGAATAGCATTCAATTTTTTGGGCGAGTGCTACAACAAATTAGGAGACTATAAAAGCGCGATCAGCTATTTAACGAAAACGGTGAGTACTAATGAAGATATTGATTTTAATGACCTTAACATTTCCCGTTATCATTTGTTGATAAACAGCTTTATATCGTCCGGACAAAAAGACAGCGCGATAAAGTATTGTGATATGCTGGCCACAAAAATTTATAAAGCTCTGGAGAATGCAGACCCGGAAAAATTAAATGAAATTTCAACAAAATACGAATCGGTAAAAAAGCAGAAACAGATAGAGCAATTGAAGCTGGAAAATCATCTACAGCAATTAACGGTTTCGTCACAGCGAAAATTAAACATTGCTTTTATAGTGATTTTCGCCTTCCTTTTCATCACCGTTTATTTTATGATAAGAAATTTTCAACACAAAAGAGCGCTACAATTAAATTCTGAAAAGCAAAAAGCCGAACTGGGCAGGCAACAGGCCATTCAAACTGAACGCAACCGGATATCATCCGAGCTGCACGATGATTTGGGAAGCGGCCTTTCTACAATCCGGTTGATGAGCGAGATGATGAAGCAGGGATTAGGGAAAGGTGACATTGAACTTCAATTGGATAAAATTTCAGATTCATCAAAAGAACTGGTGCAAAAAATGAATGAAATTGTTTGGGCGTTAAATATGAATAACGATAATCTTCAAAGCTTGTTGTCGTATATACGGCAATATGCCGCAAAGACTCTTGACGCTGTTAAGATTGATTGCAGTATAACCATGCCTGAAAATGTTCCTGAAATCACTTTGTCGGGCAGTGAAAGAAGAAATATTTTTTTGATCGTAAAAGAATGCATCAACAATATTCTTAAACACAGCAGGGCAACGAAAGCCGGATTAGAAGTATCGCTCACAGAAACGCTTTGCATTTATATTAGTGATAACGGAATTGGATTTAGCTGCATGCAAAATGCAGTTCATCATTTTGGAATTGATAATTTAAATCAAAGAGCAAAAGAGTTGAACGGAAGAATTGAATGGGTTCAAAACAACGGAACACACGTTAAGATACAAATTCCAATAAAAGAGCTCTCAAACAAAAGTGTTACTTCGTAGGATATCCTTTATTTTATTTTTACTAAATGATTAGCGTAGTCATAATAGAGGATTTGGAGGATTACAGAAACGGTCTTGTAAATTTAATTAACTGGACCGAGGGATATGAATGTGCCGGCGCTTACGCAACTGCTGAAGAAGCAATCAGCGCTTTGGCTGCCGTACATCCGGATGTTGCTTTAATTGATATAAGATTGCCCGGCAAGAGTGGTATTGATTTGGTGGAATTGATTCATAAAAATTTTCCATCAATACTCTGCATGATGTGCACAGCTTATGATGAGGATGAAAAAGTTTTCAAAGCATTAAAAGCAGGCGCTTATGGCTACCTTCTTAAATCAACACCACCTGCGGAAATACTTGATTCCATTCAGCAGCTCGTTAATGGCGGCAGCCCGATGAGCAGCGATGTGGCAAGAAAAGTGATCGCTTCTTTTCAACTTCCTGAGCAAAATAGTGATACTGAAAATTTAACCGCAAGAGAAAAACAGGTGCTTACACTTTTATCAAAAGGATTGCTGTATAAAGAAATAGCAGCACAGCTCTCTATAAGTATTGATACAGTTAAAAGACATTGCTTCAACATTTATGAAAAACTTCACGTAAGTAACCGCACCGAAGCAATCAATAAATTTTACAGACATTAGTTCAGTTAATCTTCTACCACAAAAGTGCTATTGCATTAAGGCTTTTTGAGGGAGTAAATTTGATAGCAATTTCCATGGCTTTCATTTGTATTTTTTGCCATGTGTATTGCCTCTCTATCAATTAACACATTAACTGAAGAAGCTAAAAAAAACTGCAAAAAAATATCAAAGGAAAATAATTTTTCCACAGAACAAGACTGACCATATTAACTCTTTAAAAATTCCATTATGATAGCAACTAAATCTTATGCAGCGCAAAAAGCCGGCGATACGTTAGCGCCTTTCAATTTTGAAAGAAGAGATCCGGGACCACATGATGTGGAAATTGATATTTTATACTGCGGTGTTTGCCATACGGATATTCACCTTGTGAATAATGACTGGGGCATTTCAGTTTATCCAATGGTGCCAGGCCATGAAATTATTGGACGGGTTGTTTCTGTTGGTGAGCATGTAAAGAAATTTAAACCCGGAGATACCGCGGGAGTGGGTTGCCTGGTTGATTCGTGCCGTGATTGCGAATATTGCAATGAAGGGCTGGAGCAATACTGTGCCAATGGTTTTGTACTCACCTACAGCGCTTATGAAAAAGATGGGAAAACCATTACGCAGGGCGGATATTCTTCAAAGATTGTGGTGGATGAAAGATTTGTTTTGAAAGTCGATAAAAGACTTTCGCCCGAAAAAGCAGCGCCGCTTTTGTGTGCTGGCATCACCACGTATTCTCCTTTGAAACAATGGAAGGTTGGCAAAGGACATAAACTCGCAATTATTGGATTGGGTGGGCTTGGACACATGGCAATAAAATTTGGTGTTTCATTTGGCGCAGATGTCACTGTTTTAAGTACCCATGAAAATAAAAGAGCAGATGCATTAAAATTAGGCGCTCATAATTTTGTTGTTACCACAGATGAAGAACAATTAAAAACCGTCGCCAATACTTTCGATTTCATATTGAATACGCTATCAGTTCCACATGACTATAATAAATATGTTGGATTGCTGAAAACCGGTGGCACAATGATTTGTGTGGGCCTGCCTACCGAACCCATGCAGGTGCCTTCATTTAACATTGTATTTACCAGGAGATGTATTGCAGGTTCCTTGATCGGCGGACTGCCCGAAACCCAGGAAATGCTTGATTATTGTGCCGAAAATAATATAACTGCAGACGTAGAGGTAATACCCATTCAATACATACAGGATGCATATAAACGAATACAGAACAGCGATATTAAATACAGGTTTGTTATTGATATGAAATCGTTATAAAAAATTCCCGTGTACGTGTGGCCGTTATGTTGGTGAATCGAACCTCAGACCTATATATGCGGTGTGCGGTTATTGGCTCGCTGTTCATTTTTTAGATATCAGTCGTTGCCAATAACCACCGTCCATAAGCGCACATGCCATTCGGTAACCAATCCGTTTTTGACGTACGGGTCATTCTTTGCAAACGTTTCGGCAGCCGACTCGCTTTCTCCTTTGAAAATTAAAACGGCGCTGTCGACCGGGTTAGCCAGTGCACCGCCGAGGATCAATGTTCCCCTGTCAAAAGCTTGCTGCGCTAATTGTAAATGCTCCTGGCGGTAAGGCTGGCGCCGCTCCGGAAAATTATCGACGGTGGTGTAAAACAAAATATAGTAATTGTCCATGTTGCCATTTAAATAAAATACGGTGCCTGTTTAAGCAAGGTTTAGTCCTGCTTATGACTTCACTGATGATTGTAAACTGCTACTTTTTCGTGCTGTCTTTGGGCATAGGCTGGTTCATCATTTTCATCATGTCATTCGGATCTATGAATGACCAGTGTTCTGTGGCTTTCGCTTCATTATTGAACTTTACCACATCCACTGCGCTCATGTTGAACGGGCCGGGAGGCATGCCCATAGCCCCGTCAGAAGTGCCAGACATCTTCATCCATGCAAATACATAATCGTTATCGGCCACTATATGTACCAATTCATTCTTCATGTCTTTGAAATTATCATGCATCATCGTAATGCCAGCTTTGAGGCTATCTTTTCCTTTAACATCGCCGTGGTCGGTGTGATCAACAAAATCGTCAGCTACCACACTATCTACCTTGCTCACATCTCCCGATTGGAAGGCATCGCTTACCGTTTTAAAAGCAGCAATATTTTTTTGCGCTTGTGAATTTTCCTGGCTATTTGCGGTTTTGTTTGTTTCGGAATTACAGCCGGTGAAAATGAGATAACAGGCCATGCTTATGGCAAAGATTGATCGTTTCATGGCAAAAGGTTTTAGTGGGTCATAAATATACAAAAGTTATATTAAAAAATAATTTGATTAGTAATTTTTTATGCCTATCATCTGATTGAACAAATTGGGTAAATTGTCACAGCAGGTATTCGGGAAATCAGTAAATCACGTTAAACCTGAGGTGCTGACAACGCTGAATTCTTATTATTTCAATTCTGCATATAATTCCGGGTAATCGGTAATAGCGCCGTCAACGCCCATGTCTTTTAGCTTCTGAAGTTCTCCCAATGTATTGGGTGTCCACGGAATTACTTTAATATGCTCTTTATGAAAAGCTGTTACCAGTTCGGGAGTGAGTAAAGTGTATTGAGGGCTGAACACATCGGGTTTAAAACCAAGCTCATCGATATAGCCTTCCACTGTTTTTTTATTGGATGCCATAACGAGAAAAGAGGTTTCGATTTTCGGATATTTATCATGTACGATCCGTAAAGCTCTTACATCAAATGATTGAATCATGGTGCGGGGCGCAATGCCTTTGTCAATAATAATTTTCATTGCGGAGTCTACATATTCCTGCAAGTTAGAATACGCTTTTCCATCATCTGCCGGGCTTGTCTTTAATTCAATATTATAATGATTTACATGGTTTTTTGTTTTCGCATACGCTTCCACAGAATCTATGAGCGTGCTTAATAAAGGCCTCACTGCATGAATTTTCTTTTGTCGCGGAAAGCCTGGATGTGGCTTCAGGCCTACATCGTATTTAGCTACGCTGTCGTAAGGCATATTGTATATCAGGCGGCTGCGACCATCCTCTTTTGTCATCGTATCTCCTTCAGGCGTTAGGCTGAAATCACTACTGAAATAAGCATCGTGCGAAACAACAATTTTTTTATCCTTTGTCATTTGCAAATCCATCTCCATCGTGCAGTCGTAATCAATGGCATTCTTTTCTGAAACGATCGTGTTTTCAGGCATCAGGCCACGGCCTCCGCGATGCGCCTGCCTGTCAAATGCTGTATCATCTTTGTGTTGGTTCGTTTCGCTGCACGAAACCAGTAAAGCCATAAATAATGCAAAAAATAATTTTGTATACTTCATCTTACGAAAACTTTTTTAAATAAATTTTTAGACGATCATTCTTCCCATAAATGGATCAGTAAAAGTTTCTTTTCCTGTCTCTACACGGCCTGCAAAGCGCCGGGAGAAATAAGGATTGCCTTTTACCGCAATTGAAAAATCGTACCAGCCGTAGCTTGGCTTTAAGTTCAAAACAATGATTTCTTCGCCTGTGCTTATCTTTTTAAAAACCGGCTTTTGTTTGTAGGCATTATCCGTGATTTTGACATCCAAAGCCTGGCCTGCATCCGGATTAGTGACTTTTAATTCTATATTTCCGGTCAGCGATTTTTTTGAAAGCCTGCTGCTTTGATAACCGCATTCTATACTGATATCCGGATCATTTGCATTGCCCTGAAATTCCCTGAAAAATCCATTAGGTCCATACACGCGCAGGTGATAATTAGCGTATTCAAAATTAGATAATGGCCATTCTTCCTGCAAGGCATCTCCGGCTTTTACTGCATAGTGCCATGTCCGTACCGGCTCAAACACTTTAGGGCCGCCGCTTTCACTCTCTATAGAAAGATATTTGCCCGGCGCATACACGTTAAACGGAGAGCCTGCCGCCCGATCGCCAAAAATTTTATTTTGCGCCTGAAGGTTAATTTGAAATGTTGTTTTGTCGTCGCTGAGCCTGCCATCGGCATATAACTCATATGGCAAGGGATTCGCAGGGGCTATTCCCTTTTCCTGTTGAGACATTAAACCTGAAGCTGATCCCTGCTTATTAATTTTTGCAATTTCGGCCGCGGTTAATTTTTTAAAATTGGAAGGTTCTTTCTTAAACTTCGCGTTGTAGATTTTTTCAACAAGCGGATCTCTTTTCAGAAAAGGAAGGTTTTCTTTTTTGTCTTTTTCATATACCGAAAAAGCAGAAGTTAAATCGCCGCAAACCGTACGCCGCCATTCGCTGAGGTTCGCCTCCTTAATATTTTTATTATATTTTTTATTGAGAAAATCTTCTAAAAACTGAAGGGTGGAAGTGTGGTCAAAAACTTGCGAACATACTTTGCCACCGCGGCTCCAGGGTGAGGCAACGATCATGGGTACACGAAAACCTAAACCGATAGGCCCTGTGCGCGCATTCTTATTTGAAATGCCTTCGCTGATTTCCTGTTCGCGGTGAATAAATTCTACGCCGCTTGTGTTCACACCGGCAGAGCATTTGCCTGTTTTTGGATCTTTAGGATCGGGCGCTACGAACGGGGGAATATGATCAAAGTAGCCATCGTTTTCATCATAGGTAAGAATGAAAATCGTTTTCTTCCATACTTCGGGATTTTTTGTGAGGATATCCAGAATTTCGGAAGTGAGCCAAACGCCATACCACGGCGCACTTGGATGATCAGAAAAATTTTGAGAGGGCACCAGCCATGAAACCGTTGGCAAATTTCCGGAATCTACGTCTTTGCGAAACTGGTATAAATAATCGCCCTTCGGAACCGAAAGCTCTCTTTTTACACCATTGTCCTCATAATTTAATGTAGTCAGATTATGATAATCCGGGTCTCCTTCGTTTGTAGTAAATGCTTTTTCATAAATATTTTTTTGCTGCTGCGAAAGCTTTTCAAAATTCTCCCTGCTCCATTTTACCAATTGTTCATTGGTATCTTTCAGCACTTCTTTCTTTTTTGCAATTTCTTTTTGCAATTTTTCATAACCCGCGTCTGAGCGTTCCATCGCGTTGAATTTTTTTTCAAGCTCAGCAATAGTGCCCGGCAGCGACTCAGAAAGATTTTTTAAACTTTCAACATAACGCGGAGAAAATTTTACATTAAATTGAGTTAAAAATTCCAGGGGGTTACAGCCGAAATTTCCAAGCCAGGCTCTTTCATCTCCTTCAAAGCCGCCGCCGGAGGTAATGTCGTTCTGGTATACTTTCCACGAAATATCGTTCTCCTCGAGCCTTTGCGGAAAAGTTTTCCAATTGCCGGTTCCCCAAGGCACGTCGTTATTAATAAAAGCTTTTGTATCGCCGGTTTTTTCATTGCGTATGGTGCCGCTCCAGAGATAAAAACGATTGGGCCAGGTGCTGCTCATCACCGAACAGAAATTCTGATCGCAAACTGTGAAAGCTTCTGCCATCGCATAATTAAATGGCAGGTCTTCGCGCACATAATGGCCTAGCGTCATCGGCATATCTGCATATTTTTTATTTCCTGGCCTTTTAGCATTCAACCACTGATCATATTTTCCGCGGTTATCCGCATCTACCTGGCTGGGCCGTGAGTGCGGCACAGAGCCCATCCACGTAATTTTTGTATCATGAATATTAAACCGGAAAGGGGCGTAGGTTTCGCCTTTGGCATTGCTTTGCAGCCATACTAAATTTTTATCCGGCAAGGTGATGGCGCGCGGATCATTAAAGCCACGAACACCGCGCAATGCGCCAAAGCAATGATCAAACGAACGGTTTTCCTGCATCAGGATGACTACATGTTCTGCATCCAAATAAGAACTTCCGGGCTCAGGATTAATCATTAAAGCCCGTTGAATAGAAGCGGGCACCGTGCCGGAAAGCCCTGCGGCTGCTGATAACAGCATTGATTTTTTTATGAATTCTCTCCGTGTATCCATAGTAAATGAATTTATATTGCCATTTTTTATTTCAGGTATTTTTTCAAAACAGCGGCCCACACCTTGTAGCCTTCCGCATTGGAATGAAGGCCATCTAAGGTAAATTTTTTATCGAGCTTATTTTCATTATTTAAAAAATGAGGATATAAATCGATCACTTCGATGTGATACTCTTTGCCAATCTTTTTGATTTGATCATTCAGCCATAAAATATGCTCGTCCTTGTTGTAATGATTTTTGAATTGGGTAAATTCATTATTAACCGGCATCAAAGTTTGGAAATAAATTTTGGTTCGGGGAGAATTTGCCTGGATTTGTTGCACAATCCGGCGGTAATTATTAGCGATGATGCTGTCGGGAATATTGCGTGATACATCGTTGATGCCAATCAAAATAAAAACCTTTTCCGGCTGGCCTTCCGTTACCTGGTGCAGCCTTTCTAATACGCCAAAGGTAATATCGCCCGAAATGCCACGGTTACGTACATGGCACATTCCAAGAAGCTCGTTCCAGTCTACCCGGTCGGTGATGCTGTTTCCAAGAAAAACAATATCTTTTTTTGACTTGGGATAACTTTCGTACAACTGCACTTTAAATTCATAAATGCCCGGCCGGTACGTGCTGTCCCATTTTGCCGCCTGGCCATTGCTTAAATAAAATGCGAAACAAAGCAGCGCAACAAAAAGCGATTTTCTTTTCATAAAAAAATTTGGAAGATGAAGCGTAATAAAATCAGCTATTCCTAACCGATTAGTATAACAAAATTCTTCCGGGTTTTTTAGTTCCCGGAAGAATCGTATAAGACAATTTAGTAAGTAAACCCAGGCATCGCAGCCTGAGATTCTGTTAGAACGGTACGTAACAGTCTCCCGTTATACCGCTCCGATTTTCCAACCGTTGGT
>NZ_RJJR01000032.1 GCF_003721595.1 Hanamia caeni
TCCGGCGTTTTTTTTTCGTTGTCATTTTTAAAGTTTTAGTGAATGCTAAATTTACGGATAGTTGCGGAAGGCTACCGTAGGTTTAGTTCAACATTGGGCTTGCTTCTACGCTGGCTGACGGAATAAAGTCGGCTTTTGTTCGCTGCTCATCTGTAGTCCCGGCGTAACGTTCATTGTTCGGCTTTTGTACTTATCTTCGGCTTTGGGTTCGCTACTCGGCTGACGTTCCGGCGAAAAGTTCATTGAATGCCAGCGCAGCAGCAAGCCCTACCGTTGTGTGCTATTCAATTTCGACACACCGCTATTCAATAAGACATAAATGCGAATTGTTTTAACAACACTGACAATTGCCTTTCTTTATGCCTTGACGGCAACAATTGCCTCACCGTCACATTTGTCATTGGGTGACAATTTCTATTCGTTTGTTATGACATTTAGTTTTATCGTTATTCCGTTGTTTATCGGCGTTTGTGTTTTTCATTTTTTGCTTAATATTTATCGGTTGACAAAAAGCCAACCGGCAATGCTAATTCAAATGTTGACTTTGTGGCTTGTATATAATTTGACCTTGATTTTAATTAACCTTCCTGACTTTGTTAGACATCAAAACAATGCAGGTTATTTACGCTACAAATCATTTGTGGAATACTTTACGACAAATATTTTGGAGGGTTTTATAACTGCAACAATATTTGCTATTGCAATTCCTCTTTTAGACAAGTTCTTTAAGGGTAAAATTGTCAAACTTGATACGCGACAAAGCATAAATTGACTTAAACAGCACACAACATCGCATTTATGCAAGCCTGGCTGAAGTGCTAACAATGAGCAATAGTGAATCTTTCAGCAGCAGTTCCGGGCTGAAAAAACTTTATTGAGCGATAGTAATAACAATAAACTTTTAATTATAAATTTGGCAACGGTTACGGGCAGACAGGAATTCTAATTCCAGTCCTGCATAAATGCGTGGCCGTTGGCAGAAATTGACTAACCGCATTTCCAAAGAAAACGTAACGCTACAAACAGACTAACGCAATCTATGAAAACAATTTTCATTATATTATTTATAGCGCTTTCCTTTTTTAGTTGCAAGAACAATGAACAAAAAACCAAACTTGCAGAACCCTTAGAAGCCAAAAGCGTTTTCACAGAAACTGCAGAATCAAGCTTTGAAATTCTTTCTCAGAAATCTAAGAACGACTATGTCTATAGAACTGTGGAATCAAGCTTCAAACCTGCGCGCCTTCAACTTAAGGACTATGACGTACGAAGATATTTCGCACATTTTACCACTACTACAGAAAAATGGACAAGCGTTGAAGGACAGGAAAGAAATATCAACATTAAAATAAAAGCATTTGACAACCCTTCTAAAACGATAATTGAAATAAATAAAAATTGCGATGATATTGATTTACAAACTATCTTTTACGAGACAGTAAAATATGGATGTTGCGGCAATGTAAATCACTACGAAATATTCGACTACCAAAACAACCTCATTATTGAAGGTGATGACAAAATAATTACCGGTTCTATTCCTGATTCAGATTTAAAAATTTATGTGGGTTTTACACAGGAAACCAACGACTCAACAGTTCTTGGAACATTGTATTATACTACATACCATTTGAGGAAAAAACCGGAAAAGTTTGCAATTAAAATAAAATCCAAACCTTCCAACGTCAGGAAATGTGAAACTTATTGGCCAAAAATTTCATTGCAGACAAACAAAGCAATTGACAAATTTGATGCTACCGAGAATGAAAATACATTATGGTCACTTGATAAAATTGAAAATGAAAGCTTAATTAATAATTTGACAATAAAGTTTAGTGTTGAATGTACAGAAAAACAGGATTTCAAGTTTTTACACATCCCGATAATAAATGGAAAACCATTTGGAAAGGATGATAAGATTCAAGAAATGACGCTTGACTGAAAAATTCTGCCAACAATCGGCTTGCTTCTATGCTGGCAGACGAATAAATTTTCATCTTTTTATTAACTATGAGCAGCGGTTTCAGCTGACCGATTTCTTTTGAACTTTTGTTCGTAATTTGAACTTTAATAAATTTAATTGGGCTGACGGTCGGGCTGGACGAGCAATGAATACCAGCACAGCAGCAAGCCCTACCGTTAGCAGATAGCTTAAACAACCACCATCTAAAAATTAACTATGAGAAAAATTGGATTTTTTATTTTAATTGGAATCATATTCGCATCGTGTTCAACGACAAGACAGATTGACAACCCGAATTTAAGTGGCATTGAGAGTCCCGACCCGCCAATTACTAAATCATTATTTGAGGACAAAAGTTCAACCATTTCAGAAGAAAATATTCAAAAGATATTGGACGGCAATTACAAACTGCCCAACACTTTAAGGGTGGCTTTTGTTAAACTTGAAAGTTCTCAAAACCGCCAGAGATACTATTGGGCAGACGAACAGTTTTTAAAATCTCAACAACAATATCTTGACTTGTTCTCTCAAAAGTTTAAGAGTTCACCAAGAGTAAAATCTATTGCCACAATACCTGATATTTTAATTTCTCAGACACCGACATTCACAACAATTAGAGAGGCAGCAGTTAGAACCCAGTCTGACATTGCGGTCATATATTCAATAAATAGTGATATTTATTCACAATACAAATTGTTCGCTAAAGCAGACATTAAAGCATTTGCGACGACTCAACTTATTATATTGGACGTTCGGACAGGATTAATTCCATTCACAACAATTGTAACCAAAGATTTTAAAGACAAGAAAAGCAGTACAGATTTAAATGACAGTGAAGCAGCCAGCAGAATAAAAAATCAAGCGGTACTTTTGACGATTGAAGAAATTGGAAACCAAATCTCAAACTTTTTAAACAATGAAAAATAATCAAGCCATCTGCTAACATTCGCATTGGCAATACCAGGGCTGAAGAAAATATCATCAGCTTTTTGTTCGTTATTGAGCATCAGTTCCGGCTGAAAAAGCGCTATTGAGAAGCAGAATAAAAATCTCAACTTTTTGTTCATTTACTGGCTGACGTTCCGGCGAAAAGTTATAAATTGCCCTGGCATCGCCAATGCGTGGCCGTAAGCTGCAATTTTAGAGAACAACCATACTTTTTGACTACACTAAGAATTAAATGATAGGACTTAAAACTATATTGACAAAATACAATTTTCCTAAACGGACGACAATACCTGCAAAGACATTCGAAGAGATTGAGAAACAGATTGGTTTTTTACTGCCTGACGATTATAAGTTTTATCTTGACAATTACAAAGGGCATGAAGAGTTCGTTGGACCTGAACTTGTAAACCTTTGGGACATTGACGATCTTTTGACTTACAATCAAGATTACCGCATCTTTGACAATCTTCCTTTGACAATTGCAATAGGGAATAATCCAAGTAGTGAATTTATCGGTATTGAATTTATTGAAAATGAAAATTATAGAGTCATCCTTTCACCATTTATTGACTTAGACAAACAGTATCATATTGACATTGGTAGTTCATTCACAGATTTTTTTGAACGATTGGATAATGGAGGAAAATGGTTTGACTGACCGAGGAATGCAGCTTACATTAGGCTTGGCAATAGGCTGGCTGAAGGAATAACAATCGGCTGTAGCTCTTTATCAGCTTAGGTTCCAGCAGATGAACAAATATCGGCTTTTTGTATTTATCTTCGGCTTTGGTTTTTCAATCGGCTGACGTTCGAGCGAAAAGTACATTGAATTTCAGCCCATCGCCAAGCCTTAACGTAAGCTGCCATTTACATGAGACCAACATTTAAACATTTCCTACTTTGCATTCTGACGCTTTCTTCATGTGCGACAAATGACAATAAGCAAGAAGTAAAAACTGAAATTCAACATTCAACAACCGACACAACAAAACAGAGTCATTCAGCACAAACGAACCTTGACATAAAAAATATTGTGAGAAATGGCGACACATTAACCATTGACAGAAAATCTGCCGTATTCTTTCAACCGGACAGCTTGCAAATGGAAGAACGAATGAAAAAAGTTGGTGAGAAAGATTTTAGAGCCGGAGCAGACGATTATATTTATTACATAAACATATCGGCAGAATTTTTAGAGAAACAAGGTTTGCCAGTAATGAACGCCAAGGGCAAAAAATATTTGAAGTTCGTAACCTCTGACAAGAAAGCGGAGCTTGTGAAGCTTGACACGTTGAGCGAATTGTGGGGAATGTATTTATTTGACCCAGAAAAAAAGCCGCACTATGCCGACATTATTGAAATCGAGGATGACTATAAAAACTATTTTAAGTAACAAACTGTTTTGACGTAAGACCAACAAAACGGCAGCTTACATCGGTTTGCAGCAAGTAGGGGCAGAAGGAATAACAATGAGCTTTTGTAACATTATTGGGCGGTAGTTCCGGCAGAAAAAACTCTATTGAGCGATAGAATAAACAATGAACTTTTAGTTATAAATTTGGCAACGATTCCGGCAGAAGGAATTCTAATTCCCCACCTGCTGCAAGCCGTAAAACGTAAGCGGCAAGCTAAAAGGACGCCTTTCAAACAAACAACCAAATGAGATTGCGAATTTCACTTACCATATTTCTGACTTCAATCTTCACTCTTTCATTCGGACAAAGTTTCAATTACCCAACAATCAAAATGAATGGAAATTCTGTAAATGATTTTATTCCTAAAGGTTGGACAATATTGAAATCGGCATCGGGCGACTTGAATAACGACCAGATACATGACTTTGCTTTTGTTCTTCAACATAATGACAGTGTAACGGTCATAAAGCATGACGAGGACTTTAATCCAAATTACAATGACACTTTAAGCTTTCAACCACGTATCCTATGCATTGCATTTTACAACACAACTACTAAGCAATATGATTTGATAGAACAAAGTGATTCATTTATTCTTTGCCACGACAACCCAAACATGGAAGAACCTTTTCAAGATATTTCTATCTCAAAAGGAGTGTTGCAAATTGATTTTTTCATTTTTATGAATTGGGGCGGTTGGGGAATGTCAAATAATTCTTACAAGTTCCGTTATCAAAACAAAAAATTCTATTTAATAGGCGCCGACTACAATTACACAAATCGCGGTTCAGGAGAAATTGAAAACCGCAGCTATAATTTTATAACAAAAAAGGTAAAGATTGCAACAGGAATGATATCTAGCGACAAACAAAAAGTTTTATGGAGAACATTTAAAACTGGTGAACTAAAGACTTTCAAGACATTCACACAACCTTTTACTTGGGAAATTGAAAAAGATTATTTCATTTAATCGAAATTTCAATCAATAACAAGCCAGCCGCTTACATCGGTTTGCAGCAAGTGCGGCTTAAAGAATAAACATCGGCATTTGTGCTGCTATCATCAGCAGTTCAAGCAGACGTAATTCTATCAGCAAACGAACAAATAATCAACTTTTTTATTCTATATTCGGCAAACGGCTCAGGCAGACGGAATATAAATTCCCCACCTGCAGCAAGCCGTTAACCGTTGCCTGCAAGTTAAAAAATGACACTACCTGTAATTTACATTTGCCTATACTTATTGACAGTTGTTTTGTTTTTTGTCAAACAGAACTGGGTGGACAAATACAAGAAGTTATTAATCAAGGCCCATGTAATTTTGTTGTTGATTTTGCTGCTTGACATTTTCGTTGTAAACATCAAAGGTGTTTGGCTTGACAGATTATTTTTGATTGCATTTCTGTTGACTGCTTCCATGACATTTGCTCTTTACAGACGAACACTTCGGACTTGGCAAAAGATTTATTTTGGCTTTTTTCTTTTCTACCCAATCGTAGCTGCAGCGACATTTCTAGTTGACAGAATAATGTTTGTTTTGGTAGCAAGTCCTTTGCTTGTTGCTTTAACTGTTCCGGAGACAAAATTTAGCAGTAAGGACTATGAAGTAAGAGAAATAGTTGGAGCTCTTGCTCCAGTTCAAGTTACATTAGTAAAGAAAGGACTTGTGACAGAACGTTATCTTGGTATTCTTAATTCCGGAGAGGTAAATTATGGAGACATCACGGGTTTAAATATTCTTGATGAGACTAAAGATACAACCTTTGCTATTTTAACTTCGGGGGACAAAAACTACAAAGTTGCGTTCCATAAATAACCTGCAGGCAACATCGCATTAATGCAAGCATGGCTGACGTGCTAACCATGAGCAGTAGAATATATTTCATCTTTAGTTTCGGCTGAAAAAACTCTAATGAACGATAGGAATAAACATGAACTTTTAATTATAAATTTGGCAACGGTTCCGGCAGACAGGGAATTCTAATTCCATGCCTGCGTAAATGCGTGGCCGTAAGCGGCAATTCTAACATGACAATCTTTAAAAGTAAATTTCAAAAGTGGACAGTAATCTTTGGATTGCTTTTTTTATTATCCTATTTGTTTCAAGACCTTCTTTGGGAAAAATTGTGGGTATGGTCATTTCTTTTAATGATTTTGTTGGCTGTTATCTTTATCGTAATTTTTATTGTTGGACTTATTAAAAAAGACAGAAAAGTTATCCCAATACTAATTGCAGCTGTGGTCGTAATTTGTACAACGGAATTATTAAAATCAGAAACATTTAAAAGCCCGAAACTTCTTCAGGCGACTTTACATGACGACCGTTCCGTTATAAATCTCACCTTGAGAAAAAATAAAACTTTTGAAGTAAGTGTTGCGACAATATTCAGCAATCAAAATTTTGACGGGAAATACAAAATCATAGATGACAAAATAATTTTTCTTGACAAGCCGTATGATAATGATTTCATTCCTGACACACTAACAATTAATGGCAACAAAATAATTTTAAGATTTGACAAAAACAATAAACCAATAACGGATTTTGCAACGTATTTTGACATAACTCAAAACCAAATAAAAACCGTTGCTAACAATTGAAAAATCACAGTGATACAAGTAATACGAATTTAAAAAAAGTAAAATCCTTAAAATTTGTTCGTTTCCTGCCGACATAAAAATTCGTATGCTTTGACAACACAGAACAGCCGCTTACATCGGTTTTGCACAAGCGGGGCTGACGGAATAAAAATGAGCATTGGTGCATGTTTCAGCAGCAGTTCCGGGCTGAAGAAACTTTGTTCAGCGATAGTACTAACAATGAACTTTTAATTATATATTTGGCAACGGTTTGGGCAGAAGTAATACTATTTTCCCGCCTGCGCAAAGCCGTCAAACGTTACTGGCAAGCATATCGGCGACACTGCTACTATCAACCGACAGACCAAAACAACTTTAACTAATGGCTATAACACTCGACAGACTTACAGAAACACAGAATCTCTTAAAATCAAAATATGGTGGGACAAAGGAAGATTACTTTGCCCCTCTTTTTATTTCCGACAAGTTTGAAAAACGGATTGAAACCGTTATTGACAATTGTGCTTTTGGCAATAATGACTATGGTATTGACGGTTACTACATTGATAAGGAAGCAAAAAACCTTTACTTATATCAGTTCAAGTGGAGCGACAACTATGAACTATTTAAGGATACCTATAAAAGGCTAATTAAGGATGGAGTTGAACGTATTTTTGGCGACCCTTACACTGACACATTAATAAACAAAGTTGTTCCTAAACTTAAACTCGAATTACAAGAATACAAGGACTTAATCAATAAGGTTTATATATGCTTCGTTTTCAATGGCGAACCTGAAAAAGCAGAGGGCAGCAGAGTATTAGAAAGTTTAAGGGAAGAACTGGAATCAAAGAAGCATTTTATAGACAGTTATTTTAATAGCGATGAAATAACATTGACAATTCAATACATTTCAAACGAAACAAAAAAAGTCAACCAAACATCAAGGACAAAGAAAACTTTTCAGTACGACATTTCCTTTAAAGCCCAATCTGTAAAAGTTGCTTCAGGTAATGAAACATTGCATTTAGGGTTTTTAAGTCTTTACGACCTTTATAGAATGTTCGTAGATATGAAACAACGTTTATTTGAAAAAAATATCCGTGCAGGTCTTGAAGCTGATTTAGCTCCTAACCAAGCAATAAAAAAATCTCTTAAAGAAATTGTGATAAACAAAAAGGTAAATCCTGAATATTTTACATTTCATCATAACGGGGTTACATTATTTGCTGAAAAATTAGAAGCTGAAAATGGAACATCCAAAATAGTTGAGCCAAGAGTATTAAACGGAGCACAGACAATAACAACACTTTCACGGTTTATTGAGGAAATTCAAAAGCAGCCAAACTTTTCGGAATACGAGAAAACCTTGAAACAGATTGAAGTGATTGGTAAAATAATTACTAATTGCACACAAGAGTTTGTGACACAGGTGACAATTTCAAATAATAAACAGAATCCCGTTGAATCCTGGAATTTAAGAGCAAACGACCTGATACAACTTGAATTTGATGACAAATTCCGCAATGACGGAATATTCTATGAACGACAAGAAAATTCTTTTGCCAATCTTAGAGATTCAGACCTCGAAGAATTGGGAATCGAACACCATAAAGAAATCAAAATAAAAAAACTTGCTCAAACATTTTTAGCCATCCAAGGAGAAATTGATAAAATTTCAGAGATTGGAAAAGTGTTTGAAACAGATACTCTTTATGAAAAAGCATTTAATCCACAGTTTTTAAAATCAGACACAAGAAAAATAATCATTGCGTACAAAGTTCAATTCAGACTAAATGCCATAATCAATGAAATTGAAAGCAGAGGAGAAAATAAATACTTTTTTGTTCGCTATGCAAGAAATCTTGTTTGGGCATTGACGGTTCAAGGGCTTTTAAATGACAATTATGTTGACGATTTGCTGGAGAATTACGGACACACTTTATCTGTTGAGGCAGACTTTAATTCTATTGTAAAGGATATTGGCTCTAAAAAAATAAGGATTATACTTTCAGAACTCATAAAGCAAAAAAAGTATGATGATTACATGACTAATGGCAAATTCAGTTTTCTAAAAACTCGTATTGCGTTTGTTGACAGCATGACTATTGCAAATAAAAGATATGGTTGGGATATGCTAAAAATCACCCACAATGGGCAATAGCAACGACAGACAACAATGCCAGCCGGTAACAACTAAGGCTTCGTTGGGTGCGTAGCACCAACAATGAAGCCGCATGTTGAACGAAACCGGTTAATATGGAGATGTCGTCAGGAGGATTTG
>NZ_RJJR01000033.1 GCF_003721595.1 Hanamia caeni
CACGCTATTTCCGAGGCTTTTATCCCAAATTTTAATCCTGAACAGGTCTGTTCCGCCACTTCCGTTAATTTGCCCATCAACAGCAGATACCATGAATCCATAATCACCGGCGCCATTCACGGTTCCTTCACCTCTGTAAGTTCCTTTTGAGCCTGAGATAACCAGAGTTCCTGCATCCAATTCACTGCTTTTGAAATTAAAATCACCGTCCTGGAACTGGAACTCAGTATTCCCATCTACCTCATTACTGCCTTTCTTATATTTAGCTACGAAGCCAAAGTTTGCCTTGCCACTCAGTGAAGGTTGGGCAACCAAAGCGCCGGCAGGTGAGGTAATCCATCCGCCTCCGGTAATAAAGCTGCTGTTAGGATCATATACAGGCAGGTAAGCGGCATTAGAAATAGCACAACCCGATGCAGCAGTTGCTATCACTTTGTATAAATTAACTGAAAGGCCTGAAATCGGAGCAGTGGTGGCAACCCCTGAACTATTGGTAACAGCCGTATAAGTTGTAACCACTCCGGTCCCGGGATCAACATTGAAGCTGACAGTAATCCCGGAAATTGCCGGAGAAATGGTAGCGGATAAAATAGCGCCAGAACCCAATGCAATAGGATTGCTGCTTGCAGAGGCATCTATCCCTGAAATAACAATGATAGCCACACTCTGAGTGGTTGCACTTGCACCACCGCTGGTAACCACTGCCCGGTACCAGGTGGAAGCAGTGAGATTGGATGCTGGATAAGTGGCCGCGGTTGCATCTGCAATATTATCAAATGTTAGATTGTCTGTAGATGACTGCCATTGAATCGTTCCGGTATAGCCGCTCAAAGTAAGTGTAGTACTGTTTGTACCTGGACAAACGGTGCCTTCACCACTTATAGTGCCTGCTACTGCCGGTATTTCAGCAGCATTTACTATTACCGTCGCAACACTGCTGGTTTTTGATCCACAATCCCCACTAACGACTACATAATAATAATAAGTGCCTGCTGTAGATACATCGGGAGTATAGGTAGCGGCGTCTTGTCCGATAGCTGATCCGCCTACGTTGCCGTTGGTTGTATTGCTGTACCATTGATAATGAAGTGTACCCGTTCCGCTGGCATTTACACTTAACTCAGGAGCAGTTCCACCATCATCTACAGCCGAAGGATTGGAAACATCTGTTGTAATAGTTGGGGCAGTACATCCAATTACAGTTAATGAGTAATCGTCGGTTTCACCATAGTATAACGGGCTACAGGCATCGTATGGACGAGATAGTATATCAGCTCTTACCCGCATTCTATGGGTTCCAATAGGCGCGTCAGCAGGAATGGTAAAGGTTATCGATGCAGTACCATCTTCTAAATCCTGCGTCCCATATATAGTCTCACCTGGGTCAGTAAAAACGCCGTTATCATTAAAATCAATGTACACAAGACAATTGAAATCGTACATGCCATAGTAAGAGTAGTATTGAAGGTTTATTGTGATCGGTGCATTTTGTGTTTGCGATACAATATCGCTTGCTGAATAATTTGCGTAAGAATTGATATCATTCGGATAGTTATCCAAATTGGTTATTCCTCCCGAAGTGCTAATATTATTGACATGAAAATACCCGGGTGTATAATTAGTTGATTGTGGTGGTACACAATATTCCAAACTAACAAGCGCATTGCCTGCAGGGCTGGTAGTTGCAGGAGTTTGAGTACCGCCTGGCCCGCTCATTACGAGCTGGGTACAGCCGGCATCAATCGCATCTCCGGAACCCGCTGTTGCGGTCAAATCATAAACAACCCAAAAATAATTAGTTCCTGTTGAGAGTGACTGATTTCCGTCCACGGTAAAACTGCCGTTTGGATGGTCAAATGTGGAACCAAATTGGCTTGTGGCAGCAAACACGGATGAGGTACCCGTGTAATATACTTTAGCATTAGCAATGTCTGTTGAGGCATTCGTTGATCCGTTGGTGCTGAACACCATTGAGGTCATATTGAATGGTGAAGTACCACCAGTGGTAACTACCTGCACCTGCACAATTTGATTGGTAACAGATGAGAATGATAGGATAGACCCACTGTTTAATTGAATTGTATTACTTGAAGAGTAAGTCATTGGCAAGGTAAAGCTTGTAACGGCAGAAGCTGAACCCGGAAAACTGTAACAGGTTCTTGTATCATTATACTCATAGCACGTAAAGGTGTAGCCGGTCGCAGGGGATAAGCCGCTTACAGTTACACTGGATCCGGTACCATTATAGACCACAAAATTTCCGGTACCAAGTTCAGTTCCGCTGCCAAAAAAAGCATTAGCAGTATAAGAAAAGCCTGACACCGGATCTGTTGGTGCAGCCGATGTTAATCTTCCTACAACCAATACGCCTCCTGTTCCATTTCCTCTTGTCCAATTAACAGTCATTTTATCACCTGATGTATTATTGGTATAACTTTCAATCGTTGCCTGGCCGGTGGGCTGAGTACATGGAGGCACTACAGTTAATCCATAATCTTCTGTTTCCCCAAATTGCAATTGCGAGCAAGGATCAGTTGGATAACCTGAATTATACGATTCGCCTCTTATGCGCATTTTGTGAGTTCCTACCGGAGCAGTAGCCGGAATGGTAAAACTTCCGGAAAGAGTGGCTGTTAATGGATACTTCATCTGTAATACTAATTCACCCGGATCAGTAAATACCTGGTTATCATTATAATCAACGTAAACATTATAATTCATCCCTCCTTCAGCAGTTGCTGTTATAGTGATGGGAAAATTTTGAACCTGCGATGCAATTTTACTTGATGAATAATCTCCGTAAGATGCCGTTTCAGTATTAGTAGCATTGGTGAAATTGGTTAATCCACCGGTAGTAATAACATTTTCAATAAAGTTGCCACTGCCATAATTTACGGATTGTGGAGGGGTACAGTATCCTATGCTATTAACTGCCAATCCTGATCCGGGAGTTGTATAACAAGTTGAAGCTACGTTATATTCATAGCAGGTGAAGGTATAGTTTAGGCCGGGCGCTAAGCCGGTAACATCTACGCTTGTTCCGGTGCCATTATAAACCACAAAATTGCCGTGACCAATGTCAGTGCCGCTTCCGAAAATAGTATTAGCAGTATAAGAATCTCCTCCATTGGGATCTGTTAGTGCAGCAGATGTTAATCTGCCCACAACCAATACGCCTCCTGTGCCGTTGCCCCTTGTCCAATTAACCGTCATTTTATCACCAGTATTATTGGTATAGCTTCCTATCGTTGCCTGGGTAGTTGGCGAGGTACATCCGGGGGTTACAGTTAAACTGTAATCTTCGGTTTCACCATATTGCAACTGAGAGCAAGGATCAGCGGGGTACCCGGCGCTAATATCATCTCCTCTTATGCGCATTCTGTGAGTTCCGGTTGGAGCGTCAGCCGGGATACCAAAGCTTCCGGACACAGTAGCAGATGAAGAACTTTGCATCTGTAATACTAATTCACCAGGATCCGTAAATACCCCGTTATCATTATAGTCAACATACACATTATAAGCCATCTTCAAAGTAGAAGAAAAAGCGCTTTGTGCTACATTTATAGTAATGGATCTACTTTGAGCTTGTGATGCGATTCGGTTGCTTGCATAGAATCCGTATGAACCCGGTTCCCTGCCGGTAGGGTTTGTAAAATTGGTTGCTCCACCTGTAGTATTCACATTGGTGATATACTCCTTTTCATTCGACACTGATGGCACGGGTATGCAATAACCACCGGTTATAACTGACGATCCTGATCCGGGAGTTTTAAAACAGGTGGAAGTATTATTATAATCATAGCAGGTAAAGGTGTAGCTTACTGCCGGGGTTAAGCCGGTTACATTCACACTTGTTCCGGTGCCGTTATATACCACAAAATTCCCGGTGCCAATCTGGGTGCCGCTTCCGAAAACACTATTGGCAGTATAAGACAATCGTTCCAACGGATCTGCTGCTACAGCCGATGTCAATCTTCCAACAACTAAAACACCTCCTGTTCCATTGCCTCTTGTCCAGTTAACCGTAGCACTGGTACCGGATAAAAGATTGGTATAATTTCCTATCGTTGCCTGGGTAGTAGGCTGAGTACAGGGAGGTGGTACAGTTAAGGTATAGTCTTCAGTTTCGCCATATTGTAATTGATTACAAGGGCCAGCCGGATAAAATACATACGGGTAAGTATTAATGTCATTTCTTTCAGCTCTAATACGCATTCTATGATTTCCTGAAGGAGCTGAAGCCGGTATGATAAAACTACCGGAAAGAGGGTTAGAGGAGAAACTTGACATTTGCAATACCATTTCACCATCATCAAAAACCCTGTCATCATTATAATCCACGTAAACCTTATAGGCCATTCCAACAGTGCCTGAAGTGGTAATAGTGACGGGAAAATTTCGGGCCTGCGATACAATTTTTGCAGATGAATAATCTCCGTAAGAATTCTCTTCGTAACTGGTAGCATTTGTAAAGTTGGTTATACCACCTGTAGTTTGAACATTGTTGATATAATAGGTATGGCTGCCTGTAGAATACCATGCTGAAGTTGGAGGTATGCAATAATTGGAAGGAACAATAACTGCCAATCCTGATCCAGGTACTTCGTAACATATTCCCGGATTGTTGTATTCATAGCAGGTAAACGTATAACTCACGTCCTCAGCAAGGCCTGTAATAGCTACACTCGTTCCCGTACCATTATATACTACAAAATTTCCGTCGCCTACCTCAGAACCGCTGCTAAAAACAGTATTGGCTGAATATGAAACACCTCCTGCGGGAAATGCTTCTGCAGCAGACGTTAATCTTCCAACCACCAGCACTCCCCCTGTTCCATTGCCTCTGGTCCAATTAAGCCTGACGGTATCAAATGATGCGTTATAGGCAATGCTTGTTGCTGTTGCCTGCATGGTTGGCTGGTCGCAACCTGGAAGTACGGTTAGCCCATAGTCTTCAGTCTCCCCGGATTGCAACTGGGTACAGGGACCCCAGGTAGAACCGATATAATCGGCTCTAATCCGCATTCTATGAGTTCCCAAAGGCGCGTTCACCGGAATGGTAAATGTTCCCGTAACAGTACCGCCTACAAATTCTGTTGCCATTTGTAGTACTGTCTCTCCTACATCGGTAAATAAACCGTTATCGTTATAATCAACGTACACTTTATAATTCAACCCTTCACCGGGACTGCTTGCAGTTAGGGTAACTGGATAATTTTGAGCCTGTGATGCAACTTTCGAGGATGAATAATCTCCGTAAGAAGCGGGTTCAACGCCGCCTGTATTTGTAAAACTGGTTGCCGCGGTAACGGAAACATTACTAATATAATGGCCGTCGGGAGTATTTACCGATTGCGTGGGTATGCAGTAAGATTGCCCATAAGAGTTGCCTGCACTCATACCTGTTATTACCAGGAAGGCAATCATTATTATCCGCCCAAAAGAAAATCCCCGGCTGCAATTATAATTCCTTAATCCTGTTGCTGTAAAACTTGCTTTCATTTTGTATTATTTTCGTGTGATAAGTTGTATGTTTTTATTTTCAGTGTCTTTTTTCCTTGTCTTGATGCAATGCCGGTCAATCCGTTCAGGCATCAACTCTTCAATTTTTCATTCCTGCAAAGTCACCATCAATTATTTTTGTTGCGAAGTAGGAAATCCAGTTTCATTTTCCTTCTCTATCATCTTTAACCTGTATTTGAAATACATGAAAACGCCGAATGCTAGTAAAACAAATACAAGGACTATCAGCAGGTACCGGATAAATGATTTATATTTTTGAGGAAGAAAATTCCGGCTCATTTCAATCTTTCGTGTAAGATTAAATGATAATTGAGCCGGATAAAAATTTTCGGCGTGACTAAAGTGTTACAGAATGTGACAAAACGTGACAGGCGGAAATTCCTACTGTAAATCAGTGGAATACAAAGGAAGAAATTAAGCGATTATCATCAGAAAACCTCCGTATACTGCTTAAATTTTCTCCACCAATTCCTCAATTCCTTCTTCAGCTTCTGAGTGGAGTTTCCTTTTCAACCGGCTTCTGATTTGACGAATAGCCTCAGTGCCCACACCCAGCATACTTGCCATTTCTTTATTCGATAGCTGGAGTTTGATAAGCGCTGCGAACCTGGTTTCGGCAGGAGAAAGCCCGGGGAGCTTTTGTTTCAGTCGTTGGAAAAACCCTTCGTGCACTTTTTCAAAAAGGTGGGTAAAATTTCTCCAGTCCTCGTCGGTAAGCAGTACGGAATTCTGCAGCAGTTGTATTGAATGATTATCTGGTTCGGGGGAAGAAGCCAAACCTTGCTGTTCATTTTTTGCAATGTTCAATTCGGCATTCACTCTTTCAATTTCACGGGAAGCCTTTTCAATAAACGCATTCTTTTCCCTGATAGACTGGGTGAATGCATTGAGTTGTTGAGTGGCGGTTCGCAATTCATTTTCGGCTAACTGTTTTTGCGCAATTAATTGTTGCTGCCGACTCTTGTTTTTTATCTGCGCTCTGTTGTAAAGCAATAATGAGATAAACATCAGTAAAACGACAAATACAATGATGACATTTCTCAGCAGGAGCTGTCGTTGTTTTTCACTGGCAAATGATTTTTCTCTTTCCTTCACCTGTTCATATTGCACCGCCATTTCAATCTTATATTTTGTATTCAGATCTTTTTGGACTGCAAGTTTATCGTTAAAGGTGTTAGCAGAGTCACTATAAACCATATAGAGTGCCGGATCTTTTATCGACCGGTAATAGGTAGCAGCAGCATTATATGCGGTAAAATAATCTTCATTATCATTTGCCAAGTGAGCAGCATTCAGCGAAATAGTAAGAAATTTTTTTGCCTCTGCCGGGATATTTTCTTTGCAGAAAATTTCTGACAAAGGAGAAGCAAAACTAACCGTATTATCAGGCACATTTCCCTCCATCGTCATTGGAACAGCCTGCGACAAATACTCAATTGCCTTATTATAATTATTTTGAAGAAAATAGGTCAGCCCAAGGTTTCCTAGAGCAATGCCTTTCCACGCTACTTCACTTTCCATTATGTGTGCATTATCGAATACCCTCTGAAAATAAATGCGGGCAGAATCATATTTTCCGGTTTTCATGTAGCACATTCCAATAAGGTCGGTATTGAAAACATACACGAATGTTTTTATCCTGAAGGTCTTATCAGTCCTGAGGCTCAGCCTCAATGCATTCCCAAAATCGTTGTAACGGTAATAGGACTGGGATATAACATAGAGTGCGTACTGCCTTGGCGGAAGTTTTTCTTCGGGTAGCTTTTCAAGCAGGTTATAGGCTTTCAGGTAATTTTCAAAAGCCTTCCCAAAGCTTTGCTTCTTTAGCTCAAAGTAAAATCCTAAAGTCATGTATTGCACCGCAGCTATTTCCGGCGCATTCATTTTCATTGCCTCTTTGATCACTTTCTCACCGTTCACTACTGCGGTTTCCAGTTCATATCCATCATCCGTCTTTACAGAAAGAATGGCCCGCTCGAGGTTGAGTCGGGTATAATCGTCTGTGTTTGCAGCAGCGGTGCGTAGTTTGGTTATTTCCTTATAAAATGTTTGCGAATCCAGCTTGGCCAACCCGATGCAAACGGAGTCCAGCAAATGAATCTGTTTAGGGAAAGGCGTTTTGAATATATACCCATACTGGGCAAAGGTTGACCGACTCAGCACAAGCAAGATCAGCATGATAAAAAGACTTCTGAGAGATTTCATTACTCTTTGCAGTTGTTTACATTAACAAAAACGGGGGTATTTTGTCAGGTATTATCAAGGATGCCATGGAAAAGCAATTAGCGGCGAAACGAAAAACAATTAGTGCTACCGCCCAAAGATATAATTTTTTCATTCGCCTTGCAGTGCAATACTCACAAGCTGGCACGAATTTTTAAAAAGTAAATTAAAACATCCTTTATGCCAGGTGAATCCGAAATTGAAAATGGAGTTTCTATTAATGAATTGACTTCAAAAGTAATGAAGCTGAAAAAACAGATCCTTCTTTAGCGATGTAAATTTACAAGATAAAAGTAGGCGTATGAACTAATAAACATTTATACCTTTTCACGGAACGCCCGGATTTTTAGCGCATTTGTCCCATTGACTTAATTCATTTTTAAAAACAGTATTTCACCTGTTCAAACATAACAAAAGAGGCTGCTTTTTAAGGCAACCTCTTTAAACTGTAGTTTCTCAGAAAATTACTTTCCTTCTTTTATCAACCGGATAGTTACTTTATCACTACCCTGCAGAAACTCTGCAATGTAGATGCCCGGATGGTAATTGCCAGCCAACTGAATA
>NZ_RJJR01000034.1 GCF_003721595.1 Hanamia caeni
TCCGGCGTTTTTTTTTCGTTGTCATTTTTAAAGTTTTAGTGAATGCTAAATTTACGGATAGTTGCGGAAGGCTACCGTAGGTTTAGTTCAACAAGGGGTTTGCCAATAGCAGGGCTGACGTGCATTTCATCAGCTTTTTGTTCGCTATTGGGCTGTAGTCCGGGCTGAAAATTCTTTAATGTTCTTTTGTTCATATTCTGTGCTTTTAGTTTTTTTATCGGTTGACGGTTCAGGCAGAAAGTTCATTGAATTCCCTGCCATCGGCAATACGTGGCCGTTGCACGCCACTTAACCGAGACACTGTGAAATTTTATACAAGACTTTTATTGACGCTTCCATTTATTCTGGCAACATTTTCGTATTGCAAATTCAATAACCCCGACGAAAAATGTCATGGAATGGCAAACTTCATGATAAATGGCTTTTTTATATTTCTCTTGGTAATAACTATAGTTACCGCATTGATTGGAATATTCCATAGACAAAGAATACAGAAAACGAAATCTGAACTAATTACTTTATTGATTACAGTTTTGACATTTATTACTTTAATATTTTACCCTTTGTTAACTGGGCATACCAAAGGTGAGAAATGGATTGAAGCTGTAAATAAAGATTCAACTCATTCAATCTCAAAGGAAAATTTGACTTTGCGGAAAAATGGGAATTTTACAATTGATTTAATTGAAGCAGATTTTGGTTCCATATCTGGTACTTATAATAAAAGCGCTGACACAATTTTCTTAGAGCAAGCATCAATTGATAAGACGAATTCAAAAATAACTTCAAAGTATCTAATGAAATTAAATGAACTTGTTCCATTGTTTGACACGATTAATAAAATAAAATTTAAAATCACTTCTATAAACTAAGCGGCGTGCAACATCGCATTTGTGCAAGCCTGGCTGAAGTGCTAATAATGAGCATTGGTGCAAGTTTCAGCAGTAGTTCCGGACAGAAGAATCTTTATTGAGCGATAGAAATAGTAATGAACTTTTTATTATAAATTTGGCAACGGTCACGGGTAGAACGAATTCTAATTCCAGTCCTGCATAAATGCGTGGCCGTAAGCGGTCATGCCACCGGAACCACATCCCATAAAAAGACGCAATAATAGACTGCAAAAAAATTTCATACTTTATTTTGAGGAAGTTCACTATTTAGCTAACTTTGTTTTGTGGAACAAAAATCTATCCGACACCTCTTTTACTACAAAAGCTATTTCTTGGACTTTTATAAAGAACAGACAAAGGAGGTTCAAAAAAAGTTTAACTGGACACTGGAGCTCATTTCGGTTATAGATAAAGTCCCGAAAAAATATTTTGACCACATGACAGGAACCGACGGAATTTGGGAAATCAGAGTTGAAGTCGGGAATAATATATTTAGGGCGTTTTCATTTTTTGACGAAGGAAAATTAATAGTTATTGCAAACGCTTTTCAGAAAAAATCTCAAAAGACTCCTAAGAACGAACTTGAATTGGCCAAGAGAATTAAAAAAGAATATTTCAATGAAAAAAGAATCAAATAAAAACCTGACATCATTCGCAGACCATCTTGACAAGGAGTATGGCAAGCGTGGAACAAAGAAAAGGGAAACTTATGAACGAGAGTTTGAAGCTTTTAAAATTGGTGTATTAATTCAGGAATTGCGAGAGCAGCAAAACATGACGCAAGAACAACTTGCAGAGAAAGTTGGAACGACGAAATCTTACATTTCGCGAATTGAAAATAATGCAAGTGACATAAGGCTATCAACATTAATGCGTATTATACAAGACGGGCTTGGCGGACATTTGAAATTATCTTTAACAGCATAACAAAACGGCACGAACCGCTTACATTGCATTGGCAATACCAGGGCGTGACGTGCAATTAATCAACTTTTTGTCCGCTAATCTGCAGCAGTCCGGGCTGAAAAATCGCTATTGAGCAACAGAATAAAAATCTCAACTTTTTGTTCGTTTACTGGCTGACGTTCCCGCTGAAAGTTATAAATTGCCCTGGCATCGCCAATGCTTTACCGTTATCGGCAATTTCCGCAGAGACCATTATTCATCAGGGTTTTAGAAAATTCATCATTCGGGTTTGACAACAATTGGCAAAGTTATTTTCGCTGGACAATTTTCGGCTGACAAGTTTTTGTAGGCAATTTCGCTTAACAGAGAAAATAGTTTAGAGATTTTCAGGGAGACCAAATTTTTGAATCAGCAGACGAACAAAAAAGCAAGATTTCTATTTTCATCGGACAAGAAAATCGTTTTACTTCTTCGGGTAAGACAAACTTTTGTGGGAGAGATTTTTTCCCTGGTTGAGAAATTATTTTTTGACACAAAGAAAAACCGAAAAGTCCTTTCGCAGTTTCATTTTTCGTTTTCGTGAGACGCCAGAACTATTTCTTTGTTGGAGACAAATTTTTAATTCAAAGAAAAATGGTGAAAGTCTTTTCATCTTTTTCACGGCACTTTTCGGTCGGAGAGAAAACTTGTTTTGTAGTTTTTAAGTTTTTATTTCGGAGGAAAAACCAAACTTGAGAAAACAGAAATTCCATTTATTTGTGCGTTTACTGGCCGAGAGACAGAAATATATTTTGAGCTTTGAGACGGTGGACACAAATGAAAATGCCGATAACAAAAGGTTTGGCGATAGGCTGGCTGAAGGAATAACAATCGGCTGTAGTTCGCTATCAGCAATAGTTCCGGGCTGAAGAATATAAATCAGCTTTTTGTTGTTATCTTCATCTTTTGTTTTTCAATCGGCTAACGTTCGGGCGGAAAGTACGTTGAATTCCAGCCCATCGCCAATGCCTTAAACGTGTGTGTCTTGAACTGATTCAGATGTAATATTTGAATCAAGTGCTGTACCAAAACATGGAAGTCTTTTCAAAGTAGTTGAGTTTACAAGTGCGGAGGTCAAGCGAAACGACTGGCTGACTTGTGATAAGCGAAAGAAAAGAATTGGCCTTCCGCAGACTGCTTTCAGGAGCCGTTTGTAAACCACCTTATGCTGCATTGGCCGGAAACGGTTTCTGTGGTGAACGATAAGGAAAAACGGGAACTTGATTCCTGTAGGTGCGTATTGCAGAGCTGAATAAATTGAATCAGTTACGAAGCCCCGATAGGCAATCAAAGATGTCGAAAGCAAGCAGTTACGTTTGTGCTTGTTACTAAGTGTAAAGGATACCTGATTACTGTTTACATGGCATCCGGGGTAAAGCTGACAGGAATGCAATACAGGGTTTAGTACGGAACAAGAGAAGTCGCTGGTGTGCTGTTAACTGGAGGAAGGAAGCAGCCGTACAGGGATGTACGAATCAGCGGTGGCGGACTAATCCGTAGTAGTAATGAAGCCTGTGTAATGCAGGCAGAGCGAAGGGATTAGCCTGTTTTATGTTTTGATGATTATTAACAACCCCTCAAAAGGAATGATTGATTATTACCAGACAAAATCACAACCAATTACCAGAGTGATGGTAATAGAGGCGTATAGGAAGGTAAGGGCTAATAAAGGCAACGCAGGCATAGATGAAATGAGTTGGGCCGACTTAGATAACAATCGGGAGGCACAATTATATAAGCTATGGAACCGGCTGACGTCTGGCACTTATTTTCCACCGCCTGTAAAGGAAGTTGAAATTAACAAAGCTACAGGGGCAGGAGTAAGAAAGCTGGGCATACCTACTATTTTGGATCGCATAGCACAGGCTGTGGTTAAAACACATCTTGAGCGAATGGTGGAGCCGCATTTTCATGAGCATTCTTATGGTTACCGTCCGGGTAAAAGCTGTCACCAGGCAGTGGAAAAAGCATCACAAAATGCGATGACAAACGACTGGGTGATAGACCTTGACATCAAAGGATTCTTTGATAACATTGACCATGAACTATTACTGAAAGCGGTTACCCATTACTGTGCTGACAAGTGGGTATTGCTCTATATTACCCGATGGCTTAAAGCAGGCATCGTTCAGCAGAATGGTATGTTTGTGGACAGAGAAAACGGCACACCACAAGGTGGTGTAATCAGCCCTTTGCTGGCCAATATTTTCCTGCATGTGGTATTCGATAAATGGATGGAAAAGACCCATCCTGAAAAGCCATTTGAACGCTACGCTGACGACATCGTGGTGCATTGCAAAACAGAAAAGCAGGCACTGTTTGTATTGAAACAGATACAGCAGCGAATGACAGACTGCAAGCTGATGCTGCATCCTGTAAAGACAAAGGTTATAAACCTGCGTGGCAAAACTGAAAAGAAATACCCGCATAGTTTTGACTTTCTTGGTTTCACTATCCGTCCACTCTGGAGCAAAACCAGTAAAGGCAACAAGCTGATGGTATCAAACTTTATGAGCACGAAATCCAAAACAAGGGTACTGGCAAAGTTTAGCAGCTTCAACATCCACAAATGGCGCAAACCATTGGAGGCAATAGCCCAAAAACTAAGACCGGTAATACAAGGCGTGCTCAATTATTATGGCAAGTTTTGGACAGCGCATATGTACAAGGTTTGGTATGAACTAAATCAGCGGTTATTGAAGTGGGTAAAATGGGAAAAAGGCCTGTACAGGAAAGCGGCCATCAAGTGGCTGAAACAAAAGTATAAAGAGCAGCCGTGTTTATTTCCGCACTGGCGATTGGTACATCCATAATGTAGTAATACATTTGTGATTTAAAACAGGAAGAGCCGTGTGACGGGAGACTGTCACGCACGGTTGTGCGTCCAGCTAAGGTGGACATATCCAATGGGTGCAAGTCCCGTCAGAATAAAAGTCAAAGTTCTGTAGCTAAATGACATGGGTGGAAGAAATGAAACTCATGAAGCTCATTGAAAAGTGATCTGTAAAGCAGATTATGCAAGTTATCAGGCCGTAACGAAAGTAAATGCACAGGTAGCCTCGAAAGTGATTAAATCCGGCAGGCCGAGCTATTAACCGTATAGCGAAGGCAGTATATCTCTCCGAAATAGACTGAAACGGGAAATGATACGGCTGGCGGGGTGGTAGCAACAGCATGATAACAAGGATATGTAACGCAACTGGAGATACCCTCCTCATCCCGGGAAGAAAGGACCGGAGCAAGGTAGGTTCTATAACTTGAACGCAAGGAAATGAACCGAAGATGAGAGGGAGTCGGATAGGAGAATAGTAGCTGGGAAGTTCTCTAACAGGAATGGAGCGAAGTCTCCTTACTAATGGTAATCTTCTAACAAAAACGGGAGGCAAAGGCGACAATGATAAAAACGTCTATCACATTGCAGGAACTGAGAAGGAAGATATACATCAAGGCGAAGACCGATAAAGTCCACCGCTTCTGGGGACTGTATGTACATGTATGTAAGCAAAGCACTCTTGAGGAAGCATATCAGATGGTTAAAAGAAACAATGGAGCACCAGGTATAGATGGAATAACTTTTGATGATATTGAACAGACAGGAGTAGAAAACTTCTTAAGAAGCATACAGGAGAAACTAATCAATGGCTCTTACCAACCTGCCCGCAACCGGATTAAAGAAATACCCAAAGCAAACGGCAAAACCCGTAAGCTGGGAATACCTACAATAAGGGATCGGGTAGTGCAAGGGGCAGTGAAGCTGATTATTGAACCTGTTTTTGAATCAGACTTTCAGGATGGTTCTTATGGATACCGGCCAAAGAAAACAGCCCATCAGGCAATAGAAAAAGTGGCAGAAGCTGTAGTAAAAGAAAAGACAAGGATATTGGACTTAGACCTGAAATCTTACTTTGATACAGTTAAGCATCACATTCTATTGGATAAAGTAGCAAAGCGGATAGCAGATAATGAGGTCATGCGACTGCTAAAGCAAATGCTGAAAGCAGGTGGCAAGGAAGGTGTTCCACAAGGCGGTGTTATATCACCCTTACTAAGTAACATCTATCTAAATGAAATAGATAAGATGTTGGAGAAGGCGAAAGAAACAACTCGTGAAGGAAAATACACACATATTGAATATGCACGTTTTGCGGATGACTGTGTAATATTAGTTGATGGTCATTCCAAATGGGACTGGCTATGGAAAGGTGTCAACAGGAGGCTCAGGGAAGAACTGGATAGATTACAGGTACACATCAATGAGGGAAAGACAAAACAACTGGATTTGGTTAAAGGAGACAGCTTCGGCTTTCTGGGCTTTGACTTCAGGAGACTAAAGACAAAGACAGGTAAATGGAGAGTGAACTATCAACCTAAGATGCAAGCCAGAATAAAATTGATGGATAAAATCAAAGATGTGTTTAAGCGTCATCAATCACAGCCACTCACAAGAGTAAGAGACATCATTAATCCGATACTGAGAGGTTGGGTACAATACTTTAAGATTGGGAACTCAAGTAAGGTGTTTGGATATGTAAAAGATTGGTTAACCAGTAAAATCCGGAGGCATCTTATGAAGGCCAAAGGAAAGCAGGGCTTCGGTTGGAAACAATGGAGTACAAAAGGGCTATATGCTATTTACAATATTTATAGCGATTTTAAAGTGGCCCCGAGGAAATTTGCTCCAACATGATAGGCGATAAACTATGATGAGAAATCATTAGGAAAGCGCAGTGCGTTAAATGCGCACGCTGCGTTTGACGAGGCGGGTGGTGGAAACATAGACTTCAATCTAATGCGCCACTGCTCGACCCTACCTGTGAGAACGCAAAGGTGAAATACTTTGCGTGACTCGACTGGGCGAGATGCTACTTTAAAGCCTTATAAACATTCACTTTCAGCAAATTTGTAATTTTGGAGACAGAAAATCTTAAATTTGTAAAAAAATAAAAATGGAGACTTTAATTATAGAGATAGATTCAAATGGTAAGGTGAAAGAACTTTCATCCTTACTTTCTTCGTTGGATTTCGTTAGAAAAGTTTCATCTGTTCGCAAGACAAAAGCTTTAATCGCTGTTTTACAAGAAGATGAAAACTTAAAAGCTTCAATTGTTAAAAGGAAGAATAAAGCTATTGCAAAATATTTGTAATGAAAGTTCAACAAAAAGACATCATAGAATTAAATTATGAACTACCAAATGGTAGATTTAAAGCGCATCCGGCGTTAGTTATTTCAAATTCAAATGTTTTAGAAACGGAGGATATTTTTTATGCAGTAATGATTTCGTCAAATCCAATGAATGAAGAATTTAATTTTGAACTTGAGAATTCTATGTTGACAAAACCTCTTTCTAAAAAATCGTTTATAAAATGTCAACTGATACAATCTTACACAGCAGACGAAGTTGTTTCAAAGATTTCTTCATTAAATCAGATGACTTTTGAGAAGGTGCTGAAAAAAATATTTGAAACAGTATTTAAGGCAATATGATAACTCTAAATTATCAAGCACCTCGCCCAACAACTAAGGCTTCGTTGGGTGCGTAGCACCAACAATGAAGCCGCATGTTGAACGAAACCGGTTAATATGGAGATGTCGTCAGGAGGATTTG
>NZ_RJJR01000035.1 GCF_003721595.1 Hanamia caeni
TACAAATTTCATTTCTTCTGCAAAATTTATCTGGCCTTTTTATCCCCAAACCTTTCCTATTTGTGGATTACTTGGGTTATTAAGGATTAACTAGATAAACACTGAAATCCACGCCGGGTATCCTTCAAAAATTGCATATACATGCTGTTTCTTTGGGCAATGCTTGCTTTGCGGTATTTTTGCAAATTCAATTTTGAAATTTATTATGAAGGAATTTAAAAGATACTTAATTACTACCGCTTTGCCCTATGCCAACGGACCTTTGCATATTGGTCATTTGGCGGGATGTTATTTACCAGGTGATATTTATGTTAGATTTTTAAGAGCAAAAAAACTGGATGTAAAATTTGTAAGCGGCACCGACGAACACGGCGTGCCTATTACGATTCGTGCGATGAAAGAAAATGTTTCACCCCAGCAAGTGGTTGATAAATTTCATGAAATTATCAAAGACGGTTTTGAACAGATGGGAATTTCCTTTGATATTTTTTCAAGAACTTCCAACGAAATTCATCACAGAACAGCTCAGGATTTTTTTCTGAATCTGCATGAAAAAGGTTTGTTTGAAGAAAGAGAATCGGAACAATTTTTTGATGAAGAAAAACAAATGTTTTTAGCCGACAGATACATTGTCGGAACATGTCCAATCTGTGGCAATCCAAATGCTTATGGCGATCAGTGTGAAAAATGCGGATCATCTTTAAGCCCCGAACAACTGATTAATCCACGGAGTGTTTTGAGCGACGCCATTCCCGTAAGAAAGAAAACAAAGCATTGGTATTTTCCTTTGCAGAATTATGAGGAATTTTTACGCAAATGGATCCTGGAAGATCACAAGGACTGGAAAAATAATGTGTATGGCCAATGCAAAAGCTGGCTGGACAATGGTTTGCAGCCACGAGCCATGACACGCGACAGCAATTGGGGCGTTAAAGTGCCTTTGCCGGATGCTGAAGGAAAAGTTCTGTATGTTTGGTTTGATGCACCAATAGGCTATATTTCTGCTACAAAAGAATTGAACAATAATTGGAAAGATTATTGGTGCCGGGAAGATACAAAGCTGGTTCATTTTATAGGAAAAGATAACATTGTTTTTCACTGCATTATTTTTCCGGCGATGCTGAAAGCTCATGGAAATTTCGTGTTACCCGAAAATGTTCCTGCCAACGAATTTTTAAACATTGAAGGGCAAAAAGTTTCTACCAGCCGCAATTGGGCTGTATGGATAGATGAATATTTAAAAGATTTTCCCGGGCAACAAGATGTACTCCGTTATGTTTTATGTGCTAATGCCCCGGAAACGAAAGACAACGATTTTACGTGGAAAGATTTTCAGGACAGAAACAACAGTGAACTCGTTGCCATCTTTGGAAATTTTGTGAACAGGACATTTGTGTTGATGCACAAATTGTGCAATGGAAAAGTACCTCCCGCACACAACACAATCATGGACGATGCGGATAAAAAGATGATCCGAGAATTTTCACTTACAAAAACAACAATCGAAGATCTTATAGAGCATTTCAAATTCCGTGAAGCATTATTTGAAGTGGTTGACCTGGCGAGAAAAGGAAATAAATATATGCAGGATAAGCAGCCCTGGATTGTTGCAAAACACACGACTGATGAAGGGCAATTGTCGCCCGAAGCGCAGCAGGCGATAGATAATTGTTTACATATTTGTTTACAGCTTTGCGCCAATCTTGCAATTTTCATTAACCCGTTTTTGCCGTTCACTGCTCAAAAAATGATTCACATGATGAAGGTGGTTGATAAAATGCTTGACTGGGAAAATGCAGGAAAGACAAAGCTTTTAAGTGTTGGGTATAGTTTGCGGGCGCCGGAATTATTGTTCAGGAAAATTGAAGATGCCGAAGTAGCGGCGCAGATAGAAAAGTTGAACAAAGGATTAGCTGAAAGTGAAAAGCAGAAGGAAAAAGGTGCAAAGCAGGAAGCAGATCAAAAGCAGAAGGTGGAAAGCGCAAAGCAGAAGCCAGAAATTGCCATTGATGATTTTTCGAAAATTGATTTGAAAGTCGGCACCATTCTTTCTGCTGAAAAAATAGAAAAAGCAGATAAATTATTAAAGCTTGAAATTGATCTGGGTTTCGAAAAAAGAATCATTCTTTCCGGCATTGCCCAACATTTTTCTCCCGAAGAAATTACCGGAAAACAAGTCGTAGTTGTTGCTAATTTAGCTCCGAGAAAAATGCGTGGTATTGAAAGCAATGGAATGATATTAATGGCCGAAGACGCAGAAGGAAAATTGCATTTTGTAAAACCCGAAAATATAATTGAGAATGGAAGTAGTGTGAGTTAAGCGTCTAGTGAATTCCAGCCAGCTAATTCCTTTAAACCAAAATAAAAAATCAATTTATTTCCAGTTTTACTGTTCTATTGACCGGGCTTTTATGTTTTTAAGTTCGATTTTGAATTCCTTCTTTCGGATGTTCGCTCTCCTTTTGTAAACTTTTGCAAATGGATTCCCATTGAAAATAAATATTACCCATTTATCCTTTCACTGCTGTTTATTTTCTTTATAAGCGAGGGAGAGTTACAAATATTTTGGGTTAAAAAAATAGTTTAATTTAGACTTAAAATAGTTGTTTAACTAACTAAATAAATTATGCTACACAAAAGAAACATTCAGAAAGTTACGGTATTGGGAAGTGGCGTAATGGGAAGCAGAATTGCCTGTCTTTTTGCAGGAATAGGCGTGCAGGTTTTGTTGCTGGATATCGCGGCGCCCGAAGGTAAAGATTCAAAAAGCAAAAATAAGCTCGTAAATGATGCATTGGCAGCAGCAGTAAAATCTTCGCCCTCGCCTCTCTATACAAAAGAGAATTTACAAAAAATTACTACGGGCAATTTTGAAGATAACATGAAAGACATCGCGGAGTGCGACTGGATTATTGAGGTAGTAATAGAAAGATTGGATATTAAAAAGAAGATTTTTGAACAGGTAGAAAAATTCCGAAAACCCGGCACGCTCGTGACTTCCAACACTTCAGGAATTCCCATTCATCTTATGGCCGAAGAGAGAAGCGATGATTTCAAAAAGCATTTTTGCGGCACGCACTTTTTTAATCCGCCGAGATATTTGAGATTGCTCGAAATTATTCCAACTGAATTTACTGATAAAGAGGTAGTTGATTTTTTAATGCATTATGGTGATTTGTTTTTAGGAAAAACAACCGTTTTGTGCAAAGACACGCCGGCCTTTATCGCCAACAGAATCGGCGTTTTCAGCATCATGTCCATATTCCATATCATGGATAAACTGGAATTGAACATTGATGAAATAGAAGCGCTGACGGGAACTATCATCGGGCGGCCAAAATCAGCAACTTTTCGCACAGCCGATGTTGTGGGGATTGATACCTTGGTAAAGGTGGCAATCGGAGTAAAAGAAAATTGCCCGGATGATGAAGCTAAAGAAATTTTTACCATCCCTTCATGGTTGCAAAAAATGGTAGATAACAAATGGCTGGGCGACAAAACCGGCCAGGGATTTTTCAAGAAAATTAAAACCGCTGATGGGCAAAAAGAAATTCTTACACTCGATTTAAAATCTTTTGAATATGCGCCAAGGCAAAAGCCAAAATTTGCTACAATAGAAACTGCAAAACCCGTTGAAGATCTTAAACAAAGGATAAAAGCGTTATCCCAGGGCCGGGATAAGGCGGGTGAATTTTATCGCCTGTTTCATTATGCTCTTTTCTCGTATATCTCTCACCGTATTCCTGAAATAAGTGATGATTTGTACCGGATAGATGATGCCATGAAAGCAGGCTTTGGGTGGGAGATTGGGGCATTTGAAACCTGGGATGTTTTGGGCGTGAAAGAAACCGTTGAAGCGATGAACCAAAATGGATATGAAGTGGCGAAATGGGTAAAAGATTTTATTGCGGATGGATATACATCTTTTTATAAAGTTGAAAATGGAAAACGTTTATACTATGACGTTAGTACTAAAAAATATTTACCAATTCCCGGCGGTGATGCCTTTATCATTCTTAGTGACCTTACAGAAAAAACCGTTTGGAAAAACAGCGCATGTAATTTATATGATTTAGGAAACGATGTCGTCGGTTTAACGTGGAATACAAAAATGGGAAGCATTGGTGGGGAAGTGTTGGAGGGTTTGAATAAATCCATTGCCATCGCAGAAGAAAAATATAAAGGATTGGTAATCGCAAATGAAGCCGCGCAATTCAGCGCCGGCGCTAATATCGCGATGATGTTTATGCTTGCTGTTGAACAGGAATACGATGAATTAGATATGGCGGTCAGAATGTTTCAGAATTCAACTATGAGAATCAGGTATTCATCCATTCCGGTTGTGGTCGCTCCTCACGGGCTTACGCTTGGCGGCGGTTGTGAAATTTGTTTGCATGCTGATAAAGTGCAGGCTGCTGCCGAAACGTATATTGGATTGGTGGAAGTGGGCGTTGGCCTTATTCCCGGCGGCGGCGGAACGAAAGAGTTTGCTTTGCGCGCGTCGGATGCGATTCAGCACAACGAACCTGAAACAATTCCTTTACAAAACCGGTTCATCACTATCGGCACTGCCAGAGTTTCTACCTCTGCTGTGGAAGCTTATGAATTGGGAATATTACGGCAAGGGGTAGACGAAATCTCTATGAATCAATCAAGACGAATTGCAGAAGCAAAGCAAAGTGTTATTGATTTATATGATCGAGGGTATTCCCAACCGGTTCAGAGAACTGATATTAAAGTGTTAGGCCGTGAAGGGCTGGGAATGTTGTATGCAGGAATTAATGGAATGTATCGCGGAAATTATATCAGCGATTATGATGTAAAGATTGCAAAAAAGCTGGCGTATGTGATGTGTGGCGGCGATCTTAGCCAGGCTACATTAGTAAATGAACAATATTTATTAAACCTTGAACGCGAAGCTTTCTTAAGTCTTTGTGGAGAAAAGAAAACTTTGGAAAGACTACAAAGTGTTTTAAAAACCGGAAAGCCGGTAAGGAATTAATTGAGCTAATCTTTTTTTATTGTATTTAAATTCTTTACAGTAAACAAACCTGCCCACCGGTAGGTAGACAAATAGCCTTTTTTTATTTCTGTTCTTGAAAGAAAGAAATTCAGGATTTATCAAAAGCTTTCCTAAACGATTTTATTCTATGGAAAGAATAATGAAAGTCTTTTAGATTAATAATTGCAGCGTTTCAGATTAATTAGTCAACCCTTAAAAACCAAATTTAAGATTTAAAGAGCTGAAGAATTCTCCATTTTTTGTTTTAATAAGTTTGTAAAGAGTTTGAAAAAAAT
>NZ_RJJR01000036.1 GCF_003721595.1 Hanamia caeni
ATCAATACTTATCAGGATCTCATTATTTATAAATTTAAAGCCATAATAAGATGCTTTTGACTGGTTATTATTAATATTTTCTAAACTTCTTTCTGCTGCTTTTAGAAATATAGGGTTTCCAGGTATACTCATCAGTAACCATTGGCAAATATCTTTATTTGTTCCAAGCTGAGTCACGTACATAGACGAGGAATCTATCCATTGACGCAGTGGATTTACGCATAGGCAATCGATATCTGCATAAACACCTCCATATTTATAAATAATCAAATAACGCCATAGATCTGATTTTGAAGCCCCAAACTTGATTTTATTGAATCCTGTATAAAATTCCGGAAAATTACTTGAAAGAAAATCCTTTACATCTTCATCATCATAGAACCTGTACTCATATTCCGGATTTTTAGTAATCCAGCTATCTACATAATCTTTCATAATTGCAGGCACCTGGTTAGTTTTAAATGTCTGCCAAATGGTTTTAGGAATTTTTTGCTCGTAGTCCATCTTAAGCCGAGGAGGCAATTCTTTAGGGATTGTTACAAATTCGGCCATCTATAGTATTTTATATTTTATCAAAATTAATATTTTCACTGGCGTTTTTATATTAGTAAATCATTAATCGCCGGAACTCATTATACCATGTATTGGAAATCCATAGGTTTAAAGGCATTGACTTAAACTATGACTACCCTTTCTTAAATTCTCCATCCTACAAATTTATTAGTTTGTAGAAACTCAAGTCTTGCACTAAAGTGCATAACTTAAGCTAACGTTTTGAGACCAGTTAATTCTTTAACATGGTAGGTTAGTTGCGAAACATTAGAATTAGCGCATTTTTCAAAAAGAATAAGACTTAAAATTTTTAAACTTTTGTAAACAGATTTTTCAAGCATAAAACTTTTTTTGGGAAAGCTACAAAAGAATAATTTGAAATAGCAATCCATTCGTTAGTTTTCAAAACAATTAAATTTTCTCACCAACCATTTTTTTTAAATGCTACTCCACTCTTTAAAAAATAATTCAATCTTACATTTGTCTTTATACTGTTCTCTTTATAAATCGGATCCAATGTACTGATAATTCTGCTATCGGCGGTTTTCATTCGCTTTGAAAGTGTACTATTTATACTACTTAAGAGTTTCAGGATCATTACTTTATTTCTATTTGCTTTTAAACTATTAGAGTTTTCTTTTCCTACTTAATCATATTAATTTTTAAATATAAAGAAAACGACTTCTAAAAAATTTTTTAAGATTTAAACCATTGGTTCCAACCTACATTCTAACAATTTTGATTGATTGTTTTTGCATGTTATCAAAATAAACGGTCATTACGTAAGTTCCTTTTATCAAATTACTCATATCAACCTGTTGTTTCACATTCGTTGAAGCAGATAGAAACTGTTTTTTATAAACGATCTTACCTGTCATATCATGGATTAAAATCAAAATATTTGTATTATCATTTACTGTGTTCAGCTCTACATTTGCAATATCATGAACCGGATTAGGATAAACTCTTAAGTTGGGGCTTTCAGTATTTGGTGCCAGTCGTTCCAATCCTACAGTTACCTGCATAATATCTTTTCCTTCTGCTCCTTGATTATCAGTAACAGCCAATTCAAATTGATAAGTACCTTGTATAAGTCCTGTAATCTGAGTAGTAGATAAATTTTCGGAGCCAATGGTGCTAATTGCAGGGCCAGAAACTTGTTTCCACGAATATGATAAAATTGTTCCATCCAGATCTATACCACTTCCGGATAACGTAATCGAAGCATTTGAAGGAACAGTTGTAATATCATTGCCAGCATTGGCTGTTGGAGGAATATTGGCTGCTTCATTAACGGTAACGTTTACTGTACTTTTGGCTATCGCTCCTTTGTTGTCTGATA
>NZ_RJJR01000037.1 GCF_003721595.1 Hanamia caeni
GATCATTGCCAGCATTGGCTGTTGGAGGAATATTGGCTGCTTCATTAACGGTAACGTTTACTGTACTTTTGGCTATCGCTCCTTTGTTGTCTGATACGGCTAATTGATACTGGTAAGTTCCTGCTGATAAATTAGTAACTGTAGCAGAAGAAGAATTCGCATTATTTATTGTTCCACTGGCTGGGCCGGAGACTTTTGTCCAGGAATAAGAAGAAATGCTACCATCTGAATCCACTGCCGTTCCATTTAAGCTGATGCTGTTTTTTGGAAGGGTGATCGTCTGATCATTGCCAGCATTGGCTGTTGGAGGAATATTGGCTGCTTCATTAACGGTAACGTTTACTGTACTTTTGGCTATCGCTCCTTTGTTGTCTGATACGGCTAATTGATACTGGTAAGTTCCTGCTGATAAATTAGTAACTGTAGCAGAAGAAGAATTCGCATTATTTATTGTTCCACTGGCTGGGCCGGAGACTTTTGTCCAGGAATAAGAAGAAATGCTACCATCTGAATCCACTGCCGTTCCATTTAAGCTGATGCTGTTTTTTGGAAGGGTGATCGTCTGATCATTGCCAGCATTGGCTGTTGGAGGAATATTGGCTGCTTCATTAACGGTAACGTTTAAAATCTTCGTTCCGGTTGCCCCCTTATCATCTGTAACAGTTAATTGAAACTGATAAGTGCCTTCTGTTAAATCTAAAACACCTCCATCTGGTAAATTTACATTGGTTATTGTTGCTTGTGTTGGTCCGGATATTTGTAACCATCTGTATGAAATGATAGTACCGTCTGGATCATAACTATCATTACCTGGCAAGACTATGCTGTTTTTTGGCAATTGAATTGATCTATCAGAACCTACATCTGCTATCGGAGGTATATTTGACGTTGAAGGTGAATCATAAATTAAAATTGCACTACAATATGGCGATAAAGTAATGCTTCGACTGAAAGTATTTCCTCTTACATCTTTAAAATTTGCAGGTAATGAGATAGTAGAATCATTTTTTGTAGGATTATATAAAAATAATGTTGTGGAAGTATCAATTATTTTCTGATTATAAAAATTACCATTAAGTTCTTTACCGGTAACGGTTTGAAATTGGGAAAGTCCAAGATTTTGATACCCGCCACCCTCTGCCCTATATGTAACAAAATACGAATTATCTGTTGCCTTAGCATAATAGTTTGAATCCAATATACCAAAGTCCTGTATCGCGTTATTACTACCGTTATCTGTGTAATAAAAAATACCAACCTGAGAGGCTCTCTTTTGGAAAAAGATATTATTTGTTACATTATTATTACGCTGGTAACTTGCGTATGGGGCACTTCCATAGGTTTGCACCATTAACGCTCCTCTCGTCCAATGGTCTCCACCGATGTCATAAACTGTATTATTATGAATTTTATTCAGCCTACCGTTATTAAGGAAAATACCTGCACTCACTATATGTGCGACTGTATTATTCGTTACTGTTGCATCATCTGTTAACCCGTCTAAATAAATACCATTACCTGCTGCGTCACCTGCAATTATACCTCTTGAATTCCCAATAGCATTTAAAACAATGTTGCCATCTATAATCTTTCCTGTTTCATTGGTGAATCCTGTATAGATACCACCACCGTCATCACGAAGGAATGTAAAGTGATCTACGAAGTTATTTCTTACCTGCACATTATTCCCTCTGAAGTGAATGCCTTCATAAGCAACACTATCAATAATATTATATTGGATCAGCGCATTGTCTGAAAAAATCTCAATAGCTCCATTCGTATAATCATTTGGTTTAACTACCGAAACCAGGCCGCACCGTTTAAAAGTGTTATTTCTGATTATCCAGTTCGTGCCGTTATCTGTGTTCCAGATTCCTGCACCTCCAAAGTCTGAGAGATTACAATTCTCTACATATAAATAATTAGAAGTGTTTTGTGCCTGAATGGCTGTTTCTCCGGTGTAGGAAATATTTGAATTGGTGATGGTGGAATGATTGCAACCGGAAAAGACAAGAGCGGACGTATTAGCGCCAGTAAAATCAATATTATCAACGGTTATATAACTTTTACCACCTGCATAAATCATTGTATCAACTGTTGCTACCCTAACATTTTGAGGCTGGGAAGTGCTGTAAATTCTTATTTTTTTAGTAGAAGGATTATAATACCATTCATTCTGAACATCCAATGTGCGAGGATCATTCTGAATCCAAAAGCCGTTGGTTGCATTCTCACTTATTGCATTTGTCTGTCCCTGATAGGTTATTGTGCTCCCTGCTTGATTTGTTATTGTTTCTTTATCTAAAGTCCAGTGGTTTGCTCTTACAACTACATCTGCACCTGTCCAATTGGTTGCACTGCTGAGGTTAGTGCTTGTAATAGTTGTAGTTCCCATTCCTGATCCAGAATAAGATTGAAAAGTAAAATAGTTCGGTAAAAACGGATAAGTCGCATCACGGTTTGGAGACGCCCCCATTGGCGTGTTTATGTTATTTATTACGACTATTTTCAGTGTAGGAAGCGTAGAAACAGCACCGCTACTTTCCCATATATTACTACCCAAATTTGTCCATGAAGTAACACTCACAAAACCATTAAATACGGGATTCGCACCTGTTCCATAAGCCCCGAATGTGATGGGATTACCGGACGTACCCGATTGATTAATAGTGATCCTGCCATAAAAAGCGTCACCTCTTTTAAACGATATTTGGTCCCCAGGATTGAAGGTGAATGAATTTACTTTTGATAAAGTTTGCCAGGGAGTAGTAGGATCTACGCCTGAATTAAGATCGTTTCCGCCGTTGGAAACGTAAAACGTTTTTGCATTTGCGGTAAAACCGAATACAATAAATAATAGATAGAGAAGAGTTTTCATAGGTTTCTTCAGGAATATTAGATAAAGGATTAAAGGATATTTCTCACTATTAAAAAGTGAGCAAAAGAAAATCAGGGATTAGTTGATGTTTCTGATTGGTATAAACGCAGGCGCAACAATATTATTTTATGGAGCTGCAGTTTTAAGACCTCGGTATCAAAAATTTGCATTGAACAGTTGCTGAAACCATTAAAAACAAAACGGCTTTTCACATTTCTTTTTAACTAGAATGAATTTTCAAAAAAAAAATGATAAGCCCAAAAAGTTCATTAGCTAATTTTTCTAATGGCGGCCATTGGAGAATATGTGTATAAAAACTGCTCTGATGTTGTGTTTCGGATAAAAATTATTTTCTAAAATTGAAGTAAGAAAATCTTAATGGTGAAAAATGGATCTAAAGCTTTCCTTTACTGATAAAGAA
>NZ_RJJR01000038.1 GCF_003721595.1 Hanamia caeni
GAAGGCTTAAATGCGACCCCTTCGGGCCCTTGGAGCTCTTCGGGGCTTAGTGTGAGAAAAGAAGAGCAGCCCTTTCGCACGAAGCCACAAAGCACACAAAGGAACACGAAGAGAACTCCTTGAAGCTTAGTAAGATCATTCACCCTTTAACATGAAACCCTCAAATTCCCTTTTTACCGATAAAAAGTTCTGGGCTTACCTCATTAAGTTCACCGCCGTCTTCTGCCTTTGCTATTTCGGCACATTGGCGGTAATAGGTATAGCCGCGCCCGGAGGGCTTCATAGCACTTTTGTAGAAAAGCACCTGGATTACGTAAGCTGGATAAAAGATTCGCTGATATGGGCTACCGGGTTGATTTTATCGGTTTTCCATATTGCTACCTACACGGTACCGGAACATATTATCAGGTTTGTGAATGGAAACGGCGTGCATATCGCCATGGATTGCGTGGGCTACGGAGTCTATAGCTTCTGGATTGCCTTTGTGGCGGCCAACAAGGGCAGATTGCTGAAAAAAATTATATGGATTATTGCCGGTTTACTGGGGTTATGGTTCATTAATGTGATCAGGATTACCTTATACCTTACTTCGCTTAACAGGGATTGGACGTTGCCCTTTGGAATTGACCACCATACATGGTTTAATATTTTCGCATATTTACTTATTTTCGCGCTCATATTTTTTTATGACCGGTCTTTTTCAGGACGCAACACTCATAATAAAAATAAAAATTCTTTTCCCGTACAATAAAATAAAAAGAATGGGGTTTTAACTATCGTAAATCTCCCAAATTTTATTTCAAAAAAATTAGACCCCTTGAGAAAAAAAACTATCTTTATCCTGCGAAACTGGAAATTGAATTTTTTTAACGCATCAACCACCCTTGACTAACTGATGAAGGTTTCCATTATTACTGTAACAAAAAATTCTGCAAAGCATCTCTCAGACTGCATTAACTCTGTGAGGAGACAGAATTATAAAAACATTGAGTACATCATAGTAGATGGGCTTTCAACGGATAAAACACTTGATATTATCCGGAAAAATGAAAGCTTTATTGACTACTGGATTTCGGAGGCAGACAGGGGAATGTACGATGCGATCAATAAGGGAATAAGCCTGGCCACCGGCGACATCATTGGCATTCTGAACAGCGATGATATGCTGGCTTCCGCCGATGCCATCCGCAGCATTGTGGATTGCTTTGAAACTACAGGAACGGAATCAGTCTATGGCGACCTTGTATACGTAGATGCCGAAAATACACAAAAAGTAATCCGCTATTGGAAAGGCAATCCTTATAAGAGATCGCGTTTCCGCTATGGCTGGATGCCCGCTCATCCTACCTTCTATATGAAGCGTGAGCTGGTTGAAAAATACGGCCTGTACGAAAATCATTACTATACAGCGGCCGATTATGAATTCATGGCGCGCTATCTTTTCCTTCATAAAGTATCTGCACAATATATCGACGCCATGCTCGTAAAAATGCGCTGTGGCGGCATTAGTAATAATACTTTGAAAAGCAGGCTGCGCGCCAACAGGAGGGATTTTTTAGCGATGAAGCGGAATAAAATCCCGTTCTCATTTTTTGTTTCCGTATTAAAGCCATTGATCAAGATTCCCCAGTTTAAAAGCCATTACGCAAAGCAATATATGATGCAGGAGCGGCAGGATACCAGGTTTGTAATCTCCTCTGTCCCGGTTCTTGCTGCCGAAGAATAATACAGTAATTTTGTAGCATGGGTTTTTTCTCCTCCAAAAAGAAGGCTGCGGCATATACCGGGTTTACCTGGCTCTCACGCGATATTCATTCTCATCTTTTGCCGGGGATAGATGATGGTTCCCCCGACGTGGAAACTTCACTGCAGCTTTTGAAATCACTGCAGGATGCGGGCATCAGGGAATTTATTTGTACGCCGCACGTGATTGGCGATATGTTTCGCAATACGCCTGAAACTATCAATAATGCATTGGAAAAGCTGCAAAAAGCAGCCAGGCAAAACGGCCTTGAGGTAGAATTGAGCGCTGCGGCCGAGTATATGCTTGACGATCATTTTATGGGCCTGCTGCGAAGCAAAGAGCCTTTAATGACGCTTACCCATAACTATATCCTCACCGAACTTTCTTACTCTTCGGCTCCCTCAAAACTGGAAGAAATCAGCTTTGAAATCAGCGTGAATAATTACCAGCCGCTGATGGCTCATCCCGAGCGGTATCCCTATTATCATAAAAACTACGAAGCCTATTCCCGGCTTAAAGAACTAGGATTTTTATTGCAGGTAAACCTGCTCTCTCTTACCGGCTATTACGGAAAATCGGTAGCCAAAGCAGCCAAATACATCCTCGATAACGGCCTTGCCGATTTTGTAGGCACCGACCTTCACCATTTTAAACACCTGAATGTGCTTACCGATACCCAATCCATTGCTTTGTTTGAGAAATATTTGGGGGATAGGGTGTTTAATGAGTTTAGGGGATAGGGTAGATGGTTGAATTGTTGATTGGTATATTGTTTAGGAAGTTTAGAAGTTGAGATGGTTAGATGGTTAGATGGTTTAGACGTTTAGATTGTTTAGATGCACAATAACAATTCCGTGTATTTATTGCTTTACTGCCATTTTCAAATTTTCGAATTTTCACATTTTCCCATTTTCATATTGGCACATTAGCCCATCAGCTAATCAGCTAATTAGTACATTTTCCCATTTTCAAATTTTCGAATTTTCACATTTTCCCATTTTCTCATTATCCCACATTAACTAATTAGTTAATCCTTAATAACCCAAGTAATCCACAAATAGGAAAGGTTTGGGGATAAAAAGGCCAGATAAATTTTGCAGAAGAAATGAAATTTGTA
>NZ_RJJR01000039.1 GCF_003721595.1 Hanamia caeni
CCTTCTTCGACTTTCTAAAGAGGCTTCAACCCTTCGACAAGCTCTGGGCAGGACTGAGTTTATCGCATTTAAAAGAGTGAATGTTCCTTTTTTTGTCATGCTGAGCTTGTCGAAGTATGACAAAAAGATGATCTTACTAAGCTTCAAGGAGTTCTCTTCGTGTTCCTTTGTGTGCTTTGTGGCTTCGGGCGAAAGGGCTGCTCTTTTTTTCTCACACTAAGCCCCGAAGAGCTCCAAGGGGCCCGAAGGGGTCGCATTTAAGCCTCCTTCGACTTTCTAACGAGACTTCAACCCTTCGACAAGCTCTGGGCAGGACTGAGTTTATCGCATTTAAAAGAGTGAATGTTCCTTTTTTTGTCATACTGAGCTTGTTGTCATACTGAGCTTGTCGAAGTATGACAAAAAAAGATGATCGTACTAAGCTTCAAGGAGTTCTCTTCGTGTTCCTTTGTGCGCTTTGTGGCTTCGTGCGAAAGGGCTGCTCTTCTTTTCTCACACTAAGCCCCGAAGAGCTCCAAGGGGCCCGAAGGGGTCGCATTTAAGCCTTCTTCGACTTTCTAAAGAGACTTCAACCCTTCGACAAGCTCTGGGCAGGCTAAGCTCAGGCTCCCTTCGACCCTTCGACAAGCTTAGGGCAGGCTAAGCTCAGGCTGACATTCATTGTAAACTGAATTTATCGCATCTCATCTTATAATTAAAATATTTTCAAGAATAAGCATATCCATATTGGTTCTTAAAAAGCAATTCAATGCCTCTTCCGGAGTGTTTACAATAGGCTCATTTTCGTTGAAAGAAGTATTAAGCAAAATCGGAACACCGGTTTTGCTCCGGAATGTTTCTATCAGGCCATAATACCTCGGAGAGATATTTTTATCTACTGTCTGCAACCGACCGGTACCGTCAACATGCGTTACAGCGGGGATTTCTTTTCGTTTTGCTATTTTAACAGGAAAGACTTTTTCCATAAACGGCACCTCATCACTTTGTTCAAAATATTCATTCACGTATTCTTTTAAAATAGAAGGTGCAAAAGGCCTGAAGCTTTCCCTTCTTTTTATTTTTGAGTTAAGGATTTCCTTGGCGTCGGCTCTGCGCGGATCTGCGATGATTGAACGGCCTCCCAATGCGCGGGGGCCAAATTCTGCACGGCCGGTAAACCACCCTGCAACGCCGCCGTTAATAAGGCAATCTGTAATTTTGTCGAATAACAAATTATCACTTAATTCATGGTATGCTATATTTTTTGAGCTTAAGAATTGCTTTATTTCTTCATTATTAAATTGGCTCCCGGTATAGGCGGACCGGATAGAAGGAATTCTTTTCTTTTTTAGAATTTGGTGCTGAACGTATAAAGCAGCCCCTAAGGAAATTCCTGCATCATGGCCTGCTGACGGAATGTAAATATGTTCAAAAGAAGTTTTTGTTTTTATTTTTCCATTGGCCACACTGTTTTGGGCTACGCCGCCGGCAAGGCAAATGTTTTTTAAACCTGTCTTTTTTTGCAGGCTTTCCATAATATGAAAAATCGTATTTTCTGTTATCCGTTGTACGGATGCTGCAAGATCTTTATGGTAATCTGTCAAAGCTTCATCTTTCTTCCTGGGCAGACCAAAACGGCTGACCATTTGTTCGCTATACATGGGTTGAACAACAGGAATGTGATCGTCGCCATAAGAAATGACTCCCTCGGTGCCCTTTCTAAAATATTTTAAATCCAGTTTAAATAGACCGTCACCGGTAAGATGAATGACTTCTTCAAGCCTATCTACGTATAACGGTTTCCCATAGGGAGCCATACCCATTACCTTATATTCATCGCCATAATGGGGAAAGCCAAGCAATTGGGTAAAGGCGGTATAAAAAATTCCAAGAGAGTGAGGAAAGTCAACAGAATCAAGAATAGTTAGATCGTTCCCTTTGCCTATTGCCGTCATGGTAGTGGTAAAATCACCGGAACCATCGATGGAAACACATGCAGCTTCTTTAAAAGGCGAAGCAAAAAAAGCAGATGCTATATGGCTTCTGTGGTGCTCTACCTGGTGAATTTTATTTTTGAATGCGGAAGGAGGAAGATTAGAAAGTTGTGCCAGTTCGACTTCAAGGGAAGAAACTTTTTTAGCATTCTCCAATCTGTGCTTTACGGCTGAAATACTTCCTGCCGGATTTTTCGAGAGGTATAATAGCTTTTTTAAGAATTTGGCTTTGGGGTCGCGGCCGATAGCAAAATAGTCTACTTCGTCAAAACGGATACCGGCTTGTTTAATACAAAACAGTATGGATTCTGAAGGAAATCCTGCCCAGTGTTTTATTCTTTTAAACCGTTCTTCCTCTATGGCAGCAATTAGCCGGCCATCTGCAAAGATGGCCGCGGACGAATCCGCGTGGTATGCATTTATTCCGACGATGATCATTTTTAAGGCCGATTGTTTTTAACAAGCTGGATAACGCGTTTATACCCTGTTTCAGTTTACCGCGTACGATAAAAAAAGATTAATGTTTATCACACTTAGCTTAAAAGTGTAATTTTATTGCCTACTACTAACACCGCCTTCGACCCTTCGACAAGCTCTGGGCAGGCTAAGCTCAGGATGACAGGTAAAACTTAATTTATCGTTATTAACGGGTGAATGTTCTTTTTTTTGTCATGCTGAGCTTGTCGTCATACTGAGCTTGTCGAAGTATGACAAAAAAAGATGATCTTACTAAGCTTCAAGGAGTTCTCTTCGT
>NZ_RJJR01000004.1 GCF_003721595.1 Hanamia caeni
ATTTTATTGTAAAAAATCATCCAGCCTTCGTTTTTCTTTTTTGGTAGGTCTTCCTTGTTTGCTTTGCCTTTTGCCTGTATTAAAAACAAATGCGCTCACCTGCGTTTTATCTGTTTCTTTGGGGGAAGGGTTGATGTAATGTTGGATGAAACAAAATGAAATCTACCATCAAACTTTATCGCCCCGAGACGCTAACAAACATAGAATCGTGCCTTTAAATGCTTTATCCTACCGCCTCCCATAATAATGGAGGAGAATAAAAAAATTTGGTTTGTAATTTACAATAGGTTTATTTTAGAGCTACAATCTATAACTGGTATTAACATCAGTCATTTTTTGCCAGAGTTTTAACATCTCAAAAAGCTTTTATAAACACTGTGAACTGCGTCTTATTTTATTAAATCACGTTTATGCAAAAAAAACTTCTTTTTCTGCTGATGGTTCTCTTTGTGGGCACCAGTTATTCACAAAGTTCACTTCCCTCCAACTTTTTTCTGAAAACACTACCGAATGGTCTGCAAGTATTAGTAATTGAAGACCATAGCGTTCCACTTGCAACCATAGAAATTGCTACTAAAAATGGTTCCTTCACTGAGTCACCTGAGTTTAACGGATTAAGCCATTTGTACGAACACATGTTTTTTAAGGCCAATAAAGATTATCCCAGTGAGGAAGCTTTTTTGGATAGAATGAAGGAATTAGGTATTGCTGCAAACGCGACTACCAACACTGAAATAGTTAATTATTTCTTCACACTTCCTAAATTTAATTTGACAAAAGGATTACAGTTTATGAATTCAGCCATTCAGTATCCAAAATTCGATACCAGCGAAATGAAAAAGGAAAATGTAGTGGTGGATGCGGAGTTTCAACGGCAAGAGTCCAATCCTTATTTTGCATTAATAGATACTATGAACCATCATTTGTGGGGCGATCTTTATAGTAGAAAAAATGTGATTGGTAATCATCAAGTGATTCTTACAGCTACTCCTGCTAAGATGGAAACAATTAAAAACAAATATTACTGGCCCAATAACTCTCTATTAACCGTAGCGGGCGATGTATCACACGAGGACGTTTTTAACCAGGTAGGAAAAATAATGGGAAGTTGGAAACCTTCCGGTTTTGATCCTTTTCAAAAGTTTCCGATTCCAGAGTTTAAGCCCCTGGAAAAAAAAGATTATTTTATTGTACAATCGGAAAATATAAAAGTTCCGTTGATTTTGTTTAACTGGATGGGCCCCGATACACGCAACGATCTAAAAGCTACTTATGCAGCTGATGTATTTTCATTTATACTAAGTCAGAATTCATCTAAATTTAATAAGGCACTTTCAGAATCCGGCCTAGCTTTACAAGTTGGACTTAACTATTTTACTCAAAAACATGTAGGCCCGATTTCTTTGACAGCAATATGTAATCCTGCGAAGGCGAAAGCATGTTTTGAAGAAATAAAGCATCAGATAAATATAATGGATAATGACGATTATTTTACTGATGAGCAATTAGCAACGGCTAAACGGCAGTTGGAAATAAATGACGTAAGGGGTAAAGAAATTACTTCTAATTATGTGCATACTGTCTCTTTTTGGTGGTGCTCTGCGTCACTCGATTATTATTTCAATTACATCAAAAACGTACAGCAAGTGACACGTGCGGATATTCAAAAATATGTACGCAAGTATATTAAAGACAAGCCTTATTGCGTCGGTTTGCTGGTGAATCCACAAATGGATCGGCAATTGCAACCTGCAACCTTCTTCAAAGCAGATTAATACAATTTTAAAAAAATAGTTATGAAAAATTTTGTTTTTTCATTTTTATCAGCTGTCCTGCTGATGATATCTCAAACAGTTAGTGCGCAGAACGCAGCTCAGAAATTCCAGGTTGATAGTATTACGGTTATCATGAAACCAACAGTAAAAGACATTATCAACGTAAGTGTTTATTACAGGGGCGGTGTTACAAATTACAGCCCTGAAAAAGCAGGCATTGAAAATCTTGCGCTTGCAGGTGCACCTGAATGCGGTACAAAATTGTTCTCCAAAGATGCTTTTAAAAATAAGGCTGATCAATTTGGTATCAATGTTTATGGATCTTCTACCTATGATTATGGTGTCATTAGTGTTAACTGCATAAAAAAGTATTTTAATGAAGGCTGGAGTTTGCTTGAGGCTGCTGTAAAAAATCCGCTGTATGACGAAAAAGATTTCGATCTTTTGAAACAGAAAGTAATTTCAGGAATAAAAAATGCTGATGCGGATCCTGATAGTAAAATACTTAAAATGGCGGTAGCCACTACTTTTAAAAATACACCGTATGTTATTGATGCTACTGGTGAAGTAAATACGGTGACCAATCTTTCTGCAAAAGAAATAAAAGACTATTATTATAATACGCTGTTGAATAAAAACCGCATGTTCATCGTGGTAGTGGGTAAAATAAGTAAAGAAGAAATTACCAAGAAAATCAAGAACGCATTTGGGGGTATTCCCTCTAAAACTTATACTGCTTCTACTTATCACACTCCTGAAATAATCTCGAACAGTTTAAATTCTGAGCCACGCAAATTGGCAACAAACTATATTATCGGAGTAGTAAATGCGCCCTTATTTACATCAGGTGATTTTGCAGTAAACCGCCTTGCAGTCAGCGCTTTTAGTGAAAATCTTTTTACTGAAATAAGAACGAAAAGAAATTTATCCTATGCTCCTCATGCAATGTCTGTACTTCAGCAAATGCCCTACGATTATATGTATGTAAGCACCACAGATCCGAAAGCTTCAGTGGAGGTAATGGTGAATGAACTCAACCGGATAATAAGAAAAGGATTTTCTCAAAAAGAACTTACTGACACCAAAAATCTTTTTATTACAACAAACTATATGAAAGAAGAAAGTACTGATAAAATGGCTGCTGCTTTGGGAAAAAGTGAAATATTAGGCAACTGGAAAATGGATGAAGAATTTGTAGATAAGATTCAAAAAACAACGCCCGCCGATATGACCAACGTGTTCAAAAAGTACATTAAAGGGATCAACTGGAATTATCTGGGTGATGAAAAAGCAGCTGATGAGGCAAAGGATGCCTTTAATATGAAAGTAAATTAAGATCAAACTTTCAGACTGTTCTTTATTATCGACTTTTATTGTAAAAAATCATCCAGCCTTCGTTTTTCTTTTTTGGTAGGTCTTCCTTGTTTGCTTTGCCTTTTGCCTGTATTAAAAACAAATGCGCTCACCTGCGTTTTATCTGTTTCTTCTTTGGGGGAAAGATCAACGTAATGTTTAATGGCTTCCTCATAACCGACACGGTTATGTATTAAGGAGGTAACTTCAATTTTCCATTTTTTAGAACTGGTTTTTATTTCATATTGATCGCCTACGCCTACTGTTTTAGCCGGTTTTACAGTAACGCCATTGCTTCTTACTTTTCCAGTTGCACAAGCCTCAGCAGCCAGGCTACGGGTTTTAAAAATTCGTATAGACCAAAGAAATTTATCAATTCTTATTTTTTCTTTTTCAGCCATACACAAATGTATCTTTTTATGTTAAACACCTAAACGGCTAATTCTGTTTTCTTATTTTTACCCAAAAATGAATCTATGAACCGAAACCCACTTAGAATTTTATTTGTCATTGTTTTTATAATCGGCAACCTTACAGCCTTCTCTCAATTCAGACCAAAACAGGTATACTGGACTGAAGATGGAAACAGCACTTTGATTGTAAGAGATGGCAGCATTATAAAAACAGATATCAAAAGTGGCGAACTAACCACGCTCGTGGATCGTAAACAACTTATTCCTGCAGGTGAAACACACCCTTTGCAATTCAATATTTACAGTTTTTCTTCAGACTATAAGCAGTTGCTCATATTTACCAACACAGCCAAAGTTTGGAGATATCATACGCGCGGAGATTACTGGATTTTGGATGTGGCTGCCAACAAGCTTTTCCAGTTGGGAAAATCGCTTCCTTCGCAATCACTGATGTTTGCAAAAATATCTCCCGATGGCAAAAATGCAGCTTATGTAAGCGGGCACAATTTATACGTTGAAAATCTCGCCACTCATAAAATAAAGGCACTAACGGTAGACGGTACACGAAAATTCATCAACGGAACTTTTGACTGGGTATATGAAGAAGAATTCGGTTGCCGTGATGGATTTCGCTGGAGCCCTGATAGCAAAAAAATTGCTTTCTGGCAGGTGGATGGAAGAAAAACGCGCGATTATTATATGTTGAACACTACCGATTCGGTTTATTCCATCGTAATACCTGTTGAATACCCTAAAGTAGGCCAGCCGCCCAGCCCCGTGCGTATTGGTGTGGCAAATATCGCTGATGACAATATCAAATGGATGAAAGTTCCGGGCGATCCCCAGGAGCATTATATTCCCCGCATGGAATGGGCCGACAACTCATCACAGGTAGTTTTACAGCAATTGAACAGGAAGCAAAACGAAAGCAAATTATTTTTTTGTGACGTAAACACCGGCGCAGCCAATAATTTTTATACAGAAGATGACACTGCTTTTATCGACATAAAATCCAGGTGGAATGATGATGATCCTACTGGGTGGGATTGGCTAAATAACGGCAAGGATTTTTTGTGGGTAACAGAAAAAGATGGCTGGCGTCACATTTATATTGTAAACCGGCAGGGCAAAGAAACGCTTGTTACCAAAGGAGATTACGATATTGATAACATAAAATGTATCGATGAAAAAAATGGGTTTGTTTATTTCATGGCTTCTCCTGATAATGCCACCCAGTTATATTTATACCGCACAAAGCTGGACGGCTCAGGCAAATTGCAACTACTATCGCCATCGAGTGAGACAGGCACGCATGATTATAATATTTCTCCCTCTGCAAAATTTGCTGTTCATTGGTTTTCCAATTATCAAACATATCCTTCATCGGAATGGATTTCTTTACCGGATGGAAAACCCCTGGATCCGCAGAGAAGTATTGCTAATAATTTAAAAGTAGATGAGCAGAGTAATGTAAAATATTTTAAAGTAATCATTGAAGATAGTATCACTTTAGACGGCTGGATGGCATATCCTGAGAATTTTGATTCCACTAAAAAATATCCTGTAGTTTTTTATGTATATGGCGAACCCGCCTCATCGACTGTAGGCGATAGATTTGGCGCTCAGAATAACTTTTTATACCAGGGCGATATGAGCAAAGACGGCTATTTCCAGATATCAGTAGACAACCGGGGAACGCCGTCGCTCAGGGGCGCTGCGTGGCGCAAGGCTATTTATGGACAGATCGGACGGTTAAATATTCACGACCAGGCCATGGCCGCAAAAAAAATATTGGAAAAACCCTGGTTTGACAAAGAACGCGTGGCAGTTTGGGGCTGGAGTGGCGGTGGTTCTTCTACTTTAAATTTGATGTTTCAATATCCTGAAATTTATAAAACCGGGATAGCAATAGCGGCAGTAACCAATCTCTTATATTATGATAACATTTATGAAGAAAGATACATGGGCCTGATACCCGAAAATAAGGAAAATTATATTTTAGGGTCTGCTATTCATTATGCAAAAAATTTACAGGGAAATTTGCTCTTTATCCATGGCACAGGCGATGATAATGTTCAGTATGATAATGCCGAAGCCTTGCTGAATGAACTAATAAAATACAATAAGCAATTTCAATTTATGCCTTATCCTAACCGCACGCACTCCATATCAGAGGGCGAAGGCACAAGAATTCATTTGTCCACTTTATATACCGACTATTTAAAAAAATATTGCCCTCCGGGTGCTAAATGAGTTATATTTTTTTTCAAAAAAGATTAGTTTGAAAATAAAAATTTGCTTATTTATCGGTTTACTGTAAAAAGGATTACACGAATTCTAAAACTAAAATAGTAATCTGACTTGCGAAAAAGTCTAAAGGCAAAATGAAAAGTATCGGGGAGCGGACTTGAACCGCCGACCTTCGGGTTATGAATCCGATGCTCTAACCAGCTGAGCTACCCCGACATTTTATTTTAAAGAACATTTTTATCGGGGAAGCGGACTTGAACTGCCGTCCGACGTTGGCGGATATGACTCCGATGCTCTAACCAGCTGAGCTACCCCGACTTTTTGGGCGGCGAAGATAATACATTGCATAAAAAATTCAATGCAAAATCTGTCATTTTCATTTGTGTTTAGCTGATTCTTAGAGCTATTTGCCAGTAAAGCAATAAATAGACGCTAAAATTATTTTAAATCAAATGCCGGAACAATCTGCTGCATTTTAAAAAATAAACCGTTATAATTTTTCATTCGTGAATATCTTTTTTAGCTAACTTCGGTTTCTAAATTAATTTGTTACTTATTGTCTTGCTTGATTTGATTACAGATAAAAAATACAATGAGATTGAAATCCTGCTTCTTGTTTCAGAGGGAGATGAAATGGCTTTCAAAGAACTGTTTGCACATTATCAAAACAAACTTTACAGCATTGCTTTACGGCTAACGCGTTCTTCTACTTTGTCAGAAGAAATCGTTGAAGATGTTTTCTTAAAAATCTGGATGAAAAGGAAAGATTTATCGCGAATACAAAATTTTAGCGCTTACCTTTCTGTGATTACCAGGAACCGGGTTTACAAAACGCTGAAGCAGATAGCCAAAAGCTACGAAACCATGCTTCTTACTGAAGATAGTAAGATGGCGTCGAATGACAATATAGAGGATTATCTTATCAATAAAGAATATTCATCTGTATTGCACGAAGCCGTCACGCGGCTTCCCCGAAAACAAAAAGAGGTGTATAGTTTAATAAAAGAGCATGGATTAAAGAGGGATGAAGCGGCGTATGTTTTAAATTTAAAACCGGAGACCATTAAGTCTCATCTTGCGGAAGCGATGAAAAATATCAGGTCGTATTGCACGCTTAATCTGGATATGATGCTTTTAATTCCTGTTTATCTTTTTTATTTCACTGCCTGACATTATGAGTAAAATCCCTAATTATAAATTCTGCATTTCTTTAGAATGGCTTTTTATAACCGGGAAATATTTTTTATTACACGGTTAGAATAATGTGTGTTAGGAATATACCCTGCTAAAATTTGAAATCAATTTATACATAAAGAAATATCATCCATACTATAAATTTTAATTCATGAAGAAAGCTACCAAAGGGTTATTTTCAAAAATGCAAAATCCGGGGCCGGTGATGGAACCGGCTGAGCAATTGTCGCATGAAATAGTAAAAGATGATCGTCGCAGTTTTTTGAAAAAAGCCGCGATCGGTGGCCTCTCTTTGGGAGCGTTTTCTTTTGCCCCGATTGAAAAAACGCTGGATTATACCACTCAGAAAATAAACCGGTATTCTGCGCCATCTGATCTGAAGATCATCGACATGCGTATTGCAGACTTTGAAATTTGCCCTATTCTTAAAATATATACCAACCAGGGCGTGTATGGCCTGGGCGATGTAAGAGACGGAGCAGACAAGCGATACGCATTGGAATTAAAAAGCAGGATACTGGGGATGAATCCCTGTAATGTTGAAATGATCTTTAAAAAAATTAAGCAGTTTGGCGGGCCGAGCCGGCAGGCCGGAGGCGTTTGTGCAGTCGAAATGGCTTTGTGGGACATTATCGGGAAGGTGTATAATATCCCGGTTTATCAGTGTTTGGGCGGAAAATACCGCGACCAGGTGAGAATATATTGCGATACTACCGCTACTGAAAAAACGCCTGACGGCTACGCAAAAAAGATGAAAGAACGCCTGAACATGGGCTTCACGTGGCTGAAGATGGATATGGGTATAGAATTGCTTAAGGATGTCCCTAATGCTTTGGTGAATGCCGATTTTTGGGAAAAGCAGAAAGGTGGTATGAACCAGTGGGGAGATAATGGTTCTACGAGTTTCGCGCAAACAAAACATCCGTTTACTGCTGTTCAAATAACGCCCAAAGGAATTGCTTATCTAACACAATTTGCAGCGGATGTGCGCTCTGCGGTAGGCTTTGATGTGCCGTTGTGTACCGATCATTGGGGGCACATAGGCGTAAATGAAGCAATTAAGTTAACCAAGGCCATGGAGCCGTTTGACCTTGCATGGATGGAAGATTTAATTCCCTGGTTTTATACACAACAATGGAAACAGATTACTGATTCTACAACCACGCCTACGCTTACCGGCGAAGATTGCTACCTGCTCAGCGATTTTAAACCCCTCATTGATAATCACGCAGTAGATATTATTCATCCTGATATTAACTCTTCAGGCGGAATTTTAGAAACCAAAAAAATTGGCGATTATGCCGAAGATAATGGCATCGCTATGGCGCTTCATCATTATGCCACGCCAATCTCTTACATGGCAAGCGTACACGTAGCCGCAGCTACTCAAAATTTTCTTGCGTTGGAAGATAATGGCATCTACTATCCTTACTGGGACGACCTGGTGAAAGGCGTAAGCAAACCTATTATTAATAAAGGATATGTGCAGGTTCCTGAAAAACCGGGCCTGGGCGTAGAATTAAACGATGAGGTCGTAAAACAGCATTTGATAAAAGGAGGCGGCTTTTTTGAACCAACGCCTGAATGGGATACACTTCGCTCATGGGACAGGACATACAGCTAATGAGCATCTTTTTTTTCGATTTACCATTCAAAATTTCCGGAAAAGGAAGAAGAGAAATCATAAGCAACCAATTTGTTTAAATCAAATATTTATGAAAAAAATTTTTATTGCAATCCCTTTTTTGTTTTTATTTTTTAATTCTTCAAAGGCGCAGCAAGTAGGCGCCTCCGCCGAATACATTAAAGCGTTGACTTCACAATGGAAAGGCCCGCGTTTCGAGGATGGCCGCCCCAAAGTTTCGGATGCTATTTTGCACCGGTTAAAAAAAGTGGCGATGGAAGAAGCCTGGGGTTATTTAAGAGGTCATGGATTTGAAAACCAGTTTGAGGCAGATTGGAAAATTCTTCACGTCGATAGCCCGATGACGGGGCGCGTGGTTACCGCTCAATACATGCCTGAACGCCCGGATTTTAAAAAAGTAATCAGGACAGCCGGATTGTCTGAAGGCCGCGATAGCTCGGGCGGCACCAATTCGTGGCCTATTGATATTTTAAAACCCGGCGACGTGTATGTGGCGGATGGCTATGACAGAATTATAGATGGCACGCTAATAGGTTCCAATTTAGGAAATGCTATCTACGCCAACTCACACAATGGCGTCATTTTTTATGGCTCAGTAAGGGATGAAGGAGGTTTAAATGAAATTGAAGGTTTTAATGCGTGGACACGTGGTCAGGATCCTTCCTACCTTCAACAGGAAATGCTGAGCTCTATTAATTTCCCCATTCGCATCGGCAGGGCCATTGTACTGCCCGGCGATGTGGTACTGGCCAACAAATACGGAACTATTTTTATTCCAGCCTATTTGGTAAATGATTTGGTACTCTCCGGCGAGGTGATTCACCTGCACGACGAATTCGGATTTCAACGGTTGCGTGAAAAAAAATATACTCCCGGCGAAATTGACAGTAAATGGACAAAATCAATAGAAGACGATTTTTCTGACTGGCTTAAAAATTATCCTGACACCAAATTACCGATGACCAGGAAAGAACTGAACGATTATTTGGAGGCGCAAAAGAAGGATAAATAATAAGCATCAGGAATATTTTTTAACAAATATTTTTTTAGACTCCCCCAAACCTGTATAACGAAGCCTCTTATACTAATAGCGTAATGCTTCTGGCTGCATTTAATCAGTAACTATCAATCAATTTATGCCTGTGTCGAGATTAGAGTATTTATTCGAATGCTATGTCAATCATAAATGTTCTGAAGAGGAAGAGAAAGAATTGATGGCCTTAATAAACGATAGCCGCAATGAAGGTGAAGTCAAAAAATTGGTAGAAAAAGCTATCCGTAATAGCCATGCTGAAGCCAAAATGGATGAGAATGTTTCACTTTCAATTGTGCAAAAGATTTTAGAAAGTGACAAAGCAAAAGTAATTCTGTCGGAGAAAAACAAGTTTGTTTTAAAGCCCTGGATACGTTTTGCCGCGGCGGTAGTTCTAATTTTAATTATTTCCGGAATTTTTTATGGAGCGGAAAATAGAACTAATAATCAAAAAACAACAGCATTGCTCTTGCCATCTAAAAAGGCTGAGGCAATAGTTCCCGGTGGTAATCATGCACGTTTGATAATGGCTGATGGTACAGCTATCGTTCTTGACAGTATACAAAATGGAAAGATTCAGCAGGGAAGCGCCATCATCAGCAAACAGAATGGCATGTTGGTTTATGATGGAAAAATGCATGCAAATGGCGCTATGCCGGTAACATATAATACGCTTACTACTCCGCGTGGAGGACAATACCAGGTGGTTTTGCCCGATGGAAGCAAGGTTTGGCTTAATGCTTCATCATCTCTGCGTTTCCCGACCGCTTTTATAGGAAAAGAGCGGAACGTAGAGCTGACTGGCGAAGCTTATTTTGAAGTAGCCAAAAATAAAGAAAAGCCATTCCATGTAAATGTAAACGGTATGCAGGTGGAAGTTTTGGGAACTCATTTTAATATAAACGCGTATGCTGATGAGAATTCGATAAAGACCAGTTTGCTGGAAGGCAGTGTTAAAATAAAAAGAGGCAGTGTCTCCGGATTGTTGAAACCGGGCCAGCAGGGTATATTAGATGACAATAATAATGATTTGAAAATTAATAGGGCGGATATGGATGAAGTAGTAGCCTGGAAGAATGGATTATTCCAATTTGATGGAGCAAATATTAAAACTATTATGCTTGAGATTAGCAGGTGGTATAATATGGAGATTGTTTATGAAGGCAATGTGCCAGAAAGAAGTTTTGTAGGCAAAATAAGCAGGGATGCTCAACTGTCGGATGTATTGAAAATCCTGGAACTAAGTAGTGTGAAATTTAAGGTAGAGGGAAGGAAAATAATTGTTCAGTAAATAAAATAAGAATTCAACCTTTTTGCTGCTTTACTGTACTTGTCTAAATGTAAGAAACTGCAACTTATTGTTACATGGCCTGGTAACAAATTAATAAATAAAAAGTCAGCAATCTTCTACTTATAAGGTGAATTGGTATTTAAAAAAACTACCTCCACAAATTAAAGCACAAGCCGGTAATCCTAAATTGGTTTCTTATGTGAGAAGCTTACTTAAGTAAGAACTGATCAAATAGTTATTAGAAAGTGTGTGAGAATATAGCTTAATTTTTCCAAAATCAATTATAAATAAATTAGCATAATGAATCACATTAAAAGGTGCATCCGCATACTTTTGCTTGTCATTTTTTTTGGATGTCATGACGATAATAATAATGGATTCGCTAGCTGGAGTGTTTATAAAGGCGATGCAACAAGCGCTAGCTATTCTAGTTTGACACAAATTAATAAAGAGAATGTTCAACTACTAAAGTTGGCGTGGACATTTTATCCAAACGATACTATTGAAGGTGCTCGTTCCGAAAGAAGTGAATGTAATCCTATTGTCGTGGATAGCATTATGTATATCACCTCTGCACGACACCGGGTTTACGCGATTAATGCCGGCACAGGAAAAAGAATATGGGCTTTTGATCCTTTTAACGGAGGATCAGGAGGTGGCGTAAACAGAGGAGTTGCGTTCTGGGAAGATGGAAATGATAAAAGGATTTTATTTACGGCAGGAAATCATCTTTTTGCGTTGAATGCTATGAATGGAACCCCCATTACTAAATTTGGTGAAAACGGGAAAGTTAATTTGAACGAAGGTATGCGTGGCGATCCGAAAGTAATCTCTATTGTACCCACATCGCCTGGAATTGTTTTTGAAGATTTGTTGATCTTAGGTACTGAAGTCTCCGAATTATATGGGGCTGAACCAGGGTATGAGAGAGCATATAATATCAGAACCGGCAAGTTAGAATGGACATTTCATACCATCCCTTTACCTGGTGAAGTCGGTTATGAAACATGGCCTAAAGATGCTTGGAAATATGTAGGAGGGGCTAATGACTGGGGAGGGATGAGCCTGGATAAAAACCGTGGTATTGTATATCTTGCTACCGGTTCACCCACCTATGACTCTTATGGTGCAGATCGTAAAGGAAAGAATTTATTTGGAAATTGTGTAATAGCTCTTGATGCAAAGACAGGGAAATTGAAGTGGTATTATCAAACAGTGCATCATGATTTATGGGACTACGACTTACCTGCTCCTCCCAATCTTGTAACGATTGAGAGAAATGGAAAAAAAATTGATGCTGTAGCCCAGGTATCGAAAGTTGGGTTTCTTTATCTATTAAACCGTGAGACAGGAGAGCCGATTTTTCCAATTGAAGAAAAGCCTGTACCGCCTTCAGATGTTCCCGGTGAAGAGGCGTGGCCTACTCAGCCATTTCCGTCAAAACCAAAGCCTTTTGCACGTCAGTTCATGACGAAAGAGGATTTGAGTGATTTTTCTCCTGAAGTTCATGATTCCCTGCTCAAACAATTTAATAACCTGAGATATGAAGGTTTATTTACTCCACCATCAATACAAGGAACATTGAGCCTTCCTGCAACTGTGGGCGGAGCAGAATGGGGAGGAGCGGCTTATGACCCATACACAAATATTATATATGTGAAATCAAATGAATCTCCTGAAATATCCTTACTCCAAAAAATTGATCGAAATAATAAAAATTTGCAGGGGCTGTCTGATTACGAAAAAGGCAGGAAACTTTATATGACATATTGTGCTGGTTGCCATGGAGTAGACAGGAATGGTAACGGATTACAAAATCCGTCATTAGTTAAAATATCGGAAAGAAAAAACAAAGAAAGTATTTTGAACAAAATAAGGCATGGTGGGGGGAGGATGCCTTCCTTTGCAGATATCTTAAAAAAAAGGGAAGAAGAAGCGATTATTGCCTATTTATATGAAAATAAAAATAAATCGTCATCTGCCACCGATGACAATTTACTTGAGATCCAAAGAAATGAACTTGCTGTTAAAAATGCCAAAAAAGAGGGAAATATAGAGGATAGTGCAGCAAGATATTTAAATGTAACCGCCTATCGTTCCTTTAAAGACAGGGACGGGAATCCTGGTATTAAGCCTCCGTGGGGCACGTTAAACGCAATCAATTTGAACACAGGTGAATATGAATGGAAGATACCGGTAGGAAATATAGAGAAATTACAAAAAGAAGATGGTCCTATAACCGGTTCTCAAAGTATGACAGGCCCCATCGTAACTTCAGGCGGACTTGTGTTTTTGGGTGGGATGAGAGATAAAAAATTACTGGCTTTTGATAAGAAAACTGGTAATCTTTTGTGGCAAATTATACTTCCGGGCATGGCCACTTCAAATCCAAGTACTTATATGTACAATGGAAAGCAGTTCATCGCTGTGTCAGTATCAGGGAATAAAGAAAATGAGGGCGGTTCTGTTATGAGTTTTGCTTTGCCCTAAAAAATAGTTATTAAAGTAAATATTTAATTCAAAAAATAGGTTCTATAAAAAAGAAAGAAGAATTATAAAACTTATTCCTCAACGGGGAGAATTGCCACTTTCAATTTATAAGCTCCTGAGGTCAGCATAGGGAATTTGGCTTTGTACAATAACAATTTACTTCTCATAATCAAGCAATCAAATCGTCAATGATTTTTTGATCTGTTGGCCTTTTGGTTTTTATTAACTCGCATTATTATTTAGGGAATATAACTGAAATTCAAAATCGCTATGCCAGGGATGCCGATATTATGGAATAAGTTTACCCGGTTTCAGCACCGTAAAATAATACAGCCCGAAATAGAAATATCCAAAATAAGCTCGTTTACTACAAACTGTCTGATTGCATAACAAAAAGCCAGTCAAAAAAATATTTCCCTTTTGTTAATTGCCGGTTAGAAGCGATAATTGTGATTAGGTTATTATTTTTCAATAATTTCGAAGTATGGGATGGGACATCTTCTAAATTTTTCCTTTTGCTTGATCATCCATTAGATAATGAAAAAGTATTGCTTAAAATGATTGCCGCCGGCGATGAGCGCGCATTCAGGCAATTATTCGATCTCTACAAAGAACGCTTTTATGCGGTAGCGCTAAAGATGACTGGTTGTGACGAAGTAACGAAGGATATAGTTCAGGATACTTTCATGAATATTTGGAACAAGCGTGAAAGCCTGGCAGATATTGAAAATCCATCCGCTTATTTTTTTACGGCTGTTTATAGAAGGGTATATCATCATTATCGAAAAGTTGCGCATGAAAAAAAATTGTTGGAAGAAGCATCCCCAATACATGCTTCAGTAAATACTACCGAAGAGATGGTGCTGGCTCATGAAAGCAATGAACTGATTTCCGAAGCATTTGAAAAACTTCCGCCGCAACAAAAATTGGTATTCAGACTTAGCAGACAGGAAGGACTCAGCAGGGAAGATGTTGCCCTCCGATTACATATCTCTCCTAATACAGTTAAAAACCATCTCGCCGAAGCTCTTAAATTCATCCGCGCTTTTTTACGGAGTTCTGAAGCTACTTTTCTGATAATTTTTTGGTTCACCTAAAAAATAGTTTTATTCCGACTAGTACAAATGCTCCGTTACTGCATCTGTCCTGATACACGTTTGCTACTTCATACCTGATGTCATTAACTAAAGAGAGAATTCATTATTTATTAGATACCTATATTTCAAAAAGGGCAACTCCTATGGAGGAGAATGAACTTATGGAATGGATACTTGAGGCAAAAGAAGATTCTGAATTAAAAAATTATGTGCTCGGTATTTGGAATGAAAATAAATCAGCAGAAGATCTTTCTTATGTAAAATGGGATGAAATATATTCGAGTGTGATTCAGTCAAAGATTGTTTCACTTCGACCAAAAGTGAGGCAAATGCGATGGTTAAAATTGACCGCAGCAGCGGCGATTTTTATTGGCTTAACAGCGGGCGTTTATTACTACCTGGCTCCCCACTCAAATCACCCGGTTGCTACATCCGTAGAAAAAGTGAATGACGTAGCCGCTCCTTTAGGTACCAAAGCAGTGCTAACTCTTGCTGATGGTACAAAGATAGAATTAGACAGCACTGGAAATGGGATCCTGGCAGTGCAGGGGAATGTAAAGATTACAAAACAAGGTATTGGAGGTATTAGTTATATGGGAACGCCCGCAGGAAAAGTTACTTATAATACGCTTAGTGTACCCCGGGGAAGCAGGCCATTGAATCTTACGCTTTCAGATGGTACACGGGTTTGGATCAATGTAGGGTCAAGCCTGACCTACCCCACAGTATTTACAGGTAAGGAAAGAAAAGTAAAAATGACCGGTGAAGCTTATTTTGAAGTGGCGCATAATTCCATGATGCCATTTCTTGTGCAACATAATGACGCAACGGTAAAAGTTTTAGGAACCCATTTTAATGTAAATACTTATGATGATGAATCTACTGAACAAATCACTTTGCTGGAGGGTTCTGTGAGTGTCACCCAGGGAACAATTTCAGGATTGTTAAAACCCGGCCAGCAAGCACGAATTAATAATGATGGGAATAGCGGGATTAAAATATTAAATGACGTGGACATGAACGGAGTGATGGCATGGAAGGATGGTAAATTTATGTTTGACAAAAATACAGATATCTACACTATCATGCGCCAGGTATCGCGCTGGTATAATGTGGATGTTGAATACCAGGGAAAAATCAACCAGCATTTTTGGGGAGCCATTTCAAAAAATGTGAATGTATCTCAGGTATTGAAAATATTGGAGGCTGCGGGGGGTATAAAATTTAGAGTAGAAAAAAATAAAATAATTGTAATGTCGGAATCGTCTTAAATTTTTTTAAAGTTACCTGCACAAAAAACCGGGGAGTGTTTGCACCACTACCCGGGGAAGTTCAGGCCAACCTTTATAATAAATCGCTGAAGATTACTATTTCATCAACCTAAACCAATCAAAGTTATGAATTTGAAAGTTCATTATTACTGTTGGCGCTTGCCAAAAGTATCAAAACAAACGCTGAAGACTATGAAGCTGATTGCCATCATATTATTTGCAGCATGCATGCAGGTGAGCGCAAAGGGATATTCCCAAATCTCGCTTTCAGAAAGCAATGCGCCATTGCAAAAAGTTTTTCAGAAAATACAAAAGCAAAGTGGTTATGATTTTGTCTCAAATTATGAAACATTGAAGGACGCCGGCAATGTGACTGTAAACGTGCGGAATGTGTCATTGAAAAATGCGCTTGAAGCATGTTTGAAAGGGAAGCGGCTTACTTATGTGATTATTGGTAAGACGGTAGTGGTACGACCTGAAGAAAAAACTGATAATAAATTAACTGCAATTAATGTAATGGAGATAATCCCGCCGCCTATTGAAATCCACGGTAGGGTGGTAAATCAGCAGGGCGAACCATTGCAGAATGTATCGGTGTTGATAGTGGGTACTAAAGTAGGGACAACGACGAATAGTGATGGACAATTTATTATTATGGCTCATGATAATAAGAATATTGTATTGGAATTCTCCAGTGTGGGTTACGAAACGAGGAAAGTAAAAGTTGAGCAGCAGTCTGAGGTGAACGTGGTGTTGGAGAGCACTGTGACAGGCTTGAACGAGGTAGTAGTAACTGCGTTGGGTATTAGCAGGCAGGCCCGCAGCCTGGGATATGCAACCACTACGGTAAACGCTGATGAAGTTACGGTAAATCGTTCCCCTAACATGATGGATGCGTTGGAAGGTAAAATTGCGGGTGTTAATATTTCCGGCCTGGGAACAGGCCCTGCCGGCACTTCAAAAATCCGTATTCGCGGGCAATCTTCCATTTCCGGACAAAATAACCCATTGATTGTCATTAATGGTATCCCTATTGACAATACCAATTTTGGCACCAATCCGAATTCCTCTGGTAGCGATAATTCAATCGCTGTAAGAGGAGGTGGAAATACTTCTGACGGAGGTGATGGACTAAATAGTATAAACCCGGATGATATTGAAACTATGACGGTTCTAAAGGGTGCAGCGGCTGCTGCTTTATACGGATCACGTGCGAAAGACGGGGTTATTATGATTACAACGAAGACTAGAGGCAAGGGTAAAGGGATTGGCGTAACCTATAATGTCAATTATACTAACGAAAAACCACTGGATTATACAGATTACCAATATGTTTATGGGCAGGGGGAAAATGGCGTTCGACCAACAACGCCAAACCCTACTTCAGGTCAATGGTCATTTGGTGAAAAATTTGAGCCCGGAATGACGCAGGTTTTATTTGATAATGTCGTTGTACCTTATGTGCCTCAACGTCATATAATTGAAAAATTTTTCCGACATGGGCAGAATCTAACCAATACCGTAACACTTGAAAGCGGGGGAGAGAAGGGTGGTTTGCATTTATCTTTAGGAGATCTGAGCAGCAAAGGTATAATGCCAAACAATTCGTTCAATAGGAAAACAATGAACCTGGGCTTTATCTATAACCTTAATAGTAAATTCAGTTTCTCCGGCAATGTAAATTATTCGAACGAAGTGAATAAGAATCCACCGAACATAGCCAACCAGGATAATTCCATACCAACAAGTATCTATAATATGGCTAACTCAATGCCTCTGTCGGTGCTGGATGAAAACAAATACGATGCGAATGGCAATGAATATGTTTATTCAAGATTTAAAAACCGGACTAATCCTTATTGGGTGCTTGCGGAACAGTTCCAAAACATTCGCAGAGACCGGATATTTGGTAATATCTCAGTTAAGTATGATTTATTGAGTTGGCTGTCAATCCAGGGTCGTTTTGGCCAGGATTACTGGTCTCGCGATCAGGATTATAATAATTTCCCTACAGGGCACGCCTCAAGAGCGCCGGCGCCTGCTGGTTTCGTTAATGGTGTTTACACCCAGGAAACCAGGAGATTCAGGGAAACGAATGCAGATTTCCTCGTTACGGCAAATCGGGATTTTGGCGATTTTGGTGCCAACTTATCAGTTGGGGGTAATCAAATGCGCAGACGGTCGGACTTAAACAGTGTACAAGTAACAGATTTTGTGGTAAGAGATTTATATACAGTGCAAAATGGAAGGGCGAAAGATCCTCTTTATGATTTACAGACCAGGGGCGTAAACTCGCTCTATGGTTCTGCAGAGCTTTCTTATAAACGCTTTATTTATTTAAATGGTACTGTTAGAAATGATTGGTTCTCGACGCTGTCTCCTGCAAATATGAGCATCTTGTACCCTTCGGTCTCTGCCAGTTATGTTTTTTCAGAATCATTAAGTTCACTTAGCTGGCTGTCATCCGGAAAGCTTAGGCTTGCGTATGCTGAAGTAGGAAGTGATACAGATGTTCCGCCCTACGCTGGTGTTTTATACTATTCGACCAATTCTAATTTGATTAATAATCCCGCAGGAGTGGCGCAGCCTGCAGGCGGGCCAAACACAACCACTGTCCCAAATGCAAACCTCAGGCCTATGCATATTTCCGAAGCGGAAGTTGGACTTGAGCTGAAGCTTTTTAATAACAGGGTAGGCCTTGACCTTGCTGCATATCGCAAGATAACCAGTGACCAGATTGTACAAGCCCAGGTATCCACGGCTTCAGGGTTCGTGAACTCCCGCATCAATAGCGGTCAAAGCCGTAATGTCGGCATTGAAGGATTGCTGAATATTTCACCCGTACGGTCTAAAAATTTCACCTGGGAATTTACAGCCAATGCTTCCTATAATAAGACAAAGGTTCTAAGTTTATTGACAGATGTGGCGGGCGAAAGAATCACAGTGGGCACTCATGTTTTTAATGGAGAACTAAGGCAGATTGTAGGAATGGAAATGGGCCAAATAGCAGGATTTGGATATAAAAGAGATGCTAAAGGAAACATGGTATTTGCTGCTAATGGCATCCCTGAAAAGACCAGTGATCTCGTTAATTTCGGAAGTGCTCTGCCAAAGTGGATCGGCGGTTTCCTGAATAGCTTTAATTATAAAGGTGTGAATTTATCCATCCTCATAGATTATAAACTTGGAAATAAAATATTGTCGGGAACTAATTTTAACGCGATCCGCCACGGGCTTCATAAAATGACACTCGAAGGCCGCGAAGGAGGAGTGGTGGGAAAAGGTGTAAATGATGCCGGAGGAGTGAATACCGTGGTGGCGCCGGTTCAAAGTTACTGGGAGCATTTAAGGTCTCAGGCAATTGTTGAACCCGTAATTTACAACGGCGGCTTTTGGAAGCTTCGCCAGATATCGCTGGGTTACGACTTTACCAAGATGGTTCCTGAAAAATGGCCAATCAAAGGCATCAAATTAAATTTCGTTGCGAACAATGTGTTGATCCTGAAAAAATGGATTGACAATATTGATCCGGAAACCTTCGGGTACAGTTCTGATAATTTGGTAGGAATGGAGTCAACAGGGCTACCGACAACAAGAGGATTGGGATTTAACCTTAATGTAAAATTTTAATTTGTAAGACTAATGAAAAAAATATTTAGCTATAGCATGGTATGTTTTATGATTTTCATTTCATCCTGCGATAAAAACCTGAGTGATTTGAACGTGAATAAAACGAATCCAACGTCGATTGATCCTGTTTTCCAATTGAATACAGCGATAATCAATACATCATTTCCAACCATCACTTTAACCTATGAAATGGGAATCGTCCAGCAAGTTATTTCGCCAAACGGGGGCGTATTGGCCGGTGCAAATTTTAACCAGGATAATAAGAGCTACCCATATGGAACCCTATGGGAAGGCTATTATCAAAACGTAATTCGCAATACAAGGGATGTTATTGAGCATACAAAGGAAGTGCCTGAAAGAAGCAATTTGCAAAATATGGCACGGATACTTCAGGCATACGCTTTTATGGTGTTGACAGACACGTATGGTGATATCCCGTATACGAAAGGGGGCCTTGGATATATAGATCAGGATTTTTTACCTGCATATGACGCCCAACAGGTAATATACACAGACATTATTAAAGAGCTGAAAGAAGCAACTGCAGCATTAAACAATACAGGTAAAGTAGAAACCGGCGAAATATTATATGGCGGCAACATTGATCAATGGACAAAATTTGGCTATTCTCTTTTACTAAGAGCCGGAATGAGGCTTAGTAAAGTGGACGAGGCAAAAGCAGAAGAAACCGCTAAGGCAGCTTTTGCAGGGGGAGTAATAACCTCAAATGCTGATAACGCCTTTATGCGGCATGATGAAAATTATCAATTGCCTATAGGAACTATGTTAAACGGAACTGAAGCCGCCAATATTTACCTTGCTAAACCTTTTGTTGACCAATTAAAAAATACGCAGGATCCTCGTCTCGCTTCGATTGCTGTTCGATACGTAGGTGCTACATCTGGTCTTGCTCAGACTTCCTCAATCGCATCTACCGATCCTTCAATTCAAATTGGTATGCCTATGGGTAAGGACAATGCAAGTATACAGCCTTCTGTTCAGGCTGATGGATTAGCCAGTTTCTATGATTATAGCCAGGTTGACCGCCGAAGAATAAGCAAACTAACATCTCCCGGCTTTTTTGTTACTGCTGCCCAAACTGAATTATTGCTTGCGGAAGCGCGGCAGAGGGGCTGGATTACTGCCGGAACTGCGGAGGATTATTATAATGCAGGGGTAAAAGCACACATGGAACAAATGGCAGAATTTGATGAAGCCTCCGCTATATCACAATCGGCTATTCAGTCCTATCTTGACGAAAATCCTCTTAATACATCTACGGCATTGGAACAAATTAATACGCAATATTGGATCGCATCCTTTTTAAACGGTCCTGAAGCTTGGGCGAATTTTAGAAGAAGTGGCTCCCCTGTTTTAGTCCCTAATCCCTATCCGGGAGCTATTCCTGCTGGTACTTTTATTAGGAGATTAACGTATCCTATTTCCGAAATATCAGCCAATTCAGCCAATGTAAATGAAGCAATTGCCCGCCAGGGGGAAGATAAAATGGAAACTCGGATTTGGTGGGATAAATGATAGGTTTCCTGGTAGTACTATAAACAAATTTAAGAATACAGGCGGAAGCAACCTGGAGTGCTGCCTGTACTTCTTTGCTCTTTCTTAAAATTAATCTTTACTATACTTAATGGCCGATTCAAAGAATAAAATATATATCTTATTTTACCTGCTGGCAGCCCTTTTCCTGATCGCTTACATTATTAGTGTGGAGATGGATGCGAATAATTATGGAGGTTGGTTACTAATGTTATTTTTTACCAGTATTGCGATAGCTTTTAGGGGGAATAAAGTTTTAAGAGGGTTATCATACACCGTTGTTATTCTTGCGGTGGTAAGTCTTGCAATGTATTATCCTAAAAATTTTGTAAGTATCGGCAATTTTAAGCTATCGGGGCTCATCGTTCCTTTACTTCAGATTATAATGTTTGGAATGGGCACGGAGTTAAGCCTTAAAGATTTTGCCACGGTACTCCGGATGCCCAAGAAGATCTTGATCGGCGTAGGTTGTCACTATACAATCATGCCGTTGATAGCATTTGCTATTACAAGCCTGTTTCATTTTCCCAGTGAGATTGCAGCCGGGATAATTCTGGTAGGTTGCTGTCCTAGTGGTTTGGCTTCTAACGTAATGTCATACCTGGCAAGGGCTAACCTGGCGCTATCTGTGTCCATAACAACTATATCCACTTTACTGGCTCCCTTTCTAACTCCTTTTCTGATGGGTGTATTTGCGGGAGACTTTGTGGAAGTTCATTTTTGGGAAATGGTATGGGACATTACTAAAATCGTGATTATTCCAGTGGTGGGAGGGCTTGTATTCAATCATTTGCTTCATGGAAAGATAAAGTGGTTGGATAAAGCGATGCCGATTGTATCAATGGCGGGAATTGCCCTGATTCTTACGGTAATGACAGCAGCGGGGAGAGATAGCCTTTTGAAGGTTGGTGCGTTATTGATAGTAGCTACATTTATTCATAATGTAGCAGGATACTTTTTTGGATATTGGTCTGGACGCTTATTTAGATTCCAGGAGCGCGATTGTCGGGCGATTGCGCTCGAAGTGGGAATGCAAAATGCCGGCCTTGCTTCGGGGCTTGCATTAACTATGGGTAAGATGGCAACCGTAGGGGTGGCATCAGCCGTTTTCGGGCCTATGATGAATATTACTGGCTCATCGCTTTCCAGCTGGTGGTACAATCGTTTACCGGAAGAAGACCTGACTGAAGAAGAAAAAGAAAAAAGAACCAGTCTTGAAGTCTTATAATTTTTGATCATCATTAAACAGTAAAACAACAATAAACAGTAAAATATGTTTCGGTTAAAATTAATTTTCATGATTTTTATGTTGTCTTCATTTTATGAAGCAACTAAGGCTCAGCAAATAAGCAAAGAAGAACTTATTTTTTTAACGCCTGAATGGAAAGGAGAAAGGTTTCCGGATGGCCGGCCCAAAGTACCTGACGATATTCTCAAGCGTATGAAGAACGTGAGCCAGGAAGAAGCATGGGCAGTTATGAAAAACGCAGGTTATGGATACCAGGTGGCAGAAGGCTGGCAACAAATTAACCCCGATAGTGTATTAGTGGGTAGGGCCGTTACCGCTACTTTTATGCCTGGACGTCCTGATGTATGGGGAGCGATAGATGCACGTGGAAAAAAACAGGGCAAGCGAGGTCAAAATTCCTGGCCGGTTGATTTATTGGTAAAGGGCGATGTATATGTGGCAGATCAGTTTGATGCTCACAAAAATGGTCCAACTATTGGCGACAACGTCGGTAATGCCATTTACGCTAAGACCGGAAATGGTATCGTATATAATGGCGCATTAAGGGATATTGAAGGCTTAAAAGAAATAGGCGGTTTTACTTCCTATTATTCCAGCTATGACCCCTCTTATCATAATCCACCAGGCGATCTAAATACAATGATTGTGGGTATCAACCAACCTACACGGATTCGCCAGGTAACTGTGATGCCGGGAGATATCGTTTTAGGAAAACAAGGTATCGTAAGCTTTATTCCGCCTCAACTGGCGGAAAAGGTTGTAAAGACTTCAGAAATTGTTCGATTAAGGGATGCTTTCGGCCACCTCCGTTTAAGAGAAGGTAAATACAGCGCCGGACAGATAGATGCCCGCTGGACAGATGATATCGAAAAAGATTTTTCCAAATGGCTCAATGATCACATTAATGAACTTCCAATACCGAAAGAACAAATACAGGAAATTCTAAAAGAAAGAACCTGGTAAAAAATCTAACAAAATACATACAAAAGAAGTAAGATGACAAGTTCAAAAAGCTCCAGGAGATCATTCCTGACTAAATCAGCTTTAGCCGCTGCAATGTTGCCCCTGGCACCAATAGCTTTTGGTGAAGGTTATAAAAAAGCTGTCAATCGGGTTCCAAAGCTTTCTGCACCATCCAATTTAAGGATAACTGATGTTAAGTGTGCTTATTCCGGCGGTGGACTTTTCGTAAAAATTTATACGAACCAGGGAATTTGGGGTTCGGGGGAAGGAGTTGATGCTGTCTCCGGAACTTATTTTGTGGTTAAACAAATCGGTCAAAGACTAAAAGGTCAAAATCCATTAAACCCAAATCGCATCGCAGAACAGTTGCGTAAAGCAAACTTTTTTGGAGGTGCTCAATCCGGAATGTATGTTGCTGTACTCAGTGCAATAGAGGCCGCATTATGGGATTTGACAGGTAAAGCGCTTGGATTGCCGGTTTACCAGCTATTAGGAGGCAAATTCAGGGATAAATGCCGGGTTTATTGCGATACCGAACTATATACAGTAAATCGTCCGGTCCCCAGTGACTATGCTAAGGCTGCTTCCGATGCCGTTAAGAGAGGCTACACTGCTGTTAAATTTGACATCGACCAGGCTAACGATCCTAATAAATATGATCATTTTAATTGGACAGCCAGCAATGCGGAATTAGAACGTATGTATGACGCTATAGCCGCGGTAAGAAAAGCAATAGGCCCTCATGCAGATATTTGTGTAGATATGCACGGCCGTTATGATGCTACAACAGGAAGGAAGGTAGCAAAAATGATGGAGCCGTTAAATTTAATGTGGTTGGAAGAACCGGTACCTGCTGATAATCTCGAGGTATATAAAACAATTGCACAAGAATCCAGTACGCCTATATGCGCGGGTGAAAATATCTATCTCGCTTATGGATATACCAGGCTCTTGTCTGAAGCGGGTGTAGATATAGTCATGCCTGATCTTCAAAAATGTGGGGGATTGGGCGAAGGACAACGTATTGCGAATCTTGCTAACCTTTATTATGTTCCCTTCTCCCCACATATGGTTGGGTCATTTTTAGGAGCAATGGCAACTGCTCATGTTTGTGCGAGCGTACCAAACTTTCAAGTAATGGAATGGCAGACCTTAAGTGATACTGAACCCAGGTGGAAGGAAATAGTAACCTATGATAAGCCATTTATTGAGAATGGTTTTTTAACCGTTTCCGATAAACCTGGTATTGGGGTGGAAATCAATGAGGAAGGATTAAAAAAATATGCTACCCCGGGTGTACCTTTCTTTGCTTAATTACCAGCTTATATTTTTTAATATCAATGTTGCAATTTTTCATCTTTTAATAAAAACGAAATGAAATTATTTAAAACGGCCCGTGGTATCATTATTGAAAATAAAGACCAGTATTTTTTATTGGAGGGCGAGGATTGGGACAGTTATGTAAATGACGATAATTTGTACTTAAAGTTAGAAAATGCCACGAAAAATCTTGTTGCGGTATCGGAAGGAAGAGAAATCCTCCAAACGGAAATGAAGGCACCTATACAGGGCCAGGAAATATGGGCATGTGGGGTTACTTATCTGAGAAGTAAGGTAGGCAGGCAGGAGGAATCTAAAAATGCTGGTGGAAGTGACTTTTATGCTCGTGTATATGAGGCTGACAGACCTGAAATTTTTTTTAAAGGTACCGCGTACCGAACTGTTGACCCCGGAGGAAAGGTAAGCATCCGAAAAGATTCATCCTGGGATGTGCCGGAACCAGAATTAACATTGATGATTACGACCTCAGGTAAAATAGTTGGCTATACAATAGGCAATGACATGAGTTCGAGAAGTATTGAGGGAGAAAATCCAATGTATCTTCCTCAGGCTAAAATTTATGACGGAAGTGCTGCCCTTGGGCCTTGTATTTATGTGCCGGAGCAACCACTTTCAAAAGATACAATTATCCAGATGCAAATCCTCAGAGATGAAAACGTCGCCTTTGAAGGAAAAATAGCGATAGACCAGATTAAACGCAAGTTTGAAGATCTCGTATCGTATTTGTATCGTGAATTATCGTTCCCTCATGGCTGCCTGTTAATGACGGGTACCGGGATTGTACCTTCCAGCGACTTTACCCTCAAAAAGGATGATGAGATTCACATCACTATTGAACCCATCGGGACCCTCATTAACACAGTTAAGTAAGATATATAACTCACAAAAAAAAATCTGATTGGTGAAAGTATTAAACGGGCGATAACATTAAAATAAATCAATTAAAATGAAAGAAATTATTAAAAAAATTGCAGAAAAAAATAAAGAACTCGAAAGTCAGGAGGTCTTAAGAAATCAAACTGAGATGGAGAATCCTTCCACAGCCACCGATAGAAGGAACTTTTTGAGGAAAACGGCAATCGGAGGTATAACATTAGCCGGGATGATGGGGCTAAACATTGGGGACACTATTGCTCGCACTACATCAAAAGTTTCAAGGGCATCCGCTCCATCCGATTTAAAGATAACCGATTTACGCTATGCATTGACTACCGTTCTCGGCGGTACAGCGATAATTCGAATCGATACAAACCAGGGTATTTATGGTCTCGGAGAAGTAAGGGATGGGGCGGATCCGCGTTACGCCTTAATGCTAAAGAGCCGTATCTTAGGATTAAATCCTTGCAATGTGGAGATGATTTTTAAGATTATCAAACAATTTGGGGGGCCGGCAAGGCAGGCTGGAGGAGTTTGTGGAGTAGAGATGGCATTATGGGATTTATGTGGCAAGGCATATAATGTGCCTGCGTGGCAATTACTTGGTGGCAGGTATCGCGATAAAATAAGATTGTATGCAGATACTCCGGAATCTAATTCACCTGAGGAACAGCTCAAACTGGTAAAATTCCGGATTGAGGAACAGGGATACACCTGGCTTAAGATGGATGTGGGGATCAATGAAATTGCAAAAATTCCGGGGACTCTCGTTAATCAGAAATTCTGGCAGAACAATGGTAATCTCAATCAATGGAGCGGCGATTATATGTCTCTCGCAAATGCGAGACATCCGTTTACGCAAATACAAATTACTGATAAAGGCTTGGACGAGATGGCCAAACTGGTAGATCACGTGCGGGGCATGGTAGGTTATGACATACCTCTTTCATCCGATCATTATGGTCATTTTGATTTAAATAACGGAATACGTTTAGGAAAGGCCCTGGAAAAATACAGGCTGGCCTGGATGGAAGATATTGTTCCATGGGATTATCCGGAGCAATGGAAAACAATAACGGAAGCCCTGGAAACGCCTACCATTACCGGCGAAGATATTTATCTTTTGAAAGATTTTAGACCATTGATAGATATTCATGCAACCGATATAGTCCATCCTGACCTGGCGAGTTCAGGAGGCTTGTTAGAAACGAAAAGGATCGGAGACTATGCCGAAGAACACGGAATAGCGATGGCAATGCACCAGGCCGGAACCCCGGTCTCATTTATGGCAAATGTACATTGTGCTGCTGCTACCCAAAACTTTTTAGCATTGGAACACCATTCAATTGATCTGCCCTGGTGGGAAGGGTTGGTTAAAACAACTGATGGAAGGCAGTTGATAACAAAAGGGTTTGCCAACCTTCCCCTTACAGCGCCGGGTTTAGGAATTGAGCTTAATGAAGAGGAAGTCAAAAAACATTTAAGTCCAAAAGATAAAACCTTTTTTGCTCCTACTACAGAATGGGATAAAAGAATGTCTCACGATAGAATCTTTAGTTAGGGAAAAGGAAACCTGATGAAAAGATATTCTTGTTTCCATAATTTCTATAGAATAAAAATCTCAACTTTTTGCCCGTTTACTGGAAGAGTTAGGAAGCTGGCAATTATAATTCGCTCGGTCAAGCTTGGCGGAAGGCCGCGTTCATTTTTATTGATGAATCAACGGCTCATTGATAAATAATGGTTACAAATAACCAGCAAAAACGGACAAATTAAAAAGACAGAAAATAGTAAAATCCATAACGATGAAACGAATTTTAATTATCGCCATTTTTTTATCATCTAACATTTTTACGAATGCTCAGGAAATAGGGGCTTCTGCAGACTATGTGAAAGAACTAACCTCTGGTTGGGAAGGGGAGCGCTTTAATGATGGAAGGCCTAAAGTATCCGATGTAACTCTTGAGAGATTAAAAAACTGTACTCTTGAGCAAATATGGGGATACCTGATGAGGAAGGGGTATCACAACCAGGTGGCAAAAGATTGGATCATTCTTAAACCAGGTGAAACGATGGTGGGAAGAGTTGTTACGGCTCAGTTCATGCCCTCACGACCTGATTTGGACAGCATAGTAAAAGTGCATGGAAAGTTGGAAGGCAGATCTCAGAAAGGCGGAATTAATATTTGGCCAATTGATATTTTAACGAAAGGCGATGTTTATGTTGCCGACGGTTATGGCAAAATCAAGGACGGGACGCTGATAGGATCAAGTCTGGGAAATGCCATTTATGGTAAAACCGGCAGGGGAGTTATTTTTTATGGTTCTGTCAGGGATATGCAGGAATTAAAAGATACAAAAGGATTTAATGCCTGGGTAAAGGGCCACGATCCATCATATATTAAAGATATGACGCCTACAGCGATTAATTCACCTATCAGGATTGGAGAGGTTACAGTGTTTCCCGGCGATGTGGTTTTTGCCAATGAATATGGGGTTGCTTTTGTACCCGCCTTCCTTATTGATGGGCTGGTCTCAGCTTCTGAAATGACTGCTTTACGCGATGAATTCGAGAGGGTTCTTCTTCAGCAGGGAAAATATCCCTCAGGACAAATTCATGGCGAGTGGTCGGATACGATTAAAAACGAATTCAGAGCATGGATTGCGAAGTATCCTAAGAAACTTACCGTTACTTCCAACGAGATAGAGGATTATCTTTCGAAAGAAGGACGTTAAAAAATTCTTTTAAGCCGGCAATGCTAAGTGGCCGGATAAAGTGATAAAAATCTACTGAAAATTCTTAAGTCATTGTTTGCCATGCAGGAAGGATTGAAATCCTAAAAAGTAATCAGCATCGGGAAATATTTTTTTTAAAAAAGACTTTTTAAACTCCCCCAGACATGCATAAGCAAGACTCTTATGCTAATAACGTATTGTAACTTTCAACCGATTAATGCCTGTGTCGAGATTAGAGTATTTAGAGATTAGCGTATTTATTTGATTGCTATGTCGATCGTAAGTATTCCTTTTTTGAACGCATACCAGGATGAAAATTCAATTCGCAACAGCTTACCGGAAGGCAGTGTAAAAATAATTAAAGGCGTTGCCGCTCGGGGATAAAATAAAAAAAATGATTATTTCCTGCTTTACTTTACTTATAGGAATGAACGAGAACTCTTAGAAATAAACTGTATTGCTATTATAGCCGGGTAGCGTTTAAAAACAAAACCAGCAATGTTCGCTGCACTGCTGGAGAAGGCTAAAAAGGTCGTTGAAAACAAATATTATAACCAAAAATCAAAATCATGATTTTAGCTGTAGGTAGCCAAAATAAAAGGGATACCAAATCTTTAAAACCCAAAGCATGGATGATTATGAAACTAACAATTGTATTATTGTTGTTTTTTACTTTCAAGGTCAATGCCAAAAGCGACGCCCAGAAGATTACAATTATCAAAGAGAATGTCCGCTTAACGGAGGTCTTTAAGATGATTGAGCGCCAAACCGGCTATTTATTTTTCTATGATAAAGCTTTAATAAACAACAGAGCTCCTGTTGATGTTTCAATTAAAGATGCCACCCTTACCCAGGCCTTATCAATCTGTCTCAATGGTCAGCATCTCACGTATTCTATCGTAAGGAACACTGTTGTAATTCAACCTGCAAAGGAGCCTTTCCAACCCGTGCAAACCACTCTTATCGAGGCTCCGCCTCCCATAGAAGTGCACGGTAACGTCCAGGATGAAAATGGTAATCCGCTTCCAGGCGCAAGTGTTACCATAAAGGGTAGCCGTACGGGAGTTACTACAGATGCCGGCGGAAACTTTACAATTAGTGTCCCCACTACAGCCACTATTCTGGTATTTTCCTATACAGGCTACGATAAACAGGAAATCCAGGTGGGCACACGACAAAACCTGAATGTCAAATTAAACAGGATTGATAATTCACTGAATGAGGTAGTAGTTACTGCCCTGGGTGTTAAAAAATTAAAGCGCGGATTGGTGTATGCAGCCGCAGAAGTGAAAGGTTCTGAATTTACAGAAGCCAGGGAAAATAATGTAGCCAGTGCTCTTACAGGCAAAATTGCCGGAGTAGATGCAACACAGATTGCTTCAGGTCCCGGCGGTTCAAGTCGTGTAGTTATTCGTGGAGTGGGCGCCATTAATCCAAATGCTAATAATCAACCGCTGTATGTGGTAAATGGCTCGCCAATTTATAATGGAAATGGCGGTGCCTCTGCAAGCAGCACCGGATTCAATTATGATGTTGGTGATGGAATTTCAAGTATTAATCCGGATGATATTGAGTCGATAACCGTTTTAAAAAGCGGCGCTGCTGCTGCTTTGTATGGGAGCCAGGCAGCTAACGGCGTTATCCTTATTACCACTAAGTCAGGAAGAGCTCAGAAAGGAATTGGTGTAAGTTATAATACAAACCTGATGATTGGAACGCCGGCTACTTATCCTAACTATCAATATGAGTATGGCTCAGGGAACGATGGAGTGAAACCAGCTACACAGGCCGCTGCGCTTAGTGCAGGCCGGTTATCTTATGGAGCAAAAATAGATGGATCATCCGTAATACAGTTTGATGGAGTAATGCGTCCATATAAGGCTGTGCACGTGAAAGATAATATCAATAATTTCTATCAGCCTTCAAGTGATTTTACTAACACAATTGCCTTCTTTGGAGGAACCAGAGCGCTTAATTTCAGGTTTTCTTTATCGGATTTAAATTCAAAAGCCCAAACCCCTAACTCGACTTTTGATAGAAAAACTTCTAACCTGAGCCTTGTTTCTAATTTAGGTAAAAATGATTTTATAACTATTGAGGGCAACGCTCAATATAATTATGAAAAAGGCCACAACAGACCTAATGTCGGCTATGCAGAATTAAACCCAAGCTGGGCAACCTATTTGTTAGGAAATACAGTAGATATAAGGTCCTTAAAGCCCGGATACGATAAAGAAACCGGAAAAGAAATTGAATGGAATCCGGTGCCGGCCGCACCAAATCCGTGGTTTGTGGTTAATAAAACAGGAAATGATGATAAGAGAAACCGGTTCATTGGTTCAGGAAGCGTGCAGATCAATTTTACTAAGGATTTGTTTATTAAAGGAACAGTAGCAAAAGATTTTATCTTCACTGACAGGTACAATTATGTGCCTATAGGATCTGCATTTACTCCCAAAGGATATTATAATTCTTACCAGTCCCAAAATGATGTCACGACTTTACGCGCTACCATAAATTATAGTACATCCTTTTTGAAAAATTTTGATGTGAGCGCTTTTGTAGGGGCCAACAGGGAACGCAACAATGCGATCTTTGGACAAATTACCGGCAGGGAATTTATTTTGCCGGATTTTATCAGCTATACAAATCTCTCTACCCTGGATGCGCCTTCCCGCGCAGAAACTCATTTTGGCACTAATTCATTATTTGCTTCGGCAGATATTGATTTTAAAAAAATAATTTATTTGTCTGTCACTGGCCGGCAGGACTGGTTTTCAACGTTAAATCCTGGAAATAACGGAATTTTTTATCCTTCAGTAGGCGCAAGCGCTATTCTGTCGGATGCTTTTTCTCTTCCTAAATCCATCAGCTTTCTAAAAATCAGGGGCTCATGGGCACAGGTAGGAAATGCCACCGTTGACCCTTATGCTATTAATCAAACGTATTCATTAACTACCGGGGGATTTAATGGAGTTCCGGTATTAAATGCGCCTAACAGACTTCCCAATCCATCGCTAAGACCATTGACAGTGACAACTTCAGAGGGTGGCTTTGAATTGAGATTGTTTCAAAATCGCCTGGGAATTGATGCCACTTATTATAACAGGCTAACAACAAACAACATACTTCGTCCTGATATTTCCAATGCTTCCGGATATTTGGCTGGTGACCAGAATGTCGGAACATTGAGAAATCACGGGATAGAAATTTTATTAACCGGCACTCCTATCGTCCGGCAAAACTTTAGGTGGAATGTAAGTTATAACATGGCATGGAACCGGAATGATATCATTAGCCTGGCCCCGGGCCTTACCACACTCACCATCGGAAGCGGTATTTCAGGCGGAGTTACCATTGTTTCCCAGGTGGGATTACCTTATGGTACCATGCAGGGATTGGTTTTCCTGAAAGATGCAAAAGGTGTACAGGTGTACAATAAAACGAGTGGTTATGAAGCCAGTGTTAGAGCTAACCTTGGCGTTGCCAATCCTCCATACCTGATGGGGTTGACAAACGATTTTCATTATAAAAAATTTTCATTGAACATTTTGTTGGATGCCAAATTTGGCGCAGTGGGATATAGTAATCTGTGGCAATATGCATCCCGGTTTGGGCTCACAAAAGAAACTTTGCCAGGCCGTGAAGGCGGGTTACAACTTACAGGCGTTGATCAGGATGGAAACCCTTTCAGCAAATTATGGCCGGTAGAACAGTTGGATACCTACTATAACAACAGAGGAAATAATTATTCAGGCAGTGTAAATGTGTTCAAAACAGATTTTGTAAAATTGAGAAGTTTGATTTTAAGTTATGATTTGCCCGTACAAAAAATAAAATTTGTTCCTCTGCAATCCGCATCTATAAGCCTTGTTGCGCGTAACCTGGCCATTATCTACCGGGACAAAAGAGTAAAAGATGCCGGCCTTGATCCTGAATTTGAACAAACAGTTAGCAATATTACTGGTACTTCAGGTACTGGCGAGCCAAGAACCCGCAACATAGGATTAAACTTAAATATTATATTCTAAAGATATTAAACGACTTATCATGAAAGTAAAATTTTTAAAGTTATTACTGTTTTCAGTCAGCATAATTCTTATTTCCTCTTGTAATAAAGCAAGCCTTACAGATTTAAATAAAAATCCGAACGCTACTGAAACGGCAGTGCCCGACTACTTATTTACGGGTGCAATTTTGGCAACCCCTGCTTTTAATTATTCAGTCCTGGCTGAAGGAATGCAATATTTTTCAACTTACAAAGAAGTACCTGCCGTAGGAGACAAGTTCTATAGCTTTAATGGAACAGTGGCGCCATTTGACAGTTTTTACGTTTCAAAATTGAACAGGCTAAGTCAGTTGGAAGCGCTTCTGCAGGGGCCCGATGATGTGAACAAAAATGCTTTAGTGCAAATTTTGAAAGTATATGAGTTTCATCAATTGACAGATGTAGCCGGCGATATACCTTATTCAGAGGCATTAAAAGGCAAAGGGAATCTACAGCCTAAGTACGATACGCAAAAAGACATCTATACAGATATGCTGAATAAGCTGGATGCTGCTGCAAGCGCTTTGGATCCTTCGAAGCCTTCATTTGGGAACGCAGACCTGTTTTACAAGGGAGATGTAGCGAGGTGGAAAAAATTCGCATATACGCTGATGCTCAGGTTAGCAATGCGCTTAACCAACGTAGATCCTGACATGTCAAAGACATGGGTTCAAAAAGCAATAGCTGGCGGACTAATTTCTTCTGATGCAGATATCGCGAAGATATCTTATGCAAATGTTGCCGGCGCTCAAAACCCCCAGGTTCGCGCTATGCTGGATGGCAACTATATCAGTCCCGGTGGAGATAATGTAGAAGGAGGAAAATACGCTGCAACATTTATAGATTATCTAAAAAGCACAAAAGATCCCCGTTTAGGAGTAATTTCAGTTGTTTGGGTGCCAACTTCAACAGGTTATACCGCAGATAATTCATTTAATATCCAGCGCGGAATGGTGAGTGGAAGCCTCAACACTAAACCCACCGATTTCGATACGTATTCTGAACCGTCACCGTTAATAATAAATGTAGCTGCTCCCATTATCATATTGGGTCCTTCAGAAGCTTATTTATTATTAGCAGAAGCGGCTTTGAGGGGTTGGACCAGCAGCCTGACTGCCGAACAAGCTTATGACAAAGGCGTGGAAGCCGGAATGACGCAATGGGCATTATATCCTACTGCTGGTAATATTTCAGGTGTCATTACTGAAAACCAGATTAATGAGTATAAATCGCTAAATCCTTACAATTCCGCCGGTACTTTTGAGCAGCAATTAGAACAAATTTCGACACAAAAATGGGTGTCTTTGTTTGGAAACGATTATGAAGTTTATTCAAACTGGCGGAGAACCGGCTATCCGGTGCTAACTCCCGTTAATTATCCGGGAAACGTGACCGGAGGCAAAATGTTCCGCCGGTTTTCTATACCTGAATCAGAAAATTTAACTAATCATGATAATTATGTTGAAGCGCTGCAACGACAAGGTTTTGCAGAATTGAACGGAGATAATTTATTGACGAGGGTATGGTGGGATAAGTAAGTTTCAGGAGGGAAACAGATGGATTAGCCAAATCAGGCCCTTTTATAAAAAAAGTGGAATAATGCGCAGTAAAGGCATATTTAACACTAAAATGTATTTTGACATACAAGGTAAGGTAGGCAGGGAAAAGAAAACGAAAAAATTAAAATGGTGAAACGCTCTCTCTTGGCAAATAATAGGTTATGAAACGCAGAGAATTAATTAAAAATTTAAGTTTTGTTCCATTAGCAGGGGTTACAGGGAGCGGATTCCCATCTCTATTGGCAGCAAACCATAGTATGAAAATGCCATTGGAGAAATACGCTAAAGAAAAAGGAAGAGAAAGTATTTATGAATCGCTTGGTGTTAGGCCGGTGATAAATGGACGCGGCACTATTACCATCATAGGAGGATGTAGAATGTTACCAGAAGTAGAACAAGCCATGCGTGAAGCAACGCGTGAGTATGTAGAAATCGATGAATTAATGGATGCTGTAGGTCAGCGTATAGGTCAACTTACCGGTGCAGAATCAGCAATCGTAACTACTGGTGCCACCGGCGCATTAATTATGGCAACTACCGGAATTTTGACTGGTGGTAATCCGGACAGACTTTGGCAGCTTCCTGATCTTTCCGGAATGAAAAATGAGGTGATTATTCCTAAATATTCCTGGACCGCCTATGAATCCGCGATAAGGGGAACAGGAGTGAAGATGGTCACCGTAGAAAGCCGGGCTCAACTTGAATCTGCTTTAGGACCTCAAACGGCTATGATACTTGTATTAGCGGGTTCAAATTCTATGAATGGCCCGCTTTCAACGAAAGAAATATCGTCAGTAGTTAAGCCAATCGGAGTTCCAATACTCGTAGATGCCGCTGCGGAAGGGCTTCCTTTACCTAATCCCCATATAAGCCATGGTGCTGACTTAGTAGCATATAGCGGAGGAAAATATTTAGGCGGGCCACAATGCGCAGGCTTGTTAATTGGCAGAAAAAATTTGATCAAGGCTGCATGGGTAACAAGTTCTCCTCATCATGGATATGGCCGTGGATATAAAGTCGGACGCGAAGAAATTCTCGGGATGTTGGCCGCAGTGGAAACGTGGAGAAAACGGGATCATTATGAAGAAACTAAAATTTGGACAGCGAGACTGAATTATATCGCTAATCGGCTGAAGTCGGTCCGGGGAGTTACATCAGAAATTCATCAGCCACCGCCCGAACAGCTTTCGAATCCGAGTCCCTCGTTACGCGTAACATGGAACACTTCAATAATAGACCTCACAGGATATGATGTTGAGCATATTCTTTGGGACAGCAATCCCAGAGTGGCAGTCAGTGGAATGGGCAGTTTCTTGCCATTTCCTCCCAACTTGAATCCAAACATTGAAATCAATTCTTCACAATTAAATGATGGAGAAGAAAAGATAATTGCTGACAGGGTTTTTGAAGTGTTTTCACATCCGCCGGTAATACCTAAGCTAAGCGGTAAACCTTCGTTCAATATTGATGGAGAGTGGGATTTGGAGATGAAGTTTGCTGCGGAAATTGATCACCAAAAATTTGTTTTTAAACAAAATAATAATGAACTGAAAGGTACTCACTTTGCAAGTTATGGCGATCGGGAGTTATCGGGAACATTATATGGGAAGAGTATTTTTATACAGAGCTCTTACACACTTAATGGTTCCCGGCTAAATTTTTCGTTTAGTGGAAATGTTAATGATAATGGTAATATGGGAGGCCGTGTTAGCCTAAGTGAATATGGCCTGGCAGATTGGAAAGCAACCCGGCATGTTTATTCACCAAGGGATAGCTATCGTGGATAAGCTTGATACCAGGCGCGGAACAGGTTCGCCTAAAGACTGGAGGAATCAAAAAATAAGTAAAGAGATCGTGAGAGACTTGAAAGCATTAATTTAAGTGAATTATTGGGAATGATTAGAAATAAACAATAATTTACAGAACCATTTTAAAGCATCCGGAAATAAAAATGAGCAATTGGACATTTTGTGTTTTTAAAAATTACATTATTGTTAAGTCACCTTTAAGAAACTGCCAAATCAATTTCTTTTGTGCAAAACCTAAATCAATCTTCTCTGCATTTTGTTTGGCTTTATTTTTATTTCCTTTCCAATTCACTTTGAGTGCGCAAAATACATCGAACGACGAGTTGTATCAATCCTCTGAATTTACATTACCCAACAGCTTTACGCATGGCGTGGAAGGGCCGGCTGTAGATAAATCAGGAAATGTGTATGCCGTTAATTTTGATCACCAGGGTACAATTGGAAAAGTGACGCCTTCCGGAGAAGCAAGCATTTTTATTGAACTGCCGGAGGGAAGCATAGGAAATGGAATCCGCTTTGATTCGAAGGGTGATATGCTTATTGCTGATTACAAAATGCATAATGTGCTTAAGGTGGACATGATGACGAAAAATATAAGTGTTTACATGCATGAGCCGCGAATGACGCAGCCAAATGATTTGGCAATAGACAGTAAAGACAGGGTGTATGCAAGCGATCCCAATTTCAAAGAAAATTCGGGACGCATTTGGAGGGTAAATAAAAACAGGATGGCCCTATTATTAGATAGTATTGACGGAACAGCAAATGGCATCGAACTAAGCCCTGATGAAAACATACTGTATGTGGGTGCGGGCCGAAAAATATTCCGGTATTCTTTATCAAAAAAAGGACAGGTCAAAAACAAGAAATTATTAATTGAATTTCCCGATTATAGTACAGACGGTATGCGTTGTGATGCAGAAGGCAACTTGTATGTGGCCCGAATCGGGAAAGGAGTTATCGCAAAAATTTCACCATCGGGAAAGCTATTGAGGGAAATTCAACTGACTGGTAAAAAGCCCACTAATGTGGCCTTCGGCGGAGAAGGAGGGCGAACAGTGTATGTAACTTTAATGGACAGGGGTAACCTGGAAAGTTTTCGCGCTGAAAGCCCGGGCAAGGAATGGAAAACGAAAAATTAAAATAGTAGAACTATAAAAGTATCAAACTATAAATTATGAAACGCAGAGATCTCATCAAAGGCCTGTCGCTTCTTCCGTTAGGAGGAACTCTATTGGGAAATGCTATTCCGCTGCAATCAATAGCGGGTACGTCTAAACCTGCAGGCAAGGGACGTAACCTGGTGAAAGAATTAGGAATACGAACCTTTATTAATGCTGCAGGCACTTACACCACAATGAGCGCATCCCTGATGCATGAAGAAGTAATGGACGCTATTGATCAGAGCGCCAAAGAATTCTGTATGCTAAACGAAGTGCAGGATAAAGTAGGAGAAAAAATCGCTCAAATGGTACACGCTGAAGCCGCGATGGTAACAGCGGGTGCATTTTCAGCCTTAACACTGGGAATGGCCGGTATTTTGACGGGAACTGATGCTGAGAAAATCAAAAGATTGCCTCACCGGTTACAGGAAGCGGGGATGAAATCTGAAGTGCTTTTGCAGAAAGGCCATTTTGATGGCTATGAACAGGCCCTGCACAACACAGGTGTGACAATAATTCCAGTAGAAACTGCTGAAGATGTGGCCAGGGCAGTAAATGAAAAAACCGCATCGATGCATTTTTTGAATTGCAATGCCCTTGAAGGAAAGATCATGCACGATGAATGGTTGGAATTGGCCAAAAAATACAATCTGCCTGCTACAATAGACATAGCAGCAGATGTGCCGCCGGTTTCTAATTTATGGAAATACAACGATTTGGGTTTTAGTTTCGTGGCGTTGTCAGGTGGAAAAGCCATTCGCGGCCCGCAAAGCACGGGCGTTCTTATGGGAAAAAAAGAAATCATCGCCGGCGCCCGTCTGAATGATTCACCTAACGGCGTTACAATCGGAAGAGGAATGAAGGTAAACAAAGAAGAAATGCTGGGCATGTACGCGGCTTTGGATAAATACATTAATGAAGATCATGACAAAGAATGGAAGATGTGGGAAGATAATATTGGTTACATCAATGATGCTGTAAAGAAAGTAAAAGGAGTTACTACCGAAATAACAGTGCCGCCAATCGCTAACCACACACCAAAGCTCACGATTACCTGGGACAAAAACATTGTGCATCTGGATCAGAAGCAGTTAGGTGAAAAATTGCGCAATGGCGATCCTTCTATTGAAGTGATTTCATGGGGCGAACCGGATAACAATATAAGTCTTACTGTTTTCATGCTAAAGAAAGGAGAGCATAAGATAGTGGCCAAAAGAATTCAACAGGAACTTCTACAAGCTTCAGCTTAACGGTTTCATTAAACTGTTCTAAAAAAAATGCTCATTTAACGTAAATGCTATGATAAAATTTTGCTTCTTAATTTTTGCGTATTTATTGTTTCCAAATGCCGGTAAAACCAATGCCCAGGTATACAGTATTGTGATAAAGGGTGGTCACGTAATTGATCCAAAAAACAATATCGATGGCGTTATGGATGTTGCTATTAAAGATGGCAAAATTGAACTGCTCGCTAAAAATATAAATGCTAAAGATGCAAAACAGGTTATCAACGCCAAAGATTTGCTGGTTACTCCCGGACTGATTGATATCCATACTCACGATTTTCACGGCAACCATGCCGATCAATATTTAATGGATGCACCCAGCGCCATATCTCCTGATGGTTTCACGTTTCGGACAGGCGTTACCACCGTTGTGGATGCAGGAAGCTCAGGCTGGCGAACTTTTCCGCTTTTTAAAGAGCAAACCATTGACCGTTCGGAAACACGGGTGCTTGCTTTTCTAAATATTGTAGGAGCAGGAATGAGAGGAGGCGCCTATGAGCAGAATATTGAAGACATGAGTCCTGATATGGCCGCCTATGTAGCCAACCAGTATAAAGATTATATTGTAGGCTTTAAAGTAGCACATTTTGAACCGGCAAACTGGATAGCTGTGGATAGCGCCGTAAAAGCCGGTAAATTAACTGATAAACCAGTGATGGTCGATTTTGGCGGAGACGACAGCCATCCTCCCTTGTCAATTAAAGAATTATTTTTTGATCACCTTCGGCCGGGCGATATTTATACCCATGTGTTTACCGAGTTAAAAAGAAGAGACCCGGTTATAGATGAAAGCACGGGAAAGTTAAAGCCTTTTGTGTTGGAAGCGCAGCAAAAAGGAATATTTTTCGATGTGGGTTTTGGCGGAGCGAGCTTTGACTTCAGGCAGGCCATTCCTGCGCTCAAAGCCGGATTTTATCCAAATTCCATCAGCACTGATTTCCATTCCGGAAGCATGAACGCGTCGATGAAAGACATGTTAAACCTCATGTCGATGTTTTTGGCGATGGGAATGGATTTGAAAGAGGTGGTTGCCGCCAGCACATGGCATCCGGCTGTGGAAATAAAGCGTGAAGAGCTAGGAAATCTTTCTGTGGGCGCCGTGGCTGACATTGCTGTTTTAAATCTCCGCAAAGGCAAATTCGGGTTTTGGGATAGAAACGGTTATAAAATAAAAGGAGATCAAAGGTTTGAATGTGCGGTGACGATCCGGGCCGGCAATATTGTGTACGATTTAAATGGCATAGCCGAACCACAGGTAATTAAAAATTCTGAATAAGCTCAAGTTTTATCCAATTCTGATGTAATCATGAGACGTAATAATATGAGAATAGGGCGCATGAAATTTTGTATTTACTTACTGCTGATAGCATGTTCTTTTCATTGCAAAAAGTCCAATTCCCCGGCCGGCGACCCAGATAACGGCGGACTTATCTTGCCGGAAGGTTTTGAAGCCGTGGTGGTGGTAGATAGCCTGAAAGGGGCAGCAAGGCATCTCGCCGTAAATTCAAACGGAGATATTTATGTTAAGCTGAGGTTTCCTAATGAGAAAGGCGGCAATGCCGCATTAAGGGACCTTGATAATGATGGAAAGGCAGATAGCATCGCTTATTTTGATGAGTATTTGGATAAAAGCAGCTATGGTACAGAAATGAGAATTCACAATGGCTATCTTTATTTCAGTTCGGTTACCCGGGTATTCAGGCAGAAATTAACCCCGGGAAAACTGATACCCACAAGTGAAATAGAATTGATGCTTACCGATACACAGCCTCCCCGCCAGCACGATACCAAACCGATCGCTTTTGACAAGAAAGGCAATATGTACATTCCCTTTGGTGCGCCATCAGATTGCTGTCAGTTGCAGGATAGAACACCCTTTTCACCGGGAATGGATCCGTGCCCCATCCTTGAATTAAGAGGAGGGATCTGGCGTTTTGATGCCAATAAGCCCAACCAATTTCAAAAGGATGGCCAAAAGTTTGCCACCGGGCTTCGGAGCATTGTGGCGCTTGAGTGGAATAACCAGTCGGATAATTTATATTCCGTGATGCATGGACGAGATTACCTGCACGCCCAATGGCCCAAATATTTTTCGGAATGGGACGGAGCAGTGCTCCCTTCTGAAGAATTTCTTTTGTTGAAAGAGGGAGCAAATGCAGGCTGGCCTTATTATTATTACAATCATTTAAAAGGAAAGCTTTTTCTGAATCCCGAATATGGCGGCGACGGGAAAAATGAAGGAAAAGGCTCAGAATATACACAGCCTATTGTAGGATTCCCGGGTCATTTTGCACCTAATGATTTATTATTTTATACCGGTGATCAGTTTCCTGGGCGCTATAAAAATGGCGCCTTCATAGCGTTTCACGGTTCTACCAGCAGCGCGCCCTATCCCCAGAGTGGATATTTTATCGGATTTGTACCCATGAAAGATGGGTTGCCTTCCGGCCCGTGGGAAGTATTTGCCAACGGATTTGCCGGCGTGGATACGGTCCATAATACAAGCGATGCGGAGTACAGGCCAATGGGCCTTTCTATGGGCCCGGATGGTTCGCTCTATATCTCCGATTCGGAAAAAGGGAAAATCTGGCGGGTTTTGTATAAAGGCGATAAAAAGAAGTTTGGTGACGCACAGCTGGCAAAAATGGACAAGCTAAAAAAGGAAGCGCCCAATATTAAAACGCCGGATGAAATTGCAGATAACCTGGACAAAGACAATGTAAACAAGGCCGGAAGATTATACAATACGTACTGTGCCATTTGCCATCAGCGCGATGGAATGGGCAACGACCGTTTCCCGCCTTTGAGCGGATCAGAATGGGTGGTTGGCAATAAAATGGTTCCCATAGGTATTGTTTTGAACGGCCTCGAAGGCGAATATTATGTGAAAGGAAAAACCTACAACAACAAAATGCCCAGCCTGAATCTTTTGCCGGATGAAACAATAGCAGAGATAGTAACATACATCAGGCAAAATTTTAATAATAACGCAAGCGCTGTGTCGCCGGAAGATGTGGCAAAAGCGCGCAAGCTGATGACAAAAAAGTAAGATGGTATTGCTATTCTTTCAAAAAGGTTGAGAATAAAAATGAGGATGGTCAAATTATTTATAATGATGGTGATAACTAATTCCTTTTGTTTCCAATCGTATGCACAGTATTCTGCGGCCGATTTGCAAAGGCTGTTGACCATTCCTATGCAATACACCGTCTTCAAAACTTCAGAAAAAATAATGATTGATGGAAAAGGCGACGAGAAGGCCTGGGCACAAGCTCGGTGGACGCCGGTTTTTTCTGATATTTCCACTGGCCACGCGCCGGATGAAAAACACCAGACCAAATGTAAAATGCTTTGGGACGATAATTTTTTATATGTCTATGCAGATATTACCGAGCATGATTTGTGGGCATCCATTACCAAAACCGATAGCCCCGTGTTCCAGGATAATGCTTTGGAAATGTTTATTGCGCCAGACGGCGGAACTTACAACTATGTGGAATTTCAGATAAACGCCTTTGGAACTACATGGGACTTGTTTTTACCACGGCCATACAGGAACGGCGGTGCCGGATTAACCAGTTGGGATATCAATGGATTGCAAAAAGCAGTGCATCTGAGCGGAACTATAAATAATCCTTCAGACAAAGACAAGGGTTGGAGTATAGAATTAGCCGTACCTTTCAGGTCGGTCATGATGAATGGAAGTAAGAATCCATCAAATGGCACAATTTGGCGTATGAACTTTTCAAGGGTGCAATGGCAGCTTGATACATCGGATGGAAAATATTACCGCAAAAAGAATGAGCAGGGAAGAGTAGTTAGCGAACGATATGATGTATGGTCGCCGCAGGGAATTATAAACCTGCATATGCCCGAACGATGGGGTTATGTATTGTTTTCAGATTCGGTTTCCAACAAAAAAGTTCTATCGGCTGCGGATGAAAAATTGAAACTGCAGGCGTGGAAATATTATTATCTGCAGCAACAATTTTTGAGAGAAAATGGCAAGTATGCCTCCCGTCTCAAACAATTGGATAAGTTATTTAGAAAAGAATCCGGAACAAAAAAACAAAAACGAGGTGTCAGGATGTATGCTGATGAAAAGCAATTTTTACTGGAAATATTTTTACCATTTTCAAAACAAATGATGATTTTAGATGATGAAGGCGAAGTTCATTTTAATAAAAAATAATGACTCCTTATGGTATAGTAAACGAACCTTCCTGTCCGGTAGGCAGGCAAAGAGCAAAGATTTTTATTTTATGGTAAACCAATAAATAACCTAAATTTTTATTTTTAAAATTCAACTTTTTGTAAACCTAAAAAATCAATGTATGCAAACACAAAGAAGATCAGCTATTAAAAAATTATTAGCTTCCATAACCGCCGTAGCAGGCTTTGGGCTTGCCGCAAAAGCAAAGTCAATCACCGCTGAAGAAAAAGAAGTCGGAGATATTACCAACTTCCAGGACGTGCCATTATTTTCCAGTTTTACCCGTCATGGCGATCTAATCTATATTTCAGGAGTAGGAGCACATGTAGCGCCATTTGAAATAAAAGCTCATACAGAAATTGTACTGCAGGGAATGGAAAACGTCTTAAAAAAAGCAGGCTCATCTATGGAAAAAGTGCTGAAGGTTTCTGTGTTTTTAAATGATATACAGGATTACCAGGGCATGAACGAGGTATTTAAAGGCCGCTTCGGCAAAAAGCCCCCTGTTCGAACCACGGTAGCCGTAGCAAAAGGCGGTGTTCCCGGCGATTCCCTGGTTGAGATGGATTGTATTGCCTATATCTGATTTTCTTTTTAAAACCATCATTAAAAGCGAAAAATGAAACGCAGAGACCTCATCAAAGCTGTGTCATTGATTCCTTTTTCAGGAGGTATCTTTAGCTCAAAATCTTCTTTTGCAAAAAATCCGCTGCCTAAGCAGGATCTTTTCAAAGAATTAGGTGTGCGAACCTTTATCAATGCGAGAGGTACCATCACTTTTATGTCAGGCTCGCTGATGCACGATTACGTTCTGGATGCAATCAACAGTACCTCAAAGGATTTTTGCATGCTGGAAGAATTGCAGGATAAGGTGGGTGAAAAAATCGCGTCGATGACGCATGCAGAAGCAGCAATGGTTACGTCCGGCGCTTTTTCCGCTTTGTCTCTTGGTATGGCCGGCATCCTTACCGGCCTGGATCCGAAAAAGGCGCAACAGCTTCCCCATCTTTCCGGCACAGGAATGAAATCTGAAGTAATTATTCAAAAAAAACACCAGATACATTACAACCAGGCATTAACCAATTGTGGTGTAAAACTGGTATGGGTAGAAACGCCTGACGATGTAGATCGCGCAGTGAATGAAAATACCGCGTCCATGCATTTTCTCGGAAGTGGCGCTGTGGAAGGAACTATCATGCATGAAGAATGGCTGGCATTGGCAAGAAAACACAATCTGCCTGCCTCAATAGATATGGCTGCGAATGTTCCTCCGGTTTCTAACCTTTGGGCTTTTAATGACATGGGATTTAGCTATGTAGCCCTTTCTGGTGGCAAGGCTATCCGCGGGCCTCAAAGTGCAGGTGTATTGATGGGCAAAAAAGATATAATTGCAGCAGCGCGGTTAAGTGCTTCGCCGAATGCCGCCACTATTGGCCGCGGCATGAAGGTGAATAAGGAAGAGATTATCGGCATGTATGTAGCCATTGACAGGTATTTGAAGCAGGATCATGATAAGGAATGGAAAGATTGGGAAAACCGTGTGGCTACTATTGCAAAAGCTGCCGAATCAGTGAACGGAGTTACCACAAAATCGTATGTTCCTCCTATTGCAGATCACACGCCGACGCTCGATATTTTGTGGGATACTGATAAAATTCATCTCACAGGAGCTGGCTTACTGGAAGCATTACGAAACGGGAATCCTTCTATTGAAGCCTACGGTGGAGGAAAAAATTCTATTACAGTCTCTCCCTGGATGATGAGGCCTGAACAGGTTAAAATTGTGGCAGGGCGAATTAAGGAGGAATTAAAAAAAGCTTCCGTGTAAGATGGAGGCACAAGGGAAGAAGCGCAAGGCAGAAAGCCGAAAGCAGAAAGCCGAAGGCAGAAGGCAGAAGGCATTTGGCTTTAAGCATTTGGCTTTAAGCATTTAGCCTTAAGCATTTCGCCTTAAGCACAATAATCAATAATCAATTATCAATTTCAACAATCAATTATGAAACGTAGAGAAGTTATCAAGGGCCTGGGCTTGTTACCGCTGTCAGGCGCTATGATGGGTAATTTGTTAACCGCAGAAAAGGCATGGTCGGCGCCAAAAAGCAAAAAAGTCAAACGGGATTTATTTGATGAATTAGGCGTTACCAGGGTCATCAATGCGGGCGTTACCATGACTTTTTTGTCTGGTTCGCTGATGATGCCCGAAGTAATGGAAGCCATCAATTCTACCAGTCATGATTTTGCCAATATGTATGAGCTGCAGGATAAAGTAGGTGCAAAAATGGCCGAAATGTTACAGGTGGAAGCAGCGATGGTTACTTCCGGTGCGGCCTGCGCGCTTTTGTTAGGAACCGCGGCCTGTATTACGGGCAAAGATGCAGAAAAAATCAAAATAATTCCGAATTGGCCAGGCGCCAGGCCGGAAGTGATTATGCAAAAAAGCCACCGTTATCTTTTTGACCAGGCTATCACCACCTGCGGAGCAAAAATTATTGAGATAGAAGGCCCCGATGAAATGGAAAAAGCTTTTAATAATAATACAGTGATGGCGCTATTCTTTAATGCGGCGGGCAATTCAAGCGTTTCGCGCGAAGATTTTGTAGCCTTATGCAAAAAGCACAACATTCCTTCATTTATTGACGCGGCGGCTGATGTGCCTCCTGTAGAAAACCTGTTTAAGTACCAGAAAATGGGGTTTGATATGGTAACTTTTTCCGGCGGTAAAATGATAAGAGGGCCGCAAAGCGCGGGATTATTATTTGGCAGAAAGGATTTGATTGAAGCGGCAAAATTAAACCATAGTCCTCATGAGGCGCCGATAGGAAGGCCGATGAAGGTGAACAAGGAAGAAATTTTTGGTATGTATGCTGCGCTCAAATCTTACCTGGAACGCGACCATAAGAAAGAATGGAATGACTGGCTTAGCCGCATCGAAAGGATTAGGAAAAAAGCAGAGCAGGTGAAAAGTGTGAAAGGGGAAACGAATGTGAATCCCGGCCCCGCAAATGCTTTTCCTTCTTTATACCTTACCTGGGACCAGGAGGTAGTGAAGATGACCGCCAATGATGTGCAATCCGCTCTTCAAAAAGGTACGCCCAGCATTGTGGCAAATGTGGGCAATAAAGATGGAAACAAAGTGCTGAATGTAGGTGTGGTTTTATTAAGGCCCGACCAGGTAGAGGTGGTTGCCAACAGGGTTAAAGAAATCCTTCAACAGGCTATTTAGAACACAACAATAACAAACAATATCTTAATCGTAAAACTAAAACAGATTATGAAAAAAACATTACTGCTTTTAATGGTACTCGGCGCTTTTACATTTCAAAGGTCATTTTCTCAAAACTATAGTATCGTTATCAAAGGTGGACATGTGATTGATCCTAAAAATAACATTGACGAGGTAATGGATGTGGCGATTGACAGTGGGAAAATTAAAATGGTGGCTAAAAATATCAATCCTGCAAGTGCCCTGCAGGTAGTGAATGCCGAAGGGATGTATGTTACCCCAGGTTTGATAGATATCCATACTCATGATTTTTGGGGGACTGAGCCTAACCACCAGTACGAAAATGGAAACCTGGCTATTCAGCCCGATGGCTTTACCTTCCGCAATGGCGTCACGACAGTGGTAGATGCCGGAAGCTCAGGCTGGCGCACATTTCCAACTTTCAAAGAACAGACCATTGACGTATCACAAACTAGAGTGCTTGCTTTTTTAAACATAGTAGGCGAGGGTATGCGTGGCGGATATGAGCAGAACGAAAATGATATGGATCCCAAAATGTCTGCCCTGGTGGCGCGGCAGTATAAAAATTATATCGTGGGCTTTAAACTGGCGCATTATGAAGGGTACGACTGGGCACCAACTGACAGGGCGGTGCTTGCCGGAAACCTTGCAGGTGGCATTCCCGTAATGGTTGACTTTGGAGGAAGTAACCCTCCTCTGCCTATTGAAGAATTGTTTTTGAATCATCTTCGCCCCGGAGATATTTTTACGCATTGTTTCGCCCAGTTAAACAGCCGTGAGTTTATAGTGGATACTACTACCAATAAGGTAAAACCGTTTGTGTGGGAAGCGCGCAAAAAAGGAATCATTTTCGATGTCGGATATGGCGGCATCAGCTTTGCTTATTCACAGGCCATTCCGGCAATTAAGGACGGGTTTTATCCTAATTCCATCAGTACCGATCTACATGTGGGAAGCATGAATGCGGCCATGAAAGGCATGCTTACCACGATGTCTAAATTTCTGGCTATGGGTGAGGACCTGAAATCGGTAATCACCCAAAGCACCTGGAATCCTGCTAAAGAAATTAATCGTGAAGAGCTCGGGAATTTGTCTGTTGGCTCAGGTGCAGATGTAGCCATTCTTACTTTGAGGGATGGAAAATTTGGCTTGTTTGATTACACCGGCCGTAAGTTGGAGACAGATAAGAAGCTGGAGTGCCAGATGACCATAAGAGATGGAAGAATCGTATATGATCTGAATGGTATTGCCAATCCTATTGTCGCTCCCCGCAGAAATTTTCCTGTAAACGTTAATCCCAGCAATAATTTCACCGAATGGTTCAATACTATCCCTTCAGGCAATGGGTTAAATTTAATACCGAACAAGAGCATTAATCAGGAAGAATTTTTCAAACAGTATCGTAAAAATAATCAATGGTGGGATGAGGCATTCACCTTTTTAAAAACCAAAGATTTGGCTCAGTTAAAACCCGGTGTGTATGTTATTGATTCAGGCAATGTAATCGCAACCGTATCCCAGGGGCCTACCAAAAAGAAAGAAGACGTAAAGTGGGAAGCCCATCGGAATTTTAATGATATTCAATACATCATAAAAGGAAAAGCATTAATGGGAGTAGCGCCCAGCGCGGACATCCGGGGAAATGTTATTGTTCCTTATACTAATACCACCGACAACATGAACTTTACCAATGAAGGCGGCGAATATTTTGAAGCGGATCCTTCCACCTTTTTTATTTTCTCTCCCCAGGAAATGCACCGTCCAGCCATTAAAGTGCCGGGAAGTGATGTGGTGAAAAAAATTGTGATTAAAGTGAGGGTTCCATAAATTTTTTGGATGAGTTAGTAAAATATTTTAGAGAATAAAAATTGGGACTATTTATTTGTTTACTGTCAAAATAAAGTTTTAGAATGAGAATTTATAGACCTGTTTGGTTATTTATCGTATGCATTTTTTCATCGGGAATTATGATGGGACAAACCATTCCCAAAGATGAATTGATATTTCTTACTTCGCAATGGAAAGGGGATCGTTTTGCTGATGGAAGACCAAAAGTGGCTGACGATTTATTAATAAGAGCCAAAAATATAGGCATTGATGATGCATGGACCGTTTTGAAAAATTTGGGTTATACCAACCAGTTTGAAGGCGGATGGAAAACAGTAAACGACAGTATCAAAGTGGTTGGCAGGGTAGTTACAGCCATGTATTTACCATCCCGTCCAGATGTGGAAAAGGAAATTAAAGAGCGTGGAGTGGCGCAAGGCAGAAAGGGGAATACCAATTCGTGGCCTATTGATGTGCTTACCAAAGGCGATGTGTATGTGGCAGATGGTTTTGGAAAGATTGCCGGAGGCACACTCATTGGCAGCACCCTGGGCAATTCCATTTACAGCAAATCAGGAAATGGGGTGATTTTTAATGGCTCCGCACGTGATTTGGAAGGCCTTTCAGAAATCAAAGGCTTTAATGCTTTTGTACGTGATTTTCATCCTTCCTTTCTTGAAAACATGGTGCTTATGGGGTTGAACACGCCTATCCGGATTGGCCAGGCTATTGTAATGCCTGGCGACCTTGTAATTGCCGACCGCGAAGGCGTGCTTTTTATTCCGGCCCATCTTGCCGACCAGGTCATCAGCACTGCCGAATTCGTGACATTGAAAGATAAATTCGGGTTTGAAATGGTCAAAACAAATCAATATTCCACCGGGCAAATCGATAGCCAGTGGACTGACCAGATTAAAACTGATTTTCTGAATTGGCTCAAAAAGCATCCTGAACTGGGCAAAATGACCAGGGCTGATTTAGATAAAGTGATGAGCCAGCGTACCTGGTAAACTGCTGGCTGCAATTTTTAATTCTTCATATAAAACAAGAACTCAAAACTATTTAAAAAAGCTATGGCAAAATTATTACCCAAAAAGCGCTGGTATCGCCTGATTCCGATAGTTTTTATTACCTACAGCCTTGCTTATCTGGACAGGGCCAATTTTGGATTTGCCTTAGCCGGCGGCATGGCCGAAGATTTAAATATTACCGCAGCCATGTCTTCTTTGCTGGGTTCCTTATTTTTTCTGGGTTACTTTTTTTTCCAAATTCCCGGAGCGTTGTATGCTGCCAATAAAAGCGCCAAAAAGCTGATATTCTGGTCGTTAATTTTGTGGGGTGCTTTGGCGATGGCGACGGGTATGGTGCATAATGTGGATTTATTAATTGCCATCCGTTTTTTATTGGGTGTAGTGGAAAGCGCGGTAATGCCTGCCATGCTCATATTTCTTTCCCGTTGGTTTACCAAAACGGAAAGGTCGAGAGCCAATACCTTTCTTATCCTCGGTAACCCGGTTACTATTCTTTGGATGTCTATTCTTTCAGGCCACCTGGTTGGCACATTGGGCTGGCGATGGATGTTTATTATTGAAGGTGCACCGGGAATCGTTTGGGCATTTTTTTGGTGGTACCTGGTAAATGATAAAGTGAAAGACGCCAAATGGCTTTCTGAATCGCAAAAAAATGATGTGGAAGAACAATTGGCGCTGGAACAACAAAGCATCAAACCCGTAAAAAATTACGGCGAAGCGTTCAAGTCGAAAATAGTGATTCTGTTGTGCCTTCAGTATGCGCTATGGAGTATCGGCGTGTATGGATTTGTAATGTGGCTGCCTTCCATCATCAATGAAGCGCCAAATATGAATATTGAAACTACAGGGTGGCTGTCGGCAGTTCCTTATATTCTTGCCATCGTAGCCATGTTAGCCACTTCTCATTTTTCTGATAAAACATTAAACAGGAAGGATTTTATCTGGCCTTTTCTTTTGGTAGGCGCCGTCGCTTTTTATGCTTCGTATCTTGTCGGACCCGGTAATTTCTGGCTTTCCTTTACCCTGCTTGTCATTGCCGGTGGCGCGATGTATGCCCCGTATGGTCCTTTTTTCGCTATCATCACTGAGGTATTGCCAAAGAATGTTTCAGGCGGCGCCATCGCTTTGATAAACAGTTTTGGCGCCTTGGGTTCCTTTTTGGGCGCATACCTCGTAGGCTACCTGAACGGCGCTACCGGCAGCTTCAGCGCTTCTTATATTTTTATGGCAGGCTCTTTATTTCTCGCTGCTATTCTTACGATAATGGCTTTAAAAAATGCCCATAAATCTGTAATTGCAACACATTTACAAGAAGAAAGCATAATGGTTCCGGCAAAATGAATCTGATTGATAATGCACATCTTTTTAACCGACAATAAATAAATTATGATAATAGACAGTTTAACGAATGTTGCAAAATATTTTTGTGTAAACCCATATTTCGAAAGAGCCTTTCAATACATTCAATCCCAAAATTTAGAAACCCTGGAGCCGGGCACTTATGTTATTGAAGAAAATATTTTAAAGGCGATTGTTTCCGATAAACCTGGAAAAAGCAGTGAAGAGTCTTTGAGCAAATTTGAATGCCATAATAAATTTATCGACATCCAGCTTTGTATAAAGGGAAATGAAGAAATCGGATGGAAACCTCGTCAATCGTGCTCTCAGCCGAAAGATGCTTATAACGCTGACAAGGATGTAACATTTTATAGTGATGCGCCCGACATGTTTTTTCAATTAACCAATGGCCAGTTTGCTATCTTTTTTCCGGAAGATGTGCATGCACCGATGATAGGCGAAGGAAACATCAAGAAAATGGTAATCAAAGTTGCTATTTGATTGCGCATCCATTAAAAGCAGCAATTCATTTTTGGCTTGATTCATTTTAAAAAAATTATCTGTACAAAATATAAATCAGGCTTAAAAGATGGTTTACTGGAGGGTTTGTGTTAATTTTTTTTCAAAAGAAATTGATAACCGCTTACACTCAAATATTTCTTGTTTTCTGATAAAATGGTAACAATGCGCGGTAAATTATTTTCAGTCATAATTTTATTTTTATCAGTTATTTTCTTAAGCTGCAGCCATCATTTATCCCAGTCCGGTCAAAAGTTGTCATGGCAGGAAAATTTTAATCAAACTTCTTTTGATGAAACCAAATGGTCAAAAATTCCGCGCGGAAAAAGCGACTGGGACAGGAATATGAGCGATGTTGATTCATGTTACGACATGCGCGACGGAAAGCTCATCCTGAGAGGATTTAAAAATAAATATTTGCCTGATGACACCGCCCAATTCTTAACCGGCGGCCTTTTTACGAAAGGTAAAGTCTCTTTTGGTTTTGGAAAGATAGAGATAAGAGCGAAGCTTAATGGCGCACGCGGGGCATGGCCGGCTTTCTGGATGCTTCCCGAAAATGCAGGCTGGCCCAATGGCGGTGAAATTGATATTATGGAAAGGCTGAACTCTGATTCTATCGCTTACCAGACCGTCCATTCAAATTATACCCATAATCTCAAAATAAAAAATCCCAAACCCGGCGCTACCGGAAAAATTAATCCTTCCGAATTCAATACGTATGGGGTTGCTAAATATCCTGATAGCCTCGTTTTTTTTATCAATGGGCAAAAAACATTTACTTATCCCCGCATCAGGACTGATAAAGACGGGCAGTTCCCTTTCAGCGAACATAAATATTATCTTCTCCTGGATATGCAATTGGGCGGCTCATGGGTAGGCAAAGTGAATCCGGATGACCTTCCGGTAGAAATGGAAATAGATTGGGTAAGATTTTATGAATTTAAAGGAAACCGGTAATGGAATTTTAATTTCTGGTTTTCGGTTGCTATTCGAAACTGCAATAAGTTTTTTCAAATATGAAAAGAAGAAATTTTATTGAGCTTATTACTTTAGCGGGAGGCGTCTTCGCATCGGGCACAGCCTTTTCAAATGATGTTTATTCGCAAATGGTAACTGAAAGCTTTGGTAGCAAAGAAAGAACTTATGAAGCAGATGTAATTATTGTCGGAGCGGGCCTCGGCGGTTTCGCCGCAGCGATGGCAGCCTTGAGAAATGGGCTATCCGTAGTGCTTACAGAAGAAACGGATTGGATAGGCGGCCAACTGACGCAGCAGGGTTTGAGCTGCCCGGATGAACATCCCTGGATTGAAACCCATGGCGCTACCCAAATGTATCGTGATTTCAGAACTGCTGTGCGCGAATATTATGTAAAAAATTATCCGTTGACGGATTCGGCCCGCAAAACAAAATACCTGAATCCCGGCAGTGGATTGGTTTCGCGATTATGTTTTGAACCTCGTGTAGCGCTCTCCGTTATGTATGCGATGATGGCGCCTTATCTTAGCTCGCGTAAGCTCACGCTTCTTTTGCAACACAAAATAACCGGTGCAGAGGTAGCGGGCGATAAAGTTGTTGCACTAAAAGCAAAAAATACATCAACCGGTTTAAAGGAAATCATTTTAAAAGCGCCACAATTTATTGATGCTACTGAATTAGGCGATTTGCTTCCGCTTACAGGAACTGAATATGTTACCGGCGCAGAATCCCGGAAAGAAACCAATGAATTGCATGCGCCTGAAAAAGCCGATGCGAAAAATATCCAGGCATATACATATTGCCTGGTAATGGATTATGTTCCCGAAAGCAATCAAATAATTGAAAAACCTGCCCAATATGATTATTGGAAAAATTTTATTCCTGAGGTAAGCCCACCGTGGCCGGGGAAATTATTGAGCCTTTCCTATTCTAATCCTTCCACACTTCAGCCAAAATCTCTTGCCTTCAACCCGGTAAATTTGCCGACAGATGGCGTACTTAATCTTTTTAATTATCGCCGTATTATCAACCCGGATAATTTTGCGGCTGGCACGTATAATGGTGGCATGACTATAGTTAACTGGCCACAGAACGATTTTTTGACAGGGAATCTTATTGATGTTTCAGATAAAGAATTTGAAAAGAATATCCAAAATTCAAAACAGTTAAGCCTTTCGCTGTTTTACTGGTTGCAAACTGAAGCGCCCCGCCGAGATGGAGGCGCAGGCTGGCCGGGGCTTCGTTTGCGTGGAGACATTTATCGCACAGAAGACGGCATGGCCAAATATCCATACATACGCGAGTCAAGGCGCATAAAAGCCGTGTTTACCATCCTTGAAGAACACGTCGGCAAAGCCAACCGTGAAATGGTCGCAGGAAAAACTGATGGCAAAGTGGCTGCTGATTTTTTTGACAGCGTGGGCACGGGTTATTATCATATCGATTTGCACCCCACCAATTCAGGAAATAATTACATTGATTTTGATTCGTTGCCCTTTCAAATTCCACTCGGAGCGTTGTTGCCGGTCAGGATGACAAATTTATTTCCTGCAAATAAAAATATCGGAACCACGCATCTTACCAATGGCTGCTATCGCCTTCACCCTGTGGAGTGGAGCATTGGCGAGGCCGTAGGAATGCTCGTTTCTTTCGCAAAAAATAAAAAGATAATGCCTCATGCGGTGCGCGAAAACAAAGATTTGCTCGGAGACTTTCAAAAATTTATCCGGTCACAAGGATTAGAAACTCATTGGCCAAAAGCGGCTATGTGGTGGAACATTCAACCTGTTAGTTGAACTTGCGAAATAAAAAATCATCCTAAAAGTTTGTTTACTACACTTTAGAATTAATTCTTTGTTTAATCATTTCGCGATAGCCATTTCATTTGAATTTAAATAAGCCAATATTAGTTTCAGGCGAAAACGAAATGTGAACAATGAAATAACAATTCCTTCTGTTCTTATCTTTGCCAACTTATGGCAAATGAACTAAATAATTTCAGCGATATCATTGCGCATTGCAAAGAGTATGGATATATTTTTCCATCCAGCGAAATATATGATGGATTAAGCGCAGTGTACGATTACGGGCAAAATGGCGCCCAGCTTAAAAAGAACATTCGTGACTATTGGTGGAAAAGCATGACCCAACTTCATGATAATATTGTGGGGATTGATGCGGCAATTTTCATGCATCCGCTAACATGGAAGGCCAGCGGCCACGTTGATAATTTCAGCGATCCGATGATTGATAATAAAGACAGCAAAAAGCGGTATCGCGTAGATCACCTGATAGAATCACACGCAGAAAAGCTGGCGCTGGAAGGTAGGAAAGAAGAAGAATTTGCTTTGCTAAAAGCCATGGACGAACTGCTTGCCAAAGACGATTTTGATGGATTGAAAAAATTAATTGACGAAAACGAAATAACCTGTTCCATAAGCGAAACCAGCAACTGGACCGACATTCGCCAGTTCAACCTGATGTTTGATACTCAACTTGGCAGCGTTTCCGGCGAGTCTGATAAAATTTACCTGCGGCCTGAAACTGCCCAGGGCATTTTTGTAAATTTTTTGAATGTACAGAAAACCGGCAGAATGAAAATTCCATTTGGCATTGCCCAAACCGGTAAAGCTTTCAGAAACGAAATTGTAGCAAGGCAGTTTATTTTTCGCATGCGCGAATTTGAGCAAATGGAAATGCAGTTCTTCGTTCGCCCCGGCACAGAGATGCAATGGTACGAATACTGGAAAGCAGAAAGATTAAAATGGCACCAAAGCCTTGGGCTTCCCGCGGAAAAGTTACGTTATCATGATCATACAAAACTTGCGCATTATGCAAATGCCGCAGTGGATATTGAGTTTGAATTTCCTTTTGGATTTAAAGAACTGGAAGGTATTCATTCAAGAACTGATTTCGATTTGAAATCGCACCAGGAGCTGAGCAAAAAGAAATTGCAGTATTATGATAACGACCTCAATGAAGAAGGGAAGCCGTATGGAAATTATATTCCTTACGTAGTGGAAACGTCAGTGGGCCTTGATCGCTTGTTTTTAACCATCATCAGTATGGCGTATGCAGAAGAAAAATGGATCAAAGAAGATGGAACTGAAGACAGCCGCGTGGTATTGCGCATTCCGCCAAAAATTGCCCCTTACAAATTAGCCATTCTTCCTTTGGTGAAAAAAGATGGTTTACCGGATATTGCCAGGGAGCTATTACATGAATGCGAACAAAGCTTTTATACCTTTTATGAAGAGAAAGATAGTATTGGCAAGCGTTACAGGCGTATGGATGCCATCGGAACTCCGTTTTGTGTAACCATCGATCATCAAACTAAGGAAGACAACACCGCTACCGTTCGCGACAGAGATTCGATGAAGCAGCAAAGGATTCTGTTGACGGAAGTAAAAGATTTTATTGTAAATAAAATAACAGGTTAGATTGCAACGTTTTTTGATTAATGAGTGTCTTGAAACAAAAAACCTTTATGAAAAGAATTACCATTCTAATTGTCTTTGCAATAGCATCCCTTGCATGTTTTGCCCAGGATAATGAACCGCATGTCATTACCAATAAAAGTTTTTATGCCGAGATAGGCGGCCCCGGCATTTTATTTTCGGCCAATTATGATTCAAGATTTAATAAGACTCCCTTTGGATTTGGAGGAAGAGTAGGCCTTGGATTTGTTTCCGCCGATGAGAGCGATTATATGAACGGGAATTACACTTTTAAAAGAAGTACTGCGCTTACGCTTCCTGTTCAACTGAACTATATATTTGGCCAAACAAATTCTGTAAATGCGTTTGAAGTTGGATTTGGTTTCACGTATGTAAGCAAACAATTGGATATCTTTAATTTTTATGACAAGAAAGGCCCCAATTTGTATGGTACAGCAGCTTTTATGTACAGGCGCGTGCCGGTGAACGGTGGCTTTTCCTGGAGGATAGGGTTTACTCCATTGGTAGGAAACGGAAATGTCCAGGCCTCCGGCGGAGCCAGCGTAGGGTATAACTTTTAAAAAATTTTCAGGCTGAGAAGAAATCCCTACTGCTGCTGTTTTTTCTTATCCCGGAAAAATTCTACAACGCTTTTAAGAAATATCCCGATGGCCATTCCGCAAACCAGGAGGCTTACAATCTGAACGGCTCTTATATTTTGCGAGCCTTCTTCCCTGTAAAAGTTATAGAAGGATAAAACAATAATTACCAGGGAAATAATGATGGGCCTTGTTTTTGGATTTCTCATAACATAATTTTTTCAAAATAAATTAGCCATACGATTCCAGGTGAATGGCTTTTCTATCGTAGCCCAAATCACTTATTTTTTTTCGTGCATCGTCAATCATAAACTTCCACCCGCATAGGTAAAAATAAGCTGGCTTTACTTGTTGAATTTCTTCACAAACCTGGATATTTTTACGACAAATGTCCTCGTACAGTGTGTGAACGTACCCGGTGTGGCCATCCCATGGCTCGCGGCTTAGCGTAGGCATAAAATGAAATCCCTCCAAATCTTTTGCAAGGGCCTTCATTTCCTCAAAATAAAGAAGGTCTTTTTGCGTGCGGCATCCGAAAAGCAGGTATAAATTCTGATGTGGTACATTATGCAGTTTAATATAGTTGAGCATACTTCTGAAAGGCGCGATGCCTGTACCGGTGCATATAAAAAAAAGATCGCGGTCTATCTCTTCTGGCAAGGTAAACATTCCAAGAGCACCCCGCAAGGTAAGCTGAGAACCAACTTTAATTTCATTAAATAAATAAGTAGTGCCGAGGCCGCCTTCAAGCAACACAATCAACAATTCGAAAACGGCGCTGCCATCAGGCCAACTGGCTATAGAGTAACTCCGCCATCTTTTGTTGGCCTTTTCATGTATGGGAAGATCGAGCGTAACAAACTGCCCTGCTTTAAAATCAAAAGAAGTTTCTCCATCTACTTTAATAAAAAACCTTTTGGTATTATAAGTTTCATCTTCAATACGAACAACAGTGCCGGTACGCCAAACTGGTGGTGCCATCTGTTTTTTTTGGGAAAATACAAACCTTATTTTACATAAAGAATTAATTAGCTAAGTATTTTTCCGCCAGGCGCTTTATTAAAACCGCAGCATTAATCCTGCCGAGGGAACAATTACCGTTTTTGTATAATCCTGTCCATACTGAAAATTACAATTGACAATGATGGAAACGGCTGATACATTAAAATTAAACCCAACGGTGGTGGAATTGTATTTCAGATAAGTGGTTTCAAAATTAACCCCATCATCAGATACAAGCGTTTGCTTATTAAAAATCTGTTGCCCTACGCCGGTGCTTACGCGAAAAACTTCGCCAATCAACAAGCCGCCTTCGATATTGTATACATTATTAGCAGAATTTTGATCGATTGCAGTCGTAATGTATTTCTGATCTTCAAAAATCTGTTTTACGGTTTCATCATTGTTCATCCCAAAGCTTCCAAATCCGGCAATCATAGTGCGACGGCCGCTTTGGCTGCGGGCGATGGTTAATCCCAGCATGCCGTTGATTTGCCAGTTCAGCCGGTCGCTCTGGTATTTATCAAAATTTTGATTGCCGGGCCCGTAATAATAATTAGCGGCTGCTCCCAGCGAAACAGCTATTCCGCTGCTTCTTGAATCATTCCGATCGCCGGTATTTCTATAATTATTCTGAGCTTTTGCCGAAAAAGCTGCTATGCAAAAAAGGAAAAGTAATGTGTTTTTCATAATAAAAAATTTAAGAGGTCATTGTTTATAACGCGTATGAAATGCCCACCTTTATTGCGGAAAGGCCAACGCCGGCGTCAAAATATACCTGGAATTCTTTGTTCAGATAATATTCGAGTCCTGCCCTTGCTATGATACCAATTCCGGTGGAGCGCGTTCCTGATTTTACCAAAATGGTCTGTGTATTATCATTGGTAAATGATATTTTATTTTCTGAATGCAAATTGGAGCTCGTAATCCCCGGGCCCAAAAGAATATACGGTTGTAGCTGTGACGTTGGGTCTAAAAAATAATACCGGCCATATACGTATAAGCCGAAAATATTTTCTTTTATCCTGATATCATTATTGGTACTGTCGTAAGTGCTGAATTTTTGGTCCGAGAAATTATGAGTGCCAAAACCGAGCAGGATTCCCAACTGCACATTGCTATTAAAAGGTACTTCGTAGCCAAAGGTGAGTGTGGGAAAGCTTGCCGAAGTGGAATAATCGCTTTTATTTTTCAACTTTGAAAAGCTTCTTAAAAAACCCAGGCCAACCGTTATTTTTCCATTGTCGAAGCTGATCGGGTTGGCGCTTCTTTTTTGCTCATTTTCATAATGACGCCGCGGTGGAATTTGCCCTTGCGGTACGGGCTGCGCCGCTCGTCCGTTAATATAATCTTTTACCTGGTTTCTATAACTGATTACATATACTTCATACCTGGGAATAGTATAAACCGGCCCATCGGGAATGTCTGTTCTTTGATAAGAAATATAATAAGGGGCCACTTCTTTGACAAGGCCATAAACTATATCTCCATTCATTTTTACAATCACATCAAAACCGGCATTATGTTTCACAGGCTGTGGGGCTTGAATCCTCGTTGTATCTTCCTGGGCATAAGCTTTTTCTGTTACAAACGATATGGCCAGTAAAAAAACAAACAGGAAAGATTTATATTTTGGGGGTAAAAAATACTTCATTATTTAATTTTTAGTATTTAAGATCTTTGATAATTCCGTTTAAAATGTTCAACTTTTGCGTAGTATCCCGCGAATTGCAAAGGGTCATTTGAAAGCTACCGGTTATAATCCTTTCGTCGGGCTTTTGCTTTTCTATCTGCAGGATATCGTTTTGCAAATCTTCTGCACAAAGATTATACACTTCAAGATTTTTTTTATCCGTCATGTCCACTATTTGCACACCCCCCAGGCCTCTTTCCACCGTATAATCTGATTTATATAACCCCACCAGTTGCTGGCCATCAGCAAGGTCAAAGTTGATGGTGAGTTGATACGTGTGGCCTGAATCATCTTTCCCGCTTCCCGTCAAAACATACCGGTCATAGAATTGCGCAGGAAGGGAAGTATCCTGCGGATATTCCACCACTTTTGACGGTTGGGTAAGCGTATAGCCATCTGCCTTCCACGAATTGCCAGGGCTAAGGTTAAATTTAAGTAAAGGAGACCTGATTATCTGAACGGTAGTCTGGTCAGATGTGCAACTGAAAAATGAAAATGATACAAGAAGAAGTAAGGGGTAAAATATTTTATTCATAGTAGTTTTAAGGGGGTCAGGATAATCTTTTTTTTTCTATCAATAATAATACCGATAATCGGCTTGATGCCGGCCAGAGCTGAAGCAAAGATATGCTATACAAGCCGATGGCTTCCCGAATAAAAATTTGAATTATTTACTGATTTACTGCGATGAGCGGGTTAAGAATGGCAACAAGTTGTTATAAAATGGTTGAATTCTGCAGCACATGTAATCATTTAAAAATCATGAATTAATTTTGCAGGGTTTAGAAAAGGCAGAGGATGAATCTTGATGTGCTGATGAATATGTATTCCAATGATTCCCGCATTTTTTCAATTGCGGACAGGATAGTATTGCCCGGGCCACAACATTTACACCTTTCAGGCCTCGCCGGCAGCGCCTCCCAGTTTGTTTTTTCGGCAATATTTAATCATTTTAATGCATCATCGCTCAATCATCTCGTAATATTAAGGGATGCAGAAGAAGCGGCTTATTTTCATAATACGGTCGAAAACTTAACGGGAGCGCTCGATATTTTTTATTTCCCTTCTTCTTTTAAAACCAGGAAAAACTTCCAGCAGCTAAACAGCAGCCACGTGATGCTGAGAACGGAAGCCTTAACCAAACTCAGCCGTGGCGGAAATAAAAAAGTTCTCATAACCTATAGCGAAGCGCTTTCAGAAAAAGTGGTTTTGTCAAAATCGCTTTCGGAAAATATCATTTCATTCAGGCAGGGCGAATCCATAAAGATTGATGAACTGCTTGCCCGCTTTGTTAATTATGGCTTCAGCCGTGCTGATTTTGTGTACGAGCCGGGCCAGTTTGCGGTGCGCGGTGGCATTCTTGATATTTACTCCTACGGAAACGAAAAGCCTTACCGCATAGAATTATTTGGCGATGAGATTGACAGCATCCGTCTTTTCGATCCTGAAACCCAGCTAAGCGAGCGTAAATTAAAAGAGGTAAATATTATACCCAATGTGGAAACACAGTTTAGCGCCGGCGAAAAAGTTTCTTTGTTAAATTTCTTGCCCGAAAATACCATCGTGTGGACCGAAGATTGGGATTTTATTCAGCAGGTAATTCAGCAGCAACAGAAAGAGATTGAAGAATTTATCGCTAGTCCACCCAAAAGCACGGCTAATGAAGAAGTGGATTTGAATGAAATAAAAAATATTTCAGAAAGCGATTTTGTTTATGCCAATGTTTTGGAAAAGCAAATTGCGGGGCGCCACACTATTGAATTTGGAAAAAGCAACTATTTTTCTAAAAATGATTCCATTCATTTTTCGGTTCAACAGCAGCCCGCATTTAACCGCCGCTTTAATTTGCTGATTGAAAACCTGAAATCATTCGAGGCAAAAAAATACAACCTTTTCATTTTTGCTGAAAATCCAAAGCAACTGGAAAGATTACATTCCATTTTTAGTGATCAAAACACGGAAATAAATTTTGTTCCGATACCAGCTTCGATACATGAGGGATTTGTAGATAACGATTTAAAAATTGTATGCTATACCGATCATCAAATTTTTCAACGATATCATAAATACCGCGTTAAGCAGGCGTTCAGCAAGAATAAAGCGCTCACGTTAAAAATGCTCCGCGAATTGCAGCCAGGGGATTTTGTTACACATATCGATCACGGCGTGGGCATTTTCAGTGGCTTGCAAAAGATTGAAAGTAATGGCGTAGTGCAGGAGGCAGTCCGTATTCTTTATAAAGACCGCGATCTTCTGTATGTAAACATTTCTTCTCTCCATAAAATCAGTAAATACAGCGGAAAAGAAGGAACGGTTCCCAAGATGAACAAACTGGGCAGCGACGTTTGGAACAAATTAAAAGATAAGACCAAAAAGCAGGTAAAAGATATTGCTACCGATCTCATCAAATTGTATGCGGAACGAAAAAGCCATAAAGGTTTTGCACATTCCCGGGATAATTATATGCAGACTGAACTGGAAGCGTCATTTCTGTTTGAAGATACACCCGACCAGAGTAAAGCTGTGGCCGACGTGAAAGCAGACATGGAAAAAGAATCGCCGATGGATCGCCTGATTTGCGGCGATGTCGGATTTGGAAAAACTGAAGTAGCTATCCGTGCGGCGTTTAAAACCAACCTTGATGGCAAGCAGGCAGCTATCTTAGTGCCCACTACTATTTTGGCTTATCAGCACTTTAAAACTTTCAGCGAGCGGCTGCATGATTATCCTGTTGTGGTGGATTATTTGAACCGGTTTAAGTCGTCAAAAGAAAAAAAGGAAACGCTGGAAAAACTAAAGGAGGGAAAAATTGATATTATCATCGGAACACACGCTTTACTTGGCAAAGACGTAAAGTTTAAGGATTTGGGATTGATGGTGATAGACGAAGAACAAAAATTTGGAGTATCAGCGAAGGAGAAATTAAAACAATTACGGACGACAGTAGATTCATTAACATTAACCGCGACGCCAATTCCAAGAACTTTGCAATTCAGCCTGATGGGCGCCCGCGACCTCAGTATCATCAATACTGCACCGCCAAACAGGCAGCCTATTCAAACAGAAGTTCATGTCTTTGACCAGGATTTTATAAGGGATGCCATTTATTATGAAGTAGAAAGAGGCGGACAGGTTTTTATTATTCACAACCGCGTACACGGTTTGCAGGAAATGAAAACGCTGGTGCAAGGCCTGTGTCCTGATTTAAATATTGCCTATGCACATGGCCAGTTGGAAGGCGCTAAACTGGAACAAACGATTCTTGATTTTATCGATCATAAATATGATGTATTAATTTGCACCAACATTGTGGAAAGCGGCGTTGATATTCCGAATGTAAATACCATCATCGTAAATAATGCACATCATTTTGGCCTCAGTGATTTGCACCAGCTAAGAGGCAGAGTAGGGCGCAGCAATAAGAAAGCATTTTGCTATTTGCTGGCGCCTCCGATGAGCACGTTAACTGCTGACAGCCGCAAAAGATTAACCACGTTAGAACAATACAGCGACCTTGGAAGCGGCTTCCAGATTGCCATGCGCGATTTAGATATCCGTGGGGCCGGAAATATGCTTGGAGGTGAGCAAAGCGGCTTTATTGCTGAAATTGGGTTTGATATGTATCAAAAAATTCTGGATGAAGCGATTCGTGAATTAAAAAGAAATGAGTTTAAAGAAGTGTTCAAAGAAGAGAACCGGAAAGAAGATGATTTTGTTTCAGATTGCACCATTGATACCGACCTGGAGATACTGATTCCGGATAATTATGTAGAAAATATAACCGAACGGTTGAGTCTTTACTCAAGGCTTGATAATTGTGAAAATGAAGAAGAACTACAAACACTGCATAAAGAAATGGCGGATCGTTTTGGCCCTGTGCCGCATGAAGTGGAAGATCTTTTTACTACAGTGCGGTGCCGTAAAATTGCGCTTGAGCTTGGGTTCGAAAAATTGATTCTTAAAAGCCAGGTATTGAAATGCTATTTTATTGCCAACCCGGAATCGCCATATTTTACCAGCCAAACCTTTGGCGGAATCCTGAATTTTATACAAACCAAAACCAACAAAGCTAAATTGAAGCAGTCGGGCAGAAATGGAATTTTGGTGGTCCAGGATATCAAAACTATGAGCGGATTATACAGGTTCTTACAACAAATGCAATTAAATTTAGCAGAAGAAGTACACAATTAAATTTATATTTTTTCATCCGGTAACTGGTAAGAAAGATGTGCAAAGATGAAATAAAAACTAATAAATGGTAACGTGGCAGGAAATATTATTTCGTCTTTTTCTGGCGGCAGTTTTTGGCGCCCTGATTGGCTTAGAGCGTGAAAGGAAGGACTGGACGGCGGGCATGCGTACCCACATGATGGTTTGCCTTGGTTCTGCCTTAATCATGCTGGTTTCTTCTTTTGGCTTTGCTGATATTTTGGGCACAAAAAATGTAGAACTTGACCCCTCAAGGGTGGCGGCGCAGGTAATCAGTGGTATTGGGTTTATCGGTGCAGGTACCATCTTATTTCTTCAGCAGGGCAGAATCAGGGGACTTACTACTGCTTCAGGGTTGTGGACTGTTGCAGCAATTGGTTTGGCCACGGGCGGCGGAATGTATTTTGCCGCGGCAGTTACTACTATTTTTGCTATCGTTATTTTATGGGCTTTGCAGCCTTTGGAAAACAGGATAAAAAAGAAATTTTCGAAAAGAACCCTGCGGATTGAAACCACCGAAATTGCAAATCCCAATTTGATTTTGAACAAAATGAGCAGTTTTGATTTTATCAATTTTTCAAACTTTTCCATTGACAAAACTGATGAAGGTTTTATCATACAACTGCGGTTTGAAAATTTGAATATGGAAAAGCTGGAGCTCATTACCAAAGAATTTGAAAATGACAGGTCGATAAAAAAGATTTTGTGGAATAAGTAATGTGATAGCCTTTACTTTCTATTCATTTGATGTGTTCATACCAGTAAAGGCATAAATAATCCCATATTTTATTTTATCTCAGGCAGTATGGCTATAATTATTGCCGGGCTCATTCAAAACATTTTCTATCCGTTCGTGCAAGGTTTCAAAATCAGTGAAACCCTGCGCTACAAGATAAAATTTTGACTCAGTTAATTGAATAAATACTGCGGGAAAACCAGTAACGTTTAATTGTTTGCACAAGGCAAATTCATAATGCGCCTTTTCTTTGTATTCCTCATCATACAGCTTCTCATAAAATTCTTCTTCGGGAATATTGTATTTATCTAAAAGCAAACGATACGCTTCATCATCAGTAAGATCACGCCCTTCAAAATGAAGCGCATACTGCAAATCAGCAGCAAAGCTTACCTGCAGTTGCGGATAGTATTCTTTAAAAATGCACAAGGCGATTGCCGGTTTTTCTGAATGAGGGAACCAGTCGCTTATTTCAGGATGGCGAATATGCCATAGATAATCTTCGCCAAATTTAATTCCTGCAATTTCTTCTATGCGCGGATAGCTTTCTTCAGTGTATTTTGCCGTAGCGCTGATGGAAACAGGTTGTGCGGGTAAAATCATTCCACCTGAAAGCACTTCAAAATCCAGTTTATTTTTATATTCAGAATAAATTTTTTTCATTACCTGGCTGAAGCCGTAGCACCAGCCGCAATAAGCATCGTAACAATATATTAAATTGGCCATATAACTAAAACTGGGCAATAAACCTGCCGGAATTCAACAAATAAAGTATAACGAAACTAATTGAAAAGAGCTATCCGATTATAAACCGCCGGAGTTTTTATGGCATTCAACCACCTTTTACATTGCTACAATTACATTTGCAATTATGGCTCAAAAGAAATTACAAAGATTTGGGGAAATAAAAGCCTTTGCCAATGTGTTGGAATATCCTACCGATATGAAAGGCAAATGGAATATTTTTTTTAGAAATGAAAACCCAATCGTTTTGGAACTGGCCTGCGGCAAAGGCGAATACACTACAGGGCTCGCTCAATTATATCCTCAAAAAAATTTCATCGGCGTTGATGTAAAAGGCAACCGCCTGTGGGCAGGCGCAAGATTTGCGTTGCAAAACGGGTTGAATAATGTGGCTTTTTTAAGAACGCAGATCGATAAAATCAACCATTATTTTTCTGCAAATGAGGTGGACGAAATCTGGATCACCTTCCCTGATCCGCAATTGAGAATTTCGAAAGCGAAAAAAAGATTAACGCATCCGAAATTTTTAAGACTATACCAGCAAATTGTTACACCAGGCGCAAAGATTCATTTGAAAACCGACTCTCCGGATTTGTACGAATTTACCAAACTGGTGATCCGGCTTTACGGCCTGCAGGTGATTGCAGACATTGGCGATGTGTATAAAATGGAAAAGCTCACTGAGGAGTTGGCCATAAAAACCCATTATGAAAAGCTGGACATTGCCAAAAGCAATTGCATTTTTTACCTCAGTTTTTGCTTACCGGAAAGGCTGCCGGAAAATGATGAGGAGCTTAAGAAGATTCTTTCTGAAAAATATCCTGCAAAATAAAATTCGCCTTGGAACCAGCTTTACTGCAACTCATTCTCTTAGCAAAGTTTCTACAGATTAGTTTTCGTGTATATATGCCAGTTATGCTGATTTGTTTTTGTAGTAAATGAAGAAATATCGCGGATTTTATTTTTTTAACCGGGCAAAGTCAGTTTAAATTTATTGATGAAGATGAAAGGGGAACTGAATTAAGACAGGGCATTTTGTTATGAAAATGAGTGTAAAAGAATGCCTATTTTTGAGAAAGAAAAAATAAACTATGAACACAGAATTAAATAATCCCGATTTGAATGAACAACAGGTTTTGATGCTTCGCTTATTAAAAAAGCCGCTGCCTGAGGAAGATTTTAGCCAAATGCGCAGGCTTGCCGTACAACTATTGGCCAAACAAATTGAAAATGTTACCGACAGGTGGGAATTAGAAAATAATTTTACTGAAGAAACCTACGAAAAATTAAGCAAAGGGCATTTTCGCTCAAAATCTTCTAAATAGGCACAATGAGGATTGTTTTGGATTCAAACGTTTTGCTGGTGGCTTTGGGTAAACGTAGCCGGTATAAATTAATATGGCAGGCCTTTATAGAAGGCGTATATAAAGTTGTTGTATCCGAAGATATTTTACACGAATATGAGGAAATTCTTATGGAGCATGCTGCTCCCGGTATTGCTGACCTGGTATTAGAATCTTTCGTTGAATCACCCGATGTAATTATCAGCGTATCTTCTACAATTGGAACGCAATTGTCACCGATCCTGATGATAATAAATTTTTCGATGCAGCCGTTGCCGGCAAGGCAGACTTTATAGTAACTAATGATGCGCACTTTAATGAAGCAAAGAAATTTGAATTTCCTAATGTTAATATAATCAGCGCAGATGAATTTTTGGAGATATTGAAAAGAGAAAAATTATAACTATTGCTGCTTTTTAAAACAAAATTCTATAAAAACTAAAGCCCATCATAATAAAAATTCTCCTTAAAATCTGCTTTACTGCAAGTCGTTAAGCGATACACCTGCCTGGTGTTCTATTATAAACGGAATAAGCGTTTCCAACTCCACGCCTGCGCGGGAACAGGCATCTGCAATTTCTTCTCTTGATACATTGGCTGCAAAAGATTTTTCTTTCAATCTTTTTTTAACGCCCTTTAATTCCATTCCTTCATACCCGTTGGGCCGCATTAAAGAATAAGCATGAATTAATCCTGATAACTCATCAAAGGCGTACAACATTTTATCCATGCGGGTTTCAGGTTCCACACCAAAATGATTCGGGCCGTGTGAAGCGATCGCATGAATGATTTCAGGGTCAACATTCCTTCTTTCCAGCTCTTCAATTATTTTTTTGCAATGCTCGCCGGGCCATTGGTCCCAATCTGCATCGTGCAGTAGTCCGGCCATTTCCCAGCGCCATTGCCCTTCTTCACCGAGGCCTTCTTTTTCGGCGGCCCAGCATTTCATCAGGTGTGATACCTGTAGCATGTGAAGGCGCAGTTTGTCATTCAACACCCATTCTTTCAGCAATAAGTTTGCTTCTTCTTTTGAAAGCGTTTTTCCTGTGTTGGCAACATCTCCAAATTTGTTCCTGTTGAGTAGGAGGCTCATAATAATCGTTTTTTTAAAGGTGGCATTTTTTTGATTCATTTCAAGAAACAAGCAAAATTGGTCGAAATTCGAAAAGAATTTATTTTTAAACTTCAAAATTCTTTCCTTTGCTCCAATGTCTTTATTTATTACTTCTCTTAACTCCGGAAGCAACGGCAATTGCTATTATGTAGGAAATGAAACCGAAGCTGTTTTGGTAGATGTGGGCATTTCATGCCGCGAAGTAGAAAAAAGAATGAAACGGCTTGGATTGCTGATGGAAAACATCAAAGCAGTTTTTATTTCGCACGAACATTCTGACCATATTTATGGATTATGCGGCCTGGTAAAAAAATATTGCTTACCCGTCTATATTACTGAATCAACCATGCAAAACGGAAGGCTGGTGTTTGATCAAACGTTGATAAAGGTTTTTGTGGCGCATGAGCCGGTATTTATCGGCAATCTGTCCGTGGTAGCTTTTCCTAAGTTTCATGATGCGGCAGACCCATACAGTTTTGTAGTTGAGTGCGAAAAAGTAGCTGTAGGGATATTTACGGATATTGGTAAAGCATGTAAAAATGTGATCCATTATTTCAAACAATGCCATGCGGCTTTCCTGGAAGCGAATTATGATGAAGAGATGTTGCAAAGAGGAAATTATCCTTTCCATCTTAAGAAAAGAATATCGGGAGGCATGGGCCATTTGAGCAATCACGAAGCGCTGGACATTTTTATCCACCACCGGCCACCCTTCATGAGCCATCTGCTTTTATCACATCTTTCAAAAAATAATAACTCGCCGGAGCTGGTGCAGAAAATTTTTGACGCTCATGCCGATAGCGTTCAAATCATTGTTGCTTCGCGCTACAATGAAACCAGCGTCTTCCGGATTTGTGCTGATCGTTTGCCGCATAAAATAGCGACATATGCAATGATAAAAAAATCTTGTTCTACGCAGCTCTCCTTTGAGTTTGCATAATAATGGCACAATATTTAATGCTTAATTTCATACCTAAATTTTTGAAAAATTATGGAAGATAAAGACCATACACCCCATAAGAAAGATTCTGAAATAAAGAAAACAGACGAGCATAAAAGAGCTGAAGAAGCGTTTGAGCAGGCGGAAGAAGATATTGAAAAAGATCCGGAATTAAATTTAGACAACCTATCCGATTTAGATGAAGGAGAGCTCGCAAGAAAAGAAGGCCATCCATAAATCACACAGGTAAGCCATCTTTTCCGTTTCGGCGCCCATGTTTTTAAACCGGCAGCCGTATTTTTTTAATATGATTTCATGAAATTACCTCCTTCACTCAGGGCGCTGCAATACCGGAATTTTCAATTGTATATGGGAGGGCAGTCTATTTCTTTGATAGGCACCTGGATGCAGAGAATAGCCGTGAGTTGGCTGGTTTTTGAAATGACTCATTCCGCCTTTATGTTAGGCCTGGTTGCTTTTGCCAGCCGCATTCCCATGATGTTTTTATCGCCTTATGCAGGCGCTTATGTTGACAGGCACAGCCGCTACAAAACGCTTTTAGTTACACAGTTTGCTTCGATGCTGCAGGCCGGCTTACTGGCTTTTGCGGTACTTTCCAATCATTATACTATAGTTACCATTATTGCTTTAAGCGTAATGCTCGGTATTATTAATGCTTTTGATGCACCCTCGCGGCAATCGCTGATGATCGTGCTTGTTCAAAATAATAATGATTTGCCAAATGCCATCGCGCTGAATTCTACCATGGTAACGCTGGCCCGGCTGGTAGGCCCCGCGGTGGCAGGCATTTTGTTAAGTACGGTTGGCACAGGCATTTGCTTTCTTATTAATTTTTTGAGTTTTATCGCTGTGATTACCACCCTGTTTTTAATGAAAATTAAAATACCTGCAAAAATTAAGCACACAGAAAAAATCTGGAAAAATCTTGGCCAGGGATTTACTTATTTAAGGCAACATCCGGGTTTAAAGCATGCTATCCTGCTGATGGCTATTATGAGTTTTTTGATAATGCCTTACACCACCTTGCTTCCTATTTATGCAAAAAATATTTTTAAAGGCGACGTTACCACCTTTAGCTGGCTCAATATTATTTCAGGCCTGGGCGCGCTGATGGGCGCTATTTACGTAGCGCGATTAAGGCCGGGAAAGAATTTATTAAAAGTAATTATTGGCGCGGGGCTGCTTCTTTGCGTCAGCCTTGTTTTGTTTTCCTATATTACTTACCTGCCGGTTTCCTTCATCCTTATTATGGTAGGCGAAGCGGGTTTGCTTACTTTTATCGCATCCACCAATACATACTTGCAAACGAATGTGGATGAAAATATGCGGGGCCGGGTGATAAGCTATTATGTAATGGCTTTTGGAGGCATGCTTCCAATCGGCAGCCTTGTTACAGGTTTGCTGGCTCACCTTACCAGTGCGCCTTTTACTATTTTGGTAGAAGGTTTGATAGGAATGATTACGTTGGTGGCTTTTATTCCTGCATTTAAGAGAACGACAAAGAACAACACACACAGCCATTAATTATGATGTATTCCAATCAGTAAGTTCATGAAAAATAGTAACCGCAAAAATTCAGTATGGTTCGAAATAATGCTGGTACTTCTTACGTGTGTGGCCGGCAGCGTAGACGTGATGAGCTACTACCGCCTTGGCAATGTTTTTACAGCGAACATGACGGGTAATACAGTATTGCTGGGGCTTTCCATCGGGCAGGGAAATGCGGCTTCCTCGTTCCACCAGATAGCAGCGCTTGCCGGTTTTTTTTCAGGAGCGTTAATGGGCGCTTATATCGTGGAAAATACGAAAAAGGGTTGGTCCAATTATATTACAATTAGCCTATCTATAGAAACCACCATCGTTTTTATACTGGTATATATTTGGTTTTTTGAGGGCAAAATGATTAGTGGTTTTGCGTTGTATGTATCCATTATTTTGGCGGGATTGGCTATGGGGATTCAAAGCGCTACTATTCGGCACTTAAATATTCCCGGCATCATCACCACGTTTCTTACCGGTACCATTACATCAATAGGCATGAGTATGGTTAAAGGAATAAAAAGCGGATTCAACAAAAAAGTAAAAAGAGCCAATCCCGCGGTGCCCAGCCCAAAAACTTTAGAGCAAAGAATCGAATTGCAAGTCATTGTTTTTATGGCTTATGCAGGCACCGCTGTTTTTACAGGGTGGATGGAGTTTCACCGGCCGCGATTTTTACCCCTTCTTCCCTTAATTCTGGTGATTAGTGTTTTGCTCATCGTGGTAAAGCAACCCGGCCATCCGCATCTGCAAAGTAACGAAGTAGAAGAAGGATAAATGATGCCAATCTCAGTAAACCGGCAAATACTGCAATTTCTTATTTTGCAGCAATGGCCTTCCCGATTCGCTCTAAGACGATTTGCATTTGTTGAAAAACCTGGTGGTAATCGGGCAATTCTTTAGAAGTATAGATAAAAAAAACAACGAGTTGCTGGCCGGTGGAAATTAATTGTTCTGATAAATAATTTTTTTGCACACGATAGCTTTCGCGCATCAATCTTTTAACACGATTTCGTTCCACTGCCTTCTTAAAATTTTTACTGCTCACGGCAAAGCCTGCTTTTAAGGCGAAATCCTGCTTTTCCACCGGTAAATAAATTGCCTTTATCGGAAAATTGGAGAATGATTTGCCTTCGTTAAAAAGCTTTTGAATCGTTTTTCTGCTTTTTAATTTTTCCTTTCTTTTAAAAGTGGCCCTGGATGTAATAAGATACGATTGTTAGGTTTAAAATATAATTAAAGATAAAAAAATAGCCCCTGAAAATGGGGCTATCAAAATTATATAAATATCGATTTTATTTTTTTATTTTTTGCTTCCGTGTTCATCAGATACGGTCAGTTTATGGCGCCCTTTTCTTCTGCGGCTTGCCAAAACCTTACGTCCATTAGCAGTTGACATCCGCTCCCTGAAACCGTGAACGCTTTTGCGGCGGCGCTTATGCGGCTGGTAAGTACGTTTTTTCCCTGGCATTGTTAAATGTTTTTCCTTTTAGTAAAAATTGTTTCTGTCATTATCAGCCGGGCACCATCCCTGCTGGTTGTGAAAGGGCTGCAAAAGTAATAAAAGATTTTAACTTTTTTAGATACTGGTAATTATAATTTGCTAATTATTTCAAAATTGGCAGAGATGTAAGCCTTAAAAGCTTTTTCCTGCGGTAAAGGTTTGGAATAAGGCGAACCATAGTATTTTTTGATGAAAGACTTACCTTCTGTGGCGGCTTTTCATATATTTTTCATGAATTATTTCTTCCATAGGTTTATCGTACACCTTGCTTTCCACCCATGAAATTACATCCAGGTAGGCAAACGAACGGGTTTCAAAACGGTTTTTTTCAAGATGTTTGATTTTTTTCAGAAACTGCTCCAGTTCAGGCTTTAACAACGATGATTTGACCTTAAAGGAATGGCGCAAAAAAGTAAAAATCGCTTCTTCCACGATGGTTAAATTTTTCATTCTTGCAAAAAACCGATATACGGATTTGATAAGGGATTCTAATATTTCCTCGTTGCCAATTTCATAATGCGAAATCAAATGCATCAGCCGTGCATAACATTGCAAATCATTGCGCAGGCCCTGGTGGTTGTCATTAATTATTTTGTGCAAATAATCAATTGCCCTTGTGTATTCGCCGGCGCCAAAATAAAGCGATGCGAATTTATAATTGAAAACCAGTATGCGATGCATATCCACAAACAATTCGTATTCTTTCAATTTCGCTTCTACCTCCGGAACAATTTTGATTCCCTCGCGAAAATCTCCCTTCATCAAAAACTGGTTGATGCGTGCGCTGTTGATGTAGATGGAGGTATGCGTCCGGAAATTATCATGCTGCCTTGCTGCGGGTGTTTGCGCAAAAGCTTCAAACTGGTCGAGTGTTTTTTGAAAGGCTTTAAAATTTCTTAAATCAAAATGCGCGTTCAGCAGGTTATGCATGCCCTTGATGTAATGGCCGGTTTCTACCGAAATCATATTTTTATTTTCATCATAGAGGCCTATCCATTTTTGGCTGTAGCGGTAATACATCAAAAAATCCTGCCTTATAAAAGCATACCAGCAATAGCTCTGAAATAAATATAATTTTTCGTAAAACCCATTAATAGCATGGCTATCGGCTGGCAAATTATCTTTGAAAAAAGCCCTGATGTCTTTCTCATCTTCCACGTTACGGGCATGCCCGTTTTGTATGTACCATCTATAAAGAAGCAACGCCAGGTTAGATAATTTGGTTACCCGGTCAATATGGCCGCTAATCTGGAGCGATTCCTCGGCAAGGAGCAAAGTTTTATCAACCGAACTCCGGGTAATGTGGAGCGTTTCAATTTTTTTCTCCAAAGAAACCGCCTGCACCAGGAAATTCATTTTCTGGTTAGTTCGGGCCATTTCTTTAGCTTTTTCAAGAATATGCAAGCTTTGGATTTTCAACCCTTTATTATACAAAAGCCGGGCGTTATCTAAGTGTTCACTCAGCTTCAGGTCAATGTTTTCGTTAGTTTTAAGCAATCGCAGGCTGGCAAGCAATTGTTTGTGCAAATGCGCCTTCAAATTGGCCAGTTGTGATTTCGAAATATCTTTTAATGATTTTAAAAGACCTTTTTCATCATATTCAGGCAGTTTATCAATGGCATCAAAAAGGCGAATGATTTTAAGGTCTTGTTTGGACGAACTTCTTTTGATATAAAGTTTAAAATGCCTTTTTTCTGCTTTTTCAAGAGAGTGTACCAACTGGAATAAGGTGTCTGAAAATTGATTGGGCATCATTAAGTGTTTTCGCTGTAATGCTTAACTGCAAACAGTTTGAAAAATAAAAGTTGTCTATGCAATAATATTTTGCCTTTTAAGTTTATTATATTGAAAAGCGAATCCGTTGTAAATTTGTTTCAGAAATAAGTTAATAAAATGGCTTATCCGAAATGGTGACAAATTTCACTATTTTTTCTTCAAGCTGTATGTCAGCGCAAATTTAATTTAAGAGTCTCATATCAAGCAATACGTTAAAAAGCCCCCCTGTTCTCTACAGGGGGACTTGTTTTTTTAACCAATAAATATTTTTAAACATTTTATGAGGCAGCAAAAATACTTTACCGGAAGTATAATGCGTTTCATTGGATACAGTAAACAGGCAAATTCTCCCTATTTTTATTTCATCATTCAATCCACTTTTGCCAATTCTTTCCAGCGGCTGGTATATCGTGGCGAGCGGAATTCGCGTCTCATTTTCCAATCTGTATTAATTCCTGATGAAGCAAATTTTATCACATCATCTCTCATGCTGAAATTGATGTTATCCAAAGTATTCATTAATAATCGCTTGTTTGCGGAATCCGCAGGTTGAAATAAATTAGTTTGAATACAATTTTCGGGGACAAGACCACTGAGCATTACACCTGCTTTTTTATAAACCCGGCCAGGTTCATAAAGTTGGGTAACCATCTTTAAAGCAGGGATAATTAATTCGTTGGTAACAGAGGTGGCTACAGGCAAGGTAGCATACGCACTTATGGTAGCGCCATGACTAAAATTTACGGAAGGGTTTTGCTCTTTGGCTACCATAAATACCTGGATGGCAGAGGCAACGGAATTTTGCCTTCTGAGCTTTTCTGCCGCCCTGGAAGTATACGTAGAAACGGCTTCCTGTATATCGGAAAGCTTTGTGACATTTTTGCCAAACATACGCGTGGTCGCTATCATTTTTTTTATTACCAGTTCTTTTCCCAATTCTATACAAGGTATTCCTCTTAATTCTTTGATAAGCCTTATTCCTACTACGCCGCCCATGTGCGTACGCGCCCATTCTTCCGACATGTTACTCAATTGCCAGGCGTTAGTGATTCCCCAATTGGCCAGTTTTTGGGCATAGGCCCTTCCGACGCCCCAGAGTTCGCTGATACTTGTTTCCTTCAATACTTTCTTTATCAGGTTTTGATCTTGAAGCGTATAAATACAATTGGTGTCAGCTTTATTTTTTTTTGCAAGATGATTGGCAATTTTTGCCAGCGTTTTTGTAGGGGCAATGCCAACAGAAACGGAAACTCCTGTCCACTGCTCCACTGTTTTTCTTAGGTGTAAGGCATGTTCATTAAGAAAATTTTTGTCAACCATGCTCACATCCAAAAAAGCCTCATCCACCGAATACACTTCTACATTTTTTTCGCCGCAAAGCTTTTTTAAAGTTTCCATTACCCGGTAGCTCATATCGCCATATAAATTATAATTCGATGAAAAGGTAGCTACCTGGTGTTTCTCAATTATATCTTTGGCCATAAAAAAAGGGCCTGCCATTTCTACACCCAGTTTTTTTGCTTCATCGCTCCTGGAAATGATGCAGCCATCATTGTTGCTTAACACTACTACCGGCTTTTGAATAAGATCAGGCCGGAAAACCCTTTCGCAGGAACAATAAAAACTGTTGCAGTCAACGATCGCTTTCATGTTTTTTAAAAATGATTTACTGATTTAAGGTTTATGAATTACATAAGTAACCACTCCCCAAATAGCAAAATCTTCACACGTAGCATCAATATTTATCGGCGCCAGTTTATTGGAATCGGCCAGCAGCCTTATCTTATTATTATTTTTCTCAAACCGGCGAATAAGCAGTTCACCATTAAGTACAGCGATAATTACCTTGCCGGTAGCCGCTTTTAATGAGCGGTCAACCACTACGACATCTTCTTTATAAATCCCAGCTTCTTTCATGACATTGCTGTTTACACGCATAAAAAAAGTTGCCGGCTTGTTCCTGATTAGTTCTTCGTTTAAATCAATACCCCGTTCCATATAATCATCAGCAGCCGCGCTAAAACCAGTTGCGTTGGTGCTGTGTATGTTTTGCTGAGAAAATCTTTTGGTGCCGCTGTAAGCGGAATAGTATAATTTATTGGCGTCCATAAAAAAATATTTGTTGTACTAAAAATTTTAGTAAATTTATGCTAAATATTTTAATACAAAAATTTAAATCTATGAACCATCCATCCTTACATGCGGGTATATACCGCTGTCCTTTTTGCGAATACTTGTTAATATTAAAACCGAACACAAATGTAAATGCGAAAGTTTTGCAGGTTAAAGAAGAATTTTCCGGAAAGTTTAAAATTCCACAGGCAAAGTATTCTTATCCACATGTTACATTAGTCAACTTTTTACAATTTAAAATGGTAGAAAATCGGCTGCTAAATCGTTTGGATAATATCGCAATGGGTTATCGTCCGTTTAGAGTGAGCTTGAAAGATTATGGAAGTTTCCCCAGCCATACCGTATTTATAAACATTGAATCAAAACAACAAATCCGAAATCTTGTTAAGGAATTAACAGCGGCACGGCAGTTAATGACTTTGAACAAAGAAAAAAAGCCACATTTTATAGATAATCCTCGCCTTACCGTCGGAAGAAGCTTATTGCCATGGCAATATGAGCAGAGCTGGAACGAATATCAACATAAACATTTCACCGCCAATTTTTTCGCAGAAAGTATGTCTCTTTTGAGAAGACCGCTGGCCATTCAACCGGATGGGAAGATTATACCAGGAAAATATCAAAACGTGATGCAATTCAATTTTATCAATTTACCGGGCACAAAACAGGGTGAATTATTTGCATAAACACCCGATGCTTTTTTAGAAAAAATCATTACGTGTAAAACGACAAAAGAAGATGAAAAAAGAATTAAAACACGATCATTTCAAAGTGTCGCGTCAAAAACCCGAGGAAAGTGAAGAATATTTATCAGGCCGCGGCGCACAATTTAATACAGCAAACCGCTTTCTTAAAAACCAGGAAGTAAAAGAAGAAATTGAAGCAATTGATGAATGGGACAATGGAAACGTAGCCACGCAATATTTGGAACAGCAGGTAAAAAGTATTGTAAACAAAGTAGAAAGTCCTGACCTGGGAATGATGTATAGCATGAATCCTTATGCAGGTTGCGAGCATGGATGCATTTATTGTTATGCGCGCAATGTTCATGAATACTGGGGCTACAGCGCCGGGCTGGATTTTGAAAGAAAGATTATCGTAAAAGTAAACGCACCGCAGGTGCTTCAAAAAACTTTCATGAATTCAAAATGGGAATCGCACCCGATCATGTTAAGTGGCAATACGGATTGTTATCAGCCGGCAGAACAAAAGTATAGATTAACCCGAGGGCTGCTTGAGGTTTGCAATAAGTTTAATCAGCCGGTCGGAATTCTTACTAAAAATTCATGGATCATCAAAGACAAAGACATTTTGCAGGAAATGGCTGAAAAAAATTTGGTAACGGCGATGGTTTCTATCACCTCCTTCAATGAAGGATTACGCAGAGTAATGGAGCCGAGAACGGCAACGGCATTGCAACGTTTGAAAGTAATTGAGGAATTGAGCAATGCCGGCATTCGTATGGGCGTGATGATGGGACCGATGATTCCCGGGCTGAATGAACATGAGATGCAACGGATTATGAAGGAAGCAAGTGATGCGGGGGCAAAATTTACTGCATACACTTTTATACGGTTAAATGGCGCTATCAAATTTTTGTTCCATGATTGGTTGTATAAAAATTTTCCTGACCGTGCTGATAAGGTGTGGCATTTGATAGAGGGAAGCCATAATGGAAAAGTGAACGATACCCGCTGGGGCCTGCGCATGAGGGGTGAAGGAAATATCGCCGACCTGGTCAGCCAGCAATATAAAAAATATGGTAAACTCTATCACATGAATGAAGACAGATGGGAAATGAATACTACCGATTTCAGAAGGCCGGGAGAGCAGGGGAAATTATTTTAAATCTTTGAAAGTATTCTACAAATCCACATGCTGTGAATTCACCTTTGTTCCAAAAAATATTTGGGAATGTTGGTCAAAGTCAGGCGCTGAGTCAGTAGTATAAAATTGCAGTTGCCCGGTTTTGCTGCATTTGTCTTTTATTTCGGGATGGCGTTCCAAATAGTCTGCAAGGCTATCAGCCACTATCTTGCCCTGGGAAATTACCTGGTAATCCGCGGGCAAATAGGTTTTTATTTTATTTAATAACAATGGATAATGCGTGCAAGCCAATAGAACGGTGTCTATTCCGGGATCGGTGTTAAGCAAACTATTCAAATCTTTTTGGATAAAATAATCGGCGCCTTCAGAATCATATTCATTGTTTTCTACCAAAGGCACCCACATTGGGCAGGCATGCTGGAAAATTTCTGCTTGAGGAAAAAACTTTTTTATTTCAATAGGATAAGAATCTGACTTGACAGTACCCTTCGTTCCAAGCACTCCGATTTTTTTCGTTTTTGAATAATTGCCAATTATTTCAGCAGTTGGCCTTATCACTCCGAGTACTCTTTTTTGGGCATTATAACCAGGAAGATATTTCAGCTGGATGGTTCTTAATGCCTTTGCAGAGGCTGTGTTGCATGCAAGAATAATCAGCGGGCAGCCTTTTAAAAAAAGCCATTTCACACATTCGATCGTGTATTCATAAACTGTTTCGAAAGAGCGTGTGCCATAAGGCGTTCTGGCATTATCGCCCAGGTAAATAAAATCATATTCCGGGAGACGATGTTTTATTTCTTTCAAAACGGTCAGTCCACCATATCCTGAGTCGAAAACGCCAATCGGAGCTGTCATCATTTGTCAAAAGTAAGAAGCCACCCGTTTAATTGGGTGGCTTCTTAAAATAAAAATATTAATTATTTATGGCTTTGCTGGAGCTGCGGTAGCGGCTGGTTGTTTTAAACCCAGCTTTTTAATTACCAACGGACCGATGTCATTTCCCGGAGGCATTACAATCAAAGCTTCTTTTGGCATAATATAAGTGTAGCTATTTTCTTTGGCTACGGCTTCAATAGCATCCTGCAATTTCTTTTGAATAGGAGCTGAAAGTTCCTGTCTTTTTTGTGCAAACAGATCCTGGATTCTCTGGCTTTCACCGGCAAGCTCCTGCTGTTGTTTCTGAAGATCATTTCTTCGTACTTCTTTCATGCTGGCGCTGAGCGTGGCTGAATCTTTTAAAAATTTTTGAATGGCATCGTTCAGGGCCTGTTGCTTTTCCTGCGCATTCTGATAAAGAGATTGCTGGTATTGATCAAGTTGACTTTGCACAGTAGCTGCTTCAGGCATTAACTGAATAATTTCATCAGCGCTAATATATCCAATCTTTTGAGCGTTAGTCGTCATTGAAATTCCGAATATTCCGGCGGAAATAAAAAGGAACGTTAGAAATTTTTTCATTTTTGTTTTTGTGGTTTGTTTTTATATAGTGTTTAAAATTTTACTTTCGGCTGCACGCGATATCTTGTTTTACATTTATTTAACACCCAATTCTTTCAGCACATCATCGCTCTTGTCCAGTTTTGGGTCGGCAAATATAACAGTAATTCCATCACTTTTATCTAAAATGAAATCATATAATTTGGCGACCGCTAATTTTTGAATAGCATTATAAATCTTATCCTGTATAGGCTTTATTAATTCTTCCCTCTTCTTAAAAAGATCTCCCTGGTAACCAAATCTTTGACGCTGAAGATCTCTGAGCGCTTTTTCTTTGTTAAAAATTTCGTCTTCGCGTTTTTTCTTTAAATCATCGCTAAGCATTACTTTTTCAGCGTCATAGTCTTTATACATTTTATCCAGTTCTGCTGATTTTTGATCTATTTCCTGCTGCCACATTTTGCTGAATTGATCAAGCTTTTGTTGGGCCTCAGTATATTCAGGCATTTTGTCGAGAATATATTTTGAGTCAATGACGGCATAGCGCTGGGCGAAGCTGCTTAAACCAGTAGCTAAAATAAATATTCCAATAAAAAGTAACTTTTTCATACAATAGGTATTCTTTAAAAAATTATTTCCGTTTTTTGAATTCAAAGTACAGTAAACGGACAAATAATATGCTTTTATTTTTGATGCGAAATTTATTGCTGGTTTGATTTATTCAGGCTCCTGGCCAAGCATGAAGGTAAATTTAGCGGCGCCTTTTAGTCCGGTGCCCGGGTTTATCCTATCGAGCCCGATTCCATAATCAAAACCCAGCAAGCCAAACATGGGAAGATAAAACCGCATACCCAACCCGACAGATCTGCGCAATTTAAACGGATTATAATCTTTAAAGCTAAACCAGCCGTTAGCAGCTTCAAAAAACGCAAGTCCGTATATGGTGCTACTTGCGCTGGTGCTGAACGGATACCTCATCTCCAATGTATATTTATTGAATATAGTAAAAAAGTCTCTGGCTTGGCTCAGATCCGGGTTAACTTTTGGGTTAGAATTATCATAAACAGGATAGCCTCTGTGTGCTATAATATCATAGCCCAGCAAACCATAGTTGTTGCTTAAGCCTGCATCCCCTAACTGGAAACGCCCAAAAGGAGAAAGCGGAGCTGCGGAATTGTATCTGCCCAAAAATCCATACTTCGCAGCGGCGTATAAAATAAATTGTTTGTCTTTATTTTCTCCGCGACCCTGGCCAATAGGAACATACCATTGGGCGGTAAACCGCTCTTTATGATATTCTACCCATTTATACTGGTCAGTTTTACTTAGCTCCTCACCTTTTCTGAAGAGTGAATAGGGCGGCGTCAATTCTGTACTTAAAATAAAATTAGATCCGCTGGTGGGGAAAATTGGGTTCGGTCCGGCGGAACTTCTTGCCAAAGTAATTTTAAAGCTAATGTTGTTAGAAACGCCGTTTAACAAACCAGGAAAAATATTATAATTTTTAAGTTTATAACGCTGGTAGTTTAACTGATAAACCAATGAAAAGAAATCGTCTGGCCACCGCAATTGTTTACCAAGCGACACGCTGATGCCTGTATTTTTTATATAAGAAGAATCTGCATAGTCGCGATTATAATAACCGGTATAAGGGTCATAAGCGTTTGCGTACTTGGTATCATAATACCCGATTGAGAACGGATTTCTTTTTTTGCCACCCAGCCACGGCTCAGTGAAAGAAAAATTATACGAACGGAATTGCCGGCCATTACTCTGGCCGCGTAAGCTTAGCTTTTGGCCATCGCCCACGGGCAAAGGATCCCATGCTTTTTTATTGAATATATTATAAATGGAAAAGTTGTTAAACGTAACGCCAAGGGTTCCTGTGAGGCCGATGCCGCCACCAAATCCTGCTGAAAGTTCTAACTGGTCAGATGATTTTTCCACTACATTCCAGGTAATATCAACGGTTCCGTTTTCAGGATGGGGCACGATACCGGGAGAAATTTTTTCAGCATCAAAATATCCTAATTGCGAAAGTTCACGTTGCGTTCTGATTATCTTTTCACGGCTGAATTTTTCACCGGGAATAGTCCTTAATTCCCTGCGGATAACATACTCTTTCGTTTTGTCATTTCCGCTGATGCCTATCTTGCCTATAGTGGCCTGGGGCCCTTCTACAATTCTGATTTCGTGGTCAATGGTATCATTATAAACTGCAGTTTCTACCGGAGTAACGTGGAAAAAAAGATAGCCATCGTCCTGGTATAAGCTTGAAATATCTCCTCCTTCGGGCGAAGGCGTAACTCCCAGTTTTTTATTAAGCGTTTCGGCATTATACACATCTCCTTTTTTAATGCCAAGGATAAGATTCAAAATAGAATCCGGATATTTTGTATTTCCTTTCCACGTGATATTGCCAAAATAATACCGCGGGCCTTCGGTTAGCTTTATGGCCACATCCAAATCGCCATGGTCATTATAAGTAGTGTCAGCAACAATGGTTGCATCGCGGTATCCAAGCGAATTGTAATAGTCCAGAATTTTATTTTTGTCTTCCACGTATTTCTTCTCGTTAAACTTGGAAGAGCTTAAAAATTTAAAGCGCACATATGGATCCAGAACTTCTTTTGTTTTGGATGGAAACAAAAACCCGTTTTCCCGGATGTATTGATTAAAGGGCAGGTAGTTGGTTTTGGAAGAATCGTAAACATTATAAGCTGTTCCCGGAAATAAAGTCAACCGGCTTTTTTCCTTCGTGCCTTTCATCTGTTTTTTAAGTTTCAGATCAGGTACTTTATGATTGCCTGCAAAGAATATATTGTTGATTCTTACTTTGCCATTTTTGTCTACGATGAAAAGGAGATTCACAGCATTAGTGGCTTTGGTATCTTTCGATTCACTGATTGTAACCTCTACATTTCTAAAACCCTTGTCGATAAAGAATTTTTTGATGGTAGTGATGGCAGACACTTTAAATCCTTCGGTAACCCTGGTTACCCTGCCTTTTTTAATATCGAGCTTTTTACTGAGGTCGTCGGATTCTGTTTTGGAAATTCCTTTGAATTTAAAGTTGGAAAGTACCGGCCTGTCAGTTACATGAATCTCGATAGAGAGATCGCTGCCCTTTAAATCAGTAAGATAAATTTCAACATCAGACACAAGATTCTGCTTCCATAAATTGGTAATGGCATTGGCAAAATCATCACTTCCCGGAAGGATTACTTTTCCGCCAACTGTGAGCCCGGAGATGGATATAATCAGATTAGGATCGAAAGTAGTGCCTGTTACGGTGATATGCGATATTGTGTATTGTTTTGGAGCTTTAGCATTAAAAATATTTTCGAGTTCCACATTTACCGAACTTGGCACTGTATCTTTTGTAGATGAAACAGAAGAAACAGAATCTTTAACAGAAGGAATAGAGTCTTTATTTTGAGTTGCGCGGGGAAGAGAATCTTGTGTAACCTGGGTGTAAGCTGTATTTCTGGCAGTAAAAAAGATAGCTATCAAGAAGAAGATCTTGTAGATCGTGTGCATTAAATCGATTTTAATAGGGCGGCAAGATAATTTCAATTATTAAAAGTTTTTGTTAAATCAGTTAGCATTTGAAAGGCTCAACGTAGGAGGAAAGCGGGTTAGTCATAACTGTTCGCTGATTTTGCCAAATCTTCTTTCGCGCATTTGATAATCTAACAAGGCGGTATAAAGATTTTCTTTCCTGAAATCGGGCCATAAAGTTTCGGTAAAATAGAGTTCTGAGTAGGCAAGCTGGTATAATAAGAAATTACTAATCCTGTATTCGCCGCTTGTCCTGATCATTAATTCCGGATCCGGAAATCCCGCGGTGCATAAATGTTGTTGAAAAACTTCTTCTGTGATTTCCCCCGGCTTTAGCGAACCATTTTTTACTTCATTCGCTATATTTTTTACGGTGTTTAAAATTTCCCACCTGCTGCTATAGCTTAGCGCCATTACCAGGTTAAGGCCGGTATTATTTTTTGTTTCTTCGCAGGCTTCAGCTAACTCTTCGTGAGCATCCTGGGGCAGCAAACTTATATTGCCGATAACATGAAGGCGGATATTATTTTTATTAAGGGTGGCTACTTCATTGCGAATTGTTTTTACCAATAATTCCATTAAGCCGGTTACTTCGTCTTTGGGCCTGTCCCAATTTTCAGTACTAAAAGCATAAAGAGTCAGGTATTCGATGCCCAATTCCGCACAGCCTTCCACAATATTTCTTACGCTTTCCACGCCGTTATAGTGGCCAAATAATCTGTCTTTCCCTTTTTCTTTTGCCCAGCGGCCGTTTCCATCCATAATAATAGCGATGTGCCTCGGAAGTCTTTCGGGTATCAATTTTTCTTTTAAACTCATCTTTTCGAAAAAGGGAAGCCAGGTATCCTTTAAACTGGCAAACAAAAGTAAGAAATTGTGAATCAGAATTCCTTAAAAAATATTTTATGGATTAGCAGTTGGGCAGCGGTAAGAGGTAATATTGAAAGAAATGCCAACCTCGGCTATTGTATACTGATCTTTTTGCTTGCTAAAACCACGCTGCCGGCCTTCAATGCCAATAGGAGTGCCTACTTCAAAGGATCTGTCCTGCATAATGCCCGCTATTGATTTTCCACCGGAAGTGGATGGAAATTTATCTGCACCCACATAGGTCGTACTTACATCATCTAAATAATCAGTAGTAGTAAAGCGGTGAGTAATTTCAAATGATACATTAATTCTGTCGTTAAGAGCATATTTCACTCCAAAGCCGATAGGAAAGCATAATGCCATGCTTCCATATTCTTTCCTGTTTTTATAAAACGTTTGCCCTTCTGTGTGTAATGGCCTCAAAAAAACCTTTTGATTTTTGTAATAGGCATAAGGGTTATAATTGAAAATGCCAATTCCCAGTGTGGCATAAGGGGTAAAGGCATAGTCAGGGTCAGCAGGATTAAATTTAAAAAAGTTGAAATCGCCCTGTAAAGCCAGTTCAAATATATTGGTATTGAAACTGAGGTTTCTCCTCAGGTCATATTCATTGGAACTGTAAACATCACTGTAGCCCAACCTGGCAAAATGCCCTGAAAGCCTTACCGCAGAATAATTTCCAAATTGTTTTCTTATAAATCCACCGATTGCAAGCTTCGGGCGGTTAATCCTTGAGCGGTTGTTTAAATCACCAAAATAATGGGCAACACCGGCCGTGATTCCAAATTCGCCTTCCTGTACATATTCATTCATCTGACTAAAACCCTGCAAGGAAAAGGCAATTGTGGTTAATAAAAAGAAGATAAGCTTTTTCATAATTTCCGGAACAAAATAAACAACTAAAAATAACAAATAAGAAGTAATTGATAACCTATAACGTTAAAATTTCTTAATTGCGTTTATCAAGTCCCCACGACAATTTGTTTCTTAAGGTTTGGAGAAAATTTGTTTCGTTTAATCTTACCAGGTTGATACTGAAAACTTCTTTGCGTATAGCCAGCAGCACGTCTTTAGAGGCAATTTCACGCCTGCTGTCAAGCGTACATAAAAAGCCATCGGTTCTTCCCTCTACCTCAAATGAAATAATAGAATCATCCGGAATTACCAGGGGCCTGATGTTTAAGTTGTGAGGAGAAACCGGCGTAATAATAAAACTGGCCGCTTCAGGAAATACTACAGGCCCGTTGCAACTTAATGAATAGCCTGTAGAGCCAGTGGGTGTGGCAACGATAAGCCCATCAGACCAATAGGTGTTTAGGAATTCTCCATTCAGATAGGTATGGATTTTTATCATTGGTGAGGTATCCTTTTTATGAATCGTAAATTCATTCAGCGCATAACATACGCCGCCAAACAAGGGCATATTTGCATCAAGGTGCACCAACGATCTTTTATCCAATACAAAGGTCCTTTTTACTAGCGCTTCCAGCGCCGAACCAATCTCATGCTTTCCAATACTAGCCAAAAACCCAAGTCTGCCATAATTAATTCCGAGAATAGGAATGCCTTTATCTCCCACAAACGTAACCGCATCAAGCAAGGTGCCATCGCCGCCAAGGCTGATCATAAAATCTGTTTCATCAAGATCCTGCGAGCAATTGAAAGTTGAATATTTATTTTTAAGGTTGATGGAACTGTAAAACAAGTTGAAAAAATCCTGGAAAATAACAGGTTCAATATCATAGTGTGAAAATTCGGTAAGGAGCACTTTTAATCCTTCCAATTGTGCTGATTCTAACCCGCGGCTATAGATGGCTATTCGCATTTTGATTTATGTTAGATTCAAAATACTGAATCCTCAATAATTTTTTGTAAAAGTAACCGCTTTTGAGTTAACACGTCAGAAGGACATTTAAGTAGAAATAAAAAAAGGATCTATTTGTTGCTTTACTTCTAAATGATTAGGATTTATACATTCAGGTAGTTCATTAAATTGTTGTAATTCACATTCAATTCGTTTTCAAATAATTCTTCACCGGAATAATAAGACACTGCATAATCATATCTTTCGAATGTGGCAATGATGGTGGCAATCTCTTTCTTGTTTATCTGGATGGTTACCTGGATTAAACCGGGCACGGGATGCGGAGAAACATTCAAATGCATAATAGTTGCGCCATCGCTTTCAATGATGGAGTTTATTTCAGAGATAGCAAAGCGGCTGCGTTCGATATCTAAAACTACCATGGCGCCATATTCCGATGCTCCACAAAAATTAGCCATTTCAGCCAGCAATGCCTTTGCGGAGATGGTACCGGTCAATTCATTGCTGTCATTTACTACAGGTATTACATTGCTATGATACAAGTTAAACACGGAAGCCGCTTTTAAAAAATGAAATCTTTCGTTGATAGCGGCTGTATTGAAGCTATCCTGGTAAGCGTCGAGCGTGGTGTCTTTATTGGCTTCATCTTCTAAATCGTCTTCGCTTATCAATCCTAAAAACCTGTCGTCGGCTGCTACCGGGAGATGTGAAGTTTTATGATCATTCATAAGCTGTAAAGTAGTCTCAACAGAATCCTTCAATTTCATTACCGGGAAAATATTGTCTGCAAGTTGGAGCGTAGTCATAGCTTACAATTTTAGATGTTACCGCTATCTTTCATTGTAAAAGACAAGATAAATTAGATAATCGTTGCAGCAGGAATTTTTAATTTTGAAAGAAAGGCATTCAGTATCCTGTTGAATTCATCAGGCACTTCCATCATTGGGGCATGGCCGCACTTATCAATGAAGTGAAGCTCGCTGTTAGGGATGAGTTTGTTAAATTCTCTTGCCACAAACGGGGGAGTGATAGTATCATTATTTCCCCAGATGAGGCAGGTCGGCTGACTAATCTGGTTTAATTCGCTTCCAAGATTATTGCGGATAGCGGATTTTGCCAAAGAGATAATTTTAATTACTTTAAGCCGGTTGTTGGTAATTTCAAAACATTCATCCACTAATTCGTCGGTCGCCATAGCAGGATCATAAAAAGTAAGCTGCGTCTTTTTACGAATATATTCTTTATCCCCTCTTTTGGGATAACTATCACCCATGCCATTCTCAAATAGCCCGGAGCTGCCTGTCAAAATCAGCGACCTTACTCTTTCCGGATTTTTTAATACATACACAAGAGCTACATGCCCTCCCAGCGAATTTCCCAGCAAATGAATATGCTCATAATTTCTTTGCTCTACAAATCTTTTCACAAATTTTTGAAGGCCGCCCACGGTGGTATGCAACAAATCCAAATCGAAAAGAGGCAGCATCGGAACAATCACTTTATGTGTTTTTCTGAAATATTCTACCAGGTGTGAAAAATTACTTAATGCCCCAAATAGTCCATGCAATAAAAGTAACGGCTCACCTTCTCCTTCTTCCAAAAATTTAAACTTCCCTTCTTGATGTAATTGATATTCCATGAATTTTTCGATGCAATTTTAATACCTATTAATTATTGCTAAAATAAATGTTTCTATTGAAAAAAACAGGTAATAATATTTATAAAGATTTTCAGGCTGCTAATTTTTCAGCTATGTTTTGGAAGAAAGATTGAAGGTGGGCAAACATATCTTTGAAGGGCGGAATTATTTTTCCAAGGTTATTTATCACGGCGGGGCCCCATGGCGCCACGAAGTCATAAACCTTTGAATCCTTTACCTGCTCTGGGTTTAACAATATCATTTTTTCTGCAAAAAATAAGAGCACACTGAAAATAATTGTATAGATTATTATATAAAGTAAAACTCCGGCCAGCCTGTCGAGCCAGCCTAACATGGCAAGGCTTACTGTTTTTTTGATAAGCCGCGCACCAAGGTTTACTAAAAGAATGACTACCAGAAAAACCAATGAAAAAGCAACAAAAGGCATCCATTTGCCGGTAATACCGGAAGAATCCCCGAGATGCTGAGCTATAACAGATGAAAGCTTTAGCGCTGCCGCCAACCCGATAATTACTGCAAAAAGTGAAAAGATACCAACAACGAACCCTTTTGAAAAGCCCCTGAAAACAGCAACTGCCATGATTATCAAAAATGCAGAATCTATTATCATATTTTGAAGCTTTTAGCTTTTAGCCTTTTGCTTTTAGCCTGCCGTCCCGGACAGTATTTCCTTTACAATACCAGCGATGGTTTTGCCGTCTGCTTTTCCGGCCAGTTGTTTGTTGGCCAGGCCCATCACTTTTCCCATATCCGCAGGCGTGGAAGCTCCCGAGTCGTTTACTATTTGTGAAATGATGCTTCTTAACTCAGACTCGTCCAATTGTTTGGGTAAAAATTTTTCGATTACTTCAATCTCTTCTCTTTCTTTAGAAGCCAAATCTTTCCTGTTTTGTTTTTCAAAAATTTCCAGGGAGTCTTTTCTTTGTTTTACCAGCTTTTGCAATAATTTGGTCTCATCTTCTTCTTTAATTTTCCCCCCGGCGCCTTCAGCCGTTTTGGCATTAATGATGGCGGATTTAATGGCCCTCAGGCCGCGTAATGCTTTCTCATCTTTGGCTAACATAGCAGTTTTCAAATCTGCCATTACTTTTTCTTCTAAAGACATAGTAAGTGAATTAATTAATGAAATAAAAAAACACAATAAACATTCGTTTACTGAACAGCATTTTCTTTATCAACATATTTTTTGTGAAAGTCGGTGGCAAACTTTTTTAATTCTTCCGAAAGGTCTTTTCGTCCTGTGGCTCTTTGGAAAGTATCGCCCATCGTAAAGAGCACCTGGTAAAAAAAATCTGCCATTTCATCGGTCATCATATCTTTTGTCCATAAGTCAATTCTCAGGGCGCTTTTGTCTATCGCATCCCAAAATGCTAAGAACATGGCCTTGGCATATTGAGGTTCTTCTGCTGTGCTGGAGGAGGCGCTCCAGGTAATATTCTGAGGCACCTTTCCCTCGTCCAGCCCCACATTGATGTTGATATTTGATTCTGTCATAAGTGGCTGCAAATTTAATACTATTGCTTATGAATACCCACTTGTATTTAACCTTTCTTTAACCATGTAACAAATACATTTGCCAACTTAATTATGCGTATGAAAAAAATTGTTTTTGTAGTAATTGGCTCTTTGTTTTTTTTTCTTGGTTTTGCGCAGGATACTACGCACTCTGCTACAAAAAGCAATAAGATCGATTTTAAAAGCCGCGCAGGCGACCATTTTATGCTGCAATTATCCAGTGACCATTGGTCAGGAATGCCGGATAGCATCAGCAGCCATCAAAAAGGCCTTTCAAGAGGATTTAATGCCTACGTGATGTTAAATAAGCCATTTAAAAATTCACCTAAAATGAGCCTTGGCATTGGGCTTGGCATCAGCACCAGCAATATTTATTTTAAAAAAATGAATGTGGATCTGAAGGCCGCGCCCGGTTTGCTGCCTTTTACCCCGCTTGATTCAGCTAATCATTTTAAGAAATACAAATTAGCCTCTACTTTCTTGGAAGTTCCTCTTGAATTCCGCTTCACTTCCAGGCCGGCTGAACCCAACAAAAGCTTCAAAGCCGCTGTAGGATTGAAGGCGGGCACACTTTTAAACGTTCATACTAAAGGGAAAACTTTATTAAGCTCTGCAGGCACTGCCCTTAATTCATATACCGAGAAAGAAAGCAGCAAGCGGTTTATTAACGGCACTCATTTTATGGCTACGGCAAGGGTAGGTTACGGCGTATTTTCGCTGTTTGGTTCATACCAGCTCAACAGGTTTTTAAAAGACGGGGCAGGCCCGGCTATCAAACTATACCAGGTTGGCCTTACTATCAGCGGACTGTAGTAAATAAACAAATAACCCCAATTTTTATTTTATTCCTTATCTTCTTCCTGTCTTTTCTGAAAATGTATTTAAAAACAGGATAGACTATTTTTGTTGTTCAAAAAAATTTTCTTTTGATAGAAAAAAAAATAAATTATACCGATTTAATCAACGTGGTTCTTGTAGCGGTTATTCAAAGAGGTCAGCAGGAACAGGAGGTAAACGAATACCTGGAAGAATTGGAATTCCTGGCAGAAACTGCCGGAGCGGTAACGATTAAAAAATTTATCCAAAAGCTGGATCATCCTGACAGCCGTACTTTTGTCGGCAAGGGAAAGTTGCAGGAAATAAAAGACTTTACCCTTCAAAAAAAAACAGATATTGTAATCTTTGATGATGAGCTTACCGGGTCACAGATATCTAATATTGAAAAAGAGCTCAATATAGCCGTTATCGACAGAAGTGATTTAATCCTTGACATTTTTGCTTCCCGCGCTCAAACAGCCCAGGCAAAAGTGCAGGTTGAGCTGGCGCAATATCAATATATTTTGCCCCGCCTGAAAGGGATGTGGAAACACCTCGAAAGGCAAGGTGCAGGAATCGGGAGCCGCGGGCCTGGTGAAACCGAAATTGAAACCGACCGAAGAATTGTAAAAGACAAGATAAGTTTGCTGCGCAAAAGATTGGAGGCAATTGACAAACAATCGTTCACCCAAAGAAAAGATCGCGGTGAATTTATAAGGGTGGCGCTGGTAGGCTACACCAATGTGGGCAAGTCAACTATAATGAATTTGCTCAGTAAGAGCGACGTTTTTGCTGAAAATAAATTGTTTGCTACACTTGATACTACCACGCGGAAAGTGGTTTTGGGCCACACTCCTTTTTTGTTGAGTGATACAGTCGGCTTTATCAGGAAATTGCCCCATCATCTTATCGAAAGTTTTAAAAGTACGCTCGATGAAGTGCGTGAGGCGGATGTTTTGCTGCATGTAGTAGACATTTCGCACCCAAAATATGAGGAGCAAATAGCCGTAGTAAATAAAACGCTGCAGGAACTCAAAAGCTTTGATAAACCACTAATCACTGTGTTCAACAAAATGGATCAATATGAAAAAAATACGTTTGATCAATGGCTGCCTGAAGAGGTAAAAGAGCAGCTTCTGTACGAGCTGAAAGAAAGATGGAAAGCCCAAACGAATGGCAATTGTGTTTTTATTTCAGCAACCGAAAAAACGAACATTAAAGAGTTGAGACAAATAGTTTTGAACCAGGTTCGTAATTTATATCAGCAAAAATATCCCTACAAGGCAGAATTTTTTTATTGATGGAAAACGACACTAAGCGGGTAAAAATTGCAGGGACTATTGATGAATTATCATTTGCAGAAAATAAAATTGCAACGATAATGGCAGGACAGAAGAAAATTTGTATTGCCAAATCAGGCGCTGAATTAAGAGCCTTTTCCGCCAGGTGCCCTCATGCCGGCGGCGATCTTTCTGAAGGCGCTTTGGATCAAAAAGGAAATGTAATATGTCCTGTTCATGGTTACCGGTTTTCAATAAACTCGGGAAGAGATGCTGATGGAGAAGGGTATTTTTTAAAAATCTATACCATAGAGCAAACTGCAGAAGGGCTCTTCCTCAGGTTATAATAATGATAAATATCGCTTGGCTCATCAATAAAAAGCACAATTTAGTACCTTTGCAAGCTGTCATTTTGGCTTCGAATGATTTGCTGCATCAAAATTGACAACAACAATTTACCTTTTTAAATAAATAATTCATAGATATATGGCCGGGCTACTCTCCCTATTATTTGGTGGCAATAAAAGTGAAAAAGACGTAAAGAAAATCAGCCCTCTTGTAGAAAAGATCAATGCTTTTTTTGAGGAATATAAATCTTTGTCCAATGACGAATTGCGTGGAAAGACAATTGAATTCCGTGCAAGGATAAAGGAATACCTGAAAGATACTGATAACCAGATAGAATCTCAGAAAGCTGAAGCTGAAAAATTAGATTCTGCGGATATATCAGGCAGGGATGCAATTTATCGCCACATAGATGATATGACGAAGGATCGTGATAAAAAACTGGAGGAGGTGCTCTTTGAAATCCTGCCGGAAGCGTTCGCGGTGGTGAAAGAAACTTCGCGTCGCTTTAAGGAAAATACTGAATTAGTAGCTACAGCTACAGAGCTTGACAAAACCCTTGCTCAAACTAAAAAATACCTGCGCATTGAAGGGGATAAGTCAATTTATCAAAATACCTGGACAGCGGGCGGAAATGAAATCGTTTGGAACATGGTTCCTTATGATGTACAGTTAATAGGGGGAATAGTTCTGCACCAGGGAAAAATTGCTGAAATGGCCACCGGTGAAGGTAAAACATTAGTATCTGTACTGCCCGCGTATCTGAATGCTTTGGCTGGCCTCGGCGTTCATATCGTAACTGTGAACGATTACCTGGCCCGTCGTGATAGCGAATGGAACGGAACTTTGCTGGAATGGCTCGGCCTGACAGTGGATTGCATTGACAAGCATCAGCCAAACAGCGAAGAAAGAAGGAAAGCGTACGGACGAGATGTGGTATATGGAACCAACAATGAATTTGGCTTTGATTACCTGCGTGATAACATGGTGCATTCCCCTGAAGAAATGGTGCAGGGCAAGCACCATTTTGCTATGGTGGATGAGGTTGATAGTGTGTTGATTGATGATGCCAGAACACCTTTGATTATCTCCGGTCCAATTCCACGGGGCGATAACCAGGAATTTGATCAACTTAAACCAAGGGTTGAAAAAATTGTGGAAGCGCAGAGAAAAGTAACCAGCAACTTTTTAATTGACGCAAAGAAAAAAATAAGCGAGGGAAATGATGATCCTAAAGATGGAGGTCTTTCCTTGTATCGGGCTCACCGTGGACTACCGAAAAATAATGCGCTTATAAAATACTTAAGTGAGCCCGGCATGAAAGTAAAACTTCAAAAAACGGAGAATTATTACTTGTCTGACCAGGAAAAAAATATGCACATCGTAGATGAGGAGCTGTATTTCGTAATAGATGAAAAAAACAACCAGGTGCAGTTGACCGACAAGGGCATTGCTTTAATTACCAAATCAGGAGAGGATCCTGAATTTTTTATTTTACCCGATATTGGCGTAAAGCTGGCAGAAATTGAAAAAAGCGATGCTACACCCGAAGCGAAACTCGAAAGAAAGGAAACTTTATTGAGCGATTATTCTGTTAAAGCAGAACGGATTCATACAGTCACGCAACTTTTAAAAGCCTATACACTTTTTGAAAACGACGTGGAATATGTGGTAATTGACGGGCAGGTTAAAATCGTTGACGAACAAACCGGCCGTATTATGGAAGGGCGTCGTTACTCAGATGGCTTGCACCAGGCAATAGAAGCAAAGGAAAATGTAAAAATCGAAAGTGCCACGCAAACCTATGCTACCATCACCCTGCAGAATTATTTCAGGATGTACCACAAGCTGGCGGGCATGACCGGAACCGCAGAAACAGAAGCTGCAGAATTTTGGGATATTTACAAACTGGATGTGGTTTCAATCCCAACCAATGTACCTGTAATAAGAGATGATGCACAGGATTTGGTTTTTAAAACCAAGCGTGAAAAATATAAAGCGGTTATTGACGAGGTAGAAAAAATGACCGCTGCCGGAAGGCCTATCCTTGTCGGCACTACCTCTGTAGAGGTAAGTGAATTGCTGAGCCGCATGATGAAGCAAATGGGGATTGCGCACAATGTATTAAATGCAAAACAGCATGCGAAGGAAGCCCAGGTAGTTGCAGAAGCAGGATTAGCCGGCGCCGTTACGATTGCTACCAACATGGCAGGCCGCGGAACAGATATTAAACTTGGCCCCGGCGTAAAAGAAGCGGGCGGACTGGCTATTTTAGGAACAGAAAGGCATGAGAGCCGGCGCGTCGACAGGCAGTTGCGGGGCCGTTCCGGAAGGCAGGGTGATCCGGGTTCGTCTAAATTTTTTGTATCTCTTGAAGATGATTTGATGCGCATGTTTGGAAGCGAAAAAATTGCCGCGCTGATGGACAGGATGGGATATAAAGAAGGGGAAGTGATCCAGCACAAAATGATTTCCAACAGTATTGAAAGGGCGCAGAAAAAAGTGGAAGAAAATAACTTTGGTATCAGGAAACGATTGCTGGAATATGACGACGTGATGAATAAACAACGGACGGTGATTTACGGAAAAAGAAACCATGCCTTGTTTGGAGAAAGATTGGCGCTTGACCTTGATAACGCTTTTTATTCGGTTGCGGAGGGCATCATCAATTCTTTTAAAGAAATTGATAACCATGAAGAATTTAAGCTGGCAGCAATCATGAATTTTGGAATTGATACCTCCATAACCCGTGAAGAACTTGACAAAGAAGACGTTCAGACGCTTGCTAACAAATTATATTATGAGGCCAAAGATCGATACAATGAAAAGAATAAGGCAATAAATGCACAAACGCTTCCTGTGTTGAAAAATATCCGGAGGGAACAGGGACCACACATTGTTAACGTGGCAGTTCCTTTTACAGATGGGAAAAAAGGCATGCAGGCGATTGCCAACCTCGATAAAACTATTGAAACCAACGGTGCTGAGCTTACCAACGCTTTGGAACGCAACATAACGCTCGCATTGATTGATGATGCATGGAAAGAACATCTTCGTGCAATGGATGATTTAAGGCAAAGTGTTCAAACTGCCGGGTATGAACAAAAAGATCCGTTGGTAATTTATAAAATTGAAGCCTTCGGCGCATTTAAACAAATGGACGACCAGGTTAATAAAGACATCGTTAGTTTTCTTGCCCATTGCAGCATTCCCGCCGAACAAAACCAGGAAACGCGCATAACAGAAGAGCGAAGAAAAAGGACTGACATGAGCAAACTGCGTCAGAGAAAAGCAGAATTTGCGGGAGCCGGAGCGGGGCCCGAATACGTTTCTCAGGAAAATGATTATATAGATCCGTCTGAAAATATAAAACAGGAGCCCATAAGAGTAGGCCCCAAAGTAGGTAGAAATGATCCCTGCCCTTGTGGAAGTGGCAAAAAATACAAAAATTGCCATGGCAAGGGTGAAAATTAGATGGTATCAAAATTTCGTTTATTTTTAGGTTTATTAAGTTGCTGCCATGAAAAAGATTCCTGTTGTTATTCTTCTATTTCTGTTGAGCGCACCTGCATTGTGCCAGCTAAAGAATGCAGGTGAGATGGATTCCGCAAAATCTGTCAAGCGAATTTTGAACCTTCCCAAAATTTATACTTTTACAGGAAATGGCAACTGGAGTTTGACTTCTAATTGGGAAAACGGCGAAGTTCCTTTTGCAGATATTCCTCCCGGAAGTGAAATCCGCATTAACAGCCTGGTGCCCGGGGGCAAATGTATTTTGGATGTGCCCTTTGAAATCCCGAATACCACAAATACGATAAAGCTTACCGTGTATTCGGGAAATGAATTGGTGGTTCCCGATTTAATTGTCCGGTAAACCGCGTTCCCAAAAAATTCGCCAATTTAATCGCTTAAAATTTCCATTAAATTCAAATCTATTAGGATTCTGATCGAAATATTTAAAAAAATAGCAGTCGGGAAGACTGCTATTGAAGAAAATTGAAGGGAGCGGTATTTCCCGATCAATACTTGTTGATTCGTTTTTCCCCATAGTGAAAAAATAAAAAAAGTTGTTTTTTATTTTGTACCCTGGTTAGGAACGCTGGCCCTTAACATCCAGGCCATCTTTTCATGCTCCTTCATGATTCCTGTAATGAAATCCGAACTTCCGGCATCATCATATTTTTCTTCAAATTCATCAATTAATTTTCTTGTTTTTCTGATGATAGCATCATGGTCTGATACCAATTGTTCCAGCATAGTTTCCGAAACAGAGGCGGCACCGGAATGTTCCTTTAATGAAGTATTCCCCAAAAATTCTTTCATGCTTCCGGTAGCAAAATGTCCCACTTTCCTGATTCTTTCAGCAACGGAGTCAATGATTGTCTGTAATTGATTGTATTGCTCATCAAGAAATAAATGTAAAGCATGAAAATCGCGGCCTTCTATATTCCAATGGAAGTTTAGTGTTTTTGTATAAAGCACAAATTCATCAGCCAACACTTTATTAAGCGCTTCGGCCACTTTTTTGCTATTTTCTTTTGAAATTCCTGTATTCAGATTGTCCTGGTTTTCTGTAGAAATTTTTTCTTTAGGCTCATGATTTTTATCAGCTTGCTTTACCATAATTATTTTTTTTTATTCAAAAGTTAATAAAGTTTCTCTATCACAAACGGGGTGCCAGCCTTTCGGATTAGTAAAGTAAAAAACGGGTTATTTGTCGCTTTACTGATTAGAATAAACGTGGCTTGCGGTTTAGCTATTATTTTTTAAAACTAAGCGTTGAATGATTGCAAAACCTGTATTTGCTAGAAACCTTGGCTGATATCATGTTTGTTAAAAGTTTTTAAACGTCCGGAAAAAATTTAAACCCTTACAAGAATTTAAACTCTATTCAAACAACAGTTTAAAAAAGTTTATTCATTTTCAAAATCAACAACCATGAAAAATTTATTACTACTTATTTTTATTGCCGTAAGTTTTGCCGCCTGCAATAGTGATCCTGCAAAAGACAGCCAGCGTGATATACAACTATTGCCGGATGCAGGCGCATACACCAATAACATCCTTACTGACACCAATTCAGTTGCTGAAGCAGCGCCGGTACGGGAAAAAGTCAATGAAAAGCCTCCTGTAAAAACCATTGTAAGAACCATCGTAATCGAAAGGCCCGCCCCACAAACAGGAAATGTAAGAAAGGCTGTTAAGCGTGATGATCCTGTCCAGGATACCGAAGCTCAGGAGCCGGTTTCAACTTCTCCTACAACAACGCCGTCTACTCAAAACACCGGCGGTAGCAATGATTCTTCTACATCACCTTCAGAAACTGCATCGGCTAAAAATGATGAAGAGGTGCAAAAGAAGGGGATGAGCAAAGCGGCGCAGGGCGCCATCATTGGCGGTGTGGCAGGTGCAGTTGGCGGAGCGGTTATTAGCAAGAAAAAAGGCTTAGGTGCAGTTGTTGGCGGCATTGCCGGAGCAGCCGGTGGATATATTATCGGTAAAAAAATGGACAAAAAAGATAACCGGTTTATGATTGAATAATATAAAAAACGCAAAATAAACAGCTCTCACCGGGGCTGTTTTTTTTATTGAATTTTTGCTGATTCGCGTCGGTGTTTAACAAAATTTACTTATTCGCCATCAATTCTGGCATTGTTTTCTCTAAATTCTTTACATAACCAAAAAAGAGATTATGAAAGTCTTAAAGAAATTGAGTTTGCCCATCTTTTCCCTGTTGTTTTTCATGGCTTGCAAAAATCATGATGACACGAAAAGAAATATCCAGCTCTTAAATGATTCTACTGTTTACAATAATAGTTCGACTACTGATTCATTAAAGGCAAATGCGGGAAGCTATCCGTACTATCCAAAAAATTCCCAGGCCAATGAAGGGCAAACAAAAAAATTAAATGAAGAAAATAAAGCCGTGCAGGCAAAAAATGAACAAAATTCATCAACCGCTCCTGAGGCTGATAAACAGAAAGGCTGGAGCAAAGGCGCGCAAGGCGCTGTAATTGGCGGCGCGACCGGCGCAGTTGGCGGAGCAATCATTTCAAAACACCATAAAGGCACGGGAGCAGCTATCGGCGCAGCCGTGGGTGCCGCAGGCGGATATATAATAGGGCATGAAAAAGATAAAAAAGATGGAAGAGTTAAGGACGAAAAAAAGTAAATAGAATTATGGTAATTTATGAGCCTTCCTTCAACGGAGGGCTTTTTATTTTATTTTGGCTCTTTGATATTGGACAGGCCATGGTACATCAACCCCTAACTCTTTGGCGGCGTGCAGCGGAAAATAAGGCTCGCGTAAAAACTGCCGCGCCATTACTATGAAATCAGCCTTTTGTTGCATTAGAATATCTTCGCATTGAAGGGCATCAGTAATCATACCTACCGCAGCGGTTAAAATGCCAGTTTCTTTTTTGATTTCTTCTGAAAAGGGAACCTGGTAGAGCGGGCCAACATTAATTTTTTGCTGTGGAGAATTGCCGCCGCTGGAACAATCTATAACATCCACGGTCTGTTCTTTTAAAATTTTAGCGAGTTCTACTGAATCATTGATATCCCAGCCTCCCTCAACCCATTCCGTGCAGGAGATTCGAACAAAAAGTGGCGGTTCTTCACCGATTACATTTCTTATTGCCTGCACTATTTCTAAAAGCAACCTGCTGCGGTTATAAAAAGTTCCGCCATATTCATCAGTCCTGTGGTTGCTTAAGGGCGATAAAAATTCATTGATGAGATAGCCGTGGGCCGCATGGATTTCGAAAACATCGAAACCCGCTTCCACAGCCCGCTGAGCCGCATCGGTAAAATCATTTATTAATTTTTTTATATCGTTAACTGACATTTCCCTTGGTAAAGGATAATCTTTAAATGGTAAGTTGCTGGGAGCAATGGTTTGCCAACCTCCGGCTTCCCTTGTTAATGGTGTTTTCCCTTTCCACGGGCTGGGCGTACTGGCTTTTCTTCCTGCATGAGCGAGTTGTATTCCGGCAATTGCGCCGTGCTGTTTTATAAAACCGGTAATTTTTTTGAGGAAGGTAATATGCTCATTTTTCCAGATACCGAGGTCATCTGGGGAAATTCTGCCTTCAGCGGTCACGGCTGCAGCCTCTGTAAAAATCAAACCCGCGCCGCCAATAGCCCTTGAACCAAGATGTACAAGGTGCCATTCGTCCGCAAAACCATCTATGCTGGAATATTGACACATAGGGGAAACAATGAGCCGGTTCTTAAAAGTAATATTTCGTATCGTGATAGGTTCAAAAAGTAAGGCCATGATTATTCTTGTCAGCAAATTTCTGACCTAATTTTTCTTACAAAAAATTCCATTAAATTTGCCCACTTTCTGGCATCCGGCTTAAGAGTTTTTAAAACGGATTAACGGCCCGGTAGTTCAATGGATAGAATAGGAGTTTCCTAAACTCTAGATACAAGTTCGATTCTTGTCCGGGCTACATCTGCTGCTTCTGAATTGCATTCCCCAGACTCTGTGATAATGTGTTACAGTAAAGGCAGTTTTAGTTTACTTTTTTATTTTAGCCACAATTCTTCATTATCTATAAAGATGGTCAATCATGTGCCGACACTTATGATAAGATGGTACAATAAATAGGCAACAATGAATATAAAGTGAACATTTTTATCTTCTATTTTTGTTGTAAGATTAGCCTTGTATTTCGAGATTAACGATTGCTTTAAATTCCTGTCCTTCTTATTTACTGTATTATTAAAATGTGCCATCATGAAAAAATTATTTTCCTTGCATCCAATTTTTAATGCAAAAAAAGATGTCCGGTTTTTATTAAGTTGGAAATTTATTCCCTTAGTAATTTTTTTCGCCAGTATTCATTTGCCCTCGCGGAGCTATGCGGACGATAATAAGGGCAACAATAAAATAGTACATTCAAAAACTCCTGGGTTTTCAATTACAAATTTGGCACCGGCGGATATAAGTGATATCCGCGTTACAGGAATCGTAAGGGATGAGAAAGGGAACCCGATGGTAGGTGTTTCCGTGTTGGTACAAGGGCAAACCGCGGGTGTTAGCACCGATAATAACGGGGCCTATTCATTATCAGTGCAACCGGATGCGCAATTGAGATTCAGTTTTGTTGGATATAAAACCGTAACGGTAGCAGTAAGTGGCAGGACCCATATAGATGTAACTTTAACGCCTGATGCATCTTCTCTGGATGCAGTGGTGGTTACCGCCCTGGGAATAAAGCGGGAAGAAAGATCTTTGGGATATTCTGTAGCCCAGGTTTCGGGGGAAGAGCTTACAGAGGTCAATCATGAAAATGTATTGACCGGCTTATCAGGAAAAGTTCCGGGAGTAGCTATAAGTTCCACGGGCGGCGCTGGCTCATCAGTAAGCATGGTGATTCGGGGCACTACTTCCCTGAATGGCGATAACCAGCCATTATTTGTGGTAGACGGAACCCCGATTGCCAATACTTTAAATAACGTTGGAGGATTCGGCGACAGAAATCCCGTGGATTATGGAAATGCAATTTCCGATTTAAACCCTGAAGATATCGCGAGCGTAACTATCTTAAAAGGGCCGAGCGCCGCTGCCTTATATGGCTCAAGAGCGGGAAATGGCGTGGTGCTGATTACTACCAAAGATGGGAAAAAAAGTAAAGGTTTGGGAATATCAATCACTTCAAGCACCGTATTTGACAGGCCTTACAAATATCTCCCGCTGTTAACCAGTCAATTTGGCCCCGGGGAGCGTCCTTATACTCCGGATAACCATCCTACTAATTCGTTACCAGGTAATCCTCTTGTAATTAATACCGGCTCTTCGGCATGGGTCGGCCCGGAATTAGATAAAGGTTACAATGCTGTACAATGGAACAGCCCGCTGGATGCAAATGGTGACCCTGTTGCTATACCATTGGTTTCTTACCCTGATAATTCCAAAAATTTTATGCGCACAGGAATTACCTCCACGAATGGCATCGCGGTGGCAAACGCAAATGACAAAGGTTCCTACCGGCTGTCATATACCAATATGAGCAACAGGGGAATTTTGCCTAATACCGACTTATATAGAAATGCTTTAAATCTTGCTACATCTTATCGTCTCACCAAAAACTTCACGATTGATGCAGATATCAATTTTGTAAGAAATAATTCTAACAACAGACCGGCAGGCAGCAGGGGCACCAACCCAATGGATGCGCTATCTTATTTAAATCCCTCGGTTAACATAATGGATTTAAGGGATTACTGGATGCCGGGCCAGGAGGGCGTTCAGCAAAAATCAATTGCACCGGGCGATTTTGATAACCCGTGGTTCCTGGCTTATGAAGCAATCAATAGTTTTTCACGAAACAGGGGATACGGTAATATAAAAGCTACCTGGCAAATTACTCCTGAATTCAGTGTTATGGCAAGATATGGCCTTGATATGTATTCCGAACACCGAGAAACACATATTGCGAAAAGCCAATCCAGAAACCCCAATGGCGTATTTGGAATTGACGAGATATTTCATTCTGAACGAAACTCTGACGTGTTGGCTACTTACAATAAAAGACTAAGCGATTGGGATTTTAATGTATCTGCCGGGGGAAATATTATGTATCAAAGGGGAACAGACTTTCAAAACAGCACCAATAGCGGTGGGCTTGTAGTTCCCGGATTGTATAATTTCTCCAATGTGTTGCCATCCTCACTGGTTTTTTCTAACTATTCGTTTCAAAAAGCCATTTATAGTGTGTACGGGCTGGCGTCTGTTGGATATAAAAATATGGCTTACGTAGATTTAACCGCACGAAACGATTGGTCGAGCACACTACCGGTTGAAAACAGGTCTTATTTTTATCCTTCTGCCTCTGTAAGCATTCTTCTGAATCAGGTATTACAAATGCCTTCGTATGTAAATCTGTTTAAAATAAGGGCAGGCGCAGCACAGGTTGGTAAAGATACCAATCCTTACAGCCTGAGCCCTGTTACACAAAACGGAGGAGCATGGGGTGATGAAACCAGCCTGATAATTCCCGGAACTCTGCTGAATCCTCAATTGAAGCCCGAAATTGCCACCTCTTACGAATATGGAGCAGACCTGGCCTTCCTGAACAATCGTTTGAGATTAAAAGGAACCATTTATAGAAGCGACAATAAAAACCAGATATTGCCCATCAATCTTCCGCAATCCTCGGGCTATGGTGCTAAATTGATTAATGCAGGCCTGGTAAGAAGCGAAGGTGTGGAATTGATGTTGGGATTAACGCCTACTGCCGCCAGTTCAAAATTGCAATGGGATGTCAACATTAATTTTTCTAAAAACAAAACCATCATAGAAGAACTAACTGAAGGGATGGACCACTTTGTACTTTGGAAAGAAGCTAAAGGCGGTGCCTGGACGTATGTAGGGCAGGCGATCGGTGATATTTACGATCGCAAACTGGTGACGGTAGATGATAAAAGTTCAAAATATTATGGCTATCCTATTCTCGATGAAGACGGTAGCTGGCAGGACTATGGCGGTGGCCTCACAGATGCAGTAAAAATCGGCAATTTTAATCCCAAATTTTCAATGGGGCTTCAGACTTCATTGTCCTATAAGGGATTTACACTTACCGCCAGCTTCGACTGGAGGAATGGCGGTGATTTTATCTCCCAAACCTACCGCTACACCGAATCGGACTTGCATTCGCAACGTTTCCTCGATAATACGATAAAATATTTTGGACCACAGGCCAACCTTCCCCAATACCTTATGGATAATGCAGATAAATACATCAAGGGAATTCATGTGGTGGGCGGACCTACACTGGCACTGGGCGGATTTGAACATACCGAAGGAGGAATCACTCTTCATGATGGCGTTTTTAATCCCGGAGTAATTGAAGAAACTGATGCTGATGGAAACTTTATTGGTTACAAGGAAAATCTTGGCGGGCCCGATACTAAATATATCAGGTACCAGGACAACTATCCCTGGAGCTTTACAAAAGCAGCTCTTTTTGATGCATCTTTTATCAAGTTAAGAGAGGTGTCACTGAGCTATGCAATTCCAAATAGTCTGTCGCAAAGAATCGGGCTTCAGCATGCAGTGGTTTCTGTTTTCAGCCGCGATATTATTTTATGGACCAAGGCCAAAATAGGAATAGATCCTGAGCGGGCTTTCCAACCTTCAGGAACCGGCTTTGAACATGGAGTAGAGTTTAATAACACCTTGCCCTGGGTGTTGCCAATTGGAATTAAACTATCGCTAAACTTTTAATATTAAAATTTAAAATAATTATTATGAAAACGATAATAAACCGGGTAATAAAAGTTAGCTTGTTATTATTCATACTTTCTATCTTTTCGTGTAAAAAGCTTACTGAAATAAATATCAATCCTAACGGAACGACCCCCGATAAAGTGAACCCGACTTTTTTAATGACGGGCGTTTTAACGGGAACTGCAAAAAGCTATTTGCAGATAGGCTTTGATGAACCCTTTCCCGGCGTGATGCAACAAACACAAAAAGATGCCTGGTCAAGCGGGAACAATGATTATGACTGGTCGGACCAAAGTTGGGACAACTATTATGGCTTATTGAGAAATAACCAGGTGGCTTATAACCGGGCCCAGGAAGAAGGGAATGATTTTATCAAGGGCGTTTCGCTAACAATGAAATCTTTCCTGTTCGGATTGATTACTGATCTGTGGGGAGATGCGCCTTATTCAATGGCGCTGAACGGTAACAAAGGCGGCCAGGAAAATCTTTTGCCAGCCTATGATGCACAGCAGGATATTTATACAGGGATTATCAGCGATTTAAAAACTGCAAGTGGCTTGTTGGAAAAAGGCAACCAGGGCTCAGGAAGCTGGGATGTGTATTATAACGGCAATGCGGCCAAATGGCAAAAATTTGCCAATTCCCTTTTGCTCCGTTATTATATGAGAATTTCTTCAAAATTACCGGATGTGGCAAAAGCCGGTGTTCAGGATGTAGTAGCTTCAGGTATTTATTTCAAAACTACTGATGACGATGCCACCATGGATTTTATAGGAAATAACGCCGACAATTCATGGCCTGATAACCTGAAATTTGACGGAACCAACGGAAGCAATTTCAGGCGGATAAAAATGTGCGCCACTTTTGTAAATACTTTAGAATCTTACAATGACCCAAGACTGGGCGTTTGGGCTGCTAAAGTGGAAATTCCTATCGTAATCAGTGATACCAAAAGCCCTAGTCCCGACGTCATAATTGATGGCGTGCGCTATATTCATCATGATGCTATTCCGGCAAACACGTTGGTAGATACGGATCCGGAGTATGTAGGCATTCCGCCAAGCATCGGCAGCGAACCTTCATTTTATAATTTGAACCCTACACCAGGCCAATTATCAAACAATCCCCATGTATCGTTTCTTAACGATATTTATAAAGAAGCGAGTGGGCCTTTGCTAAAAGCAAGGTTGCAATCTGTAGCTGAAGTCAATTTTATTTTAGCAGAAGCGGCTTTAAAAGGATGGTCAGTAGGCGCAGATGCTAAAACCTATTATGAAAATGCAGTAAAAGCTTCTATGGATACCTGGGGAGTAGGGGATGATTATGCAACTTACATAGATGGCCCGATGGTGAAATTTAATGGAACATTGGAACAAATTATGACGCAGAAGTGGATTGCCAGTTGGACTGCCTCCGAAGAAGCGTGGTTTGATTATCGCCGTACAGGCTATCCTGACTTACAGGCAGGGCCTTTTGCCAAAAGGAAAAAGCTGCCGGTAAGGTTTATTTATTCAAGCGAGGAACTGAATCTGAATGCAGCCAACGTGGAAAAAGCATTAAAAGACCTTGAAGTAACTAATTTTTCAAATCCCCAGGGTGCAAACAGCGCCTGGTCTAAACCATGGGTAATCCAGGGCACGAGTGAACCCTGGTAATGTTGAAATAGATTTGGAAACATCCTTATTGAATGAGGATGTTTTCAATAAATAAAAATACTTTTCGGGGTGGTGAGTTGCTATTCACTCCCGGAGTGTTTGGCGCAAAATGTTTCAAAAGGCATCATTTTGCAAAATAAAAAAACAGCTTAAAGGCAGGTTTACTGTATTATAAATACTTGCAACGGGGAAGGAATTGATATTCATTCAATTCCATCCCTGTTTGCATGCCGCATAATTATTATTACACATTACTAATAGCCTTAAACTTTTTCAATGCTTATCAAAAAACGGAAATCGGTTTTTCTCTTAGTTATTTTCACATCGTTATCGGTTATTTCGCAATCGCAAATTCCTCAACATAAAGACAAGCCTTTTATACAGGATTACAGCATTAAGTATTTGAGCAACGACGGCGATGGCCAGTTATTAAAAGTGGTTTCTGACAGAAACGGCTACATCCAGTTGCTTTCTTCAAAAGGATTATTGCGCCCGCGCGCCGGCCAGTTTCTCTTTCCCGGCGCTCTTGTTAAAGACGAACAGGATAAGCAAACTTCGGATAAGAAAATTGCCGGAATCGCAACCTATCAGGACCAGCTTGTTTATATCGACAACCAGGCTGTTCTCAGCAATGCATGGGCCGGAAAATTATTTTCGAAGCACTCCTTACCCGGCGCTAACATTTTTGCCGGCGGCGATAATTTTACTTTTCTTATTTCTGATGGCAGCAAACTCGTCCTTTTGAAAGATTCCAGGCAATTATGGGAAGGCAGTCTTTCTGGAGAAAAAATTAAGGATATCAAATTTGACAAATCCAACAAGGTATTTTGGATTTTGAGCGATGAGTCGGTCAGCTTTTTTTCACCAACAAATAATCAACTGCGTTCAATTTATAAGGGCGATAATTTAACCTGTATTGAGCCGGCAAACGGAATGCTGTTCGTGGGCACTACGGATGGCTATTTTAAAATTGATGGCAAAACAAAAAAGCAAACCGGAGATATTCTAAAGAAGATGCCATGGCCTGAAATAACTGCTATTGCCTACATCGACAGTACGCTCTGGTTTGGGTCAACGTGGGGCGCCATGCAGCTTCGAAAAGATGGGAAATACAAATATTATGCTTCCAAAAGATGGATTCCATCAGACTCAGTTATCAGCATTGCAAAAGGCCCTGAAAATTCGGTGCTCGTGCTTACTACAAAAGGCCTGGGACAGATTTATTTCAAAGAAATGACATTGCATGATAAGGCGGCTTTTTTTGAAAAGCAGGTTCGCGAAAGGCATATCCGTCTCGGCTTTAATGCTACTGTTGTCAATATGAAAAATGGGGACGTAACTACAGGCAGCATGGAAGATTCGGATAACGATGGCCTGTGGACCTCCATGTACCTGGCTGGAGAAGCTTTTAATTATGCAGTTACGAAATCACCCTATGCATTGCAAAATTTAAAAGAATCGCTTGAGGCGATGGAGCGGCTTTATACCATCAACCCAGTGCCCGGATTCCCATCGCGATCTTTTGAAAGGCGCGGATATAAATTTGATGATGAGGCGTGGCGCAGGGCCGAAGACCCTGAGTGGGACTGGAAATCGACCACGAGCAGCGATGAAGCCATCGGCCATATTTTTGCTTTTGGTGTGATTGCGGAATTGGTGGATGATAAAGACTTGCGTCAAAAAGCGGTGATGCTCATAGACACGCTGATGTCAACCATTGTTAAAAATGATTTTTACTTAATAGACTGGGATGGCAAGCCAACGCGCTGGGGCCGGTGGAACCCTGAGTATGTAAATGCCCGCCCGGAAAATGTAGGTGACCGTAAAATCAATTCAAGCAATATCATAGCGATGCTTCAGACGGCTTACCATTTTACCAAAAAAGAAAAATACAAAAAGGCCGCCTTTTACTTAATGAACGAACATGGATATTTAAAAAATCTGATGCAGCCAATGAAAGATATAGGTCATGCACCCGCCGACGCAGATGAACTCAGTAAAGATTTATCTGAGGGCTGGAACCATTCGGATGATGAAATGTATTTCTGCGGATACTGGGGCTTATATCGCTATGCATTTAATGATACGCTGAAAGCAGATTTCAAGAAAGCCATTCTTGACCATTGGCAAATTGAGCGGCCCGAAAAAGAAGGCTTGTGGAATATTATGACGGCCCTGACCGGTACCAAAAATTTTGATTTGAACGAAGCTATCTGGTATCTCCAAAAATATCCGCTCGATTTGATAAACTGGACTGAAAAAAACAGCCAAAGAAAGGATATTGAATTTATCGAACCAAATTTCAGAAGGCAAACTATTAAAGAGGTGCTGCCTCCGGATGAATTACGCATTGCGCGCCATAATGCCAACCGGTTTGATCTTGACGGCGGCAATGATGGCCGGTCTGAATACAGTGCGGGCGATATATGGCTGTTGCCATATTGGATGGGCCGCTATCTGAAAGTGATTAGCGCGCCAATCAAATGAATTACCTTTTTGAAACCAGTAAAAGAACAAATAAGCAAGGTTTCTATTTTGCCCACAAACGCCAATTGATAAATGAAATCACAAACGGACATCAAAAACATTCCGGCTTCCATTGCAATGATTTTCCTGTTTGTTATAACGGGAATTAATTCGTGTACAGTTAAAACTACGGCGAGTGAAAGTGTAAAAGATGTAATGGATCGTACTGTCACGCACCTTTACCAAACAATGAGCGAACAGCAGTTAGATTCACTTACCAATGACCAGGCTTTGGCTTTGTTCAATGAGAATGACAAAGAAATACTGGCTACCAGGTATTGGATGTTTGATGTAAATGTGCCGGTAATAGTTTCTATTATGCGCAGTGAAGAACAGAAGATCATTCCTTTTTGGCTGATACCTTCCGGGTTTGTCAAAACAGATAAAACAATGAGCAATGAACAAATAACTTATGAAGTTTGGCAAAAAAAATTTGAAGCAGGTCATGTGGGTTTAGGCATAAATGGTTTTGAAGATTATATGCTGCATTATTTTGTTTCGGTAGCGCCTGTTAATAAAAATGATCCCCTTCAATTAACCAATTTTTTCCCCGAAAATCAGTATGTAGGCACATTGTCTGACAGTGCTTTTACCTATCACGACTGGACAGAATTGGTTTTGAGAAATGTTCCTGAAGATATGAAAGGCCAGAAATTACTCACTACTATCAGGGGCCGCGGAACAGAATCACATCTTGTGGGCGCTTTTAGAAAAACAAGCTTTCCATCCTCGCCTAATCCGGACCAGGTAATGCTGACCTGGAGCGCGGATCCTGCCACCACCATAGATATACAATGGCGCACGGACACTACAGTTCAGTCGGGGAAAATTAATTTCAGGGAAAAAGGCACCGAAACGATTCAAACAGTTGCTGCAGAAAAATACCGGATGGAAGACCGCAACCTGATGAACGATAGATACATCTACCGGTTTACTGCTCACCTGGCGAATTTGAAGCCTGGAACTACTTATGAATATCAAATTGTTCCGGCAACAACCTGGTCGGAAGAATATTCATTTTCCACTCCGGCCAATGACGATTCATTTTCTTTTATCTGGACCGGCGATACGCATCATTCCCCATCTATCGAAAAATTATTTAACCAGGCCAACAAATCTCATCCGGAAGCGGCATTTTATTCCATAGCGGGTGATATGGTGAGTGAAGGTTTGCACCGCGATCATTGGGATGATCTTTTTCATTTTACCAGGAAAATAATTTCGCGAAAGCCTTTGATGACTGTGTTAGGAAATCACGACACCCGCCAGGGCTTAGGCGCAAAGATGTACAGGGATTTGTTCAGTTATCCCAAAAATGCACCTGCCGGCGTTCATCCGGAGCATACGTATTCATTCCGGTATAAGAATGCACTTTTCCTGATGATTGAATCCACGGCTCCCATTGATACACAAAAAACCTGGATTGAAGAGCAGCTTAAAACTACCGATGCCACCTGGAAATTTGCCATGTTTCATTTTGCGCCGTACAACTGGGAGGAGTCTTATCCCGATATACAGGCGGCCTGGATTCCGCTGTTTGACAAATATCACGTGGATATGGTAATGAACGGGCATATCCATTATTATATGCGTACCAAGCCTATGAAAGCTGGAAAAGTAGTTTCGTCGTACCGGCAAGGTACCGTCTACGTGGAGTCGGTCGGTATACCAACAAAGCCTGAAAAGCGCCGGGAAGAGCCTTACACTGTAGTGCGTAATTTTAATGGAGATCTTTACCAGTATGTAAAGATTGAAGGAAATAAATTGAGTTTTAGCGCAATAAATTCTGATAATAAAGTGATTGATTCATTTGCCATCCAAAAATAAACCATGGCTAAAAATTGCGTTCATAACAATTGGTTTCAAGGGCTGGTATCTGCCTTCCTGCTTCTTGTATGGAGTACACCTTCTGCAGCTCAGAATTTTACCACAATTAACCAACATCTGACTCCACAAAAAGATGAAGTATACCTGCAGGAAGTACCGGCAAAAATTATTACAGAAAAGCCGGTTACGGCAATAGCCTTCTACGAAGTTCATTGCTATGCGGTAATGGAAGGGAAAATATTTTTGGTTGACGAGGGAAAATTGATTCCAGTGAATAATTCACCCAAAAACATTAAAAGAATCAAAGTAGCGAAAGGCCTGTGGGCACTGGGCTCTGCCGGTCTTTTTAAACTGGAAAATGAGGATTGGAAAAAAGTGGATGACAGTGAGTTTGAAGATGTATGTGTTCACAACGGGGAGATGTATGCTGCTACAAGGGAAGAAATTTTTAAAATTATTAATGGCCAATTGATAAGCACCAAACCTGCCACAGGCTATAATTCCAGCGACATTACGGTAATGATGGAAGATGGAAGCCAGGTGCATGCAGAGCCTGTGCGTCTCGGGCCGATTGATAGAATTGTCTCCTACAGTGGAACAATATATGCGCTTCGCCCCGGCCAATTGGTTTCGTTTGATGGGGTACAGGTAAACCAGGAGCCGGTGGATTGGGGTTCGCTGCCCTCAAAAAATACCCGGGACATGCTTTGCATGGGCAATCGTGTATATATCACTACTGACCGGGGAATTGGTGAATTGAGAGGGGCTGCGCTCACCTCCATCAATGGACAAAAAGGGTTGCCTGTTGAAAATACAAGCTGCATCACCAAAGGATTTGCGGATGATGTATGGATTGGCACTTCCAACGGAGCAGTAAGAATGCTTCCCCGCGACTGGCATTATTTTGCCGGAAAAATGTGGCTGCCGGATAATAAGGTGAATGGCATTGCCACAGGCGATAGTACGGTTTATATTGCTACGGATAAAGGCATAGGAGTTATAAGGTACATACCATTTACCTTAAAAGAAAAATCTGATTATTACGAAAAACACATTGCTGATTGGGGGCAAAAACGGATTGGTTTTATCCATACATTGTATAAAAAGAACGGGGAATGGATTCGTGAGATCAGCGATAATGACGGAGGCAATACTGCTCCTTACCTGGCCGCCATGTGTTTCAAATATGCAGTGACCCATGACCCGGAGGCAAAAAAGAAAGCTGTCGAATCTTTCAAAGCGCTTTTATGGCTTGAACGAATTGCACCAATTGATGGTTTATTTGCCCGCGCTGTATGGACAACAGCGGATAAGGATGAAAAGAGCGCCCAGGGTTCTGGCGGCTTACCGGCAAAATGGTATCCTTCCAAAGATGGAAAATGGTTTTGGAAAAGTGATGCATCAAGCGATGAAGTAACAGCTCATTTTTTCGCGGTCTCAATATTTTATGACCTCGTAGCCGAAGGCAAGGAAAAGGAAATGGCAAAAGAGCATATCGACAGGATAGCTTCCTACGTCATTCAAAATGGCTGGATGCTAAAGGATATGGACGGCAAACCTACGCGCTGGGGAAGGTGGAATCCTGAATATCTTTTGAGAGCTTATGGATATAATGACAGGGGCCTAAATGGTTTGGAAGCGCTTTCCTATGCGCGGTCAGCATTTGCCATCACAGGGAAGGAAAAATATAAAGCTGCCTACCGGCAATTAATTCAATGGCGCTATCCGGAAAATACTCTTCGTCAGAAAAATACATTTCCTCCTTCTGTCATTGCTCCGTGGGACGACGACCTTGCGTTCCAAAGTTATTTTACACTGTTGCGTTATGATACTGATCCCCTCTTAAGAACTTTTTACCTGCGCAGCCTGGCGCGTTCGTGGGAAGTATTGCGAATGGAACATGATCCATGGTTTAATTTTACCTATGGCGCACTTACAGGCAATGACTGTGAATTACCCCAGGCAATAAAGTCGATGCGTGAAGAAGTGCTTGATTGTACAGATTATGATTTCAATAATTCATCCAGGAATGATCTATATGCTGAACCCGGATATACCTCTTATGCAGGTGCAATAAGGGCTGTATCACCACGCGAGATTTCTTTCGGAGAGCGAACTACAAAACTGGATGGAGGTTCCGGTGGAAATGTGAACCGCAATCCATCACAGTTTATCATGAACTATTGGATGGCAAGATACCATGGGTTTATTACTGAAGAGGAAAAGCCATTGAAACTGCCCGGGAATATAAATTTGCAAAAGAAAAACGATGGAGCCGCTCCCTACGATGGCCCGGCAATACCCAAATTGTATTGACAATTATTTTAAAATGAAAAATTTATCCGGATTTTTTTATTTGCTTATTTGTGCTTTTACTGTGTATGTTGTGGGCTGCAACTCCCGATCCTCATCAGGAAGCGTTGTTGCAGAAAAAGCACTTTCTTCTTTTCAATTACCTCCCGGGTTTAAAATAGAATTAATCGCTTCTGAGCCGCTTATTTCAGATCCGGTGGATATGACGATTGATGAAAAAGGCCAGATATATGTGGTGGAAATGCATGGCTACCCTCTCGATCTGAGTAATTCAGGAAAGGTAATCTTACTGAAAGATACAGATGGAGATGGGAAGATGGATTCGCGTACTGTTTTTGCGGATAGCCTTGTGCTGCCAACCGGCGTAATGCGCTGGGAAAAAGGAATCCTTGTGACCGATCCGCCAAATGTGTACTATTTTGAAGATAGCAACGGAGACGGGAAGGCGGATATAAAAAAAGTAATGCTCACGGGGTTTGCACTCACCAATCCTCAATATCTCGTAAACCGGCCCGTATTTGGCCTTGACAATTGGATATATCTTGCCCATGAAGGCGTTGAAGAATCTGAGACCTATCAAAACGTGTTTGGTGATCCGGGCCGGGATATTTACTACCCCGATAATCCAGATGGAGCGCGGTTGCCCGTAAATGCGCAGGGTCACATTGTTCGCTTCCGTCCCGGTAGTTACGCCTTGGAAGAGACATCAGGTTCTACACAGTTCGGGCAAACTTTTGATGAATGGGGCCATCATTTTTTGGTAAATAATTCCAATCATATTTACCAGGAAGTAATCGCCAATCAATACCTGAAGCGCAATCCCGACCAGGTAGTTGGCGATGCGATGCAATCCGTTTCCGACCACGGAGATGCATGCGATGTGTACCCGATTACAAAAAATCCGGAGCATCAGTTACTCACGGATGTAGGCGTGATTACTTCCGCCTGCGGAATTACTTATTATCAGGGTGGCGCATTTCCTGCAAAATTCAATAACAATATTTCGTTTGTTTGTGAACCTGTGAGTAATATTATTCATGCTGACCGCCTAAGCGATCAAGGGGCAACTTTCACGGCGAGCCGCGTTTTGGAACACCAGGAATTTTTGGCTTCAACAGATGGGTGGTTTCGTCCGGTAAATATGTATATAGGGCCTGATGGCGCTTTGTATGTAGTAGATTATTATCGCGAGATTATTGAGCATCCAGAATGGATGTCGAAGGAAGCGATTGAATCCGGAAAGTTATACAACGGAAGAGATAAGGGCCGGATCTACCGGATCAGCGCCACTAATGTATCTGCTGCTAATCATCCTTTTAAAATTAATTTAGAAGATTCGGGTAGTCTACAGTTGGTGCAAATGCTTTCCAATCCTAATATTTGGTGGCGGAGCAATGCGCAGCGGTTGCTTCTTGACAGAAACGACAGCCAAACCATTCCCGCGCTGGTTCAGATGGCTCAAAATAAATTTTCAGCCTTAGGACGTTTGCACGCTTTGTGGACTTTGCAAGGCATGAATCAATTATCAGAAGAATTGGTTTCGCAGGCTTTGAGTGATGCGCAACCCGGTATCCGGGAAAATGCTATAAAACTTGCAGAACTTCACCTGGAAGAGTGGCCCTCCCTTATTCCGAAATTAATTGCGCTGAAGAATGATGAAAATGCGAAGGTGAGGTATCAATTAATTTGCACGCTCGGCTCACTGAACACACCCGAAGCAGGAAGGGCGTCCCGGGAAATTTTATTTAAGGACATGAATGATAAATGGGTGCAAATTGCCGCCCTGAGCGCCTCCTCGCAAAGCGCCACACTGCTTGAAACGCTATTAAAAAAATATGAACCGGCAAATCCGGCGTATGCATCGCTTGTAACACGGCTTGGAACTATAATAGGCGCCGGAAAAGACGAAAAGGCGATCCACTCATTTTTAGTCAGAGCCATTGAGCCTTCACCGGGAATTGCAAAGAGCTGGAAAGCCCCTTTGCTGGAAGGGCTGGCAGATGGGGTTAAAAGCAGGAAAACGCTTCCCGAAGGCTTCACCAATGAAAAGAAATTATTAATCAATGTTTGCCTCACGCATCCCGATGTAAGCATCCGAAAAAGTGCCCGGCAACTGCTTGAACAGATCGTAAACGCTGGCAATCCGATACAAGCAACTGTTATAAATGAAGCTCAAAAAATAGCTGGAAACCACAATAATTCCGTGGAAAAAAGAACTGAAGCGATAAATTTAATGGCTATTCAAAATCCGGAAGCCCACGCAGATTTTTTAAAAAGTTTGATTGTTCCGGATATCCCGATAGATATTCAGTTAGCTGCTGTTCGAGCCTTAAACAAGATTCCCGGAACGATGGTGTCAGAATTCCTGTTGCAAAAATGGCCCGGCTTGTCTCCGCGTACGAGAGAAGCTGCGCTTAATACCTTCATCGCCGAGCCTTTTTCTGTTGCCCGTCTTTCTCTGTTATTAGAAAATATTTCGAAAGGAAATATTACAAAGTCAGAGTTAGGGTGGCCGGTCACTGTAATTCTAATGAGAGATATTCCTGATTCGTTGAAAGAGATTGCGCGGTCGCTCTTAACCCAAAAGAAAGAAGACCGCAGCCCGGTGATAAAGAAATATGAGGCAGCTCTAAAATTGAAAGGCGATGCCGCTAAAGGCCGTACGGTGTATGTGGCAAACTGTCTTGTTTGCCATAAAGTGCGGGGCAAAACGGGCGTTGAGTTTGGGCCGGATCTCGGAACGGTACAAGGCTGGCTGCCGGAGAGCATTATGATTAATATCCTGGATCCGAACCAGTCAATTTCACACGGCTACGATTTATGGAACGTAGTGCTCAATGATGGCTCTATGTTCCAGGGAATTATTGTGTCAGAAACCTCTAATGCTATCGTGCTGAATCGGCAGGGAGGCGTCAAATCAACGATTGCAAGAAAAGACATCCGGTCATTAAAAACTTTGGACATTTCACCTATGCCAGGCGATTTTGAAAAAAGAATAAATAAGCAACAAATGGCTGATTTAATAGCCTTTATAAAGCAGGGAAATTAAACCATCCTGGGCGGAGCCAATCTCTCTCGCAATAGCTAAACGATGTCCCTGAAAACGACAAGGTAAAAGTTGCACGTTCTTTTCTTTTGATAATATGCTACATTCTAATGATAATATCTGCCATAGCTACTAAATAAAATTTGTTTAAATTCGTTAGAAGAAGTAATTAAATGTGCCTTGAAGAGGAATTCAGGGTAATTTTTTTCTTTTATTTACCAATATCCTTACTGACTTAAATAAATTAAAACAACGTATTAGCTTGCTGGTTTTTAACGGCCAGTCCCGGAATATTCATTATGAAATTCCCGTTGCTTATGAAAAAATTTACAATTACCATATTAGCCTTTCTTTGCCTCTCTGGTGGACGGGTTTCGTACGCAGATACTATTGATTTTTATTTGCTACAAAATAGCTTCAGCCCTTGTGACAGATTACCAAAAACGCAACATAAAATAAAAATTATAGCGCACCGCGGCAGCCATTTACAGGTGCCTGAAAATACCCTGGCTGCTTATGAAAATGCTATTGCAGAAGGTGCTGATTATGTAGAAGTAGATCTGAGAACTACCAGGGACGGTAAATTGGTGGTTCTTCATGATGAATCAGTTAAAAAGATGACTGGGACAGATGCGCTCATTCGAAATTTAAATTTTGATGAGGTACAAAATTTGAAAATAGCGCCCGTGATGCCGGCAGACACCAAAACCTATTTTATTCCAACCTTTGAAAGTGTACTGGCTGTATGTAAAGGCAAAATCAACATATATCTTGATTTCAAAGACGCGGATGCGGCTAAAACCTATGATTTAATCAGGCAGGCCGGGATGCAGCACAATGTAGTGGTTTATTTAAACAAAAAAGAGCAATATGGCCAATGGAAGAAAGTTGCCCCCACGATGCCACTGATGACGAGCCTTCCCGAAAATGGCACCGCTTCTGACATACAGGATTTCCTCAGGAAAACGCCGGTTGACGTGGTAGACAATGCACACGATACTGCTCTCATTCATATTCTTCATGATCATAAAATTCAGTTATGGCTGGATGTTCAAAGCAGGGATGAAAATCCTGCCAAATGGGATCATGCGCTCAGTTTGGGAGTAGATGGATTGCAGACTGATCATCCTGAGCAACTAATCAAATATTTAAACACTAAAAAATTAAGATGATTATAAAAGCCAAAATAAAAAATCATAGTAAAAATTGCTTTACTGACAAATGTATGTTTTTAACGGACAATCTCAGTGCTAATGCTGTTATCATAAACTCTTAAATTAACAATCATGGAAAAAAAGCGCCTCGTGCCAAAGTTTGCGTTGCTGATGCTGTCTATATTTCTTTTTGCATCCTGTAAGAAGGATACAACGGGCGACGAAAATGCAAAATTTAAAAATAAGAACCGTGAATGGGTTACCGGCAATTGGAAACAAAAAGACCTGGTTATTGCAGTGGATGTAAAAATTGCAGGCCAGAAAATTAAAGCCGGCACAAGTATGATAGCGCTTGCGCCGCTCATCGGGCAGGCACTCGGAAGCCCTGAAATTGCTGCAGCCATCACCTGCACCGCGGATAATATTTATTCTTTTAATGCTGATGGCACTTATAAAATTACCGGTTGCACGGATCTGATTTTACCGGTTGCAGGCAATAGTGGCACCTGGGATCTTACTATTTATGATGCTGTCGTGGAGCTGATTTCGGCCAGTGGTGACAAAGACCCTCACTGGATCAACAGTATTTCAAGCAATGAGTTAAATCTTTCGCTCACCGTCGAATTTCCCGGCCTCGGAGCAGCGCCGCTGGGACTTATTTTAGAAAAACAACCGTGATAATTTTTTATTACCCCTTCAAAATGAAGTTTATGAAATCTAATTATAAAATTGCAAAACTACTTCCGCTGGCCGTTTTCTGCCTCGTGTTTTCAGTTGCCGTCGGCGGGAAAAATACAAGTGGATCGCACAAAAACGCCGCGCCTGTTTTCAACGACAGCGATATCAAACCGGGAAATCAGCCTGCGGATGTTATCATTAATGGAATGGTATCTGATGAAAACGGGCCATTGAGTGGCGCCACCATCAGGGAAAAAGGAACCAATAATGCCACTACCTCTAAAGAGGATGGAAGTTTTTCGATCAGGGTTTCAAAGCCGAACGCAATTCTAACGGTGAGTTATATTGGCTACGAAGCTACCGAAGTCGCCCTGGAGGGGAGAACCGCGGTAAATGTCATTTTGAAAACTTCCAGCCAGGAGCTTTCTAATGTAGTGGTCACTGCGCTGGGTATCTCAAGAGAGAAGAAATCACTCGGATATTCAATTGGAGAAGTAGATGGAAAGGACATTAACCGCGTGGCGCAGGAAAATGTTTTGAATTCGCTGGCAGGGAAAGTTTCCGGCGTTACGATCAACCAGACTGGCGGCCCCGGGTCATCTGTAAGCATGATTATTCGTGGTGCGAATTCGTTGAGCAGTGATAATCAGCCACTATTTGTGGTGGATGGCGTACCCATTGCAAATACACTTAATAATGTATCTGCAGTTGGAAGCGATAACCGGGTGGATTTTGGTAATGCCATCTCCAGCATCAACCCTGACGATGTGGCGAGTGTAACTGTTTTGAAAGGCCCAAGCGCTGCGGCTTTATACGGATCGCGTGCGGGAAATGGTGTGGTTTTGATTACTACAAAAAACGGAAGAGGCGTCAATAAGCTTACAGTTTCTGTTACTTCCAGCACCGTTTTCGATAAGCCCTATAAATTTTTAGAATGGCAAACCAAATATGGATCAGGACAATTTTCTGCCATTCCTTCAGATTTGACGGGCAATATATTAACTGATCCGTTTGGAGGACTTATCCAGGAAGATGTGGGCGGAACTTACGGCGGTGAATTAGACAAGGGATACATGGCGGTGCAATGGAACAGCCCGCTCGATGAAAATGGTAAACGTGTTCCGTTGCCTTTGGTGTCACACCCTGATAATGTAAAAGATTTCGTGCAAACAGGAATTACTACCAACAACAGCGTTTCAGTTGCCAATAGTTCGGATGCAGTTAATTATCGGATTTCCTATTCAAACATGACGAATAAAGGTGTAATCCCAAATTCAGATTTGTTCAGAAATTCACTTGATCTCAGCACTTCTGTAAAGGTGTATCAAAAACTACGAATCAGCACTAATATCAATTTAAGCCGCAATAATTCAAATAGCCGCCCTGCGGGTGAAAGGGGAACAAACCCACTCCAATGGGCGTATTCAGTATCCCCTCACATTGACATAAATGACCTGAAAGATTATTGGATGCCGGGCCAGGTGGGCCTTCAGCAACGAACCCAATATAATGGTGAATACAACAACCCTTATTTCCTGGCTCATGAAGTTAAGAACAGCTTTGTCAGGGACAGGCTATATGGCAATGTAAAAGCTGATTGGCAAATTACTCCGCAATTCAGCATGATGTTCCGCTATGGTTTAGATACCTATACAGAACAAAGGGAATTTAAAATACCTACCAGCTATACGGAAGATCCCCGCGGCGCTTATGGTTTAATTAACCTCAAATCTTTTGAAAGCAACGCAGATTTTCTGGCCACGTATAAGAAGGATCTCAACAAATTTAATTTGTCTGTTTCTGCAGGAGGAAATATCAGGTATCAGAAAAACAGTTCGATCAGGAATGCTACCAAATCCGGCACTGGCCTTATTGTTCCTAATGTGTATACCATTCAGAATATCTTACCGGCGTCGCTTGATTTTAGTAATTTTTCTTTTCAGAAAGGAACAAATAGTGTTTACGGAACAGCCTCGCTGGGCTTTCTGGACGAAATTTATTTAGATGTTACAGGCCGCAATGACTGGTCCAGCACTTTGCCTAATGTTGAGCCATATTTTTACCCATCCGCATCTTTAAGCTTATTGATGAATAAAATAGCAGGCCTCACCTCACCAAATATTAATCTTATCAAGTTGCGCGGCGGCATAGCGCAGGTGGGTAATGATGCGTCGCCGTACCAGTTGTTAAGTGTATTATCTAATGCGGGCACCTGGGGAAATATCCCAAGGCTATCCACTTCAGGTACTTTACTCAACCCGGATCTGAAGCCTGAAATTGCCACTTCTTATGAAGGCGGCTTGGACATCACGTTATTTAAAAACAGGTTTAATTTATCCGCTACTTATTACATTCTTGAAAATAAAAACCAAATCTTCACTACCCAGCTTCCTCCTTCATCCGGCTATACTTCAAAAAATATCAATGCGGGCCTGGTAAGAAGCCGCGGTTTTGAATTCACAGTGGGAGGAACGCCCGTACAAACCAGCAACTTCAGGTGGGATATCAACGCAAACCTCACCAGGAACCGTACGCGCATCATAAAGCTTGCGAATGAAATGCCTTATTTCACTTTTTGGGAAGATGCAAAAGGTGGCGCCTGGACTTACGTAGGTGAGGACGTAGGAGATATTTACGGACCGAAGTTGAGAACGGTAACGGATAAGTCTTCTCCTTACTATGGTTATCCGTTATTGGAATTTGCTGATGGAGGTGCAAAATGGTCAGCTATAGACGCTCATAATACCAAAAATAAGATTGGCAATTTCAATCCGAAATTTATTATGGGCCTGCAAACCTCTATCAGTTGGAAAAACTGGAGCCTTAACATGTCATTCGACTGGAGAAATGGTGGGCAGTTTGTATCGCAAACCTACAGGTATGGAATGGAAGATGGCAGGGCTTCTCTTCAGCTAAAACAATTTTTTGATGCCGGAAGTATGACCGGCAAAGAGCTGCGTGATTATTTGGTGGCCCATGCTAAAGATCTGATTATTGTAAATGGTAATCATTTTCCGAGGGTGGGATGGCCCACGCCTGAACACAGAAGTTTCCCATTTGAATTTAGCGGTATTAAATTGCCTTATGGCGGATTAATTATTCCGGGCGTATACGCCTCAGGGTTTGATGCGAATGGAAATCCCACCGGGTATATTGAAAACCTGGGAGAAAATGTTCTGGGTGTTGATCCTTCCAATCCTAATGTGACTTTGCCGGTGCCTTACGCGGCTTCCAATCCATGGGACTTTACCGAGCCGGAATTATTTTCTGCATCTTATCTGAAGCTTCGTGAAATCTCGTTTTCTTATGGCATTCCTGCCGGGTTAGCCAATTCATTGAGAATTCAAAATGCTACGCTTTCTGTGTATAGTCGCAATATTATTTTATGGACGGCGGCTGGCATAGGCGTGGATCCTGAAAACGCCTACCAGCCCAGTGCCGATTTTCAGGGAGGCGGAATCCAGTTTAAACAGGGAATAGAAAGATACAATGTAATGCCCTGGGTAATTCCCATCGGTGTCAGGTTAAATGTCACTTTTTAAAAAATTAAAATCAATGGTTATGAAGTCAATTAATAAGTTTCATATCGTATTATATATTTTTCTTTGCGCCTTCGCTTTTTCCTGCGTCAAGCATTTGGAGACATTAAATGAAAACCCAAATGGCGCTGATCCGAAAACAACCAATCCGAATCTTGTACTATCTACTGTACTGTCGGAAGCGGGGAAAACTTTTGTGGGCCTTGGCTATGGAGATATTGCGGGCGTGATGCAATATACCCAAAAAGATGGCTGGGGCTCAGCGCATAATAATTACGATTGGGGAGGAGACAATCCATGGGATCAGTATTACAGTATTTTACGGAATAATCAATTTGTATATGATAAAGCGGTGGAATCAAAAGATGACTTGTTGCAGGGCATTACGCTTGTTATGAAATCAATGATGTTTGGCCTTCTCACAGATTTGTATGGGGATGTGCCCTACAGTGCTGCCTTACAGGGGGATGAAGGTGGCCAGGACAAAACTTTTCCGAAATACGATGATCAAAAATCAATTTATGAAGGTATTTTGAATGATTTGAAGACCGCAAACCAACTGCTTTCAAAACCTGCGAATGAATATTCAGTCAATCCGGGAGGTGCAGATTTGTATTACAATGGCAACGCGGCTAAATGGCGCAAATTGGCTAATTCTCTTGCATTGCGATATTACATGAGAATTTCCGGAAAATTACCTGATGAGGCCAAAGCAGGTATTGAAATGATTGTAAATAATCCAACGGACTATCCGATCATTACCTCTGCCGCTGATGATGCTGCAATGTCTTTTGCAGGAGACAGCAATGATGATTCCTGGCCAAATAATACCACTTTCAACGGCGACAGCAGTGAGTATCGAAGAATCAAAATGTGTAACACTTTTGTGACGGCTCTTGAGAGTCTGAATGACCCGCGTATCGGAATTTTTGCCAATAAAGTCCAGGTATTTTTAAAGGTTATTGACGATCTTCCTCCCGGCTCTGATTATACCACCGATACCGTAGTAAACGGAGAAAGCAGGAAAGTCCGGTACATTTCTCCTGATATACTTTCCAGTCGTAACCTTACAGTAAATGACATTAACCAGGATCCTGAATATGTGGGGCTTCCCATAGCCCTTACCGGTCCGCAGGCTTATAACCTAAGTCCCGACCTCAACCAGGCCTCGCACAATCCACACGTTTCGTGGGTTAATAGCATATATTCCAATTCCAAAGGGCCACTGTTGAAAGCCCGCCTTATGTCTGCTGCTGAAGTGCATTTTATTATTGCAGAAGCCAGGGCCGTTAAAGGATGGACCTCAGCGGACGCAGAAAATGAATATTATGCAGGTATCAGGTCCTCTTTGGAAAACTGGGGATTAAGCAGCGCATATTCTGATTATATACAGCAGCCGGGCGTAGTTTTTAATAATACCCAACAACAAATTATAGAGCAAAAATGGATCGCAAACTGGACCAGCGCAACGGAATCATGGTTTGATTTCAGAAGAACCGGTTATCCTGCCTTGCATGGTGTTCAAGGTCGTACGATTGCACCCGAATTGCCGCTAAGGTTCTATTATCCCAAATCTGAGCAAAATCTCAATAGTGCAAACGAACAGGCCGCAGCTGATAAGCTGGAGGTAACCAATTACTCAGGATTTGGAGCCGATGGAAATAAAAACAGCCCCTGGACAAAGATGTGGGTTTTGCAGGGCACAGGGAAACCATGGTAATTCCTGGCTGAATTTATAAACCAACAATCACAAACTGAAAATCGTGGGCCATAAAACAAAAAGTAATCGTAAAACATCTTATTTTAAAACGTCGTTATTCCCAACTGGTTTGACAGTGAACCTACAAAGAGTTTGCATTTGTTTTGTGTTGTTTTTTTTGTTGCTGCCTGACACATCCCCGGCCCAGGTTTTTAAGGCTGGGGTGGCTGTCCGCGTTATAACACCCCATCCTTTATTGCCCGTATCGGGAGGAGTTGGCACGCCCAATCCGGCGCATATTCAAAAAGGAAATCTGTATGTACGGGCGCTTGTTTTGCAAAAAGGCACAACTGCAATTGCAATTGTAAGCGTAGATAATTTAGGTTGGCCTTCCGCTTTGGGAGATAAATCGAGGAAATTAATAAAAGGGATACCGCCGGAGAATATTCTTATTGGCGCAACCCACACGCACAGCGCTCCGGATGCTTATGGATTTCCTGACAGAAACGGTAAATCTTCTGTAGATTTAAAATACCTCGACTGGTGTGTACATCAAATAGCCGATGCGGTCAATGAAGCTGCTACCAATCTGCAGGCTGCCTATTTGAAAACCGCGATAGGAGAAGCCAAAGGAAAAATTGCTTATAATTATTATGCTCCCGAACTTTATGATCCACGCTGCAGTGTGTTGCAGGTAATCTCAAGTTCAGGTAGTAATAAGGGTAAACCCATCTCCACTTTGATTAATTATGCAATCCATCCTGAAATCATAGGCTCATCGCGCGATATTTTGAGCCCTGATCTATGTGGGCCGTTATACGATAGAATTGCAGAAAAAGGTGGCGGAGTGGCTATTTTTATGAACAGCGCTCAGGGAGGAATGGTTACAGCAGACAATCGATTGCCTGGCGGAAAGGAAGCCAATGACTGGAATGAATGTGTCCGTATTGGGTATTTGTTAGCAGATGAAGCTTTAAGGATTATTTCCGATGCTCCTGTACAAAACGACCCCGACCTTTATTGCGCAAGCCGGACAATTACATTTCCTGTAGAAAATGAAGAAATGAAATTTATTTTAGAACATTCTCCTCTTGCCTATAAATCGGTGGGGTCAGATTCTGTAGTTACGAGGCTCAATCTTTTAAATATAGGGACAGCGCAGGTTCTTACTGTTCCCGGAGAGGCTTTACCGAATATCGGATATTACGTAAAACGCCACATGCACACCAAGCAGCCATTCCTGTTCGGGCTTACAAATGATGCTTTTGGCTACATTCTTGACAAGGTAGATTTTAACAGCTTTAAAAGATACGATTACATTTGCCGGACCAGCTTAGGCCCGCTCACAGGCGATATCTACCTCAACGAAGTTTTACATTGGTTACAAACTTCCCCTTCACCCCAAAAAGAATGAACGTACTATCAGCATAATAGAGTGCACCACCATCGGAATTATAAAACCATTTTTCCTTCACAAATTGGACATGATAAAAGAATACATTTAATACTAAAATCAAATTCAAATGAAAAAATTATTTACGTCATTCGCACTCGTTTTATGTTTTCCTGTTTTTTTCGTTTATACGGCGGTTGCGCAGGATTCAATCACGCCAGCTACAGCCCTGCAGCATTACCTGCAAAGACCCGAACCCATGTATCATTGGGAAGTAAAAGATTCATTTGAATTCAATGGAGTAAAAGGGTACGACCTGCTTTTAACTTCCCAAAAATGGAGAAAATATACCTGGCGTCACCAGCTAACCATTCTTTCCCCAAAAGAAAATAAATACGATGGGGCCTTATTGTTTATCACCGGTGGTTCAAATAAAGATGAGCAACCCAACTGGAAAAAAAGTGATGATAAACTAGCGCAGATGTTTGCCTCGGTATCTGCAAAAAATAAAGCAATCGTGGCCATCATCCGACAGGTACCTAACCAGCCGTTGTATGGCGATTTAACGGAAGATGCACTTATCTCATATACGCTTCACCAGTTTAAAGAAGATCATGATTATACATGGCCACTGCTTTTTCCGATGGTAAAAAGTGCGGTAAAAGCAATGGATGCGGTGCAGGAATTTTCAAAAACAAATCTGAATCATCCCTTGAAAAGATTTGTCATCTCCGGCGCTTCCAAGCGGGGATGGACTACCTGGCTTACGGGCGCCAGCGATCCACGGGTACAGGCTATCGGGCCTATGGTTATTGATATTTTAAATATGCCTGTAAACCTGAAGCACCAGTTAGATGCCTATGGAGAATACAGTATTGAGATTGAAGATTATGTAAAGCTCGGTATAGTGCAAGGCATGGGTACCGAAGATGGACAGGATTTGATAGCAATGATAGACCCCTATTCCTATAGGCAAAAACTTAGCATGCCGAAAATGTTATTTATGGGAACAAACGACCCGTATTGGGTGATAGACAATGTAAAAAATTATTTAAAAAACATCCCCGGTTACAACATGATACATTATGTGCCCAATGCAGGCCATGATTTGGGGGATGGCGAATCCGCCTTTGAAGCACTGAGCGCATTTTTTGGCATTACGATGCGAAAGGCTGAATACCCACTTTGCAAATGGCAAACTTCCCAAAGTAAAAACGGGGTACAAATTACAGTAGAGGCTTCAAAAAATATTTTATCAGATGTTAAGATTTGGTACGCTGATTCTGATGATAAGGATTTCCGCAACGAAATATGGCTGAGTAAAGATCTTCATATCAGCCATCAGCCCAAAATACAGGTAACCGAGAAGTTTCCGGCGAAAGGTTTTCGTGCTTTTTATGTAGATCTTACCTACAAAGATGCCAATGGCGGAACCTATACCATCAGCACGAGGGCATTTATGGTGGATAAAAGCAAAATTTTATAATAATTTCCTACAGGACTTCTGTATTCTTTATCGGAAAAAAAGTGGGATTATCTATTGGTTTACTGTCAAGTCCGATAAATAATCCCACTTTTTTGAATCCTTATTTGATGGTATTTTGCGTTGCTAGTCCAAAACAAAATTCCAAAATATAAAATGGCAATATTTATTGCTTTACTGCATTTTTAAAACAGAAATTTAGAGACAGCGAGTTCAGAGTTAATAGTTTCAGACTTTCGTTAATCTTATTTTGCTCTTATTTTTTTGAAAAAGAACAGCGCTGAAAAATCCTATAAAGAATATAGTGGCTGTGGCAAATACGATCGTTAAAAAACTGTGGAAACGGGTAGCCAGCGTGTCGTCGCCCCATATCAGCGGCGAAAGGCTCATCCAAAGGATGACGAGTATGCCTGCTATGGTTCCTGCCAGTGCATGAGCTGATTTAGTAACCCTGGAAAAAGCTGCAAGGAGAAAAATGCCTAACATTCCGCCACTAAAAATTGAAGCTAATTGCCACCAGGCATCGAGGGCACTTTTAACATTAATCATCGCCACTGCTACGCCCATCCCGAGGATGCTTATAATGAGTGAAGAAAGATATAAAATACGCAATGCCTTCTTCTCAGAAACCGGCTTCGTGCTAAACCGCCTATAATAATCCGTAAGAAAAACAGTGGCCGAACTGTTAAATCCCGTTGATATGGTGCTCATACCGGCCGCAAATACGGAAGCAATCAATAATCCGGTTAATCCCGCCGGCAATTGATTTACAATAAAATAAGGGAAAATTCTATCAGATTTTCCTAACAAATCTTCCGGTAAAGTTGCTGCCCCGGAATGATAAAATGAATACAATGCCGTGCCGATAAAAATGAAGACTAAAGATACCGGAACATATATCATGCCGCCCCAGAATGCCGATTTTTTGGCTTCCTTCTCCGTTTTGGAAGCCATGTATCGTTGTACGTAGTTTTGGTCGATTCCATAGTTTTGAAGATTGATGAAGATGCCATAAACCAGCACCACCCAAAAAGTAGGCTCCGAAAGGCTTACCCCAAAACTACCGAGATCAAACTTATTATTTTTTGCCGCAATTGAAAACACCTGGCCAGGGCCTTCAGGCATCGCAAAAAAGATATAAACGAGGGTGGCCAGCGCACCGCCAATCAGAATAATTCCCTGGATAGCATCTGTCCAAACTACAGCTTCAAAACCACCCAACAAAGAATAGAGGGTTACAGTGAGTCCGGTAACCACAATGATAGTTACAATATCCCAGCCGACTACAGCATTTAGCGTAAGAGCCAATAGGTATAGAATAGTGCCTACTCTCATTATCTGGGTTAGCAGATAGCAGGATGAAACATAGATGCGCGCCCAGGGGCCGAACCGGGTTTCTAAAAAAGTATAGGCTGAAGGACTGTTTATTTTTCTATATAAAGGAACAAAATATTTTACCGCAATTGTAAGCGAAACAGGAATGGACAGGCTGAATACAAATGCATTCCAATTGGAGAGATACGCATTTCCGGGCAACGCAAGAAAACTGATGCTGCTTACAAAAGTGGCAAAAATAGACATTGAAATCACCCATGCTGGAATGTTGCTGCTTCCTAATGAATAGGAATCTGAAGTCCTGTTTTTTTTGAAAAAAGAACTTCCGTAAATAGTGATTCCAACCAGATAAACAATAAAAACAATGATGTCAATAAGTCTCATAAGAAGTTAAGATAAAGTTTAAAGCTTGAACTTAATTTTGGGTTTTCAATCTTGCGTTATGGCTCTGCTGGCTGATTCTCCATCGGAACTGCATTGTGCATTATCCAATCTTTGGTGGCCATCCAGTAAGCAATCTTTCTCCGGTTATAAGTATAAGTGACAGCAACAGAATCATTAAAGCTTATGATTGCCGGATAGGAATATTCATCGTCTTTTTTGCCATTTTCCAAATCAATTTTTTTAGGCCAGCTTTTACCATTATCAAAAGAAACAGCAAGTGAGAGTCTGCCCCTTGAGCCCCAGTCGTGCGTAGTAGGATTATAAGCCAATACCAGCGTTCCATCGCTTAATTTAGCCACATCAATTCCGCTATTGGGATTGGGTAAAGAAGTTTTGTAAACGGGAGACCAGGTTTTGCCATAATCTTTAGAATCACTGCGGCAGATGATTCCTGAGCTGCTTCTTAACAATGCATGAACGTGCCCGGGAGAAGATTCCCAAAGGGTGGGCTGTATAATTCCTTTGCCTTTTATTTTATTTCGGTCAATGCTGAGATATGGCGTGGCAGTCCAGGTTTTTCCCTGGTCATTACTGCGGTCAAAAAAAGCATTCCACATTCCTTGTTCGTTTGACGCGCCGGCAAGCCAGGTTCCGTCAGAAAGTACTAAAATCTTATTTCTTACCGGTCCACGCCCACCATGGTCGCCCTTAACCAGTTCTTTAGCATCTGACCAGGTTTCGCCCTCATCATCTGAAGTTTTTACCCAGGTTTCCCATTGAGGAATTTCTTTGCCTACTTTGAAGAATAAATAAATTTTTCCGCCGGGCGCCTGGAACAATACCGGGTTCCAATGTGGCGTATTATTAATTTTAGCTACCTCAAATGTTTTTGACCAGTTGCCAGGTTTTCCTTTTGTCATCCAGATGCCAACATCATCATCCTTTTCTTTTGTTCCCCCAAACCAGGCCGCAATAAATTCTCCGTTTTTTAAATGAATTATAGTGGATGCGTGACATTCAGGATAGGGCTCATCGTCTCCAAAAAGAAATCCTTTCAGTGGAAGCGTATCCGACAGGTGAATACCATTCATGAAAAATGGAATTGACGGTTTTGAAAAAGAGTTGAATTGAACAAACAAAATAATAAGAATAAAAATTACTCCCTTATGCACAAATGACTTTCTCATATAAAAAATGGATAAAATTTAAACGAATTATTTAAAAAACAATGAAATTCATATAACGTCTATCGCCATACAGCCCACTATAAACTTCTGAAAAATACTGCATTTTTTTAGCTCCATGAATTTTTACCACACTTATGACAAGATGATACAATTGATGGATAATATACGTTAAAGAGCGCTCTGCATAGTGCTTTACTTTTGTAGCAATAGCGTAAATCGCGGCCTTAAGGAAAGGCAAAAAGAGCTTATGAACTGTAACATATTTCTTCCAAATTGATTAGAATAACTTAAAACCACAAAAATTTTTCCTCATGAAAGATAAGGTACCCCGTAAGTTTATCCCCGTGATGCTGACTCCCTTTAAAGAGAATGGAGAAATTGATTTTGATGGCCTTGGCAAATTAACAGAATTATATATTCAAGCCGGCGCTAAAGGGCTTTTTGCCAATTGCCAATCCAGCGAAATGTATCAATTGTCGGCAGACGAAAGATTGCAAATCGTTAATCAAACATTGAAAATAGCGGATGGAAGAGTACCCGTAGTAGCAGTTGGTAATTTTGGTGAAACTATTGAAGAGCAAGCAGCCTTTGTTCGCCGGATTTATGATACAGGCGTTAATGCGGTAATCATTGTAACGAGCCTTGTAGCTGAAGAAAACGAAAGCGATGAGGTTTTTGATCAGCGAATATTTGAGCTGTTCAGGCTGACAGAAAATATCCCTCTCGGCTTTTATGAGTGTCCGGAGCCCTATAAAAGGGTGTTGAGTGCGCAACAACTTGAAAAATTTACTGCTACAGGTAGAATAATTTACCATAAAGATACGTGCCTCGACATTGATCAAATCAAAAGTAAAATACAGTCAACACACGATATTCCCTCATTTGGTTTATATGATGCGTACGCTGTAAATGCGGTGGCATCTTTGGAAGCCGGGGCCGCAGGGCTTTCCTGTATCCAGGGTAATTTTTTTCCTGAATTGATTGCCTGGTTATGCGACCATTTTAACGACATTCATGCAAATGGAAATGTAACCAAAGTGCAGGAATTTTTAACGGGCCACATGGAAGTTATTCACCACGCATATCCGTTGGTGGCTAAATATTATCTCCAAAAGCGGGGAATCCACATTAATACCTTCACAAGAACTCCTACCGAAGCCTTTACCTCTGATGTGAAAGAGAAAGTAGATAGCCTGTTTGAAGAATATCAACATCTGAAACGTGAATTAGGTTATGAGCTTAGCAAAGTCTGACACAAAATGATGGATATTAAATATTGGATAATTTTCTTACCAGCGATATCTTTTATGCAGGCTTTTAGCCAACCCCAAATCATTGTAAAAAATGTGCGTGTTATGCAACTCACTCACGATCCAAATGGGCATACCATACACAATATGGAATGTTTTTCACCAGATGATCAGTGGATAGTTTACGATGGGCGCAATTATGATTCCCTGATCTCATCTACCGGAAATATTTCAATGGTAAATGTGGAAACAGGTGAAATCCGCGAACTTTATCATACCACACATCAAACACAATATGGGCCAGGGGTGGGCGCGGCCACTTTTTCTCCTGCAGCAAACCGTATCATTTTTATTCATGGTATCAGAAATTCTGATGAAAAGAACCCTTATGATTTTACCCGGCGCACGGGGGTGGCAATTGATGTTGCAAAACCACTTCACCCGATTTTTATGGACGCAAGGGATATTACTCCGCCATTTACTCCTGGCGCCTTACGCGGTGGAACGCATGCGCATAACTGGAGCGCTGATGGAAAGTGGATCAGCTTTACCTATAATGATTATATACTGCAACAACTGGAAAAAAAAGATTCCTCTGTAAAAGACCTTCGAACGGTTGGTATCATGGTGCCTGGCCATCCCGTACATGTGGCTGAAGACCCATTACTGGAAAACAATAGCGGAAAGATGTTTGCGGTAGTCGTTGCTGAAGTTACAGAAAATCCCAAACCGGGAAGTGACGAAATTGACCGCGCTTTTGATGAAGGGTGGATTGGGTCTAAGGGTTATCAAAAAAAAGATGGAAAATGGCAGCACAGGGCCATTGCTTTCCAGGGCGAAGTAGTGAACAATGATGGATCAAAAAAGTCCGAAGTTTTTGTGGCAGATCTTCCTGAAGATGTAACAAAACCAAAATCCGGTAAACCCCTGGAAGGCGGCATTGCTTCGCGTCCAAATGTGCCGGCAGGAGTGCACCAGCGAAGGATAACCTACACTTACAATGGCATTCAGGGCCCGAGACATTGGCTAAGAAGCACACCTGATGGCAGTCTTATTGCATTCTTAGGCAAAGATGATAAAGGTATTGTGCAATTATTTGGCGTGTCGCCGAATGGGGGAGATATAAAGCAGTTTTCCTTTAATAATTCCTCAATCCAGGGGCCTTTTAATTTTAGCCCTGACGGAAAGTACTTTGCTTATCTTGCCGATAACAGCGTATTCGTTACAGAACTTTCTACCGGCAAATCTCAACGGCTGACTCCACCAATCTCTAATCAAGAAAAACTAACCGGATCAGTTGTATGGTCAAACGACGGCTTTATGCTTGCCTTTAATAAATATGTAAAAGATAAAACAACAGGAAAATTATTCCTTCAGATTTTTGTAATAAAATTGAATTCTCTTAAAAGATAGAATTTCTTTTTACTGGTATACAGCAGCCGTATCGGCCATTTTTTCTGTCATAAGATACTCCCTTTTATAAGTCAGGGGCGTCATTCGAATCACTTTTTTAAACTGCCTGTAAAAATTGGAAATATTATAAAATCCGCATTTATCAGCTATTTGCTCAATGCTAAGTTTATCTTCAATAAGAAAATAGCACGCATGATTGATGCGGATTTCAGTTAAAAAATCATAATATGTTTTGTTGGTCATTAGTTTAAAATAACGGCAAAAGGAGGTTGCGGTAAGATTGCTTATACTGGCGATTTTATCGAGCGTGATGTGCTGCGAATAATTGGCCATGGTATAGCTGTATACGATATTTAATCTTTCGGTTTCGTATTTATCAGATTGATAAAAGCTTTGTTCCCTCGTTACCTGGTAATATTCTTTTGTTTCTGACAAAACCTGCAAAATTGATAATAAGGCGATCAGCCGGTCAAGGTTTTCAGCTTTTGAAGCGGATTCAATCAGCGGAATCAGTTTTTCACGCGCTTCATTTACTATTACCATTCCTCTTTTTGCCTTTTCGTATAGCATAGGCAGGTGCCGTGCTTCAGGCAAGGATAGCATTTCATCTCCCATAAAATTTGACGAAAAGTGGAGTACGATGGCTTCCACACCCGGATGGTTGTTACTTTGATTTGGCTCCTGCCGGCAATGCCATTTGTGTGGCACATTTTCTCCGAGCAAAACTATTTCGCCATCAGAAAAATTGCTGATGTTATCACCAATAAACCGAACACCTTGTCCTTTAATCAGGTAGTGTAGTTCCAACTCGGGATGATAATGCCATAACGATCCAAACGAGGTATCACGGCGAATACTAAAGGAAGATTCTAATTGTGACGGCACTTTATGGAAATGAGGTTTCATAATTGCAGATAATTAGAGTTATCAAAATACGTAATTAAAAATAGGGGAAAAGATTGGAACTACGAATTCTTTTTATAAAAAAATCGGGATAAGATCTAAGAGATTTTCATTTACTCAGAATACTCTTTTTTTGCGGCAAATGGCCAGGCGTTTTCGCTGCCAATTGATTTTTCCTGTTTGAAGAAAACGCAATTTTGAAATTATGAAAAGTAAATTTTGGTTAAAGAGGAAAGTCTTCAGCGAAAATGTTCGACATTTGTTTTTTTGTATAAAATGATGCAGGTTTTGTGTCAAATAAATTAAGTATGAAATTTTTAAATGTTGTTATTAAATATCGTCTGCACCTTGGAATCCTTTTTTTAATTCTTGCGGTAATAGTAAATATCGAAGCCAGTTTCTGGCCTTCATTTGTGTTATATTTAATAGCTGCCATCCTGATTATTGGCCATTTTTTGTTTGGCCCGATGAGGCTCATCCAGGGTTTTATGGAAAATGGAGACATGGAGGGCGCTCAAAAAGTGATTGATTCGATCTGGTTTCCGGGCCTGCTCATAAAACCTGTTCGCTCCGTTTATTTTACTTTAAAGGGCAATCTTGCAATGGCCAACCAGGACTTTGATACTGCCGAAGCCCACATGAAAAAAAGCCTCAAATTGGGCATGCCTATGAAGGAAGCCGAAGGCGCCAACAAGCTTCAATTGGGAATGCTGGCAATGCAAAAAGGTAATATGAGGGAATCTGAAAACTACATCCGCCAGGCAATCCGGGCTGGGCTACCTGATAAGGAAAATGAAGCAGCAGCTTACCTTCAATTGTGTTCTATCATGATCAATAAGAGGGAATTCAGGGCCGCCAAAGAATATTTCAGAAAGGTGAAAAAATTAAATCCTTCTACCCCCCAGATTGCAGACCAGGTAAAGCAAATGGAAAAATACATCAGCCGCATGCCGGGATAATAATAGTTATTGGTCTATTAGTTTATTGGTTAATAAGTCAGGCCAATAAAAATGAAAATAAAAATTACTGATAAAAGCTTGTTTACTGCAAAATTGGTATTTTTTGGAAATATTGGGACGATAATTTTCAAAATAAAAATTCTTAATAAAAATTTGTTTACTGGAATTTTACCATAAACTAATTAACCAATAAAAGACTTACGCCTGCAATAAAAAAATAACCGGCTTCTTATGTAGATCTAACTTTACCTTTTTCCAGTCCTCAATCGTTTTGGTTTTGATAAATTCGGCAGTCGAGGTGATTTCAGCCGCGATGCAAAGCCTCGTAGATGTATTGCCATGAGCTAAAATTGTTTCGAGCAATTTGTTATTCCTGTAAGGTGTTTCAATAAAAATTTGCGTACAGTTTTTTTGCAAAGATTCTGCTTCAAGTTGTTTTATCTTTTTTATTCTTGCCGCATTATCAATCGGTAAATATCCGGCAAATGAAAACTGTTGCCCGTTCAAACCGCTTGCCATTAAAGCCAGTAATATGGAATTTGGCCCTACGAGGGGCTTTATTTCTTCATGCATCTTTTGCGCTTCAGCGATTAAAACCTGGCCGGGATCGGCTACTCCCGGACATCCGGCTTCACTGATAATCGCGATGTTCTTTTTATCGCGTATTCTTTCCCGGAAAATTGAAATTTGTTCTTCTTCTGCTTTGTGAATTGTATGCCATTCAAAATCGTCAATCACAATTTCTTTGTCCATCGCTTTTAAAAATCGCCGCGCGGTTCTTTCGTTTTCTGCAAAAATTTCCGTGCATTTTTTTACGGCTTCCATCACATAGGCTGGTATGGTTTCAACCGCATTTTCAGATAAAAAAGAAGGGATCAGGTATATCATTTACGGTAAATTATCTTGAATCTTTTTAAAAAGAAAGCATTTTACTTTGTAAAATTGTTTTGAAAATTATGAAAAAAGTTCCGTTGTCTTTTTATCAAAGAAAGAATGTTGTACAAATTGCCCGGGAGTTATTGGGCAAAATAGTGGTAACGCGGTTTGCAGGAAATATTACTTCGGGCAGGATTGTAGAAACAGAAGCTTATGTAGCCATTACCGATAAAGCTTCGCATTCCTTTGGAGGAAGAAGGACTCCGCGAAATGAACACATGTATTCACCGGCTGGCACTGCCTATGTTTATGTTTGTTATGGCCTGCACCAGATGCTCAACATAGTTACAAACGAAAAGGAAATACCGGATGCGGTTCTCATAAGAGGCATTGAACCATTGGAAGGAATTAAGGCAATGGCCGCGCGCACTGGAAAAAACGAGAGTGACGCCAGCATTACACGTGGCCCCGGAAATGTAGGAAAAGCGCTTGGCATTTTTAAACATCATTCAGGCCTGTTTCTTTTGGATGATGAAATTTATTTGCTGGATGATAATATACGTTTCAGCGATAACCAGGTTGGCGTCAGTAAAAGAATCGGGGTGGAAAGTGCGGGTCCGGATAGCCTGCTTCCTTATCGTTTTTATGTGAAAGGAAACAGATATGTTAGTGGCAGGAATATTTAGTTAGTTTATTTTCAAAAGCGAATTCGCTCTAAATAGCTTCATGATCAAGGGAAAATTTATTTTAAATTATCTTTAAAACTGCTGATAAGCTTAGATTTCTTCTGACAAATCGATTAGGTACTTGAAATTTATTTGGGAAAAAATAAAAAATAAATTTGTTGATATTATTTTCTCACTTACTTTTGCGCAGCAATGACATTCGAAAAAGCAAATACCGGATTCTTTTATTTTAGCTTCTATTTTAGTCGCAGACCGGGATGCTTTTGTTAAAAATGAAAATAAAAATTAGCAATAGAGAATCCCGGCAAAAATGGCCGGGATTTTTGTTTATAAGACCGAATATCTTCAGATGAATAAAAAAATTGCCATACAGGGCTTTGAAGGAAGTTTTCACCAGGCCGCCGCGCGCCAGTTCTTTGGCGAGGACGTTGAAGTAATTTGCTGCTCCACTTTTAGGGATGTAGTTAAGATCGCAAGTGATCAAAGCAAGAGCGATGGAGGATTGATGGCTATAGAAAACTCCATCGCGGGAAGCATTCTCCCCAACTACAATCTTTTACTAAAAAGCAATTTAAAAATTATTGGTGAAGTATATCTTCAAATCAATCAGCATCTGATGGTTAACCCCGGGGTTGAATTATCCGACATTCGCGAGGTTCATTCTCATCCGATGGCGCTTTTGCAATGCATGGATTTTTTGGAACAAAACAATTGGAAATTGATTGAAACTGAAGATACGGCGCTCAGCGCGCAAATGGTGCATGAGCAACGGTGCAGGCACATAGCCGCTATTGCCGGCGATCTGGCAGCAGAACTTTTTGACCTGGATATCATCGCTCCCGATATCCACACTCAGAAAAATAATTACACGAGGTTTTGGGCACTGCAAAGGGAAGATTCCGGTTCCGGCGTGGAAAATGCCAACAAGGCTTCCATCATATTCGAAACAGATCATTCTAAAGGTAGTCTTGCGAAGGTTCTGGCGAAAATTTCTGACGGCGATGTAAATCTCAGCAAATTGCAATCCATGCCGATTCCGGGAAGTGACTGGAAGTATGCATTTCACGCCGATTGCGAGTTTACGGAAATTGAACATTTATATACAGTACTTGAAAGCATAAGGCCCTTCACCGCGGCAGTTAAGGTGTACGGTATTTATAAAAATGGAAAAACGCCAAGGTCGTGGCCGCAGGCGGTTGCCAATCAAATTTATAATGGTAAATAATGGACGCGAATTCTAAAAACGTAATTCCTGTAGCCGACAGGTTAAGCGGTATTCAGGAATATTACTTTTCTACCAAGCTCAGGCAGATAGATGAAATGAACAAGGCGGGCAAAGACGTTATTAATCTTGGCATTGGCAGCCCTGATCTTCCTCCGCATCCATCGGTAATCAAAACGCTTGCTGATGAGGCCGCCAAACCCAATCAACACGGCTACCAAAATTATAAGGGTAGTCCGGTACTAAGAAATGCTATAGCTAAATGGTATAAAAGATGGTATGATGTGGATTTGAAGCCCGACGCCGAAATTTTACCGCTCATAGGAAGTAAAGAAGGTATCATGCATATTTGTATGACTTATATAAATCCCGGAGATGTGGTATTGATTCCAAATCCCGGCTATCCAACTTATAAGAGTGCGGCCACCATTGCAGGTGCCAACGTGAAGTCTTATACCTTGAAAGAAGAAAATAGCTGGCGCCCTGATTTTGATGAACTGGAAAAGGAAGATTTGCAAAATGTGAAGCTGATGTTTGTAAATTATCCTCAGATGCCTACCGGGCAATTACCCTCCCGGGAAATGTTTGTTGATTTAATTTCATTCGCCAAAAAACACCGCATTCTTATTTGCCATGATAATCCCTACAGCTTTATTTTAAACGACCACCCGATGAGTTTATTAAGCCTTGAAGGGGCAAAGGAAGTGGTAATAGAATTAAACTCATTCAGCAAAAGCCACAACATGGCGGGTTGGCGCGTAGGCATGCTTTGTGGATCAAAAGAAAGGATAGAAGAAGTGTTACGGTTTAAAAGCAATATGGATAGTGGCATGTTCCTTCCGCTACAACTCGCGGCTGCAAAGGCGCTTGAGCTTGGGCAGGAATGGTACGATTCAGTGAATGCAGTTTACAGAGAAAGAAGAAACAAAGTATTTTCGATTTTAGATTTGCTTCAATGCACATATAATCCTGACCAGGCCGGTCTTTTTGTGTGGGCTGCTATACCCAAAAAATATAAAAACGGCTATGAGCTTAGCGACGAGATTTTATCAGGCGCTAATGTATTTATTACTCCGGGGGGCATCTTTGGAACCGCGGGTGAAAAATACATACGGGTTAGCCTTTGCTCAAAGGAAGAAAAATTAGATGAGGCCATACAAAGGATTGAAAATTTAAAAAATTGATTGAATAGTATTTATGTTTGATAATGTTACTATAGTAGGTGTAGGTTTGATAAGCGGATCCTTAGCGCTGGCTCTGAAAGAAAAGGGATTGGCAAAGAACATTATTGGAGTCAGCAGAACTAAGGAAAGCACCGATAAGGCCTTAAAGCTTGGTATCATCGACGAGGCATTATCTCTGGAAGAAGCGGTGAAAAAAAGTGATTTTATTTATGTGGCTATCCCGGTGGATGTAACGGTTGCGGTTGCATTGCAGATAATGGACTTAATCACACCTCAACAAATTGTGGCGGATGCCGGATCTACGAAATATGTGTTATGCCAGGCGCTGGCCAATCATCCGTTAAGAAAAAGATTCGTGGCTACGCATCCTATGTGGGGAACAGAATACAGCGGGCCTGAATCGGCGGTTCGGGGCGCGTTTAGCGGCAGGTCGTGTGTAATTTGTGAAAAGGACAAAACTGACAAAGAAGTAGCGGAGAAGATTGAAAGCCTTTATAAAACGCTCGGAATGAATATCGTTTATATGGAGGCGGAAAACCACGACATTCATGCTGCTTACGTAAGTCATATTTCACATATTACCTCTTTTGCGCTGGCCAACACCGTTCTTGAAAAAGAAAAAGAAGAAGATGCCATTTTTGAATTGGCGGGCGGTGGATTTGAAAGTACGGTGCGGCTTGCTAAAAGTAATCCTTCTATGTGGGCACCGATATTTATGCAGAACCGGGAAAATGTGCTCGACGTTTTAAATGAACATATTTCCCAGCTAAGAAAATTTAAAAGCTGTCTTGAGAAGGAAAATTACGAATATCTCAAGGAGCTGATGCAAAATGCAAATAAAATTTCCAGGATTATAAAATAGAACTATCTAGTCAATCATCATAAAATTTTTAAAATTAATTTTACCATGCAAACAGAAACAAAAACAATGAAAGATATAATGACGGAAAAGTGGAATAAACGTCCATTAATCATAAGCGGGCCCTGCAGCGCTGAAACCGAAGAGCAGGTAATTGAAACTGCAACCAGGCTGGCAAATACAGGTAAAGTAGATATTTTACGCGCCGGGATCTGGAAGCCAAGAACCAAGCCGGGGATGTTTGAAGGCATCGGCGTCAAAGGTTTGCCATGGCTTGCAAATGCTAAAAAAGTTTCCGGGCTGCCAATAGCAGTGGAAGTAGCTACAGCAAAGCACGTAGAAATGGCTCTTCAATTTGATGTGGATCTGCTCTGGATTGGCGCGCGTACTACTGTAAATCCGTTCAGCGTGCAGGAAGTTTGCGATGCCTTGCGCGGTGTAGACGTTCCTGTATTAATTAAAAATCCGATTAACCCCGACATTGAATTGTGGAGTGGTGGTATCGAGCGGCTGCAAAAAGTGGGCGTAAAGGAAATCGGTATGATCCACCGCGGTTTTTCTAACTATGGTAACACTGAATTCCGGAATGCACCGATGTGGCATTTACCAATTGAAATGAAAAGAAGGTTTCCTGATATGCTTATTATTTGCGACCCCTCTCATATCTGTGGCAACCGTACCGGCCTGCAGGCGATTTCACAAAAAAGCATTGATCTTGACTTCGGAGGATTGATGATAGAATCTCATATCGATCCTGACAAAGCATGGAGTGATGCCAAACAACAGATTACTCCTGAAAGATTAGCGGAAATGTTGGGAGAATTAAAATGGCGTTTTGAAAATACAGACGAAAAAGAATTTTTGGATGCGCTCACAAAATTGCGCGAGCAAATTAACCAGGTGGATGACGAAATAATGGCGCTTCTGGGACAGCGCATGAAAATTTCCAATAAAATAGGGGAATATAAGCGCGAAAACAACATTACTATTTTACAGACTAACCGCTGGAATGAAATTCTTGCAAAAGCTTTTGTAAAAGGCGAAAAGCTTGATTTAAGCAAAGATTTTATCACTAAATATTTTGATGCAGTACACATGGAAAGTATCAACCATCAAAATAGAATCATGAACCAGGAGTAAAAGATGACTGAAAAACAATTTGAGTTTTCCGAAAAAAAAGTGCGTGTTTATTTCGGTGGTAATTTCAACATGCTGGGTGAAATGTTAGATAAGGAATCAGCCGTTTTAATTACAGATGATAATATTTATTCACACCACTCAGAAAAATTTGCCGGCTGGAAGACCATCGTTCTGAGAGCCGGGGAAAAGTTTAAAAATCAAAAAACGGTTGACGAAATTATCAACCGGTTGATAGAATTACATGCCGACAGGCAAACGTTTATTGTAGGCATAGGAGGTGGCGTAGTAACGGATATAACCGGATATGCAGCTTCTGTTTACATGCGCGGCGTTCAATTTGGATTTGTGCCCACAAGCATTCTTGGTATGGTAGACGCCAGCGTTGGTGGCAAAAATGGTGTGGATGTGGGCGTTTATAAAAATCTTGTAGGTACCATTACTCATCCGCGGTTTTTATTGTATGACTATTCCTTTCTTGAAACGCTTCCGAAAAAAGAATGGATAAATGGATTTGCTGAAATCATTAAACATGCCTGTATAAAGGATAGAAATATGTTTGATTTTTTAAAAGAAAATACGCTTGATTATTTTCGGGATTCTATCGATAATACGGGAACACTCATTCAAAAAAATGTTGAAATAAAATACAATATTGTTGCAAATGATGAAAGAGAAACCGGCGACAGAAAGTTATTAAATTTTGGCCATACGCTGGGCCATGCGATTGAAAATACGGCCGGGTTGCCGCATGGAAGCGCTATCAGCATTGGAATGATAGCTGCCTGTGCTATTTCAGAAAAAATAAACGGCTTTCCCGCATTTGCGACAAAAGAAGTAGAACAATTACTTTCTCTTTATCAATTGCCCGTTTCATACGCTGTTGATAAAGAAAGAACATGGCAGGTTTTATTGCACGACAAAAAGAAATCCGGTAAGGACATGAACTTCATTGTGCTTAATGAAATTGGCAAGGCTTCAGTAAAAAAAATTCCTCTGTCAGAACTTAAAGAAATCTTTTTTAATCTTTCATAATTTATATTTTTCACACATTCGATGAACGTATCTATACATCCTTCACCGGTATCAGGAAATCTAAAAGCGCCTCCATCCAAAAGTTCAATGCAACGTGCATGTGCCGCTGCACTCATCACACCGGGAACAACCGTTATTGATAACTTTGGAAATAGCAATGATGAAAAAGCTGCGCTCGATATTATTGCGCGGCTTGGCGCTACCGTAAATAAATTAACCAACGAACTGGTAATCGCTTCCAATGATTTTATTTTTCATTCGCCGGTGGCCGAGAAAAAAAATGTAATCCTGAATGTGGGTGAAAGCGGTTTATCTATGCGAATGTTTGCGCCCATCGCAGGCTTGTTTAATTTTGATATTGTGTTCACAGGTGAAGGAAGTATTTTAAAAAGACCGATGAATTTTTTTGATGAAATCCTTCCGTTGCTTGATGTTGAAGTGCATTCTAATAACGGAATGTTGCCAGTTACCCTGCGTGGGCCACTTCAGCCAAAAAATATTACCGTGGATGGCTCCTTGAGCTCGCAGTTTTTGACAGGGTTATTATTTGCTTTTGCAAAAGCGTGTACTGCTCCCGTTAGTATCACCGTAAAAAATTTATCAAGCCGGCCTTATATTGATTTAACCGTTTCAGTTTTAAAACATTTCGGATTCCATATTGAAAATAATAATTACGAAGTGTTTACCATTTCTCCGCGTAAAGACTCGCCGTCAACGACCGTGAGATATACTGTTGAAGGCGATTGGAGCAATGCTGCTTTTTTGCTGGTGGCAGGCGCCACTGCAGGAGAGCTTACTCTTTCCGGTGTAGATATGAATTCGTCGCAGGGAGATAAGGATATAATGAAAGCACTTTACGATTCCGGTGCAGAAGTTGTTTTGAAAAACGATGAAATTTTTGTGAAGAGAAAAAAGTTAACAGCTTTCCAGTTTGATGCTACCCATTGTCCTGATTTGTTTCCGCCGCTTGTAGCGCTTGCTTCTTATTGCAATGGCAACACTTCCATCAAAGGCGTGAGTAGATTATTACATAAAGAAAGCAACCGCGCTATAGCGCTGCGCGACGAATTTAAAAAGATGAACGTGGAAATTGAGTTGAATGGAGATGTGATGATAGTTCATGGCGGAGGCGTTGTGAAAGGCGCAGAAGTATCTTCACACAACGACCATCGCATTGCTATGGCCACGGCTGTTGCCGGGCTTAGTGCAAAAGGAATTACTAATATATCAGGATCTGAAGCCGTAAAAAAATCATATCCGGATTTTTACAGGGATATTGCTTCCATTCAAAAAGCTCATGCAGGCAATCAGTAGTTTTTTGTTTTCATAGTAAACAAATAAATAGTAAAGATTTTTATTCAACATAAAGTTAGCCCGACCCTCACCGCCAATTATTAATTTTTATGAAAATACTTTCCGTCCTTTGTAAATAAAATCGTGATTTACCGGGCTGGTAACATTTTCAAACTTTTTTAAACCTCTAATCTACAATCTTCATAAATTATGTCATATACCGTAGCCATCACCGGGCGGCCTAATGTAGGGAAAAGCACATTCTTCAACCGGATGCTGGAAGAAAGAAAATCTATTGTTGATGATGTGAGCGGCGTCACCCGCGACCGGCAATATGGCGTAGCGGAATGGGCCGGAAAATCTTTTAATCTTATTGATACCGGCGGCTTTGTAGCAGACAGCGATGATATTTTTGAACGTGAAATCCGCAAGCAGGTGCATATAGCCATTGCTGAATCGAATGCGATAATTTTTATGGTGGATGTAACCACAGGGGTTACAAACCTGGATCAGCAGATGGCTGAATTGCTGCGCAGGTCGCCGAAGCCCGTTTACCTGGTAGTAAATAAGGTTGACAATTACAATCGCGAACTTGAAGCTGCAGAATTTTATAGCCTTGGTTTTGAAAAAATATTTTTCCTTTCGTCCATTAGTGGCTCAGGTACCGGCGAGCTGCTGGATGAAATTTGTAACAGGATACCTGAAGAAAAGCAGGAAGAAAAATCGGCCATTCCTAAATTTGCGATTATCGGCCAGCCGAATGTTGGCAAATCTTCTTTGCTCAATGCGTTGACAGGCCAGGAAAGGACCATTGTAAGCGACATTGCAGGAACCACCAGGGATGCTATTCACACAACGTACAATCTATTCAATAAAGAATTTATTCTTATAGATACGGCCGGCATCCGGCGGAAAAAAAAGGTAAGTGAAGATTTGGAATTTTATTCTGTAATACGCGCTATTAGTGCCGTTGATGAGGCAGATGTTTGCATTTTACTGTTGGATGCAGAAAAGGGAATTACCGCCCAGGATTTGAATATATTTTCACTTGCAGCCAAGAAAGGAAAAGGAATCGTGGTGTTGGTAAATAAGTGGGATGTGGTGAAAAAAGAAACCAATACGGCGCGGGATTATGAAAAAACGCTCAAACAAAAGCTGGCTCCGTTTAATGATGTTCCGATTTTGTTTATTTCTGCTACCGAAAAGCTTCGCATCTTTCAGGCGATGGAAGCTGCATTGAAAGTGTATGACAACAGGCAGCAAAAAATTACTACTTCCAAACTGAATGAGGTGATGCAAAAAGCGATGGAGTCTTATCATGCGCCGGTGGTGAGAGGGCATGCGGTAAAGATAAAATTTGTGACGCAATTGCCTACCGTGGTTCCTTCCTTTGCTTTTTTTTGCAACTATCCCAACGACATAAAAACGCCGTACAGAAATTACCTGGAAAATCAATTGCGGGAAAATTTTGAACTAACGGGAGTGCCTATACGTATTTTTTTCAGAAAGAAATAAGAATTGGCAAAATTTATGGGTTTACTGGTTAAAATCTATTTCCTTTTAATAGGGCAGCTTGGGTCTTAAATAGCTATAAACCCATGTTCCCGCCAATGCGCTCAGCAATGTAAGAATGGCAATAGATAAACCGCTTCCAATTTGGACGTAAATAGGCCCCGGGCATGTGCCGGTGAAAGCCCAGCCTATTCCAAAAATCATGGAGCCGAAAACAGTGCCATAACTGAATTTCTTTTTGGGGATTAGCACTTCCTCACCATCGATAGTTTTGATATTGAATTTTTTTATAAGCCACACACAAAGCGCGCCGGTTGGTATGGCGGTTAAAAAAATTCCATACATCTGGAATCCCTGGAAATGAAACATTTCCTGCATTCTGAACCATGAAATAGCGTCTGCTTTAATGAGCGTGATGCCAAAAATAATTCCTGTCAAAAGATATAAAAGATTTCTTTTCATTTGAATATGTTAGTCATTTTTAAAGTTGCTATAAGACATATTATTTAAGAAGCAATGGCAAAATAAAGTTGGAAGTAATGATGCCGGTAGCAAAAAATGAAATCACTGCAATGAGTGACGCCCGCTGCAATGTCGATAGCCCAAAAATTCCATGGCCGCTGGTGCAGCCTCCGCCATAGCGTGTTCCAAAGCCAACAAGGAAACCACCGCCAATTACAATTAACAGGTGCTGCCAGGTTAAAATATTGGCCCAGCTAAAAATTTCCACTGGTAAAAGGTGATTCACACTTTTGATGCCTTGCTGCCGAAGCATTTTTGTCGTCGATTCGGCAAGTGGCATTGGCGTTTGTGATTTTAGTAAAACGCCTCCTATAAAACCGCCGATAAATAGTCCTGCTACGAAATATATATTCCAGATTTGTTCCTTCCAATTGTATTTCAGAAACGGAACATTTCCGGGAAAACACATGGCGCAAAAGTGTCTTAAACTGCTGGAAATGCCCAGCCTTTTATTGCCAATTAATAACAGAGCAGGCACAGATAACCCGATGATGGGGCCGGCAATATACCATGGCCATGGCTGACGGAGAAAATCAATTATAGTCAAAACAAAAATTTTTAGCCTGTAAAATTATTCAAAAGTTGCCAGTTCAAGACTTTCTATTTAAAACGAAATAGAAAATTGTGTCTTACAGCCCTTTTTATATTTTGATATTCATTATCTTAGCTCATACAATCTGATTTACAGCTTTTAAAACTAGTTAAAGAAAACTGACCACGTATTGTCCTTATTTTTCAGAAAATGATCGTTCGTTTCAGGAATTTATCACTTACCGCTAAACTATTTTTGCTCGGCATCATTCCGGTGCTCTTTTTAATTTATTTCAGCCTGATAATTTATCATGAAAAATCCCAAAAGGTTGATTTGATTGGTTCATATATCAAGCACATTGAACAATCGCAAAAAGTTATGGGATTAGTGGCCGAACTAACCAATGAAAGGCGATACAGCTACTTTTTTCTTCTTGGCGATTCAGGAATTCAACCCTTATTACAACGCCGCAAAAAGACGGATTCCATTCTGCTTCTTCTGAGTATCAGCAAGGATCCTTCTTATAAGGATTTCCGGCAATATACTTTTCTTGATAAGCTTGACTCTGTGAGGAGCCTGATTGATTCGAACAAAATTAATCCGAACGGGGTAACGGAATATTATACAGATGCTATTGTAAGGCTCAATTTACTTACCTCCAGTATTCCGGCTAATTCGTTTCTGAAGCCGGTATACAATGAAATTGTAGCTCAAAAAAAGCTATCTGACATGATTACCTACCTGGGAATTGTCCGGACCAATGTTTTTAATTTGTTGCTTAATCAAACAAATACTTTTCAAACACTGGCAGGAACCAGCAGATCTTACAAATTATTTAATACCTACGAAAAAGAATTCTTATTAAAAGCGCCGCCTGATGAAGTTCAAAAGTATAACCAGTTCAAAATAACACCTGACTACGAAGCAACCCTGAATTATCTCTACAGAACTTTTAATACATTAAAGTTGGACAGTACTTATTCGTCGCGCAATTTTTGGGCAATATCTTCCAATTCAATGTCGGGCCTTAGAAAGCAGCAGCAGGAGATTTGGCAACGTGCAAATATTAAAATGGAAAATATTTACCATCAGGAAAGAAATAGTGAAAAGAAAATGATTGCATTCCTGATTTTTGCTATCCTGATTGTGGTTGGATTTATCGTGTACGTCATCAATCATATTCATAAGTTATTAACCGAAATCAAACTTGCGGCATCTAAAATTTCGATTGGCGCCACCGGAATTCGTTTGAAAAATATGCCAAAAGGCATTATTGGAAATCTCGCAAAAAGTATAATTGAAATCGATAAAAACAACCTGGAACTGGCAAAAAATGCCAATGAAATAGGCAAAGGAAATTTTGATGTAAAAGTAACTCCCAGGAGCGACCATGATATCTTGGGAATTTCTATCAAAAAAATGAAAAATGACCTGCTGCAATTTAACAGGCAAAAGGATAAAATTCAGCGCGATACCGAAACCCTCGTGTATCGCAGGGACGAATTTTTTAGTATTGCCAGCCATGAGCTTAAAACGCCTGTTACTTCTCTCAAGGCCTATACGCAACTACTCTTAATGGATGCAGATAAATTTTTGGATGAGCATCACAAATCAATGCTGCAACGCATGGAAGGCCAGATTAATAAACTTACTGCACTCATTAACGACCTGCTGGATACTTCTAAAATTGAAAATGAACAAATGGTATTTAATAATGAGTTGTTTATTCTCAACGACCTTGCATCTGAAGTGGTTTCTGATATGCAGCCCGTTTGTAAATCGCAGGAAATTATTTTCAGGAGCGGCCGCCCCGCTTCGGTGTATGCAGACAAAGAAAGAATCCGCCAGGTAATCAGCAACCTGATTAGCAATGCAAACAAATATGCTTCAAAAAGCAGTAAAATAATTTTATCAATAGAAACTCTTGAAGAAAAAGTTATTTGTTCTGTGCAGGATTTTGGAAAAGGAATCGAGGCAGAAGAACAGGAAAAAATATTTGAGCGTTTTTACCGCGTATCTGGCCCAAATATGAACACGTTTCCAGGGCTGGGCCTTGGGTTGTTTATTTGTAAACAGGTAATAGAAAAACAAAACGGAAAAATTGGCTTGAAGAGTACACCGGGCAAGGGAAGCACATTTTATTTTGAGCTGCCACTAAGTAGTTTTGCCGGTTTAAACGAAGATGTAGTAAACGGATAAATAATGCTTTTTTTTATTCTTATGCAATATTAATTTGTTAACTCTCTGTTGACGCCATTCCATTTTCTTTAACAAGAGATTATATTTGCAATTCTAAGAAACTAATAGCTTCGCTTTTTTGCCATGTATAAATTTTGCCTGCTTTTCCTTCTTGTCTTTTCAGTACAAAAGATAACTTTCGCGCAGGATACTTTGCCAAAAATAACTGTAACCCAACTAGGAAATAAAGTATTAGTGAGCTGGAATAATCCATTTACGAACGTTTCCAACATCAGTGTTCAAAGGTCGTGGGACAGTTTAAAATATTTTAAAACGATAGGGAGCCTTCTAGATGTTAGCCCGGGTATCAATGGCTTTGCGGATCCAAATGATTTCGTTCCGCCTAACCAATATTACAGGTTATTCATTTCCTTCCATGGCGGGTCTTATATATTTACGGAATCGCACAGGCCGGGAAAAGACACCCTGACTTCAATTCCCGTAATTGAAAAGCCGGCTGTTGCAGAAAGGCCGGGGAACTACCGCAATCTTTTTATTCCGAGCCCACACATTTTTACGGGTAAAGACAATAATGTGATCATCGCGCTGCCCGATGCCGCACACAAAAAATATTCCATCAGGTTTTACAGGGCTGATGGGGCATTTCTATTTGAGGTGTCAAAGATTAAGGAAAATTTTCTGACGCTGGATAAAGCCAATTTTCTACGTTCAGGGCTTTTTATTTTTGAGCTTTATGAAAACAGGATTATAATTGAAAGGCATAAATTTTACATTCCCCGCGATGGGCAGCCAATGCCAGCTATGGACGTGCAGGGAAATCTGGTCAGATAAATTATAGTAAAAGTACAAATACCTTAGTTTTTTATTTTCTGATTCCAGGTTACAGCTAACAGTCAGGGATATACGAAATTTAAAATAAATTTTTGCAGGAAGACACAAGGTATTCGTTACCTGGAAATGTTATTTGATTTTACCGGCCGTATTGCTTCTTCCTCTTTTTTCTGATGATCAGATGAATTTTCAGAAAGAATCTCCGGATTACTTTTAGACACATTGTTACCCGATGAAACATTTACATGAGACTGAAAAAATTTTCCGGAAAGATTAATTTTATTATTTTTCGAAATGAACCAATAAAACCCAATGGAAGCGCATAGCAAAATGATTACAATCAGAACAAGCGGCGCCATCTTTCTTTTCCTTTTTTTCGCCGGAAGCGGTAAACTGCTTTTAAAAAATTGCCCGGGATTGTCCTTTTGACTAACAACAATTTCTTTTAAGTCAGCAACAGGTTTTGGGGATGTGGGCGTCGTAGCCGGAAATTGATTTACAATTTTATAGTGATTAAAATTTAAATTATAATGATTAGTTCTCAGAAAATTTATATCAATAGAAAAACTGTTGGCAGGGCTGAGGGAATAACTGTGTTCATATGAGTCCCACTGTTCTAATGTTTGCATCATTCCTTCGTGCTGCAGATTATCCTGTTCTTTGTCGGTTTCATTTTTAGAGTTTTCCAATTTGTAAAACCTGACATTTGCAGACTTGTTTTTATTCTTTGAAAATAATAAAATAGCACCGCCTGTAAATGCAGCATGGTAATTTGAATCAATTGCGACTACCGCTTCAAGAAAATTTTGGTCTGTTAATTTTTTGCGGGTCATAATATGCGCCGGCAAATCGCTCTGTAAATATTCTTTTTGAACGAACACTACCGCGCGTCCGCGAGGAGCAAGGCTTTCGATAATATCATGCATAATATTTATTCCGGTTTGAGACGTTTCACCGGAAGACTCAACTGTATCTGAAGCCCGCAAAGCGGATAGAATTAGCGAAGGGCTTTTATTTGATATTTTTTTTGAAGAATATGCATGTATAACGTGGTCGTCTGCCCCGTGAATTATCATGTTCATGGCAGCAATCCGAAGATAGATCCCATTTGGATCGCAGCCGCTTGCGGCAACAACTTTATCTGACTTCCGCATGGATTGAACAACTTGCATCGCCCTTAATAACAAATTTCCGCTGCCCACGGCCGGATCAACAATAACGTCACCTCGTACAGGTTTAGCAAATCCGATTATTGAATTTAATATAGTATCAGGAAGAAAACTATCCTCATTGCATTTTGAAAGCAGGAACGAAAAAATATCTTCTTTCTCTTGCTGTTCGACTGATTCTATAATATTGATGATATCAATGCTAATAGAAAGTAGTTTCGGTGTGGGTTCAATCAGCAGGGGAGTTTTAAAATAATCGCTTAAAGGGCCACCTGTTTTTGCGTATTCATTTGCAAGCTGAAGCAATCCATTTTTCCTGGTAAAAAGCTGATGAATTTCTTTTGCATCGTTGTTTTGTAATTGGCTCCACGAAAAATTAATGATCGGCCGGAAATAGAAAGAATTATCCAACGCAGGGTTTTGGAATGCATGCTCAAATAATTTCGATTCCTGAGCCCTTTTGATGAAAAAAAGAAAACTGATGAGATCAATTACCCCAAATGGCCGCAGTTCACTGGCAGGCCAGCAATTGTTCCATTTCTGATTAATAGTTTCTTTTAAATTGGCTGTAAGCATAACTGATAAGACAAATCGATATTAGCAAAAACTTTGCTAAGATTTTGATTTGCTCAATTTTGTAGCCGCTAATTAACAATGGTAATGAAAATTAATAAAGGGTTAACGGCACGCCCAAACTGTTTCCTTATAAAACCAAGGCACAGTAAACGGCAAAAAAAAGCGTTTTTTTATTTTTAGCTGATAAATAAGCAGGCAATAACAGCAATTAAGGTAACGCCCATAATCACGGTTCCCAGTTTTAAAAATTGAAGGCCGGTTACTTCAATTTTTTCGCGGCGCAATACTGCGAGCCATAAAATAGTAGCAAGCGATCCTGTTACAGATAGGTTAGGCCCCAGGTCTGTTCCTATTAAAATGGCCCTCCTGATGATTTCAGGAAAATGATTGACAGCGGTTACTTCTCCAAGAATGAGCGCGGAAGGTAAATTGTTGAGTAGATTTGCCCCGTATCCGCTGGTTAACCCGCTTATCCAAACAGCGTTAGTTTCAGAATTGGCCACTTCATTTTGCAGAAAAGAGGAAATGTTTTCGATGAGGCCTGTCTTTGCCAGCGCTTCCACAATTATGAAAAGGCAGGCAACCAGTGGCAGGATGGACCAGCTAATTCCTTTTAAAACGGAAACCATTTTCATAGGAGAACGAAGGCTGACAGCTATTGAGAAAAGGATGCCTGTAATAAAAGTCGGCCATCCTAACTGTATTTCCAACGCAGAACAAACCAGCAACACTACCGAGGAAAAAATAATTCCTGCAAGAGAGGTTTTGGCTCCGCTGCTAAGTTTCGGAGTTATATTTTCAAGCGACAGGCTTGGTTCTAAATTATTTTTTTGCGTAAATTTTAAAAGAAAAAAGGTGAAAACCACAGCCACTAAAGAAGGAAGCCAGTATTGGCCTATCCAACTTTCTAATGAAGGAAGATGCCCCTGGTAAATTACAAGATTTGCAGGATTAGAAATTGGTAAGGTGAAGGAAGCTGCATTGGCAACAAAGGCGCAAATAAGCACAAACGGAAGCGGCTTTTTAATATTGGCTTTGCGGGTGGCTGCTGCCACTGCCGGTGTAAGGACGACGGCCGTAGCGTCATTGGAAAGAAATATAGTAACCAATACGGCTGTAAGGTATATCAACAGAAAGAGCCTCTTTGAGGAGCCGCGCGATGTTTTGATAGCAACCATCGCCAGCCAGTCAAATAACTTTTCTTTTCTTGCGGTTTCGGCCAGGAGCATCATTCCTGTTAAAAACAAATAAACATCAGTTCCACTTAAAATTCCTTTTAAAGCTTCAGCAGGCAAAACCAAACCAAATATCAGCAAAGCGCAGGCGCCAGTTAATGCCCAAATTGCCTCATTAATTTTAAAAGGCCGGGCTATTATAGTGATGAAAGTCAGCAGGGAAATAGCCCAGATACTTGCTTCGTTCATATTAAATCAAAGATAAATCCTTAGGCCTTATAACAGCCGGCAAACATGTAGCGCGGGCCGGATTTTAAATTTATGAGGGTATATGCGGGTTTTTGCGTTTCTTTACTTACTTTAGAACCAATTTTTATAATAAAATTCATCCTATAATGTATTTAGAAGCCGGGTTAGCGGATCCCGGAAATTCTTTCGGAAGTGAAAGCCTGCAAAGTTTCATTGAAAATTCACCGGTAGGCATACATAGCGTAGATGAGGAAGGTATTATTGCTTTTGCTAACAAGGCTGAGCTAAATTTATTAGGTTATGCCGAACGGGAGTATGTAGGGCAGCCTCTGAAAAAATTCTTTCACGATCCCGTTTTTTTTGATGAACTCTATTCAAGATTAAGAAAAGAAGGATTTCTAAAAAACGAACAAGCGAAGATGGTTTGCGGAGACGGATCATTAAAGGAGGTGATGATTAGTTGCAATTATTATTCTGACGGTAAAAAATTAGTACATTCCCGTTGCTTCACAAGGGATATTACAGAAATAAAAAGATCCGAGAAGCTTTTGGTGCTTTTGAACCGCGCAGGCGAAGAATTGGCGGGCACGCGTAACACAGATGAAGCACTGAGTAAAATAATAAAATTCCTTATTCCTTCTTTTACTGACTGGGTAGTCATCAACGAATTGGGAATCGACGGAAAAGCCCACCTGTTAAAAATGGCTCACTCTGATCCTGCGCGAATGAGATGGGCGGAAGAATACAGAAAGAAACATCCCATAATAGTCGACAATAATGATAAGAACCTGGTTGCGTACGTACTGAAAAGCGGAAAACCGAAACTCATTCCTGAAGTGACTGAAAAAATTTTGAATGATGCTGGTGTCGATCGTGAATACAAGAGAATTTTAAAGGATTTGGCTGTTACGTCTGTTATGATTGTGCCTATGAAAGTAAAGCAAACAGTAACCGGCGTAGTTTCTTTTTTTTCATGTAATCCGAATAATACTTATGATGAAAAAGATTTCAATTTTGCCAAAGATTTTTGCAACCGCATCGCCGTTGCGCTTGATAATGCCCGCTTATACGAGGAAGTAAGAAGAGACATTGAACAAAAAACTGAAGCCAATAATAAAAAGGATGAGTTTATAAGCATTGCCAGCCATGAGCTAAAAACCCCGGTAACGAGCCTGAAGGCCTATACGCAAATTCTTCAGTCAACTTTTGCCGATGAAAAAATACCCGGGGCCGCGGAGATGCTGGCAAAGATGGATCGGCAAATAGATAAACTGACCTTGCTTATCGTGGAGATGCTGGATGTTACAAAAATTGATAAGGGAGAACTTATTTATGATGATGAAAAGTTTGATTTTAATGAAATGGTTAAAGAAGTTGCTGAAGAAATGCAGCGAATCACCAAATCTCATCAAATCGTACTTAACCTCAGTGATTGCGATCCGATAAAAGGCGACCGGAACAGGATTGGGCAGGTATTAGTAAACTTTATTTCCAATGCTATTAAATATTCCCCCGGCGGCGACAAAATTACCATCAGCACTTCCTGCGCAGATAATAAGGTAAAGCTAAGCGTGAAAGATGAGGGAATCGGAATTCCTGATGACGATCAACCGGGCATTTTCAAAAGGTTTTTCAGGGTGTCTGCAAAGAACAGCTATACTTTTCCCGGGATGGGTTTGGGGCTTTATATATCATCTGAAATTATTAAAAGGCATCATGGACGCATCTTTTTTGAAAGCAAAGAGGGAGAAGGATCCGTTTTTTCGTTTGAAATAGACAGTAATATTTAATTATTTTTTAAGTTATTCATAGTCGATGAGGAATGAATTCTGAAACTTTGGCTTTGTATTTTTGTATTTATCTTCGTTCATATTTTAATCTAAATATTTTTGTCTGCAGGTAAAATTCTACGAAAAAGCCCTCAGGTATATCGAAGCCATAAATCAATGGCGTAAACGAAGGATTTCTAATTCCACATTTTTAATCCTGGCTGCGTCTGTAGTGGGCATCCTTGGTGGTGTTACCTCTTCTGTTTTAAAAGAATTAACGCACTATGTAGCCAATTTTCTGATTAATGATTTTCACTGGAAATATAAATTCTACCTGTATTTCTTTTTCCCGTTGATAGGCATTTTGCTTACGGTTTTATACATCCGCACCTTCATCAGAAGGTCTAAATTTCAGCATGGCATCACAGCTATTATTTACACTATTTCTCACAATTCAAGTAAGCTTGATTTCCATAATATATACAGCCAGGTAATCACCAGCGCTTTAACGGTAGGGCTTGGTGGTTCTGCAGGGCTTGAGGCGCCCGCAGTGGCCAGTGGCGCGGCAATCGGTTCTAACATTGGCCGGTTTTTCGGATTGAATTACAGGGAAACAACGTTGCTGCTTGCCTGTGGAGCGGCGGCTGGCATCTCCGGAGCATTTAATAGCCCGGTGGCGGGGATGATTTTTGCCATTGAGGTTGTAATGCCTGAATTTTCGATTCCGGCAGTGATACCTTTGCTGATTGCCTCTGCTTTTTCTTCTGTGATATCGCAGCTAATTTATAAGGAACCGCTTTTCGTGCTTGTGGGAAGGGGCGGCTGGGTTGTAGAAGCTTTTTGGTATTATATCGCATTGGGTATTATCGTTGGTCTTTATTCTGTTTATTTTAATCGCCTTAATTACCGTCTTGGAAATTTTTTTGGAAGAATAAAAAACAGGTATAATAAAGTTTTTATCGGAGGCATTACGCTGGGTATTATGATATTTTTACTGCCTGCATTATATGGTGAAGGGTATATTAATATTCAAAAATTGCTTGATGGAAATTATACCTCTTTACTTAGCAACAGCATTTTTTCAGATTACCAGGGAATTTCATGGGCGCTTTTACTTTTTGCCATCTTAACTTTTATCGGGAAAACTTTTGCTTCCATAATCACAATGGGGAGCGGAGGAAACGGCGGCATGTTTGGCCCTAGTGTAATAGTGGGTGGTCTTGTAGGATTTTCTTTTGCTTTTGGGATAAACATGACAGGATTTGCCCATCTTAATATTACAAATTTTATAATAGCCGGTATGGCGGCCTCCATAAGCGGGGTGATGCACGCTCCATTAACAGGTATTTTTCTGGCGGCAGAGATTACGGGCGGCTATGTTATCCTTGTGCCGTTAATGATAGTTTCAGCTATTTCTTACTTTATCAATAAAGGCATTTTAAAATACTCGATTTATACATACGGGCTTGCTGCAAAAGGCGATCTGATAGGCCAGGAAAATAAAGAACATGGTATTTTGCGGAGAATAAAGTTGAAATACCTGATTGAAAGAGATTTTGTAGTGTTAAGGCCTGAAGATACTCCGGAGAGCAGGAGCACAGATATTATTCATACCAGCAGAAACATTTTCCCGGTAGTGAATAAAGAAGGAGTGCTAACAGGCATTTTATATAGCGATCACCTTTTAGAATTGTTGGTTAGCCCCAACGCCGATGACAGAACCCGGCTGATTAAAGACATTGCCCGGCCACCCGATAAAGTGATTAATGTAAATACATCTATGTATGATGTGATGCGGATTATGGATAGTAAAGACACCCGAATTCTACCTGTTACCGGGCCTGGCAATATTTACCTTGGGTTTGTAACTAAAAACGGAATTTTTAATAAATACCGGCACATTTTGATGCGACAGGAGAATCTTATGTAGCCAGTGGCTCTAAAAGCTTTCTTATTAGTGAATCAACAAATAAGCTCAATTCGTATTTTATATATTTGTCAACACAAGTAAATTATCGCTCTTTATTTCCCAATAGAAAATTATAGTGAAAATAAATGAGAAAATTTTTCACCAATTTTGGGGAATTTGTAAACCGGAGATTTTTTCTTTTGTTTAGATGATGAAAGTGAATACCCGTCATTCTTAAAATCGGAAAGCACGGAAACGCGACTTGACTTTTGTGTTTGAATCAGCAATAAATTTTAATTACTGCTTATCATTTTCCAAATCTTCTTTCCCGGGATTTTTACTTCAAACTATGGCCAGGTAAGCGATTCATTCAGCCAGGGTAAAGATTGGGCAGGCTTTAGTAAGGAAATTGCTTAGGGCGGTTTACCTTTTATCAATTAAATCAGCTATTTAATAAAAAATACCAAATATGTTATTGAATTATTCTTAATTTTAATCTGAAATAAAGAAGGCCCCGGAAGAATGCAAATATTTTCAAAAAAGAATTCCAAAAATTTCCTTGGGCATCATTATTGTTTCTCTGGCAAATAATTGTGTGTAAAGGCTTTGGTGAATAAAATGAGGAGTATGGTATAATAATTATAACACAAACTTAAATATTAAGATAAAGAAGAAGAGGTAAATTTGCAGAGGAAAATATTTACAAAAAATCAAGAAGCTGTGAATCAGCCTGGAATTTAATTTAAGAGTCTCATATCAAGCAATACGTTAAAGAGTCCCCCTGTTTCTACAGGGGGTCTTATTTTTTTGGGTGATAAATATACATGATTATGTTTAAACCCCTTATTTTTTTAGCAAGATATTTTTTTAGTAAACCGGCAAACTCCTTCGATTTTAATTTCACTGAAATGAAAAAGCCCTTCATTTTTCAGTGAAGGGCCGGGTTCAATTAAAAGAAATAGGTTATTTAAGATTTAGCTTTTGCGGGCTTTTTATCTTTTTTAGCTGCAGGATGTGCAGATTCATAAGCTGCATAAGCATCAGGCGTTAATACTTCGCCGGTTAATTTTACGAATTTAACATCATCAGCACCGGCAAATTTTACCGTAAGCGTTTTATTAATTGGCCCAACGGCTGCTGCATTGTAGGTTGCAGTGATAGTCCCGGTTTTTCCCGGAGCAATCGGAGCCTTGGTGTAATCAGATACAGTGCAACCACATGATGGAGTTGCCTGTTCAATAATTAACGGTTCACTGCCAATATTGGTTACGGTAATCGTAGCAGTGGGCGGGGTATTCTGTTTCACCTTTCCAAAATCGAAGGTTTCTGTATTTAATTTGGCGATATCATCGGCCTTTTTTTGTGCAAACAAGTTTACTGAAGAAAAAAGCAGAGCAACTAATAATAATTTTTTCATAATTAAGTGTGTTTAAGATATTTTATTGTTCGTTTTTTAAGGTGATCAAAGAATTATTGAGCGGAGCCGACGTAACAGGTGTTTTCCATACTTCTCCTTTTATAGTTATTTGTTTTGATTGGCCTCCGTTCCAGTAAATGGTAATGGATTTATTGAAAGGCCCTTCATTGGCTGCATTATAACCCACATTAATTTGAGATGAATTACCGGCATAGACGGTGTCTTTACTCCAGACAGGAGTGGTACAGCCACAACTTGCCTGTACGTTTTCCAAAGCAAGTGGTGTAGTGCCGGTATTGGTAAATTCAAATATATGTGTTACCGGTTTTCCCTGGGGTATTTTTCCAAAATCAAATTCTGTTTCTCTCAGCACCAGGTTATCAGCAGTCGCTGATGGTTCAGTATTTTCAGCGGGATATTTTGTCGCGGTATTTTTATCCTTTTTACTTACTTTAGTATCACTTGTTTGAGCATTCACAACAAAGGCAAAAGCAAGCAGGCAAATAAGTGTAAAAAGTTTTTTCATATTATTTCAATAATACGGTTTCAAAGATACTAAAACGCCATATAAGGTTGCAAATTGTGGCTGCGTTTCAGGATTTTTAACATTCATCATTCATTATTAATACTTTTGTGCGTATGGATACCAATCAAATCGTTGAAGAAACCATCCTGGACAATCTTTCGTTTGAAAAGTTTAAGGAAGAAGTGCTGAAGGATTATAGAGTGGTATGCGAAAGCCGTGAAACGAGCCTGCTAAGCAGGAAAGAGGTGCTTACAGGCAAAGCGAAATTTGGAATTTTCGGGGGTGGCAAAGAAGTAGCCCAGGTGGCAATGGCAAAATATTTTATGCCCGGCGATTTCAGGGCTGGCTACTACAGGGATCAGACTTTTATGTTCGCAGGCGGAATGGCAACTATAGAACAGTTTTTTGCGCAGCTATATGCCGACCCGGATCTAAACAATGACCCCTTCAGCGCAGGTAGGCAAATGAATTCTCATTTTGCAACCCGCTTTGTAGATGAGGAGGGAAATTGGGCAGACCTGGCAAACAAAAAAAACATTTCTTCTGATATAGCGCCTACTTCCGGCCAGATGCCCCGTGCGCTCGGACTTGCTTTTGCTTCGAAGGTGTTTAGAGATGTGGAGATTCTTCGCGACCTTACTGACTTGAGCCATAATGGAAACGAAGTTTGCTTTTGCACTATTGGCGATGCTGCTACCTCAGAAGGCCATTTTTGGGAAACTATGAATGCCGCGGGCGTTTTACAGGTGCCACTTGCCGTATTTGTTTGGGACGATGGTTATGGAATTTCGGTTCCAAAGGAATACCAAACCACCAAAGGCTCCATTTCAAAGGCAATGTCAGGATTGCAAAAAAAAGACGATTCTAACGGTATTAATATATATAGACTGAAGGGATGGGACTATGCAGGAATGTGTGAAATTCTTGATGAAGCTATCCGGAATATCCGCGAAACTCATGTGCCCGCCTTGTTTCATGTCGACGAGCTTACACAGCCCCAGGGACATTCTACTTCGGGCAGCCACGAACGTTATAAAAGCCGGGAGCGGCTGGAATGGGAAAAAAAATGGGATGCAAAAAAACAAATGCGCGATTGGATTATCGCCAACTCACTTGCTGATGATGACGAATTGAATGAAATTGAAAACAATGCTAAACACGTTGTAAAGGCAGCACGCCAAAGCGCATGGAATAAATATATTTCGCCGATTAAAGAAGAAGTTGCTGCAACCTTGCAATTGCTGGAAACCTATGCTGTTCGGACACAAAATAAACAGGAAGTTCACAAAGCGATTAAAGAACTGTCATCTCTGCGTGAGCCTTTGCGAAGAGATGTAATGACTGCTCTTGCCTCTATAATTCAATCGGCCTCTCCTGCAGACCCAATAAATGAAGTAAAAGATTTTTATGAGAAGCTAAAAAAGAAAAATGAAGAGATATTCAATTCTTACCTCTACAACGAAGGCCCAAAATCTGCATTGAAAGTTGAAAAAGTGCCCGTGATTATCCCACAGGAGGCAGAGCTCGTAAATGGTTTTGAAGTATTGAACAGATATTTTGATGCTTTGTTTGCTACTGATAAAAGGGTAATCGCGTTTGGAGAAGATATCGGCCGGATTGGGGATGTGAACCAGGGATTTAGCGGATTGCAGGCGAAATATGGGGAAGAACGAATTTTTGACACAGGCATAAGGGAACTTACAATTATGGGGCAGGCAATAGGGCTCGCATTACGGGGATTAAGGCCTATTGCAGAAATCCAATATCTTGATTATTTGCTTTTTGCCCTTGAACCCCTTAGCGATGATGTTTGCACTACCCATTACAGGACTAAAGGCCAGCAAAGTGTTCCGCTTATTGTGCGTACCAGGGGCCACAGGCTTGAAGGAATCTGGCACAGCGGTTCGCCGATGGGGATGATTATCAATTCACTTCGCGGAATGTTCGTATGTGTGCCGAGAAACATGACGCAGGCAGTGGGTATGTATAATACCCTGTTAATGAGCAACGACCCGGCCATAATTATTGAATGTTTAAATGGATACCGGCTAAAGGAAAAATTACCAGTGAATTTATTAGATTATAGAGTACCCCTGGGGATTCCGGAAATACTAAAAGAAGGAACAGATATAACAATCGTTTCTTATGGCTCTGTATTGAGAATTATCCTGCAAGCAGTACAAAAACTGGATAAAATGGGCATTAGTTGCGAAGTAATAGATGTTCAAACTTTGTTGCCTTTCGATCTGCAGCATAAAATTCTGGAATCATTAAAGAAAACAAACCGGATTCTCTTTGTGGATGAAGATGTTCCCGGCGGCGCCTCGGCTTTCATGTTTAATCACGTAATGGAAAAGCAGGGGGGATATCGATGGCTTGATACTTCACCACGAACACTTACAGCTAAAGAGCACAGGCCTTCCTACGGAAGCGACGGGGATTATTTCAGCAAACCTAACGAAGACGATATAATCAGCATCGCTCAGGAAATGATGGCAGAATAAAAATTAGTAATATTTCCGGCTTTACTGCCAGAAATTAAAAATCTAACGCAGGCTATTAAAAAATTAATATTTGAATGATCACAAATGCTGAAAGACGTTTTATGGAACAATGGCGCGACCAAAAAAGTGGCCCGCGTTGGAAATATTACCTGCTATTTACTATGGGCTGGAGTGTTGTTTCTTTTTTAGTTATGTTTTTTTTGCTAAAGCTTTTTACCAACCTGTGGAATACAGGTGGACCAAATTTTATTTACTTATTGATGGGCGCCGCATTGCTGATTGGTTTTTTCTGCACACATTTTATCTATGTAAATAATGAAAAAAAATATCATGCTATCATTCAACGGGAACGAAGCAACAAATCCTAAGATTTTGCCTTCTTTCTTTTTGCCACAATATCTTGTATAATTTTTTGAGCATGCACCCGTGAATTTTCGATAAAAAGCCGGTGCGTATTTAGCCCTCCGCACATTACCCCGGCCAGGTAAATACCTTTTACATTAGTTTCATAATTTTTTTCATTATAATCGGGTTTACAAACATCATCCTCAGAAATTTTAATACCGCTTTGCTGCAAAAATTCCAGGTTGGGCTTATAACCCGTCATGGCCAGCAACCAGTCATTTTCAACGGTAACGGTGCCTTCGGGAGTTTGAATGTCCACTTCGTGTTCCCTTATTTCTTTTATTTCAGAATTAAAGTACGCCTTAATCGACCCTTCTTTTATCCGGTTTTCAATATCTGGTTTCACCCAATATTTTACCCTGTCGCTGATTTTATCGCCTCTTATTACCATCGTAACTATAGCGCCTTTTCGCCAGGTTTCCAGTGCCGCATCAATGGCCGAATTGGCTGCGCCAACCACTAATACTTTTTGAAAAGCATAATAGTGCGGGTCGTCATAATAATGTTTCACTTTTGGAAGCTGTTCACCCTTCACATCCAGCAGGTAGGGAATGTCGTAAAAGCCCATTGCCATCACTATGTTCAGGCTTTTATATTCGCTTTTTGAAGTTTGTATTTTAAAATTTTTACCCGATTTTTTAACGGCAGTCACTTTTTCAAATAAATGGATATTGAGGTCAAACGAAGTGACAATCCTCCTGTAATATTCCAACGCTTCACTGCGGGTGGGTTTGTTATTGTTGCTTACAAAAGGCACTCCGCCAATCTCCAACCGTTCGCTTGTGCTGAAAAAAGTCATGTTTACCGGATAATTGTATAATGAATTTACCAGCACGCCTTTTTCCAATATTACATACTTAAGCCCGGCTTTTTTTGCCCTGATGCCACAGGCCAGCCCAATCGGGCCTCCACCTATTATGACTACATCATAAGGTTCGTTTTCTTTCGATTTCATAGTAAACGAAGTTATTTATTAAAATTTTGTTTTATCAACTGGGCAAAAAAAAAGCCACCGGAAAAGTGGCTTTTAAAATGAAAAAATCTATCCTACCTCATCAAATACATTTTGCCATAGCCTTTGGTGAAAAATTTATCAGTATTGTCATCAGCGTCCTTAAACTTATCCATCGAATGGCCGTTTAAGTTGGTAAGTACCCTGTATAAATACACACCATTCGCCACTGGTTGCCCATACATGTCTGTGCCATCCCATTTAAAATCTGTGATATTTCTGCCGATATGCAGCGGCCCTAATTCATTTTGAGTAATTTCCCTGATTACTTTTCCTGTGATGGTCAGAATTTGAATCCGGATATTCTGTGGCACCTGTGCGCCCGTGATGGTGAAAACAAACGCCGTGGAAGTAGTAAACGGATTCGGATAGTTCATCATGTTAGAAATCATCGGTTTGCTGATCACCCTGAAGTCTATGTGATAATCAATTCTTCCTGCCTCATTTCCAACCACATCCTTTCCAGATACTATTAGCTCATATTCCGCATCCTCGCCGCTTAATTCGGGCGTTAAGTCTATTGTAGCCGTATTTTCCCCGGTAGCCAGGTTTGCGGGTGTAAATCTCATCGTGTTGTTATCAAACCGATAGGCGCGAATGGAGCCATCCGGACTTTGAATTTGAACTTTTAAAAGCGAGGTATCGTTCAGTGCTAAGGATTTATTTTCATCTTTCAGTTTAATTATGATGTGCGGCCGAGCAGACACAATGTCTTTATTCAAAATATGTACGCCATCAAATGTGACATCCATAGTAGGATTGTAATTGTCATATTTTACATAAAAATTCTGGTAAAGGAAATTATTAAACAAATTCAGCTCCGGCTGGTCGTTGTCGGGATTAAAGTTTACAAAGAGGGTGTTTAAGCCGCGGAAATTTTTCGTATCAATGTCATAATTCAATTTGATCGTGTCACCTGCTATCAGCGGCTTTTGAGTGGGTACATTAAGCACATGGGTGACATTGTTGTTATCAATAATATTCAGTTTTACTTTGATGCTGTCAAAAGAATACAGGCTGATATTTTTAAACGCAATACCAAAATGAAGAATCTCTCCCTGCTCAAGCGTATCTTTCGATTTGAAATAAACCTGCGGCGCCAGCGCTCCTTCAGGCGGCGCCTGGTAATTTAAGCGCCAATAGGAAAGTTGATAGGGTGTAAAATTCAAACTGTCAGCATTGCGCATTTTTAATTGGATGTAAGGGTATTTGGAGGCATTCACCGATGAAATATCAACATCCTGCTGCGCTTTATTAACGTTGAAAAGAGTTGTCGAATTACCAAGAGTATCAATACCAATTATTTGAACTGAAGGATTATCACCTTGAGAATTATCAAGGCTTTTGCCTCTCCAGTGCATTTCTTTCCAGGAGGCTGCAGGGCCAAATTTTGGGGAGGTAATAAAGCCGAGTGTATCAGTTGTTACAAAAGGCCTTCTGAAATCAAGCACGTCTGAAATTCCTTTGGTAAATGCAAAGCCTGGACCAAATTCAGGATTGTTCTTTTGGTAAATAAAAGAGAAAGCCCTTGGCCGGTAAAAAGAATCAATCAGCACAAAACCCTGGGATTTTAGTTTGTGATAAAGTGAATTGCCCGATCCCAAAAAGCTGGTATCAGCCTGCCACTTATTTGCAAAAACGTCAGCAGTTGAATCAGGGCCGGTGATATTTCTTACAAACACAAAAAAGTTATCCGGAATTGAATCCATAAATCTCATCGCTGCTACTCTGCCCGAAGAAGTGGAAACATCATAGGCAAAATTTGGTTGCCTTGCGGGGATGCAGGTAGATAAGCTTCCGCTTAACCCCGGTAAATTAAGTGTGTTGCTCCATGCTTTTAAAGTTACATTATTTACGACGTTAAAAATGATGACATTGTTTGTGCCATTCGGGCAAATGCCGGCAGAAAAGGTCACTCCATTGATTCCGGCAATACAATCCGATCCTGCAGAGGACGCAGTGGGAAAAACGCCATTCCTTGATTCCAGGAAATTGTTGACTTTCCCAAAATGCCATAGCCTGGAACTGTCGAGATGAACGTGCTGCGTATCTGAATAAAGCTGTTGGTAATAATGAGACTGGTTAGCGCCACCCGTGCTGTTGGCAAGATAAATAAAGGATGCGCCATTCCAACGATAATCAGAAGCCACGCCGGAAGCCGGTTTAACAGCTACTCTCCAATAGTAAACTGTATTGTCGTTAAAAGACAAACCTGGGTCAAACTCCAGTGCTCCCCCTGGCTGATTCACTGTTTTTGAAATCTTAAAAGGAGAATTAAATAACAAAGTCGTATCTATTTCCATCACATAATCCTTTGCTGTGGCCACTGCATTGGAAGTAGAAGCATATAATTTTTGATTTGCATTAGTTACTATTCCAAAGTCAGCGGGAAAAATCGGCCGGGCCTCATCTTCATAAATAAAAAACTCTTTGGTAACCGAATTATTGGTTTCTGACATCTCATCCACTTTGTTTGTGGCATCTATTGTTACGGTTATTTTATTAAGGCCTTTGTCCCTGGTTGAAATAATAGGTACCGTAATTTCAATGGAATCAGAATAATAAATTGCTTTAATTTTTTTCTTTAAAATACTTTCACTATTGCCATTTGGATAAGTCCTTTTTACTTCAAAAACAATAGAATCATCAATTGCTCTTCCAATATTAAATGCCCTTGCCTTTAAAGTGAAATTACTTTCAGATACTGAAATAAACTGCGGATTTAGGATGATGTTTTGGTCCTCAACCACATAATCCGGTTTAGGCTGCGGATTGATGATGATAGAAGGATCGCCATGCAATGCCATTTCTTCCAGATGCATCCTGGTGAAAAAATCAAGGGAAGGATTATTGCCGCCAAGTTTTTCAATGGTATTCCGGATATCATCGCCAACGGGTTTCCCATAATTTGTACCGCTTAACTGGTGAAACATTTGAATGTTGTAATTGTTTAAATACGGCGGGATACCAAGATGTGAACTCGCCAAAAAACCAATACTGCCGCGTTGTTTGGACAATACAAAATTTTCAGAGATAGATTTTGAATTATTGATAATCCGAAGAGAATCGTAGATGTAATTATTTCCCGCGGTACAGCCGCTTACAAAAAAGAATGGATACCTGCCTTCATTATCATACTCTGAAGGATCGCTTAAATTAAATTCAAGAATGTTAGAAGAAGAATGCCCAAAATAGTTCACCATACTTATGCCGCTTTTAAATAAATCGCTGATGCGCTGGCTGGCTATTAATTGTACGGCGGCGCTCGATGATTTTGAAAAAGTCTCTACGTTTGCTCCATAAAGTGTATCCTCAATAATATCTTTATAGAGGTTCATGTAGTAGCCAAATAGATCATTATCTGAGCTATCCTTGCCTCCGACGATATTAATCACCTTTTTCATCCATAACTTGTCAGCAAGAGACTGGTTTGTTGACTTATAGGCCTGCTCATACGTCTTTACCTTTTCAAGATAATTTGCAACTTCATCACCGGTAATTGCTGAGAGTCGTCCGACGCCAACAGAAGGAACTATGCTTCCATACGGTGACACTAATAGTACATCTGAAGCCGGAGCGCCAAATGTGGGCACAAGATTTAGCCTGTCGGCATATTGGCTGCTTTGTTTGACTGTGTACTGATCATATTCAATTCCTTTGCCTATCAGAAAAACATATTTTGGCTTAATTGAAAAAGTGTTAGTAGCATATTGTATAAAATCTTTAATAGAAGACGGGTGTTTTTTAACTCCATAGCCAAATTGGTCTTCTAACTGGTTAATGTCAATGATTTTAGTATTATAGCCACCGCCCTGCGACGAATGCCTGTATTGACTATACAAATCCACATAGTTGCTTCCTGACGAGCTTGTAAACAAAATCGGATTTGTGATAATAAGATAATCCCCCTGGTTAGCCGATGCAGTATAATTTACAAATTCGCGTTTTTCAGGTTTTGAAATGTTGGTAATTGCAGAAGGGTCTTCGCTTACCAACACAAATTTTCTCACCGTATCTGCTGAGGGCGGCAAAGCGAATTTTACTTTTCCCGGCGTGGTTATATCGCCTGTGTATCTTTTGTTGGCAGTAAAATCAAGCAAAACAGGCGCTGCAGAGCCATATTTAAACTGGTCGATAACCAAATAATTTCCCTTTTCGGTTGCGGGTAATTCAAAATAAAAATTAGTTTGATTATTGAATATCCATTTGCTTGGATACGTTACTTCATCAAAAGCCACCACCATTCTATCCGTGGTAACGGTGGAAGTGTTTTCAAAAAATACCTGGATGTTATTTAGGTCGGTTAAATAACTCATCGGCAGGTTTTTCAATTCTTTCTTTATGTAGGTGAAATAAGGCATGTGTTGCTCGTCCACAACTGTATTAAAAATTTTTACTCTTACATTTCTGTCATTGACTGCGCTGCCTACTGCCGCGAATTTTAAAGAAAAACCCGGCCCAGCGGTATAAATATTATTGTTATTGAAGCTGGCCTGAAGACGGCGTGAAGGATAAATATCAGCGCTTGTCCAGCCTTCTCCAATATCATACGAAGACGAGTACACATAGCTGCCCACAACAGAAGCATAGCCGGGATTTAATTGTGATTTGAAATAATTAGCCTTTTTATTCATAAAATAAGGCTCAGGAGCTAACGTGTTTGAGGAAACCGGATTAGGCACGTCAGAAAATCTTGCATTATTTCCTTGTTCACTGGTGGTTAAAAAGTAGGAAGCGGTATCTGTTTGCAGGCTCGTTTGATCACATAATTGAAAATCTGCAACGCGGTATAATTTGGTATCGGGTTTGCCGTCATTCATAACTCCCCAAAACTCAATATATCCGCCTTCTGCAAGCGGGCCATTGGATGAAGTGGTATAAATAGTTACCTGCTTCCCATTGCGCCAAAGTTGGAATTGTTCAGCGGGGGTGTTTCCTAATCCGATTGAATTAAGTGTGGCCTGGCTAATATGATACAACCCATTGGCGCCTACTTTAAATTTGTAATAGGTTTTACTATAGTCGATCCAACTGTTGGAAAAGGTTTGAGCATTCGCTATTCCTGTGATTGATACAAAAATTATGATGAGAAACTTTTTCATACTTTGATTTAATTGCCGTTAGTTTTCTTTTTTTCCCAAATCAATTTTTAAAGAAAATATATGAGTATACAGCGGATTGGATTGGTTTGCCAGGTTAGTAAATGCATAATCAATCTGGATATTATTGATTTTGAAACCCGCACCAAGACTTGGCTGAAATATCCATACTTTTTTTTGGTTGGTGGTATCTCCATCCGCCAGTGCCTGCTGAAAGTTGGAAATACCCGCCCTTACAAAAAATACATTTTTTATGGAAGCTTCCACTCCGGCGTGGGGGTCTATATTCAGTCCGTTGGTGCTGATTAAATTGTTTCGTCTGCCATCAAATGTGAAGTCTAAGTCGGCTTCGGCTAATAAGTCAACTGATGAACCTAATCGGAAATTATAAGAATTGCCGATGGTTAAGCGCGGGGCGGTAAGTTCAGTCGATTTTACAGGAATATCATTATCGGTCAGGTATAAAACTTCCTTTTCTTTTTCATTAAAATGAAAAGACCACGCATTAAACGTGGTGGTAATGTCTTTGGCTACAATGCCAAGCGACCATCTGTCTTTTTGCATTTTAAAACCCGCATCAAGACCAAATCCCCACGCATTGGCAAAATGGCCCACTTTTCTGTAAATCACTTTTGCGTTAGCGCCAAAACTCATTTTCAAATCGTCATCATCCCTGATTTTTTGTGCATAGGAAAAAAGAAATGCATAGTCTGCTGAAGAAAATGTGGTGATGTTGCCATAATTAATGCTTCCATCGGGTTCTACAAGAAACAGTGTATTCGGAATATCGTCTACTGCAAAACGAAGCAACGAAAAACCGATTACTCTTTTATTATCCACTTCAGGAATAGCAACACTTGCATAATCGTATTTACCTATGTTGTCAAAATAGCTGGCGTGCATCAGGTTGATATTCGGCATATCCTGAACGCTTACAAGTCCGGCAGGGTTCCAGTAGCCGGCGGTTCCATCGTTTACTGACGCAGCCTGTGCCCCACCCATGCCAAGCCCTCTGGCGCCTGCGCCGATATTTAAAAATTCATTGGAATATTTCCGGAATTGGGTAAATCCCAAACAAGGAAGCAGTACAAGCAACAGTATGGATACTAAGGTTGGAATTCTCATTGGGAATGGTAAGGTATTTATTTTAAGTGCAAATTTGGGCAAAAATTAAACGGACATCACTATCCTAATATTGCATAGTCTGGTTTCTACGGATAAAATTAAGTAAAACTATCCCATTCTTTCTTCTTAAAAATTAAAATGCAAAAATTAAGGCTTCCGCCATAAGGTTTTTTATTTTTGCACTCCTTTTTATATAAAGTATGAAAAATTTAATTGAAGAATTGAGATGGCGAGGCCTTATCCAGGACATTATTCCGGGAACTGAAGAGAAATTAACTAAAGAGCCGGTTACTGCGTATGTTGGTTTTGATCCTACAGCAGACAGCCTTCATATAGGAAGCCTTATACCTATTGTGGTATTGGTGCATTTGCAAAAATTCGGACATAAGCCTATAGCACTCGTGGGTGGCGCCACCGGCATGGTCGGCGATCCGTCAGGCAAAAGTGAAGAGCGTAATTTATTAAGCAAAGAAGTGCTTGATAAGAATGTGGCGGCAGTCAAGCAACAATTATCGCATTTTCTTAATTTCAACTCGGATGTGCCTAATGCAGCGGAATTGGTAAATAATTTCGACTGGTTCCAGGACATCACTTTTTTGGATTTCATCCGCGATGCGGGAAAATTTATTTCCGTTAATTATATGATGGCGAAAGATAGCGTAAAGAAGCGGCTTGAGGGGGATAATGGAATGAGCTTTACCGAATTTACCTATCAGTTAATTCAGGGTTATGATTTTTACTGGCTTTATCAGCATAAAAACTGCAAGCTTCAGTTTGGCGGAAGTGATCAGTGGGGAAATATCACTACCGGCACCGAATTTATTCGCAGAAAGGCAGGTGGCGAAGCGTTTGCATTTACCTGCCCTTTGCTGACCAAATCCGATGGCAGCAAATTTGGCAAATCAGAAAAAGGAAATATCTGGCTTGATGCCTCTAAAACTTCGCCTTACACCTTTTACCAGTTTTGGTTGAATACCGCCGATGCTGACGCAGAACGGTTTTTAAAAGTGTTTACCTTCCTGACGGAAAAGGAAATTTCAGAACTCGCAGCGCAACATAAAGGCAATGAACACCAGCGTATATTGCAGAAAAAGCTGGCCGAAGAGTTGACTTGTTTTGTTCATTCGCGCCAGGATTATGAATTTGCCGTAAAAGCTTCTTCTATCTTATTTAATAACGACACTGCTGAAATTTTAAAACAGCTCAATGAGGAACAGTTGCTTCAGGTGATGGAAGGAGTGCCTACAGTAGAATTGGAAAAATCAAGATTGCAAGAAATTGATTTGGTTACGCTTTTAGCGGAAACAAAAATATTGCCGAGCAAAGGCGAAGCAAAAAAAATGCTTGCCGGTGGGGGCATTTTTGTCAATAAAGAAAAGGTAGAAGCTATAGATGAAAAATTAAATGCAGGCCGCCTTCTGAACAATAAATACTTGCTGATTCAAAAAGGGAAGAAAAATTATTATTTATTAAAGGTGGTTTGATTTAGCAATTAAATGCTACCCAATTTCTTGTTTCTTCATCACGCCTGACTTTCAGCTCTGTTAGAGCGTTGGCTCATCATGCTGTTTTTGCTTACGCGCCTAAAGCGTGCTTCGCAAAATCCAAACATTTTTTTACCTCTTTCACCGCATCTGAACCCTCAGGAATTTTATATTCCAGTTCGATGCTGGCCGGAATTTTATATTTTTTTTCTTTAAGCAGGTTGAGGATTTCTTTAATTGGGGTATCGCCTTCTCCCCAGGGCAAGTTGTCGCCGCCGTTCTCTTTGGTTTTTCTATCCTTAATATGCAAAGAAGTGATTCTGTCGTGCCGTGATTTAATCAATTCCAGTAAAGATTCTTTTGTATTATTTCCGCCTGCAGCAATATAATGGCCGCAATCAAGATTCATTGAGTTGTAGGGAGATTGGCTCAAAGCTGTATCCCATGCGGTATCAGTTGCCTGTGTGTGAGCATGGTAACCGATATAAATTTTGTGTTTGGCTGCCAGCTTTCCCAATCGCTCTGATTGTGCGGGATCCCTGGGAAGCTCCACGGTAACAGCATTGGCGCCAAGTGCCTTGGCTGCTCTCAGGGCGTATTCAATTTCTGCATCTGAATTTTTTGTGCCCAAAGCGTCCGGTTTAAAAGCATAAATGCTTACTCCGGCCTTTTTATACATTTTTTTTATCTCTTCAAATTTATCCATTGGAACAGTAGCGCGCCATGCGGCCACTTTATCTTTGTCTGCAGGCTTGCCGGCATATTGCTCTACGGAATCTCCCATTAGTTCGATAGCGCTGATGCCGCTGTCTACAATGTATTTTAAAAGTTGATTTACATCATGAGGCATACTTCGGTACGAATAGGTAATTACGCCTATTTGAACCCCAAAGAATTTTGAATCAGGATTTTTTAAAAAATTAAAAGATTGAGCCCACGACGCAGGACGTGCCAAAAGCATTCCTAATGCAGCCACAGAACTTTTTTGTAAAAAAGAACGGCGCGAGCGATTGTAACCGGATTCAAAATTATTATGCATGGTAATGAAGATTTTTAAATGATTGAATTTTATAAGACAAATATATTTGTTTTTATTGCTACCGGATTTTTCATCTTTCTATGTTTGCGGAGGGATTTCAATTATTAACTAACAATAAAGCCGGAAGAAAGAATCCGTTTTTTTGAAAATTTAATATTTAAATATTTGCCCGTTTACTGTAAAAAATCTAAACCTCTGTCTTTGAAATTTTATTGAATAAGGTTACTTTTGCACTCCTTTGTCCCATAGTATAAAGGTAGTACAACAGATTTTGATTCTGTCTGTCGAGGTTCGAATCCTCGTGGGACAACCGAAAGCCTTTTAAACAGCGTGTTTGAAAGGCTTTTTTTTAGATTTTTTGCAATTGTCAGGTTGCTCTTACCATCAGAAAGCTCTAAAAAACGGCCTTCTTACGAATGGGGGTGGAGAAAATGGCAATGGCATTGAAGAAAGTATCATTAACAATCCAATAGAATACCAGATCGCCATCGTTTTATATTTTTCCCTGGAAGTCTTTTTGCGCCTGGATTTTATTGAACCAATTGTGATAACCACTATTGCTGCTACCATCACCACCGCATGCTCCATGCCGAAGAAACGAACTTCCCTTTCGGGTAATGCCGTTCTGAAATGATGAAGAAAATAACGAACCAGTGGACTTATGGAATACAATGTGATCCCGATTACCAACTGAATTTGCGCGATAATTGCAGCCCATTTTCTCACCCCGTTATCAAACGGGGAAAACGGATAATTTCCGAACCAACCTTTGAAACCCCTGTATACACCAAAGAGCAGGCTAATTAACACGAGCCACCGAACCAGAGAATGAAGAGCTAAAGCTTCAGGATACATTCAATTACTATTAAAATAATTTTTGCAAAAATAGCTTTCTTAGCGCTTCCAGCCCTTGGCGGTTAAATGATAAGAAGTTGCATTGCGTATTTATTAAAAAAAAATCGCGGGATCACCCGGTTTTTTTTAAGAAAAAATAGAAAACAATTTCTAAATCCGTTAATTTTGCCAGTAATTCACGGTCTGGCAAATTTCCGGATATTGTGTTCGTGCAAATTTGAATTTCGGCCCTGAATTCTTTCTCATAAAACCTATCTACAACGCTGTTCTTGCTAATATTTCATCCCGGATATTTTGGGTAATACCTTTTTATTTAGAAATTTTCACAATAAAATATAATAATATGAAACATTTTAGAATGAATGGTTTTAATCGGAAAATTCCGATGTTAGTGGTTGTAGCTGCGGTTTTTATTATGTTCGCAGGTTGCAGCAAAGGACATGATGTGCCAAAGCTTGAAATACAAACCGTGGCCACGGGCCTTGCCGGGCCAATGGGCGTTGATGTGGATCACCGCGGAAATATATGGGTATCAGAAAGTGGCTCATTCCGTACACCGCCAGATCCTAAATTGGGAACCCATAACGACAATGGGAAAGTTGTGGTAATAACTAAAAGTGGCAAACAGTATGATGCAATCGTAAATCTGGAAACCTATCAAAATGTTCACTCACATCAATTACAGGGTACAGTACACATTTTATTGGATGGAAATACACTATACGTTTTATCAGGCGACCACTTATATATGGCGAATGTTTCGCACTGGAACCCTGGCGATAAACCCATGGACGCCACGAGTCTTCCATCCGAAAATGTTGCTGCTGTGATCTCAGCGATTCCTTCCCCAAACAATCCGGAAAATGATTCGCATCCATATAATCTCACCAAAGGCCCCGATGGGGACCTCTATATCAGCGATGCGGGGGCTAATGCTATTGTACATCGCAAAGGGCCAAACAATTACTCAATTCTTGCCGAAATTCCTGCAATTCCAAACCCGTTATTTAATGGAGGGGCAGGTATAGGAGGCCCGTTTGTTCAGCCTGTGCCTACTTCCATCAAGTTTGACGGCAAAGATTTTTTGGTAACTACTTTAACCGGTTTCCCTTTTCCTTCCGGGCAGGCGATTGTTTACCGGGTGTCAATGTCAGGGCAGGTATCGGTTTATCAAAAAGGTTTCACAATGCTTGTTGACCAGGCAGAAGGCCATTTTTCAACACATATAGTGGTTCAGTTTGCCTCCTCATTCAGTCTTGCTACGGAGTATGCTCCAAATTCCGGCGCTTTAATTTGGGTAAACGGAACTGATTCCGAAGTGCTTGCTCAAGGCCTGAACCAACCCGTTGGGATCAAACAGGTGGATTCTTATACATGGTATGTTACCTCTCTTGGAGACGGCTCTGTTTTAAAAGTAACTTATTATTAAAATAACAAGGCTTGCAAAAAGAAAAAGCAGGTTGTAGAAATGCGGCCTGCTTTTGTTTTCTAAAATATAAAAATGCTGAATTTTTTATTCAGCGGGATTAAATTTTTTATTAAGTGCCTCACAGGCTTCTTTGCAAATGCCCCCCGTTACCGTTGGCTTTTTACCCCATTTAGGAACTTTTTCTGTAGCCAGTATGTTGAATGAAGAAGTATAGCCTCCTGTGTATTTAACAGAAACTCCAAAAATAATTTCGGGAATATGATGATGACGAATTACATACGAACACATCATACACGGCTCATGCGTGGTATATAATTTTGCTTTTAATAAATCTTTTCTAAATCCATTGGTAATAGCATTCCTGATGGCGATAATCTCCGCGTGGTTGGTGATATCACCTGAACTTTTCCCTGATTCCACTCCTTCTCCTAATATTGTTGCGCCAAGAACCAGGATAGCGCCAACAGGAGGGTCCCCATTTTTCAGCGCTTCTTCAGCTAACTGGAGGCAGTGTTTCATATATTTTTCATCGTCTTCCATAGCCATTATTTTATTGGTATAAAATTAGAATTCTTTTTTATTGTGGCTTATTATTTCCTGGTTTTAAATTTTCCTTACCCCGCATAATTATTCGTATATCCATCACCGTTATGCTGCTGTGAAAATAAAAATCTTTAAAATTTATTGCTCTACTGTAGTCTGTAAAAAATTCAATTGGCTGTAATTCAAACTAAAAAAGTCTTACTGATTAGTTTACATTAAACTTCAAAAACATTTATAAGTCATATCTGCAACAATCACCATTAAAACGTAAAGTTATGAAACACATATTTACATTTACAAGAGCTGAAGTTGCAGGACTGGCTTTTATTTCAAGCGCTGCCATTGCTTCTTTTGTTTTCTCAATAACTCATTTTATGTAGGCGATAATGCGAAAAGCCATCTTAGTTTTTTCTTTAAGCAACATTGATAATCAAAATGTCAAATGTTGCTTTTTTATTACAGCAATTTTCTGCATTGCTTGCGCGGGCAAATATTTATCATAGCTTTATACTATCCGTTCAAAAATAAATTTTATGAAAATGAAATTTTTAATGTTGCTTTTATTTGGATTCGGCTCATTAGCAGCAAGCGCCCAACAAATCCAGGAAAATGAAAAGCAGTTTGCCGTCTCAAATCCGGATTCGGTGTTCACAGGTACGATTATTATTGATAAGGAAAACCGCACCAAAATATTTTTAACCGGTTTTCAACAAACCGTTGATTCCGCCGGATTTTTTATTACCACTTATACCTTTGGCTCCAAAAATTACCGGCCAGCCTTTGATATTAATATCCGCATGAAATTTGACAATCCTCTTATTCCCGACGGACCCATTGGTTTTCAATATGGCTCTGTTGGTGTAGGAAGATATTCCGGTGCTGGAGCATTACAAAATAATAATTCATTTTTATACTTGCGGGGCCAGATGACCGCGCAAGGCCGTCATTTTTATATTAAAGTAAAAAGCAGCCAAAAAATTAATGCCACTATTGCCGGCGTTGATGGACAGGCAAATTTTTAAGATAATTCAAATCAGCTACTATTGATGTGGATTTTGAATCAGATGGTCAGGGTTTGGAATGAAATTAAGGAAGGCGTGAAAATTGGTGATGTAATTTTTTTTGTTCAGTTTGTAATAAAAGGCTCCTTTTTTTGAAGATGATTTATCCTTGTCTTTTTGTTTAACTAAAAGCCCGGTAGAAAGCACTTTGCGGCTAAAATTCCTTTTGTCAAATGTGGCCGCATATACGTCTTCGTACAAATCATGCAATTGCGGCATCGTAAATTTTTCAGGCAGCAATTCAAATAATATAGGGTGAAGAGAAGCCTTATATCGTAAATTGGTTCGGGCAAGCTTCACCATTTGTGTATGGTCAAAAATAAGGTTGGGTGCATTATTGAAAGAAAACCACCCTGCATTATATTGAGTACTTATCTGGCGCTGGTATTTATGAATATCAATAAGCGCAAAATAGGTCACACTAAAAGTCCGTTCAATCGGGTCGCGGTCAGGGTGGCCGAATGTTTGCAGTTGCTCCAGGTACACCCCATACAATCCTGTTAGCTGGTGAAGTATTCTTTTGGCCGCTTCGTCCAGGCTTTCGGTGGATTGAACGAAACCACCCATCAGGCTCCATTCACCTCTTTTGGGCTGGAAGCCTCTTTTTATCAGTAAAAGTTTCAGGTGCTCCCCGTCAAAGCCGAAAATAATTACATCCACAGCTACCAGGTAATGTTTTTGTCCCGGGTAATGAGTCATATTTTATTTTTAATGAAATAAAAAATTATAATTGTCAAATTTATAGAATCTAAAAGGATGATTTTAAATAAGTCATAAAATTTATAGAACGCCGGCCTATTTCTTAATTGATAATTTTATTTTCTCGGCTAATTCTTCAAGCAAAGGCGCCTGGCCTGCTAAAATTTTCTTTCTTGCCTCTTCAAACGAAAACCATTCTCCTTTATCCACCTCGGCAAAGGATTGGATTTTTCCGGATTTGGGAGGCCATTCCATGTCAAACGAATTGCTCTTTATTTTATCAAAATTAAAATCAGTTTCAGCCGCCCAGGCAATCACTTTTTTGCCAGGATTTTGCATCACCTCTTTTAATTGTATAAAATTTTCTGGCGGAATGGTAATTTCAATTCCGGTTTCTTCTGCTATCTCACGCTTTGCAGCCACAAAAGGATTTTCTTCTTTTTCAATTTCACCTTTAGGTATCGACCACGCACCGGTATCCTTTTTTTGCCAAAACGGCCCGCCCGGATGTACTAAAAAATATTCAGGGATATTATTTTTTATCCTGTAAAAAAGAAAGCCTGCACTCAGTTTCATCTTAAAAATTGTGCTTTAATAGTAAACGAATAAATAGCGTGGATTTTTATATTGCTACCACGTCGGCCTTGAAATTTTTTATAAAAATAATTGCTCGCGGAAAAAATCACTTCAAATTTAATCCAATTGAATTTTTTATTGAAAAACACTCAAGGCCTTTCAAGTACTTTTGTTTAAAAATCAAATGCTCCATTTCCCTATTTATCTTGATAATAATGCTACTACGCCGGTGGATGAGCGGGTGCTGGAAAAAATGATTCCATTTTTTACGCGATATTTTGGAAATGCTGCCAGCCACAGCCATGTGTTTGGATGGCAAGCCGAAGAGGCGGTTAAGATTGCAAGAGAGCAGGTGGCCGGATTAATAAATGCCGAGCCTTCGGAAATAATTTTCACGTCAGGTGCAACAGAGTCTGACAACCTGGTGTTAAAAGGTATCTACGAGATGCATGCCGCAAAAGGAAATCATATCATCACGGCAAAAACCGAGCACAAGGCCGTTCTTGATACCTGTAAGCATTTGGAAAAACTTGGCGCGGAAGTTACTTACCTTGATGTAAATAGTGAAGGACTGATTGATACAAATGAATTAGAAAAAAATATAAGACCTGAAACTATTTTAATTGCTATTATGTATGCTAATAATGAAACCGGGGTGATACAGCCCGTCGGGGATATCAGCGCTGTCGCAAAAGAAAATAGAATTCTCTTTTTCAGTGATGCAACCCAGGCTGTAGGTAAAATTCCGGTTGATGTTATTAAAGATAATATTGATGTGATGGCTTTTTCTGCCCATAAAATGTATGGCCCAAAAGGAGTTGGCGCTTTGTATGTACGGAGAAAAAATCCAAAAGTGCGAATGGTGGCTCAGATAGATGGCGGAGGTCATGAAAGGGGCATGCGTAGCGGAACCTTAAATGTGCCGGGAATTGCAGGTTTAGGAATGGCTTGCGAGCTATGCAAAGTGGGCATGAAAGCCGAGACTCAAAGAATTTCGGATTTGCGCGACAAGCTAGAGCAAGAGCTATTAAATATTAAGGGAACATCTGTAAATGGAAGCAGGTTACACAGATTACCAAATACTACCAATCTTAGTTTTGAAAACACGGATAATGCCGCCATCATGAAAAAATTCAGCCACCAGATAGCATTAAGCTCAGGTTCTGCTTGTACATCCGCCTCGACAAGTCCATCTTTTGTTTTAAAAGCAATGGGATTAACCGATGAAGCCGCCTTTTCTAGCTTACGGTTTGCGTTAGGAAGATTTACTACTGAAGAAGAGATTGATTTCACCATTCAGCAATTTCAACAGTTGACCGTTGGTGGTTGTTAAATGTAGCGCTGATTGTAGAAATTTGGCAAAGGGATGCGTATTTTTGCAAGATAAATTTTGATGTTTAAAACGAATCTTTTATGATTTTTATAAGCGACAAAGCAAAAGAAAGGGTAATTAACCTTATGGAAGAAAAAAATCTTTCTCCTGCTGAATTTTTTTTACGGGTTAGCGTGCAAAGTGGCGGTTGCTCGGGTTTGAGCTATAAAATGGATTTTGAAAATGAATTGAAACCAAAAGACCAGGAGTTTGAAGATAAAGGAATTAAAATAGTTACAGATCTCAAAAGTTTTTTATACCTCGTGAATACTACTCTTGAATTTAGTGATGGGCTTAATGGAAAAGGTTTTTATTTTAATAACCCCAATGCCAGCCGCAGTTGTGCCTGTGGTGAGAGTTTTAGCGTATAAGTTTAGAATATAAATTAAATGAAAAAATCCCCGTTGCACAGGGATTTTTTTTATTTCGTTTTGGCAAAAATTCCAGTTCGTTTTGATACCAATATTTTTTAAAAAACATTGGAAAGATTGCTTTTCAAACAATAATAACAAAAAAACTTAATGGAAATTTTTGAATGAAAACAATAAAAAAATAATCAAGCAATACATTAACAATAAAGAGACAAACAAGTTTGTTAAAACGCTGCACTATTAACTTAAATTTCTGAAAATTTTTTTAATTTTTTTTTTGAAGGCACTTTTAGCCGGAAATATTAATTATTTTTCTTCGCTTATATTGCAGGTTTATAAGAATGATATCAATTGCTAAAAAGGAATTTTACCAGTTTTTCAGTAGCCTGACAGGGTATATTACTATTATTTTATTTTTATTGGTGAATGCTATCTATCTTTTTGTATTAAAGGATAGCAATATTTTTGATTTTGGGTATGCAACGCTCAGCTCATTTTTTGATTTGGCCCCCTGGGTATTTATCTTTTTAATTCCTGCCCTGGGCATGCGAAGCTTTGCTGATGAATTTAAATCGGGAACTTTTGAAACACTAAAGACCAGCCCGCTTACCAAATGGCAAATTGTTGGGGGGAAATATGTAGCAATACTTGCTGTCATCGTAATCGCTTTAATTCCTACTTTTTTATATATAATTACTATTCATTCTCTTTCCTCCTCCGGCGGAATTGATAGCGGCGCCATCACCGGCAGCTATATTGGTTTATTTTTCCTGGCATCAGTTTTTGCAGCCATTACGCTATGGTGCTCGGGCCTTACTTCTAATGCGGTTATCGCATTTTTATTGAGCGCATTTGCCTGCATCGTTTTATATTTTGGATTTAGCGCCATCAGTAAACTTCCTGTTTTTTCGGGAAACGCAGATTATTATATAGAAATGATTGGCATTGATTTTCATTACCAGAGTATAAGCCGCGGAGTGCTGGATACAAGAGATATCGTCTATTTTGTAAGCGTGATATTTTTATTTCTTTTTTCAACCCAGAAAATTTTAATTAAAAAATAAGCCGCCGATAATGAAACCTCTTACAAATAAAAAATGGTGGTGGCTTATCCTTATTATTGCTGTGGTTTTAATAAACTATATCGCCTCAGTTTTTCACGAGAGAATCGATCTGACCAATGAAAAACGCTTTTCCATTTCACAGCCTGTTAAGGCATTGCTGCGAACCATCAATCAAAAGATGGAGATTTATATTTTTTTAAGAGGCGATATTCCTGCCGGCTTTAAAAAATTATCTGTTTCTGCGCAGGAAACATTGCAGGAATTCCAGGAATATTCTAATGGGAACATTCATTATAAACTGATATCGGCAGATGAAAAAATTCCGGGAACGGAAAAATCCTTTGGCGATTCACTTGCCTCGCTCGGGCTTGTGCCCATCAATTTAAAAGTGCAGCTCAAAGAAGGAGAGCAATCGCAATATATTTATCCGGCAGCCTTAATCAGCTACCAGGGCAAATTGCAGCCTGTAAATTTATACCCAGGTTCCAATAAATTTATTACGGCTCCGGAACTTAACAGCGCCGAAGCATTGTTGGAATATAATTTCGCCAGCGGCATAGAAAAAATTTCAAATCCACAAAAGCCGCTGGTAGCTTATGCTGTAGGAAACGGCGAACCAATCGGCCCTGAAACATATGATTTGGTTGAAAATGTATTGAAGAAGAATTACCAACTTTTCATGATGGATTTGCAAAAAGAAGCGGTGATTCCGGATACATTTAAGCTGCTGCTAATCGTAAAGCCTTCTTTGTCTTTTTCTGAAGAAGAAAAATTAAAAATTGACCAGTATGTAATGCGCGGTGGAAAATTATTATTTTTTGTTGATCGCCTGAACGCTGAAGCAGATAGTCTTCAGTTAAAAAATGAAGTGATAGCTTACGACAGGAATTTAAATCTACAGGATTTGCTTTTTAAATATGGGACCCGGGTTAATCCTGATCTTTTAATGGATCTTCAATGCGACTTTTTACCCTTTAGTGTAAATGGGAAAGATCAATTTGAATTTTTACATTGGAATTATTTCCCTCTTTTTGAGTCGCCTCAAAATAGTGTAATCAATAAAAACCTTGGCCTGGTGGAAGGAAAATTTGTCAATACAATCGACACGGTAAGCGCGCCGGGTATTACGAAAACTATTTTATTAAAATCCTCTTCCAACTCACGGACGATTGAGACGCCTGCCCTTATCAGCGGCGCTGAAAACCGGAATGCACCGGAGGATGCCGCTTTTAATAAAAGTGGCTTAATAGCAGGTGTTTTGCTGGAAGGAAAGTTTTCTTCACTTTATAAAAACCGAATCAGCCGTCAGCAGATGGATTCTTTAAATTTATATGGAGTGCCTTTCCGCAGTGAAAATATTGAGAACAATAAAATGATAATTGTGGCCGATGGAGATATTGTGCTCAACGGTTCTTACAAAAATCAATTGTTGCCAATGGGCGTGAATCCTTACACTGTTGGCACCCAATACGAATACCAGTTTGCCAATCGCCAGTTTGTAATTAATTGTATGGAATATCTGGTGAACGATGCGGGCCTGGCCGAGGCCAAATCAAAAGATTACAAGCTGCGCCTGCTCGATCCTAAAAAAACAACTGAACAGCGCGGTTTGTGGGAATTGTTGAACATTGTGTTGCCTGTACTTCTTATTATAATTTTTGGTTTGGTTTACCAGGCAATACGAAAAAGAAAATATACGGTGTGAAGAATAGAAAATATTTCACAGTGAACAAACAAATAAATGCGTTTTTTATTTTGCTTTTTGTAAATCTCTGGTAAAGAAATCGTGAAGCAAAAATGCTTTGCTGCCAACAATTTTTGGCTCAATCACCATTTTCAGTTTTTTTTATTTCCGTACTTTACATTTTCTACCTTAAGTAAAAGACAACAGGAATTATGACAGCGACAGCATGGACTTATCTTATTTTCATCATTGTATTAGTGGTTGCTGTTGTTATAGACCTCGGGCTTTTCAGTAAAAAAGGAAAATCAATTTCAATAAAACAGGCCTTTTACCAAACAGCCTTTTGGGTTATATTAGGACTTTCGTTTTTCGTTTTTGTTTGGTTTGAAGATGGCCAGCAGGCAAGTCTCGAATATATCAGCGCCTATCTTATGGAATGGGGATTGAGCATCGATAATATTTTTGTGTTCATACTTATATTCGCGTATTTCAAAATTCCAGGCAGGCATATTAACCGTGTGCTGCTTTTGGGAATTCTAATAGCCATTGTGCTGCGCATTGTATTTATTACTATCGGCATCTCGCTCGTTATTAAATTTCATTGGATACTCTATATCTTCGGCGCTTTGCTGATTTATACAGGCATTAAAATGTTTGTGGTAGATTCTGAAGCTGAATTTGATCCCAAAGAAAATGCAGTTTATAAAGTACTTAATAAGGTTCTGCCGATTTCACATGATCACACGAGTGGAAAATTTACACAAAGAATAAATGGCAAAAAATATTACACGCTTCTTTTTGTGGTAATGGTAATGCTCGCCGCTACGGATCTTGTTTTTGCTTTCGATTCTATTCCGGCGGTGTTTGCAATAACTCAAAACAAAATGGTGATTTATACTTCAAATATTTTTGCAGTTTTGGGATTGCGATCACTGTTTTTTCTTTTAAAAAATTCTTTCGATAAGTTTAAATATTTAAAAGAAGGCATCGCAATCATTCTTATTTTTATCGGAACAAAAATGCTGATAGAATATTTCGGAATCAAATTGCATATTGCTGTTTCTCTTGCTGTCATTATCCTTTGCCTTGGCGGATCCGTTTTATTTTCTATTTATAAAAACAGACAAAAACATTGACAGCTTCAATTCATTATACCATCCAGGAAATTGCAAAAGTTTGTAAGGCAAAATGGATAAGCAAAAATGATTTGTTTTCTGTGCTTTCGTATGTTTCGCTTGATTCGCGAAAAATTTCCTATCCTTCCGAAACAGTTTTTTTTGCGGTCAAAAGCAAGTCGGGTGACGCAAATTTATTTTTAGAAAATGTTTTCCAAAAAGGCGTGCGCAACCTCGTAACGGATAACGAAAATATTGATCCAGCTAACTTTGCTGGTGCCAATATTCTCCTGGTAAAGAACGCGGTGAGTGCGCTACAACATTTGGCTGCCTTCCACCGCAGGCAATTTTCAAACGAAAACCTGGCTGTGATTGGATTGACGGGAAGTAACGGAAAAACAATCGTAAAAGAATGGCTCAATCAACTGTTGGAAAAAGACTACACTATTATAAGAAGCCCGAAAAGCTTTAACTCTCAGATAGGCGTCCCTCTGAGTGTTTTAAACATCAGCACGGCGGATAATCTTGCCATTTTTGAAGCGGGCATTTCCCAACCCGGAGAAATGAAAAATCTTGAGGAAATCATTAAACCGCAAATCGGGATTTTTACCAACATTGGCAATGCTCACGATGAAGGATTTAAAAATATTCAACAAAAGATCAGGGAAAAATTATTGCTTTTTAAAAATGCTGAATTCGTGGTTTTCCCATCGGGCGATCAGAGGCTTTTGAAGGAGATGCATTTTTTTCAGAAAAAAAATAATCAGATCCAGTTATTTTCATGGGGAACGAGCACTGATGATATTTTAAAAATCATCTCAATAAAAAAAACAAATTCTTTTTCGGAAATCGTCGCTGATTATAACGGAACAAAATTTCGAATTAAAATTCCTTTTACTGACGATGCTTCCATCGAAAATGCAATTAATTGCTGGTGTATGTTGTTCATTCTGAATAAAAACACGAAGGCGCTTCGGGAGCGCTTTTGGTCGCTTTACCCGATTGAGATGAGGCTCGAACTTAAATCAGGCATTAACCGGTGTCACTTAATTAATGACAGCTATAGCAACGATCTTAGCTCGCTCCGGATAGCGCTTGATTTTTTGGAACAACAAAAGCAACATCCGGGCCGCACGGTAATTCTTTCTGACATTATGCAATCTGGCATTAAGCCCGGCCAATTATACCAGGAAGTTGCTTCACTGCTGCAGCAAAAAAATGTAAACAAATTTATAGGAATTGGAAGGGATATTTTTTCTCATCAGCAAGCGTTTTCGGTAATAGCAAGCAGAAGCTTTTTTAAAACAACCGGTGATTTTTTAAAGAATATTTTTTTATCGTCGTTTCATGATGAAACCATTCTCATTAAAGGCGCACGCCAGTTTGGGTTTGAAAGAATCAGCCATCTTCTTGAGCAAAAGGTGCACCAGACAATACTCTCCATTAACCTGACGGCCATCGCTTATAATCTTAGACAATACAGGAACAGGCTAAAACCCACCACCAAAATGATGGTAATGGTAAAAGCTTTCGGCTATGGCAGCGGTAGTTATGAAATCGCTTCGGTGCTTGAATTTAATAAAGTGGATTACCTGGCCGTGGCCTATGCAGATGAAGGCATCGAATTAAGAAATGCCGGAATCACTTTGCCAATAATGGTGATGAACACTGATGAAAGCACGTTTGATGCGTTGATAAATTTCAATTTAGAACCTGAAATATTTTCGTTTGGTCTGCTGAATCAATTCTCAGATTTTTTAAAAAAGGCTGACATCGAAAAATATCCTGTTCATCTGAAAATTGATTCCGGAATGCACCGCCTGGGGTTTTTGGAAAATGAAATCGGGGCGCTTGCAGATTTCCTGAAACATAATCATTTTATCAAAATAAAAACCGTCTTTTCGCATTTTGCTGCCAGCGACGATCCGGCAGAAGATGCATTTACGATTGAGCAGTTTAACACGTTTACGAGGTGTTGCCGGGAGCTTGAAAAGTCTTTGGATTATCGTTTTGAGACACATATCGACAATACAGCGGGCATTAGCCGGCATCCTGAATTCCAGTTGGATATGGTTAGGCTCGGCATTGGCATTCATGGATTTGATTCAAGCCCGGAAATGCAAAGTAGCCTTAAAAATGTCTCTACTCTGGTAACCACAATTTCGCAGATAAAAACAATCAGGGCAGGCGAAACGGTTGGTTATGGACATAAGGTTAAAGTAAAAAATGACAGCGTGATAGCAGTGGCCGGAATTGGCTACGCCGATGGCTATTCACGAAGGTTTGGAAATGGCGTGGGTAAAATGATGATTAATAACTTGGCGGTTTCAACGATAGGAAATATTTGTATGGATATGACGATGCTGGATGTTACGGAAATAAAAGAAGTAAAAGAGGGCGAAGAAGTGCTGGTTTTTGGTGAATCGCTTTCATTAAAAACGCTGGCTGACTGGGCCGGAACTATACCATATGAAATCATGACCAGTATTTCGCAACGGGTTAAAAGGATTTATTATGAAGAATAAAAGAAAAATTAAAGCGCTATAAAATGTTGCATCTGAAAAAAAGGCATATTGTTTTTATCATCTGCGCAATTCTCATTGCAGACCAGGTATTAAAAATTTATATAAAAACCCATTTTCATCCCGGTGAATCAAGAACGGTGCTGGGCCACTGGTTTCAATTATATTTTATCGAAAATGAAGGAATGGCTTATGGCTGGCAATTTGGTGGAGGAATAGGAAAATTAGCGCTCACACTTTTCAGATTAGGAGCGGTGATATTTGGTATTTTTTATTTGAAAAAAATTATTGAACAAAAATTGCATCCGGGATATATCGTATTGGTTTCGCTGATTTTTGCAGGCGCTTTGGGAAACTTAATAGATAGCCTTTTCTACGGGATGATTTTTGATAAAAGCAGTTTTACATCAGATCAAATATCCGGAATTTTTACCGGCAAAGGCTATGGTACTTTTTTGCATGGCAATGTGGTAGACATGCTTTATTTCCCCCTTATCGACACACATTTCCCTACATGGTTTCCAATATGGGGCGGCAAACCCTTTTCATTTTTTAATTACATTTTCAATATTGCTGATGCTTCAGTATCCGTGGGCGTCATTGGAATTATCATTTTTCGCAGGCGTTTTTTCGGCGATGATTCAAAAAAAAATGAGCAGGAAGAACCGCTTCCATTGGCTAATAATTAACGTATCAGATCCGCCCTGAAGCTCAATTTTATTATCTTTGCCCACTAAAATTTCTGAGTGAAAAAGAGAACTGTTTTTCTGATAATCTTATTAATTGTTGCCGCCGACCAGGCTCTTAAAATTTACGTAAAAACACATTATCATCTTGGCGAATCTACTTTGGTAATGGGCCGCTGGTTCAGGATTTATTTTATCGAAAATGAAGGAATGGCCTATGGCTGGAAATTTGGCGGCGAGTTCGGAAAAATGGCCTTAACGCTGTTTCGCCTGGCGGCAGTCATCTTCGGCATTTTTTATATCAGAAAAATTATTGAAAGGAAATTCCATCCGGCTTTTATATTTTGCGTAGCCCTGGTATTTGCAGGAGCGCTGGGCAATTTAATTGACAGTATGTTTTATGGCTTAATATTCGAAGACAGCACTGCTTTTCCTTCTAACATTGCTCATATTTTCCCGGCTCATGGCTATGCAGGGTTTTTGCACGGCAAGGTGGTGGATATGTTGTATTTTCCGATTATTGATTCGCGCTTCCCTTCATGGTTTCCATTTTGGGGCGGCGAGCCATTTACTTTTTTTAGCCCGATTTTTAATATAGCAGATGCTTCCATTTCTGCGGGCATCATTGCAATCTTTGTATTTCAAAAGAAATTTTTTGGAAGCCCGAATCGCAATGCGGCCGTGAAAACAGAAAAATTAATCAATGAAGAAATACCCGTTTCTTAATTCCGTATTTCCTTATAATTTTATACCATGAAATTTGCTAAATATTTATTTTGGATGTTCGTAATTAGCCTGGCGGTTTCTTCCTGCGCAAAAGAATATAGTTCTGAAAAAACAAGGCCCGTGTTGGGAGGCTGGCAATTTACGAAGGGTGGCGTTAATTATTCCGGCTATCTTAATAATGTCTACAGCACCTCGGGCATTGGTTCGAATGTGATGTACATCCTCGGCACCTCTGCTAATGGTACCCAACAGTTCCAAATTAAGCTATTCGGCAGTTCCTTTCCTCCCGGAAATTATTCTACTTCAAAATTTGAAAGCAATTTCTCTTATTCATTGCCAAATAAAACAATCTATTATGCCAATGAATCTACCGGGGAGTTTATTGTGAATTTAATGGCTTCTGATTCTACCCATATTCAGGGAACATTCTCTGGGCTCGTTTATGATAGCACATCGAACCCGGTTCAAATTACCAATGGAAAATTTTCAACTTATTAATAAAGAGATTTTTTTTCAAAACCCCTGCCTGTAAAATATAAATCATTCAGATTTGTTCTTTTACTGCATTAATTGATTTTAACCAGTTTGTATTGAACCACAACGCCGTTAAATAAAGCTCTGAGGATATATAATCCCGGTGGTAAGCTACTTACATCATCAATGGATATGTTTGAATTTCCTTTGTTCAATGTCATGGTTTTCTTTTTTACAATGTGACCATACATGTCGCAAAGATTAAATTCAATATTCCCCTGGGAAGGAACAAAAACATCCATTTTTACGGAATTGCTAAAAGGATTGACGGTAAAAATTTTGAAAGGAGTATTCTTATTGAACAATGAAATGATCTTTGAATATTTTATTTCATTGTTGGTGGAACTTAGAAGTTTTAACCGGTAATAAGCGGTATTAAAAATTTCATCAGGGTCATTAAAATTATAATTTTTGTTGCCGGTTCCATTCTTTGCTGTCTCTTCGCCAATATCAGCAAAATGAATTCCATCTGAACTTTTTTGAACAATGTATTTTTGTAGCTCGCCTTCATTTTGAGCAGACCATTGAAGTGCGGTTTTGTTGTTGGAAAGTGACCCGTAGAAATTTAAGATAGTTACATCGAGCAAAGGGCACGCCGTGCTGTACACCTTCAGGAAGATTCGCTGGCTCTTATCCACGGCGCATTTGTCATCATTTAAGTTGTCTGACGTGGTAGCTACTTTTACCCTGAAATACGTGCCGCTATCCGCTTTAGCGGGTTTGATCACCGTATCCACATAATACACAAATAAACCATTTATTAATGCTGGTGTTCTTGTTCCTCCTGAGTTGGCCGGTATCCAATTTATGCCGTCATTACTGGTTTCCCACCGGTAATGAGTATAATTATTAAAGTAGCTTTTTACCGTATCGCTTAAGGTAATCGGCCATCCGGCACAAGCTGATGCGGTGTCACTCGGATTCATGATCAGATTGGGATAGCAAGTCACCAATTTAATATCGTCCAATACCCAGTCATTACCGCCACCGCCGGCAGCATTATTCCTGATAGAAATGGTAAAACTGGTTTCATTCGGGCCGGTTTTATACATGAAGCCCCGTTTTTTCCAATTGCCATCCCAGGGAATATCGCCTGAAGTATAATAATCTATATCGTTCACAGCAAAAGTCAGGTTGGGCAAAACGCCCGGCTGATTCGTGGACTTGCTGTCAGCGTCAATGCCGCAATAGCCACAAATATTACGTACCCAGGCGGAGAACTCGTAATTCGTATTCGGACAAAGGCCTGAAATGGTTTGCCTGAATGCTTCGCCTGTTGAAAATGCAGCATTGACAACGAGCATGTAGCCGCCTGTTGCGTTTTTGGCGGTTGGTGCGTTTCCGGCATTCAGATTGGTTGAGCCTGTATGATCTCCGATGATATCCCACACGCCAAAAACACGGTCAGAATTTCCTGTAGGCGGCCCCGTATTTACCGTTTTTTGAGTAGGGCTTGTATTATTAGCGATTGAATAATTGCCATCCTGGGGCTGATTGGCAGAAAAAGTAACTTTGTTGTAACCGGGAACTATTGCCGGTGTCGCTCTATCCTGTATGTTTCCGCTACCAAACGAACTATCTGCTGTAAAGCTGGCGCTTGAAAAATTTTCACAAAGGCCTGAGTTTTTAATGACCTTAATTCCGGGATATGCAAAATGGTAGGATCTTAGAGCACCGGATGTATCAAAATAATAATTACCGGTAAGATAAAGCGTATCTCCAAAATTAGCGGTCACCTCAAGCTGGTACGCAACCATTAATAATGTTCCGCCATAAAATTTGGGCTTATAGGTTCCCGGTACTATACTTCCTCCACCTGAAGTTGAAGTCAGGTTTGATCCGCTTTTGGCTTTGCCTGGATTCGCGCCTATATTTACACGCACCCTGGAAACACCACCGTACGAACCATCGTAAACGCCTTCATCATCATTGGAGCCATCAGTATATGGACCGTAGTAGGTGAGGCCTTCGTTGGTTACTATTTTTAAAGAACCACTTACGAACTTTGCTCCATCGCGAATGGTATCAATATAATATACGTTGTTCGCTGTTTTGGTCTTCACCAGCATTAGCGCATGCACCTCGATAATATCCCCTTTTTCCAAAGTGCCGCCACCGTTATTCCGGGTGAGGTTTTCGTAACTATAGCTCATTGTCACTGCCTGGCCTTTTGTTGATTCAGGCAAAGCAAACAGCATTAAAGCAACAGTGAACAAACAAAAAGCCTGAAATGCTTCTGCATTTCTGAACCACCATGCCACCGAGGGAACAACTTGAATATGCGTTTGAGAAGGAGTAAAATTATTTCCCATACAGAATTTTTTTCGTCCAATTGAAATTTTAAAGCCTCAATTAAGGATAACGATTTTAAGCTTGCTTTTATTTTGGACATGTAAACTACGCATGAGAAGAAGATATTTTTTTAGTACATGAATTCTAAATAATCATTTTCATCCGATGGCAAAAAGAGGTATGCTTCGTGCGATATGTCATCCCAAAACAATGCTTGCAAAGGAAGAATCCTGGAATTTAATTTTTCGGGAAGATTGGGGTGTTGGATATAAAACGTGATTTCATCATTTCTCCAATCCGGGTGTATATATTTTCAAACTATACAAGCTTACCTCGTCAATATTTATTCAGAAAAATTGGTGATTAGTTAAAAACTTTTTAGTAGTAAAGCAGGAAATAAAGCGAATTTTTTTTTCCGATGGTATTGGTGTCTTCTAAAAAGGAAGACTGCTATCAGTCATTGGTAGCAGTCTTCTTAATTTTTTATTTGGAAGGTAAAGTTCCTACCATATTTGCAGGATTTACCCATTCATCAAATTGTTCGGGGGTAACATATCCCAGCTTTACGGCCATTTCTTTTAAGGTAGTATTTTCTTTATGTGCCTTTTGTGCGATTTCTGCAGCTTTATAATACCCGATTTTGGTGTTCAGCGCGGTAACAAGCATTAAGGAATTGTCTACATGCTTTTTAATATTTTCTTTTATGGGTTCAATTCCTTTAGCGCAATTTTCATTAAAGCTGTTGCAACCGTCTCCAATCAGCCGGGCACTGTGAAGAAAATTATAGATGATCATGGGTTTAAACACGTTCAGTTCAAACTGGCCATTGGCGCCGCCTACGCTGATTGCCACATCATTGCCCATTACCTGCGCAGCAATCATGGTAACGGCCTCACACTGTGTAGGATTTACTTTTCCGGGCATAATGGAAGAACCGGGCTCATTTTCAGGAATGCTGATCTCCCCGATGCCGCTTCTTGGTCCTGAAGAAAGCATCCTGATATCGTTGGCAATTTTCATGAGGCTCACTGCAATGGTTTTTAACGCGCCATGTGCTTCTACAATAGCATCATGCGATGCCAGCGATTCGAATTTATTAGTTGCGGTGATAAAGGGAAGGCCTGTAAGTTCTGCAATTGTTTCTGCTACATTCACTGCATAATCCGGCGGTGTATTGATACCGGTGCCTACTGCCGTGCCACCCAGCGCCAACTCGCTCAGATGCGGCAAGGTGTTTTTAATGGCCTTAATGCCATGATCAAGTTGAGAAGCATACCCTGAAAATTCCTGACCGAGCGTTAGGGGAGTGGCATCCATAAAATGCGTGCGACCAATTTTGACGATATGCATAAAATCCTTTGATTTTTGGGAGAGCGTATCTTTCAGATTTTCCAAAGCAGGTATGGTAAGGTCGTGCAAAATTTTATACGCCGCAATGTGCATCGCCGTAGGAAAAGTGTCGTTGCTTGATTGCGATTTATTCACATCATCATTTGGATGCAACACTTTTTGTTTGTCAGAAAGGCTGCCACCATTCAGAACATGGCCACGATAGGCAATTACTTCGTTTACGTTCATATTACTCTGCGTGCCGCTTCCCGTCTGCCATACAACAAGAGGGAATTCTTTTTCTAATTTGCCTGTCAAAATTTCATCACAAACTTTACTGATTAAATCCAATTTTTCTTTTGGTAAAACGCCGGCATCAAAATTTGTGATGGCCGCGGCTTTTTTTAAATAAGCAAATGCACGAATAATTTCTTTGGGCATTTTATTGATGTCCTGCGCTATCTTAAAATTTTCAATGCTTCTTTCGGTTTGAGCGCCGTAATAGGCATCAACGGGCACCTTTACTTCCCCCATCGTATCTTTTTCTATTCTGTAATCCATAGTTTATTTCAATTAAAAGATTTATTGGTTCATGCAAATGTACCAATGAAAGAAGGAAAATGTGAAATAGTAAATCAGTGGTGAAATAGAATAAAAATACTTTTGACTAAAATGATTGCGGCAGCAAAGCAATAAATCAATGTATTTTTTTACCTGAAAAAGTCTTGTTATTTAAAACCGGCTTCCTTTTTTTAACTTCTGAAATACTTTAGCTTCTTTTTTAAAAATTTTCTTACGCTCTGATTCGGGCTACATGAATTTTACCTTCTTTCTGCACTTTCCAGATATCATATTTTTTTTGAAGGTCAAGCCAGAACCCAGCCTCTACGCCGAAGGCCTGTTCCAGTCTTACCGCCATTTCTGCTGTTATAGAAACTTGCTCATTTAGTATTGCGGAAAGGTGCTTTCGACTAACGCCAAGTCCCTGGGCGGCAACCGTAATTGTTAAATTCATTTCCTTTAAAATATCTTCCCGAAGAATTTCTCCGGGATGAACAGGCTTCATTCGACGATTCATTATATTAATTTTTAGTGATAATCCTGATAGTCTACCACATGAACATTTTCATGTTCAAAGCGGAAGGTAATTCGATAATTTCCAGTTACCCACACTGACCAATATCCCTTCAGTTTACCGGTAAGTTGATGTAATTTATATCCTGGAATCGCCTTCAAAGGAGCCAGTGTTGAAGCGGAATCTAATGCTTCCAGTATACGTCTTATTTTATCTACTTGTTCAGCGGGCAACCTTGAAGGATCATTTTTAAGCCAAAGTTGTTTTAATCCTTTATGAACAATTGAAACTATCATTTGCAAATATACATTGTAACCTGTAAGGTTACAAGTTATTTTTGAAACTTGAGTAAAATCAATTTCAAATTATTCATTTAAAAATCGGTTTTCTTTTTTCTAAAAAAGCAGTCGTTCCTTCCTTTTTGTCTTCACTCATAAACACTTCTCCGAACAATTTTGCTTCTTCTTGAAAACCTTCTTTTTTGAAATAAAAATTTACGGCTTCAATTACTTTGGCAATGGCGATGGGCGATTTTGAAAGAATGGTTTTTAATATTTCTCTTGTTTTGGAAATTAAATTTTCAGCAGATTCCACATAATTCACAAGGCCTAAGGATTTTGCTTCATCCGCAGTAATCATATTGCCGGTCATCATCAGTTCCATGGCTTTCCCCTTGCCTACCAACATAGTAAGGCGCTGTGTGCCGCCATAGCCGGGTATCAATCCTAGATTCACTTCCGGCTGGCCGAATTTTGCATTAGGGCTTGCCAACCTGAAATGGCATGACATTGCTAATTCACAGCCGCCACCCAGCGCAAAACCGTTGACTGCGGCAATTACAGGCTTAGGGCAATTTTCTATTTTAAAAAAAATATCCTGTCCTTTCTTTGATAACATAGCGCCTTCTGAATCGGGAACTGAAACGAATTCAGAAATATCAGCGCCGGCAACAAAAGCTTTTTCTCCGGCGCCCGTAATGATAACTGCTTTTATATTTTTATCACTGTAAGCCTGGTCCATCGCAGCATCCACCTCATCCAGCACGGTTTGATTTAATGCATTTAACTTATCAGGCCGGTTGATGGTAAGTGTGAGGATGTTTTCCTCCAGGTCAGTTTTTATGGTTGTAAAATTCATATCAAATTTTTTTTTTTGAACATCCGCCAGGACGTTACGTTCATTTATAGCTGTGAATCTTCCAGTTTACGATGCCTTGCAAAGGATCATCTTCCAACAAATATTTTCCATTTTTTTCTGCTACAGAAAGTGCCCGTAAAATGTTATCCGAAGGAAGGCAGACATAACCTGTGGATTGAGTTTTTCCTGAATTAAAAACTAACAGCTCTATATTTTTCCAGTCAATATCTTTGGTGGATTGTGCCAGTTTCACTTTCGGAATCACAGCGCCATCCCGCACCAAAATTACCGCCGGGATTTTGCCACCTTTTATGTGATGCCATCCTCCGTTATACACTTCACCACTTTGATAATTGATCCAGCTGCCTTTGGGTAAATAAACATCTCTTTCATAAGTGCTGTCCTGGAAAAACGGCGCTACCAAAATATCGGAACCAAATAAATATTCATTTTCTATTAACCATGAACCGGCATCTTTCGGATATTCTACAAACAAAGCACGAACCATTGGTAATCCAAGTTCAGTACATTGTTTGGCCTGTGCATACACGTAAGGCATCAGTTCATATTTCATGTTATCACTCAGGCGAAATTCATCCAGAAAAGTTTTTCCATAAGCCCACGGTTCTTTTGGCGGTGCGCCGTGCGCTCTTGTGTGAGAAGTAAGAAAACCAAACGGTGTCCATCGACGATATAAATCTTCAGGAGATTTCAAAACAAATCCCCCGATGTCGTGGCTCCAGAACGCAAATCCGGATAAACCAAATGACAATCCGCCACGCAAAGTTGCGAGCATAGCAGAAGAAGTATTTTCTGCATCGCCGCCCCAATGGATTGGGTAGCGCTGGCTTCCCGCCCATGCTGAACGCGCCCAGATAATATTTTCACCGGTTACTTTTTTGGTAATGTCCGCAATCGCTTTATTATACCGCAACGGATACAAATTGTGTTCATAAAAGCCGGTTCTTCCTGATGCATACATTCCAAATTCGGGTGCGGCTTCTCCAAAGTCGACTTTGATAGCTCCTACGCCCATTTTTAGCAAAGAATCAATATGCATCTGGTACCAATTTACTGCCTGCGGATTAGAAAAATCGACGATAGCATCATCATAAGGTAAATTGCCTTTCTCATCTTTTACATACAATCTTTTCTTCACAATCTCAGGGAACAAACGGTTTTTCGGAACAAAATAAGGAAGCTGCCACAATGAAATATGAAACCCATCTTTTCCTAAATCACTAATCATTTTCTTCGGGTCTTTAAACCGGTCTTTTGAAAACTGAAAATCCGAACGCCAGTCAGTTTGAAACCAACCAACATCCAAATGAATTACATCAGCCGGCACTTTATTTTCGCGCAGCTTGGCAGCTACATCTCTCACTTCTGCTTCAGACGAATAAGTAATGCGGCTCATCCAGAAACCAAAGCTCCACAAAGGCGGCATGGGCGATTTGCCGGTGATGTTAGTGTATTCATTTAAAATTTCTTTTGGATCACCAAGGAAAATAAATAAGTCTAACTGGTCGTCGCCGATCATCAAAGTGTTTACGCCATTATAGGCCTGGCCAAAGTCGCACGTGATGGGTGTGCTGGTATGCATAAACATTCCATAACCATTGCTGCTCATAAAAAATGGGATGGGCTTATACATCTCGGGAGTTTGCACACCGTTTGCATCGAAAGTGCATAAAACAACCTTTTGCCCATGCTTGTTAAGTTGGGTAAAAGATTCTCCACAGCCAAAGATTTTTTCTTCCGGAGCAGCGGTAAATGAAGCGGCTATGCTTCTTGACATATCTGCAAACCTTTGCACAAAAGAGAAGGGCAGGATAGGAGTATAGCTGGCGCTGTTATCTTTTGCGTGAAAAGTTTCTGTAAGCAACTTTCCTTTTGCATCTCTTATCTCTATGTGCCACGGATGTTCACGAATAGTTACAGAACCGAAGGCGCTGGTGTAAACATATCCGCCTTCAATTTTCGTATACTTCCATGATTTATCGGTAGCAGGTTCCTTTACAAACATCAAAGTATCTTTCTCATCTTTTACTACAAGGCCGGTGTTCATTCTTAAACGAATTGTGCGCGGGGAAACGAACTGAATGCTGAAAGGAAGCACCGGATCCTGCTGGTATTCCGACGCAGGAAAAATATTGTTTTGATAAGGTTGCAAAGCCGCCAGCTCATTGTTAAATGCCATGCGGCGCACATAATGGTTCCGTTGCCATTCAACGTTGCCACTCATGGTATTTGGGTCGAATGAAGTAAGGCTGTCGGCGAGGAAATACGCATTTTTAAAATTGTGAAAATCAGGGCTGATGTCTATCGGCTGATTAACCAATTGGCTGGAGTGTGTTTGAGCCGCACCTTGGTTTACCACTGCAATTAAAAATAACAGGGATGAAAAAGTTTTGAATAAAAATTTTGCCACTATAAAAATTTTGTATTAGAAATCAAAATAGATGTTCAGCCTGAAAGATACAACAGCAATTGAAGTTTCAGCCTGGTTAGATTGCTGGTTTATTGTAAAGAAGATAAGGCATGCGTAATCCTGTTTATTGTTTCCTGCTGTCCAAGTACAGATGAGATTTCAAAAACACCCGGCCCGAATTTGCCGCCAACAAGCATCAGCCTGAATGCGCCCATTAATTCTCCGGGTTTTAATTTGGCCGCTGCCGCAAGTTCTTTAAAAGTATGTTCTACTTCGCCCGGTTCCCAGCTTTGTAATAATGAAAACAACCTTATCAATTCAACAAAAAACTGGTTTTTATTTTCGTTCCACTTTTGAAGGATAGATGCTGTGTCAATTTTCTGCGGGGCAATAAAAAAGAAACTTCCCTGCTCCACGAAATCATTTAACAACGTGCAACGGTCTTTGATGAGTTCGATTATTTTTTCAAATTTTTTTTCGTCTTCAATTGGGATGTTATGTTGTTCAAATATTTTTTTTACATCTTCTTTTAACCTGGCAACGCTGGATTTTTTTATCCATTCATGATTGAACCATTTGGCTTTTTCAAAATCAAATTTTGCGCCGTGTTCATGCACTCTGTCCATTGAAAACTTTTCTGTCATTTCTTCCAACGAAAATATTTCCTGCTCGGTACCGTCGTTCCAGCCTAACAGCGCGAGCATATTGATAAATGCTTCGTGCATAAATCCTAATTCCTTAAAGCCCTTCACCACACCGGCTTTGGGGTCGTTCCATTCCATGGCAAACACAGGAAAGCCCAGTCGTTCACCATCGCGTTTACTTAATTTGCCGTTGCCATCAGGTTTTAATATCAGGGGCAGATGCGCATATTGTGGCATGTCTTTTTCCCACCCAAAGTATTTCCATAACAGCACATGCACCGGGGCGCTAGGCAGCCATTCTTCGCCGCGGAATGCGTGTGTTATTTTCATTAAATAATCATCCACCACTACGGCTAAATGGTACGTTGGCATTCCATCTGCTTTCAATAAAACTTTATCATCCACGCCATCGGTTGGCATCTCAATATCGCCCCTGATCATGTCTTTAAAATGCACGTATTCATTTCGCGGCATTTTAATTCTTACCACATGCGGAAAATTTATTTTTAAAAGCGATTCAGTTTCTTCCTTGGGCAAAACCAGCGAATTGCGCATATTCAACCGGTTTTGATAATCATATTGCACATTGAATTTGCCTTGCGCTTTTAATTTCTCACGAAGCTTTTCTACTTCTTCCGGTGTATCAAAAGCATAATAGGCATGCCCTGATTTTACCAACTGGTCTGCATATTCTTTGTAAATATTTTTTCTTTCGCTTTGGCGGTAAGGCCCGTATTCACCGGGATGATGAGGCCCTTCATCGGGAAGAATATGGCACCACTTCAGGCAATTTATGATGTATTGTTCCGCTCCTTCAACATAGCGCGTTTGATCGGTATCTTCTATGCGAAGGATAAAATCGCCATTGTGCTGTTTGGCGAATAAATAATTGTATAACGCTGTGCGTACGCCTCCGAGGTGCAATCCGCCGGTAGGGCTTGGGGCAAATCTTACTCTTATTTTACTCATCCTGCAAAGATAATTGATTGGCTTAATCACATTCCGGACAGTAAAAGGACAAATCACATGGATTTGTATTCTGACTTAAAGTTTTTATAAACTGTACCGCAAACAAGGTTGCTTATCGCATGCCCGTATTTTTGTTTATTATATTTGTTCTTATCAATTGTTGATATATGAAATTATTTACGCTCTTATTTTTATTCCTTTCTTCTTCCGTTTTAGCACAGCCTAATCTCAATGATACGCTACCGGTTGACCCACACGTGAAAATCGGGAAGCTGAGTAACGGACTCACCTATTACATCCGCCAAAATGAAAAGCCTGACCAGAAAGTGGAATTGCGCCTTGTGGTAAATGCGGGCTCTATTCTTGAAAACGATAATCAGCAAGGCCTCGCGCATTTGAGCGAACACATGGCTTTTAACGGAACCAAAAATTTCAGGAAGAATGAAATCATTTCTTTTCTTCAATCTATCGGGGTGGGATTTGGAAGTGATTTGAATGCGTACACAAGTTTTGATGAAACAGTTTATATTCTTCCCATACCCACTGACAAGCCCGGCAATATTGAAAAGGGTTTCCAGATATTAGACGACTGGGCGCATAATGTTACGGATAACGATTCGGATATTGATGGCGAACGTCCGATTGTTTTGGAAGAAAGCCGTTTAGGAAAAGGCGCACAGGACAGGATTGACCGAAAAATTTTTCCATTGCTATTTGCCGGTTCACTATATGCAAAGCGGCTTCCCATCGGCATTGACAGTATAGTTGAGCATGCGCCTTACGAGGCGCTCAGAAGTTTTTATAAAGATTGGTACCGGCCAAATTTAATGGCAGTGATTGTTGTGGGTGATATTGAGCCTTCCAGGGCAGAAGCGCTGGTTAAAAAATATTTTGGCCCGAATACAAATCCTCAAAATGAAAGAGCAAGAATTCATCCCGAGGTGCCGCCTTATAAAAAAAGTGTAGCTGAAGTGATTACCGATAAAGAAGCGACAAGCTACATGTACAGGGTATATTATTCGCCATACAAGATTAAACCTGTTGTTACATTAGGCGATTATAAGAATGAATTGATAAAGAATATTTTTTCTGATTTGCTCAATCAAAGATTGCGCGAACTTACCCAGAAAGAAAATCCTCCTTTCGTGTATGCTGCCTGTGGCTTCAACTCTGAAGCGCGGGGCTATGAATCTTTCACAGGATATATCGGCACAGGCAACAGCGATAGCCTCACAGGATTGAAAGCATTCGAGCAGGAAATTGCAAGAGTGAAAAAATTTGGCTTCACTGAAGAAGAGCTTAAACGGTCCAAAGCAGATATGCTCAATTATATTGAAAGAGCATTCAATGAAAAAAACAAAACTGAATCGGCGAATTATGCAGAAGAATACATTCGTAACTTTTTAACCAAAGAACCCATTCCCGGCATTACAAACGAATTAAAATATTATAAAGAATTATTACCGGGCATTACGGTGAATGATGTAAATGCAGTAATCAACATACTCAGCCAAAACTCAAATAAATTTATTGCCCTTTCAGGGCCGCAAACCAAAGACAGCAGCAGCCTTCCGACTGATGCTGAAATTCTTGCTGTTGCTGATGAAGTTCAAAAAATGGATTTAAAACCCTACGAAGAAAAAGCCGTGCAATCTTCTTTATTAACTGAAATTCCCAAAGCCGGAAAAATTGTAAATACAAAAGCGAATTCACTTTTAGGAACAACAGATTTTACATTGAGCAACGGCATCACAGTCACTTTTAAACATACTGATTTTAAAAATGACCAACTGCTGATGAGTGCAGTGAGGCCGGGTGGCAAAAACAATTATGGGCTTGCCGATAAATACAATGCTGAATACATGATGTCGGTAATAAGCAGCATGGGCGTTGGAAATTTTTCTCCACTTGATTTAAAAAAAGCGCTGAGCGGGAAAACAGTGAGTGTTCATCCGGCTATGTCCCAGGTAACAACCGGCTTTAGTGGAAGTAGCTCGATAAAAGATGCAGAAGCGATGATGCAATTGGTGTATCTCTATGCCACCGCACCCAGAACCGATACTGCCTTGTTCCGGTCATTTATTCAAAAAAACAAGGCCCAGCTTGCTTTTCTTAGCGCTAATCCGCAAGCGGTGTTTATTGATACTTTGTTCAAAGCTATGTACAATGATAATCCGCTGGCGCCTATAGCGGTTCCGAAACCGGGATATTTTGATGCATTGAATCTTGACAGAATTATGCAGATGTATAAAGAGAATTTTCAAAATGAATATGGCATGCATTTTACTTTTGTGGGAAGCATTTCTGCAGATTCGCTAAAGCCACTCCTCGAAAAATATATTGCCAGCCTGCCTTCCGTGAAGAAGGCATTTAATTACGTGGATAACAAAGTAAGAATCGCCAGCGGTGAAGTGAATGTGAATGTGTATAAAGGCAAAGAACCCAAGGCGATGATTTTCCGGGTGTATAGCGGCGAAATTCCTTATTCTGATGAACTCAATTTAAAAGCAGAAGCGATTAGTGAAATTTTAAATATTCGCATTGATGAAGAGTTGAGAGAAAAACTCAAGGCAATTTATGGCGGAGGTACACAGGTGCAGTTTGAAAAAATTCCTTATTCAAATTATTCTTTTTTCCTGACATTGCCCACAGGGCCGGAAAAAGTAGACACTCTGTTACGGGCTGCAACTGCGGAAATCCAGGATATTATAAAGAATGGCCCATCAAAGGAAAACCTTGACAAAGTGAAGAAACAGTGGGAAGAACAACACAAAGTGAACATTAAGGAAAACAATATTTGGCTTTCAGAATTGCAGCATTTCTATTTTCCGGGCGGTAACCCTGATTATTTTATACATTACGATAAATATGTGAATGCGTTAACGCCTAAAGATATACAGGAAGCCGCAAAATTATTATTGACTACGAAGAATGTCGTAACCGGAATTTTGAGGCCGGAAAAGGGAAATTGATTATTGAATTATTAAATTATTTAGATGATTTGCGAGGCTGCTGCTTGTGTTTTGCAACTTATAACTTATTACTTACAACTTATGACTTTATTTTTTTTATGAATATTGAAGAGCTGCGAAACTTTGCATTGTCGCTACAGGAGGTAGAAGAAAGTTTTCCCTTTGGCGAAGACACGCTGGTGTTCAAAACAAAGAATAAGATTTTCCTGTTGGTTTCTTTGTCTTCAGTGCCCTTGCAATTCAATGTAAAATGCAATCCTGACAGGGCTGTTGAATTGCGCGAACAATATTCATCCGTTTTACCGGGCTATCACATGAATAAAAAACATTGGAACACCATAATTGTAGATGGCGAAATACCGCGAAAAACATTGTGTGAGTTTATAAAAGATTCGCACCAGCTTGTGGCAGGCGTTTCTTCAAAAAAGAAAAAATGATTTGCAGCCTTCAACAAAATATAAATTCGTTTTAAAAGTTCGTTTACTATCTTTTTAAAAATTTCATAAATCAGGCTGCTGGCCTGTGATATACGGATTACTCTGCTTTTTTAATTTACTTTTGGCAACTAAAGTTTTTATTTTAAGCGCAGCATGAAATTATTAGACTGGTATATCATCAAAAAATTTTTTGTCACTTTTTTCTTTTGTCTCATCGCGCTAACTTTTATTGTTGTAATTGTCGATTTAAGTGAAAAAACCGATGATTTTGCAAAGACAGGCCTCTCTTATAAAGAAATTATCGTACAATATTATTTTGGTTTTCTTCCTCATATCGAGGCTATGCTTTTCCCGCTGTTCATCTTTATTTCAGTTATATTTTTTACTTCTTCCCTTGCTAATAAATCGGAGATAATCGCCATGTTAAGCACAGGCATCAGTTTTGGAAGATTGCTCAGGCCTTACATGTTGGCAGGTGCTATCTTTACCGCCTTTCTTTGGTGGGCCAACCAATATGCGCTTCCGCCGGCTAATGAAAAATGGGCGAATTTTAATGCGAAATATATAGATTACAATTATGGAGGTTATGTAAATACCTCCACCCTTAGCAACAAATATTTTAAGCTGGACTCTTTTTCGTATGCGGGTATCCGTTACTACGATACTACCAGCAAAACGGGAAGTAATTTTTTTATCCAGCGGTTTGACAAAACTAATCTTGTATACAACCTGAGAGCGCTGTCAATAAAGTGGGATACAGGAACCAATAAATGGATGCTGAACAATGTGGTGATCAGAAAGATAAATGGTTTGCATCAGACCATAATAGATTCGGCCACCATGCAAATGAATTTTAATTTTAAGCCCCGGGATTTGCGCAGAGATGATTACATGAAAGATAAAATGACAACGCCGGAATTAAACCACTTTATCCAACTAGAAAAAATGCGCGGCTCAGGCGATGTGAACGAACTGCTGCTTGAGAAAAATAACCGGAATGCCGTGCCTGTGTCAGTTTTTATCTTAACGATTATTGGCGCATGTGTTTCGTCCAAAAAAATAAGGGGCGGAAGCGGATTCCATCTTGCCATTGGATTTTTGATATGCGTCATTTATATTTTGGTAGGAAGGTTTGCTTCAGTTTTTGCGCTAAAAGGAAATTTTAGTCCGATAGTGGCTGCATGGTTGCCAAATGTGGTATTTGGCGGGCTTGCATGGTATTTATACAAGCGCGCATCCAGTTAAAAGAATGAGAATCGTTTGACGTTCAACATTTTCTTTTGTTAAAAACCTATCCGGGCGTTAACTTTATCGCACTTGAATTTTTTCAAAGAATAATAATTCCAATTAATTTTTATGCCTACGATTCAAAATAAATTTAAAGACAAGGCAGATATTGTTTCTGCAGAAGTAAAAGACATTGTAAAAAATCACGGAGACAGGATTATTGGTGAGGTGAAATTATCACAGATTTACCAGGGAATGCGTGGCATTACCGGGCTTGTTACCGAAACATCGTTGCTTGATTCCTATGATGGAATCCGGTTTAGAGGCTATTCAATTCCGGAACTTAAAGAAAAGCTTCCAAAGGCCGAAGGCGGCTCAGAACCTTTGCCTGAAGGTATATTTTATCTGATGCTGGTAGGTGAATTGCCAACAGAAGAGGATGTTCAGAACATGAGTAATTTGTGGCAACGCCGCAGCCATGTTCCCAATTACGTACTCGATACAATTGAAGCATTGCCTGAAACTGCGCACCCCATGACCCAATTTGTTGTTGGGATAATGGCCCTTCAAACGGAAAGCCATTTTGCCAAAAAATATGCCGAGGGCATGAGCAAACAGGATTACTGGCTTCCCGTATTTGATGATGCAATGGATTTAATTGCCCGGCTGCCCCGCATTGCTGCGTATATTTATCGTCGTAAGTATAAGGGTGGAAAGCATATTCAGCCAAATGGTTTATTGGATTGGGCAGGAAACTTTGCGCACATGCTTGGCTACGAAGATGAAGGTTTTCATGAATTGATGCGGCTTTACATGACGATTCACTCCGACCATGAGGGCGGAAATGTTTCGGCTCATACTACTCACCTTGTGGGTTCTGCTTTAAGCGACCCATATCTTGCATTTGCCGCAGGAATGAACGGTTTAGCCGGCCCGCTGCACGGCCTTGCCAACCAGGAAGTCATCAAATGGATTTTTGAAATGCAAAAAGAAATTGGCAGTGATCTTCCCAATAAGGAGCAGATAGAAGCTTATGTGAGAAAAACCTTATCTGAGGGAAAGGTGGTTCCGGGTTACGGGCATGCAGTTTTGAGAAAAACGGATCCGCGGTTTGAAGCACAGATGCAATTTGGAAAGAAACATATGCCGGATGATAAATTGGTGCAAACCGTTTGGAATATTTATGAAACAGTGCCGCCTATTTTACAATCCATCGCCAAAATAAAGAATCCATGGCCGAATGTGGATGCACACAGCGGGGCTTTATTGGTGCATTATGGTATGGTAGAATATGAATTTTATACAGTTCTCTTTGGTGTTGCAAGATCGCTCGGCGTATTGGCAAGTCTTTGCTGGGACAGGGCATTAGGGTATCCGCTCGAAAGGCCGAAATCGGTTTCCAACCGTTTGGTAAAAGCGTGGCTCGAGGGCAAAGAAGAAATCTGGGGCGATTAATAAAAAGAATTTTATTTCATTGTTTTGCTGATTATATTTGCGGCCATAAAAATTTTTAAACAGTTCTTTTTTTTGGGGGATTAGCTCATCTGGTAGAGCGCAAGCATGGCATGTTTGAGGTGATCGGTTCGAGTCCGATATCCTCCACCTTTTAAATAGTAAAGCAATAAATAAGCAACATTTTTATTGCAGTTTGAAGACATAAAAAAACCGGTGGCCAGCACCGGTTTTTTATATAATCTTTAAAAATGTTATTTGCTTGCTTCTGCGAGCTGCTTTTCTCCTATCACTTTTTCCAGGGTTTTTACTGTTTCATCTATATACAAGTCATTGCTGATTGTTTTAAGAAAAGTTTCCTGCTTGCTAATCTTTGCAGTATCGCCTTGCATCGCAAGAGAATCAGGAGCAAGTGTAGTCACCTTCAAAAGGGTAGGCGATTTTGAATATTTGTCTAATTTTTTTGCAGCCTCACGGATATTCTGTTGCATTTGCTTGTATTTATCGATATTCAAAGGAGTGGGTTCATCCTGGTAACTATCAAGCAGGTTTACCTGCTTTTGAATTTCTTTAAAATCGATATTGTTGCTGATGTCATTATTTACGCTTGCAATTACTGAAGAGTAGCTGTATCCGGGATTCCAGAGTGTATACTGCGCTTTCGGAATCTGATCCCATGCCAGCGCATCGGGGTTGTCTTTTTCACGGAGTTTTGCATTTTCAAGGCGGTCAGGAATTAAAATGTCAGGAGTAACGCCTTTTAGTTGTGTGGTGCCACCGTTTATGCGGTAGAATTTTTTAAAGGTTAGCTTCACATCGCCCAAGCCTTCAGCAGGGTGGCTAAAAAAAGGATTTTCTGCCTGGGGATCAAGCGAAACGTTTCGTTGAACCGTACCTTTTCCATAGGTCGAACTTCCTATAATAATGCCACGATGATAATCCTGGATGGCGGCGGCAAATATTTCCGAAGCAGAAGCGCTAAGCTCATCTACCATTACAGCGAGCGGCCCTGAATACAACACTTCTTTTGCTCTATCTGATAATACGCTTGGCTCGCCATCCCTGCCTTTTACCTGCACTACCGGGCCTCCTTTCACAAATAATCCTACCATGTCTACCACATCCTGCAATGAACCGCCCCCATTTCCCCTCAGGTCCATAATAATTCCTTCAACATGGGCATCCTTTAATTTTTGCACTTCTTTTGCTACATCTGTGGCAGCGCGCCTTCCGGAAGGATCATCAAAATTTGCATAGAATTCCGGCAAATAGATGTAACCGATTTTATGGCCGTTATTATTAATCACCGCGCTTCTTGCAAATGTATCGTCCAAAGAAATTTTGCCCCTGGCTATAGGCACCACTTTAACCGAACCATCTGCTTTTTTAAGCGTAAGCTTTACTATGGAGCCTTCCTTTTCGCCACGGATTAACTTCACCGCATCGGTTACCGCATAGCCTGTCACGTCAACAGGGGCTGCGTCTCCTTCGCCAACTTTTATTATTTCATCGCCGGGTGTGATTTCGTTGGTCTTCCATGCCGGCATTCCGGTAATCAGACTTGAAATGGTAATCTTTCCATCTTTTTCCATGAGCTGGGCACCTATTCCGTAAAAAGTGCCACTTAACATTTCATCAAATGTTCTTTTATCTACCGGCGCAAAATAAGTGGTGTGTGGATCCATTGTGCTGGTAATTGCATTTACAAAACTGCTGAATAGGTCGTCCGAAGAGTTATGATTTTTGAGCGTTTCAAAATACCTTTTCATTTGCTTTGATACAACTTCCACAGCCTCGCGCTGCAAGGTGGAGTCTGCCTTTGCAGCTTCTTTTTTATCAGTGGCCGAATCCCTTTGTTCCTGCAAATCAACATATCTTACCAATACAAAATATTTCAGGCGCTTTCTTCCATAATCACTGCGTTCTTCCACCGTTTTTGGAAATGTTCTTTTATCGGCGTTGGTTTGTAATGACTCGTCTTTCTTAAAATCAAACGGATGCTTTAAAATTTCCTGGTATGAAGCTGAAACTTCATCTATCCTTTTAAGGTAAACCTTGCTTATCGCATCGAAAGATTGCAAGGGCGCTCCATGAATTTCATCATCAATGCGGTTTTCATACTTTTTAAACCCATCAATATCCTGCTGAAGAAAAATGTATTTATCGGGATCAAGATCGCTTACAAATTTTTTCAAAACTTCCTGCGAAAATTTATCATCAATTTTTTTGGGGCTGTAATGCCCTTGTTCCAGCACAATGCCTACATTATGGAGAATCTTTTCATATTTTGTTCTGGGATCTGCATCGCTTTTGCCTTTCACACCATACCCTATAAATAAGCCGGCCAGGATTAGAAGAATAAGGACCGGGATAAATTTTTTGCTCATAATAAAACTGATTATTGGGTTCATACGTAAAAGTAACAAAGATTAAATTTGTACTTTAAATTTAAATGTTTGAATTAACAAAGGTTTTTGCAAAAGTATAGACGGTATTTTGAAAACATTTATTGCGATTATACTAACGAAAAAACCCACCTGGCAGCGGGTTTTTTTTGGGTGGATGATGGGGCTCGAACCCACGACCCTCAGAATCACAATCTGATGCTCTAACCAACTGAGCTACAACCACCGTTTTGAAGGACAGCAAAATTAAAATAAAAATTCAATCTAAAAAAAAGAAGGTTTTAAAATTGCCGTATGAAAACCTTTATTCTTACTCTTTTAAAAAAAGAACGGGGTTTTTAATTGAATCCAAAATTAAAAAACCCGCTTTTTATTTATTTACTGTTGCTTATTCTTTATTGCTGTCTTTAAAAGCATCATCTACTATATTCACTGCCGGTTTGGAGTTCTGCAAGGCTTTGTTAATCGTATCTTCCAGGATTTGCGTAGAATCGCCGATGTTGTCAAAAACGATTAGTTCAGGCTTTTGATGCGAAAAAAGGGAAGTGAGCTTTTTAACTGATTCAGCCGCTACATCTTTCAGCAATATCACTATATCAAAACTGCGCAGGTGAAATAGCTCGATAGCTGTTTCGTCATCAATGGTGGCAGTGCTTTCCCATCCGGCGTTTTCATTTATGAATCTGGACAGTTTTTGTAGCAATACAGGGTCGCGCCCTACAGTCAAAATCTGAATTTTTTCCATATTGTTTTCTTTTTCAATTATAGGTTTAAAAAATCATCGGAACTTCCATTAATAAAAATTCCGCGTCGCTTTCAGCTTTAATATTTACTTTGTCTGTCTCCCAGATGCCATATCCATCGCGTGTGTTCAGGATTTCGTTATTTACCAGTATGCCCCCTTTCAAAACAAAAATATACAATCCATTTTTTTCATTTTTAAACTGGTAATCGGTACTGAAGCCTTTGTCAAATTTACCCAAATGAAACCATGCATTTTGATAAATCCACAAACCTCCGTCATTTTGGTTGGGCGATATGATTTGCTGCAATTTATTGTGCCTGTCTTCTTCATTTAACGAAACCTGGCCATACCGGGGCGTTACATTTTTTTTGTTCGGGAACACCCAGATTTGTAAAAATTTTACGGGCACATCTTTATTTTTATTGTATTCGCTGTGCTGTACGCCAGAGCCAGCGCTCATCACCTGGATATCACCTTGCTTAATTGTTGTAGTGTTGCCCATGCTGTCTTTGTGTTCCAAATCGCCTTCCAGCGGAATAGAAATGATTTCCATATTCTCGTGCGGATGAGTGCCAAACCCTTTTGCAGCACTTACGGTATCATCATTTAAAACCCGCAAAGCGCCAAAATGAATTCTTTCAGGATTGTGATAATTCGCAAAACTGAAAGTATGATAACTGTTCAGCCATCCATGATCGGCATGGCCGCGGGTATTGGCTTTGTGAAGAATAGTTTTTGCCATTTTTTATTGATTTACTGGTTATTTAATTTTTTTTGATAACACAAAGTTGCCTCCCTTCTTCATTTTTTACAATGATATAAGATAAGAATAAACATTGACTTTGATTAAGAGATTTCGCGGAAGTGTAACCGTTTGGGTATTTTTTTTATTCCCCGCTTACAAAATGAAATATGATTTCAGCGGCATTTTTGGAAGCATTTCCTCCTTCAGATAATAACCCGGCGAGAACAGAATAATCGTGTTTCATCCTTTGCAGTGTGGCGCTATCTGTTAGAATTTTTCTTAATTCAGCAGTAATATTTTCCGGGGTCAGGTCATGTTGAATCAATTCTTTAACCACTTCCTTATCCATGATTAAGTTAACCAGGGAAATGAATTTCAGTTTTATCAGCCGTTTGGCAATTTGATAAGAAATGTTGCTCGCTTTATAACAAACGATTTCCGGTACGCCAAATAAAGCAGTTTCCAGAGTGGCCGTTCCTGAAGTGACAAGAGCAGCCGTGGCGCTCATTAATAAAGAATACGTCTGGTTGGAAGCCGTTTTTACATTGTTATGATTTTTTAAAAAGTTTAAGTAAAAATCATCTTCAATTGAAGGGGCTTTTGCAATTACAAAATCGTATTCCTGAAAGTTTTCAGAGGCTTTAAGCATCAATGGAAGTTTGGTTTGTATTTCCTGTTTGCGGCTTCCGGGCAGCAAGGCAATCGTTTTGCCGGATGGCTTTATTTCGGGATGATTTTTTTTGAAATTATCTATCACATTCGCTAATGGATGCCCCACATACTCCACTTCAAAATTCCATTTTTGATAAAACTCTTTTTCAAAGGGAAGAATGACGAGCATCTTGTCAATATCGCGTCGGATGGCCTTTACGCGGCTTTCTTTCCATGCCCACACCTGGGGCGAAATATAAAAAACAGTTTTATATTTTTTTGCCTTTGCCCATTTTGCTATGCGCAGATTAAAGCCAGGATAATCAATAAAAATAATTACCTCCGGCTGGAAATTTGAAATATCATTTTTACAAAAAGAAATGTTTTTAAGGATGGCCGGAAGGTTTTTTAAAACTTCAGCAAATCCCATAAAAGCGAGGTCTTTATAATGCTTTACCAATTCAGCTCCGGCAGCTTTCATTTTATCTCCGCCCCATGCACGAACACGGGCGCCGGCATCCAGCTTTTTAATTTCTTTGATGAGATTGCTTCCATGAAGATCGCCGGATGCTTCGCCGGCTATGATATAATATTTCATGCCCATGCAATGTACGATTCAATTTGAAAACCAATACCCGGCGAACTTGCTGGTTTGCCATTCCTCTAAATAAAAATTGTGCTTATTTCTTTGTTTACTATAACCCCGACAAAAATTGTGATTGGATATAATCTACTACTGCCGGTGTGCTCAGCGTTTCTTCAAAAACCTTTAACTGACGGTCGGCGCCTGTGCCTTCGTCAAGTATTTTGTGAACGTAGCCAATGGTATTTCTGATTCCTAAAGGTGAAGTGACATCATCAATAAAATCCAGCAATTCATAAATAAGTATGCGTGTATTTACTTCGATTTCTTTACCAAAATCAATCATGCTTCCTTCGATACCATAGCGGCTGGCGCGCCATTTATTTTCATTGATAAGCATGCGTGGATAAGAAATAAAATTAAGATTTTGCATGCGCAATTTGTAGAGCTTTGCGCAAATGGCCTGGAATAAGGCGGCTATGGTTATGGTTTCGTAAACCGTGAGCGGCACGTCGCAGATTCTGAATTCAACAGTATTAAAAAACGGGTGAACTCTCAGATCCCACCAGATTTTTTTAGCGTTGTCGATGCAATTGGTTTTTACTAAAATTTTTACGTAATTGTCATAAGCCTCAATCGTATCAAAAAAGTCGGGGATGCCTGTGCGGGGAAATTTGTCGAAAATTTTTGTTCTGTAGGATTTGTAGCCGGTTGATCTTCCCTCCCAAAAAGGCGAGTTGGTGCTGAGGGCAAAAATGTGGGGCAAAAAATAGCGGGCGGAATTGGCGATATGTATTGCCATTTCACGGTTCTCCATTCCAATATGAACGTGCAAGCCAAAAATTAAATTACTTCTTGCTGCCTCCTGCAACTCTTTAACGATTTCGCTGTAACGTACATGGTCAGTTATTAACTGCCTTTCCCAATGGCTGAATGGATGGGTACCCGACGCGCCAACGGCCAAACCCAAATCGCCCGCAATCATGCTAATCGTTTTTCTCAGGTTTGAAACGTCAAGAAATGCTTCGTCGATATTTTGGCAAATATCAGTGCCCACTTCCACTACAGCCTGGTGCATTTCGGCTTTAACCTTATCTTTTATAATCTTTTCGCCTTCCTGTACAATTTTTTGTTCATGGCTTTTTAATTCTCTTGTTTCGGGGTCTATCACCATATATTCTTCTTCAATGCCGATTGTAAAATGTTTATAAGAAATAGAAGCCATTTTTTGGTAATTAGTTGCTTGGTGAGTTATGAGTTATGAGTTATGAATTATGAGTTATGAGTTATGAGTTATGAGTTATGAAAGGGTCTTTACTGCGTTTGTTAGTTGAATTATTCAAATTTCAGATTTTCACATTTTCACATTTTCACATTTTCACATTAAATCTTTGCCTTTAACTGCCCTTTCAACATATTCGCCCCAGGTAAGATTATCCTTTCCGTCCCGGTGCGATTGGGCTTTTTCAATGGCAAAATTGGCGGCAGCTTCAACCACCCAATTAAAGTTGGCTTCACCCACACTGGTAAGTTCGGCATCCGGTGCGGGATTGCAAAAATCAATCGCGTAAGGCACGCCATCTCTTAATGCGAACTCAACCGTATTAAAATCATATCCAAGATATTTGCAGAGCTTTAATACAATTCCTTTCATCTGTTCAAGCTTCTCGGCATCCGGCTTAAAATCGGCGGTATACCGAAGATGATGGGGATTCCGCGGTTCATACGACATAATATGTACGTCTTTGCCGCCAATACAATAGCAACGATAGTATTCATCAAAAACAATTTCTTCCTGCAACATCATTACGAGCTCGCCGGTTTCTCCATGCTTCGTAAAAAAATCATCAATACTGGTAACTTTGTAGACGCTTTTCCATCCTCCGCCCGCATGTGGTTTCATGTATGCCGGAAAACCAATGTAATTAAAAATCGATTCCCAATCGAGCGGATAAGCCAGGTTTGAAAATGAAATGTCAACCGTTTCGGCTGGTAATGAACTGGACGGAATCAATACCGTTTTTGGAACCGGCACATCAATTTTTGTGGCAAGGCTGTTATTAAAAAACTTTTCATCTGCGCTCCACCAAAAAGGGTTATTGATAACTGCTGTTCCGCATATAGCGGCATTCTTAAGATAAGCTCTGTAGAACGGAACATCCTGGGAAATGCGGTCGATTATTACATCATAGCCACTCGGTTCACCCTGCACAATTTTATCGATGCGCACCGGTTCGGCGATAATGCCGTCAACATTTTTTTCATTAACTCTCTTAACAAACGCTTCAGGAAAGCTTCTTTCGCGGCCAAACAGGATCCCGATTTTTTTCATACAATATTTTTAGTTTGAAATTAATTTCATGAAGAGGGGAAGATTATATTGCTAATATAATGAATTTTATAACCGTCGCTAATGGGCCACAAAAAAGGCCTCTCAAAAAAAAAGAGCGCGTCCACTTATTTTAAGCGAAAATTTATTCTATTAAGTCGCGATCTTACCGGGCTTCCGTCCCGGGCTTCCACAAATTAAGCTCTGTTGCTCTTTTTGAAGCTGGCCTATCTTTTTTTTACGGCGAATCTAAATTTATCCTAAAATGCCTGAGTACGATGGTGCTGGCTCATCGTTTATCTGGCATACTTTTTACCGCTTTTTACAAAAAACAGAATGGAAGCAAAAAATATTCTGACCGGGGCAATAGCAGGAACCGCCGCCATGACGGCTTTCAGTTATTTCCTTTCAGACAAAAAAAGTAAAGATTTCAGAGAGCCGGTTTTGCTTACCAAAATGATAAGTAGGGCATTTCCTGAAACTGAAAAGTCATTTTCAAAAACGGCTGGCTGGATGTTGCACGCCTGCACCGGGATTTTATTTGCTTATCTATCTAAAAGAATGATTCGGAAGTTGCAATCGCCATACGATTTATCAAACCAGGTGTTTATCGGCGCGGCTAATGGCGTGGCGGGTTTAATAGCCTGGAGACTGGCCTTTTCACTTCATCCAAATCCTCCAAAAATTCATTTTTATAAATTCTATCAGCATTTGGTACTTGCGCATATTATTTACACCCTTACCGCATTGTCAGTATTGGAGGGTAATGAAAGGTAATCGACAGTAAACGAACAAATTTTGTAGATTTTTATTTGCGATAATTCGCAAAGTGTATTGGACAAGCTATATAGCTGGTTTTGACGCATAATAATTTAAACCATTATTTTTATCTCAAAAAAATACATGAAAAGGCTTACTTCTTTGGTTTTTTATCTCGCAGCAGGAATTATTCTTTCTCCGTCCTTGGCTGCGCAGGATTCGTCTCTATATAATAAAAATGAAGTTTTTGATCCAACCTTCTTAATGCAGCCCGGAACTGAGTTCCGCAGTGCAAATGGCGCGCCGGGTCCCAGGTACTGGCAAAACGTAGCGAGTTATAATATTCACGCTACGCTGGATGAAAAAGATACGGTTTTAAAAGGCGATGTTACTATTAATTACACCAATAACAGCCCCGATGAATTAAAATATTTATGGTTACAGCTCGATCAGAATTTATTTGAACCGGATTCGCGCGGAGCGGCTACCACTTTGGTTTCCGGCGACAGGTTTGATGTAAAAGGGTATAAAAAAGGGGGCTATCATATTGGTACAGTTTCGATAATTTATAAAGGAAAGTCTTATAAAATCGAACCCGTAATTACCGATACCCGGATGCAGCTTCGGTTACCTTTTGCGGTTAAACCCCATGGCGATAAAATTAATATCAAGATAAATTATTGGTTTTCGATTCCTGAATACGGGGCTGACAGAATGGGGAGACTTTATACCAAAAACGGGGCTATTTATCAACTGGCGCAATGGTATCCGCGAATGTGTGTATTTGATGCGGTGAGCGGCTGGAACACTTTGCCGTATATGGGTTTGGGAGAATTTTATTGCGAGTATGGCGATTTCGATTATTATGTTACTGTTCCGGCAGATATGATTGTTGCTGGTTCCGGCGAATTGCAAAATCCTGCCGAAGTATTGACGCCGGTGCAAATAAAAAGATTAAATGAAGCCCGACACAGCGATAGCACCGTTTTAATTGTGAAAGAAGATGAAGTCGGGTTGCGCTCCACAAGGCCCACCCAAAAAGGAATGCTTACCTGGCATTTTAAAATGCATAATACCCGCGATGTTTCGTGGACGGCGTCTAAGGCGTTTATATGGGATGCTGCACGGGTTAATTTTCCTTCGGGAAGAAAAGGAATCGCAATGGCGGTGTATCCTGTTGAGAGCGAGGGATATGATAAATACGGGAGAAGTACGCAATACCTGAAACAAAGTATTGAATTCTACTCAAAAGATTATTTTGAATATCCGTGGAATTCGGCGGTTGTAGTAGCTGGTGTGGCTTTGGGTATGGAATATCCCGGAATCGTATTTTGCAGCTATAAAATCGGGAAGGCAAGCCTGTGGCATGATGTAACTCACGAAATTGGCCACAATTGGTTTCCTATGATTGTAGGCTCAGATGAAAGAAGCTATATGTGGATGGATGAAGGTTTAAATACTTTTATAAACGGGTATGCATCTAATGCTTTTAATAAGGGGGAATATGGCGATACTACTAATACCACCATTTTAAGAATGGCGAGAGTTATGAAGCTTGCCAAAGATCCGCTGATGACCCCGCCGGAATCTATGAGCCTCGGCGATTATGGCCAATATTATTCCAAGACGGCAGTAGCTTTGAATGTTTTGAGGAATTCTGTAATTGGTGCTGACAGGTTTGATTTTGCTTTTAAAACCTATATCAACAGATGGGCTTTTAAACATCCTCAACCTATAGATTTTTTCCGGACGATGAATGATGCTGCCGGCGAAAACCTAAACTGGTTTTGGAAAGAATGGTTTTATGAAACATGGAAACTGGACCAGGCCGTGAAAGATGTTCAATATGTAAACGATAAACCTGCCGAAGGCGCATTGATTACGATTATCAACCTCCAAAAAATGGCCCTTCCTGTTACGGTGAAAATTACAGAAGAGAACGGCAATACCCAATTGTTGAATTTACCCGTAAACGTATGGCAAAGAGGCGCCGACTGGACTTTTAAGTGTAATACTACTTCAAAAATTAAATCCGTAGTATTGGATCCTGGGGAGGTGCTTCCCGATATTGACAGGAAAAATAACAAATGGCAGTCTCAATAAAGGATTGTTTTTCATTTTCTTTAAAGAATAGTAAAACAACAAATAAGCAGTTTTTTGTTTTGCTTTTTACTACAGGAGTGGTAATTTGAATTTGCGCTGAAATTGTAACTTCACTGTCTATTTATCTAAGAATTTTTTTAACCTGATTCCTGCATGAAATTAAAAGATTCCTTATCGCTTGCTTTTCGCACCATCCGAAGCAACAAACTTCGTACAGGCATCACAGTGGCTATCATAGCTTTTGGCATAATGGCGCTCATAGGGATTATCACTGCCATTGCCTCAATGAACCAAAGCCTTACTGAAAATTTTGCAACCATGGGCGCTAATTCTTTCAGTATCAGGTATCGTGATTTTCAGATACGAATGGGCGGTAACAGGGAAGTAAAGAAAACGAATACCCGAAATCTGAAAACCAAAAAATCCAATGAACGGAAAATCATTACCTACCAGGAAGCAAGGATGTTTAAGCGCCAGTATTCCTTTCCGGCAAGAGTGAGCATCTCATTGCCGGGACCGCAAAGTATTATTGTAATGAACACAAAAGTGAAAACCAATCCTAATAATTCAATGATTGGAGGTGATGAAAATTATCTTCTTCAAAATGGCTACACACTAGCAGGAGGCAGAAATCTGAATACGCTGGATGTAGAAAGTGGAAGAAGTGTTTGTATTCTTGGAAACAGTGTAGCTCAAAAATTGTATGGGGAAAACACCTTAAAAGCGCTTGATCAAACCATCAAGTCAGATGGAATCAAATACCGGGTGATTGGGGTTTTAAAAGACAAAGGCTCAAGCGCATTTTTTAACGCGGATAATATCGTGTTGACATCTTACAATAATATCAGGCGCCTTTTTCCAACAGATGGATTGTCTTATAACATCGGTGTGATGGTAAATAATATTAACCAGATGGATGCCGCCATTGCTGAAGCCAAGGGAACTTTCAGGCCAATAAGAAAACTGGCAATTGATGAAGAAAATAATTTTTACATAGATAAAAGTGACAGCATTGCTGAAGTATTCAAAAGTGCTTTGGGTTCAATTACTACCGCCGCGGCTTTTATTGGATTGATAACCCTGATTGGCGCCGCCATTGGCCTTATGAATATTATGCTGGTAGCCGTAAGTGAGCGCACCCGCGAAATAGGATTGATAAAAGCGGTAGGGGGGAAAAGAAAAAATATAAAAGCACAGTTTTTATTTGAATCTATTTTTATCAGCCTTATTGGCGCTGTTTTAGGAATTATTTTAGGGGTGATAGTAGGAAACGTGGTTGGATTATTTCTGCATACAGGATTTGTAGTTCCATGGGGTTGGGTAATTATAGGGATAGTGGTATGTTCAGCAGTAGGACTTTTTGCAGGGCTTTATCCGGCGCTTAAGGCCGCACGACTGGATCCGATTGTCGCTCTTCGGTATGAATAATACAAATGCAAATATTTTTTGAGTTTCTTGTTTATTAAAAAGGTATAGTTATTTATTCGAAATGAGGTTGCCGCCTGGCTTTACAAAAATTCCTCTGTGAGCTAAGTCTGCATTTATTTTTTAAAAAACGAATAGCAGTTAAGTAACTTTCAAATATTTTATTAACTTGTGCTCCTCTACAAAATTTTTTTAACGTAAATGAGATTTCTAATCCTTTTTTCTTTACAATTGCATAATCAAATACTTTCACAAAATCAATAAAACTTAAACATTTAAAAATTAAACCAACATGGCAGATTTAAAGACTCCTGCAAACGCACCAGTAAACGCTACCACTTCGGTGCAGGCTAAAAAATCAAATAATATTATTTCATTATTAGCTCCTATTATATGTATTATAGCCGGATATGTTATCTGGCGATTTGTTATCGGTGCGGATAGCAACTTTACACAACCTGATCCCAATGGTGGTTTCTGGCCTAACCAACTTGGTCCTAAGGGCGATTTTCCAAGAATGTATGAAGGTGGAATTATTGTACCGATTCTTATCGGCTGTTTCCTGATTGTGTTAACATTTGTTATTGAAAGATCCCTGACCGTTTCGAAAGCTTCCGGTAAAATTTCAAATGCCGAGTTCATCAGGAAAGTGCAGTTTTTCCTTGCTGATAAAAAAGTAGATGCCGCTATTGCAGAATGCGATAAGCAAAAAGGTTCAGTTGGTAATGTAATGAAGGCCGGCCTTCGCAAATACAAACAAATGATTACCGATACGGAGTTAGATACTGATCAAAAAGTGTTGGCTATCCAAAAGGAAATTGAAGAAGCCACTGCTCTGGAATTGCCAATGCTGGAAAAAAATCTTGTATTCCTGTCTACTTTGGCATCTGTGTCTACATTGATTGGATTGTTGGGAACGGTTGTTGGGATGATTCGTGCGTTCGGTGCCCTGGGTGAATCTGGAGGTGGCGATGCTGCGCGTACTTTGTCTATTGGTATTGCAGAAGCTTTGTATAACACGGCTTTGGGAATCGGTACTTCGGCATTTGCGATTGTTACTTATAACATTTTTACTACAAAAATCGATGCCATCACGTATGGAATTGATGAATCAGGCTTTACATTGACACAAAGTTTCGCTTCATTATACAAATAATTTTGTGGAATTTTTGAAAGTTTGAATCTTATAATTATTAAATCAAAAACTCATGGCAAGAGCAAAAATAAAACGTGGCAGTACAAGCGTGGATATGACGCCAATGTGTGACGTTGCGTTTTTATTATTAACCTTCTTTATATTGGCCGCAAAGTTTAAGCCACCAGATGTTATTGAAGTGGTCACTCCTACATCAGTATCCAACAAAGTAGCACCTCAGAAAGATTTTTTAACTGTGACTATCAGCAAAGACAATAAAGTTTTCTTAGCGATCGATCCTAAAATTAAGGCCGATGTTTTGGATGAATTAGGGAAAGAAAGGAATATCAGTTTTTCTGCGCAGGACAAAGCAAATTTTCTCAACGCACAGTTCGTAGCAACACCAATCAGCCAGTTAAACCAGTTTGATCAGTTAAAACCTGAACAAATTAAAGGGGCCAATTTGCCCGGAATTCCGGTTGATAGCGCTAATAATGAATTGACGTCCTGGATTTCTGCGGCTGTCAATGCGCGAATGGGTGAAACGTTGAATTATCTTATTAAAGGTGATGACGCATCAAAATATGAAACTTTTGAAAACGTGCTAAATGCGTTTAAGAAGAATGATATTTATAAATATAACCTGGTGACTAGCGCTGAGTCTATTCCGGAGGGAAGTGAACTGTACAAGAAAAATCTTGAAGAACAAAGAACAGGCAAAAAATCAGAATAGACTTAACCGGAAAAATATTTTAAAACATAAAAATTTATTACTATGGCAGAAATGGAAGTAAAAGAGAGTAGTAAGAAGGGACCGGGCGTCAAGAAGAGTAAAAAACAATCTACCCGCGTTGACCTTACTCCTATGGTGGACCTTGGATTTTTGCTGATAACGTTTTTTATCTTTACAACTACGGTATCACAGCCAACCTCCATGAACCTAAACATGCCTAAAGATACCAAAGATCCTAACCTGGATACAAAGGTTAAAGAATCCGGATCCTTGACACTCTTGTTAGGAAAGCAAAATGTGATTTATTATTATTATGGTAATGATCCTGCCACCATGCAGACTACAGGTTACAAAAATGTACGGGATATTATCTTAAAAAAGAAACTATCTACGCCGGCTAATGACTTGTTTATTATTATCAAGCCTGACAAAGATGCTACTTACAAAAATGCTGTTGATATACTGGATGAAATGGATATAAATGATATCCCCAGGTATGCGATGGTAGATCCAACGGCGGATGAGTATAGTAAAATTCAACAAACAGAAGCGGCAAGTGGTATTAAATGACAAATACCAACAGATAAAATAAATTATTAAAAAATGGAACGTAATCAAATATTAAAAGCAGATATTCTCGACATCATTTTTGATGGAAGGAATAAGGAATATGGGGCCTACGATCTTCGAAAGACCTACAACAAAAGAATTACCTATGCTTTGGTAGGAACAGTGGTAATTATTTTGCTTTTCCTTATCGGATCTGCAATAGCGAATAAGCTAAAATCAGATGAAAATGTTGTCCAGGTTCATACCACTGATGCAACATTACAGAAAATAAAACCTGACGAACCACCTCCTCCACCACCACCACCTCCTCCAAAAGTACCACCACCACCACCGGTAGCTACCATTAAATTTACGCCGCCTAAAGTGGTAAAGGATGAGGAAGTGATTAAGCCGCCACCAGAAGTGAAACAGATTGAAGAAGCTAAAGTGGACGTGAAGACTGTTGAGGGAACAAAAGATTTGGGTATAGTTGCTCCACCCACTGATATTAAGGGAACAAATGTGGTGGCCGCCCCGGTTGAAAAGAAAGAAGATCCTGATAAAGTCTTTACAAAGGTTGAAATTGAAGCTCAATTTCCAGGTGGCCTTCAGGCCTGGAGCAGATATGTAAGCCGTGCTATCACTGCCAGGGTTGATGAGTTCTCAGAAAGCGATTATGGAACCTGCGTAGTTAGATTTATTGTGGATAAAACAGGCACAGTAAGTGATGTGCAGGCTACCACCATGAAAGGAACTAAACTTGCAGAAGTAGCCGTAAACGCAATTCGGAATGGTCCAAAATGGATTCCGGCTCAGCAAAACGGACGCCAGGTAAATGCATATCGTTTGCAACCTGTTACTTTGCAGAACCCCGACCAGTAAACAAATTTATATTTATATTTAATTTTTTTCAACCGCCTCAAATCTGAGGCGGTTTTTTTTATTGATATATGTATCCATATATGATGGAGAGATTACTCATAGGTTCGGGCTTCAGTTGGAATATCTGTCTCAAACCTGCTCTAAAATACTTTTGAAGGCGTACAATTTTCGGCACACTCTTTTATTGTTGCATATAAAAATTGGATCGTTATCAAAGTTAAATTTCAAAAAATGCATATCAACCCCCGTCCTCCAACAAAAAGAATGATTGAAAAATTAAAAGAATGCCTGGAAAAGGAAACTGTATATGGGGAGAAAATTCCATGTTTGCCGGAAGAAATGAAGTCTTCATTGGCCGGCTTATACAAACGGGGGCTCATTGGAACAAGGATGGACGTAGTTAATGAGAAAAAAGTTTTGTGCATATTCGTAACAGATAGCGGTAAACAATTTGTTGCTGATTTAGAGAAAAAAGTGCTTAAAAAAGAAGAGAAGAGTAAAACCTCATAAAAAGATGTTGCCTGATATTCCGCGCTATTTTTTACCTTTCATTTCAAATCTTTATTTGCTTTTGCAACTTCATGTGTAAAATTTGAATCTAAAATAGCTAACTATTTGAGAGTAAAATTTTCATTGATTGAAGGAATCTAAACTAAAAAAAAAATAAATGAAAATATTTACTTTCCCCAGGACTTTTAATTTGGTTATTTTCTTTTTTTTATCTTTTAGTATTGCTGAAGCGCAGCAAGCGCCGTTCTATTCTGAGATTCAACAATTCAAAAAAGATGACATCGTTAATTTTCCACCTAAAAACGCTATACTTTTTCTCGGGAGTTCTTCCTTTAGAAAATGGACCGATGTGCAGGATTATTTCCCTGGTTACCAAATTATAAACCGTGGATTTGGCGGTTCTTCCTTTCCTGACGCCATATATTATTTCGATAAAATTGTTTTGCCATATCATCCAAGGCAAATACTTATTTATGAAGGGGATAATGATTTAGCTTCTTCAAATAAAATAACGCCGGACTCGGTTGTGAACCGCTTCAAAAGCCTCTTTTATTTGATCAGGAAAAATCTTCCCAAAACTAACATCGCTTTTGTTTCGATAAAGCCAAGCCTGAGCAGGGAGAAATTAATCCCCGAAATGGCAAAAGCAAACTCATTAATTGAGCATTTCCTGAAAGATCAAAAAAATGCGTCATTCATAGATGTTTTTCATCCCATGCTGGACGCAAATGGAAAGCCGCGAAATGATATTTTTCTTAGTGATGGTTTGCACATGAATCCAAAAGGATATGCCATTTGGCAAAAGATCATTGAACCATATTTATTAAAAAATAAATGACATTATGCGAAGCCTGCAATCTTTTGCAATAGGAATATTGCTTATTTGTTCGTTTACTGTGGAGGGCCAAAGTTCCGGTCAAACAAAAATGGACAATTTCATCAGTGCTTTGATGAAAAAAATGACGCTTGATGAAAAAATTGGACAGCTCAATTTGGTAACACCCGGAGGTGCTGTCACGGGAGCGGTTGTGAGCGAAGATGTAGATACAAAAATCCGTAATGGACAAGTAGGAGGCTTATTTGGAATTACGGGTCCGGACAAGATTCGCCGGGCGCAGGAAATAGCAGTGAAAAATTCACGCCTGCACATTCCTTTGATTTTTGGTCTGGATGTGATTCATGGCCACCGAACTATTTTCCCCATTCCATTAGGCTTATCTGCGAGTTGGGATACTTCCCTGATTAAAAGAAGTGCGCGTATTGCCGCAAACGAAGCTACGGCAGATGGTCTGAACTGGGTTTACTCGCCAATGGTAGATATAGCGCGCGACCCTCGCTGGGGCAGAATTGCAGAAGGTTCGGGGGAAGATCCTTTCCTGGGCTCACAAATTGCCAAAGCGATGGTAGAAGGCTACCAGGGAGATGACCTGTCAAAAGATTCAACGGTGATGGCCTGCGTAAAACACTATGCTTTGTATGGTGCTGCTGAAGCAGGCCGCGATTACAATACCGTAGACATGAGTAAAGTGAGGATGTATAATGAATATCTTCCCCCTTATAAAGCTGCCGTTGATGCCGGCGTCGGAAGTGTGATGACTTCTTTTAATACAGTGGATGGAATTCCAGCAAGCGCCAACCGGTTTTTATTGACCGATGTGCTGCGCAAGCAGTGGGGATTCAGGGGATTGATTGTGTCTGATTATACCTCCATTAGTGAAATGATTAATCATGGGTTCGGCGATCTTCAGGCTGTTTCCGCGAAATCTTTAAACGCCGGGATGGATATGGATATGGTTAGTGAAGGATTTTTAAGCACATTAAAAAAATCATTACAGGAAGGAAAAGTAAGTCTTCAAAAAATAGAAGACGCTTGCAGAAAAGTGCTGGAAGCCAAATACAAGCTCGGCTTATTTGACGACCCTTACCGCTATTGCAATGACGAAAAGGCTAAATCTGAGTTGATGAGTGATTCAAATTTACAAGCCGCAAGAGAGATTGCAGAACGAAGCTTTGTATTATTAAAAAATGAAAACAAGATATTGCCACTAAAGAAGAGCGGAACGATTGCGCTGATAGGACCGCTGGCAGATAATAAAAGAAATATGCTGGGTACATGGAGCGTTTCCGGCGATCCTGAAAAAAGTGTCACCATCATGCAGGGTATTAAAAACGTAGCTGGCAATGAGGTAAAGATTTTATATGCAAAAGGCGCCAACATCAGCGATGATACGATGCTGATAGAAAGAGTAAATGTTTTTGGAACTGAAATTGATGTGGACTCAAAATCTCCTGATGAGATGCTGAATGAAGCGGTTGAAACTGCTAATAAAGCTGACGTAGTTGTGGCTGTGCTTGGTGAAGCTGCTGACATGACGGGTGAATCTTCCAGTATGAGCCATATAGGCTTACAGCCGGACCAGCAAAATTTATTAAAGGCGTTGGTGAAAACCGGCAAGCCGGTTGTGTTGGTGTTAATGAATGGAAGGCCAATGACTTTAACATGGGAAGATGAACACGTACCAGCTATTCTTGATACATGGTTTGGTGGTACAGAAGCTGGAAATGCGGTGGCGGATGTTCTTTTTGGAGAGTATAACCCTTCGGGAAAAATTACAGCAACTTTCCCGAGAAATGTTGGGCAGATTCCCATCTACTATAACCATTTAAACACAGGCAGGCCTTACCATCCGGGTGATAGTCCTAAATTTAAATCAGATTATCTTGATGTGCTTAATTCACCTTTGTATCCATTCGGTTTTGGCTTGAGCTATACCACTTTTTCTTATAGCAATATTTCTTTGGATAATTCCATTCTTCAAAGTGGAGGAAAAATTACTGCCTCGGTCAATGTAACCAATACCGGTACTCGTAAAGGAAAAGAAACTGTTCAAATGTACACCCGGCAGATGGTCGGAAGTATTGCCCGTCCGGTAAAGGAATTAAAGGGATTTAAGCAAATAACGCTCGAGCCTGGAGAAACGCAGAAAGTGTCTTTTACTTTATCGGTAAACGATTTGAAATTTTACAACAGCGATTTAAAGTACGTTGCAGAACCGGGAGACTTTACATTATTTATCGGTACCAATAGTGCAGATGTAAAAGAAGCAGATTTTAAGCTAAAATAAAATCTCTTTATTATCATAGTAAACAAAGAAATATTGCAAATTTTTGTTTAGCTAAATAACAACTGCAGCCTTGACTGGGTTATTTTATTCTGTTCGCCTGCGGCAATAATTAATTCATCGTGGGGATCGTTTTTTATCCTTTCAGATAATTCTGATAAGATATTTTCTATTGATTTTCCTTTGGTATATACTACGAAATTATAGCCGAACACCTCTTCATACTCATTATTTTTCTTTTCAAGATCTCTTAAAATATCAGGTGAAGCTTTGAAAAAAACTGCCTGTTCATTTTTAACCCAGTCAGCGTTAATTGTGATATTGTTTTCAATAGACCCAATGTCACCAATTCTGATATGGCTTTGAAAGGCTTCCAGCCATTCCGCAGGATTGCATTCGTACCATTCTTCTTCTGCATACTCCAGTAAGTCCACGAGATTCTGTATAGGAAAAATTGCTAACATTTTTTTTACCCACACATCCGAATTACAACATTGTTTAAGAAGCCTTCTCCTACCAGCCACGTCAAGGTGGTCAAAATCAGCTATTGTCATTGAATATTTTGTCTTTTAAATGATTTTACAAAATAAAAATAGTAAATAATTCCCTTGACTGCGATAAATCTTATGCAGGAAATTTTGAGTGATTAACAGCGCATAGCGCCAATTCGTTTTTTTTAATTTACCTCTTTCAAAAAGAAATATGAGCCTTAAAATTCGGTAAACTACTTATCTTTTTTTCTGAAAGATTTTTCGGGAAAAGCAATTACTTTTTGAATGAAAAGTTCGCTTATTTCCAATGCTTTTGCAATATTGTTTTTTTCTAAATCTTCTGTAGGTTGGTGGTTACTATCCTTGATGGATTTTACAAATAGCATAGCCGCGGGCGCTATCTTAGCTATATTGGCAGCGTCATAAATGGCGCCGCTTTCAAAAGAAATCAATTGTATATTTTTTTCTTTTACAGATTCTTCCAACAGCTTGCGTAGCTTTTTATTCAATACTACCGGATCTGACTCCTGTATTAGCTTCCATTCAAAATAAATATTCCTTTTGTCACATGTTTTTTCGCATAAAAAATAAATGTTTTCGTAGGCTGTCGACAGTACCTCGTCATCGTCGCTGCGGATATCCAATGAACAGCTTACTTTGCCGGCAATTTTATTAGACAGGGGATGGGTCACATTTATTTTGCCAATGGTTGCCCGCAGATTTTTCTTTTCGCGCTTTGCATATTTTTCTACCTGTAGGATAAACTTTGCTGCGGCAGCCAGTGCATCGTTCCTTTCATGCATCGCTAATGTGCCGGCATGGCCATCTTTTCCACTGAAAATGATTTCAATTCTTTTTTGTCCATACATCGAATCTACCACGCCAACCGGCACATCCGCCTCAAAAAGTGTAAATCCGGGTTCTGAATGGATTTCAAAATATCCCAGGATTTCTTCAGCAGGAATAAAATCCTCTTTAATTTTTTCATAATCAAGATGAAGAGAACCTAATACTTCAGACAAAAGATGATTCTCTTTGTCTTCAAGCCTCAGCAATTTATTTTCAAAATTGCCGGCTACCACCTTGCTGCCCAGGTTGGTGTAATTAAATCTCGTGCCTTCTTCTTCTGCAAAAGCAATCAGTTCAATATTAAAAGGCAGTTGTATGTTCTTTTGCTTTATATTTTCAATGATGTCAAGACCCATGAGAATTCCCAGCATGCCATCATTTTTATTTTCGTAAGGGTCTTTATCAAAATGGGAACCTATCAGAAAGGTTTTGGCATCAGCCTGGTTGTTTGTTAGTTTTCCCCGGATGTTTCCGATATTGTCTGCAGAGGTTTTAAGGCCTGCAGCACTCATCCAGCCTGCTATTTTCTGGCTGTATTCTATAAACGATTGTGAGCCAAACAGTGGCGAGGCCTGGTTTTCGCCCGAAAGTTCATTTATTCTATGCTGGATAGTAAAAGCCCGGTCCTGAAAGTTTTTCATATTTAATTAAGCAATATTTTTAAAATAAAGTGAACTTGCTTTAATTTTCTCTGCGCGAAGTAAACGAATTTTTATAAGACCTCAGCATCTTCCCGGCTTTAAACTCATTCGTTTCTGGACTCTTCGCAGGAGTATGTAAAAACCGCAGAATTAAAATCCACAATATTTTTTCGTTTACTGTAGACTTCGTACTAAAAACTCTTAAAAAAATCATATTCTTTTTAAAAATTAAATAGCATTGAAACGAAAGGATATTTTTGCTTTTTATAAGTATTGCTGTGAAAATTATTTTTTTCTTTTTTCTTTGTTTTCATTTTATTCAAATTGCTAATGGGCAAACGTGTACAACGCTCGGCCAAACGCCCTCCACGGCCTTTCCTGTATGCGGAACCAGTATTTTTTCCCAAACAACAGTTCCTTACTGTGGCGGAAGGTCGGTGCCTGGGCCTTGTTCTACGACAGACAGCCTGACGGATACAAATCCTTTTTGGTATAAGTTTACCTGCTTTAAAGCGGGAACATTGGGTTTTTTAATAACGCCCGTTGATTTATCAGATGATTATGACTGGCAGTTGTTCGACGTTACTGGCCATGATCCAAATGAAATTTATACAAATCCGAGGTTGTTTGTATCCTGCAATTGGTCTGGCAATACCGGCCTCACAGGCGCCTCACCTGCAGGCCAAAAGTTAAACAACTGTGCCGGTCCAACATATCCAACCTTCAGTTCGATGCCCACTTTGCATGTAAATCATCAATATCTTTTATTGGTAAGTCATTTTACCAAATACAAACCCGGCCAGGACGGGTATCAATTAAGTTTTGGCGGAGGCACCGCAAGTATTACGGATACCATTGCACCAGCATTGCAAAGCTTAAGCAGCTCATGCGACGCTACCAATATTTTTATTAAAACAAATAAGAAGATGAAATGCAGCAGTCTTGCCAGTAACGGAAGCGATTTTGAGATTATTCCTGCAGTTGCAAAAGTTGTTAACGCCCAATCTTTTTGTGATGCATTTGATATGGATTCATTGGTTATAAAATTAGACAAACCATTGCCTCCGGGAAATTATACACTCAGTATAAAAAAAGGTTCGGATGGCAATACGCTGCTGGATAACTGCGGTACCAATATACCGGTCGGAAATTCACTGCCTTTACAAATTATCCCACTGGCTCCTACACAGATGGACAGCCTGACTCCTGTTACCTGTGCACCTCAAAGTTTACAATTGGTTTTTAAAAAAAATATTTCCTGTAATTCCATATCAACAGATGGCAGCGATTTCATCGTGCAGGGGCCTTCGCCGGTTAATGTGGTAAGCGCAAGTGGAAATTGTACGAATGGGATGACAAAAATTATCAACATAAACCTTTCCGGCCCGATTGTAAATGGAGGTTTGTACAAAATTATTTTGAAAGAAGGAAATGATGGAAACACCCTGGTAGATGAATGTGCGCAGGAAACTCCACCCGGATCTTCATTAAGTTTTTTAATAAAAGATACGGTTTCCGCGGCCTTTTCTTATTCAATAAAAAAAGGCTGCGATTATGATACTGTGTATTTTACAAATGCCGGAAAAAATCAAATCAACCAATGGTTTTGGCAATTCGATTATAACGGAACAAGCTCATTGCAAAATCCTGTTTCCTATTTTGATTCCTTCGGAAAAAAACAAATTATTTTAAGCGTTTCAAACGGATTTTGCAATGATACGGTAAGAAGTGAAATTGTATTGGACAATGAGCTTAAAGCTTCGTTTGAAACCAATAATATTTTGTGCCCTGAAGATTCTGCAATTTTTAAAAACACCAGCGTCGGGAATATAGTTTCTTATTACTGGAATTTCCAGAATGGAAACATCAGCGAAAATAAAAATCCTGGCCCTCAAAAATATCCGGTCTTACTGGCAGAACATGATTACCCGGTTTCATTGATTGTTCAAAACGACCTTGGCTGTTATGACACCGCTGTTAATAATATTCGCGCGCTTAAAAGTTGCTATATAGCGGTACCAAGTGCTTTCACTCCAAATGGCGATGGCCTCAATGACTATTTATATCCCTTAAATGCGTATAAAGCAGGCAAACTTACCTTCAGAGTGTACAACCGGGCGGGCCAGTTACTGTTTGAAACGCATGACTGGACCAGGAAGTGGGATGGCACTTTCAAAGGCGAACCCCAGGATGCCGGAGCTTTCGTCTGGACATTAAAATATGTACTTCGCGACACCGGCAAGCCAGTTTTCATGAAGGGGTCAACTATCCTGGTAAGATAAATTTTGCAATGGCCAGCTAATCGTTTGCCCTGAAATAATATCATCCTGTTGGTAAATGGTGGCTTTTCTCTCCTCGTTCTGAACTGGCCTGTCATAAGTGATTCCAAAAACTAACGACGCAGGGATAAACAATCCGGTCATTAAAACACCGAGCGAAAAGACGAAATGCTTTGAATATTCAGTTATCTGTGCGGAATAATTCTTTACTATTTTTTTCATTTTTGTTTTTTTTTAAGTTTGAATGGGCTTAACTGTTTCTTATGGAGTAATCTTTATTGAGATACACAGTATTGACAAGGTGATTTTCGGGATTTTCCTTCGTAATATTTGTGCTTTTTAAGGCTGTGTTGTCGTGCCTTTTATAAGTAATGCCAAATACAAAGGCGAAAGGAATAAATAGACCGATAATCAGTACTTTCAGGGAATATCCAATTTGATTTACAATTTCAAGAACTGTTCCTGAGTAGTTGCTTATTTCTGTTTTCATTTTATTTTGTTTTACTTTTTTTTATTTAATTACATAACAAAGATATAGTTGAAGATAAGTACTATGCAAAACATAGTACATTAACATGCATAATTCATATATGAACGGTTTAAATTGCGATTGATTGGTTTGCGGATTTCTTTAAAATTTCTCTATAACTTCCTTTTTGGAAGCGGAAAAGTGGCATTTTGCTGTTCACAATAGCCTGCATTTCATATAACAGAGCTCTTGGCTTATTTGCCTTACCACAATTGATATTCTATATGAAAGAAAAAAGTTGTGTATAATTGCACCATTTATTTTAAACATGTATTGCGATGAAAAAACTGATATTCTATTTGTTATTCCTCTTATCACTCAATTCTCCATTGAAAGCGCAGCAGTATTCTTTAAGCTCGCCAGGAGACATATTGAAAATTAACGTTACAACCGATAGCCTGCTACATATTACGGTTTTAAAAAATAATAAGCCTTTAATCAATTCACTTAATGCCGGCTTGGTTCTGTCGGATAAAACGCTGCCGGGGAGAAAGTCTAAAGTGCTAAAAGCCCAAAAACAGAAATTCAATACGCTTATCAAGCCGGTAGTGGCGATAAAAAATTCTTCGATAAAAGATGAATACAACCAGTTAACTCTGACTTACAAAGATCATTTTTCAGTGGTTTTCAGGCTTTATGATGATGCTTTCGCTTACCGCTTTGAAACATCTATCCCAGATAGTATTACAGTAAACAATGAAATATGCGATATTTCCATTCCGGGAGATACTGAGGGGTGGTTTGCCTTTGCGGACCGCTGGATGAACAGCTACGAACACATGTATGAAAAGTCGGCCATTAATAAAATAGATAATGAAAAAACGGCTCAGTTGCCTTTTTTACTTTCCATTGACGATACCCAAAAGTTGCTTATTACCGAGAGTGATTTGTACGATTATCCCGGTTTATATTTCGCAGGAAATACCAATGATCATTTGCATTCAATATTTCCTCCGGTTGTTAAATCGGAGAAAGAAAACAAGCCCGGCCGGGGAGGTTGGGACCGTATTTTTGTACCGGCCAGCACTTATGATTACATTTCCAGGACGAGTGGGCGGCGTAGCTTTCCGTGGCGCATATTTGCCGTAGCCAACAACGATCGCGATTTACTGAATAATGATATCGTTTATAAATTGGGCAAGCCCAATGAGCTTAAAAATACAGACTGGATAAAACCAGGCCAGGTGGCGTGGGACTGGTGGAATCACTGGAATGTGACCGGCGTTGATTTTCGAGCAGGGGTAAATACGCAGACTTACAAATACTATATTGATTTCGCGGCTGAAAACCATATTCCCTACATTATCATGGATGAAGGATGGTATAAGTTAGGCAATATGACTGAACGCGTGCCTGATGTGGATGTTAAGGCAATTGCCGACTATGGAAAGGAAAAAAATGTAGGCGTAATACTTTGGTGTGTATGGCGCACGCTGGATAATCAGATGGAAGAAGCAATGAATTTATTTGAACAATGGGGCATAAAGGGAATTAAGGTAGATTTTATGAATCGCGATGACCAGGCGGTGGTTAATTTTTACTGGAGGTGCGCTAAAGCCGCAGCCGCTCATCATTTGTTGGTCGACTACCATGGAGCTCATAAACCCGCAGGCCTTATGCGGACCTATCCTAACGTGATAAACTATGAAGGTGTTCCCGGGCTGGAACAGGATAAGTGGACAGATTCAATGACTACACCAGAAATGGCAGTTACCATTCCTTTCATCCGGATGTTTGCCGGCCCGCTGGATTATACGCCTGGAGCCATGCGAAATGCGCAAAAAAGAGACTTCGCTCCAATAAACGATAATCCGATGAGCCTTGGCACACGTTGCCAGCAGATAGCAATGTATATTGTTTTTGACGCTCCTTTGCAAATGCTGGCCGATAATCCTACAACTTATGAAAAAGAAAAAGAGTCATTGGATTTTATAAAAAGTGTGCCTACCACCTGGGATGAAACAATTCCTCTTGATGGCAAAGTCGGTAATTACGTAGTTTTAGGGAGAAGAAAAGGCGAAATTTATTTTGTGGGAGCCATGACGGACTGGAATGCCCGCGACGTGGTTGTTAACTTTTCATTTCTGCCTGAAGGATCTTTCCACATCACTTATTTCCGGGATGGAGTAAACGCCGATAGAAACGGCGCGGATTATAAGGAAATTAAAACTACCATCACTAAAAATGATTCATTAAAAATCCATTTAGCTCCGGGCGGAGGATGGGCTGCGCGGATAGAAAGGTAAGGATGGATCCGAGAATCAGTAAAGCAACAAAAAGCGGATAATTATTTTTTATTCTTTAGGTAGATATTAGAATTCGCTTTTTAAATCCTCCGGATTTTCAGCAGGATGGTTCTCGTTATATTCGATGATAAAATTATTTGTGCCATTTCCTGTAATAATATTCATAAAATTTTGCTGAACCAGCTCAAGGATATTCAGAAAAAGAAAAATAGCGTGGATACGATCGTCGCAGACATCAAATATTTTTTCAAAGGAAATGGATTTTTCTGTTTTAATTAAATCGAGCATGTATTTGCGCGTGCCTTCCATGGTGTAGTTGTAACTGATCACGGTGTGTACCGGCCGGTTCCTTTTATCTAACAACCTTTGAGCTACTTTTTCAAAAGCTTTCATTAATTTAAACAGCGTTACAGTTTGTATCTCTGTTCCCTCTCCAGCCTGTTCGCCTATCAGTGAAAGTTCTTCTCTTATGTTGCCGCGCCTGGCCATTAGCATCCTCAGTGCCTCCATCTCGCTCATTTTTTGAGAGGCTTCTTTAAATTTTCTATACTCCAGTATTTTATCCACTAATTCCTGCCTTGGGTCAATTTCGTTTCCCTGTTCATCCAACTCTTTACGCGGAATCAGCATTTTAGCCTTAATGCGCATGAGCGTACTTATGAATAAAATAAATTCGCTGCTCAGTTCAATATTTAAGCTTTCGCTTTCATGAATATAATTAAGGAAATCGTTGGTAATTTTTGAAATCGGAATATTATAAATATCCAATTCATCCCGTTCAATAAAGAATAAGAGCAGATCAAACGGTCCCTCAAATTGCGGTAATTTTATCTGGTAAGTTTCTGTGTTCATCACTAATTAATACCTGGTTTTTTTCAAGATAAAAAAAATCCCGGTGAAAAGCTCACCGGGATTGCAAATTTATTGAATAATCATTGTCTTTTTTTGAGTTCATCTCTAATTTCTTCCAGCAATTTGTCAGTGGTAGATACCGGCGGAGGCGCTGGCTCATCAGCGGCTTTTTTCTGGAAACTGGCGATAAAGCGAATCAACAGAAATATCACGAAAGCAATAACGATAAAATTGATTACCGCAGCCAGAAAGCTTCCGTAGGTTACTTCTCCCCACTTTAGCTCAGCGATGTTTTTTGCTCCAACAGCATTTAATGCCGGAGTTAAAATAAGAGGCGTGATAATATCCTTCACTAATGAAGAAACAATAGCGCTAAAGGCAGCTCCAATAATAACTGCTACGGCTAAATCCATCACATTTCCTTTTAAGGCGAATGCTTTAAAATCCTTAACAAAACTCATATGATTAAATTTTTAGGTTTAGAATTGATTAGCACAAAAAGATTGCATGATTAAATGTAATACTTTATTTATTAGTAAAAGGTATTATTTGTTCAAAAAAATAAGTTATCAAACAGACATGATTTCTTTCTCTTTGGCAGCCAAATGTTTTTCTATTAAAATGATATGAGTATTGGTTATGTTCTGTATTTCGGCTTCGGCTTCTTTTGCCTTGTCTTCGCTAAGGCCTTCTTTCTGAGCCTTTTTCACCTGTTCAATTGCATCGCGGCGGATATTCCGGATCGCAATTTTGGCCTGCTCGCCTTCTGCATTACTTCTTTTTACAAATTCCTTTCTTCTTTCCTCAGTCAGTGGTGGAAGAAACAGCCGTATGATATTGCCGTCATTTTGCGGATTAATTCCAATGTTGGCCGCAATAATAGCACGCTCTATCGGTTGCAACATATTTTTTTCCCAGGGTTGAATGGTAAGCGTGCGTGCGTCTATCGCGCTTAAATTGCCCACCTGGTTAATGGCAGTAGGTGTGCCGTAATAATCCACTGTGATACCATCAAGCATGGTGGGATTTGCTTTGCCCGCCCTTATTTTGGTTAATTCACTTTCAAAATGCTCAGTCGCTTTTTTCATTGAAACTACAGCATCATTAATTATATTTAAAGTCTCTTCTGACATTTCCCAAATTTTGTTTTGATAAATATAAAGCCAAACCAGCTATTTTTTTAAAAGCTACAAATTTAGGTAAATGGAATGAAAAAGGAATGTGAACCTCTAATTCTGTTCAAGCGGCTCAGTGATAGTAAGAATTTTGTGAGTGCCTAAAACCGGCTCTTCATGAAGATGGCCATTGGTAACCATAATTTTTTGCCTGGGTTTGTTGTATTTAATCAGAGCCACCGATACAATAGAAGTGCCGGCTAAAGCAGTAAATACAACCAACGAGCCTTCAAAACGCAGTATATAAGCCATTAACACCAGCAAAAGGTTAGTAGTTGGCAAAAGAAGCGCAATCGCTTTATGGCTTAGTCCCATGTCTAATAGAAAATGGTGAATGTGGTTTCTGTCGGGCCAGAATGGGGAACGGCGATGAATGATTCTTACGCTTACTACCCTCAACGTATCGAATAATGGAATTACCAAAATTGAAAAGCCAAGCGCTGGTGCGGATGGCAGCGGGATAGCACCACCAGGGTTAGATGCAATATTTATAAATTTAATAACCAAAATTGAATTGACGAGGCCAATAAGCAGGGAGCCCGTATCGCCCATAAAAATTTTAGCAGGGCTGAAATTATAGATTAAGAAGCCAGCAAGGCTTCCGGCGAGTGACCAGGCAATTACCGCATAAAGAAGTTCGCCAGATAAATAAAAATAAAGGCCAAATATAATTGAAGTAAGAAGGCCCAGGCTTCCCGCCAGGCCATCCACTCCGTCAATGAGGTTGAAAGAATTGGTAATGACCACTATCGCAAAAAGAGAAATTAAAAATGAAGCCGTGTGAGGAATTTCATGAACACCTAACAATCCATAAAAATTGTTTATTTCGATGCCACCAAATTTAATGATAACGCCTGCAGCTATTAATTGTCCCACAAACTTTTTAGTAGCTGTTAAAATTAAAATATCATCTTTTATACCCATAAAAAAGATAATCATAATGGCTGCGGCAAAATATTGAAGAACGGAACTATCAGAGGCAGGAACTCCCAGGAGAGTACCAATAATAAATCCTGCAAAAATGCCTAAACCACCTAAAGTTGGAATGACTACTTTATGAACTTTTCTACCACCAGGCACATCAAATAACTTTTTATCTTTTGCAACCTCGATAATAACCGGTATGGAGAATAAGGTAATTAAAAATGCGAGGGCACAACTAAAAATGATATTTTCCATGCAATGATTTTAATCCTAAACAAATTTATATTTTGTTCAAATGAAGAACAAAATATCATTATTTTTCATAACGAAAAAATATCATTGATATTTTATTCCACTTGATTATAGTTATTCATCAGGACTGCCAGCTACAAATTGGCTACTTAGTTTTTTTAGAGGATTGCTATGGATCTCATCAAAATACGACCTGCTTTTTATAAAGTCTAAAGCGGCAAAGGTAGCTGCAGTGAAAGAGGAGCAGTCTGCCTTGTTTTTGCCTGCGATATCAAATGCAGTTCCGTGGTCAGGGCTGGTCCGTATATAGGGCAACCCCGCAGTAAAATTAATTCCTTCTCCAAAAGCCAGCGACTTCAATGGGATTAATCCCTGGTCGTGATACATGGCTAAAACAGCATCAAACCTGTTTTGATAATTGCGTGCAAAAAAGGCATCCGCGCTAAACGGGCCAGACACAATCATATTATAGTGTTTTGCATCCAACACTGCAGGCCTTATAATTTCCATCTCTTCTGATCCTATTAAACCATCGTCTCCAGCATGTGGATTTAAAGCCAAAACGCCTATTTTAGGTTTTTCAATATTAAAATCCCGTCTCAATGAAGCGTGTAGAATATTGATTTTACTTAAAATACTTTCTTTTGTTATAAGCGAGGCTACATCTTTCAATGCAACATGTTCGGTGACCAGACCTACCCTGAAATTTCCGGCTGCCAAAATCATCACCACATCCTGTTGCTGAAAAAAATCTTTAAAGAAAGGCGTATGCCCCGTATAGGGAAAATCAGCAGAATGAACGTTTTTTTTATGAATGGGAGCCGTTACCAGCGCATCAATGATTCCGTTTTTTAATGCATCGGTGGAAGCCTTCAGGCTTTTTATTGCATATCGTCCGCCGGCTTCATTTAATTCACCGGGGTTGATGGCAACTTCTTCTTCCCAGCAATTATAAATATTGATTTGCTTTGGATTTAATTTGCTGAAATCCTTGAGGGAGGCGAAGTTGAAATTGATTTCAGGAATACTTTTGCGATAAAAATTGATGACCTTATTGCTCGCAAAAATAACGGGAGTAAAAAACTCCAGCATCCGGCTATCAGCAAGGGTTTTGATTATTAATTCTATTCCGATACCGTTGAGGTCTCCTGTGGAAAATCCAATTACCGGCTTGTTTTCTGTTTGACTATTGCTCAATCTATTTGCTTTGGATGGAAAGGCAAGGTAATAAATATTGAATTTATTACCTGAATTAATGCGATCAGATTACCATTTATTATTTCCGACATAGCTATCAACAGGCATGCGGTTTGAAATGCTTCTTGCAAGGGTCATCTCGTCAGCATATTCTAATTCGCCGCCAAAAGAAATGCCCCGCGCAATCGTGGTGATTTTTACGGTGGAATCTTTTAATTTTTTACTGATGTAGTAAATGGTAGTGTCACCCTGGATGTTTGGGCTTAATGCAAAAACCAGCTCTTCGGTTTTTTCAGTATCCACCCGGCTTATCAGCGATTCAATTTCGAGTTGATCCGGCCCAATGCCATCTAATGGAGAAATAATGCCGCCAAGCACATGATACAACCCGTTGTATTGCTGGGTGCTTTCGATAGCAATTACATCACGGATGCTTTCTACCACGCATATTAATTGTTGCTGCCTTCCGCGATTGTCGCAAATATTGCAATATTCCTTATCCGAAATATTTTTGCATCGGGAACAAAAATGGATTTCTTCGCGCATTTTTAAAATGACATCGCTAAAGCTTTTTACATCACTTACTTCCTTTTTTAAAAGATGAAGAACAAGACGCAAAGCGGTCTTTTTACCTATTCCTGGTAATTTTGCAAATTCATTTACAGCGTTTTCTAATAAAGTGGAGGAAAAGATCATTCTGCAAAATTAAGAATTACGACTTTGAATAGCTTGTGAAAAAGACAGTGAATCAATAAATAAATTGAATTTTTATTTTGAAGATTGTGGCCTAAAGAATTAAGTCCATTTCATTATCCCAATCTGCCCTGATATTAAGCTTTTTAGGGATTGGGGTTACAATTTCAGGTTGTTTTCTCAATTGATAGTTTCCCGGATCCCAGGTACCGTTGTCATTCGTATCATTCAATATCCTCAAGTCGTATTCACCCGGCTCAAATAATTTTTTGCTGAAAGTTGGCGCCGTTAATTTAAAAGAATCCACCACTTTGGCATCTTTTACTACCTGCAATACCGGGTGAATAAATTTATCAAGATTTTTGAAATTTAATTTGATGCTTCCGTATTCATTGCTGCGTTTCGTTTTAAAACGAAGCGTATCAGCTTTTGACAGTGCATCGCCTAAAGTGTCTGTAGCAAAGTCTTTTTCAATTATTAAATCGTACTGGGTATCTTCCTGCCAGTTGGTTGCGACAAAAACTTTTGATAGATTGGTGTCGATAAAAATTGTAGCAGCAACAGGATGGAACAATGTATCCGTTAAACGGATTTTTGTTGAATCAAATGTTTTTAAGGGCACGGGAAATGTAATCGTAAGTGGCGAAAGCAGATCCTGCGTGCCGCCTGCCGCGGAGATTGTATATTTTAAAACTTTCTCTTGTCCTTTTTTTGAGGGAGCTGGTGTGCTTTTTACCGGTTTTTGGCTTATTTCTTCTGCATAAGCATACAATTTTTCCGGGGCCTTATCTTCCGGAATATGAATAGCGCTGTCTGCAAATGCAAAAAGTTGAGATGGATTATTATACATCTTTTGGCCGCTTTCATCTTTCAAAGCAAATAAATGATAGGTGCCTGACGCAAGATTTTTGAAATGAAAATTTCCTGATGAATCCAATCTTGCTACATATCTCGGTTTCTCTTTGTACACCGCTGAATCACCAAGATTATTATACAGCATCGCAATTAAAGTGCTGTCAGGTTTTCCTGTTTGCGCAATAATTACATTACCGTTTAAGGTAAGCGAATCTATATAAGAGCCAGTGGAAAGAACATACGTAAAATCGTGGTAAGGATTATTTTCGTTGATGTCCTGTATCGAATTGCCAAACTGAAAACTATAGGTAGTATTTGGCTGAAGCGTATCCCGTATTTTAATAGAAATCGTTTTTAATTTGGAAGTAATATTTGGGATAATTTTTGGCTCCGGCGCTACCAATAAATTCTTTTGCAAATCCTGCAAATGCACGTATTCATCAAAGGTTAAAACAATATTTTTTCCTTTAAAATGGATAGTATTATTCGGAGGTGTTGCATCCAATAATACCGGTGGAGTGCTGTCTCTTGGCCCGCCCGTAGGCATTCCAATCTGTGCACAGCCGGTGCTTAATACAGAAAGAAAATAACAAAATGCCGCAGCCGCTAAAAATATTATGGAATTATAAATCTTCATTTTGGAAAAGCAAACTTAAACGCTTTGAATGGATATAGACTTTTCAACTTCCTAAATTAAAATTAAATCTCCTGCTCTTCTTCAATGATATCATGAAGCGCGATATGGATTTCATTGTCTTTTACAAAATTGCACCACGTGCAATCTTCTTTCCCGCAGCCTGTATAAAAATCCCGGGCTTGTATCTTATTCCAAACATCGGTTAATTGTTGCTTTACTGTTGTTATATCCGAAGGTTCGATAAATATTTTTCTTTTCTGAAATCCTTTTGATTTGTCAGGTTCTACAAAATCAAATTCGGTGCTCACCACCTTCCAGTCCTTTCCGTCCATATTGTCAACGAGTATTTTGTAAAAAACGGCTTGCCGCCAATAATCGCCACCAATTGGATTATCAGGATTTGGCGCCAATAATTTTTTCTTTGTATAAGCACTGTTCACATCGCCGGTTTTGTAATCCACCACGTTCACTTCTTTTCCGTTGAATTCCATTTTATCAATTTTTCCTTTGATGGGAATTCCGTTTACCACATTTTTGATATTTCTTTCAACCGCTACAATTTTGTTGCACGAAGAAATATATTCATCATAATAATCGCCCAAAACAATTTCGCCCTGCTCCATTCTTCTTTTAAAAGATTCTGGTGTAAAATTTTCACGATGCCTTTTTAAATACCAGTTAAAATGTTCAAACATTCTTTCTTTCGGAGGAAATTTTTGTTCGGCACTTTTTTGCATTTCTTCAAATAATTTTTGCAATGCAAAATGTATAGCGCTTCCAAATTCAAGCGTCTCTGATTTTCCTGCCGGAATGCGGATAAGATTTTTATAATAAAAGCCAAGCGGGCAATCCAGGTAATTATTTAAAGAAGTTACATTCATCACATATTTTTCCAGGATAGAAGAAATAAAATCGTCTTCGCTTTTATCAAGTTCAGGCGCCTGTTGAACATAATTCAATATTTCAAAATCCATCAATTCTTCCTCAGGCATTTTTATATTTTCGATTTTCAAATCATTCCCTTCGACAATTTCTGCCACAAACATAGAGTGCTCCGCATCTTTCCCATCGGGTTTTAATTTGGTGAAAGAGATTGTCAAAGTTTTCTCAGCTCGTGTAATCGCTACATAAAATAGTCTTCTCAATTCTTCTTCCGTACTTCCAGAGGGAAGCGAAGAAAACAAAGTATCAGGCAGCGAATATCCATTATTGCCGGTTCTTTTTTTCTCCCATAAATGCGCATTCATTCCTATGATAAAAACATATTCAAACTCCAGTCCTTTTGAGCCATGCGCAGTTAATAAATTTACGCCCGAGCTGTTGCCTGAAAATTGAATCAACGGCAGCGGCAGCTTTTCTTTTTTCATCAGCTCAATTGCTTCGAGAAGCCCCTTCAAATCAAGAGCCTGATTTCTTGATGTTTCATCTTTTATATAATCAAATAAGCCGGTAAGGATTTGCAAAAGCCTGATCTTGTCTTTGCTTTTCATGATGTAAGAAAGTATTCCTGCATCTGAAATTATTTTTTCAAAAAGCGTTTGCAGGGGCACATTAGAAACGTCTGCAATTAATTGCTCAAATGTTTTGCTGAACTTTTTTAATCTCTCATCGATGCCGGTATCAAAAAGGTCTTTGGCAATTGTGTTCGCTTTTTCATACAATAATTTTCTCAGAGAAGTAGGCTGGCCGCTGTAATTTTTTTTGTTTACTTCCACAGCTAGCTTAGCAATTTCTATTGGTGGAATTTTATAAAAATCAAAATGTAAAATTTCGAAAAGAAGCTCGCCGCCGCCAAAAGGAATGTCATGCTCGGCAGCGAGATATTGCATTATCTGGATTATTTTTTTTGCAAAAGGCTCATCCAGAATATTGATGCTTTTTTTTGAATAATAGGGAATATTTTTCAACCTGAAATATTTCATCAATAGTTCGCCGTAGCTATTTTCTTTGTAAATCACTGCGATTTTTCCTGGCTCTGTTCCGCCGCTAATCAGCTTTTCAACCCTATTGGTCACGTCTGCCATCTCATCTTTAACCGTGTTGTATTCGATAATTGCCGGGCGATCAATCAATTTTTGCAATTCTTCTCTTGAACATTTTAGTTCTTTGGTGAGGCCGGGAAATTTATGGATCAATCTTTCCACATTCCTATCAATTAATGATTTTGAAACATCAAGAATTGGCTTTGTAGACCGGTAATTATTCGTAAGCACAATTTTTAAAAGCCCTTCATAGCTACCCGCAAAGTTTTCCATATTTTCCACATTCGCTCCCTGGAAACGATAAATGCTTTGATCATCATCGCCCACTACAAAAACATTCGGCTCATCCCAAAATTCAATAAGCAATTGTACAATCTCATTCTGCGTTCCGCTTGTATCCTGGTATTCATCCACCAAAATATATTGAAATCTTTCCTGGTAATCTGCCAACAGGTTTTTATTTTCTTTAAATGCCGTGATAACCCAATTAATCATATCATCAAAGTCATACAAATTTTTTTGCTTCATCAGGTTTTGGAAATTATTGAACTCATTTACCGCCGAGCATAACTTTTTCATTTTCTCTACTTCATTAAAATATTCAGGCTTGTAATCGCCTGCTTTAACGCCCGATTTTACAGAAGGTCTTTTGTATTTAAATTTATCTTCATCTTTAATTCTTTCCAGGTAAACATCAATTCTTTCAACAATATATTCCGGCGTCCAGCCTTCTCTTTTCATTGCTGAAAATAAATTCTGAAGATTGTGTATTTCAAAATAAACATCACCGCGGTATCTTTTTAAGGGATTATTTTTTGGAAGATTATCAATAAGTGTTTTATACAATTGAATTTTTTCAAGGTCAGAAACCGGGTTCAGCGCCGTTTTTTCGAACAAGGACAAATTTTGCTGAATAACTTCATTGCAAAAACCATGAAACGTATAGATATTTACTTTGTAGGCATCCGGGCCAATAAATTGTAACAATCTTTTGCGCATGGCGATAGCGCCGGCATCCGTATAAGTGAGGCACAAAATATTTTGAGGAAGCGCATCCGTGTCCAATAAAATTTTTCCAATACGCGCTGCTAAAATTTGCGTTTTTCCAGTTCCGGGGCCTGCGATAACCATCACGGGGCCTTCAATTTTATCTACGGCTTTTTTTTGTTCTGCGTTAAGTTTTAGGTAATCTTCTCTGAATTTTTTTATTAAATTCTCTCTGTAAGTTGGCATGTAACGAAGTTACTTGAAAAGCGTTTTATTTTTCGTATTCCACATGCATTTAAGATTTTTTTTGCCATCGGGATCCAATTTTTTATGCCTGACATTTTGTTATTCATTGTGGTTCCTATTCATAATGTTTAATATCGTCATTTCCGGGCTGCGAATAAGAGGGAGGGTCGCTGGCAGGGAACGATTGATCGAGCTCTTCATCTATTCTCTTTTCGATTTGCTCTTTTTCCTGGGTCTCCTCTGATTTTTTTCCTGAGTCTTTCTCTTTATCCGGGTTCGTTTTCTTTGCTTTATTCATAATTTTTTATTTTGAAATGGTAATAATCAGGATGTCAGTGAAATCAAAACTCATGCCCTGATTGGGTGGAAAAATGCGGAGAAACAAAAGAAGATATTGTGAAAGAAAACACGGTTATTTGTTGCTTTACTGGAAAGATGCAATTTAATCCGTATTACCCGGATCAAATGTAGGCGCAGGAATGGTTTAATATTTATTTGTTTTTATTTTTTGTAATAGTGTCCGTATTTTGAAGCCGGAGTCAATAAATTCCATTAGTTGCTTTTCCAAAGAGCGAAGGATAAGCGCCGTTAAATAAACAAATGCCAGGAAAACAAATGATAATCCTAAGGTGATAAATGGATTATTATATTTTTCTGCGGTTGTTATCAAGCGATGACGCAGCAGTCCATTAACAACAAAAAGGTAAAGTGATACGCTTCCCGTAAATTCGAGAAAGAAGTTAAGATTTGCAAACTTACGGATGATCGGAATAGCCCAAATCAGCGCTTTCAGCATAATGAGCGTAACTGCTAAAAACGAAAAATACCAGGCATATTGATTTATATTGCCCAATGAAAATATAACAAGCGCCATAAGCAAAATAGTCGTAGAAATTTTTATTTGGCCCCGCGCTGCAAAATATAGCCCGAGCGAAAAAACAGGCAGTTGCCCTATAAAAGTAAAGTACACGCTCGTTCCCGGAATGCCAATAAATAGATCAAGCGCCATAGATATTCCAATAAATAAAAACATAACAATCAATAAAGAATCAGGTCCGGCTTTTCGTAGTAGCCATAACAAAAAAGGAAAGATCGCATATAGCTGTACAATCAATGAAAAAAACCACCACGGGCCATTGATGGTGAGGGCTTCATTCGGCACAAATCCATAGAGCAAAGTAAGCTTTAATAAAATGCTTTTTATAACCGGTAAGCCTGGTAATATTTTTAGTTGAACTAAATTAATCAATACTGATAAGGCAATGCCCAGCACTAATGTAGGATAGAGCTTTATTATTCTTTTTTTCATGAAGGGAAACCAACTGATATTTTTATGCGCATACGACAGGTATAGTCCGTAAGAACTGATAAAAATGAATAATTGAACTCCATAATGTCCAAAATAGGAAGAAGCAAACCGGGTAAAATCGAGAGGAGTGCCAACTGAAAAATCAATGAACCTTCTGAAATTATCTTCAGAAAATGAAAATTCATTTTCACCGGTTGCCTTTTCTATCAGATGGAAAAAGTTGTGAAATATAATCATCAATATCCCCACCCCTTTAATGATATTCGTATCATTTTTTGATAGAAAGCCATGATTACGTGTCAGCTTAGCTTTCATGAAAAAAATTTGAACTAAGTAATTTTATTACTAATAAGCCAATTTGAAATTAGTTAGCTGGTTTAAAACACCGGGGATTGGGTTTTCTAAGAATTGGTAATTTTGGGATAATTCTAATAGTAAGTAAAGTTATGAGAATACCTGATTAATAAAAAAATTATTAATTTTTTTCCGACGAAAACTAATTCAATGCAACTATAATTAATGAATGTGCTGCAAGATTTAAATTCAGAAAAATAGTTCCGGCCCTTTATTTTTTCTTTGAGGAATTTTTCCCAGGTGGCGATAGGCCTTTTCTGTTACTTCCCTTCCGCGTGATGTGCGCATTATAAATCCTTCCTGTATCAGAAAGGGTTCATACACTTCTTCCAGCGTTCCGGGTTCTTCTCCTACTGCCGTCGCAATGGTGGTAATTCCCACCGGTCCGCCTTTAAACTTGTCAATCACCACGTTAAGGATGCGATTATCCATATCATCCAGCCCGTATTTATCTACATTTAGGGCTTTCAATGCATGCTCTGTAATTTTTAAATCAATAATGCCATTCGAAAGCACTTGTGCAAAATCCCTCACTCTCCTTAACAATCCATTGGCAATTCTTGGTGTGCCACGGCTTCTTCCTGCAATTTCTGTGGCCGCATCTGACGTGATTTTGGTTTTAAGGATTGAGGCCGAACGGAGAATAATTTTTTGCAGCGTAGCCGTATCATAATATTCCAATCTGGATTTAATCCCAAACCTGGAAAGTAATGGCGCGGTTAGCAACCCACTGCGTGTAGTAGCGCCTATCAGGGTAAAAGGATTTAAATTAATCTGAACGCTCCGCGCATTTGGGCCGGTATCAATCATGATATCTATCCTGAAATCTTCCATCGCCGCATATAAATATTCTTCAACCACATTACTAAGCCGGTGAATTTCATCAATGAATAACACATCGTGCGGCTCAAGGTTCGTAAGCAATCCCGCCAGGTCGCCAGGCTTTTCAATTACGGGGCCGCTGGTTTCTTTAATATGCACGCCCAACTCATTGGCGACAATCCTGCTTAGCGTAGTTTTCCCTAATCCGGGCGGCCCATGAAATAATATATGATCAAGGGATTCTTTTCGCTGCTTCGCTGCCTTTATGAAAATTCTTAAATTTTCGATTATTTGCCCTTGCCCGCTAAATTCTTCTATGATAGCAGGACGAATGTTATTTTCAAATTCTTTATCCGCTGGTGTCAAAAGTTCCTTTTCTGAGTTTAAATTTTGGTTTTGCATGCAAAAATTTTTCTACCTTGTAAAGCTAAAGTTTTTAAAAGTAAAATGCCTTAAAGCGTAAGTTTTACGAAACTATAACACCTTTCAGGTATTGCTTTTAGCCACTAATCAAGTCCAGACCCAATTTGGCTGTTTTATTAAATAATTTAGCAGGATGAATAAAACTATGGTTCGGTATTGGGTATGCCAGGTGTTTGGCTGGGGCGGGTGGACTGTACTTAATCTTTCATTTTATTATTTCTTTTTGCACGATGTGTATTGGACGCCCGGACCACGGAGAACTTTGCTGTTGGCGATTCTTCTGATACAATTTATCTGGTATGTAGGATCAACACATTTACTCAGATTTATTCTAAAAAAAATAGGATGGATTAAATTTCCCACTCAAAAAGTAATCGCACTTTTTATCGTAAGCGTGATGGCTACGGGACTGCTGGCGTATTATGGTTCAAAGACTACTGCGGTAACCACCGGATATTCTCTTGTTCAATATGATAAGAACGAAAACCTGAAGGCAGCCGTTGAAAAGGAAGCAAATCTAGGATTAAAAGGAACCGATTATTACCTGGCTCAAAAAAACAATCCGTCAGATTCTACCAATTATGTATCCATGCAAAGAATAAAAAGGTCTACAGGTTGGTATCGCGATACAAACGGAGTATGGAACTATGAAGAACAGCATAAGGGACGCTTTTGGTGGGATATTATTTTTGCGTTTATTCTTATTTCGCTATGGCTTCTGCTTTATATGATTTGGCACTACCTTGAAAGAAACCGCAAAGATGAATTGGGCAGAGTAAGCCTTGAAAAAACCGTGAAAGAACTTGAACTCAAAACCATAAAATCTCATATAAATCCTCATTTTATTTTTAATTCTTTAAACAGCATTCGCGCGCTGGTGGAAGAAAATCCCAAGCGCGCCAGAACTGCCATTACCGAGCTTTCAAATATTCTGCGCAGTAGCCTGCAGGTAGAAAAGCTTGAAACGGTTCCCTTACACAAAGAGTTGGATATAGTCAAAGATTATCTTGCATTAGAACAAATGCGATTTGAAGAAAGATTAAAAGTGGAGTTGGATATCGATGAAGATACGCTGGAACAAAGCTTACCGCCAATGATGCTGCAAACGCTTGTCGAAAATGCTATCAAACATGGCATCAGCAAAAGAATAAACGGAGGAGTTATCAGAATTATTTCCAGGTTTTCCGAGGGAAATTTTGAATTAATTGTTCAAAATTCGGGTAGCCTCGACTCGAAATATAAAGAAGGGTTTGGTTTTAAAAGTACCCGCGACAGGCTGCGGTTCTTGTTTAATGACCATGCCTATTTTAAAGTGGAGCAAGTGGAAGGCCCGAGTGTGCAATCAAAAATTGTAATGCCCGCGGAGGATGCAAAAAATCTGGCAGTAATCAAATAAATAATGTCTATTTTTATTTTGAACACCTGAAAAGAATAAACTATGCTTAAAGTTGTTATTATAGATGACGAACGCCTGGCAAGAAACGAACTTAGAAGAATGTTAGGTGAATTTTCAGACGTTGAAATTATTGGAGAAGCTGCAAATGCCTCCGAAGGAATTGAAAAAATCGAAACGCTAAATCCTGATCTTATTTTCCTGGACATTCAAATGCCGGGCAAAAGCGGGTTTGATATGCTGGGCATGATTGATAGGGCGCCACATGTTATTTTCGTTACCGCTTATGATGAGTATGCGCTGAAAGCTTTTGAAGTGAATGCGCTGGATTACCTGATGAAACCCGTGGAGCCACAGCGCCTCGCCGAAGCGCTTCTGAAAGTGAGGCAGAAAAATGAAGAAGAATTAACTTCATACACCAACCGCAGCATATTGAGCGAGCACGACCAGGTGTTTGTAAAAGATGGCGAACGATGCTGGTTCGTAAAATTGTCTGATGTGCGTTTGTTTGAAAGCGTCGGAAATTATGCCAAGGTTTTCTTTGGAACCAATAAACCACTTATTTTAAAATCGCTTAATTCCTTAGAAGAAAGGCTTGATGAGAAAGTTTTCTTCAGGGCCAACCGTAAGCACATTGTAAATATGAGAATGATTGAAAAAATAGAACCTTATTTTAATGGTGGCCTTTTAATTGACCTTGCAGGAGGTGAAAAAATTGAAGTAAGCCGCAGGCAGGCAGTTAAGTTTAAAGAAATGATGAGTTTATAAATTAATTGATGAATTGTTTAAGCATTAAATGAACGCTGCAGGTATTTAAATTTTAAGACCGGAAATTAACTGTAAATCCATTCCCATGAAATTAATTTTTACCATTCTTCTTGCTGCTTTTACCTCTGTCTCTTTTGCTCAAAACATAGATAAGATCGTTAATGCCAAAGAAGTGAAACGGATAGAAACCGTTCTTTCATCCGATAAAATGGAGGGGCGAAAAACCTTTACTCCTTCTATTGACCGGGCAGCAGATTTTATCGCGGGTAAATTTAAAAAATCGGGGTTGCAATATTTTGACGAACTGCCAGGTTACAAGCAAACATTTTCATTGAAAAAAGCTACAATGGTTTCTGCTTCGGGAAATTTGAATCGAAAATTGATTGCTTCTGAAAATATAATTGCCATTACTACCGCTGCGGATCTAAATATAAATGAAGATTCAGGATTTAAAATAACGGTGATTAAAGACTCTGACAATTTATTCAGGGAGGCCTTCCACATATTGAAAAGCAATCACAAATGTTTAGTATTGGTTAATGCCAGCCATAGTGATAATTTCCAGCAGTTGAAAAGATTTAACCGGGAAAGTTTTGAGGACAGGGCGCCGGTTATTTTTGTATTGACCAATGAAAATCCTACTTCCTTTCATTTTGAAATTAAAAACAGCATTACTACACCTTCCTTAGCTAATGTGATTGGCGTGTTGCCCGGAAAAAGTAAAAAAGATGAATACGTAATTTTTTCAGCTCATTATGATCATTTAGGTATCGGCAAGCCTGATGCAACGGGTGATTCAATTTATAACGGAGCAAATGATGATGCAGCGGGCACTACAGCAGTTATAATGCTGGCAGATTATTTTAACAGGATAAGCAACAATGAGCGTACGTTAATTTTTGTGGCATTTACTGCTGAAGAAATTGGCGGCTTTGGTTCTCAATATTTTTCCAAACAAATTGATCCTGCCAAAGTAGTTGCCATGTTCAATATCGAGATGATTGGCACCCAAAGCAAATGGGGTAGCAACAGTGCATATATCACCGGTTATGAAAAATCTGATTTTGGAAAAATATTGCAATCAAATTTAAAAGGAAGCGATTTTCATTTTGAACCCGATCCTTATCCCGAGCAAAATCTATTTTACCGGTCAGACAATGCTACTTTGGCTGCATTAGGGGTTCCTGCGCATACAATTTCTACTTCCAAAATGGATAACGAACCTAATTATCATAAGCAAAGTGATGAATTGAATACATTAGACATGGAAAGTATGGCACGAATTATAACAGCGATTGCCATCAGCAGTAAAACAATCGTAAGTGGAGAAGATACGCCCGCGAGAATTGAAAAAAGAGATTGACAAAAGATTGCTACCCAATCATTTTCTGTGGCACTGAATGTACGGCAGATGCCATTTCCATGATAAGAGATTCATCTTTTTCTATCGCGTTGCCGACCACTATTACATCGGCGCCTGCTTTACAATTTAAATATACTTTTTCGGCGCCTGTAATGCCGCCGCCAATTATCAATGGAACTTTTATATTTTTAGCTACCAGTTCAATCATGCTTTCTGAGATGGGCTTTTTGGCGCCGCTGCCTGCATCCATGTATATCAGTTTCATTCCAAGCATCTCTCCGGCCATTGCTGTACACATCGCTATTTCATTTTTGTCGCAAGGCAAAGGCGTGGCATTTGAAATATACGAAACGGTGGTAGGCGCGCCACCATCAATTACCATATAACCTGTGCTCATTATTTCCAGGCCACTCATCTTTATTGCCGGGGCACTTACTACATGTTGACCTATTAATAACTCGGGATTTCTGCCGCTGATTAATGAAAGATATAATAATGCATCGGCAAATTTTGACACCTGCGCTGAGCTTCCCGGGAATAATACCACCGGAATTGTACAATTTTTTTTGATAAACTGAACACATTCATCCAGGTAATTTGAAATCACCAGGCTGCCTCCCACTAAAAAATAATCCACTTTTGAATTGATGGCGAGTTCAATAAGGCGCTCAAGTTTTTCATGATTTACTTTATCAGGATCTATCAAAACAGCAAAAGACTTTTTACCGTTTACTTTTCTTTCGCATAAGGATACATATATATCTTTCAACTTCATTCACTGATGGTTATCTGCAAAAATCAATTTTTTTTCTGTATTATAAAAATAAGGCCCCAAATTACGAATTTAATGCAAGCTAAATCCATGCCGTTAAGTCATTGAGTAATTTTGTATTTTTATCTGATGATAAATGTGCTGAAAGAAATCGATTTTAAGACCGCCCGCAGTGGAGGAAAGGGTGGCCAGAACGTCAACAAAGTTGAAACTATGGTCGAGGGATTTTTTAATGTTGCTTCTTCAGAAATACTTTCAGAAAAGCAAAAAGAAACGATCCTTGAAAAACTATCTGACAAAATCAGTAAAGAGGGAAATCTGATCGTCAAAAGCCAATCGGAACGAACACAATTAGAGAATAAGGAAAAGGTGATCATAAAACTTCATCTTCTTTTAGCCAATGCTTTAATCAGAAGAAAAAAACGCAAACCTACCCAGCCAACGCAGGCCGCAAAGGAAAAGAGAATCAAACTGAAAAAAGAAAAAGGGGTTATTAAAACCGGCAGAAAAAAAATTACTGATTTCTCTGACTAAGATATTTTCGACAATCTATTTGCAGTAAACGGACAAATAGTCGCTATTTTTATTTCCTGTATATCATTCAATGGTGACCGTTCTTGAGCTGACGAAATTGGCGCTGAAATAGCCTAATACGCCTCCGCTGATATTGCTTTCGGGGTTGGCGGGAGCAGGGCTTCCAAATCCGCCGCCGCTGCCGTTAGTGATTTGTAATAATTCGCTTAAATACGTGTATACTTTTTCATCAATGCAGTTCATCTGAACGGTAAGTGTAGCGCCGGTTTTAATTACAGAGCTGTCGTTGTAAATAACCGAGGTAATATATCTTCCGTCAGAAAGCCTGTCGTCAAATACTGAATTGCCCCGGCCGTTTCTTAAAGTGGCGCCGTCTATATATTCTATAAACTGGTAGTAATTATGAACTCCCGGCGGATCCTGGAAATTAGCCACCGGATAAATGGTATTTTTCCTACCTGATAAAAAAGAAATTGAATCCAGTTCCACAGGCAATGGCATCACAGAAGTGGCGGTATATATCTTTCCCTGAAGGTCCACCTTTAGCGTATAGCTTTCACCCGGTTTGCCTTTTATTCTTTTGGTAAAGTATTTTCCGGGTTCGTCTTCTGACAAAGTATCCGTAATTCTCTTGTTTTTGATGGTAACCAAAGCGCCGGATATGGGCGGGAAATCATTGGTTTCTCCAAAATTTACGGACCTTGAAATGGATATCCTGTAAGGGCCTGGCAGATTGTTCACTTCGCCGGTAATTACGATTTGCGGCGCCGATTCTTTGAGATTAACATCCAACACTTTTTTGCAACTACAAACGAAAATGAGGAAGATGAGAAAAGAAATATTTTTTTTGATAAACGTCATCTGGCTCAAAATTTAAAATTATAGGTAACTGATGGCACCCACCTGAACAGCGAATATTGTATTGCCTGTGTTTTTTGGGGATTGGCCGGGTCGTCCTGGAATTGAACGAAATAGGGATTCTGCCTTCCATACACATTGTAAAGAGAAAATGTCCAGCTTCCTTCAAATTTTTTAGTCTTTTTACCCTGAAGCGTGGCGCTTATATCTAGCCGGTGCGTAGCCGGCATTCTGTAACCATTTCTTTCCGTGTAATAAAAAACTCTTCTTCCGTTGACATCATATTTTCCGGAAGGCCAGGTTACTGCATTTCCTGTAAAAAATACAAAATCGGAAGATAGCGTCCATTTGTTATTAATCTGGTATATCCCTACGATGGAAAGATTGTGCGTTTGGTCTTGCGTTGCCGGATACCAGGCGTTGTTGTTCACGCCGTCAATTTTGCGCTCTGTTCGTGAAAGCGTGTAACTAACCCACCCGGTAAACTTGCCATAGTTTTTCTTCAAATACAATTCAAGACCATAGGCGCGGCCTTTTCCGAATACCAACTGGCTTTCTACCAACTGGTTGGCCACTAATATTGCTCCGTTTTTATAGTCTATCTGGTTTTGAAGATTTTTAAAATAAATCTCCGCAGAAAAGGCATATTGATTATTCTTTATGGTTCGGTAATATCCCGCACTTACCTGGTCAGCAATTTCGGGCTTTACGTTATTGCTGCTCGGAATCCATAAATCCGTAGGGTTGCTGCCGGTGGAGTTAGAAAGCAGGTGAAGATTCTGCACATTCCTGGAATAGGAAGCCTTTACTGAACTTTGTTGGTTAAGTTGGAAACTAACAGCAAAGCGGGGTTCGGGGTTTAAGTAAGATGCCACTATTTTTCCCCTCGGGTAAGTTTCAATAGTCTTGATGTTTCCATTAGGGTCATAAGTATAAAAATCTCCGGGCCCTGTCATTGAAAAAGAAGAGAGCCGTAAGCCCGAATTGATTTTCAGCTTATCATTTAAAACCCATTCATCGGAAACATACGCTGCGCCGTCTATTGCATATTTATCAGGAAGAATTAAAGAATTGTAGGATGATGTTTCTGAGGTTTTAATATTTCCGGGCGTAAATACATGCCTTGTAATTTTAAAACCCAGATTTATTTTATTTTTATTTCCCGCATAATATTGTAAATCTTCTTTCAGCGTCAGGTCTTTTATTTTAGAGAGTATGCCCACATTGTTATTCGTTTGGTTAATAGAGATATTATAATCGTAATTGCTGAAAATAAAAGAAGTATTGGAAAATAATTTGTTATTAAAAATATGATTCCATCTAAGTGTAGCTGTACTGTTTCCCCATTTAATGCCAAACTGTTGCCCATAGCCTAATACATCTTTGCCGAAATATCCGGAAAGATACAGCCTGTTGTTATTGTTGAATTGGTAATTGGCTTTGGCGTTCAGGTCATAAAAATAAAGTACGCTCTTGTTCACATCAGAATCATGCGAGATTTTTAAAAACAAATCAGCATATGTCCTTCTTGCGCTTACCACGAAGGAGCCTTTATTTTTTACAATCGGGCCTTCTACATTGATTCTTGATGAAATAAGACCGGTGCCTCCACTTACTTTATACTCTTTTTCATTGCCATCATTCATTTTTATATCAAGCAATGAGGATAAGCGACCGCCATATTGAGCGGGCATGTCCCCTTTGTACACCGTTACATCTTTTATAGCATCTGAATTGAAAGTGGAAAAAAAGCCCAAAAGATGTGATGCATTATAGACCGTGGCTTCATCCAATAAAATTAAGTTCTGGTCGGCACCGCCGCCGCGAACAAAAAATCCCGATGAGCCTTCGCCTGCAGACTTGATTCCGGGAAGCAACTGAATGGTTTTTAAAATGTCTTTTTCTCCAAATAAAACCGGAACGTTTTTAATTTCATTCATCGAAATCTTTTGCATTCCTGGCAGCGAATGGGTGATGTCATTTTTTCGTGAAGTAATAACTACCTCATCGAGCCTGGTGGCCAGCGGCGGCAAAAAAATATTCTTAACCTGGTCGGTGGTAAGTGAAATATCAAAAGTGTCAGTTTGGTATCCCGAGAAAGTGGCCAAAGCAACGTAATCATTTCCAGGAACAGTGATTGAATAAAAACCATATCCATTGCTCAATACATTGTAGGTATTTGTTCCCTTCAGCACTATGGTGGCGCCTATCAGGGTTTCCCCTGTTTTTTGATCTCTTATAGTGCCGCTGAGCGTGTATTTTTTTTGGGCAAAGGTGAACAATCCGGCAATGACCAACAAAGCTAATAACAATCCTTTCTTCACCAGAATAGGTTTATAAAAATAAAAGTTTTTCGAAGCAACAAATTTACTTGTATCCTGTCAATAAATCCATAAAACAGAAATCTACGAAATTTGTTGCTTTACTGTTTTGTGAGAAAAACTTTTGTGATTTTTTTTATTTACGCGGTTAATCTTTGATTGTTTTTAAGCACCGCAGCCTCACGGAAAATGTTGATTCTTTTCGCCCAGTTATTTGCTTTTTTGGAAATGGCCATCATCATAAACAGATCGTCGTCATAAGCGTTATAAAAGGGAAAAATAACTGCTCCGCGTTCTTTTTGCTTATAGTTGCATTTTAAATAAATCTGGTGAATATGGCCTCCCGGTTCGGATTTTTCTTTCACCACACGGCATTCTTGCAGGTCTTTCAGGTGCACCGATTGAATATCTTTTGATTTATTGTTAAAAAAAACCACTACGTAATTAAGCCGGTCAATGCCGATAATGTTACGGTTAAACCTTTGCTTATTGTCTATAGTAAGATCATTTTCGACAACAAAATCATCGAATTCTCTTTGTAATTTCCTATTAAGTTTTTTCCTGTTGGCACGCTTTACCCACGATATAGACAGCGCCAGCAACAGGAAAAAAACAATAATAGAAAGCCCGATATATTCAATAGTATGCATGATAAATGAATTTAAAGATTCAATTATTCTGAAAGATTATCATTGTTTACATCTACAATTTTGAAATCCTTTTTTCCGGAAGGTACGTTCCAGCTTACAGTCTGCCCTTTGCGGAAGCCAATTAAGGCGGTGCCAATAGGAGCCAATACTGATACCTTCTTTTGTTTGATATCTGCTTTAGAAGGCAAAACGATAGTGACAGTCATGTCGCGCCTGGTTACGAGGTCTTTAATAACCACCGTGGATCCAAGCCTTACAATATCTGCAGACATTGAGTCGTCTTCTACGATTTGTGCTTTTTTTAGCTCGCCGGATAATTTACTAAAATTTTCTCTTTCATTTACCTGCATTCCATGCAGGTTTTTTACGTAGCTGTTTAATATTTCAAAATCGGTTCTTGTTATAATAACAGGAGTAGTTGCCGGGTTTAAGGTTGCAGTTGCCATTATTTTGTAGTTTTAAGTGTTTGTAAAATGTTTATTTGTTAGTGTAATTTTATTTAAAAGATAAAAATTCCCTGAAGGAAAAGCCTGATTGATAATACATTAAAAATTAAAGGAATTACCCCGTAACTTATTTGTTGATATAGTACGGGGAAAAAGATTCTAAGTCCTTATTCTTTGAAAAAAACAGAATAAGATCTCGGCTGTTTAGTATTGGATTCGACGCATTACACACACGAGCTAAGGCTGGCGCCTTATCTTTTAAAAATGCCTGTATGTAATGTAAAAATGCCATCGTGATTGAAATTACAAATTAAAACTGAACTAACAAAATAACCAGAAGTAAAAACCATAAACAGTTGTTAATTCGTGCCCGAGCGATTTTGAAGCCATTTTTTGTAAGAAAGTAGCAACCCCTTAACCGGAATTACAAGCTGTTTGCCTTCCAACATATTAACGATTAATTTGAATATCCTTGTATTAAATTCGTTTCAACTTTGCTTATAAAACAGATAAAAACTGAATTATGAAAAAATGGATCGTTCTTTTACTATTGCCTTTGTTTTTCCAGGCAAAGGCACAGGATAATTACAATTCCCCTGAGGTTAAACAAAAAGGATTTGATCCTTCCAAACTTTTTACCGGCGGCAGCGCCAATGTAGGATTCAGCAGCGGCAGCACCAGCCTTGGAATTACACCCCAAATTGGCTACAGCCTTACCCCCTGGCTGGATGCGGGCATTAATTTTAATATTAATTATTTGTCTGTAAAATATTATGTTTCGCAGGATAAAGTAAGACAAACCACTTTTGGGCCAGGCGCATTTGTAAGGATATTTCCTGTTAATTTTCTCTTCGCTTCCGGCCAGTTTGAATATAATTCCATTCACGTAAAATCAATTCCCAACGTTGGCCCAACTCAAAAATACAGCCTCGATGCAAAAAGCTTTTTGATTGGCGCAGGATATGCGGGTGGCCGCGAAAATGGCGGAAATTCTTATTATTATTTATCCATCATGTGGGATGTCTATGGCGATATAAATTCGCCTTACCGTGACCAATATGGAAATATGAGCCCGGTAATCAGGGCGGGTTACAACATTGGCCTGTTTCAAAAGCGTTATAAAAAAAGAACCAGCGACGAGTACTATATAAAATAAAAAAAGAGATTACATGTTGGTTTACTATAAAAAACCCCAATGATTTTCCGGTACTTTATCGAATAAGCAATCAAAACAAATTAAACAGACCAAGCTTTTTTATCGGATTAAAGCGGCAGTACCTTTCTTAAAAATTGTTTTTCCCAGATAATCTATTGCTTCGGCCATCCATACATATACATCCGCATCCTGTAGCGCTCCTTTATAAATGCCATCCCAGCCCTGGTTTTGTGTGGTGGTTGAAAAAACCAATTCCCCGCGCCTGTTATATACTTTAAAATAAATCAGTTGTTTTATTCCCACCGCAACAGGCCGGAAAATATCATTAAGGCCATCGCCGTTTGGTGAAAAGGCGTCAGGAACAAATATATCCGGAAGCACTTTATACACCAGCACGTTAATAGAATCTTCGGCAGTGCATCCGGCAGGGCTTTTTACCTGTAACGTGTATTTTTGGCTTTCATTTAAAATAGCCACGGGATTGCTTATGGCAGGGTTACTTAGCCCGGTGGATGGCGTCCATAGATAGAATTTGGCGCCACTACCGTTTAGCTGCAAAGGCTGGTTTTGAACAATAGAGGTATCGGAGGGCCCTGCATCAGCTACTAAATTTTCGACCGTTATATTTACAGTTGCAAATGCAGGTTTAGGACACCCCAACACATCATTTACCTGTAGCGTATAGCTGATGGATTCCGTTGGCTTGGCTACAGGATTCTTAATTTCCGTATTATTTAAATAAACTGAAGGCGACCAGTGATAAATGCTTCCCCCGCTTGCCTGCAATTGAATGCTGTTTCCCAAACAAATCGTTGAATCGCTGATAACCGTTGCCAGCGGGTAAGGAACGGTTTTTACATGAATGTTTGCTGCCGCATTGCATTTGCCAATAGTAGAAACCAGGTGATAAATCGTATTCCGGGCAGGCGTTACCAGGATACTTTTAGCTGTATCGGTTACGCTGTTATCAGAAGATGTCCACAAATACTGAAGTCCGTTACTGATAGGGTTTAATCTTGCCGTATCAGTGAGGCAAATAGTGGTATCTGATTTTAGGCTTACATCCACCTTATTTACCACGTTTACAAAAACTGAATCAGTGCTAATGCAGCCGCGGCCTTCGTGCAAGGTGGCATAATACACAGTTGGCCTTTTCGGGCTTACCAAAGGATTAAAGCTATTCAGGTTGCTGATATTATAATCCGGCGTCCACGAGATGGTGCCATTGCCAACCGCTTTCAATTGTAAGGTATCAATATTGCATATCAGGGTATCATTGCTTAATGAAAAATCGGGCTGCGTTTTTATAGGTATTGTTTTGCTTATCGTTTTGCTGCAGCCTTTACTGTTGCCTACCGTTAAGCGTATGCTATAATTGCCCGCTTTTGCATATTCATAGCTGCTGTTTTTTTTGTTGGATGAATCAGCGGTGGTAGATTCATCGCCAAAATCCCATGACCAGCTACTAACAGAACCAAAATTTGTAATGCTCTTATCAAAGAACAAAATGGACGAATTAATACATTGGCCATCTACATCAAATGACGGGTAGAAGCCGGGATAAAGTTTTAAAACCTGTGTAGTAGAATCAGAACAATTTTGCCCGCGGTTTACAACCAATTTATAGGTAAACGTGCCGGTATCGGTAAAAACGTGGTTCGGGCTTTTCAGGGTTGAAATATTATTTGCGCCTGATTTTATATCGCCAAATTCCCAGTAAAAGGAAGTGTTCAGCGGCGAAGCATTGTCGTTCTGGAAAGCGACATTAAAACTATCACAAAGCACCGGCCTCGGATTAAGCTGCGCCCCGGCAAAATCGCAATTGGTAACATTAATGATAAAATCTTTTCTATGTTCATTGAGCAACACTCCGTTGCGATACGAGAGCACGCTAACTTCCAAAACATATTTACCAATTTGCGGAGCTATGCCGCTGATGATTCCTGTTTTGGTATCGATAGTGGCGCCGGTGCCCAAAGGTCCTGATTCAGTAAAGCCATTAATATAATTTACAGGATTATACGGCGGTGGCGCCGGGTTTGCATTTTTGTCATCCCTGAAGCTGCCGCCATCAAACGCAGCGCCTAAGCTATATACCAGTGAATCTTTATCAGCATCGGTAGCTTCATAAAACAATTGAAATGGCTTTCCGGCGCATATTACATCTATACTCGTTAAAAATTCCGGTGAACTGTCTTTAAACTTCCCCGGTGGAATGGTGCATGTAAAAGTAGAGCCGGTTGAACTGCCATTGAAATTGGTAATATTTTCAATATCATCAACCCGGCAGCAGGTTTGATAAGCAGCAGTATACCCTTTTTCATTGTCCGGCAAGTCAACAGTAAACTGGTAAATACCCACATGATAACTAAGGCTTGGCGCATTGCTCATGCAGGGGGGGAAAGCATTAATCTTTACCGGAGTTTCACTGTTCTTTTGAACTATGTAATAAGGATAAGGGCCCTGAAACTGCTGGCCGTTATCGTTATTAAATATGCCAATATACACTTCAGCGGGCATTTGCGCCGTGTTTGGCGGAACATTCTGGTCCCTGAATATTTTAAGTGTTATTAAATATTTGCTGGTATTTACCGAAGACCCTTGACCCAGGTATTGGTAAACCATTTCACCTCCAACGATGTGGTGCCCGTCTGAAGCGAGGGCGCAAAACAAAATCACATGTAATATGATTGCTGCTTTTTTCATCCGGGTTAAATATGCAAATTAGTTTTTCTAAAAGATAACTTTTAAAAGAAATGATAAATGGAAATGCCGGTAGTTTTTCCGAGGTTAATTTAACTGGATTAAAAAATTTTTCAGGATTGAATTGGATAAATCAGTTTCCTCCCACATGCCCATGTGCCCTGATTGCTGAAGGATATGCACCGACGCGATAGAAGGCATTTTAAATTGCTGCAACAGTGCGTCCAAAGGAATGGCTGTATCATATTTGCCCGCAATCAAAAGCACCGGCCTTGAAAAGCTTTCCAATACCAAACTTCTGTCGGGCCTTGCCATCATCGCCTCATAATATTGTATCAGGGCTTCCGGGGTGATGTTTTTACCTAAATCTACTAATTGATTAATAAGCTCAGGCCTGTCTTTCTGGGTTTTCGGGGAAAATAAATTAGGGGCTATGGTTTTTAAAAATGCGATGGAACCATGGCTTTTTATAAAATCAATTCCCTTTTTCCGGGTTTGTTTTTTTTCTTCACTGTCTGCAAACGCGGACGAATGAAACAATCCAAATGAACTTAACGATTCGGGATACTTTTGCGCATAAGCAACCGTGGTGTAACCACCCATGCTATGCCCAATCAGTGAAAATTGTTCGTCGTTAATTTCCTTATCCTGAAAAATAGCTTCATCAGCCAGCGCCCTTATTACTTCCGCATAATCCTTTATGAATGCTGTTCCATCAAGCATTTCAGAATTCCCGCTGCCGGGCAGATCGGGTATTATCAAAAGATTATTTTCTTTTAAAACATCCACCTGCTCATTCCAAATATTTCCATTTTCGCCAAAGCCATGAACCAAAATCAAGGGTTTGCCCTTTCCTTCTTTACGGTAAAATATCTTTTTATTTTGATAGCGGAAGGTGTTCATTGGTTTACTTTTTCCCTAAGGTAAAAATTAAACTTCTGAAAATCAAAAGGCAGATTATGGGTAAAAGGGAAATATTAAAATGTTGCGGAATAAACTTCCAGGAAATGATAAGAAGGATATTGAAAAGAGCATATACTAAAAAATAGTTTTTCGCCCATTTTTTCCGGGAATGCATATAAAATGCGGCGATTGCATTCGTAGGCCATGCCCATAATATATTCAGGTTATCACGACACATGTAGTGGTCGGTTCCGAACCACATAAAGAGCACTAAAATGCCCAGCAGGCCTGTGATAAAGAATAAAAATCCATCAAAAGAAGCAAGAATTTTTTGGGTGTTTTTATTTTTGGAAAAGCTGAAAAAAGCTATCAGTACAAAAAGGCAAACGAAAAGAAAAAAGGGATGCGTCAGGTTGTTTTTAATTTCGCCGGTGTGCCTTTGTCTTATCAATGATTGCTCGTCCAAAACTAATGGCCGCCCGTCAATTGTGGAGCTATCAAAAGTTTTCATTAAATATTCCGGTAGAAACATCACCTGGTAAGGAGTGGCCGCCACATCCATCCTGCTTCCCAATAAAATATCAATTCCTAATTTGCTCCATTGTTTGTCATTCTTATTCAGGTATTCATAAATAAGATTTCTGAATGTCATTTTTGTGTGTAAAACCTGGCCAAAGTTTACGGTAGAGTCAGAAGCTTTTTCAACAAGGTCCCTAAGACGTGTAGTGCAATTATCAAATGTGAAATCATACTTATAACCCCTGTTGTTGCCCATCATATTCACCATGAGCATCATTTGTATATTAGCTTTTTCCTCGCAGGTAAGGTTTAAAATCTGTTCGGTTACGCCGCGGTTTTCATACCGGTATTCGGCCATGAAATTGTCGAAATTATCAGTAGATAAATAAAAAGGAAGTTTTCCTCTTACGAATTTTAAATAGAAATTCGGCTCTTCAAAATTAAAAGTACCGTAATTATAAACAATGTCCGTGTTTCTAACGGTGTCGGTTACACGTAAAGCGCTGTGGCCAAAAGTTGAGTACAATTCTTCACCCGGCGTTGCGGTCAGCAGGCTTATCCTGATATGGCAGGAGTCTTGCTGCGCCTGGGCTGTAGAAGAAATGAGAACGAAGCAACCAAAAAATAGTAAGATGATTTTAAATAGCCGGATTTTGTTTTTTGAAATGCTAAGTGTCAATTGGTAAATAATTTTTATAGCGGTTGAAATACTTTTGAATAAATGTATTGTGTAAAATTATTTAATAAAACCGGATTTATAAAAGTCGTAGAATCGTTAGTTGTCCTTTTTTACGGAAAGAATTAAATACCGCTAAAAGTTATTTTGGAAACAGTAAACGAATAAATAAAGCCTATTCCTGTTTTCACATTTACACATTTTCAATTTCATGTTTCAATCAAAAATCCTCGCAAAATGATTTTCCAGATGATGGCGCATGGCATTCCTGAATAGTTCGGGCGTTCCTTTATCTAAAATATCCACCAGTTCTTTATGAGAAACAAATTTTTTAAAAGTAATTGGTTTGCCAAGCAAGCCACTGTGATGCACATAATCGAAAACCGGTAATAACATTTTCTGAAATTTTTTCATGGTTTCATTTCCGGTGATCTCATACAATTTTCCATGAAAGGCAATCTCATGGCTGATATTGAACAAATGCTGATCAGTAAATTCAGGTTCTTTACTGACAATTTTTTTCAATTCTTCAATGTTTTCATCTGTTTTTCTTTTAAAGAGAAAATCGGCCATGCCTATCTCGAGTGCTAACCTGATTTCAAAAATCTCTTTTAATGTATCCTGGTCAAGGATGTGCGGGTTCATGCTTTTGCCCAGGATGCCGAACAAATCAGGGCTGGTTATTACTGCGCCTTTTTTCTTTTTAGACTCAATAAGGCCCATCATTCTTAACCGGAGCAGCGCTTCGCGGATAACAGTGCGGCTAACGCCAAGCGTTTCTGCCAGCTCAATTTCTTTGGGAATGGAATCGCCGGTTTTAAGCTTCTTCTTTTGTAAGGTTTCCACCAGTTTTTTTTCTACTCTGTCCACCAGGGATGAAGTATCAATTGTTTTCAGATTTTTTTTAAATACTGTGGCGTCCATTTTTAATAAAAAGGTTTTTTGTATTTGTAAATGTAAATCAGTTATGACCAAAAACCAATGAGGATTAATGTTTTAAAGAAATTATAAAATTTTTTTTTGCTGAATGCAAAATTAGTATTTAATTTTGTTATGTCATACATAATCCAAATAATTAAAATTTTGTAAAATGAAATTGTCATACCTGAAAACGGGATTTTTGGCTGTTTTGATTTTTTTCACTTCTGCTTCATGGGCCCAGATGAAAAAAATATCCGGAAAGGTTACCCAGGAGAATGGGTCTCCTCTTGAAAGTGTAACTGTAGCCATTAAAGGAAAAGAGCCAGTAGCCATCACTAATGCCACCGGCGATTATGAAGTAGATGTCGCCGCGGGCTCAACGCTTGTATTCACATTTACCGGTTTTGACCCTGTAGAGAAAAAAGTCGACAAATCTTCTATAATCGACGTGGTGATGGAACCTCACCAGGCAAAGATGGATGAAGTAGTAATTGTAGGATATGGCACACAAAAACGTTCACAGATTACAGGTTCTGTTTCCAAACTTGATAGTAAGGTTTTGGAAACAGGTGTTCGTTCAAACCCGGCAGCGGCGCTCGAAGGAACCATTCCGGGTTTAAGGGTGCAGCAAACATCGGGAAGGCCGGGTGCAATGCCCGGCATAGTTTTAAGAGGGGGAACCGACTATGGAGGAGGAGGATCACCCTTGGTGGTGATAGATGGAATTGTAAGGCAAAGTCTGAGTGATATCAATCCAAATGACATCGAGTCAATTGAAGTTTTGAAAGACGCTTCCGCCACTGCAATATATGGTGCAAGGGCAAATAATGGAGTAATTCTTGTTACCTCCAAAAAAGGGAAAAAAGGCATATCTAATATTACATTGGATGCCCGCGTCGGAATGAATCGCTTAAATATTCCTTTTCACTTTTTGAATGCCAGGGATTACCTGTATTGGTCAAGAACTTCAATAAAAAATTCCGGCTTGTATGATCCAAGCAGGCTTAGCCAGCTAACTTCTTCAGGCCCTTTCGGAACCGGCAACCAATTGTTTGATGCAGATGGCAATTTCATAGATGGCAATCAGAATTCCCTGGGTGTGTGGAGCACCATGATTCTGAATAATCAAAACCGGTTTAAACTTAACGAAGGATGGCAAACCATGATTGATCCCGTGTATGGCGATACTTTACTTTTTACCAATTTTGATTATGCAGATTATGCTTTGCGATCATCTCCTGTTACCCAGGATTATAATATATCCATGACGGGCGGAAATGACAAAGGGAAATATTATGCGGGCTTTGGAACCTACAATGAGCCCGGCTTTCCTATCAATACCTTTTATAAAAGAACGACTTTCGTTTTTAACGGAGAATATAAATTGAAATCGTGGCTTACTTCTCAATCCGGTTTAAACTTCGCACGTGCAAGATGGAGAGATGCCGTAACCAATAATGAAGGCAATTACCTTACACGGTCGTTGGGCGCTCCGCCTACCATGCGCGGGAAAAATGAAAATGGGGATTTATTGGTAGGAAGGGATTATTCAGATGGAAACCCTGCTGTAAATGATGACAAGTTTATAAGGAAAAATGAAACGGATAAATTCACTTTATCACAGGCCTTCAAAGTGGATTTCCTCTCCAATCTTTATTTAAGGGTAAGTGGCAACTGGTTTTACAGCGAAGGTGTTTATGAATCGTTTAATAAAGACTTTTTGCAAAGCCCTGGAAAGATAAACACCACGCGAAGTTCAAGCGCTTCGTTCGATAGGGATTTTTCTCAAACTTATAATGCAGTCGTGCAGTATAATGGTGCAATTAAACAACACCATTTTGACCTGATGGCCGGCTCTGAGTATTACGATATTTATTCAAGAGGGCTTGCTGCTTCAGGTTCAGGAGCACCCACCGATGATTTTATGGATCTTGGATTGACCTCTACTGATGAAGGCAAGCGTGGTGTAAATTCTGATCATTCTGAACAACGCATTCTTTCCTTCTTTGGCCGTGCTACCTACGACTATGAAAACCGGTATTTATTAACTGCAACCTTCAGGAGAGACGGTTATTCAAAACTCATCGATAACCGATGGGGAAATTTTCCCGGTGTTTCAATAGGATGGAATCTGACAAATGAAAACTTTTTCGCGAAATATACCAAGACAATCAACTACTTAAAATTAAGAGCCAGTTACGGTATTAATGGAAATGTGGATCCTAATAAAATTACGGCCTATAATCTTCAGGGAAGTTATGGCACCAACCGTTATGATGGAAGTGTAGGCTATCTTTTAACGGACCTGCCCTTTCCGAACCTGAGATGGGAAAGAAGCAAGACTTATGAATTCGGATTGGACGCCACTTTAATTAATAAAATTGATTTATCGCTTTCAATTTATAACCGGAAAACTGATGACAAGATCTCTTCCTTCAATCTACCGGCTACTTCGGGCTATACCAGCCTTACCACAAACAATGGAAGCATGCAGAATTCGGGAATTGAATATAATATAAATTACAGGGTATACCGCTCGGCCAACTGGAAGGTAGATTTTGCCATCAATGGCGCTTTTAATAAGAATAAAATCTTAAAACTGCCGGCAAACGGGCTGCCGAATAACCGGCAGGGAGGGTTGCAAATCTTTGATCCTAAATCAGGGCAGTTGATTTGGGTAGGCGGATATCAGGAAGGCCAGGATCCGAATGTAGCCTACGCCTGGCAGGTAGAAGGATTGTACAGAACTGAAAAAGATCTTCAGCAGGATGGACAGCGTGTGGACCTTGAAGGATATAAAGTACTGCTTGGCCCGTCAAAATACAACAGCCTCACAGCAGATCAACAAAAAAGCTATTATCCTATTGCGCTCGGAGATGTGAAATGGAAGGATGTAGATAAGAATGATACTATCGATTTCAGAGATAGGGTATATATGGGGCGTACCGTTCCCCGCTATGTGGGTGGATTTACTTTAAGCGCAAGCTATAAAGATTTTTGGGCGAGCGCACGGTGTGATTATGCTTTAGGCTTCGTTGCCTATGATGGACCACGCGCATGGTTCCAGAGTATGGCCCAGGGAACATTTAATACCACTACAGATGTTAAAGACACGTATACCCCTGAAAATGCAAATGCAAAATTTCCTACTTATTATTGGGCGGACCAGCTTTATAAAAATAACACGTTCCGCGGTTCCAGCATGTTTTATCACAAAGGCGACTACCTTGCCTTCCGCGAAATCAGTATTGGATACAATGTGCCTGCCAGCGTAGCTTCTAAAATCAAAAGCCAGGGAATTACGGTTTCGCTCACCGGCCAAAACCTGGGATACATAAGCCAGTCTACCTTATACTCTCCTGAATCAGCAAGTGTTGGCATTGGAGGCGGCGGATATCCTTTGCCCCGAACTTTTATAGCCGCAGTAAAATTTGTTTTTTAAATAAAAAAATCAATTGCAAAAAAGCAAAAAACATAACAACATGAAAAAAATATTTTCCTATCTTTTTGCAGGCCTGCTTGTTATTTCTGCGGCATCCTGTAAAAAATTAGACCTGGCGCCACTCGACTATTTTGGAAGCGGCAACTTCTGGAAAAATAAATCGCAGGTGGATGGCGCTATGATTGGGTTGCACAGCCAGCTTAGAGATTACCAGTTCACTTTTTATACGATGGGCGAAATGCGCGGTGGCGATTTGATGACAGGAACCGGAGCTACAGGCACCTCCTCTTTGAATTCGCAATCCATCATTACGCAGGATTTACGCGAATCAAGTCCTGGAATATCCAACTGGGGCGGATTATATAATCCAATTTTCCAGGTCAATAATTTTATTTCACAAGTAGAGAAAGCTACTTATTTAACAGGCCAGGATAAATCGTACTATTTAGGGCAGGCTTATGGATTGCGTGCCTTTTATTATTTCAATTTATACCGCACATTTGGAAGGGTGCCTCTTGCCAAAGAACCTAAAGTGCTAACGAACACACCAACTTCTGCAGACCAGGCCTACCTGCCCCGGGCGGCCACAGAAAAGGAAACCCTTGATTTTATTAAAAGCGATATAGATAATTCAGTAAAAAATTTCAACGGTGATTACACATCCAAGGGCAACAAATCCCAGTGGTCGCTTGGAGCCACCAACATGCTGAAGTCGGAAGTTTATTTGTGGACAGCAAAAGTAAGAACTGATGGTCAGGCTCCTCAAAACACAGCAGCAGATCTTACGGTAGCAAGAACTGCTTTGGAGGATTTAATTTCTCATTACACCCTGCAATCTAATTTCGGGGATGTTTTCAAATACAAGAACAAAGGTAACAGCGAAATCATCTTTGCGCTCAGGTATGCTGTAGGAGAAGCGTCTAACAATTTCAGCCAGTTTGTATACCAGGCCTCTGACCCGATGGCAAGCTTTGTAAATTCAAGCGGTGGTTCGCTGGTTCCTAATCGTTATCAATCCGATGTTTCCAAAACCGGCGATCCCATGAACCTTTTGGGAAGTGGCATCATCAGGTACGAATATCAATATGCGCTTTATCAGCAATTTGATACAGCCCTGGATTCAAGAGCAAAGTCAACATTTTTTGATATTTATAAGCCACCCATTGCCGATAATAAATTTGTGTTGCTATCTAAATTCTTAGGGACTATTGACAACGGAAGTCGCATTTTCGCAGATGATATTCCGGTTTACCGCTTAGCAGAAGCCTATTTGCTTCTTGCAGAAATTAAAAACAAACAAGGCGAAGATCCATCCGCTGAAATCAATTTAATCCGTGCCCGCGCTTATGGAAGCAATCCCTATCCGGTGTATGTTAATGGCAGTTTCGAAGAAAATGAACTGGCTATATTCGAAGAAAGGCAGAAAGAATTTGTAGGTGAAGGAAAGCGCTGGTACGATTTACGCCGCATGCAGGATGCTAATGGAGATCCGCTGGCATTTAAAACCGATGTGCCTTTGGTGGGCGTTTTAAGTAAAGACAATGCTTATAAATTACTCTGGCCGATTGACAGGTCAACTTTAACTTCTGATGAAACGCTTGTAAACGATCAAAATCCAGGTTATCCGGGTACCTGAGAAAGCTTTTGGCATTGAGGAATAATCATCTTCAATGCCATTTTTGTTTAAAGATTGGCACAACATAATTGTACTTTTATCAAAGGGGAAACCAATATTTTCATTTAAGATTCTTCATGATGCCTGACAGGAGAAATATAATTATTCCAAAAATTTTTTTTCTAATTTTTGCCTTTTCTTTTTTAGCTTTTAAGGTTCAATCTCAACCCGCGCTTATTCCTTTACCCCAATCAGTAGAATGGGAGAAAAATGATTTTAGTTTACATCAATGTAAAGCCATTTTGATTACGGAGGATGCTTTATTAAAGCCGGCGCAATATCTGCAGCAAATGCTTTCCGGGTACAAAATTAATGTAAGAATAGATTTTAGCGTTCCGGAAAAAGACGGTCCCTTTATTGAATTGAAGCTGGGAAATGTTATGGCGCCATCCTCTGTTATGGAGGCTTACGAGCTACATGTATTGCAGGAAAAAATTGTATTAACAGCAAATACCACCCACGGAATTTTTAATGGTTTGCAAACATTGCGTCAACTGATTTCAAAGAATAAAACAATAGCCGGCTGTGAAATTAAAGACTGGCCTTCGTTTCAGTGGCGCGGATATATGGTGGATGTGGGAAGAAATTATCAATCTATGCATTTGTTGAAACAACAGATCGATATGATGTCTCGCTACAAATTGAATGTTTTCCATTTTCATCCAACAGAAGATATTGCGTGGAGAATTGCGATTAAAAAATATCCACAGCTTATTGAGGCAAAAAATATGATTCGCGATAAAGGGAAATTTTATTCTGAAAAAGAAATTAAAGAATTGATTCAATATTGCCGCGACCGCTTTATCACTTTTGTTCCTGAAATAGATATGCCGGGCCACAGCGCTGCATTTACAAGAGCATTTGGTTTCAACATGCAAAGTGAAAAAGGTTTTGCAATCATCAAAGAAATAGTGAGCGATTTTTGCGACACTTATAATGTTCCCTATTTTCATATCGGCGCTGATGAAGTAAAATTTACGAATGAAAATTTTATACCTGAAATCACGGATTTAATTCATCATCATGGAAAACAAACAATTGGCTGGTACCCAGGCGGAAATTATGATGATTCAACGATCCGGCAAATGTGGGAAAGCGGAGGGATGGACAATCCGCGTTCACGCTACATTGATTCACGAAGTTTATACCTGAACCACATGGATCCCGAGGAAAGTGTGGTGAGCATTTTTGAAAGACAACTTTGTGATACTACTCATGGAGATAAAAAAAAGTTGGGTGGTGAAATTTGTTTGTGGAATGATCGTCGCGCAGGCAATGAAAACGATCTGCTTCGAATGAATCCTGTTTATCCTTCGATGCTTGCTTTTGCAGAAAGATCGTGGCGTGGCGGTGGTTTCAGCGGTGTGGTAGTGAATATCGGGACAGATTCCCAAAGAGTAAAAACTTTCAAAGAATTTGAAAACAGGCTCATCAATCACAAACATCTGTATTTTGAGAACCTTCCATTTCCTTACGTTCGCCAAAGTGATCTGCATTGGGAATTATTTGGCCCTTTTGAAAATGACGGCGATTTGAAAAAATCTTTTTGGCCTGAAGAAAAAAATATTTCTCTAAACGATTCTATTTCTGATTTACAAGTAAGCGGCGCTACAATTTATTTGCGTCATTGGTGGTATCCGGTGCACACTTCATGGATTAAAAATCCAAAAGAAAATACTACCTGGTATGCTTACACGAAAATTTATCGGGATACAGAGGAAGTTGGAAACATGTGGATTGGCTTCAATGATTTGTCACGTTCAACCGCAACTGACTATCCTGATAGAGGAACATGGGATAACAGGCAAAGCGAGATTTGGCTGAATGGAAATATAATTCCTCCGCCTGAATGGAAGAATGCCGGCAAACAAGGTAATTCAGAAGTGCCATTGACAGATGAAGGTTACTCTTATCGCAAGCCAACGAAAGTGAATTTTAAGGAAGGATGGAATACGATTTTGGTAAAGCTTCCGGTAAAAACTTTTAAGGGAAAAGACTGGCAAAACCCTGTAAAATGGATGTTTACAGCAGTTCCGGTGAAGAAAGGAAGTGGAGTGAATTGGGATGCGGATTATTGAATGATTTAATTATTGAATTATTAAACTGTTCAGGAAATTATTTGGTTGTTTCATTGTTGAATTGTTTAATGGTTAAAAATGTTGTAGTGAACAAAGAAATAATCACATTTTTTATTTCTCATTTTGTATCGCAACCCGAAGGGGAATTTTAAAAAAAATAAAAGAAAAAATAAAATATCAATTACAATGAAAATAGCGCATTTAGAGGGACTGATAGCAGCTCCTTTTACACCAATGGACAAAGACGGGAAATTAAATCTTGATTTAATTCCGGATTATTACCGGTTTCTGAGGGATAATAGAAATACGGGCGCTTTTATCTGCGGATCAACAGGGGAAGGGGTTTCAATGACCGCGGAAGAAAAAAAATCAGTGATAAAAGCATGGGCCGATGCTGCAAAAGATGATAAGAATTTTAAGGTAATGGCTTTGGTTGGAGGAACGAGCATTGAAGATGCAAAAGACATCGCAAGATATGCACAGCAATGCGGATTGTATGGTGTTTCATTTACAGCTCCGTTTTATTTTAAGCCAGCGAGTGTTGAAATGCTTGCTGGTTGTTGTAAAGAAATCGCTGATGCAGTTCCTGATATGCCATTTTATTATTACCACATTCCTGTGTTAAACGGAGTTGGTTTTCCTATGATTGATTTGTTGAAAATCGTAGATAAAACCATTTTCAACTTTGCAGGGATAAAATATACTCATGAAGATTTTATGGATTTTCTTTCATGCCTCAATTTTCAAAATGGAAAGTACGACATGCTTTGGGGCCGCGATGAAAATATGCTTTCGGCGTTAGCAGTTGGCGCAAAGGGCGCTGTGGGTAGCACTTTCAATTATGCAGCTCCGCTTTATTATGAGTTGATTGACGCATTCAATGAACATGATTTGAAAAAAGCGCAGGCATTGCAACAACAATCTATCGACATGATTTATTTGCTGGGAAAATATGGCGGCATTGCTACCGGTAAGGCCTACATGAAATTGGTCAATTTGGATTGCGGCGAATTCCGTTTGCCGGTAAAAAATATGAGCAGCAATGAATTTGAATTGTTTAAAAAAGAGGTGGAAAAATTAGATTTCAGTAGCTTTTGCTCATCCAAACCTTCACCGGTTAAAAGCTAAACTATGGCCCGATTTATTCTTTTTTTTATTTTTATTTCCCTGTTGCTTACTTCTGGTTCAATGGCTCAAAATCCCGCTTTAACTATATCCTGGAATAAAATTGCAGTTATTCCATCATCTCATTCCAATGAAAAATCTTTAGGATTTGCCGGCGCTATAAATGGCGTAAATAACAATGTTCTCATTGTTGCCGGCGGATCTAATTTTCCAAGTGCATTACCCTGGGAGGGCGGAAAGAAAGCATACTCTGATAAAATTTTTGTGCTTGAAAAAAATGGTGATGATTTTATTTGGAATAAAAAAGTAAAAAATGTTTTGCCTGAGCCAATAGCATACTGCGGAACCGCATCTACACCATCAGGAATTGTTTATGCAGGAGGAGAAAATAAAAACGGAATTTCTAACAAATGTTTTTTAGTAAAATGGAACGAACATAAAAATGAAGTTGATATAAAGCCGTTGCCTGACCTGCCTATCGCCTTAACGAATGTGGCAGTTACAAATATTGATAATATTGTTTTTGCCGCAGGTGGAGATAATACTAAAAGTTCTTCCAATAGTTTTTTTAGTATTGATTTAAACGACGAAAATACACAATGGAAAACACTTCCTTCACTGCCAATTGCACTGGCAAATGCCGCTGCAATTGCGCAATCAGGAAAAGATGGAAAAGAAATTTTTATCATTGGGGGACGATCTAAAACTTCTTCCGGTATCAGTGATTTGAATAATACCACTTTCGCTTTTGATCCTAAAACACGGGAGTGGAGAAAATGCGCTGATATTTCTGACGGAAAAACTACAACTAACTTATCTGCGGCTTCAGGCGTGGCTTTGGGAGAAAATGAAATTTTAATTACCGGTGGTGATAACGGAAAAACTTTCCATCAGATTGAAATCCTCATTTCAAAAATTGCTTCTGCAAAATCACCTGAGGAAAAAGCAAAGCTCACAACAGAAAAAAATAATTTGAGCATCCATCATAATGGTTTTGATAAAAGCCTGTTGTTGTATAATACTAACGGTGATGCATGGACGAAAATAGGAGAGCTTCCTTTTCTTACTCACGTTACAACAACAGATGTTGTATGGGGAAATAAAATTATAATTTCAAATGGAGAAATAAAACCGGGAATAAGAACGCCGGATGTGATGATGGGAACAGTAATCCAAAAGAAATAATGCAAAAAGATAAAAATTATAAATGGATTTTAGTTGCGCTTCTTTGGGTAGTGGCCTTGCTCAATTATATGGACAGGCAAATGCTTTCAACGATGCGCCCTTCCATGCAAATTGATATTCATGAATTGCAATCAGCAACCAACTTCGGATATCTCATGGGCATCTTTCTTTGGGTGTATGGTTTTATGAGCCCCGTTTCAGGAATTATTGCTGATAAATTCAACCGTAAGTGGCTCATCGTTGGAAGCCTGTTTGTTTGGTCTGCGGTAACTTATGGAATGGGCCTGGCAAACACTTTCCAACAGGTATATTGGCTTCGCGCTGTTATGGGAATCAGTGAAGCGCTTTACATTCCTGCCGGTTTATCCCTAATCGCTGATTTTCACTCTGATAAAACAAGATCGCTTGCGATTGGAATTCACATGACAGGATTGTATGTAGGCCAGGCCCTTGGCGGCTTTGGGGCCACTATTGCTGCAGCCTATACCTGGCATTATACATTCCATACCTTTGGACTTATCGGTATTGCCTATTCAGTTATTCTGATTCTTTTTTTAAGAGAAAAAAAAGAAGATCCTTCAGAACAGTCGGCTGGTAGAACACTGATAAAAGAAAAAGTTCCTGTTTTTAAAGGATTGGCAATATTGCTCAGCAATATTTCATTCTGGATTATACTGTTTTATTTTGCTGTGCCCAGCTTGCCGGGTTGGGCTACTAAAAACTGGTTGCCTACTTTATTTGCAGAAAATCTTCATATTCCCATGTCACAAGCGGGCCCATTGTCAACAATAACAATTGCGGCTTCATCTTTTATCGGGGTAATATTTGGAGGAATTTTATCAGACCGCTGGGTCCAGAAAAATATCCGCGGACGGATTTATACCAGCGCCATCGGACTGGGTTTAACGATTCCCTCTTTATTGCTTTTAGGTTTTGGCCATTCTCTTTTTAATGTTGTCGGAGCAGGGCTTTGCTTCGGTATTGGCTTTGGCATGTTTGATGCGAACAATATGCCCATCCTTTGCCAGTTTGTTCCGCAAAAATTAAGAGCCACAGCGTACGGAATTATGAACATGGTAGGTGTTTTTGCCGGAGCATTCATCACCGATCTTTTGGGAAGATCTTCAGATGCAGGCAACCTCGGAAGAAGCTTTGCGATGCTGGCAGGGATTGTTGTAATTGCGCTGATAATACAGATAAGTTTTCTGAAGCCAAAGGTGAATAATTATATAGAGTAATTATTTTCTGGTAAAAAAGAAATTGCTTTATTTCCTTATTTACTGTAAAATCTTTTGTTTAGAATCAAAGAATCATTTCGGGAAAGCTTACCAGGCTTATGCTAAAACTCAGGAAATTGAATTGCAGCAAAAGTTTGACTTGAATAGCTGATCCATTTATCTGGCATATAAAAGTATTCATTTAATTTTTTCATTCAATTCAAGTTCATTTCCTTTTACAATTGATTTTCTAAAAATCAATAACAAGGCAATAACAGAAACGCAAAGGATCAAATAACTATAAGCCAGCGTTTGCTGTCCGGGGATGGGAAATAAAGTTAACAAACCGGATAGGGCAACAGAAAGTACAATATACGATCCGCCGCTGGTGATGCCGCCGGCAGTAGCAGCGTTTTTGGGAAATCTTATCAGGCAATGAGTAAAGAAAAGATTATAAATGATCCCTTCTATCAAATGAATAAAGACCACAAAAATCATCAACAGAAATATGGTGTTCAGAAAATCCAAAAAGGTGAACATTAAAAGGATGATTGCGGCTTGAATGAAAGAGAAGATGATCGCTTTTTTTAATAAATGAGCAATGCCGATATACCTTCCGATAATCCCTCCCGAAAAAAGTGCAATCCCTGAAAAAAGTGCACAATAACCCGTGACAACGGGGGAAAGATGAAACACTTTATCAATAATAAATGGAATGGCTATGTTAAAGGATATGACGAGGCAAAAGCTCAATCCAAGAATCACTACGCCCACACTGAAATCCCTTGTTTTCATCAGTTTTAAATAAATATTGGTAACGGGCTTGAAATGAAAGTGGGTACGATATCTGAGCGATTCCCCGCTGTATTTTAATTCTGCAATAAGCAGGATGACGGCATAAACAGCCAGGAAATAAAAACTGGAAGTCCATCCGAAATGCACTTGAAGAAAACCACCCAGGAACGGGGCAACGATGGGTGCTGCGCCCCACACAATAGTCAATAACGCTGTATAGCTTTGCTGTTGCTTGCCTGAATAAACATCTACAAAAAAAGTTCTTTTTCCTACAGCAATAAAAGAAACACAAAGGCCCTGAAGAATGCGACAGGCATCTAACAGAAATAAATTTCTCGTAAGTATGATCAGGATATTCGAAACAATGAATAATATCAGCGCAATGATAACGGGCTTGTAGCGACCGAAACTATCCATCAGGCTGCCTGCAAAAAATTGGCCTACCCCATAGCTGATGAGGAAAACAGATAAGGTTAACTGGATCTGGGCAGGTGTGGCATGGAAAACACGAACCATTTCGGGAAAAGAAGGAAGATATAAATCGGTAGCAAATCCGGATAACGGAACTAATCCAAAAGCGGCTATGGAAGCGGCTTTGCGATTAGACATATTTATGTGTTTCATCTATAAAAATAGAAAGTGCAATAATAATAATAATAGAATCGGTAAAATTAAATCAATTCAATAAACCGGCTGCGGGAATTCAATAAATAACAAGCAAATCGCAATCGCTCATATTCCTTGCTTTACTAAAATATTTCTTATTAATTAATGATGCACACAATATTGATTTGTATGCTTATAATTTTGAAAAATTAATTTCTTCATGGAGAAATTTATGGAATGAAAATCTGCCATTTTATTTTGTGCAATTGTCTTCTATTGACCGTCCTTCGTGGCCTTATTTCAGGGACATGCAGAGGAAAGTTTCCTTGAAAATTCCAAATACTTTCATGGCCATTTCAAGCGATTATGGCGATTCATTAAATGTGCATCCTACACACAAACAGCCTGTAGGAGAGCGTTTGGCACTTCTTGCATTAAAAAATAGTTATCATAAAAATATTATTGCCAACGGCCCCGAAGTGAAAAGTGTTTTGCAAAATGGGAAAGACATTGCAATAACTTTTTCAATGCAAAAAAATTAAAAACCCGAAATAATGAACCATTAATTGGCTTTGAGGTAATGAATGAAAAGGGCAAAATATTATCACCGGGGGCGGAGATTAAAAATACCCAGGTGATTTTATTTTTGAATAAAGAAGAAAAAATTATTAAAGTGTTGTATGCGTTCAAACCTTTTACCAGGGCCAACCTGGAGAATGAAGCAGGATTTCCGGCGGGTAGTTTTCTGTTTCAATAATTCCGGAACATTAAGCTACTTTAGCCCTGCAAAAGTTTAGTTTTCTTTATTTGTTTTTTTATGAAATGCAGGTAGCTCCCAGTGGAAATAAAGGGCCAAAATTCGCAGAGTACAACAGAGCAAAAAACCGGCAAGGAATGTCCAATCACTATACCAGTTCAAATATTTTCCCAACACTACTACACCTGCACCTGCCAAAGCCGCCGATGCATAAATTTCTTTTTCCAGGATTACCGGAATGCGATTCAGCAAAACATCGCGCATCAGACCGCCGCCCACAGCAGTAATCATCCCCAGCAACACGGCCACTTCATAGTTATGTCCATATTCCAGCGCTTTCTGCGCGCCCGACACGGCAAAAAGCGATAAGCCCAGGGCATCAAACAAAAGCACGGGTTTATTTAACCAACTTGACAGCCAGTTCAAACTCATTGTAATGATGGCGGCAATCATAGCCGTCGCGAGGTAGCGCCAGTCTGATATGCCGGCAGGCGGCACTGCACCGATGCACAAATCCCTGATGATACCGCCGCCACAGGCCACCGTAAATGCCACCACCAAAATGCCAAATATATCGAGGCCTTTGTTTTTTGCAGCCACAGCGCCACTTACGGCAAATGCGAAAGTACCGGCCAGGTCAATAAATGTATAAAGCGAATGCAGATAATTCATATTGCAAGAAACTTTTAATTCAGCCAGGCTGCTGCAGCCGTCATCATTGCCTGTAAGCCGGTTTTTAAAGTTGGATTGATAACCGGGGCAAATTTAGGAGAATGATTACTCGGAATCGAATTGAGCTGATTGTTTTTTATGGCATCTAAATAAGTTTTTGGATCAGTGCCGCCTACAAACCAGAAAACATAAGGCACCTTCCAGCTTCTTCCGAAAATGCTGAAATCCTCACTGGCAGTTGCCGGCCCGGTTTCGTGGGCGTTATCGCCAAAAATTTCATGAAAGGCCGCAGCTACCTTTTCGGTGGCAGCAGCATCATTTTCTGTCAATGGGTACGAATCCAGGTCTGTAAATTCCGGATCTTTGGGAGCATTGGAAGCGGCACATTCCGCGCAACAGATTCGTTTTACTGCAGAAAGAATATGATCTTTTACGCCATCGTTAAAGGTGCGGACATTTAATTTCAGCGTCGCATCTTCCGGAATAATATTCTCCTTTGTACCGGCTTGTAATGAGCCAATAGTCAATACAGCCGTTTCTGATGGCGCTATTTCGCGCGAAACTATTGTTTGTAAACGTAAGGCCGTAGCAGCCGCCATGATTACCGGATCAATAGATGTTTGCGGAAACGATCCATGTGCTCCCTTGCCAAAAAGTTTTACCTTAATGCTGTTGCCTGCGGAAAGTATAGCGCCGCCGCGGTAGCCAACAGTTCCGGTCTCCTACCATCACGTGCTGGCCGAGAATAATATCCGGTCTAGGGAAACGCGTCATCATGCCATCATCAATCATTCCCTGTGCGCCGCGCCCTACTTCTTCGCCGGGTTGAAAGACCACCATCAGCGTGCCGTTCATTGGTCTTTATGTTCCGAAAATAATCTTGCCACACCCATCATCCAGGTTACATGCAAATCGTGGCCACATACATGTGACACGCCCACTTCCACGCCTTCTTCATCTCTCGCTTTTACATTGCTGGCATAAGGGAGGCCCGTGTCTTCCGTTACAGGAAGCGCATCCATATCAGCACGTAGCATTACCACAGGGCCATCACCGTTTTTCATCATACCCACCACACCCGTAACACCAATGCCCGTTGAAACTTCATACTGATATTTCGTCAAATAATCCGCCGCAATTTTAGACGTACGAAATTCCTGCATAGACAATTCAGGATTCTTATGAATATCCTTGTAAATTTCTTCCAGTTCGGGAAGCAGCTTATCAACAAAAGGATTCAGGCTGTTATTGAAGGCCTTGATTTGTTCTGTTTGCATGATGATTTATATTGATGACTGATAATTAATTATTGTTTTTCCACACCAGTTTAGATGTTACTTTTTTTACCACCTTACATAATTGGCGAGGCTGAAGCCAGGTGCAGAAAATAGCCTTTAATTTTCACCATCCTGGTTGCATTTGCATCTTTACGTGTCGGATTTGACAACATTTCCTACCACAATTTTTAATCCGAATAATAATTGACAGCAAACGAACAAATAATGCCAACTTTTATTTTCTTTCTAAAAAATCATTAGCAACCACAAAGCGCAATTCTGGAACTACCTTTGCAGATAGTTTTCAAACTCAAAGAATATGGAACAACCAGGAAAAGAAATCAACCAGGATCAGCACAACAAAGATATTTTTGAGCGATTGAGAAAGGGCGAAACCATTCCCCCCGGTGATTCTGAAGCTTATAGGATGCGTGATGCTTCTTATGCAACGAAGAAATTGCTTGTTCAGATGAATGATTCCCACGATCCGGCAGAAATTCGGAATTTGTTGAGCCAGATCACCGGTTCGCAGATCGATGAAAGTACTGCGGTGTTTACACCATTATATATCAACTATGGAAAGCACACGAAGATTGGTAAAAATGTGTTTATCAATTTTGATTGTGTATTCCTGGATTTGGGCGGAATTATCATAGAAGATAATGTGCTGATCGCTCCAAAAGTAAGCCTGCTTTCAGAAGGACATGACATATCGCCGCAAAGCAGGCAAGCACTTATACCGGCGCCTGTTCATATCAAACGTAATGCATGGATTGGGGCAAATGCAACAATACTTCCCGGTGTTACTGTTGGGGAAAACGCAGTGGTGGCTGCAGGCGCTGTTGTAAACAAAGATGTTCCGGATAATACGATTGTCGGCGGTATCCCCGCTAAAATTATAAAAAGAATTGAGTAGATTTAAAACATATTTTTCAAAAAATGGATAATAAAATCAAATGAAAATTTTTTTAATTACCGCACTGATTCTTTTTTCTTTTGGTAATGTTTTTGCTCAAAAAGATACCATGCTGATTCGTATTTCAGAAATAGAAATTGATTCAAACTATCTCGATCAATACAATGCCATTCTCAAAGAGGAAGCACGGGCATCTGTAAAATTAGAGCCCGGTGTTATCGCCATTTATCCTATGAATCAACAAGAACATCCAACAGAGATCAGGATTTTGGAAATTTATAAAAACAGGGAGGCGTACGAATCGCATTTAAAAACCGCGCATTTTCTGAAATATAAAACCACCACGCTAAAAATGGTCAGGTCATTAAAGTTGATTGATATGGAAGCACTGGATGCAGAAACGATGTCTTCCATTTTTCTTAAGATGAAAAATTGAAAATGAACGGTGACAAACACCGGATGCTGATTCTTTTTCCTGTGTTTCTGCGTTTTCTTCCCATAATAGATGATAGTAAACGGGTAAATAATGAAGATTTTTATTCTTCCATCTTATCCCTTGTCTTCTTTTATTGCCTTCAATCCTTTTGTCCATCGTACCAATTGTTTCAGCATATTTTGCGCTGCTTTGTAAGAAATTTCATTGGTTACAAATTTATTTTCATCATTAATATTTTGTTGAAAAAAAGGAAAGTTTACTGCTTCGGTGAGCGGAACCATTCTTAAAGTAGAAAGGTCTGCCTTCAACGCATTGGCAGCCCTTGTGCCTGCTGAAACGCCGCCGTAGCTTACGATTGCCGCGGGCTTGTAGCCCCACTCCTGCGATAAATATTCCAGCGCATTTCTTAAAGGCGCGGGATAATTATAATCGTATTCGGCAGTTACAAAAATGAAAGCATCCGCTTCATCAATTTTGGCGCTCCACCACTTGGTATGTTCATGCTGGTATTTTCTCATCACCGGGTGATTGGGTTCATCCATCATTGGTAATTTTATTTCGCCCAGATCCAATAACTCTACATTAAAGTTTCCGTTTTGTTTTGCCAGTTCTGTAATCCATGCCGCCACCATCGGGCCTTTACGCCCGGGGCGGACAGTTGATGAGATTATTTTAAGATTGTACATTATATCAATTATAAATTCTTAATTTTTAATTAAAACCGAGGTCATCGTAAGAGAACCGGCGACCGCCTTATCATTGAAGAAAGAAACATGGTCTTTATTTCCTTTCAATCCTAATGAATAGAGCAATGGCAGATAATGTTCCGGTGTTGGAATCGCAAGCTTCGCTTCAGCACCCAGGCTTTCATAATTGATTAATGGTTTATGGTCGCCATCGGTAATCAATTGCTTAAAAGTGTCATTCATCTGCAAAGCCCAGTCATATCCAAATCCCGGATTGTTCATATTCTGCCACGACACCATCCTCAAGTTATGTACCATATTGCCGCTACCGATAATCAATACACCCTTTTTACGCAAATTGTACAATTCTTTTGCAAGGCTGTAATGATATTCCGGACCTTTGGTATAATCGATGCTCAATTGCAATACTGGGATTTTTGCATCCGAATACATACGCCTCACCACAGTCCACGCACCATGATCCAATCCCCAATCGTGGTCTAATTCCACATGCGCTGATTGTATCAGTGACGCGGTTTCCATAGCCAGCGCCGGATTGCCTGGCGCAGGATATTGCACATCAAACAATGCCTGCGGAAAACCACCAAAGTCATGAATTGTTTCAGGAAAATCCATTGCCGTAATACGTGTGCCATTACTGAACCAGTGCGCAGAAACCACTAACACCGCTGTGGGCGTGGGGATTTCTTTGGCCATCTGTGTCCAGCGTTGGCTGAATTCATTATCTTCTATTCCATTCATTGGCGAACCATGGCCTATGAAAAGCACAGGCATTAAATATTCCTGTTCTTTTAAACCGCTGGTAAACTTATTGAATGTTGCAAGACTGTTCATTTTAATGTTCCTTTTTTTTTTAATTGTTAGCCTTCGGATATAAATTCTCCGTCAGCTTTTATTTTTACTTCATCGCTCAGCATAGGCGCAGGAAACTTAGGCCCTAATTCAAAATCAGAACGTTTAAGGGTGCCTGTTAGTTGAAAACCTGCGGTTAATTTCTTTGACTGAGGGTTTTCAATTGTGCCTCTGTACCATAAGTCCATCGTTACCGGTTTGGTAATACCGCGAAGTGTCAGGTTGCCATTCAACTTATATCTGTCTTTTGTTACCTTAGTAACAGAAGTACTTTTAAAAGTCATGGAAGGATATTTTTCCACTTCAAAAAAATCTGCGCTTCTTAAATGATTATCGCGCATTTCAATCTGTGTATTGATGGAGGCGACGTTCACCGAAAGTTCAAAAACCGCATCGCTGAAATCTGCTTTATTGGCGATCGCAGATGCTTCGAATTTGTTGAACAAGCCATCCACATCAGAGATACCCAGGTGGGTTACGCTAAAAGTAACTTTGGAATGATTAAGGTCTGCATTCCATTTCGTCTGCGCAAAAATCGCCGTACTAAAAAAAGCTACGATTAATAGAGAAAATAATCTTTTCATGATTGTTTTTTTGTTTGTTTTTGTTTTTAAATAATTGTTTGTTATGTCTAAAATGATTTGTCCTGTTTAAGCAAAATTGGGTTGCGACCCATTCATTTTTCGTTCTACAAAAATACCTCTGAAGCCCTTTTGTGTCCAATGATAAATGATAAGAAATCGTATTGATGTTTCTCAATAGATGAGTTTACGACTAATAATTATGGAATGAATGTTGCCTCAATATTTGTATCAACTTTGAGCATTAATCTCTGTTTCAATGAAAGTAATATGTGTTTTTGTGGCCACCCTGGATGGGAAAATTACGAAATGGAATGCCCCTCGTGTAAGAGACTGGACTTCGCAGGAGGATCAAAAATATTATAAGCAGATATGGAATGATTTTGATTTAATAGTGATGGGTAGCAATACATATCTTGCGGAAAAATTCTCATCGTCACCGAAGCGGCTGCTTTTGGTGATGACCCGACATCCGTCGACATATAAACAATATGAAGTGCCCGGCCAGATTGAATTTACTGATCAAAGTCCGGAAGATATAGTGACGGAATGCCAACAAAAAGGATATAAAAATATGATCATGGCAGGAGGCCCGCATCTGACTACTTCTTTTTTTCAGAAGAAATTAATTGATGAGCTCTGGCTCACCATCGAACCAAAAATTTTTGGAACTGGTGGTAATCTTGTAATTGAAGAAAGACTAGATATTGACCTTCAATTGCTAAGTATTGAAAAGGTAAATAAGAAGGGTACGCTGATTACAAAATATGCGATTCTGCGTTAGTTTGCTGACTAAAATTAAATTCCGCATATTTCTTCCTTTACTGCAAACAAAGATTTTTAATTTTGACGAAATGCTTCACAAATGATAAGGCCTCTTTTAACTTTTTTTCTCTTTTCTTTTTCAAAAATCTCTTTTTCGCAACAACAAATTAAATGGTATGCGCCGCAATTTGTTGAAGGCGTTTGTATGTTGGATTCATCCAATATTTTTCATCGTCTTCCCATTTCAATGAAAGACATTGTGCGAAAGCCCGTTTGGGATTTGTCTGAAAATACTGCAGGAGAATTTATTCATTTTAAAACTTGCGCAACAGAAATTACGGTGCGGTATACATTAGCAAGCAATAATTTTTCAATGTCACACATGCCTTCAACAGGCGTTAGTGGCTTGGATTTATTTGCGATTGATGTAAATGGAAACTGGAACTGGGCACCGGGAAGATATCATTTCGGCGATACGTGTTCTTATGTTTTTAAAAATTTGTTTCTTGCAAAAAATCAAACTAAAGTTTCAGATTTTTACTTGTATTTGCCTTTGTATAATTCAGTGAAATGGTTGTCAATCGGGGTCAACGAAAAAGATTCTTTTGCATTTGCTGAAAAAAGAAAAGAGCAACCGGTTGTGGCTTATGGCACTTCTATTATGCAGGGCGCGGTGGCATCACGGCCGGGACTTGCCTGGACAAATATTTTGGAAAGAAATATCGACAGAACCATTGTCAATCTTGGCTTTTCAGGCAATGGAAGATTTGAAAAACCCATTTTTGATTTGATGGCAAACGTGGACGCGAAACTGTATATTTTAGATTGTATGCCGAATCTTACCGGCGGCTATTCTGATGAAGAAATTAAAAGCCGGGTAGTTTATGGGGTAAATAAATTGCGCGAAAAAAATAAAGACGTTCCGCTTTTGTTTGTAGGGCATGCCGTTGGTTATGCGCCGTATTTTATGGACACGGCAAGGTTGAATGAATATCACAACAGCAGTCTGGTTATCGAAAAAATTTTTAATGAATTACACGAAACAGGAATTCGCAATATTTATTTGCTTACTGACAAAGAAATTGGTTTCGACATAAATTCTACCACCGAAGGACTGCACCCGAATGATATAGGAATGATGAAATATGCAGCCGCTTATGAAGAAAAAATCAGAGAAATATTAAACGAGCCTGTGGGTAAAGTTTCTACTGAAATTCCTGTCGAACAATATCGTGATGGATATGATTGGATAGCCCGGCATGAGCAGGTGAAAAAATATATTCAACAAAATAATCCGCAGAATTTAATTATAGGAAACTCAATCATTCACTATTTTGGAGGAGCACCTGCTTATCATATTGCCCGCGGCGAATCGGCATGGGACGAGTATTTGAAGCCATTAAAAGTTCAGAATGCAGGATTTGGATGGGACAGGATTGAGAATGTTTTGTGGCGTGTTTATCATGGCGAATTTGATGATTTCAATGGAAAAAATATTGTGTTGATGATAGGTACGAATAATTTATCTGAAAAAAATCATGATTCTGAAATTGTAGATGGATTGCAATTTTTAATCAATGCAATTAAGCAAAGAAAGCCAAACACAAACATTACAATGGTGGGAATTTTGCCCCGCGCAAAATCAGAAGAACGCGTTGCAATGATTAATAAAAAAATAAAACAGATGGCGCTGCAAAATCATATTGATTATGTTGATTTTGGAAAAGATTTTTTGATGGGAAATAAAGTAAACTCAAAATTGTTTGTAAAAGACGGATTGCATCCGAATGCAGAGGGATATGAGGTTTTGGGGAAAGATTTGAAAAAATTATTAATGAGTAATAATTAATCATCGAACAAATGACATGAGCCAATAATAATAATTTAATAATCCAATAATTTAATAATGAATTTAGACACAGGTTATTTAAAACAACACGCAGAGTTTTATAAAAATCAATTACTCAACGACACCATTCCCTTTTGGTTTCCAAAAAGTATTGATGAAGAATTTGGTGGTTATTTATTAATGCGTGATAGGGATGGAAGTCTGCTTGATGATGACAAAGCGGTCTGGATACAAGGGCGTGCAACGTGGCTATTAGCTACTTTGTATAATACGGTTGAACAGAAGAAGGAATGGCTGGAAGGTGCAAAAAAAGGCGTTGATTTTTTATTAAATCATTGTTTTGCAGAAGATGGGCAAATGTATTTTCATGTTACACGCGATGGAAAGCCAATTCGAAAAAGAAGATATTTTTTTTCTGAAACTTTTGCCGTGATAGCGTTTGCAGCTTACGGCAAGGCAAGTGGCGATAAAAAAACAGGTAAGATGGCGCGTGGACTTTTTGATAAATGTATCGCCTATTCAACCGGCGAAATAGAGCTTCAGCCGAAATTCGAGAACACCCGGCCATCAAAAGGGATAGGCGTTCCTATGATAATGATGAATACTGCACAGCAATTGCGTGAAACGATTGGTGAGCCAACCTGCAGTGAATGCCTGTCTGCCGTTCAGGCAGGGATAGATAAATGGATAACTGAAATTGAAACGTATTTTGTAAAAGATGATATCAAATGCGTAATGGAGCAGGTAGCGCCGGACGGAAGCATTATTGACCACATCGATGGAAGAACTTTAAATCCTGGCCACGCAATTGAAGGCGCCTGGTTTATTTTACACGAAGCAAAATATAGAAATAATGACAAACATCTTATTGAACTCGGTTGCAAAATGCTCGACTATATGTGGGAGCGGGGATGGGATAAAGAATACGGAGGAATTTTGTATTACAGGGATGTTTATAATAAGCCGGTGCAGGAATACTGGCAGGATATGAAATTCTGGTGGCCGCAAAATGAAGCAATCATTGCAACATTGTTGGCTTATACTATGACTGGCAATGAAAAATATAAACAATGGCATCAACAGGTTCACGGTTATGCCTACACGAAATTTCATGATAAGGAATTTGGCGAGTGGTTTGGCTATCTGCATCGCGATGGAACTGTAGCGCAGCCTGCAAAGGGAAATTTATTTAAAGGGCCTTTTCATTTGCCGCGACAGGAATGGTATTGCTGGAAATTGCTGGAAGAAATTGCTCGTGTTTAATAGTAAACAAACAAATAACCGGATTTTTATTCTTACTTTAATTATTAAAGAAATCCTTTTCAAAAATTAAGACTTAAATCTTTCGTATGAAAAATATTGCCGTAACGTTTTTTACATTAATATTTTTTTATTCAGCTCTTTTTGCGCAAAAGACCGCTGTGTATGTGTCGGGAACAGAGGGATACAAATCGTTCCGCATTCCTGCAATTATAACGGCGCCAAACGGAGACCTGCTGGCATTTTGCGAAGGAAGGGTTAACGGTGCAGGAGATTTTGGAGATATCAAAGTCGTGTTGAAAAGAAGCAGTGATAATGGAAAAACATGGAGCGCATTGCAAATTGTAGCGAGCAATGATAGTTTGCAGGCAGGCAATCCCGCGCCGGTTGCAGATTTTACTGATCCGCGATTTCCAAAGGGAAGAATTTTCCTTTTCTATAATACAGGTAATGGCCATGAAGCGGAATTGAGGAAAGGCCATGGGCATCGGGACGTGTTATTCAAAACGAGCATTGACAATGGCAAGACATGGAGCGAACCCACAGACATTACCCTGGAGGTCAACAGGATTAATCAGCCGGAAATAAATAAACTTTGGAATTTTAAAGAAGACTGGCGCAGTTACGCAAATACACCAGGGCATGCCTTGCAGTTTGAACATGGAAAATATAAAGGCAGAATTTACGTAGCTGCGAATCATTCTTCCGGTGACCCGAAACCTGAACTAAGAGATTACCAGGCACATGGATATTTTACAGATGATCATGGCGCCACTTTTCATTTGAGCGAAACGGTGACTTTTGAAGGTTCAAATGAAAGCACTGCTGCAGAATTAAGCAACAATGGGTTGATGATGAACAGCAGAAACCAGGTAGGCAATTTTCGTATTGTTTCCCTAAGTAAAGATGGTGGTGAAAAATGGGATACCACTTTTATTGATACAAACTTGCCCGACCCTATCTGCGAAGGAAGCTTATTAAATATTGGAACTAAAAACGGAAAATCTGTTTTGGCTTTTTGCAATAATGATAGTAAAAAAAATCGTGATAGCCTTACCTTGCGGATTAGCTTTGACGAAGGCAAAACCTGGAAAAAGAAATTTTTAATTGATCCAAAGAACACCGCCTATTCAGATATTGTAAAAATTTCAGAAAATAAAATCGGCGTTTTGTATGAGGCCGATGGATATAAAGAAATCAGGTTTGAAATTATAAACTGGAAATAAATTGAACATGTGTGGGCCTTCAAAACTTGAAATATTGTTTAAACTCTTAGGGAAAATACGTTCAGAGGCAAAAGTTAAATTTAATGAAAACATGAATCACGGTTATTTATTTGTTTACTGGGCAAACGCTTTTAATTTCTTGCAAAAAAATCTCCCAGCTGACCACTGATATATTCAATACGTCACAATAGATCCTGCAAAGAGGGAAGATAACCAATGCCGGAGCTAAATATATAAGGTATTATTATTTTGGAACGAGAGGGCTAAAATTGGAAGAATTATCAAAATACAAGTTGTTTTTGTCCTAAAAATGCGATTTTTACAATAACGACCTGATTTTTAATAACCGTAACACCATAATTGAGACATATTTTCGTTTGCATTTCAGTAACTCCCAATTAATCATATAAAACGAAGTCTTTAATAGAATATGAACAGCTTGAATAAGCGGTCAAAACTTTTAAAAAGAATACGAACCCTGATAATCATATTGCTGGTGGTTTTTGGTGCGTTTATAGCGGCGTTAATGTTCTTTTTTTATATCAACATGGGGCCGAAAAATACCAGTACCTATAGGGGGCCCCGTAAGGTAAGCATCGAAAATAAAAATGGTAAGTACAGCTTTTATAAAGACGGCAAACCTTTTTTTGTAAAAGGAGGAACTGGCCTGGACCATATTAAAGAATTGTCGGAAACTGGTGGCAACACTATCATGTGCTGGGATACCTCCAAATTGGAAAGCGTTTTCAAAGAAGCCGCACTATACAATGTGGCCGTTATAATAGGATTAGATGTACCTGGCGAAAGATCGGGTTTTTACAATAATAAAAGAAAAATAGAAGATTTGTATAACGCCTATATCGATGTGGTTACCCGGTATAAAAATAATCCCAGTTTGTTGGCATGGTGCCTTGGGAATGAAATGACACTTCCCAACTCGTTAACTCCGGGGCCATTTTACAAAACATACAACAGGATCCTTGATCGCATACATAATGTTGACCCAAACCACCCGGTATCAACTTCTGTTTTAAATATAACAATAGGCGAGATCCTGACGTTGAAATGGCGCATGCCTGCTCTTGATTTTTATTCAATGAATATTTATAATAGTGTAAAGATTATGAAGCATAACCTTGAACGCACTAAATGGCTTTGGGATGGACCCTACCTGGTAGGCGAATGGGCCCCGGAAGGCGGGTGGGAAGCACCTATGACAGCATGGCAAGCGCCGATAGAAAATTCCAGCACTACAAAGGCGCAGCTTTTTTACGAATTTTTTACTAAATATATGCCAGTAAAAGATCCTCGCTTTATGGGATCATTGGTTTTTTACTGGGGCCACCGGCAAGAGTACACACAGAGCTGGTTTAGCATTTTTAGCAAAAACGGTTATCCGAATGAAATTGAAGAAGCATTGAATGATTGCTGGAAAGATACCAGTACACAACATCTTTCTCCAAAGATCAATTTTATGTTAATAGATAATCTTGATGGAAAAAGTAATATTATTGTAACCGGCGGTTCAAAACATAATGCTTTATTAGAAATGCAATCGTCCACAAGATCGGACACTCTTCAATATAAGTGGGAAATTCATAAAGAAAACTGGTTCTATGGAATGAGCCCTGCAGAAGTAGGATTATTTGCAGACAGTACTTTGCCAGTTACTGATTTTAGGGCGCCCCAGAAAGAGGGGCCATACCGTGTATTTATAACCGTGTATAATTCAAAGGGATATTTTGCCACAGCCAATATTCCAATTTATGTAATACGTTAATGGACTTTAGAATTAATCCTGTACAACCCCCGTCGCCTAATGAGAAAAAGGCGCTCCGCCTGATGATTTTCGGGGGGCTTATCTCCATGGGACTTTTGTTGCATGTCTTGTTTCAAAATAAAGCAGTTAGTTATTTTCCACTATATATTTTGCTGGTAATAACAATGATTTATTATTCCCTGAAATACCTGCATGAATGGTACCATTATTTTTCAATTTCATCTGACAGAAAGCCCGCTCGGCAAAGAGACTATACTGTTGATATTTTAACTACTTATTGTGCCGGCGAACCTTTTGATATGCTGGAACAAACGTTGGCTGCCATACAGAATATTACTTATCCTCATACTGCCTGGTGCTGTGATGAAGCGGATGATAGGAGGGTGAAACAACTATGTTGTCGGTTAGGTGTTAAGCACGTTACCAGGATTGTCAAGAAAGATGCTAAAGCCGGCAATATCAATAATGCCTTACAGTTTGCCACCGGAGAGTTATGTGTCGTGCTCGATCCCGACCATATTCCGGCACCTTGTTTTTTGGATGGGGTAGTTGATTATTTTGATGATCCTTCAGTTGGATTCGTACAGATCGTACAAGCTTATTATAACCAGGAAGAAAGTTTAGTGGCTAAAGGGGCGGCTCAGCAAACATATCCTTTTTATGGCCCTATGATGATGAGCATGCATAAGTATGGTACTGTCCAGGCTATTGGTGCCAACTGCACTTTTCGCAGATCAGCACTTGATTCAATAGGAGGCCATGCAAGCGGGCTCGCAGAAGATATGCATACAGCGATGAAGTTGCATGCTGCGGGATGGCGCTCATTTTATGTGCCCGCTATCTTAACCCGGGGGTTGGTGCCAGCGACCATGTCGTCTTATTATAAGCAGCAATTAAAGTGGAGCCGCGGGGTTTGGGAGCTTTTTTTCATTACTTATCCAAAGCTGTTTTCCAAATTTTCCTGGAGGCAAAAAGTTCATTATTTCACCCTGCCATTTCATTATCTCAGCGGCTTGATTTTTTTTATTAATTTTTTAATACCGGTAATTTCTCTTTTCACTGGCTACATCCCTCTACAAATGGATGTGCTTACTTTCTTCCTGGCAGCTTTGCCATTATTCTCCATGAGCTTGCTTATCAGGCACTATGCCCAAAAGTGGCTACCAGATGAAAAGGAAAGAGGTTTTCATATAGTTGGAGGCATTCTTCAAATTGGGGCCTGGTGGGTGCATACGGTCGGTATTATTTATACGCTACTTAGAAAAAAGGTACCGTATATACCAACTCCCAAGAATGATAATGAACCTTTACCCTTATTGCTTAATGTCCCAAATATACTTGTGGCAGCGATTTCATTGGCAGCTATTATATATGGTTTGCTCGAAGATTTTAATCCGTATACTATTTTTATGGCAGGCTTGGCAAGTTTGCAGATAGCTTTTATGGTTTTTAACCTCTCGATTTCAGGGTACATTAACAAGAAGAGTAGGGTAGGTAGTTTCGTTATGAAATTGAGGCAGTATACCTGGCTTATTAAAAAAACACACGGCTTTTTAAGAAGATATTCGTTGGCTCTTTCAGTTTTAGTTATCGCTTTTTTTGGATTTGCTTATTGGAAGAACCAACAGTTACCGCAATTTCTGCCTAAGCCATTGAAAGGGCTACAGGTATTTTACCGCGGTTTATACCACCATGAAACTACAAATAATGGAAGTGAAAAATTAAATTTTGCCATAGCTGATAAAAGCAGGGATATTGCTATCGTTTCATCCGAAATTGCCTGGAACGTGGATGAAAATAATCGCCTTGACACGAATTATTTGCAGCAGGTTTATAGGCGTCACGCTATACCACTCATTGTTTGGAATCCATGGCAAAGGGGTACTTCGGGTTTAACTACGGATAATGAAAACATACAGGATATTCTTAAAGGCAAATATGATGAACTGTTTTTATCGTTTGCCAAGCAAATTGCCGTTTTAAATAAACCTGTATTTCTGCGTTTTATAAATGAGAATACTGCTGATAAACGCTCCCTTTTTTCCTATTCAGGTTGTAAACCTGGTGATTTTAAAGCAGCATGGCAATATGTACATCTGAAATTTGACGAAGCTGGCGCTAATAAAGTAATCTGGATATGGAATCCACCGGATGCAGCCAAAGCCAATGATTACTTTCCCGGCGACAATTTTGTTGACTGGCTTGGCGTAAATATACTGGACACAAACTGGCAGACCAGTAAAAACGATCAGAATATTTTCGATTCCCTTTACCGGCCATACCACTCTTTACAACTTTTCAAATCGGGTTTGCCGGTTATGTTGACTGAAACAGCCGGTTCAGCAGCAAACAGAGTAGAATGGTGGAATAAAACCTGGCAAACGCTTGATACAGCATTCAAAGAGATAAAATCGATCCTCGTTAATCCTGGCGATTATACTATGCTCGCGAATTTACCTGGAGCGAATATGCCAATAAACGTGGATGAAATAATTTGGCAAAAGACTTACACTCACCCTGAATTGCAAAATCTGCCTTTTCCGGTCAAAAGTATTGTTTATGACAAGGGATATAACTGGTTCAGAAACAGGCATACGCTTGGCCTGAAAATAATGGAAGAAGACCTGCAAGCAATAAAGAAAATTGGAGCGAACACAGTCGAAAGAATCATGCCCGGTATATACGATCGTGATTTCAAAAAAGCGGTGATATCAAATAAAATGAATTTAATAGTTCGCTTCTCTTTTTTGGTTACGCCCCAGGTAATTGACGACAATAAAAAAATGAAGCAGCAGAAGGAAAAGATTCTCGGTGTGATAAGAAATAATCTTGATAAAAAATATATTATAGCATGGAATCTTGGAGATGATGTACTGCATGATCTTGCCAGTCAAACCTATAAGCCAGACTACTTTTACTACGAACAAAAATATATTGCCTGGTTAGAGGATTTGTGCCGCGAAATACGAAAAGTAGATGCTATAAGGCCTATCGTTATGGATTTAGACTGGGATATAAATGGCCGGAAACAATTTAATAATTACAAAAGCCATATACCGCAGATAAATACTTATATGTTATCCGTAAATGTAAAAGATTCGGCTTTACTGAAAGAACCGCTGGAACACGGAATGACATGGGGAAAGGTGGACGTACAATTATGGCCCCTTATTCCAGGCATTCAGCAATCCGGTACTGTGCCTCAATGGCAGGATATTGAAACCACGGATTATGTAAAGCTAAAAGGACTGCTTGACCTGGAGGGTAGAAAAAAACAAGGATACAGGGATGTACTAAATTTTTGGGGGAATAAGCAGACAAGCTCATCTCCTGTACCGGAAATAAGAATTCTAAAGCCTGCAGAGCTTGCCGCTGCTAACGACAAGCTATTATACCATATAGTGTATAAGGATAAAAATAGCGACTTGTGGAAACTTATCAATGATGATAAAAAAGATATTCGCTTTGAATGGTATCTCGTAAGGCAGGATCGATATGGAAATACTATGTTTATGAACAAGGTAGGCGATCAGCCATATATCGAGCTGAAAATTCCGTCCAATCCTCAATATTATAGGCTATATGTGGAAGCTGTATCTGGCGAAGAGGTAAGGATGGCAAATACTACTTTGAATACTCCGTTAGAATAATGAAAACTTTCCTTGTTCAATCTGCAGTATTCGCGCCGGCAATCGCAATGTGTTACTAATTTAATGCGTAATAAAACTTCTTTTTATTTTCATGGTAATGGAATCAGGAATAATTGGTAATTGTTCAACGAGATTGGCGAGATAGCAATTAACCAGTCCTCTGCCTTTCTTTAAAGTTTCCTTCTTATATTTATTTCTTTTTAGATTACCATTTCATTTTTTTTAAAATTATTTCTTTAATTCTAAAACTTGTTTTTAAACAGCATAATTACATTACTATGGCAAAAAATGAATCTACAAATTCAAGACGTTCTTTTATTCTTAATGCAACCAAAGGCGTTATTGGCGCTTCTTTGATTCCTTCAATCGTAACAGCCGGAAATTCTCAAAGGAATATTGAAAAACTGATAAGAGCTCCGCATAGTTATGGGCCTAATGACCAGGTTCAGGTGGCACTGATTGGTGCTGGAGGAATGGGTACAGCAGATACCAATACATGCATCACAGTACCGGGCGTAAAATTGGTGGCGGTTTGTGATTTATATGATGGCCGCCTGGCAGAAGCAAAAAAACGTTGGGGAAACGATATTTACACTACACGCGATTATAAAGAAATTTTAGATCGAAAAGATATTGATGCTGTAATTGTGGCTACGCCTGACTTCTGGCACAAGGATATTTCTGTAGCTGCCATGAATAAAGGCAAGCATATTTATTGCGAAAAGCCTATGGTCCATAATATTTCAGAAGCGCCGGCAGTAATAGATGCACAAAATAAAAACAAAGTAGTTTTTGAGGTGGGCAGCCAGGGAATGAGTTCTTTAGGAAATGAAAAAGCCAAACAGCTACTGAAAGAAGGCGCCATTGGCACGCTTAATTATGCCGAAGCGTTTTATGCACGCATGTCGCCGGAAGGCGCCTGGCAATATCCTATTCCTGACGATGCATCACCCGCTACGGTAGATTGGGACAGGTATTTATCTATTACCACAAAAAGGCCATTTGATCCATTGCGATTTTTTCGCTGGCGCAATTACAGGGATTATGGAACCGGCGTGTCAGGCGATCTGTTTGTGCATGTATTTTCAAGCTTGCATTTTATAACCAATTCTCTTGGCCCGAATAAAGTTATGGCTACAGGTGGCTTGCGTTATTGGAAAGATGGCAGAGAAGTTCCTGACATTATGTTGGGCACTTTTGATTATCCTGAAACCGACGTCCATCCCGCGTTTAACCTGTCGCTCAGGGTAAACTTTGTAGATGGAACGGGAGGAACAAATTATCTTAGAATGGTAGGCAGCGAAGGCTCCATGACTGTAGAATGGGATAAGGTAACACTTTATAGAAATCGCAATATTGTTGATGCAACTGATCCTTTATTAAAAACCAAAAATAATTCTGCAGCGCAAAAAGAATATGTTTATACACGCAAGAAAATGCTTCCGCCTGATACGATGATTTATGCGGCTGAAGAGGGATACAAGGGCGCTCATTTCGATCACCATTATAATTGGATAAATGCTATCCGTACCAAAGGAAAAGTAGTTGAAGACGCATTGTTTGGCTACAGGGCTGCTGCGCCGGCGCTTCTGTGTAACGAAAGCTATTTTGAGAATAAAATAATCAAATGGGATCCCAAAAACTTAAAAGTGGTTTCTTAGATATAGGAATAGTTGGCAGTAAATGAACAAATAAATCAATTTTATTTTTTGATGAATGTTGCATAAGAATTTCTTTGTGTTTGATTGCAGCCAAATGCTTCACGGCTAAAACGCGGCTCTGCATTTGGCGCGCATTATAAAACTCTTTTGCAATATTCTGCGAATGAAAATGTTACTATAAACCATTCATCATGCAGAACTTTAAAAATGTAAGAATGAAAAGCGCTTATCCTAAAATATTTTTCAATATACTTTTATTGCTTGCTATTCCGGAGGCGATGAAAGCCCAGTCAGATGCGGCTTTCCGAGAATACAATAAAACTTTCACCACCTATCCTTTTTCAAATCCAAATCCTGATCCCAATCCGCTTTCTCTTATCTATCCCTATTTCAGGTATGATGGCTTTACTGATAAGGCTATTCAAAAAGATTGGAAGGTAGTGGAATTGGAAAATGATTTTATCCGGATATTAATTTTACCCCAAGTTGGCGGCAAAATATGGACGGCCATTGACAAGAAAAATAACAAGCCATTCATTTATGACAATGATGCTGTTAAATTCAGGGATATTGCGATGCGCGGCCCATGGACGAGTGGCGGCCTCGAAGCTAATTTTGGTATCATAGGCCATACGCCCGGCGTGGCTACTCCGGTAAATTATCTTACTAAAAAAAATGAAGATGGAAGCGTGAGCTGCGTTATCAGTCTCCTGGATTTACTTACTGATACGCGGTGGAATATGGAAATCAATTTACCGAAAGATAAGGCCTTCTTCATCACGCGTTTTTTGTGGCAAAACAGCACGCCATTGCCTCAGCCCTATTACACATGGATGAATCTTGGAGAAAAGGTTTCAGACAGCCTTGAATATATTTTTCCCGGAAACAAATACATTTATCATGATGGAAAAGTGTATGACTTTCCGATAAATCCCAACAATCACAAAAACATTTCTATCTACAATCAAAATGATTTTGGCGGCCCCAAATCGTATCACGTTACCGGCGCTCACAGCAAATATTTCGGAGTACTTTGGCAAAAAGAAAATTTTGGAATGATACATTACGCCGAGCGCGAAGCGAAGATTGGGAAGAAGATTTGGATATGGGGTTTGTCGCGCCAGGGAATGATTTGGGAAAAATTATTGACAGATAACAGTGGCCAATACACGGAAATACAAAGCGGAAGATTGTATAATCAAAACGCTGCCGAAAGCTTATTCAGCCCGTTTAAACAATTTGATTTTGCTCCATACAACACAGATTCATGGAGCGAGTATTGGTATCCTTTTCAGAATACGGATGGGGTAGCAAAAGCAGATTTAAACGGCGTATTTAATATTAAAAAACAAGATGGCAAGGAGGTTATTTTTATTTCGCCTGTCAGCTATATCAATGATACTTTGAAAGCATGGAACAATGCAGGAAAAATAATTTTGGAGAAGTTCGTAAACCTTGCTCCACTTGAATCTTTCCAGCAAGATATAGCGCTTGAGAATGGTGAATCGATTGCCAGGATTTCGCTTGCAGGAACGGTAATCAACAAAAATGATAGCACCGAAAAAATCCTGGACAGGCCGCTAACACCTTTTAAAGAATTTGATTGGAATACGGCCTATGGTTTTTATCTGAAAGGGAAATACCTATCGGATACGCGGCATTATGATTCAGCAGAAGCCAATATTCGGAAATCTCTTTTAAAAGAACCGGGCTTTGTTCCTGCCTTGGATGAAATGGCATTTTTGCAATACCGGAAAATGAATTATGATTCGGCCTGGCATTTTGCGAGCTTAGCATTAAGCGTTAATACCTACGACCCGGCAGCTAACTACTGTTATGGATTAGCATCCTTGAAGCTTAATAAAATCTACGATGCGGAAGATGGCTTTGAAGTTGCTGCAATTACGCCTGAATACAGCTCTGCAGCTTATACTGAATTGAGTAAAATAAAATTGAGGCAAAAAAATTATGCGCTTTCTTTTGAGTATGCCACTAAAAGCCTGGTGAATAATTCCGAAAATATTTCGGCAATGCAATTGCAATATGTTTGTGCACGGCTAATGAATAATAAAGAGGAGCAGGAAAAAATAAAAGATGAAATTCTGCGCCTGGATCCGATGAATCATTTTATCCGCTTTGAAGAGTATTGGCAAAACAGGAATGCAGTAAATCAACAAAAATTCAATTTTCTTATTCGCGATGAATTGCCTCAGCAAACCTATCTGAACCTGGCTGTCTGGTATTCAAATCTTGGCTTACAGGAAGAAAGCGAAGCAGTGTTGGAAAGTTGTCCTGAAAAAAATGACGAAATATTTTATTGGCTGGCTTGGCTTAACCGCGACAATGCCTCCGGAAATCAATATTTAAACCAGGCTGCTAACGGTGATGCATACCTGATTTTTCCTTTTCGCGCAGAAAGCGCTGTGGTAATGCGTTGGGCTATGAATAATTCTAAACCCACTGATTGGAAATGCCGTTATTTTCTTGCAATGATACAGGCATTTCATGGCCATCAAGATAAAGCCCTCGAATTATTGCAAAACGAGAGCACTCCTCAAAATTTTGCGCCATACTATGTGTTGCGCTCAAGATTGCGATCCGATTCGGATACCCAATCTGTTCAGTCTGATTTAACGCGGGCTATGGCAATCGATAAAAATGACTGGAGGTATGGAAAATACCTTACTGATTTTTTATTAACACAAAAAAAATTTAAAGAAGCATTACAAACAATAGCGCCCTACTATAAAAAAGATAACGACAATTACATGGCGGGCCTGCTATACGCGTGGTGCCTGTTGCTAAACCGGGATTATCTATCTGCTGAAAAAATACTTGATCACATTCATGTTCTTCCTTATGAAGGAGCGAATGAAGCGCACCGGTTGTATGTTCAGACAAAGCTGAACCTTGCTTTAGAATTTTTACAAAAACATAAATATAAAACTGCACTTCAAAAAATTAGCGATGCCCGCCAATGGCCCGAGCGGCTTGGTTCAGGAGCGCCTTATCCCGATATGAAAAATGAAACTTTGCAAGATGACATTGAAAGTCTCGTCAAAGAAACACAGCAGGGAAAAAAATTATCAGATAATATGATTGGCGAATACAGACAAAAGCTGAATGGTGAAAGATCCTGAAATAGGAAAAGTTAGATAACTCATCTGCAAAATAAAAATTTGGATTAATTGTTCTTTTACTGATAAATGAAGCTATGCAAGGCTTGCAGAGTGCGTTGGTTTCATGTGAAGGAAATTATTCCTAAGTTATTTTTTCTGGTTCTCTCAGGTTTTTTTTGCGGTGAAATTCACCGTATCAAAGTGTTGTAAATTCGGTTGAAGCAAAATTAAAAATAGTCCCACATGAACATTTTCGCGATTCAATTTTCAAACACTTTGTACCTTAACATCCTCATTTCATATTTTCAAAAATTAAATTCCAATTATCATGAACCAAAAAGGCTATATTTTTTTACTTGTTTTTATGGCCGCTGTTACAGTCACACAAAACAGTATTGCATTGCCCGGCAATAAGGGAATCAACGCTAACAGAAAAGCGGATTTTGACATGGGCTGGCGATTTCATTTGGGAGAGGTGCCGGCGGCAAAAGAAATAAATTTTGCCGATAATTCTTGGAGACAATTGAATCTTCCTCACGATTGGAGTATAGAGGGTGAGTTCAGCAAAGACAATCCTGCGGGCGTGGGTGGAGGCGCGTTGCCGGGTGGCATTGGCTGGTATCGAAAAACTTTTACCCTTCCTGAAACTGACAAAAATAAATCTGTGTTCATCGATTTTGACGGCGTATATATGAATAGTGATGTTTGGATAAACGGCCATTTTCTTGGCAATCGCCCGTATGGTTACAGTTCGTTTCGCTATGAAATGACGCCCTATTTGAATTATGGAAATAAGCCGAATGTTATTGCTGTAAGGGTGGATAATTCAAACCAACCCAACTCGCGATGGTATTCAGGTTCGGGCATATACCGGAATGTATGGTTGGTTACGGTTGGTAAAATTCATGTGAATCATTGGGGCACATTTGTTTCTACTCCAACCGTTGACAAAAACAAGGCAATTATAAATGTTCAAACAACGATTCGAAATGAAATGGCTAATTCCTCCATAGTTACTTTAAAAACAATTCTACAGGATAAAAATGGAAAAGAAGTAGCAAGTTCATCTGCAAAAGAATCTATCAGCGGTGGTTCTTCAAAAACCTTTTCGCAGCAACTGAAAATTACTAATCCTGGATTGTGGTCAACTAGCCATCCGGTTTTATACAAAGCCGTTTCTGTGGTAGAAGCAAATGGAAAAGAGCTGGATAATTACAATACGCTTTTTGGAATCCGCTATTTTCATTTTGATAGTAAAGAAGGATTTTTTTTAAATGGGAAGCATGTATTGATAAAAGGCGTTTGCGACCATCACGACCTTGGCTGCCTTGGAGCAGCCATTAATGAAAGGGCGTTGCAACGTCAATTGCAAATATTGAAAGATATGGGATGTAACGCGATCCGGACTTCGCACAATCCCCCGGCGCCTGAATTGTTGCAATTGGCTGACCAAATGGGCATTATGATTATGGATGAAGCGTTTGATTGCTGGAAGAAAGGAAAAAATAAATACGATTATCATTTGTATTGGGACAAATGGCACAAAAGGGATTTATCAGATTTTATACTTCGCGATCGCAATCATCCTTCTGTGATTATCTGGAGCATTGGAAATGAAATTCCTGATCAATGGGACAGCGCCGGAGCCACGATTGCACGGGAACTTGCCGGAATTGTTCGTTCACTGGATACAACAAGGCCAATCACTTCAGCGATGAACGACCCTGAAGCAAAAAATAATTCTCTTTCTCATTCAGGCGCTATGGATTTGATTGGCCACAATTACAGGCATGAACATTATGATGATTTTTTTAAGAATTTTCCCGGGGGCAAATTTATCGCTACCGAAACTACTTCTGCTTTGGAAACCCGCGGCGAATATAATATGCCGTCAGACAGCATTTTTATTTGGCCACACAAAGGCGCAGAAATGAATGCAAATTTCACTTGTTCGGCTTATGATAATTGCCGCGTTCCCTGGGGCTCTACGCATGAAGCGACATTGAAAGCTGTAATGGAACATGATTTTGTTTCAGGAATGTTTGTCTGGACAGGATTTGATTATCTTGGCGAACCGACACCTTACGGATGGCCGGCACGCAGTTCTTATTTTGGTATTATTGATTTGGCAGGCTTTCCCAAAGATGCTTATTACTTATACAAAAGTGTCTGGACAAATAAGCCGGTTTTGCACATTTTGCCAGACTGGAGTGGATGGCAACCTGGTGATTCGGTTGATGTATGGGCTTACTACAATAATGCCGATAAAGTTGAATTATTTCTCAATGGCAAATCGTTGGGAGCGAGGGAGAAACAAGGTGATGAAATGCATGTAATGTGGCGGGTGCCCTACCAGCCTGGCGCATTAAAAGCAGTTTCTTATAAAAATGGCAAGGTAGTGTTAACAAGAGAAATCCATACTGCAGGCAAGTTGGCAAAAATGGTGCTTGAGCCAGACAGAAACAAAATTTCTGCTGACGGCAAAGACTTATCTTTTGTAACGGTTAAGCTGGAAGATGCGAATGGCAATTTAGTGCCTCATGCGGATAATCTTATAAATTTTAAAGTAACTGGAGATGGTTCGCTTGTGGGAGTAGATAATGGCAGCGAAACCAATCATGAATCATTTAAAGCTAAAGCTCATACAGCTTTTAACGGCCTCTGCCTTGCTGTTATAGAATCCGGCATAAAGAAAGGAAAGATTACAATAACCGCAGTATCAGATGGTTTGCCGACAGTTTCCACCACCGTCGATACAGAGGGGAAATGAGGTAATTATATTTTCTTTTAAATGAGGTTATTATCGGCTGTAATTCGGCGCTTCCTTGGTTATTTCCACGTCATGGGCGTGGCTTTCGCGCATACCTGCATTGGTAATTTTAATGAAAGTTGCGCCCTTTAAAGCCTGGATATCTTTTGCTCCACAATAACCCATGCCTGCCCTTAAGCCGCCCGTAAACTGGTGAGTTACTTCCGACAAAAAGCCTTTATAAGCTATGCGACCCTCAATTCCTTCAGGAACAAATTTCTTTGTTTGGGATTCATTGTCCTGGAAATAGCGATCGCTGCTTCCCTGCGCCATAGCGCCTAAAGAGCCCATTCCGCGGTATTGTTTGAATTTTCTTCCTTCGTAAATAATTGTTTCACCCGGGCTTTCTTCTGTTCCTGCAAATACGCCGCCCATCATTACACAATCGGCTCCTGCTGCAATGGCTTTTACCATATCGCCCGTATAGCGGATACCGCCGTCTGCTATGATGCCTACATTTTTATTTTTAATGGAATCATAAACTTCGAGCAAGGCAGTGATCTGCGGAACACCCGCGCCTGCCACTATTCTTGTAGTGCAGATGGAACCCGGGCCTATGCCTACTTTTACTGCATCAGCGCCAGCCTCCGCCAACGCCCTGGCACCGGAAGCTGTAGCGATGTTGCCTGCAATCACTTCAAGGTCTTTGAAATCTTTTTTAATTTTCTTTAATGCATCCATCACGCCTTTGGTGTGGCCATGAGCACTGTCGAGCGCAATGGCATCTACGCCTACCTGCTGCAGTGCATAAACCCTGTCCATGATGTCATGAGTGATTCCTACTCCTGCGCCCACAAGCAATCTTCCAAATTGATCTTTAGCAGCGAGCGGGTGATTGTGCACCTGTAAAATATCACGGTAAGTGATGAGCCCTTTTAAAATTCCTTTTTTATTTACGACCGGTAGCTTTTCGATTTTGTGTTTTCTTAATATAGATTGGGCTTTCTTTAAATCGGTTCCTTCGGGCGCTGTGATTAGGTTTTCGGAGGTCATTAATTCACTTATCGGGCGCTTCATATTGTCTTCAAACCTGAGATCGCGATTGGTTAAAATTCCAACGAGCTTTCCTCGGGTATCAATGATCGGAATGCCTCCAATCCTGTTTTCTTTCATTAAATGCAGCGCATCACCGATGGTGGCATCGTGCATAAGTGTGATGGGATCAAGGATGAGGCCGCTCTCGCTTCGCTTTACTTTTCTAACCTGCGCCGCCTGTTGTTCAATGCTCATATTTTTATGAAGAAAGCCAAGACCGCCTTCCCGTGCCAACGCAATTGCTAAATTGGCCTCTGTCACGGTGTCCATCGCAGCGCTTAGCATTGGAATATTGAGCGTAATATTTTTTGTAAGCCGGGTTGATGTATTTACGTCGCGCGGTAAAACTTCACTGTATGCAGGAAGCAAAAGCACATCATCGAAGGTTAATCCTTCTCCAAAAATCTTTTTTGTGTGGGAAGATGGGTTATTTATTGTAGCCATGAGCAAAGGTAAGAAAAGTTGGATTATAAGTTGTAAGCAGTAAGTTGTAAGTATTAATCAGTAGAATAGTAATCACATATTTTTGTTCGTTTACTGCTGAAGTTTGAATGGGAGGTAAGAGAAAGGCCGAAAGGCCGAAAGGCAAGAGACAGAAGACGATTCGCAATTCCAATTTATTAACTCCACTCATTCATAACTCATAACTCATAACTCATAACTCATAACTCATAACTTACAACTTACAAGTCGCCATATCAATTCATCTTATAAATTTTTCCTGGCAAGGAGAAAACGACACCCTGCATTTCAAGCATCAGCAAGGCCTGTGCAACCGCGCTGCTGCTGAGTTTGCTTTTAAAATGCAATTCATCAATATGTACCTGTTCCTGCGCTTGTAAAATATCAACTACAATTTTTTCCTCCGGAGAAAGCTCAATAAATAATTCTCTTTGTTTTTTGAGAGCAGGCTTTTGCACTTTCTTCCATCCCATGCTTTCTATTAATTCTTCTGCAGATATGATTAGGGTAGCCTTATTATTTCTGATAAGATAATTGCAGCCTTCACTTTTTGTGTCGCCGGCCCTTCCCGGAAAAGCAAATACGTCCTTATTATAACCATTTGCTAATTCAGCGGTAATAAGCGAACCCCCTTTTATGCCCGATTCTATCACTACAATGGCGTCGCTAATTCCAGCCACAATCCTGTTCCTTCCGGGAAAGTTTTGTTTGTCGGGATTGGTATTATTTTTAAACTCAGTAAGCAAGCCTCCTGCCGAAATCATTTGTTTGGCCAGCGTGGTGTTTTGTGGAGGATATACTCTGTCTAATCCATGCGCCAACACACCTACAGTTTTTATATTATTTTTTAGAGCGCTTTTATGAGCGATACTATCAATTCCAAATGCGAGTCCGCTCACGATTAATACATCTTCATTTGCGAGATCGCCAACTAATTTTTCAGTACTAACTTTTCCATAATCATTATGATTTCTTGTTCCTACAATAGCGACAATTTTTGAACAGTTTAAATCAGCGTTTCCTTTATAATACAGTAATGCCGGGCTGTCATAGCTATTTAATAATCTTTGCGGATAGTTTTTGTCAGTTAGAAAAAGCGGAGTGATTTTATATTTTTTTATAAATTCGATTTCTTCTTGTGCGCGGCTAAAATCTTTGAACTGCAAAATAGAATTCACTGCTTTTGGGCTAAAGCCTTCGATGGATTCAAATGCTTTTTTGGATGCGTGGAAAATGGATGAAGCTTCACCAAAGTGATTGATTAATGCTTTTGCTCTTACATCGCCAATATTGGGAACAAGCGTTAATGCGATTTGATAAAGCAGTTCGTTTTGCATGATAGAATTTAACTGCTGTAAAATAATTAATTTTCCTTTTAGAATTTAGGAATTTCTAATTGTTTGCAAATTAAACTGCAAAGGTTTTTGTCAAGATGTGGATGTCGTGGAACTGAAGTCTTTTTCTTAGTAATGCTATTTTGATAGATGTCATGTTTGGCGCCATTTCGGTGCAGGTAGCAATTATTTTTTTGTAGATGGCTGAGAAATAAATTTCTTTTTACAGACATCAGGAAATAATTAAATCTTCTTCAAGAATTTTGGTAATGTTATCTTCTTCACTTTGCATATCTTCCAAATATAGCTCAAGAGCATCCAATACATTTTGTCTGGCCTCTTCAACGGTTTCTCCCTGTGTTAAAACAGCAGGAATTTCTTTTATTGTTCCGATAAAAAATTCCTCCCCTTTGCTTATTACTATAGTAAGTTTCATGTTCTTTTTATTCATTCTTAAAATTACTAAAAATTCCTAATTACTTACCACTCTCAATTCAGTTCTCCTGTTCATCGCGCGGCCTTCGTCTGTTTCATTAGTGGCGATAGGATCTGCTTCTCCAAAGCCTTTGTAAGACAGGCGTTCTTTTCGAACTCCCTTGTACAAAAGATAGTTCACCACAGCGAGCGCACGGCCTGTTGAAAGTTTTATATTATCAGCCGCAGTTCCAACATTGTCCGTATAACCGTTTATTTGGATTTTCATGTTTGGATTTTCATTCATCAATCTGACTACATTATCCAATTCGCTGATTGATTCCGGTTTTAGATCAGTTTTTTTAGTATCGAAAAACACATTTTTCAAAATCACTTTTGCATTGGCTTCAATGGGTTCCAAAGGAATGTCTACATGGTAAACTGAATCCGAAGAAATGTTGCTCATGTCATAATTCTGCGAATAAAATAAATAACCTTTCCGGTGAACATTAAATGCATAATTTTTCCCGACAGGGATTGTTACCAAATAATTTCCCTCTTCATCAGTCTGTAGTTTGCTAATCGTTTGTCGTGTATCCACATCCGTTAGTACTACTGTAGAAGGCAGGCCCGCTTTGGTTTTATTGTCATATACTTTTCCTTCTGCCCACAAAGTTTTTAAAGGGCGCAAATCTTTTCTCAGCTCAAAAGTATAAATGTCGAGGCCGCCTTTTGAATCCGTCTTATCGCTGGAATAGTAGGCGGTTTTGCCATCGGCGGCAACTATCATCGATCCTTCGTCGCCAATGGTATTGATGGGATAACCTAAATTTTCCGGTTTGCTCCATTTGCCATCGGCCTGTTTTCTTGTTACAAAAAGATCCGGCTTTTCGCTGTAGCCGGGCAATCCTGATGAATTGAAATACAAGGTTTGATTGTCGGCATGGATAAACGGTGTGCTTTCATCGCCTGCCGTATTAATTTCGGCGCCTAAATTTTCAGGCACAGTCCATCCTGTTTCAGTTCGGTGGCTTACCCAAATATCCCTTCCGCCAAAGCCGCCTGGCCTGCTGCTGCTGAAATACAAATCTCTTTTATCAGGAGAAAGCGACGGCGTAGATTCCCAAAATTCCGTGTTGATATTTCTTCCTAAATTTTGCGGTTCGCTCCACCCGTTTTTGGTAAGAAATGAAATATAAATATCGCAGCTTCCATTTCCCTGTGGAAAATTACAACCGGTAAAAACCAGCCATTCGCCATCCTGCGAAATGTTTTGTGCGCCTACATTATATTCATTGGAATTTATTTTTCCCTGCAGCGGAAAAGCTTTTCCCCAAACACCATTTACACGGTCGCTTTCGTAAAATGTTTCCTTGTTTTGAATCCTTCTTGTAAAAATAAATTTCTTACCATCAATAGTTAACGACGGAAAATATTCCAGGTCTGAAGTATTAATGCTGTCTCCAAGGTTTTGAGGAGCAAATACATAATTTTTTTCGGGATGGGTGTTTGCATAATTGATGGCAAATTCATACGTTTTTTTTCTGAATTCGCCTGCCCTGATGCTTCTGTCATTCAATTTTGGAGAAGATAAAAAAGTAGTTACTGCTTTTAAAGCATCTTCAAACCGGCCGCAGCCTGCAAGTGAAATAGAGTAGGGGAGATAATAATCCCGCGCGAATGCAGAATCAATAGCAAATGCTTTTTCAAAGTTGGAAACGGATTGCTGATAATCATTCATATCAGCATATATCCCTCCCAGTGATAAATACGCATCAAGATAGTTCGGAGAAATTTTTAAAGATTCACCTATCATTTTAATCGCAGAAGTGTAGTCGCCGTTTTGCGCTTTATTGATTGCCAAAGTGTAGATAGTGATTGCCTTTTTATTTATTTTCATCGGGTCATATCCCTGTGAATTTGAAACAAAAGACAAAAAGCAAAAAATGATAATGATGGAAAATTTATGCATTCGGGGTTTATTAGTTTAACGAATTTAACCCGCATTTATTTAAGATGTTGTTAATCGTCGCAGAGTAGCAACACACATCGCATCTCTACGGCACATTGATGTATTTATGCATCTGCAACGAAAATCTCCACCGTGGATTTTGTTTGATGTAATCAATAATCATGGGCGTTACCTTTTCTGATTTTCCCCATTCCGGTTGGAGATATAGCTTGCAGGAATCAGAAACTTCTGCTCCATATTTTTCCGCCCAGTCGAAATCTGATTTATTAAAAACAATAATTTTTAATTCGTTTGCTTTTTCTAAAATGCCCGGTAATGGCGGTTTAAATTTTTTTGGAGAAAGACATATCCAATCCCAGGTCCCGGTTAATGGAGAAGAACCCGAAGTTTCAATGTTGGTTGCAAAGCCCTCTGCTTGTAAGGCAGATGTCAGATATTCCAGATTATAAAGAGTCGGCTCTCCACCAGTAATAACCGCCAATTTCGCGGGATACTGTTTTGCTTTGGCAACAATTTCTTCAATGCTTTGCAAAGGATATTTTTCTTCATCCCAACTTTCTTTTACATCACACCAAACGCAACCCACATCGCATCCTGCCAGCCTGATGAAATAGGCTGCTTTCCCCTGGTGAAAGCCTTCGCCCTGCAGGGTGTAGAAGGATTCCATTATGGGTAAGTTGGTGAGTGGAGGCATTAAATTATTATAATTATTAAATTATTGAATTATTTTATTGTTCGATTGTTTTATTTGTTTTGTTGGTGAAATATTCAAAGTTAGCGCAGTGAGCAAACAAATAAGATGATTTTTTATTTTCTGCTAAATGCAATGCTTAATGCAGCAGGCTAAAAGGTAAATGCTGAAAGCCAAAAGCTAAAAGCCAAAATTCTCAACCCTCAACTTTCAGCGTTGCTGCTTTAAATGTATTCATCAACAAAGCCGCGATGGTCATGAGTCCTACGCCTCCAGGCACGGGGCTGATATAGCTGCATTTGGGCGCCACATTTTCAAAATCTACATCACCTTTTAAAGCAAAGCCACTTTTTTTTGAGGCATCTTTTACGCGGTTGATTCCTACATCAATTACTACGGCATTTTCCTTTACCATATCTGCCGTTACGAATTTCGGTTTCCCTATAGCAGCTATAATAATATCTGCCTGCCGGCAAACAGAAGGCAAATCTTTGGTTCGTGAATGGCAAAGCGTTACGGTGGCATTTCCTGTTGCATTGTTCCTGCTTAATAAAATACTGATGGGCGTTCCTACGGTATGGCTTCTTCCGATCACTACTACATTTTTCCCTGAAGTTTCTATTCCATAATGTTGTAGCATCAAAAGAATGCCGTAAGGTGTAGCAGAAATAAACGAAGGATAATCCAAAACCATGTTGCCTACATTAACAGGATGGAAGCCATCCACATCTTTTTCAGGACGAATGCGCAGCGTTACTTTTTTTTCTGATATGTGGGGTGGCAGTGGCACCTGAACCAAAATGCCGTCAATATTTTCATCCTCATTCAGTTCATCTATTTTGTTTAATAGCTCTGCTTCAGTTATCGTTGATTCATATCGCACCAGCGTAGATAACATACCTATTTCATGGCAATTCTTAACTTTAGAATTCACGTAGGTTTCGCTTGCGGGGTCGTTGCCCACTAAAATGGCCGCCAGATGAGGCACTTTTTTATTCGCGGATTGTAAAGCAGCAATTTTATTTTTTAAATTTTCTTTGATGGCTGCTGAGGCCACTTTTCCTTCTAATAATTTCATGGCGCAAAAGTAAAGCAGGTTGGCGGATTATTCTTATGTTTTAGAGATTACGTTTAGGATTTGAAACAAATTCAATAGTCAATAATCAGCTTAATTATTTGGGCAAAAAAAAGAATTTTCACTATTGCCTGAAAGTATTTAAATTTATTTTTCATACTACACCTAACTGCATTGCTGTGAGAAAATTTTATTTCATCTATTGTATTCTGCTTGTTTCAACTGCTGGTTTTTCACAGGCCGTTAAAACAAAAATATCCGCACCTTATATTGGCTTGGGCGCTTATAGTATTAAACATGCAAATACTTTTTCCGTTACTTCTAACCAGGCTTCCCTGGCGCAAATAAAAACCCCATCTGCGGGTGTTTTTGGAGAAAATCGATTTTTAATGGCCGAAACAAGTATGTATTCAGCCATAATTGCTGTGCCTACAAAGGATGGAAATTTTGCTTTCCAGGCAGACTATTTTGGTTTCAAAAATTATAATGAATCGCAACTGGGAATTGCTTATGCAAGAAGCGTTGGAAAGAATTTTGACCTCGGCATAAAGTTTAATTATTATGCTTTCCGCATTCCACGCTATGAAAATCCTTCGACTGTAACTTTTGAGATTGGTGCCATAGCACATGTAACTGAAAAGCTAAATGCGGGTATTCATATTTACAATCCGGTAGGCGGCAAATTTTCAAAAACTGAAAATGATAAACTGGGTTCAATTTATTCCTTTGGTTTGGGATATGATGTTTCTGAAATCTTTAATATCAGCGGTGAAATAATTAAGGAGGAAGATGCTCCGGTGAATGTAAATGTAGCGATGCAATACAACTTTGCCCGGCAATTTTTTGCCCAGTTTGGTATTGCTACGCAAAACAGTTCGCCCTTTGGCGGAGCGGGCGTTTCGTGGGATAATTTCCGTTTGGACATTTGCGCGTCATACCATCCCCAGTTCGGAATCAGCCCCGGTTTAATGTTTATCGTCGATATAAAAAAGCAAAAGATTGAGGCAGAAAAAAAATTATAAAAAAATTATTCCGGTTTTCTTTTCCATTTTCACAATGGGAATTTCAACTGCTGCCTTATGCCAGGAAATTTCAACAGAACCGCCTGCTTATATTCAACAGGAGCTGGAAGATTTAACTGCGCAAAATGAAGATGCAGAAACAGAGGATGATTCGTATTTACAAGAGTTACAGTATTACGTAAGGCATCCTCTTAATTTGAATGATGCGGATGCAAATGCGTTGCAGCAATTGAAAATATTGAGCCCGGTTCAAATTGAAAGCCTTCTCTCTTACAGAAAATTGCTGGGAAATTTTTTATCTGTTTATGAATTGCAAGCCGTTCCCACATGGGATTTAAATTTGATAAACCGTATCAGCCCTTATGTAACTGTAGCGCCAAAAGCGGATGTTATTCAATCTATCCGAAAAAGATTGTTCGATGGAGAACAATCTTTGATGGTAAGAACACAACAAGTGTTGGAAAAATCCAAAGGCTTTTTAGTGAAGAACGATTCAGTAAAAAATTTTTATCCGGGTTCGCCGCAGAAATTATTATTACGCTATAAATACCGGTCAGGCAATTATTTGCAATATGGATTTACTGCTGAAAAAGACGCCGGTGAACAGTTTTTCAGGGGCGCTCAAAAAAATGGATTCGACTTTTATTCGGCTCATTTTTTTGCCCGGAATTTGGGAATTATAAAATGTGTTGCGATTGGCGATTATGCGGTAAATCTTGGCCAGGGATTGACACAGTGGCAAAGCCTGGCGTTTAATAAAGGACCTGCTATTATAAATGTTTTAAGGCAGGGCGATGTACTGCAACCTTATAGTTCAGCAGGCGAAATCAACTTCAATCGTGGAATAGGAATCACTTTGCAAAAGAAAAACTGGCAATCAACAGGCTTTATAAGTTACAGAAATCTTGATGCGGGTTTTGATGCCGATACGTTGGCTGATGATATAAATGTGTCGTCATTGCAAGCCTCCGGTTATCATCGTACGGCCAATGAAATCAAAACAAAGGGAAGCCTCGGCGCGTTTGGATTCGGAGGTAACGTTTCCTATTCTCATGAAAATTTTCATCTCGGGATGAACGCTGTGCATTACGATTTTACACATGCTGTTTCCAAACCCGATTATTGGTATAACAAATATGCTCTTGCAGGAAACAGCCTAACTAATTATAGCATCGATTATTCAATTACCGTTAAGAATGCTTACTTCTTTGGTGAATTGGCGGCAGATAAAAATTGTAATAAAGCGCTGATTTCAGGTGTGGTGCTTAACACAGATTCAAAAATTTCGATGAGCATGCTTTACCGGAATTTATCCAAAGGATACCAGGCCTTATATGCCAGCGCCTTCACTGAAAACAGTAAGGCTACCAATGAAAGTGGTTTTTATTCAGGCATTACCATTACTGTAAACGAATTTTTCAGGATAGATGCCAATGCAGATTTTTATCATTTTCCCTGGTTGAAATACCGCACCGATGCGCCCACGTCGGGAAATGACTATATGGCTCAAATTACGTTTCAGCCTAAAAAAAATATCGTGATTCATTCGAGATTTCAATTTCAAAACAAACCCATCAATTTTAATCCTGAAAACTTATATATGAATCCTGTGACAGGAAGGCCTAAAAAGAATTGGAGGTCCCAATTGAAATTTGCATTAAACAAAGAAATCTCTTTCGGCTCAAGGCTTGAACTTACCTGGGTAGATAAAAATGGCGCAGCGCCGGAAAACGGATTTTTATTTTATTCAGAGATTTTTTATAAACCTTCTTTACAACCATTTTCAATGAATGCACGGTTTTGTTATTTTGAAACTGACGGTTACGACAGCAGAATTTACGCTTTTGAAAACGATGTTTTGTATGCCTATTCAATACCGGTGTTTTCCGGAAAAGGCTGTCGATATTATTTCAATCTTCGGTACAAGGTGAACAAAAAACTCTCCTTGTTTTGCCGGTTTGCTCAAACCATTTATGATGAGAAAAAAGAGATAGGAAGCGGCCTCGATGTTATTAAAGGAAATAAAAAATCAGAAATCAAATTGCAGGCGATGTATTCTTTTTAATTGATAGCTTCTCTTTATATTTTTTCTTAATAGTAAAGCAACAAATGGCTGATATTCTTATTCTATAAAATCTATCAATCCTTTTATAATTTTGTACAAGGAATCAACATACTATGAGTACTGTCATTGCTAAGCCACAGGTTGAAATAGATGAAGCCATTAAGAAATTAGTGAAGCGCCAAACCGAGCGTTGCGTGATAGTGCATTGCCGCTTTTTTTCTAAAGAGTTAAGCGCCATAAGAATCTGGCCTTCTACTTTTTTAATCCAGGATACGGGCAAAAAAAGCAAATTGATAGAACCCTTTAATATTGCGTTAATGCCTCATTGGACGCAGCATTTTGTTGTAAATGATTTTGTGAGGTTTACTTTGGTTTTTGAGGGACTAAGCAAATTATGCAAATCGTTTTATCTGCTGGAAGATATTCCTGAATCTTACGCTTTCTATTCCGGAAAAATACTGAGAAATCGAACGGACGTGTATTATACGGAGGTTTTTGTGGATTGAGTACTCAATGCAACAACGCTGCCACCACTCTCCAGACGGTAGAAAAGCTTGTAAGCATCACAAGGGAACCTACGAGAATAAACATAGTTTTAAGTGGAACCTTCCCGACAAATCTTGCTGCAATTGGCGCTGCAATAAGTCCGCCGATAATTAACCCGGCTACATCAAATAAAGGAATGCTTTTCAAAAAAATAAAGAAAGTGATAGAACTTGCAAGTACCACAAAAAATTCAGCAAGGCACACTGAGCCTACCACATAACGCGGGCTTTTTCTTTTTGAAATTAACGTGCTGGTGACCAGCGAACCCCATCCCCCTCCGGCGAAGGCATCTAGAAAACCGCCGGCTGTGGCCAGCCAGCCGACTCTTTTTACTTTCTCCTGAGCGTTACGTTTTTTAAAAGCTTTACGAATAATAAAAAAACCGAGGTAAATAGTATAAAGGGAAACAGGGATACGCACATATACAGCATATTTTTGGGCGTAGAAAGCGAGCGCTGCGCCCACAATAGCGCCGATAACACCCGGAACAACCAACGCTTTAAAAAGTTTTTTATTAAAATTTCCGAACCGGTGATGGCTGTAGCCCGATACGCCACTTGAAAAAACTCTTGCCGAATGTACCCGGCTGCTCACAATAGCAGGATTCACGCCATTCGCGAGTAAAAATGTGGTAGAAATGGTTCCGTATCCCATACCTAAAGAACCATCTGCCATTTGCGCTAAAAAACCACAAAGTACCATCATTAGAAAAGCTTTTCTATCAACAATGGAAGTGACTTTTTTAGTGGCCGCTACGATATCTTCAAAAGGGATAAAAGATAATATCGTGTGCCCCAAAATCATAAAGAAAAAAGCAAGAAGGCACCACGTTACAATTTTCTGCCATTTTTTTGTGGCCTGCTTCGCGCTTTTATTAAGCGTCGCTTTCTTTGCTACAAGCACCTTCGTAATGTCATTGAGGTTTTTTACTTTTTCATCAAAATCACCGTTCATTGAAGCGCGGATAATTCCCATGTTTTCAATAACGTTTTCCATCTCATCCGGAATGAAATCGTTAATTATCTCTTTCAATCTTTTAGCAATCGTTGGTGATTTACCATTCGTTGAAATGGCAATTTTCAGGTTTCCTTTTTTGACAATAGAGCCTAAATAGAAATCGCATAATTCAGGCTTGTCCGCTACATTTATCAGCTTTCCTGCGATGCGCGCATCATTTCGAATTACCTCGCTCGTAATAAGGTTGTTGACTGCTGCTATCACGATATCTGACTGTTCCATATCAGAAATTGAATAAGGCCTTTCTTCAATTACTATATTGGAGAGCTTCTCTGCGATTTCATAAATTTCATCCTGGATACTTGTGCTAACTAAATGAATGTTGGTAGCCGGAGAGTTTTGCGCAATAGCTTGCAATTTTTCGACAGCTACGTTTCCGCCGCCAATAATGAGCAGGCGGAGTGTTTCGAGCTTCAGAAAAATCGGAAACAGTTTATTGCCTTCCTCAATGATAATATTTTCTTTTTCTGCTACCACAAAGTATTATATTTTTCTTTTTTTTTGGCCGAATCTAACGGTTATGGTTACACGATTTTTTAACGTGTGATTTGCGCCATATATATTTTTGCGGATTCATTTTTCCTTAATTAAATAAAGTGCGGAATGTAAAATCACCGAATGATTCTGCATTTATCCTGTTTGTTTTGAACTGTCCAAAAAGCGAATCGAGTTCAGATAAAATGGAAACTTCATCAAGGCTTTCTTTATATAGTTTATTTAGCCTGTATCCCAGATGATCGCCACCTAAATTCAAATTATATTTTCCAGGGCCTGTCCCAATAAAACCAATTTCTGAAACAGATGATCGGCCGCAGCCATTCGGGCATCCGGTCATTCTTGTTATGATATTTTCATTTTCGAGGTGATGTTTTGAAAGCAGGGTTTCAATTTTGGTAAGCAATGAAGGAAAATAACGTTGCGACTCTGCAAGTGCCAGCGGGCACGTTGGTAATGCAACACACGCCATAGCATTTTTTCTGATTACAGAAGCATTCTGAGTGTGCTGTATGATGTTAAATTCTTCAAGGATGTCGTTAATTTCTTCTTTGTCTTCGGGCTTTACATCACTTACTATTGCTTTCTGATTTACAGTACACCTGAAATTTACTTTGCCTGTTTTTGCAATTTTATAAAGCGCAGACTTTATGGCAATTTGCTCAGTGTCCATCACACGGCCATTTTCAACAAATAAAGTATAAAACCAATTTCCTTTTACGTCCTGCTGCCAGCCGTAATATTCTTCCCGCTTTGTAAATGCGTAAGGCTTTGCCTTCTGAAACTTAAATCCCATGCGCTTTTCAACTTCTTCCTTAAATTTTTCTACCCCCATTTTGTCGACTGTATATTTCAGGCGGGCCTGCTTTCTGTCAACACGGTCGCCGTTATCACGTTGAACGGTTACTACTTCATAAATCGCTTTAAAAGTTTTTTCCCCCGCTTCCACAAAACCAATTTCGGTTGCTAATCTTGCATAAGTATCAGGATTGCCAATGGTGAAAGCAAGGCCGCCGCCTATGGCAAAATTGAAACCGGTTAATTTATCATTTTCAATGATGGCAATTAATCCCAAATCATTTCCAAAAACATCGATATCATTATTTGGCGGAATGCAAATGCCAACTTTAAATTTGCGCGGCAAATAAGAATCGCGGTAAAGAGGATCTTCTTCTAACTTTTTATCTGCTATTTTTTCTTCATCAAGAAATATTTCGTAATAGGCCCTGGTCTTTGGTTTCAGCATGGCGCTTATTTTAGAAGCATAGCTAAAAATTTCTTCATGCAGTGGAGATTGCACCGGATTGGGGCTGCAGGTAACATTGCGGTTATCATCGCCACACGCAGCAATCGTATCTAAATGAACGCTGTTAAAAACCTGGTGAGTCGGCTTTAATCTTGATTTCAAAACGCCGTGCAACTGGATAGTTTGCCGGGTTGTAATTTTTAATTCATCTGTTGAATCTGTGCCGGCAATATTATTCAGGGCAATCCATTGTTCCGAAGTTAAAATGCCGCCCGGCATGCGAAGGCGAATCATGAAGCTATACAATCGCTCAAGTTTTTTTTGAGCCCTCTCTTCACGACGATCGCGGTCGTCCTGCTGATACATGCCATGAAATTTCATTAACAATGTATCTTCTTCGCGCATGGCGCCTGTAAGCTCGTCTTTGATGCTTTCCGCAATTGTGCCGCGAAGCGCATCTCCTTCAACTTTTACTCTTTCTAATAATGGTAGGTTTTTTGTATCTGGCATTGTTTGTTGATAGTGAATGGTGAATCGTGATTGTTGAATTTTAGCTATAGCTTTTAGCCTTTGCCCTTTAGCATTCAGCTTTTAGCTTTTAGCGTTTGGCTTTTAGCTTTTAGCCTTAATACACATCAGTTACATATCTTCCTTCTTCTTTTAAATTTTCTAAATATTGTTTTGCATCTTCGGGTGAACGCTCGCCGGCTGATTGGATAACATCCAATATAGTTTCTTCTACATCATTGCTCATAGGGTCTTTAGAGCCACACACATACACATAGCTGCCAGCCTGCAACCATTCAAAAAATTCAGACGCATGCTTTTTGATTTTGTGCTGCACATAAATTTTTTCCTGCTGGTCTCTTGAAAAAGCGATATCCACTTTGGTAAGCAAGCTGGTTTCTACCCAATTTTGAATTTCGGTTTGGTACAGAAAATCAGTTAAGAAATGTTGTTCGCCAAAGAAGAGCCAGTTTTTTCCTGAGGCTCCGTTGGAATCTCTTTCCCATAAAAAAGAACGAAATGGTGCGATGCCGGTGCCAGGCCCAATCATAATGATATTTTTATCCTCTTCAGGCAAACGAAATTTGTTATTCGGGCACACGTAAAACTGAAGTTCGTTTTCTTCATTCAACAAGGATAAAAATTCGGAGGCAAGCCCGTGTCTTATTTCATCGTTTATGGTGAAGCAATTTTTAGCCACAGTGATATGCACTTCACCTTCATGCGCTTCAGGCGATGAGGCAATCGAATATTGCCTTGGCGTAATGGGTTCCAATATTTTTAAAACTTCGATAAACTGGTTTGAATCTTTTACCGAATAAATTTTCAACAAATCCAGGAGGTCAATTTTTGTGGAGGGGATTTCCTGCTGAACAACTGCTGCATATTTTTTTACCACGCGTTCGGGCAAATTGAGGATGTTCAGTTTTTTCTTTAAAAGATCAAAAATGGAAATCAATTGGTCCTTGTAATCAATGTTGGAAGAACCGTCTGTGCCGGTAATCAGCAATATTTTTTCAACAATTTCCTTGTTATTTTCAGGCACAATTCCGATGGAATCGCCAGGCTGATATTGAACGCCTTCTGCTTCTATTTCAATATGGAAAGTTTCTTTGTTGCTGCCCCAATCATTCAAGTTGATGTGGGATAACAACCTGCCGGTATATATTTTTTTACCGGAAGTTTTTTTAACCACCGGGGCCGATGTTGTAGAACTTGCAGATGGGCTGTCATTCAAAGAATTCATTACTTTGGAAAACCAGTCTTCGGCTTCCACATCATAATCAATATCGCATTTTTGCAACGGAGCAAGCCTTGTACCACCGAGCGTGTTTAATCGTATATCCAAATCTTCTCCTGCTTTGCAAAATAGCGGGTATCCTGAATCCCCAAGAGCAAGAACACTGTATTTTAGTTTGGATAATTTCAATTCATTCTGATGAACAAAATCGTAAAATTTTTGTGCGGCAACGGGCGGCTCTCCATCACCATGTGTGCTCATAATTGCTAAAAAGTATTCTTCTTTGGAAAGATCAGTGAGACGGTATTGATCGAGCCCCTGGATTTTTGCATTATGCCCGCGTTTCTTTGCTTTGCCTGCAAAGTCGGTGGCAAGCCTTTTTGAATTGCCCGTTTCCGTTCCGTAAACAATCGTAATTTTTTTGGTTGATGTTTTCGTTTCAACCTTTGTTGCGGGCGTGCTTTTTGAAAGAATTCCATTCAGGTATCCATTAATCCAGATGAGTTCATCGTTGGTGGAGGTATTGATTAACTCAAGTAAACTGTTTAATTTTTGCTCAACTAACATGGGTTATATTTTCAGATTGATTGTTAGGGATATATTGATTGGTAACCGGTTTAAAGTAATTTTCTCTAATGCCTGAATTCTCCATCCATTTATACGGTTCGTGCAGAGCAACTACACGGCCGATGATGACGAGTGTTGGTGAAATAAATGAATGCTGTGAACTGTTTCTTTTAAAGTCATATAAATTTTTTATCTGCACATGTTGAAAAGGCGTAGTGGCCTGTTCAATAATTGCCATTAATTTGTCCTCATGAATGTGATGACGGGTAAGCTTTTCCACCACCTGGGAAAGAGTTTCAGACGACATGTAAAACACTAATGTATCATCAGTATCAGCTAATTCTTTCCAATAATTTTCTGTTATTGCTTCGGATTTATAATAGGTAAGAAAGCGTACTGCATTAGCATAACCCCTTGCTGTGAGCGGGATTGCTGCAAAGGCCGCTGCGCCTGACGCTGCTGTAATTCCTGGTATGATTTCATAAGGAATATTATTTTTTGAAAGCGTTTCCAGTTCATCAAGTATGTTTGAAAAAACCGAAACGTCGCCACCTTTTAATCTTACCACCAGCTTGCCAAGCATCGCGTGATGCACCATTAATTCATTGATGGTTTGTTGAGGAGTTGAAATACCACGCCGGCATTGTTTTCCCACATAAATTATTTCTGCCCCGGGCGAAATAAAATCCTCGATTATTTGTTCGCTTACTAAGCGATCTGCCAATATCACCTCTGCCTGTTGAAGCGAACGTGCCGCCTTAATAGTAAGCAATTCCGGGTCTCCGGGCCCGGCGCCGGCAATTATCACTTTACCTGTTTTAACTGTTGAAAGAATTGACATATTTTACTCTACTAAATTGGTAGGATTTAAAGGCAAAAAAATTATTGGGGGTTACTGAATCATGCAGGCACCGACGGTTACAAAGCTCGTTTCGTCGATTAAAATTGCTCCCCCGTTTTGCCTTAATTTTTCATAAGAATCGAAACTTACAGGAGAGGCTGTTTTTATTTTTGCCTTTATGATATCATTCAATACCGCTTTTTCGGGTGAATAGTTTTTATCAAACGTATTCACGTCTAACTGGTATTCTATTTCTTTTATAACCGCTCTTACGCGATTGCTGTTTATTTGTAGTAAATATTTATTTCCCGGAATTAATGGTTTATTATCCATCCAGCAAAGCAGGACTTCAAATTCCTGGTCGGTTCTTGGCTGATTGCCCGTGGGAACTATCATATCGCCGCGGCTGATGTCTATATCATCTTCAAGGTGAAGCACCACACTTTGCAAAGCGTACGCTTCCTCTACTTCTTCGCCACCGGTTTCAATGACTGTAATTTTGCTTTGAGTACCTGAGGGAAGAATAGTCACCTGGTCGCCTTTTTTATAAACACCACTGATAATTTTGCCGGCATATCCCCTGTAATCGTGCAATTCCGGGGCCTGCGGACGAATTACATATTGAACTGAAAATCTAGCGTCATCAAGATTTACATCTGAATGTAGTTGCACATTTTCCAGGTGACTGAGCAAAGGTTCGCCTTCATACCAGGCCAGCTTAACGGATCTTTCTACAAGGTTATCTCCGTTTAAAGCACTGATTGGGATATATTTCACGTCTTTTAATCCGAGTGATTTAGCCACTTGCTCATAATCAATTACAATATTGTTGTAATGATCTTCGCTATAGTTTACAAGATCCATTTTGTTAATCGCTACTACTACATGTGGAATATTTAATAAGGATGCAATAATCGAATGGCGGCGGGTTTGCTCCACTACGCCGTTACGTGCATCAACTAAAATAATTATCAGTTGCGCGTTTGAAGCTCCGGTAACCATGTTCCTGGTATATTGAATATGACCCGGGGCATCTGCAATAATGAACTTACGCTTGGGAGTTGAAAAATATTTATAAGCTACATCGATAGTGATGCCCTGTTCGCGCTCTGCCCTTAAGCCATCTGTCAGCAGCGCCAAATCTATTTCTCCGTTTTCCTTATTTTTTGTTTGCTTTTCGATAGCGGCGAGCTGGTCGATTAATATGGATTTGCTGTCGTATAGCAGCCTTCCGATTAATGTGCTTTTGCCATCGTCCACGCTTCCGGCGGTTATAAATCTTAGAATGTCCATTAGTTCAGTTATTAGTTATTAGTTATTAGTTATTAGTTGAGAGTTGTGAGTTGTTAGTTGTGAGTTGCGAGTTGTGAATTAAAGTTGTGAAATTTCATTCTTCATTCCTTCATTTCACGAATCACCATTCACGAATCACCATTCACGAATCACCAATCACTAAAAATACCCTCCCTTCTTTCTGTCTTCCATTGCGGCTTCAGATACTTTGTCGTCAATTCTTGTTTCGCCTCTTTCGCTGGTTTTGGTAGCTATGATTTCTGAAATAATTCCATCTACATCTGTAGCATTTGATTCCACCGCAGCGGTACACGTCATGTCGCCAACAGTTCGGTAGCGCACTCTTTTCTTTTTAATAATGTCAGTAGCATCTAATTTTATAAAGTCGGAAACGGCTACTAACTGGCCTTCATGCTCTATCACGTTTCTTTCGTGCGCAAAATAAATCGGGGGCAATTCAATTTGTTCTCTTTTTATATAATTCCAGATGTCAAGCTCTGTCCAGTTGCTTATAGGAAAGGCTCGTACGTTTTCGCCTTTATGAATTTTGCCGTTATAAATGTTCCACAATTCAGGGCGTTGCAATTTTGGATTCCACTGGCCGAATTCGTCTCTTACAGAAAAGATTCTTTCCTTCGCCCTGGCTTTTTCTTCATCACGCCGGGCGCCGCCGATTAAAGCATCAAATTTATATTCTTCAATTACATCAAGCAGCGTAAAGGTTTGCAGAGCATTTCTGCTCGCGAATTTTCCTTTTTGCTCTGTCAGGTTTTTTTGTTTGATGGTATCTTCTACTTTGGCAACTACCAGCTTTTCACCAATTTTTTTCACGAGATTATCCCTGAATTCCAGGGCTTCGGGAAAATTATGGCCCGTATCAATATGCACCAGCGGGAAGGGAAATTTTCCCGGGCGGAAAGCTTTTAAAGCGAGATGTACCAGCGTAATAGAATCTTTACCGCCTGAAAATAATAAGCCTGGTTTTTCAAACTGGCCCGCAACTTCGCGCATAATATGGATAGCCTCAGATTCTAATTGTCCTAAATAATCAAGATAATATTTGCTCATCTTTTAAGTAATTATATTTCTTTAAGATTGTTGTTGATGATGGATATGAAGCCCGCACTCTTTCTTCGTATTATCTTCCCACCACCAGCGGCCCGCCCTGAAATCTTCCCCCGGTCGGATGGCTCTTGTGCAGGGAGCGCAGCCAATGCTTACGAATCCACGGTCGTGCAGAATATTGTAAGGCACATTGTGTTCATTAATGTAATCTTTTACTTGCTGGGTAGTCCAGTGTAAAAGAGGGTGGTATTTTATAATTTGATTTTCTTCATCCCATTCCACCTGCTGCATATCATGGCGATTGGCAGAATGTTCGGCGCGAATTCCCGTAATCCAGATGGAATTCCCTTTTAAAGCCCTTTTAAGTGGTTCTACCTTTCTTACGAAACAGCAGGCTTTGCGCTGGTCTACCGATTCATAAAATGAATTGGGCCCATGCTTTGCAACAAAGGGTTCCAGAATTTTATGATCAGGATAATAAGCCTTGATTTTCGTATTATACCTTTCATTTGTGGCGCTCCAGACTGAATAGGTTTCTTCAAATAATCTTCCGGTGTCGAGCGTAAAAATTTTTACCGGAAGAGTATTTTTAAAAATAAGATCGGTAATCACCTGGTCTTCATAGCTAAAGCTTGATGATAAAGTCACCTGGTTTGGAAATTTATCAGAAAGTTCTCTTATTGCGTCAGGGATGGCCAGAACTTCTGCAAGAGCCGCTATTTCAGTGGTTTGATCTTTTAAAGATTGTGCCATTTATATAAAATATTGTTTAAAAAATTGGGATTGGATTGGAAAAAAGGGGAGCAAAGCTCATTTCGTAAAAACCAAAAATTCAACAGACCCGCATACTGCCGCAGAAATTGCGTTTGGCCATTAAAAACGTAGGTGATGTTATCATGTTTTTTTGAATAGTCTACCGCGAAGGTAGGGTAATCAGATTTAAAAAATCAATTTTTTTTTCCCCAGAATTAAAATTTTCTTTTTTGTAAGTTTCCGGTACGCAGCAGGCAGAATAAAAAATTATCGTATTTCTTGCTTTACTGTTCTTTTATGTTTCAGTAATTGCAGGCAGTGGCAAAGAAATTACCTTTGTAGCATGAACAATAAGTTATCTGGATGGACTGATACTATTGTGGCCATCGCCACGCCACCTGGAATAGGAGCCATAGGAGTTATAAGAATCAGTGGTGAGCAGGCTTATGACATTGTGCAAAAACTTTTTCCGTCAAGAAATCTTAAAGAGCAGCAGGCAAATACGCTGCATGTTGGATTTTTAAAAGAAAAGAAGAATATTTTGGATGAAGTGGTGATTTCTCTTTTTAAAAAGCCTTTCTCCTACACCGGCGAGGATGTAATAGAGATCAGTTGCCACGGATCGCCGTTTGTGCAGCAGCAGGTACTTGATGCGCTTATCAGAAACGGAGCAAGATTAGCCAGGCCCGGCGAATTTACGCAACGCGCTTTCCTAAACAAGAAGATGGATCTTACGCAGGCCGAGGCTGTTGGCGATCTTATTGCCAGCAATACCAGGGCTTCTCAAAAATCTGCCATGAACAATATGCGCGGCGGATTTTCAAAAGAATTAAAAAGTTTGCGCGAAGAGCTGATAAAATTTTCTTCCCTTATTGAGCTGGAACTAGATTTTAGTGAAGAAGATGTTGAGTTTGCCGATCGCCACCAGTTTTCCTTATTGATTCAAAAAATATCGAAGGTGGTAAATGGTTTGCTGGCTTCCTTTAAATTAGGGAATGTGATTAAAAACGGCGTGAGTGTAGCAATTGTGGGAAAACCCAATGCGGGAAAATCAACCCTTTTAAACGCGTTACTAAATGAGAACCGCGCAATTGTCAGCGACATTGAAGGAACCACGCGCGATACTATTGAAGAGATTATAAACATAAATGGCATCCTGTTCAGGCTTATTGACACTGCGGGTATTCGGCAACATTCGCAAGACATTATTGAAAATATGGGTGTGATAAAAAGCAGGGAAAAAATACAGCAGGCAGATATTGTTTTGTATTTGTATGATGTAAATAAAATGAGCACTGATGAACTGCAGGCCATTGTTTCTGAAATCAAAATGGAAAATCCCAATTTATTGGTAGTGGCCAACAAGGTTGACCTCTATCGCGAAAATGGATTCAATCATATACAAAGCGAAGTTTTTATTTCCGCACAGCAGCAAACAGGCATTGAGGAATTAAAAATGAAATTATTTGACATAGCAGGCGGCGCTGAAATTAATAAGGAAGATGTAGTGATTACCAATGCAAGGCATTATGCGGCGCTTTCGCAGGTTTCAAAAAGCCTGCATGAAATAGAGGAGGCGATTGAAAGAAAATTGCCCGGAGATTTATTATCTGTTGATCTTAATGAATGCCTGCAATACCTCGGCGAAATAACAGGCGAAATCACCAATGAAGACAGGCTGGATTATATATTTAGCAAGTTCTGTATCGGAAAGTAACCACCTGACCCGAACTTTGAGGCCGGCTTGTATTCGTTCGAATTCAACATTACCTTGTGTTAATTAAATCATAGGCTCACAGAACTTTATCTTTCGGTATCATCAATTGGGTGTATGAAACATATTTAGGAAACTGAAATAAATTCAAAAACGCAAACGGTTGTTTGAAATCTGTAGTTGCGTGGAATTACTGAGATCAGGCAATGTATTAGAAGATCAGTTTGCACTATTTCCTACAACTACCTTTCCTGTTAAAAATTTGCATGTGTTTAAGGACGGATTATTTTTAGGGCAAAGCCTGAACCGGCACTTATGTATCATTCCATTTTACACTGTTCATATCTTTTACATTCTTCAGGTTGCTTTTTTATTAACTATCAGTTGTCCTTCAATAACAATATTGCTGAAGGCACGCTCAGAAACAGTTGAATCCTTTTGCTTTTCAAAAATGTTGAATAAAATTTCAGCAGCTTTTTTTGCTTGCTCATATGGAAACTGTTCAACTGATGCCAATGGCGGATTTTCAAGATAGCTAGTAATTGGTAAATTAGCATAACTTACAAAGCAGATGTCCTTATTTATCTTAAGTTTGGCTTTCCTGGCAAACTGTATAGCATCTAAGGCCACATAATCGTTAATAGTTACGATAGCAGTAGGAGGCTTCTTTAAATTCAGCAGGTTTTCCATCGCCAAAAAGGTTTTTGCTTGTGTCAGATCTGTTGATTCAAGCAATGAAACATCAATTTTAATCCTCTTCCTTTTTAAAACCTCCAAATAAGCATCGGTCCTATCCTTGCATGATTTCATTTCTTTTGGTCCATTGATTAATCCAATCCTTCTATGTTTATTTTTTATTAAAAATTCAATCGCCTGCCTTGTTCCTGAAGCAATATCTGAGGAAACCTTATCAACATTGGAAAGGTTCGGAACACGGTCAAAGAATACGATGGGGATATTATAGCGCCCTAATTTCAATAAATGATCATAATTCTCCGTGTATTTCGAAATAGAAACGATCAATCCATCCACCCGGTGATTTTTCATAGCGTTGACGATTTGTATTTCTTGTTCTACATCGTCATGTGACTGGCCTATAAGAACACTGTATTTTTTTTGTTTGGCAATATCTTCGATCCCATTTATGGCCTGCGAAAAGAAATCTTCTTTCAAATTTGGAAGTATGAGGCCAATAGTGTGTGTCTTTTGTTGTTTAAATAAAAGTGCTGTTTGGTTCGGTTCATAATTTAACTCTTTAGCAAGCTTCTGAACCTCTGCTGTAGTACGTAGGCCGATGCTTGGATGATTCCGTAAAGCACGCGACACCGTTGATACTGAAAAGTTCAGCTTTTTAGCAATTTCTTTGAGAGTGGCGATTTTATGTTCCATATAAAGCAGTATATGCAATATACGGAAACTGACCCAAATAAATGGCAGTCCATTACTGCACCGTTGAAAGTCAGGATGAGTCGGCAATCAAGCGATTAGTAGATTTTGACGAAAGTACTATGTGGCACGCCAAACGGTGGCGTTAATCTTGTCGACAAGAGTGCGATTGAAGGGAATACTTATCTGTTCATTTTAAAATTGAAGGCCCGTCGCAACGTGAAATTTAATTTGAAAATAACTGATGGCTTTTTGGTGGATAAGAATTTGAGCACCGCATGGTTAATAAGGAAGGAAGAACAGAGAAATCGCATTTAGACCATCCAGAACGGCAAACTATTAAATTAATATGTGTTGCAACATTGGGAAATCATACTGCCCATGTAAAATCGATTAGAAAAATCAGGCCATCAATCGCAACTCCTGGGGAAGAAAAATCTTTAGAAATAGAAAAACGGATATGCTAATCATAAAAGAAATGAAGTTTGTCGATATAGCCCTTCATAAATTATCGTGACCGTCTTATCAATGCCAACAAAAGGACTCGATTAAATTTGTGCAAACGGTTGTTTAAACTTTTTACCAGGAAAAAACTTAGTTTGGCAAAAAGAAATTAAAATTGCTTTTTACTGAGATTAATTCTACCAACGAGAAAGACCTAATCAAGTTACTTGCCACGGGTAGTGAGCCCGCCTTTGAAGAGCTATACCGTTTATACAGCCATCGTTTAATTCGCTACCTGATCAAAATGGTTAAATCAGAGACTTTAGCTGCAGAAATCTTGCAGGAGACATTCATAAAAATATGGAGTTGCCGTGAAAATCTGGATCCTGAACTTTCTTTCAGGTCATATCTCTTCCGTATTGCAGAAAATCTTGTTTACGATTTGTTCCGCAAGACGGCTCGCAACAAAAAATTAGCTAACGTCTTAATAAAAGAAAGCTTTGCCTACTCGCATGTAGAGGAAAGCTTTTTTATCAAGGAAAATAATAAGTTTTTGCGGGAAGCCATTGAATCATTGCCTGCAAAACGCCGCGAGGTGTTTCAAATGGTGAAAATCGAAAAGCGGTCTTATGAAGAAGTAAGCCGGGTGCTCAATGTTTCCACTTCCACCATCAACGACCATATTGTAAAAGCAACCAAAGCTGTCCTTGAAAGGTTGGAGCGCTTTCATGTTATTGAGCATGGTATTTTATCTTTTGGATTGTTGCTATATTTATTTTTCCGCTAAAAAGATTGAAATATTTTCCGGCTACCAAATTATCTTCAAAAAATCCCCCTGTTCCTAAAATAATTTTTTCTCAAGCAGATGTAAGCTTCTTTTAAAACGTAATAGCTGAAAGAAAATCGTTGGACCTGGGAAAAAAGGATATTAAAAAGTTATTTCAGAAATACATCGACAATGGATGTTCGCCTGTAGAAATTGAAATGTTACTACGGTATTTTTCTGATGCAGAAAATGAAGATTTGTTGAAAAGCCTTATAAAAAAAGAATCAACCTTCAATGACGAAATAATGAATGATTCAGATCATTCCGTTTTATTGAACGAGACTTATGAAAAAATAAAAAGTGCTATTACTAGAAATAAAAGACAGAATCAGGCTATCGTAGTTCCCTTTTATAAACAAATTTGGTTCCGTGCCGCAGCCGTAGTTGTATTTCTTTTTTTGACTGGGGGAACTGCTTTTTTTTATTTTAACCGGCAGCAGGATAAAGTTATTGCGCACATTGAAGAAATTCACCAGGATAAGGATATTCAACCAGGGAAAAATAGCGCTGTACTTACGCTTTCAAACGGGACACAAATTCTTTTGGACAGTGCCGTCAACGGTGCTTTGGCGCAACAGGGAAATATGAGGGTTTTAAAGTTTAATGGTCGGATAGCATACAGGGCAGACGAAGGAAATTCAAATGTAAAACCGGTTTATAATACCATCACTACCACGCGCGGGAATGAATACCTGTTAATCCTTGCTGATGGTACTAAAGCCTGGCTCAACGCGGCTTCTTCTATCCATTTTCCAACTGCTTTTTCCGGAAATGAAAGAAAAGTGGAAATAACCGGGGAGGTTTATTTTGAAGTAGCACATGATCGCTCAAAGCCTTTTAAAGTCGAATTCAGTAATGCCACAGGTGAGAAAGGTGAAGTGGAAGTGTTGGGAACTCATTTTGATGTAAATGCCTATCCGGATGAAACCAATATTAAAACAACGTTGTTGCAGGGTTCTGTAAAAGTTAGTCAATCTGATAAGATTCAAATGCTCTCACCGGGCCAGCAGGCCATCATTAGTTCAGATAAGATAACATTAAAAAAAGATATAGATGTTGCACAGATAACCGCGTGGAAAAATGGATATTTTTTGTTCAACAACACCGACATACAATCAATTATGCGGCAGGTGTCCAGATGGTATGATATAGATGTAAGTTTTGAAGGAAAAATTCCATCCGATGGATTTACGGGAAAGATTTTGAGGAACGTTCCCTTGTCAAAGTTCTTAAAAGTGCTTGAGATGAATGATGTGAAGGTGAGAAGAGATGGAAGAAATGTGACGGTTATTTTTTAGAAAAACAACCGATAGTAAACGAAGAAATAATTAAGATTTTGATTTTATAAAAGAGTGGCTTAAAAAACCGGCAGTGTTGGTGCACTACCGGTTATAATCTTAGGTTTATTACGCCTTGAAAAGCATAAAAAAGCGGGTTCTGAACTGCTTAATTTTTCACCTAAAACCAATCCCGGGTATCGGGATAAAACAAAGTTATGTTTTTAAAACTAACATCGGATCTGCCTTTTTCAAAATGGAGGTATTTGAAAAAAACATTGTTGATTATGAAATTCTTTGCCATTTTTCTTTTTGCGGCTTGCATGCAGGCAAGCGCTACCGGCTACTCGCAGAAGATCAGCCTGGCGCAAAACGATGTGTCTCTGAAGAAAGTTTTTAAAGAAATTGAAGCACAAAGCGGCTATCATTTTTTTTACAAAGATAAAGTGCTGAAACAGGCTGGAAACGTGAGCGTTCACTTGTCTGATGCAACGATTGAAGAAGTGCTGAATCAATGCTTTAAAGGTCTTCCTTTGTCTTATTCTATCCTGGACAAAATTGTGGTGGTAAAAGCGAAAAAGCCAACATTGAATCCCATACCCCCGTTGGAAGCGTTTTCGATCACACCACTTCAAATAATTACAGGAACAGTAAAGGATAGTAAAGGAAATCCTTTGGCAGGTGTTTCTGTTGTAGTAAAAGGAACGACAAGGGGAACGAGTACTGCTAACGATGGAAGTTTTAGTATTGATGCTGATAAGGGAGACGTGCTGGAATTTACGAATGTTGGCTATCAGAAAAAGGCTGTAAGAGTGGAAGGTGATATTAATTTAAATATAGTAATGGAAATAGAAGTATCGGTGGGAAATGAAGTTGTGATTATAGGTTACGGTAAAAGCACGAAGCGTAATATAAATAGTGCTATCAGTACATTGCCGATGAATAATGTGGCACCCATACCTGTTCAATCCATTAATGACGCAATAGGCGGTAGAATTCCGGGGGTAATTGTTACCGCAAATAGCGGTGCTCCTGGGTCCAAAAGTCAAATATCTATTAGAGGTGGAGGAACTCCGTTATTTGTTATTGATGGGGTAATTCGCTCTCAAAATGATTTTGAAAATTTAGACCCAAATGATATTGAAACATATTCTGTATTAAAAGATGCTGCTTCGACTTCTTTATATGGTGCGAGAGGAGGAAATGGCGTAGTTCTGGTAACCACCAAAAAAGGGGCGGCCGGAAAAATAAACATTAATTATTCATTTAATCAGATATATTCTCAACCTACGATTCGTCCAAAAAAGATGAGTTCATATGATCATCTGGCTGCTCTTAATACGGTTTATCTAGCTGAAGGGAAAACTCCACCTACGGCCGATACTATTCTGCAATATTATAAAGATCAAACAAAACCATTCGAATATCCGAATACAGACTGGCAGAAGATTTCACTTAAGAATTTTGCACCTGAACAGCGGCATGACCTTTCATTGTCAATGGGTACCAAAGAGCTTACTTTTTATGGATCGTTATCAAATTATCATCAGGGAACAAATCTTAAAACCGATCATAACTATAATAATAGAACCACCTATAGGTTAAATACGGTAAGTAATTTTGAAAAAATACACTTAAAAGTAACTACCGGACTTGATGGTTTTTTAGAGAAAAACGTAGTACCTAATACAACCATAGACGGAGGTGCAGGTTATAACGGAATTTATAGTTTAATACAAAATCATGGGCCACAACAGTTGGCATATAATGAATATGGATTGCCGTATGCGGGAACATCGGGTAATACCGCTCGTATATTATCCAGCTTGTCAGGCTATAACAGAGGGGAGTCCCATGTGTTTAACAGCATCTTGAATTTCGATTATGCGGCTCCATTTATTAGTGGATTGCATTTAAAAGCGAATGGAAGCTACAATATGTGGAATTCTATAAATAAATTATGGAATATTACTGCGCCAGCGTATGCTCTTCATAGCCTACAACCAATCCCGGGATCACCTCCAAGTCTTACTGGAGTAAGAGGGGATGGGAGCACCCTTACGCTCCAGGGATTTATTACTTACGAACGTTCGTTTGGCGATCATAATATTGACTTTACAGGCGTGTATGAGCAGGCCCAGGATAAAAGTGAAAATCTTTCAGCTAGCCGGCAACGGTATCAAATTCTTTTTGACCAGTTTATTGCTGGACCCACAGTTGATCAGTTGGCTAACGGTTCGGAATCAGAAAGCGCAAGAGCTAGTTATATAGGCCGATTGTCATACAACTTTAAATCAAAATATTTCATGGATGCAACTCTGCGATATGATGGGCTTGATTTGTTTCCTCCAGGTAAAAGATGGGGGACTTTTTATGCATTCGCTGGTGGATGGATATTGTCAGAGGAAAACTTTATGAAATCATTAAAGCGTAATAATATTCTGGAGTATTTGAAGCTACGTGGGTCTATTGGACTCACGGGTACAGTTGACGGCATTAATAGTTTTCAATATGTGCCAGGATATAATGTTAATGCAAATGCCTGGGTTATTAATGGGCAACCTGTCCAAGGAACTTCGGAACCGGGCACGTTACCAAGTACCAATTTTTCATGGTATAGTATTTATAGCAGAGATTTAGGGTTTGATTTCGCGACTTTACAGAATCGACTTAGAGGAAGCGTTGATTATTTCTACAAACGTACAACCGGTTATGTTGCTTCCGATACGCGATATGCTGCCGTTCTTGGTGTAGCCTTACCGCCGATAAATGATAAGAATGCTGCATTACGAAGAGAGGGCTTTGATTTTAATGCAAGCTGGAGTGACCATGTGGGAAAATTTGGTTATAAAATCGGGTTCAATTTTACGCGGTTTAACCAACTATGGGAGCTTACCTATTGGGAAGATGAAGCCGCTTTAAAAAATCCATATACAAGGACATCGGGGTTAAGTGATGCGTCATTGCAAACAGGATATATCAATCAAGGATTTTATCAAAATAACAGTGATTTGTTGAATGGTTCAAGAAGGATAAGTTCTACAAATGCGGTAGCAGGAGACCTGGAATATAAGGATGCTAATGGAGATGGCAAAATTGACGCCGATGACTTCAGGCACATAGGAAGTAATACTTTTCCGCGGGTTAATTATGGCCTCACCATAGATTTGAATTACAAAGGAATTTTTTTGAATACGGTGCTCATGGGATCGGGAAAAAGAGACCGCTATTTGGGTGACGTAATACAAGGTGGTTCTGTACAGGGGATATTGCTCTATGGATTTCAAAAGTATTATTGGACTCCAGAAAATACAAACGCGCTTTTTCCTAGGCAAGTCTCTTCACCGGGAGTTAACGGCAGCAATAATTTTGTAACCAGTGATTTTTGGTTGCTAAGATCTTCCTATGTTCGATTAAAATATGTTCAATTAGGCTATGATCTGAAGTCAGGTGTGTTTAAGAATATGCCTTTTCAAGACTTTAAGATATTTATCTCCGGTACCAATCTTCTAACTTTTTCTAAGAGTCTCAATTATTTTATTGATCCCGAATCAGATCCTAATAATTACGGATATCCGATTCAGCGCACCATCGCTTTGGGTTTAAATGTAGGATTTTAAGTCGTTCAAAAAATTAAAAAAATAATCATGACTAAACATAAAAAAATAAATCTCATAATATTCGTCACAACTATCATCATATTTATTTCCTGTACAAAAGAAGTACTGGATACGCAACCATATAATAAAATAAGTGAAGATGTAATTTGGAATAATAAAGCTAACGCAGAAACTTTTATTTATTCGACCTATAACTCTATAATGTATGCCTTTGCCAGCGGCCCTCAGACAGACCCGTATACAACCAATACACTGGGATTTGATGACATATACAACTACTCGGCGCCTATCTTCACTGGAAGTGTCGACAGGAATACTGATAAGGGTTTCAATAACTGGGCCCAGGTTCGCCGCTGTAATATGATCATAGATAAGATCGGTGAATCAACAGGTATTTCCGACGATGATAAAAAGGCGTTAATAGCAGAAGGAAAATTTTTGAGGGCAATGTCGTATTTCAATGTGGCACGTAATATCGGCAGAATGGTGTGGATAGACAAAGTTCTTTCTCCGGATGACAGTTTGCTTCTGTCATCCACAAGTAATCCTACAGAATCTTATAAATTTATTATTAAGGATTTGGAAGATGCAGTCCGGAACTTACCTGCAACTAAAATAGAAGGCCGGGCAAATAAATATGTGGCAGCGGCGATGCTTTCTGAAGTGTGTTTGGAAGCATTGGCTTATGAAAATTATCCTGATGCACCTAATATTTCTCCATCTGACTCTTTAGTTGATTTAGCGATACAATCCGCGCAAATGGTGATTAACGAAGGAGGTTATTCTTTGGAGCAGGATTATGGATCGATGTTTAATGATATCAATCCTGGGTCTTCTGAGATAATAATGGGCATTTACCGAAAAGCCATTAACACTACTTGTGACGGAACTCCTATGCAATTGATGGTTCCTAATATGAGTAACGCATCTATATCTCAATATGGCGGAAGCCCCTTATTGAATTCTTCTATTAGGATTTTTGAAGCCTGGGTACAACATGGTCCCACAGAAAATTTAGCTAAGGATTATCTGGTTATAGATAAAAGTGATCCCTCCATTGCTTTACCATGGAATCAAACATCGCAGTTTAAAAGTGCGATCAATGTAAGTGCAACTATTCCGACTACAGAAATTCCTCAGGCAGGCGGAGAAGTGTCTGTTAGTCATGGTTCCATAAAACCGGGTAGTGATGAAAGCATTTGGACTCTTACAAATGAAAAACGAGATGCCAGGTGGGCTGCTACCTTTATAACTGATTCTACTCAATTCTATGGCGAAACTTTAACGACAAGTGTTCTTGGCAATGCCACCAGGTGGATGAAGATAAGAGGCGCGGCGTATTATTTAAGTCTGACAAATATGTACTGGCGCAAAGGCGTTTATAATAATGTAAATCCAAGAATTTATGTCGGTATCCCAACGGATTACCATTATGTTGTAACACGTCTGGGGAGAGTTTATTTAAATTTGGCTGAAGCCTATCTACTAAAAGGAGATATTTCGGATGCAGTAGCTGCATTAAACAAGACCAGATCCGTTCATGGCAAATTGCCGCCTTCAATGGCCGCTACATTAGTAGATGCGTGGACAGATTATAAGCGTGAACGAAGGGTGGATTTAACTTTGGAGAATGATTATTATTGGAGTTTATTGCGTTGGGGTAGATACGGTGGACCTGCCAATCATAATACAGTTTCTGGAGGGGTAATACCGGAATTAACAGAAACACCGCAAGTATTGGATGTCAGCAAAGACAGAAAAGATTTTTCTATAGTTGAAGGCCCGTTCTTTGGATCGAATAATGTACGGGTTTTTGAGCCGCGTCGTTATCTGTTTCCTATTGCACAAAGTTATCTTGATCGAAATCCAAAATTTGGACCGCAAAATCCAGGCTGGTAAAATATTTTAAATTTTAAGAAAACTATTATGAAAAAGCAGAAAACGTTTTATATATCAATTAGTGTTTTAATGCTAATAACACTATTCACTTCTTGCCTCAAAAAGGACTTACCTGATTATCCTGCCTGGAATGGCAATTATATTAATAATGTATTTGTTGAATACAGATGGGAAGACCTGAATAACCTATATAACGGAAAACCCGTTGTTGCATATCAAAAACTACAAGTAGAGGAAGAGATAGATTCTTCAAAAAATATGATTAACATACAAATAACGGTACCTGCTGTCAGCGGCACATTTACAGCGGATGTAAGAAATAATGTAAGTCAAAGCCATCTTTGGATGTATTCAGATATTTCTACTGCGGCGACAGTTGCCCCAACCGGTAATACACCAAAATTAGGCGACCCCGCGGATTTGACACAACCACAAACCTATGTAGTAACGGCTGCAAACGGCCAGAAAAGAACCTGGACAATTAAGGTAACTTCATTTATAAAATAATAGATAATTGCAGTTTTTTATAAAATAAAACAGGATAGTAGTCACTAAATAACTTTATTTGAAATGAAATATTTTTTTCTTTTTGTCCTGTTCGGTTTGACGACAACTATTCAAGCACAAGAAGCTGAGCGCAGCATATCTCCCCAGCCCTGGACGCCAGGTTTAGGTAATCATCGGGCTGTACTTAAAATTGAGAAACCATCAGATGCAGTCAGATTACAATTAACCTGGCGGCTTCACGACCAGCAGCCCGATAAAAAGCGGTTTCTGATTATTAACGCTGCCAATGGAGATACCATACAAAATGTTTATAGGGTTTCAGTAAATAATGAGCAATGCGATATTGTATTCGGACCGGTAGCAAACAAAGGAATTTATTATTTTTATTATCTTCCGTATAAGCCGGACCCGGACGCCGGTTATTATCGATATGGATATTTATCTCCCAATAGTCCGGATATTAATTGGGTTACCCATAATCATTTATCAGAAAAAAATATTTTGCCTGAGCTTCCACTCGCTATTTGCACAGCAATGCAGGCACGTACCGGCTTTGATTCTTTTTATCCAATGGAAATTATTCCTACCACCGCCGAAAAGAAAAATTTCCTGCTGAAGAATACGGATAATTATCTTCTCTTTCCTCAGGATAGAAAATATCCGATACGCATGAAAGACAATATTCCGTTGATGTGGGTGAAAGAAGGCCATCAGAAAGAATTTAAAGGAGTAGCTGCAAAAAATGAATATTTTACTTTTCAGATTGGGTTGTTTGCAGTAAAGTCAGATGTGGATAGCGTTCAGGTTAATTTCTCGGATATGAAAGGCGCCACTCAGACGATTCCTTCATCCGCTTTCACCTGTTTTAATACCGGCGGAATAAATTCTTATGGCAAGCCTTTTACAAAACGTGTGGATGTGGCTGAAGGGAATGTGCAGGCTTTATGGATGGGAGTGGATATACCACAAAATGTTGCTCCCGGCATATATAAAGGCGCTGTATTGATTTCAACTTTAGGAACAAAGCCTAAAAGGATTCCGTTACAAATAACCGTGACCGGAAAATATCTGGCTGACCGTGGTGACAGTGAACCGTGGAGGTATTCACGTCTCCGGTGGCTTAACTCAACAATGGGTATTTCCGACAAACCAACTGCACCGTTTGCAAACATAAAGTATACCGGGACTAATGATTTTTCATTATATGGTAAACAAATAAAGATGGCTTCTAATGCAATGCCAGCCTCCATTAAAGTATGGGAGATGCAGGTGTTGGCTGCGCCAATAAAGTACGTTGCAGAAGGCCAAAATTTCACTGAAAGAAAATCTGATTTTTCAGAAAAAAATAATGGAAGAGTTGACAATGCCTGGAGTTGTTTTTCGAAAGATTTTGAAATGCGGGGCGATAGGTCATTAGAATTTGACGGTTATATTCATTATACAATTCATCTGAAGGCTTTGCATGATGTGAATTTAAAAGATTTCCGGCTGGAAATTCCCTTCAGAAAAGAAGTAGCGCAATATATGATGGGTATGGGGTTGCCTGGGACTACAGTGCCTGGTAGCCTTGATGCAAAATGGAAGGGCCCTCATGACAGCTTTTGGATGGGAAATACCTATGGAGGGATTTATTGCGAATTACTCGGGAGCACTTACCATGGCCCGTTACTGAATCTATATCATCCCAAGCCGCCTGAAAGCTGGTACAATAATGATAAGGGAGGTTTCTCTGTAAGGCAGAATAAAGATACTGTAACAGCCATCGTTTATTCGGGTAGCAGAGATTTTAAAGCAAATGAAGAAATTACTTTTGAGTTTGACTTCATCATTACTCCAATTAAAAAACTGAATACAAAGGCACAGTTTACGGAACGCTATTACCATAATGGAACTAAGCCATGGCCTGATTCAAGTGCAGTTGCAGCGGGTATTAAAGTAATTAATATTCACCAGGGCACAGTCACCAATCCATATATTAATTATCCTTTTCTTGCAAAAAAAGAGATTAAATCTTTTGCGGATTATTGGCATAAGAAAGAAATAAAAACAAAAATATATTATACCATCAGGGAGCTCACCAATCATACTCCGGAGATTTGGGCGTTGCGAAGCCTGGGAAACGAGATTTTTTCTACAGGAAAAGGAGGTGGATTTCCATGGCTGCAGGAGCATTTAGTGACTGATTATACACCTGCATGGTACACGCCCATTGGTAATGATATAGGGAATGTGGATGCAGCTCTTGAGTCAGCTCCGGGAGATTCAAGATGGTATAATTTTTATATCAGAGGATTAGCATGGCTCATCAAAAATGAAGATATAGACGGCTTGTATTTAGATGACGTATCGTTTGACCGTCATATTATAAAACGAATGAGGGAAGTAATGGACAGCATAAAACCGGGTTGCCTGATAGACCTTCATTCCAACACGGGCTTTTCCAAAGGGCCTGCTACTCAATACACCAGTTTCTTTCCTTACATCAATAAACTCTGGTTTGGAGAAAGTTTTCAATATGATAAAATGTCCCCTGCAAATTGGTTAGTGGAATGTTCAGGGATTCCGTTTGGCTTGATGGGAGACATGCTTCAGGGAGGAGGCAACCCCTGGCGTGGTATGGTTTATGGAATGACTGCACGTCTTCCCTGGGCAACTGAAGGGGTAGTCTGCGATCCTAAAGATATATGGGAAGTATGGGATAGCTTTGGCATTGCAGATGCAAAAATGATTGGTTATTGGGACACTAATCCGGTAGTGAAAACTTCCAATCCGAATGTACTGGCAACCGCCTATGTACGAAAAAGGAAAATAATGATTTCCATCGCAAGTTGGGCGCCAACAGAGGTGAATGTGAAATTGTTTGTTGATTGGAAGGCATTAGGATTAAACCCGGATAAAGTAAAATTAACCGCCCCGCCTATAAACAAATTTCAGGAGGCAGCGATTTTTTCACCAGGTGATAATATTTCTGTAGAACCAACAAAGGGATGGTTATTAATTGCAGAAGAACAATAAATTCAGAAGGATTGGTTTGAAATAATCTCTCAATAACAGAATTAAATGAAACGAATACTAAGATCCAAATATCCCCCTTCCCCGGTTTTCATTTTCCTTGTTGTATGCATAATGGTTTCTTTCTGCGGTTGCAGCCGGAATAAAAAATATACCGGTTGGGCCGTTACAGGTGGCGGCAAGGAAAACCTGCGCTATTCCTCTTTAAAACAAATTGATACTGGCAATGTAAACAAACTGGAAATCGCATGGATCTATCATTCAGAAAATAATGACAGTACTGCTTTCGGGGTGATGGAATGTAATCCAATTATTATTGATAGTACCTTATATGGTGTTTCACCCAAATTAAAATTGTTTGCCATCAATGCGGCCACAGGAAAAGAAAAATGGAAATTTGACCCTTCTGATTCAGTGGCCAATAAACGATGGCATAGGGAAAGTGTAAATATGAACAGGGGTGTTGCTTACTGGACCGATGGAAATGATCAACGTATCATTTATACAGTTGGCCCGGTTGTGTTTGAAGTAAATGCCTTAACAGGCAAACTGGTAACCTCTTTTGGTAAAGAAGGAGGCATTGATCTTAGAGAAGGCCTGGACCGTGATCCTAAAGACCTTTTTGTAGTGCCCACTTCTCCCGTAATGATTTATAAAAATTTATTTTTTGTGAGCGGGCTTACCGGTGAAAATACACCGGGACATATCCGTGCTTTTGATATAATAACCGGACAGCAAAAATGGATTTTTCATACAGTACCTTACCCCGGAGAACCGGGATATGAAACGTGGAATGACACCTCTGCTTACAGACGAATGGGATCCACCAATAGCTGGGCGGGATTCAGCCTTGATGAAAAAAGAGGAATCTTGTATGCACCGACAGGTAATCCAACAAATGATTTTTATGGCGGCGACAGGCTGGGCAATGGGCTGTATGGCAATTGCCTGCTTGCCCTGGATGCTGAAACCGGCAAATTGTTGTGGCATTTTCAGACAGTACATCATGACGTGTGGGATATGGATGTGCCTGGACCACCCAGCCTGATTACCCTGGATCACGATGGCAAAAAGGTGGATGCTGCTGTTCAAACTACTAAGACAGGACTTGTGTTTGTATTTGACAGGGTTAACGGCAAGCCCGTTTTTCCCGTTCAGGAAAAAGCAGTGTCAGTAAAAGACGCTGTTTTGGGCGAACATCTGAGCCCTACACAGCCTTTTCCTGTTTTGCCCAAACCCTTTTCAAGGCAAATACTTACAGAAAATGACCTGAACAAGCTGGTCGATGATTCTTCTTACCAGGATATCAAACGGCGATTTAATTCCTTTCGCTATGAGGGGATGTTCACCCCGCCCACTGAAAAAGGCACCCTCATTTTCCCCGGATATGATGGAGGAGGCGAATGGGGCGGAGGAGCCATTGATCCCGAAACCAATATTCTTTATGTAAATGCCAATAACATGGCATGGGTTCTTAATCTGGTAAAAAAGACAAGCAGCGAAAAAAGTGTTATGACCAATCTCCAGGCAGGCAAGCTTCTTTACAGTGCATTTTGTATGAGTTGCCATGGGCCTGAGCTCCAGGGTGGCGGCGATTATCCCCCACTGACAGGTGCAGAGAAAAAATATACGTTTGCAAAATTCAATGAATTGCTTTCGACAGGACGACGGATGATGCCTGGCTTTAATCAACTTACCAAAGAGGAAAGAGCGGCCCTGGGTTCTTTTATATTAAATATGGATACTGAAAAAGAGAAAACTTATAAAGGCCCTTCTTTACAAAAGTCTGGAATGGTCAAGCCTTCGTACGCCTCTATAGGCTATAATAAATTTCTGACAAAAGAAGGATATCCTGCCATAAGTCCTCCCTGGGGTACCATGACAGCCATTGATCTTAACAACGGAAAACAGCTATGGCAAATTCCTTTTGGCGAATTCGAAGAATTAAAAGCAAAAGGTATCCCTGCTACGGGCAGGGAAAATTATGGAGGCCCAGTAGTTACTGCCGGTGGCCTGCTTTTTATTGCTGCCACCGCTGATGCAAAGTTCAGGGCTATTAATAAAAGAAATGGCCAGATCTTGTTCGAAACTGATCTTCCTGCTACGGGAGCTTCTACGCCGGCTGTTTATTCGGTGAATGGAAAGGAATATGTCGTAATTGCATGCGGTGGATCTAAATGGGGCGGTAAGAAAAGCGATGCCTATGTTGCTTTTTCCTTGCGGGTTTCTCCTGACTGACAGGGTAACAGCTGCACCGGCACTTTTATAATTGCTCAATTGGAGGACATCCATTTGTGCATTTGAACCATAAGCTACATCAGTTTTATTAAAAATTTCTGGGAAAACCTCACACCTAATTTCCTGCACCGCTATTTGCGATGGGAGCATGATCGGCAAGGTCCGTATTGATAAATAGAACGGACACTTTAATAAAACAAAAATCCCGGTTAAAAGTCAGTTTACTGTATATTGATATAAATCGTTTAATAAAAAACCAGTTTCCTATTTCTTTAGGCTAATATTGATAATAATGAAAAAATATTTTTTGCTAATCATCCTGTTTGTTATTTCAAATGCGAAAATCGGATTTGCACAATCTTTTGATTCATCTCTAAAGCTTGCTTTGTTGAAAAATGAGCAATGGTGGGGTGGCGCAGTTCAATATGGATACCGGATGCCTTTTAATTATTCCAGTATTTTTTCAATCAATCTTTACGGAGATAAGTCCAATAATCAAAGTGCGCCGTTGTTGATTTCCAACAAAGGCCGTTGGATTTGGTGTGATGATCCATTTCTTTTTTCATTCAAAAACGATACGCTTCACGTTGCTTCACAAGGAGAAAAGCCATTGAAATATGGCACTGCAGGAAATAATTTGTCGGATGCATATCAATTTGCTTCGTCACATTTCTTTCCACCTTCGGGTAAGTGGCCCGACTCGTTGTTGGTGACATCGCCTCAATACAATTTGTGGATTGAACTGCAATACAATCCTAATCAAAAAGATGTAATCAAATATGCGGATAACGTTCTTGTGCAGGGCTGGCCGGCAGGCGTATTGATGATAGATGATAACTGGTTTAATTATTATGGTGAGTTTGATTTTGACAAAGCAAAGTTTCCTGATGCTAAAAAAATGATTGATGAATTGCATCAAAAGGGTTTTAAAGTAATGGTTTGGATTTGCCCGTTTATATCACCCGACAGCAAGGAGTTTCGTGAATTGTTGTCTAAAAAATATGTGTTGCTTGATAATAACGGAGATGAAAAAAAAGAGTGGAAAGATGCAAAGGATCCTTTGCTGATTCATTGGTGGAATGGATATTCAGCCTGTCTTGATTTAACCAATCCCGGTGCTAAAAAATGGTTGTCAGGCAAGCTTCATTTTCTGCAAAAAAAATATGGCGTAGATGGTTTTAAATTGGATGCCGGCGACCCTTATTTTTACGACAACAAAAACCTTCTTTCTTACAAAAAAGTGTCTCCCAATGATCAATGTGAGGAGTGGGCAAAAATTGGATTAGAGTTTCCTTTGAATGAATATCGCGCCATGTGGAAAATGGGAGGGCAGCCTTTGGTGCAGCGCCTTGCAGATAAAAGCCACACCTGGGGAGATTTACAAACGCTTATTCCCAACACGATTGTTCAGCAATTATTGGGTTATACTTTTACGTGCCCCGACATGATTGGTGGCGGCAATTTTATTTCCTTCCTTCCGGGCAGTAAAATAGATCAGAATTTAATTGTGCGTTCTGCACAGGTACATGCGTTGATGCCCATGATGCAATTTTCTGTTGCGCCCTGGCGCATCCTCGATTCAGCGCATCTGCAAGCTGTGAACGACGCTATAAAGCTTCGTCAGAAAATGATGCCTCAAATAATGGAAGTGATGCGGCATTCGGCTAAAACGGGAGTTCCTGCATTGCGTCCGCTGGCCTATAATTTCCCAGGGAAAGGTTATGAAAATATTAAAGACGAGTTTATGATGGGAGATGATATTTTAGTGGCGCCTGTTGTTACTGAAAATGATGAACGGACAATAGTTTTACCGCCCGGTGATTGGTATTTTCAAAATAAAAAATGGAAAGGAGGGAAGGCGTATACAATAAATGTGACTTTAAATGAATTGCCGGTTTTTGTGAAGAAAGGAAAGTAATAAGTCTTGTAGTCATGACACCCGTTTTTGATATTCATTTATTCTCATTATAATTTCAGGTTATCCTTTATCACTTATAATCATTATTCTTTCTGTTTTCAATACATCAACTTTGCAATCGCATTAAACCTGTAAATGAAACAAAACTTATACATTAAAAAGAAAACATACGTTGTAATATTCATCATTGTTTTTTTAATTTTAGTAATAGGAGGTTTTTTCTATTTATCCAGAAAACAAATTTCAAACAATGCGAACGGCCATGTAGCGCCCGGGAAAAAAGACACCAATCAAATTCTGAAAGCTGATACTCTTGCCTGGAAAGCTCCTGAAGAAACTGATATTCCTGCCGGCCAGGCAGGGGACGAAATCAGGTATGGTAAAGAATTGATTGCACATACAGCTATTTATTTTGGCCCAAAAGGAAAAGTGGCAAAAATATCCAATGGAATGAATTGTCAGAACTGTCACAATCAGGCAGGTACAAAGCCTTATGGTTTTAATTTTTCAGCTGTTGCTGGTTCATTTCCCCAGTTTAGAAACCGTTCAGAATCGTGGGTTTCAATTGCAGGCAGAATCAGCTCTTGTTTTCACCGAAGCCTGAATGGACAATCTCCGGATACTTCCGGAAAAGAGATAAAAGCCATGATAGCTTACATGATGTGGGTAGGAAAGAATGTGCCGAAAGGTATAAAGCCAAAAGATGCCGGAATACTTAAATTGAATTATTTGAACCGGCCAGCCAATCCGGTACAAGGAAAAATTGTTTATACCACCTGTCAAACCTGCCATGGAAAAGATGGCCAGGGCCAGCTAAACGAACAAGGTACAGAATACATTTTTCCACCTTTGTGGGGAAAGCATAGCTACAATGACGGAGCCGGACTTTACCGTCTTGGAAATTTTGCCGGTTTTGTAAAAGGCAATATGCCGTTCGGTACTACTTATAGACATCCAGTCCTCACTGATGAGCAGGCGTGGGATGTTGCCGCTTTTGTAAATTCAAAACCACGACCTCATAAAAACCAATCAAAAGATTATTCCATCATTACTGATAAGCCTATTGATTTCCCTTTCGGCCCTTATGCAGATAATTTTACAGAGAAACAACATAAATATGGGCCTTATAAACCCATCCTGGAAGAGAAGAGGCTTCAAACAAAAAATAGAAATTTAAATAAATAAAATGAACAAAATGAAAAAAATCACGTTTGTATTACTCGGACTCGCAACTATGTTTATGGCACAACATGCGCAAAGCCAATCAAGTCAACAATCATTTACCGGTGCCAAAGCAACCTTGCAACATTATAAAGCGCTGTATGTAATAAATGTAGATGATGCAAAGAAAATTGCCGGCACACTCAGAAATATAAATAATGCGCTTGATGACCCTCGTTTAAAAGGAAAACTTGAAGTCGAGTTAATTGCCTTTGGAAACGGTGTAGCAGTGTATGAAAAAAGCGGAAGTTTTGAAAAATCACTACAAGGCCTGCAGGCAAAAGGTGTGTTGTTGGCACAATGTGAAAACACCATCAGGGAAAGGCATATAGATAAAAACACTTTATTCCCGTTCATATCTTATGTACCGAGTGGTAATGGTGAAATTATCATTCGCGGTTCCCAGGGATGGGTTGTTGTACATCCCTGATTATTCAACCATCTTAAAAACCAATTCAAATGATTATTCCTAAAATTTTAATTCCTGTCATGATACTTTTATCTTCGGAATTGAGTGCACAGGATTACCAGTTCGATCCGCCCTGGAATACACCTCCTAAAAGTGAAGTAAATTTTACAGTTTACGGAATTGATAATGTACCTGATTTGTATGGCGACATTAATGATCCCCAGTTAACTGTTTTTTTTGCAGGCAACCAGTTTATGTGTATTGATGACCTCCTGGCGGCTTTTAAAACTAAGTATCCAAAATATACCAGAATCTTTGTCGAAACTCTTCCTCCTGGCATTCTGGCTGATCAAATAAAAGAAGGAAGCCTTGTTATCGGTAATTTAAAGATTGAGTTGAAGCCGGATGTATATACTGCCGGAAAAGGCCGCATCAGCCAGACACCTGAATGGTTTACAAAAACAGAAGTATATGCAACAAATAAACTGGCTATTATCGTACAAAAGGGAAACCCTCAAAACATTACAGGATTGAAAAGTCTGGGTGAAAAAAATGTGCGGGTTAGTATGCCAAATCCGGCTTGGGAAGGAATCGGCAAGCGGATTGAAGAGGCTTATGTAAAAGCCGGTGGCGATGAATTGAAAAACTCGATTATGGTAACAAAAGTAAAAGATAGTACTACGTTCCTTACTCATATACATCACCGCCAAAGCCCGATGAGAATATTGTATAACCAATCCGATGCAGCGCCAGTTTGGTATTCAGAGGGTGTGTATCAAAAAATGATTGGCCATCCTGTTGAGATGATTGAGATTCCTGCAAATGAAAATATAGAAGCACAATATGTGGCCGGATTATTAAAAAATGCACCACATCCCCAGGCAGCCAAAGACTTTATGGAATTTTTAAGCAGTGAAACCGCTAAAGAAATTTATAAAAAATATGGCTTTGATACCGATTAATTATACTGGATATTTTTGGGTATTGCTATGTGGTAACTCTTTTGAACTATTCACATTTTCAAAAACAGAAATAGAATTATTTGCTGGCTTGCTGTAAAAGAAGTAGGAGTTCTAAGCTGTTCTTTGTCCTTATAAATCAGACGACGGTACTGGAAACACAGCATGGGTTAGACATGAAACAGAATCTGATTTTATTGTAAATAGTTCTCTAGATTTTAAGTTAGAAAGGTTTTCAGAAGAACCATTTAGCTACACTTTACTACATCCGCAATCCAAAGTGTCGGAAGCAGATTTAAAAATGCTAAAAAATTATGCCCGCATTCTTACACCTGAAAAGCCGTCTGTTCATTGTACTTGTAATCCGTATGTTGGATTAACTTTCGTTTTCAGATTTGTTGCTTGATTTGATTATAGCTTCTAAATGTTTTCAACAAACTTCAGTTTTAACTTGGTACATTCATGTTAGAAAATATATCCGACAGGGCTTTATTGGAAACTGCAGATGAATATGCGGGTTTCAGGATTCTTTATAGCGGTTATTGGGCAGCCTTATATAAAAAAGCATCTTTCTGTTTTGGAAACAGCGCCGATGCCGGGGAATACCTGCTTTTTCCGCGTATTTCAGCTTTGCCTGAGGCCGCCTGGATTAATTCGAATAATAGAAATTATGATAACTTTTTTAACTCGTTTTAAAAAACACTTTTTGCGGTGCCAAGCTTCCGGTATTATTATTTTAATCCTTTTATCCTGAACAAAATCCGGAGGTTATCAAATAAATAAAATCGATATAAGTATAAAAGATATTGAAAATAAAAAACGCGTTATTTCTTTGTTTACTGTATGATAGGCATATCTATTTTCCCCGATAAATCAATCAACCGATTGCTTAAAGGTTGTTGCACATTTAAGTGTAAATTGGCCTATTTCTAGACAAAATAGAAACCAATAGTTTTTCACTAAAAATAAATCATGAAATATCTTTTATCCATCTTCTTTTTTGTGCTTGGCAATTCATTGATAGCCCAGGACGTCAGCTTCATGCTGCAAAAGCAGCCGCCGATGAGCAATGCTGCAAAAGCAGCCCAATGGCAAAGTATGAAAAGCCCTGTTGAGGCGAGTTTTGTGAGCAGCAATATTCGTTACAGCCAGGACCGCGTTCCCCAAATCATTCCGCAAAATAGTGATACATTAACGGCATGGAAAGGCGAGAAAACCCATGCTCAACTAGCCATCTGGAGTAAAAAAAGCATTTCTTCGGTAAGCATTGTTGTAAGTGATCTTACTTCCAAAAGCGGGCAGGTAATCCCCAAAAAAGATGTTACCATCGGTTATGTCGGTTATGTGATGACTGATGAATTTGGAGGAGGTTGCGGATATAGAAAGCCACAAGATTTTGATTCTTCCCTGGTGGCCGACCCTGTCAGCACGTCGGCACCATCTGTTGAGATGAAAAGCAATACAGTGCAGCCGGTATGGGTGAGTGTAGAGGTTCCGGCAAATACAGTAGCGGGAGTTTACAATGGAATTATTCAAATAAAAGCAGATAGGAGTTACAGCCTGAAACTTACAGTTCATGTGTTGGACAAAACATTGCCGCCTCCGTCAGAATGGTCTTTTAGTCTCGATCTGTGGCAACATCCAGCCGCTATTGCGCGGGTGCACAACGTAACCTTGTGGAGCAATGAACATTTTGCCTTGATGAAGAAATATTATATCATGCTCGCCAATGCAGGGCAAAAAAATATTACCGCCAGCATCGTTAATGAGCCGTGGGGCCACCAGACGTACGATGATTTTCCAAGTCTCATAAAATGGACAAAAAAGAAAAACAGTACATGGCATTATGATTATAGTTTGTTTGATAAATACATCTCTTTCGTGATGAGCTGCGGCATCGACAAGCGCATTAATTGTTACAGTATGGTGCCCTGGAAAATTGCTTTTCAATATTATGATGAAGCGATTGGAATAGATACTGTGTTTAGCAGTGCTATTGGCACTCCTGCCTATAATGAATTTTGGAAAAGTATGCTTACGGATTTTACAAAACATCTAAAAGAGAAAGGATGGTTCAATATCACGGCTATTGCCATGGATGAACGGCCCTTACCGGCAATGCAGTCGGTTATTAAACTGCTCAAAGAAATAGATCCTGAATGGAAAATTGCGTTGGCAGGAAATTATCATCCTGAAATTGAAAATGATATTTATGATTATTGCATTGCTTCAAGATTAGAGTTTCCTGCCGATACGCTTGAACTGCGGAAGCGGCAAGGCAAACTGAGCACCTGGTACACGTGTTGCACGGAAAAATATCCAAATGGATTTACCTTTTCGCCACCGGCAGAAAGTGTCTGGATAGGCTGGTACACTGCCGCAAAGAATATGGATGGATACCTGCGCTGGGCTTACAATAGTTGGCCTGAAGACCCGTTGCACGATAGTCGTTTTACGGCGTGGCCCGCAGGCGATACGTACCAGGTATATCCCGGTCCTATGACCTCGATACGTTTTGAAAAGCTGATTGAAGGTATACAGGATTTTGAGAAAATACGTGTGCTTAAAGCCGTTTATACAAAACAAGGAAATCAAAAGAAATTAGCAGAGTTGGAAAAAGTGCTGAACAATTTTGAAATAAAAAATCTGCAAACGCACACAGCCGAAGCGATGGTTGTAGATGGAGAAAGGTTATTGAATGAATAAGGAAATGTGATAAAGTAAAATGAAACGGTTGCCTATTTACTGCTGCAAGGCAACCAAGTTTGGATTAATTGATGAAGTTTTAAAACAGAAAATATGGTGAATAAAAATTACAGGATTCTTTTCTTTCTGATGCTCTTTTTTGTATGGGTATGTTCATCCTGCAACAGTGATAAAAAGCAGGCAGATACCCGCCCCAATATCATCTTCATCATGAGCGATGACCACGGCTACCAGGCCATCAGCGCTTATGGCGATAGTTTAAATCATACGCCCAATATTGATGCTTTGGCAAAAGATGGGATGTTATTTAACCGCGCTTTTGTCAATAATTCTCTTTGTGCACCAAGCAGGGCTGCTATCCTCACGGGTAAATACAGCAACATGAATGGCATCAAAGGAAATGGTGATGAAGTGTTTGATGGTTCTCAGGAAACGTTTCCCAAATTACTTCACCAGGCCGGATACCAAACTGCAATGATTGGCAAATGGCATCTTGTTTCCAATCCGACAGGCTTTGATTTCTGGAATATACTTCCCGGCCAGGGCGATTATTACAATCCTGATTTTATAGATTCTACAGGTACGAAAAGAGTAGAAGGATATGTGACGGATTTGACCACTGATAAGGCGATAAATTGGTTAAATAATAGAGATACTACCAAACCATTTTGCGTTTTGGTATGGAACAAAGCGCCACATCGTGATTGGATGTCCGCATTAAAATATTTGCATGAATTTGACAGTGCAAAGATTCCCGTTCCTGCTACTTTTTTTGACGATTATGCTACACGCACCCGTGCAGTAAAAGAACAAAAAATGGAGATTTCTAAATGGCTTGCTCCCAATTATGATTTGAAAGAAAACCTGGGAATTACCAAAGCAACAGAAAGGCTGGATTCCAACTGGATGGCCATATTCAACCGCTTAAATCCTGGTGAAAAGCAAGCATTCATTGAGGCTTATACTGCAAAAAATGAAGCCTTCAAAAAAGCGAATCTAAAAGGAAAGGATTTAGCGATATGGAAATACGAAAGATATATCAAAGATTATCTCAGAACGATTCAATCTGTTGACGATAATGTAGGCCGCCTGATGGATTATTTAAAAGAAAAAGGCCTTGATAAAAATACGATTGTGATTTACACCTCCGACCAGGGATTTTACCTGGGTGAACATGGATGGTTTGATAAACGGTTTATGTATGAGCAATCTTTTCGTACACCACTTATCGCAAAATGGCCACAGTTTATAAAAGCCGGAAGTGTGAACAATGATATGGTAATGAATCTTGATATTGCAGAAACCTTACTGGATGCTGCCCATGTAAAAGTTCCTGCTGAAATGCAGGGAAGAAGCATGTTGGACGTTTGGAAAGGTAAAACACCCGATGACTGGCGCAAATATGTGTACTATCATTATTACGAATCAGGAGGGGAACATAACGTGGCTAAACATATCGGTGTGCGCTCCGACCGGTATAAATTGATTTATTATTATGAAAATAAAGATTGGGAATTGTATGATTTGAAGAATGACCCACACGAACTCAACAACGTGTATAATAATCCATCTTATCAGAAAATACAGGATTCATTAAAAGATGAATTGCAAATTCAAATGAAAAAGTTTAAAGATAGTATTCCAAACAAGGACTTCAATTGAGAATCTGGAAAATGTCAGATGTGTATTGGAATTATCATTATACTTTACAAAGTACAAAATCGTGAATAATTTAAAACTTCAGGATGGAAAGAACCGTAAATGATTCTTAAAAATTCACTGTTTTAACCCTTGCGAATTATACATTATATTACGTCAATGCGATAATATATTGGTCAATAGAATTCCTTGTCCAATCACAATTAAAAAACGGAAATGAGAAATTATTCTATGTTTAAATTAAAATCTGGTTTAGCGGCCGCTTTCATTTTTTTTATTTGCCAACTTTCTGTTGCGGGGCAAACAAAGGTGGCATCAGAGCGTTATCCTATCATTCCTTATCCGCAACATTTGGTTCCCGCAAACGGAGATTTTGTCATCAGGAAAAACACGTCAATCGTTATTCAAAACCAGGGTTTCCGGAAAGATGCAATTGCATTGAAACAGATAATAAAGGAAAATGCAGGCTTCATATTGAGAGAATCCAACACTGCTAATGGCAATGACATCATTTTAAAACAAGATGATTCTATTAAATCATCTGAAGGATACCATCTATTGGTTACGCCGTCGAAAGTGATACTTTCTGCAAGAACGCCGGCAGGATTATTTTGGGGAATAGAAACCATCAGACAGCTTTTGCCTGTTTCTGATTCAATAATCAAAGAATTAAAAATTCCTGCTGTAGAAATAAAAGACCAGCCTGCATTTGCCTGGCGGGGAATGCACCTGGATGTATCCAGACATTTCTTTTCGGTTGCTTACCTCAAGAAATTTATTGACCGTATGGCTTTATACAAGCTCAATAAGTTTCATCTTCATCTAACAGATGACCAGGGATGGCGAATTCAAATAAAAAAATATCCGCAACTCACCGAAAAAGGCGCGTGGCGTACATTCGACAGCAATGATTCGGCCTGCATGAAACTGGCAAAAGAAAACCCCGATTTTGATATTGATTCATCTCATATCATTCACAGAGATGGACAAACCTTGTATGGAGGTTTTTATACGCAGGAACAAATGCGTGATGTAATAAAATATGCAGCAGCCAGGAATATAGAAATTATTCCCGAACTGGATATGCCGGGGCATATGATGGCGGCAATCAAAATCTTTCCGTGGCTGAGTTGTACAGGCAAGCCAGGACAAGGTAAAATTTTTTCAGTGCCCTTGTGTCCTTGCAAAGAAACGACTTACCAATTTGCTGAAAATGTTTATAAAGAAATTTTTGCGCTTTTCCCTTCAAAGTATGTTCATATCGGTGGTGATGAAGTAGATAAAACGAGCTGGGAAAATTCTGCTGATTGCAAAGTGGTGATGCAAAAAGAGGGTGTAAAAAATGTAAATGAATTACAGAGCTATTTTAATAAGCGCATGGAAAATTTTTTCAGGAAAAATGGGAAACGAATGATTGCATGGGACGACGTGTTGGAAGGTGGAATCGATTCCAACATTATCATTATGTATTGGCGTGGCTGGGTGCCAAAAGCGCCGGTAGAAGCGGCAAACAATGGTAATAAAGTAATTATGGCGCCGGGCAATCCATTATATTTCGACCAGTTTCCGGATAAAAGCTCGTTGTATAATGTGTATCATTTCAATCCCATTCCGAAAGGACTAACAGGAGCTGCCGTCCACAATATTATCGGCATTCAGGCTTGTTTATGGACAGAACGTGTTCCTTCGGAAAAGAGAGCTGATTACATGACGATGCCGCGTATGACAGCAATGGCAGAAGTAGCGTGGACAGATTCTTCACGAAATTATACATCATTTCTTGAACGCCTGAAAGGGCATTATTGCCGGTGGGACAAAATGCATATTCATTATCGACTGCCAGACCTTACGGGATTTACCGATAATAATGTTTTTATTGACAGCGCTGTATTGAACGTCGAAAAGCCTTTACCCAATCTGACAATACATTATACTACTGATGGTGAATTACCCAACCTTCAATCGCCTGTATTGCCGGATTCTTTTACAGTTTATCATTCTCAAACCATTAAGCTTGCAGCCTACACTGATGAGGGAAACAGAGGTGATATTTATACCTTGAAATATGAAAAGGAAAGTTATGCACCTTCAGTAACGCTGACAGGAACACTGGAGAATGGGTTAAAATGTGTTTATTATAAAGGAAGTTTCGACAGTACAAAAAATATGTCATCAGTTCCGCCATCACAAACATTTTATGTAAAAGATATTGAGGTTCCGAGTAGTGTAAAGGCGCCGTCATTTGGATTGCAATATCGTGGTTATATCAATGTGCCCGAAAAAGATATTTACAGTTTTTATCTTACCTCCGACGATGGCAGCGCTTTATATATTGATGATAAAAAAGTGGTCGACAATGATGGACTGCATAGTGCTATCGAACGCAGTGGAGAAGTGGCTCTGGAAAAAGGCTTGCATAAATTCTCACTTGATTTTATCGAGGGTGGTGGTGGATATACATTGCGATTGTTGTATGCATTGAAGAACGCCCAGCCGCAGAACATTCCATCAGAAATGTTTAAGGTGGAGAAGCAATAAATCATTTCATTTTACTATTACTATTAACCCTTAAACATAAATACCTGAATATGCAAAAAATAGTTTTCGTGTTTTTAATCAGCCAGTTTTTTTACAAACCGTGTTTGGCTCAAAGTCAGGATAATTTGTCTGAAGTTTCTGTTATCCCGCAACCTGTTTCGCTGGAATTGCATACGGGTTATTTTTTATTGAACGCACAGACCACAGTTATTTCCGCTGATAAAGGAGCAGCCGCTGTAGCAGTATTTCTTTCCGAATTAATTCATGAAAATTATGGTTTTTCGCTGAAAAATGCTGGAGGAAACAACATTTCTTCCAAATCTTTTTTTTCGCTGGCAATTAATAAAAACACTAATAAATCCATTGGTGACGAAGGTTATAGTTTGAAAATTACTGCTGAAAAAGTAAAGCTTTCAGCCAATACACCGAAAGGCCTTTTTTATGGAGTTCAAACTATGATGCAACTTCTTCCACCCGGTAACGGTAATGCACAAACGAAAAATATTTCTTTAAAAATTCCGTGCGTTGCAATCACGGATTATCCACGCTTTGGTTATCGCGGCATGATGCTGGATGTGAGCCGTCATTTTTTTTCAAAAGAATTTATCAAGAAATACATCGATGAAATGGCGAAATATAAATTCAATGTATTTCACTGGCACCTTACCGATGACCAGGGCTGGAGAATAGAAATAAAAGGATTGCCAAAGCTTACAGAAGTAGGAGCCTGGCGCGTGCCGCGAACAGGCAAATGGGGAACATTTACGTTTGCCCAGCCCGGCGAAGAAGCTACCGATGGCGGCTATTATACGCAGGACGATATCCGTGAAATTATAAAATATGCTAAAAACCGGTTTATAGATATACTTCCTGAAATTGACGTACCAGCTCATAGCCTGGCGCTTATTGCAGCCTATCCAAATCTCTCCTGCACGAAGAAACAATATGCAGTATCGCCGCAGTATGCACCGGATAGCCTCGATGATGTACTTTGCGTAGCCAATGATTCTACCTGGTTCATTTTGGATAAAATATTTACGCAGGTGGCTCAATTGTTTCCTTATGAATATATCCATACCGGCGGCGATGAAGCCAACCGTAAATTTTGGACAAAAGATCCAAAAGATGTGGTTTTGATGCAAAAAGAAGGAATTAAAACGCCTGCAGAATTGCAGAGTTATTTTGAAAAGAAACTGGAAAAACTAATTATTTCAAAAGGAAAGAAAATGATTGGATGGGATGAAATTGTAGAAGGCGGCCTGGCGCCTGAAGCCACGGTAATGAGTTGGCGTGGAATGAAGGGTGGTATTGAAGCTGCAAAAATGGGACATCATGTGATTATGACCCCAATAATGGAAACTTATTTAAGCCGCAAACAAGGCGACCCATCTGTAGAACCTTTTGGTCCGGGAATATTAAGATTAAGCACCTGTTATCAGTTTGAACCCGTGCCCGATGGAGTTGATTCTACATTTATCATAGGCGGCCAGGCAAGCACCTGGACAGAAAAGATTCCAAATTACCGTCACCTGGAATACATGACATGGCCACGGGCAATGGCGATTGCAGAAGTGTTGTGGTCTCCCAAAACAAGCCGCAACTGGAATGATTTTACCCGTCGTGTAGAGCGGCATTTTAAATACCTTGATGCCGATTCTGTAAAATATTCAAGAAGCATGTACGACCCGATTATTACTGCAGTAAAGGTTAACGATGATTCAATGAAAATCAAAATCACAACCGAAATGCCGGGCCTTACTTTGTATTATACTTTTGATGGCACTGATCCTGATAACTTTTATCCGCAATATTCAGGCACTCCGCTGGATCCTCCTAAAGGAGCTTCGGAAATAAGAGTAGTTGCATATAGAAACGGACGCGCAATCAGCAGGCAAATCAATCATTTGCTGGGAGATTTGAAAAAAACATTGCAATGAGGAAGATGATCTTTGAAATAAGAGAAGGGCGTACAGTAAACAAAGTTTTATTAATGATTGTTATTCTGATGTCAACTTCAATAAATGTATCATTGGCTCAGCTAAAAACCTCAAAGCATCCTAACATCATTTTCTTTCTCGTGGATGATATGGGATGGCAGGACACGTCAGTCCCTTTCTGGGACAGCGTTACCACGCAAAACAAAAAGTTTCAAACGCCAAATATGTTGCGCTTTGCTGCCACCGCTCAAAAATTTACAAACGCTTATGCAAATTCTATTTGCACTCCTTCGCGAGTGAGCCTTATGACTGGTATGGATGCAGGACGCCATCGGGTTACAAACTGGACAGCTTTTAAAAATCAAGCCGTGGATGCCAGGGACAGTGTACTTCAAATACCTGACTGGAATGTAAATGGACTTTCCCCGTACCAGGAAGATCCGAAAAGCGTATATGCCACACCGTTACCTCAGCTTTTAAAAGATAACGGGTATTATACCATACAATGTGGCAAAGCTCATTTTGGCGCTTATGAAACGCCGGGTGCAAATCCTTTGAACCTTGGATTTGTAAAAAATATTGGCGGCAGTGCTGCCGGAAATCCTGCTTCCTATCTTGCTGAAGATGATTTTGGCTATGACCCAAAACATTTTAAACTGCAAGCCGATATTCCTAACATGCAGCAATACTGGCAAACGCCTACTTTCCTCACAGAAGACCTTACAGTCGAAGCCAAAAAAGCAATGGATACGGCGCGCATACAGCACAAGCCTTTCTTCCTGTACATGGCGCATTATGCAGTGCATCTGCCTTACAACGCAGACAAAAGATTTATCCAAAAATATCTTGACGAAGGCTATACAAAACCTGAAGCAGCTTATTGCGCTCTGCTTGAAGGAATGGATAAAAGTTTGGGCGAACTGCTGGATTATTTAAAAGAACATCATCTGGAAAAAAATACTATCGTGATATTTATGTCGGACAATGGAGGATATTCCCATCGGCCCCGTGAAGGCAAAGACAATACACAAAATTATCCATTGCGTGGCGGCAAAGGCTCTTTATATGAGGGCGGCGTTCGTGAACCCATGATGGTGCGATGGCCGGGCGTTACCAGGCCAGCAACTGTGAGCAACCAATATGTTATTATCCAGGATTTTTTTCCCACGTTATTAAAAATGGCAGAAATCAAAAATTATAAAACTGTTCAGCATGTGGATGGCCAATCCATCATTCCTTATTTAAAAAATCCTGCATTAAAAGATGACGAACGGGAGCTTGTCTGGAATTTTCCCAATGACTGGGCGGGTGGTGATTTAGGTGAAGACAATTCATGGCTTTGCTCTATTCGCAAAGGCGATTGGAAGTTGATCTATTTTGAAAAATATAGCAGGCTCGAGCTTTATAACCTGGCGAAAGATATCCGCGAATGGAACAATGTAGCTGATAAATTTCCGGAAAAAACACAAGAGCTGGCTCAATTATTAACTGAAAAATTAAAAAATGAACATGCCCAAATGCCTACTTTTAGAGCAACCGGAAAGCTGGTACCTTTCCCGGATGAAATATTTTATTCAAACAAAAATTCACAGTAAAGGCACAATTCATGGCAATTCATATTTTCCGGCTTTTGATGCATCTATTAATTTGTGTAAAAAAGCGATGGCTGTAAAAATTACCTGTTTTATCTTATTAAGCTCTTTCTTTTTTCCCTCTGCACAGGCGCAAAAGAAAACAACACTAAAACCCAACGTCATTTACATCTATGTCGATGACCTTGGGTATGGAGATTTGAGCTGTTATGGAGCAACAAAAATCGCTACGCCGAATGTGGACCGCCTGTCATCTCATGGTATCCGGTTTACCGACGCCCACAGTACTTCAGCTACGTGTACGCCCTCCCGTTATGCCCTGTTGACAGGCCGCTATCCATGGCGACAGGAGGGAACACACATTCTGCCCGGCGATGCGGCGCTGATCATTCCTACAGATAAAACTACCTTGCCAAAAGTTTTTAAAAATGCGGGGTATACAACAGGCATAGTAGGCAAATGGCATCTTGGTTTAGGTGGGCAGGTTGAAAAAAACTGGAATGGAGAAATAAAACCAGGCCCTAACGAAGCAGGCTTTGATTATTCTTTTATTTTTCCCGCCACTGCAGACAGGGTGCCAACTGTTTTTTTAGAAAACCATCGCGTGATTGCAGTCGACAGCGCCGATCCTATTGAAGTAAGTTATGACCATAAAGTCGGCAATGACCCAACAGGTAAAGAACACCCCGAACTTTTAAAAATGAAATCATCGCCAGGGCAGGGGCACGATCAAACGATTGTCAATGGTATCGGGCGTATTGGCTACATGAGCGGGGGACATACGGCAAGGTGGACAGATGAAGAAATGCCGCTTACATTCTTGCAAAAAGCTAAAAATTTTATTGAGCAAAATAAACAACATCCTTTCTTTCTTTATTATGCAATGACCGAGCCACATGTACCGCGCATGCCGGCGACTATGTTCAAAGGGAAAAGTGGTTTAGGATTTAGAGGCGATGCTATTTTAGAGATGGATTGGGCGGTAGGAGAAATTTTGAAAGAAGTAGAGGAATCAGGCATTGAAAAAAATACTATTATCATTTTTTCCAGCGATAACGGACCAGTGCTGGATGACGGTTACCAGGATGGAGCCGTCACACAATTGAACGGTCACACACCCTGGGGGCCGTTACGTGGTGGGAAATACAGCGCCTTCGAGGCAGGCACAAGAATTCCTTTTATAATTAGCTGGCCCGGAAAAATCAAATCGAAAGTTTCCGACGCTTTGATTTGCCAGGTGGATTTGCTGGCTTCATTTTCCAAACTTCTTAACCAAAAAATTCCTGCCGGCGATGCTATGGATAGTGAAAATATGTTGGATGCACTGATGGGTAAAAATAATAATGGCCGGTCGGAACTGGTAGAGCAGGGCGGGGCGCTTTCGATCGTAAAAAATGGATGGAAATATATAGAACCCAATAAGGGGGTATCTTATTATAAACTTACCGCAATCGAAAGCGGTAATTCTCCTAGACCGCAATTATACAATCTGAAAAATGATATAGGAGAGAAAAATAACCTTGCAGAAAAATATCCCGAAATAGTAAAAAAATTGTCAGGCGACCTGGAAAAAATAAAAAGCAGGAGTTACGGGCAACAAAAGAATTAATAGTGAAAATTAAAAGGAACGAAAAAACGTTAAAAATAGTTCTGGTTTTCTTACCCGTATTGTTTTCGCTACAGTTACTGCACGAAACAGCAGATACTGTAAAATATTCAGGAAGCATGTACTACCCGATTATTACCGCTGCAAGGGTACCCATGATTCAATGAAATAAAAAATCACCGCCGAAATGCCCGGACTTACTATTTATTATACTTTTGACAGAACAGACCCGGATAATTTTTACCCGGCTTATTCCGGAGTTCCGTTGGGGATTCCAAAACTCAAAAAAGACTTAGGACAAAAGAACAATCAATGAACTCAAAATCGGTAAAAAATATTTTCTTCTTATCTGTTGCTTTACTGTTGTTCTCATGCAATCAAAACAGGAACGCAACAACGATAGAGGCAAAAAAAGATTCTGCTACATCCTGTATGATGGTACCTGCGAGGTTTTCAGCTACTCCTGTTGATTCTTCATTAAAATTTAATGGTGATACTTCTGCTAAAGGAATGGTGTTCATAAAAGGCGGCACTTTCATGATGGGCGGCGATAATTCCCAGGCAAGTGCGGATGAATATCCAAAACACAAAGTTCGGGTAGGTAGTTTTTGGATGGATGCCAATGAGGTGACCAATGCAGAGTTTGCAAAATTTGTAAAAGCAACTCATTACGTTACCACTGCAGAAAGAAAACCAAATTGGGAAGAGATGAAATCGACCCTTCCTCCTGGTACGCCAAAGCCACCCGACAGTGTATTAGTAGCGGCATCGCTGGTCTTTCGCCAGACTTCCGGGCCCGTTGATTTAAACGATTACAGCCAGTGGTGGAGTTGGGTAAAAGGCGCAGATTGGCAGCATCCCGAAGGCCCCGGTAGCAGTATTGTAGGGAAAGAAAATTATCCCGTCGTACAGGTGAGCTGGTATGATGCGATGGCTTATTGTAAATGGGCCGGAAAGCGCTTACCGACCGAGGCTGAATGGGAGTATGCTGCAAGAGGAGGCCTTGAAAATAATATTTATCCCTGGGGAAATGAATCGATAAATGAAGGCAAAGCCAAAGCCAATTCCTGGGGTGGTAAATTTCCCTACTATAATGATGATAAGGATGGATTTGTAAAACTGGCGCCTGTAAAATCGTTTATGCCTAACCGTTATGGACTTTACGATATGGCGGGAAATGTTTGGGAATGGTGTAGCGACTGGTACGACGCCAATTATTATCAAACATTTGCCAACAAGGTAGCAGTATATCCAAAAGGGCCTGCAAAAAGCTATGATCCAATGGAACCATATACGCCTAAAAGAAGTTTGCGGGGCGGGAGTTTTTTATGCAATGACAGTTATTGCAGCGGTTATCGTGTGGCCCGTCGCATGAAAAGCAGTCCTGATACCGGTTTGGAACATACGGGATTTCGTTGTGTGAAAGATTAGAAGTTTATGTTTTAAAGACTTTTTCGATTTCAAATGGAAAAGATATCAAGTAAAGCCTTCTTTACTTTTATATCAATATTTTTTCCTGTTGCCATTTTGTTACCTGTCGTCCGAAACAATAAATATACTGCGTTTTTCAAATTTTGTATCGGGGAAATAATAGTTGCAAACAGTAAATAAGGAAATATCGTAATTTTTATTTGCATTTGGCATTGCTCTACTTCTAAGTCCGGACTTTCAGGGTTATGTGTGCATCCGATTTCTAATTAAAAGATCTCAACGATGCCAATACAGTTGTAACATTATAGGTGCCACCCTTCATTTTATTGGATTCACTTTTGATTCATCACGATAACTTTTTGCAGCATTAAAAGAAATAACAAACCTGTGTTTGTTTTGGTTAAAGCTATATTGGATGGAAAAGCCGGAAGTATCACAAATTTGTTTGATGATGGAAAGGCCCAGGCCATTGCTATCACTCTGATGAATCGGTTTTAAAAAACGGCGGTAAAGCATTGTTTCAATAAGCATCGATTGTGTGCTGGTGTTCGCAATTTCCAGAAAATTTTTGGTGAGGCTGATAGAAATCTCTCCGCCGTTGTAATTGTGCCTCGTGGCGTTGCTTAACAGATTATTGATTAAAATTTCAGCAAGATCTTTGTTCATGCTTACTACTGCAGGAAGCAAATCAGCATGCAATGAAATGTTCTCTGTTTGCCAAAGCTCATTAAAATCGGTTACCTTTTCTTGCAGCATCGATTTTAAATCAACGGATTGAAGTGTTTCAAACTGGTTGTTTTCAATTTTTGCCAGCAACAAAAGCGACTGGTTAAGCCTGGTAAGTTTTTGTAACGAATTGTAAGCTGCCTGCAAAGCTTCACTCTGCTTTTGGGTAAGACTTTCGTCCTGTAAGATTAGGTCCAGCTTGGAGCGGATGACGGCTAATGGCGTTTGAATTTCGTGCGAAGCGTTTTCGCTGAATGTTTTTAATGACAAGTAATCCAACTTTGCCTGCCGGGTTATTTTCTCAAGTGTTTGGTTCATCAATTGAAACTCATTAATGGCTGAAGGCGATAATTGCAGAGCCGCTGTTTCTCCTACTTTAAAATCTTTTACCGCATCCAGCGACTGATAAAATGGCTTCCAGATTCGTTTCAGAACGATCCGGTTAATAAGGAAAGTAACCAGCAGTATCACAAGAATAGTAATAAAAGCAATGATTAAAATTGACTGGGTGAGGTTTTCCGTTGCCTCCAAAGATTTGGATACTGTTGCCTGGTACCATTGCTGTCCAACTTTGGTGCTAAATGCAAGTTGCCTGAATTTTTCACCACCGCCATCGCCGTCGTGCTCTTTGACAAAGCGGGTTGTAAACCGGGGCGTAAGATTTTTCTGAATTGGCTGATACCGGATCAGTTGATCTTTTACAGAAATATTTTCCGGTAAGCGGTTGTGTTCTTTTACAAAAGTTTCAATTTCCCTTTGTTCAATTTTCAAATCCTGGTCTATTTGTGACATTAATACATAATGCAGCGTAAAATAAAACGCGATGCAGGCAATCAAAAAAATGATTACGGTGGCTACCACGTTTATCCGGCTGTATTTTGCAAAAAGCTTCATGCTAACGAAAATTTATATCCCATTCCATAAACCGATTTGATATAGTCATCCGCTCCGGCTTTCATCAATTTTCGCCGCAGGTTTTTAATATGGGTGTAGATAAAATCATAATTATCTGCCATGTCCATATCATCGCCCCACAGATGAATTACGATTGCATTTTTTGTGATAACCTTGTTTTTATTACTGATAAAATAGAGCAGCAGTTCGTATTCTTTTTTGGTTAGCTCAACCAGGCTATCATCAACAGTTACCGTTTTTTCGTTCAGGTCCAATTCTATCATATCAAACCGGATAATGTTTTTGCCATCAAAAGATTTACGGCGTATGATGGCCTCCACCCTTGCTGCCAGTTCTGATAAATGAAAAGGTTTTGAGAGGTAATCATCTGCTCCTTCCTTTAATCCGGTGACTTTATCATCAATGGAATTTTTTGCAGAAATAATTAATACACCATCTATTTTATTGTCTCTTTTCAGTTCTTTTAAAATGTCCATCCCGCTTCCGTTTGGCAGCGTTATATCCAGCACGATACAGGCATAATCATACAACGAAATCTTTTCTAAGGCAGTGTCAAAATCAAAGGCCTGTTCACAGGTAAACTGTTCATTACTCAGGTAATCACAAATGCTTTGCGACAATTCTTTTTCATCTTCCACAATTAAAATCTTCATAATTACTTAATGATTATAAGGGTGCCTATGATAATTAATATAGCGCCCGCAGCGGTTTTCCACGTCAGCGTTTCACCTAAAAATAATGCCGAGAGGATGATGGCTAACGCAACGCTTAGCTTGTCCACCGGCGCTACCTGTGATACATTTCCCAATTGCAAAGCCCTGAAATAAAATATCCATGAAAGGCCGGTGGCGATACCCGACAACACAAGAAAAATAATATTTTGTTTTGATAAGGTGGTAATAGATCCCGCACCTCCTTTTACAAGAGCAATCGTCCAGGCGAGGATAAGGATAACCACAGTCCTGATAGCTGTAGCCAGATCAGAATCCACACCCTTGACGCCTACTTTGGCAAAAATGGCTGTAAGGGCTGCGAAAAAAGCCGAAAGCAAAGCATATGTCCACCACATAATTGATTTTTTAAGCAGCACTAAAGTTGAAGAATAATTCTGTAAAAATTCTGAAGTCTGAAAAACTGTTGGTCATTTTAAAAATATCACGCTTCAGAATTTCACCAGAATTCACTTTTACGTTTACTTAAAAAATTTTTACGATGAGAAGAGATGGCAAAAAATTGTAAAGGCTAATGGCGAATTGAATTATGAAGCAGATGTAGCAGGTAAAGATGTTTTATTTGATACCAACTGCCATCCTCTTCAACCTAAGAAGGAAGTTGAAATAAATTAACATTGATTGGGTAAAATAAAGTCTCAGAAAAGGATGAAGGATATAGTTCTTAGTGTGCTATTTTTTTTCACTGCGTTGTTTGGTCATGCGCAAATTCATTCGCTTGATTATTTTCTTCAGCAAGCTTCGCAAAACAGTCCTGTGATAAAGGATTATCAAAATCAGATTTTGATTGCGCAGATAGACAGCCAGATGCTGAGAGCTTCATTGAAGACGCACTTGAATTTTTTAAACACGGATAGCTATGCACCGGTTATTCATGGTTGGGGCTACGATCCTGCGATTACCAATTTTGCTAATGTTACAGCTATCTTCCAGGTCAACAGAAATTTTATTACGCCAAAGAATATGGTGACTCAGTTGCGAACGCTTGACTTGCAAAGAAGAGCTTTGGTTGATACGATTCAGTTATCGCAAAGAGATTTAGTAAGAACTATCACAGACCAATACGTTACCGCATATGCAGACCAATTAGGTGTTGAGTATACCGAAGAAGTTTTTGACCTGATGAAGGAAGAAGAGTTGCTGCTTAAAAAATTGGCAGAGCAAAACGTGTTTAAGCAAACCGATTACCTGAATTTTTATGTAACGATGCAGCAGCAGGAACTTGCATACCTACAGGCTCAGAACCAATATGCAGCAGATTATTTAACGCTGAATTATCTCGCCGGAATTGTTGATACCACTGTTCAGCATTTAGAAAAACCTGATATAGAGAAAGCACTGGAAAATAATGCAGAGCAGCCTGTTTTTTTAAAAGCCTTTACAACTGACAGCCTTCGTCTTGCCAATGAAAAGGAATTAATATCTTATCAATATAAACCAAAGATCGGCGCTTATGTGGACGGGGGATACAATTCCAGCCTGCAGGTAACGCCGTATAAAAATTTTGGTTTCAGTGCCGGCCTGAGCCTGACGATTCCGATTTATGACGGGCATCAAAAACAAATGAAATATACACAGGTGAATATCCGTGAGCGGACTCGTGAGACGAACAAGCAGTTTTTTGTAAACCAGTACACGCAACAGATTGCAGTGTTAAAGCAACAACTGATTGGCATTGATTCGCTGGTGCCCAAAATCAATAAACAAATTGAATACGCGCATACGCTCATCTTAGCGAATAATAAATTGCTGCAGGCCGGTGATATTCTGATGCGTGATTATGTAATTGCAATCAATAATTATTTGAGTGCGCAAAATATGCTCACGCAAAATACCATCAGCCGTTTGCGAATTATAAACCAGATTAATTATTGGCATCAATAAATCTATCCATGAGAAAATATTTTTTAATACTATTTGCTCTTTTACTGTTACTTGTTGCCTGTAAAAATAAACAGCCGTCGTCAGATGCAGAGCAGTCTGCAACGGAAGAAGCAGGCACACCGGTCACAGTAACTTCTGTTGAAACAAGAAACTTGGACGACTATGTAGAACTGAATGCAACAGCCACCTACCAGCAAAACAATGTTATAAAAGCCTCTGCCAATGGCTATCTCACATCGATACATATTAAGATTGGCGAAATGGTACATTCAGGGCAACCGGCATTTACGCTGCAAACGAAAGAGGCACATGCCCTGGGAAATACCATTAATAAACTCGATTCTTCCTTTCATTTTTCAGGTATTATTCAAATTAAAGCTTCGGCCGGTGGATATATTCAAAGCCTTGACCACCAGGCCGGCGATTATGTTCAGGATGGCGAACAGCTTGCTGTGCTTGCCGATGCAAAAAGCTTCGGATTTATTTTGAATCTTCCTGTTGAATTGCGTCGTTATATAAGTACCGGCAAGAGCGTACAGGTAGATATGCCGGATGGAACACACGTAAATGGTGTCGTTTCTAATATACTGCCTAACGTGGATTCGGCATCTCAAACGCAAAATGTACTGATTAAAGTTCCCGTTTCTCAAAACATTCCACAAAACCTAATTGCAAAGGTGCGCATTGTGAAGGCAGAAAAAATGAATGCGACAACGCTTCCCAAAACCGCTGTGCTGGCAGATGAAGCGCAAAATAGTTTTTGGGTAATGAAGATGATTGAATCTGCTACGGCTGTAAAAGTGCCGGTGGTAAAAGGAATGGAAACAGCGGACCTGGTGGAAATTCTAAAGCCTCAATTTTCACCACAGGATAAAATTTTGCTTACAGGAAATTATGGTTTACCCGATACTGCCAAAGTAAAAATCATGAAGGAAGTTCAATGAAAAACTTTTTCATAACATATAAAAATCCGCTTACGGTTGTCATTTCGCTCATCATCATGGGTGGGATTTTCGTATACAGCAGTTTGCAAACTTCTCTTTTTCCTGAAATTACTTTTCCGAAAATTAAAGTTATCGCCGATGCGGGATTACAACCGGTAAACCAAATGATGGTAACCGTTACCCGTCCTTTGGAAAATGCTATTAAAAAGGTACCCGACCTTGATTATGTACGCAGTACCACCAGCCGGGGCAGTTGCGAAATTTCTGCTTTTCTCAACTGGAATGCGAATGTGGATTTGAGCCTTCAGCGCATTGAAGCAAGGATAGCGCAAATTCAAAACACACTTCCGGCAAGTGTTCAGATTACTGCTGAAAGAATGAACCCTTCCATTCTGCCGGTAATCGGGTATGCATTAGAAACAAACAGCAACAGCCACACGGCAATTGATATGAAGATGCTGGCGCTTTATACCATCAAACCTTTTTTGTCGCAGGTAAAAGGCGTATCCGAAGTGCGGATTATTGGCGGTAAACAAAAAGAATATTGGCTTACGCTGAACCCGCAAAAAATGAGTACGCTGGGCATCACACCGGATATGCTGGTTGCCACCTTAAATCAAACCAATTTCATACAATCCAACGGTTATTTATCAGACTATCGCCTGCTGTATCTTTCCATTACTGATGCTACAGTACATTCATTGGATGAACTGAAAAACCTTGTTATTTCCAACAACGGTAAACGTATTGTTCAGCTAAAAGATATTTCAGACATCACCATCAGTCCCGGTGTAGAATACACGAAAATAAATGCCAATGGAAAAGAAAGTTTGTTGATAGCTATCATTAAGCAACCCAATGCCAACCTGATATCTGTATCAGATGGTATGGCTAAAAAAGTGGAAGAATTAAAAAAAACACTTTCCCAAGGTGTGACGCTACGTCCCTATTATGTGCAGGCCAATTTTGTAAATGATGCGGTTAAAAGTGTAACCGATAGTTTGTGGATTGGGTTAGTGCTGGCGATTGTTGTAGCGATTATTTTTCTTAGGTCTGTTAAAGCAAGTGCCACAATTTTAATTACTATTCCAATCACGATATGCCTTTCCCTGATTGCCATGTACACGGTTGGCTACACACTGAACATAATGACATTGGGCGCTATTGCTGCTGCCATTGGTCTGATAATAGATGATGCTATTGTGGTGGTAGAACAAATATACCGGTCGCATGAAGAACATCCGGATGAACCATCGAAAAGTGTAGTGCAAAAAGCCATTCATTATTTGTTCCCCGCCATGGTTGGCTCTTCACTCAGCACCATTGTTATTTTTATTCCATTTGAATTGATGAGCGGCGTGGCAGGTGCTTATTTTAAAGTAATGACCAACACCATGATCATTACATTAGTCTCTTCTTTTTTTGTTACATGGATTTGCCTGCCGGTGATTTATTTATTGCTGACAAAAGAAAAGAAGGTTGCAAAAGTGAAAGAAAAGCCGCGTGAAGTAAAAAAGCAAAAGTGGGTTTCGTTTTTCATCCATAAACCTTATATCAGCTTTATTATCGTGGCAGTTTTTGGTATTTCTATCTGGCTGATTTTACCCAGACTGGAAACAGGTTTTTTACCTGAAATGGATGAAGGCAGTATTGTGCTTGATTACAATTCGCCACCCGGCACCTCGCTGGAAGAAACCGACCGCATGCTGCGACAGGTTGAAAAAATCATTACTTCTGTTCCCGAAGTGGAAGCCTATTCAAGGAGAACAGGAACGCAAATGGGTTTCTTTATTACAGAACCCAATAATGGCGATTACCTGATTCAACTAAAGAAGAGACGCAACCGCACCACGCAGGAAGTTACCAGTGAATTAAGGCAACGAATAGAAGCATCGCAACCGGCACTCACGGTTGATTTTGGGCAGGTTATTGGCGACATGCTAGGCGACCTTATGACTTCTGTGCAGCCGATTGAAATTAAAGTCTTTGGCGATGACACTAAAAAGTTGCAGCATTTTTCGGAGCAAACGGCTGAAATTATCAGCCAAGTGCCGGGCACTGCAGATGTATTCAATGGCATTGTGATTGCCGGTCCTTCGGTGAGCATTATTCCAAACAATACAGCCCTCGCGCAATATGGCATTACGCCACAATCGCTGCAAACACAGATGCAAATGACGTTGCAGGGTGTGCTGGTAAACAATGGCATTTTGGAAAAAGAACAGCTATCGGTTATCCGGATTAAATTTCCTGTTAGTGAGAATAGTATTGAAGGCCTGAAGCAAATTAAAATATTTTCACCATCAGGCAGGTTGATTCCTATCACACAGTTAGCAACTATTCAATTAAATTCCGGTGATGCAGAAATCCAAAGAGAAAACCTGCAATCCATGGGCGTGGTTACTGCCCGACTTGAAAACCGCGACCTGGGCAGCGTAATGAAAGATATTCAAAAAGAAGTAAAATCGCAATTAGCCATGCCGCAAGGCTATCATGTAGAATACGGCGGCGCTTATGCCGAACAACAACAATCCTTTCATGAACTGCTGCTCATTTTAATTATCTCAAGCTTTTTGGTGTTTGGAGTAATTCTTTTTTTATTCCGTGATTTTTCTGTGGCATTAACCATTTTGGTTATCGCCGTGTTAGGAATTGCCGGAAGTTATATTGCTCTTTACATTACCAATACGCCTTTGAATGTGGGCAGTTATACCGGCCTGATTATGATTGTCGGTATTATTGGCGAAAATGCCATCTTCACGTATTTGCAATTCAGACAATCATTGCAGGAAAATCAAAGTGTGGACGATTCCATTGTATATGCCATATCCACCCGCCTCCGCCCCAAGTTGATGACTGCTTTAGGCGCCATCATTGCATTAATGCCGCTGGCATTGGGCATTGGTACCGGCGCAGAATTGCATCAGCCGTTAGCGATTGCAGTTATTGGTGGCTTTATAGCTGCACTTCCGCTTTTACTTATTGTACTTCCATCTGCCTTACGGCTGATAAACCGCGGAAAGATTGAGCAAAAATAAATAGTAGATTAAATATTGAAGTGGGGCTATTTTATCAGGAATGAACAATAAGATCTCTGTTCCCAAAAACAATTTCTCTTCCTATAACACCTTTTTCAGATGGCTCATATTTAGCCACCATTGAGAGGCCAAGCGATGGTAGCGTAAGCTTCATAGTCCTGTTTTTTATGAGGAGTATTTGTCCATCCATGAAATAAGAGGAAGTGGAATCTCTTTTGTCGATAAAAACTTGTGTCTGTTCTACGGTTATGTCTTTATGATATTTAAGAAAGTCTTGTATAGCATAAATTTCTTCGTCCTTAATAATAGCAGGCTTACCCTTCCAATAAAATAAACTTACCACGCCGTTTATTTCTTTACTAATATTATTAATAATTTCTTCGGAAGTTTTTACAAATACATAAGACTTGAACAAGGCTTCAACTGTAATAGTTTTCCTAAATAAATGTTTACCTTCCTTTTTAATCAAAGGGCAAAAATTCTCAATATTTTTTTTAGTCAAGGAAAGCGATACTTTTCTTTCGCAGTGTAGCTTTGTGTAAACTGCGTACCAATTATTCTGCATTTTTATCTTTTTAAGATTTGCAGTAATTCGTAGGATTGATGAACTACATTAAGAAGATAATTCTATAAAAATATACTATCTTATTAATATAGATGGTTGGTTTTCTATTAAGACATTTTCATTTCTAATAGCATGCCAATTAGTTGGTTTGCTGCAAACTATGTTGAAAATCCTTGAAAGACGCGACAAACATAATTTGATAAGACATAAAGGTAGTAAACATTTTCAACTTGTTAAGGAAATTGTTCTACATTTTTTGGAGGGTTCGCCTCACTTCCGGTTAAATTAAAAAAAATATATTCTGTCCGTTTCCGATTTTTTCAGAAGAATGGGACTCTGGAAATAATTCCCTTCATTTCAGTTGTATTGTGTGGTGAAATTTAATTCGCAAACAATATTATTTAGCAGCCAAGCGAAATCCCCGTTAGTTTTATCAATTATCTTTGCTTTGGCATATTTAATTTCTAAGTTTTAAAACTACCCCTTTGGAAAGAATGCACATTTTATTGGTGGAGGATAACGAAGGGGATGTAATACTCACCTCGGAAGCCTTTGAAAGTGCAAAGTTGGCATCCGACCTCAGCGTGGTCAGGGATGGTGAGTCAGCAATTGATTTTTTATTGAAGAGACATCAATACCTGCATGTAAAAGTCCCGGATTTAATATTACTTGACTTAAATCTTCCAAGGAAAAACGGATTTGAGGTATTACAATTTTTGAAAGCGGATACGAATTTAAAGCATATTCCCGTTATTGTGTTATCAACGTCTTCTTCCATGAATGATGTTAATAAGTGCTATGAAAACTATGCAAATTGTTATATAACCAAGCCAATGGATATCGAAAGCTTTTTTAGTATCGTTTCTAAAATTGAAAATTTTTGGCTTTCAACAGTAACCCTACCGAAGAAAAACAGAATAGAAAATGACCAAAGACAGTAGTGACTATTATATCTTACTTATCGAGGATAATCCGGGAGATATTGTTCTTATACAGGAATATTTATCGGAACAGATTCAAGATCCGCACATAACTGTCGTAAGTAATTTTTTAAAAGCCTCCGACATTTTAAAGAAGAATAACCAGTTTGATATTATCCTTTTGGATTTGTCGCTACCCGACAAGTTTGGTACAGAATTAATTAACGAAGTGCTGGAAATGGTAAAAGATATTCCGGTAATTATTTTGACCGATTTTTCTGATGTGGGATTTAGCATCAAGTCTATTTCATATGGCGTATCAGACTATTTAATAAAAAATGATTTAAATGCTTCTTCTCTCTATAAAAGCATTCTTTATTGCCTCGAAAGAAAAAAAAGAGTACATGAACTTTGGGAATCTGAAAAACGGTATAGCGATCTTTTTAGGCTAAATCCACAACCCATCTGGATTTATGAACCGGAAACGCTGAAAATTATCCAGGTAAATCACGCCGCGGTCGAATTGTATGGATACACGATGGAAGAATTTCGGGCGCTTACTCTCAGGGATATAAAACTTGAGGAAGACGTAGATCTTCTGAAACAGACCCTAAAGCAAATTGAAGGAAGTAAGCAAGCTTTTCAAAAGAAAACGAAGCATTATACCAAATACGGAGAACTTTTGGATGTAGAAATTCAGGCCACCTTTATTCATATAAATGAAAAAAAATACAGGATCGTAATTATAACGGATGTTACGGAAAAAATCCGGATGGAGCAGCAGATTACCAGGGCTATAATTAAGACTCAGGAAAATGAAAGATTTGAGATAGGCGCTGAATTGCACGACAATATTTGCCAGATTTTAGCTACAACACACATCACTCTGGGCGTTTTAAAAAAATCAATCAACCCCCATGGCATGGAACTGTTTGGGCAATGCAGGGATTATATAAAATTAGCTACCCGCGAAATCCGTAATCTTTCTCACAGGCTGGCTCCGGCATTTTTTAATGATTCAACGCTGGAAGAAGCCTTCTCAATGTTGTTAAAAAGCAGCAATATTGAAAACAAATACACTATTTCTCTTTTCTTTGATCCATTGATTGCTGATCTGGAAATTGACCATGATATACAGCTCAACTTATACAGAATTTTACAGGAGCAATTGCGGAACATTGTAAAATATGCGCATTGTAAAAATATCGGGGTTGAAGTTTTAATATCAAAGCATAAGCTAAAAATGCGCATTTCGGATGACGGTGTCGGGTTTGAAATGGATAATTTTAGCGGTGGAATAGGCATTTCAAATATGAAAAGAAGAACTGAGTTATTCCGGGGAGATTTTAGTATTAATTCTAATCCCGGAAAAGGGTGTGAAGTGCTAATCGAAATACCTGTAAAATCAGAGAATGTAATTCGTAAAAAAAGAAGTTCAGACTCTTCGGTGGCTGAATTAAAATAACCGTTTTGTGCATGAGCACTAAATAAAATTTAGTACTATTTGCTGCTTTACTATTCCTGCAGTTTTTCCGAAAGGCACTAAGATTTCTTACCCACTTCATGGGTTTTCAATTCTGTATTTTCTTTCTCCTGTATTGATTTTTTGCCGACTTCCACCTCCACAATTTTTGTGGTTACGGCATAATCATCTGGACGGATTTCCGCACCGAATTCAACCGCATACGCCTTCGTGAATTCCGCCCCAAAATAAAGTATCATTGCTGAAAAATATACCCACAACAGTAAAATTACAAGCGACCCGGCAGCGCCATACGTGGTTCCTACATTGCTTTTGCTTATATAGAACGAAATACCGAATTTGGCCAGCATAAATAATACAGCAGTGGTGATTGCTCCCGTTAAAACATCTTTCCACCGGATTTTTGCATCTGGCAACACCTTAAAAATTGCTCCGAAGATTAAAGCAGTTACAATAAGGGTAATGAGTGTGTTGATTATGTACAAAAATACAACGGTTATTTGCGGAAAATGGGCCTTTAGCGCATCGCTAAAGCCATCAATCAGAGTGGAAAGTGTTAAAGACACTAATAACAGAAATGCCAGACCGATAATTACCGAAAATGACAAGAACCTGTTTTTTAAAAAATTGAGCCAGCTTTTTTTAGGTTTTGGCTTTATGCCCCAGATATAATTAATAGTATCCTGTATTTGTGCAAAAACCGTTGTAGCCCCTACAATTAAAGTAACTATCCCGATAATAGCAGCCAACTTACTCTTTCCGGAAAGCGATGCATTTTGAATCATAGTTTGCAGTTGTGAGGCCGCATTGGAGCCAATAAAATTGCTTAGCTGATCATATATTTTGCCCTGAGCTGCATCCTGCCCCAAAAAAATTCCGCTTAATGAAATAATAATTATCAGCAACGGCGCCATTGAAAAAAGGGTATAGTATGAAAGTGAACTACTCATTTTGGTAATTCTATCATTCGAAAAGCCTTTGAAAGAATTCTTTAATACTTTCCACAATTTTTTAAAAGTCACTTTTTTCTTCATATTTTTCTAAAGGGTTTAGTTACCCACTGCAAAAAAACTACCAATATGTTTTTAATTTTCTATTATTTACATAATCAACAGAATCGGCTCGCAGGAGCATACCGGGATAATTTCCTGTTCAATGAAAATGTTTGAGCGCAAATGATAAAACTTATGTACACTTTTAACCGGGTCGATTCTTCTCATGAAGATTTTAAAAAACTGGTTTTGCTGCTCGACGAAGAACTCGCGAAAAGAGATGGAGAGGAGCATGCTTTTTATGATCAGTTCAATAAAATAGAAAATATTAATAACGTTATTGTCGCTTATGCGGGTCAGCAACCGGTGGCCGCAGGCGCATTCAAAAAATTTTCGCCGGAAGCTGTAGAAATAAAAAGAATGTTTGTGATGCCCGGTTTCAGGCGAAAAGGAATTGCCTTTCAGGTTTTAGAACAACTGGAAAACTGGGCGGCCGGATTAGGCTGTTCGTATTGCGTATTGGAAACCGGTAAAAAACAACCCGAAGCGATTGCTTTGTATAAGAAATCTGGTTATAAAGTTATTCCAAACTACGGCCAGTATAAAAATGTGGCAAATAGTGTGTGTATGCGGAAAGAAATTAGTTAGAATTAAAAAATAAATATTCCTGTTATTTATTTATTTACTGTCAACAGCTTTCAGAAAATTTACCTGAAAATAAATGTTCAAATCAAATATTTGGAAACAAATAATTGAATTCGGTTAATTTTACAAAACAAATCAGGTGAAATCTTATTGCTTGAATTTCTAAAATAAATGGGAATGAATCCGGATGCCAATTTCTCTGAAGGCAATCAAAAAAAACTTTTAACCCAAATATCATTAGGTGACCAGAGCTCTTTTCGCCAATTATATCACCAGTTTTATAAAAAGCTTTTGCAATTTGCTTTCGTTATAACCAGGAATAATGAAGTGGCCGAAGAATTAGTGGAAGATGTTTTTATCAAATTCTGGAAGAATAAAAAGAACGCTGAAAATATCCGCAATGTAAAAGTTTATCTTTACTCGGCCGCCAAAAATACCTGTCTGAATTACCTGTCTTCCAAGGCGCATGAAAATATCACCCAACCATTTGATGCCATAAATATTGAATTGGCAAATCCACTCTCTCCTGACCAGATTTTGATTTACAGGGAAACTTATACTAAAATCAAAAGCGCAATAGAAACCCTGCCACCACGCTGCAAAATGATATTTAAACTGATAAGGGAAGACGGTTTAAAATATAAAGAAGTGGCTGAAATTTTAAACTTATCCATCAGCACCATTGAGGCTCAAATGACAATTGCCATTCGCCGGATTGCTTTTATTATTAAAGAAGATTTGGAAAAAACTCCGGTTTCTTCAAACTCAAAAAAATAAATCCAAAAAGTTTTAGGGGATAAATGTTGGTTTACTGTCTTATTATGAAAGACCGTTTACTTTCATGCAGCATCCCGACAACAGGATTTGGAATTTATTGGCGCTAAAACTTTCAGGAGAAGCTTTCCCGCATGATTTGGCAGAATTGGATGCCTATTTTATTGATCATCCTGAAGAAAAAAAAATAGCAGACCACATTTTCTCTTTTTGGAATGGAAAAAGCGATTCTGTGGATATCACCGATGAAATGGAAGAAGAAAGATTCCATCTCATTTTAGATGCTGAGGAGGAGGAAGAAAAAGAACACATACCATTTATACCGGTCAGCAAAATAAATGGAAATAAATATGCATGGCTGTATGTGGCTGCATCTGTTATTTTGATATTTGGGATTGGTTTTTTATTTAAAAAAAATCTTCTAGATAAGTCTACCATTTCTGAAAAGTTGCAACAGGTTTTTGTAAAACCGGGTTCAAAGTCGAAAATTATTTTGCCTGATGGAACGGTGGTAAGATTGAACGGCTCATCTAAATTAAGCTACCCCAAGGATTTTAATAAAAATGTAAGAGAGGTAAATCTGGAAGGTGAGGCTTATTTTGATGTTACCAAAAATGCGGCGCATCCTTTTATAGTTCATACTTCCAATATTGACATTAAAGTGCTTGGTACTGTCTTTAATGTAAAGTCTTATGAACAGGATCAGACCATTGAAACTACTTTGCTGAGAGGAAGCATTGAAGTTTACTACAAAGATGATCCATCCGCGCCGAAAGTTATTTTGAAGCCAAACGAAAAATTGGTTTATAGAAAAGACAAAGCAGATGACCTCGCTCCTCAAAAAAATGAAGCCGGAGATTCTCTGAAAAAATACGAACGCGGCCAGGATATTTCTATTTCAACACTGGCGGCTAATAGGCCTGACAGCCTTAAAGAAGAAACCTCATGGCTTTATAACCGTTTGGTGATTAATGGAGATGATTTTAATAACCTGGCCGCAAAATTTGAGCGCTGGTATGGTGTAAAAATCAATATCCTAAGCAAGGACCTGGAAAAGTATCACTTCAACGGAATTTTTGAAAACGAAACGATCGAGCAGGCTTTAAATGCTTTGCAACTGACCGTAAAGTTTCATTATAAAATCAATGATGAAGTAGTAGAGATTATGGATTAATGAAAAGTAAACAGTAACAAACAAAATACAAACGGAGGATATTGCAGTATCCCCCGCGATAGCTAAAAAATTTTAATTACCCCGTTCTAAAAGGTATTTTATTTTTTAACCCTAAACATAAATATATGAAAAAAAGACATCCGCATTTGCGGTATTTCTCCAAAGAATTTTCAAAAGCTCTTTTAATCATGAGACTCACTATTCTGTTTTTTCTGCTGGGAGTATTGAAAACGAATGCCGATACCAAAGCACAGCCAAACATTTCCCTGGCTATCAGGAATGCAAAAATTGAAAATGTTATTCAGAAAATAGAAAAACTGGGCACTTACCGCTTTTTGTATAATACCGACCTTCCGGCTTTACAATCGAAAGTGAACCTGAATATAAGGGAATTTACCATTTCGCAAACAATGGATGTTCTTTTGAAAAATACCAATTTAAAATACAAATTATTGCCGGATAACCTTGTGGTTATTCAATCGGTTCAATTACAAACCCCGCAAAATATTACCGTTACAGGTGTGGTTTCAGGATCTGACGGAAGCCCTTTAATCGGAGCTTCCATACATATAAAAGGAAGTACCATCGGCGTTACTTCTGAGGCCAATGGGTCTTACAGTATTTCTGTTGCGCCCGATGCGGTGTTGGTTGTTTCCTATGTTGGCTTTGAAACCAGGGAAATCAACGTTAATAACCAAACTACAATAAATATCGTCTTACAACCGCTGACGACTTCATTAACCGACGTGGTGGTTATTGGGTATGGCACTCAAAAGAAAGAAGATCTGACAGGTGCAGTTAGCGTTGTTACTTCGAAAGATATTGAGAATCGCCCTATCATTGACGCCGGAGAGGCCTTACAGGGAAAAGCTGCCGGAGTGCAGGTTACTTCCAATTCAGGGAAACCCGCTGCGGGACTTAGTATCCGTATCCGGGGCTCCTCGTCTATCAGTGCCGGTAATGATCCCTTGTATATTGTGGATGGAATACCCACTACTGATATTTCAGAATTTAATCCCGATGACATTGCGAGCATTTCCATTTTGAAAGACGCAGCTTCTGCTGCAATCTATGGTACCCGTGCTGCCAATGGAGTGGTGGTAATTACTACTAAAAAAGGCGTGCCCGGCAAATCTAAAATAAGTGCAGGTGCCTACTATGGAACCACCTCACCCACAAAAATGCTGAAGGTCCTCAATGCCAAACAATACCAGGATTATGCGAATGAATTAAGGGGGCCAGGCACCATTACAGACTCGCTCATTCAGGCAAACAATATTAACTGGCCAAAGGAAGTTATTGGCCAGGGCAATCAGCAAAATTACCAGTTGTCTGTTTCCGGCGGAAGTGAAAAAACCACTCATTACATTTCTCTCAATTACCTTAATCAAACCGGAATGATCGAACCTTCTAAATTTGATCGTTTTACCGGAAGAGTGAATCTGACTACCAAAGTAAATAAATGGCTTAGCCTTTCTACAAGTACTTTAATGTCACGTTCGGAAACCAATGGCGTGGATGACAATTTAAGCGTAGCCCGTGGAGGCGTTGTTTTATCTGCCCTTGAAACTCCTCCCACTGTTCCCAAGTTTAACCCTGACTCCACTATAGGGTATAATCCTTTTGGCAACAATTGGGAAAATCCTTACGGAGCTATTTTAGGCCGGTATTATAAAACCTATGACAATCATTTATTATCCAATTTAGGTGCAGATGTCACTCTTGCCAAAGATTTGGTTTTTTCATCTCATTTTGGCCTGGATTACCTGGATCAGAAATTTAATTTCTTTCTTGATCCATTTCTTACCATTTATGGCCGGCAAACCCAGGGGCAGAATAACCAAACCAAAACCAATAACCTCACCTGGCTGAGTGAACAAACAATTAACTATAAAATTAATTTTGGTAAAAACCATTTAGCGGCTTTGGCTGGGTGGACCGCACAAAAATCACATACAGAACAAAATTACCTGAGCGGATCTTTTTTAAAACCTCAATACCGCCATTTATCGTGGGATGAAACGTATTTGCGCGATTCCGTAAAACAGCCCGGAACTACCGGAATTGATGAATGGGCGCTTATGTCTTATCTTGGAAGAATCACTTATGATTTTGATGGCAAATATTTGTTCCAGGCAAATATCCGGTCTGATCATTCTTCCAAATTTGCGCCGGGAAACCGCGATGCCACTTTCCCTTCTTTCTCCGCAGGATGGAGAATTTCCAAAGAAAACTTTATGCAAAAAATTAACGCCATCAGCGATCTGAAATTGAGAGTTAGCTGGGGTAAAAACGGAAACCAGGAAGGAATAGGCAGTTATGACTACTTATCTAAGTCAAATATAGACCCGGTGACTGGTGCGGTGACTATCGCCAATATAGCGCCCGCAAGTTTAACCTGGGAAACTACTACTCAAACTGATGTAGGTATCGACGCCGGATTCCTGGATAACAGGCTTACTTTTACCGGCGATTTTTATGTAAAAAAAACCAACAACATTTTGGTTAATTATCCGGTAGCTTCCCAGCCGGTTAGTTCTGTAGCCGTTAATGGAGCTTCGATGCAAAATACCGGGGAAGAGTTTTATATCTCCAGCAAAAATATGGCTACGAAAGATTTTAACTGGAACACCAGCGTCAATATCTCCTTCAATCAAAATAAGGTTTTGAATATCGGAATGGGAATTCCTTCCATGCCTTCTTTTGGAGGTATTTATGAAAGAGGAAGCGCGATAAACCTGATACAGGGATATGGTCTGGGAGAATTTTATGGCTATGTGGCCGAAGGTGTTGATCCGGAAACCGGGTTGGAATTATATTTAAGTAAAGACGGCAAAAAAACATCAAACCCTGTACCATCAGATCGTGTGTTGCTTGGAAGCGCTTTGCCCAAATTTATTTATGGAATGACGAATGATCTTTCCTACAAGAACTTTGATCTTACCTTCTTCATCCAGGGATCACAGGGAAATAAAATATTTAACGCCGGCCGTTTGGAAATGGAAGCCATGAGAACTGCCATCAATCAAAGCGCAGATATTATAAACCGCTGGAAGAAGCCTGGAGACATTACTGATATTCCTGCTGTAAGCGTGAATCAGAGCACTGATAATACCCGAATTTCCTCCCGCTTTTTGGAAGATGGTTCTTATTTGAGATTTAAAACCATCACCTTATCTTATAACATTGACCCTAAATTTTTATCAGGGCTGGGCTTAAGTTCAGCAAGCGTTTATGTTTCGGGAAACAACCTTATCACTATTACCGGTTACAAAGGTTTTGATCCGGAAGTAAATTCTTATGGCAGTTCCAATAATTCAAGTGACAATAGAAATGTTTCATTGGGCATAGACAATGGGGCTTATCCGCAAACCAAAATGATATTATTTGGTGTGAACATTAGCCTTAAGTAAGAAACTGATCATTAATTTCTAAAAATTTTTATATGAAAAATAAAATAAAAAGTTTTACCAATTGGATATTACCGGCATTGATGCTGCTGGCAATATCAGGTTGTTCTAAATTATTAGACAGGGAACCCATAACGCAAGTGGTAACGAATACTACCTCCGGCGCCTCCATATCTGCTTCTGAAGCTGAAGGATTGTTGCAAGGGGTTTATGATGCTGAAACGGGGTACGCATATGGTTTGGAATTCAATGTACTTGACCGTATCACCAATGGAGATGTATGGTCAGACAATTGCTATGCGGGCGGTGATAATGCTGCCAATATTACCATTGATTTGTTTACAGCCAATTCTTTAAACGATAACATCAGAAGAGATTGGGCCGACGCTTATGGAATTATTGGGAATATCAATATTGCTATTCCGCAGATAGAAGCCTGCGCCGATCCGGCATTAAGTTCTGCAAGAAAAGCGCAGATACTGGGTGAGGCAAGATTCATGCGGGCATTTACCTATTTTGATATGGTGCGATTATTTGGAAAGCTCCCGATTATTTTAAAACCGGCAGATCTTACCAATTCAGAAAGCCTTATCAAATCTACATTTGTTCCCCAGTCTTCCGTAGATTCCGTTTACGATGCTATTCTTCAGGATTTGTGGTATGCAAAAGATAATGTGCAGAATGATAACCTGCCTCCCAACAAAATGGTAGTAACCAAAGGTGCTGTAAATTCGATTCTTGCAAAAGTGTATGCTTCTATGCCTACACCAAACTGGGATTCAGTGGCTTATTATTGTGATGCAGTAATTCCTGATTATTCACTCTTACCTGATTTTAATTTCTTATGGGACAACGATCATAAAAATAATAGTGAGGCAATTTGGGAATTTAATTATGTAGGATGGAGCGTGGTTGGCAATTGGATTCCATCGCAATTTATAGGGAGCGGCTGGAAAAAATTCAGTACGCCAACTAATGATCTTGTGAATACCTTCAGACAAGAAGGCGATTCAGTAAGGCTTCATGCTTCCATCAGCTTTGTTGACTATGGATGGAGCGACCCTTATTGGAAAAATCCTGGCAAGTACCCGATTCTTTCCAAATACAATGATCCCAATAATGGAACCAATGATTTCTATACTATCCGCCTCGCTGATATTTTATTGCTGCGCGCAGAAGCGTACAACAACAAAGGAGATATAACTGACGCTGCCACTTTGGTAAACCAGGTAAGAAAAAGAGTGGATTTGCCCAATACCACGGCCGCCACGCAGGCGGATATGGCGCAGGCTATTGCCACAGAGAGAAGGCTGGAACTTGCTTTTGAAGGTCATCGCCGGTTTGATCTTATTAGAACCGGCAAGGCTATCGAAGTGATGAACGCTCAAAAAGATGGAGCCGGAAACAATTTAAATTACAATGTACAACCGTACCAGCTTGTTTACCCGGTGCCTCAGCAGCAATTGGATTTGAACCCTAAATTGGTTCAAAATCCAGGCTATTGAGTGTCACGAATAAATAATGAATACAAATTAGTTCTTTGATTTTATTATTTAATGCTATGTAGATGATGATGGTCGGCCCATCGGTAACGG
>NZ_RJJR01000040.1 GCF_003721595.1 Hanamia caeni
GTATCCCACCGGCCAACCACCTCTTGCGCACAAATTTAATCGCATATAGTTTTGCATGATAAAAAAAGTCATGCGCAATAATCCTGAAGTGCGGCAGCAAATGTTTCAGCTCATAGAACAATTTAAACAAAGTGGCCTTTCTCAAAACGCATTCTGTGAGCAGCAGTCAATCCGTTTTCATAAGTTTTATTATTGGTATAAATGTTACCGGAGAGTGAATGATATTCCTGATGAGAATAATGGAGGTTTTGTAAAGTTGCAAATAGAAAAAACCATGGTTGCCTCTTCGGTTGAAATGCACTTTCCAGGAGGTGTTCGCATACTTTTTCATGAACCGGTAAGCAGCAATTATTTAAAAACGCTGATCAGTTAAGGATGCTACATTTATCTGCATCCTGCAAATATTATTTACATCTACAGCCAACCGATATGCGCAAAGGCTTTGATAGTTTAAGTGGCATCGTTATATCAGAATTAAAAATGGATGTTTTAAACGGAGCGGTATTTATTTTTATTAATAAAAAGCACAACCAGGTAAAACTGCTTTTATGGGAAGGCGATGGCTTTGCTATCTATTATAAAAGATTGGAAAAAGGAACTTATGAAATACCTGTTGCCGCAAAAAATAATACCGAATTTTCTATTACCCATGAAGCACTTCAACACATTCTTCAGGGTGTCTGTTTAAAGAGTGTGCGCAAGCGAAAAAGATATCAACAAATAGATAAAAACTGTGGATAACCCATAGAGGTACATTGACCTGCAACTATTGATGCCATTGCGTTGCAGTATATTTGCTTTGTGATAGAAACAGCCCTCGATTATAAAACGTTATACGAAGAATCCACCCTTGAGATTGTTTCTTTAAGGAATGAAATCGCTAATCTTAAGCGAATGATCTTTGGAAGTAAAAGTGAAAGTTTTATTCCACAAAATACTCCCTCTACACAACTGAGTTTAAATATAGAGGCCGAAGCCATTGCCACTTGCTCTGTTACAAAAGCACAAAAGATTGAATATACGCGTCAACAGCTTGAAATCAAAAAGGATCATCCCGGCCGCACCAGGCTTCCGGAACATCTGGAACGTCGTGAAATTATCATCGAACCTTTGCAAAAAACAGAAGGCTGTAAAAAGATCGGCGATGAAGTAACAGAAGAATTAGAATATGAGCCAGGTAAATTATTTGTAAACCGGTATGTACGCCCTAAGTATGTGATTGCTGATAATAGTACAATAATCATCGCTCCCATGATTGAGCGTCCTTTGCCAAAAGCCATTGCAGGAGCCGGATTGCTGGCTCAGATTATCATTGATAAATATGTGGATCATCTTCCGCTTTACCGCCAGGAACAACGTTTTAAAAGAGAAGGAGTCAGCATTCCCTACAGCACCATCAGTGACTGGATAAAGAATGGTTGTGCGCTTTTGGATCCCTTGGGTGAGGCATTGAAAAAAATCGTTATCAGCAACGATTATTTACATGCTGATGAAACACCTCTAAAAGTTCTGGATAAAAATAAAAAGGGAACTACTCATCGCGGATTTTATTGGGTTTACCACAACAGCATAGATAACGTTGTATGGTTCGATTACCGCCAGGGAAGAGGAAGAGAAGGCCCAAATGAAATACTCAAAGATTTTAAAGGTTATCTTCAGACAGACGGTTATAATGTGTATGATATTTTTAAAGAAAATAAAGATATCACCCTGCTTCATTGCATGGCTCATGCGAGGCGTAAGTTTTTTGAAGCAAAGAATAATAATCCGGCTGTTGCTCAATATGCTCTGGAGCAAATCGGGTTGCTCTATGCGATAGAGCGCAAAGCAAAAGAGCAGCAATTAACTGCTGATGAAATTTTTGAATTGCGGCAGGCAGAAGCAGTGCCGATACTGGAATCATTAGGAAAGTGGATGAAGGAAACTTACTTAATATCGCTGCCAAAAAGCACGATTGGCAAAGCGCTGGGCTATAACATAAAAAGATGGCCGGAGCTGAAGATCTACGCAAGCGATGGAAAACTAAACATTGATAATAATCCGGTAGAAAACAGCATCCGTCCTGTAGCCATCGGCAGAAAGAATTATTTATTTGCCGGCAGCCATGAAGCCGCTGAGCGCAGTGCAATGCTTTATTCTTTCCTTGGTACCTGCAAGCTTAATAGCATTAACCCTTTTATTTGGCTGCAAGATGTTTTGCGCCGAATCAGTAATCATCCTATCAATAAAATTGAAGAACTGCTGCCGCAAAACTGGAAACCACTGGTATAAGGATTTTATTTTAAATTAATTTCGATGTGGTTGGTCGGAGGGATAC
>NZ_RJJR01000041.1 GCF_003721595.1 Hanamia caeni
AACAACTAAGGCTTCGTTGGGTGCGTAGCACCAACAATGAAGCCGCATGTTGAACGAAACCGGTTAATATGGAGATGTCGTCAGGAGGATTTGACCTACACTATCAAGTTAGGCAACTTGATTTTTTCTGAAGGGTTCTCATAGGTCGGAATATCTGGTGTTTTTCATTTTTGACGGACAGAAGATCCCTTACCCATCCCGCTATGAGAGCGGGACAGGCACAGGTTGGTTTTCCGTAAGAAATTCCTTCGGTGGGCCACGCTTGCCAAACACTTCAATCGTTATCAATGTGCCGGTTTTACAACAGGGGCATTTCCTGAGTAAAGTTTTTGTTTTTGCCTCCGGCCTCTTTACTTTCAATTCGCTTTGCAATGCCTGCAATTTTCCACGCTTCCAGGTGCTGCTCAGAATGCCGTAATACCTGATGCGCACAAAGCGCAAAGGCAGTATGTGCTGTGCAAAGCGGCGGATAAATTCTCTGTGGGTTAAAGACATCGTCTTATTTTTTCCACTCTCACGGTAATCCTTATACGTAAATGAAACATCCGTATCCGTCACCTGTTGCAAACGGTGATTGCTGATCGCCACTTTGTGCGTGTATCTTCCCAGGTATTCTATCACCTGCACAGGGCCGCCAAAGGGCCGTTTGGCATACACTACCCAATCGCTTTGAAACAGGCTTTCCAACAGCACTTTATCCTCAATACCATTCTCTCTCAACTGTTGTACATACTTTGCCCGGAACACTTTGCTCAAAGCTTGTACCGGAAACAAATATTTATTACTGCGAACCTGCTTTTGCCATTTACCATTCTTGTCTATGCCGCCGCCGGGCACAATGCAATGCAGATGCGGATGAAGCGACAGGTTCTGCCCCCAGGTGTGCAATACAGCAATCATTCCCAGGTGGATGTTTTTGTTGTTTCCAAACTGCCGGATCGTTTGCCATACACTTTTGAACAGTGCATCATAGATCAATGCCGGATGGTGCAAGGCATGAGCATTGAGCTGCTGCGGCAATGTGAACACCACATGATAATAAGTGCAGGGCAATAAATCCTGTTCTCTTTGCTGTATCCACTCCTGGCGTTTATGTCCCTGGCATTTAGGACAATGACGGTTTCTGCAGCTATTATAGCTGATGCTGATATGGCCACAGGTATCGCAGGCATCTACGTGGCCCCCGAGCATAGGTGTCCTGCACATCTCTATGGCGCGAAGTGTCCTCAACTGATGCGTGTTCAATCCCATCTGTTCTCTTTGGCTGCCCAGCCTTTGCAACACATCGGCTACTTCACAGGCGGGGCGCATCGGGCAAAGAGGCTGTCTAAGGGGCTGAACATTTTACGGTCATCCAACTGGCAGACGTGCAGGTATTCCATCGTCGTTTCTATGTTGGCATGGCCCATGAGTTCTTTGAGCGTTACGATGTTCATGCCTTCTTCCAGCAGGTGACAGGCATAGGTATGGCGCAGCGTATGCACGCTTACTTCTTTGGTAATGCCTGCATCTTTGGCAATGCGGTTCACGGCCCACTGTACGCCCCGCTGGCTGTAGCGGTTATCAAAATCACCACCCCCACGCTCACCGGGTTTGCCATTAAAAAGCCACTCTGAAGGCCGTTCGGCAGAAATATATTTTTTTAACCCGCGGATCAGGTGGTCAGATAAGGGAACATAGCGATCCTTGCGGCCTTTGCTCTGAACGACATGCAACATCTTACGATCAAAATCCAGGTCTTTTAGTCTTACACTTCTTACTTCCATGCACCTGAGTCCGCATCCATACAACAAGCCAATGAGTATTTTGTGTTTGAGCAGCGCGGCAGTCTTAAGCATACGCCACACTTCGGCTTTGCTGAGTACGGTAGGTAATTTTTTTTCTCTTTTGATGGAAGGAAGATGAAGATGACTGTAAGGAAGCCCTTCACCTTTGAGCATAAAGCGAAGGCCGTAAACGGTGTGTTTGAAGTATGTCTGCGAAGGTGTTTTGCTTCGCTGTTGCAACTCGTAGAGATAATCTTTGATTTGTTCTTCGTCCAGTTCTGTAGGCAGGCAGCCAAAATGAAGCGCCATGGCTGCAATATGGCGGCTGTAGTTGTCAAAGGTGCGCCTGCTTCTGCCGAGGATGGAAATATTGCGCTCAAAACGTTGAAGTAATTGAGTAAATCCAGTAACTTCACGGCAGGCACGGTTGAGGTATTTGTTATACCTTAATGCTTCCGGCGTTTTTTTTTCGTTGTCATTTTTAAAGTTTTAGTGAATGCTAAATTTACGGATAGTTGCGGAAGGCTACCGTAGGTTTAGTTCAACA
>NZ_RJJR01000042.1 GCF_003721595.1 Hanamia caeni
TCCGGCGTTTTTTTTTCGTTGTCATTTTTAAAGTTTTAGTGAATGCTAAATTTACGGATAGTTGCGGAAGGCTACCGTAGGTTTAGTTCAACAAAAGGTTTGGCAATAGGCTGGCTGACGGAATAACAATCGGCTGTAGTTTAGTATCAGCAATGGTTCCAGCAGAAGAACAAATATCGGCTTTTTGTATTTACCTTCGGCTGCAGTTTTTCAATCGGCTGACGTTCGGGCGAAACGTACGTTGAATACCAGCCCATCGCCAAGCCTCAACGTTACCTGCAATTTAAAACGACCATTCAATCTTAATTATAATTAGACAAATAACATGAAAGACAATTCGAAAAACGGATTAAAAAATGATATTGAGGACACAGGTAACTCGGGTGACAAAAGTTTCGTTGACTTTTTACATAAGAAGCAACGAGAATTAGTTACAAGTACGGTTGACTACAACCTTGAAAGTATATCTCAACTTATCAATAAGCGCACTATTGACTTAGCTCCGAAATATCAAAGGAGATTCAGGTGGGATGATAATAGAAAATCGAAATTGATTGAATCTTTTTTAATGAATGTCCCAATACCACCAATCTTTCTTAACGAAGATGATTTTGGAAAATATTCTGTAATTGATGGTAAACAAAGGTTGTCTGCAATAAATGAATATCTCACGGGCAAATTATCTCTTTCTGGTTTGGAAATATTTACCGATTTAAATGGACTTAACTTTTTTGATGTCCCTTTGGAGTTTCAAAACTCACTTAAAATTAGAGCTAATGTTCGTGCTGTAATTATTTTAAGACAATCTGATAAAGACATTAAGTATGAGGTTTTCCAAAGATTGAATACAGGTGGTGTAAAATTAAATGCTCAAGAGATAAGAAATAGCGCATTCCCCGGTAAGTTGAATGACAAAATTCTTGAACTGTCAGAGAATAAGTTCTTTCATAGTTTACTCGGCATTAAATCAAAATCAAAGTCGAAGATTTATCAAGAGATGCGAGATGCTGAACTTGTTCTTAGGTTTTTTGCGTTAAAAGATTCTTGGAAAAACTACGCTGGTGGATTGAAAAAAATATTGGATTCTTTTATGGATGATAATCAAACAATGGCTCAAACAAAAGTTGATGAAATAGCACAAGAATTTACGGAAACACTAGAAAAGGTTCAAGCAATTTTCGGTGCAGACGGCTCTTTTCGAAGATGGATTCCTGAAAATAAAAAATGGAAGCAACAAGTTTCTGCACCACTTTTTGATGCCCAAATGTTCGCTTGTTATAAAAAGAACAAGAAGAAATTAGAAGATTCCAAAACTAAAATCTTATCCGATTTTAAAAAACTTTTTACAAGTGACAAAGAATTTCTTCAATCCATTGAATCTTCTACTGCGACTCCAAATAGATTTTTATACCGAACTAATAAGTTAAATGAAATATTAAACAACAACATTTGAAATGGGGGCAGCATTAATACAGTTTAAGGATTCTCTGGAACTGGCGGTTGCTCTCAAAAAACTTGAGAGAGATAAGTATCCAGCCAATCCAAGATTAGAACAACAACCCTTTGTAAAAGGACTTCGTGGAGGCGCTGCTGTATTAATGGTAGCCGCTTTTGAATTTTTTATAAGAAAAATGTTCGAAGAAAATATTGCAAAATTAAACACTATACCTCCAAGTATTGATTTTTCAAAACTACCTGACGAATTAAAAGTAAAAACTGTATTTCATGGACTAAAGAGAGCAATGGATGGACCCCAATTTGAAACAAAACCACCCAAAGTTCAGAGAATAAAAGACATTTTGGATGCAGGTAAACTACTCATTAATGAGCATTTAAATCCTGAAACATTTTCCGAGACAGGAAGTAATCCAAATAGCGGGACTGTAAAAGAAAAATTCAAGGAAATTGGTATTCCTGACATTTTCTCGAAAATAAAAATTGACTTTGAAACAAAATGGGGACAAGTAGTTTCAATAACTTTTATTGCAGATAAACTTGACGAAATAGTGAGAACAAGGCACGTAGTTGCTCATACAGCCGACACACTTAATATCTCCAGAAAGACACAAAACGATTCTATAAAGTTTTTAAAAATTCTGGCGGAACATTTAGAAAAAGAATTAGAACGACATATAAAGCACTTACTCCTGACAGCGAAAAGATAAACTGCAGGTAACAACTAAGGCTTCGTTGGGTGCGTAGCACCAACAATGAAGCCGCATGTTGAACGAAACCGGTTAATATGGAGATGTCGTCAGGAGGATTTG
>NZ_RJJR01000043.1 GCF_003721595.1 Hanamia caeni
GATACCGCTGCGATGCTGAGTCCTTATGCAAATGCATCGGCAGTAAATAACTCGATAGCAACCAAAGTAAATATTTCCGACACTGCTTCCATGCTGGGTTCTTATGCAAGAACACAGCGCATGATTGATTCTTTGAGTTTGGTTCAAAGCAGGTTGAATTTAAAATTAAATATCGCTGATACAGCTGCGATGCTGGCACCATATGCAACAGTGGCCAACTCTACTTCGGCTTTAAATACCAAAGTAAATATTTCCGACACCGCTTCCATGTTGGGTTCTTATGCAAGAACACAGCGTATGATTGATTCATTGAGTTTGGTTCAAAGCAGGATCAACTTAAAATTAAATATCGCTGATACCGCTGCTATGCTGAGTCCCTATGCAAATGCATCGGCAGTAAATAACTCGATAGCAACTAAAGTAAATATTTCCGACACTGCTTCCATGTTGGGTTCTTATGCAAGAACGCAGCGCGTGATTGATTCATTGAGTTTGGTGCAAGGCAGGATCAACTTAAAATTAAATATCGCTGACACCGCTGTAATGCTGAGTCCCTATGCAACGATTGCAGGATCCAACGCAGGTTTAAATACCAAAGTAAATATTTCCGATACTGCTTCCATGCTGGGTTCCTATGCAAGAACGCAGCGTATGATTGATTCTTTGAGTTTGGTGCAAAGCAGAATTAATTTAAAATTAAATATTGCTGACACCGCTTCCATGCTTGCACCGTATGCAAATGCATCAACAGTAAATAATTCAATTGCAACCAAATTAAATATTTCAGATACTGCTTCCATGCTGAGTTCTTATGCCAGAACACAGCGCATGATTGATTCTTTGAGTTTGGTGCAAAGCAGGTTGAATTTAAAATTAAATCTTGCGGATACGGCCGCAATGCTTGCACCTTATGCAAATGCATCAACAGTAAATAATTCGATAGCGACTAAATTAAATATTGCGGACACGGCTTCCATGCTAAGTTCTTATGTCAGAACGCAGCGCATGATTGATTCATTAAGTTTAGTTCAAAGCAGGTTGAATTTAAAATTAAATCTCGCTGATACGGCGGCGATGCTTGCGTCTTATGCAAATGCATCAACTGTAAATAATTCAATTGCCACTAAAGTAAATATTTCTGATACGGCTGCAATGCTCAGCACTTATGCAAAAACACAGCGCATGATTGATTCATTAAGTTTGGTTCAAAGCAGGTTGAATCTAAAATTAAATATCGCTGACACCGCTGCAATGCTTGCGCCGTACGCGAATGCATCAACAGTAAATAATTCAATTGCCACCAAATTAAATATTTCAGATACTGCTTCCATGTTGAGTACTTATGCCAGGACTCAGCGCATGATTGATTCTTTAAGTTTGGTTCAAAGCAGGTTGAATTTAAAATTAAATCTTGCGGATACGGCCGCAATGCTTGCACCTTATGCAAATGCATCAACTGTAAATAATTCAATTGCCACTAAATTAAATATTTCGGATACGGCGTCAATGTTGAGCAGTTATGCAAGAACTCAGCGCATGATCGATTCATTAAGTTTGGTTCAAAGTAGGTTGAATTTAAAATTAAATATCGCGGACACCGCTACAATGCTTGCGCCGTATGCAAATGCATCAATCGTCAATAATTCGATTGCCACTAAAGTAAATATTTCTGATACGGCTGCAATGCTCAGCACTTATGCCAGAACCCAACAGATGATCGATTCATTAAGTTTGGTTCAAAGCAGGATCAACTTAAAATTAAATATCGCTGACACCGCTGCGATGCTTGCACCATATGCAACAGTAGCCAACTCTACTTCAGGTTTAAATACCAAAGTAAATATTTCCGACACTGCTTCCATGTTGGGTTCTTATGCAAGAACGCAACGCATGATTGATTCTTTGAGCCTGGTTGGAAGCAGGTTGAATTTAAAATTAAATATCGCTGATACCGCTGCGATGCTGAGTCCTTATGCAAATGCGTCGACAGTAAATAACTCGATAGCAACCAAGTTAAATATTTCCGA
>NZ_RJJR01000044.1 GCF_003721595.1 Hanamia caeni
TGAAGTTTTTATTGATGGCGGCGATTGTTATTACGAGCTGGAAGTAAACGCTATGAATACGGTATATGAAGTGTTTTTTATTTGGAAAGACGCCTTTACAAAAGGCAGCAGGTTTGATATTCCGCAATTTGATGTACATCATCCGCAGGCTTACACTTTCGGCGGCAACGCTGACCGAAGTGACACTACGTTTTGGAAAGGTACTCATCCCCGCGGTATCCGCTGGGCTTTTACTCATTTTGATATGCACGGATTGCAAACTGCCGTGATGATTGAGGGAACATTAAATGATAATTCTGACATTGATAAAGGATGGAGTCTGGAAATAGCCATTCCATGGAGCAGCATGCAAATTTTGGCGAATGGCAGAAGCATACCGCCTTCAAACGGTGATCGCTGGAAGATGTTTTTGGGAAGGTTTCAAAAATTAGTTCACTCAGGAACGGAAATATCACATCCCGCAATGGCACTGAACAGTCACGGTATTTATGATACCCATCTACCTGAAAGGTGGAGCAGTATTGAGTTTGTGGGGATAAAATAAAAAAAAGGAGAATTTGTGGGTTACATGTCTGACTTTATTTTCTACCGTTGAAACAGGTTACTTAAAAATCCAAAGTCATCTGCTCCGTTTCTCAGCAATGTCTCCGTCATCTATTTTCAAATTGAGTTTATTCCCATCGGGACATTGCGTAAATGAAAATACTGTTCTGCTTGTAAATAATAATTCATGAAAGCCTCACTCCTTTTTCTCTAAAATATTTTATTAATTTCGCTGTTCTTTTTTAAAGCTAACTACCTAATGAAAACACTTCGTAACACCCTCCCATTTTTTGCGGCTATCCTGTTGATAGCCATTCTATTCTCAAATTGTAAAAAAGAGGCTTTGCCATCTGCGAACAGGATCCAGCAGGGAAATACTACTATTGAGATCAATGCGATTTATCCGGGCAGCTATGTGCAGTTAAGGTATAATAATGTAATCAATGCGCCAATCAATGTAACCGTCACTTTTCACCTGGCAGACGGGCAGCAAAAAAATATCCCGGTAATGATCCCCGCGGGTTACAGGAAAATGGTGTCGTGGGGCGGCGATAACTATATAAACACATTGGATTATTCAGGCCATACGGATTCTACCGGCAATGATTCCACACCCATAGTAGATGGAAGCTGGGATGTATCGTCGGTGGAAATCACTGCGGTTAGTTGCCCTGATAAGGAATATGGATTTAAAGTGCTTACCGGTGCTGATGACTGGACCTTTTATAAGCCAACCGGGCCGCGAACAACGGTAAGCTTTATTGTCAACCAAGACACGGTCTCTTATTCGGATTATGATTTTAATACGGATGGTTGTCTTTACAGGAACAACCTGCAGGCGTACGGGTTTACCTTTTTCGCATACCGGGTGAGCCTATATTCTGCTATGGCCAGCTACCCGCTACAGGCGGGAATGACGATGGATATTCCTGCAATGGTTTATAAAAAGGAGAATTCAATATATTTCGGCAGCCAGCCTGACAACGTAGATTCGGCCTCCAACGGATCTACGCTGCAACTTACTGTTACTAATGTTACCGACACTCACTTTGACGCTACCTTTTCGGGCAAGCTGTGGTCGTCACGGCAAGCGGATACGCTTTTCATTTCTGAGGGAGATATAAAAAATGCTTTATTGCCGAAGAAGCTGGATCACTGATGGATGCTCAGAGTTACCAACCTTTAGAAGGTTGGCAACTCCTTATATAAAATTAACTTCAACATCTACTTTCTCAGCAATGTCTCCGTCATCTATTTTCAAATTGAGTTTATGCCGATCGGGACATTGCGTAAATGATGAATTCCTGGTTCGACCAGTTTGATACCTAATCAATCTTCCGGGCGCAACGTCCACACGATCTTTCCGGTAGATAAAAAATATTCCCGAAGTGAGACGTTGCTAAGAAAAAAACAAATCATTCCTCATAAATAC
>NZ_RJJR01000045.1 GCF_003721595.1 Hanamia caeni
TGAGTGTCACGAATAAATAATGAATACAAATTAGTTCTTTGATTTTATTATTTAATGCTATGTAGATGATGATGGTCGGCCCATCGGTAACGGTTTACAGGAGTTGTTATTAAACCACCTTTAGCTGCTTCAATTAAGAGTTGAGGTAGTGAGCATGAAAGGAAAAGGCACCGATAAAGGTGTCAGGTGCGTGTTAAAGAAGGCGAACAATAGTGAACTGTCGTCAGAGGCGTCGAAAGGATAAGACGATGTCAAAACCAATGTACAGTAGCATCATTGGGATAAGCAGCAAGGCAACCTGATTACTGTTGCTGCGGCATCCGGCGTATAGACAGCGCGAGCGTAACACAGGCGTATACATGGAACGTGAGAACCAGTCGTTGCAATGTTAAGAGAAAACTTCAAGCAAGAGACACTGCAAGAAGGAAAGTATCGATGAGCAGCACTGGGGCAGAAACTTCCGTAGTAGTGATGATAGCTATTGAAAGATAGCAGGAGCGAAGGGGAGTTGTTTTCGAGTTTTTATTCATTAACGAAAACTGATATACAAATCAGGAGGTACGAAGATGAGCGAAACAAAACCGTTTAGTATCAGTCGGCGATTAGTAATGGCAGGCTATCAGAAAGTAAAATCAAACAGAGGAGGCGCAGGAGTGGATGAAGTTAGTATGGGCGAATTCGATAAAGGCTACAGAAACCATCTGTACAAGCTTTGGAATCGAATGAGTTCAGGCAGCTACATTCCACCGGCGGTAAAACTGATTGAGATACCGAAGAAAGGAGGTGGACTAAGACCTCTGGGCATACCCACAATCGCAGACCGGATTGCCCAATCTGTAGTAAGAGGGCTATTGGAACCAACGCTGGAACCACTGTTTGTAAAAGATTCGTATGGTTACCGGCCGGGAAAGTCAGCCAAACAGGCTGTTGAAAGAGTAAGACAACTATGCTGGCAACAGTCATGGGTGATAGACCTGGACATCAAAGGGTTCTTTGACAACATACCGCATGATCTGCTGATGAAAGCAGTCAGAAGGCATTGCCAAACAAAGTGGATACTGTTATACATTGAAAGATGGCTGACAGCGCCCCTACAGTTATCAGATGGAACACAGATAGCAAGAACCAAAGGGGTTCCCCAGGGTTCTGTTATCGGGCCGTTACTTGCCAACCTATATCTCCATTACACAATGGACAAATGGTTGAATATAGAGCACCCACAGTGTACACTGGTTCGTTATGCAGATGATGCCATCATCATGTGCAAGTCACAGAAAGAAAGTCAGACAGTGATGAAATCGTTGGAGAAGAGGTTGACGGATTGTGGTCTTGAAATGCATGCATCAAAAACAAAGCTGGTGTTCTGTAAGGATAGTAACAGAAAGTCTTACAAAGACTATCCAACTATCTCGTTTGACTTCCTTGGTTTCACATTTAGACCAAGACAGGCACAGAACGGGAGAAAGGATGGGTCATTCACAAACTTTCTGCCTGCGGTCAGTACCAAAGCAATGAAGGCGATGAATGAGAAAATGAAAAAGTGGGGAGCGTTAGGCAAGACAACGAATACGTTACAGGAAATAGCAGTAGAGATTAACCCTATAATACGGGGATGGATCAATTATTACGGAACATTTTACAAAACAAAAATGAAAGAGTTTATGCACCTATTAAATGTAAAGCTCGAAGCATGGGCAAGACGCAAATACAAAAGACTTCGAACAGGAGGAATGAAGACAGTAAGATGGCTTCATCAAATATCAGTGCGCCGACCAAAAATGTTTGCACACTGGGAACTACTGAACTCGAAACCAACGGTTGGAAAATCGGAGCGGTATAACGGGAGACTGTTACGTACCGTTCTAACAGAATCTCAGGCTGCGATGCCTGGGTTTACTTACTA
>NZ_RJJR01000046.1 GCF_003721595.1 Hanamia caeni
GAGGCTGTCTCAAAAGGATAGCCTCTTTTTTTTATTTTTAAATTTTAGGTGGGTTTATTCACAATTTGATGTAGATAAATTTTGTGTAGTATTTATGCAATGATTTGGGATTAGGTGTTGTCTTAATAATATGGCAAAACGTAAACTGAGCGTAGCTTTCAAAGCATATACGCAACATCAGGCGATGCTGCTTCCGCCATCGCTTGATGAACTAATTAGTCCTTCCCATCCTGTAAGAGTTGTCAATCAGGTACTAGATAAAATAGATATCGAGCCTCTGATCAAAAAATACAAAGGTGGTGGCACAAGTAGTTTTCATCCCCGGATGCTGCTTAAAGTATTAGTGTATGCCTACATAAATAATACCTACAGCAGCCGCAAAATAGAAGCGGCCTTAAAAGAAAACATTCATTATATGTGGCTCAGCGGTATGAACACACCTGACCATAACACTATTAACAGATTTAGAAGTGAGCGTTTAAAAGAAGTGCTCAGACAAGTATTTACCCAGGTAGTGCTTTTGTTGGCTGAGGAAGGCGTACTAAATATAAAATCGCTTTATACAGACGGCACCAAAATAGAAGCAAATGCCAACCGCTACACCTTTGTCTGGGGCAATGCCATCAGGACTTCGAAAGAAAGAATCAAAAAGCAGCTCGATGAGCTGTGGCAATATGCGCAAAATGTAGCAGCGGCAGAAATGCCGGATACTGATCCTACTGATTTTGGGAAAATAGATGCCGGGAAAGTAGAACAAACGATACAAAAAATAGACGAAGCATTAAAGGATAAGCCAGTAAACAAACAAATAAGGCAGAAATTAAATTATGCTAAGAAAAACTGGCCCAACAACTTAAAAAAGTATGCTGAGCAGGAAAAGATTTTGAATGGCAGAAACAGTTTTAGTAAAACAGATACCGATGCAAGCTTCATGAGAATGAAGGAAGATCACATGCTCAACGGGCAATTAAAACCTGGCTATAATTTTCAGATATCAACCAATAATCAATACATCGTAAACTACTCATTACATCCTACAACAGCCGATACTACTACTTTACAGGAGCACACCGAAATTTACAAACAACAATATCAACATCTGCCTCAAACCATTACTGCAGATGCGGGTTACGGATCAGAAGAAAATTACCAGTACCTCCAGCAAAACAATATTGAAAATTATGTGAAGTACAATTATTTTGATAAAGAGCAAAGCAGCAAAGCCGATAAAAAATACCCATTTAAACCAGATACACTTTATTACAATAGTGAGAAGGATTTTTATGTTTGTCCGATGGGGCAACGGATGGAAAATATCGGTACGCATCAAACAAAAACGCGAACCGGATTTACCCAAATTATTACGCGATACCAAGCTCAAAACTGTAACGGTTGTCCGTTAAGAGGCGCCTGTCATAAAGCCAGGGGCAACAGGGTAATCGAAGTAAATCACAGGCTAAAAAAATACAAGCAGCGGGTAAAAGAAAATCTGAACAGTGAGGAGGGCATTTATCATCGCAAAAAACGGCCCTGCGATGTAGAACCTGTCTTTGGCAATATCAAAAATAACCATCAATTTAAACGCTTTATGTTGCGGGGCAAATCCAAAGTGGAAATAGAGGCAGGATTACTGGCCCTGGCACATAATCTAAGAAAGAAAGCAGCCTGAAAGGGCCATTTTTTACCTTCAAACTACCTGATTTTTGATTTTAAACTTTTGCTTTACTTCTAAAAAACAAAGTTGACTTTGAAGTCCTAAGTCATATTGTTAAACCGAAATTAAAAAGGCCATCCCAAAATTTATTTTGAGACGGCCT
>NZ_RJJR01000047.1 GCF_003721595.1 Hanamia caeni
CCACAAAGTATCACGAAGTGAAACTCCTTCGAGCCCTTCGGGACTTGGTGTGAAAGAAAATTTGTGTGAAAGAACAAGAGCAGCCCTTCACACGAAGCCACAAAGCCCGCAAAGTATCACGAAGTGAAACTCCTTTGGGCCCTTCGGGACTTTGTGTGAAAGAAAACTTGGTGTGAAAGAACAAGAGCAGCCCTTCACACAAAGCCACAAAGCCCACAAAGTATCACGAAGTGCAACTCCTTTGGGCCCTTCACGCCTTTGTGTTAAAAAAAAGAGCCTTGCGCGCTACGCCAGGCACAACGTTCACGAAGAGTTTAGTAAGATTACCTCCTTTTTTGTCTTACTTCGACAAGCTCAGTATGACAAAAAAAATGAACATTCACCTTTTAAATGCGGCAAACTCAGTCCTGTCATCCTGAGCTTAGCCTGCCCAGAGCTTGCCGAAGGGATTGTCATCCTGAGCTTAGCCTGCCCAGAGCTTGTCGAAGGGTCGAAGGGATTGTCATCCTGAGCTTGTCGAAGGGTTGAAGGCGGTTACACCGAAGATGTTCATTTTAAAAAAAGTGTAAATTTGATATATATAAGAATGGATAAACAATGGAACAAGTAACATTTGAGGCTGAAAATAAAAAAGATGTAAATTTATTAATAGCTATCGCGGAAAAGATAGGAATTAAAAAGTATGTAATATCTAAAACACGCATGGTGAGAAATAAAGCAAAGAGAAACTTTGACTTTTCTAAACTGTATGGAAAACTGGAATGGAAGGGTGATGCTTTGACAGAACAGAAAAAAATAAGGTCTGAATGGAAATAAAATTACTGCTTGATACCAGTGCAATTATTGCTTTATTAAAGGAAAATAAAAAACTAAAAAGGTTACTGAGACGGCTGATGCCATTTTTATTTCAGTGATCAGTGAATTAGAGTTCAAATCCTTTACAAATTTATCTGGATCTGATAGCAATTTATTTGACTCTTTTGCATCCATGATTCATGTGTTAGATGTCGAATCCTCCAACACTAGCCTCAAAAATAAAATCATAGAAATCAGAAACACATATCGTTTAAAATTACCTGATGCAATCATTGCGGCAAGTGCATTAATTAATAATGCAATCCTGTAACTGCTGATAATGATTTTAAAAAGGTAAAGGAACTGGAATTGATCTTAATTAAATAATTATTATATCAATTTGATAGCTTTTTTGATGGGAGTTACAGTAAACAGTTAGCAGTCTGGTAACCCGCAAGAATTTTGAATCCAGGAGATCAATCACTTTTTTTTGTCTGCACTTCGACAAGCTCAGTATGACAAAAAAAAAGAGCATTTTACCTCTAAGTAGTTAATCCTTAATAACCCAAGTAATCCACAAATAGGAAAGGTTTGGGGATAAAAAGGCCAGATAAATTTTGCAGAAGAAATGAAATTTGTA
>NZ_RJJR01000048.1 GCF_003721595.1 Hanamia caeni
TTGTGTTTCGGATAAAAATTATTTTCTAAAATTGAAGTAAGAAAATCTTAATGGTGAAAAATGGATCTAAAGCTTTCCTTTACTGATAAAGAAGTGACACCGTGGAGTGGCACTGTGTTGCTAAAAAAGATGCTTGACAGGATGGGATTTGATGTTCAATTGGATAAACTGCCTCTGCCCGTTCAGGGATCTAATCGCGGATACGATCCAAAGCAACTGATCAAACAGTTTATGACGAGTGTATGGTGTGGAGCCAATAAATTTGAACATTGTGAAATCACCCGTCATGATGAAGTTTTAAGACAATGCTGGGGTTTTAAACGTATGGCCGGCTCCAAGTCCTTTCAACGATTTTTCAATAAGCATACGACTGCTCTAAACCACGATATCTTCACTTCTTTCTATCAATGGTTTTTTTCCAATCTGCAATTTGACAATTATACTCTTGATGTGGACTCTTCCATTTTTACAAGATATGGGAATCAACAAGGCAGCAAAAAGGGCTATAATCCACAAAAGCCAGGGAGAAAGAGCCATCATCCATTGATTGCTTTTATAGAAGAAACCAGGATGGTAGCTAATTTTTGGCTAAGAAGCGGCAACACCCATGCAAGTAATAATATCCAGGGATTTGTGTGCGATACTATTGATAAGCTCAATGGAAAAAAGATCGGTTTATTCAGGGGAGATAGTGGGTTTTATGGTAAAGAAGTATTTGAATTTCTGGAAGACCATCCGTTAGTATCAAATTATATCATCGCCGCACGCCAATACCAACCCATTCAACAAAAGATAGCAGGCCACACTTTGTGGACAAAAGTAACCAGGGGAATAGAAGTGGCAGAAACGACCTATCAAAGTCCGTTATGGGATAAGGAAAGGCGGTTGGTAATGGTTCGCCAATTAGTAACAGAACGACCGAATGCTACAGGAAAATCGTTGAGGCTCTTCGAAGAACAAGGTATTTATAACCGATACAGATACAGCTGTTTCATAACCGATGTAACGCTGCCTCCGCTACAAGTATGGAACCTCTATAAACAACGAGCAAACTGTGAAAACCGAATAAAAGAATTGAAATATGATTTTGGTTCAGACAACTTTAATCTGAAAAGTTTTGATGCAACAGAAGCAGCACTCAATTGGGTGATGATAGCCTACAACCTGATAAGTTTATTCCGGCAAGTAGTATTAAATACTAAAGTAGAAAACAGAATGAAAACGCTCAGATATCAGGTTTTTGCTATTGGTGGATATGTTGTAAAAAATGGAAACCAGCGACTATTAAAACTCTCCCTGGCCATGAAGCGACGAGAATGGTTTACAGGCTTGTGGAATTGTAATAAAACTTTCGAAATAAGCACGAATTAGAATCCTAATGACTTATTTGGG
>NZ_RJJR01000049.1 GCF_003721595.1 Hanamia caeni
ATAAAATTGAAGAACTGCTGCCGCAAAACTGGAAACCACTGGTATAAGGATTTTATTTTAAATTAATTTCGATGTGGTTGGTCGGAGGGATACGATAAAGATGCAGTTTATCGTTTTTTGGATAAACTCAATAACAAGTTAAAAGAACAGGTAGAACAAATTGTATTTGCACATACGCTTAAGGTTTTAGATGGAAAAATAAGCATTGCATTTTATGATATGACCACGCTTTATTTTGAAGCAAGTGATGAAGACGATTTACGAAAAACAGGTTTTAGTAAGGATGGCAAACATCAAAATCCACAAATATTTTTGGGCTTGCTGGTTGGCTTGGGTGGTTATGCAATAGGCTATGATATTTTTGAAGGAAATATTTATGAAGGGCATACACTGATTCCTTTTATTGAAAAAATAACAGCAAAATTTAATCTGGAAAAACCAATCGTTGTTGCCGATTCTGGCTTACTATCCAAAGATAATATCATAGCTCTGGAGGAAAAAAAATATGAATACATTATCGGTGCAAGATTGAAAAGCGAGCCCGAAAAAATTAAGCAACAGATACTTGACAAAAAACTCATGGATGGCGATATTCTGAGAATAAAGAGGTCTGCTAATACCCGCCTTATTGTTAGCTATGCAAACCACAGAGCCGCTAAAGATGAGCATAATCGAAAGAGAGGATTACAGCGATTGGAGAAACAAATCAAATCCGGTAAACTTACTAAATCAAGCATCAACAACAAAGGGTACAACAAATATTTGAAATTAGAAGGTGAAATATCCATTAAAATCGATTATGAAAAGTTCAACCAGGATAACGCGTGGGACGGTTTAAAAGGTTACATCACCAATACTAAAATCAAGGATAAGCAAGTAATTGAAAATTATAAAAATCTTTGGCATATTGAAAAAGCGTTCCGGATGTCAAAAACTGATTTAAGAATACGGCCAATTTATCACAGATTGCGGCATCGTATTGAGGCGCATATTTGTATTGCGTTCACTGCATATAGCATTTATAAAGAACTCGAACGCATACTATACAAAGAAAAATCAAATTTATCTCTAAGAAGGCTGCAGAATTAACTCACAACATGTATCAGATAAGGTACACACTTCCTGAATCCAAACATACAAAATCAAAACTCCTCAAAATGGACGATGAGCAGGCTGAATTGTACCAAATTATTGAGAAAAATTGTTAGGGTGTTGCAACGCTTAAAACAGGAAAGAAGTTTAGAAAATATTAATAATAACCAGTCAAAAGCATCTTATTATGGCTTTAAATTTATAAATAATGAGATCCTGATAAGTATTGAT
>NZ_RJJR01000005.1 GCF_003721595.1 Hanamia caeni
CACGCTATTTCCGAGGCTTTTATCCCAAATTTTAATCCTGAACAGGTCTGTTCCGCCACTTCCGTTAATTTGCCCATCAACAGCAGATACCATAAACCCATAATCACCCGCGCCATTTACAGTTCCTTCACCTCTGTATGTTCCTTTTGCACCTGAGATTACTAAAGAACCTGCATCCAGTTCATTGCTTTTGAAATTGAAATTACCATCCTGGAACTGAAACTCAGTATTTCCATCTACCAGGTTTTTTCCTTTCTGATATTTAGCTACGAAGCCAAAATTTGCCTTGCCACTCAATGAAGGTTGGGCAACCAAAGCGCCTGCAGGTGAGGTAATCCATCCGCCTCCGGTGATAAAGCTGCTGTTAGGGTCGTACACAGGCAAGTAAGCGGCGTCAGAGGTAGCACAACCGGATGCAGCCGTTGCAATCACTTTATATAAATTAACGGTAAGGCCTGAAACCGGGGCAGTGGTTGCGACTCCTGAATTATCGGTATCAGCCGTATAAGTAGTAATCACCCCGGTTCCCGGATCAACATTAAAGTTGACGGTAACTCCGGAAACAGCCGGTGAAATGGTAGCGGATAAAATAGCAGCAGACCCTAATGGAACAGGATTACTGCTTGCAGAGGCATCTATCCCTGAAATAACAATGATAGCCACACTCTGAGTGTTTGCACTTGCACCACCGCTGGTAACCACTGCCCGGTACCAGGTGGTAGCAGTGAGATTGGATGCTGGATAAGTGGCCGCGGTTGCATCTGCAATATTATCAAATGTTAGATTGTCTGTAGATGACTGCCATTGAATCGTTCCGGTATAGCCGCTCAAAGTAAGCGTAGTGCTGTTTGTACCGGAACATACAACCCCTGCACCGCTGATGGTACCTGCAACTGCCAGGGACGCCGCACTTTCATAAGCGCCCAAATCAATTGTTCCGCCCTGTATGCGTGCATGTCCATCTAAATCGGTGGTAATCGCGGATAAGTCAGGAGATTGGCCAGCCTCGTAATATACATTACTGCCTGCGTTAAGGAGTGGGCTGGTTGCTTGTAACCTATAATCTCCACCGGTACTTAACCCAGCAGCGACAGGACTTACAAATTGTGGATTGGTACTGCCATCTATATTACCATTAGTAACATCAGTTGAACCCTGCACCAGGCTGTAGCTAATTATTGATATGGAATTACCATAATAAATTTCATCATTATTGATTCCACTATTATTTCCATAGATAACAGTGTTGCGGATTTGAGAAGATGATTCATAATTATAAATCGCGCCACCGCCATCATTACCCGTATTCTCATTGACAAAAGCAGTATTTCCACTGATGGTTACATTGGTTAATATGGGGGATGAAAAATAATTAACAATTCCGCCACCATTGAGCCCGGCAGTATTCCCGGTGATTCTTACATTGGTTAAAACGGGAGATGCATAATAATTAGTAATTCCGCCGCCCTCACCAGTGCCACCAGCAATATTTCCACTAATAGTTACATTGGTTAAAACAGCGGATGAATATTCATTTGAAATTCCACCACCCTCGGCGTCGGCAGCATTACTATTAATGGTTACATTGGATATAACTGGGGATGAATTATAATTAAGAATACCTCCACCATTGACGTAATATAAATGTTGCGAATTAATGTTCAAATAAAAATATCCATTTGCATTGCCCCCGCTTATCGTAAATCCATTTAATTCTGCAGTACCCACATCTCCTGTACTGATAACAACATGATACGCATTATCACTGTTATCACCAACAGTTCCCATATCACCACTTAATATGGTGTTATTGATTGTCCTTGTAGAATCTCTCTGTGTTAATGCTGTTTCGTTGCCTGCAAAGCCACCGTACATTTTCACATTTGATTTTAATACAAAAGCATTGCACCTGTCATTAGGAGTAATCACAGTAAGGGCATCCGCTCTTCTGTTAGGTAAATAGGTGCCTGCTGCTACCCAAACCTGGTCGCCGGCTACTGATGAATTAATCGTTGCCTGTAAATCGCCTGAAGCATTTGCCCAGCTAGTTCCATCGCCCGTACCATTCACTTTTACATAATGTATGGTTTGTGCATTAGCCGCACCCATTGCTACATACAAAAAACTTACCAGCAGCGCCACTTGCAAGGCACGAAAGCCTTGGCATGATGATGATTTTTGTAATTTAAATATTCCTTTTTCAATTGGCTTATTTCCTTTTCTAAAAAGAAAATAATAATTACCATGTAATAGTGAATTCATGATGTTTATTTTTTTATTGTTATTGTAAATTAATTTCGACTAACTGTTCAGCTTTTCATGCTCCAAAAACTTCCTGACCTTTCAAATTATTTCTGTTGCTCAGTAGAAAAACCAGGTTCTTTTTCTTTCTCTATCATCTTTATCCTGGATTTGAAATACATGAAAACGGCCAATGCCAGCAAAACAAATACAAGGATTATAAGCAGGTACCGGATGACTGATTTATTTTTTTGAGGAAGAATATGCCAGCCCATATCAAATTTTTTATGATGCGAGATTACATGATTACCGGGCCGGATACAAATTTTCGGCGTGACTAAAGTGTTACAGGGGCGTAACAAAAACGTGACAGGTTGAAATTCCTTTTATAAGTGAGTCGGATTCAAAGAAAGAAACTACAAGATGGTAATCAGAAGGGTATTTATATGCGCTTAAATTTTCGCCACCAATTTCTCAATTCTTTCTTCATCTCCTGAATTGAGTTTCTTTTTAAGCCGGCTTCTGATTTGGCGAATGGCCTCAGTGCCTACACCGAGCATGCTTGCCATTTCTTTGTTGGAGAGCTGGAGTTTGATAAGCGCTGCGAACCTTGTTTCTGCAGGAGAAAGCCCGGGCAGCTTTTGTTTTAGCCTATCAAAAAACCCGTCATGCACTTTTTCAAAAAGGAGGGTAAAATTTTTCCAATCCTCATCGGTAAGAAGTACAGACTGTTTCAGGAGCCCTAAGGTATGATTATCTGCTTCTGCCGGGGAGGATAAACCATTCCGTTCATTTTTAGCAAGATTCAATTCAGCATTCACTCTTTCAATTTCCCGTGAAGCCTTTTCAATAAATTCATTTTTTTCCCTGATAGACTGTGTGAATGAATTAAGCTGTTGTGTAGCAGTTTGCAATTCATTTTCAGCCAATTGTTTTTGCGCAATTAGTTGTTGCTGGCGGCTCTTGTTTTTTATCTGGGCCCTGTTGTAAAGCAATAATGAAATAAACATCAGTAAAACGACAAATACAATGATAACATTTCTCAGGAAAATCTGACGTTGCTTTTCAACTGCAAATGATTTTTCTCTTTCCTTCACCAGTTCATTTTGCAAAGCCATTTCAATCTTATATTTTGTATTCAGATCTTTTTGGACAGTAAGCTTTTCATTAAAGATGCTGGCAGAATCGCTATATGCGATATAAAGTGCCGAATCTTTTATTGACCGGTAATAAGCAGCGGCAGCAGTATATGCAGTGAAATAATTTTCATTATCACCAGCCAGGTGAGCCGAATGTAGCGAAATATCAAGATATTTTTTTGCCTCGGCCTGCATGTTCTGTTTCCGGTAAATAGCTGACAAATCAGAGGCAAAGCCAACCGTATTATCATATACATTTCCCCGCATAGTCAGGGCAACACCTTGCAACAAATACCTCGTTGCCTTACTAAAATTATTTTGAAGAAAATAAGTCACACCAATGTTTCCCAAAGCAATGCCTTTCCATGCCACTTCACTTTCCATGAGGTGTGCATTATCAAATACACGCTGAAAATAAATCCGTGCAGAATCATATTGCCCTGTTTTCATGTAACACATACCAATAAGATCGGTATTGTAAACATACACAACTGTTTTTATGGTAAAAGTCTTATCAGTCCTGAGGGCCAGCTTCAGGGTATTCTGGAAATCGTTGTAACGATAATAGGCCTGGGATATAGCATACAGTGTGTATTGTCTTGGAGGAAGTTTTTCTTCGGGTATCTTTTCAAGCAGCATGTAGGCTTCCAGGTAATTTTCAAAAGCCTTTCCCAGGTTGTGCTTCTTTAGCTCATAGTAAAATCCTAAAGCCATGTATTGCATCGCAGCTATTTCCGGCGCATTCATTTCCATTGCCTCTTTAATTATTTTCTCCGCATTCAGTACTGCCGTTTCCAGTTCATATCCGTCATCGGTCTTCACAGAAAGAATGGTACGCTCGAGGTTGAGCCGTGTGTAATCATCTGTGTTTGCAGCCGCCGTGCGGAGTTTGGCTATTTCGTTATAAAATGTTTGTGAATCTACCTTAGCCAACGTAATACACACAGAGTCCAGCAAATGAATTTGTTTAGGGAAAGGAGTCTTGAAGATATACTCATACTGGGCAAGCGCTGACTGACTCAGCCCAAGCAAAACCAGGATGATAAAGAAACTTCTGAGAGGTCTCATCACTTTTCGCAGAGATTTACATTAAAAAAAAGAGGGTAATTTTCCGGTATTATCAAGGATGTATTGGCAAAGCAATCAGGGACGAAGGAAAAACAGTTGTACTACTTTTCAAAGATATGATTTTGAAACGTTCTATCGTAAAATGTTCTCAGTTTCATAATATTTAGATATTAACCAGTACAAGAAGAAGATCTTAAGTCTGGTTTTGTGGCTCACGAAATCAGCCATCAATTCTCTGCAATCAATAAAGCCACTCATAAATATTTTAAATTTATAAACACTCTAGATCCTACTTTTGAAATAAAAAATTTTTCATGCCAAAGTATATACTATTTGCAATTGCCTTAACTATTGCTTGTTGCACAAACAACGCCTATTCTCAAAAAAAATCAAAAGGAGGGGCGATAAGATATATTGATAAGTCCAACATAGATACCAATATAAAACCGGGTGATAATTTTTTCCTGTATGCCAACGGCGGTTGGCTGAAAAATAACCCGGTGCCCGCATCTAAAACCCGGTGGGGGACCTTCGATGTATTGAGGCTCGAAAGCGCAGACCGGCTTAAGAAAATCGCAGAGGAAGCCGCAGCCCACGGAGGCGATTCCGTATCACAACGGGTCGGAGATTTTTATGCAAGCGGAATGGATACCGCTTCTATCAACAAGCTCGACTATTCACCTATTAAACCGGAATTAAAACAATTAAAAAATCTTGGTACAAAAAAAGAAGTTTTGCATCAAATAGCTCTGCTTAGAACCAAAGGATTTGGGAGCCCGCTTTTCCGCTTTTCAGTTACCCAGGACGATAAAAATGTAAACGAGTACATTCCGCAATTTTCACAAGGCGGCACCACATTGCCCGACAGGGATTATTATCTGAATGATGATTTGAGAAGCAAAACAATCCGCCAGGCTTATCTTAGTTACATGACCGACTTGCTTCATATGACCGGCGATCCGCTTCCCCAGGCATCACAAAAAGCATTTGAAATACTGGCGCTCGAAACAGGCTTTGCCAAACTACAAATGAGCCGCGTGGAATTACGCGATCCGGTAAAAACTTATAATAAATTTTCAATATCGGATTTCAGCAAAATGACGCCTGGCTTTGATTGGAAACCCCTGATGAAAACCATGAAAGTAACAGAAGCTGACAGTGTTCTTGTAAATAATCCTTCTTTTTTTAAAGGTGTTGATGCTTTATTTTCAGCGGTTCCTTTGGATACATGGAAAGCCTATCTTGAATGTAAATTAATTGAATCTGCCGTGCCCTACCTGAGCGATGATTTTACAAACAGAGCTTTTGAATTCAATAAAGTAATGACCGGCCAGAAAGAAATTACTCCGCGATGGCAAACCATAAGCGACCTTATGGATCGCTCAATAGGTGAATTAGTGGGGCAACTGTATGTAAAAAAATATTTTACTGAAGCCGCCAAACAAAGGATGCTGGCGCTGGTACAAAATGTACAGGAAACTTTCGCCGATCGCATTACCAGGCTTACATGGATGAGTGATTCCACCAAGCAACAGGCTTTGGATAAATTGCATGCCATCGTTAATAAAATCGGTTTCCCGGATAAATGGGAAACCTACCCGGGCGTAGTAATTAACAGGAACGATTTTTTCGAAAACATTAAAAGCGTACAGGAATTTCAATATAATAAGATGGTTTCACGGATGGGAACGCCTGTGGATAAGAGCAGATGGCTTATGACGCCTCCTACGGTAAATGCCTATTACAATCCACCCAACAATGAGATTGTATTTCCGGCAGGAATTTTACAATTTCCTTTTTTCGACTTTGGCGCTGATGATGCAATTAATTATGGAGGGGCGGCAGCCGTTATTGGCCACGAATTAACGCACGGTTTTGATGACCAGGGCCGTCAATTCGCTGCCAATGGTAACCTGCATAACTGGTGGACAAAAGCTGACGCCGACCGCTTTAACGGCCTTGCCAAAAAAGTGGCTGAAGAATACGACGCCTTCACTATAAATGATTCATTGCACATAAATGGTAAATTAACACTTGGAGAAAATCTTGCAGATCTGGGAGGGTTGAATATCGCTTACGAAGCGTTTAAAAAAACACCCGAAGGAAGAAGTGATAAAAAGATTGATGGATTTACCCCTGATCAAAGATTCTTTTTAAGCTGGGCACAGGTTTGGCGTTCTAACACAGTTCCTGATTATGCGCGCCAGTTGCTACTTACCGATCCGCATTCGCCCGGCGCAGCAAGAACGAACGTTCCTGTTTCAAATATGGATAGCTGGTACAAAGCTTTTGACGTAAAGCCGGGTGATAAAATGTATAAGCCCGAAAGTGAAAGAATCACTATTTGGTAATAGGCAGGTAAGCAGATAATTTGTAACAGACTTCTTTTTACATTAAAAAACCCTCCTTATGCAAAGAGGGCTTTTTGATGTACTGTATATCGAACGAATTATTTTGAAATTAATTTTCCAAAATAATGAACCGTACGAACCAGTTGGGATACATAGCTCATTTCGTTGTCGTACCAGCTTACTGTTTTCACTAACTGGTTGTCACCAACAGTTAAAACTTTTGTTTGTGTGGCGTCGAATAAAGAGCCGAAATGCATTCCGATGATATCAGAACTTACAATGTCATCCTCATTGTAGCCGAAGCTTTCGTTGGAAGCCGCCTTCATAGCTGCGTTTACTTCATCAACAGTTACTTTTTTAGCAAGGATGGTAGTTAATTCAGTAATAGATCCTGTGATAACCGGAACCCGCTGAGCCACGCCATCCAATTTTCCATTCAGTTCAGGCAAAACTAATCCGATTGCTTTTGCAGCTCCTGTGCTGTTTGGAACGATGTTGGCTGCTGCCGCTCTTGCCCTTCTTAAATCTCCTTTAGGATGAGGTGCATCCAAAGTGTTCTGGTCATTGGTGTAGGCATGAATGGTAGTCATGAAGCCTGTCTGTATGCCGAAAGTATCGTTTAAAACCTTTGCCATCGGTGCAAGGCAGTTGGTAGTGCACGATGCGCAGGAAATAATAGTTTCGCTTCCGTCTAATATTTCATGGTTTACATTAAACACTACGGTTTTTACGCCACCTGTTGCCGGAGCTGATACAACCACTTTTTTAGCGCCCGCTGTAATGTGAGCCTGGGCTTTATCTTTATCTGCAAAAAAACCGGTACTTTCTATTACTACATCCACCTGGTGAGTACCCCATGGAATTTGTGCAGGGTCTTTTTGTGCATAAATTTTAATTTCTTCACCGTTAACGATAATTGAATTATCCGTGTGCTTTACTTCCGTATCAAATCTTCCCTGCGCACTGTCATATTTTAATAAATGTGCTAATTGTTTTGGACTTGTCAAATCATTGATGGCTACAACATCTATACCTTCCATATTGTAGATTTGCCTGAAAACAAGGCGCCCTATTCTGCCGAATCCATTAATGGCAACTTTAACTGTGCTCATAATACTTTTTGTTTTTATTTTAAAATTAAGGCTGCAAAATTAAGATTTTATAAAAGAACTTTCTTTATTTTAAAAATCTATGCTTCATGTGGACGTTTCTATGAATTTTTATCAGCACGTAAGGAGCAAGAGCAGGATTTTTAAGAATTTGTACAAATTCTTTATCTAACCGAATAGTAAAGCAACTTTTATTGAAATTTTTTATTTTGCCAGTTGGGTAGTCACCATGAAAAAAGCAAGTTGGATTAAGCGGTTTCCTCTAATTTTTTCAAACCATCTTTATGCAGTAATATTTTTATGAGAAAGATGATGGCTGTGACCGTAAAGATTCCACCAATTATCCAGTTTAATAGATTTTGATTTCCATTGAGCATGGTAACAATCCATTTTCCTCCAAAGATGAAAACGAAATTTCCCAGCAATGTTCCTATGCCGATTCCGACAATATAAAGATTATAGAAAGAATTTTTAGGGGCTAAAATATTTTTTGTAAAAAGAACAGTGCTCCACCCAAACCAAAAAGGAATTTGCACGGGATTAATCGCGCTTAGCATTGCGCCCAGTGCGTAGCGGTTGATATTATTATTCAGCACTACATTTTTAGCGGCGTGCGGTTTCATGGCTGCCGCAAAGCTTCCGATGGCCAGCGCCAGCACAATGGCCACGGTAATCCACTCCATGTATCGAAACAGCTTTTTTTGTTTTCGTACCCAATTAATGCCCACTAACGAAATGCGCACATAAATCATTTCAACAGTCAATGAGCCCAGGGAAAAAAGTATGGCATTGTGTACGCTTTCCTGCACGCTGATTTGCATAGCCGCCACATTCAAAGTTCCCAGGGGAAGAGAGCCTAAAAAGCTCACCATCATTCCCCAAAAGAAAACTTTAATTAATGGCATACGTCAGTTCTTTTTTGCAAAAACAGATAACGTAACCGCGACCTGGTTACCAAGTACAATACTTTGCTCACCAAGCCCAAAATCCATCCTGTTAATTTCGAAACTGCCGGTAAACAGCAATCCGTTTTTTTCTTCTTTCACCTGGAAGGGAAACGAAATGCTTTTTGTAACACCTTTTATGGTAAGGTTCCCGGTAAAATAATAAAACCCCGCAGCGGTTTTGTTGGTTTTTTCAATTTTTGTAGAAACAATCGTAATAAGCGGAAACTTTGCTGCATCAAAATATTCTTCTTCTGCCAGGCTTTTGTCCCTCATGCTGTTATCCGTATCGATGGTGGAAGCCTCCACAGATACATTAAAACTGCAGGCAGCAGGATTATCAGCAGAAAAAGAAATATCGCCTTTTAACCCCGAAAAATCTCCGCCTGTGTTAATTCCAAAATTTTTAATAACAAAATGTACTTTACTTGCGGTATCTACCGGTGTATATTTTTGAGCGTATGTGTTAACTGAAATGCATAATAGAAGCGCTGCAATAAATTTCATAATTTCATCCGGTTTTTAGCAAGGTGTTTCATTTTCAGGAAATTTCCTTGTCTGCTTTATTAATTAATTTATAATATTTTTTAGTTTGACGATGAAAGCTCAGGCCTTTTAGAAAACTCCAATAAGGCACACCGCGTTGATGATTATACCGGCTGATTTCAAAAAGGATTTTCCAATGTTTCAAAATTTCTTTCCAGGCGGCGGTTAATGTGTATCCTGTATCATAAATATGATTGGGTTCTGCGCCACAACCATTATATTCCAGGATGACAAAGTTTTTTCTCTGTTTTAACTCTTCTATTGAATTGCACATGATATCATACCTGCCGTAAAAAAAATCATTAATGCCAAGGCTAATCTCATCTAGTTGTTGCACCAGGTCGTCTGAAATTTCGGCACTCAGGTCAAAAAAATCAGCTCCTCTGTTGTGATTGCCGGCGTGGCTTAATATATAAACTTCATCCTTTGGAACAATTTTGCTGAAGTTGATTTCGTGTTTTTGCTTTAGTTCAGTTAATCGCTTTTTGGTCTTAACATTTTTTAATAATAATTCGCCTAAATTATGCACGCCGTCACCCACCACACGCATCGGCACCTTTTGCAGAAATCCTGTAATGTGGCCTTTTTTTTCAAACGGATAGCGATAATAGAAAAGGCTTATTTCCAAAGGATAGCTGATAAATTCCTGGATAAAATATTCAACCGGAACTTTAGAATGGTATTCTTTTAAATGCGCTTCGCTTTCAATTTTTCTGAACAATATTCCTTGCCCTCCCACCTCCGGCTTCACGATTAAGGGATAAGAAAATCCTTTTTTTTCTATGTCTTGTACTACTTCTGCAAATGAAACCGATGGGCTTATATTAAAAAAACGAGGACATAAATGTGGAGGAAGAAGATCGTGCATTTCTTTTTTAGGCTCACCATCCAGGCCGCCAAAAGTAAGTTTAGGATTGCTTGGAGTAAAAAACCAGACAGAACCGGATCGGATCATATACCATAGCCACACAGGCGCAATCGGAGCGTATAAAATTTTGAAAGGCCACTGTTCCCAGTTTTTTATTTTTTTAAACAATAGTTTTTTTTTAAACAAGCGCAAAAATAAGTTGAAACAGCGCAACCTGTGCGTATTCTATCAAAATTGTTTGTTGTATTTTAGCTCTTAAATCAGGTACCATGCGTATCCCAACAATGGCAGAATTGACAGCAGAGGGCAAGAGCCCGGACATTTTATTTTTTGTGGGCTGTGCAGGAAGTTTTGACCAAAGAGCACAGAAAATCACCAAGGCTTTCGCCACAATTTTGCAGAAAATAGGAGTGAACTTTGCAATTCTTGGAAAAGAAGAAATGTGTAATGGCGACCCTGCGCGCCGTGCGGGAAATGAATTTCTGTTCCAGATGATGGCATACCAGAATATAAGATTGCTGGATGGCTATGGCATAAAAAAGATAGTAACTACGTGCCCTCACTGTTTCAATATTTTAAAAAATGAATACCCGGCTTTGGGCGGTAATTATGAAGTAGTTCATCATACTGTTTTTTTGCAGCAATTAATAGATGAAGGCAAAATCAGGATGAAAGAGTCAGGTGAATTTAAAGGAAAGAAAATTACCTATCATGATAGTTGTTACCTTGGCCGCGCAAATAATATTTACGAGGCGCCACGCAAGGTGCTTGAGGCGTTGGATATTGAATTGACGGAAATGAAAAGATCGCGCAGCAACGGTTTTTGTTGTGGCGCAGGAGGCTCCCAGGTTTTTAAAGAGGAAGAAAAGGGCACACAAAGAGTAAACAATGAAAGAGCGCGCGAAGCCATAGAAACCGGTGCACAGATTATTGCTTCCAATTGCCCTTATTGCATGACGATGCTGACAGATGGTGTAAAATACAATCAAAAAGAAGAAGAAGTTAAAGTGATTGATCTGGCTGAACTAATCGCCGGAAGCATGGAATGAAGTTATGAGTTATGAGTTATGAGTTATGAGTTATAAGTTATGAGTGATGAATTAAATATTTAGGATTGACGATTGGGAAATGATTTATTAAAAGAAAAAAATAATGGCTGATAATAATAATCAATCTTTTGAAGCGAATGATTCACATAGCATTTTGCATAAAGAAAATACAGGAGAGCCACGAAGCCTCAATTTTATTGAAGAGATCGTTGAAAAAGATCTTGCCGAAGGGAAACATAAAACCATATTAACGCGCTTTCCGCCGGAACCCAATGGCTATTTACATATTGGCCACGCCAAAAGTATCTGCCTCAATTTTGGCCTTGCTGAAAAATATAAAGGCAATACCAACCTGCGCTTTGATGACACTAACCCCGTAACAGAAGACGTAGAATACGTTGACAGCATAAAAGAAGATATTCGCTGGCTAGGCTTTACCTGGAGCAATGAATATTATTCCAGCGATTATTTTGACGAGCTGTATCTCTTTGCCACAAAGCTTATCAGAAAAGGGTTGGCGTATGTGGATGATAGTACCTCCGAACAAATAGCTGCCGCAAAGGGAACGCCCACAGAGCCAGGTACAGAAAATGAATTTCGTAACCGAAGCGTGGAAGAGAATCTTCGCCTGTTTGAAGAAATGAAACAGGGCAAATACAAGGATGGTGAAAAAGTATTGCGCGCTAAGATAGATATGCAGCATATAAACATGCTGATGCGCGATCCTATCATGTACCGTATCAAACATGCATCCCATCACCGCACTGGCGATAAATGGTGCATTTATCCCATGTATGATTTTGCGCATGGGCAAAGCGATAGTATAGAACATATTACGCACAGCATTTGTACGCTTGAGTTTGTGCCGCATCGTCCGTTATACGATTGGTTTATCGAAAAACTTGAAATCTTTCCTTCGCGCCAGTATGAATTTGCAAGATTAAACATGACGTTCACGGTGATGAGTAAACGAAGATTGCTGCAACTGGTAAATGAGAGATTTGTTTCGGGTTGGGATGACCCCAGGATGCCAACCATATCTGGATTTCGGAGAAAAGGGTACACGCCATCAAGCATCAGAACCTTTTGCGAAAGGATTGGCGTTGCCAAAAGGGATAACCTGATTGATATAAGCCTTTTGGAATTTTGCATCCGCGAAGAATTAAATCAATCTGCGCCGCGCATAATGGCTGTGCTGAACCCCGTAAAGCTGATCATCGATAATTACGACGACAACAAAACTGAAGAACTGACTACCGAAAATCTTCCGAACGATCCCAACAATGTGAGGACTATCACTTTTTCAAAAGAATTGTGGATTGAAAAAGATGATTTTATGGAAGTGCCTGTAAAAAAGTGGTTCAGGCTCGCTCCAGGGCAAATGGTTCGTTTAAAAAGCGCTTATATCATCCGCTGCGAAAGTTTTAAAAAAGATGATGAAGGAAATATTATTGAAATTCATTGTGCCTATATTCCGGAAAGTCGCAGCCATAATGATACCAGCAATATTAAAGTAAAAGGAACTATTCACTGGCTTAATGCCCGCGACGCCGCCTCTGCTGAAGTACGACTATACCAGCGGTTATTTACGGTTGAAAATCCGGCTGCAGAAGAAGGAGATTTTAAAGCGTATATAAATCCTGATTCTTTACAAGTAATTCCGAATGCTTTTATAGAGCCGAATCTTCAGCATGACAATACAGGAAGCCATTTTCAATTTGTAAGAAACGGTTATTTCTGCATCGACAAAGATTCCCGGCCAGGGAAGCTTGTTTTCAATCGTACGGTCACATTAAAGGAAGGATTTAAACCTAAGTAACTATTGGTTCGTTTAGTACGATGCTCCCAAAATAAAATCTGATGTTATTTGTTGCTTTACTGCCGGGTTTATTGCAAAGCTTCATCTAATTGCTTTTCCATTTTCAAAAGTGACGACGCGAGTTCATCATTTAAAATTTGGGAATTATCTTCTTTTGCCTGGGTAGCATACCATATCAAAACCATGGAAATATAATCCTGCATATCTTTTCCTGCAAACTGGGTTTTGAATTCAAGAATTTTTTCGTTGATGGTTTTCAAAACTTTTCTCACCGTTTCTTCATCGGCGGGTAAAATTTTTATGCGATAGTTTCTATCGGCAATAACAATATTGAGTGGAATGAGCTGCTGGCCTGCCATGGATTATTTATTTAATACGCCGATACATTTATCCAGCGACCTGATGTAGCGGTTAATTGTTTTTTCAAAATCAGTTTTTTCGTTTCCCTCCAGTTGTCCCGCGGACGTTTTTAAAATCGCCACCTGCATTTCCAGTTGCTGGTTTCTTTCATGAAGGCTTTTGATTTTACTGGTAATATCCACATTTTCTTTGCGGAATTGCTCGATTTCTTTATTGAGGAGCGCGTGCTTTTTTAAGAGCAATTGCAATTTAGCCTGAAGGTTGATTATATGATTTTCAATATTGTCAGCCATTGCTTCTTATTACAGCATCAAATTTAGTCTTCAAAGCAGTAATGATTTTGCTCATCATTTTTTCTACTTCTTCATCTGTCATCGTTTTTTCTGTATCCAAAAAAGTAAAGCTGATTGCTAACGATTTTTTGTTAGGCCCCAGTTTTTCATTTTCGAAAACGTCAAACAGGCGAATGCTTTGCATCTTTTTAATATGCAAAGACTTTACCAGTTCTTCAATTTCGCCGAAAGGAATATTTTTATTAACAAGTAAAGAAAGGTCTCTTTCCACGTGCGGGTACTTCGAAATTGGTTCAAAAGTGATTTCTTTTTTGCTGCTCAAGTCGAGTAGATTGTCCCAGTCAATATCAATATAATACACGGGTTGTTTTATAGAAAACTTTTCCAGCCGGGATTTCTTAACTATTCCCATAGTAAGAAGACTTTTTCCTTTTGAGGTCGCCGTTAGGCTTTCTTCCAAATCTTCATTTTCTTCTTTTTGCTCAAACTTATAATTGCTGATGCCAGCCAATAAAAGAATCTTTTCACTTACGCCTTTTGCAAAATAAATTCCTGATGGCCGCGACGGGCTGTTCCAGGTTTTTATTGCCACATTGCCTGTGATGTAAATAGCTAATTTTTGAGATTCTGAATAAGAATTATTGCTTCGCAAATAAGTTTTACCAAATTCAAAAAATAAAAGATCGTTGTTCTTTCTGTTCAGATTATAAGCAATACATTCAAGCCCGGTAGGCAACATCGAAGGTCGCATCACATTTAAATCTTCACTCAGACTGTTGATAATGGAAACCGAAGTATCCAGCGTTTCTTTAGAAAAATATTTACTGTTGGTGATGGAGTTAGTAAAAATTTCAAAAAAGCCATTGCCTACCAGCCAACCTGCAATTTTTGATTTCTGCGCTGCGGCTACCACGCCGGTATCCGTTGAAGGTGTGATGTTGATGGAAGAAGGAATTTCTATATTATCCAAACCATCAATTCTCATAATTTCTTCTATTATATCTGCAGGAAGGGAAATGTCGGGATTGCTGTAAGGCACTTCCACCTGGAGACTGTCTATTCCTTCTCTTACAATTACATAATTTAAAGAAGTAAGAATATCCTTTATCGTATCCGGGTGATATTTTTTACCACTGATTTTTTTGAGATAAAAATTTGATAAAGTCACTTCCTTTTTAGGCCTCGTGACGGGGTATACATCAATTATGTCGGATGAAATAGTGCCGCCGGCAATTTCTTTAATCATCATTGCCGCCCGTTTCAGCACTTCAACCGTGTTGCCTATATTAATTCCTTTTTCAAAACGAACCGCAGCTTCCGTTCTGAGGTTATGCGCCAGCATGCTTTTCCTGACGGATGAGGCATTAAATACAGCACTTTCTAAAAAAATATCCGTAGTTGATTCTGTTACTCCGGAGTGCAAGCCACCAAAAACTCCGGCAATGCACATGGGCGTGTCTGCTCCATCGCAAATCATTATATCTTCTGCCCGCAGCTTTCTTTCTTTTTCATCCAGCGTTATAAATGGAGTGCCTTCTGCAAGGGTTTCCACTTTAATTTTAGTGCCCTTTATTTTATCCAAATCAAAAGCGTGGAGCGGCTGGCCGGTTTCATGCAAAATAAAATTCGTAATATCCACGATATTGTTGACCGGGCGCAGGCCAATGGCTTTCAGTTTATTTTGAAGCCAATCAGGCGATTTGGCCACTTTAATTCCTGAAATGCTGACGCCTGCATAACGTTCGCATTCTTTCGCATCTTTAATTTCCACCTCAAGCTGCCTTGAACGGTTGTCTGGCTTAAAATGATTTTTGAAAGGAGATATAACTTTTGCCGGCCTTTTTAAATGATGCGAGAGATAGGCACAAACATCTTTTGCCACTCCTAAATGACTCATGGCATCCATACGGTTAGGAGTAAGCCCTATTTCAAAAATCCAATCAGCATATAATTTAAAATAATCATTTAATGGAGTACCGGGCAAAGTGTTTTCCGCTAAAATCATTATGCCTTCATGGCTGGTGCCCAGGCCAATTTCATCTTCAGCACACAACATTCCGTTACTTTCCACTCCGCGGATTTTCGCATTTTTTATGGAAAATGGCTCACCCTTCAAAGGATAAAGGGTAGCGCCTACCGGCGCCAGTATTACATTTTGGCCTGCCTTTACATTGGGCGCTCCACAAACAATTTGCAAAATTTCACCTTTGCCATTATCAACCGTGGTAATTTTTAATTTATCTGCGTTGGGATGCGGTTCGCAGGCGATTACCCTGGCTGTAAACAAACCCTCTAACCCGTTTTTCACCTGCTCATATCTTGCCAGGCTCTCTACTTCAAGGCCAACTGAAGTTAAAATCTCTGATATTTTTTGGGGATCGCCGGTTATTTTCAAAGTGAACTCATCAATTGGCAGGTATTCAACCAGCCAGTTATAACTAATCTTCATGTATCTGTTTAAATATGTTCAAAAATAAGAAAGAAGTAGCTAACATTTTTTTACCACTTTCGCAGCAGATGAACAAATAAGGTCATTTTATATTTTGATTATGATAATATGGATTTTTTTGAACTCATGAGTTTTTTTTCGGCTGAAAAAAAATCCTGTAAACTTCCGCGTAGAAATCGTTTTTAAACATCTGTTGAAACCAGGATTTTTTTCTGGCATTTATTTTCACCGAAAGTTTTGACAGCCTTCACTTTCAGGAAATCGGAGGATTTTTTGGTAAAAAATTTTAATTTTTATCATAATAAATGGCTACTTATTTTAGCCGGAATTTATTCCTAAAAACTAATCTTTTTTTCTACACACCAGGATGTGCACAAAAATTGAAAAAATTGGGAAACTTTTTTTAATTGGGGAAAAACGCAATATACCTGTTGATAAGTGACTACTTTTGAGTGATTATCTTGTGGAAATGGCCTGTATAAATATAAGGCCTTAACTATTTCTTAATTTAGATTTTGTTCCGTTACCTTAGCTCCCCGCTTATGAAAACACCGAAAAATTACATAAGGATTTAAATTAATGGCTCTGTTTGAGAAAATTAAAAAATGAATTTACCAGATATAAATAAAGATAGAAAACGGCGGAAAAATGGGCCTCTTGAGCTGGGAACGATGGCTTTTGGCAAAGTGCCTCCGCAGGCAAAAGAACTGGAAGAGGCTGTGCTAGGAGCCATCATGTTAGAAAAAAATGCATTTGATATTATAGTTGAAATTTTATCTCCTGAATGCTTTTATGTGGAAGCGCACCAAAGAATTTTCAGGGCCATGCAGGGCTTGCAACAAAAAAATTCTCCCATCGATCTCTTAACCGTTGTAGAAGAATTAAAATTCCGCGAAGAGCTGGATTTGGTGGGCGGCCCTTTTTATGTTACCAGGCTTACCAATTCCGTTTTTTCTTCTGCCAATATAGAAATTCACGCCCGCATCATACTTCAGAAATTCATCCAGCGCGAATTGATTAAGATAAGCAGCGAAATAATCGGCGATGCCTATGAAGACAGCACCGATGTTTTTGATTTGCTTGATATGGCAGAGTCAAAGCTTTTTGACATCACCAACAAGCATTTGAAAAGAGATTATGCCAGCATTGATACGGTGTTGGTAAAAACCATTCAGCGCATAGAAGATTTAAGAACCCGGCAGGATGAAATTACCGGCGTTCCTACAGGATTTAACAGCATCGATAAAGTAACGTATGGCTGGCAGCAAAGTGATTTGATAGTGTTGGCAGCGCGGCCTTCTGTGGGTAAAACTGCCTTTGCGCTTAATCTTGCCCGCAATGCGGCTTTGCATCCTACCAAGCCCACGCCCGTTGGCTTTTTTTCACTGGAAATGAGCGCCAGCCAGTTGGTACAAAGAATCCTTAGTGCAGAAAGCGGCATCATGCTGGAAAAGATTGCAAGGGGAAGATTAGAGCAGCATGAAATGGAGGAATTGTATAAAAAAGGAATCAACCGCCTTTCTTCTGCGCCCATTCATATCGATGATACAGCGGCCTTGAATATTTTTGAGCTGCGCGCCAAGTGCAGAAGGCTGAAAAATAAACACAATGTGGGGTTGATTATTATAGATTATCTGCAGCTAATGAGCGGTACGGGCGAAAACCGCAATGCCAACCGCGAACAGGAAATCAGCCGTATTTCAAGGGATTTAAAGGGATTGGCAAAAGAATTACAAGTGCCCATCATTGCGCTAAGCCAGTTGAGCCGCGAAGTGGAAAAAAGGAAAGAAGGCAGTAAAATTCCTCAATTGAGCGACCTGAGGGAATCCGGAGCGATTGAGCAGGATGCAGACATGGTTATCTTTCTTTACCGACCCGAATACCACGACATTCATGCAAACGAGATGGGCGAATCTACCAAAGGAGAAACGCAGGTGCGGATAGCAAAACACAGAAACGGCCAGTTGGAAACGATTACGCTGAAGGCGCTTTTGCATATTCAAAAATTTGTAGAAAATGATGACGATGATTTCGGCCACAGGCTTCCTCCCGGAAACTTCAGGCCTGTAAAAGATATTGATGGACAAGGTGGCGCAAAGCTTTACTTCGAAGCCGGCAGCAAAATGAATGAGGCAGAATTTGATGAAGACGCTCCATTTTAATTTATTAACCATACAAAGCGGTGAAGAAAAATTAATGGCTTCTCCTTATTTTTTTGAAAAAGATATTCCGGAGGCAGATGAATTTGAATTGAGCGAAAGCTCTTCCAGGCACATCAGCCAGGTGTTGAGAATGAAAGAAGGAGCGGGTATTATACTTACTAACGGTAAAGGCTACACGCTAAATGCGGTTATCGCCACTCCTGACAAAAAACACACCCGGATAAAAATAATTTCCAAAGAATTTAATGAAATTCCGCGGCCGGAAACATGCATTGCTATTTCATTGATAAAAAATAATAACCGTTTTGAATGGTTTGCGGAAAAAGCCACTGAATTGGGTATTTCCCGTATTGTTCCTTTAGTTTGCCATCGTACTGAAAAATCTCATTTTAAAAAGGAAAGGATTACGTCAATTTTAATTAGTGCGATGCTTCAAAGCCAGCAGTCGTGGCTTCCTGAGTTGAGTGAGGTTACCTCATTCGATGAAATAATTAAAAATGCAAATTTTGAACAGAAGTTTATAGCTCATTGCTTGCCCGGGCAAAAAAATCTTTTAAAAAATGTGGTATTGTCAAATGCTTCAAAAATAGTCCTGATTGGACCTGAAGGAGATTTTACTCCGGAAGAAATAGCAACCGCCCTTCAAAATAATTTTTTGCCGGTTAGCCTTGGTGAAACCCGGCTCAGAACAGAAACTGCCGGCATAGTGTCGGCAGTTATGATAAAATAAAAATCTTATATATTTCTTCGTTTACTGAATCATTCGATAGTAATCGGAACTATTCCTGAACTACCAGCCTGAAGCCGTTTCCATGAATATTTACGATTTCAATATTTGGGTCGCCTTTTAAATATTTTCGCAGCTTGGCGATATACACGTCCATGCTACGGCCATTGAAATACGTATCGCTGCCCCAGATTCTTTTTAAAGCAGTTTCCCTGGGCAGTAAATCGTTCTTATATTCCGCAAGCATCTTTAAAAGCTCGTTTTCCTTGGGAGATAAGGTTTGTACATCTTTCCCGATGCCCAACTGACGCAGGCGTGGATTGAAATGATATTTACCTAAATCATATTCTGCATTTGCTTCTTCACGGTGCAACTCTTCATTACGTTTAAGGATAGCTTTTATTTTATGAAGTAAAACATCGCTGTCGAAAGGCTTGGTGATATAATCATCGGCACCCAGTTTGTAACCTTTTATAATATCATCTTTCATAGTTTTTGCCGAAAGGAAAAACAGGGGCATATCCGGATCTACATTCCTGATTTCTTCTGCCACCGTAAATCCATCCATATTGGGCATCATCACATCCAACAGGCACAAATCGAATTTTTCGCGCTGAAAGGCAGCCAGGCCAAGCCTTCCGTCTCTTTCAAGCACAACGTCATAATCATTAAGTTCCAGAAAGTTTTTCAGCACCATTCCAAGGTTAGGATCGTCTTCACAGATAAGAATTTTAGGTTTATTATTTTCCATAACTTTTTGGGTTTATTTAATTTAAAGGTATTTAGTTTTTATGAAATATCTTTTACATATTTAATGCCATAAATATTCAGGCTAATGTATTTACTTAAAAGTTAAAACAATCTTACTTTTTCAAATTGACTTTGTAACTTTCAAAAAAAATAAAAGATGGACAAAAAGGCGGACTTTTTACAGGCGATAAAAAATGGATACACTTTTAAGGGCGAGACAATTAAAATAGGAGCTGGCATACTTGATGGTGAAGTGATCCCCGAAGCTGAGGTATTTATTCCTTTATCTACTATGAACCGCCATGGATTAGTAGCGGGCGCCACGGGCGGTGGAAAAACGAAATCTTTTCAAATGATAGCTGAAGGATTAAGCGATGCTTCCGTTCCCTGCCTGCTCATGGATATCAAAGGCGACCTAAGCGGCATAGCGGCTGCCGGAACTGCCAACGATAAAATAAATTCCCGTTACCAAAAACTGCAGATGGAATACAAACCCACTACTTTCCCGGTGGACCTTCTTTCCTTAAGTTCTCAAAAAGGAGTAAAGCTTAGAGCAACCGTTTCAGAATTTGGGCCCATTTTAATGAGTAAAATTTTAGGATTGAATGATACGCAGGGTGGCGTGGTAGCAATGATCTTTAAATATTGCGATGATCAAAAACTACCACTTGTAGATCTGAAGGATTTTATTAAAGTATTACAATACGTGGGCAACGAAGGCAAAAGTGAATTACAAAAATCGTATGGAAATATTTCAACAACTTCCACCGGCACCATATTAAGAAAAGTGATTGAATTGCAGCAGCAGGGCGCCGATTTATTTTTTGGTGAAAAGAGCTTTGAAGTGGAAGATTTTATGCGAATGGATGATCAGGGTCGTGGAATGATAAGCGTTTTAAGAGTCACAGATATCCAGGATAAACCCAAACTGTTTTCCACTTTTATGTTGCAGATGTTGGCAGAGTTGTATTCTGTTTGCCCCGAGGAAGGCGATCTTGATAAGCCTAAGCTGATAATTTTTATTGACGAAGCCCATTTGATTTTTGAAGAAGCCAGCAAGGCGCTTCTCGATCAAATAAATACCGTCATAAAACTCATAAGATCCAAAGGAATCGGGATTTATTTCTGCACTCAAAATCCGATGGACGTGCCCGCGAGTGTTTTAGGCCAACTGGGTTTAAAAATCCAACATTCTCTAAGGGCATTTACCGCCAACGATCGCCAGGTGATAAAGCAAACAGCGCAGAATTATCCCGAAACTACTTTTTATCAAACGGCAGATCTCATTACTCAATTGGGTATTGGTGAAGCGCTGGTTACCTTATTAAATGAAAAAGGAATTCCTACACCGCTGGTACATACGATGATGTGTACGCCCAGAAGTCGCATGGACGTACTTACTGAGTCTGAAATTGATTCGATTGTAAATAAATCCAAACTGGCTGCAAAGTATAACCAGGTTATCGATTCTGATAGCGCTTATGAAATGCTGACAGCGAAATTGCAGGAAGCTGCTGCTAATCCTCCGGTGACATCCACAACCAAAAATGCTAAGCCTGAAGAAAGTACCCTGGAAAAGGTGGTAAACAACACCGTAGTAAAAAGTATGATGCGCACTGCCGGTACTACAATTGTGAGAAGTTTGCTGGGTTCGCTGGGCCTTGGCGGAAGGAGCAGGAAGTCATCTTCCGGATGGTTTTAATTCATATTAGAGATTTTTAGCGGTCTAAAACCGTTCGCTCAATAAAATCCACCGTTCAGTAAATAAAGCCGCTGCTTGTAAGTATAAGCGGTTTATTTTATGCTATTCAGCCTCAAATTGTAGTTACAGATAAAAGATTTCCTACTATATTTGTCTCGGTTTTTCATAGGATATTGGATTTTAAAGCGGGACTAGATTTCTATCTGGGTCCCCTTTTTTTTAAAAGGCCTTTCAGTTATTTCCCAGCTAATTTTATTGATCCTTCCTGGTCCACTGTTACGGCTTCTTCTTCCCGCAGAAACTTTAATACAGTTCTGATTTTGTCTCTTTTTACACTGGTGAGAATATTGAAAATTTCCTGCAGCGTTACTGCCTTCTCCTTCATTGTATTCTTAATTTCAGAAGAAATTGCGTTGAATTCTTCTTGAGAAAGTGCGCTGTTATTTTCACGGAGACAATTATCGCAGATGCCGCATGGCCGCAAATATTCACCGTTAAAATAATGACCGATAGCCGCACTCCGGCATTCGTCACTTAATTTACAAAAGCGAATCATTGCCTGTAATCTTTTTTCATAAGCTTCTTTTCGCTGGCGGACATTTTTTTGATTTATAAATAATTCATCGGTTCTTACACGATTTTTCAAAAAATAAATCTGTGGTTTTTCTTTTTGGGGAGTGTATTTAATTATTCCGAAAGCGGCTAAACCATTAAGATTTTGCAATAATAATTTTTTATTCATTCCGGCAAGACCTGACAACTCTTTTTCATTGATAAAAGCCGGGAAATCAAAAATACCATCATAAGAGCGCAATAAACTTTTTACAATTTCTGCGTATTCGGGTTGTGCTGACTCAAAGTCATTCAACTGATCTTTCGTTACACAAAATTCAACAGTTGAAGGCATAAAAAATTGTTCACTATACGTAATTAACTCTTCCTGCTCCAGAATTTTCAACACATTGTTTACGGTGATAGCATTCAGTTTGAAATTTTTTGAAAAAGTGTTAATATCAAATTCGTAATACATTCCTTCGCCACTATTGGCGGGGATTTGTAAAAAGCTACATAAATCCCTGTATATATTCTTAATCACTTCATTAGCCGGGAAACGGGTTTCAACCTGCTGTTTCAATGCCAGTAATTCGTTCCCGCTATAAAGCAAAACTGCATAGGCTTTTTTGCCATCGCGTCCGGCTCTGCCCGCTTCCTGGTAATAATTTTCAAGAGCATCCGGAACATCAAAGTGAATCACCACTCTCACGTCTGGCTTATCTATTCCCATTCCAAAAGCATTGGTACATGAAATAATCCGCATTTTTCCATTTATCCAATCTTCCTGCTTGCTATTCCTTTCTTCAGCGGTGAGGCCTGCATGGTAAAAGCCCGAGTTTATTCCATTCAAATTTAAGAGGTCAGAAATTTGTTTGGTATGTTTTCTTGTCCGGCAATAAACAATTCCGCTGCCGGACACTTTGTTTAAAATGTGTAGCAATTTATTTTCTTTTGAATAAAGCTCAAAAGCACTGTAAGAAAGATTAGGCCTTTCGAATGATTGCTGAAAAATCTTAAAGGATTTTTTAAATTGAAGCTTTTCACAAATGTCGCTTTGGACATCACGGGTGGCAGATGCAGTCAGCGCTAAAAATGGAACATCTTTAAAATTTTCACGAATAGCTGCAATCCGTAAATAAGGAGGCCTGAAATCGTAGCCCCATTGAGAGATGCAGTGAGCCTCATCTACTGCTATAAGACTTACCTTAATTAAGGGAAGGTATTCAAGGAATAATTCCGTTTCTAATCTTTCAGGCGACACATATAAAAATTTGAAATTACCATAGGCTGCATTTTTCAGCGTTTTTTCTACTTCATGAAACTTCATTCCTGAGTAGATCGAAAGTGCGGAAATTCCTTTTTGCTTCAGATGGAATACCTGGTCTTTCATTAAGGCTATTAGCGGACTTATTACGATGCACACACCTTCCTGCAACATGGAAGGAACCTGGAAGCAAACAGATTTTCCGCCACCTGTAGGCAGCATAGCAAGCGTATCATTGCCTTGCAAAACGGAATGTATAATTTCTGCCTGCAACGGTCTGAATGAATCATAACCCCAGTATTTTTGTAAGACTTGCGAAGGCGTCAGCATCAGATTTGTATGAAAATCCAAGATAGCACTTGTTAACCTTCATCCAAAATAAAATGGCACGATTGCAAAAGCAAAATTTTTCATTCTGAATTGCAATTTTATTTTAAGGGTAGTTATGCCTTAAATTTACAAAATGATAGAATTGGAGATTTATTTCGATTATAGTGAAATAGATAAAGCGGCCAAAAAATTTTTAGAGGCCATAGATTCCAGGAAAATATTTGCTTTTTCAGGCGATCTTGGAGCCGGCAAAACCACGTTTATTACTGCGCTTTGCAAAGCATTGGGTGTTTATGAAACCATTACCAGTCCCACGTATTCAATAATACAAGAATATAAAACAGGGGAAAATCAAACCATTTTTCATATTGACTTATACCGCATTAAAAGCAAGCAGGAAGCTATTGATGCAGGGGTGGAAGATTGCTTATTGAGTAATGAGCTGTGCATGGTGGAATGGCCTGAAAGAGCGCCGGAGATTTTTCCTGTCTCTGCTGTCTTTTCGCAAATGATTATCCTGTCGGATACGAAAAGAAAATTGATTATACAATTACCGGCTTAAAAATTTAAATTTATATCCCCAAAAAAGTAAATATTTAATGGCAACTTCAAAACCTTTCGTTTCATCTTCCTTTACTTATGAAACCCTGGAAGAAACCCTTGACATTAAACCTAAAGGCGCAGATTTATTTATCGGTATTCCCAAGGAATCTTCTTTTCAGGAAAACCGAATTGCGCTCACTCCCGAGGCGGTAGCCGTGCTGGTGGCAAACGGGCATAGGGTAATAATGGAAAGCAAAGCGGGAGACGGCGCCAGTTATTCTGATACTGATTACAGTGAAGCCGGCGCTAAAATCAGCAAAGACAAAAAAGAGATATTCGATTGCGATATTCTTGTAAAGAGCGCACCGGTTTGCGAAACAGAAATTGATTTTGTGAAGCCAAATCAATTTATCATTTCGCCAATCCATGTTACGGCTATGAAGCGTGATATTCTGGAACAAATGATGGAGAAAAGGATCACTGCATTAAGTTTTGAAAATCTCAAAGATGACAGTGGCCACAATCCCATCGTTAGAAGCATGAGCGAAATTGCCGGCAGTGCGGTGATGTTAATTGCCGGACAGTATTTAAGCAATGCGAATAACGGAAAAGGCGTACTTGTTGGCGGAATTTCAGGAATACCACCCACGAAAGTAATTATTATAGGAGCGGGCATTGTAGGAGAGCAAGCCGCGCGAACTGCGCTGGCCATGGGCGCCAGTATAAAAATTTTTGACAACAGTATTTACCGGTTAAAGCGTTTGCAAAACAATATTGGAATGCGGTTGTTCACTTCAGTTATTGAGCCAAAAATATTGTCGAAGCAGTTAAAAACGTGTGACGTGGCGGTGGGCGCTTTGGCCGCTTCAGGGGGAAGAACACCCATGGTGGTCACAGAGGAAATGGTAAGCAGGATGCGGCCCGGAAGCGTGATAGTTGATGTAAGCATTGACCATGGCGGGTGCTTTGAAACTTCAGAAATCACATCCCATACAAGTCCAGTTTTTAAAAAATTTGATGTAATTCATTATTGTGTGCCAAATATTCCAAGCGGATTTGCAAGAACTGCTTCGCAGGCGATCAGCAACGTGCTGATGCCATTAATGCTTGAAATGGCCGATGACGGCGGATTTGAAAATCTTGTGTGGCATAAATTAAATATCAGGAGTGGTATTTATTTATTCAAGGGCTCGCTCACTAATTTTCATCTCAGCCAAAGGTTCGATCTGAAATTTACAGATCTTAATTTGCTTATCGCAAGCCGGCGGTAAAGCCTGAAATAAAAATCTTCTTTATTTATTGCTTTACTCATTTGGGTAAAATAAAAATCATATGTCCCTTTCCTGAGCTCTTAACCATCTTTCAGGGATTTGGTTGCTGCTGGCGACAAGGTAATCTTTATAACTGCAGGCTATCATTTTTTTATCCGGCATCTGCATCCACCAGCGCCCTGTTTTTTTGCTTTGAAGAAAAACAGTATCCACTTCTGCAAAGGCTGTATGGTATTCAGTAAAATTCTGGCGGTCGTGCAATCCTGATTCATGGCGCCTTTTATGTCTTCCATCGATAAAATACCAAATCATTTGCGCTATTTGCAATGCGGTGAGCTCTTCGCGATCTTTGGAAGCATCAAAACCATATAATCCCATTGTAGAAACAGAAGGACTCATGCCTGCATAACGGGCAAGCGTACACGCTTCTTCGCCCGACAAGCCATTAGGGCTGCAATTGTTTGCAGGCGCATCGCTGTTTTTTATGGCGTCAATGTCAAAACTGATTAAGGATGAATTGCGCAATACGGGCTCCATCTCTGCGAGCGCTTCTTTTACTTTTCCTACCCTGAAACAATCAAACCGGAGCTTATCCATTGTTTCAAGCATACCCGGATGAACAAAATAACTCTGAAAAGCAATATGATTATAATGCCTCACCATGTTGGGTTCGCCGGTAAGCATTTCCATCAAAAAATTTTCACTCCGCAAGGGTGATTCGCTTTTCAAATCAATCTTCGCGTCCACAATTGTGGTTTCAATAATCCTGTTTAATTCTTTGTAGGCATTATATTGGGCAATTGTATTATCATGTGAGCCTCCGATAATGACAACGGTTTTATTAAGCTGGAGTAATTCTTTCAATACAATGGTGGCGGCGGCAAAGCTATCATTTAAGGAGGCGCCACTTTTTATATTGCCGATGTCTGCAATAGAAATTTCTTTATGCCAGTAGTATAATTCATAAAGCTTTTTCCGGATGGCATCCGCCGAACTCCGGCTAACATTTTTTCCTTCACCCCTGAATTCATCCATGCCTACAATTATAATTTCCACCTCTGAAATGTCAGGCATTTCTTCTTCAAATATTTTTATTGCGTTTCCCAGTTGTTGTTCGCCGTAATTTGTATCACCATTGATGGCAGCAGTTTGCAGGGGAATTAAGTATTCGGTTAAATCGTAAGTCAATCTAATTTTTTTTTTGACAAACCTAAACAATAAATACAGAATAGGTAACTGCGAATAATTTCTTTTCTGAAATTCAGAAAATGGAGCTGACGTTGTTTCACTTATTTTTGCAAAATGGAAAATCTGCTAACGCAAATCAAAAATTTACAGGAAGAAATTGCTAATTTCTCGTCAGAACAAAAGGATCCGGCCGAAATATTCAGGATAAGATTTATTGGCTCAAATGGCTCGGTAAAATCTTTGATGAGCGAAATGAGAAATGTGCCACCTGATCAAAAAAAGGAAATGGGAAAAGCGCTGAATGAATTGAAAATTTTTGCAGAAGGCAGATATGAAGCGCTAAAAAAAATTCCGGTTGACGAAAAGGATGCAAACGAAAAATTCATTGATTTATCCTTGCCCGGAGATTCGCTTCCTCTTGGAAGCCGCCACCCCATAAGTATTGTCAGAAATAAAATAATTTCCATTTTTCAACGCCTTGGCTTTGCCGTTGCTGAAGGGCCGGAAATTGAGGATGACTGGCATAATTTTACAGCGCTTAATTTGCCTGAAAACCACCCGGCGCGCGACATGCAGGATACGTTTTACGTGTCTCAAAATCCCGCGTGGATGTTGCGCACCCACACCAGCAGCGTGCAGGTTCGTGAAATGGAAAAGGGAATATTACCTATCAGGATTATTTGCCCGGGAAGAGTGTACAGAAACGAAACCATCAGCGCGAGAGCTCATTGCTTTTTTCACCAGGTAGAAGGATTATACATCGCGGAAAATGTATCGTTTGCTGATCTGAAACAAACACTCTATTTTTTTGTTCAGGAAATGTTTGGCAAAGAAATCAAAATTCGATTCCGACCATCATATTTTCCATTTACTGAACCAAGCGCCGAGATGGACATCTCATGCCTCATTTGTGGTGGCACGGGGTGTAATGTTTGCAAGCACACCGGATGGGTTGAAATATTAGGCTGTGGAATGGTACATCCCAACGTGTTGGAAAATTGCAACATCGATCCTAACAAATATTCGGGTTTTGCTTTTGGAATGGGAATCGAAAGAATTACCATGCTCAAATACCAGATTAAAGATCTTAGAATTTTTAGTGAAAATGATTTACGATTCCTGAAGCAATTTGAAAACGTAGTGTGAAATATTTATAAGATTAGGTCGCAACGTGTTGTTTATTTTAATTGAATAATCCATCATGACAATACCTATCGCTGTTTGCGGGGCAGGAACTATGGGAAGCGGAATTGCGCAGGTGGCTGCCCAAACTAATTTTGAAACCGTGCTTTTTGATGTGGATGAAACAATGCTTGAAAAAGCGAAGGTGGATATTGCAAAAAATCTACAGTACCTGGTTGAAAAAGGGAAGATGGATTTACAAGAAAAGCATGAAATTCTACACCGGATAAAATTTACTTCTGACATTAGCGACTGTACCGCTTTTGTAATTATAGAAGCTATCGTGGAAAAAGAAAAAGCCAAAATTTCTTTATTTACTGATCTTTCCAAATACAATAACGAAGAGGTAATTTTTGCTTCAAACACTTCTTCACTTTCTATTTCCAAAATACAGCAGCAGGTTCCCTTTCCGCAAAGAGTTATCGGGATGCATTTTTTTAATCCGCCGTATATCATGAAACTTGTGGAAGTGGTGAAGGGTGCTGAAACGAATGACGAAGTGATTACAGCCATTATGGATATCTGTAGGCAAATGGGCAAGGTGCCTGTTTTGTGCAAAGATTCGCCCGGTTTTATTGTGAACCGCGTTGCGAGGCAGTATTATCTTGAGTCACTAAAAATAGCGGAAGAAGAAATCGCATCATTTGAAAATATTGATAAAATTTTAGAAGCTTCCGGTTTCAAAATGGGACCGTTCAGATTAATGGACTTAATCGGGCTTGATATAAATCTTGCCACAACAGAATCAATATACCATGCATTCAATGAAACGTCACGCTTTATTCCATCGGCGATTCAAAAAGAAAAAGTAAAACAAAGTCTTTTGGGCAAAAAAACGGGCAGGGGATTTTATAATTATAAACAGGAATAAATAATTTACATTGCCTAAATAATTTTTAGATACCATAAAATGGCGGTCGAAAAACTCTCTGAAAAAAAAACAGGCGAAAAGCAAATTCTTGTCACGGGAGGTTCCGGGCTGGTAGGAAACGAATTGATAACTCAACTGCTAAATGCGGATGAAAGAGTGACCGCCCTTCAGCATACTTCTTCCATTAATATTTCACATCCTAATCTTTCAATAGTTCAATGTGATATCCTGGATGTTTCGTTGCTTGAAGAAATCATGCAGGATATTACGCATGTGTATCATGCCGCAGCACTTGTTTCCTATTCTCCGAAAGATAAAAAGCAACTCTTACAAATTAATGTTGAAGGAACAGCAAATGTTGTAAATGCCTGCATTAACAATCAGGTTCAAAAATTAGTGCATGTAAGTTCGGTAGCCGCGCTGGGAAGAATAAGAAATGGAGAAATGGTAACTGAAAAAATGAACTGGACTGAAGAAACTAGCAATAGCATTTATGGAAAATCAAAATATTATGGCGAGATGGAAGTGTGGCGCGGCGCGGCTGAAGGGCTGCAGGTGGTTATTGTAAATCCAAGCTTAATATTTGGCGGCACTGATTGGGAAAGCGGTTCTTCAGCCATCTTTAAAAAAGCCTACGAAGAATTTCCGTGGTATACAAATGGCGTAACGGGTATAGTAGATGTGAGAGATGTAGCGCGTGCTATGATAGCTTTGATGAACAGCGATATCACGTCTGAACGGTTTATATTGAATGGCGAAAATTTATCGTACAAAGAAATATTTACAACAATCGCAAATTGCTTTGATAAAAAACCTCCGTCGAAAAAAGTAACTCCATTTTTAGCAGAAATTGTTTGGCGAATGGAAGCAATAAAAAGCCGGATTACTAATAAGAAAAGTTTGCTTACAAAAGAAACTGCACGCACTGCGCAGGCGAAGGTTTATTTCGACAATCAGAAGATTTTGAAAGCCCTTCCTCAATTTCATTTCACCAATAGTAAAGACACAATTGAATTTACCTGCAGTCGTTTAATTGAGAAGTACCAGCTTAAATAAAAAATTATGATGAATTCTTATTTACAGGTTATTGTAGTGGCGGCGTTTATTTTTATTCTTTCTTTTTTTGTTCTTCCTAAAAGATTATTTGCGCAATCTGCCTATTATCTGGTAAAAGGAAAAGTGATAGATAAAAATACTTTAATGCCGTTGGCCGGCGCATCAGTATTTGCACAAAACACTACTATTGGCGAGGCTACCGATTCATCCGGCAATTTTAAGATATGGCTGCCGCAGGGCGGTTATTCGCTGGTAACAACTTTTACTGGTTATGAAACGCAATCCATACGCGTAAATGGATCGTCTGAAAATGATAGCTTGCTTTTTGAATTAAATCCGGAAGAAAAATCTTTGGAAACGGTAACTATTTCAATAAGCAATGAGGTGGAAGATGGCTGGCAGCAGTACGGCACATTTTTCACCAATAATTTTATCGGCCAAACAGCGTTTTCAAAATTGTGCTTTATCAAAAATCCGGAAGTGCTTCATTTTTATTTTTATAAAAAAAGAAATGCATTAAAAGTAACGGCTAAGGAACCATTGATTGTTGACAATTATGCATTGGGATATTCGATAAAGTTTGCGATAGATTCTTTTACTACTAATTATAATTCACAAACTAATTTATTCATCGGCTACCCCTTATTTATGGAAATGAAGGGAACGCCGGGACAGCAGCAAATGTGGAAAGCGAACCGTGAGAAAGCTTACAAAGGTTCTATGCTTCATTTTATGCGAAGCCTTTATTCACAAACCTTAGAAGACAATGGATTTGAAATTCAGTTTATCGTAAATAATAATGGTGAAGATTATCCGGTAAAACCCGGCGATGTATATGGAGCAATGAATTATAAAAAAGATGACAGTACGAACACCGTAGAATTTTATCCAAATCAAAACCGTGTTGCATTAATTTATAATGGTTATCCTGAAAAAGCGTATACAGAAATAGATACTACTGCAAATAAAAATTTTCAATTGTCCACTTTAATTTTTCCCGGAGGTGAAAAATTTTTCATCGATGAGAACGGTTATTTTTATGACCAGGAAGATTTGATAACCAACGGCTATCTGGGTTTCAGAAAGATAGGAGATATGCTTCCCTACAATTATCAATTGAAAGAAGAGGAATAGTGAAGCAACAAATCTTTATGATTTTTATTTTGCCTGTTTAAAAAATTTAAGTTTGAGAAGATGTTTTTCTTTCGCCGATTGATTTTATTTTTTCCCAAATTTCGGGAAGCCTTTTTATCATTACGAGCTCTTTTCTTTTATTGTAAAATTCCTGGATGGGCGTTCCCCAATACGTTTTGTTGGGTCCAATACTGGAGGTTACGCCGCTCTGGCCCATCACCACTGCATTATCGCCAATAGAAATGGTTTTGTTCACGCCTACCTGTCCCCAAAGTGTAACACCATCGCCTAATACAGTGCCGCCGGCAATGCCAACCTGTGCGGCAATCAGGCAATTTTTTCCGATAACTACGTCATGGCCGATATGAATAAGATTGTCCATTTTAGTGCCGCTGCCAATCTGTGTTGAATCGCTTACACCACGGTCAATTGTACAGTTGGCGCCTATTTCAACATTATTTCCTATTTCAACCATACCGCAGCTTTTCATTTTTTTAAACCAATGTTCACGGTTCTTTTTTGTATTGAAATAAAATGCATCGCTGCCTATCACCGTTCCTGAATGTATCTCTGCGTAATTGCCGATAATACAATCATCATAGATAGTAACGTTTGGATGAATGATGCAGCCATCACCAAGCACTACATTATTGCCTAAAAAAACATTTGGCATGATTGTGCAGCCTTTGCCAACTTTAACGCTGTCGCTAATCATTTTTTCTGATGGCACAAACGGACGAAAATGATCCACAATTTTGAGATAAGCTTCGAACGGATCCTCAACTACAAACAATGTTTTTCCTTCAGGAACCGGCACATCAGTGTTTATGATAATGCAGGTAGCAGCGCTGTTCAGGCAGGTATCATAATATTTGGGATGATCAACAAAAACGATATCGCCGTTTTTTACTTTATGAAGTTCGTTGATGCCGGATGCGGATGAATTTTTATTGCCTGTAATTTTTGCATCTATAAAATCAGCAATCCAGGAAACAGAAACAGGAGAAGGAAATTGCATACATGAAAATTAAGCTTCAAAGGTAAACATTGAAAGGCCGACTCCACAATTTTGATTGAGATGAAATCTAAAAATGGTTCACAATAAATGAAGCAATATTTTAAAATCAATGCGATCATTTTTTGAATCGTTCAGGTTTTATTTTTATGATTATCCACACATTGATTTAAAATGTTGATAAAAAAATTTCAAATATTTTTTCGTAAAGCAAAATTTATTTTTAATATTGTGTAAGGAAATTTATTTCCTGTACTTACTAACCCATCAATATAACAAAGCCCGCTGATTTTCTTGCCGGGCTTTTTTATTTTTTGCGAGCGGACAATAAAAAATCATGAAATTTTGTTTTAAAAATTTTCTTTCATTTGAATAACTATTTTATCCTTCACAAACCATTTAATGTGCTTTCGCAATTCACTTCAGCTGATGGGAAAAAGACGCTGAAGGATGTATTTAATATTCCGCCGGATGCGTGGCCTGTAGGCCGTTTGGATTACGACAGTGAAGGTTTGCTAATCGTTACTGATGATAAAAAACTAAATCGATTTTTATTGGATCCGGTGCATGCTCATGAGAGGGAATATTGGGTGCAGGTGGAAGGCAATATTAATGATGAACAAATTGAACGATTACAAAAAGGTGTTGCGATAACTGTAAATGGGAAAAGGTATCAGACAAAAAAATGTGTTGTAAAAAAATTTTCACATCTACCACAAGTAAGTGTTAGAAATCCTCCGATACGTTTCAGAAAAAATGTTTCTGATGGCTGGATAAAAATAATTTTAACAGAAGGTAAAAACCGGCAGGTAAGAAAGATGACTGCTGCAGTTGGATGCCCAACTTTACGATTAATCAGGTATAGGATTGAAGGAATAAATTTGGAAAAGCTGGAACCCGGCGAAATGAAAAAAATCGCTAAACAGGAATTGTATAACTTGCTTAAAATAAAAAAAGATAATTTAAGATGGTAAGATCAATGACAGGCTTTGGAAGAGCAGAACAGGCGGTAGATGATAAAACATATCTGGTGGAAATAAAATCGCTGAATGGAAAACAGTTTGAGGTGAATCTGAAAATTCCCCCACTGATAAAGCCTTATGAATTTGACATAAGGTCATTAATCCAGGAAAGCTTACTTCGCGGCACTATAGAATGCCTGATTGTGGTAAAACAAAATGGAACCAGTAAGCCCGTTGTTCTTAACACAGATCTAATTAAATCTTATTACAGGCAGATTGAGTCTCTTGCGTCTGAGCTCTCAATTGATACTAACAGCGTGCTGGCATCACTGCTCAGATTGCCTGAGGTAGTAAACCCGAGTAATGAAGTGCTCAACGAAACTGAATGGAAGAATTTGAGGCAGGTGATTGAAAATGCATTGGCACAATTAAATGCGCATCGTATAGAAGAAGGGAAAGCTCTTGACCGCGAATTGCGTTTACGCATACAAAATATTCAAAGCCAGGAAGCTGAAATTCTTAAGCTCGAACCGGAAAGAAGAAAGAAAATGAAAAGTGAGCTTGTTCAGCTTCTTGAAGAAAATGTGGGCAAAGACAATTATGACGCAAACAGGCTGGAGCAGGAATTAATCTACTATATTGAAAAAATCGACATCAGGGAAGAGCAGGTAAGATTAAAAAACCACTGTGAATATTTTTTGCTGCTGCTCGACTCAAACGAAATAGCCAAGGGTAAAAAGCTTGCATTTCTTGTTCAGGAAATCGGAAGGGAAATTAATACAACCGGCTCCAAAGCTTATGATTCTGAAATTCAAAGATGTGTGGTGCTGATGAAAGATGAACTGGAAAAAATGAAAGAACAAACTTTTAATATCCTTTAGGAACCGATTTATAGCAACAATGAAAACTTTTTATTTTTGTAAAAATGCCGGTTTGAAAAAATTCTTCGCGATATCAATGCTTTCTGTATTTTTTGCATCCTGTATAAAAATTGATCTTTTTGAAAAGCAGGCAACTATCCCTTTGCAACAGTGGTTTTATTCAAATGTGCCGCAGTTTACTTTTCATATTGACGACACTACTTCTTTATATAATGTTTATGTAATTATACGGCATACTGACCGGTATGAATACAATAATATTTGGCTTAGAATCGGCTTAAAAACTCCATCCGATTCTTTTAATTATCAAAATGTAAATCTCACGCTGGCAACAGATGCCAAAGGCTGGGAAGGAACCGGGATGGACGATATTTATGAAGTGAGAAAAAACATTTCATCTGCTCCATTTTCATTTAAGAAGCCGGGCGATTATACGTTTTCAATTGCACAAATTATGAGGGAAAATCCTTTGAAAAATATTTTGAGCGTGGGATTGAGAATTGAAATTGTCAACCGGTAATTGCGCAAGCCAGGCAAGTAACCTGTCTATTCCCGTTTTGTAAAAACCTTGAAAATAATGGCTTATTCAGCAATAAAGAACAAAATAAAATCAAGGCCGCTTCGCATCATTTACATATTTTACTGGTTCCTGTTAGCTTATATTTTGGCGGCTCTTATATTTTGGTATATTGATCTGAACGCCCAAAACCAGGAGCTTACCAGCTTAAGGCTAAACGCAGTAAATCCGCGGGAAACAAACTACATAGAAAAGGTAAACCACATTAAAGATTTAAGGAATAGAAAAAGCACACAGTATATCAGTGAAGGAATTACTTTTCTTTTGATGATAATTGCCGGGGCGATATATGTTTTCAAAATCATTAAGAGGCAACTGGTACAGGCTGAGCAGCAAAAGAATCTTATGATTGCCATCACACATGAATTAAAAACGCCGATTGCTGTCACCAGACTGAACCTGGAAACCATGCAAATGCGAAAACTTGAATTTGCCCAACAACAAAAATTAATAAGAAGCAGTATCCAGGAAGCCAACCGGTTGAATACGTTGTGCAATAACATGCTTTTCATGAGCCAGTTGAATTCCGGCGACTCAAACCTGAGCAATGAAATGCTGGACATTTCAGAGGTCGCGCGGGACTGTGTTTCAGATTTTGTGTCACGGTACCCAGATAGAAAAATGCTAATTGAGGTGGAAACAGACATAATTATTACCGGCGATAAAATTTTGCTGCAACTTGCGATTAACAATCTTTTAGATAATGCTATCAAGTATTCAGAGAAAGACGATGTAGTTTTGGTTAAAATCTTTAAAGCCGGCAAGAAAGTAATTTTGAAAGTAATAGACCACGGAGTGGGCATAAAGGATTCTGAAAAGAAAAGAATTTTTGAAAAATATTTTCGTGGCTCAGGTATGCAGGCAAAAGGCACAGGGCTTGGCTTATATCTAACCCGTGAAATCATAAAACAACATCATGGCATTATTAGTTTCCGGAATAATGAATATGGCGGAAGCACTTTTGAAATACAATTAAAAACTGCAAAAAATTTTAAGAAATAACCGGCAAAATGCAATCAAAAAAATTTTCCATATTATTGGTCGAAGATGAAGAGAACCTGCAGGACACATTGAAATTAAATTTCGAACTGGAAGGCTATGAAGTTACTTCAGCTTATGCAGGAGAAAAGGCGTTAAATGCAATCCACAATGAATATTTTGATCTGATTATTTTGGATGTAATGCTCCCTGATATAGATGGCATCACGGTTTGCGAAAATATAAGACTTACAAATACTGAAATCCCTATCCTGATGTTAAGCGCCAAAAGCCAAAGCAAGGACCGGATTTTGGGATTAAAAAAGGGAGCTGATGATTATTTGACCAAACCGTTCAGCCTTGAAGAATTATTGCTAAGAGTAAAAATTCTGATTAATAAAAGCCAAAAAATATCTGCCAAAGAACCAGTAGCTGAGCAATATTTATTTGGTAAAAACCAGGTGAATTTTAAATCCCTCGAGTGTACTACCAAATCAGGCGAAGTTGTAGCGCTTACAAAAAAGGAAGCAATGCTTTTAAAACTTCTTATCGAAAACAAAAATGAAGTGGTGACCCGCGAAAAAATTTTACAATCCGTTTGGGGATACAATGTTTACCCAACTACACGTACGGTGGATAATTTTATTCTGAACTTCAGAAAATATTTTGAAGAGGATAGCCGCAATCCCGAGTATTTTCATTCAGTAAGAGGAATCGGTTATAAGTTTACGAATTAATTTTGCTGACAATTCGTGGCAATATTGAAAATAAGAATTTGAATTATTTCTTGGTTTACTGCACTAACATTTTACAAAAACAAATCTGAATACAGCTTGCCGCCTGGCTTTACGGCGTATTTTTCCAGGTTGGTTATCCCTTCCTCTGCCAATACTTCTTCATCAATAAAAGTATTGCCTGTGCATTCAAATGACGATCTTTTAAGAATGTAATAAGCGCTGTCGGCAATAATTTCTGCAGTTCTGCTCATTTGAACAAGCGCTTCTCCGCCCAGTAAATTTCTTACCGCTGCTGTGGCGATGGTAGTTTTCGGCCATAAACAATTAGCCGCAATTTTATATTTTTTTAATTCTTCGGATAAGCCCAATGCGATCATCGTCATATTATATTTACTCATGGTGTAGGCGAGATGATTGGCAAGCCATTTTTTGTCAGGATTGATGGGCGGCGATAAATTAAGAATATGAGGGTTTATTCCTTTTTTTAGAAAAGGAATACATGCCTTGCTTACAAAAAATGTTCCTTTCACATTGATATCATACATTAAGTTGAATGGCTTAAGTTCTGTTTTTTCAACCGGCGTTAAGCTAATAGCTGAAGCATTATTAATTAGAATATCGATGCCGCCAAAATGATCAACGGCTTTCTTTACGGCATTGGATATCTGATCTTCAAAACGAATATCACACTGCACGGCTAAAGCCTTTCCTCCGGCTTCCTCAATTTCATGGGCTGCCGAATAAATGGTTCCACCCAATTTTGGATTCTCTTCTACAGATTTTGCGGCTACCACAATATTGGCTCCTTCTTTCGCAAGCCGCAGCGCAATTGCCTTTCCGATGCCACGTGATGCGCCTGTGATGAACACAGTTTTATTTTTAAAGCTCATACACAACAATTTTAGAGTTTCAATAAATATAATCCTATTTTCATTGATTTTAGAGAAATCAAATCAAACCGCACATACAATCTGTGGACAGATTTAACTTGCGGGCTTCGTCCGTTTTGCTAAATTTTTTTGACGAAAATTATCAATTGCTGATGGCAGACTCATTAATCAAAAAGGAAAGATTTTATTCGCTGGATGTATTTCGCGGCGCTACCGTTTGCCTGATGATAATGGTAAATAACCCCGGAAGCTGGGAACATATTTATGCGCCCCTTGACCATGCTGAGTGGCATGGTATCACGCCAACAGATCTTGTTTTCCCATTTTTTCTTTTTGCCGTTGGAAATGCGCTGGCATTTGTTATGCCGCGCCTCGAAGAAGGTGGCCACAAAGTTTTCTGGAAAAAAATAATCAGGAGAACGCTTCTCATTTTTTTTATCGGGCTTTTTCTCAACTGGATGCCCTTCGTAAAATGGAATGATGGCAGTCTTGTGTTTAAAGCGTGGAGTTATGTAGATGTTGATGGAAACCCGCAAGGCATAAGGATTATGGGCGTATTACAAAGAATTGCTTTGGCTTATTTCTTTGCTTCAGTAATCATTTACTTTTTAAAAACCAGGATGGCATTTGTTTTATCCTGCATTTTATTGTTAGCCTATTGGCTGGTCTGTGTTGTGTCTAATCCTGCGGATCCTTTCAGCTTGTATGGGTGGTTTGGTACGCACATAGATAAGGCTATTCTTGGTCCTGCACACATGTATCACGGCGAAATAAGGGAAGGCCGCCCTGTGGTTTTTGATCCGGAAGGATGGGCGAGTACCGTCGGCGCAATCGTGCAGGTAGTGTTTGGATATTTTGCGGGTGATTATATTATAAAAAAAGGGAAAAATGCTCAGATGCTAAACGGCTTATTTGTCGCCGGCGCATTTTTGCTTTTCGCAGGATATGTATGGGATATGGTTTTCCCGATCAATAAAAAAATATGGACAAGTTCCTATGTCGTGTATACTACCGGCCTGGGAATGATTATACTTGCGGTAATGATTTATCTCATCGAATTTAAAAAACACAAAGGCTGGCTAAGCAAATTCTTTGATGTGTTTGGAAAAAATCCACTCTTTATATTCGTGTTAAGCGGATTCTTGCCGAGGTTGTTGGCGCTCATCAGAATTCCTTCGAAGGGTGTTGAAGGGGGAGAAACTTTTATTACACCTTTTGGTTGGTTTTATGAGCATATTTGCAAACCGCTTTTACCGGGAAACCTAGAGAACGGTTCACTATTTTATGCCTTCTGCATGATAACTTTTTACTGGGCGATTGTGTACTGGATGGACAAAAAGAAAATCTATATCAAAGTGTAGGAAAACTTTTTACAGTAAAAGAACAAATACTTACGATTTTAATTTTCCTTTTTTTCCCCCGCTTTACGCTATCGGGCCGGTGCCATCAACAATTTTTACTTTATAACTTTCAGCCTGTATGCCAAATTGTTTTTTATAATCGTTGATAATTTGTTCAATAAAAGATGACGCGCCTTCGGATTTGACAATATTAATCGTGCAGCCACCAAAGCCGCCGCCCATCAGCCTTGAGCCGATTACTTCGTTATTCTCGCGTGCTGCATCTACCAAAAAATCAAGCTCTTTACAACTTACTTCGTAAAGATTTTTTAAACCGTCGTGTGTTTGAAACATCAATTTGCCAAAACCTTCAATGTCATTCGACTTTAAAAGCTTTGCCGCATTTTTGGTTCTTTGAATTTCTTCGATAATAAAAGTGCAGCGGTCAAAAACTTTTTCTCCCATTTCGCTTTTAAACGGAGACAACCTGGCAACGTCATCAATGTCGCGGAAAGAATCTATGTGTAATTCTTTTTTCAAAATTGATAGTCCCTTTTCACCCTCTTTTCTTCTTTCGTTATACGCCGAACCTGCGAGTGAATGATGCACTTTTGTATCAATCAAAATAATGTCGTATCCGTTCGTATGAAGTGGAATATCTTCATGCGCTACATTTCTACAATCCAGCAACAGGACGGTATCCTCTTTGCCCATCATATTGGCATATTGGTCCATAATGCCACATTTTACTTCGGGGTAATTATGTTCAGCGCGCTGGCCAAGCAAAGCCAGTTCTTTGCGACTCATTTTAAAATCGCAAAGCTCATTCAGACTAAAGGAAATTCCTCCCTCCAATGCAGCTGATGAGGACATACCTCCGCCGATGGGAATATTTCCACCAAAAGTGCAGTTGAAACCTTTGATGTCGACATTTAATTTTTGAAATTCTTTTACCACGCCAAGCACATAATTTTTCCAGCCGTCCATTTGCTTCACTTCTTTCAACGGAACAGAAAGATTTTCATTCAAATCGCATGAATAGCAATTAATAGTTTCGGAATGGTTGATGGCGACAGCAAAAAATATCCCTTTGTCAATTGCACCTGGCATCACATAACCATCATTGTAGTCAATGTGTTCACCAATAAGATTGATTCTTCCGGGAGAGTAATACAGGCGAGGTTCTTCTTTAAATTTTTCTTTGAAAGCTGAAGATACCTCTGATTTTTTAGACATTCTTTTTAATTTAAAAGAACAATTTTATAAGATGTTTTGAAAAGGGAAGATTGGCCGGGTTCTAAAGTAGTAACGCCGATATTGTTATTAAATCCATCGGGCACGCCACTCAAATTTTCAATGGCTATACTTTTCCTGTGTGGCGGAGTGTACACCTGCAAATACGGATATGATTCATCGGGCAGAAGCTGAATCTCAATTTTTTTATCGGCATTTCTTAAAACACAAAGTGGCTGGCATTCCTGCGAGTCGAGCACAAAACAATTATCAAGAAACCTGTCGCCAAGCTTTTCAATGGTTGTAAATCTTGTGTAATCAATTAGCTTTTTTGTAGGCAGTAATTCTGTATTGAATTCAACCATTTTCAAGGATTGAAATTCGAGGTCGAGATTATTAATCGTATCGCCCAGTGTGAAGTAAGGATGCCAGCCGTCCTGGATTGGAATGAGTCCTTCATCTTTATTAACGCATTCTGTTAGCACCGTTAATTTATTATTTTTTTCCAAACGCCAGGTCACAATACAATCGTAATTAAAAGGGTAGCCCGGATCATCTTGGCGGTATTCGTATTTCATTGTCACAGCGGCTTCTTTATCATTCGCCGTTTCAGAAATCAGTTCAAAAGATTTGTCATAAATCAGGCCGTGAATTGCGTGTTTGTTGGGCGACGATTTCTGTTTTTCAATCACATATTCTTTGTCAGCAAAAATATATTTTGATTGATTGAGCCTGCACACAAAAGGCGACAGCTTGCAGCCTTTAAAACCTTTGTCAGCAAGTTGAGATTTAAATTCTTCTGCACTTTTATAGCCATCTATTACGTTGAACGGAATGTTGTTTTGTTCAACTACAAATTCGAGCAAAACAGCACCACAGGCAGGCGCAATGGCAGCATAATTTTTAGTCTCGTCATTTTGCAAAATGATTTTATCAAAGCCTGACTCTTTCTTTTTCTGAATTGTAAACATGGCCGAATTTACAGAAAAGATTTTTTAATTGGTTTCCAAAATTTTCATTACCATTTTTTCTTCCGGCGAAAGCGCAGTGCTCGTCTTTGATTTCTCAATATCATCTATTGAATTGAAATATTTCTCAATTTTCCGGCTTTCATAAAGCGACAAAATCATTGGATGGACATAATAGTTTTTGCAAACGGAGCGTGTATTTCCCAGGTGTTGCGATACAATATCTATCGCTTCTACGATCCTTCTTTTTGTTTCTGTTTTTGTTTCGCAACAGCCAATGGATTTTAAAGCAAGGAATGCGTGGACGGTTCCTGCCCATGTTCTGAAATCTTTCGCTGTAAAATCTTGTCCACTAATTTCCCTGATGTAGTTGTTCACCATTCCGGAATCAATAGAATGATGTTCGCCGTTTTCATCATAGTATTGAAAAAGTTCTTTTCCTGGTACATCGCGGCATTTTTTTATAAGCGCTGCGAGTTTTTTATTTTTAAGATTCACCTTATGCGCTACTCCTTTTTTACCTACAAATGAAAACGTAACTGAACTTCCGTTGAACGTAACGTGCCTGTCTTTTAAAGTAGTGAGGCCAAAAGAACCATTTGCTTTTTCGTAGGCAGAATTTCCAATACGGATATTCGTTCTTTCCATGAGGCTCACTACAACGGCCAACACTTTTCTTTCTGTCAGATTTTTTTGGCGCAAATCCTTTTGCAAATGCCTTCTTATCTGGGGCAAAACTTTTCCCAGGTCGCGAATGCGATAAAATTTTGTGTGATTTCTTAAGGCATTCCAATGCGGATGGTATCTGTACTGCTTCCTTCCTTTCGTATCGTAGCCTGTTGCCTGGAGATGACCATTTTCTTTTTTGCAAATCCATACTTTTTCCCACGCTGGTGGAATCACCAGGTGCTTGATGCGCAGCAATTCTTCATCATCTTTTATCAATTGACCGTTGAAATAATACTCAAAATTTTTTCCTCTTTTTCTTCTTTCAATTCCGGCTTCCTGGTCGCTCACGTAGAGCAAATGTGCTGCCCGCGCGGTTTTTTGTTCATCTTTCAAAATCTTTCTCAGCTTGCTTTTTGACAATTGAGGAAGGCCATCTGAAACTACGGGCATCTACTGATTTTTTATTTTCTTTTTGATTTGAGTATAATTCTCCACAGGATACCTTGATTAGATCCTCTGAATAGTCTTGATTATTCTGCAATATTTTTCTGAAACTAATGCTTCTTTTTATCCGATTCGTTTCCTGTTTTCTTATTTTGACCCTTATGTTTTTTGCCCCCAAGCGCAGTCAAATGCAGTTGCGTATCCGTACCGGCAGAAAGGCCGCCGGTAATCCTGTCTTCTTTAGTTTCATCGCCTAGTTCATTACTACCACTTGATGGGCGCGAAATTCTTTCTTTGTCTGCCATAATTTTAATTTTTTATGAATAATAAAAGAGTTAGAAAAATATATGCCAGAATAATTTTAATTTTTACTAAACACACTATTCATGAAAGATGATGTTATTTTACAAATGAATTTCCTTGCACATGCTTTCCTATCGTTCAACGACAAAGACCTGCTAACAGGAAATATGATTAGTGATTTTGTAAAAGGCAGGAAGAGATATGATTACCCTGTTCCCATTCAAAAGGGCATCACGCTGCACCGCGCAATAGATGAATTTACGGATTGTCATCCCGTAACAGCGAAAGCGAAGGAATTTTTTCGAAAAGAATACCGCTTGTATTCCGGGCCGTTTGTAGATATCGTATTTGACCATTTTTTGGCAGTTGATAATGCGCAGTTTATTGAATATGATGATTTGAAGGGCTTTACAGAAGAAACTTATCAGCAACTGCAGATAAACGCAGCTTATTTTCCTTTTGTTTTCCGGCAAATGTTTCCTTATATGCAATCGCAAAATTGGTTGTATGGCTATAGGTTACAGGAAGGCATTGAAAAAAGTTTTGGAGGGCTGGTGCGCAGGTCGCTTTACCTGCATGAATCTGAAACAGCATTTAAAATTTTTATTGAAAATTACCATCAATTAAGCGAGTGCTATGCTTCGTTTTTTCCTGAGCTTAAAAATTTCGCCCGTCAAAGGATGCAGGAACTTGAGCGTGAATAAATCATTCTATCTTTGTAATCAAATCCGTTTTAAATAAGCAATATTTATGCAGAGAATATAAATCGTAATTATTTATTCATTTACTGCAGTTTTGGTTTGCGTTCTATATTAAAATTTTAAAATCAATTATTTTGAGAAAAGAAACTCAGTTTATTCATGCAGGCGCCGAGCCTGACAGTGCAACGGGCGCTATAATGACTCCCATTTATCAAACTTCTACTTTTGTACAGGAGGCGCCCGGCGTGCACAAAGGGTATGAATACGCACGCACGCAAAATCCTACGCGGAGCGCGCTGGAAACCGCACTGGCCCTTGTTGAAAATGGTAAATATGGATTGTGTTTTGGCAGCGGCTCTGCTGCTTCAGACGCGGTGATCAAATTATTAAATCCAGGAGATGAAGTAATAGCTGCAAATGACATGTATGGCGGAACTTACCGCTTGTTTACAAAGATTTTCGAAAAGTATGGTATTAAATTTCATTTCATCAACATGCAGGATGCGAATGAAGTTTCGAAATTTATTAATGAAAAAACCAAACTCATCTGGACTGAAACGCCTACCAATCCAATGATGAATATCACTGACATTGCTGCGGTAGCTGAGATTGCCAAAAAGCATAAGGTGCTTCTCTGCGTGGACAATACTTTTGCGTCACCTTATTTGCAAAATCCTTTAAACCTCGGGGCGGATATTGTTTTGCATTCTGCTACAAAATACATAGGCGGCCACAGTGATTCCGTTTTGGGCGCGCTTATAGTAAAAGATGAAGAATTAAAAAATAAGCTGGCATTTATTCAAAACAGTTGCGGCGCCGTTCCCGGCCCGCAGGATTGTTTTTTAATGCTTCGCGGCTTAAAAACATTGCACGTGCGCATGAAAAGACATTGTGAGAACGGAGAAAAAATTGCTCATTGGCTAAGAGATAATCCGAAAGTTGATAAAGTGTATTGGGCTGGATTTAGCGACCATCCCAACCACCAGATTGCCAAAAAGCAAATGAGTGGTTTTGGCGGCATGATGAGCTTTACTTTAAAGAATGACAATATAGACGAAGCAAAAAAATTGCTGTCATCAACAAAACTCTTTTCGTTGGCCGAAAGTCTCGGCGGCGTGGAAAGCCTCATAGGGCACCCGGCATCAATGACCCATGCAAGCATCCCGAGAGACGAAAGAATTAAAAATGGTTTGGTAGATTCGCTGATACGATTAAGTGTGGGGATTGAAGATGCCGATGATCTGATTGAAGATCTGGAGCAGGCAATAGGTAAAGATTAAGCTATTCTTTTTAAGATTTAAATTGTATTTTTAATAGCATGAAATCATTTTAAAATAAATCCTATGCCTTACAATAAAGAAGAACTTTTTAAGTTACCGGTTGAAGAAAAACTGGAATTGGTGGAAGCCTTGTGGGATAAAATTGATGATGAGTTAATGCCTCTTAACGATGAAGAAATAAAATTTGCCAGTGAGCGACTTGATATGCATAAACAAAATCCAGAAGAAGGTCTCGAATGGTCAGAATTTAAGCGAAAAATAAAGGAGAAATATGGCTTTTGAAATTATTATTAAGCCAATCGTTTTTCTTGATCTTGATGAAGCTATTAACTGGTACGAAAGCGAGCAGGAAGGACTGGCAGCCAGGTTTTATAAATCTTTTGAAACTGCAATTGAAAGAATCAAAGAAAATCCTGATGCATTTACTAAAGTTATTGCGGGGGTTAAAAGAATACTTTTAAAAAGGTTCCCCTATAAAGTTTTTTATTCAGTTTCTGAAAATACTATTTTTATTTTGGGCGTAACCCATTCAAAAAGAAGTAATGCGTATATAAGAAAACGATTGAGGTCAATGAAGTAATAATTTAAAGATTCGAAGCAGATCATGAACATAAAAAAAGAATCTGATCTCAAAATTTTTCTTGATAAAAAAATAGAAGCGTATAATAATGTTCATTTTATTGAAGACTGATCCTTTTAAGATTTATATTGTATTTTTAATAGCATGAAATCATTTTAAAATAAATCTTATGCCTTACAATAAACAAGAACTTTTCAAGTTGCCAGTGGCAGAAAAATATGAGCTTGTAATGGACTTGTGGGAAAGTATTGATAACAATTTTTTAGGAAAAGAAATGACGAGAAAAGGACTCGAAGAAGAGATTGACAAAAGGATTGAGAGAATTGAAAAAAATCCTGAGTTACTGATACCATGGGAAGAAGTGTTAAAAGAAATGAGGGATTAATGGACAGATATTCTGTTTCATTTTTTCCGGAGGCTAGAAACGAAGCGTTACAAGCATACCTGTGGTATCACGCAGAGCAACCTGGATTAGAAAAAAAATTTCGCGAGCACTTGCGTAACAAAATTGATTCTCTAAAAGCAGATCCAAAAGCTTCCTCATTCGTTTACAAAAATGTAAGAAGTTCCAGAATGCAAATATTTCCCTACAGTGTTATTTACAGAATTTCAAATTTAAACATACAGGTAATTGCAGTATTTCATCACTCCAGAAATCCAAGGGTGTGGAAGAAAAGAATCTAAAAAATTTCAAAATTTTTCTTGATAAAAAAGTAAAAGAGTTTAATAATGTTTCTTTTATCAAAGATGATCCTGTTTGTCTGCCTCATCTTTTTACTAAAAAACAGGATATAGAAATTGCAGGTTTTTTTGCAGCTACGTTTGCGTGGGGAATTCGCAAAACCATCATCAATAAAGGAATGTCCTTATTTCAATTAATGGATAATGCTCCTTATGATTTTTGTATACATCATTCAGAAAGCGATTTAAAAAAGCTCGAAGGATTTTGCCATCGCACTTTTAATGATACAGATCTTTTATACTTCATTTCTTTTTTTAAATATCATTATTCAAAAAACAATTCCCTTGAATCCGCTTTTTTCAATAAAAAAACGTTGGGTGCAAAAGAGATTGTGATTGAGAATGCGCTCAATTATTTCAATCAATATTTTTTTTCAATGGAGGATATTCCACGCCGCACTAAAAAACATGTTGCAGCGCCCAATAAAAATTCAAGTTGTAAAAGGCTCAATATGTTTCTTCGCTGGATGGTTCGCCATGATAATAACGGCGTTGATTTCGGCATATGGAAAAAAATTAAACCTTCTGATTTGATATGTCCTGTAGATTTGCATGTGGCCCGCGTATCCAGGCGATTAAACCTGCTTTCACGAAAACAAGTAGACTGGTTAGCCGCTATGGAGCTTACTGAACATCTGCGCAAGTTTGATGCGGCGGATCCTGTAAAATATGATTTTGCTTTGTTCAGTTTGGGTATTTATGAAAAATATTAATCTGCCAGTGATGGAAAAAGATATTTCTGAAGAAATTATTAATCTTTCTGGTTCATTACAACCGGCAAATAAAAGCCTGATTCGTGATAGGTTAATTGTGTTAGTGAATACGCTTATCAATAAAGATTTTCATTCTTTAATTCAATTATTGTATCAGATTGATATAAGTGAAAATAAAATCCGTTCGTGTTTGCAAAACGATTCAGAGATACTTACTGCGGATATAATTGCAGACCTGATAATAGAAAGACAATTGCAAAAAATTGAAAGCCGAAAAATTTTCAGTTCAAAAAATGAAAAGCTTTCAAATGAAGAAATATGGTGAAACAGATAACGGTCACCAGTAAACGAATATTTATCTATAAAACCTGTTTTACCTGCCTTGAAGGCTTCTTTGTGTACATCAGCTTTTGCACTTCTTCTTTATTTTCTTTTTCTTTTTTTAAGTTGAAAGCCGTTCCAAAAATCAGGTCCCACAAATGAGAGCTGACACCAAAACCTTTTTCTTCACTTTTATAATGATGAAGGTGATGGTTTCTCCAAATGGGCTTCATCCATTTATAACGCGGATTCCATGCATGAATGGCGTAATGCATGCTTCCATACATAAGATAGCCTAAAATAAAACCGGCGAAGAATGAAAAAGCATATTCTCTCATGGCAGAATACATCAGCAGAAAAATTAATGATGCAATAATTAGACTGGGCACCGGCGGCATAAAAAGCCTTTGCTTGTCCCGGGGAAATTCATGATGATTTCCATGTAAGACATAACTCATCCTTTGAATTTTGGGATTGTCGCTTACCCAATGAAATACAAATCTGTGCATAATGTATTCAAAGAATGTCCAGAAAAAAATACCGCCCAAAAAAAGCAGGGAAACCTGCACGCCGCTAAAATTGAGCTTTGTAGAAGAATAATAAGGTAATAAAATAATTACGGGAAGATACATTGCCCAGATAACGAGTGGGTGTGTTTTTGTAAAATATTCAAGGTATTGATTCCTGAAAATTTGGGCTTGTCCTTTATTGTGAATTTTTTCGAATTTCATGCTTTCTTTGTTTCAATTTCTACCCACAAAAATAAGCGATATTTATTTCATCATTTATCACACGTTACTTTAAATATTCTTTAAATGATTGCCCTCACCTGGTATTTATTGTGGATTTGCTCCTATAAAAGTTTTTATATTGCAGCCGCAAAAAATTAATGAATGAAGTTAGTTTCTTATCTGAGGGAAGATGATACGCAATTGGCGCTATTAGTAAACGGTTTTTTATTTGATATGGATAACCTCAATCCTAATTTACCTGTCACCATCACCATGTTTCTGAATTATTGGGAGGATTCTTATCCAATAGCACATTCAGTGAATCGCTTGCTGGAAGAGGGCACCAATCGTTTCAGGGCTATCAGGCTGGAAGAAGCAGAATTAATAGCGCCGGTATCTGCACCCACCAGTTTTCGGGATGCTTATTCTTTTCGTGACCATGCAGCAATCGGCGGAAAAATCAGGAATGCCCCACTTCCTGCGGAGTTTGACCAATTTCCTGTTTTTTATTTTTCAAATCACAATACAATCACTGGCCCTGGGAATATTGTTTGTATGCCTGATCATTTGAAAAAACTTGATTTTGAATTAGAAGTCGCTATCGTAATCTGCAAACCGGGAAAAAATATAAAAGCAGAAGAAGCAGATAATTATATTGGGGGATTTATGATTATCAATGATTTTAGCGCGCGTCAATTGCAAAGGGAAGAAATGAAATTAAATCTGGGTCCTTCCAAAGGAAAAGATTTTGCAACTGCGATAGGGCCTTGGTTGGTTACCCCTGACGAACTGGAACCATTTAAAGTTGCTCCAAAAGAAAATCATATTGGGAATGCCTACAACTTAAAAATGAAATGCAGCGTAAATGGAGTGCAGGTTAGTGAAGGAAATCTTGCAGATATGACCTGGACCTTTGCAGAAATCATTGAACGTTGCAGCTATGGAGTCCAACTATATCCCGGCGACATTATAGGTAGCGGCACGGTTGGAACCGGATGTTTTTTAGAACTTAATACAACTGGCAAATTGAATGACCCGCATTATGAAGAACAATGGCTGAAGGAAGGAGATGAAATTGAATTGGAAGTTGAGGCGCTTGGTAAATTGAAAAATAAAATAGTAAAGGCTGAAAGCGACTTTTCTATTTTGGATTTAAAAAAGATGTAAAAGATTCTGCCAGATAGAAATCCGGCATTAAATTTTAAGATTTTACCTGGCCGCTCGCAATTTATTTCGAAATACAGGAATTATTCATTGTCTCTAAATCCGGCAACACTTAAAAGAAATACAGATTCTTTTATGGCAATCACTTTGTGCGGTATGTTACGGTGAAGCGTAATTAACTCTCCTTTTTCCAGCGGATAGGTATTGCCAAGTGTTTCAAAATTAATCTTTCCTTCCAGCACCTGTACAGTTATCAAACCATTGGCGGTGTGTTCATCGATCATTGCATTTTTATGTAACGCAGTTAAAACAATGCGTATTTCATCAGATTTAAAAACAGTAATGGCATTCCGATCGCTGTTTTTCCATGCAGGCTCTTTTTTAATCTGTTTTAAGAATTCGGGGATATTGATATGCACCACCGGCGCATTCACTATTCGATCGCCCTTCGGTCTTAATTCTGTTGACTCATTTCTTTTTATTTCCATAGTTTCAATTTTTTTTGGATGACAGGATCACGTATCGCTTTTTTTTGAAAGTGCGCTTCCTTTATGAACGGCTACATGATCAGACTTGTCGCTTTTAATTTCATATTGAGGATCATCTTTACTGGCATGATGCGTATAGCCCTTGTAATCAAAATCTGATCTGTGAATTTTTATAATCTTCCCTGAAACATGCCCTGCCTCAGAATTCCATTTTACATGATCCCCGACTTTAAACTTGCCTGCCATTTTTTATTTTTTCATGTAACAAAAATTGCTCCTGAAATGTGAGATTCAATTTAATCCGGAAATTATATTCAGTCGCCGGTTCAAAATACAGGTAATTTTCTTCATAAATTTCTTTCTTGTTACTTTTGTTAAAATCAGGTGTTTAACGGCATATACTTGGAGGCAAAAACAGAAATTCAAAAAACAACTAAAAAACGAAAATGGAATCAATTGAACAAAAGGGAATTAATACAGTCCGCGTTCTCTCAGCAGATGCAGTGCAGAAGGCCAATTCGGGCCACCCCGGCACGCCGATGGGGCTTGCTCCGGTGGGCGATGTACTATGGACAAAAGTGATGAATTACAATCCAAAAAATCCAAACTGGCCAAATCGTGACAGATTCGTTTTGTCAGCGGGACATGCGTGTATGCTGCAATACAGCTATCTGTATCTTACAGGATACGAAGTTTCTCTTGACGATCTTAAAAATTTCAGGCAGCTACACAGCATTGCAGCGGGCCATCCGGAATATGGATTAATGCCAGGCGTGGAAGTAACTACCGGGCCACTTGGCCAGGGCTTTGCAAACGGCGTGGGCATGGCTATTGCTCAACAATATCTTGCCTCACGGTATAATAAGCCTGGCTTCGATTTGTTCAATTATAAAATATATGCAATCTGCAGTGATGGTGATATTATGGAAGGCGTAAGTGCAGAATCTGCTTCTCTTGCCGGCCATTTAAAATTAGGGAACCTCATTTACATTTACGACGATAATAAAATAACTATTGAAGGTGATACTTCGCTTGCGTTTAATGAAGATGTAGGTGAACGTTTCAGGGCTTATGGCTGGCACGTTCAATCGGTTGAAGACGGTAATGATGTGGAAGCGATTCATTCAGCAATTGTAAATGCACAAAAAGAAACAGGCCGTCCTTCACTAATAAAAGTGAGAACCCACATTGGATTTGGAAGCCCGAATAAAGTGGATACAGCATCTGCCCACGGTTCACCGTTGGGAAAAGATGAAGTAAAACTGGTGAAAGAAAATTTAGGATTTGATCCGGAGAAAAGTTTTGATATTTCTGACGAGGTGCTCAATTATTACAAAAGCAAGGGAAACGAAGGCCAGCAAAAGGAAGCAGATTGGAATAAGCTTTTTGACGGTTACAAACAAAAATATAAGGCCGAAGCTTCCGAATTTGAATTATTAAGCGCCGGAAATTTACCCGAAGGCTGGAAAGATAATCTGCCTGTATTTAAACCCGATCCCAAAGGCCTTGCAACCAGGAAAGCCTCCGGAAAAACCTTAAATGCTATTGCGTCCAAATTGCCCTTGCTGATTGGCGGATCTGCAGATCTTTCACCTTCCACAGATACAGAATTAAATGAGTATGAATCTTTCACTGACGAAAATCATGGAGGAAGAAATTTCCATTTCGGTATTCGCGAGCATGCTATGGGAGCAGTGCTAAATGGGATAGCGCTTACTAAAGGCTTTATTCCTTTTGGAGCTACTTTTCTTATTTTTTATGATTACATGCGGCCACCAGTAAGGCTTGCCGCCATTATGAAAATAAAACCCATATTTATTTATACTCATGACAGCATTGGTCTCGGGGAAGATGGAACTACCCATCAGCCGGTTGAACAATTGATAGGCCTTCGCTCTGTTCCGGATCTTACAGTCATCAGGCCGGCAGATCCAAATGAAACTGCACAAGCCTGGAGAACGGCTATTGAGCACGAAGGCGGACCGGTTGCTTTGATTTTGACAAGACAGAACGTTCCAATCATTGACCAGGAAAAATACACTAAAGCTGATAACGTGGACAAAGGCGCATATATACTTTCCGATTGCGATGGCGATCCCCAGGTGATACTGATGGCAAGCGGAAGCGAAGTTCACCTTATTGTTGAAGCACAGGAAAAATTAAAAGCAGAATCAATAAAAGCCCGCGTGGTAAGCTTTCCAAGCTGGGAATTGTTTGAGGCACAGAGCAGCGATTATAAGGAAAAAGTGTTGCCGAAAAAATTGCGTGCACGGCTTGCAGTAGAAGCCGGATCGCCGATAGGATGGTGCAAGTATGTTACTGATGACGGCGATGTTTTGGGTATCAGCAAATTTGGCGAATCGGCTCCGGGAGAAGAAGTAATGGCTGAGTACGGCTTTACGGTCGATAATGTGGTGGCCAGGGCAAAGGCGTTATTAAAATAATTATTTGCAAATCAAAATTTATTAAATGAAAAAAGTACTGATAGCGCTCGATTTCAATCCTACTGCGCAGCACATCCTTGAAGCGGGTTATGAGTTGGCCAGGTCAATGGGTGCAGAGGTTACGCTGGTGCATGTAATTGCTGATTACACGTATTATTCGTCTCTTGATTATTCCCCGATTTTGGGCTTTGATCAATTCAGCAATTTGGGCACGGTGCAGGTAGACACCGTGGCACAACTGGAAAATGCAGCAAATGAATACCTGGAACATTTAAAGACTCAGGTTGGAGATCCTTCCGCTAAAATTCTTATTAAAGACGGAGATGCGGGCGAGGCGATAGTGGAAGCTTCAGATAATCTGAATGTCGATGTTATTGTTCTTGGAAGCCATAGCCGCAGAGGGCTCGATAAAATACTAATGGGAAGCGTGGCTGAAAAAGTGCTTAGGAAAAGTAAAAAGCCCTTATTTATTATTCCTGTGAGCGAAAAAAATAAAAGCTGAGACTTAAGAGTAAAAACGATAGCAATGGATAAGAGCCCTATTGTAAAATAAGAATCAACCCTATTTATTGCCTTACTGTTTTTTTTAAATAAAATTAATTCTAATCGCATTCAAACCAATTTAATTATGGCAAAAGACCCTTATCAAATAAAGAAAATCCTGACCACTAAGGATGGAAATTTTACCTACTACAGCCTTGCTGAACTGGAAAACCAGGGCCATAAAATCAGCAAGCTGCCTTTCTCAATTCGGATACTGTTGGAAAATGCATTGCGCAACTTTGATGACTTCTCAGTCACTAAAGAAAATATCGAAACCCTGCTGAACTGGAAGCCCAAGGCCTCCGACAAAGACATTCCATTCAAGCCGGCCCGTGTGCTGATGCAGGATTTTACCGGCGTACCGGCGGTGGTAGATATCGCCTCACTCCGTGCAGAAGCTGCAAGAAAAGGGAAGAACGCCGAAGAAATAAATCCTTTAATTCCTGTTGATTTGGTTATTGACCATTCTGTGCAGGTGGATTATTTCGGAACTGAATATTCGTATCAGCGAAATATGGACGAGGAGTATAAGCGCAACCAGGAACGGTATTCTTTTTTGAAATGGGCGCAAAAATCTTTCAACAATTTTAGCGTAGTTCCTCCCGGCATGGGAATTTGCCACCAGGTAAACCTGGAATATTTTTCAAAGGGCGTAATAGAAAGAAATGGAGAAGTTTTTCCAGATACATTGGTAGGAACTGATAGCCATACTCCTATGGTAAATGGTATTGGTGTGGTAGCATGGGGCGTAGGTGGAATTGAGGCCGAGGCGGCAATTCTTGGCCAGCCGCTTTATTTCATCATGCCTGAAGTAATTGGTTTGGAACTGAAAGGAAAGCTTCCACTTGGGTCTACTGCTACAGACCTTGTGTTGAATATCGCTGAAACTTTAAGAAAATACGGCGTAGTCGGAAAATTTGTAGAAGTGTATGGTGATGGGCTCAATCATCTTTCTGTGCCTGATAGAGCCACTATAGGAAATATGTCGCCTGAATTTGGCTGCACTATCACTTATTTCCCGATTGACCACAAAACAATAGAGTATATGGAGAAAAGTAATCGTTCTGCCGCTCAGCTGAAGCTGGTAGAAGATTATTGCAAAGCAAATATGCTTTGGCGTACCGGCAAGGAAAAAATTAGTTATACAGATACGATTAAGCTTGATCTTTCTTCTATAGAACCATCAGTGGCCGGGCCAAAGCGCCCCCAGGATAAAATTCTTTTAAAGAATTTTAAAAAGAAGTTTATTGATTTAATGGATAAAAATTACGGCCGCACTTATTCGGTTCCTGACAAACAAATGTCACGTTGGTTTGCTGAAGGCGGCGGTCAGCCTATTGACCCGGTAACTCCCGGCGCGGCAACAGCAGATGTAAAGGAAGAAGTGGTAAATGGAACAAAAAAAGTTTGGGTAACCTTAGGGCATGAAAAATTTGAGCTGTCCGACGGTTCTGTGGCAATCGCCGCAATAACTTCGTGTACCAATACTTCCAATCCGTTTGTAATGATTGGTGCAGGATTGGTAGCCCGCAAAGCAAGGGAGCATGGGCTAAACAAGAAACCATGGGTAAAAACATCCCTCGCGCCGGGTTCGAAAGTAGTAACAGATTATCTGAGAAAAGGTGATTTGCTCAATGATTTGGAATCGTTGGATTTTCACCTGGTTGGCTATGGATGTACTTCCTGCATTGGTAATTCCGGGCCTCTTCCTCCTTACATGGCCACAGCAGTTGATGAACATGACCTGGTAGTAGCTTCGGTACTTTCAGGAAACAGGAATTTTGAAGCCCGAATTCATCCGCAGGTAAAAATGAATTTTTTAATGTCTCCCATGCTGGTTGTTGCGTATGCTATTGCCGGCCGCATTGATATAGACCTGACGAAAGAACCGATAAGTTATGATTCAAACCTGCAGCCTGTTTATCTGAAAGATATCTGGCCGAGCGATGATGAAATAAACGAAATTATGGATAAAGTACTTTCGCCAAAGGATTTCTCTAAAAACTATGGTGAAATTTTTGAAGGCAATGAAATCTGGAGAAATTTGAAAGTTCCGGAAGATAAGCTATACGCCTGGGATAAGAATTCTACTTACGTAAAAGAAGTTCCTTTCTTTTATAATCTTCCCGATAATGCTCAGCCCACTACGGATATTTTAAATGCGAGAGCCTTGCTCGTATTGGGAGATAGCATCACCACTGATCACATTTCGCCTGCCGGGCAATTTAATGAGAAATCATCAGCCGGTCAATATCTGATCAGCCGTGGAGTAACAAGAGAAAACTTCAATTCCTATGGCTCACGCCGGGGCAATGATGAAGTGATGGTGAGAGGAACCTTTGCTAACGTTCGCATTAAGAACAAGCTGGCGCTGAAAGAAGGGGGCTATACCACCTACCTGCCCACAGGAAAAGAAATGTCTGTGTATGATGCGTCAGTTAAATACAAAGAAAAAAATACTCCGTTAGTTGTGTTGGCCGGAAAAGAATATGGAAGCGGCTCATCACGCGACTGGGCGGCAAAAGGAACTTTTCTTTTGGGCGTAAAAGCAGTGATTGCTGAAAGTTATGAACGCATTCACAGGAGCAATTTAGTGGGTTTGGGAGTGTTGCCTCTTGAATATAAGAAAGGTGAAAATGCGGACATTCTCGGGCTAACCGGGAATGAAACTTTCGACATAACAGGCATAGCCGGCCCGATGAAGCCCTTGCAGGAGATGCAGGTGACTGCCAGGAAAGATGATGGCGCCTCAGTTCAGTTCAGCGTCATCGCAAGGCTTGATTCAGCAATTGAAATTGAATATTATCGCCATGGAGGAATTCTTCAATATGTTTTAAGGCAATTCCTGGAAAAAAATGGCAAAGAATAAAAAGTAAGCTTATTTGCTCATTTACTGTCCGGAGTATCAATTTTATTTTTACCGATAAACAGATACTCCGGATTTTTTTGCAAACAATATTTGCAACCTTAATCTGAAAATCATTTATGAGGATTGGCACCTAAATCATTAATGGCAGATTCAAGGGAAGGATATAAAAAAGTGAAGCCATTTGATTTTATTTTTTTATCGCTAACGGTTTCACTTTTTAAAATTTCTATACTCCTTTTCCCAAATAGAAGCTTAATCGCAAAGCGTGGTACATATACGGGTATAAAAAACCTGTTGCGCATCTGCTGCCCAAGCTTCAGTATTAAATCTTTTTGCGTGGAGGGTTCAGGGGCTACGGCATTGTAATTTCCATTCAGGTAAATATTTTCTATTGCCTCGCAATACATGCGGCAAAGGTCGTCAATATGAATCCAGCTTACAACTTGTTTTCCATTCCCGAGGATTGGCGCTATCCCAAATTTAAGCGGCGCTTTATATCTCTCAAAAGCACCGCCCTGGTTGGATAATACAATCCCTGTTCGTAATCTTACCAGCCTAATCCCAAAAGTAGCTACGCGCGATGATGCTGCCTCCCACAATACGCAGGTTTTTCCTAAAAAATCATCAGCCGAAGGGTCCCCTTCTACAAATCCTTCTTTTCTTATCAGTGGTTTTTCATCTTTTCCATACCATCCGATTGCTGATGCCGAAACAAATGTTTTTACATTATGATTGCTTTCATTAAGGCAATTGATTATCATTTCAGCGCTTTTTACGCGGCTTTCAATGATGACGTTTTTGTATTCCTGAGTCCACTTTTTATCAAGTACGCCAGCGCCAGCCAGGTGGATAATGTGATCAGCTTTTCGTACCACTTCCGCATCAATAATATTATCCTTTATATTCCAGTAGCTGTAAGAAATTTTTGGATTATCGGAAGCTTGATTTTTCTTTCGGCTAAGAATTATAATATCATAATTTTTCTGAATTAAATGATCAACAAGATGCGAACCTATTAACCCTGTTCCTCCCGAAATTAAAACGCAAGGCATAATTTTCTTCTTTTAAAATTTTAAAATTCAGGTTTGCAATATCTTCGGCTTTACAAGAAAAGTTTTTATGAGCAAATTATAAATCAAAAATCACAGCGATGAGGCATTCAAAAGAGTTAATAAAACATTGACATTAGCACACACTTATTTTTACTAAATTAGTATAGCTTTATAAAGATCAATTTAAAAGAACATCAGCATAAACCAGAAACCTTCAGACAAAGTATGAAAAATATTTTTATAATTCTTGGATTCCTTCTTATTGGCCAAACTTCATTTTCACAACAAATTACTTACTCGCAGCCAGAGTCGCAGGATACAAGGGCGCTTAATTTTGAAATCATTGGAAAAATTCATGATAATTTTTTAATCTATAAAAATATCAGGAACAAATACGCTATTTGCAGCTATGACAATTCGATGAACCTGGTCAATCGCGTAGATCTGCAGTTTATGCCCGACAATACCTTAAACGTGGATTTTGTCACCTATCCTGATTTTTCATGGCTCATATATCAATATCAAAAAAAGAATACACTTCATTGCGATGCCGTAAAAATAAATGAAGAAGGAAAATTGTTAAGCGACCCCATTGAGCTTGATACCACCCATATCAACTTTTTTGCTGATAATAAGATATACAGCACTATATATAGCGAGGATAGGTCTAAGATTATGATTTATAAAATTCAAAGGAAAAATGGGAATTTCAATTTCACTACGCTGTTGTTTAATGATAGCCTTCAATTGCTGCACAAATCGAGAATCCCTACAAATTTTGATGACAGGAAAGATTTGTTCAGCGATTTTTATGTAGATAATGAGGGCAATTTTGTTTTCACAAAAGGAAATAAATCTTCTACCAAAGATTTTATTCAAGACCTCTCTTTGATTACGAAAAAGCCGGATGATAACGATTTTATTTTAAACCAGTTTGACCTGTCAGGAAACTATCTTGATGCTATCAAGCTTAAGATTGATAATCTCAATAAACATTATATTATTAATTCGTTGTATTATGAAAAAAAGCGCGGCAATGTTGAGGGCATTTATACAGCGGTGTGGGACGTAGAGAATAAAAACATTATTACGCAGGTGTTCCAGGTGTTGGGAGATACCGTGCGGTCAGTGGCTAAAACCAACGGTAATAATAAACTGGCGCTCAATAATTATTTTATCCGCGATGTGATTCTGAAAAAAGATGGAGGATTTATACTAACAGCAGAAGATTTTTATTCTCAATCGCGCTACAGTCCGTGGAACCGCTATGATTATCTGTATGGTTATCCCTCATTTTCCCCGTATAATTATTACATGTATTCGCCCTACTCCTATGGCTATTACGGGGGCTATCCTTTTTATAATTCACGTGGCCAAAATCGGTATTACTACAACAACATCCTGGTTTTAAATATGGACAAAACCGGCCGGACTGACTGGGCTACCATTGTCAACAAAAGCCAATACGATGATGAAACTGATAACTTTCTTTCTTATCAGATAATGCTTAACGGTGGCCAAATGCATTTCCTGTTTAATTCATTGGAAAGACGAAATTTTCTTTTAGTGGATCACAGTGTGTCCGGCTCAGGAAAAATTACCATCAATCCTCCGTTCAGAACACTTGACAGGGGCTACCAGTTTATGCCGCGCTATGGTAAGCAGGTGAGCGCTTCGCAAATAATAATACCTTGCATCTACCGCAATTATATTGCATTTGCCAAAATTGAATTTCCATAAATAAAATCAGTAAGCTGCATTTCTGTGTGAATCAGTTTTAATTTTTTATTTTTGTTTTTTCAATTAATTATTTATTGTGACAGGAATTTTCAGGACCAATAATCCCCTCAATACGTTCCTGCTTTTCGTGTATGGAATTCTTTTAAAATTTGCCTGGCTTTCGCATCCGCAAATTCCCGTAGTTGACCAGTCCGGCGGATTTCTGTTTAATGATCTTATTCATTCTGTAAAGCCCTACTTTGATCAGTTCCCTAAATCTTATTTCCTGGTGGCCTATTTGCTTCTTTTTTCGCAGGCGATTACGCTAAACCAGGTTATTATCAGCAGGCGAATGATGCAAAAACCTGATTTTCTGCCGGCGATGAGCTATCTTTTAATCACTTCTTTTTTCCCTGAATGGAATATTTTGAGTGCACCATTAATTGTAAATTCATTTCTCATCTGGGTTTGGTCTAAAATGAGCAATCTCAATAGCAGCCAGCATCCCAAAGGAACGTTATTTAATGTGGGGCTCGCCATTGGCATTGCTTCTTTTTTCTATCTTCCCTCATTTGCCTTTGTAGTTTTTGTTATTTCTTCGCTCGTCATTACGAGGCCACCAAAAGTTGCTGAATGGCTCATTACTTTTATCGGTGTGCTTACGCCATGGTATTTTTTATTCGCATGGCTTTTTCTTACTAATAAGTTATATTCCTTTAAATTTTATGGATTTGGAATTTCAGAAAAAAGCTATAATTTGTTTTACACAGAATGGGTAGGTATTGGTCTGATTGTGATCATGATCCTCGCCGGTGCTTTCTATGTTCAGTCTTTTATGAATAAGCAAATTTTGCAGGTAAGAAAAAACTGGGGCCAAATGTCACTTTACCTCGCTATTTGTATCGGAATTCCATTCATTATTTATAATCACAACATCAGCTACTGGCTGCTTGCGCTGGTGCCGGCTTCCGCTTTTATAGGATGTGCTTTTTATTATCCGCGCCGCAGGTGGATTCCGATGGCCATGCAATGGCTAATGGTGGCATTCGCCATTTATATACAGTATTTCAAAAAATAAAACAGTGGGGATTGTTTAATTTTGCATTCCAATAATAAAATTGAATCATGAAATTTGGTGTAGTAGTTTTTCCGGGTTCTAATTGCGACAGGGACATGATTAATGCGCTTCAAACAGACCTGCGCCAGGAAGTGATTACACTTTGGCATAAAGACAAAGATTTATCGATGTTTGATACCGGCGATTGCATTGTGCTTCCGGGTGGTTTTAGCTTCGGTGATTATCTCAGGTGTGGCGCCATCGCGCGTTTTAGCTCGATGATGCAGAGCGTAATTGATTTTGCCAACAAAGGAGGTAAGGTGTTTGGTGTGTGCAATGGTTTCCAGGTGCTTTGCGAAAGTGGCTTATTGCCCGGTGTTTTGTTACAAAATGCACACATGCAATTCACCTGTAAAAACACATTTATCAGGAACAATGTGGATGGAGAGATTCTAAAAATACCTGTGGCCCATGGCGAAGGGAGGTTTTTTGCTTCAGAAGCGGATCTTGAAGAAATTGAGAAAAATAACCAGATAATTTATAGCTATTGTCATGAAGATGGCGAAATTCATATTGACCATTCGCCTAATGGTTCTATTAAGAGCATCGCCGGCATCAGCAATAAGCAAAGAAACGTTTTTGGAATGATGCCCCACCCCGAAAGGGCCTGCAGTGAAGCTTTGGGCAATACTGATGGTAGAAAAGTATTCAGGGAATTATTTTCAATAAACTGACCACACCATTTTTGGATCCATTTTGTAAAGACAAAGCAACAGTAAAAGAATAAATATTGGCAATTTATATTTTGCATTAAATCATAAAAAAAACCCTTCGTTACAGAAGGGCTTTTCGTTGTGGTTTCAGAAGTGTTATTATTGATCTATAAAGCTATTTGTTTTTCTACCATCATTTTTCTCAGGTTGATAAGGCCATAACGCATCCGGCCAAGGGCAGTGTTGATGCTGCAGTTGGTGATGGTGGCAATTTCTTTAAAGCTGAGGTCTGCAAAATGTCGCATTACGATTACTTCTTTTTGATCTTCGGGAAGCATATCCAGCATTTTGCGTACACGCTCATGACTCTGTCCCTGGATCATTTTTTCTTCCATGCCTGCTTCAGAAAAATTAAGTACTTCAAAAATGTCGTGGTCTCCGCTTGTTTTGATAGTCGGAGTACGTTTTACCTTTCTGAAATGATCAATGCAAAGATTGTGGGCTATGCGCATTACCCAAGGTAAAAATTTACCTTCTTCATTATACCGGCCACTGTTGATAGTATCAATTACCTTGATAAAAGTGTCCTGGAAAATGTCTTCGGCAAGAAATTTATCTTTTACCAAAAGATAAATAGAAGTGAAAATTTTGTCTTTGTGACGGTCTACAAGTGTTGAAAGTGCATCGCTGTCTCCTTCGAGATAAATGTGAATTAATTGGGGGTCGGATAAACTGTTCATGGTTTTCATAACCTGTTTCGAAATTTAGGGTTTAGGATATTGTGTAAGTTCCAATTTGGAAGAAAACGATGACGTAACTTTGAGCGCTTGCGGAAGGTTTTTCATTGTTTCTGGAAAATTGGAAGACCAAAATTATATGAAAAAGTTACATCTCAAAATAAAAAATCAGATTTTTGGGCTAAATCACAAAAATCGAGTGTTACCACTTGAAAACCCGCGCACTTTCACTTTGTAACAGGCACCGTAAAATTACTATTCGTTAATTTTGCATCTCTAAAAATGAATAAAAAATCACTTTTACCCACGAAAATTAGGAACGTCAAACCAGATAATATTTTTATAAAGGGCGCGCGCGTTCACAATCTTAAAAATATAGATGTAGAAATACCAAGAAACAAGCTGGTAGTGGTTACCGGCGTGTCAGGGTCAGGAAAATCTTCGTTGACAATAGATACTCTTTTTGCAGAAGGACAACGGCGTTATGCTGAAAGTATGAGCGCTTATGCAAGGCAATTTATGTCGCGGATGAGCAAGCCGGATGTGGATTATATAAAAGGATTGTGCCCTGCCATTGCGATAGAGCAGAAAGTAATTACACGAACCCCGAGATCCACCGTAGGCAGCATGACGGAAATTTACGATTATCTCCGGCTTTTGTTTGCCCGCATAGGAAAAACCATCTCACCCGTTTCGGGCAGGGAGGTAAAAAAAGATGATGTGACCGATGTGGTAAATGCCATCAATAATTTGAAAACAGGCGACAAGGTATTATTGCTCGTTTCTTTTCGGAAAATGCACAATCGCGATATAAAAGAAGAACTTCATATCCTGATGCAAAAAGGCTTTTCACGAATTTATGCAGATAATAAAATAACCAGGATAGAGGACCTTGAAGAAGAAAAAGATTTGGATTCTTTTTTTGATCATAAAACGGTGTATGTTTTAATTGACCGTTTGATTAAAAAGGATTTTGACGAAGAAGATAATCATCGGATTGCAGATTCGGTGAATACCGCTTTCTATGAAGGCGAAGGTGAACTCTTGCTTGAAATAAACGGTAAGGATCATATTCATTTTTCCAACAAGTTTGAGCTGGACGGGATCAAATTTGAAGAGCCCGTTCCTAATTTGTTTTCATTTAATAATCCATATGGCGCCTGCCCGGTTTGCGGTGGGTTTTCGCTCGTGCTCGGCATTGATCCCGATCTGGTTTTTCCTGATAAAAGATTAAGTGTGTACGAAAATGCCATTGCGCCATGGCGCGGCGAAAAGTCCGGGCTTTATAAAGAACGCCTGGTAAAAATGGCCAGGCATTTTGACTTTCCTATTCATAAGCCGGTAATTGATCTTACAACGGCGCAATACAATTTATTATGGACTGGCAATGAATATTTTGAAGGAATTGATGATTTCTTTAAAGAGGTTCAACAGAATTTATATAAGATTCAATACCGCGTTTTGCTTAGCCGGTATCGCGGCAAAACCCTTTGCCCCGAATGTCATGGATACCGGCTAAGAAAAGAAGCATTGTATGTGCACGTAGCCAACAAAAATATTGGTGAGCTTTGCGAAATGCCTGTGAGGGATTTGAAAAAATGGTTTGAAGAAATTGAATTATCAGATTTTGACCAAACCATTGCCAGGCGGATCTTGACGGAGATCAATACACGGCTAAAAGTTTTATCCGATGTGGGTCTTGGTTATCTTACGCTAAACAGATTGGCTAATTCACTAAGCGGCGGTGAAAGCCAGCGAATTCAGCTCACAAGAAGTTTGGGAAGCAACCTCACTGATTCCTTATACATTTTGGACGAACCTTCAATCGGTTTGCACTCGAGGGATACAGAAAATTTAATTAGGGTTTTAAAAAATCTGCAATCTCTTGGAAACACAGTCGTGGTGGTTGAGCACGATGAGATGATGATGAGAAAAGCAGATCACATTATTGATATGGGCCCATTAGCGAGCCACCTTGGCGGTGAAATAATTGCTGAAGGAAATTATGATGAGATAATAAAAAATCCGGAAAGCCTTACGGGTAAATATTTGAAAGGGGAATTAAAAATTGAACCTCCAAAAAATATACGCAAATGGAACCGTTCCATAAAAGTGGAAGGTGCGCGTCAGAATAATTTAAAAAATATTGATGTGGTGTTTCCGCTTAATGTATTAACCGTGGTCAGCGGTGTCAGCGGAAGTGGAAAAACTACTTTAGTAAAACAAATTCTTTATCCGGCATTAAAAAAATTGAAGGGTGAATTTGCAGAAAAGATTGGGCTAAGCAAAGGATTGTCAGGCGATGTAGATTTTATTTCACAGGTAGAATTGATTGATCAGAACCCCATAGGCAAATCTTCACGCAGCAACCCGGTGACTTACATAAAAGCCTATGATGAAATACGTGAGCTTTTCAGCAAACAACCTTTAAGTAAAATACGGGGATATCAACCCAAACATTTTTCTTTTAATGTAGATGGAGGAAGGTGCGACGCCTGCAAAGGCGAAGGAGAGCAGGTGGTTGAAATGCAATTCCTGGCAGATGTCCATCTCGTGTGTGATGTATGTCACGGCAAAAGATTTAAGGAAGAAATTCTTGAAGTAAAGTACAATGATAAAAATATTTACGATGTTTTGGAAATGAGTGTAGATGAAGCCATTTCATTTTTTTCAAAAGAAAAATCTTCTTCAAAGAAAAATGAAATTACAGGAGAAGAAATCGCCAAAAAGATTCGTCCACTGGCGGATGTAGGTTTGGGATATATTAAATTAGGCCAATCATCCGACACATTGTCCGGCGGAGAAGCACAACGGGTAAAGCTTGCGTCGTTTTTAGGAAAAGGAAAAGGCCAGGGAAACCTGCTTTTCATTTTTGACGAACCTACAACGGGCCTTCATTTTCATGACATAAAAAAACTGCTGTCTTCTTTTAATGCATTAATTGAGCAGGGGCATACTATTATCGTGATAGAGCACAATACCGATGTGATAAAATCTGCCGACTGGAATATTGATCTCGGGCCCGGCGCCGGCGATGAAGGGGGAAACCTTGTTTATGCAGGTATTCCGCAAGGATTAAAAAAAGTGAAAGAAAGTTGGACGGGAAAATATGTTTGACAAATCATACATCAAAAAATCAGAGGTCAGATGTTATCTCAACCTGTTACTTTCTTTTATCAGCTTAGAATCTTTATAAATCCCTCTTGATGCCATTATAAGAAAAATAATTACCAGAATATGAAGGATTGCCCAGATATTAAAATTTCCCTGTGAAAATTTTTCGGTTTCTTTTATATATAAAAAAATAATTAAGCATTCCATTAAAATTGCTGCAATAATAATCCTGATTTGAATACTTCTCTGTTTGAATAAAAAAATATTGATAATGATACCTGTTCCAAGAGCGCTGGTAAGTATCAATATTAAAAAATTATCAGTCGCCGTTACCAAATGATAACTCCCATCAGTCGCCATCGAAGTAACCGCATCAGCCCCGTTTTGAATGGCGAGTGTGCCGCTGTAAAAAGAAAATTTAATGGTTAAGAAAACAGCGATCGCCGCCAGAATCATCCAGATAGTTTGTACACGTTGTATCATAAAGAAACTTTGTATGAATTAGTCATATTGTTCAAAAAATATACATACCGAAGCTGATATTTTTTATTGCAAATATATTCTTTAGTAAAGTTATCCTTTTAGCCTTTTTTCATATCTCGACCGGCTAACAAAGCTGAAATTTTGTTCATACATTTATCATCTTCACTTACACCAATAATATAAACTTAATTCATCATCATGAAAAGAAGAGATTTTTTTGGAAAAAGCATGTTGGCCGGGGCTTTCATGAGTCCTGCTGCTGCGGTTGCGGCCCTGGATTCATCAAGTTCAAAGAAAAGCATCCACACTGGTTTGGAAAGTACTACTGACAAGGAGAAAGAAGAAGTAGTTATAGAAAGGCCTGTAGAAGGCCGGCCGCATGCGGGTAAAGTGCTTGGCATAATACAGCCGCATTGCGATGACATCGCCCTTTTTGCCGCGGGCACAGTAGCCAAATTGATTCATGAAGGATATACAGGATATTTGATAAGAACGTCAAATGATGACGCTACCGGCGTAGGAAATAGTTATGGCGAACAAGTATTGAATAATGAAAAAGCGAATGAAGCATTTGCAAAATCTTTGGGAATCAAAAAAATTTACGACTTACATTATCGAAATCACCGTATGGACGAATACAACATCCAGGAAATAAAAGGACGTCTTATATTTTTGTTCAGGCTGCTGAAGGTAGATACCGTTATATCTTATGACCCCTGGGGGCATTACGAAGAAAACCCCGACCATTACGTCACCGCAAAAGCAGTGGAAGCTGCCCGCTGGATGGCAGGAGGTCGGGGCGATTACCCGGAACAATTGGATGTAGTGGAACCTCATTCCGTGATGGAAAGGTATTATTTTGCCAGGGGACCGCAGCTCGTAAATAGGGTAGTGGATATCAGTAATTATATAGATAAAAAAGTGGAGGCCAATAAAGCCATCACTTCCCAGGGCCCGGGCGGAAACGCAGGTGCGCAACTAAGAAAAGCGCTTGCGGCAAAAGGTAAGAAATTACCCATTCTTGGCAACGACGACAACGCCGCTAATTTTAATTATATCAAAAATTTTATGTTGGATATAGATTCTGAAAGATTAAGAGGTGTTCCGTCTGATAAAAAAACAGGAGAACAATACGGTTTAGAATGGGCTGAACGATTTCATTATTTTGGCCCCGCAGAAAACAAACTGGAAGAATACAGTAAAGCCAATCTTGTCAATGCATAAACTGCCTGTCGTTGTAATAATAAATGAGTTCTATCGTGGATTAATTACTTTACCCCAACTCCGGATACAAGGGAAATGCTTTCATAAAATCTTTCACATCGCCTTTTACAGACGCAATTATTTTTTCATCGTCAAGATTCATCAACACTTTGTCAACAAAATCAACTACGGTCTGCATGTCATTTTCTTTCAGCCCGCGCGTAGTGATTGCGGGCACGCCCACGCGAATTCCGGAAGTAACGAACGGGCTTTTGTCATCAAAGGGAACGGCATTTTTATTTAAAGTGATGGCTGCTTTGTCAAGCGTTTCCTGCGCTTTTTTGCCGGTAATATTTTTATTGCGAAGATCAATTAACATTAAATGGTTGTCTGTTCCATTGCTGATCAAATCATATCCTTTTGCATTGAACGCCTTGGCCATCGCCTGCGCATTGGTCTGGATTTGTTTTGCATAAGCAGTAAAATCCTCACCCAGTATTTCGTAAAAAGAAACGGCTTTCGCAGCAATGATGTGTTCCAGTGGCCCGCCCTGTGAACCGGGAAAAACAGCCATGTCTAATAAATGGCTCATCATTCTTGTTTCACCTTTGGGTGTTTTCAACCCAAATGGATTTTCAAAATCTTTTCCCATCATAATAATTCCGCCGCGCGGGCCCCGCAAGGTTTTATGAGTAGTGGAAGTAACAAAATGACAGTGCTCAAAAGGAGAATTTAATAAGCCTTTCGCAATTAAAGCCGCCGGATGGGCGATGTCGCACATTACAAAGGCGCCTACTTCATCAGCTGCTTTTCTTATCCGCTCATAATCCCAATCGCGGCTGTAGGCGGAAGCGCCACAGATAATCATTTTGGGTTTTATTTCTCTTGCTTTTTGTTCCAGCATTTCATAATCTACGAGGCCTGTTTCTTTTTTCACACCATAGAAATGCGGCTCATATATTTTGCCTGAAAAATTTACCGGCGAGCCGTGAGTGAGATGGCCGCCCATGCTTAAATCCAATCCTAAAACTTTATCGCCAGGTTTAAGTACGGCAAACATCACAGCGAAGTTCGCCTGGGCTCCGCTATGCGGCTGCACGTTCGCATAATCACAATCAAAGATTTTTTTGAGGCGATCGATGGCTAGTTGCTCCGACTCGTCCACAAATTCACATCCACCATAATATCTTTTGCCGGGGTAACCTTCTGCGTATTTATTGGTCAACACACTTCCCATCGCTTTTATCACCTCTGCGGATGTAAAGTTTTCTGAAGCAATTAGTTCGATTCCTTCGCGCTGGCGGTTCAATTCTTTGTTGATGATATTAAATATTTGTGTATCGTTTGGCATGGATAAAAATTTTGCGCAAACCTACTAAAAGAATGCTGAATGCGGAAAGCCGAAGGCAAAAGCAAAAGGGAAAAGGCAAAAGGCATAAGGCAAAAGTAGAAGGCGCAAAGCAGGCAAGGCATTAAGCCTTCAGCATTTAGCATTGAGCCTTCGGCTTTCAGCCTCTTTCCGAAACATTTACTATATTCACATCCCCTAAAAAGTTTTTAAACTTACAGATTCATGAAGGCTATTATCCCTGTAGCAGGAGCGGGAACTAAATTGCGGCCACACACCTATACACAGCCAAAAGCTTTGATTCCTTTGGCAGGCAAAACGATCCTGAGCATTAATGTGGATCAGATGCACGATGCAGGTATCAATGAATTTATTTTTATTGTGGGCTATTTAGGAGAGAAAATCCAGGATTATATTACCACCAGGTATCCTCACCTCACCTGCCATTTTATTTTTCAAAATATCCGCAAAGGCACGGCGCATGCAATAGACCTCTCTAAAAAGCTGGTGAATAATGATGAAGTGTTCATAGCGCTGGGAGATACGATTTGTGAATACGACATTAAAAAAATTCTTTCTTCGCCAGATTCTATGTTGGGGGTAAAAAAGGTGGATGACCCACGTAATTTTGGCGTTGCAGAAATTAATGAAAAAGGGATTATTACCAAAGTGGTGGAAAAGCCTGCTATTCCTAAATCGAACATGGCGCTTGTCGGGCTTTACAAAATTAAAAACTCAAAACTGTTGTATAGCTGCCTTTCCAAAATTATTACCAATGGTATTAAAAGCCATGATGAATTTAACCTTACTGATGCTCTTGAATGTATGATTGAAGGCGGCGAAACCTTTAGACCTTTTAAAGTAGAAAACTGGTTTGATTGCGGAAGAAAAGAATCGCTCTTACAATCGAATTCTATTTTGCTGCAAAAATTCGGAGGTTCCATTGCTGAGCCAAACAATTTTGAAAATACCATTTTCATTCCGCCGGTAAGCATCGCTGAAGGCTGCGATATTAAAAATTCAATCATTGGACCGCACGTAGCGATGGGTGAAAATACCATTGTTCATTCTTCTATAATAAAAGCATCCATTATCGGCTCTTTTTCAAAATTATATGACATAATGCTGGACGATTCTTTAATAGGAAACGATACGGAAGTAATTGGTGAAACGCGTTCTTTGAATATAGGAGACAATACAGAAATCAATTTTGGATAAAGGCAATTGAAACGGTTTCAAAAAATGAGTGAACGAACAAATAACCGATTTTTTTTTGCACCACGCTATTTACCGCCTTATTAACTGAATTATTAATATTATCATGGCAAGTATGAACAGTAAAATGGAAAGGCGGTTGATAAAATGCATGGCCCTTGTCATTCTTGAATAATGAGCATTCGGGTTCTTTTTTACAATCCATAAGTATTCTCCTATCTGTCGCCATATTCCCATACAACAAATTTATAAAAATTGCAAGTGAGTTGATGCTGGGGATTTCTCCAAGACTTTCTTATTTTATGATCAATTCTTACATTTTTTATGATCAATTCTTAGTTGTTCAAAATTCGCGCTAATTAAATTCCTCAAAAAATTTGTTTGGGACTAAAACTGAGTGTCTTTTTTTCCCCAAAATTTCTTTCAAATTTGAATTTTGGGGTATATCTGCAAAGAATGAGGAAAAATTCTTATTATGCTTAGGAAGAGATGTTACGAACCTGGTTTTTGAACGTAGCATAATAATAATTTTTGGAAAGTTTTTTAGTTTAATTCCAAAAAATGAAAAATGAACAGCGTATTAGCATAGATTGTCAATAGGTAACGATTTAAAAAACTTTCTGTTGGATAGGTACTAATGATTGAACTGACCCCGAAAACATTAGTGTAGAAATAGGTGGTGGAGATGGGAATCTTCTTTTTTTAACTACTTTTACAATAATATGAAAGGCCAGCGTATGTTGTGGTAACAAGTGTAATTGAAATTTTATGAGAAAGCTGCTTTAAGCCAGATTAAATCGAAAATTAAAATGTGGCACGTTATGTGGGGGAGTATTGGGCTAAATAACCATCATCCTAATTGTGTGTAAAACAGGCGAAATGCCAGCATCTCCCGAAATAACGGCTGCTGTTGAAAGAAAAATTATTTGTTTATTTAAACAATTAAAATATGAATCGGATTCTTATCGTGGATGATAATACTGATATACTGTGGGTGGTTGAAATAATTCTTAAAAGATATGGATTTGAAGTGATGACGACGCTTAAGGGCGAAGAGGTTCTTTCCAAAACTAAATCTTTTGCACCTCAGTTAATTCTTTTAGACGTGTTTTTATCGGGTGTTGATGGCATAGACGTTTGTAACACATTGAAATCAAACCCTATTACAAAAGATATACCTGTCATAATGATTTCCGCACATACGAACTTTAAAGAGATTAAAAAGTTTTGCAAGGCAGACGATTTTATGGCAAAACCTTTTGATGCCAATGAACTGGTAAGAAAAATAAAACATTATATAGGAACCCCGGTTAAAGACTAATTATCAGCTATTTTGATTGTAAAGTTTTCTTCCTCTTAAATATTTTTCGTGGATAATTTCATAAATGGGTTTATCCAATACTTTGCTTTCGAGCCATGAGATGATATCGAGGTAGGCAAAAGCGCGGGTCTCAAACTTGCTTGTTTCAAATTGCCTGATAGTATTAAGGAGATTCTCAAACTCCGGCTTTAGCCTGGCTGCCGACATATAAAACGATTTGCGCAGAAAGCGGAAAATTTCTTCTTCTACCAAACTCAGGTTTTGCATCTTGGCCATAAAGCGATACACCGTTTTTACAAGATACTCCAATAGCTGAAAATTACCTATTTCGTAATGCGCTATCAAATGGAGCAGACGGGCATAACATTGTAAATCGCTGCGCAGGTTCACTTTCCAATTAATAATTTTATTCAGGTAGTCGATGGCTTTATCATAATCGCCGGCGCCAAAATAAAGAGAGGCTATCTTATAATAAAATACCAGTCTGCGATGCTGGTCAAGAAATAAATTATAAGCGTCCAGTTTACTTTCAATTTCATCTACCACCTCCAGGCCTTCTCTGAAAGTGCCTTCAAGAAAATGCTTGTTGATTTTGGCGGTGTACAGATAAACAAAAACCTGTATTTGATTGTTATCGTTCTTTTTTACGATGTCAGAATCGCCAAATTCTTCAAGGATGGCAATCGTTTTTTCAAAGCCCGAAAAGTTTCTAAGTGTAAAATGCGCATTCAGCAAATTGTGCAATCCTTTAATATAATTGCCCGTCTCTATTGATATCATAGAGGGTTCATTAATAAAAACATCTACCCATTTTTGTGTATAGCGGTAATACATCAAATAATCCTGGCGGATAAATGCATACCAGCTATAGCTTTGATTAAAATATAACCTTTCATAAAATCCTTCGGGATGCTTAATATCTTCGGTTAAATGCTGGTGGAAGTAATCTTCTATTTCTTCTTCATCCGCACTATTTCTGGCCAGGCCGTTTTTGATATACCAGCTATACAACTGCAACGCAAGGTTAGAAAGCTTTGATTGCTTAATCAGCCTTTCATTGGATTCATGCACATCGAGGGTGAGCTCATCAGCTCTGTCCTGCATACTTCTCGTGATATGCAGGCTTTCAATTTTCTTTTCAAGGATTAAAACCTCAATATAAAAATTTACCTGGTTAGCCGCCCGTGCGGCCTCCTTAATCTTTTCTAAAATTTTAAGGCTTTGGAGATAAAGTCCCTTATTATAAAGAATGCGCGCATAATCCAATTGCTCGTGCATTTGAAGGTCAATATTATCGGCGCTTTCGAGCAGGCGCAAACTTCCAAGAATTTGCCTGTATAAATGTGCTTTTATATTAGGTAATTGCTGCTTTTTAATTGAAGAAGTTTTGCTCATTAGCACATTTTCATCATAAACGTTCATCTTATCGATGGCATCAAAAAGCTGGACTACTTTCAGGTCATTATTTGAAGAATTTCTCTTAACATATAATTTAAAATTTCTTTTCTCTGATTTTTGAAGAGAATGAACCAGTTGAAATAAAGCATCTGTTGACCTGTTTGGCATCGTATCTAAATTTACAAACTAATATAACGCACTGTATACGGCTTTAATATCTTAACAAAATGTAAATGAACGGTATTCAATTTTTGTTTTGAATTATTTTTGAGAAATAAAATTCGCTCCACAACCAAAATTGATGAATTAACTTTGGTTACAAAAATATTTAAGAAATAAGCACTTTATAAATTACAGTAAACAAAGAAATAGCGTTAATTCGTATTCTGATTTCTATAAAAGTAGTTAAAAGCTCAACCCGCTATCCGGTTGGGCATCGTAATATAGATATTGCAGAACCCTTTGCCACAAAGGGTTTCATATTTTTCGCGTTTATTTTAGCAGTGTAAGTTCATTTCATTTTAATTTAGCTATCATAGAGGTAAACCTCTAATTTCGGAGAAAACGTAGATGTTTTTTCTTCCGCAAATTCATCTTTTTAAAAACAAATTATGGAAAAGATTGTCATTTTTGATACTACCTTAAGGGACGGAGAACAGGTCCCCGGCTGCAAATTGAATACGAAAGAAAAAATTGAACTGGCCTTAAAACTTGAAGAATTAGGCGTGGATGTTCTGGAAGCCGGGTTTCCTATATCAAGCCCCGGCGATTTTAATTCAGTGGAAGAGATTTCTAAAAATATAAAAAATGCGATTGTGTGCGGATTATCCCGCGCGGTGCAAAAAGATATAGAAGTGGCCGCCCAGGCTTTAAAATATGCAAAAAGATCGCGCATCCATACAGGCATTGGCACCTCTGATTTTCACATAAAAAGTAAATTCAATTCAACAAGGGAAGAAATTTTAAAACGCGCGGCGCAATGTGTTACGTGGGCCAAAAATTTTACAGATGATGTGGAATTTTATGCAGAAGATGCGGGAAGAACCGACAATGAATATTTGGCAAGAGTGATTGAAGCGGTTATAAAGGCCGGCGCCACTACCGTTAATATTCCTGATACTACCGGCTACTGTTTGCCTCATGAGTACGGCGAAAAAATCGCTTTCTTAAAAAATAATGTAAGCAATATTGATAAGGCGGTGATTTCATGTCATTGCCATAATGATTTGGGCCTCGCAACAGCTAATTCAATTTCAGGCGCAATAAGTGGCGCGCGGCAGATAGAATGCACTATAAATGGATTGGGAGAAAGAGCAGGCAATACTTCGCTTGAAGAAGTGGTGATGGTAATTAAGCAACACAAATCATTGAATTTTTATACCAACATTGATTCTACAAAATTATATCCGATGAGCAGGCTTGTTTCTGAAACCATGGGCATGCCGGTTCAGCCGAATAAAGCCATCGTAGGCAGCAACGCTTTTTCCCATTCTTCCGGTATTCACCAGGACGGATTCTTAAAGGATTCTCTCACGTATGAAATTATGAATCCCGAAGAAGTGGGCGTTGACAGTTCAAAGATTGTACTTACCGCCAGAAGCGGCCGCAGTGCATTAGCTTATCGTTTTCAGAAATTAGGATTTCAGTTTTATAAGAGTGATGTTGATGTTTTGTACGATCATTTTTTAAAAGTAGCCGATCGAAAAAAAGTAGTGGAAGATGAAGACCTTTCAGAATTGGCCAGCGAGTTTGAATCTTCAAAAAAAATGCAGAAAGCAGAAAGCTAAGCCAACCCGTTTAAAAAATTTCTCATTTAAACATTATGAGCAAAACACTTTTTGAAAAAATATGGGAAAAGCACCGGGTAAAATCTATACCGGAAGGGCCCGATATTATTTACATCGACAAACATTTTATTCATGAAGTTACCAGCCCGCAAGCTTTTGCCGGTGTGGAAAAAAGAGGATTGAAAGTTTTCAGGCCGAATAAAACGGTAGCTACTGCAGATCATAATGTACCTACTATTGATCAGCATTTGCCGATAAAGGAAGAACTGAGCAGAAGGCAGGTGCAAAAATTAACTGAGAATTGCAAAAATCATGGAGTTGAATTATACGGACTTGGCCATCCCTTCCAGGGGATTGTGCATATCATTGGGCCCGAGCTGGGAATTACACAGCCTGGAATGACGATTGTTTGTGGCGACAGCCATACTTCTACGCATGGCGCATTTGGCGCTGTTGCCTTCGGAATTGGAAGCAGCGAGGTGGAGATGGTTTTCGCTTCTCAATGCATTATGCAGACGAGACCCAAAGTAATGCGCATTAATATCAATGGAAAATTGAATAAAGGCGTATTGTCAAAAGACATCATTCTTTATATTATTTCAAAAATATCGGCCAGTGGCGCAACTGGATATTTTGTTGAATATGCGGGTTCTACCATCAGCGATCTTTCAATGGAAGCAAGAATGACCATTTGTAATATGAGTATTGAAATGGGCGCAAGGGGCGGCATGATAGCCCCCGACGAAACTACTTTTCAATATGTAAAAAACAGGTTGTTTGCGCCGAAAGGAACTGCATGGGATGATAAAGTAGCAGAATGGAAAAAATTGCGATCTGATGATGATGCTGTTTTTGACAGTGAATTAAATATAAATGCTGAAGATATTGAACCCATGATTACCTATGGAACAAATCCGGGCCTGGGAATTTCTATAAACGGAACAATCCCCACCTCTGGCAGCATAGAAGACGAAGGGGATAGAAAAAATCTTTTGAAAGCGCTGGAATATATGGGATTGCAGGAGGGACAGCCATTGAAAGGCATGCGTGTACAAAATGTTTTTATTGGCAGTTGTACTAATTCAAGAATTGAAGACTACCGCCTCATAGCATCTTTCATAAAAGGAAAAAAGAAAAATGAAAATGTGAAAGTGATGATCGTTCCTGGCTCACACCAGGTGCGGGAGCAAATTGTAGCAGAAGGGCTTGATAAAATCTTTAATGAATCAGGATTCCAGATTCGCCAGGCAGGGTGCAGCGCATGTTTGGGAATGAATGAAGATAAAATTCCGGCGGGCGAGTATTGTATTTCTACGAGCAACCGCAATTTTGAAGGAAGGCAGGGCCCCGGAGCACGAACATTATTAGCAAGCCCGCTCACGGCAGCAGTGGCCGCTATTACGGGTGAAGTAAGCGATATTAGGGAATTTGTTTAGGAACGGATATTGTTTTAAAATAAAAGATGATTTAAAATGCATTCTTTACGAAAAGTAACCAGCACCTTCATTCCTCTTACAGAAGAGAATGTAGATACGGATCAAATAATTCCCGCACGGTTTTTAAAAGCAACCACGCGCGAAGGTTTTGGTAAAAATCTTTTCCGCGATTGGAGGTATTATAATAATGATGAATCACAGCCGAAAAAGGATTTCGTTCTGAACAAGCCTGAATACAACGGTTCCATACTTGTGGCCGGTAAAAATTTTGGTTCCGGATCATCCCGGGAACACGCCGCGTGGGCAATTCTTGACTATGGTTTCAATGTGGTGGTTTCCAGTTTTTTTGCAGACATTTTTAAAAATAATGCGTTGAATAATGGCATTCTTCCTGTACAGATAAGTGAAGCTTTTTTAAATAAAATATTTGAGCTTGAAAATGGATCTACCCTTACGGCTGATGTAGAGAATCAAACTATTACAATTGATAAAACCGGGGAATCAGAAAAGTTTGAAATCAATCATTATAAAAAAACCTGCCTTCTGAACGGATACGATGATATTGATTATCTGATAAACCTTAAAGACGAAATCTCAAGGTTTGAAAATACATTGTCCTGAAATCAGCAAGTGAAAATGCAAAAACTATCTATCATAGTAAAAAAGGTTATTGTACAAACAGACGATAAAATTGTGCTGGATGGAATTTCTTTTTCTCTTCAGCAAAATGAGCATTTGGCTATACTGGGACCATCCGGCAGTGGCAAAACCACGCTGGCAAAAGCATTGGCCGCAAATATTCATTTTAACGGAAATATTTCTTTTCATTTTGATCATGTAACGGACAGGCATACACGAATTCAATTAATTGATCAGCGATATGCTTTCAGGAATTTATCAGGCACATCTGATTTTTATTACCAGCAGCGATATAACAGCTTTGATTCACAGGATGCACCAACTATTTACGATGAATTAAAAAGGGGATCACTGGTGGCAAACAATAATACTGGCAATAGTAAACAAACAAATAGCATAGATTTTACGCTCGCTATCCTGGGTATTGAACATTTAAAAAATTCTCCGCTGATTCAATTATCAAGCGGTGAACATAAAAGGTTTCAATTAGCTAAAGCGCTCATTAATCCACCGGATATTTTGATTCTTGATACGCCTTACACAGGGCTTGATGTATCAGGTGTAAATGAATTAAATAATATATTGCTCAAAATATCAAAGCAGGGAACTCAGATTATAATCATACCCGGAACGTTTGCAATACCGGATTTTGTAACGCATGCCTGTTTTCTCGAAAATGGCCGGATAACTTATTTTGGAAGCAAAGAAGATTTAGTATTGGAACAACCTGAAAGGGCCCAAAATAGTTACAGTTATAATTCCGATTTGCTGCCTCTTTCTGATTTGTCTTTGCAATTTGAGTCGGTGGTAAAAATGAAAAATATTCATTTGAACTACGGAAAACATTTGATTTTTTCAGGACTCAACTGGACGGTAAAAGAAGGGGAAAAATGGCTGTTGAAAGGGCGCAATGGTTCCGGCAAATCATCATTGCTGAGCATGATAACCGGCGACCATCCGCAGGCATACGCCAATGAAATTTATTTGTTTGGAAAAAGAAGGGGAAGTGGCGAAAGCATTTGGGACATCAAAGAAAAAACGGGCTTTATATCTCCCGAGCTCCACGCATATTTCGACAAAAATATTTCCTGCTTTGATGCAATCGCATCCGGTTTTTTTGATACAATCGGATTATACAGAAAGTTAAGTCAATCACAACATCAAATTATACTTCAATGGTTGGATTTTTTACAAATTTCTCATGTGTCAACGAAGCCGCTGCATTCAACTTCTACCAGTTTCCAACGAATGATTTTGCTTGCAAGAGCTTTGGTAAAAAATCCGCCATTGTTAGTATTAGATGAACCTTGCCAGGGGCTTGATGATAAGCAAAGCAAACAATTTGTTTCATTGGTGGATAGTATTTGTTTGGGTAAAAACCGTACATTGATCTATGTGAGCCATGATGAACGGAATGTGCCATCATGTATAGAAAATATTTTCCAATTAGAAAAGAAAGCTGATAAGTTTTATAGGGTTTTAAAGAATACTACGCTTGCCCTGGCATGAAATATTTATAAATGAAATAATAAATCCGCTAGCGAATTATAAACATGGATAAGAATATAACAGTGATTGCAGGAGATGGAATTGGTCCGGAAGTGACCTATGAAACACTAAAAGTGTTAACCGCAGTTGCATTAAAATTTAAGCATAATTTTAATTTTAGTCATCGGCTGATGGGGGGCATTGCTATTGAAAAAACGGGCGATCCGCTGCCCAATGAAACCATTGAAAGCTGCCTGAACAGCGATGCCGTGTTGCTTGGCGCCATCGGGCTTCCGAAATATGATAATGATCCGTCTTTGAAAATAAGGCCCGAACAGGGTTTGCTGCGATTAAGAAAAGACTTACAGCTATTTGCCAATATTCGCCCTGTAAATGCTTATAAATCTCTTTATCATCTTTCGCCTTTAAGAGAAAAAAACCTGGCCGGCGTTGATTTTGTTATCTACCGCGAGCTAACCGGCGGAATATATTTTGGGAAAAAAGAATTGAATGAAGAAGGTACAGAAGCGTCGGACCTTTGCATCTATAATACTTCAGAAATTTCAAGAATTGCACATCTCGCATTCGCAGCCGCTCAAAAAAGAAAAAGGAAATTAACGCTGGTAGATAAAGCAAATGTGCTGGAAACTTCAAGGTTGTGGAGAAAAACGATACAGCAAATTTCTCCAAAATATCCGGATGTTAAGGTAAATTATATGTTTGTTGATAATGCAGCTATGCAAATCATCGTGAATCCAAAACAATTTGATGTAATTCTTACAGCGAATATGTTTGGTGATATTCTTAGTGATGAAGCAAGCGTAATCAGCGGTTCGCTGGGATTGCTTCCTTCCAGCTCTATCGGGGAAGTGAATGCATTGTTTGAACCAATCCACGGGTCTTATTCGCAGGCCGCCGGAAAGGATATTGCAAATCCTATCGGCTCCATTTTATCAGGCGCTTTGATGATGGAACATTTTGGATTAAACGAAGAAGCTAAAATGATAAGAGATGCTGTGGATTGGACATTAAGCAATGGTTTTGTTACCAAAGATATCGACCCGGTAAATTCATATTTTACTTCAACGATTGGCGAATTAGTGAGCAATTATATTTCAAATGAAATTCCGCAAAATTCAAACATCAGCAATATGGCGATTGGCCAGACAACCATCATTTAAAGAATAAAAAAAAATTGGCGATAGAGGGGTGTCAGGCTTTAAAACGCCGGCACTCTAAAAAAGTTCTTTGTTTTTTGAACCAGGTATTTTAAGTTTGCTTTTCAATCCTCAAAATGTTGACAGGCAAATTAAATAATGGACTAATAAATGTTGCAGTGATCATGATTGCTGTGGTAGTCATTATTGTACCTGTCTTTGGAGGAGGATAAGCTAATAAAATTATTTAAACAAGCAGCCCCGCCTCCAAAAGATGCGGGGTTTTTTTCACCCCTTCAATTAAAAAAATCATGTATTACAACAACAAAACATTTGTTTATTTAAACGGAGAAATCGTAAAAGCTTCAGAAGCTAAAATTGATCTGTACAGTGAAACGCTGCATTATGGATATGGCGTTTTTGAAGGAATTCGTTCTTATAAAACAATAGATGGGCAAACAAAAATCTTTAAAGAAATTGAACATTTCGACAGGCTTGCCAATTCAGCAAGCGCGCTTAATTTGCCTTATCCATGGGATCGCGACGAACTAATTGACGCGACTTATCAAGTTTTAAAACTCAACAATTTGCAGGATGCCTATATCAGGCCGCTCGTGTATGCACCGGCCAATATGAGTTTCAGTCCAAACACAGAATCTTTCATCGTAATTGAAGCGTGGGAAATGCAACCTTTTTTGGGCGAAAAATTATTAAGCGTGATGACTTCTTCTTTTGAAAGGCCTAATCCAAAAGCATTTAAAATAGAAGCAAAGGCAACAGGCCATTATGTAAATTCTATTCTTGCCAGCCAGGAAGCCAAATCAAAAGGATTTGATGAGGCTTTATTGAAAGATATAGATGGTAATATAGCTGAAGCACCGGGCGCCAATATTTTTATGGAAAAAGATGGCAGGCTTATTACGCCTCAGCCGGGCAATATTCTTCCTGGAATAACAAGAGCCACAGTTTTTGAAATCTGCGAACGCTTTCAAATACCGGTAGAAGAAAAGCAAATTTCTCCGGAGGAACTCAGGGATGCAGACAGCGCTTTCTTTTGCGGCACAGCAGCAGAGGTGATAGGAATTGAAAAGCTGGATAATATTTCTTTCAGAAAAAGATGGAACGAATCACTCGGAAGTAAAATTCAAAAAGAATATAAAGACCTTGTGACCGAAAAAGCAACAAAAAATAATTTACAGCCGGTAAATTAAATATCAGTAAACGAATAAATAATCAATAATTCTATTTTACCAATGAGCGAGAAATTAGTTGACACCGAACTTAACAAATACAGTAAAACGCTGACACAGGACGAGAATCTGCCGGGTGCGCAGGCGATGTACTATGCAATCGGATTTAAAGAAAAAGATTTTGATAAAGCGCAGGTGGGAATCGTGAGCATGGGTTGGGATGGTAATCCGTGCAATATGCATTTAAACGACTTTGCTACAGAAGTTAAAAAAAGTGTGAACAATGTAGAAGGCTTGCTGGGCCTTCGTTTTTATACAATCGGCGTAAGTGATGGCATTAGTATGGGCACGGATGGAATGCGTTTCAGCCTTGTGAGCCGCGACCTTATTGCCGATAGTATCGAAACAAATGCAAGCTCGCAATATTATGATGCAATTGTTGCGATTCCGGGTTGCGATAAAAATATGCCTGGTTCCATAATGGCGATGGGCAGATTGAACCGTCCGTCTATAATGTTGTATGGCGGTACTATCGCACCGGGGCATTATAAAGGGGAAGATTTAAATATTGTTTCTGCTTTTGAAGCCCTCGGCCAAAAGATTTCCGGCCATTTGGATGAAGCTGATTTTAAAGGTATCATTCGCCATTCATGCCCGGGAGCAGGGGCTTGCGGTGGCATGTACACAGCGAACACGATGGCCAGTGCGATTGAAGCGATGGGAATGAGTTTGCCTTATTCAGCAAGTAATCCTGCGATGAGCAAAGACAAAGAAAAAGAATGCGCTGCGATTGGGCCGGCCATAAAAAATCTTTTGGAAAAGGATATTAAGCCAAAAGATATTATGACGCGTAAAGCTTTGGAGAATGCGATTACATTAATAATGATTTTAGGCGGCAGCACCAATGCGGTTTTGCACATGATTGCAATAGCCAAAAGCATTGGCATTGATTTAACTCCGGATGATTTTCAAACCATCAGCAATAAAGTTCCGATGCTTGCAGATTTTAAGCCAAGCGGAAAATACCTGATGCAGGATTTGCATGAACATGGCGGCATTCCTGCAGTTATGAAATATTTACTGAAAAAAGGTTTATTGCATGGTGATTGCATGACCGTAACCGGAAAGACGGTGGCTGAAAATCTGGAAGAGGCAAAAGACCTTGATTTCGACAAGCAGGATATTATCCGTCCGCTTGAAAATCCACTTAAAGCAACAGGACATCTTCAGATATTATACGGCAATCTTGCAGAAAAAGGAAGTGTGGCAAAAATAACGGGAAAAGAAGGAACCCATTTTGAAGGCACTGCAAGAGTATTTGAAGGCGAAAAACATTTGATAGAGGGACTGGAGAGCGGGCGTGTTCATGCGGGTGATGTAGTGGTAATCAGAAACATCGGGCCTAAAGGCGCGCCTGGCATGCCAGAAATGCTAAAACCCACAGGCGCTATTATTGGCGCGGGTTTGGGAAAAACGGTTGCATTAATTACCGATGGAAGATTTAGTGGCGGCACTCATGGTTTTGTCGTGGGCCACATTACTCCTGAGGCTTTTGAAGGCGGGCTATTGGGATTGGTAGAAGATAATGATATCATTGAAATAGATGCGGTAAAAAACACATTAAACTTAAAGGTAAGTGATGAAGAAATTGCTAAAAGAAGAGCTGCCTGGAAACGGCCTGCTTTGAAAGCAACAAAAGGAGTTTTGTATAAATATGCAAAGTTTGTAAAGAATGCGAGTGAAGGTTGTGTGACCGATGAAGATTAGAATAATTGAAAAATAATCATGCAGATTATACGAAGCATACAAAACAGGATCTATAAAATCAGGGGTGAAAGGGTAATGCTTGACAGGGATTTGGCAGATTTATATCAAACAGAAACTAAATCATTAAACCTTGCTGTCAAGCGGAATATAAAAAGATTTCCCAAAGATTTCATGTTTCAACTCGCAAAAGAAGAATGGGATGATTTGAGGTTTCAAATTGAAACCTTAGAAAAGCAGTTACATCCTTTGAGGTTGCAATTTGAAACCTCAAAAAGAGGCGGCACCAGGTATCTTCCTTATGTTTTTACTGAACAAGGTGTGGCTATGTTGAGTGGCGTTTTAAATAGTGATAAAGCTATTAATATGAATATAGCCATTATGCGCGCTTTTGTAGAAATTAGAAAGATTATTTTAAAAGAAAATGATTTGAAAGAGCAATTAAAAATGATTAAAGAAAAAATAGGTGAACATGATGCACAATTAAATCAAATTTATGACTCTATCGAAAATTTATTAGACGAAAAAGCAAACCAGAGAAACTGGGAACAAAGGGAAAGAATCGGGTTTAAAAAATAAGTATAATGTTTGCAAAATGGTGATATGGTTATTGGCATTAATTAAAAATTAAAAAATTGGGTTTAAGAATTTTTAGTAATGCGAGCGCAATTTATTCAACAAAAGATATTTGAAATAAGGGAACAAAAAGTGATGCTTGATTTTGATTTGGCTGCTTTGTATGAAGTAGAAACAAGAGTTTTTAATCAGGCTGTAAGAAGAAATATAGAAAGTTTTCCGGAAGATTTTATGTCTCGGCTTACCAGAAAAGAATGGAGCAGTATGAGGTCACAAATTGTGACCTCATACATTCAAATAGATGTCAGAATGTTAACTCATCACAAATTGTGACCGGTTCCAGAAAAAGAGAAGAAAGGACTTATTGCCTTACGCATTTACTGAACATGGTGTAACCATGCTAGCAAGTGTTTTAAAAAGTCCGATAGCAAGGAAAATGAATATCGCAATTGTCCGCGCTTTTATTGCTTTAAGAAATTTGCTATTCAATACAAAGATATTTTGGAAAAATTGGATGGGTTAAGAGAAAAAATAGGAAGCCACTATGCTCAATTGAATCAAATCTACGAAGCATTAGAAAACATGTTGGATAAAAAAGTAGAAGAAGAAAATAAATTGGAAGCATGGAAAGCCAGGAAACGAATTGGATTTAAAAGTTAATTATGTCAAAGAATTATTTTATAGAATTATCTGAATACCACATCTGGGCAAATAATCAGATGTGCGATTGGCTCAAACATATTTCTGATGAACAATGGAATCAGCTGGTAGTGAGTAGTTTCAAAAGTATTTATGAAACTATTTTGCACATGGTATCAGCAGAAAAAACGTGGCTGGAAAGAATGAATAAGAAGCCAAATTCCCAAATGCTTGCAGTAAAATTTAAAGGCTCAAAAGATGAGTTAATAGAAACCTGGAAGGAAATCTCTGACGGCTATCAGAAATTCGTCACGGCTATGTCGGAAGACCAATTTCCGCAGACATTAAATTATAAAAATTCGAAAGGAATAGAATTTAATCAACCCATTTATCAATTGTTAGTGCACGTATTTAACCATACTACCTATCATCGCGGACAAGTCGTCACCATGCTGCGACAAGTCGGGTACACCGATGTAAGCTCAACAGACATGACTACTTTCTTCAGACTTAAAAATGAATTTGCCACTCAAGTGTTTAGTAATTAAACATACCATATTTAAATTTTACTATTATGAATACCATCGAATTAGAAGAAGAAAAAAAGACAAAAGTCACTTCTAAAAAAACGGCAAACATTACTGGCAGCGAGGCCGTAATAAAAATATTACTTGCCGAAAAAGTAAAGACGGTTTTCGGATATCCCGGAGGCGCCATCATGCCGATTTACGATGCGCTTTACGACTACCAGGATAAAATCAACCATATTTTAGTCCGTCATGAACAGGGCTCCGTTCACGCCGCGGAGGGCTTTGCCACTACTTCCGGAGAAGTAGGTGTAGTATTCGCTACCAGCGGCCCCGGAGCTACCAACCTGGTAACAGGGCTGGCGAATGCTATGATTGACAGCACGCCGGTTGTTTGTATCACAGGCCAGGTGTTCGCACATCTTTTAGGCACGGACGCTTTCCAGGAAACTGATGTGGTAAATATTACGACGCCGGTTACAAAATGGAACTACCAGGTAACTGACGCCAACGAAATTCCATCAGCGCTTGCAAAAGCATTTTACATAGCGAAGAGTGGAAGACCAGGGCCGGTTTTAATTGACATTACAAAAAATGCCCAAGTTCAAAAATTCGATTTTGAGGGATATAAGCCTTGTAACCATATTCGTAGCTACAGGCCTAAACCGATTGTTCGCGAAGAATATATCGAGCAAGCCGCTGAACTAATTAATCAAGCAAAAAAGCCTTTCGTAATTTTTGGACAGGGTGTAATTCTTGGTAATGCAGAAAAGGAGTTTAAAGCATTTATAGAGAAAGGAAATTTGCCCGCCGCATGGACCGTTCTGGGTTTGAGCGCCTTGCCAACCGACCATCCATTAAATGTAGGAATGCTGGGCATGCATGGAAATTACGGCCCGAATGTATTAACCAATGAATGTGATGTGTTGATTGCGGTGGGTATGCGTTTTGACGACCGTGTAACAGGAAGGCTTGATAAATATGCGAAGCAAGCCAAAGTAATACATCTTGATATTGACCCGGCGGAAATAGATAAAAATGTAAAAACTACGGTGCCGGTTTGGGGCGATTGTAAAGAGACGTTGCCTTTGCTGACCAAACTAATTGATAAAAAAGAACATAAAGATTGGTTGAAGAAATTTAGTGAATTCACTCAAAAAGAAATTGACATCTGCATCAACAAAGAATTAAATCCTGACACCGACATCCTGACGATGGGCGAGGTAATTAAAGTTTTGAACGAGCTTACAAAAGGCGATGCCGTAATCGTTAGTGATGTTGGCCAGCACCAGATGGTGGCTTGTCGCTATGCGAAATTCAACTCATCCAGAAGCAACGTTACTTCAGGCGGCCTCGGTACAATGGGTTTTGGATTGCCCGCAGCAATGGGCGCAAAGTTAGGCGCGCCAGAACGTACGGTTGTGGCAATAATTGGAGATGGCGGCTTCCAGATGACCTTGCAGGAAATGGGAACTATTATGCAAAATAATATTGACCTTAAAATTATTATTTTAAATAATCATTTCCTGGGAATGGTAAGACAGTGGCAGGAATTATTTAACGACAGGCGCTATTCATTTACCAACATTGACAGTCCTGATTTTGTAGCGCTTTCCAGGGCTTATCATATCAATGCTGAAAACATTTCTGAAAGAAAAAACCTGGAAGAAGGTATCCGGAAAATGCTTGAAACCGAAGGCCCGTACTTGCTGGAAGTGAAAGTAGGTAAAGAAAATAATGTATTCCCGATGGTTCCCCAGGGTTGCAGCGTTTCTGAAATCCGTTTATCTTAAAATCTTTAAAAAATCAAAATCATGAATACTGACGAAATAAAAAAGACAGCTATTTCTTCTTCCACTGTACCGGGAAAGCAAGAATACACGATAACGGTTTATTCAGAAGACCAGATAGGAATTCTAAATAGAATCTCCATCATTTTTTCAAGGAGGAAAATAAATATTCAAAGCCTGAACACTTCACCCTCAGAGGTTCCCGGCATTCACCGGTTTAATATTGTAATTGAAGAAACAGAAGAAGTAATCAAAAAATTAGTACGCCAGATTGAAAAACAAGTGGACGTTTTAAAGGCTTATTTTAATACCAACGACGAAATCATCTGGCAAGAGATGGCTTTGTATAAAGTGCCAACTGATGTTATCGCAGAAAAAGCCAAGGTTGAAAGATTACTTCACCAGTTTGGAGCAAGGGCGGTAGCGATTCGAAAAGATTATACAGTATTTGAAACAACAGGTCATCGCGAAGAAACCAATAAAGTAATTGAAGCGCTTGAACCCTACGGTTTGATTGAATTTGTAAGAAGCGCACGCGTTGCCATTATTAAAAACAGCGATAGCTTTCATGAAAAAGTAAAAGAATTTGAAAAAATGCAGCCGGGTGAAGAAGTTGTAGAGAATGAATTTTTAGACCGGCAGAGCGAAATTTTTACTATGTAATCCAATTTCAATAAAATGAAAATTGAAAAAGTTATTCCTGTTTTGAGAATTTTTGATTATAAAAAGGCAATCGAATTTTATGTTGATTGGCTGGGATTTAAAATCAATTGGGAACATACTTTTGATGAAAACACGCCGGTATACCTGGAGATTGAAAAAGATGGATTGCTAATTCATTTAAGCGAACATCACGGAGATGGCACTCCAGGCACAAACGTATTTGTTTGGCGCAATGGCGTGGAAGAATTTCACAAAGAGGTTATCGGCAAAAAATACAAATACAATAAACCGGGATTAGAAAAAACTTTTTACGGCGCAATGGCGGTTAAAGTAATTGACCCTTTTCACAATCAAATTATTTTCAATGAAAAAACAGACGAAGAAAAATGAAAAACCCTTTAGCTAAAATATTAATCTGCTTTGCCTTTTGTTTTTGTTTTTTTTCAAAAAATTACGCCCAAACTATTACAATTGCCACAAACAATACTTCATTAATATATAAGGTTGATGGCAATCATCAATTACAACAAGCTTGGTTTGGTTCCAAATTCGCTGATGCAGATAATCCCGATTCTTTGAATGATAAATCGCTGCTATCCCGCGGCAATCCTGCCTTTCCGGGTGGAGGTATGGGGTATGTTTTTGAGCCTGCTATCCAGGTTACGCATGCAGATGGCAATCCTTCTTTGCAACTTAATTTTGTTGAATCCTCTATAGAAAATGAGAACGATGATGTTTCAGTTACTCATATCAAATTGAAAGACCCGGAGTATTCTTTTTACGTCACTTTGAATTTTAAATCTTACAAAAAGGAAAATGTGATAGAACAATGGGCAACGATTTATCATGAAGAGAAATCTTCGGTTACGCTTAACCGTTATGCTTCTTCATTTGTCACACTTCACGATAATAATTTTTATCTTACTCATTTTTATGGTGACTGGGCCAGTGAAATGCAATTTGAAGAAACAAAGCTGCCCGAAGGAATTTACAATATTCAATCTAAACTTGGCACAAGAGCTACGAATTATGAAGTGCCATCTTTTATGATTTCGCCCAACAAGCCTGCCGATGAAAATGAAGGAAATGTTTTTGCAGGTTCTTTGGCGTGGAGCGGGAATTTTAATTTGCAATTTGAAAATATCAGGTCTAATGGGCATGCAGGGAATTCACTAAAAATAATTCCGGGCATCAATGCGTACGCTTCGGCTTATTCACTCAGGCCAAAAGAAGTATTTAATACACCGCATTTTATTTTTACGTGGTCAACAAATGGCAAAGGACAAGCCAGCCGCAACTTTCACCAATGGGCCTTAAATTATGGTGTGTGGAACGGACATCAGAAAAGACAAACGCTGCTCAATAATTGGGAAACTACTTTTTTCAATTTTACACAGGATACTTTGGTAAAATTATTTGATGGTGCAAAAAAAATTGGTGTTGATGTTTTTTTGCTGGATGATGGCTGGTTTGGAAATAAGCATCCGCGACATGGCGATACAGCAGGCCTTGGCGATTGGCAGGCGAATAAAAAAATATTGCCCGATGGCCTTAAATATCTTGTAAAGCAGGCTGAACAAAAAGGTATTAAGTTTGGAATTTGGGTGGAACCTGAAATGGTAAATCCTAAAAGTGAATTGTATGAGCAGCATCCTGAATGGGTTTTAAAATTACCAAACCGCCCGATAGACCTTTCACGTAACCAACTTGTGCTGGACCTTACCAATCCTAAGGTTCAGGATTTTGTTTATGGTGTAATGCATAATCTACTTACTGAAAATCCGGGAATTGCTTATATAAAATGGGACTGCAATCGCTTTATGACAAACGCTTACAGTAATTACCTTGGCAATAATCAACAGGCGTTGTATGTGGATTATACCAAAGGATTGTACAAAGTATTGGAGCGGGTGAGAAAAGAATTTCCTGACCTTGAAATGATGCTTTGTTCCGGAGGCGGTGGCCGCGCAGAATATGGTGCATTAAAATATTTTAATGAATTTTGGGCCAGCGATAACACCGACCCGGTTGAAAGAATTTTTATTCAATGGGGTTATTCTTATTTTTTTCCAGCCGGCGCCGTGTGCGACCATGTTACCAATTGGGGCAACGAAAGTTTGAAGTTTAAAATTGATGTGGCTATGCAGGGCAAACTTGGTTTCGACATTAATATCAATAAATTAAGTGAAAAAGAAATTCAGTTTTGCAGAAATGCAGTTGACAATTATAAAAGGTTGCAGGATGTTTTAAATTATGGCTCGTTATATCGGCTGATAGCGCCTTATAAAAACAGCATTGCCGCGTTGATGTATGTTGACAGCAGCAGGAAAAGGGCCGTGGTATTTGATTACAATATGAACGTGCATCATGGTGATACCTATCAAAATATAATTTTGCAAGGTTTGAAACCGGCCAGCAGATACGTCGTAAAGGAAATTAATGTAGAAGAAGGCAAACGAAATTCATTTCGCGAAAGTGGTAAAATTTATACCGGTGATTTTTTGATGAAAGAAGGAATAGGATGGTACCTGAATGGAGCATTAACCAGTTCCATTTTAGAAGTAACAGAAGTTGAGTAAATAATTTAAAACGATATTGATAGCAGACTTTTATTGTTATTAGTCACAGTAAACAAATAAAAAACAGGATTTTTAATTTACAAAAAACAAAAAACATGGCGACATTAAATTTTGCAGGAACGGAAGAAAACGTGGTAACGCGTGAAGAATTTCCATTATCCAAAGCACAGGAAATTTTAAAAGACGAAGTAGTAGCCGTAATTGGTTATGGTGTTCAGGGGCCAGGACAGGCTTTGAATCAAAGGGATAATGGCATCAACGTAATTGTTGGGCAAAGAAAAAATTCAAAGAGCTGGGATAAGGCAGTGCAGGATGGATTTGTAGAAGGAAAAACTTTATTTGAAATTGAAGAAGCTTTGGAAAAAGGAACTATCATTTGTTATCTGCTGAGTGATGCGGCACAAATAGCTTTGTGGCCAACGGTTAAAAAACATTTAACTGCCGGAAAAGCCTTATACTTTTCTCACGGATTCGGAATTACCTACAATGACCAAACAGGCATCGTTCCCCCAAAAGATGTGGATGTATTTTTGGTAGCGCCAAAAGGTTCAGGTACTTCTCTAAGAAGAATGTTTTTGCAAGGCCGCGGATTAAACAGCAGCTACGCCATTTACCAGGATGCAACAGGCAAAGCATTTGACAGGGTTATTTCTCTTGGAATTGCAATTGGTTCCGGGTATCTTTTTGAAACCGATTTTAAAAGAGAAGTGTACAGTGACCTGACTGGCGAGCGTGGCACGCTGATGGGAGCGATACAAGGAATTTTTGCTGCGCAATTTGAAACCCTTCGCAAAAATGGCCATTCTCCTTCCGAAGCTTTTAATGAAACCGTGGAGGAATTAACACAATCATTGATGCCCCTGGTTGCCGAAAATGGAATGGACTGGATGTATGCTAATTGCTCTACTACAGCACAGCGTGGCGCATTAGACTGGTGGAAAAAATTCCGTGATGCTACATTGCCGGTCTTTTCTGATTTGTATGCAAGCGTTGCTGCAGGCAAAGAAGCAAAGCGTTCAATTGATTCCAATTCGCAAAAAGATTATCGTGAGAAACTGGATGCAGAATTAAAAGAATTACGCGAAAGCGAAATGTGGCAGGCGGGAAAAACCGTAAGGAGCTTGCGTCCTGAAAACCAGGAGCCCGCATAATAATTTTAAAGATTGCCGGCATAAAAGGCCGGCAATCTTTTTTCAAATTTTTTTGCATTTCCTATGAGTAATAAGCATCAATCAAAAGGCCATGAAATAAATTATCATCCCATCTTTGATGGCCTGGGAGTGGCCGATGCATCTGCCCGCTTAAACAATGTAGTGAACAGAACTCCACTCGAGGTAAACCGGAATTTATCCACAAAATATAATTGTAATATTTTCCTCAAAAGAGAAGACTTGCAGGTAGTGCGTTCTTATAAATTAAGAGGTGCTTACAACATGCTCAGCACTTTGCCGCAAGAACAATTAAAGAAGGGTGTAGTTTGCGCCAGTGCAGGAAATCATGCGCAGGGATTTGCCTACTCGTGCAAAAAATTAAGTTGCAAAGGAGTAGTTTTTATGCCGGTGATAACACCTAAGCAAAAAGTAAAGCAAACAAAAATGTTTGGCGCAGATGCGATTGAAATAAAATTGGTTGGAGATTCTTTCGAAGAGTGCGCCGCAGCCGCCATTCAATTTTGCAAAGAAAATAATCAAACATTTATTCCTCCGTATGATAATCTTAAAATTATTGAAGGGCAGGCAACTGTTGCTTTGGAAATACTGGAAGAGCTTAACCACATTGATTATTTATTTTTACCCGTTGGTGGTGGAGGACTCGCATCGGGCGTTGGTTCTTACTTTAAAACTTTTTCACCCGCTACAAAAATTATCGGCGTGGAACCGCAAGGCGCTCCTTCTATGACTGCAGCTTTTAAAGCAGGCCACCCGGTTGAACTGCATAACATAGAACATTTCGTGGATGGCGCTTCTGTTAGCCGCGCCGGTGATATCACTTATAAAATTTGCAAAGAGGTTTTATACGAAATGCACTTAATTCCTGAAGGAAAAGTTTGTACTACTATTTTACAGCTTTATAATGAAGATGCGATTGTAGCGGAACCCGCGGGAGCTTTATCCATCGCTGCTTTAGATGATTACAAAGACGAAATAAAAGGCAAAAATGTCGTTTGTATTATCAGTGGGGGCAATAATGATATTGACCGCATGCAGGAAATAAAGGAGCGTTCATTACAATACGAAGGTTTAAAACATTATTTTCTGATACGTTTTGCGCAAAGGCCCGGCGCATTGAAAGAATTCGTCAATAAAGTTTTAGGACCAACTGATGATATCACCAGGTTTGAATACATCCAAAAAAATAATAAAGAAGCGGGCCCCGCGCTAGTTGGCATTGAGTTAGGCGCTAAGGAAGATTATGAAAAGCTCAAAAATAATTTTAATCTTCACAATATTAATTACACCGAATTAAAAGAAGATGATGATGCTTTTGGTTATTTAGTGTAAAATAAAAAAGCAGATTATTTGTCTGTCCACTATATAATTGTAACTGTCTTTTTTCGTTTACCCCTCACCGTTAGTTGCCGGCTATTTTTCAATTTTCAATACCGATTTGCTGCCATCAGGTTTTATGACTTCTAAATTATAAACGCCATTGGCAATCTCTTTTTTGAGCGTGATAATTTGTGATGAATTACCACGTTCAACCAAAACTTTCTTTGAAAATTTTTTATGACCCACCAGGTCAAATAAATTTAAAAGGTAAATTCCTGATGATTGATTGTAGAATTGAAGTTGTATAATTCCCTGCTGAATTGGGTTTGGATATACTTTAATTGAGGATTCAATTCCGGCAATCACTATTCTCTTTATATCATTGTATCGTATTTCTCCATTTATTTTTATCGCGCTTAATCTGTAAAAATTATTGCCCGCGGCAGGATTCAGATGAAGAAATTCATAATTATTTGCTTTTTCTGCACCAGCATTTATGCAACCAATTTCAGCAAAATGAATTCCGTCGGTTGAATGCTCCAGCTTGTAATTTTTGACATCTGCATCTGTATTCGTCTTCCAGGTTACCAACACACTTTTTCCTTTTTGAATAACATTCATTGATAAGAAAGAAATATCAAGCGGCGAACTTGTGCGAAATACTATATAAAACCGGTTGGCGCCTGTTGAATTTTTGTCGTCGGTAACACTAAAATTCGCGTCGGTGTTTTGGCTTAAATTAATTGGCGTTTCGGTTTTCAAATAGTTGTCGACCAGAATGGCCGTTAATCCGGGAACCATATTTTCAGGAATAAAATTGAATTTGTATTGTTGTTTCGGAAGGTTTTCCAATGAATAAAAAATAGTATCGGCGGATGTTATTTCTTTTCTTGCTTCGATTGATAAGAATTTATTTGTTCTTTTCAAACAAAAGACTGGAACACCAGTTGTGAATTTTGGCGCATCATACCCATCAATTGCGTTTGAAAATTTTGAAGAAAAAGAAACGGCATTGCCATCAATTAAAATTCCATTTTGAGCAAATAAATTGGCATATAAAGTTACATACTCCTGTTCCGTTTTTCGTGTTACCAAATGATGATTATCATCCATTTTACATTCTTCGGTAAAATTTACAGATCCATTGGAAGCGGTTGAATTATACACAAGAATTCCTTGTCCTGATTGTATATTTCTATAATCAGATGCGGAATTATAAGTGGCCGTATTACCCGGAACGGGTTTAAAGCCAGTAGCTTCAGAAATAGTTTGATATCCTCCCACGCCATAGTCGCCACCCAGGGTTGGGTCCCAGGTGATGTAGTAAGATCCAATGTTAGTAGCATTAATTTTAGAAAAATTTATCACAGATGCATAAGGATTTCCTACCAGTTGAAATTTTCCTGGAGAAACGATGCTTTCAGGAGGTAAAAAATCGTGTGTATAAATTTTACCTCTTGTTCGCAAAACTGTGGGAGTAGCAGGAGAATTAATCGAAGTTGCTTTCCTGTCACCTCTTACAAAAATCATGTAAGCATTTTTGGTTTCAAGATTAATATTAGTTCCCGGGATGCCTGAAAAACTATTTGATATTTCATCAAAATATTTCATTGAAGGCGCTGCAGAAATATCGTCGAAACCATTTACGGTACCGGTCTTATCTGTTATCCACGTTCCATATCCTGAAATCGTTTTACTTCCTTTTTCCTGCCAGGTATTAAAAATTGTTTCACTAAAAGCAGATATGGAAAGCATTTGCCATGATTTTAAATGACCTCCATTTATTGTATTAGTATTTATATATCGCTCGATAATAAATCTTCCCTCGCCATAATTGATTTTTACGTTTGTGCCTAACTGTCCGATACTGGCCGTTTGAATTTTATTGCTTAGTAAACTAATGTCTGCGTTAAGGTGAGTAACAGAACTATTATTAAACGCCAGCCGCCTATAAACTGATAAGCTGTCATTGATAATAAGACCGGCAATATTTTTATTAATCAAATTATGAAAAATTACCTGGGGCGAAGCACATGAATAAGTTTGAGAAATGGTGTTATCAAAAATGACTGTTCCATTATTGTGAACAAAAGTTGCAGCGCTTATTTTAGAAAAATTTCCCTTTATAATTAAATCATTTGAGGGAGCTACTTTATTTCCTGTGCCGGAGATTTGCAAATTTTGATAAGCTAATCCGTTTGCATTAGTTATCGGCTGATCGCCATTCCTGGAATAATCAACAATGCTATTTGGTTCAAGAATTATCTTTTCAATATCAACATTAATCGCAGAACTTTTGATGGGCGCCGAAGTAATGGCCGCACCATTAAATCCGAGGTTGGTGCCGCATCTAAACGTTGCACCGCCTTCCACTTTTACAATTTCGGAATGATCTCCGGAGCCGGTAATTGTATTATCATTAATCCAAAAAACACCGCCATTTTTAACTGTAAAAGTTCCATTGCTGTTCAAAAATATTTTGCCATCAGACATGCCAACATTCGTTCCTGTCACTTCAATATTCTGATAGTTTTTACTTCTGATAGTCTGAGAAGTTGAACCGGAACATTTAAATTCAATAACACCTCCTGAAAGATTATAAAGCCCATCTATCGGAGGATTTGGTCCGTATGTACTAACAATTAGCCGGCTGTTTCCTGTCATGGTAAGATTTGTATTTACATCTCCGATATTTATACCGTTTGTATTTCCTGTGCAATCAAATATGGCATTGTCTTTAATGGTGAGAGTTCCATTCGGCGAGAAAGGACCTTTTGGAATTTTTGTACCATTTCCTGAAAAGATCAGGTTGCTAAAATCGGTTCTTGCGTTAAGGTATTGAGTGTTGTCTGAATAGAGTTCTATTGTTGAGCCTCGATTAACCAATACACTGCCTGAAACAATTGATGACCCGCTACCGGAAAATCCTCCGGGATTTTTGGTTTTGAAAAGCCCATTTAGAATTATCTGGCCATTTTTATTTCCAATTCCCTGATCGGTTACATCTAAAGTGCCGTTTATGGTGAAAATATTTCCCACTGTATTATTATTAATACTGGACCCGGAAATAGTTACCTGAGCCCCTACAGGAATGTTTGCGCTTGACAGAAGACTGAGGTTATTATTTAAAAATAATTTTAAAGAATTGCCTCCCAAAACAGGATTGACTCCATTCAAAATTAGTTGGCCGGTACCCGTTTTAGTCAGGGTATAGTTTCCTCTTATGCCGTTTCGCAGATATTTGTCGCCCGTACCAGAAAAAGTAAAATCGCAATTGACCTCAAGTATTCCATTAACATAAAATGGACTGCTGGAGCCGCTTCCCGGTGTTCCGCTTACAGCGCTTACCCTAAAGACAGGGATAACATTTGAGGAGGCATTCGGAAAGTAAGTCAATCCTGGCGCTTCAAATTTTTTATTGCAATTGAACTCATACACTGCCCCATCGTTCCAAACGTTGCTTAATGATGTTGCAAAATTTTCATAGCCATTACCAGTAAAAGCACTTCCATCGCCGATTTGTATTTTGCCGTTTGGGGAAATATTGATGGATGCAGCGCCGCTTTGATTAATCGTTGTAGAATAGTCCTGTGAACAGGTAACTTTTAAAATTCCGCCAGCAGGGATAATAATATCATCACCTTCGCCATCATTAATATTGAGACTTCCGTCTGTTTGTAATTCCAGTGTGCCCGCAATGGTGACCTGGTCAATTGATAACGGGCAATCAATAGTTATTGTGTGGCCGTTTGCAATCAAGATCTTTTCCACATCTTTAGATGGGGTATATGCTGAGGGGCTCCAATTCAAATTGTCTGTGGAATATTCCCAGGTTGAAGAAGATGCCCATAACCCGCTTTTTTTACTCCTGTACGAGGTTTGAACGGCAGAAATGGCAACGTCCAGCGAGAGATCGTCAATTCGCCATACGGCTGTATTTTGAGAAGACCCTGTTCCATTAAAACCATATATTCTTATCGTGATGGATGAGCCAGTTGCCAGCGATAAAGAGGGATGCTGGTAATAGTACCAGGTGGAGTTAACCGGGAAAGTGCCTGCAGCTACATCTGAATTATATGAGTCAATGGAAGTGCGTATTGAATAAGCCTGCGGGCCCGTTCCTGTTGACCTTGAGCCAAAACTTATTTTTGATATTGCTATCGTATAGCCCTGTGATGGAGAAAGGGTAAATTCAAAATACGTACTGGTGGTTGCATTAAAGCCCGCGGATATAGTAGCTGCACAAGCATTAAAGTTTCCGGAAGCTCCGGTATACCCAGAAGAGGCAGAACTGGAAGAAAGCATAGTCGTTATGCCCCAATTATTTTTTTGTGATACAGGTGACACAGTAACATTGGCGATACTTTGATAGGGCAAATCTGTTCCGCCCGGCCCATCGAAAGTCCATTTTATGGACTGCGCATCTGCTGTAAAAAAAGCTAAGACAGCAAATAAATTAAAGAGCATTTTAAAAACAATGCCCTTTTGATCAAAACAAAAAAAGAATTGACATTTTTCTTTTTGAAAGGAAATGAAATTTTCCATAACAATTAGTTTAGGTATGATATATTTTTGGCTTTAAGGATACTGACAAGCTTTCAAAAAAGGGGAGGATTCAAGCAGTTACGAATTCTATATCTAATATAATGCCTTATTTTAAATAATACCGTTTTTATTTATTATTTTTTTTGAACAGATCACACGGAGGTTGCTCCGTGAGGAAGATATACTGGAACGATAATAAAAAAGCCTCGAAAAATGACTTCGAGGCTCAGGCTAGTAGCACGTACGGGATTCCCTGCCTGACTGCGTCAAGCAGCTACACTGTACACATATCTTTTGCAATAGCGATCCCTTCCATGATATTATTAAACTTATCCAACCCCTTCTTCAAACAAATAACTCCGGGCGGCCCTTGAGAGTCATACCCTTTCCACCCACCCAAGCGTCCTATTATCCAGGCAGCCCATTTTGTTTTGTCCGGATTATGGTGATTTTGTGTTTTCAATCTTTTACCTTGTAAGGTTTTATTCAGATGAGTTAATACTGCAATTTCCTGTTCGCTAAATACTTCTTTTATTGGCTGACCCCCTTCGGGATCACTATAAGCGATATTCATTTGAATAATCTTTATCAAGCCGGATAGCTGCATCAAAACAAGTTTACGTATTGCCCAGCCGCTTTCTAATTGTGCACCCTCAATGCCAAAACCTTCTGATTTCAGAAGTCTGAATACTTGTTCTATAAACCATCGCGCACCATACCATTCTACTATCTGTATGGCTTCCTCTACGCTATTGATACTATGAGTAGTAAGCAATTTCCAATTGATTAAATCTTTCCCTGCCACTCCCTCTGTGATTTCCTGCGTCCAAACGCCCTGTACCTCAATATAGTCGGGATACATAGTCTTGCTTAAATTAGCCGGACGTTTTATTTTGAATGTACCATAACGAATGGCCATTTTTGCTGTTCGCTTAGATTTGTTTTTACGCTTATCGGCTGCAATCTCAATTGTATAAATACCTGCAACCGGTAATTGTTTCATAACCGTATAAAGATCGGAGCCATCCCAAAGGCAACGTGTAGTTCTGCTTCGGATTAACAGATGATGTTTTTCATCAGATATAAGGGCAAATTGTTCAAATATATCGCCTTCCCTGTCCTGAATAAAAGTAACACGGTCTGCTGATGATAAAGCATCTTTAGAAGCGTCCGACACTTCTATCCACTTATAGGATTCTTTTTGTTCAATAGGTTGTTTCTTATAATTTCTCTCAAATCTGTCCGGTTCCTGCTCTTCCCGATGAAAAACCTTGACTGCAGAAAACCCTAATGGACACAAACTTTCCGCATCCAGCACTAATCCCGGATGTATTTTAAAACAAGTGGCATTGTCTGCATTGTCTGATCGTCCAATACCACTACCAGGGCGTAATCTGTTTTTATTAGCACATACGTTGATTTCGCTGCTGTCTTGTATGCAAAGTAAGTCCCGGCCTTTTGCTAACGGTTTCATTCTGCCGGTAAGTTCATTAATCAAATCCTCTTCAGCCAGTTTTTCATTTTCCAGCAGCCGATAATAGGCAATCTGCTCGGCTCTATTGTCTGACAGTTTACTGATTGAAGACCCAGGCCTGCGACACAAGCTGTTCCATAAGTTTTGAGCACGCTTGTCTAAGCGCCTATCACCTGTAAGGCCTCTATAATCGGCAATAAAATTTTTTCCGTCAGTAGGTACGCTCATCGTTTTTAAACAAATTTCTGCTTTAATTTATATTTGTGTGTACAGGGTAGGTCAAGCAGGCAGGGAACCCGAGATTCCGTCTTGCTTATTTAGCCAATTTTTCCCCGCGGTGGATTTTAAATATTTTTCTCTTATTCTTGCTGAAGCCCAATCAGGGTGCTGCTCGGTATAAATAATTTTCCAGGGTATGTGCCCTTTGGTATACCGGTTTTTACCATGATTGTGTTCTTTAAGTCTTTTAGAGGCATCGGAAGCCATTCCCACATAAGTTGCATTATCTTTTAAACTAAGGAGAACATACACTGTAATCATAATAAAAAAGCCTCGAAAAATGACTTCAAGGCTGAGGCTAGTAGCACGTACGGGATTCGAACCCGTGATTCCTCCGTGAAAGGGAGGCGTCTTAACCCCTTGACCAACGCGCCATTTTTATTAGGGGAGGGCAAAGATAACTTCAGGGAGTTTTGTTGCCAAATAATTTTCGTTCCACAGATGGAAAAGCAACTAATATCAGTGAAATCTAAAATTTAGGACAAGGGATACCTTTAAATCCTGCAGGCTTTTTAATATATATAAGAGAGATTTCCATGCCTCCCCGGCTTTCCGAGCCAGCACGAAGACTGGAAACATTAATATCGTAGGTGGCGCCAATCCGTAAACCGGCAAACTCAATCCCGATATAGGGAATGATAGCATCATTTAACCGATACCACAAGCCTGCGTATACATTGGAAGGTTGTTGTGATACCTTGTCTATTACTGCAGACAAAGCGCCTCCAAAAACAGTTTCTGAGGCCTGGTTCTGATATTGATAGATACCACTTGTATGAAAGGTAAGAATATCTGACACAGGAAAATAACCTCCGGCGCTTATCGTGGTTCGCGTAGCTATATGCCAGTCGGCGCCAGTGAAACTTTCGCTCGGCTGGTTAATATGATACAGCGAAGCACCAACATAAAAATTATTGCTTGCATCTGTTGACATCGAATATAATAACCCGGCATTTACATCCAAATAATTCACATCAAGGTTGTTTTGATCAAATGTTTCCTGCGTTACACCCGTAAAACCGAAGGGAGTTAACTGGTCTTCGAAATATAACTTATTTCTGTCGAGGCGTTTGCCTCCGTAAACTCCCTGGAAGCCTATTCCTAATTGCTTAAAACCATCTTCATCGAGCGACTTATGATAAGAGGTAGAAATACCTAAATAATTGTTTCTGATTAATCCTGCACCCGCCTGGTCGGTAAGCGCCAGAATTCCGATTCCCCACCTGTCGTAATCAGGCAATTTGTCTTTTAAAATATCAAAATCAACACTCACCGTAGAAGTGGTGTATGCATTATTAAAAGCAGGCCATTGGTTTCGGTAATTTCCGGCTACCCTCACTGTGCCGTCAAACTTCCCTGTAAACGCCGGATTCAGGGTGAGGGGAGAAGCGAAAAATTGTGAAAAATGAGGGTCCTGTGCAGTAGCATAGAACGAAACAAGTAGGAGCAGATGAAAAAAAAGGGCGGCTTTTTTCATTTTTTAGAATTCAGTTTCTTAAAGATAAGTGAAGGCATTGAGTTATTTCAGATAATTAAAACTACTATTTATATGAAATTCATTTTCCCAAAACTGTATCGGTTATTAAAGCGGGTAAAAGTAAAAAAACCATTGCACATTCCATAGCATTGGGTGAAATATTTTGCACTGCAATTTTCGTCTAATCGAAAATATGATTTTCAGCTATTTGTTTATCCACTGTGATCCATTAAACATTAAGAGTTCACCCATTTAACTTTGTCATCAACCAAGGAGCGTTTAGTTAATGGATTATCAACTACATCCGGATAGCCAATAAAAATTGTTCCTATCAGCCGGTCGTGTGGGCCAAGTTCAAAATAAGGTTTGGCTTCATCAAGGTAAGTAATGCCCCCCGTGGATATATATCCACCGAGATTATACGCATTTAGCGATAAAAAAATATTTTCGATTGCGCAGCCAACAGCAATTATTTCTTCTGTTTCCGGAATCGAAATATGTAATGTCCGTTTCATACCCACCACAATTACATGCGAAGAGAATAAGGGGTAGTCGCGAAGATTCTGCAATTTTTTTTCTTTGAAATTTTCCCCTGCATACCTTGTATAAATTTCAGTTTGCATATCTGAAAAGACTTCCCTTCCCTTACCGGAAAAAACTGTAAACCGCCAGGGTTGCGTTAATTTATGTGTTGGCGCACGGTTGGCATTTTCTAAAATTTGACGGATAACCGGGTCAGGAATTGCTTTCCCTTTTATAAACTGGTATGGATATATACTACGCCTGTTTTGAACGATAGAATTAAATTGATTTATATCATAGCGATCTTCCATCCTGTTTTTGATTTTTCTTGAAAGGCAAATTTACATCTGCACCTCTTTAAATAAAAACTATAAGCGTTTGATCATCATATTTGCGCAACCGGATTAACAGCAGGCATTTAGAAAAAGATTTCTAAATGTAAATTGATAAATTTTGGAGCTGGCGATTTTCTTTTAACGAGTTATAGTTCAGGTTATGTAAATTAGTGACCTAATATTGTATGAATGTTTGAATTACTTGCTGAAAAAATACGAGAGCAAATTGTGATCACTGAGGAACAATTTGAATTTTGCAAAACACTTTTTATTCCAAAAAAATTAAGGAAAAGACAATATTTATTGCAGGAAGGCGATGTTTGCCGATACACAGCGTTTGTTGAAAAGGGCATGCTGCGCACATTCACGGTTGATGAAAAGGGAAATGAACCGATTCTTCAATTTTCTTTTGAAGGCTGGTGGATTGCCGACTTATACAGTTTCCTTACAGAAGAACCTTCGATTTATAATATAGAAGCTTTGGAAAATTGCGAGTTGCTGTTAATCACTAAATCGTCCTGGGACGAATTGCTTGAAAAAGTTCCGGCTTTTGAGCGATATTTTCGTATATTAATCCAAAACAATTTAATCGCTACGCAAAAACGATTGATGAGTTCTTTAAATGAAACGGCCGAAGAAAAATATAAAAAACTGATGGAAAATTTTCCGGGTTGCCTCCAGCGCGTGCCACAACACATGATCGCTTCCTATTTAGGTATTACTCCTGAAACATTGAGCCGCATCAGGGGCCAACTGGCATCGGTCAAATCTAAATAAAATGAAAGTTTTTATCACAAGAGAAATCCCCGCAATTGGCATAGAAATATTGAAAAAGGCAGGTATAGAAATTGAACAATGGGAGGAAAAAAGGCCTTTGACGCAAAATGAACTGATCGATTTCTGCATGCAAAGTGATGCATTGTTATCAGCAGGTTACAATAATATTGATGCGTATTTTCTAAATAAATGCAATCATCTAAAGGTGGTTTCATTACATTCTGTGGGGTTCGACAATGTAGATGTTGCCGAAGCAACTAAATTAAAAATTCCCGTAGGGCATACACCCGGCGTTTTAAACAGCGCTACCGCCGATATCGCTTTTTTGTTGATGATTGCTGTATCGCGGAAGGCATTTTATTGCTATGAAAAAATAAAGAAAGGAGCGTGGAAATTTTTTGAACCAACGGCCGATCTCGGCATTGAATTGGAAGGAAAAACTGTAGGCATTTTTGGTCTTGGAAATATTGGTTTTGAAATGGCCAAACGATGTAAAGGTGCCTACGACATGAAAGTGATTTACCACAACCGCACTAAAAATCCGAAGGCTGAAAAAGAATTAAATGCCGAATGGGTTTCATTTGATCACTTATTGGAAAGAAGTGATGTTATTTCGCTCCATAGCAATTTATCAGAAGAAACCAGGGGCAAATTCGACCGCAATGCTTTTCAAAAGATGAAACGCTCGTGCATTTTCATTAATACGGCCCGGGGCGCCATTCATAATGAAGAAGATCTCATTGAAGCTTTGGAAAAAAGAATCATCTGGGGAGCAGGCCTTGATGTAACAAATCCCGAACCGATGGACAAGAATAATCCACTGCTGACAATGCCTTCAGTAGCCGTATTACCGCATATCGGCAGCGCTACTGTTGAAGCAAGAAACGGAATGGCGCGTATTGCTGCACAAAATGTTATTGCCGGTTTAAACGGAGAAAAATTGCCATTTCCGGTAAACCCCGAAATATACCGGGCCTAAATAAATTTACGCGTTACTGCTATTTGTATGAAGAAAAAATTTCTTCATTTTCTTGATATACATCAATGGTAAATGTTATCACATCTCATTGGAAGCACCATGACTCCACACGTAACTTTGCTCTACATCAAATAGTACAATCGTGAAGAAAACGATAGCAATTGTAGGCGCAACTGAAAAGAATGGAAAAGAAATCATAGCAAAGTTTGCATCCGCTCCTTACCGTTTGCTTTTAATTTCCAATGAAGCGAATGAGCTGGAGCATTTCGGCACAGATATAACAGCAAAGTATCCAGGCAGTGACATTGAAACCCTGGATTGTGTTAAAGATGGTTGTTGGGAAGCGGACATTATTATCCTTGCCGTTCCCCCGGAAAAAATAGTAGAGATCACAACAAAATTCAAAGAAGTTGCAACCCAAAAAATTGTTATAGAAATGTGGGGCAATGAAACCAACTCCGAAGAATTAAAAAAGATTTTACCCTATTCAAAATTGGTAAGCATTTCAGGTTTTTGTTCACCCAAAATCACCATTAGTGGCGAAGACAAAACAGTAAACGAAGAAATAAAGAAGATTTTTATTTTGGCCGGATTTTGCGTTAGCGATGCAGTTGATAATATTAAGAAATCTTAGCAATGCAAAATAGTTAACCGGAATAAAAGTAAAAATAAGCCGGAGATATTTAATGGTAACATATTAAACTTAAAAAGAAGAATTATGAAAATTGCACTAATAGGAGCTTCGGGATTTGTAGGTACTTCAATTCTGAATGAAGCATTAGAAAGAGGTCACGAAGTAAAATCCATTGTGCGCCACACTAATAAATTAAAGGAACAAAACAATTTAAAAATCGTGGAAGCAGATGTGATGAATACTGAACTTTTGGCCACTACTTTATCAGGAAGCGATATCGTGATAAGCGCTTATAATGCCGGATGGACGAATCCAAACCTTTATAAAGAATTTTTAAAAGGATCCGTTTCTATCCAGGAAGCTGTAAGCAAATCTGGTGTAAAAAGATTGATAGTAGTTGGTGGCGCCGGCAGCTTGTTTATTGCGCCGGGCGTACAATTAGTTGATACAACTGATTTTCCTGACACGTTTAGGGCTGGCGCTGCCGCGGCCCGCGATTATTTAAATATTCTCAAAAAGGAAAATGACCTTGAATGGACATTTATTAGCCCCGCAATAGAGATGAACCCTCTTTCTTTACATGAAAGAACCGGCACTTATCGTACAGGAAGAGACGCTCCCGTATTTGATGAAAATCATAGAAGCAAAATTTCGGTTGAAGATCTTGCTGTAGCAATTATCGATGAAGTAGAAAACCCAAGACATATTCGTGTACGCTTTACTGTTGCATACTGATTATCCGCTAAAGCAAAATAGTAGATCTTAAAAAATATTAATTTATTATATTAAAAATATAAGCGTGAAAATATTATTAATGGGCGCAAAGGAAAACTGTAACCGGTTATGTAGAAACAATTGAAAGCACTCTGGGCGGGAAATCCTTTTTTTAGAAGGTTCTAAACGTACAAGGAAATTTTAACACTTGTGAATTTGCGGTAAGTAAATAATAAAATTAATCCTCATAAAAAATTTAAATTATGGAAATAAAAATTTGGTCAGATATAAGATGCCCGTTTTGCTATATTGGAAAACGGAAGTTCGAAAAAGCGCTTAATCAATTTGCCCATAAAGAACAGGTGAAGGTGATATGGAAAAGCTTTGAGCTTGATCCTAACCTCACAACAAATACAAATGTAAACTCCACCGAACATCTTGCTAACGCAAAAGGTATTTCAAAAGCGGAGGCAGAAGGAATGGAGAAATATGTTGCAAATATTGCTAAGGAAATTGAGCTTCAATTTAATTCTGAAAAAATGATAGTGGCAAATTCTTTTAACGCGCATCGTTTAATTCAGTTTGCAAAATCAGTGGGCCGTGCTAATGATGCTGAGGAAGCATTGTTTAAAGCATTTTTTGTAGATGGAAAAAATATAGATGACATTCCGGCTTTGATTGAAACGGGCGTGGCTGCAGGGTTGGATAAGGAAAAGCTTCAGAATATTTACCAGTCTGAGGATTTCAAAAATGAAGTAAGAAGTGATGAAGGTGAAGCCGGAAACTTGGGAATCAATGGCGTACCATTTTTTGTGTTTAATGATAAGTATGCTGTTTCCGGCGCTCAGTCTCCCGAAACATTCCTGGAAGTACTGGAACAATCATGGAAAGAATTTGCTGAAGGAAAGCCAGAGTTTATCCTAACAGAAGGTCCTTCCTGTGAGCCCCGCGGAAATTGTAATTAAAAGAAGACACAGAACGTTAACAATATAACGGTAATGGATATACGAAATATTCGTTACGATGAGAAGCTTATTTTATAGTAAAGAAACAAAAAAATAAAATTTTTATTTTAAAACAAATTTTTATGGAGTTTGGCCTGATAACTTTTGCAGATATGCACCCGGAGTCATTGCCCGGTCGCGGTATCAATGCACATCAAAGAATAAAAGACTTAATGGAAGAAATAAAGCTTGCAGATGAACTGGGCCTTGATGTGTTTGGGATTGGCGAGCACCACCGGCCTGATTATGCCGTATCTTCTCCGCCAATCTTATTGGCTGCAGCTGCGATGGTTACAAAAAACATCAAGCTTTCCAGCGCGGTGACCGTCTTGAGTTCGGATGATCCGGTGAGGGTGTTTCAAAATTTTTCGGAAGTGGATTTATTATCAGGGGGCCGTGCGGAAATCATGGCCGGACGCGGATCATTTATTGAATCTTTTCCATTATTCGGTTATAATCTTGAAGACTATGATGAGCTTTTCACTGAAAAATTAGATTTGCTTTTGAACTTAAATCAATCAACAAAAATAACATGGAAGGGAAGGCATCGCCCTTCCATAGATAACCTTGGCGTGTATCCCCGCCCATATCAGTCTTCTATTCCTGTTTGGCTTGCGGCCGGCGGAACCCCGGCATCGGCAGTAAGAGCCGCTAAGCTGGGCCTGCCTTTGATGTTAGCGATTATTGGAGGACGCCCTGAGCAATTTGTTCCTTTTATAAACCTTTATAAGGAAACAGCGATAAAGGCAGGGAAAGAAATTTCTGAATTACAGTTTGGAGTTAATAATCATTTTTATGTTGCTGAAGATTCCCAGCGGGCGGCCGATGAATTTTACCCGTACTATGCAGAAATGATGAACCGGGTGGGCCGGGAACGCGGCTGGCCTCCGCTTTCACGGCAACAATATGATTATGCAAGATCGCGGCAGGGCGCGCTAATGACAGGAAGTGTGCAGGAAGTGGTTGATAAAATTTTATATGAGCATGAGCTCTTTGGAAATACCCGCTTTCTTGCACAGGCAAGTGTGGGCACTGTTCCTCATAAATTAGTCATGCATTCAATTGAATTGTTTGGCGACAAGGTGGTTCCGGCAGTTAAAAAAATAATAAAGGCATAAAAAAAACTGCCTTCGGGCAGTTTTTTTGTTCATTTATTGAATCTGAATTTGCTTTGGTGGCTTTACTTTAGCCTCTTCCTTTTTAGGAATTTCCAGGTGTAACAAACCATTTTCATATTTTGCCTGAATTTTATCAGCATCTACCACATCTTTCGGTAATGTGAAAGTCCGCTGAAAAGATTGGTAGCTGAATTCGCGGCGGGAATATTTTTCATCTTTATTATCTTCCTCGCTTTGTTCCGTTTTCTCTGAACTAAGCGTGAGCAAGTTACCATCTAACTGGATTTTGAAATCCTTTTTGTTCATTCCCGGTGCCGCAACCTCCACTACAAAATTGTCTTTGTTTTCTTTGACATTAACGCGGGGGACTGTGGTATGTGTGTCTGAAAAATTTTCGAGCCCCCAATTAGAAAACCCCGAATTAAAAAAGTCGTCAAACAGAAAAGGCCATTGGTTTGCCGGGGCTGCGTTTCTTTTGATAAGATTCATAATACCCTCCTTTTTTAATGGTTAATAATAAAATTGTTTACCCAATTTCCCCCAAGAAATATACCATCTTCATGTCATATTTGTAGTTCTGAACTTTTGTTCCGAAAAAGGAAAAAAATGACAGTCGGCAGGACAATTTTTCTGTTAATTTTTTTCTAACGCAAATGAATTTTTAATTTATTCTTCAAAAGAATTCTGCTCATCCAAAAGATTTAAATTTATGGATTCCAGGCCAGAAATACCATCAATAGATCCCTTTACATGTGCGGCATTCAGCAGTACTTTTTCCAATTGTTTTTCGCGTGCTTTCCATAGTTTTTCCATAGCCGATCTTTCATTTATGATGCTCATTTTCATAGCGGCAAATCCTTCGCGGATGGCTTTCCATTGTTCACTGAATTCATTGCTGGTCAGGTAATCATACAGAAGCTGCATTTTATCGCCTTTATTTTCATGGCTTTTTGAAGAATTATACACCCTGATAATACCATCCCGCAATACGTTTGCAAGGGCCTTCACTTCAGAAAAAGTACAAATCCAAACGCCATCTTTCAGACCAAAACATTCTAATTCTTTGGGCATAGTTTTCGTAACCAGTACCGCAATATCGGCCCTGGTGCTTCGCATATCTGCTTTTAATTTTTCTATCCAGTCCACACCAAAATCTTTGGTGCGCTTGCTTTCATAAATAATCTTACCGCATTCCTGGCCAAAATTATTTCTTACGGTTTGAATGCAATCTGCGCCCCTGATACCTTTGCCTACTTCAGAAACTATGTCAAAAGGAAAAGCATTTCCTAATATTTCTTCTAAAGCCAGTTCCTGCACTTCACCCTGCAATTGCATAGATACCTGGTCCTGCCTGCGTTTCATTTCCTCTACTAATTTCTTCTGATCATTTAATTGCTTTTCCAGTTCTTTATACCGCAAGGATTGCTCAGTTTCTTTAATTTCATTTTTTTCCTTTTCCTGTTTTCTAATTTGTTCGATAAGCAATTCTCTCTCGCGGGCTAATTTTTTTTCCAATTGAATTTCCATTTCTTCTGCCTGGGTTTTTAATTCCTTTTCTTTTTTCAGGAATTCCAATTCTTTTTGCCGGGCGCTTTTTAATTTCTCTTCATTATCGTTGTTTGCCTGCTGTAGAAGCTTTAACTGGTTTTCATAATCATTACTAATTGTTTTTCTTAATTTTTCCTGGAGGTCATTTTGCATTTTTATTTTTTCTTTTTCCATTCTTTCTGCAAACAGCTCATTTTCTTTTTCTTTCTTTTTTTCAAATTCTATTTGCTGTTGTTGCAGTTGCCTTTGTTGAGCGGCAAATTGTTCGCTAAGCCGCTTGCGATCCTGGAATAATTTATCCTGGTATTCTTTTTCCAACGCTTGTGCAATGGCTTCCTGTGGGGCAAATTTATGCTGACACTTAGGGCAGGTAATTAAAGTATCCATTGAAATTTTTTAGCGGTTAAGGTACAAGTAATTTTAATAAATTTCAGCGTTACAACTACCGGTGTGCGGCTGCACAAAGTTCAATTAAGAATAAATATGATCAAGAGCTAAAAAAACTTGTAATTACTCAACTATCTTTGTTGTATGCTTTCTATAAGTAACAGAGGCAATATAATGCCCGCTTCGCCCATTCGTAAATTGGTTCCTTTTGCAGAAGATGCAAAGAAAAGAGGAATCAAAATTTATCACATGAACATAGGCCAGCCTGATATTGAAACGCCGGCAAAAACGCTGGCGGCGGTGCGGAATTCGGATTTTGAAATCCTTGAATACAGCCACAGTGCTGGCATTGAAAGCTATAGAAAGAAACTGGTTAAATATTATAACCGGGCAGGCATCGGGCTGGATTATGAGGAAATCCTCATAACTACCGGCGGTAGTGAAGCTATTCTGTTTGCGATGATGAGTTGTCTTGATGCAGGCGATGAAATCATCATCCCTGAACCTTTTTATGCAAATTACAATGGATTTGCGGTTGAAGCAGGAGTTGAAATAATTCCAATCACCTCTCATATAAACAATGGGTTTGCTTTACCGCCTGTTGAAGAATTTGAAAAATTAATTACTTCTAAAACAAAGGGAATTTTAATTTGTAATCCTAATAATCCTACGGGCTATTTGTACAGCCGTGAAGAGCTGGAGGTGTTAAAAGATATTGTTATCAAACATGATCTTTATTTGTTTTCTGACGAAGCGTATCGCGAATTTTGTTATGAAGGCAATCATTTCAGCGCAATGCTGTTAAAAGGCGCTGAAGAAAATGTAATTCTTTTAGACACCATTAGTAAACGATATAGCGCATGCGGCGCAAGGATTGGCGCTCTCATCACTCGTAATAAATCACTGTTACAAACAGCTATCAAATTTGCACAGGCACGATTGAGCCCTCCTACTTTTGGACAAATTTTAGGTGAAGCGGCTGTGGATTTGCCTGAAGATTATTTTGAAAAATCCAAAGCCGAATACCGTTTAAGGCGTGATACCATTGTGAACAGGTTGAACCATATGCCCGGCGTTTTTTGTCCCAATCCTGGCGGTGCATTTTATGCGATGGCTTCCCTGCCAATTGACGACTCCGATAAATTTTGCCAATGGCTGCTTGAATCATTTGATTATAATGGAGAAACGCTGATGTTAGCGCCTGCTACCGGTTTTTACAATACACAGGGGTTGGGTAAAAATGAAATAAGACTTGCCTATGTTTTAAACAGAGACGCGATTAATAATGCGATGAATTGTCTTGAAAAAGCGCTTGAAGTTTATCCCGGAATCGTTAGCGACAAATAGTAAACAAACAAATAACCAATACTTTTATTTTACTTACCGCAGGCTTTGCTTAGCATCGGTGTTTTTGGTGATGTATCTGAAGGATATTAAAGAGAATCCAATAGACAAAAAAGTTCTGAACATCATAGCCTTTACTGTTTTCTCTTCATAAATGCCTCCTGAATAAATGTGAATTCCAAGGCCGATAAAAGCAACAATTAAAACTACCACTGCGGCGTTCATCAGCCTGGTTGTCCATCTTTTCCTTTTGAAAAATCCATAAGCGCCTGGGAGGTATAAAAAAGCGCAAATAAAATTAGCGACCACAACAAACAAAACATAATTGCCTTCTTTTTCCCTGATATCAAATAAGCCAAAAATAACGGACGTGCTCATAAAAAGCGTTATGATTCCGAAGAAGGCCACGATGCATCCTGTAATAAATAAAATAATTTTTGGTTTCATGGTTGCGATTCTTTTCCGGATTAAAACGATAGGCAGCTAAATGCATAATAGGTTTTAGAAAATATTCTCTAAAAAATTCAAATTTTTTCCCGAAAGAAATTTTCTGCGAAACCAGTTGCTTTATTTAAGATCTAACTTTATCTGCAACTCATCCAATTGCTTTTCATCAATAGTAGAGGGCGCGTCAATCATCACATCCCGGCCAGAATTATTTTTTGGAAAGGCAATAAAATCGCGGATGGATTCGCTGCCTCCTAAGATAGCGCAAAGCCTGTCGAAGCCAAATGCAATGCCCCCATGCGGCGGAGCGCCATATTCAAAAGCGCCCAACAAAAATCCGAATTTATGTTGCGCTTCTTCTTTGCTCATTCCTAAAGCGGCAAACATTTTTTCCTGTAAGTCTCTTTGAAAAATCCTGATAGAGCCACCGCCAATTTCATTGCCGTTCAAAACAATATCGTAAGCATTCGCCTTAATTTTTGCATAATGATGATCTAAATAATTTTCCGCATTTTCAATCAATGGATTGTTATTTATCATCACTTCTATATCTTCCGGCTTTGGCGATGTAAACGGGTGATGCCGGGCTACCCAGCGATTTCCTTCTTCATCATATTCAAATAATGGGAAATCAGTAACCCACAATAATTTAAATTCATCCGGCTTACGCAGTCCCAGTCTATCGGCCATATGTAAACGTAAATCGCTTATGGCTTTGCGGGTTCTTTCTTCTCTTCCGGCTAAAATCAAAATGAGATCGCCGGGACTTGATTTTGAATATTGGGCTAATGCCTTTAATTGTTCCGCATTAAAAAATTTGTCAAAACTGCTTTTTAGGGTTCCGTCGTTATTCACTTTTACAAAAGCCAATCCGCCCATTCCTATCTGCGGACGCTTAACCCATTCGGTAAGTTCATCTGTTTGTTTTCTCGAATAATCGCTACACCCCGGAACGCTAATGGCGACAACCGTTTCCGCATTATTAAAAACGGGAAAATCTGTTTGGTTCAATTCTTCAAACAAATTTTTCCCTTCTACTTTAAGGTTCGCAACTTTCATTTCAAAACGGATATCTGGTTTGTCGTTGCCATAATTCCACATGGCATCGTCCCAACTCATTCGTTCTACTTTTTCAGTGTAATCAATATTCTTAACTTCTTTAAAAATGTATTTTACAAGGCCTTCAAATGTTTGCAATATATCTTCCTGTTCTACAAAAGACATCTCGCAATCTATTTGCGTAAACTCCGGCTGCCTGTCGGCGCGCAAATCTTCATCCCGGAAGCATTTCACAATTTGATAATAACGGTCGTATCCGCTTACCATCAGCAATTGCTTAAATGTTTGCGGCGATTGAGGAAGCGCATAAAATTCTCCCGCATTCATCCGGCTTGGCACCACAAAATCTCTTGCGCCTTCAGGAGTAGATTTTATTAAAAAAGGAGTTTCAATATCTATAAATCCATTTTGATGCAAATACTCCCGCGTGGCTCTATTTACGGCATATCTCAATTCGATATTTTTTTTCACCGCATTTCTTCTTAAATCCAAAAAGCGATATTTCATGCGAAGGTCATCGCCGCCATCGGTATCATCCTGGATCGTAAATGGCGGAACTGCCGATTTATTCAGCACTTTAAATTCAGAAACTAAAACTTCAACATCGCCTGTAGGAATGTTTTTATTTTTATTGCTTCTTTCAGAGACGGTTCCTTTCGCCTGGATTACAAATTCTCTTCCCAAGGGATTTTTGTCCAATTGTTCAGTCAGTTTTTCATTAAAAAGAAGCTGCGTAATTCCATACCGGTCGCGAAGATCAATGAAAGTGATGCTGCCAAATTTTCTGATTGTTTGCACCCAACCGGCAAGCGTAACTTCTTTTTGACTATCACTTAATCTTAATTCGCCACATGTTTTTGTTCTGTACATCCTTAAATTATTGATTTAAAATTATTGGTTTGCAAATATAAGCCGGTTGACGAAAGTATAAATCCTGAAAAGAAGCCTTTACAGTAAAAGGATAAATAATCTCAATTTGTATTTCAGGCCTTTTTCATTCTTTGCATAATAAAATGGTGGAATTTTCGTTAGGAATTTTTGTAGCAAAAAAGGGCTTTAAAATTTTATTTTTTAAAATCTATTCTATTATTTTAGTCCTCTAAAAAATCAGTTACCAAAATTATCTTTCATGAAAAAATACCTTGTTGCCATCTTATTAGCGTGCGGTTCTTCAATTTTTGCTCAAACTAATCCTTATGTAACTGCCTGGAAATACTTAAATGAAAACAACAGGCCTGAAGCAGAAAAATTACTTCAAAAAGCTGTGGAAAGTTCATCGTATTATGACGATGCTTTCATTACTGACCTGTATATAAAAACCTATAACAGGAAAGAGGATGAAGTCAAAGAATTTGTGAGCTCATTTTATAAAAAATCCGCAAATCCTTATCCGTATGTTTTTGCATTATGGTCCAATAAAGCGTTAGCAGGTTCTGTAGGTAAAAAGACTTCCGAAAGCCAGGTAGAATTTTTGAATACAATTCTTTCAGACAAAAATGCACCGGGCACCTTAGTAGCTGCAGCCAATTACAATGAGAAAATGCATTATCTTTTTTCAGGTGAATTTCAAAAGTCTCAATCCTATTCCGAGGCGGTGGGAAATATTAAAAACTGGCAATTTGTTGGCCCGTTTGAAAATTTATCGCAGAGCGGATTTTATAAAGATTACGGGCCATTGGAACACCCGGAGCAAAGTGCAGTTTTCAAATCAATATCTAATGCTGATGTACAATGGTTTACGCCGCAAATTGAATCCAAAGACGGCTGGACGCCGATAGTTTACCAGTTTAATAAGGCTACGGCGATCGTGTATGCTCAAAGCTTTATTAACAGCGAAGCGGCGCAAACAGTATTTTGCAACATCGGATGTGCGGGCTCAGTGAAGGTTTGGGTGAATGATGAGTTGGTGATATCAGAATCAAAAGAAAGAAACACTGAATTAGATAATTATTCTGTAAAATATGATCTGAAAAAAGGCGGCAACCGCATATTGGTTCAGTTGGGATACAGCAATGCCTCTTATCCCAGCTTTTCGCTGCGGCTCACTGACGATCGTTACCGGCCGATAACCAACATTAGTAATTCTTCAAATTTTATTTCGTATCCAAAAAATACCGGTGGTGAAAAAAAATATGAATTGATACCGGGATTTGCGCAAAAATATTTTACTGATAAAATTGAAAAAGATAAAAATAATCTCCTTAATTATCTGCTTCTCGCCGATGTGTATTTGAGAAGCGAAAACCTTTTGGAAGCGCACAATACTTTGACTGACGCGCTGAAGATAGCGCCCGGCAATTGTCTCATCAGGATGAAGCTGGTGACCGTGTTGAAGCAGGAAAATAATAAAACTGCTTACCAGGAGGAGTTGGAAAAAATTAAAAAAGCAGATCCTGAAAGTGTAGATGTATACGATCTGAACCTTGAGGAATTGTATAAAAATGAAAAGTACCAGGAGTGCGAAAATGCGTTGCAAAAAAGAATACAAAAGTTTGGTGAAAATGAAGTGACGGACGCTTACGAATTAATGCTGTTGGCGCAGGATAAAAAATATGATGACCTGGTGAAGGTGGCCGAAAAGATGTATTCGAAATATCCCGGCAATGCCAAGTTGTTGCCGATGATGTATAATATAAAAAAGGAAGTGTATAAAGACAATAAGGGCGCATTGAAGGTGTATGATAATTTTATGAAGGATAATTACGACTATGATACTTACATTAAATATGCAGACCTTTTGATTGACCAGGGAATCACCAAAAAAGGCTTGGAAATAAAGGAAGATTTGGCAAAGCGTTTTTCCTTTGCTCCGGTTGGATTTTACAAATTATCTCAGTACTTTTTTTCGATTAAGCAATATGACAAAGCGGAAGATAATATCAAAAAGTCGCTGGTGTTATCGCCTTATAATGAAGATTACTGGCAGCAGCTTGGCGATATTAAAAGTGAAAAGAATAATGTTGCCGAAGCAATGGATGCGTATAATCAATCTTTGAAATACGACCCTAATCAATATGATATCATCAGCAAAATCAGGAAGCTGAACAATAAGCCGGAGATATATAAATTATTTCCGGAGGTAGATATTGATAAGGAAATCGCCAACGACAATCCTGATGAGGCGCAAAATAAAGATTATGGCTACTACTATATTCTTGACCAGCATGATGCCGTAATTTATCCTGATGGAGCAAATGAGCAATACTACACAACCATTTTAAAAATAACCAATGAGAAAGGCGTTGAAAGATATAAAGAGACTTCTATCGATTATAATAATGATCAATCATTGCTTATTGAAAAGGCTCAGATTATTAAGAAAAACCAGGCAAAGATTGATGGCGAACGAAATGATAACCAAATTGTATTTACCAACCTGGAGGCAGGTGATTATATTGTAATGAAATACCGGCTTCAAAGTTATGCCAGCGGCAGATTTGCGAAAGATTTTTGGGACAAACATTATTTCAATGGAAAAATTTATTGCCATGCCACGAAATATAATTTGCTGATTCCGGCGACGCAAAAATTCAAATACCTGCTTACCAATTCAAACATTCAGCCTACAGTTACCGATGTGGAAGATTTTAAAAAATACAGTTGGGAAATGATAAAGGCTACGCCTTTGAAAGATGAACCATTGATGCCGTTAGTGATTGATGAAGGCGCCATATTGCATGTATCCACTGTTAGTTCATGGAAGGATATTGCAGACTGGTACAGTGATATTTCAAATAATAAATCTGAAAAGGATTTTGAAATATTGGCGCTTTATAAAAAATTATTTCCTGGTAATAATAAGCCGATGTCGCAGTTTGAAAAGGCAAAAATTATTTATGATTATATCGAATCAAATATCAGGTACAGCTCGGTTTCGTTCAGGCAAAGCGCCTTCGTTCCGCAAAGGGCTTCTGCCACTTTGATTACGCGGCTGGGTGATTGTAAAGACCTTTCTAATTTGTTTGTAACGCTGGCAAGGATGGCAGGCATCAATGCACAAATGGTTTTGGTAGACACAAGGGATAACGGAGAAAAAGATATGATGCTGCCTTCGGTTGAATTTAATCATTGCATCGCAAAAGCAATCTTGGATAACAAACCCTATTTCATTGAGCTTACCGATAATTATTTGCCGTTCACAAGTTTGCCTAATGTTCTGAACGGAGCGCTGGCGCTGGAAATACCAGCAAAGCCAAATGCAGAAAAAAAGGAACTTATTCATTTGCATGCAGTCAACAGAAAAAAAGATATTATCAAAAGAATTATAGATATTAAACCGGAAGAAGAGGATCTGAAAATTTCTGTGAAGAGTATTTTGTATGGTTCATTTTCTGCTTCAACGCGCCAGGACTACAGGAACCTTGATAATGAAAAACAAATTCAGGAAATGGAGAAGGTGGTAGCAGGAAGATATAAAAACAATGTTTCGTTGGATAAAGTTCATTTTAACGGGCTTGACCAGCTTGATGATTCTATATCTTATGACTATAGTTATAAAGTAAAAAATGAAGTTGCTGAAATCGGAAGCCTGAATACTTTTAAAATTGTTTATCCGGATATTGTGGCCACGTTGGATAATTTTTCTGCTGATAAGAGAGACTTTCCGGTGGAATATTGGAATTATGAAACTGCAGATGCTTATGAAACAGTAGTGAACATTACAGCACCGGACGGAAAAAGTTTTGTGGAATTGCCAAAAGGAGAATCCGCTTCTTTCAAAGACATGAAATTTTCTATTTCCTATACTTTGAAAGCTCCGGATAAGCTAACCATTATCCGCAAGTTCTCCGATGCAAGAAGCCAGCAAATATCAAAAGAGGATTACCCGGCGTTTAAAGCCTTCTTTGAAAAAATAGTAAAGTCGGAACAGAAGTTCATTGCGTTTAAATAAGAATCATTAATAACAAAAAAAAGGAAGATGGCGGTCTTCCTTTTTTTTGTTTACTAAGGTGTAGTAAAAGCACAAATACTTTATAATTTTATTTTGCAATTCTCTATTATACTTTTTCGAGGATGCTGCTTACTTCTGTTTGCGGTAGCTGAGCATTGCGGATAGAAATAGCCCTGACTGCATTTTTGCCAAAATCGCTAAATGCTTTTTTGGAAATTTCATCGTCTCCAATCATTACCGGGATTCCCAAATCGCCGCCTTCGCGGATGGACTGCACAAGTGGAATTTCTCCAAGGAAAGTAATATCAAATTCTTCGGCAAGATTTTTACCACCTTCTTTTCCAAAAATATAATATTTATTTTCCGGCAGTTCCGCAGGCGTAAAATAACTCATGTTTTCAACGATACCGATTACAGGAACTTTTAGTCCGCGCTGGTTGAACATGGTGATTCCTTTTTTTGCATCGGCAAGCGCCACCAGTTGAGGTGTAGTCACTACAATGGCGCCCGTAACAGGCACCGTTTGAACAACGGTAAGATGGATATCGCCGGTACCTGGCGGCATGTCTATCACAAGATAATCGAGCTCGCCCCAATCCACATCGCTTACGAATTGTTTGATAGCGCTGCTCACCATTGGGCCGCGCCAAACCACAGCCTGCCTTTCATCCACCAACAAGCCAATGCTCATTACTTTAATTCCGTAGCGGTCTATCGGAACAATTTTCCCTTTGCCATTTACGTCTCTCATTTGAGGCCTTTCGCCACGAATGCCAAACATGATGTGCACACTCGGGCCGTAAATATCCGCATCCATCAGCCCTACTTTGGCGCCGCCGGCGGAAAGCGCCAGGGCAAGATTAGCGGCCACTGTGCTTTTTCCTACGCCTCCTTTTCCGCTCACAACAGCGATAATATTTTTTACATCTTTTAAAAGCTCTTTTTTATCAGTTCTGGAAGAAGAAGTGTTGCTGGCCCAGTTTATTTTAATTTCCGCGTTTTCATTTACCATTGAATGAATGGCTTTTTCACATCTCAATTGTATGATATCTTTTAAAGGACAGGCAGGTGTGGTGAGTATAACGGTAAAAGAAACTTTATTATCCTCAATATGGATATCTTTTACCATATTCAGTGTGATAAGATCCTTTTTAAAATCGGGTTCTTCAACGGTGGAAAGCGCCTTCACAATCTCATTTTCGGTCATGGTTCAATATTTTGTTAAAAACAATTAGTGGTTGCAAATTTAACCATTGATGGCCTTACTTTGTTTACTTAAAAAGGAACTTTCTGCAAAGAATTTCCGAAATTTACCCGAGAGGTATGAAAAAAGCTATACTATTTTTTAATTTGTTTTTGTTTGCTCTTTCGGGTTCAGTTCAAGCCCAATTTGAGACTTACAAAGATTCGGTAGTGCAGTTGTACGGAGTGGTGATGTCTGCCGATAGTTTGCAGGGATTGCCCGCCGTAAGTGTGGTGGTGCAAGGGCGCAACCAGGGAACCATTACGAATGACCAGGGTGTTTTTTCCATTGTGGTTTTAAAGGGCGATAAAATTGAATTTACAAGCGTTGGCTATAAGCCGAAGCTCGTGACCATACCAAAAAACCTGGAAGGAAATCAACAAAGCATAATTCAGCTAATGGTACAGGATACTGTTTATCTTGCAGCTACCATTATTAAAAAATACCCTACCAAAGAAGAATTTGCACGCGACTTTGCTAATATACAAATACCGGACGACCAGGAAGAAATAGCAAGGCAAAATATGTCGGAAGCCAACCGCACAGCTTTAATGAATGTGTACCCGATGAATGGCCGCGAGGCAAACAATTATTATTTTAAGCAAAACCAGAAAAAATTTTATTATAATGGTCAGTTGCCTCCGCAAAATATTTTCAATCCTTTTGCCTGGTCAGAATTTATTAAAGCATGGAAGCGGGGAGATTTTAAAAGCAAATAGGATTTTTACCTAAATAATAATTCGTCTTATTTCTTAGTTTACTGTAATGTATAATACGCTGGCCCGCACATCAATGATTTTTAGAGACAGCGTTGTGGTAAATTAGAAAATCTTTTCTATTCACCATTTCTTATTGTCAATGGTTCCCAAAATATTCAGGTAGCTGATATATCGTTCCGGAGAAATTTTATTCTCTTCTACTGCAGGCTTAACTGCGCATCCCGGCTCTTCTATATGCATGCAATTATTGAATTTGCAGTCATGTATCAGGGCTTTCATTTCGGGAAAATAATGGGAAAGTTCATGAGGCTCAATATCCATCATCGCAAATTCACGCATGCCCGGTGTATCAATTATTTTTCCGCCAAAAGGAAGGTCAAACATTTCAGCAAAAGTGGTGGTGTGCAATCCTTTGCCGCTCCAGCCGCTTACTTCCTGCGTTTTAATGGTGTTTCCCGGAAAAATCGTATTGATAAAAGATGATTTTCCGACTCCTGAATGGCCGCTGATTAAAGTGATTTTATCTTTCAATAATTCCTTTACTTCTTCTACTCCTTCATTGGCTGCCAAACTCATGGAATATACCGGGTAGCCAATTTTTTCATAAATGGCTTTTATTTTTTCAAAATTTTGTTTCTCTTTTGCTTTGTGCAAATCAGTTTTATTAAAAACAATAATTGCCGGCACGTGGTATGCTTCCGATGCTACCAGAAACCGATCTATAAACCCTGTTGACGTTTTAGGATCTTTTAAAGTAGCTAGTAAGATGCTTTGATGAAGGTTGGCCGCAACGATGTGATGCTTAAATTTATTATGCGGCGATTGCCTCGTGATGTAATTTTTCCGGTCGTGAATTTTTGTTATGACGATAGATGCTTCACCTTCCTCTTTATCAATATCCACAATATCGCCAACGGCAATGGGGTTGGTGGAGGTGATGTCATCAATTTTAAATTTACCTTTTATACGCGCATTAAATTCTTCTCCCTTTTCATTTTTGGCGACATACCAGCTACCGGTAGATTTATAAATTAAAGCGGTCATGAAGGAAGGTTTATTGGTTTGTTGGTTAACTGGTTTAGAAGGGTTTAGATGGTTTAGATGGTTAGTGCTTTTGTCTTCCTGCTTCAGCTTTCTGCCTTGAGCCTTCTGCCTTGAGCTTCCGCCCTCTGCCTTCCGCTAATTAGGGAAATTTTTTAAAGAATGTAAATTTTAAAATAACCTCTAATAAAATTAACGCCAATGCGGCAAAAACAAATGGATAAAATTTTTCTGTATAATGATGAAATGTGGTTATTTCAACTTTCGATTTTTCCATTTGGTCGATCTGGCTATAAATTTTTTCAAGGCTTTGGTTATCGGTGGCTCTAAAATATTGGCCGCCTGTTTGCTTTGCGATATTTTTTAAAAGATCTTCATCAATCGATACCTTTTGATTTTGCATTACAATGCCGAGCGGTGTACTTACAGGAGTAGGTGCGTAACCATCAGTGCCTACGCCGATTGTATAAACTTTCACATGAAAAGTTTTCGCTATTTCCAAAGCCGTCGATGGATCGATTAGCCCGCCATTGTTCATTCCATCGGTGAGAAGAATTACGACCTTGCTTTTTGATTTGCTGTTTCTCAGCCTGTCTACGCTGGTGGCCAGCCCCGACCCAATCGCAGTGCCATCTTCCAGCAAGCCGTTCCTGATATTTTCGATTTGAGTTTTTAAAACATAATGATCGGTGGTGAGGGGGCATTGCGTAAAGCTTTCTCCTGCAAAAATTACCACGCCAATCCTATCTGAAGGGCGGTTATCCACAAATTCTGCTGCTACCTTCTTTGCAGCCTCCATCCTGTTGGGGGTAAAATCCTGTGCAGTCATGCTGCCACTTACATCAATGGCTAAAATGATATCAATCCCTTCGCCTTCTCTTTGAGTTTCATCAAACCTTGTCTGAGGCCGTGCCAGTGCAAGAATAATACAGGCCAGCGCAAACATTCGCAAAATAAAAGGGAATTGCTGGAAATAATTTTTCCAGGATTTTGATTCCATTAATCCCTGGATAGATGAAATAGCCAGCGCGGCCACTTGCTTTCTGCCCTTATGATACTTCCAGTAAATAAGCACAGGAATTACCAGGAGAAGCAGCAGCCACCACGGCTGCCCGAAAATAATATCCTGGAAATAATCAAATACCATCTTTATTTTCCCTGGTTTCCATGTTATGGATGTTTACAATCATTTCTTTTATTTCAGAAAAGCATTTCTGGTTTTCAAAATCAGCAGGAATAAACCGTGCAAATTTTACCGCATTTCCCATACGCAGGCAACTGGCAAAATTTCCAATCTTATCTTTTGGCAAATTCATCTGATTTAATTCTATCAGCAATTCATCTGTTGTCAGATACATCTGGTTGATGTTATTTTTTCTTGATAAATATCTTTTGAAAATATCTGACAACCTTGTATGATATTCTTTGTATTCCTGCTTTTCAATAAAATTTTCATTTTGGAGTTCATCCAATAGCTGCATCGCTTCCTCAAAAGGCGGAATTTTTGATTCAAAAATTTCATCGCTTTTTTTCTTTCTTGCCTTTCTGATAAAATAAAAAATGAGCAGGCCCAAAATAATTACCCCAAGCGCTATCAATGCCCATATCCACCATTGAAAAGTTTTATGAACTTCAATGATATTCTTAATGTCATGAAAAGGAAGCACGCTATCAGCCGGTGAATAGCCAACATTGATGGGTATCGAATCTGTGTAAATGGTAAATGTTGAATCGCCATCCAGCGTAGAAACGGAAAGTGGTAACGGGGGGATTATTTGCCGGCCGCTATCAAAGCTTGTGATAATTATTTGCTGGCTGAAATTTAAGTTGCCGTTTGAATAAGAAGAATCAATTTTTTCTTTGATAACAGGAACAAAATTTCCAAAGCTATCGGGTACCGAAAACCAGCCTAAGCGATAGGTATTGTCTGGCATTGAAGTGGCAACTTTGAAGTGTATTCTCTGGCCAATTAAAATATCATTTTTGTCGACAGTGGTTTTTACGGTGGGGGATTGGGCGAATGTTCTTTGCAGTGAAAACAATAAGCCGGTAAGAAAAACAAATTTGATATAGTAAACTCCTTTCTCCAAATCCTTTTAATGCGTTTTTTTTCTTCTTGTAAAAAATTGTTGTAAAATTTTTACATAGTCTTCATCTGTCCGGATATGCAGCAACTGGGCGCCCGCTCTTTTAAAAATCGTTTTGGTGGCCGTGCTGTGTTCAATGAAGTTCTGATGGTATTTATACCTGATCATCGAATCTGAAGTATTAAGCCATGCTACATTTCCTGTTTCAAGATCCTGCACCTTGGCCATGCCGATATCAGGCAGATGGCTGTCCATCTTATCATAAACTTTCAGGCCAATCACGTCATGCCTTTTTCCGAGCACACGAAGCGCATGTTCGTAATTGTCATCAATAAAATCGCTCATAATGAAGGCGATACTTTTCTGATGGTTAGACCTTGAAAAAAAATTAAGCGCTTCGCGGATGTTGGTGCCTTTTCGTTTAGGGGTAGCCGTTAGTAACTCCCTTACAATATACAGCGCATGGTCTTTGCCTTTTTTAGGCGGAATATATTCTTCTACTTTGTCGCTGAAAAATATGACGCCCACTTTATCGTTGTTGTTGATAGCGCTGAAAGTAAGTATCGCTGCCGTTTCAGTAATCATATCTTTTTTATTCTGATGAACAGTACCAAATAATGAGCTGGCGCTGATATCGACCAACAGAACGACCGTTAATTCCCGTTCTTCTTCAAACACCTTGGTAAAAGGATGTGCGTACCGTGCGCTCACGTTCCAGTCAATAAATCTTATATCATCGCCATGGTAATATTCCCGCACTTCCCTGAAGCGCATTCCCTTCCCTTTGAAGGCAGAATGATACTCACCGGTAAAAAGATGCGTGGTGAGCTTTTTGCTCACAATCTCCAGTTCTTTTACTCTTTTTATTATTTCGGCGGTGGTTAAAGGCAATGGTTGATTGGTTAATTGGGTTAATTGGTTAAATCGTTGCATTTAATAGGTGACTTATTATTTCCATAAAAAAGAAAATCGTATTATTTGTTTGTTTACTAAAACTCCTAAACTTCCAAACCCCTAAACGCTCAACTCCTCAACCCTAAACTCCCTAAGGAACATTCACGGCTTTCAAAATTTCATTGATCACCATTTCGATATTTATATTTTCGGCTTCGGCTTCATAGGTAAGCCCGATACGATGGCGCAGCACATCTTTACAAATATTTCTCACGTCTTCGGGAATTACGTATCCTCTTTTGTTGAGGTAGGCATAAGCTTTTGAGGCCAGTGCCAGGTTAATACTTGCCCTCGGAGAGCCGCCATAGGAAATCAATGGCTTTAGTTTTGAAAGATTATAGTTTTCCGGAAAGCGTGAAGCAAATACGATATTGATAATATATTGCTCCACCTTTTCGTCCATATATACTTCGCGCACAAGCTGGCGTGCCTGTAATACTTCAGAAGAAGATACAACTGCATTTATACGAGGCTGTTGAAGGCCAAGCACATTTTGCCGTATAATAGCCTGCTCTTCTGTTTTAGAGGGATAATCAATAATAACTTTTAGCATAAACCTGTCTACCTGCGCTTCAGGCAGCGGGTAGGTTCCTTCCTGCTCGATAGGATTTTGTGTGGCCAAAACCAAAAATGGTTCTTCCAGTAAATAAGAATCATTGCCTATGGTGATTTGCCGTTCCTGCATGGCTTCCAGTAAGGCGCTTTGCACTTTTGCCGGTGCCCTGTTTATCTCATCCGCCAGAATAAAATTTGCAAAGATGGGGCCTTTGCGCACCACAAATTCATTTCTCTGCTGGTTATAAATCATGGTGCCTATTACGTCAGCCGGTAGCAGATCCGGCGTAAACTGAATGCGGCTGAATTTTGCATTTATCGTATTGGCAAGCGATTTTATTGAAAGTGTTTTTGCCAGGCCTGGTACGCCTTCCAGTAAAATATGCCCATTGCTGAGAAGCCCGATAAGTAATCTTTCGAGCATGTGGCTCTGGCCAACAATTACTTTTCCAACCTCATCATGTATCTTATCAATCAACGATGCTGAGTGATTTATTTTTTCATTCAATAACCTGATATCTTCTGAAGTTTGTACCATTTTTTTTATGCAATATTTTTTTCGGTTTAAAGGCTTGCAAATTACGAACTACGGCTAAACAATAAATAAGTTTATATATAACCTTCACGGAAAGGTATGTTAAAAAATAAGGGAGCCGTAAATTGCTCCCTGTCAAAAATGAGTCTTCTTTCCGGGCAAAACTTATTTTTCGTCTACACGAAAAGAGACTTTACAAATTACTCCATAGGATGATACCTTTTCATCTTTTACATGAACTTTAAAATCTTTTACATACACAGAATCAATATTTTTTATTGTTTTAGAAACCTCTTTAACCGCATTCTGGATGGCATCATCGAAACTTGTTTCTGAAGAAGCTATTACTTCAATTACTTTTACAATAGGCATACTAAGAGTTTTAATTGTGAGATAAATATTTTAAACTATATCTGTTACAAAAGTTATTCCGCTTTTGTTGATACTTCGTGAAAACTTTCCGTATTGAATTCCGCGAAAAAACTTAAAAAGCTACCTTTGCAAAATCATTAATAAACACAGGTTGAAGCATATTAGTTATACCAGGAAATTTACAGGCGTTCTTTTGCTGGCTTTGTTTGTGCTTTGTAATACGCCCACAAAATACCTGCACGCAATATTTGCAAACCACTCGGATTTTATAAGCAAGACTTTAACCGAATCAAACCATCCTCAAATAAATGCACCCGGAATTGATTGTCATTGCCAAAATAATGTGATAATTGCTCCGTACACATTGCAGCCGGGCTTTGTTATCAAAGCCCCCGTTCGCTTTTTCAGGGGATATTTTATTTCTCCCGTTCAAAAATTTTCATATTCCCAACATGATTTCTTTGGCTTAAGAGGCCCGCCATCTATGAGTTAGTTTCTGTCACACGCAGTGAATACTTTTCCTCGTTAGCGCAGTAAATGGACATTTTATGCTGATTTATATTCTATAGATTGGCTCATCTTATTAAATTAGCGACTTTTCAAAAATTATTGATGAAAATTTTTTCTATTATAAACCTGATTGCGTTATTCAGCTTTTTATCTCTTTCCTCTACGGCTCAAAAAAAAGCAGCCCGCTTTTCTTTCTCAGGAATTATTACGGATACCGCTGGCACACCTTTGCCAGGTGCTTCTGTTCATATTCCCGATTTGAGGAAAGGTAATGTAGCAGATGCTACAGGCCACTTTGTAATCAATAATATTCCGGCAGGCAATTACCTTGTTGAAATAAATTATGTAGGCTATAAATCGATTGTAAAAAATATGGATTTTACAAATAATGTTGTTGAAAATTTTAGCATGCAAATTTCAATTGTTGAAGAAGATGCAATTGTTATCACGGGTTCTTCCAGGGCCAGTTCAATCATCCGAAACCCGGTTCCAATTGTTTCGATAAATAAAAAATTTCTGCAGCAAAATTTAAACACAAATATTATTGACGCTATTGCCACTGTGCCCGGCATCAGTGAAGTAACCACCGGCCCGAATGTTTCAAAACCTTTTATTCGCGGCCTTGGCTTTAACCGCATTCTTACTTTATACGATGGCGTTCGGCTGGAGGGGCAGCAATGGGGCGATGAGCATGGCATAGAAGTAGATGAAAACACGGTAGACAGGGTAGAAGTGGTGAAAGGCCCCGCCAGCGTGATATACGGTTCTGATGCCTTGGCTGGCGTCGTAAATCTTATTCCTGCTTCACCTCCTGCTGCCGGAAAAATTTCAGGAAATTTTTTAAACGAATACCAAACCAACAACCGCCTGATTGAAAATTCCTTAACTGTCGCGGGTAATACAAATGACATTACCTGGGGCGGAACCTTTACGCATAAAATAGCTACCAATTATAAAAACAAATATGATGGAAGGGTGTATAATACAGGCTTTGCAGAAACGGACGCAGCAGCCAGCCTTGGCATCAATAAAAGCTGGGGCTACAGCCATTTTGGATTTTCAATGTTTGATGACTTGCAGGAAATTCCGGATGGCAGCCGCGATTCTGCTACGCGGAAATTTACCAAGCAAATTACTGAGGCAGATGATTACCGGCCAATTGTAAGTGAGGCCGAATTGAATTCATATAAAATTTCAGCACTGCATCAACATGTGCAGCATTATAATTTTTACAATGCCAACAGCTTTAACCTGGGAAGCGGACGGCTCACCGTGAATCTTGCGTTTCAAAAAAGCACCCGTCGCGAATACAGCCATCCTGAAATTCAAATACCGGGATTGTATCTTTTATTAAATACCTACACTTATGATGCAAAATATTATTTTAAAGAAATAAATGGCTTTAGCATAACAGCCGGCGCAAATGGCATGTACCAGGATAATAATGTCAATAAGGGCACTGAATTTATTATCCCATCTTACCGTCAATTTGATATCGGTCCGTTTGTCTACTTAAAGAAAAGAATGGATAAACTGGAGATATCAGGAGGGCTGCGCTATGATGTAAGAAATTACCGCAATAATGATTTGTATTCCATTACAAATCCTGTAACAGGTTTTGATAAGGTAGTAAAAGGCAATGATACTGCCGGCGCTGATCATCTCTTTTATGCATACAAGCATTCATTTTCGGGTATGAGCGGAAGCATTGGATTTTCATATAAATTGAATGATCGGTTTAGCATCAAAGCCAATCTTGGAAGGGGATACAGGGCGCCAAACGTTTCTGAAATTTCTGCGAATGGGGTTCACCCGGGAACGAATATTTACCAGATCGGCAACCTTAATTTCAAACCTGAATTCAGCCTGCAGGAAGATTTGGGGGCTACGTTTAATTCAACCCATATTTCCATTACTGCCGATATTTTTAATAACACCATTCAGAATTACATTTACAACGAAAAGCTGCAAACCGCGTCAGGAGAGGATTCTATCATTGTCGCCGGCAATCAAACTTTTAAGTATGCAGCAGCAAAAGCGCAATTATATGGCGGAGAGTTGAGCATTGATGTGCATCCGCATCCATGGGATTGGCTGCATTTTGAAAATTCTCTTTCTGTTGTATATGGCGTCAACAAAGGCGTTGAGGGAGAGGCCAAGATTTCAGATAGCGCAAAATATTTACCATTTATCCCGCCATTGCATTCCATTTCTGAATTGAGGGCAAACATTAAGAAGGTAGGAAATGCTTTTGAAAATGCTTTTGTAAAAATTCAATTCGAAGTATATGCCGCACAAAACCGTGTCTTTCTTCAAAACAATACAGAAACGCCAACAGCGGGCTATCAGTTATTGAATGCAGGTTTTGGAACGGATGTGCTCAATAAATATGGAAAGCCGATGTTTACTATTTCTTTCTTTGGAAATAATTTATTGAATGTGGCTTATCAGTCCGGGCTAAACCGTTTAAAATATTTTGAACCTTATCCCGGCAATTTTACAGGGCATGACGGCATTTACAATATGGGAAGAAATTTCAGCATTAAACTGAATATTCCATTGCGATTTAAAGATTGATAGTAAACGGGCAAATAATCGCAATTTTATTTCTGTTTCAAGAGATTCAGGATTGCTATTTCAGGTTGTGATATACTTTTTGAACGTCATCGTCCTGTTCAAGATTGTCTACCAGCTTTAATACATCTTCAGCATCCTGCTCGGATAATTCAACCGTAGTAGTGGGTATGCGCGTTAATTCGGCAGTGATTACTTCTATCTTTCTATCGTCAAGAGCCTTGTTCATGTTGCCAAATTCAACAAATGGCGTGCGGATGATGATATTGCCTTCGCTGTCTTCACCTATTTCTTCCAGGCCATAATCAATCAGTTCAAGTTCCAGCTCTTCAATATCAATATTTTCATTTTTAATTTTGAACTCGCCCAAGTGATTAAATAAAAATCCAACACTTCCGCTCGTTCCGAGCGAGCCATTCCCTTTATTAAAATGCATCCGCACATTGGCCACAGTTCTCGTCGGATTGTCAGTAGCAGTTTCTACCAATACAGCAACACCATGTGGCGCATAACCTTCATATACTTCTTCATGATAATCGGATTTGTCCTTACCCATAGCACGCTTGATGGCCGCTTCCACGCGGTCTTTCGGCATGTTTACAGCTTTGGCATTGATGATGCAACGGCGTAGCGCGGCATTATTATCAGGATCAGGGCCGCCTTGTTTTACCGCAATATCAATTTCTTTTCCTATGCGGGTAAATTGCTTGGCCATCTTATCCCATCGGGCAAACATGGTAGCCTTTCTTACTTCAAATATTCTTCCCATTACTAATTCGTTATTAACTTTTTTGGTTGATTTGCTAACGGGCAAAACTAAAATCTATATGCTATAATTAAAAATTAAAAACCATCTCAGGATAAAAAAAGTGTAAACTTTCTTTTTGGAAAGTTTTTTCATATAAAATAATTTTGCGCGCGCTTTAATTTAAATAAAAAATTGAATTCATGAAAATAATGAAGTTTGGCGGCACGAGCGTAGGGAAGCCGGAAAGAATGGCTGAGATCAGGAAACTGATTACTAAAGATGATGAAACAAAAATTATTGTGCTAAGCGCGCTCAGCGGCACTACCAATGCGCTTACTGAAATAAGTGATGCCTTATCAAAAGGCGACAGGGAAGAGGCAAAGAAGCGCATTGATGCATTGGAAAGTCATTACCAGAATTTCATTGTGGAGCTTTTAAAAGACGAAACTTATTTTAAGAAAGCCAAAGAAACTCTTGCGGAGCATTTTGAATTTTTGAATATCATTTTAAAAATTTCCTACAGCGAAGCTTTAAATAAAGACATTCTTGCGCAGGGCGAATTGCTCAGTACCAAACTTTTCAGCATTTATTTAAATGAACAGGAGATAGCGCACGTGTGGCTTCCGGCGCTGGAGTTTATGAGCATTGACCAAAATAATGAACCGCAGGTAGCCTCTATTAGAGAAAAGCTTTCCAAACTTCTTGATATTCATAAAGGCACTCAGCTTTTTGTGACACAGGGATATATTTGCCGGAATGCTAAGGGCGAAATTGATAACCTCAAAAGAGGAGGCAGCGATTACAGCGCTTCTTTGATAGCCGCGGCTGTAGACGCTTCTGTATGCGAAATATGGACAGATATCAGCGGTATGCATAATAATGATCCACGTGTGGTAAAAGATACAAAACCGGTGAAACATTTATGTTTTGAAGAGGCGGCAGAACTGGCTTATTTCGGTGCAAAAATTCTCCACCCCGCCAGCATTTGGCCTGCCCAATATTTTAATTTTCCGGTCAGGCTTTTAAACACAATGGAGCCTGATGCCCCGGGCACTTTGATAGAAAGGGATTCTGATTCTGAAGGCGTAAAGGCCATAGCGGCAAAAGATTTTATTACGGCGATTAAAATTAAAAGCAGCCGTATGCTGCTGGCTTATGGTTTTTTAAGAAAAGTATTTGAAGTATTTGAAAAATACCAGACTTCCATTGACATGGTTACTACTTCTGAAGTGGCCGTTTCGCTTACGATTGACAATGATACTTATCTCAATGATATAATCAGGGAGTTGGAGATGTTTGGCAGCATTGAGATAGACAAAGCGCAAACTATCGTTTCGATAGTTGGCTATCATGTTGCCAAAACTGAAAACCTGTTGGCAAAAGTATTTGACAGCCTTACTGAAATTCCTGTGCGCATGGTGAGCTTTGGTGGCAGCCAGCATAATATTTCGATTCTTGTGGCCCATGAGCATAAAGAAAAAACTTTACAGCTTTTGAGCCATGGCCTTTTTGATTAGCGTTTTACTTCTTGTTTTGGAAATAAAAAATCAAACTATTTGTTTATCTGCTGTCGTTTATTATAAGCCGTATAATCAACCTATTTATTACAGGGATTAGTTTAAAAAATACGAACTCACCTTGGCTGGTAAGTTCGTATTAGTTGTCCTGTGTTTGCGATTATTTATTTATCCTTCATTTATTTTGCCGCATCGCGAAGGCAAAAGCCCTGCACATCATTGTTGTAGAAGCCGATGGTGTGGGAGTTTAAAATGGTTCTGTCCCACGCGTCTATTCTCACATTATAACCACACCTTGGTACGCCTGCAGTATGAATAACAAAAGTTCCGGATTTGCCGCCATTCGGTAATGTTCCGCCAATGTAGCTTAGACTGCTTGTGCCGGTGCCGTCTACATCTACTGTGGCCCCCTTAGCGGGTGTTACGCTTATCGTGAATGATCCTGCGTGGTCATCGATCATACTATAAGTTCCGGTTATATCAGTCCCTGTAGTAAAGTCTGCGCAATCCCCGCCGATTGCAGGATCAATATGAATATGAACATCGGGCCTTTCTGCATCCACCCACAATGACACACTTCCATTGGGATCATCGTAAATAATATTGGCCGCGTCTTTTGCCTGGATCCGGATTTGGTGCTTGCCTTCTTCAGTTGCATGATACCGTCCCAGCAAATCTGCGACAATATTGGTTACCGGGGTTTGTAAAAATGGTATCCATCCCTGCGCATCCGGGTTCAAAACAACATCATTTAACGAGCCAAGCGTATCGGTGGTTATCGTTTGTGTGTCCATTAAAGGTTGCTCCACGCTGCCGGGTTTTGTAACCAGGAACCGATATTTCATTCCGCCACCGGCAAAGAAAATATTTCCGATTAATTCCATAGTTCCATAGAACGGACTGTTTTTGGCTCCGCCTAAAGACGCTGCAGAGAAGGTGGTGGCCAATCCTGTAATGTCATTGATATCATCTACTGACATGCCTCCAACTTTTTCCAAAACTACCGTAGTCTGGCCGGGGTAAACATTCTTTGGTAATGGTTTAATTTCTACGTTACATTCTTCCCAATCTCCGTAAGAGGCTATATAATTCGGATTATTGGGTGGAGGAGGCACATTCCACGAAAGAATGGCTTTCACTTTAGCTTTGCCCGCAATACACCATTCTTTTTGATACGGAAGAAGATTTACAGAATGCATGACGTTGTACCATAATCCATCATTTGGAGCAGACGATATATCATGCACCGCGACTGAAGAGGTGCCGATATAAATATACCCGCCTCCGAAATCCATGTAAAACGCAACATATTCTTTACTTCCATGGTGGCATAAATCGCCCGAATAACCCAAAGGTTTTTTAAGGACTACGCTGGCATGCAGTGTATTTAGTTCCCTGTTTAAGGCCACACACTTTACCTCTTCGTAGGTGGTATTAAATTGGAGTAGCTTGATTTTGTTAACCAGGTCGGCCCAGTTAAATCCTTTTACATTGATGTTACTTTCAATAGGCGAAAGGGCAGAAATTTTTGAAATTTCATCAATTTGCTTCATTACAATCCGGCTGTCCTCTACCTGGCCTTTATATGCCTGTTGCAAATATTGGAGCGTCAATGGCCCCGGATCGGGCTGTGGAGGAATAGGCGGAATAAGGGGTTGTAACTTTTCGATATTTGCCAACAACTGATTTTGTATTGTATCGTCCAGCTTCACTCCTTTTTTAATATAACACCAGATGCTATGGCTAGGGGCTATCTGGATATTTGTTTCCATTACATTTCCCCACACGGGTATCCAGTTTGGCAAATTAGCAGGTGGCAAACTGTTCCACGAAAGGATGGCGCGCACTCTTGGAAGTATGGCGGCATCATCGCAGCACGAAGATTTTTTTGGTGTAATCTTTAGCCGGACGTTATAGCAATAAATATCTGCCGGAAGATCATGAACGTTCGTTGCGACAACTCCCTCATCAACCCAGGTTCCGTTCCGCAGGTAATCAACGTAAAAACGCACATACTCGGCGCTGCCGTTCGTGCATGGGCCACCACCATAGCCACCACTTTGCTTTATGGTGATGGCAGCATTCAATAATTGTAAATCAGGATTATAGCTTACACATTTTAATTCTTCATAAAAAACATTTCCGGCAATCTGTACCACGAGCTTTTCTTTGCTTTCTTTGAGATTCCCAAAATAGTTGGCGTTAGAAAGCTGCAGTGCTTTGAAATTTGACCGCAGATCCAAATATTCCAGGTCTTTTGGTGGTGTTACCGGCAAATCTTTTGTGGCTGTTATTTTTGTTGTTGAAATTTCTTTTGCCATAATGATATTTTTTGGGGGTTAAGATTTAGGGTTACTCCCAAAAATATTATTACCGGCTTTCTGTTGGCAACACTTTTACGTGATTTCATTTCACGTATAGCTGCTTTTTAGTAAATGGCTTAAAAACGGGGATATCCGGTGAGGGGTGGCTATTGAAAATCCATTGATTAAGTATAGAATCTTATGACTTTCATTGATATGCGAAAAATAATTGAGGTTGAGCACATAAAATTTATTGAGGCGGACAAAATTTTGCTTAGGCAACAGATTCATCAATTCTTTGAGCGTGCTGTGCCTTGTCATCCATTTCATTTTTTCTCCACAATTAATAAGCGTTTTTACATAATGGTCAGCGCTGATTCCAAAAATTATTTCATCAGAATGTGCCCATATATATTTTTCTTTCTTTTCTTCAAAACGGATAAACTCAATACAATTGGTACTTACATCCGCAGGGTTTGAAAGTGTAATAAAATTTCTCTTTTCGGAATAAATCGTATTTACGAGATCATTATTCATTATGTAATTGTGAATTCTCATAAATTTAAAAATGAGATTTTGGGTAACCGGTATATCAGGCGTTGACGCATGTTATTACTTTGGGCCAATGGATTATCAAATCTTAATCAGGGAACTTCTTTTGCACCGGGAACTATTTAAGGTTTTCTTTTTAATAAAAAAAACCTGAAACAGTTTTCACTAAAATGTAAAATGAAATTACAGTATTAAACAATTACATAAAAACATCATGTAATGCTTACCTTAAACAATGATGTAACCGGTAGGGATATACAACCCAGTGGTAGAACTCCACTAACGGTACGTCAGATCAAATTAGTAAAATAAAAATTCCGCTTATTTATCTGCCTGCTGTCAGACGGTTGGCTCTGCTATATTGCCATAGATTTCTTCCGCACAGGATAACCAAAGCGAAAACAAATTGCTACATTTATTCTTAATAAATTCAGATCAATGAAAAAAAACGTATTGTGTATTTTTCTTGTTTTCCTCTTCCTACAAACAGGCATCTCCCAAAATATTTTATTGCAAAAGTTTAACGAGCTTCCTGTGTATGCTTCTCAGAAAGCAGCCCTACACGAAAGTGACTGGTTGTTAGAAAAAGTTGGATATGCGGCCGCTGTTTACAAAAGTGGAAACGGTAAAGATTTAGTTATAACCAATGGATTGATAAGCCGTGAATTTCGCATGCAGCCTTATTTTGCCTGCTTCAGCTTTCGCAACCTGATGACGCCAAAAGAAATGATTAGGACTATTCAACCAGAAGGGCAAATCGAAGTAGATGGAATTGATTATAATATCGGCGGCCTAAAAGGGCAGTTTGAATATGCCTACATGAAATATGACTGGCTTGAAAAATTTACTGCTGATCCTGCAGCCTTTCAATTAAAGAATTTTGAAGTAAGAAATATTCAAAAGCGGTTTTCGTGGACGCCGCGGCGCTGGGCACTGAACAAACAGTGGCCACCAAAAGGAATAGAAATTATTTTCTATTTTTCATCATCCCAAAAAAGTGCGGAAAATATTCAGGTAGCAGTGCATTACGAAATGTATGATAATATTCCTTTGATGAGCAAATGGATAACCATTGTAAACAATTCTGATAAAGAAATCAGAATCAATTCATTCAAAAATGAAATTCTTTCCGTAGTGGAAGAAGAGTCGGTAGTAGGCGGTGATGGGCGCCTGGCCACACCGCATATTAATGTGCAAAGCGACTATTCTTTTGGCGATATGACTTCCAAATATGCTGACCACACCACTTATTGGCTGCCGGATACTTTGTATACCTCGCAGGTAAATTACAATTTGAAAACACCCTGCCTCCTGGAGAGTAAACCGCCTATCGGCCCTTCTTATCGCCTGCAGCCGCATCAAACATTTGAGCCCTTCCATACATATGAAATGATGTATGATAGCTATGATAAGGAGCGTTGCGGGCTGGCAGAAAGGAAAATGTATCGCATCATTGCTCCATGGGCAACTGAAAATCCGATCTTCCTTCACCTTACTTCTACCGATCCGGTAGTCGTAAAAAATGCGGTAGACCAATGCGCAGCCACGGGTTTTGAAATGATAATCCTGAGTTTCGGGAGTGGCTTAAATATGGAAGATACCAGCTACGCTAACATTCATAAAATTAAATCGTTGGTGGATTATGCGCACAGCAAAGGAATTGAAATGGGAGGATACTCTTTGTTTTCCAGCAGAACCATTGATGCACAAAATGATGTGATTAATCCTGAAACCGGGAAGCCCGGTGGCGCAATTTTCGGAAATGCGCCGTGCCTTGGAAGCGAGTGGGGCATTGCGTATCTCAAAAAAATAAAAAGATTTATTGAAAAAACAGGATTCGATTTGCTGGAACATGACGGCCCTTATCCGGGAGATATTTGCGCTTCCACTTCGCATCCCGGCCATGACGGAAAAGATGATTCTCAGTGGAAACAATGGTGGCAAAGTATTTCATTCTATCGTGAACTTAGAAAAAATGACATTTATATCAATGCGCCTGATTGGTATTTTTTGAACGGAACTAATAAAGTGGGCATGGGCTATCGCGAAACGGACTGGTCGTTGCCGCGCGATCGCCAGGTGATAATTGAGCGGCAAAATATTTATGACGGTACATGGAATAAAACGCCCTCTATGGGATGGACCTTTGTGCCGCTTACGCGATATCATGGCGGTGGCGCTGCTGCCACGATTGAACCATTGTCTGAACATTTGAAAGATTACGAAGCTCATTTGGTTCAAAATTTTGGAAGCGGCGCCCAGGCTTGTTATCGGGGCCCGAGATTATTTGACGCGCCTTCCACTGAAGCGCTTGTGAAAAAGCAGGTTAGCTGGTATAAAAAGTACCGCGATATTTTGAATTCGGATATCATTCACCTGCGCCGGGCCGACGGCCGCGATTATGACGCGATGCTTCATGTGAACCCGCGTTTGAAAGAAAAAGGATTGCTAATGGTCTATAATCCGTTAGATACGCCGATTACCAGGGAGATTAAAGTTCCTTTATATTATACAGGAATATCCCGCGTGGCAACCGTGAGCGAAAAAGAGGGTAACAAAACAAAATATCCACTTGATGAAAATAAAAATATCGTGTTACGGTTATCCATACCTGCAAATGGTTACAACTGGTTTTTAATTGAATAAAATATAGTTATTTGAATTTTCATCGGAGTAATATTGTGCTCACTATTATATCTTCAAAACAGCGATTGATTTATGCTATCAATTTACGAAAACAAAAAAATCATGAAATTAAAAATCCCCTTATTTATTGCTTTACTGTTTTTGATATTACCTTCTTATGCGCAAAGAGAACATAAACCCAAAAACGCAGTAGTAATATTAATTGACGGCTACCGCTGGCAGGAACTTTTTAAAGGAGCTGATTTCGATTTACTAAATGATAAAAAATACAACACCGGCGATTCTTTACAACGTTTCAAAAAATATTGGTCGGAAAATTTGGAAGAAAGAAGAAAAAAATTAATGCCTTTTACATGGAGCAAAATGGCAAAGCACGGGCAGTTGTATGGAAATCGCGACCTGGGCAACTTTGTGAATGTGGCCAATCCCTATTGGTTTTCTTATCCGGGCCGTGCAGAAATTTTGAGTGGTTTTGTGGACACAGCAATCAATTCAAACGAGTATGGAAGCAACCCAAATACGAATGTGCTTGAGTTTATTGATAATCAAAAAGAATATAAGGGTAAAGTGGTTACGTTTGCTTGTTGGCGCGCCACAGGAAGATGCCTGCATAAAGACAAAAGTCCAATGCTCATCAATGTTCCGTGGGAAAACATTACCGGAAATAATCTGACTGAAGCAGAAATTCTTGCGAACGAAATGCAGCATTTTATTCCCCAAATCTGGGGCGATGATGAGCGGCTGGATGCGAATGTTTATGCCCTGGCAAAATCTTATATTATGGCCCATCATCCGAAAGTTGCTTACCTTGATTTTGGCGATACGGATGAATATGCTCACTCAGGTAAATATGAAAGCTACCTCGATGATATTCATAACCTTGATGCCATGATTGGAAAACTTTGGGAAACGATGCAAAAGGATGTTTTCTATAAAAATAATACCACATTTTTTATTGTTCCCGATCATGGAAGAGGCGTGGGCGCTCAATGGACCGACCATGGCAGTGGCACACCACACAGCAATGAAACCTGGTTTATGGTAATGGGCCCGGATATCAAACCTTCGGGAGAAATGAAAAGCAGTGAACAAATTTTTCAAACTCAATATGCAGCTACCATTGCAAACTTGTTAGGATTTGATTATATGGTTCCGGGAAAATCCGTCGGGGGAAAAATAAAAACTGTGTCGAACAGATAGTATCCAATAATTTTAATTGGTTTATGTGAAATGACGTTTGCCTGGAATCTTGTTTCAGCGCATAAACATTTGCGAAATTTTACTTTCAATTCATACATCAAAATCCTCAATTCATCCAGGTTTTTTGCTTAAAAATATTTCCATTTTACTGATATTATGGCGGCGCAGATTATATTTGAAATAAATAATTCCGCATTGCCACGCACACTGTTTATATTAATTTTTTTCCAGTTTTTTTGGAGCTGTGAGGCCGAAAGCCAATCAAAATATATTTTCAATCATCTTGGCATCAAAGACGGATTATCATCAGAAAAAGCACACGCCACAGCGCAGGATTCCAAAGGTTATATCTGGATTGCCACCAAAAATGGATTGCAACGGTTTGACGGCGTGCGTTTTTTGTCGTTCCGGCACCAGGAAGGCGATTCAACCTCCATTCCGCACAACAGTATTATGCGGCTTTGTATAGACAAGCATGATAAGCTTTGGATAATCACGGCTGATTTTAAGCTGGGCTATTTTGATATAAACCGGTTCCGTTTTCACCCGGTAAAAATTGTATTCAAAAACAAAATGTTGAACAGGGCAGAAGGCGATTTTTATACGGATGAAAACCAGGAAATCATTTTAGTGCTTCATCATTACAATGACGATGCGTGGGGCATTGTCACGTTCGATCAAAAGAAAAATATTTTTTCAGATGAAGATAAAAGGTTCGACCTGCCCGGCGACCGGAGAATATCTTTTTTTTCAATTGACAGCCTGCATCATCATTATTGGTACGGCACAAACCAGGGATTGGTAAAATACAATCCTGAAACTGGTAACTTCAATTATCGCGGTCACAATCCTGATAAAGATGCCATTATCAATGCACTTCAAAATTTTTCAGAAACGGGCCATCCTTTGTTAGACCGTCGCGGAAATTTTTGGATGACCACTTTCCAGGATAATAAAAATGTACATCTCATATTTTATGATTTTAAAAATAAGAAAGTAATTGATCGGAGTGATGAATTGCAAAAAGCAATCGGCACCTATTATGAAATACACAACATTCTGCCGGGAAGTGATGGCGATGTCTGGTTAAATGGATTGGGCATGCTGGTGCATGTGAATGACAAGAATAATTTTGAAGTGGTGCCCCTGAATTCTTTTGAAGAATACAATATCAATTTCGAAGACTCATACACGTTTAGGCACGACAGGGAGAATAACACATGGATTACTACTGACAATGGTTTGTATTGGTTCAATCCACAGGCCAATCTCTTTCGCTCAACGCCAATCAGGCGCTTCAATTCCCGTAAAAATTTTAAGGCAGATGTCACCGATATTAAAGAATTGCACAACGGCAATATCCTGGTTTCTACCTGGGGCGCCGGCCTGGTGGAATATGATAAAAATTTTGAGCCGGTGAACTCACCAATCGTACGCCAGGGAATAGAAAAAGGCGAGGAGATGGTTTGGTCGATATTACAACGCAGGAATGGAGATGTCTGGCGCGGGCACCAGGATGGATGGCTCTACATTTATCATGCAAAATCAAATTCCACAGAAAAAATCCAACTGCCGGTATTTAGAAAAAAAACCATCAGGCAAATCGCAGAAGACAGGAACGGAAATCTTTGGTTTGGCACTCAGGGTGGCGATGTTATAAAATGGATATCGAAATCAGACTCTTTTTATTTGGCCAGAAAGATGAACAAACTCGTAAAGCGTTTGTACGGTGACAACAAAGGCGACATCTGGGTTATAACAGAGAAAGTGATTCAGTTGAATGCTGACAATGATTCTATGATGCATGAATATGTGCCTTTAAAAGCTGATGGCAGGCATTTGCCTTCACCGGATCTCAACGATATTAAACAATATGATGACAGCACTTTTATTATAGCAGGCGAACAGGTGAGCATTTTAAATACGAATACGGGAATGTTCCGGTATCTAAGCTCAAATACAGGCATGCCTTCAGATTACATTTCCAATGTAGTTATTTCAAAAGATGGTAATCCCTGGATGAGTACTGAGAATGGTATTTATGTGCGAAATTTTAAAACTACAGTAAGCTCAACTTTTGGCCCCGAGGATGGTTTAATCAACAGCAAATTTGCGAATGCCGCTTCCTGCCTGCTCCGCAATGGCACTATCATTTTTGGAACAAGCCGTGACATACTGAGTTTTGACCCTTTAAAGTTGTATAGTCCTGAATTTGCTCCGCCGCATGTGGAAATAACGGCAGTGAAACTTTTTAATAAAAATCTCCTGGTTGATTCAATCCTGCATTTGAAAAGAATGGAGGTAAAGTACTTCGAAAATTCATTTGTTTTTCAATTTTCCACGCTTTCATTTATGTGGAAATACAACACAGCCTACATGATGGAAGGGATTGATAAAAAGTGGGTCAAGAGCAGCTCATCTAATGAAGCCGTCTATTCTTATTTGCCGCCCGGTAATTACGTTTTTAAAGTAGGTGCACCTGACAGTAAAGGGAACATAAGCAACATTGTGTCGATGCCGATTCACATAGAGGCGCCCATCTGGAAAACCTGGGAATTCTATACTACCCTTTTACTTCTTGGAGGATTTATAATCTGGCGTTTATACAAAGAGAGAAAAAATCACTGGAAAAATATATTGTATATGCGCAGCACAATTGGAAAGGATTTGCACAACGAGGTGAGGACAACCCTTAAAAATATCAGCGCATTGAGCGAAATAGCTGCAATAAAAGCAGATTCAAACCAGGAGCAGGCAAAAGATTATATCCGCGAGATAAAGCAGAAAAGCCGCCGCTCCGTTATCGCCATGGATGATGTAATGTGGAGCATCGATCCCGCAAATGATTCAATGAATAAAATTATTGACAGGATTTATGAAATTGCGGATACACTTAACAGTGAGTATGAAACCCGGATAGACATTGACATTGATAAAAACGTGCAGCACCTGCGGTTTTCAATGAAAGAAAGGCTCGAATTTATGATGATCTACAAAAGAGCGGTTTTACTTCTGAGCCGCGATAGCCACTCCAAACACATCAAGGTTGATTTGGATAAGGAAAAGGGCGGCCTTTCGTTGAAGCTTTTTGCAGAAGGAACTTTATTGTCAGAATTTGATCAAAAGGTGTTGAAAAGCGTCGAAGAAATAAAGACTAGGGCAAGTGATATAAACGCGGTAGCAGAAATACAATCTGATGCTTCGGGTACGGCTATTCTTACGGTAATTCATCACAAAAAACAAGCATAAAAAAGAAGCGGTGCGATAATAAAAAATATTAAAACAGTTTTACAACCCATGGTACAAAACAACCAATTCAAAAAAAATAATAACAGCTGAATCACTATCATGTTTTCTTTTTTATTCTTTTAGATAATTTAGGAATATGGCTATGCGACGATATAGTAAAAACGAACCATTCATTTTCATTTGGGTAATGATCCCCTATGTGTTGGGAATGAATGTGATTTTATTTGGCTCATGCATACTAAAATCCTTTTCCCAATTCCTTCTTTCCTTTTTGTACAGCGGCATCTACCTGGCTGCCATGTATTTCCTTTTCGGAATGGTGGCTCTTTCTATCAGAAAACAATTTCCATCCGCATCAGACTTATTCAGGCGTATCAGGTGGATGCTGCCGATATTTTATGTGATGAATATTGCAGCCATTAAAGGAATGGCGGTATTTTACCAGCAGCTAAAATTATTGGATTGTGAAGCAGGCGATAACATGGAGTGGTGGGGCGTGTTGTATGGATGTGTGATGAGCACAGCCATCACTTTTTTAAATGAAGGAATGGCAAATTTTGAAGCATGGAAAGCTTCCCTTACTGAAACGGCAAGATTAAAAAGTATTTACCAGCGCAGTAAACTGCTGGGTCTGAAAGGGCAAATCAATCCGCATTTTCTGTTTAACTGTTTCAATACATTGTCTGGCTTAATCCGTGAAGATGAAGAGAAGGCAGAATCTTTTTTAAATGAAATGACCAAAGTGCACAGGTATCTTTTGCGCAATGATGATGATCTGCTTGTGCAGGCAGAGGAAGAAATAAAATTTGCGTCCTCTTATTTGTATCTAACCAAAGAAAGATTTAATAAGGCTGTAGACATTCTTATCAGCTTTCCTGAAGAATATAAAAATTATTATTTACCGCCGTTAACTCTGCAGGTGGTTTTGGAAAACATAATCTATTCCAATGCCATCAGCAAAGAAGATCCGCTTGTGATAAGGATTTCAGCGGCAAACGGTGAAATCATTATAACGCATTCCGTACACAAAAAAAAAATTGTGCAATCATTATATATCGACGAAGGGCTGCATAACTTATCAGACAAATACAAATTGCTGAAAGCAGGTGAAATAAAAATTTCAGCACAAGACCAAATAAAGACCATCAGGCTTCCATTGATCAAAGACATAAATGAACTACAATGAAGAAAGATAAATTGAACAAGGTTTATTTATGGAGTTTTTTACTCACAATGCCGGCTATAACCATCATTCTCTGTTACATCATGTATGGCCAGCGCTTGTTTTATGAATGGAAATTGTGGATTTATGGATTTTTCACGATTTATTTGATAGGGTGCCTGATGTGGTGGGTTCGCTACCAGTATGATAAATTTTTATTCGAACGCTATCCTCACATAGAGCAAACCCGCCATCGCGTTTTTTATAAAATTTTGGTCAACATTTTTATCTTGTCGCCTTCGGCACTTCTTGTCCTTTTCGTATTCGACCGTTTTCATATTGGCGGTTATTATCGTGTGCCAGGCGATGCTACAAGCATGCTTATAGTTGGGTTTTCCACTAATCTAATTCTTGAAACTTTTTTTGAAGCAATCTATAGTATTGAGAAATTCAAAGACTCATTGTATGAAAAAGAAATGCTGGAGCAGATGAATCTCCGCCAGGAATTTGACAATTTAAAAGGGAAAGTAAATCCTCATTTTTTGTTTAATTGCTTCAATACACTTTCTTCCCTTATCTCAGAAAATAAAGAACTGGCAGAAAAGTTTTTGGATGAGCTCAGCAAAGTATATCGTTATTTATTACGAAATAATGAAGATGGAATGAGCACTGTGGAAAGCGAAATGAAATTTATACAGAATTATTTTCAACTGATGAATACGAGGCATGGAGATGGTATCAGGCTCAATATGCAAATTGATAAAAAATATCATCCTTATATCATTCCTTCTCTGAGCGTTCAGCTACTTGTTGAAAATGCCATTAAGCATAATGTGGTAAGCCGCCAGATGCCTTTGTCAATAGAAATTTTTACAACGGAAGGAAAGCAATTAGTGGTGAATAATAATTTGAACGAAAAAGCCCATAAAGAACATTCCACCAGTATTGGCCTTCATAATATCGAATCGAAATACAAGCTGATGAACCAGGAAGGATTCCAGGTCGTACATGGTGAAAAGAATTTTATGGTAGTGCTGCCCATGATTTGGAAAGCCAAAAATGCATTGTAACTTAAATTTATTTATATGAAAATTTTAATTGTAGAAGACGAAGACCTTGCAGTAAAGAAATTGCAAAAAACACTTAAAAGTGTAGAGCCTGATGCAGAAATAGTGGGATGCACCGATAGCATAAAAAATACAGTGGAGTGGCTTCAGCAAAATGAACAACCCGACCTGATACTGATGGACATTGAGCTTGCCGACGGCCAGAGTTTTGAAATATTTAATCTGGTGCGTGTTAACTGCCCCGTTGTATTTACTACCAGCTACGACGAGTATGCACTGAAAGCTTTTAAAGTAAACAGCATTGATTATTTATTAAAGCCCGTGCAAAATGAAGATCTCGAAAAGGCGATTCAAAAATTTAAAGGCTATGCAAAAAAACACGAAGGCGATGCAAATGCGTTGAACATGGATAGCATCTTAAAACAACTTCAGCAAAAATTGCAACCCAAGGAATATCGCAAGCGCTTCCTGGTTAAGAATGGGCAAAAGCTTGTCAGCATTGAGGTAGCCGATATAAGGTATTTTTTTAGCGATGGAAGATTAAACTTTTTTAAAACTGCTGACAATAAAAAGTTTGTGGTAGATTATACCATTGATGAGCTGGAGGAAATGCTTGATCCTGATGTATATTTCAGGATAAGCCGCTCTTTCTATGTTTCTATTAATAGTATCGAAAAAATTGATGATTATTTTGGTAACCGCCTCATCCTGCAATTGAAGCCTGCGGTAGATAAAGAAGCTTTGGTAAGCAGGGAAAAAGTAACTGATTTTAAAAGATGGATGGGCAAATAAGCAGGCGCTTCCGGAATGCAATGACAGCCAACAAACAAATAACGACATTTTTTATTTTGATCTTAATACCGTAGCTACAATAAAACAGCCTCCATAAAAATGAAGGCTGTGCTATACTCCAAAATCCAAAACCTGGTATGTTTCCCTTTTAATTTTTTAATTCTTCCTGTTTTGACAACAGGTAACGCGTCATAAAAATTCCGCCATTGCCGCTTTCAGTCTGGCTAAGCGTTAGCGAAGTGACGTGATCTATTTTCCAGCCATTTTCTGTATAAAATTTCAGGGTATTAATTAATTTATTTTCGTTCTCCCCGATATTTTTAAAATTAATGCCCACCATGCTGAAAAGGTTTTCCATTCCTGATTCTTTTTGACTTCCATCAGGATTTGTAACGATCATTTTTGAACGTCCCAATCCGCCCGAAAGCACGGATTCTACGGTAGTCACCTGCATAAATTGCTGTGCTTGTTTTACGGGGATGCTTTGCGCTTTTAGTTGAGAAGTGACTCCGCAAAAAAGTAACAGTGTGCCTAAAATTATCTGTTTCATTTTTTCTTATTTTTTATTGTGAATCAATTTGAATCCTGATCAGATGTTTCGAGCGCTAATGCCAAATCTTTCCTGAAAGTTTTTTGCAAAGGCTCTTCGTAATTTTTGCATGCCTGCTTTAGAATTTGTTCTACATGCCGCAGCTTTGATGATTTTTTCTTGCCTGACATACATGCCATTATTACATATATATCAATGTATTTTCCCTTTTTCATGATAATTGTTTTTTTTTGCGTTTTTATATTTTTTTGTTGATGGAACAAAATTATAAAGGCATCTTCTGCGACGAATACGCTACATGAATGGGCTGTATTTAATTTTAAATGAATTGAGCAATTTGCGGCTGGCAAAAGGTTTGAGCGAAAAAAAAGAAGGGATGAAAAATTAGTTTTTTAAATTTTTTAATTTGTAAAATAAAAATTCAGTTTATTTATTATTTTACTACGGGTGAGAAATTCATTGGTGTTTATTAAAAACAAGCGAAATTTTTTTTATTTAAGTTCATCAACCGGTGCAGCATTTTGAAATAAAAAAATGTCATTTGAGCGAACAGCCTGCCAATGTTCTTAATTTTGCTATATAAATTGCAAGATCCCAAAACACATATCAGCCAGCTTTTTGAAAATATTTCTCAGAAAGACGATCAAAAGTCTTTTGAAGAATTATTTAAGCTGTTTTATGAAAGGCTTTTAAATTTCTGCGTGCGTTATACAATGGCGAGGGAAATTGCAGAAGAGTTAGTTTCAGATGCATTGTTTACCATTTGGCAAAAAAGAAAAGATTTGTCGCATGTATCTAACCTGCAGACGTATCTTTTTATAATGGTAAAAAATAAATCTCTTAATTATACCAAACAATTTTCCAATTACAGGTTTGTATACCTTGAAGAAACAGGAAGCCACCAGCTCTTAAATATCAATGACCCCGGGAAGGAATTGGAACGAAGAGAATTAATTCTTAAAATGGACCAGGCTATAGAAACCTTGCCTCATCAGTGTAGAATTATTTTTAGTCTTATAAAAGAAGAAGGCTTAAAGTATAAAGAGGTTGCACAAATCCTGGATATTTCGCCACGAACGGTGGAAACACAATTGGTAAGAGCTATGAAAAAATTGGATAAAATTCTTTTTCCTTACGTTTCTCCCAAATCATCTCTTCGCAGGAAAACTAATCCGATTTCTGTTATTAAATCTGCATTGTTTTCAACCTTCTTTTAATACATCCAATTAGCCATTGCATTGAGCTTCTGTTTCAAAAAAAAGTTTCGAATGCTGTAGGTAATTTTTCAAAAAATGTTGTCCTTATTAAGTACGGCTTGATTTACGAATACCTGAAAATTGAAAATGGACAATGATACCTTCTTATTGTTAACAGCCCGAAAGCTAAGCGGAGCGGCATCTTCAGAAGATATACGGTCTCTGGAAAAGTTATTAAATCAGGATGAGTTGCTGAAAAAAAAATATGAGCTTTTAAAAGCGCATTGGGAAAACAAAAATATGGTTGCTGCAGATGTTCATAGTGCTTTGGAAAAAGTATTGCACAGGATGCAGAATGATAAAATTCAAAAAGAATACCCTGGTTTAGATTTGCGACCACAAAGAAAGCGGCCTGTTAAATGGCTTTTGCAATTCTCCAAAGTGGCTGCGGTAATTACGGTTGCTTTAGTTTCAATATATTTTTTGAACCAAAAAAAACTTGTTCCGGAGGTTGCTCAGCTAACTGCAAAAGATACATTGCAAACCCTGCAAACTCCTAAGGGAAAGAGAACCGCCATTACTCTTTCTGATGGCACCAAAGTAATTATGAACGCAGATAGCCGGCTTACCTTTCCTAAAAATTTTTCAGGCAATACCCGCGAAGTTTCACTTGCAGGAGAAGCATTTTTTGATGTAACGCATAAAGCCAAAATCCCTTTTATCATTCATACGGATAAAATAAGCATTAAAGTTTTGGGCACGGAGTTCAATGTAAAATCCTATCCTGGCGATTCTACAACAGAAACCACGCTGATACATGGAATGATTGAGGTTACTTTAAATGACAGGCCCGATGACCGGATTGTCTTAAAGCCAAAAGAAAAATTAGTGGTTTCCAATTCTGCGGCTGAAAAAAGTTCTTCAGCAATTAAAACGGTTCCGGAAACTCATGCAGCCGAATTATTAATAAGCAACCTTCATTATGTTTCCGGGTCAGACAGCACCGCCATAGAAACGTCATGGGTGAATAATAAATTGATTTTCCAGGATGAGACCTTTGGCAAGCTCGCTGAAGAGTTGGGCCGGAAATATGATGTGGCAATTGAATTCAAGAATGAAGTAATCAAAAATTACAGGTTCACAGGAATATTCGAAAATGAATCCATAACACAAGCATTAGACGCGTTGAGGCTGACAGAAAAGTTCAATTACAAAATGAATGGAACTACTATAATCATCTATTAATATTTAAAACCAGTTAACGTATGCGCTTATTAAATGAAACTTAAAAAACGGGGAATGTTGCAAGCATTCCCCCGAAAAGTCAAAACAGAAAACGAATTCATGTGATCTTCTGTGGGAGAAGATTACGCTTATTTAACTTTCAAAATTAAAGTTATGAAATTTTTAAAGCACCCAAACGGTGCACACCAAAAACATTGGCTTGTAAAGTCATTGGTCATTATGAAACTCACAATTATCATCCTCCTGATTTCCTGCATGCAGGTAAGGGCAAAAGGCTATTCACAGGCAATTACACTCAATTTGAAATCGGTAGAGTTGCGCAAAGCTTTAAACACTGTTGAAAAACATACCAACTTCAGGTTCCTCTATAGCGAACGAAAAATGGCCGATGGCGACAAAGTATCGATAAATGTAACCAACGCCGATATTTCACAGGTAATGAATCAATTGTTATCCGGCACTTCACTTTCTTATAAAACACTTGGAAATAATCTTATTGTCCTGGTGCAAAAAGATGAGGAAGTGCAGGACGTGGTGGCCACAGGAAAGGTGACCGATAAAGCTACAGGGCTTCCGATAGCAGGCGCAAGCATCCAGATAAAAGGAAGTAATGCCGGCACAACCACTGATGGTAACGGAAATTATTCCATCAATGTACCTGAAAGGGCGACGCTGGTGATTTCATCAATTGGCTACAATAATCTGGAAATACCCGTACAGGGCAGAAGCGTAATTAATGTAACGCTCGAAGTTTCTACCACGGGTCTTAATGAAGTAGTAGTAACGGCCCTTGGTATTACACGCGCCTCCAAGGCATTAGGTTACGCGGTTCAAAAAGTGGGAGGTAACGAAATCCAAACGGTAAAGGGCGTTGATGTCGGAACATCGCTTTCAGGAAAAGTATCTGGCCTGGTTATCAAAAATTCTACTGAATTTGATGCCACGCCCACTATCGAACTCAGGGGTGAATCGCCGATGCTGGTTATTGATGGCGTGCCTTATTCAAACCTTACCTTGAGAGATATACCTACCGATAATATTGCAGATATCAGCGTGCTGAAAGGGCCAACTGCAGCGGCTTTATACGGAGCGAAAGGTGCAAGCGGCGCCATCATGATTACGACAAAGAAAGGAAAAGGAAAGGGTTTGTCTATCGATTTGAACAGTAATACGATGGTGGCATTAGGATATCTTGCGATTCCGAAAGTACAAACTTCTTATGGCCATGGTATCGACGGGCAGATTTCCACAGACTATGTGTGGGGGCCAAAACTGGATATTGGTGACAGCGCTATACAATGGAATCCTGTTTCAAAACAAACGGAAATGAGGCCATTGGTATCCAGCGGAAAAAATAACCTGAAAAACTTTTTGGAAACCGGCCTGATCACCAATAATAATATCAGTGTAATGCAAAGCGGCGAAAATGGCTATTTCCGGGCGGGTATTAATCATATCTACAACAAAGGTCAGTTTCCTAATGAGCATTTAAATATCATCAATTACACGATGAGTGGCGCCTTAAAAGTGGGAGATAAATTTAATATTGAAAGCCATATGGGATATACATGGCAAAAATCGCCTCAAATATGGGGGCGGGGCTATGGTGCACAAGGGTATCTTTATCAAATCCTGATGTGGACAGGACCTGACTATGATATTCGCCAGTATCGCGATTATTGGGTAACTCCGAATGAAAAACAAAACTGGTTGTATACCGCGTGGTACGACAATCCCTACCTGATAGCGTATGAAAAATTAGATGGCGTGGTACGTAATAAATTAAACGCGAGCCTTACCGCCAATTACCAGTTTACAAAAGACCTGAGCCTGATGTTCCGCACCGGCTATGATTTTTATAAAAATGAAGAAACAGTACAAAGCCCTGCCGGTATTAATTCAACCAGGGGTGGATCAAGCGGTAATACTTTTGGCTGGAACTATAGTGGCAAAGGAATGTTTGGTATGAACCAGCTTTGGGGCTTTAGCACCAATAATGATTTGATATTAACGTATGACAAAAAAATCAATCAATTTGATGTAAATGTGTTAGGTGGAAGCAGCATTTCCTATTTTACCGATCGCGAATTTGGTTCGCAAACACGTAACGGCCTTGCCGTGCCAGGATGGTATTCGCTGGCAAATGCCGTGCCATCGACTACTGCCGGTGTAGATGCATTGAGAACCAACTATGGCACCTGGAGCGAGCAGGTAAACAGCCTGTATGGAAAAGCCTCATTGGGATGGAACACTACCGTTTTTCTTGACCTTACGGGCAGGAATGACTGGAGCTCCACTCAATCTGCATCACAACGTTCTTATTTTTATCCATCCATTTCGTCAAGCGTGATTGTATCAAAGTTTATTCCGATGCCTGCTTACGTAGACATGTGGAAGCTGCGCGGATCATGGACGCAGGACAAACTACCGGCAGGCATTTACGACAATAACCGCACCTTCTCAGGAGGTACATCATGGGGTCTTCCAAGCTCAACCTATCCTGGCAATTTGCTGGGAAAAGATTTGTTGCCTTCTTCTACAAGAACCTGGGAAGTGGGTACGGAAGCCTATCTGGCCTCTGGCCGCCTTCATTTTGATGTGGCTTATTTCAATAAATATTATTATGATCAGCAAACATCAGCTACTATTTCCTCTGCCTCCGGATTTTCCTCTACTTTAATCAATACGAAAGAAACGTATGCAAGAAGAGGCCTTGAAGTAACGGTAGATGGATCTGTTATTAAAAATAAAGATTTTGAATGGCGCTCAATGATAAACTATTCATTTCAGCACCGGTATTATATAAACCTGGACCCTGTGTATTCTGCTGATAATTTATGGACAAAAAAAGGCGCCAGGCTTGATGCTTACATTTCAGAACCCTTGCTGAGAGACCCGAAAGGCCAGTTAATCAATGACGGTGGTTTTCCTGTATTGAGCGATTATTACGGCAACCTGGGATATACGGATCCCAAATTTTCTTTTGGCTTCATCAACAATTTTACTATTAAAGATTTTATCATTGGGGTTAGCATTGATGGCCGCATTGGAGGCATCATGTATGATTACATCTGGAATAAAATGTTCGACACCGGAGCCAATCCGGAAACAGATACAAAATGGCGGTACGACCAGGTAGTGCTGGGACTTATCAATTATGTTGGTCCTGGCGTAAAGGTGGTTTCCGGCGAAGCGAAATATGATAAATATGGCCGCATTACCAGCGATACACGTAAATATGCAACCAATGATGTGGCGGTGGGTTACCAGGATTATGAACAATGGCTCAATGGTGCAGGATATGAGCATGGGTTAAAAAATCAATCCTTCATTAAGCTGCGCGAAATATCTGTAGGCTATAATTTCCCAAAAAGATTATTAGGAAAAACCGGGATTAAAAATGCCACTTTGAGCCTTACAGCCCAAAACGTTTTGATGTGGACAAAGTTCACATTTTCTGATCCCGACCTGGGAGATGAAAACCTGAATGCACCTTCACAACGCTTACTTGGATTGAATATTAAGCTGGGCTTTTAAAAATCCGTTTATTGAAATTTTAAAAAGAATACAATGAAAATTATTTTAAAATATATCATGGTACTCCTGGTAATTACAGCGCTTGGAATATCATGCACGAAAAAGTTTGATGCAATCAATACCAATCCTGATAAATCAACTACTTCCAATGCGGCATGGCTTGCTACAAGCATGCTTACTTCCATTACTTCCAGCGACATTTCTTCTACTAAAAGTTTTGTGCAGCCCTTCCTGCTTGCCAAATATGCCTTGTGGACTGAAGACCAGGAAAGCTATCAGTATAATAAAATCAGCCGCGCAGGGTTTGGAAGATTGTCTGTTTTGCGCAATGTGCCTGTGATGATTTCCTATGCGCAGAATGAGCCTGATGATGTAAAGAATTCTTACCTGGCCCTCGGGCATTTTATCAGGGCGTGGCAATTTTACCAGGTAACCATGCAGCTCGGCGATATCCCTTATTCAGAGGCCATCAAAGGCGAGTCTGATGGTAACATCAAACCGAAATATGATACTCAAAAAGACGTATTCATCGGAATTTTGAAGGAGCTCGATAGCGCTAATATGCTCTTTGCCTCAGGGGCTCCATTTGGGGGAGATTTTATTTATAAAGGTAATGTGGACCAATGGCAAAGGCTTACGAACAGCTTTGAGCTGAATGTGCTGATGCAGCTTTATAAAAAAACAAGCGACCCGGATTTAAATGTGGTGTCAAGATTTAAAGACATCGTGCAAAACAGGCCATTGATGCGGGATTACGATGATAATTTTGCAGTAAAATATGTAAATACTGCGGGCTATGCTTATCCATGGAGCAATACACCTACGCAAATCAATTCATTTGTAATATACCCAATGGTAGGCGCAACGCTGATCAATCCTTTAAAGGCAATGCACGACAGGCGCCTGTTTTATTATGCTGAGCCGGCGCCCACAATGATTGCAGCGGGGAAATCTCCTTCCGACTGGGATGCCTATATTGGCGTAGAAGCTTCTGATCCTGTTGCCAGCACTAAATCAGCGAGGGCTTCCGGAAATTTTTCAGACTTCAATAAAAGATATGCTGATTTATATAATGCAGAACCCGTGGGGCTTTTTAATTACTGGGATGTTCAGTTTCTGTTAGCTGAAGCAACAGTTCGCGGATGGATTTCAGGCACACCGGCTGAAACGTACTATGAGGCGGGCATTTCAAGTTCGATGAATTTTTTGGCACATTATGCACCGGCCGGTTATGTACATGGAATGCCTATTACTGATTCGTACATCGCAAGCTATCTTCCTGCTGTGGCTTTGACAGGAGACGCCGAGAATATGATTCAACAAATCATCACGCAAAAGTATATTGCGAATTTTTTGCAGGATGTGGACTACAGTGCATGGTACGAAAACAGGCGCACCGGCTACCCGGAGTTTGTATTAAATCCCGCTACAAATCTCAATATTCCTGAAACGAAGTTTCCTGTGCGTTGGCTGTATCCTTCTGCAGAGTTGGATTATAATCCCGACAATGTAGCAGCGGCTATTCAAAGCCAGTACGGAGGAAATGATGATGTAAATGCTTTGATGTGGATTTTGAAAGATTGAAATAATGATTTATTCTGAACGAAATAAAAATCTGCATTAAAAGCCCTTTTACTGTATATTTATTTGACCAGGCAAACAAAGGAGTGTACAGCCGCTTTTTTGTTTGCCTGGCAATAAAAAATAATTGAAATGACTTTGAAAGAAGGAATTGCATTAATTAAAACGGATAAAATCAATTCTTTCAGAGCGGCCACCTGGGCTGATTTAGGCTGTGGCTCCGGACTTTTTACTTATGCTCTTGCCGGCATGTTGAATAACAAAAGCACGATTTATGCCATTGATAAAAATATCACTTCTTTTAAGAAAAATCTTACATTCAAATCATTTGAAATAATACCGGTTGAATTGGATTTTGAAAAACAGGATTTGCCTTTTATTAAGTTTGATGGTATTTTAATGGCCAATTCTCTTCATTTTATAAAAAACAAAAATGATTTCATTAAAAAAATAAAATCGCGGCTTAATAGGGGCGGCCTCTTTTTGGTTGTGGAATATGATACAGAAGCCGGCAATCATTGGATTCCTTACCCAATTACTTTTGAAGGCTTAAAAGAATTATTTGCAGCGACAGGTTTTCCAGGTGCTTCAAAAATAAATGAAAGGCCTTCTGCTTTTAACAGCGCTAATTTATATTCGGCAATAGCAGAACACACATAATTATTTACATAACGGTCATGGATACACGAAGAGAATTTTTAAAGAAAGCGTCTATGCTTGCGGGTGGCATGAGTCTTTGGAGCAGCCTTCCTGCCTCTATTCAAAGAGCGATTGCTATCAATCCGGAAGAAGGATCCACATTTATGGATGCTGAACATGTTGTTTTCCTGATGCAGGAAAACCGCTCGTTTGATCATTGCTTTGGGACTTTACAGGGCGTACGCGGATTTAATGATCCAAGATTTATTTCACTGCCTGGCGGCGATCCCGTTTGGTTGCAAACCAATAATGAAGGAAAAAAATATGTGCCTTTCCGGCTGAATATAAAAGATACCAAAGCCACCTGGATGGGCGGCCTGCCTCATTCGTGGGATAATCAAACAGACGCCCGCAACAATGGAAAATATGATAAGTGGCTGGAAGCGAAACGCCCTGGCAACAAAGCTTATAAAGACATGCCGCTGACTATGGGGCATTACTCACGTGAAGATATTCCTTTCTATTATGCAATGGCAGATGCTTTCACAGTTTGTGATCAAAACTTTTGTTCGTCGCTCACAGGAACTACCACCAACCGTACCTTTTTTTGGGCCGGGAAAATTCGCCCCGAGCCCGGCGCGCCGGCCGATGTGCGTAATTCTGATTTATATTACAACCGCGAAGCCAGCTATAAAACTTTTCCTGAAAGGCTGGAGGACAATGGAATTTCGTGGCGCGTGTATCAAAACGAACTGAGCTTACAGACGGAACTCGAAGATGAAGCCGACAGTTGGCTTTCGAATTTTACGGATAATAATCTCGAATGGTTTAGCCAGTATAACGTTCGTTTTCACAAAGCCCATATTGATTTTTTGAAAAAAAGAACAGAGGAATTACCTGTTGAAATTACTGCGTTGCAAACTGATTTGAAAAAGGCGAATAAAAATCATGCAAAGAAAATTCAGAAGAAAATTGACCAGAAACAACAGCAGCTTGAAAAGTATAAGAGTGAGATAGTGACTTGGAGCGAAGAAAATTTTGAGAAGCTACCTGACTATAAAAAAAATCTTCATAAAAGTGCTTTTACTACCAACGTGAACGATCCGGATTATCATAAGATAGAAATGTTCACTTATGATGACAACGGAACAGAACGCAAGATTTTGTTACCCAAGGGCGATGTATTACACCAGTTTAGAGAAGATGTAAACAAGGGAAAACTTCCTACTGTTTCGTGGCTGGTAGCGCCGCAATATTTTTCAGATCATCCCAGTGCGCCGTGGTTTGGCGCGTGGTACGTTTCGGAAGTATTGGATATTTTAACCAAAAATCCCGACGTATGGAAGAAGACAATTTTTATTCTGAATTATGATGAAAACGACGGGTACTTTGATCATATTCCTCCTTTTACTGCACCGAGGCCCGGCGACCTAAATAGCGGTAAAGTTTCTGACGGGATAGACACTGCTCCTGAATATGTAACGCTCCAGGAAGAATTGTCGCGCGAAACCGTTGACAAAGAAGATGCGCGTGAAAGCCCTGTTGGCTTGGGTTATAGAGTTCCAATGGTAATTGCTTCTCCATGGACAAGAGGCGGCTGGGTCAATTCAGAAGTATTTGATCATACATCCACTTTACAATTCCTAGAAAAATTTCTATCCCAAAAAACAGGGAAAGAAATCAGTGAACCCAACATCACCGATTGGAGAAGAACCGTGACCGGAGATCTTACTTCAGCATTCAGAAAATACAATGGTGAAGAAATTATATTGCCGGAGTTTATAAAAAGGGATCCGTTTGTTGAGAAAATTTATAATGCAAAATTTAAAAAACTTCCAACGGATTTCCGCGCATTGCATCATGACGAAATAAATGATGCGAGGATTAATCCTTTGTCAACGTTGCTTTCGCGCCAGGAACCGGGTATCAGAAATTCGTGCGCACTTCCTTATCAACTGAATGCCGATGGGAAATTGAATAAAGATAAAGATGCTTTTGAAATTACTTTTTCCGTTGCAAATAACTTGCCCGGAATACAATCAGACGGTGCGCCATTTAATGTGTATGTGCCCGGAAAATATTCTTTCTCGGAAAACGATCAAAAAATTGTGGAAGACGTGAAAGCCTCGTCATTTGCGGTGCGCAGTGGTGAAGAACTGCAAGCGAATTGGTCTCTTGAAAATTTTGAAAACGAAAGCTATCATTTAAAAGTGTATGGGCCTAATGGGTTTTTCAGGGAGTATACAGGCGATAAAAACGATCCTGCATTGAGTGTAGGTTTTGCGTATGAAAAACGGAATAATTCGCCGCAGAAGTTTACAGGAAATATTATTTTGATTTTGGAAAATACCGGAGATAAAAATCTTCCTGTCGAAATAGTGGATAACAGTTATAAAAATCCACGTCAATCCTTTGAACTGGCTGCGAAAGATAAAAAGGAAATAGTATTAGATCTTTCCAAAAGCTATAACTGGTATGATACTTCAATTAAGGTAAATGGAAAGAATACATTTGAAAAAAGGTTTGCGGGCAGGGCAGAAACCGGTGAACCTGGCAAATCTGACCCCTTCATGGGCAGGGTATAAGCTGTGTACCTTGCAGCAAATGTTTGCAGCGATACTATAATTTTATCTATATTCATATTATTCTGAAAAATCAATTTCCATTATCAAAAACAAAACAATGAAAAGAAAAGATTTTATTAAGAATACCGCGCTTGCCGGTATCGGGTTATCTGTATTTCCTTCCTCAAATATTTTTGCTTCCTCTGCGGATACTCCTAAAATCCGGATGGCGATAATCGGCGTCGGAGCAAGAGGCAAAGGTCATCTCGATTTGCTTTTGAGAAGAGATGATGTAGACCTTGTGGCCATCTGCGATGTAGATGACAGGGTGCTAAAAGAATCAAAAGCGATGATAGAAAAGAGCGGAAAGAAAATGCCGAAAATTTATACCGGCGATGATTATGCCTGGCAAAAATTGGTGCAGTATGAGAAGCCTGATGGCGTTTTAATTGTTACGCCCTGGGAATGGCATAAGCCAATGATTATGGGCTCGCTTGAGGCCGGCCTGAAATATGTGGCTACCGAAGTGATATTGGGAATTACTTTGCAGGATCATTGGGATGTAGTGAAAGCAGCAGAAAAATATAACGCACATGTGATGATGCTGGAAAATGTGTGTTATCGCCGGGATGTGATGGCAGTTCTCAATATGGTGCGCCAGGGATTATTTGGCGAATTGATTCACCTGCAGGGTGGTTATCAGCATGATTTACGTACGGTATTGTTTAACGATGGCGTAAACACCTATGACCATGGAGTAGAATTTGGAGAAAAGGCTTTTTCAGAGGCGAAATGGAGAACAGAACATTCTATACACCGTAACGGGGATTTATATCCTACGCATGGCATCGGGCCGATAGCTGAATATATTGATATTAACCGTGGCAACCGTTTCCTTACGCTGTGCTCATTTGCATCAAAGGCTAGAGGCCTTCACAAACACGTTGTAGATGTGGCAGGAGAAAATCATCCTAACGCAAAAGTGAAATTCAAAGCAGGCGATGTTATCACTACTTCAATTAATTGTGCGAATGGTGAAACTATCCTGTTGCAACATGATACGAATTCACCGCGGCCTTATTCCCTTGGTTTTCGTGTACAGGGTACCGAAGGGTTGTGGATGGATGTAAATCAGAGTGTCTACATACAGAATAAATCGAAAAAGAATGATGAATGGGATAATGAAAAAGAATGGTTTGATAAGTATGATCATCCGCTTTGGGCAAGATGGAGCAAAGAAACCAAAGGCGCCGGCCATGGCGGCATGGACTTTTTCGTGATTCACGCCTTTGTAGAATCTATAAAAAGAAAAACACCCACCCCGCTGGACGTATACGATGCAGCCGCATGGAGCGCCATCACCCCGCTAAGCGAGCAATCCATTGAACTGGGCAATCAAACGATAGAATTTCCTGATTTTACCGGCGGCCAATGGATGTATCGCAAGCCGGTATTTGCATTGAACGACGAATATTGATTTAAAAAAAAATTCTTAAAGGCCTATTACCATTCAATAAGTATCAAATACCATAATCCTTTTAAAACCTTTTTTATATTTTAAATTCAGGTAAATTGAATGAATTAAATCTCCGGCCGGAAAGTCTGACCGTTGCTGTAGTTGGGCTTGGGCTAATGGGATGTAGTATTACGGCTTGTTTGCTAATGGCCGGCCATCCTGTGATTGCTTTAGCGCCGGTTCCCGGTGATATGGTAACAGCCATGCCGCGTATCAGGGAGCATCTTGAAAAATCATTCGCAGAAAAAATAACTTTGAAGGCACCGGAAGATCTTTTGCGCCATCTCAGCATCACTGAAGATTATGGATTACTGAAAAATTGTAAACTGGTAATTGAATGCACGCTCGAAAACCTGGACATCAAGAAATCTGTATATGCAAAAATAGAAAAGGAAGTTCCAGATGACACTTTAATCACAAGCAATACTTCAGCAATTCCTATCAGCATTTTGCAAAAGGAAACACGTGTGCCCTCGCGCTTTTTAGGATTGCATTGGGCGGAACCCTCGCACACTACCCGCTTCCTGGAGATTATTTGTGGTGATCAGAGTGATATTCAGAATGCAGAATGGCTTTATGAAATTTCTCATTCGTGGGGAAAAGAACCAACTTTGGTAAGAAAAGATATTCGCGGATTCATTACCAATCGCCTGATGTATTCAATGTACAGGGAAGCATTTTATTTAGTGGAAAATGGATATGCTACCATTGAAGACGTAGATCGAGCCTGTCGTAATAATGCTGGGTATTGGATGACGTTGGTTGGCATTTTTCGCTGGATGGATATTACCGGGGTCCCGGCATATCATAATGTGATGAAAGATTTATTTCCAACTTTAAGTACGCAAACCGAAGTGCCTGAATTGATAGACGACGTTGTAAAAGCAGGTGGGAAAGGTATTTCGAATGCACATGGTTTTTATAAATATACACCGGAGGAAGCGAGGTTATGGAAAGAAACCTTCGAGGAGTTTAGTTATGAAATCCGAAAGCTGGCACTAAAATACCCGGCAGATGTGGTGAAAAAGAAATTAACGGCAAAGAAGAAAGAATAGGAAATGAAGCAGAAAGCAACTCATTACTTTTTAACCTAACAGTATAATCTTAGATACAAATGAGGTCTTTCAAAAACCAGGTTGCAATTATTACCGGGGCTGCATCGGGGCTTGGAGCCGCTATCGCTGCACGCTTATCAAGTGAAGGAGTGAAGCTCGCACTTCTTGATCAAAACGATGAGAAACTTCAGCTGTTGGCTAAAAGCTTTCCGCCCGATACTAAAACTTATGTGTTGGATATTACCAATGAAGAATTGGTAAAAGAAACAATTGATACTATTCAGCAAGATTTTGGCACGATTGATATCCTGGTTAATAGTGCTGGAATTACGGGGCAAACCAACATCCAAAGCCATAATACAAATACAGACGATATCCGAAAAGTTTTTGAAGTAAATTATTACGGGTCTTATTTTACTTCAAAATATGTATTACCCCACATGCTTCATCAGAATTATGGAAGAATATTACACATTGCTTCTATTGCCGGAAAAGAAGGAAATGCGGGTATGATTGCTTATAGTTCCTCAAAAGCGGCGGTTATCGGCATGACCAAAGTACAGGGGAAAGAATATGCGGAAACGGGGATTACTATCAATGCGCTCGCGCCTGCTGTTATTCAAACTCCGCTGGTGGATATGATGCCGCCGGAACAGGTTAAATACATGACAGATAAAATCCCGGCAAAAAGATGTGGCAGTTTGGAAGAGGTAGTCAATATCGCGGCCTATATCGTGTCGCCCATGAATAGTTTTACCACTGCATTTACTTTTGATTTGTCAGGAGGAAGGGCTACTTATTAGGACTTAGATGGCTTCGATGGACGTACTTCCACTTTGCTGGGCAATGTTCTTGCAGGCATTTGCAAAAGATCGGCTACAATCTGGCCAATATCTTCCGGCTGAATCTTCCATGAATCGGCGTCACTGGGCGTATGGTTATCAAAATGAGTGGCGACAGAACCGGGCATGATGGTGGAAACTTTTATATCATATTTCCGCAGGTCCAGCATGATGGCCTGTGAAAAACCTACCAATCCAAATTTACTGGCATTATAAGCGGCGCCATTTTCAAAAAAATTAGTTCCGGCAAGGCTCGCTATCGTTATGATGTATCCCTTATTTTTTTTCAGCTCGTCCACGCAGGCTTTTACACTGTGAAACACACCTGTAAGGTTGGTGTCTATCATGTTTTTCCAATCGTTTTCTGTTAAATCGAGGATGGAAGCAAAATGTCCCACGCCGGCATTCGCAACCAATACGTCAAGCCGGCCGAAATGATCGATAATCTTTTTTACGGCTTCCTGCTCACTGGCCATCGAACTTACGTCCGATTCCAAAGCCAGCACTTTAGAATCATCAGCAGAAAGTGAAGCAGCGGCTTTTTGGGTTTCGGCGAGATGCCTGCTGGAAATGGCTACGTTCATCCCCAGCGCAGTGAGCGCTCTCGCAATGCCCAGCCCGATTCCTTTACTTCCGCCTGTGATATAAGCTACTTTGCTTTTTATATTATTCATTTTTGGTTTAATTGCAGGTTTTTTTTTTTGTGTAGAATAAAAGTTTTTTGTGTAGAATAAAAGTTTAATTATTTATTGATTTACTACACTTCCGGTGGCAATTCATCCAGCTTATTATCTTTAACGAACTTGTCTTTAACCGCGGTAAATTCTTCCACCAGCTGTGAAGCAATATTTAAAGTTTCATCGGCCTTTGAATGTATTTCAGGTAATTGCTTTTCTAAAAGGCTGTTGCCGAGATTGATATTGTCTGCTTCTATTTGCGTAATTTTTTTGAGTAAAGAAGTCTGGCTGTTTACGATGTCATCCAGCTCGCGGATCATTTTTTCCATCGAGCCGAGTTTTTCTCTCTTATCCATGAGGAATAATTTTGTTTCATCAAAGTTGAATCAAATATTGTTCCTTATTTTAAATTTTGAAAAAGCGAAAAGGAAACGCATTGGAGTTGAATAGTTCGGTTAAACAGTACGAATAAATAACTGTTGTTTTATTTTTGACTACTCATTACATGTTCCAATTACTCACGATTCACCGCTCATGATTCAGTATCATACGCCCATTTCACCAGTGTGGCACCCCAGGTAAATCCGCCGCCAAAAGCTGCAAGAACAATCAAATCGCCCTTATGTAATTGTTTTTCCCATTCCCATAAACATAATGGAATGGTGGCGGAAGTAGTATTTCCATAGCGTTGAATGTTAATCATTACTTTGTCCATGCTAAGGCCCATCCGGTTGGCGGTGGCATCAATGATTCTTTTATTGGCCTGGTGTGGAACCAGCCATGCGATATCATCACCGGTGAGGTGGTTTCTTTCTAATAATTCATAAGAAACATCTGCCATTCCCTTGACGGCAAATTTAAATACAGCCGGACCTTCCTGGTAGATGTAATGCTCTTTTGCCATTACCGTTTCAATCGAGGCGGGCTTTGCTGAGCCACCGGCTACCATCTTCAGGTATTCACAACCTATGCCATCAGTTTTTAATAAGCTGTCCTGGATTCCATAACCTTCTTCATTGGGCTCCAGTAAAAGAGCACCGGCTCCATCGCCAAAAAGAACGCAGGTCTTCCTGTCGCTGTAATCTACAATGCCGCTCATTTTATCGGAGCCCACAACCACTACTTTCTTATAACGTCCACTTTCAATTAAAGAAGCGCCTGTGGTTACGCCAAATAAAAAGCCGGAGCAAGCGGCAGAAAGATCGAAACCAAAAGCATTCGATGCGCCTATTTCATAAGTAATAATATTTGCAGTGGCGGGGAAAGTCATATCCGGAGTAACCGTGCAGCAAATCAGGCAATCAATTTCTATCGGGTCAATTCCTCTTTTTTTGCATAATTCCAAAACTGCGGGCACGGCCATTTTAGAAATTCCCATATTTTCACCTTTCAAAATTCTTCTTTCTTCCACGCCGGTCCTGGTTTTTATCCATTCGTCCGAAGTTTCAACCATGGTTTCAAGCTCGGCGTTTGTGAGCCGGTAATCAGGCACGTAGCCGCCTACAGCCGTTATTGCAGCAGAAATTTTATTACTCATTTTTCAATAAAAATATTTTAGTTATGGCGATAAAAATACGACTTCCGCGCTATTCAATCGCTAAATGGCCTTTTTGAGCGCATCGCAAAGCCATCGAAAATTTTTTTTATACAATGAATCAACGAGTTCAGAATAAAAAATTTGTGTATTTGTCAGTTCACTGGTGCTGATTTGAATTTCAACCATAACAGGATGTTTTTTTAAAACAATTCTTATTCACCGATATTTGTAAAAGAAATTCTACAGATTATTGTAATGCTCGATATGGATTATAATGAATTGTTGTATACAGACGAGAAACTTCTCCATGAAATAGCTAACGGTAGCCAGGAAGCTTAAACCGAAGGTACAGATGCTAGCTTTCTTATCTCTGCATATCGCGATAAGAGCAATAAAAAAATGGTCATTGTAATTATCAATTCTGATATAAAATCCCGGGATATTAAATTAGATATTAAGAACAGCAACATCAGCCAGTTAAAGCCTTACATCACTTCTGACTTGGGCGATTTAAAACCAGGCAAAAGCTTCTATATAAAAGATACTTTTTCTGTTCCTGCGAGGTCTGTCGTCACTTTCGTATCCGTCAACGATTAAAAATTAAATCATCGATAATGAGACAAAAAATTTATTCATTTTCTTTTTTTTCAATTTTTATCATTTTCTCTTTTGCCTGTTTTTCGCAAACTACCAGGCAAAAAATACTTTTCGACAATGATTGGAAATTTTTTAAAGGAGAGGTAAAGAACGGAGAAGCCGTCAAATATAATGATGCTTCATGGCGCAACGTAAGCCTTCCTCACGATTGGAGCATTGAAGGCCCTTTCAGCCAGCAATGGGCAAGCGCTACGGCTTATCTTCCTGCCGGAATCGGTTGGTATCGCAAAACTTTTACGCTTCCGCAGCGCATGCAAAATCAACATATTTTTAAAAAGTCTCTCATTATTTCCTTGTTTACTGCTTAGCGATTGCTTCGTAATGTAAAAGAAGATATAAACAACTATTCATTTTATTCTTCGCTTCATAAATTATTTATCAGTTCTGACTCGGCAATCATATTCAATTCTTCGGCTCTCAACCTTGATGATTTCTTTACCTGCTTTGAAATATAATAGATAATGCTGACGATGGCGACGAAAATGATGGCTGATATTATTTCCATTGATTTAAGATTGAGTAATAATATACAAATGCTGACTATAGCAATGCCAGGAAAAATCATCCCACCCGGCATGCGAAATGTTTTTTCTACAACATCTATTTTTCTATACCTCAATTTTATTGTAGCCAGCACCACGGCAAGGTATATCAAAAGGATGGCAGCAGTAGCAAGGATGGCGAGTTGCTGAAAGCCTCCGCCTATGGCAATAATAAATACCAGTGAGGCATATACAATAATTGCAGGAAAGGGAGTGGCAAACTTTGTATGGGTTCTGGCGAGGAATTTAGGAAATAAATTATCTTTTGCACCTGCAAAAAGCAAGCGCGGTCCATTAAGAATATCGGCGAAAACGCTACCGAAACATGAAACGGCCGCAGTTATCAATAGTATTTTTTCACCGGCAGGCCCAATAATTTTTTCTGCTACTGCTGCAAGCGGCGCGTTTTTAGCCGCTTCCATTTCATTTCCCAAAACACCCTGCGTTACAAATTGTAATAAAAGGTAGAATGAGACGATAAAAATACCGCTCAGGATAATTGCCCGCGGAACAGCGCGGTGGGCATTTTTTATTTCGCCACTGGTGCTTAATGCGGACTCAAAACCCGGAAAGGCAAAAAACAATACCAGCATCACGCTACCAAAAGTGTTCAGGCGCGGTAAATGTTCAAAATGAAAAGCGCCTGCCTTCACATGAGAAAAGCCAAAAATAATAATGCCAATAAGCGGTATTAGTTTGATAACGGTGACCGTTTTAATAAAGGCAACACTCTGTTTTGCGCCCACAACATTTATTGCGGCCATGAAACCGATAGAAACAAGAAGAAGCAGAGTTCTTATCCAAAAATTTGTGAAAAGCGGGAACAGAACGCCGAGTGAATCGCAAAACAAACTGATGATGGCGGCGTCGCTCAAAATGCTTACTGCAATTATGAAAAGCCAGTTAACCACATAAGCCGGAAATTCGCCAAAGGCAGCTTTTACATAAGCATAAGTGCCGCCGGAAGCTACTATCTTACTGCCGGTTTCCGCATAGCAAAGCATTATCGAAATTATCATGAGGCCGCCGAAAAGATAGCCGAAAACCGCATAACCGCCGAGTTGAACGCCAACGATGCCTGGCAATACAAATATGGCTGAACCAATTACAAAATTCACAATAGTAAGTGCAAGCCCCGAAACACCAATTACCCGTTTGAGCCCTGCCGGTTCTTGAAGTTTTTCTGTCAATTGAATTGGAGAAGATTGCTGCATTTATTTTTTAATTGTAAAATCATGATGGTAATTGGAGCATAGTTTTTGTGGAATGCCACCAACGGTGGTGGATACCTGATTTTATTTTTTTATAGAAACTGAAACAGTAGATTCGTAAAGAGATGACACCTTTTGAAAAGATGTCATCTCTTTGGAAATTTTTTTTCCGAAATACCTGTAATAATTGCCCGGCCCTTATTTCGTCATCGCCAAGACGGGGAGCTGGGGTTGTGGCACAATATTGTGAACCGGCTTTGTAGATTGTAAATACGCAAAAACTGCTTCTAATTCTTCATCTGTCATTTGAGCCACGTTTTGCCATGGCATCGGTGGAAGTAAATCTCTTCCGCCCGGTGCGCCGCCATATTTACCTGTTTTGAAAACGTTCTTAAACTGTTCTATTGTCCAGTTTCCAATACCGGTGGTAGTGTCGGATGTAAGATTGGCTGCATAAGAAACGCCCCACGGACCTACAAACGAAAGCGAGTTGCCCATCACCATCAGGCCCTTACTTTCTATGTCTTTCCGGTCGATAACAGGTAAAGGCAATTGTGACGGGCTTCCGGACAAAGCTATATCCAGATTGTCTTCGGGACCATGTGGCCCCATCTTTTTTGGGGTATGGCAATCATGGCATCCGCCAATAGCTACCAGGTGTTTTCCCCAGGCTACCTGGCTTTCAAAACCGCCATAAGCGGGAGGTGCAGCCTGAACCATGGTTGTGTCATTGCTTGTTTCTGAATTGTCTTTTTGTGTGTGGCTGCAGCCTGAAGAGAACAAAATAACACCCATTACCATAATGATAAAAACCATTGAAATCTTTTTCATAATTTCTTTTTTTAATTTTTAAAAAATAGCTCATACTATCAAAAAGCCTTCATAGGAATACCTCAGGAGTATTTAAATCTGGTTATTCTTCCGGAGGATAAATTATTACGAAACTGCCCACATTGTTCATCAGGATTGCATTGCCCAGGCCTACTTCACCAGTAAAGCAATAAATAAATCTAAATTTTATTTTATTCTTTGTAATGCTAGAACTGGTTGCAATGCAAAACGACAAAAAGCTTTGCTGCTCATTTTTACATGCCTCCTTCTTCCTGCACAACTTTTGAAAAATCGCCATAGATGTATTCCAAACTGATTTTTCCATCAGCGTTAAACTCGTCAAATACCACGATTGGTACTTTAATCATTTCACCGGTTTTCTTTGATTTGCCTGTCCATGTATACCATGACTGAACGATTTTTGCATCCCCTTTTTTGTAATGGAGATAATCCGGATAGCCCTGCGGAACTTGTTTTACACTATCGAAATACTGGAAATCTTTTTTCCATTCATTCATGGCATCAGCTATAGGAATAAATTTTTTCATTCCGGAAGCCCACCATTTTGCCGTGTCTGAATACAAATTTGTAAGCGAGTTCCAGTCCTGGTTTTCGTATGCTGCAGAAGACTGGTTTACCACGTCAATGTAGGGATGCTTAATGTAAATAGTGCCATTTTCTTCTTCCTGGCAAAAGGCGGTTATTGCTGATAGAAATAATGCCGCGGTGATAAAAATCTTTTTCATTTTTTTTAAAATTTTTAATTTGTTCCTACTCATCTGGCTTTTCGGAATCGCCCCTGCAATGATGTCTTTGCAGGAAGACCTTTTTGAGGTGAGATAAAATTTTTTATAGGAGTGCAGTGAATCTTTTTAAGCAAAGCATTCTTTTTTTCTCATTGAATCTGTACCGGGCTTTAATGACAGAAACAGCGATGAGACTTTGGTAGCCACACACGAAGTAATTAAAATGCGTTTATGAAAAATACGTTTTCATCTGAGCATACGGTGATGCATAAACGAAATATTACCTCTCTCGGAGTGAGCGAATTCTTTATAGAATATTTGCTAAATGTTATTAATCAGGTTGTTTTTTTTCAGAGAGGAATTGAATTATCACATAAACATATTATAAAGGAAAGCCGGATAACAAATTTGAGGACGAAGGCCCGTATATTTTGTGCGAACAGGGGGAATTTTTATCAGGGCAATAAATTCATGCAAATAAACCGTTGCTGAATATAAATCCGAATGAATCAAAAGGGAAAATCAACCACCTTGTATTTCTTTTACAAGGTCTGAATTTTTCGAAGCAAATTGTCTTTAAGGACGGCGCTCATCGGAATAGCTTTCTGGCCAATAATCACGTGGCTTTCCGCCACTTCCTCTACCTGTAAAATATTAATAATATACGACCGGTGAATTCTTACAAAGATGTCCGCAGGAAGCTTCTCTTCTATGGCCTTTAACGTAAGCGATAAAAGAAATTCTTTTTGCCTGGTGAATACCTGGCTGTAATTGCGGTCGGCTTCGATATACAAAATATCAGGCACCATAATTTTTATCATCTTATCCCGGCTACGGATAAATATGCGGTCTCTTAAAATAAAATGCTGATTATTGCTATTTTCAACGGCGGATACTGGTCCGGTTTGTTTTTCTGCCATCCTGCAAATCGTAAGTTCTATGGCTCGCTGCAAGTCTACTTGTTTAAAAGGCTTTGAAATAAAGGCGGCGGGTTTGGTAATTTTGGCCCTGTTAAAAGTAGCTTCGTCGGCGTTAGCTGTCAGATAAATCACGGGTACTGAAAATTGCTTTTGAATTTGTTTGGCTGTTTCAATCCCATCTGCTTTCTCTTTTAAATTAATATCGAGCAAAATTATATCCACAATATTCTCCTTCATATATGCGATAGCTTCTTCACCCTGTGGCAAAATGCCTGCGACCTCATAGCCGAAGCTGGCCAATTGTAGGGCTATCTTTGCGCCAATAAGCATATTGTCTTCAACAACCAGTATTTTTACCAAATGCCCCATCGTGGATTGAGTTAAATTTTAGATGATGTTGGTAATTTCCAGGACAGGTTTTTGTTGGATTCCGGTAACAATTCTGTGAGGGTTGGCAGTTGAATGATAATTTTCCTCCTTCTTTCCCAAACTTTCTTTCTCACTTTTGAATTTCAGGTTTCAGCTTTATCTTTTTTGCCGATTCACCGAATGTTCATATATTTTATCTTATTATATAAAACTATCATTTATTTTTTATATTTTCTTTTAAAAAAACAAAAATAAATTTTGGAGGAGAGAAAGACTGGCGCTTCAATTCTTTTCAAAAAGCCGTGGCTGACTTTTTAAAAAAAATTGTTCAGATTCTTGTCCTGGTTTAAGTACACAAGCATCCTCTCAAATCCGAATTTGTACATTTACGAAATTTTTTAAAATGGAGCAAATACCAAACCGCTTCGACAGGATCGTGGCGATTCTCATCCAGCTACAATCCAGAAAAATAGTAAAAGCAAGAGACCTTGCTGAACGATTCGGTGTAACCTTGCGCACCATCTACCGGGATATCAAAACACTTGACAGCGCCGGTGTACCAATCATTGGCGAGGCAGGATCAGGCTATTCCATCATGGAGGGTTACCGTCTGCCTCCTGTAATGTTTTCGCGCGAAGAAGCCGGCAGCTTTGTAGCTGCTGAAAAGCTGATGGAAAAATTTACCGACCCATTAATGAACAGCCATTTTACAAAGGCGATGTATAAGATAAAATCTGTATTAAGAACTGATGAAAAAAATATGATAGCTTATCTTGAAGAGCAAATTGACATCACGGATTCGCCATACGGATTCAATAAAGATTTGCCTCATGCCTTGCAACATGTAACAGAAAGCATGTCTGTAGGTTGCCAGTTATTGCTCCACTATAAATCGCCGGCCAGTGACGAACCGGTAGAAAGAAAAATAGAAGTAATTGGCATTTTCCATGAAAACCAGTTTTGGTATATCTATGCGTGGTGCCACCTGAGGCAGGATTATCGTCAGTTCAGGATAGACCGCATTACCCAGCTTACAATTACGGATATTCCTTTTACAAGAAAACATCCGAGCCTGCAGCAATTGCGCAATAAGAATAATAAAACAGAAACCACGAGAGTACGCATTAAAGTAAAAAAATCCGTGGCGCCTTACCTGCATTTTGGCCGTAATTACCACGGATTTTTATCAGAAAATACCTGCGGCGATATGGTGGAAATGGCTTTCGATTCCCCTGATGTGGAGATGAGCTTTCCAAGATGGTATATGATGTTTGCAGACCATGCCCAAATTCTGGAACCCGCATCGCTAAAGTTCTCTGTACGCCGCATCCTGGACCAGGCGCTTGAAAAATTAAACTGACTTACCTGTCATAAAAATGAGGCGGCTCAATACCAAGCGCGCGCAAATACACATATCCTTGTGCGCGGTGATGAATTTCATTGTCCATATAATATTGTATAGACGAAATTACGGTGCCTTCATACTGTCCAAAGGCTTTAATACGCTCCTGGAAACGCTCTTCCGGAATCTGTGTCCACAGCGAACTTATTTTTTCACTGTCTTTATCCCATAGTTTTAAAAAATCTTCTTTGCTGGTATGGGTGCCAAAATCGCGTTGAAATGAAGCTGTTTTTCCGGTTACAATTTCTTCAATACCGGGCGCCGCAATGCCTAACAGTTCCTTAGTGATTTCCGAAAAAGTGCGCATGCCCCCGATGGAAAAATTAAAAAATTCATTTTCCGGAAAAGCGGCAATTACTTTACGCGTAAGGCTGCGGTGGCCTTGCCAATGTTCTAACAAGTCATCTTTTGAAAGAACAGGTGGCGTTAATGTGTTGGTTGCTTGTGACATAATGGTTTGTTTTTAGTGCAAGCAAAAATATTGGCAGGTACTGACAGCCCTTTGTCAACAGTATTTATTTTTATGAAAAAATATTTTTGTAGGTAGGATTCCTGTTCCATGAGTAAACGAAGAAATAAGCAGTATTTTTATTTTATTCCGGATTCAGGTGAGATACTCATTCCACTCATTTTCCCATTTTTCTTTAACAGGGTCGAAGGGAGTACTGCGGGAAATAGCATCTAAAAGATTTTTTGGTTTGTATTTATTTTGCTGGTGCTGCCGTTGCATACAGGTGTAATGGATGCTTTCATTTCGAACTACGTTTTGTTGCACGCGCTTACCGGTTTCTTCATCAATAGAATACGTAATCCCCGAATTGATGGTCCGTACCAGTTTTCTCATAAGCCTAAAAATACCCGAGGTTGAATTTCTTAGTTCGCCGCCGGTTTCCGGCTTTATGTTTTGCAAAGCATTCTTATCAAATTCAAGACCTGTGTTGTGCGCTTTATCAATCATCCATTGCAACGCAATATCACTAAGCCCTGAATCTGCATACCCGCCGCCTACATTGCTGTGCACCCCCGGAAACCAAACCTGTTCGGATATCTGCGAGCCATCTTCAACTGCTTTGGGGCTTAGCTGCCATAACGTAGGCGTAAACGTTTTTCTTTTTTCATCTACTGCCAGCGCATGATAGGCATATTTAATCTGGCTGCTGATGGTTACATCATGAAACTGGTACTGGCGGTTCAGTATGTCAAACCATTTTAAAGGGATGCCCAGCGCTCCAACAGTATCCCACACGCCAATGAAATGAATAAAAGTTTCCTCCTGGTTGATGCCGTAGACTTTTTTAAACGACTTCATTAAATCGCTGTCAGGATGCGTGATCGAACTGCGGTCGCGATATAAATTGTAGGCCTCCAGAATAAGATGCAGGAAAGAGGGCTGCATAATGCCACAATTCCGGATGAAACCGGCGAGGCTGCGAACCGTATAAGCGCCGCGGCTGAACCCAAAAAGATATATCTGATCGCCGGGGTCGTAGTTCCACATCAGGAATTTATAGGCATTCATAATATTGGCATCTATACCGAGGCCGGTGCTTCCGCCGAGTAACATATCTCCTAAGGTAAAGCCCGTGCCGACGCCCTGGCCATAATATTTTAGCTGAGGCATTCCCGGTGTTCCTGAGTTGATCGCTTCATAAATTTTTTGCACATTGGTCTTTACCGGTTTACCCCGGTCTTTTATGCCGGGTTTATTCCACGTTCCATCGCAACAAACAATGATTTTTTTCATTACTGAAAGTTATGGCGTTTTAAATTGTAAAACATTTCAAAGTTATACGTTGCTGCCCTGGGGTTTTCCATGATTTTATAGTGGTTTTTCATGAGAGGAAAATCGCATTTAAAAATTATTGAATCAAATTTTAAATGCTATAAATCAAATCGTAGCTTTAATAAAACCTGATTTTTAATATCATTGCAGAATCTAAATCTTTACTAATGAACAATAACAGGAATGACGAAAATGAAAATAGGAAAGAAGTAAATCTTTTAAAAAGCCGGCATGCTTTTCCTTTTGTAGTTATTTGTTTGCTGGTTAATTTGTTGCCGGTTGAAACCTTTGCCCAGACGGGAAAGACAGAAATCACCAAATGGCAGGATGGTAAAAAAACTGCCGTCTCCATCACTTATGATGACGGCTCCAGAAACCAGTTTAAAGTAGCGTTGCCCATTATGGAACGGTTGCATTTTCCGGCAACATTTTTTATCATTACCGGTGCCATTGAAGGTTCTGCGCATCAGCCAAAATTTATCGGGAGGCCTGTTGAACAAATAATTGCTGAAACCGCCACAGTCCCAACTTCTGAAAATAATTTCTTCGAACGCGCTTCCGCTTCCTTATATCTGGGTTATGCAGGCGCGCTTCCCTATTACAATGAAGCCGATGCGTTTTATGAAAGAGGAAACCCGCAGGATGCCTGGAAAGTGATGGATACGCTCTACCGCAAAGTGAGGAATAAAGAACTGCCAGCCGGAAAAGACACGAGCATGGAAATAGCTCAGGAGGAGGGTTTGAGCTGGGAGGCTGTTAAGAAAGACGCCGCCAAAGGATACGAGTTTGCGAGCCATACAGTATCGCATGCGCACCTGGCAATCCTGGACAGTGCCAATATGAATTATGAGCTCAGGAAAAGCAAGGAGGATATTTTACAAAATCTCGGGCCGGCATATACTTTTTCTGCTGAAGTTCCTTTCGGAATCGAAGATAAAAGAGTAATGAAATTTGGTTTCCCCATTTATGAAGCTTTGAGAAATTCCATGCCCGAGCCGTGGATGCAGGAGATTAACCGTGGCTATAAAGAACAGCCCGGACAATTTGCCAAAGAGTATGTGCAATGGCAGAGAGGTCCACTATCTAAAACTCCGATGCCGCTGATGAAATCATGGGTGGATACGTCTTTAGCTCACGACAATATCTGGCTCGTGCTGGTTTTTCATGGCATTGAGGGCATAGGTTGGGAGCCTACGCCCGCTCAAAAATTGGAGGAATATTTTCAATACATCCAATCAAAAGAGAATGATATTTGGGTGGCCACTTTTGGCGATGTGACGCGATATGTAAGGGAAAGAATGAATGCCAAAATAAAAACTCATGAAGGAAATGATGCAATAACAGTTACGCTGACTCATACCCTTAATCCGGAAATGTATAATCTGCCATTGACACTGAAAACGTATGTTTCGCCGGAATGGAAACAGGTAACAGTGAAACAGGATAATAAAACGCAGGAAGTTGCTACTGCAAAAGATTCCAAAGGAAGCTATGTATTATACCAGGCCAGGCCGAACAAAGGCATTATTACAATTTCGAAAAAATGATTGTGGGATTCAGTGAGTAGTAAACCACCGCTTCGTTGGGGAAAAATCAAAATAAAAAACAGTGATATTTGTACTTCCACTAACTAAAATTGCTTTGGACGATGTTTTAAATGCAAATTTGCTTCACACATAAATTTTTTTAGTATTAATAAAAACCAAAATAGAAACCGGCATTATTTATTCATTCACTGTCTGACAAATCATTTGTTTTGATTAATAGTTTTGAAAATGCTATTTCTTCAAAAAAGTTTCTTCCCGGCAGCAGTAACTTTTTTGTGGACAATTTCTTCCGGCACAGTCTGTTATAAATTCCGCAATTATTTCTGCCAATAATATCTAGCTCATTAAGCCGAATTCCTTATTTTTGACCACTCTAAGAAAAACTATGATTGCATACCTGTCCGGAAAGTTTGCGTATAAAACCCCAACGGTAATTTATGTGGATGTTAACGGCGTAGGTTATGAAGTAAATATTAGTCTTAACACATATTCGCAAATTCAAAACCTGGAAGAAGGCAAGCTTTTTACTTATTTGCAAATTAAGGAAGATGCGCACACGCTGTATGGATTTTTTGACCTGGCCGAAAAGGAAATGTTCGTTTTGCTGATAGGCGTTTCTGGTGTAGGAGCCGCCACTGCCAGGATGATGCTGTCAGGCATGAAGCCGGAAGAAATCAGCCAGGCAATAGTCATGAAGCAAACGTCAGTTTTGGAAAGTGTAAAAGGAATAGGCAGGAAAACAGCAGAACGTTTGGTGCTTGAATTAAAAGAAAAGGTTGGCAAAGTATCAGCTTCTTTACCCGGAAATACTACAGTTGGCAATACTTTCGGGCAGGATGCGTTAAATGCCTTAATAGCTTTGGGAATATCCCGGCCTTTGGCTGAACAAGCTATTAAAAAAGTAATTATGATCGAACCATCAATAAATTCTCTTGAAAGTTTAATAAAAAAAGCCCTGAAAGCCATTTGATAGAAATCTACCTAAAATAATTTGCCTTAATGGTCATAAAGAGAGGAGCGCCAAATTATATGCGGTCGGTATTTTTCTGGATATTTTCATTAGCACTGTTTATCACAGTTCCTGTGCATGTTCTTGCGCAGGATTCTACTGCTTTACCGTTAAAAGACACCGCATCTGTAGTGGGTGCTGACAGCCTTCCTTTTCCCATCCACGACCGTCGCGGAGATTTTCTTTCTTCCAGGCCGAATATTTATGATTTTCAAAATCCGCCTAATATCGAAGATTCTGTTGCTTATGATCCGGCAACTCAAACTTATACAGTTTACGAAAAAATAGGAACTCATTATTACAGAACGCCTACTACCTATACTGGTGAAGAATTCAGGGCCATGGAGGCGAGGAAAGCAGAGATAAATTATTTCCAAAAGCGCGCAAATACGCTTAGCATCCTAAATCGCGGACAGGTAAAGCCCAAGTTAAGCGTTTATGACAATTTGTTTAACAGGCTTTTTGGAAATGGAAAAGTAGATATCCAGCCGCAGGGAAATGTGGATATCACCGCAGGCTACCAGGGCCAAAATGTAAAAAATCCGACTTTGCCGGAACGGGCGCGAAAAAATGGAGGTTTTGATTTCAATATGGCTGCCCAATTGAATGTAATCGCCAATATTGGCGATAAAATGAGATTTCCGATTAGCTATAATACACTTGCAAATTTTGACTTTACTAACCAGCTTAAGCTGGATTATACCGGCACCGATGATGAAATTTTGAAGCGGTTTGAAGCGGGAAATGTAAGCTTTCCGCTAAGAAGCACGCTCATTCCCGGCGCCCAGTCGCTTTTTGGTGTGAAGACACAATTGCAATTCGGAAAATTATTTGTGACAGGCATACTGGCTAATCAAAAATCGCAGCGCCAGTCTATGAACCTGGAAGGCGGCAACACGGCTACCAAATTTGAAATTAAGGCCGACCAATATGAAGAAAACCGTCACTTTTTATTGGCGCAATATTTCAGGAAAAATTATGACAAGGTGATGAGCAATGCGCCGGCGGTAATTACACCAGTGCAAATCTTAAGGCTGGAAGTGTGGGTTACCAATAAAAATGGCTCCACTACGGATGCCCGCGAGGTAGTTGGACTGATGGACCTTGGAGAGCCTGAACCTTTTCATAATTTCACTGTTACCGGTACGCTTCCCGATAACAATACGAACAGTGAATATTCATCAATTATTAAGAATTCGGGAAGCCGCAATTCCACGCTTATCAATAGCCAGCTACTGGCGATGGGGCTGAGCCCGGTGCAGGATTTTGAAAAGACTTTTGCGAGAAAACTGGATTCCAGCCAGTACATTTTCAATAGAAGGGCAGGATTTTTGTCGTTAAGCCAGCCTTTGCAGGCCGATGAGGTGTTGGCAGTCGCTTTCCAATATTCTTATAATGGTAAGATATACCAGGTGGGAGAATTTTCGCAAGACGTTCCTCCCGATTCCACCACCAGCAATCAAAAAATATTATTTCTTAAGCTATTGAAAGCCACCTCCCAAAGGCCGCAGCTTCCCATTTGGCAATTGATGATGAAGAATGTGTATTCAGTAGGATATGGCTCATTAGACCGGACTGATTTCCAGCTAAATGTATTGTACCAGCAGCCGGGTTTGGGCGCTAAAAGATATGTACCCTTTGGCGATTTAAACCAGGGAACGCCACTTTTATCGCTGGTGAACCTTGACAGGCTCAACAGCCAAAATGATCCGCAGCCTGATGGCGTATTTGATTATATAGAAGGATATACCGTTTTATCGCCGTACAGCAGAATTATTTTTCCGGTACTCGAGCCTTTTGGCAGGGCGTTAGCTCCAAAAATATTCAGCAGTCCCGCAATAGGGGCAGATAGTTTATATTACCCTTTATATGATTCCATAAAAACCGTGGCCCAGGAACAGTTTCCCAATCTTGATAGGTTTGTGTTGGAAGGTACGGCAAAAACTACTTCTTCATCCGATATTAGTATCGGATACAATATTCCACCGGGGTCAGTTTCAGTAACTGCCGGTGGCAGGCAGTTAAGGGAGAATATTGATTATACAATAAATTATGATTTAGGAACCATTAAAGTAATTAACCAGGCAATCATCAGCTCCGGCATTCCGGTGCAGGTAAATTATGAAAACAACGCGTCCTTTGGACTTCAGCAAAAAAGCTACATGGGCCTTCGGCTGGATTATCTGCTGAAAAATACGGCCAAGGAACAGATTAGCTTCGGCGGAACAATGGTGAGGTTGAGCGAAAGGCCGTTCTTTACAAAAGTGGATTATGGCGACGATCCCATCCGGAACACGATGTACGGCCTGGATGGAAGCTACCGGCGTGACATGCCGCGGCTTACAAAAATTTTGAATAAGCTTCCTTTTTATAGTTCAACTGCACCTTCATCCGTCAACGCATATGGAGAGGCTGCGTTTTTGAAACCCGGCCATGCCCCACAGATAGGAAAAGGTAGCAAAGGTGTGGTATATGTTGATGATTTTGAAGGCAGCAAAAGTGATATTGATCTTCGTTTTCCGCCAATAAGCTGGGCGCTGGCCTCCACTCCGCGGGCCGCTACTGACAAGGACGGTAACCTGCTTTTCCCAGAAGCAGATTCGAGCAACAGTTTGGCCTATGGCAAAAACAGGGCCCGTATTGCCTGGTACCAGATTGAGCCTACCTTGCAGGATCCCAAAAATCTGAATAACCCGATTAAAGATAAAAAGCTTCTCTCTGATCCACGTGTCCGCGCCGTATCTCAAACTGAAATATTCCCGCAACGAACTACAGATTTTGGCCAAAACCAATTGATCACGTTTGACCTTTCTTATTATCCTTCAGACAGGGGGCCTTATAATTTTGATGCCTCCAGGCTTGATTTGAATAGTAATGGTAAATTCTTAAATCCCAAAACCAAATGGGGCGGATTGATGAGAAGCCTTGATCAGACTGACTTTGAAACCGCAAATATCCAGTATATTGAATGTTGGGTGCAGGATCCGTTTATTAATAACCCAACCAGCACCGGGGGCCAGTTTTATATCAACCTGGGAAACGTTTCTGAAGATGTATTAAAAGATTCAAGGCGGTTTTATGAAAATGGATTGCCTACGCCAAACCTGCCTGCGCAGGTTGACAAGTCAATTTGGGGAAATGTTCCCAGGAATCCGATACAGGTAACCAATGCCTTCAGCACCGACCCGGCTGACCGTCCCTTCCAGGATGTGGGATACGACGGCCTTACTGATAGCGCTGAACGTTCTTTCAGGCGAAATGATTACCTGGATCTTCTCGCAGCAAACTTTGGTTCTAATTCAAAAGTATACCAGGATGCTTTGGCCGATCCATCATCAGATAATTACCAGTATTACCGCGGAGCACAGTTGGATGCTGAAGGCGCGGATATTCTGGCCCGGTATAAATATTTTAATAATCCCCAGGGGAACTCACCTATTGCAGATAACAAATCGCAATATTCTTCAGCGGCTACTTTATACCCCGACCAGGAAGATCTAAACCGCGACAACACGCTCAACGAAACGGAAGAATACTTTCAATATATTGTAGATCTGAAGCCGCCCACCGATCCGGAAATGACGGTTGGACAAAATTATATTATTGATAAAAAGGTAGTTGGGGTAAAACTGGTAGACGGTACTTCCCGCAATGAAACGTGGTACCAGCTAAGAATCCCTATCGACGGCTATGATAAAAAAGTAGGCAACATTCCTGATTTTAAATCTATCCGTTTTATGAGAATGTTTCTTACGGGTTTCCAGGATAGCGTCACTGTTCGTTTTGGCACCCTAAGCCTGGTAAGAAATACCTGGAGGAAGTTTCAGTATAAACTGGATTCGTCCGGCAACTATTCTCCAACTTCTGACAATGATTTTAATGTAGGTGCAGTAAATATTGAGGAAAATGACAAAAGAACACCGCTTCCTTACCGTACGCCCACTGAAATTGAACGTGTGCAGACTTTAAGTAACAACGGGGTGAATCTTTTGCAGAATGAGCAATCCCTTACTTTACAATTTTGCGACCTCGCAAAAAATGATGGAAAAGCAGTGTTCCAGACTTTTGTAAATAAAGATTTAAGGCAGTTTAAAAAATTGCAGATGTTCATCCACGCCGAAAGAAATCCTGCTACCAGCTTAAATAACGATGATCTTACGGCAGTGGTACGAATCGGAAGTGATTTCGTGAGCAACTATTATGAAGTGCGTATTCCTTTACGGCTTAGCCCGTTGAACACAGGTCTGAACCCAAACAGCAAAGAATACAATGATACACTTTGGATTGAATCGAACAACCTGGATCTTGACCTTCAATCGTTGGTGACCCTTAAAACGCAAAGAAATCTGTCAAACTCCCCCATAAACGTTTTGTATTCCAAACAGGAATCTAACGGCCAAACCTATTCCATTATGGGAAATCCTAACCTTGCAGAGATAGGCGGAATTTTGATGGGAGTTGAAAATACGAACGCCGTTTCTGCCTGTGGCGAATTGTGGTTTAATGAATTGCGCCTTTCTTCCATTGATGAAAAAGGCGGCTGGGCTTCGCTTGGGCGTGTAGATGCCAACCTTTCTGACCTGGGAACGATTTCTGTGTCGGCGAATTCGCATAGCAACGGGTTTGGAACGCTTGAGCAGGGAATCAGCGATCGTTTTAAAGATAATTTTGTGCAGTTTGATGCCGCAGCGAATCTTGAATTAGGGAAGCTATTACCGAAAAAAGCAGCCATGTCAATCCCGGTATATGCAAGTATCACTACGGCTACCAGCGCACCGCAATACGATCCTTTCGACAAAGACATCACATTAAAAGAAAAAATCAGGAATGCCAATTCAAGGAGTGACAGAGATTCAATAAGAAATAATGCCATTGATTTTGCCTCTATCAAAACCATAAGTTTCACTAACGTTCATAAAAACCGCACCAACAATAAAAAGCCTCAGCTGTGGGACGTTGAAAACCTCGACGTCAGCTATACCTATACGAAAACTGAAGCGCACAATCCGCTTATTGAATACAATGATGTTACGAAGCAGCAGGGAAGCCTTGGCTATAATTTTATGCCCCAGCCAAAATTCTTTTCTCCCTTTAAGAAGTTGTTTAGTAAATCAAAAACCCATTGGTTTGACCTGGTAAAAGATTTTAACATTAACCCGATACCCTCGCAGCTTACTTTTAAGGCGGATGTATTCAGGCAATTTGCAGTATTGAAGCCGAGGAGTATTGGCGACGATAAATTTGTGACGCCCGAAACTTTTGATAAGTACTTTACCTTCAACCGCAATTATATTTTACGTTGGGAGCTTACCCATTCACTCACGCTTGATTATTCAGCGTTGAACAATGCGGTGATAGATGAGCCGGATGGCAGGCTTGACACCCGCGCCAAACGCGACACAGTAAGAGACAATTTCTTTTCCGGTGGAAGAAACACGGTCTTTAACCAGGTAATTAATTTATCCTACAATGTGCCATTATCGAAGCTGCCGCTGACAGATTGGATAAATATGCATCTGGATTATACAGCTAATTACAACTGGATAGGTGCTTCGAGGCTTGCCGTAAACCTTGGAAATTTTCTTGAAAACGGCCAGCAGGAAAATGCCACTGTTCAGTTTGATTTTTTAAGATTATACAGCAAATCAAAATGGCTGCGCGCTTTAGACCAACCTTTGCAGCCAAAACAGCCACTGGCAGATTCTACGTCCGGTAACAAGCCAAAGGCGGCGCCTTCCAAACCGGGCGCTAACGAACTTCCACAAATCACCGGACCGTTAAGGATTTTGGGAAAATTGCTTACCAGTGTAAAATCAGTGAATGCATCAGTTTCGCAAATCAGTAATACAAGGTTGCCGGGCTATACCGACAGCACCAAAATTCTGGGTGAAAATTTCAAAAGTATGGCGCCGGGATTTGATTTTATCCTGGGCAGGCAACCAGACAGCAACTGGCTGAATGATGCGGCCAGAAGGGGTTTGATAACGCGCGATTCCAATTTTAATGATTTGTTTGTGCAAAGCTTTGACCAGAAAATTACCGTTTCAGCACAACTTGAGCCTATACAGGATCTTTCCATTAATCTAAATCTAGGTAAAACATTTACCAAGAACTATTCGGAAACTTTTAAAGACACGACGGGAACCGGAAACAATTTTGGCCATTTAAGCCCTTATGTGAATGGCGGCTTCAACGTGACTTACATCGCCTTCAATACCTTGTTTGGCAAATATGATCCCAACCGTATTTCTGAAACCTTCTTAAAATTCCAGGATTACAGGCAGATTCTGTCGAAAAGATTGGGGGAACTAAATACGTATAATAAAAACCAGGGAAATCCAACGGGCACAGATGGATATGCTTTGGGCTATGGCAGATATTCAGTGGATGTATTGGTGCCTGCGTTCATAGCCGCATACACAGGCCAGGACCCTACCAAAGTGGCGCTTATCAAACAGCAAAACAAAAATATCAAGTCAAATCCGTTCAGTGGGATTTTGCCAAAACCCAACTGGAGCATTTCTTATAATGGCCTTAGCCGGATCCCCGGATTGGATAAAATATTTTCGAACTTCTCGCTTACCCATGCTTATAATGCGAGCCTTGGCATGAATAATTTTACTTCAGCATTATATTACAGGGACGTATCGCACTATGGTTATCCTTCGTTTATTGACACCACCGGCGGCAGTAATAATTACATTCCCTTCTTCCTGGTTCCGAACATTACCATCCAGGAACAGTTTGCTCCGTTGTTTGGGATAGATATGACTTTTACCAACCAGGTGAATCTGAAGTTGAACTATATGAAACAACGCCAGTTAAGTCTAAGCCTTATTGATTATCAACTGAGTGAAGTGCGGTCTTCTGAAATCACTTTTGGCGGCGGATTCCGCAAGCGCGGATTGAAGTTGCCGTTTAAAGTGCCGTTCTCAAAGAAAGATACCAAAACGCTGGACAATGAGATTAATTTCAATATTGCCTTCAGCATCAGGAACAATGTAAGCTCTAACAGTATTTTAGATCAAAATAGTGCCTTTGCCACCAACGGCAGCAAGGAAATTACGATAAGTCCTACGTTGGATTATTACATCAGTAACCGCATTAATGTGAAGCTGTATTTTGACCAGCGGAGGGTAAACCCTTATGTTTCATCCTCTGCGCCAACGATAGATACCAGGGCGGGCGTGCAGGTAAGAATTTCCCTGGCGCCGTAGGGTTTTAGCAAAATAAAAAACGGGATATTTATGGGTTTACTATGGATATCATGTCTGTGGGGAATCCAGAAGAAAGCGGGATTTGTCCGGCAACCCATAGATTGGTGCAATCAATTATTATACTGAGAAGGGAATGGGTTGAGTCCTCAGCCGAGTTTCTCCGAAAGGACTCCGCCTGTTCGGAAGAATCTAAATTAAAGGTTCTCTTATGTTATTATTCGAATGATTTTTATTCAATCTTTTTGGAAACAGGAATTAAAAAAGCCTCAACAATTTTAGATTCCGGAATTTAAAATTGTTGAGGCTTTTATTCTATTTATTCGGGTTTAAAATCCTGGATTATTAGGCAATAAATTTGGATTAACGTCGATTTCCTGTTTAGGTACCGGGAACAGCAGCTGGCTTTCGGTAAACGTAGCTCCGAAAACAGTTTTGTGGCCTACAAAATCGTCCCAATTTCCAGTTACATCATTGTGCACTTTCCTGGTTCGTAACATATCAAACCACATTTTGTTTTCAAAGCACAATTCAAAATAACGTTGCAGCCATACTTCTTTTTCAAATGCATCCATACTCATCGAACCGATTGGCGCTAAATCAGCTCTCTTCCTGATAAGATTAACATACGAAATTGCGTTTGCATCCGGGCCGCCCTCAGCCCTGTTAGAGGCTTCTGCATACATCAGGTATACATCAGCAAGGCGATACAAAGTATAATTGAGATCAGACTTTGCCGTGTTGGTTACTGCGTTTACATCAAACCACTTATAGATGTATGTGTTTTTAAAGTGCACTATATTTCCTGTAGTAATGCTTGGATAGCTCGTATAAAAAAATTGTTTTTCCTGGACTCTTTTGTCTCCTGCCGGAAAAGATGCGATAAATTGAGGTGTGGGATAAACTGATCCATATTCATCCGCATATTTTGATATACCGGCATAATTAGGAATAGTAAGTGGGGTGAGTGGATTCGTTGATGGAACACTGGCGGCATATTGTACCTGGAAAATAAAACCACCCTTATTTTTATTCGCAGGATTAATCATATCCGTATAATTTGGAAACAGGGTGTATCCTCCATTTTGAATAACTGCAAGCGAACGTTTTGCAGATTCTGCATAATACGAATCGCCTCCGTTAATTGCAGCTCCGGCATAAGTTAGGTACACATCAGCCAGGATGGACTCTACTGCGCCCATAGACACTTTTCCTGTATGATCCTGCCATGGTAAGGTTGACTTTTCTGCAAGAAGCAGATCCGGGATAATGATACTATCATAAATCGCTTTTGCCGGCGTACGGGGTAATTTCAAATTTAAATTTGACGGCACTTCGGTTACCTTAGGCACCGCTCCGTACATTCTCACGAGGAAAAAATAATACAGGGCGCGCAAAGTATGCGCTTCGGCGAGCATATTGGTTTTATCTTCTTCAGTTAATCCTGAGGCGGTAATTTTTGGAATGTCCTGTATGGCAAGGTTGCAGGCGCCTACGCCAAGATACATATTTCTCCACCAGGTATCTACATAAAAAGAAGTGGAATTGTAGCTGAGGTTTTCAAAATTAATAAAACCTGTTTGGCCAAGATCTGAGTTAGCTTTTCCGGTCATAAATTCCATGAGGTTCCAGGTGTTGCCACCATAAGAACCGGATTGGCCGGCCAGCAAGCCTTGCAAATTTGCATAAGATGCATTAGCCAGCGCCCTGGCAACTTTTGTACTCGAGAAATCTGACGAGGGTGTGAAAAAACTTGTTGGCTTTTCTTCAAGAAATTTTTTGCAGGAGCCAAATGAAATCACGGCTGCCAGCACAATGATACTTTTAATTATTTTCATATTAATAAGTTTTTAGATTAAAAATTAAGTGTCAGACCGAGGTTCCAAACACGTGGACGGGGATAGGAAAAGAAATCCATATTCTGTGAAAAGGAACCATTATTCCCATAGCCCGAATTAAACGTATCCACTTCCGGATCATATCCTGTATATTTCGTAATTATAAACAGGTTTTGGACACTTGCATAAAAGCGTAGCCGGTTAATTTTTAATTTTTCAGTTGCTTTAAAAGGCAGCGAATACCCTAAAATAAAATTCTGGCCACGAATGAAGGAACCGTCTTCAACCCACCATGTATCAAAATGAGAATCCTGTGCGAATTTATAATTGCGTACCTGTGAAATCATTGTATTTTGATGGTCAGGTGTCCATGCATCCAATACGGTTGCCAGGCTGTTGGCAATGGTTTGCCTGTCCTCGGTTGAATGTTTAAATGTTGCTGCTGTATTTACACCTTCTACAAACCGGATGTCAAAAGAGAAATCCCAATTCTTGTAATTCATTGTGCTGCTGAAAGTGCCGGTCCATTTAGGGTTAGACCTTCCGATGATGCTGTAATAATTACTGCCGTCAGCATTATAAATATATTTCCTGTCGCCCGGCAAAAGATTGTGTTGAGCTGCTTCCAGGCTATCTTTTTCAGAATTACTATAGGTTCCCAGGCGCGTCATTCCATAAAAAGAGCCAATGGGCTCGCCTACGCGTAATATATTAGTTTGGCCAAGAAAATTAGGCCCCGGGAAAATATCCGCATTATTATCATTTAGCTTGAGGATTTTGTTTTTATTTGATGCGAAAATGAAAGTGGTGGACCAGGTGAAATTTTTTGTTTTCACATTTACCGTATTCAGGTTCACCTCTACACCTGAATTCCGAACGCTTCCTACATTTAAATAAACATTGCTGTTTGTCATCCCTGCAGACCATGGAATGGGAGCCTGCAGCAAGAGGTCTTTCGTTACCCTGTTGTAATAATCCACATTAAGTGTAATGCGGTTTTGAAACAAGCCCAACTCGATGCCTCCATCTGCCTGTAACGACCTTTCCCATTTCAGGTCCTGGTTTCCTAAACGGCTTGGCAGTAAGGTAGATTGATTGGCGCCATCCAACACCGTGGTGCTCGGCTGAATTTGAGAAATAGACTGGTATTGGCCAATTTCCTGGTTACCTGATACGCCGTAGCTGGCACGTATTTTTAAATTGCTAATCTTTCTGCTATCCCTGAGAAAATCTTCCTCTGAAACTCTCCACGCAGCGCCTACTGAAGGGAAAAAGGCATATTTATTATTAGCCCCAAACTTTGAAGATCCATCATAACGGCCGGTTGCGGTGAATAAATATTTCCCATCGATATCGTAGTTTAACCTTGCATAATAAGAATTCATCGACCATTGATAGTCGCTTGATTGCGCCTGGGTTATTACAGAACCTGCTTGCAAATAATGCCATTGGAAAAAATCATCAATAAAGTTTTGCGTTTCTGCATAGACTCTTTCCTGTGTGGTTTTGTTCCAGGAAGCGCCTAACAAAGCTGTCAATTTCTGACGGCTGTTTATTGTTTTGTTCCATGTCAGATAATTTTCTGATTGCCAATAGGTGTTGTTGTACGAATTTATATTCGCTACACCTCCCTGGTCTTGTGAAAGGTGAGGTAAATCACCTGCGGAATAAAAGTTATTTTTCTGGCTGCTTAAATTATAACCAAAATCAGTTTTGAAATCCAGATCTTTGGTGATATGAAACAAAAGATAGGCATCTCCGATAGATTGCAGGTTGTTATTTAAAGTAAACCGGCTGTTTGCGGTGTGTACCGGATTTGGCCCTCCTTCCAATCCGGGAATATCATTATTACCGGCCCACGTTCCATCCGGGTATTTTACGGGAACAATAGGAACTTCCTCGCTTACCATCCTGGGCACATTCAGGCCACCATTTCCATCTGATACTACCCGTTGCTTACTTTTCACCACAGAAATATTACCCCCTACTTTAAGCCAGCTTGTTACATCATTATCAAGCGTAAACCTGGCAGAATACCGCTTGAACCATGAATCAATCATCAGACCATTCTGGTCTAAATATCCAAGCGAAAGGCTGTAAAGTGTTTTGTCGGAGCCTCCCTGGAAGTTGAGCTGATGGCTTTGAGAAATGGCAGGCTTATAAACCTCTTCTTCCCAATTGGTATTATATAAAGGCTTATCGTTTGCATCGAACAGTAATGGAAAATTTTCATGGTTGAGTGCTGCAGGTGGCGCCCATGTTCCATGTGTAGGGTCGAACTTCGTACCGTTTGCATAGGCAAGATTATAAACCTTTATAAATTGTTCTGAATTAAGCGTTTTTAAATGACGATACAATTGATTCACGTTCACATTGGCATCATAGGTAATGCGGGTTTTTCCATGAATCCCGCGCTTGGTGGTTATCATAATTACCCCATTAGCACCTCTTGCTCCGTAAATGGCCGTGGAAGAAGCATCCTTCAATACTTCCACTGAGGCTATGTCATTTGGATTAATCGAATTTGCATCAACGCCAATAACGCCGTCCACCACATAGAGCGGGTCAACATTTGAATTAATAGAACCAATTCCGCGGATACGCACCTTTGCCCCGCTACCCGGCGCGCTGCTGTTTATATCTACATTTACGCCCGCAACTTTTCCTTCCAAAGCCTGTGTAAGATTAGGTACCGGCGCATCCATTAATCTGTCTCCCTTAACAGTTGTAACAGCGCCTGTAAGGTCTCTCCGGTTCACTGTTCCATAACCAATGACCACCACTTCATTAAGAACATTGGCTTTTGTATTTAATGCAACATCAATAGTTGTTTGATTTCCTACCGTTACTTCCTTTGACGTAAAACCAGTAGAAGAAAAAACCAAAACAGAACTTGCATCCGGTACTGAAATTTCATAAGCTCCCTGCACGTCGGTTGTTGTGCCGCTGGTAGTTCCTTTAAGGCTAACAGTTACATTGGGAAGAGGAGTTCCATCTTTTTCATTGGTTACTTTTCCTGAAACGGTAACCTGCGCGATTGTGGATACGGAAAGGAAAATAAATGTAATTATGATTATTAGTTTTCTTTTCATAATAAATTAATATTTAAATTATTGTAAATTTCTTGTGTGCCTGGTTAAGCGGTTTATAAGGGTGTGTCTTAAGGAGGAAAAATTTTTATGAGCGCAGTTCGTTTTTGTATAAAAAATAAATTGAGCATGGAAAAAAAGAAACGAACTGTTGAAAATAATTGATAGTTATATTTTGTAATATTTTCAAGTTTGAGCTTGCCTCGTAGTTCCATAATTTGAGGATGGTCATGTCTGTTTTCCAATTGCAACAACTGAAAACGACAAATAAAGATTGGGGGATTTTTTACTCTCATTAAATTAATAACTGTTTAATTATCGCCACACCTGTCTTAAATTCCTGAGACATGATGAGGATTTATACAGCATCAGCAATACATCAAACACATGAATACACTCAAATCCTTCGATAAAATAAATTTTAGTCAGGGTTATGGGGTTACGTTTTATTTCAAGGCAATAACATGAACCAAAAAATTTAGTTGATTCAGAATGCAGAAACTGAAATGTTTGATTCAGAAGGTGCTCCATTAAATTTTTCACAATTATTATGCCGCGCAGTGTATTCCGTATATTTTGACTAACAACTGACAATCATCGGCTTCCGCAAAGATTTGCCAGTAAACGAAGAAATAAGAAGAATTTTTATTTACCCGGCTAATAAACCATCATCTTATCAGAATGAAACAGTGGATTCACTTACAGAAAACAAACTTTTTTTACAGATTCTTATTTTGAAATCTTTTGGATGATTTTCGTTTATGCATGACCGTTATATTCTTTTATTGTTCCATTTATTTTAAAAATATTATCCTATTATTTTGGTAGGATAATAAAGACGCTTTACATTTGCACCAGTTCTTTAGAAATTACTTATCAAGAAAGGCTGAGGGAAAGGCCCTGTGAAGCCTTAGCAACCGTCTCTTGTGGAAAGAGAAATGGTGCTAATTCCGTCACGATTAAAACCGTGGCTAGTTAAGTCAGATGCAAATGGAAAATTTATTTTTACATAGTAGACAGCGCTTCTGATTCCGAAGCGCTTTTTTGTTTGACAAAACCAACTTCTTTTTTTTCAATGGTAATTTTCAAATTATTATTAAAAATTAAAAACAACACAAAGTGAAACAGATCAGCTCGATCAATTTTTGGTTAACCGTTTCTAATAACCGCAGACTACACGCAATGCAAGGTTGCTGTGTCATGCGTGAGCCTTGTCGTTGTCAATAACCTCCCTCTTTTTAGTATAACAATTACTTGTGGGTTACTAATGCAGTATCGCGAACTGCAGAAAGTATCCTGACGCTATGGCTATGCTCTATCGGGGAGGTAAACACTTTTCATTCGTTCATCAAACTTTTATTCATTCATTAATCCAAATAATATGTTCAGTAATTTAAGGGTATTATTTAAAAGCTTTAGGTTGATAGCAGGATTTATATTTGTCCTGTTATCACAAAGCGCAACTGCACAAACATTTTCAATAAATGGAACAGTCATTTCAAAAAAAACCGGACAGCCCCTTGCCGCTGTAACCGTTGTTGATAAAGGGAGTAAGCAATCTGCGATAACCGATGAAAACGGAAATTTTCAATTGAATGTGGCAGGAAAAAGCGCACTTGTTTTTTCATCTGTAGGTTTTAAGTCGCAGGAAATAAATGTTGGCCCCAACAACACTTCTATAAAAGTTTCTTTAGAAGAAGAAGAAAATGTTTTGAACGAAGTAGTGATAACGGCCCTGGGAATTTCCAAAGAAAAGAAATCGTTAGGCTATGCAGTTCAGGAGCTGAAATCGAAAGATATTTCCGAAGCCAAAGAAACCAATCTTGTAAATGAATTAGCGGGAAAAATTGCCGGTGTAAATGTTACGAACAGCCAGGGCGATATGGGATCGTCAAGAATTATTATTCGTGGCGAAACTTCTATCGATGGAAATAATCAACCGCTGTTTGTAGTGGATGGCGTTCCGGTTGATAATTCGCAGTTGTTAGGAAATGCCAGCTCCAGGGATTTTGCCAATGCCATTTCTGATATTAATTCAGAAGATATAGAATCCATCAGTGTGCTGAAAGGCCCGAATGCCGCGGCTCTTTATGGTTCACGTGCAGCAGCGGGAGTTATTTTGATAAAGACAAAAAGTGGTAAAAATAAAAAAGGCCTTGGCATCACGCTTAATTCAAATACTACTTTTTCCAACTTATTGATTTTACCAACTTATCAAAATTCATTCGGACAAGGGTCTAACGGTAAGTTCAGTTTTGTAGATGGAAAAGGCGACGGAATAAATGATGGTGTGGATGAAAGCTGGGGGCCGGCACTGGACGGACAATTGATTCCACAATTTTATTCAAAAGGAGTTCCGGTGCCTTTTGTAGCGCATCCAAATAATGTTCGCAATTTTTTCAACACCGGGTATACATTTAACAATGGCGTTGCCATTGCCGGTTCTGATGAAAAATATGACTTTCGTTTTTCTTATAATAATCAAAAGCAAACCGGTGTAATCCCCAATTCAGAACAGGGAAAAAATTCATTTCTTCTAAATACAAGTTATCATATCACTCCCAGCTTAACCTTACACGCCATTGCTAATTATGTCCGTGATGATGCAGATAATCTTCCCGGTTCCGGTGGAAAAAGATCAACGAGTACGATGCTTCAATTCACGTGGTTTGGCCGGCAGGTTGATATCAGCCAGTTAAAAAATTACCGTGATGCTGATGGAAATACTTTTAACTGGAACAATAGTTATTACAGCAATCCATATTTTGTTGCTTATGAAAATACAGTAGGACAGAGGCGCGACCGCATCATTGGAAGCGTTGAATTGAATTATCAAATCGGTAAAAATTTCGTTGCCAATTTGCGTAGCGGAAATGATTATTACACAGACCGCAGAAAATTAAAAATTGCCTACGGCACCAGCGGAACGCCTTATGGTTCTTATGAAGAAGATGCTTATACCTTAAGCGAAAACAATACAGAAGCAACACTTGATTTTAATAAAAAAATTAATAGTGATTTTTCAATAGATATTTTGGGAGGGGGAAACATCCGCAGCAACAGTTATGAAGAAAATGATCAGGTGGCTCCTAAGCTTGCTGTGGCCGGGGTTTACACGCTAAGTAATTCACGCGACCCGCTCATATCATCCAACTATTTCAGCAGATTAAAAACCTATAGTTTATTTTCTTCTGCGCAAATAGGCTTTAGAAATTATGCATACCTAAATCTTACAGCGAGGAACGACTGGTCGTCTTCTTTACCCGCAGAAAATCTATCCTATTTTTATCCTTCAATAAATGGAAGCCTTATTTTAACCCAGGCGCTGGATATTAAAAGTGATGTTTTAAGTTATCTGAAATTACGCGGTGGATGGTCAAAGGTCGGTAAGGCAGCAGATGCATATCAACTGATAAATGTTTATAATTTCACCGCGCCTTTTGGTTCCAACCCGCAGCAAAGCGCGGCAAGCAAAGATCTTAATCCGAATTTAAAACCAGAAACCACCACCTCTGCAGAAGCAGGTGCGGAAGTAGGTTTATTCAATGATGCGCTACACCTTGATTTGAGCGTTTATAATATGAACAGCATTGATCAGATTTTAAGCGTGGATGTAAGCCCATCAACAGGCTATACCAAAAAATTAATAAACGGCGGCAAAATAAATAATAAAGGTTTTGAAGCGCAGGCAGCCATTAAAATTATCAAAAACAGCCAATTTAGATGGGACGTTAATTTAAATTATTCACAGAATCACAGTGAGGTGTTAGAACTGGATAAGGAAGGCAGATTACAGAGCTATGTTTTAGGCTCAGACCGCACGGTGCAGGTGCTTGCTGCAGTTGGCCAGCCTTATGGAACCTTGTTTGGCAACGCTTATTTACGCAATGCTTCCGGGGAAATAATTGTAAAGGCAGATGGAACGCCAGCCATAAATCCGACAAAACAATATCTCGGAAAATTTACTCCCGATTGGTTAGGGGGAATTAATAACAGCTTTTATTATAAAGGCATTAATCTTAGTTTTCTTGTTGATGCCAGAATTGGCGGGTCAATTTATTCAAACACTAACCGCACCGGCACTTATACAGGCGTACTTGCAACCACAATGCCTGGTAGGGATGCCGCACATGGAGGATTAGCCTATTATTACCCAGATAATCAAACTTCTGAAGCTGCAGTGCAATTATCTGACGGAGCAACAACGGGGCCCGGCGGAGAAATGGTTTATCATGATGGAAATATTTTTCCCGGAGTAACACAGGATGGCAAGCCTAATACAACAATTTTGCCGGCACAGCAATATTATAAAGGATTTACAAACGTAGATGAGCAATTTGTGTATGATGCATCTTTTGTAAAACTGCGTGAAGTAAAATTAAGTTACACTTTGCCATCAAGATGGATAGCAAACATTGGTTTCCAAAGCGCCACTGTTTCTCTTGTTGGCCGCAACTTTTGGATCATCTATAAAAAAGTTCCCAACATAGATCCTGAAACCGCTTTCAACACCGGTAACGCACAAGGGCTTGAAGATTTAACTCTTCCAACCGTTCGCAATATTGGTTTTAATATCAACCTTAAATTTTAATAATCATGAAACTTAAATATGCTTCTTTACTATTTTTCTCCATCCTTTTATTTTCAGTAACATCGTGCAAAAAAGAGCTGGTAAAGGTGAACAGAAATCCAAATGCAGCACAAATAGCTCAGCCAAATTATTTATTGACAGCGGCTACAAAATCTGCGATAGATGAATATTGGGCAATTACACGAGGTACCAACCCCAGTTCACTTTTTGTACAACACTGGGCGATGATACAATACACCGATCCTGACCGGTATATTTTCACCAATAATGATTTCCAGGAATTGTGGACCGTGGAATATTCAAGCATTGTAAATCTTGATGAAATAATTAACCTTGCTGATGAGCAGGAAAATCCAAACTACAAAGGGGTAGCGCTTGTTTTGCGCTCATGGGCTTTTTCATTGCTTACAGATGCCTTCGGTGATATTCCTTATTCGCAAGCCATCCAGATCGATAAATATCTGACACCGGCTTATGATGCGCAAAAAGATGTTTATGAAGGGATATTAGATGATTTAAAAACTGCACAGGCGGCTCTTGATCCAGATGGAAAAGCAATAGCAGGGGATATCATTTACAACAATAATATTTCTCTTTGGAAAAAGTTTGCGAACTCTCTGCGGTTAAGAATTGCACTTCGTATTTCAGATCGGGAACCTGAAATTTCAAAACAGGTTTTGGCAGACATTCAAAATGAAGGCGGCTCGTTTATTAGTAGTAACGATGAAATTGCACAACTGGTGTATCTGAATTCCCCAAATCAAAATCCGATCAGTAATTATTTTGACACAAGGGATGATTATCGAATCAGTAAAACAATTGTTGATAAATTAATTGAACTTCATGACCCGCGGTTACCAATTTATGCTAACAAAACAAAAGATCCAACTCCGCAGCAATATGTGGGGCTTCCGAATGGATTGCTGGTAGGTGATGCAAGTAGTTATGGATTTTCAAAAACCTCAAAGCCCGGTGATTATTTTAGCAATCCTCATGCTCCGGCAGTGATTATAAGTTATGCGGAAGTTTTGTTTGACAGAGCTGAAGCGGCTGCGCGTGGCTTCACGAACGAGAATGCAGGAGATCTATACAAACAAGCTATTCTTGCTTCTTTAGATCAATATAATATTTCTAATGCAGATGCAACTGCTTACGTTAATTCTGCAGATGTAGAATATGATGCTGCCAACTTTAAGAAATCAATTGGCGAACAAAAGTGGATCGCCTTATTCGGCCAGGGTTTGGAAGCGTACGCTGAATGGCGCAGACTGGATTATCCACAGTTGCAACCTGCTGTTGCCGGGGTTTTGAACGGACAAATTCCTTTGAGATTTATTTATCCTGGAACAGAACAATCGCTAAATGGAAAAAGTTACCAGGAAGCGTTAAGTGACCAGGGGGCAGATGTATTGACCACAAGACTATGGTTTGACGTTAAATAAACAAATACCGCCGTTTTTTATTTTACATAAAAAAATAAAAAACGGCGGTATTAATGATTTTTCAACACAATGATTTGTGTCGTCTTTTAAAATGGTTTTAAAAAGAACAAAAAATATTATGAAAAAAAGAGAAATGGTTCCTCATAAAATGGTATTTGGATTTTGCATTTTTGTTTTTGCTTTGGTTGCTGTCCGATGGTCAGAAAAGCCAACCCAATTGAAAAATGGTTTTTGGAGGGCAACGATTCAACGGCCGGATGGTCAACAGATTGTTTTTAATTTTCAAAGTAAAGATAGTGCCGGCAAAAAAATCATGTATGTCATAAACGGCCAGGAACATTTGTTGGTCGACAGCATTCAAACCCGTGCCGATTCTGTATTTATCGAAATGCCATTCTTTGAATCAAGCTTCAAAGCAAAAATAAATAGCGCAGGAAACTTAGAAGGAATTTGGATAAAAAAGTATGGTGAAAGAATACAGGTCTTGCCTTTTGAAGCGGTGTATGATACGAAAGAAAGATTTCATGTTTCTGGTCCCCCGGTTGCAAATATTACCGGGAGATGGGTAACGGAATTTAAAACAAAAAATAATTCGGATACCATTGTTGCAGAATTCAAACAGAAAGGATCACATTTATCAGGAACCTTTCTGGATCCTACCGGCGATTATCGTTATTTAGATGGCGTGGTGAGTGGCGATAGTTTAAAATTATCCACTTTTGATGGGGCACATGCTTTTTTATTTACAGCAAAAATTGATAATGATAAAAAGATATCAGGAGGTAAATTTTATTCCGGCGCAAGAAGTATCAGTGATTGGAATGCCGTGAAAAATGCTAAAGCAGAAGTAGAGGATGGTTTTGGTGAAACAAAAATAAAAGCCGGTTCGGGTAAATTAAATTTCACCTTTCCAAACAGTACTGATGGAAGTGAAGTTTCTATTAATGATAAAAAATATGAGGGCAAAGTGGTAGTGATTCAAATCCTGGGTTCATGGTGCCCGAATTGTATGGATGAAACAAAATTTCTGAGTGATTATTACGATGAAAATCACCAACGCGGAGTCGAAATAATCGGCCTCTCTTATGAGCGAACCACCGATTTTATTGAATCCCAGAAAGCGTTGCAGCCATTCAAAAAAAGATTCAATGTTAAATATCCCATCCTGATAACCGGCGTAACCGTTTCAGATTCTTTACGAGCTGAAAAAACGTTACCACAACTGGAATCAATAAATGCCTTTCCTACGACCATTTTCGTAGATAAGAAAGGGAACATCAGCAAAATCGAAAGTGGTTTCAACGGCCCGGCAACAGGAGAACATTACACGGAATTCAAAAAAGAATTCAATAAAATAATTGATGAATTGCTCGCGGAAAAGTGATGACTGCCTTATTTGATGCTACTAATCATCGCGTGGAAAAGCGTATGTGAAAAGAAGAGGTTGCCGTTGTAAGGCAACCTCTTTGTGGAATAAATGAAAAACGAAAAAACCATCTTATTTTTCAGTTGTTTCCCCGATATTCCCGTCTGCGTCAATATACTGGCCATCTTTCAGGGCTTCTGTCTTGCCATTTTTTGTAATCTCACCAGTGGTTTTTACCACAGTTCCATCAGATAGAGTTACGTCATTGGCCATCGCAGCGATGTTCCCGTTTTTGACGGTCCACATTTTACTGTTCTTGAAAACATACATGTCCTTCTGTTGCTGTTGCGTTTGTTCAGTAGGAGAGGTCGTTGAAGTGCCCGTGGAGTCCTGGGCAAAAGCGCCAAAAGAAAGCGCAGCGCCAATCATTGCTAAAAATACTTTTTTCATGGTTGTTTGTTTTAACGGTTAGGGTTTAGATTAAGTTTACCTGATAAGTCTAAAACCATACCAAAGCTTTGGACGGATTCAATTGTTGGCAAATCCTTTAGAAAAATGAATGCGTTATTATTTCAAACTTTTACCCCTCATGCCCAATAAAATACCTGTCATTCCGTGGTTATTATTTTGGTAAGAATAACGGGATTTCTCCCTCCTGGCTGGTCTCCTCACCCGACATTTAAAAGATCCGTATCTGAGAAAAATGTAGGCGGTTTTTAAATATTTAGGAGTACGAAAGAAAAAATCCGATAATAATTAAGTGATTATAAAACAGAACAAGAAGACAGAATTATATCTTCTGGCAAAGAGACCCTTTGGCAATATTGATAACCGGCAGAAAGATGGCCAGGAGAAAAATTGGATTATTTGCATTACAGCCCTCTTCAATCCCATTTGCAATTTTGTAAAGATCCAATTGACTATAAGTTCTCATCTCCCCGGTTTTACGAAACAGGGAAAGATAAATTTAACCTCATGACTTACTATACGGATAAATTATGATTGAGAAATGTAGAATGGGGACACCCGCCACAAAGAGGGGAATACTTTTAAATGAAATGAACATTTATTACTTTAGTAAAAAATTGCGTATGAGAAAAATACTATTTATTCTATGGGTATTGCCTATACTTGGATATGGCCAAAATATAGAAACAGTAAAAAATCCTCACTATAAAAAGCAAAAGATAGAGGGACTTGGAAATCTGAAGATCAATAAAACTAATATAAGTATAATTGACAGCCTTTCTAAATTGCCAGATGTGAAATATGATTATACAGCGTATACTTTGGGAAATATTCCGTTAAAGAATGCCGAATCTACCTCGCTTACAGAAATGTATGAATTAAAAAAAGATTCTTCGACTTTAGAAAAAGAATTTGACACACATGCTGTTTATGCAAAAAATGTAAAAGTGTTTTATCTAAATTATTTTCAGGCAGGTGGAATAGATGTCAATAATATTTACTTAACGTTTCATAATGGCATTTTGATAAAAATAGAGATTGGGTTACAAGGTTTACACAATGAGGTTGATAATGCTTTTCTTACAAAATACGGGATGCCTGTAAAAATAACGACAATCACAAAGCCTATCACTTGTCAGAATGGATTTGGGGCCGTTTTTTACTATAAAGATGAATATATTTCATCATATTGGACTTCTGAGATTAACAATGTGGTTGCAGAAAAAACTTCCTCCACTTATTATATAAACTGTAAACCAGTTTATTCTTTTAGCTTTTCCATTTTTGATGAAAAAAAAATGAACTTAATCAATGCAGAACAAGAAAAAAATATTAAAGTGATTGATTCTTTAAAGAATACGATTCCAAAGGAAAAATTGAAGGATTTTTAAAAAATATGTAACTTAACCAATTTGAATATTATTTTTTTATTCCGATTCATTCCTACTTTCCTCAATTATATTCAATAATCCATGTCTTAGCCGAGTCTCCGCAGGAGACTTGGCATGAAGTCAGATTATTTTGCGAATAATATTACGAAACTCTTGATTTAAAAGCCAAAATAAAAAAAGGTAATGAATGTCTGTTTACTATAGGTTTTTCTAAAAATGAAAATCATTTTTATCCGTTTCACTTCTCCTTTCGTCAATTATATTCAACAATCCATCTGAAAAAGTATCTTCTGCCAGTTGCCAAAACATGATGCCATTCAGGTGGTTTTTTATTGCGTATTCAGTTTTTAATTTTATGGAAGTTGAATCATCATACGTAACGAATAGTTTTTCTTCTGCATTAAATGCGTAGGGCGCTTTTGCGACTGGGTCCCAATATTTGGTAAATCCGGGATTGCCGGTAAAGATATCTGCAAAGTGCTTATAGGGAACGCCCCGGTAAAATTGAGCAGGCTGATATAGTCCGTGATTGGCGGTATCTTCTGTTTTAAAAATTCTTGCATAAAACGCCGCGCCTACCGCTATTTTATTGGCAGGCACGCCGGCTGCAATTAATTTATTTACACCATTATCTACTGATTCTATTTTTTGCGGCGAAGAATACAAGGGCGTGTGATGGCCGGAAATTTTGCTGAAGCCGCTGGTAAGGTCATAGCTCATCAAATTCACCCGGTTTACCAAAGGCATTACTTTTTTCCAGTCAATGGCAGAATCAATATAAGAAGGAAACCCTCCGGCAGCAAAGCTGATCTCATTATTTTTGCCCAGTTTCTTTCTTAGCTGCTTTACCAACGCAGTAAAATTCTTCTTGTCGGCAAGGCTAAAGGGATGTCCCGGGTAGCCTTCCACGACAGGATATTCCCAGTCAAGGTCTATTCCATCGGTTCCAAAATAGTCGTTTAAATCTTTGGTTGATTTTGCAAAGGCTTTCCTTCCTTTTTTACTTGCAAACACATCCGAACAGGTTTTGCAGCCGCCCCAGCCTCCAAGAGAGAGCATTACTTTTAAATTGGGGTTCCGTTTTTTTAAACTGACCATATTTCTGATGGTAGCGCTGTCGCGCGCATTGGCCACAGATAACGTGTCACCTTTTAAATGGCAAAAGCTGAATATAAGATGGGTAAGCTGTTCCACCTGAAAGCTATCGATCATAGTGGGGCTTCCGGCATAATAGGCTATTACACTTACAGGCTTTTCTTTTTTTTGGGATTTACCAATTGAAGCAAAGCAAATAAAAGCAAGAAGAAGTAAAGAACGTATCATAAGAAATCTTTTGTGAATCCTGAAAATAATTAACCATAGCAAGCGACCATACCTGCCGGTAGGCAAACAAATCTCTCTCTTTTTTATTTTCTAACCGAAAGATAAGTATAAGTATAAAAAAAACGGCCATGGAAGGCCGCTTTCAAAAGTTTAAGAGATTTGATTAATTATTGAGCAACAATCTTTCCGTGCATAGTGCCAAAGTGGCCTGGGAAAGTGCAAATGAAGTCATAAACGCCTGCATCAGGAAGAGTGAACGTAATCTGGTCACTTTCACCAGGGCCTAACAATTTAGTGTGGGCAATTACATCATCTTTCATTGATTCAGGAATGTGTGCGGTGGCTGCTGCAGGAACTGCGGCTTCGCCAAATTTCTGTACATCTGTTCCCTGTTGCAATATCACTACGTTGTGAGACATAGCTGCTGCAGGCTGAGTACCTATATTTTTAAAATCTAAAGTAATTTTCTGGCCTGCTTTTACTTTGAAAAGGGTTATATCATACTGTAGCTGATCGTTCCCTGTAAGCTTAATGTGGTCAGTTACTGAAACGGTGTCAATTCCGGGAATATCAGCTCCGGGCGCTTCTGCTGCTGCAGGTGCGGTAGTAGTATCTTCTGTAGCTGTTGAATTTTCATCACTTGAGCTATTGCCGCCACAAGAAGCTAAAAATAACATTGCTGCTGCTGCAGGAAGAAAAAATAATTTTTTCATGGTTTAAATTTTAAATGGTTATTTAAGTGGCGCAAAATTAAGGCATATTCGATTACAATTAAAACATAGTTGTGATTATTGCACGGTTTATCCATTAAAAGAAACATTTTTCCCAAATTCGGAAATTATCGGTGTTTGAAACTTTATTTTGAAGAGTTCAAAAAAATGGTTAAGGTTTGGTAAAGAATTTATTCAGTTTCAAAAAAATGTTTACTTTTGCAATCCTTTAAATTTCGGCACGTGTACAATTTAATATAATAATCCGTTTTAAAGGCTCTCTCATTTTAAAATATTTTAACTAAAATATGCCTTCAACTAAAGTAGCTCCGACACAAAGACTCAGTTTTGGAAAAATTGAACATTTGGCGGAAACTCCAGACCTATTAGGAATACAAATCCAGTCTTTTAAAGATTTTTTCCAGTTAGAAACCACCCCCGACAAACGTAACGTAGAAGGGTTATTCCGTGTGTTTAAGGAAAATTTTCCTATTAATGATACCCGTAATATTTTCATGCTGGAATTCCTGGATTATTTTGTTGATCCACCCAGGTACACCATTGAAGAGTGTATCGAAAGGGGATTAACCTATGCAGTTCCTCTAAAAGCTAAACTTCGTTTAAGTTGTAACGATGAGGAACACGTGGACTTTCAGACTATCGTGCAGGACGTTTTCCTGGGAAACATTCCCTATATGACGCCGCGCGGTACTTTTGTTATTAATGGCGCTGAAAGGGTAGTAGTTTCTCAACTACACCGCTCTCCGGGCGTTTTCTTCGGTCAAAGCACTCATCCAAACGGAACGAAAATTTATTCTGCCAGGGTAATTCCTTTTAAAGGAGCCTGGATGGAATTTGCTACAGACATTAATAATGTAATGTATGCTTATATCGACCGTAAGAAAAAATTCCCCGTTACCACTTTGCTTCGATCTATCGGGTATGAAACTGATAAAGACATCCTGGAACTTTTTGGGATGGCTGTGGAAGTGAAAGCCGACAAAAAAACACTTGCAGCCAATGTGGGAAAAAGATTGGCGGCGCGTGTGTTGCGCAGTTGGGTGGAAGATTTTGTGGATGAAGATACCGGAGAGGTTGTAAGCCTTGAAAGAAATGAAATCGTTCTGGAAAGAGATACTATCCTCGATGAAGAAAACATTGAAATGATACTTGAGCTGGATGTAAAGAGTGTATTTATCCAGCGCGAAGAAGTAAGCGGCGATTATGCAATTATATATAATACCTTAAATAAGGATACTTCAAACAGTGAAATTGAAGCGGTTCAGCATATTTACCGGCAGTTGCGCGGTGCAGATGCCCCCGATGACGAAACAGCAAGAGGCATTATTGATAAATTATTCTTCAGTGATAAACGCTATGATCTTGGTGAAGTAGGCCGGTACAAAATCAACAGGAAACTGGGCCTGGATTATCCTATCACTAAAAAGGTATTGACTAAAGAAGATATCATTGCCATCATTAAATACCTGGTTTTATTAACCAATGCTAAAAGCGAGATTGATGATATTGACCACTTAAGCAATCGCCGTGTCCGTACGGTAGGCGAACAATTATATGCGCAGTTTGGCGTCGGTTTAGCCCGTATGGCCCGTACTATCCGTGAAAGGATGAACGTGAGGGACAATGAAGTGTTTACACCAGTTGACCTGATTAACGCAAGAACTTTATCTTCCGTTATCAATTCTTTCTTTGGAACTTCACAATTGTCTCAATTTCTCGATCAGACAAATCCATTAAGCGAGATTACACATAAACGCCGTATATCCGCCCTCGGGCCCGGCGGTTTGAGCAGGGAGCGTGCGGGATTTGAAGTTCGTGACGTTCACTATTCTCACTACGGCCGCCTTTGCACTATTGAAACTCCTGAAGGGCCAAACATTGGATTGATATCCACTCTTTGTGTTCACGCGAAGATCAACGAAATGGGTTTCATTGAAACGCCATACCGTAAAGTACATGATGGACATGTGGACATGAAAAAGGTGTATTTCTTAAGCGCAGAGGAAGAGGATACAGCTAAAATTGCACAGGCAAATGCGCCCCTGGATGATAATTCAGATTTTATATACGACAAAGTGAAATCCCGCGAGACAGGTGATTTCCCGATTCTGGAAAAAAATGAAGTGGAATATATGGACGTGGCTCCTAACCAGATTGTTGGTTTGAGCGCTTCGCTGATTCCATTTCTTGAACATGACGATGCCAACCGTGCGCTGATGGGGTCAAATATGCAACGCCAGGCAGTTCCATTGATTTTGCCGCAGGCGCCGATTGTGGGAACAGGGCTCGAAGGTAAAGCGGCCAGGGATGCAAGAATTCAGATTCATGCAGACGGTGATGGTGTGGTTGAATACGTAGATGCAAATGAAATTCACGTTCGCTATAACAGAAGCCATTCTCAAAAAATAGTAAGCTTTGAAAATGATTTAATTGTTTACAGGCTGACCAAGTTTATTAAAACCAACCAAAGCACTTGTATCAATCTTCGCCCCGCTGTAAAAATCGGGCAGGTTGTAAAGGCAGGCGATTTCCTGACCGAAGGCTATGCTACCAAAGATGGTGAGCTTGCCTTGGGCCGAAACCTTAAGGTCGCCTTCATGCCATGGAAGGGATATAATTTTGAAGATGCAATTGTAATCAGTGAAAAAGTAGTGAAGGAAGATTTATTTACTTCTATTCATATTGATGAGTTTGAGCTTGAAGTTCGTGATACTAAATTAGGTGAGGAAGAATTAACTCCTGATATTCCCAACATTAGCGAAGAAGCTACAAAGGATCTTGATCAGAACGGTGTAATTCGTGTAGGCGCACATGTGAAAGAAGGTGATATCATTATCGGAAAAATTACGCCAAAAGGCGAAAGTGATCCTACACCGGAAGAAAAATTATTGCGCGCTATATTTGGTGACAAGGCCGGTGATGCAAAGGATGCTTCTTTGAAGGCACCAAGCGGAACTGAAGGCGTTGTAATTGACAAAAAATTATTCCAGCGCGCCAAAAAGGATAAAAACGGCAAAGTGAAGGAAAAGTCTATCCTGGAAAAAATAGACAGGGTTCATGAAAAAAATGACACCGATCTTCATGAGTTGTTAATCAGTAAACTGCTGGTTTTATTAAAAGATAAATCCTCTGCCGGCGTTAGCAATAATTTCGGTGAGATGCTGATAGGAAAGGGCGCCAAGTTTACCCAAAAAAATCTGAGTAACATAGACTATCAGAATGTGAACCCGCTGGGCTGGACCGGAGATTCAAAAACAGATGAGCATATCAATGTCCTGTTGCATAATTATAATATCAAATACAACGAAGAGTTAGGAAGATACAAGCGCGAAAAGTTCAATATTTCCATAGGCGATGAGTTGCCTGCCGGAGTATTAAAACTGGCTAAAGTTTATCTTGGTGTAAAACGCAAGCTGAAAGTGGGAGATAAAATGGCTGGTCGCCACGGAAACAAAGGGATTGTTGCGAAAATTGTAAGGCAGGAAGACATGCCGTTCCTTGAAGACGGAACTCCGGTTGATATCGTTTTGAATCCGCTGGGTGTACCAAGCCGTATGAATCTTGGGCAGATTTACGAAACTGTTTTGGGCTGGGCAGGTGAAAAGCTTGGAAAAACTTATGGCACTCCGATTTTTGACGGCGCATCAGTTGATGAGATTGCAAAAGAAATCGCAGATGCCAACCTTCCATTATTTGGCCATACTTTCCTGTATGATGGTGAAACCGGCGAACGTTTTGACCAGAAGGCCACCGTTGGAGTGATTTACATGATTAAATTACACCACATGGTGGATGATAAAATGCATGCACGTTCTATCGGGCCATATAGTTTGATTACACAGCAGCCCCTTGGTGGTAAAGCTCAATTCGGTGGACAGAGATTTGGGGAAATGGAAGTTTGGGCATTGGAAGCCTATGGCGCGTCAAACATCCTGCAGGAATTACTGACATTGAAGTCTGATGATATCATCGGCAGGGCAAAAACGTATGAAGCTATTGTGAAGGGCGACAATATCCCAAGGCCGGGCGTTCCGGAATCATTCAATGTATTGGTTCATGAATTAAGAGGTTTGGGATTAGATCTTCAGTTTGAATAATTCAATTGCTTTTGGCTAAGCCGACAGTAAACGAACAAATAATTAAAATTTTGCTTTTAGCTTCTTTAAAAGCTAAGAGCTTAAAGCTAAAAAATATATGCAAAGAAAAGAAAATAGGCCACGTCCAACGTTTTCTCAAATTACCATAGGCCTTACTTCCCCTGATTCAATCCTGGAAAGAAGCTATGGTGAAGTTTTAAAACCCGAAACCATTAATTACCGCACCTACAAGCCAGAAAGAGATGGCTTGTTTTGCGAAAGAATTTTTGGTCCGGTAAAAGATTATGAATGCGCCTGCGGCAAATACAAACGTATTCGCTATAAAGGCATCGTGTGCGACCGTTGTGGAGTTGAAGTTACAGAAAAGAAGGTGCGCCGCGAAAGAATGGGCCACATTAAGCTGGTAGTTCCGGTGGTTCACATCTGGTATTTTAAATCACTTCCGAATAAGATTGGTTATTTGCTCGGAATGAGCTCTAAGAAATTAGAAACCATTGTGTATTATGAAAGATATGTGGTAATCCAATCCGGCATCAGGGCTGATAAAGGCCAGAACTATGGCGACCTGTTGACTGAAGAAGAATATCTTGACATTCTGGATACGCTTCCCAAAGAAAACCAAATGTTGCCCGATGAAGATCCGGATAAATTTATTGCAAAAATGGGCGCTGAGGCGGTTCACGATTTGTTACAAAGAATTGATCTCGACCAGCTTTCATTTGATCTTCGCAACAGCGCCGCTAACGAAACTTCACAGCAACGTAAAGCAGATGCTTTAAAGCGTCTTAGTGTAGTAGAAGGTTTCCGCGATGCAAATACAAGAATCAACAACCGTCCGGAATGGATGGTGATGCAGTATATCCCCGTGATTCCGCCAGAGCTTCGTCCTTTGGTTCCTCTGGATGGAGGACGTTTTGCGTCTTCAGATTTGAATGACTTATACCGCCGTGTTATTATTCGCAATAACAGGTTAAAAAGACTATTGGAAATTAAGGCGCCTGAAGTGATTCTCAGAAATGAGAAGCGTATGCTCCAGGAAGCTATTGATTCATTATTTGATAATTCCCGCAAATCAAACGCTGTAAAAGCAGAAGGTGGCCGTGCCTTAAAATCATTGAGTGATGTATTGAAAGGTAAACAAGGCCGGTTCCGTCAAAACCTTTTGGGAAAGCGTGTTGACTATTCAGGACGTTCTGTAATCGTAGTAGGGCCTGAATTAAAAATGCACGAATGTGGCTTGCCAAAAGATATGGCTGCCGAATTGTTCAAGCCATTTATTATTCGCAAACTGATTGAGAGGGGAATTGTGAAAACAGTAAAAAGCGCCAGAAAATTAGTCGATAAAAAAGAAGCGATCATTTGGGATATTCTTGAAAATATTTTAAAAGGACATCCGATTATGTTGAATCGTGCCCCTACATTACACAGGCTTTCTATACAGGCGTTTCAACCTAAATTGATCGAAGGAAAAGCAATCCAGCTTCATCCGTTGGTAACCACTGCGTTCAACGCGGATTTCGACGGTGACCAGATGGCCGTTCACGTGCCTTTGAGCAGTGCGGCAATTCTTGAAGCCCAAATGCTGATGCTTTCTTCACATAATATTCTGAATCCTCAGAACGGTACTCCTATCACTCTTCCATCACAGGATATGGTTTTGGGATTGTATTATATCACTAAAGGTAAAAAATCAACTCCTGAAGAACCCGTTAAAGGCGAAGGCAAAATCTTTTATTCTCCTGAAGAAGTAATTATTGCTTACAACGAGCGTCAGCTTGATCTTCATGCAGGAATTAAGGTAAAGGTGAACGTAAGGAACCAGGATGGTTCTCTTTCCAACAAATTAATTGAAACAACTGTAGGAAGAGTCATATTTAATCAGCACGTACCTAAAAATGCAGGTTTCGTAAATGCGTTGTTGACTAAAAAATCGCTTAGGGAAATTATTGGTAACATCATCAAATGGACTAATATTCCAACCACCGCTAAATTCCTTGACGATATCAAACAATTAGGGTTTCGCATGGCATTCAAAGGTGGCTTGTCTTTTAACATTAACGACCTTATCATTCCTGACACAAAAGTTTCGATGATTGAAAATGCATCTGGCGAGGTAGATGAAGTTTGGGACAACTATAATGCAGGTCTGATTACAAATAATGAAAGATACAATGGAATCATTGACATCTGGAGCCGCGTGGATACACGCCTTACAGAAACTCTGATACAGGAGCTGGCAGCAGATAAGCAGGGATTCAATTCCGTTTATATGATGTTGGATTCCGGCGCCCGTGGGTCCAAACAACAAATTAAGCAGCTTGCCGGAATCAGGGGATTGATGGCAAAACCCCGTAAGTCAGGAAGCACCGGAAGTGAAATTATTGAAAACCCTATTCTTTCAAACTTCAAAGATGGTTTGAACGTATTGGAGTATTTCATTTCTACGCATGGTGCGCGCAAGGGTCTTGCCGACACTGCATTGAAAACTGCGGACGCTGGTTATCTTACCAGGAGGCTCGTGGATGTAGCCCAGGATGTGGTGATAAATGAGGAAGATTGCGGCACATTAAGAGGAATTACCGTTTCAGCATTAAAAGATAATGAAGATGTTATTGAGCCTTTGTATGATAGAATTTTAGGAAGAACTTCTTTGCATAATGTGTATGACCCGGTGAGCGATGAAATTCTGGTGGAAGCCGGAACCATTATTACCGAAGATATTGCTAATGCGATTACTGAGGCAGGCGTTGAAAGTATGGAAATCCGCTCCGTACTTACCTGCGAAAGCCATCGGGGAGTTTGTGTAAGGTGCTATGGTAAGAATCTTGCTTCAGGGTATACTGCACAAAAGGGAGACGCTGTCGGAATTATTGCAGCCCAATCAATAGGTGAGCCTGGTACACAGCTTACACTTCGTACCTTCCACGTGGGTGGTGTGGCTGGTTCAGCTTCAGTTGAATCTACATTGACCGCCAGGTTTGACGGAACTATTCAGTTTGACGGGCTGCGCACTGTGGAAGCGTATAATAACCTGGGCGAAAAAATTAAGGTGGTGATTGGCCGCACGGGTGAGGTAAGGATAATGGACGTTAAAAATGACAGGTTGCTTATTAACAATAATGTTCCTTATGGGTCTACTTTGAATGTAAAAGACGGTCAGAAGGTTTCCAAGGGCGATGTTATCTGCACATGGGATCCGTTTAACAACGTTATTATTTCTGAAATTGATGGGGTGCTGAAATTTGAAAATATCATTGAAGGGGTTACTTATCGCGAGGAAGCTGATGAGCAGACAGGGCATAGAGAAAAAGTAGTCATTGAAACAAAAGACAAATCACGTATTCCTTCCATGATAATTGAAAGCAAAAAGGAATCCAAAGGGTATAACCTACCTGCTGGTTCTCATATCACAATGGAAGAAGGGGAGGAAGTGAAGGCCGGTCAGGTGGTTGTTAAGATACCGCGTGTTTTGGGTAAATTAAGAGACATTACCGGTGGTTTGCCACGTGTTACTGAATTATTTGAAGCAAGAAATCCAGGTAATCCGGCAGTAGTTTCTGAAATTGATGGTGTGGTTTCTTTTGGAAATATCAAACGTGGAAACCGCGAGATAATCGTGGAAGCAAGAGATGGTGTTATTAAGAAATATTTAGTTCCGTTGACCCGCCAAATCCTTGCGCAGGAAGGCGATTTCATCAAAGCCGGTGTGGCTTTATCTGATGGACAAATTGCTCCTGCAGATATACTTTCTATCAAAGGGCCATTTGCGGTGCAGGAATATGTTGTGAATGAAATTCAGGAAGTGTATCGTTTACAGGGTGTAAAAATTAACGATAAACATATCGAAGTAATAGTTCGCCAGATGATGCGTAAAGTAACTATTGAAGATGCGGGCGATACCAAATTTCTTGAGGGTGACACTGAAGACAGGCTTGATTTTAACGCTGAAAACGATTGGATTTTCGATAAAAAAGTGGTTACAGATTCCGGCGAAAGCTCAAAAATGCGCCCTGGACGGATAGTAACGTTGAGAGAAGTGAGGGAAGAAAATTCAATCCTTCGCCGCGCAGATAAAAAGACAGTTGAATTCCGTGATGCACGTCCTGCTACTTCTTCACCATTATTGTTGGGTATTACAAAAGCTTCATTGGGAACGCAAAGCTGGATATCAGCCGCATCATTCCAGGAAACTACCAAGGTGTTATCTTCTGCTGCCATCCAGGGCAAGACAGATACCATGCTTGGCCTGAAAGAAAATGTAATCACTGGGCATCCAATACCTGCAGGTACCGGGTTAAGGGATTTTGAAAACATGATCGTGGGTAGCAAAGAAGAGTATGAATTGCTGATGACTACCAAAGAGGCTATGGCATTTGACGAGGAAGAATAAATTAAGTATTATTTCTATAAAAACAGGAGTAAGATGGAAGCATCATGCTCCTGTTTTATTTTGTAACCTGATGCGTAGTAAAGAAACAAATAAGCAGCTTTTTGTTTTTGAAGATTGCGGTTAACGCCAATGATTCCAGCGATTTTAATTTGTGTAGCACGGCGATTTCGGGCGCTTCCATCTTGTACCTTTGCACCAGGGCATTTATCCCTCATTCATGTATTAGTTTCACCTGGTTTTTAAAAAGTTTAAGGATTAAATTTGCCTTCTTTTAAACTCATCTTTTTTTGAGCAGCATAAAAAAATTAGCAGGACAGACTATCTGGTATGGCGTAAGCTCTATTGCTGCCAGGTTTTTGTTTTATCTACTTACTCCTTATCTTACCCTAAAGCTAAGTGTAGACGGATATGGAGATATGAGCATTTTGTATGCTGCCATTCCGTTTTTGAACGTGATTTTTACATACGGCATTGAAACGGCGTTTTTCAGGTTTGCCACCAAAGACGAGTACAAAAAGGACATTTATAGCACGGCGACCATTTCTGTCATTTGCAGCACATTTTTCTTAACAGCGTTATTAATTATTTCCCGAAGCGCTACAGCACATTTTTTAAGGCTGGATAATCATCCTGAATTTATTACCTGTTCTGCATTGATTATTGCTTTCGATACTTTGGCTACACTTCCGCTGGCAAAACTCAGGCTTGATCAAAGGCCGAGGAAATACGCCATGATAATGATCTGCAAAATTGTATTACAAATCCTGGTGATTTATTTCCTGATATCCGTTTGCCCAAAACTGGCTAAACAAAACCCAAATGGTTTTATAGCTGCTTTTTATGATCCAAATTATGGTGTTGGCTACATAATTATTGCAAATTTATGTGCGTCTGTTTTTGCCTTTCTGCTCCTTTACAAAGAATTTTCTGCTTTTGAGTGGAAGTTTAATAAGAAAGTCTGGACAACCATTATTATTTATTCAATGCCCCTTTTAATTGCCGGCTTTGGCGGCATGATAAATGAAACGTTCGACAGGATAATGCTTTCGTGGCTTGCACCCGTAAAAACAATTACAGAAGCCAAAGACCAGGTGGCTATTTATTCGGCGTGCTATAAATTGTCTATTCTGATTACCTTGTTTATACAGGCGTTCCGCATGGGGGCAGAACCTTTCTTCTTTAAGCAATCAGAAGGCCAGAATCCGCAAAAGGTGTATGCCCGGGTGATGAAATTCTTTGTAATTACAATAACTACAATGTTCCTGGTAGTGTCGCTATATATTGATATTTGGAAATACTTTTTGAGTACCGATCCCCAAAAATTAAAAATTTACTGGACGGGGCTCAAAGTCGTACCTATCTTGTTGTTGGCGAATATGTTTTTAGGGATATATTATAATTTATCAATTTGGTATAAACTTACGCACAAGACGATAGCCGGCGCATATATCACGTTAATTGGTGCGGCGGTTACACTTATCATAAACTATTTTTTTATCCCATATTTCGGTTATATGGCCTGTGCCTGGGCTACGTTTTTATGTTATGGAACCATGATGGTGATTTCGTTTTTGTGGGGCCAAAGAGATTACAGGATTCCCTATGCCTGGAAAAAATTGTGCGCTTATATAATAATCGTTGTGCTGATTTACCTATTGCATAAATTAATAAAACATGTTTTCCCCGGCTTTTGGATAGGCATTATTACTGCAACTGTTTTTATATTACTTTACCTCATTTTTATCTCAAAAGTTGAATGGCGCGAAGTAAACCGCTTGCCGGTTATTGGTAAATTATTTAAACCACCCGACCGGTTATTATCGAAAGAATAGATTCTTATCTTACAGTAAACGAACAAAAACCTCTTTTTTTTATTTACCGGTTAATTAGCAAATCGGGTTAAAATATTCCATGATCTTAGTTGTCGTTTTGATTGGTTCATCTTACCTTTGCGGCCAAATTGAATACAAGTTTCTTTAATAAATTTTTATGGCAAATACCGGAAAAATCAAACAAATCATTGGCGCGGTGGTTGACGTACATTTTGAAAATGTGAGCCACCTTCCGCAGATTTTTAACGCACTGGAATTACAAAAAGAAGATGGATCCAAACTGGTTTTGGAAGTTCAGCAGCATCTTGGCGAAGACAGCGTTCGCTGCATTGCAATGGATGGTACTGAAGGCCTGAAACGTGGTATTGAAGTAATAGATACCGGATCTCCGATATTGATGCCTACCGGCGAAGCGATAAATGGACGCTTATTTAATGTAACCGGCGATGCTATTGATGGCTTGCCACAGGTAAGCAAAAAAAATGGAAGGCCAATCCACAGCAAGCCTCCATTATTTGAAAATTTAAGCACCGCTACAGAAGTGCTGTTTACAGGGATAAAAGTGATTGATTTGATTGAGCCCTATGCCAAGGGAGGAAAAATCGGCTTGTTTGGTGGAGCCGGCGTTGGTAAAACGGTTTTAATCCAGGAACTGATTAATAATATTGCAAAGGCTTATAGTGGATTATCTGTATTTGCCGGAGTAGGGGAAAGAACACGCGAAGGGAATGACCTTATGAGAGAAATGATTGAGGCTGGCATCATGAAATATGGCAAAGAATTTATTCACAGTATGGAAGAAGGTGGCTGGGATTTGGATGCGGTAAACATGGAGGAGTTAAAAGATTCAAAAGCGACTTTTGTCTTTGGTCAAATGAACGAACCGCCGGGAGCGAGAGCACGTGTAGCCTTGAGCGGATTGACGGTTGCCGAGTATTTCCGCGATGGCGACGGCCAGGGAAAAGGAAAAGATATTTTGTTTTTCGTAGATAATATTTTCCGTTTTACACAAGCAGGTTCTGAGGTTTCCGCGCTTCTTGGACGGATGCCGTCTGCGGTGGGTTACCAGCCAACGCTTGCAACAGAAATGGGATTGATGCAGGAAAGAATTACTTCAACAAGAAATGGTTCTATCACATCAGTTCAGGCGGTGTACGTACCTGCGGATGATTTGACTGACCCTGCGCCTGCTACCACCTTTGCCCACCTGGATGCAACTACAGTATTGAGCAGAAAAATTGCCGACCTTGGAATTTATCCGGCAGTGGATCCGTTAGATTCTACTTCCAGAATTTTAACTCCCGCAATTGTGGGTGATGAACATTATGATTGTGCCAACCGCGTTAAATTGACCCTTCAACGCTATAAAGAATTACAGGATATTATTGCCATTCTTGGTTTGGATGAATTGAGCGATGAAGATAAGCTGACTGTAAGCCGCGCACGAAGAGTTCAGCGTTTCTTATCTCAGCCGTTTCACGTTGCTGAACAGTTTACCGGTCTGAAAGGAGTATTGGTTTCAATTGAAGATACCATCCGGGGATTTAACGCAATTATGGATGGCGAAGTAGATGAATATCCTGAAGCCGCTTTCAACCTGGTGGGAAACCTGGATGATGCCATCGCGAAAGGTAAAAAAATGATGGAAGCAGCCAATTCTTAATTAGCTAATTAGCTAATTAGCCAACCAGCTAATTAATACAATTATGACTTTAGAAATATTAACTCCGGATAAAAAAATTTTTAGTGGAGATGTATATGGAGTTCAGCTACCGGGCATAAGCGGTATGTTTGAAGTGCTCGATAAGCATGCGCCTATCGTAAGCGCCTTGAAGGCAGGAAAACTCAAAATTCTTAAAGATAAAAATACTACAGCCCAATACAATATACAGGGCGGCTTTGTCGAAGTACTGCATAACAAAGCATCTGTGCTTGTGGAAGGAGCTAGTGAATCTTAATCAGTAAAAGGAAAAAACGTAATAGAAAATCCTCTTTAGCCATCGACTAAAGAGGATTTTTTTGTTGAATGCCAATGGGCTTGGTTGTCTACTTTTTTTCGGCCTTATCTTTTTTCTTCAATAAATTATTGAGTGAATTTTTTATTGTATTCTCTGCATTTTTCTTCGCATTTTCCAGGGGCTTTTCTTCCGACGAAGCGCTGTCTTTTTTTCCACCAATCAATTGTTTTGCAATGTCTTCCTTTAAATCCTTTACTACCTGGTTTTTAATTGCTTTTGCAGAATCCAGCACCGTATTTTTTGTACTGTCGATCTGAGTCTTTACAAATTCGGTAGCCTGCTGCTTCATTTCTGTAGCTATGCTTTCGGCCGACTCTTTCAAATTTGTTTTAATAATGGGATTTGTTATTGAGCCTTCCATTCGTACAGTCAGGTTAACAGAATCGCTTACCTTAACAGGAATTCCGGTAGAGGATGCTTTCTGTGCCAGATTATTAATCAATGCATTGCCCTGCGCGCCCATTAAGCTTCTTGGAAACTTCATGCCTATTACATAATCAATAGATTGATCTATGCCGTGGACACCACCAATTTCCATATCAATATCTTTCACTTTTACATGGAATGGCTTAACCAATACTTTTCCATTTGCAAAATCAAAATAGGTTTTTATATCCTTCAACGCAAAATCAGTTAATTGGGAAATATTCAATGTCTGCGCTAATTTTTCAACCGGAGCAAACTTTTGCAAAAATCCATTTAATAAAAGAACATCACCTTTTCCTGTCAAAGTTGCAATGTCAGGCGCCATGTCTAAGCCGAGCTTTCCGGTCATGGACAGTTGTGAATTGATAATGCCCGATATAAATTTACCAACGGGCATTAATTTTTGAACTGTGTTAAACGCAAAGAATGTTTTTTGTGCATCAAGGTTTTTAACGTCATAATTTAAGGCGACATCAGGATGCAACTTGTCATTTTTTGTAGAATAGGATCCATTCATATTTATCGTTCCTCCGAGCGCATTCATTTCGATATTCCTTAAATCAACCATTTGGTCTTTAATAATAACAGATCCTTTTAAATTATCATATTCAGTTTTATCATAGATCATTTTATCAACGTCCGCATTCAAAACAAAAGATACATTTTTAGGGACTACAAAAGGCTCAGAAGTTTGGTTTTCATTTGACGCTGTGTCTGTGCCCATAAAATCATTGAGATTTAATTTGTCGACCTGTACGTTCAGGTTGCCTGCGATAGGCTCATCTTTTAAGGCATATCCTATTGCATTGTCCAGCGAGCCGTTCGCAGTAATATTAGAAGACAGGTACGCTGCGCTTAATGAATTAAGTATAATATTTTTCGGGTTAAAAATAAAGCCGGCATTTTTTACCCTAACGCCTTGCGGATAATCCTTACTTACATAATCCAGGTCTGAAATATTTAAATTCCCGGAAGTATTAATTTTTTCATACTCTTTTTTATCGATTGCTGCTTTGTTCCCCTTAAAAGTCAGATCGGCAGCAAGCATTCCGGATAATTTGGTTCCTGGCTCCAGTGTTGTGAATTGACTTACTGAAGCCAGGTTAAATTTACCTTTTGCAGCTCCATCAAAATAAAGCACGCTGGCAGGATTTTTTATCAATACATTAAAGTCTATGGGGTTGTTGCCAATCTCCAGATGAGCTGCGGGAATTTGAATTACTGTGTGGTCCGCAACGCCATCAGGATTTTCAAATTTAATCTGTACGTTACTGTTGCTAATTGGCTGCGGAAAGTCGCTTGATGAGTAATTAAGGCTGCTGATATTTAAAAATCCGTTTGCAGTGAAGGGCCCTGGCTTTTGTTGGGTAATCACTGCCAAATTCCCTTTTGCCGAAACATCTGCGTCCAGTAATCCGGAAAGCTTCGTGTCGCCTGACAGTTTTATAAACTTTGTAACCTGCGCAAGATTCAGCTTCCCTTTCAGAGCAGCCTCGATATATTGAACTGTGACGGGGTTTTTTAAAAATAATGTAAAATCAAACGGGTCGTTTCCAAATTCGATATGTCCTTTCGATACGTCTATCACAGTATGATCTGTAATTCCATCGGGATTGTCAACTTTAACGGCAAGTCCAATATTTTTTACCGGTTGCGGCAAATCAGGATACTGAAAAAAACCTTTTTCAACATTCAGGTTAATATGGTAGGCAGGAATTTTTACCGAATTATACTCACCTTTTACAAATCCATTAAACACTGCTTTGCCGCTGGTTTTAATTTTAGAAAAATCATTATTGTAGATTGCCGGTACCAGCGATAACAGGGTCTTAAATTCAGTAGAGGGTGCGTTGAATTTGATATCCATTCCATAAGTAGAGTCATTTACAAATTGAAAATAACCTTCCGTTGAAAGCTTTAGGTCATTTAATTCAATATCATCCGTCTTGAAAGTATATTTTTCATTTTTAGTATTTACCTGAATATCTGCATTTAATATTGTTTTGACGTTTACCAGGTAAGGAATGTTTGCATAAGTAAACGAAACGGATTCTGCTGTAGTTTTTGTGGCCAGGGTAAAAAGATCTGAGGTGAAATCGCCGCTGCCTGAATGGTTTAAATGGAATATTTCGGTGCTCATATTGCCGGGGATATCAACGTAGCTTATGTAGGCATCGTTAATGGTGTATTTCTTTAGCGACAATTTAAATTCACTTTCTTTTTGCGGGGTTGCAGAAGTATCTGGTTTGGTTATATCCCAGTTTGCTTTTCCCTCTTTATTTACAATTGCATGAACCCTCGGTTTATCAACTGTAATCGAATAAATTTTCATCTCAGCATCGCCGAAAAGACTCATGAAGTTGAGCGCTACATCAATTTTTTTTGCGGATAGTAAAGTGTCTTTTGAAAAATCGCCCGTGCCGATGATTTGTAAATTTTCAAGGCCTGCCGCCACGTGCGGAAAGTGTCTGAAAAAAGAAATATCGACATCTTTAAAATCTACCTGGGCACTTAAATTTTTATTGATTTGCTTTTTTGCTATCGCCATAATCTTACCCTTAAAAAGAAGCGGTAGGAGGAAGGCAATTATAATAAGCGAGAGAAGAACAATGCCTGTTATTTTTACTATTTTTTTGACCATGTCATTTCCTGTTTGTAAACAAAGAACGCTTTCGTAAAGGTATTATTCCGGCGTTTGCAAGTTTACTAATATTAAGCTGTAAAACCGGTGAAAATTATGAGGAGTAAGAATAAATTAACAGCCCTGTTATCTATCCTATTTTAATTTGTTTTACTAAATAGCGCACTGCTTTTCAGTGAAGAGCTTTAATTATATTTTATGAAATTTGGATAAATCATCTTTTGGGAGTTTTAGGAACAGGTACTAATTTATCATTCAACAAAAAAAAACCTCCTATCGTAAAATAAGAGGTTGTAATAAATTATTTTGTAGGACGGAGGAACCCTTAACTTATATTATTTCTTGCGGTTGTTTTGTTTCCTTGTTCCAAAGATGTTGCCATCTTTAAAACCATTTCCTTCAGGGCTTCCAAGCCGTGTCATTGCGCAACGGAATCCGACTGTGCTGCTTGATTCATCCTGAGACATGTATCTGCGCGCTCCCGGAGATAGCCAGTAAGGCATATCGTTCCAACTTCCGCCTTTGATCACGCGGGATTTATCACTAATTAAAGTAGTGATACCATATCCATAAGTTACGTTTGAAATGGAGTCGCCATCCAGGTAATTAATCACATCACCTTTTTGGTAATTACGGCGTTGCACGGTTACGGAGTCAGGAACCACTTCCTTCTTCAACCTGCCAAGCGTATCTCTAACGTATTCGCCATTTTCATCTTTATAAAATCTTGTAAACTTATTGCCGCGGAAAGGATTAATATCATCTTCATCTATTGAAGTCATTGGGCGGTAAACGTCTGCCACCCACTCACTTACGTTTCCACTCATGTTGTATAAGCCATAACCATTTGGATAGAACGAATTTACCGGGGCCGGAATAGCTGCGCGGTCATTTAACCCTCCTGCCACTCCCATCACGTCACCACTTCCTCTTTTGAAGTTGGCTAAAAATTCACCCTGCCAGCTACCGCGGCGATTATCACGAAGCCCGTTCACATTTTTGCTCCATGAATATACCTGCTGGTTAGCGATAACCTCTTCACCGTGATTTTTTTCCTTAGTGCGTGGTTTAGGGTTTTGAGCGATGATACCGTAAGCGGCATACTCCCATTCGGCTTCAGTAGGCAACCTGTATCCTGGCAAAAGGATTCCATCTTCAAGAGTAACTACTTTTCTTGGCCTTCCGCTTACATCTTTTAAACCGCCTTTTTTAGGGGCTGATTTATTGTCAATAAGTTCAGAATTCATTATATAGGTATCAGTATTAAAAGTAGATTCGCCGCCGCCACCTTTCATTGCGGTTAATGGAGACCTTTTATTAAGATATCCCTGGTCAATTAATAATTTTTGGTTTACCCTGTCGGTCCTCCAGATGCAAAAATCGTGAGCTTGCTCCCAGGTTACACCTACTACAGGATAAAAATTATAAGCAGGGTATCTGAAATAATATTCGACATACGGCTCATTATAAGCAAGCTCGCTTCTCCATACTAATGTGTCGGGCAATGCCATTCTCATAATAGCGGTATCATTATCAAAGGTATTAGAAAGCCAATATAAATATTCACGATAATGAACGTTGGCCACTTCTGTTTGATCGATATAAAATGAGTTGACACTCACTCTTCTCGGAACGTTATTCCAATCGCCCATTACATCTTCTTCCTTAGCGCCCATCACAAAAGTACCACCCTGGACAAAAACAAGCCCTGGCCCGGTTTTCTGTTCATTTGCTTTAAGAACATGAAAATTTCCAAAATTTTTATCATCATAGTTCCACCCTGTAACAGAGGATTGCTCATGCTTCTTTTTTCCGAAGATGCTACCGTTTTTACAGGAAGGTAGAATTACCAGTGCTGCCAGAACAAATAGGGTAAGGTTTCCGGCGGTTAATGATTTTGACATGTAGGTTTGTTTTGCAGATTAAATAACGAAAGCTTTACTTTCTTATTGTGAACCGCTGTTTTGCAATGCGAATATAATTACTTTATTTGGTTTTGATTTATTGGGAAACTTAAATTATAGCGTTATACTTTTTTTTGCAAACCCTTCACACTTGGGCATTTTTTACTAATTATTTTCGCGCCGGTGAGTATATTTCTCGGGAGCATTTGCAATATCCTCAAATCTCTTTTAAAAGGTTTTGCATGCAATAAATTATAGCTGAAAGCGTTCATTCTGCATTGCCGGTAAAGCGGCAGGCATTTATTTTTAATTGGCTGTTTAAAAAAAAAAATTATTTTTACAAACTTCAATCCCAACAATTATAAGAGAACTCTACTTAACAAGTACATTTTAATTTTTCATGAAAAGATTCCTCTTAAAGTTGACTGCAATTATAGTGTTGATTGGAGCGACTGTTTCTCTAAAAGCACAATCTGCCAATCCAATCAATGTAGTTACTACGGCAGTTCCTTTTCTCCGCATTTCTCCTGATGCGCGGTCAGGCGGCATGGGCGATGTAGGAATAGCTACTATTCCTGACGCAAGCTCTATTTTCTGGAATCTTTCCAAAATTCCTTTTGCCAAAGATCAATCTGCCCTGGTTTTAACATATACTCCCTGGCTTAAAGGCCTTGATTTAAATGATGTGTACCTTGTTTCTGCGGCTGGTTATCACCAGATTGATGAGATGCAGGCTATCTCTGGATCGGTTCGTTATTTTAGTCTCGGCAATATCCAGTTTACTGATAACCGCGGGAATGATTTGCAAACCTACCGGCCGCGCGAATTTGCTGTAGATGCGGGTTATTCACGGAAACTTTCTGACAGGCTTGGACTCGGAATATCCCTCAGATATATTAATTCCAACCTGGCCAATGGTCAATCTGCCAGCGGTTCCACTTATAAAACCGGGACTGCCGTTGCAGGCGATTTATCATTATTCAGCGATGGTTCAGAAGGCGGAACAGTTTCCGGCTTCAATTGGGGAGTGGCAATTTCTAACCTTGGATCAAAAATTTCTTATACAAATGATGCACAGGAAAAGGATTTCATTCCTGCTAATTTAGGTTTAGGCGCCGCTTATGTGAATGTAATTGATGAGACTAGTAAAATTACTTTTGGCCTGGATGTAAATAAGTTATTAGTTCCTACTCCGCCAGCTATTGGTGATTCGGCAGGGTTGGTAAATTATCATAATAAAGGAGTGGTAGGCAGTTGGTTCAGTTCATTTGGCGACGCGCCGGGAGGTTTTAGTGAAGAATTAAAAGAATTCCAGGTTTCTGTAGGTGGTGAATATACTTACAATGACCAGTTTTCTCTCAGGCTTGGTTATTTTTATGAAAATCCCACAAAGGGCGACCGGCAATATTTTACGGTGGGCGCCGGATTGAATTATAACGTGTTTGGACTAAATTTTTCTTACCTGATTCCCTCAGGAAATGGAGTGAATAGAAATCCGTTATCAAATACGCTTCGCTTCAGCATTCTTTTTAATCTTGGTTCGCAGAATTCGGAAAATTATTAGAATTTATTCTCAGAATAAATATACGCCCCTATTTTTGGGGGCGTTTTTGTTATCAGTAAACTCGTAAACAGTAAAGCAATAAATAATCTAAATTTTTTTATTACTAAACTACCATATAATGCCTTTAATGTTGCCTTTCAGGACCGGCTTCGGAATTGATTTTCACCAATTAGCCTACGGCCACGAGTTATGGATCGGTGGTGTGAAGCTTGAACACGAGAAAGGCGCTGTTGGCCACAGCGACGCCGATGTGCTTTTACATGCCATTTGTGATGCCATGCTTGGCGCCTGCTGCCTGGGCGATATTGGGTTTCATTTTCCTGACACTGACCAGGCTTATAAAAATATTGACAGCAAAATTTTATTGAAAAAATCAAAGGATTTAATTCACAATGCTGGCTACCAGGTAGGAAATATTGATTCGACCATATGCCTTGAATTGCCAAAAATAAAACCCTACTCATCTCAAATGCAGAAAGTCATTTCGGGCATTTTGGACCTTGAGACAGGGCAGGTGTCAATAAAAGCTACCACTGCAGAGAAAATGGGATTTGTAGGCCGCGGGGAAGGTATTTCGGCCTATGCAACTGTGTTGTTAACAGCAATAAATAAATAATTTATTTTATCCGCTCTCGTTCATTTTTATCTTTGTTTCTATGCATCATGTTGAAATTAAAGTCGTAAACACCTCAGATAACCCTACTCCCGAATATGCCACAGCGGGCTCAGCCGGCATGGATTTGCGCGCCTGGCTTCCAGAACCGGTGATTTTAAAGCCGATGGAACGAAAACTAATTCCGACGGGACTTTTTCTGGAAATTCCGGAGGGATATGAAGTGCAGGTAAGGCCGCGAAGTGGAATGGCTATCAATCATGGAATCACTTGTTTAAATTCTCCCGGAACAGTTGATAGCGACTATCGCGGCGAAATAAAAATTATCCTTGTAAATTTATCTGCAGAACCCCATACAATAAATAGCGGTGAGCGCATAGCGCAAATGATTGTGGCAAAAGTGGAAAAAGCAATTTTGAAAACGGTAGACAAGGTTCAGGCAACAACGAGAGGAACCGGCGGCTTTGGCCATACCGGGAAAGCATAAATTTAAAATAAGGAACGGATGGAATCGCATAGCGTCATTTTTACAGTGGTATTATTTTTAATTGTTGCAACCGGCTGCCGTTCTACCAAAAGCCTTCGCAGCAATATCAGCATAAAGGATAGCTCCGGCCATGCGAGTTCTGTAATTCTCCGCGACAGTTCTTCTTATAAATCTGCAGCAAAAGAAGTATTATCAGTTTTAAGCGACGATGAAATTAATTTTCAGACTTTTTCGGCAAAAGCAAAAGTGCAGTACGAAGATCAAAATGGGAAGCAGCCTGATTTTAATGCGTTTATCCGGTTGCAAAAAGATAGCGCACTTTGGGTATCTGTCAATGCTACTTTCCTGGGCATTGAAGCCTTCAGGTTGTACGTTACGCCCGATTCCATAATACTTCTTAATAAATTGGATAAAACGGTAGAATATCATCCGTTTAGTTTTATAGAAAGTTTTGCCCATATCCCAATGAACTTCACATTGCTTCAAAATATATTAATCGGCAACCCTGTTTATGAAGGCGATAGTGTTGTTTCCTTTCGCCGAACTGAAAATCAGATTATCATTGGTACAATTGGATCTTTTTTCAAGAACCTTACAACCATTTCAGCAGATACCAACAAACTACAGCAAATAAAACTGGACGATCTTGATGTGTTCCGAAACCGTACGGCTACCTTATTGTACGGCGGTTATGAAAAAAATTCAGGGCTCAATTTTGCGACTGAAAGGCAAATAAATGTATCAGAAAAATCTAAAGTGGATGTTTCTATTGAGTTTAAACAATATGAGTTTAACAAGGAATTATCATTTCCTTTTAGCATTCCACATAATTATAAAACGAAATAATTGTTACTTTCAAGCCAACCGTCACATGGTTGGATATTGACCGATAATAGTTTAAAAATCTTTGCATAAATGCCCAGTAAAATTTTTGCAACATTTGTATTTTTTTTATGTACCATAGCTGCCCTGGCCCAGGAACCTACCAAAGATCAACTTGAGAAACAAAGAGCGGATTTAAAAAAGGAAATTCAGGCTACAGAAAAAGCGCTTATTGAAACGCAAAAAACAACTAAGGTGAATGTTGGGCAGCTTAGTCTCATCAACAAAAAATTAAACCTGCAGGATAATGTTATACGCAACATCAGCGGCGAAATTCAAAAGCTGGGTGATAACATTTATTTATCCCAACTGGAAATCAACAAAATCAAGAGAATCCTGGATACCCTAAAAATAGAGTATGCGAAAAGCATGGTGTATGCGTATAAAAACAGGAGCAATTATGATTTCCTGAATTTTATTTTTGCGGCAAACAACTTTAACGATGCTATCAAACGTATTGCCTATTTAAAATCTTACCGGAACTACAGGGAAATGCAGGCGGAGAATATATTGAAGACACAAGCTTTGCTTGAAGATAAAATCCAGAAATTGTCTGGCATGAAAGCGCAGAAAAAAGATGTGCTGGATGAAAAAGACAAAGAACTCGAAAAACTTCAAAAACAAAAAGAAGAAAAAGCCTCGATAGTAAACCAGTTAAAAGGGCGGCAAAAAGAACTTTCAGCGCAGGTGAGAGAAAAGCGGAAGCAGGATGCAAAGCTCAAAAATGCGATAACGGCAATGATCAGGCGCGAAATAGAAAGGGCTAAGGCAGAAGCCGCCCGAAAGGAAAAAGAAAGACTGGCCGCAGCGGCAAAGAATAATAAAAGTAATGCCGCGTCTGACAAACCTGCCACAGCCTCCAAGCCTGCCTCTTCTATTCCTTCAGGGAGTGTATTGGTAAGCAGTGAAGCAGACAGAGAATTGAATGCCAGTTTTGAGAAAAATAAAGGCGCGCTTCCATGGCCCGCTGACGGATATGTAATCTCTCATTTCGGACCAAACCAATATCCCGGCGGAATTGATTATAACAACCCGGGCGTAAGCATTGGCGTAAAAGTAGGAGCGCCTGTAAAATCCATATTTGAGGGTGAAGTTACATTGGTGAATTATATGGATGATAAGCAGGTGGTTTTTATCAAACATGGAAAATATTTTACGGTTTATAGTAATCTTGCTTCTGCAAGTGTGCAGCGTGGCGATAAGGTAAAAACCGGGCAAGTGATTGGTAAGGCCGGCGTAAATGATGATGGTAATGGCGAAGTTGATTTTATCTTGATGCAGGAAAGTAATAATGTTAATCCTGAATCATGGTTAAAAAAGTAGCCTGCTTCGACCCTACTTCTCACTGGTAAATGGTGAATTAAATCTTCAGTCAAATGCCTTTTTTATTTGAAATAAATGGAAACAATCCTTCCTGGGGTAAAACTTGTTTTATAGCTCCAAATGCAACGCTTTGCGGCGATGTGGTGATGGGCGACGATTGCAGCATTTGGTTCAATGCAGTGCTACGCGGAGATGTAAATTCCATAAGGCTTGGCAATAAGGTGAATGTTCAGGATGGCGCAGTCATTCATTGCACCTATTTAAAATCAAAAACCATTGTTGGAAATAATGTCAGCATCGGACACAATGCAATCGTTCATGGATGCGTTATAGAAAATAATGTGTTGGTCGGAATGGGGGCAATTATAATGGATCATGCTGTAATAGGAGCCAACAGCATTATTGCTGCGGGCGCTGTAGTTCTTGAAAATACGATGGTGGAACCGGGAAGTATTTACGCAGGCGTTCCTGCAAAAAAAATAAAAGAGATTTCTGAACAGTTGATAAAAGGTGAGATAGAAAGAATTGCCAATAATTATTTATTCTACGCCGGATGGTACACTACTGGAAAAGAAGAACAGGTGAAGGATGGCCATGGGATGTAGCCTTGCAGCAAAGATTTGATGTAATCAAGTAAACGAATAAATAATTCAAATTTTTATTTTGATTTCTAAAGGTTGTTTTAACCCATGAAAAAGACAATATTGATACTTGCGATTTGTGGATATATATTTTCGGGCTGTTCCATTTTCAGGCGGTATGAAAAATATGGATGCCCCACAAATGGCAAAAATATTGGCGCTGAAAGAATTTTATCGGGAGATAAAGATGCAATCAAAGCCGCCAAAAAAGCTAAAAAATTTAATGAGTAAAGATTTCTATCCCTTTTAAAAACGAAACCTATGTGTTATCATTTAAAAACAAAATATGGCGGCACAGAAGCTGTTATAGATGACAACTGCGGCATCTCCAAATTTTATTCAATAGCTGGCACACTGGCTGACGAGTTGAAAGTAAAGTTTTTAAACCAGGTAGACGATGCCGATACATTGGATTGGGATTTCAAATACAAGAAGTTTTTTCTGACGCTGCACTATAATATTTTCAACGGGGTTTCCATCCTTCCGCAAAATATTATTAATAAAGAAAAGGTAAATAAAGCCGTAATTGAGGTCGCTGATTTCCTGGAAAGAAATGCCTACTAAATTTTTCACAGTAACAAACAACCCAGAAATAATATCTGAGGATAAATTCACCTCAAGCTCCCGCACTTCTTGCTGCCTTAAATACACTGCAAACTAAAACGTTTGCTTTTCGTTTATCTTTGGCTAAACGGATGGTATGGAAATAAAAAAGATAGCTGTGATAGGCGCAGGCACTATGGGAAATGGCATCGCACATGTTTTTGCCCAAAATAATTTTTCCGTAAATCTTATCGATGTCTCACAGCCGCAATTGGAAAAGGCTTTCAACATTATCGAAAAAAACCTGGAGCGGCAGCTTGCAAAAAATATTATTTCAGCAGATACGAAGAATAAAACATTAGCGAATATTGCTTCATTTACTTCTATCGAACGCGGCGTGTCGCAATGTGATTTGGCGATAGAGGCCGCCACAGAAAATGAAAGTATAAAGCTAAAAATTTTTAAAGAATTAGATGAGTTGTCGCCAGCAAGTTGCCTGCTTGCTTCCAACACTTCCTCCATTTCCATTACCAAAATTGCATCTGCTACGCACCGCCCCGAAAAAGTGATTGGAATGCATTTTATGAATCCTGTACCGGTGATGAAGCTGGTGGAGATTATCAATGGTTATTCCACCCAAAAAGAAGTTACCGACACAATTATTGCTATCTCACAAAAAATTGGGAAAATTCCGTGCGTTGTCAATGATTATCCTGGTTTTATCGCTAACCGGATTTTAATGCCGATGATAAACGAAGCCATTTTTAGCTTGTATGAAAATGTAGCAGGCGTAGAGGAAATTGATACCGTTATGAAACTTGGAATGGCGCATCCAATGGGACCGCTGCAATTAGCTGACTTTATAGGATTGGATGTTTGCCATGCTATTTTAACGGTTTTATTTGAAGGTTTTGGCAATTCAAAATATGCGCCTTGCCCATTGCTTACTAACATGGTGCACGCACAAAAACTGGGCGTAAAAACCGGTGAGGGATTTTATAAGTATACCGTTGGAAGTAAAGATAGAATAGTGAGCGACCGGTTCAGATAATTAATGTTGTTTGCCATTTATTTTTGTTAACCTATCCAATATTGAAAACAGGAATTTTTTATTTTTTTCAAAAAATTCCTGTTGATTTTCTATCTCTTTTTCCTGCTGGATATATTGCCCTCGCGTTAATTCGTGCCTGCCGTTTGCAATCATTTGTTGAATGCTCTCCTTTGTTGTTTCCAAATGAAATTGAAATGCCAGTACATTTTGATTATAGATAAATCCCTGGTTGGTGCAGGCTTCCGATTTGGCGATAGCCATTGCATTTTCCGGAAGCTCAAAAGTATCCCCGTGCCAGTGAAACACAGTAACCTCGCTATCCCGGCCTTTGAATAACGGATGTTGTTTTGCTCTTTCTGTCAGCAGGATAGGAAACCATCCAATTTCTTTTTGCCCGTTCGGATACACTTTTGCGCTTAAAATTTGTGCGATTAACTGTGCACCCAGGCAAATGCCTATCACAGTTTTTCCCTTTTCAATAGCATTTTTTATGAAAATTTTTTCTTTGGATAGCCAATGAAATTCTTTCTCATCATCTACGCTCATGGGCCCTCCCATAATGATTAGCCAGTCAATGCTATTTAAATCAGGAAGCGTTTCATTGAGGTAAAAATTAGTAGAGGTAAGAATGTGGCCATTCTTGATACTCCATTCCTGTATGCTTCCCGGGCCTTCAAAGGGAACGTGCTGAAAATAGTGAATTCTTAATTGATGCATGATTGAGGGATAACAACAGCCTGCAACATTAAATTATATTTTTAATATGAACTTTTACAATTTGAAGATCTTGCTTAATTGTTCAGAGAATTAAACTTTTTCTTCCGCTTCTTTTAATTTTTTATGTATTTGTCCGGAAAGTATGTGCCAGAACATCACAAAATCGCTCCCCAGACTATAAAGCGGGTAAACGAAAGTGGCTGGTTTATTTTTTTCAAAAAAGAAATGCCCGAACCACGCAAAACCGTATCCGCAAAGCGGAATGATGATAAACCAAAACCATTTACCGGTAACGATTCCGAGGATGATGCAAACAAAAATTAATAGAGTGCCGGTGAAGTGAAGCGCCCGGCTCGCGGGGTTCTTATGCTCCGTTAAATAATATGGATAAAAACTCCAAAAGGTTTGATATTTCTTTTCCATATATAAATTTAAACTTATTTATTAAAATGAAGTTCCAAATTTTTTACCTCTTTCAATGCAGATATCACTTCATTGATTTTATTGCGGGGAATGCCCGTTTCAATGCTGCAAAATAATTGCATCTCATTTTTAAGAATGGTACAATTGAATTGCTTCAAAATGCGCATTACTTCATTCATTTCGGTATAATTGAATTGTAGCTCGTAATTAATTTGCACTGCTTTTTGAACCACATGCGTGCATTGCAACACCAGCGCTGCTGATGTTTTGTAGGCATTGATTAACCCCGGAACACCCAATAAAGTTCCTCCAAAATAGCGCACAACAACAATTAAAATATCAGTCAGCTTTTTGGAATCTATTTGGCCAAGGATAGGCTTTCCTGCGGTGCCGGAAGGCTCGCCATCATCGCTCACTCTGAAATTATTTCCATCGGTTCCCAGTCTGTATGCAAAGCAATGGTGCGAAGCTTTGGGATGCTCTTTCTTTATTTCCTGCAGATTTTTTTTAAAATCAGTTGTATTTCTTATAGGGAAAGAATAGGCAATAAATTTACTGCCACGGTCCTTAAATTCAGCAATGGCAGCCTTTTCCACGGTATAATAATATTCAGCTTCTTTCATCATGGCATCTTTACAGGCAACAATTTTTTAATGGCGCGGTAATCGTTGCGTAACTTTATCATTTTTAAATTAAGCAAATATTCACATTTATCTCTAGGAAACGGAAAATGCATCATGTGAAAATAATGAAGTGCAATATGTTGGTGTCAATCCGGGAACATTAAATATGATAACAGTAAACAAACAAATATCCTGAAAATGAATTTTGAAAATACGATGGAGTTTGCAAAAAGTGAGGACGAAAAAGATATTCTAAAAATTTTTCGCAGCCAGTTTTATATCCCTATTCTCAATGGAAAAGATTGTGTTTATCTCAATGGAAATTCATTAGGCTTGCAACCTAAAACCGCGCAGGACAGCGTGTTGGATGAAATGGAGCACTGGGCAAACTACGGCGTGGAAGGCCATTTCTACGGAAAAAATCCCTGGGCAAATTTTCATGAGGCTTGCGTTAAAAAGCTACAGCCGATTGTTGGAGCGCTTTCTGAAGAAATAGTAGTGATGAACCAGCTCACAGTGAACTTACATCTGATGTTTACTACTTTTTATTGGCCCGATAATACACGCTATAAAATCATTTGTGAAAGTGGGGCGTTTTCTTCTGACTATTACGTTATTGACTCCCAATTGCAACTCCATGGCCTTTTTCCTGAAGATGCACTTATTGAAGTAGCGCCACGGGAAGGAGAATTTATAATACGGAATGAAGATATTATTTCTGCAATTGAAAACAATGCTGAAGAAGTAGCGTTGGTCTTTATTGGTGGTGTTAATTATTTAACCGGGCAGTTTTTTGATGTGAAATCCATTACTAATGCCGCGCATAAAGCCGGTGCCTATTGCGGTTTTGACCTTGCCCACGCCGTGGGGAATGTTGAATTAAAATTGCACGATTGGGAAGTGGATTTTGCCTGCTGGTGTTCATATAAATATCTAAACTCAGGCCCGGGCGCGGTAGCAGGTGCGTTTATCCATCACCGTTATGTTACGGATAAATCGCTTCCGAGATTGGCGGGGTGGTGGGGAACTGACAAGCATGAGCGGTTCCAGTTTAAAAGAGCGTTTAATGCGATGCCCACAGCCGAAGGTTGGCAACTAAGCAATGCAAATATTTTAAGCATGGCGGCTCACAAGGCGGCCCTTGATATTTTTGAAAAGGCCGACTTTGAAAATATTGTAGCCAAAGGAAAAAAATTGAGCGCTTATCTTTTATTTATTTTGAATGAAATCAACCAATCTGCGTCAAAGGAATTAGTGCAGATTTTAACCCCGGTGGATGCGCAGGAACACGGTTGCCAGGTTTCTTTGATTCTGCCGGAAAATGGAAAAGGCTTTTTTGATTCTTTAAATAGAAACAGCGTAATTGCTGATTGGAAAGAGCCGGGCATCATCCGTGTAGCGCCTGTGCCATTATACAATACTTTTGAAGAAGTTTTTTTATTTGGTAAAATCTTAAAAGATTTTGCAGGTACTAACGGTAATGGCTAAACGAAAACCGTAAAATAAAAATCCGGGTTATTTATTCTTTTACTAAGAAATGTGCTTAACAGATGAATAGAAATTCTTTAATTGCAGAAATAAAAAGAAAAAGAACATTACTGTGTGTGGGCCTTGATACCGACATTAACAGAATCCCTTCGCATTTGAAAGCCTCGCCTGATGCGGTTTTTGAATTCAACAAGCAAATTATTGATGCCACGTACGATTGGTGTGTAGCTTATAAAATCAATACAGCCTTTTATGAATCGCAAGGCGCAAAAGGATGGGAGTCTTTGGAAAAAACAGTGAATTATATTCCCGGTACACATTTCAAAATTGCTGATGCCAAGCGCGGGGATATCGGTAACACTTCTGACCAATATGCAAAAGCCTTTTTTGAAACAATACCATTTGACGCGGTTACGGTAGCGCCTTATATGGGCAGCGATAGCATAAAGCCATTTTTGAACTACCCAAATAAATGGGCCATAGTTTTAGGATTAACAAGCAATAAAGGCAGCGAAGATTTTCAGCAGCAGCACATCGGAAATCATTTTTTATATGAAGAAGTGATTCGTAAAACCAGCCAATGGGGCACGCCGGAAAATCTGATGTTTGTAGTAGGCGCTACGAAGGCAGTGGAGCTTTCTTCTATTCGAAAAATCATTCCTTCTCATTTTTTACTTATCCCCGGTGTAGGCGCCCAGGGAGGCAGCCTTTCTGAAGTGTGCAAATATGGTTTAACCGAAGAGGGAGGTTTGCTGATAAATGCGTCCCGTGCTGTTATTTATGCAGGCCATGATGCAAATTTTGCAAAAGAAGCTGCAAAGGTGGCAAAGCAATACCAATCAGAAATGCAGCAATATTTGTAGTGGCTTTTTAAAATGTTTAAAACTCTTTTTTCTTCAAAAAACATACGGCGGCACCCCCATGATAAATACAAGAATATCGGGCTCAGTAAAGTGTTGCAGCAATAAATAAAATGATGTTTTCTGACATGCGCCGGGTAAGCAAAATGAGAATTATTTTTCAATTTACTGCATTTGTCAGAGATGAAAATTTGACGTCGATAAGCTGTACATTTACTCCTCATTTTTATAAAACGATTTGTGGCTTTTTCCCGATGTAATTTTATTATTAAAAGTGTTCTATTTAATGTTTTGCTGTTCCTTTTTTCCGGCAAATTATCAGGCCAGAATTATGTTTTTGCAAAATTATCCGGCTCGCCGATGAACACTTCCGGCTGGAACCTCCAGGGAGGCGCTTTTGTAACCAATGTAACCGGCACGGATAATTCTGAGCTGATGCTTTGCGCTCTTAACCAGCCAAGCGGAGCCGTATTTTTTAATCAGCCCATTAATCTTGCAGTTTGCAGCCGTTGGAAAGCTGAATTTGATTTTAGAATGTACGATGGTGATGGCGCTGATGGAATCGCCTTTTGTTTTCTTGAAGTACCCCCGGTGGGCTTTGTTACGGGTGCAGGACTTGGAATTCCTCAAACAGCCAATGGCTTAAAAATTTGTTTTGACACATGGAACAATTGCATTCCTCCGAATCCTGCCACCATTCACCAGGATATGCCCAAAGTTGAAATCAGGTGGGGAAACGGCTACAATGAATGTACCACGCAACCTACAAGAGATAACAGAGATGGCAAAATTTCTTTTATCCGCTCTTCTTCATATAACCATGCAAAAATTATTTACGACAAGGGAAATATTGATGTGTATGTAAATGACGGCCTTATGGTGAGCGCTCACCAGGAATTTAATTTTACGGGCTATCTTGGCCTTACGGCAAGCACCGGCGGTTACCATGATAATCATTCAATAAAAAATGTAGTGGTATATACTGAAATGCCACCGTCAGTTGCAGGCCCCGCCCAAAGCGGATGCCCCGGCGATACGTTGCAGGTGGGTAGTTCGCCCAATCCTTCCTATACTTATTCGTGGTTGCCTTCTGAAGGATTAAATAATACCAGTGCCTCAGCGCCATTGGTTACGCTTCAAAATGATTCGGCGGCATCTGTTTTTAAAACTTATTTTGTAAAAACTGCTTTTGCCAATAATCCCGGTTGTGCTTCTATGGATAGCGTTGTTATAAGAGTATTTCCAAAACCCAAGGTCAATTTTATCAGTCCTGAAATTTGCCTGCTTGATGCCGTGGCATCTTTTAAAGACAGCAGCTTTACAGAAGATGACCAAACTTTGCCTTTCAAATATCAATGGACTTTTGGAGATGATAACGCGGATGGCTCTAATCCTGATTCTTCTTTTTTTCAAAACCCCTCGCATCATTATTCTGAAGCCAGCGATTATGCAGTTTCCTTGAAAGTTACCAATGAAAAAAGCTGCGTGGACAGCGTCAGCAAAATATTTACCGTGAACGGCGCGGTTCCGAAATCGGTATTTGAAATTGAAAATCCAACCGCATTATGCAGCAACACTCCGGTTGTTCTGATTAATAAATCGACAGTCGATTTTGGTCAAATTACAAAATTGCAACTTGCCTGGGGAGATTCAAACGGGAATTTTGAGATCGATGAAACACCCGTCAGCGGGAAATCGTATAATCATATTTATCCGCAAGCTCAAATGGCTGCCGATTCCGTTTTCAATATAAAAGTGATAGCCTATTCCGGAATCTCTTGCAAAAATGAAATGACCCAAACGATAAAAATTCTCAAATCTCCCCAAATTGTTACTGATTCCATTCCGGCAGTTTGTAATAATGCACGTCAGATTTCCATCAAGCCTTATGCATCCGCACCTGGCTTTACGGGCAATTTTTCTTTTGAGGGAAATGGCGTTTCGGAAAATGGATTCTTTAATCCACAAGAAGTTACCGGGACAAAAAATTCCATTATTTATGCTTTTACTGCTTCAAATGGTTGCCGCGATTCCGCTTCTCAGGTGGTGTCAATCATCCCTCCTCCGCAGGTGGATGGCGGGCCAACTCTCTATTTATTAAAAGGCGAAAGCGGAAAATTAGCGGCTACTGCATCGGGCACTGACTTATCTTTTTCATGGTATCCTTCGTTGTATTTAGATAATGTCCACGTTATTCAACCAACCACTACTCCTTCTGAAGATATTCAGTATACGCTTACCGTTACCGGAACAGGAGGATGTAAAGACAGCTCTCTGGCAGCGGTAAAACTTTTGCCTGAGCCACAGATCCCAAATGCTTTTACACCAAATAATGACGGATTGAATGATACCTGGGGAATTGCCGGCCTGAGTTTATATTTGAAATGTGAAGTCAGGATTTATAACCGCTACGGACAATTGGTATTTTTTTCAACAGGATACTCTTCTCCGTGGGACGGCACTTTTAAAGGCCAGCCGCTTTCGTCAGACCTGTATGTTTATATTATTGATACCAAACGGAGAAAAAAGTTGTACAGAGGGACTGTAATGATCATAAGGTAAATTATCAGGGGCAATTTCTTATTGCGCTGGATTCTTTTTTCTTTTAATTATCTTTAATTCAAAAACTGCCATGAAAATTATTTCGCTACTTTTTATTGTTGCTTTCTTATTTTCAGCGTGCAAGCCAAAAATGCTTTCAGGAAAAGAGTTGGAAAGCAAGCTCATTGAAACGATGAATAATTATTTGGACAGTACTTTGAAAGCCGGTGTTCATGCAACCGTCAGAGATGTTGTTTACTTCGCAGAGCCTGAAAAAAAACTCTACCGTTGCCGGTTTCATGTAAATATGACTTATGAAAAAAAAGATACAGCCGGAATAGTTGCAGCTACTATTAGTAACGATTTTAAAACCGTCAGCCGCACCCAGTAAAGTGCCTGGGTTTAGAAAAATTATTTTGCCTTCCGCCATTAGGTTATTTCTGCTAATTACAGCCTTATCTGCTGTGAATGAGCTATGTATTGAAACAATTTATATTTCATCTGATAAAACGCAAGCTCATTCTTTGTAATTTGTTAACCTACGTGTGCAGCGAAAGATAGCCAATTGTTGCCTTGCAAATGTTAATAAAAACCAAACCGCATTTAGAGTAATTTTTATTTCCTTTGCGGCTCAAAAATCAAGCTATATGAAAATACAAAGAATCTTACCCTTGTTACTTGTCGCTTTTTTGTTGCCCTTCGTAATGAATGCACAGGTGACAACAAGTAGTATAACAGGAAAAGTGACAGACAATACAGGAGCAGGACTCGCAGGAGCTACCATTTCTGCAAAACATGTTCCTTCAGGGACCGTTTACAACACGCTCACACGTAAGGATGGATTATTTGATATGCCAGGTTTAAGAATTGGAGGTCCTTATACCATTACCGTAAGTTTTGTGGGATACGCTACACAAACAATCAATGATATCTCATTACTGTTAGGGGAGCCTCATCAACTTATTATAAATATGTCTCAGTCTAATCAGAGTCTCGAAGCCGTTGTTATTTCCGCGTCGGGCTCTCGTAATAAGTCATTAAAAACAGGTGCAAGTACAATTGTTACTACTTCTCAGTTAGCAACTCTTCCTACGATTAACAGGTCATTGAGCGATTATACAAGAGTTACCCCACAGGCAAATGGTAATGGTTTCGCGGGAAGAGATGGAAGATATAATAATCTTCAGATTGACGGAGCCAATTTGAATAACAGTTTTGGATTAAGTTCTGACCTTACTCCCGGTGGCGGCCCATCGCCAATATCTGTGGATGCGATCCAGGAAGTTTCAGTTAATATTGCCCCGTTCGATGTGCGTCAGTCTGGGTTTACCGGTGCGGGAATAAACGCCGTAACCAAAAGCGGAACAAACACTTTTCATGGAAGCGTATATCATTATTTCAGAAATGAAAATATGATGGGTTCAAAAATCGATGGCCAAAAAATTACAAAAACTCCATTAAATAATAAAATTTTCGGAGGCAGCGTAAGTGGTCCGATCATTAAAGACAAATTATTCTTTTTTGTAAATGCCGAACATGAAACAAGATCTGTTCCGGGCATTACCTATGTTGCAACTGGTTCTAAAAATAGCGGAACCCAGTCCACAACAAGCATAGAAGACCTAAAAGCAGTATATGATTTTGTAAAATCCACATATAATTATGATCCGGGAGCTTATGACGGCTTTCCAAATTTTGAGTCGAAAAACACAAAGCTTTTGGGAAAAATTGACTGGAATATAAGTGACAAGCACAGATTGACCGTGAAATATACAGACTTTAAGGGAAGTGATATGAGCCCATTAAACGGAAGCAGTGTTCCTCAAAATGGTAAAATCTTTGTGACAGGGCAATCGAGCGGGCTTTCAAGATTACCTGTTAATAGGTTTGGAACACAATCAATGGGCTTTAGCAATTCTAATTATGGTACTGATCATATAGTAAGAACAGGATCTCTTGAATTAAACAGTCGTTTTAGCAATACAATATCAAATCAGTTTATTGCTACTTATACCAAGACAAATGATACACGCTTTATTCCCGGAGGTAAAGTTTTCCCAACAGTTGATATCTTTAATGGACAAGGTTTAAACTACATCAGTTTGGGAACCGACCCTTTTACTAATAATAATGTTCTTGATGGAAAAGATTTAAGTATAACTGATAATTTTACCGTTTATTCAGGAAGCCACACAATTACGGCCGGGATAAATTATGAATATCAGCAAATACGGAATATGTTTATGGGAGGTTCACAAGGCCATTATGTATTTGATAGTCTTGGAGCATTTTTAAATCAGCTTCAGCCCAGCTATTACGGTTATACTTATTCTTTGGTTCCCGGCCAGCCGGCTGTTTATTCTGCCGATCTTAAAATTGGGCAAGTAGGCATTTATGTTCAGGATGAATTTAAAATAAGGAATAATTTTAAGCTCACTTATGGTATACGCTTTGATAAACCGTATTACCCCGAAAACCCGATTGACAACCCTTCAATTGATGCTTTATCTCTGCCTGATGCAGATGGCCACATGACCAATTACAATACAGGAAAATGGCCAAAGTCCAATGTGATTTTATCACCGCGTGCGGGATTTAACTGGACAGTGGGGGCGGATAAAAGTCTCACTGTGAGAGGTGGAACTGGCTTATTTACCGGCCGGATTCCCTATGTATTTTTAACGAACATGCCATCAAATAATGGAATGTACCAAAGGGCGGTATTCTATAATACTAAGAAAGATTTGGATTCTTTGGGCATTACTAAATTTGACCCTAATCCGGATGCGTATGCTGGCCAATTCTCTAAAACTCCAAATACAACCACTCCTCCTCAAAGTTTTGTGGTGATTGATCCTAAATTTAAATTCCCATTGGTATGGAGAAGCAATATCGGTATCGATAAAAAATTAGATAACGGTTTCACAGCTACGGTTGATTTAATTTATACTAAAGATATCAACGCCGTCGTAATGAGAAATCCTAATCTTAAACCTCCAACTGATAAATATACAGGGCCAGATACAAGGTATTATTACCCTGGTTCAACACCTACTTATTACCCAAATTTAGGAACACCCATAGTTCTTGAAAATACGCATAAGGGTTATGCGTTCTCAGCTACTGCCCAGGTTTCTAAATCGTTTACCAATGGATTGTATGGTTCCCTGGCATATACTTACACACAAGCAAAAGAAGTGAGTCCCAATCCCGGATCGCGGGCAAGTTCTGCATGGCAATCTATTGCTAATGTAAATGGCCCCAACGACCAGGTGTTAGATAATTCTCAATACGCCATTCCACACAGAATAATCGCTAATGTATCTTATAAATTTGCTTATGCAAGGCATTTTGCTTCTACATTTTCTTTGGTTTACACAGGAAGCAACGGATACCTTATTAATTATGTGACTAATGGTTCAATAGTAAGAGATGGAAATTCAGAATTGCTTTACATATATCCAAAGGGAACGGATGTACCATTTGTAGATTACAAAGTAACAGATAAAGATTCAAAAGGAAACGTAATCGCAACAAGATCCTATACTGTTCAGCAACAGCAGCAAGCTTACGATCAATATGTATCTAACAGCAAATATTTATCGGATAATAAAGGTCATTATGTGAGCCGTTATGGACAAAAAGCTCCATGGTTTAACCAGGTTGATTTTCGTTTCCTGCAGGATTTCTATTTGAAAACAGCAGGCGGAACAAAACATGATTTAGAGTTTAGCATGGACATTTTCAATCTTGGCAATTTAATAGCTAATAAAACAAAAGGTTTTGGCTATACTGAAACCACAACAATTACAAACCCATTAGTTATGAAAAGTGTTGTAAATCAGGCGCCAACTTTTACATGGAGCGAGTATAATAAACAATTAGTAGAAACTCCATTCCAGGTAGATAAGAGCACCTCCAATTTATGGTATATGCAAATTGGTTTACGCTATAGTTTTTAGCTAACTAACATTTTTATCGAAGACTTTCCGGAATTCCGGAACGTTTTGCCAGATAAGCCCGGTCCAGTAAAATGGCCGGGTTTTTTATTATAACCTTTCTAAAATAAAAATGACAAATTTGTCTATCTACTGGCAGCCAGGTTGCTTTACTGTTGGTAGAATGCCAAATCACAACACAATATTCTGCACCAGCTCACTCTTCCCGGGATAATCGGTGTTGAAATGTAAACCCCTGCTTTCATGCCTGAATTGCGCACTTTTTACAATTAAATAACCGACAGTAATCAGGTTCCTCAATTCGCAAAGCTGGGGCGAAACGGAGGTGGATTGATACAGTCCTTCTGTTTCCAAATGCAGTAAATCCAACCTTTTCATCGCGCGTTCGAGTCTAACATTGGTTCTTACAATTCCCACATAATCTGTCATCAGCAGTTGCAGCTCTTTTAAGCTTTGTGTAATAAGAATCATCTCTTTGGGCACATTGGTTCCCCTCGCATTCCAGTCAGGTATTTTTTCTTCAAACTGAATGGCATCAATTTTTTCTCTTGAATCTAAAAAGCACCTATGCGCAAACACCATCGCTTCCAAAAGAGAATTGCTTGCAAGCCTATTGGCGCCATGCAAACCAGTGCTGGCACATTCGCCACATGCAAATAAATATTTGATAGAGCTCCTTCCCCATTCATCCACTTTTATTCCGCCGCAACTGTAATGCGCAGCCGGAGCTACCGGGATAAATTGTTTGAAAACATCAATGCCCATTGATTGACATTTTTCATAAATATTAGGAAAATGGTGCAGGAATTTTTCACGATCCATTTTCGTACAATCAAGGTAAACGAATTCAGTTCCTGCAATTTTCATTTCGCTATCAATAGCGCGGGCTACAATATCGCGCGGTGCAAGATCTTTTCGCTCATCATAGTTTATCATGAAAGCTTCGTCTTTATTGTTTCGTAAAATCCCGCCATCGCCACGCACCGCTTCGGTTATTAAAAATGCCTGGCCGCTTTTTCCGGCTTCATACAAGGCAGTTGGATGGAACTGGATGAACTCCATATTTTCAATTCGTCCTTTTGCACGGTAGGCCATCGCTACGCCATCACCTGTTGCAATAGAAGGATTGGTTGTTGTGCGATACACCTGCCCGTTTCCACCGGAAGCCAGCAGTGTAATCTTTGCAAGAATTTTATCAATTTTATTTTCATGAAGATTCAATACATACACTCCGTAACATTCTATATCAGGAGTTGATTTGGTAACCAGATATCCGAGATGATGCTGGGTGATAATATCCACCACAAAACAATGATTAATTAATTGTATGTTCGGATAGTTGGCAATTTGTTTCAACAATGTTTTTTCAATTTCTTTTCCCGTTACATCTTTATGATGAAGAATGCGGAATTCACTGTGGCCGCCTTCTTTTCCCAATGCATATTCCCCTGAAATTTCCTTGTCAAAATCAGCGCCCCATGAAATGATTTCGCGGATTCTTTCCACGCCTTCTTTCACCACAACTTCAACCACTTCAGGATTGCAAAGGCCATCGCCTGCAATTAAAGTGTCTTCTATATGCTTTGCAAAGCTGTCATTTTCAAAATCGGTAACGCCCGCTACACCGCCCTGGGCGTACTTTGTGTTCGTTTCTTCACTATTGGTTTTGGTAAGAACTGTAATGGTTTTATCAGGAAATTCGCGCGCAGTTTTTAATGCGTAGGTAAGCCCGGCTATGCCGCTGCCGATAACGAGGAAGTCTGTTTGCAATGTTTAGATTTTTAAAAACTGAAAATTAATCAAAATCAATTATTCAAATTTCGCAACTCCTAAATTTTGAGAAATTAGGAGATGTTAGGAATAGCCGAAAAATTATTGGGATTGCTGACTTAATTAAAATGATGATGCAAAAATAAAAATCCGCTTTATTTATCTTTCTGCTGCAGATTAATTAAACAGTCATTGCGACAGCCGGTTCTACCCACGCATTGTTTTCTTTCAACAAATTTATCAGTTCTTCCACAGCAATGGCTTCAGGTACATTTCTTTTGATCACTTCTTTGCCCTTGTACAAGGTAATTTTTCCCGGGCCACTGCCTACATAACCGAAATCCGCATCAGCCATCTCTCCGGGCCCGTTTACGATACAGCCCATAATAGCAATTTTTAATCCCTTTAGATGGTGTGTAACGGCGCGCACCTTGGCTGTTGTTTCCTGCAGGTCGAATAAGGTTCTGCCGCAAGATGGGCAACTGATAAATTCCGTTTTTGAAATTCTTGTACGCGATGCCTGTAAAATCCCAAAGGCAATTGAATTCATTAATTTATAATCCGGAATCTTACCTTGCCTACCGGCAGACAGGTTTTTATCGGCATTATGATCGCCCAGGCAAATTCCATTTCCAAAGCCGTCAATTAATAACGACCCAGCCTCAATTGCAAAGTGGATAAGGCTTTCATCCATAGTTTCTTTTTCACTGTCGCAAATAATAATTGCCGGATTTTTTATTTCTCTTTCATTCAATTCAATAAACATTCGACGCACACTTTGAACTGCATTCGTATTTTCAGAACTTAGACACAACACTACCGCGTTGTCATTTTTTATTTTTTCAAAGAATTTCTCTTTATCAAATGGCGGATAATTTTTTGAATAGCAATCCAACGTTACAAAATTGAGAGAAGTGGATTTGTCAAAAGAATCATCTGCATATTGCTGCTCACTCAAAATCGGAAAGCATTTTGTTTTATCAACAGATGATTTCCATAATTCATAATTATAAATCAATTGTAAAGTGCCCGGCAACGCAAAGTCAACCGCATTATCTCCGCAAAAAATATAGTCGGCGGCCATATCGCTGATATTCCATTTGTCTGTAGAAGAATTATAGCGGTAACCGATGTCTTTTAAATCTTCGCGGTTGATTCCTTCTTTTTTGTGAAAGTCGGCAATAACAACGGGAACATTTTTGCCGCCAATATTCTGTACGGAAAATGTTTTTCGTGTATTCCTGCCTGTTATATTCAATGGTGAAAAATTTTTGATTGGCGGGACATTATTTTTCTGAAGGTTGACTTTAGAAGGCTCATAGCGCTTTACAATATTTTTACAAACGGGTAATTCAAATTCTGAATCTTCCGTAAGCGAAACGCGGATGGTATCTCCAATTCCATCTTCCAGCAAAGTGCCAATGCCGATAGCGGATTTTATTCTTCCATCTTCGCCATCACCAGCTTCTGTAACGCCCAAATGCAGCGGATAACAATGCCCCAATTCGCTTTGCATATTTTCTATCAAAAGCCGATAAGCCTGCACCATCACCTGTGGGTTGCTGCTCTTCATGCTCAGCACAATATTGTAATAATTTTCGCTTTCTGCAATTCGTAAAAATTCCATCGCACTTTCAACCATGCCAATCGGCGTATCACCGTAGCGGCTCATGATGCGGTCGCTCAGCGAACCATGATTAGTGCCGATGCGCATGGCAGTCCCATACTCTTTACAAATTTTTATCAGCGGTGTAAACCGGGTCCTGATTCTTTCAATCTCTTCCTGGTAATCTGTATCGGTATATTCTATCAGCTCAAATTTTTTCTTATCAACGTAATTTCCAGGATTCACACGCACCTTCTCCACAATTCGTGCAGCGATTTCAGCGGCATTTGGCGTAAAATGAATATCGGCCACCAGCGGTGTATTGTAGCCGCGTTTACGCAATTCATTTTTTATATTCAATAAATTTTCAGCTTCTTTTTTTGAAGGTGCTGTAATGCGTACTAGTTCTGCGCCTGCTTCGATGCACCGGATACTTTGTTCCACCGTTCCGATGGTGTCCATCGTATCCGTTGTTGTCATCGTTTGAATACGGATGGGATGATAATTCCCAATCAGCAAACCGCCAACATTTACTTCAAGCGTTTTTAATCTTTTATATTGGGTTAATGATTCAGCAAAGAGTTCCATATATCTGAAGTAATAATTTTATTGCAAAAATACGACCTTAATTCAGCTATCTACCAATCCTTTTCAGGACTATCAGGCGCCGGTGCACCTTTCATTTTATGCATTTTATCCTGCAATTGCTTTTCATTTTCGAGTAGCGATTTTAATTTTTCTTCAGCGTCCTGCTTTGATAATTTGGATGGAGAAGGTTTCGGCTCCTGCTTGTTTTTTTGTTGGTTATTATTTTGCTGATCTTTAGGTTGCTGTTGTTTTTTCTGATTCTTATCCTGTTTCTTTTTGTTGTCCTGATTTTGCTGTTGTTGCTTTTGTTGTTCTTTTAATGCGCGTTGTAAATTTTGCCTCGCATCTTCATCACCAGGATTTAAAATCAGCGCATTTTCGTAAGCCCTGATGCATTCAGGCAGTTTTTTGGCAGCCTGCAAAGCAACTCCTTTATTATAGAAAGCTTTTTGCTTAATTGAATTATTTTGCGTAGATGCGATGGCATTGTCATAGGATTTTATGGCCTCTTCAGTGTTATTATTTTTATACAACGCATTGCCTAAATTATAGCTGGCCGTTGAGTTGGTATCTGAATTTTTTAAAGCTTCTTGGTAAGCATTTTCTGCGGCAGTATAATCTTTTTCGTTGTATGCCTTATTTCCTTTGATGATAACATCTTTTGTATCCTGCGAAAACGAAGGCAGGCTGATGCACAAAAGCGCTATTACCGCAACGGCTTTCTTATATTTTTTTCCTTCTCTTTCAGAGATAAAAAATTCAATCAGCAGCAATAAAAAAGCAGCGCCTAAAAAATATTGGAAGTATTGTTTAAATGAAATATATAAGCCGTCGCTCGTGGCCGTTTCTTGTCCAATATTGGCTAATTGATGTTTGATGTTAGAGGCCACTGTTTCTGTGTTGGTGTATAGTTGATAAATTCCCTTGCCGTCCTTTGCAATTTCCTCCAATTCTCTTTCATTCAGCTTTGTAATTACAGTTTGGCCTTTCTCATCTTTTTTATATTGACCCGTGGCCGGGTCTAAAATAGGTGCGCCCTGCGGTGAGCCAATGCCAACTGTATTCACCATAATGCCTGCTTTTGCCAATTTTTTTGACTGCTTAATGGCATCGTTATCGTGGTCTTCACCATCGCTGATAAGTAATACTGATTTAAATGTTTTTTCATTTGGATTAAAAGACGCTTCACACATTTTGAGCGCGTCAGCAATCACCGTTCCCTGTGTGGGCACATCTGCAGGTGAAGCAGATGCTAAATACATTTTGGCAGCGTCGTGATCCACTGTCAAAGGCATTTGCAAGTAAGCCCGTCCGGCAAAAATCACCAGCCCGATTCTATCATCCGGTGAATGATCGATTATAGTAGATACAAGTTGTTTTGCCCGTTCCAATCTGCTGGGCTTTATATCCTGTGCCAGCATACTTTTGCTTACATCTAACGCAATCATTAAATCGGTTCCTTTGCGGTTAATTTTTTGATTGTTGTCAGGTGTTACAAGTCCTGCAACTGCGATAACACATAGCGCAAATGCGATAAGGATTAAAACAAATTTGGTATAAAATTTTTTAGGAGAATAATCCGCTGTAAGTTCCTTTACCAATGCCGGGTCTCCAATTTTTTTGCTGGTAGCTTTTTTCCACCTTTTCAATTGCACATAAAAAAATATCATCAGAGGAATGGCAGCCAAGGCGATAAAATATTCTATGTATTGAAAATGAAGCATCTCAGCCTGCGAAATTAAAAATGAAAAAGTGATTGATTTGTTCCTTTACTGTTAAATTCCTGTATGAAAAAGTTATTCTGATTGAAGCGGCATCCAATTTAACAAATCCTATTTCTGGCCTTTGAAAAAGCCTAATTCTTTCAGGCAGGATTTGGATATTTCAATCACTCTATTTTCAGTATTGATTGATTTAACCGGTGTTCTTATGAAAGTTACAAAAAAGTAAATGTGCCTGTTTTCCTCTATCCATCCAAGGTTCCACGCAAATGAATTATTTTTTTCGTCTATGCCGAGGCCGGTGGCGTAGCTTAAACTATACAATGAAGTGTCTTCCTTCTTCATTAGGTTAGCCACGGTTTCCTGTGCATATTTTTGAAATGTCAATTGTTCAAAAAACAATTTGCTCAAAAAACCTAATTGTTCATCGGGTGAAATTTTCAAATCATTGTTAAGCCAGAAGGTATCAACTGCGGAAGTAATTTTGCTGTTGCCATAACTGATAGAGTCGAGCCACATCTGCAACGTATCTTTTCCTATTTGCCTTGCCAGTTCCTGGAAATAGGGAATAGAATTATTTTGAAAAGCCTGCTGCAGGGTTACATTTTTAGTCGAAGAAGAATCATTTCCCAAAGTAGTTTTTTCGTTAGTGATTCTGCCTGTCTGAATTCCAATCAGCGTTTCAATAACTTTAAACGAAGTGCCGGTTGATAATCTTTGGGTATCAAGGTTCATGTTATATACAGTAATGTCGCCCATCTGGTTATTGAGCATAGCGAAACATCCTTCTACGTTTGATGAATCAAAGTACTTTTTTAAATCATCATTGATTTTAGCATGATTTACCGAACAGGAATGGAGAATTAAACTAATAAATAAAAAAAATAAAAGATAAAGTTTCTTCATAAGAAATGATATGGATATTTTATAAACTGTTGTTTTGATTGTTTAAATGTGTTGCAGTTGCTTCAAGCGCATCATAAAAATGCGGGCCATATTTTCGTACCAGCGCTTCTTTTAAAAATTGATAAACCGGAACTTTTAATTTTTTTCCAAGAGCGCAGGCCGGATCACAGAGTCCTTCGCGGGGTTCATAATTTACCAAATCCCCCTTCCTTGTTTTTTTGATTCTTACCGGAAAAAGATGGCAGCTTATTGGTTTTTTCCATGATATTTTTCCTTCATTGTATGCTTTCTCTATTGCACATTTTACAATACCTTTTTTGTCTGTGATTCCATAGGCGCACATGCCGTTGCTAATGGTAGGAGTTACCCAGCCAAATTCGGCGTCAAACACATATTTACCTTCAGTTTCAATTATCATTTTTGCTTCTTCCGACAAATAAGGAAGCACTTTCTCATAAACGGCATTCAACTGCTCCAATTCTTTTTTTTCAAGCGGTGCACCTGCATCACCATCTACGCAACAGCCGCCTTTGCATTTGTTGAGGTCGCAAACAAATTGCTCTTGCACTACCTGGTCGCTAATCAGAATATCGTCTATTGCAATCATGCTGCAAAAGTAAGTTGAATCCTCTGGACTTGAGAAATTGTCGCAACCAGAATTATATGGATTGATTTTTTACCAGAAAAATAAAATAAGAATTCTTATTATTTATTGCTTTACTGAGTTTAAAAATACGGTGTGATAATAATTGCAGACTTTTTTCATTAAGCAGATTTCACATTTTGGAGTTGGGCGGCAGATTTCCCGCCCTAAAAATGACATGGCCATTCCGGCATCCCATTCTTCGGGCGGCAACGTTTCCATGATTTGTTTTTCAATTTTTTTCGGATCCGTACCGGACGCAATTCCTAAACGGGGCGCAACACGCACCACATGAAGATCAACCATTACTCCTTCTGCCGGCGCGCCGGCTTCACGCTTGATCACATTAGCAGATTTTCTTCCGATACCCGGTAGCGCTGTTAGTTCATCAAGGGTGAGCGGAATATTTTCGTCATTTTGTATTTTTTGCGCCAATGAAATAAGCCACTTTGTTTTATTCGCGTAATTGCGCACCGACCCAATGAAAGGAAATAAAGTTTCGGGTGTACAATGAGAAAGCGCTTCCATATTCGGAAAGGCTTCAAACAATTTCGGAGCTACCTGATTAATGTGCTTGTCGGAATCCTGGGCTGATAAAATTACTCCTACCAAAAGCTGGTAAGTATTTTCATAATCCAATGGATGTTTTTTCCCTTTATATTTTTCAATCAGGGGTTTGATCGCTTCAGGCCAGTTGACTTTTGGAGGCATAGTTATATTTTTTGAAGTTTAAATTTATAAAAATTCATAGCAGCTAAAAATTTTATTATGGGCATAAAATTTCGTGTAGGCATAGCTGTTATCTCTCTTATTTTATTTTATCAATCGCATTCTGTAGGCATTCATCGCCGTTATTCCTAATTTTTTTATTAGGCGTGAATTCACCACAAAACCAATAGGAGCGCCAATCACCGGAATAAGCTGTGCCATTTTTGCAATGTCTAAATAATCGCGGTATTCCTGCTGAAAATTTCTCCAGTCAAACTGATTAATATCCTCAGGTAATTCTTTGGTTTTGTTTTCCCAATCAATCATTTTCAAATAAACATCACGGCGATGTGAATCACTGGAAAAAGCGAGTTCAAAAATGTGCAACAGGTAAACTCTTTCTTTATAATCATTGATATCGAATCCGTAAAGTGATGCAATATCAAAAAGTAATTTGATTTTGATACCAATCAGAACAGGAAAATCAACAAGACCAAGTAAAATTCCTCCTGCGCCTGTAACGCCTCCCTCGACGGCAGCGGTAGTTTTATAATTTTCAATTTTCTTTCGGACCATATTTTCACGAACCAGCAAACTCATGTTCAGTAATGGTTTTGCTGTGGCATATTTTGCGCCAAAGAGAACTCCTTTTATCATTTGTTTAATCACTTCGGTTATTCCCTTATGCACTTTTTCCGGAATCCATGAATTGATTTTGGTTTGAATTTTTTTGGAAAATTTATCAAACAAAGAAGGCCTTCGCAGCATTTTTTTTTGCCACTTTTTTAATTCTGCATCTGCAATTTCTTCATAAGAATCTGGCATAATGAAGCGAATTTATTTAAAGAAAGTTACGGTTTTAATTTTCTTTTTTTTATCAAAAGCAATAAAACAGAAGATTTATTTTTGCATACTTACTATTAAGATTTGCAGTAGACAAACAAATAAAACCAAATTCTAAATTATTGGAAAACGAAGTTTTTGATATCGCGATTATTGGCGGCGGAATTGTAGGTGCCGGTACATTCTATCAATTGCAAAAGCATCATCCTTCTTTAAAAATTATTTTGATTGAAAAGGAATCGCACCTCGCTGCGCATCAAACCGGCAACAATTCAGGTGTGATGCATTCAGGGCTTTATTATAAGCCGGGTTCGCTGAAAGCAAAAAACTGTGTGGAAGGCAGAAAAGCTTTGGTAAAATTTGCTGAAGAAAATAATATTCCACATGATGTGTGTGGTAAAATTGTAGTGGCCATGGATGACTCGGAGCTACCCTATTTAGAAAAGATTTTCCAAACCGGTTTACAAAATGAAATTGAAGGAATTGAAAAAATAAATGCGGAACAAATTAGAGAGCATGAGCCGTTTTGTGTAGGAATTGCGGGTATTTGGGTGCCTTGCACCGGTATCATTGATTATGTAAAAGCAACGGATAAGATGGTTGAAATTGCGCGAAGCATTAATCCAAACAGTCAATTGGCTTTAAACACAGAAGCTACTTCTTTTGAAAAAGAAAATGATATCAATGTTATTTCAACGAATAAAAAAACGTACCGGAGTAAATACACGATTTTCTGTGGTGGATTGCAGGCAGACAGATTAGCGCATAAAGACCATGTGGATGTAAAAGAAAAAGTAGTTGGGTTTCGTGGCGATTATTATGAGTTAACAGAACAAGCAAAACATAAAATAAAAAATCTTATTTACCCTGTTCCAAATCCTGATTTTCCTTTCCTGGGCGTGCATTTCACGAGAATGACCAACGGAGAAATTGAATGTGGCCCGAATGCGGTTTTCACTTTCAAAAGAGAAGGCTATGGCAAAACTGATTTCAATTGGAAAGACACTATTGATGCACTCACTTACAAAGGAACCTGGAAATTATTTTTTCAAAATATGCAATTCGGTATTAATGAATATCGTCGTGCTTTTTCAAAAAAATTATTTTTAAAAACATTACAAAGGCTGGTTCCTTCTTTAACAATGGATGATATAAAACCAGGCAGGTCGGGAGTTAGAGCAATGTTGCTCAGTGAAGATGGCGACACACGCGATGATTTTAGAATTGAATATCGCGATACGAGCATTCATGTTTTGAATGCGCCATCGCCTGCTGCCACTGCATCTCTGGCCATTGGCGATAACATTCGTGAGATGGCTGAGAAGCATTTTGATTTAGGAAAATAATGAAGTTTCGACTCTAATTGACTTATTACTTTAGTATCTGGAATTTAAAAAAATAAATACTTTCATCATGCCTGAACAAAATAGATTTACCATTCACACTAATTCCGGACTTTATACAGACATGTATGAGCTGGCAATGGCTGAGGCATATTTCAAGGAAAAAAAACACAATGAGCCAGCCTGCTTCGATTATTTTTTCAGAAAATTACCGTTTGGTGGTGGTTATGTTATCTTTTGTGGATTGGGTGAATTGCTTCCGATAATTGAAACATTACATTTTAATGCTGACGAAATTAATTGGCTTCATAAACAAGGATTTAATAAAGATTTCTTATCGTGGCTGGAAGCATTTCGTTTTAAAGGAACGATTCGTTCAATGCAGGAAGGCGAAATTGTATTTCCGCTGGAGCCTTTGCTGGAAGTGGAAGGCGGACTTGCTGAAGTGCAGATTATAGAAACCTTATTGTTAAACTATCTGAATTTTCAATCACTTATTGCTACAAAAGCAGCAAGGATGCGCTTCGCAGCCGGAAATCGTCATTTAAGCGAATTTGGGTTGAGAAGAGCGCAGGCATTAGGCGGCATTTCAGCAAGCCGTGCTGCGGTAGCAGGAGGTTTTGACAGCACTTCCAATATGTATTCTGCTAAAAAATACGATATAAAGGCAGTAGGCACCATGGCGCACTCATTTATCCAAAGCCAACAGGATGAATTGACTGCTTTTAGAAAATTTGCCGAAGCAGAGCCACACAATTGCACTTTGCTGGTTGACACTTACGATACATTGAAAAGCGGCATTCCAAATGCCATAAAAGTGGCAAAGGAAATGACAGAAAAAGGGCTTCATCTTCAGGCAATCAGGCTTGACAGTGGCGACCTTGCTTATCTTTCTAAAAGAGGCCGCAAAATGCTGGATGATGCTGGTTTTTCTAATGTACAGATTATCGTTTCTAATCAGTTGGATGAATATTTAATAAAAAGCTTGCTGGAACAAAAAGCGCCAATAGATTCATTTGGTGTAGGTACAAGCCTGGCAACCGGTCAGCCGGATGCGGCGCTTGATGGCGTTTATAAATTGTGTGAAATAAACGGCGAACCGAAAATTAAATTATCTGAAAATATTCAGAAAGTAACTTTGCCGGGACGCAAACAAGTCTACCGTTTTAGCGATGAAACAGGTTGCTTTGTTGCTGACGCAATCGGACTTGAAAAAGACACCGCTCCCGATAAAATGATTCATCCTTTTGATGTGGAAAAAAGCATGCAACTGGATATTAAAATGGCGGCCCCACTGCTTGAAAAAATCATGGAAAACGGTCATTCTTTGTTAGAAAAATATGAGCCGGAAGACATAGCTGCTTTTGTAAAAAAAAGAATGCGTCAATTGCCTGATGAACACAAACGTTTTAATAATCCGCATATCTACAAAGTGGGTGTCAGCGCGCCTTTACATAAATTAAGAAGCGATTTGAGGAAGAGGTATAAGATGTAAATTGTAAATTTCTATTCTACTCTTAATTTGAAAAATGTAGCAAGAGTTATAACCTGAACCGGAGCATTTTTCCAATTTATTAATGGTTTGTCTCCAGAAACAATAATCGATTCAGAAGCTAAAGCTAAACAGAAAAGATAATCGTCTTTTGCATCCGGACTTTTTATTTTTTGAAATCCCGGCTCAATTAAATTTCCAAATTGAGCAACAGCATTAACAAATTCAAGAGGTGATTTTTTTAAGTATTTCTTAAACTTATCCCGTAGTAAAACATCCTTCAACTCATTAATTAATTCAATTGATATAAAAACCTCAAAATCCTTTTCTAACAAAAAAATAAAAAGCTCATCCAGTTTGTCCTTTAAAATGTAACTGATATAAATATTTACATCAATCACATAATTTTTCTGAATCATTTTTTCCTCTCTTTATGCATTTTCTTTTGCTCAGCTACAATTTCAGCAAGACTTATATTATTTGGTACCACTGCTCCTTTTAATTTTTCAGCCATCATCAAAGCTTTTCTCATTCTTACCTGTTTAAGCATTAGTTTCTTTTCTTCTTCTGTAAGTGATTCCACTTCCATCACTATTTTCGCAAGTGTAGAGGGTTCTTTTTCATTTATTACTAAGGTGCCTGGCATAAAAATGGGTTTCTCAAATTTACAAAACATTTAGTGTTCTATAACCACCTCTCCTTCCAAATCATAATCATAAGCTTTTGTGATTTTTACATTTATAAAATCGCCCGGATTTAATTTTTTTTCAGAATTGATAATAACTTCATTATCTACTTCCACACTGTCAAATTCTGTACGGCCAAGATATTTTCCGGCTTCCTTTTTATCGATAATTACTTTAAAGGTCTTGCCGATTTTGGCTTCATTTTTTTGGTAAGAAATTTCCTGTTGCACATCCATTATCTCTTGAGCTCTTCTTTCTTTTTCTTCTTCATTAACATTGTTTTCAAGATTAAATGCAGAGGTATTTTCTTCGTGTGAATAAGTAAAAATCCCTACCCGGTCGAATTCCATTTTCTTCAAAAACAATTTTAATTCTTCAACATCATCCTGCGTTTCTCCGGGGAAACCTGCAATGAGTGTTGTTCTTAAACAAATCTCCGGAATCTTGTATTTTATCTCGCCGATAATATCTTCCATTTCTTCCCGGGTAATCTGCCTTTTCATTGCTTTCAACATTCTGTTGCTCGCGTGTTGCAAAGGCATATCGAGATAGTTGCAAATATTTTCTCTTTCTTTCATTGCATCAATTATTTCCATCGGAAATTTTGATGGATAGGCATAATGCAACCTGATCCATTCAAGTCCGGGAATATCCGACAGTAAACGAAGTAATTTGGGCAATTCCCGTTTTTTATAAATATCCAAACCGTAGTAAGTGAGTTCCTGTGCAATCAGCATGATTTCTTTTACACCTCTAGATACCAATAGTTTTGCTTCTTGCACCAAAGATTCTATGGGCCGGCTCACGTGTTTTCCGCGCATTAACGGAATGGCACAAAAAGAACAGGTGCGGTTGCACCCTTCGCTTATTTTCAAATAAGCATAATGATTTGGGGTGCTTAATAATCTTTCGCCGACCAACTCAGCCTTATAATCTACATCGAATTTTCTCAGCAAAAAAGGCAATTCCATCGTTCCGAAAAAAGCATCTACTTCCGGAATTTCTTCCTCAAGATTTTGTTTGTAGCGTTCGCTCAAACAGCCGGTAACATAGACTTTATCCAGCTTTCCGCGCTTTTTTAATTCTACTTGTTCCAATATAGTATTGATACTTTCCTCTTTTGCCAAATCAATAAATCCGCAGGTATTCACGACAACTATATTATGATCTAATTTTTTACTTTCATGCTGCACATCAAAATCGGCAGCAGCTAATTGACCGCTCAATACTTCACTATCGACCATATTCTTGCTGCATCCGAGTGTGATAATATTTACCTTATCTTTTTTATTTTTTGTTTTCATTTTTTATCCTCTAATTACACGAATTGCACAAAACTCTCTCAACAGAATAATTTAATCATTAACCTATTTCACTCCCCCAAACAAACTGTCCACAAAATCTTTTTTATCAAACACTAAAAGATCCGTTGCTTTTTCACCAACACCTATAAATTTTACGGGAATTTTAAATTGATCAGCCACTGCAAGCACAACGCCGCCCTTGGCTGTGCCGTCCAGTTTTGTGATGGTCAATGCGGAAACTTCTGTGGCTGCTGTGAAATGCTTTGCCTGTTCCAAAGCATTTTGGCCGGTGCTTCCGTCTAATACCAGCATCACTTCGTGTGGCGCTCCCGGCAATGCTTTATTTACGGATCTTTTGATTTTATTTAGCTCATCCATCAGGTGGATCTTATTGTGCAATCTTCCTGCAGTATCAATTACGACCACATCAGCATTTCTCGCAATCCCGCTTTGCACTGCATCAAAAGCGACCGCGCTTGGGTCAGAACCCATCGCATGTTTTACTATCGGCACATTTGTTCTTTCGCTCCAGATATTTAGTTGATCAACTGCCGCTGCGCGAAAAGTATCCGCTGCACCAAGCAACACCGATTTTCCGGCCAATGAAAAATTATGAGCCAGTTTTCCAATCGTCGTAGTTTTGCCAACTCCATTTACCCCTACAACCAAAATAACATGAGGCTGATGCCCGGATGGAAGTTCGTAATTGATGTAGGAAGTATCCTGTGGTGCATCTACCAGGATGGACTGAATCTCTTCTTTCAAAATCCGGTTCAGTTCATTGGTATTTACGTATTTATCACGCGCTACTCTTTTCTCAATTCCATCGATAATTTTTACAGTTGTATCTACGCCTACATCAGCGCTGACTAAAGCATTTTCCAAATCGTCAAGAACTTCCTCATCTACGGTACTTTTTCCGGCTATCGCTTTTGTGATCTTGTCAAAAAAACCTTCTTTTGTTTTTTGCAAGCCCTGGTCTAACGATTCCTTCTGTTCTTTTTTCCCAAATATTTTGTCGAATAAACCCATGTATCATTTGATTTAGGTAAAAATAAATAAAGCTATCCGCAAACTGATGCAGGATAGCTTTAATAATATTGTTAGCAGTTCAAACTTAACTTCCCAGGTGTTCCTTTATTTTATCCTTGTGAACTATAGCTTCTTTGAAAGTGTATGATCCTGTTTTAGGGCTGCGAATGGTGCGAACTACTTTAGTCCAGTTTTTAGCATCTGCTGCTGCTTTCTGATCTTTGGTTTTAATCGCCGTTTTTGCTGACTTTGCCATTGTTTATAATTTGATGATGTGCTAATGTGCCAATATGCTAATTAAATCCATTGGCTAATTACTGAATTAGCTTAATTATTTAATTTCTTTATGAACAGTTACTTTTTTTAAAATTGGGTTGAATTTTTTCAACTCCAGGCGTTCCGGTGTATTCTTTTTGTTTTTTTGTGAAATATAACGGCTGGTGCCCGGCTGGCCAGAAGCTTTATGCTCGGTGCATTCCAAAATTACCTGAACCCTGTTTCCTTTCTTTGCCATTTTATAAATTTGAAAATTTGCTAATTATATTTTAACCCCATTCTCTCTCATTTCTTTCACCACAGTATATAGACCATTTTTATTAATAGTCCTGATAGCTCCGGAAGATAATTTTAAAGTGATCCATTTGTTCTCTTCTGCCAAAAAATACCTTTTTTTCTGGAGGTTAGGAAGAAATCTTCTGCGTGTTTTAATATTTGAATGTGAAACAGTATTTCCGGTGATTGGTCGTTTTCCTGTTACCTGACAAACTCTGGCCATAATGATCTATTTTTTTTCGGACGGCAAAGGTAATAAAGATATGATTATTGAAAAAATAAAATTGAAACTTTTGATGGCCAAATGGCAGTTAAAAATTGACCATCCGGCAGTAAAAGAACTTTTTTGTCGTTTTTTTGTTTTGATTATACGCACCACTGTTGCAGGCCGTTCATAAACCTAATCAGGCACAATTTATGATGACAATTTGCTATGGAAAAGTTTGGAGATGTAATAAAAAGCAGTCAACCTGTATTAGTTGATTTTCATGCTACCTGGTGCGGCCCATGCAAAATGATGGCGCCTGAATTACAAAAATTCGCTCATAATAATACCGGTAAATTAAGAGTTTTAAAAATTGATATTGACAAGAATCCTGCTACCGCGCAGCAATTCAATATCCAGGGCGTACCCACTTTAATCCTGTTTAAGGAGGGAAAGGTTTTGTGGCGCCAATCAGGAGCTATGAGTTCCTCTCAAATATCAGCAGCGGTAAGCTCACATATTTAAATCATAATTTGCAGGTTTTAATTACAATTTATTTTCAATGGCACAATCGTCAATTAATGCAGTATTCAACGGTGGCATGAACTTTACGGCTGATTTAAACGGGCATCAATTAGAAATTGACACCGAGGAATCGCGCGGTGGTAATAACAAAGGTACACGCCCAAAAGTTTTGATGCTTGCTTCCCTGGCGGGCTGTACCGGCCTCGATGTAGTAGGGATTTTAAATAAAATGCGCGTGAATTTTACTAATCTTTCCATAAAAGTAGATGCTCATCTTACTGATGAGGAAGCAGCTATTTATGATGAAGTAACAGTAAATTATTCAATTAAGGTTGATAAGGCTGACGAGCAAAAAGTGGAGAAAGCTGTAAAATTATCCCAGGAAAAATATTGCGGTGTCACTAAAATGTTTGAAGCCTTCGCGAAAGTTTCTTATAAAATAATTTATTTATAATTTCCTGGTTTTCTTTTCCTGGTATACCCGCATCATTTGAAGCGTAACTGCAAGCAATATTAAGCCCAATCCAAAATAGAACCCCCGTCCCAAAAATTTATTTTCTTTAAAAATAATAAACGCCAGAATAATAGAATACACCGGTTCAAAATTATAAGACAGATTAGTAGTGAAAGCGCTAATATGCTTCAGCGCCTGGAGGCTCAGATTAAATGCGAAGACCGTACAAACCGCCGCTAATATAATTAACCACCACCAATCACTGAAAGTGGGCAGATAATAGGAAGCCGGAAAATAACTGAGGTAAAAGGGAAGTATTAAAACGAGTGCGATACAACCTCCGCTCATTTCGTAGAGTGTGACGGTATTTGGAGCAAAATCATTTAGCAATTTTTTATTGATTATTGGAAAAATGCAGGCAAACATGGCTGAAATAATTCCAAACAATATTCCCATTTTGTATTCAGGATAGAAATTGAAAATCAGGTACACTCCCGCAATAGCCAACAAGCCAAGAAATACTTCAACAAAATCGATTTTGCGCCTCATCAATAGCGGTTCAAATAAAGACGTGAAAAAACCTATAGTAGATAAACAGGTGACGGAAACGGAAACGTTGGAATATTTGATGCTTCCGTAAAATGTGACCCAGTGAATTGCAATAATGGCGCCCACGCCAAAGAGTTTCATTTTGTTTGTTGCGGAGATGTGCTCCATCTGTTTTTTGTAAAATAAAAATGCAGCAAGAATCAGCGCGCTAAGTAACATCCTGTAAAAAGTAAGCAGCCCTTCATTAAGTTGTATTAATTTGCCCAGGATAGCAGTGAAACCGGCAAGGATAATTGCAACATGCAATTGAACGAAGGCTTTTTTCAAGGAAGTATTATCTGGAATTCTATTTTAAAATGATTTTAAAAAGCAAAATTAGATTAACAACTTGCATTGATGAAATATTCCTTTTGTTCAATTTTCCTGTTTTCATAAACGGCTAACAATTAACAATCCTTTGTGTAAAAAAAAATAAGCCGATTGTATAGTAGCTTCCATAGCTTTATATTTGCCCATCTTTCGACAAATCCATAATATGAGTTATAAACGTATCAATAACATTACCGGGTGGGTGATTTGTGCTATCGCCTGCTTTGTTTACCTGGCTACAATGGAAGCTACCGGCAGCTTTTGGGATTGTGGTGAATTCGCATCCAGCGCCTATAAACTTCAAATTCCACATCCTCCGGGCGCGCCACTTTTTATTTTGATCGGAAGGTTATTCATGGCGCCATTTTCAAATCCAAACACGGCTATACTTGGCCTCAACACCATGAGTGCCCTGATGAGCGGTTTTTGTATTTTATTCCTGTTCTGGACAATAACCCACTTTGCACGAAAACTACTTGAAAAAAATAATCCGAATGCCCTTACCGAAGGACAAATCTTTACTATTATGGCCGCCGGAGTTGTGGGGGCGCTGGCATATACTTTCTCAGATTCTTTTTGGTATTCGGCTGTGGAGTCTGAAGTATACGCCAGCTCGTCTTTTTTTACTGCCATCGTTTTTTGGGCAGCATTGAAATGGGAAGATGCGGTAACCCAGGAAAAATTACGGGGAGTAAAAGGGAATTTTACCCCGGCCGACAGGTGGCTTATCTTAATTTTTTATATGGTTGGATTGGCTGTAGGTGTGCATTTGCTGGCCATTCTTACTATCCCTGCTATTGTAATGTTATATTATTTCAAAAGATACAAGGTCACAAAATGGGGCACTTTTTGGGCTTTCATCGCTGCATGTGTAGTTACAGGAATTGTACAGGTGCCGATGATTCAATGGAGCATTAAGCTGGCTTCTAAATTTGATATCCTTTTCACCAATAGCTTCGGCTTGCCCTTTTTTACTGGCTTTACCTTCTTTTTTGTTTTAATTGCTTTACTCATTTTTGTGATGCTTCGGGTGGCAAAAAGAAAAGACTGGAACTTTTTGCGCCTGGCCATGTGGGCTTTTGCATTTGTCCTTTTAGGATTTTCTACCTATTTCACAACGATGATTCGTTCTAATGCGGATCCGGCTATAGATATGTTCAACGTGGATAACCCTCTTAGTCTTGAAGGATATCTGACTCGCGAACAATATGGCGACTGGCCGATATTAAAAGGGCAGGATTTCACAGATGAGCCAACAAGCCAGAACTACGAAGATACTTATGTGAAGGGCGATGATAAATATGTGAAAAAAGGCAAGAAAGTAGTCACCGAATATGATCCTTCAGACCTTCATTTTTTCCCAAGGATGTGGGATAACAGCAATGACCAGGGACATGCAGATTATTATGCAAGCTTTGCGGGCATTCAAAAAGATCAGAAAACGGGAAAATATTATGAAAAGCCTACCATGGCGGATAATATTTCTTTCTTTTTTAGCTACCAGCTTAACTGGATGTACATCCGCTACTTCATGTGGAATTTTGCCGGAAAACAAAATGATTTGCAAGGTATTGATATGGGGAACGTTCGCGACGGCAACTGGATTACCGGTATTTCGTTTCTTGACAATGCCCGGCTTGGGGACCAGAGCAAGATGCCTCAAAGCCTGAAAGAAAACAAAGCGAACAATAAATTATTTGCCCTGCCTTTAATCCTTGGTATTCTTGGACTTTTATATCAATACCAGAAAGACAAAGAGGATACGTTAGTGGTGGGACTTTTATTCTTCTTTACGGGGATTGCTATTGTTTTTTACTTAAATCAACCGGGCAATCAGCCGAGGGAACGTGATTATGCTTACGTAGGTTCATTTTATGCATTTGCCGTTTGGATAGGTATAGGTGTGATGTATGTAAAAGATCTTTTTCAAAAATATATGAAGCCAAATATGGCCAATTACGCTGCCGCCGGGCTGTGCCTTTTGGCGGTTCCCGTGTTAATGGCTGGCCAGGAATGGAATGATCACGACAGAAGCCAGAAAACACTGGCAAGAGATATAGCAAAAGATTATCTTGAAAGTTGTGCGCCAAATGCAATATTGATAACTTTTGGCGACAATGATACTTATCCACTCTGGTTCGACCAGGAAGTACTTGGCATTCGCCGCGATGTAAGGGTGATCAATTCAAGCCTGCTTGGCACAGATTGGTATTTAAATGAATTGCGCTATAAAATTAATAAGAGCGACCCTGTGCCCCAAATCTGGAACGCCAACCAAATACTGGGAAGCAACCGGGATGCTATTTATTTCTTCCCCGATCTTCCGGGCGCTAAAGTGGATCAAAATACGCCGATGGATTTGTATAATATGATGAAAAATTATGCAGGCAGCGACGAGCCTTCAAAAATGTACCAAAATGGAAGCGATTTTATTAATATTTTTCCATCCCAAAATGTAGAAGTTCCTGTGGACACAGCACTGGTACGGCAAAACGGAACCGTAAACCCGGACGATACTGTATTATCTAAAATACAATTTACCATTCCTAAAAATGTGCTTCTTAAAAATGAATCAGCGATTCTTAATATCATCGCTGCTAACAAATGGAAGCGCCCGATTTATTTTACCGCTCATTATTCTGATCTTGGCTTTGGCCAATATTTGCGGACTGACGGACTTACCTACCGGCTGGTGCCTGTGAAAAGTGCTGACGTGAATGACACCTGGGCTTATAATGTAATGATGAAAAAATTTGCTTTTGGCGGTGCCGATAAGCCGGGAACTTATTTTGACGAAACAAACAGGCAGCAGTTGAACACCCTCAGGATGCAATATTCACAAGTGGCCAATAGTCTTGTTGACAAGGGAAAAATTGACGAAGCAAAGCAACTTTTAGAAAAGTGTGATAAAAATATGCTACCGGAAAATTTCCCTTACGCAATGGCCTCAAGGCGCGAACAGCAAAACCAGATTTCGGCTCAATTCTTATTAGCGGCCTACAGGGCAGGCGATACCGTACTCGCCAAGAAAATATCAAATGCTTTGCGGGCGGATCTTGAACAGCAGGTAATGTATTTTAACAGCCTTAATGAAAACCGGCAGCAGTATCTCGCGTACGACAACCAGATTGTTACTCAATTGTTGCAGCAATTACAAGGTATGGAACAATATTTTACCAAGCCTTTAATGAATTTGCCATCACCAGAAAGTACCAATAAGGTAATTACAAATACACCTGCGCTACAAAACGATACGCAGCCGCACGATAAGCCCTAAAAAGAACAATTATTTAAATTTGAAATCCCGGCCTTTTATATTGCCGGGATTTTTTATGTCTTAATAAAAAGATTCTAAATGACATCAGAATCTGGCGTCCATTTCAAAATTTTTCAATAAACCACAAAGTGAGCTTTTACAGTGAATAAACAAATACAGCAGATTTTTATTTTACCTTTATACAAAACAATCCGTAACATTCAATGCGATTCAATAATTTTTCCAAGTTCGATCCGAATGCAAACAGCAAATCAACTTTCGACAGCCTGTTGAATATTTTTATGCAATTGCTCACTTATACAAGCGGCGATGTCGGCGAAGCGCTAAACTGGCTTACTGAACTAGACAAAGAGTATAATCTTACCAATGATGAATATGGAATGGGCGATTTTATTGATGATTTGAAGGACAAAGGATATATTGATGATAATAAGCAAACCGGCGAAATTAAAATAACACCAAAGACGGAACAGGGCATCAGAAAACGCAGCCTGGAAGAGATTTTTGGAAAATTAAAAAAATCAAGAACAGGTAATCACAACACTTATAAACCGGGAACCGGCGATGAGATTAACCCGGAAACGCGGCCTTTCCAGTTTGGAGATACCCTTGAACAAATTGATTTTACCTCATCCATACGAAATGCGCAAATAAACCATGGCACCGAAAGTTTTATGATGCATGAAGATGACTTGGAAATCCGCGAAACAGATTTTAAAGCCCAGACTTCTACTGTATTAATGATTGATATTTCGCATAGCATGATTTTGTATGGGGAAGACAGAATTACGCCTGCAAAAAAAGTGGCGATGGCCCTGAGCGAACTTATCACTACAAAGTACCCGAAAGATACTTTGGATATCGTAGTATTTGGAAACGACGCGTGGACGGTTGAAATTAAGGATCTCCCTTATTTACAAGTTGGCCCTTATCATACCAACACAGTTGCAGGATTGGAACTGGCGATGGATATTTTAAGGAGAAGAAAAAATCCAAACAAGCAAATTTTTATGATTACCGATGGAAAGCCGACATGCCTGAAAGTGGGAAAAAGATATTACAAAAATAGTTTTGGTGTGGATAGAAGAATTCTGAACCGTTGTTTGAATCTTGCAGCGCAATGTAAGAAATTAAAAATACCCATCACCACTTTTATGATCGCCAGTGATCCTTACCTCCAGAGATTTGTGACAGAATTTACGGAGACCAATAACGGCAAAGCTTTCTTTGCATCGCTCGACAGATTGGGCGCTTTCATCTTTAAGGATTTTGAAAGTGGGAAAAGAAAAACGGTGTATTGATTGATCTTTAATGAACTTCGAATTGAATTAAACCGTAAATTTAAGAGAACAGAAAAGTGAGAAAATTTAAGAAAAAATAATGCAAATAAAAGATATAAAAACCCTCGGACAACTTAAAGAAATCAATTACAAACCCAGGTCAGTAAAAGAAGAAATAAGGGAGAATCTTATTAAGAAAATTGGCAAAAAGGAAGTCACTTTCCGCGGGATCATCGGCTATGAAGATTCTGTGATTCCCGATACTGAAAGAGCGCTGCTTTCCCGGCATAATATTCTTTTTCTTGGTTTACGCGGACAGGCTAAAACCCGTATGGCGCGGCAAATGACAGAGTTGCTGGACGAATATATTCCCATCGTTGAAGGAAGCGAGGTAAATGATGATCCTTTTAAGCCATTGAGCAAATATGCCCGCGATTTGGTAGATGAAAAAGGTGACAACAGTCCGATAGATTGGCTGCATCGCAGCGAGAGATATGGTGAAAAGCTGGCAACCCCGGATGTAAGTGTTGCTGATCTGATTGGTGATATCGATCCGATAAAGGCTGCTAACCTGAAGCTGAGCTATGCTGATGAAAAAGTGATTCATTATGGAATTATTCCACGCAGCAACCGCGGAATTTTTGTAATAAATGAATTGCCCGATTTGCAGGCGCGCATACAGGTTTCTTTATTTAATATTCTTGAAGAAGGCGATTTGCAAATACGCGGCTTTAAGCTGAGGCTGCCATTAGACATCCTGTTTGTGTTCACCGCCAACCCCGAAGATTATACCAATCGCGGTGCAATAGTTACCCCTTTAAAAGATAGAATCGAAAGCCAGATACTTACGCATTATCCTACTAATATTGAAAATTCTCTTTTTATTACCGAGCAGGAAGCTTCCATCCATAGCGACCAGGTAAAAAAAGTACAGGTAAGCGATTTGATAAAGCGATTAATAGAACAGGTTTCTTTTGAAGCACGCGGCAGCGAATTTGTTGATAAAAAAAGCGGGGTCTCGGCCAGGCTTACCATTTCGGCTTTCGAAAACGCTGTGAGCGCCGCAGAACGGCGCGCTATCATGAATAAAGAAAAAGAAACACAGGTATGGGTAAGCGATCTTACAGGAATTATTCCTTCCATTACCGGCAAAATAGAATTGGTATATGAAGGTGAACAGGAAGGGCCTTTCCAGGTGGCGTATAACTTGTTGGAAAAATCTATCAGGACTCAATTTGTAAAATATTTTCCTAATCCTGATTCTCTAAAGAAAAAAAGAAATAACCGTGAAGGTGTCGTTAACGAAAACCCCTACAATGCGATTACACAATGGTTCGATAGCGGAAACCAGCTAAACATTTCTTTCGATATGAAAGATGAGGATAAAATCCAATTGTTATATAAGGTGGACGGCTTGTTTGGGTTGGTAAAAAAACATTTTCCTGCGGCAAGCACAAAAGAGAATGCTTTGTTGATGGAGTTTATATTACATGGTTTATCTTCTTTTTCGTTAATCAGCAAAAAAGTATTTGAAGGAAAAGTTGAATTCAAAGATCTGATGGGAAGCATGATAAATCTTAGCTCGCAATCCTTCTCTGATGAAGAGCTGGAATAGTTTTATTTTGATGAAAAGTAAAACCGGTTTTAGATTCAGGCATTTTAATAATCCTGGTTATAAAATAATTATTTCTTCGGATAAAAATAAGCGTGAGCATGACCGGGAGGTTTATAGGATTTATTTAATTAATTTTTGCATCCGGAAATTTATTAACTGAAATTAATTTTTGTAAATTTGTTGATTCACTAAATCCCGGGGCTGACCGGTTTTGACAGCATAGTTCTTTGTAAGTATAAGCATGTAGCGCGTTGCGTAATTAGCGCTTTAATCTGAATACGAAAACTTTAAATGGCAATAACAATTTTGCCATGGCTGCGTAATCGATAGATTCGCTTCCATTAGGGCCGTTGAGCTGGTCAGGCCTGTTGCCACGCTCTTCCGCCGACTCAAAATAAAACGGGCTGCTGCAATTGAAGGCTGTGACAATTGCTTAAGACTATTCAGCTACGGAAATAGTTGGTTTGTTTTGCTCCTGCTTTTTCCCGACAAATAATGCAAAACTAAACATGTAGAAGGCTTACGGCGGATGTGTTTGGACCAGGGTTCGAATCCCTGCAGCTCCACATAAGAAGGCCTCCATTACTGAACGTATGGAGGCCTTCTTTGCTTCATATCCCACTTCTGGCCTTAATTAAAACCATGGTACCATTCAGTCTAAACTTCGGCCGGTATTACCGCTTCCTTTCTTAATATCTTTGCCGCATCTACCATTGCTTCCAGGGCTGCCTTCGTTTCGGGCCATGCCCGGGTTTTTAATCCGCAATCAGGATTTACCCACAATTGTTTTGCAGGAATAACTTTGCTGGCTTTATGAATCAAATCTATCATTTCTTCTTTTGATGGCACCCGTGGCGAATGAATATCATACACGCCCGGACCGATATCGTTCGGATATTTAAATGCTGCAAATACATCCAGTAATTCCATTTGTGATCGCGAAGTTTCTATAGTAATGACATCGGCGTCCATGGCCGCAATATCTTCAATAATGTCATTAAATTCTGAATAGCACATGTGTGTATGAACCTGGGTTTCATCCTTCACGCCTGAGGCGGAAATCTTAAACGCCTTAACAGCCCAATCTAAATAATTACGCCAGTTTTCTTTGCGTAATGGCAACCCCTCACGAAGTGCCGGCTCATCAATTTGAAGGATTTTGATATTTGCATTTTCAAGATCAGCAACTTCGTCACGTATTGCAAAAGCAATCTGCATGCACGTTTCAGCGTGCGGCTGGTCATTGCGCACGAAACTCCATTGCAGTATGGTAACCGGCCCGGTCAACATTCCTTTTACCAATTTTTTCGTCAATGATTGAGCAAACTTTGTATAATAAAGGGTCATCGGATGTTTTCTTTCCACATCGCCAACAATGATCGGGGGCTTCACACAGCGGCTGCCATAGCTTTGCACCCATCCGTTTTTAGTAAACACGAATCCATCCAGTTGTTCGCCAAAATATTCCACCATGTCATTGCGCTCAAATTCACCATGCACTAACACATCAATTCCTGATTCTTCCTGCCAGCGGATAGATGATTCAATTTCTTTTTTTACGAGGCTATCATATTCCTCATTGGCAATTTCTCCTTTCTTCAGTTTGGCTCTCCATCCCCGTACTTCTTTTGTTTGCGGGAAAGAGCCGATAGTAGTAGTAGGAAATAAGGGAAGGTTTAACTGCTTTTGTTGTATGGCTTTTCTTTTAGAAAATGGACTTTGACGATTTAAGTCTTTATCAGAAAACTTTTTTATCCTGTCCTGAATTTTTTGCTTATGAATAAGAGCGGATTGTTTTTTTTCATCAATCGCTTTTTTATTATCGGTCAGCTTGCGCAGATTTTCTGTTGAGGGATTTTCTTCTGAAAGCGCAGCCAACGTTGCTACTTCATCAATTTTTTGTTTGGCAAAAGCCATCCAGTTTTTAATTGTTGACGGAAGATTTTTTTCATCAGTTTCTAAATCCAAATCACAAGGCACATGGAGCAACGAACAGGAGGGCGCAATCATAATTCTGTCGGCGCCGATAGCTTCTTTCGCTTTTGCTATCAATAGAAGTGAATTCGTAAAATCATTTTTCCAGATATTTCTGCCATCGGTAAGGCCTAATGATAAACTCATTTTAGACTGACGAATACTGGTCTGCAGAATATCCTCCAATTGCAAAGGACAACGTGCCAAATCAAGGTGCAACGTCTGAACCGGAAGCTGCAAAACCGTTTCTAGATTATCTCCATAGCATTCAAAATAAGCAGCCAGGATAATGTGCAAACCGGGAAATGCCTTTTTGATATCACTATAAACCTTAATAAAAAGCTTTCGCTCTGCCTCAGTAAGATTTAATGACAAGCAAGGCTCATCAAATTGGATATAGTGGGCATTTGCATCGTCCAGATTTTTTAAAACTTCAAAATAAACGGGTAACAAATTATTTATTAATTCCAGGCGGTGAAAGCCTTCCTGTTTTTCTTTGCCGAGCAACAAGTAGGAAATAGGCCCTAATAATACAGGCTTTGCGTTAAACCCTTCTCTTTTCGCTTCGCGGAATTCGTGAATTATCTTTTTAGAAAAGAAACAAAATTTTTGATTCGCAACGAACTCAGGTACAATGAAATGATAATTGGTGTCAAACCACTTCGTCATTTCCATTGCAGTGATATCATAATCGTCTTTTTGATAACCTCTCGCCATTGCAAAAAGCAAATCAATATCCCGTAATTGCTTTTTTTCCATGAGCGAATGAAATCTTTCAGGGATAGCACCCACCATCAGGCTTGTATCCAATACATGGTCGTAATAGGAAAAATCATTGCATGGAATAATATCAATCCCTGCATTTTGCTGCAACTGCCAGTTTTGAAGGCGGATGCTCTTGGCGGTTTGTTCCAGTTCAATCGCCGAAATTTTGCCGGCCCAATATTGTTCATTCGCTTTTTTTAATTCTCGGTGGCTGCCGATACGTGGGTATCCTAAATTGTGAGTAAGCATGTTCAGAGGCTTTTAAAAATTTTAAGCAAAACTAAGCATCTGGATAAAATTTCTTTATAAGTCTTATAACTTTGGAATTTTGTTCTATATGAATATTTTAAATAGAAAATTATTCTAAAAATTAGTATTCAGTTTATATTTGACAGCAAAATAAACTTTTAAAAATGTTGGATACAATTGATAAATCAATCCTGAAAATGTTGCAAAACGATGCGCATATTACCAACCGCGAAATTTCTTTAAAACTTCACCTTACCACTACGCCCGTGCATGAACGCATCAAGCGACTGGAAAAAGATGGTTATATAAAAAAGTATGTTGCTCTGCTCGACAAAGAAAAATTGGATAAGGGCTTAACTGTTTTTTGTAATGTTTCATTAAAGCAACATACCAACGAAAATGGCAAAAAGCTGGTAAAAGAAATCCAGTCCATTCCTGAAGTAGTTGAATGTTATAACATCGCCGGCGATTATGATTTTATGTTGAAAATCCTGGTTAAAGATATGCCTGCATATCAAAAATTTGTATTGGGCGTATTGGGCACTATTAAAAGCATAGGGAGCGTAAAAAGCGTTTTTGTGATGGGCGAAATCAAGAGCAGCACAAGTGTTCCTTTTTAATTATAGCTTAAATCGTTTGACTGGAAATCATACTCTTGTTTATTCAAGTACTTTTACAAACTTTTTAAGAAAATTTTGACATGGATTCCAGACAATTTTATGAAAGCAGATTAACCGAGCTGCAACTACAACTGAAAAAGCTCAAACAAAAGAAATCTTCTTTTGCGTGGCTGAGACTCGGTGCTGTCGTTGCTATTGTTGCTGCATTTTATTTTCTGTGGTCGCTGGGAATCGGATTTGTAATGGGCGCCATAATTCTGTTGCTGATTGTTTTTGTTCAACTCATAAAAGCAGATTTAAAAAATCATGCAAAAATTGAGCACACGGATAAGTTGATAGCTATTAATGAAAATGAATTACAATTTCTAAGCGGCAACTATTTTGTTTTTGACAACGGATCGGAGCATATTCCCAAACAGCACGAGTATGCAAATGATCTTGACATATTTGGCAGAGCTTCTTTATTTCAATATATCAACCGCACTACTTCCGAGCCGGGAAGCAGGCAACTGGCTGATTTTTTAAAAGCGCCTGCACCGGTTGCAGATATAATCAACCGCCAGGAAGCAATTAAAGAGCTATCAGCTAAAATGATATGGAGCCAGGATTTCCAGGCAAATGGCCAAAAAAATAAAGTTACTTTTTCTGCCAAAGAGCGCCTTGAAAAATGGATGCAAGCCTCCGATATTTTTTCAGGATTCAGACCGTGGAAATGGCTTCGATATGTATTGCCCGCAATTATTATTACCATTGTTGTATTATATATTTTTAGCCTTGTTGGAAATACAATCTTTTATACCTCCTTATTTTTATTTGCAATCATTGCTTATCAAATTAACAAATATGTAGCGCCTGTTCATGAGCAATTATCAAAGGTTTCCGACGAAATGCGAACACTTTATTCTACAATTTCTTCAATCGAAAAGGAAGCCTTTAATACCTCGTTATTGCAACAATGGCAATCAATTTTCCGGCAGCAAAATAAAAAAGCTTCAGCAGATATTTTAAGATTAAAAAATATACTGGATCGCCTCGATATCAGGTATAACCTCGTGCTATCAGCTCCCCTTAATCTTTTGCTTTTATGGAACCTGCAGCAGGTGCTGGATCTCGAAAAGTGGAAAAAAAATGTTCAGAATAATTTTAATTCCTGGTTTCAAACACTTGCCGGTTTTGAAGCGATCAACAGCCTCGGCGTTATTTGCTTTAATCACCCTTCCTGGGTTTTTCCTCAAATCAATCAAAATTATTTTTCAATTCATGGAAATGAAATTGGCCATCCGTTAATACCCAAAGAAAAAAGAGTAAATAATTTTATAAACATCGAGGACAATTCAGAACTCATGCTGGTTACAGGTTCTAACATGGCAGGAAAAAGCACTTACCTCAGAAGCATCGGAATTAACACAGTGCTTGCAATGACTGGCTCACCGGTATGTGCTGCATCATTTGCTGTTTCGCACGTAAAGTTAATCAGCAGCATGCGGGTTACAGATAATCTTGAAGAAAGCACTTCTACATTTTATGCAGAGTTAAAAAAATTAAAAGCCATAATTGACCGTGTAAATGCAGGAGAGAAGGTTTTTATACTGCTCGACGAAATCCTGAGAGGTACAAATTCACTGGACAGGCATACAGGATCAAAGGCGCTGATTAAGCAATTAATAAAAAGAAAAGCCGCAGCCATTATTGCAACTCACGATCTTGAGCTGGCGAATTTAAAGGAAGATTTTTCAGGGAGTATTCGTAATTATCATTTTGATGTGCAGGTTAGCAATGACGAATTGTATTTTGATTATCGCCTGAAACCCGGTGTTTGCAACAGTTTGAACGCTTCAATATTGATGAAAAAAATTGGTATAGAACTTTAAAATAGATTGAGATCTGCATGCGAAACGATTAATGTCAAATCAAAAATTCTTTTTGGCACTGTACTTGAATCTTTTTTGAAAAAGAACTTATGAATAAAGTTTATATTTCATGCATGATATTTTTGTTCGCTTTTTCAGGGTGTGATACTGCGAAAAATATTTTAAATTCTGTCGGAACCCCCAACGGAAATCTTACTACCGAAGAAGTTGTTGATGGTTTAAAAACAGCGTTACGCGTTGGAACTGACACTGCTACTACTAAATTATCTGCATTAGATGGGTTTTACAAAGATGCTCTCGTTAAAATCGTGATGCCGCCGGAAGCGCAAAAGGTAGAAAAAACGTTAAGAGATGTTGGTTTTGGAAGTGTAGTTGATAAAGCAGTTTTATCCATGAACCGCGCTGCCGAAGATGCATCAAAATATGTGGGCAATATTTTTATCAATGCAATAAAACAAATGACCATCCAGGATGCGTTTTCAATATTAAGGGGTGGCAACACCGCTGCCACTGACTATCTGAAAGAAAAAACAACTGCGCAACTAACTGCTGCCTTTAAGCCAATAATTTCAAAATCTCTTGACAAAACAGACGCTACAAAATACTGGAGCGATGTTTTTAGCACCTACAACCGGTTCTCCAATAAGCCCGTCAATACTGACCTCACAGCCTATGTAACCGGAAAGGCGCTCAATGGCTTGTTTTATAAAATCGGCCTTGAAGAGCAGCAAATCCGGCAAAATCCTGCCGCCCGCGTTACAGAGATTTTGAAAAAGGTTTTTGCCAACCAATAAAAAAATCATATTACCGCTAACTATTTTTTACCTCGAAATAAAAATCAACTTATTTTTTAGTTTACTATAAAATAAAACTTACAGTTGACCAAAAAATGCGTGAACAATTATTCAGCGTTGCGAACTGCATTAGCTAAGGATTCGTAAGTTTCATCGTAATCATTTATTAATTCGTCATCAATAAAAAACGTTGGAGTGGATGAAACATTAGCCCTGATGCCACTTTCAATATCACTTTCAATTTTTGCCATAACATTTTGACTTGCCCTGTCGTCATCAAACTGCTCCAGGTTCAGATTTAAAGATTCGGCGAAATATATCAAATTATCTTCCGTAAGCTGATCCTGCTGTTCGAAAATTAAATCATGCATTTCCCAAAATTTATTCTGCAAACCTGCTGCTTCGGCGGCCTGAGCTGCAATCATAGATTCCGGCAACTGCTCATCAGGAAAGTTTCTGAACACAAACAAAAGATCATTATGAAATTCTTTTATCAACCTTTTTATGAGCGGATAAGCCTCCGCACTTTTCTTACACTGAAAATCGCCATACTCCACCAATGTGATAGTTGCGCTTGTTTTTCCTTCAATATGGTCCAGCGAGCCAACGGGGGTGTTTAAATCAGCCATGAATTAAGTATTTAGGTGTATACGAATTAATAGAATGCCTATTCATCACTTAAAAAAACAAACAAATACTAAACAAGATTAGTGCCGTTTTAAACTCAATTGATCAGCAGTTGATAAATTGTAAATAGATTTGCAAAAATTCAAACGGATGAAAATCAGTCATGAAAAATCAAAATCCGGCTTGCTTCCCTTCTCAAAAGATCACTATGCGGGATCTTTATTTTGTTGGAAAATCAGACAGGGCATCAAGTTTCATATAGAAAAGCAGCGGATGCTGGATTATGTCAGCTATTTCTGGAGCCATTATTTTTCAGGCCATTTTAAAGAAGAAGAGGAAATACTTTTTGGCCTGGTAAGAGACAAACAGGTGCAAAAAGCTTTGGCTGATCATCAAGAAATTAAAACAGTCTTTAAAAACATAGAAACTTCAGGCTTGCAATACGCAGAGGATATTCTGCTCGAACTTTCAGACACGATTGACAACCACATCCGTTTTGAAGAAAGAATATTGTTTCCGCATCTCTGCAAAGCGCTATCGGATAAGCAACTGAAAGGTATTGGCGACCAGTTGGTTCGCGAGCCTCTTGTTGATGACTATCAGGATCAGTTTTGGATAAAATCAAAGTCGTTATGATTTTTGTATTGCAGCTTTATGTTGTTTTTAAATCATTCTGCCAATAATGATTGTGCGAAAAAAGGATATTTGTTTTTCAATTTTTTATAATAAGGAAGAAATCGAGGTGGCTACTTTCGAAGGAGAATTCAGAAACCTTATGGTATTAATAAATGAAAAACTTTATGTCGAAGATTTTGGCGAATGTAAAGGAATAGGCAGATGTGGAACGTGCCTGGTAATTGCACAAAGCATGGGCGAAAGCATAATGGAAAGAAATGAAAAAAGCACGCTTCAGAAATGCGCTTACGTCCACACTAACCTGCGGTTATCCTGCCAGATAATGGTAAACGATGCCTTGCAGGGTGCCCGCATTGAAATAGTGGAAGATCGCCCTGATGTACGATAGCAGCAGTAAACAAACCTGACAGTAAATAGATAAATATTCCGGATTTTTATTTTGTCGCACTATTTTTTGTGTGAATTATTTTTTATCAATAACAATTGAATCTTGAAAAGGTTATCATTATTTATTTCATTTCATCTTACCTCATTAATGATGGTGGCTCAAACAACAATACCCTCTTATTATATTCAAAAGAGAGAATTTACAGATTCTTTGTATCAGATTGTTCATGATGTTCATCTTGATGGAACTTATGATGCAGGTGACGATGGAATGGAAAAAATTTCTTTTGCAGTAATTGACCTCGCGGCTAAAAGCCCCGTAATTGGCGGGGTAAATATGGATAATTTTATTTATCCGGCTTCTCTTTATAAAATGTATGTAGCGATGGAAGTGCTGAACCAAATTGAACAAGGCGCGCACTCATTGTCTGAACCCTATATTGTAAAAACGCCCAATGATGTGGATGTAGTGAAAGAAATAAGCTGGGATCCGCGGCCTTTGCTGCGTGATGGCGACACCGTTACCATTAATTATTTATTGGATCTGATGATTACGCGAAGCGATAATTCAGCCGCTAATTGCCTAATTGATATCGCCGGCAGAAAAAATATTAATAAAATGATGCACGCCAATGGATGGGTTGGAAGTGAAGTGACAAGAAAATATTTGCCCCGCAAATTTGAAGATGCAGGATATGATACGATAAGAGGAACGGTTACCTGCGCTCTGCACGCGGCAGATTTTATGTTTAAAATATATACCAATACATTAATTAGCCCGTGGGTAAGCCAGCAAATAAAAGTTTTGTTGGGAAGGCAATTGGATACAACCAAACTATCCGGAGGCCTTCCCCATAACGTTATGTTTTATCATAAATCAGGGTGGTGGCGCTATTTTACCAATGATGCGGGCATTGTGGATGACGGGACGGTAAAGTATGCAATCGCGCTATTGACACCGGTTACAGAAGAAAAAGTGCGTGAAAGAATGAGAGAATTGTCACGCAGGGTTTATGAATTAATGCGGAGAAGGCATTAAATTTCAACCCATAACAAATTATTTTTTCATTTGCAAGACTCCGATGAATCTTTGAAGTTATTTTTTTTAAGAGAGATAAAAAAGAAAAGCGACAGCTCAACAACTGTCGCTTCTTTCCTGAGGTTACCAACGGTGCACTTTGGCGTAGGTTCTTAATAACCAGTCATAAAACTATCATAGATTGAAAAGACATCTTTTGATGGTAATATCTGATTGGTTCAAAATTAGACAATAGCCATTCGCTTATTTGTAGTAAAGCGGTCAAGTATTTGTAATAAAAAAACTACATTTTGTTTGTCAGGAAGGAAATATAACATCATAAGTCCTTGCCAGGCTAAGCAGTTCTACAAGGTTTTGAACCTGTAATTTTTCGAATATGCGGCTTTTATAGGTGCCAACTGTTGAAGTATGAATATTAAGTTTTTTGGCCATTTCAGAAACCGAATTTCCCTGCGCCATGTGTTGAACAATTTCAAACTCGCGTGATGATAATTTATCAAAAGGATTTTCCGGCTGACTTTTAGATCGCATCCCCGCCACGAGTTTTTGGCTTAGCTCAGGGCTGATGTAGGTTTTTCCATTTAAAACCACCTCAATAGCTTTTTGTATTTCACTATTATTTGAATCTTTCCTTAGATAGCCCTTTGCACCAATTTTCAAAAATCTTTTGGCAAATACTTCTTCGGAATTCATACTAAAAATGAGAACTTTTAATCCCGGCCTGATAGCCAGGACAGTTTCAAGCGTTACAAACGAATCCGTGCCAGGCATGTTGATATCCATCATGACTAAATCATAATTTTTTTGCTTAATATTTTCAAGCGCAGAAGTTCCATCAAACGCTTCATCAATATTAGTACGAGGAATATAATCCTGTATTAATAATCTGAGCCCTTTTCTGACTATTGAATGATCATCAACCAGCAAAATTTCAGGCATGTTTTTTTTGTTTATCCTTGGGTGTAGACTGTAAATAAATTTAATTTAATTCCTTAAAAAAGAAATTTTTTTTATGCCGTTAAATAAGTTATGAACAAATTTCGTTTAAAGATGTAACGACATTCAAAATAAAAATCAGCGCTAAATGTTCTTTTACTGTCCGGCTATTTAACGTGGCATTAATGTTGAATAATATAGTAATACCTGAAAATGTTCGTTTCTTTGCCGAAAATTTTGACAGATTGACAAGTGAAAAAAATATATGAATAATAAATTTTTTATGAATGGGCCGGAAGATGAAATGGAATTCATGCCCATGATTCCGCTTCACGAAGAGGGTGACGGAAATGATGAACAGCCCATCCCTGCTGAGTTGCCACTGCTACCTTTGAGAAATACGGTTCTTTTTCCCGGAGTGGTAATACCAATAACAGTGGGGCGCGACAAAAGCATTAAGGCCGTGCAAGAGGCTTACAAGACTGACAAATTGGTAGGCGTAATTTCTCAAAAAGACAGCCTCGTGGAAGAGCCTGCCTCAGCAGATTTAGTTAATGTGGGAACGGTCGCAAAAATCCTTAAGCTAATAAAAATGCCTGACGGCGGAACTACCGTTATAATCCAGGGTAAGAAGCGTTTTCGCATTGACGAGATTACTATGGAAGAGCCGTTTTTTAAAGCGAAGATTACAATTCTTGCGGAAGAAGAGCTGAAGGAAGATACCGATTTTGACGCAATGGTGAGTTCCATAAAAGAGCTTTCCGGGCAAATTATTCAGCTATCTCCCAATATGCCTTCGGAGGCAACCATTATCTTAAAAAACATTGAAAATCCTTCCTTTCTTATCCATTTTGTAAGCAGTAATTTAAATAGTAATATTCTGGAAAAGCAAAAGCTGCTGGAAATTCAAAACATAAAGGAAAGGGCAGAAATGTTATTGAATTTATTACAGACAGAATTGCAATACGCGGAATTAAAAAATAAGGTCACCAATAAAACCCGCGCCGAGCTTGACAAGCAGCAGAAGGATTATTTCCTGCAACAGCAATTGAAAGCCATCAAAGAAGAGCTTGGAGGAGATAATGTAGCAGAGGTAAAGGAAATGCAAAAGAAGGCGGAAGCAAAAAAATGGCCTGCTGCAGCAAAGGAAATGTTCAATAAAGGAATTGAGAAGCTTGAACGTATGCATCCTTCAACGCCTGATTATTCTGTCGTTTACAATCATCTTGATTTAATGCTTGATTTGCCGTGGGAAGATTATACCAGGGATCAATACGATTTCAAAAAGGCGAAAAGAATTTTGGATCACGATCATTATGGCATGGAAAAAATCAAGCAAAGGATTTTAGAATACCTCGCTGTTTTAAAGCTGAAAGGCGATATGAAAAGCCCGATTCTTTGCTTCGTAGGCCCTCCCGGAATCGGTAAAACTTCATTGGGAAAAAGTATAGCCAATGCCATTAATAGAAAGTACGTCCGCGTTAGCCTTGGCGGCCTGCATGATGAAAGCGAAATACGCGGCCATCGTAAGACATACATCGGCGCTATGCCCGGAAGAATTCTTCAATCCATCCGTAAGGCAAAATCTTCTAACCCTGTTATGATTCTTGACGAAATAGATAAAGTTGGAACTGATTTTCGTGGCGATCCTTCTTCAGCTTTGCTTGAAGTTCTGGATCCGGAGCAGAATAATAATTTTTACGACAATTACCTTGAGCTGGAATATGATTTAAGCAAAGTGTTGTTCATTGCTACTGCCAATAATCTTCAAAATATTCAGCCTGCACTGCGCGATCGTTTGGAAATTATAGAGTTGAGTGGTTATGCTCTGGAAGAAAAAATTGAAATTGCAAAAAGGCATTTGTTGCCAAAGCAAAAAGAAGCGCATGGCTTAAAAAATGTGTCGTTTAAAATGAGCGATTCTGTTTTAGGAAAAGTAATCGCCGATTTTACCCGGGAAAGTGGTGTAAGAGAACTTGACAGGCAATTGGCCAGCCTGATGAGAAAGCTTGCAAGGGATTATGCGGAAAAAGGAAAATTAAAGCCGACGGTAAGCATTAATGATGTTGAGAAAATTCTTGGTAAATCAAGATATAGCAATGAAGTGTACCGGACGGCAAATATGGCCGGCGTTGCAGTAGGCCTCGCCTGGACTTATGTAGGAGGTGATATCTTATTTATTGAATCCGCGATGAGCGACAACGGCAAAGGCGATTTGAAATTGACAGGAAATCTTGGAAATGTAATGAAGGAAAGCGCTTCTACGGCATTAAGTTACCTTCAGTCTAACGCAAAGAAATACGGAATAAATCCTGAAATGTTTTATAAAAAGAATGTACACATCCACGTCCCGGAAGGCGCCGTGCCCAAGGATGGACCAAGTGCCGGCGTTACCATGATGACCGCGTTAGCCTCGTCGTTTACTGGCCGGCGCGTGAAGCCTTATCTTGCAATGACGGGCGAAATTACCTTGCGCGGCCAGGTGCTTCCTGTGGGCGGTATTAAGGAGAAAGTTTTGGCTGCAAAAAGATCCGGTATCCGTGAAATTATTATGAGTGCACAAAATGAAAAAGATATTAACGATATTAATCCGGCTTATATCAAAGGATTAAAAATTCATTATGTGAAAACCATGCAACAAGTATTGGAAAATGCTTTGGTTTAGAAAAGATTTTTTTTGATAATGAGCCAGCCTGCAAATGGTTGGCTTTTTATTTGTAGTAAATCAACAAATACCTTGTTTTCTTTTTTTTGTATTTTGATAGTAAGGCTTTCTGGCTTCATAGTTGTTTGCAAAGATTTAGTGAAATAAAATGTTTGTATATGGCGAAGTTCTCCGGCCCGATAATATGCTTTGTGTTGCTGTCAGTGAGCGCTCTGAATGTTAATGCGCAAAATAGCCGTGGGAATGATAGCGCTTACTACGTTTATTTTCCTAACAGCATTACCGGCCGCATGTATACTTCCCAAAAATACAGCCGCTTTAATTTAAAAGCTAAAAATGCGCCTGGCCTGCATTATTTGCCAAATACCACTTTCAATTTGGGCGTGGGTGCCACCTACCATAATTTTTCATTAAACATTGCCTACGGTTTTGATTTTTTAAATCCTGGTAAAAAAAATAATAAAACCAAATACCTGGATTTACAGATGCATTTATACCAACCAAAATGGGTAACAGATGTGTATGGCCAGTTATATAAAGGGTTTCATCTTGCCGGCAGCTTCAATGAGCCTGCGGAAAATTATTATCGTAAAGACTTCCGGTTGAATTTATTTGGCTTGTCTCGGTATTACATTTTTAATTCTAAAAGATTTTCATACCGTGCGTCGTTCATACAAAATGAATTGCAAAAAAAATCTGCCGGAAGTTTTCTGGCGGGCGCGGAATTGTATTATGGGGTAGTGAAGGCAGACAGCAACCTCATCCCAAAATCAGTAAGCGAAAAATACCCTCAAAAAAATCTGAGTAAAATAAATTATCTAAGCATTGGCCCGGGTATCGGTTATGCATACACGCAAATTGTGGTAGCTCAATTTTTTATCACAGGTTCCGTAACAGGCAATCTTGCTTTCAGTTTTGCAAACGAGCATTTGGAAAAAAATTCTCATACACATTTTTCACTAAATCCCGTGACGCGCTTTCGCGTAGCTGCCGGCTACAATAGCAGAAGCTGGAATATCAGCGCCAACTGGGTATTTGATAACCTGGCATTTAAAGGTGTAAAAAGCCATACTGTATATTGGTTTAATACAGGTAATTTCAGGATGGTTTTTGCTAAAAGATTTTATCCCGGAAACCGGCTGCAAAAGCGTTTAAGGCCGTTGGATAAAATTTTTAAAGATTAGAAACGGCATTAGCAGTAGACTAAGAAATAATATATTTTTCTAGTTTAAACCGCCGCTAACAACAGCCTGTTCGGAATTTTGATCTTATTTAAAAATTCGGGCATTCTATTTTAAAAAAAATTTGTGTACGCAGGAAGGAGGGTATGATAACCGTCGAAATTTTATCTATAATAACTTACTTTTAGATTTTTTAATTAATAGAAAATGAAATACTGTCTTGCGCTCGATTTGAAAGATGATGACGCGATGATTGCAGAATATGAAAATCACCATAAAAAGATCTGGCCTGAAATTCTTGAATCAATGGAGAAGGCTGGCATCACAGGCATGGAAATATACAGAGCTTTCAATCGCCTTTTTATGATTATGGAAACCAGTGAAAATTTTTCATTTCCCGAAAAGGAAAAAATGGATAATGCAAATGCGAAAGTGCAGGAGTGGGAACAACTGATGTGGAAATACCAGCAAGGGATTCCTGGCAGCAAGCCTGGTGAAAAATGGGTTCTAATGAAAAAGATTTTTGACTTGAACGAGCAGCCATTCATAATTTAGATTTGAAAATATTTTTTATAAAAAACTTAGAGAGCATGTTTTCTTTAGATAATAAAAAAGCTATCATAACCGGCGCGGGAAGCGGTATTGGAAGAGCAATTGCCGTTTTGTTTGCCAAACAGGGAGCTGAGGTGCATATTATAGAGTTGAGCAGCGAGACTGCGAAATCATCCGTGGAAGAAATTGAGGCAAATGGTGGCAAAGTGTTTTCTCATGCCTGTAATGTTGCCCTTCAGCAGGAATTGATTAAAACAATTAATGCAATAGGAACGCATGATATATTAGTGAACAATGCAGGAATCGCGCACATTGGTAAGGCAGACACAACAAGTGAACAGGATTTTGATCGCATTGTGGGCGTGAATATAAAGGGCGTATACAATTGTTTGTTTGCTTCTATCCCGGTAATGAAAAAAAATGGCGGAGGTGTAATTATAAACATGGCTTCAGTTGCAGCGTGGGTAGGCATTCCAGACCGGTTTGCGTATTCGATGGCAAAAGGGGCAGTGGCCGCAATGACAATGTCGGTGGCCAAAGATTATATTGCAGACCGTATCCGCTGTAATTCCATTTCGCCAGGGCGTGTTCATACGCCATTTGTTGATGGCTTTTTACAAAAAAATTATCCGGGAAAAGAAGAAGAGATGTTTGAAAAGCTTTCAAAAACCCAGCCCATTGGCCGGATGGCAAAGCCTGAAGAAGTGGCTGCTTTAGCGCTCTATTTATGCAGCGATGAAGCTTCATTCATTACGGGCACAGATTACCCGATAGATGGCGGATTCTTAAAATTGAATACCTGATGGGCGCCTGCAAATGAGGGAGATGAAAAAGATTTTTTTATGCTCGGAATCATAATTATCGAAATTTCTATCTAAGGTCAAAAGATAAAATCGCCAATCATTTAAGATGAAGCAATAAAGCTTTTGAATTATTTATCCCAACCACAATTCGTACTTTGTCTTTATTCTTTACGGAAACAACGCTGCGGACATTTCCCCTTATTTTCAAACCGCTTTTATACTGCGGCACGTACGAAAAATTACCTTTCCCGTCTCCCAATAACAATACCCCATGATTGGCAGAATAGCGGCCAAACTTTATCCTCGTCCAGGTGTTGTTGCCGCATAACAATAAATCCTTCTTCCCATCATGATTAGCGTCAACTGAAGTGATGCTATACACCGGAGAGTATTGAGCCTCCAACGGTAATTTATGCATCAAAAAACCTTTACTTCCCTGGTTTTCCAGGTACATGCTTTGCATCGTTTGTGCCTTTAAAACTGAGGCGCTTTTAAGTTCTTCATTCGTAAACAAATCATGGATCATCGCAACGGCATAGTCTTTATACGTCGGAAATTTTTTCTTAAGCGAAGGAAGCCGGCCAGTGAGATCATCCAGTGAGGCTGCAGGGTAAGAAACCCCATCAATATAATAACAAAGTATAGGATCAATAGAGCCATTGTTGTCAAAATCCTTAAAATATAGGGTCATGGGTTCCTTCTCTGTACAATGAAATTGCGTATTCAACCCATAATTTCCTATTACCAAATCTTTATCCCCATCCCCATCCATATCTTCTGCATAAATGCAATTCCACCAACCGCTGCTGGGAAATTTTATATATTCGGAAGAGGCGTCAATCAATTTCCCATTTTGATTAATGAAAATTTTTACCGGCATCCATTCACCTACAACAATCAAATCGGGTCTTCCATCTTTATTAATATCCATCCAAACGGCACCCGTTACCATTCCAATATGTTGCAGGGAAGGTGCGACATTGGCGGTAGCATCTGTGAAATTTCCTTTGCCGTCATTCATTAAAATTTTACTTTCAGGTGCGGCCGGATATTTGCCCGGAACAACCCGGCCACCTATAAATAAATCCATCTTGCCGTCACCATTGATATCGGCAGCTTTTACGCAACCTGTACTGGTATACGTTTTAGGAATGGCAATTTCCTTTTTGAAAAAATTTCCTTTGCCATCGTTAATGTATAGTCTTCCCTGCAAAGCAGGATCATTTTCAGTAAACTCGTATCCACCGCCACCCACATATAAATCCATATCCCCATCGCCATCTGCATCAAAAAATTCAGCAGATACATCTTCACTTACCGCATCTTTTAAAAATGCAGGTTCCGTTTTTTTTGTAAATGTGCCCTCTGCATTTTGAATAAATAATTGAGAAGGCTGTCCTTTTGCCCCGCCGAAAAATACATCGTCCAATCCATCCTTATTTACGTCTGCCACCGCAAGGCAGGGGCCCTGGCGTGAAAGATAGTTAGGTAGCAATGACTGAACTGTAAAGTCATCGAAATTATTTTCCGCATGAATCATATTATTAAGCGTGTCAGTCGAAAAATAGGATTCATATTTATGCGCAGTCGTATCATAATGCCATTTATTACGTGCATCAGTTATCTTCAATGTCAATACCTGATTGGGTTTTACATTTCGCAGGATTTGCATATGATCATCAGGCCAAATGATTAATAACGAATCTATAATTGCATGTTTTCCGATTCCAAAATTCAATACCGGATCTACGGATGATTGGAAACCCCGGACGGGAAACTCTTCCTGGTAGAATTGTTGCTTGCCGCAATACAGCTTTACTTTAGCCCCAATGCCGCCGGTATTTTTTGAATCTCCTGTCAATTTTATTTTCAGGTAATTATTTTTCAGCAGCGTTCCACTATTATTTTTATAAATACCTGCCAGCCCGTTGATGTTATTAATCACCAGGTCCATAGTTCCATTGTTATCCAAATCAGCATAGGCAGTTCCGGATGAAACCGTTTTTTGGTCAAAACCCCATTCGTTCGAACGATTGGTAAAAGTTTGATCCCCCCTATTTTGAAAGATATAATCCGGAATTTCATTGGTTGGCATTTTATCAATATAATCCTTTTCTGAAGTTGCCGGCCCTCCTCCTTGTCTGGCCTGTATAACACTATTCATGGAGGACTTCAAAAAATCCATGTTGGTATAATCTTTTACATAGCCATTGCTTATAAAAAGATCTTTGTTGCCATCATTATCAAAATCACTAAACAATGCACTCCAGCTCCAGTCAGTGTTAGACACGCCTGCTAATTGCCCGATCTCACTGAACGTTCCGTCACCATTATTCTTTTGCAGCATATTACGGCTGTATTGATAATAAAATCCCTGGCTGAAGAGGTATTGAAATTTATCATAGTTTTCTGCCCCATTATGCATTTTTTGGCCTTCATTACTTTCGGGTAACATATCCAACGTCAGTAAATCAACAAATCCGTCATTATTATAATCTGCGGCATCGCAGCCCATTGAAGCCAAAGGAACTTCATCTATTTGATTGGACAACTGTTCACTAAAAGTACCGTTGCGGTTATTTATAAATAAATAATCAGGCTCATTAAAATCATTGGACACATAAATATCCGGCCACCCGTCGTTATTGATATCAGAAACTGAAAGGCCCAAGCCAAACGTAAATACATTAGAGGTAATTCCGGCTTCTTTACTTACTTCGGTAAAATGCCCGTTATCATTACGGTATAATTTATCAGCAAAATCGGGATTGCGCTGATTGCGTAATTCCGGATGCAGTTGTGCGCCTGTTGTGTACTGCTTTAAAGAGTGATTGATAATGAAACAATCCAAATCCCCGTCTTTATCATAATCAAAAAAAGCAGCCTGGGTTGAATAGCCTACATCTGCCAAACCGTACTTCTCCGCTTTTTCTGTGAATGTCAGATTTCCATTATTAATGAACAACAAGTTCTTCCTTCTTTCACGATTAATATCGGCGCTACGGCAAATGTAAATGTCCAATTTACCATCCCCGTTAATATCCACCATAGTTGCGCCCGTACACCATCCTTGTTTGTCAGCAATTCCGCTTTTTTCAGTAATATCTTCAAATTTAAAACCACCTTTATTTAAGAACAACCTGTTTCTGACCATATTGCCCGTGAATAAAATATCAGGCAAGCCGTCATTGTTGATATCCCCGATAGCCACTCCTCCGCCATTATAGAAATAAGTATAATTCAGCACATTCAATGCTTCGTCTTCGAAAATAGTATTCTTAAAATTTATCCCGGTCCTTCCTTCATCAAGAAGAGTAAATAAGTGAGAAGTATTATCACTACAACTAAAAAACAGGCTTGTTAAAAAAAAGAAGCAGATATTTCTCAAAAAAGTTGACATATTCAGATTTTATCTTCCAGGTGCCTTGCTAAAACTAAAGATTCCATTTTTACAAATGGAATCTTTGAAAAAGAATCTATAAAATAGCGAAATTAGTTTTTATCCCACCAGAGAGGCGTCGTTACTTTGTCCGGACCATTGAGTAATGGTATTGCTGCTTCAACAGCGGCCCCGTTGTTTTGCGTCTCCGAAAGAAGGAAAGGAATTCTCCTGATCCACTGGGTTCTGGTATTGGTGATATCAGGATTATCCGAATTAACTACCGGGTAAAGTTTTAGAATATGGCTTCTTCTATAATCAGCCCATGCTTCCATACCGTCAGGGAAAAGCGCGAGCCATTTTTGGGTGGCAATCTGTTCTTTTTGCTCAGCAAGGCTTGTCCCAAACTTTACAGGAATAGTGGTCATGGCGGGTGAATTAAGATAATCCCCTGGAGGAACAGGCGTATTCATGCTGTTGATGTAATTATTAACTATTGTTGCATCCGTAATGCCCCATTGTGCAAGGGAATTAGTAATACCGGCATTATATAAATCTTTGGCATTGCCATCCATATTCCAGCCACGCAAAGCACCTTCGGCTCTCAGAAAGTACGCTTCTGCGGTAGCCATCACGTTTTGCGGGGTGGAAAGATAAGTTGAAATTCCCCCCGCAGCCGGCGAGGCCCACCGTGGACCCACATGAGAATTATTGTCAGCTTTATTGGCATCCAAACCCAACTGAACAACACTAAGCCCGTTTCTTAAGCCGTTGTACTCTCCTGTATTCACCGCAGGTAAAAAATAAATTGGTAACCGTGGGTCTTTGTATCCTTTCAATACTGATTCCATTGATGCGCTCATCCTGAATTCATTCCAATCTGACATAATAGAAAGGCCATTGCCATCATCGCCCTTCGTGGTTCTTTGAATAAGTGCATCATCACCGGGGCTGGTGGTCATTACTCCGTCAGCTACTGCAGCTTCCGCTTCAGTTTTAGCCCGGCCAGCATCCACATTTGAAATTCTCAGCGCCAGTCGCAAACGAAGCGTGTTTGCAAATTTTATCCACTTATTTACATCGCCACCATAAATAAGATCATAACTCCCAAAAGGTTGTTCCCCGGTTTTCCCTTTCAAAACGGTGACTGCTGCTGCAAGCCTTTTAAAAAAATCATCATAGATTTTATCCTGCGGGTCGTAGGGAACCGAGCTACCCGGTGTGCCCGCTGAGAAATACGGAATCGGCCCCCAATAATCTGTGACCTTATGAAAGGTATATACCCACCAGATGCTGGCAAGCGCATGCTCGGCCGAAGAAGAATCTGTGCTGTTAAAAATCGTTTGTAACTGGGGAACTACGGTTGTGTACATGGGGTTAAAAGCGGCGCCTACCCAGTCCATCCTTATTACCAAACGGTCCGAAGGGAAATAAGTAGCTTCACATGCAAAGTATTGTGCGTATTGATCGGCGAACAGATTTTGTGCTACCTGGTAATTCCATTGGCTATTTGTAGCAGTGGATTGTGCCTGGGAAAATAGAAATGGAAGTTCTGCCGCTCCTACAGTTGCAATGCTATTTTTATCAGTGTTTATCTCAGCGAATTTTTTAGTGCAGGAGTTAAACAATAAAAATATAGTGAAGCAAAAGAGCAATACATATACATGTTTGCAGGATAAAAAATTTATTCGTTTCATAAACTTTAAGGTTTAATTATTTAGACTTTAGAAAGTTAGTTTTAAATTAAAGCCAAGGCTCCTGGTAGAAGGCAAAGTTCCATATTCTACTCCCTGGTAGTTGCCATTTCCCAGGCTCATATCGGGATCGAACCACATTTTGCGTTTACCTTCTCCGGGAATATTCATTATGGAACTGCCGCGGTACAGCCAGAATAAATTATGTGCGATAACGGAGAATCTGGCTGATCTTATAAAAGAATTCTGCCCTACTGGAATATCATATCCGAAAGAAAGTTCTCTTACTCTGAAACTGGTAACATCATACGCAAAAAATTCACCTACGCCATATCGTTTTCCGGAAGCTGTTTGCCAAAAGTCCTGGGCGCTTATCGGTTTAGATACCGCCTGCCCATTGGCATCTACACCTCCAAGGTTCCATCCTCCCTCGCGGTGGGCTTCCGTACCTTCTGTAATACCACTAAAAGCAAGATTCATTTCAGTTCCGGAAATCATCACACCTCCAAAACGGCCATCAGCTAAAATCCTTAAAGAAAATCTTTTATAAGTAAACGTGTTAGTCATTCCTAAGTTTGCTCTCGGATTAAAATTACCAATGTACCCCTGAGCGGCGCCTGATATATCAGTAGTAAGTGGTTTTCCCGCGTTTGCTCCTGTGTCTATCACCATATGATTTCCTTTTGCATCCTTTTGCCATTGATAGGCTAAAAGATCACCATAGCTTCCTCCTTCAGTTACCACAGGTGTTCCCGAACGTCCAAATCCTCCGGCAAGATAAACTGTCTTAATATCCTTACTTAAAGTAACTATTTTATTGCGGTTTAAAGCGAAATTCAAATCAATATCCCAATCAAAATCCTGGTTCTTTATAGGTGTTGCATTCAATACAATTTCCACTCCCTTGTTTTGAATATTACCTGCATTTATATATTGGTTGGCATAACCGGTTCCCACTGGCAGGTTAAGTTGCAATAATTGGTTAAAAGAGTTGCTTTTATAATAGTTTGCTGTAAAACCCAAACGATCGTTAAGAAACCTGGCTGCAATGCCAACTTCTAAGTTCTTAACAATTTCAGGTTTTAAAGTGGGAAAAGGTAAAGTAGTGCCTCTGCTTAAAAAGCCATTACCTGCTCCCTGGCTGTAACCGTACGTTGCATTCAGTAGCCCAAACTGCCCGCCGTTACCTACTTCAGAGTAGTTTAAATTCGCTTTCAGGAAAGAAATACTAGTGGGAAGTGTGGTTATCAGGTCTGATATAATAACTGATGTTCCCACTGAATAATATTGGAATGAATAGGGTGAAGGTAAGCGTGAATCCCAGTCATTTCGCAAACTTCCATCAAGGAAAATGGCATCCTTAAAAGATATATTCGCCTGCCCAAATACAGCTTGTGTTTGTACTTCATTTCCTGACGAAGATAAAGCCGGGTTCGATGCGAAATTAAGGCTGAATTTATTGGTTACATTTAATCCGTTTGCTGTTCCCTGGTTCTGGTCATACGCATTATCCTGGTAAATAGCGCCCAAATGATAATTGATCTTAAAGTCTTCGGAAATTTTATTGTTTCCTGTAAGCATAACATCAAACCATTTTTGAGTGATATTGATATTGTTCTTTGCGTAATATCCTCCTGCTTGTGTAGCCCATAACAATGTGCTTTGATAATATATGATATCCTGGTTATCCATTATTTTGTCAATATTAGCGCGGCCCGTTATGTTTAGCCAATCAGTAATATCATATTTTGCAGATAAAAAGCCCATGATCCTGTTACGAGTTTGGTTGAGGGAAGTATTATTTACCATCCAGTACGGATTTTGATAAATAGAACTTAAAGTGGAAGGCCACGCGGTAGCTACAGGAACTCCTACATTATTTAATGAGTCATATTGTTTGGCGTCAGATAAAGGAACATTTCTTGGAATTTGATAGATGTCTATCACAGGCGCATTTTCTTCACCCGTACGCGGCATGTGTTTTATAATCTCATTTACATAGGTAACTTTTGCATCTGTAGAAAATTTCTTCGAAATCTGGTTAGTGATTCGCAAATTTACCGTATGACTGGTCAGGTCATTTTTGGGGATAATTCCGTTTACAATATTATTAGTATAGGAAAGGTAAGTTTGGGCTTTTGCAGAACCCCCTGATACACTTATTGAATTATTTAACCCGAGTCCGGTTCTGAAGAAATCCTTTATATTATCAGGTTGAGGAGAATAAGTAGAAGGTTGCCCCAGGTAATTGGTAATACTCTGGCCAGTCATTTTAGCTCCCCAGCTTTCCCCGGAGGTAACATCCAATACACCACCATTTCCCTGGCCATATTTGTTTTGCACTTTTGGTAAAGACCACGCGTTTTCAAATGCAAGTCCTGAATTCAGGGTAACGGTCATTTTATCTCTTGTTCCTTTTTTAGTGGTGATAACTATTACCCCGTTGCCTGCCTGGCTTCCATATAAAGCCGCTGCTGATCCTCCGGGCAATACGGTAACTGATTCAATATCGTCAGGATTAATATTAGAGGCGCCATCTGAACTCTGAACAGAACCGAAGTCACTTCCTGCAGAGCTGTATGTATCGTTCGTAATAGGGACTCCATCCACCACGATCAGGGCATTGTTGGTTCCCTGAATAGAGCGGTTACCACGCAACACAATTCGGGCCCCGCTGCCTGGGCCACCTGAGCCCTGGTTAATTACCGCATTAGCCACCTTTCCCTGCAGTGAATTCAAAACATTATTAGGGTCTCTTACTTCTGTAAGTGAGCCCACCTTTACAGTTTGTGTTGCGTAAGGCAATGTCTTCGACTGCCGTGTGATACCTAATGCAGTCACCACTATCTCACTTAAACCACTATTGTCCTTTACAAGAGTGATTTCGACATTCGTTTCATTTTGGCCCACTGAACGTTCGGCTTTTACATACCCAATAGAAGTAACCACTAAGGTAACTTCTCTATCAGGGACATTTAAAGTGAAGGAGCCATCAGAGCCGCTTGCAGTTCCGGTTGTTGTACCCTTAATTACAATAGAGGCACCCACCAGCGAACCTTCGGCTGATACTACTTTCCCTTTAAGAACCCGGGTTTGGGCTTTTAGCAAGAATCCCATAAACAGGGCAGGAATCAGCATTAGCAGTATTCGAAAAATTTTTCCCATATACATAAATTTAGAATTGACAAAAGGTTTTAAAATATTTCAAAAAATAAATCTTGAAATCTCTCAGGAGCCCGAGGGGTATGAATAAAAAACAGTTGCACAGGAATAATAAAGCTCTTCCGGCAGATATGCTTTTTTATTCTAAATTCTGCAATACAATTCTACATGCAACTCACATCTTGTAATCGAAAAAATAACCAGCTAAGAAGCAATTCTGTTTTTTAATCAAGTAATACTGTTTTAATCAAGTAATTCGTTTTTTTTGACAAAATCATTCCTTTAACTATTCTCTATAGTAAATATGGCAATATTTTTTGGAATATGCTGCATCAAAATATTAAAAAGCAAAAATATTTTTTTGCAATTGGTTGATTTTGCCAATTACGTTCGTTTTATTTTTCTGATTGTTTATCAAAAATTCCAAATGATTCGATTTTTTAAACCAAATTGCTAGATAAAAAAATAGCGGTTTAGAAGAAATAGATGAAGTTAAATTTCATGGATTTTATTTATACATCTTAAATTATTTTGAACCTGTAATGATTTGGATAACTTTGGTTCTTCCTGCAGGCACTTTTATATAAACATGATTATCCTTACTATTTAAAGAGTTCTTGCCAATCATTTCAAAGGCGGAATATTTTTCTAAATTTAAGGCTTTCAGATCCAATGAAATGACACAATCTGTATCTGTATTACCATTATTCCGAACAGTAAAAAATAATTTTCTCTGACCTCCGAATCTTTCAATTCTAACGGAATTCAGCCGGGTGGTGGCGTAAGTGACCGGCTGCCAGCCGGCCTGCGATAATTGTTTGATAACAGGAATATATTTTTTAAAAAACGGGCGGCCTCTCTCTACCTTACTACTATCCTGCCAGTAGGGATCACTTGAAGCATCCTCGCTAAAAAAAGAGGGGAAAAAACCATAAGCCATCAATTTTTCAAAATAAATTGCATAGCCTTCATAAGGGAATTTTGTAAACGCTGTATCATTTAAACCCTCATTCAAAAGAAACACAATAGGTTTCTGGAACGAAATAGCTCTTTTAAAATCCAAAGCCTTTGTATCATGGTCCCCGGTTGAATACCAGCTCAATTCTGCCCCGAATAAATCAAGGTTAGCGGCTGCAAAAGGGTTCCAGGCATGTCCGTTGCCCATGACCAGTTTCCCCTGGGAATGCATTTCATCAGCTATTTTTTTCATGATTTCAAATTCCGATGTAAAATTCCAGATAGCCGGCCTGGCAACGTCCTTAGAAAAAGTCAAAGGATAATTCGTGTATTTAAAATGCTCTTTCCGATAATTTAAATCATTATGCCAGTTCCACTCCATAGAATCAAAATAAATCCCGTCAACATTCAATTTAACGGCCGGATCTATCTCCTCTTTCAAAATATTACGATACCTGCTTGTTCCTAATATATCAGGATTACAATTTGTGGTGATGCTTACAGCCCAGCCCGATTTAAACCAGGGAGTTTTCAGGCGCCGGATCTGCCAAAGCCCATTTTTATCTTCGGCGACACTCGTTTCCAAAAATTCCTTTTTTGCTTCGGGAATAATCCTGGATGAAAAAAGCGTTTTATAATCCACTTCTGCTGATTGAATAGGCAATTGGATATCCCAGGGTTCAGTATATTGAAAACTTAACACGCCTGATTCCTTGTCTGATACAATAGATGGAACTTTTTGCCCATTTTTTTGATCGCTACTGTTCCAGGAAGTTTCGTGAAAGGCAAATCCAAAATCACTCCAGCCAGGGATTTTCCCAAGGGGAGTGAAAGGAAGCCAGATGCCTTCTGCAGTAACTCTCTTTTTAAAAGATCCAGGATAAATTTTATAATATTTTTCTAAAGCTGATCGCATTCCCCAGCCAGCATCAAATGCAAACCTGCTCAACTTAAAAAAACTGCGGTTTGGAAATTTATCTGTCAGTGGACTGGTAGCAATATCAAATTCAGCAATTAGCTTCTCTTTCTCAGCTTCCAAGCGATATACTATCGGTAATGATAAATCAATTCCCAATGCTTCTCCTTTTCCATCCATACTAATTGCGCAGAGAGGATAAAATGACATCTTTCCCCGGCCTACTGCATCCCCATATCCACCATCCGGTAATGTCTTGCCATTTAACGCACCATCCGGAGGCACAATAGTATTGGCTGATACCAAATCCGCATACACCGAATCTGTTTTGATTACATACGAATGGTCAAGACCGGAATACCATTTCCAATTTGTGCCTTTCTCCGGAAAGATAATTCCAAGAGTCAGCGCTGAAGCCCCTGAATCCAAATGTTCCAGTGAACCATTTATTTCTACATAATTTCCCCTGTCAATTTCCTGGATGATGACCTGGTAAATTTTATTTTGGTACGTAGTGAGTTTGATCTTGCCGGAAATATTCTCATTGTATTTGGGAAGTTCTGTAATTTGACTTGCTGGATGGCCTGCTAATACATACTCAATACGGATTGACGCTGAATTGAGGTCATTACTCTGAACCTGCGGCAGGGCAGCAATCGGAATCATATATAAAAACATTATTCCTATACAAACAAGGGACAACAGTTTGGCTCTTTTCATGTATTCGTTTCTTTTAAATTTAAAAACATTTCTCTTACAGCGTCCATCATGATTTTCAAAAAGGTTCTAATCAGTAGTCTAAAATAATTCTATTATTTTATTTCGTTCTTTTCTCATCCTTCTAATACAGGAAGCATTGATATTTTGAAAATCAGACGTCTTAAGCAAGAACCTGATAAGATTAAAGTTTACCGGTAAATAGTTTGAAAATTTGAATTGATCATTTGCCTTATTTTTGAACTTTTCATGGAGTATCTCTGTTCTCTTATTTAAAACTATAAAATGAAAAAACTGGTTATTTATTTATTTACTGCAATCATCATGACTAACGGTCATGCACAAACGTATACGCCAACGGCAGCAAACTTTGAAGCGCGGCAACAATTTGAAAATGCAAAATTTGGATTGTTTATTCACTGGGGTGTTTTCAGCATTTTGGGAGATGCCGAATGGGTAATGCAAAATGAAAATATCAAAGTAAAAGATTACACGCGCCTCATGGATTTTTTTAATCCTGCCGAATTTAATGCGCACGATTGGGTGGCGATGGCGAAGAATGCGGGAATGAAATACATCACGCTTATCACACGCCATCATGATGGCTTTAGCATGTGGGATACCAAATATTCTGATTTCAATATTATGAATACACCGTATCATAAAGACGTGGTAAAAATGATTGTGGATGAATGCCATAAGCAGGACATGAAAATATTTCTTTACTATTCACTCCTTGATTGGAGAAGGGATGACTATTCCTACTGGACCGGCAGAACAGGGCAGGGAACCGGAAGAACAGTGCATGGCGATTGGAAAGATTATATCAAATTCATGGAAAATCAGTTAACCGAATTGCTTACCAATTATGGAAAGATTGATGGTATCTGGTTTGATGGATATTGGGACCAAACAGCCCCTGAAGGCGCGCAGGACAGGACGCCAAGAATTGATTGGCATCTTCCGGAGATATATGCATTAATACATAAATTGCAACCAGCTTGCCTCATTGGCAACAATCATCATCTGTCGCCCCTTCCCGGCGAAGATTTTCAAATGTTTGAAAAAGATTTGCCCGGTCAGAATAAATCAGGGCTGAGCTTTCAAAAGCCTTCCGACCAGTTGCCTCTTGAAACGTGCGAAACGATGAACAATTCCTGGGGGTTCAATATTAAAGATGATAATTACAAACCGGTAAACACCTTGATTCATTACCTTGTGAACGCAGCAGGGCGTAACGCCAATTTTTTATTAAATGTGGGGCCGCAGCCCAATGGAATTATCCAGGAAGAATTCAGGGATACGTTGCAGCAAATAGGAAAATGGATGGAAAAATTTGGAAAAAGCATTTATGGAACCCGTGGAAACATAATGCCACCGCAGGATTGGGGTGTAGTTACTTCAAAAGAAAATAAAATATTTGTTCATATTTTAAAAGATTCAATTCAGCCTGTAGTGATAACTGGAATCAGGAATAAAATAAAAAGTTGTACGTTAATGGGCACCGGCGAGCAGGTAAAATATGATCAGAATAAAAACGAAGTTACTATCAGGCTTGATGGAATTGCACTGGTGGAACCGGACACAATTATCGAAATCGAAACAAAATAAATTATATGAAATTAATACGGTTTGGAGAGGCCGGTAAAGAAAGGCCTGGAATAATCAACAATGAGAAATGGTATGACTTATCCGGATTTGTAAAAGATTATGACGAAGAATTTTTTACGAATGGAGGAATTGAAAAATTGCAGGAGATTGCTGAACAAAATAGTTTGACCGAAGTGGAATCAAATCAAAGATTGGGTTGCCCGGTTTATAAGCCCTCTAAAGTAATTTGTATCGGTTTAAATTATGCACAGCATGCCAGGGAAACCAACGCGCAGGTGCCTAAAGAACCGATTATTTTTTTCAAGGCTACTACTTCAGTTTCCGGTCCAAATGATGACATTATCATTCCTAAAAATTCCAACAAAACCGACTGGGAAGTGGAGCTGGCTGTGATTATTGGCAAGCGTGCGAGCTATGTAGAAGAAAGTGAAGCCATGGATTATGTAGCAGGTTACTGCCTTCATAATGATGTGAGCGAAAGGGCTTTTCAGATAGAAAGAGGCGGCCAATGGGTAAAAGGAAAAAGCTGCGACACTTTTGCACCGCTTGGCCCATGGATGGCTACAAAGGATGAAATTACGGATGTGAATAATTTACGTTTATGGCTCACCGTTAATGGTAAGAAGATGCAGGATTCCAACACAAATGATTTAATATTCAAAATTCCTTTTTTGGTTTCCTACATCAGCCAGTTTATGACTTTATTGCCCGGCGATATTATATCTACCGGTACACCGCAGGGCGTTGGGCTGGGTATGAATCCACAGGTGTACCTGAAGGAAGGCGATATAGTAGAATTGGGAATTGAAGGGCTGGGAACACAAACGCAGCATGTAAGAAACTGGTCTGTATAATTCTTTTATCTTTGAATTCAACGATGAACCATTTACTTTCCATAAAAAAGCAGTTAGAATTAATAAAACCATCGCTTATGTCCCGGTATTATGTAAGTGAATTAGGATTGTTTGGTTCTGTTGTCAGAAATGATTTTTCCGGTGAAAGTGATATTGACATTTTGGTAGATTTTAGCCAGCCGATTGGTATTGAGTTTATTGATCTCGCGGAAGAATTAGAAACCAGGTTAAAACGAAAAGTTGATTTGGTTTCGAAGAAAGGAGTAAAGCCACAATACCTTAAAACTATCCAGGCTGATTTGATTTATGTCTAAAAGAAGTTCCCGTTTATTGTTGGAAGATTTGTTGCTTAATATCGAAAAGATTACTGAATATACAAGCGGTTTATCTTTTGATAATTTTTTAGAAGACAGCAGAACTTCAGATGCAGTTATTCGGAATTTTGAAATCATTGGTGAAGCCGCAAACCGCTTACCTGATGAAATGAAAGAAAAGTTCCGGAGATTGATTGGTACAGGATTCGTGGTTTAGGAATAGAATAGTTCATGATTATATGGGAATTGATTATCAAATGGTGTGGCTTATTAAAGAAAATTATCTTCCAAAAACTGAAAGCCCAAATACAAAATATTTTAGATAGCCTGTAATTAGATGTTTAATGATTGACACTCATGTTCATTTCTGGAAGTACGATAAAGTAAAAGATGCCTGGATTACTGACGATATGAAAATGTTGCAAAAAGATTTTCTTCCCCATGATTTATTTCCGGTTTTAAAGGAAAATAATATCGAAGGCGTAATTGCAGTTCAGGCAGATCAAAGCGAAAATGAAAATAATTTTTTAATCGCGCTTGCTGAAACCAATCCATTCATAAAAGGAATAGTAGGGTGGGTGGATTTTCAAAATAAAAATATTGAAAATAGATTGCTTTACTATTCAAAGTTTTCCATCGTAAAAGGCTTCAGGCATATAGTGCAGGCAGAGCCGGCAGGATTTTTAAAGAATAAAAATTTTTTAGAAGGTATTGGTTTATTAAGAAAATATAATTTTACTTACGACATATTGGTTTACGAAAATCAGTTGCAGGAGGTAATTCAATTCGTAAAGAAATTTCCTGGTCAGAAATGTATGATTGATCATTGTGCAAAGCCGAACGTTAAACTAAAAAGTGTAGATGCCTGGAAGAAGGCAATCGAAGAAATTGCCGGGTTCGACAATGTGTATTGTAAACTTTCCGGGCTCACAACCGAAGCGGATTGGACTAGCTGGAAGGAAGAAGATTTTTATCCTTATTTCGATTGTGTAACAAAGGCTTTCGGTACCGCGCGATTGGTTTTCGGGAGTGACTGGCCTGTTGTAAATATCAGTGGCGGATATTTAATCTGGAAAAACCTGGTTGAAAATTATATGCGCAACTTTTCTGCGGAGGACAATGAAAAAGTATTTAAAAAAAATGCAATTGAATTTTATAATCTTTCTGAAATTGGCGGCCACAACGAGTAAAGAAAAGATTTTAAATATTGCCAAAAACTTCTAAACGTCAAAAACATTTCTTACATGAATTTGAATCTCGACAATAAAATTATCATCGTAACCGGCGGCGCGAAAGGAATAGGGGAGGGGATCGTAAAAGTTCTTGCCGCTGAAAATGCATTGCCTGTAATTGTGGGCAGAAAGGAACAGGATAATTTAAAAACCCTCGAAAGCATTGGTAACAAAGGTTTTCAGGTTGTAGCAGAGTTGACAAAGCCGCAGGAATGTGAAGCGGCTATAAAAAAGGTGGTTGATAAATTTGGGAGAATTGATGGTCTGGTTAATAACGCTGGCCTAAATGACGGGGTTGGCCTGGAAAACGGAAATTATCAACAATTTGTTGATTCACTGCACAATACTTTAATTCATTATTATTTAATGGCGCATCACGCGTTGCCTTATTTAAAGCAATCTTTTGGCGCGATTGTAAATATTGGTTCTAAAACGGCCGAAACAGGCCAGGGAAATACATCTGGCTATGCAGCATCCAATGGAGGAAGAAATGCATTGACCCGGGAATGGGCAGTTGAATTACTAAAATATAAAATCAGGGTAAACGCGGTAATTGTTTCCGAATGCTGGACACCTCAATATTCAGTATGGATAAAGACACTGGAGCATCCTGATGAACAATTAGAATCCATAACCGCAAAAATTCCTTTAGAAAAACGAATGACCACACCGGAAGAAATTGCGAACATGGTTGCTTTTCTTTTATCTGAAAAATCCAGCCACACTACCGGCCAACTCATTCACGTAGATGGCGGGTATGTTCATCTCGACAGGGCCATTAGTTAGAACTTTTTTTCCTGGTTTTTATAGTAAACAAATAAATAATCTGAATTTTTATTTGCACAAAACTTTAGAATTGAGCGCTATAACAATTGCAATCAGAATTGCAGTTTGCATTCTCATCCACAGGGTAACCTAATATTAATTCTTCGCCGGATGCGGGCCGTAATTTATCAATTATTATTTTGAACGAAATATTTTCACTTCCACCATTTAAAAAGATCGTTTTGATTTCCCCGATGCCAAGGCCTTCAAATTGAGATTGTAAAAATGGTGCAATTGAGGAGCCGCCGTGCAGATAGCAGGTTGGCGAAGCATTTGAGTTGTCTTCAATCACTTCGCCATTCGTGTTTTGCATGCAATACCGAAAATGGACCACCATATTTTTTGTTACTCTCGTCATACCTGTATTTCCTTGCCGCTTAGTTTGATTTTATTTATTTCTATCTTACCGTAAGCCACATGCAGCGAAGCCTTTCCTGCCTTCAGTGTCACATTTCCAAACCCGGTAGCCGTAGAAAGAAAACTGGTAAAATCACCGATTTTTGAATCTATATATAATGTTTTATCAACGGCATCATACCGGACGCCTGTAAGGCCTTCCAGCATTCCATAGCTCGACATGGCGCGCGCATACCAATGGCCGCATTCATATTCGTTAAAGGGATTGCGCACCCGGCCATCATAACGGTCGCGGCATAGACGAACTATTTCGAGCCCCTCCGTTACTTTTCCCATCAGCATCAGGTGCGACGCCACCTGGTATTCAATTCCTGTCCACACTTCATCGCTGTAAACAAAAGGCAAAGACAATTTGCCTCCTTTCGGCCACGTACACAACAACAACCCGCCTTCCTTGCCTAGGGCATAACTTGGACGCTGCGGATTTGCATGCTCGGTCAGGTCGTTCTTTAAATTGTATTTATGCACGGAAAGTAAATGGCTTGTGACCTTTGTGTTTTCGACAAAATCCGGAAGCGCGCACATTTTTCCAATCCATGCCCCAAGAATGCCATCGCTGAGACAGCCCGTACCATATTGATACTTTGGCCCTTCCTTTTTCAACATAGCTAAGGCCTCAGGCGAATAGTCCCCACCAAAGGATTTGGCAGTGGCAGGGTCTGGCGCATCCAGGTTTTTAGACTCAATATCCTGGAAAAAGTATTCTCCGTTGTACAGTTTGGTTTCTAAATATTGTTTGCCTTTTTCAAATAAAGTTTGATACCGGCCAATATCTTTTTTCAGAAACGATCCCATCTCAATCATTGATCTTAATGCGCCGAGATAAAAGCTGGTGCACATCCCGTCGGGTCCCCAAAATTCTATATCATAAGTGTTGTGATGCGGCTCTTCCACGATTCCTTTACCTCGCGGATCCCATGTGGAGATGCAATAGTCCATGCTCACTTTTACCATTGGATATATTTTGGCGAGCCAGTCATTGTCGCCACTGATACGCCAATCGCGATGCACTTTCATGATGCCTCCGAGTTGGCCATCTGCCGCTGCATAAAAATCATGTTTTAAAGGACTGATAGGAAGATTTGCCCTGAAGCCCTGGTGGCCGGCTATATTTTGATTTTCACAGAACTCAGTATTGCGCAGTGAACGTTCCAGCGTTGGAAATAAATGAGGCATTGCCTGCGCATAATTCCATACATGCGTGCACGAGCCATGACAACATCCGCCATCATCGCCGCAACCTTCCCAGTTCCACAAGCGCCCATCATACTGGCGAAGCACAGTAGGCGATTTAATAATGGTAAGATTGGCAGCTACTGCTTCCATCACTTCGGAAGGAAGGCTGCTTTTGTAAAAGGTGTCAGAAAATAATTTTGTTTTTTGAAAAAGCTCTTTGTAATTATTGGTCCAGTATTCAATTACTTCATCTATGTTTTTAAACCGGCTGCTGTACCAGGGTGAATAATCTGCGGATGGATTTTTTTTACCATTAGCCACGCCAAGGTCTGATGGCCCGCCACAACATCCGGATGCGGGATCGCAGTTTTTCTTTTCATCTTTCATTACTTCCCCGATATGTAAAGTTGTGAGCGGCGTATACCATGAAACGAGCAGCTTCACGGTTTTTGAAGCGCCAGGTGCCAATGAAAACGGAACAAATAATGAAGCGCCGGGTGCATCTTTTTCTACCGGTTCGCGCGCATTTAGTTTGCCCTCTCTCACATCGTTCCATGCCATCGTTAGCGGGTCCCACCAACCACCCCGAAACCAACAATGATCAACGATTGTGTTGCTATCATCAGTAAATATTGCAAAGCTGCTTTTCAAAAATGGTTTTTCTTTTATGCCTTCCTGGTTAAGAATAAATCCATTTTTGCACGGCCCGATATTATTAACGGCCTCGCGGTCAGAAGCCAAAAAATTTTTTGTGTTAAAAGAAAAAACTGCTTCAATCGCCTGCGGACCGGTATTTTTAAACGTATATTCAAGAGCGCCAACGGGCAGACTTGAACTATTTTCATCTGTTGGTATAAAAGGACTCCAGCCGGTAATCTTCGATTTCAGGGGAAGGTCAGAATCGCGTAAAGTGACATAGCCATAAGGGAATTTAGTTTCAAACTCTGCATTGATAAATCGCGGCAGCCCATAAGTAGAACCTGCATCTCCGTTACCGGAACCACGCTGTCCGAATATTTTCCAATCCGGGACGGGCCCTTCCAAAACCTTCACTCCATTTTTAAAGCCTTTCACTTCAATAGCAGCAAACAAGGAAGGCTCATTAAAAATCTCCGGCCTGTTGCGAATGCTCATGTGCGAAATAGCGCCAGTGCCTTCAAGGCAAAACATGCCTGCCCCAATTCCCCCGATAGGAAAGGCAAGCCGGTTTAAATAGCCTGCCTGGTAAATGCCATTGTATTTTCGTACTATGCTCTTTTGTAAATTTCCGGATGGCTCATTTTCCTTGTTATGACTTCCGGATGATAAAACAGCGGCGGGAGTGATTGCAGTTCCCAATCCTCCTAAAGCGATTTTTTTTATAAACGAGCGACGGTTATTTTCTTCTTTCATGATAAAATTTCAAATTAAAAATCTCAGCTTTTTATTTGTTTACTGCTATTCTTTTTTTTTGAATGAATGGAAAATATACGTGTAGGCATACCGTTATAAACATTAGCCTGTTACCTGGTTTTCAGTTTTCAAATTGCTTTTATTCACTACGGCAATATCTGTATCTGGTTTTATTTTAAATCCTTCCACGGCGTAATATAAAATGAATGCGAACAACGGAATTGGCACGAGAAAACCAACCGACATCCCATAAACGTCCGCTACCGCACCCATTAAGGGCGGGAAAACTGCGCCGCCGGCAACAGCCATCACTAAAAAGGAGGCGCCTTCTTTTGTATGCTTGCCCAGTGATTTGATAGCAAGCGCAAAGATGGTTGGAAACATGATAGACATCAGGAAAAATACAGCGTACAAAGCAATGATGGATGTCCATCCAAATTCAAGGCCCACAACAGGCAGTAGAAGGCATACCAATAAAGAATATAAGGCAAGCATCCGCGTGGGTTTAAAATATTTCATCATAGCGCTTCCTGAAATCCTTCCTATCATAAACAATAAAAACCCAAATGAAAGGAAATAAGGCGCCAATTCCACATCGAAATGAGGGTCCATATCATGGTCGGTAACAAAATTGATGAGAAAGCTAAAAACGCCGGTCTGAGCAGCTACGTAGCAGGCCTGAGCAACAAAACCCAATTTAAAATGCCGGTTTTTCCACAAAGGTTTTTTTGAAATATAACGTGGATCAGTTACGTCCGTAATTAAGTCGCCGGGTTCTGCAGCAGGCACGATGGCTCCATGAGCTATGTTTTCATCTTCCTCGGTTATTTCCGGCAATTTCAACCTGGTAAATACAAAGGCAACTGCAAGCACTACCAGCCCGATGATGGCGAATGGCAGCACAATTGAAATCATTTTTTTTCCCTCAACATGGCTCTGGTTGCCATAAATGTATAACGCGATGAGTGGACCAATTACCCAGGCCAGGCCGTTAAACGATTGCGAAAAATTAATCCTGCGCTCTGCTGTTTCCGGGGGCCCTAATTTAGTAGTATAAGGATTGGCGGCAGTTTCAAGCGTGGCCAACCCTGCGCCGATGATTAAAAGGCAAATCAAGAAGAGGATGAATGATTGCAACGGTGCTGTGCCCGCAGCTAGCAGAGCGCCGGAGGCAAACAATATGAGGCCGAAAATGATTCCTTTCTTGTAGCCATGCTTTCTCATGAATAATCCTGCGGGGATGGCCATTCCAAAGTAAGCACCATACAGAGAAAACTGGATGAAACTGGATTGCCATTTTTCGAGGTGCAGCATCATCTGGAAATTTTTATCCAGTGTATCCAGCATGCCGTGCGCTATTCCCCAAAGAAAAAATAATGTGGTGATGGCTACAAACGGGCCAAAATAGTTGACACCATTTTTAATAAAAAGAGTCGATTTTTCTTTCTTCATTTTTTTGTTAGTTATTATTTATAAAGCGGCCCGTAAGTAGAACAGGCCCTGTAATCTGCGCCTTCCACATCCGAACCAAATGCGTTCCACGCGGATGGCCGGAATATTTTTTCTTCACTCACATTGTGCATACACACCGGAATTCTGAGTATAGAGGCAAGTGAAATTAAATCATGCCCTATATGTCCATAACTGATGGCCCCATGATTGGCGCCCCAGCGGGCCATTACATTGTACACATCTGTAAACGCACCCTCACCCGTAAGCCGCGGCACAAACCAAGTGGTAGGCCAGCTTTTGTCAGTTCTCTCGTCTAAAATATCATGCACGTTTTCCGGCAGATCAATCGTTTCTCCTTCTGCAATCTGCAACACAGGGCCAATTCCTTTTACAAGATTCAACCGGCACATAGTAACCGGCATTCCGCCCCGCGTAACAAATTTGGAAGAATAGCCCCCGCCCCGAAAATAGCCATTGTTTGCCGGATACCAAGTGGTTGCCTTTAAACAATTATTTGCTTCTGCCGGTGTGATTTCCCAAAAGGGTTTCATCACAGGTTTGCCGTCTTTTTCTTGCTGGCCGCTTCCATCCAGAGTGGCAGAGCCGGAGTTAATCAGGTGGATAAATCCTTTGGCCGCGGCGCCGGTTGGTTTCCATTTGGTAACACGTTCTACTGCATCAGGGCTCCAGTAAGTTCTTACGTCTGCAAAAATCTGTGCAGTATTGGTGAGCAGGTAATTAAAAAGCATGGATACTCCGTTTAGTGAATCATTTTCTGTAGCCACGGTGTAAGGTGCGCGAATGCCATTCCAGTCAAAAGAGGAATTGAGAATCGCTTCAGAAAAATCACCGTTAGGTAAAAAATCGGTCCATTGCCTTTGCCCCTGGAAGCCTGATACAATGGCATTATGCCCGTGTGCCTCTTCGCCAAAACCCTTTTCTTTCAACTGCTCATTGCCTGTCATCAGGTCGCGCATGATGAGGGTCATCTTTACCACAAATTCCCAATCCTTATCTTTTTGTTCGCGTGAAAATTGTTTTTCTTTCGGATTTAAATCTTCTCCTTCTTTGCAATTTTCTTTTACCCAGGCAAGTGCTTTTTCAAACTCTTCTTCATCATAAATTTTCTTTTGAATACGCCGAAGCACTTCAGATGAATCCACAAATTCATTTCTCATACCCAAATATTCACGGAATAAGGAGGGGGTTATCATAGATCCCGCAATACCCATCGATACTGAACCAATGGCCAGGTAAGACTTTCCACGCATCAATGCAACTGCGAGCCCCGCCCGGGCAAATGACAATAATTTTTCTGTCACATCCGGCGGTATATTTTCATCGCCCAAATCCTGCACATCTTTTCCATAAATTCCAAAGGCCGGCAGCCCGAATTGATTATGTGCTGCAAGAGTGGCAGCAAGGTAAACTGCACCGGGGCGCTCGGTTCCGTTAAACCCCCAAATTGCTTTTGGTAAAAGCGGATTCATATCCATCGTTTCGCTGCCGTAGCACCAGCAAGGAGTAACTGAAAGGGAAATGCCGACATTATTCATTTCAAATTTCTTAGCGCATGCCGCAGCCTCTGCCACGCCGCCAATACACGAATCCGCGATAACACATTCCACCGGCGATCCATCGGGATACTTTAATTCGTTTTGATAAAGCGCAGCTACGTTTTTTGCCATCTTCATCGTAGTATCTTCCAGCGATTCGCGCACGCCACCCAAACGCCCATCGATGATAGGCCTAATTCCGATTTTCGGAAAATTATTATTTTGACTCATAAACGTTTTATTTATTTTTTCTAAAATTCTTTTTGAATAGTTTGCAGGGACACGCCAAGCAATTTTTGCGAAATAGCATCCAGCGATTTTTCATTTCCTGTAAAATGAAAAACGGAATGCTGATGTGAAAGCGATTCTCCGGGTTTCAAAAAAGCAGCCGGCGATACGCTTTCCATTTCATAAAAGGGCCCCATTTGAGAACCATCTTCCAAAGGCCCGTCGTTGTAAGCATTTACCGCATCCCCCTGGAAAGTCGGTTTGGTTGTATTCCATTCCTGGTTCAGGTATTTTGCGGATGAATCCAAATCAAATAGGATGATGGTAAGTACTTTGTTTTCCGCATCATAACTGCCGGCAACTGGTTTGGCATAATCCGGCGCAACACCCAATTTGCCGCGGCTTTTTCCGTCCGCTTTAAAAAATAAATTATCATCGGTATGTTTTAGCCTGTCTTGCGAAATTTGTCCGAAGTAATCTGAGGTTACTACTTTGTCAAACGGTTTTCCTGCCAGGTTTTTAAAAGGAACTACAATCACTGTGGATGGTGAAGGGTTAAACATATCCAGCATCCAGATGCAGGGCATTCCGGTTGCCTCTGTCCACGCTTGCTTTCCATCATTTGTAATCGCATTGTTTGCCTGGTAGCCAACGGCTTTTATTGACGTGTCTAAATTGATACCTGTTTTTTGTGATATTTCTGCATCTGAAAGAATTTGAATAGAACGGCTGACCCCGATATCCAATTTGGTTCCTTTATAATTCGTAAGCTCCATATCTTTTTTCATGGTAACCTTTTGGCCGTTCTTGTCCGTTACGCTCCAGGGTTCTGTATCAAATGGTGCGGGTGTTTTCCAGTTGGCAAAAACCATCGATGAATCAGGCTTGAAGAAAAGCGAATACCTGCCGCCTTCAGGCCCAAGCCAGAAGCGGTTTTCACCACCGTACGCATTCATGTGCGCATCAGCAGCGCCGGAAAATGCTTTATAATTCACCCATCCAAAACTTTTGCCCGATTTTCCATCAGCAGTGGAAGTAAAAACCTTTGCCTGATATTTTGGCGAAACAATTACCTGTGCTTTGCCTTCACCATTGCTTAAAATAATGAGGCTGTCATCATGTTGCTTCAGAAAATTGATATCATAACCAAAACTTCCTTGTTTTAATGAATCTGCTGTGCGTGCTGAATCATTATTACTTCCTGAGTTATTACAGGACAAGGCAATCATGGCCGTTACTACTAAAACGGAAAGAATGTTTTTTGTCATCGCTTTGCTTTTATTTAAATAAAATTTCATTAATGGATTTGTTTCATAACAAAATAAAAATTTGCATGATTTGTTGGTTTACTGTTTCATCTCTATATATTCATTTATTTCGCCGGCTTCCTGAACTTTCTCTTAGCACCAGCTTTTCCCTGATAATAATATTGTTGTGCTTTTTAGATTTATTACCAATTCTTTCTGTGATTAATTTTACAGCTTCTTTTCCCATATCTTCAAGCGATTGATTTACGTAGGATAAAGGGCAATAGAAAAAATCAAAGGCATCGCTTTCATCAAATGCTATTACAGCAAGGTCGTCAGGAACTTTTATTCCGGATTGATTGATAATTTTTAAACTTTCCACTGCCAACGTATTCGTGGCAAAGAAAAATGCATCCACTTTTAAAGAAGGAAATAATAATTCTTTTACTTTTTGTGCTACATCTTTTTCAATATCCTGGTAAGAAGCTTCTTTTACAAATTCTTTTTTAAACCGTATGCCATTCGCTTTTAGCGCTGCCTTGTAGCCGTTGATTCGTTCCTGGATGTGAGGAAGTTTGGTAGCGTAAGCCATGATGCCGATTTTCTTTCTGCCATTTTTTATCAGATGATCCACGGCGTTGTAAGCCGCTTTAAAATTATCGATATGAACGCTGTCAACCTTTAAAGCAGGAAAATACCGGTCAATTAATACTACCGGTATTCCGCTGTTTTGCAAATTCATTATTTGTTTTTCTGTATTTTCTGCAGGCGCAATGATAAATGCATCTACCTGCCTGTTTTGAAAAACCATCAGCAAATCCTGCGATTTTTCTGCACTTTCATCGCTGCTGCCGATAATTACAACATAACCTTTTTTCCGGGCTTCATCTTCGATGATGCGGGCAATGTTTGAGAAGAAAGGGTTTGAAATATCCGCGACAATCAAACCAATCGTATTTGTTCGTCCACTCTTCAGGCTTTTAGCAATCTGGTTTGGCTGGTAGTTAAGCTTTATGACTGCCTCACGAATTTTTTTTACCATCTTATCGCTTACCCTTGCTTCCTTTTCCTTACCATTAATCACATAGGAAACGAGCGCCGTTGATACCCCAAGGTATTTAGCAACATCCTTAAGGGAAACCTTTCCATTCATATTTCAATTTTCAATTTCAATTTTAAATTTAACCGTTTCAATTTTCAGGGAGGTTAACTAATCTTTCTTTTATCAAAAACTTACAGCCTTACTTATTTTTCGCACAACGGAATCCAATATTAGAACAACTGCTATCCGGCGTATTCTTCGAGCGTGCGGCTACTCTGTAGCGGTTGCAATACGAGTGATGGCATAAAAAGGAACCGCCGCGCATCACTTTTGCCTGTCCGCCTGAAGGACCGTCAGGGTTAAATGACGGCCCATTTTTATGAAAGTCCGCGCTAAACCAGTCATTGCACCATTCCCAAACATTTCCTGAAGTGTTATATAAACCGAAATTATTTGGTGCAAAACTTTTCGCCGGGGCAGTTCCAAAATGTCCGTCTTCCATGCTGTTATAATCAGGAAAGTTACCTTGCCAGATATTGCAATGATGTATATTATCCTGCATTAAATCGTCACCCCACGGAAATTTTTTTTGTACCAAATCTCCTCTTGCAGCATATTCCCATTCCGCTTCTGTCGGCAGTCGTTTATGACTCCACTGGCAATAGGCCATCGCATCATTCCATGATACATGAACTACGGGATGATTCATGCGTTCACTGATCTGCGAATCTTCTCCCTCAGGCCGACTCCACGTGGCTCCCGGAAAGGCGCACCACCATGGAGCCTGAGCCGCTACTTTGAAATCCTTTTCTTTATCCTTTTCTGAAAGCAATCCAACAAAAACAAATGACCAGCCAAACCTTTCAGCTTCCGTGATGTAGCCGGTGGCCTTCACAAATTCGGAAAACTGAAAATTGGTAACAGTTGTTTCATCAATATAAAATGAGCCCAGCGTGATTTCCCTGACAGGCCCTTCGCCGTCTTCAATAAATCCTTCTTTATCGTCTGTGCCCATCAAAAATTTTCCGCCTTTAAGTTCAATCATTTTTTCATTTGAATCAGTCCCGGATTTTTCGATCATTGGTTCAGTCTTTGCCGGCCCCGAACTCTTTCTTGAAGCAGCGCAACATGGTTGAGTATTTTCTTTATTCATCGCAGAATGAAAACAATGTGGATTTAATAATTGATCGGAAATTAAATTTTACCTGGCACAAGTTCCTATCTTTTTAAATTCTTTTTATGATTGTTGCGATCTTTATTTAGAAATTATTTTCTAAATAATATGATTAGTTTACTTCTAAACCATCCTTATCAGGCAAAGCCGGAAAAGTTCCGTGTGGCTCTGTCTGGTACCAAAAAACAGTGGAGGCGATATCGTCCTGCAATGGAAGATAGCGGCCACCGCTACGCCAGCCGAGTGCCTGTATAGTGACCTTTAAATCTTTGTCGAAGCGGATTGGATCGGTAATATGCCAGCGGTATAATCCAAATCTTTGCATCACCTGGTAATGTCCATCTCCTTTTATAACCTGCGGTAAACCGGAATAGGGGGTGCTAAATTCTGTATAATTCACTTCTTCAACGCCTGCCGCATTCCTCTTCCTGGTATCAAAATCGTAAGAGCCGCAGAAATAATCTTCAGTGCCGGTGCCATTGATGGTTGGATATTTTGTATCGCCATCTATATAAAACTTAATTTCGCCTTCGCCCCACCAGCCATTGTTGTGAACGCCCCATGCCATATATGTACCTACATACTGACCTTTTCCTTTTATACCATCTACTAAAGTATATACGCCTTTATATGGTAACGGATTTACACGGCGGAACTGCGCATGAAAGTAAGCTGCATCAGAAGGCACATCAGTTAAGGTGTAGTCCACCTGGTAATATAAAACCATGTCCTTGTCATCAATATTCTCCATGGTTATCCTGCATTTTTTTCTGAATGGCATCGGCCAGTAACAGTTGAATGCACTACCGGGATTTACGCATACGGCGAGCGATTGCAGGGCGGCATATTGGCCCCAGCCCATGCAGAAAAAATCTCCGACAGGTGCTTCCACTGAAGGTGTTTTTTCATCATCCCAATAAAATCGTAAAATGGAATTGCGCCACACCCCGGTCGGTGTCATCCAGATATGCTGGATTGAACCCGGACCATCAATTTCAGCGACAGTAAATGTGGTATGAGCTTTAATAACTACGCTTGGACTTACTTTCCAGCCCTGCCCCAAATCTCTTGAAGCGTTTTTGCCGGTTCCTTCAGTTGCCATTCCGCCTTGTCCTTTAGCACCATTAAAATTTTCGGGGCTGATGGAACGCGTCTTTGCATCAGACAACCTGTAAATATTGCTCATATTAGTTTCAAGACCATTGAATTTTTCCTGGGCGAGCGCCGCGGCGCAAATAAAAAAACTGATACAAAAGCATCCGAATAATTTTTTTTTCATGATGTTGATTTAGTTTGATGAAAATTATTGATTAGTATAAGCTTAAGCGATTAAACAAGTTAAATAAAAAATGATATCATTAGTATTTTGTTTTTACAGTTAATAACGATGCACGTCCAAAGAATAGCAATACATATGTTTCAATACAAAAATGAAGATCTTTACGAGTTTAAACGTTTAAGTCTCTTTGAATTAAAAATCACATAATCTGACTTTATTGAATTTCCTTCCGTTTTAATCGATTAAGCAATACCACCAATAAAAAGGAACTTTTGGAGTTCCTTGAAATTAAGCCTCACATGCCTTTTTTCACAAGTTTTTTTGGACTGCCAATTAAACGATTAAGCAACACGTAGACGAAAATAGAAACAATTTTCTAAAACAAAAAATTTTTTTTAAAAGCTTCGAGCGATGAAACTTTTGGGAGATATTGTAATTCTGTTTGATTTCAGATTTTCATCCAATCCGAGTTTTAAATTGCAAAGAAAATTGAATCTTAAATGTCGCGACTTTTCCTTTTACAGGATATAGCCTTTTTTTAATAATTTCAAGGTTTCTTAGAAATCACCCGTTACGAATTAATAATTTGAACGCAACATCTAAATAAACAATATGATATCATTCATTTTTGAGAAATTGATTTTCCGCAAAAAAACAAAGGCGTTGACAATTTTTCTTTTTTTTCTTTTAATTAATTCTATGTCGTCTGCACAAAAAATAATTTCTCTCTACGAAAGTATTCCGGGTAGTAAAACTGCAATTGATTATGTGGAAAAAGCAGATACTGGTGCTGATGGAGTTATCCGGATAAGCAAAGTGTATGTTCCTCAAATCGAAATTTTTAAGCCGGCAAAAACTGCATCAGAAACTCCGGCAGTAATTATTTGCCCGGGCGGCGGGTATGCTATTCTCGCTTATAACCTCGAAGGCACAACGGTTGCACATATATTGAATAATTGGGGAGTAACAGCAATCGTTTTGAAATATCGCCTGCCTAGCGATGAGATTATGGAAGACAAATCAATCGGGCCATTGCAGGATGCGCAACGAGCGATTCAGTATGTTAGGGAAAATGCCAGGCAATTGAATATTGACCCGCAAAAGATAGGAATAATGGGGTTTTCAGCGGGCGGACATTTGGCCTCAACAGCATCAACTCATTTTAACACAGAATACATTTCCAATCCAAAACACATTTCATTGCGTCCCGATTTTTCCATTCTCGGGTATCCCGTAATCAGTATGATTGACTCTGTTACTCACAAAGGCAGCCGTAATAATCTTTTAGGAACAAGGCCTTCACCAGAAATGGTCAATAATTTTTCAAACGAATTGCAGGTATCCGGAAATACCCCTCCCACTTTTCTTGTGCTTGCCAGCGACGACAACGGTGTTGAACCACGCAACAGCATCAGTTATTATGAAGCATTATTGAAACACCATGTGCCCGCAGAATTACATATTTATCAAAACGGCGGCCATGGCTTTGGAACACTTATTCTTGAAAAAAATGATAACTGGATGGATTTATTGCGAGTATGGATGTATCATAATGGAATTTTAAAATGATTTCTTCCAAAAGAAAAAAGCCGGATATTTTTTCGTTGACTGTTAACAACTTTTCGCAATGGATTTAAATTAATATTTTGCTTTATTTGCCAAACTTTTTTCGCAGAACATTTATCGCATCTTCTATCGAAGCACTTTCACTTACTGAGACTTTTTGTTGATGTGAAGATTTTGAAACGCCATTTCTTTGATCACGTTGTTTATGCTGACGTTTGTCCGACGCTTGCTGCGTTTGTTTTATCGACAAAGCAATTCGTTTTCTTGCCAGGTCAACTTCGGTTACTTTGACGAGCACTTTATCATTTAATTTTAAAACCTCTGCCGGATCGGAAATATATTTATGAGCAATTTCTGATACGTGAACAAGTCCGTCCTGTTTTACTCCAATATCTATAAATGCGCCAAAGCGGGTTAAATTAGTAACCTGGCCGGGCACTATCATCCCTTCTTTTACATCTTCAATAGAATAAATGTTGGCAAATTCAAATGCCTGTGCTTCTTCACGCGGGTCAATGCCAGGCTTTTTTAATTCCTTTAAGATATCATCAATTGTGTGTAAGCCTACATTTTCGTTTATATATGATCGTGAGTCTACTTGCTTTACCATTTTTTCATTGCCAATAATTTCCTTTATTTCAACGCCGGCATCCCGAGCCATTTGCTCAACGATTGTATAAGATTCAGGATGCACACCGCTTTCATCCAGCGGATTTTCTCCGTTTTTAATTCGCAAAAATCCTGCGCATTGCTCATAAGCTTTTTCTCCGAGCCTCGATACCTGTTTTAATTGTTGCCTGTTTGTGAAACGCCCTTTTTCTTTACGGTAATTAACAATATTCTCAGCTATAGACGGCCCAAGGCCGCTGACATAGCTCAACAGATATTTACTTGCTGTATTTAGATTTACACCTACTGCATTTACACAACTCACTACGGTTTGATCCAGCTTTTCCTTCAGCCTGGTTTGATTTACGTCGTGCTGATATTGGCCTACTCCAATACTTTTAGGATCAATTTTTACGAGTTCGGCAAGGGGATCCATTAACCGTCTTCCAATGCTTACTGCCCCGCGAACTGTAATGTCGTGGTCCGGAAATTCTTCTCTTCCTATTTCTGAAGCGGAATAAATAGATGCGCCATCTTCGTTCACTAAAAAGACAGGAAGGGCGGTGTTCAATCCTTTTATAAATTGTTCAGTTTCTCTTCCTGCAGTTCCATCGCCAATAGCAAAAGCTTCAACCGAAAATTCTTTTACGAAGTTTTCAATTGTATGTTTTGCCTCATCAATTTTATAATTTTTTTCATGTACAAAAATTACAGCAGTTTTTTGGAGTTCTCCTTTTTCATCAAGCACAACCACTTTGCAACCGGTGCGATAACCAGGATCGATAGCCAGAATTTTTTTGCTGCCCAATGGAGAGGAAAGCAGAAGCTGACGAAGGTTTTCGGCAAATACACTAATCGCTTCCTCATCGGCTTTTGTTTTTAATGCCAGCCTGAATTCGCTTTCAAGGCTTGGCTGTAGCAACCTCCGGTATGCATCTTTGATGGCTTTTTTTATTTGTTGAGAAGATTCGTTATCCGTTTTAATATATTGTTCCTCTATTTTTGCAAAGGCCAACTCTTCCTCTGGTGCAATGGCCATTTTCAAAAATCCTTCCGAAAAACCACGCATGATTGCGAGGATTCTGTGAGAGGGGATTTTATTGATAGGTTCATAAAAATCAAAATAATCTTTATACTTTATTCCTGCTTCCTGTTTATCAGTTAATATTTTACTTTGAATTGTGGCTGTTTGCTCGAACAACTTTCTCATTTTAGCACGTAATTCAACGTCTTCATTTATTATTTCAGCAATAATGTCCCTCGCGCCTTGCAATGCCATTTCTACATCAGTTATTTTTTCATTTAAATAAGATTGCGCTACTGTTTCAGCAATAATGATTTTTTGTTCAAGTAATAATAAAGCCAAAGGTTCCAATCCATTTTCCCTGGCTGTTTGTGCCTTCGTTTTTCTCTTAGGTTTATAAGGTAGATAAATATCTTCCAACTCATTTAAGGTAGTAGCTTCATTTATTTTTCCCTGTAAAAAATCTGTCATTTTTCCCTGCTCAGAAATTGTTTTTTCAATGAACAATTTTCTATCGGCAAATTCCTGTTGAAACTTTGCTTCTTCCTGTATTTTCTGAATCTGCACCTCATCCAGTGCACCGGTCTTGTCCTTTCGATACCGGGCGATAAATGGAATTGTAGCTCCTTCAGATAATAAATCAAGGACAACAATAACTTGCTTTTCAGGAATGGCCAATTTAGCTGCAACCGGTGCTGTATAGTTTTTCATAGTAAATAAAAGTTCAATTTTTTGAGGCGGCGAAGGTAGAAAATTATGCAGGGCATCTGAATTTTTTTAAAAAAAGTTATGGAAAATTTTAGTTTAAAAAAACGTCCGGCACCCGGTGCAGTAAACAAACAAATAATTATATTTTTTATTTTTTATTCTTCTCTTTCTCCACTCGAAAGATTTAATAATTTTCCCTTATTCCATGCTTTCAATTCTATATTGTAATTCTTTTTATTTTGTTGGGTAAGATGTGGATCATCCATAGAAATCAGGTTGGGACTACCTCCATTCACCCATGCCGTGTACCAATAAGAAGCCACGTTATAAATTGATAAGCGTAATTGATTTTCCACCATTCCTCCCAAAGCTTTATTAAATTCCTTTTCATATTCATAAGAAAAAACCGGCGAATTGTAAAACATTACCACGTTTCCTGCGCTGTCTTTCTTATACATATTTTCTTTCGAAAACCTGCTTCTTACTTCTTTTTCCTTTGCCAAAAGCGTATCTACCAAAGAATGAGATTGCTCAATCATTTTGAAAGTTTCCTCCGGAATATTTTTTATATATCTTGCCGGCTTCGTTTTAAAATTATAGGTGCTTCCAAAAGTTTCAGGCAAGGCCGATTCCCATAAAGAATGTATTCCATTTTGCCCGGTAAACTGCCCGTTGTAGTTGGCAGAAGTGTGCAAAGGCATGTGTGCATCGGCAATGTAATGTGATAATTCAGAAGAAAGAAAAAGTATCTCTGATTTATCTCTCCTTTTAAATGCAGAAGTTAATTTATCAGTAAGCTCCTCAATGTACCAGGGCAAATATCCATTCTTCTTCAAGAAGCTGCTGTCGTATTTTTTAAAAGCTTGCTTAGGATCTTTGGGCAAATCGTTCACCGCGGCTTTAAAGTTTTCTACATCAATAAAATGGCGGGGCGGCTCATTTTTATCATTAATCAGCGCTCTTCTTAAATCAGGAATTACCGCACTCTCTGTGATGAAATCAATGTGATTGTAATAAAATGTTTGCATAGGTTTTGGTAATGCAAATACCGCACTGCGGCTAATATGTTTATGCCCCCAGCGGCCCCATGCATACACCAGGGATATAGAAGCGGATACAAACAGAATTAAAAAGAAGCATTTTAAAATTTTGGATTTCATTGATTGTATTTAAAAATTAATATTGGATGTAAAATTAATTGCGAAAAAAGATATGCGTGAAAATGAGAGGTTAATGTTTTTAATAAAAGAGATAACTGAGCTCTAAAAATTTCCAGGCTTCCTTTGCTAACTTATTTCGGAAGAAATTGTTTCTGTTTTATTCAATTGTGTACGCGCAAACTGATTGAATTCTTTTTCATTTAAGTTTCCCGGTGGCTCTATTTCCGCCTGGAAGAGATGATTATTTTTGAAATCAAGGGTAAGCATATTGTCTTTGATAATAACATTATTAACAGAATTCCATTGATAACTCCGCTGCGGAAAATTAAGTTTTCTTATTTCTTTTGGTGTAAATAGAATTTGTAATTTTTGCAAAGCAAGATAATATAAAATTCCAATAACAAGCAATGCTGCCATCAGGTAATAATTTTGCAACCCAAGCCAGCAGCCTGCGAGCACGAATATCAAAATCTGGTCGAGATAATGGCCCTGGTGATTTTTTTTGGTGAAATAAATTCGCATAAAAATATAAATTCCCGTTAGCAAAATAGCTGAAGCTGCCTGATAGCGAAAAGTATCATAAAAAAGCATCAGAATAAAAGCCGAAATATTTATAAGCAACAGGATAAATGCAATCGTCCGGTATGATTTAATTTTTTCGTTTTTAATGACTATTTCAAACTGCATTGGTTTCGTTTGAAGCCAGCAAAAGATTGCATAATTTAAAAAGGACTCTTGCGCCAACATTTTCATCCCATTCGTTAGGACTAATTCCTACTTCGTTCAAATCAAATCCGATAAATTTTCTACCGCTTTCTATTATTTTTCTGATTAAGTAGTAAACCTGCTGCGTTTCAAAGCCGCCCGCAACAGGTGTTCCGGTATTAGGGCACAATTTCGGATCAAGGCCGTCTATATCAAAGCTCAAATAAACTTTTTGTGGAAGATAGCTTATTATTTCTTCTACAATTTTTTTCCAATTTTCTCCCTCGTATATTCTTTCCTTGATATTTTTATCGAAATAGGTAACTATGCGGCCATTGCTGTTTTTTATAAATTCCAATTCACCCGGGGAATAATCGCGTATGCCAGCCTGGACCAGCCTGGTAAGCTGTGGAATCTCTTTAAGCGCATTAAACATTATAGAAGCGTGGGAGTAAGTAAGATATTCATAGGCTTCCCTGAGATCACAATGAGCATCAATTTGTAATATGCCAAAATCTCCCTGCTTTTCAGCAAGGGCCTTATAATATCCCAAAGGTGCACTATGGTCGCCCCCGAGAATGGCAACCAGCTTTCCCCGGTCCAGCAATTCTTTCGTTTGTTCATACACCCAATTGTTCAAAAATTCGCTTCCCTCATTTATCTCACGTAGCACTTTTTGCATAAATTTATTATTGCAAAGCTCTTCGCCCTCAGTGATATAGTTAATATACAGTTCTGCTTCTTTCCGCAGATAATCACTTTTCATAAGAATATTTTTATCCGGGTCGCGTAAAAAAATTCCCTGCTTCCAACCGTCAGGGTAATCATCGTCCAACAAATCTACCTGCATACTTGCATGACAAATTTTTTCCGCAACCCTTGCTGTACCTGCTTTATAGCTTACGGTCACTTCCCAGGGAACCGGGAGAATAATTAACCTTGAATCGTTTTCTGAAAAAGGAAGCCCGAAAATTCCATTATTAGGATTAGCAACAGAATCTGTATCAAAATGAGTGAGGTCAATCATTTTTACTTACTTATTTTTTTTGGACGGCAAAGGTAACAAGTATATAATTAACAGCATCTCCGAGCAAAGGGTTCTCATTGAATTAACGGGATTTTGTTTTATAGTAAAGCAACAAAAAAACCTTTCTTTATTTCCTAAAAGTTAAAGATTTTTAAATAGTTCGCTGGGTTGTTTATTGAAATGAATTACGCTAACAGCTTCCTGATGTTTTCTCATTTAATAAATAACTCTTCACTTCATATTAGTTGTTTATATTTCTCAGAATGTTCAGACAAGTACACATATTATTGTTTTCTGTTTTTGGCAAATAGTTAGAAAGAAAATTAAAAATTGGATTTACTCTAATTTAAAATCAGGCAATAAATCGTTAGTAGGTTTGAGTGGTTTTTTCCAGTAACTCAAATGAGTAGGCAATAATTTCTTTCGTGGAATGCAGTATTGGCAAATGTTTTAGCCGGTTAATGGTTTAAATAAAATTCAATTAGAAATTCTTTTTTTTCCGCAAATTGGGTTATAAATGATTAAAAATTGAGTGCTCCTGTAGAAACAGGAGCACTTTACCAAAACTAACTGCTTATGAGTTGGGCCGAAAATTATAACTTTTTTGATTCATAAAATAATTTTGGAGACTATTTTTAGAAATTTTTTTCAAATTTAAATTTACCCTTAAGATAAATCGTTTAGATTTAATTTTAGTATCTTGATTTTTAATTTAATTCAGACAGTTTTATGAAAAAAATTGCAAGCTATTTTTATTGTTTTTTCTTTCTTATGTTTTTATCTATGACTACAGATGCAAAAGATTTACAATCAAATGTTTCGGACTCTGTCGCTATCCAGGGCAGATGGGATATAACGATTGATATGGATGGACAATCCCGGCCTTCCTGGCTTGAAATTCATCATTCAGGATTAAGAATGCTGGTTGGAAGTTTCGTTGGAGTAGTGGGAAGTGCCCGGCCAATATCAAGAATATTTTTAGAAAACGGAAAAATGAGCTTTTCAATTCCTCCTCAATGGGAAGATTTTCCTAATGATTTGAAGGTAGAAGGAATGCTCGGTGGCGATAGTCTTTCAGGAACGATGACAATGCCGGACGGGCATTCATTCAATTGGATCGGAAAACGTGCGCCCGATCTGAATCGTAATAAAGAACCTAAGTGGGGAAAACCAATTTCTCTTTTCGATGGAAAAAATATGGATGAATGGCATGCTATGGGAAAAAATCAATGGGTCGTGTCTAATGGAATTTTAAAAAGTCCTCATTCAGGTTCTAATCTTGTAACCAACAGGAAATTTGATGATTTTAAGTTGCATATAGAATTCCGGTATCCGGCTGAAAGTAATAGCGGTGTTTATCTGAGAGGAAGATATGAAGTGCAGGTGATGGATAGTAAAGGAATGCCACCGTCAAATGTTTTGCTGGGAGGAGTTTATGGATTCCTGACTCCCAGTGAGATGGTAGCAAAGAACCCCGGAGAATGGCAATCATTTGATATTACGTTAGTAGGCCGGATGGTAACCATATTTGTAAATGGGAAAAAAGTAATTTGTAACCAGGCTATCCCTGGAATCACTGGCGGAGCGATTGATAGTGACGAAGGCGCGCCGGGACCTATTTTATTACAAGGAGATCATGGCCCCATAGAGTATAGGAATATTTTAATTACACCGTCAATCTGAGGTTTGGTATAAAATACTTGTAAAGTGTTTCCAAACTGAAGACAATGCAATTATCATCCCGCAAATTTAAATTACGAGTAGGTTTAAACTAAAAGATCCTTCTTTTTTTAAAAGAAGGATCTTAAAATCAGCTATTTAAAAAAATCAATAATCTTTATTGTAGCCGCCGCTTCTTCCGCCACCATAGCCGCCACCGCTGCTTCTTCCGCCACCGTAGCCACCACCGCCGCTTCTTCCGCCGCCGTAGCCACCACCGCCGCTTCTTCCGCCACCGTAGCCACCACCGCCGCTTTTTTTGTAGCCGCTTCCTTCAGGACGTGGTTGCGATTCGTTGACGATTAATTTACGACCCTGTACTTCGCTTTCGTTTAATGTAGCGATAGCAGTTTTAGCTGCTTCTTCATCTTCCATTTCAACGAAGCCAAAGCCTTTGCTACGGCCCGTATTTTTTTCTTTAAGAATTTTTGCACTTGAAACAGTCCCGTATTGGCTGAATAAGTTACTTAAATCGTCATCAGTCATTGACCAACTTAGATTACCTACATAAATGTTCATTGTAAAAACTTTTGTTTTAAAAAATAGATTAAATAATTAATGATTCAGTAGCTACAATGAACTGAAGAAATCTTTGAGGAGAACATCAGCCAAAAGAAAAACAAACTAAACCCATTAACAGGGTATAAAGGTAAACTTTTATTTCAAATAACATTATTTTATAGGATTTTTTTTGTTTTCTCACTTTTAAAGTCTATCTGTCAATTCTGGGATATTATAAATACTTACATCAGCTATAATATATGTTCCCGCTCGGTAGTCTGGTTTAGAGCATTTTTATTTTACATTTGATGAAACAACCGATCTTGAAAAGCCTTTTTTTGTTTTTTATTCTATCCTTTCCTTTTTCAAAATCCTTTTGCCAGTCTATTTATTTTCAACAGTTTTTAAATTACAAAATTGATGTCACGCTGAACGATGCAGAGAATACTTTAGACGGCTTTGAGATTATAAAATATACCAATAACTCTTCTGACACGCTTCATTATATCTGGTTTCATCTTTGGCCAAATGCTTTCAAGAATGATCAAACGGCTTTTAGTGAGCAATTGTTAAAGTTGGGGAGGACGGATTTTTATTTCGCCGACGAATCAAAAAGAGGGTATATCAACAGGCTGGATTTTAAAGTAAATAATATTCCGGCGGTTTTGGAAGATGATTCACTATATATTGATATAGGCAAGCTTATTTTGCCATCGCCACTCCGCCCGGGGCAAACAATTTCAATTTCAACGCCTTTTCATGTAAAGATTCCTTTCAATTTTTCCAGAGGAGGGTTTATCGGCAAATCTTACCAGATTACTCAATGGTATCCAAAGCCTGCGGTGTATGATAAAAAAGGCTGGCATCCGATGCCTTATCTTGAACAGGGCGAATTTTATAGTGAATTCGGAAATTTTCAGGTATGCCTTACAGTTCCTGAAAATTATGTTGTAGCAGCCACAGGTGAACTGCAAAATAAAGATGAAGTAAAATGGTTGAAAGCAGAAAGCGTAAAGCCAAAAGCGGAAAGCAAAAAGCAGGAATCAGAAAATAATATTGAGCCGGCCTCCGGCGAAAAGAAAAAATTAAAAAAAAGATACCAGCCGAAAGCCCTTAATAAAAAAGATAAAACATCATTTTCTGAAATGAAATCGTCTGATATTTCGCAGGTATCTAAAAAAACAAAAACTCTTACTTACGTGCAGGATAGCGTTCATGATTTTGCATGGTTTGCAGATAAAAGTTTTCAAGTATTGCATGATACTTTGCAATTAAACTCAGGAAAAACCATAAATGCATGGTCGTTTTTTCTTCCTGGCGATTCAGCAGTTTGGAAAAATAGTATGAGGTTTATCAAAGAGGCCGTGCGTACCAGAAGCGAATGGCTAGGTATATACCCTTATTCTACTATTTCGGTTGTGGAAGCCAAAATGGGATTTGCAGGAGGCATGGAATATCCGACTATTACGAGCATTTCACCGATGGAAGATATGGAATCTTTGGATATGACGATTGAGCACGAAGTAGGCCACAACTGGCTTTACGGCATATTAGCTACCAACGAAAGAGAATTTCCCTGGATGGATGAAGGAATGAATTCTTACTACGACAACCGGTATTATGCATTAAGATATTCGAAAAATAATATCGAAACAGGTAATTTTTTCAGTAAAAGATTACCTGCTGATGAAGAAAAATTTTTATATAATATTCAAATTGCTGAAAAGAAAGATCAACCCATTGCAACCCGTTCAAAGGATTTTTCTGAAATAAATTATAATGCAATTGCTTATTACAAGACAAGCTTTTGGATGAAAAAGTTAGAAAATTTTTTAGGCAAAAAAATTTTCGATAGCTGTATGCAAAATTATTACGAACAATGGAAATTTAAACATCCTTATCCGGAAGATTTTAAAAATATTGTCAATGAGGTGAGTGGAAAAAATATGGATTCAATGTTTTCTTTATTATCTAAAAAAGGAAGGCTTGAACCGCCTCAAAAGAAACAATATAAAATCAGTTTTCTGTACGATTTAAACAAAACTGATAGATATAATTATATTTTTCTTTCACCCGCGGCGGGCTATAATTTTTATGACAAAATCATGCTTGGTGGATTGGTACATAATTATACTTTGCCGGGATATAAATTGCACTTTTTTCTTGCTCCACTGTATAGCCAAACTACCAATTCATTCAATATTATTGGAAGAATAGGATATAATATGATGAGCTATGGATGGATTCGAAAAGCTGAACTTTCATTGAGCGGAGAAAAGTTTTCTATGGATGAATTTACTGATTCAACCGCTCACAAAAATTATCTGAGATTTTATAAAATCGTCCCATCGCTTACACTCACTTTCCGAAATAAATATGCAACCAGCAAGGTGACGAAGTGGCTGCAATGGAAAACTTTTTTTATAAACGAAACTCAATTATCGTTTAACCGCGATACTATTTTGCAGCAAGATATTGTTAGTTATCCAGAAGTGAACCGTTATTTAAACCAACTGGATTTTGTATTTAGAAATGACCGTGCTCTGTATCCTTATTCTTCCGACGTTCAAATACAGCAAAGCAACAAATTTGTCCGTTTTTCATTTGAAGGAAAATATTTTTTTAATTATTCAACTGGAGGTGGAATGGCTGCAAGATTCTTTGCAGGAAAATTTATGTATCTCGGTTTCCCCACTATCTACAAACGCTTTGAAACAGATAGATATCATTTGAACATGACCGGAGCGAATGGTTATGAAGATTACACCTACAGCAATTATTTCGTGGGCCGCAATGAATTTGAGGGGGCCAGATCTCAGCAAATAATGATTAGGGACGGAGGCTTTAAAGTCAGGACTGATTTGCTTTCAAACAAAATTGGCAAAACTGATAATTGGTTAGCAGCACTTAATTTAAACTCTGATTTGCTTCCGGATATGAAATTGTTTTCAGATCAATCAGTCACAAATTCTTTAAAATTATTTCTTGACATCGGCACCTATGCAGAAGCGTGGAATAAAAATTCCTCGACAGGAAAATTTCTATATGATGCAGGCTTGCAAATTTCTATGCTGAAAAACCTGGTCAACATTTATATTCCTGTATTGTACAGTAAAATCTATCGTGATTATTATAAGTCAACTATTCCAAAGAACCGGTTCTTTAAAACCATTTCTTTCAGTATCAACATTCAGAATTTCCGGCTGAATAAATTTTTACATTTATCAGATTGAATTTTAAAAACTAAGATTCACTTGAAAATATATTATCTGCATCATAAAGATATTGACAAAAAAAAATGGGACGCGTGTATAGATAAAGCGGCCAACGGCTTGATATATCCGTATTCATTTTACCTGGATGCAATGAGTGAAAATTGGGATGCATTGGTAGCAGATGATTACGAAAAAGTGATGCCGCTGGCATGGAAGAAAAAGTATTCGATATTTTATTTGTATCAACCGAGGTTTACTGCATCACTGGGCGTTTTTGGAAATGATATATCTGCCGAAGTGGTAATATTATTTTTACAAAATATTCCGCGAAAATTTAAATATTGGGATTTTTATTTGAATAAAAGCAATTTGTTTTCCCTTCCTGAATTTCCGATGTATGAAAGACATAACTATATCCTGCCGCTCACAGAAAATTATGAAACGATAAGAAAGCATTATGCCACCAGCCACCAACGAAATATAAAACGCTCGGTTCAGTATGGAAACACAGTTAAAACGCAAATTAACATTCAAGAAATTATTGAACTTTCAAAAATACAGTCCAGGAATTTCTCGTCTCTACAAGACGACGATTTTTCAAATTTTAAGTCGCTTTTTAAATATTTAAAAGAACAAAATCAGGCCGTAACCTACGGCGTTTATTCTGCGCAAAATAAATTGGTAGCATCCTGTGTTTTTCTTTTTTCACATGGCAGAGCTTATTATATTCTGGTAGGAAATCATCCCGATGGAAAAACTTCCGGTGCTTCTCATTTATTAATTGATGCATTTATCAGAGATTACTCAGGGAGTGACACAGTGCTGGATTTTGAAGGCAGCAGCATTACAAGCCTGGCATTTTTTTATAAAAATTTTGGAGCTCAATTAGAAAAATATTCGGGAATAAAAATGAATAAATTGCCGGCTATTGCAAAATTATTCATTCAATAAAATTTTTGCCAGCTCCAGATCCTGTGGGGTAGTAATTTTAATGTTTGTTTGTTCTCCCTCCACTAAATTGATTACTATTCCGTAGGCTTCCACTACGCAAGCTTCATCCGTGAACTTTTCTTTATAATCAATAGAAAAGGCAGGCAACAAAATTTTACTGTGAAAGGTTTGGGGTGTTTGCACCAACTTCACTTTAGATCTGTCGAGAATTTTATTTCCATTTTTGGTGAGCATCCGAAGACTGTCAGCAGCATTTATTGTCGGCACGGCGGACCCTGATTCAACGGCAGTTTCGTAGCATCTTTGAATAAGATTTTTTGAAACAAGACACCTTACGCCATCGTGAACAAATACGATGCCCTCGTCCTCAATTAAGGAAATTCCGTTTTTTACAGAATGAAAACGTGTTCTTCCGCCGGCGGTTATTTTAATTTTTGAAGAATCAAAAAATCCATCAATTATTTCCTGCCCATTTGCAATATAATCTTCGGGTAGAACTAAAATAATGTTGATATCCTCAAAAGCATCAAAAAAGGCCTTGATAGAATAATATAATAATGGTTTATTATTAAGAATCAGGAATTGTTTGGGTATATCACTCTTCATCCGTGAACCGTTTCCTGCAGCAACGATTATGGCTGTTTTCTTCATGTTCTTTTAATTGATGAAATGGGGGCAAATCTAAATGAATTCATCGGCGATATTTGAAAATGATTGCCCCGCCATTATAATTTATTTATTTAATAATTTTTTGCATTCTTCCAGAAGCCTTTCTTTTTGAATGGCCACAGTTCCTACCTGTTCACAAACAATGCCACCGGCTATATTTGAAATTCTCGCCGACAGGTCAATGTTTTTTGTGGCAATATACACCAGCGCTGCTACAGCAATAACGGTATCGCCGGCTCCGCTTACATCTGCAATATTTCTCCGGTGAGATGGAATAATTTTTTTATCAGCATCCTGTTGATAAAAAACGCCCCTTTCAGAAAGTGTAATCAGCGATGCTGAATGATTTAACGCTGTATTTAGAAGCGCATGAATTCTGCACATTAGTTCCTCAGTAACCGCTTCGGGTATCAGGTTAAGCCCTGAGAAAACTTCAGCTAAGTTCGGCTTGAATAGAGTGGCATTTTTGAAGCTAAAAAAGTTCTTCCTTTTAGGATCTACTGCCGTCAAAACATTATTTTGATTGCAAATTTGAATTGTGTGCGTAATAATTTTTTCTGTAAGAATGCCTTTGTTATAGTCTTCCAATATTACCAAATCGGGCTTTTCATTCAGGATAAATTTTTCAATTTGATTGTTTAGTTTCTCTTCATCATTAAAATTCAGATCTTCCAGGGTTTCGGCATCAAGGCGCATCATTTGTTGGTTGCGGCTGATTATCCTGATTTTGTTGGTGGTGATCCTGTTTTTACTTTCCAGGATAAACCGTGTATCCACATTATTTTCGCGCAACAGATTTTTCAGTTGCAACCCATCTTCATCATCTCCCAAAATGGAAAGCAAAGCAACTGAAGCTCCCAACGCCTGCACATTGAGCGCAACATTACCGGCGCCACCAATTCTTTTTTCCTTTTCATTTACAAGTACAACCGGAACCGGGGCCTCGGGGGAAATTCTCTCAACATTTCCCCACCAGTAGGTGTCTAACATTACGTCGCCAATAATTGCAACCTTTAACCTGGAAATTTCTTCAAATAATTTATCAAAATCAAAACTCATTCGATCTGTGATTTGTTTTTCTGGCTTGAATTGTAATAAAATAGACAGGAATACCTGCCAGCACAATTCCCAATCCCCACAATGTATAAACAGGTTTAAAAATTATTAGAAAAATACAAAAAATGCATCCCATACATATATATAAAGCGGGAAGAAAAGGATATCCATAAGCTTTATATGGCCTGCTCATTTCCGGCCGTGTTTTTCGAAGCACAAAAATTCCTATAATAGTGAGTACATAAAAAATAACCACTACAAATGCAATCATATCAAGAAGATCATTGTATCCGCCACTTAAACAAAGGAGGGAAGCTACAATTGCCTGAGCCCAAAGGGCCCATTCAGGAACTGCTTTCTTATTTAATATTCCTGACTTTCTAAAAAATAGTCCATCTTTTGCCATTGTATAATAAACCCTTGCTCCCGCCAAAATAAGGCCATTGTTGCATCCAAAAGTTGAAACCATAATCATCGCAGCAATTATCACAGCACCCGCCTTTCCAAAAATCGCATTCGACGCAGCTACAGCCACTCTGTCGCCACCGGGGAAAGCTATTTCATGCAATGGAAGTACATATAAGTACATTAAATTGGTTACTATGTAAATAATACAAACCGTCAGCGTTCCGAAAAAGAGGCTAAGGCCAATATTTCGTTTGGGATTTTTTATTTCCGCAGCAATAAAAGTTACGTTATTCCACGCATCGCTGCTAAAAAGGGAGCCCACCATTGAAGCCGCGATGGCTCCTATTAAAATTGTACCACTGATGGGAAACCAGTTGCCATTTTTTACAAAAGATCCCGCTGATTTTTCCAACTGAACGGCATGGAATCCGGTTTGCCAGTTTTCATCCCAAAAATTATGCTTTACCACCAAAAAACCAAGCACTATGAGACCAAAAAGTGAAAATAATTTTACAGAAGTAAAAGTTGTCTGAATAATTTTTCCTCCCCTAATTCCCCTGGTATTAGTGTAAGTAAGAAAAATTATTAAGGCGATCGCCAAAATCTGCGCAGCAGAAATATGGAAATTTCCTAAGGAAAAAAGAAAAACGGTTTCACCAACTCCCGGGACTATGTAGGCTGTAAAACGACTAAATGCGACTGCCACTGCAGCTATTGTTGCAGTTTGAATTACCGTAAAAGAACTCCATCCATATAAAAATCCAAATAATGGATTGAATGCTTCTTTTAAGTATACATATTGTCCGCCTGCCCTGGGAAACATTCCGCTCATTTCACCGTAACTTATTGCTGCTACAACGGTCATAATTCCGCTAAGCACCCAAACTACAATAAGCCATCCAGCACTTCCAACATTTCTTACAATATCAGTGCTGACGATAAAAATTCCGGAACCAATCATAGAGCCTGCAACGATCATGGTTGCATCTATCAAACGTAAACTTGGCTTAAAGGCAGTGGCATGTTGATTCATAAAAAAATCCCGTTTTAAAATAAACGGGGTTGAAGATAAATATTTATTTCACATTCCTCATCTTCACTTTTTTTTGGAGGAATCCAGACTATTTAATCCCTGGATTACTTCCGGAGTAATATTAAGGGTTGAATCTTTATAAAACATAAAACCGGGCTCATAGGAAAATATGTAGGAATATTTGCCATCCTTATTAAAGTCTCTTAAAAAGTTTTGAATGCGGATCAAAATATCTTCTTTCATTTTTGAGTTGGCATTAAAAAGATCATTGTCAATATTTTGTTTTCTTTCCTGTAAATCCTGTTGCATTTTATTAATTTCCTGCATAGCGTCCTGCTGTTGTGCCTGGCTCATTGAGGCCGCTTTTTGCTGCAACTGCATTGCGCGGCTTTGATATCTTTTTTGCAGGGCCGTAATTTCATCATTAGCCCGGGTTTGCTTTTCCTCAAAGTCTTTTTTTAATTTTTTATAATAGCCATAATTATTTTGCAAAGAATCCAAATCTATATAGGCAACTTTCGCCTTTTCATTATGGCTTGGCTGCCCCGAGTCTGGTACCTTCTGATTAATTTGTGTTGAATGCGTACCTGTAAAATGTAAATAATAGAGATATCCGACAAGAATCAGCAATATGATATTGAAAATGAGTAAAAATTTTTTCATGCCTATTTATTTAGAGGCAAGATAAAAAAAACGGATGGTTGTGTAAATACTGTGTTTTGATTTATGATACGATTAACAGGCTCGAGTGTAATACAGCAAACAAAAAAATATAGCTGATTTATATTTTATTAAAGAAAAACTAATTCTGAATTATAATATGTCAGTTAAGTGTTGCTGACTGATAACACTTTGTAACATAATCCTTAGCTAAACGAAGCTAATTTTAGCTTTAAGAGAGCATGTTGGGTATTTTTCAATAACGAATGAGTAACAGCTTTTGCTTTTTGCAAATGTATCACCCTTGCAGATTCTGTAATAATATGGAGTTCATTCATTAACCGATTTACAACCTGGTCATCATGAACTTCAGCGATATGGCATGCTTTGTGAAAATTGGTATGCATTCCTAATCTATCGAGAATGGGAGAACCGTCCTTTACTTCAGGGTAAAAAATCAATTTTTTTACAAAATAAAAAGTCTTTCCGTTGATTTCCCGTGTATAAGCATTGTAAATATTTTCCATAACACCTGTTTGAATTTAAGAAATATCGAAGAATTCTTCCACCAGTGAGCATTTTATAAAGTATTAATAAAATTTGTGCCACTAAGTGTAACAGGTTATTCAGAGGTAGGGGTTATAGGTATTTTTAAAGGATTTGGGTGATAATAAGTTGTAGGTTGGTTTCATTCAACTGATTCCCATCTTTAGCAGATGGTGAAAAAAATCTACGCCGGGAGTTTCAAAGGAATTGAAGCAAAAATTCGTAAGAAGATGTAAATATAAAATGCGGATCCTGGGAATGCAAGTCTTTTTTTAAAAATTTATCCACATCGTTATTAAGGTTCATTCAAACCCCGCAGTTAATTGGCCTATCGGTTGGTAAATGATCCAGAATTTTGATTTCTGAAAACATTTGAACGTACTGCAAATTTTTTTAACCCAAAAATTTGGATATCACCGTTTAAACTATTAGGTTTGTGCCCGCAAAAGATAATTTTTATTATCCAACCCACAAGAAAGATCTGATTTTTACGTTATTACCCTGATCCCGTTCCTAACAAAAATCACTGATTATATCCACTGTGCTTTAAGTAATGATTACGGATAATAAATAGAATATGCCCAAAGTATTTTTACCTCTGATAATTTTTGTTTCGGCCTCCATTATGATTTCTTCCTGTGCCAACTCGAAGAAAATTGTGTATTTCAACAATGTACCTGATGCTACATTTAAAGACACTAAAGTGCCGAGGCAATCACCGATACAACCAAATGATATTTTAAGTATTACCATCAGCAGTGCAAACGCCGAAGCATCGCAACCTTTTAATTTGCAATCAAACAATGTAAGCCGCGCAACTACCGTTACCGGAAGCAATAATGAATCCGGAGGATATTTGGTAAATGCTAATGGCACAGTTGATTTGCCTATTTTGGGCGCTGTAGAAGCCGCAGGGCTTACAAAGGAAGAATTAAAAACAAAGATTACTGATATTATTTTAAACAAAAAGCTATTGGTAGATCCGATTGTAGACATAAGGTATTTAAACTATGAAGTTACTATCCTTGGAGAAGTAGCGAGGCCGACCGTAATAACGGTTCCAAATGAAAAAATCTCGTTGCTGAAGGCTCTGGGCCTGGCAGGTGACCTTACCATTTATGGAAAGCGCGATAATGTTTTGTTGATCAGGGAAGAAAACGGAGCGAAGATTACGCGGCACATTAATTTGAATTCCAGCGATTTTTTTAATTCTCCATATTATTATTTGAAGCCGAATGATGTTGTATATGTTCAACCCAATGCAACAAAAGCTGCCACAGCAACCAGGTCAACCCAATTTTTACCAATAATTTTTAGTGCGTTATCAGTGGTTGCAATTGTTTTAGATAGACTTTTAAGATATCCGTAGAATTTCAAATCATTGAAAATGCAGTTGAACAGAAATCACAATAGGGAAGAAAAGGAAACGAATTTTATGCAGCAATTTGCGTCAAAATATATTCCTTATTGGCCTCTTTTTCTCATTGCAATTTTGATCGGATTAGTAGCAGCCCACATTTACCTGAGGTATACCACGCCAATGTATCAGGCTGCAGCTACATTAATCATTAAAGACGAAAAGAAGGGCAATGAGGAATCAAAACTGGTGGAATCTCTCGATCAAATTTCATCTAAAAAAATTGTTGAAAACGAAATTGAAATTTTACAGAGCAGGAAACTAATGGAAAATGTGGTGAGAAAATTAGGTCTGTATGCTCCGGTGTATAAAAAAGGCGATGTGCATGATGTTTTAGCTTATACGCAATCCCCTGTGACTATCTTTGCTCTGTATCCAGATTCTCTCCGCAGTTATGACAAAATAGACATAAATTATGACCGGGTTCAAAACACGGTAACTCTTGACCACAAATATTCTTTCCCCATAGATAGCCTGGTTACCACGCCTTATGGAAGGCTTAAGTTTATGCCAAATAAGTATTTTAAAGAGGACACAGTCAAGAAACAATTATATTTTTCGCTGAATCGTCCGAAAGTGGTTGCCCCCTGGTTTTTACCGGGTTTATTCGTGCAGGCAGCAAATAAACTTTCCTCAATTGTTGAATTATATTACAGGGATGAAAATCCGTTGAGAGCTGAAAATATTTTGAATCAGCTTATTGAGTCATACCAGCAATCTGCTAACGAGGAGAAAGATATTCTTGCGAAAAATACACTTGAGTTTGTGAATAACAGGCTGGCGCTTGTAGAGCGCGACATGGACAGCATTGAAAGAAAGGTGCAGCAATATAAATCAGGGAATCAGGCAGTTGATATCAGTACGCAAGGCCAGTTATTTCTGCAAAATGTGAGTGCAAATGATCAGAAGTTGGGAGATTTGAACACACAGCTTGCAGTTTTGGAGAAAGTAGAAGATTTTGTGAAATCTAATAAAAACAGTAAAGGAGGTATTGTGCCTTCTACTTTAGGTGTTTCTGATCCGATGCTTAGTCAGTTAGTTGACAAATTATATGCTTCTGAACTTGAATATGATAATTTGAGGAAAACGGTAGGAGAAAATAATCCGAGTCTGGTAACAATCGCAGATAGAATTAATAAAATAAAACCCAGCATTTTAAGCAATATAAGCAGCCAAAGGCAAAGCCTTCTGGCAAGTAAACAAAATATCAACGCTACAAACCAGGCTTATAAATCAGTTCTCGAAACTGTTCCTAAAAAAGAGCGCGAACTACTGGATATCAGCAGAGAACAACAAATAAAAAGTGACCTTTATTCTTTTCTGCTTCAGAAAAAGGAGGAAAGTGAAATCGCTTATGCATCTGCGGTTTCCAATAGCAGGGTAGTTGATTATGCGCAAGCTTCTCCAAGCCCGGTTAGTCCAAAAAGAATGCTCATTTACTTAATTTCTGTTTTATTATTAGTTGGAATAGCCGCGGCATTTATTTTTATTAAAGAATTCCTCACCGGGAAGGTGCTTTATAGACATGAAATTGAGTCTTTAACTACGATTCCGATTATCGGTGAAGTCGCTTTTGATAAATCAAAAGACAAAATTGTAATTGAAAAAGGAAAAAGAAGTTTTGTGGCTGAAGAGTTTAGAAAATTAAGGATATCTCTTTCCTTTTTGGGTATCGATTCCTCTCACAAAAAAATATTGGTTACTTCGAGTATTTCCGGTGAAGGGAAAAGTTTTATATCAGCCAATTTAGCAATGAGCCTTGCTTTGACAGGGAAAAAAGCTGTTTTAATAGACATGGATTTGAACAATCCGACCTTGAATAAGATATTAGATGTAGATAGAGAAGCCGGGATCACTGAGTATCTTGAGGGGGAAAAAGACCCGGAGGATATTATAAAACAACTTGACCATCACGAAAATTTATTTTTTATTTCTGCAGGAGCATACCTTCCAAATGACCCTTCAGAACTGTTGTCAAACGGAAAAGTGGTTGATTTGCTTAATTACCTTGAAAATATATTTGATTTTATAGTTATTGATACCTCGCCGATCGTATTGGTAACGGATGGTTATGTGTTAACCAGTTTATGTGATGCAACCTTGTATGTGATAAGGCATAACTATACACCAAAAATGCTAATCAGGAGGATTGATGAGAACATCCATATTAATCCTATAAATAATCCTGCTATTATTTTTAATGGCGTGAAAATGAGGGGATTTTTTAAGAATAATTATGGCTATGGCTATGATTATGTGTACGGAAATAAAGACCGTAGGATTTTAGAAAAAAAGGAAGTTATCTAATAATAAATCTATACCAATGAAAAATTATTAAACTCAATTCACTGAATGTGACTGAGGACGGCGAAGCCGTGTGTCTTTTTAAAATATTAATCCTTTGAATTGCTGCAGTTTTAAATTTTAATAATTAAATTATGCAGACGAATTGGTACCTGATCTACACAAAAAATAATTGGGAGAAAAAAATAGCCTCCAAACTTTCAAAAAGGAAAATCGAAAATTATTATCCTTTGCATTCGGTAATAACTAACAAAAATGGAAAAGCGAAACTTCAGAAAGTTCCATTGTTCCCAAATTATCTCTTTGTAAAAACAGCAGAAAGCGATAAAGATTTTATTTTGTCCTTAAATAAGGTGATTAACTTTGTATACTGGAAGCAAAGACCAGCTTTAGTTTCAGAAAATGATATTTTGTTAATAAAAAATTTTACAAAAAATTTCTATGATATAAAAGTTCAAAAAATTCAAGTGAATGGGAGCAGTTTATCACACATGATAGATGGCGCAACCCAATCTTTCTCAGAAAATATTTTAAAAATTAGGAATACTGTTGCTAAAGTTAGTATTCCTGTGATTGGCCTTACTTTAAGTGCAGAAATTGATGGGCAGAAATCTTTGCAACCTCTTTTATCGCAGGAGGCAAGCTTACATCTTCTTCAATAAAAATAACAGTAAAAAACTTTTACTTCCTAATTATAATTTGTAGATATAGCTGCTAATTTTTAGCTCTCATGGAATGAAATCCGCTTAACTTTTAGAAACCCAGCTCATTTCCTCCAATTTTTTAATTCATTCCAAACCACAAATAAATGAAATCCGCACTTATCACTGGTATTACCGGGCAGGACGGTGCATACCTTGCCGAACTGCTTTTGTCTAAAGGATATCAGGTTCATGGTATCAAAAGAAGATCTTCTCTTATTAATACTTATAGAATTGATCATCTTTATGTAGATCCTCACGAGAAGCAGCCCAATTTCAAATTGCATTATGGTGATTTAACGGATAGCACAAATCTTATCCGGATCGTGCAGGAAACGCAGCCTGACGAAATTTATAATTTAGCGGCGATGAGTCATGTTAAAGTTAGTTTTGACAATCCGGAATATACTGCCAATGCAGATGGAATCGGAACTTTAAGACTTCTTGAAGCGGTGCGAATTTTAGGAATGGAAAAGAAGACGAAACTTTACCAGGCGTCCACTTCAGAATTATATGGCCTGGTTCAGGAAGTTCCCCAGAAAGAAACAACTCCGTTTTATCCAAGAAGCCCTTATGGGGTAGCAAAATTATATGCCTATTGGATAGTAGTAAATTACCGGGAAGCCTACAATATGTTTGCCTGCAATGGAATTTTGTTCAATCATGAAAGTCCTCTTCGGGGCGAAACGTTTGTAACAAGAAAAATTACCCGCGCGGTTGCCGCAATTGCGGAAGGACTGCAGGATACCTTATTTTTAGGAAATCTAAATGCACGAAGAGACTGGGGGCATGCCAAGGATTATGTAGACGCGATGTGGAGAATCTTGCAGCAAGATACACCCGAAGATTTTGTAATTGCAACTGGAATTACCACGACTGTAAGAGATATGGCAAAAATGGCGTTTTCAGAAGCAGGAATTGATATTGAGTTTGAAGGACAAGGGAAACTGGAAAGAGGAATAGTGACTGCATGCCACAATGATAAATACCAATTACCGCTGGGAAAGGAAGTGGTAGCGATAGATCCTAATTATTTTCGTCCCACCGAAGTGGATCTTTTGATAGGCGATGCTACAAAAGCAAAAGAAAAGCTCGGATGGGCACCAAAATATAGTTTACCTGAAATGATTCGGGAAATGGTGCATAGTGATTTGGAAACCTATAGGATGAGCTCTCAGAGGAAGTATTATATATAGGGAAAATAAGGGTTTAAAAAATAATAATAACAGTTAAAAAATCAACTGCAAGCTTTTGGAACCATTCAGCTTACCAATGAGAGCCAAAGATAAACTCTCCGCTACTCTCCATTTTATCAACCGTAAAATAAACAGAGGGCACGAACGTAGTGTAAAGGCTAAAAAAAATATTTTAGCTGCCTTCCTGATCAAAGGAGGAAGTATTATTATAAGCCTCTTTCTCGTTCCTCTGACAATCCATTATGTAACTTCGGATCAATATGGAATATGGATCACATTAAGTTCTATTATTGGTTGGTTTGGATTCTTTGACATCGGTTTTGGAAATGGCCTGAGAAATAAATTTGCAGAAAGTGTTGCCAAAGGCGAACATGAAAAAGCGAGAATTTACGTAAGCACCACTTACGCAATATTAACAATCATTGTAGCCATAATTCTTGCCATTTTTCTTTCTATCAATCCTTTTCTCAATTGGTCAAAGATTTTAAATGCTCCTTCAAAAATGGCGGGGGAACTAAGCACCCTTGCTTTGATTGTTTTTGTATTTTTTTGTTTACAATTTGTTTTACAATTAATAACTACCGTTTTAACTGCTGACCAGCAACCTGCAAAGGCTTCTCTTTTCAATTTTTATGGAAGCCTCTTTTCAATCCTCCTGATATTTATCCTAACCAAAACTACCTCTGGTAATTTAATTTATCTTGGCGCAGTATTAGGCTTTATTCCTTCAGCAGTTCTTATAGTGTCCAGTATTTGGTTTTACTCGCGTAAATATAAAATATATGCGCCTTCGCTTAAATATGTAAAATTCAGTTATGCCCGTGATCTAATGACATTAGGAGTCAAATTTTTTTTACTTCAGATTGCAGGAATAGTTTTATATCAAACGAGCAACATTATTATTGCCCAATTATTTGGTGCAGCAGAGGTTACTCCTTATAGCATTGCTTATAAGTATTTTAGTATTATTCCAATGGTGATGGGGATTATAATGTCGCCATTCTGGAGTGCCTATACTGAAGCATGGGTAAAAAAAGACATTGATTGGATAAAAAAAAGCTTAAAGAATCTTAGACTAATATGGGCATCATTAGCTATTCTTTCCCTAATAATGCTCGTTTTTTCTAATTTCGTTTACCGCGTATGGGTTGGAAAAGAAATAATCGTGCCCTTTTCAGTTTCCCTCGCTCTTTCAATCTATGTGGTAATGCTTTGTTGGACTAATATTTATTCACTTTTTTTAAATGGTGCGGGCAAAATTAAACTGCAATTATATATTAGTTTCCTGACCATGCTTTTTAATATTCCCCTTGCAATTTATTTAGGTAAGAAAATAGGAATTGCCGGTATTGTTTTGTCTACTATCATACTGTGTGCAATAAGTATAATTATTGAGCCAATTCAGGCAAACAAATTAATTAATAATAAAGCGAAAGGTATTTGGAATGAGTAAAAGGAAAATATCTTTTTATAAAAGAGGCAACTCATTCTTAAAAAGCAATCCAATCCATGACTACAGAACAAAAAATTTATAGAAAAGACGCGTGAAAAAGTTATATCCCTTTAAGCAAAAATTAGAAAAAAGCATAATATACTTAATTGAGAAAATAGGTTATATCATTAATCCTATTATTCTTAACTTTAAAAATCAAAAGAATAAATTATTAATATTCTATTTTCATGGCATTTATAGAAATGAGGCGGAAAAGAATTTAAACCATGTTGACCCTCAAAACAACCTTACTGTCAGACAGTTTACTGATTTCATAGAATATTTTCTCCGGAACAATTATCACTTTATTAAGCCAGAAGATTTATCAACGGGGCTCCCGGATAATAAGCCCTGCATTATGCTCACATTTGATGATGGATATTTTAATAATACACTTGCTATTGAAATACTGAATAAGTATAAAATACCTGCTACGTTCTTTATTACAACCAAAAACATTTTAGAGAATAAATCGTATTGGTGGGATGCTATTTATAAATTCAGGTCGAAAGAAGGTAAAAACCTGGATGAAATACGTAAAGAACAGAATTATCTCAAAGGTTTTAAGCATAGTTTTATTGAGAATTATATCAGCGAAAACTTTGGTATCGACTCGTTTGAGCCATGGTCGGACATTGACAGGCCTTTGAACATAAAAGAACTTAAAGAAATTTCCACAAACCCTTACGTTACCATCGGTAATCACACCGATAATCATAGTATTTTGACTAATTACAGTTCTGAAGAAATAAAAAAGGAACTTTCTTTGTCAAATAAAATACTTTTTGACCTAACCGGAATTAACCCTTCAACGGTAGCTTTTCCAAACGGAAATTTTAACAACGAGGTATTAGAGATTACCCAGGAATTAGGGTTTCAGTTTGCTTTTACGGTAATTAATAAATTGAATCCTCTGCCCAACATTAATATAGATCATCCACTTATTTGTTTAAACCGATTCATGGCGCAAACCGGGAACATCAAAAGATATGGCAGTTTAAACAGGCTGGGCTACACTCCGGATCTGTTGTATTCAGACATAAAAAAGAGGCTGCTGTTCAAAAGGAAAATGCAGGAGCTTGCACGCTGAAAATGATTAAAGTAGTCCAAATACAAGTCTTTTCTGAATCATCAGGACGTGCCCCTCTCAGGTTGCATCGGGCATTCTTAAAAAATGGTATAGGCTCAATTATGATCACTCTGCGTCATGCGACCAATGATGATGAAAAAATAATACAGAAAGGAAGGTTGTCATCGATTATTTCGCGTGTTGATCGTATACTTCAAGATCGGTTAATGAAGAATAATGTCAAAGAGCTAGGAGCTTTTTCTTACCCAATCTTAGGTTCTGACCTTTCGAAAATGGATGAGGTGAAGAATGCTGACATCATTTACATTCATTGGGCACTTGGTGGTTTTTTAAACATATCAGGTTTTGAGAAATTGGCAAAATTGGGGAAGCCGGTTTTATTTTTTATGCACGATATGTGGAGTATTACGGGTGGTTGCCATCATAGTTTTACGTGTGAGAAGTACAAGTCTCATTGCTTCGATTGCCCCATTCTTCCGAAACACAAGGTAAAGGACTTGTCTTTTAAAGAATTCGATAAAAAACTAAACTTTTATTCGAGATACAATAATATTTATTTTATTTCTCCAAGCAAATGGCTTTTTCAATGTGAAAAAGAATCGGCATTGACAAAAAACAAACCTTTATTTCATATACCTAATATCCTCGAAGACACTTTTTTTAAACCCTTTGATAAATCGATAGCGAAAAGAAATCTAAATATAGATCCGTCACATCTTGTAATAGCGTTTGGGGCTGTCGCTATTGACAGCCCTTATAAGGGTTGGAGCTATTTAATAAAAGCATTGAAAATCTTAGCTCTCGAAATTGCCTTTAAGAAAGTTTCCGTACTGGTCTTTGGAAGCGGGTATAAAAAGGAGATTGCTGATGAACTTCCTTTCCACGCTATATTCACTGGCTTTTTAAGGGACGAATATTCTCCAATGATGATTTATAATGCAGCCGATGTATTTATTGCTCCATCTTTAGCTGATAACTTACCCACTACAATTTTAGAAAGTTTAAGTTGTGGCACTCCGGTAGTTGGTTTTGATGTGGGTGGAATACCCGACATGATAAAACATAAAGAAAACGGATACCTTGCCAGGTACAAAAATGCAGAAGACATAGCTGAAGGGATAAAATTTTGCGTGGGTAATAAAATAAAGGGATATCTCTCACATGAGTTTGACACTTGCAAGATTTTAGAACAACACAAAAGCTTATTTAGACAAGTCTTGAACGTTGAGAATTTGAATAATTCTAATCATTAAAAGAAAGGATTTGGATAATCAAGTGGAAATAAGCAAAAATCAATTATTAAATTTAAATATTTTTTGGATAGGTTTTATTGCTTATAGCCTCGCATATTCTCTTTCCATTGTTTCTTCATCGAAACTCTTTCCAATAATCGAGCTTTTAAGCGTATGTATGATTTTTTGGGGCATGATTTCTCTCATTAGTTTAAAAATAGAAAATTCATACGTTAAGATACTATATATTTTATATGGACTTTGGTTCCTTTTTATACTTGTTTCCAGTATTGAAACCTTCTTCAGTAAAGAATCCTTGCTTTATTTTTTACTTAATCCTCTTTACGGAGGTATCTTATATATTGCTCCGGGAATTTTCCTTTTCCCTAAAAAGCCGATTTTTTATAAAAAAGCTTTCGATGCGGTCATAGTGTTTTGTTTTATCTACTTTTTTTATGACTTCATATCCATAAGCTATCTGATGAGTTCCGATCAGCATAACGTGGCAAACATCGACAGGGTTGAAACGTCTTTCGACCTGGGAATTTCGTGCGGCTTTATATTGCTTACTTATAAATATCACTCCACCAAAAGGAAACTAATTGCAATAGCGACCATTGTGCTTATTTTGCTTTTTGCTATTGTCCGGGCGCGACGAGGTTTGATCCTAATGACTTCGGGGGTGATACTTATGTCGTACGTGCAATATCTGGTTAATTCAAAAAAAAAGATTTTAATTTTTTACAGTACTATCCTACTTATTACCCTAGGATCGCTTTATGCTGCAAGCATATATAATATCAAATCAAATCGTATTTTTAGTTTTATCGCTGAAAGAGGAGATGAAGATACGAGGACGGGTGTTGAACTATACTTTTATGCAGACATGAAGCCACTGGATTGGACAATTGGAAGAGGTATTGCCGGAAAATATTATTGCCCTAATATTGAAGAAGATGCAGTTAGTAACTATAGGAGTGTGATTGAAACCGGCTATCTACAGATCGTTTTAAAAGGAGGATTAATCAGTTTATTATTATTACTCCTTATTACCATTCCGGCTATTTTTAAAGGAATCTTTTACTCAAAAAATATGCTTTCAAAAGCAGCAGGAATCTGGATTTTTCTGGCATTGACAAGTCTGTATCCGGCAACTGTAGATACTTTTTCAATGCGCTACCTCCTGGTGTGGATCTCCGTTGGAATCTGTTATTCTAAGGAAATACGTAACATTCCTGATAATGTTTTGAAAGAGTACTTTTTACAAAAATAAGTTCATAATAAGCAAAAGTCAGTAGAATTAATTAAGGGCAACAATCACAGTGGTTGGCAATAAATTTTTATAAGTTATAATGAAAAAAATTTTAATTTCAGGAGGAGCCGGGTTCATAGGTTCCAATTTGGCAATTGCCCTTATCAGAAAGGGATATTTCGTCACTGTTCTCGACAATTTATCTCCCCAGATACATAGTGACAATCCGGAAAATTCGTTTCTCTTTAATTCAATATCTGACAAGGTAAATTTTATCCAGGGAGACGTTAGAAATCGGGATAATTGGGAAAAATCTCTCTCAGGACAAGATGCAGTCATCCACCTGGCGGCAGAAACCGGGACCGGACAATCAATGTACCAAATCTATAAATATTGTGAAGTAAACACAGGGGGAACTGCTTTACTTTTGGATATTTTAGCCAATAAAAAAAATGCAATTCAAAAAGTCATTGTTGCATCTTCCAGGGCAATTTATGGAGAAGGAAGATATCATTGCCAATTGCATGGAGAAGTTTATCCGGATAGTAGAAATGAAGAAGATTTGGAGAAAGGAATTTTTGAATGTAAATGTCCAAAATGTGGAGGCAAAATTGAATTACTTTCCACTCATGAAGAGGCTAAAATTCAACCTCAATCTATTTACGGGATTTCTAAATACAACCAGGAAGAATTAATTTTAGTAGGAGGTAAATCATTAAATATTCCGGCAGTAGCTTTCAGATACCAGAATGTTTATGGTCCCGGCCAATCTTTATCAAATCCTTATACCGGGATATTATCCATTTTTTCCACCCAAATCAAGAATAATAATTCCATTAATATTTTTGAGGACGGAAAGGAAAGCAGGGATTTTGTTTACATTGATGATGTAGTAAACGCCACTATTCTTGGTTTAGAAAAGGAACAGGCTAACTACAATTCTTATAATGTCGGATCTGGTAACAACATAAGCGTTTTACAAATTGCTAATAAACTCGTTAAACTTTATAATTCCGGAGTAGCTATTAATGTAACAGGCAATTTCAGGATTGGGGATATCAGGCATAATTACGCCGATTTAAATAAAATTAAACAGGATCTTAATTTTGAACCCGAAACTCAATTTGATGAAGGGATTACGAATTTTGTAAAATGGGTAAATACTCAAAAGAAGTCAGAAGACTTATATTCAAACAGCATTTATGAACTTAAAGAAAGGGGATTATATAAATGAAGCGTGTTGATTTACAAAATAAAAGAATTTTTTATTTGGGACCAGTCTATTTCGACTATGATAAATACCTGATAAAGAAATTAAACCAATTAGGTGCTAATGTTACGCCATTTGAACTGCATTTGAATACAATAGGGTTAAAATTTATCCGGAAATTTAAACCGTCTGAGCTGGAAAGTTATAAAAAAAATTACTACGATAAAGCACTTTCAAAAAGTAATTATGATTATGTGTTAGTCCGGCATGGATTTCAGCTTCCTCCATCTTTTTATCAACAACTCAGAAAAACTAACCCGAACGCAAGATTTATAAATTTTCATTGGGATTCCCTTAAACCTAACTATGATTACCGGCCTATTTTATCGTGTTTTGATAAAGTTTTTTCATTTGATTACAAAGACTGTGCAACACATAAAGAGGTGCAATATCTTCCGTTATATTATATAGATGAATATTCCAAGGTTCAAAGTAATGGCAATAAGAATAAAAACGATATCTTATTCATTGGAGCATGGAGGAATACAGAAAGATATAACCTGGTTAAAAAGACGGAAAAAATTTGCGAGCAGGCAGATTTGAAATTTTCACATTATTTGTACCAACCATTGTGGACATACTTTGTGTCAATTAAGGAAGGAATTGTTCCGAAGGAGGTACGATTTAAAAAGCTGTCGCCCAGAGAAATTATCAGGCTATTTTCTATTTCAAATACAATAATTGATTTTCCCAGCTCATTCCAAACAGGACTAACGATAAGAACATTTGAAGCGCTCGCAGCGGGGAAAAAACTGATAACTACAAATAAAAATATTATAACTGAACCTTTCTATAATCCTGAGATGATTAATATAGTAGAGTTAGATAATTTCAAGCTGGATATAGATTTTATAAAAAGTAACCCAAAACTGTCACTAAAGGAAAAAATAAAAGATTATTCCCTTGAAAATTATATCTATAAGCTTTTAGATGAATAATAGAAGATTATGGAAGCAGTTGCATTCCTTAAAGTATATCTAAGTCACATGAATCTGTGCCCAATCGGTACCTGTTCCAACGGTTGATAACTTTTGACATTTAACAAAAAAAGGCGATGCACAATGACGTATAATTATACCAAAATCAAAATTCGGGAATAAACAGTGAAGCATAAAGTAAAAAAGGATGCTTTAGTAGTAATTGGTCGCCTCAGCTACCCAAGTGGTTCTGCTCCATCTAATCGTGTACATCTTTATTGTAAAGCACTGAAGCATGAAAAAGGTTTTCCTTTTGTAATTAATTTACACTCAACATTTACAAAACCGCAAAAATTTGACTATTTGGGAAGAAACGATGGCATTCCCTTTTATTATGCGCAGGCAACGATAATCCGTGAAAAGAGATTGTTGATTAGAAACTTCAATAAAATCAGAGGTCTGTTTAATACAGTTCGTATGGTGAGGAAAATCAAAAAGAAGCATCATCCGAAAGTGTTATTTTATACAACTGAAACTATAGATGAGTTTATTTTATTTATGTTCCTGAAACTGATGAACGTAGCAATCATCAAAGAATGTAGTGAAATTCCTTCCTTTATACAAGATGAAAAAAAGGGTTTGAAATTTCATAAGTTTTTTCTTAGGATGCGAGTAAAAATGTATAATGATATTATTGTTATTTCTGATTATTTAAACTGTTATTACTCAAAAATATTTCCTCAAAATAAGATATTTCAAATTCCAATCTTAGTTGACATGTCGCGGTTCGAAAATATTAAAATAAAAGCGCATAGCGGAAAAATTATCACATATATTGGTATGATGGGTGGAAATAAAGATGGGCTTGAAAATCTGATTGAAGCGATGGCAATAGTAAAAGAAACGAATACAACTACGCGGCTACATCTTGTTGGCTCTGCGCCCGCAGCAGACATGGCTCGCTTAAAAAATAAAGTGAAAAAACTGCAACTGGATGAAACGGTGGCTTTTTTGGGAAAGAAAAGCCCGGAAGAAATTCCTCCCATTTTATGCAATTCGGATATTTTGGTTTTAGCACGACCAGATACTATTCAGGCAAAAGCCGGTTTTCCTACTAAGCTGGGGGAATACCTGGCGTGCGCAAAACCAGTAGTTATCACAATAACTGGTGAAATACCAAAGTATCTAAAAGATAATGAATCTGCTTATCTCTCAAAGCCCGGAGATATTTATGATTTTGCTGAAAAAATCAAATTTGCCCTATCAGATCAAAATGCACAAGTTATTGGCAAAAATGGTTATGATATAGCAAATAATCACTTCAACTACCAATTATATGGTAAAAGAATTTTTGAAATATTACAAAGTGAAGAGTAGTAACGGTGAAAACTAAAGACCATCGAACTTGCGCAATAAAAGAATAGCTTTCTTTCGGATTATCACCTGAATGTCTGTTCGTGCCGAAAGTTCTTTCACAATACCAGACGAATTAATAAATGTATTAAGATCTAACCAAGCGTGAGATAATTATCCCTACATTATTTAGTTCTTTACAGTAAATAAACATTTATTGATGATTTTGATTTTTAGAGGCTTATGAAAATACTTTTCTTTATTGATAATTTAAGAGCCGGGGGCAAAGAAAGAAGATGTGTTGAGCTTATGAAGGCCTTGCAATATTCCCCCGATATTTCTTTCGAAATTGTTGTTATGGACGAAAGCATCCATTACACACAAGTTTTCTCTTTGAATAAGAAAATCCACTACATTATTAGAAAAACTAAAAAAGATTTATCGGTTTTTCGCAAATTTTACAATATTTGTAAAGAATATAAACCGGATATCGTACACTGTTGGAATGATATGACTGCCGTAATCGCTGTTCCCACCTGTAAATTGCTGAAAATAAAATTAGTAAATGGAATGGTAATAGACACGCCTATCCGGCAAAATATTATCAATAAAAGCTGGCTGCGCGCTAAACTGACTTTTGGTTTTTCAAATAAAATAATTGGAAATTCTAAAGCTGGATTAGCTGCTTATGGTGCACCAGCTAAAAAGTCACAGTGCGTATATAATGGCATGGATTTCAATCGTTTTAAAAATTTAAAAGACCTGGCTGTTGTAAGAAAAGAAGTCTTTGGAGATGATTTTTCTAAATATTTTGTATGTGGAATGGTAGCGGCATTTGAGCCGAGGAAAGATTACGAAACATTTATAAAAAGTGCGGTGTGTCTCATCGAATCGAACGAATCAATCCGGTTCATTTTAGTAGGCGATGGAGCTGATTTTCACAGAATTAAAGAAAGCGTGCCAACCCGATTTTCTAACAAAATCATTTTTTTAGGACAAAGAAACGATGTAGAGTCGATTGTAAATTTATTTGACATTGGTGTTTTGCTTACCAATTCAAAAGTCCACGGAGAAGGTATCTCAAATTCGATCATTGAATACATGGCTTTAGCTAAACCAGTGATTGCGACGCGTGGAGGAGGTACAAATGAAGTAGTAATAGATAATCAAAACGGTTTTCTTATCGACAACTACGATAGCGGACAATTGGTTCATTATATTGAAAAACTTATAGCAGATAAAGATTTGAGAAAAGAATTAGGTTCAAATGCTTATGAAATGGCACATTCTGTTTTTAATGTGAAACTGATGACCGAAAATTATATTAAAATTTATCAACAAGTCTTACAAGAAAATAAAAACTAATGAATATTTTAGTTACAGGAGCGGCAGGTTTTATAGGTTCACACACATGTGAATTCTTTCTCAAACTTGGTAATTCCGTTATTGGCGTGGATAATTTTGATGATTTTTATCCAGTTGAGTTCAAAGAATTGAATCTTATTGGATTAAGAAAAAATAGTCGATTTAGATTTTATAAAACTGATATACGCGACTCCAATGCTATAGAAGATATTTTTTCTGAAAATAACGTCGAGTTAGTTATTCATTTAGCAGCAAAAGCAGGCGTTCGTCCTTCTATTGAGTCGATTGAAGAATATTATGATGTAAATGTAAATGGCACCGTATCAGTACTGGAATCAATGAGAAAAAACGGAATAAGAAAAATGTTATTTGCTTCTTCGTCGTCGATCTATGGAAACAATCCTAAAGTGCCGTTTTCAGAGAAAGACCCAGTAGATAATCCTATCTCACCGTATGCCTCGACAAAAAAGAGCGGGGAACTTTTATGCCATGTTTACCATCACTTATATAACTTTGATATCTCCTGCTTACGCTTTTTTACTGTATATGGTCCAAGGCAAAGGCCGGACCTTGCTATTCATAAATTCACCAGGTTAATCGACGAAAATAAATCTATTCCATTTTTTGGTGATGGTACTACTTCACGAGATTACACTTATATTGATGATATAGTTGAGGGTATTAATTGTGCCCTAATCCATATGAATGGTTACCAAGTTTTTAATTTAGGAGAAGCAAAGGTTATTTCACTTGTTAAATTGGTAGATACCATCGAAAAAAGTTTACATAAGAAAGCTGTTCTAAATGTCCAGCCCATGCAGGCAGGTGATGTTACAAAAACTTATGCTGATATTTCAAAAGCCACTTCAGAAATAGGATATAATCCGAAATTTGATTTCGAAACGGGAATTAAAGAATTTGTGAAATGGTATCATGGTAACAAATCTGTTTTATATCAACCAATAGAAGCGAATCCTGAAGTTTGAGCATTACCTACAATTCTATACGTAATATATTTTCACAATATCATAATATAGAAATTAAAATTTCAACTTCTGTTTTTAATGCAATCATAAAATAAAACACTTTAGTGAATTTAGCCATATTAGGTATTTGCGATTTTGAGGAGTGGAATAATGCGGATTCTTTAAATCTGGGAGGCTCTTCAGGAGTGATTAAAAGTATTCTTCCATATTTGGAAGCAAATAAAATCTATTTGTTAGGAATTACTTCTAAAAAAAAGAATTTGAATAAGGAGATTAAAATCAATAAAAACATTATAATTTATCCTATAGTTTATATTCCGAAGAAATCTAAAATACCCGAAAGGATTCTTACCTTTTGGTACAGTAGAAAAATTAATAAGGTACTTGAGAAGTTTAATATCCATTCAATTTATTCTCACGCTGAAGAAATGTTATATTGGGTTAATCCTGGATACAACATTTTGTATCACATGCATGGAGCAAACAACGCATTATCTAAGGCAAAAAAAAGAATATTCAGAAATAAACTGTTCCTATATCTATGGTCTAAAGTTAGAAAAAGAAATATCAAGAACGCAAATAGGATTATTGTAATAGATTATTTAAGCATGGAAATAGTAAAAAAATATAAAAAATTAGAAAATGCCATATTAATTCCAAATTTTGTTGATACATCTATTTTTTACCAGGACAACAGCAGGTCTGAATTATTAAAAGATATTACTCAAAAGGTAGTTCTTTTCGTAGGAAGAATAGAGGAAGTAAAAGGGTTAAAATTATTCGTAGATATATTAAATATCTTGGATAAAAAAGAAAAAGACGTTTGGAAAGGAGTAATAGTGGGAAGAGGTACTTATAAAAAGACTATTGAAACTTATATTGAAAATGAATCAAATGAGAAGCTTTTTTTCTTTGCAGGCGCTGTATTTGATCAGCATGAATTAAGGAAAATTTATAACCAATCCACAGTATTAATTATTTCTTCGTTTTTTGAAGGAATACCTATGGTAATACTTGAAGCGCTTGCTTGTAACACATCTGTTGTTTCAACAAATGTAGGGGGTATTAAACGTTTAATTGCTGATGAAGAAAAATGTTTTGTGATTGATGAAAGAGTGCCATCCTTATTTGCTGAAAAGATTTTGCAGATACAGATTAACCAAAAAAAAATAACAAGTGAATTTAAATTTTCTGTAAAAAATTCTTCAGCAACTATAAATGAATTGCTTAAAAACAATGAAAAAGATATTATGCATAGTACAACTGCCTCCCCCAATTCATGGAGCTAGTTTAATGAACAGTTATTTGATAAAAAGTGACTTAATTAATAATAATTTTAATGTTCAGAGTGTTAATTTACAATTCGCTTCATCGAGTAAAGATTTAGAAAAATTTTCTCTACAAAAGATTTTTAAAGCGTTTCATTATGCAGTTGCAATTTTTAAAAAATGTACAACCTTTAAACCTGATCTAGTATATTTTACTCTTTCTCCGTCTGGGTTTGCGTTCTATAGAGATGTTATTTATGTTTTGATTTTAAAAATTTGCAATTGCAATATTTTATACCATTTACATGGTAAAGGAATTAAAAAGGCAGCCGAAAACAATTTTTTAAAAAAGAAACTTTATAAATTTGTTTTTAGAAATACAAATGTCATTTGTCTTGCTCACAATTTAACAGATGATATTCAATCAGTTTGTTCTTCTATACCATTTATTGTACCCTGTGGTATTCCTGTTCATTTAAAATCAAATGAAACTATTTATAAAACAAATGATGTTGTACAAATCCTTTATCTTTCAAATTACATGGAAAACAAAGGAATATTAAAGTTAATTGATGCGTTAAAAATTGTAAAGCAACAAGGTTTTAATTTCAATGCAAGATTAGTGGGAGCACCGACAGATTTATCAATAGAAGCTGTTCAAAATTATATAAAAAAAAAAGAGCTAGAAAAATACGTTTTTGCCATTGGTCCCAGATATGGAGAAGAAAAATATGATGAATTTCTTTTATCTGATATTTTTGCATTTCCGACTTTTTATCCTAAGGAAGCATTTCCATTAGTAAATTTGGAGGCAATGCAATTCTCATTGCCGGTGATTTCTTCAAATGAAGGTGGAATATCGGAAGCTCTCATAAATAATGAAACCGGTTTTTTAATTGACACAAAGAACGTTAATCAGTTAGCTGAAAAATTAAAGGACTTAATACAAAATAAGGATTTAAGAGAAGAAATGGGAAGAAGAGGAAAAAATCGATTTTGTAACCACTATACTTTAAAACATTTCGAACAAAATTTAAAAATGGTTTTTGATAATATATTAAATAGAGACTCGAAGAATTGCAATTGTGAATAATTGTTAATTGTTTTGTTCTCTGAATAAAAATTCTTCAACTAAAAATGTACTTCTAACCAATAAAGCATTGTTACTTAATTGTATTAAGAATAAAGCAAAATTTAGTTCAAATAAATAAAATAATAAGACTCAGAATGTGTGGAATTGCCGGGTTTACGGGATTTACAAACAATAATGCATTAGCAAAAAATGCCAATATGATTCAAAAACATCGGGGACCTGATCATTTTGAGATTTGGAGTGACGAAAATATTTCATTAGCTCATCGCAGGCTTTCAATTATTGATTTGTCTGAATGCGGAAATCAGCCTTTAATAAAAAACAATCTTATTATTGTCTTTAACGGAGAAATTTATAACTACAAAGAACTTAAGCAGAAGCTTGAAAAAGAAAAGAAGGTTACCTTTCTAAGTTCTTCAGATACAGAAGTCGTTCTTGAAATGTTTCAATCTTATGGTACAAAGTGCCTTGATTATTTTATTGGTATGTTTGCCTTTGCTATTTATGATAAAACCAGTAAAGCAACTTTTATTGCAAGAGACCATTTTGGAATCAAACCGCTTTTTTATACTAAGATAAACAATGGTTTTGCCTTCAGTTCAGAATTAAAGACCTTGATAAAAACTCCGGGCTTTGATAAAACCATTAATTCTAAATCCCTAGTGAGTTGTTTAAATTATCTGTGGGTTTCCGGAAATGAAACTATGTTTCAAAATTGCTATAAACTTCCTCCGGCTCATTATCTTCTATATACCACAGAAGGAGGTGTGCAAATAAATAAATATTGGGAACTCAATGATAAGGTTCAGGAAAAAAAAGATGAAAAAAAAATTGTTCATGAGCTGCAAAACACAATTGAATCTTCTGTTATTAGGCATATGGTAGCCGATGTTCCCGTTAGTAGTTTTCTCAGTGGTGGACTTGATTCTTCACTGATTTCCGTTATTGCAAAAAAGAAAAACAAAAATCTCTCTACTTACACAATTGGCACTTTGCAAAAAGACAAAAAGATAGAACAAATGCCAGATGACGAAAAATATGCTGACTTGGTTGCCAAAAAATTTAATCTTGATCATCATGTAATTCAAATTAGTCCGGATATATTAAAGGAATTTCCCAACATGGTAGGCATATTAGATGAGCCGATTGGAGACCCTGCTGCGATTAATACTTATTTAATTTGTAAAAGTGCGAGAGAAAAAGGTGTAAAAGTTCTTTTATCAGGAATGGGAGCCGATGAAATATTCTTTGGGTATAGAAGACAAAAAGCCACTTTAATTGCGGCAAGATATAATAAATTACCTGTTTTTATTAAAAATCAAATTTCAACAATTGTTCAAAAATTACCTGTAAAAATAGGAAACAGAGGATTCAAAATCGGAAGATGGGCTAAAAGGTTTATCAGCTTTGCTAATTTACCCATTGAAGAAGCTTATATGAGAAGCTATTCTTATTATTCTCCGGAAGAGTTAAAAGATTTATTAAATAAGGAACATTCACACGCTATTGATGAGTTGAGAGAAGAACATAAAGAATTATTTTATTCAAAATATAAGGAAGATGTTATTAATCAAATCTGTAATGTGGATATTCACATGTTTATGCTTGGTTTAAATTTAACTTACTCAGATCGGGCGTCTATGGCTGCTTCTGTTGAAGTTAGAGTTCCTTTTATAGATAAAGAAGTTATCACAAAAGCGATGCAAATACCCGGCAGTCTTAAAATCAAACAAAATATTTCTAAGTATATTTTGAAAAAAGCAGCTGAAAAATTTTTACCAAATACAATAATATACAGGCCAAAAGCGTCATTTGGCGCACCGCTCCGTTCCTGGATTTCTACTGATTTAAAAGAGATGGTGGACGATTTACTTTCTGAAGAAAGTATTAATAAAAGAGGCTTTTTAAATTATTCATTTGTAAAAAACCTGATTCAAAAAGACAGAAATGGGGATGCTGACTATGCTTATCAGATTTACCAGCTTTTAACACTTGAATTATGGTGTCGGGAATATTTAGATTCAGAATCAAAATTAAAAATAAAGTAAGTTATAGTGAATCAACTCATACAGAATTTTAAGACAGGTAAATTATACGTAGATGAAGTTCCACTTCCATCCATTTCCGAAGGAATGGTATTAGTAGAAAACCACTATTCATTAATTAGTTCAGGAACAGAAAAAGGAACTGTAAAAGTGGCAAAGGCTAACCTATTGGGAAAGGCAAAACAACGTCCTGACCTGGTAGCTCAAGTTCTTCAAAATATTAAAAAAGAAGGTCTTTCCGCAACTATTAATAAGGTTAAAACTAAATTAGATTCTTTAAAGGCATTGGGATATAGCTCAGCGGGAACCGTATTGGCGTCTCTAGATACCAAGGGAAGTTTTCAACCAGGAGATAGGGTTGCTTGTGCGGGCCAGGATTATGCATCCCACGCTGAAATTGTAGCTATTCCTCAAAACCTATGCGTTAAGATTCCGGATAACGTTTCATTTGAGCAAGCAGCTTTTACAACACTTGGGGCCATAGCTCTTCAGGGAGTTAGACAAGCATCACCTTTAGTTGGGGAAAAAGTATGTGTCATTGGTCTTGGATTATTAGGCCAGCTGACGGGCCAACTGTTAAAAGCAAATGGATGTGATGTTTTTGGGATTGATTTATCCGAAAGCATGATAACACTTGCAAATCAAATAAGTGTTCATAAAGCATTGAATAGAAATGATCCTAATCTTTTAAGTGTTTGTGAAAATTTTACAAACGGACAAGGTTTTGACAGCATTATTATCACAGCAGCAGCGCCAACTAATGATCCTATTATCCTCTCTACCGAATTATGCCGAAAAAAAGGAAAAATTATAGTGGTTGGGGCCGTAAAAATGGATGTTCCAAGAGATCCCTATTTTTATAGAAAGGAATTGGAATTAAAAATTTCATGTTCCTATGGACCAGGAAGATATGACGTCCATTATGAAGAATTCGGAAATGATTACCCTTTCGCATATGTAAGGTGGACAGAGCAGAGAAATATGGAAGCATTTTTAGGAATGATTTCTAAGGGGCTTATAAATGTAAATCCTTTAATTTCTCATATTTTCGGAATCGAGCAAGCTGAGCAAGCTTATGATATTGTATTGGGGATAAACCTTCAGCCCCATATAGGAATTCTTTTGAGGTATGAGGATAATGCAAATAAAATAAATTCTTCAATACAAATCAAAAATGAACCAATTAAGAAATTAAACGTTGGATTCATTGGTGCAGGAAGTTTTGCTCAAAGCTATCTTATTCCTAATGTTAAATCATTCGGAGCATCATTAGATACCGTTGTTACATCCAAAGGCATTACTTCTAAAAATGTAGCAGACAAATTTGGATTTAATATTTGTTCTGCTAATGTAAAAGATGTGATTGGAAAAAACGATATTAATACTGTTTTTATAGCAACGCCTCATTCCTCCCATGCAGAGTTGGTTATTAAATCTTTGGGAGCAAATAAAAACGTTTTTGTTGAAAAGCCTCTTGCTGTTTCTGAAGAAGAATTAAGAAATATTATAGAGGAAAAGAAAAAACATAATTTTCCTGTAATGGTTGGTTTCAACCGGAGATTCGCTGCCGTTTCACAAGAAATAAAGAGACAATTAGGTGAAACAGGTGAGCCAAAAGTGATTAATATCAGAGTTAATGCCGGGTTTATTCCAAAAGATCACTGGACGCAGATCCCTGAAATCGGAGCCGGAAGAATTATTGGCGAAATGTGTCATTTTATTGACTTAATGCAATATTTCACTAATTCCATCCCCGTAAAAGTTTTTGCAGAACGCATCAGCAGCAGCAATGAGCAAATAAAACAAGAGGATAATATTGGCGTTCTAATTAAATTCAAAGACGGTTCAATTGGTAACCTTATTTATATTGCAAATGGTGATAAAGGTTTACCTAAAGAGCTTATTGAAGTTTTTAGTGCGGGGAAAACGGCCGTTATCAATGATTTTCACAATGGAACTTTTTATAGTAATAATAAATCTAAAACTTTGAAGCTGCCAGGCAAAGGTCACCAACAGGAGGTTCAAGCCTTCTTAGAATCATTAAATGATGGAAAGGATTCTCCAATCAATTTTCACTCAATATGCTTAACTACGCTTACTACCTTTAAAATTATTGATAGTTTAAAAACGGGATTGCCCCAGGTAATTGAAATTGATGCGTGAAACAGTTTTAAAATCGCTTTGCCAATTACAGAAGTATTGTGAAATGGTTGAATTCAAAGGTTGGGACCCTTATGATGGACTGAATAGCAGAATTTTTCAATCAATTCCCTTGATTTCCAAAAACCGTTTGGCAAAATTGTTCTGGATTCAATTTTTCAAGAGATCACCATTAAATTTTAGAAAGTTAGCTGGTGTAGAAAAGGGTTACAATCCAAAAGGGCTGGGTCTGTTTTTAGCCAGTTACTGTAATCTTTATTCGATAAGTCCTCAAAAAGAATATCTGGAAAAAATCAATTTATTGGCGGACCAGATTTTGGCATTGAAAAACGAAAAATATAGTGGCTCATGTTGGGGATATAATTTCGACTGGCAGGCTCGTGCTTTCTTTCAGCCTAAAGATACGCCTACCGTGGTTGCTACCGTGTTCATTTCAAATGCATTTTTAGATGCATATGAAATAACAGGAAATCAAGAATTTTTGCATATTGCAAGAAGCTCCTGTGATTTTATTTTATCTGATTTAAAAAGAACATATGATAGCAAAGGCAATTTTTGTTTCTCATATTCACCATTGGATAATAGTGTCGTATTTAATGCATCACTCCTGGGAAGTCGGTTGTTATCGAGAGTATATAATTATACAAAAGAGAGTTTGCTAATAGCAAACGCAAAAAAATCTGTGGAATTTTGCTGCAATTACCAACATAATAATGGTTCATGGACTTATGGAACCTTGCCATTTCATCAATGGGTTGACAATTTTCACACTGGTTATAATTTGGAATGCATTTCGGATTATATGGAATACTCTGTTGATTATGTATATGCGGAAAATTTGGACAAAGGATTTGAGTATTACATCAAGACATTCTTTACAGATGAGGGAATTCCAAAATATTATAACAATTCGATATACCCTATTGACATTCATTCGCCAGCACAATTTATTATTACTCTTGTAAAACTTGGTAAATTTTGTGAACAAAAAGAGCTTGCAAATAGCGTTCTTAGCTGGACAATTAAAAATATGCAATCAAACAAAGGTTATTTTTATTACCAGAAAAATAAATTTTTCTCATCGCGCATCCCCTATATTAGATGGGCTCAATCATGGATGTTTTATTCTCTCTCAACTTATTTAAAAGCGGATGCTCATGAATAGAATAACTATTGGCAATATCCCTGTAGATGTACTAACGATGAAACAAACAATTGATTTGGTGGATAATGCCATCAGGGATAAAAGGTCAATTCATCATGTTGTTATTAATGCAGTAAAGGTAGTAAACGCACGAAAAGATCGTAAACTTAAAGAATCTATTATTAATTGTGATATTATTAATGCGGATGGGCAGGGTATTATTTGGGCATCCAGGATATTAAATAAACCACTCCCCGAAAGAGTAGCAGGAATAGATTTAATGGAAAATTTAGTGGCTGTTGCAGGTAAAAAAAAATACAGGATTTTTTTTCTCGGAGCAAAAGAAGATATTCTTTTAAAAGTGGTAAAGATATATTCAGACAAATATGGAAAAGATATCATTGCTGGATATTCGAATGGTTATTTCAATGCCACGGAGGAAGAGAAGGTTGCTCTTAAAATCGCACAATCAAAAGCGGATATTTTATTTGTAGCTATGAGTTCTCCCAAAAAAGAAATTTTTTTAAATACGTATAAACATTTAATTCAAGCTCCTTTTATCATGGGAGTAGGTGGAAGTTTTGATGTAATAGCAGGAATAGTTAAACGTGCTCCAAAATGGATGCAGAAAAATGGCCTAGAATGGTTATATCGGACATTGCAGGAACCAAGAAGAATGTGGAAACGATATTTATTCGGGAATTCATCTTTTATCTATCTTGTAATTAAAGAAAAGCTCGGATTTCTAAAAAAAGATAATGGTTCTTTTTAATTACAAATGTTTAAAAGAAAACGCAAATAGTACCCGGTTGAAATTTTTTAATTGCAAACTGACATTTGGGTTTTAAAATCTAATAATAATAAAAAAATTGAACCGCCAATTTGAACGATATTTGAAAATAACTATGCTCGTCCTTGATTTCCTGGCATTAAACATAGTCTTTTTTATTTTCCAAATCATATTCACTAAAAGTATTCATTTCCAATCCACAGATTCGTATTTCAGGTATGTTTTGGCAGCCAATGCAGCTTGGATTTTCTTGGCCTTCTTTCTAAGAACATATTCAATAAATATACTATTTAATTTCGAAGATTTTACAAAAAGAACAATCCGGGTTTTTTTATTATGGATAATTGTTATTCTTTTTTACCTGTATTTCTCAAGAGAATATACTGTCTCAAGATTTTTTATTATCACATCAACCACAGCGTTCGGGTTTGGACTGTTATTAAATAAATTTATTTATTTGGGTATTTTTAAATATTTCAAAAGCAGTGAATTTTTAGTTAAGAAAATTCTAATTCTTGGGTATAATGATACCGCAAAAAAATTAGCGACTCATTTTGAATTGGACGCTTTAAATACCCAAATTATTGGATATGTTGAAGAGGAAGAAAATATACATGAATTATCACATTATCCCGTTTTTTCAAATATCGGTGACACACTACGCGTGGCCAAAGAGCAAAATGTTCAGGAAATTTTTTCTACAATTACTCCCGAACAGAATCATTTTATTTATGACTTAATGTACCAATCAGAAAAAGAATGTATAAGATTTAGAATTGTTCCTAATCTTTCTTTATTTATTACCAGGGAAGTACATATAGAATATTTTGGAGAGCTTCCAATCCTTTCTCTAAGAAAAGAACCATTGGATGATGTAGGAAACCGGATAAAAAAAAGAGCTCTCGATATAGCTATTAGTCTATTTGTTACCATTTTTATTCTTTCATGGCTCATGCCCCTCATCGGACTTTTGATTTTATTAGAATCCGGAAGACCTATTTTATTTAAACAGCTCCGGACAGGAAAAGATAAAAAAGCTTTTTATTGTTGGAAGTTTAGAAGTATGAAAGCAAATAAAGATGCCGATCTTAAACAAGCATCCCGTGACGACAATCGAATTACGACCCTAGGTAAATTTCTCCGCAAAACCAGTCTCGACGAATTTCCGCAATTTATAAACGTACTTCGGGGCGAAATGAGTTTAGTAGGACCAAGACCTCACATGCTTAAACATACTTCAGATTACTCAAAAGTAGTTAACGATTATATGGTGCGGCAGTTTATTAAGCCGGGAATTACGGGTTGGGCTCAAATCAATGGTTATAGGGGGGAAATTTCTAATCCTGAGCAAATAAAAATGAGAGTAAATAAAGATTTATGGTATTTGGAAAACTGGACTTTATGGTTAGATCTCAGAATTCTTTTTCTAACCATTTACTATATCTTTAAGGGAGACTCAAAAGCATATTGAAAATTTCTTCACTTTCGCAACTTATTTCATTATAGGACATTATTAATAATAAACCTTTTCTCTAGCTATGGATGAAAATATAATACTCAGCGAGGTAAATTCGATATTTATCGAAGTGTTTGAAGATAAGTCAATAATTCTAAATGGTAATACCACATCTGATGATGTGCCTGCCTGGGATTCACTTAATCACATTCAAATGATAAACGCAGTTGAAAAGCATTTCAAAATCAGGTTTGAACTTAATGATTTATTAAATTTCACGGATGTTGGAGGCTTATGCAGAGGGATTCTTAAGAAAATGAATTGATGCTATTCTTTTTCAACTAAAAGACGCCTAAAATATTTAATTCGGCGAGTTACCTTGCGTAACCTTATTGGAAAACCCAAATGAAATGTTATTCAGTTCAATAGTATATTTTATTTTCCTTGGATGTTCACTTTTATTATATTATGCAGTTGTTGCGAAGTGGCGCAATTATTTTCTAACAGTAATAAGTGCGCTCTTTTATATGTATGTGGACATTTCTTATATATTTATAATTTTCTTGATAATTTTTGTTAATTATTACATTAGTATTAAAATTGAAAACGCGTATAATAAAAGAAAACGAAAATTATTTCTTCATCTAAGTTTATTTGTAAATCTTGGAATTCTAGTTTTTTTCAAATACTGGAATTTTTTAATTTGGAATTTGTTTCAATTTTTCGACTTATTTCATTTTAAAAGAACCATTAATATTCCCTTAATAGAATTAATATTACCCCTAGGATTATCATACTATGTTTTTCAAACGATTGGTTATACATTGGATGTTTATCGAGGCAGCAGTAAGGCTGAAAAAAATTTTTCTCAATTTACTTTGTTTACACTTTTTTTTCCTAAATTACTTGTGGGGCCAATCGAACGGGCAAATCATCTAATTCCTCAGCTAAAAAGAAAGATTTATTACAATAATGAAAATATCATTGAAGGTTCTAAACGGATAGCGTGGGGATTATTTAAAAAATTAGTAGTTGCTGACAGAATTTCTATTTACCATGCATCAGTAATTGGATCCTCACAATTCCAAAGCGGAGGGACGATTTTATTAGCTTGTGTTTTATACACTTTCCAGGTATATGCAGATTTCTCGGGTTATACAGATATAGCTATAGGTTCTGCCCGGATGTTTGGCTTTGATTTAATGGAAAACTTTAAACGCCCTCTTTTGGCTAAAAGTGTGAGTGAATTTTGGAGGAGGTGGCATATATCACTTTCCTCATGGGTTAACGATTATATCTTTAATCCTTTGGTTTTTAAAAATAGAGATTGGGGGATTTGGGGCATATTTTATGGCTTAATAATTAGTTTTGTAGTAATTGGAATATGGCATGGAGCTGCCTGGAATTATGTGATATTTGGTTTATTACAGGCAATTGCTTTAATATATGAAGTTATTACAAGAAAAGCAAGAAAAAGAATTTCACATAAATTAAATACCATTTTATACAACACAATCAGCATCCTTGTTACCTTCTCTTTTGTTACTTTTTCGCTAATTATATTTCAATCCACTACTTTTAATGAAGCAATAAATATTGTAGAAAGAATTTTTATAAATAATGGCCCGCTATTCTATGATAAGCCATCTACCCTTTTGTTTATGTCAATAGGCTGTGCGATCTTGATTTTAGTTGATAGTGACAGAGAATTCTCAATTTTAAAATTTTCCTTATTTTCAAATAACAACTGGCTAATTCAACAAGTCTCATATGCCCTTTTATTAATTTATATTTTGCTGGCAGGCGTATTTGATGGAGGACAATTTATCTATTTTTCATTCTGAAAATTTTTAGATTGAAATATCATGAAAGTATTTAATAAATTCAAAGTAAAAGTAGGTTCGCCATCTTTTATAGTAAAGTCAATTATATTTTTACTTGTTTTGTTTACACTTGATTTATCAATTGGAAGTTTATTAAATTACTTATATTTTAAACAAGATTCGGGTTTACTTTACAGAACTACTTACTCTTTAGATAGCACAAAAGCAGACTTTTTAATATTTGGATCTTCAACTGCAAATCATCATTATGATCCATCTATCTTTGAAAAACGTATGCATATGTCGGTTTATAACACAGGCAGAGATGCAAATACTATATTTTATAATTATGCTGTTTTTCAAAGTATAATTAAAAGATATACGCCTAAAATAGCAATTTTAGACTTTAATGTTGGAGAATTTAAGGTTTTTCCCCAGAATTATGATCGTTTGTCATCTCTTTTACCTTATTACAAAACTAACCCTGAATTGGATCAAATCATCCAGTTAAAAAGTCCTTTCGAAAAATTGAAGCTGATCTCCAAAATATATCCATTTAATTCTTTACTTTTCACTATTCTAATAGGCAATACAGGGTTCAATAAAAGCAGAGATTATATTAGTGATGAAAAAGGATATATTCCTTTAGATCGTATTTTGAAAAGAAAGATTACAATAGATACTTCAGGAGGAAATTATAAAATCGACAGTACTAAAATTAGACTGTTAAAGTCCTTCGTTCGTGAATGTAAAAACTATGATATACAACTTTATATATGCATTTCTCCCTGCTTCAAAAAATATTACTATCCAGATCCTTCAGTTATCGTTATAAATAAAATCGCAAATGAATTAAACGTTCCTTTTTATAATTTTTCTGATGATACCTTATTTTGGGATCATCCCGAATATTTCGCGGATGAAGTACATCTTAATGAAACAGGAGCAAAAATTTTCTCAAATAAAGTAGTAGATAAAATTAAAGAAAATCAGAAACAGAAACCGATAAATAGTCAGCAAACTCTTTCTGTAGAGGTAAAATAAGAGTAATTTCAAATAACTTCCCAATAAATTAAGAAGAGAAAAATGGTGCAGGAGAAATCAACAAAGTTCTCGAAAAATATAATTTCCATCAATAATATCGAATTAAAAATATCTTCGATTACTCAAAAACTAAAAGAAGAAATTTTACAAAATCTAAAACGAAAAGGCGCTATAGTAGGAATAAGCGGAGGAATTGATTCTTCTGTTACTTTCGCCTTAGCAGTAAAAGCTTTAGGCGCTAAAAATGTAATTGGCGTGATGCTGCCTGAAAAAGATTCCAACAGCGAAAGTAAAGAACTTGCTTTGCTGCTCGCCAATCAATTGGGTGTACAAACAATTGAAGAAAATATAACAAACGCCTTGGAAGGATTTGGATGTTATCGCCGAAGAGATCAATCAGTGGCTGCCATATTTCCTGAATATAATTCTTCGGATTATACAATGAAGATTGGGATTAACCCGAAAGCGATAAGCCAACATTTACCTCCCATATTTTCTCTTACTATCGTTGACAAAAATGGACAATCTAAAAGCAGATTGCTTCCTGCAAAAGAATATCTTCAAATAGTTGCAGCTTCTAATTTTAAACAAAGATGCCGCATGTCTATGCTTTATTATCATGCCGAAAGAATGTATTATGCAGTAGTGGGAACACCCAATAAACATGAAGTAGAGCAAGGTTTTTTTGTAAAACATGGAGATGGAGGTGCCGACATTCTGCCGATCGCCCATTTATATAAAACGCAAGTGTATCAAATGGCTGAGTATCTAAATATTCCAAAAGAAATCATTCAACGGACGCCAACCTCTGATACATATTCTGCAGAACAAACACAGGAAGAATTTTTCTTTCAATTGCCTTTTAAGGAGATGGATTTGATATGGTATGGATTTGAAAACGGGTATGATCCTTCTGAAGTATGTAAAGAGCTGAACAGATCCGAAGACGAGATTAAGGCAATCTATAATAATTTTATACGCAAACAGAAGACCACCGAATATCTAAGAATGTCCCCGATTAAAAATTTCTAAGTCCACTTGAAAAAACTATCTGATTTTAATAAAAGTTAATTGCATCATTCGACGCATACTTAAATAATAATAAACATTCTCGTTTTTTACTGCTTCTCTTTCTTAGTTTTCTTTGAAAGAAAATCGCAACATTTAATTCAAAGAATTAAAATATAATGCTTTTTAATTCATTCCCTTTCTTAATTTTTTTTCCCCTAGTCACTCTCATCTACTATGTTTTGCCACATAAATATAGGTGGATTCATTTACTGATTTCGAGTTGTGTTTTCTATATGTTTTTTATACCGGTTTATATTTTTATATTAGTTATCACTATACTTATTGATTATTTTGCTGGAATACAAATTGAAAAAAGAAAAGATAAATCCAAAAAAAACTGGCTTATTTTAAGTATAATTTCTACTTGTCTTGTATTATTTATCTTTAAATACTTTAATTTTTTCAATACTAATTTTAAGGAGATGGCGACGTTGTTTCATCTCAATTACCCTGTCGCATTCATTAACATAATTTTACCGGTCGGCTTATCTTTCCATACATTTCAGAGTTTGAGTTATGTAATAGAAGTGTACCGGGGACATCAAAAAGCGGAAAAACATTTTGGAATATATTCTTTATATGTAATGTTCTATCCTCAGTTAGTTGCTGGTCCAATAGAACGTCCTCAAAATATGCTTCATCAGTTTTATGAAAAGCATGAATTTAGATATGAGAATATGACTGAAGGGCTAAAATTGATGCTTTGGGGCTTTTTTAAAAAGGTAGTAGTAGCCGATAGGTTGTCAATTTATGTTAATGCTGTTTATAATAATCCGGAGCATCATACAGGAACAAGTCTTGCATTGGCAACCGTCTTTTTTGCCTTCCAGATTTATTTGGATTTTTCTGGTTATTCGGACATTGCAATTGGATGTGCTCGAACTATGGGGTTCAAATTAATGACGAATTTTAGAACACCTTATTTTTCAAAATCCATAGCTGAATTTTGGAAACGATGGCATATTTCACTCTCCACCTGGTTTAGAGATTACCTTTATATATCCATGGGAGGCAATAGGGTTTCAAAGCCAAGATGGCTTTTCAATTTATTTGTAACTTTTGTAGTGAGTGGATTCTGGCATGGCGCTAATTGGACATACGTAATTTGGGGCGCTTTAAATGGTGGTTATCTTATAGCCCCTAACTTGTTCAATATTGAAAAAAAGAAATATGTTATTCAAAATAGCTTAACTAATATTTTTCATACTGCTACCAAGATAGGAATTACTTTTCTACTTACTTGTTTTGCGTGGATTTTTTTCAGGGCTAACTCGTTAACAGATTCTTTTGAAATCGTTCACCGGATTTTTTACAACCATGGAGGCTTATTTATTGGAGATGGGAGAACTATATCTTATGGTATCACTTTCCTTTTTATCGTATTGTGTGTTGAAGCTTGCGAGGAATACCATCTTTTTAAAGGTTTTTCTTTATTCCATAATCCAAACTATCTTGTTCGCCTTGTTTCTTATGTATCTTTAATCTTTATAATTATGTTATTTGGGGTGTTTGATGGTGGGCAATTTATTTATTTCCAGTTTTAAAATACCTGCATGAACCATCAACTTTTACAAGTTAGGAAGTTTGTACTAAGATTTGTCTTTCTACTGTTTATACTAGTTATAGTAGATTTTATTATAGGAGCAACGTTGAAATATTATTATTTTAAGATTAAATCCGGAACGTTATCAGATATAACTTTTGCAATAGATAGCACGAAGGCGGAAACATTGGTATTTGGATCATCGCATGCTAATCACGATTATGTTCCAGATGTTTTCCGAAACAGGTTACATACCAGTTTTTATAATTGTGGAAGTGATGCCACCGGCCTTGTTTATGAAGCTGCCCTGCTTAACGCCATAACAGCTAGGTATAAGCCTAAAAGAATATTACTTGATATTTTACCTTATGAATTCTCTCTTGACGAATCAGATAGATTATCAAAACTGTTACCTTATAAGGACAATCCAAGAATTTATCCATATTTAGCTCAAATATCGCCATATGAACACATCAAATTGCTATCCCAATCATATCCGTTTAACTCTTTAGTTACTTCTGTTATTATACGTAATTTAAGAAATAATAAACAGGAGGCAAGCCCCGCCGGATATTCACCATTAACCGGAACAATAGATTACCCCGACACATCCGTATTACAAGAGAAAAGCAAAATTATTTACAAAAAAGTAGCTATTTTCGATAATCTTTTAAAGCGTCTTGATCAATTAGAAATACCGGTATATGTGATAATTTCCCCTCTTTACATTCGCAGTGCCCAAACTGAATCTGAAAAAATTACAAGTAAATTTTGTGAACGATATAAAAACATTCATTTTGTTTCGTTTATTAATGATCCAAAATATTTACAAAATGATGAATGGTTTAAAGACTTTGGCCATCTCAATAACGACGGCGCTACGAAATTTAGTCATGAATTGAGCAGCTACATTATTAACGAGGAGACAAATAATAAATAGTAACATTCAAATTTTTATCGAAAACGTAAACTCCTTTCAAGTTGATAAGATCGGTTTGCGTATTTTAATAGTAAATGAAATAACCGGAATAAGAATTGCGATTATTTGTTTGTTGACCGCTTCGTACCTTCCTCTTTTAAAAGCATTAATTTAAAACTTTCTAAAATAAAATATACATTTAATTTAATTTAATCCAAATTAAATTATCATTTCCGTGATATCAATACCCCAAAGGCTGCTGGGCGAAGCCTTGCTTCTTTCAGCAAAAAATAATCCATCAAAGACTGCCGTCATAGTAAAAGAGCAGGAATATTCATTTAGTCAATTGAAGGAAAATGTTGAAAACCTTGCTGGCTATTTAATCAATGCAGGAATAAAAAAAGGCGATCGTATTGCCATTTATATGGACAATTCCTGGCAAAGTATCGTTTCAATTTATGGCATTACGCTTTCAGGAGGTGTATTTTTAGTCATCAATCCACAGACAAAAGCTGATAAATTGAAATATATTTTAAATGACTGTGAAGCTAAAATTCTTATATCAACAAGTGCTTTAAAAAATGAACTAAGCCGTTCACTGGAAGGAACAAAATATCTACAGGAATTAATAATTACGGGCGAAATAAACCTGATAAAAGAATTTTCTCATTGTAAATTAACCAGTTTTGAAGACAGCATTCAAAGTGATTTTCAGGATGTCATCTTTCCGAATATTATTCCAAATGACCTCGCTGCCTTAATTTATACATCTGGAAGCACGGGCTTTCCAAAAGGGGTAATGATGACTCACCAAGCCATGGTATTTACTTCCTGGAGCCTGATTGAATATCTCAGATTATCAGAAGACGACCGTATTATGCTGATACTTCCGTTGGCATTCGATTATGGTTTGTATCAATTATTACTGTCAATCACTATCGGTGGAACTTTGATAGTTGAACAATCATTTATTTTCACCGCATCTATTTATAAAAATATCAGAAAATACAAACCAACTGTATTTCCTGGTGTCCCAACAATTTATGCGATGATGATAACAGCCAATAAAGAAAATGGATTGTCATTTGATTGTATTGAAAAGGTTACTAATACTGCTGCATTATTACCTGCAGAATTTATTCCGGATTTGAAAAAAATATTTCCAAATGCCCTTATTTTTAAAATGTATGGTTTGACAGAATGCAAGAGAGTTTGTTATCTCGAACCAGAATTAATAGATGAAAAACCGGGGTCTGTTGGCAAAGCAATTCCGGGAACGGAAGTTTCTTTGTTGTCTGCCGATGGAAAACCAGTCGCTGCCGGAGAGCCAGGAATTTTGCACGTTCGTGGTCCACATGTCATGTTAGGATATCTCAATAAGAAAGAATTAAGCGAGGAAATGCTAAAGGAAGGAAAATTGCCGGGTGAAAAAATATTATGTTCCAATGATTGGTTTAAAATGGATGAAGATGGTTTCCTATATTTCCAGGGAAGAAATGATGATATCATTAAAACAAGAGGTGAAAAAGTAAGTCCGGTAGAAATCGAAAATATTATCTATAAAATGACGGGAATCAAAGAAGTAGCTGTGTTAGGGATTCCGGATATGATCATGGGTGAATCTATCCTTGTTTATATAACCCTGCATGAAAAGGCAGAAATAACTGAAAAGGAAATTCAGAGAGAATGCATGATGCACCTGGAACCATTTATGATTCCACAAAAGGTCATATTTCTATCTGAAATGCCAAAAAGCACTAATGGTAAGATTGATAAAAAAGAGCTTAAAAAAATGAGCCTTCTATGAATTTGTCAAGAACTGAAATGTCAAATCGTTTTGAAGAATGGCTTAAAGCATGGAACGATTACAATTTGGATGGTGTAATGAAGTTTATTCATGATGAAATTATTTTTGATAACTGGAATGGGCGAATTATTTCAGGAAAAATAAACCTGGAAGAATCATGGGCCATATGGTTTGCTCATCACGGCAATTTTAAATTCACTAAGGACGATATTTCTATCGATGAGGAGGAGCAAAAAATGACTTTCAGCTGGGAGTTAAAGTGGCCATCTTTTGAAAAAAAATTTGCAGGCAAGCCAGAAAAAAGAAGAGGTGTTGACATTCTATATTTAAAGGAAGGGAAAATCTATAAAAAAAATACGTATTCTAAAACCGTTATTGACATTGACGGCAAAAAGGTTTTACTTAATGCGGTTTAATCAGTAAACGAACTTTTACTGGTAAAAATTATTTTCATTATTGAGAAGCAGGAAGAAGATGGATACTGAAATACTTTTTAGCAAGATAAAACAAGAACTAGATACAAAACTGCATTTTCTCGAAGATAAACCCGAGGAAACCAGTGATTCAACTTTGAGAGCCTGCTGGCATACAGCTTCAGGATCACCAAGATCTGCTGAAGAAGCCAATAAAATTCCACTGGCGGAATTAACGAAAAAACAAATCGATATTTTATATAATTTGGTAGAAAAAAGGTTGAACAATATTCCTCTTGCATACATAACGGGGCGCCAAAGTTTTATGGGGATAGAAATGTTGGCTGACAAAAGAGCGCTCATTCCTCGCAAGGAAACAGAAATTTTGGGAAGAAAAGCACTTGATGTCTCTATCGGTTTAGCAAAAGAAAAAAAATGGGTTCGCGTGATGGATATTTGTGCAGGATCGGGAAACCTGGGATTGGCTATTGCTTATCACAATCCAAAAACCGTAGTTTTCGCTACCGATCTTTCACACGAGGCAGTTGAACATTCGAAAGATAATATTTCATTTTTAAATCTTCATGGCCGGGTACAAGTGGAACAGGGAGATTTATTCGCGGCTTTTGAAAAGGAACAGCATTATAGAAAAGCAGATATTATTGTTTGCAATCCACCCTACATATCCACAGGAAAAGTAGCAAAAATGAATTGGGAGATTTCCGGTCATGAGCCGGTTATGGCTTTTGATGGTGGAATGTTTGGAACTAAAATAATTCAAAAACTCTTGGCAGAAGCTCCCAAATTTCTGTCACCAAATGGATGGCTACTATTTGAGGTAGGATTAGGCCAGGGTCCATTTATTATGGATATATGTGAAAGAACAGGAAATTATCGCCAGATTCAGTCAATAAATGATGCAAATAATAATATACGGGTGATTATGGCCCAGGAAAAATCTTAAATCATTTTTTGAAAAAAAATCTTAGAATCTCATGTAATAAAATACGTTCACTACTCCGGAATACATGAGGAAAATAAGGGCAATACAAATAATATAACCTGCCCATCGAGTGAAGATGGGCAGGTTCAAAAATTTTGATTGTAAATTTTTTCCTTTTTCATTGAAGATTTGAATAATCAAAATAACGATAAAGAAAAAGATGGCTAATGAAAATTTCGGTTTATTCTCAATGAAACTAAATTCTGACCTATCAAAATGAATTCCCTGAAACAAATGAGTAATCAGGTAAAAAGCATCAGAAACAGAGTTGGAAAAGAAAAAAACCATGGAAAAAGCCATAAAGAAAAATACGATAATCCTGCTTAATGTGTTTGATGTGCTTTTAGAAAACCGGGAAGCAATTTTTAACCTGTAACGTTTTGTGCGAAATTCATAAACAATGGCTACACCCTGCAATAGGCCCAGTATTACAAAAGTGAAATTTGCTCCATGCCATATTCCAACAATGAAGAAAGTCAGAAAAATCGCAAAAATTACAGCTTTATTTCCAAACCTTCTATATTTAACAATGAAAGGGTTGTATATAAAATCATTGCACCAGGAAGAAAGAGAAATATGCCATCTACGCCAAAATTCTGATACATTTCTGGCCAGGAAAGGGCGGTTAAAATTATCCATAAGATTAAGCCCGAAGCACTTTGCTATACCTAAGGCCATATCTGTATAACCTGAAAAATCGCAATAGATATAAATGGATTGCACAATTAAAACAATGAGAAGGCTTGTTCCATTGAAGCTGTGAATATCTCTGTAAACATTGGAAACAGCACTATATAAATTATCAGCAATTGCCACTTTTTTAAATAATCCCCATAAAAATAATCTTGAACCAAGCTCAATGTTAGATCTGTGAAAACCGATAGGTTTTTTTAATTGTGGTAAAAAAAGATTTGACCGTTCCACTGGCCCCGATAAAAACTTTGGAAAAAACAAAAGATAAGTGGCAAATGACGAAAAGCTACGTTCAGCTTTTTCACTGCCCCGGTCAATCCGGATAAGATAACCAAGCGACTGAAATGTGTAATAAGAAATCCCCATTGGAATCATGATGGAGTTGTAAGGGGCATTAGAATAAATTCCGTCAGAAAACAATGAAGAATTAAATCCTTCTAAAAACGGATTTACGTATTTAAAAAAGGCCAAAATACAAATATTCAATATAATACAAACCCAAAATAACCGCTCTTTTATTCTTTTGCTTTTATGATTTTTTCCCAGTAGAATACCAAGGTAAAAATTTAAAAGAGTAAATAATAAAGCGAAAATCGCCACGCTTAATGACAAAACTGAAATAAAAATTATACTTGAAATAAATAAAACGGAAATCTTCAGCCCACTTGAAACACTATAATAAATTAATAATATAGTTATTAAAATAACCAGGCACCAAAAAAAAGTCATAATGGATTTTTTAGAAATGTTTCCACTTTAGGGATTACTTATCACGCAAAGGAATATATTTTTATCACAAATAGATCAGTCTGAACAAAGATTTTAAAAATAGCAGAAAATAAATTGACACTTAGATATCATAAATTCTTTATTTAGCAGTTCAGTCCAAATAAATTAAAATTTAGAGAATAATGGAAACAATAGCCGATATCAAAAACAAAATCCGCGAATATGTTATCGAAACAACCTATGCTTCGCCAGACCAGGTAAAAGATGATTCACTCATTTTTACGGAAGGTATTTTTGATTCAATGGGATTTGTAATGCTTATCAATTTTATTGAAGAAACGTTTCACTTCAAAGCACAAGATTCAGAACTTCTTGAAGATAATTTTGAATCGATTGATGCAATAGCAAGATTTGTAGAAAGTAAATTAAATTAATTCCTGTCAATGTGTGGAATAGCGGGCATATATAATTATCGTTCACCAAAGCAACCTTCGATGGAATTGAACATTACCAAAATGCTTTCAGTTATCCGGCATCGCGGTCCTGATGAAACCGGAATGTACGTCGGACAAAATGTAGGTTTGGGAAGTGCCAGGTTGAGTATTGTCGATGTTGAAGGCGGGCAGCAACCTTTGAGTGATGAATCCGGAAATTATTGGATCGTTTATAATGGCGAAGTATTTAATTACAAAGAGTTAAGGAAGGGCCTGGAAGAAAAAGGAATTAGCTTCAAAACACATTCTGACACAGAAGTGGTAGTGCAGATGTATGCAACTTATGGCTCTGATTGCCTCAATAAATTCAATGGCCAGTTTGCATTTTGCATCTGGAATAAAAAAGAAAAAGAATTCTTTCTTGCGCGCGACAGAGTAGGAATTCGTCCATTGTATTATTGGCACAAAGATGAAGCGTTTGCATTTTGTTCAGAGATCAAAGGATTATTTACCCTCGATAATATTGAAAGATCAATCTCTGCTGAAAGCCTTGCGCAGATCTTTACTTTTTGGACTACCACTTCACCAAGTACACCTTTTGAAAAAATTTATGAATTACCTCCAGGACATCAAATGACCGTAAAGGGTTCGGATATTCAAATTAAAAAATACTGGAGCCTTGATTTTCCGAAAAGAGGAGCATTCTATTCAGGAAGTTTAAATGATGCGGCAGAGGAACTGGGGTATTTATTGAAAGATGCAGTAAAGATAAGGTTGAAAGCGGATGTTCCAGTGGCAGCATATCTAAGCGGTGGGTTGGATTCTACCTTTACCACTTCTTTAATTAAGGAAATTAACCCAGGAATTTTAAATACCTTTTCAATCGGATTTAAAGACAAAGTATTTGACGAGACGATTTATCAACGGGAAGCATCAAAATATTTAAATACCAATCATACCGCTTTTGAATGTACTTCTGAAGAAATAGCCGAACAATTTGAAAATACAGTTTGGCACACAGAATTTCCTATTCTGAGAACCGCTCCTACCCCGATGATGATGTTATCAAAAAAAGTTCGGGAAAGGAATATTAAAGTAGTAATAACAGGTGAAGGAGCTGACGAATTTTTGGGAGGTTACAATATTTTTAAGGAAGCAAAAATAAGGCGATTTTGGGCTAAAGAACCAAACTCTACAATAAGGCCAAAATTATTATCCCGGCTGTATCCGTATTTACCAATGATGAAAGATGCCAATACGATTGCTTCTAAAATGTTTTTTGGTTATAAACTTACAGAAACTGATAATCCGTTCTATTCACATTTGTTAAGGTGGAACAATACTTCCCGCATAAAAAGCTTCTTTTCAGATCATGTCAATCAAAAATTAGAAAGGTATGTGCCGATTGATGGCATAGACAAAGAACTTCCTGAAAACTTTGAAGAATGGAGCAATCTCTCCAAATCACAATATATCGAAGCCACCATTTTTATGTCCGGATATCTTTTATCCTCCCAGGGAGATAGAATGGCTATGGCTAATTCGGTAGAAGGAAGATATCCCTTTCTCGATTATCGGGTAATTGAGTTTTGTAATAAACTTCCCGATCAATTCAAACTAAACTGTTTGAATGAGAAATTTTTACTGAAAAAAATAAGCAGCGGCAAAATTCCTTCTTCAATTACTAAAAGATCAAAACAACCTTATCGCGCTCCCATCGCATCTTCGTTTTTCAATTCCAATCCACCATCTTACATTTGCGATATTCTGTCTTCAAAATGCCTGGATGCTTATGGTTTGTTTCAATCGCTAAAAGTAAATACGCTGATCAATAAAATACGTTTGCAGAAAAACATTTCAGAAGTTGACCAAATGGCTATTGCTGGCATCCTTTCAACGCAATTGGTTTATAGGATGTTTATAGAGAATCCAATCCTTCCAAAAATCGAAACTAACCAGAAAATAAAAATCATTAAAGAATGATAATCAAGGTATTTGCAAAATCTTTCTTTTTAAATCAAAAAATAAAAAGCCACTAATTGCGTTGATTTTTTGGGCAGCTTTAATTTTCAATAAAAAAGAAAGTCAGAAACAAAAAATATGTGTGGTATTGTAGGACTAATTAATAAATCCGGCCTTCCGGGAGATTATAACATTTTAAAAAACATGGCGGACACCATTCATCATCGTGGGCCAGATGAAGATGGTGTGATGATTGATGGGCCGGTAAGTTTTTTTCATAAAAGATTGTCGATAATTGATATTGCCTGCGGTCAGCAACCTATGTCCTTCAAAGGCTGTACCATTGTATATAATGGAGAAATTTATAACTACATTGAACTTAAAGAAGATTTAAAAAAGAAAGGACATGTATTTGAAACTTCTTCAGATACCGAAGTTATCCTACATATGTATGTCGAATACGGAAATAATTCTGTCAATTTTCTCAATGGCATGTTTGCTTTTATAATTTATGATAGAAATGAAAATCAGATTTTTATTGCAAGAGACCATTTTGGAATCAAGCCTTTGTATTGGTATCAGAATGAAAATATAATCGCTTTTGCAAGCGAAATCAAAGCGTTACTGGCCCATCCATCAATTGATGCAGAAAGTGAGCCTGATAATTTATATGAATACCTCACCTTCCAGTTTATTATCGGATCCGGTACCATGTTTAAAAACATTTATAAAATTCTTCCCGGCAGTTACATGTCTATTGACTTGAAAAACTGGGATATCAAGGAAGAAAAGTATTGGGAACCCAACTTCAATATAGATCAATACCATACGGAAGAATATTTTATTGTAGAACTTGATAAAATATTAAAAAAGACCATTTACCAACAATTAAGAAGCGATGTTCCAATCGGCACATATTTAAGCGGCGGAATTGACTCTTCCTTTGTTACTGTAATGGCTTCAAAATTTTTAGACACTCAAATTAAATCTTTTAGCGGCGCTTTCAAAGAAGGGCCTGAATTTAACGAACTTCAATATGCGCATTTAGCAGCTAAAAAAGCGAATGCAGAGCTATTTGAAGTTTTCCCAACCGAACAGGAATTTATTGATTTGCTTCCAAAACTAATTTATCACCTGGACGAACCAGTTGCCGGCCCTGGACTTTTTCCTCAATATATCGTGTCAAGACTGGCATCCAAACATGTAAAGGTAATTTTAGGCGGACAGGGTGGTGATGAAATTTTTGGCGGCTATACAAGATATTTAGTTGCTTATCTTGAACAGGCCTTAAAAGGTTCCATTTATGAAACCAACGAAGAGGATGAGCATATAGTTTCTTTGGAATCTATGCTTCCCAATCTTCCGTCGCTGAAGCAATATGTGCCCATGATGAAAAGTTTTTTAAAAGAGGGCGCATTTGATGATATGGATAGAAGATATTTTCATCTGGTTGACAGGATGGGCTCAATTGCTCAGTTTTTTGAGCCGGATTTCTTAAATGATTGCAGGCACGAAGCAATTTTCAGAAAATTTTCAGACAATTTTAATAACCCGGATACCAAGAGCTATTTTAATAAAATGACTCACTTTGATATGTTAGGAAGTCTTCCCGGATTATTGCAGGTAGAAGATAGAGTGAGCATGTCTGTTTCGATTGAATCAAGAGTGCCTTTGCTTGACAGGAGGATAGTAGACCTGATTTCCAGAATGCCGGCAGGCATGAAATTTAAGGGTGGAGAAATGAAATATCTTTTGAAAAAAACAATAAAAGATATTATGCCGCCAGAGATTATGAACAGAAAAGATAAAATGGGCTTTCCTGTCCCACTACATATTTGGTCGAAGAATAAGGCAAAAGATTTTATCATGGATACTTTGCTTTCAAAAAAAGCCAAAGAAAGAAACATGATTAATACTGATTACATAGAAAAACTAATATTAGAAGAACAACCCTTTAGCCGTGGATTGTGGGGATTGTTGTCATTGGAATTGTGGCACAATCAATTTATTGACAAATAGGATAAATTTATAATAACGAAAAAATAAAATCTGCCATTATTTATTTGTTTACTGTAAACTGAATTTCATTTCAGATAGTATACTTGGATTCTAAAAAATTTTCTAACGAAAGTCAAATCAATTTAAATTTTAAAATCGTGAACGAAAAATTACCACTCAGTGTAGATAACTGGAAAATCTCAAAAATCGGCGTTATTGGGCCTGGTATTGTAGGAATGCCCATGGCTGCTTTGCTCGCTAAAGCCAAAATTAAAATCGGGACTAACGTACCGGCAAAAGTTATCATAGTCCAGAGAAATTCAGTGAATTCCGGTTGGAAGGTAGACGCAATTAACAGTGGCAAATCTGTTATTGGCGGTATTGAGCCGGAACTCGAAAACATAACCCGCGACGCAGTTGAAGCAGGCAACTTATCGGCCAGCTCAGACTTTTCGGTGCTTTCAGACGCTGATGTAATATTGGTTTCTATTCAAACGGATAAAAATGAAGAAGGGTTTGAGCCGGATTATGGCCCTATGTTTGGCGGACTGGAAAAGTTAGCGGAGGCTTTGCAAAAAAAACCGGCTGATAAAATCCCACTGGTAATTTTTGAGTCAACCCTTGCTCCAACTACAATGGACACTTTGTTCCGCGAACATTTTAAAAAATATGGTTTGGAAGAAGGAAAAGATATTTTGTTAGGAAACAGCCCGAATCGTGTGATGCCCGGGCGTTTGGTAGAAAGAATTCGTGATGCTGATAAATTGGCTGGTGGCCTGCATCCGGAAACTCCAAAACTGATCGCAAAATTGTATAATCATATTGTTATCAATGCTGAAGTTTATCAAACAAATAGCCTTACTGCAGAAATTGTAAAAACACTTGAAAATGCCTATCGTGATGTTAGAATCGCATTCTCAACAGAAATCGTAAGATACTGTGATGAAAACAATATTGATTTTTATAAAGTAAGGGACAAAGTAAACGCAATGCTTTCTCAATCTGATAAAGCTTCTTCTGATCCAAACGCAGTTCCCAGCGGCGGTTTATTGATTCCCATGTTGGGCGTTGGCGGACATTGTTTGCCAAAAGATGGAATTCTTCTTTGGTGGAGAAATAATCAAAAAGGAAATGACAGTTCTAAAAGCCTGATTCTTGAATCAAGGTTAATAAATGATGCTTCGCCGGTTCATACTTTCAAACAGGCTGAAAAAGCATTTGGAAATTTGCGCAATAAAAAAATTGCGCTTCTCGGCGTGGCGTATCGCTTCAACTCTGAAGACACGCGCAATTCTCCTACGCTCGTTTTGGCAAATTATTTAAGGGAAAATAATGTTGATTACGTCATGCACGATCCTTATGTAAAAAATGATGATCAAAATCTTCTGAGATTTAAGCAGCAGGATCATTTAACGCATGATTTAAAGCAGGCTTTGGAATTTGCGGATTATGTATTTATCTGTTCAGCACACAAGGAATATATTGATCATTTTGACCTGATTAATTCGCAGGAAAATATCAAGGGAATTATGGATGCTGCTAATATTTTCAACAGAAAACAATTTGAAAATAACCCTGGAAAGTATGCTGGCATTGGAAAAGGAACAGAAGAGCCTTCAGAAGAATTTGAGCAATTTGTATATGAAAGTTTCCGCGCGATGGAAAAAGGTGTAGGCCACGAACTCCAGGGGTTAATTAATTTTTATAATGAAAATTATGCTTTTGACGAATACAACAAAGTGAAGTTTGAAGATGTTCAGCGATTAGCAAAAACCTGCTCTACCGGTTGCGAAATTGCAGACGCAGAAGCAATCGAATCTGTTCCCGTTTACAATAATTTTTCAAGCATTCTTACAAAAAAAGGATTTGCAAATGCTAAAATGCAATTGGTTTGAAAATCTTTTCAATAGTTGGCGCAAGGCCTCAGTTTATTAAACTGGCGCCGTTGTCATCAGCGTTGGCTGGTTTTCACGAAGAAATAATTGTGCATACCGGCCAGCACTATGATTATGCGATGTCCGAAAAGATATTCATTGATTTGGAAATCAGGGAGCCCGATATTCATTTAGAAATTAATGGTACTGGACCAACGGCGCAAATCACCCAAATGATGCTGATGCTGGAATCGGCGATGCTTAAATTTAAACCAAACCTTGTAATTGTTTTTGGAGATACTAACTCCACTTTTGCCGGTGCTACGATTGCCGCCAAATTGAATATTCCGATTGTTCACATCGAAGCCGGCTTGCGAAGTTATAACCGCAGCATGCCCGAAGAAATAAACAGGATTGTTACGGATCATGTTTCTCAATATCTGTTCGCACCTACACAGACCGCAGTAGATATTTTATGCAAAGAAGGATTAGGCGAAAAAACTTCGTTTACTGGTGATATCATGGTAGATACCATGAAAAATAACCTGAAAATTGCCCTTAAAAAATCATCCATTATTGATGAGCTCAAGCTCGAAGATAAAAAATTTAACCTGCTTACTTTACATAGAAATTATAATGTAGATGATCCGAAAGTGCTGGAACATTTATTAAATGAAATGGGAAAATTAGATGAAAAAGTTATTTTTCCCGTTCATCCAAGAACCCGGAAAATGTTAGCACAAACTTATTCAGTGCCTGAAAATATTTTACTTACTAATCCAAAAGGCTATGTGGATTTTATCGTGTTGGAAAATTCAGCCAGTAAAATTATTACTGATTCAGGCGGCATTCAAAAAGAAGCTTACATTTTAAAAAAGCCATGTATCACACTTCGCACAGAAACCGAATGGGTAGAAACAGTTGAACAAAAATGGAATCTTCTTGTCAATCCTTCAGAAAGGGATATTGCTTCGAAGATTGATTCTTTCCGTGAACCTAAATCACAAAAGGACGTTTTCGGCAAAAACGTGACAGAAAAGATGATTCAGATAATAAATGATATTTAAACGCATGAGTGAGAAAAAGACATGGGGAATTATTGGCGCCGGGATGATGGGAATGACACTGGCTTTAAGGCTTGCACAGCAGGGAGATAAGGTTACGATTTTTGAGGCATCAGATAAAGCAGGCGGCCTTACCAGTTCATGGGCAATGGATGGCGTTGTATGGGATAAATATTACCACGTAATCCTGATGTCTGATTTGAATACGAGAAGAATATTAAAGGAGATTGGGCTGGAAAATGAATGCAACTGGGTAGAAACAAAAACCGGATTTTACTCTGATGGGAAATTGTATTCCATGTCGAACCTTGTGGAGTTCTTTAAATTTCCGCCAATCAATCTTATTGATAAATTTAGATTAGGACTTACCATTTTTGCTGCCTCTAAAATAAAAAACTGGCATAAACTTGAAAACATTCTTGTTGCAGACTGGCTTACCAAATGGTCAGGAAAAAGAGTGTTTGAGAAAATCTGGTTGCCATTGTTGAAAGCGAAGCTGGGAGAGAATTATAAAAATACGTCTGCAGCATTTATTTGGGCTACAATCCAAAGAATGTATGCCGCACGAAAAAGCGGTTTAAAAAAGGAAATGTTTGGCTATGTGAGCGGCGGCTATGAAAGAATCAACAATGAATTTGCGAAACATCTTAAAAATATAGGCGTTGAATTTAAGTATGATTCAAAAATAGAAACAGTAAACAAAGAAATAAGCGGAAATTTTATTTTGGCAATTTCGGATGGCAACACCTATCAATTTGATAATGTTATCTCCACGCTCTCTTCAAAAGAATCTGTCAGGATTGCTCCGCAACTTTCAGACAGCGAAAAGCGGCAGCACGAATCAATAAAGTATTTGGGAGTAATATGTCCATCCGTATTGCTTACGAAAGAAATTTCGCCTTATTATGTTACCAACATTACTGATTCATGGCCACCATTTACCGGCGTTATAGAAATGACAGCCTTGATAGATAAGAAAGAAACGAAAGGAAATCACCTGGTTTATCTTCCAAAATATGTAAATCCCGATGATGAGCTGTTTGCAAAAAATGATAACGAATTGAAAGAAATTTTTTTGGGCTCGTTGTATAAAATGTATCCCAATATTTCAGAAAAAGATTTACATTTCTGGGGTGTGTCGAAAGCAAGAATTGTTTTCGCTTTACCCACGCTTAATTATTCGAAAAATGTTCCGGGGATAGTAACATCCATTTCAAATTATTATATTATTAATTCGGCTCAGATTATAAATGGAACACTAAATGTAAATGAAACAATACAGGTAGCTGAAACTAAACTGAAGGAAATTTTAAGCAATGAGTAAGAAAAAGCCATTGGCGAGTATTTCGCTGGATTTGGATAATCAATGGTCGTACATGAAAATTCATGGAGACGAAGGCTGGGATAAATATCCTTCCTATTTTGATATTTTCGTTCCGCATGTATTGAATGTGCTGGATGAACTGAATCTGAAGATCACTTTTTTTATTGTGGGAAAAGATACTGAGAGCGAAGACAACAGAAAGTATTTGCGGATGATTACCGAGCGGGGTCACGATATCGGTAATCATTCGTATCATCACGAATCATGGCTGCAAACCTATAGTTATGAGAAAATAGAGAAAGAAATACGCGAAGCTGAAGAGGCTATTTTTAATGTAACCGGCCATAGACCCACGGGCTTTAGGGGGCCGGGATTTAGCTGGAGTAAAGACTTATTGAAAGTATTACAAAGCAGAGGTTATAAATTTGATGCTTCTACATTGCCCACTTATTTAGGACCGCTTGCAAGAATGTATTATTTTAAAAAATCAGATCTTTCAAAAGAAGAAAAAAAAGCACGCAAAGAACTTTTTGGAAAATTCAGCGAAGGATTCAGAAAATTAAAGCCATATAAATGGGATTTGGGTGACGGGAAATCAATCATAGAAATTCCGGTAACCACGATGCCGGTGTTTAAATTGCCCTTTCATTTAAGCTATTTAATTTATCTCGGAAACATTTCAATACCTTTAATGAATCTTTACCTGAACACTGCCATTACAATGTGTAAAATAACCAAAACGCCAATTAGCTTTTTGCTTCACCCTCTGGATTTAATTGGTGGCGACCAAATCTCGCAACTTGCTTTTTTCCCTGGAATGAATGTGAGCAGTGATAAAAAAGTAAAAGTGTTCAAAAAAGTGATTGGATTATTGCAAAAACATTATGACGTAGTGAACATGGATGAACACCTAAGTGATATGGAGGTAAATCATATATTCAAATTTAAAAGAGCTTAACCGTTGAAATTGCTTAAAAATTAAAATGACCCCAGACAATATTAAACTCGTTTTAAATAAAGGATATGTAGCCAATATTCTATTGTTAGTTTTAATTTTATTTTATGCTTTTCTTTTATTCCCGGAAGAATATGTCACTTATAAAATTATAATATGGCTTACAACTTTTACGGTCGCTTTATGTCTGTTCAAAATAAACAGGATTTTTTTTCGCCTATTCATGATCTCTCTTGGCCTGCTTGCTGCTATTTATTACCCGGTAAATAATCTTTTTGGCCCGGTTTCATCCTCTAATGTAGAGGCGTTAATGTCTACTAATTATGCAGAGGTAACTTCTTATTTGTCTGTTATTCCTTTTAATCTATACGTAAAGTCGGTCTTGCTGTTTTTATTTCCTTTATTTCTTTGTTTTCTAAACTTTCGCTTTCTAAAATTAAAAACTTCATGGATTTTAATCTTTATCGTTGCCGGTTTATATTTTTCAAACCGTTATTTTAAGGATAGGATTTATAATAAAGCTTTTGACGGGGCATTTAATACAATTCCCACTAAGTTGTTAGGGAATATCACCAAGTTTTATTTGTTTACATTAAAAGGAATGAAATATCAGGCGCAATTAATGAACAAAAAAAATGATTGGCAGATTGAAAGCGCAAATGTTGATAAACAGCTCTATTTTTTCATTATAGGAGAAAGTGTTCGGAAAGATGTTTTTTCTAATAGGGCACTATTCAAGTATGACCCATTGGATTCTGTTTATCGTATTGATTTTGAGAATGTCATTTCTCGTGGTTTTGTTACTATCCCATCGTTGCGGAGTGCTTTCGTTCTTACAAAAAGAGATGAGCCTGATGAATCTTATTTCCCGGACAATATTGTAAACTTAGCTAAAAAAAGTGGTGTCCATACCGAGTGGTTTTCGAACCAAGGGTTTGTAGGTGATGATGATAATTATATAAGTGCGATTGCTAAATGCACCGATTATTCAGAGTTTCTAAATAAGAAACAGTATTTTGATTATCGGGAAAGCGATGATGAGTTATTAAAAATTTTGCAACGAAGATTATCCCAAACAAGAAGTAAACACAATATTTATTTTATTCACACAATCGGATCTCATCCTTCCGCCTGCAAGGTAACAGATGGGCAGTATGATAAATTTTTAATATCAGACGAAGTATCGTGTTATGTAAAATCCATTGAAAACACCAAGAATCTGATTTATAAAGTATATAAAATCGCAAAAAACAGTGGAAAAACTTTTAAGATTGTATATTTTTCAGATCATGGTTTAACCTTCGATTACGAAAATAAGATTTTTACACACAGGCAAGAAAGTAAGGAAGAATATACAGTTCCTTTTTTAATCCTGGCAGATGATATTTCACAAAATGCGGTTATTAAGGCACATAGAAGCCTTGGGGATTTTCTGAATTTTTTCCAGGAATTTACAGGTATAAAGGCTAAAGGTGAAAATTATAGCTATCGTTTTATCTCAGAGGATTATGATAAAAATTGGAACCAACTTTTAGATGGCTTAGATTTTAATCAGCTTAAGAATAATCCCATACCATTTGAATGAAATAATTTTTTAAGTATTGCGAATATATTTTAACGAGATTTAGAAATAAAAACAATATGTAGATTAGTTTGAAGTTAAATTTTTTACTTGGGAATAACGCTTATAATATGAAATTGCTGCTTCCTGACAAAAGCTTATTAAAAAAGACTGGCGAAGTTGATTATCATGAATGGAATTATAAATTCCCGGTAAAATATGTTCAGCTATATCGGTTTAAGAAAATAATTGAACTTTTGGATAAAAAGAAATATAACACGTTATTAGAGGCAGGGATCGGTAGCGGAATATTTTTACCTGAATTGTCTAAGCATTGTGAGCATCTGTATGGTTGTGATGTCCACAATAATATGGATAATATTTATGCTTTATGCCAGGCATATGGAGTAAAGAGTTGTAATTTAAGTTCTCAAAGTATTGACAATACAAATTTTCCGGATGAAAAATTTGACTTAATAGTTGCAGTAAGTGTTTTAGAATTCGTGCCAGATATCCAAAAAGCAATAAATGAAATAAAACGGATATTAAAAAAAGACGGGTTCTTTATTACTATATGCCCAATGGAAAGTAGAATACTTGATTTCATACTTAAGTTTTATACCAGAAAACCTCCAAAAGAGGAATCTGGGAATTCAAGACAAAAGGTTTCCAATCTTCTTGAGCAAAATTTTGTCATAGAAAAAAAGGGATATATGTTACCAATAATAGGTAAATTTTTTCCTGTTTACACCCACTATAAACTCAAAAAAAATTAGAATAATGGCGGAGGAGGTTAAACCATTCATAAGTGTAATTTTGCCATGTTATAATGAAGAAGCTATTCTAGGCACTAATTTAAAAAGAATAATTAAATACCTGGAGAATAAAATTGGAAAATATAAATGGGAAATTCTTTTAATAAACGACGGAAGTAAAGATAAAACAGGAGATATTGCAAATGAATTTGAAAAAAACAATTCTAATATCCGGGTTATTCATCATCCAACTAATCTAAATCTCGGGAATGCTTTAAAAACGGGCTTTAAGAATTCTAAAGGAGATATAATCGTGGTTTTGGATATTGATTTAAGTTACTCCATTGATCATATTGAGACAATGGTTGATAAATTAATAGAAACGTCCTCTGATATTGTAATTGCTTCTCCTTATATGAAGGGAGGAAAGGTAACTGCTGTTCCATTTACAAGAAGAATAATGAGCCGGTGGGTAAATAGATTCATGCGCATTGCCGCCCAGGATAAGTACCATACTTATACCGGGATGGTACGGGCGTATAAAAAAGAATTTATTCAAACTGTCAATTTAAAAACGAAAGATTACGAAGTAAACCCGGAAATACTTTATAAAGCCATGATATTAAGAGCCAGAATTGTTGAAATTCCGGCACATCTGGACTGGACCGAACAAAATAAATTTGCGGATAAAAGAAAATCGAGTATAAAATTGCTAAGAGGCTTCTTCTCAGGCATTATGTCAAGCTTTATTTTCAGGCCTTATATATTTTTTCTCGCAGTTGGCACAGTCTTAATGTTGCTTTCACTATATGAACTTATTTGGTTACTGTTTGATACATTATCGTACGTTTCTACTTCAACGGGACTTATTCCTACTTTTTCAGAAAGTCTCGCAAGACAATTCAGAAAAAACCCACAATCGTTTATTGTTGGCGGAATAACTTTTTTAGCAGCCATCCAATTTTTGAGCTTAGGTTTTTTATCGCTTCAAAGTAAAAGGTATTTTGAAGAATTATTTCATTTAGGAACTTCTTTTAAAAAGAAAAATTAAATATTTTTCTCCATTTTAAAATTCCTTTACTCATTCGAAATCTGATGAAAATCATAGAAAAAATCAAAAAACAGAAAAATCCGTTTCTTCAGTTTGCACCATTCCTTTTTCTTTACATTATTTATATTGTAATCTACTCAACTCCGGAAAGTTTTGGGGACGAACCGAGATACTTAGCATATGCGCACAATTTAATCAACGGTTATTATTCGCCACCCTACCCATATATTGACTTGGGAAATGGCCCCGGTTATCCCCTGATTTTGACTCCTTTCGTTGCGTTAAACCTCACTATTATCTATGTAAAACTATTGAATGGCGTATTTTATTACCTTTCTGTTGTTTATTTATACAAAGCATCGAGACAAATTGTCCCAATAAGGTTTGCATTTATATTTTCTATAATCTGGGCACTATATCCATATACTTTTGAGCAAATACAACATGCATTACCGGAAGTTTTTGCTTCCACATTGATTCCTCCATTTATCTTGAGCGTTTTAACAGCATTTAAAGCTGATAATGTCAAAAAAGCAAGAACTTATTTAATTTCCGCAGGTATCCTATTCGGGTATCTTGCTTTAACTAAACCGATCTTCGGATATGTTCTAAGCTTCATGCTTATCGTATCCCTGATTATATGGTTTATAAGTAAAAACAAATTAAATTTCAAAAAAACCTCAATTATTTTAATAATCAGCTTTTTAACAACAGCGCCATATCTGATTTACACATATAATTTAACCGGAAAGATGTTTTACTGGAGTTCATTTGGCGGAAATAATTTATATTGGATGACTACTCCATACGAAGATGAGTACGGAAGTTATTACAGTTTCCCTTTTGCGTCGAGTCCGGACCGAATACCAGGTAGTGAAAAAATAATTGAACTACACCACAAAAAAGATTTTGAAAAATTACTAAAAAACCCTGAAGTAAAAAAAGCCAATATAATAAATGGGGAAATGCAGGGAAATCTTTCTAATGGAACGGTTCAAGATGAACTTCTAAAAAAAATTGCACTTGAAAATATAAAATCGCATCCCTTAAAATTTCTCGAAAATTGTTTCAGCAACGCAGGGAGAATGTTATTTAACTATCCCGCTTCTTTTGTTCTTCAAAAGCCAAGTACACTCCTCCGATTTCCGGTGAACGGAACTTTACTCGTCTTTGTCGTATTTTGCCTTATACCAACTTTAATCAACTGGAAAAATTTGCTTTTTTCACTTCGTTTTCTACTAATTTTCACTTTCGTTTATTTAGGAGGAAGCCTGCTCGGGAGTGCAGGACCACGAATGTTTACTG
>NZ_RJJR01000006.1 GCF_003721595.1 Hanamia caeni
ACCAACGGTTGGAAAATCGGAGCGGTATAACGGGAGACTGTTACGTACCGTTCTAACAGAATCTCAGGCTGCGATGCCTGGGTTTACTTACTAGGAACGGCGGTTTAAAAAAAAGTTTAGAGTTTTTCTGAAGGTCTGTTAAGAGTCAGGATATTCAGAGTTATAATTTCCCGAAACCGGTTTCGTAATTAAAATCGAAACATATAACAAAAATGTGGAAATTGCCTTATAATTACTTTAAAATACCATAGTTATGCAAAATCAAAATAATTTTTCTTCTGTTGAAACAAATCCACTGAATAGCCTTGACGAATGGGAAGACGATGTGCTTGAAAGATATCCGGAGCCTGAGGTAAAGGCCAAGTCAAAAGAAGAATACAGAAATTATGAAACACCCGGCAGAGATACCGTGAAAGAATTTTACCGGCTGAACCACACGTATCAGACCTATGATTTTGTAAAAGAAAAGAAAAATAATTTCCTTCAGTTCAATAAAAAAGAAATGCCTGTTTGGGACGCTTTTAATTTTCTCAATCAGTTAGTAGACGATTCGGATCCGGATACCGATTTGGATCAGTTTCAGCATCTTCTTCAAACATCAGAGGCCATTCGCCAGGATGGTCATCCCGATTGGATGGTATTGACCGGCCTCATGCACGACATGGGAAAGGTGCTTTGCCTTTTTGGGGAGCCGCAATGGGCTGTGGTAGGAGATACTTTCCCTGTTGGATGCGCCTATTCGGATAAAATAGTTTATCCTGAATTTTTTCAAAATAATCCTGACTATAACAACCCGGCTTACAATACAAAATATGGCGTTTATGAAAAGAACTGCGGGCTAAAAAATGTGCATATTTCCTGGGGGCATGATGAATACATTTACCAGATGATGAAGGATTATATTCCTGAAGAAGGATTATACATGCTTCGCTATCATTCTTTTTACGCCTGGCACCGCGAAGGTGAATATGATTATCTGCTGGACGACCACGACAAGGAAATGCTGAAATGGGTAAAGCTGTTTAACCCTTATGATCTTTATTCAAAGTGCCCGGAACCGCCTGATATCAATAAGCTGAGGCCGTATTACGAAGATCTTATTAAAAAATATTTGCCGGCTACTTTAAAATTTTAAATGTAACAGTTTAAACTTTTCTTAATTAATATCTTCTTCCTTTACTTTAAAATTTTTAAGAAATACTTCGATATAGTTTGCTTTTTTGGCAGAATAAAAAAATCGATTAAAGTTTCGTTTACTGATTCACATACGATAAGCTGAATTTAAAATTATAAGTTAATAAAATTTCTTCCGCTCAATTCATAAGGTTATCTGGCATTTAAGGCTTAACTTAATGACAAAGCATAATTTATGAATACAACTTTAGAAGAATTAAAAAACGTGAAGTCTGATTGTTGCATTACAATCCTACTTCAAACACATCGTACGCTGCCGGAAAATGAAAAAGATCCCATCGTGCTAAAAAATCTTATAAAAGAAGCGGAACAGCGTTTAAAAGAAAGATTTTCTTCAGAATTTGTAGAACGGATGATACAGAAATTAAATCAGCTTGCTGAAAGTATCAATCATCGCCATAACAAAGAAGGCCTTGCGCTTTTTGTCAATGAAAACCTGGCAAAGTATGTTCGGCTACCGCTGAATGTGGAAAATAGAATAATTATAGATAAAACATTTGCTACAAGAGATTTGGTTCGCGCAGGGCATCGCCAAACGGGCTACTATGTTTTATTACTTAGCCGCGATAAAGCAAGATTAATTGAAGCCTTTAATGATAAAGTGGTTGAGGAAGTAAATACAGGATTCCCTTTGCTGAACCCCGATATCAATGAACTAAAGCGCCTGGAGGCTTCTTTTGGGAACCGCAGGACAAACCTCGCCAAAGAATTTTTTAACCAGGTTGGCAAACAATTAAATGAGATTCAGAAGCAAAATTTAATGCCCGTAATCATTATTACAGATGAATCAAATTATTCTGACTTTTTAAAAGTTACTGATAAGAAGGAAAGGATTGTTGCGAAACTTTTTGGAAACCGTATGAATGAAAAACCGCACAGTATCGTTGAAGCTGCATGGCCGGTAATGCAGAAATGGGTAAAAGATAGAAACAATGAACGGTTACAGGAACTTAAAAAAGCAGTGAACTCGCGAAATGTATTGACGGACTTTACTGAAATCTGGAAGGCTGTAAATAATGGCCGCGGCAAGACGTTGTTTGTGAAACAAGGTTATTTTCAACCAGCCAGGTTGCAAAATAACCACATTGAGCTGCTGCCACCGGATCAATCAGAAAATGCGGATATTGATGATGTAATAGATGAAATGATAGAGATAAATCTTCATCATGAGGGCGACTCAGTTTTCATTGAAGGAAATGAACTTGAAAAGTTCAATGGCCTGGCACTCATAACGAAGAATTAGAAAATTGCCTTTTGAAATCCTCTGGTTGGCTTATAAAATTACTCCGCCCAATTTTTTTAGTAATAGGGATTAGTGAGGCTGTCTCAAAAGGATAGCCTCTTTTTTGTGAACGGTAATAATTTCACAAAAAGATTTATAAATAAAAAGCCCCCGCAAAAAATTCCAGGGCTTTTGTTGCGAAGGGAGGGTTCGAACCTCCGTCCGCCAGCCGGCGGATATGAGCCCTTCGTTTATTTGCGAATAATTTTTTCCCGGATAAAATCTCTTGCTGCGCTGATTTTAATTGCTTTTCTCTTAAGAGTGCAAGAGCTTTCGAATCAAAAAGTTCCTGATGAACAATAATCCAGGGTCTAAAATTTTTTGTCCAGCCTTTTGTTGACAATTCATTATGAGAAAAGAATCGTTGCTCCATGTTGGAAGTCATTCCGATATAGATTTTATTAAACTTTTTTGAAAACAATACGTAAACAGTAAACATAGAAATAAAAAGCCCCGGAATTTTTTCCAGGGCTTTTGTTGCGAAGGGAGGGTTCGAACCTCCGACCTTCGGGTTATGAGCCCGACGAGCTACCGCTGCTCTACTTCGCGATTTAGGATTGCAAATGTAAGGGCTTAAGTACTTGCAACCAAATTTTAATACTTTAGCAAATCATAAATTTTTATCTATGAACCGTAGTATGAACTTCTTAATAGTGTTGGTTGTGGTAATATTTACATCCTGCCATTCTAAAATAAAGGAAAGAAGTGAGAAGATATATTCGCGACATCTGCAAAAGCACATTACGTTAACTATCATCAGTACGCCGCCTCCATCCAATAAAAGCGATTTTAATTTGTTGTTACTTAATAATGGTTTTGACCAGGACGGCACCATGAAAATTACAGACAGCCTTTACCGGAAAAAAGATATCAAAGCGTTATTAATAGTAGCCATCAAGGCATTTGATGCAAAGCAGCAATTTGGTGTTGCCGGCATAACGGATGGACAAAATAATGGGTCGCTCGCTTCAAAATATTCAGATTTTATAGTAAATGAATTGCTGCCTTATATCAAGAAAAAAGCAGCAGTCAGAAGTTTTAAATCAATAACTATTGCAGGCGTGGGCGATGGGGGCATTTCAGCATTTGATATTGCGTGGGACAATTGGCAAAAATTTGACAAAGTTGGAATTTTACAGGATTTTTCGAATCCAGGCAGGCTTACAGATTTTTCTGCTATAACAAACAAGATTGCGAAATCAAGAAAAAAACCGAAGCTTCAGTTTTGGCTGGAAGTAGAAAAAGAACAGGATGAATCTGTTAAGGAAGATTCTTCGCAAATCAATAATTTGATTGAGACGTTACGAATTAAGAATGTCACTCCATCTTCTGTCAATATCCAAACACCATTGAATAAACATCAGTCCCTTATTAATTTTTTGCTTTGGGTAAATAATGGCAATTAAAATTTTTTATTCTTTTGATGATATATTGCTGGCCCCATTGGAACTAATTTTTCTGACTTCCGGATTGCCTTTAAAATATAGATTGCTTGCACCACTTGCGGTTGCTGAAATCGATTTATTCACGGTCAGCTTTGCATCGCTTGCCCCTGAAAGCTGGGCAATGAGATTGCCAACCGTTAATTCATAATTCTTTAGATCACTGGCGCCACTTGCCTCCAGTTTTAAATTCGCAATTTTTCCACTTACAGAAATTGTAGAAGCGCCAGAAAGATCAAATTGAACATCCGAAATATTTACAATCCCTTTCATTTCGCAAGCCCCGCTCAACTTTACCTTTACGCTGGCTCCCGTTAAAGTACCTGTAATGATAAAATTGCAGGCGCCTGAACCTTCAATGCCTTCAATATTTTTAAAGGAAATATAGGCACGCAATCTTTTATTGCCGCGCAACCTAATGGAATTGTTATCATAATAAATATTCAATACGCCGTTCTTTACTTCTGTCCTGATATTATCGCGGTATTCCGGATCGGATGCGCTTACACCCACTGCATCTTCATTTCCCTGCGATAAATAAACATCGATGCCCCCGCTTACTTTTATTGCGGAAAATGAACCAATTTTTCTTACTTCAACATTTTTATCATTGATTACTGTCTGTGCGCTGATTTGCAAAGCCAATAATGAAAACAGGCAAACCAAAATAGATTTCATATTCTTTTTTTGTGTGTAACGAAATTGATGACAAAAAGTTACAAGTTTTTTTAAATGAATTTTCTGCACGTATCTTTGCTTTTCAAAAGTATTAAACCGGGGTGCACCTGGCCATTTTTATTATTAGGCCAGGTTGCTGAGAAAATACCCGCAAACCTGATCAGGATAATGCCTGCGAAGGAAGGACCAGATACCGATCCCCCTTTTCTTTTTCATGCATTGTATTGATCAAAAAATTACAAACATGAAAAAAGTCTTTTTAATTGCTTTACTGCTTATTTTACAACTTGCCACAAGAGCGCAAGACACTTCTACTCACAAGCTTAGTGATACATTGATGCTTGAAAATATTGAGATTACTTCTACACGTGCATCAGATAAAGCGCCGTTTACAAAAATCAACCTGGATAAAGATCAGATTAAACAAATGAACCTTGGACAGGATCTCCCATTTGTGCTGAACCAAACGCCTTCGGTAGTCGTAAATTCTGACGCGGGAAACGGTGTTGGTTACACCGGCATCCACATCCGCGGAACTGATGCTTCGCGCATAAATGTGACACTAAATGGAATACCTTACAATGATGCGGAAAGCCAGGGGACTTTTTTCGTAGACATGCCGGATATCTCTTCTTCAGTTAATTCTATTCAAATTCAGCGTGGCGTGGGCACTTCCACCAATGGCGCAGGTGCGTTCGGCGCTACTATTAATCTTTCAACCAATGTGGTGAACAAAGAAAAATATCTTGAATTAAACAATAGCTATGGTTCTTTCAACACCTGGAAAAACACATTAAAAATTGGCTCTGGTTTGATGGGCAATCATTTTTTGGTTGATGCAAGACTTTCACGCATCAGCAGCGACGGATATATTGACAGAGCTACCTCGAACCTTAAGTCTTTTTATGTAAGCGCTGCTTATATCAATGAAAAAAGCTCTTTGCGGTTCAATATAATCAGTGGTAAAGAAAAAACCTACCAGGCGTGGAATGGCGTGCCGCAAAGCTATCTGGATAGTGCGCGGACTTATAATTCGTCTGGTACGGAAAAGCCTGGCGCACCTTATGCAAATGAAACTGACAATTACATTCAAACACATTACCAGCTTTTTTACAATCACAAAATCAACTCTGTTTTGAGTTATAATATTGCTGCATTTCTTTCAAGGGGCAAGGGATATTATGAAAACTACAAGGCAGATCAGTCTTTCAAAGATTATTCTCTTTCGGATATTATTAACGGTAATGACACCATCACTTCAACAGATTTAGTGCAAAGACTTTGGCTTGACAATTATTTTTATGGGTCCATCTTTTCATTACAATATCATAAAGGAAAAACAAATATCACTTTTGGCGGCGGTTATACAGAGTATGATGGAAAGCATTATAATATTGTAACGTGGGCTCAGAAAGGTTTCCCAAAAAATTATAAATATTTCAATGCACCCGCTATCAAGAATGATTTTAATCTGTATGCTAAGCTGATGCAATCTTTTGGAGCAGGATTTACAGGTTTTTTAGATTTGCAGGGACATTTTATTCAATATAAAATTGATGGATTTGAAGATCGGCCCGACATCCGCATTAAAGAAAATTACAGCTTCTTTAATCCAAAAGCCGGAATTTCATTCAATCGAAATAATTACCAGGTGTATGCCTCATTTGCGGTAGCCACCAAAGAGCCTAACCGCGATGATTTTGAAGCCGGCGCCAACCAGATTCCAAAACCTGAAACGCTCTACGACCTCGAGCTTGGCCTTGAAAAAAAATATGCGTCATTTAATTATGGAGCTACATTATATTATATGAGTTATCATAATCAACTGGTTAATACAGGCAAAATCAATGATGTAGGCGCTTATACACGAACCAATGCGCCGCACAGTTACCGCGCCGGCATTGAATTACAGGGAAATTCAGTAATAAATCATTGGCTAAATATCGGAGGGAATATTGCCTTCAGCGAAAATAAAATAAAAGATTTTACGGAATATATCGATGATTATGACAATGGCGGCCAAAAACAAAATCATTACCAAAACACGGATATTTCATTTTCACCCGGTGTTGTCGGCGCAGCTTTAATAAATTTTATCCCGCTTAAGAATGCTGAAATCAATTTACAATCGAAATATGTGGGCAGGCAATTTTTGGACAACACCTCACATGTGAGCAGAAGTCTCGATCCTTATTTCGTAGAAAATGTAAAATTTTCTTACTCCATTTTTAGAAAGATTTTTAAAGAAGTAAATTTTATTTTCCAGGTGAATAATGTTTTCAATAATTTGTATGAGCCCAATGGCTACACGTATAATTATTTTTCGGACGGCAGGCTGCAAGTGGAGAATTATTATTTTCCTATGGCCGGGATAAATTTTATGGCGGCCATCAATATTAAGTTGTAGGGTGAAAGCAGGGTTTAGATTGATTAGAAGGTTTAGAAGGTTTAGATAGTTTAGATGGTTTAGTAATTCAGGTAATTATATTTTATAGTAAACGGATAAATAGGATTAATTTTTATTTTAGATTTAAGAATGATGAAAGATTGGGGTAAACCCAAAAGATACAGTTATCTTCTATACCAAAAAGCATAATTTTGAAGTATGCACAATGAATCTGACATCATAGAACGTATTAAATTGTCTCTAAATACAACAGAACCTGAAGCGACTGTTATTTTGTTTGGTTCTTATGCCCGCGGGGATCATAAAAGCGATTCGGATATTGACCTTCTCATTCTTCTTGATAAAGACAAAATTACTCATGATGATGCAAAAAGAGTGGCCTATCCACTATACGATATTGAGTTTGAAACTGGTAAAATTATCAGCCCTTTGATACTTTCAAAAAAAAGGTGGGAGACCAAACATAGAATTACTCCTTTTTATAAGAATATTTTAAAAGAGGGAGTGGTGCTATGACATCAAATGAGCGAAAAGAGTTGGTCAATTACAGGATGAATAAAGCCAGAGAAACCTTTGGTGAAATAGATTTACTTATTCAACACAAACTTTGGAACACCGCTATCAACAGATTATATTATGCTTGCTATTATGCAGTAATCGCATTGCTAATTGACAGGAAAATCGAAACGCTTACACATACTGGCACCAGGCAGATGTTTGGACTTCATTTTATAAAAAATGGATTAATCGAGAAAGATATTGGGAAATTTTATTCAAGAATATTTGATTTGAGACAGACGGGCGATTACGAGGACTTTGTTGATTTTTCGATGGAGCAAGTAATCGAACTTTTAGAGCCGGCTGAAAAGTTTATTAGTCATATCGAATCTATTTTAAAAACTTAATCGCCTGAAATAAATTATTAGTAAGAGTAGACATTAAAAACTATTTCAGCTTCTGCCTTTCAGCATTGGCACAAAAGAAAAATTTGAGAAAGCTTCTTCATCCAGCGTGCCATCGCTATTTTTTGTAATCCGCATCATTTTTTGAATGCCATTACCTTCAAGCGGAATCACCATTTTGCCGCCGGTTTTTAATTGGTCAATTAGTTTAGGCGGAATAAATGGAGCAGCAGCCGTAATGATTATTTTGTCAAAAGGAGCATAAGTGGGCAGGCCTTCAAAGCCATCACCATAAAAATATTTGATGGAGGGATAGCGTTGCCTTAATTTGAAATTCTTATTTGTATCAAATAATTTTTTTTGCCTTTCAATGGTGAAAACATTGGCGCCCATTTCTGCCAGCACCATTGCCTGGTAAGCGCTTCCGGTTCCTATTTCCAGAATTTTTTCATGAGGCTTCACCTGCAGCAGTTGCGTTTGATAGGCTACCGTGTAAGGTTGGGAAATCGTTTGACCTTCGCCGATAGGAAAAGCCCTGTCCTGGTAAGCGATATGTTCCAAAGCGGTATCCATAAAGAAATGGCGGGGAATATTCATCATGGCATTCAGCACGTTTTCATCCGTAATTCCTTTATCCCGAATAGAATCAATCAGTTTTTTTCGTAAACCTTTGTGGCGATAAGTGTCTTCAAAATTTCGCATGGCTGCAATTTAGAAATTGTATTGATGATTTCGAAAGAATAAAATCGGGATTATGTTATAAGTGCAACGACACGCAACCGGAAATATTTATTTTCTTACTTTCATGGATTGAAATTTTGCACCGGTTGAAGCTTATTATTAAATTTAACGCCGGATGTTTTAAACATCTCCTGAATTGCTTTTTATGAAAAAAATTTTTCTTTTTATTTTTCTTGTGGCAATTTCTTTTTGCTCCAAAGCGCAGGACAGCACTTATGCGCAACGCCTCGGATTTCCAAAAGATGCCCGCGTGATTATTCTTCATATGGATGATGCGGGTATGTCTTTAAGTTCTGATCGCGGCGTCGAAAAAGTTTTTGAAAAGGGCGTAGCTAATTCCACGAGCGTGATGATGCCCTGCCCGTGGGTGCCTCAAATGGTTCGTTATATCAAGGCTCATCCGGGCATTGACGCAGGATTACATCTGACGCTTACTTCAGAGTGGAAAGACTATCGCTGGGGGCCGCTGGCAGGCGCTGCGGTGGTTCCTGGCCTCGTGGATTCCACAGGTAGTATGTGGCGTGGTGTTGCCGACGTAGTTAAACATGCAAGTGCTGAAGAGGTAGATAAGGAAATGAGAGCGCAGTTGCAACGCGCAGAAAAAATGAATTTTCATCCTACCCATTTGGATTCGCACATGGGCACTTTGTTTGCCACGGATGCATTTCTTCAAAAATATATTCAATTAGGCATCGAAAAACAAATTCCCGTAATGTTTCCCGGTGGCCATGACACTTACATTAGTGATGAGATGAAAATTCCGGATAACGTACTTCATTCTTATCAAAACCTGGGAAAAAAAATTTGGGACGGCGGCTTGCCTGTGCTTGATGATTTGCTCAACAGTAGTTATGATTGGAACCCTCCGGCTGATATCGTAAAAAATGAGAAAGCTTTAGCCAAATGGAGAGTAGATCTTTATGAAAAAGCAATGCTTAAATTGAAGCCTGGCGTTACCATGGTAATCATGCATTGCACAGATCCTTCTTCAGTTTTTTCAGAAATTTCTGATAGCGGCGATAAAAGAAGGGCTGATATGCTGGCGATGCTGGATGCAGGATTTAAAAAATTTCTAAAAGATAATGGGTTCGTTTTAACTACCTGGCGCGAGCTTATGGAACGAAGACAAAAGATAAAATAAAGTTTTTAAAAAGAATCACACTTCCACGCTTATGAAAATTGTTCAGTCTGAAAGCCAGGGCAAATTTATGGTTACAGCCGCCGTGTTGGTAGCTGCTTTGGGCTATTTTGTAGATATCTATGATCTTCTATTGTTCAGCATCGTAAGAATTCCAAGTTTAAAAGGGCTTGGATTTTCGGGACAGACTTTAACGGACAACGGAATTTTTTTGTTGGATGTCCAAATGATGGGATTGTTGCTGGGCGGTATTTTCTGGGGAATTTTGGGCGACAAAAAAGGCCGGCTTTATGTTTTGTTTGGCTCAATATTTTTGTATTCAGTAGCCAATATTGCAAATGGATTTGTTAACTCAATCGAAAGTTATTCTGTTTGGCGTTTTGTTGCGGGCTTTGGATTAGCCGGTGAATTAGGCGCAGGCATTACATTAGTGGCCGAAATCATGCCTAAAGAAAAGCGTGGTTATGCTACGACCATCGTAGCGGCTGTAGGCGTTAGCGGTGCGGTGGTTGGTTTTTTTGTGGCTGAATTATTCAACTGGCGAACGTCATTTTTTGTGGGCGGAGGATTAGGGCTTTTATTATTGTTTCTGAGAATAGGCGTAAGTGAATCGGGTATGTTTGGAAAAGCGAAAACGCAGGATACCAGGCGCGGCGATTTTTTATCGTTATTCATCAACAGGAAAAGATTAATGAAATACCTGCGCATAATAGTTATCGGAATTCCAACGTGGTATGTAGTGGCTATTCTCATCACCTTATCACCTGAATTCGGAAATATATTAGGTGTAAAAGGAACTGTAAATGCAGGCGCTGCGGTAGCGTATTGCTACGGCGGCCTGGTGTTGGGCGATATTGTAAGTGGATTGCTAAGCCAGTTGCTTAAGAGCAGGATAAAAGTCGTTTACATATTTCTCGGGCTCACTGTCATTTCCAGCGCCGCTTATTTTTTGTTGCACAATATCAGCATGGCTGGCTTTTATGCTGTTTGTTTTTTCCTTGGATTTTCGGCAGGCTATTGGGTGGTTTTTATGACCATTGCTACAGAACAGTTTGGAACGAATATCCGGGCAACAGTTACAACAACAGTTCCCAATTTTGTAAGAGGTTCAGTGGTGCCTGTTACACTGCTATTTCAATACCTGCGCGGCTTGTTTAATGGCTCGCTGATATATGCCGGAGTGGTAGTAGGCGTGATAACCATTGGGCTATCTTTTTGGGCCTTGCATTATGTACAGGAAACCTTTCATAAAGATTTGAATTACCTGGAAGAATGATAATTGTAGTAAACGAATAAAAAATTAATTTTTTTATTTCGTAAATAATGAACAACGATTCTTCTAGGCAGCGATAAGATTTAAAGAACAGAAAATTAAAAATTTGTCCGACAAGAATTTTTTATATTGCACAAAAAGCGGAAGTAGCTCACCTGGTAGAGCGACAGCTTCCCAAGCTGTAGGTAGCGGGTTCGAGTCCCGTCTTCCGCTCAAAATAAATCTATTTTTCGTTTTCTAACGAAGCTTCAAACTTAACGATGCTCATAGCATCTTCTGCTTTAAAATTGCCAATGCGGGTTCTTCTCAGTTCTGACAAATGACCTCCACAACCAAGGGCCGCTCCAAAATCATTTGCCAGGCTTCGGATATACGTTCCGGTGGAACATACTACTTTGAAAGAAACAACGGGCATTTCAATTGCAGTAATTTCAAAGCTTTTAATCGAAATTTTTCTTGGTTCAATGATTACATCAATTCCCTTGCGGGCCTGAAGATACACAGGTTTGCCTTTTTGTTTTATCGCTGAATGGATAGGAGGAGTTTGTAAAATTTCACCAATAAAATTTTGGGCGGCTTCTGCAATCAGCTTGGGTGTTATGCCATCAATAGATTTAAAATCGCGCGGTTCACTTTCCAAATCGTACGTTGGCGTAACGGCTCCTAAAGTTATTTGTCCCGTGTATTCCTTTTCCTGGGCCATAAATTGATTTATCTTTTTGGTAAATTTTCCGGTGCATACAATTAAAAGGCCGGTAGCCAAAGGATCCAGTGTGCCGGCATGACCAACTTTTTTTATTTTTATTAAATTCCTGATTTTTCTTACCACATCAAATGATGTCCAGTGTAGCGGTTTATCAATTAATAAAACTTTTCCTTCCTCAAATGTTTCTTGTGTCGTCATCTTAATTTATTTTCATCAGATTGCCTGTCTTGCTTTCAGTTCTAAGTATTTGTTGATAGCGTTTATCGTAAGGTTCTTCGGGGAAGATAAAATAGAAAGTATCCCATATTTGGAAAGTTCCTTAGCGATAATTCTTTTTTCAAAAGCGAATTTTTCAGCAATCGTTTTTATATAAACTTCCTCAATGTTTTTCGCGTGCGAATTGCGCAGATGGTCCAATTCGGAATTTTCAAAAAATATTACCAGTAATAAATGATTGCGTGAAATGGAGCGCAGATACTCCATCTGCCTGTTTAACCCCGATAAAGATTCGAAATTGGTAAATAGTATCAGCAGGCTGCGATGCTTGATTTTCTTCCTGATTTGCAGATAAAGCATTTCAAAATCACTTTCGAGGAAATCAGTTTTTTGTTTATATAATAGTTGCAAAATATTTTCAGCCTGTGAAACTTTTCTGTCTGCCGCCAGGATGTTTCCAAACTTATTTGAGAAAGTGATGACGCCTATTTTGTCTTGTTTTTTTAAACAGACATTGCTGAGCACGAGGCAACTGTTGATGGCATAATCCAGGAGCGTCATTCCATCAAAAGACATTTTCATCAACCTTCCCTTATCAATTATGCAATACACCTGTTGCGACCTTTCTTCCATAAAGCTGTTAATCATCAAACCACCTTTTCGGGCAGAAGCTTTCCAGTTCAGCGTGCGGATATCATCGCCCGAAACATATTCCTTTATTTGTTCAAACTCCATGCTTTGCGCTATTTTACGCATTCGTTGATTTCCTGATTCAGCATTCAGAAAAGTACCTGAAAATAATTCGTAATTACGTAATTGTAAAAAGGCCGGGTAAACAGGAACATCCAGGGCCGCGCTGGTGGTAAATCTTCTTTTGAAAATTTGTAAAGGAGTTGAAATGAAAAGATGGATGTCGCCAAAATGATATTCCCCTCTTTCCAAAGGCTTAAATTTCCACGAAACTTTTCTTTGCCCCTTTGCTTTTAGCTTAATCTTTTTTCTGAGGTTTCTTATTTGTAATTGTTCAGGCAGCTCGTCTATCAGCTCTGCCGAAACAGGAAATCTAAAATCATTTTTTATTATCCATTGAATCGTATTAAAATCGCCATTGCTGAAACGGTGTGGGGTAATTCTTTGCGCTGTGGGAAACTTTTTGGTGAAAAATAAGAGCGAATAATCCAGGCAACAAAAAATGATAAATACAAAAAATATCGCTATGGAAAAAGATTGCAATGCCGGCACGTAAAATGAAAGAATAAATAATGCTACTAAGCTGCCCAGGCCAATAAAGAAGCGGTTACCGGGAAAAAGGTCGACAAAATATTTTTTTAATTTTTGCAAAATATGGCGCTAAAGTTAACGGGGTACTTCAATTTTTGAAATGATATCGTTTATCAGTTCGTCAGGTGACAACCCTTCCATTTCTTTTTCCGGCGTTAAAATAATCCGGTGCCTCATCACCGGAACTGCCATTTCAATGATGTCTTCCGGAGTAACGAAATCCCTTCCCATCATAGCCGCGTGCGCTTTCGCAGATTTTAAAATAGCAAGAGATGCGCGGGGAGAAGCGCCGAGATATAATGAAGAATTACTCCTGGTCTCATTCACAATTTTTGCAATAAATTCTACCAGTTTCGCATCGATAATTACCTGGCTTGTTATATTTCTATATTCTGTAATCTGCGCTGGAGTTACTAATGCCTTCACATTTTTCAGCAGCGTGGTTTGTGATACTGATTGCTGGTTCAGCAGGATATTAATTTCTTCTTCTACGGTGGGGTAGCTCATGATGATCTTAAACAAAAAACGGTCGAGCTGCGCTTCTGGCAATCGATACGTTCCTTCCTGCTCTATCGGGTTTTGCGTAGCAATTACTAAAAAGGGAAAGTCCATCGGATGCGTGACACCATCAATGGTTACCTGTCTTTCTTCCATTACTTCAAACAAGGCAGACTGGGTTTTTGCCGGTGCGCGGTTAATTTCATCTATCAAAATTATATTGCTGAAAACGGGCCCGCGCTTAAAATCAAATTCTGCTACTTTTGGATTAAAGACTGAAGTTCCCAATACATCACTTGGCATAAGATCGGGTGTAAATTGTATTCGCGAAAAATTAGTATTAATAATTTTCGAAAGCAATTTGGCGGTTAATGTTTTTGCCACGCCGGGCACGCCTTCTATCAAAACATGACCATCGCATAATAGCGCAATCAACAGAAGGTCTACCATTTTATGCTGGCCCACGATTACTTTGCTTATTTCGGTCCTGATATTAATGACGGCGTTGTTTAGCGCAGTGATGTCAACACGTTGTTCAAATAAATTTTCTTCCATCAACTTTTTACTTTTTTAAAATTTTCAATCTTTAAATTTAAGGCAAGTAATTCTTCATTGCTTACTTCCTCCTGTTGTTGAATATGAGTAATCAATTCAAATAATTCTGCAGTTTCTTTTTTATCAACGCCGCTTTTTCCTGAAACAGAAGTTATAAAATCGTTATCGATTACAGAGGTATTGATAAAATATTTTTTCCGAAGGTAATCGTAAAAATAGGTTATGATTTTTTCTGAAATATTTTGGTTGTTCTGGTGTTGTAAATAAAGCCTGCCCACTGTTTCTGTAAATTGAACCGCAGTGTTTTTATTAGTTTTTATTATATCAATTTGTTTTTGTTTTCTTTTCAGATTAAATAATACAAACAACAAAATTCCCACCAGCCCGGTGATGAAAGCCCAGAGCAACGGCGGATGCTGCTTTACCACCTGCAATGAAGAAAAATTATCATCATGCGTTATATTTTTTTTGTTTCTTGTTGAGGAAAATTCTTTATAATATTCATCCCAGTAAACATATTGCGGGCTAAACCGAAGATAAGCTGTGGCGTTCTCGAAATAATGATAGTTATCTTTTGTGAGTAAAAAATAATTGCTGAAAATGCGGGGCGCAAGATGGAGATACAATCTTCCCTGGCCTGAGAAAATTACGATGTAGTTCGGAAGATTCAATTCATTAACGCCCAAAACTCTTGTAATAGATTGATCATAGCTGGTAAAATAATTCAGGAAAGGAAAATAATAATAGCTGTATTTTTTTGAATTAAAATCATTTCCAAAAAACATGCTTACCCATGTGTCCTGCATCCTGCCATTTACTTCACTGATAATTTCTCCTTTCCGGTTTACGCTGCAGTTTGTGGCATCCAGTAATTTTGGGTCCACATAGTCGGCAGAAATAAACAAGTCGTTGCCTGCTTTCACATATTCAACCATTGCGTTCACTTCATCCACTGAGAGTAGAAGATTTTTAGTGATTAAAAAATAGAGCGAGTAGGTATTGTTTGCCTGGTTTTGCATGCTCTGCCAGGTTTTGGTGAATGGGCGCTCTGCAATATTTACCCAGTAATCCGGAAATTCTGACGTGAAGCCCTGGTAGGCAATGAAAGCCCCAAATGGAAGCTTATCTGTTTTGCGATAGCTTTCAGTGAGTGAAGGCAACTTTTTTTTATTTTGCCGGCAACCTGAAATAGTGATGAATGCCAGCAACAAGAGATTATATTTTAAAGCAGATTTCAAAATTTGAATTATACATTTTTATTGAAAAAATTGAAATCCTTTTTCAATTTTTGATAGGGTTCTTTATCTATAAAAAATTTTCCATACCATACATATTCGTAATCGCGCGTAAGTTTGCTGAAGTCCTCAAAATACCGGTGATGCTTCATTTCGGCCAGGTAATCATGATTCGTTTTTTCAGCAGCAAAGCTGATAATTTCTTTATCTGAAAGGTTTTTTAAAGTTTTCAAAAACAAGTAACGTGTTGCAAGGTTGAATTCATTTTTATTTTCCGCCTCAGATATGAGAGAATCATATTCCGATAATTCATTTAATTCCTGCAGCGAAATTTCTTCCGGCTCTATGTGCTCTTCCTTTTTCCTAACAAATAGACCGTTTTTAGAAAATATTTTATAGGAAAGAAATGCGATAAAAAAGATAGCAAGCGACCAGAAAAATATTGTAAGCGGCCAACTGTTAAGAGCGGCCGTGAGGGTTGTGGGCCGTCGTGATTGGTTAGGTTTTCTTTTAATCATTCCGCTTTTTTCGTCTACGCTAACCGTATCAAACCTCATATCTTTTTGATTTCGCAACAGGCTATCGAGATAATGCATGTAGGCAAATTCCCTGTTTTTTTTCCAATCCAAAATATCAAGGCTGTCTTTCAAATGCTGCATGGAAAGCGAGGTATCGCTATTTTCTGCAGAGTCATCCTGGAAAGATTGGTAAATTGAATCGCTGTGGTTGGTGTTTACAGAATCCCTCGTTTGTGCATTTGCGTTTACGAAAAAAAACATGCAGGCCGGCAGTAAAGCAATAAAAAAACAGGTTTTATATTTCATAAGCAATCCCATCCTTTAAGATTTTTCCATCCTGCAGGCTAAAGCCTGAATTGCGCAGCCTGATTGGATACAAAACAAAGTACCATAACATTAATAGCAATGAACCGGCGAGAATCATTATGCTGAAAGGAACCGGCAAGCCAATATCGCCAGAATTTTTTTCAAAAGTATTGCTCATAAGGTGAGTTACGTAGCTTTCAAAAAATGCAGCAATTATAAAAAAAGGGATGAGGCTTACACAAATCCTGACAGCATCTTTTGCGCCCCGTAAAAAGGATTCTTTCCGCGAATAGGTGCCTGGAAATAACCACCCCGTTCCTAAAATAATTCCTGCACAGCTTGCAATTACGATAGAAGAAATCTCAATTGTGCCGTGAATCCAGATGACTAACACTGACTGCCAGCCTAATCCCTGCGAAAAAAATATATATTGAAAGCAACCTAACATCATCCCATTGCTCCACATAAACAATATCGTACCAATGCCGAATATAATTCCAAAAATCACCGTTTTGAACGCCACGCTGATGTTGTTGTAAGCAATCATAACAAACATTGAAAATGGATTATCGTCTTTATATACCCCAAAGGGATCGCCTTTTTGGATGGACGCAATTGTCTGGTCATAATATCCGCGCTGAACCCGGTGGTCAAAATACTGGCGTGCAAATTCAGGGTCGCTGGCGGAAGAAACCACACCGATAAATACAAATGAAAGAAATAGTAAAAAAGTGAAAAGGAAAATTTTGTGATAACGGCGAAATAACAAAGGCAGCTCATACTTCCAGAATTGTATTATCCTTGCGAAATTGTGCCGTTTATTTTGAAAGATATTTTGGTAAATGGAAGCTGCGATTCCATTTATCCACCGCGTTACTTTGCTCCCCGGGTAAAAAGTTTTGGCGTAAGAAAGGTCATCCAGCAGCGTAATAAAGCGATCGGCCATTTCATCAGGGTCTTTTGTCTCTTCGTGCTGGTAACGGTTCCATTTGTCCACATTTTTTTTAATAAACCTTGCTTCACGCATAAAATAAAAATTGAAACAACCGTTTTATGGGTCGTTGTTGTCCTACAACGGATACGGCAAAAACTTATTTGAACCCAAAACAAATTAATCATTAATAGAAATAAAATGACAATTTTTATTTTAAAATAATAAATTGCTCCTGATGCCACTGATACAAATTGAAACTCCTTTTAATATTGAGCTTGAGTTTGAAATCGCCGAAGCCTATAAGCGGCTATTTGCTTACCTGGTTGATTTTGCCATTTTGCTGGTGTTTTTCATCAGCATGAAATATTTTTATTATGGCGGCTTTAACCTGGCGGGGGTAGAAAGTCTGAAAAGCCATGTGGGGCTGGATATACTTACTATTTCTATTCCTATGCTATTGTATTCGCTGGTTTGCGAAGTGATGATGCATGGGCAAACAGTTGGGAAAAAAATCTTCAACATAAGAATTATCAGTGTGGCAGGCGGCGAGCCATCTTTGAGCCAATATACCACGCGCTGGATTTTTAAAGTATTTGAATGGCCATTTTTTTTCGGCTATACATTTTTTAGCCTTCAGAATATTGCTGCTTATATTCTCCTTACCGGCTTTTGGGGAATGGTAGTGTTGATTTTTATTGCAGTGAGCAAAAAAAACCAAAGGTTGGGAGATATTGCCGCCAATACAGTGGTGATTAACACCGTTTCGCCCTTCTCTGTGAAGGATACTGTTTTTAGAGAAATCAGTGATACGAATTACCACGTGAGTTTTCCGCAGGTTTTAAAATTAAGTGACCGCGATATCAACACCATCAAAAACGTAGTGAATTCATACCACCAGGAACATAATGCCGATACCTGCGACCGCCTGGCCTGGAAGGTGCAGGAAGTTTTGCATATTCAAACGGATATGTATTCCATCAGTTTTTTAGAAACTCTTTTGGCTGACTATAACTACCTGGCTACAAAATAAGGCGATGTAAAAAATTTGAAATTTATCAGTAGAGCCATAAATACTTCAAATTATTATTTTGCTTCTTTGGTAAATTTTCATTGCGGCTATCTTGAATCTCCTTTTGGAAATAAGACTTTTTCAGGCGCTTTGTTCAATTCTGCTAATGTTTTATTTATGATAAGCGTACGAAACCGCGATGCTTTTTTTGGAGAAACCAGGTAAGTTACCGATACTTCAACCCAGGTGTTGGCGTTAATATTATAAGTTATATATGGGTATTCTTTTATTTCCAAATCATCCACCGGCGAATTTTTCACCATCTCTTTTAAGTTTTTGATATTGTCAGTCATTTGCGGCCCTAATTCTGCAGTGGTTATTCGCCTGATAGTTGTCGCTACAAAATCCAGGTCGCTTGTAAAGGCCACATAAAAAGGAATCTGGTTCCAGATGTATTCAAAATTTTCCCATGAATAATTAAAAACAGCGGCTTGAAGAACGAGGCTGTTTGGAAAGCGAATCAGGCGGCCACTGGGCAAGTCATTTGAGAGGTAATCGCCACCAAATTCCCAAAGCGTAGTATCCAGATAACCTATTTCTATTACGTCGCCTTTAAAGTCGTTGATCTGGATTCTATCGCCAATTCTGTAAGGATTCCTGATGATTATATATATCCAGCCGATGAACGAACTGATAGGATTTTGCAGGGCAAAGCCCAAAATAAGGGAAATCAACCCGAGAGAAACAGCCGCTGCATACCAATTGGTGAAAAGAAAGGATATAAATATAATTGCTACTAAAATAATACTAACGAGCCTTGTAAAATGAATGAGATTGTAGCGCGAATACCTGCCTGACTTTTTGTGAATCAATACTTCAACGAATTTAGCAAGTGCTAAAACCACCACGGCAAAAAATGTGGCGAGCGAAAGTCGTTGCAATAGCAGCCTGTATGTTCCCAGCAAATCAAAAATGTGTAACCGGAAAAGTATGTAGGCGGTGAGCGCTAAAAGTGAAATGGTGATATAGGTTCCAAACCAGATAAAAGAATTTTGCTTTTTAATTTGGCTTTCTTTGTTATCAGCATCAGCTACCTGGTTTTGATCAATTTTCATAAAGTGCTTTCTAATCCCAAATTTTAAAATTTACAATAATAAAGCCAGATTGGTTAGAAATTAAGCTTTTCAGCATTATTTAAATTTGGCGCCTTAACTTTATCGCCCGAAAAAAAGTGGGGATTAGATAAAAGTATTTATAGATAAAACTTTTTACAAAAAATGGCAGCACCGGCACGACAGTTTCTCGATTTTGAGCAACCGATAAAAGAACTTTACGACCAGATTGAAGAGAATCAAAAGCTCGCTTCAAAAACGGGTAAGGATAATTACAAAACAATCATTAAAGAGCTTGAAGAAAATATAATTCAGAAGAGAAAGCAGATAACCGAAAATCTTACGCCCTGGCAGAAGGTACAGTTGAGCCGCCACCCGGACAGGCCTTACACTTTAGAATACATTTTAAAAATGTTTACCAACTTCCAGGAGCTGCATGGCGACCGGAATGTGCGGGACGATAAAGCCATGATTGGTGGTTTTGCGCAAATGGATGGCGAAACGCTGATGGTAATAGGGCATCAAAAAGGAACCAATACCAAGATGCGCCAGATGCGCAATTTTGGAATGGCCAACCCCGAAGGATACCGGAAAGCACTGAGACTGATGAAACTGGCCGAAAAATTTAATAAACCGATACTGACATTGATAGATACTCCCGGCGCTTATCCGGGGCTGGAAGCGGAAGAACGAGGCCAGGGTGAGGCTATCGCCAGGAATATTTATGAAATGGTGCGCCTGAAGGTTCCTGTGGTTTGTGTAGTGATAGGCGAAGGCGCCAGCGGTGGCGCTTTGGGAATTGGCGTTGGCGATAAAGTTTTAATGCTGGAAAATTCATGGTACACTGTGATTTCGCCGGAAAATTGCAGCTCTATTTTGTGGCGAAGCTGGGCGCAAAAGGAAGTGGCTGCCGAACAATTAAAGCTTACATCGCATGATATGCTTGAGTTTGGCCTGGTGGATGGCGTAATTCGCGAACCGCTTGGAGGTGCACATTGGGATTATGATGAAGCGGCTGCCAACCTGAAATCGTATATCAAGCCCATTTTTAAAAGTCTCGAAAAAATCGATCCCGAAAAAAGGATAAAGAACCGGATTAATAAATATAATAAGATGGGTTTTTGGGATGAGTGATCTAAAAGATGAGTGATCTAAAATCTGATAATCATTAGCTTTTAACAAGAAGCAAATTTCAACCGAAAAATTACAGACTAACAACAAACAAAAAAATGTCTTTAATAAATATACTAACAGGCACCGGGGTTGCAATCGTAACTCCTTTTAAAAAAAACGCGGAAGTGGATTTGGATTCGCTGGGCAAATTGATTGATTTTATAATTGATAACGGCGTTGAATATATCGTATCGCTCGGCACTACCGGAGAAACTCCTACGCTGTCAAAAAAGGAGCAGGCTGAAATTGTTGATTTTACTTCAGAAAAAATTAACGGCCGTGTACCGTTGGTTTTGGGAATTGGTGGCAACAATACAAGTGCTATTATTGACCATTTTGCCGATTTCAAGCTGGAAAATATTACGGCCATTTTAAGCTCAAGCCCGAATTATAACAAGCCTTCGCAGGAAGGGATTTTTCAGCATTATAAGGCCATTTCACAACAATCGCCCTTACCGGTTATTTTATACAATGTGCCTGGCCGCACAGGAAGCAACATTACTGCAGAAACCACTTTGCGCCTCGCCAATGAGTGCGAAAACGTGCAGGGAATAAAAGAAGCCAGTGGCAATATGGTTCAGTGCATGCATATTCTGAAAAACAAGCCCGGCGATTTTTTATTTGTGAGTGGTGACGATCATATTTCTCTGCCCCTTGTTGCATGTGGTTCCAAAGGCGTAATAAGTGTTGTGGCAAATGCTTTTCCAAAAGATTTTTCAGAGATGATAAGGCTGGCATTAAAAAATGATTTCGAAAACGCGCAGAAGTTGCACTATAAACTGTTACCAGCGTATGATTTATTGTTCATCGAAAATAATCCCGCAGGTGTTAAATCATTTTTATCTGAATTGAAGTTATTAGAGAACGTTTTGAGGCTCCCGCTGGTTCCGCTTTCTGAGCCGAATCTGAAAAAGGTTAAAGATTTTTTGAGCGCTGTTTCAGACGTGAATTAACACAATAAAATCCCCGGTATTTATTGGTTTACTGCTTTGCCCGTGCAACTGCATGGCCAACTCATATTTTGCTAAACCGGTTATACCCGTATCAGGCTAAATAGCAAACACCTTCCTCCGCAATTTCGGTATTCTCAAAAGTGCTTTGCGCTTCAGTTTTGAACTCATCAAGGTTTTCGTACATAGAGGAGAAATGTCCTAGTAAAAGTTTTTTTGCTCCGGCTTTGGCAGCAATCATTGCTGCCTGCCTGGAAGTTGAATGGAATCGTTCGCCTGCTTTTTGTGAAAGCTCGTCCAGGTAAGTACTTTCATGATACACTAAATCAACACCATGTATTTTTTCGGCAATCGGATCGTAAAAAGCGGTATCCGCGCAATAGGCATACGACTTTGGAGGTTCTACGGCCACGGTCAATATTTCGTTTTTTATCACCTGGTTATGCTCATTAATAAAATCCAGTCCTTTGTGCAATTGTTCGTAGAACGATTGTGGCACATTGTATTTTTTTGTTTGTTGTGGAATTATCTTCCTCAGATTTTTCTTTTCCCTGAACAAAAATCCCCAACATTCTATGCGATGGTTTACTTTAAAGCATTCAACAGATAACGTTTTGTCATCAAACAAAATTTCTTCCTTCTCTAAATTATGAAACAAAAGTTGATAGGGAAACCGCGTTTCTGTTACCTCCATTTGTATTTCTATAATTGATTTCAATTTTGCGGGGGCATAAATATGAAGGTCATTCGTTCGATGGTTTAGGGCGAAAGTATTTAATAAGCCCACCAAACCAAAGTAATGATCGCCATGCAAATGCGAAATGAATATATGATTGATCCTGCTTTTTCTGATTTTATACTGTCTCATTTGCATCTGCGTGCCCTCACCGCAATCAATAAGCACAAAATGTTCAGCGGTTTGCAAAACCTGCGCGGTTGGGTGTCGGTTGTGAGCGGGAACAGCAGAATTATTTCCTAATATAGTTACTGCAATCACTTGGTGGAATGGTTTTCTATGGGTATTGTGTTTTTCAAAATATGTACAGGGTTTACACAAAAAGTTATTTAAAGATATTCCCTTTCAATCTCTTCCATCTGCACAATATCTGAGGCTTCACTTTCTGTGGGGGTCACGTTCAGAATCTCCAACACATCTATGCTATCTAAAAAATCAGCAACTTCCGGCTTAAGGTGGCAGTACACCAGGGAATGATTTTCATCGTAAAACCTTTGTTGGATCACAGCCAGCAATTTAGCTATTTCCAGTTCCATTTCATTTACCTGCCTGAAATTAATAATAACATTCGCCGGCGTTTCTTTCAGGTAATTGAGAAGTATTTTACGTAAGTCTTCTGTCATATTAGCAGTCAATTTGTTCTCCTGTAATGTAATGACGTACATTTTTTCTTTGGTATCAATTTTGACTTTCATTTTTACCGTTTTAATGATCACCCGAAGGTTATATTCAAAGGTATTAAAATTAAAAACGAAAAATGAGGGGCAGTTTTCTGAGAATGAAGTGAATCGTGAAATTTCCGAAAAAGTTTAAGTTGTTCAATTCGCCCACAATTACCACCTGCATTTTTTAATTTTAAAAGTTTAGTTTTTTTCCTTTAAATAAACATGCTTTTTAACAACCTGTGATTCTTTTAAACGTTATTTAGTAAAATTTATTTATTATTATTGTATAGGCTTATCGTTATTGAAAAGCGTTACATTAAATTGTTAATTAAATGGACAACAATTTTTCAACACAAGTAAAAGAAATTATTTCTTATAGCCGCGAAGAAGCTTTGCGCCTTGGAAATGACTTTATTGGAACAGAACATTTGGTGCTGGGCCTTATAAGGGATGGCGAAAATACTGCAATGAAAATCCTGAAATCGCTGAACGTGGATTTATATGAATTACGCAAAGAGATTGAGCTTGCAGTAAAGGATAAAACCGGTAAAAATATCGCTAACATTAACTCGCTACCGCTCACCAAACAAGCTGAAAAAGTAATAAGGATTACGGTTTTGGAAGCCAAGACCAACAAAAGCCCCCAGGTGGAAAGCGAACACCTGATGCTTTCGATTTTGAAGAACAAAGAGAATATCGCTACACAGATTTTAAACCAGTTTGATGTGGATTATGACATGTTCAAAAGTGAGTTGGGATATGTAAAAACAGATCCAAAGGCTGACTTTCAGGATGAGGAAAGTGAAGATTTTGAAGAAGAAAGAAAATCGTATTCCCAGCAATCGCGTGCTTCAAAGGGTTCTTCGGCCCAGGCAAAAACAAAAACGCCGGTGCTGGATAATTTTGGCCGGGATATTACCCGCCTTGCAGAAATGGGAAGCCTTGATCCGATTGTAGGACGGGAAACAGAGATCGAAAGAGTTTCGCAAATACTTAGCCGTCGTAAAAAGAACAATCCTATCCTGATTGGCGAACCAGGCGTTGGTAAAACGGCTATTGTAGAAGGCCTGGCGCTACGAATTATCCAAAGAAAAGTAAGCCGGGTTTTGTTTGACAAGCGGGTCGTTTCCCTTGACCTTGCTGCGCTCGTGGCCGGTACCAAATATCGTGGCCAGTTTGAAGAAAGAATGAAAGCGATAATGAACGAACTCGAAAAAAACCGGGATGTAATATTATTTATCGATGAAATTCATACCATCGTTGGCGCAGGGGGGGCGAGCGGTTCGCTTGATGCCTCCAATATTTTTAAACCTGCACTCGCACGTGGAGAGCTTCAATGCATCGGCGCTTCAACTTTGGATGAGTACAGGATGTATATCGAAAAAGACGGAGCATTGGATCGCCGTTTTCAGAAAGTAATAGTTGATCAGCCAAGCGTTAATGAAACCATTGAAATTTTAAACAACATTAAAAGTAAATACGAGGATTATCATAATGTAATTTATGATAACGAGGCGATTGATGCTTGTGTGAAATTAAGTGATCGGTACATGACTGACAGGTTGCTGCCTGATAAAGCGATCGACGTTCTTGATGAAGTTGGCGCACGTGTTCACCTGAAAAATATCAATGTACCCCAGGAAGTTATTGAACTTGAGAAAAAAATTGATGAGATAAAACACGAAAAAAATAAAGTAGTAAAAAGCCAGCGTTTTGAAGAGGCCGCTTCGCTTCGCGATACAGAGAAGCATTTGCAGGAGCAATTGGAAAAAGCAAAAGCGGATTGGGAAGAAGAAAGCAGGAACAAAAGATATCCGATAAACGAAGAAGCCATTGCAGAAGTAGTAAGCATGATGACTGGAATTCCCGTAAAACGGATGGTGCAGGAAGAAACAGACAAACTTCGCAAGATGGGAGAAGATCTGAAAGGCGCGGTAGTAGGCCAGGATGAAGCTATCACGAAAGTGGTGAAAGCTATTCAAAGAAACCGCGTAGGTTTAAAAGATCCTAAAAAACCTATAGGTACATTTATTTTCCTTGGCCCTACCGGTGTGGGTAAAACTGAACTGGCAAGAGCATTAGCTAAATACATGTTCGACAGTGAAGAGGCATTAATACGGATCGACATGAGTGAGTATATGGAAAAATTCACTGTTTCAAGATTGATAGGCGCCCCTCCCGGATATGTTGGTTATGAAGAGGGCGGCCAGTTAACTGAAAAAGTAAGGCGCAAGCCATACTCTGTAATTCTTTTGGATGAAATAGAAAAAGCACACCCCGACATTTATAATATTTTGTTGCAAGTGTTGGATGATGGCGTTCTTACAGATGGCCTTGGAAGAAAGATTGATTTTAAAAACACCATGATCATTATGACTTCCAATATTGGGGCGCGACAGCTTAAAGATTTCGGCGCGGGTGTTGGATTTACAACAGCATCCAGAATTCAAAACGCTGAAGAAAACAATAAGGCGGTGATTGAAAAAGCGCTGAAACGCACGTTTAGCCCTGAATTTTTAAACCGGATTGATGATGTTGTAATCTTCAACTCACTTTCAGAAGATAATATTTTTGAAATTATAGATATTTTAATGAAAAGTGTGACGATAAGATTAAATAACCTTGGTCTTAAACTTGAATTAGCTGAAGAAGCGAAAAAATTTATTTCTGAAAAAGGGTATGATTCGCAATTTGGCGCAAGGCCATTGCACAGGGCCATTCAGAAATATCTTGAAGATCCTTTAGCGGAAGAAATATTGAACATGAACGTGAAATCCGGAGATGTTTTAATCGCTTCTCTTGATAAAGAAAATTCAAAAATTGTTTTCCGGGTGAAAGGCACACCGGCCACTAAAAAGAAATCAGAAGTATAAGCTACGACGTAATTTAGCATCATAAATACCACCCGGGCAGGGTGGTATTTTTTTTAATTTGATATTTTATTCTATTTTTAATTGATTTTTTTATGATGCTACCAGATATTATTATAACAATAGATGGCTTTTCATCCTGCGGAAAAAGCACTTTGGCAAAACAGCTTGCCCGCAAATTACATTACACCTACATAGACAGCGGAGCAATGTACCGGGCCATCACTTTATATTTTTTACGGAACAATGTCAATTGGGCAAACGAAAATGAAATCGTGAGTGCGCTTGATAATATTACAGTCGAATTTCTGCCAAACATCCATACCGGCAATACCGAAATATACCTCAATAATGAAAACGTGGAATACATTATCCGCGACCTTGTGGTAGCGGAAAAGGTGAGTGAAATTGCTGCCTTGCCGGAAGTCAGAAAGTTTGCTGTTGCAGCTCAACAAAAGATCGGCGCAAAAAAGCGTATCGTGATGGATGGAAGGGACATTGGAACTACCGTATTTCCGGATGCTGAAGTAAAAATTTTTATGGTAGCAGATGAGGCAGTACGGGTAGAAAGAAGATTCACTGAAATGTTTGACAAAAATCCAAATATTACGCTGGAAGAAGTGAGGAACAATATTGCGATGCGTGATTATATCGATGCGAATCGGAAAGTAAGCCCGCTAACCAAGGCAGAAGATGCTATTGAGCTGGACAATACAAATCTTACCCCGAAAGAACAGTTGGATTTCGCACTGCAATTGGTTCAAAAGGTGGTTGAACCGGTATAGCCTCATTTCAAATTTCTTTTGAATCATTCCGATTCCTGATTTCGATCAGGTTTAAAAAATATCCTGTTTATTTTTTCTGATTTACCTTTGTGCCATTCCAATGATTTTTATTTCAAAGCCAATTGAAAGTTTTTTCTACCATATTTTTATTAACTACCATTTTCATACAAACGTTCAGCACGTATTTTATTAAAGCAGAATTTTATCTGAATCAATCTTACATAGCCGAAACTTTGTGCGTGAACCGCGATAAACCTATGATGCATTGCAACGGTAAATGTTATCTGTCTAAAAAAATTACGGAACAGCAAAAAAAAGATCATTCACCGGTTTCAACAACAGAAAAGTTTGACGTGCAGGTGTATTTTCTGCCTGTAGAAATTGAAGTGCCGCATTCCTTTACAATTCTTTCCAAAACTGGATATTTAATGCAGGAACCAAACCTTGCTACAGCCAGGCCTCATTCCATATTTCATCCACCCACAGCTATTGTTTAATTATTTTTTAATTAATGTGTGACTCTCTGCAAAGGAGCCACGGTATTTATTACTTCAAATTAAACAACGATGAATAAGCGTGTATGCTTAACTGTGATGTCATGGATGATATTCAGCATTGCATTTTCTCAACATAGGATTGATGTGACTGTGGTTGACGGCTCTACCAATCAGCCTTTACAAGGTGCAACCATCTCAGATTTACAAAACCACGTACAAACCATCAGTAACGTAAAAGGAATTTTTACTTTACCGCAACCCAGTGACAGCGTCAAAATTTCTTCAATAGGTTATACGCCGATAACCAGTGCAGTAAGCGAACAAAAAAACCTGATTTATATTTTTCCTTCTTTTGCAAATCTGAACGAAGTGATTGTATCCGGAAACAGGGAGGTTCAGAAGAGAACCGAAGTTCCCGTAGCGATTGATGTCATTTCGAAAACCCAGATAAATGATACAAAAGCATCCCGGTTAGATATGCTGGTAAATAAAGTTCCAGGTGTTTTTATGGTAGACCTTGGAAATGAGCAGCACAGTATGTCTGTCCGACAGCCATTAGGCTACAGCAGTATTTTTCTTTACCTGGAAGATGGCATTCCGATAAGAGCAGTTGGTGATTTCAATCACAATGCTTTGATAGAGATTAACCAGGCTTCTCTGCAAAGAATAGAAGTTATCAAAGGCCCGGCCTCATCATTATATGGCAGCGATGCGATTGGCGGTGCGTTGAATTTTATCACCCAGTCTCCTTCTCCATTTTTGTCCGGTAAAGTACAGGTAGAAGCAGGAACGAGGGGTTATAAGCGCACTGACTTTAGCCTCAGCAATACATATAAAAAATTGGGCCTTTACCTTGGAGGATATTATGCAGATCAACGTCAAAATATTAAAGAGCACAACAATTTTGACAAAACCGCGCTGACAGCAAGGGCTGATTATGATTTTAATAATAAAACAAAGCTAACGACCGTAGCGGATTATATCAATTATTATACAGATCAGAAAGGCGGACTTGATAGTGCTCATTTTTATAATGAAGATTATCTGAGCTTTTACCGTTTTACCTACAGGAAGGTAAATGCCTTCAGGCTCAGAAGCACGCTTTCAAAAAAATGGAACGATAACAGCCACACTAATTTCACGCTTTTTTATCACCATTCTGCAATCGGTCAAAATCCTTTTTATTCTATTGCAGACAGCCGCGAGAATCCTTCCAAAGCCAGAGGCCAGGTAAATGTAGATGCCTTTAACAGCTATGGTGCAATCGTGCAACATACCATGAAATTTGATGCGATTCGAACAAAGTGGATTACAGGTATCAGCGCTGATTACAGCCCCGCAACCTACCTGGCTAAATACATCAATATTCATAAAAATGATGAAGGGGTATATGATCATTACAATGTAACAGACAGTCTTTTGACAGATTACCGGGTGGATTTATTAAACACTGCAGTTTATACCCAGTTGGAATATAATCCATTGTCAAAACTGCGTGTAGTGCTGGCCGCGCGGTATGATCGCCTTGATTATAATTTTAATAATCATCTTTTGCCTGGCGCTTACACAGGCGCTCCTGATGCAGTAAATCATTATGATCATTTTACGCCTAAGCTGGGCTTCACGTATGACTTTGGAAACAATCGCGGAGTGTATGCAAATTACAGCGTTGGTTTTTCTCCGCCTGATATTACTGATTTATATCGAGGTGTGCAGGTGCCGGTATTACAACCTTCTACCTATAAAAATTATGAGGTCGGCGGATGGATTGCGTTTGCTCAAAATAAAGGCGCCATAGAATTGTCGCTTTACCAGTTAAATGGAAAAAATGAAATTGTGAGCACCAGGTTATCAGACGGAAGCTATATCAATGCCAATGCCGGTGCTACAAGTCATAAAGGCATTGAGTTGAATATTAAATACAGCCCTGTAACTCAGGTTAATTTTCGTGTAGGCGGCACCGTTGCAAGGCATGAATATGTAGATTATGTTGAAAAAGGAACTTCTTATTCCGGAAATAAAATGCCGCAGTCACCGGCCTATATTCTAAATGGTGAAATTTCTTATAAGCCGCATTACATAAAAGGTTTCAGGATTTCACTGGAAAGCGAAAGCATGGGCTCTTATTTTACAGATCCGCAAAACACTTCCAGGTACAAAGGCTTTACAGTATTCAATGTACGCTCAGGATATAAATTCAGCCACTTCGAAACTTTTATAAACTGGATAAACATCCTGAATAAAAACTACGCAGTTACGGTTGAGAAAAGTGCATACGGAACTTCGTACAGGCCGGGCCAGCTATCGACTGTGAATGTCGGAATTGCGTATCATTTTAATAAACAATAGAACAGGATTGCCCTGTTGTTTTAAAATTGTCAATCATGAAAAAAATCATATTCTTTGTTCTTATTTTTTCAGCGGTATTGTTGTCATCATGCAATGAGGATAATTCAAAAGTAAAGATAACCGCTTCAAACGCCACGCAAATAGACGCATCAGAGGGTTCGTGTCCTTATCTTTCTAAAGACAATAAAGGAAATATTGTGCTAAGCTGGATAAAAAAAGTGGATACTGCTACATCTGAATTTTGTTATGCGGTTTCCACTGATGGTGGTAAATCGTTTGGGAAAACTACCATCATTCCGGGCAGCACCAACATTCATCCGCACGGTGAAAATATGCCTAAGATTATTTTTAAGCCTTCGGGAGAACTCATCGCGGCGTGGGCATCTGCAAATGCCAACCCTAAAAATGCTTACTCGGATATAGTGTATTATTCCAAATCATTCGACAACGGAAAATCATGGACAAATCCTGAAAAGCTGGTGAAAGATACAGCAGGGTATGATCAGCGGTATTTTGATATGGCTATTTTATCAAACGGCGAAGCAGCCATTATATGGCTCGATAACAGGAAGCGTACGCCGGAAGATGGGTCCGCTTTATATTTTGCTGAAACCAATGGCGATTCCGGTTTTCGAAATGAGCGGCTCATTACAGAACCGTGCTGCCCGTGTTGCCGCACAGATTTGTTTGTGGATAAAGCAAAAAATATTCATATTGTTTACCGGGCCATCATACAGGATAGTATTCGCGATATGGAACATATTGTATCTGCGGATGATGGAAAAACATTTTCCAATCCAGAAAGAATCAGTGATGATAATTGGGTAGTTTTTGGATGCCCGCACACGGGCCCGGCAATGACGGAAAATAAAGACGGCATCCAGTTTACCTGGTTCACCGGCGGAAATGAAGGTGGAATTTATTATTGCAGTTCGCCTGATAACGGTAAATCATTCTCAAGCCGCCAGATGGTGAGTGGAAAATCTTCAAAACATTGCCAGATAGTTTCGCTGAATGAAGATGATTTGGCAATTGTGTGGAATGAAAATTTTATGGAAAAAACCGGCCCCTGTTCGCGCATAGGAATAGAAATCAGGAATGCAGACGGAGCTGATCCGGTGAAAAAATATATTACATCAGAAACTGGTAATGCAACTTTCCCTACCATAAAAAGTATCAATAAAAACACAGCATTAGTGGCCTATACGGAATCTGAAAATAATAAAGATTTTGTTAAGTATAAACTCGTGAGCTTGTAGATTGAAACATATTCATTGACTGTGCTGACAGTAAACGAACAAATAAATGTGTTTTATTCTCAGATGATGCCAGATGGATGGTTTAAAGATGTTTCTTTGAATCGAAAAATAATATTGTCTTTTCTATTATTAAATTACCCGGATAAGATTAAATATTATATTTTCACAAATCAGGATATTACTAAAAAAGATACATCATGGACCAAAATCTTTCCGATTCCCAAACCAACTACACGCCGCAAATCGTAATTATAGGAATCCTGTTTTTTATATTTGGATTTGTTACCTGGCTCAACAGTACGCTGATCCCGTATTTACAGATAGCCTGTGAATTAGAAACCTCGCAAGCTGTTCTGGTAACTTTTGCTTTTTATATTTCCTATGCGTTAATGGCATTCCCTTCTTCATGGGTTTTAAAAAAGACCGGCTTCAAGAATGGGATGATGTGGGGATTGGTTTGCATGGCTATCGGCGCCCTGATATTTATTCCCGCGGCCATGTCAAGAACCTACGGCACTTTTTTAACGGGCTTATTTGTAATTGGTACCGGCCTGGCTTTATTGCAAACTGCCTCTAATCCCTATATCACTATTCTTGGCCCGATGGAAAGCGCAGCAAAAAGAATGAGCGTAATGGGTATTTGTAACAAAGGTGCAGGCGCTCTGGCGCCTTTAATTATGGGTGCATTCTTACTCAAAAATTCAAATGAGCTGATTGAAAAATTAAAAACGCTGGATGCTACGCAGAAGGCAATTGAACTGGATGCGTTGGCGTCAAGGGTTATCGTTCCTTACATTATTATTGCTACTGTGTTGATCGCGCTTGCAATATTTATTTATTTCTCCAACCTGCCTGAAGTAAAAGCAGAAGGCGAGGATGATGTGAAAGATGTGTCTAACGCCAACAGGCAAACGATTTTTAGTTTTCCCTATTTGTGGCTCGGTTTTATCGCCCTGTTTTTATATGTAGGCGTAGAAGTGATGGCAGGCGATATTATCCAGATTTACGGAAAGGCAATTGGTATCAGCCTCGATATCGCAAAACATTTTACCACCTACACTATGATTGGAATGCTCGTGGGATACCTGATTGGAATCGTAACAATCCCAAAATACATTTCCCAAACCACGGCGTTGAAATTTTCCTCTGTTCTCGGAGTTATTTTTGCAATATTGGCCATTTTTACGTCAGGATATACTTCTGTATTATTTATTGCTTTACTGGGCCTGGCCAACGCTATTATGTGGCCGGCCATCTGGCCGTTAACCATTCACGGTTTAGGCAGATTTACAAAAATGGGTTCAGCCTTGCTGGTAGTCGGTATCGCCGGGGGAGCCATTTTACCAAAATTGTGGGCAAGTATTGGCGAAAGCTATGGCTACCAGGAAGCATTTTGGATTATGGTGCCCTGCTATCTTTATATTCTTTATTTCGCCATTTCCGGCCATAAGGTAGGAGTAAAAAGTAAAAAGTAAAAAGTAAAAAGTAAAAAGTGGAAAGTGGAAAGTGAAAGAAACAGTATCCACAACAGCCTGACAAATGTGATTGGATTGAATGTTAATTCTCTTAACTTCTTTGCTCAAAATCTTAAATTTGCATTTGGAAATACCAATCGAAATGAGTAAACATCGCGACGCAGAAAGGCCTGGAATTTTAAATCTATTGCAGAGCAAATGCCCGCGTTGCCGGATTGGTGATATGTTTGAGAAAAAAAATCCCTATTCCAGGGGGTTTATGAAAATGCACGACCGGTGCCAAGTTTGTGGGCAATATTTTGATTTGGAAGTTGGATTTTATTACGGCAGCGGCTATGTTAGTTATGGGGTTGGCGTGGCTATCAGCGTTGCTACTTTTATAGCCTGGTGGGTAATCATAGGGATTTCATATGATGACAACCGAATTCTCTATTGGCTTATTTTTAATTCAATATTAATTATCGCATTGCAACCCTGGCTGATGCGATTATCCCGAACGATATGGCTCGCCCTGTTTGTAAAATATGATCGCGAATGGGGAAATCATCCTGCAAAGGCGCCTGAACGAATCAACAATGAGCAAAAAAACAATTGGTAGCATCATGCTTCTGTTTGCATAATACCTGTTTTGGTAAAAGTGATAAGGTGTTGTTTATATAGCTTTCCGGTTGTCATCTTAAAAGTTTTCTTACTCATTCCAAAAAAGGAATAAATCTCTTCGGGAGAAGATTTGTCATGATAAGGAAGATATCCCTCGTTTTCCTTTAATAACCTGAGAATTTTATCAGCTTCGTCTTCTACCCGTTGATAGCCTGGTTTTCCTGCGGCTACATCTATTTTATTTTCAGGCAAAATGTTTTTAATAAATCCCCGGAACTTATCACCAATAGAAATATCTCTGTAAATTTCATTGTTATGCAATACCCCTTTATGCAGATTATTAATAATTACTTCGTAGCCGATATCTGTTTTGCGGTAAACAATAAGATCTACAATTTCTTTTTCTTTTACTGTTAACTGTTCATTTGATAAATAGGGTTCTAATTTTTCAGTGGCGGTAAGCCTTCCTGTCCGTTCGTCCATAATGATTTTTACCAGGTATTCGCCGTTTCTCACCATGAAGTTTTTCATATTAGATTTGGGAATAAAAAGATCTTTCATTAATCCCCAGTCTAAAAACGCACCGTGATTCATAACATCCACAACTTTTAGTTTTACAATATCCCCTAAGATTCCGTAAGGCTTTTGGGTAGTGGCTATTGGCCTGTCTTCACTGTCGTGATATAAAAAAACATTTAACTCATCTCCTGTTTTCGTTCCGGGGGGCACAAAGCGTTTTGGTAAAAGAATTCCATCATGCCCGTCATCCAAAAAAACACCCGGGGATTTTTCTTTAATCACTTTTAAAACATTGTATTTGCCTATTTCAATCATTATCTTATTTTGTTTATCGCGAAGTTAGGCCAAGGTTCTCTCAGGAGGCGACAAATATTATTCCTGGTAATTAGTGGTACTATCATTGTGTCTGATTTAACATGGCACATAAAAAAGAAACAAAAGAGAAGTGGTCATCTGAGGTGACCGAACACAGCGATGCGCTGGATTTGGAAGAAGGTGTTTTTACCTGGAACGATCCCAAAAAAATTGCTGAATCTTTAAAAAATTCTGCAGAAAAAAGTAAGCGCAAAAAGGGAACGCCTTATCAATCAGCAATGTCAATGCTTACGTTTTATATCAACCGGGATGGTAAAAACCTCAGTAAAAAACAAAAGAATATTCTTGAAGATGCCAAAGAGGAACTTCGCGAATTGTTTGGCAGAGAAAAAGAGTAATCAGCAAAATTATTTATTCGATTTTAAACGCTCATAATATTCAACGGTTTTTGAAGAATCCGGATGAGTGATTGTTTGAACATACTTGTCACTGCCATCAAATTTTACATCAATCAAAAATGATTCTCCGGCTATTATTGAATAGGAGGAGTTGAGATCTGTTTCTTTCATTTGATTATCGCCTTCCATCGAATAGGTTCCGAAACCCACGCCAGTGGTTACTTTGCCTGTGGAATCCTTATCAGTTAATCCAAACATAAAATAGCCATTGTAGAACGCTTTATATTCCGTCCGGTTGTAGGGAAGAGTGTCATTGCCTCTCAAATCGTATGATTTGGTTTGTTTCCAAACGCCATCAAGTGGTGTGCTTTGTTTTTTACCAACCGTTATGTAGGTTTCTGTCAGCTTGGATGGTGCATTATTAATAACTATATCGGGAATAATTTGATTATAGCCATCCGCAGTGGGCGTTATGGAAAGTTTGTACGTTCTGAGGCTATCATTAAAAGTAGTATCTGCAGATGTATAAGAAAGATTTTCTGTAACACCACTTGTGTCCGACGAATAAGTTCCCACTCCAAAGGAGGCAGTTGAGTCAGAAGGAATGACTTGCGAAAACATAAAATATTTATCTGTATAAATCTTTAATTGCTTCACCTCGGTAAGTTTTGTTTTAGTAGTTCCATCAAAAATGGTTTGAGATACCATTAAATACGCTCCGGGCATGTCAGGAGCTTTTTTGGTAGAAGAATTGCAACTGATTGCAAAGCCTACAAGTAAAAATTTTAGATATTTCATGACATAGGAGTTTATTTTAACATAAATTTAATGTTTATTTTTTATACTGCGAAATCGCTTCTGGGTTGGCAGTAAAAGAACAAATAGTATATTTTTTATTTAAAAAAAATATCCTTCCGGGGCCGAAAGGATATCTGAAGTTTAAAAATGTTAGATGTAAGAATTAAGCTTCCTGGTGCATTCCTTCTTTCACTTCCTCAATTAATTTCTTATTAAAAGCTTCCAAATCTTTTGGGCTGCGGCTTGTTACCAGGCCATTATCTACCACAACTTCTTTATCTACCCAAATTGCGCCGGCATTTTTAATATCGGTGCTTATGGATGGATAAGAAGTCATCTTTCTATCCCGCAGAAGCCCGGTTTCTATCAGCAATTGCGGGCCGTGGCAAATAGCGGCCACTGGCTTTCCGGCTTCCATGAAACTTTTTGCAAAATTCACATATTCATCCTGCGCACGCATCTTATCAGGATTAAGAACGCCTCCCGGAATCATCAAGGCATCGTAATCATCAGGGTTTGCATCTGATAGGTTTACGTCCACCGGCAAAGTGATGGACCAATGGTCGTGGTCCCACGCCTTTACATGGCCCGTTTCAGATGATACGATATCTACTTTAAATCCCGCATTTTCCATTGCTTTTTTGGGGCTCGTCAACTCCACTTCTTCGAAACCATCTTCGGTAAGAATAGCTACTCTTTTACTATTGTTGTCTTTCATAATGTATTTTTTTAAGATTAAATAATCAGGAAAGTAATCGCAACAAACATGCCCGATAGATTCTCGGAATGCCATTAAATACTTATAGATTCAAAATATAACAGGGATAGGAATCCCCCGGAAAAATTTGGTGAAAAATTTCCATAAAATATCCAGCGGGAGTAATCACTTCGATGGGAGATTTAAGAAAAACTGCCCATCACTTCAGCTCAATCCAAACCGGGGCGTGATCGCTGCTTTTTTCCCAGCCACGGACATCGCGATCAACGCCTGCGGCCACGAGGCGATCTTTTAGCTGCGGACTCAACAGAAAATGATCAATTCTCATTCCCGCGTTTCTGTCATAAGCATTTCTGAAATAGTCCCAGAAAGTATAAATATTTTCTGTAGGATATAATTCCCTGATGGCATCAGTCCATCCTTGTGACACAAGATTTTTAAAAGCGCTTCTTGTTTCGGGAAAAAATAAAGCATCTTTTTTCACCCGCTCCGGTTTGTACACGTCTGCCTCTGTAGGAATCGCATTATAATCACCGGTTAAAACCACCAGCTTACCGGATGAAAGCAGTTGTTCTGCATGTTTGGTAAGTCTTTCAAACCATTTTAATTTATAATCAAATTTAGGCCCTGGTGCAGGGTTACCGTTGGGAAGATAAAGGCAGCCAATAATAATTCCATCCACCGTCGCTTCAATGTACCTGCTATGCAAATCTTCTTCGTCGCCCGGAAGTGCGCGTCGAATTTCTTCGGGTTGGGAGTGGCGCGCCAGAATGGCTACTCCATTCCAGCTTTTCTGGCCATGCCAAATAGCATGGTAGCCTGCATCTTTAATAGCCTGTTCCGGAATTTTTTCCCCGGGAGCCTTCAATTCCTGGAGGCAAACCACATCGGGCTGTTTTTCATCTAACCAACGCAGCAAAACCGGCAACCGGCCATTTATGCCATTTACATTGTAAGTCGCTATTTTCATCGTAAATATTTTTAGTGTTTCTAATCTGCAATTTATGATCTTTAGCATACAGATATTAATTCGATGATAAAGTTAGAGCCGGATAAGAAAAAACATTTTTGGGTAGGGATGCTGATGGGCGCAATCTTTCACATTCTTGTCATTTTTTTTATTCCGCAAAATTTCTGGCTAGGTATATTAATCACATTTATTTTGATTGTCGCTTTGTGTTACGGCTTTGAGCTTTTTTCGCTCATCACTAAATTAGGCCATTATGAAGTGATGGATGCGGTAGTCGGAATCATCGGGGGAACCATTGGAATGGGCGTTATTGTATTGATACAATACGTTCGTATTACGGCTTAAAGCAAAGGCTTTGAGCCTCGACTTCTTTGGCAGTAAAGCAATATATAATGATGATTTTTATTCTGCTGATTGCAGATAGAAGTAATAAACTACAATTTATTTCCTTCTTTAGGAAACACCACTGAAGGTTGAAATTTTTTGGCTTCTTCAAAATCCATTTGGGCATAAGAAATGATAATAACTACGTCGCCTTCACTTCCTTTCCTGGCGGCAGGCCCATTCAGGCAAACCACGCCACTGCCTCTTTTTCCTTTAATAAGGTAGGTTTCGAGCCGCTCGCCGTTGTTGGCATTCACAACAGTTATCTTTTCGTTTTCAATCATATTGGCCGCATCCATCAGGTCTTCGTCAAGGGTTAAGCTGCCTATATAATTCAAATTTGCTTCGGTAATAACTGCCCTGTGAACTTTTGATTTGAGAATCTCTATTTGCATCCTGCAAAATTAGGAAATAAGGCTAAAAATGCTTTTCATTGATGATTTTCTTAACAAAATGCATCTTATTTTTTGTCAATCTGAATCAGCCGTGCGCAATCCAGCATTGCCTGGTTTACTTCACCATTCATATTTTCATTCCATGATTCTAAAAGAATGGAAAATTGATGCACACCTTTGGAAAGATGGATTTTTAATGAATTGCTCCAGCCCCAGTTGCTCCATTCGTCTTTGCCTCGTTGGGGAAAAACAAGCGTGCCCGCCTTTTTGGAATCAATAGCAATTGACCGGAAGGCACATTTATTTTCGGTATTTACCGGTCCGTTTCCGTTTGCATATTTTACATCAAAAATATAATCGCCGTCTTCATTAATGTTGATGGAAAAATTAAGCTGTTGATTTACCGACTTGCTGATTTCAACAAAACCATCTCCTGAAAAACCTTTATACCGGTTATTTGATTTGGAAGCAAATTTTTCTAACTGGATAATTTGTTCTTTTTGTGGTGGATAAATCTGCAAAGGTTCAGAGGCAAATGACTCAAATTTATTTTTGTCCACGGCAATGATTTGATAATCTCCATACGACCCTGAATCTATAGCCAGGGCGCTGTCTGCCTCATTTTTCAATAATTCTCCGTTTTTTAAAATTTTGATTGAAGCAATGTTTTTTGAAGTATCTGCCCATGAAATCCGGCCGTTTTGCCAGGTGACAGCAGGCATTTGGGGACTGAAAAGATTTTCAACACTATTGATTTCTCCAATGGGCAAAATGGTATTGGCTAATTTAATGGTAACGTGGTGAGGGCCTACCAGATTTGCCGGAACTGCATAATCAGACGATTCTTTGCCATCAATCATAAATGAAGCAATCCTGTTTCCATGCCCTGTCATTTCAATATTCAGAATCGCCTTTCTGTATTTGAAATTTGTAAGGGTTCTTTTTCCCTCAAAAGCTTTAGGGACAAATGGAGAAAATGAAAGTTTATTCGCGTTAAACCGCATACCAAATAAAAGCCTGTAAACAAGGCTGATATTTCCCGACAGGCTCCAAAGCATATTGCTCGAGTTAATTTGGGTGCCGGCATAATCGCCATCAGACGCTAAAAAATTTTCTTTGTTGGTAAGAAATAAAGCTGCCGGACGATATACCGCACACATCGCCCGCACCACCGATTGTTCATTTCCTGCTTTTGCTGAAGCGAGTGCCCAGTAAGACTCTACAAATGGCCATACCGCATCATTGTGGTAAGGAGGAATGCCGGGAATTTGAGGATAGATGCAGGTAATTCCAAAAGGCGTTACAGGCGTGTTTGAAATAATACTTTTTTGTTTCCCTTCATCTGCCAAATCAAAATAAACAGATAAAGCTTCGCCCAGCGCTTCTGATTTTGGCGAAAGAATCTTAAAGTTTCTTCCGTACAAATACTGGCCAAAATATCCTTTGTCTTTTTGCCACAAATATTGATTCACTCCTTTTTTGATTTTGTCAGCTACGTCACGGTATTTTTTTTCATCTTCCGTATTCCCGAGTAACGCAGCCATTTCGGACAACACTATGTTGGCTTTAAAATGAACTGCATTTGTTCCGAGGCATTCTGATTCATAAATATCTGCAGGCTGCATCCAGGCGGGGTAAGTTTGCTCGCGCCAATCAAGAAAGGAAGATTCACCTTTTGCCATCCCTGTGATGGGGTCATAAATATTTTGCAAATCGTCATTGATAGAATTTTTGATTACCTGGTAGGCATAGCTGAGCCATTCATTGTCGCCCGTAACTTTATAAACTTCCCACGCCGCCACTGCCCAGATTTCCCTGTCGGTAGAAATGGGATAAGCGCCGCCGGTTCCCGTGTCCTGGATAATTTTGCCATTTTTTACTTTCTTCTTGAGGCTAATCATGGCCACGTCGGGCTGCAAAATCGCCATCGATAAAATAATGCTGTAGCTGATGTCGCGTGTCCAAACGCCCGCCCATTCCTTGCCCGTGCGAAAAGTACTGTCAGGCTCAATGGCATTTAGCATTTCTTCCAATGAAAGATTGTATATCGCGTCAGGCAATACGTCCGGAGACTCATATTGGGGAAAAGACCTGATGTCCCGTGATAATCTCCACGTTCCTGCAGTTTTGTTTTCATCGGGATGTTGGTTTAAGGTGAGGCGAATCTCATAAATCCCATCGTGATTGCTGTCAGACATTTGCAGCTCTTTGTGGGAATACAAATTGTTCCAGTCCCATGTAAGAGGCGAAACATTTCCGGCAACAAAAACGCCCCGGAAATCATTTTTAAAAATTTTCGTGCCGTCAAACGTTTGATAGTAGCCTTTGGTTTTGAAAGATTTCCGCACATCGGTCATGTCTACACGTAAAATGAGTTGTACGCCTTTCTTCAATTCAGCGTTGCCTGCCTGTTTTGTGGTATCGATGTACTGGCTGCCAAATTTGATGACTGGTGATTCGTAAACTTCTTTATCGCCGGCGCAGAGAATGCTATTGTCTTTGCCAGCCGGTGCAGAGTTGTCGCCGCCATTGATGCTGAATTTAAATTTGACAACAGGGCTTATTTTATCAGCCGGGCTTGCATAGTTAGAAATAATATGATGCCTTGAAAGAGCTTTGGCTACAAAAGCGCCCTGCACCACGCTATCGTTATAGACAGTGAATTCCCGCGACTGGTAAAGAATTTTTGTATTAACTACATCGTCTATCTCTTTGTTCATCTGATGACAACTGCTAAGAATAATTCCTGAAAACAATAAATAGTAAATGTGTTTCTTCATTCATAAAGATTATAAGTTATTTTTCTCAAATTATGGAAGTTTGGTAAGAATGGAAAATTAAAAATCGGTTTATTTGTTGATTTACTACCTATAATAGTTTCAATTCCATGATTTTTTTAAGATATCACATTTTTCCTGCCGGAAAATTTTTTTAGTCCGATTTTCAGTAATTCCTTTTCTTCAATTAAGGTTTCAGGTGTTATTTTTGAAAAATGTTCTGCATTTTAATTTAAAGAATGAAATATAATTTCATCACCATCGAAGGAAACATTGGCGCCGGAAAAACAACGCTGGCGCATCTGCTAAGCAAACATTTTAATGCGCGCTTAATTCTTGAAGAGTTTGCTGAAAATCCCTTTCTTCCTAAGTTTTATGAAAACCGGCAGCAATATGCTTTTCCGCTTGAGCTTTTTTTTATGGCTGAAAGATATAAGCAGCTAAAAGAATTGTTACAAACCAAAGATTTGTTTCAAAACACTACCATCTCTGATTATCTTTTTACCAAATGCCTCTTGTTTGCCAAGGTAAATTTGCCGGAACAGGAATTTTCATTATACCAAAAATTATTTGATATCATCAATCCGCAACTCATTCAACCCGATTTACTCATCTATCTTCATGCGCCAATTTCTAAATTGAAAGAAAATATAAAAAAACGAAATCGCCTTTATGAACAATCAATTAGCGCTGATTATCTTTTTTCATTGCAGGAAACCTACACTGAATATATTCGTCAACACAAAATAAAAACATTGTTTATCGATGTATCTGATGCGGATTTCCTGGGAAATGAAAAACACTTCCAGGCCCTCGTAGAGGCGCTCGGCAAAGATTATGATATCGGTCAAAATATATTAACGCTGCCTTAATTCAAGAATTAGATGCACCTGAAATCAGATCCGTTTGCCTCCGTAAAAGTCGTTGAATACCGGAATTTAATCATTGGCCGCTTTGGCTTTATTATGGGCCTGAGAATGATGTCAACTTTAATTGGCTGGTGGATTTATCTGTTGACGAATGATCCTTTCGCGATTGGATTGGTGGGCTTGTCAGAAGTAATTCCCGCGCTGTCACTGGCTTTGTACGCGGGCCATGTAATTGACCAGAGCGAGAAAAGAAGATTGCTTTTAAAAGGAGTGATGCTGTATTTTTTAGCGTCTCTTTGCCTCGTTTTTATCTCCACAAAATTTACTTCTTCTCACCTAAGCAAACATGGCGTGGCAGTTTGTATTTACTTCGTAATATTTTGTACAGGAATTTTCAGGGCATTTACCGGCCCGGTGTTTAGTGCGGTAATCGCCTACATTGTTCCAAGAAATGATTTGCAAAATGCTACTACCTGGAGCCAGGGAACCTGGTTGTCAGCGTCAGTTACCGGCCATGCTACGGGTGGTTTTCTAATTGCAGTGGCGGGCATTACCAATACGCTGGTGGTAATTTGCGGATTGATTGCCGTTTCATTTATTTTTTTATTTAAGCTAAAGCCCAAACCAGCCGCTACAGTGAAGGGCGCAGTTCGCACATGGGAAAGTGTGAAGGAAGGTTTGCGCTTCGTTTATAAAACAAAAGAACTTTTTTCATCCTTATCTCTTGATCTTTTCGCTGTACTATTTGGCGGGGCTGTAGCGTTGATTCCGATTTATGCGAGGGATATTTTAAAAGTAGGTTCAGAGGGATTTGGAATTTTAAATGGTGCTGCAGATTTGGGTTCAATTTTAATTGTAATTATTCTCACATTGTTTCCCGCCAAAAAAAATCAGGGTAAAAAATTCATTCTGGCAGTGGGAGGTTTTGGATTGTGCATTATTGTATTTGGTATCTCCAAAATATTCCTGGTTTCTTTTTTCGCCTTAATGATTTCGGGAATGCTTGATGGAATCAGCGTGGTAGTGAGAGGAACAATTATGCAGCTTAAAACCCCGGATTTTATGCGTGGCCGTGTGATGAGTGTCAATTCGATGTTTGTGAATTCCAGCAATGAGCTGGGCCAGTTTGAAAGCGGCATCACGGCTAAACTAATGGGGACCGTGCCTGCAGTAGTTTTTGGCGGAAGTATGACATTGCTTGTCGTGATATATACATGGTTTAAATCTCCCACGCTGCGAAAAATGCAGTATTAACAAAACGACTTGACAATCATTTCCGTAATTAGCCAAAGAAGTAAAGTGAAGGCATGCATGCAATATTTTAGACCTGTTTCCGTTGTAAGAATGGTTTTTGATAAATAGCTTGCCAGATGATGGCAACTTGCCCGAAACCATATAATACCGGGTAATTTACTTTGCCCTAATAGCCCTATATAAACTGAAAAACCATTGAAAAGTCATTTCCTGATTTTGGCGTTGCTACTTGCTTTCGGGCGATCAGCCAAAGCGCAGGAAGTTATCAGGCAGGCTTCTTGCTTTAATGCTACACTTCAATCGCAATCAGATAGTATAAAAAAAGAAATGGCTGCACAGGGCTTTATCCTGGTGCGCGAGGCCAGCATGTCAATGGAAAGCGGATATGAAATGCCGGTAATAGTTCCGCTAACCCAGGGAACGTGGTATCATTTTGCATTTATCGGGGATTTGTCTTCAAAATTGTATGAACTGAGGATGTACGATTACAATGAAAAGCAGGTAATTTATCAAAAGCACTACGGCGACGGCATGGAAAGCAACATCATCAGTTTTTCTTACATTCCGCAGTTTACAGAATACCACATGATAAAACCTGTGCAGGTAAATAAAAAGAAAAAAGAAGATATCTGTGGCTACATAATGATGTTTAAAAAGGTAAAATAATTTTTCGCTTCTTCGATCTTTAGTCAAATCCTTCGCCTTTATTAGAATAAAAAAACTGTTATTTATTTATTTACTGGCTTAAGTTCCATAAAATATTTTTTTAAAAGAATATCTTTATCAAAACGGCCATTATGCGAATCATCTCTTCAGCCATTATAGGTATAGCATTTATTATCGGGCTTTTTATTGTGGGCAATGCGTATAAATCCCGCTCAAAAGCGCAGGAAACTATTAGCGTTACAGGCTCTGCAGAAAAAGATTTTGTAAGCGATTTGATAGTTTGGAAAGGCACCTATTCAAGGAAATCCATGGATTTGAAAAGCGCCTATGCGCAGCTAAAGGAAGATGAAAATACGGTCAGGGCTTATCTTGGTAGCAAAGGAATTGAAAGCAGCGAAATGGTTTTTTCCTCAGTTAATATCATGAAAGAATTTGATTATCCGTTGGATGAAAACGGCCGCTCACTCGGACAAAGATTTTCAGGATACAATCTTACACAAACAGTCAGGATTGAGTCGAAAAACGTGGACAAGATTAACCAGATTTCAAGAGAAGCCACAGAACTGATTCAAAAAGGAATTGAGTTTAATTCGCAGGCCCCCTTATTTTATTATACCAGACTAACAGAAATAAAAATGGATTTGTTGGCTAAGGCCAGCGCCGATGGCAAGCAGCGTGCAGGTATAGTTGCGAAAAACGCAGGCAGTTCATTAGGCAAATTAAAGAAAGCCACTCTTGGAGTATTCCAGATTACAGGGAAAAACTCTGATGAAGATTACACTTATGGCGGCGCTTTCAATACATCAAGCCTTAATAAAACCGGCTCTATCACCATCAGGATGGAATTTGCAGTGGATTAATATTACCAACCCGGCTAATTTTACTTTCCATCATTCGATTGCTATACAGATTAATAGCATAGTGCTGTTTGAAAAAAACGCTCAGATTATTATGACAACTCACTACCATCCATACATGGAACAGAATTGGGTATCTTTAAATATACATCCGAAATTTAATCGTATGAAAGACGAAAATATTTACACAACTGAGCCCGTGCAACTCGAATGGGACGACAAAAACAGGGGCCGCTTTTTTATCACTATGAATGAACAGGAAGTGGCTGAAATGATTATTGGCCGTGACGGCAACGACGTAATAGTGTATCATACAGAAGTGTTACCAGAAGCAGAAGGGAAAGGGCTGGCAAAGAAATTATTGGAATCAATGGTAGCTTATGTAAGAGAAAATAATTTGCAGGTTGTTGTGCTTTGTCCGTATGTGTTTGCACAATTCAGAAGACATCCTGAAACGTACGCAGACATTTGGAAAAATAAACCGGGGCAATAAGAAAGTGGACATACAAATTTTATAGTTGAATAAAATAAATTTTTTATGGATACAAAATGGCCGGTGCTTTCTTACAAAAAAGGCAAAGCTAGTTATGATACTTTGCACATGTTTACCCAAATTGTTGGCAAAATAAAACTCGCAACGCTTCCGTGGGTCAATCATTCATGGCACATTACCTTGCACATTACTCCTGTGGGACTCACTACTCACACAATGCCTTTTAAAAATAAAAATTTTCAGATTGATTTTAATTTTATAGACCACGAGTTGAAAATTACGACCGATAAAAATGAATCTGCAAATTTCGCGATGCACGGAATTTCAGTTGCTGACTTTTATAAAAAGATTTTTGAATTACTAAATGATCTTGAAATCCACGTTAAGATAAAACCGGTTCCTGTTGAATTGGCCAACCCGATTCCGTTTGAAGAAGATACGATTCATGCCACTTATGATTTTGGTCACGTTACTGCTTTTCATGCTGCCTTGTTGAAAATCCAGGACGTGTTTATGGAATTCCGAAGCGGCTTCAAAGGAAAATCAAGTCCTATTCATTTTTTCTGGGGAGGTTTTGATCTGGCGCTTTCATTTTTTTCCGGACGTCGCGCACCGAAACATGCGGGCGGCGTTCCAGGCATGCCTGATTGGGTGGCAGAAGAAGCTTATTGCCGGGAAGTCAGCAGCGCCGGCTTTTGGACAGGGAATGAAACCTTTCCTGAGCCCGCATTTTACGCTTATTTATATCCTGAGCCGGAAGGTTATAAAACAGCAAAAGTGCTTCCCGAAGGCGCTTATTACCATACCACTTTAGGCGAATTTATCTTGCCCTATTCAATAGTGCAGCAATCAGAAAATCCTGGAGAAAAGTTATTGGATTTTCTGCACAGTACCTACAATATTGGAGCAGATTTGGCACATTGGGACAGGGACATACTCGAAAATTAAATGATTAGGGAAAAGAAATAACCGCTGAGATTTATTCTCCAATCTTCAAAAGCGGTAATAAGATACTTTTTATTTTATTAGAAAATTTTTTCTAATTCTTTTTTAACCAGCCGCCCGTTTATAAAAATAGTTAAGGCCAGTAAGAAGATTGCTGTTATCCAAACTTTCCAATCCAATATATAAGAGAGCTTACCGGCCTGTGCAAATGGCAATTGTATAAACAGCCAATGAATTATTTCAGTGAATATGATTGAAATGATTATAATGAAAAGATAGACCGGTAGCCATGTTTTCGCCACGCTTTTCGCCAGCCATTTTGGTGAGTAGCCCAGTGTGAGCAACAGTTGCAAATTGTCTTTGCTTTTGGCTATTATCAATTGCAGGTAAAACGAAAAAAGCATCAGCGCCAAAATGATCACGAGAACACCGAAGGCTCCAATCACGCTCACAATATTTTGTAAAAAACCTTTGATGCGGCTGAATTTTACTTTGTCTTTATTGAGATGGTATCCCTGTTGGTCGAGATATGAAATTAATTTGGGATCGTTGGCATCTTTCGTTTTTATGTAAACCCTTGAGGCATGTACTGCCGTGTCTTTCATAAAATATCCGTTGCTCCAGTTCAAAAATGATTTTGGAACGAGCAAGGAATTAATGCGATCACTAAGGCCAACAATATGTCCTTTAAAGTTTTGCGTTCCGAAAGGCCCTGAGCATTCTAAAATAATATTTACTGATGATATAGTTTTTGCAGAAAGTTGTGGCAATCCCTGCGCCGGAGCAAATACATTATACATTTCTAAAAAATCTGAAGAAAAAATTATGGGCACCGTTAACTGCCCGGGCTGCCAGTTAAAATCCGGAGGAAGAGTATCAATATAATTATTATCAATACTTTCTAAAAAAAGATCAGTACTGAAAGGAATAATATCGCCTGCAGTGGCGCGCACCCTGAATTTGTTGGAGATTAATGGTGCCACGCCTGCGATACCAGGTGCCTGTTCCAAATGCAGGATATCCGCGTTGGTAAAACTATTATCCTTTCCCATATTGTCATTGGTAATGGTTTTGGAAATAGAAATAAAATCATAGCCGCCGCTCTTTCTCGGACTATTTTCCTGTAGTAGTTGTTGGATATTTACAAACATCTGCACCGAAACCAGTAAAAGGAATACTCCGATTCCCAAACCAAAATAGCCAATCCATTTTGAAAAAATATTTTTCACCGGCATGATGAAAGGCTTGATATTTTTGTAGGATAAGGGCATTGGTGGTTGAGAGTTGAGGGTTTAGTGGTTTAGTGAAGCCATAAATAAATTGATTTTTTATTTTGTTACAGGTAGATAATTTTTTCTTCTTTAAAAAAATCCAAAGGTTTCAAATCGGCGAAAATCATGGCGGCGTTGCGTTTTACACATTCTTCATAAATTAATTCCATCGCTTTTTTCCGGTTGTCTTCATCAAGATGGCTGTAAGGCTCATCTAATAACAGAAAATCAAAGGGCTGCATCAAAGCGCGTATGATAGCAATGCGTTGTTGCTCGCCATAGCTACATGTTTTTACCTGCTGCTGAAGCTTGCTTTCGATGCCCAGCCTTTTGGCCATTACAGTGATTTGTTCCTTGGTATGGAAAGGATCTAAGATTCTTTTTATCTCAATATTTTCCATGACTGTATGTTTTTCAAACAAACGCAAATCCTGGAAAATAATACTAATCTTGTTTTGCCTGAATGCAGAAAATCTTTCAACTGAAAGATTTTTTATATCCTCATCATCATAAAAAACTGAGCCTGAATAGTCTTTTCTTAATCCATATATAAAATGAACGAGGGAAGTTTTTCCACTGCCTGATGGGGCTACGATATGCAAATGTTCCCCCTTATGTATGGCAATTTTTTTTTCCCACACTTCTGAATTTTCCCAGTTTTCTTTGCTGATATATTTAGGAGCAACATTATTCAGAGTTATCGTCATCCTGCATTTTTTAAAACAGTAATTCTATTTAACAGTATCCACGGGAGGCACAACCAGCAAGGAATCCAACTGGCTCATATTATTTGCCTGCTCAGCTTTTTCCTGCTGGTGAATCAGATACAGTTGATCAATATAATGGCTTAATTGTTTTAGGCTATTGCTGTCTTTATTTATAAAATTGATATTGGTGTGAAAGCTGAAGCCGCCATCATTAAATTCGCCGCCGGTTGAAATAATATTATTCCACAAGTTCAGGCTTTGTTCAATTAATTGTTTTCTGCCAGGTTTTTCATTTGCAACAGCAGAAAATTGTGCAAGAAGTTTATGAACATCAAAATAAAAAGCAACGGGATGTCCGGAAAGTTCTTTATCAAAATCAAATTTACTATTGGACTTTCCTTCGAGGTATTGACTCGCAAAAGAAGCTGAATTGCTTATCGCTAACAGTTTGTCATTTGTTTGAATATTTACCAGCGAGTCTTTGCCAAGAGCACCTGAAGTTTTCATGGCGGCCGCCAAAAGCTTATTCATGCTCGGTTTGTCCGCTACGCCGGCTGAAAAGAGAAACCTGAAATCGGGATTTATTTTGGAGGAATCTTTGCTGATTTTTAAATCTGTAATAGCTGCCAGCCAATTGCCATCGGTTGCTTTGGAAAAATCATCCAGGTTAAATCCCATACTCTGCGTGTAGGTATTTATCATACCGTCCATTCCGGTTAATTTTATCATCTCTGTAATACCGGCTGGTTTAAAGTTTGCGGCCAGCAATCCTATCACATCAGTTGAAGGAATTTTTGCTATCATATCCATATTGATATTGTTGCCCAAATTCTTTTTTACAATATCTGTTAATTCCTTGCCCAAATAAAATTTCTGTGACACGTCAACATGGCCATTTTCAAAATTAATTGCATAAGTAGTTTGATTGTCTTTCACAAATGCATCTAACTTCAGCATTCCCAACATGCCAAGATTGCCGGAATTCCTGATTAGCGCATCATTGTTTTGGTAAACATGGATATCTCCTTTTTCTTTTAAAAGCGAAGCGTAGATTTTATTCTCTGCAAGCGAGCTGTCCGCTTTTAAAGAAAATAATTTTTTGCAAAGGGATATAAACTCTGCGCTCCTGTCTGCCGGGGGAGTATTGATTGGGGTATCACCTTCATTTTCCCCTTTCTCAAAATGGTATTTTCCATTTTCAGGATTCATTACATAAATAAAATAATTTTTATTCCAGCCAACCACATTATTTTCTTTGAGGTTCATAATACTGAGCTCGCCATCTTTTGTGGCAGGCTGCCCCGTTGAAAAGTTATTATTGAATTGGCCAAAATCACTTTCATGGTTGATTTTGCCTTCGGCGGCTACATATCTTTTGCCATTGTGTACTGCAGTAAAAAATACTAATCCATTGTCGAAATCAATGCCGCTTGATGCCGGATTTTCAAGAAGTTTCCTGCTCCATTCCTGCATTGATGAATCAGCAATAATTTTTTTATATACAGCAGTTTGTTGAATATCATTCCACGACATTTTCTTACTCAGCGACTGCAAATCTATTTGTGCGACAAATCCTGCATTTTCAGGAATCATTTTTCCTGCTTCATTTTGCTTGCCGCAGGAAGAAAAGAATAAAACGATTAGGCTCAGGATGGCTGCGGATAAAAAAGATTTCATTGAATTATTTTTAAGTAAAGAAATTAATGTTTATTTAAATGTAAGTGTATTTTTTTAAAGACATCAGAACCGAAGGAATGCTGCGGTTAAGTATTTAAATAAATCATTCTGGGCAATTGTTTCCTGGGTTCCTTTCTCAAGATTTTTTATCACGCAGCTTTTGTCCTGCATCTCTTTTGAACCGATGATAACCGCATAACCGATATTTTTTCTGGTCGCATATTTAAATTGTTTTTCCATTTTTGAATCCTCATAAAACAGTTCGCATTTTATATCGTTGCGCCGCAGTTGCTGCATTAATTGATACGCGTTTTTGCTTTCTTCTTTTCCAAGGTTAAAAAACAATACCTGCGTGGGCTCATATATATTTTCCGGGAAAAGATTTAGTTCTTCCAACACATCATAAATCCGGTCAAGCCCAAAGCTAATGCCAACGCCGGGTACACCCGGAACGCCGAATAAACCCGTTAGATTATCATACCGGCCTCCGCCGCCAATGCTTCCCATCTGTACATTTTTTGCTTTCACTTCGTAAATAGTTCCGGTATAATAATTTAATCCGCGGGCTAAAGTAAAATCTACTTTAATTGTTGCTTTACTGTCTTCGCTTAAAGAACTATTGAGATAACTGAGTATAAATTCTAATTCTTCAATTCCTTTTTTTCCCGAATCAGTGGCGCCCACAATTTCTTTCACGCGGTCTAATTTTTCATGGTTTGTACCATTAAGCGACACATAATTTTCAATGACTGACATATTTTTTTCAGAAAAGCCTGCTGCAGAAAGCTCTTCCTTTACTTTGCTGATTCCTATTTTTTCAAGCTTATCGATCGCTATCGTCAGTTCGTTTAATTTATCTGTTGACTGGGTAACTTCAGCCAGCGCAGCAAGAATTTTTCTGTTGTTTATTTTTAAATCTACCGGAAGCTTTAATTTCTTAAACACATCTATATAAATTTCTGTTAGCTCGGTATCACTTATCAGGGAGTGCGTACCCGCTATATCTGCATCACACTGCAGGAATTCTCTGTAGCGGCCCTTTTGCGGCCTGTCGGCGCGCCACACAGGTTGTATCTGGTAGCGTTTAAATGGCAGAGTAAGTTTTCCAAAATTCATCGCCACGTATCGTGCAAACGGGATGGTGAGATCATACCGCAAGGCCCTTTCAGTAATTTGCTTATTGTTTTTTCCTGCCAGCACATGTTCAAAATTCAGTACCGCCTGTGCTCTTTTTGAGGGATTGTCTAATCCATTATTTAAAATTTTAAAAATCAGTTTATCTCCTTCTTCTCCATATTTACCCATCAGCGTTTCCAGGTTTTCCAGTGATGGAGTTTCTAACGGGTCAAAACCGTATAGCTCGAAAATATTTTTAATGGTATCTGTGATATATTTTCTTCTGCGCAGGGTATCTGCCCCAAAGTCGCGTGTTCCCTGTGGTAATGATGGCTTCATAATATTCTTTCCGGCTGATTTTCTTTTTGGCAAAACTATTATTTAATTGTTGGAATGTTTATTGTTTGTCCTTTCGGGGGCGAAGCGATCCCATTATTGCATGAGAAGCCGAAATATGGAAATTGAGTGATTATGCATCTTTTAAGGAAAGTAAGTTTAACAGTTTTATTGCATCGCCATAAAAATTATAGGCATCTTTATTTTAAACGAAATTAAAAATAGCAGGAGCGTGTAAAGTGTGGGAATTTCTCCATTTTATTATATCTTGCCGTTTGTCAAAAAAAAGTGATATGAGTTTGGAAGAATTCGAAAACACGCCTGATACAAAAACCAAGCGGTATGTTTTGATGAGGACTATTACTGATTTGGGTATGGGAATTATTTACGTAGGAGTAGGAGTCGTAATTTTATTGGCTAAGCAGTTTAATTTTCAAAGTGTTTTTACAGTTGGAATTCTTGCAAAGATTTTTGCTGTGATGGTTATTATCTACGGAAGCTGGAGAATATACCGCGGACTCAAAAAAAAATATTTCAAGGAATGATGATTAGGAAGAATATAAGGATTTCAATAATTGCCGGTTCTCTGATAGCGCTTTTTTCTATTTTTTTTATAAGTTGCCATCAAAGTAAAAGAACCGATTTAGATACGCCAAGCAGTGGAACTATTCATATCAGCGTAGATGAAAGTTTTAAGCCGGTTATTGATTCTCAAATCAAAGTTTTTGAAGCATTATATCCTAAGGCAAAAATCATTGCCGAATATAAACCGGAAGCAGAATGTTTCAAAGATTTGATAAAAGATAGCACCCACATGATAATTGTTACGCGTGGGCTTACTCCCGAAGAAGAAAAATTTTATAAGGATAGTTTAAGTTATTCGCCCACATGGTCTAAGGTAGCCAATGATGCTATTGCCGTGATAGAAAATCGTGAGTCAAAAGATTCATTGCTTACTATGGAGCAGATTAGGGGCATATTAGACGGAAGTACCGGCGATACAACACTCGCCGTTTTTGATGGTCTGAAAGAGACCAGCACTGTGAGGTTTGCGGTAGATTCTATTTTAAGGGGAAAACCTTTGGATCCTAAAAAAGTTTTTGCAGAAGATGGAAGCCAGCAGGTAATTGATTATGTTTCTACTCATACGGGAGTTTTGGGTTTTGTAGGCGTAAGCTGGATTGGGAATCCCGAGGATAGCAGCCAGTTATCTTTTCTTAATAAAGTAAGGATAGCTTCTATTAAATGTTCCTGCCCTGAAGAATCTTATATTCAACCTTACCAGGCAAACATTATTTTAAAAAGATACCCAATGGTACGCGGTTTGTATTATATTTTAAAAGAAAATTATAATGGACTGGGAAGCGGCTTTGCTACTTTCCTGGAATATGAACGGGGGCAATTGATATTTAGCAGGGCTTATCTTGCTCCGGCAAAAATGAATTTCACCATACGCAAGGCGAACAACGAATAGATTCGAAATCAAAACCAGTAATTATAAAAAGTAAAATTTGAAAAAATGAAAAAAATCGGACTTGTTGCATCTTTAATTTTAATGGCTAATTTCTTGTTTGCTCAAAGCGTTAGCGACGGAAGAAAATTATTGGCCCGTGAGAGGTATCAAAGTGCAGAGGATGTTTTTAAGCAAATCCTGGCGAAAGATCCTAAGAATACAGAAGCGGCCTACTGGCTCGGCCAGACTTATCTTGACGAAGACCGGCCCTATGTGGATACAGCGGCTGCCAAGGATTTGTATCAAAAAACTCTTCAGGCCAATCCAAATGATGCCTTGCTCATGATAGGCATGGGGCAGATTGACATTATGGAAGGAAACAAAGATGCTGCGAAAAACAAATTTGAAACCGCCATCGACAATACCAAAAAGAGAAATCTTCCGGACATATTATATGCGGTGGGAAGAGCTAATATTGAACCGAAAGGTGGCGATATTATGTATGGCATTGAAAAATTAAAGGAAGCCGCAGAAAGAGATAAAAAAAATGCGGAAATCTATAATGAAATCGGGCTTGGCTATTGGAAACTTCATGATGGAGGAAACGCAACTTCAAATTTCCAGACTGCCTTATCCCTTGATCCTTCTGATGCCATGGCCAACTTTTACATCGGTAGAATTTTTGAAACCCAGGGATATGGCCAGGAGCCTATCTACATGAGATATTATCAAGATGCAATCAAAGCAGACCCCGCTTATGCACCGGTTTATTATTGGTTGTATTCTTATTATTACACACGTGACGTAAACAAAGCCGCCGAATATCTGAACAAATACATTGCAAATGCAGACAACGATTCAAGAAACTGTTATGCAAAAGCGTCTTTATTATTTGTATCGAAAAAATACCAGGAATCAATTACACAGGCAGATGCGTGTATCGATTCTACCGGCAATAAATCTGATCCAAATTTATACGGTTTGAAAGGTTACGCATACAATGAAATGGGCGATTCACTGAAGGCAAAAGCAGCATTTGAACAATTTTTCTCTGTAGCAAATCCTGATAAAATCGGTCCTAACGATTATAAAACTTATGGCGAGATATTATTAAAAATTCCAGGGCAGGAAGCCGCGGGCATAAGTTATATTAACAAAGCGATTGAGCTGGATACGTTAAAGGCTAACAAAATCAAATATGCTAAAGACGTCGCGCAAAACCTGGCAAATGCCAAAAAATATGCAGAGGCGGGAAAATGGTTTGGGAGAGTTTTGCAACTTGACAGCAGCTACGGTAAAACAGATCTTTTTTATGCAGGATACAATGATTTACTCGGTCAGAATTACGTAACCGCAGATTCTGTTTTTAAATTATATCAGCAAAAATACCCTGAAGATGCTTATGGCTGGTATTTGGGCGGACATGCTGTAGAAGGAATTGATACAGCAGAAACAGGAATGGCTAAGCCTCTTTATGAAAAAGTGATTGCCATTGCAGATACTACCCAGGATAAGGCTTCCATAAAAGATAAGCTAGTGCCATCTTTAAGATATATGGTGGCTTATTATTATAATATTCAGCACCAGGTTGATTCTGCAATTATGTATAATAATAAGATTCTTGAGATAGAACCTACAGATGCAACCGCTTTAAAAACGAAGGAAGCTTTGGACACCGTACAAAAGCAGCAAAAATCAGCGGCCGATAAAGCCCAAAAGCCTGCAGCCGATACTAAGAAATAATATTTTATTCTTTTGAATTAAAAAAACTTCCGCCAGCCGGAAGTTTTTTGTTTATGCAGCCATGACTAATTAGAAAAATCTTTCAATTTGACAATTAAAAACTGCGATATGATTTCTGTCATGGATTATTGGCAGAGCTATCTTACTTTTGCAACATTAAACTTCAAGTTTTGATATACAATTTGTTACAGATCCAGGCCGTGAACAGCACCTCCAATTATCTACCAATCGGCATTCAGTTAATATTTGCTTTGGGACTTTTATCGCTGATGATTTACGGCACCAGCGTGCTTGGGCCTAAAAGAAAAACTTCGGATAAGCTGATCAACTTTGAAGGCGGGATTGAAATAAAAGGTAATGCAAGAAAACCCATTGCGGTTAAATATTTTCTTGTAGCTATCTTGTTTGTTTTGTTTGATGTAGAAGTAATTTTCTTCTATCCTTATGCTGTAAATTTCAGGGAATTGGGCTGGAGGGGTTTTGGTGCAATTTGTATGTTTACTGGCTTATTTCTTACCGGATATTATTATGTCATTAAGAAAGGAGGATTAAATTGGGAAGATGAAAGTTAATGTGACGATGTGATAATTAGCTAATGTGCTAATGTTGAAAATGTGAAATGGAAGAGTCTATAAAAAAATATATTTCAAAAAATGAAGTTAGCTAATTAGCAAATAAGCTGATTAGCTAATTGGCTAATTAAAGAAATTATGGCACGTCCTGTTCAATATAATATAACCAACAAACCACTGGAAAAACCAATTTCAATTGTTTCTTCTCCCGAGGGATATGAGGGCCAGGGATATTTTTCCTCAAAGCTCAGCGACATCGTTGGGTTAGCAAGAAAAAATTCAATCTGGCCTTTGCCGTTTGCTACAAGTTGTTGCGGCATTGAATTTATGGCGCTTATGGCGTCTCATTACGATCTGGCCAGGTTTGGTTCTGAAAGAGTCAGCTTTACGCCACGCCAGTGTGACCTTTTAATGGTGATAGGTACTATTGCGAAGAAAATGGCGCCCGTAGTTAAGCAGGTTTATTTGCAAATGGCAGAGCCGCGTTGGGTGTTGGCAATGGGTGCCTGCGCCAGTAGTGGAGGCATATTTGATACCTATTCAGTGCTTCAGGGTATCGACCAGGTGATCCCCGTGGATGTATATGTGCCCGGCTGCCCTCCGCGCCCGGAAGCTGTAATTGACGGAATCCTGCGTGTACAGGAGCTTGTAGGGCACGAAGATTTAAGGAGAAGACATTCGGATCAATATAAAGAGTTGATGGAAACTTATGGGATTCAATAAATAAAGAACCATTACAAAATGTAGTTATGGCTTTAACGAACGAGATAATCAGGGAAAAATTAATAGAGAAATTCGGTGAAGAACTAACTTCCTGGGAAGAACCTTACGGAATGCTTTCCTTTAGTTCAGATAAAAACCTGAATCTTAAAGTGCTGCAATTTTTATATGATGAAAGCACTTTGCAATTTCGTTTTCTTACCGATTTGTGTGCGGTTCACTACCCGGATAATGCAGGTAAAGAGTTGGCTGTCGTATATCATTTACATAATTTGAAAGAAAATATCAGGCTGCGGTATAAAATATATACGCCCATTTCCAAACCTGACGTTTTCAGCGCTACGGCATTGTATTCTGCTGCCAATTGGATGGAGCGGGAAACTTATGATTTTTTCGGGGTGAATTTTGTTGGCCATCCGAACTTAAAAAGAATTTTGAACATTGACGAGATGGAATATTTTCCACTTAGGAAAGAATATCCGCTGGAAGATCAAAAGAGAACAGATAAAGACAATGAGATGTTCGGCAGGGAAGGACGTACTCCCGCATTTGTTACTTAATATGTTAGCCGGATAAAATAGTGAAGCAACAAATAAGTAACTTTTTATTTTGACAGCAAAATGGCTGAATGAATATTATAGCATGAAAATAATTTTTACGAGCAATCACTTAGTGATTAGGAATGTGATGATAATTTTTATCTTAATATACTCTTTGTTTTTTCCTGACAACACAGCCAAATATATATTAGTTGGAATGGGAGTTATAATGGCCATATTAAATTTGCGGCAGGAGTACGTTAGTAAAAATTACGAAAAGTAAAAAAGAATGAACTTTTGCAGAGAGTGTGCTAAAAATTAAAATCATGAATGAACACGTTACCTTACCTGAAGGAAATGTTGAAAAGCAAACTACTACCATAAACCTGGGGCCAACTCACCCTGCTACTCACGGCGTATTTCAAAATGTGATAGAATTAGATGGCGAAACAATTGTAAGTGCAGAACAAACAGTTGGTTACATTCACAGGGCATTTGAGAAAATTGCCGAATTCAGAACGCCTTACCAGATTACAACGCTTACTGACAGACTAAATTATTGTTCCGCACCGCTGAATAATATGGGCTGGCACATCACGTGCGAAAAACTATTAGGAATCAAAACCCCGAAGCGTGTTGATTATTTGCGGATTATTATCATGGAATTATCACGGATATCAGATCACCTGATTTGTAATTCCATAGTTGGTGTGGATTCGGGGGCATTCTCTGGATTTTTGTATGTAATGCAATACCGCGAACTTATTTACGAAATTTATGAAGAAATCTGCGGCTCGCGGCTTACAACTAATATGGGCAGAATAGGCGGTTTTGAAAGAAACTTCACACCCCAGGCATTTGAAAAACTGGAGAAGTTTATAAAAGAATGGCCGGGGGTATTAAAAGAATTTAATGATCTGTTTATTCGCAACCGCATTTTTATTGATCGTACAAAAGGCGTAGGGCCTATTTCAGCAGAAAGGGCGTTGAACTATGGTTTTACCGGACCCAATCTTCGGGCAGCGGGAGTAGATTATGATGTAAGAATTCATACGCCTTACAGCAGCTACGGGGATTTTGATTTTACCATCCCGGTGGGCTCTACCGGAGATTGTTATGACAGGTTTTTGGTACGCGACCAGGAGATGTGGCAGAGCCTGGAAATCATTAAGCAAGCTTATCAAAAAGTTCAGGAATTCAAAGGAGCAGAAGCCGAAATTTTTCATGCTGATGTACCTGAATATTATCTTCCTGACAAGAAAGATGTATATTCTAAAATGGAAGCGCTTATTTATCACTTTAAGATAATAATGGGCGAAACCAAAATACCGGTGGCGGAAGTTTATTCATGCATTGAAGCAGCTAATGGCGAATTGGGATTTTATTTAATCACTGATGGTGGCCGGTCTCCTTACCGGCTTCATTTCAGAAGGCCTTGTTTCATTTATTACCAGGCTTATTCTGAATTGACCAAAGGACAGCTATTAAGTGATGCGATAATAACTATGAGTAGTTTGAATTTGATTGCAGGGGAGTTGGATGCGTGAGAAAATTGATGAACAAAAAGTTATCAGGATGAGAACAATGCAATTTTAAATTGTAAAATGGAAAAACAGAGAAAAATAAAATTGGTTGTAAAAAAAGTAACTTTCGCAGAGGCTGAGAAGGCAGATGATGAATATTGGGCAAACGCATCTGCCGAAGAAAGATTGCAGGAATTAATTGAGCTTAGGAGTATTTTTTTTGGGAATACAGGAAAAAGAATAAAGAAGGTAGTTTCGAAAAGAAATAGATATGAAGAGGAAGATTAAGCTTGAAAAAGATATTCTTGATTTTGTAGAGTTGTGTAATAAACATGAAGTAAGGTATTTAGTGATTGGTGGATATGCCGTTAGTATTCACGGTCATCCAAGATCAACAAAAGATATCGATGTGTGTATTGAAATGTCGGAATTAAATGCTTCAAAAATGATTTCTGTTATTAATGAATTTGGTTTTGGTTCTTTAAAATTAGATAAAGAGGATTTTTTAAAAAAAGATTTAGTAACTCAATTGGGGTTTCCTCCCTTAAGAATCGACATTTTAAATGATCTTGATGGAGTTAATTTTGAAGAAGCGTGGAATAATAAAAAAATAGTGACTTTTGAGCATGTTCCTGTAAATTTTATTGGTTATAACGAACTTTTGATAGTGAAACAGAAATCCGCACGCTCACAGGACATTGCAGATATTGAAATGCTTAAAAAAAGAAATAAGGAAAGTAAATGAGTGTACAATTTTCACAGGAAAAATTAGACAAGGTAAATGAGCTAAAAAGCCATTACCCTGAGGGAAAACATAAAAGTGCTCTTATTGAAGTTTTGCACATGGCACAGGAAGAATATGGATGGCTGGATGTAAATACGATGGATTATGTGGCATCGCTGCTAAACCTTCAGCCCATCGAAGTTTATGAAGTTGCGTCTTTTTATACTATGTTTAATCTTACGCCTGTCGGCAAATATACTTTTGAAGTGTGCCAAACAGGGCCGTGCATGCTTCGTGGAAGCGACCAGATAATTGATTATATAAAAAAGAAACTTGACATAGGGGTTGGCGAAACTACAAAAGACGGAATGTTCACCTTAAAAACTGTAGAATGCCTTGGCGCCTGCGGCTATGCACCTATGATGCAGATGGGGAAATATTATAAAGAACACCTTACGCCTGAAAGAATTGACCAGATAGTTGAGGAATGCAGAAAAAACAGTGAAAGAAATAATTAACAGGAAATAATTTTTGTATGAAAAAATTATTATTAGATAAAATTGATATTCCGGGTATAAAGGGCTTTGATGTATATCGTCGTGAAGGAGGTTATCAAAGTGTGGAAAAAGCATTAAAAATGCAAACAGGCGATATTGTTGAGGAAGTCAAAAAAAGCGGCCTTCGCGGAAGGGGGGGAGCAGGATTTCCGACCGGGTTAAAGTGGAGCTTCCTGGCAAAACCTGAAGGCGTTCCACGGTATCTTGTTTGCAATGCGGATGAGAGTGAACCCGGCACTTTTAAGGATCGATTTCTGATGGAATTTATCCCCCACTTGCTAATTGAGGGTATGATTGTCTCATCTTATGCGCTCGGAAGCAATATTTCTTACATATACATCCGGGGCGAATATGACTGGGTGGCTGATATTTTACAGCAAGCGATTGAAGAAGCCAAACAAAACGGATTCTTAGGGAAGAATATTTTGGGTAGCGGTTTTGATTGTACCATCTACCTGTACCGGGGCGCAGGAGCTTATATATGCGGAGAAGAAACAGCTCTTTTGGAAAGCCTGGAAGGAAAAAGAGGACTTCCCAGGATCAAACCGCCCTTTCCGGCAATTAAAGGCGTATGGGGATGCCCCACTGTAGTTAATAATGTGGAAACAATTTGTGCGGTGGTGCCAATTATCAATGATGGCGGAGAAGCCTATTCAAAAATCGGTGTTGGAAAATCTACCGGGACAAAATTAATTTCGGCATGCGGCAATATTAACAAGCCAGGTGTGTATGAAATTGATATGACCATCACTGTTGAAGAATTTATCTACAGCGATGAATATTGCGGGGGCATTGCCAATGGAAAAAGATTGAAAGCGTGCATACCCGGAGGATCATCAGTGCCTATTTTACCTGCAAATCTGTTATTGAAAACGGCTAAAGGCGAGCCGCGGCTCATGAATTACGAAAGCCTTGCAGATGGAGGCTTTATAACAGGAAGTTCGATGGGTTCGGGAGGATTTATTGTTCTGGATGAAGACCAATGTATCGTTCGCCATACTTATACTATTTCAAGATTTTATCACCATGAAAGTTGTGGACAATGCTCGCCTTGCCGCGAAGGAACCGGGTGGCTGGAAAAGATTTTTTATAATATTGAGCATGGCAGAGGCAAAATGAAGGATATAGATTTGCTTTGGGATGTGCAGAGAAGGATAGAAGGAAATACAATTTGCCCGTTTGGAGACGCAGCGGCATGGCCCGTTGCAGCCTCTATCAGGCATTTCAGAGATGAGTTTGAATGGCATATTTTAAACCCTGAAGAGTGTTTGGTTAGAAATTATGGATTGGCGCATTATGCCGATCCGTTGGAAGTGCCTGCGTAAACAATTTTTATGGTAACAGAAAAACAAATGAAACTTTTGGTTAACACTATTGTAAAGGAAATTAATCCAAATAAGGTAGTATTGTTTGGAAGTTATGCAGCCAATAAACAAACGAAGGATAGTGATGTAGATTTAATTGTTGTAATAGATACAGATTTAGAAGAAGGAGAACGAAAGAATAAAGTTTGTTCACTCAATTTACTTACAGCAACTGATGAGTTGTTGTTCCCAAAAGATCTGTTTATTTATTCAGAAAAAGAATTTCAAAAATTGAAAAATAATTCCCAATCATTTTTATATGGAGCTTTAAAACAATCGAGGAGTTTATATGTCAGATAGCAACGATTACAAGCATTGGATAAAGTATGCGGCAAATGACATTGCAGAGGCCAATGACTTGCATTTGCATAAAGAATATGTTTTCCACGCTGTTGTAATCCATTGCCAGCAATCTGTAGAAAAATATTTGAAAGCATTTAACAATAGTAAAATCATTTAGACACATGATTTACTTATTTTATGTAAATTATGTGAAAAATAGATGAAGATTTCGCAGGCTTTAAGCCTGATTTAAATTCACTGAGCGTAGATTATCGGGAAAGCCGTTATCCGGGTGATTTTGAAGATGAGACTTTAGAAAATGCTAAAGATGCATTGCAAACTGCATTAAAATTTGAAAAATTTATTTTGCCAAAATTTGGGTTAAAAAATTAAAAAAATGGCTGACGAACAAAAACCGGAATTATTTAAAATAACGATAGATGGCATCACCATAGAAGTTCCTAAAGGGACCACTATTTTAAATGCTGCGCGCAAAATCGGCCCTTCCGTGGCACCGCCCACGATGTGCTATTACAGTTCATTAGAAGGGAGCGGGGGTAAATGCCGGACATGCCTGGTAGAAGTTGCTGCGGGTTCCACCAAAGACCCACGACCAATGCCAAAATTGGTAGCTTCATGCAGGACAGAGGTGATGGACGGAATGATAGTGAAAAATGTGACCAGCGAAAAAGCGCTCGATGCAAGAAAGGGCATTGTAGAATATTTATTAATCAACCATCCGTTGGATTGCCCTATTTGCGACCAGGCGGGAGAATGTCCTTTGCAGGATTTAAGTTACGACCATGGAATTGTGGGAACCAGGTATGAATTTAAGAGAAGAACCTTTGTGAGGGAAGATATTGGTCCATATATCCAGCTTCACATGACTCGCTGCATATTATGCTATCGCTGCCTGATGGTAGCTGACCAAATCACCGACTCAAGAAGTCATGGTATTTTATTACGGGGCGACTCTTCAGAAATTTCCACTTATATTTCTAAAGCTATTGAAAATGATTTCAGCGGAAATGTAATTGATGTTTGCCCGGTTGGGGCACTCACTGACCGCACTGCCAGGTTTAAAAACAGGATATGGTTTTTGAAACCCATGGATGCGCATCGGGATTGCGATAAATGTTGCGGCAAGGTTACTTTGTGGCGACGTGGCGAAGAAGTTTTTAAAGTTACCACGCGTATGGATCCCTGGGGCGAGGTTCAACGCTACGATGGCAAGCCGGGATGGATATGCAACACATGCCGTTTTGAAAAGAAAAAAACTTCTGATTGGGTAATTGAAGGCCCTACCAAAGTGAAGAGGCATTCTGTTATATCAACAAACCATTACGTTAAAAAACAAGTACCGCCCGACCCTTTAAATAAAGTACTTTTTGGAAGAAGCCCTATGTTATTAATGGATATTAAGAACATTAGCCAGGTGAATCCTTCTGATATTAAACTCAGCCTTTTGCCAGGGCCTGCTACCTCCACGACATTTATTGAAAAGGACATCGAAAAGGAAATAGAAGAAACCCCGGCTGAAAGATTAGCAATTAATGATCACAAAAAACCATAATTAAATAAGTTTCGCAATATGTATTACAACCATATATTTCTCAGCATTGATTGGGCATTATTTATTGAGAAGCTTGTTTTAATTGTAATTGTTGTAAGTGTATCTCTTGTAGTTGCTATGTACTCTACTTACGCCGAAAGAAAGGTGGCAGCTTTTATGCAGGATAGGAGAGGCCCTAACAGGGCTGGCCCATTCGGGATATTACAGCCTTTGGCTGACGGTATGAAACTTTTTTTTAAGGAAGAAATTGTACCCAGCTTTTCTTCCAAATTCCTGTTTATCCTTGGGCCCATTCTTGCGATGCTTACGGCTATCATGGTAAGTGCAGTGATTCCGTGGGGAAATTATATGCATATTTTGGGGCGCAATGTTTCTCTGCAGATAGCGGATATCAACATTGGCATCCTGTATATTTTTGGGGTTTTAAGTCTTGGTGTGTATGGAATTATGATTGGTGGATGGGCAAGTAATAACAAGTTTTCATTATTAGGTGCTATGCGCGCTGCCTCTCAAATAATTAGCTACGAACTGGCTCTTGGAATTGCGCTGATAGCCTTACTATTGCTGACCGGAACGCTTAACCTCGGAGAAATGGTTCATCAACAAAAAGATGGCACTTGGAATATTTTTAAACAACCTCTTGGTTTCCTGATTTTTTTGATTTGCGCCTTTGCAGAAACCAACCGCACTCCCTTTGATTTGCCGGAAGCGGAAAATGAGTTAATGGGCGGTTATCATGCAGAATATTCCTCCATGAAGCTGGGATTTTATTTGTTTGCAGAATACGTAAACATGTTCCTGAGCGGTGCAGTGATGACGACACTTTATTTTGGTGGATATGATATCCCGTTTTTTAATGATGCACATTTGATGCAAACCCTTGGTGCAAATTGGCTCGCGATTATCCAGGGAATTGTTTTGTTTATCAAAATATCATTGTTTATATTTCTATTTATGTGGGTACGATGGACAGTTCCAAGATTCAGGTACGACCAGTTAATGAACCTTGGCTGGAAAATATTGCTGCCTTTATCAATCTTAAATATGTTGGTAACGGGCGCATTAATTTTATTAAAACAAAATCACTGGCATTTTTAAAACTTAACGATACTTTTGCAGCAGGTGTGGTGATTTTGAAGGAAAAATATTATTAAAATGGAAGCACTAACTAACAGATTAAAACCGGTAGACAGACATAAAATGAGTCTTTGGGAGCGCATTTATTTGCCGGCCGTTTTTAAAGGAATGGTGATTACACTGAGGCATTTTTTTAAAAGAAAAGCTACTATCAGTTACCCGGAGCAGGTAAGGCCATTTAGCCCGGTATTTAGAGGGTTGCAAATTTTAAACAGGGATGAAGAAGGGCGCGAAAACTGTACTGCATGTGGCTTGTGTGCGTTAGCCTGCCCCGCAGAAGCAATCACTATGGAATGTGCTGAAAGAAAGCCGGGAGAGGAGCATTTATACCGCGAAGAAAAATATGCGGCTAAGTATGAAATCAATATGCTAAGATGCATTTTTTGCGGGTTGTGTGAAGAGGCGTGTCCGAAAGATGCGGTGTATTTAACTGAGACTTTTGCACCTTCTAACTATAATAGAAACGGCTTTATTTACGGTAAGGAAGATTTATTAATACCCGATCCTAAAACAGATCCGGAAGGATTTGCAAAAGCAAGAGGAAGCAGAATTAATAATCCGCAGGGACATGGTAACGAACGGTAATATAATCAGATGGAAATTGAAATTTTGATTTCTTAGCTCAGGGTGGTACCAAATAAAAACAGTAAACCTATAAAAAAGTAAATTTTTTATTTTGTTCCAATCATTGATGTGAAATAAAATAAAACCAGCCAATAAATTGAATTACCATTGCTTTTTTAGAAGGCAATAAGAAAATTGATAAATGGAAATTACTAAAATTCTCTTCTGGTTCCTCACAGCTTTAGCTGTAAGTGGCGCTATTGGAGTAGTTGCCTGCAAAAATCCAATATACAGCGTATTGTCGCTTATCATAGTCTTTTTTGCTATTTCAGGCCATTACATTCTGATGAATGCACAGTTCCTCGCGATCGTAAATATTATAGTCTATGCAGGAGCTATCATGGTATTGTTTCTCTTTGTTATTATGATGATTAATTTGAACGCTGAGACCGAGCCTGTCAAAAATGTCTATTTGAAAATGGCCGGTGTCATTTCAGGCCTTACCCTAATGATTGTTTTGGTAGCAGCACTGGCCCATTCTGAAAATGTAAATATCGTGATGAAGCAAGGCACAGGTATTGGCCTCACTGAAAATTTGGGGAAAACCCTTTTTAATAATTATGTGGTTCCTTTCGAAATAAGTAGCGTATTGTTTTTGAGCGCAATCGTAGGAGCAATATTAATTGGTAAAAAGGACGCAGTAAAACAAAAAAAGGCATGAGCACAAGGCTAATCGTTTTATTTCTGTTTTCAGCTTTGTTGTTTGGTTCAAAATCATTTGCACAAATTGATCTCAACAATCTAGATTTGAAAGATTTAATCGGAAAGGTAGTTCATGTTCAAAAAGGGTTTGCTCCCAAATTTTCACTTGGTAAAACCCCGATTGAAAAAATAGCTAAAGTGCAGGAAATCCTTGGATTAAAGCAAAATGAGGAGGTGAACCGGCTCTTTAAAACTTTTAAAACAGGACGTACTATTTACAAAGTGGCGGCCTATGCGGGCGGAGCAATCGCAGTATACAGCCTTGCAAGTAAACTGGACAATTCAGTAAAATCAAATGATTATAACGGCGCACTTTATTCAGGAATTTCAGCAATTGGGACAGGGCTGATAATTAAATTTTTGACGAAAGGCGCATCCTATAAAGCTGTAGACATTTTTAACGGTATTGCCGTAAAAAAAATAAGAGATATTTTTTCAATCGGACCGGCAAGCAATAACATGGGTGTTGGTTTGTATGTAAAACTGTAATTATGGAAATTAAGTGGTATATATTTTTATCAGCCATTCTTTTTTGCATCGGCATTATTGGTGCATTAACGAGGCGCAATTCCATTATTGTTTTTATGTGTATAGAATTAATGTTGAATTCGGTAAATCTGTTACTGGTGGCATTTTCAAAAATGCACATGGCCGTTCCTAACGCATTTGGGGCCTCTATGGCCTCAAGCGCACAAATTTTTGTATTCTTCATTATGATATTGGCAGCCGCGGAAGTGAGTGTAGGCCTGGCTATAATTGTTATGCTATTTAGAAATACGCGGTCTATCGATATTAATTTTTTAAACAGGTTAAAAAACTAAAATTAGTTTGCATATCGCTGAAGCGAAAAATATTTTTAATTTTTAAATGCTGGTGCAGTTGGTTTATGGATGCAATTCAACTTATTTATTTAGTACCTCTTCTTCCGCTTCTCGGGTGCCTTATTACCGGCCTTGGAAGAAATGTATTGCCAAAGTCAGTTACGGGTTTTATTGGCAGCCTTGTGATTTTCATTTCCTTCTGCCTCAGCATTTGGGTTTTTTCTGCTGTTTCTGTAGAAGGATTTACTCCCAAAAACATTTCCTATTTTACGTTTATCAGTGTAGCCAAATTGCATATTCCGTTTGAATTTGATGTAGATCAGCTAACCGCAATTTTTCTTCTGATCATTACAGGGGTTGGCTTTTTAATTCATGTTTATTCCATTTCCTACATGAAAGACGAAACCCAATCAGGCTTTGGAAGATATTTTTCTTTCCTAAACTTATTTGTGTTTGCAATGCTTATCCTGGTTTTGGGTGGCAACTATGTAATAATGTACATCGGTTGGGAGGGCGTAGCGCTGGCATCCTACCTCCTGATTGGATATTGGTTTAAAGACCATGACAACAACAATGCAGGAAGAAAGGCTTTTATAATGAACCGGGTTGGTGATATGGGTTTTTTGCTCGCCATATTTTGGCTGGTTTCAATATTCGGTACAGTATCCTATCACGATTTATATAATCCTGAAAATGGATTTATCTCAGGCTTATCCACTGTCAATTCTCCGGAAATCGTGGGTATCTCTTTATTATTCTTTATAGGGGCTATTGGCAAAAGCGCACAAATACCTTTATACACCTGGCTGCCGGATGCCATGGCAGGACCAACGCCTGTCTCTGCTTTGATTCATGCTGCTACCATGGTAACCGCCGGAATTTATATGATTGCAAGAAGCAATATTTTATACGCACTTGCCCCAACCACCATGGGTGTGGTTGCCGGTATTGGGTTAGCCACTGCCATCTTCGCTGCAATTATCGCTCTTAAGCAAAATGATATTAAAAAGGTTTTGGCATACTCTACTGTAAGCCAGTTGGGATATATGTTTTTAGGCTTAGGAGTTGGCGCATTTTCAGCGTCCGTTTTCCACGTGATGACACATGCATTCTTCAAAGCGCTTTTATTTCTCGCAGCAGGTTCAGTTATTCACGCTATGAGTGGCGAACAAGATATCACAAAGATGGGAGGCTTAGGCAAAAGGATGAAAATTACCTATGTCACATTTTTTATCGCCTGCCTTGCCATTGCGGGTATACCGCCTTTTGCAGGATTCTTTTCTAAAGATGAAATCTTAGCTGCTGCATATTCCCAAAATCCTGTATTGTATATCCTGGGCGTTGCAGGTTCTTTGCTCACGGCTTTTTATATGTTCCGATTGTTAGCAATGACTTTTAAGGGGAAATTCAGGGGAACCGAAGAACAGGAACATCACATTCATGAAAGTCCTCCTACCATGACGGTGCCTTTAATTATTCTTGCTGTTCTTTCCGCTATAGGCGGCTTTCTTGGAATTCCACAGAGTTTTGTAAAGGATGGAAATGTGATTAATAATTTTCTTTCACCAGTTTTTGAGCAATCCAAAAAATATGTTTCTGTAGCTGAATTGCCACATCAAACTGAATGGATTTTATTGGTCGTTTCTTCGGTATTGGTCATCATTGTTTCCATTTGGGCATATAATAAATTCAAAAATTATTTAACTCCTGCTCCTGAAAGTGGGTTGGGAAAAATCATCAGCAGCAAATTTTATGTGGATGAGATTTATGATGCAGTTTTCGTGCGGCCTTATCATTCGCTGTCAGCCTTTTTAAACAATATTTTTGATAAAAAAGGAATTGATGGCATTGTGAACGGCGTCGGCAAATCAGTTAATTATGGAAGCCGTCAGCTAAGGTTATTGCAAAGCGGCCAGGTTGGTTCCTATCTTCTGTTAATGGTAATCGGTTTATTGATCTTTTTTATTATTCAATTGTTTACAAAATAATATTGATGCTGGGTACATACTATACTTTTCCTGAATTGTTGATTTGGATACCTTTTGTGACAGGGCTGATAGCTTTCTTTATTAATAATGGAAAAAGCGTTAAAACGTTTGCCATTATTTCTTCACTTCTTTCTCTCGCTGTATCTGTCATTAGTTTATTTTATACAGATGTAGCTCATCATCCTGAATACTTTTATTTTAACAACGTCTCTTATGTATGGATGCCCTATATTGGTTCAAGTTTCGCGGTAGGGCTCGACGGGATGGGCTTCCTGCTTACATTTTTGACCTCATTGGCATTTCCGCTGATATTTTTGGCTATAGGTAAAAATGAACATAAAAACCCCAATGCATTTTTCGGATTGCTGTTGTTCGCACAGGCGGGCATGATAGGCGTATTTGTTGCCACAGACGCACTTTTATTTTATTTCTTTTGGGAATTAGCATTGATTCCCTTCTATTTTTTATGCAGCCGGTGGGGAGAAGAAAAAAGAGTTCAGGCTACGTTTAAATTTTTTGTTTACACGTTCACAGGTTCACTGCTTATGTTGATTGGGATTATCTATGTCTATTTGCATGCGCCCTCTGTATCTACCGACTCAGCACATTCTTTTTCGATAAATGCATTTTATAAAGCCACATTATCTTCCTCACAGCAGCAATGGATTTTTTGGTTATTCTTTTTAGCATTCGCTGTAAAAATCCCGTTGTTCCCGTTCCATACATGGCAGCCTTTTGCATACGAACAATCTAACTATGCAGCTACCATGACGATGAGTAGCGTAATGGTTAAGATGGGTTTGTTCGGGATGATAAGATGGCTGCTTCCCGTATTTCCTGAAGCAGTGGCCAGGTATGATAATTTCATAATTATACTTTGCATATTTGGATTACTGTATGCCAATTGCATCGCATTATATCAAAATGATCTTAAAAAATTTGTGGCGTGGTCTTCCATTGCTCACCTCGCATTGATTGCCGCTGCTATATTTTCAGGTACAAACCTGGGATTGCAGGGAGCTATGCTCGAATTGCTAAATCATGGAATCAACATATTAGCGCTATGGCTCATTGTAGATATAGTTGAAAAGAAAACAGGCGTAAGAAAAATATCGGAGTTGAGCGGGCTTGCCGCAAAAGCCCCATCACTGGCTATTTTCCTGGTTATAATTGCATTTGCAAACATCGCGCTTCCGCTTTCAAATTCGTTCATCAGTGAGTTTTTGATGTTGAATGGTTTGTTTGGATTAAATAAATGGTATGCGGTATTTGCTGTGTTGGGTATCGTGCTTTCTGCCGTGTATGTGCTGACGATGGTTCAGAAAGTTTTTTATGGAAAGCCGAATGCAGTTTCAGAACATATTGGCAAATTATCAGCGGGCCAGTATATTATTTTATTTGTGCTGGTGATTGGAATTTTGTTTCTCGGGATTTACCCCGAGCCGGTAATTCATCTGACACAATCAACCGTGACAAATGTATTAGGTCGCATTCATTAAAGAGAGGAGTTATAAATAAGCGGAGTTTTGAGCCCGGAGAAAGAATTAGTTTTTATATAACCATAAAATAAAAAGCCCTTGGCGGTTGGTATTAAATTATGAACGCAATTATTTTAAGTGCATTATGGGGAGTGGTAATGATGATTGGAGGCGTGTTTTTTAAAAAAAGCACGACACCCAAATACTGGGCTATTGCAGGCATTTTAATTATACTTGCCGCCAATATCCTCGAATTTTTAGGCTATCCATTTTTCAATGTTGATACCAAGGGCATGTTGCGTTTCGACTCATTTGGATTGGTTTTTAATTCCATAGCATTTATCTGCACTTTACTTCTCTTTTTATTGAACGGGAAAGATTTTGAGAAAATCGGGCAGCATGTTTCCGAATATTTTTGCCTTATGTTTTTTGTGCTCTGCGGAGTATCAATATTGTCTTCCTTTAATACACTGCTCTTGCTCTTTCTTGGTATAGAAATCCTCTCAATCCCCTTATACATTCTTACTGGCAGCGATAAGCGCAATCTGAAAGGAAATGAAGCTTCATTAAAATATTTTTTGATGGGCGCATTTTCTACAGGTCTTATGCTGATGGGAATCGCATTAATTTATGGAGGTAACAGTCTTGGGTCTTTTTATATTGATGCTATTAATTTGGGTGAAGGAAATCTTTCTGTAATGTTAGCTGCCGGCCTGGTTTTGCTAATGGTTTCAATGGCATTTAAAGTTTCTGCTGCGCCATTTCATTTCTGGGGCCCTGATGCCTATGATGGCGCTCCTTCAGTGGTTACGTCTTTCATGATGACGGTTGCTAAGGTGGCTGCGTTTATTGCCTTCTTCAGGCTTTTTTCAACTTCTTTTGGCAAAATACAGGAACAGTGGCAAACTTTAATTGTTATTATAACTGCAGCAACTTTATTAATTGGAAATGTCACAGCAGTATTTCAAATTAGCGTAAAAAGAATGCTTGCCTATTCAAGCATTTCACACGCGGGCTTCATGATGTTTGCTCTTTTTGCATTGAATGATATTGCCAAAGAAGGTTTGCTGTTATATGCTGCTGCATACAGTCTCGCCACAATAGGAATTTTTGCAGTAGTTATCAGCCTGTCCGATTATTCCATTGAAGGTTTTAACGGCCTGGGCAAAAAACAACCTCTACTTGCCTTTGCAGCGGTTATTTTTCTTTTGTCACTCACCGGCATCCCTTTAACCGCGGGCTTTACAGCTAAGTTTTATGTTTTAATGGCAGCCGTGAAAAACGGCCATCATCTGTGGCTTGTAATTTTTGCAGTCATTTGCGCCGCTATCAGCGCCATTTATTATTTCAAAGTAATACAGGCCATGTATTTCAAAGAACCTGTCGCGGGCATAAATGAAAACATACGTATTTCCTCATCCTATGGCTGGCTTTTACTTTTAACTGCTGCCTTAATTGTTTTATTGGGAATTATGCCAGGCCTTGTTGTTGACTGGTTATATTTCTAAGATGGCGAAAGATGCATCTGATAGTAAAGCAACCTACCCAACAGTAAACAGACAAATCATCCATATTTCTGTTTAGATATAAGTTTAAAAATTATATAGCTGATTTTATATAGTTCCCGCCTTCGTATTTTATTTGGGAAATAAATAAAATGCCGTATTTGTTTGTTCACTATAATTTTTATCCTGATTTATCAAAAACCTTTTCGGTTGATTTCGTTTCTTGATTTAATAACTTTTTAGAAAGCTATCCTTAAAATCTATATTTTAGCACGGTTCAATATAAAACAGATATACCGGTTTTTCTTATTACCGGTTTTCAACATTAATTTTAATACATGAAATCACCAACAGATATTACCCGTCTTGTAGAAATAATGGACGAATTGAGAGAGAAATGTCCGTGGGATAAGAAACAAAACATTCACACATTAAGGCAGCAAACTATTGAGGAAACATACGAACTTGCAGATGCAATTACCGAAGAAAACTGGGTAGCTATTAAAGAAGAACTTGGAGATTTGTTACTGCATATTGTATTTTATTCAAAAATCGGTAATGAGCAAAATAGATTTACGTTGCAGGAAGTTATAGACACTATCTGCGGGAAGTTAATTAAAAGGCATCCTCATATTTATGGAGATGTAGTCGTAAATAATGAGGAAGATGTGAAAAAAAATTGGGAACAAATCAAATTAAAAGAAGGTAAAAAGTCTGTTCTCAGTGGTGTTCCCAACTCATTGCCCGCTATGGTAAAAGCCATGAGAATCCAGGAAAAAGTGAAGCAGGTGGGTTTTGAATGGGCTACGAAAGAGCAAGTTTGGGAAAAGGTTGAAGAGGAACAGCAAGAGCTTTTGGAAGCAGTTCAGTCAGGTAATCAGAAGGACATAGAGGAGGAAGCTGGCGACCTGTTTTTTTCTATCATTAACTATGTGCGATTTTTAAATGTGGACGCAGAAAATTGTCTCGAGCTAACAAATAAAAAATTTATCAGCAGATTTCGCCGGATGGAGCAAATAGTGCAGGAGCGCGGTAAAGATTTAGTTGAAATGACACTCCCGGAAATGGACGCGGTTTGGAATGAAATTAAAAAACAAAATACTCAGATTTGAATTGGTTAAAGGATAATAATTTTCTGAAAAGAAATTCATTTTTGTTAATCGCTTCGGCGTGGCTTTTCACTTTGGCATTTATCGTGGATAATTACTGGAGTGGAAGCTCACCGTCGAATGCAGCCCAGAAAGCAATTCAAAAAGATATAAGCTCAAAATTGAGTAAGAGCAATGATTTTTATTTCGACTCAGTCCTTATCAATAAAATCATCAGCGGAAAATATACTGAGGATGAATTGCAAACCGTCGTAGACAAGAATTATTTTATTTTCATTTACAAAATCAATCCTGAAAACAAAAAATTATTTTCCATTTTCTGGAACACGCAGATTATCGCTCCTGATTCATTTGTCTTACATGAAGATAGCGGAGTTGGCTTTCGAAAATTATTGAATGGATGGTATGTTACCAACAGAAAAACCTTTCAAAGCCCTGCGGGGGATTTTTATAAAATTATTTTTCTTATTCCTGTTAAGTGGAACTATTATATTCAGAACAAATATTTGCATAACACTTTTGTTGCAGAAAATAATATTGAGAAAGCGTATGACGTTTCGATGACACCTACTAAATACGCGATAAAAGACCAGGAGAACAATACGTTATTTTATCTCAAACAATCCACAAATCCGGTTGGGCATGATAATGTGCTGGCATTGATATTAAGGATACTTGCCTCAGTTTTGATTTTAATTTTTGTCCATCGCTTAGCCACATATTATGTAGAAAAAAATGGATTTTTGGCTGGACTGGCATTGCTTCTGATTCCCCTTATTATCTTAAGGGGCTTAAGTTATGTGTTTCCGGTTCCAATACACTTTAGTAATCTTGAATTGTTTGATCCTTCGATTTATGGGGCCAACTTTATATTAAAATCTCTTGGAGATCTTTTTATTAATTCAATCCTGTTTATCTGGGTGGTTTTGTTTGTCAGATATCATTTTAAATATGATTTTTCAAAAATTAAATTCAAATCAGAAACAGTAAGGTTTGGTGCTATAATATTAGTGTGTGCGCTGATGGTGACTATTACTCTGCTTGGCAGCTTCACCATCCGCAGCCTCGTAGCAGATTCCCAGATCTCGTTTGATGTAATAAACTTTTTTACTATCAATATATACAGCGTTATTGGCTTTCTGGTATTGAGTTGTGTGGCTATAGGGTATTTTTTTCTTATCACGTTATTGCTTCAGCCATTAAATATTTTTGTCGGGGAAAAGAGATATCAGTTGTATCTCGTTTTATCCATCGTTTGCCTGGTTTTTTTAACGCTCGACTTTCATTCAGATCATTTAAGTTTTAATCTTGCAACACTTATCTGGCTTCTTGCTCTAATCTTCCTTCTCAATTTTCGTATCCTCTTATTGCAGGTTTACAATCTCGTTTCCTCAAGATTTGTTTTTTGGGTTTTCTTCTTTTCTGTGTCCATTACGGCCATCATAGTGCTGCAAAACAGGGCTAAGGAATTGGAAGACCGAAAGCACTTTGCTGAAAACCTCGCCAACAAAGCCGATCCATCGGGTCCCGTAATTGTAAGTATTATCCTGAAGGATTTTACTAACGATTACCTCGCTAATATTTTCTCACGCTTTAAAGATCCTTTCGAAAACAGGTATTTGAAAGATAGTCTTATCAACGAAAATTTTTCAGGTTATCTTGATAAATATGATACGAGGATTTATACGTTTAATGCGGCGGAAATGCCTTTGTATAATGAGGATTCAACCACTTTCAATGCACTGAATGCTATTATACAAACACAGGGCCAGCCAACAGATATCCCCGATCTTTTTTATTACGATATTTCTTACGACAGGTTTAATTATATAAGTAAAAAGAAAGTCACGAACGCTGACGGTTTAAAGCTTGGATATGTTTTTATTATTTCAAAACCTAAAAGATATAAAAGCGATGCCTTGTATCCAGAGTTGTTTTCAAAGGGGAACAACAATTCAATTGAAAGCTCGCCGGTATATGCTTTCGCAGTTTATAATAATAATAAGCTAAGCACCAGCTACAACGACTATCCGTTCACTACTAATATTGATAATAACGATTTTACCTATAATGAATTCAGAATTGTAAATAAAAACGGCTATGAAGAATTATGGTACAAGGCCAACGCTGATAAAGTAATTGTAATTGCCCGCCAGGATAGGTTTTTTGTTGAATCAGTTACCCTGTTTGCCTGGTTATTTTGCTCGTTTTTAATCATCGCTCTTTTCTTTAATCTTGCACATCATTTTCTTACCGAAAGATTAACCAATTCAAGCGTTAAATCTTTATTTCAATTTAATATCAGGACACAGGTTCATGGCACTATAATCTTAATCAGCGTTTTTTCATTTATAGTTATTGCCACTACCACTATCCTGTTTTTTATCAATCGCTACCACAGTAACAACCGCGAAAAATTAAGCCGTACAATCCATGTTATGGAAAATGAACTTCGAAGTTCAATCGATACAATGCCCATCAATAATTATCAATTGGTAGCGCTGGATAGCTTGTCTGGTAATAAGCTTGCTGAAACCATTAATAAAATTTCAAACGTGCACGCCACTGATTTAAATGTCTACGATTTATCCGGGAACCTTAAGGTATCGTCCGTTCCGTTGCCTTATAACAAAGGAATTGTGAGCGAAAAAATGGATCCGGTTGCTTTTTATCATTTGAATAAGTTGAAAGATGTTCAATATTTCCAGGAGCAAAATATTGGCAGCCTTAATTACTTAAATAATTATGTGCCCGTAAGAAATGAATCCGGAAAAGAATATGCGTATATTAATATCCCTTATTTTGAATCGCAGAATAAACTGCAGGATGAAATTTCCAATTTCCTGGTCACCATTATCAACTTAAATGCATTTATCTTTCTGATAGCAGGCATCATTGCGCTTTTTATTACTAATAGTATTACTCATTCTTTTTCTTTGATAAGTGATAAAATGAAAAAGATAAATCTGGAAACGGGAAATGAGGAAATTGTTTGGAACCGCAAAGATGAAATAGGGGAGCTGGTAGAAGAATATAACAAGATGGTAAGAAAACTGGATGTGAGCGCCAAAATGCTTGCCCGTAGCGAGCGTGAGGGCGCATGGCGCGAAATGGCAAGGCAGGTGGCGCATGAAATAAAAAATCCTCTTACCCCGATGAAATTGAATCTTCAATATTTGCAGATGGCGATTGAAAAGAATTCTCCTGAAGTGAAAAATATTTCTTTATATGTAGCAGGAATTTTACTTGAGCAAATCGATCATTTGTCGCAAATAGCCGGCGATTTTGCACAATTCGCCAAAATTGGCAATACGAAAAATCAGATATTCGATGTGAATCAAATGCTTGAAAATTCCATTACATTATATTCTACAAATGATGAAGTAATTGTAAATGCTGAGCTTTATCCGCTGGAAGTTATGATTGAAGCGGATAAAACCCAAATCAACCGTTTGTTTACAAATCTTTTGCAAAATGCAGTTCAGTCAGTTCCTGATCACAGGCAGGTGGCATTGGATATTAAAAGTGAGCTGAATGATGACAAGATAATTATTTCAATTAAAGATAATGGTAACGGAATCCGCGCAGATATGGTGAATAAAATATTTGCCCCCAACTTCACCACAAAAACTTCCGGAACTGGCCTTGGACTTGCAATGTGTAAGGGAATTGTGGAGACCTTAAATGGCCGCATCTGGTTTGATACAAAAGAAGGTGAATGGACCTGCTTTTATGTTGAACTGCCTGTAATCAGTAATTATGCCTGGCAGCCTGCATAACGGTTAAGGATACACGTATTTAGTTTTGTAGTAAACCTGTAAAAACATCGAATTTTTATTTTCGTTTTCTAAGATAGTTTTCAAATTTTTCCCTATCAAAACTGGAAAGATTATTTTCTGCGGTTAGCATTCCCTTTTGCGCAACCAATACCCCATACCTGGTATTTTCAAATTCCGGTATAGAATGCGCATCAGGGTCAATAGAAAGTAGCACATTCCTGGAAAGTGCATATTCAATCCACTGCCATCTCATATCCAGCCTTCGGGGATGCGCATTTATTTCGATAACAACATTATGGGCAGCGCATGCATCGATTATAAGTTTGTAGTCAACAGGAAATCCGTTTCTGCTAAGAAGCAATCTTCCCGTCATGTGGCCAAGAATGGTAGTGTAAGGATTTTCAATAGCTTTCAGCAACCGCGTCATTGCTTTTTCCTGGTTCATTTTAAGATTCGAATGCACAGAGGCTATTACAAGGTCAAAGGTGGACAAAACAGAGTTACTATAATCCAGGCTTCCATCATTCAAAATATCGCTTTCAATGCTTTTAAAAATTTTGAAAGGCGCTAATTTTTTATTTAAAGAATCAATAAAAGCATGTTGTTCTTTTACCCTTTGTTCTGTTAATCCATTTGCATAAGTTGCAGTTTTGCTATGATCACTCATCACCAGGTATTCCTTCCCCCTTTCAATAGCGGCAGCTGCCAGTTGCTCAATTGAATTGACACCATCGCTCCAGTTGCTATGGCAATGAATAATTCCTTTGATATCGCCTGGTTGAATAATTATTGGAATATTAAATCCTTTGGCAACCTGGATTATTGATTTAGATTCTCTTAAAAAGGGTGGAATATATTGAATGCCGGCGCGGATAAATAATTCTTTTTCATTCTTAACATCTTCAAACTTGATAGCGGGAAAATTATTTATGAAAAAGGAGTAAAACTCAGAGGAACCGGTTGTTTCAAAAACCTCTTTGATAAAGTTTGTACCTGATGCCGGATAAATGTTTACCACAATGCCTTCATTGTATTGATAAGAAATCAAATTGCTATTATTCTGAAGCAATTTGAACTCAGTCAAATCATAGATAGTTTCAATTATTTTTTCTGCTGAAGTGGTGATAACAAAATCCAGCGAATCTACAGTTTCTGCCTGGCGTGAAAATTCACCCGTTATCATAATTTTTTTTCCTTTGAATAATTTTTTAAAAAATGCAACCAATTCGTTTGCCAGCAACTCCACCTGGGCATATAAATAATTGCCTTGTTGGCTTAAATAAAACTCGATAGCCTCCTTCACATTTGCCTGTGTTTTTTTCCCAAAACCCGGATAAAGCAAAAGCCTGTTTTCCGAGCAGGCATATAAGAGCTCACCGATATTTTCGATGCCTATTTCGCGCCAGATAACTGCAATTTTTTTTGGCCCGATTCCTTTTATTTTTAACATTTCAAAAATGCCCGGAGGAGTTATGAGAATCAAATTTTTTAAAATTTTCATTGTTCCCGTGGAAATGATCTCAATTATTTTTTTTGCGATCGCTTCACCGATACCGCTGACTTGAGCAATTTCCTTTTCAGAAAACGTGTATAGGTCAACCGTTAGTTGAGAAATTTTGTAGGCAGCAATTGAATAGGTTTTTGATTTAAAAGAATTTTCTCCATGGATATCCATCAGTTGTGAAAGCAAGGAAAACTGGCTGGCGATTTCTTTATTACTCATACTTTAAAAATAATAATATTCCTGCTTTCGAACGAAGACCTGATAAGAGTGGGTAGGTTGCTGATGTGCCGAAAGCCTTTTGTATACTCAGTTACATCAAATTAATTTAATAAAAAAAGTCCCGGTAAACGGGACTTTAAATATCGTAAGAAAAATAAAAATTATTTTTTCTTAGGAGCTGCCTTTTTAGGAGCTGCTTTTTTAGGAGCGGCTTTCTTAGGAGCAGCTTTAGCGGCGGACTTCTTAGGAGCTGCTTTTTTAGGGGCGGCTTTTTTAGGAGCAGCCTTCTTTGGAGCAGCCTTCTTAGGCGCGGCTTTTTTTACAGCAGCTTTTTTAGGAGCGGCTTTTTTTGCAGTTGCCATGTTTTTAGAATTTAATTGTTAGTAAATAAAAACTAAAATTAAAAACATTTTGTCAACTGCCAAAACTTATTTGAATTTTTTTTATGCACTAACTTCTGTGGCAGTGACAGAAACGATAGTTTTATCTCCTTTTGTTTTGCGGAATTCAACTACTCCATCAGCAGTTGCAAAGATGGTAAAGTCTTTACCAAGTCCTACATTTTTTCCGGGATGATAAACTGTGCCGCGTTGGCGAAGAATAATATTTCCTGATGTTGCGGCCTGGCCACCAAAAATTTTTACGCCTAGTCTTTTGCTTTGTGAATCGCGTCCGTTTTTTACTGAGCCTTCACCTTTTTTATGTGCCATTGTTCTTCGATTAAAAATTTATTATAATGAGAATGAAATTTTATTTTCATCCTTAGAATTGCTTATGCAATTCCTGTTACTTTAATGTGGGTATATTGAGTGCGGTGGCCATGCTTTTTCCTGAATCCTTTTCTTCTTTTCATTTTAAAAGCAATTACTTTTTCTCCTTTCACCAATTCATTCAATATTTCAGCTTTCACTTTTACACTTGTGTCGCCACCAATAGAAATCTTTCCGTCATTATCATGAAGAAGTACTTCCGAAAATTCTACTTCATCGCCTTGTTTACCAGCAAGGTGAGGTACATATAAACTCTGGCCTGGTGTAACTTTAAATTGTTGACCGGCGATTTTAACTATTGCAAACATATTTTCCAATTTTTGGAGTGCAAATGTAAGACAATTTCGGGCAAATTTTAAACCTAAATTTACTTAAAACAGGAGTTTTTTGTGTTTTTGCATAATGTGTTGTTATTCAACGGTTATCGACTTTGCTTTTTGCAGGTTTGGTTGGCTTTTTTATTTTCGCAGCTATAAAACCTTACATGCGAATTTTAAGAAAGCTTTTACTTTTTTTGTTTACTATTTATGGTTTTGCGATTTTCTTGATATGGATGTTAATCCTGATGCCTTTATTTCTGTATGCATTTATGCAGGAATCCATACGGGGCGGCAACATAATTTACCGGGTCTGTAGATTTTGGGCAGATGCATTTTTCGTCATGACCGGTATATCTTATTATAATGTTGGAAGGCCAACCTATAAGATGAATGAAGAATATATTTTTGTGAGCAACCATATTTCCTATTTGGATATTGTGATGATGATGAAAGTGATTAGGAAAAGAAAAATAAGAATATTAGGCAAAGCAGAAATGACTAAAATACCCATTTTTGGTGCTATTTATAAAAGAGGAACTGTTTCCGTTGACAGGTCAAGTGTGAAGAACCGCTTAAGAAGCATCAATGAATTAATTGAATTTCTTCGTAGAAAAATATCAGTGTTTATCTGTCCCGAAGGAACCTTTAATACTTCTCATCGCCCATTAAAATCATTTTATGACGGCGCTTTTCGTATAGCTATAGAAACCCAAAAGCCAATATTGCCTGTTTTATTTTTAGATACCTATGACCGGCTTAGCTATAAATCAATATTTTCTTTGAATCCCGGAAAGTGCCGCAGTGTATTCTTAGAACCAACTGATACAACAGGTCTTTCTCTGCATGATTTGCCGGAATTGAAAAAAAAGATTTTTCACCAAATGGAAACGGCATTGATTGAATATAAAGCAACCTGGATTCAGAAATAGTCTTGTGGGCCGCTCTTGATATATTTGCAATAATGATTTCCGAAAATCCAAATACGCAAAATCTTTTCGAAAACGAAAAAATTTCTTCTGCCTGGGTAGAAGTAATATTGCCTTTGGCTTTACCTACAACTTACACCTATTCTGTTCCTGAAACTTTACTTACCAAAATAAAAACGGGATGCCGCGTTGAAGTGATATTTGGAAAAAATAAAAAATATTCTGGAATTATAAAATCAGTTTTGAATGAAGCTCCTTCTTTCGGGACAAAAGATGTTTTAAATGTCATAGACGATGAGCCCATAATTTATCCGCAACAGTTACAGTTATGGAAATGGCTCAGCGATTATTATATGTGTTCTGAAGGAGAGGTGATGGCGGCGGCCTTACCTGCTCATTTAAAGCTTAGCAGTGAAACTATCCTGGTATTTAATGAAGAGTGTGGAGAGGATTTTTCCAATCTTGATGATGAAGAATATTTGGTAGCGGAAGCTTTGCTTTTAAAAAAGGAACTCAAGACATCAGAAGTGCAGCAAATTGCCGGTATTACACATGTCTATCCTTTAATTAAAAAATTGATCGATAAAAGAATTTGTTTTGTATGGGAAGAATTTACAGACAAGTTTAAAGTGAAGAAAGAAAACTTTGTTTTACTAAATCCTGAATTTTCTTCCGATGAATCGCTGAACGCTTTGATGAACGATATGACCAAAGCGCCTAAACAGTTAGAGTTGCTGCTGAGCTTTCTGCATTTTTTAAAAACAGAAGGAGAAGTGTCTCAATCAAAATTGCTAAAGAAATCCGGTGCTACTATATCTCAGTTAAAAAGCCTTGTAGATAAAAAAGTTTTGTTGGTTGAAAAAAGAAGCATCGATCGCTTGCCATCGCTTCCGCTGAAAATGAATGTCAATTTTGATTTAAACATTTCTCAGCAAAATGCACTCAATGAAATAAACCGGGCCTTTTCAAATAAAGAAGTTTGTCTTTTGCATGGAATCACCAGCAGCGGCAAAACTCAACTATATGTAAAGCAGATTGAAAAATTTGCTGGTGATGGTAAGCAAGTATTATATCTGCTGCCGGAAATAACTTTGACTGCTCAGATTATCAGGCGACTGCAATTTCATTTTGGTGGAAACATTGCTATCTATCATTCAAAGTTTAATAATAATGAGCGCATTGAAATCTGGAATAAAATAAAAACCGGCGAACTGAAAATTATCCTCGGTGCCAGAAGCGCTTTATTTCTGCCTTTTAAAAATTTAGGATTGATTGTAATTGATGAAGAACATGACTCTTCGTTTAAACAGCAAGATCCGGCGCCCAGGTACAATGCTCGCGATGCTGCTGTGTTTTATGCTTCTGTTTTTAAAGCGAAAGTTTTAATGGGAAGTGCTACGCCTTCTTTAGAAAGCTATTTTAATGCGCAAAAAGATAAATATGCATTGGTTAATCTAAATGAAAGATTTGGTGGAAGCCAATTGCCCGAAATAAAAATTATTGATACGAAAACTGTAGCCGCGTCAAAAAAAGGCAAAGTCATGATTTCGCCGCAATTAAAAGCACAAATCGAAATAACATTGCAAAGTGACAAGCAGGTTATACTTTTTCAAAACCGAAGAGGATATTCGCCATTGCTTATTTGTGGTACTTGTGGATTTATTCCTAAATGCCAGAATTGTTCTGTGACGCTTACATTGCATAAATACTCCAACAAATTACATTGCCATTATTGTGGTAACACTTATCCCAAGCCAGTTTCATGCCCTGCATGTGGAAGCGTAAACTGGATGGAGAAAAATTTTGGCACCGAAAAAGTTGAAGAAGAACTTGCGAATGACTTTCCTGCTTACAGAATTGCAAGAATGGATGTTGATGCGGTAAAAGGGAAAAATGCGCATGATACTTTAATCAAACTTTTTGAGCAGCACAGGATTGATATTTTGGCGGGAACACAGATGGTAGCGAAAGGGCTTGACTTTGAAAATGTAAGCCTCGTTGGTATTTTGGACGCAGATGGATTATTATCTTTTGCGGATTTCAGGGTAAATGAAAGAGCATTTCAGTTAATGGAGCAGGTGAGCGGCAGGGCAGGCAGAAAAGCTGAAAAAGGGCTGGTGTTAATCCAGGCATCAAAGCTTGATCATCCGGTATTGCTATTTGTGCAACAACACGATTATGAAAAATTTTATAATTATGAAGTAGCCATGCGAAAACAGTTTTTTTATCCGCCATTTAGCAGGCTCGTGAGCATAATAATAAAACATTCCACTAAAGAATTGGCTTTTGAAGCTGCGGAAATCTTAAGCCGCAATCTCGAAAAAGATTTTAGACATCTTGTGGGCCCTGCTGCACCTGTTATAAACCGTATACGCAATAAATATTTAATGGAAATTTTACTAAAGCTCGAAAAGGATTCCAAAAATCTGGTAAACCAAAAAAAGGTAATCAGGAATCATATTGATCTTATTAAGGCTGAAAAAAAATTCAGGAACGTAATCTTTATCCCTGATGTGGATCCATTATAATTAGCCGGAATTTAAATTTGTTTTATTTGCTGCTCTGCTGTTGGTTTGAGCTTATCTTCTGAAAAATTTCTTCAAGTTCTGATTTATACTCTCTTGCCATATCCATTATTTGTTCATAATCGAAATAGCAGATTCCTTTTTTATTTTTTTTGCTTTCATATATCATTGCTTTAGCTACAGTGTTCGCGCCAATCGCATGATATTTTCTAAGCGGGCCGAGAAATATGAATGAAAAAAGATCCATAAGTGTTTGTGCAAGTAGATCCTTAAAGTGGCTTTCTTTTCTCACGCCGTTCAATAAAGAGGGTCGAAAGATGCTAATGCTTTCATACGGAAATTGTTTCAGTGAATTTTCTATTTTGCCTTTCAGTTGCAAATAAAAATTCGACGAACTTTCATTTGCTCCTACAGATGATATAATTAAAAATTTTTTGAATTGCTGCCGGATGCCTATTGCTGCTGCATTTACAGGAATATCATGATCTATTTTTTCATACATCACTTTATCGCCATTTACTTTTTTCTGTGTGGTTCCTATGCACGAAAAGATTACATCTCCTTCTCCCATTTTTATTTTAAAATCTTCTTTATCATTAAAATTAACGATGCGCTGATCCAATTTGGGATGCGAGATTTCAAGATGATTTCTTCCAAGCGTTCTGACAATTTTAAAATCCGGATCGTTTATCAAATCCCGCACGAGCAGACCACCGGTTAAACCTGACGCTCCCAAAACAACTGCTATACCATCTTTCATTGTTTCAATTTTTGCCCTTAATTTTAAATTTATGCAAGTTCATCAAAATTATCCACTACGAAAATTAAATACGTTTGGTATTAATGTATTTTCAAAATTTTTTTCATCCTTTTCTTCAGCGGAAGAATTGCAGGAATTATTAAAAATACAACCTGGTGAAAAACGATTAATTCTTGGTGGAGGAAGTAACATTTTGTTTACGAAAAATTTTGATGGCTTCATTTTAAAAAATGAAATTCCCGGAATTGATATTATGCATACGGATGATGAATTTGTGTTTGTTCGCGCCGGGGCAGGGGTTTCGTGGCATTCTTTTGTAACGTTTTGTGTGAATAATAATTTTGGAGGCGTAGAAAATCTTTCATTGATTCCGGGAAATGTGGGCGCTTCTCCTATGCAAAACATAGGCGCTTATGGAGTTGAAATTAAAGATGTTTTTTATGAATTGGAAGCATTGCATTTGCATGAAAAGTTCATCCAAAAATTTAATGCGATGGATTGCAATTTTGGATACAGGGACAGTGTTTTTAAAAACAAGTATAAAAATCAATTTGCCATTTTGAACGTTACTTATCAGTTAAAAAAAAATCCGGATTATAATATTTCTTATGGCGCAATTAAAGAGGAATTGGAAAAAATGAAAGTGGATAACGTGACTATCAAAGCTATTTCTGATGCGGTAATCAGCATACGTACTTCTAAATTGCCAGATCCTTCAATGATTGGAAATGCAGGGAGCTTTTTTAAAAACCCTTTGGTAAGAAAAAAAGAAGTGGATGCTATAACTACATCTTTCGAAGATCTTAAAATGCCTGTTTATAAAATCGATGAAAATAATTATAAAATTCCCGCAGGATGGCTGATCGAAAATTGTGGATGGAAAGGATATAGAAACGGAGATGCAGGCTGCTACAGCAAGCAGGCTTTAGTGCTGGTGAATTATGCAAATGCAACAGGCAAAGAAATTTATGATTTAAGTGAAGCAATCAAAATTTCTGTTGAAGAAAAGTTTGGAATTTCTTTGGAAAGGGAAGTGAATATTATTTAGTGTTAATATCCGGAAATATTTTTTTCTCATTAAAAAAAAGGCCTTTTTTACAGGCCTTTTCCTGGGTTAGTAAACACGTCTTAGGAAAAACTGCTTTTTATTTTTTTGTAAAAAAATAAGTTATTGTCCCTGTACTGTCGCTGCCGGCATTTATGTTTGAAGTGGCTGAAAAACTATTACTGCTAATCGGCCCTAAGTCTAATTTGAAGCCACTTTCCACGTTTCTTGGTTTCATTCCATTAAGTTTCTTAAACACAAACTGTGCATTATCTCCCTTACCTTCTACACCCCAGTAAATATTTTCTTTGGTTCCATTAGTCAGGGTGAACGAACCATTACCGTTTTTTATTAAATTCCAGGTACTTTCTTTAAAATCATTAAAGGGCGCTTCATCAAAAACCGTGGACACCTTATATGCCGCAGGCATTTTTACATCAATATTTGAAAGAGTCCACGTTCCTGAAAGATGACTCCTGTTGGGTTTTAGGTTGGTAGCGTTTTTAGAAGATGTGCAACACCATAAAAAAGTAGTTAAGAACAAGGTCATAACCACTACGAAATTTTTTTTCATAAAATACTATGTTGGTTAATCTGCACAATTACACAAATCCTGCCAAAACCATTTTTACATGTATCAGTTGGATAAGTAAACAAACAAAAAGTGAATATTTTTATTCTGTTTTTTTAGCGGAATTCTATAGCTTTCACGGGTTGTACTTTTCTGATAAGCAATGAAGGAATAATGAGCATCATAAAACAAATTATCAACGTACCAATATCAACAGCTACCACTTGCCACCACACAATATCTGCATGGGCCTCACTCATAAAGTAAGCCTCTTCGTCAAGCTTGATAAAACCGGTCCACTGTTGCAGGTAACATATTCCGAGGCCTAAGATAGTTCCGGCAATTACCCCGGTGAATGCGATAATCGTTGTATTGTACAGGAAAATTTTTTGTATGGTAAAATTTTTTGCGCCAATAGCTTTTAGGATGCCAATCATTGTTGTTCTTTCTAAAACAAGAATTATAAGACAGGTAATCAAATTGACCACCGCTATTACAATCATTATTACCAATAAAATACTTTTGATTCTTCCCTGTAAATTAAGCCAGTCGAAAATATTAGGATATATTTCTTCGATGGTTTTGCTATACCATCTTCCCGGCAATTGGTCAGAATCATATAAATAATTGTTGACTGCATCCGTTTGCTTATAGTCCTTCAAAAAAATTTCGTATCCGCCTATTTCGTTCGCATTCCAGTCGTTCAGACGTTGAATTAATTTTATATCACCGATGCAAAAATTATGGTCATATTCATCAATGCCTGTTTTATAGATTCCTGCGATTTTTAATTTCCGGGCGCGCTGGGTTCCATTATTTTGAATGAATAATATAATTACACTATCACCCACGCTTGCCTCTAACTGTTTGGCGGTGTAAGCGGAAATATCAATGTCTTTGCTGTAGCTGCTGTCGGTAAATGAAATCCATTTGCCGCTTTGCAAAAAAGAGTTTAACCTTTTAAAATCAAAACTACTGTCCACTCCTTTCATCAACACACTTTCAATATCATCTTTAAATCTGATAATAGCAGACTTGGTGGCGTACCGCGCCACACTTTTTACCTCGGGCAAATTTTTCAGAAAGGTTTCCAATGTATCGTTTCGTTCGATTGGTGTCTCTTCCGCAATATTAGCCTGTGTTAAAACATTTTGTTGAACCCGGATGTGTCCCCAAAAGCTGAAAACTTTATTGCTAATCACATTTTGAAATCCATTTACGAAACTCAAAGCCACTATCATAACTGCGACACTAATCATCGTAGCCGTTATCGCCAGGCCAATAATAAAGCGTGAGAAGGTTTTCTGTTTGTTAAAGGCAATCCGCCCTGCTATAAATGATGAGACATTCAAAAGACCTAAATTTGATTTTTGTAAAACTAATTTTTTTTAAAATATTTAAATGAAATCACTGAAAGTTGTTTTTATATTCCTTTTTATTGCGGCGAGCAATCGCTTGTCGGCCCTGAATCCTGACAGCATTTATAACAGTAATATTAAAACGGTGAGGCTTTACACAACCGGCAACCAGCTTACTATTCCGGTAATTCATTTAAAGGGCAATGATGCGCTTCAGTTGCAATTTGATGATCTGGATGCCGATGTAAAATATTACTATTACACTTACCAGCTTTGTAACAGCGATTGGACACCATCAAACCTGGGGCAATTTGATTATTTAAAAGGGTTTACCCAACAGCGGATTACGAAGTATCGCTTTTCGTCTATAGCTCATATCCGTTATACTCATTATGAAGTTGTTTTGCCCGACCAATCAATGTATCCTACACGCTCGGGAAATTATATTCTTAAAGTATATATTAATAATGACACGTCGCAAATTGCCTTTACAAAGAGACTGATGGTTGTAGATACCAAAGCAACCATAACTGCAAGAGTGGTGAAACCTGTTTCGCCTGAATATTTTAATACGCATCAAAAGGTAGATTTTTCTGTGGATGTGAAGGCATTGCAATCATTCAGCGCTCCGCAGCAAATAAGTGTGGTACTGCTTCAAAATTACAGGTGGGATAACGCTATCACTAATCTAAAGCCTGCGTTTATTCGCGGCAACTCGTTAGAATACAATACTCCGAATACTGGACTTTTTGGCGCGGGCAAAGAGTGGCGATGGCTGGATGTTAGGGATTTTCATTTACAGAGCGACCGCGTTGCCACTGCAAATTATAATAAGAATTCAACCGATATTTTTTTAAGATCAGATATTCCTTTATCCACACAACGATATGTGTATTATCGCGATTTGAACGGCCTGTCAACTATTGAAGCTATTCGTGGAATAAATCCTTTTTATGAAGGAGATTACGCGACAGTATATTTTTCATTTGCGCCACCTAACGGTCAGCCATACACGAATAATGATATTTATTTATTCGGCCAGTTGACCAATTATAATTACATAGATAGCCTTAAAATGAAATTTAATCCTGAAAAATCTTTGTACGAAACGCATTTGTTGCTTAAACAAGGGTATTATGATTATACTTACATAGCGGTTGATAAAAGCAATCCTTCCGTCCGTATTGATTTAGATGGAAATTATTTCGAAACGGAGAATGTTTATACAATTTTAGTTTATTACAAACCTTTCATTGGGCGGGCTGATGAATTGATTGGCGTATACTCATTAAATTCCAGAACCGATCAGCCCGGACCAAGCTTTTAGTTCATACACTTGGCAGAGTTATCATAAATAAAAAATTGATTTTAAAGGACTCACTCTTCCCATACCACCTGGTGAGTCTGTTTGATGACGCCCATCACAAAAATACTTTGGATATGCCCTACATTTTCAATCTCACTTAATTTATTGACGTGGAAATCATAATACGCATTCATATCTTCACAGAGTACCTTCAGCATAAAATCAAACTCGCCTGAGATGCTGAAGCATTCGATGATTTCATTCAGGTTATTGATCACTTTAATAAATTTTTCTCCAGCCTTTTTACCATGCTCCTTCAGCGAAACATAACAGATTACCATCAAGGATTTTTTCACTTTACGGTTATCAACAAGCGTCGCATATTGTTTTATAATTCCCGACTCTTCCATCCGTTTGATTCTTTCATGTACAGGAGTCGTGCTTAAATGAATTTTTTCGGAAATCTCTTTTACTGTTACGCGCGCATTTTGCTGGAGCAGTTTCAAAATCAACAAATCTTTTTTATCTGGTTGATAATCGGGAATAATCAATTTTTCTTTTTTCAATTGAGATTTCATGTAAGATTGCTATTTTATTCTTTTTATCTTCAGTTTACTTCAAATATATCCTAAAGTCTTTAAAGGTATTAGTATTTTATTCTGATTTCGTTAAATTTGCGATTTAAAAAAATCAAAAAAAAAAAAATAATTATGCCATCAACTACAAAAGATAAGATTGATTTTGACCTTAAGTATAAAGTAAAAGACATTAGTCTTGCCGATTGGGGTCGCAAAGAAATCAATTTAGCCGAAGCAGAAATGCCGGGCTTAATGTCGCTTCGCGAAGAATTCGGAAACTCAAAGCCCTTGAAAGGCGCACGCATTGCGGGTTGTCTTCACATGACCATTCAAACGGCTGTGCTTATCGAAACCCTGGTTGAATTAGGCGCAGAAGTAAAATGGAGCTCATGTAATATTTTCTCAACTCAGGACCAGGCGGCGGCGGCCATTGCAGCAAAGGGAATTGGTGTATTTGCCTGGAAGGGAGAAACACAGGAAGAAGCAGATTGGTGCATCGAACAAACATTATTTTTCGGTAGCGAGGATCGCCCGCTGAATATGATTTTGGATGATGGCGGCGACCTCACGAATATGGTTTTTGATCAATACCCTGAATTGATTCAGCATATCAAAGGTTTATCTGAAGAAACTACTACCGGCGTCCACAGGTTGTATGAAAGAATGGAAAAAGGTACTTTGCCTATTCCTGCCATCAACATCAACGACTCAGTCACCAAATCAAAATTTGATAATAAGTATGGTTGCAAAGAAAGTTTGGTAGATGCCATTAGAAGAGCTACTGATATTATGATGGCCGGGAAAGTGGCTGTGGTGGGCGGATACGGTGATGTAGGAAAAGGTTCTGCTGCCAGTTTGCGCGGCGCAGGGGCAAGAGTGATTGTTACTGAAATCGATCCTATATGTGCTTTGCAGGCGGCCATGGATGGTTATGAGGTGAAGAAAATGATTGATGCCGTTAAAGAAGCCGATATTATTGTTACGGCTTCAGGATGTCGCGATTTGATTACCGGCGATCATTTTAAACTTATGAAAGACAAGGCAATCGTTTGTAATATTGGGCATTTTGATATTGAAATTGATATTGCGTGGTTGAACAAAAATTATGGAAATACAAAGGATACAATTAAGCCCCAGGTTGATATGTATACGATGGACGGAAAGGATGTAATTATCCTGGCAGAAGGCCGTTTGGTAAACTTAGGCTGTGCCACCGGTCATCCCAGTTTTGTGATGAGTAATTCATTTACCAACCAGGTTTTGGCGCAAATGGAATTATGGCAACATTCAGAAAATTATGAAAACAAAGTGTATGTGCTTCCCAAACATCTTGATGAAAAAGTTGCGCGGTTACATTTAAAAAAGATTGGTGTGGAACTGGATGTACTTTCTGACAAACAAAGTGCCTATTTAAATATTCCGAAAGAGGGACCTTACAAATCTGAGATGTATAGATATTAATTAGAAGCGCTTTGCGCCTGCGATTCATTTAATAACCCACTTTGCAAAAGGTGGGTTTTTAGTTCCATTAAATCCCGGGTCATTCTTTATTTTTGTTTAAAGCCGATAACATGCAACAAAACAGACCTAAACTGGACATCATTAATATGCTGCTTGAAGATTGCATTATTGCGTTTCCTGTTTCTTCATTTGTGATAAGCATTTACCAGCAGTACCAGCGTAGAGGTTGGCTAAGTAAGAAGCAATTGCAGGGATTGTATGATAAGGCTTCGAAGATTAATGGTGTATTGCCCGGGCGGTTGGCGGCATTGGAATCCATCATTAAAAAAATGCCCACTCGGCAAAAATCTGAACTACCCGAAAACGCACCGCTCTTTGAAAAAGATCCGGAGGCAGGCAAACTCATTGATGAAATTTTACGTAAATTTCCCCAACACAAAAGAGTTTTATTTTTGAAATCCAGATATGATAATAATGAAATACTTTCTGCAAATGATATCGCTGAATTAAAGAAATTCCGGCAATATTTAAAATAAACTTGCATGGCAGATCGTTTTCATTAACATAAGATTTTATTTTCGGATTAATTTTTGAACTTCATTTTTAGTCTTATAGATGGGAACTAAAATTTGTCAATCATGGAAAAAGTTATACAACAGGAAATATTACTGATAAGCGGAACAAAATTTTCTTCAAGACAGTGCTGGCAAAAAATGAATGACAGGTCGCGGCCTGCTTCTGAAATAGAACAGTTAGAAGACGCCTGCTGGAACGGCCTTTTGAATGAAATGCTTCCTGAGATTTTCGTTTCACAAAGGGATCTGTTTCTTTGGCAAATCAGGGAAACCAAATGTGGCCTGGAAATTGAACTGGGCGAACTTCCCGCCGAGGTTGATTATTTTTATTCTATCGATCCTTATTTATGTATAGGCAGTTCTCGCCTGAATTAAAAATTATCAGAAAATAAAAATTACAATTATTTGTGGTTTTACTAGCTGGATGATTAACTATCCTCTCTGTCGACGTTTTTTCTGAACAAGCTAAAATCCGAATTGCCAAATTTGTAGCTAAACGTTAGCCTGAAGCTTCTTACATGGCGCATGTTGTAGCTTTCCTGGTAAAATGTGGGCGTATTGTAAATCACACCAAATTTGTGGCTGTTGAAAATATCTTCCACGCTGAATGTGATGGAGCCGCGATTGTTTTTGAACAAATCTTTTTGCAAAGCAAAATCTGAGCTAAATCTTTCCAATCGTTTTCCTTGCGGAATCACGCTTGGAGAACGGTATTCGGCTGTGAGCTGAAAGCTGAGATTATTAAATGCATTGGCAGGTTCTTTTGTTTTTATTTTATAGTTTGAAGTGAACTTCGTGCTAAAATCAAAGCCTTCGTTGCTGAGATCAAATGATTTTTGCGGAGCATTTACTTTTCGGTATCCCACATTTATATTAGGTGTGATATCGAAGTTGTCTCCAAATTTTTGCTGCCAGGTAAGCTCAAGACCTGCGCGGTTGGTATTCTTCGCATTTATAAAGGTGTTTAAAATCGCATTGGGATCTACGGCAGCATTCTGAAGATCTGCGTATTGTTTGGAAGTGAGCGTATCGCTAAAACGTGTAATATCGCCTGTTGTATTCCTGAAATAAATACTTGCTAGAAAATTGCTGTTATTTTTAAAAGACTTACTGTAATTAAATTCAAGAGAATTTGTGTATTCGGGTTTTAATTCCGGATTTCCCTGCTGTATATTCAAAGGGTCATTAATGTCAATGAACGGATTTAATTGCCAGAAGTCTGGCCGCCTTATCCTTCTCGAATAGTTTAATTGCAATTCATCGGTTTCATTTAATTTTTTGGATAAATAAAGGCTTGGAAAAAGAGCATCAAGAATGTTATCGATTTTAGATGGATATTCATAACCAAATTTTTTGGCGCTGTCGATGAGTGTTCCCGAAAATTTCGAATACTCTCCGCGTAATCCTGCCTGGTAGCCTATGCTAATTATTTTGCCGGTGTAGGTAAAATAGGCCGCTTGCACATTTTCAGTATATTCATAATTATTGCTGAGCGGCAATTTGGTTTGTGTTCCATTTTTTACGGAATAAGAATTAAAATGGCTGGTGTAGTCATTTATGTAACTGCGTAATCCTGCCTCGATTTTTTTATCATCGCCCAAAGGATTTACGTAATCAATTTTTGCAGTAACCTGGGTATTATCGTTGGCTCCGTCATCATTCACCACGCTGGGATCGCCGGTTAATGCGCCCTGTTTATCATAAAAGCTGTTCACGATAGCATTTGCAGAAGTAACTCCACCGTAATTCACCTTTACGCTCGCATCAAGCGTTTCACCTTCTTTTGGAAACTTATGCGTATAATAAAGTGAAGAGCTATTTCTCTTAAATTGAAAATTGCCGTTTGAAGTGCGGGTTCCGGTTCGGGTTAGATCATTTTGTGCATCATAATATTCCTGGTCCTGCATTTGGTTGTTATCAAATTTACCATTAACATATCCCTGCGATAATGTAAATGTGTTTCTGTTATCAAGAAAAAAATCTACCCCGCCTCTCAGTGCAAAAAACTCACGCTTGCGATTGTTCAGCGAGTGTTGATTAAAATAATTTTCAACCACGCCTTCTGACTTGTTTTGCCTGAAGCTTTTTCCTTTGCCATCACTGTTCCCATAATTATAATGGCTGCTTACAAAGAAATTGAATTTGCCCTGGCGGAGGTTTAGATTAATGTTGCCCGCATAGCGTGTAGGAATGCCGCCGGTAATTGATACAAGCCCATTGAGGCCATATCTTTTGTCCTTTTTTAAAATAACATTTATAATTCCTGCAGTGGACGATGCATCATATTTCGCAGAAGGATTGGTGATAATTTCTATCCGGTCGATGTCATCCGAAGAAATTTGATCAAGCGTAAGAATAGTAGGCCGACCATCCACAAAAATAGTCGGACTTGAATTTCTTAATTGCACATTTCCATCTACATCCACAGAAACGGAGGGTATGTTTTTCATTACGTCCACAGCAGTACCACCCTTCGAGGTGATACTTTTGCTTACATCAAAAATCTTTTTATCTATCCCTAATTTTAAAGCTGGCCTTTGCGCTACTATGGTAACTGTTTGCAATTGTTCATTTTGCCTGGCCATCACAATATTGCCAAGATCTTTATGTATAATTTCTGTATCGTTGGTTCTTCCAATTTGAATGAGATGATTGTATATTGAATAACCCACTGCACTTACTTCAACCCTAAAGTTGGAAATTGGGGGAATATTTGAAATAAGAAAATCTCCATTTGGTTTTGTGAGCATCACAGCAATGAGCGAATCGTCGGGTGTAGTGGATGTAGAGTCATTTTCGACAGCAAACAACTGAACAGAAGCGGCATTAATACCTTTACTATTTTGGAGGTCTACAACTCTTCCAAGAATGGAACTTGTGCTCTTTATTTTTATTTCGACTGCATCCTGTGTAGGCAAAGGCTCTTTTTCTACCTGGGCTTTCAAAGAATTAATAAATAAGAAAAAAGAAAGTGATAAAATTAAATGCCTCATAATAAATTGAATTCGTTCAAATGTAAGTTTTCGGCCATGCAAAAATCCCTTTGATTTTTTAAACGGTAATCAAGAATTACCGTTTCGTTTAATGTATTAAAATAAATCGGATAAACACCTACCGTTCATGTACACCCTTACAATATGAAAGGAATTTAACGTTTAACAAACAGAAGTGTATAAAAAAACCGGCAAAAGCCGGCTTTTTAAAAAATAAGAAAACCTAAAAATTATTTGCCCACTACCTCATATTGAATTGTTCCATTATTATTTTTTTGCTTTAAATACATATTATCGGGAGTTTCATATAATTGTTCACCATTTATTGTTACGATTTTAGAATCTTCAGGAAGCTGGGAAATAACATCTCCGATTTGTAAAGATTCAGGGGAAGCCAACAGGCTGGTGCCGCCAGTGGTCGAGTTATTAATGACACCATTTTTTCCTACCACAATAAAAACGTTGTTGCCATTGCTATCCACATCAGTTCTGTAGTAAGTGCCATTTAGTTCGTACAATTGTTCTCCATTTACAATGACTGAACGAGTGCCATCAGGCAATGAGCTGACGACAGCGCCCATAGGCGCATCAACTACCTGGTAAGAATCACTGTATTGCCTGTAATAAATACCATTATAGTAATAAAATGGAATTCCTCCTGAAAAGAATCTTACATAACCTGCAGGAAGCACATTAATCTGAAGGCCAAAAGGAGGGAAAAGTGGTTGATAAAAACCGTTATAATACCCATAATAAAATCCATCATAGTAGTAATATGGATAGCCGCCAAAATGTATGGAAATAAAGTTACGAGGGATGACGCTATAACGCGGCCCATAAATAAACCGGGTTCTGTGGCCATAAACTGTTCCGTAGTAGTGATAGCGATATCCATAACGATTAGAACTATAACGGGTATTGTAATAATTATCACGGTAATTATTTTGATACACGTTTCGGGAAACCGCTCTGTTGCGATCAAAATGACTATTTCTTGTAACGTTGTTACCGTTGTTTCTTGAAACAATCAATCTTTCGTTAAAAGAATTCCTGTTTACAGGTTCAGAAAAAACTCTCTGAGCATTATTACGGTTTTGCACGGATGAGGAATTTCTTTCTGTCCGGGACGTTCTTTCCGGAGCTTGCCTGTAGGTCATTTCACGCGAAGGAGTTTGCCTTTGCATGCCGGATGAGTAGCTTCTGCTATTATTAGACCCGGCCGCAGGCCTTGATTCCCTGCTAAAAGAAGGACCTGTGCTGCGTGAAGCGTTGCGCGAGACACTTGAATTTCCACTTCCTCTCATTTCCCTTACTCTTTGTGCATTTGCAACATTCGCCATTCCTGTCATAATTATTATAGCAGAAAATACGTGGAGTATGTTTTTCATTTATTCATTAATTATTTGTAAAAGATATATTACCAAATTTAATTTATTTGCGTTGCAATAATTGTTAAATAATATTACATCGCATTCATAAAAACCGCATTATTTAGACGGAGCAAAATTGAAATCGTTTAATCAGCATTGATTTTTTTTCAAACAGAAATTGCTTCTAAAAATCTTTAAGATTGTTTACTTTTCAAAAAAAAGAATGAAAAGCCATATATACATTTTTATTTGCTCCTTTATGGCAGTGTTTTCTTTTACTGCAAATGCGCAGTATCGAACTGATAAAAAACTGGAAAATAAATTACGTGTTTTGTTAAGTTCATTTCATGGCACTGCCGGTGTATATGTCCGAAATTTAAGAACCGGCAAAGAAGCGGCAATAATTGCTGATACAATTTTTCCTACCGCGAGCATTGTAAAAGTTCCGATTCTTGTAGGTATTTTTAAAAAAATTGATGAAGGGGTTTATACTTATCACCAGCCACTTATTTACCGTGATAGCATTGCCCGCGGAGGCTCAGGCCTGATGCAGTTTTTTAAAGATTCGACGCCAACGGAAGTGCGAACTCTTGTTTCCCTTATGCTTTCGCACAGCGATAATACGGCTGCGGTATGGTGTGAAAAGCTCGCCGGCGGGGGAGTGGAAATTAATTCGTGGTTAGAAAAAAATGGATTTAGATATACCCGTGTAAATGCGCGTACGCCGGGGCGTGAAAAAATGAATAAGGAATATGGCTGGGGACAAACCACACCCAGGGAAATGTCTGATTTAATGGTTATGATCCGCGAAGGTAAAACTGTAAGTAAGGCTGCCAGCGAACAGATGTACAGAGACCTAACGGATGTTTTTTGGGATGAATATGCATTGTCTCAAATTCCGCCGTATGTGCAGGCTGCATCAAAACAAGGCATGGTAGATGCTTCCCGTTCGGAAGCAGTTTTGGTGAATGCTCCGCACGGCGACTATGTTTTTTATGTAGCCACGAAAAATAATAAAGACACACGATGGGAAACTAATAATGAGGCATGGCAGTTAGCGCGGGATGTTTCCTCTTTGTTGTGGAATTATTTTGAGCCCCACTATGGCTGGAAGCCGGCTGCCGGGGTGGAAAAATTGAGGCAATAAATGTTTGAATGATTATTTATTTCCCCATTAATATTTCCTGCGGGATCAACTTTTCTAAAGGGTATTAACCGAAGTTTTCAGGGATTAAAAATTGCCCGTGTAGTTGTATGGAATAGTAAATAAAAATAATTAAAAAGAAATTTGACCGTTTAAAAAAAACAACTATTTTTACTTTTTATTACCCCTCGAGCTAACAAAAAATTCCGATAATTTCTAATTCACTCCATTACCTATGAACAGATAAATTATATTTATCATAAACTCGTTTGAATCAATATCTTAATTGAACTAAAATTATTAATAACTATTTCAAACTTTAGTTTATGAGATTATTCTTACGCTCACTTTTACTTACTTTTTTTGCCGTTACACTTGCTAATGCAGGTGCGTTTTCACAAACGGCAACTATTAATACTGATCAGTTGGATTATCCTCCGGGAAGTACTGTAATTATTACTGGCACCGGTTGGCAGCCAGGGGAAACAGTAACCCTCCAGGTATTGCACGAAGGAGAAACCGGCGATAATGCAATAAGTGGCGCGCACGCGCCTTTTACCGCTGTAGCAGATGCCAGTGGAAATGTTTCATCCACATGGGTGGTGCCTCTTGATGAGGATGAATTAGGTGCGACATTGTTGCTGACTGCTGATGGGGTGATTTCAGGAAGGCATGCGGAAACTACTTTTAAAGATGCGAATATTGTATTTACTGCTACAGGTTTGCCCCCAAACTCCTCATGCACAGTAACTGTAACATACTGGACAGTTCCACCCAAGAATGGTCAAAGTCAACAAGTTACAACACTACCACAACTAATTTCAGTAAATAATGGTGGTTCAGCAAGTAGTATCCCTATTGCAGCCAATCCAGGCACTACCATAACCTGGACATACAGTGATGCATCGGGTTTTATTTATACATCCTCATCTTATAATAATGGCACTCCTGTAAACGAAAGCACTGGATTTATTGTAGTTGGTAATCAAACAGGGGTAAGTTCAGTTATTGGTCATTATACGGAATGCACCGCTCCATTAATAAATAATGCGCTACTTAATCAAAATACAACATACGGTTTGGGGCCGGTAAGTTTTTCGGTAAACGCGACAGGCACATCATTAAATTATCAATGGCAGGTATTAACTACATCTGTTGGTGCAATCTGGACCGATATTCCTTCTGCAACATTTTCTTCTTATACAGTTACAACTGCGACGGTGGCAATGAGTGGATATCAATACAGGGTGATAGTTTCAGGTTGTAGTAGTGTGACAAGTAATGCTGCAACTTTAACTGTAAATAAAGCTAACCTCAGTATCACTGCTAACAATGAAACAAAAATTTATGGCGATGTAGTAACGTTTGCAGGATCTGAATTTACCGCCACGGGATTAGTCAATGGAGATGCAATCAATAGTGTAACTCTGGCTAGTACCGGAGCGGCGGCTACTGCAACTGTAACCACTCCTGGCCCAACATATCCGATTGTAGCAAGTGCAGCTGTTGGAACAGGTCTTGGCAACTATAACATAGCATACGCAAATGGTACTTTGACCGTTGGTGTCAAATCAATTACTGTAACGGCCTCTGACAGAACAAAAACGTATGGCGATGCAGTTGTTTTCACAGGAACTGAATTTAGCATACCTGCCGGGGCGATTGTCAATGGAGATGCAATCAATAGTGTAACTCTGGCTAGTACCGGAGCGGCGGCTACTGCAACTGTAACCACTCCTGGCCCAACATATCCGATTGTAGCAAGTGCAGCTGTTGGAACAGGTCTTGGCAACTATAACATAGCATACGCAAATGGTACTTTGACCGTTGGTGTCAAATCAATTACTGTAACG
>NZ_RJJR01000007.1 GCF_003721595.1 Hanamia caeni
GTAGCAAGTGCAGCTGTTGGAACAGGTCTTGGCAACTATAACATAGCATACGCAAATGGTACTTTGACCGTTGGTGTCAAATCAATTACTGTAACGGCCTCTGACAGAACAAAAACGTATGGCGATGCAGTTGTTTTCGCAGGAACTGAATTTAGCATACCTGCCGGGGCGATTGTCAATGGAGATGCAATCAATAGTGTAACTCTGGCTAGTACCGGAGCGGCGGCTACTGCAACTGTAACCACTCCTGGCCCAACATATCCGATTGTAGCAAGTGCAGCTGTTGGAACAGGTCTTGGCAACTATAACATAGCATACGCAAATGGTACTTTGACCGTTGGTGTCAAATCAATTACTGTAACTGCCTCTGACAGAACAAAAACGTATGGCGATGCAGTTGTTTTCGCAGGAACTGAATTTAGCATACCTGCCGGGGCGATTGTCAATGGAGATGCAATCAATAGTGTAACTCTGGCTAGTACCGGAGCGGCGGCTACTGCAACTGTAACCACTCCTGGCCCAACATATCCGATTGTAGCAAGTGCAGCTGTTGGAACAGGTCTTGGCAACTATAACATAGCATACGCAAATGGTACTTTGACCGTTGGTGTCAAATCAGCTTCAGTAACTCCTGACAATGCCAGCAAATATTGTGGTCAATCTGACCCATCCTTTACTGGAACACTTACAGGATTTTTGGAGTCAGATAATGTAACAGCGGCTTATAATAGAACACCTACAATTGAATCAGTTGGCAATTCATATACTATCAATGCTACTTTGAGCCCGGCAGGCGTATTGAGTAATTACAATATCACCTACAATACTGCCAACTTTACTATTAATTCTGTTTCAATCGATGCCAGCAATACCAGCACTGCCATTCAATTGGGAACAGCAAGTAAAACATTGACAGCAACTGTCACAAGTGGTGCCACTCTTGTACCTAATGCTACCGTTACCTTTACCATTACCAATAATTTAAATATTACTCCAATTATAGTGACTGCAATGACTAACGCAAGTGGTGTTGCTAATTATAGTCTTCCAACAGGTTCATTAGCTGTTGGCTTATACCAGGTGATAGCAGTGGCAGGAAGTGGCTGCTCTACCTCTATCGCTTACTTCTCGGTTTATGATCCTAACGCTGGATTTGTAACCGGCGGTGGCTGGATCAATTCACCTAAAGGTGCATATAGCGCTGATCCTACATTGACCGGAAAAGCAAACTTTGGATTTAATGCACAATACAAGAAAGGTAATAATACGCCGGATGGAAATACAGAATTCCAATTCCAGGCTGGTAACCTTAACTTCAAGAGCACAAATTACGGAACAGGCTCATTAGTTATTGCAGGAGCAAAAGCCATCTTCCAGGGAACAGGCACTATAAACGGAACTGGTAATTATAACTTCATGATTTCAGCGATCGATGGAAGTATAAACGGTGGCGGTGGAGTTGACAAATTCCGCATAAAAATCTGGACAAATGCAGATGGCAGCGGAGTGGTTTATGACAATAACAAGGATTCTGCTACTAATGCTGTTCCTGCAACAGTATTGGGTGGCGGATCAATCGTGATCCATAGCACCGGCAACAATAAATCCAGGTTGATGGATACCGTGATATCGAGCTCAAACGTATCAATGATTAACAATCACGGTAATCTCTCAAATAATCTGGAAGGAACCGGCAAGCTATCTATTAAAGTAATGCCAAACCCAACCTCCTACCATTTCACGTTAATATTGAATAGCCTAAGTAAAGAAAATGTAAAATTGACTGTGACTGATATTACAGGAAGAGTAGTGGAACAAAGAACCTCTGTTCCTGCTAATAGTACCTTGCAGATTGGAAGCCAGTATCATCCTGGAACTTACATAGCAGAATTTGTGCAGGGGCATGATAGAGTAACCCTTCGGTTGATTAAAGAAGGAAAATAGATTTCCAAAATTATAAAAAGAGGCTGTCTCCAAAGTTAGGGACAGCCTCTTTTTTATCCGTAGGCAGAATCAGATCTCAATTAGGCATTCTCACAGCGGTTGTTTGAAGAACTATGACATAAATTTTTAATTTAATTTATTTATTATTATAAGCGCAAAAAAACATCATGCAGGAAAATTTATACGATTATGAATTGCAACCAGAGAAAAGGCCCTCTTTCCTCACGTGGCTTTGTATATTAACCTTTATTGGTAGTGGCTGGACAATAATCAGCAGCATCTATACTTACACGTCAGCTTATAAATATGCTGATATGGTAAATGGGCAGCCAAAATTGAGAAGAGACAGCGTTCAATTGAATTCGCCCAAAGTAAAAAGCCAAAATGAAGGAATGCCCGAAAAAATTAAAACTTCATTTTCGAAAATCCTTCAAAAAGACAATCTACGAAAATTAGCGCTTGGGAATCTAGTTGCTTCACTATTTACGTTGTGTGGTGCTATTTTTATGTGGAATCTGCGGAAGACCGGTTTTTATCTTTACATTTTTGGCGTTATCATTTCACTCCTGGTTCCTTTTTATATTTTTGGAAATGATTTGATTGCAGTGGGAGCTACCTCTTTTAATAATTTTTTTGGTTTAATCTTTATAGCGCTTTATGCATTAAATCTGAAATCAATGAGAAATGCGGAGGATAAATTTCCTGGATTTTAATAGAAAATTTTCAAAAAAAATTAGATTTTACATTTATTAAAAATCAGAATATAATAGTACATTTGCACCCACTTATAAAAATATTTCTAGAAAATGTCTTATTTAACTTCAGAAACCAAGGTAAAATACTTTAAAGAATTTGGTGGTGACGAAAAAAATACAGGTTCAATAAAAGCACAAGTGGCTATTTTGACTGAAAAAATTAATCATATTTCCCAGCATTTATCCGGCAATAAAAAAGATTACAGCACCCAGCGGGGCCTGATGCAGATGGTAGGGAAGAGAAAAAGCTTATTGGCTTATTTAAACAAACATGATTTAAACGGTTATCGCGCGTTAATTGAAAAGTTAGGACTCCGTAAATAATTTGTTAAGCATTAATAATATTGTTAGCATTCCCAACTGAAGTAATACGGTTGGGAATGCTTTTTTTTAAAATAATATAAAATGAATACTCCAAATCCCAAAAGTGTAACCTTTGATATCGGAGAGGGCCGGATGGTTACTATTGAAACAGGCAAGTTGGCACGACAGGCCGATGGCGCAGTAACTGTTCAATTAGGTAATTGTATTATACTGGCGACTGTGGTGGCAAACCACGAACCTAAAGAAGGCCAATCGTTTTTTCCATTAACTGTAGATTACCAGGAAAAATTTGCCTCCGCCGGGAGAATCCCCGGTTCATTTTTCAAACGTGAAGCGAGATTAAACGATTATGAAATATTGACTTCAAGGCTTATTGACAGGGCGCTCAGACCTCTATTTCCTGACGATTATTTTTGTGATGTGCAGGTGCTGGTTTCATTGGTTTCAAGTGATCCTGAAATTTTACCGGATGCTATGGCTTGCCTTGCGGCCTCCGCGGCGCTGGCAGTTTCTGATATTCCTATCCAGGAAATTATTTCGGAAGTGAGGGTTGCTAAAATCGAAAACAATTTCGTTGTAAATCCAACCCGCAGCCAGTTGGAAAATGCTGAACTGGAATTCCTGGTGGCAGCCACCGAAAAAAATATTATGATGGTGGAGGGTGAAGGAAAAGAGTGCCAGGAAGAAGATTTAATTAAGGCTATCGAAGTGGCCCACGATGCCATCAAACTCCAGGTAAAGGCCCAACATGAATTGAGAGAAAAAGTGGGCGCTAAGGAAAAGAGAGAATATACAAAACCATACAGAAATGAAGAGCTGAATCAAAAGATAATTGATTTTGCTAAAAATAAAATGCACGATATTTCTTCGTCTGCTACATCAAAGGGGGAAAGACAAGATGCTTTTGATGCATTATTGCAGGAAGTAACCGAGCATCTTGGTGAAGAGTTGCCAGACGAAGATAAACCGTTAATCAAATATTACTTTGGCGAATTGCAATACCATGTCGTTCGTGATATGATTTTATCAAGCGGCAAACGTCTGGATGGACGGGGATTGGAAGATATCCGCCCGCTGACAATGGAAGTAAATATTCTTCCTTCCCCGCATGGATCTGCTCTGTTTACCCGTGGCGAAACACAGTCTTTAACTACGGTTACTCTTGGTACGCCACTGGATGAATTGCTGGTGGAAAGCGCTGCTACCAGTAATTATTCAAAATTTATTTTACATTATAATTTCCCTCCTTTCTCAACCGGTGAAGTTAAAATGATGCGTGGAGTGGGCCGGAGAGAAGTTGGCCACGGAAATCTTGCCATGCGGTCGCTTAAGCAAATAATGCCTGGGAATGATTATCCCTACACAGTGCGGGTAGTAAGCGATATATTAGAAAGTAATGGCTCTTCGTCAATGGCTACAGTTTGTGCGGGTTCCCTCGCCTTGATGGATGCGGGAGTTCCGTTTAAAAAACATGTTGGTGGCATTGCAATGGGATTAATTTCCAAAGAAGATAAATTCGCTGTTCTGTCTGATATTTTGGGTGATGAAGATCATTTGGGAGATATGGATTTTAAAGTAACGGGCACCAGGGATGGAATTTGTGGAGTTCAAATGGATATAAAAGTAGATGGCCTTAGTATGAATGTAATGAGGCAGGCTCTTGAACAGGCTAAAAAGGGAAGAATGCATATCCTAGATGCGATGTATCAATGCATTGCTGAGCATAACCCTGATGTTAAACCACATGCTCCGCGGATGGAAAAACTGATAATTGATTCTGAATTTATAGGTGCTGTTATCGGGCCGGGCGGCAAGATAATCCAGGAAATTCAAAAATCTACCGGTGCTACCATTAATATCACTGAAGTAGGCAAGACCGGCGAGGTTAGCATCTTTTCTGCTAATAAAGAAAGCCTTGACCAGGCTGTAGCATGGGTAAAAAGCATAGTGGCTGTTCCGGAAGTGGGAGATGTTTATGAAGGAACTGTAAAAGGTATCAAAGAGTTTGGCGCCTTTGTTGAATTTTTACCCGGTAAGCAGGGATTATTGCACATCTCGGAAATAATGTGGAAGCGACTGGAAAATATGGACAATGTGTTCCAGGAAGGAGACAAGGTAAAGATCAAACTGATTGGAGTAGACCCCAAAACAGGGAAATTTAAGTTAAGCCGTAAAGCTTTGATGCCTAAACCAGAAAGCAATTCTGCCGGCCAGCAGCGCAGCCATTAAGGTCATTAATTTTCGAACATATTTTATTTTGAAGCTTGTATTTTTACAGGCTTTTTTTATGAAAAGATATATTAAAATTGAAATCGAAATTCTGACAGAGCAAGAAACAGAAATCCTGGTAGCCCTGCTTTCAGAAATAAAATTTTATGCTTTTGAGGAGGGAAACAATTTATTAAATGCCTATATACACGAGGAAGATTTTGATGAGAATCTTATGATGATGGCTTTGCCTGAAAATAGATTTTTTAAAAAATATGTTATTGATGAAGAAAACTGGAATCATCAATGGGAAGAGACAATAACGCCGGTAATCATAAATGATTTTGTGGCCCTTCGCCCGTCGTTTGCCGCGCCTAACAGAAAAGTAAAATATGATATCGTAATTACTCCAAAGATGAGTTTCGGAACCGGGCACCATGCTACAACAAGATTGATGATTGAATTGATGGAAAAAATAGATTTTTATCAAAAATCAGTAATCGATTTTGGGACGGGCACAGGCGTGCTGTCAATTTTAGCGGAAAAATGTGGTGCAGCTAAAATTACGGCAATTGATGTAGATGAGTGGAGCATTATGAATGCAACCGAAAATATTCTCGCCAATAATTGCAAAAATATTTCGTTAAAACTACAGGAAAATCTTACAGCAATTGAACCTGCAGATATATTACTGGCCAATATTAATTTAAATGTATTGACAGAGCATGCAGAGTCGATAATGTTATCTGTGAGGAGAGGCGGTTTTTTCCTTGCTTCGGGATTCTTGCTGAATGATGAAGCTGAAATTGTAAGAGTCTTTACAGATAATGACTTTGTAGTTTTCGACAGGCTTGGTTTGAACGGTTGGCTGGCAATTTTATTTAAAAGGAATAAGGTGTAAGTTTCTGAAATTTAAGAGTTCTGCTGATCAATTTATGTTATATTTGCTATCCCGTGATTTCAATTATATAATCCATTATGAAAGAATTCATTTTAATAATCCTCGCTTACCTAATTGGTTCCACGCCAACTGCTTTGATCGTAAGTAAAAGCTTTTTCAATATTGATATCAGGGATTACGGAAGTGGAAACATGGGAGCGACCAATACTTTCAGGGTATTGGGTCCAAAGTTCGGAACGGTGGTGATGATAGGGGATATGCTGAAAGGAATATTGGCAGTAGCTCTTTATAATTTACTGCCTTACTATCTTACAAATGAATTAGACCGTACTAATCTTATGCTTGGCCTTGGCCTGGCAGCAGTCATTGGCCATATTTATCCCATTTGGGCAGATTTCAGAGGAGGTAAAGGTGTTGCCACTTTGTTTGGAATGGTCTTGGCCATTCAGCCAATTATAGCTATTAACTGTGTCGGCGTATTTCTTATAGTGCTGTATTTAACGAGGTATGTTTCGCTGAGCTCCATATTAGCTGGTGTTGCTTTGCCTATTTGCGTTCTTTGGATATATAATGAGCAGGAAGTTTTTTACCGCGTGTTTGCGGTAGCGGTTGCGGCATTAATTGTGCTCACCCACCAAAAAAACATAAGCCGCCTGATAAAGGGAAATGAAGGACGTGTCCCTATATTAAAACATCGCGATCGCAGAAAATCCCATCGAAAAGAGATTTAAGTTTTCTTTGATTTTACTTTTTTATTTTGCTGAGTCCAAACTCTGGATTTCGTGAAATTCCATTTTTTGGTACATCAATTGTTTAGCTATTACTTAAATTTAATATTTATGAAAAGACTATTAATACTACTAACAAGTTCAGCAATTTTTTTTTCAGCCTGCACTAAGAATTTAATAACCGGAAGAAATCAGCTCTCCTTAATTCCGGAATCTACATTGCAACAGGAAGCCGTATCACAATATCAAACCTTTTTATCGCAAAATCAAGTGGTAAGTAGCTCCAACAACAGGGATGCGGAAATGGTGAAGCGCGTAGGAAAGCGTATAGCCGATGCAATTGGAAAATATTATGCTTCCAAAGGGATGCCCAATGCTTTGGATGGTTATAAATGGGAGTTTAACTTGGTGCAAAGCAAAGAAGTGAATGCATGGTGTATGCCCGGTGGTAAAGTGGTGGTGTATACTGGTCTTTTGCCTATTACACAAAATGAAGCGGGCCTCGCAATCGTTCTCGGTCACGAAATTACTCATGCAGTAGCCCATCACGGCCAGGAAAGAATGAGTGAGGCGCTGGTAGCCCAGGGTGTTCAACTGGGAGGAGATATATTCACACAAAACAACCCAAAAGTTAATAACATATTTAATTCAATTTTTGCTCCGACCGCTCAGATAGGGGTTCTTTTACCCAACTCGCGTCAACAGGAATATGAGGCAGACCATTACGGGTTAATTTTTGCAGCTATGGCCGGTTATAATCCAAGAGAAGCAATTCCTCTGTGGGAAAGAATGGCAAAATTAAACGCGGGTAATACTACTCCCGAAATTTTGAGCGACCACCCGTTGGATAAGAACAGGATTACAAAATTGAAAAAATATATGAACGAAGCATTAAAATATTACCATCCTGTACAGTGATGATTCCATATTAATAAAAAACATAAAGCAAGCAAGCAATAGATTAAAGACAGCTTTTTTGCGACAAACAATTTTTTTTCCGTAAATTTGCACCTGTCTTTATTTGCAAATCTTTAATTTTCCGATATTTCAACCCTTTCGGAAAAAATGCAAGTAATTAAAGACTATTTTTTTAATCTTTAAAATACTGCCTTCATTATGTCCCAAACCATGTTTGAAAAATTGCAATTAGAGGATGAGAAAAATTTATTAATTCAGGGCCTTCCTTCCACTATTGAGAAACAATTTTCAAAACTCTCTTTTTCAAAAAATGTTACCCAGCTTTTGAAAATTCGCAAAATTGATTTTGCGCTTGTATTCGCCTTGAATTCTACGCAACTCGAAAAAATTTTTGCAGAACTATGCCCTGCATTACACAATGATACCAAACTTTGGATTGCGTTTCCTAAACAGGCTTCCAAAATTGTAAGCGATTTGAACAGGGAAGGTTCCTGGGATTTATTAGTTGAAAGTGGCTACGAAACGGGTGAAAAGGTAGTGCTCGATTATGTATGGAGCGCTCAGAGATTTTACAAGTCAGATATTTGTGATAAAGAAAAAACTAAATCTTCTCCTTCAAAGGTGGTGAGAATGAAATCAGATTCAAGGAAGTTCGCGGAAGCAGAAGGTTTTTAGATAAACACGTTAAAAAATAATATACGCCTCATATTGCCAACTATGGGGCGTTTTTTTGTCTCTAACGATTATGGCAGCAGACAAATAAATACTATAAATTTTTGTTTACAACTTTATCGCTTTATTTCATAATAACCAATCCTATCTCGTTTGTCAATTGCATTTCCATGTTTTTGAGCTGAGAATGAGTCTGTATCAATAGCATTTGCCTTTCAGCATTCGATTCTCTTTCAAGCTCGCTGGCATTTATTAAAATTAATTTCTTTATTTTTTTTAATTCGAGGTACCGAAGTGTAGACATAATATCTGTTCTGTAATTTTCTTCCCTTGTGGGAACTGCCATTTCATATTTACTCTCCCAACCATCGCTTACCTCATACGGAAATTCAATAAGGTGCACGACTGCATTGCTCATTGCCAAATCATCTGTATACAGAAAGCTTTTAGAAGTAGGCTCAAGCTTTTCTTCATACCAGATTTTGTAGGTGCTTACAATTTTTTTTAGCATCGGTTCTTCCAAAGTATCTTCTTCAATGATTTCATACAATAAGTAATCGGCAACCCGTTTTTCGGTTTCCCAATCCAAAAGTCCATATTCCAACAGGCATCTTACTAACGACCTTTCGTGATAAATTTCATCATTTAGCAGCTCAAGCGATGGCACATCAGCCTGTGCTAATTCATCAATTTCACCTGCGGGCCTTTGAAAATTTTTATCCTGCTGAAATAGTTTTTTTTCTTCTTTGGATAAATTTTCCCGGATAAATTTATTTACCAGGTTATGCAATCCCGCCTCATCAATTTTCAGAATTTCAGAGGTTTTCCGGATATAATCCTGTTGTTTGGTAAAATCCTCTGTTTTATTGATTTTGGAAATCGATTCTGCAATGCGGTTTACGATTTGAGCTTTTTTGTTGGTATCGTCTCCTGCTTCAGCCAGTGCAAGGTCTAATTGGAATAGAATGAAATCTTTTTTATTTTTTTCGATGAAAGCCGTAAAATTTTCAGCCCCATAGTGGTTGACATAGCTGTCAGGATCTTCATCGTTGGGCAGTAAAGCCAGTTTTACATTCAATCCTTCTTCCAGGGCCAGGTCAAGCCCGCGCAGCGCTGCTTTCACGCCTGCCGCATCGCCGTCATACAAAATGGTAAGATTGGAGGTGTATTTTTTGATAAGCCTCAACTGCTCCGGCGTAAGCGAGGTACCACCGCTTGCTACCACGTTTTCAATTCCGGCCTGGTGCAATGATATTACGTCCGTATAACCTTCAACTAATAAACATTCATCGTTTTTGTCAATCGCCTGCCGTGCAAACCACAGTCCATACAGTATTTTACTTTTTACATAAATATCATTTTCGGGCGTGTTGATATATTTCGGGGCCTTATCATTTTTACGGATAAGCCTTGCGCCAAAGCCACTTATCTTGCCCGTCTGGCTATGGATAGGAAAAATGATGCGGCCGCGGTAATTATCCTGTAAACCGTTATCCCGGCTAACTACTAACCCGGATTTTTGTAAAAGCTCTTTGTTAAACTGCTTTTCTATGGCTGCTTTTGCAAATAAATCGCGCGCATCGGGATTATAGCCCAATTGAAATTTCTTAATAATCCCTTCCCTGAAGCCCCTTTCTTTTAAATAGCCTAATCCTATGTCAATTCCATCTTCAGAATTGAAAAGCCTGTCAGAAAAAAACTGTTGGGCAAAATTGTTGATAATATAAAGACTGTCGGCAGTTTGTTGCTGCGCCTTATATTCAGGGCTTGTTTCCTTCTCCTCTATCTCTACATTGTATTTTGCTGCCAGCCATTTCAGCGCTTCTACATAACTGAGCTTTTCATGCTCCATCAAAAAGGTGATGGTATTGCCGCTCCGGCCACAACCGAAACATTTATAGATTTCTTTTGAAGGTGATACAGTAAACGAGGGTGTTTTTTCGTTGTGAAAAGGGCAGAGGCCAAGATAATTGGTACCCCGTTTCCTGAGCTTCACAAAGGAATTGATAATTTCAATTATATCGATCCTGCTTACAATCTGCTGTATCGTTTCCTGCGGAATCATTAATTAGTTTTTGGGCCTGGCTTCGTGCTGGCCGGCATAAGATAGTTGCATGCAATATTAAAGCGTCCAGATGAGGCAAATCCAGGCAAGAATTAAAGTTAAAATTGTGGTAACAACCATGGTAGCTACAAAATTTTTCATTGAGATAATGTTACTCATAACTTTTAATTTTTTAAAATTTATACGAAGTAAATGAATTTTGGGCTCATTTACTATAGGCATAAATATCCGAATTTATTTTGGATAAAGAAAGCATCTGTTTGTATGTTCATTCTTAAAACGCCAGGGCTAATTAAGTATCTTTGTTAACAATCTAAAAATTGCAATCATGAACAATAAAGAAGTCTATATTCTTTCTGCAGTTCGCACGCCCATAGGCAGTTTCGGAGGAAGCCTTAAAGATATTTCTTCCACAAAATTAGGCGCTGCAGCAATAAAAGGCGCTGTAGAAAGAGCAGGAATAAAGGCACAAGATGTGCAGGAAGTGTATATGGGATGTGTATTGCAGGCCAATCTTGGGCAAGCGCCGGCACGCCAGGCAGCTATTTATGCTGGTCTTTCCGAAAATGTTTGTTGCACCACCGTGAATAAAGTTTGTGCCAGTGGCATGAAGGCAATTATGAATGGCGCCCAAAGCATTTTGTTGGGAGATGCGGATATTGTAGTGGCAGGTGGTATGGAAAATATGAGCAGCGCGCCTTTTTATGCTCCGTCTGTGCGCTGGGGCAACAAATATGGGAACACCTCACTGATTGATGGAATGGCCAAAGATGGATTGACGGATGTCTATAAAGATTATGCGATGGGCAATGCAGCCGAATTGTGTGCGAGGGATTGCCACATTTCGCGTGAAGAGCAGGATGAATTTGCGATTGAAAGTTATAAGCGCAGCCAGGCCGCAGTTAACGGCGGAAAGTTTACTGATGAAATTGTGGGTGTAGAAATTCCACAGCGAAAAGGAGATCCTATAGTTATGTTGAAAGATGAAGAACCCTTCAATGTAAAGTTTGAAAAGATCCCGGAATTGAAATCGCCGTTTGAAAAAGGTGGAAGTGTAACGGCTGCTAATGCAAGCACTATCAACGATGGCGCCGCGGCGGTGGTTTTGATGAGCAGTGACAAAGCGAACAGCCTGGGATTAAAGCCTGTTGCAAAAATTCTCAGCTATGCCGATGCAGAACAGGCGCCGGAATGGTTTACGACCAGCCCCTCATTAGCGCTTTCCAAAGCGATAAAAAAGGCAGGCCTGAAAGTAGAGGATGTTGATTTTTTTGAATTGAACGAAGCCTTTAGCGTGGTGGGTATTGTTAATATCCAAAATATGAAATTAGATGCTGCAAAAGTCAATGTGAATGGTGGAGCTGTAGCTCTTGGCCATCCGTTGGGCGCGAGCGGAGCCAGGATTATTGTAACACTTATCAATGTATTAAAACAGAATGGCGGCAAAATAGGCGCTGCGGGAATATGCAATGGAGGCGGAGGCGCCAGCGCTATGATAATTGGACTGTGCTGAAATCTAATTAAACTTTGAACAGCCTGAAATAAAAAAGATACTTATTTATGGCTTTACTATAGATTATAAATGGATTATAATCCGGCTTTATTTATTTTTCCTTTATTTATTTTTCCATTACTTCAGCCATAGTTTTGCCTATGTCAGCAGGACTGGCTACCACATGCACACCACATTCTGAAAGAATTTTCATTTTAGCTGCGGCTGTATCTTCTGCGCCGCCCACAATCGCACCCGCGTGCCCCATTCTTCTTCCTGCGGGAGCCGTTTGGCCGGCAATAAAACCAACTACGGGTTTGCGGTTGTTTTCTTTTATCCATCGCGCTGCGTCGGCTTCCATGCTTCCGCCGATTTCACCAATCATTACGATTCCTTCAGTTTCATCATCGTTCATAAAAAGCTCAACCGCTTCTTTTGTAGTTGTTCCGATGATAGGATCGCCGCCAATTCCTATTGCTGTTGAAATTCCAAGTCCTGCTTTCGCTACCTGGTCTGCCGCTTCATAAGTAAGTGTTCCGGATTTGGAAACGATTCCAATCTTTCCTTTTTTAAAAATAAATCCGGGCATAATGCCCACCTTGCACTCATCAGCAGTGATTACCCCGGGGCAATTCGGGCCTATTAATCTTGAATCAGAACCTGATAAATAATTTTTTACTTTCACCATATCCTGAACCGGAATGCCTTCTGTGATACACACTATCAATCCGATGCCCGCCTCTGAAGCTTCCATTATTGCATCTGCTGCAAATGCGGGAGGAACAAAAATAATGCTTACATCAGCACCGGTTTTTTTTACCGCCTCTTCCACTGTATTAAATACAGGACGCTCCAGGTGAGTGGTTCCGCCCTTGTTAGGTGTAACTCCGCCCACTACATTTGTTCCATATTCAATCATCTGGCTGGCATGAAATGTTCCCTCTGTTCCGGTAAATCCCTGTACTAAAACTTTTGAATTCCTGTTAACTAAAACTGACATGCAATAAAGATTTTAAAGTTGTGCAAATATATGAAAGTATGATTGAGGTTTAAGATTTGCAAGTGTATCAGCAATATGTTCTTATATAGCGCTGTTTGAGTTTTTATCTTGACTATAATCTTCTACAATAGATTCAATTGCTTAAAAATCCTGTATTGGAATATGGCTTCGCCATACGCTCAAGCCTTCTTTGGTTTTTATCAGGCCGAAGTCCTACTTGTGCTTTTTGCCATAAATACTTTCCAGCTTTTGATGCAGTAAGAATGCGCTATTTTTCAAAGGACTTTTGCATAGCAGTTTAAATTTTCGTGTGTTATTTTCACCTCGTTTTCGGACTGGTTTTCATAAAAGCGTGAAAGTTAACTTTAATGCTTGTTGATATAAGCTTTCAAAAATCCTTTGTTTTGGCTAAGAATATAAATATCATCTCCCTTATTATTTTTGAGACTTACTATTGATCTTCCATCCCCAGGAAGGTACATGCCACTTTGCTTAATAGTTAAGGGTTTAAAATTACCTTTACCATCTCCTTCTAAAACTAATCCATCGAAAGCATCCAGCCTTCCATTAGTCACTTCAGCCCCGTAATCATTGCCGGATAAGATAATATCTGTTTTCCCATCATTATTGAAATCATCCGCAATTATTCCAAAAACGGGAGCTAACTGAGCTGCAGGGAGTAATGGTTTTATTTCAAATTTACCATTCCCAAGATTATGAATATAGCTGGAAGCAAAATAATTCGCACGGGATTTTATGGCGTTCATAAATTGGTTTTTATCAAAAAACTCGTTGATAGTAGCCTCAGCAAAACTTTTATAAGTAGGAAATTTCTTTTTGAATATTGGTAACCGGGCTACTATGTCATACCAGTTTTCGACCGGGTATTCCTTATATACTCCATTTTTATCTTTTAAGAATTTTGTCGTAATACTTTCAAATGTTCCATCATTATCAAAATCATTATAATAATTATGAATCGGGAATTTTTTATTGCCACTAAAAAAGGAATTTTCTCCAAGGTTTCCTGCTAAAAAATCTATTTTGCCATCCTTATCTATATCTATTGCCTTAAGACTGTTCCACCAGCCGAAATTATCCCCGATACCAGACTTGCTAGTTTCATTAACAAAAGTCCCATGCATATTTTTTAAAAACGCTATAGGCATCCATTCACCGGCAATTACCAAATCAGGCCAACCGTCATTGTCATAATCTACACAACTCGCATCTGATATAAGTCCGATATCCTTTACAAAAGGAGCAACCTTTGACGTCACATCAGTAAACTTAACAACACCATTTTTAGTATCATTCCGCAATAGAATACCAGACACCGGTTTCGGATAATTCCAGGGGACTACTCTTTCGCCAATAAACAAATCAGGATCTCCATCTTTATCAAAATCAATGGCACGCACACAGGATTTACTATTATAATTTTTAGGTAATGCTAAACTATCCAAAGAAAAATTTCCCTTTCCATCATTGATGTAAAGCCTGTCCTGGTAAGAAGCGGAGCCAGGTTCTTGCTCGTTACCTCCGCTGGTTATATATAAATCAAAGTCATGATCACCGTCAGCATCAAATAGAAGTATGCCCGCATCGTCCACAAGCTTTAAGGAGGCTTCAACACTATCAAGCAGGCTTCTTTTTTCAAATTTCCCGTTTCGTTTTTGCAGGAAAATTACAGCACTATTGCCTGAGGAGCCCCCAACTATAAAGTCTTCAAGTCCATCGTTGTTGATATCACCCACCGCCATTGCCGGGCCATATTGTGATAATTTGTGGGGTAGCAAAATTTGGCGGCTAAAATCGTTAAAATCTTTTTGCGAATCATGGTAATTTAGTTGAAGTGAATCAGTTATTTCTTTAAACCATGCAGCCGTGTTTAGTGGAAATTTTTTCCAGGAATAGTGTTCTTTTGCTTCAGATTGTTTAATATTTATTTGTTGATCCGCTTTGATGTTAAGGAGCTTTTGCATTTTATTATCAGGCCATATCACTATTAAAGAATCAATCTTAGTTGTATTTCCTAATCCAAAGTAAGTGATGTTTGGGACTGAAGACAGATATCCTCTTACCGGGTTGGTTTCGTAAACCTGTTGTTTATCGTTGTAATAAATTTTTACCCAGGAACCGAAGGCATCTTTATTGGGAGAATCACCCTGTAATGCAACCTTTAAATAATGATGAGAGATATCTTTTTTCTCATTCAGTTTATTTTCATATATCCCTGCTATATCGTCCATGTTATTTATTACAATATCAAGATCTCCATCATTATCAAGATCAACTGCTACTGCTCCATTTGAAAATGAAGGTTGATCAAGGCCCCAATCTTTTGTAACATTTGTAAACGTAATACCTCCATTATTCCGAAAAGCATAATTAGCAATTTTCACAACCGGACACTTTGATAATAATTTCTCTTTTGAATCCGTTCCGTAAAATGAGTTTAAATACACGGTGAAATCATGATCTCTAATATCCTTAGGGAAGCCATTTGTTACAATAATATCTCTGAACCCATCATTATCAAAGTCCGCTACTAATGGTGCCCAACTCCAATCTGTTTCACCAATACCAGCATAGAACCCAACATCAGAAAAAACGGGATGTTCCAGCGAATCTTTTTTCCCTAAACTATTGCCCATGTTCAGTTGCAACATATTTCTTATATACTGATATTGATAATTATATTCCTCATTTAATAAATTAGTTTGATAACTGCCGGCAGTCATGGTTGTTTTTTTTCTGTAATTATCTTCTGAATTCATATCCAGTTCTACCACATCGCTCAATCCATCATTGTTTATATCAACTACATCACACCCCATGGAATTAGTGGCGGTATGTTTAAAATAATCTTTGCATTCGTTGGTAAATGTGCCATTCCCATTATTAATGTATAATATATTTTGTGACAAATAATCATTGGTCACAAATATATCTTTCCATCCATCGAGGTTTATATCACAAACTGTTATACCATGTGCGTATCCTTCTTGTAGAATACCAGCCTCTCTTGAAACATTCGTAAAATAAGGATGTCCTTTTGCAGAATCCCAATCATTTCTATACAACCGGTCTGTATTCGGGTGCTGCCCATTTGTAAAAACATTTCTGAATACATTGGGAATATCGCCCTTAGAAAAAGCATTTATTGCCAGGTAAACATCAAGATCCCCATCATTGTCATAATCAAAAAAAGCAGCTTGAGTTGTATATGAATTATCATTTAATCCGTATTCTTTAGCCATGTCCTTAAAAACAGGTATTCCATTTTTACCCAATCCCTCGTTTATGTATAAAATATTTTCCCTTTTAGTCTGATCGGTTGAAAAAGACTCAGAAATATAAATATCGGGCCAGCCATCGTTATTAATATCTACTACGGAAATCGCTTTTGCCCATTTTCCTTCACCCCTAACTCCCGCAGCATTAGTAATATCTGTGAATCGCATCCCTCCCTTGTTTAAATACAACCTGTTAGAAACCATATTCCCCGCAAAGTAAATGTCAGGCAAACCATCCCTGTTAAAATCACCAATGCCAACTCCACCTCCATTGTAAATATCTTGCCTGTCAATAATATTCATTGAATCGTTCTCAGTTATTTTGTTATTGAAATTAATTCCTGTTTGGGAAGAACTTAGTTGCTGAAACATTCCTGCTGTGTGTTTTTCACAAGAGATAAAAGTAATTGTGGTGAATATGCATGAAAACCATAGTAGTAATCTCTTACAATTCATATATGCTGTTATAAATAAATACATTTCATTTCCGCAAGTTTCCACATTTCACCCACTTGTTCATTTGCAGAATACAATCCTTTTGTATTTGCAAAAGTCTATTAACTTTCTGATCGTTTTATTATTTGCGTATCACTATAATAAGAGTTGTCTAAATAAACGTATTCTTAAATTACCATATAATTCAAAATGATTAAGAAGTAGATTCAGTTGCCTGGTATTTTTCTAAAGTGAAGATATTAAAATATCTTAAACAACTTTTTATTTTGTCCACCTCAACAAAGCTGTCGACAAATTCCAATCCGGCAAGATTTGCGAATTTCTTAACTTGCGCAAATGCAGCAATACCATCAGCTATTAAAAAAAATTATTGATACCGGCAATGACAAAAGCGACCGTACGGGCACGGGTACACGAAGTTTGTTTGGCTATCAAATGAGGTTTGATTTACAAAAAGGATTTCCTCTTATTACCACCAAAAAGCTTCATCTTAAAAGTATCATCTACGAACTTTTATGGTTTTTAAAAGGTGATACGAATGTAAAATACCTTCAGGAAAATGGAGTCCGTATTTGGGATGAATGGGCGGATGAAAATGGAAATCTCGGGCCCGTATATGGCAAACAATGGCGCAGTTGGGAAGGGGCGAACGGGAAAACTGTAGACCAGGTGTCTGATTTAATAAAAGAACTGAAAACAAATCCTGATAGCCGCAGATTAATTATCAGCGCATGGAATGTTGCTGATTTACCGGAAATGAAATTGATGCCCTGCCATTGTTTATTTCAGTTTTACACTTCACTTTCCGATTCTGGAAATAGAAAATTGAGCTGTCAGTTATACCAGAGAAGCGCAGATGTTTTTCTGGGAGTGCCTTTTAATATTGCTTCGTATGCGCTTCTAACCATGATGATTGCACAGGTTTGTGATATGCAGCCCGGAGAATTTGTACATTCTTTTGGCGATGTTCATTTATACAAAAATCATTTTGAACAAGCGCAACTGCAATTGACCCGAAATCCTTTTCCGCTTCCGCAAATGAAACTGAATCCTGCAGTAAAAAATATTTTCGATTTTAAATTTGAAGATTTTGAGTTGGTGAATTATCAATCTCATCCATCTATCAAAGCTCCGGTAGCGGTGTAATTGGTTAATTAGTTAATTGGTTAATTAGTTAATTAGGGAGTTCTGATAAGTATATAATTATTTGTCGTTACGGAGTATTTTACTGGCTTGGATTGAGATCTTTAGTGCTACATTAGAAGGTAGAAAGAATTGCACATAAATTACATGGTTATGGAATTTACTTTAGAAAAGCTCGAAGTTTATAATATCGCTGAAAAATTCTCAGATGATATTTGGGATATTGTTGTTAAGTGGGATTATTTTAAGAAAGATACAATTGGGAAGCAATTAGTAAGAGCTGCAGATTCAATCTCAGCTAATATTGCAGAAGGTTATGGACGCTATTTTTATAAGGAGAGTAAACAATTTTATTTTTATTCGCGCGGCTCCATTCAGGAAACAAAATCCTGGCTCTCAAAATGTATGAGAAGAAAACTTATAGCTACGGAAATCTGTGAACCGTTAATTGAACTTTGTAAAAAATTGCTGTTGATGTTGAATGCCTTTATAAAATTTGTGAGGAATTCTCAAAAAAAAGAGTCGAAAATAATCCCTGCAAAGACTGATAAACCAATTAACCAATAAACCAATTACCTTCTCTTATGCTCTCACACATCGTTGCCGCTTCAGAAAATAATATCATTGGGGTAAAGAATGGTTTGCCCTGGAAATTGTCAGCCGACTTCAAATATTTCAAAAATAAAACATGGGCAATGCCGGTGATCATGGGAAGAAATACTTTCCAGTCCATGGAAAAAGATTTGCCCGGAAGAATCAATATTGTAGTTACCTCGAAGGAAGATTGGAATGCTGAAAATGCATTCGTTGTGCATTCTATTGAGGAAGGCATTTTAAAAGCGAAAGAAAGTGAAGCAAAAGAAATTTTTATTATAGGCGGCGGAAAAATTTTCCGTGAGACCATGAATATCGTTGATAGAATATACCTGACCCGTGTCCATGCTACTATTGAAGGAGATACTTCTTATCCTGAAATTGACAAATCTGTTTGGAAACTCGTTAGCGCTGAAGATCATCCGGCAGATGATAAAAATAATTATCCTTATACTTTTGAGGTTTGGGAAAGAACCGGGAAAACCTAAATCAATAAAATGTATTCTGCTTTTCAGTTAGCCAAAAAATATCTCCACTATTATCTTACCGCGAAAAATGGCAAAGGCCACGGTGTTCATTCGCCTTTCGTTTTCGATTTTATCATTCATGTGTTGAATGATAAACAAAAATATGATTGCTATGAGAATGTCGAATCGCTTCGCAATAATCTTCTTTCAAATAATATAAAGATTGAAGTCGAAGATTTTGGCGCAGGCTCGGCAAGGCTTCCATTTAAAAACCGGGTGGTGAAAGATATTGCCTCTTCTTCCTTAAAAAGCAAAAAATATGCACAACTGCTTTTCCGGATTTCAAAATACTATGGCGCAAAAACGATTTTGGAATTGGGAACGTCCCTCGGAATTACGACCTGCTACCTTGCCTCTGCGAATAGTGATTCTAAAGTTTTCACTTTTGAAGGATCAAAGAACATCGCTAAAATTGCTGAAAACAATTTTGAAAAATTGGGTCTAAAAAATATTGAAATTGTGGTAGGCGATTTCCGGCAAACGATTCCTGAAAATACTGCAAGGCTGCCGGTTATTGATTTGCTTTTTGTTGATGGTAATCATAGGAAAGAAGCCACGCTGGAATATTTTAATTTCTTTCTCAGTAAAGCAACCCCGCCTGACCAAATCAGTAGGGCAGGAAATAATTCGATTTTTATTTTTGACGACATCCACTGGAGCCAGGAAATGGAAGAGGCCTGGAAGGAAATTCAATCCCATGAAGCCGTTACTTTGACGATTGATCTTTTTTTTATTGGCCTCGTTTTTTTTAGTAGTGATTTTAAAGTAAAGCAGCATTTCACCATACGTTTTTAAATTTAAATATTTGGCAATTCAAAAGATTGGCAACCTTTATAGAAAAACCTACTTTTGAATTATGATAATTGGCGTTTTGAAAGAACCACAACACGAAACAAGAGTTTCTCTTTTGCCGGAACATATTGCCCTTTTAAAAAAATTGAATTCCACTGTCCTTGTTGAAAAAAATGCCGGAGAAAATGCATTTGCTTCAGACGAAAAATATACGGAAGCCGGCGCCAGTGTGCTTTCACGCGAAGACGTGCTAACGAGATCGGAAATTATTTTATCTATTCATCTTCCTTCGGAAATTGAAATTCCATCGCTTCAATCAAAAATAATTCTTGGTATTTATCAGCCATTGTACGACCAGGAAATGGTTGAGAAATTTATTACAAAAGAGGTTAAGGTATTTAGTATTGACATGTTGCCGCGAACCACCCGTGCGCAAAGCATGGACGTCTTGAGCAGCCAGGCAAATATTGCCGGGTACAAAGCCGTGCTGGTTGCCGCAAATAAGTATAGCCGCTATTTTCCCATGTTTATGACTGCGGCAGGAAGCATTCATCCAGCAAAGATTTTAATTCTTGGCGCTGGCGTTGCAGGCTTGCAGGCAATTGCAACAGCGCGCAGGCTGGGAGCGGTGGTGGAAGTTTTTGATACACGTCCGGCGGTGAAGGAGGAAGTGATGAGCCTTGGGGCAAAATTTGTTGAGGTAGAGGGCGCGGCAGATGCCAGCAAGGCTGGTGGGTATGCGGTGGATCAAACAGAAGAATTTAAAGAACGGCAAAAGCAAAAGATAGCAGAACACGTATCCAGAGCGGATATAGTGATTACAACGGCTCAAATCTTTGGAAAAAAAGCGCCAATCTTAATAACTAAGGAAATGATTGAGGCCATGAAAAATGGTTCCGTAATTATTGACATTGCTGCCGCTACCGGGGGAAATACTGAAGTTACCGAAAATGATAAAGAGATAAATTATAAGGGTGTTACAATTATTGGTAATTCAAATCTTTCCGCCACCATGCCGTCAGACGCCAGCAAATTGTATGGAAAAAATATTTGTAATTTTTTAGAATTGATTATTGATAAGGAAGGTAAACTGAATTTGAATCTGGAAGATGAATTGGTAAAGGGATGTTTAATTAGCTGAGTAGCCAATGTGCTAATTTGCTAAAGTAAAATATGAAAATGAGAAAATGTGAAAATGGAAAAATGCAACAATGAAAAAAAAGTATTTCCTTTTTTCGGAATCCTGATTTTCTTGTGACCAGAGTCAAAATGAAAATCTTCAATAAATGTTTGTTTATTGTATTTATATAACGGGTTAAAATACGAACTAAGAACTATGAAAGAAATTATTCATTTGCTGCAGCAAAATATCGATATGGTTTACATTGTCGTGCTTATGATATTCCTGGGAATCGAAGTTATTGGCAGGGTGCCCAGCGTATTGCACACGCCTTTAATGAGCGGCGCCAATGCCATACACGGGGTGGTAATTATTGGTGCAATCATCGTAATGGGGAAAGCCGAAAGCGGAAATTATTTAGCGCTCATTTTAGGCTTTCTTGCAGTGGTTTTAGGAACGTTAAACGTGGTGGGAGGATTTGTGGTGACAGATCGGATGTTGGAAATGTTCAGAAAGAAGAAAGTGAAAAGTGAAAAGTGAAAAGTAAAAATAAAAAGTTGAGGACACTAATTTAATAATGCAATAATCGATAAATGGCCTTATCCATACTACCTGTTCTTTATCTCATCGCCTCCATCACCTATATCATAGGCCTTAAAATGTTGTCAAAGCCTTCAACGGCGCGAGCCGGAAATCTTATTGCGGCGGCCGGAATGATCGTTGCCATATTTGCCACTATTTTTTTATACAAATTCAATGGACAAAGTCTCGGAAATTATCCCTGGATTTTTTCGGCAATGATCATCGGATGTATCATTGGCTGGCTGGTGGCAAAAAAAGTGAAGATGACTGCCATGCCGGAGCTTGTAAGTTTTTTTAACGGAATGGGTGGCGCTTGTGCAGCATTGATATCCATCGTGGAATTTGATTATTTGTGGCGGGAAAGCCGGATGGACCATGCTTTATTTTCTGAGGTGGCGCACGGGGGGCATTACCTCGCCATTATTGCGGGCACCATTATCGGAAGTGTTTCCTTTATCGGCAGCATGATCGCCTGGGGAAAGCTTGCAGGCAAATTCAAAGATTTTTCTTTTAAAGGGCAGCACCTTTTTAATTCTATCGTCTTGCTCTTAGTGTTGGCATCGGCCATTTACACCTGGGTTTCTCCGGCAAACCACGCCAATATTTATTTCTTCATTACGGTTGGCCTTGCGATATTATATGGGTTGTTTTTTGTGCTGCCAATCGGCGGTGCTGATATGCCGGTCGTTATTTCGTTATTAAATTCCTTCACGGGCGTTGCTGCCGCATGCGGCGGATTTTTGTATGACAACAAAGCAATGCTCACCGGCGGAATTTTGGTGGGTGCCGCTGGTACGCTGCTTACGATATTGATGTGCCGGGCCATGAACCGCAGTTTATTAAATGTATTGATTGGTTCTTTTGGCGGAAGCGCTAAAGCCGGTCCTATAGCTAACCAGGCTCAGGGAAACATAAAAGAAATTTCTGTGAGCGATGCCGCCATGCTGATGGCCTATGCAAAAAAAGTTATAATAGTTCCGGGATATGGATTGGCAGTAGCGCAGGCGCAGCATACCTGCCATGAACTGGAAAAAGCGTTGGAAGAAAAAGGCGTTGAAGTGAAATATGCAATTCATCCGGTAGCCGGCCGCATGCCTGGCCACATGAATGTATTGCTTGCCGAAGCAGATGTAAATTATGATAAGCTATTGGAAATGGAACTTGCCAATGAAGAATTAAAATCCACAGATGTTGCCTTGATTTTGGGGGCAAATGATGTGGTAAACCCCGCCGCTAAAAATGACCCTTCTTCGCCTATTTATGGAATGCCGATTATCGAAGTAGAACTGGCGAGGCAGGTGATAGTGAATAAGCGCAGCATGAAACCCGGTTATGCAGGTATCGAGAATGAGCTTTTTTATCATCAAAAAACATCCATGCTATTCGGCGATGCAAAAAAGATTTTGCAGGAATTGCTGGCAGAACTGAAAAATATTTAAGTTCTTTTTTGGTAAGAGATACTTTTCCACTTCTAAAAAAAATTAACTGCTAAAATATAAATTCATTCTATTTCTTCGTTTACTGTTAGTAGAAAAATAAAATTTTTATCAAATAAAAAAACTTGTGGCTTTAATGCTTCCCCAATCCCAAATTAATTGATAATGTTTATTGTCTTACAATATTTATCTTAATAAATCGTACGATATTTGCAATAAAATTATTGCTGTTTAATTAAATCAGTTTCTCCTGAAAGAAATTTCTCAAGAGAATATTTTCAAAATCCTGTCTCATCATGAAAGATTTCTCGTATATCACCAGTTCACATCCCGCTTATATCGAAAATTTGTACTCCGATTTTAAAAACAATCCGGATAGCGTAGATGCTGATCTTCGTAAATTTTTTGAAGGATTTGATTTTGCGGTTTCGTCTCATAATGGCAACGGAAAAGCTGCTGCTGTGGCAGAGGTGAGTCCTGTTTCAGTTACAAATCTTCAAAAGGAATTTGGTGTATATCAACTTATACTTTCATATAGGGAAAAAGGCCATCTTATTTCAAAAACCAATCCTATCAGGGAAAGGAAAGATAGAAATGCCAATCTTGGACTTTCATGGTTTGGTTTGGATAATAGCGATTTGCAAACAAAATTTGAGGCCGGCAAATTTGCAGGATTAGGAACTGCTACTTTGCAGGAAATACTTGATCATTTAAAAAAATGTTACACCGGCTCTGTAGGCGTTGAGTTCAGCTCGCTGAATAATCCGAAAAAGATTGAATGGATTATTAATGCTGTTGAAAATACTTTACAACAACCTGTGCCCTTACAGCAAAAAAGAAGAATTCTTGAAAAATTAAACGAAGGGGTAATGTTTGAAAAATTTTTGCAAACTAAATATATAGGGCAAAAAAGATTTTCTCTTGAAGGGGGCGAAAATACAATTTCAGCATTGGATGCCATCATCAATACCGCCGCAGAAAACGAGGTAGAAGAAGTAGTGATAGGAATGGCACATCGCGGCCGCCTGAATGTGCTGGCGAATATTTTAGGCAAAACCTACGAACAGATTTTTACTGAATTTGAAGGCAGCGCACCTACTGATTCTACCATGGGAAGCGGCGATGTAAAATACCATAAAGGATTTAGCAGCGATGTTACTACTCCTGAAGGAAAGTTGGTGCATCTCAAATTAAGCCCTAATCCTTCACATCTTGAAGCAGTGGATCCTGTAGTGCTGGGGTTTGCCAGAAGCAAAGCAGATGTCATTTACAACAGCGATTACGATAAAATCCTGCCTATCCTAATTCACGGCGATTCGTCTTTGCCGGGCCAGGGCATAAATTACGAGGTGTTGCAGATGAGCGGTTTAAAAGGATTTTGCACCGGTGGAACGTTACACTTTGTAATTAATAACCAGGTTGGTTTTACCACCGATTTTGACGATGCACGCAGCTCAGATTATGCCACCTCTATAGCCTCAATTGTAAAAGCGCCGGTGTTCCATGTAAATGGCGATGATGCCGAAATGGTAGTGAAGGTGGCGCAGATAGCCATGATGTACCGGCAGGAATTTAATACAGACATTTTTGTAGATATGGTTTGTTACCGCCGTCATGGGCATAATGAAGGCGATGATCCTAAATTTACCCAGCCGGTTTTATATGCGCTCATCGACAATCATCCTAATCCCAGGGAAACTTACATCAACTGGCTATTAAAAAACGGAGATGAAGCTACAGCAGGTTTGGCAAAAGAAATGGAAGAAAAGTACTGGAAAGATTTGCAGGAAAGGCTTGATGAATTAAAGCAGCATCCGCTGCCTTACAGTTATCAAAAACCGGAAATGTGGTGGCAGAGCCTGCGAAAAGCTACTATTGCTGATTTTGATTCTTCTCCAGTTACAGGGATTTCTAAAGAAAAGCTGGAAAAATTATTTCACGCTATAATGGCTGTACCTGAAGATTTTACTCCTTTAAAAAAAATAAATAAGATACTTCACGAAAAAATCAAGCTATTTGAGGATGAGAAGAAATTTGATTGGGCTACAGGAGAGTTACTTGCTTTCGCCAGCATAGTGGCAGAAGGAAAAGATGTAAGGATGAGCGGACAGGATGTGCGCAGGGGCACTTTCAGCCACCGGCACGCGGTGATAAGGGACGAAAAAACGGATGAGTTTTATAATCGCCTCAGCCGCATTTCCGACAAGCAGGGATTATTAAGAATCTGGAATTCCCTTTTGAGTGAATACGCTGTATTAGGATTCGAATATGGATATGCAATGGCCAATCCGAATAATCTGGTTTTGTGGGAAGCTCAATTTGGTGATTTTGCAAACGGCGCCCAGGTTATTATCGATCAATTTGTGGCAGGCGCTGAACAAAAATGGCATCGGATGAATGGACTGGTAATGCTTTTGCCTCATGGCTACGAGGGTCAGGGCCCCGAACATAGCAGCGGCCGAATTGAACGCTTTCTTCAGATGTGCGCGGAACTTAATATGGTAGTCACCAATATTACCACTGCTTCCAATTATTTCCATGCATTAAGAAGGCAGTTGGCATGGCCATTCAGAAAGCCTTTAATCAATTTTGCCCCAAAAGCTAACCTTCGCCATCCCGGCAGCTATAGCAAGATAGAAGAGTTTACGCAGGCAGGATTTAAGGAAGTTATTGATGATGCCACTGTCAGTGATGTATCATCAATAGGCAAGGTTTTGTTGTGCTCAGGTAAAATATACTTCGATCTTGAAGAAAAAAGAGAAGCAGAAAAGCGGAAAGATTTTGCAATTATAAGAATGGAACAACTTTATCCATTACCGCTAAAACAATTGGAAGCCCTTTATCAAAAATATCATAAAGCCATCTGGTATTGGGTGCAGGAAGAACCATTAAATATGGGCGCCGCATCTTTCCTTAGGATGAATCTGACTTCCATTAATTTCGGAATCATCAGCAGGCAGCCCAGCGCAGCTATTTCTTCAGGCTTTTCAAAAGTTCATAAGGAAGAGCAGAATGAAATATTAAATACTGCCTTTTCAATTTAAAAAATGAAATAAATGCGCTCTTGCCTCACAATGGCGCTCTTTTATTGCAAGTGTTTTATGCTTTCATCTTCATTTTACAGAAAGATAGATAGCGCATTGATTTATAAAAGATGGTTATTTGTTTGTCTGCTGCGCTAATTTTCTTCCAAAGCTTTTTTGTAAACTTCAAGTGCACGTTTTCTGGCAAATTCATGTTTAACGATCTCAGGCAGGTATCCGGGCCTGAAATTTTTAATCCATCGTTTGATGTAGGTGAGTTGTGGATCAAATTTTTTTATTTGTTGGCCAGGATTAAAAATTCTGAAGTAAGGAGCAGCATCGCAGCCGGTGCCGGCGGCCCATTGCCAGTTTCCATTGTTTGAGGAAAGTTCATAATCAAGAAGCAGTTCAGCAAAATAAGCTTCGCCCCATCGCCAGTCAATCAGCAAATGTTTACAAAGAAAACCTGCAACAACCATGCGTACACGATTATGCATCCAGCCTGTTTCATTTAATTGCCGCATTCCCGCATCCACAATCGGGTAACCTGTTTCTCCTTTGCACCACAATAGAAATTCCTTTTCGTCATTCCTCCATTTTAAATCATCATACTTTTTTTTGAAATTTTCATTCACGACATAAGGAAAATGAAATAGAATCATCATAAAGAATTCACGCCAGATTAATTCGTTGAGCCATTTTTCATTCAGCTCACTGGCCAGCTTCGCGAGCCGGCGTACGCTTATTGTTCCAAACCGCAAATACATGCCGGCAAAAGATGTTCCTTCCAATGAAGGAATGTTTCTTGTTTCGTCATAATGCCGGATCAGTTTATCTGCCAGATTAAGCTTTGGAAATTCAATAGTCATTTTTTCAAAGCCAATTTCATGCAAAGAGGGAAAGTGAAACGGTTTCGTTTTAAATAAATTAGAAAGATTTTTTTCTGACGCAAACTGCTGGATATTTTCATGCTTAAATTTATCTTTCCACAATGTTGAGTATGGTGTAAAAATAGTGTAGGGCTCACCGTTAGCTTTCATAACTTCAGATTTTTCATAAATTACCTGGTCTTTGTAACTTTGAAAGGCAATGTTTTTTTGCTCTAAAAAATTTTTCACTTTCAAATCTCGGTCAATCGCATACGGCTCGTAATCGTGATTTGTGAAGATTTGCCTCACCTCAAACTCGTTGCAAATTTGCTCAAAAGCCTGTAGGGGAGTTGAATGGCCAATCCAAAATGATGATTGATGTTTTTTTAATTCGCTGTTTAGTTTTTCCAGTGTTTCATAAATAAACTGTACACGCTTATCTTTTTTATTTTCAAGTTGATGCAGGATGTGCGTATCAAAAATAAATACGGCCAATACCGGTAAATCACTTTGTAACGCATGGTACAATGCGGCATTGTCTTCTAGTCTTAAATCCCTCCGAAACCAACAGATATTTATTTGAGGCTTTCCCATAACTGATCTTTTCTTAGGTTATAATTGGCTCTTTTTGCAAATGCATCAAGTTATTTCTTCTTTTTGATGAAGTTTTCGGTGAAATAATCAGTATGAAACCTGTTCAGTTTTAGCAACAGGTGGATTAAAGTTTCCTGTTCTTTCAGCGAAAGATCGCCTGCCACATTAGGCTTGATTTGTGCAAGGGTTTTATAAATTGTGCCCAACTGGCTTTTGCCTTCTTCTGTAATTTTTAATAAGCTGGCTCTCTGGTCATTAGGATTTTTTACCTGGATTACTAATCCTTTATCCATCAGCCTTTTCAAAATGTCTACTACGGTAGAAAACTCCATTAAAGACTCATTGCTCAGTTCTGATTTGTTGATGTTTTCTACTCTGTCAATCATTTGCAGCAGCCTGAATTCTTCCAGGCTCTTGAATCCAATTTCAGAAAAGGGCTGTTTAGCATAATGTTTTACAAACAGGTTCATTCTTGCAAGCAAATGCCCGATAACGCCCCTGTTGGCTAAATCAGGAATGGTGTCCTTTTCTTCCATTTTATCTACTTGTTCTATGATAAAATCTTCCTGGTCCGAATCGTAAAACGCCGGCTGATTTTCATTAACTAACCAGTTGGCAAAGCTTGGGATGTCGCCATCCTTTTCCAGAGCTCTAAAAGCTTTCCATTTTTGAATCAATAAAATTATACCGTCATAGCAATCATCCATAGCTGCGAAAATTTTTGGGATTTAAAATGCCAAGTTAAGATTTATGGCAAAAACTGTTGTTATCAAAAAGCCGTACCGAAAATCCGATACGGCTTGCTACCATTATTCCCCAAATCATTATAATGGCAGTGTTTAAAAATAGCTCTATGCTATGGCATCAATACCTGGTCTATCACATGAATTACACCATTGGTAGCAACGATATTTGTGGCAACTATATTTGATGGAGTGGGATTGCTTTTCCCTTTAACTGTTGCTCCTGAACTCAGACCTATGGTTACTTTTTCACCATTTAATGTAGTGGCCTGTTGTCCATCTATCAAATCTGATGAAAAAACCCGCGCACCAATCACATGGTAAGTAAGGATACTGCTTAATGTAGCTGCATCCACTGCCTTTACATCATCCACGGTGGCAAAGCCCGCTGCCCTGAAAGCATTATTCGTTGGTGCAAACACAGTAAAAGGCCCATCGCCTGAGAGCGCTCCCTGCAAGTTGGCTTTAACTACGGCAGCCACTAAAAAAGAAAAGCTTGTATCAGCCTGCGCCATTTCAACAATATTTCCAGATGGAGGCATTAATACCTTGCCCAGCACATGTATGACACCGTTTTTTGCCTGGACATCTGCCTGGGTCACCTGGATTCCGTTTACGAAAACACCGTTTGAATTCCTGGTCACATACAAAATATCTCCATTAGCTGCTGTCACAGCCGCATTTGGACCCTCGGGCACCTCAGAAGACAGAATTTTTGAAGGCAATGTGTGGTATAGCAAAATATTCTTCACCTGGTCGGCTGAGATGCTATTTAACACATCGGAAGTAATTCCTGAAGCGGTGAATGCCAAGTTTGTTGGAGCGAAAACAGTGAACGGGCCGGGACCGCTCAATGTTGCACCCAATCCTGATTTTTTTATAGCCGCGTTTAACGTGGAAAAATCAGGGGTAGACATTACAATTCCGTTAATTGTATTGTCTGTTTTAACTTTTGTATCTTTTTTGCATGCGCTAAATAAAAATAATACAGCCAACGCACCAGGCAAGAATGGTTTGCCAAAGAAATTTAGTTTTTGTTTCATAATCTTTTTTTGATTGATTAAATAATTTGAATGCCGATTACGAAACAAAAATAACGATGCCGTTGTAAATTACAAAATTTTTATCACGAAAATGTTATATTATTTTAGAAATTCCTACTTATATCGATTTCCATGGAGAAGATGCCCTGTTTTTATATGCGTGAATGCTGGTGCTAATAAATAAAATTGCTGCGACCGCTATGGCGACAGATTTAATATAGTTTTCGGAATCCCAATTTGCTACGGCGATGGCTACCAGTGCCCAGGCGCCTACCAGTCCGAATTCTCTCATATTCCGTTTCCAGGTGATAATCAGGTTAATAATTCCCGCGGTAATGATCATAATTAATGCCCACACTGTTCCCGAAATACCGAATCCGTTCCAATTCAGTTTAGTAAGCCAGGCGGAAAAATCTGCGATTAATGCCACACTTATCCAGCCGGAGTATATGCAAAATGGCCACCACACGAATGCTATTTTTTTTAAAGGCAAATCATCCAACTCCATTCGCGTAGCATAAATTATCCTGATAAGAGAGACAAGTAATACTATCATAAGCATCACCGAAACTCCTATAAAATCGTAAAGCCATGCGAAAACCCATAATGAATTTGCAACGCATGAGATGATAAACCACCAGCCGATTTGTTTTACCGGCCAATCATCTTCAACTTTTTTAAAAAGGCTTCTTGCCTGATAAATTACAAACGCTAATAAACCCAGGTAAATTAATCCCCAAATAGAAAATGCGTAGCCTGCCGGTGTAAAATAGTTGTGATATCTGTCAGAAACCGTGGCCATAGTGTTACCATTGAAAATTCCGGTGTTGGATAAATAATTAATGATAATTGTAACGATGAAAGCTACAACATTGAGAACCTGCAGAGATTTTTTCATTGTATTTATTTTACGAATTAATGCTTCGCGATGCTAAACAATCATCATTTTTGCAAATAGTAAACCAATAAATAACCGGCATTTTTATTTTAGGCCTGCTAGGCGATAAAAAGTTTCAGAATCTAATTCTTTCACATTACCGGGGGCAATTCCATCAATGGTTAAATTTTCAATACTCAAACGGATTAGCCTGAGACAACGGTGCCTTAGGGCGAGCATCATTTTTCGCACCTGGCGATATTTTCCCTCAGTAAGTGTGATAAGAAGCCACGTATGTGGAAAGGACTCACGAAAATCAACTGCCCATGGATATAAACTAACGGGGTCGGCTACACGAAATAAAGAATCGGGCTTTGCAAGATAGTCCTGCCCGTTTTTAATCTTGATAACTACGCCGCTTTTCAAAAGCTGAAAGGTTTCTTCGTCTACATAATTGCGCACCATTACAAGGTACGTTCTGGTATGTTTTTTTTCTTTTGAAAAAATGAGACGTGTAATCTTTTTATCTGTAGTTAATAATAAAAGCCCTTCCGAATCCTTATCCAGTCTGCCAATGGCATGAGTGCCTTCGGGAAATGAAAAATCAATTTGTGAAAGCAGATTAACTTTGTCGCTGCTGATAAATTGAGAAACCATGTTAGCTGGTTTATTCAAAATGAAGTACCGATGAGGCATTTGTTGATTAAGATGTAAACTAACGTTTCGCGGAAGCCCTTTTTGTTTTATTTGGTGCTACAGGAATCGAAAAACAAAATACTGAGCCTTTGCCTTCCGCACTTTTTACGTTAATTGTTCCCGAATGTCGTTTAATAATTTCTTTTGAAATATAAAGCCCAAGCCCAAGTCCCGGATACGTATTTTCGCCTATCCTCGTAAAGCGATTAAATAATTTTCCCTGTTCAGACAGCGGTATTCCTATTCCAAAATCCTGTACACATAATTTCACTCTGTGATCAATGATTGAGGAACGGATAATCACCCGGTCTGTCGCAGGCGAATATTTAATTGCATTGGACACCAGGTTGATAATTACCTGGCCCAGCCGGTTTTTATCTGCTTCTACCTTCACAGAGCTTGTTAAATTCACCTCCAACTTGTACTTTGTTGTCAATTGAATTACGCTGATAGTTTCACGGACAAGTTCATTAAAATCAATTATTTCAAAATCATAAATGAGCTCGCCTGCATTCGCTCTTGATACGTCCAGTAAGTCGCCTATCAGCCGCGTCAATTTGTTGAGTTGTTTTTCCATTTTTTTAAGCATCCCCAACTCTTCTTTATTTCCTTTCTGTGTCGCATCCATCACCATTATTTCAGTGTAAGCCTTCAGGCTGGTGACAGGCGTTTTAAGCTCGTGGCTTGCCATACTTATAAATTCATCCTTTTTTTGAAGGTTCTTTTTTTGCTCTTCAATATCGGTGGATACGCCAAACCATGCCACCACGTCGCCTTCACTATTTTTAAAGGGCAATGCATTCACCAGGTGCCATCGATAAGCACCATCAGCGGCTCGCAAGCGAATATCAGTTTTAAATGGGACGCCATCTCTTATTGAATCGCCCCATTTAGCTATTGTTTTGGGCAAATCATCAGCATGTATAGCGGGTTTCCAATATTGCTGTCCCGACTCTTCAGGTGAAAAACCTGTGTAATTGTACCACTGCCGGTTAAAATAATCGTATTCTCCCTTAGCGCTTGCTGTCCATACAATTACGGGAATTGTGTCGGCGAGGAATTTAAAATGTTCGCGGCTGGTAAGTAATTCCTGCGTACGTTCTGCTACACGGGCTTCCAGTTCGTTATTTAGCTTTTCTGCATAAGATTTGGCTGCTTCCAGCAGTTTGTTATTTTCTCTTAATTGCTTTTCAATATTTTTTTGGTCAGAAAGGTCAGTAATGATTATACTCAAAGCCACGCCTTCGTCAAGTTCAAGACTTGTGAGTGATAGCAAAACCGGAATACTGGCATTTTCTTTCGATGAAATATTGATTTCTCCTTTGCATTCTTTATTCCATCCATTTTTAAAAAGATTATCGAAAATGGCCATTTCAACTTCTTCTACATAGTCCTTGAAATATGAGCCAATAATCTTCGTCAGCGGCAAATTAACTATTGAGGCGAAGCGTGAATTGCTGTATAAAACAACACCCTTGCGGTTTAGCGTAACCGCACCTTCTCTCATTTTTTCGATAAAAACCCGGTAAGTTTGATCGGCTGTTTTAAGCGTGTAAAGTTGATGCCCTGTAGGACGCTTAACTACCAACGCATCTATTTGCCCTGTTCTGATGGCTTCGATCGTTTCGTTGGATTCATCCAACTGTTGGCAAAGTTCGGCTACCTGCTGTTCAAGTTCTTTGTTTGTTTTTGATACCATCGGTTCATGAATTTATTCCAAGGCCCTTTAGAACTTTTTTCGTATCGGAGAGATCACCAATAAACCTTTTTATGGGGGGTGGCAAGAATTTTAAGAGCATGGGGAGTGCAATTATTTGTTCTTCCGATGCTTTAATCGGCTGCTGGTATACATCAATTATTTCCAATTCATATTGGTTTTCAAAATATTTTTCGCAAATATCTTTTAAATTAGAAATTGCTTTTGCAGAGTTGGGCGATGCTCCGGTAACAAAGAGCTTTAGTGATAATTTATCATCGCCGCTCTTCAATATAATTTTATTCGTTGCTGGCATCCGGGGTGGATTAAAAGTTATTTTTTTACCGGAACAATATTTAAGCCAACAAGTACTTTTTCCTCATTGGACAAATCGCCAATAATTTTTCTGATTGGTACAGGCACCTTCCTGACCAATGTCGGTACGGCAAATATCTGGTCGCCTTCAGCCAACTGCGGTTTTTTTAAGAGGTCTATTACTTCAATCGAATACCGCCCTTCTAAATGCTCACGGCAGTATTTTTTTAAATTATACAAAGCGGTTTCAGATTTTAATGTTTTTCCCGCAATATAGAGCTTCAATTCCCATTTTTGTTCCATCTGCAATCCATCGTTTTTTTTTCAATATAGTAATTTGATTCCGGAGCTCAACTTATTTTTGTTTTTTCCGGAGAGCCTTTTTCGTTAATCCTTCTTCTTTTGTTGGTTAGTAATAGCTGCCTTTTCAATTTCAAATTCTGATGTCAATTCCTGTATTTTGTTTTTAAGAATGGACTTTTTCTGTTCAATTTTTTTACGCTCCCTGTTGATTTGCTGCTTTTTTAAGATGATATCTTTTTTATTTTGCAGTTCCAGGGCTTTTTGTGCGGAACCGACTACCATACCGTCTGGGCCAACAACCAATTGAGCAATTTTAACCCCATTGTCAGTTATTTTAAATTCACGCAGCTCGTTAGAGGATTTCATGCCCCTTGACTTTAAGATATAGAGGCAACGGTTTCGTTCGCCGTTTATTTCTACTTCCTGGATAGAAAGCCATGTGTCTATTAATGAAGATACGTTCTCATCGGTATTCATATTTCCACTTGGACTGGTAGAAAGTGCGGTAAACATTATCGTAATTTGCTCCTGTTGTAAAAAATCCAGCAGGCGAATCAAAATCGACTTTACTTCATTTTGATCACCCACCGTAACAAGATTTGTGATAGGATCAATAATGACAACAGACGGTTTGAATTTTTGTATTTCCTTGTAAAATACTACGAGATGCATTTCCAAACCATAAGTTGTGGGCCGGGAGGCATAGAATTTTAACAATCCCTTTTTCTCCCACGGTGCCAGGTCTAAGTTTATTGACCTCATGTTCCTGATTATCTGTTGTGGGGATTCTTCAAAAGCAAAGTAAAGGCATCGTTCCTTCCTTTGGCAGGCAGCTTTTGCAAAAAGTGCGGCAATACTGGTCTTGCCGGCGCCGGCCGTTCCGGATACCAAAATGCTGCTTCCTTTATAGTAGCCTTCACCGCTGAGCATTTCATCAAGTGTGGGTATTCCTGTGGGCACTTTTTCTTTTGAAACCGGATAGTTTAATCTTAGTGAGGTAACCGGCAAAACAGAAATTCCATCTTCATCAATAAGAAATGGATATTCGTTTGTGCCGTGTACGGATCCGCGGTATTTCAGCACTCTTAATCTCCTGGTCGAAATCTGGTTTTGGATGCGGTGGTCCAATACGATTACACAATCAGATACATATTCTTCAAGACCTTGCCGCGTCAGTTTTCCTTCTCCTTTCTCCCCGGTTATGATCGCCGTTACTCCTTTATCTTTAAGCCACCTGAATAGCCGGCGCAATTCGGCCCTTAATATGCCTTCATTTTCCAGCCCTGTGAAAAGATTTTCAATCGTATCCAGCACAATCCTTTTAGCACCAATACTGTCAATTGCATACGCTAAGCGGATAAAAAGGCCTTCCAAATCATATTCTCCCGTTTCTTCTATTTCGCTGCGGTTTATTTCAATGGTATCTATCCTCAATTTTTTTCCCTTAATCAGGCTATTGAGATCAAAGCCAAGAGAAGCAACATTGGTCGCCAGTTCTGCACTCTTTTCTTCAAAAGCAATGAATACGCCGGGCTCGTTGTACTTAGTAATTCCATTTACAATAAATTCAATTGACATCAGGGTTTTTCCGGTTCCGGCATCTCCACATATTAAAGTTGGCCGTCCAGTGGGCAAACCACCATTTGTAATCTCATCCAACCCCGTAATACCGGTTGGCGATTTTGTTAATACATCCCTGTCAAACTTTGGATTTCTCGCATTTTTCATAAAAATTAAAAACTAATTTAATTAATATTTGATTGGTTGCTTAATAATTTTATGTCAGCTCGCTGAAACTTACTTTTCATTGGCAAACAATTTCTTTACTTCCAGCCAGTTATTTACCCGTTCATATTTTGTATCGTTCAGGTTATGGCATGAAGAAAACATAATAGGCCTGCCCTGAAAAACTGAAAGATTAAAATCATGATCATCAATTAAAACATCGCCCCGTAAAACACTTTTATCTCCACAAAATATTCTTCTTTTCCAGGGGATAAAAGGAAAATGCTTGTCAAGCCACGCATTTTTATGATCCAGCGAATAAGGAAACTCCATAGCCGCCGAAGCTATAAAAATTTCAAACCTGTCGTTCAGTTCTTTGATTACTTCCACACTGTTTTCAATAACCGGCAGCTCTTTAAAAAAATCCTGGTGAAAAGGATATTGCTTTACCATTTGCCTGTTAAGCTCAGGCACAATATTATAAAGTCTGGTGCCGGCGAGTTCTTCTCTTGTATAAAGTTTTCCAAAATCGCGATCATACCATTCTAAAAATCTTCCGACGGCATCTGCAATCACGTCGTCCATATCGATAAAAATTCGCATGCTGATTATTTAATTTTATGTGCTGGCTGAAAATTGGTAAAGATATTTTTTAAATTGAATCGAAACAGAATCATCATCAAAAAATCTTCATTTTTGACACTTATACACATAAGTTGAATAACTTTTATTCTTCAGCGCCTTGGATGGTTTGCTATTTGAGTAATTTACCAAAAAGAAAAATATGGAAACCGTTGATTTTATGACCTTGGTTGAAATGCCCGACCAAACCAGGCTTGAAGTAGTTTACTATTGTAAGGATAATAATTTAAAAGAAGGTGAAAAGAATAAATTCACCCAATTGTATATTCAGCTTCACGATTGTATCTGCACTATGAAAATAGAAAAAGCAATTGTCAAAAATGCGAAAGAAGTGGAAAGACTCGTGCAAAATAAAGTAATTGCTGAAAGAGGACACTTGTGTTAAACTTCCGGCACCGTCAACTTAAAAATGAAAAATAGTAATATTTCTTCTTTTACTATACTAATGTTAAAGTAAAATAAGGGTCTGCATTCCTTTTAATGCCGTTCAAAAATTAGTAAAGTTGTTCTTTTTTCTAAAAAATATTCTATCTTTGCAGCCCAAAAAAATTATTAATGGCAAATCATTCAGCAACAAAGAAAAGTGTAAGAAAAACGACAAAACGAAACGAGCGTAACCGCTACCAGGGCAAAACTACCCGCAATGCAATACGCGACTTTAAGGCTTTGGACAATAAGGCGGCTGCATTGGAAGGTTTGCCTAACCTGGCTTCCAAAATTGACAAGTTAGCTAAAAGAGGCATCATTCATAAAAATAAAGCAGCCAATTTAAAAAGTAAATTGACTAAAAATGTGCTTTCACTGGAAAAATAAAACGGAATTTTGTAATTATATTAAGGAACCTGCCATTGAATTTGGCGGGTTCTTTTTTTATGAAAAACCTGGGAATTCATTTATCTCCTCAAGGGTTGATTTTCTTTTTTCGAATCCCAAACAATATTTTCCGTTGGTGATGATTAAATATTTTGCAGGTATTGAAATATGATACCTGAGAATTTGATCCAAAACTTTTTCTGAAAGCGCCACATTCATTTCTTTACATTCTATAATCATCCAGGGAATCATCTGGCGATTGAATATAACAATATCATAGCGCTTTTTAAGCTCGCCAAGTCTTAATTCCTTTTCAATTGATATTAATGGCGAAGGCACATTTTTGCCTGTTATCAGAAATCCGATGATATTTTGCCGCACCCATTCTTCAGGGGTTAACACCAGCCATTTTTTTCGTATTTGGTCAAAAATTTCGTTGGTGCCATTACGATTCCGCAGCGCAGGTTGTTCTTCAGGAAAGTTTATTTTTATCATGCATACCGTCATTTGCAAATGGTGCGCGTGCCAAAGGGCACAATGTAAATTGTAAAATCGTATTTTTATGCAAAGCAAGGAAAATTATTAAAGATTAAAGAAGTATGAAGACGAAAAAAGAAATAGTTAATAACTGGCTGCCGAGATACACAGGCGAAAAATTAGAAAATTTCGGATCCTATATCCTGCTTACCAATTTTAGCAACTATGTAAAAATGTTTGCGGAAATTCATAAAGTAAAAGTGGTGGAAAAGGCGATGGAGTGCGCTACTGCAGGAGATATCACTATTATTAATTTTGGTATGGGAAGCCCTGGCGCCGCCACCATAATGGATTTATTAAGCGCGATTGAACCAAAAGCAGTATTATTTCTTGGCAAATGCGGAGGGCTTAAGAAAAGAAATAAAATCGGGGATTTAATTTTGCCGATTGCAGCCATCAGGGGAGAGGGTACTTCAAATGATTATTTCCCGCCGGAAGTGCCGGCACTGCCTGCATTTGCTTTGCAAAAAGCCATCTCAACTACCATTCGTGACCATTCTGTAGATTACTGGACAGGCACTGTTTATACTACCAATCGCCGCGTTTGGGAACATGATGAAGTATTGAAATCTTACCTCAGAAAAATCCGTGCGTATGCGGTGGACATGGAAACCGCCACTATTTTTATTGTCGGGTTTTATAATAAAATTCCGACTGGCGCCTTGTTACTCGTGAGCGATTCGCCAATGATTCCGGAAGGTGTAAAAACTATTGAAAGCGATGCCAGTGTTACGGCTCAATTTGTAGAAATGCATTTGACAATTGGTATTGAATCTTTAAAACAACTGATTAATAACGGTCTTACCGTAAGGCATTTAAAATTTTAGCTTTTTTTGCCATTAGCTTTTAAACTGAATTAAAAATTGCCTCTTCTTCAAATAAAAGATTTCAGTGTTGATTTTGTAACCGATTCCGGAGTAACTTCTGCTGTACAAAATATTTCATTCGAAATAAACCGCGGTGAAACCGTAGCTATTGTAGGCGAATCCGGTTCCGGCAAAACCGTCACCTCATTATCCATCCTGAAACTGCTGCCTTCGCCGCCGGCAAGATATAGCAGCGGACAAATACTGTTTTCTCAAGAGGGAAAAAATGAAACCGATATTGTGAAGCTTGATGAAAAAAGCATTCAGAAAATACGGGGTAATCAAATTTCTATGGTCTTCCAGGAGCCAATGACTTCACTAAACCCGGTGAAAACCTGTGGAAAGCAGGTAATGGAAGCAATCCGAACGCATTATAATATTTCTAAAAAAGAAGCACGGAAAAGAACAATCTCTTTATTTGAAAAAGTAAAATTGCCAGACCCCCAATCCATCGTTGATCGTTATCCCCACGAGATAAGTGGCGGACAAAAACAGCGCGTTATGATTGCAATGGCAATTAGTTGCAATCCGTCTCTGCTGATTGCAGATGAGCCCACTACCGCGCTGGATGTAACTGTTCAAAAAACTATTTTGCAATTGATTAAAGACCTGCAAAAGGAACAGAACATGAGTGTGATTTATATCACCCATGATCTTGGCCTGGTATCGGAAATTGCAGATAGAGTTATCGTAATGTATAAAGGAAAAGTTGTGGAGTCAGGGCCGATAAAAGAAATTTTTCTTGATCCTCAAAATCCCTACACAAAAGCATTGCTCGCATGCAGGCCCGATTCATCCGCTAAGGGTAAGCGTTTGCCCGTTGTCGGTGATTTTTTAGAAGATGCCGGTGGTGATGCAAAACCGGAAACAATTTTTTCAAAGGCCCCCCGAAACGATCATTTTGACGCTGCACAAACTATTTTAAGCGTAGAAAACCTGAAAGTTTATTTTCCGGTAAAGAGAAATTTTTTTGGTAAAATCCTCAAAGTATTTAAAGCAGTAGATGATGTCAGTTTTGAAGTAAAAAAAGGTGAAACGGTTGGGCTGGTAGGGGAAAGCGGTTGCGGAAAAACAACATTGGGCAGATCTATTCTTCGGCTTATTGAGCCAACCTCGGGCGCCATTTATTTGAATGATAAAAATATAGGAAATATTCCCGAAGGCCAGTTTAGAAAAATGCGAAAAGATATCCAGATCATTTTCCAGGATCCGTATGGCTCGTTAAATCCACGGCTTACAATCGGCGAAGCCATTAACGAACCCATGAAAATTCACGGAATTTTACCAAATCAAAAACAGAGAAAGGAAAAAATTATTGATCTGCTGGAAAAGGTAGATTTGAAGTCTGAATATTTTAATCGTTATCCTCATGAATTTAGCGGGGGCCAACGTCAAAGAATTTGCATAGCCCGCGCGCTGGGATTGAATCCTGAATTCATTATTTGCGATGAAAGTGTTTCGGCACTGGATGTTAGCGTACAGGCGCAGGTGCTTAATTTGCTAAGCGAGCTGAAAGAAGAATTGGGGTTTTCCAGCGTCTTTATTTCGCACGATCTTGGCGTGGTTCATTATATCAGCGACAGAATAATTGTGATGAATAAAGGAAAAATAGAAGAAGAAGGTGCTGCAGATGCTATTTATTTTAATCCTCAAAAAGAATATACACAAAGATTAATTGCTGCCATTCCAAAAGTCAGACTTTGACTTTAACCGCCCATCTTTCCGAAATAAAATTGAAGATATTTATTGCCTTACTATTATAAAGCAAAAAGGGCAGCGTGTGCTGCCCAAATTCTTAGGTTCTTCAATAATAACTTAAATCTGTAGTTTTTCAAAAACATGAATTCTAATAAATCACAAGTATTGGAGGCATCGTAGGGTATTGTACTAAAAGAGCTTCTTAAAACCGCATTATATACTCCAAAAATGCTGCCAAAAATTTAATTTTTATTAATATATTGGAATGCAACAGGATATATAATCAATAAATTTAAATCCGGTTCCAATAGTTCTCAAGTAAAAACCGGAATTCATGAGCAAATGTAGTAAATCATATCTAAAAAACAGTTTATATTTTCGAAAACTATTATTTTAATTGCATTGATGAAATGATAGCATCAATTTTTTGTTCCAGTTTTCCCTGCGTTGCATCAAATTCGGAAATGACTGAAAGCGGGCTATTTACGCTGAAGTAAAATTTAATTTTAGGTTCGGTGCCACTTGGCCGTGCCGAGATTTTACTACCATCTTCGGTAATAAATTGTAATACATTGCTTTTGGGTAATTCTATTTTTTGCGTATCACCGGATAATAAGTCTTTCTTAACCTGTAGCTGGTAATCTAATACTTCTTTTACGGGGCTACCGGCGATTTCTTTGGGAGGGTTGTCTCTATAGGATTGCATCATTTCTGCAATTTCTTTTGACCCGTTCATACCGGTTTTAGTAATCGAAATTAATTTTTCAAAATAAAACCCGTATTTCACATACAATTCCATCAGTTTTTCAAATAGCGTTCTTCCTTTTTGTTTTTCTACGGCAGCAATTTCGCATATCATGGCGACAGCGCTTACGGCGTCTTTATCGCGCACTTTATCGCCTATCATTAAACCAAAACTTTCCTCGCCACCTACTATATAATTTTCTTCGCCTTCCTTTTCCCTTATCAATTCTGCAATCCATTTAAATCCGGTAAGAACATTATAGCATGTGATATTATTTTTTTCAGCGATTTTGTCAATCATGTCTGTTGTTACGATTGTCTTCACAATCATGTCATTCGGTTCTGCCTTGCCACTAAGTTTCCTGGCTTCTATAATGTAATTAAATACAATCAGGGCGGTTTGATTTCCATTTAATAAAACCCAATTCCCGTGGTTATCTTTTACGCCGACGCCGACTCTGTCTGCGTCCGGGTCAGTCCCCAATAAAATATCTGCGTCAAGTTCTTTCGCTTTTTTAAGGCCGATGCTCATCGTTTCCTTTTCTTCCGGATTAGGATAAACAACAGTCGGAAATGTTCCGTCAGGGGTAGCTTGTTCTTCTACAATATGAACATTGTCAAAGCCGTACGCAGCCAGTGCCTTTGGTACCAGCATAATACCTGTGCCGTGAATCGGTGTATAAACGATTTTAAGGTCATGCTCCTTGATACAGGCATCCGGGTTGATGCTTAAATTTTTCACCATTTCCAGGTAAGCATCGTCCATTTCCTTGCCTATCAAAGTGATGTTTTCAGAATGCCCTTTCCACTTTACATCATCGATGCTTTTAATTTTTTCAACTTCTGTAATTACATTTTTATCGTGAGGGGGCACCAACTGGCCACCGTCTTTCCAGTACGCTTTGTACCCATTGTATTCTTTGGGGTTATGAGAAGCGGTAATAACTAATCCGCCCTGGCATTGCAACCTGCGAATGGCAAAGCTTAATTCAGGTGTAGGTCTTATGGATTCAAATAAATAGACTTTGATTCCGTTTGCTGCGAAAATATCGGCAGCGATTTCTGCAAACTTGCGGCTGCTGTTTCTTACGTCGTGCGCGATGGCTACCTTAACTTCAGGAAAGGATTGTTTTAAATAATTGGCATATCCCTGCGTAGCCATGCCAACTGTAAACTTATTCATCCGGTTGGTTCCTACGCCCATAATTCCTCTTAAGCCCCCGGTACCAAATTCAAGATCTTTATAAAAAGCATCTTCTAACTTTGCGGGATCATTTTTTTGTAATTCCCTGATTTTTTCTTTGGCGATTTCATCATAATCTCCGGAAAGCCATTCCTTGATTCTGTTTTCTGTTTTTGTATCCATGCTTTTATTTTTTTACAATTTAAAGATATTGATTTTGACAATTTAACAATTCTAAAACTCAATCATCTTAATTTTGCCCGATGTATTTATTTAGAAGTTCCGGAAAATTTCTTTCTCTTTTATGCTTTCTTTTTGTTGTGACGGGTATCAGTCCCGCAATTTCACAGGGAACTTTTAACATCGAAGATTTTTCATCAGAGCCTGTCTATTTTCTTAAGCCCGAAAAGCCTTTGATGGTTGATTCGTTCAAAACGTATCCTTATAATAAAAAGAGAATTCAATTGGTGACCGCGGCCAATATAGTTGGTTATGGCGGCGCACTCGTCGGATTAAATGCGTTATGGTATCAAAAATATCCCCGTTCAAAATTTCATTTTTTTGACGATAATAATGAATGGCTGCAAATGGACAAAGTGGGCCATGTGTATAGCGCCTATTCTGAGAGCCGGGCTACCATGGAATTGTGGCGGTGGGCCGGTTTACCCAGGAAAAAAAGTATTTGGATAGGAGGCCTGAGCGGTGTTGCTTATCAATCTGTCATCGAAGTTTTAGACGGATTTTCTTCTGAATATGGATTTAGTGTAGGCGATTTTACTGCTAATATAATAGGTTCTGCAGCATTCATTTCACAGCAGCTCGCATGGAATGATGAACGCATCCAGATTAAATTTTCGTTTCATCGCAAAAATTATGGTAGTCAGCAGCTTAATGACCGGGCAAATGATTTGTATGGAAACACGGAAATTCAAAGATTTATTAAAGATTATAACGGGCAAACTTATTGGCTAAGCGCAAATATTAAATCGTTTTTTCCTGACTCAAAGCTTCCGGAATGGTTAAATCTTTCTATTGGTTACGGCGCTGAGGGCATGTTTGGAGGGATTAAAAACGTGGCTTATAATGATAATGGCGACCTGGTATTCGACAGGCAGGATATTAAACGGTACCGCCAATGGTATCTCTCACCGGATATTGATTTTACAAAAATAAAAACCAACAAAAAGGGAATAAAGATTTTATTATTTGTGCTGAATGCTTTAAAATTCCCTGCACCTGCTTTAGAATTTTCAAACGGAAAATTTAAAGGGCATTGGTTGGTTTTTTGAATTCAGACAGTAAAACGATTAATATTCCTGTTTTATATTTTCTAAATTTTTTCTGAACCAGGTCATTTGCCTCTTTGCATAATGCCGGCTATTTTTTTTAATTTGGTCCACCGCTTTTTCAAGAGAATAATTTCCATCAAAATATTCGAACAATTCTTTGTAACCCACTGTTTGCAAGGAATTCAGATGTTTGTAAGGATATAGCACTTCTGCTTCTTTTAGCAAACCGTTTTCAATCATCACGTCCACACGATTATTGATATTTTTATAAAGTTCTTCGCGGGATAACTGCAGTAAACGAAATTTTATGTTGAATTTTCGTTTTGCTTTTTGTTTCGAATGAAAATTAAGAATAGACGTGCCGGTTGAAAGTTTTACCTCCAACGCACGCAGCATTCGCTGAGGATTTTTTATTTCGCCTTTTGCAAAAAAAACAGGATCCCGGTTTTTTAATTCAGTATAAAGCCAGTCATAGCCGTTTAATAAATATAGTTCATTAATTTCTTTGCGGATATCTTCACGTACTTCCGGAATCGCATCAAGCCCTTCGGCAAAGGCTTTAATATACAAACCGGTTCCACCCACCATTACCGCAGTTTCGTTTTTTTGAAAAATTGTATGTACCGCATTCAATGCATATTCTTCAAAAATTTTTGCATTCACTTCTTCGTGAATGGAATGCGTGTTAATAAAATAGTGATGAATTTTTTTAAGCTGTTCGGCGGAAGGCCTTGCCACGCCGATGTTAAGCTCCCTAAAGCATTGGCGGCTGTCTGCAGAAATTATTTCCGTTTTGTATTCTTCAGCAAGTTGTATTCCGTAATCAGTTTTTCCCACCGCGGTGGGGCCGCAAACAATAATGCAGGTATTTGTAGACATGTAATGGCGGTTTGTAAAGAACCGGCTTTAACTTTTATAAATCGTCGTTTTCGGCATCATCCACTTGTTCTTCCTCCTCTTCTTCGCCATTATCAGTCGCGTCATTGCTTTCTCCTTCCTCGCTGTAGCTATCGGCCAGTACTGCCGTATTCAAATCGTATTTCTCTTCAATCTCTGAAAGCTTTTCATTAATTAATCCCTTGGTTCCATATTGGCTGGGAGCTATTCCCTCGCTTCTGCTGCACACGGGATATTCAGACTTTAGGCCTTCGTCCTTATTGACGTTAATTAATTCAACAAGAAACGTCCAGTATTTATGAAAATCGTAGACATAAATAAATTTTTGATTAGGCTCATGAATTTCATGACTTATAACCGTGTCTTTCATCAATAGCGGTTCGGCCTTATAAGGCTTATCATATTTTTCCAGGGTAATTTCCTTGCCGCGTTGCCAGTGATCGTTGCTTCGGTAAAAGGTAGCATGATGTTTATTGTCAAATTCAAAACACTTTAAAATGCAGTTATGAAGATCTAAAAAAGTCTGCGAATGTTTTATCATCAGATCACGATAAATGCTTTCATCTTCTTCCCAATAAATTCTGAATTTTAAAATTGCCATATCACAAATTTAAGGCTTAGTTTTTAATTAATCAGTTTAGAAACTGCGTAGACAGGCGCTGCGAAAAATGCAATCTTTACTACGGAACAAATCGGAAATAATAGTGGATAAAACTTAACTGACACCCAGATTTTTTGCTACCTTCTTCATGTACGCAAAGGCAGCATTAAATTCGTTTGCTATTTCTCCGTCAAGAATGGCTTCTCTCACTGCATTCTTTATTTCCCCAACAATACGTGACGGGGGAAGATTAAATTCTTTCATGATGATCTCACCCGTTATGGGCGGTTGCCAGTTTCGCAAATGATCTGATTCTTCTACTTCTTTCAATCGTTTTTCTACCATTTCAAAATTGGCAAGATAGCGCTGAACCTTTTGTTTGTTTTTTGAGGTGATGTCTGCTTTACAGAGCGTCATCAAATTCTCGATGTCATCGCCTGCATCAAAAAGCAATCTTCGTATAGCCGAATCCGTTATATTCTCTTTGGTAAGGCTGATAGGCCGCAAATGCAGTTCAACCATTTTCCTTACAAACTTCATTTTTTCATTTAAAGGAAGTTTTAGCTTTGCAAATATTTTCGGAACCATTCTTCCCCCCACCACTTCGTGGCCATGAAAGGTCCAGCCATGGCCTTCTTCAAATTTTTTCGTAGCAGGCTTTGCAATATCATGAAGAATGGCTGCCCACCTAAGCCACAGATCATTCGTGTGCGGTGCAATATTATCCAGCACTTGCAGGGTGTGGTAAAAATTATCCTTATGGCCTTTGCCGTCAATAAATTCTGCGCCAACCAAGGCAACCATTTGCGGAAAAATAATTTCTAAAAGGCCGGATATATACAGCAGGTCAAATCCAACAGACGGTTTGGTTGTCATCACTATCTTATTCATCTCATCAATAATTCTTTCGCCACTTACGATTTTTATCCTTGATGCATTTTCTTTAATTGCCTGGAAAGTTTCCTGCTCTATTGTAAAATGTAATTGCGCAGCAAAGCGAATGGCCCGCATCATTCGCAACGGATCGTCAATGAACGTTTGCGCGGGCGGCAGCGGCGTTCTTATGATTTTATTTTTGATGTCTTCCAGGCCATGTAAAGGGTCGACTATTTCAAGGAAATTATTTCTATGAAGTTTTGCGGCAATTGTGTTCATTGTGAAATCTCTTCTTAGCCTGTCTTCTTCCAATGTGCCGGGTAGTACATCCGGCTTTCTGCTGTTGCGGTTATAGCTTTCCTTCCTGGCTCCTACAAACTCAATTTCAAATGTATTTCCTTTAATAAAAAGCTTTAATTGTGCAGTACCAAAATTTTTGAAGACGCTGAGATTTGGTTTTGGATCAAATTGTAAGGCTGCCAATTGCGCAAGTTGAATACCATCGCCATCGCAAACTATATCCGCGTCTTTTGAATAACGGTTTAAAATTTTATCCCGGACAAATCCGCCAATAATAAATGCAGCCATTGACAATTCCGATGCGGCATCGCTTATTTTTTGGAAGATAAAAATTTCTTCACTGGAGCACCTAATCTTCATCGTGCAAATGTAAACGGATAAATTATGTTCTTAATAAAATGCCCGCAAATATTGGTTTTAGATAAACAAAAATTCATGAGGAAGAACTTCCATCTACCTGCTGTAATTTTTCGAAAGCATGTAATGAAATTAAATTCGAAACTGGTAATTGTATCAAATCAAAATGGCAATTGAATAGATTCGGGCTCAATAAATTTATGATCAACTTCATTCTCCAGAAAGCTCACCGGAGAATCCGGAAAATTAAAAATCGTTTTTTTCTCAAAACCCCAAGGCTCCCAATAGCCGGCCAAAACCTGTGCAAACATGTCCTCGCTCCACGGATTAAAAATTAGTTCAGTAGCCTTTGAAGGTGGATAAGATGCTATTATCACTTTGTTGCTTTTAATCTCAACATTTGTTTGTCCACGATTCTTTAGCAAATAATTTCTGTATAAAAACCGCGCTGCTAATTCTTCAAACTGGATGGGATGCAAAACTCTTTCGCCCGCTTTTCCCAATATCTCTTTTTCTTTTTCTAAAACTGCGCCATTGTCCTGAAGGCATGCAACGATACCAAAACCATTCATACCCAAAGAAAAATTTTGGTTGGTAGGCTCATCTTTGTAATTAAAACCGTCTTTTGAATATTTCACTTTTACTATTGCAATGCTCCACGGTTTTACACCTGTGAATTCCATCGGAACCAAAAGCGATTGCAACATCAGGTGAAACTTAGAAAAGCGCTTTTTAAGCGCAGGCGACAACGTGAAATCTTTTGCTCCCGGCCTTTTTTTTGAACGGCTTCTTTCCAATACAATATCATTATACAATACGCCGTACACAAAGCGTCCCATCCACAAAAAAAGTTTTTCACCGGGAATTTTAGTTACTGCGTCATATCCCGCATCGAAGGCCGCTTTTATTTCTGTTTCAAGATTATCAAAAGCTGTTTTGACACTATCTGAACAAGGCAATTTCAGATCGTCGTAATGAAAAGCTGTAATCTGGTCAAGCATTTTGAATTTCTTTTCACGCAGCGAAAAGCGATCTAAAATCCAGCCAGGAAAAACAGTAATATTTTGTTCCGGGGAAGATAATTCTTCACCCGTCAAAAAGCAGGTGGTGTCTTCAAAATGCAGTGTTTCGAAAGGATTGAAAAGAGAAAGCGGCATCAGCAAATTCTATTAAAAAGTATGGCAAAGTAAAATAGAAATAGGGAATATTTGTCCGTTCACTGTTTAAATTTTGAAATTCAAATTATCTGCACAACTTTTTTGAGAATCTAAAACTAAGTCTATCAATGAAGAAACCTAAAATCAAATCGTATCATTAATTTCCAGTGTATATAATTTGTCTCTAAAAATTTTTTCTTTTTCTAAGCTTACGGGATAATCTGTAAGCACTAAGATATCCCAATCAGAATCTATGCGCTCATCGCCGCGGGCTCTTGAACCATAAAGTATAATCTCGGCATTGTCATCTATTTCATTGACATTCTTTCGTATGAGCCGGCTTATATTGTGGGTTTGAGCATTCATGTATCAAAGTTAACAAAATGAACAGTAGATATTTTTGGATATAATTTTTTAAAAGGATGGAAAAGTGAAAAAGACATGAAAGAGATTAATTAAGCGCGTAGCAAAGTAAAATATAAATAGGGAATATTTGTTCGTTCACTGTGATGACAATTTTTTTAGAGAAGATAAAATTCTTTCCCGCGTTTCTTCATTACTTAGTGTTTCAGGAATAAATTTTCCTCCGATTAATTTTTCATAAAGTTCTATATAACGGTTACGGATAATCGAAATCCATTCTTCACTCATCTCCGGAACTACCTGCCCTTCCTTTCCCATAAAATTATTTTCAATCAACCATTCACGCACAAATTCTTTACTAAGCTGTTTTTGTTTTTCGCCACTTGCCTGCCTTTCCTCAAAACCATCGGCATAAAAGTAGCGTGAGCTGTCAGGCGTATGAATTTCATCAATCAAAATAATTTCATCGCCCAGTTTTCCAAATTCATATTTGGTATCTACCAGGATCAACCCTCTCTTTTTTGCAATTTCCTTACCTCTCGCAAACAATTGCAATGCATATTTTTCCAATTGTGCATAATCTTCTTCGGAAACAATATTTCTTTGAATAATCTGCTCCCTGCTGATATCTTCATCATGGCCTTCTGCGGCTTTTGTTGATGGGGTAATGACAGGTGTTGAAAAAAAATCATTTTCTTTCAGGCCTTCATCCAGCTTTACGCCACACAACACTCTTTCTCCGGCATGATAAGTACGCCAGGCATGGCCGGTAAGATTGCCTCTCACTACCATTTCCACTTTGAAAGGAACACATTTTTTTCCTACCGAAACATTCGGTGCGGGCGTATCAAGCAGCCAGTTGTTGCAAATATCTTTTGTTGCGCTGAGCATATAAGCAGCTATCTGGTTAAGTACCTGGCCTTTGTTGGGAATAGGTTTTGGCAAAATCACATCAAACGCTGAGATGCGGTCGCTGGCAATCATCACCAACAGCTTATCTGCTATAGTGTAAACATCCCGTACTTTTCCCTTGTAAAACTGCGTTTGATCGGGAAATGAAAATGAAGACATAACGTATAAATAAATTCCGTGCAAAAATGCACATATTTTTTTTAATAGAGACTTAGAGAATTTCTCTATATATGACTAAGATAATTTATATTGCATAAGCAGGAATATTCTTATTGATTTCAATTAGCTCACCAAAATTTTATCAATATGAGCAGATTAACCCCAATTTCGTTCCTAATAATATCACTATTATTTTTTTCGCAGGCATGTTTCGCACAACAAACAACTATCAAAGGAACGGTGAGCAATAAGATCACCGGGGAAGGCGTACCCGCCGTATCAATAACTGTAAAAGATGGAGAGGAAGGAACCTATACAGACGAAAAAGGAAACTTTTCTCTTGACACTAAAAAGTCTCCGCCACTAACGTTGATTATTTCTTCTATCGGATATAAGCAGACAGAAGTTGAAGTAAACAATATTTCCACTCCTGTGAATATTTCGCTGGAAACTGCCAGCACCTTGGGCCAGGAGGTGGTGGTGGCTGCCACGAGAACGCCATCAAGAATTATGGAATCGCCGGTAACTATTGAAAGAATCAGCGCCACTGACATTCGTAATTCGGCTCAGCCTTCGTATTATGATATTATTTCAAAATTGAACGGCGTAGATGTGGTAAATTCCTCGCTAACTTTTTCTTCACCCAGTACAAGAGGTTTCAATGGAAGCGGCAGTGTGCGTGTGAACCAGATAGTGGATGGAATGGATAACCAGGCACCTGGATTAAACTTCTCGGTAGGAAATGTGGTAGGACTTACTGAACTCGACGTAGAAAGCGTAGAACTATTGCCTGGAGCGTCTTCCGCACTATATGGTCCGGGGGGAATGAATGGCGCAATACTTATTACCAGTAAAGATCCCTTTAAATACCAGGGGCTGTCATTGCAGGTTAAAACCGGCATGATGAACATTGATAATCCTGATCGGAAAGCCTCGCCTTATTATAACGCGTCGCTAAGGTGGGCAAAAAAAGTGAGCAATAAGTTTGCTTTTAAAGTTGGAACCGAATTCGTGCAGGCTAAAGATTGGGTGGCCAATGATTACAGAGATTATGATCGCGTGGCATTAGTTGGCGGAGTAAAAAAAGGCACAAGGCAAACTGATCCTAATTATGATGGCATTAATGTGTATGGCGATGAAACATCTATTGATATAAAGTCACAGGTCTTAGATAAAATAGCTGAGCAGGCCCCTTTCTATGCACCTTACATTAATGCAATGCCCTCATCGATTTTGGTTTCGAGAACCGGCTACGCTGAAAAAGACATTTTAAATCCAAATACCATAAACTTTAAATTATCTGGTGCTCTGAGTTATAAGTTATCTCCGCGAACGTTTTTAAATGCAGAAGGATATTGGGGTACAGGAAATTCCGTTTATACGGGAATTGATCGGTATTCTTTTTTAGATTTAAAAATAGGACAATATAAAATTGAGTTGGTAAATAAGAATTGGTTTGTGCGGGCATATACTACACAGGAAAATGCTGGTAAATCTTTTGACGCAACTATTACCACCCGCCTGTTCAATGAAGCCTGGAAGTCAAGTAACGACTGGTATCCTCAATATGCTTTTGCTTATTTGAATGCAAAGCTTGCAGGGAAAACTGATATTACTGCTCATGCGGATGCAAGAGCTGTGGCTGATCAAGGCATGCCTGTTCCAGGAACCGCGGCATTTAAACAGATTTTTGACAAAGTAAGAAGTATTCCAATTTCAGACGGAGGTGGTTTGTTTGTTGATAAAACAGATCTGTATAATGTAGAAGGCCAGTACAATTTATCTTCCATCACGTCGAAATTTGCAGATGTTATAATTGGCGCTAATTATAAAAGATATGAGTTGAATTCTGAAGGCACATTGTTTGCAGATTCTACAGGAAAAATTCCTATCAGTGAATACGGAGCTTACCTGGAAGCAACCAAAAGAGTGTTAGATGACAAGTTAAAGATTATTGCTTCTGCCCGCTACGACAAAAATGAAAATTTTGCCGGAAAATTTACACCACGTGTTTCCCTGGTAATTAAAGTCGCAGAGGACAATAATATCAGGGTATCCTACCAGCAGGCATATCGTTTTGCTTCAACCCAACAGCAATACATTAATCTCGTTGTAGAAGGAGGAACTCATTTAATTGGTGGGGTCTCCAGTTTTACAGATTTCTATCATTTGATTTCGAACCCGGTTTACACGGTAGATAATAATTTATTTGCAGGAAATCCACAGGTAAATCCTGTTACTCACTTCAAAGCAGAAAGCGTTAACTCTTTTGAAGCAGGCTATAAAGGGTTATTAATAAATAAAAGGCTGCTTATTGACCTTTATGGATACTATGGAATTTACAATAATTTTCTTTCCCGTGTAATTGTAGCCCAGTCGGTAAATAATGATAAAAGTGTTTTCACCGGTAGTCCCGAACAGATAAAAGCGAATCTTAATAATCTTGCATTGGTATCTACCTATTCGATTCCAATTAATGTGCAGGATAAAGTAAATACTTATGGTTTCGGTATGAGTCTAACCTATGCGCTGCCGCGCAATTTTGTTGTTGGTGGTACAGTTAGCTCAGATAATCTGGACAATGTCCCTGAGAATTTTCAGGCCGACTTTAATGCCCCTAAATATCGGGCAGGCGCAACTTTCAGTAATACAGGTTTCGGTTCTGAAAAAAGGTTTGGTTTTGATTTATCTTATCGTTGGCAGGATAAAATAGATTTCCAGGCCGATTTTGCGAACGGCATAGTTCCTGCGTTCCAGACATTGGATGCACAGATAAGTTATAAGTTTTTTAATCCTAAGGTTTTGCTTAAAATCGGAGCTACTAACCTGCTAAATCAGTATTATCGTAATGGATTCGGAAATCCGGCCATCGGCGGATTGTATTACGTAAGCCTTGGTTATAATGTTTTCTAAGAACTTCCCTGCTCACCTTTTAAATAAAGAAGATGAAAAATATCACATTAAACAGGCGTTATCTTCAAATGAGTTTGGCAGCTATTGCGGGAGTTTTCATTTTTTATTCCTGTAATAAGCCACTGCCGGATGCCACACCTATAGAATATCCACCGGTAAACAACAGTGAAATTTCTATCGGCCAACAAATAAGTACAGATACAAGCTATAGCTTTTTTGCGGCTGCTGCTACCAAGACCGGGCAATTAGCGCAATTAAACAGGGACAGCACAGAATTCACCGTTTTCCTTCCGACAAATAATGCGTTCAGGGTTTCAGGAATCCCTTCTATTGATGCACTCAATACGTTAGATCTGCAAACACTGGGAGCGATTGTCGGCTACTCTATTATTCCCGGCAATCAATACTTAAGCTCAGATATTACAAAAGGCGGTCTTACTCCCTCCATGCCGAATGAACAGTTACCCACAAGCATTACCGTTGGGCAATTACCAATACCAATACCTTTTAAATTAACCACTTTCCCCTCAGTAGTTGGAAATGCTTTTTACGATAACAATATTCCGGTAACCAAGCCGGACATCAAATTGAAAAATGGAGTAATTCATGAAGTGGCAGCGATAGTGGCGCCGCCTTTTCAAACATTAAAAAGCGCTATTTATAGCAATCCAGAGCTTTCATTTTTTAAGGCTGCTATTGAGCGCGCCGACAGTGGACAAACCGGCTTAGGCCGCCTTGATTCATTGTTGAATTACCCGCCAACTAACATGACGGTGCTTGCACCCGATAACGCAGCGTTCCAAACCGTGATTTTTGGATTGGCTTATTCCTATTTATTACAGCAGGGATTGAACCAGGCGATGGCTGCCCAGCAGGCAACGTTGCTTTCCTCTTCGCCAGCCGTTTTCAGTAACCCGGCTTTGTATAGTGTTTTGCCGGCATCGTCTGTTCAGGGAATCCTGGCGTATCATTTCCTGGCTGCTTATAATGCCATTGATACAGCGTACGAGCCCACCATAAGAGTTTTTTCAAATAATTTCCCAACCACTGCTACGCCGTATCTGACTTTGGTAAATAACGCCCTTTCAACACACCCGGGAATAATAGCCCAGGCTACATTTAGCGGCCCATTTGTTAATAATCTCACATTCAATGGGGTGGGCACTTTTCCTCCGGGCGGCGCTCCATTTTCGGGGCCGCCGGCAAAAGCTATCAGCCTTGATAACCACGCCGTAAATGGAGTTTATTATGTGATTGATAAAGTATTATTTCCGCAGTAAAACAAATTTGCAAAGAATTTGTTTATAGTTATCGATTTTTATTTGGGTATAACTTTTGAGGGCTTTTTGGATTATACTGAAGGGGTGCCCATGAAATTATTTCATATTTCTGTTTCATCCTTTCTGATTTTTTACCTTTTAAAATAAGCGAAATGGCAGAGAAAAAAACGCCCGATCAGAAAGAAACCGTAGAAGAGATTAGGCAACCTGTTGCGAGGCCCAGGTGGGTAATTCCTTTAATTTTTGTCGTAATTATTGTTTTTCTTCTTTGGTACTTTTCAAGAAGTTGCGGAGAAACAAAACCTAATACTGGCGAATCGCCGGATACGACTGCTTTCGTAATACACCAACATTTTCCCGCCGGCGTTAATGAAAGGTCTTCGGGATTATTACAATAATATTCGCCTATACATTGAAACGAAAATGCATCACATCGCCGTCCTGCACTATATATTCTTTACCTTCAATCCGTAATTTGCCGTTCTCCCTGGCTGCAGCCTCAGATTTGTATTGAACAAAATCATTGTAAGAAATTACTTCTGCCTTAATAAATCCTTTTTCAAAATCGCTGTGAATTACGCCGGCTGCCTGGGGCGCCTTCCAGCCTTTGTGAATCGTCCAGGCGCGCACTTCCTGCACACCGGCAGTGAAATAAGTGGAAAGATTTAATAATTCGTATGCGGAATGGATAAGCCTGTCCAGCGCCGGTTCTTCCATTTTATATTCATCCATAAACATCTGCTTATCTTCCGGATCTTCAAATTCCGCAATTTGCGCCTCAATAGCATTGGTCATAACGATTACCTGGGCGCCTTCTTCCCGAGCCGCAGCCACCAGCAAATCTGAATATTTATTGCCCGAATGCATGGACGCTTCATCAACATTGGCAACATATAAAACGGGTTTATCCGTTAGAAAAAAATTATCGGCCACAGCCGCCCTCTCTTCTTTAGACAAACCGAGCGATAAGATATTCTTTCCCTTTTCAAGATGCGCTTTGCATTTTTTCAGTACTTCAAATTCGAGTTTTGATTGGGCGTCGCCGGTTTTGGCCATTTTTTCTGCGCGGGCTAATTTTCGCTCTACGCCCTCCAAATCTTTTAGCTGCAATTCGGTCTCGATAATTTCTTTATCACTTATCGGGTTGATAGGGCCTTCTTCGCGCAGCACATTTTCATCTTCAAAACAGCGGATTACATGAATGATGGCATCTACCTCACGGATATTTGCCAAAAATTTATTGCCTAAACCTTCGCCTTTGCTGGCGCCCTTTACCAGTCCGGCTATATCAACAATTTCAATTTGTGTCGGAACAATTTTCTCCGGAAGCACCAACTCGGCCAAAACGTTTAATCTTTTATCCGGCACATTTACCAATCCCACGTTGGGTTCTATGGTGCAGAACCGGTAATTGCTCGCCTGCGCTTTGGCGCTGTTGCTTACCGCATTAAATAAAGTTGATTTTCCTACATTGGGTAATCCTACAATTCCTGCCTGTAATGCCATTTGTACAAAAAGATTGATTTAGGGGGCGCAAAGATAGCATGAAAAGGGCAACCAGTCACCGGCAGTGCGTGTGGATTAATAAAAATGGCTACTCAACAGCAGCCATTTTTACTCAGTGGATAAATTATTCGATAGTGCGCTCTTTTGTTATCACCACTTTATCTTTTGAGCCTCTGCTTACCAGGGCAATGATGATAATTAAAACAATTATTCCGCCAACGACCCACATCCACGGTTGAACGGTGAATGAAGAAGAAGTACTGGTTGTAGTTGTGGTGGAAGAAACCGCACTATCCTGGGCAACCGCTATTCCCGTGAAAAATAACGGTAAAAGCATTGCCATAAATGACAAATAAAAACTTTTGATTTTTTTCATAGCATTATTTTTAAATACGAAAAAATAATAATCAATTAACATGCCATCAAGGATCTTTTAGTTTTTTCCTCGAATAGAAGAAATGTGGACAATGGAGGAAATTCTGAATGAATCCTGTAACTTTTGTGTTGAAAACATCCGTGATCAACGAAACTCAAAGTGGTTTGCCTTGAAAAATCGATTTACACCGTACACCACGCAAAACGATGAGGATGTAGGCTAAAATAAAAATTACACTGAAAAGTCTTTTTACTGCAAAAAAATAGCCGTCTGTTTCAACGGCTATTTTTCAGGAAAAATGAATAAGAATTTTATTGAGCCATTACAGGTGGCACATCGCCCTGGTCGTTCTGCTGGTTCATATTTTTTCTTTTGAAAAGAGACACATCCGTTTTACCGAATCGCCAGCTTAGGTTCACTCTCAACTGTTGCGGATCTCTTTGTCTCCACATATCCTGTGTTGAAGAAATGTTTTTGGAGGAGGTAGATACGGAATGTATCCTGGTAACTCTTGTGTTGAAAATATCATTCATGCTCAGCGAAACAGAAAGCGATTTATCTTTCAAAAAATCCTTTTTAATGGCTGCATCAAAACCCCAAACCGGCAAGGCGTACCCATTGGCATTGGCTAAATTTCCACCGCCCCAATGATTGCCACCGCCACCGCTTCTGCCCGGCGGCAGGATAGTTTTGCTGGTATAATCACCATTAATTTGAATGCTAATATTTGCAGGCAAAGTCCAGGTACTGTTGATTTTTCCAAACCAGCTTAATTTTCCCAACGTGGTAGTAGTGCCGGTGAGGTTGCTGCCGTTTATTTTGGAATTATAAAGATTGACATTTTCCGTAAGTGTCCACCATGGGGCAATCTTATTCATAGAAGTGATTTCCAATCCATACGCTTCCGAGCTGCTGGCATTTACAAAAGAAGAAATAAAAACAGAATCGTTATACGCGGGATTAGGGTTTTTATCCCAATATTGATAACGGGATATTAAATTATCGCTCCTGCGATAATAAGCAGTAGCTATAATACTATTGCCATTTTTAAAATTCAGATCGTAGGATAATTCAAGCAGGTTAGTAAACTCAGGAACCAGTGAAGCATTGCCCACGCTGATGTTCAGCGGATCACTAAAATCATAATAAGGTATCAGTTGCCAGAAATTGGGCCTGTTTATTTTCCTTGAATAATTCAGTTGAATATCCTGTTTGTCATTAATCTTTTGTGTAAGGAACACGCTGGGGAAAAAACTCAGGGGATAAGAGTTACTAAATGTTTTGTTCGAATCTACCAACTCCCCGGAATATTTTGAGCTTTCTATTCTACCACCCAACTGGTAGGTGAAGTTTTTAATCTTCTGCGAAAATGTTACATAACCCGCATACACATTATCGGTGTATTTATACTTAGTGCTCAGTCCCGCAACAGAAACATATTTGCCGGAAGACTCGTCCATAATATAGTTGTTATTGTCGCTGTTTGAGTTTCTGATTGCTGCTCTCAAACCAGCTTCTATTTTGATTTTGTCAGAAACGGGGTTTGAATAATCTGTTTGAACGGTGATATTATCACTGGTACCATTTCCTGTGGTTCTTTGTTTAAATACAGGAGCTGCCGGTGAATTATCCTGGTTAAAATATTCTGTAGTTACATTTTGGTCATTATTGTTTTTGCTATAGTCATAATTCGCATCTGCGGTGATGTATTTATTTGGCTTTGCAAAATTATGTTTGAAGCTTAGTTTGCCGTTGTAATTGTTCCAGACAAAATTATTATCGCTGTTGCTGGTGCCGAATGTATGTTTTGTGAGGCCGTTGAAAAGCGTGTCGCGGGTAATATTTGTTAACTCATTGCCACCAAATTTCCCCTGCCTGATACCACCGCTAAGTGTGAAAGTGTTGCGGTTATCTACAAAATAATCGAATCCTATGTTGCCGCCGGCCATGCGCCCATTGCGGCTTGGGTTACTTTCTTGATGAAGGTTGGCAACCAGGTCGTTGATATTATCGGTTCTATCGGTCTTGTTGGTGCTTTTACCCTTAAACTGAAAGTAGTTTCCGCTGGCAAAAAAATTGACTTTACCTTGTTTAATGTTGATATTTCCACCTGCATTATTTCCGCCTCTTGTATCAACACCAGCCCTGAAATTTCCATTGTATCCGGGTTTTTTATTTTTCTTCATCACAATATTTAATATGCCTGCGCCTCCGCCTGAGGCATCAAATTTGGCAGAAGGGTTTGTAATGATTTCAATACTTTCAATTTCATCAGCAGGGATTTCATCAAGCGTCAAAGTCGTTGGCCTTCCGTCTACAAATATCTGGGGGCTGGCGTTTCTTAAGGTCACATTTCCATCAATATCCACATTTACCGATGGCACATTTCTCATCACGTCAACTGCTGTACCACCTACGCTGGTAAGGCTTTTATCCACGTTAAAAACTTTCCGGTCAATGCTCATTTGCATAAGCGACTTATTAGCAGTCACCACCACATTCGCCAGTTCTTTCGCTTCAGGAAGCAATTTGATATTGCCAAGGTCTTTGTCAATAGCATTCATCATCTGGCTTCTGTCGCCATTCATGTTTAAATTAAAAGAAACCTGGTCGGTATATACTCCATGCCCCACGGCGCTAACGGTTAAGGTATAAGTGCCAAAAAGCTGAAGTTTTTCAATACTGAATTCACCTTTTTTATCTGTAAGTAAAGCGGCAACTATTTTGGAAGTCCGTGCTTTGGTAGCCGTATCCATTTTCGTTTGCGAAAGCTGAACTGACGCAGATTCTATGGGTTTGTTCGTATTACCATCCACAACTTTTCCGTAAAAATGCCCCACATTCATATTTCTGTTTCCGGTGGATGGCCTTGCTGCGGGATTTCCTTGTGGAAATTGAGCCATTACTGCGGAAGAAGTGATTAGTATAAGAAGAGTAAAGTAGTACTTTTTAATTTTCATAATTAAGCGGTTTTAATAAGGGCGCAAATTTCTTTTACTATTATTAAAACAAAATTTTAATTATGTATGAATGGTAGGATAATAATAGCAGACGGCATTAGGGCGTGAGGCCCTAGGCAGGAGGCAAAAAGTGGAAGGCAAAAGGCATAAGGCAGAAGGCTGTTTCCAATTTTCAATTTTCAATTCAACTAACAGACTAACAACTAACTACTAACCACCAACCACTAACCACTAACCCAATCCAGCTTCAGTATGCCTGGCAGGTATTTCTACATCAGCAAAACCTTTACTGATTAGCCGGTTTTTAAAATCTAATTGAACATCATAATCGCCATGAACCAAAAATAATTTTTTGACCATTTTTTTATCCTGGCAGGAAAGCCATTGTGAAAGGTCTTCATAGTCGCCATGAGCGCTCATGCTTTGTATCTCACCTATTTCAGCATGTACTTCATGTGGTTGTCCAAAAATACCCACTTCTTTTGGATGCCGCTTAAGCCTGCCTCCCAGGGAATCAGGTTCGCAATAACCGGTGAGTAAAATTGCATTTCTGCTATTTTCAATGTTGTTGCTGATGTGATGCTTTACTCTTCCCGCTTCAGCCATGCCGCTTGCAGAAATGATAACCATGGGGTCGTTGCGATAATTCAGTGATTTGCTTTCTTCCACAGATTTTACAAACCGCAAACCTTTAAATTGGAAAGGATTATGATCTGATTGTAATAATTTTTGAACGCGGTTATTGAAATACCGGGGATAGCTTTCCATTACCTGTGTGGCTTCAAGGCTCAGCGGGCTGTCCACAAAATACGGCAGATCCGGCAGCCTGTTTTCGTTTTCCAGTTGGTTTAAAGCGTACAAAATTTCCTGCGTGCGGCCTACACTAAAGGCCGGAATTATTAATTTCCCCTTCTTTTGAAGGCAGGTTCTTTCTATCCAATCCAACAGCTTATCCGGGGTGCCATACACATCTTCATGAATTTTATTGCCATAAGTGGATTCAATAATAATGAAATCAGCCTGCGGAAAATCCTGTGGTGATTTCAGGATTACATCCCTGTAGCGGCCAACGTCGCCCGAAAATGTGAGATGAGTTTCTTTATTATTTTCCGTAATCTTTAAATGAACTGTAGCGCTCCCGATAATATGGCCGGCATCAAGATACATGAATTGCACGTTTTCATCAATTTTAAACCATTCGCCATAATCTACTACTTTAAAGCGCTGAATTGCATTTTCTGCATCCTGCATTGTGTAAAGAGGAGAAATATAAGGCTTCCCTTGTGCTGCACGGGTCTTATTTACATATTTTAAATCGTTTTCCTGGATGCCGGCGCTGTCAGCCAGGAGGATGGATGCCAAATCTTTTGTGGCGGGGGTTGCAAATACAGCGCCACGGTAACCGTCTTTCACTAATTTCGGTATCAGGCCACAATGGTCAATGTGCGCATGGGAAAGTATCATATGGTCAATTTCTTCGGGATTAAAACCAAATTCCCTGTTCAGCTTATCCGTTTCTGAGCCCATTCCCTGGTACATACCACAGTCGAGTAAATATTTTTTTCCATTGTTTAAAATCAGCAGATGTTTTGATCCGGTAACAGTTCTTGCAGCGCCATGAAATCCAATTTTCATATAAATACTTTAAGATGAACAGAAAATTAAAGTTAACCACAAAAAATCCGGAATGGCAAATTCTTTCCTCGGACGATATGCTGATATATGGTTTGAAAAGATATCTATAATGCCCAACTGCTAAATAAAAAGCAGAGCTATTTGTCGCTTCACTATAAAAAACCTGGAAAAAATTCCCGGCTGTAAAAACGAAATGATGATATTACTTCTTTATTACAGAAATCACCTTGTTCTTTTGTCCACTTTGAATCCTTATCATGTAAGAACCGGCAGGAACAGTTGAAAGGTTAATTGATTTTTCATTCATTCCTCTTTGTCCGTCGATTTCAAAGTGTTGAACTAAGTTGCCTGTGGAATTGCTTATGCTTACTTTGATTACTTGCGGCTTCTCTAAATTCACTCTTAATTTTGAAACACTTTCTATCGGGTTCGGATAAACCAGCACAGAAAATCCGGTATTTGCAAATTGAACGGTCTTGATGTCACTGTAGGCAAACTGGCCGTTTTTATCCACCATTTTTAAGCGGTAATATACAGAACCCGAGAGGGAAGGATCATTATCATTAAAAGAATAAGATTGCTTTGTATTGTTGGTTGCATTAACCATCGCAACCTGGTTAAAATCCTTTCCATTAGCGCTTCTTTCAATTTCAAAATGGCTGGAATTGGCATCCTGGTTTTCCACAGACCAGGAGAGGGCTGCGGTATTATCTTTAATATCAACAGAAAATGACGACAACTTTACGGGCGTAGGTGTTGCAGTTAATGTTGCACTGGAGATGTCTGTCCCCTGCGTTCCATCTGCATTGTAGCTAAATCCGTTTACGATATCCGTTCTGTAGGTGGCATCGGTTGTTCTTGCGTAATAGAGATTAGAACCATCGGAAGAAGGTGAACCTGTACAATAAAAAAGCGCAAATCCATTAGTGGTGACTCCGCCAAGCGGTAAAGTAATCAATGAAACTGAATTTGGTAAAACTGTCTGATCAGAAAATTCTAATTCCATAACTTCAAACTCTGAGCCAGCGGTCAAGTTAAATGTAAGAATAGGGCTGGTTCCGGTGGTAATTGCATAATTTTTATATCCTCCTTCCGTAATAGGATCATCGATCTGCCAACTAATACTTGATGCCGATGAAGTTACCGTGGGTTTGGCTACTGTTTCTGTTTCGGGTATAGCAATGTTGAATTCTAAAGTTGAAATATTGGATTTCAGGGTAATATCTGATTTGATATAAATCTTTATCCTATTGGCTGCACTTCCTATTCCAATGCTTGCCTGAACAGTTCCCTGGGCCATTGCAAACGAAGAAAACGAAAAGATAAAAAAGAAAGATGCAAATATTTTTTTCATGTTTTATGATTTATGGTAATGATTCGGTTCTTACAATTGTTGAAGAGTTTTCGAGAACTTTGGTATAAATAAAATCTTTATCATTTGCAAGCGCATTGAATTTGATTTTACTGTCCATATTTACATCGGCCGGAGAATAAACAGCTGAAAGAGTCGCGCTTGCGTCGGAATTTAGGCTATTAACATAGATAAAATCCTTGTCATTATTTAAACCGGCAAATCGAACAATCCCATTTATATTAGCATCTCCTCCCCACAAAATATATTTTCCATCAGATGCCACGCCATGGGCATTGTTTCCTCCAAATAAAAAAGAAGAAGCAGTAAAATCAACAAAAGAGGTTACGGATTGTTTTTCAGTTAGCAGGGGAGTTAAAGTGGCCGGGTCCGTACTTATTCCCAAATGGTTGCGGTGCCTCACGGCAACTGTGTAATTCCCATCGGCAATGTTATTAAAAGTAACCGGGCTTTTCCCATCCACATCTACAATATCGCCATCGCATTGTACTAATGCACTTCTTGTTTGAACGATATTATCTCCTGCGACTGTATTTCTTAGTTCTAAAAATACCCAGTCTACAATATTATCGCTTTGTAAAGGCTGGGCATTAAAAACTGTAGCATCAGCGGCTTCAGCAATCGGGTCGTTTATCCTTACAAAAGCAGTATTGTAAGGAGGCTCGCTGTAAGGGTCGGTTAACGGGATAACACCTGCGGCTCTCAGGTTATCTGACATAAGATGAGTGGCTGTATTATAAGGGCCTTGCAACAATACTTTCGCCTTCAACAAACTAAACTTATCAATAGCGGTAATGTTAACAGATGTATTTGTAATTGAAAAGGAAATAGTGTTCGCAACTTTGTCGATTGTTCCTGAAGAAGACCAGTCTGTGCCGTCGAAAATATAAGCCTTAAGATTGTCCTCATTTCCAAACACATCAGCCGTTTCCGCATATTTCGCCCGGGCAGAAAGAGTTCCATTAATGCCATTGCTGGTAATTGTCCAGTTTGATTTTAAATAATCTGAAGTAGAAGGAGGCTTGTTGCTGCAGGCTATGTTGTGGAGTTGCATTCCAACCTTTGCGCCATTATTACTCCCGCTTGTAGTTAAAAACACAGGCCTGTAGAGGCTTCCCGCGCCGACAGGGATTTCATAAGAACTTAAATTAACTGCTATTTGTTTAATTACCTGCCCCGAATTATTCGTCTCAATGAATTTATTATCTGCCATTCCGCTAGCCTGTGCTATATCAGATAATGTAAAAGAATGGCCATCAGTAATGAATTTTCCATTTGAAAATTTGAGTGAACCAGTCAGTGTTAAATCGCTTTGAAGCCAAACATTGTTCACATTATCAATTTCAAGATTAGAAATAGTTTTTCCGTTCATATTTATTGATTGCGAATCTGTTCCTTGTAATAAATATTTTCCGGTTGATGGAAGACCCTTGGCGCTAGTAATATCGTTGGTAACGGTAACCTTTCCTCCTGTTTGTACGACGAAACTAACTGAATCAATTATCAGTTGGGCCTGTGATTCATTTGTGCCAACAGTAAACAAACAAATAATGATAAATAGTATTCTACTCATAAAAGTTAAAAAGAAATCTTTCTGTTGTTTATAGTTTTATAAAATTAGATCAAAGCATCCAAACAACAATCAACAAGATGGGGAATTTATTAATTGCATTTTTCAAAGCTAAATAACCTCTATTTCAGGCAACGAAAATAATGGAAATATTCCTGGGGGCAATTTTGTTTTATTGATCTTTCTTATGCCGTTTGTAATGGCTTCGGTTTTTGTGTATTTCTCAATTTAGCTTACGTTTGTAAAACTTAATTAAAACTCATGGCAGTAGAAATAAAAGTACCTGCGGTAGGCGAAAGTATCAACGAAGTTACCCTTACGAAATGGATAAAAAAGGATGGGGAATGGGTAAACAGAGATGAGGTGATTGCTGAATTGGAAAGTGAAAAAGCGACTTTTGAAATCAACGCCGAACAAGCGGGCATTTTGCATACTGTGGCCAAAGAAGATGAGGATTTGAAAATAGGAGATGTAGTTGCTACCATAGATGAGAAAGCCCAAAAATCTGCGGGCGGCAGCGCCACGCCGAATGTCAAAAATGAGTCGGAAAAAAGCGCAGTAGCTGCTTCTCCTAAATCGTCGCCGGAGAAGGCAGCAGTAGCTAAAGAACCAGAATCAGATAACGGCAAAGGCAAAGAGGAAATAAAGAAATCTGGCACCATCGACATAAAAGTGCCTGTTATCGGAGAAAGCATAAAGGAGGTAACGCTTACAAAATGGGTTAAGAAAGATGGGGAATGGGTAGAAAGAGATGAAGTGATTGCTGAATTGGAAAGTGAAAAAGCATCTTTTGAAATCAATGCCGAACAAGCCGGTATTTTACACACATTGGCAAAAGAAGATGAAGAGATTGAGATAGGGGATGTTGTGGCAACTATAGATATTGGTGGTGAAAAGCCGTCTGCTCAAAATGAAGCTAAAAGCGCCAGCCAAGAAAAAACAAAACCAAAAGAAGAAGAAACAGTTCAAAAAAGCCGCTCAGATAATTTCCCCGCCGAAAAGATTACACCTGAAGAAAATCAACCACGGAAAAGAGAAGATATAAAAACAACGCCGGTGGCTGCTGCCATCCTTGCCGAAAAGAAGATAGATCCTTCAAAAATAAGCGCTACGGGTTTCCATGGAAAAATTACCAAAAACGATGTGTTGAGCGCTTTGCAAAACCCGGGCAGAGCAATTGATAAGGAGCTTTTCAGCAGAACCGAAACTCCAAAAAAAATGAGCAATCTTCGTCGCACTATCAGCCGCAGGCTGGTAGAAGCAAAAAACAACACGGCGATGCTTACGACCTTTAATGAGGCTGATATGGGTGCTATCATGGATTTGCGGGCGAAGTACAAGGAAACATTTAAAAAAACTCATGATGTAAATTTGGGCTTTATGAGCTTTTTCACCAAGGCATGTTGTTTCGCTTTGCAGGAATGGCCTTCCGTGAATGCGAGAATGGAAGGTGATAATTTAATCTATCATGATTTTTGCGATATTTCAATTGCTGTTTCTTCGCCAAAGGGGCTTGTTGTTCCGGTAATAAGGAACGCTGAAAGCCTGAGCATGGCCGAGATTGAGAAGGAAGTAGTAGATCTTGCAGTAAAAGCCCGCGAAAGCAAATTAACAATTGAAGAAATGACTGGAGGAACCTTCACCATCACCAACGGAGGAATTTTTGGTTCAATGATGAGTACGCCAATCATAAATATTCCGCAAAGCGCTATTTTGGGAATGCATAATATCATTCAAAGACCGGTAGCAATCAACGGCCAGGTAGTTATCAGGCCGATGATGTACCTCGCCTTAAGCTATGACCACCGGGTAATTGATGGAAGGGAGTCTGTTAGCTTTTTGGTGAGGATAAAACAAATGCTTGAAAATCCCGAACAGTTGTTATTTGGCAAAGATCCTATTAAGGCGCTTCTTCAGCTATAAGCTTTACGCTAATTTTTAATTTTTATTTCATGAATAAGAGTGAGCAGGCTGTTGAAAAAAGTTATGTTCACAGGTATCTTGATTATGCCCAAACACTGCTTGAAAATTATAACGGCAAAGAACCCTTTCATTTATATCTCAAAAAATACTTTTCTTTAAATAAGAAACATGGCTCTAAAGACAGGCGGATAATTTCATCGCTTTGCTATGATTATTTTCGTTTAGGGGTTAGCGTTAATTCCGAAATGCCTATAACAGAAAAATTGTTGCTGGCGACTTTTCTCGTGGAACATGAACCTTCCAAAATTTTGAAAGAATTGAATCCGTCATGGAATGAAATGATAAAAAATCCTTTGCCTGAAAAAATTTCTTTTTTAAAAGATGTTTTTGATATGCAAAGTGTTTTTCCTTTTAATGATGAGTTGAGTACTAAAATTGACGTTGGGCTTTTTAATCTTTCGTTTTTGATTCAGCCAAGATTATTTCTGCGCGTCAGGCCGGGTAAAAAAGAAATTGTCTTACAAAAATTAAACAAGGCAAATATTTCATTTGAATTTCTATATCCTGGTTGCCTCTCATTTGCTAATAGCGAAAACATAAACCGCGTTTTGCGCTTAGACGATGAAGTGATAGTACAAGATTATAACTCTCAACAGACGCTTGCTATCTTAAAGAAAGAAATAACTGATAAATTTCAAACCGTATCGGTGTGGGACTGTTGTGCAGCCAGCGGTGGCAAATCAATATTAGCCTTTGATTTGCTTAACAACATCATGCTAACGGTAAGCGATACACGAAAAAATATTCTTGAAAATTTAAGGAAGCGTTTTACGAATGCGGGCATCACAAATTATACCTCTTTGCTCATTGATTTGTCTGTTTCATCCAAAGAAAAATTGTTTAATCATTGTTTTGATACCATTATAGCTGATGTGCCGTGTTCGGGATCCGGAACGTGGTCGCGTACGCCAGAGGCGCTTGCCTGGTTCGAAAAGAAAGCAATAACAAATTATGCTTTGCTTCAGCAGAAAATTGTAACCCATTCAATTGAATATTTGAAGGTAGGCGGTTTACTCCTTTATATTACGTGTTCTGTTTTCAGAAAGGAAAATGAAGATAATGTGGATTTTTTCACACAAGATTTATCGCTGGAACTGATTTCAACAAAATACCTGTCCGGATATGAAATGCAGGCGGATACTCTATTTGTTGCATTGTTTCGAAAAAAAAAGAGGTAACTCTCTGTTCAAAATAAAAAAAGCGCCTATTTATTTCTTTACTGCGGAATGAAGAATTTATTGAGCCATCAACTTAAGGCTCTTCTTATTCTTACCATCATTGTATTTTAAAATATAGATACCTTTTTGAAGCAACTGCATTTGATTGAAATGGATAACCTGGATCACTCCTGATTGCACTGAGACTTTTTTTGCAAAATATAATTTTCCTGCAGCATCATATAAACTGAAAGTGGCTACGGATGTAAGTGGTGGATTAACTGCGATGGTAAAATTATTTTTAAAAGGATTTGGAAATATTTTGATAAAATTATTTTGGAGAACAGGAGCGATGTTTCTGATTATTTCTTGATTGGTCAAATCATCAAAAGCCTTTTTAAAATCAGGCAGCCCATACCCAATCCGGTTGTCAGGTGCATTATAAATGCTGCTGCTTTTTTTTACGGCGTCAATTATCTGCATGTTTGTGAAGTCGGGAAAAGCCTGCCACAAACAAGTAACAAGTCCGGCAAGATTGGGCGTGGCAAACGACGTTCCCGAACCTGCTTGAATAGTTCCCGAAGTGGAGGAAATTGCAGTCCCCGAACCTACAGAAGCTGCTGTCGGTTTAACCCGGCCGTCGCTGGAGGGCCCATAGCTGCTGAAAGGCGCAGGAATTCCCAAAGTATCTACGGCGCCTACCGTAATAATGCTATCGGCATCGCCGGGAGTGGTTATATAGTGCCAGCTATCATCGCCTTCATTTCCGGCGGCTGCTAACACGATCATTCCTTTTTTTGCAGCAAGAGTAGCCGCTTTGGCAATCATGCTCGTATGGCCGTTCATGTCTTTGTATGTATAATCGAAAACGGGATTATCAAATGTATTATAACCTAATGAAGTAGAAATGATATCTGCGCCTGCGCTGTCGGCCCTTTCTGCAGCGGCTATCCAATATTGTTCTTCAACAGGAGATTCGGAAGCCACATCTTCGGAACGATACAATAAAAAATTTGCATCCGGACATGAGCCTACCAATTCGCCCGGGATATTTCCTGCAATGATTGAAAAGCACATCATTCCATGATAATTATCTTCATCGACTGAAGCCTCATTGTCAACAAAATCATAAGTATCAATTATCTTATTATTCAGGTTAACACTGTCGAACGCAGGCAGGCTGCGGTAATGATAGAAGCCGGCATCTATGATAGCAATCAGCATTCCCTTTCCGCGAAAACCGTTGTTGTGTAAATATTCGCCATTGTGGATATGGACCTGCGCGTATGAATTTCCGTACGAATAATAATTTCCGGAGACCGGCGGCGAGGCTGGCGATAAAATTCCTTTCGTTTCTTTGCTGAATTTATTTTTTTGCGCCCACTCCGGCGATTGATTTCTTTCCGCAACGTTTGAACGGACCAACCTTTTGACGGGGCTTGTTTTTGCGACAAAAGAAAAAGAATTGATTTTTAGAATGGCCAGTGAATCAGCAGTAGCAATACAAATTTGATTCAACCATTTTGAGCCGTCGAGAACAGTGACATTTTCAACGGAACGAATGCTGTCGATATATGCGGAAACGATGGGCAGATCAGTTTCATCGATTGCGATGTGTTGCTTTGCCCTTCTTTCAATAGCTTTCTCTGATAAGAATTTTGATGGATCGCTGATGGAAAAAGGAGTGCCGGCTTTGTCTGTAAAGCTGACTACATATTTTGTAAACTGAGCAAAAGAATCAAGAGAAAAGAAAATGATTATTACCAGGAAGAGAAATTCTTTTCTCATAAAATAAAAAAAAGGATTTTTTATTAGTTTACTGCAATTCTGAAAAATTAATTATGATCAATAATGCTGAGCCTTTCGCCAAAGCCTTTAAATGTATTGTCTGTTCCCTGGAATTCCCAATGAATAAAATCTTTGTAGATCAAACCCACGCCTTTTGCATACATTTCTACGCTGCTGGTTTTCTCGGCATATTTCGTTCCGGCTACCTCGGGGTTTCCGGTTGAATCAGCTACTTCAAAAACGGTAATTGTATTTTCAAAATCTTTTGAATTGATAGTCATTGGCTGGTTTACATTTTCGTAAGTATAATTCCAGTCTTCCATAAAAGCGGGGTTGGCAAAAACATAATCACGATAGGGATCATAGGCCAGGTAACTATTTCCTTTCCATGAAAAACCGTTTGTAACAGGGCCCATCAATTTGATAAAACGCAGGTTGTCCTGCACATATTCTATGGATTTTGAAGCAGGAAAAGCGGTGAACACATTATCAATTTCCCAGGGCTTGGTTGAATCTGACCTCAAATAACGGTTAATTACAAATCCCGTATTTCCGGGATTATCCGTTGTGCTATCTTCTACGCGGTACTGTGCCTGGTAATGCCTTACGGTAAGCGTTTGATTAAAATTTGTAAACACGGTAGAATCAAGATCGTAAGTAATATATTTTCCAATTTCCAACGGGAAATAATCGCCAACCGGCCAAACAGGCAGCGTTGCCGTTTCCTTTTTGCAGGCAGCTAAAATTAGTAAGACGGAAGCAAAACTGAGGATACGTTTTGTCATACAAGAAAATTAATCTTTGGGAGATGCTTTTGTTTTATTTAATTTCTTTGGATAATTCCACCGCCAATCACATCATTATCTTCGTAAAAAACAGCGCTCTGGCCCGGTGCTATCCCTTTTACCTTTTCATAGAAACGGACTTTCAAGCCGTTTTCGTATGCAGAAAGGTTAGAAAGCGCCCCTTTATCTTTATACCTGATTTTTGTAAGGGCTTCCATTCCGTCAGAAACGCCATCATATTTTACCCAGTTGATTCCTTTAACGGTCAATTCACTTCCTTTCAAATCTTCTTCATCGCCTAAAACGATGGTGTTGGATTCAGGAATAATTTTCGTCACAAAAGCAGGTTTGCCCAAAGCAATATCAAGCCCTTTTCTTTGGCCCACGGTATAGAAAGGGTAGCCTTTGTGCGGCCCAAGAATTTTTCCCGTTTTATCTACAAAAAATCCGCCGGAAACTTTTTCTTCCAGTCCTTCTACTTTTCTTTTTAGGAATCCGCGGTAATCATTGTCGGGAACAAAGCAAATTTCATAGCTTTCATTCTTCTTTGCCAGGTCGGGATAGCCAAAGTCAGTAGCCATTTGCCTGATTTCTGTTTTCCGGTAAGTGCCCAGAGGCAAAAGCGTCCTGCTTAATAAATCCTGTTGCAATCCCCACAATACATAGCTCTGGTCTTTTGTTTCGTCAATTCCTTTTCTTACAAAATACCTTCCGTTTGAATGTTGATGTATTTGCGCGTAATGTCCTGTAGCAATAAAATCGCAACCCAGCGCATCTGCTCTTTTTGACAGCGCCCGCCATTTGATATGCGTATTGCACAAAATACAGGGATTAGGGGTTCGGCCGGCCATATATTCGTCTACAAAATTGTTAACTACAAAATCTCCGAATTCATTACGGATATCAAGAATAAAATGCGGAAATCCATGCTGCACGGCGGCCATCCGCGCATCATTAAAACTGTCGATATTGCAACATCCGGTTTCTTTATTGGTTTTGCCCCCACTGGTGGCATAATCCCAGGTTTTCATAGTAATTCCCACTACTTCAAAACCTTCATTATGAAGCATCAAAGCGGCAACTGTACTGTCGATTCCTCCGCTCATCGCCATTAAAACTTTTCCTTTAGTACTCATCTTTTTTAAATAATTGGCAAAGATACACGATTCGGTTTTCAGGAGTTTTCAATTATATGCTAAAGCCGGCCATCTTGCGATGAACCGGCTTTAATTTTCACGGGAAAACTTTTCAAATTTTACGATGCGTGGCTTTTTTTCATTCCATGATTCATTTTGTGATTTTTCATTCTTTGTTTTCTTAGCTCTTTCATTTTTGCCTGTTGATCCGGAGTAAGAATCGTGTTCATTTTTTCAGATTGTGATTTACGCAATTCTTTCATTTTCTCTTTCTTTTGATCAGAAGTGAGGCTTTGGTCATTCATTATTCCCTCTCTTTGTTGCTTCATATCCTGGTGAAGCGCTTTCATTTGCGACTTCTGATCGGCAGTGAGATTTAACTGGTCTTGCATCTTTCCTTTTTGGAAATGACGGGAAGAATCAGAGCGCATGTGTTGAGAATGAGGAACGTTTCTTTTTACCTGTGCGTTGCCGTTAGCTGCAAAGAATAAACCGGCTATGGCTACGAGAAATAATTTTTTCATGTTGTGTATTTTTAATTGTTTGAACCATAGAACAAACAAAAAGGCCGAAGTTTAACTCCGGCCTGTTAAAAAACATAAAACAAGTTTGCCTTCGATTATTGAACAAACAAAAGCTCCCTGTAACGTGGCAGTTCCCACAATTCATCATCAATCAAAAGCTCAAGTTTATCCACGTGGTACCTGATTACTTCAAAGTGTTTTCTTACTTCATCACAATAACTGATAGCTCTTTCTCTTGATTCCGAAATATTATTGGCCACTTTTCTCGCTTCAATCATTTCTTTAACCCTGGTGCCAATCACATCCACGTGTTCAGAAATTTTTTGCGCAATCTGCAACTGTGAAGAATAGTCTTTCTCAGCAAATCCAAGTTCTTTGAGGCCCTTGATATTTTGTATCAGGATATTTTGATACTTTACTGCAGGTGGCAAAATATAAGTGCTTGCCAACTCTCCCATCATCCGTGCTTCTATCTGGATTTTTTTAATATAGTTTTCCAGTTGAATTTCGTGACGGGCTTCCAGTTCCTTGGTTGTGAAAATATCGAACCGGGAGAACAATTTTTTGGCAGCATCTGAAACAAACGCATCCAAAGCCAACGGAGTGGTTTTAATATTAGACAGCCCTCTCTTTTCAGCTTCCTTAGCCCATGCTTCGCTGTAGCCATCGCCTTCAAACAGTATATTTTTGCTTTCGACAATATACTTTTGAATCGTTTGCATCAAAGCAATTTCTTTTTTCTCCCCCTTTTCAATTATTGAGTCTACTTCAATCTTAAAATCCGTAAGCGCATCTGCAACTATGGTGTTTAGCACAGTCATTGGCCCGGCGCAATTTTCAGAAGATCCCACCGCTCTGAATTCAAACTTATTGCCTGTAAATGCAAACGGAGAAGTCCTGTTTCTATCGGTATTGTCCATCATCAGTTCAGGAATGCTTTTATGAATATCGAGTTTTAACATTGCCTCATCCTGCTCGTCAAAATCATGGCCTACGCGTTTTTCAACTTCATTTAATACATCGCTTAAATATTTGCCGGTGAAGATGGAAATAATTGCCGGCGGCGCTTCATTTGCTCCAAGCCTGTGGTCGTTTCCTGCTGTTGCTATTGACGCTCTCAAAATATCAGCATGGTCGTGAACTGCTTTAATTGTGTTTACAAAAAAAGCAAGAAACATCAAATTGGTTTTTGGCGTTTTGCCCGGCGCCAGCAAATTGACACCTGTATTGGTTGCCATGCTCCAGTTATTATGTTTGCCACTACCATTTATTTTAGCAAATGGTTTTTCATGCAGGAGCACGAGAAGATTATGTCTCCGTGCTACCCGCACCATCAAATCCATTAGCAGCGTATTATGATCTACTGCTATATTCACCTCTTCAAAAATAGGCGCACATTCAAACTGGGCCGGAGCCACCTCATTATGGCGTGTCTTAAGCGGAACGCCTAATTTGTAGGCCTGGTTTTCAAAATCCCTCATAAATGCATATACTCTTTCCGGAATGGCGCCAAAATAATGGTCCTCTAGTTGCTGACCTTTTGCGGGAGCCTGGCCAAAAAGAGTACGCCCCGTCATTATTAAATCAGGGCGTGCATTTGCTAAAGTGGCGTCTACTACAAAATATTCCTGCTCCCATCCAAGCGTGGGCTTAACAGAAGTAATATTTTTATCAAAATACTGGCAAACATCCACCGCCGCCTTTTCCAGCGCTACTGTTGATTTTAAGAGTGGCGTTTTAGCATCTAATGATTCGCCTGTATAGGAAACAAAAATAGTGGGGATGCATAAGGTGCGGCCATTTCCAATTTCAACCACAAATGGAGGTGAAGATGGATCCCATGCGGTATACCCGCGGGCTTCAAAAGTAGCCCTTATTCCTCCGCTCGGGAACGAAGACGCATCAGGCTCCTGTTGAATCAGCGCATTGCCGTCAAACTCCTCAATGGCGGTTCCGTCACTTTTTATGGTGAAAAAAGAATCGTGCTTTTCGGCGGTGGCTCCTGTCAGTGGTTGAAACCAGTGGGTATAATGGGTCACATTTTTTGTTTGTGCCCACCGTTTTAATGCAGAGGCTATCTGGTCGCCCATTTTCCGGTCAATTTTTGTCTGGTTCTTAATGGAAGAAACCAGGCTCTTGTAAGCTTCGTCGCTCAGGTATTCCCGGGCTTTTTTAAGATCGAAAACGTTTTCCGCAAAAAAATTGGTGATTTTTTGCGGTGAATCTACCTCCTGACTTCTCGGCGTGGATAGAATCTCATTTAATGCATTTAAGCGTAATGATTCCATTTTTAAAGTTTTGAGGTGCAAAAAAACAAATTAATTCTGAAAAAGTCCAAATAATTATCCACTTTTTCCTAAAATTTTAAATATAATACCCAAAAAACATACATTTTATTTTTTATAATTGGATTTTGCCTATTTCAATTTAACAGTAAAAGCATAAAAAGAACTAAAATTTATTTCCGAAATGATGCTTTATTTTTTTCTTTTGAGTTGTAACGCTGTCGTCCAGTCAATGTAGCACACCACCGGAATCAGCAGGAAAATAAAGTATATGCTTCTATATCTGACAATAGCACCTATTATAGGCACTACATATCCTCCTATCAAAAGTGCGGAAATACTGAAAAAAAGATTAAAATAAATAATAGGTTGAATTTCCGGCGTTTTTTTATGGAAAAATATGAGCAGCACCAATAAGATTTGTATTAGCAAAATTTCAAGAGCAAAAGGAGCAAAAGCAGTCTCATTTATTTTTGAAAGATAGGGACGGAGAAAGGCCAGGTCAAACGCCTGGGGTGCATTTTTAATAAAACTTCCAAAAGTGGGCTTCAGTGTATCGACTTTTATAGTAGAATTTCCTTGCTTTCCTATTTGAATAAAGCTTTCCTGTCGCTTCGCTACATAGCCCGGAAAATCAATCTTAGGTGAAATCAATCCTGACAAGAAAAAGAACAACAAGCCCAAAAAATAGGTTGCTACAAATATCATTAGCGATTTTTTTGGAAATTTCTCAGCCAGCATCCACGCCATCAGGGCAGGAATAAGAAGAAGGAAAACATAGTTTCTCAGGCAAAAAATCAACAGAAGAAACAGTGAGATAATTACAATTCTTTTAAAAATGTTTCCTCCTTTTTTAAAAAAATATAAATGATATACCACCATTGAAATGGCCAAAAAAATTAAGCCATCCCGGTGTATCATTGCGGAAAAAAACAAAGCGGAAGGGAAAAGAAAAATACACAAAATAAGTGGAATCCCCGATTGGGGAAACACCCGGACAAAAACTTTGTACAGCGCAGCGCAGCCAAAAAAGACAATGAAATTGAAAAATAATGAATTAATCCAAAAATCTTTGAAGCTGAAGAAATCAAATATTGAAACCATCTTTACAATAAGGATAGTCCGCAAATTGTTCCAGAAAGAATGATAATCATCGAATAATCTTGAATATCCGTGTACGTAAGGGTTATGAAAAATTTGGGAGAAATATTCCCGGCCATTGCGTAAAAGCAGGTTGAAATCGTCCGTGCCCATATTGTGAAATGCCACCGTATCGGAAACGGGCAAAATATACAGGTTTACATAACAGCCCGCAATCATCACTAAAATTCGAACGATGAATAATGCAACGAGCAATTGAGGTAATAATCCTGTACTTCGAAAAAAGCGAATGCGCGTAATCAGCCAGCAAAAAAAAACCGCATAAATGATAAAAAGAATATAAAACAAGCAGCGATTATTTAATTGTGGGAAGTTAGTTAAAATAATAGCAATGGATATTTCACAGAAAAAGTGAATAGATTGTAAGTTTGCCATTTTTATTACAATTATGGAAATAACATTTGAAACGGCTGAAAAACTGGGACTTAAAAAAGAGGAATTCGAAAAAATTACTGAGATCCTTGGACGGGTACCCAATTTTACAGAGCTGAGCGCATATTCGGTTATGTGGAGTGAACATTGCAGCTATAAAAATTCTATCAAATGGCTCAAAACCTTACCTAAAGAAGGCTCCAGACTGTTAGTAGCAGCGGGGGAAGAAAATGCCGGGTTAATGGACATAGGTGATGGCCTGGGGGTGGTTTTTAAAATTGAAAGCCATAATCATCCTTCTGCAATTGAGCCATTTCAGGGCGCAGCAACGGGTGTTGGCGGCATTCACCGCGATATTTTTACAATGGGTGCAAGGCCAATCGCTACGTTAAATTCTTTGCGTTTTGGAAATATTGAACATGAAAAAACACAACACTTATTAAGCGGCGTGGTAAGTGGTATCGGGCATTATGGCAATTGTTTCGGTGTTCCAACTGTTGGTGGTGAAATTTATTTTGAAGAATGTTATCACACCAATCCTTTGGTAAACGCGATGAGCGCCGGAGTGGTTCGTTTAGGGGAAACCGTGAGTGCGACTGCTGTTGGCGAGGGAAATCCGGTTTTTATTGCGGGAAGCGCGACAGGAAAAGATGGAATGGGTGGTGCAGCGTTTGCTTCTGCAGACATTACTGAAAACAGTGCGGAAGATTTGCCCGCGGTTCAGGTGGGTGATCCTTTCCAGGAAAAAAAATTGTTGGAAGCTTGTTTGGAAGTAATCCAAACCGGCGCTATTGTTGGAATGCAGGATATGGGAGCAGCAGGAATAATTTGTTCAACGGCTGAAACGAGCGCCAAAGGCGGTGTTGGAATGAATATTCATTTGGAAAAAGTGCCAACACGTCAACAGGGAATGAAAGCATGGGAATTATTGCTGAGTGAGAGCCAGGAAAGAATGCTTTTGACCGTTCAAAAAGGAAGAGAAAAAGAAGTGACTGATATTTTTGAAAAATGGGATCTGCCTTGTCAGCAAATTGGCGAAGTAACCAATGGAGAAATGCTTCGCTTTTATATGAATGACGAATTGGAAGCGGAAATGCCAGCCGAAAGTTTGGTGCTTGGCGGTGGCGCTCCGGTATATACGAGAGAATATAAAGAGCCAAAATATTTTGAAAAAATAAAAGAGTTTGATGCATCCAAAATTCCTGTGCCGACAAATTTAAAAGGGATTGCGGAAAAATTAATTACTCTTCCTTCCATTGCTTCCAAGAAATGGATTTATGAACAATACGATAGCATGGTGGGTGCCGCCAATCTTAATACGAACGCGCCTGCAGACGCTTCAGTTGTTCTGATACACGGAACAAAAAAAGCACTTGCCCTTACCACAGATTGTAACAGTCTTTATGTTTTTGCGAATCCTTTTGTTGGTTGCATGATAGCAGTAAGTGAAGCCGCAAGAAACATTGTCTGTAGCGGTGGCATTCCACTCGGTGTTACCAATTGTTTGAATTTTGGAAATCCTTATGACCCCGAAGTGTATTATCAGTTTGTAGAAAGCATTAAGGGAATGAGTGAAGCTTGTAAAAAATTCGATACGCCGGTTACGGGTGGTAATGTTAGTTTTTATAATCAATCTCCATCCGGCCCCGTTTATCCGACGCCGGTTATTGGAATGGTTGGGCTTTTGGAAGATTATGAAAATAAAATGACATTGGATTTTAAGAATGAAGGCGATGTAATTTATCTACTCGGCAAAAATGTAGAAGACTTCAATTGCTCAGAATATATGCATAAAATTTGCGGCATCGAATATTCTCCTGCGCCTTATTTCAATCTTGAAGAAGAATTTCGTTTACACAAAGCCGTTAGTTCTTTGATCAAAAATAAAATCATTGTTTCCGCGCATGATATTTCTGAAGGCGGATTATTTGTAACGCTTGCTGAAAGCGGATTTAATCGGAATTTGGGATTTGTAGTAAACAAACAAATATCTGCAATTCGTAATGATGCTTATTGGTTTGGAGAAGCGCAGGGAAGAGTAGTTGTTTCTGTAAATCCTGATAAAATTGAAGAGTTTGAAAGTTCATTAGATATTCCTTTTGAAAAATTAGGAACAGTTACATCTGGCCAAATAAAAATTGAAAATGAAGATTGGGGAAATATCATTGAATGGAGAAAAAAATATGATGCGGCGATTGGGAATTATATGAGGGAAAATATATAAGAAATAAATTTTTAGCACCAATACTTTATAATGGATATAACCTCAAACATAGTAGTAACCGGCGCTGCAGGCTTTATTGGAAGTTGTCTTGCAGGTTTTTTAAATAATGCCGGTTATGAGAATTTGATTTTAGTAGATGATTTTTTCAAACATGAAAAAGATATAAATCTTAAGGGAAAAGCTTTTGCAAAAAAGATTGAAAGAGAAGAATTTTTTGATTGGCTGGAAAAAGAAGATCCGGAAATTCATTTCTTTTACCACATCGGCGCACGAACAGATACCACAGAATTTAATTATTCCATTCATGAACATTTGAATGTAGAATATTCTAAAAAAGTTTGGCATTATTGCGCACGAAAAAAAGTGCCGCTTGTATATGCATCTTCCGCTGCAACGTATGGTAGTGGCGAACTTGGTTATAAAGACGATGAAAATATCATTCCTGATTTAAAGCCACTAAATCCATATGGGATTTCAAAAAATGAATTTGATAAGTGGGTCCTTCGACAGGCTCAGGATGACAGTCCGCCGAAATGGGCAGGATTAAAATTTTTTAATGTGTATGGGCCCAACGAATATCACAAGGGCAGGATGGCAAGTGTTATCTTTCATTCTTATAACCAGATCAAACAAAATGGTTTTGTAAAACTATTTAAATCACATAAAAAGGGTTTCAGCCATGGGGAGCAATTGCGGGATTTTGTTTATGTAAAAGACGTTTTAAAAATTTGTTATTGGTTTCTTGAATGCTGGAAAAGCACTCCAGCAACTTTTATTTCCGGAATCTATAATGTGGGCACCGGAAAGGCAAGAACCTTTAATGATTTGGTGAAAGCCACCTTTTCGGCCCTGGATATTGCTCCTCAAATAGAATATATTGATATGCCGGAAGATATTCGCGAAACGTACCAGTATTTTACCGAAGCTGTTATGGATAAAATCCGGCATGCCGGCTATTCGCAGCCCTTTTATTCACTCGAAGAAGGCATAAAAGATTATGTTGGAAATTATCTTTCCCAAAAAAAACATTATTAACCTCGGACCAAAAATAAAAAGCGGATATTTATTGGTTTACTGTCTTCGCACTGGCCAATTTTTTCAAATTTATCCGGATTAAAGAAGCTGTTTTATCGGTTCGGTTTCTTTGTTCCTGAATCAGATTTTTCCACAATTATTATTATAACTTTTGCGGCTAAAATTTTAAATGTAAGTTTGCACGACCTCACGGATTTTTTTTCATTCTTATTTCCGATGGTCAGGTTTTTTGCCGTTCAATAAACAGGATAATTGTTGTATTGGGAGGCATTTTATTTGTTGAATAAATTATAGAATATGGCCAAATATATTTTCGTAACAGGCGGGGTTACTTCTTCTTTAGGAAAAGGAATAATTGCTGCATCGCTCGCTAAACTTTTACAGGCGAGAGGATTGCGTGTCACTATTCAAAAATTTGACCCTTATATCAATGTTGACCCCGGTACGCTTAATCCTTATGAGCATGGCGAATGTTTTGTAACAGAAGATGGAGCAGAGACTGACCTGGATTTGGGCCATTACGAACGTTTCTTAAATATTAATACCAGCCAGGCAAATAACGTTACTACCGGAAGAATTTATCAGACCGTAATAAATCGTGAAAGAGAAGGTGATTACCTCGGCAAAACCGTACAGGTAGTTCCACATATTACTGACGAGATAAAACGAAGAATGCTGTTGCTCGGCGAGAAATTTGAATATGATATCATAATTACCGAGATAGGCGGCACGGTTGGTGATATAGAAAGCCTTCCTTTTATTGAGGCGGTAAGGCAGATCCAATGGGAATTGCCGGAAAGCGACTGCCTGGTGGTGCATCTTACGCTGATTCCTTACCTGAAGGCGGCCAAGGAATTAAAAACCAAGCCCACTCAGCATAGTGTAAAAATGATGAGTGAAAATGGCGTCCATCCGGATATATTGGTTTGCCGTACTGAGCGGCCTTTGGGAGATGAATTAAAAAGAAAGGTGGCGCTTTTTTGTAATGTAAAAGTGGATGCTGTTATAGAAGCTGCGGATGCTTCTACAATTTATGAAGTGCCGATTGCCATGCTTCGCGAAAAATTAGACCTGATTGTTTTAAAAAAATTAAATATTCACAATTATAACGAGCCGGAACTCACCAAATGGAAGGAATTTTTGGATAAGGTGAAACACCCCGCCCACAAGGTTACCATTGGCCTTATTGGAAAATACATTGAATTGCAGGATGCGTACAAATCTATTTTGGAATCATTTATTCATGCCGGCGCTATGAATGATTGCAAAGTGCAGGTGTTAAACGTGCATAGTGAATATATAGATGACCAAAATGTGGAAGAAAAATTATTAGGCCTCGATGGCTTGCTGGTGGCGCCCGGTTTTGGAACGCGGGGCGTAGAAGGAAAAATTATAGCCGTGAAATATGCAAGAGAAAACAACCTTCCCTTTTTTGGAATTTGCCTGGGTATGCAAATGGCGGCGATAGAATTTGCGAGGAATGTTCTCAATATTGCAGATGCGGATTCAACTGAAATGAATCCTGATACCCGAAATCCCGTTATCGATATGATGGAAGAGCAGAAAAAAGTTACCATGAAAGGTGGTACTATGCGGCTGGGTTCTTATCCCTGTATCATAAAAGAAAATACGCTTGCGTATTCAATTTATGGAACGTCAGAAATCCATGAACGCCACCGCCACCGCTGGGAATTTAATAATAAATACCTTAAAGAATTTGAAAATTCAGGGATGATAGCCAGCGGAATAAATCCGGAAAGTGGTCTGGTTGAAATTATGGAGCTAAAAAATCACCCTTTTTTTATTGGTGTACAGTTTCATCCTGAATTAAAAAGTACTGTTGAAAATCCTCACCCTATTTTTGTCCATTTCATAAAAGCAGCCAAAGAATTCACCAAAGTAAACCAGGACAAATCCCTTTTGACAAGAGTAGAAGCCTGAAAACCGACGGCTGATAATTAACATTTTGCCTTCATTATTATTTTAAACATCAAATGCCATAGTTAGGTCTATAAAGTATATTTGTCAAGTTTAAAAAATAAATCAATCATCATGTGGAAGACACTTTTACCTGCAATTTTTTTATTATGTACTACAACCGTTTTTTCCCAAAATAATAAATTAGGTTCAAGCGATCCGGATGCAAAGGTTATTTTGGATAAAGTGAGCGCCACGTTCAAAACCTACAATACGGTGACAGCAAACTTTACCCTTACAATTACAAATTCAGGCAATAAGGTTGAAGGCTCCAAGTCGGGCGTTGTATATATGAAAGGTTCAAAATACCGTGTAAATATTTCAGGCCAGGAAATCTATAGCGATGGTGATAACATCTGGACTTACGATAAATCAGCAAACGAAGTTCAACTAACTAAGTTTGACGCTTCATCCAATACAATCACCCCGCAAAAAATGTTTACTGACTTTTACGATAAAGATTTTCTTTATAAGCTCAATGGTGAAAAAAAAGAAGGTGGTAAACTAATCCAGGAAATTGAATTAACTCCGATTGATAAAACGAAACCGTTTTTTAAAGTGCTGGTATATGTTGACAAAGCGACAAGTAGTATAGTTTCAAGCAAAGTTTTTGAAAAAAATGGCAACCACTATATTTACAAGGTTACCAGCATGAAAACGAATACTTCTTTGCCCGATTCACTTTTTGTATTCGACACAAAAAAATATCCGAAAGCAGAAATTATAGATTTGAGATAAACCGGCGTTTATTATAAAATTTATCCGGGCCATTGATAAGATTCTATCTGCAATCCCGATAGTTGTATTACTCTGTCCACCACGGTTGAGGCGGCTTCTTCAATAGTTTTAGGAATGCTGTAAAAGGAAGGCGACGCCGGGCAGATTATCCCTCCGGCTTGTGTAATAAGTTCCATATTTTTTAAATGAATCAGATTGAAGGGGGTTTCTCTTACTACACAAATAAGTTTTCTTCTTTCTTTTAAAATCACGTCTGCTGCCCGGGAAATTAAATCATTTGATAGTCCCGATGCAATCCTGGCAACGGTTCCCATGCTACAGGGAACAATTATCATGATATTAAAGTTTGCAGAACCTGAAGCAAATGGCGCCATAAAATCATTTTTTTCATAGTACGTAGCCTGGTAATTTTCAAAATTGCTTTCTGCCAATTCAGTCTTCCAGACTATTTTGGCATTATCTGTGATTATAATACTCAGTTCTTTCCATTGCGATTTAATTTTTGCGAGCTTATCTAATAATAATTTTGCATAAATCGATCCACTGGCTCCTGATACGGCAACAATTATTTTATTCATTTTGTTGTTGATTAAGGATTGGAAAAATATTTTTGAAGAATTGAAATAAATTTAGAAAAAGTCCGTTACATGTATATGGAAAAAAGAATTGCAATTTTTAGTGTAGCCTGCTTTTTTCTTTTTTGTTCAGCCAAAGTTAAACCAACTGACAAACAAAAAATAAACTGGCTTACGATTGAAGAAGTAGCTGTGAAATTGAAAAGTGATCCTAAACCGGTACTAATGGATATTTATACGAACTGGTGCTATTGGTGCAAAGTAATGGATAAAAAGACCTACAACAATAAAGAAGTTATTTCATATATAAATCAACATTTTTACGCTGTCAGGTTGAATGCTGAAACAAAGCAGCCCGTAATCTGGAACAATACTACTTATCAATATGATGAAGGAAATAAGGTAAATGATTTTGCTTTATTTGCCACCCAGGGCCAGCTCGCATTTCCCAATACTGTTATTTTTCCACAAACACAGAAAATTCCCGCGGCTATCCCCGGGTTTATGGAACCGAAGGAGATGGAAATAATTTTGAAGTATTTTGGAGAAGGCAATTATAAGACTCAGAATTTCAACGAATATTCAGCAAATTTTAAAGCTAAATGGTGAAAGCCATTCAAAAATATAACGATTACGCAAGTGATCAAACTCGGTTTTTCATAGGATATTGGATTATAACAGGGGTGGATTTCCATCCGGCCCCTTTTTTTTTATTTTTTTATAAAATAAATTAAACCAATGCAACGTTTTATAGTCGAATGCAGTCTAATGAAATAGTAGCATTCAAATTTGAAGCAATCAAAAAAAATAAGCGAAAGCTTTTAATCATATTACAAACTACGCAGGTAGTTTAAACTCGGTTTTTCATAGGATATTGGATTATAACAGGGGTGGATTTCAATCCGGCCCCTTTTTTATTATGCTGATGCAGCAAACCGGCAAATAATATGATTTTTTATTCTGCTCCTTTTGCAATTACTCTTCTTATTTCAACAAGCCTAGCCAGGAGCGGTTCAAGCAAATCAAGCTGAAGCATGTTGGCGCCATCGCTTTTTGCAACGGATGGGTTTGGATGGGTTTCTATAAACAGGCCATCTGCCCCTGTAGCTATGGCCGCTTTGGCAATCGTTCCAATCATTTGTGGGTTTCCCCCGGTAACTCCACTACTCTGGTTTGGCTGTTGCAGGCTGTGTGTGCAATCCATCACTACCGGCACATTATGCTTCTGCATAACCGGGATGTTCCTAAAATCCACCACAAGGTCATTATAGCCAAACGTGTTTCCCCTTTCCGTTAATAATACTTGCTGGTTTCCGGCATTTCGGATTTTTTCTGCGGCAAATTTCATTGATTCGCCATTTACGAATTGCCCTTTCTTGACATTTATCACCTTGCCTGTTTCGGCGGCTGCAATTAAAAGGTCTGTCTGGCGGCAAAGAAAGGCAGGAATTTGTAACATATCTACGTATTTGGCAGCCATTGCAGCTTCCTCATGTGCATGAATGTCAGATACTGTGGGAAGCGAAAAGTGTTTTCCAACTTTGGCAATCATTTGTAGAGCGTCCTCATCGCCAATACCCGTAAAGGATGACGCGCTGGTGCGGTTGGCTTTCCGGTACGATGATTTAAATACATACGGAATTCGTAAGCTTTTACAAACAGTTGAAACTTTTTCAGCTACTTCAAAAATCAATTCCTCACTTTCAACAACACAGGGGCCGGCAATAAGAAAAAAATTGTTGTCATCATAATCCTGCCCTTCGAAAAGTTTTTTTAAATACGCTACCATGTTCTTTTATTTGTTTCAAAGATATTTGAATAAATTTTTTAAGCCCGCTTGTGTTGACGAAATAAGTAAAATAAGTCAACTTTACTTTTTTAAACATTTCGATTAGTGATGCTTTAGATTTCAAAATATGGTACTTATTTATTTAACTCAGAATTCTCCCCGCTGCTCCTATATTTTAAATTTAATTTTCAAACATGAGCTGGGCCTTGCATTCAGGATCTGTGTAGACATAAAAGAATTCGAACAATTTCCCGGCGAAAAAATCAACTATTCGGCAAAAAGGCTCGGCGACGAATTTTATATTAAATCCAATTCAATTTTATTTGAAACAGGAATTAAAAAGCAGGAAATAAAAGTAGAAGATGCAGAAAGCAAAAAAATCTTGTTTCCATGTGTGGAAGATGATTTAGGATTTGACATTTTTTCCTCTGTATTTTTTATGGTGAGCCGCTATGAGGAATATCTTCCATTTCAGGGTGATAAATTTGGCAGATTCAGGCACGAGGATTCTTTGGCTTTTCAAAATAATTTTCTTCGAAAGCCTGTCGTGAATATTTGGATAGAAATATTTAGAAAAAAATTAGCCACAAAATTTCCCACCCTCCAATTTGAGAAAAAGAAATTTGATTGCGTGGTAACTTACGACACCGATGTGGCTTATAAATATAAAGGCAGAAGCTTTGGAAGAAATATTGGTGCTGCGATGAAGGATATTTTTTTTCTTCGTTTCAGAAATTTATTACAAAGAATTCAGACTTTATTGTTTTCAAAAAAAGATCCCTGGGATATATATGACGATCTTCAGCAGCTTTTATATAAAAACCAATTGCCTTCTGTTTTCTTTTTTTTAATGTCAGATAAGTCCCCGTACGACAGAAATTTAAACTATAAAAGTTCGGAAATGGAAAGGTTGGTAAAAAAAATCCAGGGGTTCACGCAACCCGGAATCCATCCTTCTTTTTTTTCCTCAGAGTTGCCTGAAAAAATGGTAAGCGAAAAAGAAAGGCTTGAAAATATTTCCGTTTCAAAAATTACCAAAAGCCGCCAGCATTTTTTGAAATTCAATTTGCCTGATACTTTTAATGCCCTTTGTTCGGCGGGCATTGCTGAGGATTATTCAATGGGATTTCCCGGGATGCCGGGCTTCAGAGCCGGAACATGCACACCATTTTACTTTTATGATTTGAAAAATGAAAAAGTGACTTTTTTGAAAATGATGCCCGTAACCTGCATGGACGCGACATTTGTGTATTATCTTGAAAAATCTCCGGAGAAATCTTTGGTTGATATGCTGAATCTTATGAAGGAAGTTGAAAATGTAAAGGGCACTTTTATACCGATATTTCACAACGATATCATTGGGGAATTTCCGGCCTGGGAAAAAGCACATCGTCAATTGATTAGTCAGATAAAATCTTCTTTAAACAAATCCTAAAATAGTAAATCATATCATGCGGATAATTTTTACCGTAACAAACGATTTGAACTATGATAGCAGGATGATACGCATTTGCAATTCACTCTCCGATGCAGGCTATAATGTAACACTTGTCGGAACGCGCTTTAAAAAGTCGGCGCCTTTGCAGCAACAAAACTATAGACAAAAAAGAATCCGGGTGAATGTGGAAAAAGGATTTGGATTTTATTTTTTTTACAACCTGGAATTATTTTTTTTCCTCTTATTTCAAAAGCCAGACATTTTTTGTTGCATTGATCTTGATACTATTTTGCCTGTTTATTTTGTTTCGATGCTGAAAAGAAAAACAAGAGTATATGATGCGCATGAATATTTTTCGCAACAAAAAGAAATTATTACCCGTCCAAAAATTTATCGGTTTTGGCATTTTATTGAAAAAACTTTTGTTCCAAAATTTAAAAACGGTTATACAGTAAGTGAAGGTATTGCTAATGCTTTCAACGAGAATTACCGTGTGCAATATGCGGTTATCAGGAACATGCCGCTATTGAAAACGTTGCCGGTAAAAGCTTTCGAATCAAAAAATATAATCTATCGTGGTAGTGTAAACGAGGGCAGGGGATTTGAATATTTAATTCCTGCGATGAAGTCTATACCTGCAAAATTGATACTTTGTGGAGATGGTAACTTTTTTGAACAGGCTAAAAAACTGGTTTACAAAAATCAACTCCGGGATAAAATAGAATTCAGGGGACAAATTTTCCCTTCTGAATTAGATGCTGTTACAGTAAATTCTTACCTGGGTCTCAATTTGGTAGAAATGACCGGCCATAATCAATACCTGTCATTGGCAAATAAATTTTTTGATTATATCCAAAATGGCATTCCGCAAATCACAATGAATTTTCCGGAGTATAAAAAAATAAATGGCGAATTTGAAGTCGCCGTTTTAATTGACAATTTAGAACCCGGATCTATCTCCCGGGCTGCAAATTTGCTTTTGCACGACAGGGATTTGTATTTGCGGCTAAAGCGGAACTGCTTAAAAGCGCGCGAAATTTACAACTGGCAAAATGAGCAAAAGAAATTACTTTATTTTTATGAGCAATTGAATAAATGCAGCAGGCAAACAAATAACTAAGATTTTATTTTCACCAATTAAGTAATTGAGCCATCAGTTTTTCGCATCTTCATATCGTGTGCCTTGATGTTCCTTATCCTCCTGATTATGGTGGTGTGTTTGATCTTTTTTATAAAATAAAAACCCTGCATAAGCTGGGAATAAAAATCCAACTGCACTGTTTTGAATATGGCCGTTGCCAACAAGATGAACTAAAAGAATATTGCGAAAATATTTTCTACTATAAACGGAACACATTGATGAATGGAACTCTGTTGAAAATACCATACATCGTAAGTTCGCGGATCAGTTCGAAGCTGCTAAAAAATCTTTTAAAAGATGAATATCCCATATTATTGGAAGGAATCCATTGCACATATTATTTGTATCATGGTGAATTAAATAGCCGTAAAGTGCTGGTGCGCCTGCATAATGTCGAATTTGAATATTACCGGCAACTGGCTAAATCAGCAAATCATTTTTTTAAAAAAATGTACTACGTGTTAGAAAGTAAATTGCTGAAGAAGTATGAAAAATCAATTGCGCAAAAAGCAAGATTGGTTGCCGTAAATCAAAAAGATGTACGTACTTATCAACGGGTGTTTAATGCAACGGACGTCAAATTTCTTCCGGTTTTTTTGCCCTTTAATGGCGTGGCATCACAAACCGGGAAAGGAGATTTTTGTTTGTATCATGGAAATTTATCAGTCGCAGAAAATGAGAAAGTAGTATTGTGGCTTTTACAAAATGTGTTTCTTAATTTGAATGTTCCCTTAATCATTGCAGGGAAAAACCCTTCGCGTCTTCTACAAAATGAAATTCAGAAAAATAAGAATGCTGAATTAATTTCAAATCCTTCTCATAAAAAAATGGAAGAATTAATACGAGATGCGCATATTCATTTACTGCCTTCTTTTAATTCAACAGGGATAAAAATAAAATTATTGCACGCACTTTTTACCGGCAGGTTTATAATTACGAATCATAGTTCTGTGCAGGATACAGGCCTCGAATCTCTGTGCGATAGGGCAGAAGGAGCCCGTGATTATATCGGATTAATTAATCAATTATTTCAGGTATCGTTTACAGAAAAGGAAATTGAGAAAAGAAAAAAAATCCTTTTGCCCATATTTGACAAGGAAAAAAATGCCCGGCAGCTTATGAAGTGGCTATAGATGCGTTGTCATAAACTTTGCCACGTTCGGTTTTGATGGTCCTTGCAGGAAATTTAAGAATAACCGGGTAATCATGTGTGGCCATTATAATGGCGGTGCCATAGTCTTTGCAAATGCTAAAAAGCAGTTGCATTACTTCATCCGACGTTTCAGGATCAAGATTTCCTGTAGGCTCGTCGGCTAATAATAATTTGGGAGAATTTAAAAGTGCACGGGCGATACCAATTCTTTGCTGCTCGCCGCCGCTAAGCTCAAAAGGCATTTTAAACCCTTTGGTTTTAAGACCTACTTTATCCAGCACATCAGCAATTTTTTCATCCATTAGCTTGTCATCTTTCCACCCCGTGGCCCTTAATACGAATTTCAGATTCTGGTTTACATTTCTATCTGTTAATAGCTGGAAATCCTGGAATACAACACCAAGATTTCTTCTGAGAAATGGAATTTTTTTCCAGCCAAGGTCATTAAGATCAAATCCTACCACTTTTCCTTCACCTGCCCTAAAATCAAGATCTCCATACAACGTTTTTAGAAGGCTTGATTTTCCGGTTCCAGTTTTTCCAACGAGATATACGAATTCACCGCGGCTTACCGTAATATTTACATCAGAAAGAATCAGGGAATCGCCCTGGTAAATATCTACATTTTTTAATTCTACAATTGCTTCCGGCATAAATGAATGGTTACCTTTTTTCTCTCACCGCGGTAAAGTTAAAGGCTTAATTATATTTTCTGAAAAACAATTATTATACATCTGTTAAAATACAACCTTTTCTTTATTGTTTTCAAAATAAACTTGCTGACAGTAAGCGCATACATAAGCTTGATATTATCTTTTTTCACACAAACTAAAAAAATAGTTTGTAAACTATAAAATTAGTTTATATTTGGTTTTTAAAATCAAAAATAAGGCGAGCAACATGAAAACATTAACTAAAGCGGAAGAAGAGGTGATGCAGGTGCTATGGCGTATTGGAAAATCATTTTTAAGAGATATTACCAATGCAATGCCCGAGCCGAAGCCACATCAAAATACGGTGGCCACCATTTTAAAAATATTGGTGGAAAAAGAATTTGTAGGAATTGAAGTCATTGGAAGAATGCATCAATATTTTGCCCTGGTCAACAAAAATGTTTATTCAAAAGGAAGGGTAAAATCGTTAGTGAAAAAATATTATGAAGGCTCATTCAGCAATATTGTTTCATCAATGGTAAAAGAAAATAGCCTGAGCATTGAAGAATTGGAAATGCTTGTGAAGAAATTGAAAAAAGGAAAATAGCTGTCAGCCGTAGTCAGCCCCGCAGGTCAGGCTGCAAGTGCTGCTTGTGGTAGAAAAATAAAAAATTAAACCGGTCTGCACTTCGGTGTCGGCCTCAAAACATTTATCATGATAACCCTTGCATGGTATTTATTAAAAGTGATCATCTGTTCCGGCATTTTATGCGGCTATTATTTTTTAGCGCTCAGAAACAAAGTTTTTCATCGCTGGAACCGCTTTTACTTGTTGGCAGCGGTCGTCATTTCTTTGGTTGCCCCGGTGATGAAGATTAATATTTTTCAAAAGAATAACGACGAAGGAACAGTTGTTCAAATGCTGCAAACTATAAGCTATGGCGATGAAGCCGTGATTGAATACAGTAAAAACAGTGGGTTTCAAATGAATACTGAAAATCTTGCTGAAACGGCGTATCTGCTCATTTCTGTAATTTTTTTAATCATCTTTTTTGTTTCGTTATATAAAATAAAACAGATGAAGAAAAAATATCCCGCAACTAAAATTGAAGACATCAGTTTCATTAACACGAATGCAAAAGGAACTCCGTTTTCATTTTTCAAATCCATCTTTTGGAACAATGCGATTGATCTTCATTCCAGGTCCGGACAACAAATTTTTAATCATGAAATAGCGCATGTAAAAGAGAAACATTCTTACGATAAGATTTTTATGAATCTTGTTTTAATCTTTTTCTGGATCAATCCAATCTTTTGGCTGATGCGAAAAGAATTGTACATGATTCATGAATTTATTGCCGACAAAGAAGCCCTGGAAGACAGTGATATCAATGCTTTCGCAGAAATGATATTGCAAACCGTTTATCCGGGACAAAATTTTTCTATTGGCAACCGCTTTTTTTACTCACCCTTAAAAAGAAGAATTATGATGCTCACAAAAAATAAAAATCCGAAAGTAAGCTACTATAGCCGCTTACTCGTTTTGCCATTGGCAGCCATTGTTTTTTTTGCTTTTACATTGAAAGTGAAAAATAACAATGTAAATTTTTATGATGGAAAAACAATTACTGTTGTGATAGATGCGGGGCATGGTGGAGATGACAATGGCGCCCATTCTGCGAGTGGTTTGAAAGAAAAAGATATTACACTTTCAATAGCAAAAAAAATTGCCGCATTGAATACAAACGAACACATAAATATTTTGCTTTCCAGGGATAATGACCAAACTATTCCTGTAAGAGAAAGGGTCCAATTTGCAAAGAATCATAATGCAGACTTGTTTGTTTCCATCCATGTGAATGGAGCAGTAAACGAAGAATTAAGTGGTTTTTCTGTTTTGATTGATAGAAATAATACAAAGAAGAATGAACTACTTGCTTCTGCATTAGTCAATGAAATCAAAGCAACTTATAAAACAAATAACCAGATTAAAATAAGAAACAAAGGACTTGTAGTTGTTGATTCAAACACTTGTCCCGCGGCGGTTGTAGAATGCGGTTATATGACCAATTCAAATGATATTGCATTTATAAGCAAAGATGGCAACCAGGAGAAAATTGCAAAAGATATTCTGACTGCGATTAATAATTACGCTTCCTCATTAGCAGTCAATGTTTCAGAAATTGCTATAAATGATTCAATCCCAACCTCGCAAACGGATTCAATTCCGTTCCCAATTTACTATAAAGGGAAAAAATTGAAACTTACTCAATATCTTGCTAATGATAAAAAAGTAGAAGCGACTAATTACGATGGCTCTACAGAAATTGTCACAAAAGAGGAAGCTTTAAAAAGAGGATTTATTCCACCTCCGTCGCCGCCAGGTTTGCCACCATCTTATTTTAAATCAGATGTACTTTTTGTAATTGATGGTAAAATTTCAACCGACAAAAAAGGAAAAGACTTAGATCCAAATAGTATAGAGAGCGTTAATATTCTTAAAGACAAAGAGGCAACCGATAAGTATGGCGATAAAGGAAAAAACGGAGTGATCGAAATCACTACTAAATTTAATATTCCCGGAAATCCTTTGATAATAATTGATGGCAAAGAATCTTCAAAAGAGGAGTTAAATAAGATTCCTGGTAAAAGAATTGAATCAATAAATGTCCTTAAAGGAGAAAGCGCTATAAAAAAATATGGAGATAAAGGAAAAGATGGTTCTGTAGAAATTGTTACAAAGAAAAAAATCTCTATTTCTTCAGCGAAGGATACGATGCCTGATAAAGTTTTTACCAAAGTAGAACATGAAGCGCAATTCCCGGGAGGCCAACTTGCATGGCTAAAGTATATTTCGGGCGTTATTAAAAAAAACGGAAATGAATTAATAGCTGATAAAAATAGCGAGGGTACCTGTAAAGTAAGATTTATTGTTGATGTAAACGGAAAAGCAATTAATGTTCAGGCGATAACTATGAAAGGAAGTAAATTGGCTGAGGTAGCGGTAAATGCTATGAAAGATGTTCCCAATTGGATTCCGGCCAAACAAAACGGGCATGTTGTAAATTCCTATCTAATACAACCGGTGACTTTTGCGTTGAATGATGAAGTGCTTCCCAAAGGAAGTAATTTATTTGTCGTACCTATTAATAAATCAAAGTAAAAATTTAAATGTCTTCCACCTAAAATAACAACTTATTCCCATCTGCCTCAATCACCAATTCCTTCTTTTCACTTTCTTCCACCCGCCCAATGATTTGAGCATCAATATTAAATCCGGATGCCAGTACAACGATATTTTTGGCAAAATCTTCATCTGTATAAATTTCCATCCGGCAGCCCATGTTAAACACCTGGTACATTTCACGGTTATCAGCCTTGCTGGCTTCCTGGATCTTTTTGAAAATTTCCGGCGGCGCAAATAAATTGTCTTTTATTACGCGTACATTTTCAGGAATGTATTTTAAACATTTTGTTTGTCCGCCACCACTGCAATGGATGAGGCCGAAAACTTTGTCAAAATCGTTTTCCAATATTTTTTTAAGTAAGGGCGCAAACGTGCGGGTAGGAGAGAGTATCGCCGGGATATCTTTAATCCTGTTTTTACCGATGTAAACTACATCGCCGGGTAAATTATTATCGAAGCTTTCCTTATAGTTTTCTGCATAGAACTTTTCAAGAATATCATGTCGCGCTGAAGTCAGGCCGTTACTTCCAATACCACTGTTGTAATTTTTTTCATAACTCGCTTTTCCAAAAGAAGCAAGGCCTACAATTACATTTCCGGCTTTTATCTTTTCATTCGAAATAATTTTTGATTTTGGCCAACGGGCCGCCATTGTTCCGTTCACGGCAATTGTTCGTACCACATCGCCCACATCTGCAGTTTCTCCGCCGAGATAATGAATGTTGATGCCGAAAGTTTTTACCAGCTCAAAAAATTCCTGCGAACCGTTGATAATTTGTTCCAACACTTCTCCCGGAATAAGATTTTTGTTTCTATCAATTGTGGAATTAAAAATGATATTATCGTATATCCCCACGCATAGTAAATCATCAAGATTCATTACGATGGCATCCTGTGCAATACCTTTCCATACTGAAATATCTCCTGTTTCTTTCCAATATAAATAGGCCAGGATGCTTTTGGTGCCTGCGCCATCGGCATGCATGAGGTTGATGAATTCATTATTATTACCGAGGTAATCGGGATAAATCTTGCAGAATGAATTGGCAAATAATCCATGGTCCAGGTTTTTGACAGCGGCATGCACTTCCTCTTTTTGAGCCGAAACACCACGTTGGGAATATAAAGACATTATTCGTTTATTTGTTTATTCGGTTAATTGGTGGTTACTGGTTAATAGTTAGTAGTTGGTGCGCTCTCTCACTTTCACACGCTCTCAACCTCTCACCCTTTTACCTCTACTGGCCGTAAAAGTAAGATGGCACACCGAATATTCCATCTTCAAATTATTTATTTATCCTTTAACTTGCGAATCTCTTATGAAAGTGCACAGAGATATAAACAATTTACCTGCTTTTAAAAACGCCGCAGTTACTATTGGTACTTTTGATGGGGTGCATACCGGCCACCTGCAGGTAATTCACCAGCTAAAAAAAGAGGCTGAAATTAATAATGGTGAATCTGTTATCATCACTTTTGATCCGCATCCCAGGATGGTGCTCAGCCGAAATCAAAACCGCCCGTCCATTCAATTGCTGACCACGCTTTCTGAAAAAACAGAACTTATTGCCAGGGAAAACGTTGATCATTTGGTGGTCGTTCCCTTTACGCTTGAATTTTCAAATCAAACCGCTGAAGAATATATTTCAGATTTTTTGGTAAAAAAATTTAACCCCACGACGATTATAATAGGATACGATCATCGCTTTGGAAATAACCGCACCGGCGATTACAGGCTGTTAGAAAAATACCAGAAAGAGTTTAACTATGTAGTAAAAGAAATTCCTGAACATGTTTTGAACCACATTACTATCAGCTCTACCAAAATTCGTACTTCCCTGCAGAAGGGCGATTTGGAAACGGCCAAAGAATGCCTTGGGTATGATTATTTTTTTGAAGGAGAAGTAGTGGACGGAAATAAGCTGGGCCGCACAATTGGGTATCCAACCGCAAACCTGGAAATTAAAAACAAGAATAAGCTGATACCCGAAAATGGAATATATGCTGTTACGCTTGAGATAGGCGGTTATACGCAAAACGACGGCAGCGCATTTGCGCCTCAGTCCTCACATAAGGGCATGATGAGTATTGGGGTAAGGCCCACCATTGAAGACAACAGGCGCACCATCGAAGTCAATATTTTCGATTTCAGCAATGACATCTATGGAAAAATTGTGCGTGTGTATGTAAAATATTTTTTAAGAAACGAAGAGAAATTTGCCACCATGGAGCAATTAAAAAACCAGATTTATCGCGATGAAATTAAATCGCGCAACTTGCTTAAATAATTATTCTTCTTCCTGACGGTAAACCAATAAATAATCAATTTTAATATTCTGAGTCTTCTCAGGAAGATTATAAACTATCAAATCTGTAAGCCCATTTTTGAAAAGAAGAGAATATAACTCTTAGCTGATGATTTTCCGCATTTCGAAAATTCGCATTAAAAGCTGATTTTATGCGCATTACATTAAAAATCTTAATATAATCTGATTAATTTTTAATTATTTTATAAAATAATGCAGCGAAAGGAATGTTAAAGTTGTCCTACGAGGTATTAACCGGTTTTATGGAGCCTTTAAGCCTTTATTAACAATCTCAGGTTTCAGAAACACCAACGTTGCAACTTTAATTTTAATATATACACATGAGAAAATTTCTAGCACTCTTTGCAGTGCTGATGCTCAGCGGAGCATTGGCATTTGCCCAGGAAAAGACCATTTCCGGAAAAGTATCAGACCAAAATGGTAACCCAGTCCCATTCGCTACGGTAGTTATTCAAGGCACCAACACAGGTGTGGCTTCCGATGCAAATGGGAAATTTATTTTAAAGACCAACCCAGGCAATAAGCTGACAATTTCTGCCACTGGCATGAAAACAACTGAAGTCACAGTGGGCGCCGGCAATTTTTTAGATGTTCAGATGCAAACCGACCAGGTGGCCTTACAGGAAGTGGTGGTTACCGGCGCATTTGGAATCAAAAAAGACGAGCGAACTACCTCTAACAGCTACCAGGTGATAAGCCAGGAGCAATTAGACGTAATTCCTCATTCCAACATAACTGATGCACTCGCGGGAAAAGTTGCGGGAGTGCAATTCCGGGGCCAGTCTCCTATGAAATTGAATACTGCCGGGGAAGGGTTTATGCGTATTCGCGGTGGTCAGTCTCTTAACGATGTGGGGCCCATATTTGTTGTAGACGGTACCGTGGTTAATTCGTTTGATATCAACCCGGATGACATAGCATCAGTGACCGTACTAAAAGGGGCCAACGCAACAGCGCTTTTTGGTGGTACAGCGTCCAACGGAGCCATCGTGATGACTACCAAAAAAGGGGTACAAAAGGGTGTGGGAATTCAGGTAAACCAAAGCGTAACTTTTGATAAGGTTTATATCCTTCCTCAATATCAAAACCTGTATGCCGGCGGCGCCTCCGCTAACCTGATTACCTTCCATTGGCAGGATGGTATGCCCGAAGGTTGGAAAGCATTAGATGGAAAGGGATACCCCGATTATACAGATGATGCAAGCTGGGGACCGAAAATGGAAGGACAGGAATATATTCCATGGTATGCCTGGTTTCCCGGAACAAAATATTCGTTCAAAACAGCAAAACTTACTCCTCAGCCTGATAATGTTCGCGATTTTTATAACACAGGAGTTACTACTAACTCTAATATCGCTTTCAGTAAAGGCGGAGATAATTACAATTTCCGCCTGTCATATTCTAATCAGAGTATTAAGGGTATGTTACCAAATTCTAATTCTTCAAAAAACAATTTTTTTACCAGCGTTTCTTATGATTTAAATCCTCATTTTAATGCCGGTGCTAATCTTACTTTTAATACACAGAATATTAATGGGGAATTTAATGATGACTATAGTAATTTTTCCAGTGGCTCGTTCAACCAATGGTTTCACCGCGATTTGGATATGGGAATTGAAAGAGAATTTAAAAATTTCCTTTCTCCAATAGGAACCCTGGCCAGTTGGAATTTTACCAGCAATCCAAATTCATACGATCCGGCTGATCCGGCAAGTTTTTGGCCCGGTAACTTTTGGTATAATCCGTTCTCCTATTTCGACAATGTTGATTATACGCGCTATAGAAACAGGTTATTCGGGGATATACACCTAACCTATAAACTAAACAATAATTTCAATATACGGGCCACAGTTCGCAAGAACCAGTTAACAACCAGGAATTCATATATTACGAAGTCAATTGTTGAACACAGCGCCAATCAAACCGGTGTCCTGGCATCCTATCAACCTGAGGAAACAGACTACCAGGAATACAACTATGAATTGCTTGCCAATTATCAACAAAAGTTTGGTGATTTTGATGTGTCAGTGCTTGGTGGTGCCAATAAAAACACTACCAATTATATGAGCATGGTAATGGCCACCCAACAAGGTTTGAACATTGATGATTTATATGCAATTACCAATTCCAAGGCGCAACCGTCGTTGTCGAACCTTCGCGAAAAATCAGAAACAAATTCACTATTTGCTTCTGGTGATTTTGGCTACAATAAAATAGTCAATCTTAACCTGACTGTTAGAAACGACTGGTATTCTACATTGCCTGCCGATCATAATAGCTTACTTTCTCCTTCAGCGGGCGTATCATTTGTATTTAGTGAATTAACTGGCCCGGGCATTTCCTGGTTGAGTTTTGGAAAGGTTTTCGGAAGCTGGGGTAAGAAGCCTCTTGCTTTGGGAATCTATCAAAATAACCTGGCCTATAACCTTAACCAGTTTTCATGGAACGGGAACTTTCTTATAGAAACGCCTAATAGTTTGCCCGATCCAAATTTGAAAGGTTCTTTAATTACAACGTATGAAGCAGGTTTAGATTTAAGGTTTATTAATAACCGTTATGGGTTGAAAGCTACTTTTTATCATGAGCTTAATGATAAAGCGCCAATTTCTGTAACCATTGACGGAATCAGCGGATTTACTTCGAAAGTAGTAAACGCTGCCAGCATTGAAAGGACAGGGCTTGAGTTTGAAGTGAATGTCAATCCAATAGCTTCCAGGAATTTTTCCTGGAATATTAATGCAACATTCTCTTATTTATTACATAATAAAGTGTTGAATTTATTCGGCGACCAGCAGCGCATTCCAATGTCCGGACAGGTTACTTTTGCCAGCGCTTATTTTGCGTTACAAGCTTACCAGGAAAAAGGTAAAGATTGGGGGCAATTGATTGGTGGAGGAGCAAAAAGAGACTCAGCAACTGGCCTGTACCTGTATAAAGTAACAAAAGATGCTAATGGAAATCCAACAAGGGCAACTAACATCCTGGATCCTGAAAAGCATTGGGGATCAATAGTGCCAAAGGTGAATGGAGGACTTATAAATAGCCTCACCTACAAAGATTTCGTTTTCAATTTCAGTATAGACTACCAGGTGGGAGGTAAATATTTCTCTCTTGATGAAAACTGGGGTGAATATTCCGGATTACTTGCTACAACCGCTGCTACAAACGACAAAGGTAAAAATGTGAGAGATGCAGTGGCAGACGGAGGCGGGGTTCATGTGAAAGGAATTGACGCTGCTGATGGCAAACCCGTCGATTTTTACATGAGTGCGCAGAGATACTTTCATAGTTTTCTGCAAGCTTCTGCAGAAAGATACATACATGATCTTACTTATGTTAAGTTGAGAGAAATTAGCCTTGGATATCAATTGCCTGTTAAGAAGTGGGGAGCCAACTGGCTAAATGGTGCTGTCGTTTCTGTTATTGCACGCAATCCTTGGTTGATTTATAATAAGAACAAAAATTTTGATCCTTCAGAAGTTTCCGTAACTGCCGGATCTAATGCACAATATCCCGGCACACGCTCACTTGGATTTGAACTGAAACTTAATTTTTAAGAGACTAAATTGAAAATATTATGAAAAATAAAATAAATTTTAAATACCTTTTTGTTGTTTGCTTACTGGTTTGGGTAGGCATGGGCTGCCAAAAGCAACTGGGCGATTTTGGAAATATCAATCTTGACCCGGGCAAACCAACCACTCCTGTGCCATCAGCGTTGTTGACAAATGTGACTTCCGGATTAGGCAACTGGATATTTGATGGTAATTTTTACCGGAATACTTCTGTGCCCGCTATGTATGCGCAATACTTTTCCCAAACACAATACACGGAGGAATCCCAATATTTGCCTGTGAATTATGACTGGACAATGTATTACGCCGGTAGAAGCACAAATACAAGTGATAATTACGGCATAGCGCGGGCCAATTTGATGGATCTTCAGACTATCATTAATTATAATTCAGATGATGCTACTAAAGAAGTAGCGGCAAAATTCGGCTCAAATGCAAACCAGATAGCAGTGGCCCGTATACTGAAGGCGTACTTATTCTGGATGATCACAGATGAATACGGAGATATTCCCTATACCGGAACCTTGCAAGGCGATCCTAATTTGCCCTATACCCCCCAGCAGGATGTGTATGCGGATTTATTAAAAGAGTTGAAAGAGGCTTCAACACAATTTGATGAGGGAGACATGCCCCAGGGCGATCTTTTATATTCCGGAAATAAGGCGGGCTGGGTGAAATTTGCGAATTCATTACGCCTCCTGATATCTCTCAGAATGTCAGTGGTAGATCCGAATACTGGAAAAACTGAATTCAACGACGCTTTAAACGCCGGTGTAATTGAAGATAATGCTGAAAATGCTGAATTAGATTATCCCGGTGGGTCCTTTCCTAATCCTTTTTATGAATACTATAATGTAATTCAAAGAAAAGACATTTCTCCGTCAGAGTTTTTTGTAAACAAATTAAAGTCAATGGGCGATGCCCGTCTTAAAATGTTTGCTTCCACAGAACTCGGTTTTCCTTACGGATTATCCCGTGATGATGCCACCAATTGGGCAGATAGTCATCCCGGATGGGCATTTGTAATGAGCTCTGATTATTACAATAATGATCAGTCCCCGATGTTTCTTGTTACAGCAGCGCATATTTGGTTAGCCAGGGCTGAGGCAGCCTCCTATGGCTGGACCTCAGAAGACGTGGCCACGGATTATTCCAAAGGGATAGAAGCTTCCTGGAAACAGTGGGATGTGTATACTGATGCTTCCTTTAACAGTTACATGGCAAAGCCTGAAGTTTCATTGGCTGGTGGATCCGCAGATCAAATCAAACAAAAAATAATTCTGCAGAGATACATTGCATTTTATCCTGACGGTAAGCAGGCCTGGGCTATCTGGAGAAAAACAGGCCTTCCTGAATTAACTCCGGCTCCCGGAACGTCTACGGGTATACCTCAGAGATACCCCTATGGGTCAGATGAAATAAGTTTGAATCCAACAAATGAAAAAGCTGCTGCTGCAAAGTATACAAAAGACGGAGAAGATAATTCGATGTTTGCCAAATTGTGGTGGGCAAAATAAAAATTAGCCAAATTTGTTTAACGATTGTTGCCGGGGCTGCCTCAAAAAGGCAGCCCCTTCGTTTTAAATGCCGAAGAGTTTTTTGATATAATATAATCTTAGGGCAGATTTTTGAGTTCAAGTCAGATTTTTTTTGGTGAATCTTCAGAATCAAAGCAGCAGATTTCGGGATTACCTTGTCATAACATTTTATTAATATTTGTTTATTAATATCATTTTGTTTTTTTAGGTGTTTTTACATTGCAAACTTTTAATTAAACTTTTCGTATGAAAAATATTTTTCTATTATTTATTGGGCTTATTTTCAGCGGACTGGTAGCTAATGCACAAACTCGCGTTGTGGAAGGGCATGTTACTTCTGCCGATGGAAGCCCCTTAATCGGGATCACTGTACAAGTGAAAGGTTCTGGCATAGCAACAGCAACTGATACAAAAGGGGATTTTAGATTAACTGTGAGTCCGGATGCCACACTTGTTTTCACCGGGATAGGTTTTGAAGAACAAAATGTCAAAATTGGGGATCGTACCAGCATTAATGTAACCTTACAAACGGATTCCAGAAGGTTGAATGAAGTAGTGGTGACAGCATTAGGCGTAAAACGGAATCGAAATGATTTGGGATATGCTGCTCAGACTATTAATGCTGATGCAATAGAAAAAGCCGGGCAAACAGATGCTATCAAGGCGCTTTCAGGTAAAATTGCCGGCGTGCAGATTACATCGTCCACCGGAACACCCGGCGGATCGGCCTATATCCAGCTTAGAGGCGCCAATTCAATCACCGGTGATAATCAGCCATTATTTGTAATCGATGGCGTTCCTATAGATAATGGCCAAAATTATTCCGGCGACCCTTCAGACGGTACAAATAATGTTTTGTTTGGAGCAACAAATACCAATCGGGGCGCCGATGTTAACCCTGATGATATAGAAAGCATCACGGTCCTTAAAGGTCCTGCTGCTGCCGCACTATATGGCATTGGTGCAGCTAATGGTGCTATAATCATCACGACTAAAAGCGGCAAAGCCGGTAAAATTCAGGTAGATTTTAGCTCTACCGTTAATTTTGACAAGGTTAACAGGTATCCTGGATTACAGAATCAATGGATAAAAGGTTCCGGCGGTGCCATTGGTGCCTACCCTTCCTCCAACAGGTATTCCTGGGGAGCCAGGGCGGATACATTATTATGGACAGGCGTTCCTGACGATTTTGACGTCCACGGCACATTGGTTGGAAAGTCCGATTCAAAAGGAAAAATTCCCTTTGTTCCTTATGATAACATGAAGAGTTTTTTCAGAACTGCGCCATCTTATACCAACTCCATTTCTTTTTCCGGGGGAAATGATCTTGCAACTTACAGAGTAGGTTATACTAACCTATACCAAAAATCAATTGTTCCGACTCAATACTTTGAACGGAACTCTGTGAGCTTTGCCGGCTCTTTGAATCTCTCCGAAAAAATTAAAGTTTCTACCAATCTAAACTATACCAGGAGCAATAGTACGCAACCTCAAAACGGAAGTAATACCTCAGGGATCATGCTTGGGCTAACCAGAACGCCTATTGATTTTGACAATTCAAACGGAGCTACAGATGCCACAGACCCAAAAGCGTATCTGTTTCCTATTGGCAGTCAATATGCCGGACTTCAGAGATCTTATAGATTCAATGGCGAGTTAGGAATTTATGATAATCCCTATTGGACGCTCAATAAAACGCCATATACCACAGATCTGAACAGGTTAATTGGTAACATTCAGTTGGATTATAACATAGGTGCCGGATTTAGCGCTCTTTACCGGTTAGGAACCGACACTTACCAGGATAACCGTAAACAATATTATGATATAGGATCCAGTGCGTACTCAGATGGCCGGATTTTTTATGACAGGTATACTTATAACAGCTTAAATTCAGACCTCATTCTGGCCTATTCGAGAGAGTTGTCGGGGAACCTTAAATTTGATGGTAAAATTGGAAACAACCTTTACGCAAACAATTTAAATGAAATATATACCCAGGGTGATGGACTTGTTGCTTCCGATTATAACAATATGGATAATGCAACAGTAGTAAAATCTTCAAATTTTGTTACGCCATACAGGAGAGCTTCGGCTTATTTTGATCTGAATTTTAACTATGCATCTGTTTTATTCCTTGAAGTAACCGGAAGAAACGACTGGTCATCCACGCTGCCGCGGAATAAAAATTCTTTCTTCTACCCATCAGCAAACTTAAGTTTTGTATTTACAAAATTGGGAGGCTTGCAGGATGGAAATGTGCTCAGTTTTGGTAAACTCCGGCTCTCGGCTGCACAGGTAGGAAAAGATGCACCCGCATTTGCTTTGAACGGGTATTACACAAAATTAAATTTTGCTGATGGTTATACTTCAGGGATAACCTATCCCAATGATGGAGTGCCCGGTTTTGGAAGGGTAACTACGCTGGGCAACCCTGACTTGAAACCGGAAAAAACTACTTCTTATGAGGCAGGGTTGGATTTAAAATTTTTCCAAAACAGGTTAGGTCTGGATGTAACCGGTTATTATTCAAAAGGGCAGGATCTTATTGTTAGTGCGCCCCTTGCCTCAAGCACCGGCTATCTTTCTCAGGTAATTAACTCTGGTTCAATTGAAACAAAAGGCGTAGAGTTGCAATTAACCGGAACACCGATACAGTCCGGAGACTTCAGGTGGGATGCTTTTATAAATTTCAGCCACTATAAAAATAAAATATTGAAGTTAGCCGATGGCGTGTCACAAATTACCTTGAACGGGTTTACGGGAACCACAATTGCACAGATTGCAGGATATGGTGCGGCATCCATTTTTGGTTTTGGATATGAGCGTGACAAAAACGGGAATATAGTTGTCGAAGACAGGCCAGGCGATGCGCAATACTATCCAATAGCGCCTGCGGTTCAGGAATTCCTTGGCAATACGAATCCCAAATTCCTTCTGGGATTTGGAAATACATTTAGTTTCAAGGGATTCTCATTATATGCTTTGCTTGACTGGAAACATGGAGGAAAAATGTGGAACGGCACCAGGGGCTCGTTGACTGCCATAGGCACATCGGATAATACAAATAACAGGGGAGATATGCACCTGTTTAAAGGTGTATTGGGACATCTGAATGACGCAGGCGAGCTGGTGCACGATGATGGCAGTGGAAACGAAGTAGCGGGCGCTGGGGCTGTCAATACGAATGCTGTCCCCTTGAGTGAAGATTGGTATTTGGGAAATGGCGGTGGATTTGGTAATTTGAATGAAGCATTTATTGAGGATGCTTCTTATATTAAATTAAGAGAAGCCAGTCTCTCTTACGATATTTCATCACTAATCACTAAAAAGCGATTCATAAAAGGTGCATCTTTGGGTGCATTTGTCAGGAATGTAATTGTATGGACTCCCTATAAAGGAATTGATCCTGAAACAAGCCTTACCGGCGCCACCAGCGCACAAGGGATAGATTATTTTAACATGCCCGGCACCATGTCAATGGGACTGACCCTGAAAATAAAGTTATAATTATTCAACCAGGTAATTTATTGGCAAATTAAAAAAAAACAACAATGAAATATTTTAATCGTAAACTATATATTGCATCGCTCTTACTAGCGGTTGTTATTATCTCCTCATGTACCAAGAAGTTTTTTTATGACGGTATAAATGATGATCCTACGCAACTTAAAGATCCTACGCCCTCATTAATGCTTGCACCCATTATACTTGCTTCGGGGTATGAATATGGAGGCGATGAATCCAGGTTTCCTTCCATTTTTATGCAGCAGGTAACCGGTGATGCCAATCAATCATTTTCAGCAGGCATTTATAACATTTCGCCTGATGACGTTGATAATATGTGGAGCTTTGGGTTTTATTCTGGTTTAATGAATAACGACTATGATTTAATCAAAATATCAGCTTCCCTGAATCAACATTATTATCATGCTGTGGGCCAAATTTTAATGGCAAATTTCTTACAGAGAGCAACAGATCTCTGGGGAGACATTCCATATACCGAGGCTTTCAAAGGAAATGAGAGCAAAAATGCAGCATTCGATTCCCAGGAATCTATTTACCAGCAGATATTTACTTTACTAAATTCCAGTATTGCCGAAATTGACGGTGGCGATGATGGCGCTTCGGTACCCGGCAGCGACGATTACATTTATTCCGGGGATATGGCTGAGTGGCAAAAGCTGGCGCACGCCTTAAAGGCCCGCTGTTTTATTCATCTGGTAAAAGTGAACGCTGCTTATTATGATTCTGCAATTAATGAAATCCCTAAAGCTTTCACAAGCAATGCTGATAACGCTATCGTGCCTTTTAGCGGATCTAGCGTAAACTCCTCAAATCCAACCTTTCAATTTGATGATCAAAGAGGAGATATTACTTATGATGGCTATTTGCAAACCTTATTAAAAAATGCGGGTGATCCAAGGTTTGGAGTTTATTATAATCCAGCCAAGCCTAAATTGCTCGGCAACTTTTATGGTGCTGCAAACTCCCCGGTTCCATTAATGACTTATTATGAGTTAAAGTTTATTGAGGCAGAAGCTCAATTTCAAAAAGGGAATAAAGACGCTGCAGCGGCAGCATATAATGCCGCCGTGGAAGCCAATTTAAATTATACAGTAGGCAATAGTGGCTATGCTTCAAAGGTTGCAAAAACGGCATCAAACATTACCCTTAGTGATATAATGATTCAGAAATATATCTCTTTATTTTTAAGGCCAGAGTCGTGGACTGACTGGAGGAGAACCGGTCTACCCAATTTAACTGCTGCAAGTGGAAACGTCACCGGGGGAGTAATTCCCAGAGCTCTCGTTTATCCGAGCGGCGAAATAAAGTACAATAGTAAGACACCTACAGGAAGGACACTTACCAGTAAACTTTGGTGGGATAAATAATAATAACATTTGCAAAGCGTTTATATTTATTCAGGAAGTATGTCTCAAGGCCCATTGATGGGTTGAAAAGTGTCAAATTAGTTTCTTAACTCCGGAAGGCTATCCAAAAATAGTCTTCCGGTTTTATATATTGAATTGACGATTCGTTAAGATATACACACTGTAGCCCTTAACTCACATTCAAATTTTTTTAATGTATACTAAGACTCAAAGCAGCAAATTTAGTGGTTACCTTGTCCAAAGATTTTTATTAATATTTACTTATTAACATTGTTTTGTTCTTTTAGAATTCTCTTCTACATTGCAAACTTTTAATCAAACTTTTCGTATGAGAAACATTTATCTATTATTTATTCTATTAATTTTTAGTGGATTAGCAGCTAATGCGCAAACTCACGTTATAGAGGGGCATGTTACTTCTTCTGATGGAAGCCCGCTTATCGGCATCACGGTACAAGTGAAGGGTTCTGGCATAGCAACCGCCACTGATTCAAAAGGGGATTTTAAATTAAATGTAAATCCAAACGCCACGCTTGTTTTTACAGGGATAGGTTTTGAAGAACAGAGCTTAGATGTAGGAAACCGTTCTGAGGTTAATGTCTCTATGGTTTCCAGCACACAAAAATTGAGTGAAGTTGTGGTTACCGGTTACAGCACTTCAACTAAAGAAGCCTTCACAGGATCTGCCAAGGTGGTTTCCGGTGAGCAGTTGAACAAAAAGGACGTTTCGAATATCTCTCAGGCGCTGGCAGGGGAGGTGGCGGGTGTACGTGTAGTTAATACGTCGGGCCAGCCCGGTACTTCTGCTACGATCCGCATCCGCGGAATCGGCTCCGTCAACGGAAACAGGGATCCTTTATATGTTGTCAACGGCGTTGCTTACAGTGGAACCTTGGAATCAATTAACCCCTCTGACATTGCTTCCATCACAGTACTTAAAGATGCCGCTGCCACAGCAATTTATGGTGTTGATGGTTCTAATGGTGTAATTGTAATTACCACCAAAAATGGCAGAAGCAAAGAATCTTTTATTGAAGTAGATGCTAAATACGGAACGAACCGATCTATATTACCCCGGTATGATGTACTTACTTCGCCTGAGGAATTTATTGGTTTTGCCTGGGAAGGATTGTATAACCAGGGTGTTACGCGGGGAAGTTCTGATCCGGTAAACTACGCAAACGTGAGGCTTTTTTCATCTGCCGGCATTAGTCCGAATAATAATATTTGGAAAGTAACAAACGGGGCTGAATTGATCGATCCAGTTACTAGAACAGTAAAGCCAGGAGTAAGCCGGAAGTATACTCCTGAAAGATGGGAGGATTATGCTTTTCAGCCATCAAACCGCTCAGAAATTACCGTAAAAATGGGAGGCGGGGATTCGAAAACAAATTATTACTCCTCTTTCGGATATTTAAAAGACAATGGGTATTCAATTAATTCTGATTTTAAACGTTTTACAGCCCGCCTAAATCTGAATCACCAGGTGAAATCCTGGCTAAAAACCGATGTGAATATTAATTATTCAAACGGTACTACCAACAATAATGGCCAGGAAAGCAATTCCAATAGTGTTTTCTGGTTTGTAGATAACATTCCACCGATTTATCCACTATTTAAAAGAGATGCAGATGGCAATAAAGTCCCTGACCCGATTTTTGGCGGTTATCAATATGATTATGGAAATACAGGAAGAAAGTTTGGTTCTTTAACCAATGCGATTGCTGACGCCCATTATAACACATTACTTACCAAAATAAATGAATTGTCTGGCAATACTTCAATAACCATCAATTTTACAAAAGATTTGTCTTTGCAAAACCGGCTGGGCGTACAATATTATAACCAGGATTATTGGGAACTGACAAATAAATTTTACGGATCTGCTGCCGGTCAGAATGGAAGCATCTTTCAGCAAAAAGATGAGCTGCTTAATTTAAACCTTCTGAATATGCTGAGATATGCTCATCGTTTTAATGAACACAATGTAGAAGTATTGGCTGCGCACGAGGCTACAAATTTCAAATTGACTGAGTCGAGCGCGTCTGGATATAATTTAGTAAGTAATAATAGTTTGGAACTGGATAATGCTATCGTAAAAAATCCAACATCTTCTTCTTATGCCAACACAAATACGCTGGAAAGTTATTTTGCACAGCTAAATTATGATTATAATAACACCTATTATTTGTCTGCTACTGTAAGAAGAGATGGCTCATCCCGCTTTATCGCAGGTAATGCATGGGGAACATTTGGAGCCGTGGGCCTGGGTTGGGAATTGACAAGGATGAATTTTATGCAGAATCAGAATGTGGTGGATTATCTTAAATTAAAGGCGAGCTATGGTGTGATAGGCGACCAGAGTGGATTAGGATATTATCCTGGTTATGACCATATAGATATTGGTAATTTGAATGACAATCCTTCCTTTGGAGTTCCTGTACCGGGAAATCCTAATCTTACATGGGAAACATCAAAAATGGCGCAGGCAGGCGTGGAGTTCAGGCTTGGTAATTATCTGACTGGGTCTGTTGATTACTACGTTAAAAATACCGATAATTTAATTTTTGAACGGAGAATCGGGCCTTCCAACGGATATGCCCTGATAACAGTAAATGATGGCCAGTTAAGAAACCAGGGTATTGAATTTGACCTTACCGCCCACCTCATTAAAAAAGCGAACTTTTTCCTGGATTTAGGTGTTAACGGAGAGCATTTTTCAAATGAAATTACAACTATGCCCATCGACCCTTCAACCGGTAAGCCAAAAATTGTTGATAATCAATCGCCCTATGGTTGGTCAAAGGGACATTCAATTTATGACTTTTATATCCGGAATTTCGTTGGAGTTGACCCTACTGATGGAACAAGTACCTGGACAGTATATTATCACGATGACAATAATAATAAAGCATATGATGCCGGGGAAGGTGTTTCAGATCTCAACGCTTATTATGGATCAAACCCTGAGAAAAAAGGAACGTTATTGCAGGGGATAACAAAAGTTTATTCAGAGGCTACTCAATACTATATCGGAAAATCAGCAATTCCAAAAATCAGAGGCGCTTTCAATCTGAATACCGGCTTCAAAGGATTAAACTTAAGCGTACAGATGTTGTATAGTGTTGGCGGGTACTCTTATGACTATGCCTATGCTACTTTAATGAATAATGGCCTTGTGGGAGGTAACAACTGGAGCACAGATATTAGAAAAAGATGGCAAAAAGCAGGAGATAAAACTGATGTTCCAAGGATTTCCAATAATGCGGATGCAAATGTGAGTTCATTGTCATCACGATTTATTACAGAGGCAAACTACATGGTATTAAATAATATTCGTCTTAGCTATGCAATACCGCAAAAACTTTTGCAAAATCAAAATGTTGCAAAGCAAATAAATGTTTTCGTATCCGGCGATAATCTATGGTTACACTCTGCGAGAAATGGATTCAATCCTTCAACAGCGGAAAGCGGTGCTTCCGACATGTACCGTTATTCTCCATTGTCAACAATCTCTGTCGGACTCAATGCTAAATTCTAAATTTCAAAAAAAATAATATGAAATTAAAATATATAGTACCGTTCTTAATTATAGGTGCGGAAATCGTTTCAGGTTGTAAAAAGGATTTTCTTAAAACAGAGCCAACCGCTTTTGTTACACCGGAGCAATTAAAGGGAGCATTAGAGCAGGACCCAAAATTGTTGAACGGAAGTATTTCCGGCTTGTACTCCACAATGTATACAACAGGTGTTGGAGGAACAGATGGCCATGATGATTTTGGTCAAAAAGGAATTGATATTTATTCAGATATGCTGTCATCAGATATGGTATTGGGCGCATTAAATTATAATTGGTACGCTTCAATAGCACGGCTTACGGCTACTGTTGATTTCACTACGAATCCCGATTATATTCCATGGAGGTATTATTATAGGCAGGTTTTTGGGGCTAATACAATAATAGATATTTTGGGTGGTACGGATGCGGTTCCTGAAACAGTACCTCTTAAGCAAACGATGGGGCAGGCCAAAGCGATGCGTGCTTACGGCTATTTTTATTTGTCTCAATTGTATGCTAAGGATTATGGAGATGGAAGTGCCAAAATTTTACCTATTTATACAACCTCAGATAAAGAAAAAGCAAATCAACCAAAAAGTACCGCAAAAGAAGTTTGGGATTTAATGATTTCTGATCTGCAGACTGCTATTACTTATTTAGATGGATTTCAAAGAACCAGCAAAGACCAGATTGATCAAAACGTTGCAAAAGGTTTGTTAGCTTATGTATTGGCAGCAAGAGGCACACAGGAAGATTGGACTGAAGTGGCTACTCTTTGCGAAGACATTAAAAATGCTTATCCAAAAACAACGCCTGTTGAGCTTGTCTATAATGGCACAAACCTGAATGAGGCGGGATTTAACAACGTGGCTACACCAAGCTGGATGTGGGGTGTTGATTTGACCCTCGCACAAGGCCTTGATCTTGTTTCATGGTGGGGACAGGTAGATTTATTTACTTATAGCTATGCCTGGGCAGGAGATCCCAAAACGATAGATGAAGGATTGTACGGTAAAATCCGGACTGATGATATCAGAAAAGGACAGTTCGATCCTCCAAATGGTGGCGCGGAAGCAGATTATGCTGATGATGGATATGTATCGGGTGACTTCGATTATATGCCCATCAATAAGTTCTATGATCCGGGACGTATTCCCGGAGGGCAACGCCAGGTTATTACAGACTATTTATATATGAGGGCTGATGAATTTTATTTAATGTATGCAGAAGCTGAGGCTTATTTGGGACATGATGATGTGGCCAGGCAGGCACTTTCTTCTTACCTCTCAGATAGAATTACTGACGTGTCATATATCGATAAGCTATCCGGTCAACAACTAAAAGATGAAATTAATCTACAGACCCGCATCGAATTGTGGGGTGAGGGGAAATCCTATCTTATTATGAAAAGAGATAAGGCAACTATCACAAGGGGGCCGAATCATTTATTTTTTGATGGCGATTCGTTCCAGTACAACGATCCCAAATTAACGTTCCTTATTCCACAAGCTGAGGAATTAAATAACCCGAATTTGAACAAATAAATCAGTAAGCTGTTGAACTAAATTAAATAGCTTAAATTAAATAAATAGGCCAGGCGATCAGCCCGGCCTATATTTTTAAATGGAGAAATCGACTCACAAATGAATATTATGCTACCCAGGTTGGTATCATTTATTCTAACAGCAAACGAAAAAATAATTGAAGATTTTTTATTTTGATGAGCTATCTCAAAATCAACTCACAAATGAATGTTATCAAACAAAATTAGTATCCCTTCATTAGTTCCAGTAAACGAAAGAATAACTGAAGATTTTGTTTTGCAAGCTATTTCTTTGAAGCGTCTAACAGACAGACCACTTTCACTTTCAATTTAAATCTTCAAACGAGTATTGGTAATAGTCCCTGAATATTAAGTCATCAACGCATTAAATTGAATGCAGCTATTATTTCAAGTACAAGGAATCCATATTTTCTCCGCAATGCAGCATGCCTGACTTATAGGTTGGATCTTTTTTGCCTAAATATGGATTATTAATTTCTGAAGTATTGCTTAACCAGTTAGCTGGTTTATCGTCCCCAAAAGCCATGGGACAATTTTGCCAATATAATTTATCTCCTTCATAGCCGATAGTTTTTAAAAACGGATATAAATTTTCAGACACCATGCTAAAATCATGACGCATCTCCGTGATGTCGCTTTCCTCCAGAATCGGTTTGGCATTGGCTTTTATATCACTCAGGTTTTGTTGAACTGCTATAAATATTGAAGAATCTTTTTGCTGAAGAGCACCCAAATTCAGACTATCTGCTATATCTATAAAATCAGCAGTTTGCTTCTTTATATCCGCAGTATCTGCCTCAACAAATGCATTTTTCATCGCCATATAAGAATTGATAAATGTTGAAATCTGCTGGTCAAATTCGGATGAATGCTTTTTTGATGCACTGGTAGCAGATTTTGAAGTACCGGTTTTACTTCCATTATTAAAAAATAAAAACCATACCGCTAATCCAGCAAGAATAATAATAACAGCTATCAAAATCTTTTTCATTTCTGATTTTTTAATATAAATTATCAGGTAAGTTTTTCTAACCCCTGTTTAATTCTTTTGAATCCTTCTTCAATATTTTCCATACTATTGGCAAAAGATATCCTGATGTATCCTGGCTGGCCAAAGGCGTCACCGGAAACGGTGGAAACATGCGCATGGTTCAGAAGATACATACATAAATCCCCTGCATTACTTATAATTTCACCTTCATAGCTTTTCCCAAGATAATAGCTGATATCCGGGAAAACATAGAATGCACCCTGGGGATCTGTGCATTTCACATTTGGCATTTCTTGTAACAATTCAATTACGCGTTGTTTACGTCGTGTAAATTGTTTTACCATTTCAAGTGACGCATTTAACGGAGCTTCCAGGGCTGTAATTGCAGCACGTTGGGTGATAGAATTGGTGCCGCTTGTAAATTGCCCCTGGATTTTTTCATTAGCTTTCGCCACTTCCACCGACGATGCCGTATATCCCAATCTCCAACCTGTCATAGCAAAACCTTTACTTAATCCATTAATAAGTATAACTCTATCTTTTAAATTCGGAAATTGGCCGATACTTTCATATTGCCCTTCAGTATGGGAATAATTAATGTATTCATATATTTCATCACTGATAATAAAAATGTCCGGGTATTTTTCGAAAACCTGGGCCAGGCCTTTCAATTCCTCTTTTGAATAAACAGAGCCGGTCGGATTGCAAGGAGATGAATAAATAAATAATTTGGACTTGGGAGTAATGGCTTTTTCAAGCTGGTCCGGCGTTATTTTCCAATCGTTTTCGGGTGTTGAATTAATGAATACAATTTTCGCGCGGCACAGCTTTGCTATTTCTGAATAGGAAACCCAATAAGGAGTTGGGATAATAATTTCATCATCATCGTCCAAAATGCTCATCATCGTATTTGCAATACATTGCTTTGCACCGGTGCTCACTACTATTTGATTTGGTTTGTAATCAAGGCCATTGTCCCTTTTTAGTTTTTTACAAACAGCTTCTTTTAATTCCGCATAGCCTGACACCGGTGTATAATGGCTGTAGTTTTCATCAATGGCTTTTTTAGCGGCTTCTTTGATATGATTTGGCGTATTGAAGTCGGGTTCGCCAAGACTAAGATTAATTACATTGATTCCATTGGCTTTTAATTCCCGTGCCAAAGCCGACATTTTAATAGTTTCTGATTCGCTGAATCTTGAAAGGTTTGAAGAAAGTTGCATTGTTTAAAATTTTTTTAAAACCGGCGCAAAAATACATCATTGATGACAGCCCTGAAAATGAATCATGAAATTGAATTAAAAAAGTTAAATCTCATTGATTTCAAAAGACGCATAACGCGGTTTCTTTTTATTGACTTTGGTATGTGAAATAAAAAAAGAAGAACACATCGTTCTTCCATTTTTTATAAGGTCTGTATTTCAGATTTAATGAATCGTCGTAGACTCTTTGGCTACAAAATCGCCGGTTTTTTCAATGTCCTCTTTATATTTTTCCTGTATGGATGAAGGCTCTTTTGTGCCATCTATATAAAGCTCGCCCTTCGCTACTGAGACTGAGAAAGAATTTTTTTGAATGAGATTATCGTCTTCCAAAACATCAATAAATTTCTGAACTTCTGCTGCATCTGGCCCAGGCCCTTTTGTGTCTGCAGCAACGAGCGTCCATTGATCTTTTTTATGTACCTCTTCCATGGCAGAAACCTTGTTCATATTATTGAGTGTCTGAATCTTTTGTTCTCTTTCCATATTTATTTTATCCTGAAAATTGTTTGCAAGAGTAGGGGCGATCACAAGTGATACGATACTCATAAGCTTAATAAGAATATTCATGCTTGGGCCGGAAGTATCTTTAAAAGGATCTCCAACTGTATCTCCCGTAACAGAAGCCTTATGAGGCTCAGAGCCTTTGTAATGTGTTTCATTATTTATCAGTGCACCCTTTTCAAAAGATTTTTTTGCATTGTCCCACGCGCCACCGGCGTTATTTTGAAATATTCCCATCAATACGCCGCTTACTGTTGCGCCGGCTAAAAATCCTCCTAAAACTTCAGGGCCAAAGATAAATCCAATAATTACCGGAGAAAGCAAAGCAATCGCACCTGGCAACATCATTTTTCTGATAGAAGCGTTGGTCGAAATCGCTACACATTTATCATATTCGGGTTTGCCTTTTCCTTCCATGATTCCAGGGATAGTACGGAATTGCCTGCGCACTTCTTCTACCATTGCCATGGCTGCTTCACCCACCGCACGGATAGCAAGGGAAGAGAAAATAAACGGAATCATTGCACCGACAAACAATCCAGCCAACACATCAGCGCGATAAATATCAATGCCATCAATTTTTGCAATTCCAACAAACGCCGCGAATAAGGCAAGTGAGGTTAAAGCCGCAGATGCGATAGCAAATCCCTTTCCGGTAGCAGCAGTCGTATTTCCTACGGCATCAAGAATATCTGTTTTTTCACGTACTTCTTTAGGTAGCTCACACATTTCAGCAATTCCGCCGGCATTGTCTGCGATGGGCCCAAAAGCATCAATGGCAAGCTGCATGGCAGTGGTAGCCATCATACCTGCTGAGGCAATGGCAACGCCATATAAACCTGCACAATAATAAGAGGTATAAATTCCTGCGGCTAAAACAAGAATTGGAAATAGAGTGCTTTCCATTCCCACTGCAATACCGCCAATGATATTGGTGGCGTGGCCTGTAGAAGATTGACGAACGATTGTCAATACCGGCCTTTTGCCCATGGCCGTGTAAAACTCGGTTATAAAACTGATAAGCGTACCTACAATTAAACCAACTATGATAGCGCCAAAAACGCCGTATTTTGTAAATTCATAATTCCTCAAAACCATCGTATCCGGCATGAGCCACATGACAAGAAAATAAGAAGCAATTGCTGTTATAATTATTGTTCCCCAGTTTCCGAGGTTTAGCGCCTTTTGTACAACTGAGGTATAGAGCCCGGCTTTATCGGAAATTTTTACGAAAAATGTTCCAAGGATAGAAAATATAATTCCCATGGAAGCTAATAACATGGGTAATAAAATAGGGGACATGCCACCAAAAGCATCGGTAGAAATAGTTTCCCTTCCCAATACCATGGTAGCCAAAATAGTAGCCACATAAGATCCGAAAAGATCGGCACCCATGCCGGCAACATCTCCGACATTATCGCCTACGTTATCTGCGATGGTAGCAGGATTCCTCGGATCATCTTCCGGAATGCCAGCCTCTACTTTACCCACAAGATCAGCGCCCACGTCTGCGGCTTTAGTATAAATTCCTCCTCCTACACGGGCAAACATTGCAATACTTTCCGCACCAAGGCTAAATCCGGTAAGGATTTCAATAGTTTTCTCCATTTCAAAACTATTGGCAGCGGCATGTGGAGCAAAAATGAACTTTAAAATAATAAATAAACCGCCAAGACCTAAAACGGCCAAGCCGGTAACGCCCATACCCATTACACTTCCTCCTGTAAAGGACACTTTTAAAGCTTTTGAAAGACTGCTTCGTGCCGCTTGAGTTGTTCTTACATTAGCTTTGGTAGCTACCTTCATGCCGATAAAACCCGCCAGTGCGCTGAAAAAACCACCACAAATAAATGACACGGCGATACTCCAGTGGCTGTTGGCACTACTATATCCCATAATACCCAGCAGAATGGCAGCAATTATAACAAAATATGAGAGGATTTTCCATTCCGATTTTAAGAAAGCCATAGCGCCGTCAGCTATATAGGTGCTTATTTCTTTCATTCTTTCATTTCCTGCGTCCTGCTTCTCCACCCAGGCGAATTTCAAAAAGGTATAAATCAAACCGACAATTCCCATTGCAGGTATTACATAAATAAGATTATCCATAAAGTAAATTACTTATTTTTTAGGGCTGCAAAAATAGGGTAAAATGGCAATATTAAAAATGTTTGAGGAAAGTGTTTTCACGATATTTTCAGTGCTTTCTGAATAAAATGCATTTTTCCATCTTCTTACCTGTTAATTAGAATTATTTCATTTCTTATTATTCTTTTTAAACTGAAGCAATATGTAAAAGGAATAGATTTGTTGCTTATATTTCGTTTTGATTACAATGAGGGATCGCAAATATTTTTTCCTGCTAATTCTTGTACTGATAATTATTACCGTTTCTTTTGTTCTGGTTTCTATGTGGGGTTTTTATTTTTATTATTCAGATAAAAATGATCCGCCAGTGGTAAGGCGTGAAATAAAAGCGGCGCCTCATAAAAATGCAGTTAATGATTCGCTTAAATATGATATCAGCTCTTTAAACGAATATTCGCTGTCTGATAATTCTGATTTCGAAACAGATACTCCAGGCGATTCAATTTTGATTGCAAAAATTTTAGAATATCGAACCTTAAGAAGTGAAATCGAAGAAATTTTAAGAAAAAAACGTTCAGAAAAAGGAACGTCGCAGGCCAGCCAGCAAATATTAGAATTACAAAAAGATGCAGAAGAATTGAAGAATAAAAACGACACAATAATTCAAGAGAATGAGAGATTAAAGAATTTAGTAACCGAATTGCTGAACAAAAAAGACGCGATGAAAAGTGAGCCAGGCGCGCCATCAGTATCAAAGAAAATTGAGCATTCAACAAATAAATTACCCGTTTTGGTTTCTCATTTGAGGTTTACAGCTTATGATGCTGACAAAAAGCAGTCGGTTACCAATGTGGCTACAGATGCGGAAAGATTAACCGGTTCTTTCGAGGTGAATATTATGCCTTATAATACTAACAATTCTATATACGTAGTTGTAATTCAGCCAAACGGAAGAGTTTTACAAGCTTCCGGCTCCCAGAAAAAAACTTTTATCAGCGAAAGCGGGAAAAAATTGTATTCCGCAGTTATTCATTTTGATAATAAAAAAGATAATGGCTTGCGTGTATCTTTTTCCATAGACGTTCCTAATCTTCAAAAAGGGAAATATGTAATGCAGCTATATCACCAGGGCTTGATGATCGGCAGGCTTACGCGAACATTATTCTAGACTTCGCTACAGTAAACCGGTAAATATTTGCAATTCGTATTTTACCTGTCGGGTGTGCATTTCCTTTTGGCACAAATTTTATTGCTTTATAAGAACATTAAAAAATTCAATTATCAATAATCTAAACCTTACAAACTATGAGCAACGTAAAGAATCTCTACAACGAAGATGCCGTAAAGAAAATTAAGGATTTTGTAGACGATATAAAGTTTTGCATGTTTTGCACCAGCGTAACAGATATGCCTTTTAGAACAAGGCCGATGTCAACATTAGAGGTAGATGAAGAAGGAAATCTTTGGTTTTTTTCCGCTAAATCAAGTGATAAAAATGACGAGATAAAAGATAATGATACAGTCCAATTAATTTATTCAAAAAATTCTGATGTCCATTTTCTTACAATTACCGGCAAAGCCACAATTGTCCAGGATCAAGCGAAAAAAGATGAATTGTGGAATCCTATCGTCAAGGCTTATTTCCCGCAAGGAAAAGATGATCCTAATCTCAGTTTGGTAAAGATTAAACCTGAAGCTGCCCACTATTGGGATACTATCAATGGCAAAATGATCACCTGGTTTAAAATGGCGGCTTCTGCGGTTACAGGTAATCAAAACAACGTGGGTGTAGAAGGAAAATTAAAAGTTTAAGTCATTCATTCGTGTTTCTTTAAAATGAATTTTTCAGCCAATGTGCCCTTTATTGGATGTCTTTCGGCATCCAATATGGCTATTGATGAGTCTGAAATTATTTTAAAATAGGATTGGTGAGAAGGAAAAGAAACCGTGATTATTTTATGGTCAATTTTCCAAACTCCGGTATCAGAGAAAGATGCTTCCCTGTCCAGGTACTCAAGGTTTTCGATAAAAATGGAATCGTCTTTAAAATAAATTGTGGTTTTAATACCCGGACAATCAGCACAAGGAGTTATTCCCACATATTTTCCTGAAGGATTTTCTCCTTTCTTTTTAATTTGATTTCTTGTTTCATTTACTCCATTGTGTGAATTATTATTACACGAAATCAATAAGAAAAATACTGGTAGAGACAATCCCCAAAAACAACTGCGGAATATCTTCATAAAACGAATTTAGCCGAAAATAAAAAAGTAACTCATTTGTGCTTTTACTTTTCTATAACCGGAAAATGTTTTATCGGCCCTGCTTCCAGGTTCTTGTTCTTCTGAAGCCCTGGTGGCTTGCCGGCTTACGATTGATGATGGTGCTGGCTACAGTAGGCGTTTGAATAAATTGTAATTTACTGGCATAAGGGTGATCTTCTACGATGGGTATAGTCTTTTCAATGAGCTTGTGAATGTCGCGCAGATAGGCTCTTTCTTCAATGTCACAAAATGAAAGTGCACATCCTGAATTACCGGCTCTGCCCGTGCGACCAATCCTGTGAACATAAGTTTCGGGAATATTAGGCAATTCAAAATTAATAACATGGCTCAAGTCATCGACATCTATTCCTCTTGCGGCTATGTCGGTGGCAACAAGTACCCTGATTTTGCCATCTTTAAAATTATTTAGCGCACGCTGCCTTGCATTTTGAGTTTTATTGCCATGAATGGCATCACTTTTAATATTGGCCTTATGAAGCGCGCGTGCTATTTTATCAGCACCGAATTTAGTGCGTGTAAAAACCAGCGCGTTCTGAATGGTATTGTTTTTTAAAAGATGGATGAGGAGTTCCCGTTTGTCATTTTTTTCAACAAGAAAAATCTTTTGATCCACATTTTCGGCTGTGGATGAAACAGGAGTAACTTCCACTTTTACAGGGCTGGTTAATATGGTGGCCGATAGCCTCGTGATTTCGGGTGGCATCGTAGCAGAAAAAAACAGGGTTTGTCTTTGTTCTGGCAGAATAGAAATAATTTTCCTTACATCATGGATAAAGCCCATGTCAAGCATCCTGTCTGCCTCATCCAGCACAAACATTTTAATGCTTTTAAGGGAAATAAATTTTTGCGCGATGAGATCCAATAATCTGCCTGGTGTGGCTATTAGCACATCTACGCCACGTTTAAGGCGGGTGGTTTGGTGAAACTGCGAAACGCCTCCATAAATAACAGCATGCCGTATTCCGGTATGCTTTCCATAGGCCTCAAAACTTTCATCAATCTGTATGGCCAATTCGCGCGTAGGCGTTAGTATGAGCGTCTGAATCTGATCGTGATTGCCATTTTCTTTTTGCTGCAAATACAGGTTTTGTAAAATGGGAATGGCGAAGGCTGCTGTCTTGCCGGTGCCTGTTTGGGCACATCCTAATAAATCTTTTCCGCGAAGAATATGGGGTATGGATTGTTCCTGTATAGGTGTCGGATTGGTATACCCTTCCGTTTCAAGCGCCTTCAAAATGGGCGCAATTAAATGTAATTCTTTAAATAACAACTTTATTGTTTTAATATTAAACTGATAACTTTTCTGAAATTGATTTCTGAAAGCTTGTTTTCATGTACGCTCAACAACCTATGACTTGATGAGCTTTGTGGTAAAGAGGATCCAGTCTGCTAAGTAGGAGAATAATTCTGCAAATATAGTTTTTTTTATGTTAAATGCTATAACGCGGATGGTAAAGTTTAATTTTAACGAAAAAAAATAATATTGAATTACAAAGAAAATGAATTCCATTTTAAATTGTTCATAACCAACCCAGACGATGAAATCAAAAAAGAGACTTTCAAAAAGAGTGGTAATTGATGTAAGACGCCCGGCTGAATTTGCTAAAGGCCATGCCGGTAGCAGCATTAATATTCCTTTAGACGAAATACCTGGCAGGCTGGAGGAGGTAAAAAAAATGACGCAGCCACCCGTATTGGTTTGTGGTGGCGGCACACGGCACGTGAAAGCGTTTGAATTATTGAAAGAAAATGGAATTGACAGTCAAAAAGGTGGAAGCTGGAAAGATATTCACTGAACGATTCAGACCGCATTTAATTTTTCAAATACCAGGGCATCCCATGGATTAAGCCAAACAAGGCTTTTTTGCTCAAAATCTACATCATCGTTCCAGAGAAGATTTCTAAAAAGGCCTTTCACATTTTTTACTTCGAAGTTCAAGCCTTGTTCGCTGCAATTCAAAATCACAAAAACCTGGCTCGATTTGTATTTCCGTAAATATGCAAACACATGCTCGTCTTCGGGATGGGATATAATTTTGGTGAGCACATCCGGGTCGCCACTTCGCAGTGCTTTATTAGTTGATTTTAGCGTGAGCAAAACTTTGTAAAAATTATGGAGCTCAATATGACCGTTCCATTCAATCTTATCCTTATCAAAAAATTTCAGTCGTTTTTTGTTGGGCAATTCCTGGCCGGAATACAGCAGCGGGATGCCGTCCCATGTACACGAAAACACGGCCATCAGCTTTACTGCATCCCCATACTTTTCATATTCGGTTCCGTTCCAGCTATTTTCATCGTGGTTAGAGGTGAAATAAACACGCATGGAGGTGCAGGGAAACTCTGTTACCGATTTATATAATACAGTGAGCAGGCTTTGCAGGCTCATCTTTCCATTGTAAAATTGCTCGGAAGCATGCATCCATTTCCATGTATAAGTGGCATCAAATACCGCATGATATTCAGGTTCCTGGCACTCGCCTAACCAAAACAGATCGTCTTTATATTTGGATACTTTCTTTTTAGCATATTTCCAAAAGTCCAAAGGTACCAGGTGAGCCATGTCGCAGCGAAAACCATCTATATCATATTCTTTAATCCATGATTTAAGGACTGCAGTCATTTTTTTCCAGACTTCGGGCTCTTCATAATTTAATTGAGAAACGTCAGACCAGCCGTGTGGATGCAGGAAGTCGCCGCCTTCGTGCCTTACAAAAAACTCCGGATGCTTGTCAATCCAAACATGGTCGTTGCCTACATGGTTAGCCACAAAATCCATTATCACTTTGAAACCCATATCGTGCGCCTCTTTTACAAGATTGATAAAATCGTCTTTGGTTCCGAACTCAGGATTGATTTCTTCAAAATCGCTGGCAGCATAATAGCTGCCGAGTGTGCCCAACCTGCCTGCTTTGCTGATGGGCAATATTGGCATAAACCATAAAACCTTTACGCCCATATCTCTCAAACGCGGTAAGTGTTTGGCAAAGGCGGTGAAAGTTCCTTCAGGCGTATATTGTCGTACATTCACTTCATAAATATTGGCAGAATAGCTCCACCCGGGATGGAAATTTTTTGACTTTTTATCTGGCATACTCAATTTTCATAAAGCGCTAAAATTAATCATAAATATTTTCATGCTATTTTTCCATGGCTTGTCCTTTGTAACTTCGCGATTGAAAGAAGTACGATATGAAAAAATTTGATGTTCCTGTTTTTTATAGAAGCCCCCTAATTACTGCTATAAAGAACAACCGCAAAGCTGATGATAAATTAAAAAAAGACTTTTCACCCACGCTGGTTGATTTTGGAAACCTGCACATTTATATGGCGCGCCATTTTGGATTTTGTTACGGGGTAGAAAACGCTATTGATATTTCTTTCAGGATTATAGAAGAGAATCGAGGAAAAAGAATCTATCTTCTCAGCGAAATGATTCATAATCCACAGGTAAATGAAGATTTGAAAAGCAGGGGTGTTCAGTTTTTAATGGATACAAAAGGCAACGTACTGATTCCCTTTGAAAACCTTCAACCGGAGGATATCGTTATTGTTCCTGCATTTGGTACTACTTTGGAGATAGAACAGAAACTTTTGGCTTCAGGCGTTGAAATAGAAAAATACAATACTACCTGTCCCTTCGTACGCAAAGTCTGGAATAAAGCTGAAGCAATTGCCAAACAAAATTATACCGTGGTGGTGCATGGAAAGCCCCGTCATGAAGAAACACGGGCTACCTTCAGTCACAGTGCAGTTAACGCGCCCACCGTGGTGATAAAAGACATGAAGGAGGCCATCCGGCTTGCAGATTATATTTTGGGAAGAAAAGAATTGGATAATTTTTATAAAGAATTTGAAGGGCAGTATTCCCCCGGCTTTAATGTGGAAGAAGATTTGAAAAGAATTGGCGTCGTAAATCAAACCACTATGCTCGCAAGCGATACGCAAACTATTGCCGAATACCTTCGCGAAGTGATGATAGTAAAATACCGGTTAACTAAAGAAACTGTGGAGAATCACTTTGCCGACACGAGAGATACATTATGCTATGCTACCAATGACAATCAGGGTGCTGTCTATGCTTTACTGGATACTCCTGCACATTTTGCCATAGTAGTGGGCGGCTACAACAGCTCTAATACTTCGCATCTTGTGGAATTATGTGAAAAAAAATTACCCACTTATTTTATCCGGTCGGCAGACGATATTGTGTCTTCAAGGCAAATTAACCATTACAAAATAGACCGTAAAGAAGAAGTAACCACATTAAGCTATCTGCCCGAAAAAAAGCCGGCGAAAATTTTAATTACCAGCGGCGCCAGTTGCCCCGATGCTTTGGTAGAACAGGTTATCCGAAAGCTTCTGGGATTTTATAAATGCCCTTCCACTATTGACGATGAGATTGAAAGAGTATTAAACGATTATTTTCCTAAGCAAACCATGGCACTTCAATAAGCCCGTTTATCAGTAAAAGAAGAAATAGTATATTTTTTTATTCTGGTATTTTTGGATGCATCTGATTAGCTCTCAGTCTTTTTTTTATTCTATGTCTTGGCTGGATAAAGGCCAATTCTTTGCATATTTTTTTCTATCTTGAATGTATCAAATTGTTTGAATTATGAAATGGATTTTTTTTATGGCACTATTGGTTTTTCTCGGAGGTTGCGGCCTGAGGCAAAGAGAAATTGAATTAAACAAAAAAATGAACGAATTAAATCAAAGAGAACAACAACTGAACCTGCGTGAACAATCGATTGACCTAAAGGAGGAGCAATTGAATCTCCGTGAACAATCAGTAGACAGCACCCAAAAGGTTATTAATGACAGTTTATTTCTTGAACACCAGAAATTGCCCGGCAAGTGGACCGTGGAAATGCAGGCCTCTGAAACGAACTGTGCCGGTTCAGCAGTAGGGGATATTAAAAATGAACAATGGGATTTTTTATTCCAGGATGATATGGTAATCGTTAAGGCTTTCAGTAATAAAAGGCTTGTACGAATTTACACCGGCAATTATATAGGAAATTCTTTAAGGCTTACAGTGAACCAGGATACATCAGAAACATCAGCAAAAATCACAGTTCGTTTGCAAAAAGCAAGTGATAAAGAAATGACTGGCGAACGGGAAATCATACAGGAAAATGGTTGCCGTATTTTGTACGCGCTTAGATTAAAAAAGCAATAATGCTCTCTTTTGATAGTTATAATCTACCTTATGATATTATTAGCAGACTTAGATTTTTCTTTACCTCTTACCAACCCGGTGATTATATTTTCACTGGTGCTTTTTATTATACTTTTTGCTCCTATTTTATTAAGTAAAATAAAAGTGCCCCACATTATCGGGCTTATACTTGCCGGCGTGTTGGTGGGGCCTTATGCATTAAATTTATTGAAACGCGACAGCAGCATTGTATTGTTTGGTACGGTGGGTCTTTTATACATTATGTTTTTGGCCGGCCTTGAAATTGATATCACCGAGTTTAAGAAAAACAGGAAAAAAATTGTTGTGTTTGGATTAATCACTTTTATCCTTCCTCTTGTTTTCGGAACACTGGCCAGTTACTATATATTGCAATACAATTGGCTTTCGTCGATATTGCTGGCAAGTATGTTTTCTACACACACTTTAGTTTCGTATCCTATTACCGGCAAATATGGGGTATCGCGCAACCGTGCTGTGGCTCTGGCAGTAGGCGGCACCATGATTACTGATATTCTCGCTTTATTGATTTTGGCTGTCATTTCAGGAATGACCAAAAGCGACGTGACTTCCACGTTTTGGATAACGCTCGGAGTATCTACGATTGTTTTCGTAGGGATTGTTTTTTTTATTTTTCCGATAATTATAAGATGGTTTTTTAAACGTTATGATGATAGTGTTTCGCAATACATTTTTGTGCTGGCTATTGTTTTTCTTGCGTCATTTCTTGCTGAAGCCGCAGGGATAGAAGCTATCATAGGGGCATTTTTCGCGGGGCTTGTATTAAATAATTTCATACCTCACTCTTCGCCGCTAATGAACAGGATTGGATTTGTAGGAAATGCTTTATTCATTCCCTTTTTTCTTATCGGTGTAGGAATGCTGGTTAATTTCAATGTCTTGTTTCATGGCTGGGGCGCGTTAAGGGTAGCCGGCGTGATAGTTACCGTTGCAATAGCCACCAAATTTTTAGCGGCATGGTTTACCCAAAAAGCTTTCAAGCTTTTGCCAGATGAGGGCAAAATGATTTTTGGATTGAGCACTTCTCATGCTGCCGCTACGCTAGCGATTATATTAGTTGGCTATAATATAATAATTGGCGAAACACCCGGCGGAGAACCTATCAGGTTATTGGATGAAGATATTTTAAATGGCACCATCTTACTTATCCTTATTAGTTGTGCCATCAGCTCGTTCGTGGTTGAAAAAGCCTCCGCGAATCTTGCATTGGAAGAGGAGAAAGAGAGCGAAATTCAGGTTGATTCAGGTGAAAAAATATTGATAACACTGGCTTATCCTGATACGGTAACCGAAATGGTAGACATAGGCTTAATGATGAAACCTGCGAAAAATAATGTACCTGTATATGCACTTACTATTATAAGCGATGATGAAAATAACGATACCTCTCAGGTAAGCGGAAAAAAAATGATGGAGAAAGCAATTAACCAGGCTGCAGCAACAGAAAATACAATTATCCCCCTGATGAGATATGATATGAATATCAGCAACGCTATCATTTATACGATAAAGGAACAAAACATAACTGACGTCATCATAGGGTTACATAAAGATGCCAACCAAAAAAATTTTTTAGGTACCATTGCTGAAAATATTTTAAGCAAAAGCAACGAAACTATTTTTATTTACAAAAGCCTTCAACCTTTCAATACGCTGAACCGCATCTTAGTTGTCATTCCACCTGAGGCGGAAAAAGAACCCGGTTTTTTACATTGGTTTTCAAGGTTGATGACGATTGCCAAAACAGGCGGGCTGTCTTTCCAGTTTTTTGCCAGCGAAGCTACGCTTGAGCAGTTGAAAGAATACATGCTTAATTCGCCGAATCCTGTGCCTAGTACTTATAATGTTTTTACCAATTGGGAAGATTTCTTGATCCTTAGCCGAGAATTAAAACCGAACGATTTATTCGTGATTGTTTCCTCCCGAAAAGGACATATTTCGTATGATGATAAACAGGAAAAATTGCCTTATTATTTATCAAGGTATTTTGTGCATAACAGTTTTATCATCATCTATCCCAAACAAAAAGAATCTGATATATCAGACGAAGATAAGCTACACCATGACAGTTCTTTACTCGATACATTATCCGAAAATTTGCAGGTAGTAAACAAAGCCGGAGATTACATCACCCGGATTTTTAAAAAGAAAAATCAATAGCCTTCTTTTTTTAATTTTTTTCACTTTACTTTTGTGCTTCATTATTAAAATCTAAACGATACAAAGATGAAAGAAACAAGCGAAGAAAGAATGGCCCTGAGAGGCGCTTTACTGGTAACTCTTTTCGAAATTTTAGGCATTCTTTTCCTGGTATCCATAAATCTTTAAACTTTCGCTGATTTCATTTTCTTTTCTGTTGGTTAGCTGTAGCTGACTCTTTTTTCTTTTTCTGTATTTTTCTTTCCTGAATCTGGACTATTTTTTGCGGAAATTTTTTTTGTTTTAATTATAAATTATAAATCAATATAAAAAGATGGACACAAACAGATTGAGCGAAACAATTTGCAAAGCTCTTAATTCCCAGATGACTAAAGAGGCTCATGCATCTCAAATTTATTTAGCTTATGCAAGCTGGGCCGACGCCCAGGGCTATGAAGGCATAGCCAATTTTTTATTCAGGCATGCCAATGAAGAGCGTAATCACATGATGAAATTTTTGGAATATATTCTTCAACGGGGCGGAACGGTAAAGATAGAAGCGATTCCCGATCCGGGGCCGCTACCGGTCAGCATTTATGATTGCTTTCAAAAAACTTTTCAGCAGGAAGTAGACAATACGGAATCGATTTATAAAATTGTGAAACAAAGTTTTGATGAGGCAGATTGGGCTTCATGGAACTTTTTGCAATGGTTTGTGAAGGAACAAACTGAAGAAGAAACTTTAATCATGAACATGCTTGATAAATTGAAAATCGCTGGTGGTGATAAAGCATCCGGAGAGAGTTTATATTCTATTGACAGGGATCTGAAATCTACACCTGATGAGGCAGAACTTGCGCAGGAAAAAACTGTTGAGCAACCTTAATGGTATCAGCACTTATTTAATTTCAACAAATGCTTTTGTATAATATCTTCTCAATGAATCAAGAATTCTTGTAGTATCTGAAAGTGGCAGGGCAAAAGGTTCTGCCACTTTGTATGTTATAGAATCATTGGTGTAAATTATCGCGTTCCGGTTATTGGTTTTTAATTGCTTCAATCTTTTTTCAGCGCTGAAAAGAGTGTGGTATTCATTTACGACTATATTGAATTGAACCGTATCCGAAGCCGCAGCAGCAACGGGTTGTGAATTGGCAATTGTTGTTGAATCTGCTTTAAATGCTGAATCTTTCACAGGCACGATGCCTTCTGTTGAAGTGATAGGCGGGGCTTCCTGCTTTTTTGTAAAAGCATACTTCCATACAGCCCACACTGCAAATCCCAGAATAAATATGACTAAAAAAGTAAGAATGGTTTTGCCGCTGTTGCTGGATTTTTTTTCGTTGGGGTATTCGCCGAAAAGCCGCTCCTGCTGCGCTTCCGTATCCGTTTCTTCTTCTTGTTTTAGCCGGTTAGGTTCCATCCTTTGGGCAACCTGGTGGCCGGGGACAAAAATCAAAGAGCCTGAGTTTTGCTTTTCCAACGTGCCAATATGAGGAAGATTAAATGGTTTGCCAATATTCAGAAACTGCCTGCCGAGCGATAAAAATGAATCAAGGTCAGAAGCTGCCAGCGGTTTTATTTTGCGTGTGTGTTCCACTATAAAATCTACCAGGCCCTCATCTTCAGTGACTCTGGGATTATAGTCGAAGGAAATTGCATTGTCAGGAATAGCAATCGGTTTGTCAGAATCTGAGGTGTCGGGTACCGCCGCGTCAAGGTGAAATGTTCCGATGCCTTGTAAGGTGAGTTGTTTGGTTTTTAATAAATAATGTACAAGTACTTGCTCAATTTTCACAGAGGATGTTTTAATAAGAGCAAACCTACATTTTATTAATTTAATTCACAAAAATGGCTTTACTGTAGCTTCGCTCATCTTTTTTCATTTTATACTCATTAACTTCGCAGCATGCTTACAGATGATGAAAAATCATTTATAATTTATTGGGAAAAAAACCGGGAAAAAGATAAAAAAATCGTTTCCAAATTTTTATATGGCTCGCCTTACGGGCTGCTGTTTGCGCTTCCTATCCTGGTAGCTGTTATATTTCATGACTGGTATAAAAATATGATTTATATATCACCAACTTTGATTACGCTGATTATTATCGGTGTTCTTGGGATAGCAGTTTTTTATACTTTGTTCAGTATGCAGTTTAAATGGGACAGGAACGAGCAGATTTATAAAGAGTTAAAATTTAAACAGAGCAGGGAAGACGCTGCGCATTTGTAAATTTTATGCTCTTTATTTGCAACTCTAAATTTTATAAATGGTTAAAAAGTTTTTTTTCCTGGGTTGTCTTTCAATAATAGTTTTTGCTGCATGCAAAAAAAATGACACTGGATGCAATCTCACAGATTCAAACGTGGTGGCACCTGTATCCGAACAGAAAGCTTTACATGATTCGCTGACAGCGCTTGGTATTAATGCGACTCTTGCTCCTTCCGGTTTTTATTATATAATACACCAGCCCGGCGACGGCGCATCGGTTCCGGCTCCTTGTTCAACCGTTGCGGTATATTATCGCGGTGGTTTTTTAAATGGCCAGGTGTTTGATTCTACCTCTGCAGGAAATCCAGCGGTATTTCAACTGGGACGTTTGGTTCCTGGCTGGATAAAAGGTTTGCCATTAATAAAAAAGAACGGAGAAATTACCTTGTATCTTCCGCCTGCTTTAGGTTATGGATATAAAGACGTGAAAGATAACAGCGGACAGGTGGTTATTCCGGCTAATTCAAACCTTGTATTTAAAATAACATTACTTGACCTTCAGTAGATGTTTACCAGAAAATAAATTTGAATTATTTATTCGTTTACTAAGGAAAATGGATTGAGAATAATTTAAATCATGATATTCCACATATTCCTTTGACCATATTCTCCCCAGGTTTTCATTAATTTTTTCAGTTCTTCTCTCAACTGAGCTTCGGTGATTTTGTCTCCTTTGGTTGGAGGAACAATCGTTTTGATGTCGACTGGTGTGGCTTCAACCTTTGTAGCATACCAGCTTGTGTGAATTCTGTTTATTACCAATCCCAAAATCATTCCCGGTAAACCGGAAAAACTTTCCGGGCCGCCCGGAACGGTTATTTCATCAGTATAAAATGCCACCACAAATACGGAATCCATAATAATGGTGGTAGCCCTTCTGCAATTAAATCCTGCTATTTCCCTAAAGTCATTTTTTATTTTCCATTCTGCATGTCTAAGGCTATCCCTAATCAAAAATGTTTTATCAAATACATCTTTCTGCGCCACAGATTGGCCGGCATTAAAATCGCTGAAAACAATATTTTCATTTGCGGGAAGATTAAAAAAAGGAACAGGCTTATCGCTGGATTCGCGGCCAGGCTTATAAACTGTTTTACTTCCATCGAAGATCAAATCAAAAAAGGAGCTTTTAAATTGAGGAATTGATTTTTTTAATTCTTCTGCGAAGCTGCCTTTTAAATCAGCCCATACATTTGTGCGTTTTTCAAATTCTATTTTTCCCTTGGATAAAAAAATTGCCTGGGCATGAAGCTGGTGATGCAAAAAAAATAGTATCGGTAGCAATAAAAGCTTCTTCATTATTTATAAAAATTTAAAACATTGATTTGGGGGCGCCGGCGCCTCCTTTATTATTGAAATTCCATGTGAAAGTGATTAATCCATACCGTTGATAGGTCAGATAATGTTTTTCTACAATAGCATAAGATTGTACTGTTCTGTTATATCCTTTGTTTTGGTTTAAAATATCGTGTATGCTAAACCGTAATACCAATGCATCGTTCTTAAGAAATTTCTTTTCGATGTAGGCATTCCATAAGATAACATCAGTGTTCACATCAAACGTGTTTAGCTTTTGACGGAAATTCATATCTACATCAGAACCTATTTCCAGTTTGCCCGGCAGCGAGTAACTACCATCAACAGAATAATTATAGCTCCAATAATTGCTACCGGCTACTTTGCTGATACTTGATTTTGAAATGTTGTACGAAGGCGATGCAGATACATTAAACTGGTATTTATCTTTTACATAAGTTCTCAAACTCAATCTCATGGATAGTCCGGTGTTTGTGGTTACATTTCTCTGGCCGTTTACAAAGTTGGTATTTTTAGAAAGATTAGCCTGCGGGCTTACACCTGCATTGATTTGAGTTTTCGGTATTTTGATATAATATCCGGCATAAAAATTTCCAAAATAATTGCCATTTACGTTCCTGAATTGTGTGGTTCTTTTTCCAAGGTTATCGATAGTATAGGTGCTGCTGATGGCGTCGCTTGTGGAAGTAAAATTGGTACCAATATAAATTGATCGCTGGCTAAAAACTTTGTAGTTATTAAAGCTCAGGTTAAATGAGTTGCGGAATTCCTGGCGTAGGTTCGGGTTTCCTATAACAACATTGAGGGGATCATCATTATTTCTTAAAGGCTGTAGCTGATCTATCGTAGGCTGATTTGTACTACCATTATAATTAAATCTTATTCCGCTATAGGCGTTGAATTTGTAGTAAAAATTTGCCCTTGGAAAAAGATTGTAATAGCTATATTTTCTTGAAGTGTCCTTTACTAAATCGGTTTGCTGAAATGCAGTATTTGCAATATTCCCACCAAAAGAGAAATTAAATTTCTTTTCGTTATACCGGTAATTTAGCCCGGCGCTATTGGTTTTATATAGATATTTAAATTCATTGCTCAGCGAGTCCACCAGCGCAGAATATTTACCACCAGCATCTTTATCATAACTGAGTCTGCTTTGAGAGCTGTTGTTGTTATAAAAGGAATAATTAATTTCCAGGTATGTTTTTTTTGAGAGTGGTTCAGTGTAGGTCGCTCTTATCCCCGCGATGTTTGAGGTAGTTGTGTTTATTTTGTTTTGATCGGTAGAATCTCTGCGAAAAACAGAACCGCCTGAATTGTAAAATTCAGATACATTATTCAGATAACCGTTACTGGTGTTGTCGGTATAGGTTTCATCAATATTTATTGAAAGGGTTCTTCCCTGTTTTTTAAACTTTTTTCTATAGAGCGCAGAGGCACGTAAACCTTTGTTGTCGCCTTTGCTGGATGTGAACCTTTTACTTGTATTAACTCTTTGATTATTTTCGTCAAGTGCTTGAGATTGATAGTCGCTGTTGGATTCGCTTGTCCCCACATATCCGTCGGCAGTAATTTTCACCGATGATGAAGAATCCAATTTTATTTCCGTCATGCCTGACAAAGCATGCCTCATTTTATCTGAATGGGTATTTTGGGATTCACGGGTGTAGTACACTGAGTCCTGTAAAATATTTTGCGTATAGGTATTGCCGGTGCTTCTCACTGCAAGTTTATTAAACAAGTAATTTCCACCGGCATTGAATTTATCATCATCCCATTTGTTAGAAAAATGGATACCAGCTTTCATACTCTCAGGCAGGCCTTGTCCATAAAAGCTTTGGGTTCCAAGGTCGTCGGAATTGGAGGTTATCATAATTCCTCCGCCTTCCATTACAGAGATGTTATCGTTGCTAAATCCATAGCTCCGCGAATCCTGCCAGTTTAAACCGGTTGCATCGGTGCTGCTGGCAATAGCGAAGGCCGACAGTTGCCTTTTACCTTTAAAGGCATTGATGAGCGCCTGACCATTATAATATTTATCAAGAGCGCCCCCAGAAAGCTTTCCGAAAAATCCGTGTTTGGCATTCTCTTTCAATTTAAGGTTTAATGTTTTTGTCGTTTGCCCGTCATCAATTCCTGTAAATTCCGCCTGGTCGCTTTTCTTATCAAAAACCTGCACCTTATCTATGGCATCGGCACGTAAATTCCTGGTAGCAACGGTAGGATCATCGCTAAAAAACTCTTCACCATCTACTAAAACTTTTTGCACCTGCTGGCCTTGCGCAGTAATTTTCCCATCTTTATCCACCTGCAGCCCCGGAAGTTCTTTCAGCAAATCTTCCACCGTGGCATTGGGTTTTACGTGAAAGCTGTCTGCTGTAAATTCGGTTGTATCGCCTTTAATTCTTACTGCCGATTGCCGTATAATAATTTCCTGCAAAAGTTTTGCCTTCTGAGTAAGATAAATTGTATTAAAATTAAAATCCTCTCCTTTTTTTAAATCAAACAGGTCAACATAATCTCCATACTTGGGGTAAGAAACAAGGATAATATATTTTCCGGAATCTAAATTTTGAATTTGAAAATTTCCGTTTTTATCGCTCCTTGAAAATTTAACTAACACTGAATCCTGCTGCCGCAAAACAGCAACAACTGCATTACTCACAAGTAAATTTGAGGAAGAGTCTGTAAGCTTGCCTTTGATATCTGAGATTTGACCAAAGCCGTTGTAAGAAGCAAATACGATGAAAATAAGACCAAAGAAAACTTTTTGCATTAAATTTTGGGTATATGTAATCATCAAAAGTGTCTCTTTATTATCAGTAAAAATATATATGATTCTTAAATTTATGTTAACGTAATCATGTTGAAGATGCACGATTTAAAGAATTCCATAAGGTTTATCCAACATATAAAACCGTAAATTGCATTATGGCTATCAGAAAGACCCCATACGAAGAAGAAAATTTTGTTGACTCCACTAAGCCGGTCTGGAACTATTCTTTGTTTGATGAGGAGGAGATACGCAACTTTCAAAATGGCACCAATTATAATTTGTATAATTTTTTCGGTTCTCATCCTCAAACGGTATTAGAAACGGAAGGGTATTATTTTGCAGTATGGGCTCCTAATGCCACTTACATCAGTGTTGTTGGCGATTTTAATAATTGGAATACAGAAAGTCATCCTTTGTTTGTGAGGCTTGACCATTCAGGAATCTGGGAAGGTTTTATCCCTCACATAAAAGAATTTGAAAGCTATAAATATTATATTGTCGGGTTCGAAGGCGCTCAGTTATACAAAGGCGATCCCTTTGCCAGGCATTGGGAAACACGGCCATTTACTGCTTCGAAAACAAAGGAAATTCGCTACGAATGGAGCGATATAACGTGGATGGATAAACGAAAAGATCACAATTCTCTGGAATCGCCATGGAGCATTTATGAAGTGCATCCCGGAAGCTGGATGAAACCTAATCCTTTTGACGAGGATTCTTTTAATTCTTATGATCAGCTGAGAGAACGGCTTGTGCCATACGTAAAAGATATGGGCTTTACTCATGTAGAATTTATGCCTGTTATGGAATTTCCTTTTGATGGAAGCTGGGGATACCAGGGCTGTGGTTATTTTGCGCCCACTTCGCGGTTTGGAATTCCTGAGGATTTTATGCGACTGATTGATGCCTGCCACAAAGAAGGTATCGGGGTAATTCTTGATTGGGTGCCTTCTCATTTTCCAAACGATGCACATGGACTATATATGTTTGACGGCACACATACTTATGAATATGCCGACATGCGAAAGGGTTTCCATCCAGACTGGAACTCTTACATTTTTAATTATGAAAGAGCCGAAGTGCGTTCTTTTCTAATCAGCAATGCGCGCTACTGGTTTGAAATGTATCACATTGATGGAATGCGGGTTGATGCGGTTAGTTCCATACTCCGGCTGGATTATTCGAGAGAAGAAGGAGAGTGGGAAAAAAATGAATTTGGAGGAAATGGCAATCTTGAAGCGATCGCATTTATTAAGAATCTGAATGAAATGGTCTATCGCGATTTTCCTGATGTGCAGATGATAGCCGAGGAATCCACCGATTGGCCGGGCGTGACACAACCTACTTTCGCCGGTGGGCTTGGTTTTGGAATGAAATGGATGATGGGATGGATGCATGATACATTGGATTATTTTGAAATCGACCCTCTTTACCGTAAAGATTACCAGAATAAATTTTCCTTTAGCATGGCGTATTATTACGATGAAAATTTTATTCTTCCGCTGAGTCATGATGAAGTGGTTCATGGAAAATCTCCAATGATTTATAAAATGCCAGGCGATGAATGGCAAAAATTTGCAAACCTGCGCGTGCTGTATTCTTATATGTACACACATCCCGGAGGCAAGCTGCTTTTTATGGGTAATGAATTTGGCCAAACCACTGAATGGAATTATAAAACTGAATTGGGCTGGTATTTATTACAATACGAGCCGCACCAGAAGCTTCACGCATTTTTTAGAGATCTTAATAATTTGTTTACATCCAACCCGGCATTTTACGAATACCAGTTTGATCCGAAAGGTTTTCAATGGATCGACCTGGATCACAGAGATGAAAGTGTGATCGTTTATATGCGAAAAGGTAAAAACGAAAGTGAAAATATTTTGGTGGTTTTCAACATGACACCCGTTGAAAGATATGATTGGAAAATCCGTGTTTACGGCAAAACCCACTGGAAGCAGATATTCTGCAGCGACGATGCAAAATATTGGGGCACAGGAAAATTTTCTGAACAGGAGATTCAACTGGAAGAACTCGATAAAAAAACCAGGCACATGGAAATAAATCTGAACCTTCCGGCGTTAAGTGCAATAATACTTCAATAGAAGTTTTCCCATTAAGCAGTAAACAAGCAAATAACCGGAATCTTATTTCTTAGTTATCAGTATTCCGTTATCGAAATTCAAAAACATGAAAACCCTTATCATTTTTTTTGCATCGTGCGTATTTTCCGTCATAACTTTTGCCCAAAATGCAGACAGCGCCAATTTTTATTACAATAAAGGATTGAAAGCGCAAACTGATGGATTGTTTGCAATTGCTGCAAAAGATTTTGAAAAGGCTGTCGACTTTAATCCTTCATTTACACAGGCGTATATAGCTAATGGCGAAACTAACCTATCAATGCGGGCGATTTCCAGAGCACAGGAAAATTTTAATAAGGCCTTCCAGTTGCAGCCAGACAATGCCGAAGTTATTCGCCATCTTACCACTTTATATTTTAATAATCATCAGTATCAAAAGGCAATTGAATTTGCGCAAAAATGCAAAGCCTGTGATGATGCTGGCCGCATATCGGGCATGAGCTTTTATCACCTGGAAGATTATGGAAAAGCTGAAAAATATTTAACCGGCTATCTAAATAATAACAGCACCGATGCTGAAGCCTTGTATACATTGGCGCAAACTTACGTTGAGCTTGAAAATGAAAAAGCGGCTATTAATGCAATGCAGAAAGCTGTGGAATTAACTCCGGGAAAAAGTGCGTGGCTGTATGATTTGGGAATGATGTATTATAGCCAAAACGATTTTAAAAAAGCGCTTACTTATTTCGATTTGGCCGCACAAAATGGCTACAATAAAACAAATGCATTTTATGAGAACTATGGTTTTGCTCAATTGTATTCCGGTGATACCGAGAATGGAATTAAAACCCTGAACATTGTTTTAGAAAGAAAGCCAAACAATAAAGAACTGCTGAATAATATGGCTCATGCCATGTATGATACCCAAAAATATAAAGAAGCATTAGACTATTTTACAAAAATCCTGGATACGGATTCTACGGATGCCACCACGCTTTATATGGCGGGCATGACTTTTCAAAAATTGGGTCAAAAAGAAAAAGGCCAGAAGATTTGCGATCATGCAATTGAAATGGATCCGTCATTAGCCAAATACCGGCAGAAAAATCAAATGCCAATGGGGCTTTAGAGGGGAATCTCTATTTAGTGCATTCTTTTTTGAGGCAATCATCATTGCTGAATTCAGTTTCCAGGGTTATATGCTGAATGTTCATGTGCTCCAGCCGGTGCTTCAATTTATTTTTAATCTCTTTTATCCCGTTAATATTATCGCAATGCTCAATTACCATGTGCGCCGTCATTGCATTTTCAGTGGTGCTCATTGCCCAGATATGGATATGATGCAAATTTTTTATTCCATCCAGATCTTCTGCATTTTTTTTAATTTCTTCTATACTGATATCCTTTGGAACGGCGTCCAGCGTGAGCGCGAGGCTTTCCTTAAGCAGGCTCCATGTGCTGCTTAGGATAACAATCACAATTATTAAGCTGAAAACCGGGTCAATCCAATAAAGTTGAGTAAAGTAAATAATAATTCCTCCTATCATAATTCCAACGCTTACCAAACCATCAGCAAGCATGTGGAGATAGGCTCCTTTAATATTTAAATCGCTGTTCTTGTTTTTCAAAAACATAAAAGCGGTTGCAAAATTTATGACGATTCCGATGCCGGCCACGATGGCAATTGTTTTACCAGGAAGGGGAGGGGGATGTGAAAATCGTTGAAAGGCAGCGTAGGCAATCGCTCCGACAGAAATAAGCAAAATAACACCGTTTACCAGTGAGGCAAGAATGGTAGTTTTTCTGTAGCCATAAGTATATTTATTATTGGGCTTTATTTTCAACATCCTGAAAGCCAGGAGCGATAGCGCCAGGCTTCCCACGTCTGCAAGGTTGTGGCCGGCGTCTGATAATAAGGATAAGGAATCAACCGAAAACCCTATGACAGCTTCTACCACCACAAACAAACTGTTCAGCACAATGCCAGTTACCAGCGCCGTGTTAACGTTTGTCAGCTTTTCAAAATGGTCATGAGCATGATGAGAATGATTGTGCTCCATCTGTAAAGTTTATTAAACAAAGGTATCTTTTTAAGCCAGAGATTATTCCTGAAATTATTTAGATAAATTTTAAAAAAAGCAGGATGCCGTGGGATAGTGTATTGAAATTATCCACATTCTTAAAATATTTTTATATAATTCCTTATATTGCAAATACATTTAATCCAAAATAATATTAATGAACCCTGTTGAGATGTGGAAAACTGTTGACGGTTATTCGCCTCTTGTTTCCTTTTTAAATACTGTTTCTCCGATATCCAAGGAAGCTATGGATTTTCTAGACAAAAGCACAACCTTGTTATCCATAGAAAAGAAAAAATTTTTACTTAAGCCTGGAGCTGTAGTCACTGATTTTTATTTCATTATCAAAGGTGTAATTCACGGATTTATTAAGGAAGGGGATAAGCAAATAACAACATGGATTAATGAAGAAGGAGAAATTGTGAGTTCTATCCGCAACCTGGGCACCAATAAGCCTTGCGAAGAATACCTGCAGGCGCTTGAAGATTGTGTTTTGATTGCCATACCTATCGCAATAACAGAAGAAGCTTTTGAAGTTTATCCGGAAACCAACGCCGTGGCTCGCCGCTTATGGGAAGACAATTACCGCGGCGCTGAAGAGCGGGCGTATCTGGGCCGCATTCCTTCGGCCGAAAAAAAATATAAAAAGTTTATTGAGAAAAATCCAAATTTAATGAACCGGATTCCCCTGAAATATATTGCTTCTTACCTGGGCATGACCGTAGAAACACTATGCAGAATAAGGGCAAGGCAACGATAAAGGCCGTATTTATAAATCTTTTTTTGAAGATCGTTTCATTGTGCAAATAAAAAATATACATTTTTTATTTGTTTACTGCCAGATACAAAGTTTGCAGACGAATCCCCCGGCGATTAAACAATCTGCTTTGTCCCGTGTATATAAAATTATTTTGATTTTTATCAATATTTCAATGAGATGAAAGTTAATTATTTCATTGTAGCATTGGATGATATCTTCTGAAAGTAAAGCTGGACAAGCATTTAAGGTCTATATAGCTCTTTTATATTACTTTTTTTAAAGATTTGCCTGTTTAGCCAAAATGTAGTTTTAATACTACAAGCTTAAAGTTTTCGTTTTCAAATTAAATATTCTTTCACTGGCAGAATGGTATTAGGCCGTATTTAAAAGAAGAACGTTAATTTATAAAGCAATAAGTGAAATTCCAAAATCTGATCATATTAATAGTTAAAAAGAAAAGGCCTGCCGCGTTTCCATCAAAAGGCTTAGCGTTATTTTTTTGGAATTTTTTCAAAACAGCTTTTTCTCATCCGATTTTAAATAAATTAGTACTTCTTTTTTTTGGCTCTGTTTTTATGTGTTTAAGCTCCTCCGCTGATTATATTGTTGCAAATGGAGTAACTATAAATGCCGCTTCTCTTGTTGGACAATCCGGCGTACTTACTATTAATGGAACAGTTACAGTTTCCTCTGACGTAACATTAGCTGGAATTACCGATGTAATTATTAATGCGCCAAATGGCAAAATTTACTGGTCTAATAACAGCAATCTGATTTTTTCTGTGGGAAGTAATATCACTATCAATAATTCTGCGCCGGGCCTGCAAGCGAGCGGAAGTAATGGCGCCCAAAGACTATACATTGGGAATGCAATAGTTGCGGTATCGAGCGACAATGCTAATAATGCTGATTTTAGTTTTGCAGAATTTAATCAGCTCGGAGGCCTGCCGAAATACAATATCAATTTCAATTCAAATGTATGTAGCGGCAGTGCAATTATTTCTTCCGTAATACCAGCAAAAAGTGCCCCGGGGGTAACGTACAGTTTTTCATGGTCAATCACACCTTCCGCCGGAGCCTTTACATATAACAGTGATCATTCTGTTTCAAATATCTTTCCTGCTAACGGAACTTATACAATCACTTGTATTGCAATTGCCAATACTTACGAAACAATTTTTAATTTCAATATCACAGTTAGCGCTGCTTATACATGGAAGGGTATTAATACCAATTGGAGTGATGCTGCCAACTGGTGTCCCGGAATTCCGGGAACTGCTGCATCAGTTACTATACCTTCCGGCGTCCAAAGCCCGGTTATTTTATCGGGGAATACAGCATCTGTCCATAATCTCAATATCGACAATGGTGCTTCATTAACCGTAAATGGAACACTGCGGATTGCAGGTTCTGTTTTAAATAGCGGATCACTTGATGTCACCAACGGAACAATAGAAATGAACGGAACTTCTGCTCAAATCATTGCCGGCAGCATGTTTACAAACAAAGCAATTAAGGATTTAATAATAAACAATACAAGTGGAGCAGGCTTATCTGTTTCATCAGCCGCCAATGACACCTTAAAAATAACTGATGCGCTTACATTTGGTAATGCTGGTAGCAAGTTTCATACAGGTGATAACATTACCCTTGTTTCAAATTCTTCGGGAACAGCAAGAGTAGGAATAGTAGGCCCTGGAAATTCAATCACCGGCAAAGTAATCGTAGAAAGATACATCAACACCGGCACCGGCGCGGGTCAGCACGCAAAGTCGTGGCAATTTCTATCCGTTCCCAGCAGCGGACAAACCGTAAGACAAAGCTGGATGGAAAATGGAAGTACATCCGGTAATTATGGAACCATGATAAGCGGTCCGGCAGGCACCGCAGCAGGCTTTGATATGTATTCCGTAGCACCTTCTCTGAAATATTTTGATGAAACCATAAACAATTGGAAAGGCGTGTCAAGCGCTAACGACCTGATAGCCAATACCGGCGGATATATGGTATTTATAAGAGGAGACCGCACCGTAACCGGGACCACCCAGGCCAGCAATCGGACGGTATTAAGAAGCAAAGGCACACTGTTTACAGGTACCCAAATGCCAATAACCGTAAAAGCCAACTCATTTCAATCTGTAGGCAACCCCTATGCATCGCCGATAGACTTCGCTTTAATCACAAAAGACCCCTCAATAGATAATGTCTTTTATGTGTACGACCCGTACCTATATGGCAGCTACGGCGTAGGTGGCTACCAGACGCTTAGCGGCGTCAATAACTGGAAGCCCGTTCCTGGTGGAACCAGCGCATATCCAACAACTATTTTTTCTTCCATTATCCAGTCAGGGCAGGCCTTCTTCGTGCATTCCGGCAGCAGCACCGATGGCAGCCTTACTATAGCAGAAGGCAGTAAATCCGCAACAGGAAGGCCCGGCCATTCCAACAGGGAAGCTACGGGCTCAACCGTTGAAGGCAGGCAGTTTTTACGTGCCAGCCTTATTACCTCAACCGGTGTCATGGCCGATGGCAATGTAGTGGCCTTCGATAAAACCTACAGGGATAATATAGATGGCAATGATGCCGTAAAAATTGTAAACAGCGGAGAGAACTTTGCTGTAAAGAGAGAAGGAAAGTTGTTGACCATAGAAGCCAAAAGCCCGCTTTCAGAAAACGATACCATCTTTTACAACCTCTCGAACCTCAGTAAAACGACTTATAAGCTCATTTTTGCTCCTGAGAATATGTCAGCTTCGGGGTTTCAGGGTATATTGATAGACAAATACCTGAACACAGAAACCGCGGTAAGCTTAAGCGACAGCACCATTATCGAAGTAGCCATAACCTCAAATGCAGCCTCATCGGCGGCAGCCCGGTTTAAGATGGTCTTCAGACAAATGGCCGCATTGCCCGTAAACATTACCTCTATTACAGCGATAAATAAAGAAGCAAAGAATATCATCCACTGGAGCGTTGAAAACGAAAGCGATATACGGCAGTACGAAGTAGAAAAGTCGACAGACGGAAATCAGTTCTCCGAAATGGCCGTGGTAAACCCGGAGAATACTAAAAGTGGAGACTACATTTCCGAAGATGGGAATGTAAACGCTGCCATCAATTATTACCGTATCAGAATCGTAAGCAAAGATGGTAAGGTAAGTTATTCGACGGTGGTGAAAGTAAACATTGGAAAAATAATAGCTGCTATCGAAGTTACACCCAACCCGATTCTTAACGAAACGATTCACCTTGTATTCAGGAATGAACCGCCCGGGAAATATACCATAAGCCTGTCGAACCAATTGGGGCAGGCAATTTTATCAAAAACGATCCTTCACACCGCAGAAAGCGCTTCAGAATCAATTTCGGCTAATTCGATTAGTAAAGGGATCTATAATTTATTAATTGTGAAACCGGATGGAAATAAAGAAGCTTTGAAGATCATTTATTAATTAGTAAATGTGAAAAAGTTAAATGATGTACTGATTTGTCAATTAGCCAATTACGATGAACAACGTGATTTACATTATAAATTAATTCATAATCTGGAAATACTGGAGTAAACAATAACGTGGCTTCTTTTTCGTTGGATTATCAATTCATGTTGATTTTGAATGAATGTTCAGCTGACCAACGCCATTAAAATAGGAACGAAACACTTCCTGTATTTCCTGATGCTCATTATTCTGATGTGCACTGGCACCGGTATGGCTTATGCAGCAGGTGATAACGGAAATCCGGGAACCATTAACTATTCATTAAAAACCTTAAGTACTTCCTGTGGTGTTCAGATGCAGGATTCAGTGGTTGGATATACCAAATCTAATACGAATAACCAGATATTTTACCTTCTTACCGTAAAAAATACTGGAAGTGCAAGAGACTCTTTCAACTTCAGCTATACCGCAAGAAGCACCCCATTGTACACCTTTATTGAGACAGTTAACGGAACAATTATTACAAAAACACCTGGTATTGAACCTGGGGCCAGCTATCAATTTATCATTCGCTTTGTGGTGCCAAATGGTTCGCCGGCTGAAACAACCAATTATACAAATCTTGTTGCATCTTCTTCAATATGCGGGACTACTACCACAGATACTACTCATCTTTTAACTAACCTGTATAGCGGTAAGGTTAGTACGGGGGATAGTTGTGATGTTCAGATAAAAAAAACATCTGATAAAGGAACGGTTACAGCCGGAAATACTATTACTTATACCGTTTCCATTATTAATAATCTACCTGGAATAGCCAATGATGTATTCGTAAACGACACACTTGCGTCTTCACTTGTTTACCAGTCCTCAGCGGTAACGGTGGTACCTTCCAACTTCAGTTATTCACTTACCTATAACTCAGCTTCCCGTGTAGTACAATTCAGGGCACTAACCGCCCTTGGGCAAAGCCAGCCCATTACGTTCACGATAAAGGTCAAAGCCGTTTGTACTGCCGTTCCTTCTGTTAATAATAAGGTGGTGGTAAGTTCTTCTACCTATGACAATAAATTCAGTAATGACACTTCAAGTGTTGCTACCAATGTCACTACCTCCTATACTAGCCCAACTGCAGTTCCTGTTACCAGTTGTTATAATTCATCAGCAACGTTAACTGCCTCCGGAGCTGCTTCAGGCATAGGATACAAATGGTATACTTCAAGTTCGGGAGGAATTCCCCTGACTACAGGCTCAACCTATACGACACCTGTTTTAAATAGTTCCACCAGCTACTATGTTTCGTATTACAATGTAGATACAGCAGTGTGTGAGGGTCCGAGGACAGCGGTTGCCGTAACTGTAAAGTCAGCGCCTGTTGTAACCGCCCCTTCCGGTACTACAGTATGTCCGAATGATGCTGTTACTTTTACGGAAAGTGCATCCGGCACAAGTCTTACTTACCAATGGCAGGTTAGTACCAATGGGGGAAGTAGCTGGACTTCATTAACCAACACTGCTCCCTATAGCGCGGTAACCGGTTCAACGCTTGGTATCAGCAGTGTGACCTACCTGATGAACGGCTATCAATACCGCTGTAATGTAGCTTCCGGTGGATGCACGAATACCATTTCCAGTTCCGCTGCCACCCTTACTGTAAGAAAATCTTATACCTGGCTGGGCGTAAATACAGATTGGGATGATTCGCAAAACTGGTGCTCAGGAGTGCCAGATTCATCTTCAGATGTAACAATCCCCCCGGGATTGACTTATTACCCCGTAATAACCGGAACGGCAAGTGCCCATGACATCTATACGGGTAGCGGCACGACGGTAACACTTGATGCGGGGACGATAAGGATCTTTGGGACAATTACCAACAATGGGGTTTTCGATGCGCGGACAGGAATCGTAAATATGAAAGGAAGCAGCGCACAAACCCTTGCAGGAAGCATGTTCACCAATAAAACCATAAAAAATTTAATCATTAGCAATATAAGCAGCTCCGGGCTATCGGTTTCCTCAGCTCCCAATGACACACTACTAATAACCGGGGCGCTTACCTTCGGTAACGCCACCAGCAAATTGAACACTGGTGATAACATCACACTGGTTTCAAATGCTTTGGGAACCGCCCGGGTTGGAATTATCGCCCCTGGGAATACCATCACAGGTAAAGTAACGGTTGAATGTTATATCAACACAGGCACCGCCACAGGCCAGCATGGAAAGGCATGGCAGTTTTTATCGGTGCCCACTTCAGGCCAGACAGTAAAGGAAAGCTGGATGGAAAATGGAAGCACTCCTGCAAATTATGGAACCATGATAAGCAGCCCCGGCGGCACAGGCGCAGGCTTTGATATGTATTCAGTAGCTCCTTCAATAAAATATTTTGATACCACAACCAATAATTGGAAAGGCGTATCCAACGCGAATGACCTTATTGCAAATCAACAGGGATACATGGTTTTTGTAAGAGGCGACCGCTCCGTTACTTCAATTACAGCGCCCGCCAACACAACAGTTCTTAGAACCAAAGGAACCCTATTTGCTGGAAACCAGCCGGCCATAACCGTAAAAGCCCACTCATTTCAATCTGTAGGTAACCCGTATGCTTCACCCATAGACTTTTCTTTAATCACCAAAGATGCCAACGTAGATGAGGCGTTCTATACTTATGACCCATACCTGTATGGCACTTATGGAGTAGGAGGCTACCAGACCTTAAGCAGCGTAAATAACTGGAAGCCCGTTCCCGGGGGAACCAGTTCTTATCCAACCACCGTGCTATCTTCCATCATCCAGTCAGGACAGGCATTTTTTGTGCATTCATCTTCTGCAACAGATGGTTCGCTTTCATTGACCGAGGCTTGTAAATCCACTGCTCCAAGGCCGGGCCATTCATCCCGCATCGCCGCAAAAACCAATGAGGGGCAAAAGCAGTTTTTGAGAGCCAGCCTTATCACCAATACAGGCCTTATGGCCGATGGCAACGTAGTAGCCTTTGATAAGAGATACAGGGATAATATCGATGGCAATGATGCCGTAAAAATAGTAAACAGCGGAGAAAACTTTGCCGTAAAGAGAGAAGGAAAGTTGTTGGCCATAGAAGCCAAAAGCCCTCTGTCTGCAGAAGACACTATTTACTATAACATCAGCAATTTAAATAGAACTAATTACCAACTATCCTTTGTACCCGAAAACATAAAAGCTACCGGTTTGCGGGGATTTCTTTTAGATAAATTCCTGGGTACAGAAACCCCTGTAAGCCTCACCGACAGCACCTCCATTAATATAACAGTCTCAACAAATTCTGCTTCAGCGGCACCAGATAGGTTTAAAATAGTATTCAGGCAAATGAGTGCATTACCCGTAACAATTACTTCTGTTACTGCGACAGTAAAAGGAATTGATAATAGAGTTCAATGGGCAGTTGCCAGCGAAAGCGGCATCAAAGAATATGAAGTAGAAAAATCTACAGATGGAAACCAGTTCAATCAAATACAAGTGGTAAAAGCAGTCAATATTGGAAAAGGGAATTATGAAGTGACCGACAAAAATGTAAATAGCGGCACTAATTACTACAGGATAAAAATCGTAAGTGTTGATGGAAAGGTAACCTATACCCAGGTTGTAAAAGTAATTAATGGAAAGCAGCAAGGAACGATTTCCATATATCCGAATCCAATTAATGATGATGTAATCCATTTGCAACTCAATAGCCAGCCTTCAGGAATCTATAAAATAAAATTATACAATGCAGCAGGACAGGTATTACTTTCCAAAAATATTTCTTATGCCGGAGGCAGCAGCGCAGAAGATATTAAATGTGATAATTTGCCTAAAGGGATTTACCAGTTACAAATCAACAAGCCTGATGGGAATAAGCATGTTGCAAAATTTATTTATTAACTCCTGGCGACCTCTTTTCACTATCAAAATTAAAAATGTTCTTTTTTATTCGTTTACTATATTCGGTCTTAAGAACTCCAATTGTAAGTCGCTCGACTCATTCATAATCAGGATTACTTAAGATAATAACCACAGAGCCATTTGAAAGAAAGCTATCATATTTAAGACCGCAAATGTTGACATCGCACTATTGCGTGAATTTACGCTTCGGAAAAGTTCACAAGGTTTCTATAGGGTTGCTTTTGGAAATGTAATCAGGATCAATTTCGGTAAATTGAAACCTGGGAAGCCATCTTATGTGGTTTTCATCAACAATCAATAGTATTATTACGAGTTTAAAAATAAATGGTTGCATTAATCCCTGATGATTTACGAAGGCTGATACGAAAAAGTACGAAAAAAATTTTCGAAAAAACTTTGAACTTCCATTACGGATATTATCTTTGTAGCCCCTAACAGAATATTTCATAACACTTACACTATTTGTCTGCTTTACAAGGCAAAAATTCCCAATTTTATCGTTCGCCTTTATCCCCTGAATAATAACCATCCTTTCCTTTCGGTTTAACCAAAACAATCCGCATCCCTTGTAATGCCTCATTACATTTTAAACCAAGGAAAAAATATTTAGTCATGAGGATCATTTTTATTCTTTTAATTGCAGGATTATTAAACACACTAACTGCCCAGGTAACTAACGCGCAATCACCTGTCATCAACAGCCTTGTTAAAAAATCATACAACGGATCGGATGTAAGCTGCTATGGCATAAAAGACGCACAAGTAACCGTAAATGCGAGCGGTGGCACAGGAATATTGAAATACTCTGTTAATGATGGTGCTTACCAGGAAAGCAATGTTTTCAGCAATCTTGAAAACGGGCATTATTTTTTTAAAGTAAAAGATGCAAATGGAAAAATTGCGCGCAGAATGGATATTGATGTTAGTACCCCTAATCCACTTCGCATCACCAGCCTTTATAATACAGGAGGAACTTATGGAGGAAGCACCTCTTGTTTTGGATCCGCCGATGGCTCATTTGGAATTTCGGTAGATGGTGGAACCGGAACCGTGCTGGCATCAAAAGATAACGGTGTTACCTATCAGTCGGCTTATTATTTTGATAAACTGACTGCCGGACCGTATGCCGTCAAAATTAAGGACGTGAATGGTTGTATGGCGACAGGCAATTATACCGTAAAGGGCCCTGACCCAATAACTGCAACTTTTAATCAGACAGATTTTTCCTGCAGTGCTTCAAGAGGTACAGTAGTAATCACCCCATCAGGCGGTGCAGGATCATATTATTACAACGTAGATGACGGAGCTACCACCTGGAGCACTAAATTACAGAACCTCTCCGAAGGGACTCACAACGTTAAAGTAAGTGACTACAGGGGTTGCAACGCTGTGGTGCCAGTCACTCTTTCTAAAAACTATACCGGCACGATTTCCGGCACTTCTGCTATTTGCACCGGGTCAACTACCACGTTCAACATCGCTATCTCCGGAAGTGTCAGCAATAGTTTTAGTGCTGTTTATCAAGATAATTCCGGTAATAACTTTACTGCGAACGGCCTCATCTCCGGCAATAACACTGTTATTACCCAGCCTGTGATTGTCAACAATCAATCTTATTCTCTTGTATCTGTTACCAGCCAAACCGGTTGCTTAGGTGTCGTAAGCGGATTAGCAACTGTTAGGGCTACCAATCCCGGCACATGGTTAGGCAACAACAGCAACTGGAATGATGGCAGCAACTGGAGTTGTGGCGCCATTCCTACCCTGAGCACAAATGTAACTATTCCTTTAACGAAAAATAACCCGGTTGTTCCTTCAGGAATTGCAGGTGTTAAAGACCTTACCATCAACCAGGGAGCGACTCTTACTATAATCGGTACTTTACAAATTGCAGGTTATATTGGAAATAAAGGTGAATTTGATGTAACAAACGGAACGCTTGAATTTGATGGAGGATCAACTTCAGCAAAGGGACCAACCGCACAAACCATTTCAGGTAGCTGGTTCGTAAACAAAACAATCAATAACCTTAAAATAAGCAATACCAAAGGGCTTAGCCTTTTCTCAACTGCAAACGACACTTTAAATATTACAGGAATTCTTTCTTTCGGTAAAAGCAACTGTACTTTTAATACCAACAATAACCTCACTTTAAAATCCACAGCCAAAGCCACCGCAGGTGTTGCGGATATTACGGCTAATGGTACATTGAAAGGCAACTCAATTAACGGAGATGTAACCGTAGAACGGTATGTAAATATTGGTGATTTGCCTGGCCAACATAACAAGACCTGGGTGATGGTTTCCACGCCAACAAAAGGCAAAAGTATTTACCAGACATGGATGGAAAATGGCGACAAAAATGTCAGCGGATTTGGAACACAAATAACAGGAAAAGGAATTGATTTTGATGCAAGCTCTGTAGCCCCGGCTATTAAATACTTCAGTGATGCCACTAATAATTGGGTGGCCGTTACCAACACAAATGATCCGGTGTATAATCCTCTGGGCTATATGCTTTTTGTAAGAGGCGACAGGAGAACCGTTTATCCAAACGTAAGTAATACAACGTTGAGAACTACCGGCAGTTTAATCACAGGCTCAACTAATGTTATTGCTGTGAAAGCTGGAAAGTTTCAGTCAATTGGAAACCCTTATGCTTCTGCGGTAGACATCAGGAAAATTTCAGCCACCGGAATAAATCCTGACATTATTGTTTGGGATCCAACGCTAACAGTTGGTAATCCTTATGGCGTGGGTGCTTATCAAACGCTGTATAAAGATGGCAGTAACTATCGTAACTTGTTAGCATCGCCAACCTTTGGCCCGGCAGGCACAATTAATAACAATATAGAAAGTGGCGTTGCATTTTTTGTACAATCATATAATACAAATGGACAGGTATATTTTACTGAAAGTGCGAAAGTTTCTACGGTCGGAAAAGGTATTGCAATGAGAGAACAAACTAATGCGGATGATGTGGCGGGCCTCAGCGTAAGATTGTTTGTAGTAACCGGCAACGGTTCATCGTACGTGGCTGATGGCGTTCTTCAACAGTTCAGCTCACAATTCAGCAATGAGATTGACGGTATGGATACACGAAAAATTTATAACAGCGCTGAGAACCTGGCAATCATTTCAAATAACCAAAAACTGGTAATCGAAAGAAGAAAGGAATTATCAGCAACCGATACTATTAACTATCAGATTACGAATGTAACCAATCAAAAATACCGGCTCGTATTTACCGCTTCAGGTATCGAAAATTCTGCAGTCAATGGCTTTGTCCTCGATAGCTATACAAAAATCGAAACTCCATTAAACCCTGATGGCGATACCCAGCTTGATTTTATTGTTTCTTCTGATGCTGCCTCAAAGGCTGCCAATAGGTTTAAAGTTATTTTCAGGGCTTTACAAACCACTCCTGTGACAATTGCCTCCGTAAAAGCGAATGCTCAGAACGATAAAGTGTCTGTTGACTGGAACGTCGAAAACCAAAGCAACATGAAACAATACGAAGTAGAAAGGTCTGCTGATGGAAAAAATTTCAGTATAGTGGCTCAGATAGCTGCGAACAACAATTCATCTTCTTCTTACAATTGGTTAGATGAAAACGCGGGTCAGGGGAATAACTACTATCGCATTCGCAGCGTGGATGTAAATGGCAAAATCGAATACTCATCCATAGTAAAAGCACAAATAAGCAATGTTTCTGTTGCGGTAAAAATATACCCGAATCCTGCAGTTGATGCAAAGGTGAATATCCGGTTTGAGAATCAGCCGGGAGGTGTTTATTATGCCCGCCTTCTGAATTCTATTGGACAGGTAATAACTTCTAAAAAAATCGTTCGCACCGCAGGCAACAGCATTGAAACTATTGAATGGAATAAAAATGCGGCAAGAGGAATTTATAACCTGCAAATCACTATGCCGGATGGAACGATGAATGTAAGCAGGATTCAGTATTAATTAATAAGCGCTTTTTAATCCTTACAGTCTATAAATTCAAAAAGGTTTTGTCATGCAATCGCAAGGCAAAACCTTTTTGTCAATTTATACAAAAGTTAAATCAACTATTACCACACTTCATAAGCGAGTAATTTATTTTCTTCTTTAATTCTTCTGCCTTCTTTAATAGTATAATAAACAGCGGCACTTACAATCACTGCACTTGTTATGAAAAAAAAGGCAGTGCTGCTTTTTTTCTTTTTTTTATTTGGGGTTTCTTTTTTCATCTTCTTCGCGCAAAAAATATATTGCAATATAAGAAAACAGGCTTTTAAAAAAAAGGCAGCATTTCAAAAATGTGTTTGTTTTTTGTTATCAAAATCATTAAAGATGCTGAAATGCAAGGCCGGTGACGTTTGCATTTTTTAATGATTTAAAATATTCACCGGCAAAATAATTTCCCACCGGTTGCTGCCTTTGTTTCCATATATATCGCTATCCAAAAGCCGGCTGTACCTGATACCAAATGAAATATTTACCTGGTTCCACCATTTTGTATCAAAGCTTAATTCTGAACCCAGCGAACGAAATGTTTGAGAAAATAAATTATTTTCTTTATCCCAGTCTTTAACCTCCGTATCATCATAAAAAATATTAGATCTTATGCGAAGAAGGTAGAGTATATTTCCGAAACCCTTATCAGGAAAGGCGAGCGGTAAATGATAATTAATTCCCCATTTAAACATTTTATAAAAATTCAAGGCCTGATAACCCCTTGAAAATGGAAACGCATTGGAGAAATTGAGTTGACGCAAGGTGTCTCTCTGTAGCCATGCCATATTCAAAACCAAACTGTGCGTTTTGCTGATTGCGGGTAAATAAAAATTTCCATTTGCTACAAACTGATAGCCCTTTACATTTTGAACTGCAGTTTTGTAAGAAAGAGAAATGCTTTGAGCGAAAGAAGGAAAAATTTGTTGTGATGCTTTTTGCTGCTGATTGTTAAAAGTCAAAAAATTATTGATATAGCTATACGAAGAGGATATCGAGTCTTTATAAATTCCTCTGAAAAATCCCTGGCTATACACGTATTGCGATCCAAAATTTAAATTTGTAAAAGACCGGCCCTTACTAAGGTTTAGCGGAATGCTAAAGCCTGCAAACGGTTCTATCTGGTTGTAGCGAATTACGTTCTGATGATACAAAACCTTTCTGTCCTGTAAATAATTTAAACCGCCGCTTACGAAAGGAAACCATGCTCCATAAGTACCGGCGAAAGAAATTTCTTTTGATTTTTCTGCGCTGTTGTAGGTAAGTGAAAGGCTCGATTGAAAGGTATTTAAAATATTTTCACCTACCACGCTCAGCGTGTACAGCGGATCATTAACAGCAGGTTCTATGCTATGGAAATTAAAAAGCCTGAAGCTTTTTCGGTATTTCGAAACAGCAAAAGAATCACCAGGAACTTCCTGTAATAATCCTGCGTTGGTGTTGTCTAAAACCGTTACTCCAAAATTTGATATCTTTTCTTCCAGTTCAGCCGGATTTATTTCTTCGAAAATCACGTCTGATTTTTTAATTTTTTCCAGCCGGTAACCTTCTGCTGTAAACGTGGACCAGCCTGCAAAATCTTCATTTATGAAAGGATGATATTTGCCAATGCCGGCAGATTTGCCAACATTAATTAGCCATAGCTTTTTATCAGAAAATGTAAAAGCAAAAAGGTCAACATTTTTTTTAAACGCTAAAGAAAAATAAAGTGTGTCATTAAAAATGAAAGGAAATCCGGAAACGTGATAGCTGAATGGCAGCAGAAATTTTGTTTCATTATTTTTCAAATCAATTTCGGCAATAGACATTTTTCCTGCCGGGTTTCTTACTGCTGAAATAATTTTATTGTTTCCATAATATTTGGGATAGGTATAAAAAAGATGATTCGGATTTGGAATTTCCTTTATCAGTTTTCCGGATTTGGAATTTAGCAAATGCAACGAGCTTTTGCCCGAAGGTGGTGCATTTACAACTATGATAGATTGCCCATCTTCACTGATATCCGGAGAAAAATATTTCGTTTTGTTAGAAATCGTGTATTCATCACCGTTAGTGACATCTATTATTTTTAAATTATTAAAATCACGATAGCCCCAGCGCGTGTCAGGCTTGTAGGAACTATAAATTATTTTGCCGTTGCGATAGCTAAAATAATTATCCAGTGAATAATCCTGTACTCTTAATTTATGTTCTTTGCCGTTCTTAAGAATGATAAACTGAGGTATCTCTTTTGAAGATGATTTTACGAAAATGATTGCGCCGTCCTCAGTAAACGAAGGAAACTGCTCATTTTTTATTTTGCCCGGAATGGGATGGTTTTTTTCTCTTTCATCATCAAACTGTCTTTTGAAAAACTCAAATGCATTGTTCCTGAAAGAGGCATAATTAACGCCGGCGTATTTTTTTATTGCATGTTGAAAGGGATAGATGGGGCTTTTAAACGAAGCTGCATCGTGCGTTACTTTTTTCCAAAACTCATCGCCATATTTTTGCCGCCCGTAAGCTACCAGCAGGTAGCCAAGCGCATAATGGTCAGGAACAAAATCTTTTAAAGATCCGTTTCTTAATTTCATCCAGCTATAATGCTTTCCCGCCTTCCACAGCGAACGGTAGGCATCGAAAAACTGTGGCAGATTTCCCCGGCCCTGGGCGCTCAAATTGGTCTCGTTATATACCGCATCGCCTTCGTAAAACCAGTTAGGGATGGCTGCGTTGTTGGCCACGGCTCTTCCTTCTTCACCAAAAATTTTACCCATTAATTTTGAAAGGCCAACGTTGAAATTGTTATATTGCTCCACGTGCCTGTATTCATGAATGGCCAGTTCATCGGGCCACGGAAGGCTTCCCATTTCAAAACTGTTGGGTTGGGGATTTAAAAGAAACTCGCTTCTGAAAGGGCCAAGACCTACATAACCATTTGAAACGAGGGTTTGATTTTGCAGCACTATGTTTATCTTTTTCGAGTAATGGCCAATGGTTTGTTGTGTAGGTTTTGCCGTAAACGAAATTATATTCGTAATCCGGTTTGCCACTGAATCAAGCCTTTTCGGGAAAATGACTCTCGAATAGGAGGTGTTGATCTGTCGCCATTTTATTGAAGGAGGATCGCCCCCGAATATTTGTGAGTAAGATGGAAAAGCAAAAAGAATGAAAAAAAAGATGAACAAAATTCTTTGTAAAAAGGGCATAGTATATTTTCTGAAATAAAGATAACAAATTGTTTTTCGGAAGATTAACGCACTTCTGATGGTTTTGAACAAACTCATTTATTTGCCAGTCAGATTTCCGTCCCGTTTTATCAAACATTTTATAATTTTATTATTCAGGCGGCGTTAGTAAGCAAATAACTTTCACTTCTTTTTCAATGAAAAGATTATTCACTTTTATATTTCTGGTATCGGTTGCTATTGCATTTTCATGTAAAAAAACTGTACATAATATCAGCAATTCGCTGGCGGAAAAATATTTTGAAAAATATGTTATTGGAAATGATTTTGTAGTTACCCTGGCAAAAGACAGCACTGCCGATTTTACTGCCGATTATAAAAATTATAAGTTTATTCTTTTGGAAACCGACTTACTTCACGGCCCGTTAAAAGCAGTTTCCGGAACTCAAACTTACATGGGCTCGTGGCAAACAAATGACGATTACAGCAAGCTTGATATATCACTTCCAGACTCGATAGTTGCATTTAAATTTCTTAGCCGGAGCTGGCGTTTTACCAAAAAAGCAAATCCTACACTTGAACTGGCGCCCTGGGGAAGTACGGCGCCCATTGTGCTTCACATGACGCGCAAATAGATTCGCGCATATTGCTGCTTACGCTTTTTTATTCTATAAGAAATTAAGATTTGTTTTAGTGAAGCAATAAATAACTAACGTTTTGCGTTTTAAACAGGTTATAATTTTATTGATCTTTTCTTAAATATCCAAATCTTGAAGACCCTAACCTTCTGTAACTATTTAATAAAAGCTAAAAAACACCTGTCTCTATTTGCAGTTTTTTTTCTGTCAGGATTTTTAGTAAAAGCCCAATTAAAGGCAAATTTTGAAGCCACGCCTACCTCAGGATGTGCTCCATTAGTCGTTCAGTTTTCTGATTCCTCTTCCGGAAATCCCAGCCAGTGGAAATGGGATCTTGGAAACGGCACCTCGTCTGTATTACAGAATCCCTCAGTTGCCTATTTCAGCCCTGGAACGTATACGATATCTTTAGTAATTAAAAATGCCTATGGCATAGATTCGGTTACAAAAGTCCAATACATAACTGTTTATTCAGCGCCGGAAATTAATTTCAATGCATCAAAAATTACCGGTTGTTTCCCCCTGACTACCAATTTTTTTGATTCCAGTGTGGCTGGCGATGGCACACTAAGCACATGGCAATGGGATTTTGGTGATGGAAATTTTTCTGATATCCAAAATCCGCAGCACGTGTATACATCTGAAGGCAATTTTAATGTGTCATTGAAGGCTACAAATATTTATGGATGTGTCACTTCCAAAACAATTAAAAATTACATCGCGATTAATACAGGGGTAAAAGCAGATTTTTCAAACTTAGCTTCTAAAACCTGCAATGCGCCTGCAACAATCAGTTTTGTGAACAAATCTTCGGGCGTGGGTAATCTCAGCTATACCTGGGATTTTGGAGATAGCGCCTCTTCATCGCTCGAAAATCCCAAACATACGTTTACTAATTCCGGCAGTTATTCAGTAAGCCTTATTGTGAATAATGAAGCAGGGTGCAGCGATACGCTCTTAAAACCAAAATTGATAAATGTTGGCAGCACTGTGGCCGATTTTGATATCCCGGCTGTAGTTTGTGCCGAAACCCCGGTGCTGTTACAAAATACCAGCAAACCTACGCCCTCAGGTGCTTCGTGGAATTTCGGGGATGGTACTTTTTCGGATTCTGTAAATGCAGTTAAAATTTTTAAACTCCCAGGAGAGTATTCCGTTAAGATGAAAAGTAACAACGGTGCCTGCATGGATTCTATCACGAAGCTTGTTACTGTTTTACCGAAACCGGTTGTCAATTTTACCACCGCCGATACGATCTCATGCGGCGCTCCCTTTACGGTAAATTTTCAGGACAAATCTTCAGGCTCGTCCAACTCATCCCGCAGCAGGATAGCAGGCCAAAGTTATCAGTGGGATTTTGGAGATGGTTCCATTTCAAATGAGCAAAATCCAACGCACACTTATACTAAGGAAGGAAGCTATACGGTAAAATTGTTTGTAACCAATGCAGCAGGCTGCACGGATAGCCTCGTGAAAAAAGCGTTTGTTAAAATAAAAGCGCCGGTAGCTGTGCTCAATGGTTTGCCGAAAAGTGGCTGCGCTCCGTTAACTCATCAATTTTCATCTTCCATCAACTCGCTGGAGAAAATAAGCAAATATCATTGGGATTTTGGTGATGGAACTTTTTCAGATTCAATCACCCCTACTCATACGTACACTTCCCCCGGATTTTATACCATCACACTTACCTACACAACAGTAGGCGGATGTACAGATTCAGTGGTGAAAACGAATGGAATTGTGATAGGCCAGAAACCAAAGGCTACCTATATAGCTGATCCGCTGGAAACCTGCGCATTTAAACCTGTAAATTTTAAGGATAACAGTGAAGGTAATCCCGACCAGTGGGTTTGGTTTTTTGGAGATGGATCAAGTGCTACAACTCAAAATCCATCTCATTTGTACAATGATACCGGCTTTTTTTCAGTAACACTGATTGCGATTAATAACGGTTGTGCAGATACACTGACAAATAAAAGCCAGGTTCACATCAATCCGCCCGTTGCGCGCTTTACTTATCAGGCAACCTGTTCAACCCCGCGCCAGGTGATTTTTAAAGATCAGTCTGTGGGCGCTGATTATTGGTTATGGAATTTTGGCGATGGAACTACTTCTACCGAACAAAATCCATCCCATGTTTATAACAATCCGGGCCTTTATGAAGTTACTTTGACAGTAACCAACCAGGCAAGCGGCTGTTCGGAAAGCAAAACAATATCAGTAAAAATAATCCGTGAAATCGCAGATTTTACCTTGAGTAATGCAGAAACCTGCAGAAACGCTCCTGTCACTTTTAATGCGGCCAATATTAACCCGGCCAACATCAATTTGTATACGTGGAAGTTTGGCGATGGTGCTACTATCTCCGGTACATCTTCCTCCGTGGTTCATAATTATAAAAATGCATCTTCCTACAACGTATCATTAATCATCCGTGATGTAAATGGTTGTATTGATTCAATTACCAAACCAACAGCGGTGACCGTTAACGGGCCTACTGCTGTATTCCGTTCAACAGTAGATGGAACTTGCATAAATTCAACTGTAAACTTTCTCGACAGTTCTTATTCTGACGGTAACCACCCCATCCAGCAATACAAATGGAACTGGGGCGACGGAAAGACTGAGGAATTGAGTTCCGGATCTTTTAATCATGCCTACACTACTTCGGGCAATTACACAGTTTCGCTCGTCGTAACTGATACCAAAGGTTGTTCCGATACATTGAAAAAAGTAAGTGCGGTTGTTATTTCGAACCCTGTAGCGGCTTTTAAAGCAGATACCTTATCATGCACCAGTAAAGCAATAAATTTTACTGATTCTTCTTCCGGCCCATCTTTAACTTATACATGGGATTTTGGTGATGGAACTACGTCTAACCAAAAAAGCCCGGTTCATCTTTATCCCGTTGAAGGATTTTACAATGTAAGCCTTTCTATTGTTGATAAATATGGTTGCAGCAGTTCTGTATCCAAACCATCTTATGTGCATATCGGAAATCCCGTTGCAGATTTTACCGTGAGCGATACAATCGGAACTTGCCCTCCTTTAATTGTAAATTTTACCAACACGTCTGTAAATTATTCAAAATGGAGATGGGATTTCGGCGATGGCACTTCCTCAAATGAACGCAATCCTTCGCATTTTTATTCCACTGCGGGCACGTTCTATGCTGTGCTCACCATTTATGGTGCTACAGGATGTGAATCTTCCAAAACACAAAAAATTGTGGTGAAAGGGCCTTCCGGTGCGCTTTCTTATACAACAGTCAGCGGATGTGCGCCTTTAAAAGCCACCTTTCAGGCACATACAAAAAAGAACATTTCATTTGTTTGGGATTTCAATGACGGAACTACCATCACCACCAATGATTCGAATGTGGTGCATACGTACACTTCGCCCGGCAAGTATTTACCTAAAATAATACTGCAGGATGCAAGTGGCTGCAAGGTAGCCGTGAAGGGAAAAGATTCTATATCAGTGTATGGAATTACAGCGTCTTTCGACCATAATGGAAGACTGGTATGTGATTCAGGCGAAGTAAGTTTTGCCAATACAAGCCTTACCAATGATGTGGTTTCCTCCTATTATTGGAATTTTGGTGATGGCACAACATCTTCTTCCGCATTTCCAAAGCATGTATATACCACGCCGGGAAGTTATAAAGCTTCTTTAAAAGTTGTAACAAAAAATGGCTGTGTAGATTCTGTTCAAAACCCTGCGAAAATCATTGTAAATCCGAGCCCCAAACTAGCTATTAAGGGAACTGCAGGCGCTTGTGTTCCTGCCACTATCAGCTTCACGGGTGCAGTTTCTAACCCGGATACTTCAGTGGTTTCATGGAAATGGGATTTGGCAAATGGCAATGTTTCAACACTTCAGAACCCGGTAGCCCAAACGTATGCAACATCCGGAAACTACACGGTTAAAGCAATCGGTTTAAGCACTAACGGATGTAGCGACACAGTAACCAGGCAGGTAGAAGTGTATCCTTTGCCAAAATTATCAATTGCCGCTGATACCGTAGTTTGTTATGGTTCTTATCAAACCTTAACGGTGAGCGGCGCTGAAACTTACTCATGGAGTTCGTCAAAATATTTATCATGCACCAATTGTGCTGCGCCGGTTGCACGTCCTGATTCTGCCATTACATACCATGTAAAAGGCACCAGCAGCAAGGGTTGTGTATCTTTTGACTCTATTTCGATTTCTGTTAAATATCCGTTCAAACTTTCTGTAAGTAAAGCCGATACTTTATGCATAGGTAAATCTGTAAAATTAACAGCCAGCGGCTCTGAAAAATATTCATGGTACCCGGCGGCCGGCTTGAGCAGCGTTTCAATTGCCTCGCCGGTTGCTTCGCCCGATAGCAGTACCACCTACCAGGTAGTAGGTTCTGACTCAAAAGGATGTTTTACCGATACTGCCTACATTCCCGTGAAAGTGTATCCTATTCCACAAGTGGATGCCGGCGCGGACCAAAGCATTAATGTAGGAAGATCCATAAAGATTACGCCTACGCTCTCGGCAGATGTAACAAGATTCGAATGGTCGCCCACTATTGGGATTGTTTCGCAGGAAAATCCAGACATTACAGTGAAGCCGACGCAGTCTGTCGAATATACGTTGCGGGTTAAAAATGCGGGCGGTTGTATCGCTGAAGATAAAGTATCGGTGTATGTTTTGTGCGACAACTCTAACATTTTTGTGCCCAACACTTTCTCTCCTAATGGCGATGGAAATAATGATGTTTTCTTTCCAAGAGGAAGCGGTGTATTCAAAATACAAAACATCAAAGTGTTTAATCGGTGGGGCGAAGTGGTTTTTGAAAAATCAAATTTCAATGCCAACGATGCGGCCGCCGGATGGAATGGGACTTTCAAAGGAAAGCCACTTGCTGCAGATGTGTTTGTGTATATCATGCAGGTGATTTGTGACAACAACAGCACGCTGACTTTTAGAGGAAACATCACCCTGCTACGATAGAAAATTAAGAATCCAATTAAGAAAAAAGAATAAATCCTTATGAAAACTGTTATCCTGAAATCCATTTTTGTATTGGCCTTGTTTTGTGTTTTTCAAAACAAAGGCGCAGCACAAGACCTTCATTTTTCCCAATTTTTTGAAACGCTTCTTTTGCGAAATCCCGCGCTGGCTGGTGTTTTCAGCGGCGATGTAAGATTGCAGGGCGTGTTTCGCAGCCAGTGGGGTTCCGTTACAGTGCCGTTTCAAACCACATCACTTAACGGAGAATACAAATTACCTGTAGGCAATGCAGATGATTTTCTTACGCTGGGCGGCGCCATTCTATATGACAAAGCCGGAACAATTGGTTTAAATTCCACAAGCGTGATGCCCGTTTTGAATTATCACAAATCATTGAGCGAGGTAAGAAATACCTATCTGTCGGCGGGTTTTTCTGCAGGAATAGTGCAGCGTAAATTTGACCCGTCAAAAATGACAACCAACAACCAGTACGATGGTTTTGGAGGCAGTAATTCCATGCCAACCGGCGAGGAATTTGGTGAAAGCAACTTATTGTATTTTGATGGAAGTGCAGGATTGAGTTTTAATACGCAGGTGGGCTCGCGGCCAGATAACAACCTGTATTTTGGAGTGGCCTATCATCATTTTAATAAGTCTGCAAAAATTTCATTTTACAACAATAGCAAGGTGCATATCGATCCGAAATGGGTATATTCTGCGGGACTAAGAACGACGGTGAACGATTATGCCTATATCACTTTTTATGCTGACTATTCCACACAAGGGCCTAATTCGGAAATCATCGGAGGAATGTTGTACAGTTTGAAATTGGATGCTTATCCTGACGATCCGCAATACGTTATTTCCGGCGGTGGCTTTTTAAGGTGGAACGATGCTTTTATTCCCGTGGTTAAACTGGATATGAATCCATTTACATTTGCCGTAAGCTACGATGTAAATGTTTCAGCCCTCAAAACCGTCAGCCAGGCCAGGGGAGGATTTGAACTCTCACTTTCTTATCAAAGATTTCTTGACAGGAACAACTCCACTAAAAATTCAATCAGGTGCCCGAGGTTTTAGAATCGTTTTAAATATGCACGCCTCGCACATCCGTTCTTTTTTTGTAGTAAAGCAATAAAAAGAACGGATTTTTATTTTCGCTTTCGCGTGATTCTTTATTAAGGATTATCTTTAAAATTCTTATTGTTTACAACAATCTAAACTGCCCCGAAAGCAAATGAAAATAAAAGACATCACCCAATTTCTTGAAACCGTTGCTCCGCTTGACTTACAGGAATCGTACGATAATGCAGGACTTGTTGTAGGCGATGCTCAAACAGAATGCTCAGGCGTTATTACCTCGCTGGATGTTACGGAAGAGGTGATACAGGAAGCCATCGATAAAAAATGCAACCTCGTTGTAGCGCACCATCCTATTATTTTTAAAGGATTAAAAAAACTTAACGGCAAAAATTATGTAGAGCGAACCGTGATGATGGCGATAAAAAATGATATTGCGATTTATGCGATTCATACCAATCTTGATAATGTTTTAGAAGGAGTGAATCAAAAAATTGCTGAAAGGTTGCAGCTTCAAAATTGCAAAGTGCTTTCACCACGGGAGGGCACATTGGAAAAGCTGGTCACCTTTGCACCGGTTGACAAAGCCGCCACGGTTAGAAATGCTTTATTCACTGCCGGGGCAGGAACGATTGGAAATTATGACCAATGCAGCTATAATGTAGAAGGCACGGGCACTTTCAGGGCTTTGGAAGGCAGTAATCCTTATGTGGGACAAAAAGGCACGCAGCACGAGGAAGAAGAAGTCAGGATAGAGGTAATATTTCCTTCGCGGTTACAATCAACCGTAATTGAAGCGCTTAAGAAAGCACACCCTTATGAAGAAGTGGCCTTTTATGTTCAATCGTTGAAAAATACATTGGAGACTGTTGGCAGCGGCCTTGTGGGTGAATTGCCATCTGCGCTCAGTGAAAATGAATTGCTGCAATTGCTCAAATCTGCATTTCACGTTAAGGTAATCCGGCACACAGAATTCCTGAATAAGCCTGTTAAAAAAATAGCTGTTTGCGGCGGCTCCGGATTTTTTCTGTTGCCAGCCGCTATTGCAAGCGGAGCGCAGGTTTATATTACCGGCGATGTAAAATATCATGAATTTTTTGACGCAGACAAACGCATTCTGCTTGCGGATATAGGCCATTACGAAAGCGAGCAGTTTACAATAGAACTATTAACTAAACTTTTGCAGGAAAAATTCAGTAACTTTGCCGTCCAAAAAACGGAAATAAATACAAATCCTGTAAGGTATTTCAGCTAAAACAGGAAGCATCATTTGCCGTTTAAAATAATAAATCATCAAAAAATATGGCACAGGTTAAAGATTATTCTGTAGAAGAAAAATTAACATCACTTGTAAAACTTCAAAAAGTTGACAGCAAATTAGATGGAATCGAAATCCTCAAGGGAGAATTGCCAATAGAAGTAAGCGACCTTGAAGACGAAATTGCCGGACTGAATGCACGCCAAAACAGGATTGAAGAAGAAATAAACGGAATGCAGCAGTTTATTGAAGATAAAAAAGCTGCGATTAAAGAATCACAGGAGCTTATCAAAAAATATGAAAAGCAGAGTGATAATGTAAAAAATAACCGCGAGTTTGAAGCCATCAATAAAGAAATTGAAATGCAAACGCTGGAAGTGAAGCTTTCAGAAAAACATATTAAAGATGCCACCGAAGATCTTGCTGAAAAAGCAAGACAACTGGAGGGCGCCAAAAAAGCCATTAGCGTAAAAGAAGGAAACCTGAAAGGGAAAAAAAGCGAGCTTGAAAAAATTATAGAAGAAACAGACAAAGAAGAAAAGCATTATAAAAAAATGCAGGAAGCCGCCCGCAGCGCTGTTGACGAAAGGTTATTAACCAGCTACGACAGAATAAGGAATAATTACCGTAACGGGTTGGCCGTGGTGCCGATTGAAAGAGATTCCTGCGGAGGCTGCTTTAATGCTATTCCCCCTCAAAAGCAAAGTGAAGTAAAGCAGCGCAAAAAAATTATTGTTTGTGAAAACTGCGGTCGCATTCTGGTAGACGACGATTTGGAAAGCATGGTTGAAATTCAATAACCGCAAAATTGAAATACAGAAATCGGGGCGCAATGATTTGCGCCTTTTTTTATGATTAAAATTATCCCGGTTTCACGGAAAAGGAACGGGATAAAAACAACAGAATATTGTAATTTGCCCTCGTATGCTTCAGCAATTACAAATCCATAATTACGCAATTATTGACTGGCTGGAAATTAATTTTTCAGGCAATCTAAATATAATCACCGGCGAAACCGGCGCAGGTAAAAGTATTTTAATGGGTGCGCTTGGGTTAATCCTGGGAGAAAGAGCTGATACTTCGGTTTTGCTTGACAAAGGAAAAAAATGCTTTATTGAGGGTGTTTTTAAAACAGATTATTCTTCAGTAAAAAACTTTCTTCTTAAAAATGATTTAGATGCTGAACAGGAAATGCTTATCCGGCGCGAGATTTCAACGAATGGAAAATCGCGTGCCTTTATCAACGATACGCCCGTTACGCTTGTTCAGCTTAAACAATTATCTCAATTGCTTGTTGATCTTCATCAACAGTTTGATACGCTTGAATTAAACAATAACGATTTTCATCGCGAAGTAATTGATGCCCTTGCAGGAAATGGAAGGCTGCTGGAAGATTACCAGTCTGTTTTTAAAAAATATAAAGCAGATCTACATGAATTAGAAAAATTAAAAACTGAACAACTCACTGCCAATAAAGAGTTTGATTACAACCAGTTTTTATTTGATGAGCTTAACGAAGCTGATTTTTCCGAAAATGAGATTGAAAATATTGATTCGGAAATTAAGTTAATGAGCAATGCTGAAAATATAAAATCAACATTGTCGGAAATTTATTTTGCAATGGAAGAAAGTGAACAACCTTTGGTTCAGCAAATAAGAACAATCCATCAAAAATTGCAAACGCTGCAAAAAGTATATCCTGAAATAGAAAATCTGAGTGAAAGATTGTCATCTGTTCAAATCGAATTGAAAGATATTTCTTCGGAAATAGATTTTATAAACAGCAAGGTAAATTATGATGAAGAAAAAATAAGTCGGCTCAATGACAGGATGGCTGTGGGTTACGCGCTTTTAAAGAAACATAATGTAAACACTACTACTGAATTAATTGAGATAAAAAATCAGCTGGAAAGCGAATTGGAAAAAGTGACCAATCTTTCTGAAGCCATCGCGGCAAAAGAAAAAATGGCGAACCAACTTTTTGATGAAGCAATCAGTAAAGCCAAAACAATTTCTTCAAAAAGACAAAAAGAAATTCCTTCTTTCGAAGAAAAAGTAAATCAGCTTTTATCGCAAATGGGAATGCCTAATGCAAAAATAAAAGTCGAAATAAAGGAAGATGAAAATTTAAATCTTTTTGGAAATAATAAGATGGAATTTTTATTCAATGGGAATTTGTCTTCCGGCCACCGACAATTTGAGCCGGTGCGTAAAGTAGCCAGTGGCGGCGAATTGAGTCGTTTGATGCTCAGCATAAAATCATTAGTGGCAAAGAGTGTTCAATTACCTACTTTAATTTTTGATGAAATAGATTCAGGCATCAGCGGGGAGGCTGCGCGACAAGTTGGGATAATTATTAAGGAGCTTTCTTCGGCACACCAGGTTGTTGCAATCACGCATCAACCACAGATTGCTGCGAAGGCCAACACTCATTTTTTTGTTTACAAAGAAATTAAAGATGATAAGATCATTACAGCAATAAAAACACTTGACCAGGATGAAAGAATTACGGCTATCGCAACCATGTTGAGTGGTGAAAAGCCCACTGCGGCTGCGTTTGAAAATGCCAGGGAAATGATTGGGAATTAATTTGAAAATTTGATGTCGTAAGTAAAAATCTGGATTTTGGTTTACCGGGGAATGAATGAGAATCAACGATAAAACAATATAGCAGTATAACAATAAATAAGAATTCTTACTTTGTAAAAAAATAAAACTATGCCGTACAATTTATTGAAAGGGAAAAAGGGAATCATTTTTGGAGCGCTTGATGAAAGATCCATCGCCTGGATAACAGCGGTGAAGTGTTACGAAGAAGGCGCTGAAATAATTTTGACTAATGCGCCAATCGCAATGAGGATGGGAGAAATAAATAAATTGGCTGAAAAAATCAGTGCACCCATAATTCCCTGTGATGTAACAAGCAATGACGATATGCTTAATTTGATCACCAAAGCGAAAGAACATTTTGGCGGCAGCTTCGATTTTATTTTACATTCTGTGGGCATGAGCATGAACATGCGAAAAGGGAAACCTTATACAGAAATTGATTACGGATTCAATCAGAAAACACTTGATATCTCTTCCACAAGTTTGCATCGATTATTGGCGACTACTTATAAACTGGATGCTTTAAAAGAGTGGGGTAGCGTGGTGGCGCTTACTTATATTGCGGCCCAGCGCGTGTTTCCCGATTACAGTGAAATGGCGGATGCAAAAGCTTTGCTGGAAAGTATTGCGCGTAGTTTTGGGTATCACTATGCGCTTAAAAATAAGGTGAGGGTAAACACGGTTTCTCAATCGCCCACCAGGACTACTGCCGGAAGTGGCGTAAAAGGTTTTGATGGCTTTATAAATTATGCAGAACAAATGAGCCCGTTAGGAAATGCGACTGCTGAAGATTGCGGAAATTATATCGTTACTCTTTTCAGTGATCTGACTAAATATGTGACTATGCAAAATCTGTTTCACGATGGAGGTTTTTCATCTACCGGCGTAACCCATGCCGTGATAGAGCAGATGGAAAAGTGAAGCCTCCTAACCTCCAAAGGAAGGACATTAGAAGGTTCTGAAAAAAACAAAAAACCGCCTGGCAATAGGCGGTTAATTTTTTTATTTGAAAATGAAGGTTTTTTTCTAAACAATCTAAACCTTCCTAAACTTTTCTAATCGCAATTCATCAATATTCATCTTCATTAAAGAAAAAATCTTCCTGGCTGGGATAATCAGGCCATATATCTTCAAGACTTTCATAAATATCTCCACCGCCTTCGTCTTCCAATTCCTGCAAATTTTCAACAACTTCCAATGGTGCGCCACTGCGGATTGCATAATCAATCAGCTCGTCTTTCGTTGCCGGCCAGGGTGCTTCCTCCAGGTGAGATGCAAGTTCTAATGTCCAAAACATATTTACTAATCTTTAATTATTATAGGGTTTAAAAATTAAAAAGAGGCTTTCTAATTTTCCGCAAATGTAAAAGTTATATTGAGAAAACCAAATATTGTTTTTGACGCGCCTCTGTCTTGGTAGTTTACGATTTTTAACCGATAATATTGCATACCTCTGTGATTATTTTTTTATTTTAAAATTTCTGTTTATCCTTACATTTAAAGATGTTAATAGCAACCGACATTCATAAAACTTACGGTCCACTCGAAGTGTTAAAAGGCGTGGACATCCGGATTGAAAAAGGTGAAATTATCAGCATTGCCGGTTCTTCCGGTGCAGGCAAAAGTACCTTGCTGCATATTCTTGGTACGCTTGACCTGCCAGACAAAGGTGAAATTGTAATTGACAATGTGAATGTGAGCAACTTGAGTGGCAAAAAACTGGCAGCCTTTCGGAATGAACACATTGGCTTCGTTTTCCAGTTTCATCATTTACTTCCCGAGTTTTCCGCGGTGGAAAATATTTGCATTCCTGCCTGGATTGCTGGCAAACGAACCAAAACCGTTGAAAAAAGGGCTCATGAATTATTAGAATTGTTAAATCTAAAAGAGCGTGGCGACCACAAGCCGGGCCAGCTATCAGGAGGCGAACAGCAAAGAGTGGCCGTCGCCCGTGCGCTCATTAATAATCCTTCTGTAGTGATGGCAGACGAACCCACGGGCAATCTCGACTCGGCAAATGCAAAAGAATTACACAATTTGTTTATCGACCTGCGAAACCGTTTTCAACAAACGTTTTTAATTGTTACACATAATGAAGAGCTGGCGCAGCTCAGCGATCGCCTGCTGCATATGAAGGATGGAAGAATTATTAATGAGATGGCAAATTCAACAAAATAAAAATCCTGGTTATTTATGGGTTTTCTGTCCAAATTGGAAGGAACTTACTTTCAAAAATTGATTAAAAGATTTTATGATTAGGGAAAAGATATTGGTAATTGGAGCATGTGGGCAAATAGGCGTGGAGCTTACTCTAGAGCTTCGCAAAATTTATGGCGGCCATAATGTAATCGCCTCTGATTTGCGCGCCGAAAACGATCTCTTAAAAGGAACGGGGTCTTACGTAAGCCTTGATGTAATGAACAAAGAAATGTTGCACGTGCAGGTAATCCGGCAGAATATTACCCAGATTTATTTATTGGCTGCTATCCTTTCAGCTACAGGAGAAAAAAATCCAAATCTTGCATGGAGCCTGAACATGACGAGCCTTTTGAATGTGCTGGAAATTGCCAAAGATGAAAATGTACATAAAGTATACTGGCCGAGCAGCATCGCGGTATTTGGCCCTACCTCACCGAAAATAAACTGCCCCCAGCAAACCATTATAGAGCCTATAACTGTCTATGGTATCAGCAAATTTGCGGGCGAATTCTGGTGCAATTATTTTAATCAGCGTTATAAAATTGATGTCAGAAGCCTTCGTTATCCGGGCCTTATCAGTTATAAAAGCGAGCCTGGCGGAGGTACCACTGATTATGCCGTTGAAATTTTCCATGCTGCTGTGGAAGAAAATCATTTTGATTGCTTTTTAAAGGAAGACACGTACCTGCCAATGATGTATATGCCGGATGCCATCAGGGCCACCATTGAGCTGATGGAAGCGCCGGTTGAGGAAATTTCTGTGCGCACTTCGTATAATATTTCAGGCGTTAGTTTTTCACCTAAAGAAATTGCGGATGAAATTAAAAATCATCTGCCGCGTTTCACCATTTCCTATCATCCTGATTATCGCCAGGCCATCGCACAAAGCTGGCCGCAAAGCATTGACGACTCTTTAGCAAGAGAAGATTGGGGTTGGAAACCTAAATATGATCTTCCTGCTTTAACTGCTGAGATGTTGAAAAATGTAAAAAAAGAAACCGAAAAATAAATTCCCGAAATGTTACCTGAATCGGATTTACTTTTGTTATCAATTTGAAATTATTTAAATCTATTTAACCGTATTTTTTAATTGTAAAACTAAAAAAAATGAAAAGGACAATTTTAATTTTAGCACTTGTTGGATTGTCAACATTAGGCGCAAACGCTCAAACTAAGCCAAGGCTAAGCATTGCAGCTAACATTGGCGCGCCCACTACTTCAGGATATTCTTTTGCATACGGCGCAGACTTGCAGGCAGATTTTGGGGTTGCTTCTACTACTTTCATTACTTTGAGTGGCGGATACGAAGGCTATTCATGGAAAGGAGGTGGAAGTTCAGGAATAATTCCATTGCTCGCAGGTGCTAAATTTTTCTTTGGTGAAGCCAACAAATTATATGGCCATGCGCAATTAGGTTATGCATTTTCTTCCAAAGGCGGCGGTGGCGGCGCTTTTGCTTATGCACCCAGTCTCGGCTATTATGTAAATCCGAATTTTGATATCGCACTTAAATACCTTGCCTCAAGCAAAAATGAGTCTACCGTGGGTTCCTTAAATGTGAGGTTTGCATATAACTTTTAATTCATTTTTATCTTTATAACAAAAAGGCTTCCATTGTGGAAGCTTTTTTATTTTGCAAAGTTTCTAAAACCAAGGCTGCCAGTAAATAAACCTGTTTACCAGTAGATAAACAAATTTCAATGATTTTTATTTTGCTAAAAATTCAAAACATCTTTCATTGAAAAAATACCTTTCCGCCCGCCGATATACTCGGCAGCCAGTACAGCGCCTTCGGCAAACCCTTTGCGGTTGTGGGCTGTATGAATAATTTCAATATCATCAATATTTGAACTATATTTTATGGAATGTGTTCCCGGCACTTCATCAATCCGTTTGCTGATGATAGAAAGCTCATTATCATTATCATTTTCGCTTTTCTCGTTTATCCATTTATTTTTTGTGTCAGAAACAGAAAGAATTTGTTCTGCCAGCGTAATCGCAGTGCCGCTTGGTGCATCTTTTTTATGAGTATGATGAATTTCTTCAATTGCTACATTATAGGCGTGGTGCGGCTTTAGCAATGAAGCCAGCTTTTTGTTGAGCTCAAAAAAGATGTTGACACCCACACTAAAATTACTTGCATATAAAAAACTGCCATTTAATTCCTTGCATGTATTTTCAACAGTTGCAAGATTTTTTAACCATCCCGTAGTACCGCAAACGACTGCCACATTTTCCTTTAAACAAAACAAAATATTTTCCATTGCGCTATCCGGGTTTGAAAATTCAATAGCTACGTCTGCCTTGCGGATATTTTCTCTCGTTAAATCATGCAGGTTTAAATCATTTATGGTAAGCACTATTTCGTGGCCGCGGTTTATAGCGATTTCTTCTATAGCGTGTCCCATTTTTCCATATCCAAGTATTGCTATTTTCATAAATTTATTTTTTTTAAAAGTAAAATTAGGGGAGTGGCGACAAAGGCCGTGAGCTTTTATCTTTGAAAAAGAATACCAGCGAAAGCCCCTTCACGTCGCCCGAAAGGCTTGGCGTTAATTTCATTCCGATATCCGGCGATACATCAAAAGCTTTCAAATGTGCATCTACAGTGGCGTCTACTACATTCAATCCCCACAATGCGAGGAAAGCCAGCACAGAATAATCAATATTTTGCCGGAACGCATTCCGGTTTACGCGCAAAAATTGCGTTGAAAATGACCTGAATTCCTCCGGAACCAACAAACTATCTGCATGGGTATTTCTTGCGCGGTAGATTACTGATTGCCTCAGTTCGCGGTAAGTTTTCAGGTTGAAAAAAAACACGCCGGCGCTGATGCCCAATGCGCCGTAAATAATCGGGATTTTCCAATATTTTTTATTATACCATTGGCCCCATCCCGGAATAATAGCCGAACGCAGCATCGCTACTTTTGGATTGAATTTTACGCGGGTGGTAGTATCTAATGCAAGTATATTTTTTCCTGAAACGCCTGTGTCACGACTGGTTACCACCAGCGTATCGCTTTTTTTTAATTGTTCTTTTAAATGAAAAGTATCAGATAACGGGGTTAAAGTATCAGGGCTGTTGGTGTGCAAAGTATCCCCGTTCTGTTGCGCAAAAAGCATTTTCCCCGGCAACAAAAAAATTAGAAATAAAATGAAAAAAATGCCTGGACGTGCCATAATTAATCTACCGAAACCTGCATCTTATCTAAAAGTGAGCTCAATTCTTCAATAGAAAAATAATCAAAGGTGATGCTGCCGGTTCCTTTTTTACTGTGAGTCATTTTTACTTTGGTGCTAAAGTGGGATGCTAAATTATCTTCAATTTTTTTCAGAGATGGTGGAAGGCTGCTTTTTACCGAATTATTAACAGGTATTTTCGGCGTATAGATGCGCCTTACCAATTCTTCAGTTTGCCGTACGGAAAGTTCCTTGCTTCTTATTTCATTAAAAATATACAGTTGCTTTTCTACCGCGTCTACGTTGATGAGCGCCCTCGCGTGCCCCATGCTGATGGCGCCGCTGCGCACTGCGGCCTGGATATCAGGCGGCAATTTCAAAAGCCGGATATAATTTGTAACGGTGCTTCTCTCTTTGCCCATGCGCTCTGCAAGCTGATCCTGTGTATAATCCAATTCTTCCATCAGTTGGCGGTAGCTCAGCGCAATTTCAATTGCATTTAAATCTTCGCGTTGAAGATTTTCAAGCAAAGCTAATTCGAGGATTTTTGAATCCTTAACATCGCGAATGTAAACGGGAATGTCGGCCAGGCCGGCAATTTTTGCTGCACGAAATCTTCTTTCTCCTGCTATAATCCTGTATTTGCCTGCGGCGGTTTGCGTAACTGTGATGGGCTGTATAATATCGTGCATCTTTACAGAAGCAGCAAGTTCGCTCAGCGCATTATCGTCAAAATCATGCCGCGGCTGTTCCGGATTTGCCTCTATCTGGATGAGCGGAATTCTTTTTTGCGCCACATGTGTTTTGTCTGAAGACTCTTTTATGAGGCTTTTCTCTGTAACTGACAGGTCGGTGTCGATATTTTGCAAAAGTGAACGGATGCCTTTTCCTAATGCCTCTTTTCTGTTGGGTGTACTTTTCATGAACTTAAATCAATAATTTTTACAATTTATGGATGCTCCAATATTTTATCAGATTGACTAATTTTTGTCATGTTATTTTTTTGCAATACCTCCTTTGCAAGATTCAGATAATTGATGGCACCTTTGCTGTCTGCATCATATAAAATCGCCGGCTTACCAAAACTTGGAGCCTCGCTCAGCCTTGTATTGCGGTGAATGACACTGTTGAAAACAAGCTGTTCAAAATGATGTCTTACTTCATTTACCACCTGGTTGCACAAACGCAATCTTCCATCATACATAGTCATCAACAAGCCTTCAATCTGTAAATCAGTATTGAGCCTGCTTTGCACAATTTTAATCGTATTTAATAATTTGCCCAACCCTTCCAGCGCAAAAAATTCTGCCTGAACGGGAACCACTACGCTATCTGAAGCTACCAGCGCATTCACCGTGATCAAACCTAAAGATGGCGAACAGTCAATGATAATGAATTCATACTGATCACGTATTGGTTTTAAAACATTTTTCAACACAGTTTCCCTGTCAGGGTAGTTTATCATTTCAATTTCTGCGCCTACCAAATCAATGTGAGAGGGCATTAAATCCATGTGCGGAATTTCTGTTTTCAAAATAACATCTGCTGCCGGTGTTTCGTTCACCATGCAATCATACAACCCGGTGGTAATGTTATGCAGATCGAAACCCACGCCCGTAGTGCTGTTAGCCTGCGGGTCTGCATCCACGAGCAGCGTTTTATATTCAAGCACAGCAAGGCTTGCCGCAAGGTTAATTGCTGTAGTTGTTTTGCCAACGCCGCCTTTTTGATTTGCAATTCCTATTATTTTTCCCATAATTCCTTTCGGTTAATCTCTGAATTTGTGCCGGACAAAAAAGTGACTTATTTCTCTGCCTACCGGCAGGCAGGTTCGTTTACTATAGGTGAATATAAATTTTGGCATTGCCCTGATAATTTTTCCTATTTGACAAAGAATTCCTTTTATATCCAGGTTAATAAGCCATTATGGCAAATTTAATTATTAGGCATAATATTCCGGCAATTTATAGGAGCTAAATGGCTTTATTAATCCCCTAACTTCTAACATTTTGTTATTTATGAAGAAGGATAAATTGAAAAGCCTGTAATTTTATAATATGTATACGATAATAAGCGGCACGAATCGCGTGGGAAGTCATACAGAAAAAGTAGCGAGAGAATACCGTGAAATTTTGGAAACTAAAAATATCAAGGCTAATCTTTTTTCTTTAAAAGGGCTCGATGTGCTTCACCGCAATGAGGCAATCAAAAAAGTTGAAACAGAAATTCTTATCCCCACCCAAAAGTTTATTTTTATCATTCCTGAATACAATGGCTCTTATCCCGGCGTATTAAAAGCCCTGATTGATAACAGCGATATCAACACGGTGTGGAACTTTAAAAAAGCTTTGCTTACCGGCGTAGCCACAGGAAGAGCGGGCAATCTCAGGGGCATGGATCACCTGTCGGATACACTGCATTACATGAAGATGAATGTGTATTATAACAAGCTTCCTATTTCAGTTGTAAACAAAGTAATGAACGAATACGGACATTTAAACGATGAAACTTTGCTAGCTGTCAACCGGCAATTAGATGGTTTTATTGAATTTTAAGTTTAAAAATTATCTTCACTTATGCGCACACCCATGGGAACGGCAATCACAATCTGCATAATGATTTTGCTTGATTTGTACGTTTTTGCAGCCATAAAATCAGTATGCAATGGCGTTTCCGATAGAACCAGAAACATCATTTATATTTTGTACTGGTTGATTGCTATTACCGCTCTTTTTGGGTTGATACTTTTTATTTTTACCGACAGGACTTTTTTGTCAAAAAAAATAAGAACGTATTTTTTTGCATCAGTTCTTGCTTTCGTGTTTGCCCAAATAGTTGCCGCTGTATTTTTTTTGGTTGACGATATAAGACGCGTATTGCAATGGACTGTTGGCAAAGTTTTCTTCCGCAACACGGAAATTTCTACAATGAGCGGAGATGGAATTAGCCGGTCTGTATTTCTTAGCTGGTTAGGCCTGGCAGCCGGAACTTCTCTTTTTGGCTCTTTGATTTATGGCTATTCCAATAAATACAAATACAGGGTAAAAAGAATAAAAATTCCTTTTGATAACCTGCCTGAAGGATTTCACGGGTTTCGCATTGTTCATTTCAGCGATGTTCATTCCGGAAGCTTCATGAATAAAAAAGCAGTCATGCATGGAGTGGAAAAAATTGTGGCGGAAAATGGCGACATTGTTATTTTCAGCGGCGACATGGTAAATGATCGCGCGACTGAAATGCAAGACTACATGGATGTGTTTGATAAAGTGAAAGCACCGATGGGCGTATACTCTACCTTTGGAAATCACGACTATGGGGATTATGCCAGGTGGCCTTATGAAGGCGTTACTAAAGAACAAAATTTAATAAACCTGGCAAAGGTGCACCAGCAACTGGGATGGAGACTGATGATGGATGAACATTTGGAATTGGAAAGAAACGGTGATAAGATTGCGCTTATCGGCATTCAGAATTGGGGCGCAAAAGCCCGGTTCCCAAAATATGGAAACATGAAAAAAGCATACGCGGGAGCTGAAAAATACCCTTTTAAAATTCTAATAAGCCATGATCCGAGCCACTGGGATGCGCAGGTGCGGCCGGAATACCCCGACGTAGATTTAATGTTAAGCGGCCATACGCATGGGATGCAATTTGGGGTAGATATACCGGGATTTAAATGGAGCCCTGTGCAGTATATGTATAAACAATGGGACGGATTGTATGAGCAGGGAAAACAAAAATTATATGTAAATCCGGGCTTCGGTTTTATTGGATATCCGGGGCGTGTGGGCATTTTGGCCGAGATAACTGTGATTGAATTAGTGAAAAGTAATGAGGTATAAATTGAAACAGATCAAACCAAGAAAGTTTACTAAGAAGCTTTTTGTTTTTAGTTGTCTTGAAATATGTTGGCACAATCGTACGGCAAAAGTTATTTAGATAAAACATAAGCAAATAAAAAAGCTTGAGTTAGTAACTGAAAAAATTACTTCTCTGTGTTCTACTAAAAACGAACTCAATGGTTGATGAAGGTGTAAAAAATATGGAAGAACTAAACCTTTGTAGACAACTAAATTGTATTTTTATACCTGCCTTTTTTACGAAAACTTCGTCCACTTTATTTTTTCTAAAACCATTATCATGAATATAAAATTTAGAAAAGCCGCTCATTTATTGTTGGCGGCCTGTTGTTTCACCATTCTTTTTTCTTCCTGCAACCAGGCTAATAAAGATACTGCCGGAAATAACTACCTCGGCAAAAGCGGGATGGATACTTCCATTCGTCCGCAGGATGATTTCTTTCATTATGTAAACGGGGGATGGATAAAAAAAACAGAAATTCCTGCATCGGAAGCGGACTGGGGAGCGTTTAATATTCTTCAGCAAAATACAATGCTGGAATTAAAGTCGCTGCTGGATTCATGTGCCCGATTAAATGCACCAAAAGGCAGTAATGCCCAAAAGGTAGGAGCCTTTTACGCCAGCGCCATGGACTCTGCTGCTATTGAACAAAAGGGTCTTACGCCTTTGCAGTCTGACCTTGAACGTATCGCAGCCATTAAAACTGCTAAAGATCTTTTACATGAAGTATCAGTAGAATATAAGATGACAGGGATAGGTGCAGTTCAATCTTATTTATTCTTGTTTTATGCGTTGCCCGATCAAAAAAACAGCGATAAAATGCTTGCTCATTTTGACCAGAATGGACTAGGGCTGCCAAGCAAAGATTATTACGAGAAGCAGGATTCTTCTACCATCAATATCCGGAAGGCATATCTAAATTATGTATCCGGCATTTTGCAATTAACCGGTGACGATACAAATACCGCTGATAAAGATGCAGCCTCTGTAATGGCAATAGAAAGCGCTCTGGCAAAAGCTTCTAAGAATCCTGTTGAACTGAGAGACCCTGAAGCTAACTATCATAAATTAACTTTGGAGGAATTGAATAAGGAAACTCCAAACATCAACTGGAACGAACTAATGGATTTTATGGGAGTAAAGCAGGATACTGTTTTAGTAGGCCAGCCTGGCTTCTATAAAGAATTAAGCAATTTATTACAAAAGGTTCCTATAGCTGATTGGAAAAGCTATTTGCGTTTTCATCTTATTGATAATTATGCAGATTATTTAAGTTCTCCATTCGTAAACGCCAGGTTCGTTTTCAACAAATTACTTACGGGTCAAAAAGAATTACAGCCACGATGGAAAAGAATGGTTGCATTTACCGATAACCAGTTGGGCGATGCTTTGGGAGAGCTATATGTGGCAAAATATTTTCCACCCGAAGCCAAAAAAAGAATCCTGGATTTGGTAAATAATATCCAGCAAACCTTCGGTGAAAGAATTCAAAACCTTTCATGGATGAGCGATACCAGCAAACAAAAAGCCATTGTGAAATTAGATGCCATTGTAAAGAAAGTCGGCTATCCCGACAAGTGGAAAGATTATTCATCAGTTGAAATATCTAAAAATGACCTGATACAAAATTATAAGAACACAGGTCATTTTGCATATCAATACATGATCAATAAAATTGGTAAACCGGTTGACCGCGCAGAATGGTTTATGACGCCACCCACCATTAACGCTTATTATAGCCTCGCAGCCAATGACATCAACTTTCCGGCAGGAATTCTGCAGCCTCCTTTCTTCTATAGGGATGGTGACGATGCTATAAATTATGGTGCAATCGGTATAGTGATAGGTCATGAAATGACGCATGGCTTTGATGACCAGGGCAGGCAATTTGATGCGGATGGAAATTTAAAAAACTGGTGGTTGCCTGTGGATTCAGCTAATTTTAGAAAGCGTGCCAACCGTGTGGTAAATCAATACAATCATTCATTGGTGGTGGATACATTGCACATCAATGGCGAATTAACTCAAGGCGAAAACATTGCCGATATCGGTGGTGTTATGATTGCCTATGATGCTTTTAAAAAAACAGACGGAGGCAAGTCTGATAAAATGATCGATGGATTAACGCCCGACCAGAGATTTTTCGTGTCGTACGCAGAAATCTGGCGTAGTAAAATGCGGCCGGAAATTCAAAGAACACAAGTGTTGACAAATCCACATTCCACGCCGCAATACCGGGTTAACAATCCTCTGTCTGATATTCCAGCATTTTATAAGGCATTTAATGTGAAACAGGGTGATAAGATGTACCTGCCGGATAGTTTGAGGGCCCAGGTTTGGTAGTCTAAATTTTTTCAGATTAATAAAATTGACAGTAAATAAAGAAATAACAATGTTTTTTATTTCTATATAAAAATAATCCCGGAGGCAGGTACCTGTATTTTATATTGCCCTGCTGTTGCCAACTCTCGACAAGCCAATTTTAATTCTGGATTTCAATAAAAGCTTGAGATATATACTTACCTCGCTTCTTTATTTTTTAGAATGGAACAGCTTTAGCTCTCAATAAGATTTATGGCAATTATTTTGAAAATAGTTATATTGCTTAAAATCATTTATTATGAAATGTCTGTTAATTGCATTTTTCGGTGTGCTTTCTTTATCAGGAACTTGCCAGCATAAACTGGAAAAAATCTGGGAAACTGACTCAATAATCCCGGTTCCTGAATCGGTACTTTTTGATGGAAATATTTTATATGTTTCTTTAATCGATGGCGGAGGCTGGGATGCTGATGGCGTTGGCGGTGTAGGCAAATTATCTTTGAACGGAAAAGATTTTGACAGCAAGTGGATTACAGGTTTAAATGCGCCGAAGGGGCTGGGTAAGTTTGGCAACAAATTATACGTAGCTGATATCAGCGAGGTAGTAGTAATAGATATAAAGAATGATAAAATAGAAAAGAAAATTCCGATAGAAGGCGCTTCGGGCTTAAATGATATTACCGTTAGCAGCAAAGGCATTGTGTATGTTTCCGATTCCAAAACTTCAACCATCTGGAAAATCCAGAATGATAAAGCTTCAGTTTATCTGGAAAATATCAAAGGCGCAAATGGCTTAAAAGCTATCGGCAACGATTTGCTTTTTGCACAGGGGAAAGATTTGATGAAAGCTGATGCAAAAAAAAGTGTGAGCAAAATAGCAGAAGTTACCGAAGGAATTGATGGCATAGAGCCTGTTGGCAATGGCGATTATATTGTTACCTCCTGGGTGGGTTATATTTATTATGTGCAGGCAAATGGGCATTTTGAAACTTTGCTGGATACCCGTTCTCATAATAAAAATGCCGCCGATATTGGCTACGATGCCGCAAAGAAAATTGTGTATGTGCCTACTTTTATGGGCAAAACGGTAGCTGCCTATAAGCTGAAATAAAAATCTTAAAATTCGCGCGGTTAAAATTTATTTTTCCACATCATGCTTTCTACGGGTGTGTCGGGCTGGTTGCTGTATTTCGCATTCTTTTTGGAATCGTAAGAAACTTCTACTTCTCCTTCTACCGGAAAATAGATGAGTTGGCCAATGGGCATACCGGCATAGATTCTTACCGGCACTTTGCAACTGATTTCTAATGTCCAGTGGCCGCAAAAGCCTACATCTCCTTTTCCCGCCGTAGCATGAATGTCAATGCCCAGCCGCCCTGTTGAAGATTTTCCTTCCAAAAACGGAACGTGCGCATGTGTTTCAGTATATTCAGCCGTTACGCCAAGATATAATTCGTTTGGCTGCAAAATGTATCCTTCTTCAGGAATTTCAAAATGCCTGATGGTGTTGTGCTTTTTAGCATCCAGTATTTTATCAATATACACGGCTATATTTTTTCCTAAATGCACATCGTAACTGTTCGTTCCTAATTTGCTGCGATCGTATGGCCTGATAATAATTGTTTTCTTTTCAATTTCTTCCAAAATTCTCTTGTCAGATAAAATCATTTAATTGCCGTTATTTTTATAGTTGCAAAATAATTCATCAATTTGCAAAAAGACGGATAAATATTGATTCATGCCCTTGTTTTATCAACATAATATCAACCAGCACACTAAGCTGGCGGTTTGGAAGATAGCAGAACCTGAAATTTTTTTCTTGGAAAAGGTATCCCTTCAAAAGGAAATTACCCACATGCACAAAAGGCTGCAGCACCTCGCGGGCCGCTATCTTTTGCAGATTTTATATCCCCGGTTTCCCGTTGAATTGATTGAAATCGCTGAATCAAAAAAACCGTTTTTGCCTGAACAAAATTTACATTTTTCAATTTCTCACTGTGGTGATTTTGCAGCAGCTATCATCAGTAAAGATAAATTGGTAGGCATCGATGTAGAAACGGTTTGCGCTAAAATTGAAAATATTAAACACAAATTTTTATCAGCAGCCGAGTTGGAGATTGTTGCAACAGCCGGGCAGCAATTGAGTATTAAAGATTATGTTTTTCTCACTCTTTTCTGGAGCGTAAAGGAAACCATATTTAAGTGGGATGGAAAAGGAAAAATAGATTTTAAAAAAAACATGACTATTCAGAATTTTTCATTTAAAAATGATGAGGGATTTGTAGAAGCGCGTTTCGAACACGGACAACCCGTTTTACTGAAAATAAATTTTAAATTCTTCGAAAACCTTTGCCTTACCTGGGTCTACTAAAAATAAAAATGTTTTTTTATTGATTTACTATGGCACAGGTATGCAAATCGTGCTGTCGCGGTCGTATTTTGGCAAAAACCACGAGCCATCATGATCACCGGTTACATCCGCATGAAAATGAATTCTTTCATCTCCTTCTTTAAATCTTACACTTACAGAAATATAGAAAGTAGGGCTTACAAAGCTATCAAGTGTCGGCGTTTCTAAGATAGTGCCGCAGCGCATTTGTCCTTCCGTAGGGTCAGTTGTTTTATCAACGTCAGTTTTGTTTTTGGTACAAGCTACAGCCGAAAGCATAAACACGGCTAACAATATTTTTTTCATTTATTATTTAGGAAATGTCTGTTTATAAAATTCTATTGATTCATTTATAATGTCAAAAGCAATTTCCTTTTCCTGGAAATCATTTATTTCGACTTTTTTATTTTCTAAAACTTTGTACTGCTCAAAATAATTTTTCAATACTTTGAAACTGTGGGGCGGCACTTCAGCAAGGCTTTTTATGTAGTTCACCGAGGGGTCGTTTACAGCAACTGCGATAATCTTATCATCTATGAGGTCGGTGTCAATCATTTGCATATTTCCAATCACCAGCGCTTTTACGAGACACAAAGGTTGTATGGGTTCTGAACACATTACCAGGATGTCAAGCGGGTCGCCATCCTTGCCCAGCGTCTGTGGAATAAACCCATAATTAACAGGATAATGAAATGAAGAATAAATCACGCGGTCTAATTTTAGAAGCCCGGTTTTTTTATCAATTTCATACTTCGACTTGGATCCCTGAGAAATTTCAATGAGCGCGTTAACTATTTGCGGTGCCTCTTCGCCATGTGAAGCACCATGCCATGGATGTAAAACGTACATAAGGTTGATTTTATTGGTTGGTTTATTATTGATTAATTATTATTATTTAATTATTTTATTAATCAATTATTAATTATTGACTTTCGCTTTTCGCTTTTTGCCTCTTGCCTTTTTTGCCTTTCGCTTCTTACTCTTTTACTTTCTGCCCGATTGATAGCGGATGACTTGTGCTTTTTCAATGGTAATCAACCCGCCCGATTTAGATTCTTCAAAAAGCTGTTCCACAATTGCTATAAATGCATTTATTTTTTCGAGCGTATCCACAATCTCAATTATAATGGGAAGGTCTGTCGAAATATCAAAAAGTTTGGAAGTATGGATTCTGCTGTTGGGCCCAAAGCCCATAATTCCGCGCAAAACTGTAGCGCCCGAAAGCCCTTGTTTTTTTGCATCAAAAACAATCTTTTCATAAAGTGGCTGCTGGTTGTATTTATCCGCTTCTCCCAGGAAGATGCGGACTAATTTAGCATCGGGATTGTTTACCATTTTATAAATATTTTATTAATGATATTCCGCCAATCGTTGCCGCAAGGCCGATGATAATGCTGAAGGCTATGTAGGAAAATGCAGGCACATATTCTGCATCGCGAAGCATACTAACAGTTTCATTTGAAAAGGTAGAAAAAGTAGTAAAGCCACCCATCATGCCGGTCGCAAGAAACATCCGCCACAAAGGCGAAAGGCTTCCACGGTCGCTTAGTGCATATATAATGCCTATTAAAAAGCATCCCAGTACATTTACGAACATGGTTCCAAAAGGAAAGGTAGTAAGAAATTTATTTTGGATAAATAAAGTAACCAGGTATCTGCAGATTCCACCGATAAAGCTTCCTAATCCGACGGCCAGGATAATTTTCATCTTTTTGGATTGTGATTGAAAGACCGAAATTTAATTATCTGTAAATGTATATTTAAAATCCACGAGCCATTCATTATTCTTTTCTACGAGTTTTATTTTTGAAGGTTTATTTTTAAAGCTGTTGGTATAATAGATAATGTCTACAGAATCGGATTTTGAAATAGAAGAATCGATAATAATATTCGCATCGCTATAGCCTCTCCTGGTTTCGGCATCCAGCTTTGAGTTGAAATCTTTAAGCCCCTGGAAATATTCCATGTTGGTGCTGTCTTTCAATAAATATTTTTCTGCTACTTTATAATTTCCCTTCAACGAAGCTTCAATAAATCCCCTGCCAGAAATAAGCGGGTCGCTTTTGTCAACCTCCTCGCTGCTGTTACATGATATGGCCCAAATCGCGAAGACTGACCATATAATCAAACGGACTTTCATTGTTTATTTTTAAGCCTGAAGGTAATTATCTTTGAGCTTACAATAAAAAAACACCTTTTAGAGCGGTGTTGCAGATATTCAAAAGAGTTATTAATTAATGGCTGTTAGAATCGCTTCCACTATGAATTTCGTTTAATTTTTGCATAGCACTGTCCATTTTATCTCTTGCCTCAGGGCTATTCAGGTCCATGCCGTGTTCTTTCATTTTTTTAGAATCCATCTTCATTAAAGTGGACATATCAAATGCTACTTTCCAATCCCCTTTTTCTTTTTTCAGCAGAAAGTCGGTTGATTCATTCGATTTTGAATCTGTTACTTCTACCGTAGCTTTATCTCCTTCAATTTTAGCAGGACTCATTTTCATGTTTTTTACCAGCTCCATCATTTTGCCGGCGTGACCTTCATCAATATTGTTTCCCATTTTTTGCATGCCCATCTCCATCATACTTATCATCCCATCGCTATCTTGTGTGGCATAGGTTTTTGCTTTCGGGAAATCTCTTTGTGATAAAGCCATCAAAAAATTGTGAAGCACTTTTTGCGGATCGCCCTTGTCAGATGATTGGCAACCGGAAAAAAGCAACAACGAAATTGACAAGGCGCATATTAAAAACTTTTTCATAAAACAAAACTGTTTTAATTGTTTCACAAAAGTAGGGTATTCAATAAAAAAGGCGGCTCCGGGCCGCCTTCCTTGTTGAAAATTTTTACTTTAAGTCTTCGAGCTCTTTTAATTTTTCCTTGTCGTAAGCTTTGATAATTGCCTTCACCAGCTTATGTCTTACAACATCTTCTTCATCCAATACCACATGCCCGATGCCTTCAATATTAGCGAGAATCCTCACAGATTTTTCAAGTCCGCTTTTCACTTTTGGCGGAAGATCTATCTGTGTAATATCACCGGTAATGATTGCCTTGGCGCTGGCGCCGATTCTTGTCAAAAACATTTTTAACTGAAGGTCAGTAGCATTCTGCGCTTCATCCAAAATGATAAAAGCATTATCAAGCGTGCGGCCACGCATATAAGCTAATGGTGCAATTTCAATGGCCCGGGTAGTCATGTAATATCCTAACTTGTCACTGGGAATCATGTCGTCAAGTGCATCATAAAGCGGCCTCAGATATGGATCAATTTTTTCCTTCAAATCGCCTGGAAGAAATCCCAGGTTTTCACCTGCTTCAACTGCGGGGCGTGTAAGAATTATTTTCTTTACCTGCTTGTTTTTTAATGCCCTTACTGCCAGGGCCACAGCAGTGTAGGTTTTCCCGGTTCCGGCAGGTCCAATGGCAAACACTATATCATTCTTATCAATAGACTTTACCATTTTTTTCTGGTTAGACGTACGTGCCCTTACGCTTTTGCCGTGTGGCCCAAATACCAATACATCTGTCTGGTTTTTATCTAAAAAATGATCAATTGCATTGTCATCATCTCCGCCTAATATTTGCTCAAAATAATTCTCGCTCATGTTGCCATTGCGTTCAAGATATTGAACCGCAAGATTTATTTTATCTCTTGCATTTTCAATTTGCTCAGGAGCACCGCTTAATTTTATTTGCGTGCCACGGCTTAAAATTTTGAGAAGCGGAAACTTCTTTTTTAGTATATCAAGTTTAGCGTTGTTAACACCAAAAAATTCAAGCGGATTAACTGTTTCAAGGTTTATAATTGTCTCTGTCAATAGGGAAATTTTAATAGGTTATAGAATGTAGTTAGTTCATATTCAAATATAAAAACCAGCCTCTATACTTACTAAATTACTTATTAACATCAGAAGAAAAATGTTAAAAACTTAATATGTATTCGAAAATAAAAATATGTTGAGGTGAATATTTTTTAATACATTCGAAAATAAAAACGTTAGATATGAAAAAAAGTTTTCTGATTGTACTTGCATGTATTGCTTGTGTTTTTTTATTCCAGGCGTTCACTAATCATCAACAACCTCAATGGAAAAATTTGAAAATTCTTCCGCAGGATATCTCTAAAGATGGTCTTGATAGCGTAATGCATCATTTTACTCATTCGTTGGGTGTTAAATGTACTTATTGTCATGCCGGTAATCCTGCAGAACGCAAAATGGATTTTCCAAGCGATGAGAAACCCGAAAAACTGATTGCCCGAAAAATGATGGAGATGACGATTGACATTAATAAAAATCATTTCCAGCAAATCGCAGAAATGATGGACAGTGGAAAAGTAGCTGCAAATACTGACACTTCCTCTGTAAGTTATATGTTGAAATATGTGACATGCTATACATGCCACCATGGTGATGCTCATCCGGAGAATCATCCTCCAAAAGGAGCTGAAGAGAATCGCCTTCCTCCTCCACCGCCTAAGCCTTCAAATAATTAAGAAATTAATTTTGCATCTTTAAATGCCAGGGAAAGGAAACTTTCCCTGTTTTGTTTTAATCACAAAGCAGTAAACAAAGAAAAAATCAGAATTTTTATTCTACTTCAAATAGCAGTACCTGCGCCCGTTCCAGCGGATTAAAGTTGTTGTCGGCAATAAAAATTAATGACCTTTTACCATTAGATAACTTTGGGCCAAATGTTACCCCTTCTATGTTATCAATATAGATTCCAAGATCGTCCATGTTTAATAATAATTTTTTACTGAGCACCGGCACGTTGGTTTTCCCTTTCAGTGAATCAAACGACTGAATATTTTTAGCGTTATCAATACTGGCAAGAAATACTTTGATAGTGCAAGAAAGCGCTCCTGTAGAAAACGAACGCTCAATCACCAGCAGTTTATCATTACCAAACGACAGAATATCAGAAATACCATTTATTCTGAATCCGGAAGATGGAGCCGGAGGATGAGCCACCGGGTCAATTTTGTATGCATATTGTGCCACCGGTTTCCTGGAAGCAACATCAAATTTTATCATCCTGATGATTCCACTGGAATCACCGGCGCCTGCCTCTGGGCCGTCCTGCAACAACGGAACTTCCACGCTTACGAGCAATGATTTGTAATCATCTGAAAAAGTTAATCCTTCAAAAACGCCATTTCTGCGCGGGCCATAGTTGTGTGTCGTCATCAACATTTGCCGCGGCAATGTAAACGTGTCGATAAAATTGCCGTGTGAATCAATAATGGTAACTGCAGGATTTACAAGAATAGATTTGGTGGCTGTAACGATTCTTTCTCCTTCGCTGCCCCAGATAAAAGTGTTATTGTTTCTATCAAAGCGCAGGCACTCCGGATCAGGTGTACGATAAGGATTTAGTTGAGATGAAGGATAATTTTTTCCATCGGGGCCCTTTAGGAAAGTGGATTTTAAAAAATAAATGCTGTCAATTTTGTCATCGTTTAGTGTAATACCCATGGTGTAAAATCTTGCAGCATTTTTATCGGACCTGTCATCAGAGATGCAATAATATTCATTTTTTACAGGGTTGTAATCGATTCCTGAAAGGCCGCCTACCGTGGTATGATCGTATTGGTAATTGTAAGGAATTACATAACTGCTTAAAAATTTGAGCTGGCTGATTTCTTTGAAATCCTGGCTCGATTTGGAGGAAGTGCACGCAGAAAAAAGAAAGAATAAAAGAATAAAGAACCGGGAGATAATTTTCATGAAGGTTAAATTAGAAAAAATTTTCAAAAATGAAACTAAGATATTCTTTTGTATACGAAAAATTAATAGATTTGAAAATCGTTTAAAATCCATTTTAATTATACCAGAATTAATTTTTAAAATAACGTATTGAAATTACCTGTCATCAACTGACTTTTTATATTTTTTAAATCTTTATTAACAAACAAAAATTGAAATGAAAAAGATTATTCTTACGGTCGTAATTATACTTTTTGTTATAGTTGCCGGCGTAGCTTCGTATGTTAAGTTTGGATTGCCAAATGTTGGGGACCCCGAAGATATTCACATTCAAAGTACGCCGGAAAAAGTAGCCCATGGCGCCTATCTCGCTAATCATGTAACGCTCTGCATGGATTGCCATTCTACCCGCGATTGGTCTGAATTTTCCGGGCCACTGATGGCCGGAACTGAAGGTAAAGGCGGTGAAAGATTTGATCAGAAAATGGGATTCCCCGGCGTATTTTATTCTAAAAATATTACCCCTGCAAATATTAAAGATTGGACCGACGGCGAAATTTTCCGTGCCATCACTACGGGCGTAGATAAAGATGGCAATGCGCTTTTTCCTGTGATGCCTTATCATTATTATGGAAAGATGGATAGGGAAGATATTTATGATATTATCGCCTATGTGCGGACGTTGGCACCAATTGAAAATGAAACGCCTGATCATAAAGTAGATTTTCCAATGAACTTTATTTTGAATACTATTCCGGTGAAGGCTGAGTTTACGCAAAAGCCACCAAAATCTGATACATTAAAATATGGCGCCTATCTTGCTAATGCCGCAGCCTGTATGGAATGCCATACACAAGTAGATAAAGGCCAGATAATTCCATCGCTCACATATGGCGGAGGAAGGATGTTTGAAATGCCCGGCGGAAAAGTATATTCTGCCAACTTAACTCCCGACCCTGAAACGGGGATTGGCGGTTGGACAGCAGAACAGTTTGTGGCAAGGTTCAAAGCCTATTCTGTACCAGGAAATGTTCCGAAAATGGCTGCCGGCCAGGTAAATACAATTATGCCATGGGTAATGTATTCAGGGATGGATAGCTCCGATTTACGCTCCATTTTCGCTTATTTAAAAACCGTTAAGCCAATAAAAAATCAGGTGGTGCATTTTGTAGCAAACAAATAGGCTTTCAAAAAGGAAATTGTTTTACAGCAAAATGTGTCTATATTTTTATACTTATGATGTAGATGAATGAAAATAAAAGTTCACCTTATTTGTGCTTTTACTGCGGTTCTTAAAATAGTCTTAATTGAATGTTTTTCTCTTCGTGAAGGGAAGGCTTCGCATCTCCAAAAACGGTTTTGCCGCCATATTTCCATGAATCATTTCTTTCCTTTTCAATCACGGAATCCAAATTGTTATCAGGCATAAAATTTTTTTCTGCCCGCGATGAAATTTCATGGAGTTTTTTTATCGCTATATTTTTTTCAGATACCCCAATTTTTGCTTTGTGAACTGCATTGTGCAAGGTTTGTATTGTTTCATCATATACTTTTAAAGGCACCGGAAATGGGTGCCCATCTTTGCCGCCATGCGCAAAAGAAAAACGGGCAGGATCTTTAAACCTTGTAGGCGTGCCATGGATTATTTCACTTACCAGGGCCAGGGACTGAATGGTGCGCGGCCCAACGCCCTGTAATAACAACAGAGATTCAAAATCTTTTGGCTGGTGCTCGTGGGCAAGCCACAATATGCTTCCAAGCCGCTTAAGATTGACGTCTTTGGATGTTACGTCGTGATGCGAAGGCATTTTCAATTGCTGGTAAGTATCGATAATTTTTTCGGGTATTTCTGAATTGATTTTTAAAATTCCATCCCTTGTGCGGCTGGCTTCTTTGGCAGTAAGATTTAAAATATTTCCCTGGTTGATACCCGCAATACCACTGTGTGGCTCTTCCACAAAGGATTGGAGATTTTCAGAATGCCAATGATACCTGCGCGCTAATTTGTCGGTTGTCCGCATTCCCTGTTGAATCACAGTCCATTCGCCCGTATTGCTTACAATAAAATTATGCGTGTATAATTGAAAGCCGTCCTGTATAGCTGAATTGTCCACCTTAGCGCTAAGCTTGCTGCATCTTACTAATTTATCTCCATTGAGACCTGTGGAATCAGCAATCCTTGTTAATTCAGCAGGTGTTTCTTTCGAAAATTTTCCCTTCCCGCCACAGATGTAAATACCGAGCTCGCGCGCATGGGGATTAACCGCCCTTTTTAAAGCGCCCATGACTGAAGTCGTAATTCCTGACGAATGCCAATCCATGCCCATCACAGCACCAAAGCTCTGGAACCAGAAGGGATCAGAGAGCCGGCGTAACATTTCTTCTTTACCATATTCAGTAATGATGGATTGCGTAATGGCAAGGCCCAGCCTAGACATACGTTCAGCGAGCCATTTAGGCACATATCCATAGTGCAGCGGAAGGTCAGCGGAACCGGATCTTTTCATTAGATAAAAATACGGCTTTCAACAAAGTGGAATCGTTAAAAAAGTATCGAAATTATGCCAAAGGAACGTTTGTGTTTGACACAAATGCTCTTACAATATGCCTAACAATTTCCACATTTTTTTTCTCACCTCATTTACTTTGCCATCATAGTTGTTGATAACAAAAGAAAACGTGTATTCGTTACCGTTAGTTCCTTTGATGTAGCCCGTATAAGAAACGACTCCGGTGATGGTGCCGCTTTTCATTTTGATTCCGCTTATGGTAGGTAAAGCATTGTAGAACGATGAAAACCAGCTCTGCTTGCGCGCATATTCCATTACGGTTACCAGTGATTTTGTGGTTACCCGGTTGGAAGGGGAGAGGCCGCTGCCGTCGATAATATTAATGGCGTACGGCTCAATGCCTTTGTCTTTCCAAAAATTATGAATCACATTTACGCCGCTATCTGTTACGCCATATCCGGCAAACTGGTAGCCAAGCGTTTTTATCAGCGACTCACCATACAGGTTAATACTTCTTCGGAGAAAATGAAAAATAATATCGTCCAACGGGGGAGAAGCGTGTGTGTAAAAAACCGTAGCTTTCCCCGGATCATTTTCTTTAGTGTAAGCAGTGGCAAGTTTTTCTACTGGCTGTTTTTTCACAGAAGCTTCAAGCGTTAAAGCAAGTTGGGCCGCAGCATTGGGCATAGCGCCCGAAATCGTGAAATGATTTTCATTCACGGGTGTAGTGCCCCTTACATATCCATACTCATCGCCCAATGGTGAATAAATATAATTATTGTCGCCACTCCCTTTTGCCCCTGACGTAACTTTCGATTTCAGGTGCAAACCGTAAACGAACGAAGGCTTTGTGCCGGTGATCAATACGGGATCGCCCACCTGTTTTCCCGACTTTAAATAAAGATCATATTGATTTTCGCGCCAGTTCAATGGCCTCGCACCGGCGCCGTAATAATTTCCAATGTCCTGCCATATCCATCCATCCGGTGTTACTTCACTGTTCCAAATGCTTTCATCTGCCAAAACATGGCCGGTAATTTCGTGTATGCCTTCCCGTGATGTTGCTTCTTTAAATTCCTCAATGATTTTATCTTCCTTCGTTTCATCATATCGCCAGCTTCCAAGCGTTGGATCGCCGGTGCCTTTCAAAATAAGATTTCCATTTAAAACTCCGTTTACTAACTTGCCCGTATAGGCCAGGGTCGTTTTATATCGGTAATCGTGACCTAATAAACTGAAGGCAGATGCTGCTGTTATCACCTTTTGGCAACTCGCCGGCGCCACGCCCGTTTCAATATTTTCTTCGGTGACAGTTTTGCCTGTTGTTGTGTTGATTACATAAAGGCTAATGGTGGCATGACTGAAAGTGGGGTCCGCTTTCATGGTTTTAAAAGCGCTGTTAAACTGGTTTTCTGCGTCCTGTGCAAATGCGACTGATGAGGCAAGAAGGCAACAAAAGAAAAGTAATTTTTTCAAAATGATAATTTTTGTCCAAAGGTTCAAATCTAAAGATTCTGATGAATTGTTGTGCATTCATTTCGAAAATCTGCATAGAAATTCCCTAATAACAATAATTTATACAAACAATTAAACAATTAAACCATGCAACAATGAAATAATAAAATAATGAAATAATAAAATAATAAAATAATGAAATAATAAAATCATTAAATAATTATCCCGTTTAAATCTCTATATCTTTAATTTATGAAATCAGAAAAAGAAAAAATGGTCAGCGGGGAAATGTATAACCCGCTTGATGCAAGGCTTACAGAAGACAGGCAAAAAGCAAGATTGTTGCTGAAGAAGCTGAATGATTCGCTGGGAAGCGATGTTCAGACAGGAACAGCCATCTTGAAGCAGCTTCTTCCAAATGCTGGCGATGGAATATGGATACAGCCGCCGTTTTATTGCGACTATGGATATAATATAGCTACGGGTAGGAATGTTTTTCTGAATTTTAATTGTGTGATTCTTGATGTGGCGCCCGTCACTATTGGCAGCCGTGTGATGATGGGGCCTAATGTGCAAATTTATGCGGCTACCCATCCTTTGGATCATAAAGAAAGAACATCAGGATTAGAATTTGGAAAGCCCGTAATTATTGGCGATGATGTCTGGATTGGTGGCAGCGCTATCATTTGCCCGGGCGTTTCTATCGGCGAGAAATGCGTGATCGGCGCAGGAAGCGTTGTCACAAAAGATATACCTGCCGGCGTTTTTGCAGCAGGAAATCCTTGCAAAGTTATCAGGGAATTATAAAGCGGCACTTCAATTAGTTTATAAAATTTTGAATCAAATTTTTGCTTTTTAAAACATAACGGCGATCAAATCATCTATTGTCATTTTATGAAAATATTTTTCAATCTCGTATTTGCTTAAGATATTCCTGATTTGCTGTTCCTCGTGCGGAATATTTTCCAGCGCTTTTTCAATTTCAGAAATGTCTTTTTCATTAAAAAAATCTCCATAAATTTTTACTTTCTGAATCACACCTTTATGGACGTTCAGGTTCATCTCTATGGTGCCGCCTTCTGTCCTGGCGCCTTTTTTAAAATTATAATCCGGCGATTTTCCATAGTTCCATTCCCATGTAGCATATTTCTCATCGCGTATCTTTTGAATGGCAGCAAGGTCTTCTTCACTGAATTCATAAGAAACACAATCCGCATAGGTAGCAATAATGTGATCCATTATTTTGTGCGTAAACTCTTCCAGCGTAATTGGCGTTTTCAAATGCTCGCTTATGTTTGTAACCCTTTTGGGAACTGACTTTACTGCCTTATCTGAATATTTCAATGGGTTAATTTTTAAGGCTCCGCTTACGTTTTTCATTTCAGAAGTAAACAACAAAGTGCCATGATGAAGCACTTTATTTTTAAAGATATGCTCTGCGTTTCCTGAAAATTTTTTTCCGTCGATCGTGAGATCGTTCCTGCCTTCAAATCTGGCATCTACGCCCAGGCTCTGCAACACTTCCAGTATTGGCAAAGTATATTTTTTGAAATCCACCATTTCAGAGCTGTCACCCGTTTTGGTGAACGAATAATTAAGGTTACCCATATCATGATACACCGCGCCGCCGCCGGAAAGCCGTCTCACCACTTTGATACCGTGTTCTTTTACATAATCTACGTTTATCTCCGACAAGGTATTCTGATGCTTGCCCACGATAATCGCATTATCATTCTGCCAAAGCATAAAACAATCTTCATTGATGTGTTTAAAAATATATTCGTCGGTCGCAATATTGAAATACGGGTCAACAGAACGATGGTAAATACAAAGCATTTTGGTTTTGACCAAAAGTAATAAAGGTTAATTAAAATGTTAAGTGATTGTCAACAGTAGACAAACAAATAATTTATGTTTTCATTTTGTCCGGGACAAACCAACTACCCAATCAACCAACATAAAAAAAACAGCAAAAAATATTTTGATAGCTAATAAATATTTTCTTACTTTGTATTTCAAAGTACTTTTAATAAAATGAAATCAGAAATTATTTTAAAAAGCAAAATGAGCAAAATGCTTTCCCTTCTGACAGTGGTTTTAGGAATTGTGCTGCTTATTTATATGATTATGGTAGAAGATGAACCCGGCGCGTTGCCGTTGTTATTAATCGTTACCGGCGTGGTATGGTTTATTATAAGCAGAAACCAAATTAAAAAGAAAGTGCAACAATGATAATGTAAACTTTAAGATTGTTGGGGAGATTACTTTGAAATGAGAAAAAATTGCCACCAAAATGAAAAAGATATCAATAATATTTTTCCGGGCCCTAATCGTCATTACCGGTATTGCCGTGTTTGTTATGCTAATCAGGTTTCCGTTAACTGAGGGAAGAGCTGCACACCTGGACTTGTTCAGCATCTACTTTGACCCATTTATTCTTTATGGATACGCCGCATCCATTTCTTTTTTTATTGCACTGTATAACGGTTTCAAACTGCTTGGATATTTCGGCCAGCATCAACTTTTGTCGTCTAACGCAGTGAAGGCTTTAAAGAATATCAGGTTTTGGGCAATCTTATTTAGCATTTCAATTGCGATGGCAGGAATATTTATAGCACTGTTCCACAATAAAGAAGATGACCCTGCGGGATTTCTCGCTATTTGCATAGTGGTTACTTTCGCCTCCGCCGTGATTGCTACTATTGCGGCAATATTTCAGAAACGTTTGCAGAGCGCAATAGCTATGAACGCTGAAAATGACAACATTTAGTAAAGAATCTTTATTTGTTTATCAGCTTACTGGCTGATTTTCGGATAATGTCGTCCTGGTGTGCTGCCGATATTTTTTTCAGGCGCGCTTTGAACTGATCTGCCATCTTTAGATCATGTACAGCACTGATACCCATTTTGAGTACGCCTGAATCATTATCATTCATAATTTTTTGCAGGACAGCATTAGCGGATGCCGGTGACAATTTTTTAGCGCCAAAGCCTGCAGCGATCCTTACCGTTGCAAATTTATTGGACGCGGCTTCGGCGAGAATGTTAGGAACTGATTTATCGTTTATGAATCCCGCGAGGTAGGCCGCTTTGGTAGCCAAATTTTCATCATCGGTTTTTATTAATTCCTGTAAAATAGGGAGGCTTGCAGGGCCAAATTTGGCAGCACCTGCAGGATAATCCAGTTCATCCTGTCTTAAAAAACTTATCAGCTCCTGGTTTAACTTATCGTTATTTGATTGCATTTTCTTTATTTTTAAGTGATTCAAATCGCAGTACTCAGATTACTCCCGATCATTGAACTTATTTCTGAAGAAATCAGATCCGGCGGCGGATTCGTAATATTGAAGGTGCCGTTCCCTGTCATTAGCCTATTGTTATCATCGACATGTCTTAGAGATAAAACATGCCCTAATTCATGTCCGAGTGTCCACCTTGACGCGCTTCTTACAACTACGGCCCCTGGCCTGCCTGATGGATAAGCTGCACATCCGTTGTAGGCCGGTATCGTACTTCTCACGAAATATACAACGGCTTCGTTAGCACCTACAAAATTACGGTGACCAAAGAGCGAAACCTGTTCTGAAGTAGTGCTTCCCATAGTGCAACCACCAACATCTACGTCCTCTAAAGAAGGAAGACTAAGGTTTTCAGTTGTAACCCAGTCTACCCTTATTCCTGCTATAGCATACACTTCCTGCATTGCCGCAAATTGCTCATTGAGTGTAAAAGTAACAGGCGCTACCAGACATTTTACGTGCACCCGATATTTTTCCTTTAATACTCTGACGCCTGCTGTAGGCGACCAATAAATGCTGCCTGTTTGAAAATGAGATATTCGTCCAACGCCACCATACACAGGCAATTCATCAGAAATAGGATATTTAAGCGTGCTCTTTTCCCACCCGATGGAAGCCCAGTAATTGCGTATGGCACCATGTACTTCGTGCGCGCCGGTCGCCGGGCTCCAGTAAATACTGCCTCCCTGGAAGTGATTGTACCTACCTATTCCGTCCGGACACGTTGATTCATTGGTAAGCGGGTACTTCAAAAAACTTTGCTCCCATCCCAGGGCTGCATATTTATTTCTTATGTCGCCGTGCAATTCCCAGGCCCCGGTCGCCGGGCTCCAATAAATGCTTCCTCCCTGGAAATGATTGAATCTACCTACTCCGTCAGGACATTTGCTTTCATCCGTGAGCGGGTAGCCTAGAAAACTTTTTTCCCAGCCCAATGAAGACCACCTTGAACGGATTAGGCCATGAACTTCATGAGCGGCCGTTTGCGGGTGCCAGTAAATAGAGCCATTGGCATAATGCTGGTACTTGCCTACGCCGTCCGGACAGGTATTAATTCCGGTAAGCGCAGCGCCTAACCACCCTGATGCGCCACCCAATGAATTATATTTTAATGTGATTGGATGCAAAAATTTAAAAACATCCGGGTCAATCCTGATGTGGTCAAGAATAGGATTGGCCTTAACTTCCGTGATTTTTTTAAGCTTTGATGTTGAGATTGATTTAGACATTTGGGGAATATTTTGGGATGAGAAGCGTGAAGTATATTTTCCTAATTTTTAAATATAAAATTAAAATAGTATACGAATTCTTTCGAATTAGCAAGCGGGATTATTTATTGGGTAAACGGGGTATTATCAAAAGCAAATGGTGAAATTAACTTCTACTAATCAGGCACGCGCCGATTTATCCTATGCGGTGTAGCACGGAGAAGCAGAACCGGATTCTAAAATTCACGGGCAGTCCTTATTTTCTTCCCATAAAAAAAATCATTATTATACGTTGCTTTACTGGGTTTCGATTTTTAAATGAAGCCCAAATATCAATTGAAGGCAGATAGCCATCCGGTACATTTACGATGAATAGTTACGAAAAATAAAAATGTCTTCACATCAAAACGCAATCTTTTTAGTTCTTGATCTCAAAAAAGCTTCTACCTCGCTGGAAGAATGAAATTTGTCGCCGAGACTAACAAAATTTTTGGCAAGAAGATCATAACGTTTTCTCATCAGCCACATAAAAACATGAAGAAAGTGAATGCCATCAAACACGATGGCATCGTTGCTCACATATTTATCAAGTGTCTTTTTAAAATACAGGGGATGTTCTGTCCAATGCATTGTTTGCTTTTCATGATGGCTTATGTGATAGCCGTCGTTCCAGCATTTCACGTTATATTTGGTATTGATGCAGGTGATACTGTTTTTATATTCATTTCCCGGATCTGAAGCATCTACGAATGAATGCTGCGCCCAGTTTCCCATCATGGCCACCAGCCTGTAAATGAACATCGGGATAATGAAAACCCATAACGTGGCTTTGAAGCTGACAAAACTCATTGCAACACAAAACAGGATAAACAAAAGCTCGCCTCGCACAGAACGGAACATCAGCTTCTTTCTTTTTCTGTAAAAAAAATATCTTGCCAGATCATACACGCCCCTGATTAAAAATTTTCCAAAATAGATTGAAAAATCTCTTATTGAATCTCTTTGAAATGGCATAGTGCTGCTCTCATCAGCTTCCAGGTTATTTTCCGCGTGGTGCATGCCGATATGATGTGTGAAATAAGTTTCAGGAGAATGCCCGAAAAACGGAGCTACTACCCATGGCAAATAATAATTCATAAAAGAATATTTCTTCTTAAAAAAAACGCGGTGGCTTGTGCAATGTAGCATCAAACCAAACGGGCCTTTGAAAACAAAATTATTCAGATAGGCATAAGCAGCGGCGATAAGCCACCAAACCCAGCCATTGATAAAAGGCATATACAATAATATTCCGACAGGAATAAGCGTCAGCGAGATTTTGAGGGTCAGGTATATAAAAGGAAGATCGCGTTCATCACGGATAAATTTTAAAAAGAATAAATCAGCGAATGTATATTTTATTGGCCGGGCAAAAACCGGATCAGTAATCGTTGTGAGGTTTTTCATTTATTGATATTGGTTAGGTGCTCAATTTTAAGCACTGGTGTTTAAGGTTATTTAAAGAATTTTTTTCAGCGGAGCTGAACCAGTGCGAAGTTTTACCGGTAAGAATAATGTAGAAAAAACACAAGATCCGTGGAAAATCGTACAATAAAAGTATCGTGCTTCATGCGCAGGCCTAATAAAGATAGCCTTATTATTTTGTTTTTCAGGAAATAAATTTTGTGAATTTGAAGCTATTTAATTCTTAACTCTTGACTTTTCAACTTTTAACATCCGGCTTCCGGCTGGCAAAAAATGTCACAAAATACCACCAAAATTGACCTGTTTACGTATCCTCTGTTTTTCAGGCCCGCGTTACTTTTGAAATTGGATTGATAGCATCTGGCTAAGATAATGTCCGTAAAAAAATAAAAATAATTTTTTAGAAAATATTTTCTAAACTGATTTCAAAATAAGAAACGCAAAAATTAATAGTATGCAAAATCAAATGACTGACAGGATTTGCTTTGAGCTTTCCAATAAATCGACAAATTATCTACCTGAAGATCTGATTGAGCTTATTGATAACGAACGGGCGACTGTGGCTGAACCAGATAATAATAATGATTCACCTAATCTAGGCAGGCTGGATCATATAAAAGACCATAGTTTGATTGATGATGCAATCAAACCATTCTTAGAAAATTTTTCTTTTCAGCAACAGGCAGAAATTTTATTAGTAGCAGGCCGAAAGAAAAAGACGAGACTTATAGTAAGACGTGGCGCTACTTACTTTGCATTGAAACACTCTGATATTGCCCTTATCTATACGAGCGATAAGCTGGTGTATGTGATTGACCGCGAATCAAAAAAATACATGGCGGACAAGAGTTTGGCTGAACTTGAAAATGAATTGGATCATTCTATATTTTTCAGAGCCAACAGGCAGTTTATTGTCAATTTTAATTTTATAAAAAGTTTTAAATCGTATCAAAAAGTGAAGCTGCTGGTGACTATGGATGTTCCGGATTTTGAAAAGCCTGTTATTATCAGTCAGCAGATATCTTCGGCCTTTAAGAAATGGATGAATGATGATTAGCTATTTGCAGATAGTATTCTTTTCTTTAAAAAAGATAATTGAATATATGTTTTGCTAAATATGGCAACAACGAACGCGCGTAAAAGAACAAAAAACTGTTCAAAAATTTTATTTAAATTTTTGGCGGTACACTAAAGGAGACACACCCGATACTTTTTTAAAAGTAGCCCGGAATGCTTTTGCATCGCTATATCCTGACTCATACATCACTTCCTGAACGGATAGTTTATTTTCCTCTAATAATTTTTTTGCAGCTTCAATTCTTAGCTTTTGAACATATTCTTTCACCGTAAGATGAGTGGCTTTCTGAAATCTTCGCTGAAAGGTTCTCCGCCCGAGATGTACAAGGTCTGCAAGGCTATCTATATTTAATTTTTCAGTGAAAGAAGTTTCAATGTGATTTTGCGCTGCAAGTACCGCGTCATCACCATGCAGTTTACTGCCTTCAAAAATCGTAAATAAAGACTGGCTATCACGGTTGCGCTCCACTTCAAAATATTTGGATGCCCAGATAGACGTTTCCCGGTCCGTAAATTTTTCAATCAGGTACACCAGCAAGTTCCAATACGAATTAGAACCGCCACTGGTGTACAAGCCGTTGTGATCAGTAATTATCTTTTCATCCACCAAATCTATTTCAGGAAAGCGGTGTTTGAATTCGTTGGCAGACTGCCAATGTGTTGAACATTGTTGCCCGTTCAATAAACCTGTGTCTGCCAAAATAAAAGATCCTACGCACAGGCTGGCCACTTCTGCGCCACGGCTGTGCTGATCAATAATCCAGGAAACATATTCCTTATTGAGATCAACGTTTTGAACCATGTCGCCGCTCATGGGCGGAATAATAACCAGGTCAGTTTCATTGAATGTATCCGTTGTGGTATCCACGTGTATAGTAAACACACCGCCATTTAATTTCATTTCCTTTTTTGATCCGACAAGCTTCACGTCGAACTTTGGCTCTTTGCCGGATTTTTTCAAAAAATTATTAACCATATCAAATAGATACCGGGTATTGCCGATTGCGGCAATAATCGCATGGTGAGTGATAAGTATCGCTACGCGTTTCATTTTGCAAAATTAAGGGGATATGCTTTTGTCCGGGATCTGGTGTTCCATTTTCTACTGCTGTAATCAACGGGCATGAAAATTCTGAAATCGTACGATGAATTTTATTGCGTTCAAATTAGCAGCAGATGGAGAAATAACGCGATTTTTTATTTTGGACTAAAACGTAGAGACAAGGCATGCCTTGTCTCTACCCGATTCACGCGGTCTTTTGAAAATTTAATCAGCAATTTTTCGCGTTATGAATATCATCTGTTATTCTAAATTTGCAGCTTGTTAATGATTATTGCGTATCGCTTTTAATGCTAAAACGCGAAAAAAATTTATAAAAGTAAAATTTAGTCATGAGTAAAATCATCTTTGATAGTGGGATATCCCTTGATGGCTTTTTCGCAGGTGATAACAGGAGCCCGGCCAACCCGATGGGCGGCGTTTCGGGGAAAATACACCAGTGGATGTTTAAACAGAAAGCATTCTGGAAACACATCAAAATGGAAGGCGGTGAAGAGTATGGTGATGATAGTAAGTTGATTGATGATGTATTTGAAAGAACAGGTGCTTATATAATGGGAAAACGAATGTTTGAAGAGGGAGAGGTTCACTGGGCAGAGAATTTATATGAAACAGATGTTTATGTTTTAACTCATGAAAAGAGGGAGCCCTGGGTTCAGGAGGGAACAACTACATTTTATTTTATTAATGATGGAATACATAGCGCTTTGGAAAAGGCACGACAATCGGCCAAAGGAAAAGACGTAAGAATCCAGGGAGGCGCAAATACGATTCAACAATTTTTAAATGCGGGCCTTGTTGATGAATGTATGATTCACATTGCCCCTGTTATTTTAGGCAGTGGCATAAGGCTTTTTGACGGTATTGATAAAAACAAATACGATATCCGGATTGTAGAAGTCATACCCTCAGAACTGACAACGCATTTACGATATCAGCTGGTTAAAAAATAAATGTATTTATTTGCTCAAAGGTATTCGGCAGTTAAAAATAACTTGTTGCCAGCCGGGTAATTTTTAGAGCGACCCTGTCTGTTACCAGGAGCGAAGGCAAAAATCATTACACCTCACGATAATGGTTCCGGGGGAGGGCCACTTGAAGCAGGCTTTGAGATTTCATTTGGAAGCGGAATAAACACTTTATTATCCGTAGGAGGAAGCTCAATCCTTCCGGCTTTCCAGTCAGCTTTAGCCTGTTCAATCCGTTCTCTTCTTGAAGAAACAAAGTTCCACCAGATGAAACGTTCTCCCACTGGCTCGCCGCCTAAAAGCATCAGCGTCGAGTGTTCTTTTGCAAGTAGCGAGGGATCTTCTTCTTTCGCAAATACCAACATTTGTCCGGGAGTATAGGTTCTGCCCGAAAGTTCAATGCTTCCCTTGGCAATATAAATGCTCTTTTCTGAATGTTCTTTTGGGAGGTTGAAACGGGTGCCCGCGTCTATGTTCAAATGGATATAGAATAAAGGGGAATGCGTTTTTACATCGTTTGCCAGTCCGTAGGCATTACCGGCAATCAAACGCATCCAGATGCCCTTATCAGTATATGTTGGCAGAACTTCCGGCTTATAGTTGTGGAATTCAGGATTCGATTCTTCGGCTCTTTCGGGTAAAGCCACCCACGTTTGAATCATTTCCAACACGCCTCCCGCAAGTGCATCCGGCTCTTCAAAGCGCTCGGAATGAGAAATGCCGCTTCCTGCCGTCATCCAGTTTACCTCGCCCGGCCTGATGATCTGCTCCACTCCTAAACTATCGCGGTGCGTAACCTGTCCGCCAAATAAATAACTTACCGTTGATAAACCGATATGTGGATGCGGCAAAACATCCATGGACGACATAGCTGCAGGCTGTATATCAACCGGGCCCGCATGATCCATAAAGATAAAAGGACCAACCATTCGCCTTAACCGGAAGGGTAAAATCCTCCTGACACTCAAACCCGTACTCAGCGAAGCTTTGCGGGCTTCAATGATAATTTGTGGCATAGCTGTTCGTTTTCCTGTTATAGGAATTAAAAACCCTCCAAAGTTTCGGAGAAATACAATTTAATGATTAAATCAAAAACCATATTGAAATTAATTCGTTCGTTTTAACGCCGGGTGAATCGTGAAGATGCTGCAAATAGAAATATCCATGTGATAAAAATTGTAAGAATTAAGATATTGCAGTAATGCCTTTTAAAATTTAATCATTGCGTATTGGCGTGTAAATTTGAATCAAAATTGAAAATACAATCTTAATGTTCATTATAAATCTAATATACAAAGTGCCGCTGGAAAAAGTTGACCAGTTTTTAAACCAGCACAATGAATACCTGGATAAACATTATGCGCTTGAAAATTTCCTTGCTTCGGGGAGAAAAGTGCCAAGAACGGGTGGAATAATATTATCCAAAATTCACGATAAAGCAGAAGTAGAAAGAATTATCGAAAATGATCCGTTTAAAATAAATGATTTAGCCGATTACGAATTGATTGAATTTATTCCCGGCAAGACTTCTGAAGAAATGAAATTTCTGATGAAGTAAATGCGACGCACGTAGTATTTAAAAAAAAACTGTACTGCTCCAGCAAAATAAACTTCTGTAGGTTTCCGTTTGCAGACATTGTTTCCGGCCGTAACCGGGCTGCGGGTCGAAATCTTGCAAGGGATCATGATAAGATAAAAGCCGACTGTCGGGCGCCTGCTGTGACACTTGCTAAGCTATTCACCCTGAGAACGAATCCAAATTCTTTGTAAATTTGAGAACGTTTATTGTAAATCTTTTTAAAATAATCCACCATGTCAAATAAAAATTATCGCAGACTCTTTTTAAGTTTTGGCTTTTTATTCTTCATTGCTCCCTATAGCTTTGCTCAAATGAAAGTATTGTCAAAAGGGTCCAAAGCGCCCATGTTTACCAGCGAAGCAAGCCTGGCTGGCAAAGAATTTGTTTTTTCCTTAAAAAAAGCACTCGATAAAGGCCCGGTAGTATTGTATTTTTATCCCGCTGCCTACACAGGCGGCTGCGACTTAGAAGCGCATACTTTCGCCGAAATGAAAGATAAGTTTACCGCGGCGGGCGCTACCATAATTGGCGTGTCAGCAGATGACATTGCGCGGTTGAATTCGTTTTCGGCCAGTCCTGATTATTGCGCCGGAAAATTTCCCGTGGCTTCAGACGCCGGGGGCAAAATCGCAGCCACATATGGTCTTGAGCTAACCCCTCCGAAAGCCGGTGTTAAAGATGTAACGGGGAAATTGGTTACACACGGCTTCATCCCGCGCACCACATTTGTCATTAATAAAAACGATGAAATTGTAGCTGTATTTTCATCAGGTGCCGATCATATATCACCCGATGAGCACGTGAAAAAATCATTAGAAATAGTGAAGAATCTTTAGTGGTTCTTAAAGTTGCGAAAGCCTGACCGTTTAATATTCTTTCGGGATAAAATCTCTCTTATTTGTCTACCTACCGGTAGGCAGGTTCTTTTACTATCTCAGCTACTCTCGTGCTTTGAAATGGCGCCTGTAATTTTTCATATTTTATTTTGCAGAAACTAATCGCACTCAAAATTGAAAACATTGAGCGAAGCCATTGGGTGGCGATTCAATAACGATGCCCGACACAGATTAATTTTAAATAACCAATTTTATCAACCGCATAAAAGCAAATCAGCCTGCTACAGCACTAAGAACAGCTTTATGGAGAGCCCTGCACGTTTCATTTAAAAGTTTACCCGTGGCAAAATATAAAATCGGGCTAAAAGTTCTTTTACTGTGCCGCAAAAAAGCAAAGCCTTTTAATTGCCTCCGGAGGTCACAGCTTCAGGTTTTATTTCCCAAACCAATGCACTGGCGCCAAGAATAGCCGCGTCTGATTCTTTTAATTCGCTGAATAACAGTTTTACTTTATTCTGAAAAATGGGAAGAAGATTTTTTTCCATGCTTTCTCTTGTGGGGTCTAATAAAAGCTTTCCGGCTTTAATCACGCCTCCAAAAAGAATGATGGCTTCGGGTGAAGAAAACATTACAAAATTAGCGAGCGCTTCCCCCAAAATATGCCCTGTTACCTGGAACACTTCATTGGCGATGGTATCGCCTTTAATAGCAGCTTCGCATATTTTTTTGGATGTGATTTCTTCATTGGATAATTTTCTTAACAGGCTGTCTTCATTTACTCTTTCTGCCAATATTTCTTTTGCAGTAATGACTATGCCTGTAGCAGACGCATAGGTTTCCAGGCTTCCTTTCATCCCGGTGCCCCAATGCAGGCGTCCTCCGGGCCTTATGATGGTGTGGCCAAGCTCGCCTGCAAATCCATCGTGGCCATAAATAAGCTGACCGTTTGCCACAATGCCGCTGCCAACGCCGGTTCCCAATGTTATCATAATAAAATCCCTCATGCCGCGCGCAGCGCCATACATCAGTTCGCCGATAGCCGCCGCATTTGCGTCGTTGGTGAGCGTGCAGGGCTTATTAAATTTATTGGTGATCATTTTAGCAATGGGGATAATTCCTCGCCACTGCAGGTTTGGCGCGTAATCAATTGTGCCTGTATAATAATTGCCGTTGGGCGCTCCCAATCCTATGCCTTTTATCACGTCTAATCCGCCGACAGACTTTATAGCAGGCTTAATCATGGCGTATAGCTCGTCAATAAAATCATTAATGTCATCGTGATTGGTGGAAGAAATTTCTCCTACATTTGAAATATCACCCCTATGATTTACAATACCGAATTTTGTATTGGTGCCTCCAATATCTATTCCGATGGCATATTCTGCGGCTGTCTCCATAATTTTCGTTTTAATATAAAATGCTGTTAGTAATGGGTTGAAAGTTACATCCTAAAAATACTTTTCTTTTATTAAAGACTAATTTCTACCAGTAAATAAATAAATACGACTGATTTTTATTTTTGATTTGGCGTTTGATCAAAAGCGCTCTCGGGCGCTGTTGGCATATCTTCCATGTCTACCGGGTTTTCATAATCAATTCCCTGGCGTTTCAATACTCCTTTCACAAAAATGGCGAAGAAAGTGATGTATGCATAGCATAGCAGGGGTATCCAGTAAGATTCATGGATTCCTGCACCGGGAACGTCGCTCCTGGAATCAAGAAAATCAGCAAGCTTTCCCTGTATTGGAGGAATAACGCCACCTCCAAGAATCATCATGATTAAAAATGCTGAGCCTTGCGTTGTGTATTTCCCTAAACCTGCAACAGATAAAGTAAAAATCGCCGGCCACATTATCGAACAAAATAATCCACCGCTGATAAAAGCATAAATCGCAATTTTACCGGTGGTGGCCAGCCCAACTGCCATCGCTATCACGCCGAGGAATCCAAAAATCATCAGCATCCGGGCGGGTTTGTCTTTGCTCACATAAAAAGCGCCCACCTGTATTAGCACACAAACGATATAATAATACAGTATTTGCACCGCATAGCCGGAAGCCGCGTTAACCAATAATACAATCACAAAGGCAACCATCGGAACAATAAAGGTGAGCCATTTTTTGGCAGATTCCGAAAGCTCAAATGCCGATATGGAGCCCACCCAGCGCCCAATCATCAAGCTGCCCCAATACATGGAAATGTAAAGCGCAGCCTGCGAAGAAGGTATGCTTCCAAATTCGGGCTTGCTTAGCAAATCGCTCAAATTACTTACAATGGTTACTTCCGTTCCTACATACAAAAACAAGGCGAGCATTCCCAGAATCAATTGAGGATATTGCATGGCGCCCCAGCCACTGGGTTTTTTCTGGGCGCTTATGTATGAAATTAATAAACTCAGGATGACTACCGCCAATGCGCCGAACAGCCATTTTACGCGGTAAGTTTCCATTGCTATCTTGTCGGTTTCAGAAGCATTGGTAAGGTCCACTTTATAGCTGCTGAATACCGGCACAAACATAATGATCAAAAGCCCTGTCATTATGAGCAAAGAATATAAAGCCTTATTCGCTTTTTCGGTTTTTTCGGTGGAAATACCGTGAGGCACTTTTTTTGAAAACTGGAAAAGCAAGGCAGCCGCAATAAAAAGTACGCCCACGCAACTGTATAAAATAATCACCTTGCTAAGGCTAAGGCCAGCAATCTGTTGATCGGTGATGGCAGCGGTGGTTCCAAATAAAGCAAACGCTACTACCAGAGGGCCAATCATCGTTCCAAAAGAATTTACGCCTCCGCCCAGATTTACGCGGCTGTTTCCTGTGGAAGGGTCTCCCAGTTCTATGGCAAAAGGCTGCGCTGCCGTTTGCTGCAATGAAAATCCAAGCGCTACAATAAATAATCCGGCCAGCATGCCTACAAAAGCATCTGCATTTACGGCGATTATCATTGCTATAGCGCCGATAGCAGAAAATACTAATCCATACACAATGCTTTTTTTATAACCCCATTTGGCCACCAAATCTTTTCCCCCAAAAGAGCCGTAGGCAAAAAGGGCAAGCGCTCCGATATAATAGGCAAGATAAAATGCAAAGTCAATCAATTGGCTTTGAAACTGGTCAAGGTTAAAATAATGTTTGCAAAAAGGAATAAAAACACTGTTGCCAGCGGCAATAAATCCCCAGAAAAAAAAGACAACTACAAGAGTGCTCAAGGCCCCGTAATTAGTAGGTTGCAGTTTTCCACCGGAAGCTTTTGCGGGCCTCGACAAATTCATTGAAGGAGTCGCCATTGAATATTTAGTTTATTAAAAATTAGGATTGAAAATAGAAATTTTTTTCAAAGTAAGGCCTTTTATTATATTTTTTAAAAAGAAAAATCATGCTTAATTTGAAGCGCTAATTAATCAGTATGGAAATAATTCACGTAAGCGCAGAGTGTTATCCTGTTGCAAAAGCCGGTGGTCTCGGGGATGTGGTGGGCGCCTTGCCAAAGTACCAGAATAAGCTTGGACATATTGCCAAAGTAGTGATGCCGATGTATCGTACCAAGTTTTTATACGCCCATTCTTTTGATGTGGTTCATAAAGGCGCGTTTGGAATGTCACATTATTGGTTCGAGTATACAATTATAAAAGAAAGTTCAAATGTGCTCGGATTTGATTTGTACCTCGTGGATATTAATAACCTGTTAGATCGTGAAAAAGTATATGGATATGATGATGATATTGAAAGATTCGTAGCATTTCAGATTGCTGTAGTAGATTGGCTTAGCAAATGGCAGCATCATCCGGATATCGTTCATGTTCATGATCACCAGGCGGCGCTGATTCCTTTTATGATGCAGAATTGCTACGCATACAGGCACCTGTCTTCCATAAAAACAATCCTTACGATTCACAACGCCCAATATCAGGGCTGGATGGATTGGGGCAAATCGTGGTATATCCCTGATTGGGATAACTATAAATGGGGGATGCTTGAATGGAATCATACAATTAATGCACTTGCTTGTGGCATTAAATGTGCTTCAAAAGTGAATACAGTTAGCCACGGATATTTGGAGGAGCTGCGCTATAATGCCAATGGGCTGGAAAGCCTGTTTAATTATGAAAGAGGAAAATGCTTTGGCATCCTCAATGGGATAGATAATGAAGTGTGGAATCCGCAGACGGATCATTACCTGGATGTAAAATTTGGTACACATGACTTTAAAGAAGGCAAAAGCAAAAACAAAAAGGATTTGTGCATGAAGTTTAATCTTGATGAAGATAAACCGCTTATTATTTTTATCGGCAGGCTTGTTGGTGAAAAGGCTGCCGATCTTTTGCCCGCTGTGATTGGTGATTCAATTCATTATATGGAAGGCAGAATGAATTTTCTTGTGTTAGGAAGTGGTGAATGGTATATTGAAGACCAGTTAAGCAAAATGCACAACCATTTGTTCGGATATTTTAACTCCCAAATCGGGTATAATGAATTGCTCAGCCACAGGATGTATGCAGGAGCCGATTTTTTACTGATGCCAAGCAGGGTAGAGCCTTGCGGGTTAAACCAGATGTATTCGTTGCGGTATGGAACTGTTCCAATCGTCAGGCGCACTGGTGGACTGCGCGACACGGTGAAAGATTTTGGAGAAGATGGAGGATTTGGAATTTGTTTTGATACAGCTTCGGTGGGCGACATCTGCAATGCCATTCATCGCTCGCTTGAATTATACGATGATCAGAAAAAGATGAACAGCGTTATTAAACAAATTATGGAGATTGATCACAGTTGGGAAAAGAGCGCCGGAATTTATATTAACCTTTATAATTCTTAAGAGAAATCAATTGAGCTTAAAAGCGCTAATAAAACAGAAATTGCTATTAGTACGGTTGAGCCAAATATATTTACTGATACGGAAAGAAACCTTAATATTTTTTTAAATAATAAAATATACCTTTTAATTTTAAAACATGAAAACAATGCAGACTAATATGTGGATCAGTAAATCACTGATAGCAGTAATCCTTGGCGGAGGAGCCGGTAGCCGTTTGTATCCCCTTACACGAAGCAGAAGCAAGCCTGCGGTTCCCATAGCTGGTAAATACCGTCTGGTTGATATCCCGATTTCAAACTGCATCAACTCCAATATCAACCGGATTTTTGTATTGACACAATACAATTCGGCTTCCTTAAATAAGCACATCAAAAACACTTATCAGTTCAGCAATTTCAGCAGCGGTTTTGTTGACATCCTGGCGGCAGAACAAACTCCCGAAAGCTCTGAATGGTTCCAGGGAACAGCAGATGCGGTAAGGCAATCTTTAAAATATTTAGTAACCAAAGAATGTGATCATGTATTAATTTTATCGGGCGACCAATTATACCAGATGGATTTTGGAACGATGTTCAGAAACCACGCAAAGGAAGGTGCAGATATTACGATTGCCACTATCCCTGTTACTGAAAAAGAAGCGACAGAATTCGGCATTTTGAAAGCAGATGAAGAAAACAAGATCACTTCATTTATTGAGAAGCCTGCATTAAACCTTTTGCCCGATTGGGTCAGCGAAACCAGCGAAGAAATGCAGCGCCAGGGCAAACATTACCTCGCCTCCATGGGTATTTATCTTTTTAAAAGAGAAGTATTAATCGATCTTTTAAATAACGAGAAAAAAAATGCCACTGATTTTGGAAAAGAAATTATTCCTTTTGCTATCCAGGGATATAATGTTTGCAGTTATCAATACAGCGGTTACTGGACTGACATTGGAAATATCGGCTCCTTTTTTGAAGCCAACCTGGCGTTAACAGACGAGCTGCCGCCTTTCAATTTGTTTCATAATGAGCAAAGGGTATATACAAGGCCAAGAATGCTGCCGCCGGCTAAGTTTAGCGGCACTTCAATGGTGAACAGCATCGTATCGGATGGATGCATTGTTCATGCTGAACGTCTGGAGCATTCAGTAGTAGGCATCAGAACAAGAATCGGCTATGGCACCAAAATATACAATACGTATCTTATGGGAAGTGATTATTACGAGACGATTGAGGATATGGGCGTTGATGAAAAAAAGGGCGTTCCAAAGCTTGGCGTAGGCGATAATTCATATATCAATAATGCAATTATAGATAAAAACGCACGAATAGGAAATAATGTAAGAATCAATGGTGGTGCCCATTTACAGAATACCGACCATGAGCTATATACCGTTAAGGACGGCATTGTTGTAGTGAAAAAAGAATCTGTCATTCCGGATGGATACGTGATTGACTAGGCATAATCTGGCCGAGGATATTAGTGCAAAAGGAAAAATAAGAAGAGGAAGATTTTAAAATCTCTTCTTATTCTTCCTTTTTTCATTTGTATTTTCTTTGGGAAAACAAAATAAAACCGGGCTTTTTTGTGCGTTTACTGTAAAGCCGAATTATCTGTCATTAAATTTCCCTAATAAAAGCTAACTATCCTTTTTTGCTGTATTTTTATCAACGTGTATTTTTTACATAAAATTTATTGAAAAAACGGATTGCTATGCCTTCAATACATCCTGTACCTAAACACAGGCTCACGTTCAGACAGATTATCAATATGAGCTTTGGATTTTTCGGAATCCAGTTTGGCTTTGCGCTTCAGAATGCAAACGTTTCACGGATTTTTCAAACCCTGGGGGCAGAGGTAGATAAAATAGGATTTCTGTGGGTAGCAGCGCCTTTAACAGGATTGCTGGTACAGCCGATAATCGGCTATTTAAGCGACAGAACATGGCATCGTAAATGGGGTAGAAGAAGGCCTTTCTTTTTTATCGGCGCTGTGCTTGCTTCCATTGCGCTTTTTCTAATGCCTCAATCTACCATGCTTTGGATGGCGGCGGTTTTGCTGTGGGTGCTGGATGCCTCCATCAACATTTCTATGGAGCCTTTTCGGGCATTTGTTGGCGATAAATTAATTTCAGCCCAGCGCACTACCGGTTTTGCTACGCAAACTTTTTTTATCGGCCTCGGCGCTGTTATCGCTTCTTTGCTGCCTTATATTTTTACGAATGTTTTCAACATAAGCAATACCGCACCCGAAGGTCAAATAGGCGATTCTGTTAAATACTCTTTTTACATCGGCGCGCTTGTTTTCTTTCTTTCCGTTTTGTGGACCGTTATTTCTTCCGACGAGCTTCCACCTGAAAATATTGAGGAATGGAAGCAGGAAAAGGCACAATCGAAAGGCATATTTGCTGCCTTGCGTGAAATCAACAATGGGATTTTTTCAATGCCCAAAACAATGAGCCAGCTTGCAGTTGTACAGTTTTTTACGTGGGTTGGATTTTATTGCATGTGGCTTTATACCACAGCCTCTATTGCCCAAAACGCTTATGGCACTGTCGATACCACTTCAAAAGCCTTCCAGGATGCGGGCGATTGGGTAGGAGTAATGTTTACGGTTTATAATGGAATTTCGGCTATTGCCGCCTTTCTGCTTCCGTTGCTGGCAAAAAAAATTAAGAGAAAATATACCCATATGATTTGTCTGGTCATTGGAGGCATGGGGCTCGTATCGCTTGTATTTATTACATCTCCCCAAATTCTTTTATTGCCAATGGTAGCGATTGGCCTTGCCTGGGCATCAACGTTGACAATGCCTTACGCCATCCTCGCCGGCGCTTTACCACCTGCGAAGATGGGATTTTACATGGGCGTGTTTAATTTTTTTATCGTAATTCCTCAATTGGTCGCCTCATTTGTAATGGGCTTTTTGATAAGAGATATTTTTCATGACCAGGCGATTTATGCGTTGGTAATAGGCGGAATTTGTATGGTTGTAGGCGGAGTGATGAATTTTATTGTGGTGGATAAGGATGAGAAAGAGCAGGACGTAATTCCAATGCAGTTGGTAGTGGAGTAACATGCGGGATTTTAATTAATTTTATAAAAAAAGAAATGAATAGTTTTCGGAATTTTACTGCAATAATAGAAAAAGAGGATGATGGATATGTCTCTCTTTGTCCTGAAATCGATGTGGCCAGCCAGGGCGATACTATTGAAGAAGCGAGGAATAATCTGAGGGAAGCAATCGAATTATTTTTTAAATATGCTTCGGAAGAAGAAATTCGCACAAGATTAAAAAGTGATTTTTTTATAACAAATATGCAAATCAAAGTTGGGTAAACTAAAAGTACTTTCTGGCAAACAAGTTTGTAAAATCTTATCTCAGAATGGTTTTATCTTAGTCCACCAGAAAGGAAGTCATATAATTATGCAAAAGAAAACGGCCAATTCTACGATCACTGTTCCTGTTCCAAATCACAAGGCAATCAGAATTGGAACTTTACAATCTATAATCCGGCAATCCGGTATTTTGCGTAGCAATTTTGAATTGTAACATTTTACTTTTTTTCAAACCAGCTTTTTCGTTTCTAAAACTATTGCTTGTGAAAAAAATATTTTTCCTCCTCTCTTGCTTCCTTTTCTCCAATCTTTTTGCCCAAAATAATTCCTTCCAATGTTATCCTACGAATTGGTGGACAGGGATGAAATGGAACCATGTGCAAATTATGATTTATGGAAAGGGCATAGGTAACGCTACCGGCTACATGATAAACTACCCGGGCGTTACGTTAAAAAAGTCACATCGTGTTGACAATATCAATTATGAATTTCTTGATATCGTGATTGCGCCATCCACAAAGCCGGGCATTTTGAAAATTCACGTAAAGCAGAAAGACTCTTCATTCGTGATTAATTTTCCGATAAAAAAAAGAAGACCAGGTAATGGAAATTCTTTTGCGCAAGGCGTTACTTCTAAAGATTTTATTTACCTCATCATGCCCGACCGGTTCAGTAATGGCGATACCACCAATGACCGGATCGCCGGAATGCGCGATCAGAGCTTAAATCGCGATACAGTGTTTATGCGACATGGCGGAGATTTGAAGGGAATTGAAAATCATCTCGATTATTTGAAATCACTTGGCGTTACTGCGCTCTGGCTTAATCCCGTGATTGAAAATGACATGCCCGAACGCACAGAACACGGATATGCATTTACCAATCATTATAAAATTGATCGGCGCCTTGGCGGTGAAAAAGCGTATCACAGTTTGGTAAATGCCGCTCATGCAAAAAATATGAAAATTATCCAGGACGCGGTGTATAATCATATTGGGAGTTACCATTTCACCGTGCTTGACCCGCCGATGAAAACCTGGCTGCATCAATGGCCCGACTATACGAATACCAGCTATAAAGACCAGGTTCTTTTTGACCCGTACGCAAGCGATAAAGAAAAAAAGATCATGCAGGACGGCTGGTTTGTTCCTTCCATGCCCGACCTGAACCAGGGAAATCCTTTCGTGGCTAATTTTTTAATTCAGCATGCGCTGTGGACGGTAGAAGAATTTGGAATTGACGGGTGGCGTATTGATACTTACATTTATAATGATCTTGATTTTATGAACCGGTGTAATAAGGCGCTGATGGACGAATATCCGAAGATCACCATGTTTGGCGAAACATGGGTACACGGCGTTTTGAATCAAAGCTATTTTGTACAAAATAACTTCAACATTCCCTACAAAAGCAATTTGCAGGCGGCTACTGATTTTCAGACTTTGTGGGGAATAACAGATGCCATGACAAAAGATTTTGGCTGGACGGAAGGCGTGAATAAGTTGTACACAACACTTGCACAGGATTTTGTTTATAAAGACCCGATGCGCAATGTAATTTTTTTAGACAATCATGACCTGTCGCGTTTTTATTCGGTGGTGGATACCAATATGCTGAAGTATAAAGCTGCGCTGGCGTGGCTTTTCACCTGCAGGGGCATTCCGCAGATTTATTATGGCGATGAAATCGGGATGCAGGGGTTTACTACTCCAAACGACGGCCATGTTCGGCTGGACTTTCCGGGAGGATGGGCTTCAGATGGTTCCGATAAATTTACAGAAGCCGGCCGCACAGTAAATGAGCAAAAAATCTGGATTTATATTTCCACGCTGACGAATTTCAGAAAAAATTCTTCTGCAATTACTACGGGAAAGATGATGCAGTTTGCGCCGGTAAAAGGCGAATATGTTTTCTTTCGATACGACAGTAAACAAACAATTATGACCATTTTAAATACTTCGAAAGAGAACGTAAATATTTCTATAAAAAATTATTCTGAAAGAACAAATGGCTTTTCCAAAATGAAAAATATTATTACCGGTGAAATCTCGCTATTGGAGGATTTTTCTATGAGCCCGATGGAGAGTGGTGTATGGGAGTTGGAAAAATGATGGGTGGAGGTTTTGAATTTTTAAACACTATTTTTTTCGTGAAGAAAAAAGATTTTGCAGTAAAGCAACAAATAACCGGGATTTTATTTTACCGTTAACGATATGCCACTATCATGCAAAGTTGCTGAGAGGCTATAAAAAGTAACGGTTATGTACAGGTCCGGCTTATGCTACATTTCCCTTGCTACCAGACCTGCGCCAGAGAGGATGTAAGCGGCTATTATTTCTGTCTTGCTATTTTAATTGCAAAATTTAGTTGTACATCTTTATTTTCAATAATATCACTAATATTTGGTTTTACAATATAATCTGGAATAATTCCTCTGTCTCTAAACTTTTCCTTTTGTACAGCCATAATATATTTAGTTGTCGGTATAGAAATAGTAATTTTAGAATTTGGCAAAGTCGTGTCAACAAATTTTCCGGATGTGTTTCCATAATACCCTCCTCCAGTTTCTTCTCCGATGAATTTTCCTCTTTTATTGCTTCGTGCTATTGAACAAAATTCGGCTGTCGCAGAAAAGCTCAAGCCATTTATTAAAAAGAACACTTTTCCGGTAAAGTTGTTTTCATTTGGTATTTGTGTTTGTAAATTAGGATGTTCTTCTGCTGTTAATTTTCGTTTAGTTGTTTCTAATGATGCATAATACCTAAAATTTTTATCAGTCAAATAAGAATAAAGTAAGGAACCATATATATCTCTGCCTCCGCCATTTCCTCTTAAATCAATTATCAATTTATCAATTCTTTTTTCTTTAATTTCTTTGAATGCGGATTGAAGAAAAGTAGGAAAATCTTCTTTATTTTCTGATAGTTCTTGATAAATGAATGTCTTAATAGTAAGTAGGGCGATTTTATGTGAAGGGAAAGAAAGTTGAAGATTTTTTTCTTGCGGCAAATTATTTTTATCACATTCGATATTCTCCTTCAATTCTGAATTAACTATCGTGCTATCGATTTTTCGATTTTTTTCTTTGTATTTAATATTAAAAAATGACTTTTGTCCATAAACCATATTATAGTAAAACCAAAAAGTGTTGCTTAAGATATAATATTTTTTAGTTTGGATAGCGCCATCAGAAACTATATATTGGAAAAGATTTTTCCTGATAGTATTAATTGGAATTCCGTTAATACTTAATATTTGTGTTCCCGGCACCAAGTATGTTTTTTTGCTGCAAACGACAAAAGCATTATTTCTTATAAATTTGAGTTGCAACGGAAAATATGTTTCATATTCATCGTAATATTTTCTGAACTCGTCTGAAGGGCTACAGTACAAATGTCCATCTTCAAGTGAACTTAAGAGAAACTTTATTATAGAATAAAACTTTACTTCTGTTGTTGTTTGATTAATTTCTGAATAACAACTATCAAATAATTTATCTATTGTTTTTTTGTCGTTGTACCGATACAGAGAAGGATAACTTTGTTTTAATGCGGTTTTGAACACAAGGAAGTCTTTTTTGAAAAGCGAAGGGTCAATAATCTTTAAGCCGTCATTAATTGACTGGCTAAAAGAAACTGCATTACAAAATATTAAAAAGAAAACTATTGTAATATGTTGTCTTGTCATTGATGTGCTAATTAGTCGCGTTCAAATAGCCGCTTACTTGCTAATTTAGTTATAATATGCTATAGCTTTAAAAAATTGCATTTCATAATCATAATGTACCGTTATCAATTCCATTTTGTCATTAATGAAATAACTAAACATGATTTCGTGTTGCAGTAATAAATAATGGTGATTATTTATTACTGCTTATCAAATCCCATACTTCCTTTTGATATCCCGGTCGGCTTCTCTTGATTTGATGGTTTCTCTTTTGTCATAAATTTTCTTTCCTTTTCCAAGGCCGATCTCGATTTTTGCAAAGCCGCTTTGCGAAAAAAATATTTTTAGCGGAACAATTGTGTAACCCTTCTCTTTAATTTTGTTTTCGAGCTTGCGCAATTCCTTTTTCTGCAATAATAATTTGCGCTCCTGCATGGGTTCATGGTTATAATGCGTACCAAAGTTATATTCAGAAATATGCAGGCTTTTTACATACAATTCCCCTTTATTAAAAATGCAATAGCTGTCGTTAAAGCTGGCCTTACCTGCTCTTAACGATTTTACTTCTGTTCCGGATAATACTATCCCCGCAACATATTTTGTTTCTATATTGTATTCGTAATAAGCTTTTCGGTTTCTGATATCCATTGTAATGAATGGTAGTGAGTGGTGAATGGTGAGTCGTGAGTTGTGATTATTACGATTCACGCTTGCCTTTCCCGATCCCCTTTCTTGCTAATGACTGAATAAAATCAGAAGCTGTTTCAGCTTTTCTCTTAAATCTTTTCTTGAAACTATAAAATCAAGGAAGCCATGTTCAAGCAAAAACTCACTTCTCTGGAAGCCAGGCGGAAGGTCTTTTTTAATCGTTTCTTTAATCACGCGGGGACCAGCAAATCCGATTAGGGCGCCCGGTTCGGCCATGATGATGTCGCCAAGCATCGCAAAAGATGCAGTGGTTCCACCAAATGTTGGATCAGTACATAGAGAGAAATATGGGATCCTGTTATCAGTGAGCAGGGATAATTTTGCGGAAGTTTTTGCGAGTTGCATCAGCGAAAAAGCGCTTTCCATCATCCTGGCGCCTCCGCTTTTGTTGATGATCATAAAAGGAATGGAATGTTTTACACAATAATCGCACGCTCTCGAAATTTTTTCACCCATCACACTTCCCAGGCTTCCACCAATAAATTCAAAATCCATGCTGGCAATCACGATATCGATTTCGTGAATTTTTCCATGCGCTACGGTGATGGAATCATGAAGGTTTGTTTTGGCATACGCTTCTTCCAGCCTTTTGGAATAAGGCTTCAAATCCACAAACCCGAGCAAATCCTTTGATTTAATATTGGCAAAAAGTTCTTTGTAGCTGCCTTCGTCAAATAATATTTCAAAATATTCAGCGCTTCCTATCCTGTGGTGGTACTCGCATTTGGGGCATACAAACAGGTTTTCTCTTAATTCTGTAACGGTACATGTATACCGGCATTGCGGGCATTTGGTCCACAAGCCATCGGGTGGTTCTTTTTTATCCTTTGTTGAAGTGGTGATTCCCTTTATCTTTCTCCTAAACCAACTACGCTTTATTTCTTCCGCCTCACCTTCTTCACCCGCCAGATTAGCATCGAAATCTTCGTCTTGTTTCATTTATATTTTTTTGTAAATCAATACTGATTTCCCTAAATAACGCCATCCGAATTTTCTCCAAAACCTGAAAGGCCTGCTACGGTTATTGCCAGGCAGCAAGCCTTTATTAATACAACATACATTTTGCTAAGCTATCGTAATGCTTTCATCCAAATATACATCCTGCGAAGCAATTAATAATTCCACGCCTTCTTTAAATGGCCTTTGAAAAGCCTTTCTTCCCATAATCAAACCCATTCCGCCCGCACGTTTATTAATAACAGCCGTTTCAACTGCTTCTTTTAAATCAGACTCCCCGCTGCTTGCGCCGCCGCTGTTAATCAAACCAATCTTTCCGCTATAGCAGTTTAACACCTGGTAACGGCACAGATCAATTGGGTGGTCTGATGATAAATTTTTATACACCAGGGGTGAAGTTTTTCCGTATTTTACCGCATTATAGCCTCCATTGTTGGTAGCCATCTTTTGCTTAATAATATCAGCCTGTAAGGTTACTCCAATATGGTTTGCCTGGCCGGTAAGGTCAGCGCTGGTAGAGTAATCGGTTCCGTTTACTTTGAACCCATCGTTGCGAAGATAGCACCATAGGATAGTACACATGCCTAATTCATGGGCCAGTGCAAATGCTTCGCTTACTTCCTGCAATTGGCGGGTGCTCTCTTCACTTCCCCAGTAAACTGTAGCGCCTACGCCAACAGCTCCCATATTATAAGCCGTTTCAACTGAGCCATACATAGTTTGGTCAAATTTATTTGGGTAGCTTAATAATTCATTATGGTTCAATTTCACAATAAATGGAATCTTATGCGCATATTTTCTGCTTAAAATTCCTAAAACGCCAAAGGTGGATGCTACGCCATTGCAACCTGCCTCAATAGCCAGCTTTACTATGTTTTCGGGATCGAAATAAATGGGATTGGGAGCAAAAGAGGCTCCGGCACTATGTTCAATCCCCTGGTCAACCGGGAAAATGCTGCAATAGCCTGTGCCGCCTAACCGGCCATGATCCAATAATTGTTGCATGCTGCCAACTACCCGGTTGTTACGGTCGCTTTGTACAAAAATATCATCAATGTACGAGGGAGAAGGAAGCGTTAGTGTTGATTTGTCTACTTTACATTTGTGGTTTAAAAGGTCTTCCGCTTTGTCGCCTAAAATATCCGCGATCTTTTTTGATGCCATTGTTTAAGTTTTAATTTTCGCAAAAATAGGAAATTACGCGCTTAACCTGATTTTGGTTAAAAAATAGCAGCGTCGCTAATATTCAGCTTATGACTTTGAGAAAGGGATGAAACATTATCTACTCATTTCAATCTGGCTTTAATACCAGCTTAATATTCGCCATCTGCAATTCTCATTAATCTTTAAGCAATAATCGGGTGAGTTTGCCCATTAGGTATAGATATTAAAAAAAACTTCTGCAATCAATCGACTGCAGAAGTAAATTTTTTACTGCCTAAGCAGTTCCTCTGGGATGTTTACCGGGTAAGTTAGCCGGATTTTAGGTTTTTACAAGGATAAGATTCAGTTCTCCCAGTTTTTTCGGACGGTTTTCATAAGATAAATTCGGATTTGAAACGGGTAACATTTCAAAAAAACGGTTTTTGATTTCCTCTTTAATTTCATCAAAGAGCGGATATTGGAAAAGTTAGAAGTTGACTGATATCGGATTTTCCGGTTTTCAAAAGGAATTTGGATAGATTCTGTCTTTAATTGGATATTGGATATTTTTGATTAATGCCTGTCGCAACATCAATCAACTTCTTATGCAAAGATAATTACGCTCACATTTCCATGAAAGAGCATTATTGACCATTTTTTGAAGATATAGAAATACGGTTAAAATCGTAAATGACGCAAAACTTATCCGTATTACTGCGATTTTATCCGCAAGTATTTTTACGATTTAATTTATTTAGCAGACTGATTATAAGTTGATTATGGTCTTTACGTGAACTTTTATACACAGGTAAAAATTAAATTACAATTATTTATTTATTCACTGTTTAAAGTGTTTATCGTACAAGTTAAACGCTATTTTGCCAGACTCTGGATAATGTCATACTTAGTAACAATATGATAGTTGCCGGATTCATCTTTACTCAGTACGGCGCCGTTATGTTTTGATATTAATTTGCTCAACTTTCCAACCGGCATCGTAAACGGAACCACCGGATATTCGGCTTCCATTACGGAAAAAATTTTTTCTTCCTTAATGCGATGGTCGGATAAGATTTTATTAAACAATCCTCCTTCACTCAACGATCCCACCATCCCTTCCTCGTTCATTACGGGGATGTTTTCAATATCATATTTGCTCATCAGGTTGATGGCTTCAGATACCGGCTGCTCAGGATGAACGGTAATTAACTTTTGGCTTCCACGCCCCGACACCAGGTCTTTAAACGTTTTCACTTCCAAAAAGCCCCGCTGCATCATCCATTCATCATTGTATATTTTACCCACGTAGCGGCTTCCATGGTCGTGAAAAATGCAGACAACCACATCTCCCTTTTTTAGCCGGTCTTTTAGTTGAAAAACTCCCTGCAAACAGCTTCCGGCGCTGTAGCCAATAAACATTCCTTCTTCTTTTGCAATACGGCGGGCCATTACGGCGCCATCCTTATCGGTCACTTTTATGAAGTCATCAATGTATTGCATATCAAAATTTGCGGGAACAAAATCTTCCCCAAAGCCTTCGCTGATATAAGGGTATACTTCTGTCTCGTCAATTTCTCCTGTATCAAAGTATTTTTTCAATAAAGAGCCATAACTATCTATTGCCCAAACCTTAATATCAGGATTTTTTTCTTTTAAATACTTGCCGGTCCCCACTATGGTTCCTCCGGTTCCGCTTGCCACAACAAGATGCGTTACCTTTCCTTCAGTCTGTTCCCATATTTCGGGCCCTGTTTGTTCATAATGCGCCAGGCGGTTTGCCAAATTATCGTATTGATTTACATACCACGAATCAGGAACTTCTTCGGCTAATCTTTTTGAAACGGAATAGTAGGAACGCGGATCTTCAGGCTCTACATTGGTAGGGCAAACAATTACCTCGGCCCCAACGGCTTTCAATATGTCAGCTTTTTCTTTGGATTGTTTATCAGTAGTGGTAAAAATACATTTATAACCTTTGACGATTGCCGCCAGGGCGAGCCCCATTCCTGTGTTGCCGGATGTGCCTTCAATAATGGTACCGCCGGGCTTAATTTTCCCTTCCTGCTCGGCTACTTCGAGCATTTTTACCGCCATGCGGTCTTTAATTGAGTTGCCGGGATTGAAATATTCCACTTTTGCCAATACGGTACATGGCAAATCTTTAGTAATTTTATTGAGCTGAATAAGCGGAGTGTTTCCTATCGTTTCCAGGATGTTCTTTTTCCACATAACAATTTTTTTGGCTAAAGATAAAAAATTTAGTGCAGTGGATTTAGAAGAAAGGCTTTCTAATTTATGTGAAGGAACTATTTTTTCTTTGGCTTTTCAGATTCTGTTTCTTTCTTGTTATGAGTTATATCATCACCTTTAAACTCCTGTTCTTCGTTTTTGCGGCTGTCAAGGTTGTCTCGTACATCGGGCCGGGAGGTGTTTTTACCTTGCGGAGTTTGCGGCTTTTTATTTGTATTCATGGTACTTGTTTTTAATAAAAGCGCTTAAAAACTATGCCATAAACATGGGAATTATAGTAAATGAAAGCGTGAATTTATTTTGCTGATAAAATATCTTTCATTGGTTTCATTAATTGCAATGCCCTCTGAACGGTAGAATCAAACTGGTTGTTTACTTCGTAAAAGCCTTCCGTACGCCATATCTCCCGCGCGGTCAATACTTTAATTTCGCGTTTGAGCATGGCATTTACCCTGGGATTTTCAACAGATAAATGAATTGAATCGTTTTGGGCATAATTTTTTAAATCGCGGAGCATTGAATCGCTAACCTGGAATTTTTGTTCAAATTGCCGGGGAGAAGTAAATTGTTTGAACTCCTTTTCATTTTTCAGGTAATTCTTATAAACAAATTTCGAGAGCGTTCCCTTCATCATGGCATGCATCACTTCTTTGATAAACAGAGAAGTGTCGTAAGGAACAAAAATATCCGGTGTAATTCCACCTCCTCCATATAAAACTTTCCCTGAAGCAGTCTGGAATTTCTTTTCATCGGTATGCTTAATTGAATCAGCAAAAGTCATTTCTCCTCCCTTAAAGCGCCTTACCAAATCGCTATCATACACGGCAATTCCATCCTTATACGATTTTTGGATGCTTCTGCCAAGAGGTGTAAAATACCTGGCAACCGTTAACCTGAGGCCCGATCCGTCGCTTAGCTCAAATTGCTCCTGCACAAGCCCTTTCCCAAACGTGCGCCTGCCAACTATGATGGCGCGCTCCCAGTCTTGTAAAGCCCCGCTTAATATCTCACTCGCCGAGGCCGTTCCTTCATTCACCAATACAATAACTTTGCCTTTTTCAAATAAACCCTCTTTTTGGCAACGATAATCTTTCCTGGGAGAATGTGCACCTTCTGTATAAGTAATTAATTTATTCTCATTCAAAAATTCATCTGCGATATTGGTTGCCTGGGTAAGAATTCCTCCTCCGTTGTCGCGTAAATCAAGAATCAATCCTTTCATCCCTTTCTTCAATAAGGATTCCATAGAATTCATAAATTCTTTATAGGTTGTCTCTGAAAACTTATTCAGCCGGATATAACCCACCGTGTCAGCAATCATATAAGCTGCATCCAGGCTATAAAGCGGAACCGGCCCGCGAACAATCTTAAAATTTTTTTCTTCACTATTTCGATACACTGTAATATTTACAGGCTGGCCGGCATCGCCATCAATTAACTTTCTTAGTTTTTTAGCTGAAATATCGTTTCCCGCCACTACAGAATCACCTACTTTAATTAGCTGATCGCCAATCAGCAATCCCGCAGTTTCAGCCGGTCCTTTGGACAACACGTTTACCACATTAACCGTGTCATTTATAATGTTAAATTCTATTCCTATGCCGAAAAACTGCCCTTCCAAATCTTCGTTTACCATTTTCAGCTCCTGCGCCGGCAAATACACAGAATGAGGATCAAGCCTGGAAAGTATGGTTTGAATGGCAAGATCTCCCAAAGAATCCATGTTCTCATTATCTACATATTTCCTGTTTATCAAATCAAGCACCTGCGTTACCGGCTTTTCTCTTTCTATATAAAAAATCCCATTATCAGGCATGTTCCCGTTGATCCTGTAGCCGATAAACATACCTGCAACCACACACAAACTAAGCAACAAGGGAAGCCAAACCTGTAATTTTTTATTACGCATACTTATGATTGTTCTATTTTTATTTTTAAGAAGTTGCAAATTTCCTCAATAAACACGATAAAATGATACCTTCTATAAAATTGATTGCTGACAGTGGATCCACAAAAACAGAATGGTGCCTGATAAAAAACAAGGCTAAAACTTTGTTTACTACCCAGGGCCTGAGCCCTTATTTCGTAAATGAGGCACAGGCTGAACAAATCTTAAGTAATGAAGTGATCCCCATGCTAAAGCGCAATAAAATAGATGAAATATTTTTCTATGGGACAGGTTGTAAAAATCCCGCCAACATTCAAATGTTTAAAAAAGTATTTAAAAAAGTGTTTCCGGGGGCCAAAGCTACCGTTGATAACGATTTGTCAGGGGCAGCAAAGGGATTATGCGGAGACGAAAAAGGAATCGCCTGTATTTTGGGAACCGGGTCAAACTCCTGTTTTTATAACGGAAAAAAGATCGTCAGGAATAGCCCGGGTCTGGGATTTATTTTAGGCGATGAAGGTAGCGGGGCGTATCTCGGCAAAAAGGTGATTCAGCACTATTTATATAGAATTTTTGATAATGAGCTAAGAGAAAAATTTGATGCGGCGTTTCAAACTTCAGACAATGAAATACTTGAATCGGTTTATAAAAAGCCGCTTCCTAATCGTTACCTTGCCTCTTTTGTTGCCTTCCTGGTAAAAAATCGCGGCCATTATATGATTGAAAACATTATCGAAGACGGCCTTAACGATTTTTTCTTCACCCACGTTATCAGCTATAAAGAAAGTCCAAAATTGCCAATCCATTTCACGGGGGGCATCGCTTATGGGTTCAGGGAAGTGGTAGAACAGCTTTGTTTAAATTATGATTTGCAACCGGGTAATTTTTTAAGAACGCCGATGGAGGGTCTTATTAAATATCATCAAAAAAAATAAAATCATCCCGTAATACATCATTGTTCACTGTTAATATTACGCATTGCGAAAAATGCGGATTTTTAAATGATTTAACTTTGCTTATAAAAAAAATTTATGCTCGATAAGATAGAAGCAGCTATTGAAGATATTAAAAAAGGCAAGCTGGTGATAGTAGTTGATGACGAAGACCGCGAAAATGAGGGCGATTTTGTGACTTCGGCAAAAAATGTAACACCTGAAATAATTAATTTCATGAGCAAACATGGGAGGGGATTGATTTGTTTGCCCTTGTCAGAAAAAAGATGCGATGAACTGATGCTTGATTTAATGGTCAATAAAAACACTGCGCTGCATGCTACGCCGTTTACCGTCAGTGTGGATTTATTGGGCCATGGTAACACCACAGGAATTTCTGCGCATGATCGTGCCAGAACGGTGAGAGCAATAATCGACCCGGATACCAAGCCTGAAGACCTTGCAAGGCCGGGCCATATTTTTCCTCTTCGCGCTAAAAACGGTGGCGTTCTTAGACGGGCCGGCCATACAGAGGCAACCATTGACCTGGCCAAATTAGCCGGGCATGAACAAGCAGGCGTATTAGTGGAAATAATGAATGAAGATGGTACGATGGCGCGTTTGCCTCAACTCAGGGAAATTGCAGACAAGCATGATCTCAAATTAATTTCTATTAAAGATCTCATCGCCTATCGTCTGGAAAAAGAGACATTGATAAAAGAAGATGTAAGAGTGAAAATGCCCACAAAGTATGGTGAATTTGAACTCATTGCTTTTACGCAGTTAAACACCGGCGAAGTACACATGGCGTTAAAGAAAGGTGATTGGGAAAAAGATGAGCCGGTTTTGGTAAGAGTGCATTCCAGTTGCATGACTGGTGATATCCTCGGCTCGCTCCGGTGCGATTGTGGCGATCAGTTGCACAATGCTATGAAGATGGTTCAAAAAGAAGGCAAAGGATTAGTGCTTTATATGAACCAGGAAGGGCGCGGCATTGGCTTGCTGAATAAATTAAAAGCGTATAAGCTGCAGGAAGAAGGAATGGATACGGTAGAAGCCAACATTAAATTAGGCTTCTCGATGGATGAAAGAGATTATGGCGTTGGCGCACAAATTTTGCGATACCTTAATATTTCAAAATTAAAACTCATAAGTAATAATCCCAAGAAGAGAGCCGGACTGCTCGGATACGGACTGGAAATTGTAGACACCGTTCCTATTGAAATTTTGCCCAATAAATACAATGAGAAATACCTGCAAACAAAAAGGGATAAAATGGGGCATACGATTTTGAGTAAATAATTAGAATAGTTTAGACAGTTGAGAATAGTTTAGCAGGTTTAGCCTAAACCATCTAAACCCCTAAACCTTCTCAGCTCCCAACTCCCAACTTTCAACTCTCACCCTCTGACTTTCTCACCTCCCACCTTCTCACTCTCTAACCAAATTCCCTTATTTTTGATTGAAATTTATATGCTATCATCTTAAAATATTTTTATGAGCACTATAGACCTGATAATGCCTAAACTGGGAGAAAGCATCATGGAGGCCACGATTTTGAAGTGGCATAAAAAGCCAGGTGATAAGGTAGAAACGGATGAGACTGTGCTCGATATTGCCACTGATAAGGTAGATAGCGAAGTGCCTTCAACTACAGATGGAATTATTACTGAGGTTTTATATAAGGAAAACGATGTGGTTCCTATCGGAGAGGTGATTGCTAAAATTGAAACCTCCGGAGAGGCGCCTGAACCTGAAGAAAAATATTCCAATCACCAGGAACATGAAGAGGCTGAAATAATGGAAGAAGTCCCTTATCAGCCTGAAGAAAAGAAATCAGTAAGCAATGCAGGGTCCGGTATGCGGTTTTATTCTCCTCTGGTCTTAAACATTGCTTCCAGCGAGGGAATTTCGATGAGCGAATTAGAAAATATGGAAGGCACGGGACAGGACGGAAGAGTAAGCAAAAAAGATATTTTGGCCTACCTGGAAAAAAGAAAAAATGCGCCGCGGCAAAAAGAGGATAAGAGCTTTCAATCTGCACATGTTCACGAAGTGCCGGCTACCACTCAGCGGCAGGATTTTAACGCAGCTGTTTATTCCGGAAACGTAGAGATTATTGAAATGGACAGAATGCGGAAGATGATTGCGAAGCACATGATTGACAGCCAGAATACAAGTGCCCACGTCACAAGTTTTTCGGAATGTGATGTGACTAATCTTGTGTTATGGCGTGAAAGAAATAAAAAGGAATTTGAAAAAAGAGAAGGAGAAAAGATAACATTCACGCCGCTTTTCATTGAAGCTATTATCAAATGCATTAAGAAATATCCGCTCATCAATAGCAGCGTTGATGGTGACAGAATTATTATTAAAAAAGATATCAATATTGGAATGGCAACTGCAATGCCATCCGGAAATTTGATTGTTCCGGTTATTAAAAACGCCGATCAACTCAATTTAACCGGACTCACCAAACAAGTGAATAATCTGGCCAATGCTGCGAGAAATAATAAATTAAACCCGGATGATACTGCTAACGGAACATTTACTGTCACCAATGTGGGCACATTTGGAAGCATTATGGGCACACCTATAATTAACCAGCCCCAGGTTGCCATACTTGCTGTAGGCGCTATAAAAAAACGCCCGGTGGTTATCGAAACCGAGCAGGGTGATAGCATCGCCATCCGCCACATGATGTTCATTTCTATGAGTTATGACCACCGCATTATCGATGGCGCTTTAGGCTCTACATTCTTAAATGCAGTTGCAAAAGAGCTGGAAAATTTTGATGGAAAAAGAGGGTTTTAGCGTCCGGCACCAAAAGGCACAGCGGTCGGCACCGGACGTCCCGCCGTTAGGAAAGTCCAGTGAACAAGCTAAATAGTTGAGATTTAATTTTAAGACTCTCAACTTACAACTCCCAACTCTCAACTTACAACTTTTCCTGTTAATACCTTCTTTAAAATTCTCTTCAGATAAGGCAGCTTCCTTTTAAAGTCTTACTTTTGCGCCTCAAAAAAATTGAGGAATGATAAGTGTAAACAATGTGACGCTGGCATTTGGCAAAAGAGTTTTGTTTGACGAGGTAAATATCAATTTCGTTAAGGGAAATTGTTATGGAATTATCGGTGCCAATGGTGCGGGGAAATCTACTTTTTTAAAAATTATCAGCGGTGAAATCGAGCCTAATAAAGGCTCCGTGTCTATTTCGCCGGGCGAAAGGATGGCCGTTCTGCGCCAGGACCAGTTTGAGTTTGATGAGGTGACTGTGTTAAATACGGTTTTGATGGGCCACAAAAAAATGTGGAATACCATGTTGGAAAAAGACGCTATCTACATGAAAGAAGATTTTAATGAAGAAGATGGCATGAGAGCCGGTCACCTGGAGGCGGAGTTTGGTGAAATGGGAGGTTATACAGCAGAAAGCGATGCGGCTACTTTATTAAATCAATTGGGCGTTCCTGATGATATTCACCAAATATTGATGAAAGATGTGGCGGCAAATATGAAGGTGCGTGTTTTACTGGCGCAGGCGCTTTTCGGAAATCCTGATATCTTATTGTTGGATGAGCCAACAAACAACCTTGATGTGAATACTATTTCATGGCTTGAAAATTTCCTGGCCGATTATGAAAATATTGTTTTGGTAGTGAGCCACGACCGTCACTTTTTAGATGCCGTTTGTACGCACGTTGCTGATGTGGATAAACAAAAGATAAAAATTTATACCGGCAACTATACTTTCTGGTACGAAAGCAGCCAGCTTGCCGCCCGCCAGGCTACTGATAAGAATAAAAAGATGGAGGAGAAGAAAAAAGATCTTCTTGAATTTATTGCACGGTTTAGTGCCAATGCCTCCAAATCAAAACAGGCTACTTCCAGGAAAAAAGCGTTGGACAAATTGGTGTTTGAAGACATCACGCCCAGTAACAGAAAATATCCCGGTATTATTTTTAAACCGGAAAGAGAGCCAGGAAATCAAATCCTAAATGTTCAAAAATTATCAAAGAGCATTGAAGGAAAAATATTGTTTAAAGACGTTAGCTTCGATATAGTGAAAGGGCAAAAAATCGCTTTTTTAAGTCGCGATCCTGTGGCGCTTACTTCCTTCTTCGAAATTATCAATAATAAAATAAAACCCGATCACGGGCAGTTTGAATGGGGCACAACTATTACCACGGCGTATTTGCCAAATGACAATTCAGAATATTTCGAAAACAATCTTACTTTATTGGATTGGCTTCGCCAGTTTGTGCCTGCTCATTACACTGACGTAGATGAAGATTTTTTAAGAGGCTTTCTGGGTAAAATGCTTTTCAGTGGCGATGAAATTTTAAAGAAAACGAGTGTGCTGAGTGGCGGCGAAAAAGTAAGGTGCATGATCAGCAAAATGATGCTTCAAAATCCAAACCTGGTAATGCTCGATGAACCTACGAACCATCTCGACCTCGAAAGCATCACGGCTTTTAATGATGGGATGATCAGCTTTCCGGGAATCGTTTTGATGACTACCCACGACCACCAGTTTATGCAAACGGTTGCCAACAGAATTATAGAAATTACACCTAAAGGCATCATTGACAGATTGTATACTTATGATGAATACCTGGCTGATGACAGAATAAAAAATCTGCAGGAACAATTATATAATTAAATAAAAAAAATCAACCGGATTATTTTTTATTTTGACAATCCGGTTGATAATAATTATTTACCTAAAAGAAATTTGAAGCCTATTCCGAAATTGTTTATGAGGTTTGCATTCAAGTTTACGTTGGCAGAAAAATTATTCCCTTTTTGTGGTGAAACACCAGCAGGCAGTTTGCTGTCAACTGTTTTAATGCTGGCATAAGAAATAGTGGCAAGATTTGGCATGGTTAATTCCAGTTGCAAATTTTTTGTCACTGCATAAGAAAGGCCTGGTATGAAACTTAATTGTATGCCGTTCAAATTGGTATAAAGATTTTGACCCACATTAAAAAAATAGGTTCCATAATTTGATCCGTGTTGAAATACGGCATCCATTTCAGCAAAAAAATTGAGCTTTTCTACAAGGGGTTTATATTTACGATAAAAAATTCCTGCATTGTACTGGTACAGTTTATAACCATTATTTCCATAATGATTTTTCGATGCAGATAATGAGCCGGTGATTCCAACAACGGTATTTAATTTTACAACTTTTCCAAATTGAAGATTTAAATATCCCGAATTGTTATTATCAGTACTTGAATTGTAATAAGAAGCGCTTCCTCCTAATAAATACCTCCCTTTTGTAATCTGTGCATTGGTATTAATTATTGCGAAAAATAAAAGAGCAAACGATAGTAGAATTTTTGTTTTCATAATTATTGTATTTTTTAGTTACAAAAGAATAGCACAGAATTAAGAAGCACAAGCAACCACTTTTGTTTAACAAAAAATTATCCTAATCTTATTTTAAATCTTAATACCGGAGCAGCGTTTATAATACTTTTGGCCAACGATATATAAATAAAGAAAAAATTTTCTTTACACTTTTTTAAACAATATTTTTGCGGCTAAATTAAAATCATGGTCATGAAAAAAGCAGTATTTCTTTCACTTTCTTTTCTCTTTTTTGCAGCGCTCGGTGCTAACGCTCAAACCTACCAAACGTCTCTCGGTGCTAAATTCTACATTGGAGATGGTTCCGTTGGAGGTCTGAACGTTCGCCATTCTACCGCAGTAAACACTGCTCTTGAGGGTTCGCTTCTGTTCTACAGCGGTGGCGTAGGCATAGAAGGTTTGTATGAGTACCAGGCCCCGATCAATGGCGCTGAGGGTTTGCAATATTTTGTGGGTGGTGGAGGAATGCTTGGCATCGGTACGGGCAATCATAGTGGCGCCTCATTTGCATTGCGGCTGACAGGCGGCCTTGATTACAAAATCCCTGATGCCCCTGTTAATGTGAGTTTGGGTCTCGATCCATTTTTCTACCTGGCCCCTTCTACAGGCTCTACACTGGCACTTGGTATTGGACTTAGGTATGTTTTAAAATAAAAAAATTCACACGTAAAATGTTTACAAAAATTCCCGGCCAGTTTCCGGGAATTTTAGTATTCACTCACAACGTTTTTTAATGCGGGAAAAAATCATTTCATTCATAGATTTTTTTTATCCTCCTTTTAAAAAGATAATGCCCGAACAGACATTTCGCTATGCTGTTTGCGGCGGAAGCAATATGTTGCTCGATATTTTTCTTTTCTACATCAGCTTTAATTTTATCCTTCAAAAGCATGATCTTAACCTGGGTTTCCTTGTGTTGAAACCTTACAATGCCGCACTTGGCATGGCCTTTTGCATTACTTTTCCCCTTGGATTTTTACTAAACAAATACCTTGTATTCAGCGGATCATACCTCAGGGGTTATACACAACTCTTCAGGTATGTGCTGATAGTAATTATCAACCTTTTTCTTAATTATGTATTGCTGAATATAATGGTTCAGTATTTTCATTTTTATCCTACTATTTCCAAAATATTTGCGACCGTAATCATTGTTACCTTTAGTTTTCTTTCTCAAAAGCATTTTACATTCCGGGTGAAAAAGCAATCTTATTAACAGCGCAACAATATTCCTTAATCTCTTTTGAAAAAGTCAATTCGTTATTGAGAGATTGATTGCCTCATTACAACAAGATACCTGACAGGCCTTATTGTATTGTAATACTACCTGCGGGCAACACTAAACCGCTATCTCCGCACGTTTTACTACAGGATTCCTTGTGTACAACAGCGGCATAAGTCCGGGATATCCCGGACTTATGCCGCTGTTGAGTGGGCGATAGTATGGCTTTGGTATGAAGATGCCTTACTTAAGACAGGGAACATTAATGCATAAACCGGCAGAGAGAGATGCTTTACCTATCACTATAAAACAGATTACTTATGCCATCACAAATTAATTTACAGATCACCGGGAAGATCGGGAACATTATATTTTATAAGCGCGGTGATAAATACTATGCGCGTTCTGTCTCCGGCGGTATTAAACAAACCAAAGCCACTAAAAAGCGGGCGACCGAATTTGGTAAAGCATCCCGTGCAGGCAAAATTTTGCGGCAGCAACTTCTTCCGGTGATCCCGTTTCCGGCAGATAATAAAATGCAAACGAGGCTGGTGTCTGATTTGTTCAGTTGGCTACGTTCCGGGTTTGACCCTGGGCAACCCTGTGATCCGATACCCGTTTTGAATGACTTTAGCTTTACAGAAGGCAATACGATTGCAGAAAGATGGAGGGTTCCCCTGGAAGTAACGAAAACCGCTGACGGTATGCTGCAAATAAAAATACCGGCGTTTGTGCCTGCCAAAAACATTGTGGCTCCTGCTGGTACGGTTTTAGTAAAATGCCATATCGCAACAGGTGGCTGTGATTTGAAGATTGGAAGAGAAACTGGTGGTTTCAGTACTTCTTTAAATTTTAATTATAATCAAGAGCCGGTTTCTGAGCAAATCATATCCCTACCTACACCTACGCTTTCTCAAACTCTTATTGTAGCCGGTGTGTCACTTGAATATTATTTTAATAAAAACGGGCACTTGCAAAAATCGATGAACAAGGCTTTTATGCCGGCAGGGATTGTGAAAGCAATGTATTTATAATTCACACTGTCCCCTTCAGAACCTCAATGTAAGCCGCATGAAAAATTTTTAAGGTTAGAAGAAAGTTGCTTGCGGCGTGGCCATTTCATCGCGTTGAGAATTTGAATATAATCGGGAAGATATAACCGAAACACAAGGGAAATAGAAGTTGATAAAATTTTTTTCGAACTCTTGTTCACTCATTACAATTGTTGAGCAAATTAAAATTTATTACATCGAATAGCAATTGTTCCTTATCTTGTAATCCATTATTTTCTTGCCTTACTGCTTTTGCCTTACGTAGTTTATGAGATTTCGGCTTACATTACAAACTGTTACTAAGATTGCGAAAATTCCTGTGAATTATCAATATCCGTTAGCATCGGCCATCTATAAAATATTGCAAAATGCCGATGCGCAATATTCCTCGTTTCTTCATGAAACGGGTTATGGCAAAGGATTTAAACTATTTACTTTTTCGGATATAAAATGCCCTTTCAAAATTGATGGCGACCGGTTGATTTTATTATCCAATAAAATCGAAACCGTTGTTTGTTTTCATTTGCCCATGGCGGCAGAAGCATTTATTAAAGGATTGTTCCTGTCGCAACAAATAGATATTGCCGACCGGAAAAGCAAAACCAGTTTTACGGTAGAGCAGGTGGAATCTCTTGCATCGCCTTTGGATTTGTTTCAAAAAGATGAAGAAATAGAAGTTCTGTTAAGGCCACTGTCGCCGGTAGTTTGCGGATTAAAAAATGAAAACCGGAATTACACTTTTTTATCGCCTACAGATGACCGTTATGAAGAAATGCTTTTTGTAAACTGGGAGGAAAAATGCAAAGCGGTTTTTGAAAATGAAGCAGCAGAGCAGATTATGGCAAATGCATTTATTCAAGTCCTCTTTTATAAAAACCCACCAAAATCCCGGTTAATCACTATTAAAGCCGGTACGGATGCGGAAACCAGAATCCGCGGATTCAACAATTTTGAGATCAAAATGAAAGGTAAAAAAGAAGCCGTTGAGTTATTGTTGAATTCTGGTGTGGGATTGTACAATGCACAGGGGATGGGATGTGTGGAAGTAGTTTAGTAGAGGAGTGAGAGAGTGAGAGGGTGAGAGAGTGGATGCAAAAAAACGATAAAATAGACTATGGATCAGCAGAAAATTCAAAGACTGTTACGGCTTTTAATGATGCTGGCCGGCAAGCGCTGGCATTCTTTAAACGAGTTGATGGAGAAAATTGAAAGTTCCGGGAGGACAGTGTATCGATACCTGGAAACTCTTGAAACAGCAGGCTTCGTGTTAGAAAAGAATAAAGGCAGCTATCGTTTACAAAGAACTTCTGCTTCCACACGCTCACTGCAAAACCTGATGCACTTTTCGGAAGAAGAAGTGCTGATATTGTACGAAACACTTGCATTAATAGAAGGCTCTTCGCCAGTAAAAGAACAATTAATCCGAAAATTGAATTCGCTTTATGATTATAAAGCATTGGCGCAGTTACAGCAGAGCGATGACCTTACCAAAATTCAACTATTGAGCGAAGCGATCCGGAATAAAAAACAGGTAAACCTCAAAAGTTACCGCTCCTCCAACAGCGATAAAATAAGGGACAGGAAGGTGGAGCCATTTGATTATCTGCCGGATTACAGATCCGTTTGGTGCTACGAATATGAAACCAAAAGCTGCAAGCAATTTAAGCTGGCGCGCATACACGAAATTGAATTGATAAACCGGGATTGGGAAAATGAACTTTTACATAAAGTTCCTTTTACAGATGCATTCAGAATTTCGTCTGCAAAACCAATTGATAATGTGGAAGCCAAGCTCAGTTTGAAAGCCTGTAATTTGTTGCTGGAAGAATTTCCTTTATGCCGCGACCATGTTAATGAAGAAGATGGGCATTATCATTTAAAAATTCCTGTAGCCGGCTACCAGGGCATCGGGCGTTTTGTAATGGGCTTGCCGGGAGAGGTAGAAGTATTGGATAGCAAAGGTTTTAAAGAGTTTTTGAAGAAAGAGAAAAAAAAGTTTTTTGACTGACGGTAATTGACAGTGAGGAGGAATAAGTTTGTGGGTGAGAAGGCCGGAGGTGGTGGGATTTTGTTTAACGCTAAAGCTATTATAAAATAAGATGACTAAAGATACTACCATATCAGAGATGCTGAAACATTGTGACGGCAAGGAGTTACACCAGTTTATTCTTGATTATTTCAACAGGAACCAGGAATTCAGGAAGGCATTCAATGACCGTTTTAATCCCGTAAAAAAAATAGCAGGAAATAAGAAAAGCTATGCAAACCAGGTAAGAGCGGCTTTCCTCAATAATTCTTCGAGGTCAGGAAATCGTTATAATCAATGGGATGATTATGGATTCGATGCACAAGATGTAGCGGCAGATATGGAAGAATTACTGGGTAAAGCCAGGTTTTTTTTGGAGGCGGGTAATATAGACGAAGCCGCGTTGATATGCCAGGCGCTGATAGAAACCATTCCTGATGAGTGGAATCCTGATTTTGATTACGAAGGCGATGTACAGGTGATGTACGACGGTGCTATTGACCTTCTCACCGAACTGCTGGAAGAAAACCGCTTATCCAAAACGCAAAAGGAAGCGTTGTTTGAGTGGTATAGTAAAGAACATAAACTCACGGCAAAACATGAATACGTAGGACTGAATACCGATTTGAGTGCGCTGGAAAGTTATTTTACCGATACCCCGGAAATGCTGCAAAAGAATCTGGCCGATATGGAAGAACGCATCAGCAATGCAGGTTCTGATTACAGAAGAGAAGAAGCGGCTGTGAGCAAAATCAACTTGCTGCAAAAAGCAGGACTGGATGATGAAGCAGAAAGAGCCATTAGCGAATACATCCATTTTAAAAAGGTACGCAAACTGCGTATGGAAAAATTAATAAAAGAAAAGCGGTATGCCGGTGCAATAGAACTGATACAGGCCGGAATAAAAATAGCCATCCAGGAAAAGCATCCCGGAACGGTAAGTAGCTGGAAAGCTGAATTGCTGTCTATTTATAAGCTGCAAAAAAATCTTGATAAAATACTTTCTACATCTGAAGAACTTTTTTGTGAGGAGCGAAGCGGCAGCAGAAAATATTATGGGGAACTAAAAAAATATACGCCCGAAAAAGATTGGCTGGCAACATTGGAACGTCTGCTTAGTAAAATGGACAATGGTTTTTTTGGTTTCAACGACCTGAAGGCAGACATGCTGATAGAGCATAAAATGTGGGAACGGCTTTTTGCGCTTTGTGTAAAATCGGGCGCGGAAAAGTTGGAAGAATATCAAAAATACCTGAAGCCGCTTTATGCCAAAGAAATATTTGATGCGTACCAAAATTATGTGGAAAAGCAGGCTCTCATTACTGACCAAAATGCATACAATAATGTGGGCAGGGTGTTGAAGAAAATGAAGGGATTTGAAGGCGGGAAAGAGGTAGTTTCCAAATTGCTTTTGAAGTATAAGGAAGTTTATAAAAGGAGGAAGAATATGATGAGGGTGTTGGAGGGGGTGTGAAAAAACATAGATTGTACATTTAGAAAGAATTAAAATTGTAACTTATGAGTTTAGACACAGTTTTAAAAATTGGTAAAGCATTGCGAAATGCCCCTGATAACTTAAAGTATTTTAAGTATGTTTCGCCGTGCCCAACAGACAAAGATGGAAACTATCCGTTTTGTATTTCGGTTCCGGTGTTAGAGGATTTTAGCTTTGATTGGAATAATATAAAAGAAACACCGGAGAATGCAAGGAACAAACTTTATTATCTAAGATTTAAAACTTCCGATAGTGATGGTTTGATGAAATATATTTTTGGCGACATTTATTACTCAACAACTGCTACAATTAAAAAAGATGGTTCAGTTGAAACAGCTGAAGGTGGCGGTTACCGCTTAGAAAGCAAAAATGCCAAACCGCCATACAACAAAAGTTCTTTTGACAGAGGTGCAGAGGATTTTGAGAGTATCATTAAAAACATTGACAAAGAAAAATTTGTTCTGCTAAAATTTAGAAATGCCTTTTCAAAAGACCAGACAATTATAGAAACTATTTTAGGCAAAATTTCCGCTGTTAAATATTACTTAGAAAATCCATCAAAAAAGGATTTTCTTTCTTTTATAAAGGACGATGCTTTCATTAAAGAATATACAATCAAAGAACTACTTCAAAAAACAAGTAAAGCTACTCTGAAAAAATTAGGAATTAGTGAAGCCGAATTAGACGAAGAAAAAAGAAAGAAACTTTTAGAATATGACAATGGTGAAATTTTTATTCAATTTGAATTTCCGAAGAATAAACAATGGTACGACTACAAAGAGGAATTAGCTCAGATAAATGAAAAAATGTTTTTAGACTTCGTTGATAAATCTGATAATGGATTTGTTTTAAAGAAAACACTCTACAAAACTTTATGCTCAGGAGATAAAAAGAATGATATTCAATTTCCTGGATTTGACCTGGCTGCTAAGTTTAAATCAAAATCATTTTCTAACGAGGAAATACAAGACTTATTTTATGCAATTGATTTCTCTAAAAAAGGCAAATTCATTCCAGGAACTAATATAAAAATTATTGTGCTACCACATGGAAATAATTTGACTGCTGACAACTATGTTGAGTTTCAACAGAAGGGAGACGAAGAAAGAATAGTGGATGAAAATGAGAACAATTCGGAAAATGAGGGAGAGCCTTTGTTTGATATTTTTGAAAAATCAGACATTGAAAACATAACCAGTTTTGATGTGATTTTTTCCAAAAAAGGGGAAAGAACGGAAGTTGATTTGTCAGAAATTTCGGGGATTGAAAAAAGTAAAATACGAGCCACTATTCAAAGAATAAGGAATAGAGGATTGAATATTTTCCCTAAAGGAAAGCAATTTAAGTTGGAATGGTCTTTAACAAATATAATGGGGAAGGCCATTTTTGATGAAAAAGAAAAAAGAGTAAAGTTTGTAAATAGAACTAAAACTGGCAGTGGGTTAAAACCTGTTCCATCTTATCAATCTCATTTTTTGAAAATACTTCCTCTAATATATACGGATAATTATCATTTCGATGGTACTTTATTTCCGCATTTCATTCAAAACGTTGAATTTTCGATTAGAGCGGGTGACCCGAAATTCAATTTCTTAAAATTCGACTTAGAATTTCTTCTTTCAATTCAAAACAATCAAAATAACAGATATATGGATATTACAAATTCTGCAAGCTATCAAATAGGAAATCTGTTGGGTAGCTTAGCCAAAAATTTTTCAGGCGACAAGTCGCCGATAAAATCCTTTGAAAAAAATTTCGTAGGTAATTTATCCCGGCGGATAAGCACAATAAACGATTTTGTAAAACTTAAAAATGATATTGAGCAGAAGCTCATCATGCACGAAAAAACGAAATTCACTTACCAAACCTCTTATGAGTTATCTCAAAAAGTGAAAGATTTTAAAGGAGTTTACGACAGGGAAGAAAGTGCTTTCGGATTTTTTGAGGCATACTTCAAACCAATTCCTAAAAAAGAAATCACAAACAGCGAAAACTAATTTACTAATATTTAAAACAAATTAAAATGGCTGATACTATTCAACACAAATCGGAAATACTGTTTGTGTACGACACTACGTACAACATTCCCAACGGCGACCCTTTTACAGGTGAACAACGCTTTGATGAAGAAACCAAAAAGATATTGGTAAGTGATGTAAGAATAAAGCGATATGCAAGAACATATTTTGAAGAAAAAGGATGGCCGATATATGTATCGGAAAATACGGGAGCAGGTAAAACCGATTCCAAAGGAGTTCTGAAATGGATAATAGAAAATAGAAACCCCAATAAACTAACTGATATTGGAGAGGTACTAAAAGAACAAATTGATGTTAGACTTTTTGGAGGGATTTCAACACTAAAGGATGATGAAACAAAAGCTCTTAAAGTTGAAGGAAAGCCATGTAAAAACGGTCATGTTCAATTTACAGGTCCTGTACAATTTGCGTTGCTTAATCCATCGCTAAATAGCGTTAATCTAAGAATGCATCAAAACACAACACATTTTACGTCAAAAGCAGAAAATACTCAAGGCTCAATAGGAACAACAACTGTTGTACCATATTCCATAATTCAAATTCATGGTTGGCTCAATCCTAAAGTTGCAGAAACAACAGGACTGACAGACGATGATTTGAAAAAACTCTTTGAGGCACTTTGGTATGGAACAAGCGGTGATGGAAGTTCTCATTCCCGTACCAAATCAGGACAAAATTCTATTCTGCTTTTGGAAATAGTTTATGCAGAAACCAATAAAAAGGTTTATAGCATTGACCAGCTTATTAAACTGAAAAATAAAGAAGAAAAAAAAGATGAACAACTGCGTTCCATAGAAGATGTTGAATTTGATTTCAGCAAACTATTGACTGTTGCGGAATCAGATAAAATCAGCAAAATCAAATTTTATACTGAAATAGATGCAATTAAAAACGAGTTTACAGGAAAAGATAAATTTGAAGAAATTCAATTTTGACTTGTCAAATAATGAAAAATGAAAGCATTTCAATTTATGGCTGAAGGCAATTGGGGACATTTCAAAAAGCCTGAAACCAACAACAATCCGCTTACACATGATTTAATTACCAAAACGGGAGTTATTGGTTTAATTGGTGCCGTGTTGGGAGTTGAAAGGCAGGAAATGAAAAAATTATTTCCGCAATTATCTGACAATTTATTGTATGCAGTACAGTTGCTTAGCCAGGTAAAAAAAGTGTCTTGGGGCTTTACCAGTAGAACGGCAATAAACCCCACTGCACCGGGCTCGCCAAAATATTTTGAGTTTTTGAGAAACCCTGCATTCAAAATAACGCTTGCTTTAAAAAACGATGCTTCACAAAATGAGTTTGAAAATTTTTTAGCAGCAATAAAAAATAATGAGGCTATTTACACACCCGTGTTAGGCTGGCATAATTGCCCTGCAAATTTGAAGTTTGAATCGGAAGGTACAATTTCAGAAATGCAGGAAAGTGAATTTGGAACTTCTTCTTTTGTTTCAACAATACATAAGCCAAAAGTTTCAGGACAATTCAGAGTCGGGTTTGATAAATTACCTACTTATCAAAATGATGACTTTTGGAATTTGCCGGACAAATACCAGCAAATTATTTATCCTGATTTCCCCTATAAACTTATTGTTGAAGGTAAATATTATCATTATCAAAACACAGAACAAGTTACAGAAAATTTATGGCTGATGTAGGACAATTAAAATCGCATCCTGACAAACTTCTGTTTACTCACGTAGATGGAGTAATTATTAATACTCAAAAACTAACTAAGAATTTAACAGTATCAAAACTTGCAGAATTAGCAGCTATTTTTCACGACTTAGGAAAGATTAATCCTTTTTTTCAGGACAGGTTAAATCAAAGAAATAACGGATATTCTCACCACGCTTATTTATCAGCGTTTGCATTTTATGCTGCTTTCAGGTGTAATAAAAACAATTTTGATTGGCTTAAAAAATGGTTAGGTGTTCAAATATTAACCGAAAATGAATTAATCGCCTTACTGATAATCATAGCTAAACATCACGGTCATTTACCGGATTTCATCCCAAAGGCTAATTTAGAAACAGAACCGTATATTTTGAATAAGGATGAAATAAAGGAGCTATATACTTTTCTGAGTAAGAAAGCCAATGGATTACCGAGTGAAGAATATACAAAACGATTTGAAGATTTTAAACAGATAACATCATTTAAACAGCTTTTAAATGATGATAAAGTTCAAAATCATTTTTTAGATAAAATAATATTCAATCCAAAACATACTAAAGAATATTTAGACTTTTTTCTCAATACACAATTTGCCTTTGCATCACTTATCCAGGCAGATAAAGCCGATGCAATGAACGCCAAAACAATAGATGAGGATAAGAATAAAATTGAAAGTTTCTGCAAAATCTATCCTGAAACACTTAAAAAGTATATTTCAAAATTTCAACCAAATTCTGAATTAAATAAACTAAGAACTGAAATCAGAGAAGAAAGCATTAAGAATATTCAAGGTCTTTTGCAAAAAGATAAAAGAGTATTTGAGCTAACAGCACCGACAGGCTCAGGAAAAACAATTATGTTACTTTCCTTAGCTTCTGAAATTATTCAGACTAAAGCCAATTATCGTATAATGTATGCACTTCCTTTTTTGTCAATTACTGAACAGGTTGAGAAAGAAGTTTTGGATATATTTAAAGAATATAGACAAGAGAATTATATACAGCGAATTGATTCCAAAAGCGGCAATCAACTGTTTGATAAAATTCAGGAACTATTGGACGCTAATCCTTCATCTGAAAACATTAAAGAGTTAGATTTTCTGGCATTTCAGGAACAGGTATTTGCTTATCCGTTTGTAATTACAACCTTTGTCCGGTTTTTTGAAACACTTTTAAGCAATCATAATGCGACACTTTTAAAGTTGCCGAATTTTTCAAAATCCATTTTCCTTTTAGACGAAATACAATCTTTGCCACCACGATTATACACATTCTTTGTTGCTTACCTAACCAAATTCTGCGAAAAATTTGATTGCTATGCAATTATTTCTACAGCTACACAACCAAATTTTGAATTGCCGCAGGAAGATAAAATAAAGAATTTCTTTCCTGATTATGAAAAACCTGCTTCTCTGCTTGAACATCAAAAATATTTTGAAAGCAATGTTTTCAATCGTTATCAAATAGATTATTGGAAAGAGCCAATCAATATTCAGCAATTAACAGAGAAGATTATAGCAGAAAATAATTCTGTATTGGTAATTCTGAATACCATTGATGATAGTAAGGATTTATTTAAAGATTTATCTGAATGCTTTACAGCAAATGAGTTGTATTTGCTCAATACGCATTTTACCCCAAACGACAGAAAGAAAAAACTTGAAATTATTAAAGAACGGCTTGAGAAAAACCAAAAAACAATTTTAATTTCCACACAACTTATAGAAGCGGGTGTAGATATAGATTTTCCTGTTTTGTACCGTGATTTTGCATTGGTTTCAAGCATTGTACAATCGGCGGGACGTTGCAATAGGAATGGCAGATTGGAAAACATAGGGAAAGTTGTTCTTTTCAATTTGGTAAAAGACGGAAAATCAAGAGCCAATTTAATTTATGGAAGTGGAAAAGATAAAGACATTTTGACTTTTACCAAAAATGCTTTAGGATTGGAAACGGCTTTTGAAGAAAAAGAATTACTGAGGGTTCAAAAAGCATTTTTTGATAAGATTGCAACAGAACTTCATTTCGCAAAACATTCCCAAAAGGCATTCAATTTGGAACTTGATTTTTTGGAGGATATTAAAGAGTGTGCTTATGCAAAAATTGGCAAGTTTCAGTTAATAGATGAACAGACCTATGGTGAACAAAGGCAATATTATGTGCCAATAAATAAGGATGATATAAATTTTGAAACGCTTTTGGATTTGAATATGGAAGTACAAAGCAAAATTCAATCACAACAAAAAGATTGGGCAGCAATTAAAATTTTGAATCTGAAAATGCAAACTTTGTTGAAAAAAATGTCAAATCATATTGTCTCGGTAAGATTGAGAAATAAAGACATTGCGCCGGTTTTGGGGCATAATGAGAAATATAATGAATTATTTAAATTAAGCATTGATGCTTATGATTCAGATAAAGGGGTAAAAATATCGGGTGAAGATTTTTTAATTTAAAGTATTATTGAAGCATTCTTTTTCATTATGATAAAATTCTTTAAAACAATATTCTGGCAAAGCCAATGAACCCCAACAACCCCATAGACGAAATCCTCATCATGCTTCGGTCGCTGAAAGACAAACCGGAACAACTGGAAAAGTTGCATCAGTATATGCTGAATGAACTTTATACAGAAGACGATGCTACAACCGAAACTATTGCTATTCCCGAACGTTATGCATCGCTGGTGAAAGATGTGGCTGACAGTTTGAGCGCCGGGCTGGTTTGCTATATCAATCCCGATACGTTGGAAATAATTAATATTCCACAGACAATTGCTGATACCATGATGTTTGATGAAGATGAGGATGATGAGAATGAAGATGAGGAAGAAGGCGAGCCTTTTTATGCAGACCTGAAACGTATCAACCGCGATTGGGAAGGAACGATTACCATCAACCCGCCGGATTCAACGGAATCATTTTCGTTTATGGAACAATTTGTAAGCATCTTGCCTGAAAGCCGCATCAGCAAAAGATTGTCAGATGCCTTATCCGGGCGAAAACCTTTCAGCCGTTTTAATACCATCATCCATCAATCGGATGAAAGAGAAGCCTGGTTTGCTTTTCGTCAAAAATGCGTAGAAAATTATGTGGCCGAAATACTTGCAGGAAGATTGTGGAAAAATGAATTCACCAATTAGAAACCAAAAATCCAGCTATCTTAAAAAAATAAAAATTCTCATTATTTGTTGCTTCACTGTTTAAAATTGAAGGTGTCTTCTTAAAGCCTCTTTTTACCCCGGTAATTAGTAATAAGCAGTATAGAAAAAATGAACATCACCGCTACGCACATCAATTACTATCACATCTGCCATCGAAAACTGTGGTTGTTTGCCAACGGAATTAATATGGAACATACTTCCGATACTGTTTATGATGGAAAATTATTACACGAAACGAGCTACCCGCAAAGAGCGGAAAAATACCGTGAAATTGATTTGTCGTTTACGCTAAACAATGGAATGGATTTGTTTGGCAAAATTGATTTCTATGATGCTAAAGAAAAAATAATTCATGAAATAAAGCGCAGCGACAAAATAGAAGAGGCGCACGAATGGCAGGTAAAATTTTATATCTACCTGATGGAACTAAACGGAATAGAAGGCGTAACGGCCATACTGGAATACCCTAAATTAAGAATCACCAAGGAAGTAACCCTTTCATTTGTTGACAAGGAATATCTGAAAGTTATGTTTTTGAAAATAACAGAACTTATAGAATCGGAATCTTGCCCGCCGTTGATCAATAGCAAAATTTGTAAGAGTTGCAGCTACTATGAATTGTGTTATGTGGGGGAATAATTATTAAAATTCATCACAGGTACTGATTAAACAATAAGATGTCGCTTTTCAAAAATAAATTCAGAATAGAATCGGCCAGATGGCAGGAATGGGATTACCGTAATGAAGGCGCGTATTTTATTACCATTTGTACGGGGCAGCGTATTTGCTATTTTGGTGAATGTAACAATGGCAAAATGATTTTGACGGAAGCGGGCGGGATTGCTGAGGAAAACTGGAGGGCAATCCCTGACCATTTTCAGCATGTTTCATTAGGCGAATACCAGGTAATGCCCAATCATGTGCACGGGATTATCATTATAAATGATCCCCCTGTAGAGACGTTGCAATGCAACGTCTCTACAGGGGGAAACGAATTCATGTCTGAAATTTCACCCAAATCCGGTTCGGTATCTGCCATTATACGATCCTATAAATCTGCCTGTTCAAAAACTATCAGGCAGCAATATCCCAAACTGAATTTTCATTGGCAAAGCCGGTTTCATGACCGTGTAATTAGAAATAAAAAAGAATACGACAGAATAGAAAATTATATTGTCCAAAACCCTGAAAACTGGCACCGGGATAAATATTTTAATGTATGAAAAAATCCTACTACCTCTTCAATCCCGGCCGCATGAGCCGCAAAGATAATACGCTCAAATTTGTTCCTACGGATGAAGACGGAAATGAAGGTGTACCGAAATACATCCCTGTAGAAACAGTAGATAACCTATATACTTTTGGCAGCCTTGATGCCAATAGCGCCTTGTACAATTTTCTTGGAAAAGAAAAAATAAGCGTACATTTTTTCGATTTTTATGAACATTATACAGGCAGCTTTTTATCGAAGGAATATTTATTAAGTGGAAAAGTTTTAGTCGCTCAAACCAATGCTTATTCCAAATTAAAACACAGGATGGTTATCGCGCAAAAATTTATTGAAGGCGCTTCTTTCAATATGGTGAAAAACCTGCGGTATTACAATAACCGCTCAAAAGACACCACGCCCCAGATAGAAAAAATAGAAAGCCTCATGCTTCAAATTCCATGTTGTACTGCGATTGATATGCTGATGGGAGTGGAAGGAAACATCAGGCAAACTTATTATGAAGCATTCGACCTGATCATTAATGATTTTGAAATGGGCAATCGCAGTAAGCAGCCACCATCCAACGAAGTAAACGCCATGGTTTCGTTTGTAAATATGATGTGCTACACGCTTTGCCTGGATATGACCCATCATACACAGTTGAATCCAACTATCAGTTTTTTACACGAGCCCGGATTTCGGCGGTTTTCCCTGGCGCTTGACCTGGCAGAAGTATTTAAACCGCTTTTAGCGGATCGTTTAATTTTTGCACTGATGAATAAAAAAGTAATTCAGGGAAATGATTTTGACCATCAACTGAACCAATGTTTACTGAAAGATAGCGGAAGAAAAAAAGTGGTAAAAGCCTGGGATGAAAAATTAAATGAAACCATTAAACACCGGTCATTGGGAAGAAGCGTGAGTTATAAGCATCTGGTAAAACTGGAATGCTATAAACTCGTAAAGCATATTTTGGGAATGGAGGAATACAAACCATTTAAGGCATGGTGGTGAGAGACGGTGAGAGTGCGAGAACCGAGTGAGAGAAAGAATCAGGATTATTTGTTGGTTTACTAGTGTATCGGAAAGGATTATTATCTTTAAAAAATGTATGTGATTTTGGTTTACGATGTGGATACAAAAAGAGTTGGTAAAATGCTGAAGCTCTGCCGGCGGTATTTAAACTGGATTCAGAACAGCGTGTTTGAGGGAGAGCTAACGGAAGTGAAATTGAAAGAACTTATCATTGAAGCAAAGGAAATTATGAAAATCGAATCGGACAGCCTGATTATCTTTAGCAGCCGCCAGGAAAAATGGTTAGAGAAACAAGTTATCGGAAAAGAGAAAAATGAGATTGATAACATGCTTTAAGTTGTCGAAGTCCTTGAGAAAAGGTCTTCAGAAGCAGAAAGTTCTTTGACATTATGGAGTAAAGACCTGAGCATCAGCGCAAATCTGTTATTGTCGAAGTGCGCTATCAGTAGTATGATTGTACTTCGACAATTTTTTGGGATAAAAAATTGGATTTTTTATTTTTGCAAAGCCTTGAAAAAGAGGCGTTTTTTTGTTGCCGTTTGGACGGCTTTTAATCGCACCATAGAGGAATTGAAATGCGATAACTTACATCGCCTTCTTTTTCTTCTTTTTCTTTTAATCGCACCATAGAGGAATTGAAATTAAATGATTCTTGTTGGTATGAATCAAAGAGCGATACTTTTAATCGCACCATAGAGGAATTGAAATATATGTACGCGATGCTTTTTAATCTTTTCGGCGAGAGCTTTTAATCGCACCATAGAGGAATTGAAATCTAAATAGTAATTAATTAATCAAAATAAAAACAAAACTTTTAATCGCACCATAGAGGAATTGAAATGGAAAAACAACGCCGCAATGATTCCTATTACTGGTCTTTTAATCGCACCATAGAGGAATTGAAATGACTTAGACAATTCGATTTCAATTTGTTCTTTTAACTTTTAATCGCACCATAGAGGAATTGAAATTAAACAAGATTGTAAAATTCAAACAAGAACAAAAACTTTTAATCGCACCATAGAGGAATTGAAATCTTGCATGTACAGGTGTGGAGTAAATCGTTGTTGAACTTTTAATCGCACCATAGAGGAATTGAAATTGCTATCTCTCTGTAATTGTGTTAACCTATTTGGTACTTTTAATCGCACCATAGAGGAATTGAAATGTTATGATGGAACGTTTTCTCCCATTGCGATTTCTGCTTTTAATCGCACCATAGAGGAATTGAAATTTCTCATCTGCAATCATTGAATGATAAAACAGACAAACTTTTAATCGCACCATAGAGGAATTGAAATGGTGAAACGTATCGCCTTTAATTCTTAGGCATCCACTTTTAATCGCACCATAGAGGAATTGAAATACTGATAGAAAAGTTATCAGTACAACAGGAACTATTTCTTTTAATCGCACCATAGAGGAATTGAAATACAAAACCGCATCGTCAATTGATGTTTTACTTTTACTTTTAATCGCACCATAGAGGAATTGAAATAACGTTCCTTGCTTGATGTCGTTTTTTGTTTCCTGGCTTTTAATCGCACCATAGAGGAATTGAAATATAAATAAATTAAAAACCCCACCATGGCAAGCAAGACTTTTAATCGCACCATAGAGGAATTGAAATATGATGTAGTGCGTGCGCTGATAAACTCTGCGTTCTTTTAATCGCACCATAGAGGAATTGAAATATCTAAGTGCGTTGTTAGTATTGTATGGTTGAAACTTTTAATCGCACCATAGAGGAATTGAAATAAACATACATGATAGAATGGCAGGTGGATATTATCCCGCTTTTAATCGCACCATAGAGGAATTGAAATATACGATTAAGGTCGGTTATGCTAACCAGGATTACGACTTTTAATCGCACCATAGAGGAATTGAAATGGGTAACTTTTGTACGGACGTAACCACCATACCGGCTTTTAATCGCACCATAGAGGAATTGAAATACAGGTAGTCATAATATACCGTTACGATGATGAAACTTTTAATCGCACCATAGAGGAATTGAAATTGGGCTGATTCGCGTTGCGCTTCAAAGGTCAGCCCGGCTTTTAATCGCACCATAGAGGAATTGAAATCCCCCCGCCATGTCTGAAACCTTCTCAGCTCTTTACTTTTAATCGCACCATAGACGAATTGAAATTGCGTACTTATCCGGACTAAGTGCTTTGACTGGACTCTTTTAATCGCACCATAGAGGAATTGAAATAATGGAGAAGCCCAATTAACAAACCTGTTTTTATCTACTTTTAATCGCACCATAGAGGAATTGAAATGTGCAAACACTCGGCAATAAAGGGAGCATTATTAAGGCTTTTAATCGCACCATAGAGGAATTGAAATAAGTAAAATCGTGGAGTACAGGTAATCCAACAGGTGCTTTTAATCGCACCATAGAGGAATTGAAATATAGTTCATACCTACAAACTAATAGAAAAGATGGAACTTTTAATCGCACCATAGAGGAATTGAAATGAAAGTACAAGGTCGCCGATTGAGGGAATTGCAACTTTTAATCGCACCATAGAGGAATTGAAATGGGTTTGAAAATTTTTATTTTCATTTTTTGAGTTTTAACTTTTAATCGCACCATAGAGGAATTGAAATAATCTTCCCTTTTGTGGCTTTATCCTGCTCTGATTTCTTTTAATCGCACCATAGAGGAATTGAAATCGATAGGAGCAGCTTATCCTTATGGTTATGGGAATCTTTTAATCGCACCATAGAGGAATTGAAATTTAAAATTTTAACCCTTAGAAATATTGAAAACGAAGCTTTTAATCGCACCATAGAGGAATTGAAATTCGCTTATTTGCTCCTTAATCCTTAGAAAAAGTGGCACTTTTAATCGCACCATAGAGGAATTGAAATTCATTAGTTAAGAATTTACCACCGTTTCCAGTCATAGACTTTTAATCGCACCATAGAGGAATTGAAATCTAAATATGCGTGTAATACCTGCCCGTCCTGTGCTGAATCTTTTAATCGCACCATAGAGGAATTGAAATAATAACGAGGCGCAAGTAGATTATTCCCATCGTTTATCTTTTAATCGCACCATAGAGGAATTGAAATATGCTTTTGCATCGGATATTGCCGCAGTATATAATGCTTTTAATCGCACCATAGAGGAATTGAAATTATGGGGCTGCTATCTTGTAGGGATTGGATTCAGTACTTTTAATCGCACCATAGAGGAATTGAAATTATCTTGTATTTTTTTTAATCTTTCATCCCATTTGCTTTTAATCGCACCATAGAGGAATTGAAATAAATCAAAAAGACCAAATTGATATTGACAAGAATGACTTTTAATCGCACCATAGAGGAATTGAAATGATTTGTCATAAACTCCTCCGGGATTGTAATAGTATCTTTTAATCGCACCATAGAGGAATTGAAATGGTATCTTCCATCTTTTAGTTCCTCAAACGCTTTCCTCTTTTAATCGCACCATAGAGGAATTGAAATTGATTGCTACCTTAATCAAACCGGAAGGGGTGAAGCTTTTAATCGCACCATAGAGGAATTGAAATGGGAACAAGATTGATGTGCCGCTAAATAGTAATTAACTTTTAATCGCACCATAGAGGAATTGAAATTTTTTAATTGCATAAGGCCCATGAAAAGACCTCCTACCTTTTAATCGCACCATAGAGGAATTGAAATTCTGCTAAGGTTTCGGCAACTGTAAAAACCGTACTACCACTTTTAATCGCACCATAGAGGAATTGAAATTGAGAAAGAACTACTGTTGTCCCTTTTACTTCCACTTTTAATCGCACCATAGAGGAATTGAAATAACGCTAAACATAAAAGAAACACTTGAATTGATGTGAACTTTTAATCGCACCATAGAGGAATTGAAATGTTGTAAACAACAAGGCCGATATTTCTGAATTAGGACTTTTAATCGCACCATAGAGGAATTGAAATGGCAGAAGCCAACGGACAGAGATTAAGCATAAAAGCACTTTTAATCGCACCATAGAGGAATTGAAATTGAAAAGGCCCCCTACCGTGAAAAGACCACCTATGCTTTTAATCGCACCATAGAGGAATTGAAATTTGGATGTTAAAATAGAGAATCGTTCAAAAAGATTTCTTTTAATCGCACCATAGAGGAATTGAAATAACAGAAGCCGCGTTAAAAGCAAATCAGGCAGCGCAAAACTTTTAATCGCACCATAGAGGAATTGAAATGGAAGAGGTAAGGAAGGGAAAATGAAGTATGAAAAAACTTTTAATCGCACCATAGAGGAATTGAAATCAGTAAAGCCCCACCTTAAATTTCATTACGTTACTTCTTTTAATCGCACCATAGAGGAATTGAAATAACTAAGCCTTGTAGAATGGATATTGTCAAGGCCGGCTTTTAATCGCACCATAGAGGAATTGAAATTTTTTTTAACACGAAGAATATAATCCGAAACTGATAACTTTTAATCGCACCATAGAGGAATTGAAATTCACCTGCCAGTAATTCCATTTTTTTAACACGAAGCTTTTAATCGCACCATAGAGGAATTGAAATTATACAACGGATGAAATTACTGCACCTGAATACATCTTTTAATCGCACCATAGAGGAATTGAAATTTATTACGGATAATACTGTGGATTTTGGTGGGCACAACTTTTAATCGCACCATAGAGGAATTGAAATGGGAGTACGCTTCAGGCGCCGCGTATGAAGGCAGGACTTTTAATCGCACCATAGAGGAATTGAAATTGCTTTGCTATTCCTAAAAAGAGCAATACTTTTTTACTTTTAATCGCACCATAGAGGAATTGAAATTACAATGAATATCTGTTTTGGTTAGGCCTTTTTCCTTTTAATCGCACCATAGAGGAATTGAAATTTGCAATGTATCCCACCGGCCAACCACCTCTTGCGCACAAATTTAATCGCATATAGTTTTGCATGATAAAAAAAGTCATGCGCAATAATCCTGAAGTGCG
>NZ_RJJR01000008.1 GCF_003721595.1 Hanamia caeni
CCGTTACCGATGGGCCGACCATCATCATCTACATAGCATTAAATAATAAAATCAAAGAACTAATTTGTATTCATTATTTATTCGTGACACTCAATAACCAGGATTCTGTTTTAAATAGACAGTACCTCCGGAATTGATAGCATCTATCTGACTTTGAGGAATAGGATAATATTCATTCTTTCCGGCTGTAAACTTGGTACCAAGATAATATGGAACATAATTCTTAATATAAGCCTGGTAAGCATTTAAAACCTCTGCAGCAATTCCCCAGCGCACGAGGTCAAAGAAGCGCTGGCCTTCCATTGAAAGCTCAAGTCTTCTCTCCATTATAATGGCTTTTAATGCATAAGCCTGATTGCTAAAAGCGCCTGCGGGGTATAATCCAATTTTATAATTGCCTGCCGGAGTGGTTTGGGGAGAATAGGTAGCTGAAGAAGCGTCATAAGTAGCGCCCCCAGCATATACCCAACCGGTTTTATCGGCAGCACGAGCACGAACTCTGTTTACCAGTGCTTCTGCAGTTGTTGGATCGCCGGTGGCAAGATCAGCTTCTGCCGCCCACAATAATACATCTGCAAAACGAATCACATTTACGTTATTTGCTGTTAATTCTGTGGAGGCCCAATAGCTTTCAGTGCTTGATAATGAGCCTTTTTGACTTTCGGCATACACATCTTTTTTAGTTACGAAATGTCCATTATTGGCCGGATCACGAATCCAGGAATCACCTGGCATAGGGCCCCAATCGAGGTAAGGAACTCCTTTTCTTCCGATTGCAATGTCAATTCTTGGATCCAATGTTCCGGGATAAGTTGAACTGTTGACATCTGTACCACTATTATAGCTGCCATCTAACAGGGGTAATCCATGGGAATCAGTTTTATAGGCATTTCCTAAATCCTGGGATGGATTGAAAAATCCACAGCAAGCGCCCGGGCCGTTATTATATGGAAAATTCAATAAATCGCCGTAGTTGCCGTTTGCTACACCCTGTCCATTGGCCTGCGCATTACCAGACCCGTCATTCACAGACATTTGAACTACAAATACTGCTTCAGCATCACCTTTATGATTTTGTGCCGGATTAAAATTGCTGGCATAATTTATCAAATCATATTTCACACCGTCAGAAGTAGTTCCGCTGCTAATTAGCTCATCCAGCAAAGGTTTGGCATCTGAATACTTCTTCTCATACATATAGCATTTAGCTAAAAAAGCCTGTGCTGCCCATTTGTTGGCTCTGCCAACCTGTGGCTGAGTGGCCGGAAGGTTTTCCATAGCAAATTTAAAATCAGCTTCTATATCAGGCCATACATCTACATACCCAGAGCCACTGATATTAGTAATCGCAGCAGGACTGGAAGTATCTCCTGTTACATTCTCAGAGATAAAAGGGACATTATTAAAAACTTTTTTCAATTCAAACATTTGAAAACCTCTTATAAACCTGGCCTCTGCAGTGATAGTTTTAACCTGGTCTTCCGGAATATCTTTTGCCAGTGGCAAAATCCGAAGAACGTCATTTGCTCTCTGTACACCATAATAACAGTTTCTCCATTTACCTACGGTATAACCATTTGTAGGTAAAGTAGCCCACGTTTCAATAGGAACTACGTCCGGTTGGTCATCTGGTGTTGAACCTTTATAAGCGTCGTCGGCTGCTACACTTCCCAATGACCAGTTCGAAATAGCCCCGCCCCAGCCACCGTCGCCATTTCCCGGATAACCATCAAGAGTGGCATAGGCGCCTACCAGAAGTCCTTCTACTCCTTGCTGGTTAGCCATGATTGATGGGTTCAGGGATCCGACGGGTGGGATATCGAGAAATTCTTTTTTGCAACTGTAGCCTATACAAATCAGAAGGAATACGCTCAGTATTAAATATTTTATATTAGATTTTTTCATATCACTAATTTTTTTATTTTTAAAATTTAAAATGAGGCATTTATTCCAAAAAGGAATTGTTTCTGATTAGAAGGATAGTTACCGAAATCAATTCCGAAATTACTGTTATTACTTAAATTAGATTGTTGTAATTCCGGATCAAGCCCGGTATATTTTGTTATCGTAAACAAATTAGATCCTTGTATATAAATGCGGAGCTTATCAATTCCAACCTTTTTCAAAGGTGAAATAGGAAGCGTATAGCCTAACATTAAAGAACGAAGTTTCAGGAAAGAACCATCTTCCACATAAAAAGAATTAAACGCTCCACTATTACTAAAGCCACCGGCTGTTTCCAAAACCGGAACAGTTGCTCCCGGATTGGCCACATGTGCAGTTGGATCTGTAACTGTAGTTGGCTGTCCGGCTGAATTTACGAGGATAGCAGACTTATTTAATGCATCATTGCTGATACCGCCGCGGAAAACCTGTGGAAAATCAGTCCAGTATTTTACATAATTAACATCCTGGTTGCCCTGGGAACCATAAAAGAATATAGAAAAATCGAAAGCTTTATAACTTGCATTAATATTTAGGCCATAGGTGAAATCGGGATTTGGGTTTCCAATCCAGGTTCTGTCCTGATCATCAATTTTTCCATCAGGCTTCCCATCAGGGCCACTTATATCGGCATATTTGAAACGGCCAGGATTTGCAGCAGTTTGCGTAGGTGATTTAGCTACATCTGCGGCATCCTGGAAAAGCCCAATCACTTTATATCCAAAAAATTCACCGATTGCTCTGCCCGGTTGCACACGGGTAAAGGCTCCAATGCGGGTAGATCCATCACTGTTCCTATCCTGATACTTATAACCCGGAGGCAGGCTAACTACTTCACTCTTATAACTGGTAAGCGTTCCCTGGATATCAAATTTAAAGTCAGAACCTGCGCTTCCATGGAAAGTAATGCTTCCATCAATACCGGAATTTTGGATATCGCCGGAATTAACAACCGGCTGACTCGCACCGCCTGCAAAATTTCCTATCAGAGATTGCTTTTGGAACAATAATCCACTGATTTTTTTCTTGTACCATTCAACGGACAGGCTTAATTTATTATTAAGAATGGTAGCGTCCAGGCCTACGTTAGTTATGATATCCTGCTCCCATGTTGTCAATGGATTGCCAAATTGGCTCTGATAGAATCCCATGGTAGCACCCTGGGGATCTCCGTCAATTGAATAGTAGGAATAGCCAGCACCAGATGCATAAAGGCTATAAGGATTAGTAGCCCCAATATTATTAATGGAACCCAATTTCCCCCAACCACCTCTGAATTTCAAATCATTAAAAAATGAGACGCCTTTCAGGAAGCTTTCCTGGGATATTCTCCAGCCCGCAGATACAGAAGGGAAAACGCCAAATCTATGATCTTTATCAAAAACAGATGCACCGTCTCTGCGCACAGTGGCACTAATAAGGTACTTGTCATTGTATTGATAATCCAGTCGGCCAAATTGTGAATATAAGGATCGCTGATAAGGTGCTCCTCCATTATTACTTACGCCGCCGGTAGGACTTCCGGTATTTAGGATTAAGTAGTTAGGGTCTGAACTGAAATAATTAATTCTCCCAGCGGAGAAGCTACGATCATAAATCTTTTTTGCCTCAATGCCACCTAATACTTTAATGTTATGTAATCCTATTACATTTGAATAAGTTAATGTATTTGTCCATTGCCATAAACTATTATATCCAGCTCCTTCAGTAAATGCATTTGGATTGGTGTTACCTTCCGCATCGTTATATGGCGTAGGGCTGAATGAATAATAGTAATAATTTTCAACAGTGCCGCCGAAGGAAGTATGTGCGGTAAAATGTTTTAGAAAATCCACATCAGCAAATACATTTCCGATCATAGACCAGCTATTGCTTTTATTATTGGCGGTACGCTTTTGCCTGGCTACAGGGTTTTGCGAGTTGCTAAGGTGAGGTGCATGAGTTCCGGCGAAATTTCCCATAATATCGTATACCGGAATAATCGGTGGAGTACGATAAGTGAATGAAATTGAGTTCCCTTCGTTTTGGTTGGTAAATCCCGGATTTTGGCGATATACAACATCGGCATTTTCACCAATTCTTATATTGTCTTTAATATTGAAAACGGTATTTGCTCTTACGTCATATTTTTTCAGGTAAGTATTTATCAGGGTGCCTTCCTGATTGAAATAATTCATTGAAAATAAATAGGACGATTTATCGCTCCCTGCACTTACAGTCACCGTATGGTTTTGAATCATAGCTGGCTTAAAGATTTCATGAAACCAGTCAGTGCCAGGTTTTGATGCTTTTGTAATCTGGTTGGAAGAAATATCATACGTTGAAGGATCTGTATTGGCATCACCATTTTTTGCGGCTTCCGGAATAATATAATCCGGGATTATAGGACCTGTTTGAGAAGGATCTTTTCCAAATTGCCCGGTCCTTTTATCAGGTGTCACTCCTGAATTGCTTTCCATGTTCCAGATAGCTTGTGCGTATCCTTGAGTATTAGTAAGATTCCATACATTTCCTTTTAAAGGTTGCTGGGAACCAAGATACATATTGTAGGTAACGGTTGCTTTGCCGCGTCCTTTTTTTGTTGTAACCACCACAACTCCGTTGGATCCCTGTATACCATAAATGGCGGCAGCGCCTGCATCTTTCAACACCTGTACGGATTCTATATCATCAGGATTAATATCCCTAAGGCCGGTGCCGGATTCAACTCCATCCACGATATATAATGGAGACGAATTTCCTAAGGAGGTGATTCCTCTTACACGCACTGCAGCTCCGCCACCGGGTACACCGGAGGTAGTAACGGTAACTCCTGAGGCTTGCCCTTGTAATAAAGATTCCGCATTCCCTGAGGGAATCTTTTTCATATCGCTCACATCCACCACCGCAACAGACCCGGTAATGTCCTTTTTTCTCTGCGAAGTATAACCTGTAACAACGATTTCATTCAGATTGGTTGCGCTGGGTGTCATCGAAACCGTGATGTTGCTTTGGCCGGAAATTGATACATCCTGATCTGCGTATCCTACATAGCTGATTCGCAAAGTCTTCGCATTTGGAGGTACACTTATAGAGAAGTTGCCGTTCGGCCCGGTAGTTTCGCCGGTTCTGTTCCCAACTACGACTACAGAAGCGCCTACCAAAGCCGTTCCATCGCTTGTAGTAACAGTTCCTGTGATAGTCCGCCGCTGAGCCATAGATTGTAGAAAACAAAGCAGCACGAAGAGGCTGCTAAGCAGTAATCTTTTTTTCATAATCAAGTAATTAAATTTGCGTTAAAGTTAATAGGACACAATTTACATTCTTTTTTATATAACGTAAATTTTTTTTGTAAGCGTTTTGTAAAATACCCCGGAATTTTTACTAACCGTAATCAAAGTGAAACCTCATAGTAAATAAACAAATAAGCCCGTTTTAATTCCATAAAAAAAGTGGCGCAAGGCCACTTTGTAAAAAAAGTCAACAACCAATCTTTTAATTATTCCACAAAATCTGTCCACTTTTCATTTGAATTGCCTGAGGCTACCACATTTTCAATGAATGCCATTCCACGTACACCATCTTCTATTCCCGGGAAATCCAGCATTTCTTTCGTCGGTTCTTTGCCATCTAATTTAGCCATTAGCGTATGGGCAAAATTTCGGTAGATATTCGCAAAAGCTTCAAGATAACCTTCGGGATGGCCACCCGGCGTACGGCAATTTTGCAAGGCATAGCTGCTGAGCCCCGGTGAATTATTACCGGCTCTTAAAATTTGGGCGGGTTGATCAAGCCATCTTACAATTAAGGTATTTGGCTCCTGTTGTGTCCAATCTATTCCGCCTTTTTCGCCATAGATCCTGATCTTCAGGTTATTTTCTTCACCGGCTGCTACTTGTGTCGCCACTAAAACGCCGGCTGCACCATTGTCAAATTTCAGTAAAACATTCCCGTCATCATCCAAGGCACGCCCCTCAACCATTACATTTAAATCTGCACAAAGTTTGGTAATCTTCAATCCGGAAATGTATTCTGCGAGGTGTGCTGCGTGAGTGCCTATATCTCCCATAGCGCCTGCTTTTCCCGATTTTTTCGGGTCAGTCCGCCATGATGCCTGGGCATTGCCTTCTCTTTCAGTGAGCCTGCTCAGCCATCCTTGTGAATATTCTACTACTATTTTCCTGATTTTTCCAAACGCTCCTTCCGCTACCATTGCCTTCGCCTGTTTCACCATTGGGTAACCGGAATAAGTATGAGTAAGACAAAGCGTTTTTCCGCTTTGCTCAAGTTTCTTTTTTAAATCTTTTGCTTCCTGCAGGGTAAAGGTCATTGGTTTTTCAACTATTACATTGAAGCCATTATCAAGGGCCATAGCTGCGGGCGCATAGTGCGCAAAATTGGGAGTAACAATGGTGATAAAATCGATGCGTTTGTCTTCGGGCATTTTGCTTTCTTTCTCAATCATTTCTTCGAAGGATAAATAGGTTCGATCTGCCGGAAGAAATAATTCTTTACCGGATTCCTTTGCTATATCCGGGTTAATACTTAATGCACCGCAACTTAATTCAATCAACCCATCCATATTGGCGGCCAGCCGGTGAATGGCACCGATGAAAGCATCTTTGCCTCCGCCTACCATTCCCATTCTTAATTTTCTCATGATAAAATTTTAAAATAAAAAAATCGGTTTTTTGTTTGCCTGCTGATAAAAGCAGTTTATTTTTTTTAAAAACTAATACATTCTTTTAATTCTTTTTCGGTATACGCCAGGTTATGCTGTTTCAAAACATCTTCCGGAACGCCATTCCATTGGTTAGGCGTATTGCCTATATACCCAATATCTTTTACGCCGATGGCAGTGGTATAAAATCCTGTGGCAGTAAGATTTCTCATCAAATTAAAAAAACTTACGCCCTGCATCACCTCAGGTTTTGCCTTTTTAGGCCATGCTATATCGTCCACCATTTCCATTTGTTGTTTTTGATCGCATTCTGTAAATGGTTTTTGATAACGGGCCAGGCATTCCATATCAAGCCATTTCAATCCACCTCGCATAGGGACCTGATGCTCCGGTTTGTCTTTCACAATAAATTCGATAAAATCAGGAACTTTTGCATCTGATGCGCTGCCGCTTACCTCATCCTTTGGAATAATAATATCCCCAAGAATTGTGATGGTCTGCATTTCATGAGGTGTAAAAAAAGTGTAAGCGTTCACTTCTTCGAGGTGCTTCACTTCCTCTTTCATCAGCCCGGGATGCTTTTTTGCAGGAGTTGCCGATGCTTTTTTGAGAACCGTTTTTTTATTGTCGGTCTCGCAGGCCTGCAATAAAAATCCGGAAGATACGGTTCCGAGAACCATTACTTTAAGCGATTTTCTTCTATCCATAAATATTGAAATTAAATGCTGCTAAATATTATTTTTCTTTAGCTGGTCAACAATATATTCAGACGTGCGCATGGAAAGGGCCAGGATGGTCCAGGTAATATTTTTATCGCCCTGCGACACAAACATTCCTCCATCTACATTAAACAGGTTTTTACAATCATGCGCCTGGGCCCATTTATTCAATGGTGAATCTTTTGGACTATTTCCCATACGAATCGTTCCCGCCTCGTGAATAATATTGCCGGGTGCGTGAAGTCCATAATTATTTTCAGGCCCATCATCTGCTCCCCAAACGGAAACGGCCCCCATGGCATGTAAAATTTCTGCAAAGGTTTCCTTCATGTGCTTGGCCTGTTTAATTTCATAATCTGTATATTTTGTATGAAATCTTAAAACAGGAATTCCATAAATGTCAACGGTATTTGGATCAAGCTCGCAATAGCTGTCCTTCATGGCAACTGCTTCCCCGCGTCCGGCCATACCTACATGAGAGCCGAAGAAATACCGGTAATCTTCTTTTAGTGACGCACCATAGCCACCGGCTTCCTTTTGCTTTCCCTTCACTTTATAAGTCCCGTTCAGGTTTTCAATCCCCCATTGAAAACCATATAAGGGCATCCCGAAACCTCCGCCATATTCGATGTGGTAGCCCCGTGGAAAATCGAGTTTTTTATTATCCAGCCACCAGGGAGTGTAAACGTGCATACCTCCTACTCCATCTTCATTGTATCGTTTCCTGTCAAATAAATCAGGAATAATGCCACCCATATCTGCCCCGGTAGAATCGTGCAGGTAATGCCCTACTATATCACTTGAATTAGCAAGCCCGTTGGGATGGCGCGGCGATTTAGAATTCAATAACAGTCTTGCAGATTCGCAGGCGCTGGCTCCGAGGATAACAGTGCGGCCCATCACCTGGTATTCCTGCATGTCTTCTTTATTTACATAAGAAACGCCCGTAGCCAGGCCTTCTTTATTAGTTAGCACTTCGCGGGCCATGGCGTTGACTACCAGGTCTACATTTCCTGTATTTAGCGCCGGCAACACCAAAGCTGAAGAGGATGAAAAATCAGCGTAAATTTTACAACTTCGGTTGCATTGCTGGCAAAAAAAACATTGACCGCGGGTATCATTAATTTTTTTGGTAAGAATGGAAAGCCTGGATGGGATCACCGGAATTCCAATGCCTGTCGCAGCTTTCTTAATCATCAATTCGTGAAGCCGCGGCTTGGGAGGCGGCAGAAAAAAACCATCAGGGTCATCTACCAAACCTTCATTGGTGCCAAATACCCCCAATAATTTATCTATTTTATCATAATAAGGTTTTACATCATCATAGCTTATTGGCCAATCATCGCCCAAGCCATCAATGCTTCTTCTTTTAAAATCTTTAGGGCCAAAACGTAATGAAATTCTTCCCCAGTGATTGGTGCGGCCACCTACCATTCTTGCACGCCACCATTCCCAGTTAGAGCCTTTTGCATTTGTGTAAGGCTCGCCATCAATTTCCCAGCCCCAATAACAACCATCCATATCGCCGAAAGGACGAAACTTGGTGCTGGCGCCTCTCCTGGGAGAATCCCAGGCATTTTGCAATTGCTTCGAATCTACAGCAGGACTATAATCCGGCCCGGCTTCAAGCAGGCAAACTTTTAACCCTGCATTTGCCAATACATAAGCTGCCATACCGCCTCCTGCTCCGGAACCGATTATAATTGCATCATATTTTTTTGGTTGAACTTTTACTTGAAAATCTCCCATATCAATAAAATTGGATTTTTTATGAATCGGGCATGAAAATAGGAATTCTTGACATAATTAAGTCCAATTATTTTCGAATCCTTAAAAATTTAAAATTTTTTTTGGGATTTTACACGCCGCAAAATGGAAAAAGAATCGCTTACTGATATGAAAAGAAATTCGTTTACCCATAACCGTTATATTCACGGGCAAAATAAAAATTCAAATTATTTCCTGCTTTACTATAACAAACATTTTTACAGGGAAACGAATTATGGAATGTATGCACATAACCCATGACTTCATTCAAGTTTGGAATAATACATTTTTTGTAGTTTTATTTTTTAAAGTTCGAATATGTACACTACAGAGCAGGCAAGGGAATTACAAACAGAAACGGAAAATCTTTTAAAAAAAGATGGTAATGTAGAGCAGTTGCGCGACGTGCTTCGGTTTCATGAATACCGCTATTATATTTTAAATGATCCATTAATTTCTGACACTGAATATGATTTACTTTTTAAGAAGCTCGAAAAACTGGAAAAGGAAAATCCGTCTTTAATTTCCCCGGATTCCCCTACACAAAGAGTAGGTAGCAGTCTTAATTCAGATTTTGAAACTGTTCCGCATCTAGTGGCCATGCTTAGCCTTGAAAATAGCTATAACGCAGAGGATTTAATCGCCTGGAATAACCGGTTAAAAACATTAACCGCAAACCAGAAAATAACTTTTAGCGCCGAGCCAAAATATGATGGCGCCAGCATTTCGCTGATTTATGAAAATGATTTCCTGGTGCGTGGCGCTACCCGCGGAGATGGAATTGCAGGCGATGATATCACGACTAACCTTAAGCAAATTGGCTCTATTCCTTTATCTGCTAAATTTTCAGATGCTGGAATACAAAAAATTGAAATAAGAGGAGAAGTACTGTTAAACAAAGAAAATTTTAAAAAATATAATCAATCGCTGGCTGAAGAAGGATTGGCTCCTTTAGCAAACCCAAGGAATGCCGCCGCCGGTTCATTAAGAATGAAAGATCCATCAGCAGTCAGGAAAAGAAAATTAGAAGCCATATTGTACCACGTAAGTTATATCGAACTGAATGAAAAAGGGAAAAAACATTACCCCGCGCAACTGAATACGCATTCGGGAATTTTGCAATTATTATATGATTGCGGGTTTCGTACACCGGTAAAAGAAAAAAAAGTTTTTGACAAAATTGAACAGGTTGTTGAATTCTGCCACGCCTTTGAAAGCGAAAGAGAAGAGCTTCCCTATGAAATTGATGGCATTGTAGTGAAAGTAAATGAAATTGAAATTCAGCAGCAGGTAGGCAGCACCACGCATCATCCAAGGTGGGCTATGGCATACAAGTTTAAGGCGCGGCAGGCTACGTCAAAATTAATCCATGTGGAATTCCAGGTGGGGCGCACCGGCTCAGTTACGCCTGTGGCAAAAATAGAACCCGTTCATATAGGAGGCGTAACGGTTACGTCAGTGTCGCTTTTTAATGAAGGGATTATTGAAGAAAAAGATTTACGTATAGGCGACACCGTTATAGTAGAGAGAGCCGGCGATGTGATTCCGTATATCGTGAAGCCACTAACTGAATTAAGAACCGGCGATGAAAAGAAAATTATTTTTCCTGCTCAATGCCCGGTCTGTGGAGACGAATTGGTAAGACCTGAAGGCGAAGCTGTTTGGCGCTGCGTGAATATCAACTGTGAAGCCCAGGTGGTAGAGCGTATCATTCACTTTGTGAGCAAAGATGCAATGGATATTAAAACTTTTGGCGAAGCTAATGTCAGAAAATTTTATACGCTTGGTTTGATCACAAACATTCCCTCCATTTATTCTATAGATTTTGATAAAATTGCTGCGCTGGAAGGATTCAAACAGAAATCTGTTGACAACCTGCGAACAGCGATTGAAAAATCCAAGTCACAAAATTTGAATCGTTTGATATTTGGCCTGGGCATCAGATATGTTGGCGAAACCACCGCCAAAACGTTGTCGAAAAGTATTGATACAATTTTTGACCTGCCCAAATTTTCAATTGAAGATTTTCAGCAGTTAAAGGATATTGGAGAAAAAGTAGCGCAAAGTGTTTATGAATTTTTTCATAACCCAGACAATCTTCAAATCATTGAAGAGTTAGCTGAAAAAGGGGTAAACATGAAAGGAGATAAATCCGAACCGGTAAAAGGAAAGTTGTCGGGTCAAACATTTTTATTTACCGGAACGCTGCCGACACTGAAAAGAAATGACGCCGAGAAAATGGTGGAAGCAAATGGAGGCAAATTACTTTCTTCTGTAAGCGCTAACCTGGATTACCTGGTGGCAGGCGATTCTGCGGGAAGTAAGCTGGCCAAAGCACAAAAATTAAAAACGGTGAAAATCATCAGCGAGGCCGATTTTTTAAATCTCATCCAAAGTTAGTTTTGTAACTTCATCAATAAAACTGAGCTATGATCAAAAAACTTAGCGGTGAAATATGGAGGCCTCTTAAATTTAAAGGCATGCAGACAATGAGAAATAAATATGCCATCTCATCGCAGGGACGCGCAGCAAGTTACAAAGATGATATCCTGGCTGATGGGAAACTCCTGGATGGATCTCTTACCAGCGGATACCGCTCATTAAACCTTCGATTAAGCAATGGCAGCACCACTCTTTATTTGCACCGCGAAGTAGCAAAACTCTTTAATCCCAAATCTTCTCCAAAGCATAAATATGTAGTTCATCTTAACCATCAAAAAACTGATAACCGTGCTAAAAATTTAAAATGGGCTACACAAAAAGAAGTAATTGACCACCAGCAAAAAAGTCCACAACGAAAGGAATATAAAAAATCGCAGGTATCACGTAAAAATGGATTAAAGCTAAACGAATCACAGGTAAAAAACATAAAGGCGATGCTGGCAAATCCGCGTCGTAAGCTTACACACAAGCAAATCGCTGAAAAATTCAACATCAGCCCTATGACGGTTTATCGCATAAAAAGCGGCGAAAACTGGTCGGCCATTTCGTGAAAAATTCCCTCTGATTATCCTTTAGCTTTTAAATTTTAATAATTTGATTACCGCTTCTACGCTATCTTTTTTGAAATCGCTAAAAAAGAATAACAATAAACCCTGGTTTGATGCCAACAAGGACAAGTATCTTGAAGTAAGAAATAATTTTGAAGAATTTGTTGCTTTACTGCTTCAGAAGATGACGCTGTTTGATGAAGACCTTAAAGAATTGGAATATAAAAACTGCCTGTTTAGAATCAATCGCGATGTGCGGTTTTCAAAAGACAAAACCCCTTACAAAATCAGCTTTAGCGCTTCTTTCAACAAAGGGGGCAAGAAATCAATTTATGCCGGATATTACCTTCATGTGCAACCGGGCGACAATAGTTTTATTGGCGGAGGCTTATGGAGGCCGGAGCCGGAGCAATTAAAAAAAGTAAGACAGGAAATCGATTATTGTTTTCCTGAATTCAAAAAAATAATAGCAACTCCGGCATTCAAAAAAAATTATGGCGAATTGGAAAAAGATGAAAAGCAAATGTTGGTAAATATTCCCAAGGGATACGAAAAAGAAAACCCGGCAGCAGATTTTTTAAGAATGAAAAGTTTTGTAGCTACTAAAAATATCGCAGATGCTGACATTGTAACTCCAAAGTTCATAAATGAAATCATTCAGTCTTTTAAATCACTGAAGCCCTTACTAAATTTCATCAACCGCTCATTTGAATAATCTTTCTTAAACACTGACAAATCCAATTTAAAATTAACGGTGAGGAACTACAATATGATTTTGCTTTGAAAAATTATCAGGATAATAAGGTAACACAGGATATAAACTTTTTTCAGCACTTACACTTCCCGAAATAGAAAAGGTTCTTGCATCGTTGACATACATTACGCCCATGGATGCAGCAGGATATAGACCGAAATAGTTTTGGCCAAACCGGTTGTTTGAAAAGCTTTTATTAAATCCATTTAAGTAGGAAGGATTAATATTTATATAAGACGGAGCAACAGTGACGTTCGCAAAGGCAAACCAATTATTATTGATTCTCCTGTTAAGCTGAAGGCCCAGTGGCGCTGAAAAAACTGATGCGTTTCCTCCCTTAAAAAAAGAAACACTGGTAGATAAACCACGGTAAGAACTGAAAAACCATTTTTTCGGAAACAAACTATCCTGCGTGTGTGAATCGCTAAAATTACCGCCACTACTATATTGCGTGAGTGATTGCGATTGAACGGCGGTAAATATCAATAGTGCTATGGCTAAAAATGTAATGCGCATCCTGTGGAAATTAAACTTAAAATTAAAGATAAAAATTGAGCGAACCCTGTTATTTCATTTTTATCTGCATCAGACTAGTTAGGCCTGGCTGTGCGATGCAGATCTGCTTTCAAATAACAATAATCAATTTTTGCCTTGATTTTTACACCAGCAAAGCTTGAGACAATTTTGCAGCACTGTTGAAAGCAATAAAATTTTAAAGCAGTTTTTTGCTCAATCAACAGTGAACAGACAAATATCACAGGTTTTTATTCTGAAGTAAACTTACACCTCCACATAACTCTCCACCGGCTCGCAGGTGCAAATTAAATTCCTGTCACCATAAGTATTATTCACTCTGCTCACCGCCGGCCAGAATTTATTTTCTCTGACATAATCCAATGGAAATGCGGCTTTGCCGCGTGGATAAGCATGATTCCATTCGTCGGCTGTAACAACTGATAAAGTATGCGGTGAATTTTTCAGCACATTGTCTCTCCTGTCTGCTTCGCCATTTTCAACACTTTTTATTTCTTCATAAATTGAGAGAAGCGCATCGCAAAATTTATCCAGTTCCTGTTTGTTTTCACTTTCTGTTGGTTCGATCATGATGGTTCCTACAACCGGAAAACTGAGTGTAGGTGCATGGAAGCCATAATCCATCAATCTCTTCGCCACATCTTCGGCTTCAATTCCCGCACTGTTTTTAAAAGGCCGCAGGTCAACAATAAATTCATGAGCGCAGGTTCCATTTTTGCCACTAAATAATATTTTAAAATTCTTTTTTAAAACTGCCCTCATATAATTTGCATTCAGGATAGCATATTCAGTCGCTTTTTTTAATCCGCTTTCTCCTAACATTTTGATGTAGGCATAGCTTATCAATAAAATACTTGCGGAGCCATACTGAGAAGCACTTACGGAGAAGTGACCGTCAGGATTGTTTTTTCCAGGTAAAAAAGGCGCTAATTTTTCATTTACACAAATCGGCCCCATACCAGGCCCGCCGCCGCCATGCGGAATCGCAAAAGTTTTATGCAGGTTCAAATGGCATACATCAGCGCCGATAAATCCGGGCGATGTCAATCCTACCTGCGCATTCATATTGGCGCCGTCCATATAAACAAGGCCGCCATTTTCATGAATGATTTTGCACATCTCAGTTATTCCTTCCTCAAACACGCCGTTGGTGGATGGATAGGTAACCATCAATCCTGCCAAAGAATCTCTATGCTTTTCGGCCTGTGCTTTTAAATCTTCTATTTCAATATTGCCGTGTTCATCACATTTAATTACTACTACTTTACAACCAGCCATCACGGCACTTGCGGGGTTAGTTCCATGTGCTGAAACAGGAATGAGTATCACATTCCGGTGATTTTCATTTTTACTTTCAAAATATCTTTTAATGGCAAGTAAACCTGCAAATTCGCCCTGCGCGCCACTATTCGGCTGAAGGCTGCATGCATGAAAACCAGTGATGGTGCACAACAGGCTTTCCAATTCTCGGATTATAAAATTATAGCCTTCGGTTTGTGAGGCCGGCGCAAAAGGATGAATTTTATTAAAATGCGCCCAGCTTACCGGAATGAGTTCTGAAGCTGCATTTAATTTCATCGTACATGAACCCAATGGAATCATTGAATGAACCAATGATAAATCCTTGTTTTCAAGCAATTTCAGGTACCGCATCATTTCTGTTTCGCTATGATATTTGTTGAATACCGGGTGCAGTAAAAAAGAGGAAGTTCTTTGTAAGGCCAAAGGAATATTATTTGGCGCCTTATCCTCTTCAAAGCTGATACTGGAAGTATCCACATTTTTCACTTCATTAAAGACGCTCACAATATCAAGCACATCGTTTTTGCTGGTAGTTTCATCCAGGGAGATGGAAACCAGGTTTTTTGATGGAAAATAAAAATTCATTTCATTTCTTTCTGAAACGGTTTTTATTTTTTCTACATTATCAATAGCCAAAGTAATTGTGTCAAAATAATGCGTATGAAGCAATTGATAGCCATTTTCTTCAAGTTGCAGGGCAAGGCTTTCGGTAAGAAACGCAATTCTCGAAGCAATATCCTTTAAACCTTTTGCTCCATGATACACAGCGTACATTGCTGACATATTGGCCAGTAAAGCCTGGGCTGTGCAAATATTAGAAGTAGCTTTTTCGCGCCGGATATGCTGTTCTCTTGTTTGTAAAGCCATACGAAGGGCACGGTTGCCCTGGGCATCTACACTTACGCCAATTATTCTTCCAGGAATATTTCTTTTAAATTCATCTCTTGTGGAAAAAAAAGCTGCGTGAGGGCCGCCGTATCCCATTGGAACTCCAAACCGCTGAGAAGAGCCAACTGCCACATCTGCCCCCAATTCGCCCGGTGGAGTTAATAAAGTAAGCGCCAGTAGATCAGTAGCCATAATCACCTTTGCATTTACGCTGTGCGCCGTTTCAATAAAATTTCTATAATCGTCGACCCCGCCCTCGCTATTGGGATATTGAACAATCACCCCAAAATAAGTTTCATCTAATTGCACGTTTTTATAATCGCCAAAAACCGGCTCAATGCCAACAGGCTTAGCTCTCGTGAGTAAAATTTCTTTTGTTTGACTAAATATTTTTTCATCAATAAAAAATTTGCCCGCGGTAATCTGATCATGGTCTTTATTTTTATGATTGAACAGCATGGACATTGCTTCGGCAGCGGCCGTTCCCTCATCAAGCAAACTTGCATTTGCGATTGGTAAAGCCGTTAAGTCGCACACCATTGTCTGAAAATTCAACAGGCTTTCCAAACGGCCCTGGGATATTTCGGCCTGGTAAGGTGTGTATTGAGTATACCATCCCGGGTTTTCAAAAAGATTTCGCTGAATAACTGAAGGAGTAATGGTATCATAATATCCCTGGCCGATATACGATTTAAAAACCTTGTTCTTATTTGCAATGGTTTTTAAATGAGATAAAAATTCAAACTCGCTTTCCGGCTCCGGGATTCCGAGCCTTTGTTTTAGCCTTATCGCCCTTGGCACTGTTTTATCTAAAAGTGCTTCCAGGCTGTCTACACCAATGGTAGCCAGCATTTCGCGGGTTTCGTTGTTGTCGGGGCCAATATGCCGCCCCGAAAATTCGGAAGATTGCTTTTCAAAAAGGTTCATTCTAATTTGTAGGTTTTTTCCACAGTAAATTAATAAATAGCGGGGATTTTTATTTTTCGATAAAAATGACGGCGCAAAGTTACATTTAGAAATGTTACTATAATTGTCTGAATCCGGATTTACAGGATTTTAGGATTTTCAGAACGTAGGTAGCTACCTATAATTTTCAAACAAAAAAATTTGAGTAAATTTATAAGGTAAATAAAACTTATGTCTACAACCTACTATTTAGAATCAGCGGATGAGTTGAATTCTGATTTGCTGGAATCAATAAAGGCTTTCTACAAATCAAAGCCTATAACTATAACTGTTGAAGAAGATGAAACTTATTTCAAACTGGACGATGAAATGAAAGCCATTTTAGATGAACGATTGAAAGAAGATGAGTCAACTTATCTTAGTGGCGAAACATCAATAAATCTTCTTAAGAAAAAATATAGCTTATAAAAAAAGAAATCCCCGGAAAAGTCCGAAAATTAAACAACTGCATCGTTAGAGTCTCCCTGTTTATCTTTGCAAAATGAATGAAGAAATTCTGAAAAATTGGGAAAAAAAATCTGCCGGCCACCAAAAAAATTACAAACATTTTTTAAAACGCGCTGATAAAAATAAAGTGCTTAAACAATTGCCGGTTCTGCATAAAGAAGCTTTTGAAAAAATTAATTGCCTTTCGTGCGCCAATTGTTGCCGCAATTATTCTCCAAGATTTAAAACGCCTGATATCAAAAGAATTGCGAAGCATTTAAAAATGAAAGAAGGAGATTTTATTGAAAAATATTTGCGGGTAGATGAAGACGGAGATTATGTTACCAAATCATCGCCATGCCCTTTTTTAGGAGAAGATAATTTTTGTTCCATTTATGAAAACCGGCCGTCTGATTGCCATCGGTTTCCATACACAGATGAAGATGTGATTTTTAAACGTCCCGCAATCACTTTAAAAAATTCTACTTTTTGCCCGATTGTTTATTTCGTTCTGGAAAAGCTGTCCTTTCCGACCTCCTCCAACGGCGGAGCTTAATAAATTAATGTTGAAGGAATTGTATTCTTCTTCATTTACCTGCACCATAAAAAGGAAATCCTGCTTATTTGTTCATTCACTGCAACAGGCTCCTTTTATATTTTCATATCTTCATGTTTATGTTAGTAGAAATCAATAAAGAAGGCATTGCCGATCGCTTTATGCGGTATGCGCGTATAGACACGCAAAGCTCTCCTACATCAGGAAAACATCCTTCCACTGAAAAGCAAAAGGATTTGAGCAGGCTTCTTGTAGATGAATTAAAAAAAATAGGAATTGAAGATGCCGAAATGGATGAATCCGGTTATGTATATGCCACCATTCCGTCCAATTCTTCTAAAACCAGTGTGCCTGTTATTTGCTATTGCAGCCATGTGGATACGGCCCCTGATTGTAGCGGCACAGGCGTTAAGCCCATCCTTCATAAAAATTATAATGGGGAAGATATAGTATTGCCTGACGATGCTTCACAGGTTTTATCGCCGGTGGTCTTTCCTTATTTAAAAACACAAATTGGCGGAGACATTATTACAGCAAGCGGCCTCACACTTTTAGGCGCTGATGATAAAAGCGGCGTTGCAGCTATCATGCAGGCGGCGGATTTTCTAATGAAAAATCCTGCTGTTATTCATGGAAAAATAAGAATTCTTTTTACCCCGGATGAAGAGATAGGTGAAGGCACTGAAAAGTTGGATTTGAAAAAACTCGCCGCGGATGTTGGTTATACGCTGGACGGTGGAGAAGCGGGCAGTTTGGAAGACGAAACATTCAGCGCTGATGCTGCCACTATTGTAATCAACGGTGTGATATCTCATCCGGGCTACGCAAAAAACAAATTGGTAAATGCGCTAAAAGTAGCAGGTGAGATTTTACATGCACTGCCCACTTCTGAATGGTCGCCGGAGACCACAGAAAAAAAGGAAGGATTTGTTCATCCCGTCCATTTTGATGGCATCGCTGAAAGAGCCACATTGGAATTTATTGTTCGTGATTTTGATGATGAGAAATTGAAAGAACACATCGGGCGATTAAAAAAAATTGCTGAAGAAGTGGTAAGCCATTACAAAGATGCTTCCATAGAATTCTCATCGCGGGAGCAGTATCGCAATATGAAGAAAATATTGGATCAGCATCCCCAGGTGGTGCAGTTTGCTGCTGAAGCGATAACACGGTCAGGCCTTGAGGTAAAGACAGAAAGTATCCGTGGTGGAACGGATGGAAGCCGGTTGAGCTATATGGGTTTGCCTTGTCCAAATTTATTTACCGGCATGCAGGGAATCCATTCAAAATTAGAATGGATTGGGGTGAATGATATGGCCAAAGCTGCAGAAACCATTGTGCATTTAAGTATGATTTGGGAAGAGAAAAGTTAATAGGTAAAAGATAAAATCGTGAGCAAAAAAATGTAAACAATGCCCTTCTTCAAACAAGACAAACCTTTTAAAGTTCCCACAACCGACGGAAAATTAATTGAAGAGCATTTTGGAAATGCTTCAACAAAAAATGAAAATCTCAGCATCGCGCACATGGTTGCGCCGCCCGGCTGGAGCGAGCCTTTTCAAAACCCTGAATTTGATGAATACACATTAATCAGCAAAGGCAAAAAGCTTTTTGAAGTGGATGGCGAAAAGATAATTGTTAATGAAGGAGAATCTATTTTGATAAAAAAGGGCAGCCGTGTTCACTATTCAAATCCTTTCGACAGTCCATGTGAGTATTGGAGTGTGTGCCTTCCTGCGTTTTCAATTGATAAAGTTCATAGGGAATAGTGGCGTTAATAAATTAGTTAAAGTTTATCATATGATTTTATTCATCTTTCAAATTTGAAATTACTTTTTACATTTGTTACTAAACCAAATTAAATGGATTTATTTTTTCTGCAGGTTGATTCAAGCGCATTAACTCACCCGGTTGCACAAACTCAAAACCTATGGGAAACCCTTGAAAGAGGGGGCGTACTTATGATTCCGCTTGGTCTTCTTTTCCTGGCAGCGCTGTATTTCTTTTTTGAAAGGCTGATTGCCATAAAAAAAGCATCAAAAATTGATGATAATTTTATGCGCATTATTCGCGACCATGTGGTAAACAGCAATGTAGCCGCTGCAAGAAGTTTTTCAAAAAATAATGAAAATCCTGTAGCCAGAATTATTGATAAGGGAATTCAAAGAATTGGAAAACCTATCGATGCAATAGAAAAAAGTATGGACAATGTAGGCGCGCTGGAATTATACAAACTGGAAAAAAATCTTTCTATCATTTCAATAGTTGCGCGCATCGCTCCTTTATTTGGTTTTCTAGGAACTATCATTGGTATGCTTGCCTTGTTTAAAGGAATCGCGGCCAGCACTGAATACACAGCCAATACAATAGCAGATGGTATTTATATCAAAATGATTACTTCAGCCACAGGGCTTATCATCGGAATATTGGCCTATATAGGCCACAGCTATCTGGTGACACAAATACACCGGATTGAAAATAAAATGGAAATTGCCAGCGCAGAATTCGTAGATATTTTGCAGGAGCCTACACATTAAAATCACGCGATTAAATAGTTTTAAAATCCAAAAATGAGTATCAGGAAAAGATTTAAAGAGGAAGATACCGAACTGGACACAAGTCCGTTAAACGATATCCTTTTCATTCTTATGTTTTTCTTTCTCATCATCTCTACTATGGCTAATCCAAATGTGATTAAGATGAATAATCCGCGCGCATCAAGCGATACAAAGGCCAAACAGAGCGTGATTGTAAGCATAAACAAAAACAAGCAGGTGTATATCGGGCAGGACGAAATTCCTTTTGACTCGCTGGAATCTGTGCTCAGAGGCCGTTTGCCCCTTGCTGACTCCTTAACTAAACCGGCTGTGGTAATCAACGCCGATTCTTTGGTGCAATGGGGCGATATTGTAAAAATCATGGAAGTGGCAAAGAAATTGGGCGCTACCACTTCCGCGTCAGTGCACAAGTAATCAGTTGTGAATCCCCTTCACCATTCTTTCTTTGCCATAAATATCTTTTTTTATTTCTGACTTGTATCCTGAATTTTCAAAAATATTTTTGACCTCGTTTGCGTATGCTTCATGTACTTCAACAAAAATTTTTCCTTTCGGCTTTAGGTGCGCTTTAGAAAATTCAGCAATCTTTTTATAAAAAATGAAAGGGTCATTATTTTCAACAAATAAAGCAATTGCCGGTTCAAAATCGGTAACATTTTTTGCAAGGATTTCTTTTTCGTTGAATGGGATATAAGGTGGATTGCTAACTATGGTGTCATAAGCCTGAAGAGGCTTCCAGGCATCTTCATTTAAAAAATTAATTTGAAAAAAATTAATTGATGCATTCAATTTGGCTGCGTTTTTTTTTGCTACTAACAACGCTTTTTCACTTACCTCAATGGCGCTAATATTTGAATCGGGCAATTCTTTTTTTAAGGCAACAGGAATGCAGCCGCTGCCAGTTCCAATATCAATAATGTTTGCTTCACTGTCAGCGTCAGCATTTTTCAAATCATTAATAATCCATTCCACCAATTCTTCCGTTTCAGGTCGTGGAATTAACACATTTTCATTCACAAAAAATTTCATTTTATAAAACCAGGCTTCATTCAACACATATTGAACGGGCGTATGTTTCATCAGCTTCTCTAAATAATTTTCTATTTTTTCAAAATGATTTTCAGTCAGTTCATTTTTTTTATTTTCCCTTCTTTCCCATTTCTTTAAGCCGGTCACATTTTCAAAAATCCAGTCGGAAATATTTTCTGCTTCGCGATGTTCATAAACCGTTTTTAACTTTTCTGCAAAATCAATATATGCCTCTGAAATTGTCATTATCACAAACTTAATTATTTTGTGAACCAATACACTACTAAACAAATAAACCAATTAATAACATCATGCCACCCGACGAACGATACATGAGCCGCTGCATTCAACTGGCAAGGTTAGGCGTCGGAAATGTGGCGCCCAATCCCATGGTTGGGGCTGTGTTGGTTTATGAAGACAAAATTATCGGCGAAGGTTATCATCAAAAATTTGGCGAAGCACACGCAGAAGTAAATTGCATTAACAGTGTGACGCATCAGGATAAAAACCGGATTGAAAAAAGTACGATATATGTTTCGTTGGAACCTTGTGCACATTATGGAAAAACACCGCCATGTTCTGATTTAATCATTCAAACAAAAATTAGAAAGGTAGTAGTTGGCTGCCAGGATATTTATAAAGAAGTAGCAGGAAAAGGAATTGAAAAGCTTCGAAATGCGGGCGTAGAAGTGGTTTCCGGAATTCTGGAAAATGAATGCAAAGAATTGAACAAACGTTTTTTCACTTTTCATCAAAAACAGCGGCCATACATTATTTTGAAATGGGCGCAAAGCGCAAATGGAAAAATTGGTTCAAAAGATAGTGAAAGAATTTTAATCAGTAATGATTACAGCAATCGCCTGGTGCATAAATGGCGGAGTGAAGAAGCGGCCATTTTAGTAGGCACCAATACCGTTTTAAAAGATGATCCGTCCTTAACCACAAGGTTATGGAAAGGAAATAACCCCATTCGAATTGTGATTGATAAAGAATTGAAAATTGCGCCTTCATCCAAAACTTTTGATGAGGAAGCGGAGACCCTGGTTTTTAATTTATCAAAAAATTCTGCAACAAAAAATACCCGGTTTATCAAACTGGACAAAGAAAATTTCATAAAAGAATTACTTGATTCGCTTTACAAAAATGAGATTCAAAGTGTGTTAATAGAAGGCGGTGCGAAAACGCTGCAATCATTTATTGACAGTGGCTTGTGGGATGAAGCAAGAATTATTACCAATGAAACAATGGTTGTTGAAGAGGGAATCAATGCGCCGCAAATGAAAAATTTTACCATGATACACCGCGAAAAATATTTTTCAGATTCTATCGCGTATTTCATAAGAAAATAAAAATCCTTTTTATTTATTGCTTTACCGCACAACAGACAACCGCATGACGCACTGAGGCAGCAAACAAAATGAAGTTTTTTGTAAATTTGCAGCCGTCAAAGTGAATATATTTATGTTCACTTTTTTTATCAATTACAAAAAATCAACTTCAATAATATGTTTGACTCTTTAAGCGACCGCCTCGATACCGCGTTTAAGAATTTAAAAGGACAGGGAAGAATCACCGAACTCAATATAGCTTCAACTATCAAAGATATCCGCCGCGCATTGGTGGATGCGGACGTGAACTATAAAATTGCCAAAGAATTTACAGATTCCATCAAAGAAAAAGCTACCGGTGAAAAAGTAATTAACGCCGTTAGCCCCGGGCAGCTAATGGTTAAAATTGTAAAGGATGAATTGACTGACCTGATGGGAGGTATAGAAACCGAACTCGATTTAAGCGGCAATCCGGCAATTATTTTAATTGCAGGCTTGCAGGGTAGTGGTAAAACAACTTTTAGCGGAAAGCTGGCCAATTATTTAAAAACAAAAAAAGGAAAATCGCCATTGCTCGTAGCCGGCGACGTTTACAGGCCTGCGGCCATTGAACAACTAAAAGTTTTGGGTGGCCAGATAAATGTGGATGTATACAGCGAGCCGGAAAATAAAAACGTGGTTGAGATTGCACAAAATGCCATCAAAGAAGCCAAAACGAAAAATAAAAATGTAGTCATCATTGATACGGCCGGCCGTTTAGCCATAGATGAAGTGATGATGACAGAAGTGGCCAATATCAAAAATGCATTAAATCCAAAAGAAATATTGTTTGTGGTAGACAGCATGACTGGCCAGGACGCGGTAAATACGGCCGCAGCATTCAACCAGCGTTTGAATTATACCGGAGTGGTGCTTACCAAACTGGATGGCGATACACGGGGGGGCGCCGCCATTTCTATTAAATACACCGTTAATAAGCCGATAAAATTTGTGAGCAGCGGTGAAAAGCTGGATACGCTTGACGTGTTTTATCCCGAGCGTATGGCGCAAAGGATTTTGGGAATGGGCGATATTGTGAGTTTGGTAGAAAAAGCGCAGGAGCAATTTGATGAAGCCCAGGCAGCAAAGCTTGAAAAGAAGATTCGTAAAAATCAGTTTGATTTCGAAGATTTCAAAACCCAATTGCAGCAGATAAAAAAGATGGGAAATCTCAAGGACTTGATGGGCATGATTCCCGGCGTAGGTAAGCAGATAAAAGATGTGGATATTAACGATGATTCATTTAAAGGAATTGAAGCCATTATAAATTCTATGACCCTGTTAGAGCGACGCAACCCCGATTTAATCAATCCAAGCCGGAAACAAAGAATTGCAAAAGGATCCGGAAAAGATATTTCTGAAGTTAACCAGTTTATCAAACAATTTGACCAGATGAAAAATATGATGAAAATGATGAATAAAATGCCTATGGGGAGGCTGGCAGGGCTAGGGAAAAAGTAAATTTTCACCAAATACGGGGAAATCATGAATTTTAATTAAGATAATACAACTTTTTTTTATAAAATAACTATTATCTTTTGCATTTTTCATGCACACATCTTATCTTCGCTGTCCTTTTTAGAAACCCAATTTAATCACCACCCAAAAAAATTTCTATTTTTTATGGCTGTAAAAATGAGATTGCAACGTCATGGCTCTAAAAAAAGGCCATTCTACTTTATCGTAGTTGCAGATTCCCGTAGCCCTCGCGATGGCAAATTTATTCAGAAACTCGGTTCTTACAATCCATTGACTGTTCCTGCTACCATACAGGTAGACCGTCAAAAAGCATTGGAATGGCTGCACAAAGGTGCACAGCCTACTGATACCGTTCGTCGTATTTTAAGTTTTAAAGGTGTGTTATACCTGAAGCATTTACTTCGCGGTGTATCCCTTGGCTTGTTCGATGAAGCTGCCGCTATGGAAAAATTTACCAAATGGAGCAGTGAACATGATTCTGAATTTGCGAAAAGACAGGAGAATCATAAAAAAACAAGAGCGGCAAGCCGCCCTTCATTTGTGAAAAAACCAGAAGGCCCGAAAGCTGTAAGGTCAGAAGCACCTGATAAAGCGCCAAAGGCTGAAACCTCCGGCGAATAACTGCAAACTTTAAGAAGCTTTAAAAAGTTGCCTTTCACGAGGTGGCTTTTTTTATTCTTATATCTTTATTGGAATCTTCGTTCGAAATGAGCAACATAAAGATTAAGAATTCTTTTGTTTTTCAAACGGCATTATTGTTGGACTTTCAATTTTCTAAATTCAAAAATTATGAAAATTGCAAAAATAATTCCTGCATTCATTATGCTTGCCGGCTTGGTGCTCGTATTCACGAATGCCAATTGCCAGGATAAACAAAAAGAAGAAGAAAAGATTGACGCCAGTATTAAGGTGCTGAAAGATTTTAGCCAAATGAAAGAAAGCATTCCCAAAGAATTGATGCAAATAACCGAAGGAATAATTGTGGTTCCAAAATTAATCAACGCAGGTTTTGTTGTCGGAGGAAAAAGGGGAAAAGGCATTGCAATCGTAAAATTAGAAGATGGCACCTGGAGTAATCCTGTATTTGTAACCATTACAGGTGGAAGTGTCGGTTTCCAGGCAGGTGTCCAGGCAGTAGATTTGGTTTTGGTATTTAAAAACCGGGAAACTTTGGAAGATATAGGGAACGGCAGCTTCACGTTGGGCGGTGATGTGTCTGTAACGGCCGGACCTGTAGGAAGAAGCAGCACGGCCAGCACCGATTATAAGCTAGAGGCAGAAGTGTATTCTTATTCAAGAAGTAAAGGACTTTTTGCAGGAATCAGCTTAGGCGGCTCTGCCATTTCGATTGATAAGAACGCAAATAAAGTTTTTTATGGAAACGAAGCTGATGCGGAAACTATATTCTCTGATACGCCTTCCTCTGCCGAAGCGGTTGAGCAATTGAAAAATGTTTTGAAAGAAATGTAATCAGATCTAACTAAATAATATTAAAACCCGCGTTACCTGGCCACCTCATAAAATTAAAATCATCACTATTTGTTTCTTTACTGGCAATTGATTCTTTAGATTGAATAAGTAATTATCCCATCAGATGTAAGACTTTTTACGATTTGTACAGTAAATTCAGTAGTTGAAAAATCAGTCAGTTTTGCGCTTGTGCAGTGTTGTGGCGCGGCCTATCTTTGTTCTCAGAAGTTGATTGATGTTCAACAAACATTAATCGCCAATCCAAATCCATTGAAAAATACCGATTCCTTTAATCCGGGAAAAACCAATAATCCGATATCAGTCAACTTCTTTTTTTTGAACCTATCCTTTTGAAAGATATTTATCCCAATGAAAACCGGCTTTAATCCAGCCGTAACCATCCTTGAAAAACTAATAACCTTCAGAAATGAAAATTTTAAAACTTTCGCTCAAAAAGCGGAAGTTTTTTTATGACCCAATACATTCCTTTCAAAAAATAGAAAAGAAAAATTTTAGGTATTTGTGCTTTTGCCGTCAAAAAAAAATGAGAAAAATACAAACGAAACCTCTGTAATGATTTCGACGTCCATTATTCAAATACATAAATGTTTTCTGAAGAAAGCGAAAGCTAAAAAGATTACGTGATATATTCTCGTAAAATTACGTGTCAGACAGTAAATTCAGTAGCAGAAAAATCAGTCAGTTTTGCGCTTGTGCAGTGTCGTGGTGCGGCCTATCTTTGTTCTCAGAAGTTGATTGATGTTCAACAAACATTAATCGCCAATCCAAATCCATTGAAAAATACCGATTCCTTTAATCCAGGAAAAACCAATAATCCGATATCAGTCAACTTCTTTTTTTTGAACCTATCCTTTTGAAAGATATTATCCCAATGAAAACCGGCCCTAATCCAGCCGTAATTTATCCAAAGAAAACCAAAAACCTAAGAGTCAAATTTTTAAAAAACTTTCGCCCAAAAAGCGGAAGTTTTTTTTTAAAAAAATTTTGTTTTATTTATGTATATAAAAAAGGCAGCCTTTCGACTGCCTTTAATTCAATTACTGCAAACATGTAAGCCGGATTCTGTGGTCCGCCAGGCGACGGACGGTTATCATTTATCTGGCTGTTGCATTACTGCAACAATCTTGCTGCCTACCCTTCCCGTTATTCCGCGAAAGCGGAAATATAAACGAGCAGCTTATAATGCCTTGCGACATACCGGGATTTACGTGGCATTGCAGTACACAAGGTTTACCCATAATTACAATTACTTGTAATTATCGTGAGCTCTTACCTCACGTTTTCACCCTTATCCCGATAAAAATCGGGACGGTAATTTTCTGTGGCACTATCTTCCCGGTTTACCGAAATCTCAGCGCCGGACCGGCTATTAACCGGTGTGTTGCTCTATACTGTCCGGACTTTCCTTTCGTTCGAAAAATCAAACGAACGATAACCCGTTTGCAGCACCTGCGAATATACGATTTTAAAACTCCTTTTCCAATCCAGAAAGCTAATACTGAAAGTAGATTTCAGTGGCGCCAAAACCAAATCTTTCATGATATTGATTGGCAAAAGTTCTTACTTCTTTTTTTGTCTTCAGTATTTCGTGTATTTCATTTCTAAGCTTGCCGGTACCTACTCCGTGAATCACCACGAGATTTGGCTGACGGTGGGCAATTGCCAATTGATAATATTTTTCAAAATGATTTAACTGAATGGTAAGAATTTCAAAATTGCTGAGCCCTTTCCAATTGTCTATTAATTTTTCAATATGCAAATCTACCACGGAGCGGGCAGGCTCCAGCTTTTGCCGCGCCCGCGAAATATTATAAAATTCAGTTGACTTATTATAATCGGGAACTACATCATCCACTTTATCCGGGTAATGGTCAAAAAGCTGAAATGCAAAAGTGGGTTCATTTTTCATTTTAATTTCTTCAATCTTCTGAAATAATTGTTTTGCTTTTATTTTGAAAGTTGTTTCATAATGGTCAGCCTTTTTTTTGTTAGAGTTTATTAATTCAAAATCAAATTCAAATTTTGGTGCATCATTCATTTCTTCAAAAGGAATATCATGAAGATAAAATTCTTTAAAAGGCAGGATCGAATTATTTAAATGAAAATCTGATGAATCTTTAAACCTTACCTGGTAATTAAAACGGTAAGATTCGTTCGTTTGATTAAGAAGATAAATCTTAAATTTTTCTACCACGTCATCTTCAAAAATGTCCTTCTCAAAAACCGGCAGAAAAGAAAGCCAAACGCCTGAATGAATTTGACTTTTTTTGGTAGCCTCCTCTTTTTTTAGATTATCTACATAAACCTTTTCTCTTTTAGGAACAACAATTTTTTTCTCTGAAAATCTTTTAAAATAGGGAAAATCGATCTGGTCAAAATATACAGGAAACCGAACGCCATTCACATCTACCAAAACCATTTCTGAATTGATAATTTCCACCACTTCACCTTCTTCCTGTGAATGTAATATCAGAACTATATCACCTACCTCGTATTTCATTTTCCAAAGATACTTTGATTTGATTTTTGCGGATTTACTCACCAATCAATTAACAGCAGTAAAGCAATATTTATCGTTCTTTTTTATTTTATAATGATGATTACGTCAGGAAAGTACCGCAAGCATTTACTTCAGATTATTAAAACAATTTACAAAGGCATTCCAAATTGAATCCCTGTCAACATTAAACTTTTTACATTTTTTTGTTGGATGAGCACTTTGAATTTTGTTCCCATATCCATTAATAATTTTTGGATTTGCCATATCGCTGCGCGGTTATTTTCCGGATCACGAAGCTCGAAATTTCTTAAATAATTCATGAGCCCAAGTGAACGAAGAAAATTAGCCTGAGTAGTAAATCCGGAACATTCCAATCCAGCTTTTTTGCCCCAGTGGCTCAATGCAGAAAAATTTACATGCGCCGTAATATCCTGGCTGCCGATGTCGGTATAAAAAGAAGTATTTACCTGGTGATTTTTATAACAAACAATAGTTCCTGTATTTCTTTTCGGGTTATAAAGCTCTTCAGCCGCGTAACCATAATCAATCGTTAGCACAAAACCTTTTTCTAAGCTTTCAGAAATTTCTTTTATCCATTCAATAGCTTCAAGATTAATTTCTGTTACGTATCCATAAGGGAGTTCAATATGTTGTTCGTTTAAATAATTCTTTAATTCCCGCGAAGCAGGACGAAGAACTTCGCAAAAACCGTTGTTGTAATCTACATAGATTTCCATCAACTCCTTTTCCATTTTCACCCTGTGAACGGCAAAATTGTCAAGCAATTCGTTTGATAAAACACAACCATTTACCGGCCCTATTTCGCTGATGGAATTGTACCAGGAAACTTTTTCGGGTAAATGACTTTGTTGATTTTTTCGCAATGCTTCGCCCTTTTCAACAATGCAATATGAAAGCTGTTCGTACAGTGTTGGATTATTTTTCAGGTTACAAAGTATATCATTGCAAAGCGAACCGGTGCCTGCTCCATACTCCACAATGGTAGATGGTTTCTTATCCAGCGCCATCCACATTTCTTCTATTTGTTTTCCAATGAGCTCTCCAAATAGCGAGCTTACTATCGGGCTTGTATAAAAGTCGCCTTCCTTTCCAATCTTACTTTTGCCGGAGTTATAATATCCAAAAGATGGGTAATACAAGGCCATTTCCATGAAATCATGAAATGAAACCGGCCCGTCGCTTCTTATTTTCAATTGTATAATTTCTGAAAGATCCATGCTGAATTGTTTCAATTAAGAAAGCACTACAAGGCAGAATTGATGAAGCAAATTAACCCAGATACAAAAAGATAACAAGACGGCTATAGAAATAAATTTCGTTTAACCATCACCGTTACTCAAGAATCATTTTCCATATTTCATCAATTGTTTGCTGCGTATAAAAACTTTTTTTTGCGCTCGCCTTATTAAAATTGATCAGTGAATTACAATTAGCCATTGTGTGGTCAGGGAAAATAGTCTCTATAATATTTGTATTGATGAGAATTTCAATGCCATCCTTTTGTTTTACTTTAATGAACTGTGCCATAGCTTTCTATTTTGAATTTCTTTTTATTGTTTAGGTTTTATTATTTAAGATTGCTGATCGCTTCAAAACCTGAAGGTGGGCTTATTTTTCTTACCAGCGCTTCCGCATTTATTAAAGCGTGCTTGTCCTGCAATTCTTTGGTCAAAATTTGCTTGGCTTGTTTTTCTGCGGGTGGATTTAATTTTTCAGCCTTTTCAAATTCAATGACCTGTTTTAAAAAATCTTCCGGCAAATCTTTCATATACCTGGAAAGCAATTCTAAAAACTCTGAAGCAAAAAACTGATCCACCTGTATTTTTCTTTTGGTAGTGTGCGTGAATTTTCCAATCAGGCGGCAGATATTGTCGCGTTCATCAGGGCTTAGCTGGTTTACAAATTCGTAATCTTCAATTTTCTTTAAGGTAAGGATAATAGATTCAAGTGAATCAATAGTGATGACATACACATTGTAATCGCCCATATTGTAAACAAACTGTTTTATGGTGTGAATGGTATTCGTTGGCACTACCAGGAAAATATCCTTTTTCACTTTTTCCTGGTTTGCATATTTCCGCAACGATTCTGTTTGCGCCTTAATATATTTCGGAAAATTTATAAGATCATTGTTTGACGGACATTTTGCATCGAACACAATAAACTCTTCACAAATCTCCAAAGTATTATCAGGATTGCCACGAAAAGGAACTACATCAACATACCTGATAAAATGACTTTTGCAAATCGTGCGTATGTTCTGCTCTACGGTAGCTTCGTGCTCGCTCCATTGCCGTTTCATTTTTTCAAATGATTCCCTTTGTTCCTCAAGCCTCTCGTCATTGTGTTTTTTAATTTGTTCCTCCAAAGTATGTTTAAGCTGGTTTAGCTGCCCGATGTTGTTTCTATAATTTATCTCACGTTGTTCTTCAGTATTCTCATGTTTCAGATTTGCATTTTTTAACTCAGACTTTTCAGTTACCAAAGCCTCAATCTTATGATTTAACAAATTGACTTCTTCCTCATTTTTGAAATTCATTTTTTCCAAATGATCAACACTTTCAATTAAAGCCTCATTCCTCGTTTCGAACTGCAAAATTTTTTTTTCAAGCAAATGCAATTGCTCCTCTTTCTCCAATAAATTTCTCTGGATTGATTTAAATTCATCAAATGCATCATAACTTAAATTGCGCAGTGATTGCCAGGAAAATAGCCTTTGCCAAAACGTGAGTCCTTTTATTTTAATAAAAAACAGGTTTAATTTTTCCATAAAAATTGCAACATGAAGGTTATAAAATTAATGTCTTCATTGTACCATGATCAACAACCCCTGAATTAACAAACATCAGTAAGCACTGAAGTAAGTTATAAAAAAAATTTCCGTCAAGTGGCGGAAATTTTTTGTGAAATTTTTATTTCGGAATCATTTGCAAACATACAGGCCTCGGCACATGTATCGTTTTTCCTGTTTCGCTCAACATGCCGGTTTCTTTATCTCTTTTAAAAATGATAATACTTTCTGAATCCTGGTTGGCTGCCAATAAAAAATTTCCGCTGGGGTCAATCATAAAATGCCTGGGATGCTGGCCCAAAGAAGATTGTGTGCCTTTAAATGCGAGTTTGCCGGTAGTGGCGTCTATTGAAAAGACGGTTATGATATTGAGATCGGCGCGATCAGAAGTGTAAAGAAATTTGCCATCCGGTGAAATATTAATTTCCGCGCCATCTTTCCTTCCTGTAGTTCCGTCGGGAAAAGTGGGAAGGTCCTGGATTTCCGTAAATTTTCCATCGGCATATTTGTAGGTGGTAACTGTACCGCTTAATTCATGCATGAGGTAAGCAAACTTTTTATTGGGTGAAAAAACGATGTGTCTTGGACCACTTCCTTTTTTTGATTCAACAAAAGATGGAGTTGATAAGGTTAGCGGTTGGTCTTTTGTTTTATCAAATTTGTAGATGATTAATTTATCCAATCCTAAATCAGGCGTTACCAAATATTTTTCGTCAGGCGAAAAAACGGTTTCATGTACATGAGACGTTGCGGTGCTTCCTGAATCGCGGTAGATAGTGTCATTAATCAATTGCGAATAAGGTTTTAAAGAACCATCTTCATTAATTGGAATTACAGTAGCAGTGCCGCTGGAATAATTAGCCACTGTGAGCCATTTATTATCCGAAGTAGTCGCCAAATAACAGGGATCATCGCCTCCTGAAGCGGTGGTGTTGATAAACTTCAAAGTGCCGTTTGACCGGTCAAAAGAATAAGCGGAAACTCTGCCGGGGTTAACGCCATTGGTTTCATTAACGGCATATACAAACTTCTGATCGCCCGAAACACTAACCCATGAAGGATTGGTAACACTATCTGTATTACTTACCAGTGTTGCATCGCCGGTTGCAGCATTAAAATCATAAACATATATGCCTTTACTGGAGGTGTTAGTGTAGGTGCCTACAAATAAATAATAACGTTGCTCACTGGAGCACGATGCAAGCATTATCAAAACACATAAAGCCAATAAATTTTTAAAAGCAATCGTTTTATTTTTCATCTTAATTAGTTGATTTTTTTTATAAATAAAATATTTCCATTTGAATAATCTTAATGGTTCCTGATCACTTCAAATTTTTTAAAATCTGTCTTTTCTCTTTTTGAAACTTCAACCTTTTCTACAAAAGCTCTTTCCGGCCCGGTTTTACAAAATTCGATAAACTGTTCCACCTCGCTTTTATCCCCCGTAACCACAGCTTCTACTTTACCATCCGCGCAATTTTTTATCCATCCGTTAATATGTAATTTTTCAGCAAGGCGCCGGGAGGTTTCCCTGAAAAAGACACCCTGCACTTTACCGCTAATCAATAAATGCATTGTCTCCATATTTTCAAAGATAGGGATACAAATTTTCCGGAAGGAAAATACAAATCAAAATTATTTGTTCTTTTACTATACACCTACGTTCAAACTCCTGCAATACGGCGTTTGTATTCTGCCAAAGCCTCATCTAATCTTTCTTTGGAGTTGGCTGCGCCTGGCGCATTGTGCGATGGATGAATATATAATTTAACGCCGCGGTCAGCAAGAATTTCAGCAACCGTAGTTACCGTCATCCACACGCACGTGATAAAAGCCATCGTAGATACGGGACCTATTTTATCCACATGATTTTTTAAAGTAACTGAAGCATCTTCAATAGGCGCGCAGGTATCCACCACTACATCTGCAATTTCAAAAATATTTTTGCCTGACGAATGACGGGTTTTTTTTCCCTGCGCTTCTGCGGCAGATCCAAATACCACTACTTTCATGCCTTTCTTTTTTGCTTCAAGCGCCACATCAATATTTACATTGTTGATGCCGGAATGAGAAAACAGCCACATCGTATCGCGTGGATCAAAATCATAGCCTTTCATTATTTCTACGCCATAGCCTTCTACTCTTTCTAAAAAAATAAATTGATGAACACCCATTTGCCCGGTTATGTTTGTAAAAAAAGTTAGCGGTAATTCTACAATCGGATGAAACCCGACAAAGCCACCAATTCTAGGATACATTTCTTCGATTGGCAATGTGGCATGCCCGCAACCAAACGTATGAACCCAGCGGCCACATTCAATAGAATCGGCCATAAGTTGAGCAGCCTTCTGCATATTGTCCATTTGTGTTTCTTCTATTTTTGACATTATTTCCCTCGTGTTGGTAAGCCATTCTTTTGCTAACATAATTTCTGATTTTAATTTTTATGATTCTTATTTAACTTATTTAAAATTGCAATGCACAAAATCATCATGATAAAAAATTCAACAAAGCCAACAGTCGTCAAATGCCTGACACCATATCGCTGAACAATAAATCCCATGCAATAGTTAATGATCATATTTCCGATCAGTGCAATTACAAATGCAATGCTGAAAGCTGTGCCTGATAACTCTTTGAACCGATCGCCTACAAAACCCAGCATGATAGGAAATCCCGCTGCCAGTCCGCCTCCTATCAGGATAAGCCCGCAAACCGCGGGACAGTAAGATTTCCCAAAAGAAAGAAAAAGCAATCCAATCAATAAAAGAGAAAATGTAATAGTCCATATTTTTTGTGCAGACATATTTCTGAAAATACTTCCAAGCAGCAATCGCATTACGGTCATCCCCACAACCGACAAAGAGAGTGCATATAAGGCCTTTGCCGGTAAAACATGAAGATAATCCGTAAGATAGGTGGTGGTCCAGTTATTAAATATTCCTTCCAACGCGCTTTGAAAAAAAAGAAAAAAAGCAATCAATAACAGCAGATCATCTTTAAGCAATAAGAGGCTTTTTTTGACGGGCAAACCGCCTGCGTGCTTGGGTGGCGGAAATTTTACAAGAAGATAAATAATACCCATTAGAAAAGTGGCCGCCCCAATGATTGAAACAGTCGACTCATAGTTAAATTTATTTTGCAGAAAGCCAAGGATAAAAGGCATTCCCAGGGCGCCAATGGCAAAAAAAACTCCGAGCAAACTGAGGTTGGCGCCTTTTTCTTTGTCACTGATGTCTGATACAAGCGCACTGGTAGCTCCATTGATAGCCCCTCCGCCAAGACCAAATAAAAAAATACAAATGTTCAAAGCAAAATGAGACGGCGCATACGCTATTCCTTCAAAGCCGACGAACATGCTGAAACAAGTGAGCGCCAGCAAAACCCTGTAGCCATACCTGTCGCAAAAAGGGCCGAATACCAAAGAGCCAATCAAAATACCAAACGGCAAAATAGAAAATAATGTACCCGCCGCGATGTTATCTAAATCAAACTTTGCTTTTAGCTGCGGCACTACTGAACCCAGCGTGGTAATGGCCATTCCAAAAAATAATATTCCAATGCAGGCTGACCAAAAAACCAATCGTTTGTTATACATTTTGGGAATTGAGTAATTATCGGATATTGTTTTTTAAAGCTAAAAAACCTGCGCCAAATACACCCGCATCATTGCCTAATGCGGATGGTTCTATGCTCACCTGTGTTATACTAATTGGCTGCGCCCATTTAGCTGCTTCTTCTTTAATTGCCGGAATTAATTTTATGGCCGGCCCAAAAACACCTCCGCCCAAAATGATTTTTTCAGGATTAAATAAGCTCACAAGATTTGCTATGGCCATTCCCCAACATTGTATTGCTGTTTCTATTACTTTTTTTGCCGCCCAATCATGATTTTCAAAAGCAACAAACACATCATGAGAAGTAATCTCATCAATGGCTTTAGCGCTTAATTCCCCGGAATAATCTTTATTGTCTCGCATTATTTTTTTCATACTATTGGCAATGCCTTCGCCCGAAGCATAATGTTCAAAACAGCCACAATTCTTATATTCTTCCCTAAAAGGTTTTGACAAAGCCATCCATCCTATAGCGCCCGCAATATGGTTTGAACCGCGAAGTATGTTCCCGTCAATCATGATTCCTGCGCCAATGCCCGTGCCTACCGCTAAAAATATAGCGTGGCTGCAAGCCTTCGCGTTTCCTCTCCACGACTCGCCTAATATATAACATGCTCTGTCGCTGTCAATAGTCACAGGAATTTCTTTACATACATTCTTCACTTCCTGAAGCAGGGGATAGTCATCCCAACCGCGGATATTCGGCGCCCACACAGTTCCTGTTTTTTCCCTGTAAATACCCGGCACAGAAATTCCAACAGAACTAATGGAATTATCTCTGCTTAATAATTTTACAATCTGGTCAGTTATTAATGTGCCCACATGCTGGCCGGCCGCGTCTTTTAATGGAATTTTTTCAAGGTACAATAAGCTACCTTTTTCATCAAAAACAGCAACTGCCAGCTTTGTACCGCCCAGATCAATCCCTAGTAAAGCCATACATTAAATTGGAAAATTGTTTAAAAAATATTTTGCAGGAATACGCTTGTTTAAACAAAACAAGTTAAGTATTAATGCACAAAAACGCAAAAACTTTTTATCAAAAAATTTTTGTTTTTAAGTAAACACGGGGCGGCCCTTAATAGCATTTAGTAAAAAATTACATTTGCGTTCGTGTATGCGCGCGGCATAAATTCTGCGGTGGAAAAATATTGCTTTCGGATATTTGTGACTAAGAGCATTTGAAAAAAAATTATCAACTAAAAAAGAATCATTCGGTATAAATAAAAATAAAAGCAATTAAGTGGTATGTTTAAAAATGAACGGCAATCTTTTATCATCAAGCAAATTAACCTGCACAACAAAGTACTATCCTCCGAGTTAAGCGTAAAATTGAATGTTTCAGAAGATACAGTGCGCAGAGACCTTACCGAGCTGGCTGAGGCAGGTGAAATTATAAAGGTTCATGGAGGTGCCTTATCCAAATCGTATCATTATCCTATTCAACAAAATTTATCATACGCCGTGGAGGCGAAAAAAGAGATTGCAAAAAAAGCGGTGAAACTGATTCAACCAGGTATGACATTGCTGATAGAAGCGGGCACAACAATGTTGGAAATGGTAAGAATGATTCCTGATACGATGGAGGGCACATTTTTTACCGTAAGCCCGTTAATGGCTCTGGAATTGGCCGCCCATCCCGGTTTGAACGTTATCGTTATCGGAGGCAAAATTGATTATACGTCTCAGATAAATATTGGAGAAAGGCCTATCAGCGAACTTGCGGATATCAGGGTAGACCTTTGTTTTTTAGGTGCTCACGGGCTTGATTCCAAAGAAGGCCTTTCAGAATCAGAATGGAATGTGACGCAGGTTAAAAAGGCAATGATAAAATCAGCATCCAAACTTGCGGTGATTACCATATCAGAAAAATTGAATTCTATTTTTAAAATGAAGCTTTGCCCCGTTCACAATATTGACTACCTGGTTACCGAATTAGACCCTAACGATAAACATCTGAAACCTTATAAAAAAAATATGCAGGTGATATAAATTCATCCCATTCGTTTTTGCATAAAATAAAAATCTCCATTATTTCTTTATTTACTGCGTTCGTTTTCCCTTAGAAAAAGTTTTTTTTAAATCGCCCAACGTTTTCTATTTAATTATCGTATTAGATATAACAGCAACCGCGCGGGCTGGAATACTAATTAAATAATTCACTAAAAAACTATAAATGAAAAGTAAAAAATCAATCCTTTCCTTAGCTATTGTGTGTGCATTTGTTTTTGCAGCTTGCAAGAAAACAGATAACGGGCCATCACTTACGCCCGCTCAAAAGGCGCTTACCGGCAGAGTATGGCAATTGCAAACACTGACCGTTCCTTTTACGAGCGACCCAACTAAAGACAGCTCCATCATTCAATCCTGCGCAGACAGCGCCTTGCTGGCTTTTGATTATTATGGACAATTTCAATTTGCGGACCGTTCAAAAAATGGTTGTGACTCGTCAGCCGTGCCTTACGACAAGGGAATTTGGGCAATTTCTTCTGACAATGATAGCTTGCTGTTAAAAGGAACAAGAACTTTTGCATGGAAATTGGAAAAGCTAAACGATACTTTAATTGTGGCAACATTTAAAGACAGCGTGTCTCCTACAGAACATTGGCTGAAAAAGATTACATTAAAATAGGTAACCTCCGGGATAACGCCGGAACGAAAATGTTAAGACAAATTTGACATTCCGGCGTTATTTTACACCGATCAAAATATAACCTTTGCAAAATTTGCTTTTTCCTTGCGGCAACATGAATTAAACGATATAATTTCTGCCTGTAAAACGAACAACTCCATAGCCCAGGAAAGGCTATACAAGCATTATTTTGCCCTGATGTATTCGATATGCAAAAGCTATTCTGAAAACCAGCAAACCATCATCAGCCTTGTTAATGAAGGTTTTTTGAAAATATTCATGAATATCAATTCTTTCGATACCAACAAAGGGAATTTTGAAGGCTGGGCAAAAAAAATAGTAACCAATACGGCTATTGATTATGCACGCTCTGCAAAAAATAAAAGTAATTTTTTGCAGCTCGAAAATGAGGAGCCGCTGCATAACGCTTTGAGCGAAAAGCCAACGAGACATATTGAAGAAGAAGTGTTGTTTTTAATAAAAAAGATGCCGCCGGTAACGCAGCAGGTATTTTCAATGCACGTTTTTAAAGGATACTCTCACAGGGAAATTGCTGAAATACTGAATATAGCAGAAAGTACTTCAAGATGGCATGTGTCTGAAGCAAGAAAAAATCTGAAGCAGCAGGCTCATAAAATTTTTTAAAATGGAAAACAATAAAAAACATATTGACGAAATGCAAAAGCTGGCCGAAGAAGGCTGGAAGCAAATGCACGAAACCTTGCGTCAGCATGGCCTCACTTCTGATATAGTTCCCAGTTCCACCTCAAAAAAAAGAATATTTTTTTTATCACTTGCCGCCTGCCTGGTTTTATTTTTTATTATTTATATTCCTTACAAACTGAATCATAACACACTTTTAAACATACGCCTGCAAACAAATTATTCATCTTCATTACAAAATTCATCTTCATCACAAAAAAAGTATGAACCGGTTCAAAGCAATAGCAATGCAATTTCTTATGAACGCAAAAAGGCGACACCGCTAAGCGTTCAGCAAAAATTCCGGTTGCATCAAAAAATCAATGGTGAATATTTAAAATTCCAGGAAAAGCAAATTTCCGAAGCGCTTCAAAATGAAAAAAGATATTTCCTTGAAAAGTTTACAATGGAAAAGCCTGAACCGGTTAAAATGCAACCATGCGACAACATTATTGATCCAACAAGTGAAATAGAAAAAACACTACCTGTCCAGAAAAGAACGGAAAAACCGGCAGCAAAAAAAGTGAAAGTATTTGCGGGCGCAGGGATTAATATATCACCTGCCACACATGATATTCCGCAATCATTTAATTTGAAAAACTGGAACGTGCATCCTTCGGTAACGGTGGTGATTCCGCTGTGGCAAAAATTTAGCGTTCATACGGGTTTATCAGCATTTTCAACCATCAGTGGAAAAGAAGTAAGTACTAAAGAGAAAGAGCTTGTTTCGAATCTAAGCCCTGATGTATACTACAATATAAAAACTACCAGCATCGTAAAAGCTTCCTATTTTGACCTGCCGGTAACGCTTCACTATTCAATAAATAAAAATTGGTCTGTGGGAAGCGGCCTGCAACTTTCGAGATTAAATAAAGTAAAAATCAAAGAAGAAAAAGAAAGTTTTGGTTATAATAACACCTTGTATGCTGCTACAGTAGACCAATACAATGCTTCTCCAATGATTGCCAGGGCTGCATTTCAAAAGAAACTGGAAATTAAAAAAATTGATCCGCGCTTTATCTTAGAAACTAATTTTGAAAAAGGCTCGTTTCTTTTTTCAGCAGGGTATTATTATAGCCTGGATAAAACAATCATTTTAAAAGACGGCTATAACAGCAGCCATCAATATAGAAATGAATATTTCAAGTTAGGACTTCAATACAGGATTTGCGGAGGCAAATAAAAATTCTTTTAAAAGATTATTTCAAATTGCTCTTCGCTCACATAATGGTGGGTTCATTTTTATCTAACCTCCATGCTTTTTTGTAAAGGTCTCTTGCTACGTTAAGCCATTTTTGTTTGCGATCATCTTTATTCCCAAACTATCTTTTATCTGCTGATTAGAAATTTGGCTTATTTTCTGTATGCCCGCCTTGATCCTGCTTCCATTTCTTCAAGCGTGATACCTTTTACCTCGCCACTTTCCATTTCTGAAAAACGGCTATTCATTTCAGCAACATAGACGTCATCATCCCACCACGGTTCTTCACGGGCAAAAGTCTTTATCACATTTAGCACAGCTTCTTTTTGCGGCACAGTTAACTGGCCTAAATACCGCGTAATTTCTTTATCTAATGTTTTTAGAGTTTGCATCAATTATTAGGTTTGAAACAAATTTACTTTTAAATTTTTACTCCGGGTGTTGACCTGTTCTCATTCGAAATTTGCACAATCAATAAAAAAAATATTTCACAATAATTCATCAATTTTCACAAAACCATATCCCTTCGATTTTAATTCAGTTATCAATTCCGGCAGTTTGAAATAAAATTTATCCGTCCTTTTTGGATCAGTACCGATATGAACGAGCAGGATAAATCCATTTAACCCATTGGTTGATTCTTTTTCATATTGCAAAATAGAATCCATTATCGCCGTGCTGCTAAAATATCTTTTTCCCATTTCGGGAAATGTATAATCTGCATTGCTGTAAGTGCCCGGCGTAAAATTAACGAGTTGCAATCCCAAATTCTGTGTCCATGCGGAAACAGAATCGTTGTACCATTCAAATGCGGGTAAGTAGTAGTGCGCCTGTTTTTTTTCAATTCCCCATTTTGCCAATTCTTTGTAAGCATTATTTAAATCGTCAGTAAATTGTTTTTGTGTTACTAATAGGCTATCTCTTTTTACCCAATCGCAATACAGGATATGCTTATCAGAATGAGAGCCCATGTAGTTCCCGTTTTTAATCAATTGCTTAATTGTCTTTTTAAAACTTTTGTTCCTGTAAAAATTTCCGGTTAGAAAAAAAGAGCCATGTATATTTTCTTTCTTTAAAGTTTTTACGATAAACTTTCCGCCGTCTCCGAAACTATCTCCGGTAAAAACCAACGCTATCTTTTTTAAAGTAGTATCGCCGCGGATAATGCCGCCGTAAGAAATTATTTTATTTTTTTTTTTGAAAGCTCTTTAGCCTCGGCTTCCCTGGCAGCTAATAAATAAACCAAAGAAGCAGTTCCATCCATAGTTGGTTCGTTGCTGCTATAATCGCCGTAGTCGTCATGATAAACGGCGAGGTCACTTTGAAAAGCTGCATATTCATCAGGCTCATGCAATGAAATGCCAATCAGATTTTTATAGATAGCTGTATAAACCGGGCCATCCACCAATCCACCATAAATCGGATAATGGCCGATATGTGTAAACGCAGAATGTGGATCCGCAGGCGTATCGCCCCACGAAGGCAATCCATAAACCATGCTTGTTCCCCACGGATTGCAGCCGAATAGCCAGTCAATATTTGCCTGTGCCAATTCGCTAAAACTATTGTCGCCACTAAGTTTTTGATACCACAAACATTGGATAGCAAAAGAAGTGGTGAGATTATTGCTGCACCAGATAAACGGCACACCGCGATAAAATGCGTTTTCCTTTGCGCGCTTCCACACATCTTCAATCCCCTGTTTATAGTAACTGACAATCGAATCTTTTTTACTTCCTTTCAATTGCTTTGCAAGCTCGTAATGGCCGAGATTTATGAAAGGATAATATTGGTAATGGTTGGCGGTATCACGATAAAACCAAGGAGTAACTTTTTCATCCTGCGAGTATTTAAAGGAAGAATCCAGCAGGTTTTTGAACTTTTTATTTTTAAAATATTTCTGCGAATTAGAGAGCGATGCAAAGCCCAGTTCCATATCATCGGTCCAGTTATCTTCTGCATAAATGTAAGGCGACACAACAGAAACAGTTTGCGTAACGCCCGGTTTTATCAGTGCATAATTGATAGCAGAATACGCATGATTGATTAAGTTTTTTGCATAACCCGGATTGGTTTTATCAAATAAAACCGCGCCCAAAGAAAAGGCGCTTCCAAACTTTGCCGCCGTAGAACTTGTGCCAGTTGTGTGATTCATAAATTTACCTCTCTGCTGCGGCAACCCGTTTATAAAATAGACCGGACGCTCATAGCCTTTGCCATAAAAAGAATCTTCTTTCGGGATGCGCATGCCCTGGTGGTCGCGGTCATCGCCAAGCTGGTTGAACATCCAATCCGGTTTCGGGTGCATTTTCAATAACCAATCTAATCCCCATTTTGCTTCATCCAACACATCCGCGATTCCATTTTTCCCGTCCAATCCATTCGCTTCTTTTTTGTCAGTAAATACATCGGGGAAATCGCGGTATGCGGCCAGCAAATGATAGGTTGCGTTGGCAGAAGTGGTTGAATATTGCAGATAGTCAGAAGCATCGTGCCAGCCACCCACTACATTGATGTAAGTGCTGTCGGGCATTGGGCCATACATCGTGTAGCCATCATGTGTATGACAGGAATCTTTCAAAAAAGGATTGAAGCCGCTTCGCTGCTGGCGCAAATAAAAAAGACAGAAATCGGCGGTTCCTTTGTAAACATCTGCATTAATTTTAAAAGCCGGCGAAACGGCATTTCCCGCTTTTAGAAAATATTTTCCAGGTTTATTAAAAGAAGAAAAATTAAGACGGTAAGTATTGGTAAAAGGCCCATAAGCGCCAAAAGATTTTCCTGCCTCGTCTTTATATACACTGTTTCCGGAAGCAGAATCAATAAGCTCAAAAGTTTTAATCGGTGAATCATCTTTACTGCACCAAACTGCCACCTTAATCCCATTGGGCGTGTATCCCAATTGATTAATCCTTATCCATTGATTTGAATTTTGCTTAGCTGAAAAAGAAAAAATAAATCCAATGCATAAAAAAAGTAAAATAATTTTTATAAAAGAAAATCGATTGTAAAAAAGTTTTTTAATCATAATTCAGGCATTATTTATGACTTGCAAATTGTAAAATAAAAATCTGTATTATTTGTTCGTTGACCCGTTAAACCTCAACTAAGAGCTTTTATTTTCTTTTAATAAGTAGAAATTACTTCGCCATTTAGCACTGTATATTTTGGTTGAAAATCTTCTGAAAAGATAGTCAGGTTTGCCTTATGCCCGGGTTCAATTTTACCTCTGTCTAAAAGCCTCATCACTTGGGCAGGATAGGTAGAAGCCATGCGCAACGCCTCATCCAAAGGAATTTCAGCATGCTCCACACAATTCTCAACGGCCTTTAGCAACGTTAATTTAGAACCTGACAAAGTTCCGTCGGGAAGGGTAAAACGGTCCTTTTTTTCTACGTGTTGGTATGGCCCTTCAGCAACCGGCACCACGGCATCAGTAATGAGGAACAATCTATCTCCCATTATTTTCTTACTGATTTTGAGCGCATTAAAATCCACATGAATTCCGTCGGCAATAATGCTTGCATACGCATTTTTAGAAAGGTAAATCGCACCAGGCAATCCTGTATCACGGTGATGCATAGACGACATTGCGTTAAACAAATGTGTTGTGGTAGTAATACCGCTGGCATAACCTTTAACGGCTTCTTCAAATGTTGCATTGCTGTGGCCTGCAGAAACGACTACACCATTTTCAAGCAGCAATTTTATAATTTCTTCATCTACCATTTCGGGTGCGAGTGTCATTATCTTTAGCGCACCATCAGCTGCTTCTAATAATTCTTCTACTTCTTTTCTTTCCGCGCGTTTAATATATTCAGGAATGTGCGCACCGCGTTTTACAGGATTGAGATAAGGGCCTTCAAAATGCAAGCCCAACACAGCGGGATGGGGATTTTCATTTACCACTTTAATGGCTTCATGAAAAATCTGCATTGAATTAGTAGCAAGGGTAACATAAAAGCCTGTAGTGCCGACACTAAGCAGGCTTTCGGTCATGGATTTTAAAGCGGGGGCCGAAGGCGAGTTAGAAAATAAAAACCCTCCTGCTCCATATATCTGGATATCAATTAAGCCGGGTGAAATAATACAACCTGTACAATCAATTAATTTAGAATTTTCCGGAATTTTATCCTTTGCTGTAATCCCTTTTATTATATCATTTTCGATTACGAGCGCCCTTCCTTCTATTTTCTCTTTTCCGGTATATATTGTTGCGTTTAAAAAAGTTGTCACCATTTTCTGCTATTTGCTATGCCGAGAATAAGCCATTTTCAAAAATGTTAAAACTATAAATATGCATGAAGACGCATATAAAATTAGGCATTTTTCGATTCTGATTTAAACATTTCATAATTCACTACTTATTTAGATAGATAGAAATTGTTTAATATCTTCAGAAAATTGCGTAATTAAAAAAAATTATTGCAAATAAACGCAAATTCAATTTGAAATGACGTCTTTTTCCGACAAGCCTTGCCTCTGCTGGCTACGGGCAGCTTTTTTCAACTAAATTTGCTGAATCATCCTGTTGCAAAAACAGTAAATCTATTCTCAAATGAGTCAGCAACCTTTCCAAAAATTTATCAATCCAAAAAATAACGCTGCTGTAAAAGAAAAGCATAAGCAGGATAAGAAAAAAGCTAAAAAGCAAAGAGCAGCAGCAATTGAAAAACATTTTGAAGAAAAACGTGCCGCGCGAACAAGAGGCTTTGAACAAAAACCGGTTTCAGCAAAAAATAATAAAAGGCAGAAATATCCCCGGGAGAAAACAGAAATCATCAATAAAAGTGCTTCTACTGGCGACGCAGAAAAAAAGAATTCAGCACATGCAGAGATGCCTTTGAATAAATTTCTTGCCCATTGCGGCGTCACTTCAAGGCGGGATGCCGTTCAGCTAATTATTGACGGGAAGGTTACGGTAAATAAAAAAATAGTTACGCAGCCGGCATTTAAAGTAAATGAAAAGGATGATGTGGTTTACAATGGAAAAAAATTATTTGTTACCAAAAACCTGGTTTATATTTTACTGAACAAACCAAAAGATTATATCACCACAACAGATGATCCGCAGAATAGAAAAACTGTTTTACAACTTACCAAAAGTGCAACTGACCAGCGTATTTATCCCGTAGGACGGTTAGATAGAAACACTTCCGGGGTTTTACTGCTGACCAATGACGGCGAATTAACTCAAATGCTTACTCATCCCAGCTTTAATATCAAGAAGGTATATGAGGTAAAATTGGACAAGCCGTTAACTAAAACAGATTTTGAAAAAATCTTAAATGGTTTCAAACTGGAAGACGGAGAAATTCACGCTGATGCACTCGCATATCCAGATGCAAGAGATAAATCAATTATCGGGATAGAGCTGCATAGCGGCAGAAACCGGATCGTACGGCGGATATTCGAATCACTGGGCTATGATGTTAAGGCGTTAGACAGAGTTATGTATGCCAATCTTACGAAGAAAAATGTGGAGCGGGGCAAGTGGCGATATCTCGGCGAAAAAGAAATCCGCTTATTAAAATATATGAATCCGCAAAAAATGCAAAGGCGAAATAAGCCAGAAACAAACAGACCCTAAATCAGTAACCGTGAAAGGCCTTTCGATAATTTTTGAAAACGATGATTTCATTGCCGTAAATAAAGAACCAGGAATGCTCACCATTCCTGACAGGCATGATGATACACAAGTTTCCCTTTATAAAATTTTAACCCGGAAGTATGGCAAAATTTTTATTGTCCATCGTCTCGACAAAGATACCAGCGGCTTAATTCTTTTTGCAAAAAATGACACCGCTCATAAATATCTTTCCCAACTATTTGAACGCAGGAAGATTGAAAAAAAATACCTCGGAATTGTTAGCGGAAGTATGCCCCAAATTGCAGGCTCTATCAATGAACCAATTGCTGAACATCCTGTAAAGAAAGGCCAGATGATAGTGAACCGAAAAGGGAAACCTTCGCTAACCAATTATAAGGTGGTGGAAGATTATGGTATTTATTCTTTGGTTGAATTTGAAATACAGACCGGAAGAACCCATCAAATACGTTTGCATACAAAAACCTTAGGGCACCCCATCATCTGTGACCCAATTTATGGAAATGATAAACCCGTTTTACTTTCTTCTTTTAAAAAGAAATACAAATTGAGCCACGGCGATTTGGAAGAACGGCCCATCATCAGCCGCCTGGGACTTCATTCGCACCGGTTGCATTTTAAAAATTATGATAACGAAGATTTTCTGCTTGAAGCGCCTTTGCCAAAAGATATGAAGGCGCTGCTGCAACAATTGAGGAAAAACAAACCTTCATCGTAATAATATTTCGCCCCAACAGGTAACCAGCTTTCCGGAAACACAAAAAAGGATACAGCATTCAAACGCTGTATCCAATTCATCATAAGGCTAAATTAAATATTATAATTCAGGTTGTGGTGTATAACGCAGATAAGAATTTACTTCCCTGATTCCTTTAGGAAACTTTTTATTGGCATCTTCCAGGCTAAGCGCAGCAGGAATAATTACATCTTCCACATTAAGCCAATCAGCCGGAGTAGAAACATTGTGCTTGGCTGTAAGCTGAAGCGAATCAATTACGCGCAAAACTTCAGCAAAATTTCTTCCTGTAGAAGGAGGGTAAGTAATTATCAATTTAATTTTTTTATCATCACCAATTACAAATAACGAACGCACGGTAAAAGTTGATGAAACGTTTGGATGTAACATTCCATATAAGTTGGCAACTTTTCTATCTTCATCTGCTACAATTGGAAATTCAACATGTACTTTCTGCGTTTCATTAATATCCTTTTGCCATCCAAAATGCTTGTCTAAAGGATCAACACTCACTGCAAGTATTTTTGTATTACGTTTTTCAAATTCCTTTTGCAACGATGCCATTTTGCCCAACTCGGTAGTACAAACTGGTGTAAAATCGGCAGGGTGAGAGAAAAGCACTCCCCATCCATCTCCGAGAAAATCGTAGAAATTGATTTTGCCTTCTGTTGTTTCCGCTGTGAAATCAGGAGCGGTGTCCCCTAATTGTAAACTCATGATAATTTATTTTTTGTTTTTAAATATTTGCAAATATAAGTTTATCCTACTAAAATTATAGACTTTAATTTTTAAATTTGTATTTAATCATTTTTCGCTAATTTTCTTTAAATATCTTCACCTGATGCTTTCAAAAAAAACACAATATGCATTCCGCGCTCTTGTTCATCTTGCAGAGAACTATGGAAAGGAACCGGTGAGAATTTCCGCTATTTCTATTCAACAAAAAATCCCGTTAAAATTCCTTGAGCAAATTTTGAACGATTTGAAAAAGGCCGATATGCTGGAAAGTAAAAAAGGAAAGGGAGGAGGATATTCGCTAAAAGTTTCGCCTAAGGAATTAAACCTGGCTAAGGTGATAAGAATTGTAAATGGCCCTATCGCATTGCTTCCCTGTGTTAGCCTTAACTTTTATAAAAAATGTGATGATTGCGATGAAGATACCTGCGGCACGCGAAAAATGATGCTCATAGCGCGCGATGCCACTTTAAAAGTTCTTGAAAAAAAGACGATTTATGATATGATGAATGAATAATTGGCAAATGTGAAAATGTGAAAATGTGAAAATGAATAATACAGTAAACGGACAAATAGATAAGATTGCTATTCACCAATCACCATCCACCAATTTATTTTCCTGAAGCCCTTACCACGCTGCTTCTTCCGAAACGATTTTTTAATTCATCGACTGCTTTATATAAGGTTTTCTTTCTTTCATTGTCTGCGAAAAGGTTTGTTTGGAAATATTGATCAGTAAAATCACTAAGCTTTACTCCCAAAAGGCGCACCGGCTTGTTTTTCTTATATAATTTATAAAAAAGAGTTTTTGCTACAGGGATGATATCATCGTCATTTGATGTATAGGGAATGGTAGTTTGCTGAGATGAAGTTTCAAAATCCGGGTACCTGATTTTTATGGTAACGCAGGCAGCCGTTTTGGCTTCCTGCCTTAATTTGAAGCAAATAATTTCAGTCATCCTAACGATTTCAGCCATCAGAAAATCAACATTTGTCACGTTTTCCATGTACGTGTTTTCTTTGGAAATAGATTTTGACTTCCGGTATGGATGAATCACCGAAGTGTGCGTTCCCTGTGCTTTTTCCCATAAATCGCGGCCCCATTTCCCCAATAATTCTTCAATTTTTTCAATTGAGCTATTTTGAATATCCCTTATGAGTTTGATATTATGATATTCCAGAATTTTATTGGATTGATCGCCCACGCCGGGTATTTTGCCGACTGGCATGGGTGCTAAAAATTCTTTTTCTTTTCCCGAAGGCACCTGCAAAAATCCGTTTGGCTTTGCTTCGTTGGTAGCCATTTTAGCGATCATTTTATTTTTACCAATCCCGAAAGAAATTGGCAGATCTGTTTCGTGCATTATCAATTTGCGCAAATCAATAGTCCACTGTAAAGGATCAAAAAACCGTTCCATCCCGTGCAGATCAACATAAAATTCATCGATGGAAGCTTTTTCAAACTGGGGCGCTTTGGAGGCAATAATATCTGTTACCCAATTGGAATATTTTACATATTCGCTATAAGTGCCCGGAATTACAATTGCATGTGGACAAAGGCGCATCGCCGTTTTCATCGGCATAGCAGAATGAACGCCAAATTGCCGTGCTTCATAAGTGCAGGTGGTTACAATGCCGCGTTCATTTTGCCCGCCTACAATTACAGCCTTCCCTTTTAAAGAAGGATTTTTCAATATCTCTACTGAAACAAAAAATGAATCGAGATCAAAATGGGCAATAAGGTTTGATGTGGCATTCATTGCAGTGTAAATATACAATGCCGGAACTGGAGAATTATTCTCATCTAAAAACAAAACGTTTAAAAGAATAATAACTTTTTTATACCATAGCTTAGTTGGGTTTCGGCTAAAAACAAAAAAGCCGGGAAACCCCGGCTCATTTTATGAATTTGTAAAGTCTTACACAACTTCCACTTCAGCGCCAGCTTCTGTAAGCCGGGTTTTAATATCTTCTGAAGTTGCTTTGTCCACTCCTTCCTTAATCGGTTTGGGAGCTGTATCCACTAATTCTTTTGCCTCTTTCAAGCCTAAGCCAGTAAGCTCTTTCACGATTTTTACAATGCCAAGTTTGTTAGCCCCCGGCGCTTTCAGAATTACATCAAAAGATGTTTTTTCTTCTGCTGCTGCAGCGGCTCCGCCACCATCAGCGCTGGCAACTACTGTTGCCGCTGCCGGTTCAATGCCATATTCTGATTTCAAAAATTCAGCTAATTCCTGAACTTCTTTAACGGTTAAGCCTACTAAACTTTCGGCTAATGATTTTACGTCTGCCATGATTTGTGAGTTAAATTTTTTCCACCTTCTTTTCAAATATTGATCCGGTGGAGGGTTTTAAAAAAATTGTTATTTATTTAATGAGCATTTGGATAATGAGCTGATTTTGCTAATTAGCCAATGTGCTAATGAAATACATTACGCTTCCGGAGTCTTTTCTGTGTTATCAGAATCCGGCTTTGCTTCGTCTGCTTTTGACGATTCTGCCTTAGGCTCTTCGGGCACTTCTGCCTTCGGTTCTGTAGCAGTTTCTGCCTTAGCCTCTGGCTTTTCTTCTGTCTTTGCTTCTGCCTTTTCAACCGGAGTTGCCTCTGTAGCTGTTGCTGCTGGCGCTTTTGGCGCGGCTCCTGCTTCAGAAGAAGAATTTTTCTCAGCCGTTTCAGGCTTGTTTTGTAAAGCGCCAATTACTCTTTGAATAGGCGACATTAACAACCCAATTACTTCTCCAATCAATTCATTTTTGGTCTTAATTTTCGTAAGGGTAATTAACTGATTATCGCCGATAAATATGTCGCCATTCAGAAAAGCCGCTTTTAATTCCGGCTTTTCGCCGTTTTGTGCTTTACGAAAGCTGCTGATTATCACAGCAGGATCTTTAGGACTTTCGCTGAACATCAAAGCGGTTACCTGGTGCAGAGAATCATAAACGCCCGAATATTTTTCATTGTCAAGGCTTTCTAATGCTTTTTTGATCAAGGTGTTTTTAGCTACTTTCATTTCGACCTGTTTGTCAAAACAATGGCGGCGCAGATTAGTTATCTGGGCTACGGAAAGGCTTTCGGTATCTGTAATATAGAAATTAGAATACTGAGAAAACTTGTTTTTCAGTGTTTCTATTACTTCTTGTTTTTGTTCTTTGTTCATGTTGATTGATTTGTGCTTCTTGATTATGGGACTACCGAAGCAAATAATTTATTTAGTTCTGCACTGATTTTGTATCTATCATAATGCCGGGGCTCATCGTGCTGGCCATGCTGAGACCTTTTAAGTAAACGCCCTTTGAGGTAGCAGGCTTTAACCTGATGATGGCATTAATCAATTCCTGGCTGTTAGCAGCAATTTTTTCCGGGGGAAAGCTTACTCTTCCGATGGAGGCATGAACAATTCCAACTTTATCCACCTTAAAAGCAATTTTTCCGCCCTTTACATCATTTACCGCGGCGGCTACGTCGTTGGTAACTGTTCCTGTTTTGGGATTTGGCATCAGGTTTCTTGGTCCTAATACTTTACCCAACCGGCCAATCTTGGGCATTACTGATGGGGTAGCAATTATTACATCCACGTCAGTCCAGCCGCCTTCAATTTTAGAAATGAATTCATCAAGGCCAACAAAATCAGCTCCGGCGGCTTTGGCAGCTTCTTCTTTGTCGGGAGTGCACAGTACTAATACTTTTTTTGTTTTACCTGTTCCGTGAGGAAGAGAAACCGTACCACGAACTGCCTGGTCGGCCTTTTTAGGATCCACACCCAGACGAATATGGAGATCCACAGAACTATCAAATTTGGTAGTATTTATTTCTTTTACCAGTGAGGATGCTTCTTTCAAAGAGTAGGCTTTGTCGGCATCCACTTTTGCGTTGGCAATTTTTCTTTTTTTAGTAATCATTTTTTCAAAAGTTTTCCTGATCCCGAGACTTATCGAAACAGGATTGTTTACAATTTATTTTTCCCAGGGCGCTGTTCCTTCTACGGTAAGTCCCATACTGCGGGCGGTGCCGGCAACCATTTTCATAGCGCTGTCCAGCGTGAAAGCATTTAAATCAGCCATTTTATCTTTGGCGATTTCTTCTACCTGGTTCCACGAAACTTTGCCTACTTTATTTCTGTTGGGTTCTTTACTGCCATTTTTTACTTTAGCAGCGTCCAGAAGCTGAACAGCAGCGGGCGGCGTCTTGATGATAAAATCAAATGATTTGTCGCCATAAACTGTAATGAGAACGGGAAGAACTTTTCCTTGTTTATCCTGGGTTCGTGCGTTAAATTGTTTGCAGAACTCCATGATATTGATACCTTTTGAACCGAGCGCCGGGCCGATTGGCGGTGCCGGATTAGCCTGTCCTCCTTTGCATTGGAGCTTGACATAGGCTGTGATTTCTTTTGCCATTTTTTAATTTTTTTGGTGTTAACGTTCTTCGACAAGCTCAGAATGACAACTTCTACAAGCGCAGTTTGACATCTTCGGCAAGTTTTCAAAACTCCCATTCAATGATTTCTATAAAGAACTTTTTTGGGAGTGCAAAAGTAGGGGAAATGATTGGAATAAAAAAGGGGAAAGTTAAGGTGAACTTTTAGTCTTTACTGTTTTTTGTGATTTCCAAAAAAATGAAGTCATTAATCCTACACTTACAACTACATCAACTATATTCCAGATTGTTCTACCCAAAGCAACTTTTATAAAGGGCTGAAATAATAACGCTAACGCGAGATAAATAATTACGTTCGAATTTAATGTTTTATTTTTTTGATAATCGAAATAAGCTAATAATGCAAAACCTAACATTCCGGCAAAACGAGCAGCCTGGTAATAACCATACGGCATTTTTAAAAGGCAAAGTAGAAATAGGATTGAGAGGATGACTTTTAGAATAATTAGAGTTGTATCATTTTTCATATTTATGCTTTAAAGCTTTTTATTCTATCCACCCTAAACATGATTTATTTAAGTTGTCAACATATTCAGTCACCATCCTAAAAACCAATCTCCTTCCCGGAATTAAACTGGCAAACTCTTCGTCTGTTGCAAAATTTAAGGTCAAATGAGCAGAAGATTTATTCGCTATTTTTAGAATGTTACACAAATTTTGCTTTTCAATTGAGTTCAATATACTCAGAGGATATGCTTGTTTCCCAGGAATTACATCCCATATTTGAACATCGTCTTCTTTGTTACTATAAAAATTGACGAGTTTATTTTCCTTCAACCCAAGTCCCATAAAATGAATCAGACTTCTTGCAAATACAATAGAGATTTCAAAGGCAGGTTGCAAAAATTCACTTTCCCAATAGCATTTTTTATTCTCGCTTTCTTGCTCATAAGTTTTCGCACGTCTTCTGGAAAAGTAAAGGTCCCATGCCATTAACGAATTTAACCGATATGGAATTTCCTCATTCAAATACTTCAATTGTTGTTGAGAGGTTAAAGTCATTAATTTTAATATTTTAATTTCGTGTTGATTCTTCGTCCCGAATTCATTTATTTATTTTAAATCTAAATCCTTAATATACTCTCCTGCCAATTTGGAACCTAAGTCCCGGGCTTTTTGCAAATCAGATTTCGCATTAGTCATATTTCCATCTTGATAATAAAATACGCCCCGGCTAAAATATGCATCACCATTTTGAGGTGGTAATTCGATTGCTTTTTGAAAATCATCCAAAGCTCCGTCCTTATCTTTTATCTCGCCCTTTGCTATACCCCGACTTATATAAGCCAATCTGTTATGTGGTGAAAGTTCTATAGCTTTACTAAAATCGGCTATCGCGTTTTCAAAATCACGGTTCTCAAATTTTTTCTGCGCCATTAACATAAATGCTTCCGAACTAATACTTACTTTTTCTTCTGAATTCTTTTTCAAAAAATAAATAATTTCTTCTTTTGATAATTTATCGAACAATGAAGGATCTTTCATAATCTCAAGCTTTGCAAACTCAGTTTCTGTTTGAATTGCAATTCCACAAAAAATATGACCGAAAATAAAACTCAAGCAGAAAAAAATACCATAATCGTTAAGGTGAAATCCATGATTAAACCAGAACCAACATAAGAGAATTATTGGTATAATCAATATTCCATTTTTTTTTGAAAACGCGATATATGTCCCCCAATATGAAAATAAAATTCCAAAAAGTAAATACCAGTTGTGATCTTTATAAGCTATGATGGGAATTAATATTAAAGGACCGTACATATATCCGAACATAAAAAAATAGAAAGCTGTTTTCCCAAATCCTTTTAAGAATTTTCGTTCAGCAGTGAACGATGTATCAAAGTGGAATTGTAGCGTTTTATCATATTGAACTCCGTTAGTATATTCTTGATAAGTTAGACCTTTTATAACATCAATATTGCTGTTGTTAGTTTCAGGCATAATTAGTTGGTTTTAAAATGCAAAAGGCAGTTTGAAATTAAGTAAGAACGAACTTGTGTAAAAAAAAGAAACATTCGATTGTTTTTTTGATTTACTAATCTACATAACCTCTTCCTTAGTGTTGATGTGATTATCAGGTATTTGATTATTTCTGTTTAAACCACGGTCAATTTCGGAATTTGGTAAACTTAAAAATAAATCACTCGGAAGAACAGAATAATAATCCTTAGCACCTGTTCTATATATAAGATTCAAGGTTGCTACACCATCACTCAGATTAAGTTCTGCTATAAAAACATCTTTCTTATAATGATATAAAGTTAAGTATTGATAAGGTTCTTCTAAACAAAAGTTTGCCCTTGTAAGATTTAGCTTTTTGATAATTTCTGCTTGCATCTATTTATTTTTGTAAAGGTACAGGCATCCTTTCATCAAGTATATCAAATTTGGGGGCAAAATATAGCAACGAACTAACCAAATTTTTTCCAGTTGACCAGACTGATTTATCTTTTAAAGAAAGAATAATTGTTTCTAATTCTTCCGTTATCCCAAGCTGTTCTAATTTAAAACATGAGTATCAATTTCATCTTCTTCCTCTAATGAAATCAAACTCCTGATTAATTCCAGCCGTTTTATAATTTTGGAAAACTTCATTTTTTGAACATCCGGCATAAGCAATTCGTTTTAGTAAATTTAATGACAACCAGTAAAGAAACAAAAAAGGCGGTTTCTTATTTTTAACTTCTGCCTTTTATTTCCATTATAACCAATTCCTTTATTTCTAAAGTAATCTGATAAAATTCTTCTGCTTCTTCTACTGAGGGTAATAAAAAATCATGCGGATATCTTCCCCTCACTGCAAAATCTTCAAGGTTTTTCACATCAACTTCTTTAAAACGATCATTAATTGTTGAGCAGTTTTTTAACAACAGATCAATATTGTGTGTTTTGGGGAAATCCTTTTTATGAAAGATTAAAAATGTTTTCAAATATTTTTCTACTGCCTGCTGGCAATGAAAGCAGGAGATGTCCAAAATGATTGGTTGATGATCAAGAATTAGTCGAGCCGCCAACAAATCGTTTGCTGCTTTTTCAAGCCATTGTTCCACATAATTTCTTTCATCGTCTTTCATATTTCTACCGCTTCTTTCATTGCATAGTAAACGATATGGCCTGATAAATTCTTTTTCTGTGACACTTCCTTTTCACTTTGAATAATGACATCAAAAGGAAGGTTTAATTCATTTACCAGCGCTTTTCTGATCTTACTTTCCCAATTCATTTTTACGCGTGGCGCGTATGTTTCGCGTGTAATGACTAAAAGATCATAGTCACTGTCTATAGTAGATTCTCCTCTTGCCCTTGAGCCAAACAAAAGCACCTGGGCATTTGGCAAAAAGGAATTTACCATTGATTTGATTGTATGATGAATCTGATCTTTCATTATTCCACAAATATAATTTTTATAATTCAAGATTTTCTAGCGCCAATAACTATCAATTTCATCTTCTTCCTCCAATGAAATCAGGCCTTTTATTAGTTCCTGCCGTTTGATGATTTTGGAAAGATTTATATTTTGAACATCCGGCATAAGCAAGTTGTTGGAGTAAATATAAAGCTTATCGAAACTCTTTCCATTTAAGAAAGATTGTTACTTCCTTCTGTATTTTTTTCGCGGATTTCTACTTGTATGAAATATAGAATTGATAATAATTATTCCTTCCTTTTTATAAAATGTATAAATGATTATAAAGGGAAAAGTTCGCAAAGCTATTTGTCTAAAATTACTTTTTTTCTTTGGATATCTTTCCGGATGTTCTATAATAGATTCAATCTTTTTAGTTACTAAATCACGAAATCTTTCTCCTAATCCAGACTTCTTGTTTCATACCATTCTACAGTTTCCTGAAATTCAATTCCCGCGTCTTCAAGAAACTTAAGAGTAAGCATTATTTTTTCAGCTTTTACTTTTTTAATCACTTCATTTACTCCAGCTAATGTTTCTTTAAAAGTATAAGTTTTAGCAGTACCATTTAAATACTCTTTCTCCCTCCGTTCTAATTCGGCAATAAATACTTCATCTTCCCAGCAATTATCTGTTTCTTCTATTTCTTCTTCAACCATTGTGTAAATTGCTTTAAGTTTCTTTTCCTCAGCGGTTTCAATATAATTATGCAGTTTTTCTTTTAATTCCTGCGTTTTCATGATGCTGACTTTTAAAACAAATATAAGAATTTAGGTTCGTAATTTTGTATGTGTTAGGAGTTGTTCTAAGTTAAACATGCAATAACAATTTCATCTTCTTCCTCCAACGAAATAAGGGCTCTTTATTAATTCCAGCCGTTTGATGATTTTGGAAAGATTGGTATTTTGAACATCCGGCATAAGCAAATTGGTTTTAGAAATATAGTAAACAAAGCTGCCAACCAGCGGGTAAACAAAAAATGAGATTTTCTGTTTTCGATTAAAATTCCACGCTCAGTTATCACTTTTCTCCGCCGCCATCACCATTCTTATTTCTCCATAACTAATATCTTCCGGCAAATTTTCTTTTAAAGTTTTTGTACTTAACCGGCCATTAATTGCTATCGCCTCTTTTATCAACTTTTGTTTTTCCGCAGAAACCAAATCATCAATATTTATTTGTTTACTGGCAATAAAAGAAGCTAAATGTCTTTCAATTGTGGTGGTTGCAAGATTCCTTTCCGCGGCAATTTCTGCAATAGATTTTCCCTCTATATACAAATTGAAACTCAAAATATTTGTAGGAGTTCTTTCTTCCAAAGATTTTTCTTTACGCTCCTTTTTTGGATTGCCTTCTTTTGAAGACATATTACTTTCTAAATTATTCCTGCTGCAATAATCCTGAACCATATCTAAAATATCATCGCCATATTTTTCTGCTTTTGCTTTTCCAAAACCGCTTAAATTCATCAAATCTTTTTTGGTAAAAGGCAAGTAAGTGGCAATTTCTTTCAGGGCATTCTGATTGGCAACCAAATAAATCGGCATCCCGGATTCTTCAACTATCAAATCTCTCCAACGCTTCAGGCTATCAAACAATTCAGGATTAGGCACATCCGAAGAAGATTGTTTTTTGCCGCTTGCATACGCGGAAACTTTTAACCGGGGCAATTCATATTTTATTTTATGCTGCAAAAATGTAGTTACAGAAAATGGTTCTTTGCAGTATTGCAAATAATAATTTTGAAGATGCAGCGCCAGTAATAATTGATTCAAATACTCATTTAGAATAGTCGCTGCTTCCCTGTGCTCTGTTATTATTGGATGGTTTTGGATAGCATCCTGAAACGCCAAAAATTTTGGTGAGAAATGGTTGGCTGCGTCATTAATTCTTTTTTGCAAAGCTTTGTTTTTTTCAACTACTGGTTCTTGTTTCATGAAGTCGCGGATATGCCTGGTAAAATTTAAGCCAACAATTCTGTCAGCAGTAAACGAACTTTTAAGCTCATTTATCCATTTCAGAGATTCTTTGCTTAGTTTTTCTTTTTGCTCATTTATTCTAAATTCCAAAACTTCCACCAGCGTTTTTATTTCTTCAAAAGAAAATATTTCTTCCAGCAATTGTAGGGTAAAAACCTGCCTCGCACCTTCAAATCTTTCTGCCAGCGAGCCTTTCGGCGCAAGTGTTTTCTGACCATTGATTACATTTTCATTACTATAAATGGCAGAAGAAGGAATTTTGGATAATAAAACAATACCATCCAAACTGGTGCAGCGGCTCAATGCTACATACACCTGGCCACTGCTGAAAGCGGCTCCGGCATCTATCATTACTTTTTCAAACGTAAGCCCCTGGCTTTTGTGAATGGTAATGGCCCATGCAAGGCGTAACGGGAATTGAGTAAATGTTCCCAAAACTTCCTGCTCCAGTTTTCCATCATTTCTGCCTAAACTATAGCGGGTATTTTCCCAGGTTTCCGGTGACACATAAATTTCAAATCCATCGCAGTCAACAATAATTTCATCCTGGTCCAATCTTTTGATTACCCCGATTTTGCCATTGAAGTATCTTTTTTCTGTGTCGTTTTTCAGGAACATCACTTGCGCGCCTTCTTTCAAAACCAATGAACCTTCCGCGGGATACATACTTTCGGGGAAATCATCTTCAATTCTCGCGCTGTAGGTAAATGACCGGGCTGGTAATTTATGTAATTCACGTGCATTGATGAGGTCTGCCTGGTTATTGTGAGAAGTAAGGGTAATGTATTTTTCTTCCAGTTCAGGACGAAATGCAGGATAAAACCGGCTATGCAGATCTTCAAAATCATCCGCATTCATTTGGTTGTTGCGCACTTTGTTCAGAAGATAAACAAAGGAATCCTCTTTCTGCCTGTAAATTTTATTTAGTTCAATCAGAATTGGCATCTGCTCTTTTATAACGAGACTGTCAAAAAAGAATTCCGAAGAATAGTATTCCTGCAAAATGCTCCACTCGTCGCGCTTCGCTACTGGTGGCAATTGGTACAGATCACCGATACACAATAATTGCACGCCGCCAAAAGGCAGTTCATGTTTCCTGCGAACTGATCGTAAGATCGTGTCAATTGCATCCATCGTATCGCAGCGAACCATGCTGATTTCATCAATTACCAGTAGTTCCATTTTGCGCAAAAGATCCTGGCGCCTTTTCACAAATTTCATTTTGCCCAATAAATCGCTCCTGCCTGCCATTGTAGGCAGAAAAGGGCTAAAGGGTAATTGAAACAAACTGTGCAGAGTAACTCCTCCCGCATTGATAGCTGCAACACCTGTAGGAGCAGCCACAATAATATTTTTAGAACTGTTTTCTTTCAAATATTTGAGGAAGGTAGTCTTTCCTGTCCCGGCTTTTCCGGTGAGGAAAATGTTTTCACTCGTTTCAGTAACAAAGCGGTAAGCGAGGTCAAAAATTTCGTTGCGATCTAATGAGTTTGAATTTTCCATTTTAAAAAACACCTGTGGCAATTGATAGAATATGCTTTAATTCAGCCAAGATCGAAACAATTCGCCAAATAAAAAATATAGAAAATTGAAAAAAGGTAAACCCGGTTAAAAAAAAGCCACGAATTACAAAATTTGCCGGGATTTTCAGAACCTGTCGCCACTCTGTCCACAACTGAAAACCCATGTAATCCGTGGCCCCGAACCTAAGCAGTGGGTTTTGGCCCTATCAACAAGAACTCGTTGACTTGGATTTGTGTAATAAACCTTTTGATACCGTCCTTATCGGTATAGTTATTATTCATAAGTTTGCCTTCTATAGCCACTTCCATTCCTTTAGTTAAATACTTTTCTACTACATCAGCTATTTTTCCCCAGGCCACGACATTATGCCATTGCGTCTCTACCACTTTTTCACCCTTCGCATTGTAATAGGTTTCATTGGTGGCGATGGAAAACTTTGCCAGCTTTCTGCCTTTTTCTGTGTTCTTAATTTCAGGAGCGTTTCCTAAATTGCCAATCAGCTGAACTTTGTTTTTTAATGCATTCATGACTTTACGTTTTGCGTCCAATTTTTTTGGACAGATTTAAAAAAAATGTTTTTATTTCAGTTGATGAGTTGTTTTTTCATCAGCATCACAAAGATGCCATCCCGGAAAAGGGTTAATCGGTTTTTAATCATTTATAGTTGGATATAACCGTTTGTAAACGATTGTACATGAAATAAAAACAGTAACTTTCTCTCAGAATCAAATGCCAAAAACATGACAGCTACCGAAACTGCCACCTGCCTCAATTGTAATAAAACGCTGAAAGGCCGCACAGATAAGAAGTTTTGCGATGATTATTGCCGCAATTCCTACAACAATCAATTAAAAGCCTCAAAAAATAATCTTGTAAGAAACATTAATAACGCACTGGGGAAAAACCGGAGAATTTTAGAAACTTTTTTTAAGCAAGGTGAAGACACCGCTAAAACCACTAAGGAAAAACTGCTGGAAAAGGGTTTTCAGTTTAAATACATGACGCACACCTATACCACACAAAGAGCCCATGTTTATTTCTTCTGTTACGACCTTGGCTATATGGCCTTAGATAATGATTGGTATTTATTGGTAAAAAGAAAAGAAATCAATCAATCGTCTTAAAATAAAAAGAGATTAATTTGTTGATTTACTATCGCGCATTCAGATAATAAGCTCCTTGAATGCGCAATGGTAACCGCATTGCAGAAAAAAACCTGGTTACTTTTTTATAAAGATGTATGAATTCTAAATAAAAAGAAAATAAAAATCACGCCTTTTTATCCGTTTACTATGCCGAGTTTCTGCCGGCATTAATAATGCCGAAAGAACAACGCATCGCCAGTTTTTCGTAAGTGGATTTCATCGGATCCTTTATCTGCTCCTGCTCCATTTTACGGATTTTCATCATGGCGTGCTGTTGAATCGTTACCAGCGGCAAAATCATTCTTTCACGCATATCTACTGAAAGCTGCTCCACGGGATAATCTGCCATCAGCTCGTTATTGCCGGTAAGCTTAAACAGGTATTTTTTTGTGATTTCGTATTCTTCAAATATCATATTCCATATTTCACTGAATTTCGTATCAGTAGATAAATATTCGGTAAGCGGAAAGTAGCATTTTTTCATTGCCATTTCACAATTATCAATAAGTGTTCTGAAGAACAAAGAATCCCTGTACAGCTTTTTAAACTCGCCAAACTTTCCTTCTTCCTCCATCTTTTTTAAAGCAGTTCCTACTCCATAATAGCCGGTTACGTTTTGCTTTATCTGGCTCCATGAACCCACAAAAGGAATCGCCCGCAAATCTTCCATATTCATTTTCCCTTTTTTCCTTTTGGTGGGTCGGCTTCCGATATTTGTGTCACTGTAAAATTTTAACGGGCTTACCTGCACCAGGTAATCCATAAAATAAGGATGATTTTTCAGCGCGATATATGCTTGAAACCCTTCTTCGGAAAGGCTTTGCAACAGGTCTTCTTCTTTTTGCTCCAGGGGAATATGCCGGTCAGAAAATATGTCGTTTGAAATTCCGGCGTTTAATAATTGTTCAAGATTATATTGTGCCGAATCGATGGTTCCAAAGTTTGAACTTACCGTCTGCCCTTGTATGGTAAGCTGTATTTCTTTGTTGGAAATATTTTTTCCCATCGAAGCATAAAACTTGTGTGTTTTGCCGCCGCCTCTTGCCGGTGGGCCGCCGCGGCCGTCGAAGAAAATTACTTCTATACCATATTGTTTTGAAATGGCAGTGAGGTCTTCTTTCGCCCTGTAAATACACCAGTTGCCCATGAGGTAACCGCCATCTTTTGTACCGTCTGAAAAACCGAGCATTATCGTTTGAACATTATTTCTGCGCTTCAGATGTTCGCGGTATTCTTTATTTTCAAACAGCGTTTTCATTATTGGAACCGAGTTCTGTAAATCTTCCACGGTTTCAATCAACGGGACAATATCCACTTTCATTTTTTCCTTTTTCCACCCGCTCATAATAAACAAGCCATAAATCTGCAAAACGTGCAAAGGCTTTTCAGCGTGGCTGATAATATACCTGTTGCAGCCCCTTTCGCCATTGTATTGTTGAATCAGCTTTATAGCTTTGATACTTTTAAACGTGTCATTGATAATAGGATCGCCATAATCCTTTTCAGGCAGCTCTTTGGTATTTTTTGTTAGAAATTCTATCTTTTTTTCATCGCTTAGCTTGTCATAATCCGCAGGGAAAAAGGTGCCCGAAGTTGCCAATGCAGTAAATACTTTTTTGTGGATAGAACTGTCCTGCCGTATATCCAGCGAAGCAAAATACAATCCGAAAATATGCACTTTATTAATCAGGCCGTCGATGAGATGACAAAACAATCCGTTGTGCTGATATATCAGGATTTCCCTTACCTCATTTAGTATTTTCAGAATGTCGGCTTTTGTGATGGCCGTGCGGTTTCCGGGAATAAAAATATTATTGTATAACTGTTTTTCCAGTTCGAGCAGTAAATTATCCACTCCTTTAAAAGTGAGCCTGCGCCTTAATTTGCGGATTTCAATGTAATAGCATTTGATGATAGCGCCGCGCAATGCGTCAGCCACATTTAAGGTAGTTTCTGTATTCACAAAGGGGTTCCCATCGCGATCGCCGCCGGGCCAAAAACCCATTTTTAGCACCGGATTATTTTGGTAATCTGCCTCAGGGAACTGGCTTTGCAAAAAAGAAACGATTCTGCCCGCGGCCGGAAAAAATACATTTTCAAGATACCACACCAGGCTCATCGCTTCATCATAAGGTGTTGGCTTTTCTTTTTTGAAAAAAGGAGTTTTGCCTAACTGTTGAAGGTACATGTTGATTTTTGCGGTATCATTTTCGGAAAGCGATTTGGAAAGATCATTTATGATGCCCAATACTGAGCCTGGATAGAATTGAGTAGGATGCGCGGTAAGTACAATTTCTACTGAAAAATTTTCCAGCTTTGTTATCAGCTCTTTCTCTTTTTTGTACTGAAGCGCCTCAACTTCTAATTGCTTTAATGTGCCGGCGCCGGTCATATTGTGCACATATTTAAAAGCGGCATCTTCCAATGCATCAAAAAGAACCACCTGCCTTTCAACAAATTGTATAAACCTGAAAAGCAAATCCACTTTTTCAGATTCCGTCTTAAAGGAAGTATCTTTTAAAAAGAATTCGTCAATAATCTGTGCAGGGCTGTATTTCTTTTTATATCCTTCTTCACAGATATTTAAAAACAATGACAAAAGCATTCCTGTTTTCTCAATTCTGTAAAAAGGAAGCGAGGTAAAAAGGCTGTTATATAATTGAAACTTGATGCCGACATAATTTTTAAAATTTTCCAGGCTGTGCGATGCATAATGCTCCATAAACTCTATAAATTGAAATAAGTACTTTGAAAGAATTTGGGTAAAAAACGCGATGAAGTTACTGGAAAAATTAATAAAGCTTGTTAACACTCTTCAATTCATTGTATATTTGCATCCGCAAACGATGAAAAAAACAGGCCTCATAATACTTCTGATAACTGCGCTTTCTTTGTTCAATGATGTAGCGGTTGCCCAATGCTCTATTTGCGCCAAAACCGTGATGCAGATGGGCGATCAGCCCGCCAAAGGATTTAATGATGGCATCATTTACCTCATGATTGTTCCTTACATTGCTATTGGCATTGTCGCTTACAAATGGTGGCAAAATGAAAAAAGAAAATCCTGACTTGCGATAGCCGCGGCGCCATTGCAAAAGCACATCCTGATTTTGCCTGGGAAAAATGTAATAAACTGTAATTTGCAAGCCACTCAGTAAACCAACAAATAAGGAAATTTTTTATTTTGGCACAATGACAAATTTTATTCCCATATTCCCTTTATCAATTGTGGTATATCCCCACGAAAATCTGAATCTTCATATTTTTGAACCCCGGTACAAACAACTGATTCGGGAATGCATTGATCAGAAGAAATTATTTGGAGTGCCCGTTGTGCTGAATGATCAAATGCAGGAATTGGGAACCCTGCTTGAAATTATTGAAATCAGCAAAGAATATGAAAACGGTGAAATGGATATTAAAACAAGGGGAGCGAAAGTTTTTAGAATCCTGGAAGTAATAGATACGATTCCGGATAAATTATACAGCGGAGCCATTGTAAATTATCCGCACAATCATGAGCATGGAAAAAGATTGTTGATGGATAAGTTGCTTATGAGCATTCAAAAGCTACATGAACTTTTAAATGTGGAAAAGCCTTTGAAAGCCGGCAACAATGATTTGTGGAGTTACAATGTAGCCCACAAGGTAGGCCTTACGCTGGAGGAAGAATACGAATTACTTGGTTTGATGAATGAACTGCAGCGGCAGGAATACTTAAAAAGGCATCTTGCAAAAGTATTGCCTATTGTTGCTGAAATGGAATCTTTAAAAGAGAAAATTAAACTAAATGGCCATTTTAAAAATATTTCGGGATTTAATATTTCTTAAAAGGGTGAAGGCTAAGAGCCAACAGCTAAAGGCTAAGAGCTAAAACTTACAACAATCAATAAACTTTTAATAATTGATCGAGACCACAATTTGCTTCGACTTTGGCAACACGCTGCTGAAATATGGTGTTTTTGAAAATGAACAACTCATAAAAGTTGAAAATTTGCAAAATGACCAACCGGAAACAATCAGCGCTGTTCTACAAGATTATAAGCCAGGCCATACTATACTATCTTCTGTCATTCACCATAATCCTGAAATTGAAAAAGAGCTCGCAAAAGAAAGTTCATTTTTAAAATTAGATGCCACGGTAAAATTACCTTTTACCACCCCGGTAAGCAAGCCGGAAACTATTGGTGCAGACCGCCTGGCGCTTGCTGCTTATGCTTCGTTTTTTTATAAAAATCAAAATACATTGGTAATTGCGCTTGGATCCTGCATCACCTACAATTTCATCAACAAATACAATAGCTTCATCGGGGGAAGCATTTCACCGGGAATGCAGATGCGTTTTAAAGCGCTGCACGACCTTACAGCAAAACTGCCGGTAGTGGAGGTGGATTGGAATTTCCCCATTATCGGCTATGATACCAGGACGAATATCTTAAGTGGAGTATTGCAGGGCATGGCGTCTGAAATTGATGGAATTATAGACGAATACAAATCGAAATTTGAGAAATTTAACGTGCTTTTAACCGGCGGAGATACTGCCAATTTTGTGCGACATCTTAAAAATAAGATATTTGCCGACCCCTGGTTAATCCTAAAGGGACTATATGCAATCAGCAAATACAATGAGCATATCAAAAATTAAGTTCGTCTTTTTATTACTGACTGCATACCCGGTCGTTTCCTTTGCACAGCTCAATTCGCCTTATTCAAGATATGGAATAGGCAACCTGATACCACAGGCAAATGTTGCCAACAGGGCTATGGGCGGTATTTCAGGAGCCTACACTGATCCAACTTCCATCAATACGATTAATCCGGCAAGTTATAGCGACCTGGTGTATTCAACCCTTGATTTGGGTGTTGAATATGACGGATTAAATCTGAAAAGTAAAGAACCACAGGGCTCATTTAAATCGAATAATGGAATTGTGCCTTATCTCGATTTTGGATTTCCGCTGCTTAGAAATAATAAAAAGGCACAGGAGAAGAAAATTTCATGGGGCATGGCTTTTGGCCTCAGGCCCATTTCAAAAATTAATTATAAAGTGCTTAACACGTCGCCTTCTATCGACAGCTCTACCACAACGTATGAAGGATCAGGAGGCGTAAACCAGGCTTTTATAGGAACTGGCATCCGTTTTCACCGGTTCAGCATTGGTTTTAATACCGGATATCTTTTCGGAGAAAAATCTTACGATACCCGCCTTGTATTCACCGGCGCATTAGATTCACTGTATTATTATAAAACGCATTATGGATCTTCTACCCACTTTGGGGGCATCTTTCTGAACGCCGGAGCGCAATATTCAATTAAGCTAAATAAAAATGCTGCGCTGGGATTGGGCGTTTATGGAACCATGCAAAAAAGCTATAAGGGCAACAAAGACGATGTGCTGGAAACTTATAATTACAATACGCAAACTGAAACCCCGCAGCCAATTGATACGGTCACCTATTTCCCTCTCCAAAAAGGAAATGTGCAAATGCCGGCTACCATTGGCGCAGGCCTCGCATACTCCAACGAGCATTTGTTAATAGGCGTAGATTATGAAAGCACACAATGGAGCAAGTACCGGTTTTTTGGACAAAAGGATTTTGTAAAAAATAGCTGGAATGCAAAGTTAGGCCTTCAATATATGCCGGCTACTTCTGGCTCTACCGGATATTTTAATTTCGTAAAATACAGGGCCGGCCTTTCTGTGGGCGAGGATTATATTGATATTGAAAACTCACTCCCGGTTTATTCCATCAGCCTCGGAGGCGGTTTTCCGTTGAAACTCAAACATAGCTTTTATGACCACCAGTATAGCATCATGAATTTTACTTTTGAATACCTGAACCGGGGAAATAATAATAATAACCTTACAGAAAACATGTACAAGGTAAGTTTCGGTTTCTCCCTAAGCGATATCTGGTTTATACGGCAAAAATATCAGTAAGCTGATTACATTTTCTGCATTCCGGCGTTTTATCTTTGTTCTTATTTTTCAAAATGAAGTTTTTGAGGAGATTACATACATATTATTTATCCGTTGTGCTGCTTTTCTTATGCTCGCTAACGGCATGTGAAAATTCTTTGGATGACATCAACCGCATTACAGCAAAGGAAACGGGTGTTGAAACTGCCAAAGGCGTTACCATTTTGTACACTATCGGAAGCAAAACCAAATCGCGCATCTCTGCGCCACTGATGCTTCGCCACCAGGAGGCTGTTCCGTATATTGAATTCACAAAAACCATCCACGCAGATTTTTTTAATGACACATTGGGTATTGAAAGCACCATGGATGCGCATTATGCCAAATATAATGAAACAGAAAGCAAAGTTTTTCTGAGAGATAGCGTGGTGGTCATCAATACCAAAGGCGACACACTTTATTGCAATGAATTGTATTGGGATAGGAAAAGAACCGGCGAAGAATTTTATACAGATAAGCCCGTTCGCATCCGCACGCCAACGCACATTTTGGATGGCGACGGCCTGGATGCTCCACAGGATTTCAAAAGCTGGCATTTGATTAACGGCAGGGGAATTGTTCGGGTAGGCTCGTCTGAATTTCCTCAATAAAAATCTTCAACTGTGATAACAAGAGCTTACAGTCTTTTTTACCAAAGTCGTAAATTCTTCTTCATACCTTCACGGCAAAACGAATTGGTACGATTTTAAGGAGTATTCAATGGAGAAATATTATTTTCATTTCCGCTTAAAACACAAAAACGAGGAATAATTATTTATTAACCACTAAAAATAAAAATCATGACTAAATATGCAAATGCACAATGGCAGGGAGCCAAAGAAGGAAAAGGAACTATATCAACAGAAACCAAAGCGCTGGACAATGCGCCATTCACGTTTGCAACCAGGTTTGGCGATGCAAAGGATGGAACAAATCCCGAAGAATTAATAGCAGCAGCCCATGCCGGATGTTTTTCAATGAAATTTGCCATCGTATTAAGCGAAGCCGGATTTACTGCCGATAAGATTGAAACGAAATGCGATATTACTTTTGCAGCGGGCGCCATTTCAAAATCGCATCTTACCGTAAATGCCAAAGTTCCGGGAATCAGCAAAGAAAAATTCGATGAATGTGCTAAGGATGCAAAGGAAAACTGCCCGATTTCTAAATCATTGAATTCGAACATTGAAATCACCATGGATGCCTCTTTGAGCAATTAAATCTATTAAACGAATACAGCATATAATCCGGCTCTGGCCGGATTTTTTTATTGTAGTAAACGAAACAATAAGGCTGAATTTTATTTTACATTCTTTTCAAAGGCATTAGGATATTCTACCGTTCAAACCTGATTTATTACATTTCTTTTCCACTTATCTTATATTGCATAATAATTTTTAAGCAATTGTTATGTCAATCCTTACAGTGGAAAATTTGTCCAAATCGTATGGGCGAATACAAGCATTGAAAAATGTAAGCTTTTCTGTTCCTGAAGGAACAGTTTTTGGAATTCTTGGCCCCAACGGCAGCGGTAAAACTACTACGCTCGGTACCATAACCGATATCTTGAAACCCACCTCCGGAACGTATAAATTATTCGGCGAACCTACCTCAGCAGAAAGCCGCCGCAAAATCGGAACGCTGCTGGAAACTCCTAATTTTTATCATTATTTATCGGGAATCAAAAACCTTGAAATTGCTGCAGAAATAAAACAACACGGCAGGGAAGACATTGACAAAGTATTGGAAATAGTAGATCTTACCAAAAGAAAAGATTCCAGATTCAGCACCTATTCTTTAGGCATGAAACAACGGCTCGCTATCGCTTCCTGCTTATTGGGCAGCCCTTCGGTATTAATTTTTGATGAGCCCACTAATGGCTTGGATCCTGTAGGAATTGCAGAAATAAGGGAACTGATGAAAAGATTGTATCGTGAAGGAAAAACAATCATTATGGCCAGCCACCTTTTGGATGAGGTAGAAAAAGTTTGTACTGATGTGGCTATTTTAAAAAGAGGAGAGTTAATTGTTTCAGGAAAAGTAAGCGAAATTTTATCAAAAGAAGATTTGGTAGAAGTAGCAGCCGGCGATCATCAAAAATTATTGGAAATCCTGGGCACTATGGAGCAAAAGACAAGAGTCGTTGACGAAATAAGCGTAATAAAAATATTTTTCACTTCCGGCAAAGCCAATCTCGCAGAATTAAACAGCTATTGCTTTAATAACGGGATAGTGCTCAATCATCTCACTCTCAAAAAACAAAGCCTCGAATCAAGGTTTTTCGAACTGACCAATAATTAATGTATGCTACATCATCTCAAAATTGAATGGCTTAAAGTAAAAGATTACAAAGCGTTCTGGATTTTTATCATCCTGTATCTGTTTGCCATCCTTGGCATTAATTACATCGGATTTTATATTAATGAAGTAACCGTGGAAAGCATGCCGGCCAGTAAAGTGCTGCTGGGCACGCCTTATTCTTTCCCTAAAGTGTGGCAAACTGTTGGTTTTATGAGTAGCTGGCTTTTATACTTTCCAGGCATCCTGTTTATTATGCTTTTTACAAATGAATTTAATTTTAAAACGCACCGCCAAAACATTATTGACGGATGGACACGCCAGGAATTTATTACCGTAAAATTTGTATTTGCCCTGTTGTTTTCAGTAGCTGCCACTATTTTTAATTTTCTCGTGGCTTTTTTGTTCGGAATGGTTACTACCGGTTCTCATTTTTCTTTTTTGGGCATGGAAAACGTGTTGTACATTTTTATTCAAACCTTTGCCTACATTACTTTTGCGATGTTTTTAGCCATCCTGTTCAGAAAAAGCGGCGCTGCCATTGCGGTATTCTTTCTTTACGGTTTAATTTTCGAATGGCTCATTACCCTCCTGATAAATCTGAAGCTGGAATTAGCTCCCATAGGTTACTTTTTGCCTTTGCAGGTTACTGATGTTATGCTTCCCATCCCCTTTGGCGATAAAGTGATTTATAAAGATGCCCCGGATACCTGGATAATGGTTCTTGCCAGCCTGGTATACATTGGCGGATATTATTTCTTTGCCTTGAAAAAATTTACCAAAGAGGATTTATAGAAAATAAAAATCCTGATTTTTTATTGCTTTACTGTTTTTCGTGTAGCCCTACCGATACACTTAAGGTTTGTTATAATACCGCCTGAATTGTCAACTTCATTTTTTTATTATCGCCCCTTGGCGTAAATTACAAAGATGAGGCGGCCAAAAAACAGGAGTAACAAAAGGGATACCAGGCATTGGATTATTGCCTGCATCGCTTTTTGGATTTTATCTCCTTTACTTTCAAATGGCCAAAAAGTAATTTCAATTACAGTTAATGATGGCATCAACCCATCTACCGCAGAATATATAGAACAGGGAATTGAAACGGCGCAAAAAGAGCAGGCGCAATGCCTCATAATAAATCTTAACACTCCAGGCGGGTTATTAACCTCAACAAGAAATATTGTTTCCGGCATAATGCAATCCCAGGTTCCTGTAGTGGTGTATGTTTCGCCAACCGGCGCTCATGCTGGTTCTGCAGGAACGTTTATCACTTTAGCTGCCAATATCGCAGCGATGGCTCCGGGCACTAATATCGGCGCTGCGCATCCTGTAGATATGCAGGGAAAATCGGATGCTGTGATGAATGAGAAAGTGATCAACGATGCCTCAGCATTTATCAGAACCATCGCCGAAAAAAGAGGCCGCAATGTGAAGTGGGCCGATGATGCCGTAAGGACCAGCGTTTCTCTTACCGAAGCAGAAGCTTTGGAAAAAAATGTGATTGATATTGTGGCGGATAATGAAAATGATTTGCTAACAAAACTCGATGGAAAAGAAGTCCAGGTAAATGGAGTTCCCAAAATTCTTCAAACAAAAAATGCAACGGTTGAACCATTGGAAATGGGATTTTTTCAAAAGGTATTAAGCCGTCTCAGCGATCCCAATATTTCTTATATCATCATGATGCTCGGCTTCTACGGCCTTATATTTGAATTATTCAGTCCCGGCGCTATTTTTCCGGGAATCATCGGCGTTATTTGTTTAATTCTTGCTTTTTATTCTATGAGTTCCATGCCGGTGAACTATGCAGGCCTGGGGCTTATTATTTTTGGCATCATACTTTACCTGCTGGAAATAAAAATCGTCAGTCATGGCCTGTTGGCGATAGGTGGCACAGTTTCGGTTTTGCTTGGCTCCATGATTTTGTTCCGCACCAGCCCGGTAGAAAATTATGTGTCATTATCGTGGAGTGTTATTATATCAGTAACCGCCTTTTCAACATTATTTTTTCTTTTCCTGGTTACGATGGGATTGAGAGCGCAACGGTCAAAACCGGCCTCAGGTGTAAGTACAATGATAGGACAAACGGCGCTAACACTTGGAGATCTTAACCCGGCAGGACAGGTTAGTGTTTTGGGAGAAATCTGGAAAGCAGTTTCTCTTTCGGGAAAAATACCGGAAAATGAAAAAGTAACTGTAAAAGAAATAAAAGAGCTTACTTTATACGTAGAGCCTGAAAACAAACAGGTCTGAATAGATTTTTAATTACTTAAACTAAATCAATAAACATGCAACAATTTCCAATTGGTCTTCCGGTAATAATCATTGTCGTCATTATTCTTTACATCCTTGCCAGTTCTATCCGCATTTTAAGGGAGTATGAGCGCGGTGTTATTTTCAGGTTAGGCCGTGTTTTAGACGGAGGAGTAAAGGGCCCCGGATTAATTCTTTTAATCCCAATAATCGATAAAATGGTAAAAGTGAGCCTGCGAATTGTGGTGATGGATGTGCCTCCACAGGATGTGATCACCCAGGATAACGTTTCGATAAAAGTGAATGCTGTTATTTATTTCAGGGTAATAGACCCTCAAAGAGCAGTGATTGAAATTGAGAATTACCTGGCAGGAACTTCACAACTTTCTCAAACCACGCTGAGAAGCGTATTAGGACAATCGGAACTGGATGATCTGCTATCGCAAAGAGACAAAATAAATGTACGGCTTCAGCATATTATTGATGAGCAAACTGAACCGTGGGGCGTAAAAGTGACCCATGTTGAAGTGAAACAAATTGACCTTCCCCAGGAAATGCAACGGGCAATGGCCAGGCAGGCTGAAGCAGAAAGAGAGCGCCGTGCTAAAGTGATAGCAGCCGAAGGCGAATTCCAGGCTTCTCAAAAACTGAGCGATGCGGCAAAAATTTTAGGCGAACAACCCAGCGCTTTAACGCTGCGCTATCTGCAAACTTTACGTGAAATAGGCACAGAAAACAACACTACTACTCTGTTCCCTCTTCCTCTCGATTTGTTGAGACCTTTTATTAAAACAGGAGAAACCAACGGAGAAGGGCCTGCTTTTCCGGCGCCAACAGTTACCGTAGATAAATAAATATTTTTGGCACTAATAATGTGCATCAATATTTTAGAATTGCCAGCTTTAACGGTTGGCAATTTTCATTATATTTCTTACTTATTTTTAAAAAATTCTATGAAACAAATTGAGATAGGACATTTACAATATAAAGATTTTCAACAACTGCTTACAGCCATGAAGGCTGCGTATCCGTTATGGGGCGGCAATTACTGGAGGGAAGAAACTATTCAAAAACTTATCAAAAAATTTCCGGATGGGCAAATAGTAATCAAGGCTGATGGAGTGGTGGTAGGATGCGCCCTGTCGATTATAGTAAATTACAGGAAGTATGGAGATGCGCATACCTATGCACAAATCACGGGAAATTATACTTTCAATACCCATGACCCTAAGAATGGCGACGTGCTGTATGGAATTGAAATATTTGTTCATCCTGATTATCGCGGCCTCAGGTTAGGAAGGCGTTTATATGACGCCCGAAAGGATTTGTGTGAAAAACTAAATTTAAGAGCCATTGTTTTTGGCGGCAGGCTTCCCGAATATCATAAATATGCCGGAGAGCTATCACCCAAAGAATATATACAGAAAGTGAAGCATAAAGAGATTTATGACCCGGTACTTTCCTTCCAGCTTTCCAATGATTTTCATGTAAAAAAAGTATTGAACAATTACATGCCTGAAGATGCGCAAAGCAGGGAATTCGCTACGCTGCTGCAATGGGATAATGTGTATTACACCGCCGAAACAAAATCACTGTTTAATGCAAAAACCTATGTGCGGCTGGGCCTGATTCAGTGGCAAATGCGGCCTTATAAAAACATGGATGAAATGTTTACGCAGGTGGAGTTTTTTATTGATTCTATTTCCGCTTACAAAAGTGATTTTGCCCTGTTGCCCGAATTGTTCAACGGGCCATTGTTAGCCGAATTCAACAATATGAGCGAAGCCGAAGCCATGAGGGCGCTTGCGAGATACACGCCGGATTTCAAAAAACGATTCAGGGAACTGGCCATTAGTTATAATGTGAACATTATTGCCGGCAGTGTACCCAGCATCGAAGGAGATTCTCTTAGAAATATTGGCTTTCTCTGCCATAGAAACGGAAATATTGACCAATATGAAAAAATCCATATTACTCCCGATGAAGAAAAATTTTGGGGAATAAGAGGCGGCAACAAACTGAATGTGTTTGATACGGATGCAGGCAAAATCGGAATCCTGATTTGCTACGATGTAGAGTTTCCGGAATTACCCAGATTAATGGCCGACCTTGGTATGCAGATTCTTTTTGTACCTTTTTTGACGGATACGCAAAACGCTTATAACCGCGTCAGGTATTGCGCGCAGGCAAGAGCAATAGAAAATGAATGCTTTGTTGCCATCACTGGCTGCATTGGTAATTTGCCCAAAGTAGAAAACATGGATATCCAGTATTCGCAATCAGCAGTTTTTACGCCATGCGATTTTGCTTTCCCCGCTAATGGAATTAAAAGTGAAGCTACCCCCAATACGGAAATGATTCTGATTTCTGATGTTGACCTTTCTTTACTTGACGAACTGCATGCACATGGAAGCGTTAGAAATTTAAAAGACAGGCGCAGAGACTTTTATGAATTGGTGTTGAAAAATGAACCCTCAATTTAATTCTCGATAGTGAATAAGGAAATATCCTGAATTTTTATTTCGCAAAAATGGGTAGGCTTTTATGCCGCTGTTAAATAATGAGCCTGACGCCCCCTAAGTCCTGCAGCCTATGTGGAAAGCGGTCGCTGGGCGAACCAATGAACATGAAATTATGAGGTATATTCCAGTCACGGCTAAGCTTGTCGATGATTTCCGGGCCAAACACACCGGGAACCTGGATGTATTCAATTTTGATATCAGGATAAGCGCGGTCTAGGGCTTCAAAGTCACGCACAAATGTTTCATTTAATTGTTGCTCCTTTTGCAACACCGTCACAATCTTGAGCTTTTGAGTAATTTCATTTTCTTTTACATAAATAATTACCTTATTCAAAATAGCAATATTATCGCCCTTGGTGAAATAAACGAAAGGCTGACGGTTTAATTTGCGCATTTCTTTGGTTAGATGAAATCTGCTGAAGACGGAGGCCCTTTGGATTTTATCAAAAACAGAATTGGCATAAATAAGAAGATAATGAATGACCACTTTTCTTTTTAAAAAAATATAAATAATCAGTATAGCAGGTATAAAATATTGAAGAAAAACCACAAGGTAGTCAGGGTGAAGTTTTACATTACCGTAAAGCGCAATAATAATACCCAGTATACCAAGAATTACCAACCCGGAAGGAGCATATTCGGGCCGCGGCAATTTTGCACGTTTGATTTTTAATAATAAATTTCCAAAGCCGAAAAAAGCCATCACAGATAAAAACGAAATCGTATAAACGCCCGCAAGTGGTGCCAATTGGCCTTCCGTAATAAAGAGAATAGAAAAGCAAAGAATATAAAACACGATCAATATGCGGGGTGAGCTGCCTTTTTTATTCTCTTTTAACAAAGCCTGCGGGAAAATTCTGTCAAGGGTCATGCGTTTCATCAACCCATTAACGCCGATAAATGCAGTGAGCACAGCCCCACTCAAAACCAACGCTGCATCCAAAGACACCACCAGCGCCAGCCAGGAGCCGGCAGTTTTTGTTCCCATAAAAGAAAGAAAAGCCGCTTCGTGGCCTTCCACCACGTCCAATGGAATAATGCAAACAGCCAGTAGCGCAATCACCGGGTTGATGACTGTCACTAAAATCCACATGTTTCTTAATGTTTTTGGAAACACGCCCGGCTGTTGTTCTTCCACAAAATTCGCAGACGTTTCAAAGCCGGTGATGCCAAGCATTGCCGTGCTGAATCCAAGAAATATAGCTGTAGAAACACTCGTTTTTAAAGGAGAATGAAAATTGAAACTGGCCATGCTTAACCCATTCACAATTACATAATAAATACAACTGCCAATAAGGATTATCAGCACCGCCATGTGAATCAGGAAAATAATAATCGAAACGGTAGCTGATTCACTTATCCCGCCAATAGTAAGAAACAGGAAGATGGTAAGAATAACCATGGTGGCTATTATCACCGGAAAATAAGGAAATACACTGTGGAGGTAGTGCATTGCTTCCGAAGCAGAAAGCACTGCCGTGGCCATGTACGAAAGAATGGTAAGGCAGGCAGCCAGTGAGGCATTCCCTTTGCTGGTAGTATTGAGCAGAATATTATAAGCGCCTCCATTCAGGGGAAGGGCGCCCACCGCTTCTCCATAAATTTTTCTAAAGAAAAATAAAACCACGCCCACGATTAGCAGGGCGATGAACGCATATTGGCCTGCATATACAATACACAACGCTGATACATACAACACGGAGGAAGTAATGTCATTTCCGCAAATGGCAGTGGAAGCAAGCTGTGAAAGTTTTTTTGTATTTGAAGAAGATGGCTCTTTCATAAATGCGTTTCAAACCCTGGTACAATTGGCATAAAATAATGGCCGCTGAACAGCTTTTATAAATAGGTTGTATTTTAAAAATGCAATATAGCTATATATTTCATAGGCATCGCGTACAACAATTTGTATGCCTTTATTTTATTTTACGGAAAACAATGCTTCTGCATTTTCGGTTGTTTGTTGTGCAACTGTTTCCGGGGAAATATCTTTAATTTCTGCCAGTTTCATCGCCACATATTTAATATAGCTGCTTTCATTTCTTTTCCCCCTGAAAGGTACCGGGGCAAGATAGGGAGCATCGGTTTCAAGTACCAGATGTTTAAGGTCTACATCTTTAATTACATCCGCCAAGCCAGAATTTTTAAAAGTAAGCACTCCGCCTATTCCCAATAAAAAGCCGGTATCTATGATTTCCTTTGCATGTTGCAGGCTGCCGCTGAAACAGTGAAATACGCCGAACAGTCCCTGCCCTTTAAACTTTTTTACAAAATCTATTGTCTCCTGCATAGAATTGCGCGTGTGGATAACCAATGGCCTTTTATATTGAATCGCCCAATGAATATGCTTTTCAAGGCTTTGGTATTGCTGTTCCATAAATGTTTTATCCCAATAAAAATCCAGTCCTGTTTCACCAATTGCTGCAAATTCCCTTTGTAATAGTTGCGCTTCAACTTTATCAAGTTCTTCATTAAAATTTTCCTTTACCGAACAGGGATGGAGGCCTGCCATAGCAAAAATGCGGTCAGGATATCTTTTTTCGAGTGCAAGAAGCGCCTCAGTTTCCGAACTATCAATAGCGGGTAAATAAAATTTTTCTACTCCTTCAGCGTTAGCTCTTTTTACCACTTCGTCAATGTCGCTAACAAATTCATTCACGTACAAATGCGTGTGCGTATCAATCAATTTCATGACACAAAGAAAAAAAATATTTTTTAACTCTATTTAAACTTGCCGCATGTGCATATTGTCCATATCCTCGCTTTAACCAAAACAGTTAAATTTTTTAATCTAAACAAAATGAAACAGCTACTTTTTTTTGCAAAAATGCCAACAGCCATAATTTTTGCAATCCTGGTAATTTTTGCCTCCTGCAAAAAAGACAATAACACCAACCCGCCTGGTAATCCGGATCCACAACTAACAGTTGACGCTGCGCAAAATGATGATGTAGCAGAACAACAATTCAATGATGTATTTAATATTTCAATGGGAGTGCAGGCATCTGATGCCGGTGATGATATCGGTTTGGGAACAGGTACCAATATTGTGTACAGAAGTGATAATACTGAAAAAACGGCTTCTCCTGAAGATCGTTGTTTTACTGTAACTGTTGATCCTAAAGGACCTAACACCTTTCCTAAAACGGTAACCCTTGATTTTGGAAGCGGGTGTACAGGCAAAGATGGGAAAATGCGTTCCGGTAAAATAATTACTGTCTTTTCAGGGCCCATGCGCGTGGCCGGAAGCATCGCCACATCGACATTCGATAATTACAAAGTGGATTCATTTAGCATAGCTGGCACTCAGATTATAAGCAATACAAGTTCTTCAAATAAACAAGCGTGGACCAGGAAAGTAGTGGACGGAAAAATAACCAACAATAACAGCGGCAGGTGGGTTCAATGGAATGCCATTCATGAACACACTCAAACTGACGGTAACGGAACACCATTTAACCTGCTGGACAATGTATACAAAATCACAGGCAATTCAAATGGGATTAATTCAAACAACAATTCATGGACAACAGAAATTACGCAACCCCTCATCAGGAAATTTGTTTGCGCCTGGAGGGAACAAGGACAAATCACCCTGACTCTGAAATCAAATTCAATTACCGTAATACTGGATTATGGCGATGGAACCTGTGATAATAAAGCCACAATCACCATAAATGGAGTTACTATTCCAGTTATTTTATAAAAAAATTTCCTTGTGAAAAAATTGTTGATGAATTGTTAATTAATTATTAACTTCACTGCTAGTTTTCATAGGGTACGGATTAAAAACGGGCCTGGGTATCTACCCTGGCCCAATTTTTTTAAATCATACCTGGAAGTGCCTGAAAAGAATATCCCTCATCATTGTAATATTTTAACAGCCGGGGCAAGGCGTGGTGCAGCGTAGCAAACGATTTGGTGCTGTCGTGAAAAACCACAATAGAACCGGGCTTCGAATTCTTTACCACATTAAGATAACAATTTTCACCGTTAACTGAAGGGTCAAAATCGCCGCTAAGAACCTCCCACATTATCGTTTTTAAATGAAGCTTGTTTCCCTGGATTGCCTTGGCCTGGAAACTGGTAATTTTTCCATAGGGTGGCCTGAATAAATCGCTGTCAATGATTTTTGCTGCCTTCGCAATATCTTCAATATAAATTTTATCGTTGGTTTTCCAGCCATTTAAATGATTGAAAGTATGGTTGCCAACGCGATGGCCTTCAACAATGATCCTTTCATACACAGAAAAATTTTCTTTCACATTTTTGCCAATGCAAAAAAATGTGGCTTTGGCATTAAACTTCTCCAATTCTTCCAAAACAAAAGAGGTAGCTTCAGCATGCGGGCCATCATCAAACGTGAAGTATAAAATTTTTTCGTCTGTATCTATTCTCCATATTCTTTCTGAGAAGATTTTCTGAATCAGAGATGGAGTCTTTTTAAAATAAAACATAATCAAACAAATTAAATTATGAATTCGCTGTGTAAGCAGGCGCGGGGCTTACCATCAAAATAAAAAATCTTACTTATTTTTTGCTTTACTGTCCCGAACTTCTTTGGAATTAGAAAGGATCCTGTATGCCTGTACAGGTTTCTGATTAATTCCAAACAACAAATCATTATTAATTTGGAGCACGCCGCGCACATCGCCAGTGATTTTGAAACCAGAATTTAATTGATCGATATATTCAAAATTTCCTTTACCATTGCCCTTTAAAAGAATACCATAATTGGCGTCGCTTTTGCCAATCTGCAACCGCGCCTTGTTAATATTACCGCAAAAAAGCAAATCAGGATTTCCATCATGATTATAATCCAAAGAAGTAATCGTAAATACAGGAGAAAATTGCACTTGTAATGGCAGCGGTTTTTTATGGAACTTTTCATCATTTCCCAATTCAAAATAAGAAGTGCTTAAATCGTTTGCCAGCAAATGGTGAGCGCCTTCCAGATCGTCGCCGGTAAAAATTTCTTTTATGGAAGCATCCGCGTAACTTCTATAAGTTGGAAAGCGCGAACTCATTGTAGGTATCTGGGTAATCAGTTCATCGCGGGTTACAAACGGATAACTTTTATGTTGATTGTAATAGCAAAAAACAGGATCAACGGTTCCGTTGTTATCGAAATCTTTATAAAATAATTCGGCGGGTTCTTTATCACTGACTTTGAATTGGGTATTCAATCCATAGTTTCCTACAACCACATCCGGCTTTCCATCTTTATTAAAATCGCCGATTAACAATTTATTCCACCAGCCTGTGTAAGGTTTATCAAAATACGCGTTTGTTTTATTTTCAAAATGTCCGTTGGAATTCAAAAATACACTGACAGGCATCCATTCGCCAACTACTATTAAATCCTTTTTGCCATCCTGGTTTATATCAACCCAGGCTGCATCGGTTACCATCCCTATGTTTTGTAGCGCGGGAGCGAGCGTTGAAATCTGATTCGTGAAATGGCCTTTGCCGTCGCTAATCAATAAATAACTTTGCGGAGTTTCAGGATAATTGCCGGGCACTACTCTTCCGCCAACAAACAAATCAGGATAGCCATCACCGTTAGCATCAGCCACCCTCACGCAATTGGTACTTGTAAGCATTGCCGGAAGTGCATCCGTGCGCTTTGTAAAAATTCCTTTTCCATCATTCAGGTATAACCGATCCTGCAATAACTTATCGCCCGCTACATAATTATCGTATCCACCGCTGCATACATACAAATCCGTGTAAGCATCACCGTTAGCATCAAAAAACACGGCGTCTACATCTTCGCTTAAACTATCGGCATCAAATGCAGGCTGTGACTTTTTTACAAATTGTCCGTTTTTTTGCTGCAGGAATATTGCCCCCGGCTGGCCGTTGGCTCCTCCGGCATAAATATCTTCAAGCCCATCACCGTTTACATCGCCTTTTACCAGGCATGGACCAAAAAAAGACATAGGATTAATCATTAGCGGCTGGCGCAGAAAATCATTTACCGCCGGGCTTTTATCTGCAAAATCCAAAGGCGATTGTACCTGTTGAAAAATCGGCGCCTGATCCGGAGAACGATGATAAACTGAGGTCGCATTTTTTTCTTCCAATGTAATAAACTGGTTGGCTTTTATATCGGTAAGAATTTGTTGTTTTCCGCCCAGCCAGATAATCCTGAGCGAATCGATTTGCTTGCATTGGCCTAAACCAAAATGCAAAACCGGGGAAACGCTTGACTGAAAGCCTCTTGACGGCATTTGTTCAATGTATTGGTTTTTGCCATTGCAATAAATACTTATCCTGGCGCCAATACCTTGAGAATTGCGCCGATCGCCTTTCAAATTGATTTCAAGAAAATTGTTTTTTGACTGGCTGTTGGATTGATTTTCGTAAATAAAAGCAGGCTGGTCGATATTGTTGGTTACCAAATCGAGGTCGCCATCATTATCCAAATCAGCATAAACGGCGCCATTACTGTTAGAAGGAATCGTAATACCCCATTCCTTGCTTACATTCTGAAAAGTAAGATTGCCATTATTTTTAAATAAATAATTAAGCACACTGGAAGGCGGCATACTGTCTAACAATTTGAGTACATCGCTTCTTTCCAGCCTGGGCCTGCTTTTCACAAAATCATTCATATATTTTATGAAATCCTGATTGGTATAATCGCGCTTATAACCATTCGTAACAAACAGGTCTTTCCAGCCATCGTTATCATAATCTGCAAACAAAGGACTCCAGCTCCAATCCGTATTTGAAATACCTGCCAATTGCCCTATCTCACTAAATGTGCCATTTCCATTATTTAGCTGCAGCATATTGCGCATATACTGGAAATAAAATCCGGATTGCAGCATGTTATCAAACTTTCCATAACTGTTAGGGGAAAACAATAATTTTTGCCGGTGGTTATCTTCAGCAAGCATATCCAAAGTAAGTATATCCGGAAACCCGTCATTATTAATGTCGGCAATATCATCGCCCATTGAAGATTCGCTGGTATGGCCCATTTGTTTTTGCAACACATCGGTAAAAGTGCCGTCATGATTATTCCGGTACAAATAATCAGGTATGGAATAATCATTTGAAATATAAATATCCTGCCAGCCATCGCCATCAATATCAGCAATACCCGCCCCAAGGCCATAAGTTAAGTCGGAGCTGCTTATGCCTGCTTTTAGCGTAATGTCTGTGAAAAAATTATTATCATTTCTAAACAACCTGATACCGGTTTCAGGATTGGATTGTTTTAGAATAATAGAAGTGAGTGAATCGCTGAGTACAGGTAAGGAGCTTGGGTTATGATTCAATAACAAAAGGTCCAAATCACCGTCGCGGTCATAATCGAAAAAATATGCCTGTGTAGAATAGGAAGGAGTAGCAAGGCCATACTTCGCCGCTTGTTCAGTAAATTGAGGAATTCCGTTCTTATCATTTCCTTCATTAATAAAAAGCTGATTCACTCTTTTAAGTTCGGGAAGCTTGCCTGAGTAGCACACAAAAATATCCAATTTACCATCTCCATTCACGTCGGCCATTGTGACGCCGGTTTTCCATGGCCCGGGGCGGCCTTCAAGAACCGGAGTAGTGATATCCTGGAATTGGAATTTGCCTTTATTAAGATAAAGTTTATTTGGAGACATGTTTCCTACAAAATACAAATCCTGTAATCCGTCGCAGTTCACATCTCCAACAGCCACTCCGCCACCATTATAAAAATATTCGTACATAAGTACATTCGTGTTGGCGCCTTCGGTAAGTTGGTTCGTAAAATCAACATGCGTAACAGAAGAGGGAAGTATTTTAAAAAGAGGAGGGCCTGCAGGGGTAATACTTTCAGTCTTTTCATTGCTTTTACAATGGCTGAATGCAATTAAAAAAAGAAAACACGTACCGATAGTCCAAAACTTGTTAAGCAATTTGTTTTTCTTGATAAATGATTAATAATAAAAACAACTATACCAGTTGCGAAGAACTGGTATAGATTAAAAATAACAAATATTTGCTTGTTTACTGACTTGCCGTCCAGATACGAAGAATAATTTATTTATCGTATCCAGGATTTTGAATCAACTTATCATTTTTATTTATTTCATCCCTGTTGATAGGCCTGAAATACATTTTATCAATCCAGGTTCGGTTTTCCAATGTGTTATCAACATAAGGCACGTAACTGTAATTATAAATAGTTTCATCATGGCGATAAGGAGTGGGTGCCGTTGCTCCCGGCTTAAGCTTACCCGTCACGTTTATAAATCTCAACTTACTACCCAGCGTGGTTGGGGCAATCATCCATCTTCTTGCATCGTGATAGCGTTGCTCCTCAAAAACCAGTTCTATCCTCCGCTCGTTGCGATAAGCATCGCGTAAGGCTGTTCCTGTAGCAGTAATCGCCGGCATGCCTGCGCGGAACCGGATTTTATTTAACCAGGTTTTTGCTTCATCCTCCTGTCCTAATTCAATAGACGCTTCTACATAGTTTAATACCGCTTCAGTATACCTGAAAAATGGATAAGGAATATATTGCCTTGTATTATTATCCACGATAGCTGGATCGGGATCGATAAATTTTCTCATATAATACCCTGACCATGAAGCATTCCAATTTTCGATGGTGCTTTCTCTCGTATCAAGGCCGGCCTGCAATTTTCCGGGGGCCGATTCATACGCTCCCGTCTGAATTTGATTGGCCGGATCTACATTTCCGGAAATTTTATCACGTGGTTTCCAATCAGCACCATCATATAAAATGGAAGCGTAAAATCTGGGATCCCTGTTTTTATAGGGAGCCGCCGCTTCGGTAGGATTATTCCAGTCAAAATTACTTCCATCCATCATTTGATAATCATCTACCAATTGCTGGATAGGTACATTCCCTGCCCAGTTATGATAACCGTTTGGCCCGTTATCAAGCCCTACGGAAGTTCCATCTGTACCGGGACCGCCGGAATATAAATCAGATGAAAATTGACGCATAAATATTAATTCTACACCTGCTGCAGCATCAATTCCCGGTGCTTTACTTTTACCTCCCATGGCGATTGAGATATAGGCCTGTTTTGCTTCATCAGGTGAAAGCGGGGCAGATAAATCCAGCTTATAACCGGAGCCGGCATCCAGTACGGCTTTAGCAGCATCCTGTGCAGCTTTCCACCTTGCGGTTCTATCGCCCGAAACATATCCCACTAATTCAGGATGTGCATAACTACTTATGGTAGCAGATTTTGCTTTGGCAGTAGGAATATCGTGCAAGTCACTTGCCGCATATAACAATACTCTTGATTTCAGCGCCATGGCGGCCAATGCAGTCGCTCTGCCGGATGCAAGGGTTTTGCCAGTTAATAATAAGGTAGCACTGTCACAATCTTTCACAATAAAATTCACACACTCTTCATATGTATTTCTTGCAATTGAATAGTCCTGGTTCAATCCATAAGTGTGGTCCACAATCGGAATGGCACCATAATACCTGAGCAATTGCTGATAATAATATGCCCTTAAAAAATGGGCTTCTCCCTGTAACCGGGCATTTAAATCGGGATTATCAAAGGTGGCTGTTTTTAAATTTTCCAAAGCCACATTGCATGGACGGATATAGTTATACATATTACCCCATTCATAAGTGCCATCCTGCCAGCCGGGATTAGAAGGATTTAGCGTGCCTTCATTAACCGTATTGATGTTTCTGCCAGGATGTACAAAAACAGCTTCATCACTTAGGGAAGCTAATTGTTGTTCAAACCAACCTCCGTTCCCCAATCCTCTATAAATATTGGTAACAAAAGCCTCAGACAAGGCTCCGTCAGTCCAGGTCAGAACAGACGAAATAGAGGTTTGGGGTATCGTGTTTAAAAAATCTTTTTTGCAGGAGGCAAAACATAAAAGCATTCCTGCTGATACTATTAAATTATTTATACTTATTTTTTTCATGGATTTTCTATTTAAAATGTTACTCTTGCACCTACATTTATGATTCTTGCCTGGGGATAATAGTGAGCATCTCCGGAAGTAGACTCAGGATCCCATATTTTCATTTTGTCCCATGTGGCAAGGTTTAATCCACTTACATAGACTCTGAATGCATTAATTTTAATTTGGTCTAAAAGTTTTGCAGGGAGATTGTAACCCAATTCAACATTTTTTAGGCGGAAGTAATCACTGTTTCTAAGGAAATAAGTATTACCACCGGAATAGTAAGTGTTGCCCCTGTTGGCGATGCGGGGATCTACGCTGCTTGGTTTGTCTATTGTCCATTGATGGTCATAAGCATACTTTAGGTAGTTACCAATATCTCCGGATTCCGTGCCTATATACAATAATCCCCCGGTAGCGCCCTGGAACAATATAGATAAATCAAAGTCTTTATAACCCATAGTGATATTTATGCCGCCTGTGAAAGTTGGATCTTGTGTTTTATCCAATCTTACCCTATCATTACCATCAATTTTACCATCGGGCTTTTTCACATAATTTCCATTGGCATCTACGCCGCCTATGTCTTTATATTTCATATCACCGGGTTTAAGCGATGGGGTAAGGCCGCTGTAATCAATTGTATTTTTATCGATCTCTGCCTGGTCTTTAAAAACGCCATCATACACATAAGGAAGAAACGCACCACCACCACCACCACCAAAAGGATGGCCTGTTGCTTTCTGCCAATAAGGAGCTCCCGGTGCTTCATCCTGGAATAAAATTTTATTTTTCGCATATCCCCCATTAACAGTAACAGAGAACCTGAAATCTTTTACGTTGCCGTTATATCCCACAGAAAATTCATATCCTTTATTTTCTGCTTTGCCAATGTTTGTGGGTGGCAGAAGGTTTGCAATTCCTGAAGATTGAGGGGTGGAACCAGATTTACGCCATAAGATTTGGTCGCGCTTGTTGTAGAACCAATCGAAAGTAAAATCAATCCTGTTGTTAAACAAAGTACCATCTATACCCACATCAGTATTTTTTGCCACTTCCCAGGTAAAGCTGGGATTGGGTACCACTTGTTCATACAATGTTTTAAATGCCGCATTGTTTATGGTGTAATTGCCAAATCCGTAGGTAGATAAAAACTGGTATTCCTGTAATCGGAATCCGTTGCCATCACCCTTATCAAAATAAATCTGGTCATTCCCCAATTCACCGTAAGAACCGCGTATCTTTAATGAATTCACGAAATGAATATTTTTAAAGAAATTTTCTTCTGATATCCTCCACCCGGCAAGAAAACCCGGGAAGAATCCAAAGCGATGGTTTTCGGGGAAAAGATAAGATCCGTCTTCACGCCATAAGAATTCGGCCAGATATTTCTCTTTATAGTTATAAGCTACCCGTCCAAAATAACTTAAACGTGCTCTTTCATAACCCGCACCTCCTACCTGTTGGCCCAGTGTGCCACCTGCAAACATCTGGTCAAGGGCAGGTGAAATGAAGTTGGTGCGGTAGGCATTAAAATCGTCTTCTTTGTCAGTTTCTTTGGTTACTGCTGCCATCACCGCAATCGAATGACCTCCAAATTGGTTATCATAATTAATAAAGGCTGAAGTTAGAATATTCAAATAATTCGCATCGCTCTGATTTAATTGGGGTGAGGTAAATGTTGAACGTAAATTTTTTGTCAATACCGGAGTTACGCCATCTGCTTCATAAGTTTTATGGTCCCAAAAATATAAATACCATGGAATCCTCCAGGTTTTTGTGCGCCGTATTTCTTTATCAGCAGTAGCACTACCGGTTAATTTTAAACCTTTTACCCATGGAATTTGAATTTCTACTTTACCATTTACCTGGAAATAATTTCTTTTATCATCATCATATCCGGTTTGACTAGTAGTGATTACGATAGGATTTTGACCATTTTCAATATCAGGCCCCGGAAGCCCGTTGGGCCAAACCTCTGGATCGGTCGGCCGTCCACGTTGCAACATTCTAAAAATAGAATTGGCCGATTCAGTGGGAAAATGCCGGAATTCCTGGCGTGCTGTAAGATTAATACTGGTTGAAATCCACTTATTTACTTTGGCATCAAGGTTAATACGCATATCGTACTGCTTATAACCCGTGGCCGAATTTTTATAATATCCATCCTGGTTCTGGTAGCCTAAAGATGCCAGGTATTTAACACTTTCAGTTCCGCCGTTTATCTGGAGAGAATGCTGTTCCTGCGGTGACCAGGTTTTTAGTGTGGTTTTGTACCAGTCGGTATTGGGATGACCCCATGGGTCGCTGCCATCTTTGTATTTTTGAACATCATCCGGTTGAAATGGAGCGCGAACTACCTTTCCTGCAATAGTGGTATAGGTTCCTGTAGTCTTAAAAGCCTCATTGGCGGCAGTCCATTCAGCAGAAGGAACTCCATCAAAAATAGTGGTCTCATTATTCATCTGGGTATATTCCACCGCATTCGCCATTAAAGGAACACGGGTAGGCTGTGCCCAACCATGATTATAATTATAGGATAAGCGTGGTTTTCCGGATTTTCCATGCTTGGTAGTAATTAGAATTACCCCGTTGGCAGCCCTTGAACCGTAAATAGCCGCCGAAGCGTCTTTCAAAACTGACATAGTTTCGATGTCCGCTGGATTCAGCCTTTCAAGGCCACCCGCCACATCCGGCACACCATCAACCACTATCAGAGCCGAACTGTTTCCAAATGTATTAATACCTCTGATCCGTATGCTCGATCCATCATATCCGGGCTCTCCGGACGATTGCACGGCACTGATGCCCGGCAAACGCCCAACCAGCGCATTGGACAGATTGACGGTGGGAGTTTTTTCAAGCTCTTTACCACTTACCTGGGCCACGGCGCCTGTAACTGTCACCTTTTTCTGCGTGCCATATCCCACTACTACTACTTCATTCAGGCTGTTTGCCTGCGGAGTTAGATCTATCGTTAATGAGGTATTGTTTCCCACCACAACTTCTTTTGAAGTATACCCGATGTTTGAAACAACAAGCACACTTTTGCTACCAGGAACACTTATGGAAAATGTACCGTTTGCATCCGTGGTAACTCCTGTGGCAGTTCCCTTTACCAATACACTCGCATTGACAATCGGAGTACCTTTTTCATCATTAACTGTTCCTCTTACTGTGATTCTATTTTGCGCATTGACGCTCCCTAAAAGGAGCAATAGAAAACAAATTAAAAGGCTGAATTTCCCTGGGGGACGTCCCTTTGTTAAAAACTTAGCCTTACTGGCAAGTTGGCTTCTCATGATAATTTTTGTTTAATGAATAATGAAATGGCTGAAAAAATTTTAAAAATATCTTAAATCATTGGATGTAAGGGGCAATAGATTGTATTATTTTAACTATAAATCAAGCAACAACTCGTGGAACAAATATAGGGTTTTATTTTATCTGACAAAAAAAATGTTAACCTTTTTAATAATCGCTTTTCTTCAACTCAAACTTACATTTAAAAATTTTCATTTTGACAGTTATTTGGATAATGTCTGACTTATAATTGTTTTGGAATTGTATCCAAAATTTATTATTAACAAAAATAAATTAGTATACTCAGTATAATAATTTACCTTTGCGCCCTTAAAATCATGCCGTAACATGATAAATGGCCAGTAAAATGGCATATATCTCTGATACTCAGTAAATGGCGTGGCAATTAACTTTAAAATAATAATTGTACATGAAATTAAGTCAATTCAAATTTGACCTTCCCCTAAATCTTATAGCCCAAAACCCCACTAAAAGAAGAGAAGACAGCAGATTGATGGTAATAGAAAGAGCTACCGGAAAAATCGAAAACAAACATTTTAAAGATATCCTCGATTATTTTGACGACAAAGATGTATTTGTAGTAAATAATACGAAAGTATTTCCCGCCCGCATGTATGGCAGAAAAGAAAAAACAGGTGCGCGCATTGAAGTGTTCCTGTTAAGGGAGTTACACCGGCAAAACAGGCTTTGGGACGTAATTGTGGACCCCGCCCGCAAAATAAGGGTAGGTAATAAATTATATTTTGGCGAAAATGATGAATTGGTGGCTGAAGTAATTGATAATACAACCAGCCGTGGAAGAACTATCCGGTTTTTGTGGGATGGAACTGAAGAAGATTTCAGAAAAATGCTTTATTTCATGGGAGAAACCCCATTACCCAAATATATTAAGCGCAAACCCGATGAAGAAGACCGCGAAAGATACCAGACCGTGTACGCAAAACACGAAGGCGCTGTAGCGGCTCCTACTGCGGGTTTGCATTTTAGCCCCGAATTGATTAAGCGGCTGGAAATTAAAGGAATTAAATTTGCGGAAGTGACGCTACATACCGGATTGGGCACATTTCGCCCGATTGAGGTGGAAGATTTGAGCAAGCATAAAATGGATGCAGAATATTACCGTATCGATGAGGAGGCTTGCAAAATTGTCAATAAAGCCAAGCAGACCAACCACAGAATTTGTTCTGTAGGCACCACTACAATGAGGGCCATGGAGAGCTCATTTACAGCTACTAAATTATTAAAGCCTTCTGAGGGCTGGACCAATCATTTCATTCATCCGCCATATACTTTTAATATTGCTGATTCCCTGATTACTAACTTTCATTTACCTAAGACAAGCCTGTTGATAATGGCTTGCGCCTTTGCGGGTTATGATTTAATTATGGATGCTTATAAAAAAGCGATAAAAGATAAATACCGTTTCTTCAGTTATGGAGATGCTATGCTTATCATATAAAAATGAAAATTGAGCTGTTTGTTTGTTGTGCCAGGCAGTAAACAAGCAAATAACCAAAAAAATATCTCGACTAGTTTTTGCATGTGGGCCAGAATGTAAATTTTAGTTTTGAAATCTTGCATTCGGGTACTAATTAATCAGATTAAACCTGGTGGTACAAAATTTGTCATAGGTTTTCTAAAAAGACAAAACCAATCATTTCAAAAAATTTATTATGAAAAAACTATTTATACTCTTCGCCCCTGCTTTTTTACTTTTTGCTTCCTGCAAGAAAGAGACAACAAAAGTTGAAAAGGTAGATCAGGCCTTTTCTGCCGTGTATACCATACAACCGGGCGACTGGACAACAGACAATAACGGTATTAGCTATACAGCTCAGTTGAATGTGCCTGAAGTAGATGACGTGTTATATAATAAGGGAGCAGTCCTTGTTTATCTTTCATTTTCAGGTACTAATTATTATGAAGCCATTCCTGAAATATTTGATGGCATTGCCTATGGTGCTATTCATTCCAACGGATACGTGGGCGTTGACATCAGCGCGGTTTCCGGTGAAGCGATTGACCCGCCTACACAGTCCATTTCTGCTAAAGTGATTTTGATTGATGCGAGCGCTTTAGCCCTTCATAAAGATGTCAATCTGAAAAATCTTGGCGAAGTGCAAAAAGCATTTAACGTAAAATAATTTCGCAAAGCATTTTAATACAAATTAACACAAATGCCCTTCGATGGAGGGTATTTGTATTTTTGAAAAAAAGATTGAAATCAAAATTTAGATAAACTCCAACAAATCATATTTCCTTCCCAGAATTTCTGCATCGTTCGCCCCAAGCCACCTATTGAGGAGCGTAGCATACACAGCCTTGAAATCTATTTTGTGTTTTAAATCTCCTTCGTTAAGATCCTGCAAGTCGGGCATCGCGTTTATCAATCCCTTTTGTTTCAATCCACCGCCGATAAAAAACATACAGTTGGCCGTTCCATGGTCAGTTCCGCCGCTGGCGTTTTGGGAGACTCTTCTTCCAAATTCGCTAAAGGTCATGACTGTTACATCATCAAACCGATGGTTGGCTTTCAGATCAGATACAAATGAAACCAGCGCTTCACTCAATTCAGTAAATAATCTTTTCTGCTGGTTTTCCTGGTTTACATGGGTATCAAAGCTGCCAAGGCTAACGTAGTACACTTTTGTATTGATATCGCTTAAAATAAGAGAAGAAATCGTCTTGAAATTTTTACCTAATTGTGTAGCAGGATAGGTTTGGGAAGAATGATAAAGTTTACTTTGCTGATAAATATAATCGGCGCTGCTAAGCGTTTCGCTGAGCGTTTTGTATAAATAATCGACAACCGGTTCCTCATTTTCATGTGTGGCGCTTACCTCTTTATAATATCTTTCATTGCTTGCGCTAAATAGTTTTTTTGGATCGCGCAAAGCAAGACCTTTCAGATCTTTTCCCTTTAACGCAAGGCTTAGCACATCGTCTATTTCAAGAGCCTGCGTAGGTTTGTCGCATCCCGAACATTGCGCGTCAAGATATCGGCCAAGCCAGCCGGTATGCAAATATTCATCGCTATTGCTTGCACTTTGCCAAATATCCATGCTTCTGAAATGTGATCTGTCAGGATTGGGATAGCCCACGCTGTTCAAAATTCCAAGGCTGCCTTCGTCGTATAAATCTTTTAAAAAAGGTAGTGCCGGATTGATTCCGGCTTCATCTGTCAACTGCAAAGCCTTGTCTTTTGCGATTCCCAACCGGGGCCGGGATTTGTAATATATATCATTTCTCACCGGTATCACAGTATTTAACCCATCATTGCCACCACTGAATTGTAATACTACCAACACCTTATTGCCCGGTGGAACAAAGGTTTTCTTTTCAAAAGCCTTTAAAAACTTAGGCATCATCAGTGAGGCAGACGCAAGTGTGCCGATCTGCAAAAATTCTTTTCGCTTTATGAGCATATAAATAATTTCGTTTAAGCCTAACCGTTATTGATGAAACCGGAATTTTGACAAACCAATTCAGTTCCTGCATCGCCCGAAAAATCATTTTCATGGATTGGGTAAAATTTAGCACAATTGATATTCCGGCGTACTCATCAATTCTACAATCGTAGATTTAATAAATTCTTCCCTCGACGTATTATTACTATACCTTTTTAAAACATTTGGATTTACAGATGTTTTTGTTTGAAGAATAATATCATTGATCCGGCGCGAAAGATTTTCACTGCTGGTATCGGCGAACACTTTAAACACGGAATTCCAATCGATATCTACAGAAATATCCTGTCCGGGTTTTGTGTCCTCAACTCCTTCTTTTCCCATCATCACATCGTCATCCGCTTTTGGAGATAGCAACAACCGGCCGGAACTCGCTAAAAGCTGTGGAAGCTTTAAACGAAACATCAATGCGCTGCTATCAATCCAATTTTTTCCGCCCGGCCATCCAGCCACGTTAGGTGGAAAAAATAATACCTGTCCCAAAATTTTTTCAAACAGCAATTGAATCTCAGGGCGCTGTAGCTGAATCGGAACAAGTCTTCGAATCCCCACCAGCAGTTCAACCGGAGACTTGATTCTTGTTCCAATATTGTTTTCCTCGTAAAACCACCCGCTTGTGAAGATATCTGCCAATAATTTTTTTATATCATAATTGTTTTGGTAAAACCGGTTACCAAGAAAGGCCACCTTTTCATCATCCACATTTTCGTTTACAAAAAACCTGTAAATCTTTTTCGCAATGAAGTTTGCGGTAGCTCTTTGTTCCAAAATAATATCGATCGCATCATCGCCGTTAAAATTTCCTGTTTTGCCCAGGAAAGTTTTTGTGCCGTTATCATGCGCGAAAGCCCTGAACACGAATTCACCATTCATATTAAATCCCCATCCTGTAAAGGCCCTTGCATTTTCTTTCACATCGTTTTCCGTATAATTGCCTCTTCCAATTGTAAACAATTCCATCACTTCGCGGGCAAAATTTTCATTGGGATGTTGTTTTCTGTTTTGTTGATTATTAAGAAACGAAAGCATCGCCGGCGATTTACTTACTTCCCGAAGCAGTTGTCCAAAATTGCTCAAAGCATTCTCCCGGATCACATTGAAAAGCTGTTGCTGAAAATAAATATTAATAACCCGGCATGCAAAGTGGCCATGCCAGAATAAACTCATCTTCTCTCTTAGCTGTGCTTCGCTATTTATCATTTCGTCAAGCCAAAGCAGGTTCAGGCTTTTAATATCTTCTGCCGATTGCCGCCTTAATTGTTTTTTCTGTTCTTTTGAAAGGCTTTCCATCTTTCCTAAACCCTGGATTCCTTTTACCAGGCCATCAAATGAACCATTTGCCACCTGCAAGGCCACAGGTTTCTTTGACGAGGTCTTCAAGAGGATTTCATAAAGATTTTGTTGAGAAATATTGCCAATTTGGTTTGCATTTTCGGCCATTGGCCCGAAGGCAGCGCGCCATAAAAGATGCTGATTTTTCCGTTGATTTGAAACTGACATTTTGAAGCCTGTTAAAAGAGATTGCCCGATAATTTTATGTCGGAAAAAAGACAGACTAAATGTAAGATGGAAGGTTTAATAAGAATTTTATTTTCTGCCGCAAAAGCAGCAAAGCAACAAATAACGCGGTATTTATTTTTATGCGAGTTCTATATCTTTTCAGCGCCAAAATATTTCCACAAGACTTCGGGCAAGCTGATGCTATCTTCCTTTTGGTTGTTTTCAAGCAATGCCGCCACAATTCTTGGCAGCGCCAGGGACGAGCCGTTTAAGGAATGAACCAATTGTGTTTTTCCATCAGCTTTAAACCGGATTTTCATCCTGTGGGTTTGGAATGATTCAAAATTGCTTACAGAACTTACCTCAAGCCATTTTTGCTGGGCTGCACTGTACACTTCAAAATCATAGGTAAGCGCAGAAGTGAAGCTCATATCGCCGCCACATAAGCGTAAAATCCGGTAAGGCAATTCCAGGGATTGCAACAGTTTTTCTACATGCAACAGCATTTCTTCCAATACTTCATAGCTTTTTTCAGGATGCACCAACTGAACTACTTCTACTTTGTCGAACTGGTGAACGCGGTTTAAGCCACGAACGTCTTTTCCATAGCTGCCGGCCTCGCGCCTGAAACAGGGAGTATAGCCGGTCATCTTCACAGGCAATTCTTCTTCTTTCAAAATTTCATCTCGGTAAATGTTAGTCAGCGGAACCTCCGCCGTTGGAATCAAAAATAAATTATCGACAGTGGCCACATACATCTGGCCTTCCTTGTCGGGCAATTGGCCGGTGCCATAAGCGCTGGCTTCATTTACCATAAAAGGTGGCTCATATTCCGTATAACCTGCTGCTGTATTATAATCCAGGAAATACTGAATAAGCGAGCGTTGCAGTTTGGCTCCTTTATTTTTATAAAAGGGAAATCCGGCGCCCGTAACTTTATTTCCGAGTTCAAAATTGATAAGGTCATATTTTTTTGCCAAATCCCAATGCGGCAAGGCATTTGCGGAAAGCGTTGGCTTTTGGCCTCCTTCTCTTATCACTTCATTTTCTTCCGGCGTTTTTCCTTCCGGCACTGACGTATGGGGCAGGTTGGGTAATTTAATAAGATTTTCCTGCAGAGAATTCTGGATGATATTTAACTGGTCGCTGACGGGCTGCAAAAAGCTTTTAAGGCTTGCTACTTCCAGCTTTTTTTCTTCCGCCACCCATTTTTCGCCCTTTGCCATTAGTTGTCCAATCTCTTTGGAAAAAGAATTGATTTTGGATTGCCTTTCATCCATTTCAAACTGGAGCTTTTTTCTTTCATCATCCAGTGAGATGATTGTATCCACCAAAGCACTTTCTGTAAAATGCTTTTTGGCCAATCCTTTTAAAACCTCTTCGCGGTTTGCTTTTATAAAATTAACCTGTAACATGCTGGCGTTGTTATTTTGATTGCAAATATAACATTGACATAGTGAATCGTGAGTGGTGAATGGTGAGTTGTGAGTTGGAAATTGAAATGGACTTGTACTACCCGCTAATAACTAACAACAAATTAACCGATTAACTTTTAAATTTGCCGGATGAACGCACAAGATGATTTACAAACGAGATGGTGGAAATTAGAAGAGCAGTTTTTAAACAAATTTGGAAAGAAACCCGATGTAGAAGCAATTCTGTTTTTAATAGGCATCCAGGAAATCGGCAATTTCAGCAGCCACAAAAAATTTACCAAAGAGCAAAAGCAAGACCTGATGCATGTAGCGGTCTGCACGCTTTTGAGCCAGAGCGGTTTTTATGAAATTGAAGAATATGATGAAGACAAATGGCCACATTTTAAAAAGCTGAAAGATGTACCCAAATACAACATGGCGGAGCAGGAAAATTTCCTTAAAGACCATATTTTGCTGTATTTTGAAAACCTCGGCTCACTTATTTAAATCCAATTATATTATGAAGAATTTATACTTCCTTATTTTCCTGGTTTTTTTCGCTTCCTGCTCTGTATTTAAAAAAACTAATCAACAAAGTATCGCAGCAAATCAACCCCACTTTGTGAAGATTGAAACCGATTCGGGCACAATGGTGGTCAGGCTTTCCAATAAAACTCCAAAAACAACCGCTAATTTTTTAAAATTGGTGAATAATCATTTCTACGATGGCTTGCTTTTTCACCGCGTTATCAAGGGCTTTATGATACAGGGAGGAGATCCGGATAGCAAAAATGCCGCCGCCGGCAAGATGCTCGGCGAAGGAGGGCTCAAATATACTGTGCCGGCAGAATTTGACACTTCCCTTTTTCATCAAAAAGGCGCTATCGCCATGGCGAGGGAAAGCGATGATGTAAATCCTAAAAAAGCGAGTAGCTCTACCCAATTTTATATTGTAGAAGGCCGTACGTTTACCAACAATGAAATGGACAAAATCGAAGAAAAGTTTAAAATATTGATTCCTGAAAGCCACCGGTCAGTGTATCGCTCTGTCGGCGGCGCACCATTCCTGGATATGAATTATACTGTTTTCGGGCAGGTGGTGGATGGTTTGGCCGTTATCGATAAAATTGCGCATGCCGCAAAAGATAAAAACAACAGGCCGCTGACAGACATCCACATGAAGATTTCAACAATGAAAAAGAAGGACTTTAAGAAATACTTATAAATACCTAATTTGCAATTTCAAATCGAAAAAAACATCCCATGGATTTTCCAAAAAATTTAAGATACACCAAAGATCACGAGTGGATATCAGTAGATGGAGAATTGGCTACAATTGGAATAACAGAGTTTGCCCAGCATGAGTTAGGCGATATTGTATATGTAGAAATTTCTGCTAAAGATAAAAAGCTGGAAGCCGAAGCTGTTTTTGGAACGGTAGAAGCAGTCAAAACCGTAAGCGATCTTTTTTTGCCTGTGTCCGGAACCATTACAGAAATCAATCCATTATTGGAAAGCGAGCCTGAGAAGGTGAATACAGACCCTTATGGGGATGGATGGATGGTAAAATTAAAAATGGATAACCCCGAAGACGTAAATCAGTTAATGGATGCTGATGCGTATGAGGCAATGGTCTCATAGATTTTCGCAATGAAAAACAACAAGATACCCTTTGCTTATTTTTTGCCAGGCATTGCCTGGTTTTTTGTTGTAGGCATTCTTACCCTGATGCCGGCAAACGATGTTCCGGAAGTTGGATGGTTTGATAAAATCCCCGATTTCGACAAGTTCGTCCACGCAGTGCTGTTTGGTGGATTGGTGATTTTATTTGCAATGCCCGTTCTTAAATCGCAAGTTTCCTCCAGGCAAAAGGTTAATTATGCAATCCGGGTTTGTATCGCCGCTGTTGTATGGGGAATTACCATTGAGTTTCTTCAAAAGTTTTTTGTCCCAAGCCGGGATTTTGATCTGCTGGATTGGGCGGCAGACACGATAGGCGCAATTGTCGCCTTATGGATAATTACCCGCATTTTAAAGCGCTTTCAAAATCAAAAATCACAGTAAACCAAGAAATACCCGGCTTTTTATATTCGGAATAAAAATTTTAAGGCTATTTTATAAATATCTGCCGGAATAGAGTGGCCTGCTCTTTCAACCTATTTTTATTATGTATACATTTGCCAAATGAAAAATGTTGATAACATGGAATACAATACAACCCGTAACCATCTTACGATTAGAGAATACGGTCGTCATATTCAAAAAATGGCGGAGTATGTGTTAACTATCGAAGATCGTGAAAAGCGCCAGAAAAATGCAAATGCTCTTGTGGAACTGATGGGTTTTTTAAACCCTCAATTAAAAAATGTGGAAGATTTCCGCCACAAATTATGGGACCATTTATTTTTAATAACTGATTTTAAGCTGGATGTGGATAGCCCCTATCCGCTGCCAACAAAGGAAACCTTGCGCCCAAAACCTGATCCACTGCCTTATCCAAAGAGGCATCCCAAATACAATCATCTTGGTAAAAACATTGAGATTGTAATTGATAAAGCATTAAGCGAAGAGGATCCCGAAAAGCGCCAGGGCTTTGCCAATTCAATTGCTTATTACATGAAGCTTACTTATAGCAATTGGCATAAGGAATTAGTGCATGATGACAATATTCAAACAGAGCTTTCATCTATGACAAAAGGCGAGCTGGAGTTTAACAACCGGCCATTTATAAAACATCGCGTTGAACCCGCCCGTGATGAATTCAGCAATGGAGGAAAATTCAGAAAGAATTTCGGATCAAGAAATAACCGGAATCAAAGCCGCGATAACAGGGGCAACCGGAAATTTGGTAAAAAGAGATATTGATTCAGCAACTGAGCGATTAGTAATTTTTAAAGAAAACACTTCACGAAATTCATTGAAAAAAAATAATAAAATAAGTTTGCAACCCTGGCAGATAATGGCGCCGGGGTTTTTTAATTTAATTTATAAAAGTTCGGATGGCATCATTTGAAGTAATTGGAGGAAACAAATTAAAAGGCAACATTACGCCACAAGGCGCTAAAAATGAGGCGTTGCAGGTTGTCTCTGCTGTTTTGCTGACCGATGAAGAAGTTACCATTCACAATATTCCGGATATCACCGACGTAAACCTGCAGATAGAATTGCTGAATGAACTGGGCGTATCTGTTGAAAGAATTAACCGGCATACCTGCATTTTTAAAGCAGACAACGTAGATCCGGGCTATCTATCTTCGCCCTCATTTCAACGAAAAACAGGAAGGCTCCGCGGCAGCGTAATGCTGGCCGGGCCGATGCTGGCGCGCTTTCATACAGCCTATATCCCAAAGCCGGGCGGCGATAAAATCGGGCGCAGAAGGCTGGATACCCATATCATCGGGTTTAAAAAACTGGGAGCAGAATTTGATTACTTTTCGAGCGAATCTTTTTTTCATCTGCACACACCACAGCTAAAAGGCGCTTATATTTTATTGGAAGAGCCCAGTGTAACCGGGACAGCCAACCTCCTGATGGCCGCTGTATTGGCAGAAGGCATCACCACCATTTACAATGCCGCCTGCGAGCCCTATATCCAGCAGCTTTGTAAAATGCTGAATCAAATGGGCGCCAAAATTTCGGGCGTGGGCAGCAACATGATTATTATAGAAGGCGTAAAAAAATTAAAGGGCACTTCGCACACGATTCTTCCCGATATGATTGAAGTAGGGTCTTTTATTGGCCTGGCGGCAATGACGCAAAGTGGCATTGTAATTAAAAATGCAGGCGTTGCGCATCTTGGTGTTATTCCGGAAAGGTTTCAGCAACTGGGCATCCAGTTGCAATTTTCCGGCGATGATATTCATATTCCGGAGCAGGAGATATACGAGATAGAAACCTTTCTTGATAGCTCGATGTTAACCATTTATGACCACCCGTGGCCCGGGCTTACGCCGGACCTGCTAAGCATTATTTTGGTAGTGGCTACGCAAGCTCGCGGAAGTGTGCTGGTACATCAGAAAATGTTTGAAAGCCGCTTGTTTTTTGTAGATAAAGTAATTGAAATGGGCGCCCATATTGTCCTTTGCGATCCGCACAGAGCCGTAGTAGTAGGCCTGGCCCGTCAGTTGCCTTTGCGCGGAATTACCATGAGCAGTCCGGATATCAGGGCTGGCGTTGCTTTGCTGATAGCTGCCTTGAGTGCCAACGGTAAAAGTATTATTCAGAATATAGAGCAAATAGATAGGGGATATCAAAATATAGATGAAAGATTAAGCGCCTTGGGCGCAGAGATTACGAGGAAATAAAATATGCAAATATGCAAATGTGCAAATGTGAAAATGGGTAGAAAAGGTTGAGCAGTAAACAAAGAAATAAAAAGGATTCTTAATTTCCTTTTTGATAAGCGAAAAAGAAAATGGAAAAAAAATATAAAAAGATTATTCTAATTACTGCTCCATCGGGCTCCGGAAAAACCTCAATTGTAAACCATCTGATGAAAAAATTTCCTCAGCTTTCGTTTTCTGTATCGGCCACCACCAGGCAGCCCCGTAAAGGCGAAAAAGAGGGAGTTCACTATTATTTTATTTCTGAACCGGAATTTCGTGAAAAAATACATAATAAGGAATTCCTGGAATGGGAAATGGTGTATGAAGGAAAATATTATGGCACTTTAAAATCTGATATCGAACGCATCTGGAAGGAAAATAAAGTTCCTGTGCTTGATATAGACGTCCAGGGAGCCATTCACGTGCAGCAACAGTATCCCGTGAATACAATCGCCATTTTTATACAGCCTCCTTCTACTGAAGAATTAAAGAGAAGATTAAAATTAAGAGGTTCTGAAACAGACCAGTCACTGCAGGCCCGGCTAAATAAGTCTGGTTACGAAATGACTTTTAAAGAACACTTCGAAAATATCATTATCAACGAAAAATTTGAAAACGCCTGCAAAGAAGCGGACAAAATAGTAGGTGATTTTTTAAATAATTAATGCGTTGCGGCTTTCTGTTTACATTTGCAGGTATGGACTGGATGGCACTTATACCAATTGCGATAGCGCTACTTTTAATAGGTTTTTTTTCAGGAATAGAATTGGTTTTTATTTCTGCCAATAAATTATCTATTGAATTAAGAAAGAAGCAGGGGACTTATGGTGGCAAAACCTGGTCTTACTTTTTAGAAACGCCTGCCCGCTTCATTATTACCATTCTTATTATCACAAACATTCTTGTTGTGATTTATGCCTTACTTGGAAGTGCTGTGCTAAGTTCCGTTTGGCAATATTTGTCCTTTGACAATCAGTATATCATCATCGCGGCAGAAACCCTTATTGCTACAATCGCGCTCGTTTTTTTTCAGTCTGTTTTTAAATCGATGATACAGGCAAGTGGCAATTCCATTACTTCAGGCGTATTTTTTAGCTTTTGTATAAAAATATTTTATTCTCTGTTTTCATGGCTTGCCAAATATTTTGTAAGCCTATCTGAATGGATTCTGAAATATATTTTTAATGTAAAAATTCAAAATAAAACGCAATCGTTTTCCAGGATGGATCTTGACCATTATGTGCAGCAATTAAACATGACCGATAGCGATGAAAACCTGGAAATGAATCATGAAATATTTGAAAATGTACTCTCGCTTTCTGAAACAAGAATCAGGGAATGCCTGATACCGAGAAAAGAAGTGGTGGCGATGGATGTTAATTCCAGCATCGAACAATTAAAAGAAAAATTTATAGAAACCAAGCTCAGTAAGCTCGTAGTTTATGAGAATGATATAGATAATGTACAGGGATATGTTCATCAACTTGACCTTTTCAAAAATCCGCAAGATCTTCGCTCGGTTTTATTGCCCATACCTGTGATACCTGTAAGCATGAATGCGTCTGACCTGATTAATAAATTCACGAAAGAAAGAAAAAGCATCGCCTGGGTAATCGATGAGTTTGGCGGCACGGCAGGAATTGTAACCATGGAAGATTTGCTGGAAGAAATTTTTGGCGACATCTATGACGAATATGATGTGCAGGAAGAATTTGTGGACAAACAAATTGCCACCAATGAATATCTGCTTAGTGGCCGCCTGGAATTAGATGACCTAGAAGAAAAATATAAATTGAATTTTAGAAAAACTGAGGACACCGAAACGCTTTCAGGGTACATAATAAATCTGCATGAATCTATACCACGCGAAAGAGACCGGATAATCATAGACGATTTTCAATTTGATATTTTAAAAGTCAGCCAAACCAGAATTGAAACGGTGAAACTAAAAGTACTTCGCTAAGATTAGAAAAAATTTTCTAAAATACCAAGGAATGCGAATCGCCATTAATGCTTCTTCATTAACATCCGATCATTTTGAAATTCTCTTGCGGTTGGCAAACCGCTATAACGAACACATATTTTTATTTTTTTTTGATTCCGAACCTGCCATTTCAACGCTGCCTTCTAATGTTCACCCGGTTATAATTAAGCCACAGCAAAGCATTCGATGGTTTTCAAAAACGATATATCAGCGACAGTTGGCCGCAGCCTTAAAAAAACATAAAGCCGGAATCTTCATAAGCGAAGCCTTTGTTTCATCACATACAAACGTTCCTCAAATTTTAATTTCACCGGATTTGACTTATATATTTTATCCTGCATCGCTCAATAAAAAACAACTTTCAACTGCGAAAAAGAATACACCGAAATTTTTACAAAAAGCCGACACCATCGTTGTTAATTCTCACTTTTTTAAAAATGAAATCATTAAGAGATTTGGAATTGACAATCAGAAAATCAAAATAATTTATCCTTCGTTAAGAAAAAAAATCCAATCAATTTCAGAAGAAGAAAAAATTGCGGTAAAAGAAAAATATGCTGACGGGAATGAATATTTTATCTATCACGGCATTATCAGCATGGAGCAAAACCTGGTGAATTTATTAAAAGCATTTTCTTTTTTCAAAAAAAGGCAGCGAAGCAAAATGCGTTTATTTTTTACCGGAAAATCAGGATTAAAATATGATGAATTTATCCATTTACTGGCGTCGTATAAATTTAAAAATGAAGTAATAGTAAAAGCAAATGAAACGCATTCGGGAAATGAAAAATTGCTTTCGTGCGCGTATGCCTCATTACATGTTCCTTTTTATGAAAGCGAAGGACATGCAATATTGGAAACCATGAGCTGGCAAATTCCGCTGGTTGTTTCTAATAATGGTTTGTTGAAAGAATATTGCGGCGAAGCCGCTTTTTATTCAGACCCTGGTAACTTTAATGACATCGCGGATAAAATGATGTTGATTTTTAAAGACGAACAGAAAAGGCACGACTTAATTGAGAACGGAACCCGGGAATTAAAAAAGTTTACTGAATCTGAAGCCGACAATACATGGTATGAAATCATTAAAGAAATTGAAAGAAATGATGTCAAAATTGGCTAATCAAGATTTTCAATAATGCCTGCAATGCCCTGCCCGCCACCTACGCAGGCAGTAACAATCCCGTATTTTTTATTCAGCCTTTTCATATCATTAATTATCTGCACAGTAAGCTTCGCGCCGGTACAGCCCAGCGGATGGCCAAGCGCAATAGCGCCTCCATTGATATTTACTTTTTGAGGGTCAAGCTGTAGCTTATTAATCACCGCTACGGATTGCGAAGCAAAAGCCTCATTGAGCTCAATCAAATCTATTTGTGATAAATTCATTCCTGCCTGCTTCAACACCCTGGGAACCGCTTCTATGGGCCCCACGCCCATTACGCGCGGATGAACTCCCGCACTCACACAATTAACCAGCCGGGCTATTGGTTTCAGATTTAATTCATTCATCATTTTTTCACTCATTACAATCACGAAAGCCGCACCGTCGCTTGTTTGAGAAGAATTTCCGGCAGTAACGGTGCCGCCGTTTGCAAACACTGGTTTTAATTTTGCCAATGCTTCCATTGAAGTATCCGCGCGAACTCCTTCATCGGTATCCACCACGAAACTTCTTGACTGCTTTTTTAAATTCTTGTCAAGATATACTTCTTCAACGGTCATTGGTAAAATACCGCTTTTAAAAAACCCGTTTTGTATAGCGTTCATCGCCTTTTGGTGCGAATGCAAACTGAACTCATCCTGTTGCTCACGGCTGATACCGTATTCTTTAGCCACCGCCTCAGCCGTAAGACCCATGCCAAGATAATAATCCGGCGTTTCAGAAGCCACAGAATAGGCGGGCACTGTTTTCCAGCCTGAAGTAGGCACCATTGTCATGCTTTCCGTGCCGCCTGCAATAATGCAATCAGCCATCCCGCTCCGGATTTTTGCAGTGGCTATTGCGATAGTTTCAAGGCCGCTGGCACAATAACGGTTTACCGTCATCCCCGGCACGGATATCCCCAGGGCTCTTACACTAATCATCCTTCCGACCTGCAAACCCTGCTCGGCTTCCGGCACTGCGTTTCCCACTATTAAATCGTCCACCCTGCTGCTTTCCAGCTCAGGTACGGTTGCCAGCAAACCTTTAATTACATCTACGGCTAAATCATCAGGCCGGTAAAACCGAAAGCCACCACGCTTTGCTTTGGTTACCGCGGTTCTGAAACCTGCTATGATATATGCTTCCATAATTATATCTGTTTTAAAAGACTTCCTCTAATTTAAGGCTTATCTTCCTAACTGCACAAAACAGCAATTAATTTGATAGTAAACCAATAAATAAGCCGGATTTTATTTTACTTTCAATCTAAATAATTACCCACAATTGGCATTCTTCTGCCGCTTCCAAATGCTTTAGGTGAAATGCGGATGATGGGGCAAAACTGATTTCTTTTGTATTCATTCCTGTTCACCATTTTTAAAATTCTGTCAACGAGCTGGGCGTCAAATCCCATAGCTTTGATTTCCTGCGGACCTTGAACTCTTTCAATATACTGGTACAGGATTTCGTCAAGTATTTCATACGGTGGCAAGCTGTCTGTGTCTTTCTGATTGGGCCGTAACTCTGCGGATGGCGCCTTAGTAATAATGTTCTGTGGAATAATTTCATTCTTTCTATTAATGTACATGGCCAGTTCATACACCTGCAATTTGTAACAATCCCCCAAAACGCCGATGCCTCCAGCCATATCTCCATAAAGAGTTCCATAGCCGGTGGCCAATTCGCTTTTATTGGAAGTGTTTAATAAGATATATCCAAATTTGTTGGCGATGGCCATTAACAAATTCCCGCGGGTGCGGCTTTGTATGTTTTCTTCCGCGATGTCAAATGGAAGGTCTTTAAAAACGGGATGCAGCTCCTCAATAAATGAATCAAAAATCTTTTTAATCGGGATGATGTCATAAGGGTTTCCCAGGTTTTTACTTAGTTGCTCAGCATCTGAAACAGAATGACTGGTAGAAAATTCTGACGGCATCAATATGGCTCTCACGTTTTCTTTGCCTAAAGCCTCACAGGCAAGGCCAATGGTCACAGCACTGTCGATGCCTCCGCTGCTGCCGATAATGGCTTTGGTAAATCCCATCTTGGAAAAATAATCTTTGATGCCTAATATTATTGCATCATACACCTGGCTAATGTTGAGTTCGGGCATAAACCTTTCAGGCTCGGAAAGAAAATCCACTACTTCATCTGCGGCCCTTATTATAGACGTTTCAAAAGTGCCATCGTCAAGCAAAATCACTTCCTTAATTTCCTCGTTGAATTGAGAAAGTTCGTGACACAGGTTGGCGTTTTTATCAAAACATAATGACACGCCATCGAAAATGATTTCTGTTTGGCTGCCGACTGCATTACAATAAATAAGCGGAATTTTGTATTTTAAAACGTTTGCCTTAATGGTAGCTCTCCTGTCATCTGCATGGGTGTAATCGAAAGGCGATGCTGAAATATTAATCATCACATCCGGATGCTGTTCCATTAAAATATCCATCGGGCAGATTCTATAAAGCGGGTTATCGCCAAGGTTCCAGATATCTTCACAAACGGTAAGCGCTATTCTTTTTTGTTTAAACTCAATCACATTCCATGTAAAGGCAGGTTCAAAATACCGGTTTTCATCAAACACATCGTAAGTGGGCAGGCAGGTTTTATGCGCGATACTTTTTACTTCATTCTGATAAATAAAAAATGCAGCATTAAAAAGATCCTTGCCTTCTTTCACCGGATTTCGATCGGGAGCGCCGACGATAACTCCGATGGTGTCCGCCACTTTTTTTATCTTTTCAATACTTTCAAAGCATTTATCAATAAAATCCCTGAAATCCAAAAAGTCTTTTGAAGGATAACCGCAAATGCTCATTTCACTGAAAACAATAAGTTCTGCATTAGCCTGCTTTGCCACTTCAATAGCATTTATAATCTTATCCACGTTTTTATCAAAATTGCCGATATGATAATTCTGCTGTGCAATAAAAATTTTCATAGTGTAAAATTAAAACAGAAATAGCTGTTGCACTTTTTTTTCATTTAACAATATTGTCTTTGCTTTTTTGCTTTTATTTGGGGTATGAGAAGATTCTTAATTGTTGTAACGATCGCGGGTTTGCTAGTCTCCTGCAACAACAACCCAAATATTCCAGATGTTTCCTCCATTAAAGTAAGTCTCGAAACAAAAAGATTTGAAAACGACTTTTTTGCAATGGACACCATCCATATTGCCCATTCTATGCAAATGCTTCTCCAAAAATATCCGGATTTTTTACCGCCATTTACAGCAAACATGCTTGGCCTTGATCTTGACAGTTTACTAATTCCGGGAAACAGGCAGGGCCAGGGAATAAAAATGTTTATCCACGATTATATGCCCTTAAAAGATTCTGCGGAGATGATGTATAAAAGCTTTGATGAAGAAACAAGAGAGATAGAAAAGGGATTGCAGTTTGTAAAATATTATTTTCCCAATTACAAAATTCCGCAATCAGTCATCACTTTTATTGCTCCCATCAATGCAAATTTCGAAACCTCATTTGGCGTGCAGGGCGATGTAATAACCACCCACAGTTTTGGAATCGGCCTGCAGCTTCATATGGAAAAAGATTTTTCCTTTTATAAAAGCCGCGAAGGAATGGAAGAATACCCTGAGTTTTTGTCTATCAACTTTGATAAAGAACATATCCCGGTTAATTGTATGAGGAATGTAGTGGATGATTTATTTCCATCTGGCGTAAAGGGAAGGCCACTGATAGAACAAATGGTAGAAAGGGGAAGAAGAATGTATCTGCTTACCCGGTTTTTGCCTCATACACCAGAGTATATTTGCATGGGATATACCAAAAAACAAATGGAAGATGCTGAAAACAATGAAGCTGTTATCTGGGACCTGTTCTTAAATAATAATTTGCTGAACAAGACGGATGAAAATATCGTGCACAATTATATTGGAGAAAGCCCCAAAACACCTGAACTGGGCGAGGGCGCGCCGGGAAACATTGGTACTTTTTCAGGATTGCAGATAGTGAAGAAATTTATGAAATTATACCCTGAAACGAAACCGGAAGATTTAATGCAGAAGAGCCCAAGGGAAATTTATGAAATGTCAAAATACAAACCCAGGATTTAGTTTAGTTTTAGCGGAACTACCATTTCAAACGCAGGAATATTGATGATAAAGGTTTGCTTGTTGTAAAAATTTTCCATGAAGTACATTCCATGCATTTTTCCCAATTCGCTCCGCAAGTTGCAGCCGCTCACATATTGATATTTTTCGCCGGGTTGGATTATCGGCTGAATACCAATAACTCCCTCTCCTTCTACTTCGCGATGCTCTGAGGTGCTATCAAAAATGTACCAGTGCCTTCTCAATAATTGCACAGGAAAAGGGTTATTATTTTCCAGCGTGATTCGATACGCAAACATGTATTCGCTGTTAATCGGATTGCTGTACTCAGGCTGATAAAAAGTTTCAACACTTACGTTTACGCCTTCAGAAATTTTTGAGACCATGGTTTTAAAATTGTAATAATTTATTTAAAGCGTTATAAAATTAAACCTTAAGTGAGTTTTTATACCCGTTTTTCAAAAGCCATTGTAAAATTTTTTCCCTTTGGTCGCCCTGGATAATAATTTCATTGTCTTTGGCAGAGCCTCCTGTTCCGCAAAATGACTTTAGCTGTTTTGCCAGATCTTCGATGTCTTTCTCCTTCATTGAAAACCCCTTTACCAGCGAAACTATTTTTCCACCCCTTTGTTTTTTGTCGAGGCTAATTAACAATCTTTGCTGCTCTTTTGGCAAAAATTCTTCAGGCTCTTCAGAATTAAAAAAATCGAAATCTTTTGCCGTTGAATAAACAATCCCTTCTCTGTTATATAACTTTTTCTTCGACATTTTATTGTGCTAATTCTGCTTTTAAACTTAAATCCAGGCTGGTAGCCTGGTGAATGATAGCGCCGCTTGAAATAAAATCAACGCCCGTGGCAGCGTACTCTTTTATATTGTCGAAAGTGATGCCTCCACTGGCTTCCGTTTCAAACTTCCCATTTATCATTTTCATCGCGTCCCTTATTTTTTCCGGCGAAAAATTATCTAACATGATGCGGTCGGCTTTGCCATTGCGAATTATTTTTTCCACATCCTCAAGAGAGCGAGCTTCCACTTCTATTTTTAAGCCAATATCTTTAAGGTGCACATATTCATAAGCGGCATCTATTGCATTGATAATCCCTCCACAAAAATCTATATGATTGTCTTTTAGAATAATCATGTCGTACAAACCAAACCGGTGATTGAATGCGCCCCCAATTTTCACTGCTTCTTTTTCTATTAATCTGAAATTAGGTGTTGTTTTCCGCGTGTCTAATAATTTTGTTTTGTATCCTTTCAGCCTTTCAGTATATTTTCTGGTTAATGTAGCAATGCCACACATTCTTTGCATACAATTAAGCACCAGTCTTTCGCAAGAAAGTATGGTGGAAATTTTAGCGCTTACCTCAAAAGCTTCCTGGCCAAAGGTCACGCTATCGCCGTCGTGCAAAAACTTAGTGACTACTGCCGTTGGCTCAAGAAATTGAAATATTTTTTCGGCAATATCCACGCCGGCTAATATTCCATTGTCTTTTATTTTTAAAATCGCTTTTCCTTTTGCATCAGGATCTATACAGGCAAGCGTAGAATGGTCTCCATCTCCAATATCTTCCCGCAGCGCGCTCGCAATGAATTCTTCTAACCTGTTTTGAAAATCTTTCGGAACGTCCATAAACAAATTTATAAAATTGAAAATTAATCTGGTTTTTAAAGCCGCGCTAAATATGCACATTTAGTGCAAAATATTCCATGTTTGGATGTACGACTGCTCAATAATAGTTTTCTATAGTGATGCCGTAGGTCAATATAACATTTTCCCTGTTGGTACGGCTTATCCTATTGTAAGCCATTGCAGCATTCAGCGAAAGCCATTTATTTAACTTAACAGACAGTTTGTTGTTGAGTTTAAAAATATAATCCCTGAAATCACTCACTGAAGGCTGGTAAAAATTAGTGCCTTCAAGGCTAAAAGTGCTGTTATAAGCCCACCGATATTTTATTCTAAGAGAATTTCTTACCGTTTGGTACACATCTTTCCCAATTACCGGATCTGTAAGATCGCTGGTTTCAAATACAAAACCATCGCTGATTTCGAAATTGAATTTAGGGCTTTTAAAGGCATTAAAACCCACGCCAACACCTGATTGGAAACGATAATTTATTTTTAATGAATAGCTATTGTCATAATTTATCAATGCCCAATAGTAAAGCTTCCGGATGTCTTTTAAATAATCCACATTTGCCGCGGCCGAAACATCGTTATTGGAAAGCTGCTTGTTCTGCGTGCCATAAATCCAGGAAGCGCCGGTATTATACGCAATCCTTTTATTATTTACTTCATATCCGATACCGTTGTTGAAAACGAACGATTGCTGATCTTTTGTTTTATTAAAAACGCCGGTAGAGGTAAAGGAAAAATGATGATGGACAGAATCATTAAATTGGCCAAAACACCATTGAAACCAGAGAACAGAAAAAATAATTAAGGATACTTCTTTTAACATGACTGCTTTTGAAAAGTTGGGAGAAATGTAAAAAATATTTCCAGAAAAAAAGCATACCGCTGTTAAAACTTTTGCCCGTGCCCATCAATAGCCTCCATTGAACTTAAACGATGTGATTGAAAACGGATTTATAGTAAACTGATAAATACGCTGATTTTTTATTTTTGAAACCGAAGCTCCTGTATTAGTTTTTCCTGGCCGGATTGCTTCGTGAAAATAGTAACCCGAAATGAGCCGCTACTTGTAATGAGCGTGCCAATGCAAAATTCAGAATCTTCTTTTTGGCTTTGATGAATTACCTTGAAATCTTTTACCTGGTTTTCACTAAAGAAATCGCGTAGTAGAATTGACGCCTGCGACTTATTATAAGAAGCACTTTTTTGAGGAAGAGTAATTTCTACTGTTTTATCAAAATATTTTGAAAGTTCATAGGCGTTCCCTGACTTAAACGCACTTATAATTTCAGAAAGCGAAACTAAAGTGAACGAAGATAATGCCACAAGGATGACCGTCAAGTGTAAAATTTTTTTCATCATGTAAATTTTGATCCATTTGACTATAAATCTTATTAAAGGTAAAAATATAACAGGATTTGGGATTTTTTTAATTATATAAGTAGCTTTGAACGATGGAAACAAAAAAAGTAATACTCGTTATAATGGACGGGTGGGGCCTTGGACAAAAAAAAGAAAGTGATGCGATTCAAAATGCCAAAACACCTTTTGTTAGTTCTCTTTATGAAAAATATCCTCATTCTACGCTGGTGACGTGTGGAAGGGCCGTTGGGTTGCCTGAAGGACAAATGGGCAATAGTGAAGTAGGACATCTTAACCTGGGAGCGGGCCGCATCGTTTACCAGGAATTGGAACGAATAAATGTGGCAATTGAAAATGGCGAATTTGAAAAAAATGCAGCATTAATGCATAGCTTAAATTATGCCAAACAAAATAAAAAGCCGCTGCATTTGATGGGCCTCGTAAGCAATGGAGGTGTTCATTCTCATATTAATCACCTCAAGGCAATTACTACCATTTGTAAAAAACATGAAATAGAAAATGTATTTATTCATGCTTTTACTGATGGACGTGATACGGATCCCAAAAGCGGCATTAATTTTTTAGAGGATCTGCAACAGCATCTTGATAAAACCACCGGAAAAATAGCTACCATCATAGGCAGATATTATGCCATGGACCGCGACAAAAGATGGGAACGTATTAAAATAGCATATGATGCAATAGTGAACCGCACGGGTGAAGTAACCACTAATATTTTTTCAGCTATTACCACCTCTTATCAAAATGACGTTACAGACGAATTTTTGAAACCGATTATCAATGCTGAAACGCCCGATTCCGGAATTATGAATGGCGACGCAGTAATCTGCTTTAATTTTCGTACAGATCGCTGCCGCGAAATCACCGAAGCGCTCACCCAAAAAGACTTTCCGGAGCAAGGTATGAAAGCCTTGAATCTTGATTATACTACCATGACCTTATATGATCATACTTTTAAAAACATAAATATTATTTTTCAAAAAGATGATTTGACCAATACGCTGGGGGAAGTATTGGCCGATAACCACAAGAAGCAAATTCGTATCTCGGAAACCGAAAAATACCCACATGTAACTTTTTTCTTCAGCGGTGGCCGGGAAGTGCCTTTCGAAGGAGAAACCAGGATAATGATCCCCTCACCCAAAGTTGCCACCTATGATTTGCAGCCGGAGATGAGCGCATACCAGGTAATTGAGGCATTACTTCCGGAAATAAAAAAACAATCTGCCGATTTTATTTGTTTGAACTTCGCCAATGCAGATATGGTAGGGCATACAGGAGTTTGGGAGGCTGTAATTAAAGCAGTTGAAACCGTTGACACTTGCGTAAAAGAGATTGTAACCACCGGGCTCGAAAACGGATATACGATTTTTCTAACTGCAGACCATGGTAACGCAGATTATATAATTAATGAAGATGGAACGCCCAACACTGCGCATACCAAAAACCTGGTTCCTTTCTTTATAATAGATAGAGAATGGCACGGCAAAATTAACCCGGGAAAACTTGGAGATATCGCGCCTACTATTCTGACAATGATGAAGTTGCCAATTCCGGAACAAATGACTGGCAAGGTATTAATTGATGAAAATTGATTATACGCGTGTTTTTAGTTTCGAATACCCGTGAGAAATTAAAAAAATAATCCAGAACGCGTTTAAAATTAAAATTTTTCAATTTTTTGGTGAACAAGCGTATATTCGTGCAGCGTTTTAAGTAAAAAATTGTCCTATCTTAGTAGGGTTAAACAAGCAAACTATGACCGACGAGTTGATGCTTCAAGGCTGCCTTGATAACCTCTCAACTGCGCAAGAAGCGTTGTACAACCGTTTCGGGCCGCGCATGCTTGGTGTTTGCTATCGTTATGCCCGCAACAGGGAAGATGCGGAAGATATGCTCCAGGAAGGTTTTATAAAGGTATATTCCCAGATTCGTCAATATAAAGGTTCGGGAGCATTAGAGGGATGGATAAGAAAAATCGTGGTGCACACCTGTATTAATATTTTAAAGAAAAATAAAAAGTTCTCTGATAGTGTTGATTTGATACATGCCTCAAGTATCCATATCAGCGAAAATACTATACCGTCCCTGCTGCAGGCTAAACAAGTGGTGGAATGTATAAGATTATTGCCAATTGGTTACCGGACTGTTCTTAACCTGTATGCAATTGAAGGCTTTACACACAAAGAAATTGCTACAATTTTAGAAATTGAAGAAAGCACAAGCAGATCACAATATACAAGGGCACGGGCGCTGTTGGAAGAAATTCTGATTAAGAAAAAAATATTGCAGAAACCCAGGGAAAATGTGAAGATGGCCTCGGTGAAATAAAACTACCTGTTTAAAATATTTAAATCTTTGTCGGTCTAAATGAAACGTTTGCATAATGGAAAGAAGATTTGATATGAGCGATTTTGAGCAATCTTTAAAAGATCATGCCGATCAATTTAGGATGGTGCCCTCCAAACGTGTATGGAACGGCATTTACAATAATTTACATCCGGGGAGTAAGTGGCCTTCAATAACCATTGCGATACTTTTTTTATTTACACTTATTACCATCAGCAAACTAAATAATTCCCCTACCCAATTTAGAAACGTAGAGGATAATCCAGCAAACAGCGACGCTAAAAATATTATAATTGCCCAAGCTGATAAACCCCAACAGCCAACCATTTCACAGAAGGCCATTACCGGAAGCCAGATTTCAGAAAACAGTGAAAATATAAGTGCGGACCTTGCAGAGAAAACGGGCAAACCAGAACATAAAATGGCTGTAGTTATGCCTTCTTTGGTAGAAAGTTTGGCTATAGAAAAGATAGTTGAGAAAAATACCGGTGGACAATCTCCAGTGGGTATTGTAAATGCCACCGTCAAAGAAAATCAGGCTGTATCAAAAGAAAACATCGAAAATACTGAAGCTGTCGCAAGCTTATCAGTCGCATCGGAGGAGGCAATTCCTGGTGAGGCTTTAAGTCAGTCTGACGAGCTTCGAAATTCTTTATACACACAATATATTAAGAATAACGATTTCATCGAAAATGGTTTTCTGTTGCCGGATTTCAGTGACGAAGCAATTACTATTCCTGGTGATATCTTACAGTCATTAATTTTGAACAATAAAACACACGGCATTCCGGCTGAAAATAATTTCGCCACAAACAAAGCAATCAACCCACTTAAAAAAGGCCGTAAGAATAATAAGCCTGAATGGACTTTTTACATCACACCAACTATAAGCACCGCTTCTTTTGGTAACAAATCTGTTGATCCTTCAGTTACTAATTCCTCACAGGTCACATTATCGAACAGGGGCGCTTTTAAATTGTTGCGAAATTCGCGGTTTGGAATAGAAACCGGAACAGAAATGACTGTGAAAATTGACAAAAATTTGAAATTCGTTACGGGTTTTAACCTTGGCTATTCGGGATACAAAATTTTGTCAAATTTGGTGCATCCCACATTTACTACATTAATGCTCCGTGACAACAACGGCGGCACTTATTCTAAAAACTTTTTAACTCATTATGGAAACGGCCAAAGTCCCGGCCATGTAACGCTTAACAATTATAAAATACAGGCATCCATCCCATTGGGCGTTCAATTTAATGTTTGGGGAAATGAAAAAATCAAAATTGACTTAACTTCATTATTAGAGCCTTCAGTCGTGATAAAAGACGACGCCTACCTGGTTTCTTCGGATGGCAGATATTATGTAAACGACCCATCTTTGGTAAGAAAAACCAATCTTGATGGCCATTTTGGCTCCTATATTACTTTTATAGGCAAGAAAGTAAAATGGCACCTTGGCCCTGATTTCAGATACCAGCTTTTCTCCTCTTATAAAAATATTTATCCAGCTAAGGAACATTTGATTGATTATGGCATAAGAATTGGATTATCAAGGTAAAATTGAAATAATTAAGCGCTTTTTAAGCTTAATTTTTAACTGATTTTTTTTAGAGCCGTTGCTTCGTACCCTGCAACGGCTTTTTAAATTTGTAATTTTGCAGATGCAAAAAACATTTTTATTTTTTCTGCTTACCTTTTATTTTTGTTTTAGCGCTTGTAATACCGGAAATAAACCTGGCCCAACACAGCCAACAGCCTCTACGGACACAGTAAATATTTTTCCCGTCACCAGCTTTTTAAAAGCCCAGTTAAAGGAATTAGATACATTACCCGTAACTCCCTTGCTGATTGTGATATCGAAAGGAAAAACAGATTCATCCTGGCTTAAAAGAGAAGATATCAGAAAACAAGCAACTCCATTTTTGTCACCTGAGATTGATTCAGCAAGCTTACATTCCTTTTTCACTGAAAAATCATTCCTGGATCAAACTATCAATTCTTATACTTTTTCATACGATGCAAAACCATCGTTACCCGACTCAATTCAACTAATTCACTGGGATGTGTATATGAATCCACAAACCCATCTTATAGAAAGGATTTATTTGGTCAAAGAAAAAGATTTAGCAGGCAATAATATTACCACCCAATTAACCTGGGTAGTCAATAAGTATTTTAATATAAGAGATATAACACAGTCAGCAGGAAAGGAAACACAGGTGAGTGAGAAGAAAATGATTTGGAACTTTGAGGAGTAATCAAATCACATGAAATGAAATTAAAATATGACTGCAGAAATTTTTCAAACAATAATTAAAACACTACCGAATAACCCGGGCATTTATAAATACTTTGACGAGGCAAATGAGCTTATTTATGTAGGAAAAGCAAAAAACATAAGAAAAAGAGTAAGTTCTTATTTCACCAAAACATTCACCGGCTATAAAACCCATGAACTCGTAAGGCGAATTGGCCATATTGAGTTCACTATTGTCGACAGCGAACAGGATGCTTTTCTCCTTGAAAATTCATTAATAAAGCAATTTCAGCCAAAGTTCAATATCAACCTGAAAGATGATAAAAGCTATCCGTATATCGTGATTAAAAATGAACCCTTTCCACGAATTTTTTTAACGCGCAATAAGATTAATGACGGCTCTCAATATCTTGGTCCGTTCACCTCGGTAGGAAGAGTGCGCGAATTATTGAGTTTTATAAAAGAATTTATCCCGCTTCGCACCTGCAAGCTCAATCTTACTGAAAGTAATATTCTCAGGCAAAAATTTAAAGTCTGTCTTGAATACCATCTTGGAAATTGCAAAGGCCCCTGCGAAGGGCTGCAATCAAAAGAAGATTATGAAGAAGGTTTGCAACAGGTAAAACAAATCATCAAAGGCAATTTGGCTCCGGTAATACAGCGCTACAGGGAAGAAATGAATTATTATTCAGAACAATTGCAATTTGAAAAAGCCGCTGTAATAAAAAAGAAAATTGAAGGCCTCGAAAATTACCAGGCCAGGTCTGTAGTGGTAAGTAAATCAATTTCAAATGTGGATGTATTTTCCATATTGAGAGAAAAAAACACGGCTTATATCAACTACCTGATGGTGCAAAACGGAACGATAATCCAAACGCACACTATTACACTGGAGCCCAAACTGGACGAAACAGATGAAGAAATTTTAAGCCTTGCCATTACCGACCTCCGGCAAAAATTTAGTAGCGAGGCCACGGAAATTGTAATTCCTTTTGAAATTGATTTTACGGGTGAAGGAATTTCCGTAACGGTGCCTAAAGCAGGAGATAAGAAAAAACTGCTTGATCTTTCAGAAAAGAATGTCAACTATTTTATGGCCGAGATGAAGCGAAAGAAAATGCTTCGTCTTGAAGGTAAAACCGGTGAAGAAAAGACGCAAGTTTTAAACCAGTTAAAAAACGACCTGCATCTTCCGGCCTTTCCCGCTCAAATTGAGTGTTTTGATAATTCAAACTTTCAGGGTAGTTTCCCCGTTGCAGCAATGGTTTTTTTCAGAAACGGCCTGCCCGATAAAAATGAATACCGGCGGTTCAATATTAAAACTGTAACAGGTATAAATGATTTTGCCAGCATGAAAGAAGTGGTTACAAGAAGATATAAAAGATTGCTCAGGGACGATCTCCCCTTGCCGCAACTAATCATTATTGATGGCGGAAAAGGGCAGCTTAACGCCGCTGTAGAGGGTTTGCACGAAATTGGAATGACAGGCAAAACAACTGTAGTAGGACTTGCGAAAAATGAAGAAGAGATTTTTTTTCCGGGCGATACAGAATCCATTAAACTGCCCTGGGATAGCGAAAGCCTTAAGCTAATCAGAAGAATTCGCGATGAGGTGCATCGATTCGGCATCACGTTTCACCGGAATCAGCGAAGCCGCGGCACCTTTGTGAATGAATTGGAAATGATAAAAGGAATTGGGAAAAATACCGCTGACAATCTTTTGAAAAGATTTAAATCCGTAAAAAAAATAAAAGATCTTTCGCAAAATGACCTTGAAGAAGCCATCGGTAAGCCGAGGGCTCAAATCGTTTATCAATATTTTCATCCGGATGAAGAGAATGAAAGCGGAGAACCAAATGTTTAAAAAATCCCGGCCAAAACCGGGATTTTAAATTCAATTTCTAAAGACTAATCCCGATACCTACTTTAATGGCGCGGTTAAAAGCATTAACGCTTTGATGGGCATCTACCTTGGATAAACCATAGTCATACGATGCACTTAGGCTTAAGCCGTTGGCGAACTGATATCCAATGCCACCGGTCAATCCCACGTCCCAACGATTAAAAGCTGAAGTGACGTCCATCGTTTTATTTAAGAGGTTAACACCCAACAGGCCCGCAGAAGTTTTCAGGTTTGACTGGGCAAGATAAGAGATTTGCGGCCCTGCAAAAATTTGAAACCCGCCAAAATTCCCTTTTAATAATATTGGCGCATCCACATATTGTGACTGCAAAATGGCCTTTGCATTCGCTCCCAAAAAATCCATTCCTTTTAAGCCAATCGCCCCATTTAGCTGGTATCCTTTTAAAGAATAATAAATTCCGGGCTCAAAGGAAAGATTGGAACTCATAGGAATATTTACGAAGCCGCCGGCAAAAAATCCTGACTGATCTTTTGTGGTTACTTTACCATTGGTGAAATCGAGAATGTTGTTGAAATTTTTTACAGCATCGCCGCGCATGCCTGACGATAAAAAACCAGCTTTAACCCCAAAAGCAGGGGTAGTTTGTGCAAAACTGAAAGCTGAAATAAATAAAGCGCTGATAAGTAAAATTGTATTTTTCATGATTGTTGCCGGAGCCGGATTTTAAAGCCGTTCACAATCCTGAGAAGAATTTTGACCGGTAAAGATTAATGGCCTTTCGGTAAGATTTTGTTAAGTAATAGATGATTCAGAAATAAAATGCACATATTTATTGGTTTACTGTGCATTAATTTTTTACAAAATCATTTTCAAAAACGATTTATAACTTTAGTAAATGAAGCCGGTATTTGCCTTTACGATATTATTTCTTTGTGCTCATGTAGCGGCCGCGCAGGATTATTTTGCAGCACAAAAGAAGTATGTAAATATTCCTGCTTCCCAGGTAAAAACTTCGGATGGGATTGCTGCCTATATCAACGCTCATTATCACACGGATGAAGATAAAATCGCCGCAATTTATTCATGGATTACTTCTAATATTAAATACGATGCAGATAGCATTCATTACGTGATTCTTGATGAGGACAATGAACAACGCGTATCCTTTGCCCTGCGAAGAAAAAGAGGCGTTTGTGAAAATTTTGCCGCCGTATTTAATGCGGTGGCTGCGAAATGTGGAATCAATTCATTTATGGTAGAAGGTTTCACCAGGCAAGGCGGATCAATTGATCGCTCAGGCCATGTGTGGTGCATCGCATTTCTAAATGGTGAATGGGGGTTGTATGACCCAACATGGGATGCAGGCGTGGTGGGCAGTCTCAATCAAAAATCAGAATTTAAATACTTTAATGCCGACCCTGAAATATTTGTACAAAGCCACCTGCCATTTGATCCCATTTACCAATTATTAAATCATCCGCATACTTATAATGATTTCGAAAAAGGTTTTAGCGCTCAGAATAATAAAGGAAAATTTTTCAATTACAATGATTCTTTATCTCAAATTAAAAACATGGATCGGCTATCACGCTATGCAAAGGAAGCATCAAGAATAGAAAATGCCGGCTGGCCGCAAGCAAGGATAAACACCAAGCTGAAAAGAATCCGTTTCCAGGTAGAAGTTTTAAGCCAGGACGACGACGCGGAATTATACAATTCGGCTGTGTCTGATTACAATGCGGCTATTGGCTATTATAACGATTTCCTTTCATATAGAAACAATCAGTTCCGGCCATTCAAGTCAAAAGATGAAGTGGAAAAGCTTTTTCAAAATGTATCTTTATCGCTGGGTTTGGCAAATTTGAAATTAAAAAAGATTGATAGCTCTACTGCTACACTGCAATTAAATACCGGAGCTATCAAAAGCAAATTAAATGAGCTTGAATTGAATCTGAAAAAACAGCAGGCATTTTATCAAAATCATTTGGCTGAGGTTTTTAATGGAAAATAAAAATTCCGTTCAAAAGTTCGTTTACTGAACGTATTACAAAGAATGCCTGCACCAACCAATGCTTTAAATGGTTTACCTTACAAATGATGTATTGGCAAGTGGCAAGCTTCTGGATTACCTTAAAATCTTTATTTTTTAAAATTTGGTTTTTCTTATCCGCGTTTAGCAATATAAAATATGGCATCTATCGACCAGGCCTGGACAGAAATGACAAAAGGAAGCAAACCGGCATTCCTGAAAATATACCAGGAAAATTACAAACAACTATTTTCTTATGGATTCAGCTTGTGCTGTGATAAAGAACTAACCAAAGATTGCATTCAAAATTTATTTCTCGAAATCTGGAACGGAAGAGTTACTCTTTCGCCCGAAGTCCAAAATGTGCGCTCTTATTTATTTACCTGGCTGAGGCGAAAAATAAACCGAAGCGTTTACGAAAAAAATAAAATTGATTTAGGGGATAACCTTTCCGTGCCAAACCAAAATGAAAAATCTTATGAAGAACTCCTGGTTGCCTTTGAGGAAAACGAGGAGCAGAAAGAAAAGCTGAAGCTTGCATTACGCGGCCTTACGCCAAAACAATTAGATATTATTCGCCTCAAGTATTACGAAAACCTGAGCTATGAGCAAATAGCAGAAAGGACGTCCTTAACCACACGAACGGTTTATAACATTGTATACGAAGCCATCACCCGTTTGAGAAAAATAATTCACATCTTCATTTGAAACGCTTTCAAACCATCCAAGAAAAAAAAATTTAAAAAAAACCCGGTAAAAGAAGCAGGTTTTCTGCACCACATTATAACAGAGTATAAAAACAGGAATCCCGCGGAGAAGGCAGGGCAAAATCTTAGGCCGGTAACCTAACAATTATATGGACAAAAAAACATTTTCAGATTACAAGGCAGAAGATTTTATCACAGATGAATCGTTTATCAACTATCATTTGGATGATAACTGCGCTGAGGGTTTAATGTGGAAAGAATGGATATTACATCATCCCGAAAAGGCGGATGTGATTGCCGAAGCAGAAAAGCTGCTAAGCATCTTGCTTCCTTCCCTTTCCAAAGAAGAAACTCAAAATGAGTATTTGAAATTGCTGAATGCGATTGAAAAGAATTCTTCTTTAACAAAGCAGCCAAAAGTAAAAAGCTTCCCCGTGGAAAGAGGCCGCAGGCAAAGGATAATTCGGTATGTAAGTGTAATAGTTTTGTTCGTTTTTGCAGCCGGATTTTGGCTTGTATATTCTTCTACTCACAAAAACGGGCAGGTTATTACGGTCAATACTTCGGATTCGCCTGAAAGCCTGATGCTTTCTGACAGCACTATCGTAACGCTTCAGCCACAAGCTGAATTGAAATATGATAAAGTTTTTCAATCACCCGAAAGAAATGTTTATCTGCGGGGAAATGCAAATTTTAAAGTGAAGAAAGATGCAGCGCATCCTTTCAAAGTGCATTCGGAAAATATGGTGGCCACCGTATTAGGAACTGTTTTTGATATTAAAAAATCAGGCGATTCGGCGCTGGTAGTTGAATTATTAACCGGCAAATTGCATGTTCAGTTTTTCAATGCCAACATGGAGCCTGAGCAATCGATGATATTAACGCCTAATGAGAGAGCCGTATATGTGAGAAGCGATAAACACCTTTATAAAAATCTGATTATCCCCATGAATTTCAGGCAAAGCAATTTTGATGAGATTGCTTCGCAAATGAAGGATGCTTTTGGTATTGTCTTGATAAATGAAAGCCCAAAAACGAATTGGAGTTTTACGGGTGAGTTCACAAATTCTTCTGCAATGGATATAATTGAAAACATATGCCTTGTTAAGAACCTTACCTATTCGCAACGTGGCGATACGGTCCTGATTAAATAAAGAAGCATTGTTGTCAGCTTAAATGATTTTGATATGAGCAAATTATTTATAACTTTTTGCGGTGGTATTTTATTCACTTTTTTGTTACCCTTTGTAGCAAATGGGAAAGAAATAAAAGTTCCTTTCAAAGATATTGTTATCAATGTAAATTTCACTACGGGTAAGTTGAGCCAGGTGTTTGAAATAGTTGAAAAGCAGACTTCTCTTTCATTTGTTTATGACGAAAATGAGATTGATTTATCCAGGCAAATCAAACTCAAACAAGGGCAACAGTCTCTTTATTCAGTTTTAAAAAGTGTTTCAGACCAGGCAAAACTTCGGTTTACGCAGAAAAAAAATATCATTCTTGTCATTTCCGAACCTTCGCCTGCTGCAGCGCAGGTGAAAATGGATGTTCAGGAAAAGCCTCCAGTTTCAGGAATAGTCACAGATTCAGCGGGAACTCCGCTCCAGGGAGTCACGGTTTCTTTAAAAGGAGGCAAGATGGCAGTCCAATCTGATGAATCCGGAAAATTCACAATTGACGTGCCGGCAAACAGTGTATTAATTTTTACAAATGTGGGTTACAAAACCCTGGAAGTGCCCGTAAATGGTTTGAATTCTTTAACTATCCGTCTTACCAGAAGCCGCGAGGAGCTTAGCGAAGTCGTCATAGTTGGTTACCAGGCCAGGAAGCGTACAGATTTGTCAGGCGCAATGTCCGAGGTGAATGTGGCAGGTATTTCAAAACTACCAGATCTCAGTGTTGACCAGGCTTTGCAGGGAAAAGTACCTGGTGTAAGAATCACGCAAAATACAGGTCAGCCCGGCGATGGCGTTATTGTAAGAATCCGTGGTGTAGGAACTATTAATGACAATAACCCGTTATTCATCATTGATGGGGTGCCTACCAAAGATGGAATCAATTTTCTTTCCGGCAATGATATTGAATCCATTGTTGTATTAAAAGATGCCTCCTCTGCGGCAATATATGGCAGCCGGGCGGCTAACGGCGTAGTGTTGATTACAACGAAAAGCGGCAAAAGCGGTAAGGCGCAGATTTCTTATGATGGATACGGCGGGTTTCAGACACATGGAGACCTTCCAAAAATGACCAATACTTCTGAGTATGTTGAGCTTTATAACGAAGCTGCCGACAATGACAATGCCGGCGTAACTAATCCCGCATTGATCAGGCCTAAAATTCCATCTGGTTTGTCGTTGCCCAACACAAACTGGATGGATGCAATTTTTCATAATGGTCGAATCGAAAGCCACCAGGTTTCTGTAAGAGGAGGCTCGGATAAAGTTTTATATTATGTTTCGGGAAATTATTTCAGTCAGGATGGTATTATCATTAATTCATGGTATAACCGTTATTCCCTTTTATCGAAATTGCAAATTAAGCTTACCGATAAACTTACGCTGGCGAATAATATAAACGTTTCTTATTCGAAAAAAAATATGATTGGCAGTTCCGGAGATGGTTACGGAGGCAATGGAGGAAGCGTGGTGAGGTATGCTTTATTCCGTACACCGGCTATCCCGGTTTTTGACAGTGCCGGCGTATATTCTGACCTGCCTCAATATCCCGCTTTCTTTGGTGACGGGTACAATCCCGTAGCGCTCGCGAAATTTACTGACAACAAAGAAACTGAATACAGAATCTTTGGAAACGTTTATGCCGAGTATAAGTTTATGAACAACCTAAGGTTTAAATCCGACCTTGGAATAGATGCTATCGTAACAGAAAGCAAGCGTTTTGATAAGAACTACGGAACAAATCTTCGCATAAATAATCCGAGCAGGTTAGCCGTAGGAACCACTAACAATATGAACCTGATATGGAATAACACAATAAATTATTTTAAAACCTTTTCCGGGAAACATCAACTTAACATTTTAGCAGGCACAGAGGCTATAGCTAATAAAATTCATTTTCATGAAGGTACTGACCGTGATTTTCCAAATCAATCGCCACAATTCAGGTATATAGGAAATGGCAGCGGGCTTATCGGTTCAACAGGCGCTACCGAAAGCCAATCCGAATCAGCTCTTTTTTCACTATTTGGAAATGTGAGCTACAACTACAAAAATCTTTATCTTTTATCAGCAAATATTCGCCGCGATGGCTCTTCGCGTTTCGGACCTGAAAATCAATATGGAACTTTTTATTCGGGTTCTGCCGGATGGAATATTCATAATACACAGTTTATTAAAGACCATGTTCCACAGATTTCAAAGTTGAAGCTCAGGGCTAGTTATGGCCAGTTGGGCAACCAGGAAATACCGGATTATGGCTTTGTATCTATCATTGGAAATAAATATAATTATCCTTTGGGCGATCCCCAGCAAAGCAATCCGGGATCTACAGTATCTACACGCGGAAACCCTCAGGTAAAATGGGAATCGTCAACGCAGGCCGATGCAGGTCTTGATTTAGGGTTATGGCAAGATAAGCTAAGCATCACATTTGATTATTACATAAAGACCACTTCCGATATGCTGATTCCGGTTCCTTTCCCATTGATAGGCGGAAGCGCCAATCCTCCATATTTAAACGCCGGTAAAGTTCAAAACAAAGGATTTGAAACGGAAATTAATTTTAGCAATGGCGAACATAAACTAAAGTATACCCTTGTGGGCAACTTTTCGGCGCTTGCAAACAAAGTATTATCACTAAGCAATGGCCAGCCGATAGCCAGTGGCCGTATAGACAACAATTACAATGCTACTCTTACAGCAGTGGGCCATCCTATTGGCTCATTTTATTTGTATGAGCAGGAAGGAATTTTTCAAAGCGATGCAGATGTATTCGCTCATGCGTACCAGGGGAAAAATATCAGGCCTGGTGATGTAAAATTCAAAGATCAAAACGGGGATGGGGTGATAGATGAAAAGGACAGAGTTTTTCTAGGTAGTGCCATACCTAAGTTCACGTTTGGGGCTACTGCCAACCTGGAGTATCAAAATTTTGACTTTTCTATTTTTTTCCAGGGGCAATATGGTAATAAAATTTATTCCCAGGTGAATATGGATATTGAGGGCTTTTATCGTCCTTTCAATATTACACAAAGAGTTTTCGACCAGCGATGGCATGGTGAAGGAACCAGTAATACTATGCCTCTTGTTTCATTCAGGGATGCTTCCAATAACAAATATCCATCAAGCAGATTTCTTGAAGATGGCTCATATGTAAGATTAAAAAATGTTCAATTGGGTTATTCGATTCCTGAGAATATTCTGAAGCGGATTCATGTTAAACGTTTGCGTGTGTATGTAACCGGCCAGAATTTATGGACCTTAACCAAATTTACCGGCCTTGACCCGGAAATGAATGTGAGTGATAATGTGAAAAAAGATACTTATGGAGGCGATGTAGCAGCCGGTATTGATTGGGGAACGTATCCGAGCGCCCGAAGTTACATCGTGGGAATCAACCTGAGCTTTTAATGACGAATGAAAAATCTAATCCGTAGTTGTTTTGACATAATTTAAAAAGAAGCAAATGAAGACAAAAAATTATAATGGAATATTTATCATTTTGCTGTTAATCCTCATCATTACGGGCTGTAAAAAGTTTATCACAAAAAATCCCGTAGGCGAGTATACTGAATCTGAATTCTATCAAACAAAGGAGCAGGCAATATTGGCAATCAATGCAGCTTATCAGCCTCTGGCCTTTACCACGGCTAATGTAAACAGGCTATGGGTTTTTGGTGATGTAGCTTCGGATGATGCGGCCAAGGGAGGCAACCCCGGCGACCAGGCAGATATTGGATTTATTGACGACTTCAATGTAAATTCTACCAACGGTAACCTTGCCAGCATGTGGGCACTTTTGTATGACGGAGTTACCAGATGCAACCTTGTGCTCAGCAAAGTGCCGTCCATTAAAATGGATAAAACTTTACAAGACCGGATTTTAGCAGAAGCGAAATTCCTTCGCGCCTATTATTATTTTACCCTGATAAATATCTTCGGGGATGTTCCCGTGGTTTTACAGCCACTTCGCGCTGACCAGCTACAAATTCCACAGTCGCCGGAACAGCAAATCTATGAATCAGTAATTGAGCCGGATCTTAAGGAAGCGGCCGCGTCTTTGCCTGATGCATACAGTGGACCTGATGTGGGGAGAGCGACCTCCGGAGCCGCCAACGCACTTCTTGCAAAGGTTTATTTGTTCCAGTCAAAATGGGATAGTGCAACAACTTCAGCAACGAAAGTGATAGGCAGCAACCTTTATAACCTGTTGCCGGTATATACAGAAAACTGGGACGAGGCTTATAAAAATAATGTGGAATCCGTATTTGCCGTTCAGCATTTAACAGGCCAGGATCCTAAATTAGGAAGCGAGCTCAATCAATATTTTGCGCCGCAGATTGATGGCGGTTATTTTTTCGATGCCCCTACTCAAAATTTTGTAGATGAGTTCGAAAAAACTTCTCAAGGAATTTATGACCCAAGACTTGATTATACGGTAGGCCGCGATTCAATGCCTTGGTTTAATGGTAGAACTTTCAGTGCTTCGTGGTCTCCATCTACCGGGTATCTTACAAGAAAACACCAGCAACCGCTTTCGCAAGTTTCCAATAAAAGTGATGGTAACCTGAATTACGAAGCCATCCGCTTTTCAGATGTTCTCTTAATATATGCGGAGGCTTTAAATGAATCAGGTCATCCGGCAGAGGCTCTTGCGCCGCTTAATCGTGTACGAAAAAGAGCAAGAGAAAGTTATCAGTACGATACGTCACTGGTGGGTTATCCACAGATTCAGGAAGGGTTGTTACCGGATATCACTACAACTGACCCAACGCAATTAAGAGCGGCTATCCGCCACGAACGGAGAGTGGAATTGGGTATGGAATTCCATCGCTATTTTGATCTCATTCGCTATGGTAAAGATTATGCAAAGCAAGCCTTGAGCGATAAGCCCAATTTCGATTATGACACGTATAAACATTTTCCTATTCCACAAATTGAACGCGACAGGAATAAAGCGCTTCATTAATCACTTTTTAAATCAACCATTCATTACATACTTAAATTTAAAAATTATGAAAAAGACTTTGCTGAATTTTAAATTCATTAAACAATTTCTGGCAGTCTGTACTGTAGTTTCAATTATTGCCATCTCCTGCGGCAAAAAAGATTCGGCCCCGCCACCTCCTCCTGCCGATAAAACCGCGTTACAAAAAGCCGTTGATTCCGCACAGAAATTGCAAGACAACACTGTTGAGGGCACCAAACCAGGCCAGTATGAAGCAGGCACCAAAGCACCACTTACTACCGCTTTGGGCGCCTCCAAAACTGTCTTGAGCAATGACAAGGCCACCCAGGCTGACGTAAATAATACAGTGGCCCAATTGAACGCCGCTATTACCACTTACCAGGGACATTTAATCCAGGAAATTGCTGCGGCCAATCTTATCGGCTATTGGAAAATGAACGGCAATGCAAACGATTCATCAGGAAAAGGGAATGATGGAACTGTAAAAGCAGGGCATGCCTATTTTGGCGCCGGCTTGCCTACATTAACTAAAGACAGGTTTAACCGCGACAATATGGCCTATCATTTTGATAAAGGTGGGAATATTGAAGTGCCCTATAAAGCAGATTTAAATCCGCCTGCCATGTCAATCAGTATCTGGGCTAAATGGGTTTCTGATGGAAGGGCCCTGAATACAGATACTTATACAATGGTGGCCATGAACCGCTGGAATGGATATAAATTCCAATTGCAATCCGGCCATTTACCATTTTATACCGTAAAGGTTACCAAAGGAACTGCGGTTGGCGATACTACAATTTATGATCGAGATGATGCAGGAGTTGCCGTACCTGAAAATGAATGGCACCACCTTGTTGTGACTTTCACTTCCGGCGTTGAAAATTTCTACATTGACGGAGACCTTGTAAAAACCTGGGATTCCAGCACTCCTAATCCTGTGCCTGGCAATGCCATCACGCTTGCCAATCCTATAAATTTCGTGATTGGGCAGGACTTGCCAACCGATAAGTACACTACTACCCAGGATGATTTTTATGTAAACTGGGGTGGATTCTGGACCGGAGATCTTGATGATGTGATGTTTTATAATATAGCTCTAACAGGGCCACAGGTAAAATCGATTTATACAAACCAAAAAACTGAGTAGGGTTCTTCATAACTGCAAAATCCCCTACAGCCAAGGCGTTTCTAACTGTAGGGGATTTTGAATTTAAATTAAGGTTCAAAAATCCGAACAGCAATAATAAGTTGCTCATAAATCATGCATGTAAGAGGTTTATTTCTTTTTCTGTACTTAGGAACATTTGCATTACCGGCCTGCAAAAGCAGCGAGGCTGGTAATCATGAAATGGTTTTCTGGTGTTCCAACAACAACCAGGAGATACAATTATGCGTTCAGCTTACTAAAGACTGGAATCAAAAAAATCCTGCGAATCGCATTCACATGCAGCCGGTTCCTGAGGGCCAATCCAGTGAAGAAGTTATCCTTGCTGCAGTAGTAGGCAAAACTACGCCGGACATTTATGCAAACATGTGGCAGGGAAGTGTGGAGATGCACGCCAAAGCACACGCGCTTATTGCCTTAGATACGCTGCCTGGATTTTTGTCATTTATAAGGGAAAGATGTGACACGAATGTGATTAAGGAAATCACCTCTTCTGATGGGCATATTTACCAGGTGCCCTGGAAAGTAAATCCCATAATGACAATCTTTAATAAAAGTTTGTTTACTGCAAATGATATTTATACTTTGCCAACTACCTATTCATCCTACCTTGAAGCCGCACAACTTTTTAAAGAAAACAATAAAGACAGCCGGATAAAAAAGAGATTTGGCTACACCGAAGTTAGCCCGCTGTGGTATCAACGGCTTTTCAATTTTTATCCTTTATACCTGGCTGCTTCTGATGGCGCTTCTTTGGTTGAAAATAATAAAGCTGTTTTCAATAATAAGTATGCGGTAGAAGTGTTCCGTTTTTTGCAATCCATCTATACGCACGATTATTTTTCAAAAGAAGGTTCCGGTTCTTCCAGCGATCCTTTTGTAGAACAAGCTATAGCCACCAAATGGACGGGGCCATGGGAAATCCCTTACTTGGAAAACATTCCTTCAAGACATTTTGAATTTGGATATTATCCGCCTATTGTGCCTGATAATCATTCCGGACCGGTATATACCTATTCAGATCCAAAAAATATTGTGATATTCAGCAGTTGCAAAAAACCTGGGCGCGCCTGGCAGTTTATTAAATCCATTATCGGCAAGCCCGGCGATCTTCGGTTGCTTGAATTGACGCACCAATTGCCGACAAGAAAAAACCTGGAATCAGATCCCTTTTATGAGGAATATTTTAAGAAAAATTCCATGATGGTAACGTTTGCGAAAGAAATCCCTTATTTAAAAGGAGTGGATAATTGCGAGCAAATTGTGCAAGTACTTGACATCATTTCGCAGGAGTATGAGGCTTGTGTAGTGTATGGAAAAAAAACACCGGAAAAGGCAATCTCTGATGCGGAAAGAGCTGTAAACGTGCTTTTAAGCACAAATCAATAATTTGTAAGTGAACTAAAAAGATCAAAGTTGAATTCTGAGAAGCAACATATTATTCATACCATAAACATCGGAATCGTTGGGGCAGGTAGCTTTGCAGCATTTGCAGCCAGCGCGTTTTTACAACTGAGAGGAGTAAACCTGATTGCTGTAGCAGATGTGGATCCTAATGCCGCAAAAAATCTGGCAGGCAAATATGCTGCGGTGGCCTATCCGGATTTGGAAAAAATGCTTCAAGACGAATCTATCGACCTTATTTATATCGCCACACCACCTTTTCTTCATTACTCACAAAGTAAAGCCTCGCTCGTAGCAGGCAAGCATGTACTGTGCGAGAAGCCGGCTGCGCTGAAACTGGAGGAAGCTAAAGACCTTGCGTCGCTGGCACAATCCAAAAACCTTTTGTATGTTGTCAATTTGATGCAGCGTTACAATCCATTGTATGAAATCGTAAGTGAAATAATTGATAACAAGACGCTCGGTGAATTTCTTCACGGGTATTTTGAAAATTATGCAAGCGATGAATCTCTTCCTGCAAGCCATTGGTTTTGGGATGAAGCAAAAAGCGGTGGCATTTTTACAGAGCATGGCGTTCACTTTTTTGATATGTTTTCCGGCTGGCTTGGCAAAGGTGAGGTAATTCAATCGCTAAAAAAGCATAGGCCCGGATATGATAATATTATAGATCGTGTACAGGCTACTGTTATGTACGGTGGCGGCTGGGTGAACTTTTATCACGGGTTTGACCAACCACGAATTCTGGACCGGCAGCAAATTACCTTACTGTTTGAAAGAGGAGACATAACTCTCAGAGGATGGATACCTGTAACGATAAAGGTGCATGGATTATTCAATGAAACGGATAAAAAAATTATCCGAAAACTGCTTAAAGAAAATTTTACAGAGAATGAAATTAAAGATCCCAATCAGAAAGCAAAAGGAAGATTTAAGGATATTGATTTGCATGCAGAAGTCACTTTTGAAAAAGGAGATCTTTTACATAAAGAAATGCGCTACCAGCAATTATTGATGCGGATGTTGGCAGATCAATGGAGTTGGATAAAAGATAACAAACACCATCGTAAAATGGATGAAACCAATGGTATAGCATCTTTGCAAATGGCCCTGGATGCCGATGGGCGTTCAGCAACTTTTTAATTTTTATGAATACAATTCCGGTACATAAAACGCATAAAAAAAGTAAAAGAAGTTTTCTTCCTTACCTTCTGGTATCGCCATACCTGCTGTTTTTAGTTGTCTTCATAATATTTCCTGTACTGTTTTGTTTCTTTCTCACTTTTAATAACTGGAACATTATTGCGCCCATGCATTTTATCGGGTTAAAGAATTATTCGCGGCTGATTCACGACCGCCTGTTTTGGAAGGCGATTCTTAATACACTTCAGTTTCTGTTGCTTCACATTCCTTTGCAACTTGTTGTTTCCCTGTTTCTGGCATTTTTATTAAATAAAAAAATTAAAGCCGGCGCTTTTTTCAGGGCTTCATTTTTTATGCCGGTTATTGTTTCGGGAGTGGTGGTCACTATTTTATGGCAGCAGCTGCTGGGTTATGATTCAGGAATTATCAACCGCACATTGCAATCTGCCGGCATGGAAAAAATAGGCTGGCTAACCAATCCGGATATTGCCATCTATTCTATCGCCCTGATGGCCACCTGGAAAAATGTTGGCTTATATGTAATTCTGTTTTTGGTAGGCCTGCAAACGGTTCCGGTGGCTTATTATGAAGCGGCAAAAATGGAAGGCGCTTCCGAATGGCAGCAATTTTATCATATCACGCTTCCAATGATAAATCCGACCATTTTTATGGTAGTTATTTTATCTACCATAGGTGGCTTTAATCTTTTTATTGAGCCCTATATCATGACAGGCGGCGGGCCGCTCAATTCCACGCTTTCGGCAGTACTATATATTTATAAGCAGGCATTTCAGTATTACAATATGGGATATTCCGCCACACTCGGATTCTTTTATGCGATGCTCATCATGAGCGTCGTAGTGCTTCAGAAAAGATATATTGAAAAAGAAATCTGATAAAAATGAAAATAAAAAAACGCGATATTTTTTTGTTTACTGCCATTTGAAAATATGATGGAGAAAAAAAGTACGATACAAACGATTTTAATTTATACCATATTGGGTATTGCTGCGCTTACATTTATTTATCCTTTTTTATGGATGATTGGCGCCTCATTCGCTTCCATGCAGGAAATCGGCACAATGGCACTTTGGCCTGCACATCCTACCTGGCACAACTTTACCACTATGGTGCAGAAGATTCCGATTTGGCGCTCATTGTTCAATAGCCTTCTTGTTGCCGCCTTCACCACTTCCCTGGTAGTTATTACAGGTTCTGTGGTAGGATATGCGCTGGCAAAAATGAGATTTAAGGGCAGGCAGCTTATCTTTTACGTGATTGTATTTACGATGTCCCTTCCTTTCCAGGTAACGCTTATTCCAAATTATATCACCATCGTTAATTTACGGTTGGTAGATACGTACGCAGGATTAATCATCCCATTCGCCATAAGCGCATTTGCTATTTTAATGTTCCGCCAGGCATTCCAGGGATTGCCCCAGGCGTTGATTGATGCAGCACGAATGGATGGCTGCAGCGAAATGCAGATTATATTCAAAATTTTATGGCCTAATATTAAACCTACCATTGTAACGGTAGCCATTCTTTCCTTTATCGGTTCGTGGAATGAAGTGCTGTGGCCTTTGATCGTAATAAGAAACGAACAATTAATGACCATGCCCCAGCTGGTGACCTTGTTTGCCGTGGGCGGCAGGGCCGATGCGCAATTAGGTGTGAAGATAGCCGCTGCCGTTTTATTGGCTTTACCGGTTATCATTGCCTTTTTATTTTTTCAAAAACATTTTATTCAAAGCATGGCCTCCACGGGGCTTAAAGATTAAATCAGTAAAGAACTATTTAGATGAAGATTACAAAAAAAAATATCCGGTTGTATGCTTCTTCCCGCGCAGTAATAACGCAGTTTCTTCATTTGCCGGGAAATGACCGGGTAAAAAAGGTAGTTGAGAAAATTGAATCAATGGATGATGAAACGGCGCTTACCTGCCTTGAAAATGTCAGGAAAGATTTTGCAGGCCGCCATCGCAGCATTGATAATATTTTCCTGGAAAATCTTGAAAAAATCCGGTTGCAGCTACCGCAAAAAGACTTTAATCTTCTTACTGCAGAAAAACGATTATTGGCAGGCGCCTATTTTACAAAAGAATATTCTATACAAGCCGCAGCTTTATTTAATCCATCCATTGTTCCTCATCCTGACCAATCAGGATTACATCCGGGGCAACAAAGATTTGTTCTTAGCATGAGGGCCACAGGCGAGGGCCATATCTCATCTGTTGTTTTCAAAACCGGCGTAGTTACCAAAAGCAATGATATCATTTTCGACAATCCTGCTGAAGTGTATAGCCCATTATCCAAAAATAAAAGCACAGCTTTTGAAAGGGCATTTTTTGAAAAACGGTGTTCTTTTTTTCATGGATTTAAAAAGGAACTTTTAAATCTTCTTCCTGAAAAATTTACAGAAGGTGAAGCGCTCAAGCTTATTGAAGCTTCTGCTTTATTTACCGACGGTTCATACGCTAATTCTATTCAGATATTTAAAGCTATCTGCGACTCCAATTATGAACTGACCTCTTCTGCTTCAATGCCCCTGGATGAAAAAGTCATTTTTCCCATTTCAAAAGCTGAAAGTATGGGAATAGAAGATGTTCGCTGGGTAAGGTTTACGGGAGCTAACACGCCGGTGTATTATGGAACCTACACCGCCTATAACGGTCACGAAATCAAAAGCCAGCTTATCATCACTGAGGATTTTGTTTCTTTTAAAATAAGAACGCTTTACGGAAAAGCCATTTCAGATAAAGGCATGGCATTATTTCCGGAAAAGATAAACGGCCTCTACGCGATGATTTCGAGGCAGGGTGGCGAAAAGATCCAAATCATGTTTTCTGATGATTTATTTGTATGGAATGACTTTCAAACACTGATGGAGCCTGAATTTCCGTGGGAATTGGTTCAATTGGGTAATTGCGGATCGCCCATTAAAACTGAAAAGGGCTGGTTATTGCTCACGCACGGCGTTGGCGCCATGCGCACGTATGTAATCAGTGCCATTCTTCTTGATCTTGAAAATCCTTCCCTCATCATCGGACGATTAGACAGGCCTCTGATTTCAGCGGAAGAAAATGATAGAGAAGGATATGTTCCAAACGTAGTGTATACCTGTGGTTTTTTACAAAACGACACCTCGCTTCTCATCCCTTATGCCCTTTCAGATTCTGCAACAGCATTTGCAACGGTTCAAATCAATGAGCTCTTAAGTGAATTAATTAAAAATGATTGACATGAAAAATACAATAAAACTGTTACTGTGTTTCCTGGCTATAAGTTGCATGTCTGTTACCTGCAAAAAGCAGGGTTCGGCCACTAACAATCCAAGTCCTCCGCAAAATGATACTTCACTTGTAAATACCCAACACCTGGAATACCTTACCGTTCCGGTCACCTTTTCCGATGGAGTCAATGCTTCCGCCGTTTATATTTATGCAGACGCACCGGATTATAAGCTTACGCCTGCGGCGGGTGAGGGTTACGCCTGTGTGGATGATGTGGCGCGGGCAGCATGGGTTTATCTTAGAGCGCCAGGGTTCAAAACCGATACAGCAATTCAATCCAAAGCGGAGAGGCTAATTGATTTCGTTTTGGAAATGCAATCCCCGAATGGATATTTTTACAACTTTCTCAGCAGCGGAGCGGATATCAACCGGTTCGGACAAACGAGCATAAATAATCCTGAGTGGTGGTCGTGGCGTGCCTTGCAAACCTTAACGGAAGGAGCTCCTTTATTACAATCGATAAATTCCGGTCTCGCAAAAAAAATGGATGATGCGGTAGATCGTTTAGTTACTGCTATCAAAAAAGATCTAGTCCCTTTATCAAAAGACACCATTTCTGTGAAAGGCATCAGCATACCCACATGGCTGCCGGCCGGGAGCGGAACAGACCAGGCTGCTTTACTTATAATGGGCCTGATCCCTTATTGCCAACGTACAAATGATGAGGCGATAAAAGATTACATCGAAAAATTAGGCGACGGTATTGTGCTGATGCAAAAGGGAAATGCTACCATGTTTCCTTACGGTGCATTTCTTAGCTGGCAAAACACCTGGCACGCCTATGGCAATGAACAGGCTTATGCGCTTCTGAAAGCCGCAGCCTATTTGCAGAATGAAAGGTTTAAAACTTCTGCATTAATGGAAATAGATAATTTTTATCCCTGGCTCGTTCAAAATGGTTATTTATCCACGTTCGCTATCAGTGATGATGGTAATGGAATAAAAACAGAAAGCAAAAGCACTTATGATCAGATTGCTTATGGCATCAAACCTATGGTATTTGCTGCATCAGAAGCTTTCAGGCAAACGGGCGATAAAAAATATGCTGACATGGCCGGGCATATTGCAGCATGGTTTTTCGGATCAAACGATGCCGGACAAATTATGTATTCCACGTCAACGGGACGTTGTTTTGATGGCTTATCGTCATCCGGCGTAAATAAAAATTCAGGAGCTGAATCTACTATCGAGGCATTACTAACTATGCAAAAAGTAGAGGAATTTGGCGAAATAGAAAAATCCATGAAAAGCTATAGTAAATAGTTTCCCCCGCGGAAATGTATGTATCTCCTTAATAAAAATTTAAACAATGAAATGAGGAAAAATAAAAAGAATGGAAACTAATTTTATCAAATCTGATCAATTAATCTTTAGTCCGGATGATGTGGATCTTAGTCATTCGCCGCTGGCAAACGCCTTGGAAGGAGAAACTTATGTGCTTGGCGCTTTTAATCCAGGCTTATGCCGTTTGGCAAATGGTAATTTATTATTAATGGTAAGAGTGGCGGAGGCATTAAAAAACCCGGAAAATAATGGTTTTGTACATTCCATACGCTGGGATAAAACTTGCGGATATTTAAAAGATAAATGGCTACTTACAGATGTGGATATGAAGGACCCGCGAAAATTCAGGCTGAAGAATTATAGCTTTCCTGTTTACGGCCTCACTTCACTCTCGTGGCTACTGCCGGTCGAATTAAACAGAGACGGCAGCAGAATCGAAATAATCCATTATGATAAAATTATTTCTCCCGAATTTCAAAGCCAGGAATATGGTATCGAAGATCCGAGAATATCGGTCATCGATGGCAAGTATTACACGACGGTTTGCTGTGTAAGTTCCGAAAGGCATTCAACCATGCTGTATGTTTCTGAAGATGGGTTAAATTATAGAAGCGAGGGAATTATCCTTGATCATCAAAATAAGGATATGCTGATTTTTGAAGGAAAAATTCTGGATAAATATTATGCCTTAACACGGCCTTTGGGAGAATGTTATTTTGCTACATCTTCTGACTCCGCTTTTCATCCCGGCCCTTCTATACAAATGACATCGTCACCGGATATATTGCACTGGAAACCGTGCGACAAGTTTTTTCTGGGCGCCAGACGCTCTTCACCCGCGAATGAAAAAGTGGGCGGAGGCTCCCCGCCTATACTTACAGTCGCCGGATGGCTAATGTTATATCATGGGGTGACATACAATGACGAAGTTGGTATCTATTGCACTTATTGGGCATTGCTTGATAAAGAAAACCCGGAAGAAATAGTTTATCTTTCAGACAAAGAACCTTTGTTGCAGGCTAACCCCTCCCTGACAAAAAATATAGCGGATAAAATTTATTTAAACGACGTTGTGTTTACGACCGGGATTGCAATGCATGAAGACGATTTTATTATCGCCTCGGGCGAGTTAGACCTTGCTTGCCGCATCACGCGGATTTCTCAGGAAAAATTTATCCCATCTTCTAAAGCAACTATATGGCCGAAGTAGTATTGAACCATATCTCGAAAATTTATGATGACCCTAAGAATAAGAACAGCTGGGTAAAAGCGGTGGATGATATTTCCTTTGAAGTTCACGATAATGAATTCCTGGTATTGGTGGGCCCTTCGGGATGCGGCAAATCTACGCTGTTGCGAATGATAGCTGGCCTGGAAGATATTACAGAAGGCACGCTTTCTATTGATGGTAAAATTATGAATGACGTAAGTCCACGCGACCGCGATATTGCTATGGTATTTCAAAACTATGCCCTTTACCCTCATATGACCGTTTATGACAACATGGCTTTTGGCCTGAAGCTTAAAGGAATGAAAAAATCAGAAATCAGAAACCGCGTGATGGAAACAGCCTCTCTTTTGGAAATTCAAAATGAATTGGATCGAAAACCCCGCAATCTTTCCGGAGGCCAGCGGCAAAGAGTGGCGATAGGAAGAGCCATCATCCGCAGACCCAAAGTATTTTTATTTGATGAACCATTAAGCAATCTTGATGCAAAATTGCGAAGCCAGATGCGTATAGAACTTCAGAAGCTTCATCGGAACATACAGGCAACGATGATTTACGTCACGCACGACCAAACGGAAGCGATGACTTTAGGTAACCGCATTGCTGTCTTAAACAGGGGAAAGCTTATGCAAATGGACACCCCCATGAATTTATACGAACATCCTGCCAACCGTTTTGTGGGTGGCTTTATCGGAAGTCCGGCTATGAATTTTATAACCGGCGTGCTGAAAGATGGCGAAAATGTTTTTTACTTAAATGATAAGCCACTACTGAATATAGGAAACTTCATTCCAAAACAAATTGAAAAAAATCCAACCAATACTATTACAATCGGAATCCGGCCAGAAAATATTTTGGTCGATACCACAACGCCCGACGCAGCAGATTGCAAATTAAAAGTGAGTGCTTTTGAAAATATGGGTAATGAGCAAATCATTTATCTGGGCCTGGAAAACCAAATAATCATCGCCCGCAGGCCGGCAACTACCGTCGTTGAAATCGGCCAGGAAGTGGGCATACGGTTTTTAAAAGACAAATTGTTTTTTATGTACAGCGATACCGGTCAAGCTATCAGATGAATTTTGTGTAAGCTGTGAGTCAGCGTGGCAACAGAAAATAAAAATTAGGACTAAAAGTTCATTTACTGGCGATAACAAAAAACGCTGAGCAGGTCAGCGTTTAAAAAATAAGATGGAACAGGCGCATTAAGCCCAGGCTTTATCGCCCTTCTGGTAAGGAACACAGCCGTCATATCTTCCGGGAGCTTCTATGTACCGGCGTGCCTGGGTGCAGCCGATTTCGGAAGTAAAATAACCCAACAAAGTAAGTTGCTTCAACATAGTGTAAAAATAATTGGGGTCTTTGCGCCTTTTATCTGCCCACGGATCTTCCCCGTCAAAATTTTTCTTCATAGTAAATTCATGCTTTTCTTCATCAGTAAGCTTGGCATACTCTGCGTTAATTTTAGATTGAAAATCTTTCGAAGAATTATCGAGCTCTACCAAAAGTTCCTGGCGCTGCTGTGGAGTGATTTTTTCAAATGAGCTGCCATATTTCTTATCGGCCATGTCATTTATTTTCACTAATCCTTCATGAAAAATTTTCTGGTCGGGCTGCTGGTAGCAATCATTTACCATCACGGTCATAAAGGCGCCTACCTTGGCTGCTTTGGCGCCGGGCGTTTTGGTAGTTGGTAAAATAGTTTCCGCAATCTCATCCATTAATGCAACATTGCCATCAGAAAAAGTCATGGAAGCTTGTGATTTGTTATCTGAAGTGCATCCTGCTAAAAAGGCGCTGCTCCCTATAACGGTCCCTCCAAAAATGAGAGAAATATATTGAACTGCTTCTCTTCTGTTCATAAAAATTTATTTTAAAATTGTATATAATAATTACTTTATCGTGTGATAAACCAGAATTCACACAACATCAAATATTTCCTTTTTTTAATTCTTCTACTGCGTGATCCACAGCGCGGGCGGTCATCGCCATATAGGTCAAAGATGGATTTACGCAATTGGAAGAAACCATAAATGAACCATCCGTTACGCAAACATTCGGCGCATCCCACACCTGGTTCCATTTATTCAATACGGAAGTTTTAGGATCATTGCCCATCCTGGCGGTTCCCATTTCATGAATGCCTCTTCCCATGGTGCCATCGCCATTAAAGCCGCTTACATTTTTTACGCCCGCGGCAGTCAGCATTTCCATCGCATCGTTTTTCATATCCTCCCTCATCTTTCTTTCGTTGTCTTTCCATTCAGCATCAAACGACAGCGTATTTAAACCCCATTTATCCTTCTTGTTTTTGTCTAATGTGATCTTGTTTTCATGATAGGGCAGAATTTCTCCGAAACCCCCTATCCCCATGGTCCAGCCTCCTGGTTCTGAAAGCGCATCTTTAAAATCGCCGCCGATATTCATTTCTGCTATTCCGCGTGTCCATCCTTCCCTGCTGGCTCCGCCCTGGTAGCCAAAGCCACGTATATAATCTCTTTTATCACCAAATAAATTTCGGAAACGTGGAATATAAATTCCATTTGCCCTGCGGCCATAATAATATTTATCATCGTATCCTTCCACAGTTCCTGAGGCACCCACTCCCAGGTGATGGTCCATTATATTATGCCCCAATTCGCCACTGGCGCTGCCCAATCCGTCAGGCCAGATATCTGTTGCTGAATTCATTAATATCCAGGTGCTGTTAAATGTAGAGGCATTTAAGAAAATCACCTTCGCAAAATATTGATAGGTTTTATTGGTTTCCGCATCCAGCACTTCTACGCCCGTTGCCTTTTTTGAATCTTTATCATACAGGATTTTTGTAACAATAGACCAGGGCCGGAGCGTAAGCTTTCCCGTTTTCATTGCTGCGGGCAAAGTAGAAGATTGTGTACTGAAATATGCGCCAAACGGGCATCCAAGCCAACACTTATTTCGATATTTACAATTGCTTCTTTCCTGGATGGGTTCGGTAATATTAGCGGTACGCCCGATAATCATCTGGCGCTTATTTTCATAGTGTTGCTTTACACGGGCAGAAACATCTTTTTCCACGCAATTCATTTCCATAGCGGGCATGAAATGGCTGTCGGGCAATTGAGGAAGATTTTCTTTAGAACCACTTACGCCGGCAAATTTTTCAACATAAGTATACCAGGGTTCAATATCCTTATACCTGATGGGCCAGTCAATCGCAATGCCATCCTTTGCATTGGCCTCAAAATCAAAATCGCTCCAGCGGTAGCATTGCCTTCCCCATAAAAGCGAACGCCCCCCAACATGATATCCGCGAAACCAATCAAATCGTTTCACTTCTGTATAAGGGCTCTCTTTCTCATCCACCCACCAGTCAAGATTCATTTCGTTTAAAGGATAGTCTCTGCGCAGCACAGGATAATCTTTAATCATTTCCTGGGTGCGCCCGCCGCGATGCGCAAATTCCCACGGGCCTTTGGTAGCATTTACATAATCTTTTACGTGCTCGATATTTTTCCCTCTTTCGAGCATAATGGTTTTAAGACCTTTTTCTGTGAGTTCTTTCGCAGCCCAGCCCCCTGAAATTCCGGAGCCGATAACGATTGCGTCGTAAGTATTGTCTGCCATTTTTTGTTTAATTATTAAATTATTTAATTATTATATTCTTGTTTATCACTTTCGGATTATCCAATTGGCTTAATTAAACGTCACAAATCTTAATAGCTTCTCTTAACGAATCTAATTTATCAGGATAAGTTGGAACAAATTCCTGGGCCACATGTCCCTTAAATCCCGTTTCCACAATAGCTTTCATTACTGCCGGGTAATATAATTCCTGTGAGTTATTAATTTCATGCCGGCCCGGAACACCGCCTGTATGATAATGAGCTATGTATTGGTGATAATCCCGGATGTTTCTTATGATATCTCCTTCCTGTATTTGCATGTGATAGATATCAAAGAGCAACTTAAAATTTTCCGAGTCAATCATCTTGCACAGTTCTGCCCCCCATTCCACATGGTTACACATATAGTCTTTATGATCGATTTTGCTGTTCAATAATTCCATCACCATCGTAACGCCGTTCTTTTCAGCAAAAGGCACTATTTTTTCCAAAGCAGTTTTGCAATTTTTCATCCCGGTTTCGTCATCCATTCCCTCGCGTTTACCGCTGAAGCAGATCAGGTTTTTATAGCCGGCTTTTGCCATGATTGGAATAACTTCTAAATATTCTTTAATTAGGTTTTCATGATAAATAGGATTATCAAGGCCGTTGTAAAGATTATTGTCTCCGGCAGAATAACACATTGAACTGTAGATTCCATGTTTTTGCAAAGTGGGCCAGTCTTTTGGCCCCACCAAATCAATGGCATTGAAACCAATTTCTTTTACAGCTTTACATAAATCATCTAATGATAGATAATCGAATGTCCATTTTGAAACCGAGTGATTGATATTGCCTTTCAATTTTATATTTTTTCTGGATTTATTTTCTGATGCGTTGCAGGCAGCCAGCGTGGATGCCGGAGTTATCGCAAACGCCGAAGCGCCGATAGCCAGATTTTTTAACAAGGTCCGCCTTGTTTGTTTCATTTTCATATTTTATCAATTGTGAATAACGGGTTTTTCATTTTTATCGTGAAACGAAAATGCAAATAATAAAAATACCACAAAGGCAATTCCGGCCGGAATAATCCAAATCATCTTCCAGTCCACTGCAGAAGTAGTAGTGTATGCATCTTTAATCAGTCCGGCAATTTCAAATCCTATCAACATACCTATGCCATAAGTGGCTAAGGTTATTAACCCTTGCGCTGCGCTTTTAAATTTTGGACCGGCTTTGGCATCTGTATAAATTTGCCCTGATACCATGAAAAAGTCGTAGCAAATACCATGTAAAATAATACCTATTATCAGCATGAAGGTCAAATCATCAGCATTTCCGTAAGCAAACAATGCATAACGGATAGCCCAGGCAAGCATACCGGCCATAATCGTCTTTTTAAATCCGAATTTTTTGAAAAAGAACGGAAGCATCAATAGGAAAAATATTTCAAAAAACTGGCCTAAACTCATTTTGGCCGTAGCATTGGTCATGCCGATATCTGTAAGAAATGGATTGGCGTATTGATAATAAAATGCAAGAGGAATATCTATCAAAATGGAAGCAATAAAAAATATCAGGTAATTTTTATCCTTCAATAATTTTAAAGCATCCAAACCTAAGATTTCAGAAACTTTTACTGAAGTTCCTTTAGCTATTTTTGGTGGTGTTTTTGGCAAAGTGAAACTAAAAATACCCAGAGCCAAAGAAGCAATTGAAGCCATTAAGAAAGTGTTTTTTATCAACCCGGCTTTAATGTTTTCTTCGGAATCCCATACAAAAAAGCTAATAGCAAGCCCGGCAACGATCCATCCTATGGTGCCCCAAACTCTTATGGGTGGAAATTGCTTTTCGGTATTGGTCATTTGGTTAAATGATATGGAATTAACCAATGCCAATGTGGGCATAAACAATATCATATATATTAAGAGATAATAAAAAACTACGGGAGGATATACGTTGGTGACTGCGCCGATACTGTAAACCTGGTACAAAAAAATCGCGCCGATAATGTGCAGTATACCCAAAATTTTTTCTGCATTGAAATAACGGTCTGCGATTAATCCGATAATAAACGGAGCAATAATGGCTCCCCAGGACTGGGTGGAAAATACTGCGCCGGTTTGCGCGCCATTTGCATGAAGGTTATTTATTAAAAAAGTGCCGAGCGTTACAAACCATGCCCCCCACACAAAAAATTCTAAGAACATCATGGTGGAAAGTTGCAGGCGGGTGGTAGTTTTCATTAAGAGATATTCGAATTTGAAATTTATATTTTTTAGCTATCCTTCCGTTTTCAGTTAAAATAAGCCCTGGGTTTTATACTTGAAAACAACAATATCGTTAAAGTCCTTATTTGGAAGTTTAAATGTACAGATTAATTGTTTAAATAAAAGTCAGGCCAATAAAAAATTTGCATTTCATAAATTTAGCTGGATAAAATCAGTTTAAAAAAAATTTAGGAACTGCCAGTAAACGGGCAAATACGAGCATTTTTTATTTTGCTTTTTTTAGAAAAAAATTTTTGATATGATCATTTGGTATAAAGAGGAGACTTAATTTTACACAAAAGATTATAGCCGTAAAAATCGTCCGCAAAAGTGTCAAGTCAAAATCATATCGCATATCCACAATCAAAAACGCTAAAAGGTTTATTAACAGAAGTTCAAAGCATTAACCGGGTAGCCTTATCTGTAGATTGCGTTATTTTTGGTTTTGATGAAAACAAGCTAAAAGTATTGCTCATCCGATCCGACCTGAAAAAATACCAAAATAAATTTTCCCTTTTGGGCGACCTGGTAAAGCCAAATGAAGATTTGGAGGAAAGCGCCCTCCGGATTCTGAAACAGCGCACCGGTATAGACGATCTTTTCCTGGAGCAGGTACATACTTTTGGTGAGGTGAGCCGCCATCCTGCGGGACGTGTAGTAACAGTAGCGTATTGCTCTTTAGTAAATGTGCAGCACCACCGGTTGCAAATTCTGGATAACGATCTTCACTGGCATGAGGTAGCGTCAGCAAATGATTTATTATTTGATCACAAAAAGATACTTGATTGCTGCTATGCATGGCTGCAAAAACGTGTGCAGGAACATCCTTTGGCTTTTAATCTTCTCCCCAACAAATTTTCATTACGCGAACTTCAGAATCTTTACGAAGCCATTCTTAATAAAAAACTGGACCGCCGGAATTTCAGGAAAAAATTCTTTTCTATGAATTTTTTAATAGACCAGGGCGAACAGGAGCAAAATGTGCCACACAGGCCGGGAAGGCTTTATAAGTTCGATTATAAAAAGTATGAAAAGAATAAGAAAACCTGGTCTGGAATTGACTTTTAGGTTTTTTAGTTTTCAATTTTTCTGCATTCAGTTCAAAAAAAAACTTCCGCTGGTTGGGCGGAAGTTTTTTAAAAATTTCATTTCTGAAGGTTACCGGTTTTTCAAGGATGGTTACGGCTGGATTAAGGCCGGTTTTCATTGGGATAAATATTTTTCAAAAGGATAGTTCAAAAAAAAAAGAAGTTGACTGATATCGGATTTATTGGTTTTTCCTGGATTAAAGAAATTGATATTTTTCAATGGATTTGGATTGGCGATTAATGTTTGTTGAACATCAATCAACTTCTGAGAACAAAGATAGGCCGCACTACATCACTGCACAAGCGCAAAACGGACTAATTTTTTTGATACTGAATTTACTGCGCAAATCGTAATTGTACGAATGGCCGAAAAGTTTATTTACTTATTTCTTTCTTATTCTGACGTTCAATTAGAACCTGAGAGTGCAAAACTGCCACCAAATCCAGCCAATTCAAGGCTTCTCTTCTTCAGCTTTACAATTTCAAGAGATTCAATGATTGGATCAGCCGTCAAGACAAGGGAAACATTATTTTTTTTCCACCAGTCGTTTTCCTGCAGCTTTTTGAAATGTATAATACCCACCAAATAGTTGTTATGATCGTTTGAATGCCATTCTTCTATACTTTCAAAATCCTCTTTGTGCACATGGCTCCAGTCGGTAAAGGCTAAATATGCTTTTACATAAAAGTCGTTGGTAAGCTCATTTTGCTGATCTCTGAACAATTTTTTGTATTCATATTTATATCCGTAGCGCAACGCAGAAATATCGCTCAATACCGCAGATGCCGTCGGCAGGCTGCCTGCGCCTTTGCCATAAAAGAATTGTTTATCTGCAAAAGAGCTTTCAATCACCACGCCATTATATTCGTTTTTAACAAAAGCCAGTTGGTCGTCTTTTTTTACAAAATGGGGCAATACAAAAGCAGCCACGTTACCATTTTTTAATTTTTTAGCCGATGCCACCAGCTTTATTACGCAGTCCTTTGTATCAGCCTGTAGCGCATCGTCAGATGTGATATTCTGAATGCCGGTAAACACGAGGTTTGCCGGCTTAAGCAATAATCCATAAGAATGGCACAACAAGAAAGTCCACTTGTTTAAGGCATCGTATCCTTCTACATCCAGCGTAGGATTGCTTTCTGCAAAACCCAATTGTTGCGCCTGTATCAGGGCGTCTCTAAAAGAAAGCCTGTCCTCAAACATTTTGGTTAAAATATAATTCGTTGACCCATTCACGACGGCATTAATGGAATGCAACAAATCATTGTCATAATATTCTTCGAGGTTGCGGATAACCGGGATAGATGCGCAGCAGGCTGCTTCATAAAGAAATGAAACCTCATTGCTGCGGCTTAATTCAATTAAATCAGGAAGATGCTCGGCAATCATTTTTTTGCTGGCGCTTACTACCGATTTTCCGTTCTTAAAAGCAGTGGTTACAATGTCAAAGGCTGCATCAGCATCATCAATCATTTCTACGATTACATTGATTTCAGGATCATCTAATAAAAGGTTTTTGTTGGTGGTAAACAATTCCGGCGGAGCGTTTCTTTTTTTATCGGGATGCTTTATGCAAACTTTCTTAATGCGCGCATTTAATGTCGGCGTTAAATTGAGCACTTTATACAGGCCTTCGCCTACTACACCAAAACCAAATAATCCTAACACCAGCTTCTTATCTGTTTCCATTTTTGTCTTTTTTTCTTTAAAAAATAGTACTGTTTTCACTTAAGAAAGGATTGCATCTTCTGATGAACCTATGGCAAAAAAAAACCCACCCGACAGTTCAGGTGAGTTGATGTTTTTATTGGGAAACCAATGTACAAACTAAAACTTGAGCTGTCTTATCTCTCCCGCTCTTGCGATGGGGATGGAGTTAGCACCTTTTAATGCTATGCATTTCAGGTTGCCAAGGCGTCGCCGGGCCATTTCCCTCTGCCTTTCTTGATAAGTGAACCACAAAGAACTGGCGCAAAGTTGAGCGCCAAAGTTTAATTTGCCAAATATTTTTTGACAGTAATCTGATAAATAACAATCATTTTTATTTTGGAAAAAATTAAAATGACCGATGAATTTTCCAGGGTAACAGTACATCACAGGACGGTTTCATTACTTTTGAATCATATTTTGTGTTTTCAAATAAATTTGAATAGCAGACTCATTCCATCCGACGTAAATTAAAACGTATGAAATTAGAATACAATCCTCGGTATCCATCTATAGAAGATTTAAGAGCCAGGGCCAAAAAGAGAATTCCGGGTTTTGCGTTCGATTACCTGGATGGAGGCTGTAATGAAGAAATCAATTTACATAAAAACACTTCAGAAATCAGGGAAGTAGAACTTCTTCCTGAATATTTAAAAAATCATCCGGGGAGCGATATGAAAACGGAGCTTTTCGGTCATGTATATGATGCGCCTTTTGGCATTGCGCCGGTTGGCCTGCAGGGATTAATCTGGCCCAATTCTCCTGAAATACTGGCCCGGGCTGCCTTTAAACACAACATCCCTTTTGTGTTAAGCACGGTTAGCACCAGCACCATCGAGCGTATCAGCGAACTTACCGAAGGCCAGGCGTGGTTTCAGTTGTATCATCCTGCCGAAAATTCATTAAGAGACCAGATTATACAGCGCGCCGCAAATCATTGCCCGGTATTGGTAATACTCAGCGATGTGCCCACTTTTGGATACCGGAACAAAGAAATAAAAAACGGGCTTGCGATGCCTCCGCGAATGACGCTGCATAATATTCTTCAAATTATGAGCCGCCCGGGATGGGCGATAAAAACATTAGTGCACGGGCAGCCGTCATTTAAACTGATGAAGCCCTATATGCCCAGTGGAATGAACATGCACCATCTTGGTTTGTTTATGAACAAAACCTTTAATGGCCGTTTAAATGAAGATAAGATTTCAGCAATCCGCAATATGTGGAAGGGCAAACTGGTTTTAAAAGGAATCGTAAATGACGTGGATGTCGAGAAATGCATTCGCCTTGGTATGGATGGCATCATCGTTTCTAACCATGGAGGCCGCCAACTAGATGCCGGCGAATCCACCATTCATTCATTAAACAGAATCGTGAGCCAGTATAAAGGTAAAATTAAAATCATGATGGATAGTGGCATGCGTTCAGGGCCTGATATTGCACGTACCCTGGCGTCGGGTGCTGAATTTGCTTTTTTAGGCAGAAGCTTTATGTACGGAGCGGCTGCGCTTGGCAACGAAGGAGGTAATCACACGATAGTAATATTAAAACGCCAGTTGCAGCAAGTGATGGATCAGTTGTGTTGTGCTAATGTCACCGATTTTCCTGAATTTTTGGTAAAATGAAAAAGAATAAATTCAGAATTGCAGGCTTATAAAATTATAGTAAAGGGACAAATAAGCGCTATTTTTATTTACAAATCCTCTTCCCTTTCCAGCATCAGTATGGCGCTTTGCGGCACGATAAAATATTTATCACCTTCGTACATTACCTCGGTGGCCGCGCCCACTAAAAATATTGCCAGGTCGCCTTCTTTTGCCTGCAAAGGCAGGTATTTTATTTTTTCTTCTTCGGCTTTCCAGGGCTCATCTTCCACCGGCATCGGAATTGCATAGCCAGGCCCGGCCTTGATTATGTAGCCCTGCTGCACTTTTTCCTTTTCTTTTACACCGGGAGGCAAATAAAGACCACTCGCCGTTTTTTCGTCCGGCCTGGTGGGTTTTATTAAAAGCCTGTCTCCAATAATAATTAATTTCTTGAGCCTGTTGTCAGGAGTGATGCGCATAGTATTACTTTTTGCAAAAATAAGATTACGCTACCTGGTTTATCAAGGTTCCGACTGGATCAATAGTGATTTTTATTTCATCTGCAACCTTCAAGGTAAAATCGTTGCCCGGCGCTATTCTAACAGGACTGGTCGGATATATAATTTTAATTATGTTGTTTTTCGCGATAAAATGAAGATTATCTCGCTTTCTGTTCGTAATTTAGAACACTAATGATTTTAATCAATGATTATCAACTTGTTTTAAATTATAATTTTAAATAAGTTCAGAACAATCAAAAACGTTGGCCAGTACAAAATCAATTCGCCATGAACCTGCCTTTTGATAAAATCGTATAACATCTGGATAAGATTTACAAATCAAAATACCTTAATCCATCTATCTTTGTCACGGAATTCTCATTAACGTTATTGCTCTTAAAAGGGTTTCTTTCCGGAAAGTCTTTTAACCCCCGTTTTAACTATTGCAAAAATCAAAAAAACTACGTAGCATGAAAAATTGGTATCTGCCCTTCAAATGTATTAGGGAAACAAACAAACCATTTAAAAGGATTAAAGGAGGAGTCTGGCTTTTCCTTTTTTTATGCCTGGCCTTCCAGTTGCCCGCTTCGGCAAGAGAATTGGCTCCAGCCAAGACTTCAGATTTAAAAATTGTGATTACCGGAACCGTGATGAATGCTAAGGGCACTCCTTTAGCAGGGGTTACTATTCTTGTAAAAGGAACTAACAAAGGAACGAGTACGGATGAATCCGGAAATTTCTCGATCGATGCTGCAGCAAATAGCACACTGGAAGTTTCTTTTGTAGGCTATGCAAGCCAGGAAGTAAAGGTGAATAACCAAACCAACCTGAGCATTGTTTTGATACAATCTAATTCCGAGCTGAACGAAGTAGTGGTAATTGGATATGGTACTGCTAAGAGAAAAGATTTAACAGGTGCTGTAACAAGTATCTCCAGCGAAAGACTGGCAGATAAGCCAGTGGCTAATCTTGGACAAGCTTTGCAAAACAAGGTTGCCGGCGTGCAGGTTATCCAGAATGGGGCTGGTATTCCTGGCGGCCAACCCATGATTCGCATACGCGGAACTAACTCAATCAATTCCAATAACGATCCGTTGTTTGTGGTGGACGGAATCGTGGGCGTATCAAATCCGCTTTCAACATTAAATCCACAGGATATAGCATCATTGGATGTTTTGAAAGACGCCTCTGCCACCGCCATTTATGGAGCCCGTGGCGCAAATGGTGTTATCATTATTACCACCAAACGGGGAACCATTGGAAAGCCACAATTTGATTATAACGGATCTGTATCATTAGGAACTTTACAACGGCATCTTTATACGTTGACCGCGCCCGAGCTTATGTATGTTTATATGCAGGCTATGGCCAATGGCAATAAATACGGTAAGATAAATGCTGGTAAAGATTTCCGCCCATCCGGTTCGGGACAGTCATTTTCTGAAATGCCGTGGCTTTTTAAAAAGACCGGAGGAAAAGACAGCTACATAGTACCGCTGCAGGGGAAAGATGGAAATTATTACGAGCCGATTTATAAAACAGACTGGGAAAGCCTGATTTTCCGGAATTCCATTTCTACTGATCACACCGTGGATATACGAGGTGGTAACGAAACCGCGAAGTATTCTGTTTCTTTGGGCTACTCTGACCAAAATGGTTTAATGAGGGAATCCTATTTCAGGCGCTATACAGGAAGGCTAACAAGCGATATTAAAATTTTAGATTGGTTAAATATCAGCACTACCCTGGGTTTTGCTAAAAGCAAGGCTACTGACGATGGAAATATCACAAGGTCAACTGCCGAAGTATGGAGCATTTTGCCAGTGAAATATCCTAACGATCCGGCATTAGGATCCTATGCCGGCAGATGGGGAACCAATGGTGATTTCAATGTGGGTGAGCAATGGTACAATATTTTATATAGAAGAAATAAAGAATATGGAGACAGAAATGTTGGCCAGGCTACCGGTAGCCTTACAGCTACAGCTACTATCACTAAGGATTTGACTTTTAAAAGCGATTTCTCAATTGATTATAATCAATACAAAAACAACAATTATTATGGCCAGTTGTACGGCCATACAGGGGATGCAAGAATCACTAATGACAATACTTTTTACTGGCAGAACGAAAATTATTTCAATTATAACAAACAAATTGGATCAGATCATAACATAAGCGCTGTGTTAGGGCTTTCATGGTCTCAGTTTACCAACAACCACTCTTACATGAGGAATACGAACTTCCTTTCAGATTTTTACGGCTGGTCTAATATTGCCGCGGGTGCCGCTACAAGGCCTGAAGTTCAAAGCGGTGATGGTTTGAGTGCACTTAATTCTTATTTCGGAAGAATTAATTATAGTTATAAAGGTAAATATTTGCTCACTGTAACAGGACGCGAAGATGGTTCTTCCAAATTTGGTGCTAACAATAAATACGGTTTTTTCCCATCCGCAGGTATTGCCTGGAGAGTTTCTCAGGAGAATTTTATGCAGAATGTGAATTTTATTTCCAATCTTAAATTACGTGGAAGCTACGGGCGTACAGGTAACCAGGAAATCGGCAGCTATGTGACGCAGTCTTATATTTCTACCGCTAATGTGATCCTTAACGGCGCTTCTAATACCGGACTCTACCCCAGTTCTGTGGGCAATCCCGATTTGAAATGGGAGACGACAGAACAATATGACGCAGGCATTGAGTTTGGTTTATTAAATAACCGCATTAATGTTGATTTTGACTATTATCATAAGTTGACCAGCAATATGTTGCTCGACGTAAATCTTCCTTACTCAACATCAACAGGTACTGTTAAGCAGAACTACGGTAAGGTGCAAAACGAGGGTATTGAGTTTACGATAAACTCTGAAAACGTCTCCAACCACAATTTCCGTTGGAATACCACTTTAACCGCCACTAATAACGTAAATAAAGTGGTTCAGCTTGGACCAACAGGCGCGCCTATTTATTCAGAAACCGGTGCAGGAAATGGAACTTCAGCATTGATAATCGGCAAGCCAATCGGTTCATTTTTCGGCCTTACCAGATTAGGCGTCTACAGCACTGAAGAAACTTCCCTTGCTGCACGCTACGGGCTTCATCCAGGAGATTTGAAATACTTAGACCGTAATGATGATGGCAAAATTGATTTGCTTACAGATGGAAGTGTGATAGGAAATGCCTTCCCACATTGGATAATAGGCTTTAATAATACTTTTAATTATAAGAATTTTGATGCATCTCTTGACATCCAGATTGTAGAAGGAGTAACAAAAGCCTTCGTACACGAATCTGCTGAAGACAGGCAACTGGTATCAGGCGGTTTGAATAGCACGCTTGATGCCTGGCGCCCGGATCATCAAAACACGCAGGTAGCGCAAATGCGGCCAGGAAACGGAGGCGCTTATTACCAATCTTATCCTGATACACATGAAATGTATGATGCTTCTTTTATCAGAGGTTCTAACGCAACTATCGGTTATTCATTTTCAAATAATGTGATACAAAGGCTCGGATTTTCAAGATTTAGAGTTTACTTAAACGCTCAAAATTTCTTCCTGCGTACTAAAGCCGCAGGTTACGATCCGGAAGGAAGTTCACTGGATAAGCAATTTGCATTAGTTCCTAATACAGATAAATACCAATACCCGGTTCCTTCTGTATATTCTTTCGGCGTGAATGTAAGCTTCTAACATTGAAAATTAATAACACAAAAAATTATGAAAAATATAATCAAGAATAAAAGTAAACTAATAAAACAAGGCCTTCTGTTTGTGGCGGTCTTGTTCGGGGTAAACAGCTGTCAAAAATTCCTGAAAGAAACCCCCACAGGCAGAATTACCAGTGATTACAACTTTACGTCGGCCTCAGAAGGAACTGCATTGGTAACCGGCACTTATAGGTCTCTCGCTAACTATACAGGAGGCGCAGGCGACTGGGGAAATTACTTACCGGCTACTATCGAATACCCGACAGGTGGCGCTTATACTTCAGATGCGCACGTTCAATTCTGGAAATTTCAAACCAACCAAACTGCCGGCGGTATGCTTTCCAATTATGACAATTTTTGGAACAACAATTACCAGGGAGTAAGGGATTGCAACCTTGCCATCTCAAAAATCAATGGTATCACCGACTGGTCTGACGCACAGAAATCGGCTGCAATGGGCGAGGTTCGAACCCTTAGGGCATTCTATTATTTTTTACTGGTAAGATACTACGGCGATCTTATTATGGACACATCTGTATTAAAAAGTGTTAGTGAAGCACAGCAACCACGTACATCATTAAAAATTATTTATGATCAGATTATTATTCCTGATCTTGAGTATTCGGTTAATCAAAGCACATTGCCAGATGCACCATCAGGAGGTGGAAAAATTACAAAATATGTTTCCCGGGCAATACTGGCAGATGTATATCTCACCTGCGCGGGCTACCCGTACCAGGAAGTAGCTACAGCCCCGGATAAGGATTGGTGCACTACCGGCGCTTTTAGTGCAACCGCCTACCCGGTAAATTCACCAAGTGCAAAAGACTTTTTACAAAAAGCGCAGACTCAACTAAATGCGCTATATGGCCAGTATAAACTGGGTACTTATCATGATCTTCACGACCCGGCTATGAATAATAAAGGTGAAGCCATATTCCAGGCTCAATACCTGGGTGGCGTTTCCGATATGTCAGGCTTGGTTGCCGCTGCACTTCCGGGCCTCAGCCATGTATCAAGATTTGGAGATGAGTACGGAACTTTCATACCAAGTATAGGATATATTAACTCATATAGCCCGGCTGATTTGCGTATGAAAGATCGCCAGATGTTTTATTATTCAGATAATTTATCTACAAAATATGATCCGAACCAAGGCCCGGCAGACAGATTCTCTCAACCCTATCTCTACAAATATTATGATTCAATAGCTATAAAAGTGACAGGCCAGGCAAATTTAAACTGGACATTTTACAGGTATGCTGATATTTTATTAATGCTTACCGAGGTAAACTGGACGCTAAGGCAGTTAGGAGTTTCTGTTTCAGACAATGATATCACAAAGGGCATCAATGAAGTGCGCAGGCGGGCGCAACTGCCTGAATATCGCGCTTCAGATGTAAACCTCTTTACGATAATGAGTGAAAGAGCCTATGAACTGGTATTTGAAAACAAAATGCTTTGGGATCAGCGCCGTACCCGGATGTGCCTCATTGATGGCTCCGGATCATTTGCAGGTATTGAGCCTTTCCTCGGCCATCAGCCTACAGGTTTCAGCTTTGCTTTTTCCAGCATGAATTTATTATGCCCGATTTCTCAAAGAGAAATTGCAACCAACTCAAAGTGTTTGCAGAATTATAGCTTTCTTCCTAAACAAAACGGGCAATAAATATAATTTCAATTGTTAACTTCTTATATACTCAAAATGAAAAATAAAAAATCACTAATATTTATTTGTTCACTGGCGCTGATGGTCAGTTGTTCAAAACAACCTTACTGGGATATACCCACCGATTCAAACGGCAATGCAATAATTACTGATATTTCTACAGCCACCTCTGATGGAATCAGCACGCTGGATGATCAATTTACCGTAAACACAAAACTGCCGAATGCAAAAGCAGGCGATGTAATGAAAGTGGAATTGCTCAAACAGCAAATTCCCAAAACCGGAGGTACTTCAACACAGCTTCTGCCGCTGGAAGGCACCCAACAGACAGTAAATGTTGGAAGTGACTTAACAGCATCAATAACCTATACAAGAGCGCAGGCTCAATTGATTGAGCCCGGAGACAATGTGTATGTTAGTTTTGCAGGAAAAACAGAATCTGCTTCTATCGTAATCCAACTCACCCAGGCCACAACTGTGTCTGTTCCAAAAGTAAACGGTACTGCTGTTAACGTTATCCGTGGCGCGGGCACTGCCTGGTTTGATCTTAGCGTGCAACCAAAATCCGGTGCTTACACTGGCACGATAGAAGTTAAGAAAAAGAATGGCAGTAATGAGCCATGGGTAAGTGTTGGAAATTTTATGACAGGCGATAAGGTGCCAATTTCCGGTGACGATTTTGCTGCAGGTAAGGATACTATGTATTATTCATTTGTTTCAACAAAGGGAACTTATAAGGATACCGTAAATATGACTATCCTTGATAACGATCCATACTTTTTTCTAAAGAAAACAGGAACCCTGTCGTTGGGTGGCTCCTCAGCAGGTTTAAATCTTTTGACCAATTCTGCAGTGCCTGCCGGCGATGCCAGCGCAATGATTGCTATTGATGGAGGCTCGCTCACTCTGCATGGCGGATCCGGCTGGGCAACCGGTGGAAAAAATATTTCGTTTGTAAGCTCATCACAAAATTTGTATAACGAAAATAATCCGGCCTCCGCAATGGCTGCTTTTATGGCCGGAAGCCCCACTGCAACAGCTGATCCAGCGCTGGGAGAAGGTGTTTATATATTTAAAATCACCAACGGACCGAACCCTTCAGACGTTTATTATGGCACATTGAAAGTGACAAGCATTGTACCGGGCGCGTCGGTAGCTTATGAATATAGAATTGGCAATACTTACAACCAGCTTTCAGTAATTAAATAATTATTGCAGAAAAGAAGAAAATAAAAATACCGGTAATTTGTTTGTTTACTATCCCGAAAATGAATAGTGCACAAACATGAAATAGTAAGGTTGGCTGATGCGATTGCATTTTTAAAAACTTAAACGGGAAAAGAAAAATTAGCAGGCTTAAAAAAACTATAATATTTTAACGCCTGCTAATTCTTTTTTTATTCAATAGAAGTAAGATTTGAGATAAGATAGTATAGTAATTGGATGATATTCAACATTAAATTGAATAAAAGATCCAATAGGTTTGTGCAAGGAATTACTCTTGAATGTATTGCGGCTAAACCACACAATTCCTGATTTTGACTTGTATTAATCCTGAAACATATTAGTCCTCAGACTTTTCATTTTTAAACTTATTTTACGAAATGGGTGATTTTCAAATTAAAAAATCGGCTGAAAAATATGACGTCATCATTGTCGGCTCAGGCGCCGGTGGCGGCATGGCGGGATACGTTTTGGCCAATGCCGGTGTAAAAGTACTAATGCTCGAAGCGGGGCCTTTTTTTGATCCCGCCAAAGATTCCAAGCAACTTTTGTGGCCCTGGCAATCGCCACGCCGCGGCGCAAGCACTACGCGCGCCTTTGGAGATTTTGATGCCGCCTATGGCGGATGGCAAATAGATGGCGAGCCCTACACTCTAAAAGACGACACAGAATTCACGTGGTTCCGGGCGCACATGCTGGGCGGACGCACCAATCACTGGGGCAGAATCTCACTTCGCATGGGGCCGCATGATTTTAAAGGAAAATCATTTGACGGCGCCACAGACGACTGGCCCATCACCTATGATGAGGTGAAACCTTATTATGATAAAGTAGACCGCCTGATTGGCGTATACGGAACCGCCGAAGGTTTGGAAAATGACCCGGACGGAATTTTTCTTCCTCCTCCTAAACCGCGCCTCAATGAAATGTTCATCATGGAAGGCGCAAAAAAAGCCGGTGTAAAAGTAATTCCAGGCCGCGGCTCTGTTCTTACCAAACCGCTTCCCGGAAATACCAACAGAGGCTCCTGCTTTTTTTGCGGGCAATGCGGAAGAAGCTGTAAAGCTTATGCGGATTTTTCTTCATCCTCATGCCTTGTAATTCCGGCCATTAAAACCGGAAACCTTAAGGTAATCCCTAATGCAATGGCGCGGGAAGTAATAGTGGGAAAAGATGGATTAGCCAAAGGAGTTTCTTATGTAAATAAAGAAGACCAGATGGAATACCAGGTAGAAGGCGGCATTGTAATACTGGCAGCCAGCGCCTGCGGCTCTGCAAGGATATTACTAAATTCAAAATCAGCTACGCATCCGAATGGGCTGGCAAACAGCAGCGGTATCGTAGGCAAATACCTGCATGATTCCACCGGCGGCGGCATGTCCGGCTTCCTGCCACAATTAATGGACAGAAAAAGATACAATGAAGACGGCGTGGGAAGCGCTCAAATACTTGGTCCCTGGGTTTTGGATAATAAAAAATTGGATTTCCCGCGGGGATACCACATAGAATTTGGCGGTGGGATGCGTATGCCATCGTATGGTTTCGGCGGCGGCGTGCCACGCATCAACGGAATGATTCCAGGGCGGGATGGGAAAATGAAAGAAGGTGGCGGATTTGGCAAATCTCTTAAAGATGATTATCGCAGGTTCTTTGGGGCTAATGTAGGGATGGCAGGCCGCGGAATGGCAATTGCCCGCGAAACTAATTATTGCGAAATTGACCCTAAAGTAGTAGATAAATATGGAATACCGGTATTGCGCTTTAATTACAAATGGACCGATGCCGAAATTAAGCAAGCCAAACACATGCAGGAAACGTTTGAGTCCATAATGCATGCGATGGGCGCCATCGTTACTTCCAGAGCAAAAGGGAAAGAAGATAATTATGGACTTCATACCCCAGGCGATATTATTCATGAGGTAGGTACTGCCAGGATGGGAGACAACCCTAAAACTTCTGCGTTGAACAAATGGTGCCAGGCACATGACTGTAAAAACCTGTTTGTAACTGATGGAGCGCCATTTGTACAGCAGGGCGACAAAAATCCGACATGGACGATTCTTGCACTTTCAATGCGAACCGCAGAATATATTCTTGACCAAAAACAGAAAAAAAATATTTGATAATGAACAGGAGACAATCATTAAAGGCAATTGGCTTATCCACCGTTAGTGCCGGAGTTTTGCTTGAAGCCTGCAAAACAGGAAATGACAAAGCTGCCGCTGCTGTGCCATCAAAAGAAGAATATGGCGATGCCGACCTTACGGGATTAGAGGATTTTGAAAAAGAAAGGTTGAAAGAATTGCACAAACGTCCTTCATTTTTTAATGACCATGAACGGCAAACTTTAATTGTGCTGGGCGATTTAATCATTCCTAAAGATGGAGTTTCCGGAAGCGCTTCGGATGCCAAGGTTATTGATTTTATTGATTTTATTGTAAAAGATATTCCAGCTCACCAGGTGCCTTTAAGGGGCGGCCTAAAATGGCTTGACCTGCAATGTCTCAACCGGTATGGGCATTCTTTTGCAGGAAGCAACGAGAATCAGCAATTGGAAATTTTAGAAGAAATTGCCTATCCCGCAAAAGTAAAGCCCGAAATGCAGCAAGGCGCGGTTTTTTTTGATAGGCTGCGCGACCTCGTGGCAACCGGCTTTTATACAAGCCAGATTGGTATTAAAGACCTTGGCTATGTAGGAAATGTTCCCGGCAAATGGGATGGCGTCCCTGCTGATGTATTGGCACAGTATAATCTCAGCCCGGTGAGTTACGGCGCATAAATGAAATGGTATCTCATTTTTTGATAATCAACTAATTAAAAATTCTATTATGAAAAAGATTAGAAAGAACCACAAATTGTCTGAAAATTCAAGGAGAAATTTTATTAAAACCACAGCGCTTGCTTCGGCTGGCTTTATGATTTTGCCCAGGCATGTACTAGGCGGAAAAGGATTTGTAGCGCCCAGCGATAAATTGAATATTGCAGCCATTGGCGCCGGCGGAAAGGGCCAGAGCGACCTGGAGAATTTCTCTAAAAGCCCAAATGTTAATATTGTAGCCTTGTGCGATGTAGATGACAGGCGATGTGAAAAATCAAGAAAGACGTACTCAAAAGCCAAATATTATAAAGACTTTAGAAAAATGCTGGAAACAGAAGGCAAAAATATTGATGCCTGCAATATTTCCACACCCGATAATGTGCATGCCGTAGCCACCATAGCTGCCATGCAACTCGGCAAGCATGTGTATACACAAAAACCTTTGGCACATGATATCTATGAATGCCGCAAGCTGGCAGAAGCGGCAAAAAGATATAAAGTCATTACGCAAATGGGAAACCAGGGTGGTTCCGGGGATGGCGTAAGAAAAGGAAAAGAAATTCATGATGCAGGAATGATAGGGGATGTTCATACCGTACACGCATGGACTAACCGGCCTGTATGGCCCCAGGGGCTTCCCACTCCTACCGGCAATTATCCCGTTCCGGAAGGTGTTGATTGGGACCTTTGGCTTGGCCCCAGTCCTGTGCAGGTAGCCTATAATCCTGCGTATATGCCGTGGAACTGGAGGGGATGGAATGCATTTGGAACAGGTGCCCTGGGCGATATGGCCTGCCACATGATGGACCCCGCTTTCCGCATTTTACCAATTGATTTCCCTACTGAAATAGAATGCAGCGTTCCTACAAGCTGGGGCACGGATGGCAAAGAAATGAAATCTCCTGATGGATATCCTGCCGCTTCTATCATCCATTTAAAATATCCCAGAAAAGACGGAAAGGGCGACATTCAATTATCATGGCACGATGGAGGCTTATTACCGCTGGTTCCTGATGAACTATTGCCGGGCGAGCCATTTGGCAACAGCGATGGCGGCATCCTTTTTATTGGTACAAAAGGCAAATTGCTTTTCGATTGTTACGGTGAAAAGCCAAGATTACTGCCTACAAAGCTGATGCAGGAAGAAACAATGCCTAAAGAAACAATTGCCAGGGTTCCGGAAGGCCATTATCTGCAATGGGTTAACGCCTGCATGGCGGGCTATGGCAATGCCACTACAAGCTCCAATTTCGAATATGCCGGCCCGTTTGCCGAGAGCGTGCTCATTGGAAACCTAGCTATCAGAAGCTGGAACATCGAAACCAAAAACGCCAGAAACCGATCCGTATATCCCGGCAGAAAAAAATTATTGTGGGATGCCCAAGCCATGAAGATTACCAATTTTGATGATGCCAATCAATTTGTAAAAAGAGAATACAGGCAGGGATGGTCATTAGGTGTGTAATAAAAACTATTTTTAATATCCAATAAAATTATAATGAAAAAAAACCTCTTGTTTATCGCACCGGCTTTGCTGATTATAATGGCCTGTTCCAATACAGGAAAACTCAGCAGTAAAAAAGGATGGGTAAGCTTATTTGATGGTAAAACCCTCAACGGCTGGAAAGCCAGTGAAAAGCCAGGTACATTTTCTATAGAAGATGGCGCTATCAAAGTAGCGGGCCCGCGCTCGCATTTGTATTACGAAGGGCCTGTAATGAACCATGAATTCAAAAATTTTGAATTTAAAGCCCGGGTAATGACCAGGCCGGGTTCCAATTCCGGAATATACTTTCACACTGCCTACCAGGAAAAGGGATTTCCTGATAAAGGATTTGAAGTGCAGGTGAACAATTCACATACTGACTGGAAAAGAACCGCCGGCTTGTATGATATCAAGGATACAAGGGAAGTATATGTGAAGGACAATGTTTGGTTTACCGAATATATTAAAGTAGAAGGAAAGCATGTGATCACTAAAATAAACGATATAGTGGTTACCGATTGGACACAGCCGGACGGTTTTGTTCCTCCAAAAGGCCATCCTGAAAGAATAATATCCAGCGGCACCTTCGCCTTACAGGGGCATGATCCAAAAAGTGTAGTTTTCTTTAAAGACATCGTGGTAAAGCCGCTACCTGATAACTAAAACCGCGTAGCTTCATAGCAGGTAAACAAATATTTGATTTTTTTATTTTCATAATTTCGATTGGCATTGTCATTAATCGAAACCATATCTCATTAAAATAAGTTTAAACGAATTACTTAAAAATTTTTAAAATAAACCCGATTGATGAATCCGATTGTCCAGATTTCCCTTGACCTTACCAATATTGAAGAAGCCCTGGAAACTGCCGCCATGGCTATGCGTGCAGGCGTTGATTGGCTTGAGGCCGGAACTCCGCTCATTCTTGCCGAAGGTCTTCACGGTGTCAAGAAATTACGTGAAAATTTTCCGGGCATTCCAATAGTGGCCGACCTTAAAACCATGGATGGCGGCTATCTTGAAGCAGAAATGATGGCGAAAGCCGGCGCTACCCATGTAGTAGTAATGGCACGGGCTCATGAAGAAACTATTAAATGTGTTGTAAAAGCAGGGAAAGATTTTGGAGTAAAAGTAATGGGCGATAACCTTGGAAGTGATGATATGGTGGCCGCGGCAAAATGGCTGGAAGATTTAGGTTGTGATTTTGTAATCCACCATATTGGTTATGACGAACGCAGGGGAATCGCAGCCCGCGGCGATCGTATGCCAAGCCCTTTGGATCAGCTTAGGGAAGTAGTAAATGCAGTAAAAGTTCCCGTGCAAGCTGTGGGGGGCCTCACACTGGAACAGGCAATCCAATGCCCCGAATATGGCGCTCCTCTGGTAGTTTTAGGCGCACCGCTTACTATTGATAGCGATAGTTTTAAAACGGCCGGTGGAGATTTGGAAAGCTCCTTGCGCCTTATCTGCGATAAAATCCATTCATTCAAAAATTAAAAAAGAAATATTCAAATAATGAAATCAGCCGGCGTTGTAAATTTTGCTCCCGAAAAAGGTTCTGTTGAAATCAGGGAAGTTGAAAAGCCTGAAATTGGAGAAGAAGATGTGCTGCTCGAAGTGGCTAATGTGGGCGTATGTGGCAGCGATCTTCATCAATGGACAGCAGACCATAGCTGGCCAGTAAATTACCCCGTCGTGTTGGGACATGAATTTGGAGGTCACATTGTTGAAACGGGCGCAAAGGTTACAAAATGGAAGGAAGGCGACCGGGTTGTTAGCGAAACTGCAGCCGTAATTGATATAAATAATCCCATGTCGAGGGCCGGGTTATACAATCTTGACCCGACAAGAAAAGGCTTTGGCTATGGCGTAAATGGCGCCATGACCCGTTATGTGCGTGTGCCTGCCCGATGCCTACATGCGGTGCCCGACCAGCTTCCGTTTGAGCAGGCTTGCCTTACCGAACCCTGTTGCGTGGCCTACAGCGCGGTGGTTGCCAATACCAGAATTACGCCCGGAGACAGAGTTATTGTTCTCGGGCCAGGTACCATAGGAATTTTATGTGCCGCCATGGCAAGGCTTTGCGGGGCAGAAGTGGCAGTAGTGGGGCTGGAACCTGACCGGCACCGATTGTCCATTGCTGAACAATATGGTTGCGAAAGCATTATTGGAGATGCGACAGCCTGGGCTAAAGAGCGCGATGGCCTTGGCGCTGATTGTATTATTGATGCCGCGGGCGCTAGTATAACGTTGAAAATTGCGCTACAATTGGTCAGGCCAAATGGCAAAATTACAAAGGTCGGATGGGGACCTCAACCTATGGGGTTCTCGTTAGACCCTCTGGTTCAAAAAAATATAACCCTCCAGGGAAGTTTCAGCCATAACTGGCCAATGTGGGAACGCGTTATCGCATTACTTTCAAGTGGACAACTAAACGTAAAACCTATTATTGGCGGGGTTTGGCCCATTTCGGAATGGCATACCGCATTTGAAAAAATGCACAAAGGCGAAGTGGTAAAGAGCGTGCTTAAACCGGTTTAAAGAAATATTATGCGATTAAAAGATAAAGTAATTATTGTTACCGGCAGCACCACGGGTATAGGAAAGGCTATTGCCACCCGGTGTATACAGGAAGGCGCCCGCGTGGTAATTCATGGATTGGAAGAACAATGGGGAAAAGAAGTTCTTTCAGCATTGGGAAATAATAATGCTGTATTGCACATCGAAGATATTAGCCAGGAAGGTGCCGCTGAAAGAATAGTCGATGTGGCCATTAAATCCTTTGGGAAACTCGACGCAGTAGTAAACAATGCTGCGATGGTGGTTTCTTCAAATATTCATACCACTGACAGAGCGTTTCTTCAAAAGGTTCTTGCCATAAACACCATTGCACCTTTCGAATTGATAAAGGTCGCTTTACCTGAATTGTCAAAACAGAAAGGCTGCGTTTTAAATATCGGATCTGTAAATGCCTGGAGCGGTGAACCCAATCTTTTGGCATACAGCATGTCGAAAGGTGCACTTATGACCATGACCCGGAATCTCGGCGACACCTTACACCGCGAAAACGGAGTACGTGTTAACCAAATCAACCCCGGATGGGTTTTAACTGAAACAGAAAAACAAAGGAAAAAAGACCATGGCCTTGCTGAAGACTGGTACAAAGACCTTCCGGATGTGTATGCCCCCGCAGGAAGAATTTTATGGCCTGAGGAAATCGCCGCTGCCGCCGTATATTGGCTTGCCGATGAAAGCGGGCCTATAAGTGGCCAGGTGGTGGATTTGGAACAACATCCCTTTATTGGCCGCAATCCACCTAAAGACACTTCAACTATTAAATAAATAATTTCTATGCCCAGGTTAGCTGTATTTCCAAAAGCTTTTATGCATGCCTTATGTAAGGACGGAAATATGCGGGTTTCAGAATGGATAAAGCTTGCCTCCACTTTAGACGTGCAAGGCCTGGAATGGTATGCCGGCTTCCTGGAGATGGCAGATGAAAACAATTGGCAGGTATTCCGGAAGCAGGTAGAAGAAAATGGAATGACCATTCCCATGATGTGCTGCTCTCCCGACTTTACAAGCCCCGATGCGGCTTTCCGTAAAAAAGAAATTGAAAAGCAGAAACGATGGATTGATATGACCTACGCTTTGGGAGGATCTTATTGCCGCGTTCTATCCGGGCAAAAGCGACCCGAATTATCCATAGAAGAAGGCGTAAAATTAGCAGCAGATTGCATTTCAGACTGCCTTCCGTATGCGGCAGACCATGGCATAACCCTCATTCTTGAAAACCATTACAAGGATGATTTTTGGAAATACCCTGAATTTGCTCAAAAAATGGATGTGTTTTGTAAATTGGTTGATAGTTTGCACCACCCCTTTTTTGGCGTCAATTACGACCCAAGTAATACTTATATCGCGGGCGAAGATCCCATAGAACTTTTACGAAGAGTAGCCAGCCGCGTGGTCACCATGCATGCAAGCGACCGCTATCTGAAATATGGAACCATTGAAGACCTTCGGAAAGAAGAAGGTGGTGCAGAAGGTTATGTAAAACGATTGAGCCACGGAGAAATCGGCCAGGGGCTCAATGATTATGATGCAATTTTTACTATCCTTAAAGATGTTGGCTTCGATGGCTGGATCAGCATAGAAGATGGCGTAGACGGAATGGACCAGTTAGAAAGAAGTGTCGCTTTTCTAAAAAAGAAAATTTCGCAATATTGGCCGCCTAAAACCGCTACATCATGAGTAGCAAGGCTGAAGTAATATATGAATCTCAATGTATACTTGGCGAGAGTCCGATGTGGCATGCAGATAGAAAAAGCTGTTTTTGGGTAGATATTGAAAATGGAATTTTATACGAATATAGCTGGCTCAATCAAAAAATAAAGACCTGGAAATTCAATAACAGACTTCCGCTGGCAGTTCGGGGAAAGGGGAATGATTTAATTATTTCACTGGATGGCAAAATTGCCAGGTTTAACCTCGAAACTGAAAAAACAGAATGGCTTTCAGACGTGGTAGCTGATTCAGAAATCCGCTGCAATGATGGTGCCTGTGATTCTAAAGGAAGGCTTTGGATAGGTACCATGCATTTAAAACAACACAAAGGCGCTGGTGCACTTTTTCGCTTTGATAGTAATCTGAAAATTGAGAAAAAATATAACGAAACCACAGTCTCAAATGGGATTGCATGGTCGCTTGACAACAGGCGCATGTATTTTATTGACAGCCCCACCCAAAAAGTTCAATCCTTTTTTTTCGATGAAAAAGCCGGCGACATCACTTTCGAAAAAGATGCAATCATAATTCCATCCGATATGGGTTCGCCCGATGGAATGGCCATTGACGAAGAAGGCATGCTATGGATTGCACATTGGGGCGGCTTTGGGATATACAGGTGGAACCCGCATAACGGGCAATTATTGGAAAAAATAGAAGTGCCTGTGCCCCAGGTTTCCTCCTGCGCCTTTGTTGGCGAAAACCTCGATTATTTAATTATTACCACCGCCAGGGAAAATATGAAAGATGACGAATTAAAAAAATATCCGGCAAGTGGAAATGTATTTTTGGTGAAAATTGGCGTAAAAGGAATTTTGCCGAATAAATGTTTAATTTGAAAACAGTTGATTTTCACAATGGATTAGTATTCAATTAAAAAGCAAAAGGCATCTTTTGCCAGTTCTTTTCTTTTACAGGACTGTGCAGGACAGTTTTGAAAATAAATTTAAATAATTTTAAAGCCGCTTCAATTAAGCCAACAAAATATAAACTCAGATTAAAAGTTGGTTTACTGGAAATATAAAATTGAATCGGAAACTATTTAGGCTTGAAAGTAACGTATTGCTGCAGCCAAACATTAGTATAATCAATTGGGCATTTATTGTTATAATCTTTTAAAAAAACTCATTACATGACTTCATCCTGGAAAAAGCATTCAAAACTTTTATTTCAATTTCTGGCGCTGCTTATTATCGGAACTTCCTGCAATCAATCTTCAAAAGAAAAGAATGAAGACCCAAAAGTTGCCAAGCTTGTCTTGCCTCCCGACTTTCATGCCGAGCATTTATACAGCTCCACTGCCCATGACCAGGGTTCGTGGGTAGCCATGACGTTTGACGATAAAGGCAGAATGATTGCCTGCGACCAATACGGATATCTATATCGGATTACCCTTCCACCAGTAGGCTATGACACTACGAAAGATTCGGTAAAAGTAGAAAAGCTGCTGGTAAATATGCCCGGCGATACCTCTAAGGCACGGGTTAAAATGGGATTAGCACATGGTCTTTTATACGCTTTTAATAGCCTGTACGTAACCGTAAATGACGAAGGCGAAGCGGACACGGTTACAAGAAAAAGTGGCCTTTACCGTATCCAGGACACCAACGGGGATGATGAGTTTGATAAAATCACTTTGCTAAAAAGGTTTGAAGGCCAGGGCGAACATGGGCCACACAATGCTGTTTTATCTCCCGATAAAAAATGGATTTACGTAATAGCGGGAAATTTTACCGACGTACCGCCAATGGACAATTACCGTTTGCCCGACAACTATAAGAATGATAATCTGCTTCCTTTATTATTAGACCCGAATGGATTTGGCAACACCCGCCAACCACCCGGCGGCTGGATAGCAAAGACAGATTCCGTCGGCAGCACCTGGGATTTAATCAGCGCCGGCTACCGCAATCCCTTCGACATGGCATTTAACGAAGATGGGGAACTGTTTACTTATGATTCAGATATGGAATGGGATATGGGTTTGCCGTGGTATCGCCCCACCAGGATATGCCACGTTACCAGCGGAGCTGAATATGGCTACCGTGAAAATAATGGAAAATGGTCTCCTGTTTACCCGGATAATTTACCCGCAGTTTTAAATGTAGGCCCCGGTTCGCCTACTAATGTAATGAGCGGAATGAATGCCCGTTTTCCTGAAAAATACCGCAGGGGCGTCTTTTCATTCGACTGGACCTTCGGAATTATTTACCATATCAGCCTTCAGCCATCAGGCTCTTCGTACAAGGCCAACGCTGAAGAATTTATTTCCGGCTCACCCCTGCCATTAACCGACGGAGCTATCGGCCCTGACGGAGCCATGTATTTTCTTACAGGCGGCCGCCGCATTGAATCAGACCTTTACCGGGTATATTATAAAGACAATAAATTGAGCAATGAACCATTGCCTTCCAACGAACCCACAGAAGTGGTTGAAGCGCGTAAAGTGCGGCACCAGTTGGAGCAATATCAACAAAAACCGGATAGCTCAGCCATCAATACCGCGTGGTCGTATCTAAAAAGCGCTGACCGCTTTATTCAATATGCTGCCCGCCTGGCCGTTGAGCATCAGCCGGTAAGCCAATGGCAGGAGAAGGCATTGGAAGAAAAAGACCCGGTAGTATTGACACAGGCAATGTTGGCATTGGCAAGAGACGGAAAACCGGATGTAAAAAATTCAATTTTTAAAGCCCTGCTTACCATCGATTATAACAGCCTGAATGCTGAACAAAAATTGGCTTTACTGCGAACTTTTGAAGTAACGCTTTCCAGGATGGGAACACCGGGCGGTGCTGAAAAGGCGGCGGTAATTTCGTATTTAGATACAAAATACCCCGCAGACAATAATGAAGCCAACCGCATATTGAGTAAAACACTTGCCTTCCTTGGTGCGCCACAAGTGATAAGCAAAACACTGTCGCTGATGGAATCTGCAAAGGACAACGACAGCACGCAAAAGCAGTTTAACCCTTCTTCAAATGTAATCCTGCGTAACCCGCAGTATGGATTGGACATTGCCAACATGCTGGCCAGCGCACCTCCCGCGCAACAAATTTATCTTGCTGTAGCCATATGCCAGGTAAAGGATGGATGGACGACTGAATTAAGAGATAAATATTTTCCCTATTATAATATTTTTCTTGGGCGAAAAGGAGGCAATAGCTACATAGGTTACATAAATGAAGCACGGAAGTTTGCCTTGGCAAATGTGCCTAAAAGTGAATTTGCAAAATATGATAGTATTTCCGGCGGCTCAAAATTAAATGAACGTGGTATCCAGCTTGCGAACGCAGTTCATGCAAAAGGGCCGGGCAGAAACTGGACCATGGAAGAAGCAGCTCCATTATTCCAAAATGAATTATCAGGCAGAAATTTTGAAGACGGAAAGGCAATGTTTGTGGCATCCAACTGCGCTTCCTGCCATAAAATGAATGGCGAAGGAGGCAATGTAGGCCCGGACCTTTCTCAATTGGGAAACCGCTTCACTGCCACCGATATTTTAAAAGCTATTATAAAACCCAGTGATGAAATTTCTGACCAATATGCCGCTACCAACTTTTATTTGAAGGATGGCACATCCGTAATGGGAAGGCTTATTAAACAGGTTGATAGCAAATATTACGTGTCGCAAAATCCGTTTGCTCCTAACGAGCTAACGGAAATTGATAAAAATAAAGTTGTTTCTACTAAACTTTCAAAGGTTTCTGTGATGCTTCCAGGGATGATAAACCGGCTGAATGAAGATGAGTTGAAAGACCTGATGGCCTATTTGATTTCGGGTGGAAATAAGGATAATAAAGTTTTTAAATCAGCTTCCAAATAGAAAAGAATATGAACGCAAGCCAGAGCTGGAAAGGAAAAATATCCAATATAAAACAATTGGGAGGAATAGAAACCTCCGTAATTGATAACGGGCAGGGACGTGGCAATCGCATTGCCTGGATAAATACCGGAAGTGGCTTGCGTTATAAAATAGTAATTGACCGGGCTATGGATATTGCTGAGGCATTTTATAATCAACATAGCATTGCATGGTTAAGTGGTTTGGGTGTTAGCGCGCCTCAGCCATTTTCCGACAAAGGCCTGAATTGGCTAAGAACATTTGGAGGAGGATTACTCGTCACCTGCGGCCTTACCCACATCGGGGCGCCGGAATTGGATGAATGGGGAGAGAGAGGTCTTCATGGCGCCATCAGCAATATTCCAGCAGAGATTGAATCAATTATACAACCTGACCCGCTTTCCGGAAATATGGAAATGAGCATTACCGGAACCATAAAGCAGGTTCAGATTTTCGGCCCTTCAATTGAATTAAAGCGCACCATTTCCGGCACATTGGGAAAGCCGTACATCCGCATCCATGATGAAATTGTTAACCGCGGAAATACAACGGTTCCTCACATGATTTTATACCATTGCAATTTTGGCTGGCCGCTGGCTGATGAAGGCGCAGATTTAATCTGGAGTGGCAACTGGACTTACTCCCGCGGTGATGGAAAGGAAGAAATTTTTAAAGAATCCAATAACTTTCGCAAGTGTCCTGCTCCAATGAAATCGCATGAGGGAGCCGGTGAAGAGGTAGCATTTATTGACATCAATCACGATGAAAATAATTACAGCTACTGCGGATTGCATAATTCTAAAATTGGAATTGCGGTAGCCATGAAATTTAAAAAAGACCAATTGCCGTGGTTAACCAACTGGCAGCATTGGGCCGAAGGCGAATACGTTACCGGCCTGGAGCCAGGCAATAATCCTTGTTGGGGCCAGGCGAAGGCAAGAAAGGAAGAAATGCTCGTGCAACTGGCTCCTGGTGAAAAGAAAAGTTACGACCTGGAAATTGAAGTATTGCACGATGAAAACGCTATCAAAGAATTTATTAAAAAAGCATCATAAAATTATTGAGCAATGGAAAAAGGAAGTTTAGCATCACAGGCATTAGAACAGGGTAAAGGAATTTTGAGACTAGCCCCCAACTGGGTGCCACGGTCATTTTGCGTTCCGGGCAGAAGGATAAAATTGCATCCGGATGATTACTATGTTTTAGGCGGCGCCCGCGGCGGCATTGATGAACGTTGGTTTTCTTCTACCACACCTGCAAAAAATGGCCCGCTAACCGGGGAACATGAAGGGTTAAGTTTCATCGTATTCAACAATGGCGATAAGGAAGAATTATTCCTGTTAAAAGATGCCGTAGATGAATTGAAAGGAGAATTGATTGGTGAGCGCCTATGGAATGAATATCAAAGTTGGCCGATGTATTCCAAATTTTTTGATAACATGGGCCCGCTGCCACATCACATTCATCACAACGATGAAAAGGCAGCGTTAATCGGCCAAAAAGGCAAACCTGAAGCTTATTATTTTCCACCACAAGTGAATAATCATGGTGGTGATTTCCCTTATACTTTTTTCGGCATTGCGCCAGGCACTACCAAAGAACAAATCCGTGAGTGCCTTGTCAACTTTACAAAAGGTGATAACAAGATTACGAATTTTTCTCAGGCTTTCCGCCTTGAACCGGGAACCGGATGGGATGTGCCCCCGGGCATGCTTCACGCTCCGGGAAGCATGTGTACGTATGAACCGCAAAAAGCTTCAGATGTATTTGCCATGTATCAATCTTTGGTGAACGAAGCGATTATTCCGGAAGAATTGTTATGGAACGGAACGCCGAAAGACCAAGTAGGGAATTATGATGCCCTGATGGAGGTAATAGATTGGGATTTGAATGTCAATCCGAACATTTTAGAAACCCGTTTTATGAAACCCATTCCCGTAAAAGAAGTGGAGGAAATGCAGCAGAACGGGTATATTGAAAACTGGATATGCTACCGCTCTCATGCTTTCAGCGCGAAGGAATTGACAGTGCAGCCCGGCGCAACTGTAACGATAAAAGATAGTGCGGCGTACGGCATGATTATGATGCAGGGCCACGGAACTATGGGTGTTTGGGATATTGAAACGCCTTCACTCATCAGGTATGGACAATTAACGCACGACGAATATTTTGTGAGTGAAAAAGCAGCAAAAGAAGGCGTTACCATCGTCAATAAATCCGCCACTGACCCCATCGTGATGCTGAAACATTTCGGCCCCGAAAATCCGGATTTGGAATTAAAATAAAAATGACGTTTAAAAGTTCGTTTACTGGTTTTAGGCCTTTTGTAAAATGCTAAACCACCTAAGCTTTCTAAACCATCTAAACTTTCTAAACCATCTAAACCATAAAATAAAGAATTCTTAAATTGACCATCGTATTAATTAAATAATAAAAAAGTATTTGCTATGAATGAAAACAATTATCCAAAGCTTCATAACGCTACCTGGCCGGGCGTTGTAGGAAAAGGCGATGGTTCAGAGCCAATCATTTCTTTAGATACGCTGCTTGAGCTCACTTCCAAAGCAGAAGTAAACGGAATAAAGTTCGACGGTATTGATATTGACCTTTTTGATGTCCACATCAAGCTCGACAGCACAGACGAAGAGATAAAACAACTGGCAGAAAAAGTTTCCTCTTTTAATTTGGAAATTGGCAGCATCGTCGCGCCAATCTGGCCACCCGTCGGCGGCTCATCTATCGGCAGCAAAGAAGAGCGTGAACGATTTGTAGAAGTAGTGCGCAAAGCCAGCCGCTTTGGGAGCAAATTGCGTGAACTGGGAGTCAGGCCTTCGGGAATAATCAGAATTGATTCGGCTACCAATCCGGATGAATGGCTTAAAGACCCTGCAAATAATACAAAACTGATAGCTCAAACTTTTCGCGAAGCATGTGATGCAGCCAATGAATTTGGAGAACAGCTTGCTGCAGAAGGAGAAATCTGCTGGGGTGGCATGCACAATTGGAAAGCGATGATTGAAACGCTTGAAGCTGTTGGCCGGCCCAATATTGGTTTCCAGGCTGATATGGCCCACACGCTTTTATATCTTTTAGGCGTGAATAGCCCTGAAGATAGAATTCTTCCAAAAGATTTTGACTGGAACGACCGCGATACTTTCAATGCTGCGCTTAAAAAGCTCACCGATGCATTACGTCCCTGGACGATTGATTTTCATGTAGCACAAAACGACGGAACTGTTTTCGGGGCCGGCGCTCATGATAAAACCGGCCGCCATTGCCAGGCGCTTGACCCAAATGGCAAATTGGATATACCACACGATGCCGGCTATTGGCTTCGTGATGAAAATGGCAACCTTACTAAAAAAATGAGGCACATCTGCTGGGACGGCTGTATGTTTCCCAATGAAGTAATGACAAGGCAACAAACATGGAATGACATTCTTGCCACAATGATTAAAGTAAGACAGGCACACGGCTGGTATGAAGCAGAATAAAGATTAAATCCATTTTTTCATGACATATAAATCTGAATAAATCATGAGCGAAAAGAAAGAAGTAAGAATTGGGTTAATTGGTTGTGGTTTCATGGGACGCACCCATTCAAATGCCTATAATCGTGTTCCAAATTTTTTCCCCGAACAGGAATACCAACCCGTATTAAAAGCAGTTTGTGCAAGAAGTGAGGATAAGGTTCGTGCTTTTGCAGACCAATGGGGCTATGAATCAGTGGAGACGGATTGGAAAAAACTCGTCAGCCGCGACGATATTGATGCAGTGGATATTTGTACGCCCAATGATACGCATGCTGAAATAGCTATAGCAGCAGCCCAGGCAGGAAAAATGGTATTAACCGAGAAGCCTCTTGCCCGGAATATTGAAGAAGCTAAGCAAATGGTAGATGCAGTGGAAAAGGCGGGTGTTAAAAATACAGTTTGGTACAATTACAGGCGGTTGCCCGCGGTTACGCTCGCCAAGCAAATTATTGATTCCGGAAAGCTGGGAAAGATTTTTCACTACCGCGCTAACTTCCTGCAGGATTGGACCATCAGCGCCGATTTACCGCAAGGAGGCGAGGGTTTGTGGAGACTGGATGCCGCAGCGGCAGGTTCAGGTGTTACCGGCGATTTGCTGGCACATTGCATTGATACTGCCATCTGGCTCAACGGAAGCATTACAGATGTTTCTGCAATGACGGAAACTTTTATCAAAGAACGTGTGCATCAATTAACCGGAAAAATGCAAAAGGTCACTATTGATGATGCGTGCATTTTTCATTGCCATTTTAAAAATGGTTCGCTCGGCTTGTTTGAATCTACCCGGTATGCGCGCGGCCATAAGGCGCTTTATACTTTTGAGATAAACGGCGAGCACGCTTCCATTCGCTGGGACCTTCACGACCTTAACCGTTTGGAATATTTTGACCATTCAGATGAATCAAAATTACGCGGCTGGCGTTCCATTCACGTAACCGATGGTGACCACCCATATATGGATAAATGGTGGGTGCCGGGATTGGGAATCGGGTACGAGCATTCTTTCATTCACCAGGCAGCAGATTTTTTTAAAAGCCTGGAAACAGGAACGCCTTGCTCTCCCACTTTCAAAGAAGCCTTTGAGACACAGCAAATTTGCGAAGCCGTATTGAAATCAGCCGCCACCAAAAGCTGGTGCGAAATAGAATCAGTGTAATATGGAAGAATAATCCTGTGATTTTTTTAGAAAAGAAGAAAATAAAAACTATTTAACCACTTAAATATTGCAAATGTTCAATAATCTAAAACCTCGATTTTATTTTTTCAGCCTCCTTTTGGCTGTACTTTCTTTTGCCGGCTGTCAATCATCTGAATCGCAAAAAACGGAACCGGCAAACAACAACGAGCAGGATTCAACCGGCGCTATTTCTATTTTTGATGGCAAAACGCTCGACGGCTGGGAAGGAGATACTGCCGTTTGGCACGTGGAAGATGGCGCAATCGTGGGACAGGTTACTGCCTCATCCACTCCGCTCAAGGCCAATACTTTTTTAATTTGGAAAAAAGGTGAGCCTTCTGATTTTGAGCTTACGGGCGAATACCAGATTTCTCCGGAAGGAAATAGCGGCATCCAATACCGGAGTGAAAAAGTAGAAGGAGTGCCTTATGGTTTACGCGGATATCAATTCGACATTGATGGCGCTAACACCTATACAGGCCAAAATTATGAAGAGCGCGGGCGGGATATTATAGCATTTCGCGGTCAAAAAGTTACGCTTCCCCCGGTAACCGAGCCGATAGAAGCGCTTGCAAAAAATAATACCTGGCCTCCTTCAGTGATAACCGGTTCGCTCGGAAGCTCAGATTCTTTAAAATCGTTAATACATGATGGATGGAATTCATTTCGTATTGTAGCCAACAAAAATCATTTGCAACATTATCTTAATGGAGTGCTGATGTGTGATGTAACCGACGATGATACCACCAACCGGAAAGCATCAGGCGTTATTGGTTTGCAATTACATGCGGGCCATATTATGAAAGTATCATTCCGAAACCTTCAGCTTACGGAATTGAAAGAGAAATAATAAATTAACTTTAGGAGCTTTTCAAAGAAAATTCATAATATATTTGTTTAGACGAATTGCTATTATCAAAACATATAAAAATAACGGCCAAGAAAATCCCGGCAAATAAAAGTTGAACAGCAGATAAATAAATAACAGTATATTTTATTTCCGGACATTTTCTGTTTTGAAGAGAGGCAGCTTAATTCTAAAAATTCAAACCAAAAAGTTTTTATACTAATCATCTTTTATAAAATCCCAATCATACAGTTATGGAAAAAACAATTAAGCCCGACAAATTATTTGTAGCAAGCTGCCTTGCGCTTTTAGTAACCTCATTATCCTTTGGCATCCGTGCAGGAACTATGAATGCACTGATGGTTCAGTTTCATTTGGATGGCAAGCAAATGGGATTAATTGCCGGCACCGCTTTCTGGGGTTTCCCTTTGGCCATTATCATCGGGGGCATGATTGTGGATATCGTGGGTATGAAACGTCTTTTGATTCTAGCTTTTATACTTCACCTGGCCGGAATTATTTTTACTGTATTTTCCCAGGGCTTTTTGAGCCTGTATATTTCCACCTTATTTATCGGCATTGCAAACGGTGTGGTAGAAGCTGCCTGCAATCCATTAGTAACTTCAATTTATCCGCAAAACAAAACTACCAAGCTGAATCACTTCCATTTTTGGTTTCCTGCAGGAATTGTTATCGGAACATTAATCTCATTTGGATTTGCAAATATTGGCTGGGGCTGGCAACTGCAGGTGGCTACCATGCTCATTCCAACTTTCATTTATGGATATCTTTTCTTCAAGCTGGATTTCCCTGTAACCGAAAGGGTATCTTCGGGCGTGTCTACAAAAGAAATGTACAAAGCCGTATTGCAGCCGCTTTATATTTTCCTATTTATTTGCATGCTCGGCACAGCCATCACCGAACTTTTTACCAACCAGTGGGTGGGCGTTTTGTTACAAAATGTAACTAAGAGCGCTATCCTGATACTTGCGCTTGTGGCCGCCGTGCAGGCATTCGCGCGCAGCGTTGCCGGCCCTGTTGTTCACCGGATTTCACCTGCAGGATTGCTGCTTCTTTCCGCTATTGTATCTACCATTGGAATTTATTTGTTAGGAACTCTTAGTGGTAATGCCATTTTTCTGGGCGCCATCATTTTCGGCTTTGGCGTAGCCTATTTCTGGCCTACCATGCTGGGATTTGTTTCTGAAAATATTCCAAAGTCAGGAGCGCTCGGCATCAATTTGCTGGGCGGCGCGGGGATGTTTGCAGTTTCAATTTACATGTTTTTTATGGGCGGGTATTATGATAATTTAATAGCTGCAGTTTTGCCCGCCGGAGCCAACATAGATACCTATCGTTCTGCCGCCGCTGGTTCAACGGAAGCGGCAGCCTATGCGCAGGCTCAACTGGAAGCAGGACCACAGGTGGTGATGGCTACCAATATTATTCCACTGGTGCTCACATTTGCTTTTCTATTCCTCTATATCTATACCAGGTCAAGAAAGAAAAAAGGAAAAAGTCTGACCATGCCGGAAGTGGCAGGCGCATAACCACCCGACCAGGAATTGATAGGTTTTTAGAGAATACTTAGAGTAAACGAATCTGCCTGCCTGCCAGGCAGATCGTTAAGATGTTTGTATTTGCTATTGATAGAGCATCTTTCAGTTACCATTCCTGGTTTTGCCATCGATTAATAAATATTAGTTTATAAAACAACAGACAATGAAAAATAAAACGAGATATATTCTCTTTAAGAATCTTTCAATATTGCTAACTATAATGGCTATATTTTTCTTTAGTATTTCCCCTGCTTTGGCGAAGCCAAAGCCTAAAGTACTGGTCTTTTGTAAAACTGCCGGATATCACCACGCATCAATTGCAAACGGAATAGTAGCCATCGAAAAATTAGGTTCAGAAAATAATTTTGATGTAGATACTACCATCAATGCGGAAAAATTTAATTATAAAAATCTGAAACAATATAACGCCATTATCTTTTTAAGTACAACAGGCGATGTTTTAAACGATGAGCAACAGGAAGCATTCAAAAAATATATTGAAGCAGGCGGAGGCTATATGGGAATACATGCCGCTACGGACTGTGAATATGATTGGCAATGGTATGGCAACCTTTCCGGCGCTTATTTTGGCGGCCATCCTGCTCAACAAACCGCTACACTACACATTGTGGACCGCAATAATATCTCCACCAAACATCTTCCTGATCCATGGGTACGTAAAGACGAATGGTACAGCTTTAAGTGGATGGCAAAAGATCTTCATGTGCTGATCACCATTGACGAAAAAAGCTATGATCTTGGAAAGATTAAACCTATGGGAAATCATCCCATGGCCTGGTATCATGAGTATGATGGAGGCAGAGCCTTTTATACTGAATTAGGCCATGTGGAAGAATCTTACACTGATCCTCTTTACCTGCGGCATATCCTTGGCGGAATAGAATATGCCATGGGAACAAAGAATTATGGCAATCTTAAAATAAACTAAAATACCAACTGGAAAGCTCAATTAATAATCAGCATGAAAATTAAATTTCAGGTTATTGCCCTGGTAGTGTTGTCAATATTTGTTTTTACATGTACCAGCCATGAAAATGATGAAAAACCGGTTTTCAATGCACATCCTTCTCCTGCCTATTTATCTCCGGAACAAAGCCTGAAAACCATGTATCTGCCCAAAGGATACCATATTGAATTAGTCGCCAGTGAACCTATGATTAAAGATCCCGTAACCATTACCTGGGATGGAAATGGCAGAATGTATGTAGCGGAAATGCTTACTTATATGAAGGATGCCGATGCAACGGGTGAACGGCTTCCCTTGAGCCGGATCATGCTGCTGGAAGATACTGATAATGATGGAAAAATGGACAAAAGTTCCATATTTGTCGATAGTCTTTTATTGCCAAGAATGATGCAAAGTGTAGGAAAATCATTGCTTGTAAACGAGACCAATTCAATTACAATAACCAGCTATACTGATACTAATAATGATGGTAAGGCAGATGTAAAAAAGATAGTTTACAAGAATGATAATTATGTTCCCAGTGATAATAACATGGAACATCAGCGAAGCGGGCTTGACTGGAACCTGGATAACTGGATGTATATGACTTACGAGCCTGTGCGTTTCCGGTATACCAACGGTACCTTGCAGGTAGATAGCATCCCCAATGGAGGACAAGGCCAATGGGGATTAACGCACGATAATTACGGCCGTTTATTTTTCTCCAGCGCCGGAGGAGAAACGCCTGCTTTGGGTTTTCAAATCAACCCGGTTTATGGAAGACTTAATTTACCCGATCAATTATCTCCGGGTTTTGATGCGGTATGGCCGATCATAGCCACTCCTGATGTACAGGGTGGCGAGGCAAGGCTGCGACCAAATAACACACTGAATCATTTTACAGGCTGCAGTGGCCAGTCTATTTACAGAGGAGACGGGTTTCCAAAAGATTTCGTAGGAGACTATATTGTTTGTGAACCTGTTGGAAGAATAGTAAGAAGAGCAAAAGTATATGACATAAAAGGAGGAACTTTTATGAAAAATGCCTATGATAGTTCAGAATTTATTTCATCCTCCGACATGAATTTCCGGCCGGTGAACAGTGCTACCGGGCCTGATGGTGATTTGTATATTGTGGATATGTATCATGGAATTATTCAACAGGGTAACTGGACAAAACCAGGATCTTTTCTCAGAAATAAAATAGATAGTCTTGGGCTCGCTAAAAATATTGGACGTGGTCGGATTTACAGGGTTGTTTACGATGGAATTAAAAGAGGCCCCAAACCTGATCTGCTGAATGAATCAACCGCAAACCTTTTGAAATACCTGGGGCATCCTAATGGCTGGTGGCGTGATAATGCACAAAAACTGATTATTATTCGTAATGATAGGTCTGTGGTACCCGAATTGAAATCCATTGCCACAGGACAAAAAGAAGTACCGAAAAATGATACCGGGGAACTGGCACGCATACACGCTTTATGGACATTGGAAGGATTAAATTCAATTGATAAAGAAACTCTTGTTCACGCTTTAAACGATCCAAATCCACAAGTAAGAAAAACCGCCGTATGGATCAGTGAGGCATACCTTAGGAAAAATGATAGCCAAATGATTGATGAAGTAGCAAAACTCAAAGATGACCCCAGCTATGATGTTCGTGTGCAGGTTTTTTTATCAATGTCTCAAAGCAAATCAGATAAGGCAATTGCGGTGGTTAAAGAAATAATAAAAGACAATGCAGATAATAAAATGATCGTGGCTACCAGCGATGCGCTTGATAAAAACCAGATGGTAAAAGAACTTTCAGGAAGGCTTACCGGTATGTCAGAAGATGATAAAAGCACCATACTCCATGGGGCACTAACTTTTAGATCTTTTTGTGCTAACTGCCATGGTGCAGACGGTAAAGGGTTAGCAACGGGTAGTGGCACGATGGCAGCTCCGCCGCTTGTGGGAGCGGCTCCATTGCAACCCTCCCAAAAATATACAGCAATGAGGATTTTATTGGGTGGACTAACCGGCCCGGTAGAAGGAAAAACATATCCGGCTGAGATGCCCTCAATGGCAGCAAACCGCGATGGCTGGATTGCGGATGTATTAAGCTATGCACGGTATGAATTCGGGACAAATTCTTCCAACAAAAAAAACAGCTCTCCTGTTGTTACACGCAGCGAAGTAAAGAAAATACGCGAAGAAATGAAGGGAAGAAATGAACCATGGACCTTAGAAGAGCTTAATAAAATAAAGTAACCAAATTAAAAAGCTTGTCCCTTTTTAAAATTATAGATAAATAAGAATTTTATTTATTTGTTGCTTTACTATACGAATTGCCTTTTGAAATTAATAGCCGATATTATGAATAGACTCATTTTTTTTAAAACAATTTTACTTTCTTTTTTAATATTTCATACAGGTTTCTCATCAGCACAAATAGCAGACTTGAGTAAAGCTTCCATTATTGCTTCTTCAACAATAGCACATCCCGTAAGAGAAACAGCGATACGGGTTTTGCAGGAGGAAGTAGCTCAACGCACTTCCATTAATCTCCGGCTTATCTCAGGATTTGAAAACACCCAGGTTATTGTTTTAGCATCAATAAAAGATAATGAAATAAGCGGTGTACGCGTGCCCAAACGCGATGGCAAAAATCTGCCTGAAACGAAAGCCGAAGGATTCAGGATTGTTTCTGAAAAAATGAACGGAAAGCAGATTCTTTGGTTGATTGGCGCAGATGAAAGAGGAATCATTTTTGCCATCGGCGAATTTCTTCGCAAAGCAGAACTTTCGCCCAAAAAGATTTTATTTAACACGAAAAATGAGATAGCTACTTCACCTGAATATACTTACCGTGGCCACCAGCTTGGCTACCGCAATACGGCTAATTCGTGGGACGCATGGACGGTAGACCAGTTTGACAAATACATCCGCGAGCTGGCTTTATTTGGAACAAACAGTATTGAAAATATTCCCTTCCAGGATGATGACCCCGGCCCGAACATGAAAGTGCCGCGCGAGGAAATGAACCGGAAGATGAGTGAAATATGCAACAACTACGGGCTTGAATATTGGGTTTGGACGCCTGCTGATGTTGACTTGTCAAAACAAGATTTGTTTGAGGCTGAAGTAAAAAAACATGCAGCCTTTTATAAAGAATGCCCGCGGCTCGACGGCGTTTTTTTCCCCGGAGGCGACCCCGGCGAAAATGACCCCAAATACGTAATGCCCTTTTTAAAACGAATTGCCGCGGAATTAAAAAAGTATCATCCTCATGCAGGCCTGTGGATTTCCCTGCAAGGTTTTAATAATTCGCAGGTAGATTATTTTTTCAAATATTTAAAAGATAACAACCCTGAATGGCTCACCGGCGTTGTAACGGGCCCTTCCAGCCCCGATCTTGCGCAAACGAGATTCAGGCTGCCCAAAAGATATCAGCATATTTCCTACCCCGACATCACACATACGGTTCGGTGCCAATACCCGGTGCTAAATTGGGACCAGGCCTATGCACTCACGGAGGGGCGCGAAGTTTGTAATCCGCAACCATTTTATTATGCGCAAATCCACAACCGCTATGCTCCTTTTACGGATGGATTTATTTCTTACTCTGATGGTGTTCATGATGATGTAAATAAAATTGTCTGGAGCCAATTGGGCTGGAATTCCCATACAGAAGTTACTGAGATTATTAAAGATTATGCCCGCTTCTTCTTTGGCGCTTCACTTGCAGAACCTGCAGCGAACGGGATTTTGGCTTTAGAGCGAAATTGGGTTGGCCCTTTGGAAGCCAACGGCGGAGTAGAAACCACCTTTTCTTTTTGGAAAAATCTCGAATCGAAAAATCCTCAACTACAAAATAACTGGCGCTGGCAACAACTCGTGATGCGATGCTATTACGATACCTATACGCGGCGCAGAAAAATTTATGAGCAAAGCCTTGAAGCTAAATCCAATGAGGTACTGAAAAAGGCCGGGGAAATAGGTTCAGACGTGGCAATGGATAGTGCGTTGCGCATCGTGAACGAAGCGGATAAAAATCCTGTTTCCCCTGACTTGCGCCAAAAAATTGTTAACTATTGCGCAGCACTTTTTAACTCGATAGGAATGCAAACCAGCGTGAAGAAATACAATGCAAGCGGCGCTGAGCGCGGTGCTATCCTGGATTTTCTTGATTACCCTTTAAACAACCGTTGGTGGCTCTCTGATGAATTTGCAAAAATTCGGCAGATGAAATCTGAGCAGGAAAAGCTTGCGCGTTTACAAATTATTTATACCTGGGATAATCCCGGACCCGGAAGCTATTATGACGATGTTTCGAACATTTCCAAAGAGCCTCATGTAAAGACGTGGTCAGACGATGCAACTGATGTAGCCTGGTGGGACAACGGTATGAGCAGAAAACGCCTGTCAACGCAATTATTTCAAAACTTTCCCAGGCTGGTGTATGAAGACCTGGACCCGAATGGATACTACCTGATTCGGATTGCCGGTTATGGAGAAGCGTTATTACGGGCAGATGGCTATCGGCTGCAGCCTCGTATCTATAATAAAGGATATGAAGAATTTAAAGAATTTGAAGTGCCGGTTCAATTAGTATGTGATGGAAAAATCGAAATCACTTTTGATGAACCCGAAGAATCACAATTAAACTGGCGGCAAAAATCCAAGGTTTGCGACGTATGGCTTTTGAAACAGAATTAATAAAAATAGCATGAGTTTAAAAACCAGCGTTGTAAAACAAAAGCTGCGCGAAGGAAAAATTTGTTTCGGAACGATGCTCCGGGTGCTGAAATCACCACAAGCCGTTGCATTGTGCGCTTCTGAAGGATGGGATTACATCATATTAGACACTGAACACAATGATTATAATTATGAAACGCTGGGTAGCTTTTCATTGGTAGCGAAGTACGAAAAAATGGGCTTATTCGTGCGCGTGCCCGACAAGCTCTATCACCAGATGGCGCAAATGCTTGATATTGGTGCAGAAGGTTTGATTTTGCCCCAGGTAAAAACGGCCGCCGAGGCAAGGCATATTATTGAATCGGTTAAATATGCGCCCATGGGCAAACGTGGGGTAAGTGTTTCCACTACCGCCACTTTATTCAGGGATTATTCAACGGATGAATATTTGGACTGGGCTAACCGCGAACTGATGACCATAGTTCAAATTGAAAGCGAAGAGGGCATTAACAACGCCGAAAAGATAATATCAACCCCTGGTATAGACGCGATAATGATTGGTCCGGCCGACCTTAGCAATGATATGGGTATTTCAGGCCAGTTGCACCATCCCCGCATGGAAGAAGCCTTCCGTGAAATAATCAATCAATGTAATAAATACGGCGTTGCTCCGGGGATCCATCTTTCCAATATGGAAGACGTAACCAAATGGACGAAGGAAGGAATGCGTTTTATTACTTACAGTTACGATACTAAATTTATCAAAGACGCTTATAAAAACGCATTGCTAAATCTTCGCGGTATTATGAATGAAAACAATTGAAAATAAAAATTCAACTTATTTATCTTTTTACTGATAACCTATTGACGCCTATTTATCAAAATCCGGGTAAGGTTTTCCTTTTCCTGTTTCACAAAGTAATTTCAGGCTTTTGAAGAAAAGTGCCCAATCAAAGCTGCACGATGCAAACTCGTTGCTGTATTCTTTCCAGCCATCGTGATGGAAGGTAAGGACAGCTCCTTTGGCAACTGCTTCCAGTTCAAACGTGAGTGTTGTTCCTATCCATTCCGAAAATGCTTTCAGGCAAAGCCATTTTACTTTACTGTAAGGCTTTAATTCTTCCACGCGCATTTCCTTAAAGTAATCAGGCCCGAAGCCAAATCTTAAAATGGTGCCTTTCTCAGCCTGGGCAATGGTATCCGGCGTCCACCAGCCCGCAAGCCCTTGCTGGGTGGTAAGCGCTTCATACACTTTTTCTACCGGCACCTTAATCAGCAGGCGGTGATAAATACTTTTTGTTTCGCGATTCTCTCCTACCGGTTTTTCCGGGGTTTCGTCTTGCAAGGAATCCTCTGGCGCTTCTTTCGGAGTTGCTTTTCCCTGTCCGGTGGTGATAAGATTTTTCAAACTATCCTGGATGTAATGTGTCCATGCATCATGGCAAATTTGATAACATTCATAATCCGGAACCAACCCAATGTGTGTAAACGTTAATTCTGTTTTTCCATTTTTACTAACAATATCGAATACTATATCCGTGTCTTTCCATTCGGTTTTATCTTCTGTGAATTTGAAATAATTTTCCATCACATGCCATGCTACTTTTTTATCCGGCACCAGTTCAGTGATTCTAATCCGGCAGCGATGCACATCCTGGTAATGATACAAAAATTCGCTGTTGGCTTTATTAGTATCTCCTTCAATATTTTCTGACCACCAGCCGCGCACATTATTAATTGCATCAAACACCTGTTTTGGAGACGCATCCACCATAAGTGTTGTAGAGAAATCGCTTTGTTTCATTTGCTATTTTTTATAAATGTGAAAATTATTTTCTTATACTTCTGTGGTTTCATACAAATAAATTTGCACCTTATCATCCTCAGCTAAAATTTTTCTGTCCTCCGCACATGCCCGCCCTTCCGGTGAAGCGAATGCTGATTTGATATCTTCCATGCTTGCAAAAACCAATTCCCCAATCAGGAAAACGTCCTGTCCGGAAATGACTGGCACGGGGCTTTGGCTCACTTTATATTTTATCAATCCCGGTAACTTTTTAGCCAAAGGAATGTGCACATCAAAGTAATGTTCAAGAAACGATTCCTTATCGCGAGGTGTTTTATAAATTACCATCATAGTAGCCATATTCAATTTTTTATCAAACAAAAGTATTGTCTTTAAAATACTTTTGAGGGCGGCAAAATGGACATTTTAAGGGGTTGTTTTGGACATGTGGATTTTTTAGCTTTGTGATGAATATTTAAAGCTCTTCCAATGAAACATCTTACCATTTTAGTTCCGGATTCACAGTCCGCGCTCAGCACCGTTTCCTGCATTGCCGGGGCTTACGATTTCTTTTCACGTGCAAATCATTACCGAAAGATTAACGGACAAAAAGAACTGTTTAAAATTGTTCTTGCAGGCCTTACAGATGAAGCAGAAATCGGCAACGGCCTTATGGCTATCCGTCCGCAAACTTCTATTGATGATGTGCCCGCCACCGACCTGATTATTATTCCCGCGATAGCACATGATTTTCAAAAATTGTCGGCAAATAACAGCCTGCTGATGGATTGGACGGTGAAGCAATATAAGAATGGTGCGGAAGTGGCAACGATGTGCACGGGCGCTTTCATGCTTGCCTCTTCTGGCTTACTGGATGGAAAAAGTTGTTCGATTCATTGGAATTCGGTAGATAAATTAAGGAGCCTTTTTCCTCTGATAGATGTAAAAAAAGACAAGCTCATCACAGACGAACAGGGAATATATACCAACGGTGGCGCTTATTCTTTTTTAAATCTTTTAATTTATCTCGTTGAAAAATATTATGGCCGTGAAACTGCTATCTATTGTTCTAAAATTTTCCAGGTAGAAATTGACAGACAAAACCAATCGGCCTTTACTATTTTTAATGGCCAAAAATCGCATGGCGATGACATTATAAAGCAGGCTCAGGAATTTTTTGAAGATAATTTTCTTGAAAAAATATCGGTGGAAGAAGTATCTCAAAAATTTGCTGTAGGAAGAAGAAACTTTGACAGAAGGTTTGTAAAAGCAACCGGCAATACGCCCATTGAATATCTACAAAGAGTAAAAGTAGAATCAGCAAAAAAATCTTTTGAAACCACACGAAAAACAGTGAGTGAAGTAATGTATGAATCAGGCTACAACGACATGAAAGCCTTTAGGGAAGTGTTTAGGAAGGTTACCGGATTATCACCGTTGGAATACAAACACAAATACAATAAAGAAGCGCTGGTGTAAATCCTTCCACCTGTAAACTCATTGAAATTTTTTTTGAAATGTATCTATGATTTCTGCAAAAATTAATAAAAGAATCATGTAGCAAACGAAGAAATAATGCGGATTTATATTCTTACAAAATTGCACATTAATTTCTGAATACACCCGCTGCTAAAAAATTTGCATTCAAAAAAAGTAATAAAAACAGAATTCTCTTTATTTATTGCTTTACTGCTAAAAGTGTTTACGAAAATATTTTCGTTTATACATAACCGTTACCTATAAAAAACTTACGGAGCTTCAAATGCCTTTTTAAAGCTAATGCAAATCTCTTGTTACATTACTTCCCGAGCCACCCTGTAAAATATCCAGGTCGGCGCCTAAATTAGCTTGTTGAACATGGTCAATGTAAAATTTTACATAACCCCTGTTGGTGACCGGCGGTGGCGCAATCCATTTTTCTTTTCTCGCTTTTAATTCTTCATCGCTTACGTCGAGATGCAATTTTCTTTGTTCCACATCAAGTTCTATCATGTCGCCGTCTTTTACCAGTGCTAACGTGCCTCCGATAGCAGATTCTGGTGAAACATGCAACACGACTGTACCCGCAGCTGTTCCGCTCATTCTCCCATCAGAAATTCTGATGATGTCCCTGACGCCTTTTAATAATAATTTTTCGGGTAAATCTACATTGCCCACTTCAGGCATGCCCGGATAACCAACAGGGCCAACGCCTTTCAAAACTATCACACAATTTTCATCAATATCCAGTTCGGGATTATCAATGCGTGCATGATAATCTTCCATACTTTCAAAAACAACCGCACGCCCACGATGTTTCATCAGCTCTTTTGTTGCAGCCGAGGGCTTAATCACCGCTCCCTGCTCGCACAAATTGCCTTTTAATACAACCATGCCAGCGTGTTCCTGTAGCGGATTATCAAGCGTTGCAATCACTTCCTGGTTATAGCAAACCGGGTTCACGTTATTATCGCCAATAGATTTTCCATTTACCGTGATTGCATCGGTGTGTAAGTATTTTTTTAATTCCTTAATCACAACGGGTAATCCGCCGGCATAATAAAAATCTTCCATCAAATATTTTCCTGAAGGTTTTAGGTTCACCAGCAAAGGAATTTTACTTCCCAGCTTATCGAAATCTTCCATATCAAGCTCAACACCAATTCTGCCGGCAATGGCCAAAAGATGAATGATAAAATTTGTTGAGCCGCCAACCGCAGCATTTACCACTATTGAATTTTCAAAGGCATCCCTGGTAAGAATTTTTGAAAGTTTCAAATCCTCTTTTACCATCTCTACAATCCTTCTTCCACTCAGTTGCGCCATTACTTTTTTCCGGGAATCCACAGCCGGAATTGCCGCTGCGCCAGGCAGTGTTAGTCCTAACGCTTCTACCATACAAGCCATGGTGGAGGCCGTGCCCATCGTCATGCAATGCCCATTGCTTCTTGCTACGCCGATTTCCGCTTCATGTATATCTTCTGCAGTAAAATTTTCAACCAATACTTTTTCTTTTACCATCCAGTTGAAGGAACCGGAACCGATACATTCGCCTTTAAAACGCCCATTCAGCATAGGACCACCGGGAACAACGATGGTTGGCAAATCCACGCTGCACGCACCCATAACAGTGGAAGGCGTTGTTTTATCACAACCCGTAAGCAGCACGATTCCATCAAGTGGGTTGGCTCTTATGGTTTCTTCAACGTCCATGCTGGCGAGGTTTCTGAACAACATCGTGGTGGGCCGCATCAATGTTTCACCAAGGGAAGTAACAGGGAATTCCATGGGAAAACCGCCTGCTTCTACCACGCCTCTTTTTACTACCTCGGCAAAGTCGCGGAGATGCGCATTGCATGGCGTGAGTTCGCTCCATGTATTGCAAATGCCGATTACGGGCTTGCCCTGGAAATAATCATCCGGGTATCCCTGGTTGCGAAGCCACGAACGATGAACAAATCCCATCTTGTCTGATTTGCCAAACCAATCTGCACTTCTTAATTTTTTCATTGTTAGTCTTTTAATTTTTATTAATTATTTAGGTTGATGCCTCTTTATAAATTTAGCCACATCAATCATGGGCGCTATCCAGATGTCTTTTCATTTTGTTTTAAGAAATGCAAAAGCCTGCTGTGCGCGGCCAGCGAAATATTGATGTTGTGTTCGCCGCCCACTCCGTGAAAAAGAAAAACGAGCAACGTATGCGTTTTCATTGCTTTTTTGACCAACGCAATCATTTCATCGGCAGATGCTCCGTTCTCCATGTAGCAACCCACATTATTCAAGTTGACCTTATTAAGAGGCAACATCTCAGGCGTAACGCCACGGGCAGCCACGAATTTGTATTTCATATAATCAAGGTAAGCAGAATCATGAATTTTTGTATCGCCACACGGATACGCAAATGTTCTTTCCTCTTTTCCATCAATGGCTTTTAAAATATTATTCATGGCGAGAATTTCATTGTCCATTCTGTTCACTGTGTAAGTATGCAAATCATAATCGGGCTTTACAAAGTTTCTTCCGGGAAGGCTTCCGTCGCACGGATGCCAGATGGTGTGATTGCCGAGCTCGTGCCCTTCTGCTGCGGCTTTTCTCCATCCATCTATTTGTGCCTTTAGCCCGTCAAAATAATCCGAAATGTAAAAGGTTCCTTTCAAATCAAGAGAATCTAATGCAGGAATTACATTGGTTAAACCAATATTCAATCCATCATCATAAGTCAGCACCACCGCACATTTTTTATGATTCCATGTAGTATCGGTTTGCGAATAGGCATTACCGTTAGATAAAAAAAATATCAACAGAAACGGAATCGCTTGCCTGAGGCATAAATGATTTTTCATAATTATTTTATCGGGATTTCTTTTCATAATTCAGATTCTTATTTGCCCACGATATAAAATATTTAAAATTCGGTGCGTCAGTATGTCCGCCATCATGCTGGCGCCACGCAAGCTGTCCATCCAATAAACCAACATTTACGGGCGGCATATATTCTTGCATATAATCATTGCCAACGCCCAAATCTTTTGCACCCAATAATTTATAGGCTACTCCTGCTGCCACAATTGCCTTAAAACTGCCGCGATGGTCAAGCCAGTTGGCGTCGCCTTTTGCAGGAATGCCATAACTTAAAAACATGGGTCGCGGGGCGCACAAGGCAATCAATTCATGTGAATCAACGGGTAAATCGCAGCCTGTCATTTTTCCAAACTTTGATTTTTCGGCGCCATACTTTAAAAAGTTTCCTGCCATCCAATAAAACTCTCCACCGGTAAGGCTTTCAACGGCTTCGCCAAAGTTACGACGTAATAAGGTTGCACCACCTTTGCCGGGAGAGCCAACCAATGCGGTGGCGAAGCGCGGTTCAAATGCAAGCGTAACCAATGCAGCTTTCCCATACCGTGATACACCTTCAATTCCTACTTTTTTTGCATCAACCAGACTGTCCGTTTCGAGATAATCCAATGCACGTGCTGCGCCCCAGCTCCATGCCCTCAATGCACCCCAGTCATCGGGCTTGCGCGGTTGCCCTTTATTTATCAAACCTATAATTCCCTTGGTTAATCCATCGCCATTATCTGCCTGGATGCTGTTAGGGTCAATAGTACAATACCCCCAGCCCGCTGCCAGCAATTGTTCTGTAGGAGAAGCTTCGCCTGTTTGCGGTGCAAAGAAATTAATGGTGGTTTTTGTAATGGGCGAATAGGCAGGATATTTATCAAAAATCTTTTTTACTTCCGGATTGGCTTTTATCATCATTTCTTTGAACGTGGCATTCAATATTTCCATGTCATCATTGGAAGGCTGCGCCGGTGAAGGGAACGATGGCTGGCCAAACATCATCAGCACCGGAACAGGGCCTTTCACATTCATTGGAATTACCAGCATCATTTTAATATCCACATTGATGAGCGGATAAGCGCTGTTGTCCACATGACCAACAATTTCTTTTGCAATAACCGGTATAAATCCCCGCCGGATAAATTCGCGGTCGGTAACTTTTACCGTCCATTTTACTTCAGGAATATTTTTAGGAATTCTTCCATATACTTCGCGTTCGTAATCTTCTACAATTTCGGGCCGCCGCACCTTCCACCACATTTCGGGGGTAGTAACCTTCTTTCCATTTTTTGTGGTAAGAATTTCGGGAAGCTTCGGACAAGGGTCTGCTTTCGTCGTATCATAATTTGCATGATTCGGCGCCAATTCATTGCCACTCGGCCCCGGCCGTAGTGATGTGATGCCTAACTGCTTCATCATGTTTTCCTGATTCTGCTGCGCAGTGAAATTTACAGGTTTTGGATAGGAAATGCCATTAATGGTTGTGTCTTGTGCAATAAGAAATTTGGAAAGTATTATCGCAATTGAAAAAAGAAAAAACTTTTTCATGTGTTAATTTTATATATGGCCTAAGAATTTTTATTAAGCTATGATTCAAAATATTTCCCAGTTAATGTTTCGATAGGCTCAACATGACAGAAAGATGTCAGCCTGAGCTTGTCGAAGGCGGGTTTGTCTTTCAGATGCATTATTCATACTTATACAATTTCACTTTCTGAATTCCCCATTCACCCACAGGAATTCGGACGTGCCTGCCCTGGTGGTCCTGGTCGCCGTTCATTCTTCTTCCCGGAATCCATTTACCATTTTTATAAATTCCTTCTTCCGCCTGTAAAATTCCGGCTGATTTATTATTGGTATTATTTATAGTAAATGTAACAACCACGCCGGTTCCGGCAACGATAAAATTATTCTCATTCTCCTGGATTATAATTGCGCCGCTCATTGGCCAATCAGGATTTTTTGCTTCGGGCGACCACCCCAAAGTGTAATCATGTGAAACAGTAAGTTTATAATTTCCTAAAACGATTTCCTGTTTTTTTGTTGATGTATCGAGCAATACACCATCCATTTTTCCTGTGCCACTATACTTTAAAATCTCGGGTGATAATTGTGATAAAATAGAATAGCTCTCGCCTTCCGGATGTTCTGTTGATTCGATTGAGAAGGGAGAGAAACCCATCGCCTGGGAATGGCCAATTGCATAGAAAACTTTGGCTGCATTGGAAGGTTCAAAGCGTATTTCAGGAATGAATAATGGATTGTTTCTTCTCGTGTACAAATCGCAATAATGCTTGAAATATGGATTGTAAAAATCAGGTGATAAGAAATCAATTGCGGGAGCGGCTGCCTGCCAGATATCCATCAGATGCGGCAATGGTCCTGCACTGGGATATTGGCCGGGTTGCACATTTCGATAATTCAATGCGGCATTAACGTACATGGATACACGAAATTCTTTTTTTCCTGCTTCTGCAACCGCGTTGGTATATTTTGCATAATACCATGCCTGGAATAATTCATCAGTTGCAAGACTTTTGCCAAATACATTTTCCCAATTTCCTTTTGTTGCAAAATTTGTTTTTTTCCAATGCTCTTTTAATTCCGGAACGATAGAATCTTTATTTACAATCAAATAATCCATCAGTTCTTTTGGCACTTCATTGTTAAAAGCTTTATTGGCATCGGCTGTGTATTCTCTTGCTTCAGTAAGCATTCCAATTTCATTTTCTACCTGCACCATTATCACTGTTTGTGATTGGTCGGTTTCTTTGATGTGTTTCATCAATTCAGAAAAAGCCTTCTTGTCTGCATCCAGATTATTTTTGCTGAAAGCAGAAAGTATTTCTAATCCCTTTCCGGTACGGTCCTGCGCACGTGGAAAACGTTTTTCGTTTGTTTTAATCCACGCTGGCGCATAACAACTCATGCTGTTTTTCCAGGACCCAAACCATAAGAGAATTACTTTCAAATTATTTTTGCGACTCGTATTGATAATGCTGTCTATTAAAGTGAAATCAAATTTTCCTTCTTCCGGCTCCATTAAATCCCAATATGCAGGAACAAGAATCGTGTTCAAATTCATTGCCTTAAATTTCTTCCAAAAAGGTCGCATGTAGTCAAGGCTTGATGCAGTTGAATTTCCCAATTCACCGCCAAGGATTAGAAACGGATTTCCATCAACAATTAATTGTTGTGAAGTGCCTTTCTTTTGCAGATGAGGAATAGATTGGCTATACGGTTTCGAATAGCACAGTAAAAGAACAAATAAGCTGAAAAAGTAATTTCCACTGATTAATTTTTTCATAGAGTATTTTTATTCGTCCGTTCTGAAAGGCGCTGCGGGCAAGCCTTCCTTATTTATCAAATTAGGATTTACCGGCATATCCGCCCAGGCATAACGAACATACTTTGGATTCGGTACATCTTCATTCGACACGATTATTTTATCGCCATCAATTTTTGCGTCAGCCCATACAAATTTTTTATCTTCTCCTGCAATAGCAAATTCAGCAGGAGCTTCGCCATCGTTGGTACTTAGTCCGGTGCCTGTATGTGTAAAGGAAATAATGATTTTATCACCTTCAATTTTCGAAGATTGATATAACGGTCCTGAGTACACGATATTTTCTCCATAAGCAATTTTTTCGGCTGCAAGTGCAAGCCTGTCACCAACGGGTTTCTTACGGTCAGGATGAATATCGTTCCACTCACCGAGGTCAATCGCAACCGCCATGGCGGTGTTGGGCACGGATAAGGATTTTGCCTGCGCTTCTCTAAACAGCGCCCACTGGCTTTCTGAAGGAAGATAATTGTAATCCCCAAAGCCGGGAAGCTGCACAAATAAAAATGGCAAATCCCCTTCGTTCCATTTACTTCGCCAATCGGTAATCATCGCCGGTTGCAGCTTTGCATATTCATCCGGTTTGCCGGTATTGCTTTCACCCTGGTACCAGACAAATCCTTTAATCGCATAATTAATCAAAGGCGCAATCATTGAATTGTATAATGCAGTCGGTTGATTTTGCAACGCAATACCAAAACCACCAAAACCTCTGCCCCCAAGGCGCGGCTCATTTAATAATCCAACTTTATATTGCCAGTAACCTGTTAAATCAACAGTATCATTGCCCGCTATTAATTCATACGGTTTATCAGGAACGAATCCACCTTTGCCAAAATTGTTCGTAACACGCACCACAAATAAATTTTTCCCCGGTTTCAAAACACCCTCTGGAACGGGATAACGGCGTTGCGGGTACATGTAACCGGTAGAGCCAACTTTAGTTCCATTGATGTACAATTCATCTGCATCTACAATTCTGCCCATAAAAACCTTTGCAGGAACATTCGTCATGGAAGCTGGCACATCAATTTCCCGGCGATACCAAATAACGCCATTTAAATTTTTTGCGCCCTCATCTGCCCAAAACCCGGGAACAGCAATCCGGTGCCATTCTTTTGGTTGATAAGAAGGAGAAAACCATTTTTCTTCCATGCCTTTATCTTCCGGCCTTTTAATTTTTCGCGCAGCCTCAAAAACTTTTCGGTTGACGCTATTTACGTAGGCCGTGTCTTTATTTTTTTCTATTGTTTTTAAAATATCAGGAAATGATTTTAAACTTTCTTCACTCATCATAGACTCAATAGGCACGCCGCCCCAGCTTGCATTGATGATACCAATAGGCACATGATATTTTTGATATAAATCCTTTGCGAAAAAATAGGCGACAGCAGAAAAGTCTGCGACATTTTCAGGATTCGCCCACTTCCATGAACCACCTGGTAAATCAGTTTGCGGGCTTACCAGGTTCGTTGTATTTGGAACCCAAAACTGTCTTATGTCCGGATAATTTGCGTTTGGAATTTCATCGGGATAAAACACGCTGTGCAGCTTCATTTGATGCACCATATTTGATTGTCCGGCACAAAGCCAAACATCACCCATCAAAATATCATGAAGCCTAATTTTGTTTTTGCCTGAGATGTCCATTGAATAAGGCCCTCCGGCTTTCAAAGGCAATAATTGCACTTGCCATTTTCCATCATTACCAGTAGTTGCTCTGTAAGTTCTACCATTAAATTTTACGGTTACTTTTTCACCTTTTGATGCCCAGCCCCAAATATTAATTTTGGCATCGCGTTGCAAAATCATACTGTCCCGGATAATTTGAGGAAGCTTTACCTGTGCATTGACATTGTATGTTATAATAAAACAAAAACCAATCGTAATTAATTTCTTCATTTTATTATTATTTGACTTTTTTCACAAACTGGCTGGAACCATATTGATTCAATTGAAAGCCGGAAACATGTCCTTTCTCATCTTTCACAAAATGTAAGTTTAGAAAAGATGAAATGATATAAAAATCCGTTTCAGAAGCTGCTAATAATTTGAATGAATTATTTCCCGCAGATGCTGTGAGTAAGCCTCCATCAGGCTTTACATTCACAGTCGTTCCGTCATTTAATTTGTAAATGCCGGTATATTGCTGTAGAATATTTGAAGATAATTCTATGGAAGGGCGTTTGAAAACAAATTGCAACCCTTTTTCATAACCAATTCCTTTTGTGCCGGAATGGCCCGTGTTTTCAAAGACTTTACTTTCAATTTGTAAATTGGAATAACGGCGATTATTTAAAAAAACAGTAAGCTTTTCATAATCCGGCACGCTTGTTTCAACGCCACCAACACACATAAATAATCTTGCCGGAGGATTGGATTTGTTTGCATGATATTGCTCTTCATATTTATACAAAATGTTGTTGTCCCACATGAAAGCAGGACTGGCGGCTACATAACGATTAAACATTTCGGGATGCGTAAATAAAGTGTACATCGTAAACAATCCACCGAGCGAACAACCGATTAATGTTTTATCATTTTCATCAACACGATAATTTTTTCCCACTAAAGGAAATATTTCATTTTTTATTACAGAAAGAAACTTATTAGCGCCGCCACTTTGCGGCAAACGCTTCTCATTTGTTGGTGTATAATCTCTGGCTCTTAAACTGTCAGGATTTGGATAACTGCCGCCCCATGTAATTCCAACAACTATTACTTCGGGAATAAATCCGTCATAATATTGTTGTCCGTATAAAGCCGTCAGCAAAGGGAAATCCCACTGCGAATCCATCAGGTAAACAACAGGATATTTTTGATTGCTCTTATTATAGCTTGCAGGCAATGAAATTTGCAAAGCATATTCCTGTCCGTTCACAATTGATGAAGTAAAGTTTCTTGTTTGCGAGCCTGGAATAGTTACTTCAGTTGATTGCCCAATCATTATTTCTGCAAGAAATAGCGAAAGCGCAATGAGCAATAATTTTTTCATTTGTTATAATTCTTTTTGTAAAAATTCTTCTTCAGATGATTGATGTTAAATCAGTAAGCAAACAAATAATCAGAATTTTAATTTGCAAACGCTGTTTCTAAACCAATGCCTTGAAATCGCCGTATGGTTCTATTGTTTTTATAAAACCATTTTCATCATGAACCAATTTTGTAACCTTGATGGAACGCAAATGTGTAACTCCTTTACTCAAACTACTGTCGTGATAAAACAAATACCATTCATTTTCAAATTCAACAATGGAATGATGCGACGTCCAACCCACAACGGGATTTAAAATTTTACCTGCATATTCAAAAGGTCCATAAGGGTTATCACCAATGGCGTAACAAATAAAATGCGTGTCGCCGGTCGAATAAGAAAAATAATATTTGCCATTGTATTTATGCACCCACGATGCTTCAAAAAATCTTCTTTCCGTATCGCCTTGCAATAATGGTTTGTTATTTTCATCAACAATTAAAACGTCCCGTGGCTCCTCAGCAAATTCCAATAAATCACTCGTGAGTTTTGCGACTTTTGCACAAAGCGCAGGCTCATTATCTTTTGGCAAATGCGCTGTCGGGCTTTCAGGTTGTGTTGCATTGAAACTACCGTCGCGCCAGCGTTGTAATTGCCCGCCCCAGATGCCGCCGAAATACATATAATAACTTCCCTGTCTGGCTGGGCCATCCAGGCAGGCATCATCGTCTTTAAAAACAACGGGGTCTATTGAAAAACTTTTTTTAATTGCTTCTGGTTCTGGCGAAAAAGGACCAACAGGTGAATCACTAACGGCTACCCCTATACGAAAAATTCCTTCATAATCTTTCGCAGGAAAAAAGAGATAATATTTTCCATTTTTTTCTGCTGCATCCGGCGCCCACATTTGTTTTTCAGCCCAGGGTACATCGTTTACGCGCAAAGCAACACCGTTGTCTTTTGCTTCCCTTTCCGGTGAATCCATCGAGATGACATGATAATCTTCCATGGCAAAATGACTTCCCAAATCATCAAATGCATCGCCGGCATCTATATCATGAGAGGGATAGATATATATTCTTTCATTAAATACGTGTGCGGAAGGATCTGCTGTAAAGATGTTTTTAATTAGCGGTTGCGATATGGCTTTCTGATTCAGCTCATCAAAATCAATATGTTGAATACTTTGTTCAGGCATGATATGATTCTTTAAAATTTTAATTTATTCTTTCCTTCTTTTTAATAAATCACTTTCAATCTTTACTTCCATCTTTTTATTTATTTGATAAAAAAACAACAAACCCGCGCCGATTAAAAAAGGTATGGATGGATAGATGCTTACTAACATTTGAGTTCCGTGAATGGCTTGTGTAGATTGTACATCACTGTTTGGCACGTAATGATACAATCCTAAAATCCATGTGAGCAAAGCACCGCCAATACTGAGCCCTGCCTTCAAACCAACCATCATTGCTGAAAAAATAATTGCGGTTGCACGGCGGTTATTTTTCCATTCGCTATAATCGGCGACATCCGCAATCATAGCCCACAACAACGGAATGGTAAGGCCGTAAAAAAATCCATGTAAAATTTGAGAAAGAAAAATTATGCCTACGGCTTTTGGCGGATAAAAAATAAACGCTAATATGAATAAAGTAGAAATGAATAAGCAAATTCCAAACACATCTCTTTTACCATATTTATCTGCAAATCTTTTTGAGAGCATAATCCCGACAATCATAAAAATAATGCCGCCGGCATTGAATAAGCCAAAGCCTGCAGAAACAGGGTCTTCACCAAAAAAGTTTAAGCCGACGTTGGAAAGAAAATGTGTGATTGGATTTATAAAATTGGTTAAGCTTTCTTTGTCAACATAATTTTTAAAATAATAAACATAGCCACCGCCTTTCATTGCAAGCGTGATAAACACTAATGTCGTAAGCACCAGCATTATTATCCATGGTTTGTTTTTTGACAAATCCGACAGGTCTTCTTTTAAAGTTGATTTCTGTTCCGGCTTTGGAACAATCCGTTCTTTTGTTGTGAAAAAAGTAATCAGCAGCATGGCCGTTCCGATGATTGCCAGCCATGTCATTACTTTTTCAATACCCACCGATTTGTCGCCACCACCTGCGGTTTCAATGATGGATAGCATAAATACCTGCACAAAAAATTGTGCAAACATCACCGCTACAAAACGATAAGAAGACAAACTGTTTCTTTCTTTCATATCGCCGGTAATAACGCCGCTCAATGCCGAATAAGGCAAGTTGTTTGCCGCATATAAAAGCAACAACAGAGTATAAGTAACTACTGCATAAATCATTTTTCCTTTGTAAGAAAAATGCGGTGTGCTGAAAGCCAGCAACGCAATCACTCCAAGCGGAATGGCAGTAAATAAAATCCATGGCCTGAATTTTCCCCACCGGGAGCGGGTTCTGTCGGCCATCGCGCCAATCAGCGGATTGAAACCAAACGCTGCAACCAGCCCAACTGTCAAAATGATAACAGATGCGTCAGCAGGTTTCAGGCCATAAATATCCGTATAAAAATAGGCGAGATAAGTCACCAAGGTTTGAAACACCAGGTTGGCAGCAAGGTCGCCCAGGCTGTAGCCAACTTTTTCCAAAACAGATAATTTCTGTGAATGTATTGGCAACTTAGCAGGTGCTGTTTGCTCAACTAATGTTACATCTGCGGCGCTCATAAATTGTTATTTTAATTTGATAAACTTAATTGTTTTTTGCTGTCGCAATCACGCTGAAAAATGCGGGCTTCGGTTTGAAGTTCCTGTCAAACAATAATGGATAATTAGTGCGTCCGCGAATAGGAAATCCGTTCAACCATGATTCACCATCATTCACCCCCCAGAAGGTTACGCGACTAATATCTCTTTTATATTTCATAAAAAGAGTAAACAAATCTGCATACGATTTTGCCAATAATTGCTGAGCAGAATCGGGAAGACCATTTGTGTAAGGATTCATTTTTTCGCTTCCTTGTGCTGTTGCACCTACATCTGCTGTGGTTTTATCCCACGGATTTGGAAGCACACTTAAATCGAGTTCAGTGAACATCACTTTTATACCCAAAGCAGAAAATTCTTTTATACTTTCTTCAATATCTTTCATCGGAACATCGCCTGATTTCCAGTGGCCTTGTATGCCAACGCCATCAATGCGCACACCTGCCGCCTGTATTTTTTTTATCAAGGCAATGGCACCGGCTCTTTTCCCTGGTTGTTCAATGTTGTAATCGTTGTAATACAACTTTGAATGTGGCGTTGCTTTTTGCGCTAAACGAAAAGCCTCAACAATATAATTATCACCAAGTTTGTCTAAAAAAATATCCTTGCGCAAAGTGCCATCTTCATTCAGTGCTTCATTCACCACATCCCAGGAATCTACTTTTCCATCATAGCGGCCAGCCACTTTAGCAATGTGATTTTCAAAATACTGTTTTACAGAATCTGCACTTTGCATATGACGCATAAAGGCAGGCAATTGACTGTGCCAGATAAGATTGTGCGCGTTTATCTTGATGTGATTTGTCTTTGCAAATGCAACCAGTTTATCAGCAAGTGTAAAATCATATGTGTCCCAGCCGGGATGAATAACTTCAGCTTTCATACAATTTTCAGGAGTGACCGAATTGAATTGTTGTTTGATTATCCTTACTGCTGCCGTATCTTTTCCTTCTATTTGCCATGCATTCATAGCAGTGCCGATTAGAAAATCTTTTCTAAATGCTTCTTTTAATGAAGGGGTTTGTGCGATTGCAGTACCAGCAAATAATATTGCTGAAACGGGAAAAATGAGTGAGAGTTTTTTTATCATGGCTAATTGTTTTTAGATTTCAAAAGTGTTTCCTGCGGCCCAAGATAGCTTGGCTTTAATCCGCCAAAGTCAAGAACTATTTTTTGTAAAATCACAGCGGGGCTTATCATCCAGTATTTGATAATGTGCCTTCCGGATTTTGAAATTTCATGCTGCGTTGTTTTAATAATAATATTATTGGAAACCCATTTGCCCCACGTTCTTTCATTTTTGTCGTCTTTATTGATAGAGATGATTTGTGGCTTTTCATTGTCAATGGAAATGGCATATTGTAAACCAAGGCTGTCATTTTTAAAATTTAGTGTCGGCGAGAAATAAGCATCCAGTTTTACGGTTCCTGTATCATAAACATACATTTCATATTGCAGGTATGGGTTACCGTTAGTAAGCGTTTTTTCATCAGCGGTTACAGGAAAAGTTGTGACACCATCGCCGTCTTTTCCAATGCCCGGAATAACTTTCCATTTTATTTGCCTGTCTGCCGGCGAGGCAGGTTTGTTTACTGCTTTCGAATAATTGGCCGCTTCAATAGACACATAACCATTTTTTTCATAAAAGATATTTCCCTTTGCATCTTTTGGAATAAGGTTTACAGCGGTTTTATCTTTTACATCAATTTTAACACTTTCATCTTTTTTTGCATTATCTGAAATGTATTTTACTTCCGGCATTTTATTAAAGCGCGGTTGCTGCCAGTAAGTGTAACCGATATGGGTTTGGTCCATCATGTGATTCCATTTTCCATTTGCTAATTCGTGATTGTACTGGTAGGAAAGTAGTGAATCTGTCTTGTAAAATCCCTTCGCTTCATCAGCATATTTATTAGCTGCTATATTATTTTCAGAAGCAAGCATTCTGTTTTTTGCAACAGCAACATATAACTCATTCAAATTCACAAACGCTTTTACCGGGAAAAGTACCAGTTCAAAATAAGCATCTTTATATGCAGACGGCAATTCATTGTTTATTTTTTCTGCTTCGGCGACAAGTTGTTGATATTGATTGATAACTCTGTCTGCTTCATTATAAGCAGTGAGGCTGTAAGTTTCAGGGGATAATAATTCTGGTTTTCTTCCCGAAATATATTGGGAATATTTTTGAAGAACATCTCCAATTTGTTTTCCAAAATTTTCGCCAAATTGTTTGGAAGCCCATTCTCTATAATAATTTCCAATATTGTCAACCGTAATTTTATTTGGATTCCACGCGTAATCTAAAAAGAAAGAAATAGGTAATTCCATCGGCTTTAAATCACCTACATTCACCACCCAAATTCTATCTATACCGTATGAATAAGCCAAATGCATTTGTTCCCAAACTCTCGCAATATTATTTGTATTAATCCATTTATAATTTCTTGGGCCACCTACATAATCAAAGTGATAATAAATTCCGTAACCGCCACTTCTGGGTTTTGCATTTAGTTTCGGAAGGCGCCGAAGATTTCCCCAGTTATCATCGCTGAATAATAAAGTAACATCGTCCGGCACACGCATTCCCTTATCATAATAATCCTGCACTTCTTTGTACAAAGCCCAATCCTGCGGCGTTTCTGAAGCCGGTTTTCCGGTTACTTCCTCAATTATTTTTCTTTGATTGGCAACAATATTTTCTAATAAATTAATAGCTGTTCCCTGTGTCATTGGCATATCACCATCGCCACGCATCCCAATGGTAACAATGCTTTCGTGATGGTCCATATTTTCAATTCCTTTTTTCCAGAAGGAATCCAGTTCCTGTTTATTTGTATCGTAATTCCATGCCCCTTTTCCATATCGTTTCCATTCCTGCTGCGCTCTCAGCATTGGTTCATGATGTGAAGTGCCCATTACAATTCCATACTTATTTGCGAGAATTGGATTTAACGTATCGTCATCATTAAAGGCATTGCCCCACATTGCAGGCCATAAATAATTCGCTTTTAATCTTAATAAAAGTTCAAACACTTTTTCATAAACATGATGGTTTACGCCGCCGAATTTTTCTTTTGCCCAGCCGGAAAAAGCGGGCGCTTCATCATTGATAAATATCCCGCGATATTTTACCAAGGGATGGTCTTGTAAAAAAATATTTTTATTTACAAAGATTTCTTTCTTCTTTTTTGCCGGAACATCGGCCCACCAATACCAAGGTGAAACCCCGATTTCTTTTGACATTTCAAAAACGCCATAAGCCGTACCGCGTTTATCACTTCCTGTAATCACCAAAGCCCGGTCAACTCCTTTAAAAGGATTTTTGATAATTTGAATTTGATATGCTTCCCATTTGTTTTTTATCGAATCAACGTTTATTTTTTTTGATTGAATTAATCGCTGTATCAAATCAGAACCATTTATAGAACCGATAATAATTACATCTTTTGCTTTTGAAGGAAGCTCATTGCTGGTTTCCGATTTTTTATCCGAAACCATTTGTACATCATTTTGAAAAAGAGAAACTGCTTTTTGAACGAGCCAATCATCATTTTTATCAGTATATATAGGAGTAGCAGCCTGAGAAACGATTGGAAAATTTTCATTTTCGCTTTTATCTGAAATAAAATTTTGTGCTGATAAATTTCTTATGAAAAAAATAAGGGACAATAAAATAAATATTCTTTTCATCCTGGCTTTTTGAAAAATTAAAAATGAAAAACCCCTTAAAACTTCCTTTACTGTAAAATCAAAATCCAATCGAATTGCCCCCATCTACGGGCAACACAACTCCTGTAATATAAGCCGACTCTGAACCTGCCAAAAACAACGCAGCATCTCCAATGGTTGAAGGCGCGCCCAATTCGCCCATCGGGGTTCTTGACAAAACTTTGTTCTTTCTTTCCGGGTCATTATTTAATGCCTTCCCAGACATTTCAGTCGCAATAAAACCAGGGGCAATACAATTTACCCGGATACCTTTTGGAGAGAGTTCCACCGCCATCGCTCGTGTCATTGCTTCTATCGCGCCTTTTGAAGCGCTGTACGCTATCACTTTTGGCAATCCATATTGCGAAGCCATGGAACTGATATTTACAATACTTCCGCTTTTATTTTCAATCATGTCTTTGACTACTTCACGGGAAATAGTAAAAATTGATTCAACATTCGTAAGCATTATTTTTTTAAAGTCTTCATCCGTTACTTCTGTAAATTCTTTCTTTAAATTAATGCCTGCATTGTTCACCAAAATATCAATATGTGAATATTTTCCAACGAGATCTTTTATAAATCCTGGAATAGCCGACAGATTATCGAGGTCAAATGATATCGCATCGCAAAGGTCGCCCAGCCGGCTTTTCGCGGATTTTAATTTTTCTTCATTACGCCCGATGATAATGGTAGCAATATTATTTTTTACAAATTTTTCTGCTATCGCAAAGCCAATCCCTGATGCGCCGCCGGTAACAATGGCAACCCTTTTTTGTTCATTTATTTCCATCTTATTTTATTTGTGGGTTTTGAAAAACTTTTCTAAAAAATAATTCAATAATTAAATCGGTTTCTTTTTTAATGAAGATTTCCTGATAATTAAATTTGACCTGATAATAATCGTGTTTGTATTTTGAATATTCCCGATTCCTTTTAAATGATTGATAAGGTTTCGAGCGGCTACTTCTCCCACGTCTATTCCCGGATAATTAATCGTTGAAAGAGCGGGCTCTACCAGCGTGCATATCGCGTCATTATTAAATCCGACAATTGCAATTTGTTCGGGAATTTTTATTCCGTTTTCTTTCAATGTCCTCATCACCACTGCCGCTACGAAATCATTCGTAATAAAAATCCCGTCCGGCAAAGGATCCATCTTCAGAATTTGTATGGCCGATTCAATGGCCGCGCTTTCAGAAAGATCATTTATGATTACCAGATCTTCATCGAAGGAAATCCCACCGTCTGCCAGGCTATCTTTGTACCCTTTAAATCGTTGTGAATAAACATTTCGTTTGAGACTTGATGTGATATGCGCAATTGTTTTACATCCTTCGTTAATTAAATGTTCCGTTGCCTGGTAACCGCACTTATAATTATCAATGATCACTACCGTATTACTTCCTTCCTGCTCCACGCGATCAAAAAATATGATGGGAACGTTTTTCTCTTTAAAAGGTTTATAATGATCCAGGTTTTTGGTATCAAAAGAAAGCGACGCAATTAATCCGTCTACTCTTTTATCAAAAAGATTTTTTGCATTGGCAATTTCCTTTGTGAAGCTTTCAGACGAGTGAGCAATGATCAGGTCATACCCGGCGCTGGTAGTTACTTTTTCAATACCAGCCAGGACGGAAGTCATAAAATTACTGTTAAGCTCGTGCATGATTACTCCAATCGTATTAGTGGTTTGATTACGCAGATTTCTTGCAAAATGATTCGTGCGATAACCCATTCTGGCTGCCAAATCAAAAATCTTCTTTTTTGTTGGTTTACTAACAACAGGATCATTCTTTAACGCCCGGCTCACGGTAGCAATAGAAATATTTAAAGCAGAGGCTATATCATAAATTGTTACTTCCTTCTCTTTTGGCATCGCAATCGTTTACATATAAAGCAATAGTGTAAAACTAAGGAAAAATAAAAATTATACTCTTTTTTTTAAAAAATAAATGTAATCGGTTTCATTTTAATTAAAAAGTATTACTTTTAATTTTCAAAACGCTTGATAATTGTCTTGATAACAATAAAAATCTGGCTTTGACATAATGAAATCTTCATGGAATGGTGGCTACAGAAAAACTTTTATGGGATTTCATATGGCATAAATCTTTTCACAACCTGGCGTAAAAAAAATTCAGTATGGCTCAAGGGAAAAGCATCTCCAATTTTGCTATTTTCTTCCGGAACAAAAAATTGACGCGCGTAAACCAAGAGGCGTTTAATGAAGACTTCATCAATTTTAAAAATCAATAAATCAATTTTCTTAAACTAAAAATTTAAAACTGCAAGTATGAAAGTTTTATTTAATCAAACCAGGTTCCTGCAGAAGTGCAGGAATTGGCAGGGGAAGGCGGCTATTCTTATTTTACTGCTATCTGCGTTTTCCATGCCGGGCTATTCTCAAAATACCCTAACCGTAAAGGGAAAAGTGACCGACGACATCGGCCAGCCTGTAATCGGGGCCTCCATCATCGTAAAAGGTGAACAGGCCGGAACCAGCACCAATGCCGATGGGAATTTTGAAATTAAAGCGCCTTCCAATGGCACTCTCGTGATATCCTCTGTTGGATTTACCGAACAGGAAGTGAAAGTAAAAGGAAATCAATTTTTAAACGTGTCATTAAGCCGCACCGAAACCGGGCTGAATGCGGTGGTGGTAGTGGGCTATGGCACACAAAGAAAAGAAGCGGTTACCGGTTCCGTTGCCTCTATAAGTGGGGAAAAAATACGCGAAGTGCCTGCGCCAAATATTTCACAATCCCTGCAGGGGCGTTTACCAGGCATCCAGATTTCTCAAACATCCACCAAGCCGGGCGCAACGATGCAAATTCGTGTTAGAGGCACACGCTCATTAACCGCAGACAATAATCCTCTTATAGTTTTAGACGGAATACCTTTTCCCGGATCGCTTGCTGATCTGAATCCGGATGATATTAAGAGCATTGATGTACTGAAAGATGCATCCGCCACTGCAATTTATGGCTCACGTGGTGCAAATGGCGTTATTTTAATAACTACCAACAAGGGCCAGCGTGGAGCTAAGGCAAGAGTAACTTATAATGGCTATTATGGTGCCCAGACTCTTTTTGCCAGATACCCCATGATGAACGGGCCTGAATTTGTAGCCTTGAGAAAGGCGGCAGGCATTCTTTCGAATGGCACGGATGAATCTGATGATGTAAACACCGACTGGCAGGATCTTTTCTACAGAACCGGAACCATCAACAGTCATGATGTAACTCTTTCAGGTGGTAGCGAAACCGGTAGCTATAATGTTGGATTGGGTTATTATCAAAATCAAAGTTTGATTCCAACGCAACAGTATCAACGCTATTCGTTTCGTACTTCGGTTGATCAGAATGTAGGAAAATATTTTCGTTTCGGTTTCACCACCAACAACAATTTTAATATGAGCCAGGGCAACCAGGTGGGCTTATTTGGAATATTGGCCGCGTCGCCCATCGCCAATCCTTATAACCCTGATGGAACTTTAAAAAGAACTATCAACACTGGCCTTGGCGATAATTATGTATTAACCAAAAGCAGGATCGACAGCCTTGATGACAAAGGATTATGGCTCAATGAAAACCGGAATTTTGCTACTTACAATGCCATTTTTGGAGAAGTGAAAATTCCATGGGTTACAGGATTAAAATATCGCGTGAATGTGGGCCTTGATTTTATCCAGGGAAATAATGGAAATTTTACAGCTCAGGGAGTAAACAATGTGAACCCGATCACTGAATCAACTGCAGGCATAGGCAATTCACAAACCTACCACTGGACTATTGAAAATATTTTGTCTTACGACCACACTTTTGCGCAAAAGCACAACCTCAACCTGACTGCTCTTTATTCTGCTGAGCAACAGAAATACAATTCATCATCCATGTCAGCCAAAGGCATTCCTTCAGATGATTTTCAGTTTTACAATTTGGGTCAGTCAACTGGTGAGATCACCGTACCACCCGGAGGTCAAAGCTACTATTTGTGGGGCCTAACCTCATTTATGGGAAGAGCGATGTACTCGTATGACAATCGCTACATGTTATCCGCTACTGTTCGCTCTGACGCTTCTTCCAGATTGGCGCCTGGCCACCAGTGGCACACTTACCCTGCCGTATCTGCCGGATGGAATATCACCAATGAATCATTCATGGGAAATGTGAGCTGGTTGAGTTCATTGAAAGTGCGCGCGGGCTATGGAGAAACGTCCAACCAATCTATCAGTCCGTACGCCACCCTGGGGCTATTAAGTACAAGGCCTTATAATTTTGGCGAAGATACTTATGCTACAGGTTACTATGTGAGTCAGCTTCCTAATCCGAAACTTGGATGGGAATATTCAGAAACCTGGAACTATGGAATCGACTTCTCGTTATTTAAAAACCGGTTATCTGGTACTGTTGAATATTACGTTACCAATACTAAAGATCTATTGCTTAGCGTCGGTTTACCGTCTACTTCAGGAGTTGGCAGTTATACAGCAAATGTTGGCCAGACTCAAAATAAAGGTATTGAAGTCAGCCTCAACGGCACCATTATCGACGGTGGCCGCGATGGAGTTACCTGGGATGCAGGCTTCAACATATACGCCAACAACAATAAAATCGTAGCGCTTGCTTCAGGAGCTACAAGAGATGAAGGAAATGGCTGGTTTGTAGGCCATAATATTAACGCAATCTACGATTATAAAAAGGTGGGCCTTTGGGCAACTCCGGAAGACAGCGCAGCAGGACATTTAACGGTACTGGAACCAGGTGGAAAAGTTGGGATGATTAAAGTACTATACACCGGTGATTTTGATGCCAATGGCGTTCCTGTGAGGGCAATCGGTCCTGATGACAGGCAAATCATGGATGTAGATCCAAAATTCTCAGGCGGCTTCAACACCACAGTGGCTTATAAAGGCTTTGATTTAACCATAGTGGGAATGTTTCAGCACGGAGGTATTTTGGTAAGTTCTCTTTATTCAGGAGGGGGTTATCTTAATAATTTAACTACGCGCAATAACAACGTAAAAGTAGATTACTGGACACCAACAAATACTGGCGCGAAATATCCTAACCCTGCCGCGCCATTGAGCGGAGACAATCCGAAATATGCAAGCACTCTTGGCTATTTTGATGCATCCTATCTGAAAGTCAGAACTATTTCCCTTGGATATGATTTTAACCGTAGCCTGTTGAAAAATGCTGGTACAAGATTACGCGCCTATGTTACCGTTCAAAATCCATTTGTGTTGTTCTCTCCGTATCATAAAGAATCCGGAATGGATCCCGAAACAAATTCATACGGTAATGAAAATGCGGCGGTGCCTTTGTCTTATGCAATGAGGCGCATCCTCACTATTGGTACCAACACACCATCAACCCGCAATTACATCGTTGGCGTTAAACTTTCATTTTAAATAATTATGAACATGAAACACTTAAAAATAAAAGCTCTTATCGGATCAGTATCCTTGTTAGTGGTCCTTATATCGGGGTGCTCCAAAATTTTAGATGAACAGCCCCGTAGTTCTTTTACCCCGGAATATTTTAAAACCGAAAACGGCGTGTTGGGTGGTATCACTTCTTTGTATGCGCACCTTCGGAATATCTATGGCCAGGCTTATTATTATAACGCCTGCCTCACAGGAACAGATGAAGCCACGTACGCCCAGAGCGCTGACGGCAATTTTAAAGACATGGATATGTCTGACGCCGGCAAGGTTACTTCTACCAGTTTCCCAACCAGCATTCCCTGGGGCGAATCTTTTTCTGATATCAATACGGCGAATGGTATTCTCGAAAACGGTAGCCAGGTCGGAATTGCTGCCCCGCTTCTTGCAGAAGCCAGGTTTTTCCGTGCATTTGATTATTTTTTACTGGTACAAACTTACGGCGGCGTTCCTTTGGATCTAGGTGCAGGTGAATTGAAATTCAATACCAACCCGGTGAGAATTTCCGTTCGCAATACTGTTCCGGAGGTTTACACAAAAGCGATTTTTCCTGATCTTTTGACTGCAATAAACGACTTACCTGATGTAGGCCGTGTAACGGGTGGTGTTACCAAAACCGCTGCACGTCTTTATTTGTCAAAAGCCTATCTTACTTATGCCTGGTGGCTTGAAAATCCTAATAATATTCCCACTTATCCCCAGGCCGACAGAACAGATCCTGATGGGCACAACGCGCAATGGTATTTTCAACAGGCGTACGATATAGCTACTGCTGCCATTGATAATCCCGGGCCCTTTGCCTTACAACCCACCTACTATGATGTAAACTATGCGCCTAATGATCGCAACAGCGAAATCGTATTGTACGCAGATCATACAGAAACCAGCGAACAATACAACGGCGGAAGCCTTACTTACGGAAGCGGTGGTGCGCCGGATAATTTTGCGGTGTGGATGCTCACCTGGAACTACACTTTGATTAGAAGTGGTAAAGACCCTTCATGGAGCGGAACCGTAAGTTCTGTTCAACGCGCCGCCACACAGGATTTAGGCCGCCCCTGGACACGTATGGCTCCAACTATTGGCGTAATTGAAAATACTTTTGCTGATAAAACAAATGATTCCCGCTACGATGGCACATTTGTTACCGTTTATCGCGGCAACTGGCCCCTGGCCGGAGACGCTACTCCAACTTACTATAACGCAAACGGCCTTCCGATTCATCCAGGCGACCCCGTTCTCACTTTCCTCGACAGCGAACCATCCACACCAATTGATTATAGCGATTGGGCTTCAAAAAGCAATGTTGGCGCAGGAGCACTTCCGGGACGAGCAGATTTTGTAATTTCTCCTGAAGGCATCAGCAGGTTAAGATATCCCGGCCTTTGGAAACTGGGAACATACCGCACCGATAACGCAGGAGGTCTTGGCCAGCCTAATGCCGGATCTACCCGCCCGTTCAATATTGCAAAATTCTCTGAGCTTTATTTTATCGCAGCAGAAGCAGCCGTAAAGGGCGCAACTACAACAGCGGGTAAAACAGCCTATGATTTAATTAATGTCATTCGCGCACGCGCCGGCAAATGGCGTTATGACAACAACGGAGATAAAGAAAAAATAGAAAACAACAGCGACGAAATGGTAGCAGCTACACCAACAACCATTGATATCAACTACATTCTTGCAGAACGTTCACGTGAATATTATGGAGAAGGATATCGCTGGTACGATTTGGTTCGTACTCAAAAATGGGCTGAACTTTCATCTACCTATAGAATCGGAGGTGCAAGTATTAGTGATCATACTCCAATGACTGTAAACCGGGATATTCAACCTTATGAATATTTACGGCCTATCCCACAGGGGCAGCTTGATAATATGGAAATGACCGCCGATGAAAAAGCGGCCTATCAAAACCCTGGTTATAATTAGTATTAAAATGATAAGCCTTGTTGATTGCAGGGCATGAAAAAGCAGTTTTTTTCTCATAATCAAGAATAATCGGGGGGTGAATTCTTTCACTCCCCTTTTTTTTTGAAAAAAATAAAAATATTGATTAAAAGCTTGTTTACTATAATTTTAAAGAGTGCTTATGCGGTGTTTGATGTATAATTATTGCCAGGTAAAAAAATCCAAATCAACATTATGAACAAATTCGTTATCGCTTGTTTTCTTGCTGTCTTCTGTTGACTGCCTCAGCCCAGCACTATAATAATTTCAAGGTGTCGGTTTATTGTCGCGCCTAAATGGAGTGCCCCATTTCGCTGCCAATTGTTTTTCAGTGAAAAATATAATTTTTTGACCGCTTATCAAATAAACTAAAAATCTTTCTGCAATCGATTTCATTTTATTAAAAAAGGCTTACATTAGCCCTATAAATGTAATGCTGACGTTTATCAGCATACAATTGCTTGGATAATTTCTTTTTAAATAGAAGCCTTTAACTGAAATAATATAGACAATTATTTCATCACCTGGTCTTTTGACATAAAGTTCAAAAATGAAAAACGTATTATTTGTTGCCTTACTGTTTTTGATAACCGATTGCTTTTCGCAGAAACAACATGACCTAAAACTGTGGTACAACAAGCCTTCCGGCGATGTTTGGGAAAATGCTTTGCCCGTTGGCAATGGTTTTTTGGGAGCAATGGTGTATGGAAATGTGGACACAGAAACCATTCAGCTAAACGAATATACTGTATGGAGCGGTAGCCCAAACAGGAATGATAATCCGTTGGCTTTGGATTCATTGGCAGAAATCAGAAAGTTAATTTTCGAAGGAAAACAAAAAGAAGCGGAGCAAATCGCCAATAGAGTCATCATCAGCAAAAAATCACAAGGTCAAATGTACGAGCCCGTAGGCGAGCTTCACCTGGCTTTTGAGGGACAAAGCAATTACACTGATTACTATCGTGAACTGGATATAGAAAAAGCAGTTGCAAAAACTTCTTACAAAGTCGGCAATGTTACTTACACGCGGCAAGTGCTGGCTTCTTTCCCCGACCGCATTATTGTGGTAAGATTGACTGCAAGCAAGCCGGGCAGCCTTTCTTTCAATGCGTTTTACTCAACACCACAGCCGAATGCAGAAATGAAAACAACTTCTTCCAAAGAATTGACCATCGCCGGTACAACGATTGACCACGAAGGCATAAAGGGAATGGTAAGATTTAAAGGAATAACGCGCATAAAAACAGAAGGTGGTTCGCTCTCAGTAACCGATACATCACTGTTGGTCAAGGGCGCAAATGCAGCCACCATCTACATTTCAATCGCTACTAATTTCAATAATTACCAGGATTTATCGGGCAATCAAAATGAAAGAGCAGCAACCTATTTGAACAAAGCGTACCCAAAAAATTTCGCCGATATTTTAAGAGCGCATATTTCAGCGTATCAAAAATATTTCAACCGCGTTAAGCTTGACCTTGGAACTACAGACGCCAGCAGGCTTCCAACGGATGAAAGATTGAAAAATTTTGATACCGCCGATGACCCACAATTGGTAACGCTTTATTACCAGTTTGGAAGATATTTATTGATTTCATCCTCGCAGCCCGGCGGCCAGCCAGCTACGCTTCAGGGCATCTGGAATAATAAAATGTATCCGCCGTGGGACAGCAAATACACGATCAATATCAATACAGAAATGAATTACTGGCCTGCTGAAAAAACCAATCTTTCTGAAATGACGAAGCCACTGATAAAGATGGTAAAAGAATTATCTGTCGCCGGTAAAAAAACTGCGAAAGATATGTATGGCGCCGGAGGCTGGATGGCGCATCATAATACGGATATCTGGAGAATTACAGGCGGCGTTGACGGCGCTTTCTGGGGGCTGTGGCCTAACGGCGGCGGCTGGCTGAGTCAGCATCTTTGGGAGCATTATTTATACAGTGGCGATAAAAAATTTCTTGCTTCGGTTTATCCAATTTTGAAAGACGCTGCAAAGTTTTATGACGATTATTTGATCGAACATCCGAAATATCACTGGCTGGTAATTTGCCCCGATGAATCGCCCGAAAACGCGCCAGCAGCGCATCAGCATTCTTCATTGGATGCAGGCGTTACCATGACCAATCAAATTGTTTTTGATGTTTTCACCACGGCAATTGATGCTGCAAAAATTTTAGACAAAGACAAGGCTTTTGCTGATACATTAAAACAAAAAAGAAGCCGGCTTGCGCCGATGCATATTGGTCAATACGGGCAATTGCAGGAGTGGTTGGATGATGTGGATGACCCAAATGACCATCATCGTCACATATCACATTTGTATGGCTTGTTTCCTTCCAACCAAATTTCGCCGTATCGCACTCCAAAATTATACAGCGCGGCAAAAAACACTTTGATTCAGCGCGGCGATGTTTCTACCGGCTGGAGCATGGCCTGGAAGGTAAACTGGTGGGCAAAAATGCTCGATGGAAATCATGCGTATAAGCTGATTCAAAACCAGCTCAGGCCTGTTGGCGCTAATCAAGAGGGCGGCGGGTCTTACAACAATCTTTTTGATGCGCATCCGCCATTCCAGATTGACGGCAATTTTGGCTGCACTTCGGGCATCACCGAAATGCTGATGCAAAGCGAAGATGGCGATTTAAATTTATTGCCTGCCTTGCCTGATGCATGGAAAGCAAAGGGAAGCATCAGCGGGTTGCGTGCAAGAGGCGGTTTTGAAGTGATAAAGATCGTTTGGAAAGATGGGCAAATTATTCAAGCAGTTATCAAATCAACATTGGGTGGTAATCTTCGTTTGCGGGTACCCAATGAAATGAAAATGAGCAATGGCGCCGGTTTGAAAAAAGCAAGTGGTGATAATCCAAATGTTTTTTATCAAACTGAAAAAATAGCCGAACCTATTATTTCAGAAAAAGCAAAAATTACTTTGCCTGATTTGAAACAAACTTTTGTTTACGATATACCAACGCAAAAAGGAAAAACATATACGCTGGTTTTGAAATAAAAATAATGAATATCAAAAGCAAAGCATGATTTTAAGAAAGACAACTAGAATTTTTCGGGAAAGCAAAATATTCTTCCTGGCGATTTGCCTTCTTTCATTCGCCTTCTTGAAGGTGAATGCGCAAAAATCAAAGGGTGCATTTTATACCAACAATTATCCGAATACTTTTAAGCTCGCGGGTTACAGCGAAGCGGACATCAATGCAAAAGTTGCCAAAGCTTATCATGATTTATTTGAAGGGCCCAACAAAATTTATTTTGAAGTAGGCGATTCAATGGCCTATGTGTCTGATATAAAAAATCATGATGCAAGAACCGAAGGTCTTTCTTATGGAATGATGGTGGCGGTTCAGTTGAACAAAAAAGACGTGTTTGACCGCATCTGGCGCTGGTCAAAAAAATATTTGCAACATCAATCCGGGCCGCGTGAAGGATATTTTGCGTGGAGCATTAATCCCAAAACCATGAAGCAAAATTCGCCAGGAACTGCTTCTGATGGCGAATTCTATTTCATTACCGATTTGTTGTTTGCTTCCAACCGATGGGGCAATGATACCGGCATTGATTATTACAAAGAGGCGCGTTATATTTTGGATAACATGTGGAAGAAAGATGGCAGCGGCGGCATTTATAATATCATCAATACAGAGCACAAACAAATCTCTTTTACACCCGAAAGAAATAATTACCGGTGGACAGATCCATCTTATCATTTGCCGGCTTTCTTTGAAGTGTGGGCCTTATATTCAAAGGATGGACACGAACAGTTTTACAAAGATTGCGCAGATACGTCGCGCGCTTTTTTGCACAGGGCCTGCAATCCGGTTACAGGCCTGAATTACGATTACACAGAATTTAGCGGAGCGCCGCGCACTTCGCGATGGATCCCTGATGCATTCCGCTACGATTCATGGCGCGTGCCGATGAACATTTCCATGGATTATTACTGGTTTGGAAAAGATAAAAAGTGGCAACAGGATTATGCAAAACGCATCCAGGCTTTTTTCCGCTCAAAAGGCATCCACATATTTGAAGACCAGTTTAACCCAGATGGATCGAGGCCTGACAGCATTTTACAGGCAGGTGGTTTTAAAAAATTAAGGCATTCCATCGGCCTGGCAGCTACTGTGGCATCAACAGAAATGATTCGAAAAGACAATTATGATTTTGTGCATGCTTTATGGAATGCAAAACTGGAGCCATACAGTGATGGTTATTTTGACCCATACTATGATGGCTTGTTGTACCTGTTTAGCCTGATGCATTTAAGCGGAAAATATCAATTGATTACTCCATCGAAAAATTAAAATTTTATACTAAACAAACAAATAATCGCTTTTTTGATTTTACTAAATAAAACAAAACATGAAGTACGCTTTTCTTTTTATCGCATTTGGCCTTGTGTTTTCAGTTTCACGCGCACAGGGAATAGTAACGCAGATGCCGCCTGATTTTGCGACGGTTCAAAACAATATTCCGCATGGGAAAATTGATTCATTCAATTACAAATCCAAAACCGTTGGCACCACGCGTCAATCATTGATTTATTTGCCGCCCGGTTATTCTAAGAAGAAAAAATATCCGGTTTTGTATTTGCTTCACGGCATTGGTGGTGATGACAAAGAATGGCTGAATGGCGGCCATCCTGAAATCATTTTGGATAACTTATATGCACAAGGTAAAGTGGAACCGATGATTGTAATAATGCCCAACGGAAGAGCGATGAAAAATGACAGCGCCACCGGAAATATTTTTGCGCCTGACAAGGTGCAGGCGTTCGCCACATTTGAAAAAGATTTATTGAACGACCTGATTCCTTATGTACAAAAACATTACCCTGTTTATACAGACAGGGAACATCGCGCTATTGCCGGCTTATCAATGGGTGGAGGCCAGTCGCTGAATTTTGGGTTAGGCAACCTCGACAAGTTTGCCTGGATCGGCGCATTTTCTGCAGCACCAAATACCAAAACGCCTGAAGAACTGGTGCCTGATCCTGCGAAGGCAAGAAATGAATTGAAGCTGTTGTGGATTTCCTGCGGCGCAAGCGATGGCCTGATTACTTTCAGCCAGAGAACACACGATTATCTTGTTAAAAATAATGTGCCGCACATTTATTATATCGAGCCGGGCGTACACGATTTTAAAGTTTGGAAAAACGGTTTGTATATGTTTTCCCAATTAATTTTTAAACCGGTTGACACGTCTACTTTTTCAAAATATCCTGTGGTTGGTGCACCGGCATCTACCAATATACGTGGCGCTGATTATCCGCAAATACTGGCTGACCATCGCGTGATTTTTAAAACGAAAGCGCCTGATGCGCAAAAGGTTCAGATCGACCTCGGCAAAAAATATGATATGGTAAAAGACGCCGAGGGTTATTGGAATGTTACCACTGATTCCATCGGCGAGGGCTTTCATTATTATTCTTTGATCATTGATGGAGTGCCGGTTGCAGATCCTGCCAGCGAAACATTTTATGGCATGGGAAGAATGGCGAGTGGCATTGAAATTCCGTTTACGGGTGGCCGTTATTATGCCCTTGGTAATGTACCTCATGGTGACATTCGCATCAAAAATTATTTTTCAAACGTCACCAATTCATGGAGGCAAATGTATATCTACACGCCGCCTGGTTATGATGAAAACCTGAGCGAAAAATATCCTGTTTTGTACATTTTGCATGGCGGCGGCGAGGATGAGACCGGCTGGGCAAGACAGGGAAAAGCCAATTTGATTTTGGATAATCTTATCGCAGAGAAAAAAGCCAAACCAATGCTGATAGTGATGCCTGATGCCAATATTGGAATGGGCGGTTTTAATGCGAATGGGATAGAAGGTTCGATAAAGCTATTTGAAAAAGAAATGAAGCAAGCCATCATTCCCTTCGTCGAAAAAAATTACCGGGTTATAAATGATGCAGGTCACCGCGCTTTAGCAGGCTTATCGATGGGCGGACTTCATACACTTTACACAGGCATTTATAATACGGATGTATTTTCTTATCTCGGCGTGTTCAGCTCCGGATGGATTGTGCCGATGATGGATAAAACTGCTGACGCGCAATATTCTTTTTTGAAAGAAAATGCTGATAAAATAAACAGCAACCTGAAAGAATTGTGGATCTCCGAAGGCGGCCCCGAAGACATTGCTTACAAGAACGGAAAAATCATGTTGGGCAAATTGGATGAACTGAAAATAAAACATACTTATTATGAATATCCCGGCGGGCATACGTGGCCTGTGTGGAGGAATGATTTGTATCATTTTGCGCCTTTGTTGTTTCAATAATTAAGCTTGAGACAGCAGGCGCCTGTTCATAAATAAATCAATCATTACTATAAAAAAATTAATCATTTAAAAAATTGCCAAATGAAATTAAAACATGCACTCTTTTTATCGGTGGCTGTTGTAGCCAGCCACGCCTGTATGGCACAAACCGTTAAAGATGACTTCAAACCATCAACGCTCAATCAGCCGGGCCAGGAATACCCGCAGGTAAATTCGCAAGGTTATGCAAGATTTAAAATAAAAGCGCCCAGTGCCGATAGTGTACGAGTGAGTTTAGGCCTGGGCGGAAGAGGCGGAACATTGCTTACAAAAGACGCGGATGGATATTTTACCGGCACCACCGAAGGCCCGATGGATGAAGGATTTCATTATTATCACCTGACAGTGGATGGCGGCACTTTTAATGATCCCGGCGCATTGAATTTTTACGGATCTACCCGTTGGGAAAGTGGCATCGAAATTCCCGCCCACGACCAGGATTTTTATGCGCTTAAAGATGTGCCGCACGGCCATGTACAGCAAATTCTTTTCCCTTCAAAAAGCACTAATACGTCAAGACGTGCTTTTGTGTACACACCGCCGGGATATGAAAAAAATAAGTCTGAAAAATATCCTGTATTGTACCTGCAGCATGGCTGGGGTGAAGATGAAACTGCGTGGAGCAACCAGGGACATGCGAATCTTATCATGGACAACCTGATTGCAGAGGGCAAAACAAAACCGTTCATCATCGTGATGACTTACGGAATGACTAACGAATTAAAATGGGGCCACATGAGGGAATTTAAAATTGATCCTTTTCAAACGGTGTTGGTGGATGAATTGATTCCTTATGTGGATGCGCATTTTCGCACGATTGCTGATAAAGGCCATCGCGCCATGGCGGGCCTTTCTATGGGCGGCATGGAAACACACATGATTACGCTGAATAAACCTGATGTTTTTTCTTATTACGCTTTACTCAGCGGCGGCATTTATACGCCCGATGAATTGAAAGATAAATCAAAACCTAAACTCATCTTTATAAGTTGCGGCAGCAAGGAAAGGCCCGATGCAGTTAAGAATGCGGTGACAACTTTGAAAGACGCCGGGTATAATGCAGTTTCTTATGTGTCTGAAAATACAGCACACGAATTTTTGACATGGCGTCGAAGCCTGCATGAGCTTGCGCCGTTGTTGTTCAGATAATAAGAACCATAATTCTCACTAAAATTTTTTACGATGAATTACAAACGTTTCATCTTTTTTGCAGCTACATTTTTGTTGGGCGCGTCGTGCTTTGCTCAATCAGATGGCTTTAAACCTTCCGCTACCAACGCGCCTGGAAAGCAATATCCCCAGGTAAGCGCCGATGGCCGTGTGCGTGCCAGCATTGTGGCGCCGGATGCACATAATGTGCAGCTTGATATCGGCGGCAAAAAATATGATATGGTAAAAGATGAAAAAGGCGTATGGACCGGCGAATCATTGCCGCAGGATGAAGGCTTTCATTATTATCAACTGAACATTGATGGCGTTTCTGTTCCTGACCCGGGTACCCTTTATTTCTATGGCGCCGGGCGCTGGGGAAGCGGGGTTGAAATTCCTGCCAGCGACCAGGATTTCTTTTCGCTGAAAGACGTGCCGCACGGGCTCGTAAGTGAAAATATCTATTTTTCAAAATTGACCAATTCATGGAGGCGTTGCTTTGTTTATACGCCTCCGGGTTATGAGAAAGATGCTAAAACACGTTACCCCGTTTTGTATTTGCAACATGGAAGTTTTGAGGATGAAACCGGCTGGTCGCGGCAGGGGCATGCCAACCTGATTCTTGACAATTTAATTGCCAGTGGAAAAGCCGTTCCGATGATTATTGTGATGGACAATGGATACGCGTCGAAACCGTCCGATAATCCTGCTGATAGTAAAACCCGTCCCCAGCCTGTTTTTGAACAGGTGATGATAAACGAAATTGTGCCGATGATCGATGGAAAATTCAGAACCATTGCCAATCGTGAACATAGGGCGATAGCGGGACTTTCGATGGGCGCCAATCAAACCATGCGAATCATCATGAATCACCTGGACACGTTCTCGTCTCTCGGCGCTTTTAGTGGTACGTCAAATTATCCCAATACGGATGTGATCAATCCTGCTACATTTTTGGATGGAAAATTTAATGATGGCGCCGCAATCAATAAGCAATTTAAAGTCTTGTTTCTTGGATTGGGAACCAAAGAACCCAATCCATTTCCCGGTTCTGTCGGGGCTTTCAGGAATATGTTAGACAAACAGGGAATTAAATACGTGTTTTATCAATCACCGGCAACGTCGCATGAATGGCTTACGTGGAGAAGAGATTTGAAGGAGTTTGCGCAATTACTTTTTAAAAAATAAAACTTGATTCGATTTGATACATGATGTTTTCTTGAGGTATTAAACCGGGCAAATATTAAGGGCAAATGAAAAAACTAAAAATTCTTTTTATTGGATTCTGTTTATTTCCGTTCGCGGTTCACGCGCAGCGCATCGTAAATCTTTATTCCGGCGATATTTCAAATTCAAAAAAAACGGAGCTGAAAAATATCCCTGAAGATCCTTCGGCAGGTTTGATTCGCCGGGTTATTACGCCAACATTGCAAATGTTTTTACCGGAAAAAGATAAAGCAAATGGTACGGCAATAGTGATTTGCCCTGGTGGAGGTTACAGTGTAATTGTTTATGGTGGTGAAGGCATAATGACGGCAAGGGAGTTTGTAAAAAAAGGCGTTGCTGCATTTGTGTTGCAATACCGTTTGCCTAACGATTCTTTCCAGGTAAATAAAACGATTGCGCCTTTGCAGGATGCGCAGCAGGCAATTAAAATGGTACGCGACAGTGCAGCGGTTTGGGGTATTGATGCAAACAAAATTGGCATCATGGGTTTTTCCGCGGGTGGCCATGTGGCTTCTACAGAAGCAACGCATTTTAAGAATGCACTCATAGAAAATACAAGCAACACCAGCCTGCGTCCGGATTTTCAGATTTTGGTGTATCCCGTTATCAGCATGCAGGACAGCCTTGCGCATAAAGATTCGCGAAAGCAATTGCTGGGCACAAATCCGTCAAAAGAAACTATTAATCTTTATTCCAATGAATTGCAGGTAGATAAAAATTCACCGCCTGCTTATATCACGGTAGCTGCGGATGATAAAGTGGTGGATGTTGACAATAGCATTATTTATTTTGAAAAACTGAGGCACAACAAGGTTCCTGTTGAAATGCATATTTATCAAAAGGGCGACCACGGTTTTGTATTCAGGCACCCGGGATGGATGGAGCCATTGTTTGAATGGATGGAAAGTAATAACTGGATGAAAAAATAATTTTAGAATAAAAATGAATTCTGTAAAACCACGAAGACACTAAGACACGAAGAAGCACAAACAAACCTTGATGACTTTGTGTCTTCGTGGTTCAAAAAAATTTTATTTATGAAACAAAAAACAATGAAAAAACTTCGTTTACTGTTGCTGATTGCGGTTAGCTTTACCATCAATCCCGTTTTCTCCCAAACACCTCAAATTAATTTGAATATAGCCCAGGCACAAAAAGATGTCAGCCCGATGTTATATGGATTAATGACGGAAGAAATTAACCATTCTTATGATGGCGGATTGTATGCGGAACTGATTCGTAACAGGATTTTCAAAGACAGCAAAACCGAGCCGGAAGGCTGGAGTCTGGTAAAAGAAAATCCTTCATCACAGGCAAGTATAAAATTAATAGGTGCAGAAGAACACGTGCCCAACGATGAACGCAGGAATGCCCTCAATGGCGCGATGCAGGCGTGTTTGCGGCTTACAGTTGAAAAAGCGAATGGAAACGTAGGCGTTGCCAACGAAGGTTACTGGGGCATTCCGGTAAAACCATCCACCACCTACAAAGCATCATTTTACATCAAAGGCACCGACCGCAGAGAGCCGCCGCGCTGGCCCTGGGAACCAAAACCAACTACGCCTCCGCTGCCAGTAATTGAAAACAATACGCCTGGCGCAATAACGGTTTCCATCGAAAGCAATGACGGCAAAACGGTTTATGCAAAAGGAACTATCGATCTTGAAAAAAGTATTTACTGGAAACAATATGAAGTTAATTTGACAACGGCTGCTGATGTGAAACCTACCAAAGATGCACGCTTTGTGATTTCTACAGACCGTACAGGTGTGTATTATTTCAATCTCGTTTCTTTATTTCCTCCAACTTATAAAGACCAACCAAACGGTTTTCGGCCAGACCTGATGCAGATGTTGGTGGATATGAAACCAAAGTTCCTGCGTTTTCCCGGGGGAAATTTTTTGGAAGGACCGAAGATTACAGATGCTTTTCCATGGAAAGAAACGCTTGGCCCGATTTCAAACAGGCCGGGTCATAATGGCTCATGGGGCTATCGCGCATCTGATGGAATGGGATTGCTTGAATTTTTGAAATGGGCAGAGAATATGGGCGCAGAGCCGCTTTTAGGCATTTATGCAGGATATTCTTTGGACGGCGACCACATCGATGCGGGGCCACTTTTAAAACCTTATGTGGATGATGCATTGGATGAGATAGAATATGTTATTGGCGATACTACCACTTATTGGGGCGCAAAACGCGCCAGGGATGGCCATCCTGAACCATTCAAACTTCAGTATGTTGAAATCGGCAATGAAGATTGGTTTGACAGAAGCAATAGTTATGATGGAAGATTCAATCAATTCAGAACTGCTATTGAGGCAAAGTACCCGCAGCTTACCTGCATTTCTACTATCCCAGGCAAACAGTATCCTTCTATGCAGGTTACTTCCGGTGAGCCGCCGGCTGTGGTGGATGAACACTACTACCGCAACTCGTGGGATATGTGGGAAAACGCTTCGCAATATGATACTTACGACCGTAACGGACCAAAGATATTTGTGGGCGAATGGGCCACAAGAGAAGGCAAACCAACCACCAATTTAAACGCGGCCCTGGGCGACGCGGCGTGGATGACGGGCATGGAACGCAATTCAGATTTAATCATCATGTCTTGTTATGCACCATTATTTGTAAATGTCAGCATAGATGCTGCAACCGGTAAAAGGGCGTGGCAGTGGGATTCAGATTTGATTGGCTATGACGCGCTGAACAGTTACGGTTCCCCTTCTTATTATGTACAAAAATTATTCAGTCATTATTTGGGAAATAAAATTGTTCCGGCTACAGTTGCTAACATTCCAACACAAAAAGCGCCTCTTTCAAGAAGAGACAGTGCTGAAGGCAAAGCGCCTAAATCAGTTCCGACTATATTTTATTCGGCCACAATGAATGATACAACTGGAACGCTGTATTTGAAAATCGTGAACACAACTCCCAAAAGGCAAGCGGTAAAAATAAATTTTGATGGAGCAAAAGTAGCTCCTGAAGCGACTTTGGTGATGGTAAAGGGCAATGCACCGGAGGAGACGAATTCAATTATTGAGCGAGAAAAAATAATTCCTGTTACTGAACACATCAAAGGAATTAAGAAATCATTTTTCCCGAAACTGGCTCCTTATTCCGTAAGCATTTTTGAAATTAAAACAAGCAAGTAGCAACCATGCCCGATGGAAAATAAATAGTCACCAATTTAAACAAAATAAAAACAATCATTATGAAGTACTTACTTACAGCATTTCTCCTGTTTGGATTCATGGTAACCAAAGCACAAAATGCAATTGATGGAAATTGGAAAGGCAGCCGCGAAACGCCGAACGGCACTATGGAGTTTAATTACACTTTCAAAGTGCAGGGAGACACATTAACAGGCGTCATTAAATCACAGTATGGCGAAGTGCCATTAGAAAACGGAAAAGTAGATGGAAAGAAATTTTCTTACAGCCTTAGTTTTAACGGCAACACCATTCCTTTTACCGGAGAACTGGTAAGCGACGACCAGATTATCACCAAAAACGAAAGAGGTGAAACAAAGTTGACAAGGGTGAAAGAATAGAATCAATTAAATGGGATTTTAAAAGTAAACGGTGCCTGAATTTTCCTGTCTTGCTCTGACATAAATCGGGCAGCAGCAAGCAGGGCCGGTGTATTATGTCCGTTCGCTAAATCAAAATAAATGAAACAGCTTACCTCTTTTTTTATAACAATGAGTTGCGTGCTTGGCATAAATGCCAATGCACAAAACACGAACAATCCGAAAACATTAAAAAGTGTTTATAAAAATGCCTTCCTTGTCGGCGTAGCCGTTAATCCTGCCATTGCTTCCGGAAGAGATAAAGCCACGCAGGATATCGTCATCAAACAGTTTAATTCTATTACGCCGGAAAATGTAATGAAAGCGGCCTTGATAAATCCGAAACCGGGCGTTTATAATTTCGGTCCGGCAGATGATTATGTGGCCTTTGGAGAAAAGCACCACATGTTTATCATGGGCCATACGCTGGTGTGGCATAACCAATGTCCTGACTGGTTTTTTACCAACGCAGCCGGAAAGCCGAATACGAAAGATGAACAAATCGAAAGATTGAGGAGCCACATAAAAGCGGTTGCAGGAAGGTATGCAGGCCGCGTAAATGCCTGGGATGTGGTGAATGAAGTGATAGATAATGACGGCAGCTACCGCGAGAATACTTCATGGGTAAAAGCTTTCGGCAACGGAGATACGCTGGTAACCTATGCTTTTAAATTTGCTGCGCAATATGCGCCCAACACAGAATTATACTACAATGATTTCAATGCATGGCGTCCCTCAAAAGTAAAGGGCATTGTACACATGATTAAGATGTTGCAAAAGCAAGGAATCCGTATTGATGGCGTAGGCATGCAAGGGCATTGGGGTTTGGATTATCCTAAAATAAAATATATTGAAGATGCTATTGATGCATACGCTGCCTGCGGTGTAAAAGTGATGATTACAGAACTGGATGTTGATGTGCTGCCCTTGACCAAAGAAGGTCAAATTATCGGACAGGGAATGGCGGATAAACAATTTCAACTGGAAGAGTTTAAAACCTTTTTAGACCCTTATCAAAATGGTTTGCCTGATAGTATGCAAACAGTTTTGGCAAATCGCTATGCAGAATTGTTTTCTATTTTTTATAAACGAAAAGATAAGATAGCAAGAGTAACCTTGTGGGGTGTGAATGATGGTATGAGTTGGAAAAATGATTATCCTATTCCGGGCAGGACGAATTATCCCTTGTTATGGTCAAGAGATTTTGAGCCAAAACCTGCATTAGACGCGGTTTTGAATGTGCCCGCTATAATGAAAAATTAATAAGTTGCTAATATGAAAGTTCTGATTTGATGGTGATAAGAAAAATAGAAAACAACGTTTTTTGTTGGTTTACTGCATCTGGCAATGAATGTCAACCATATCCAAAAATTATAAAGAATGAATAAAAAAAGTTTAATTGTTTTATTGCTGGCTCTCGGTTTTTTTCTAAATAGCAAGGCGCAGTCTTATCAAAAAAACGAATCCGGAATTAAAGCAACTCTCGCTTCTTCAAATATTGAAATTCAATTCTATGGTCCCTCCATTGTGAGAATCATAAAATATCCGGTTGGCCACAACTTTTCAAAGGAAAGCCTTTCTGTTATTGAATCTCCGCAAAGAACAGCATTCAGTGTAAAGAAAAAGGGTGATGTGCTTAATCTGAAAAGCGAAAATTTAAATATAAACCTGGACCTTAAGTCAGGTGTATTATCTTATTTCACAAAATCTGGCAACCCACTTTTAAAGGAGAAATCAGGTGGCGCCAATTTTACTCCTTTTAATGATGCCGGCAGTAATACTTTTACTGTTAACCAATCATTTCAATTAGAGAAAGACGAACCTATATATGGTTTGGGACAGCAGCAACAAGGTAAAATGAGTCAGCGCAATGTTACCCTACATATGGTGCAGGGCAATACAGATGATTATGTTCCATTGTTTCAATCAGCAAAAGGATACGGAGTGTTTTGGGATAATTATTCGCCAACTGTATTTACTGATAATCCGGACAGCACTTCTTTCAAATCAGACGTTGCCGATGGTATAGATTATTACTTTATCTATGGTGGCAATGCAGATGGTGTTATTGCAGGTATGCGCAGCCTCACAGGCCAGGTTCCTATGTTTCCGTTATGGACCTTTGGTTACTGGCAAAGTAAGGAACGGTACAAAAGCCAGGAAGAGTTAGTGAGTGTAGTTAAAAAGTACCGTGAATTGGGCGTTCCGCTTGATGGCATTATCCAGGACTGGCAGTATTGGGGAAATAATTATCTCTGGAATGCCATGGATTTTTTAAATGACGAATATCCTGACCCGCAAAGAATGGTGAACGAAATACATAACCTGAATGCTCACCTGGCGATTTCAATATGGAATTCTTTTGGCCCCAAAACAAAACAATACAGGGAACTTGATAGTATAGGCGCACTAATGAGTTTTAAGACATGGCCGCTATCTGGTTCCGGACTATGGCCTCCCCGCCTCGATTATCCTTCCGGTGTAAGAGTATATGACGCATATAACCCTGTAGCCCGCGATATTTACTGGAAATATTTGAAGAAGCTTAAGGCATTCGGTATTGATGCCTGGTGGATGGATTCATCCGAGCCAGACCATCTTGATTTTAAACCTTCTGACTTTGACGAAAAAACTTACCTGGGTTCTTTCAGAAAAGTCCGGAATGCTTTTCCTTTAATGACGGTAGGTGGTTTATTCAAGCATCAACGTGCGGTGGATTCGAGCAAAAGAATATTTATTCTTACCCGCTCTGCATTTGCAGGGCAGCAGCGATATGGGGCGAATACCTGGTCAGGAGATGTGACCGCATCATGGAAGGCATTGAGAGACCAGATTTCTGCGGGATTGAATTTTTCACTTACTGCTATTCCCTACTGGAACTGCGATATCGGCGGATTTTTTCTCACCCGTTTTCCTAAAAGATTAGAAGACCCCGAATATCGCGAATTGTATGTGCGCTGGTTGGAGTTTGGGACATTCATTCCAATGATGCGTTCTCACGGTACCGACGCACCACGTGAAATTTACCAGTTTGGCAAGAAGGGCGACAGAGATTTTGATGCTATAGATAAGTTCATCAAACTGCGTTACCGGCTGTTACCCTACATCTACTCCACTTCCTGGGCAGTTACGCATAACCATTCGAGCATGATGCGTGCCCTGGTGATGGATTTTCCGAACGATAAAAATGCCCTGGATATTAACGATGAATACATGTTCGGAAAATCGCTGCTCGTTAATCCTGTAACAGAACCAATGTATATAAAAAAGACAGGGGAGGGCAGAAATGCAGTAGCAACCGAAGACTTCAATACTATAAAAACGACAGAAGTGTATTTGCCCGCCGGAACGGATTGGTATGACTTCTGGACCGGCGAAAAATTTTCCGGGGGTAAAAAAATAAACAAAGAAACTCCTTTTGATATTATTCCATTATATGTGAAAGCAGGTTCTATCCTGCCTTTCGGCCCGGTGGTTCAATATGCCGAAGAAAAGAAATGGGAAAACCTGGAAATACGAATTTATCCTGGCGCAGATGGAAATTTTGTTTTGTATGAAGACCAAAACGATAATTATAATTATGAAAAAGGGGTTTATTCCACGATTGATTTTAATTGGAATAATAAAAAGAAAACGCTAAATATCGGTGACAGGAACGGTTCATTTCCCGGGATGCTTACTGAAAGGAAATTCAATATTGTACTTGTAGCAAACAATAAAGCAACAGGAACAAACATCGCTGAAGCACCTGATAAAGTGGTGAATTATAATGGCGGGAAAGTGGTAATTAAACTCTGAAATTAAACTCTGATAAATTGTATCATTTTAGAAATGATTCAATAGTAAAAAATAAACGCAGTCTTTTTAAATGCAATAACTCACAACCATGCTTAATATGAAATTAACGATTGGGTCAATCCTGTTCCTTTTTTTGTATTCAATTCCTGCATTGTCTCAAAAAGTAATAGTGCCATCATCAAAAAATGTACACAGCGATAACGGCAATGGCACTTACACTAATCCATTAATCTCTGCGGATTTTCCGGACCCGGATGTGATTCGTGTTGGCGATACGTATTACATGGTTACAACCACCATGTTTATTTTTCCGGGCGTTACTATTTTAAAATCGCATGATTTGGTGAACTGGGAATATTGCAGCAATGCGGTCCCAAGATTTGATTTCAGCAAATGTTATGACCTTGATAGTTGCAATCGTTATGGCCATGGACAATGGGCAACGAGCATAAAATATCATAACGGAAAATTTTATTTACTCTTTATTACTTTGAATGAAGGTGGTTTTATGCTGACTGCGGATAAGGCGGAAGGTCCATGGCATATTACGCATTTACCGAAAGGTTTTTATGACCCGGGATTATTTTTTGATGATGATGGTAAAGTATATGTCGCACAGGGTTACAACAAAATTTCTATCACCGAAGTGAACGACAGTCTTGTTGCCGTTGGGCCGGATTCGCTGGTTTATACCGGAGATATTCGTAAAGGACTTGAGGGAACTCATGTGTATAAAATCAACGGGTATTATTATTTGTATTGCACGTATGGCGGAAGAGATGGAATGCAGGTGGCGCTTCGTTCTAAAAATATTTATGGTCCATACGAACAAAAACTTTTGATTTATGATACCACAAGAGGAATCAATTATGGCATCCACCAGGGCGCATTAATTCAAACACAAACCGGTGAATGGTGGACGATATTATTTGTGGACAGCGGGCCGTTTGGAAGGTTTCCTTCTCTACAACCTGTGGCCTGGAAAGACGGCTGGCCAATGATTGGCGTAAATGGGAAAGCTGTGACCACTTACAAAAAACCCGATGTTGGCAAGAGTTATAAGGTTACCAATCTTCCCACTTCAGATGAATTTAATGAAAAGAAATTGGGAATGCAATGGGGCTGGAATCATAACCCGGATGATACCAAATGGTCACTCACCGAAAACCGTGGTTATTTAAGATTGAAAACAGCTACTATCACATCAGATTTTAGAATGGCGCGCAATACGCTTACGCAAAGGCCTTTTGCAAAGCGCGACCAAACCATACCAACTATCGCAACCACAAAAATGGATGTCAGCAAAATGAAAGATGGCGACATCGCAGGACTTGCTGTTTTCCAGGACCCGTATGCTTTCATTGCAGTAAAGCAACAAAAAGGAAGAAATTTTATTTTGATGGTGAACAATGGAAAAGTTATTGATTCCGTTGCCATCGATGCTTCCATCATTTATCTGCGTACACTTGCTTCCAACGCGACGGGCAAAGCCAGTTTTGAATACAACACCGACAACAAAAATTTTAAATCCATCGGAGAAGATTTGATGATGCGGTTCAGTTTAAAAATATTCACAGGAAATAAATTCTGCCTTTTCAATTATGCTACAAAACAGGAAGGTGGTTATGTAGATTTTGATTGGTTCAGGGTTCAATAATTATTTATAAAAATCACTTCTTAATAAAACCGGATATTATGCAATTCAATTCCATCTTAAAGAAATTATTTTTAGTAACGCCATTAATTTTATTTGGGGCCTTTGTTTCGTTGCAAACATCGGCACAACAATTACGGATAAATGATTCCGGCTATTTTGCAGAGCCCGGCGTGAATGTGCTGGTGTTTAATTATGATTACAGCGGTATGTTCTTTGATGAAAAAACATCAGCCATTGAGTTGATTCATCACGGCGTAAGAACCGCTACAGGCGGCGCGGTACGTCTTCAAAATACGCCTGAGCAATGGGATCTGATTCCAAAAACGATCAGCAGGAAAGTTGATAAAAAAAATAACAGCATAGAAGTTGGGTTGCGCTATGAAGAATATGATTTTAATTCACGCGTGGTGGTTACGGCAAAAGATAAAGGCGTTGAAATATCTGTGTATCTCGATAAACCTTTGCCGGAAAAATTAGTAGGCAATGCAGGTTTCAATCTTGAATTTCTTCCTTCCGCATATTTTGAAAAATCGTATTTCGCCGATGGAAAGCCCGGAAATTTTCCATTATATCCCAGCAGCAAAACGAGTATAGAACCTATCAGTAAAAAGATTCCTCAATTCGCCGGCCATACAACTTTTGACGACAGGGGCCGCGGCGAATTTATTGTGCCTTCACCAATCGCTTCGGGCAAAACATTGGTTCTGGCTCCGGAGGACGCCGAACGTAAAGTGAAGATTGTTTCGGAAACAGCGGGTGAAGATTTGATGTTGTTTGATGGCCGGAATCTGGCACAAAACGGTTGGTTCATTGTCCGTAGTTTATTGCCTGCAAATAAAACAGGAAAAGTTTTATCATGGTATGTTGAACCCAATGCCATTCCCGGTTGGAAGCGCAAACCGAACATTGGTTTTTCTCAAGTGGGCTACAATCCTTCGCAGGAAAAAGTTGCCGTGATTGAGTTGGATAAAAATGATACACCTTTAAAAACTGCATCACTTTTCCAGGTGATGCCCGATGGAAAAAATGTTTTGAAATTAAAAGGTGATGTAAAAGTTTGGGGAAGATATTTTCGATACAATTATGCAAAATTTGATTTCAGTTCAGTCAAAGAACCAGGCTTGTATTTTATTCAATACGGCAATCAAAAAACAAATACATTTTCCATTGCTTCAAATATCTACGATAATACCTGGCATCCCACTTTGGATGTTTGGTTCCCGGTGCAGATGGACCACATGGAAGTGAATGAAGCGTATCGTGTATGGCATGGCGCGCCGTTCCTCGATGATGCGCTGCAGGCGCCCACCAATATTCAACATTTTGATGGTTACAGTATGGGGCCGTCAACCCAAACAAAATACAAACCGCTCGAGCGAATTCCCGGCATGGCTATGGGCGGATGGTTTGATGCCGGCGATTTTGATATTCAAACCGGCTCGCATTGTAATGTGCTGCTGGCTTTGGTAGATACATGGGAAAAATTTAAACCAACACGCGATGAAACTTTTGTGGATTACGCAACGCGCTATGTCGATATTCATCGCCCCGATGGCAAGCCTGATTTGTTGCAACAGATTCAACATGGCACTTTAAATGTGGTGGCGCAGGTAAAAAATATTGGCCATCCTGTAAGAGGAATCGTTGTTCCGCATCTGCATCAATATCATCACCTGGGCGATGCGGTGAATGAAACCGACAACCTGCTGTATGATTCAACTTTAAAACCTTATGAAGTAAAAGGCAATCGCAGCGGCACTTTGGATGATCGCTGGGCATTCACCGAAAGAACAACTTTCCTTGATTATTACACCGCCGCTGCTTTGGCTGCATCAAGCCGTGCGTTAAAAGGGTTCGATGATACTTTATCGCAACAAAGTTTATTTTATGCAAAACAATTGTGGAATGAAGATGACAGCATCACCAAAAAAGACACTTCAAGATTTGCAAGAATGTTCGGAAGTGCATTAAAAATAAATGCGGCGCTGCAGTTATACATCACCACACACGATAAACAATATGCCGATGTATTTAAAGAAGCCATCTGGCAATCACTAAAAAATATGAGCGGCAGCAGGTATGGCGGAGGCGCGATAAAAACTGCATTGCAGGCAATTCCTTTTATGGATGAAGATTATAAAAATAAATTGCGCGGGTATGTGGTAAAGTATAAAGCGATTTGTGATGATTATGCGAAACAAAATCCTTACGGCGTGCCCATTGCCGAAGGCGGCTGGGGCGGCAGCGGCAACGTAGTAAGTTTTGCCACCGCGAATTATTACGCGGACAAATTTTATCCGGATATCATCGGGCCGGAATATGTGTACAAAGGATTGAATTATATTTTCGGCTGCCATCCTTATTCCAACATTTCATTTGTCAGTTCTGTCGGAACAAAATCGAAGAAGATCACTTACGGAAACAATCGCGCAAACTTCAGTTTTATCGCCGGTGGAATTGTGCCCGGTGTTTTATTGATCAAGCCTGATTTTTTAGAGAATAAAGAAGACTGGCCATTTTTCTGGGGCGAGAATGAAGTAACGGTGGGCGGTTGCGCCGATTATATTTTTTTAGCAAATGCCGCAAGTGCGCTGGCGGATGCCAAGTAAACAATAATAGGTACTAAATGTTTTTGCAGTAAACGAACAAATATTGATGAAAAGGATTTTGTATTCAAAGGAGTTTAGAAATCATTCATAAAAACAACAGCATGAATTTTAAAAAAAAGTATTTTTTTCTTTCCTGTTTAATTGGATTAGCAGCAAATTCATTTGCCCAAAATCCGCTCATCACCAATATGTATTCTGCAGATCCTACAGCAAGAGTTTTTGGCGATAGCGTCTATTTATATCCGTCGCATGATATTCTGGCAACGCCCGGTCATGGCCGTCCCGGTTGGTTTTGCATGGAAGACTATCACGTGTTTGCGTCGAAAAATTTAACCGATTGGAAAGATGATGGCATCGTGGTAACGCAAACGTCAGTTCCCTGGACGAAACCTGATGCCTACAGCATGTGGGCGCCGGATTGCATTGAACGAAATGGAAAATATTATTTTTATTTTCCGGCTGCGCCCAAAGATTCAAGTTATGGCAGAGGCTTTGCGATTGGAGTTGCGATAGCCGATAAACCTTCCGGGCCTTTTATTCCGCAGGCTGAGCCGATAAAAGGAGTTCATGGAATTGATCCCAATGTTTTTATTGATAAAAACGGACAGGCATATTTATATTTTGCATTAGGAAATATTTATGGAGCGAAATTAAAAGATAACATGGTGGAATTGGATGGTAAACCAGCCATCATGCAGGGTTTGCCAACAGGAAAAGGTTTGAAAGAAGGCCCGTTTTTATTTGAGCGCAATGGTAAATATTACATGACCTATCCGCATGTTGCCGACAAAACAGAACAACTGGAATATGCGGTTAGCGACAATCCGCTCGGGCCGTTCAAAGTTACCGGCGTGATCATGGATGAAAGGCCCGACTGCTGGACCAATCATCAATCGATTACGCAAATTAAAAATCAATGGTATTTGTTTTACCACTATAACGACCTTTCTCCAAACTTTGATAAAGCGCGTTCTGTAAGGGCTGACAGTTTATTTTTTAATGAAGACGGAACGATAAAAAAAGTGATTCCGACTTTACGCGGTATTGGTGTAACCCATGCAACTTCAAAAATTCAAATTGACAGATACAGTGCTAAATCCAACGATGGCGTAAGCGTGGATTTTATTGATACTACCAACAGGTTTGAGGGATGGAAAACGATTTTCACAAAAGCCAATTCGTCGATTCAATATAACACAGTGGATTTTGGAACGAAAAAAATAAAGTCTGTTGTTGTAAAAGCAATGTCATCAACAGGCGGCGCTTTGGAAATTCATTTGGACAATGCAAATAATTCTCCGGTCGCAACAATCGAAATTCCGAAAACACCTGATTGGAAAGAATTTAAAGTGCCTTTAAAGTCATTCAAATCCGGAATTCACAATCTTATTGTTTCACTAAAAACAAATTCCAATGTTGAAGTGGATTGGATAAAGTTTGAATAAACAAAATCATTTTACAACAAAAAACAATCACGATGAAAAAATTATTCTTTACGCTATTATCGTTTTTGCCCTTGTCATTGTTTGCTCAAAATGCAACTATCAAAATTGATGTTAACAGAAAGATCAGCGACATCGACCCAAAAATTTATGGCGTTTTTATGGAGCCGATTCATTTTAACGGAAGAAGAATGGGCTTGCCGGATTCAGTGGATTTCAACACGCTTTATGGAAATTTATACGACCCGTCTTCGCCGCTCGCCGATGCAGACGGCTTTCGCAAAGATTACATCGATGCGATGAAAGAATTGAAGATTACCAATATGCGGTGGCCGGGTGGAAACTTTTTAATGGGTTATGATTGGAAAGATGGAATCGGCCCTAAGGACCAGCGCCCCACGCGTATAAACCTGGCCTGGGGCGGCATTGACAACAATCACGTGGGTACGGATGAATGGATGAAATTGAACAAATCAATCGGCAGTGAAAATATTTTAGCCGTCAATCTTGGCCTTGGAACTATTTTAGATGCTGCTTATTTGGTTGAATATTGCAATTATAAAGGAGGCACTTATTATTCAGATTTACGTGCAAAGAATGGCCATCCTCAACCTTATGGTGTTAAGATTTGGGATTTGGGAAATGAAGTGGATGGCTTGCCGTGGGAACTTGGCCACAAGACTGCAGAAAATTATGTGGAAACTGCAAGGGAAGCTGCAAAAGCCATGATTGCTGTTGACCCGACCATCAAATTTGTTGGTTCCGGTTCTTCTTATTATTCCGGCGACTGGCTTCATTGGAACAGAACTGTTTTGAATGGCATTGGCGATAAAATCAGTTATCTTTCTATTCATCGTTATTGGGAAGGCGGTTCGCCCGATAATTACTACGCTTATATGGGCGATGGCGCAATGGATTTTGATAACAAAATAAAAACTGTTGCCAACCAGATTGAAATTGCCGAAACAAAAAATAATTTCAAACATCCCATCTACCTTTCTGTTGATGAATGGGGCGCTTTTGCAAGAAGCTTTATGTCGGTATTACCGATTGCACAATGCTTGAATTCTTTCATTCGTCACGCGGATGTAGTCAAAATGGCCAACTTTACCATGCTTACTTCGTTGCTCTCAAGCGACCCTAAAAACGGCACGTTTAAATCGCCGGTATTTTATACATTCAAAGCGTTTTCAAATAATTGTTTGGGCGCTTCGGTAGATACTTATGTTGCCTGCGATACATTTGGTACCGCGCAATTCAGAGGTATTCCTTATCTTGATGTAACTACGGTTTATTCAAAAGAAACAAACACCGTTTTTTTTAATGTGATAAATCGTAATAAGGATAAAGCAATTGCAACAGATATTGAAAGCAACGGATCAAATTTTTCCGGCAAAGCAGAAGCCAGTATTATTAACAGTGACGACCTGAAGGCGCCCTTTGCTTATGACAAAAGAAATCAGTATGTTCCGGTAACAAAAGATGTAAAAACAAGCGCGGATAAATTGTCATTTACTTTTCCTCCGCATTCATTTACGCAGATAAAAGTGAGTATAAACAAAAAATAATTTAATAACGAAATTCCTGAAATGAAATCAATAATCGCCAGCATAATTTTTCTTTTTTCAATTGTATTTGTAAATGCGCAAAACGGCCACGAGCTCTGGCTCCGCCCTGTAAAAGCAAATCCTGTAAACGTCATTTGCAAACAAAATTCTCCAACATTATCCATTGCCAAACAGGAACTTTTAGATAGATGGCAAGGCGATAACAACGCTTCTGTTACGCTCACTATTAAAAAAGATAAAGCTTTAAAAAAAGATGGTTTCCGGCTTGGGAAAAATTCGGTGCAGGCCAATACAGATGCCGGGATTTTATATGGTGTGTATGAGTTGCTTCGTCGGCAGCAAACCAGCGAACCAATAAATAATGAGATTTTTAATCCTTCTTATGAAGTGCGCATCCTTGACCATTGGGATAATCTGAATGGAACCGTAGAACGTGGCTACGCAGGCAACTCAATTTTCTGGAGAAAAAATGACCCTTTCACGGTTACTAATACTGATAAAAAACTTTGGCAGGAATATGCACGTGCCAATGCATCAATTGGTATCAATGCTTCTGTGCTGGATAATGTGAATGCATCGCCATTAATATTGAGCGCTGATTATTTGAATCGTACAAAAGAGATTGCGAATGTGTTGAGGCCTTATGGAATTAAAGTTTACCTGGCCGTAAACTTTGCATCGCCATCCACATTGGGAAAATTAAACACTGCAGACCCTCTTGATAAAGAAGTAATCGAATGGTGGAAAGAAAAAGTGAAAGAAATTTATAGTTTGATTCCGGATTTCGGCGGCTTTCTTGTGAAAGCCAGCAGCGAAGGGCAACCTGGCCCACAGAATTATGGACGCAGCCACGCAGATGGCGCTAACATGCTTGCTGATGCATTGAAGCCGTATGGTGGAATTGTGATGTGGCGCGCTTTTGTATATTCTTCAAATAATGAAGACCGCGCCAAACAAGCCTACGATGAATTTATGCCTCTCGATGGAAAGTTTCGGGATAATGTAATCATCCAGGTAAAAAATGGACCGATAGATTTTCAGCCACGCGAACCATTCAGCCCTTTGTTTGGTGCAATGAAAAAAACTTCTGTGATGCCGGAATTCCAAATCACCATGGAATATCTGGGCCATGCAAATTACCTAGTGTTTTTATCAACCATGTGGGAAGAATGTTTGAAAAGTGATACGTATCAACAGGGTAAAGGCAGCACAGTTGCGCGTTGCACAGATGGTAGTATTTATCCGCAGAAATATACAGCAATTGCCGGAGTTTCCAATGTCGGCCTGGACACCAATTGGAATGGCCACCAATTCAACCAGGCCAATTGGTATGCATTCGGAAGATTAGCGTGGAATAATACTTTGAATAGTGAACAGATTGCCGACGAATGGATAAAGCTTACTTTTTATAATGATTCTTCTCAAAAATCAGGTGATAAAAATTATACTGCTGACTGGAATAAAAATTTTCTTGCACCTGTAAAAAAAATGATGATGGAGAGCCGGGAAGCGGCAGTAAATTTTATGACACCACTTGGCTTGCATCACATTATGTCTGCCAATGGACATTATGGCCCTGGTCCCTGGTGGGCGCCAAAAGGAATGCGACCAGAGTGGACACCGCCTTATTACCATCATGCGGGCGCTGACGGAATTGGCTTTGACCGGACAACAAAAGGCAGTGACGCCGTGAGCCAATATCATGAACCATTGGCTTCACAATTCAATAATGTAGCTACCTGTCCGGAAAAATATTTGTTGTGGTTTCATCATTTGCCGTGGGATTACAAGATGAAAAACGGACGCACTTTATGGGATGATTTATGTTATCATTATGAGGAAGGCGTAAACCAGGTTCGTGAGTTTCAAAAAGTTTGGGACAAAGCTGGACCGTATGTGGACAGCACGCGTTTCATGGAAGTGCAGCGTAAACTGCGCATTCAATGCGTAAATGCGATTTTATGGAAAGACGCGTGCACCTTGTATTTTCAGCAATTCAGTAAAATGCCGATTCCATATGAACTGGAAAGGCCCGTGAATAACCTGGATGAAATGATTTATAATGACAGGGGTGATGGGCGATCGCATTAAAAATTAGAAAATATTTTCTAATTACACAATTATGCAAAATAAAAATCTTGTTTATTTGTTGGTTTACTGCATTTGTTTCATCGCATTTGGATGTAAAGAGAAAAATAAAAATCAACTGTTCTATTTTCTATCTGCAAAAGAATCGGGCGTTGATTTTTCGAATAATATCGATGAAACAAAATTAAAAGGCGGTGCGCTGAACGAGTTTGGCTACATGGGTGGCGGCGTTGGCATTCTTGATGTAAACAATGATGGACTAAAAGATATTTTCTTTTGCGGAAACCAGGTCAGCAGCAGGTTGTATTTAAATAAAGGAAATAATCAATTTGAAGATATTACAAAATCCGCAGGGCTTACAACCACTGACTGGATTTCCGGCGTTAGTATAGTCGATATCAATAACGATGGATATGATGATATATATCTCTGCACATACGGAGACTCATCAGGCAGGCGTTCGCACAATTTGTTGTTCATCAATCAACACAATAATACCTTCAAAGAAGAAGCTGCAGAATATGGCCTCGCTGATACGAGCTATTCCACACAGGCGGTTTTTTTTGATTATGACAAAGATGGCGACCTCGATATGTACTTGTGCAATTACATGTTGAATGCTTCCTATTCTGCCAACTATCTTTTTCCAAAAAACCTTTCGGGAAATTCACCCGCTAACGATAAGTTGTATAGAAATGATGGGAACAAAATTGGATTGAAACATCCTGTGTTTACAGAGGTTTCAAAGGAAGCCGGTATCAAAGAAGATGGTTATGGTTTAGGTGTTTCTGTCTCGGATTTTAATATGGATGGCTGGCCTGATATTTATGTGAGCAATGATTTTGTTTCCAATGATGATTTTTGGCTGAACAATAAGAACGGCACATTTTCGAATATGCTTGACCGTTCGACAAAACACCAGAGCTACAGCAGCATGGGCATTGATGCAGCGGACATGAACAATGACGGAAACATTGATTTTGCAACAGTAGATATGATGCCGGAAGATAATTTCCGTAAAAAACAAATCTATTCTTTCATGAATTACGACAGGTATCAGCAGGAAAGAAATATGGGTTATTCACCGGAGTTTTCGCGAAATGTTTTGCAATTAAATAATGGCAATTATTATAGCGGCGATACTTCTATCCCTTTTTTTAGCGAGATAGGGCAGCTCGCCGGTATCAGCGAAACAGACTGGAGCTGGAGCATTTTGTTTGCTGATTTTAATAATGATGGTTTTAAAGATTTGCATATTACCAACGGCATCGGCAGGGATTTTATCAATGCTGATTTTATCGACTTTAGCAAAACCGCGCGCAATGCAGCATCAGAAGAAGAATCAAAAAAAATGCTCAATGATAAAATGGCGTCGCTTGGCAATGTAGAATTGCCAAATTATATGTATCTCAATAATGGCAATTACACTTTTTCCAACATCACTGATTCTTCAGGCATTAAAGAAAAATCTTTATCTACGGGCGCTGCTTATGTTGACCTCGATAATGATGGCGACATTGATTTGGTAGTCAATAATATCAATCAAAAAGCATTCATTTTAATCAACAATGAAAATAAACCCGGCAAGCCAAAAACCAACCATAGCATAGGTTTTATACTAAACGGCTATAGCTTAAATACAAAAGGCTTTGGCACAAAAATATTTGTCTATTCGAATGGCGCAAAACAAGTGCAGGAAGAATATCCGGTGCGCGGTTATTTATCTTCTGTTGATACAAAACTTTTATTTGGAACCGGAAAAAATAAAATAATTGATTCCGTTGTTGTTGTCTGGCCAAATGATAAGAAACAAATTTTGCAAAATCTCAATTCAGATTCAACATACATTTTGTTTCAAAAAAACGCAATAGAAAATTGGCGGCCTTCTATGTCCAATATCAATCAACAAATTTTTCATGATGTTACGGATTCTATAAACGCCCTGTACAAACATATTGAAGTTCCGTTTAATGATTTTGAAGAGCAGCCTTTGTTGCCACAAAAATATTCGCAGTCAGGTCCGTTCATCTCAACAGGCGATATCAATAATGATGGCAAAACTGATTTTTATGTAGGTGCAGGATTTAATTCTTTACCAAAGATTTTTACGCAGGAAAATAATGGAAATTTTTCAGGAAAAAATTTCACCATCGGTTCGCCTTTTGAAGAAGACGAAGGCAGCGCGTTATTTGATGCGGATGGAGATGGCGATTTGGATTTATTAGTTACTTATGGCGATATGCGATTCAACGATACTTCGCAATATTATCAGCCGCGCTTATACCTGAATGACGGCAGGGGCGATTTTACTTTAAGTCCAAATGCTATTCCCGCAAATGTCAGAACTATTGCAGGTTGCGTGGCAGTAGCCGACTATAACGGTGATGGACAAACGGATATTTTTATTGGTGGCCGCGTGTCGAAAAAATTTCCTTTGTCTCCGCAAAGTTTTTTGTTGCAAAACAACAAAGGAATTTTTACAGATGTTACCAATAAAGTTTGTCCTGAATTGTCGAAAGCCGGAATGATTACGGCTGCGCAATGGGTGGATTTTGACAATGACAAACATCCGGATTTAGTGATTGCAGGAGAATATATGCCGATACGTTTTTTTAAAAATAACGGAACAAAATTTTCAGAAATTACTTCATCTACTGGTTTGCAGAATATGAATGGTTTATGGCGATGTCTTATCGCAACCGATGTAGATGATGATGGCGATGTGGATTTTATTGCAGGAAATTTAGGATTGAATAATAATTACAATGCTTCTGCAAAATATCCCATGAAATTATATGCAGATGATATTGATAATAATGGAAAAATTGACCCCGTTTTATTTTATTATATCAAAGATGAAAATGGGGATAGAAAATTATATCCATCCATAAGTCTTGAGAAACTTGCTGCCAATATTCCTGCAGTAAAAAAGAAATTTTCCTCGAACAAAGATTATGCAAAAGCAACGCCGGATGAAATTTTTACAGACAGCAAAAATTTGCAGATTTTAACTTGTGATGAAACCCGTAGTTGCTGGCTGGAAAATAAAGGCAATGGGAAATTTGAAATGCATGTACTCCCGATGGAAGCTCAGTTTGCGCCGGTGAACGCGATTGTTTGTGCAGACATGGATGGCGATGGGATTAAAGATATTTTGCTGGCGGGAAATGAATATCAAAATGATGTAGCAGTGGGCCGATATGATGCTTTTTATGGTTGCTTCCTGAAGGGAAAAACCAATAAAGAATTTCAATTCATTTCTCCTTCAATAATTGGTTTCAAAATAGATGGCGATGTAAAGGATATGAAGATAATTTCAAACAATAAGAAGGAAAAATTAATTCTTGTCGCGGTTAATGATGATTCATTGCGGATTTTTAAATGTTGGTAGCCTTAAAGATAGCTTGCGCAAAACTGACAGAATCGATTCAATAAAATTTTGGTGAGTAAACAAACAAATAATCCTGATTTTTGTTTTTGACGCGAAATAAGCGAAAGCCGTCTTACGGCTTTTTCCCTTTTTTTAAGGATGATTCTCTGATTATGAGTTCAGATTTAATGACCATAGTGCTGGTTACATTCATGTTCCATAAACCTTTCAAATGATCAATCAATGTTCGGGCTGCAATTTTGCCCATTTCAAAGCCCGGGTAATCAACGGTAGTCAGCTTAGGGCTTACCACTTTGCCGATGATATCATTGTTAAAACCCACTATGGCTACATCCTGGGGCACGCGCAGGCCTTTTTCTTTCAGCGTTTGCATTACAATGGATGCACAAAAATCATTGGTAATAAAAATGCCATCAGGCATAGGTTTCATAGCTAAAACGCGGTTGGAAGACCTGATTGCGTCTTCTTCCTTCAGTCCGTCAACGATAACAAGCTTATCATCAACTTTCATTTTATTGTCTAACAGAGCTTGTTTATAACCCCGCATCCTTTCCGAATAAACATTTCTTTTGAGGTTTGAAGTTATGAGCGCAATACGTTTGCATCCCTGATCAATAAGATGGGCCGTGGCATCATAGCCCGCCTGGAAATTATTGATAATTATTTTTGCTCCTTCACTATTTTCAAAAACACGATCAAAAAACACAGTTGGAATTTTTTTATCCTGAAACTGTTTAAAATGCGATAAATCCTTCGTATCAAAAGAGAGCGAAGCAATCACGCCATCCACTCTTTTATGAAAAAGGTTACTGGCATTGGCAATTTCTATTTCAGCATTTTCTGCGGAGTGGGCAATGATTAGGTTATATTTTTCTGCTGTAACAATTTTTTCAATGCCAGCCAGCACAGATGTGATAAAATAGCTGTTCAGCTCATGAAGTATTACTCCGATAGTATTAGTTTTCCGCAATCTTAAGCTGCTGGCAAACAAATTGTGCCTGTAGCCAAGGCTTTCAGCAAGATTCAGCACCTTCTTCCGCGTGTTGCTGTTAACAACAGTTTTTTCATTGAGCGCACGGCTAACGGTAGTAGGCGAAATGTTTAACTTCTTCGCAATATCGTAAATGGTTACTTCTTTTTCAGGTTTCAAATTTTGTGGGGTTTGGATAGCAAATGTAAAACAACTTCAAAAAAAAAATTATGCAATCGGTTGCTTTATTGAAAATAATTCCTATTTTGCATAAAGATTACTTGTTTTATGAATGCTTGATTAGAAAATAGGTATTGTTTGATTTTGCTTGATTTGGTATGGAAATTTTACTATTTAGCCTTCAAATTTTGTTATCGGTTTCATTTAATGTAGATTTTTAGTAATCTAAAAGTTTCATGGGGGAAATTTATATAGCCATGATCAGCCACGAATGGAATTTTAGCTTTAAATACTTAAACAAACTTTTCTTATGACAATTAGAAACGTAAATCGCCAGGCCGGAAAGTTAATCTCAACAGCAGGGAAAAACTTTTTCGCTGTGCTCCTAATCCTTTTATGCGTAGGATTTCAAACCGAAACCCGGGCTCAGACAGTCACAGGCACTGTTACGGATGAATCCGGCAAATCTATTCAGGCTGCCTCTGTAACCATTAAAGGAACAACACGGGGTACCGTCACAGACCAAAATGGCATGTTTTCTATTAGTGCCTCACCGGGCAATGTACTATCGGTTAGCTCTTTGGGATATATTTCCAAAGAAGTTACCCTCGGCAATGAAAAAAACATTTCAATCGCGCTTACTGCTACCAATTCTGAATTGAGTGCAGTGGTAGTAGTGGGATATGGTACTCAAAAACGAACCGAAGTAACCGGCGCCATCTCAACCGTAAGCGGGAAAACCATAACAGAACTTCCTGTGCCGAGTGTGCAACAGGCCTTGCAGGGACGCGTGCCAGGGCTAACGGTCACCAATAACGGAAGCCCCGGAACGTCCCCACTTGTTCGTATCAGGGGTATTAGTTCTATATCTTATGCCTCTAACCCGTTGTATGTAATTGATGGCTTTCCAACCGGCGATTTATCCCTTTTTGATACAAGAGACATTCAATCCGTTGACGTTTTGAAAGATGCCTCAGCAGCCGCCATTTATGGTTCGAGAGCCACGAATGGAGTAATCATGATTACAACTAAAAAAGGCAGCAGGGATAACAAAATGCATATAAGCCTTGATTCTTATTATGGAATACAGGATATTACCAAAAGAATAAGCCTTCTCAATCCATCACAATTTGACCAATATGCAATTGCCTACCGTGGTGAAAAAGTGCCAAGACGCCAGGAACCATGGGCAAGCACACCGATATACCAGGGCGCAAACACAACTTATGGTAACAATATTACTGACTGGCAGGACGAATATTTTAAACAGGGAGCAATGACTCAAACTAATATCGGGCTTAGTGGCGGGAATGAAGTTTCAAGGTTTTATGCCTCAGCAGGTTACATGGACCAGGATGGAACTACACCTTCCGTGGGATTTAAAAGGTATAATTTCCGGATAAATTCAGAGCATAAGATAAGCAATGTGTTTAGTTTTGGCGAAAATCTTTATACCGCTTTTGGGGATCAGGCTTACGATAATAACGAAACAGGCAGCCGGTCAAACCTGCTGAATGTTATCAGGATGATGCCTTATATGCCGGTGTACGACCCAACAACGAGCGATGGATTCAGGGGAGTGAATTCTGTGCTGGACGGAGGTGATCCTACCAATCCGATAGAAGACGCGGTAATTAAAAATCCCGGAAGCAGAAAAACGCTGAAAATATTTGGAACCGCCTATATTGAAGTAAAACTCGCAGATTGGTTAAGATTCCGTTCCACTTATGGCATTGATTATGCAAACGGCTTAGATTACCGGTTCTCTCCTATCTTTAACGACAGCGGAACCATCGCCGGCTCCAGCGCCATACAGGCAACCATTACCAATAACAGGTCAATTTCTACTGTTCAATTATATACCCAGCAACTTACATTCGACAAACAATTTGGCAACCATCATGTCAATGCGATAGCAGTTTATGAATACCAGGGCCAAAAATCGAAGAACGAAAATGCAAGCGGCAACCAGGCTTCCAATGAGTTAAAAACATTAAATAATGCATCTAATGTGTCGGCTCAAACCTTAGTGGGTGAAAACTCACTTGTTTCCTATGTAGGCCGTGTAAATTATGATTACCAGGGGAAGTATCTGGTAAGTGGCGCCATCAGAAGAGATGGGCTTTCTGTTTGGGCCCCCGGTAAAAAATGGGCTACTTTTCCTTCAGGTTCTATCGGCTGGAGAATTGACCAGGAAAATTTCATGAAAAACCAGACAAAGATTTCGGAATTAAAAATAAGGGCTGGGTATGGAATTACAGGTTTGAATGGCGCTGTTCTTGGAAATACTCCATGGCTCGTAAATGTGAGTTCCAATAGCGCCTACTATCCTTTTAATAACGCATTAACCAGTGGCCCGGCCTCCTCGATCCAGTCGCTTGGGAATAAAGACCTTGAATGGGAAACCACCAAGCAACTGAATATAGGCCTTGATTTGGGCATTTTAAGAAACGCCTTTACCCTTTCTGCAGAGTATTTTCAGCGTCAAACTGACAACCTGATTTTGGGTGTGCCTTTACCTCCGAGTATGGGATTTATAGGCACTACAGTTCCTCAGAATGTAGGAAGTATGAAAAACAATGGATTTGAATTACAACTGGGCTATAATGACCGCGTAGGCGATTTTCAATGGAATGCAAGCGGAAACTTTAGCATGATTACCAATAAAGTGCTTCGTTTAGCTGAAGGGGTTACCAATATAGAATCTGGCTCTGATGCGGATTTCACAGAGGGTATCAATCCAACCAATACTGCAGTTGGCCATGCGATTCAATCTTTTTATGGATGGGTTGTAGAAGGTATTTTCCAGGACTCAGCAGACATTAAAAAGCATGCTACGCAAACAGGTGGTACCGGTCCCGGCGACCTTAAGTTTAAAGACCTGGACGGCAATGGAGTAATTGATAATAACGACCGCACATTCCTGGGAAGCTTCATTCCTAAATTTACCTATTCTTTAAGCCTGGGGGCTACCTACAAAAATTTCGGATTAAATGTCTTTTTCCAGGGAGTGCAGGGCAATAAAATATACAATGCAACCCGTACTGCAACTGAAGGCATGATTCGGTTCTTCAATGCGGGTACCCAGGTGTTAAATGCATGGACACCTACAAATACAAACACTAAGATTCCACGTGCTATTTCTGCTGATCCTAACCAAAATGCAAGGCCATCCACCCGGTTCATAGAAGATGGTTCTTATTTAAGGTTAAAAAATATAATGCTAAGTTATTCCGTTCCGGAAAAATCACTGCAAACACTGACTAAGGGAGTGGTAAATGGCTTCAGAATTTATGTATCCGCTCAAAACATCCTGACAATTACTAATTATACAGGCTTTGATCCGGAAGTAGGCAACAGAACACCAAACACGTCATTAACTAATGGAATTGACTACGCGGTTTATCCGCAACCGAAAGCTTACCAGGTAGGTATTAACCTAAATTTTTAAATGAAAAAAATTCAAAATGTTTATAAAACCTGATATTATGAATCGAAATATTAAAATAGGGGTTATTGCCGTTGTCCTGGTTACAGCAGTTGTTGTTGCATGTAACAAAAGGCTCAACGTGCTGGATAAAAATAATCCCACTACAGAAAGCTATTTTAAAACCGCTGCCGAACTTCAAAATGGCGTAAACGCGGTCTATTCAAGCATGCGTTCGGGCAACCTTCTTGGACGTGAATGGTTTTTTACCCACGACATGAGGGGAAGTGAAACGGCTCCCGGCGGTTCACAACTTGAAGCTCCCAGGGCTGAACTGCTGAAGCAACCTTCGCCCGCACCTTCTAACTCCGTAATGACCAGTGTTTGGAACGGTTGTTATCAAATGATCAACAGGGCGAATCTTGTAATTCAAAAGGCTCCCGACGTAAAAGATAATGTCGCTCTCAGGGATGTTACTGTGGGTGAAGCAGAATTTTTACGTGCATGGGCTTATTTTGAACTGGCTTCCATGTGGGGCGACGTGCCGCTATATACCGAGCCTGTAACTACAGCCGCCGGCTACAAGGCCAAATCGCCCGTGGCCGATGTGTACACTCTTATAATCAGCGACCTGACTGATGCCATTTCAAAACTACCTCTTACACAATCCCAGCTTGGGCGCGCTACCAAAGGAGCCGCTTACGCTTTGTTGGGCAGGGTGCAAATGCAGAATGGCGATTATGCTGCTGCCAAAACAGCCCTTCTGCAGGATTATGGCAAATATTCCTTAGTGCCTTTCCTGCATAATTTTGATGGCGACGTAAAGCTGGGCACTGCGGATATTGCTTCAGGGCATGAGTTTAATTCAGAATCCGTATTTGAAGTGGTTTTTGTAGATAAAGGCGATAATAATTTTAACTGGGGTTACACTGGTGAAGGCGCCACAGCCGATGCCAGTGAAATGCGCAGCCAGGAGTATGGTATTGTTTGGGGAAATGTTGTTCCTTCTGATCGGATACTTAACGAGTTTGAGCCCAATGATCCGCGATACAAATTAACTTTCTTTGAATCAGGCGATAAAATTATGACGTTTGAGGGCACTAAGCCGGGCGTGGCGCTTACCGAAATCGGAATGAATGTGGCGCAAAGCAATCGTAACGGAGTAGACAAAAAAAGAGTGTATCGTAAATATTCAATACTGGACTGGACCGATGATGGATTCCATCCTGATGGGCTGAACCACCGTTTGATACGCTATTCAGATGTATTGCTTATGCTGGCAGAGTGCGAAGCAGAAGTAGGCACTCCGGCAGATGCCGCAAAATATATAAATGAAGTGAGGGCAAGGCCTGGTGTAAATATGCCAGCGGTAACCTTAACGTCAAAAGAACAAGCTATCAAAGCAGTGATGCACGAAAGAGCCGTTGAATTATGCGGTGAAGAAGTAAATAATATCGACATTTTAAGATGGAGAAAAAAAGGCTACTATCCATCTATTATGCCTGACCCCAAACCTGGTCAGGTGGATATGTTACCGATTCCGGCAAGCGAAACTTCAGCCAATCCATTGATAAAATAATTACGAAAAGGTAGTTTTTAAAAAGATAGAGGCTGCTCAAAGCCTCTATCTTTTTATTACAGTAAAGCAATAAATAAGGATATTTTTTATTATTTAAATATTTTAGCACTTCCCATATAGTAATCTCTGCCGCTTTAAACCGATGCCAGCAATTCATATTATAAATTGTTACAGTGAAAGAATAAATAAGGCAGGTTTGTCTTTTTGGTGTATGGCTTTCATTTTTGGCGTTCCCTTTCTATCAGCTTCCTGCAAGGAAAAAAAATCTCCTAACCAGTATATGGTAGATCTTTTAAAAGAATCCAAAATTGCTTTCTACAGCCCGGAAAATCCATTCTCGCCGGAGGCCGTGGTACAATATGCAGACTCCGTAATTCAAAATTCTTCGGATGAAAATTTGAAAACGGAAGTGCTGACGCGCAAAGCCCATGCTTTGCTGGAATTAGGTGAAGAACAAAAAGCGATTGATATTTATCAAAAACTTTTACAAAAAACGCAAGGCGATCTTGTGCAGCGCCAGTCATTTTTGAAAGAATTGGCCATCTCCTATCTGAGATTGGGCGAGCGAATGAATTGTATAAACATGCACAATGCTCAATCCTGTATTTATCCCATTTCAAAAGAAGGTGTTCATCACGATAAGTCCGCTTCACAAAAAGCCATTGAAATTTACCAGGATTTGTTATTGGATAATCCCGGTGACCTCGAATCCCGGTGGCTTTTGAATATTGCTTACATGACTACAGGCGGCTATCCGCAAAATGTTCCTGCCCAATATCTTTTGAAGGTGGAAAATGATGATTCGATGCATATCATTAAGCCGTTTACTGACGTTGCGGCCAACGTAGGCTTAAATTTTAAATGCCAGGCCGGCGGAAATATAGTAGACGATTTTAATAATGATGGCTACCCGGATATTGTAATCAGCAGTTGGTCGCTTGAGGAACCAATGCATTTTTACAGAAATAATAGAAATGGAGCGTTTACAGATATAACAGATTCTACAGGGCTAAGTTCATTAACGGGAGGCCTTTGCATGATGCAAACCGATTATAATAACGACAGCTGGAAAGATATTTTTGTGTTACGAGGCGGCTGGCAGGGCCGGTTTGGAAATATGCCAAACTCCTTGCTGAGAAATAATGGCAATGGTACTTTTACAGATGTCACCAAAGAAGCAGGATTGCTGTCCTTCCATCCCACGCAAGCCGCTACCTGGGCTGATTTTAATAATGATGGCTGGCTCGATGTCTTTATAGGGAACGAAACATCTCCTGGCGGAAAAGCTAACCCGTGTGAATTATACATCAACAACAAAAACGGTACTTTTTCTGAAGTCGCAGCTCAGGCAGGGGCCGGTATTGTTGAATATGTAAAAGGTGTTACCTCAGGTGATTATAATAACGACGGATTACCTGATATTTTCATTTCTACCCTTAACGGAAGAAAAATATTATTAAAAAACAAGTCTGCAAAAGACGGCGCATTAAAGTTTGAAAACGCAAGCAAAGAAGCAGGCTTAAATTTAAATAAATCCCGATCTTTCCCAACATGGTTTTGGGATTATGATAATGATGGCTGGTTAGACATTTTGGTTTGTGGTTATGAATTTAATGGCTCGCTGGCAATGTATGCCGCAGCAGAGGCCGTGAATGCACCGGTGAATAATGCAGGCAAAGTTTTTTTATTCAGAAACAAGCATGATGGTACTTTTGAGGAAGTATCGGCAAAAGTCGGGCTTAATAAAGTTGCATTCGCAATGGGGTCAAACTATGGCGATATTGATAATGACGGATTTCTTGATTTTTATCTTGGCACCGGCAACCCGTCTTTCAAATCAGCGGTGCCCAATAAACTGTTTAAAAATATAAATGGTACAAATTTTTTGGACATCACTACTTCAGCGCGGGTAGGAAACATTCAAAAGGGCCACGAGGTTTCATTTGTGGATCTGGATAATGATGGCAATGAAGATATTTATATTAAAATGGGTGGCGCTTATGTGGGGGATGCTTATGAAAATTCACTGTACCTGAATCCGGGCGAAAACAATAGCAATCATTGGATCAATGTTTTGTTAGAAGGGCATGTTAGTAACCGGGCGGCCATTGGTGCAAGAATAAAAGTTACTTTTAAGGAAAATAATACACCCCGGTCCGTCTTTAGAGAGGTCAATTCAGGCGGAAGCTTTGGCGCCAATCCCTTAAAGCAGCATATCGGCATTGGCAGTGCCACCTTAATTGATACAATAGAAATCACCTGGCCGGTAACGGGAGAAGTTCGGAAGTTTAAAAATGTTGAGCCCGATAAAAATATTAAAATTAAAGAAGGGGATAGTACTTTTAGTGTTTTCAAATTATCCCGGTTTGATTTCAACAAAACACACCATGCCCATTAATGCTTAAACGAATAAAGGCGATAATGATACAAATAGAAATTTGGATGTAAATCAAGAATACATATTAACTATAAAAAACAATTAAAAATGTCAGTTATTTCAGGAAAAAAAGAATTTTTCAAAAAAATTCCGCAAATCAAATACGAAGGTCTTAAAAGCGATAATCCTTTAGCTTTTCGTTGGTATGATGAAAATAAAAAAATCGGTGGAAAAACCATGAAAGAGTTTTTCAAATTTGCCTGTGCTTATTGGCATTCGTTCGGAAATAATGGTTCGGATCCTTTTGGCGAAGGCACTCATGTTTTCCAGTGGAATGAGAAAGAGGACGCCGTAAAGAGGGCAAAAGATAAAATGGATGCCGCGTTTGAATTTATTACGAAGATGGGAATGCCTTATTATTGCTTTCATGATCTGGACCTGGTGGATTATTCTAACGACGTGGTTGAAAATGAAAAAAGATTAAAGGCCATAACTGCTTATGCAAAACAGAAGCAACAGGAAAGCGGTGTAAAATTATTGTGGGGCACGGCTAACCTTTTTTCTCACAAAAGATACATGAACGGCGCCTCCACCAATCCCGACTTTAACGTGCTTACGCATGCGGCTGCGCAGGTGAAAGCCGCACTGGATGCAACCATCGAACTGGGAGGAGAAAATTACGTGTTTTGGGGCGGAAGAGAAGGATATATGACTCTCCTGAATACGAATATGAAAAGAGAGCAGGAGCATCTTGCTAAATTTTTGCATACAGCAAAAGATTATGCCCGCAAAAATGGTTTTAAAGGAACATTTTTTATTGAACCCAAGCCCTGCGAACCCACTAAACATCAATACGATTATGATGCAGCGACAGTAATCAGCTTCTTGCGCCAGTATGATCTGATGGAGGATTTCAAATTAAATATTGAAGTGAATCACGCAACACTGGCCGGTCATACCTTTACGCACGAATTGCAGGTAGCTGCTGATGCAGGTCTCCTGGGCAGTATGGATGCCAACCGCGGCGATTACCAAAATGGCTGGGATACCGATCAGTTCCCCAATAATATTAATGAACTAACAGAAGCTATGCTGATAATTCTTGAATCCGGTGGATTCCAGGGCGGCGGCATCAATTTCGATGCAAAAATCCGTAGAAACTCAACTGATCCGGCGGACCTTTTTTATGCACATATCGGCGGTATGGACGCATTTGCAAGAGCCTTAATCACAGCAGATACTATTCTCAAAAAGTCCGATTATAAAAAACTGCGCGAAGATCGTTATGGCTCTTTTGACAAAGGCAATGGAAAAGCTTTTGAAGAAGGAAAGTTGACTCTCGAAGATTTGAGAAATCTTGCTGCTAAAAATGGAGAACCGGAAACCATCAGCGGGAAACAGGAATATTTTGAAAACATAATTAACCGTTTCATTTAAATTTATCAATTCCTAACCAGGAAGGTTTAATCAGGAATTTTAGAAAATAATAACTGAGAGAATCTTCCTGGTTTTCTTTAACCATTAGTCAAAACTAAAATCATTTTATGCACTTCCTTGGAACGATTGATATACTTTTTGTAATCCTTTACCTGGTAATTATCGGGGGCGTTTCTGTTTGGTCCATCAGAAAAAAAAGAGGAACCCCTTCTGATTATTTTTTGGCCAACCGTAACCTCGGATGGTGGGTTATCGGGGCTTCCATTCTTGCTTCTAACGTGGGGTCTGAACATATTGTTGGCCTCGCCGGCACTGGCGCTACTTCCGGCCTCGTAATGGGACATTATGAAATGCATTCATGGGTAGTGTTAGTATTGGGCTGGGTGTTTGTGCCATTTTATATGCGAAGTATGGTATATACAATGCCTGAATTTTTAGAGAGACGATTCAATGCTCAGTCGCGGCGGTTGCTTTCTATTATCCAGCTTCTGAGCTATGTAATTGCGAAAGCATCGGTTACGATTTTTGCAGGGGCCCTGGTTTTTAATTCTTTTCTTGGTGTTGATTTTTGGACAGGCGCCATTATTCTTGTTGTTATAACCGGTATTTACACCATACTTGGCGGCTTGCATACAGTAATGTACACGGAGGCTATCCAGGCATTTGTATTATTGTTAGGCTCTGCGGTGTTATTATTTATTGGTTTGGATAAAGTGGGAGGATGGAGCGGACTTATGAATTCTGTTCCAAAAGAAAAGCTGAATATGTTTCCTCCTTTGAGCGATCCGGATTTTCCATGGCTGGGCATCACTTTCGCCGCGCCCATAGTCGGAATTTGGTATTGGTGTACCGACCAGCATATTGTACAACGATGCCTCGCGGGCCGCGATGAAAGGCAGGCAAGAAGAGGCACCATATTCGCGGCTTATTTAAAATTACTTCCCTTTTTCATTTTCCTGGTTCCCGGATTAATTGCAGCGGCGCTTCATGCACAGGGTAAACTGAATTTAGAAGTGAATGACGAAGCTTTTCCAACGTTGGTAAAAGCATTAATGCCGGTCGGTCTTCGCGGATTACTGGCCGGAGGCTTACTGGCAGCGCTTATGAGTTCCCTGGCGTCTGTTTATAATGCTTGTTCCACTTTGTTTACAATGGATATCTACCAAAAAATGAAACCCGAGGCAAACGGCAAAGAACTCGTGAAAGTTGGTAGAATCGCCACAGGAGTAGTGGTACTGCTCGGTATGGCGTGGATTCCGTTGATGAGTAGAATTTCGGGTACTTTGTATCAATATCTTCAAAGCGTACAATCTTACTTAGCGCCCCCGATTGCGGCGGTTTTTTTATTGGGTGTTTTCTTTAAACGGATTAATGGAACCGGCGCACTCACCGGCATGGTAGTCGGGTTTATTTTGGGAATTATAAAATTGACCTTAGAATTATTCCAAAACGATTTAACGGGCATTCTGCATTCATTTGCTACTATTAATTTTCTTTATTTCTGCATTTTGTTATTTCTTTTTTCAATAGCGCTGATGGTTGTTGTTAGTTTACTTACACCTAAGCCTGATGAAGAACAAATAAGAGGATTGACTTTTGCAACTACGGTTGCTGAAGACAGGGCTGCGAGCCGTGCAAGCTGGAATAAATGGGATGTAATTCTATCCTTGATTGTCGTGGCTATTGTTATCTCAGTTTTCGTTTACTTCTCGCCGTTAGGAGTGGCGGGATAAAACGATCATTTTTAAGCAGTAAAAGAATAAATAATGAAGAAAGCTATTTTATACCTGCTGATTTTTTTATCTGTTGATATTTCAGCATTTTCTCAGAAAAAATTTGATTATCCATTTCAAAATCCGGCCTTATCGATAAACGCGAGGGTTAATGATTTGGTTTCAAGATTGACGCTGGAAGAAAAAGTGAACCAGATGCTCAATTCTACTCCTGCAATTGAACGTTTGGGAATTCCTCCCTACGACTGGTGGAACGAAAGTTTGCATGGTGTAGCGCGAACCAAATATCCAACCACTTCCTATCCACAGGCCATAGGAATGGCAGCTACTTTTGATGTGAAAGCAATGAAACAAATGGGCGGCTTCACTTCGGATGAGGGAAGAGCCATTCATAATGAAAGCCTCCGAAAAAAAGACTACAGCCGATACACCGGCCTTACCTATTGGACGCCCAACATCAATATCTTCAGGGATCCGAGATGGGGCCGCGGCCAGGAAACCTATGGCGAAGATCCCTTTCTTACTGCAAGCATAGGAACTGCATTTGTGGAAGGTTTACAGGGAAATGATCCAAAGTATCTAAAAGCTGCTGCCTGTGCTAAACATTATGCCATTCACAGCGGTCCCGAATCTTCGCGCCACACATTTGATGTAAATGTAAGCAACCACGATCTTTGGGCCACTTACCTTCCTGCTTTCAAACAATTGGTGGTGAATGCAAAAGTGGCCGGCGTTATGTGCGCTTATAATGCCTACCAGGGGCAGCCTTGCTGTGGAAGCGATAAATTAATGGTAGATATTCTGCGCAATAAATGGAATTTTAAAGGTTATGTAACCTCAGATTGTGGCGCTATTGATGATTTTTACAAAACACATAAATTGTTTCCAGACGCAGAAAGTTCAGCTACTGATGCCGTTTTGCACGGCACCGATGTAGAATGTGGAAATCATACCTACAAAACCTTGATACAGGCTGTAAAAGATGGAAAAATAACAGAAAAAGATATTGATGTTTCTCTAAAAAGATTATTTACTATTCGCTTAAGGTTGGGCATGTTTGACCCGGTTAGCATGGTAAAATATGCGCAAATTCCCATAACCAATTTGGAAAGCCAGCCGCATAAAGATCTTGCATTGAAGATGGCAAGAGAGTCTATGGTTTTGCTGCGCAATGCTCAGGCTTCAGGTCAAAAAAATAATTTGTTGCCTCTCAATAAAAGCATCAAACATATTGCAGTATTAGGCCCTAATGCTGATAATGCCAATACGCAATTAGGCAATTATAACGGAAAGCCTTCGGTCGTTACAACGGTTTTGCAGGCAATAAAAGATAAATTGCCGAATGCGGATATTTTTTATTCAAAAGCTACAGAATTCGTTTCAACCGAACCACAGGATTTTTCAAAATTGATTGACAGCATTAAAGATGCGGATGTTATTATTTATGTCGGCGGAATTTCGCCGCGGCTCGAAGGTGAAGAGATGAAAGTGCATACTCCAGGCTTTAGCGGTGGCGACAGAACGAGTATTAATTTACCTGTTGTGCAAACTGATTTTTTGAAAGCTTTAAAAACGACCGGCAAGCCAATTATATTTGTTATGATGACGGGAAGTGCCTTGGCTATTCCATGGGAACAGCAAAATATTCCTGCAATCTTAAATGCATGGTATGGCGGAGAAGCAGCCGGTACGGCCGTTGCTGATATTCTGTTTGGCGATTACAGCCCTTCGGGAAAATTACCTGTCACATTTTATAAAAGCGATGCAGACCTTCCTCCTTTTGATGATTATTCGATGCAAAACAGGACTTACCGTTACTTCAAAGGCGAGCCACTTTATCCTTTCGGCTTTGGATTAAGCTATACGAATTTTAATTACAGCAGCCTGAAATTGTCAAAATCAAAAATCAAAAAGAATGAAACTGTTGCCGCTGAAGTAACAGTAACCAATAAGGGCAAAATGAAAAGTGATGAAGTAGTGCAATTATACCTTACCCATCAAAGTGGCCAGGATATCCCTTTGTATGCGCTAAAAGCGTTTAAAAGAATTACACTTTTGCCCGGTGCTTCACAAAAAGTACGATTTACTATTACCCCAGACATGATGAAATTGGTAAATGAAGATGGCAAAAGTGTTTTGAATTCCGGTGAAATAAAGGTAAGCATCGGTGGTTCTTTGCCTTCACAAAGAAGTGAAGATTTGGGCGCTGCCAAGCCGGCTGAAGCGCAAATTATAATTCAATAATATTTGTGTACCTACCGGTGGGCAGGTTGCTTTACTGCGAAACAATTATTTAGCAGGCAATTAAGAAAAAAATTTAAACCATATAAGAATGTTATTATTAGGAATTGATATTGGAACATCATTTATAAAAGCAACGCTTGTTGACGCGGATACGCAAAAGCCGGTAGCTGTTGCACAATGCCCAGAAACAGAAAACCCAATTACTTCATTGCAATCGGGCTGGGCTGAGCAATCGCCTGAAATGTGGTGGGAACAAACGCTTCAGGCAATACAAAAATTGATTACTTCCAAAAAATTTGACCCGAAAGATATTGCCGCCATCGGGATTTCGTACCAAATGCATGGATTAGTGTTGGTGGATAAAAATCAAAATGTTTTAAGAGACAGCATCATCTGGTGCGATAGCCGCGCTGTGGAAATTGGTGAAGAAGCGCTGCATGAAATTGGCGAAGAAATATGTTCTTCCTGTCTTTTAAATTCTCCGGGAAATTTTACAGCTTCCAAGCTGGCCTGGGTAAAAGAAAATGAGCCGGCGATTTATGAAAAGATAGATAAGATAATGTTGCCGGGCGATTTTATTGCCATGAAATTAACAGGAAAAATTACCACCACATCTTCTGCATTATCAGAAGGTATTCTTTGGGATTTTAAGAAGGATAATATCTCAAGCGATGTGATGCAAAATTTTAAATTTGAAAGCTCATTGATCCCGGATGTGGAAAGCCTGTTTTCTTCTCACGGGAAAATATTGCCAGAATTGGCGCAACAGTTAGGCATAAACGAAAATGCAGAAGTTACTTATAAAGCTGGCGATCAGCCTAATAATGCCTTATCATTAAATGTATTACGGCCGGGAGAGGTAGCTGCAAACGGGGGAACTTCAGGCGTTATTTATGCGGTTACCGATAAATTATTATCCGACAAATTCTCCAGGGTAAACAGTTTTGTTCATGTAAATCACACAAATGATGAGAAGAGAATTGGCGTGTTGCTGTGTATTAACGGAGCCGCCATCATGTATAGCTGGGCTAAAAAAGTTTGTGGCGACAATTTAAGCTATAAGGAAATGGATGCGCTCGCAGAAAAAATAAATCCCGGAAGCGATGGTTTATTGGTGTTGCCTTTTGGAAATGGTTCGGAGCGGATGCTAAAAAATAAAATGATTGACGCTCACCTGGAAAATATTGATCTGAATAAACATTCGAGGGCACATATTTTTCGCGCAGTACAGGAGGGAATTGCTTTTGCTTTCCGGTATGGCCTTGATATTATGAGGGAAAACGATTTACATCCCACTATAATTCGTGCGGGAAAAGCCAATTTATTTTTGAGTGATGTTTTCATTCAATCTTTTGTAAATGCAACGGGCGTAGCAGTAGAATTATACGAAAATGACGGAAGCGTTGGCGCCGCATTAGGCGCTGGCATCGGAAAGGGGATTTACAAGTCTTATCATGAGGCCTATTCAAATTTTAAATTGTTGGGAAAATTCGAACCAACAAATATTGAATTATATGAGGAATTATACCAGGATTGGAAAAAATTGCTGGAGGAAAAAATGAAATAGCAACTTATATTTTGAAGGAAAAAAATATTTATTTAGCCAGTAAACGAACAAATACTCACAATTTATTTTTTAATTTTTTGCTTCAAAAATTTTCTTATTTCCTGCAAATCCTCAGAACGAAAAGCCGATTTTGGTACCAGGAAAAATGCCCTGCTATTAAAATATAAATGAAAAAAACCGGCGCTTTCCACAAAATCAGAAAAATCTTTCCATGGCCAGCTTTTACTACCGCGCTCATTCTCAAGAAATAAGTGCTGCTGCTCAAGACTTACCCTAAAACGATCTTTAAAAGTGGTAGCTCTTCTGTAAATAATGCCGGGAAGAACAATCCAAAATGCTATCATCAATGAAAACCATAATGCAGAACTCAGCAGAAAAGCAAGGGGATCAATCTTTTTTAGAAAATATAAAATAGCTGAAGTGATAGCAAAAACGTTGACAACAATAATCATTATTTTAATCTCATTTCTGCTGAAAAAATGAAACCTTAAAGCCTGCAGGACTTTTGCCCGGTCATAAGTAAAAAAGGAAGAAGTCATTTAAAACAAATGTACGATTGCTTTGAAAGTTCCAAGAAAAAAATCGAACCAAGACATACTTTTGGTTTTTGTGCCCTGATTTATCGCAAAAAAAACCAATCTCTTAAACCTGGGGTAATGCGGATTTGCTTCTTCATTTAAAATGTTCTTAGCAATTAATTAGTTGTTTTTTTTGCATTTAGTGCAAAAAACAGGCCTCAAATCCAGTAAAGAATGGATTAAAAAAAGAAATGGTTCATAAAGCGTGTTCCCGAAAAATTCATCAAATTTTAAAGGCAGAATAAAATTCCTGCATAAAGATTGCTTTACTGATAAGATATTTGATTGCTTAAAATAATTTTTCAAAAAATTCCTTCATTTCGTTCCACGAACGGCTGTCCGCTTCTTCATTATATTTTATGGGCATGTTATATTTTTCTCCTTTGGCGGTCGCCTTAGGATTGCTGAAGGCATGTGTAGCGCCGGGATAAACTATAAACCTGTAATCCGCCCCTGCGGCTTCCATTTCATTTTTAAAACTTTCCACATTGGGGTTTTCGAATGGGTCGTCAGCGCCATGGCAAACGAGGATTTTCGCTTTCATCCTATTTTTGTCCGGTTTAGCTCCCGAAAGGCCACCATGGAATGAAACTACTCCCGTAAGATCAGAACCCAGCTTAGCCGCATTTAAAACCACAAAACCTCCGAAGCAATAGCCGATAGCTCCTATTTTAGAATGGTCTGTTTGTGAATATTTTTTTAAGTGTTCAATTGCTATGTCTACCTGCTTTTTCGCAAGGGAAGGGTTTTTATAAATAACCGACGCTAATTGTGCTGCGTTTTGCGGATCTTCTACGGTTTTTCCATTTCCATACATATCCACCACCATTGCAATATAGCCGAGGTTTGCCAAAGCTCGCGTACGCCCTTTTCCGTAATCAGTCAATCCCCACCATTCATCTACTACAATTATTCCCGGCCGCTTGCTATCATTTGAATCGTCATAATAAACGTAATTGAAATATTCCGTTCCGTCAATTTGATAATTAAGCTTTTCTTCTTTAATATTTGGATTGTTGTATTCCATAGTTAAGATTTTATTTAAAGGTTTATAGATCGCAAATTTGGGTGTGGCCTATAAATGTAAGAAAACTAAAGCACCTTTACCCCGCAAAAAAATGGCCAGTGATAAAAATCACCGGCCTTGCTTACCTCTGAAACCACAAGAAAAAGTTTATTTTCCTGCAAGATTTTCGAATAAGGTAAAGTATAATTGATTAAAATTATTCTATTACTAAATCCTTGGATTAATCAGATTTATTGGAGTCTGTACGGTCTTTAATAAAATAGGAAAAGGAAGAAAAGATGGGAACGCTAAATTAGTATATATTTATTGATTCCAACAAATTTCTAATGAGTAATTTGAAAATTTTTTATTTCCCTGTTTGCCATTTCATCTATTTTTTTGATTTTGAAATTATACCACCATTGAGGCACAGTCTTTTTCATCATGGTATCGATGGTGCGCATTCCAAATAAATTCCATGCTCCTTTGGCTTTTCCTGATAGTGAACTTTGCAGGGCCCTTAAACTCATTGCAAATCCGCTGTCGATGTATTCCATATGATGCCAATAGCCTGCAGGCATAAACAGCGTGTCGCCCGGATTTAAGATTAAATCATAACCAACAGCATATTTCAAAGCCGGAAATTTTTCGTAATCCGGAGTTCCATTTCCCTTGTGGTAATTAGAAAAATCTGCAAGGCTCAATACTTCGAAAGGTTTCCTGTACAATTTGTGCTGCTCATCGTACCCGAACAGCAATACTCTTTTCCTTCCAGCAAATTGGGTATGCAAAATATGAGAAAGATCTATATCAAAATGCATATGGGTAATAGAAGTCTGGCCGCCTGTAAAAAGCATGGGGTATTTTTTTACAAACCCCTTCATCAGATGCTCCGGCCATGTAAAATCATTAATTAGCTGAGGCGCATGGTCAAAAATATTAAATAAAAAAATTCGCCATGCGGCAGGGCCTCGCTGGATCATGTCAATATATTCACCAAAAGTTTTATAATCATCTGCTGTATTTATAGGCGTATAAGCGTCGCTTTTTACATTATTATATAAACCTACTTTCTTATCCCCTACTATTTCTTTAAAATAATCCCATGACCATTTTTTATAAGCCGGCCATTCTTTAGCCAGCTCAGTGATTATCACCGGTTTTTCCGGACGGTAATAATTATTTTTAAAATCTTCGCCTGAAATATTGTCAACTCTGTCAACCGGTTGTAATTGCATTGGCAGTAAATTTTAACCGCAAAATTAGTTATTCCTTATTCTCTTTGCGATTAATTCCGCGTTTAATAAACATTTAGCCTTTTGATAAAAATAAAGTACATCGTGTTAGCGTACCTTTGAAATAGATTAAAACCTTTGAAAACATGGCTATTCATTTTCATAAACTTACTATTAAAGATATTCGGAAAGAAACAGACGAATGTGTTTCCATTGGCTTTGATATTCCTGTTGAAGTAAAAGAAGAATTTAGTTTTATTCCCGGACAAAATATTACGTTGAAAAATTCTTTTAATGGCGAAGAAATTCGCAGATCCTACTCTATTTGCAGCAGTTCTTTTGAAAATGAATTGCGGGTAGCCGTTAAAAAAGTTCCGGGTGGCACATTCTCCACTTTTGCAAATGAACAATTGAAAAAAGGGGATGTTCTTGATGTACTGCCGCCGACAGGAAATTTTTATACGAATATTAACTCCGCTCAAAAACAGAATTATCTTTTTATTGCCGCCGGCAGCGGAATTACGCCTGTTATTTCGCTAATCAAAACCATTCTTGGTACAGAAAAAGAAAGTGTAATTACTTTGGTTTATGGAAATAAAGGATTAAATTCTGTGATTTTTAAAGAAAAGCTGGAAACATTAAAAGACAAATATTTGCAAAGACTCACAGTCCATTATATTTTTTCGCGGGAACAAACTGAAACAGCATTTAATTATGGAAGAATTAATGATGAAAAGTTGAAACAACTTTCAAGACTGGTTAATTTCAACTCAATAGATAATTTTTTCATTTGCGGCCCGGAGCCTTTAATATATGCAACCAAAGATTTTCTTATTAACCAGGGAATCGATCCTGAAAAAATACACTTTGAATTGTTTACCACGCCAACTAAAGAACATACTCAGATTTTTGAAACGGTAGAACAAAAAACAGAGGAAGGAAGTGAAATAACTATGCGGATCGATGGTCGTAGTTTTGAGTTTAATCTTGAATACAACGGACAAACAATTTTAGATGCCGGCCTGGATTTAGGCGCTGATCTGCCATTTGCCTGCAAAGGCGGAGTTTGCTGTAGTTGCAAAGCAAAATTGGTAGAAGGCAAAGTAGAAATGGAAGCTAATTATGGCCTCGAAAAAAGTGAAATAAAAGCCGGTTATATTCTCACTTGCCAATCCCATCCGCGTTCAGAAAAAGTAGTCGTAGATTACGACCAGGCGTAAGTAAAGCAACAAATTCCCTCTCTTTCTGTTTTCTCTTTTTAACCTCTTACCTGATTTTGTTCCCTTTTGAAATCAGTAACTTTGAGAACAAACATTCCGCGTCATGAATGAAAAGGAATTACAGCATTTTGAGGATAAAATAAAACAGGAAATCAGGATTGAGCCGAAGGATTGGATGCCTGATGATTACCGTAAAATGTTGATAAGGCAGATTAGCCAGCATGCGCATAGCGAAATCGTTGGCATGTTGCCCGAAGCAAACTGGATTACGCGTGCGCCATCTTTAAAAAGGAAAGCAATCCTCCTTGCGAAAGTTCAGGATGAAGCGGGGCATGGATTGTATTTATACTGCGCCGCAGAAACATTAAATATTTCACGGGAAGAAATGACTGAGCAACTTTTGAGCGGCAGAGCAAAATATTCTTCCATTTTTAATTATCCGACACTTTCGTGGGCCGACATGGGCGCGATTGGATGGTTGGTTGATGGCGCTGCAATTATGAACCAGGTGCCTTTGTGCCGCGCTTCATACGGACCCTATGCGAGAGCGATGATAAGGATTTGCAAAGAAGAAAGTTTTCACCAGCGGCAGGGTTATGAAATTTTATTAACACTTTGTCGTGGTTCTAAAGAACAGAAAGCAATGGCGCAGGATGCGCTGAACCGCTGGTGGTGGCCCAGTCTGATGATGTTTGGGCCCAACGACGACGATTCTCCGCATTCAGCGCAAAGCATGAAATGGAAAATAAAAAGGTTTTCGAATGACGAGCTCAGGCAAAAATTCGTGGACGTTTGTAAAGACCAGGCGGATATTTTGGGAATTGCCATTCCTGATTCTGATTTAAAGTGGAATGAAGAAAGAGGGCATTATGATTTTGGGGAAATTAACTGGGAAGAATTTTGGAGTGTGATTAAAGGAAACGGGCCATGCAACAAAGAACGTTTAGACGCACGGATTAAAGCGCATGAAAATGGTGAATGGGTTAGAGAAGCGGCTTTGGCTTATGCTGAGAAAAAGAAAGAAGTGATTGATGATGTTGTGAAATTGTCGTAATAATTAAAGAAATAATTAATAATCAATAATCAATAATGAGTTCTAAAGAACCACTTTGGGAAGTTTTCATCCGAAGCAAACAAGGGCTGGATCATAAGCATGTCGGAAGTCTTCATGCCGCTGACGCAAAAATGGCGATAGAAAATGCACGCGACGTTTATACCCGTCGAATGGAAGGCGTAAGTATTTGGGTGGTGGAATCAAAATATATTCATTCCACTAATCCGGATGATGCTGAAAGCCTCTTTGATCCTGCGAATGATAAAGTGTATCGCCATCCTACTTTTTATGAGCTTCCTGATGAGGTAAAATATATGTGATGAATGACAAGCAAATTTTATAAATGGACAGTGAAGCAACAAATAATGCTAAAAAAGATTTAGTGAATTACGCGCTCTTTCTGGCCGATAGTTCATTAATTATGGGTCATCGTCTCAGCGAATGGACTGGCCACGGGCCAATGATTGAGCAGGATATCGCTATCACCAATATCGCTCTTGATTTAATCGGACAGGCACGAAATTTTTATCAATATGCTGCTGAAGTAATCAATATTCAAAATGATAAAAAAGTTACGGAAGACGACCTTGCGTATTTAAGAGATGCAAACGAATTTAAAAATTTATTGATTACCGAACTTCCGAATGGAGATTGGGCGTTCACTATCAGCAAACTTTTTTTGTTTAGCACCTGGCAATTTTATTTTTACCAAACCTTAATTTATTCAAAAGACGAACAATTGGCAGCAATCGCTGAAAAATCATTGAAAGAAGTTACTTATCATGTAATATGGAGCGGCGACTGGGTTATAAGGTTAGGCGATGGAACCGAAGAAAGTAAAAACAGGATGAAAAAAGCTGTTTTGAATTTATGGCCTTACACTGGTGAAATGTTTATTCCTGCTGCTTTTGAAGACAATTTAAAAAATAGTGTGTCCATCAACTTTAGTAACATGCAAAATGACTGGATTGAAAAAGTAAAATTAGTTTTTTCAGAAGCGACTCTTTCTATTCCCGAAAAAATGTGGATGCAAAGTGGTGGCAAAAACGGTGTGCATACTGAACATTTAGGCTATATTCTTGCGGAAATGCAATTTATGCAAAGAGCATATCCGGGTTTGGAATGGTAAAAGCTATTCGTAATAAAAATTAAAATGAACGAACAAAAAATAAATAGTAACCCTCCTGCCTTTTCTGAAACATGCGAGGCCTGGAATATTTTGAGTTCCGTGAATGACCCGGAAATTCCTGTGATATCCATTGTTGACCTGGGAATTGTGCGGGATGTGAAATTTCATGAAGAAATGGTGGAAGTGATTATCACACCCACATATAGCGGTTGCCCTGCGATGGATTTTATTGGTGCAAACATTAAACAGGCGCTTACAGAAAATGGTTTTAAAAATATAAAAATTACGCACCGGCTTTCTCCGGCATGGACAACCGATTGGATGACTGACGAAGGAAAACAAAAATTAAAAGCTTTCGGTATAGCTCCGCCGGTCGGCAAATCTTTTGATAAAGATTATTTGGAAACTCAGGAAGTGGAATGCCCTCATTGTCATTCTTTAAACACACAATTGATTAGCCAGTTTGGGTCAACGTCCTGTAAAGCCCTTTATCAATGCAACAATTGTTGTGAGCCTTTTGATTATTTTAAATGTCATTAAATACCTTTCTGAAAAATTATTTCTCAACTCCAAATTCCCTTTATGCCTTCCATCCTTTTTGAAATAAAAAATTCTATCGCGTTCATCACCTTAAACCGGCCAGAGAAATACAATGCCTTCAATCGTGAAATGGCTTTATTGCTACAGGATAGACTGGATGAATGTGAAACAAATATTTCTGTTCGCTGTGTTTGCATTTCGGGAGCAGGGAAAGCGTTCAGTTCCGGCCAGGATCTGGCAGAAGTATTGGACAAAAATGCTCCTCCATTAGATAAAGCTGTTTCTGAACATTATAATCCGATTATAAAAAAAATAAGAAATTTAAGCAAACCAGTAATGGCTGTTGTCAATGGAATCGCTGCCGGCGCCGGCGCCAATATTGCTTTATGTTGTGATGTGGTTATTGCTACCGAAAGCGCTTCGTTCATACAGGCTTTTAGCAAAATTGGACTGATCCCCGATTGCGGAGGCACTTTCTTTTTGCCACGGCTGATCGGGTTTCAAAAAGCGTCAGCCTTGATGATGCTCGGCGATAAAATTTCTGCAGCAGAAGCAGAAAAAATGGGGATGATTTATAAATGTTTTCCAGATAATGGAATTGTTGCTGAAGCAGAAAAAATTGCGAATCAATTATCAAAATCCGCCACGCGTGCTTTGGCTTTTACCAAAGAAGCATTGAACAAAAGTTTTTACCAGGATTTAGAACAACAATTACAAACTGAAGATTTATTGCAGCAGAAATCCGCTTCTACCAACGATTTTAAAGAAGGTATTGCCGCATTTATCGAAAAGAGAAACCCTGATTTTAAAGGAGACTAAAAGACGAGGTTAAGAAAGTTTAGATGGTTTAGATGGGGGGCAAAATAAAAATCCGCTTTATTTATTAATTTACTGCTGCGCCATTTCACACAGCTTATTCACGGTGTTCCAGTTTCGTGTAGTAGCGCTGACTTTTAACTTATTTTCAAAAAATTTATTGGATAATTTAGTCTCGCCATAGCTACCAGGAATGTGCAGATAAATTTCCTTGCCTTTAATTATAAATCGATCCGGAGAAAAATCTACTTCTTTTATTTGCTCTATTTTTCCCCCGTCAGGTGTTTCTGAAAGAAAAGTAACATGCAGTTTTTTGACATCAATATTCTTTTCTTTTGTGAAAGAATTTTGTGACAGAATCTTTTCCAACTCTTCTTTGGTTCTGATAATCACCGGAACTTCAAATTTGTATTTTGTAGAAATAGCTTTTTCAATTTTCCTGGCCAGTTGTATGTCCGAAATTTTTGAATCGCTTTTAAAAACCAGATTCCCACTTTGTATATAGGTTTTTACCTCACTAAATTTTAAACTTTCATATAATTTTTTTAAGTCGGCCATCAGGATTTTTTTTTGACCGCTCACATTAATGCCGCGCAGTATAGAAATAAAAGTTTGCATTTTCAAATATCTGTTATTTTCTTTTCCGCAAAATCAATTTACCATTTATATCTTTTTTTTTCCATTCATAAAAATCCATCTTTCTGTAAAATCTAATGAAACCCTTTGCCATAAAGGATTTGAAAGGAATTTTACTTGCTTGAATGCGTGAGCTACCTGAAAAAAGCAGGTAGCATGTATTGCATAGTATTGTGAAACACCATATATTTGTATTGAAATTAAAAGTTTCCTGATTTAAATCCAGAAAAATGAATATTGACAACACAGCAAGCCAGATGCGAAAAGGGGTTTTGGAATTTTGCATTTTGTCGATAATAAAGCTAGGCGAAGCTTACCCGAGCGATATTATTGACATCATGAAATCTGCCAACCTTAATATCCTGGAAGGAACATTATATCCGTTACTCACCAGGTTGAAAAACGCTGAATTTTTAACTTACCGCTGGGTAGAGAGCAACAGTGGCCCCCCAAGAAAATATTTTTCATTAACAGAAAAAGGGGCAAAATTCTACGAAGAACTGGAAGCTACATGGCTCGAACTTGCAGGAGCGGTTGAAACTATCACAAGCAAAAACAAAGAGCAATAAACAACTTAACAACCAATAAACAGAATTAAAATGAAAAAGGTAATCAATATAAATTTCCAGGGATTGATAGTGCCGATAGAAGAAAGTTCTTATGAATTACTGCAACAATATATAGAGAGCCTGCGCCGCTATTTTGCCCAGGAAGAAGGAAGGGATGAAATCATCAACGACATAGAAAGCCGTATAAGCGAGCTTTTCCAGGAGCGCTTAAAGGGGGGTAGCACCTGCATTACGGATGAGGATGTGAATGCCATCATCCGGAATATGGGCCGTCCTGAGGATTTTGAAGAAGCCGAAAAGGGCGATTCGAAAGAAGATTTTGCAGGTGAACCTGAAAGCGCAAAAACACACAGATCCTACCAGGGCGACTGGAGCTGGAAGGGAAAGCGCCTTTACAGGGATGAAAATAATAAAATACTGGGCGGCGTCTGCAGCGGTATTGCTGCTTATTTCGGAATTGACCCCGTAATAGTGAGAATCGTATTTATCGTTTCCGGCATTGGATTTCTCGCGTATATCCTTTTATGGATGTTTGTCCCCGGAAGCAGCCAGGTTGAAAATGGCGTGCGCAAAAGATTGTATAGAAATCCTGATGGAAAGATTTTAGGAGGGGTATGCAATGGAATCGGAAGCTATTTTGATGTGAATCCCTGGTTGCCGAGATTTATCTTTTTGATACCTTTCATTACTTTCTTCTTCAGATGGGGGCATTTTGGGCCGTTTACCTTTCCGCATTTTTTAAGCTTTTCTTTTAGCCCCGGTAGTTTTATCGTATACATTATTTTGTGGCTGGTAATTCCTGAAGCTACTACTACCACAGAAAAGCTGGAAATGAAGGGCGAAAAAATTGACCTCAATTCAATTAAGAATTCCGTGCTGAAAGAAATGCAGGAAGTAGGCGAAAGAGTAGGAAAAATGGGAAAAGAGATGGGTGAAAAAATTGGCAAAATGGGTATGGAAGCCGGGCAGACAGCAGGTGAAAAAGGTGCATCTGTGGGCCGCGACATTCATCATGCTGCCACCAAAACCTCAGGTGCCTTAGGCAACATAATAATCACGCTTCTTAAAATTTTTATGTATTTCATTTTAGGATGTGTAGCCCTGGTGGTCATCTTCGCATTATTTGGCATCGCCACTGTAGCTATCGGATTATTTCCACTAAAAAACTTTGTACTCACTGATGGCTGGCAAAATCTGTTTGCATGGGGGACCCTTATATTTTTTATCGCAGTTCCCGTAATAGGTATTATTACATTCATAATAAGAAGATTTGCCCGTATCAGAAAATCAAACCGTCTAATGCGCTGGTCGTTTTTGAGCTTGTGGTTTTTGGGAATTGTTTGTTTTGTCGGCCTGATTGTATCAGTAGGACGCGATTTCAGAAACATTAGTTCCTTAAATGAGGAAGTAGTAAGCCTCCAAAATCCAACGGTACAAAGCCTGGAAGTTAAGCCTCTCCAGAATATAAATTACCGACGCATAGGTTGGTTTAATTTTGAGCCATTTGGCACGTATGGCTCAACTGATACTGCCTTTATAGGAAATGTAAAAGTCAGGATTACAAAGTCACCAACAGATAGCTTTAGGGTGAGCATTCTAAAAATGTCTAACGGAAGAACAAGACGGGCGGCAGATACCATGCTTTCAAAAATTAATTATAACATAAGCCAGGTAGATTCGGTTCTAATGATGGACAGGGCAATTACTATCAATACAACAGATAAATTCCGCAATCAATTTGTGGAAGTAACTATTGCTGTTCCGGTTGGGCACTATATTAAAATTGATAAAAGCTTTTCGAACGGAAACCGTGTCAGGTTTAGCGGATTCTGGGATGGCCGGGATTGGTATTTTTACAACAATGATAACGAGAATGACTACGATTTTGAATATGGAGAAAAATATATCATGAAAGAAGACGGTCTCTACAATTTGGAGGGCAGGCGTTCAAACTTAAACGATGGCAATTGGAACGATAATTCGTCCGATAATTCATCTTCTCCAAATACCAACAATTCACAAGATGGATACCGTTACCATCACAATATTGACTCATTAAAATCTGTACAGGATGAACAGCTTAAAACCATGGAACAGAAAATGGATTCTGTAAAGTCAGCAAATAAAAAAGAATTGGAAAGGGTAAAAGATTCTCTTCAAAAGGAAAAAGACGAGATCAATCAAAAATTAGAAAAATTAAACAAGCGCACAGCTTCTTATCAGAACAACTTCAGCCCGGATAATGAAACCTTTTTCACCTTCACGATGCATATCTAAGCTTTTTGGGTGTTTAGTTGGGGCCCTTATGCAAATGCATGGGGCCTTTTTATTGAACGCAATACAGACATCCTTTGTGCTTATTTTAGCCGGTTTGATGTATAGAGTCTAATTCAAAAAAGCGGTCTTTTCAAAGAGGGGCAAACAAATTTGTTAGAAAAATGACGGGCAAATTTGTTAAACTTATCAAAACACTTTTTTCTTTAAAGCACTGGTTAATACTTGTTTAAATTTATTGCTAACCCAAGATGGCAGACATATTAAGGGAATGCTTAATTTCCGGCTTGCATTTTAGGAGGGTGTAAGCTAAATTTGCATGGTTTTTGCACAATTCAGTAATCAGCAATAAATTCAACACATAAATTCAACATATAAATTCATCTTATTTTAAGAAAAACAACTGGTTTCCATTTATTCGAAGGCGTTTTTGTTACGTGAAATAATTATTTGACTAGAAAAAATTCTTTATGAAAAATATTCGATCAAAGAGCTTATTAACGTTGATTATAATTTTTTTTATAATTGGCTTTACCACTTCTGCTAAAAATATCATTGAATTCAAAGGCGATATTAATTATTCAGATTCTACTGAGGACTCTTCCGGAGTAATTACCACAATGGTTAAAAATCCCGCAAGGGTTGTTTATCCGTCGGTGCTGCGCGAGCACAGGGAAGAAAGTGCAGCTTATATAAAAAAATACGCTCACAAACAAAGAGATTTTATCATTTACATGTTCAGCCGGGGAAAAAATTATTTCCCAAAGGCCGCAAAGATTTTTGCCGAATTTGCTCTTCCTACAGAATTGCAGATGCTTCCGGCATTAGAATCTAACTTCCACGCAGATGCAGTATCCAGCGCCGGAGCGGTCGGGTATTGGCAATTTATGTCTGAGTTAGCTCATGATTATGGCCTGAAGACCGGAAAAGTAGATGAAAGAAAAAATTTCGATAAATCAACCGTCGCTGCTGCTAAGTTTTTTCGTGATCAGTTAGATTATTTCGATAATGACCTGCTATTAGCGGTAGCAGCTTTTAATTGTGGCACTGGTGGCGTAAGATCAGCTATTAAAAAAGCAAATGTTTCTGATCCCGATTTCTGGGATGTAAAACAATATCTTCCCAAAGAAACACGGCTTTTTGTGATGAAATTTATAGCCCTAAACGTAATCTCTGCTAATTATCATAAATTTCTCCATCGCAAACTTAATTTCGATGAGCCAGGTTTGATGCAACTCGCTTATAAGGATTCTTCACTTGCTGACATCAATACAACTTCACAAAACCCATTGTAAAACAGCGATTCGATTTTAGCGGTTATCTTTGAGGTATGCCAAAGGTGAATTACAATGATGCTGTAAATTTTTTTTCAAAGCTTACGGCCCGAAGATTATGGAATGCGACCAAAGTTTACTCCAGTTATTATATCACATTATTTTTTAAAAAACCGGTGCAATGGGGCCTGCCGGTTTCTATTTCTTTTGAGCCGACCACTTCGTGTAATCTAAGATGCCCTGAATGCCCCAGTGGATTGCGGCAATTTACACGTGCGCGCGGCATGCTGAAAAAAGATTTTTTTACCAAAACGATAGATGAAGTTTATAAGGATATTATTTATCTCATTTTTTATTTCCAGGGCGAACCATACTTAAACAGGAATTTCCTGGAAATGGTTTCTTATGCTTCTGCTAAAGGGTTATACACTGCGACGTCGACCAACGGTCATTTTCTAACCGATGAAATGGCAAAAAAAACGGTAGAAAGCGGGCTTGACAGGCTTATTATTTCATTGGATGGCACTACGCAGGAAGTTTATGAACAATATCGCCGCGAAGGAAATATTGAGAAGGTGATCGAAGGAGCAAGAAATATTGTAAAATGGAAAAAGCAATTAAAGAGCAAAACTCCTTTTGTGTTTTTTCAGTTCCTTGTAGTAAAACCAAACGAACACCAGATTGAAGATGTAAAGAAACTGGCTAAAGATGTTGGAGTGGATGAGGTTCGGTTTAAAACAGCACAGGTATATGACTACGAAAATGATCCCAATCAATTGATTCCCGAGAATCAAAAATTCAGCCGGTATAAGAAAGATAAAAAGGGACATCATATTGCAAAAAACAAGCTCCAAAATCATTGTTCCAGGCTATGGGAAGCCAATGTAATTACCTGGGACGGAAAAGTAGTACCGTGCTGTTTTGATAAAGATGCCTCTCACCAGTTGGGCGACTTAAAAAAAGAATCTTTTAAAGAAGTATGGCAAAATAATAATTATAAAAAATTCCGGAAGGATATCACTACGAGCCGTAAAAACATTGACATCTGCGCTAATTGTAGCGAAGGTTTGTCGGTTTGGAAAAAATAAATTTTTAATCTGCCGGGCCCCGCTAACAATGATACAATTTGCCTTATGAAAGCTTTTTAATCTTCCCTAAAAGACTTTCCCACCGACACTTTTTTATTAGTATTTTTATATTAATGGATAAGTTTAACAACCGCCTGCGCCAGATACTGATTTTAGCAGTTATCATATTGATAGCTGTTCTTATCATCAGGTATTTTTATATTTTTATTCCTGGTGTGCTAGGCTCTATCACCTTATACATCCTCAGTAAAAAATCCTATTTTTTTTTAATCGAAAAGAAAAAGTGGCGACGCCAGTTGACAGCCTTGCTCTACATTTTCGCTTACCTCATACTGATCTGTTTGCCTGTGTATTTTGCTGTCGTTATCCTGGTTCCTAAGGTAGTAGCGCTTTTTAATAACCCGGTGCAGCTGATGGTAGCAGCGAAAACATTTGCCGCAAAAATTCAAAATGCAACAGGTATCGAATTGATTAATGGCGACAACCTGCAAACCGTAATGAAAAACCTTGCCTCCAGGGTTCCTATGCTTTTAACCGGAACAGCCAATTTTGTAACGAATTTGCTTTTAATGTTTTTTGTATTGTACTATATGTTGATTCATGGGCGGGCGACGGATAAATATCTGGAGGAAATGATGCCTTTAAAAAATAAAAACCGTGAAATATTAAGCACTGAAACCGATATAATTATTAGGGCTAACGCTATTGGAATTCCTCTGCTGGCAGTAATACAGGGGTTTGTTGCCGCTTTGGGTTATTTCATTTTTGGAATTAAGGATGTAGCGGTTTGGGGATTTCTTACAGGGGTTGCTTCCCTGATTCCCATAGTAGGCACAGGCATTATTTGGGTTCCTCTTACCATTTATTTATTTGCCAGCAGCCACACATGGCAAGGCTTTGGCCTCGGTATTTATTCTCTTGCCATACTTACTAATGTAGATTACGTGGCACGCATCACCTTACTGCGAAAAATCGGAAACGTACATCCCTTAATCACGATATTTGGAATTATTGTAGGCGTTGGAATGTTTGGGTTTCTCGGGCTTGTATTTGGGCCGTTGCTTATAAGTTACTTTATCGTGCTCGTAAAAATTTATCGCAACGAATTTAACTCCGTACCAATATCTCCACTGCATGAAGAAGAAAATCCTGTGGGGATAAAAAGCAAAGGCCCCGAAGCAAAAAAATAGTAAAAAGAATTTTAATGATTAAAAATAGTATCGGTGATCATATTGGTCATCTTTCAAAGGATAAAAAATTGAAAGTATTAATTGAATCGCAACCGCCTTTTATTTTACAAAAAAGGAAAAAGGTGTATCTGCGTTTATGCTCTTCTATATTAAGCCAGCAGCTAAGCACCACGGTGGCTAAAGTATTGTATAACAGGTTTCTTGAATTGTTTGATGGCAAAGAACCAACAGCCCAACAAATTATCGATACCCCGGCGGAAACATTTAGAGGCATTGGCTTTTCAAATGCCAAGGCCTCTTATGTTCACAATGTCTGCCGGTTTTTTATTGAAAACAAGATCACAGATGCCCAATTGTACAAAATGAATAACGAAGACGTGATTGCATTGCTTACGCAAATTAAAGGAGTAGGAAAATGGACCGTTGAAATGATACTGATGTTCACACTCGGGCGCGAAGATGTTTTCGCAATGGATGATCTCGGCCTTAAACAAGGCGTTATCAAGCTGTATGGCATCAAAGAAACCGAGAAAAAGTTGCTGATGCAAAAAATTGAAAAAATTTCTTTGAAATGGAGCCCGTACCGGACTTATGCGAGCCGTTATTTGTGGAATTGGAAAGACAACCCACCCGATCTCTGAATTTTGATGCTCCCCGGCAACTTTGGTAATAGTAAACGAACTTTTAATGCTCTTTTTTATCTTGCTTTCCGGTGATCTTCTTTTTTGATGAGCGGATTATTCAAACCATTTACTACGTTATCCACCACTACGAATCCAGGAAGTTTGGAAAAAAACTGGGTGAGTGTTTTGCAGCCAAAAGTTCGCACATCAAAACTCGGATCTAATTTTCTGAGATTAATTCCTAAGGTGGAGATATAAGCTTCATTGCTTTCATTAATGCTCATATCATACGCCTTACTTATAAGCTTTTTATTTACGTTAGAAGTTGATTTTGGTTTTTGAGATTTTGCTTTTTCTTTTTTTTCTGCTGTTTCTGCCGGCTCATTTTTGGGCTCAAGATTTTCAACATACGTGAAAATTTCACATGATTTCACAAAGGCAGAAGGTGTTTTTTCTTCGCCGATGCCCATCACAAAAATACCGGCCTCCCTGATTCTCTTGGCCAATCCTGTATAATCACTGTCGCTTGAAACGATACAAAATCCGTCCACCAAATCTGCATGCAAAATATCCATAGCGTCTATAATTAAAGCGCTGTCTGTCGAATTTTTGCCCGTGGTGTATGAAAATTTTTGAATCGGGTTAAACGCCATTTCGTTCAACTGGCTTTTCCAGTGATTCATGTGTTGCGTAGTCCAATCGCCGTAAACCCTCCGGATGGTAACTTTTCCGTATTTTGAAGCTTCTTCAAGGACCAGGTCCATCATTTTTGATTGTGCATTATCGCCATCCACCAGCAAAGCGATTTTGTTCGTTTTTACTTCCATAAGGTTTTTGTTATTACAAAAATAGGTTTAAAGATTCATAAAGGAATTTGTACGCCGTTTTTCTAATTTCCACATTTAAAGACTGTAATTTTATTTTTTATAAATGAAAATTGAAAAATGAAAAAAAAGAATTGGTATCTGATTGCTGTTTTGACTGGATTATTGCTCATAATTATACAAATCATTTATTTGGCCACGCCCGGTTCAAAAGCAGGCCAAACCAATATCTGGGTTCAGCTTGTAATGATGGCATTATATATTGCTCTAACCATCAGCAATTTTTTTAGCTACAGAAAAGAATTGCGCAAAGAAAAAATTAAATAAGATTCAGGGCAAATTTTTCAGCGCAAGCATGACAAAAAATTTATCGGTTTTATGTTTCATAATTCATTTACATAGCGATTTTTATTTCTTATCATTAATGTGAATCTTTTATCTTTGGCACTAAACATTTTTTATGAAGTTCATTGTTTCCTCTTCTCAATTATTAAAGCATGTTCAGCAAATAAATGGCGTTATCAGCGCAAATACTGTTTTGCCTATACTGGAAGACTTTCTTTTTGAAATAGAAAACAATAAACTTACCATTGTGGGCACGGACCTGGAAACTGTTATGAAAATTCAGATGGAGGTGGAAGCCAAAGAAGGCGGCCGTGTCTGCATTCCTGCAAAAATTCTGCATGATTCTTTAAAAAATATAGCTGAACAGCCTCTTACTTTTAATATTGATAAGAACAACGGAATTGAAATCACGAGTGATAATGGGAAATATAAAGTGATGGGCGAAAACGCCGATAATTTCCCGAAAGAGCCTTTGCCGGAAACCGCCGAATCAATCTCAATGCCTTCATCAGCCTTGGTTACAGCCATTAATAAATGCATTTTTGCTACCAGCACCGATGAACTGCGCCCGGCAATGACCGGAATATTTTTTGAGCTGACCTCAAACAGAATCACCACCGTTGCTACTGATGCGCATCGCCTCGTAAGGTTTTCCCGCACCGATGTTTCTTCTCCGGAAAAGGTATCCTTCGTTGTGCCGAAGAAACCACTGAATCTTTTAAAAAATGTACTGCCAAATACGGACGAGCAATTAACCATTTCCTATAATGAAAATCATCTGTTTGTAAAACAAGGTGAGATACAATTAGTGTGTCGTTTGATTGATGCAAGATTTCCGGATTATAAAGTCGTAATTCCTTCAGACAATCCATATAAGCTGACACTGAACAAAAATGATTTTCAAAATGCCTTGCGCAGAATCAATGTATTTAGTAACAAAAGCACAAACCAGGTGGCGCTTTCTATTACCGGCAGCGAATTACAGCTTTCCGCCCAGGATGTGGATTTTAGTTTTGAAGGAAATGAAAGAATGGCTTGTCAATATAACGGAGAAGATATGCAAATTGCTTTTAATGCAAAATTTTTGATAGAAATGCTAAGCGCTGCCGATACGCCAGAGATTGTAATTGAATTAAGCACCCCCACCAAAGCTGGAATTATCAAGCCAACAGAACAAGAAAAAAACGAAGAGCTGCTGATGTTGGTAATGCCGCTGATGTTGAATAATTAAAAAACTGATATCATTGAATAGATTAGCGGAGTTGTTTTTCAATTCCGTTTTTTATTTCAACATTCCTTTAATTTTTGATTTCACTTTATATCAGACAACTTCTGTATTTTTAATTCATTCAAATCCTGATTAATGAATTTCGTCATCATACGTACTTTTCAAAATTATTTTAATGCTCATATTATTCTAACCCGGCTCAGATCTGAAGGCATTGATTGTTTTTTGAGGGATGAATTTACTGTGACGGTGGATCCGGTTTTATCCAATGCAGTTGGCGGTATTAAATTGATTGTAAGTAATCAGCAGTTGGAAGAAGCGAAGGGTTTATTGAAAAATTTCGACGACGAGTATCGTCAATCGGCCGTTTGTCCCCATTGTGGCAACCGCACCATCGAACTGGTTCCGAAACAAACCGCCAGCAATTTAGCCACCGCCGTGTTAACGTGGCTTTTGGGAAGCTATGCTGTTTCCGCCAAAAATATTTATCAATGTTCAAGCTGCAAATATGAAAGTGAAACGCTGCCCGAAGTATTTGTTTCCGGCACGGAACCGGATGAAATAATGCCAAATCAAAACTGATGAAAAAAATTGCGTTTATACCTGCCCGTTATGCTGCCACCCGTTTTCATGGAAAGCTGATGCAAATACTTGGCGGCAAGTCTATCATCCGACATACTTACGAAAATACCGCGGCCACTCTACTGTTCGACGATGTAATTGTAGTCACAGACAGCAATATCATTTTTGATGAAATAGTTACCAACGGAGGACATGCGGTGATGAGCAAAAAAGAACACGAAAGCGGCAGCGACCGGATTGCAGAAGCTGTAGCTGATTTGGAAGTTGACCTTGTGGTAAACGTTCAGGGCGACGAGCCTTTTGTAAAAAAGTCCCTGTTGGAAAACCTCTTACAAGTCTTTGAGGGCGATGACAATAAAGAAACCGAAGTGGCGTCGCTTATGTATCCTATAGTAAACGAACAAATAATCAACAATCCTAATCACGTAAAAGTAGTGGTGGATCAAAACAATAGTGCCCTGTTATTTTCAAGAAGCGTAATTCCTTATCATCGAGACAAAAATATTGCTGCACGCTATTATAAACATATCGGCATCTATGCATTTAGAAAAGATGCCCTAATGAAATTTACCTGTATGAAACCAACACCACTTGAAAAAATCGAGAAGCTGGAGCAGCTTCGTTATTTAGAAAATGGAATTAAAATAAAAATGGTACTTACTGATGAAAGTCCGGTTTCTATCGATACTCCAGAAGATTTTGAAAACGCTAAAAAATTAATAGCGCTTTTTTAAAGTGGTTCATTTTACCTTTAGTACTCTTTTTGAAATCCTTAATTTTCTTTTAAATGATGGTTAAAATTATACGTGGTTTTCTGCTTCCTTTGATATCAATTTTAATCTTTTCATGCAGTCAGCAGGACAAAATGGAAATAGAAAAATCTGCATCCGCCTTTGATATTAAACAGGCTGAAGCTTCTATTTTGCAGTCTAATCAGCATTTCATTAAATCGTATAAAGCAAATGATTCGGCCGAAATGGCGCAATCATTCACTACCAATGCGCGTCTTATCCTGGCAAATCGGGAGCCCATTGAAGGAAGAAAAGATATCGGCCATTATTTTTCAGATCTCATCGCGTCAGGTTCCACCACCGTAAAATTAACTTCGGCTAATATCTGGGGCGACAGCTCAATACTTGTAGAAGAAGGATCCTATTTATTTTTAAACAGCAAAGGCAAACAAACCGACAAAGGTTCTTATATCGCCCTTTGGCAACAGGAATCCGGCAATTGGAAAATTTATCGCGATATCTGGGCAAGCAGCATTCCTAAGTCGGTAATAGAAATAGATTCTGTCCGTATCAAACACTAAGCCTTTTCTTGCTATAAAAAATTTGTTATGAAAACCGACGGTTATTTATCATTCATAAAACCTTTGGAGAGGCTAATCACCAAAAAGGTGCTGCAGGTAAATCCTACTATCGCTCCTTTAAGGCAGGAGCCGGAGAAAACAATAATATTCGTGTATGAGTATGAGCGGGGTGAGGTGGACTGCCGGCAATTGAATTCTATTGAAGAAACCTTTACCTATCTTAATAGTTCAAAAAATGTATGGATAAATCTCGACGGCCTTAAAAAGGCTGACATTGATCGCATCTGTGATCATTTTGGTATTCACCCGCTCATTGCTGAAGACATTTTAAGTTCGGGGCAACGGCCCAAAATGGATGAATTGAACCATCTTATCTATTGCCTGCTTAATATGCTTTACCTGAACCAAAATAATATTTCTGTAGAAAGTGAGCAGATTAGCATTGTTCTCGGAAAAAATTTTGTGATTAGCTTCCAGGAAGATGCAACAAGGGATGTCTTTGATCTTTTGCGACAAAAGATCAAGGTGAAGGGAAGCAAGGTAAGAGAAGCAAAATCAGACTACTTGTTTTATTCGCTTATTGATCTGATTGTTGATAAATATTTTGTGGTAATGGAAAAATTGGGCGAAAAAATAGAAGGCCTCGAAGAAGATATTATTCACAGGGCTGATACGCGCACACTCGCAAAGATTAATTACCTGAGAAAAGAATTGATTTTTTTAAAAAGAAATATTTCGCCTGTCAGGGAAATGATTAACGGAATCCTGCGGAGTGAAACGGACCTGATTGAAGAAAAAACGGAGCGCTATTTTAAAGATATTTATGACCATATTGTGCAGGCAAATGAACTGGCAGAGAACTATCGCGATATGATGATTAACCTGCAGGATTTGTATTTAAGCAACGTAAACCTGAAAATGAATGAGGTGATGAAAGTGATGGCCGTAGTTACCTGTCTTTTGGCGCCAGCTACCGTTATCGGTGGTATTTTTGGAATGAACTTCGTAAAAATTCCCTGGCTTCATAATCCTTATGGCTTTTTTATCGCTGTTGGATTAATGTTGATTATTCCAATTTGGATGATTTGGATTTTCAAAAAAAGAGGATGGTTTTGATATTTAATTCTCCGCCTTTGATGCGGGCCCTAAAATGTTTTCTACCTGTCGCAACGCTTTCATATTATTTTCCCTGAGCAATGAAGCGCTAACCTCCTTTTTTTCACTTGCCGTTAAGTGAAAATTCAATGGAGCCTCTCCCTCTAAAGTTTTCGGCACATACATAAAAGAAACGCGCTGAAGCTTATCGCCAAAAGATGATTTGAGGTACAAAAATTCATCGTCCTGGAAATAATCCTGGAGCGTAAACCAATTGGTTTGCATCATCGTAAAAGGATTGGTAATTATTTCCGAAATGCCACCGGTTTTATATCCCTTATCCCAGCTACCTTTTTTTCTTGACCTTACCTGGATTAATAATACACCGCGCGTATTTTCATTGATCCAATCTTTAAAAACATTTAAAAAACGATAAGAGGTTTCGGCGCCCGAATTGTCGCGCAGCCCGGCGTCCATCACATCAATGATAGGGCTGGAAGGAAGCCATACCGCGGGTAGTACATACGGATATGTGGCATTCATTCTCAGCGCGGTCAGCAGTCTCAAGTTCATTGGATCTTTGTGCTTAAAAAATGCAGCAAAATCAATTGCGTCCGGGCCGGTGACCAGCGAAGCGGAATCCCGCAAAGGCGATTGCATCATAAAGCTGATAGGCTGGGATGATATCATCATTTTTTTAAAATCCCTTGTAATTGTTGAATTCAATATCAGTAAAGGAATCTTTGCCTGCCTTTCATCTTTTGCATAAAAGCCGAGTGGCTTGTCTAAAACAAAATCCGTATTGTAATTCAGTTTTTCTTCAAATGCATATCCGCGATCTTTAACATAACGGTAGTGGCCATACGAAAATTTTTGCGAAGGGGAAATCAGGTCCCGCGTTATCAAAGACGAAAAAACCGGGTTGAGTAAGTCCTTTGAAATATTGTCAAGATATTTTTTGTTTAGAAGATCAATGCGGGCGCCATTCAATTGTAGCCTGTATAACTCCCTAAAGTAGGCGGCCGCAAGCATCCCTCCTGAAGCCCCGGTCATGAGCGTTGTTTTTTTCATTATCCCGCCTCCGGTTATGCTATCCAATTCCTGCAATACACTCATTGAAAATGCTGCGCTTCTAACGCCGCCGCCGCTGAAATTAAAGAGTACCATCAGCGGCTTTTCCTCATGCTGGTTTTGCTTCCAGTGATTGAGTATGTAAATCATGTTTGCTTTATCAGCTTCTATTTTTGCGGGCGTGCTTAGCGCTTGCAGGCTTTTTAATGAATATTCCGGCCTGTGTTTTTTTGAGTAATCAAGGCCATATGCTTTATTTCGCGGATCTATCACATCGTATTGGTAAAGAATGTTCAACACCGTAAAAAGAAAAATAACGAATAGCAAACTCCAGCTTCTTAAAAAATAAGAAAGCGCTCCCATCACAGATATCAGGATGGCGAAAAATAAAAGAATGCTTGCTGATGCAGGAATCTGGAAAAAACGATTGTCAAGAAAAAAGGCAATAAACACCATAAAAATAAACGCCAAAAAAACGGACAGCATTGCCGAAAAATGATGCCGTTTAAAAATTACGTCTAAAAAATTTTGGCTGTAATGATTTACAGGCCTTACTTTTTTTACTTTAAATCTAATGCTCAGGTAATTTTTTACAGGCAGCCCAAAATCATCTGACACCACTTTTTCTTCAGGCGTTTCGGGTATTTTGTTTTCATCCAAATCTGTTAAAACTGTGGGCAAAGTTCTTATAATGGTTCTGTCAGCTCCGAAGAAATACAGGAATGAAATTAAAAGCAGCAGGGAAAATCCGCCTGTAAATCCAAAAGCAATCAATAGAAATTGCTTCATTGGAATCAATTCTTTTACCTTGTCAAAATACAAAGCCTCCACGAAGTAAAGGATTAAAAATGAAGCAGGGATGATGGCGTTGTTCAGGCAGTACTTTAAAAAAGGCTTGGAGCTTGTAGCTAAAAACCGGAATCTTCCGCTGTGTAAAATGAATGTTGTAATGTTCCAGCTCATGATAAAAACGCCTGCAGCCACACCGGTGATAGCAGCGCCTGCCATATTTACCGTTCCCAAATATTCAGGAGCAAGAAATAACGTATTGGCTCCGAAAGAACCCATGAAATAACCGGAAATCGTGAGAAACAATATTAGCCATAGTATTAATAATACCTGTGATTTCCGGAAATGAAGCAGCAATAACTGAATCGGGAAAGAATAATAAAAATTGTGAAATATCTTTTTCATTTATTATTATTTCCAATCCTTAAAAAAAGTTTTGTTCTACGATAGCCGGCCTGAGGATGTACATCATAAAGACTATTGACATTAAAAAAATAATGGCTACGAATTGGTGAGCAACGCCAAACCAAACCAAATTATCGCCGTAGGGTGAGGTAAGTACGGTTCCAATGCCCAGCAGCACCTGCAACGAAACCAGAAACATAGGTAGAAATTTTGTTCTGGAGAATAACGCGCTTCCCCTGAACTTTCTTGCATATACTGTCCAGATAACTACCAGTACCAAAAGCGTATAGGCAAATCCACGATGAATAAACTGCACCATAATCCTGTTATCTAAAAAATTTTTCCACCCCGGCGATAGTCTGTTTATAGAATCCGGCAGCCATTGCCCGTTAATAGTAGGCCACGTGGGCGCGGATGTTGCAGCATGCAAGCCTGCCATAAATGCACCATATATTAATTGAAAAAAAAGAACAATCAAAATGACCCAGGTAATATTGCGAAGCTGCCAGTTATAATTTTTCATCGCAGACGGAACAGAGATGCTTAAGGCAAACCAAAAAGTATAACACAACAATACCAGGGCTGCCATAAAATGGGTGGCTAATTTTACATGATCCACAAAGAGGCGATCTGGCACGAGGCCGCTGGCCACCATTATCCAGCCAATGGCCCCCTGTATCATTCCCAGTAAAAACAAAATCACAAACGGGATGATCATGTCTTTTTTAAATTGTTTTTTAATGAGGAAATAAAAAAATCCTACCAGGAATACCAGGCCCATTAATCGCGCCCAGTTGCGGTGCAACCATTCCCAGAAAAATATTCTTTTAAAATCGCTTAAAGAAAAATCCGCGTGGATGTGGCGGAATTGGTCAGTGCTTTTATATTTTGAAAATTCGGTAACCCAATCAGCGTGATTCAGTGGCGGAAGCGCACCTGTTATCGGATTCCATTCAGTGATGCTCAACCCGGATTCTGTAAGCCGGGTAATGCCGCCCAATACAATTTGAATTACCAGCATGCCTACGCCGATATAAAGCCATATAGCAATATTCCTGTTTGTTTTTTTCAATATGATCTCAGCCATCGATTCTGGTTTTGTGATTTTGGATTTCTCTTATAAATAAAATAGACCCTTCAAAGGTAGCCATGAGCGGCATAGCTTTCCTATTTAGATGCTTTTAAAATTACATGTTGAAAACTTAATGAATGCTTAATTAAAAGTGATCGCTACTTTTGAACAAATTTTTCTGATTTGCTGCTTCCTTTTTTTCATAATAAATTTCTTGAAGCCGGTGTGGATGAGGTAGGCAGGGGATGCTATGCCGGGCCTGTATATGCGGCCGCTGTCATTCTTCCGAAATCTTTTTATCATCCCTTATTAAATGATTCAAAAGAGCTTACCAGGGAACAGCGAAATGAATTAAGGCCTGTGATTGAACAAGAATGTTATGCATTTTCTGTAGCAAGTGTTTCAAATACGGAGATTGATCGTATTAATATATTACAGGCCTCTTTTAAGGCGATGCATCTTGCTTTGAATAAGCTGAAACGCACGCCTGAATTGCTTTTGGTAGATGGAAACCGGTTTAAAAGATATAAACAATTGCCCCATCAATGCATTATAAAAGGCGACGGCATCTACGCCTCCATTGCCGCGGCAAGCGTGTTGGCAAAATGCTACCGTGATGAGTATATGGAAAATCTTCATGAAAAATATACCATGTATTACTGGAACAAAAATAAAGGCTATGGTACGCGCGAACACAGGACTGCTATAGAAGCACACGGATTATGCCGGTATCACCGCAAAAGCTTTAATATCTGGCCGGTCTTTGAAAGTGAAGAAGTATTGTGCATGGATTAAAATAAAAAAATGGTTATTTGTTTGTCTGCTGTAAGTTGCTGATGGAATCGGCTTTGCTCCCCTGTTCAACAACCAATTATGCGGCCCATTCTCCCAAACCTTCACGAAGTACCATCCAATCGTCGGTAGTGCAATCTATAATAGTAGATGGAATAATCCCCCCGGGGCCTCCGTCAATTACAATATCTACCAGGTTTCCAAAGGTTGCATAAATTATTTCGGGATCTGTAAGCTCTTCCACCATTTCGCCCGGAAGGGATGCGCTAAGAATCGGATTGTCAAGCTGCTGAAGAATAGTTTGGCAAATAACGTTATTGGGCACACGTAAACCAATAGTTTCTTTTTTACTTTTCAAAATTTTTGGCACTTGCTTGCTGGCCGGCAAAATAAAAGTATAAGGGCCGGGAAGATACATTTTCAGCATCCTGTACAGTGGTGTATCAATACTTTTCGTATAATCACTGAGGTGGCTTAGATCGCGGCAGATAAACGAAAGCTGCGATTTTTTCGGATCAATTTTTTTAATCCGGCAAATTCTTTCCACCGCTTTAGGATGATGAATGTCGCATCCCAGTCCATAGATGGTGTCTGTAGGGTAAATAATTATTCCCCCATCTTTCAAACATTCAGTAACCTGCTTCACAATTCTGGCCTGGGGATTTACAGGATGAATAGATAATAGCATAAAAAAAGATTTAAAACAAAGATAATTTTTATTTTATCGCTCATTTAATACCGGTATAAACACTTGCTCCTTTATGAAATACAGCAATCGGCTATAATCTTTTACTTTTGCACCGATTTAAAAAACTCTTATGGCAATTATCACTCTTGGCACTATGGCATTTGACGCTATTGAAACACCTTTTGGCAAAATTGATAAAATTGTGGGCGGGTCGGCCACTTATGTAGCGTATGCTGCCAGCCATTTAACTAACCCGGTTCAGCAGATTTCGATCGTAGGAAATGATTTTCCGGAAGAAGAAATGAACGAATTAAAAAGCCGCGGCGTAGATCTTTCCGGCGTAGAGGTGGTTCCCGATCAAAAATCTTTTTTCTGGAGCGGCAAATATCATCTCGACATGAATTCACGGGATACATTGGTTACCGATCTGAATGTGCTTGCCAATTTTAATCCCAAAGTGCCTGAACAATACCAGGATGCAAAATATTTAATGTTAGGAAACCTGATGCCCAGCCTGCAATTGAGCGTGATTGAGCAATTGCGCACCAGGCCGGAGCTGGTAGTACTCGATACAATGAACTTTTGGATGGAAACCGCGATGGCTGATTTGAAAAAAGTTTTGCAAAAAGTAGATGTTTTATTAATAAACGACAGTGAAGCGCGCCAGCTCAGCGGGGAATACTCTATTGTAAAAAGCGCCAAATCCATTTTAAAAATGGGCCCTAGATTTCTTATCATAAAAAAAGGAGAGCACGGGGCTTTATTGTTTCATCAAAACGAAGTTTTTTTCGCGCCTGCTTTGCCGCTTGAAGAAGTATTTGACCCTACAGGCGCCGGCGATGCATTTGCCGGAGGTTTTATCGGGCATATTGATCATACCAAAAATATCAGTTTCGAAAATATGAAAACTGCCATCATTGTAGGTTCGGCCATGGCAAGTTTTTGTGTGGAAGCTTTTGGGCCACAGCGTTTAAAAGAAATTTCCAGGAAGGATATTGAGTTAAGGTTAGAAGAATTTGTGCAACTGGTAAATTTTGATATTTCCCTTGTTTGATTAAATATAAAATTAATTTCAGGCAATGCTTGACCTAATTGTACTCTATTTTCTTACAAAAGAAATCGGCAGGATCGCCTTAAGAAAAGGACTTAAGCCAATCCGGTGGAAAATTTATACCGTTGTCTCATGGCTCGTTTCCGAGATAATAGGATTAATTTTTGGGCTCATGATTTTTAAGCCCGATAATATTTTTTCAATTATCATGGTGGCGCTAACTTTTGCGGTCACAAGTTATTTTATTATCAAGGCCCAGCTAAACCGGCTGCCTGATAACAATTTTGATGATGACATCAATAATTTGGGAAGCTCTTAATATTTGCCGTTCTATTTATCGAAAGAACCCGATTTAAGGGAACGCTGCCAGGCCAATCCGTTCAAAAAAGGCAGAAGATATAATGATATAGATTTTATTTTCATTATTTTTAGCCATAAAATTTAATTTCTCTTGTGTGGTTGTTGAAAAACATCTTTCTTTCCAGGAATAAACGGAATTTTCGGAAACAATTGCGTAACGTTTTGGGCTTTTCTCCCCGCCGGTTAAACCTATATCAAACCGCACTTAGTCACCGCTCAGTGCGCGAAGGTTCGGATGAGAATAACGAACGCCTCGAATACCTTGGAGATGCTGTTATCAGCGCCATAGTAGCTGATTATCTTTTTATGAGATACCCCTATAAAGATGAAGGTTTTTTGACGGAGATGAGAAGCAAAATGGTGAACCGCAATCAGCTTAATGAAATTGCGGTAAAAATCGGCTTAAAAAAAATTACCCTCTTTAATCATTTCGACCATTCGCTGAAAATATCACAAATTTTTGGAAATACATTGGAAGCCCTTGCCGGAGCCATTTATATCGATAAGGGATATGCTCAAACAAAAAAATGGGTAACCCAAAGAATCATAGCACCTCACTTATTTATGCAGGATTTAGAAAACCTGGATATCAATCAAAAGAATAAATTATATGGCTGGGCAAATAAGCACGGCAAGGTTCTTGAGTTCGAAACTCTTGATGAAAGCCTAGAAAACGGCCGCAGGTTATTCACGATTGGCGCAATGGTAGATGGCGTGCTGGTTGCCGAAGCCAAAGCATTCAATAAGAAAGATGCGAGCCAGATTGCGGCTCAGATAGCCATTGAAAAATTGCACCTGTCATGAAATTTGGAATCATAGGAAGCGGTAGTTGGGGCACGGCCATTGCCAAAATATTGACGGATAATAAAAACCAGATTAACTGGTGGATAAGAAGTGATTCCAATATAAATAGTTTTAAAAAACGCCGTTATAATCCACATTATTTAAGCAATACTTTATTCGATACAGGCCTTTTAAATTTTTCCAGCAGCGCCGGAGAAGTGATTGAAAAAAGCGATGTGGTGGTGATTGTGATTCCTTCCTCTTTTGTAGCTGACATTTTAAATGCCCTTCCTGCGGATATTTTCAACGGGAAAAAGATTTTATCAGCAGTAAAAGGAGTTTTACCCGAGAAAAATATTTTGCTGAATGAATATCTTAAACGTCATTTTGATGTTGAATTAAATAATTATTTTACCGTGCTGGGGCCATGCCACGCTGAAGAAATAGCCGCTGAAAAACTATCCTATCTTACTTTTACCGGCATAGACGAAAAGGCCACTAAAGAAATTTCTTTTTATTTTAAAACGCCTTATTTAAATCCTGTTTGCAATTCAGATATCTATGGCGTGCAATATGCTGCGGTGCTTAAGAATATTTATGCCATCGGAGCCGGAATTGCACATGGGCTTGAATATGGCGATAACTTTTTGAGTGTGCTTATTGCTAACAGCGCCGATGAGATGGCAGGCTTCTTAAGAAAATCAGGAATCGAAAACGTTGTCGTTGGGTCAATCGAACATCACGGGTCACCGGAAAACCAACAAATACGAACCAACTATGCAGCTTCAGTATATTTGGGGGATTTGCTGGTAACCTGTTATTCACTCTTTAGCCGAAACCGTACTTTTGGCAACATGATTGGAAAAGGCTATTCGGTGCAAACTGCCCAGCTTGAAATGAGTATGGTGGCCGAAGGGTATAATGCCAGTAAGTGCATGTTTCTTATCAATAAAAAAGTGAAAGCTGAAATGCCAATTGCAGAAACCATCTATAAAATCCTGTGGAATGGATTGACACCAGCCGATGGTTTTGAAATAATAGAAAATGTGCTGGTTTAAATAATTATCTGGAAATACTAATCAATAAGCAGTTTGAAATCGGCCATTACCATATGTATTCTTTTGATTTTTTTTTCATGCACAAAAGACGGATTTATTACAAGTCCGGATGCTTCTGTGTCCACCAGTTCAGATACCTTGTTTTTTGATACCGTTTTCACGAATGTTGGTTCAATAACACAATCTTTTAAAGTTTTCAATAGCAATAACCAGAAGCTGAAAATTTCAAGTATCAGGCTTACAGGAGGGCCTTCTTCCGCCTTTAAAATAAATATCGACGGCGTAGCATCTCCACAAATCAATGATATCGAAATCAATAAAAATGACAGTATTTATATTTTTGTTCAGGTAAATGTTGATCCCACTTCTTCCACGCTTCCCTTCATTTTGAGAGACAGCATTCAGATAAATTATAATGGAAATAATAAATGGGTGCAACTGCAGGCCTACGGCCAGAACGCAATTTTTTATAAAAATAAAATCATTGATAAAAACACAACCTGGACCAATACATTACCATACGTCATTTTAGGAGGAATACAGGTGGATACAGGAAAAACGCTGCAAATAGAGGCGGGAACAAAAATTTATTTACATGCTGATGCGCCATTTTTAGTAGACGGAACTTTAATAGTGCGCGGCACAAAAAATGAACCGGTGATATTTGCGGGAGACAGGCTGGATGCGGATTACAAAGATTTGCCCGCAGGCTGGCCCGGGATTTATTTCCGCAATACCAGTGAAAATAATTCAATGATGCATTCTATTATCAAAAATGCTTACCAGGGCCTCATTGTTCAAAATCTTCCTGCTGCTTCCAATCCAAAGCTTCAAATATCACGGTGTATTATTAATAATATTTACGATGCAGGAATTGTTGGAATCAATTCTAACATCGAGGCAGACAACTGCCTTGTATATAATTGCGGGAAAAATATCAGCCTGCAATATGGGGGCCATTATCGGTTCACCAATTGCACGGTGGCCTCCTTTGGAAACCTTTATATTTCTCATGTGGATCCGGTTTTAAGCATTTATAATTATTTGCCGGAAACAACGGGCAGCGCAACTTCGCCCCTCAATGCAGTGTTTCAAAATTGTATTTTTTGGGGCGAAGGAGGGTCTGTTGATAACGAGATTGTTTTGAAAGAGGAAGGCTCGTCCAGCTTTGAGACGATTTTTGACCACTGTTTATACAAGGCAAAGGATGAAATCCCTAACGCCACTTTTATTTCTTCCATAAAAAACGAATCACCACTATTTGACAGCATTAATATTTCAAAAAATATTTATGATTTTCATTTTAAGAATCATCCTGCCTCACCGGCCGTAGACGCAGGCGTGGCGTCTCCATTTATTTATGATTTGGAGGATAAAAAACGGGATGCAAAGCCTGACATCGGTTGCTACGAGCGCTGATTTACCAAACAAAAAATCTTGCTTTTTGTTTGTTTACTATATAGAATACTTTTAAAAATTAAAATCATCCAAGGTCATATCGGCGATGGAAAGTTCTTCTTTTGTTTGAGTAGTGGCTACGGCAATTACCTTCATTCCCGCTGCTTTTGCTGAATTAATTCCTACCACAGCATCTTCAAAAACCAAACAATTTTTTGGTGAAATATTAAGCAGTGAAGCGACTTTTAAATAGATTTCCGGGTGAGGTTTTCCATTAATAATATGAGACGAATTCACAATCACTTTAAAGTAGTCCTTGATAGGAATATGTTCAAACATAAAATCAATATTTGGCTGAATGCCGGATGTGGCAATCGCCATAGGAATATTTTTTTTGTGCAAAATTTCCAGGAAATACAGTAAACCATTAACCGGCTGTATGAATGGCTTATAAATCTGGCGGTACAGCGCCTCTTTTTCCAACGTGTACCTGGTAGATTCTTCTTCACTCATTTTTCTTCCATAAATGTATTCTATCGCGTCTTTATTAGTTCGCCCGTTAATGTAGGCGTTGAATTCCTCCGGTGAAATTACTTTTTCGATATTTTTTAAATACGCTTCCCACGTTTTGCGGTGAAACGAGTTATTGTCCAATAAGGTTCCGTCAAGGTCGAAAATAACAGCTTTCGTATCGAACTTACCGAGAACAAAGTCTATCTTTTCATCAATACTTTTCTTTTCCATTAGGCTAATTATTTCAAAGGTCCAAAATTCGTGCATTTGCCATTAAATGTTTACCAAAGCTTTTTTATCTGAATCCTTATCTTTATAAAAAAAAATGAAAAAGATATTTCTGGCAGCACTTCCATTATTATTATTTTCTTTTGTAATTCCATCCTCCACCGCTCCTACCATGAAAGCGGCATCTATTTATCAGTTTAAAGTACCCGGATTACTTGGTGGAACGATAGATTTTTCAAAATTCAAAGGAAAGAAAATCCTGGTTGTAAACACAGCTTCCAAATGTGGTAATACGCCCCAGTATGACGATCTTGAAAGTTTGTACAAACAATATAAAGACCAATTGGTAATTGTGGGTTTTCCTGCCAATAATTTTGGCGGCCAGGAACCCGGGACAAATGATGAAATCGCGGCCTTTTGCAAAAAAAACTATGGCGTTACTTTTCCAATGGCCGCAAAGGTTTCTGTTAAAGGCGATGACATGGCGCCCCTTTATAAATTTATAGTTGCCGATGCAGAAAAAAAGGGCTTTTCAGATCCCATCAAATGGAACTTTACCAAGTTTTTGTTTGACGAAAATGGCAATTTCCTTACAGTTTTTTTTAACGGAGATCGGCTGATTCCCAACAACCCGAATGCGAAAGGAAAAGCTGCCTATGAAAAGTTATTGGCTTATCTGAACCACTGATTTACCGACTTATTAAATAAAAAGCCCTCTCGCGGGAGGCTTCCTTATATATTTCATGCAATTCAATCAAATACCCGGGGAAGAAACAATAAAGGAAAGATTAAAAGATTTGGTGCGGAAAAACCGGCTATCCCATGCGCTATTATTTTTAGGAAGAGAGGGCAGCGGTGCTTTGCCCATGGCTATTTCTTTTGCCCAATATGTATTGTGCGAAAGAGTAAACGGCCCGCAAACAAACAAAAATGAAAGCTCTTTATTTGGCAATGAGAGCCGGGAAGAAGAAATCTCTGAATTTCTTAATGATAGTTGCGGCGAGTGCAATTCCTGCAAAAAAGTTAATCATTTAATACACCCCGATCTTCATTTTTCGTATCCTGTATTAAAAAAAGATGCGCGGCACGAAAGAGTATTAAGCACTGATTTTATAGCTGAATGGCGTGAATTTGTTCATCAATTTCCTTATAATAATGTTACCGACTGGCTTGATTTTTTAAAGGAGCATTCCAGCGCCAAAATTGAAAACGCTGTTAACAAACAAGGAAACATTTCAGTATTTGAATGCGATGATATTTCCCATAAATTAAGTTTAAAATCTTTTGAAAGCAGTTATAAGATTTTGATAATGTGGATGCCGGAATATCTGGGAAAAGAAGGAAATAAATTACTGAAACTTATTGAGGAGCCACCAAAAAATACGCTTTTTATTTTAGTGGCTGAGGATGAACATTCAATTCTGCCCACAATTCTCTCCCGGACACAGGTTATAAAAATTCCATCCTTCCCGGATGAGTCGGTGGCAAATATTTTGATAAAAAATTACGAGGTTGATAGTGAAAAAGCCGTGCAACTTGCTGCAATTGCTGCCGGAAATTTTAGAGAAGCACTACTGTTATTAAAAAATTCCGAACACGATTTTCAATCGCAGGTAAGAGAGTGGCTTAACATCATAATGAAAAATAATGTGAGCTTGCTTCTGAAGTGGATTGATGAGATTAACAAATTGGGAAGGGAAAAACAAAAGGGATTTTTAAAATTTTTTGTTCATTTACTGGAGCAGGCAATCAAAACTTCTTATATAACAGAAAATGGTGCCCTCAATATTTCTGACAGCCACCATGATTTTTCATCGCGAATAAATAAATTCTGCACTTTTGAAGCCAAAATAGCCATGGTGGAAGAACTTGAAAAGGCAATTTATTTTATTGAAAGAAATGCAAACGCGAAAATGCTTTTCCATTCGTTGTCAATTCGCTTTTTTCACATTATTAAAGATAATTCGGTAATTTTGGTTAATTGACAGAAAATACTTAATGGCCGTATAAAAAGCCAGCTTACGATATATAATTTCTAAACATAATGCGCATTTAGCTACTTACCCGTTTTTAAAACGGCTTTAATATTTACTTTTAAAAAGTGCTAAATCTGCCCTTAAGTAGTTCTGAGAATTTTTTTTAATCCTTTTAATTTATAATATGGGATGTACGAGTTGTGGAACCGGAAAACCAAATGGGTGCAAAAGTAATGGAGGATGCAGTTCAGGCGGATGTAATCGGCTAAATGTATACGATTGGTTAGCGGATCTTCCGATAGATAATCCGGAAGATTATTGCAAAATTGTTGAAGTTTCTTTCAACCAGGGAAGCAGGAAGGACTATTACAAAAACACCACCGGTAATTATTTTTCAAAAGGAGATATTGTGGCCGTAGAAGGAATAAGTGGCTTTGATGTGGGGACGGTGAATCTCTCAGGAGAATTGGTCCGGTTTCAGTTAAAGAAAAAAAGACTTGATGAATACACTTCTGAATTCAAAAAGATTTTGCGATTAGCTACAGATAACGACATTGCAAAATGGAAAGAAACCAAACTTCGTGAACGGCAGGTTTTAATTCGAAGCCGTGCGATTGCCCGACAATTGAATTTAAACCTAAAAATGTCAGAAGTAGAAATTCAGGCAGATGCGCGCAAAGCAACTTTCTATTATATAGCCGATGAAAGGGTAGACTTCAGAGAATTAATCCGTTTATATGCCAATGAATTTAAGGTGAAGGTTGAAATGAAACAAATTGGCGCCCGCCAGGAGGCCGGAAAGGTAGGAGGAATCGGGAGTTGTGGACGCGAGCTTTGTTGCAGCACATGGCTTACAGATTTTAAAAGTGTTAATACAAATGCTGCTCGTTATCAGAATCTTAGTATAAATCAAACGAAATTAAGCGGTCAGTGCGGAAGGTTAAAATGTTGTCTAAATTATGAGCTTGACACCTATTTAGATGCCTTGCAGTATTTTCCTGAGGATGCCGATGTAATTGAAGTAGCCAAGGGAAAAGCCTTTTTAGTAAAAAAAGATATATTCAGGAATCTGATGTGGTATAGTATGTCGGATAGCACTAAATATTATCCCCTGTCGATCGAAACGGTAAAAGACATAAAGGCTCAAAATCAGCGAGGAATAAAACCCGCAGCCCTGCAAACAGTTGAAATTGTAAGTGATAAACCCAAGGATGTAGAACCTGAATTTGTGGATGTTGTAGGCCAAATCAGTTTAAAATCTCTGGAAAAAAATAACAATAAAAGAAAGTCACCTCCCAAAAAAAATAGAGAGAACAACCAAAATTCTCCCAGGGGGTCTGCAAATCAAAAACACAGGCATAAGCCAACTAATAACCGGCGAAATAATAACAATCAGAATAACAGAGACAAAAATCCGCCTAAAAGCTAGTAGGCGATTGTTGATTTAAAAATAAAATTCAAAAAATTCATTTGTCCACTGCTAATCATAGTATTGATGGATATCAATTTGCTCTTTAACGATTTCAGGCACCATATATCTAATTGATTTTTTTTCCCTAATCATTTCTCTTATCTGCGAGCTGGATATTTGCAATAGGGGCGCTTTTATTACTGTTCTTTTTTCGCTAAGCATTTCTTTTTTCACTTCAAATCCGGGCCTTTTATATATCAAAAAAGCAAAATTATTCCATAGGTAATCAGAATTTTTCCATTTTCTTACGTTGAGGAAGCTATCACTTCCTAATATGATTGTGAACCTGTAATCCGGATGTTTTTCAGAGAGATATAATAAAGTTTCAGCAGTATATGAGGGCTTCGGAAGTTTAAATTCGATATTAGAGGTGCGTAATTTCTTTTCGCCTTCGATTGACAGATCTATCAGGTGCTTCCGATGGTTTTCATTTATAAGGGTTTCCTGCCGTTTATAAGGGCTTTGCGGAGAAACTACGAACCAGATTCTATCTAAATCAGTATAGTTTGCAATGTGGTTAGCGATAATAAGATGCCCATTATGTACAGGATTGAATGATCCGAAATATAACCCTATGTTCATTTCTAATTTTTCTCAATTATTAATAACGTCAACCAATATCTGTGCGGCTTCATCCAAACGGAGACTTAATGAATATCCCGAAACGAGAATGTAAATGGGGTCACCTAGTGGTGCCTTTTTCCATACCATTACTTCTTCTTCTGGCAGGCATCCCATTTCCATCAGTTTCAGAACAATTTCATGATTCTCAAAAGACTTAATTTTTACTTTTGTCCCGGCTTTAACTTCTGATAATTTCATTTTAGAAAATTCTCGGTTTTAATTTATTCAAATTTCATTCATCTTGGGCTCAATTGTATTCAATTATCACAACACGACTCCACTTTTACAAAATAAGCTATTAGTAAAATCAGCTATTGCACGAATTTTTGCCGAAGAAAAGGTGGCCTTTAGATCTCTCTCCCTTATTTTTTGCACTGATGAATTTCTATTAAAATTAAACCAGGAATATCTTAACCATGATACGTTAACGGATATTTTAACTTTTAACTTAGAAGCTTCTTCTCTTCCCATTGTTGGCGAAATATATATAAGCGTGGAACGGGTAGAAGAAAATTCCGTCAATTTAGGTGTTCCACTGATTCAAGAATTGTATAGAGTCATGATTCACGGGGTATTGCATTTGTGTGGCTATAAGGATCACACGCCGGCACAAAAGGCGCTTATGAGAAAGAAAGAAGATTATTACCTGACTTTCGTGTGATGTTCCACGTGAAACATTCCGCACGCTCGTTTCACGTGAAACAGTTTAAATCAAATTTTTTCAATTTGTTACTTTTGCAGAATGTTTCAAGAATATGATGTGATAGTAGTAGGAGCGGGCCATGCCGGATGCGAGGCTGCGGCTGCGTCGGCAAATCTGGGTAGTAAAACGTTGCTCATTACGATGAATATGCAAAACATGGCGCAGATGAGCTGTAATCCTGCAATGGGAGGGATTGCAAAAGGTCAGATTGTGAGAGAAATCGACGCTTTGGGGGGCTATTCCGGAATTGTTTCGGATTTGAGCATGATTCAATTTCGAATGCTCAACAAAAGCAAGGGGCCAGCTATGTGGAGTCCGCGCACCCAAAATGACAGAATGCTCTTTTCTCATACATGGAGAACCCTTCTTGAAAAAACCCCAAATCTGGATTTTTACCAGGATTCGGTAGTAGGTCTTTTAAAAGAAGGGAATCTCATTAGAGGAGTAAAAACCGCACGTGGGCATTCTATAAACGCGCGTTCCGTAGTACTAACAAATGGAACATTCTTAAACGGAATTATTCATATTGGCGAAAAGCAATCAAAAGGTGGCAGAATTGCAGAATCTTCATCGTATGGAATTACAGAACAATTAGTAGAATGGGGATTTGAAAGCTCACGATTAAAAACCGGTACCCCACCGCGCATTGATGGCCGTAGTATTGATTATTCCAAAATGCAGGAACAAAAAGGAGATGGAGAGGTTACTGGCTTCTCTTTTTTGTACACACAAAAGCCTGAGAATCAAAGAAGTTGTTGGATAACTTATACTAATCCGGAAGTGCACGAAATATTAAAATCGGGCTTTAGCGAAAGCCCCATGTTTCAGGGTAGAATAAAAGGCACCGGCCCGAGATACTGCCCAAGTATAGAAGATAAAATAAACCGGTTTGCGGAACGGGAAAGACACCAGCTTTTCGTAGAACCAGAAGGTTTTGAGACGGTGGAAGTATATTTAAATGGGTTTTCTTCCTCTCTTTCCGAAGAGGTTCAATACAAAGCGCTGAAAAAGATAGCCGGATTAGAGAACTGTAAGATGTTCAGGCCGGGCTACGCTATTGAATATGACTATTTCCCACCCATGCAATTAAAAAGCTCGCTGGAAACTAAATTGATGGAAAATCTTTTTTTTGCAGGGCAGATAAATGGAACAACAGGTTATGAAGAAGCGGCTTGCCAAGGCATAGTTGCCGGTATAAATGCTCATCAGAAAATAAACCGGCAGGAAGCTTTTGTTTTAAAAAGAAATGAGGCGTACATCGGCGTGCTAATTGATGATCTAATTAACAAGGGAACGGACGAACCATATAGAATGTTTACCAGTCGGGCAGAATACCGCACGCTGCTCCGCCAGGATAACGCAGACATCAGGCTGACCGAAAAAAGCTTCCGTACCGGATTAGCTTCCGAGGAAAGAATGAGCGCTGTAATAAAAAAGAAAAACGAAATCAGGAAAATTATTGAAATTCTCGATTCGGTAAAACTGGAGCCGGCTGAAATTAATAATTACCTCGAAATGAATTCTTCAGCGCTTACGGCGGAAAAAGTGAAGGTATCTCAACTCCTGTTACGACCGCAAGTCAGTCTAAAAGATCTGATGGATAGTGTTCCAGGTGTTAGAATGCGGCTGTCTGATTTTTCCGCGGAAGCATTGCAACAAGCTGAAATTCAAACAAAATACCAGGTCTATATCCAAAAGGAGGAGGACATGGTGAAAAAATTGAGTATGCTGGAAGAACAAAAAATTCCAAGTTCTTTCAATTATGAAAAAGTGGCCTCGTTATCAAATGAAGCGCGACAAAAATTCCAAAAAATTAAACCGCTAACTCTTGGCCAGGCAAGTAGAATCAGTGGCGTAAATCCCAGCGATGTTCAAATCCTGATGGTCTATATGGGCTGCTGATTTTCGTGTATGCATAACCGTTATATCTTGTAATTATGAATTTAAATTTTGAACCGCAATTGGAAAAAAAAGAAGTTTTTCAAGAAGTAAAAACTTTTCTGAGCTCAAATGGATTTAATATAGTTAACTCTGATCAATTCAGGCCATGGGGCGGCTTTTTTGTTATTGATGAAACGCAATCGCAAAAGTTTATAGATTTTTTCTTCAAAGATGTGGACGATTCAAAGAAACAAAGTAGTGGAAAAGTGAGTCCGAAAATTCTAATTGTGGAAAAAGCTAAAAGATTGAGCTGGCAATATCATTACCGCCGTTCTGAATTATGGAAAGTAATCGGAGGTAGAGTGGGCGTGATTCAAAGTGAAACCGACAGGGAAACAGCCACTCAAACAAAAAGCCTGAACGAGATAATTACGCTTCAACAGGGAGAGCGGCATAGACTGATTGGGCTGGATTCGTGGGGAATTGTGGCCGAAATCTGGAAGCACACTGATTCTAATAATCCCAGCGATGAAGATGATATTGTAAGACTACAGGACGATTTTGGCCGATAACACTATTTTATTCTTTTCTTCAACTTTAAAAAAGGGCTTTCTATAAAATTCCATGACAGCACTGCCAATGGAAGGACTATTGCTACAGTAATAAAAAAAAGAATATAAGGACTGATAATTCCCTTTGATACTAATATTTGCTGTACCGGAAACGAGAATACGTAGGTGCCATAAGTAAAATCGCCATATTTTGCGGCATAATTTAGCCTGCCCTGTATGTTTGCTATAGCATTTACTAAAAGAGGAAATGCAATAAAATATAAAACATCTGCATAGGGAAATAAAACTCCAACGATAAGGCAAATAAAACCAAGACAGATGTAAATGAGCTGGCTTTTCTTGAACTTAATCTTCCGAAGGTAAAGAGCCGCAGAATTCAAAAATAAAAGCGCATAAAAAAAAGCCCTTCCTGAAAGATAAGGTATCATTTCTCCTGAAAAAAAATACCGGTTAACGACATAAAGAACATTTACCAATCCGATCAAAAAGGCCAGGTAATTTGATTTATCTTTCTTGTACAGAAAAACTAAAGTCATCAGCAAATACAGCCTTTCTTCAACAATTAACGTCCATAACGAGCCATTAACCCCTTTATCATGTAAGTGCGTAAATACGCCTGGCAAATAAAATTGGACGCCAAACAGAGGCATGATATTTCTGAAATATGCATAGGTATTTCCATCGGAAAAATATTTTATTAAAGAAAGTTCGGTAAAAATCGGGCCGATGAGAAATATTGTAAAAAAACACGTAACTATTAAAAGAGGTTGAATACGCAATAGCCTTTTCCACAAATAATTTAGTACCGTGGGCGACCTGACAGTGCTTTTTGCAATTAAATAGCCGCTGATGCAAAAAAAAATACTAAGCCCAATAAGTGAAAAATCAACCCGCGTGTTTGTAATTTGGTTTAATGGTTCTTCATTTTGTTTGGCAAGAAGAGCAAACGAATGATAAAAAATAATACAAAAAGCAGCAAAGATTCTTAAGAAATCATAATTATTGCTAAATCGTTCTTTTACACGCATTTAAAAATTTTTCATCGAATTCATTGGAATTAACGAATTAAAAATATGGATATTTTATAAAAAGTTAAGCCAACAGGTTTTTCCTTTGCATTAATATTCCTGTGCAAATAGTGCCCAAGATGAGCAATTAACTTTAGGCCTAATCATTCTAATTGTAGTAAGCAAACAAATAAACCTTTTTTATTCTATCAAGAGAGACAATAATTAGGCAATCCTAAAACCGAACTTCCTTTTTAAATCCCGTTTGCTGCCATCATCTCCTATTTTCTTTTAGCTGCATAAATTTTTCTTTTTCCGAATTTATGCTGTAAGCGCTAAGCATAAAATCAAAAGCCACTCGTTTTTTACAAGTGGCTTTTGTGGTGTGGGGCGGGATCGAACCGCCGACACAAGGATTTTCAGTCCTTTGCTCTACCGACTGAGCTACCGCACCAGTGGGCGGCAAAAATAGAATTATTCATTTAAAATAAAAATTCATTTTTAATCAATTTAATTTCCGTATTCACAAAGGAATTTAATTCTTACAATTTTCAATTGTTCCCAGGAATAATTTCCATCCGCTAATTCTTCTTTTGCTACTTCAAGGCTTGAAGTTTCGCATCCTTTAAAATAATCGATTATTTCCTCTTCCTCATACTCCTCCATCAGGTCTTCAATTGCGTAATTCAGGTTCAGTTTTGTTCCGCTGGCGACAATGGTTTCCATTTCTTCCAATAACTCTGGTAACTTTAATGTCCGGTTTTTTGCAATTGTTTCCAGCGGCATTTTTTTATCGACATTCTGGATAATAAAAATCTTATTATTATTCCTGTTTACCACGCTTTTCATCACGAAATCGTCTGGCTTTTCAATTTCATTTTCTTCAACGTATTTTTCAATTAACCTGACGAAAGGTTTTCCAAATTTTATGGCCTTGCCAACACTAACGCCCTGGCATTTTTCTAATTCTTTTAGCGTAGTAGGATATAGCGTTGCCATATCTATAAGGCTGTTTTCCAAAAAAATTACAAAGGGCGGAAGGTTCCTCTTTTTGGCTTCTTCCTGCCGCAGTTCCTTTAATAGTTCTACAAGTCTTTCGTCCGCCGCCGCGGCTTCGCCGGTTTCAGAATTATCCTCCTCCTCATCCCCGTCTGTCTCAAAAATATGGTTTAATGCTATTTTAAAAGATACGGGCTTTTTAAGGAAGGATTCCCCCTTGCTCGTAAATTTTAAAACCCCGTAATCTTCGATGTCTTTTTTAATTATATCCTCCAGAAGCATTTGTCTTAATAACGAGTTCCAAAAATGTTCGTCCTTTTCTTTTCCGGAACCGAATTCCGGTTTTTCCTCATGACGGTACATTTTAATCTGCGGGTTTAATTTGCCAATAATTACCGGTATCATATAGGTGATAGGAAATCTTTCTTCCAAAGCTTTTATTGCCTTTAATGCAATGATTACTTCATCCTTGGCCTCGACAAGTTCTTTTGGATTTTTACAATTATCACATTTGCCACCACAATTATCTTTTTCATATTTTTCCCCGAAATAATTCATCAGCATCTTACGCCTGCAAACGCTGCTTTCGGAATAAGCCACAGTTTCATTAATTAATTGAGCACCTATTTCTCTTTCGCTAAGCGACTTATCCCGCATAAGATGCTCTAATTTCGCTACATCTTTATGCGAATAATAAAGCAAACACTTTCCCTCTAAACCATCGCGACCCGCACGGCCTGTTTCCTGGTAGTAATTTTCGATTGACTTTGGAATATTGTAATGAATCACAAAACGAATATCAGGCTTGTCGATCCCCATCCCAAAAGCGATAGTTGCTACAATCACCTGAATTTCTTCGCCTAAAAAGTCATCCTGTCTTTTCGCTCTCAGCTTGGTATCAAGGCCTGCATGGTAAGCAACAGCTTTTATTCCGTTTGCCATAAGCGTTTCAGCAAGTTCTTCCGTTGTCTTCCTGTTTAGCGTATAAATGATACCGCTTTTACCTTTATTTTGCGAGATGAATTTCACAATGCTTTTGATGGCAAGGTCTTTTTTTACCTTTGGCACTACTTCATAGTAAAGATTGGCCCTGTTGAAAGAGGAGATAAAGATTTCAGGGTTGCGAAGCCCTAAATTCTTTATGATGTCGCTTTGTACTTTAGGTGTAGCCGTTGCAGTAAGGGCAATTACAGGGCGCGAGGGGTTTATTTCATCCATAACTTCTCTTAACCGTCGGTATTCCGGCCTGAAATCATGGCCCCATTCACTGATGCAATGCGCTTCATCCACTGCGAAAAAAGAAACATTTAATTCTTTAAAAAATTCAATATTTTCTTCTTTTGTCATAGTTTCGGGAGCGATGTACAGCAGTTTGGTGTGGCCGGCTACCAGGTCGTCCTTCACTACTTTTTGTTGTCCTTTATTTAAAGAGCTATTTAAAAAATGAGCAATATTATCTGTGCTGCTATATCCCCGAACTAAATCAACCTGGTTTTTCATTAGTGCGATAAGGGGAGAAACAATAATTGCACACCCGTTACTAATGATAGCCGGAAGCTGATAACATAAGCTTTTACCGCCGCCGGTGGGCATAATAACAAAAGTGTCTTTTCCGGAAAGAAGACTTTTTATTATCTGCTCCTGTGGCTCCTTAAAACAATTAAAACCGAAATGTTTTTGAAGTTGTTCTTTTAGTATATTGTCAACGCTGTGGCTGGAAGATTGTGGTTTTGAAACTTTAGCTTTTGGGATTCTTGGATTTTTAGTTTTTGTTGTGGGCATTTTTTTTCTTTTCTGCTAGTTCAATCTGAAAAAGGTTTCAAAGTTAATTCTTTAATTGAAAAAGTGGTTAAGGTTAAATGTACTTAATTTGCACCGTTTGGGGGCTATCCTGGGTTAAGGTACGAAGAATTTGGATTAGTACTACAAAAACCTTCTCTTTGTTCACTAATCTATAAAATGCTCTCGAGGACCTTTTACAATCTGAATTTCATAAACAATAAGCAATTTTAGCTTAATTGAATGGTTAATAATATAATAAACACCGGTAAACAAACAATTATTGCAGAATCTGATTCTATAGCTGCTCTTTTGGATAGTATTAACGAAAATTTTGAAAAGGCTGTATTGAAGATTTTTCAATCAAAAGGTCGCCTGGCAGTGAGTGGAATAGGAAAAAGCGCCATCATAGCTCAAAAAATTGTGGCATCGCTCAACAGCACCGGTACACCTTCGGTGTTTTTACACGCTGCAGATGCAATTCATGGCGATATTGGGATGGTACAACCCGAAGATGTCGTGATGCTCTTGAGCAAAAGTGGAGACAGTCCTGAAATTAAAGTTTTGGTTCCTCTTATTAAGAATTTTGGCAACAGCCTTATCGCAATTTGCGGAAATATGCAAAGCTATCTCGCAAAATGCGCCGATATCGTTCTCAATACCACCGTTAATAAAGAAGCCTCACCATACAACCTGGCGCCTACGAGCAGCACTACCGCCCAGTTGGTAATGGGCGACGCACTTTGCGTTTGTCTTATGGAGCTTCGCGGATTTAATCCTGATGATTTTGCAAAATTCCATCCGGGCGGTACTTTGGGTAAAAAGCTTTACCTGCGTGTGGCCGAACTGGCTGTAAATAACGAAAAGCCGGCAGTAAAGAAGGAAAGTCTGCTAAAAAATGTTATAATCGAAATAACCAAAAAACGTTTAGGTGTGACCGTTGTTATGGATAATGAAGAGAATATAGTTGGCATTATAACTGATGGTGACCTACGAAGAATGCTTGAAAATGATTTGTATCATCCACAGGCAAAAGCCGAAGATATAATGACCATTCATCCTAAAACAATCGACAGCCAATCACTGGCTGTTCATGCGCTGGAAGTGATGCGTAATTATAATATCACCCAGTTAATCGTCACAGAAAAGGGAAAATATTATGGGATCATACATTTACACGATCTTATTAAAGAAGGCATTATTTAAAATAAAAAAATGATTAAGAATAAGAATCACTACGTTGCCATTATGGCCGGAGGAATCGGAAGCAGGTTTTGGCCTGTAAGCAGAGTCGATCTTCCAAAACAATTTTTGGATATTTTAAACACAGGCAGAACCCTTATCCAGGCAACCTTCGACCGCTTTCAGCAATACATCCCGGTTGAAAATATTTATATTGTAACTTCCTGGCAATATAAAGATATTACGCACGAACAATTACCTGATTTGCCTGAAGAAAATATTGTTTGTGAACCTTCCCGCAAAAATACTGCCCCGTGCGTCGCTTATATTTCTTATAAAATCAACGAACTGAATCCCGAAGCGAATTTAATTTGCGCGCCCGCAGACCATCTTATCGTAGATAATGTGGCTTTTATTAAAACAAGTATTGAGGCCCTCGCCTTTACGCAAAAAAATAATGCCCTTCTTACTTTGGGCATCAAACCTTTTCAGCCAAATACAGGGTATGGTTATATACAGTACGAACAACAATCTGTAAGCGACAATATTTATAAAGTAAAAACCTTCACTGAAAAGCCGGATCTTGAATTAGCGAAAACTTTTATCGCAAGCGGAGATTTTTTATGGAATGCAGGAATTTTTGTTTGGCAAACCAAAAATATTATTGCCGCCTTTGAAAAATATTTACCGGAAATTCATGAATTGTTTGATGGAGCAAAAAAAGCCATGAATTCAGAAGAGGAGAAAGAAGCAATAGAAGTTATTTATCCTTTGTGCGTAAACATTTCAATAGATTATGGAATATTGGAAAAAGCCGACAATGTATATGTAATTCCTTCTTCCTTTGGATGGAGCGATTTGGGGACATGGGGAAGCGCGTACGAAAATCTTGAAAAAGATAATCACCAAAACGCGGTCGCCGGTGACAACGCTATTCTTTTTGATTCAACCAAAAATATTGTTCATACCGTAGGCGATAAATTGATTTTGCTGCAGGGGCTGCACGATTTTATTGTGGTGGATACTGCAGACGCTTTACTTGTTTGTAAAAAGGAGAATGAACAAAATATCAAAGAATACCTGGCAGAAATCAAAAGAAATAAAGGAGATAAGTATTTATAATATTTCAAAAGCAAATAAATGCACGCTTCGTTTTCAAGTAAATTACCAAATACCGGAGTAAGCATTTTTACTGTAATGAGCCTGCTGGCTTCAGAGCACAAGGCTATTAACCTGGGCCAGGGCACGCCAGATTTTACTATAAGCCCGCAGTTAATTGAACTTGTTTTTAAAGCAATGAAAGATGGGCACAACCAATATGCCCATAGAAATGGCCTGCTTTCCCTAAGAAAAGAGATCGCAGAAAAAATTCACTTTTTATACAATTGTCCCGTTAATCCTGACACAGAAATCACAATTACTCCCGGCGCTACTTACGGAATTTACACTGCGCTAACCACCATCCTCAGGCCTGGCGACGAGGTAATTGTTTTTGAACCTGCTTATGATAGTTATGTGCCCAATATTGTAGTAAATGGGGCGCGCCCGATTTTAATATCATGCCAACACCCGGAATATAGAATAGACTGGAACCTGGTAAAAGAAAAAATAACTCCGGCTACTAAGATGATTATTTTGAATTCGCCAAATAACCCCAGCGGACAAATTCTTGATAAAAGCGATTTGGAGAACCTGGCAAAAATTATAGAAGGCACGGATATTATCCTGTTAAGCGATGAAGTTTACGAGCATATCTTGTTTGACGGCAAAACACATGAAAGTATTCTTAGGTATCCAGATTTGTTTAAGAGAGCATTTGTTGTTTTTTCTTTCGGAAAAGTTTATCAATGCACTGGCTGGAAAATAGGATACTGTGTGGCCCCAGGTTGGCTTATGAAAGAATTTTCAAAGGTTCATCAATACAATTGCTTTTCTGTTAACACGCCGGTTCAATATGCGCTCGCCACCTTCCTAAAAGACAAAAATGAATATCTGCATTTAGGAGGCTTTTTCCAGGAAAAAAGAGATTTGTTTAATAGCCTGATGTCGCAAACTAAATTTAAAGCCATTCCTTCTTATGGCAGTTATTTTCAATTGTATGATTATTCGGAAATATCGCCGGAAAGTGATTTTGATTTCGCAAAAACACTTACAGAAAAGGCCGGGGTAGCCACTATCCCTGTCTCATCCTTTTATCAGCAACCCACGCAAAACAAAGTGCTGCGGTTTTGCTTTGCCAAAAAGGACGAAACGCTCCAACAAGCGGTGAAACAAATCCTAAAGTTTCAAAATGAAAAAGTTTAAGCCTCCAAGGATAAAGATGTGGGAAACCACTCACTTTATGTAAAAATTTCAACAATTTAGCATCGGCAGTGAGTATTATTCAACAGCATTAAGATTAGATAAAGCATGGAACAAACTTTGTTTAGCAAGGATATATCGTTAATCTTAAACAATATATTTATGAAAAAGCTAAGTATTGGAGTAATTATTTCAGGAGTCCTGATTTTTTCAGCTTGTAATGGTAATTCAAATTCTTCCACCACTACAGACACTACCACTACAGTGAGTTCAGCAGATACAAGTATGAATTCAATGAATATGAATAATAGTGACACAACGAGCGTGGGGGAAGATGCAAAAGATTTCACAAAGGATGCAGCGCAGGGAGGCCTTTTTGAAGTGAAAGCAGGGGCAATTGCAGAGAGAAATGCTGCAAGCCAGGATGTAAAAAATTTCGGGAAAATGATGGTAGAAGACCACACCCAGCTAAACCAGCAATTACAGGAACTCGCAGCAAAAAAGAATGTTCCATTACCCTCAGATATAAGTAGCAGCCAGCAAGATGATACAGCCAAATTAAGCAAAAAAACAGGATCAGAATTCGATAAAGATTACATTTCGATGATGGTAAAAGATCATGAAAAGGATATCGATGCCTTCAAAAAAGCGGCTGATAAGGTTACAGATCAGGACTATAAAAACCTGATAACCGGTGCAATTCCTACCCTGCAAAAGCATCTTGATGCGGCTAAAAAAATTAAGGATAAATTAAAGTAATTTTCTTCGTATAAGAAATTTAGAAAAAAGGATGTCTTTTCCAGGCATCCTTTTTTATTTAAATAAATATTCAATTGTAAATGAATGATTTTAACTAAATAAATTAACACCAATTACTAAATTAATTAGTGTTGATAAATATTAATTTCTATATTTGCTCAACCGATAACTTTACAATTTATAATCGCTTAATAAAAATAACATGGCAACAAATACCGCGGATAAATTATCCGATAAACTAAAAGCTTTGAGACTTACGATGGATAAAATCGATAAGGATTATGGAAAGGGAAGTGTGATGATGATGAATGAACGTTCGCAGGAGCCACACGAAACCATTTCCACTGGTTCTTTAGGTTTGGATGTAGCATTGGGAATTGGTGGTTTACCTAAAGGAAGGGTTGTTGAAATTTACGGTCCTGAGTCTTCCGGAAAAACAACATTGGCCATTCATGTAATTGCTGAGGCACAAAAAAAAGGAGGCATGTGCGCTATAATAGATGCTGAGCATGCGTTCGACAGCACTTATGCCAGGAAATTAGGCGTAAACGTAGACAATCTTTTAATCAGCCAGCCTGATTATGGAGAACAAGGATTAGAAATTGCCGACCGGCTAATTTTATCGGGAGCGCTGGATGTAGTGGTTATCGATTCAGTAGCCGCACTGGTACCAAAAGGTGAATTGGAAGGAGAAATGGGAGACAGCAAAATGGGACTCCAGGCCCGTTTGATGAGCCAGGCAATGAGAAAATTAACCGCTACCATAAGCAAAACAAATTGTTGTTGCATCTTTATTAACCAGCTTCGCGATAAGATTGGAGTAATGTTTGGCAATCCGGAAACTACTACCGGCGGTAATGCGTTGAAATTTTACGCTTCAGTGAGGCTCGATATTCGAAGAATGGCTCAAATAAAAGATGGCGATCAATCCATAGGAAACCGTGTAAAAGTAAAAGTGGTTAAGAACAAAATGGCTCCCCCTTTTCGCGTAGCAGAATTTGATATCATTTTTGGTGGCGGAATTTCGAAAGTGGGCGAAATTATTGATATGGGGGTTGATTTAGGAATTATTCAAAAAAGTGGGAGCTGGTTTAGCTACGACACTACCAAACTTGGCCAGGGTCGCGAAGCAGTAAAGCAACTTTTAATCGATAATCCTGATTTGGCAACTGAGCTTGAAGGCAAGATAAAAGCAAAAATTGCTGAAGGAATTGTTTAGAAAATAATAGTGAATGATTAATTTGAAAACCTGTTTATGCAGGTTTTTTATTTCATCTGAAAGTTAAAATCTTAAATTTTATTGCTTTACTGAAAAATCATAGCCCAAACTTCTTACTGATTTCAAGCATTCTTTCAATAGGCTTTTTGGCAGCTTCCATTAATTTTTCATCCATAATAATTTCGGGTTCTTCATATTCCATACATAAGTACAACTTTTCAAGTGTGTTCAATTTCATAAAAGGACAATCGTTACAGGCACAGGCATTGTCCGGCGGTGCAGGTATGAAAGTTTTGGTTGGTGATTGAATTTGCATCTGATGCAGAATGCCCGCTTCTGTGGCCACAATAAATTCAGTGGCTGGATTTTGAGCGCTGTATTTTAAAAGCGCGCTGGTGCTTCCGATAAAGTCGGCAACCTTTAAAAGCGATTCTTCACATTCAGGATGCGCAATAACTTTTGCGTCAGGATGCCTCATTTTTAATTTGGTGATTTTTTCCAGGCTGAATAACTCATGCACCTGGCAGGCCCCATTCCACAAAACCATGTCCCTTCCTGTTTTTTTAATCAGATAAGCGCCAAGGTTTTTATCAGGCGCGAATATAATTTTTTGCTCTTTTGGCAGGCTGTTGATTATTGCTTCTGCATTTGAAGAAGTGCAGATTATATCACTTAAGGCTTTTACTTCGGCTGTGCAATTGATGTAAGTTATTACGAGATGGTCAGGATGGTTTTCCTTAAATTTTTTAAACGCATCGGCCGGGGCTGAATCGGCGAGCGAACATCCGGCTTTCAAATCTGGGAGTAAAACTTTCTTGTTAGGATTTAAAATTTTTGCAGTTTCAGCCATAAAGTGCACTCCGGCAAAAACGATTATATCCGCAGTGGTTGATTGGGCTTTTTGGGCCAGCGCAAGGCTGTCGCCAATAAAATCTGCAACGTCCTGAATGTCAGGTTCCTGGTAATAATGGGCAAGTACGACGGCATTTTTTTCATTTTTTAAGCGTTCGATTTCAGAGAATAGGTCCAAGTTAACATCAATATCCAAATCCAAAAAACCTTTTTTCTCTAAATTTTTTTTTGCGTCCTGAATGTTAATATCTGCCATAGTATTTATTATTAATACCCTTTTTATTTAAAGGCCTATTATTATTAGGGATGTGGATTTGTGGAAAAATTACTTTTTTAATCTGATGCAAATTTAAAATATCCTGCTTATCCACAGCAATCCACAAAATTCTAACGAGCCATTATTTAATTAAATACTATAAGCCAATCACTTTTTAACAGACTGTTGATAGAAAAGAGTGTTGAAAAATTTTCCATCCATTTAAATAAAATTTGTGTGAGCTGGGAAGGGACAAAATGTGGGTTATTTACGCGAATAAAAACAACCCTTGCAAAACAGGAAGAGTTATTAAATCTTATTCAGACGAGGCAGGTAAGAATTCTGGCTTTTCCCACAGGAAAAACAATTTTCCCACAACCCATTGTTAATATCTTTTATAAAAGAAAATCCCGTTAAATTTTTAAAATGAAATTTTTTTTGAAAACAAGACCAGCGCTTATTTTGATACGTTATCCACAGTTTGTTCCTATCTTATTTTACACTATTTTTGCGGCCTCATTTAAAATTTAAGTGTTATAAAATATGTCAATCATTCAGACAATCCGTGAAAAAGGGACGGTTATTGTAATTTCTCTTATCGGAATAAGCCTTGTTGCTTTTATATTAATGGATTCTATGAGCAGCGGGCGCGGGAGTTCTATATTTGGTGGAGGAAATACTACTTCCGTTGGCGTAGTAAACGGAGAAAAAATTGACATCAACACTTTTAACGACCGCGTAAAAGAAGTGCAACAGCAATATCCAAATGCCGGTTCTTCGCAGAATAACCAGATTATGGAATCTGTGTGGAACCAAATGGTAGCAGAAAAAGTGGTAGATGAACAGTTCCAAAAATTAGGCATCACTTTCACACCGGATGAAATGAGCTCCATTATGTTTAGCGACCAGGCGCCTCAGCAGCTAAAGCAGGCATTTACAAACAGGGAGACCGGCGAATACGATATTGAGCAGGCAAAACAATGGTGGGCACAAACAAAAAAGAACCAGAATGCGGAACAAAGAAATGCTATTATCTCTCAGATAATCGACCCGATGAGACTAAATGCGCTTTACACCAAATATACTTCACTGATTGCCGGAAGCATGTATCAACCAAAATGGCTGGTAAAGGAACAAAGCGAAGAAAAAAATCAATTTGCAAAAATCTCTTACGTTGCGGTTCCTTTTACTGAAATCACCGACAGCTCAGTAAAAGTGAGCGATAAAGACATCGAGACCTACCTGCAAAATAATAAGGTGAAATACAATCAGGAACCGGGTGTAATGCTTTCCTATGTTTCTTTCAGTGCTGTTGCCAATGCGCAGGATAGCGCAAGAATCTTTAATTCGCTTGAAGAATTAAAACCGCAGTTTGCAGCAGATTCCAACGCAAAATTTTTCCTGGGAAGAAATTCGTCAGTGATTCCTTATTCAGATGAGTATATTCCTGAATCAAAAATTCAATCTCCTAAAAAAGATTCAATTATTGCTTCGCCTAACGGCACTGTGATAGGCCCTTATATTGATGGAGCCAATTATGTTCTGGCAAAAAAATTAGGAAGCAAAGTGCTGCCTGATTCCATCAAATGCCGTCATATTTTATTAGGGACTATCAATCCGCAAACCCAGCAGCCGCTAATGGATGACAGCACAGCCCACAGGCTTGCCGACAGCATTGCAACGGCAATCAAAAACGGGGCAAATTTTGATTCGCTGGATGCAAAATATTCTACTGATGAAGCAGCCAAACAAACCAAAGGCGTAATGACTTTTGACCTGCAAACTATCCAAAGCGACAATTTTGCAAAACCTTTTGGTGATTTTTTGCTTAACGATAATGGTGAAACAAAAAAAGTAGTAAAAACACAATTTGGCTGGCATTATATTGAGATTTTAGAGAAAAAGGATTTTCAGCCAAGCTATAAGATTGCTTTTATGGCTAAAGAAATAGCGCCAAGCGATGAAACCATTAATAACGCAAATACAGAGGCGATAAAGCTTTCAGGATATGCGAAGAATAAAAAATCTTTTGATGAATACGTAGCTAAACACGGATTGAAAGAAGTGAATGTGCCCACACCCATAAAGGAAAATGATTACCAGGTGGGTCAGCTTTCGGATGCCCGCTCCATAGTTAAATGGGCATTCGATGCAAAAGAAGGACAGGTATCCGAACCGTTTTCTTTAAAAGATGATTTCGTAGTGGCTATAGTGGACAGAAGATTAAAAGAAGGCATTCCTGCTCCCGATGTAGCGCGGCCTTTGGTAGAAGGAATTATCATGAATGACAAGAAAGCAGACATCATAAAGAAAAAGCTAAATAACCCATCCACTTTGGATGCCGCAGCATCTGCATATCACTCCCAGGTTTTAACAACCGGGGAAGATTCCACCCTTACTTTTGAAGCGCAGATAATCAATGGTATTGGCCATGAGCCAAAAGTAGCGGGCGCAGCATTTAACAAAAATTATCAAGCGAAAGTTTCGCCAGCCTTTGCCGGCAATTCAGGCGTTTTTGTGATTAAAGTAAATGGCGTTTTTCAAAAGCAACCCGTAAACGAAGCCATGCAAAAGCTTCAACAGAATGATGAAATGAACCGAAATGTACAGGCAGCACTTAGTGAGTCATTCCAGGAACTCAAAAAGACTGCCGATATCAAAGACTACAGAAGCAAATTTTTCTAAGAAAAAACATCGTATCGAACAAAAGGCCGTCTCAAAATAAATTTTGGGATGGCCTTTTTAATTTCGGTTTAACAATATGACTTAGGACTTCAAAGTCAACTTTGTTTTTTAGAAGT
>NZ_RJJR01000009.1 GCF_003721595.1 Hanamia caeni
CAAATCCTCCTGACGACATCTCCATATTAACCGGTTTCGTTCAACATGCGGCTTCATTGTTGGTGCTACGCACCCAACGAAGCCTTAGTTGTTGTAGGCTGGCATTCTAAAAATTAGTATCTGAAAAATGTTCAAGGTCGTCTTGTTCCAATTCTTTTTTTATCTCTTGAATTTGTCGTTCAAGTCGTCTTTTGTCTAAGATGTACTCCTTTATTTCTATTTCCCCTTTGATACGTTTGTCGAATAAATCAGAAAGTTCTTTTTGAAGATGTTTTGCATTTGTCTCTTTTTGCCGAAGAACAAAAAGTTTTTCTTTGATTTGTTTTACTTGCTCGGTTTCAATAAAGTTTTTGTCAGAAGATGTTACAAAAGAAACTTCACCACGTTCTTCAGAAATGATTTGCTGTCCGGTTTGAAGTGTTGGGGGTCTGCGAACAATTTGCTTGAAATTTTCCGTTTCAATTAAAATATCACCAATATGTGTTTCAATGCGCCATTCGGTTTTGCCATTTTGGTTTATTTGTCTGTGTAAGTCAGCAATCTCAATGTAATTATAAAATTCGTTGCTTTCTAAGTTAAAGCTAAACCTCACCGGTGTCTTGAAAACAAGGGTGCAAGGAGCAACCCAAAATGAAAACCAATTATCTTGATTTGGTTGAACCCACTTGAAAATGTAGTCTATATCAAAGAAAAGGTCTTGGTCAATCTTAAACGCATAAATTAAACTATCATGCCAACCTAAAGTTTCAAAGTCAGCGTCTGTCCAAATCCATTTGTCTAATTGATAATCTTCCAAAGTTAGAATTTTCTGCTTGCCTACAACGGTTACGCATTGGCGATGGCTGGGCATTCAATGAATTTTCAGCCGGAACAAAAGTACAGTAAACGAACAAATAGTTGAGATTTTGATTCATGGCTCAACAGAGAATTTTCAGCCCGGAACTACAGCCCAATAGCGAACGAAAAGCTGATGAAATGCACGTCACCCCAGCTATTGCCAATGCACCTGTTGGGCGTTCGCCAAACTGTCTATAAATAGTTGTCATTGGAAATGTAAGCGTCAGTTAGCTTTCAGCGGTTCGCCAACGATCTTCATTCGATGGTCGGCAAATACTTTTGCTATTTCTTCTTTCGATGGTGGTGAGTTCCACTTATCTGTAACTGCAAAGAATTCTTCAATTTTTCCAGAAGGCATGTAAGAAACAATGGTTCTCGCTTTTTCAGTAATCTGCACAAATGCGTGTGGTATGTTGCGTGGCAGAAAAATAGTGTCGCCAGCTTTTAAATGAAATTTGTCGTCACCACATTGAAATAAATATTCTCCTTCTGCAACAAAAAACCATTCATCCTGGTCAGGGTGAATATGTAGTGGTGGCCCACCGTTCGGCGTTTGTCCTATTTGTTCAAAAACTGCTAAATGATTTCCTGTGTCTTTGCCTGATATTTTGATATCAAGCGTATTCACGGTAACGCCTTTCATTTTATAGTGAGTGCCAAATCTTGCCTCACCTGAAGCAACTTTAAATCCTTTTTCTGTGCGCATGTGATGATGTTTTAGTTTTCAATACTCTTTCAGTTTCAACTTGTCATCTGAAAATTGTTTAATAAACAGTTTTGAAAAAAACGGAAGAAACATCAGTTTGACTATGAGATTACGCATCCATATTCCAAAATTGCTTTTAGGCACAAACGACTTTGCGAAATTTTTCGCTATTCGTTGTTTATCAGCAATAAAGGGTTTGAAAATGTTTTCATATTGGGCAAATGCAACTTTGTGATTTCCGCCTGCTTCTTTTAATTCACCCGCCAGGATATACGCACCAACCATAGCAAGTGTAGAACCTTGCCCCGATAATAATGACGGGCAATCACAGGCATCACCTACTAATGTTACACGATTTTTTGACCAATTGTTCATCAGAATTTGACTTACCACATCAAAATAAAAGTCAGATGCAGTATCTATTTTTGATAACAAGTCAGCGCATTTCCAGCCTGCATTTTGAAATTCACTTCTCAAAATTTGCTTTTGTGCTTCTATATTATTGTGTTGATAGACTAATTTTTGGGATGAAGTGAAAATGAAAAAAGTTGTCGTTTTATTTCCATTGGTTGAATAAACCGCAGCTTGTTTACACGGAACATTATACATCTCAAATGCTTTACCATTATGGATATCATCTTCAATTGTAAAAGAAGAAGTGTAATATCCATAGTATTTTTCAAACTGAGCTTCATTGCCGAATACCAGATTACGGACATTTGAATGTAATCCGTCCGCTCCAATAACCAAATCAAAATTGCGAGTTCCTCCGTTGTGAAGCGTTACTGTTACTCTATCCGTATGTTGTTCAATTTTATCAATCGTATCCCCAAAAATTATTTCAATGTCTTTATCAAGATGATTGTAAATAATTTTTGCCAAATCGCCACGCAGCAAAGTGAAAGCACGGCCTTTCATCATCTTCTTAAGTTTTTGATAATTCATTCCACCTTTTCGTTTGCCGTTTGCATCAACAATAGAAAGCTCTATGATTCCGAGGTCTGCTTTATCCAGGTCGCGAACAATTCCCATTCGCTCTGATACATCAAATCCTGCACCCCAAAAGTCAATGGCATACCCGCCCTCGCGCAATTTTGGTGCGTGTTCTACAATGGTTGGATTGAAACCGAACCTTTTTAGCCAATAGGCAAGAGTAGTTCCTGCAATTCCGGCTCCTGATATTAGAATGTTCACATTGTCCATTGATTTTGTCATTTTATCATTGTGGACAGTTTTTACTATAGTGATTCGCCTCAGGAACGAAATAAGCTTATAATTTTCATGATTATTTTTGGGGGCGGCTTCATACCGAGTTGTTCCAATAATGCCAACCGGTCGGGAACGCCCCAGTGTTCAATTAGCTTTTGATCCCTGAATCGTAAAATATCTATGACAGTAATTTCAAATTTTTTACCTGTCGGCGGTAAAGGCCCAAATTGATCTTTATGCGTACCTCTGGCTGTCATACGGCCCCATACCTTATCATCACGAGTAATTAATTCTTCTATCACAAATGAAAGGTCAGGGAAAGCTTGATGCAGGCTCCTAATTGTCTTTTTGACTCCTTCGACATTCGGCGGGTCAAAACCATATTGATGTTCTACAAAATCAGGCGCTGCATATTTATCAAAAACCGTTACATCGCCTTTGCCGAAACCATCTTCAATGAAGATTCTGAATAACTGTTCATTTGAAAGCATGTAAATAATTTTTATATTCGGTAATGTTTTTTTATTGCAGTCATACAATAGCAATTTAGTAAATTACTTTAAATTACTATATTAAATGTGTGGTTCCTCCAATTCCGGCTCTTTAAATCAATATGTTTTGTTCTCTAGCATCATATTATACCTTAAAAAGCGAAATTTGGGATTTATCAAACTATTAGTTACGACTCTCTGGCAAGTTTGCTATGTCTCACTTCACTTTAAATGGTTTGTTTGTTCGCATTGCGCCCATTTGATTTGATTTTTTCAAGTGTAACTAAAGGAATTGTCGCAATTAAAAATGTGCTATTAAGCCTTGCTCTCATTGGTGACGCCCAACGGCCACGCATTTATGCAGGCATGGAATTAGAATTCCTTTCTGCCCGAACCGTTGCCAAATTTATAATTAAAAGTTCATTGTTATTCCTATCGCTCAATAAAGTTCCTTCTGCCCGGAACTGCTGCTGAAAGATGCACCAGTGCTCACTTTTAGCACTTCTGCCAGGCTTGCATAAATGCGAATGTTAGGCACAGTAGTGTTATGTTAGTCCGCTCTGTTCTACTAAAAATATGATGTTTGTTCCGGCTAAATTTAGAGCGTATCGTGTCATTTCATCATCAACTTTTTGTGGTGTTTGACCTTGTCCATGACCTCCCAGTTTATTTCTTATTGTCGGAATCCCACTCTCAAGTAAATTCTGCAAGGAAGTAAATTGATTTTGTGTAAAAATCGGAACTAATCCATTTTGAAAACAAATCTGTATTAATTTTTTTGATGTATCGGTTGAATTAAATAGCCAATTTTTCTCTTTACAAATAACTTTCATTGTACTTTCAAACGCTTTTAAACATTCCGCTAAACATTCCTTATTTCTACCGTGACGATAATGTTCGTGAGCTTTTAAATACTCTTCATTTGCACCTTTAAATTTATCGTTCCATAAAAGAGCAATAACCGGTTTCGTTATTTGTGTATGTATATAAGTTGAATCAATTCTAATAATTTCACCCCCATCAAATGAGTAACCAATGCCATGCTCTTTAAATCTTTCATTTAACTCAATAATTGCCTCATCAGGATTGATTTTTGAATTAGAATGATAGGAATATTGATGAAAATTTTTTCTTAAAACATCATCAATGTATTTAAATGAAAGTTCGATAACGTCTAAGGCCTTTTCTGTTTCTGTCGTTTGCAATAAAAAATTTAAAACCTGGGCTTGTGAGCTGGCTTTATAACTTTCCCCCAAATGAAAGACACCATACTCTCTGCAAAGTGTCTGCTTAAAAAATTCAAAAATATCATGAGCGTGATGGTCGGTGGAATACCTGTCTTCGCCAATTACATCCTTAATAATATGCACTATTTGAATCCTCAGAGGTTGAGATATGTCATCAAAGGTGAATATCTCCGGAACTTCTCCTCTAAGTCTTTTTTGTCGTTTTGAAAAAAGGTCGAATGTTGGCATTATTTAAAATTATAGTGCTGTTGATTTACTATTGTGCCTAACGATACGCATTGGCGATGGCAGGATATTCAATGCTCGTCTCGCCCAAGCGTCAGCCGATAAAAGAACTAAAAGTACAAAATATGAACAAAAGTCCACCATAGTATTTTCAGCCGGAACCAGAAGCCAGTAAACGAACAAAAAGCTGAGATTCTTATTCTTCAGCCATGCTATCGCCAATGCGCTTGTAAGGTGCTGGCCATGAAGTGTAGAACTAAAAGTTGATTATATAACCTATCGCTCGGATGTATTTGTTTTTTTTGTGCGGCGGAGCAAAATATATTTATCATGTTTCATAAGGTCATTAATAATGTCAATAAATTTATTTTAAAGTATTCGTATCTAGGAAGTCTTTGTTCTGGTTCGTTGGTATGGTATCTTGTTTTGTCGAAACACTATCTGCCGCAAGATTTACAGTTCCACCATGTTTTACTTTGTCTTGGTTATCTGCACTGTCTTGGATGGTCGTTGGTGTTGATAAATTACTTTTATCGTCGTTAGGGTTAAACGTCTTAAAGCATAAAATAATGAAAGTCGCAACAGTCACACAGGCAAGCCCGTATTTTATAAAGTCATCTCGTCTTTCTTTTTTTGCTTTTGTTACATATCCTAAATTTACAAGGTCAGTCATAGTAGCAAAACCTGCATCTGTCATACACAGTGTCTGCAATTCATTGTTGCGTCTTAGCATTCCCTGTCCGACTAAAAAGTTGATGTTGTTTTCGCAAACATGGTATGATGCGATGTCGTCCCAAATGCCTTGTTGCAAATCACTCCACTTTATAGTTACGTTACCAGTAAATTTTAGTAGGATTTTGTCAAGCAGTATAGCCTTGTCAATTTTCATTTGCTGTGGAAATTATAAATGTCTTTAAAGAAGCGTTGGTAAAAAAAAACAAATACAGTGAACCGTCTGATGAACATAGACCTAATACGGCTTGCACCTTACTCAAAAATAGCAGAAAGTTTTTATACCTCATAACCTTTTCCACAAAAAAATATCTTTCTTCATTATCAATCAGTTAAACTACTTTGGCGAAATACAAATTAAAAAAAAATATCTTTCGTAAAGCCAACTTTTTATTTTTTTAATAATCCTTCTATATCCTCTAACGGACTCAATATATTTATTAGATCCTCTTCCGCGTACGTGTATTTATCCCAGGCCGTGTCTACTCGCAGCTTTGTGCATATGCAGGACACGGCCGTGCTGAATTATTCACTGTTAATAGGGTATTCGCTCTGCATTCCCCCGATGTAATATTTTGCCGAACTATATCTGTAATCCACCGGATTTTCCACCAATCTCCACACTCCAAGAGAAGCTAAATTATATTCACAACAATCCGTGCAGTGTGCCCAATCATCTGCATGTGCCTATTGATTTTTCAGCTTCCTCGAAAAGTATTAATGCAATAGTTAGTAATGGGAAAAGGTTTATGGCTTACGAACTGGTGAAAAGATTACAAAAAAGTGGAAATGATGAATGGCTAAAAAAGCTTATGCAGGCAGTAGCAGCTTCGGATAAAGACAGGGGAAAGAAACACCAGGTATTTAAGAGATCATTTGATTGTAAGTTAATAACAACAAACCACTTCTTTTAAGCCGAAAGTAAATTCTCAATGCCTCCGTAAAAAAGAAGTTTACCTAAGAAAATAAGTCCAGCCAAAATGCAAATAAATAATGAAATATAAGTTCCGGGGCTACACTTCAATGTTGTCCGAATAATGGTTTCAACTTCTGTTCGTTTTTCAATTTGTCCAAAAAGTTTTGATGCCAATCTTGGTGAGTTAACATTTGCGTTTAATCGGATAAGTTGAACTGTAAAATCTTTCCCGTCAAAATATTTCAGCATTATGTTACTTGTGCTCCATAATCCAACTGATTGAGGAATGTTGTTAATCGCATTGAATACTTTCTCTACCGGAAAATTTAATTCATACGATTTGTGTTTGTCTTTGAGAAAGGTTAAGAATTTAATTCTTGAAAGAAAACTCATGCGGTTAAAGATGTTGAATATGTTCAGCAGTGTTTCAATGGCAGCTTACACGCTAATTTATGTTATAAGACGCTATCCGTAAAAAAAAATTGTGTTTAGAAATCAATTGTTTATCATTATACTTTTTGGATTGTTATTAGGACAATCCATACCAAAATTATTTTTAATATAATAAATTAATGAATAAAAAGAAATTTTTCACTTTTTGCCGGTTTACTGGTTCCAATAAAAACCAGTTGCTTATCTCTATCTTAGTCCTTGTTTCAAGCCAGGAACGGCGAAAACCAACGTATGTCTTCGTCACAAACGGATTAGTTAAGAATAATAAAGGCAAAACATTCTTTCGGAGCCCCTTCCCTTTCTTAAAAGATGCCAAAACATTCTTTCCGGGAGCCTTCCCTTTCATAAAGTTTGCCAAAACATTCTTTCCGGGAGCCTTCCCTTTCATAACGGTTGCCAAAACATTCTTTCCGGAAGCCTTCCCTTTCATAACGGTTGCCAAAACATTCTTTCCGGGAGCCTTCTCTTTTATAAAGGTTGGCAAAACATTCTTAACGGGAGCCTCCCCTTTAATAAAAGATGGCAAAACTTTCCTTCTTTTTTGGGCTTAAAAAAAGCGCGGATTTGTTCGTTTACTGTTGTGTAGAAAAATAAATTTGAAACTTTAACAAATAAAGAGTATAACCGCGCACACCAGCCATGTGGATTTTACTGTTTTTTCCGCGCAGATTTGCCCTATTTTATTAATTTTTTTATTTTTTATTTTTTCCCTGAAGGCGGTTTGGTGGCGTCTTTCACGTATAAAGTTCCGCGAAAGAATATAATATTAATCTTCCATATTTCCAAGCAATATGTGCCGGGGCAAGGGGCTTGCAAAATTACAAAAAGTGATATTATTTTGTTCCTGTTGCAACGATGATCGTTGAACCCCGGATGCGACTTTTGGTCCGGGATTTTATAACCTAAATCTTAATGCTTATGATAACAGCATCAGATTTATTCGACGGTGTAGTGATACGGCCTTACAGGTCATGGTCGGACATTACACTGTCCACAGAAACCACGAGGATTCAGTTATCCATGACGGATAACGCCTCGTTTCCCTCTCCCAGCCCCACGATGGAGGTGTTTTCAGCAGCCGTGGGCGCATACGTAACGCAGCTTGCCAAAGCCGCTACGCGCGACGCCAACGCGATTGCCGCCAAAAACGCCCGCCGTGCGGAACTGATTGCCCTATGCGAACAACTGGGCAACTCAGTAACCAACACTGCCTACGGCAATGTGGAAATGCTGGTGAGCACGGGCTTACCCCTGAGAAAGAAGCGCCAAAGCGTAGTGCTGTCGGCGCCTTCTAACCTGGGAATTACTAACGGTGTAAACTCCGGCGAGCTGGATGTAAGGGTAGATCGCCAAAAAGGCGCTACCGGTTATAGCTTCGACTACACGGAGGATCCTTTGAAAGAGGATAGCTTGTGGGTGCAAACGCTTTGCTCCACCAGCCGCTGCACCATCAAGGGCCTTACGCCAGGCAAAAGATACTGGATCAGGCCCGTGGTGATCGGCCCGAAGGGCCAAAAAGTAGTTGGCGATATGATGCTTAGCCCATTTGTGCAATAGCAGCCATTGCTTTCTGCTTTACCTTACCGGGAAGCCGCTTCATTGTTTGAGGCGGCTTTTTTTTGGCAGGGTTAAATGGTTTATTTGTTTATTGGTAGGATATTCTTAAACCAAGAAGGTTTCCAAAACCTTCTTGGTAACAACAAAAGTTTAGAGGGCTTAGGTGGTTAATGCCGTCTTAATCTCCCGAGAAAACTACAGACGTGTCAAATTATGTATTCGAGGTAAGCTATTTTTTTGATTTCTTGTTATTGAATAAAGACCATAATGCTATAATAGCAAGTATTACTACTAATGGAACAGGAAGAACCCATCTTGAAAATAAAAAAGTCATTTCTTGTTTTTTCTTCTTCTTTAAACCAGGAAGGTTTTGGAAACCTTCCTGCTTTTAGTAACGCAATAAAAGTTTAGACAGTTTAGCAGGTTTAGATGGTTTAGAGGCTAAACTTCCTAAACTATTCTAAACTATTCTAAACAAAGTTTAGAGGGTTTAGCGGGTTTAGGTGCGTTTATAGGAGCCATTTACCATTTAAAGTAGTTCCTGGCGTTGTTACAACAAATGTCACTGACTATTTTCCCGGTCCAGTCAAGATCATTCGGTAGTTCTCCGTTTTCGATTTCTTCACCAAATAAATTGCACACAATGCGGCGGAAATATTCATGGCGGGGATAAGAGAGGAACGATCTTGAATCGGTAATCATGCCGACAAATCTTGATAGCAGGCCCATGTTGGACAATGCGTTTAATTGTTTGGTCATGCCATCCTTTTGATCAAGAAACCACCATGCAGATCCGAATTGCATCTTTCCGGGTATGCTGCCATCATTGAAATTGCCAGCCATCGTAGCAAACACTTCATTGTCTGCCGGGTTCAGGTTATACAGAATTGTTTTGGTCAATTTATCTTCCGCGTTTAATCGCCCCAGAAATTTGGTCAATGGCTTTCCCTGGCGAAAATCTCCAATGGAATCCCAGCCTGTATCAGTTCCTGCTAATTTCAACTGCAGCAGATTATTATTTCTAAAAGCGCCTACATGATATTGCTGCACCCACCCTTTTTCCCAATCCCACACGGCAAACGTATACAGCATTGCCGATTTGAACTTCAGGTTTTCATTTTCCGATAATAAGCTTCCTGAGCGGATTTTATCAAAAATATTTTCAATTTCCTCATTGGTATAATCTTCCGCGTACGTGTATTCCAGGCCGTGATCAGACAGCGAACAACCCATTGAGGCGAAGAAATCGTGACGTTGCTTTAAAGCATCCAGGTAAGAATGAAATCCGGTAATTTGAATGCCGCTCACTGCTTCGAGTTTTGCCACATAATTATTAAAGTCAACCGGGTTATCCACATTCATCGCCTTGTCAGGCCTAAAGGCAGGAAGTACCTTGATTTCGAATCCATCATCTTTTATTTTTTGGTGATATTCCAGGCTATCAGTCGGATCATCGGTAGTGCACACAACTTGTACATTCATTTTTCTCAGAAGATTCCGCACGGAATAATCTTTTGTCTGTAACTTTTCAGTGCATTCGTCATAGATTTTTTTCGCACTCTCCGGATTTAAAATTTCGTGAACATCAAAATATCGTTGCAATTCCAGGTGCGTCCAGTGATATAGGGGATTGCGTAAAGTATAGGGTACCGTTTCTGCCCATTTTTCAAATTTTTCATAATCGGTTTTATCTCCCGTACAATAACTTTCGTCAACACCATTGGTACGCATTGCACGCCATTTGTAATGATCACCGTACAGCCATATTTGGGTAAGATTTTCAAAGTTGATATCATCGGCAATCTGCTGCACCGGAAGATGGCAATGATAATCTATGATGGGCATTCCTTCTGCAAAAATGTGGTATAGCTTTTTTGCAGTTTCTGTCTGAAGCAAAAAATCTTTGTCTAAAAAGTCCTTCATGATATTGTTCTGATTTTATGATTGAATTCCTTAATCTTCTAATTCTATGCGCTTAAGCCTTGGCGCAAGAAAGTGCATTAATACCCATGCTATCAGGTACGCAAAACCGCAAATGATAAACATAACAAAATAACCTGCATCGAGGTCGCCTTTTGCTTTATAAAAATCAAATAATTTTCCGGCCAGGAATGCAATCAGCATTCCCCCGACTGCGCCGGCCATGCCGCCCATCCCGGTTACAGAGGCTACTGTCTTCTTCGGAAACATATCGGAAACAGTAGTGAAAATATTAGCTGACCACGCCTGGTGCGCTGATGTGGCAATTCCTATGATAAATACCGCCAGCCACATATTTAGTGAACCCAGGTATTGTGCGAAAACTACCGGCAGCACCAGGAAGGCATAAATCAGCATTGATGTTTTGCGTGCACGGAAAACAGGCCAGCCTTTCTTTATGAAATTGAGTGGCAACCAGCCACCCCAAATACTTCCCACAGTAGACATCGTATAAACTATTGCCACCGGCAATGCAATATCAGTACCCTCAAGGCCATACTGTGCATACAGGAAAGCGGGCAGCCAAAAAAGATAAAACCACCAGATTGGATCAGTAAGAAATTTTCCTATTATGAAGGCCCAGGTCTGGTTGTATTTTAATAATTTAACCCAGGGAACTCTTTTATGTATTTCAACATCAGAAGCAGCGTCTGAATTTGCTTTCAGATTTTCAGATTCATCTAAATCGCTGTGAATATAATCATATTCGCTCTTTGACAATCTTTTTTGCCTGGCAGGTATTTCATAATAAATAAACCAAAATATCAGCCATATTAATCCAAATGCCCCGGTAAAAACGAAAGCTTCCTGCCAACCCCACTCTACCACAATGAAGGGCACTGTTAACGGCGCGAGGATGGCTCCGACATTAGCGCCTGAATTAAAAATTCCCGTAGCATAAGCCCTTTCTTTTTTGGGGAACCATTCAGCAGTGGTTTTGATAGCCGCCGGAAAATTGCCTGCTTCACTGATTCCCAATGCTGACCGCGCGATAAGAAAACCAACGGTGCTTTTCACGAGCGCATGCCCCATTGAAGCAAAACTCCAAACAGCAAGCGCAATTGCATAACCTAATTTTGTACCCACCTTGTCGATAAATCGTCCTGCAATCAACATCCCAACGGCATAAGAAACCTGGAAGGCAATCACTATATCAGAATAATCCGATTCAGACCAGTTAAACCGTACTTCAAGGTCATTTTTCAAAAGGCTAATTACCGATCTGTCGAGATAATTGATAGTAGTTGCAAAAAATAGCAGGGAGCAGATCGTCCACCGGTATTTGCCAACCTGTTTATTTACATTAGCAGCAGTTGTCGGATAATTGCTTGTCGAAAGGTTTTCAGGCATTGTGATTATTTAGAGTGAATAATGAAATTTCAATTCATGCAGTGCAATAGTTAAAGATTACAAATTAGTAAATCTTTTCAATAGTGTAAATTGCTTTTGTTTCATTTCGCCTCAAATTCAGACGCAGAAGGCATTTTCGTCTAATATATCCAATATCAACAACACAATTATTTATACCAGGCAATTTATATATCGAAGCAATTCACCGTTCATTGTTTGCAAGTGTAATCATAGAATCGCTAAAAACAATCGTATTGGGTAACTTTTTTTTATGCAAACGTTGCCAGTTCAAAATAAAAAACCGTTTTATTTCTTCGTTTACTGTATTTGATTTCAATCAAAAAATTAAAATCTGCCCCAAGTTTAGATGAATTCTTGTAGCCGGTTGGTGGGGACACCAACCGGGGCAGCACGCCGTGGGCGGTGTCCCCACCGCCCACAAGCAGCACGGCAACGCGACAATTTTAAATGCGCCCGCCGCAAGTTTAGATGAATTTATACAGCTTAATTTCTATAATTTTATGAGAAACAGGGAAGATGATTCTGAGCCGGTTCAATGAAGGCAAAAAGAAATGATTTCTATTTCGCATTGTATTAAATTTTATGCATTCATCACAAAATATTTCGATGAGAGTTTTCTTGTGTGGCATTGCTATTGCTTTAATGATATTTTCCTGTTCAGAAAAGAAATCCCCTGTTATGAAAAAAGAAAAAAAGATACATGAAGAATTAACCCGGATTTCAAATTTGCTGCAGGATACTGACTTTGCACTGCAGATAGCCGAAAGTCAGGATGCGGCGTATTTGAAAGCGCAGGCACAAACGCCGCCTGAATTTTTGAGTGAGCAGGAAGAAAATAATAACATAACAAAAAGTGTAAAGGAGGAAAAAATTGCTACCAATGTTGCCGCATTTTATGCAGTTGAGTGCGGCATAGGCCTTTTAAGAAATCAACATGGCGGAACGCCCGCGGAATGGCTTAATAAAATTGTAAACCATCAATTAAATTCCAACGAAAATTTGATGTTAAATCGCTTCGCAAATGCCACCTGGAAAGCGGGACAGCCTTTTCGCCGATTAGCAAGAATTAAAAAAGATAATTTTATTTCAGCAGTCTTTTTATCTGAAGAAGAAGTAGCAAAAGACTATGCGCAGGTGAATGCCGCCGCAGAAATCCTATTACCGGCGATGCAATCCGTTGCGGAAAAAAATTCAGATGCCCAATTACAAATGCTTAGCGAATTATTGCAGAGTAAACAATTCGCCCTGCAAATGGCAGAGCACATCGAGGCCGTTTATTATGAAAGCATTCATCAGCCGGTTCCGGAATTTCTTAAAGATGGAGAAGATACCGCTACTTTGCAAAAAAGCTATAAAGAAGAAAAAATTGCTATCAACCTTGCTGGCTTTTACGCACTGGAATGTGGCCTTAGTTACCTTGCTACGGCAAAGGGTTTGGCGCCCTCTGATGTATTACAGTCTATCACGAACGATAAGTTAAGCAAGGAAGATAAAGAAATACTGGAGCGGTTTGCGAATGCTACGTGGAAGGCGGGGCAACCATTCCGCAATCTCGACCGCATCACACGAAAAACATTCACATGTTTCGATTTGCTCCCTCCGGAAGAAGTGGAAAAAGATTGGATGCAGATAAAAGCCGCCGCGGCAAAATTATCAGGCGCGTTATAAATAGTACATTGTACTAAAATTTGTCTACAAATATTTTTTGATTGAATATATTTTCAATAATTTACAAGTCTTACTTGCATTCGCCTTGACAATATCCCCTTAAAGACACGTCCTTCACTGAATTATCACCAAAAATTTCGTTTATCTGGTTACAGCAAGCAGTAAACAGATAAATATTGTTAAAAAAACATCGCGAGACTCAAAAATATTGTGATCGTTATACCATTCATTTTTTGCAACAAACAGAAGCCTCTTTTCATCTTTAATTAAAACTTACATTCATGACGAAAGCAGATCATCTAAGCAACAAAACTTCTCCCAAACGTATACTGGCGCTGGATGGCGGCGGAATACGCGGTGCGCTTACACTGGGATATCTTCAACGGATTGAAGACATTTTACGTAAACAACATGGCGATGAAAAAAGCTTTCGCCTGGGCCAATATTTCGATTTAATTGGAGGCACAAGCACAGGCTCTATCATTGCTGCTTGTCTTGCGATTGGGATGTCGGTGAATGAAATCAAGACGATGTACATGAACCTTGGCGAAAAGATTTTTGCCAAAAAATATAAATGGTGGAAAATTTTTGAAATTGACGACCTGGTAAGAGCAAGCTATAATTCAAAACCGCTGGAAGAAGAATTACAGAACGTTTTTGGAAGCGATACCACGTTAGCAAGCGACAGAATCCTGACAGGGCTCTGCATCGTAGCCAAGCGCGCAGATACCAATAGCGTATGGCCATTAATAAATCACCCGGATGGAAAATATTATGACAGTGTGGATGGCAGAAATAAAGATATTCTTCTTTGGAAAGCGGTAAGGGCAAGCGCGGCGGCGCCTACTTATTTTTTACCGCAAATCATTGATGTAGGGGGCGGCCTTTCAGAAGCTGCATTTGTGGATGGCGGAGTAAGCATGGCTAATAACCCTTCACTCCAGCTTTTGATGGTAGCTACGATGAACGGTTTTCCTTTTAAATGGAAATGGGGCGAAGATAATTTGATGATTGTTTCGGTTGGTACCGGCATGGGCCGTTGGAAAAAAATTCCGGCGGATGTAAAAAAGAATACACTCCTCAATTGGGCTTCGCAATTGCCCGATATGCTGATGCAGGACGCGAGCTGGCAAAATCAAATGCTGCTGCAATGGCTTTCCAATTCACCCACGGCCTGGGAGATTGACCAGGAAATTGGCAAACTTGACACGGATTTTATCGGCAGTTCAAAAAAAGACAAAGGCCTTATCAGGTACCTCCGGTATAATATATGGCTTGATGCGACCACGATAGCGCCATTGATGAATAAACAATATTCCCCAAAAGAAATTGATGGATTGGTAGAAATGAGCAATGCAGCCAGCAGGTTTGAATTGTATGATATAGGTGCCAAAGCAGCAGTAAAAGAAGTAAGTGAAACACATTTTCCTGATACTTTTAAAATTTAAAATATGGGACCATTATGTTTTGTGCTTATGCCCTTCGGAACCAAATCAGACGGCATCAAAAAAGAAATTGATTTTGATAAGGTGTACAACAGCTTTATCAAACCTGCTATTATCAAGGCTGGCCTCGAACCCATAAGAGCCGACGAAGAAAAGAGCGGCGGCTTTATTCATAAACCCATGTATGAGCGACTGATGTTTTGTGATTTTGCCGTTGCTGACCTTAGTTTTGCCAACGCCAATGTCTTTTATGAGCTGGGTATCCGGCATGCGTTGAAACCCTACACTACTGTAAGTATTTTTGAAATGAATACGAAGCTGCCTTTTGACACGGCTGCTTTAAGAACCTTTCCTTACAACTTTGAAAATGGAGAAGTGCAGGACTTAGATTCAAAAATTACTTCACTTGCCGGCCTCATAAAAATAAACTTGGATGTACAAAAAGCGCAAGAAGACAGCCCGATTGGCCAATTAATCACCCAATATAAATTTCCTGATCTCAACTACCTGCAGCAGGATGCCGATTCGTTTGCCGATAGTGTAATCCAGTTAAAAAATCAGAAGCAAACATTAATTGACCTGGTGAAACAATGGAAAGCCCTTGACAAGTCAAAGGGAGAAGCTACGACCGATGAAGAAAAAAATAAAACTGAATCGGATAAAAGAGCCATTGTTGATCAAATTGTGCAAATTGAAAAAGGCGAAGGCGATGGACTGCAATATAAATATGATCTTCTTTATGCAATTATTGATGCCTACAAAAGTGTGAATGCTTTTAAAGAGATTGTCAGCATGTTGAAACCTTTGACAGACGGGAGATACAATGAGAATATTTATTTAAAACAACAACTTGGCCTTGCCTATAATAAAACCGGCAACCGCGATGATGCGGAAGCCATGTTAAAAACAATCACCGACAAATATGGCCCCGATCCGGAAACAACAGGACTGCTCGGCGCCGTTTATAAAGGAATGATGGATGATAACAAAAAAGATGTGGACATGAGCGCCGAGTACCGCAGGCAGGCGATTGATACTTATGTGGAAGGTTTTGAATCAGATCCGAGAGATTATTATCCTGGTATTAACGCGCTTACGTTGATGTATTTAGGAGAAGAGAAAGATCCGCGCTTTGAAAAGTTTTTACCAATAGTAACTTATGCTATAGAAAGGCAGCTAATATTGAAGCCTAAAGATTACTGGACACAAGCTTCTGGGCTTGAGATTTCGGTTTTGGCCTTGAACGAGGCGGATGCACGAAAATATTTTGCAGCAGCTAAAACCTGCATTCCTGAAAACTGGATGAAAGAATCCACTGCAGCTAATCTGAAAAAAATATATGACAAAGCAATAAGGGCAAGTGATGAACAAAGCCTGCAATGGCTGAAGAATATTATAATGGGACTCGATCCCGAAATTTTTGGATAGCAATGGTTTAATACACCAATTTCTGTAAAACAGATTGTAAATTATAAAGTATGTCAAACTATCTTTACTTCCTGCATGAAGAACAAGGATTGGACAATCGCTTTAATGTTGAAAACCGCTCTGGTGAAGGTTATAACATTGTTGGTTTAGATGATTGGAAGAAATTAATTTCCCTTCTGCTTGAATTGATTTTTTCTGAACAAGACGAGCAAAGCATCGCCAGGCGACGGGATACCAGAATTAACATCCTGCGTGAATTGACAGAAATCACAAACAGCAACTTCAATATTTATGAACAGCAGGATTTATTGGAAAATCGTTCTGCAGAAGAACTGGTGGCAACCTTATTGTTGATGCGCCTCAGAAGATTTCCCACTTTACCAAAAAATAAATGCCCGCGTTTATTTGTTTCTCACCGGCGGGATGATGCAAAATTTGCGCTTCGCATCGCCAAACTTGCAGAGGAAAACGGTTTTGCTTATTGGGTGGACGTGCTCGATCCAGACCTTAAAATGCTGCAACAAAAAGGAGTTCCTGAAAAAATTATGCCTTTGATAACAGCATGTATTATAGAGTTTGCGTTGATTAATTGCACGCACGTTATAGCATGCCTTACCGGCGAATGGCGAGGCTCAATGTGGATACCGTATGAATATGGCAGAATTAGAGAATTACCAGCATTAAACGTAAATGCCTGTGCATGGATTCATCCAAATCTTATAAAAAATGATTTCCCTGAGTATATGCTGTTAGGCGAAATTTCTTTAAATGAAAAACAGATAACAACGTGGCTGGAAACTGAATATAAATTCAGTAATAAAAATTATTGTCATTTGGAAAAAGAGGATACAAAAGTCTTTGATGGAATAGAAGAATTGCCGGAATTGAGTGACGTTGACATTGAAAATAAACGAAAAGAATTCGACCAGTGGCTTCGTGAAGGTATGCCGTTGAAAGAAGATATTATAGCTCCTAAAACTGTTACATTTAAAAAACCTCGTGAATAATTTCTTTAAAAAAAAAATCAGGGCTTCGGGTAATTTTTTGAAGCGTTATCCATCACTAAGACCCAATCCTGTCCATAACCTGAAGAGGGAGGAATGAATTTTTTTGTGCCTTTATTTTCTACACTATCCAAATCAACAGTTTTTCCATCACGTGGATTATACCAATATGCTTTTAAAATATTTCCTTCGATTTTATTCAACAAAACTGTAAAGGGTTTCCCTTCTGCAGTATAAATAAATGCATAATTATTTCCACGCGTGGCTTGTATTCTTTCTGAAGGAGCCAGGTTATTTTCCACAATCAAAGATTGATCAGGAATTCTTTCCAACATAGGATGCGATTCAATTAATCGCCTCACGAACTTCATTTGATTAGCGCCGCGCAAATTCATCGCATCCTGCCAATAGAAATGAGGCCCGTTCACGGCTTCATGTTCTGGAGAATAAAACTGCCAGATGTCGTGGCAGCCATAAGTGTTGCCAAATGCGCCGGCAAAAACATCGAGATAAGCATTTTTTCTTACATCATAAGCACTGCTTGTGCCGAGGTCTTTTACATTGAAACAAATCGGATGATCTTCATAAAGGCTCTCTCCATCTATCACCGGTTTTGCGGGAGAAAGATGATAAGCAAGCTGAATATTATCATACACTGCGAGGTCGCGGCAGTGGCCGGTTTGAAACATATTAAAGCTCAGCCATTGCTGTTGATGAAACCATGTTGCCGATCCTGAATCACTCGGCTGGGGATGAAAACTAATGATTGCTTTTCCATCGGTAGCCTGCATAATCCCCTCTCCCATTGCATTCCAAATTGCCACATCATTTGCATTTCGTGGATTCCTGTCTCCGCCTAATATCCAGATAATATTGGTTTTGTTTTTATAACGGTTGCCAATCCATTTTCCATAAATTTTCGCATTTGCGGTGTCAAAAATAACGGGGCCTGTTCCCCAGGTATTTTTATAAATTTTATCGCCCCACGTTGGAAGCATCGCAATGTTAAGATGATACTCATTTGCTTTATCAACCACATAATCGACTTGCTTAAAATAAGTTTCATTAGGTTTGGTAGGATCATCATCAATCAAAGGTTTGTCGCCATTGGCGTTGGGCGTATGCAAACCATCAAGCTCTGCAAGTACCACGGCCTGGATAACCGTAAAACCTTGTTCGGCTCTGCGTTGCAGGTATTCATTCGCTTCCTCTTTTGTAAGCCGGTGAAACAATTCCCAGGCGGTATCGCCCAACCAATAAAAAGGTTTTCCATCTTTTAAAAGATAACGATGGTTGGAGCTAATGGAAAATTGGGCAGAGGAGATTTTAGTAAAAAATAAAAACAAAAATGGAAGAAAAAGTTTTTTCATTACGATGTCAATTGTATGCAATCGCATGAAGATAAAAATAAAAAAATCTCTTTTTATTGGTTTACTGCATAAAGGTTTTATTTGTGTAAGCTTAAAAGGCAATTGAGTATTTTTTACTTTTGGCAATACTTTTATATTACACTATGAAAATTCATCAGCAACACATAAGGCTTAAAGAAAGAAAGCGGGGTTTTCATTTGATTACTTCAGAAATAGAACAATCTCTTCCAGAACTCCGTGATATCAGGAAAGGTATTTGTCATGTTTTTATTCAGCATACTTCCGCATCTCTGGCTATTAATGAAGATGCAGACCCCACGGTGAGAAAAGATTTTGAATATTTTTTTAATAAAATAGTACCTGAAGGCGATTCAAATTACATTCACAATTATGAAGGCGATGATGATATGCCTGCGCATCTGAAAGCCGCTATCCTCGGCAGTTCTGTTTCAATTCCCATAACAAACGGACGATTTGCGTTAGGCACCTGGCAGGGAATTTATTTGTGTGAACACCGCAACCAGGGCGGCTCCAGAAACATTGTTATTACTGTTGTGGGAGAATAATTGGCGTATGTTGGTTACCGCGAATGGGATAACCACCTTCCGGCAGAACAGTGTTCATCAGGGGTGCAGCCAGAATTAATTATGCAACGGAAAATATAAAACGGCATAACTATAATGAGGCAGTAAGAGTAGATATTCCACGGTAAAATCTTTTAATCCGCAAGAAACTCTATCAGTAAAGGAACAAATAATCAGGTTTTTTATTTTTAGTTATACTGATGTTTCAGACGTCAGACGACTTTTTTTCATCTCAACATGACTATTTTTTAATGCTTGTAAAAAAAAATATAGCAATGATCAAAACCATAATTTCAGTAGGTATTTTTTTAAACCTTTCTGTAAACGCACTGTATGCACAAGCGCCTTCCAACGCGGATAAACAGATTCAACATAAAGAGAAAACTGCTTTTCAAACCAGCAGCCCATGGATTCCGCAAATAGATGTTCGTTCTGATATAGCGATTGTTTACGGAGCTGGTGACCGGCCAGAGATGACTTTTGCGCAGCGGGTACAATCCTGGCGCGACCGCGGTTACCAAACTGATTTTATGACCGGCATCGCCTGGGGTAATTACCAGGATTACTTTCTCGGAAAATGGGATGGCAAAAACCATTTGGGAGAAGGCCAGGTGCAGCGCAATGGCGATACGATATGGCATGGAAAAAATGTTCCTTATATCGTGCCAGTTGCTTCTTTCATTAATTATATGAAGACTGCCATTGTAAAAAAAGTAATTGATGAAGGGATTACTTCCATCTTCCTCGAAGAGCCCGAGTTTTGGGCAAGGGCAGGCTATAGCTCTGCGTTTAAAGACGAATGGCAAAAGTACTACGGCTTTCCCTGGAGGGCTCAGCACGAATCACCTGAAAATACTTACCTGTCCAGCAAGCTAAAGTATGAGCTCTATTACAATGCAATTAAAGAAGTATCTTCTTATGCAAAAGAATATGGAAAAAGCAAAGGGCTGAACGTGAAAGTATTTATCCCTACTCATTCACTGGTTAATTATTCCTCGTGGCAAATAGTAAGCCCTGAAGCGAGCCTTGCATCCTTGCCTGGTATTGATGGATATATTGCCCAGGTATGGACCGGCACTTCAAGGGAGCCGGTATATTACAACGGCAAAGAAAAGGAACGGGTGTTTGAGAACGCATTTCTCGAGTACGGCTCAATGGTTTCGATGACAGCGCCAACCAAAAGAAAATTGTTTTTTTTAACGGATCCTATTGAAGACTGGCCGCGTGATTGGCAGGATTACAAACAAAACTACCAGGCCACGTTTGCAGCAGAGCTTCTGTATCCAATGGTAGCAAATTATGAAGTAATGCCGTGGCCTGAAAGAATTTATACCCGGCCTTACAAATTAGCCAACAGTGATAAAAAAGTTTTAATTCCAAGGTACTATTCTACTCAAATGCAGGTAATGGTCAATGCATTAAATTATATGCCTGTAAGTACGAACCGGATATCAGGCTCAAAGGGAATAGGCGTACTTATGGGAAATTCATTAATGTTTCAAAGGTTCCCCACTCACGACGGATTTGAAGATCCGCAATTTTCCAATTTTTATGGCCAAACAATGCCCTTGCTAAAATCCGGGGTGCCGGTAGAAACGGTTCACATGGAAAACCTGAATTATGCAGCTACATTAAAAGATATAAAAGTGCTGATAGTTAGTTATTCAAACATGAAACCTGTTTCACCAAAAGTTCATGAATACTTAGCCGACTGGGTAAGTAAAGGCGGAGTGCTTATCTACTGCGGCAGGGATGATGATCCCTATCAAAGTGTGATGGAATGGTGGAATACCAAAGGCAATCAGTATAAAACCCCTTCAGAACATTTGTTTCATCTTTTAAACTTAAAAGTTAATGATTCAGGTACACAACAATTCAAAGTAAAAAAGGGAACCGTATATGTCATTCGCAAAAATCCAAAAGAGCTTGTAATGGAACCAGGCGGCGGCAGCGATTTTGTAAATACTATCAAGAAAGCTTATGAAAATGATGCACACGCCGGTAAATTAATTTTTAAAAATTCTTTCTATCTGGAAAGAGGCCCTTACGATATTATTTCTGTAATGGATGAAAGCGTGAGTGATAAGCCATTTGTTGTAAACAGGCCTGTGATAGACCTCTTTGATCCGGAATTACCGGTGCTTTCAAAGAAAACAGTAGAGCCGGGACGCCAGGCGTTTTTGTATGATCTGTTGCGGATCAAAAATAAAAAACAACCGCAGGTATTGGCATCTGCTTCCAGGATTTATGACGAGAAAGTAAAGCCAAATGAATATTCATTTGTTTCTAAAAGCCCGTTGAATACTACCAACAGCCTCCGCATTTTATTGCCACATGAACCTGCAAAAATCTCTTTGAGTGATGCAAAAGGGCAAGCGGTGAAGATTATAAAAACATCGTGGGATGCTTTATCACATACTACTTATCTTAGTTTTGAAAACGATCCTGATGGTACCTCCGTTAAATTAGAATGGTAGGGAAATAAAAAACATATTATTTCTTGCTTTACTGATGGTGCAGCTTTTCCAGTTCAGCTACTACCCCGCTTATGGGCAGGCCCATCACGTTGTAAAAATCGCCTTTAATAGATTTTATTCCAACGGCGCCAATCCATTCCTGTATGGCATAGGCTCCTGCCTTGTCGTAAGGTTTGTAAGTGTCAACATAATATTCGATTTTTTCTTTTGTCAACGGAAAAAATTCAACTTCAGTTTTTACTTCAAAAACATTTTTATATGAACCAGACAAAATGCAAACCCCGGTAATCACATGATGAATTTTGCCGGATAATTTTGAGAGAATATGAATCGCTTCGCCGCGGTCGGCCGGCTTGCCTAAAAATTCATGATTCAAAACAACTACTGTATCTGCTGCAATTATCGTGTATGCATCACCGTTAACCAGCGTTTTTTGAACCGACAGCGCTTTCTTTTCTGCTATATATTTTGCTACCTGAAACGGATCCATTTCCGGCGAAAAACTTTCATCAATATTAGAAACTACTACTTCAAAAGGAATTCCGGCAAGTTCTAAAAGTTGTTTTCTGCGCGGCGAGCCCGATGCTAAAATAATTTTTTTCATTATCCACCTGGAGTTTTAAAAAAATAACATTGAAATGATGCCTGCAAGCATAATGAGTTTTATCACGGAGCTGAGCCTGTGAAAATCGGCGGGTGTATTGGCCTTATATAATTTTTTTAATACCCACAGGCTGGGAATGGTGACCAGCGCAAAAGTATATAGTGCAGATAACCACCAGCCCAATTGAATTATATACAGTTGTATGGCGACCAACATTCCAACGAGCACCACAATCCAGACACCTGCAAACACTTTGCTTACGGGCAGGCCCCAAACGATGGGCATTGTTTTGCAACCATAGCGCAAATCTCCTTCAATATCCTCCATGTCTTTAACCACCTCTCTTATCAAAGAAATAATAAAAGCAAAGCCAGCATAAATAAAAGAAACTTTTAAAAGGCGCTGCCACACCACATCATGAGGAGAAATCCGGAACCGGTATTCGGCAAGGGTAAGAACTAAAATGGTCCAGGCCGTCAGCAACGAAATGATAATATTTCCTATAAGAATTTTCTTTTTGAAAGTGCTTGAATAAAAAACCAAAAGCATGATTGCGATAAAATTGAAAAAAGGAATGAAAGGGTTTCGAAGCTTATAACCAATATACAGGCTCAACATCAGGCCAATCGCAGAAAAAACGGCATGAAGCAAAATCGCTGAACGCCGCTTTATGAATTTGCCTACGATTACTTTTGGCAATTTATTTACCTGGTCAATATTCTCATCAAAGTAATCGTTAATAATGTATCCCGCAGCCGCTATACAAACGGAGGCTATAACCAGGAGATAAAATAATCCTTCAGAAAGCTTTATGGCTTCATAGCCCGCATGTGCTTCCAGGTAAACAAAAGGCAAAATAAAATACCTGAAGAGCACTTGCGTGAGTATAATGAAAATAAGATTGGGCCACCTTATTAATCTGAAAAATGCGCCAATCGTTTTCATGGTAAAACTTAAAATGGATAAATATAATCAGGTGGATGGAATCTTATTTTCAAGTGGCCAGTGATTGTTCAGCTTCAGCACTTTTTCAATTACGTCCCTGGCACAACCATTGCCTCCCTTAAAAATTGAAACATAAGAAGCAGCCTCCCTGATTTCTATGGCTGCATCTGCAGGACAAGCAGAAATGCCTGCTATCTTCATACAAAAATAATCCGGTATGTCATCTCCCATAAAAAGAACTTCGTTAGCTTCCAGATTATTTTCTTTCAAATATTCTTTTACAAAATCTGCTTTAGCGGTCACATTCATAAACACCTCTTCAATGCCAAGGCGCTTTAATCTTTCGTTTACAGGCTCGGAATTACTTCCCGAAATCACCACTACCCTATATCCGTTTTTTACCGCCAATTGAAGGGCGTATCCATCTCGTACATTCATGCTTCTTAGCCAGTTGTTATCCTTGTCAATAAGTATATTTCCATCTGTCAGCACGCCATCCATATCAAATATAAAAGTTGTGATCAGCTTAAACCGTTTAAGAATTTGCATTTCAAACAAAATAGTGGATTAGAAAATAAACCTTCAGCAGTTATCCTTTTCCTGAATTATTTTTTCAAATATAGGTATAGGTATGATAAAAACAAGTTAATGAGATTTTAATGTGGGCATTATGCATTCAAAATAATTATCTTTTGCCATGATGCTTAATGATACTTTCAGTAAGCTTAAGATAAATATATTTCAGGTTAGGAACAGAATTTAGTGCCTGCAAGTGCCGGTTTAAAGTAAAAATATCATCTCTTATTGCCGGGCCGGTTTGTGTGAGAAAGGGCGAATTATTCTGCACCCGTCTTGCGGTTTCTTCTATCAATGGATACAAAAAAGAAAAATCAATATTCTCATTTTTGCAAAATAATTCGGCAAGCGCATACAAGTGGTTGGTGAAATTATTTACAAAAATTGCTGCTACATGGTAATTCAGCCTTTCCAAATCGTTAGCCTCTGTCACCTTATCAGAAAGCGTTGCCGCAAATTTAGAAATCACGCTTAAAGTTTCTTTACTGTTGCCATCAATCAAAAATGGAATTTGAGGAGTGCCATCCATATATTTTGTCAACGACTGCAAAGGATATAAAACGCCATAAGTAGATGTCAGGTATTTTAGGACATTCATCGGTGTTGCGCCCGCAGTATGAACTACCAGCTTGCCGCTGAGGGCCGAAAATTTCTCAGGCTGTTCAAGGGCTGCATCATTCAGGGCAAAAATATAAATGTCTGCCGCTGCAAACTGCGGCGAGTGGAGCGGAACTGTGGAGGCATTATATAAGGAAGCAAGGGCTTTTGCATTTTCTTCATTGCGGCTTAGCACCTGTACTAACTGATGGCCGCTTTTGGTAATAAGTTTTGACAAAACCGTAGCCGTATTTCCCGATCCCAGCATTACAACTCTCATTGGCAACTTTTTTTCGTAAATAACCTTATTCAAATTGGTTTTAAATAAGCAATTGTGTTTAAAAATAAAATTAAGATAAAATAAAAATTTTTCAATTTGCTGGTTTTATCTCCACGCACAAAAATCAAAGGATATAAAGCGGTTAGTCTCTGGATGTCACGAAGTTAATGAACGGTGTTCATATATCAATTTAATGCCTGAAAACTTGATTTTTAATTTTTACGCTAATATTGCAGCGACCTGCACAATTAAATTTCACTATATTATATAATTGGAAGCAGGTATTGGAAAAGGAAAAATTCTGAAGATTATGGCAAAAAATTTATTGATAGTTGAGTCTCCGGCGAAAGCGAAAACAATTGAAAAAATATTAGGAAAAGATTTCGAAGTAAAGAGCTGTTATGGCCACATCCGCGATCTTGAAAAAGATGACATGGGCATAGATGTGCATAATAATTTTAAACCCCGGTATAAAGTGCCTGCGGATAAGGCTAAGGTGGTAAAAGAATTGAAAGATTATGCGAAAAAAGCAGATACAGTGTGGCTTGCATCGGATGAAGATCGCGAGGGGGAAAGCATCAGCTGGCATTTAGCCGAAGTGCTAGGCCTCGACGTAAAAACCACGAAGCGAATTGTATTCCACGAAATTACCAAGCCTGCCATCAATTCAGCCGTCGAAAATCCGCGGCTTATAGATATGAATCTCGTGAACAGCCAGCAAGCAAGACGAGTGCTGGACCGGCTCGTAGGTTTTGAATTGTCGCCGGTGCTGTGGAGAAAAATAGGCATGAAAGGCGGCCTCAGCGCAGGACGTGTACAGAGCGTAGCCGTAAAATTAATAGCAGAACGGGAAAGAGAAATCAACCAGTTTGAAGTAACCGGCAGTTTCAAAATTGAAGCGAAGCTGGCTGCCACAGACAATTCCGGCAAAAGCATTTCCTTCAGGGCTGAAGACGGCAGTGCAAGGACAATCGAAGACGCGGAAAACTTTTTGAACCGCTGCAAAAATGCCAGCTATACGGTAAAAGATATTATCGTAAAACCCGGCAAGCGTACCTCAGCAGCGCCTTTCACTACTTCGACGCTTCAACAGGAAGCCAGCAGAAAATTAGGTTATAGTGTGAGCAAAACGATGCTTATTGCGCAAAGATTATATGAAAGCGGGAAAATAACCTACATGAGAACAGACAGCGTGAATCTGAGCAGTACCGCAAAAGATCAAATCAAAAACCAGATACTGAACAATTACGGAGAAAAGTATTTGCAGATGCGGAATTATAAAACTAAAAGTCAAAGCGCTCAGGAGGCGCATGAAGCTATCAGGCCTACAGATATGAGCGAGATGAGAATTAATGATCCTGAATTGAGCCGCCTTTATGAATTAATCTGGAAGCGCACCATAGCCTGCCAGATGAGTGATGCCCTTTTAGAAAAGACAACAGCGAAAATAAAAATCAGTACTACAGAAGATGAGCTGACAGCCACCGGCGAAGTGCTGAAATTTGATGGCTTTTTGAAAGTATATCATGAAGACAATGATGATGATGAAAATGATAATTCGGGCTTTGGCAGCGAAAGCAGGCTGCCTCCATTGCAAATAAATCAGCAATTACAGTTTGAAGAAATGACAGCCACTGAAAAATTCACGAGGCATGCTCCGAGATATACTGAAGCGTCACTTGTGAAAAAGCTGGAAGAACTGGGCATTGGCCGGCCCAGCACCTACGCTCCTACTATCAGCACTATCATCAAAAGAAGCTATGTAGAGAAAAGAGATAAAGAAGGCACGAAGCGGGAGATAAGGATCGTGAGGCTTTCAAAAGAAAATGTGATAGAAAAAATAAAAACATCGGAAATAACAGGCGCGGAAAAAGGAAAACTTTTTCCTACAGATCTTGGTTTGGTGGTTACAGATTTTTTAGACAGGCACTTTCAAAACGTGATGAATTATTCATTTACTGCAAATATTGAGGAAGAATTCGACAAAATTGCAGAGGGCGACCTGCAATGGAACAAGATGGTGGGCGAATTTTATAAGCCCTTCCATGAGTCGGTGGAGCATACACTTGAGAATGCAGAAAGAGCCAAAGGCGAAAGGGAATTAGGCGTGGACCCGGTAAGCGAAAAACCCGTGATAGCACGAATGGGAAGATATGGGCCAATGGTGCAGATAGGGAATGCAGAAGACGAAGAAAAGCCAAGATTTGCAAGGCTAAAAGCTACCCAAAGCATAGAAACTATTTCGCTGGATGAGGCGCTGGAATTATTTAAGCTTCCGCTCAACCTCGGAGAATATGAGGGAAAAGAACTGTCAGTAAATGTGGGAAGATTCGGGCCTTATGTGAAATGGGGCGAACAGTTTATTTCCATTCCAAAGGGCGAGGAGCCAACCGAAGTGGATTTACAACGGGCCATCGAGATTATCAAAATGCGGCAGGTGGAAGACGCTCCCATCGGCTATTTCCAGGATAAGCCGATTACGAAAGGAAAGGGAAGATTTGGACCGTTTATAAAATGGAATGAGATGTTTATCAATGTGCCACGCGCCTATAATTTTGATGCGCTTTCTCAGGATGATTGCAATGAACTTATTGAAAAGAAAATTGAGAAAGAAGCCAATCGTTACATTCAGCAATGGCCTGAAGAAAAAATTGCTATTGAAAACGGCCGCTGGGGGCCCTTTATACGCTTCGGGAAAAAAATGATGAAAATAACCGCAAAGCCAGGAGGTGGAAAATATACTGCGGAGGAAGTTGCCGCTCTTTCACTGGATGATGTGAAGAAAATGATTCTTCAGCAAGACCCAAAAGCCTTTGATAAAAAGGTCACCAAAAAGAAAGCCGCGCCGAAGAAAGCGGCACCAAAAAAAGCAGCGAAAAAGAAAAAGTAATTTATAAATAGTTTTCTGTTTTGTGGTGCAGTAAAAGAAAAAAACGAATTATTTATTGATTTACTGTTCATCTCTAAAATTCAGATTAACAAATTAGCAACGGAATCGCCATTTCATATGTTTGGCTTACCATAGCGTTTCTTTATTTTTGCTGATAATCTGATTTGGTCTGAAAAAAATTGCAAAAATATTTCTAAAAGTCCTGTTGAGCTTACTGGTGCTCATTGTTGTTCTTTGGATTTTAATTCAGACCACATTTTTTCAGACATTTATCATCCATCGCGTTGCACAAAGGCTTTCAAAAAATTTACAAACTACTGTTTCTATAAAAAAAATTAATCTTGAGCTTTTCGACAAGATGGATATGCAGGGTCTGCTGATTCTTGATCATCAAAAAGATACACTGGTGTTTGCAGGCAATGCAAAAGTGAACATCACGGATTGGTTTTTTTTCAAAAAGAATATTACACTACAGTATATAGGACTGAGCGATGCGCTGATTAATTTATATCGCTCGGATTCCGTCTGGAATTACCAGTTTATGGTAGACTATTTTTCAGGATCAGGAAATAAAAAAAAGGATACAACTTCTTCCTCGATAGACCTCGACCTTAAAGTGGTCAATTTAAAAAATGTACGCATCTGGCAAAAAGATGGTTGGCGCGGCGAAAATATTCTTGTTTCTGCAGGCAGGTTAGTGGTGAGGGCAGATAAGTTTGATCTGAAAGAAAAGAAGATTTTGATTAGCGAAGCCCGGTTAGATACTCCTTCATTCACGATGTATGATTATACAGGCAATCGCCCGCCCCGTACGGGATCTTCTGCCGGGCCCGATACTACTGAAATAAAGGGCTTGCGCTGGAACCCTGATCAATGGCTATTATCTGCAAAAAGATTGAATATATCAAATGGACTTGTAGCCATAGAACGAGAAGGAGGCTCTGCGCCGGTTAACGATGTATTTGATGAAAGGCACATCATTATTTCATCCATAAACGGAAATTTCAAAAATATAAAATTGGCTGAAGATACCTTGCAGGCGGCCTTTTCTCTTTCAGCAAAAGATCGCGGAGGTTTTGTGATAAAAAATATTTCCGCCCAATTAAAATTTACGCCTGAGCTAATGGAGTTTAAAGACCTCGACATCCTAACCAACAAAAGCCATCTCCGGGATTATTATGCCATGCGCTATCGCAATTTCAATGAGGATATGCAGGATTTTATTCACAGCGTAACTGTTGAGGGCCACTTCAAAAACAGCAAATTGAGCAGCGACGACCTGGCTTATTTTGCTCCGGATACGCGCTCCTGGAAAACTGATTTTATTTTGTCAGGCAGGGCTTCGGGAAAAATTGACAACCTCACAGCGCACGATATGGATATTAAGGCAGGCAACGAAAATATTCTTAAGGGTGATGTCAGCCTGCGCGGTTTGCCTGATTTGGATAAAACATTTATTGACCTTCGTGCCAGGCAATTCACAAGCAGCTATACCGAGCTTGCCAAACTTATCCCTTCATTAGAAGACGTTACCAATCCTAACCTGGGCGCTTTTGGAAAAATTAATTTCAGCGGAAGTTTTACGGGATATTTAAATGATTTTGTGACTTACGGAACTTTGCAAACCGATATCGGAACGTTACAAACCGATTTGCATCTTACGCTTCCGCCGAAAGGGAGGCCGGTTTATAATGGAAAAGTTTCAACGGATAATTTTCAGTTAGGAAAATTTATTGAGAACAGCAGCATCGGAAATATCGTTTTTGATGGTAAGGTGAAAGGAGAAGGTTTTGATCCGAACAATGTGGACATTGCGGTAGATGGCAGCATAAAAAAAGTTGAATATAACAGCTATGCGTATTCGAATATTATTGTACACGGAGAATTTCACAACAAATTGTTTAGTGGCAATGCAAGCATTAATGATCCGCATATTATTATTGACACGCTTGTAGGTTCAATTAATTTCAGCAAGGCAAATCCGCAATTTGATCTGGAAGCCAATGTAAAAAGATTACATCTTAAAAACTTAAAATTTACCAATGATAGTATTTCACTTACGGGTAAATTCAATTTAAACTTCACGGGCAATTCGATTGATAATTTCCTGGGCTCTGCAAAATTATACAGCGCAGTTCTTTCTGATGAAGGCAAGCAGCTTTCATTTGATTCATTGTATATCAGTTCAACCTTTGTGAACGATAAAAAATTTCTGACGCTCGAGACTAACGAACTGGAAGCCGGTATCAACGGCGATTTCAAATTAATGGAAATACCAGATGCATTCCAGCTATTTCTTAATAAATATTATCCTGCCTACATTAATAAGCCAAAAAAAGTTTTGGAAAATCAGCAGTTTAATTTTTATATAAAAACGAGAAACGTTAGCGATTACCTCAATTTATTTGATAAAAGAATGACGGGCCTGAACAATTCTGTGTTGCAGGGAAATATTAATATTGGTAACAACACGTTAGACCTGCAGGCCGATATTCCACAATTCAACTATAGTAATATCCAATTTAATGTAATTGATTTTACAGCCACAGGAACCCGCGATACGCTTGCTCTGCAGGGCAATATAGACGACGTGGTGATTAATGACAGCCTCCATTCTCCTGACACCAGGTTCAGCATAGTGGCCGCAGATGACATTTCTGATATATCTATCAATGCCACAGGCAACAAAACATTTAATAATGCGGATCTGTCTGCCCAGATTCAAACCAACAGGCATGGTTTTAAATTAATTTTTAAACCATCAACATTCACCATAAATCAAAAGCAATGGCAAATAGCAAAAGAAGGAGTGCTTGAATTAAACGATAGTTTGCTCACTGCGAATGATATCCGCTTTTCTCAAAACGGGCAGGAAATATATATTTCGACGCAGCCTTCTGAAAATGGCGGCGGCAATGATATTTTGCTTGCTGTACAAAATCTGATCGTCGGCGACTTTGCGCCCATTTTCCTAAAATATCCACAGATTGGTGGATTGCTTAATGGAAATTTGCGCGTGAGGCATCCTTTTGGAAATATGGGAATCGAGTTTGACACAAAAATTGATGAATTTAAATTTGAAACAGATTCAATTGGAATTCTACTGGCTAACGGTGAATACCACGCACGTCCGGGTGAATTGAAAATAAATTTTATTTCAAATAATAATCTATACAACTTCAGAGGAAATTTTGGATACAGCTTTAGTGATACCAGCATCAATCAATTAAGCGGCTCAGTTGTATTTAATAATTCGGGAATCAATGTACTTGAAACGTATCTCAATTCTGTATTCAGCAGCCTACAGGGCAGAGCAACAGGCAAGCTGGCCATTTCCGGAAAAGCATCAGCACCAAAATTAACTGGCAGCATAGTGCTTGATAGTACAGCGTTAACTATTGACTACACCAAATGCCATTACCGCCTGGCTGATAGTTCCGTTATAACTTTTAAGCCCGATGAAATAGATTTTGGTTCTATTAAAGTTCTTGATACCCTTAAAAATACCGGTACCCTAACGGGCAAGATTTACCATACTTTTTTTGATAATTTTTTCTTTAATGAACTTCACTTTAAAACAGATCCGGGTAGAAACGGGCCTGCCAAATTCAGCTTGCTTAATACTACATCCAGCGATAACACTGAATTCTACGGGCATGTTGTGGGCCGTGCAGAATTATCGCTTAATGGATTTTTAACAGACATGCAGATGGATATTTCCGGGGAGCCCACCGACAGCAGCCATATTTATTTACCCACCGGCGAAACGGCCGAATCGGGATCGATGGATTATCTTACTTTCATAAAATTTGGCCGTGAAATGAAAGCCGATCTTGTGTCGCGCCATAATACGAATATTAAAGTGAACATGGAACTTACGGCAAATCCTTTGGCAAAAATTGACGTAATACTTGATGAAACTACCGGTGATGTGATAAAAGCACAGGGAAGCGGAAAGCTGAATATCACTGCCGGCACTACAGACCCGCTCACAATCCGCGGAAGATATAATGTAGAGCAGGGAGAATATACTTTTAATTTTCAGACATTTTTAAAAACACCTTTCAATCTGCAACAGGGATACATTGAATGGCAGGGCGATCCTTATCTCGCCACGCTAAATATTGATGCCATTTACCAGGCGCAGAATGTGAGCATGAATAATATTCCTACGACTACAGGCTACCGAAATATAAACGGCGATGTGGATATCATTTTTAAGCTGAGAGGAACGCTGAAAGATCCACGTCCCGAATTTGAATTCCAGTTTCCTTTTGATAATCCCTTAAAATCAGATCCCATAGCAACAGAATATTTAAAAACCAGGTTCCAGGAAGATAAAACAGCCCTGATGAACCAGGTGGCTTCACTTCTTTTGTTCAACCAGTTTATGAGCAGCGACCAGCCTTTAATAACCGGAAACAATACAGGAAATTTTGTTACAAGAAGTGTGGGACAATTACTATCCGCAACACTTTCTACTTCCCTTAACTCATGGCTTCAAAAAGTGTTGAATACAAAATCGGTAAACCTGATTACTAATATCAACACAGGAGATTTAAATTTTCAGAAAGGCGCATCTCAAAAAGAACTGACCAATGTGGGAAATTTTGGCGTTAGAACTGCGTTCCTGAATAATAAATTGCTCGTGACCGTAGCCGGAAACGTCGATTACAGGCTGGGCCAGGCTGTCACCACTTCAAATTCGAATTTTTTATTCACCCCTGACGTTTCTTTTGAATACCTCATTACACCAAATGGCCAATTGCGTGTAATTGGCTTCAACAGAAGCGATGCGGATATCGGTGATATTGCCGGCGTTACGCGGCGAAACCGCACAGGTATTCAGCTTTCTTATCGCAGGGATTTTGACACGTTCGCAGAATTTTTCACCAATGAAAACAGGCGGCGAAGAGGAAGGAAGTGAATTGTTGAAAGCTGAAGACCATTCTCCAATCACTTAATCACCATTCACCAAAAATTTTCTCATCAGGTTTAACGCCATCACGGAAGTTACTTCGATATTTTTTTCACGTGTAAAACGCTGCTTAAATTTTTGCACTGCCTGATCTTCCTTATTTCCAACGGCAACATACACGGTGCCTACAGGTTTCTCCTCTGAACCGCCACCGGGCCCCATGATGCCGGTAACCGCAATTCCAAAATCAGTTTTCATTTTTTTCAAAATACCGGAAAGCATTTCACGAGCAGTTTGTTCGCTTACTGCTCCGTAAGCATCAAGCGTTTCCTTCTTAACTCCAAGCAACTCTTGTTTAATTTCGTTTGAATAGCTTACCACGCTTCCCTTGAAATAGGCAGATGAACCTGCAACTGATGTAATAAGGCTTGCAATCGCACCACCAGTGCAGCTTTCCGCGGTAGAAATGGTATTATTATTTTCCAGGAGAAGCTTTCCTACTACCTGCTGCATGGTTAAGTCTTCATCTGCTACCATAAACTCTTTCACCAGTTCTTTCAATGCAGTAAACTGATTTTTAATCGCATTTTCTGTTTTGCTTTTATCAAATCCTGAAGTGGACAAACGCAATCGCACCATACCATAATTCGGTAAATAAGCCAGCCGGATTTCTTTTGGCAATTTATCTTCAAAATCTTTTATTTCTTCAGCAAGAGCAGATTCACCAATGCCACTGGTAAGAATCGTCTTATGAATAATGGCCGGCACATGAAATTTTTTTTGCAACATCGGGATTACTTCCTCCATAATTCCCTGCATTTCATAAGGCACTCCAGGCATACTTATAAATATGGAATCATCTTTTTTGAATACCATTCCGGGTGCAGATCCTCGCTGATTCTGAATTACCTCGCATACATCCGGCACCTCCGCCTGCTTCAGATTTACTTCACTCACAGGCTTTTTATATACTTTTTCAAAAAGCCTTTTTACATTTTCCAGCGAAGCCTGGTTCACTATCATTTTTCCCTGGAAATATTCACACAAAACGTTTTTTGTGATATCATCATTCGTTGGGCCAAGGCCACCGGTGATTAATACAACCTGCGAATTTTTACTTCCGAAATCCAATGCCTTTCTGATTTCCGGGGCATCATCGCCCACAGAAATTCTGTTATTTAATGCAATCCCTATTTTGTTTAATTGTTGTGCAATCCATGCGCTGTTGGTATCTGATACTTGTCCTATCAGCAGTTCATCGCCAATCGTAATTATTGAGGCATAAATATTTTCCATGAGCGCAAAATTAAAACAGAAAGCCATTACAACTTCAGTCCTAATTTTGAGAAAAGAAGATGATAGCAAGTTTGTGAAATTGTAATTTGCAGTTCAACTTTAATCGCTGTTATAAAAAAATGACGCCGGCAACTGACATAAATGAAACTGACGGATTATATTCTAAAGCCATCGCCGTGCTGCGAATGAACGAATTAGGATCTCTTGAAAAGCCCTTTCTATTTATTATTGATTTCGAAATGCTGCGCCCAATTGTAAAGGAATTGCCTTTAACAGGAAAAGATATTGTTTTCGATATTAATGGTTTCACGAATGCAGATAGCCTGGCTCATAATGGAGAGGATAAAGACATTATTTTTTCTAAAACACCAGTTAGCTTTCAGATCTATGAAAAGGCGTTTAGTGAGGTGATGCAAAATTTAAAACAGGGAAATTCTTATCTCGTAAACCTCACACAACCTTCTGAAATAAAAATAAATCTTACATCCCGGGAAATTTTTGATGCCTGCGAAGCAAAATATAAACTGAATTTCATGGACAGGTTCATGGTATTTTCCCCGGAATCTTTTGTGATAATCCGGGATCAGAAAATTTACAGTTATCCAATGAAGGGCACTATTGATGCGGCTATTGCAAATGCAAAAGAAATTATTCTGCAGGATGCAAAAGAAAAAGCAGAGCACACGACCATAGTTGACTTAATAAGGAATGACATGAGCCATTTTGCAAAAAATGTGCATGTGAAAAGGCTGCGATATATTGATTGTGTGAACACCAATCAAAAAAATCTATTACAGGTAAGTTCAGAAATCGTAGGTGATCTTAATACAAATTATAGAAATTGCATCGGCGATATTATTTTCTCAATGCTGCCAGCGGGTTCTGTTTCGGGAGCGCCAAAAGAGAAAACGATAGAGATTATTAAAAACGCTGAGAATTATTCCCGTGGCTATTATACGGGCGTATTCGGTTATTTCGATGGCAAAAACCTTGACAGTGGTGTTATGATTCGTTTTATGGAACGTGATGGGTATAAGTGGATATATAAAAGCGGTGGCGGCATTACTTCGATGAGCAATGCCCAATCGGAATATGAAGAGCTAATCAATAAAATTTATGTGCCGGTTAATAGAAAGCATTAAAGTAATTGACAGGAAATTTGAAAATATTTCTTTTCACAATCAGCGCTGTAATGAAGCCCGCGATGCGCTTTGGAATTGCAAAAATAAAATTGATATTTCGCGTGAGGTGGCGCTGCCAGATGATTTGAACGATGGCTTGTATAAATGCCGCATTTTATATTCTTCACAAATAGAGAAAGCAGAATTCATGCCCTACCAGTTACCAAACATTCATTCCCTGCAGGTAATTTATGATGATACAATCGAATATCCATACAAATATGAAGACCGCAGGCGGATTGATGAATTGTTTGCAAAGCGTAAAAGATGCGATGATATTTTGATAATAAAAAACGGTTGCCTTACCGATACTTCATTTTGCAATATCGTTTTATACGACAGCAAAAATTATTTTACCCCCGATACTCCATTATTAAATGGCACCAGGCGCCGCCGGCTTTTATCTCAAAAAAAAATTTTTGAAAAAAAAATTACACTGCATGATCTCATGTCATTTCAAAAAATATTTTTAGTGAATGCTATGATTGGTTTAGAAGATAATATTTGCGTTGACATTGAAAATGTGAATAAATAATTCACGCTATAATCCCCATTGCTCTTTTGCAAACCTGATGTATTGCTCCCAATCAAACAAAGTAACATCGTGTTTCCCGGTCCGGATATGATAATTGATACGATGCCCGACGGGGTGATCTAACGCAGGCATTTCATTTGTTTCCACACCTTCCTGACCAAATAACGAATATACTTCACCGGCATGCCAGGCACTTAAAAATTCTCCTTTCGGATCGCTCCACAAATCGCCGGCTGCACTTGCCACATACAAGGGGCGAGGCGCAATTAATGCAAGCAACTCATGCTGGTCCACAGGTAAATCAAAAACATTGTGATTATAACTTTTGTAAGCGTTGACAAACCAATAAGGAAAATTTTTATTGATTAAATACACTGTTTCACCAAACCACCTTCTTGCCAACGCAGCGCCACCTTCGCCTGATTCGTTTGAAATCACAATACTAAAACGGGGATCAGAAGCGCCGGCCCATAAAGCTGTTTTACCTAAGCGGCTATGGCCCATCACTGCCACTTTCTTTTCATCCACATTTTTATCATTTACGAGATAATCCATTACCCTGCTAAGGCTCCACGCCCAGGCACCAATTGCCCCCCACTCTTCAGGTTTAATTTTTAGATCATCCTGAAGTTTGGTTCGTACGCCGGATTTCCATCCGTCTTTATTATCTATTTCGATATCGCTGTAGCATGCCGTTACCAATCCAAATCCATTTTCAATTATTGTTTTTACCGGCCACCTGGAGGCGCTTGATCCACGGGAAGTTTTATCATCGGTGTTTGCCACAATTTCCGGATCATTTTGAATAGCCTGATTTCCTTTGAAGTTCAAGCCTACGAACACCGGCACCTTTCCTTTACTGTTGGCAGGAAGATACATAAGCACATCAATATGAGCTGACGTATCTGATTGTTTCAGATATATGCGAACCTGCCTGCGCAAAGCGATTCCACCGAGGGCTTTGTTACTTTCTTCTCTTATTTTATAACGAACATTTATTTTTTGCCGGGGATAACGGCCATACACATTTTTTTCAAACAACTGATAGATATAGGCGCGTTGTGCTTTCATCCATTCAGTGCTATCTTTTACACGTTTGCCATTCGGCATCATAAGCGGGTCCGGAAGCGTGTAAGCGATTACTTTGGATTCATTTTCATTGGCAGAATCAGAAGGAAACTGTGCAGAAGCCGGATTCGTTTTTATCAGGCACGCAAGAAAAATAAAAACTAGTATATTGAATTTTTTCATAACTGTATTTTAGAAAATTTTATCTAATTCTACCCGGTAGATGGAGGTGATAAATAAAAATACAGTAAAGCGACAAATTTGGGAAAATTTTATTTTGCTTAGGCGATGCAACAACAGCCATGTTATAAGAACCTCAAGATGAATAGCGCTCCGACGTCAGCTTTCAACAAATAGAAAAGGCACAAGTATAAAACCTATGCCTTTCCATAATCCAAATAGTATATCCGGTGAATCTTTATTTTGAAAGCGTTCCGTTAACGATGTATTTTATTTTCACCGTTCTTGCAGTGTCTGTTGTGTGTGGCATTCCTGATAATAAAATAGTGTACACTTTATCTTTTTCAAAAGTGATAGTTTTATTCGCTGCGATGGTAGAATCGTTGGTGATATTGATTGTAAAATCTCCCGGAGCTACCTGAGTAAACGGCGAAATTTGGCCAAAGTGAGTGGTACCGCTGACATCATCTGTGCCGTTAGCTGAAACTGTAAATTGTTGAGTAGAAGAATCCGGAATTGCGTTTACATAGCGGACAAATGCATTGCCAGTTGAATCAGGCAGCGAATCCAGTTCATCATTCACAATTATATTCTTGTAAACACCGTGAGCTCCCATAAAAAATGCAGAGTAGTATTTATTTGGCTCAACTGTAAAGCTTTCCGTTGCAAGCGCAGAATCTGAATTATTCAGATAAACTTCCAAAGTACGGGCACCTGTATAAATAGGTAAATAGCCGCCGGTAAAATTACTGTAATCCAAAGGCACATTGGTAATGCTGTTATTATTGAGCACAAAAACAACCGGCGACATCGTATCTGGTACCATGTTTAAGGCCATTAAACCCGCAGTGGGCGTAGCGGGAACGTCTTCCTTCTTGCACGCAGAAAACAGGATTACGGAAACCAAAGCCAGATAAAAAAATTTGTTTTGAATCGTTGAAAAAAATTTGTTCTTCATTCTTAAGTTTTTAGGGTAATTAATTAATTCGCCCATTACCCGGAAAAATTATGCCACGTAAGCATTTGTGTATCGAATAAATATCAATTAAAAAAAGTTTAACGAATTATATTTTAGAATGGATGTGTTGTATCTAAAAAATTTTAACCTTGAAGGCTATCCCTTGATGTACAATAGCCAACAATGAATTATTTTAGAAAATATTTTCTAACGAAATAAATTAAAAGTATAATCCAGTAATTCCCTGCCTCCGGGCTCATCATGGCCAGGAATGACGATTTTTGCATTTGGAAATTTTCGTTTGACATTTTCTATTGTAACAGGCCAAACTTTTATGTTTGCATCTTCTAAATTTCCTTTAGGTGCGCCGATAGCTTTCACAAGGCATCCTCCAAACAAAATGCTGTCTGCTAAATAATAGCCTATGATATTATCTTTGGTATGCCCTTCTCCCATAAACAGAGCCTCAATTTTTTGATTTCCAACGTGAAGAATCAGGCTATCGTGGAATCCTTTTAAAAGAGAAACGTTGCTGTTGTTTTTTCGTTTTAATAATTCGATAGTCTTAAAAGACGCGTATGCAGGAATGTGATGCTTGCCAAATGCAGAAAGCCCTCCTACACAATCTTCATGAAAATGCGTGGGGATAACCGCCGAAATAACGGAATTAAGATTTTTGTTAACATATTTAATCAAGTCCTCCGAAGCTGAATCGTTAGCAGGAGTATCAAAAATCACCGCCTTTCCATCATTCGTTACTACCATTCCATTACAGGAAACTTTTCCGAAATCCTTTGTGCTCAAATAGGATACATGGCGATAAGTATGTTCTGAAATTTTACGTACAACAAGGAGTGGAGTTTGATAAACAATTGTATCAATAACTGCACTCGTAATTGTTTTTCCGGAAAATTTTTTATTGTCACTTTTTCCGGAATTATTATTACATGAGAACAAAAATATTAAACCCGCGATCGCGGCTGCAACGATTGTGATTTTTAAAATTTTTTCTATCATTAGTTCGTAGATAATTTTTTGCAAATTCAAAATACAGTAAAGCAATAAAAAGCATGTTTTTATTTTCAAAAAATATAGTGACAAAATTTTGGTGACATGATCCGGTTTTTCATTCGATAATATCAGGCTACTTATGGGAACGCAAGAAAAGCCACCTGTAATTCACCTAACTTATGATAACCTACTGCGTTCATGTGAATCGCATCATGATAATATAATTTCCTGTTATAGATGTTATATCCTCCCATAAAAAAAAGATCAAGAATTGGAATGCCATGCAGTGCACACACTTTTTTTTGCATCTCAACATATTCATTCATACCGTGCGGTGCAAAAGGATCGTATCCACCCCTATCCGTAAAAGCTTTGCCGGAAGTGAAAAAATATATAGTTGCTTTAGGATTAATTTCATGGATTTTTTTGATACAATAATTTATGCCACCAGCCTGTGTAACTAATTTAGTAGTATCATAATTATCAAATTCTGTATAATCTGTATAATTACCCACTGCCCTGTGATTGGTATAATCATTAGTGGAAGCCCATAAAACGTAAATATCAAACGCGCCTGCCGCGTCCACTTGTTGTTGCAAAGATTTCCCCTGGAGTGAGGAAAAGCCTGCACCACCCACACCGAAATTTGTCACCTTCATTCCCAAATAGCGCTGCCAAAGGATTTTAGCGCTATCGCTTGCAGGAATAACAGAAACCGAACCGCCAAATACCGCTACTGATTTTCCATAGTTAAATGAAGCCGAGAGTTGATTATCCGGGAATGATTGAGATTGTGTGTTTTCGGATAAAAGAATTGAAACGAATAAAATGATATATATTTTTTTCATGCGATATTTTATCGGTGTTAGTGATAAAAGTATCAAATTTTTTAACTCATAGATTGATAATTAAACAGAACGCATGTTTTCTGCTTTCTGCGCGGACTAACCGCATTTTTTAAATGTTGATTTATTTTACCGGAATTAAGCTGTAATTTTTCCCAATTTAGCAAATGAAATATCGGAAAGGACTCTATTTTCGTGACCTAAAAATTGCAGATGAGCAAAAACTATAGCTATGGTTAAAACAGAAAAAAATAAAAAATCATTTTTAACCTGGATAAAGCGTATTGGCTTTTGGGGGTTTCTGTTTTTCCTTGTAAAGGGCCTTGTTTGGCTGGCCGTAGGTTATTTTATTTTGAAATAGAAATCAGAATATAAAAGTGATGTGTTTGTTTGCCTGCTGCTGCAATTTAAATTAAGATTCTTTTTCAGTTTCAAAATACCTGAGAAGCTTTTTCTTTATTTTTTCGGGGATGTCGGTGCGTTTCATTGTTTTGGCATTTATAAAGTATAGTGTAACACTTCCCATATTCAACAGTTCTTCTTTTTCATTATAAACTTCATTATGAAAAATGATTTTTGAATGAAGAGGCATTTCCTTTATGGTGGTTACCACCGTTACCAAATCATCATAAAGCGCAGGCCTTAAAAAACGTATATGCATCTCCGTTACTGGCATTATGACGCCCGTTGCTTCAATTTCTTTGTAAGTTAAACCAAGGCCTCTCAATGCTTCTGTCCTGCCTATTTCATAAAGCTGGGCATAATTGCCATAATAGACTAAACCCATTTGATCAGTCCAGGCGTAATGTATTCTTATTTGTGCTTTGGATGTAAACATGAATTGTAAAACTTAAATAGCTCAGATGTATAATATCAAAAAAGAAGCGGCTTATTTTCCAATTACACCGTCCAAACTAATTTTTCCCGGGCCGCAAAATAAAATTGTAATGCTGGCTGCAAGATAGATGGCGCCCATTTCGCCACGGCCAAGAATTTCTCCATGGGTAGCCACAAACACAACTACAGTCATCGCTATGACAATCGGAATTACAGCTACTCTTGTAAACAATCCAAGTATTAAAAAAATAGAACAAAAAAATTCGGCAAAAATTACAAGCGCAAGAGATAAGGTGGGCCCCATGTGAAGAAAGTTTAAAAACTTATAACGAAGACTGCTAAACGAAATTAGTTTACTATAGCCATGGCTTATCAAAAGGACTCCCAGAACAACCCTTAAAACCAACATTCCAAAATTAAAACCCGCGTTTGAATATTTTGTTGACAAAAATTTACTCATTCTTTTTTACAATTGTATTAACAAAGATTTGTGCAATTTAAAGTGTTTTTAGTTTCATTCAAATAGTTTTGGATAACCGTTAGTGAAATGGTGGTTGTACTTTTGCGCGAAATAAAAGTGGTACACCCAAAGAGTTTGGCTCGCTTTTTATTCTATATTGAACAGTAAAATATTAAATTAATGACGCGTTTTTTTCTGTCTTTTCTATTCATAGTATTTTCAATTCCTTGTTTTTCCCAGGCAAATTACTCCGTTACAGATCCTGAGAAAGATTTTAAAGAAGCTGAGTATTTTTTCCTCAAAGGAGAATACAGTCTTGCCTATCCCCTTCTAAAACCGTTACTGGATAAGTATCCTGAAAATACGAAAAGTAGTCATGCTTATCTTAACCAGGATATTGAATACTATTTTGTGGTATGCGAATTAAAGCTCAATCAATCGATAGCAGAAGAAGCTGCAAAAAGATTTATTGATGCAGCTAACAATGAGCCGCGCCAGCAACTGATGAGCTTTCACCTTGCTCAATATTATTTTTTAAGAAATGATTATGCGCGGGCTGTGGTTTATTATGAAAGAGCAGGATATAATAATTTAAGCAACGAACAAATTGCCGATGCAAAATTTGAACTCGCCTATTCATATTTTGAAGTAGGGCAATATAACAGCGCTAAACCATTATTTGATGAGATTCATCAGTTGCCCTCTAATAAGTATTATTATGACGCTAATTATTATTATGGTTTTCTCAGTTACCGCGACCGTGATTACAACAACGCACTGAGTTCATTTCAGAAAGTAGAATCTATTCCAAAATACCGCGGCCTTGTTCCCTATTACATTTCACAGATATATTATTTCCAGGGAAACAAAGACCAGGCGTTACAATATGGACAAAGCAAAATTGGCCAAAATGATGTTTACAACCGGAAAGAAATGAACCTTCTGATGGGGCAGATTTATTTTGAGAAAAAAGAATTTTCTAAAGCATTGCCTTTGCTTGAAGCGTATGTAAAAAATACAGACAAAGTTTCCAAGGAAGTAATGTATGAACTAAGCTATTGTTATTATAATGCCAATGATGTTCAAAAAGCAATAGAAGGATTTAAACAGCTTAGCAATGAAAAGGATTCGTTAGGACAGAATTCAATGTATCTCCTGGGCGATCTTTATTTAAAAACGGGTCAAAAAGAAAATGCGAGAAATGCTTTCCTGTACAGCGCTGACAACAACAGCAACGCAAAGCAGCAGGAAATTTCCAGGTTTAATTATGCAAAACTCTCCTACGAATTAGGCTATCAGGATATAGCGCTCAATTCCTTAAATAAGTTCCTTGATCTATATCCCCAGTCTGCTTATGCGAATGAAGCCAAAGAAATTATTATTAATCTTTTGGCGAATACAAATAATTATTCAGAAGCGCTTTCTTTGTACCAATCTTTTTCCCAGCCCACGCCAACAATGAAAAGAATTTATCCGAAGATTCTTTTTGGAAAGGCTACAGAATATATTAATAACCAAAAGCTGGACGAAGCCGACGACCTTCTCACTAAGGTAATCAGGGACCCGGATGCAGGCCCTGTTTTACCGTTTGCTTATTTCTGGAAAGGGGAAGTTTCGTATAGGCTTAACCGTTATGATGAGGCAATTAAAAACATGAATAGCTATTTGCAAGCTGGCGGCATACAGGGCGAAGCTAATCCAAAAGATGCCAGCTATGTGCTTGGATATAGCTATCTGAATCTTGAAAACTATTCCCAGGCACTTGCAAATTTTAAACAGGTTGCTCCTGTTATAAATTCACAATCTTCAAACCTGCAACAAGACGCGTATGTTAGATCCGCCGATTGCTATTTTATGATGAAAGATTATGCAGCGGCAAAAAATATGTACCAGAATGTGATTAACAATGGCCTTGATCAGAGCGATTATGCCTTATACCAGGTGGCATTGATTAATGGAATACGTAGCCCATCAGAAAAAATTAAAACATTCAACACACTTACTGAAAAGTATCCTCAGAGCGATCTTGTGGCTGAGTCTTATATGCAAATTGCAAACGCTTACATGGTACAGGAAAAATTCAGGGATGCCATTCCGTATCTTAATAAAATCCTTGACATAAAATCCGCTTCCGGCCAGTATCCTAAGGTGTATTTAAAATTAGGCCTTGCAAACTATAACCTGAATAATAACAACGAGGCATTGCAGGATTATCAAAAACTTATCAATCAATACCCACAATCAGAAGAAGCAAATGAGGCCCTCGATAATCTTAGGAATATCTATGTAGAAATGGGTAAGCCAAATGATTATGTGGCTTTTGTGCAGAAGGCTGGCAAGGTAATTAGCGTTTCCGAAGCGGATTCTGTTACCTATGCCGCAGCTGAATTGCAATACTCCAATAATGATTGTGCTGCTGCCATTAGCTCGTTCAATAATTATTTATCAAAGTTTCCACAAGGTGCATACGCATTGAACGCAAACTTTTATAAAAGTGAATGTTATTCAAGGAATAAAGATTGGCAAAATGCATTGAAAGGATATGAAGCAGTTTTAGGCCAGGGAGCCAGCCCTTTTGCTGAAAGATCAGCTTATGCGGCAGCCAGAATAAATTATTTTGAATTGAAAGATTACCAGCAATCCAAAACCTATTTTTCAAAATTGCTGGAACTATCCACCACTCCCGAAAATCAATTGGAAGCTTTAAGAGGATTAGTGAGAAGCTATTATCAAACTAAAGATTTTGCTGAGGCAAATAATATTGCAAAGGAGCTTCTCACCAAGAAAGGTATCAGCACGGATGATAAAGCGATTGCTAATTTGGTTTTAGGAAAATCATTACAGGTGAACAACCAATGCCCCGATGCTATAAAAGCGTTTAAAGAAGTCTCTGCCACCAACAAATCGGAATGGGGCGCTGAAGCACGGTTTGAGACTGCTAATTGTTATTATATGCTGAACCAATTGCCGACCGCAGAAAAAGCAGCGCTTGAAGTGATAAAAGTAACCGGCTCCTATGATTATTGGGTAGCCAAATCTTATATATTGCTTGGAGATATTTACCTGGCTGAAGGGGATTATTTTAATGCTAAGGCAACTTACAAAAGTGTAGCTGATAACGCAACCATTCCCGATTTGAAAAAAGAAGCACAGACAAAACTGGATGCCGCTATCGCTGATGAGCAGCAACATTCTAAAGTTCAATCGTCACCTTCGAACAGCAAATAAATGATCTACAGAAATTGAAACCTAAAAAATGATGACAAGTAATCGTATTAATAAGTTAGTCTTTTTTTTGCCTTTGTGTTTTTTGTTTAATGTATCAAAGGCCCAGGATACAACGAGAAGGCAAACCATTGAAATAACTTCTTCTTATAAACCTTCATTGCGCAATTCCGTAAAAATAAATTTATACGCTACTCCTATTTCTCCGGATACGTCCCGCCCGCGGCTTGCCTATAACATTCCTCCGGAAAATTTATTTTTCACTTATCAGCCGGTTGCGTTAAAGCCACTTTCGTTGGAGGCTGACACTTCTTTAAAACTGGGTGATCGGAATCAATTGAAAGTAGGTTATGGAAATTTGTCAACTCCTTACATAGCCGGAGCATTCAGCTTTGGGGATGGTAAACATAATCTTGGAAATATTTACGGAAATTATATTTCCTCGAGGGGTAAAATAAAAAACCAGGACTTTGGAGAATGGAATATCCAGGGAACCGGCAGCTTGTATTCGGGTAACAATGAAATATACGCCGGAGCAGGCTTTGCAGAGCACGAATATTACCAATATGGTTATAATCACTCTCTTTATGATTTTTCTAAAGACAGTATCAGACGAAGCTACCAGGATTTTTCGGCTAAGGTTGGTTTTAGGAACATGGAGAAAAATGAACTCGGCATCAACTACGATCCTCACCTGGAAGTTCATCAATTTTCGAGAGAAAGCAAGGCAACAGAGAGTAATCTCATAATAAACATGCCTGCCGAAAAAAGATTTTCAGATGCTGTTTCCTTTAAGATAGCAGCGCGTGGTAATTTTAATAAATACCAGCAAAAAGATTCAGGTTTCTCCGTAACGAATAACCTTTTTGAACTGGCACCTGAATTCGTTTATTATAGCGATATGTTTGTTTTTCACGGGGGTATTACGCCGTCATGGAATAATAATAAGATCGCAGTATTACCGAACATTTATGCCGAAGTTCAATTACAACAAAATGCATTAATGGTGCAAGTGGGATGGATAGGAAAATATATTTCAAATAGTTTCCGGACTCTGAGCATGGAAAATCCTTATATGCAGGATCCTTCGTTCATGAACAATACAAAAGAAATACAATATTATGGTGGTATCAAAGCAACTGTAGGCACACATTTCAATTTTAATGCGCGGGCGTCATTTATTTCATATTCGGATATGCCACTTTTTGTAAATGATTCTACTTTAGGAAATACGTTTTATCTTTTAAATGAAAGCAAGATTTCGGATTTACAAATTCATGGGGATATGAATTTTATAAGCCAGGATAAATTCACAGCATCCGCTTCGCTTGATATGAACAGTTATACCGGTCTGAGGGATAATAAAAAAGCATGGGGCTTGTATCCTTTAAAGTTCACCGGCTCTTTAAGATGGTATGCTTTTAAAGAATTGCTGTTGAAGGGCGATTTGATTGCCTTTTCAGGAGCTAAGGCTCTTGTTAATAAGACGGTAGAAAATATGAAGGGAGGAACAGACCTGAGTTTGGGCGCTGAATTTAAATTGAATAAACAATTTAGTGTGTGGCTTGATTTTGATAATGTGCTTAATAGCAATTATGAAAGATGGAAAAATTACCCGGTATATGGCTTCCAGGTAATTGGTGGCGTCCTGGTTCATTTTTGATGTGATTTTTTTTACTCTGGTGGAAATAATTGAAGATATTTGTTATCATGCAAAACCTGATTACTTCATATATTATACAAGCAAGAGAATGCATGCTTGCCGGTGTAGGCAGATTTAAGATCAATGACCTTTCTGCTAAATCAGATATTATAAATAAGCAAATTGCTCCACCACTGCTTGATATCAGTTTTGTTTCAAGAGAAGAAAAGATTTCAGACGGGTTGATTAAATATGTGGCTGAAAAAAAAATGATATCATCAACACAAGCTTTAACTGATATAAAGGCCTGGTGTAAAGACGCAAAAAATAAATTAATAAACGGAGAAGATATATCGTTATTTCCTTTAGGTGTTTTGAAGAGGGGGCCCTCAAGTAATATATTCATCCCTAACTCTTCGCCTGCCATTTTTTTTGGGCCCATTAGCGCTGAACGGGTAATTCATCAAAACAGTGTACATGCTATGCTGGTGGGCGATAAAGAAACTACTTCTTCTAAAATGAATGATTATCTGCAGGTAGAAAAGATTATCAAAAGAAATAACACCTGGAAAATATTGGCCATTTTGCTTTTTGTAATCGCGCTTTTCTTTTTGATTATTCATTTTTATGAAAACCCGTTTTCTTTGTCTACTATTGGAAATCAAAATAAAATCACCCCGGGAAGCGCTTCTCATACTTATTTAAATCCATAGTGCAATACAAACAATTAAAATGATTGAATATAAATCATGCCCGAATTGTGGCAGCGGGGATATTTCTTACATTCTTTCTGCAAAAGACAATACGGTTTCAGGTGAGGAATTTGAAATTTGGGAATGTAAAAATTGCTGCATTCGTTTTACACAAAATATTCCCGACCAGGAAAATATCGGCCCGTATTATCAATCAGAAAAATATATTTCACATAGCGACACAAACGAAGGCCTGGTTAATAAATTGTATCACATTGTTAGAAAACGCACACTTTTAAAAAAGCGGAACCTTGTTGAGCAGAGCACTAAAAAAGAGCATGGATCAATTCTGGATTTAGGCGCAGGAACAGGCGCTTTTTTAAAGACGATGCAGTTGGCAGGATGGGATATCGTGGGCCTTGAACCCGATACAACGGCCCGCAAAAATGCCAACGAATTATACGGCTTGAATTTGAAAAAATCCAGCCAGCTTTTTTCATTGGCCGCTCATAATTTTGATGCAATTACATTATGGCATGTTTTAGAGCATGTTCACCAGCTTCACGAATACGTGACAAAATTCAGGGAACTGTTGAAAAAAGAAGGGAAGCTATTTATTGCAGTACCAAACTTCACTTCAAAGGATGCTGCTACTTATAAAAAATATTGGGCCGCTTATGATGTGCCACGCCATTTGTATCATTTTTCACCTAAGTCGATGGAAATCTTGCTTAATAGTCATGGCTTCATTTTAGAAAAGATTCGGCCAATGTGGTACGACAGTGTGTATGTAAGCATGCTTAGCGAGAAATACAAAACCGGAAAAGCTAATAATTTCAATGCTTTAATAAATGGTGTAACCTCGAATTTGAACGCCTTTTTTGATAATTCGAAATGCAGTTCCTTAATCTATATCGCATCCCGAAAATAAAAAATGCTATTATTTTTTCGTTTACTGCTTATCATTTCCGGTAAACTTTGCAAGGCTTGTAAGCTTGTTTTGCAACAAAAGTTCATTGCCCACAATTTGATAATGATCTGTTTTTGCAATCGCATCCAGATACGTTTTTTCAAAATCAATTCCCGGGCAAAGTATGTTAGTGCGTACAACTTCACCGAAAATTATTTCATTATTTTTCCCGGTTGAATATGTACCAGAGAATGCATTGCATCCGCCATTGCCTGTAATCGTAGAGTCACTTTTCAGAATAAGATACATTTGTTTGGAAGTGGCATTTGCAGGTATTTTTTTTCCTCCTAATTCAACAAGTTTCCAACGGGTATTTCGAAGTGGCAAATTATTGGAAACGGTTGAAGTGTTTTCAACGTTGTGAACTAACCCATTATCTTTAAAGGCTGACAAGCTAAAGATTACTGCTAGTAATGCAATTAGAATTTTCATAGTTGTATATTTTTAATGCTGTGGAAATATTTCCATTAATTAAAATTTCCAAATTCATGTAAATTTTTTTGATATAATATTTTGAACTTCTAACATAATCTTGATATTGAAAATTTTTACCGTTAAAGTGGCTTCAAATATAGTACCGTTATTAACCGTATTTTTTGCTTTTTAACAAATACGAAATTTGAAAACCGTACTTCTTTTAGAAAAGAATTTCTAATTAAAAAAAAACCCGCTCTACATAATTTTGCGAATTATTCACTAAATGAAATTATTTAAGGTGCAAAATTTGTAAGAAATGAGTAAAAAACTATTATGAAGATTTATAAGAAAAGGCATAAGAATATTTGGAGCCCGGTCGTTTTACTAATAAGCGTTTCATTAATCAGTTGTAACACCGCAAAAAAATTTGAGAAAGTAAAGCCAGCCGACGTAAGTAACCTGATCAATTCAAAAAATTTTACGTTTATAGCTGAAAGAGTTAACCCTTTCAGAGGCGCGTCCCGAAATCTGACAAGCCTTTACGATGTAGAATTAAAAAGAGATACATTAATTTCCTTTCTTCCTTTTTTTGGCCGGGCATACCAGGCGCCTCTTGACCCTTCTAAAGGAGGAATTAATTTCAAGTCAACCAGTTTTTCTTATAACATAACAGAAAAATCAGGGGATGAATGGGATATTTACATTGAGCCGAAAGATAATTCCGATGTGCAAACAATGATATTTACAATTTTTGGAAACGGAAACGCCACATTAAATATACAGAATACGCACCGCGACCCCATTTCTTTTTATGGCAGAATAGAAAAAAATAAAAGTGATTAACAAATGGATCAGCAAACCGGCAAATATATCTTAGTCGTTGGCCTCATTATCGTTTTTATTGGAGTTATAATTTATTTTTTTCACGATTATTTTCGGTGGATTGGCCGGCTACCGGGAGATATCAGGATTGAAAAAAATAATTTTCGCTTTTATTTTCCTTTGGGTACAATGATTATTATCAGTCTGGTATTAACAATCCTGTTCAATATCTTTAAGAAATTTTTTTAAAGTGTGATATTGTCTAAGAAAAAATAATGTTGGCATAAAAATTTCTATTTCTGTTTTATTCAATAACTCAACAAAATTTCCCCGTCATGGCAAAATATGGAAAAAAAGCCGAAGAAAAAGTACACAAAGCGCTTCATGAAATGGAAGAAGGCAAATTAAAAAGTGGCAAAAGCGGAAAGAAAGTTACAAGCCGCAAACAGGCAATAGCCATCGGTTTGTCGGAGGCTAGAGAAGAAGGACGGAAAGTTCCTAAAAAGAGCGCGAAAAAATAATCGGCTATATTTGACAGATTCAGTTCAAAAGAGTTTTATTACCGTAAACCGGATAAAAAAAATCATTTAAAAATCATTTTACTAGCTGTTAACAATTGAGATTATTTGCAATCGATAATTCTATCTCCTTTGTCTTTGTTACTTTTAGATTTTAATTGTATCAACTAAATTTTTTTTCTATTTATGAATCGGATTTTATTTGCAATCGCATTTTTGGTTTTTACATTTCCATTCTTTTTAAGTGCACAACAATTATACATACCGACAAATATTCAAATCGCCTATGATAATGGCACGCGTTCTTTGCAAGGCCCTCCTGGAAAAAATTATTGGCAAAATGAAGGCAAATATGATATTAGAGAAACGATAAACCCGGATACAAAAATTGTTTCAGGAGATGAAAGCATCGTTTATTCCAACAATAGTCCTGACACGCTGAGGGAATTGGTTATAAGATTTGTCAATAATGTTCACAAACCAACATCTCCGCGCGGAAGCCAGGTTGGAGAAGATTTTTTTACAACAGGGTTAGACATTACTTCTCTTTCAATTAATGGAACTAAATATTTTGTTGATTCTAGGAACTGGGGAACAGTGGGAGTGGTTAGATTAAAAGAACCGCTATTTCCAAAGTCTTCAGTGAAGGTGAACATTTCGTGGAATTATCCCTTAAGCAAACAAGATGGGCGCGAAGGACAAATAGATAGCGCTACTATGTATGTAGCGTACAGCTATCCGCGCATTTCAGTTTATGACGATTACAACGGCTGGGATTTGCTACCTCATACATTACGGCAGGAATTTTACAACGATTTCAATGACTATACACTTTCTGTAAAAGTTCCGAAAAATTATATTGTGTGGGCCACTGGCAATCTCGAAAATCCTGATGAAGTATTGCAGCCACTTTTTTCGAAAAGGCTAAAGGATTCATATACCTCGGATGATGTTATTCACATTGCCAACTTAAAAGAAATGCAGGAAGAAAAAGTGACGCAGCAAAACGATTGGAATACATGGAAATTTTCAGCGAATCATATTACCGATATGTGTTACGCCATCAGTAATCATTATGTGTGGGACGCATCGAGCGTGATTGTTGATCCGGCAACAAAGCGCCGTGTAAGTGTGCAGGCAGCCTATAATGATACGGCAAAAGATTTTCGCCACTCAGTGAAATGGTCACAAATTGCACTAAAATATTTTTCGGGCAAATGGCCGGGTGTTATCTACCCATTTCCAAAAATGACTGCATTTCAGGGCCATGCTGATATGGAATATCCTATGATGGTAAACGACGCAACGGTGGGCGATACACGAAGATTGAAGTTTGCGCAAATGGTGCAGGATCATGAAATCGCTCATACCTATTTTCCTTTTTATATGGGCACAAACGAAAAACGATATGCTTACATGGATGAAGGCTGGGCTACCACCTTCGAATACCTGATTGGCCAGGAAGAAAATGGGAAAAAATATGCCGATTCAGTTTATAAAATATTCCGCATTCGTCGCTACATTACCGATCCATCCACCGAAGAAGACCAGCCTATTATTTCAATGTCAACACAGGTAGGCGGTTCGGGATATGGAAATAATTCGTATGGAAAAGCTTCGTTGAGCTATCTCGCATTAAAAGATTACCTGGGCGATTCAACTTTTAAAAAGGCTTTGCATTATTATATGAACGCATGGAATGGAAAGCATCCGATTCCGTGGGATTATTTTAACTGCATGAACACAGGGTCAGGACAAAATTTAAACTGGTTTTTCAAAAATTGGTTTTTTTCGAATCATTATATTGATTTGAAAGTAGACACCATTCAAAAGCAAAATGACTTTTATACCGTGAACGTAAAAAATGTGGGTGGATTTGCCATTCCATTTGATATAAAAATTACCTATGCCGATGGCGAAACTAACACTATGCATGAAACTCCGGCGGTTTGGAAAAATAATGAAACAAAGCAGGTATTTAAAATTTCATCTAAAAAAATAATAAAATCTGTTGAACTGGATGGGGGCATTTTTATGGATTACACCCCAAATGATAATATTTGGAAACAATGAAAAGGTGAATTATATTATTACCAAAATAGAATTTCTGTTTATTAATTGCTTTACTATGTTATTTACTTCTTTCAATTGCGGTTTAAAAGTAATTATCAAACAATTTTTATTCGAACATCATACACCAGATCCTTTATTTCAATTATTTTAAAAAGATTTGGTGTAATTAAAGGATTTAAAATATAGTTATATTCCTGGTCAAGAATTGATGAAGGAATTTTTAGTACTGACTTACCGGATGTTTGCAGAAGCCGGCTTCCAAAGTCCTTTGTTGAAGATGGCGCCGGCACTGCCTTCCAATCGCCGGGCAGCGATGATGCTTGCAATACCAAAATATCCGAATCAGGAATTTCAATAGAAGCCATACTTAATGCCCGCGGAATTTCTTCTATGTTCACATTCACAGTATACTCAAGAAGCGACAGAGCGCGGCTTTCTGAAGTATACACGCACGGAATCCCTTTTCTATTCCATCTGCCACCATTAATTTTAGCGCCCTCGCCTGATAAATCCCTGGAATGCTTTGTTCTGCCCACCCTATAAACTATCATGTAATTAACTCTAAATACGATTAGGAATAAACTCCATAATCAATTCGTCCAATTAAATTTTTAACCTCTTCACGGCCAAATTGATTATCAATTAAATCATACGGAGTCTGCCCACCCAGCGCTTTATTAGGTTTAGACATCCATTGAGTGAAACGATCCTCGTCTTCAAAAACTTCAAATCCATACGAATACAAGTCGGCCATTCCTAATATCTTTTCACTTAACCCTGCATTGAACTTCTCATTTTTCTTTTTGTTGATGAGCGTTGCACGGGTAACAGAAAGAGCCTTTGCCAGCATAGTATAATCCAATGCGGTTTTCCGTTTTAATAACTCAAGATCGCTTTTGCTGACACCATCACGAACAATATGCATTTTTTCAAAACCTGTCAACTGGCTTTCTGGCTTATTGGAAGCATTCGGAAGAATTATATCAAAACGATATGTGTTTGAGAATCCTTGCGCAGGTTCATTGACCATATTTACCGGAAGGTCGTTTTCTTCGTCTGGCCCCGGATATTGCTTATTTTTGCTTTTTGACATAGTATAGTTTTTTTTATAACTAAGTACAAATTTATACTTTATTTCCTGGGTAAAAATTATTTTTTAAATTTCTTTAATTTTAAATATTACCTTCGGTGCCTATTTATAAGAAATGAACAGTATCTATTTTTATAACGATTCTTCTGCTTTAGCTTCCTCTTGCATTCCGGTAATTACCATAATTACAACCCGTTAAGGGTTGCAGATTTCCATACTATCCATTGGGCTTTTCGCTATCCCTGAATAGAATATTCAATTAACAAATCAATTAGTCATAAAATATGCGTGTTTTAAAATTTGGTGGATCATCGGTTGCAAATGCAGAAAACATCAACAAGATTGTCAGCATTTTACAAAATCGTTTAAATAATGAAAGGTTAATCGTGGTGGTTTCGGCGCTGGGAGGTATAACAGATGCACTTCTAAATAGTGTTATTCTCGCCTCTGAGGGAAATGATGAATACAAACAGCAATTGAAAAAAATTGAAACCCGCCATCTGGAATTGACAAAACAACTAATTCCGGTATCTAAACAGAGCCGTGTTTTAAGTATGGTAAAGCAGCATTGTAATGAAATAGAAGATATCTGCAACGGGGTTTTTTTGCTGCAAGAGGTAACTTCAAGAACGAAAGACCGCATTATGAGCTATGGCGAGCTACTATCTTCTCAAATTATTTCCGCAAAATTTGAATCAATTGGACTAAAGAATAAATGGGTAGATGCAAGAAAAATTATTATTACCAATTCAAATTTTGAGCACGCTATTGTAAATTTTGATATTTCTAATGCCAAAATTGAGTCAGCGTTTTCTGAAAGTAACCATTCTTTTTTTCTTGTGCCTGGGTTTATTGCATCAGACCAAAAAGGAATTACAACCACATTAGGAAGAGGCGGTTCAGATTTTACTGCAGCCATCATAGCGGCAGCACTTGATGCAAAGGCGCTGGAAATATGGACTGACGTAAGTGGCATGATGACAGCTGATCCAAGGCTGGTTTCTAATGCTAAAATTATCCCGAAAGTATTATACCGCGAAGCCATGGAGCTTTCACATTTTGGCGCTAAAGTGGTGTACCCTCCTACTATACAACCGGTCATGAGAAAAAATATTCCTGTTTGGATAAAGAGTACGTTTTCTCCTGACCACCATGGCACGCTCATCGAAAACGTATCAGATCACAAAAACGGAAGTGGAGTGCGGGGAATTTCGAGCATCAACAAAATTGCATTGCTTAGCCTCGAAGGTAGTGGCATGGCCGGTGTACCTGGTTTTTCAAAAAGATTGTTTGAAACACTGGCAAACGAACAAATAAACGTAATTCTTATTACGCAAAGCTCATCGGAGCATTCTATTTGTGTGAGTATTGAAGATGCCTTTGCCGAAAAAGCGAAAAATGCAGTTGATAACGAATTCAGTTTTGAAATTGAAAGGCTAAAAGTAGATCCTCTCATAATCGAAAAAGAACTTGCAATTATAGCTTTGGTGGGTGATAAAATGAAAAGCCATCCCGGCATCAGCGGCAAAATGTTTAGCGCTTTAGGCCGGAACGGTATTAATGTACGGGCAATTTCACAAGGCTCTTCTGAAAGAAATATTTCTGCCGTTATATCATTTAATGATGTAAAGAAAGCAGTAAATGTACTTCATGAAGAGTTTTTTGAGACTGCTTTTAAGCAGGTAAATTTATTTGTGGCGGGTGTTGGAAACGTTGGCTCACGGCTGCTTTCCCAATTATTGCAACAGCATATTTATCTTAAGGAAAATTTGCGCTTATCTATTAGGGTGGCCGGAATTGCCAATAGCAAAAAAATGCTTTTCAATGATAATGGAATTGATTTGAAAAATTGGCGGGAACAATTACCGGCTGCAGATGACATGAATCTGGCCCAATTTGTAAATTCAATCAAAACTAAAAATTTCCGTAATTCAGTTTTTGTTGACGTCACAGCAAATAAGGACGTTGCAGAGCATTATGATGAAATCCTGCAAAAAAGCGTATCCATTGTGGCATGCAATAAAATTGCAGCCTCTTCCTCTTACAGTTATTATGAAAAATTGAAAAACCGTGCGCGTGAATTCAATGTTCAATTTCTTTTTGAAACTAATGTAGGAGCCGGATTACCCGTGATCGGAACTTTAAACGACCTGATATTAAGCGGAGATAAAGTCAATAAGATTGAAGCAGTTTTAAGCGGCACACTTAATTTTGTATTTAATAATTATGATGGAGTAACATCCTTTTCACAAGTAGTAAGGCAGGCACAGGCGGAAGGATATACAGAACCTGATCCGCGGCTTGATTTAAGCGGCATTGATGTGGTCAGAAAAATAATGATATTGGCAAGGGAATCCGGTGAAAAAATTGAAATGGAAGATGTTACCAATAATGCTTTTATGCCTGCCGAATGCATGGAAGGAACTGTAGAAGATTTTTATAAATGCATGGAAAAACATGAATCGCATTTTAAAAACATAGTTGATGAGGCAAATAAGTCAGGCAAAAAATTAAAATTTGTTGCCACATATGAAAACGGAAAGGCCAGCGTAGGTTTAAAACAAATTGGTTCCGATCACGATTTTTACCATTTATACGGGAAAGATAATGTAGTTGCATTTTATACACAGCGCTACACCGGTCAACCACTGGTAGTAAAAGGCGCTGGTGCTGGCGCCGATGTTACGGCATCTGGCGTATTTGCAGATATTATAAGAGCCGTTCGGATTTAAAATTAAAAACAAATGAAAGAAATTAAGGTATTGGCGCCGGCTACCATTGCCAATCTCGTTTGCGGATTCGACATCCTGGGTATGGCGCTAAAGGAGCCTTATGATGAAATGACTTTGGCCTTTAAGGATGAGCCGGGAATAACCATCGTACATACGGATGAATTTGAACTGCCTGAAGAACCCGAACAAAATGTTTCAGGTGTGGCGCTCCAGTCGCTGATGGAAGAATACAATAAGCCAGTGGGCTTTAATTTAACCATTCACAAAAATATAAAACCGGGCAGCGGTTTGGGCTCAAGTGCGGCGAGTTCCGCCGGCGCAGTGGTAGCTGCCAATCATTTATTGGGATATATTTTTTCAAAGGAAGACCTGGTGCGATTTGCAATGAATGGAGAAAAAATTGCAGGTGGGGTAAAACATGCTGACAACGTATCACCTTGCATATACGGAGGCGTTACTTTGATTCGTTCAATTTTCCCCCTGGATATTATTCCTTTGAATGTTCCCCCGCTTTTTATTACGATTGTTCATCCCCAAATCGAAGTGCGCACTTCTGATTCACGGCAGATTTTAAGAAAAACGGTGCAACTAAAAGATGCGATAAGACAATGGGGAAATATTGGCGGCCTCGTGATGGGCTTTATGAACAATGATTTTGAATTGATTGGGAGATCTCTGGAAGATGTGATTATAGAACCCATACGAAGTATTTTGATTCCCGGATTTGATGAAATAAAAGAATCGTGCAGGGAAGCCGGAAGTCTTGGAGGAGGCATTTCCGGTTCAGGACCGTCCATTTTTATGGTGAACAAAACTGAAGAAACTGCACTCAAAGTCGAAAAAATCATGTCTGGGATTTATGAAAGAATCGGCGTAGATTATAAAACCTATGTTACATCAATAAATACTACAGGAGTAAAAATTGTAGAATAACGAAAAGTTTTCTGAGTAAAGAATATAAATCAATGAAATATTATAGCCTGAATAAATCCGCTCCTTCAGTAAGTTTTAAAGAAGCCACGATTAAAGGTTTGGCGCCCGATAAAGGACTGTATTTTCCCGAAATAATCCCGGCCCAGCCTGCTGCTTTTTTTAAGGACATTCAAAATTATTCCAACGAAGAAATTGCGTTTCGAATAATTGAGCCTTATATCGCTGATGAAATTCCGAATGAAATTCTAAAACAAATTGTTACTGAAACTATCAACTTTGATATTCCTCTAAAACCTGTTAGTGATAATGTTTTTTCCCTGGAATTGTATCATGGCCCTACCTTGGCTTTTAAAGATATTGGCGCCAGATTTATGAGCCGGTGCCTTGGATATTTTGTGAAAAATAATGATAAAAAAGTCACCGTACTTGTTGCAACTTCCGGCGATACCGGGGGCGCAGTAGCAAATGGGTTCTTTAATGTAGACGGCGTGGAAGTGGTAATATTATACCCTTCAGGAAAAGTAAGCAGCGTACAGGAAAAGCAATTGGTTACTTTGGGAAATAATATTTCAGCCATTGAAATCAATGGAAATTTTGACGATTGCCAGCAATTGGTAAAGCGGGCATTTGCGGATAAGCAATTAAACGAGTCATTATTTTTAACCTCTGCCAATTCGATAAATGTTGCCCGATGGCTGCCACAGCAGTTTTATTATTTATTTGCCTGGAAACAATGGATTGATAAAAATACTCCACCGGTGATTTGTGTTCCCAGCGGAAATTTTGGAAATATCTGCGCGGGAATTCTGGCCTATGCGTCCGGCTTGCCTGTTCAGCATTTTATCGCTGCCTGTAATTCCAACAAAGTCATTCCCGACTTTTTATCAACTCAAATTTATCAGCCTAAAAAAGCGGTGGCCACAATCTCAAATGCTATGGATGTTGGCGACCCAAGCAATTTTGTAAGAATCTTAGAATTGTTTCATCATAAGTTCCATTCTCTGGCGAAGATGCTGAGCAGTGTAAGTATTTCTGATGAAGAAACACGGACAACTATAAGCCAGGTTTACAATGAACACAAATATTTACTGGATCCCCACGGTGCAGTTGGTTATTTTGCTTTAAAAAATTACTTGAAAATTCATCCGGACAATAAAGGCTACTTTTTGGAAACTGCACATCCTGTTAAATTTTTTGATGTGGTAGAGCCCGTAATTCATGAACAAATTCCAATCCCTGAAAGCGTCAGGAATATATTGGGTAAAGAAAAATTAAGCATTTCTATGGAACCGGACTATGAAGATTTAAAAGCGTTTCTACTAAATAAATAAGTAACACAAAAATCTTCCCTAAAAATCATTTTACTATTCGGCGATATTTGAGAACTTGCTCTTAATCCGATAGAGATGTGAGTATCCTTTTACAGCAACATATCTCATATTAGAAATTTTTTTCCAATTTGAACCTGGTAGGATTGTAAAGGAAAATTTACAATGCACTAATACAGATTCTGGTAATTTTGTTTTTGTATTTCAAACTAAACTATCTATCATGTTAAGCATTTTTCTGAAACCTGTATTTCTTTTATCAATGCCCGGAGAATCCGAATGGTTGTTAATTCTATTAGTGATTTTGCTATTTTTTGGAGGTAAAAAAATTCCGGATTTAATGCGGGGAATTGGTAAAGGCGTAAGAGAATTTAATGATGCAAAAGAACACGTGAAGAACGAAATAGAAGCGGGAATGAAAGAAAAAGATTCTGAAAAAAAGGAGCTGGTAAATAGTGCTCCGGTTTCTGCAGATATTTCATCCGCTGTTATGAGCGCGCCTGTCTCACAAAATTCCTGAGTTAATTTAGGTTTTAATTTTGTTGAAAGAAATGCCCTCCGTTCCAGGAGGGCATTTTTTTTTAAGCCCATATTATAACAAAAGAATCAAGAGCAAAATGATAATGATGATTGCACCAATGGAAAGATAAACACCTTGAGAGGCGGCTTCTTTTTTTAAACTTTTCACCTCTTTTCTCAATTCCTTTTTTTCGGTCCTGGATAACGAACTTCTATCCATATCACGAATTTCAATTAGCCTGTGCTCAATTTGCTGAGCCCGAACTTCTTTTGGAACTTCGGTCTTAATTGGAGTAACATCTTTTGCCATCGCAGGGGTAATAAAAGTTACGCTAAAAGCGATCAACAAAAAAGAAACAATTTTTTTTGTGCTCATAATGATGTGTTTTTAAATGATTTATTAATTATTCGTTCAGAAATCAATTTACAACAATCGTTCCTTTTTTTAACATTTTTATTACATTCAATGGGTAACATTAAATTTTATACTCCGGGCGCTTGATTCTTAGTCTTCATCACGAGGAAAATATTTTTTAAATCAATGGTTTCATCAATTGCTTTTTCAAGTCATATTGCAAATCCGGATGTAATTTGCTTAGGGCTTTTTCGATTTTTTTTAGCTGGGTTTGATACAAATTCGTAAGCTGCCTGCTTTTGCTAACAGGGATAGAATGCAAAGTAAAGCAATTGCAAAAATGTATCAGCAACTCGCATTCCGCCTGGCTTGACATTACGAAATGAACCTGCTTATTGACATCTCGTAAAATTTTTCGCACGCTTTTCTTTATGAAATAAACATTGGATTTGTTGATTTGCCGAAATTGTTCCGCAGTTTCTTTCTTTATGTCACTAACAAAATTTGGAACATCGTCCGCTTCAAATAGCAGGAATGAAAGCATTTCTTTATTTTCCTTTTTATATTTCGCAAGCCGCAGGCAATATTCCACAAGTATTTTAGAATTTGTATCTGACAACGCTTTTTTGATTTCCTGGATGGATGCGGCTTTCATAGATAAATGAATGTTGAAAAATAAAAATAATGAATCTGCTTAAATGATATTATAAGTTGTGAAATTGCAAAACAAGAAAAACAATTATTTATGGGTTTACTACGGGGGACGCTCCTGGCCCATGCTGATGTATCAATTAAGAACACAAAGTGTATCAAAATCGGACAGCCCGCATTTTTTTGTTGGTCATATCATATTGAAAAACAATTAGTAAGATAATGGCATCAATTTGAAGGTAGAAACCCAAAAAATTATAAGAGGCGGAAATCATTTGATGCCACTATAGTTAAATCGAATAATATTGCAGAATTTCTCAACTCAATAAATCATCCTTTAAAGCCCAACACAAATGCTTTCGTTAAAGAAAATTTTCAAATGGTATAATAATGGCATCAACCGCACTTTTGTTTTAAAAGATATTAATCTTGATGTAGCGGAAGGAGAATTTATTTCTATCATGGGCCCGTCCGGGTCAGGAAAATCCACCTTGCTCAATGTTATTGGAATGTTAGACGAGCCAAATGAAGGTGAATATACTTTTATGGGTGAAAATGTTTTTGACATGAAAGAAAAACAACGTTCATTACTTTTTAAAACTCATATCGGGTTTGTGTTCCAGGCTTATCATCTTATTGACGAATTAACAGTATATGAAAATATTGAAACGCCTCTGCTGTATCAAAATATTAAAAGCTCAGAAAGAAAATCAATGGTAGCTGATATTCTTGATCGGTTTCAGATTGTGGGCAAAAAAGACCTTTTTCCGACTCAGCTATCCGGCGGTCAGCAGCAGTTGGTTGGAATAGCCAGAGCACTTATCGTAAAGCCAAAATTAATTCTTGCAGACGAACCTACAGGCAATTTGAATTCAAAGCAGGGCGAAGAAATTATGGACTCGTTTAAAGAATTAAATAATGAAGGAGTTAGCATAATACAGGTAACTCATTCCGAAAAAAACGCCAATTATGGAAGCCGTATCATCAACCTGCTCGATGGACGGATAGAATCTGAAAAACAAAATAGCGGCACATAACTCCTCATGTATCCTATCCAATGCAATTTGAATTTTCAAAATAAAGAATTATATGAAATCAATTTTTCTGAATATTATATTTTACTTCTTCGCTTTGGCTGCCTTTGCCCAGCATTCAATGACGTTAAAAGAAGCGGTGGAAACAGGGATTAAGAACAATCTTGATGTTTTACAGGCAGATCTTTTAATGAAAAAGGCAGGTATAGATTTAAACCAATCAAAAGAATACATGCTTCCTGATTTAAATGCCAATGTGAATTATGGTAAAAACTTTGGGCGCAGTATTGACCCGTTTACAAATGGATATATTGATCAAAAAGTAAACTATGCAAATTCCGGGGCAAGTAGCAATCTGCTTTTGTTCAATGGGTTTTATTTACAAAACCTCGTTAAAGCAAACAAGCTTGGCTACGAGGCTGCCCAAATGGAACTGCAGCAGGCAAAAGATAACCTGACTATAAATATTATCTTGGCATATTTGCAGGTGCTCAGCGCTGAGGAAACGCTGAAGCAATCGCAAGACCAGGTGCTGGTGACTCAAAAACAAGTAGAGCGTTTAGGGATCCTTAATCAATCAGGCGCTGTTTTGCCAGCAGATTACTATGATATGAAAGGACAGTTGGCTACTGATGAGGTATCTATTGCAGACAACAAAAATAATCTGGCTACTACTAAGCTTAATCTTTCACAGCTTTTAAATATTCCTTACGATAAGAATTTAGAAGTTGAAAATATTCCGGCAGAGGATTTTAATATGGAGTATTCCGGCAATCCTGATGATATTTATCAAATTGCCTTAAAGCAATTCGCACAAGTGCAGGCTACTCATCTCCGGGTGCAGAGCGCGGAGAAAAATATTAGCGCTATTAAAGGAGAATTATTTCCCAAGCTTTCTTTAAGTGGGAGTATTAATACCAATTACTCAAGTGTTGCCTCACGCGAATATTTCCTGAACTCTACAGAATCGCCATCTTCTAATTATGTGGATGTGAATGGAAGTCAATATCCCGTAATTCAAAAGCAGGATAATTATATTTCAAAAAAAATAAGCTTCGGCGACCAGTTAAGCAACAATGTATTTTCAGCAGTGAATGTCGGATTAACCATTCCTTTATTTAATGCAGGCCGAATCAGGAACCAGGTAAAATTAGCAAAATTGGATCTGAAAAATAATATTTATGTTGACCAAAATACCAGGATTCAGTTGCAGCAAGCTATTGAGCGTGCTTTTGTAAATCTTACTTCAGCCGAAGATAAATATAAATTATTATTACAACAGGAAACTGCGTTCGAAGAGTCTTTCCGCACAGCAGAAGTCCGGTTTAATGCAGGCGCTATCACTTCTGTTGATTATCTTATCGCAAAAAATAATTTGAACAGGGCTCAAAATAATCTCATTACTTCCAAATATGATTTTGTTTTGAGAGCCAAGGTGCTCGACTATTATTCAGGTAAGCCCTTATGGTAATAGCATGAAAAACGGTGATGCTAAATCTTTGTGAGAAAATAAACGCCAAAAAGCTTTCATCTACGGATTTTTTTTTCTTTATTTGTACTCTAAACCTTTGTTACCGCAAAAGACACCAGTTTTTCTTGTTTTTTATTGCTTTACATTGGTCAGATTCCTGATTTAATATCCCCTGTAATAACCTTCCCAAAGCCTATGTAATCCCAAAATTGTAATTCATTTAAAATTCGAGTTTACAAAGGGAATACATGAAGTTTTTTTTTATTCTATTTACCATTTCGTTCAGTCTTGGTGCAAATGCCCAACGATGCCTTACTCCGGAATATTCGCAAAAGAATTCGGAGGTCAATTCTGTAGCCAGACGGACTGCTACGATTAACACCGCAAAAAGAGCACTTCTTACAAATGAAGTCATTCAAATTCCAGTGGTGGTGCACGTTCTTTACAATAATAGCCAGCAAAATATCAGTGATGAACAGGTGAGGTCGCAGATAATATCTTTAAATAAAGATTTTAGAAGACAGAACGCTGATACAGTAAATACACCAGCAATATTTAAAAATTTTGCTGCTGACACCAGGATCCAATTTTGCCTTGCCAAGGTGGATCCAAAAGGAAAATATACAACAGGTATTATTCGTAAATACACCACTCAATCCCAGTTTATTGCAGATGATGCAATGAAATTCAGCGCTCAGGGAGGCGATGATGCCTGGGATGCATCGCGATATCTTAATATTTGGGTATGCAATCTTTTCGGCCGCACTTTAGGCTATGCGGTATTGCCCGGCAGCCCCGCCGAAAAAGACGGCGTAGTAATACACTACAGCGCCTTCGGAACCACTGGCAATGTAGTAGCTCCCTTTAATAAAGGACGAACTGCCACTCATGAAATCGGCCATTGGCTTGGTTTACAACATCTTTGGGGCGATACCGATTGTGGCGATGATGGAATAGCAGATACGCCACCGCAACAGGGAAGCAATTCCGGATGCCCTTCATTTCCACACCTTTCTTCCTGCTCCAATAATGCCTCCGGGGATATGTTTATGAATTACATGGATTTTACAAATGATGCATGTATGAACTTGTTTACCATTAATCAGAAAGAAAAAATGAGAAGTTTGTTTAACGAAGGAGGGCCAAGAAATTCTTTCCTGGGTTCAGTTGAATGCGATAGCACTAATGCTGAGGCGGCGCCAATTCCCAAGGAGACCGGGAAATTGAAAATTTCACTTTTCCCCAATCCTGCCATCAACATTGTAAATATAAATTCCAATATAGATTCCGAAGTGGTAGGAAGGGTTCTCAAGCTGTATGATGCCAGCGGTAAATTATGCCTCACCCAAATCATTCAATCTGGAAATACAATTTTAAAGATCAGTCATCTTACTCCAGGAATGTATATTTTAAGAATTGAAGGAGAATCCGGACCGCATATTTATAAAATAATGAAAATCGGCTCGAATTAGTAAGAGTTTAAAGTTTTCCGTTCTTTAAGTAAAGGATAATTGCTATCAATTAAAAAAAGCGCTCCGCAATTACAGGCATCGGATAGTAAAACGGGAAATAATTGATTTTTTATTCGGATTAAATATTACCAGTCCAAAGACTCCATAATTTTCCTGGTATTTTCAAAACTTGTATGGTGAAAGGCCTGGATACCGGTCTTTTTTGCAGCCTGCACCAGCATATACCGATCATCAAAATAAATGCATTCTTCCGGCCGCGCCTGCGCTATGCCAAGGCCAAGAAGGTAAATACCTGGATCGGGTTTACGCATGCCCACTTCGCATGAAGTCACAAAAGCATCAAAAAAATCATGAAGCTTAAATTTTTGAATTCTGTATTGATTCAATTCGCGGGGTTCATTATTTAAAGAAATAATTTTAACATGCTCATGTTTTCTTTTCCAGTCAATAAACCACGGAAGTGTATCTGCAAGTACCTGGGATTGTTCATACATAAAATTTATAAACTCTTCCTTCGAAAAATCTCTTTGCTTATTAAATATTGCAGTGTTCAAATAATCGTCCAATGAAATTTTTCCAATTTCATAAACATTAAAAATGAAATTGTGAAGAATGTTCATTTCTTCATAATCAATTTTAAACTTTTCAGCAGCGGCCATTCTTGATTCGTGACCCCAGCCGTTGGTAAGCAATACACCTCCAATATCTGAAAATAGAATTTTAATTTTTTGTTGCATAAAAATGTTATGGTAGTTTCAGGATTTTTTTTCTTCAAGCACTTTCACTTTTTCCAATCGCCTTTTATGTCTTTCAGCGCCGATATACTTTCCGTCAAGAAATGCCGTAATATATTCCTGGGCTGCTGCGTAGCCGGTCACTCTTCCCCCGAGGCAAATCAAATTCATGTCATCATCTTCCACGCCCTGGTGAGCGGAAAAATAATCATTAATCAGCGCTGCACGTATGCCATTTATTTTGTTTGCAGCGAAGCAGGCTCCTACTCCACTGCCGCAAATTGCTATTCCCCTGAAAACTTCTCCTGCGGCCACTGCGCGCGCTAACGGGATTATAAAATCAGGATAATCATCAGTAGACATCAGCTCATAGGCGCCATAGTCTTGCACTTCGTAGCCTTTGTTTTCCAAAAAAATTTTGGTTGTGTTTTTTAATTCAAATCCGCCATGGTCGGCGGCAATACCTATTTTCATAATATACTTTTATTCTTCGTTAAATTGTTTCCATAATATCATTCCACCCTTAATACCCTCACGATTATCAACAACAGAAATATTTTGGTCCAATTTAAAATCTATCAATTTAGCGCTGCCTCCGCTAATGTACAGATGATCATAATTGAAAACTACTTTTAAAATTCCAATAACTTTTTCCAATCTTTTGTTCCACCTTTTCTCTCCTATTTTATCCAAAGCAGCCTGCCCAAGATAATCATTGTAATTTTTATTTTTTGTTATTGGATGTTGCGACATTTCGAGATGCGGCATCAGCATGCCATCAAGCAAAAGCGCTGAACCAAAGCCGGTTCCCAAAGTAATTAACATTTCAACTCCGTTCCCTTCCGCCAAACTCAATCCCTGGAAATCTGCATCGTTGATTACTAAAGTAGGCTTTTTCAATTTATTTTTTAATTCTTCCTGCAAATCAAAATCTTTCCACATTTTATTTCCCAACTTAGGAGCAGTTTTTACAACCCCATGTTTTACATAACCCGGAAATCCGGCAGTTACCTTGTCAAAATGGGAAAAACGCTGCGACAGGGAAACAACCAACTTTACTATATTTTCCGGAGAAGGCGGAGAAGGTGTATCTTCTCTTTCATATGGATGAAGATAATCTCCATCATAATCTATTACTGTTCCTTTTATGTGAGAACCTCCTATATCAATACAAAGAATATTTTCTCCTTGCCCGGCCATGTCTTTTCTACTTTGATTCGTTTAAAAGTAACACGTTTGAATTAAAAATAAGATAACAAATTAGCAAAGAAAATCTTATCCCAAAATTTCCATGTTAAAAAATGGAGGAAAGAAGATCCCTATAATGTGAATAAATATCCGATCAAAATAAAAATATACTTTTTTTTAGCTTTACTGTCAAACCATTGCACTACCGTGCTTGACGTTCAAAATCATTCTTAAAATATTATCTTTACCCATAGAAAATATTAAATGACAAACGAAGAAAAATTTATGAAAGCTGCCATAACACTGGCAGAAACAGGTAGTGAAATAGGAGAAGGCGGCCCGTTTGGTTGTGTAATCGTTAAAGACGGTAAAATTATTGGAAAGGGCTATAATAAAGTAATTTCAACCAATGACCCAACAGCCCATGCTGAAATAGTAGCCATACGGGACGCTTGCAAAAATCTTAATTCTTTTCAACTTGAGGAATGTGAGGTTTATACTTCCTGTGAGCCATGCCCCATGTGCCTTGGCGCTATTTATTGGGCGCGCCCGAAAGCAATATATTTTGGGAATACAAAAGAAGATGCAGCGAGAATTGGTTTCGATGATTCTATGATTTATGACGAAATCTGTACCGATTTACCTGCAAGAAAAATACCTGCATTTAATATTTTTCGTAAAGAAGCCAATGCTACATTTTTTAACTGGTATGAAAAAGATAGCAAAAAACAGTATTGAAATTTTTTTGAAAAATTTTTAGAACAATTTTAAGCCTCACATATTTTATATTCCTTTGTGTATTGTTTTCCACAGAGTACATCCCAACTTAAATCCACATAAATGTCAGATTGTAATATCAACATACCTTTCGCAGGCACTGCACAAGCCATCCTGACAAAGGCAAAAAGCGCTATCGAAAGCCAAAACGGAATTTTTAAAGGAGATGAAAATTCCGGAGAATTTGAGGTAACTGTTTTTGCAAATACGATTAAAGGCAATTATACAGTAAATGGAAATATACTAAATCTGGTAATTACTCATAAGCCATTCTTTGTGCCATGCAGCACAATAGAAAATATTTTACTCAAAGAAATTTCTTAGGGAAATTATCAGACGTGGTTAGTTTACAAGACTTTTTACTGATAATACATTCCTGATTTTATTAACCATTTCATTCAACTCGAACGGTTTTGCTATAAACTCGTCCGCACCAAATTCATGAATAGCAACTTCTGCAAAGTTAGGATACGAAGAAAACATAATTATAGGCATTCTGCGTGTAGAAGCGGTAGACCTTATCTTTCTGCATACGTCAATGCCATCTCCTCCTTTTAGGAAAACATCCAGAAGCACCAAATTGGGTTTATTATTCTTGATGCTTTCCCAGGCCTTTTGCCAATTTGCAAAAGTCCATACGTCAAAGCCCTTCTTTTTAAGCAAAGATTTTACAATGCTCAGAAGATCCAAATCATCGTCTAAAATTAAAATCTTTGCCATGCAACCAAAGTCACAAAAAGCGTGCAATTATTAGTTAATTATAAGTTGTATAAAAAATAAAAATCTAAAATATGAAGAGGTGATTGTCTCGTTCTAAAATTTTCGGAAGCAATCCTCGTAAACGTTGTTTGCCTTTTATGTTTTAAAAGTTTTGGTTCAAACTTATTTTCTCTTATTTTTGCACTCCTTTAAAAAGAGGCCAGCGGTTGAAATAAAAATAGTTGGTGGTTTTAAAGATTCGGTAGCTCAGTTGGTAGAGCACAACACTTTTAATGTTGGGGTCCTGGGTTCGAGCCCCAGCCGGATCACTAAATGGGACAAGTCAAAATATGAACGACTTGTCCCATTTTTTGTTTCCTGTATTGTCTGTCAAAAATATAACGCTGACAACTTTTTGCTAGACGTCAGAAACGAGACCGTAAAATAAACTACGTCAACTTTCAAATGGTTTAAGAACTTTAATACATAGTTTAATGACGCAACAGAAAAAGAAGTTTTCGATTTGAAAGCATTATTAATTAAAACGGAAAATAGAATAAAAATCGAACTATTTATTCGTTCACTGTCAGCGTAGCTTACTAATATACAACCGGTCTAAAAAGCAAGCTGGCCTGATCACGGCATTATTGTAATTAACGCGCCACTTTAATATAGCCCCATCCGTCACGCTGCTTTGAAATAATTTCATAGATGCCATCCGGCACTATTTGCACACCCGGCAACAATTGGCTGGCATCAATTTGTTGTCTTTTCATTGCCATTGCGCATACTTTGATGGATACATCCTTCAGGGACAATAATTTTTGGATTTCGGCAGATTGTGTAGACGCGTCTTTTGTTATAAGCCCGAGCCCCTGCCCATAAATCACTGCTTCTATCTTTGCGTCCGGGTTGCCCGCTTTGATGAGACTCATCTCGCGAATAAGGGATTGTTGATTTAAAGTGTCTTTACTGGTGAAGTCAAAAACTACATTGTAATCTGTGTTTTGGGCGGTTGAAAAACCAGCAAGCAATGTAAGAAAGCTTGCTATTACGATTATTTTTTTCATGATGACTATTTTAAAAATGAAATTTAAATTGATTGAAATTTTTATGAGAATTTAAGAATATTGTTTTAATGCGATTGCCGAATGAGTGCAAAAGGCCCATATTTATGCTGTCTCTCTGAAAAACTATCTGAATACGGCCCGAATGGATAATCCAATGGTTTTGCAGCTATATCAGGCCAATCCATGCTTAGATTTTTCGGGGGCCGCGGTTGCGTATTGACAAATGCGGCCACGTCCCAGGCCTGCTCGACAGTGAGTTGCGGATTGGTAAAAGTGGTTCCAAATGGCATATTATTTTTTATGTAGCCGGCGAATTTTGAAAGCTGATACATCCCCGCGCCCACATTATAGCTATTTTTGCCCCACAATGGCGGATACAAATATTCCTTCCCGTTATCTGCTAATTTTCCTTCGCCGTTTTTGCCGTGACATTTTTGGCAAATCGCCAGGTACACAATTTTTCCTTTGGCCGTATCGGCAGCCCGGCTCAAAAATGGAAGTTTTTCTACACCGGCCCCTTTTGTTTTAACTCCTTTACGAACATCCTTTCCCACCCATTTGACATAGGCAATCATTGCCCTCATTTCTTTAACCGTATCAGCCAGCTTCTTTCCATTCAAGCTTCTCTCAAAACAATCGTTGATACGCATTTCCACCGTCTCAATCTTGCCGCTTCTGTTTCTATAAAGAGGATAGGTAGAGGCTACCATAGAAAAATTATTACCCCAAATCCTGGTTCCGGCATCAATATGACAATTACCACAGTTCATGCCGTTAGAAATGGAAGCTATCGAGCCGCGCGGGCCGAAAAAATCAGCGGTGTGTATTATCAAAGTCCTTCCGTATCGAATCAAATCGCCTTCCGCCGTATGGCCAATCTGGCTGGTATCCGGCGCCTTCCATTCTTTTAAAGCGATAACAGAGTTCGGATTTTTTGTATCGCTTTTTTTAGAATGACAAAAATAATTTGTCACAGACAGGGGAACAATCATGAAGAGCGCCGTTGCCAGGGTGATAAAAATATTTTTACGCGGCTGCATTGCGTTTATTTTTTATCCTACAAAACAATAGGCACATTCATGTTCCTGTGCGCGGCCCACCGCCCAAACGCCCGAAGGAACTACCTGTATATCGGGCAATACGCCAGAAAGAAAGTCTTTTTTAACTTCCTCCGCCTCAGTATTTGACGCTTGTGCAATGGCGGCACTGAAAACAGTTATTGCCATATTACATACACAAAACATGGCGCCGCTTTCCTGTAATTCATTAATTCCTATCTGGACATTTCCAATTCCGGGTACTGAAAAATCACCGGGCTTTGGCTTCCAGAACATATTACGCACAGAAGGCGCAGAAGTAGCCGGGTCAGTGATTTTAAACATTTCCCCCAATTTGTATTTTGCCCACAAGCGGTCTTCCAGGGCATAAGGGATGGCTTCGTGTCGCAGTATGACCACCTCATTGCAATTTTTTTCAGGCGTGCCTGTCATCGCATTCGTTATCATAAAAACCCGTGGCCAGGCAAAGGGGAAAATTTCATGAGGCGCAGTAACATCGAACACAATCCGGTGCTTTCCGTTTATTTTATTAAACCAGGCATCCGGGTCGTCATCAGCCGGGAAAGATAATTTTCCGGATTCTGCAGCTACGCGCAATGGCAGGGATAATGATGCAATGCCGATGGCACCGGCGCCCATGGCTAATGTTCCTAAAAAGCCGCGGCGATCTGTTGTTGAGTTGGAATCATTTTGTCGCATAAAATTGAATTTTTAGATGAAAGAAGAGAATGAGATTTCTTCCCTGGTTGCGGTGGTAAGTTGGTTGTATAAAAAAATTTCAAAGGAGATGGATTGTTGGCTCTTTACCGTCTCTCACAGAACAAGATGTCCTGGTAATTAGTTTTTCAGGAGAAAACAGGAGAAAGGGATTTTAATTCAGTGGAGCTGCAGAAGAAAATATTTAAATAATTCTTCGTGATTATAGCAATACGACTCAGACTATGTTACAATAAATCCATTCGTTAGTGAAAGAAAGCGGCATTAATTTAAGTACAGTAATTTAATTTTCTGTGCGATCATATCCGTCACAAATTTAAAAGTAATATTAAGAATAAAAAATATTTCTTATTAAAAAACTGCTTTTCAGTGATGCTTTACCATGAAGTTTTAAAATGGAATCGATGCAACTTTCACTTTTTTGAGCCAAAATAAAAATCTATTGCATTTATTGCTTTACTATTAATTAAAAAGTTTGTTTGGTAATTATGAAAGGAGTCAACGGGGAATATTTATGGAATTCTGGCTGCTTCGAAAAAGAACTTAATACGCCATGCTCTTCACGGCACAGAGCCAATCATGCGTAGTTCGAATTATATTAAAGCCAGTTAGCAAACCCGCTTACTGGCAGAGAGACAAATAATCAATAATCTTATTTATAATTTAATTTTTCTCCTCCTTGCTTCTCGCCTATTTTTGTCGAAAATGATAGCTCATGTTTGAAGATAGGGTTATAGTCATCACAGGCGGAACTGATGGAATTGGAAAAGCGTTGGTAGCTATTTTTTTAAACAGAAATGCTAAAGTGGCAACATGCTCCCGCACTGCGGAAAAACTGGCTCAATTAAAAAAAGAATTTACGGGAAAACCTTTGTTTACTATGGTAGCTGATGTTAGCAGAGAAGAAGATTGTAAAAATTTTATAGAACAAACATTAGCAGAATTTAAAACAATCGATGTGCTGATGAATAATGCAGGCATATCCATGAGGGCTCTTTTTAAAGACACAGATTTAGCCACGCTTAGAAAAGTAATGGACATCAATTTTTGGGGAACTGTTTGTTGTACGAAATATGCCCTGAATGCAATTATCGAAAGTAAAGGCACCATTGTAGGAACAGCCTCCATAGCGGGTTATAGAGGGTTACCAGGCAGAAGCGGTTACAGCGCGAGCAAAGCGGCCGTTATCAGGTGGATGGAAACAATAAGAACCGAATTGCTGACTACCGGTGTAAACGTAATGTGGGTGGCCCCGGGTTTTACTGCCTCCAATACCAGGTATGCGGCCTTGGGCGAAGATGGAAAACCAGTATTAGATTCGAGGGAGGATGAAGGTAAAATTATGACGGCAGAAGAATGCGCGGGCCATATCGTAAAAGCCATCGAAAAAAGAAAACGTACATTGATATTAACGTTCCAGGGAAAGGAAGCCGTTTTTATGAATAAATTTTTTCCCCGCCTTGCGGATAAAATCATCAGAAAGATGTACTTTAAAAAAGACAAAATGATAAAATAAAATCCCTCATTTAAATTATCTGAAAGGAATTTATTTCAGTTTAGAACAAATTATCAATTAAATTTTTGAATGGCTTTAATTACGCTTACATCGGATATCGGTCGCCAGGATTTTTTAACAGGGGCGGTTAAAGGACAACTATTAAAAACAAATTCAGAATTTAGAATTTTTGATATTTCGCACGAGCTTTCTCCCTTTAATTATCCGCAGGCCGCTTACGTTTGCAGAAATGCCATCAGGAATTTTCCACCCGAAACTTTTCATATAGTGATGGTAAATCTTTTTGACAAAAAAGCTGACCATCTTTTGCTGGTAAAACATAACGACCAATACATTGGATGTGCTGACAATGGTCTAATCACTATGATTCTTGAAGAAATACCTCAAAAAATTGTTGCGCTTCCGCTGGATAGTTCCAAACAAAAAAACACTTTGAATTTTGTAAGCGTTTTTGCAAAAGCATTCCAAAGCATCCTGGATGGCAAAAGCTTTGAGGAGTGTGGCAATCCTGAAATTTCAATTGAAGTAAAAAATCCTTTACGGCCCCTGCGTGGAGAAAAATTTATTGAAGGACAGATTATATTCATCGACAACTTTGAAAATGTAATTATAAATATTACAAAGGAAGAATTTGAGGAGCAGCGCCGTGGAAGAAGCTTTAAGATAGTTTTTAAAAGGGATGAAATCATTGAAAAAATCAGTGAGACATACGCCGACGTACATGAGAGCGAAAAGCTGGCTTTTTTTAATTCGGCCAATTATCTTGAAATAGCTGTTAATAAAGGAAATGCCGCCGGCCTTTTTGGACTTGAAGGATACAAGGAAAAAACAAATATGCAAACCCAATACATGCAGAACCGCCTGCTTTATCAAACCGTAAAAATTTATTTTGAATAGCTTCAGGTATTTGGCGACTTCGAAGTTTTCATAAAAAACTGCAAGATGTAGCCAAACATTATCACTAACAAAGCGCCAATTGCATTCAACCAGAGAAACGAAATTTTATCAGATACATAAATAAGAATCACAAATATTTCCGCTATCAATGCCGCATAAAAAAGTGCATTAGCTTCAATTTGTTTGAACCAAAAAGCAATCATAAAGATTCCAAGGATTACGCCGTAAAAAAGAGAGCCAAGGATGTTAACAGTTTCTATTAAACTGTTCCCCAGGTTGCTGGCAAACATTGCAACCAGGATGCAAAATATTCCCCAGCAAAAAGTATAGAATTTAGAAACGCGGTAATCCTGTTGTTCGGTCAGGTTTTTATTTATAAATCTTTTATGAATATCCACCACCGTACACGAAGAAAGCGCGTTGAGTGCGGCAGCGATGCTTCCCCAAGCGGCAAGAAATATTACCGCAATCAGCAGGCCCACCAAGCCTTTGGGTAAATAATCTATGACGAAATGAAGAAAAATATAATTGGTGTCATTTAAATCCTCATGAGGCAAAGCTTGTGATAAAACGGCTTTGTATTCTTTTTTAATTTTTTCTTTTTGAATATTATCTGTCGGGGAAATTAATTCATATTGTTTTTCAAGATGAATTAAATCACTTTTGTAAACCGTCTCTTTCGCGCGGTTGGCCTGCGTTTCATTGAAATATACCGGCGCCTTATGATATTGATAAAAAGAAAAAACCAACACGCCTAACAGCAGTATTAAAAATTGCATAGGCACTTTTACAATACCATTCAACAACAATCCCAATTTTCCCTGCCGGTTATTTTTTGCAGTAAGATATCGCCCCACCTGGCTTTGATCAGTTCCGAAATAAGAAAGAGCTAAAAAAAATCCACCTATGATACCACTCCAGATATTGTATTTATCCTTCCAGTCAAACCCGTTTGCCGTATTGCCGGAAGTGATGACATTCATCTTACCGTTTTTTCCGCCTATATGTAAAGACTCCAGGAAACCAATATTATCAGGCATTAAGCGCACCACCATATACCCGGCTATTCCCATTCCTATTATAACAATAATCAGTTGCAGCTTTTGAGTGTGAGCCACCGCTCTTGCTCCTCCGCTTACCGTGTAAATAATCAACATGCCACCCATGATAATATTGGTATAATAAATATTCCAGCCCAAAAGCGAACTCAATATTAATGAGGGTGCATAAATACTTATGCCGGTAGATAATCCTCTTGATATCTGAAAAAGAAAAGAAGTAAGTGTGCGGGCTTTTAAGTCAAATCGCTTTTCCAAAAACTCATAAGCGGTATAAACTTTTAAGTTGTTGAATACAGGGACAAATACAATACAAATTACAATCATCGCCAATGGCAAGCCAAAGTAATACTGAACGAAACGCATGCCATCGGTATAGGCCTGGCCGGGAGCACTGATGAAAGTGATGGCGCTCGCCTGTGTTCCCATTATACTTAACAACACGAGATACCAGGGCATATCCCTGTTGCTTAAAAAATATCCATCCAGGTTTTTTGTTGACCGGCTTTTGTAAACACCATACATAATGATACAAGTCAGGGTTACAACAAGTACAATCCAATCCTGGTAACTCATATCGCTATCTTTTAAGGAATGATATTTACAAAAGCCGGAACTTTCTTTTTACAGTAAACCGACTAATAATGTCGATTTTTATTTTCTATTGATTTTTTCTATTGAAAATAAATGGTGATAAAATAATAAAATACAATCTGCAACACGAGGAAAGCAAATACCAGCAGGTATAAGAGGTTCCAATATTTTTTTTCTCGCTGCTGCACAGAATTATGATTTTAAGTCCGTAAAAATTATTTGGCTTCCGGCTTTGCAAGCAGGTTTGCAAATAACCTGTAAGCGCCGGGAACACCAGCCGGTAACTCTCTGAAAAAAACCAGCCCTGAATATACGAATCTTCCTTTACCATAATTGGTATAAATCAAACTGCCGTCAGAAGGCGATTCATTGGCATCACTCATTTCGAACAGCGCCTTATAATTTTTTTCAAAATCATCTGCCTGGTAAGTGCTGCGTTCCTGTATCCAGTTATCAAAATCTTTCTCAGTGATTTTGTTCGGATAATTCAGTAACGTATTATCACGGTCAACGAATTTCACATCGGCATTTTCATCCGTCACCCTTGTACGGGTGATGTTAAAAGGATAAGGGCCAATTTTTGCCTTAATGGGACCAATATTATTATTCGTGTTGTATTGCACCAATAAAACACCACCGTCTTTTACATAATTCATTAATGTATTATAGGCATCGTTTAACCATTGAAAAATATTGTAGGCCCTCACGCCGGTGACAATCGCATCATATTGTTTTAAATTGTTAGCAGTAATGTCTTTCGGAGAAAGAATCGCTACTTCGTATCCCATCTTCTGCAGCGCTTCCGGCACTTTATCACCGGCGCCGGGGATGTATCCCACTTTCTTTCCGGATATTTTTAAAGGAATAGAGACAAGGTCTGAACTTGCTTTTTTAAAATAGATAATATTTGGGATATGCGGATATTCAATAATTGTCTTGTATTGATTATAGTTTTCGTTCCCAAGTGAAGCGCTCCAATTGATCACTTCATGATCTTTTTGCAGAGGGTTTTTTATTGAATAAAAAGAAACGTTGCCTTTTTTAGTTTGAAGCACATTTTGAGAATGCTCTTCATGAAGTGTGAACCGATTTTGTGAAGCCCCATTGCTGAAAGCTTTCACACTAATATCAACCGGCGTATCGTTAATCGCGAGCGCCAGTTCAGGATTGGATTTTACCTCCACTTTGGGAATAACAAAAAGAGGCTCGTAAGTTTCGCCTTTTACCGGGTCGTTGGATTTATAACGGATAGGTAGCGTGTAAGTTAGTTCCTGCCCATTGATTGATAAATTCACTTCGGCTGATTGCGGATCATTTTCAGGTTTGCCAATCAATGTTTGTTCTGAAACGTTGTAGGAACCTTTGTTCATCGGTTCTACCAGCCAGTACGGTTGCGATATTTTAGCGTCTGAAGGAATTAATACGGTTACAGAATGCGAAACGTTTTCATCCAAAGGCAATTGATCATTAAAAGAAAATTCTTTTCCACGTATTACAATAGACGAAATGGTTACATCTCCGCCAAGCCGCTTATCTGCAACAAAATTTACATGGAGCGGTTCGCCCTGCACAGCAAACATCGTATTGGTAGTGGCTTCCATATACAGGCCAATACATTCCTTCATTATCTGCTTTACTTGTTCCAGCTTTTGATCGCGCCAATATCCTTGTGGCATGGCTGCAATTGATTTATAAATACTTAAAAGCTGTGGCAGCGATTTTTGGGGTTCCTGGAAAGAATAATCGTTCATCAGCTTTTGTATCAAGTCGCCGATTGGTTGTTCATTAATTCTTTGCCAGGTTGTGTTTACGCCGTCCATTAGCATTTCCCGCGGATTAGATCCTTTAATTGTTTTAAAATATTCAAGCTGTTTACCGCGGGAAGAAGGCACTCCAAAGCCCTGCGTCTTATGCTGGCTGCGGCTTTTAGCGGCTATTTCGCCATAGCTTTCGCCAAGAAGAGGATTATAACCCCCCACATCTATTTTAAATTGATCAGGGCTTTCGGTATTGACGCTTCCAAAATTAAATGTATTCCATAATAAACGTTTAGCCTGCCACGGCTTTACTCCGTATTTAAATTGCTCAGGAAATTTTGAAGAATCAGCCGCTGCTTCAAAAGCTTCGCCGGCTAAAATTGCAGAAGCCGTGTGATGCCCATGACCGCCTTCGCCCGTTGTAGGAAACCGTGTAATAATTACATCAGGCTGAAATTTTCTGATTACCCAAACTACATCGCTCAGAATTTTTTGTTCGTTCCAAAATTGAAAAGTTTCGACGGGGCTTTTTGTAAAGCCGAAATCAAAGGCACGGGTAAAAAATTGTTCGGCGCCATCAATTCTTCGTGCAGCAAGCAATTCCTGCGTTCTAATCAAACCCAGTGCACTTCCCTGTTCGTCGCCGATCAGGTTCTGCCCGCCATCACCGCGTGTCATGCTCAGGTACCCCGTCCTGTATAATTTCCCATTTGCGAGGTAGGCCAATAGCCTTGTATTCTCATCGTCGGGATGAGCCGCGACATACAATATTGAACCAAGCACGTTCAGTTTTTTTATTTGCTGAAAAATCTGGTCGGAAGTGAATTGCTTCGGAGCCTGGGAAAATGCTGAATGTGAAAAAGAAAACAGAAAGAACAAGAACAAATATCTACGCATTTTTAGGTTGTTTATGATACGAAAATAAGGCAATGTGCAGGTAAGAGGCAAACCGTTTAAAAAAAAATCATAAGAAGTGTTGTAGAAACATAGTAAAGCAAAAAATAAATAAAATTTATATTCCGGTTGTTCTATGTTATTTGTTACTTATAGAATTCACCATCTTCCCCCTATGAAAATAGAATAGATTTTTCGTGTAAGCATGGCTGTTAAAATTTCGTTTGGATAATGGAAGGATATTTTTGAGAAGTATGAATCACGAATTCTCCAAAGAGTGTATTTGCCCAGGCAAACCATTTTCTTGTAAAATTGGAAACATCATTTTTATTGAAAGACTCATGCATGAAACCGGTGCCGGCGTTAGATTTTATCAACATTTTCATACACTGCTTTACTTCTGTTTCGCTGTTGCTGGTAAGCCCCCGCATTATGATGCTCATTGGCCAAATCATATCCATTCCTGCATGAGGGCCGCCAACGCCTTCGCCGTCGCTTCCTTTAAAAAAGAAAGGATTGTTTTCTGAAAGCACAAACTTCCTCGTACTCTGATACAACATATCGTTTTCAGGCACTGCATTCAGATAAGGCAACGACAGCAGGCTTGGAATATTAGCATCATCCATCAGGTTAAAACTTCCGAATCCGTTTATTTCATACCCATAAATTTTTCCTGCTTGCGGCGAATTGATAACGGCATATTTTTTCAGCGCCTTATCTACTTCATTGGCAAGAGCAGTACACTTTTCGGCCAGTTGTTTATTTTTTGAAATACTGTTTACCATTTCGGCCGCATTTCTTAAACTAACTACTGCGAAAAAATTCGAAGGAATTAAAAAAGGAAAAATTGTAGCATCATCACTGGGCCGAAACATCGAACAGATAAGGCCAACGGGCTTTACAGGATAGCCATAGCCACTAAGCGGCACCCCGTCTGTAGCCCATGCCGTAGTCCGTTGAAAAGAATACGGGCCTTTATTATGTTTTCGTTGCTGCTCAATAAAAGTTTTTACAATCAGCTCAATAGATTCTTCCCATGCTTTATCAAACGGAGTGGTATCACCGGTATCTTTCCAATATTGATGCGCCAGTCTTATAGGATAACAAAGCGAATCGATTTCCCATTTTCTTTCGTGCACGCCGGGTTTCATTTCCGTAATATCACTTTTCCATTCGCTGATTTTGGTAGGGTCTTTATAAAAAGCATTGGCATACCTGTCAAGGTGAATACATTTTACCTGTCGGTTAATTACGCCCGCTATTAATTGCTGTAAATGTTTATCATTTTTCATCAGCGGAAGGTAAGGCCACACCTGGGCGGTGCTGTCTCTAAGCCACATGGCATCAATATCGCCGGTGATCACATATGTATCAGGTTTGCCGTCAATCATTTCAAAGTCGACGGTAGTATCTAAAGTATTAGGGAAACAATTTTCAAACAGCCAGGCTAATTCCGGGTCAGCTATTTGCTTTTTAACCGCTTTAATGATAGCTTCTACAGCCTCACTTGTAAAATTTCTATCAGCAAGCGGAGGCCTTTTTGAAATAAATTCTTTGGCATTGGCCGAAAAAGCCTTTGTTTTTTGAAATAGCAAAGCTGCAGCAGCCAGCCCTGTTGATTGAATAAACTGTTTTCTTGAAGTCATATAAATGAATTTTTAAAAACAGCAATTTAAAGCAAATTTTCAGGTAATGCCGTAGCGAAAAAGCATCAACGCATGGGCACTTCTATCGTGGGCCTTATTTGATCATCTGCAATCTTTTCATAAATCATCACTTTCACTGTCCATTCGGGCAAAGAATACGAAAGGGCGATTTCTACTTTAAAAAGTTGAAGATTATTATTGGAAGGATTCAATTGCAAAATGCTTGACGCAAAAGCCCGGCCTTCATCAGGCTCATCATATCTACCTGAAAGATTGTATGAAGTCTTATCGTAAAAAGTAAGTTTGGCGCCGTTTAATTGCCTGTAATAATTTTTATATTTCTCAACTGCCTCTTCATAATTTTCTGTTTTGAACATGGTGGCTTCCCAGGTGTAGGAATAAGGTTGCAAATATTTTGTAATGGAGGTGGAGATGGCATCTGGCGGCGCAATTCTGCTGGCAAACTCAATAGTTTCTTCTGATTGATTAAGCGTATCACCTTTTATATTATTAAAATTCTGATAGAAATCCCGGGCCACCTGCTCTACAACCGGTCTCAAAGTATTAGGCGATTTTTTTAAAGATACTAACGGCTGGGTTGAGCCTGTAATTGATTGAAGAATAATAAGTGTAAAAAACATTTTTCTCATAAAATTCATTTAGGGTTTTGCAAAAGATTTGAATTAGCTAACGTAAATAGCTTATAAATGTTATAAATTTTAGCAGAATATTTTGACTGGCGCGGGTAGCAATTAATTACTCATGCACATAAAAAAAATGCCCCGATGTTGAGGCATTTCCATAAAAGAATTACACGTAAAGCTTGTTGGCCCGTGGATTGGAAGGATTGTTACATGCCTAACAGCTTATACATTTCATCTAATTTTGGAGAAAGAATAATATCTGTGCGGCGGTTTTTTGCCCTCCCATCAGGGGTGGAATTAGAGGCTACAGGCTCATAATAACTATGTCCTGATGAGATTACCCTTGTAGGATCGACCTTATAATTATTCACAAGAATACGAACGATTGCATTTGCCCGCGCAGTACTTAAATCCCAATTGTCCTGGTAGCGGCCACGAATCGGGATGCTGTCCGTATGGCCTTCGATATTTACAGCCACATCATTATTTAAATTTAAAACCGCTGCAAGCTTCGATAATGCATCCACTCCTTTTGGATTAACCACCGCGCTTCCTGAAGGAAACAATAATTGTTCAGAAAGGCTTACATAAACTTTTCCGTCTTTATTATACACTGAAAGCTCATTTGAATTAAAGCCTTTTAATGCTTCTGACATTTTATTTTTTAATTCTTCTGATGCTTGCTTTTGTTGATTCAGCAAACTTTGTAATTGTTCTAATTTTTGCTTTTGTTGCTGCAGGCTTTGCTCGCTTTGAGATAATTTATTTTGCTGTTCTGCAGTTTGTTGGCCTAACTGGCTGTTCTGCGATTTAAGATCTGAAACTTTTGCAGTAAGGTCGTCTATATTTTTTTGCAGGGATGCTATCTGATCATTTAAAGAAGAAATGTTTTTGCGCAGCGTTGAATTACTATTGGCCAGTTCAGTACTGTCAGCCCTTAAGGTCGCGGTTTCCTGCTGAGACTGCAACAAATATCTTTTGGCTACACAACCTGACAATAGAAATATGCCTGCCAAAATCATTATAAAATTTTTCATGCTAAGTATTTTTTGAATATTATACAAATAAAAAATGTGCCATATTTAAAAATAATGAATCAATAGATATACAAATTATTTATTGGCACAATTTATTTCATTTCCATAAAAAGGTGATCAGTAAACGAACAAAATTGGAAATTTTTATTTTACAATTTGTATAAGCTGAATCAAATATTCTTTTTCAAAAACGTCCATACAATAATAAGCCAAATAAAAAGTATGTGGGGCCACCTAAAATTATTTCTGTTGCTTAATCAACTTTTAAGGATCTTTGATACAACCTTAGAAATGCAATGAATCATTTATCATCAAAAATACCCTATTCTATTTTAGACCTTGCCACGGTTACTGAAGGAGCTTCTCTAAAAGAAACTTTTTCGAAAAGCCAGGAATGTGCACAACATGCTGAAAAGCTGGGTTATAACCGATATTGGCTCTCAGAACACCATAACATGATCAGCGTTGCAAGTTCGGCAACGTCTATACTTATAGGCTACATCGCAGGCGGCACTTCTACGATGCGGGTTGGTTCCGGTGGAATTATGTTGCCAAACCATTCGCCACTTGCTGTTGCAGAACAATTTGGAACTTTAGAATCCATTTATCCCGGAAGAATTGATTTAGGATTAGGCCGGGCGCCAGGTACCGACCAGCTTACAGCGATGGAACTGAGAGGCACCAGATCAAATACAGCGGAAGACTTTCCGCAAAATATTTTGAAGCTGAAGACATTCTTTTCAAAAGAAAATTCTGATTCAAAAGTAAGAGCGATTCCCGGCGAAGGGCAGGATATTCCCTTATGGATATTGGGTTCCAGCACCGACAGCGCCCAGTTGGCGGGGTATTTAGGACTTCCTTATGCTTTTGCAAGTCATTTTGCACCCGCTCAATTTTATGCAGCCATTGAAATTTACAGGAGGATATTCAGGCCATCTCCGGATTTGCAACAAGCTTACGTAATGCCTTGCGTAAATGTAATAGCGGCTGATACAGATGAAGAAGCCTCGCGTCTTGCCACATCATTGTATCAAATGTTTATCGGCATCATAACGGGAAGGCGTACACGTTTACAACCTCCGGTGGATAACATGCATGATATATGGACAGAATATGAAGAGGAAGCTGCGAAGCAAATGTTGCAGCTCTCGCTAATTGGAAGCCCTGACACCATTAAAGCAAGGCTGAAAATTCTTTTGGAAAAAACAGGTATGAATGAGATAATGATTATTTCAAACATTTATGATCAGAAAGCAAAGCTTTATTCTTATGAATTGTTTGCAGATATCATGAAAGAACTCTGAATTAGTCTGCATCTATCAAAAAAGTGCCGAGGTCAATCACCTGGCCTTCTTTCATTACAAATTCTTCAACATCGGAAAGGTCAAGATTGGACATTACCTTGCTTTTAAAAATCTGTAATTCATTTTTATAAACAACAAAATAAAAATCAGGTTTGGTATCGAGTTGAACAGGTTTTGAAAAGTCTTTCTGCGAAAAAACAAACCTGGCTAATCCATCTTCGTCAGGAATGCTTTCTCCCAAAAAATCATCGTTGAAAATATCCTTATCATATAAACGAACTTTAAATTCGTTTCCTGATAAGGGTTCATCATCGCCCTTACGAATCAGGCGGACATTCACCTCTATATTCATTTCTTTATTCAAAGACATTTCGGACATAAGCAAATTTTTCGAAAAGTAATATTTTTTTCTTAATTAATCCAACTACCTCTACATATAGACTGGGGTAACATTAGATTTGAAAATTATAAAAAATTTGCTTGCAACAATTATGTACGCGTTTGCAACAGACATTTTATTCGTCAGTCTATTCGTCAAGTTTTAAAACTGCGAGGAAAGCTTCCTGTGGCACTTCCACATTACCAATCTGCTTCATCCTTTTTTTACCTTCTTTTTGTTTTTCCAATAGCTTTCGTTTGCGGCTTATGTCGCCGCCGTAGCATTTTGCAGTTACATCTTTTCTAATCGCGCTTATATTTTCGCGTGATATAATTTTTGCGCCAATGGCAGCCTGGATGGCGATCTGGAATTGCTGCCGGGGTACCAGTTCTTTCAGCTTTTCACAAAGTTTCCTTCCAAATTCCTGCGATCTGATTCTGTGAATTAATGAGCTAAGCGCATCTACTTTTTCCCCATTTAATAAAATATCCATTTTCACAATGTCGCTTTGTCGATAACCGATAGGATGATAATCAAAAGAAGCATAGCCGCGTGTCACACTTTTTAACCGGTCATAAAAATCGAATACGATTTCGGTCAAAGGCATTTCAAAGCTAAGCTCCACGCGCGTTGGCGTGAGGTAGGTTTGGTTGGTGAGTATCCCTCTTTTGCCAATACAGAGCGACATAATATTTCCAATGTAATCCGGTTTTGTAATGATTTGCGCTTTGATATACGGTTCCTCTATCTTTTCAATCCGGCTGGGGTCCGGCATTTGTGTCGGGTTATTGACAGTAATTTTTTCTCCCTTCGTAGTGTAGGCAAAAAATCCCACGTTAGGCACTGTGGTGATTACCGTTTGATTAAATTCTCTTTCCAGCCTTTCCTGGATAATTTCCATGTGAAGCATTCCAAGAAATCCGCAGCGAAAGCCGAATCCCAATGCCTGTGAAGTTTCCAGCTCAAAAGTAAGTGACGCATCATTAAGCTGAAGCTTCTCCATACAATCGCGCAACTCTTCAAATTCATCAGTATTTACAGGGAAAATTCCTGCAAACACCATCGGCTTTACTTCTTCGAAACCTTTAATCGATTCTTTGCAGGGGTTGGCTGTCGTTGTGATGGTGTCTCCTACTTTTACTTCTTTGGCATTTTTAATACCGGTAATCACATAGCCCACATCTCCTGCTTTCACTTCGCTTTTGGCCATCATACCTATTTTCAAAATGCCCACCTCATCTGCATTATACTCTTTGCCTGTATTTGAAAATTTAATTTTATCGTTTTTTCTCAATACGCCATTGAATACTCGATAATACACTATTATGCCCCGGAAGCTATTAAAAACACTGTCGAAAATTAAAGCCTGTAACGGCGCATCAGGATTGCCCTCGGGAGAAGGAATTCTCTTTATGATTGCCTTCAGAATTTCTTCTATACCCACACCTGTTTTGGCGCTGGCGTGCAAAATGTGTTCATGTTTGCATCCAATCAGGTCAATAATCTGGTCTTCAACTTCGGCGATCATTGCGCCATCCATGTCAATTTTGTTGAGAACGGGAATGATTTCAAGATCGTTATCAATTGCCAGGTATAAATTTGAAATGGTTTGCGCCTGTATACCCTGTGTGGCGTCCACCAAAAGCAAAGCTCCTTCACAGGCAGCTAATGCGCGGCTCACTTCATAACTGAAATCCACATGGCCGGGAGTGTCAATAAGGTTTAAAATATATTCCTGGCCTCCAAAATTATAATTGATTTGGATAGCGTGACTTTTAATTGTTATTCCCTTTTCCCTCTCAAGATCCATGTTGTCCAATACCTGCGCCTGCATTTCACGGTCGTTAACCGTATGCGTAAATTCCAGCAGCCTATCGGCCAGTGTGCTTTTGCCATGGTCAATATGCGCGATGATGCAAAAATTTCTGATGTTCTTCATTTACCGAAAATAGTCTTAAAAAAACGCAGCAAAGGTAACAAAACAGCAGGGATCAAATTATAAATTAAACAGTCCTTATCATAATTGTTACTTAATAAAAAAAAGCTCAGTTACAGCCGCCACGTTGATTTTTTTATCTTTTTTGAATAAGCAATGCAGATATTATTAAAAAGGCATTTTTTAGAAAAAATATTCGTCAATTTTGACTTAATGAATTTTAAGAAAGAACTTATAAAAAATATTCTTTACAAAGGATTGAATGTCTTCCTGTCTTTCGGAATTACAATTGTCATGGTGCGGCTTTTGGGAACAGAGGGCAACGGTGTATATTCTTTGTTTATTACCAACGCCGCCATCATAACGCTGGTAGTAAGTTTTAGTTTCAATTCCGGGTTGGTGTATTATTCTGCAAAAAAAAATTTCGCGCCAGCCACGCTTATAAATTCTTCATTTTTAATACTGCTGATACAAACTGTCATTATAGTAATTGCAGAAATAATTTTCACTTCTGCTTTTAAAATTTCGCTGTTTAGTGATATTCACTCCGCGGAAATCTCCTTCTGGGGCTGCTTTTACTTATTTTCTGTTTTATTAAACGGCTATGTTTCCGCAATATTCACAGGTAATAAATGGTTTGATATACTGAACCTGCTTACTGCCGCCAGCAATTTTATTTTCCTGCTTATTTTCGGCTACCTGCTTTTACAAAACCATGGCAACAGTATAGCGTACACGATTTTTGTCATAAAGATTTTCATATCGTTAACGGCGCTTCAGTCGGTTGTCTATCTTATCGTACTGTTGAAAAAAATCAATTTTACTTTCTATGCAGACATTTTAAAATTCAAGGAGCTGAGATTAATTTTCATGTATGCCGGGGTTGCATTTTTTTCAAACCTTTTCCAGTTTCTTGCATACAGAATGGATTATTGGTTCGTGAATATTTACAGATCAAAAAGTGAGCTCGGACTTTATGCACTGGCTTCCAAACTCAACCAGGTATTGTGGCTACTTCCCATGACAATAGCGGCTGTAATTATTCCATTTACGGTAGCCTTTTCTGAAGAGATCGGAGAAAAGGTAAAAACCATTTTGCGTTTGCAATTCAGCGGATATATACTGATGGCAGTGCTATTGTGCATTCTCGCTCCTTTCTTTATTCCATTTATTTTTGGCACTGGATTTAGCGACGCCGTGTATCCCTTCATAATTCTGTTGCCTGGCGTAATTATTTTTACCTTAACTACCATCCTCGCTGCTTATTTTGCCGGAATTAACCGCCAGGATATTAATTTAAAAATATCCTTTTTTTGTTTCTTTACTATATTTATCGGCGATTGGATTTTGGTGCCGACGTATGGCATGGAAGGTGCGGCAGCAGCAAGTTGTATGGGATATACATTAAGCGGCATAAGCTCGTTATATGTATTTTCCAGGTTATCTAAAAGCAATTTTAAAGAGCTATTGATATTCAGGAAAAAAGATTTCAGCAGGATAAAATCTCTTTTGGCCGGTAAATAAAACGAATGTATAAAGTATTATTTCTTGCAAGTTGGTACCCTTCCAGGGTGGGCGCTTTTGATGGGGATTTTATTGAACGTCACGCAAAAGCAATAAGCCTTTTTCATAAAGTTTTTGTTGTGTACGTTGTTAAAGATCCATCTATTAAGAATGGCAAAATCACCCTAAACAAAGAAATAACCGGAAATTTAATTTCGTTCCGCGGATACTATCCTTATTCAAAATTCAAAAAAGGTTTTTTAGAAAAAATACATTCAAATTACCTGAGTTTTCATTTGCACAAAAAGATTTTTAAAATGATTCAGGAAGAATTTGGAATGCCTGATATTGTTCATTTAAATGTATTGATGAAAGCCGGAATTTTTGCGCGATGGCTTAAAAGAAAATACAGCCTTCCTTATGTGCTTAGTGAAAACTGGACCGGCTACTATCCTAAAAATAAAAGTGGTTTTTTTCAAAAGCCTGTACTCTATAAAAAGCTTTCAAACAGAGTTTATAACGATTGCAATTTGCCATTGCCAGTCACTAAAGACCTGGGAGAAAGAATGAACAAATTATTTGGTGCCTCAAAACAATTTATGGTAATCCCAAATGTGGTGGACACTTCACTTTTTTATTTTGAAAATCAAATTGCTAAAAAAAAGAAAAGGCTGATTCATATTTCTACATTGGGCTATCATAAAAACATTTGGGGAATATTACATTCCATCAAAAAATTATTTCAACAAAGACAGGATTTTGAATTGTTACTCGTGGGTAAGCCGTCTTCTGAAATTATTGAATGGTCAAAAGAAAATGGTTTATATGAAAGCTGTGTGTTTTTTACAGGGTTAATTTCCTACCAGGAGGTAGCGATTGAATTACGGAAAGCAGATACACTTGTAATGTTTAGCAGGTATGAAAATCTCCCTTGTGTAATCCTGGAAGCGCTCTGCTGCGGCCTGCCCGTGATTGCTTCTGATGTAGGTGGAATCAGGGAAGTAATCAACAAAGAGAATGGAATTCTGATTCATTCTGAAAACGAAAATGAACTAATAGAAGCAATGAATTATATGCTGGATAATTTAGAAAAATATAATAAGAAAAATATTGCGTCTTCAGCAAGCGAAAAATTCAATTATCAAACAGTTGTACAACAATTTACTTTTGCTTATCAAACTGTATTGAAGCCATTGCCCGTAATTTAGCGATTGCAGATGGCGACAACAACGTAAGACTAAAGAGGGTCATTTCATAAAAAAGCGCATCAGCCATAAACCAAAATCCCAGCGGCAAAATCAGCGAGATAATAAATAAAACGGGATCCCATTTTTTTGTAAAAAATCCTATAATAAATGATCCTTCAAATACAAAACCAGTAACATACAATACCTGTAGAAGCGACGGATGATTTATAAACCAAAAATATACCGACGCTAAAAAAGTGTTTGGATTAAAATACAAATAAGGCGCAAGGTTTTTTTTCAAAATCAATAATCCTTGATCGCTGTAAAGCCACGAAAACCTGATGAATTTCCAAAAGAATGCTGCACAATAGGAAAAAAGTAGAAAATACCGTAAGGCTTGCCACACAAATGGAAAAGATTTTTTCGAAAAAAGAAACACGATAGGTGTTAATAAAAACGGAATTAGCGAATGGGTATGATGGGCTCCATAAGTATTAAAAATGATATAATACAAAAAATAAAAAACGATAAAAATAGCAATCAGCCACTTTTTACAGGGAAAAAAAATAATTGCGGTAGCAGAAGCGAACAATATAAAATCCCATGACCATGCAAGCACCTCGTTACGGGTAATCAGTTCTGGTATGTGCAGAAAATGCATGAGCCAAAAAACCGGATCCAGGTAAGGGAATTTTAATACCGGCGATTGAAGCTGATGAACAAGCGTATTTGAAAAACCGGAAAAAATAAGATCGACCAAAATTACCACAAACACAATCCTGCAGAGGAACGCAGCGTCGGGGTCATTAAAATCTTTTTGGCTTATTTTATTATTCATTTATAAGATTATAAACAGAGTTAACCGTTATAGAATCATTTGAAAGCCACGAAACATTTAATATATCCACTTTCAGACTATGAATTTTTTCACCTGTTGTTTGTTCCAGGTATCTTCTGTACCAATCCGGAAATTGATTTATTGACTCGGGCGAATTTTCAAACGAAAAAATATAAGGTTTTAAAAAATTATATTTTTCACCCAACTTTTTTTTTAAAGAAGTAAACGAGGGATCACCGGATTTTTTTAGTGATGCATAATAAGAAAGCGGCGATAAAAGAAAAAACCGGTTTGCAGCAAAATGTCCGGTTGAATAATCCAACGGCTTATCATTTATTGTCACTTTATAAATTTGATAGGATGCTGGTTTAATTTCCCGCTCAGAATACATGCCCCATACGTAAAATGGAGTTATTTCGAAACCAGCAGCATTAGCTATTAAGGTGAATATCGCAAACACCAAAAATAAAAAAAATAACTTTTTACTATGCCGATATACCTTGTAAAGAAAAATTTTTTTCATATTGAAAGGCGGTTTTCAGGCAGGTGCGCTGATTAAATGTTTAAACCTTTTTTGCAAATGAAACTAAAAATAAATAATAGGTAACATTAAATTTTACAACTTTGCCCATTGCATATGAAAATTAAAATCATTTTCAATTTGATAATATGATTAAGAACCGAAAATTAAACCCAAAAGCGAAATCAGAAATTAATACCGGATTCGGAATCAACTCATCTGACTATGGGGGAAGGTTTCTTAATAAAAACGGCCAGCCTAATATTGAAAAAAGAGGATTAGGTTATTTTGAGAAAATCAGCTTTTATCATATTCTGCTTACAATGCCAAGATGGAAATTTTTTGGTACAATACTGATTTTCTATTTTTTAATTAACCTCACATTTGGTACGATTTATTTTCTTTTAGGCGTAACAGAATTTGCAGGCATTCCTACTCACTCCAGGTTTGATGAATTTGCAGAATCTTTTTTCTTTAGTTGCCAAACCTTTACTACGGTGGGGTACGGCGGCATAAGTCCAATTGGCTTTTTAGCAGGAGTGTTTTCTTCATTCGAAGCGCTCATTGGGTTATTGAGCGTCGCGGTTGTCACCGGCTTGTTGTACGGAAGATTTTCAAAGCCAAAGGCTTACCTGCGCTTTAGTGAAAAGGCATTGCTGGCCCCTTTTCATGGGGGCAAAGCAATTATGTTCAGGTTAGCTCCTTTTAAGAATACAATATTGACCGACGCTGAAGCTAAAGTTTCGTTAGGATTGATTGTGGAGGAAGACGGCAAATTGGTTAATAAATTTTTCCAGCTTTCGCTGGAATATAACAGCATCAACTCGCTTACGCTCAATTGGACGATTGTGCATCCCATTACAGAGACAAGCCCATTTTACAATTTTACTAAAGATGATTTTAAAAATTCGCGGGGCGAAATTATGGTATATGTAAAAGCATTTGACGATATGTTTTCCAACACTGTTGTTGCCCGTACTTCCTATACACTGGATGAAATTATTATCGGCGCTGCATTTGAGCCAATGTATCACAGGTCATCCAAGCAAAACAAAACGATTTTGCATCTGAATAAGTTGAACTCATTTTCAATGGTGGAAGCCGGGTTGGACGACCCGCTAAAATAAAAAATCGCGTTTTTTATTTTTTTACTATAAGTAAAACCGGCCCGCGTTTGCGGGCCGCTTTTATGATGCTGATAATTTTATGATTTTTTCTTATTGGCTTTGTATCTCATATCCGGTGTGCCATTCTTTTTCATCGGGGTGGCAGTTGAAGTAACTTTTGTTTTATTTTCCTTAAAGCGCTTATCCGCTGTACCGTCTTTCTTTACATGCGCAGTGGTCTTTTCAACTTTCGTTGATTTAGCAGCCACTGAAGGAGCAGCGGTAGAAGTGGTGGTAGTCGCTTTTTTCTTTTCAGTTTTTTTTACTGTTTGTGCGCTTACGAAACTGAATGAGCCGATAACAAGGAGAATTGCAATGATTAATTTTTTCATGTTTTAATATTTTAAATTTTGAGATATAAATGTAATACGGGGTATTTATATCTCATTATTTAAGCATCATGAATCATCAAATTTTACAATTTTATGATTGTTATTTCTCTACCTTCAGGATTCTATTTCAGGCTTTGCATGATTTGAATAAATTCTGATGCATTTAATGAAGCGCCGCCAACCAGGCCGCCATCCACATCAGGCTTACCGAAAATCTCTTTAGCATTCGCGGCCTTAACACTTCCGCCATACAATATTGAAATACTTTGTGCCACATCATCTCCATATTTTTCTGAAAGAACCTTGCGGATGAAGGCATGCATTTCCTGCGCCTGGTCGGCAGTGGCTGTTTTTCCTGTGCCAATGGCCCAGATGGGTTCATACGCGATTACAAAGTTCCTTACCTCATTTGCATCCAAATGAAGCAGGCTTTCTTTTAATTGCGTTTCTACATATTGGTTTTGAGCTTCGGCTTCCCGTACTGTCAATGATTCGCCACAACAAAAAATAGGTTTAAGATTATTTTTTAAACAAATGTCAATCTTCTGAAACAGGATGAAATTACTTTCATTAAAATATTCTCTCCTTTCACTATGACCTATTATCACATAATCAACGTTACAGGACTTAAGCATCGAGGCGCTTATCTCGCCGGTAAATGCGCCGTTTTCTTTAGTGTAACAGTTTTGCGCGCCAACATAAAAATTGTTGCTGCCTTTTAATTTTTCTTTCGCCAAAAGCAAATAAGGAAATGGAACCGCTAAAACAGTTTCGCGATCGCCGGAGAGCTCAATATTTGCCTGCACCAACGAATCCAACAGATTATTGGCTTCTTCCAAACCCAGATTCATTTTCCAGTTAGCTGCTGCTATTTGTTTTCTCATTTTTTTTAATTTTTAATAAATATTTTTTAATAATTCAATTTCGGCTTCAGTTATTTCCTGGCCTTTCAGCTTTTTCCAGTTATTAATATCGGAAACCGCCTTTTCCAAAATATATCTTTTATCTCCCCATGAAAAATTATCAATAAATTTTGGCGGAAAGGATTGGCCAAAAATACTGCAACATACCCCTACAACACTTCCTGTATTAAAAGATGTGTTGATAGCACAACGACTATAATCGCCCATAAGCAAACCGCATTTTGTGCCTGCCACTACAAACTCATTGTGTTTCCGGCTCCAGATTTTTACTGCAGATGCATTATTTTTTAAATTGGAATTGCTGGTTCCTGCACCAAGATTGCACCACTCTCCTATCACAGAATCGCCAAGATAACCATCGTGGGCCTTATTGGAATAGGCCATTATGATAGAATTTTTTATTTCGCCGCCAGCGAGGCAATAAGGGCCAATTGTGGTGGCTCCGTAAATTTTGGTGCCCATCTTAATGCGGCTGCCTTCGCCGATTGATATTGGGCCACGTAGTAAACATCCTTCCTCAACCTGCGCATTTGTGCCAATATAAACCGGGCCAGCCTCAGCATTTAAAACGGCAAATTGAACCGATGCTCCCTGCTCTATAAATATATTTTCAGGACAAACCACTTGATTCCCTTCGGGAACAGGCTGTGACGTTCTTCCGGAAGTAACCATTTTAAAATCTTCGTTAATCGCCCAATTATTAAACTCAAAAATTTGCCAGGGATACTCCACGATTTTACAATCAGGGGTGAAGGAAAGTTTTTCGTTGCGCTTAAAAAGTTTCTTTAAAAATTCGTAAGAAGGAATAAAATTCGCCGGATATTTCACACACTCATTCTCCTCATATTCATGAATTAGTTTTTCAGAAGCAATAAACACTTTCCCTGGAAAAACGTGTTGCCACTTTTCAAAAATGGTATAAATTCCAATTCTGGTATGGCTTATAGATCGAACCTGGCCGAAAGGAAATAAAAAATCTCTAAAGAAAATATCATCAAGCAAAATCTTCATTTGCCAGTTGTGTTGTGTAAAAAAAAGGAGTTGAAATTAAAAAAAATCCCCCAAAACCGGGGGATAAAAAATCAAAGTGTAATTAATTATTTCTTTTTCTCGTAGCGTTTTCTGAACTTGTCAATACGCCCTGCTGTATCTACCAGCATATTTTTACCGGTATAAAACGGATGAGAAGTATTTGAAATTTCCAGCTTAATTACCGGATATTCCTTGCCATCTTCCCACTGAACGGTTTCTTTAGATGCAGCAGTTGAGCGGCTCAGAAACATGGTATTATTACTCATATCGCGAAAAACAACGAAACGGTAATTTGAAGGATGAATGTCTTTTTTCATATTGTTTGTTTTTAACATGGCTTCCTGGTTGCAGTCTCCATGTATTTTTTTAAGTGTGCAAAACTAATACAATAAAGTGTATCAGCAAAAAGTAAAAAGCTAATTTTTCATATTTACGTACTGAAGCGCAAGACCAAGATCCCACCCTTTTGATGCCTGGATAACTGCCTGCAAATCATCAATTTTTTTACCTGAAACCCTTACAATGTCGTCCATTATTGATGCCTGCACCTTAAACTTTGCATCCTTTATCAGTTTCACTATCTTTTTGGCATCCTCCTGGCTAATGCCATTTCGTACAGGGATTTCCTTCTTCACAATTTTGCCGCTCTGAAACGGCTCTTTGCTTAAATCATAAATTTCAGCGGCGAGACCCTGCTTCATACTTTTGCTGATGAGCACATCAATAATTTGTTCCAGCTTCATCTCACTGTCCGCTTCCAGGTTAATTTTAAACTCTTTTTTATTTAAATCAATCACCACATGATTACCCTTAAAATCGAAACGGTTTTTAATTTCTTTGGATACGGTATTAACTGCGTTATCAAGCGTTTGCAAGTCCACTTTGCTTACGATATCAAATGAAGGCATAATAATAGTTTTAAATTATAACAATTAAATTTAAATTATAACAATTAAATTTTATCAGAAACCGCTGATATTGAATGAACAGATGCAATTTACATCAAAATAAAAATCACAACTATTTCTGCGTTTACTATACTAAAGCCGCGAAGAAGTAATTTTACTGGTTTAATATGACTATTATTCAAAAATATTTTAGTGATTTTCCGGAACGACAAACTCAGCAATTGGATGCATTAAAAGAATTGTATTCTAATTGGAATCAAAAAATAAATGTGATATCAAGAAAAGATATGGATCATTTTTACGAGCACCATGTTCTTCATTCGCTCGCCATTGCCACACAGTTTAATTTTCCTGCTGGTTATTCAATTATGGATCTCGGCTCGGGAGGCGGATTTCCAGGCATCCCGCTGGCTATCTTTTTCCCGGATGTCCATTTTCACCTGGTGGATAGTGTAAACAAAAAATTAAAAGTTGCTTATTCAATTGCCGAAGAAATTGAGTTGCATAATATAACAGTTCAGCATACACGTGCTGAGGATATACAAGATAAAAAATTTGATGTGGTTGTTTCCCGCGCTGTAGCGCCATTAAAAAATCTTTGGTATTGGAGCAAGCCACTTTTGCATAAGCGCCCGGTTCATGAACCTAAAAAGATAAATGGCCTGATTTGTCTTAAGGGCGGCAACCTTACCAAAGAAATTCATGAGAGCGGGCTTCATCCGAAGGTCTGGGAAATTGAAAATATTTTTAAGGAACCATTCTTTAAAGAGAAATACATTTTAGCAGTAAGCTGAGAAAAATGCCGGAAATTAAAGGCATAAATGTTTATTGTGTCATAACCGGATACACGGTGTATCGTAAGCGGACATTTATTTTTATTTTCAAATTCATAATTCCCCACTTTTCAGCCAATTAACCAATGGCATGCCATTGGTTTTACTTTCAGCAGATGATCCAAAAAATTATTCAAAAAATTGTAACAAAAAAAACCATTGAACCGTCTAACAAAAACAAGAATGAATCATTTAGAAAATTTTTTCTAGCTACAACACTAAAAACGATTTGAGATGGGAAAATTTATTGAATACCTGCCAGCTAAAGCAAACAGCAACAAACCTTTTACAAATGCTCAATTTCTTTCTGAAGTCTCTTCTGATTTTTCGAAATACAAAGATTTTAATCCTGTAATCGTTGTTAGCAGCGATGCTTCTGCAATGAATGATGCGAAGCAAAAAGAAACCAGTGATCAAAATTTACCATTGGAACCTGGTAGTGCAATTTATTTTGCAGGCAAAAACCTAAATGGGGAAGTTTTAGAAGCAATTATGAGAAATCCATTTAATATAAATAGATTGGAAAATATAATCCACTACGGCGGGCGAAAAAAAACGCGGATAATTGTAAAAAGCGGAACGGCGCACGTTGCGCTGCGACTTAGCGAGGTTGTTATGATTTTCACGAAGGATAAAATAGTATTTGTCGTAAGTAAGGAATCAAAAAAATATACAGTAGACAAAACGTTGACGGAGATAGAAGAAGATCTTGACAGCTCTTTGTTTTTCAGAGCTAACCGGCAGACTATCGTAAATTTAAATTTTATTAAAAGCTTTAAGCCGCATCAAAGGGTGAAGCTGCTTTTGGAAATGGAGATTGCCACAGTGGATGAGCCAATTATCATAAGTCAACAAGTAGCGCCTGATTTTAAAAAATGGATTGAAGGCGCCTGACTATTTTATGGGTAATGTAATAACAAACTTGCTGCCGTTTCCCTGGGAACTTTCTACTCTTATTTCGCCGCCGTGAGCCTTAATGATATCATAGCTGATGCTCAATCCAAGGCCGGTTCCCTCTCCGGTAGGTTTGGTAGTAAAAAATGGCTGGAAAATTTTATCCCGTAATTCCGATGGCATTCCATCACCATTATCCTCCACAATAATTTCGACACTTTGATCTATTTTTCGCGTTGATACTGAAACAGTGGGTTCATAAGAACTGCCATCCTTCAGTCCGCGAAATTTTTCATTAACGGCATAAAATGCATTATTTATCAAGTTTAACAACACGCGGCCAACATCCTGTGCTACGATATTAATTTCGCCAATCGTTGTATCAAAGTCTGTCTTGATGGTAGCATTGAAATTTTTGTTTTTTGCCCGCAAGCCATGATAGCTTAACCGCAAATATTCATCTGCCAATGCATTAATATCTGTCGGATCTTTTTGTCCCGTACTGATTCTTGAATGCTGTAGCATTCCTTTTACTATTGCGTCTGCACGCTTCCCGTGATAATTGATCTTGTCAAGGTTTTGCGAAATATCATCGAGTAATTCCTGTTCAAGAGTTTTATCTCTTTCCTGCTCAGGCTTTAACCATTCAGATTTGAGCTCACCTATCAGCTCATTATTTACTTCCGAAAAATTATTTACAAAATTCAAAGGATTTTGAATTTCATGTGCTATGCCGGCAGTAAGTTCGCCCAATGAAGCCATCTTTTCTGCCTGTATCAATTGGGATTGAGTAGATTTTAATTCGATTAAGGCATGCTCCAGTTCTTCTTTTTGCTTCGTAAGTTCAGAAGTTCTTTGCGCCACCTGCACCTCAAGCTGGGACTTCATTTCAGCCATTATCCTGTTATTTTTTTCTTCGTTAATAGCCTTTTCACGCGCTTTGGCAAGTTCATTTCTTTGTCTGCGGTTTGTAAGCCATGTACCAAATCCCCATATCACTGAAAATGAAGTGGCTGCTTCTAACCAGGTTTCCCAGTTTGTATATAACGAAGGATCGATGGCTTTTATAAAATAAACGAGCAACGACACGAGGATGTAAGGAACAGAAGCGGTCACAAAAAAAGAAGCGCGCTTAAATTCATCATTTTTATAAATAATATAAATAACAACAGACAGCAGGATAATAGAAAGCCATTGAGTTACTGCATCAGAACCGCCATAAGAAAAATGAATAACCAGCAAAGCAATTGCAGCATAAATCAGCCACCAAAATATTTTATTCCATCTCTGCATGGTCCCGGCCATGCTAAGAGATTTGCGGAGGTAACTGATAATTATTATGGTAATGATTAAAGTAAATCCCATGTTTTTAATAATGGATTATTAGCACAATATTAATTAATTCATATTATTAATATTCATTTTCATCACAATGTTACAGCCATACACTTTTTTGTAAATCACAGCATAATCAATTGTTACCGCTAACAGTAATCAGGACGCAACAGTTTCAGTAAAATAAAATAATAAGGAATTTGTTTATTTACTGGTAATAGTTAGATTATTACATTTGCAATATGACGCTTCACGATTTTAAACAATCATTATCGGAGGATGTACCACCAAAGAATCTTTCAATTTATTTACAGGCATTGTGGTATGATGCGAAAAGCGATTGGGAAAAAGCCCATGTTTTGATACAGGATGTAAATGACGAAAATGCAGCCTGGATTCACGCGTACCTCCATCGCAAAGAAGGTGATATTGGAAATGCCGGTTACTGGTATCGCCGCGCCGGGAAAAACAGGCCTGATTTTTCTTTAAATGATGAATGGGAGCAGATTTCGAATGCGCTGTTGTAGGAATTTCTCAGGCTTTTCGAAATCGTCGATATGCTTTAATTGCAGCAAAAAGCAGGATACCTAATGCAACCAAAACCAGGATTCCCCAAACAAAACTTATCAATTGCTTCACCACTGCCAGCATAACTATCGCTACTAAAAAAAGTGTGGCCACTTCATTCCAGATCCTTAATTGCTGCGAATTCCAGCGAAAAATAAATTTCTGTTGCTGGCTAAAAATGCTGTGTAAAAAAAGATGATAGATAAATAATCCCAATACAAAAAGCAACTTGACCAAAAGCCATGAAGGAAGGCTGCCAAATAAAAATCCCATCCATGTTCCAAAAATTAAAGTAAGAATTGCCGATGGCCACGTGATGCCATACCATAACCGCTTTTGCATAATAGAAAATTGCTTTAGCAAGATTCCTCTTTCCGGTTCCTGTTTTTCATTTGCTTCAGCACTATACACGAATAATCTGACAATATAGAAAAGGCCGGCAAACCAGGTGACCACAAAAATGATATGAAGCGCTTTGATGTAGAAATACATTCTTTAAGTTGTTAGTTAGTTATGAGTTATTAGTTAATAGTCCTCCATTATATGCTAATCACTCGTCATCTCCCCATTCACCATTTGTTCAACCGCATCTACCCATAAAGCATTTGTATTCAGGCACGGAATCATCTTAAACGATTCGCCGCCTGCCTTCATAAAAATTTCTTTACCACGCATGGCAATCTCTTCTAACGTTTCAAGGCAATCGCTTACAAATGCCGGGCATAAAATCAATAAATTTTTTATCCCCTCGCCAGGCATTTCTTCAAGCCTGATGTCTGTAAAGGGCTCTAGCCAGCCTTTTCCTAGTCTTGATTGAAATGAAATACTATATTTATCAGGCGAAATTTTTAATTGCTCGCAAACAAGCCTTGTAGTGGTTCGTACCTGGTGTCGATAGCAAAATGCATGTGCCGGTGATTCGGTTTCGCAACACGTATCGCTTTGCAGGCAATGGCATCCAGTTACATCGCTTTTTCGTATATGCCTTGCCGGTACTCCGTGATAGCTAAATAAGATATGGTCATACTTCTTCTCCAGGCTTGGTCTTATGGATGCTGCGAGGGCATTCAGATAAGCATCATTTTTGTAAAACGGCGATACAAATGAAATAGTAAACGGATATTTTTTCTGTTTATAAACTTTCTTCATATGCTCAACAGCAGTTTCATAGCTCGACATTGCATAGTGAGGATACAAGGGCAAAATAATTACTTCATTAATTTCCGGGCTTCTTTTTTCTAAAGCCGCGTACGCCTCTTCAGCAGTGGGATTTCCATAGCGCATGGCAATCTCCACCGGCTCATCCACTCTCGCCTGCAATGCATGCTGCAATTTTTTCGTAAAAACGATTAATGGCGAACCTTCTTCGGTCCATATTTGTTTATAAGCTTCAGCAGATTTGGGAGCACGAAAAGGGACAATAATACCTTTCACCAACAAGGCCCGCATCAGCCATGGCTTATCAATAACCCTTTCATCCATTAAAAATTCATCAAGGTATTTTCTTAAATCAGAAACATTAGTTGAATCCGGAGAACCAAGATTTATTAATATGATTCCTTTTTTTGTTTTTGTAGATGCCATTGTTATTAATTAGATGCAAATGTAGCTTCTGATAAAAGAATCCTTTGAATATTTTTTGTTGTAATTAAATTCGGCTGTGAAGAGATTTTTTAGTTTTTATGTCTTTTATTTGTAACCTTTTACTCTTTTAATCCTCTATTTCTATTGGGTCATAGAATTGGGAAGTGGAAAAGAAAAAAGAAATCAATAAGGTATGAGTTTAAAAGATAGGAATTACTTTTGCGCAAAAAATCAATGCCTTTAAACCAATAAATATTAATTTTTAGATCACGCTAAGCAGGATGTTTTGACTAAACAATGACCAACTAAAACAATTTTAAAAATATTTTTGCGACAATCGAATGACAAAACTCGCTAATACATACCACGATTCCTTAAATAGTTTTTGTATAGTTGGCATCAATTACCGCAAAAGCGATATGGCCATTCGTGGCCGGTTTTCTCTTTCGGCAGATCAAACTCTTGAAGTATTGCAACAGGCTGCGGCAAAAAACATTACGGGCTGCCTTCCGCTTTCTACATGCAACCGGACAGAAATTTATGGCATTAGCAATAACCCGGAAGTTTTTTCCCAATTGTTATGTGAAAACACTTCGAATCAATCAGAAGATTTTCAGAAATATAGTTATACATATCAGGGATTAGAGGCTATTGAACATTTGTTCAAAGTGGCGTCGGGCCTTGATTCTCAAATAATTGGGGATTACGAAATTTTGTCCCAGTTAAAACAAGCTACCAATGTGGCTAAAGAACAAGGATGTATTGATGGTTTTATGGAAAGAGCCATTAATTATGCATTGCAGGTTTCAAAAGAAATAAAAACGAAAACGAAATTAAGTTCAGGAATTGTTTCGGTTTCTTATGCGGCTATTGAAATTATAAAAGAGAAAACAACAAATCTTTCGGATAAAAAGATCCTTTTAGTTGGAACAGGAAAATTTGGCAATCATGTTGCTAAAAATCTGAAAGATTATCTGCCGGTTTCTGATATTTCATTTACCAACAGAACAGATGAAAAAGCAAATGAGCTGGCGCAATTGTTTAATGCAAAATTTTTGCCTTACAAACATTTATCTTCAGCTTGTAATGACGCAGATATAATTATAGTGAGCTCCGCTTCTGGCACTTACTCCATTCTGCCTTCTTTTTTCACGAGCAGAAAACCGAGACTGATTCTTGATCTTTCTGTTCCTGAAAATGTAGATCCCGCAGTTAAAAAGATAGAAGGCACCACTGTTTTAAATGTAGATGAAGTTTCTTCTGTTATGGATAACACAATTTTATTGCGTAGGGCGGAAATTCCGAAAGCAAAAAAAATTATTAACGATACCCTCTCAAGCCTTGAGGAATGGCACAGGCTTCAATTTAATAATCCCCTTTTGAGGATGGTAAAATCACAACTTTTTCAAATGAACGAAATGTATCATTTTGAAAACTCATCTCCCGGCAAAATTCACAAAACCGTATCTTCACTGGCCATTCAGTTAAAAGTAAAAAAGGATAAAGGTTGTCAATGTATCACTGCATTGAACAACTATCTTTATGAAACCAATAATTAAGATAGGCACCCGCGAAAGTGAATTGGCGGTTTGGCAGGCCACAAGTGTGCAAAGCCTCGTGAGGCAGCAAGGCTTTGATGCCGAGCTAATATTTATTAAAAGTGAAGGCGATGTTGATGTGGTTACGCCTTTATATGAAATAGGCGTGCAGGGAATTTTTACAAAGGCACTTGACGCGGCTTTACTTAATTATAAAATTGATTTGGCTGTTCATTCGATGAAAGATGTGCCGACTCAGCTGGCTTCGGGGATCAGGCGGGCAGCGGTTTTGAAGCGCGCATCTTATAATGATATTTTAGTGTTTAAAGGCCAAAAAAATTACATTGAAAATGAATTAAATAATATTCAACCTTCAATATTCAATAATCAATTTTCAAGATTTACCATCGCTACCAGCAGTACCCGCCGTAAAGCACAATGGCTTCATCGTTATCCAAATCATCAAATCGAAAATCTGCGTGGCAACGTGAATACACGTCTGAGGAAAATTCAGGAAAACAATTGGAACGGCGCCATTTTCGCGGCTGCGGGACTTGAAAGAATCCATCTCCGGCCGGAAAATTCAATTGATTTGGACTGGATGCTTCCTGCTCCGGCACAAGGCGCTATCACTGTTTCTTGTAGGGAAAACGACGAAGATTCTTTTGAAGCTGTTCATTTGCTAAATGATGAAGCGACGGAAAAATGTACAAAAATCGAACGTGATTTCCTAAAAACTTTATTAGGCGGATGCTCAACACCAATCAGCGCTTTAGCGGTTTTTGAAAACGATAAAATTGTTTTTAAAGGAAATATTTGCAGCCCAGATGGAAAAGAAATGTTTGATATTCATAAAGAAATTGATATTGAAAACGCCGATGATTTAGGAATAATTTCAGCGAAAGAATTATTGCAAGATGAAGAAGCAAAAAAAATAATCTACTCGATCAGGAATGCAAAATAAAGTTCAAATATTGAGTACTAAAAAGATCAGCGATTCCTTTATTAAAAGTGCTGCTGAAAAAAATATTGCTATTGAGCAAATGAGCTTTATTGAAACAAAAGAAAGTATTTCAGCAAAAATAAAAAAGAGAATTGGAGAACTTTCCGCGCAAAATATTACCGCAATCTTTACCAGTTCTAATGCCGTTAATGCGGTGGGCAAAATCGTTTCTCCACAAACAAACTGGAAAATATTTAGCATTGAGCCTGCAACGAGAAAAAAGGTGGAGCAGATTTTTATTAATTCGACTATCACAGGTGCAGCAAGGGATGCAGAAAATTTAGCACAGCAAATCATCGAAGATAAATCCGTAAAACAAATCGTTTTTTTTTGTGGAAATCAAAGAAGAGATTTGTTGCCTTTAGAACTAAAAAAGAATGGAATTAATGTGGAAGAGTTGATCGTTTACAACACTATTGAAAAACCACAGGCTGTTTCAAAAAAATATGACGGCATCTTATTTTTTAGTCCCAGCGCGGTCAGAAGTTTTTTTAAAAAAAGCAAAATTATTTCTGAAACAATTCTTTTTACTATTGGCAAAACGACTGCCGCCGAATTAAAAAATTATTCAAATAATACAACTGTTATTTCAGAAATTCCAGACACGCAAAAACTCATCGCTGAGGTAATAAAATATTTCAGCACAATAAAAACCGATTAAATGAGCGAATTGAAAAATGATCTTTTATTAAAGGCATTAAGAGGCGAAAACGTAGAGCGGCCACCGGTTTGGATGATGCGCCAGGCGGGAAGATATTTACCTGAATACATTGCGCTTCGGGAAAAATATGATTTTTTTACCCGCGTACAAACCCCGGAACTCGCCGCAGAAATTACCTTGCAACCGGTCAGAAGAATTGGCGTGGATGCAGCGATTATTTTTTCTGATATTCTCGTAATTCCGCAGGCGATGGGCGTTGAAGTGCTGATGGAAGAAGGCAAAGGGCCGTTGTTACCAAATGTCATTAAAACAGAAAAAGATATAATTTCTTTGTTTACTGATAAAGTAGAAGAAAAGCTCGACTATGTAATGAAAGCTTTGACGCTCACCAAACAGGAATTAAATGGTGAGGTGCCTTTGATTGGCTTTGCAGGCGCGCCGTGGACAATTCTTTGTTACATGGTGGAAGGGAAGGGAAGCAAAACCTGGGAAAAAGCGAAAGAATTTTGTTTTACTCAGCCTGATTTGGCGCATCGGTTATTGCAAAAAATTACCGATATCACCATTCATTATTTAAAGGCGCAAATCAAAGCTGGCGCTGATGTGGTGCAGATTTTCGATAGCTGGGCAGGTTCCCTGGGTCCTGAAGATTTCAAGCGGTTTGCACAACCTTATTTGATTCAAATTGCCGATGCTTTACAAGATGATGCCCCGGTAATTTTATTTCCAAAAGGAAGCTGGTATGCGTTGGAAGAATTAAGCGAAAGCAGCGCGTCGGCTCTGGGAATTGATTGGTGTATTTCTCCCAAAATGGCCAGAGAGCTTACTTCTGGCAAGATAACTTTGCAGGGAAATTTTGATCCCGCGAAATTGTTATTGCCTATAGATGACATTCAGAAAGAAGCGAAAAAAATGATCAGCGAATTTGGTGTGCAAAAATATGTTGTTAACCTTGGGCACGGTATTACGCCGAATATCCCGGTAGATCATGCAAGAGCTTTTGTGGACGCGGTGAAAGGTAGCCAATGGTAAATCGTGAAGGTGAATTAGAAAAAGCTTCCCAAAATGAATAGTAAAGAAGATTGGATAAAATATATTGAATCACTGCAAAACCGTATCTGTGCTGCATTAGAAGCAAGTGATGGTAAATCAAAATTTATTGAGGATGCATGGCAACGACCCGAAGGCGGCGGCGGAAAAACAAGAGTGATCAGTAATGGAAATGTTTTTGAAAAAGGAGGAGTGAATACATCAGTGGTTTTTGGGAATGTTTCTGAAGCAATGAAAATGCAATTGAAAATTGATGGAGAAAAATGGTTTGCATGCGGATTAAGTTTAGTGCTACATCCCGTAAATCCTTTTGTTCCGACGGTTCATTGCAATTACCGAATGTTTGAGTTATATGATGAAAATGATCGGTTGATTGATCGCTGGTTTGGTGGGGGCACAGACCTTACACCCTATTATTTATTTGAAGAAGATGCGAAACATTTTCACCAAACCTACAAAAACATATGCGATGGATTCGATAGGGAATTTTATCCCTCATTCAAAAAAAATTGCGATGCCTATTTTGTGAACATTCACAGAAATAACGAGCGGCGCGGCATCGGCGGAATTTTTTATGATTATCAAAAACCTTCTCAAAATAAAGAAGTCAACTTTTGGATGAGTTTCAGCAAAGCTTGTGGTGATGCATTTCTTGCGGCCTATCTTCCGATTGTAGAAAAGCGAAAAAATTCCTCGTTTACTGCGGCACAAAAATATTGGCAGGAAATCAGGAGAGGAAGATATGTAGAGTTTAACCTCATTCACGATCGTGGTACTCTATTCGGCTTAAAAACCAATGGCAGAACGGAAAGTATTTTGATGAGCCTGCCGCCAACAGCGCGTTTTGAATATAATTATCAACCGGAAAAAGGAAGTGAAGAAGAAAAATTGTTAGAGGTTTGCCTGAATCCACGGGATTGGACGGATCAAAATAATGATTAAAATTTCAGGTAAATTTGTAAAAAATAATAAGAATGATTTTAACTGATAAAAAAGAAGTATTAAAAGAAATCATTGAAGATGCTGACGACAAACTAATGAGCCTGATGATCGCATTAGCCAATGAGTACAATTATACTGAACAGGAATATACCCAGGATGAAATACAGGAATTTTATAGAATAAGGGATGAAATGTTAGAACATCCCGAAACTAGTTTGACACCTGAACAAGCCCATGAGTCGATCAGAAATAAGAAGAGATGAAATACCAATTAAAAGTTTCATTAACTGCTTACCGGGAAACGGAAGATGCATATTTGTATTATGAAACACAATCTACCGGCCTGGGCGAAAGATTTTTAAAATCAGTTGAAGATGCATATTTGAAATTATCAGAACACCCTCAATTCTATAGTTTTATTAATCGAGATAAATATATTCGTGATATAAAGATTAAAGCCTTTCCTTTTGTTATTATTTTTCAGATAGTAGAAAATACAGTACTTGTATTGAGGGTTTTTAATACCAACAGGAATCCTCCATCTTTAAAAACTTTATAAAAATGTATTTGCAAAAAAGACCTAGAATTTTAAGAAATAATCCCGCAATAAGAAGCCTGGTTGCAGAAACAACACTCACTCCCAGTGATTTTATTTTACCAATGTTTATTGATGAAGGTGAGAATGTGGAATTTGAAATTCCTTCCATGCCTGGCTATTATCGCCGTTCAATTGATGGTATTATTAAAGAAGTAAAGGAACTGTGGAGTATGGGAATAAAAAGTGTTTTGTTGTTTGTAAAAGCGCCGGATGAATTAAAAGACAATACAGGAAAAGAAGCGTGGAATCCGGACGGGCTGATGCAAAAAAGTATAAAAGCGATAAAAAACGCGATGCCTGAAATGGTAGTAATGACAGACGTTGCGCTCGATCCTTATTCGGTTTACGGCCACGATGGAATTGTAGAAAACGGGGAGATTGTGAACGATGCAACAGTGGAAGCATTGGTGAAAATGAGTCTCAGTCATGCTAAAGCAGGCGCTGATTTCGTAGCTCCCAGCGACATGATGGACGGAAGAATTGGCGCCATAAGGAAAGCTTTGGAAGAAAATAATTTTACCAAAACGGGTATCATGGCTTATAGCGCAAAGTATGCATCCTGTTTTTATGGTCCGTTCAGAGACGCGTTGGATTCAGCGCCCGGATTTGGAGATAAAAAAACGTACCAGATGGATTATGCAAACCGCATTGAAGCCGTGAAAGAAGCGTTAATGGATGAGAAAGAAGGCGCCGATATTGTGATGGTAAAACCTGCGATGGCATATCTGGATATTATCCGTGAAGTAAAAAATAGTGTACACATCCCCGTTAGCGCCTATCACGTTAGTGGTGAATACGCCCTGATAAAAGCCGCAGCAAAAATGGGTTGGATTAATGAAGAAAAAGCGATTTTAGAAAGCCTTACTTCTATTAAGCGAGCCGGCGCAGATTTGATCGCCACTTATTTTGCCAGGGATGCAGTTCGGCTTTTGTCGTGAATAGAAAGCTTTGCGCTAGAGTGTTGATTATTGATTTATTGATTATTGAAAATTGATTGTTGAAAATTATGGATTTCTCAAAAAGTGTCGATTTATTTGAACGCGCTCAACGGAGTATGCCTGGTGGCGTTAACTCTCCCGTCCGGGCTTTCAGGAGCGTTGGTGGAACACCGGTGTTTATCAAGTCAGCAAAAGGCGCTCATCTTTTTGATGAAGATGATAATCAATTTATTGATTACATAAATTCGTGGGGGCCGATGATTCTTGGTCATGCTTATGAACCCGTGGTAAAGGCGATACAAGAAAAAGCTGGAGACTCTACTTCTTTCGGCACACCGACAGAACTGGAAATTGAAATGGCCGAGCTGATTAAAAGCATGTCCCCAAATGTGGATTTAATTCGTATGGTAAGCAGCGGCACAGAAGCATGCATGAGCGCGATTCGTCTTGCACGGGGCTACACAGGAAGAAATAAATTCATCAAATTTGAAGGCTGTTATCATGGACATGCAGATTGTTTTTTGGTAAAAGCAGGAAGCGGTGTGGCTACATTAAATATTCAAACAGTTCCGGGTGTAACTGCGGGAGTTGCAAAAGATACTTTGACTGCGCCTTACAATAATTTAGCATCAGTTGAAAAATTAATTGAAGAAAATAAAGGAGAAATCGCTGCTGTCATTTTGGAGCCAGTTGTTGGCAATATGGGCTGTGTTCCTCCACAGGAGGGCTTTTTGAAAGGTCTGAGAAAACTGTGTAATGAAGAAAATATCATTTTAATTTTTGATGAAGTTATGACCGGTTTCCGGCTGGCTGCCGGCGGCGCACAGAAATATTTCGGAATCGACGCCGATTTGGTTACGTACGGAAAAGTAATCGGCGGGGGTTTGCCAGTCGGTGCTTTTGGTGGTAAAAAGGAAATTATGGAACATATCGCTCCGCTCGGAAACGTATACCAGGCGGGCACTTTGAGCGGTAATCCTATTGCGATGATCGCCGGACATACTATGTTAAAAGAGTTAAAAAATAATCCGTCAATTTATACGGAATTAGATCAAAAAGGCGCCCGTCTCGAAAAAACTTTGAATGATATTTTGGCGGCCAAAAACATTCCTCACCGAATCAATCGTGTAGGAAGTATGATCAGTATTTTCTTTACTAATGAAGAGGTAATTAATTTTGAAACTGCTTGCACCACTGACATAAAAACTTTCAACAAATTTTTTCATCACATGCTGGATGAAGGAATTTATTTGCCGCCATCTGGTTATGAAAGCTGGTTTATCAGTAATGCGCTCAGCGCGCAGGATATACAGCAAACCCTTGATGCAGTTGAAAAATTCAGATTGTAGCCAATCTGGTATATAATAAATCAGAATGATATTTTAGACAAAGCTTTTTTGCTTACCATTCAATTACAAATACGAAAAATAAATTCGCTTTATTTTTTCGTTTACTGTTCCCGTTAGCAGGTGTTGATGGAATAGTGTTTAATCGAAGCTTTTAATCAAGCCATTACCATTTTGTTATACTTATTCCTGTATTCAATCGGTGTAAGGCCTGTTAGTTTTTTGAATAAATCACGAAAAGCCTTGGTGTCGGTATAGCCCACATCATACATCACTTCAGAAATGTTTTTCCGGCTGCATTCAAATTGTCTTTTTGCCCCTTCTATCCTTATACGATGAACATATTCTAAAACCGAATTGTTTGTAGCTTCTTTAAAGCGGCGCTCAAATGACCGCCGGCTTAGATTTACCATCTTTGCCAAATCATCTGTACCAATTTTTTCGGAAATATTTTTTTCAATAAATTCCTGTGCCTGCAAAATTTCTTTATCTGTATGATTCTTTTGTCCTTTAAACATCGCAAAAGTGGACTGGCTATCCCTGTCAATATCTATTGCAAAATATTTAGAGGCAAGGATGGCGGTTTCCCTGTCTGTATATTTTTCCAACAGATAGAGTAAAAGATTCCAATATGAATTGGCTCCCCCACTTGAATAAATTCCTTTTTCTTCAGTCACAATACCGCCTTCAATCACTTCCACCTCTGGATACATTTCCCTGAATTCATTTTGAAAACCCCAATGGGTAGAACATTTTTTTCCATTCAATAATCCCGTTGAGGCAAGCAGAAAAGCGCCTACGCACAACGATGCCACTTCTGCACCGTTTTCATATTGCGATACAATCCATGGCACAGCAGCTTTATTTTTTGCTACCGCCGACGTCATATCGCCAAACAACGCCGGTATAAAAATCACGTCAGTTTGAGCTACCTCTTTGAGCAGCCTGTGGGTATATACCGAAAACATTCCGTTGTTTAATTTGATTTCTTTTTTAGTGCCTACCAGTTCTACGTCAAACAAAGGTTGTTTTCCTGCGGAAATTAAAAACTGGTTTGCTGCGGTAAACAGGTATTGCGGGTCGGCAACCGCCTGCATTACGGAAGATTCGGGAACAAGAATGGATACTTTTTTCATCGAATAAAGATAATATGTTTTGCTGTCGCAATCAGCACCCAAAACTGTCATATCAACCACCTGTGAAAATCATTTATCATCGGCATCTTTGTAATGTTAATTAATTTTTTTAAAAATAAAATTTAAACAATGTCAAACAATAAAGTGCAACTTCACAGAGTGTTTGCAGCGCCACCAGAAAAAGTTTTTAAAGCGTTTACCAATGCAGACGCTTACGCTTCATGGCTTCCTCCTTATGGTTTTGTGGCTACCGTTCACGAACTTAACGTAAAAGTAGGTGGAACTTATAAGATGTCACTTACAAATTTCACAACAGGAAATGCCCAGTCATTTGGTGGAGAATTTTTAGAACTGAACCCGAATGAACTGATAAAATATTCAGACAAATTTGATGATGAGAACCTTCCGGGGGAAATGATTACTACCGTTCACTTCAAACAGGTCGTATGTGGCACAGAAATAAATATTACGCAGGAAGGTATACCTGAAGCAATACCGCCGGAAATGTGCTATTTGGGATGGCAGGATTCTTTAGATAAATTGAAAAGACTTGTGGAGCCTAATATTCCGCAACCTTAACACATCTTCATTACAAATATTACTGACACTAAATTGTAAATCATGGCAAAACAAGTATTCATTAATCTTCCGGTTAATGACCTGCAAAAATCAATAGCGTTTTATGAAGCTATTGGCTTCACAAACAATCCACAATTCACAGATGAAACCGCTGCCTGCATGATTTGGAGTGATTCGATCTATATAATGTTGCTGACGCACGAAAAACTAAAACAATTTACTTCCAAAACAATTGTTGATGCCAAAACTTCCGTTGAGGTGAGCATTTCACTTTCTTTGGAAAACAATGAGGAAGTAAATACGTTTGCTGACAAAGCGCTAAAAACAGGAGGCACGGAACCATCTGAACCCCAGGATTATGGTTTCATGTACCAACGGGGCTTGGAAGATCCGGATGGACATCATTTGGAAGCATTTTATATGGACATGAGCAAATTTCCCCCAAAACAATAAAAAATCGCAGTTGAGATCCGTGAATTTTTTGAGACCTTCTCAAAATCTGTAGCAATTGTGTAAATCCCGCAATTTGCGAGCGAACAACCTTTTCAACCATATAAATTCAAATATATGTTACAAACCACACCATTTATTTTGTTTGACGGCAACTGCAAAGAAGCAATGACCTTTTACCAGGAATGCCTTGGTGGAGAATTGACGTTGATAAAGCTTGGCGATACACCAATGAAGGAGCAATTTCCTCTAGAAAAACACGACAGAATAATTTATGGCCAACTTATAAATGGCGATATTAATTTGTCTGCTACAGACTGGATGGCATCGCCTACGCTTGAACCAAAGCAGGGCAACACTTTCAGCATTTATCTTACGGGTGAAACCTATGATGAGTTAAAGCCAGCGTTTGATAAACTTGCTGTAGAAGCGGATAAAGACACAAGAACTTTTATGGAATTGAATAACACCTCTTTCGGGGTTTACGGACAATTTACAGACAGGTATGGAGTTGCATGGATATTCAGAGGTGCAAATCAAAAATGATAATAGCCGCATCGCTTATTCATCTCAACTGTCATCTCGATATACCGCAATAAAACCTCATCAGGATTTACTGAACATTACCTTTAACCATGAAATACCAATGACCACTATTACGGCCTATCTTACATTTAATGGCAACTGCAGGGAGGCGATGCAATACTATCAGAAATGTTTGGGCGGCCGCTTAGTATTTCAGACTGTAGGCGAGTCACCCCTTTGCGAAAAGATGCCGGCAAAAATGAAAAAATATATCGTTCATTCAGAGTTGAAAAATCCCAAAGTGCTATTATTTGCTTCTGATATGGTTGGTCAAGAAATATTGCTTAAGGGTAATTCCGTATCTCTTGCATTGAATTGCAGCAGTGAAAAAGAATTAAAAAAATATTACAAAAGCCTTTCTATCGACGGGGAACAAACACATCCACCTGAAGAAACCTATTGGGGTGCAATTTTTGGTGGCCTTACGGATAAGTTTGGCACCAATTGGCTATTAAATTATCAACGAAAGAAATAGACCCATATTGAAAATTCAACCTTACTCATTTTTAATGTTAACCTAATTACAACAGGCAGCTAAGTATTATGGATTCCACCAGTAGGTGAACTTTAACAGCAATGCCCTGTTTCTAACTGCAAATGGTGTTATAAAATAATTATCAGTATAAACGATAAACAAGTCAGATGCAGGCTTGTACCGCCATTGAAAACGCGCATTAATATTAGTATTGTTCAGTTGTTGATTGTATTGAACATAGGTTGTGAAAAATAATTTTGTGGTCAAGGTTATATCCACCTTCGGCCCCACCAGCCAAAACCCGGTATTCCCCCATGGAGAAGGAAGTATAAGCTGATTGTATGAGGCGCTTAAACTCAGGTTTACTATAGGTTGAAAACGGTAGCCTATAGTACTGCCGACCGTATATTTTTCACCATCAGCATAATAGCCCCCATATCTAAACGAAAAACTATAATTAAACAAGCTTTGAGGCTTTGAAGCAAAATCTACACCACCTGTTTGCCACGAATGTTCTGAATGAAAGGATAAGGAATCTTTACCGCTGTTGGTTGGGTCAAAAGGGAATAAAATTTTTACATAATCGTCCATAAAAACACCGGTAAGTGTAGCTTTATTTCTGAAGGTTATCAAATAGTCCAAAACATTTTCGTGATCAGTTTGATTCAGCTTTTTATCAAAGAAATAAATGAAATTAAATTGCGGTCCATGGGTAAGAATGCTTCCTGCTTTTGGAAAGAATGTATAAGAAACCTGCGGATTAATTTTAATGTAATTGGCGCGGGGAACATAGCCCACCTCTGCATTGTAATTATTTCCAACAGATTCATACGCCGCGTTAATCAACCACTTTTTCCCGGAATATTTTAAATTACCGGCATGGGTGAAATTGTTGTCATTCTTGCCGGGAGTAAATGATTTCAGCAATAAAAGTTTACCCGTCCAGATGTTGTTAGAAGAGGCCAGGTTGTATTCCAGTCCAATATTTCTGTTGTACAATGAATATTTTGGGCCGGAAGAATCTTTTTCCGGATCATAATTGAGGGATTGTTTGTTGACAAAAAGCAAATTGATATTTGACCTTGAAAATACGCGCCGCTGAATGGCTGCCACCGCAAAATTTTGCGCAGGCAATCCAATGTCGCTTTGTTTTGCCGTTTCCATGTCCATTAAGGTAATACGCCATTTTTTATTAAGATTGCCGCTCAACCGTCCTCCATATTTTATTGGTATTCCAAGCCCTATCCGCCGGGAAAAAAAAGGCCTGATGTCAGCATAACCGAAGTTATTAATCTGGTCGCCGTTTTCAAGAAAAAATTGTCTTCGTTCAGGAAAAAATAGTTCATAGCGATCTAAATTAGTTACCTGCTGATCTACCTCAACCTGCGAAAAATCGGGGTTAACTGTTAGGTCAAGATTTAATGAAGAAGATAGGGCCACCTTTGCATCCAATCCAGGTTCAAGCTTGTATTCTGAAGATTTTGATGGTGCTTTTTCTTCAGTAAAGCCGGTAAGTAAATGAGGAATGATAGAAACATTTCCCTTTTGTACGGTTGGCGCATCCTGCCACACAAGGTTGCCCGTATAGGCAAGGGCCGCAGTGGGAAATTGTCTTGGCACAGGCGTCCAGCTTGATTTTTCGGTAGTTCTTAAATCGTTTCTGCTGAAATTGATTCCCCATTTTGTGACACCCTTTTTATATCGAAGTGTCTTAAGCGGAATCGCCATTTCTACATTCCAGCTATCAGCATAATGTTTCACCGCTGACACCCATTTATTATCCCAGTTCAAATCCACGGATCCCCCTTCGTACATTAGCCCGTCCCATTGTGCATTTTCAGCATTAGTTCCAAATGCAAAGCCGTCTGTCTGGTCATCAAATGGATCAATAAAAACGATAAAATTGTCATTTTTTACAAAACTGAAATCCCTGCGCAAAGATTCCACTATCTCTGTTTTGCGGGGCGCACTGAAACATTTTGCCAAAAGGTATAAATGCTTATCGTCATAAGTCATCTGTACCTCGGTTTGTATTTTTGCAAGGCTGGTATCCATAGGAAGTACCATGTAGAAATTGCCCGCAATCTCTGCATTTTTCCACACGTTTTCATTTGCTTCTCCATCCACCACTATCTTTTCAGTCGTAGGATAAATATGCAATTGAAAATTCTCATTCTTTTTTTGGCTAAAAACTGAGGCAGCTAACAGGTATGCACAAACGAAAAATATACAGAATTTCAATTTCTATTGGATTTAAAAACGAATTAATGATACAAAACTATTTGTCAATAGAAATGGTATCGTAAACCACCACTTTATTCCATAAGTGAGAACATTCTTCTATGAATTTCAAATGAATGGGGTCGGTTTGGTAAATGTCCTGGTCTTCTGCACTATCAAACAATAAAAGCCAGGAGGCCGCATAGCTGCTGTCAATTACATCCCGGTTGGTATTTGCAGGAATTCCGATGTGAAAATCTTTAATAGTAGGCGCTTTAGAAAGTTTTCTCAATCCTTCGATTAATTGTTCACGCGCCTGTGAACTGCCCGGATCTTTTAACCAAAAAAATACGTGATGAATAAATCCATTCTTTTCAATAATCATAAATAAGTGTTAGGTAATTATTACAAAGTGTCAAACTTAACTAAATTTTCCTTCAGTGAACGCAATAATAATTCGAAATTAATTTTCGGCGAATGAGGCGATATTATTATTTTTTCGAAACCTCTTGCTTCATCATTTACTTTAAATTATTGTTCATTTATTTTCTATTTTTATATCTCTCAACGTAAAAAAATTGATATGCAAAAACCACAATCATTTCCAAGAAGAAAATTTTTAAAACATGTAGCCGCAACTACGCTAGCATTAGGCGTCGGCCCTTTGTCATCCCTGGCAGGAAATGAAGAGTTAGAAACACAGGTTTTACAATACAACAGGAAATTTTCGTCTAATGATATGGTGAATATTGCTGTGATAGGAATGGGAATTATGGGGAACCATAATGCAGTTTCTTCATTGCAGGTGCCTGGGGTAAAATTAATAGCCGCGTGCGATCTCTATTCAGGAAGGCGCGAAAGAGCGAAAGAGCTATATGGCAAAGATATTTTTGTAACAAACGATTATCGCAAAATATTACAACGCAAAGAAGTAGACGCTGTCGTTATTGCTACCAGCGACCAATGGCATGCACGAATTACAAAAGATGCTTTAAAGGCCGGTAAACATGTGTATTGCGAAAAGCCAATGGTACATTACATTGGCGAAGGTCTCGATGTTATCAAAACACAAAAAGAAACTGGAAAAGTTTTACAAATCGGTAGCCAATATGTAAGTAACATAGTTTTTCAAAAAGCTCATGAATTATACAAGTCAGGGGCTATAGGAAATTTGAACATGGTGAATGCCGTGTATGACCGCCAGGATGCATTAGGCGCCTGGGAATATACGATGCCCACAGACGCCTCACCTAAAACGGTGGATTGGGACAGGTATATAGAAGGAATGAAAAAAATTCCTTATGATCCAAAAAAATTCTTTTGGTGGAGAAATTACCGCGAGTTTGGAACCGGCGTAGCCGGCGACTTATTTGTGCATTTACTTTCAGGCACACACGTAATTACGGATTCAATAGGGCCTGAAAAAATTTATGCATCGGGCCAGCTCTGTTACTGGAAAGATGGGCGCAACGTACCCGATTTAATGGCTGGCATAATGCAATACCCTGAAAGGCCGCAGCATTCTCCCTTTCAACTGACATTGCAGGTAAATTTTGTAAGCGGAACCGGTGGGTCGGAAACTACGCGTTTTGTAGGGAATGAAGGCACAATTGATATAAGGGGAAATAGCCTCACTGTCCATCATAGCAAATTACCAGAGGCGCCCGGCATCGGAGGTTGGGATGCGCTGGAAACTTACCCCGAAGAAATGCAAAAGGAATTGCTAAAACGGTACAATGAAAAATATTCAAAAGAACAACAGAAAAGACATAATGAGCCTGATATGACCTACAGAGCTCCTGAAGGTTTTGACTCATCACTGCAGCACCACATCAATTTTTTTGACAGCATCAGGAATGGAAAACCCGTAGTAGAGGATGGCGTATTCGGCTTTAGAGCTGCCGCTCCTGCTCTTGCATGCAATCAAAGCTATTTTAAAAACAAGATAATCCACTGGGATGCGGAACAAATGAAACTAAAAGAAGCTTGAATACCGGTTTCTATCACCTCATACTTTTTTACAAATTTGTTAAAGCATAATCTCAAGCCCGTTTTGAGATGCTTTTCCAAATATTTCAATCCGGGAATGCATTACCTTTATAAGTAAGGAAAGTGAACAATTTTCCGTTCATCCTAAAAAAACTTTTTATGGCAAATGCAGAAGAAATAAAAAATAGTTACATAGATTTTGTGCTCACCAATGGCGAACCTCCCAAATCAGTTTACAATTTTGCAAAGAAATTAAAAATCACAGAGGCTGCTTTTTATAAATTGTACAGCTCATTTGATGCAATTGAAAAAGCAATTTGGGAAGACCTCACCATCGCAACTATTCTTACAATTAAAGAACAGGAAGTGTGGCCCCAATACACCAGCCGCGAAAAAATGCTTTCCTTCTTTTATAGTTTTCTTGAAATGTTGAAATCGAAAAGAAGCTTTATTGTTTATTCACTGAAAAAACATCCCAAAAGAATTACTACGCCCGATGTGTTAGCAGGCGCTAAATCTGAATTCCTTAGCTTTTCTGAAGATGTGATTAATGAAGGACTTGACAGCGGCGAATTAACAGACAGGAAATTTTTCAGCAAAAGATACAAAGACGCCTTATGGTTGCAATTTGGATTTATCATTAATTTTTGGATGGATGACGACAGTAAAGATTTTGAAAAATCAGACGAAGCAGTTGAAAAAGGCATCAATGTAGCTTTTGATCTTTTTCAAAGATCGCCTATTGACAACCTTTTTGAATATGGAAAATTTTTAACCCGGAACAGTAAGTTTAAAGAAAGAATGGGAATTTAAAAATTATGAAAACGCAGGAATCAATGCCAACCACGAAGGTGGAACGTTCTGCCAAATTTGTAAAGACAGGTTTTCGCATCGGTGGCAATTATGTAAAACACTATTCTAAAAAATTATTCAATCCAAATCTTTCCCGCGACGAACTGAATGAAGACAATGCGAGAGATATTTATAATTCGCTAAGCCAGCTAAAAGGCTCTGCCTTAAAGGTAGCCCAGATGCTGAGCATGGATAAAAATATTCTTCCCAAAGCATATATCGATAGATTTTCTCAATCCCAATACAACGCTCCGCCGCTATCAGGGCCGCTTATAATCAAAACATTTACCCGCAGCTTTGGCAAACCGCCGGAAAAAATTTTTGATACGTTTAATCTTAATTCCACGCAGGCAGCATCTATCGGACAGGTGCACGAGGCCACGTTAGACGGGAAAAAACTGGCTGTTAAAGTACAGTATCCCGGCGTGGGCGACAGCATTTCATCAGACCTGAAAATGGTAAAACCTATCGCATTCAAATTACTGGGAATGAATGAAAAGGAACTGGAAATTTATATTGGCGAAGTGGAAGAACGATTGTTGGAAGAAACCGATTACGAACTCGAAGTACGCAGCTCCATTAAGTTTTCAAAAGCTTGCCGTCAATTAAAAAATGTAGTATTTCCCACTTATTATCCTGAACTTTCTTCCGCTAAAATTATTACGATGGACTGGATGGAAGGATTGCATCTTAAAGAGTTTCTCGCCACCAACCCTTCACAAAAATTAAAAAATAAAATCGGACAGGCGCTATGGGACTTTTATAATTTTCAGCAACATGAATTAAGAGCGGTGCATGCAGATCCTCATCCCGGAAATTTTTTGATAACTCCTGATGAAAAACTTGCCGTTATCGATTTTGGGTGCATCAAAAAATTGCCTGAAGATTTTTATACGCCTTTCTTTGGTTTAATATTTCCTGAACTGATGACCAATAAAGACGCTACCATACAAGCTTTCCGGCAATTGCAAATGATTCAGGCGGGTGACAACAAAAAGCAAGTGGAGTTTTATTATAAAGCTTACAAAGAAATGATTTCATTGTTTGCATCACCATACCTGCGACCGACTTTTGATTTTAGTAAGCCCGAATTTTTTGAAAAACTGTATGCATGGGGCGAAAAAATCGCCAGAATGCCCGAATTTAAACAACCCCGTGGAGTGAAACATTTTATCTATGTCAACCGTACTAACTTTGGATTGTATACTTTGTTAAATGAGCTTAACGCCACTGTAAAGACCAACACATATCAGCCGGCTTTTGCCAATTGAATGTCGCCGGAATAAAAATCTTAATTATTTGTTCTTTTACTATCTCTATGATTGCAAAAAAAATGCATCAGATTATTTGCGCAACCATTTGTGGAACTAAGTAATTTTCTTTAAAAAAATTCTTCGATATTCATTCTTTTACTCCGTCGCTTTTTAGAACAAACCTTATTTTTATATTTTTAGGCTACTGATTCCAATAAACAAATCAAAATGAAGAAATTACACTTCACTTTACTCCTGATTATTTTTTCGGGGCTATGCGCTGGCCTGTTTGCGCAACCTATCGCTTCGCCGCAGATAGATTCGTTAGTTGAGAACTCTGAAAACATTTGATGTTCCCGGCATAGCAGTCGCGATAGTAAAAGATGGAAAGATTATTCACGAAAAAGGATACGGGGTTACCTCGCTGAACACCATGCAAAAAATGAATGAGCATACGAGGTTTGGAATTGCTTCGAACAGCAAAGCCTTTACTGTTGCAGCTTTGGGAATATTAATAGATGAAGGAAAATTAAATTGGGACGACAAAGTAACTGACTACATTCCTGAATTTAAATTATACGCCCCGTATGTAACTGAAAATTTTACCATCCGCGATTTGCTGACTCACCGAAGCGGGTTAGGACTTGGTGCAGGCGACCTTATGATTTGGCCGGATAGCAGCACTTTTACATTAAAGGATATTATTCACAACCTGAGGTTCTTGAAACAAACTTCCCAATTCAGGACAAAATATGATTATGACAACTTATTATATATCGTCGCAGGTGAAGTCGTGGCAAGGGTTTCAGGAACGAGTTGGGAAAATTTTATCCGGGAAAAAATTATGAACCCGCTTCAAATGACGGAAAGCGCGCCGAATTATGATCTTTTAAAAAACAAAAATAATGTAATAGATGCTCATGACCCGGTGAATGGAAAAGTGCAGGTAATTCACCGCGATTGGAAATATGTGGCCGATGCAGCCGGAGGAATTTATAGCTCTGTACACGACATGTGCAAATGGATTATCATGCAGATGAATAATGGAAAATATAGTGATGATGTAAAGCAACAGCTTCTTTCAGAAAAAACACATGAAGAAATGTGGACGCCGCAAACGATTATTCCGATTCATGGAGAAACGACTTACAACACTCATTTTGCTGCTTATGGCCTTGGCTGGGGTTTAAGTGATGAAAAGGGATACAAAGTTCCTACGCACACAGGCGGGCTCGCTGGAATTGTGACCCAGGTTACTTTGATCCCGGAATTAAAACTGGGAATTATCGTATTCACCAACCAGCAGTCGGGTGCGGCTTTCAGGGCTATTACCAATACAATCAAAGACAGCTATTATGGAATAAAAGGTAAAGATCGGGTAAAGCAATATCATGATATAGTATTGCAACAGGAGGCAGATGCAAAAAAAATCACTGATAAAATCTGGGCCGATATTAATGCAGCGCAAAAGAAAAATACTGGCAAAATTGATTTCAGTAAATACACCGGAACCTATACTGATCCGTGGTTTGGCGATGTAATTATTTCAGAAAAAAATGGCAAGCTCTGGTTTGATTCCAAAAATTCTCCACGTCTTTCAGGCGAAATGTTTGCTTATAAAGGAAACACATTTATTGTAAAATGGAACGACCGGAGTATGGACGCAGATGCTTATGTAATGTTCACTCTCGATTATGAAGGCCATCCAAATGGTATCACCATGAAACCAATTTCTCCATTGACAGATTTTAGTTTTGATTTCCAGGATTTGGATTTTAAGACAAACGAATAATTTTCACCACTTTTCGAAGTTAAAAAGATCAATTGTCAAATAACAATTATCAAACTTCCAAAAGTTTTATTTTCATTTTCTGAAAAGTCTGTCTTAGACATTTTGTTCTTGAAGATATTCGGTCACAGTCAATATTTTTGTCACACCATAAATTTTAAAAACCAATAAGTCCTTATCGCCGGTAATCAGGTGAGTTGCATTGCCGTCAATACATAATGATAATAAAAAATTGTCCTTTGGATCTCTACAATCAATTACGCTTTTTTTATTTTAATAAATTCTCCTCTATTGCGGATCTTGAGTAAAAATTTTTCAATATCTTCTAATGGAAAATACTTTCTAAATTTTTTCCTCTGCGATACTTCTACAATTTCATCAATTAATTCCTGACTGAAAAGAAGAATAAGTTTCTTATCTGCAATAATTGTATCAAGCCTTGTAAATTCTTTTGTTAGTAAGAAGCTGATCCAAAGATTAGTATCAATAATAACCCTACTTTTTTGATTTCGCATATCTTTTAGCTCTTACAAGTTCTACCTCTTTTGTGATTTCAGCTAAAGTCGGTGGATTGTTTTTTGCCCTGGCTCTCAATTTATTCACTAATGTGAGAAATCCATCGTCAGATATTTTTTTAATAGAAATAAGTTTTAAATCTTCCAGATTTTTAAGAAGTTTGGTCGCCTTTGGATTTAAGATATCTATTTGCATTGTGTCCATAATTCAAATGTAATCAATTTTTAAATCTCCTTAAGAGTCATGTGACATCTGTATCAGCGCTAGCGGTTATCGATAAATACACATTTTATTATCTCCATTTTCCCTTAAACAAAAAAATTGTAAAGATTTTTATTTTTTCTCATGTCTTTAAAAAATCAAAAAAGATAACCATCATAAATCTACCCATTTTTCTCTACAACTTTTACCGGCTGTCCCGCTACTTTACTTAAATTTGAATCTCATTTAATTGAATTAATGATGCGCAAAATTTATCTTTCCATCAATCTCCTGGCTTTTCTTTTTTTATCCTCAAACATTGTTGCACAATCCGCTTTTGTTCCAAAACCTGTGGCACTGGTGAATGGTTGGTCGTTATCACCGGCAGGCACTGCACTTCATCTCAGCAGCGATCTTCCTTTGAACATGGCTGTTTCTCCGTCAAAAAAATATGTGGCGATCACTGATAATGGGAATGGAGCACAGGGAATAGAACTGATCGACATCCAAAAGAAAAAATTATTATCGTTTACAAAAATGAAGGCTGCATGGGTTGGCCTGCAATTCAGCGCTAACAATAAATATTTGTATGCTTCGGCGGGAAATCAAAATATGATTTTAAAATTTACAGTAGCGAACGATGAGCTTGTTTTAAAAGATTCAATTGTATTGGGGAAAAAATGGCCTAATAAAATTGGTGTCACCGGCCTCGCTTTGGATGATGCGCATTCACGCCTGTTTGCTGTTACCAAAGAAAACAATTCGCTTTATGTTTGTAACACCAAAAACAACCAGGTCATTCAGCAAATTCCTTTAGGTGCAGAGGCTTATACCTGTATCCTAAATCCTAAAAAGACAATCTTGTATATTTCCTTATGGGGCGGCGATAAAGTTCTTTTGTATGATGTAAATAAAAGTAGTATTACAGATTCAATTGTTACCGAAAGCCATCCGAATGATATGGTGTTTAGTAAAAAAGGCGATCATCTTTTTGTTGCAAATGCCAACAGCAACAGCGTTTCGGTGATTGATACCAAAAAACATAAAGTGATTGAAACGCTTTCAGTAAGTTTATATCCGAACGCGCCAACAGGCAGCACCACCAATGGTTTGGCTTTGTCAGCAGATGATAAAACATTATACATCGCTAACGCAGATAATAATTGCCTCGCGGTATTTAATGTTTCCAAACCCGGATCATCACGGTCATTTGGATTTATCCCGACAGGTTGGTATCCTACAAGTGTTAGGGTGATCAATAATCAACTTTGGGTAACGAATGGAAAAGGATTTGAAACAATGGCAAACCCGTATGGACCACAGCCTGTCAATACAAAACAAAAAACACCTTATCAAAAAGCGATTACTTCTGAAGAAAAGCAACCAGTTCAATATATCGGCAGTTTGTTCAAAGGATCACTTTCCTTTATTCCTATTCCTTCTGCGGAAGAATTGGGAAAATATTCAACTCAGGTCTATACAAATACGCCTTACAATAAAAACAAAGAAGCGTTGGCCGAAGGAGAATATGGCAATCCAATTCCACAAAAAGCAGGAGCCTCCTCTCCCATCAAATATGTATTTTATGTGATTAAGGAAAACCGGACATATGACCAGGTTTTGGGTGATATGAAAGAAGGAAATGGCGATACTTCCTTATGCCTTTTCAATGAAAAGATCACTCCGAATCTTCATGCTCTCGCAAGAAATTTTGTATTGCTCGATAATTTTTATGTGGATGCAGAAGTGAGCGCCGATGGGCACAACTGGAGCACAGCAGCTTATGCAAATGATTATGTAGAAAAAACGTGGCCCACCAATTACAGTGGCCGCGGCGGTACTTATGATTATGAAGGAACACGGAAAATTGCTTATCCTGAAAAAGGTTTTATCTGGGATTATTGCAATCGTGCAGGAATAAGTTACCGCAATTATGGAGAATTTGTGCATGATGGGAAAGGGCCAATTTTGCCTTCTATTATTGGACATTTTTGTGCTGGTTTTCCGGATTTTGATCTGACTATCCAGGATGTTTACCGTGAAAAAATTTGGGAACATGATTTTGATTCTTTAATTGCGGCTGATGCGCTGCCCACCTTTTCAACACTTCGTTTTCCCAACGACCATACCAGCGGAATGAGAAAAGGCGCTTACAGTCCGTATGCTGCCGCAGCAGACAATGATCTTGCGGTGGGAAGATTTATAGAACATCTTTCGCACAGTCCTATCTGGAAGGAAAGTGCCATTTTTATCCTGGAAGACGATGCTCAAAATGGCCCCGACCATGTGGATGCTCACCGCTCGCCTGCTTATCTCATCAGCCCTTATGTAAAAAGAAATTTTGTAGATCATACCATGTATTCTACTTCAGGAATATTACGCACGATAGAATTAATTCTCGGTTTGCCGCCGATGAGTCAATATGATGCCGCCGCGATGCCGATGTTCAGATGTTTTACTTCTGTTCCTGATACAAACGTGTACGTAGCTTTGCCCGCCAACGTTGATATTAATGAAAGAAACACCGCCTGGAATAAATTGGCAAAAGAGTCTGCAAAATTTAACCTGGCAAAAGAAGATGCTATACCAGATATTCCTTTCAACGAAGTGATTTGGAAATCAATTAAAGGAGAAAACAGCGTGATGCCTACACCCCGCCACAGCGCGTTTTTAAAGTTGGCGCAAACCGATGATGACGATTAAAATCATAGTAAACCAACAAATAACGGGGAAATTTATTTCGGTAAAAAAAACAAAGTCAACCGTTCTGGCTTAGAGCGTAATATTTTTGAGTAAGCAAAGCGATTTCTTCTGAGGTAAGAAGACCGGCGATATTGATTGCATCAATAGCTTTTGAAATGGACGATACAAATGCCTGTCTCGCAATTCTGACATCATTTGAAATAATGCCTTTTAAAATATGAAACACCGATAAAAATACAAGCTTTACCTCGTAAGGATATTTGAGATAGCCATCACGGATATTTACCACCGGGGGAACGAATGAATTAAAATGCTCATTCAATTTTGGGGAATTACCAAAGCCTTTGAGCATCGCTTCAATTTCCCTCAATGCATTTTCCGGTAAAGATGCCAATTCCTCTTTGGTAATGGCACTGTGGTTAAAATTTTTCCACGCCGGCAACGCATTTTGTGCAAGAATAAAAGACATCTCCAAAAGGTCTTTTTCTTTCAGCATCTTCCACCACAATGCTTCTGAGCGGCTTGTCATAAATCAGCTAAGATTAAAATTTTTTTTGAAATCACACGCCCATTTTCAAGGCCAAATTAAAGGTAAATTTCCTTAAAAATGTTGAAGATTTTTTTTACTACTTATTAGATGGGTTGAAAAGCTACAATACCGGGACTAAGTATGTATTATTCGGGACCCCCTTTTCTATATCTTAGGAATTATTTTCAAAAATTCTTCTTTCCGCCTTCTTGCTAATGGCAATTCTGTTTTGTCGGTCAATAATACATAGTTATTCCCTTTATGAAATCTGTCAATATAAAGAAGATTAATCATGTGTGTTTCATGAATCCTGAAAAATTCATTTTCCGAAAGTGTTTCCTCGAAATCGCCAAGTGTCCGGCTGGCTAGGATGTCTTCTTTATTGGCAAGATAAAATTTGGTATATCTTCCGTGAGCCTCAAGCCTGATGATGTCTTTCATTCTAATAAAACGGACTCCTTCTGTGGAAGTGAGCGTCAGTGTTTTATCCAGCGCATTTTGCCTGCCAAGATTTTTCAATAACATATCCATTTTATATCCCATATTTTTTTGCTCCATATTCTGAACACATTTTCTTATTGCTATTGAGAGCTCTGTGCTGTCTATAGGCTTCAATAAATAATCCAAAGCGCTAAGTTTGATAGCATTGATGGCATATTTATTATAAGCGGTTGTAAAAATGATACTGAAATCAATAGCACCAATTTTTTTCAACATTTCAAATCCATTCATCCTGGGCATTTCGATATCGAGGAAAACCAAATCAGGCCCATTTTTCTGAATACTTTCAATTCCTTTTGCGGGCGTGTTGCAAACATCAATCACCTCAATAGTATCGCTAAAACTTTTAAGCATAAGTTCTAGCAATTGTGAACTTTGCAATTCGTCTTCGATTATGATTGTCTTTATCATGGGGGTTAAATTGAATATTAAAAACTATAAATTACTGTGGTATAAAAATTTTAACCAGCGTTCCTGCGGCTGCCCCGTTTTCTTCGATGTCTTCTATTACAATTCCCGAAGGTGTTTCCATATCCGGCTTTAATGCTGCCAATCGCGCCTGGGTTACTTCGATTCCGAAAGAATTGTGAGGCCTGTTTTTGTCTAAATTCAGCATGGCTGCCGCTTTTCTGCCAACGCCATTGTCTTTAACTTCAATTTCAAGATGATTATCAAAATCAAAAATCGAAATCTCAATTTCACCTTCTCCATCTTTGTGCATAATGCCATGCAATATAGCATTTTCAATAAATGGCTGAATTATCATTGTGGGTATAGAAATATTGCGTTCGAGCAAAAGCGAATCCACGTGAATATGATAGTTCAGCTTTGCACCAAATCTTAATTTTTCGAGCTCAAGATAAAGTGTAAGCATTTCTATTTCTTTTTCAAGACTGATCTTTGCCTCGCGCGTAGTATTCAGAATCAGGCGAATAAGTTTTGAAAATTTGCTGAGATACACGTCGGCATTTTCCGCGTCATTAGATAGCACAAACTTTTTTATAGAATTCAAAGCATTGAAAATAAAATGCGGGTTCATCTGGCTGCGAAGGGCCGCAAGCTGCAGTTCTGTAAGCTGCTTTGAAATATTATCAATCTCAGCTTTTTGCCGGCGCAGTTCCTGGTCCGCTTCGATTGATTTTATTTTAGCCGCCATTAAAGCAGCAATAGTGTTCATCATTTGCAGATGGCTTTGGTTAAAAAATCCAAGCTGCGAATGTTCAGAATCAATGACACCCAAAATTTCATCTTCATATTTAATAGGCACGCAAATTTCGCTAAGGCCGCTGTATCCTTCGGGAAGATAACGGGAGTCTTTCCTCGTATCAGGCACTATCAGAGGAATGCCTGTTTGTGCCACTGTTCCTACAATGCCTTCTCCAAGTGCAAGGTCATAAGGAAAGCGCATCATTAATTCCTTAGAATCTTTCAGGCCGAACCCGGCTCTTTGAACCATGCGTGTTTTGTCTTCATTCCACAAATAAATAAGGCAATCTTCAAAATCAAGTTTTGAAATAAGATTTTTTGTGACATCCCAAAGAATTTCATCCACATCATATTTTAATAACAGTGATGTTGAAAAAAAATTATTAATCTGCTCGCGTTCCAGAAGATCTTTATAATTTTCAGCTCTCAGCTTTTCCAGTTCAACCCGCGTAGCATTAAAATCTTTTATCTTTTTTTCCCGAATTCTTACAATCCGGTAAAAAATGTACAAAAGCAACAATATAGAAACGATAAAAAAAGGCCATGTCCATTCGGGAACTATCAGATTCAGGTATAGAAAGTTAGTAGCGCCCTGCATTTGGAATTGAGATTTCTTAAGTGATTCTCCTATTAAAAATAAAAAAAATATTTTACAGTAAATGAACAAATAAAACGGTTTTGTTTTCTGCAGAGAAATGACACACAGATAATTCCGTACAAATTAAAAAAGAGCATGCTTAGAAAAAACTTATTAAATTTTAAAAGAAGGACATGTATAAAATACGTTACCGCTGAATGGTTATTTCAGCGCTTCATCTTTTTCCTTTTCTAAAAAATGCGCGCCGTCATTGATGTTTTCAGATTTCCATTCCATCAACGCTTCATCCGGAACGGACTGCAACGGAATGGTTGAAGATTGGGATGGTTCGTTGTAAGGAACATTTTTACTGCGGTTATAAACCGAAATCAACGACCAGCGCGGAGAATCAGAAAGATTAGCTTCCGAACGATGCAATAAATTACTATGAAAAAACAACGCATCGCCTGGCTTTAGTTCTACATAAATAAGCTCCATGGTTTTCAAAGCCAGGCCAACATAGTGCTGCGAAGCGCCTACCTGTTCGCCTGCAAATCCGTGTTCAATGCGCCCCATTTTATGCGAGCCTTTTATCACCTGCAGACAGCCATTTTCCTTGTTTGCTTCGGTGATAGCCACCATTACTGACATCATTTGACCGGGAAAAAGAAATTCATTTTTGTACCAATAGCCGTAATCCTGGTGCCACTCCCATGCACCGCCAACTTTAGGTTCCTTCTGCATCAGTTTACTGTGAAAATGACAAACGGGAGAATCACCTTCCATCAATTGATTTACAGAACTTACCATGCGCCCGCTTTTCGTAAGCAAGCCGTACGCATCGTTTCCGGGCGTATACCACAGCGTTAACTTTGTCTTCTTTCCAGACTGATCGTTCAGGTCAAATGCATGTTTACGCAAGGTATCATCGCCCGTTGCGATAGCAAACAATTTATTGACCTCTTCTTCTTTTAAAAAATTGTTGACAATAACATAGCCATCGGTGTGATAGCTTTCTATTTGCTGGGGAGATAGTTGAAAAGAAGGCATGAGTTGAGTGTTGAGTGTTGAAAATTGAAAATTGACCTTTTGAAGATACAAATCTGCCGACGTAGTTAAATCCATTTTCCATTATTCAGGCAACATTTTGTCCATCCAATCGCGGATAACAAATGATTTTACTAGTCCTTCAAGTATGAAAGGGTCTTCGGTCACAAATTGCTCAGCAGCTAAATGGGATTTAAAAATCGCCATATTTCCCCTGTCTGCAAATGGGCCAATTCCAATTACCTCACCTTTGGCTACGTATTTATCAACTATTGCTTTGTGCCTTGGATAAACTGACATTATTGTTTCCATTGAGGCGCCTGATGATTCTGCAATTACTACTGTTTTCATTATTTGGTCTTTAATTTCTCATTTTAAAAAAGCTGAAATATTTTGAAAGAGGTGACAGCTTTTGTGAAGTGACACGTTTTCAAAAGGTGTCACTTGTAATATGCTACTTCTGTTCTTAATATCCCCATTTTTTCATCGCCGCCAAATCTTCTTTAGCACAATCAAGCGGCGTTTTTCCCTGGTAAGATTCCTGCTCAATAATAAATTCGGTGGTACCACCAATCTTTTTGGCAAGATCTATCACTTCTTTCACCGGCAAAATTCCTTTGCCCAAGACAGTGCTTTCATATTCATCGCCCATCTCACCCTTGCCGGATGATTTAATTTCATCTTTTACGTGCATGCTCTCAAACCTCCCAGGATATTGCTTTATAACATCCAAACCTCTTCCACCGGCGCCATACATATTACCCAAATCCAATTGCTGTATTACCAGTTTGGGATCGGTTTTTTCCAAAATAATATCATAGATCTTTTTGCCATTCAATGAATATCTAAACTCGAAATCATGATTGTGGTAGCCGAATTTTAATCCAGACTTTTGACACAATTCGCCGCATTTGTTAAACACGTCCAGGAATCCGACAAGGTCATCATAATTTTTACGCAGGTTTTCGTCAAGCCATGGGCTTATTACATATTTCTGTCCTAAAGTTTTGGCATCTTCAATAGTCTGCTTCCATTTGTCCGTAAAATCATTTTTGGAGACATCGTAATCGCTGGCATTCATCACCGTGTGGCCACTTGGCATTTTCAACCCAAGCCCATCCAGTAATTTTTTAAATTCAAGTGGCGCATAGCCATAAAATTTCCCATTGATATAATTGGCGTGCTCTACATTTTTATAGCCCATATCTGCAAGCTTTTTCAAAGTGCCCGCCGGGTCAGTTTTCATATCATCACGAACGGAATACAATTGCAATCCCAATATGTGACTGCCTTTGAAAGAAAAACTGTGCAATATATCTTTTGGCAAAAACATGGTTCCCGCCATAGTGAACGAACTGTTTTTGATAAACTTTCTCCTGGATAATTTCATAATAAACTTGTTTAAGTGAAGAGTTGAGTAGAATGACAATACAAAATAAAAATAGCTCTTTTTTCTTTGTTTACTGTTATTGTGCCAGAAAATAGAGATATGAATATTTTCCTTATTTTTTTTTGATGTTTTTCGTTATTTTCTCTCCTTCTTTTTTAATCCCTATATTGTAATTTAAAAAATTGGTATGCCTGCTACAAAAATTTTTTTAATTGCCTGTTTGATTGTTTTCATAACCTCCTGCAATAATAACGGAACCAAAAGTGAATCACGGAACGCCAGCGATTCCGCTACCGCCACAGTGTCTTATGATACCTCTTTCCAGGTAGCGGCGCAATCCTTTGCAGACATACAGGTATTGCGCTACGAAGCGCCGGGATTCAACCAGTTAAGCCTGCAGCAAAAGCAGCTTGCTTACTATTTGTACGAAGCGGCGCTTGCGGGCCGTGATATTTTTTACGACCAAAAAAGCAAGTATGGCATCATGCTTCGCAAAACGCTTGAAGCGATGTACACAACCTATACCGGTGATAAAACTTCAGAGGACTGGAAAAAATTTGAAACCTACTGTGGCCGTTTTTGGTTCAGCAACGGAAATCATCATCATTACAGCAATGATAAATTTTTGCCCGAATGTTCATCCGATTATTTTATATCGGTGGCCAAAGCCAGCGATTCCACGCTGTTTCCTAAAAATGCAGGGGAAAGCATGGACGCATTTTTAGCAAGAATAAAACCAATCATTTATGATCCTAAAATAGAACCTAAACTAGTTGACCTTGATCCAAATGTGGATAATGTAAAAGCTTCGTCTGTCAATTTTTATGAAGGGGTAACTCAAAAGGAAGTAGAAGATTTTTATGCAAAATTTGATTCAAAAGGAAACCAGCCGCAGTGGGGGCTTAACAGTAAAGTAATAAAAGACAGTTTAGGAAAAGTGGTAGAAAAGGTATGGAAAGCAGGTGGCATGTATTCTTCGGCCATCGAAAAAATAATCGGATGGCTTGAAAAAGCAATCACCGTAGCTGAGGATGCAAACCAGAAAGCCGCTTTGCAATTGTTAGTACAATATTATAAAACAGGCGACCTGCACACGTGGGATGATTATAACATTGCCTGGGTAAAAGATATCAACAGCAGGCTGGATGCGGTAAACGGTTTTATAGAAGTTTATTTTGATCCGCTGGCAAGAAAAGGAAGCTGGGAAAGTGTTGTATCAATGAAAGACCTTGCGGCTACCAAAACTATAGAAAAAATAGCCTCACAGGCGCAATGGTTTGAAGACCATTCTCCGATTTTACCTGAAGATAAAAAGAAAAATGTGAAAGGAATTATTGCAAAAGCCATTACTGTAATTGTTGAAGGCGGAAGCGCCACTCCCTCCACTCCTATTGGCATTAATCTTCCCAACAATGAATGGATAAGGCAGCAGCATGGCTCCAAATCGGTTTCCTTAAGCAACATCGTACATGCTTATAATGTAGCCGGCGCTTCAAGTGGCATGCTTGATGAATTTGCATTAAATGATTCAGTAAAAAACAATATAAAAAAATGGGGCAGCCTCGCGGCAGATTTGCATACTGACATGCACGAAGCAATCGGGCATGCTTCCGGCCAGTTGAATCCCGGCGTGGCCACTCCGGATAAAACCTTAAAGACGTATGCTTCCGCTCTTGAAGAAGCGCGTGCCGATTTGGTAGGTTTATATTTTATCATGGATCCGAAATTGATTGAATTAGGCGTGATGCCAACACTGGATGTTGGAAAAGCAGAATACGATTCTTACATGATGAACGGATTGATGACGCAACTGGTACGTCTCAATCCCGGGGCCAACCTGGAAGAAGCACACATGCGCAACCGTCAACTGAACGCAATGTGGGCTTATGAAAAAGGTAAAAAGGATAACGTGGTAGAATTTGTAAAAAAAGATGGAAAAACGTATGTGAAGATTAATGATTACAATAAACTACGCGAATTATTCGGGCAATTGCTTCGCGAAATACAGCGCATTAAATCGCAGGGAGATTACCAGGCTGGCAAGAATCTTATTGAAACGTATGGCGTAAAAGTTGACCCGGCATTGCATAAGGAGGTGTTGGAGCGATATAAAAAATTAAACATCAAGCCTTACAAGGGATTTATTCAGCCGAAACTGGTGCCCGTAATGGATGGCGACAAAATTGCAGATGTAAAAATCGAATATCCAACTAACTTTTTTGACCAGATGATAGAATACGGAAAAGACTATTCGTTTCTTCCTTTGGATAATTAGCTGCAATAAGAACGGCAGTCAATTTTTACTTGTAGTAAACTAATAAACAATTCCAATTTTAATTCTGATTGTTTATTGGTAAATTGATCAGGTTATCCAAAATGAAGAGTGTTCTGCGAAATGCCGGATCTATCCAAAAAATTCTTTTATGGTTTTAAAATTTAAATCCTATAGTAGCAACTATATTTCCTCCATTGTTTTTAATGATTGCCGGTACATTGGGCTTATCCTGCAACCGGTAAGGAAAGTCAACATCTTTATACATGGAATACACATAGGCGAGGTCAAGAAAAATTCCTTTATTGCGATAACCAACACCGCCGGTAACTTTTACCACATCTGAAGATTGTGACTGGTACGGATTGCCATAGTATGCGCCGCCAAGCCTTACCATAAAGGTATTGAGTTTCATTTCTCCGCCTAAGCGCACATTCACAGTGCTTTTATAAAGCTCATCAAGCGTTTTGTTTAAATTATTATAATAATCAGCAGCCGAAGCGTCGTTGCTTACATCATGAAAGGCTACCGATGTATAATCTACATATTCAACGTCTGCAGTGATGAAGCCCTTTTGAGTTTGGACATCTTCAAGGTTAGAGCCAAAAATATAAGTACCGCTTAGTATTGCGCGCCATGGTGTAGTCAGATTGTATTTTGATTCGAGCGGCTGGCCATTGGTTAAATCAGTGGAGCTTTGTCGCTTTACACCGGCGCCTCCATAACCTTCGAGATCGGTAATCACTTCAGTAGTGTAATCATCCGTTAGCTGGTAAGTGGTAGGTGAATGAAATGCCAGGCCAAGCCTAACATTTTCCACGGGTTTAAATATAACGCCCAGTTTCGCATTGATGCCTACACCTTTTGTTCGTAAACTTTCATTTACTTCAAAATAATTGAAATTGTTATTTGCATTGGCGGAGGCATCGCTTTCTTTAAAAGATGCAGTGCGCTCATAATTTAGAAACGGTACAGAAACTGTTGCACCAAAAAACCATTTTTCCTGCAAATTCAAACCCATTCCCAATGAGAAGTCTGTAATGCCTCCTGTTGTATTAATTGTATTCTCCTGGTTCAACCCTGTGCCCGGATTGGCCAGCGTTCTGTATCCATTCAACGAGCCGTCAGGTGCCTGTAAGGTATCAATAAGGTACGTATTAAAGGCAAGGCTGCTCCCATAAGGATAATTACTTGCTGCAGCGTTCGGATCTGTAACTTTATCATTTACCAATTCTTCCAAGTATTTTTCGGAATAAGAAGAATTTTTATTGGTTCCTTTATAAAAAATGTGGTTATTAAAATCCGCTAACTTGTTCACGCCAATGCCAAACGAAATGCTCTTTACACTTTGGCTGCGGGTAGGGCCGCCAAATACAAATCCGGATGCCCCAAGATTAAAATTGTTTTCCGTAGCACTTGCGGAATTACCCAGGTAAGTAGAGTTAGGTTTTTTAAAAGACAAAGAGGGCGTTAACAGAAAATCACCGCTTTTATAAAACCCCAGCCCGGCAGGATTTATAAATAATGAAGAAAACTCGCCTCCCAGCGAGGCACCTGCACCACCGATTGCCTGGTTGCGCGCTGTACCACCTGGTTGAGTCAGATAAGAATACCTTAGCGCGTCTTCAGGAGCCTGGGCAAAAGAAAAACTGATGGCTAATGAAAAAAAAACTAATAAAGAAAATGATTTCATAGTAAACGAATAAATAATTCAATTTTTAAATTTATACGGATCGGTTTTCACCTTTTAAAAAGGGATGAAAAAATCATCCCTTTTTAAACATTTTTATCTGGTCAACTTATCTTCTAAACGTTCTAACCGGGGCGCTGCTGCTTCCGCTTCCTGATGACGAGGAAGAAGATGAACTGGATGGAGTGCTTGGGCTAAAACTTCTCGTAGGAGCTTCGTAGGAATTACTTCTCCTTTCGTTATTATTGTTGTTGTTATAAGTATTCCGCTCTGTGTTATTATTGTAGTAAGAAGACCTGCGGTTATTATCACTGTTGCTTCTTCTTACTTCCCTGCGTGAACTGTTTGCAGAAGGAGTATAAGAATTACGCTCGGATGGAGAAAAAACTCTTCTTATCACCCTACCCATTCCTGTCCCGTTTGATTCTGGAGCTACGCCGGTTTGGGTATTTCTAATAGGCTGAACACTTCCCGACTCATTGTTTCTGTTTAGATTATTCGTATAGCCTCCTAAATTATATCTTCTTGCTCCCGTGTTGGTATTTATTGGTTTTGAATAAAAATTAATGGAAGAGTAGAAGGGTGAATATCCATATCCAAAAGGAGAATAACCATAACCTCCATAGTAAGGATTATAAAGTGAATACGGATTGTAAAAACTTAATCCGTTATATCCAAAGTCATCAAAATAAGGGTTATACATTCCTTTCATTCCAAACGGGCTGTAGCCATAATAACTATTATATCCATACGGATTATAAAGGCTGTTATACGGATAATAAGAATAAGGACTGTATCCGAAACCAAGGCTTAGCGACAATGGCGCGCGGTATGCAGGATTCTCAATTCCTCTTCTTATATTATAATCTTCTTCATTATTTCTGTAGTAATATGAATCCTGGTCGTCGCCATTTGAATGAGATACATATTCATTTGGCTGCGGAGCTGGAGAAAAATATACATCATCCGGCGTTTGTCCCGAGCGATACGCAGTGCTACAGCTGCTTAAGACAGCGATGGAGCCCGCAAAAAGTAAATATTTTATTTTCATGGCGTTGATTTTTAGAAGTTAAACAAGGAAGCTTATTTTTGCGCCTTCTTTCTGTAAATTTAAGAAATATACTTTATTATTTACGCATTCATTTTATGAACGGTTGTTAATTTATTAAAATTAATTTATCTCAATTTGAAGCAAACTATTTATAAAAATAAAAGTTATAATGAATAAGGAAATTACGCCGAGGGACAAAGATTATTCGCAATGGTACAATGATATAATTTTAAAGGCAGGGCTTGCAGATTATAGTGCAGTTCGCGGGTGTATGGTCATAAAGCCTTATGGGTTTGCCCTTTGGGAAAATATGCAAAGCCAGCTTGATAAACGCTTTAAGGAAACAGGCCATCAGAATGCCTACTTCCCTCTTTTTATTCCCAAAAGTTTTTTGAGCAGAGAAGCAGCACATATTGAGGGCTTTGCAAAGGAATGTGCGGTAGTTACGCATTACCGTTTAAAAAACGATGAATCCGGATCCGGGATTATTGTAGACCCTGAAGCCAAGCTGGAAGAAGAATTGATTGTGAGGCCCACCTCAGAAACTATCATCTGGAATACTTATAAAACGTGGATACAATCGTACCGCGATCTGCCCTTGCTGATAAATCAATGGGCCAATGTGGTCAGATGGGAAATGCGCACCAGGCTCTTTTTGCGCACTACTGAATTTCTTTGGCAGGAAGGTCATACCGCTCATGCTACCTCAGAAGAGGCTATTGCCGAAACGATGCAAATGCTGAATGTATACGCAGAATTTGCGGAAGAGTGGATGGCGATGCCGGTAATCCGCGGAGTTAAAAGCGAGAACGAGCGGTTCGCAGGTGCGGTGGACACCTTCTGCATCGAGGCGATGATGCAGGATGGAAAAGCGTTGCAGGCTGGCACCTCACATTTTCTGGGTCAAAATTTTGCCAAAGCGTTTGATGTAAAATTCAGTGACAAACAAAATCAATTAGATTATGTGTGGGCTACAAGCTGGGGAGTAAGCACGCGCCTGATTGGTGCATTGGTAATGGCGCACAGCGACGATGATGGTTTGGTACTGCCTCCAAAATTGGCGCCGATCCAGGTTGTGGTGATTCCTATTTTTAAGGGCGATGAGCAAAAGAAAGCCATAGACGAAAAAGTCATGCCTTTATTAGAAGATTTTAAAGCGCTTGGTATTTCTGTAAAATATGATGATGACGAAAGCTCGCGCCCCGGCTGGAAATTTGCTGAATACGAAATGAAGGGAGTGCCCGTGAGAATTGCTATTGGCGCCAGGGATTTGGAAAAAAATGTAGCTGAAGTAGCCCGCCGGGATACCAAAGCAAAAGAATCTGTGTCGCTTGATGGCCTTGCCAATACCGTTCACGTTTTGCTCAATGCGATTCAAAATTCTATCTTTCAAAAAGCAAAAGATTTTCGTGATAGCCGTATTACAAAAGCCGATAGCTGGGAAGACTTTATGGAAATCCTTGATGGAAAAGGAGGCTTCGTTTCAGCGCATTGGGACGGAACTGCCGGGACTGAAGAAAAAATTAAAGAACTCAGTAAGGCTACCATAAGATGCATTCCATTGGACAATCCGGCAGAAGAAGGAAAAGATATTTTGACCGGAAAGCCAAGTATACAAAGGGTTTTATTTGCGAGGGCTTATTAATTTATCTGGAATCCAATTTTTAAAGTTTTCTAAAACCGCTTTACGTGTTTTACTCGTTTAATTCTTTCTCCTTAATGTCAGCTTCTATTTTTTCATTTTTTAAACCAACGCGAACAAAGCCGTACAGGCTCATGTAGATGTTAGAAATCCAGACCAACGCAAATCCTGCAATGATGTATCCTCTCCAATCATCAAATAGCAATTTGTATCTGGTGATTATCAAAAACAAAATTGTTACATAATGCGAGAAGCAATACTCGCAGGTAAAGACATAAAAAAACTTTCGGCTGAGTAATTTTTTAGATTTTTTCGACCTCGTTACGCAATATTCCCTGGGTTCTTTAAAAATTTCTTCATGAGTAACCGTCCATGCAATGCAGGCAATGGCCAGGGGCAACAAAAAAAGGACATCTAATTGCACAGGAACTTCCATCATTGTCAGAAGAATTCTTTAATTCGAATAAATAATAAAATACATGCCAGCTTTTACAAAATGACTTCTGCTATTCATCCTTTATTATTGAAAGCGTTTTTGCATCTCTTTCCCCGTTAAAAAATTTTTTCAAGGCAGATTCAAAAACCGGATCCGCACCCGGCAGTGAAGCAAACAACGTCATTGAGGATTTTAATTTTACATCATCCGGGCTGCCGAAAATTTCATGCGCATTATTTGAAGGCAGGTCTATCAGTGCATTGGTGATTTCCTTTAATCTTTTTCCTAACAGTGGATGCTGCAAATACTGCCGCGCCTCTTGCAAATTTTTTATAGCATACAATTTTGATGTGGCGCTAAATCCAAGCCCCTGAATTTGTGGAAAAATATACCACATCCAATGAGATTGTTTTCTTCCTCTTTTAATTTCCGAAAGGGCAGTTTCATAATCGCTTTGTTGCGCATCTATAAATCTTTGTAATGACATCTTATTAATTAGGTTTCTTTCATTAAATGTTTGTCAAACCCAAGTGCCACCAGCTTTTCAAAAGCCTCCCACACATCTTCGGGAATTTCCTGGTAAACCTGGAAGCCTTTTGCCGGGTACATTTTAATGCGTTGCAAATCTCCTACCATAATGTGAATCACCCGTTCCATTGGGATTTCCTCATTGGGATATTCTTCAAAAGAAATGCGGGGCGAAGTGACGAGTAACTTTTTGTGAGGCCAGTGTTTTTTGAAAGTAGCAAAAGACCTTCGCTCCATGTAAGGCTTCTGCACCACGATAAAACTGTTGGGTTCCAATCCTTTTTCCTCTAATAATTTTTGTGTAAAAAGAATATTTTCTCCCGTGTTGGTCGATTTGTTTTCAATAAGAATCGCATTTGCAGGAACTCCTTTTTCGATGGCAATAGCGGCAAATTTGTCCGCTTCTTTTTCAGTCCAGATTTCCTGCGTAAAATTTCCAAGTCCGCCAGACATAATCATTAGCGGGGCAAATCCCTGTAAATACAGCTCAGCAGCCCGTTCGGGCACACGAAGGTCATGGCTTCCCAAAGTAAGAATACAATCGGCTTTCTCTATTTTATTATTCAGCAAGTGGTAATCCCAAAGTTTTTTCCCAAGAGAAAGAATTTCTTTATTCAGCATGAAACAAAATTATTGAAAGGATGTATAAGAAAATAAAATAATCCGGAATGGCAGTAAAAGGAAAAATAACCGGGATTTTTATTTTCCACTTTTCCGGCTCAATAAAATATATAGGCACTTCTTTTTTTAAACTCTTTTAAATTTTTATATTTACGTCCATGCCAATACAGCATCCTTACATTAAGCTATGAGAAAGTTTCCCTTTGAAAACAGAATTTTTTAAACCTTTTGTTGTAAAAAATAAATCGATTTAGTATGAAAGGATTGATGATGGATTATCCTCTTACCACCAACACCATTCTTGTATATGGGAACAAAGTGTTTCATCATAAAAAGATTATAACCTATCTACCCGATGGTTCGCGTCACGAATATAGTTTTGGCGAAATGTATCAACGTTGTAAAAAACTGGCGAATGCCCTGGTGAAAAAATTAGGTGTAAGCAAGGGAGATATAGTAGGTACTTTCGCCTGGAATCATGGCCCGCATGTTGAACTGTATTATGGAATTTCAGGAATGAGAGCAGTTTGCCATACCATAAACATCCGGTTGTCTGCCCAGCAAACAGAATACATTATCAATAATTCAGAAGATAAAGTAATTTTTGTAGATGCCACGCTGGCGCCGCTTTTGGAAAAAATTGCACCATTACTTGAAACAGTGGAGCATTATATTATTCTGAATGCCGGCAAAGATTTTAAAACCACATTGCCAAATATTATCCATTATGAAGATTTGCTTTCAGAGCAAACCGCGGATTTTGAATGGCCTGAAATAAATGAGAATGAAGCCTGTGGCATGTGCTATACGAGCGGCACCACGGGCTTGCCCAAAGGCGTTTTATATTCGCACCGGTCTACGTTTTTACATGCTGCAACGATTCTTTCGCCAAATGCAGCCAATTGCAGCAGTAGCGATACTTACCTGCTGGTAGTACCGCAATTTCATGTAATGGCATGGGGCGCGCCTTTTATGTGTGTGCTTGCCGGCGCTAATATGATTATGCCTTCGTCAAACCTGCAGCCGGAAGCCATTATAAAAATGCTGATAGCGGAAAAAGTTACGCTGGCAAATGGAGTTCCCTCAATATGGTTAGGCGTGTATGCCGCATTGAAAAAAAATCCTCCAAAAGAAAAGCTGGCGCTGAAAGAATATGCTGTAGGAGGTTCTGCACTTCCTGCGAGCCTTATCGAAAACTTTGAAAAAGATTTTGGAATAAAAGGACTACATGCCTGGGGAATGACAGAAACCTCGCCACTCGGCACTGCCAGCCGGCTGCAACCAAAACACGAACCTTTGTCCGAAAATGAAAAACTCAAAATACGCGCTAAACAGGGAATACCTTTTCCGGGAATAGAATTGCGCGTGGTAACTGAAGATGGCTCTGTTGCGCCATGGGATGGAAAAACTATGGGTGAATTACAGGTAAAAGGAGCATGGGTGGTAAATTCCTATTTCAAAACCAACAGCACGGAAAATTTTACTGATGACGGCTGGTTTAAAACCGGCGATGTGGTATCAATAGATGAAGATGGCTATATGGAAATTACCGATAGAACCAAAGACCTGATAAAAAGTGGCGGCGAATGGATATCGAGCGTAGCCCTGGAATCTGTAATTATGTCGCATCCCAAAATAAAAGAAGCTGCAGTTATCGCCATCCCTGATGCAAAATGGTCAGAAAGGCCGCTGGCAACCATCGTTTTGAAAAATGCAGATGACAAGCCTTCTGATGAGGAATTGATAGAATTCTTATCACGCGACTTTGCGAAGTACCAGATACCCACCAGCTATGTATTTATCAATGAAGTGCCCAAAACCAGTGTGGGTAAGTTTGATAAAAAAGAATTAAGACGATTATATGCAGAAGGTAAATTGTAGATTGAACACTCAATTGAATGCCGGGATTGTTTTATTGTTGTGAGATTTCCTGCGCCTGATTTTCAGAAACCATTTGTAAAACGCCAGGTTAAGCAGAAAAAGTTCGAATCCATAAAAAACATCTTCAAGAGGAATAGTAAACAAACGAATATTCATAATTTCTGTTGAGGTATAATTCACTACCGGATGTGGCAAGCCGGTGCCAGTAAGGATTCCATTCACAATCAAAAACGGAATCAAAAGAATAGCATATACCGTTACTGCTTTTCCGAACCATGTAACACGAAAAATATACTTTAGAAAAACACAAACAAAGCCGGTAGTAATAAAAGTGATTGAAGTATATAACCTTTCGCCATAAACAATGGCCCCGGCCATAAGCAAAACAAAAAGAATATTTACAAATGTTTTTTCATTTTTATCGCTCCATCTTAGCTCATAAAATTTAGTCAGACAATAAAAGGTGAAAACACAACTGAACGGAATGCATATAAAAAAAAGTATTTCTTCAAGAGGAAGATTGAAAATATAAATTCCCACCAAATAAGTTGGGTCAAAACTCCATACACCTATTTCTGTAAAAACGGCATCCCAAATGATAAATGCTGTAGCAACTATAATTGATGCGGCGAAAAATTCTTTCCAGGTTTTATAAAATTTTATTTTTGGATGAAAAGAAAAAAGAAGCGGAATGATGATGGTGAAAAAATCGATGAACAGGTAAAGAAATTTCATGTCGCCCTCTTTAATTTAAGTTCCCGAAAATATTTAAACGGAACCCACAGCATTCCAAAACATTCTCCATCTTCTTTTGAAAGATGCTTGTGATGCATCTTGTGCGCTCTTCTTATGGCTCTAAAATAAATATTATTGCTGTTTCGTAAAATTTTAAATCTCTGGTGAATAAAAATATCATGGATGATGAAATACGCAAATCCATAAAGAGTAATTCCAACACCAATCCAAAAAAGGAAATTATAATCGTTTTGACTGCCAAAAAACAAACACGCAATGCCGGGCAACGCAAATATTAAAAAAAAGAAATCATTATGTTCGATAAAACCATCCCCTTCTTTCTTATGATGGTCTTTGTGTAATTTCCATAATATTCCATGCATGATATATTTGTGAGCCAGCCATGCCACTGTTTCCATTGCGACAAAAGCGGCCAAAACACAAAGTGCATTAATCAATATTGTTTGCATGTCTTGTAAAAATTTGATTCAAAATTTGTTTCCTGTAATTAAAGATGCCTTTCAGTTTTTTTCTCACAATTAAAAAATGCATCAACTGTCCTAAGACACCAAAAGGCAAGCCATATTGAACTGTATCTTTCATAAGCACGCCATCGTCCTTTTCCACAAAATCATGCGTGTGTTGCCATAACTGGTAAGGCCCCTTTATCTGCCTATCCGTGAATGAATATGGTTTATTCACGGACGTAATTTCTGTTTTCCAACCCAAGGGGATGTTCAGAAAAGGGCTCACTTTATATTTAATCAACATTCCATCGTAAATTTCTTTTCCCTTCACATCAGAAATTATTTTAAAATTTAATTCCGGAGGTGTAATCACAGGAAGATTTTCTGCAGATGAAAAAAAATCCCAGGCTTTGTAAATACTTACCGGCAAAAACTGCTCTTCATGTAAAGAATAAATTTTCATGAGTTAAGCGCTTTTGTTTTCCTTTATTTTGCTTATCACCTTCGGTAAACAAATTTTTAGCCACGCAGAAAAATCTTCGGGATGACTCTTAATTGCAGCCGGTAAATCATCAAGAGAAATATATTTCCAATCTTTAGCCTCAGAGGGATTCAAGACCGGCTTCTCATCTGATGTTCCAAAAAATACCCGATCCAATTCATGTTCAATAAGACCGTTACCCAAACTAGCTTTATAAACAAAACTAAATTGATACTCTGTTTCACATTCCATACCCATTTCTTCTTTTAGCCGCTTTTTGATAGTTACATTAATATCTTCGCCATCAATAGGATGACTGCAGCAAGTATTCGTCCATAATCCACCCGAATGATATTTATTATCCGCGCGTTGCTGCAGAAGCAGTTCTTCCTTTGAATTAAAAATAAACACTGAAAAAGCACGATGGAGGCGCCCTGAGAGATGCGCGGGCATTTTTTCCATCAGTCCGATTTCGTTATCATGCTCATCTACCAATATTAAAAGTTCATTCATATTTTTTGTTTTATAACCCCAGTTGCCTTTTCTTTTCTGCGTCGATATAATTGGAATTTCTAAGATAAGGCTTCAAAAATTGTTTCAATTGCGCATCTTCAATTCCTGAAAAAGAATTTTCTAAAAATACCCTATCCGGTTTAATACTTTCATCGTAACCGAGGAAAGAAGGCAAATGCGTTTGCATATTAAATCTTAAAAAAATGAGTTCAATATTTTTTCCATCTACTTTGATTGCATCTTCTAAAATTTTTTTTCCTTTTTTAAAATAAGAAAATTTAGAAAAAGGATTAATCACATGTTTAGCCATCATCATAATGGCGCTGGCCTTATAGCCTGCATAGAGCGGATAATTGCTTTCATTATAAGGCGACAAAAGATGAATCAATTTATTGCATGCAGATTCATTGGCAACTGATTTTTCATAAAGCGCTCTTATTTCACTTAACGGCGGTTCTTTGGCGAAAGAAAACGCGCTGATGAATAGTAAAGCAATAAATAACCCCGATTTCATTTCCGTACTTTTTTCATACAAGATTCATTTTATTGACTATAAGGCTATTTACCATAAGGCCAAACTTTTTACCGTTATTAATCCTGATTCTTTCATGTAAAATGCGATGCGCCGGCAATTTTTTTATTTTATTAAAAAGAGCCATATAATAAACATATGCAAGGTAAACACCAGCCTTTGAAGAATTTGGTAATTTTTTTATTCCTGAAAGTGCCGACTTAAAATCATGTTCTATATCGTGTTCTATCTGGCTTTTTACATCGCTGCTAAAGCTGCTCATAGTTACATTCGGAAAATAAATTCTTCCTAACACCGCGTAATCATCCTTCATATCTCTCAAAAAATTTACCTTTTGAAAAGCCGCACCCAACTTCATCGCAAAGGGCTTAAGCTCTTCATACAATCCTGGTTTTTCTGCTGTGAAAACACATAAGCACATTAGTCCAACTACTTCCGCAGAACCCAAAATATACTGCTGGTATTTTTCATGTGTATAATCGACTTTCTGCAAGTCCATTTCCATGCTTTTCAAAAAAACATCTATCAATTCCAGCGGAATCCCGTATTTATTTACTATATCCTGGAAGGCATTGAGGACAGGATTGATAGAAATTTTGTATTCAATAGCTTCGTACGTTTTGATTCTAAACTCATCTAATAGTTTCTTCTGGTCATAACCTGAAAAGCTGTCCACAATTTCATCAGCCAGCCTTACAAATCCATAGATGGAATAAATCGAATCGCGCAAACTGTGATTTAAAAAATGGATTCCCAACGAAAAACTGGTGCTGTAAGTTTTTGTGGTGTGCCTGCAAATATCCACCGAAAGTTTGTCAAATATCGACTTCATACTTTTTGCTTTTTAAATATTTTAATAATTCATTTGAAGCTATTTTTCCTGAAATAAGCGACGGCGGCACCCCTGGCCCTGGAACCGTAAGCTGCCCGGCATAAAACAGATTTTTAATTTTTTTATTCCTGATTTTTGGCTTTAAAAATGCCGTTTGGCGTAACGTATTTGCAAGGCCATACGCATTGCCTTTATAGGCATTGTAATCATCTATAAAATCATTAATGCAATAGCTGCTTTTGTAATCAATAAAATCCTGTAAGTCCTCACCAAGATAATTTTCCAACCGTTTAATCATAATCGCAAAATATTTTTCCCGAATAGAGGCCTCATCTTTTAATCCAGGTGCAATTGGCATTAAAAAAAATAAGTTTTCATGTCCCTCGGGTGCAACTGTGTTATCCGATTGAGAAGGGCAACACACATAAAACAAAGGCTTTGCAGGCCATGAAGGAGATTTGTAAATCTCAACCGAATGCGGGTACAGCGCTTCTTCAAAAAATAAGGTGTGATGCCCGATATGGCGAATTCTTTTTGAAAGGCCCACATAAAAAATCAGTGACGAAGGTGCAAAGGTTTTTTTCTGCCAATAGCTCTCATCATAATTTTTATATTCTTTCGGAAGCAAATATTCTTCAACGTGATGGTAATCTGCTGAGGCGATAATTGCGTCGAAATCAAGTTCTATGCCGTCCACTGTTATGCTGTGTGCAAGATTTTGGTGCACATTGATTTTATCCACCGTGGAATTAAAATAAAATGAAACGTTTTGATTCCTGCAAATAGATACGATGGATTGAACCACTCTCCCGAAACCGCCATTCATTGGATACCAGGTTCCCAGTTTTAAGCCGGCGTAATTCATGAGACTATACAAGGCAGGCGATTGCTGCGGCATAGCCCCTAAAAATAAAACAGGAAATTCCATCAAGGCGATAAGATCCGGATGGGAAAAAAACTTTCTTACATGTTTACTAAAGGATGAGAAGATTTGCAGACTCAGAGCCTGTTTTAAAATTTTTGAATCCGCAAACTCGAACATAGAATTACCAGGCATGTAAACCAGGTTTTCCATCGCGGCTTCATACTTATGGCGCGCTTCCTGCATAAAGCTGTCTAACCGATCTGCGCTTCCAGGATCGGTTTTTTCAAACAAATCCCTTAGCTGCGCATAGTTAGTGGGAATGCTCATTTTTCTTCCCCCGGCCAACACTACATCAAACGAAGGATCTAATAATTTCAGACTATACCAATCGGAAGTTTGATACCCAAAATCATTAAAAAAGCGCTCGAACACATCAGGCATCCAATACCAGCTTGGTCCCATATCAAATAAGTACCCTTCGTTCGTTTCTAACTGACGTGCCCGTCCTCCCGCAGTCGCGTTTTTTTCAAACACATGAACTTCATGGCCAGCTTCAGAAAGATATGCCGCTGCACTTAAACCCGAGAAGCCCGCCCCTATGACCGCTATTTTTGCCATCAACTCTTGTTTATATTTTTATCATTATATTTAAACGAATATTCAGATAATGCTAATTGCAGGTTCTCCATTGAAGAAAGCACTTCAAAATTTTTATTCAATTTTATGGATTGTAATTGTTTAGCATCGGCAGCAATTTTTATATTCTTATTTTTGAACCGGCGGCCCAGGTCATTCATATATTCTCCCAGCACCTCTTTTGAATCATTGTGGGTTAAAAATAAAAGCAGATTGTCAGGATTGGTAATCGCTGCTGCCTCCACTACTGACTGTAGTGGCACATTTGAACCAAGATAGACAGATTTGAAGCCTTCTTTCCGGATTAAATAATGGCTAAAGAGCAAACCAATTTCGTGAAATTCATTTTCGGGTAAAAAAAGTAGCCATGAATTTTTTTTATCGTTGCCGGCCGGTAACGAATCAATAAGGGTGAATAATTTCTGCCGGATAATATTACTGATAAAATGCTCTGCAGCAGGAAGTATAAGATTTGTAGCCCACATCAAACCGATGCGCTTTAGCATTGGATAAATAACTTTAAGATAGCTTCCCTCTACTCCATATTTAACCAGGCAATGACTTATTAATTTATCGAAATTTATCTCATCAAAATTCATTCCTGCAGCTATCAATTGCAATATGAAATATTCGTGGGTATCGATATTCTCTTCTGATGGCCGCAATCGCTGTTCTAATAATTCAAACAGTTTTTTATCAGACATTGTACTTATTTCAGAAATTTTATAATTCGCCTGCACCAGGCTAACAATATTTAACAAGCGCCTTAACTGGTCATTGTCGTAATAGCGCGTATTTCCTTCAGAACGGCCAGGTGAAAGTGCATTATATCTTTGCTCCCAAATCCGTATCGTGTGCGGTTTGATACCCGAAAAGTTTGAAAGCTGAGAAATAGAAAATAGATTCATTTGTTTAAATAATATCAAATATATTTAAACAAAATGAAAAGGCAAAATTTTGTTTCAGATTTAATACGAGCTGCATTTTTTAAGTAAAGCAGCAATGAGCATCAGTTTTTTTACGCGCAACCCATTATCTAACCTAAAAAATAAAATCCCTCTTTTTGTTCGTCTACTATCAGATGGTGCTTAAATATTCAACGGCGGTGATAGAAGGGAAAAAGAAATAGGCCCCGCCCCTAACCGTTACAAAACTTTTCAATCCTTCTACATACTCATTATGGGTTTCAGTGGGAATTGTAAATTGCTGAATCACACCTTCAGCAGGATTTTCTTTTACCCCGATAAAAGGATCGGGATCGGCATAAAGCTGTTTAAATTTTGGATACGCGGCCCATGTATATTGAATAAATTCGAATTGGCGATTAATGTCTGCATTGAAGCACCCGAACAAAACGCCCACTTCATCTGAAGGTGTGTGATTCGTGGCCGATGCGGTAAATTTTTCTCCGTACGACCGGGTGCGGCGCATGATTCTGTGTTTGCGCGTAAGTTTCAACGATTCTGCCGGTTTACTTTCTTCAAAATTATCGCGTGGATTGGTTCTGCGTGCATGGGCGCCAAATGGGCATCGCAGACCGAACTTGTCAGTCTCGATGTACACAAAATCATTATCGTCAGAAAGGGTGCCTGGGTCCGCATCTGGAAATTTTACCAAAGGGGCGCCGCCCGGCCAGCGTCCCATCATCTTTGCAGCCATTTTTGTGCTTTCAGAAGGATTCAGGCTTCCATCCGCGTTTTTCGTTTTTTCATTTAAAAAGTTCCAAAACCCGTCTACATCTTCCTTTAATTGTCGCAGTACGAAGTACGTTCCGTTGCGCCCCAAATCCTTTTGGCCCGTACCTTCAGGATCAGAAGTAAGCATCTCCATTTTGCCTTGTGCTTCTTTTAAAAGCGGCGTATCAGGATGCACATCGTATTCATTTTCGTAGCCAAGCACAAATTCGCCAGCCTTAATTTTATCTCGTTCATGTCCTTCAACTCCGCTTCCGATAATAATTGGCTGCGATATCCCTTCCCGAAAACCAAAATGCTCTTTTCTTTCAGGAAAAGTATCTGCCCGCAGAACATGTGAAATTTTTAATCCATTTTCTGAAAACTCCTGCTGCAATGCAGCATCCTGCATACGCAGCTCATCTTCGGAAGAAGTAAACACCATTAATACCAGATGAATGGGCGCATTGGCAGGGCCGCCCCATTGCCATTTTTGCGGATCGCTGCTTTCATGATCGCCTAAAAGCCTTTGCCTGTGAGGCGTTACCATTCCTTCCCTGAATTCACGGATAAAAAACCGCAAATTTTTTTCGTGCAGGCCAAGCGCAGCAAGCCCTGAAGAGGTAAACCCTATATTCGTAAAACTTTGATTATTATTTTGATGATTGGCTGAAGTGATCCTGCCAGCTATTTCCTTTAAATAGTTTTTAGCCTTTTCTTTATTTTCAATCTCCAGAAGATAATAATTTGAAAAAGGCTTTTCAAAATAATTATTTATAAGAAATCCCTGGATTTGAGATAATTCCAATTGTTCCATTAATTTTCGGTTTAAAATCTTTTTAAAAAAATTTGCGCTTCATCTTCTGAAAGATCCTTTACCAATTCATTTCTGATTAAAGTATTGTTGCTAATATTCTTTATGGAAAGATCATGATAGGCACTATACCAAACCTGCGTAAGAATCTGTGTGCCGCGGCTCCATGCCAGGAAATGTTCTTCATCATAGGCGCCTCCGGTAAATAAAAATTTTGTCTTCGGAAAATTAACAGTGTTGCTGAATATGCCGGTAAGCCCCCACCCTGATTTATCTATAAAATCACAGAGATATTGATTCCAGCTACCGTCAAAATTGCTGAAAAACATCATGTGCTTATCATTATCAAATAACACCCAACGGGCAAAATGTATCGTAGGAATTCCCATCAATTTTCCGTTGACAAACAAATTTTTTATCAATGTTCTTGCAAACAACATTTGCGCATGCACTGTCGCCAGCCGCACAAAGCCAGGTTTCATTACAAGCACTTGTGTGAATTGATTTTGATTAATGAGGTCTTCATCCGTTTCAAGCCGGCGAACAAGGTCATCGTTTAATTGGCTGCGTTTATCATAACAATTTTTATCTCTTCTCTCATAAAAAAAATGAACGATTAAAATCCAGACAATAAGAATAGGTGATAAAATTAAAATGACCAATCCCATAATAATTAATCCCGGCCAGTTTTTTTTCGCAATACGCTCCGGTTTTTTTGCCCATTCAAACTCCGGGTTTTTAAATACTTCTTCTTTAACTGCATTTTTAATTTGCACAGCGCTCTTCCCTTCCCACGATTTACTGTTGGTAAAATTCCGGATAAACTTTTTTAGCTGGTCTTCCTGCTGAATTTGCTTCAGACTTCGCCCCGGCGCGCCCACATAAAAAGCGTCAGTTTTAATTTTCCATTTTAAAAGATAATTTTTCCTGCTTTGAACGGTTCTTTCCGCCGGCGCCGGGTAATCTTTACAGCATTCATACAACTCATCAAAGTATTCAGGAAAAACAGTTACAAGCGCTTCGGCATGTGTATCTTCATCCCCGTCAAAGTTAGAAGAGAAAACCAGCCGCACCGGCACAGGAAATGCGGTTGTATCCCTAAATGAACTTTGTTGTAAAATAAACCAGCGCGCATAATGCAGCGTTCCCAGGCGGTTAAACCTTTCATTCAAACCATGGTTTAAGCCCACCTTAAATTTCTCAAGAATTTCATTCAATTTCTGAAAGCTGTCTTCCCTCACCGGGGTAAGCAATGTCAACGGATTTTGATTAGTCATTTTTAGTAGAAATTATTTGGAAAGCAGTAAGGTTTTCTTAGGGATGGAAAGCGATAATTAATTACTAAAGTAACAATTTTAGAAATAGGCTTTAAGAATATTTTTCCCGTGATTTATTCAAAACTTTTGTTACTTTCATAGAAACCAATATCCCGCTAAATTTCCTGCTGCTTAGAAAGTTATCACAGATAGTTGCTTTGATTTGGTATCAATTGAATAATTATAAGAATGATAAAAAATATTAACCATTCTAATGTGGTACACTATGGTTTTGATTCAATCCTTGTCAAGTGGGATATGAGCGGCCTGGGCAAGCCTTCATGTGTCAAAATATTGAAAAATGAATTTGCAGATCCGGAAAAAGTTGCCCAGCTTGATAATGAATTCGAATTGTGTTCGCGCCTGAAATGCAGCCACATCCGAAAGGCGATACGCCGCGAAAAAATTGAGGGAAATGAAGCCCTGCTATTAGAATATATAGAAGGCAAAGATTTAAATAAAATCCTCCAAACTGAAAGACTTTCTTTTCCGCAGAAGCTGCATATGGCTATTGACATCGCTTCAGCGCTTACCTGCCTGCAAAAAGAAAACATTTTTCACAGAAGGATTCAGCCTTCCAACATTTTAATTGAACAATCTACCAACAAAGTTTTCCTGATTGATTTTGCCTTAGCTACCGAGGGAAATGTGTTTGAAGAAGCTAAGACGATTTTAAATGAAAAAGAAATTGAATCTCTTAGGTACATAGCTCCCGAACAAACAGGACGGATTAACCATGTGTTGGATCAACGGGCGGATCTATATTCTTTGGGATTAATATTTTACAGGTTATTTTCCGGCCATCTCCCTTTTGATAGCGAAGAAAAAATGGAGCTTATTTATGCCAACATTGCCAAAACGCCGGAAAACCCGAGCGAACTTGATCCAACTATTCCCAATATTATTTCGGAAATAATTTTGAAGCTTCTTGCTAAAAATGCTGAAGACCGTTATCAATCAGCCTTTGGTGTAAAAGCAGATTTGGAAAAATGCCTTGAACAATTTAACCTGGATGAAAAAATTGATGACCTCAGGCTAAAGGGTTTTCAAATAGCCGAAGCAGATTATTCGGGCAAACTGAATTTTCATAATGTGCTTTATGGAAGAGACAACGAGATTAAAAAATTGAATAGCCTGTATGAAGATTGCAGGACTGGACACAAAAAAATCCTGGTGATAGCCGGCAATTCCGGCAGTGGAAAATCATCGCTGGTGGATGAATTTAAAAATTCAGTATTTAATAAAAAAGGAATTTTCTTAAAAGGAAAATTTGACCAGATAAGCTCTGAGGCGCCCTATACTACCCTGATTCAAACTTTCAATGAGTTGGTTCAGTTAATTCTTGCCGGGGACAAAGCTTTTAAAGCAAAATGGACAAGGAAGATTTCTGACGCCATTGGGAATTCAGGAAAAATCCTGACACAGTTTATGCCTGGCATTGAAAGGCTTATTGGAAAACAAGGTGAATCTTCAGAACTTCAAGGCCTTGAAGCGCAGAATCGTTTTAATTATGAATTCACACGCTTTTTCAAAAGTATTGCCGAAAAAGATTCCCCATTGGTGTTATTTGTAGATGATATGCAATGGGCGGATACTTCCTCACTCAATCTTTTCAACACGATTGGGGAAAGCCGCGATATCGGATACGCCTTACTTGTTGGCGCCTATCGCGAAAATGAAGTCCACGAAGACCATCCGCTTTATAAAAATCTTTTGAAATTAAAAGGAGATAATATTGAGGTTGAAGAAATTCATCTTAAAGATTTAACTTATCAGGATGCCTTTTCGTTGGTCAGTTCCACGCTTCATTCCAACCAGGAAAATGTGTCAATACTTTCCCAGATTATTTTTAATAAAACAAAGGGCAATCCTTTTTACGTAAAGCAATTTCTTAAATCGGTTTATGATGAGGGCCTTTTGCATTTTGATTTTGAATCCCTGAAATGGAATTTCAATTCAGACCTGATATTACAAATGAATGTATCAGGCAATGTAGTGGAATTAATGACTTCTTTTATTAAAAAGCTACCCGCCGATAAGCTGGAACTTTTAAAAATTGCTTCCACAATTGGCACTCAGTTCAACAAAAGAAGCCTGTCGTTAATTAAAGAAACCAGCGAAAGAACCATAGAAAATTTGTTACACCAGTCAGTAGCCGAAGGATTTATTATGGTTTCCGACGAAGGTTATAAATTCGGGCACGACAGAATTCAGCAGGCAATATATTCGCTTATTCCGGACGACGAGAAGGCAGCAATGCATTTGCGTAACGGCCAAAAGCTAACCGTAAGCTACAGTGAAAAAGAACTGGACGAAAAATTATTTGATATTGTAAAGCAATGGAACCTGGGCGCTGAAAAGATAGTTTTAAAAAAAGAAAAAGAAAACCTTGCGCGCCTGAATTTAAAGGCAGGTCTTAAGGCAATGGCATCTACTGCATTTCACCAGGCTCTTGCTTATTTTGAAAAAGGTTTGAAAATGCTGGATGAAGATGATTGGACAATTCAATATGATTTTATTTTAGAGTTTACGGCTTACGCTGCAAATGCCGCCTACCTTTCAGGCGAATATGAAAAAGTAGATTTGTATGTTGGAATTATTTTAAAGTACAGCAAATCTTTAATAGATTCTATCAAAGGCCATGAAATTATTATTAAAAAATTAATTGCCCAAAACCAGCATTTTGATGCAGTTAAGGAAGGCCTCGAAATCCTTAAAAAAATGCATATAAGGCTTCCTTTAAAGCCTGGCAAATTTGAAGTTTTAAAAGAGCTTTTGAAAATCAAATTTCTGTTGCGTAATAAGCCTGCCGAGTATTACAATCAACTCCCGGAGATGAAAGATCCGGAAAAAAATGCGGCGATGCGCATTCTATCTGACATCTCTTCTGCCTCATTTTTTGCAGTTCCCGCTCTCGTGCCTTTGCTTGCCTTCAAGATGATTAGGCTGACAGTGAAATATGGCTTATCAAAAAAGTCTCCATTTAGTTTTGTTGCTTATGGATATATCCTGAGCGTATTTTTAAATGAAATTGATAAAGGAATCCGGTTTGGAGAAATTGCTTTGCAACTGGCAAAAAAAATACATGCTGACGAATTAATCGCTTCAATCATTGCCACTAATAATTTATTCCTTGTACATAGGCGCGTGGCCATTGCGGATACGATTCCGGATCTTGAAAAGGCATTTACCAGCGGCCTCGAATCGGGCGATAACGAATATGCTTCGTATGCAGCGCACAATATCGTTTATCAATTATATGTGATGGGCTATCCGTTGCCAGACCTTGCAAAACGGGCTACAGCCCTTGAATTGAAGATTGAAAAGTTTCAGCAGGATCTTACATTCAGGCGGCTTCGGATTTTTCACCAATCTGCACTGAACCTGCTTGAAGAAAAAGATCATCCTGATGTTTTTACAGGTGAAATTTTTGATGAGTCAGAAATGGATTTGAAAGAAGTAACCAAGAATACTGAAATCTATTTTCAAAACTTATATCTTCAAAAGTTACATCTGGCGTTGATATTTAACCTGAAGTTGAACGCAGAAAAATATTTGCCCATAGTTGAAAAATACCAGGAAAGCGTGAAAGGGACTACTCTTTATCCAATGTTTTATTTTTACCGCTCCCTGGTCATTACTGACGTTTCTCCGGGTGCTGCAAACATGAGCCAAATTTTAATGCAGGTAAAAAAAGATATTGCCGAAATAAAAAAATACGAAAAATATTGCTCCACTAATTATGCACACAAAATAATATTGCTGCAGGCAGAATATAGCTATCTCACCGGCCACAATGAACGGGCAAAAATTTATTATGATAAGGCGCTGAAAGAAGCAACGCAGGCTAATATCACAAGCGACCTTGCATACACATGGGAACGGGCGGGCAGCTTTTTTCTTAATACCAAACAAGATATTCTTGCCAACTTTTACCTGCAAAATGCCTATAGAATTTATAAACGCTGGGGAGCGGTCGCCAAGCTAAAGCAGATGGAAAACAATTATATCCAGCTTAAAAATGGGCCTGCGGCCGAATGGCAAAATCAATTTATGGAAGAACCTGGAATGAGTCAAACCGCGGACATCGATTTGGAATCCGTGCTGAAAGCCTCAGTTGCCTTATCAGGTGAAATTATTTTACCGCGGCTTTTGAAAAAAATGATGCAAATCATTATGGAAAATGCCGGCGCGCAATCAGGTTTCCTGATTATGGAAAAGCAGGGCCAAAAATTTATTGAAGCTGAAATCAGGGAAGGAAACGAAGAAATCAAGATACTTCAATCTATCCCCGTCTCTGAAACCGAGCTATTGTCAGAATCAATTGTAAATTATGTTTACCTGACCCAGGAAACGGTAATCCTTGATGATGCGTGCAAGAGTGAATTATTCGGCAACGATGATTATATAAAAAATCACCAGTGCAAATCTATTCTTTGTATTCCCCTGTTAAATATGGGAAAAATCCAGGCTGTCATTTACCTCGCCAACAGCCTTACCACCGGGGCTTTTACGGCAAAGGGCGTTGGCATACTAAAATTACTTGCTGCTCAAATGTCAATTTCGATAGAAAATGCTTTATTCTATAATGAGCTTGAAAATAAAGTAAAAGAAAGAACCAGCGAGCTGCAAATTGAAAAGAAAAAATCTGATGATCTTCTTTTAAACATCCTGCCTGAAGATGTAGCAAATGAGCTGAAACAAACAGGCCACACGCGCCCCAGGAATTATGAGATTGCCACTGTTCTGTTCACAGATTTTGAAAATTTTACGAGCAAAAGCGCGTTGCTTTCTCCTGAAAAACTGGTTCATCTTATTGACACTTGTTTTACCAAATTTGATGCGATTGTTTCTGAGTATAAGATGGAAAAAATCAAAACGATTGGTGATTCCTATTTGTGCGTAAGTGGCGTTCCTGACCCGCAATCACATAATCCTGTTAACGCTATAAAAGCTGCAATCGAAATAATAAATGCCATAAAAATTTTAAGAAGCGGCCCTGAGGGTGAAAATTATTTTGACATCCGTATCGGCGTTCATACAGGGCCGCTGGTGGCAGGCGTTGTGGGCGACAAGAAATTTGCTTTTGACATCTGGGGAGACACCGTGAATACCGCGTCGCGAATGGAACAAAACAGCGAGGCCAATAAGATAAATATTTCCAGGGCTACTTATGATCTTGTCAGCGATAAATTCGAGTGCCTCTACCGCGGCAAAAAGGCCGCCAAAAACAAAGGGAAAATCGAAATGTATTTTGTAGAAAGCGAGATTTTGATTCCTTACTTATGAATATCGCAAAATAAAAAAATAGTTATTTGTTCGTTTACTTCCAGTTCTATTTTTCTGCAAGCAATTTTTCTATTAACTGCTCAAATTCCTTTTTAAATTTCGTGTAATATTCGCAGGTTGCCGGGCCATTAAAACCACTGTCAATTTTCAAGAGCAAAAGAATACTTTTTCTAAAAAAAAATTATGGTAAGCGTGTTATCATTTTAGAAACTATTTTCTAATCAGATACTTTCTTTAGTAAAGCAACAAATAATAACAAATTGTATTCTGCATCTTTGACCGCAGGAAGCGCGCTAAGTTTTTTCAATTTTTTTATAGCTTACAGCAATGCCTTTTATCAATGAAGAACTAAAGCCCTGGTGTTCCATTTCGTTTAAACCTGCTATGGTACAGCCTTTCGGGGTAGTCACTTTATCAATCTCCTGTTCAGGATGACTTCCTTTCTGCATCAATAATTCCGCTGCGCCTTTTACGGTCTGCTCCACAATCAGGCTGGCTGTGGCCACATCAAAACCTATTTCTATTCCCCCCTGGATGCTTGCCCTTATGAATCTCATCGCATAGGCCGTACCGCACGAGCCCAAAATAGTGGCAGCCTCCATAAGCTTTTCATCAATGATCACTACCCTGCCTAAAGAAGAAAATATTTTTTCTATCGTTGCCGCCTGGCTTTCATTTGCATTGGTATAGCTCAAGCAAGTCATACTTTGCTCAATCGATATTGCTGTATTAGGCATTGCCCTGAAAACGGGAATATTCTTCTTAATAATTTCCTGCAATTCTGAAATTAATACACCGGTGGCTACAGACACCAATAAATGCTTTTGGGTAAGTTTTGTTTGAAAGCTATGCAATACATCGCTTACCTGGTAAGGCTTTACAGCAAGTATGATAATTTCGCTTTGCTGAACTGCTTCGGCATTATCAGAAATTATAGCTACACCTTTCTCGCTCAGTTTTTTGAGAGATTCAATTCTTCTTTTTGTAATAGTAATATCCGCGGGATCGCAAAATTTATTTTTTAACAATCCTTCTGCAATGGCAGATCCCAGATTGCCCCCGCCAATAATGGCAATTTTTTTATTCATGATCTTGTGTAATTAAAAATATTTCTTTTTCTTTTTGCAAAGATGAATACGGATGTTGTAATAACAAATTTAGATTAAAAAACAGGGCAGAGTGTTTGTTTCCTGTCTCCTGCAAATGTATTGTAATCCCCTTTATACAAGAGATTAAATTCATCTGCTCCAAAAGAATGGTTATATGTTTTCAGAGAAGAACTGGTAACGTCGTAGCTGAATGTAAACCGCATTCTGTTAATTTGCAGGCCCACCATTGGAATGAGGGCGTCATTATAACGGTAAAATAAACCGCCGATAAGTTGCTTATCTCCATCTCCTGAAAGATTGTATGCAGCGCTGATGCCGGCCACGAGTTCACTGGCGTTGGTCATTCTTGTATAATATGCGGCAGGGTTAATGATCACGTTACTGTTTAATTTAAAAATTCCATTTATAAAACCGATATGCCTCATATCAAGCCTGCTCGAATTATCATCATCAAAAAAAGTTTCCTTTGGCCTGTTCACGTGGTGAATGGAATATCCCGCATTGATATAAACATTCGCCGTAGGAAAATAAGCATAATTAAGGCCGGCCTGCATATCAAAATAACTCACACTGTTATTGAGCAATTGGACAGAAGTTGGTAAAGTTGCATCAAAAAATTTACCATCGAACTGGTCAGGAAAAGTAAGTTTGCTTTGGTCAATTCTTTTGTTTGCCCAGCCAACATTAAAACCGGCAGTCAACAAACTGCTTGCGCCGAGCATTTGATGGTACGCCACTGAAGCATATATTTTGGTGGAAGTAAGACTGCCACTCCCGGCAACATCGCGCAAAATAACGCCTCCAAGGCCCATCCAGCCGGTTTCAATTCTATCCCTGAAAACCTGTGCATCACCATAAATGCTCATCGTTTTATAAGGAACAGCCATAATATTAGAGTACTGATTCCTATACGATGCGCCAAGCCTGTAATCAGCATCAGGAATAAAACCGGTATTGGCGGGATTGGTAAGTAATGGGTTATTAAAAAACTGGGAAAAATGCAGATCCTGGCCCAAGGAAAGCTGGACCGCTCCCAGGAAAAGCAAAGAAAACAAAAATGATATTTTATGATTTTTTATCATCTTTAAATTATCGTAATAGTGTTATGTCGCCTGTCTTTGTTATCTTCAGACCGTTTGAAAAAGTTACAGCCAGCGTATAGCTGTATACATCCATTGGCTGCAATTTTCCATTAAAAGTGCCATCCCATCCGCCTTTCAAGTTATTGCTTGTATAAACTTTCTGCCCCCACCTGTTGTAAATGTTCCACTCCATTTCTTTGATTCCAAAACCAACCACTCTAATCGTGCTGTTCGCGCCAAATTTGCCCGGGGTAAATGCAGTAGGTACATCTACTAATGGTTTCACAATTGCCTGCACCTCGATACAGGTGTCGTCGGCACAACCAAATTCATTTGCTGCATTGAGGCAAACTGTATAGGTGCCGGTTGCATTAAAGAGGTGGCGTGGATTTTCAAGGTTAGATGTGTCTCCATCCCCAAAATCCCAGGCATACGTGCTTGCTCCAATTGACTGGTTAATAAAATTAACGAATGAATTTTCTTTAGGAACCAGGGGATTAAAGGTGAACGAGGCGGTGGGAATCGGGCTAACTGTGATCACAAATGAAGTATCATCCAGTTTGTTGCACGAGGTTGAATCATACGCGGTTAATTTGATAATATACTTACCAACTTTGGAATAAAGATGAGTGGGGTTTTCTTCAGTAGAACCAGTGCCGTCGCCAAAATCCCACGAAAAGCTGATGCCGCCCAAAGAATTATTTTGGAATACGGCATTATAGGGAACACAGCCGGCAGCCGGAGTGGAGAAAGAAGCTTTTACCTCCGGAGAAATCCGGATAGTTCTTACTGTATCACCAGGTGAATTACAATAAGTTGTATCGTTTATTGAAAGCGATACTTTATAAGTGCCCGGCCCGGCGAATGTATGATTGACTGGGTTTTGTGTTTGCACCACCAAAGGCGAATTATCACCAAAATCCCACGTAAATATTCCTGGTCTAAATGATCCGCGCGTTGGGGAAGAGGTATTGGTAAAGTCGTAGCTTAGGTTTGTACAAGGTTCCAGCTTTTGGGCAAGGAAACCAAGGTTTGCCTTATTGTCCCCGGCTTTAATTGTTCTGTATGAAGTGTCTGCAATATTACAGGTGGCACTGTCGATGGAAACCAACATCACAGGAAAAAGCCCGGTTGTTTGGTAGACGTGAGAAGTGGAAGGCACAGTTGTAGTGTCGCCCGTGCCATCTCCAAAATACCAATAATATAATTTGCCTTTTTTGAGCGTGTCTGAAAAATCAACTGCTAAAGGAACACAACCTGCGGTATCATTTGCTACACCATTGATGCTCGTATGCAACCCGGAACGAACGCCGGCAAAATCCATTTCGATTTTTAACATCCCAAGGTTGCAGGCTCCATTTTCACCAATAGATTGATTTGTTTTAGACCAGGAACCAGGTGTGCCTGGAAAGGCAACGCTTTTGAAACAATTGGCGCAGATAGCCTGGTAAATAATTCCGTTCCTGTCAAACCGGCTTGTGCCGCCATCTACGTGATCGCCAAAAGTAATAGGCGCCGTTCTTCCGGGCGGATCTTCCTGTCCGAAAAATGAACCATATAATTGCGATTTTGCATCTTTTTCAAGTACAAAAAAATAGAAATCACTACCTGATGCATCAGTCCTTCCTTTTATGGCATCCGGGGTTACCGGCAATCCTTTAGTATTGCCGGTAGAAAATCCGCTGTTTGATTTTCCACCCCAGCCTGACACGTATATATTCTGGCAACGGTCAACCAGAAAAGCTGTTGGTGAAATATTTGGTACCTGCGAATTGACTGATCCAAAAACTGTAGAATAAACGAAGTCAGAAAGGTCTGGTTTTAATTTTGAAATAAATTGCTTACCGCCTGAATTTGAATAGTTAGCATTAATTACTTTCATATTTCCTTCAGATGTGCCCATTACATATACAAACCCAAATTTGTCCGACTCAATACCGTAAATCTGGTCTGCCTTATCGGTGCCAATATAGGTTCCTCTGACTGCACGGGTACCATCGCTTGTCATTTCTACTACAAATCCATCACAGGGATCAGCATCCTTGCTTCCGGAACCGAGATTGGCATTCGTGGATTTGATCACATTGGCCGTCGGCACATTCGCAAAAAAATCTTTACTCGCAGTGCCGCCTGCCACATACACATTTCCGGTGATACCAAAAGCCAAAACATACGCAGCATCATCATCGCTACCCCCAAGTAAAGTGCTAAACAAAAGTTGGTTGCAGGAGGGGTTTATTTTCAAAAGCACTGCATCTTGTTTACCTTTTAGCCGGGTTTGAAAAGCGCCGGGCGTAGTTGGGAAAGCGTTGTTAGGATTATTTCCGCCCGAAGTAGTACAGGATGCTACATAAATATTATTAGCGCCATCCAGCAAGACTTCACTTCTTGCATCATCCCCATAATTTCTCTTGAGCGATTGAAGAAAATTACTATGGTCGTCTGAAATATTTACACCATCATCCCCCGAACCGCCAATTTTCATTGATCCAATGATACCAGTGCCGCTGGCATTCAGTTTGGTCACTATAATATCGAAACTGCCGCCCGCACCGGCCTTGGCAGTTGCAGGATAATTGCCCGAGTTGCTTCTTCCTGCGATTACTAAATTCCCCAACGGATCCTCAATAAGACTGTGGGGCTGATCGGAACCGGTTCCACCGATATAAGTTGCATAAATCCTGCGCTTACCATCCGGCGATAATTTAATAATTGCAATATCAAAATCGCCGCCGTAGGCCTTTTGATAAGCTCCGGGAGAAGCAGGGAAGCCGTTTCCGAATGCAATACCGCCCCCGTAAAATGAGCCATCCTTACCATAAGTAGCGGTAAAACCCCAATTATCCGCCGTACTACCGGAATAGGTGAAAAAAATTAAAGTAGGATCGATAATGAGTGTTTTATCAGGAGAATAATCTTTCACTTTGAATCGTACCACATCTCCTTTTATTTCATACCGGCAATCCAGCTCTGTTTTTTGATTATCGATAACCTGGTAAGTATAAGGCTTCAATTCTTTATTTATGCCGAGCGATGTTACAATATGTAATTCACGGTTTTTTACAGTTATCTTTTGGGGGCCTGAATATTTCATGGCGATATCGCTTATTCTTGCACCAGGGTTTACTATAAAATCATATTTCAAATTTCCTGCGGCGTCTGTGTAATACCGGAGATCAATGTTGGGGTATATATTTTTGTAAGTAACTCCAAGATAAATTTTACAATCAGATGCCCACTTAGACGGATCATTTCCAATAAAATAGTTATTAACTGAAGGAACTTCTTTATCAGGAATTATTACCGGAGTCTGCGCATTTAAAAACTGAACCGAATAAGAATCTGTGCGAACAGAATCTTTCCTTATTTGCCTGTTTACTGCCCCGGTGTAGTGCTCCTCGTGCATGCGGATTTTAATATTCTCCACATCGCCGGCATTATATTGTGCAACAGTAAACCCTTTATCTGTTAAAAAAAATGAGCCGCTACCAGCACTGCTCATGAATTTAACTTTCGGATCCCATTGTCCTTTATTTTCAATAAACTCTACCTGGGCCCACAAATTTTCAGTGGCAAAACAAATTGCAAAGACAAAACCCAGGAGTTTTATATAAAAATGTTTCCTTTTCAAAAAATAATTTTATAGGTCAAATAAATCGATGGAAATCTAATTTCCCCAAAAGCATTTATTAATTAAAGCTCATAAACAGTTATTATGAAACAAAAATAAATTTACGAAACTATCAGAAGAAGAAAAGGAAATTAATTTTCTGTATTTCAATTTAGTAGCTTCTTAACATAACCATTTTAATTAAATAAGTTACGAAATTTTGCTCCATGCAGTTTTCCCTTTTTCACTTTGCAAAAATTCCTTCAGGCACTGATTTTCCGCGGATATTAAAGCCGGATCTTCGGCAATAATTTTTTCCGACGCCAGCCTGGCTGCTTCGAGTATTTTTCTGTCCTCAACAATATTGGCGAGCTTAAAATTGAGCAGGCCGCTTTGTCTTGTGCCTTCAATATCGCCGGGGCCGCGAAGGTCTAGGTCCTTTTCCGCAATTTTAAATCCGTCATTGGTTTCACACATTATCCGTAAACGTTGTTTTGCATCTGCAGATAATTTAATCTTTGTGCTCAGAATGCAATAACTTTTTTCATTGCCCCTGCCCACTCTGCCACGCAACTGGTGCAATTGGGGCAGCCCAAATTTTTCAGCGCTTTCAATTACCATCACACTCGCATTCGGAACATTCACACCTACTTCAATTACGGTAGTTGAAACCATAATTTGTGTATCGCCTTTTACAAACCGGTCCATGTTGGTTTGCTTTTGTGCCGGTTTTTGTTTGCCATGCACCATGCTGATATAATATTTAGGTTCAGGAAAATAAGCTTTCACTTCTTCATAGCCCTTCATCAAATTTTCAAAATCCAGTTTGGCAGATTCTTCAATCAATGGATAAATAATATAGGCCTGTCTCCCTTTTTCAATTTCTGAACGGATAAAATTCATCACCTGCGGCCTGGCATATTCCATCCGGTGGACAGTTTGCACCGGGATTCTTCCGGGCGGCATTTCATCCATAACACTATAATCCAAATCACCATAGGCAGTCAATGCCAAGGTTCGAGGAATCGGAGTTGCCGTCATCACAAGTATATGAGGATTTATTTCATTCTTATCCCAAAGCCTGGCCCTTTGCGCTACGCCAAACCGGTGCTGCTCATCCACAATGGCAAGGCCGAGGTTTTTAAATTGAACCACGTCTTCAATCAAAGCATGTGTCCCTGTTAATATCGTAACTTCTCCCTCGAGGGTTGCTTTGAGCATTTCTCTTTTTTCTTTAGCAGTTGACGACCCGGTAAGAATTCCAATTTTTACGGGCATTCCCTTTACGAGGCTTTTTAAACTTTCAAAATGCTGGCGCGCCAATATTTCGGTAGGCGCCATAAAGCAACTCTGGTATCCGTTGTCGGCTGCCATAAGCATTGCCATCAAAGCCACCATGGTTTTGCCGCTCCCCACATCGCCCTGCAACAAACGGTTCATTTGTTTGCCACTGCCCACATCTTTGCGGATTTCTTTCAAAACCCTTTTTTGTGCGCCGGTGAGTTCAAACGGAAGGCGATTTGCATAAAAATCGTTGAACAGGCTTCCCACTTTTGAAAACAAATGCCCTTTTGAAAGCGTATTTCTTTTAAAGCGCACAAGCCCCATCCTGAGCTGGGAAATAAAAAGCTCTTCAAACTTTAACCGCTTCACCGCATTTTCGTAATCAGCAGCAGAGGCGGGAAAATGAATGTTTGTAAGAGCGTCAAAACGCTTTACCAGCCTGAATTTTTCAATCAATTCTTTGGGAAGATTTTCAGGAATATCTTTTTCTGATACAATTTGCAAAAGGGCAAAGGTTAGTTTGCTCAACTGCCTGCCGCCAAGGGATTTTGATTTTAGCTTTTCAGTAGCGGGATAAACCGGTTCAAGAAAACTTTTCGGATGGCTATTTACTTCTGTCACCTGTTCCATTTCGGGGTGGGTAATCTGTGGCGTATTATTAAAAAATCCGGCCTTTCCGAAAGCGAAATAATAAACGCCAACATGCAGATTTTTTTGAATCCAGTTGATACCCTGGAACCACACAAGTTCCAACTCACCCGAACCATCATATAAGGTAGCCACTAATCTTCTTCCATGCCTTTCCCCCAAAATTTCTACAGAAGTAAGTTTGCCCTTTACCTGGATATAATCGCTCTGATAATTTATTTTAGAAACCGGCGTAATCTGAGTTTTGTCGATATGGCGAAAAGGATAATAAAATAACAAATCTTTAAACGTAAATATCGAGGCCTCTTTTCTCAAAACATCTCCTTTCAGAGGGCCTACACCCTTGAGGTATTCAATTGGGCTTTTTAATATGGACGTGGAATTTGAAATGACTCAGTCTTTTTAAATTATAAGGCAAATCTCACAAATATAATCAGATGCTGCGAGAGTTTTTAATCAATGTAAAGCTGATTATTGCACAATAAAAAGTAAAAAAAATAGTTATTTTATCATGTGTTAAAGCGATTGTAAATCACGCCGGTATTGACAGCATGATGTTTCCTGCAAGCATATTCAATCGTAAATTTGCACAGCAATTGAAAAATTTAATCCATTTTTTAATCCAAATAAAGCTGATAAACACTGATCCTTGAAAACCTCTCAGAATTTGGGCATTCGTGTTTTGTTGCTTATTTTTAAAACCCTGTAAAATTACCGAATGAAAAAAAAGACGAAGAACCTTGTTCTGCTTAGGGTACTCTTGCTGCTTCTTATTCCAATGATTTTTGCCTTTGCAACATTAAAACCCGAGACAAAAATTTACCACGCTACCATCACAAAAGCTGTAAAAAGTGCAACTGATTTTGTAAGTAGTAAAATGATGATTTACGACAGCTTACAATTAAACAATCTCGGATTGTCAAAGCGCGCCTTTGAAGAAGGAATAAAGGGTTACAATGTTTTACGTTCACAAGGAAAATTAACTAATGAAAATGTAATTTCTATTGTTGACTTCAGCTTGCCGTCTTCACAGAAACGTCTTTTTGTAATTGACCTGGAAAATTTCAAATTGTTATTTAATACGTACATCGCCCATGGAATGAATTCAGGAAAAGAATATGCAAGGCGCTTTTCAAACAAGCCGGAAAGCCACATGAGCAGCCTGGGATTTTACGTTACCCAGGAAACTTATTATGGCGAACACGGGCTTTCATTAAAACTTGAAGGGGAAGAAAGGGGAATCAATGACAATGCGGCCAGCCGTGCTATTGTGATTCATCCTGCAGATTATGTAAGCGAAAAAACATTAAAATCACTTGGCTATCTGGGCAGAAGTTATGGTTGCCCGGCATTGCCTGCAAAATTTGCCATGCCCATCATCTCTACTATCAAAGACGGTTCATGCTTTTTTGTTTACAGCGATAATGATACATATTTTTCGAAATCCCAACTACTCAATTTTAACTCATAAAAATTTTAATCCGCACTTCGCGGGTTTTTTTATATCTACGAGCCATAGCAGCAGTAAAAGAACAAAAAAAGAAGATTTTTGTTTCGTGATCTAACGCCTGGTTGCAGGAAAGTAATTTAATGTGCCGACTGCCTGACACCACGAGCCGAATGTAAAATAAAAAAGTTGACTATTCTTTCCACGTACCGGTATGAGGTCCGTTTGCTTTGTCAGGCAAGTTGTTTCTCTTTTCGTTTTGCTGTTGCCTTTTTCATGGTCTTTTTAAGTTTAAGCTTTTCTTTATTGGCAAGAATGAAATCGCTGATTGCCTTTTCTTCTTTTTTTGTCAGAGGATTATTTTGTTCACCAATAAAATCTACATCTAATTCTTTTGTTTTGTTTTTCATTTTAAAAATATTTATTAATTAATTTTAAGGCTGCCGTTGTATCAATAATCATAATCCTCCCTCCTATATGCATTGCCCCTAAACTGTCAATGTAGTGTTGCACAAGTTGAGTTTCGAAAAGAACGACACATTTCCTTCGTGTCCTCTCTGGAAAGAAAGTTTACAGGCGAATGCAATCAAATTTCCAGGAACTCCTGTGTATATCTTGCTTCTTCCTTTATTGAAGGGCGCACTTTCAACAAGATGCATATAAACATGGTCAGGTTTGACTTCAAGACTTATCAACCCCTGGATTATTTGTTGATTGTTTACTATCGTCAATTTGTAAATATCCCGTTCAGGTTGTTTATATTCAAATTTCCAATCAAATTGCCATTTGTTTTTTTTCGTTATTTCTTTCAGGTCAACAAGTGTTACAATAGAAATATCGGTTGCAAAACTGTCGCCCGTTACTACATTTTCAATCGAATTAGTCAGCTTGTCAACTTCAAAATCAAGTCCTGTGTCTTTTTGTTTCTTCACCCCTCGAATTTACGAAATATGTGTCTGTCTGGCAAGTTAGATTGTTGATTGTAGAATGTCCGCTGGCATCACCGCAACTTGCATCACCGCTCTGAATTCTTTATGCATTTCAACTAATTTTTCGCCGGTTTCAATTTTTCAAGATTTTTAAATTTATTTTACAGTTAAATCTGGCCAATTAATGAACAAACCTAAAATAGCTTTTGTAACCGGTGGCTATTCCGGCGAAGCCGAAATTTCTTACAAGTCCGCAAAAACAATTGAAAAAAATATTGACCCCGCAAAATTCGAATATTACAAAATTGATATCACTCCCGATGGCTGGTTTTATGAAAACGACGGCAAAAAATCAGAGGTAGATAAGAATGATTTTTCTATCATTCATGAAAACCAAAAGATACATTTTGACGCCGCATTGATAGGCATACATGGCACGCCCGGCGAGGATGGAAAATTGCAGGGGTATTTTGATCTATTGCAATTGCCCTATACCTCCTGCGATTGTGCTGTTTCAGGACTTACGTTTAACAAACGATACACTGTTGCCGTAGCCGCATTCTCCGGCATCCGGGTGGCCAATTCAGTTTTGCTTTTTAAATCAAAATATCAGGGCCCGGATTCTATCATCAAAAATTTAAAGTTCCCTCTATTTGTAAAACCGAATAATGGCGGTTCCAGCATCGGCATGAGCAAAGTAAATTCGCCTTCGGAAGAGTTGGGCGCCGCTATTGAAAAAGCTTTCAAAGAAGATGACCAGGTGCTCGTAGAAGAATTTGTAAAAGGAAGAGAGCTAACAATCGGTGTCTTTAGTTCAAAAGGGAAAATAATAGCGCTGCCCATAACAGAAATCATTTCCAAAAAAGATTTTTTTGATTTTGAGGCGAAATACCTCGGAGCAAGCGAAGAAATTACGCCCGCTCACATCAGTGATGAAATTGCCGCCCACATAAAAGAGCAGGCAACAAAAATTTATCAAATATTTAATTGCAGGGGAATAGTGAGAATCGATTTCATCTACAATGAAGAAGAGAAGCGCGCTTATATGCTGGAAATAAATACTGTACCCGGCCAGACGGATGCCAGCCTGGTTCCACAACAGGTAAGAGCAATGGGCTGGACATTGATGGATTTTTATACTGCCCTGATTGAGGAATGTTTCCCTGCTTAAATGTATTAAATTGCAAACTTTATTTTTTCACTCATATATGTACTGTGTTTAGATTTATTGCAAAACAAAGTTTCTTAGTAAACCTCGCGGTGGCAGTGGTTTTAGTGTTTTTGTTGGGATTGCTTTTCTTTCAGTCTTTGGGATGGCTTACACATCATGGCGAATCGCTGCGGGTGCCATCAGTAGTCGGAAAAAACGTTGACAGCGCTGTTGAACTTTTAAAAGACCAGGGATTTGATGTTATCATAACAGATTCATTGTACAACGACAGCATTCCTTTAAACACGGTAAAAAAACAATTACCCGATCCGGGCGCAACAGTAAAAGTAAACCGGACAGTTTTTCTAAATGTGAATCCTATCACGCTGCCGATGATTGAGATGCCTAATCTTGAAGGACTAAGCTATCGCTTTGCAGTGGACAAGCTACTCAAAAATCATTTGCAATTAGGAGATACTACCTACAAACCTAATTTTATGAAAGGCTCTGTTCTCGCGCAAAAATATAATGGCAAAGACATTCCATTTGGTGCAAAACTAAGATGGGGATCAAAAATTGACCTTGTAATCGGTGGCGGACTGGAAGCCGTTAAAATCCCCGTTCCCGACCTAACAGGAATGACGGTAGCCCAGGCGAAACAATTGCTGACGGACAAAGGAATAATGCTCGCAGCAATTCTTTCGATAGAAACTATTTCAGATACTGCTAATGCTTACATCTTCCGCCAAAATCCTGAAGTAAATAATTTTGACAGCACATCTAATTATATTCAACCCGGACAAACGATGGATATATGGATACAACCTGAACCCCCTGTGAGGGACACTTTAAAAGTTGTAAAACCCGATAGTTTACACATAATAAAACATTAAGGCTATGACCACAATTTCTCCCGAAGAAGTAAAAGAAAGATTGGATAAAGGCGAAAAACTTAACCTCGTAGACGTGAGGCAGCCGGAGGAAACCGCTGAATACAATATTGGCGGTATTGCGCTGCCACTTGGCGATATACAAAATATGCAAACAGATGCTATTGATAATCTGAAAAATGAAGAAGTAATTTTTTATTGCCGCAGCGGCAACAGAAGCGGAATTGCAGCTATGATAATGGACCAGGCAGGATTTTCCAATACAAAAAATCTTACCGGCGGCATGCTGGCCTGGCGTGACAAATTTGATAAGTAAAATAAAAAAAACGCTTATTCATTGCTTCACTGCAATAGCCGGATTTTCATTTTACTTCTAAAAAAATTGAATGACGGTTCTTCTATTTTCACTCATAGTATTGGCTGGGTCATTTCTTGCGGGACTTGTAGGCGCACTCACGGGCCTCGGCGGTGGAGTAATCATTATCCCGATGCTCACACTGCTTTTTGGAGTAGACATTCATTATGCAATCGGCGCTTCTCTCATTTCAGTTATTGCCACATCTTCCGGCGCTGCTGCAGCTTATGTAAAAGAAGGCATTTCAAATATCAGGATTGGGATGTTTTTAGAAATCGCCACTACGCTTGGCGCCGTAGGCGGAGCAATGATTGCCGTGTATGCACCAACTGATACCATTGCGGTTATCTTTGGATTTGTGCTGGTTTTTTCTGCTGTAATTTCCTTAAAAAAGAAAAACGAAAATTTAGTTCAATATAGCGGTGGAAAGCTGTCGCAAATTTTAAAACTCAACAGTTCTTACCCAACCGAACATGGTGAAATCAGTTATGCCGCACACAATGTTCCCGGCGGTTTTATCATGATGGCGATTGCCGGGTTAATCTCCGGGCTTTTGGGCATTGGTTCAGGCGCCCTCAAAGTAATTGCTATGGATCATTTTATGAAGCTGCCTTTCAAAGTGTCAACAACAACCAGCAATTTTATGATTGGCGTAACGGCAGCAGCGAGCGCCGGCATTTATATGCAAAGAGGTTATATTAATCCTGGTCTCTCAATGCCTGTAGTGCTTGGCGTAATTACGGGCGCATTTTTAGGATCGAAAATTTTAGTGAAGTCGAAAACACAGTGGCTACGGATTCTCTTTGCATGCATTATTACTTTTCTTGCTGTGCAAATGATTTATAATGGAATCACAGATAAAATATGAAGAACGAAAGAAAAATATCGGACGTTGATATCGAATCTGTGATGGGCAGGCTTCTTATTACAGGCGTTATTATTTCAGGCGCACTTATTCTCTTTGGCGGGGTTTATTATCTGCTTGAAAGAGGCCTTTCTATCCCCCATTATAAAACTTTTGTGGGTGAGCCGTCTCATCTTCGCTCCGTTAAGCAAATTTTTAAGGGCGTCATTCATTTCGACAGTTTATCCATCATTCAACTGGGGCTTTTGTTGTTAATCGCTACTCCCATTTCGCGGGTAATTTTTTCTGTCATCGGATTTTTCTTCGAAAAAGATTACCTGTATGTAGTTATTTCATTCATAGTTTTAATCATCATCGCCTACAGCATTTTTAGTGTGGCTACGGGTTAACGGAATAAAAAAAGCAATTACAATTCTATTTAGCAGGTAACATTGAAATTATCAGAGATACCGCCATTTGGCCGGACAATTGTTTAGAGAAAAGACTTATCTTTTATTTTGAAACAATATTGAGTGAAATTTCTATCAATAAACTTTGAAATATTCCTTAATCAAAATTTATAATTTATGGATTTACAGTACCTGCTGATTGTCGCGCTTATTGGAATAGCTGCCGGAATGCTTAGCGGCTTGTTAGGCCTGGGCGGCGCTATTATCATAATACCTGCCCTTATTTTTTTCCTGGGATATTCCCAGCAAACAGCCCAGGGAACAGCGCTGATCATGATGGTGTTGCCTGTGGGCGTCCTCGCTGCCTATCAATATTACAAAGAAGGTTATGTTGAAATCAAAACGGCCTTGATCATGGCAGTATTCTTTTTTATTGGTGGCTACTTCGGGGCCAGGTTTGCAACAGAAATTCCACAAAGCCTGCTGAAAAAGTTATTCGCTATTATGTTGATTATTCTCGCTATCAAAATGTTATTTTTTGAAAAAGCAATAAAATAAAACGATGAAAAACAAATGTATTCCGGCGCATCGGATACATGTTCATAACTTTGCAATCAGTTTAAAAAAAAGCACATGGAAATAAGACAATTTGAGGATAAAAATTTAGCGCATTATTCATACGCAATATTAAGCAAAGGAGAAATCGCCCTGATTGACCCGGCCAGAAATCCACAACCCTATTACGATTTTGCCGAAGAAAATAATGCAAAAATCATTGCGGTAATTGAGACACATCCCCATGCGGATTTTGTAAGCAGCCACCTGGAAATTCATAAATCTACAGGAGCGCCAATATATGTGAGTAAGCTGCTTGGCGCCGAATATCCTCACCAAACTTTTGACGACGGAGAAATAATACATGTTGGCGAGGTAACGCTAAATGCTTTGAACACACCCGGCCATTCGCCTGATAGCATCAGCATTGTGCTGGCAGATGAAGATGGAAAAGATGATGCAGTGTTTTCCGGCGACACGCTCTTTATCGGTGACTGCGGAAGGCCAGACCTGAGAGAACAGGCCGGCAGCATTACGATGAAAAGAAATGATCTTGCCCTTAAAATGTACCATTCACTGCGGGATAAATTTATTCCGCTTGCCGATGAGGTCTTGTTATACCCGGCTCACGGGGCAGGCAGTTTATGCGGTAAGGGAATTAGCCAACAGAACTCAAGCAATATGGGCGCTGAAAAAATGAGCAACTGGTGCCTGCAGGATTTAACTGAAGAAGAATTTGTGGAACATTTGCTAAAAGATCAGCCCTTTGTTCCTAAATACTTTCCCTATGAAGTGGCGTTGAATAAAAAAGGAGCAGAGAATTTTGCAGAAAGTATTTCAAAAGTTGAAAAAACAAAGGCCGAAAAAATTGATCCCGCTTCGCTTGATGCCTCGTTGGCTATAATAGACAGCCGCTACGAACAGGATTTTAAAAAAGGGCATTTAAAAAATGCGATAAACCTGATGGGAGATATTAGCTTTGAAACGTGGCTTGGTAGCTTGATTGCGCCTGGTGAAAAATTTTACCTGGTAGCAGAAAATGAAACTGTACTGAATCAATTGATTGGGCGAATAGCAAAGATTGGATATGAATCACAAATCAAATTGGGGATTGCCGGCGGAATTGGCGACATCATTACGCCAAACTTTGATAGCGCGGAGCTACAAGATAATGAAGATGCATTTACGATTGTGGATATCCGCAATCCCTCCGAAACGAAGGATAGAAATATTTTTGACAATTCGATTAATATTCCTTTATATGAATTAAGAGAACGCGCCAATGAAATACCGATTAATAAACCTATCATTGTTCATTGCGAGAAAGGCTTCAGAAGCGCTGCCGGAAGCAGCATTATCAAATCGGAGGTAGATGGTAAAGCACTTGTATATGATTTGGGCGATGCAGCACAGAATTTTATGAAATAAAATAGTGATAACAACCTGTAAATGCCAGGCATATTTTTATAAAAATAAATTTCCTTCCTGGCAGTGAAGCAATTTCTAACCGGAATTTTTATTTTGGTTCTTACATTAAAAATAGCTGGTGGATTTTTAAAAATCTCACCAGAATAAAAAGAGATTATTTATCTTTTTACTGCAAAGTTGAACTTCAACAAATAAGGATTAATCACTAAAAGATCATGATTAAAATTTTCGGAATATCCATCTAAAGCCAAATGCAGTGGCAATTCCCAGCAATGCTGTTGATATCCACAGCACCGAAAACCCAAAGTGTTCGGCCACAAAAGTTCCTATTAAAGGAGAAAAGACAAAGGCTGCTGAAAATGAAAGCGAGTTTACTCCCATATAAGAACCTTTCCTGTCGGAAGAAGCTCGTTTGACAGTGACGGTGGCCATAAACGGCATTGCAAAAATTTCAGACAAACTGATGATAAACATCGACAACAATAAAACCGGAATTCCACCGGGAATAAGGAGGATAAAAAATGAAACCGCAACTAATAAAACGCCGAGAACAATTACATTGGTAGAACGCATTGTCCTTTCTGCAACCTGAACGATAAGCATTTCAAAAATAAAAACAACCAGGCCGTTTGATGCCAAAAGAATTCCGATATTTCCTTCACTCAGATGATGCACTTTTCGATAGAATAACGGTATGGTGCTCAATAGTTGAAAAAAACAGATGCTATACAAACAGCAAAAGAAGCAAAAAAAGAGGAATGGAATATCTTTCCACGGCGATATACCATTTTTAATTTTCTTTCCAGCTTTATCATGATGCAGGAATTCCCTGTTCTTATTTACAGGAAGATTTTTAAAATAAAAATAAAAAACCAAGCCTGCCAGCAAAGCCGTTATTCCATTTGCATAAAAAATTAATTTAAATGAGATTGCTGCCAATACGCCTCCGAGCGCAGGCCCGATACTGAATCCCAGGTTAATCGCCATCCGGTTCAGCGAAAAAGAACGGGTAATATTTTCAGGCCGGGCATACACGCTGATGGAAACTGAGTTAGCCGGGCGGAATGTTTCAGTGATGGTGCTCAATACAAAAACCCCGATTGATAAGCTCCACACCTCTTTCAACAAAGGCAATAAAAAAAATACCGGCACTGACAAAAAAATACTGATGAGCTGCACTTTAAAATGCCCGGCTTTATCAGTAAGCCAGCCTCCCAAAGTTGAGCCGCTCATAGCTCCCAGTCCGTAAAAGCTTAAAACCACTCCGGTTTCTGAAAGGCTGAAATGAAGTTCTGCTACCATATAAACCCCAAGGAAAGGCACTACCATGGCGCCAATCCTGTTGATCAGCATCACTGCCGATAACATCCACGAAGGCCTTGACAAGCCCCGGTATGAATCCAGATAAAGACGGGCATAGCGCTTCATTCATCAAAAATAAAGTTCAAAAATTATCTGGATAAATCTTCGGCCGAATCATATTAATATCAGCCAAAAAATCTATCAGTTACGGTGTATGATTAAAAAGAATTTGGATTTTTTTGATTAAAACGTGGCAGGCATTTATATTACCACATTCACCATTTTATTCTTAACAAAGATTATTTTTTTTGGAGATTTACCATTAGTCCATTTTTGAATAATGTCATTGTTGAGCACCATGTTTTCAACTTCCGGCTGTGTTGCTTCCAAAGAAATTACCATCGTAGTTCTTAATTTTCCATTTACAGAAATGGGGTATTCTTTTTCAGACTCAATAAGAAATTTCTTTTCAAGTTTTGGATAACCTGCATTCAATACGGAATCTGTATTGCCAATGGCATGATACAATTCTTCGGCGATATGCGGCGCATAAGGAGCTAATAAAATCAGGAGCGGTTCAAGAATTTCTTTTTTGTGACATTTTAAATCCGTCAATTCATTTACACAAACCATGAATGCACTTACGGCAGTGTTGAAAGAGAAACGCTCTGTATCTTCTTCAATTTTTTTAATGGTTTTGTGAAGTGTTTTTAATTCGGCATTGCTTGCTTTTTCATCATTCCAGACTTTGCCTTTTTCTTCATCAAAAAACAACCGCCATAATTTTTTCAAGAAACGATGAACGCCTTCAATGCCTTTGGTATCCCACGGTTTGCTTTGCTCTACCGGCCCCAAAAACATTTCATACATCCGAAAAGTATCGGCACCGTATTTATATATAATGTTGTCAGGATTTTCAACATTAAATTTTGATTTTGACATTTTTTCAGGTAATGGAGCAGTGCGGAAAATTTGTTCGCCCGCTAAATTTTTTTCTTTATCATACCATGTACCCTTATAAAAAAAACCTGTTTTACAAACAAAACATGAATCAGTAAACCTTTCAACATTAGCAAGTTCACTTACTTTTAAAATACAATTATCAACATACTCTATTGGAACATGTATTTCAGTAAAGTTTTCTTCATCGCCTTTTGGTATTGCATCTGTAGAAAAATATAATAACGGAACGACTTCATGTGTTAATAAGAATGCAGGGTCAGAATTAGGAACTTGAATAAGATTTGTTATACTAGTTCCTAAATAAGGAATCGTGTCAGTCATATATCTAGCATCAGAGCCGCCATGAGGATTATAACGGTACATTAATTGGGAAGTACCAGTTATCATTCCCTGGTTCACCAGTTTTTTATAAGGCTCATCAAAACTGATATAACCGAGGTCATATAATATTTTTGTCCACAAACGGCTGTACAATAAATGCCCGACCGCGTGTTCCGTTCCACCAATGTAGACATCCACCTGGTTCCAATAATCCGTAGCTTTTCTATCGGCAAAAGTTTCATTATTATGCGGATCCATGTAGCGCAGAAAATACCAGCTACTTCCCGCATAGCCAGGCATAGTAGAGGTTTCGCGTTTTCCTTGCGGTGTGTTTACCCAATCAGTTAAATTGGATAACGGGCCTTCTCCATCTTTTCCCGGCCCATATTTTTCAACAAATGGCAATTCCAATGGCAATTCTTTTTCATCTAAAGGAATAGCCACACCGTCACTCCAGATTATCGGAAAAGGCTCGCCCCAATATCGCTGCCTGCTGAAGCCAGCATCGCGCATGCGATAATTTACTTTCCGTTTTCCTATTTGCAATTCTTCAATTTTATGTATCGCCTCTCCTATCGCATCTTTCATTACCATGCCATCAAGAAAACCGGAATTTTGTAAAACTGCGTCTTTTGTTGGATTCGCCTGTTTTCCATCAAATTTATCGCCGATGATATTGGTAATCGGAATGTTGAAATGAGTAGCAAAATCAAAGTCGCGCTGGTCGCCGCATGGCACCGCCATGATTGCGCCCGTGCCATATCCGGCCAAAACATATTCTGCAATCCATATTGGAATTTTTTTACCATCAAAAGGATTGATTGCATAAGCACCGGTAAAGCATCCGGTAATTTGTTTTACCTCAGCCATTCTTTCCCTGTCGCTCCTGCTTTTTACATAATCTAAATATTCGTGTATGGATGACCGTTGTGTTTCGGTTGTAATTTTATCTACCAGTTCGTGCTCCGGCGCCAGCACTAAAAAATCAACGCCAAAAATAGTGTCGGGACGGGTGGTGTAAACATTGATGGAAGATTGAGAATTTAAAATGGAGAATTCAACTTCCGCTCCTTCGCTCCGGCCAATCCAGTTTCTTTGCATTTCTTTCATCGCTTCACTAAACTCTACTTTCTCTAATCCTTCAAGCAGCCTGTCAGCATAATCAGTGATGCGCAGATACCATTGCCTCATTTTCTTTTTCTCCACAGGGAATCCCCCGCGTTCACTTACGCCATTAATCACTTCATCATTTGCCAAAACAGTTCCCAACGCTTCGCACCAATTCACTTCGCCATAGGAAGAAAATGCAAGACGAAAATCCATTAAAATTTCCTGCCGTTTTTTTTCATCACAACTTTTCCATTCATCAGCAGTAAACGAATAAATAAGGTCATTTTGTAAATTAGATGTTCCGCTTTCTTCAAATTTTTTTATCAACGTCTCGATGGATTCGGCTTTCTTGTTTTTGTGGTTGTACCAGCTTTTGAAAAGTTGTAAAAAAATCCATTGCGTCCAGCGATAATATTCAGGGTCGCTCGTTTTTATTTCGCGGCTCCAATCATAACAAAAGCCAATTTTATCCATCTGATTTTTGAAGTTGGCAATATTTTTTTCAGTCGTTGTTGCGGGATGCTGGCCCGTTTCGATGGCATATTGTTCGGCAGGCAAGCCAAAGCTGTCAAACCCCATCGGATGTAATACATTAAAACCCTTCAATCTTTTATAGCGCGCAAAAATATCGCTGGCAATATACCCCAACGGATGGCCGACATGCAAGCCTGAGCCGCTCGGATATGGAAACATATCCAGCACATAGTATTTAGGCTTTTCACTGAAATTGCTTACATGATAAATACCACTTTCCTTCCAGTTTTGCTGCCACCTTGTTTCTATTTCATTAAAATTATATTCCATTCTTATTTATTAATTAACTCTTCAAAATATCGCATCCTTCTCAAAAAATAAATGTAGCATCCCTGAGTAAAACAGAATGAAGGCCGCTCTTTCTTTTTTTGTGAAAATATTGTTATTGATTTTTATTCACTGTTTTCAATGGCTCAGGTAATTTACATTAGCTACCTGTGGCAAAGGCGCAAAAATACTAAACCTGTTTAAAATCATTTATTTTTGCCTCTCTTAAAAAGAAACCTAAACTTATTTAGCATTATGGCTCAGTTTGGAAAAGCATCTGCGAAACGCGGCAAACCTTCTTACGTTTATGCAATCATTGGCGTTTCACTGGTGTTATTTTTATTTGGAATTGTTGCCTGGATATTTCTGAATATTCAAAAAACCGGTGACTATTTTAAAGAGAATATTCAGTTGCATGCTTACATCTACCGCACTGCCAACGATCAACAAATAGATTCGTTAAGAAACTATATTCAATCATTGCCCTACACCGTTAAAGTAGAATATATAACCCGCGAAAAAGCGATTGAAAAATACAATGATGACAATGACACGCTTTGGAAAAAATTAGCCATCAGCAATCCCCTGCCCGAAAGTATTGACTTTTACGTAAAAGCAAATTATGTAGATAAAGACAGCCTTGCCAACCTGGAAGATTCACTCGTTGCCAATTTTCCGCATACGCTTTCTGAGTTTCAAACGCCGAAAGCAACGGTGGCAAGTGTAAGTCAGTTTGTAAAAACCACTACGCTTGTGTTGCTTGTAGTAGCCATCATATTATCTTTGCTCGTTATTGTTTCGATTGATAATACGATTAGGCTTGCCATGTACAGCAATCGTTTTCTTATCAAGACCATGCAGATGGTGGGCGCGACAAGATGGTTTATAACGCGGCCGCTCGACGGAAGAGCTATTGTGAATGGCATTATAGCATCAGCCATTGCAATCGGATTGATGTTTGGTTTCATCACCATTGCTGAAAAATTTATTCCTTACCTTAAAATATTACACGATACACAAAATATGTTTTTGATTTTTGCAGGAATTATCATTCTTGGAATATGCATTACACTTTTGAGCACACACCGGTCTGCATTAAAATACCTTCGGATGAAACTTGATGAACTTTATTGATTTTAAATTTTAATTACTATTATTTTTACAAACGAATTTAAAAATGAGCGCCAAAAAAATTAATACTCCCCTCTCACACAAAGATGCAGCAAACGCCTCTTCAGAAGATAATGCGTTGTTTTCAAAAGAAAATTATAAATGGATGCTGATAGGTCTTATTGTAATGGCAATAGGCTTTTTCTTAATGGCCGGTGGAAAGAGCGCTGATCCGAATGTTTTTAATGACAATGAAATTTACAGTTTCAGGCGCATAACACTTGCACCGTTTTTAATTGTCGGCGGCCTTGTCATCGAAATCATTGCCATTATTAAAAAGCCAAAATAACTTTGTCAAAATCTATTGAAGCGGTGAAGCTTTTCATCGCTTTTTTTTTGAATAATTTTAAACCATAACTATAAGATGGACGTAGTACAATCAATTATCATTGGCATTGTAGAAGGTATTACCGAATTTATCCCGATATCCTCAACCGGCCACATGATAATTGCGGAAAAATTATTGGGGATTCCTGAAAATGATTTTACCAAAATGTTTACCATCGCTATTCAGCTTGGGGCCATACTGGCCGTAGTAGTTCTGTACTGGAAAAAATTTTTTGATTTCAAAAATCTTCAATTTTATTTAAAATTAATTGTCGGCGTTTTGCCGGCCATTATTTTAGGTGCCTTGTTTTCTGACAAAATTGATGAATTAATGGAAAGCACAACTGTCGTGGCTTTGGCAATCCTGGTTGGCGGCGTTGTTTTAATTTATATTGATAAATTTTTTAAGCACCCTGTTATTGATTCTGAAAAAGAAGTTTCGTTCAAAACTTCATTTACTATTGGTATCTGGCAATGCCTGGCTATGATACCCGGAACAAGCAGAAGCGCTGCTTCCATCATCGGCGGCATGCAACAAAAGCTTACGCGCAGCGCTGCGGCAGAGTTTTCATTTTTTCTTGCGGTGCCAACCATGGTGGCGGCTACCGGCTACAAATTGTTTAAACATTTTCATAAAAACGGAGGATTTACGATGCCCGAAATAAAATTGCTGATAATTGGAAACGTGGTGGCTTTTGTAGTCGCACTGCTCGCTATCAGATTTTTTATTGAGTTTCTAAAGAAGCATGGCTTTCGCCTTTGGGGTATTTACAGAACCATACTTGGAATAGTTTTACTCATTCTCATTTTTACCGGTTACATTGATAAATAGCATCACCGCGGTTATTTTACAAAATAAAAAAACAGCCTTAAATGTTTGTTCATTGTGTTGCAAACCCGGTAGCCCATATATGCAAATCTAAAAGAGGCATCATTTATGAGGGATAATTGATTTTTAAAGCAGAATTTCTGCGATAAAATTATTCGATCATAAAAAAATAGATGTAAAATGAAACAAACGATGCAAACCCGTATAGCAGGCATGTTTATGGTAATCCTCTTTGCCTTCATTTCCTGCAACAGTAACAATAGTAAGTCGACGTCCACTTCCGACGCTGCGAACGACTCCACTTCTGCAAATACAAAAGTTGCTACACAACAACACGCTGAAGCCACCTTACAGGCTATCTATCCCGATACGGCATTGACCGGCAAAGCAGTGTTTGATGCGGAAGCAGGGAACAAAGTAAAAATGAATTTACAATTGTTTATCCCGTCTAAAGCGGGCAAAAGCGTTGCTGTGCATATACATGAACATGCCGATTGCGGCGACATGGGCAAAGCTGCAGGTGGCCACTGGAATCCTACCAATGCACAACATGGCAAATGGGGCAGCAATAGTTTTCATTCAGGCGATATAGGCAATGTAAAATTAGACATGAAAGGAAATGGCAGCCTTGATTTGGAAACTGATCTATGGTCCCTCGGTGGCGATTCGTCTACAAACATTTTAAATAAAACTATTATTGTCCACGGAGGTGAGGATGATTTCGTGTCGCAGCCCTCAGGCAATTCAGGTGAAAGAATTGGTTGTGGCGTAATCCAATAATTTAAAATTTTCTGTTGAATAGAATTTGATTCTGTTTCTTTATTAATAAAATAAGAGTAGGCAGTTTTGAAAAAAAAATATTTATTTTACCGGTAAATATTTTTTTTATTTGAAATTATATCAACCTTAAATGCAGACTGCGTCCAAAAAGGTTATCAACGGCTGGGCCATGTATGATTGGGCCAATTCGGTTTATAACCTGGTTATCACCACAACGTTTTTCCCGATTTATTATACTGAGATGACGAAGGTGGCGCCTTTTAACGGCCAGGTCCATTTTTGGGGCAGAACATATGTAAACACCGCATTATACAATTATGCCCTTGCATTTACCTATCTGATTGTGGCGGTCACATTGCCCATTCTTTCTTCCATTTCTGATTATAAGGGGAACAAAAAAATATTTATGCAGGCCTTTTGTACCCTAGGTGCCGTAGCGTGCAGTTGTCTTTATTTTTTTACGCCTGAATATTTCAATTTAGGAGTCATCTGCATGATGCTGGCCGCCTTTGGGTTTTACAGCAGCCTTGTTTTTTACAACTCATATCTTCCTGAAATAGCATCAGAAGCTGACCGCGATGCTGTAAGTGCCAAAGGATTTTCTTACGGATATATAGGAAGCGTGTTAATGCAACTGATTGGATTTGCATTAGTATTGTTTTGGGATAAAATTCCTTTTTTGCGCAGCGCCGGCGATGCGGTCAGGTGGACGTTTTTACTGGTCGGCATCTGGTGGATAGGCTTTGCGCAAATCACTTTCAATCGCCTTCCCAAAAGTTTTCAATCAGAAAAAAAAGGGCAAAAAACAAACTTTATATCTGGTGGATTTTTAGAACTGAAAAAAGTTTTTTCCCAGATGATAAAAATGCCGGTTTTAAAAAGATTTTTGGTTGCGTTCTTTTTTTACAACATGGGTGTGCAGACGGTGATGCTGGCCGCCACTAACTTTGGAAGTAAAGTTTTAAATCTTCCTTCAACCAATCTTATTGTAACGATTGTGCTTATCCAGTTGGTTGCCATTCCGGGTGCAATACTTATTGCTAAGCTTTCGGGCAAATATGGCAATCTGCAGGCGCTGATTGGCGTGGTAATTTTTTGGGTAGGCATTTGCATTGCAGGCTATTATATGGAAACAGCTATTCATTTTTATATTCTCGCAATTGCCGTTGGGCTCGTAATGGGAGGCATTCAATCTTTAAGCAGGTCTACCTATTCTAAGTTAATGCCTGAAACCGTCGACACCGCTTCTTTTTTTAGTTTTTATGATGTGACTGAAAAAATTGCTATCGTCATTGGCCTAACTGCTTTTGGATATATTGAAGAAATCACGGGCACGATGCGTGATTCCGTACTTTCGCTGGTAGCCTTTTTTACAATTGGGTTATTTGCTTTAATTTCGGCACTGCACAGGCAAAAGAAAGAAAACCGACGCGTTCAGTTATCTAATTCCTGAACAGCAGCCTCAACAGTAATCACCATGAAAATCTATCCCATCAATGCCGGTCATTTCAAGCTTGACGGAGGAGCGATGTTTGGCGTTGTTCCTAAAAGTATGTGGCAGAAATTAAACCCGCCTGATGAAAACAATATGTGCAACTGGGCTATGCGCTGCATGCTCATCGAAGATGAAGGAAGAGTTATCCTTATTGATACAGGCATGGGCGACAAGCAAAGCGAAAAGTTTTTCGGATATTATTATCTGAACGGCGATGACACGTTAGACAAATCTTTAGCAAAATATGGATACTCCAGAGAAGACATCACTGATGTATTATTGACGCACCTGCATTTTGACCATTGCGGCGGAGCCATCATTAAAGAAAATAATAATTTAGTCCCTGCATTTAAGAATGCAACTTACTGGAGCAACGAAAGCCACTGGAAATGGGCTACAGAGCCTAATGACCGTGAGAAAGCCAGCTTCCTGAAAGAAAATATTTTACCCATCCAGGGAAGCGGCAAGTTAAAATTTGTAGAACATATTGAAGGAATCCCTTTTTCCAAAAATATAAAATTGAGGTTTGTAAATGGGCACACCGAATCAATGATGCTTCCGGAGATTAGTTATAAGAACAAAACCATTATCTATGTGGCAGATCTTTTCCCGTCCGTTGCTCATATTCCAATCCCTTACGTAATGGCCTACGACACCAGGCCGCTGCAGACATTGGTAGAAAAAAAGATCTTCCTTGAAGAGGCGCTGGGTCGTGATTTTATTTTATTTTTTGAGCATGATCCGGAAATCGAATGTTGCAACCTTGAGCTAACGGACAGGGGTATACGTAGTAAACAAACTTTTAAGCTGGAAAATATTTTGGAAAATTAAAAATATGAGAAGGCTCCTTTTTGTTTTGCTCCTTATCTGCTTCATTACGATTGCTTATTTTTTTATAAAAGAACAATTCAACAAAGTAGTTTTAACCTCCGGGGAAAACCTGGTATTATCCATAACTTATCTCCTTGTGGGCATCATTCTGCTGATACTTTTTATTGTAAAAAACAGGGAGGATAGAAAAAGAAGCGGCTGAGCTGTTCCTTATTTTTTTATGAGCGAAGTCAGTGGATAACGCAAATTTTTATAACTCATCATATCTACTTTTACAGAGCCCACGGATATCGGGCTTTCTGCTCTTAACAATAAATGATTAGGGTCGTCGCTTACCCATACATTCATTTTTTCGCCGCCTTCAAAAATGCTTCCCTTAATAAGCAAGGGCTTAAATTTTATCGCGCGGAATTTTCCATATTTTGTTTTAACAGTTTCTTTCCCTTCATACCGCAGATACAAATGATAAATCTCATCATCGAGAAACATATCAAAAGGAATCTTGTCACCGACCTTGTAACGGTCAAAATTGATATTCCTCGCATAATAAACAGAGCTGATTACATCCTGTATGCAGGAAGTAACTTTAAAAAGTCCGTGGGTACTTACAGCTGTTCCTGCCTTATGATTGAAGGTTACATTATTATAAATTTTAGAACCGCCTTCATTTACATTTCTGATAAACTTTACAGGAAGCATGGTGGCCGTGTCGATGTAGGTTTCGTACCTGTCGCGTACTTTGTAAAAATTGTCAAAAAATGAATACGTGTTTCCCACACCAACGCAATGGTAAACCGGAACGCCATTGAACTTTTCAAGATTAATTGAAAATTTTGCTTCGCCGGCTCCTACATACAAGCCAAGAGTGGTGTAATATACCCTCATGGTTACTTCTTCCCCATCTTTAAATGCCGTATTCTTAATGCCGCAAAAAGGAGCGTCTGGTTGTTGTGCTGACGAAAACAATAAAAATAAAAGTGATACTATAGCTTTCAAACTTGTAATTATTTTTCTTTAAACAATTTTATTCCCAGGATTAAAATGCTTCCTGCAAAAGCAGGGATAAATAAATTTATACACCAAATACCAAATGTAGTGCCTAAAATGCCAACAATGTTTGCGCTATATAAGCTTAACAAGGCAGTGCTGAATTTTCCGCGAATACCTAAATCAGCAATAGCAAATGAAGGAACAATAGCCAACACCAAAAAAAGTATGCTTATAATCCAGAAACAATCAAACCAAAATATTTCAACATGCAGTAGCTGCAGAAGCAATATATATTGTAGGACGAAAACAAGATACCGAAAGAAAGAAAGTGAAAGTAGCCTTAACAATAATTTAGCAGTAAACTGTTCTAAAACGTTAAGGTATTTTACAAACCGTAAACAGTACGGAATTTTCTCTAACAGCCTAATGAGCCAGGAAAGTCTGAAAAAAAACAGGATGAGAAGCCCTGTGATAATACCGGAAATTAAAAGCAAAAATTTAATCCAATATAAAGATAATCCCATCACATATTCTGTCTGCAGTTTGCTGAAATAGATAAGATATACTAATCCCCCGCAGCCTAAAGCTAACGTAATTATTAGCTGGCTGATACTTCCTGCAATGGACAGGGAAATTGCTTTTAAACGGCTTCCCTCTTTTACATACAATATGCGGCCACCATATTCTCCCATTCTGTTAGGCGTATTTAAAGAAAGCGCGAGGCCGCTTAGCACCGACCTGTATGCCCGAAAAAAACCGATGGCTTGTAAAGGTTTTAATAAAACCTGCCATTTCCTGGCCTCGATACCCCAGTTCACCAAAGCAAGCAGGATAACGAGCCAGAACTTCCAGGAAGATTTTCCGAAAGGTGCCTCTTTCATCAGTAACAGCGATTCGCGGAGGTGCGGCTGATTCCTCATCTGCTGGTATAGCGAATAAAATAACCAGGCGCCCAAAAGCGGGCCTACAACGTACCTTATAATTATTTTGAGTTTTCTGTTGCGAACCATGAAACGGGAATACCAAAATTTTGCCTTATTTTACAATCTCTCAGAGTGGTAAAAATAATCTTCAATTGAATACAAATTCAAAAATCATTTTAGGAATTGACCCTGGAACACTCTTTATGGGTTTTGGAGTGATAGAGATTTCGGCATCCGGAATCACACTCATCATCATGGATGTGCTAAAGCTTTCTGCGAAAAAAGATGCGTATGAAAGACTGCAAATTATCCATCAAAAAGTTTGCGGTTTGTTAACTGAATTCAGGCCGCATGAGTTTGCAATTGAAGCGCCTTTCTTTGGAAAAAATGTACAAAGCATGCTTAAGCTTGGGCGTGCACAGGGCGTAGCTATTGCCGCTGCCATGCAGGCAGGTATTCCTGTAACTGAATATTCGCCGAGAAAAGTGAAACAATCTATTACAGGAAATGGAAACGCCGACAAACTGCAGGTATTGAAAATGCTGCAAAGGCTTATTGCATTTAATGAAGATCCCCAATATTTTGACGCTACCGATGCGCTTGCTGTTGCTGTATGCCACCATTTCCAGGGCAATTCGCTACTGAAAAATAAAACGCCCAAAGTGAATGGATGGAAAGAATTTTTAGTACAAAATCCCGGAAGGATAAAATAAAAAAACCGGATATTTCCTGCTTTACTGGCTACTTTAGAGCATCCAAAATTTTTTGCTGTGCTCTTTTCAACTCTTCTTTTGTTGGAGAAAGTTTTTTTCTTGTAAAATTAATATCGTTCATATTATTTAACGGAATGAGATGTAAATGCGCATGAGGCACCTCAAGGCCTACAACACTTAATCCACAACGCTGGCAGGGAAAAGATTTTTCGATAGCCGTAGCAATGGGCTTGGCAAAAAGCAAGACTTCCGAAAGGTAATCATCGGGCATATCGAGAAATTTATCAACTTCTATTTTTGGAATTACAAGCGTATGCCCTTCTACCAATGGATTAATATCAAGGAATGCAAAAAATTTGTCATTTTCTGCAATCTTATAGGATGGAATTTCTCCTTTAATTATTTTACTGAAAATGGTCATTAGCTTTAATTTTTTTGAAGTGGAATTGCTTTAGCTTTTTGCATTAAGCCTTTTGCTTTTTGCATTACGCTTGGGCGGTTACGCCGTAATTTCATCAATCCTGAATTTGATAAGCCCCGCAGGCACTTTTATTTCAGCCACCTCTCCTACGGTTTTGCCCAGCAGCCCGCTCCCAATGGGTGAACTGGCAGAAATCTTTTTTTCTTTGAGATTAGCTTCTTTTTCAGATACTATCTGGTAGCTTACCTGTTTTTTTGTATCAATATTTGTAAGGGTAACTGTGGTCAGTATTGAAACCCTACTGGTGTCAATTGTGCTTTCATCTACTATTTTTGCGGTGGCAATCACCGTTTCCAACTGTTTGATTTTTGCCTCTAATATTCCCTGCGCTTCTTTGGCAGCATCATATTCTGCGTTTTCTTTTAAATCTCCCTTTTCGCGGGCCTCACCTATGGCCCTGGATGCTGCGGGCCTGTCCACTGATTTCATGTGCTGCAATTCTGCCTGCATGTGCTCAAAAGTATCTTTAGTTACATAATTTACCTGGCTCATAAACCCTATTTTAATTTTTAATAACCATACGTGTTGTGAAAAAAAATACAACGCCCCAGAATGACTAAGACGTTGTATGTTTACAAATATAAGAAAGAATAGATTCTATTTCAAGCCTAATTTTTCGAGTAATACTGTAGCCATTTTGTAAAATGCTTCATGCGAATAGCCAGCAATATGAGGTGTAATAATTACATTCGTCTGAGCCAATAGCCAGTTCAATTTGTGGCTTTCTTCTTTTGTATAAGTATCCAGCTTTTCGTTTTCCAATACATCGAGGCCTGCGCCTGCAATCTTTTTGGCCTTCAATGCGTTTATCAATGCCGCTGTATCCGTCACTTTACCGCGACAGGTGGAAAGAAAGAATGGCGACCTTTCAAGCGAATTGAAAAAACTTTCATTTGCCATGTGGCGGGTTTCTTCGGTGAGTGGCACATGGAAGCTTATTACATCCGCATACCGGCAAACCTGCTCGAAATTTGCTTCCTTCACATATCCCTTGCTAAATCCAAATTTATATTTATCGTAAGCCAGCACGGTGACATCAAAGCAACCCAGCAATTTCGCAAAAGACGAGCCCGTATTTCCGAAGCCGATAATGCCTATCGTTTTTCCTTCAAGCTCGGTGCCGCGGTTGGCATCTCTTATCCATTTGCCATCTTTTATTTCTTCGGAGCTTGATAAAATTTTATTGGTAAGATTAAGTAATAAGCCCATTTCATGTTCTGCCACCGCATTCCTATTACCTTCGGGGCTGCTCACACATAAAATTCCTTTAGATTCTGCGTATTCCACATCGATAAGTTCCATGCCGCTGCCTAATCTCCCAATCCATTTTAACCGGGTGGCTCTTTCCAACATGGGTTTGTCAATTGGCATTCTTGTGGTTACTATCAAACCTTCTGCCTGGCTGATGATGGAGACCAATTCATCGTAAGTTATTTTTTCTGAAATAAGAACAGAATAGCCTTTCTTTTGCAGAGTTTCTGTTAAAATGCTATGTGTTTTCGCTGTAATAATTACCTGCCTGGTCAAATGCTAGTATTTAAATTTTTCTCGAAATTTTTAAGAAATATTCATGTGTAAAATACGAAACCGGGTTATGTGCTGCCCGACTGGTTCGGTTAGGCGGGGGCTGCTTTACTCTATGTAAGCAATCATACTGATTTCAACATTTACATCTTTGGGTAAGGTTTTCACGGCCACAGTTTCCCTGGCAGGAAAGTCTTTTTCAAAATATTTTCCATATTCAGCGTTTACTTCGGCAAAAGAGTTCATGTCTTTTAAGAAAATAGAGGTTTTTACCACGTCACTAAAATCTGAGCCGGCTTCTGTCAAAACCGCTTTTAAATTTTCCATCACCTGCCTTGTTTCTTCAGTAACGCCTGTAGTTTTCAATTCTGAAGTGCCGGGCACCAGCGCTATCTGGCCGGATAAAAATAAAAATCCGCCTGCCTTTACTGCCTGGCTGTATGGGCCAATAGGTTCAGGCGCTTGCCCGCTCTTAATGATTTCTTTACTCATAAATTTGTTTTTGAAAAGAGTTTAAAGTTGCAAAACTTTCCATCAACTAACAAACCTATTTTTGCAAAAAACAGGGAATGAATATTTTGATAATCGGCGACGATACGCAGAAGGGCGAAATTTTGACCCTTCCGGCCAGCGAAAAAAACACAGTTATTTTTACTGATGCGCTCCCTGGTATCGAAAGCCTTACAAATTTTGACGCGTTCTTTATTTTGTCTGACGTTGAGGAAATTGATATAAAAATATTTCAGCAAAAACCGGTTTTTATTAACAGCGTCTTTAAATGCTTATCAGAATTTGACCTTCCCCAAAATGTAGGCCGCATTAATGCGTGGCCAGGTTTTCTCTCAAGGCCATTATGGGAAGTAGCTGCCCATTCAGAAAATAATATTGAACCAATTTTCAGAGAGCTTAACCGCTTGGCAATTGTTGTTAAAGATGAGCCGGGTTTTGTGGCGGCAAGAGTGATAAGCATGGTTATCAACGAAGCCTTTTACGCCTTTGAAGAAGAAATCAGTAATATGGAAGAAATTGACAGAGCGATGAAATTGGGCACCAACTATCCGTGGGGCCCGTTTGAATGGGCAGAAAAGATAGGCATACAAAATATTTACCTGCTGTTAAAAAAACTAGCTTTAAAAGAAGAACGATATAAACCTTCGCCTGCATTAGAAAAACTATACGGGCAAATAAAAGAAAGAGAAGAATAATGAACTACATTTTAAACATCCACACCACAGAAAATAAAGCCATTGTAAATATTTGTGATGAAGACCACGTGTTAAGCGCTATGGAAAATGAAACACAAAACCAGCACGCCGGGTTTCTGCATTTATCTATCCAAAAGCTTCTTCAGGAAACCAATATTCCGGTTTCCAGTTTAAAGTCAATCGGCGTTACCGGCGGCCCGGGGTCTTACACGGGAATCCGGATAGGATTAGCCACCACAAAAGGATTATGCTATGCGCTCGGAATTCCAATGATGATGTACAACGCCTTGGAATTAATGACCTTTTCGGCCATCAGGCAGCATGGTGATAATGAAAAGGCGCTGTTTTGTCCGATGATCGACGCTAGAAGAATGGAAGTGTACAGCGCTGTTTACGATTATAACTTGGCAGAAATAACGCCTCCTTCAGCGCTCATTTTAAATGAACATTCTTTTGAAAACATAGCCAAAAATTCTCCATTATTTTACTTTGGAAGCGGCGCCAAAAAATTTAATGAAATTGCAGAAAATTCGTATTTGAATCTGCATTGGATTTTATCAGATATAACTTCTGAAGCGCTTGCTGCTTTTGGCTGGAATAAATTTAAAAAAAATGCATTCGAAAACATAATAAATGCAAAGCCGTTATATGTTAAAGATTTTTATACAAAGGCCAAAATCGTTTAAATTATAAAGTTTTTTTAATATTTCGTTACAAACTATATCTATTTACAATGCGTACCTTTGCCCAGAGAAATTTAATTCTGTTGAAAACCATTAATTAATTAAAATCTAATAAGAAATGACACTCACAGCGCAAAGTCACGAAACCAGCCGGCTTGAGCATACTAATGAAAGCGATGCTCTGAAAAACATGGATTATTTAAAAATTAAAAAGGCTGCTCTGGTACTAAGAGCCCTTAATCATAAACTCAGGCAACAAATTCTCAAAACCATTGACGAACAAAAAAGAATAACAGTTACCGAGCTTTATGTAAAATTACGCCTCGAACAATCAGTTGCTTCACAGCATTTGGCTATTTTAAGAAAAGCCGATATCGTAAATACTGTCAGAGAAGGTAAATTTATTTTTTATACTATTAATGAAGAACGTATTGGAGATATCAATAAGTTCGTGAAAGACCTGGTAGGATAATTCCAATAATTTTATTTGAGGATTAGTGAGCTTTAAAGAAATTTTCAGCCATATTTATTGATTTAAAATAAATATGGCTGATTTATTTTAAATCAATATTCATGTACATACAACAGATTTATACAGATTGCTTAAGCGAAGCGTCTTATTTTATTTCAAGTAACGGTGAAGCGGCTGTCATTGATCCGATAAGGGATCCGGATTTTTATTTGCAAATTGCAAGGGACAACAATTCTGTTATTAAATATATTTTCGAAACACATTTCCATGCTGATTTTATCAGCGGCCATTTGGAGCTGGCTAACCAAACAAATGCAACCATCATATTCGGGCCGTCTACCAAAGCGAACTTTTCTTTTCACATGGCTAAAGATGGCGAAGAATTTAAAATCGGAAATATATCCGTTGAAGCCGTGCATACTCCAGGCCATACGATAGAATCTACCTGTTACTTATTGAAAAATGAACAGGGGAAACCGTATTGTATTTTTACAGGCGACACCTTGTTTGTAGGCGATGTAGGCCGGCCTGACCTAAGCAGCGGAAACCTTTCGAAAGAAAAGCTGGCATCGATTCTTTTTGATTCTATTCAAAATAAGCTCATGCCGCTGCAGGATGATATCATTGTTTATCCTGCCCATGGGCCAGGAAGCAGTTGCGGCAAAAATATAGGGCCGCAAACACAGAGCACGATCGGCAATGAAAGGCAGACGAATTACGCCATGCAGCTTCAATCTAAAGAGGACTTTATAAAATCGGTTACCAGCGATCTTTCTGAGCCGCCACCCTATTTTTCCATCAATGCAAAAATTAATAAAGAAGGATATTCCAATCTTGATAATATCAAATCAAAAAGTTTGCGGCCATTGACCTTGGAAGAGTTTAAGGAAAAAATAAATGGCAATGCAATCGTGCTTGATACGAGAAACGCAGAGGATTTTACAAATGGATTTATTCCCGGTTCGCTGTTTATCGGGCTGAAAGGAAGATTTGCTGAATGGGCGGGAATTATTTTGCCATTTGACAAACCCATGTTGCTGATTACTGAAGAGGGCAAAGAAGAGGAAACTGTAATACGGCTGGCGCGTGTAGGTTTTGAAAATGTGGCAGGATATCTCCGCGGAGGCTTTGAAACGTGGAAGAATGCGGGAGAAGATATTGACCTGGTAATAAGTGTGGACGCGGATGAACTGGCGATGGATATTCCTTTTGATAGCCGGCTAACGGTGGTGGATGTACGAAGAATGAATGAATTTGCTGAAGGCCACGTAGAGAATGCGATCAATATTCCCTTAAATGATATGATTGATGTTGCCCAAATTGCACAACTGGAAGAAGACCAAAATTTATATATACATTGTCAAAGCGGCTACAGGAGCGTGATAGCCGCCTCGTTGCTAAAGCAACAAGGATATCACAATTTAAGAAATGTCTCAGGCGGCTGGTTAAAAATTAAAGAGCAGAAAGATATTAAAACCGAAAAAGAAGGAACTGTCCTTAATTAATTCGTAAGCCTCCGGCGCGTAGTAAAGCAACAAATTTCATCATTATCGTTTCCATATTAGCCAACCATTTCCAAGTGAAATTTTTTTTACATTTCTTTCCAGCGGAGGATTTTTAATTTGTGCTGATGAAAAAAAGCCTGCAAAAAGTAAGAAGCATACCAGTGCGCCACGAAGAAAATTAATATTACCATAATATTTTTAACCAAGTATTTTTCTCCTTGCATTTTCGAGTTTGGTGCGCAGCGTATTAAAAAAGATCAATCTTTCCTTTTCATTTACCTTGCTTATCGGAATTGATTTTTGCGCTATCACATCCATTGATCTTTTCATATATCTGTTAAATCTTTCATTGGTGGTCATCATGTAGTTCAATACCGTATGATTCAGATAAGTATAGTATTGGTTGCCCAATTGCATTACCTGCATATTATCTCCCAAAATGAGTTCATTAACGTAAAGATTATATACCGCCCCGGAAAATTCTGTAGGCTTTTGATTCAGGTGAAGTTTAACGCCAAACTCAGCCTGTAACTGAATGTGATTCAGCATTTCAAATAATTTATCGAAAAGGCAACTAACATCATTGTTAGATTTGAACACACCGGTTGCATGGTAAAATTCAATTTGCCGTAGGGTGCTCGTTATATTTTCAACATTCCAGATTTCTGTACTGGGGATATCAATAAAAGTGTCAAAGAGTTCTTTCCAGATTTCATGATATTCGTTGTAGTCGTCATTTACAGAAAATTTCGCTCCTTTCCATTCATCATAAAACAGGATTGATTTCATAAAGAAAAAAGATTTGAATGCAGCAATTTCGGGGATTAAAAAATAGTAAAAAAACGGAAATTCTTTAGCCAGATAGGTCATCGCACATGGGTTGAAAGTTTTCACCCTTTTTATTACCTGCACCACTGATAGCAGCCATTCCCTGTAATTAAAATCTGTATTATTGGTAAGGGTACTTACAAAAACAAATGAATTGGAATTCAGGTGAAGCAGGTTGTCCAGGGAAATTTTGAACTCTTCGCAAAGCTTTTTTATTTCATCAAGCGAAATGTGGGTTTCACCTCTTATCCGCCTGTAAGCACTGTCGTTGCTCACATTGAGCACATCAGCAATTGTCTCCGCAAAAGAAACATTTACCGGCAGCAGACTTTTGATATGCTTAAAGAAAATTTGTTGCACACTTTCCCCTTCCATAAAAAAAGATTTAGTAAATTTTCGGAAAGGGCGAGATTATGTTTAGTAAATTTCGCAAAAAAGTAATAACATATTGACTATTTTTCTAAATTCTTCAAAATAGTTTCACGCTTTTTTCCAATCAGATACTTTTTACTTTGAATGAAGTGTCCACTTCAGGAATCAATTAGGTATCGCATCTGCGCGGTAATAATTTTAGTTAGCAATTCTAATAAAGCTAAAACAGATTCCAATGCACATAGATCCTGTTATTTATCATGCGGCTCCTGCAATGGCAATTTTAATTGCCGCAGAAAGTTTATTAATGATCAAAGAACATGATTTTGACATTAAAGATGTTCTTTCCAGTGTGGGCATTATGCTAGGCCGCACGCCGATTGCCGCCATTACCAATGGCTTTATACTGTATCTATATACGCTGCTATACGCTCACAGGCTTTTTAATATGCCTCACCTTTATTTTTTTGTATGGGTAATTTGTTTTTTTGCTGATGATTTCTCGTTCTATTGGTTTCACCGCGCAAGCCACTCAATCAGATTTTTATGGGCGTCTCACCAGGTACATCATTCTTCGCAAAAATTTACTTTCGCAGTTGGTATCAGAGTACCGTGGACGGCAGATTTTACCGGCAACTTTTTATTTTGGTGTTGGATTCCGTTGATTGGTATTAAACCTGAAATGGTGCTGTATATGAAATCAATAAGTGTATTGTATCAGTTTTGGTTACATACTGAAACCATTACTAAATTACCAAATTGGTTCGAAGCATTTTTTAACACACCTTCTCATCACAGAGTGCATCATGGCTGTGATATCGAATACCTTGATAAAAATAACGGCGGCACCTTAATTATCTGGGATAAATTATTTGGCACCTTCCAGGAAGAGCTATTTAAACCTCAATATGGCCTTAGCGATCACTTCAAATCTTTTAACCCTGTTACGATTGCCTTTCACGGATGGAGAAGAATATTCGCAGATGTAAGAAAAACACACAGGATAAAAGATAAAGTTTGCTATTTCATTAAACCACCGGGATGGAGCCATGACGGCTCTACTAAAACTGCGAAACAATTGCAAACAGAATTAAAGCAGATTAAGTTCAAAGACTTGTGCAATGGAGAAAAAAATAATTTTTCAACTACAAAAATTTCTTATGAAAGTTTTTACAAGTAAGAGAAAAAGCATAAATGACCCGGTAGAATGTGTAATCATTTTCCTCCTTATTATCGGTTTGCTTTTAATTGCCGGAAATCTGAAACAAAATTTTTCCTGGCAGATTGTATATGGCTACCTTTTTTTTCTGGGCTGGTTTTCGTGGACGTTCGTCGAATATATGTTTCACAGGTTTGTTTGCCACAGTAAACCGATAAATAGTGCCAATTCCAAAAAAGATACTTTCAGTCACATGCATCATCATCAACATCCAACTGAAATAAGGCTTAGTACTACCACCCGGTTTATATTGATTGCCGGTTCTCTTATTCTGATTTTCTTTTCGATATGGCTGCATGATTACTTTACGATAATTGTCGGATTTGTTTGCGGATTTACCATCTATAATCTCACACATTGGATATTGCATCAGAAGTTTTCACAAAAAATTTTTGCAAAAAAAGTTCGCTATCATATTTATCATCATTGCAGATATCCACAAAAATGTTTTGGAATAAGTATCACCTGGTGGGATGATCTTTTTGGCACAGCTCCTCAAAAGCAGGATACCATTTCTCCAAAAGTGGTTGATTTATATTTTGGAAAAAAAATAAAAAAGGAATCCGTTTTAAAAAAGGAGGTGTTGATTTCAGCGCTTCTGCTTTGTGCGCACTTTTATTCGCCCGCACAGGAAAAAGTATTTCAGTATGATGTTATCAAAAACGGAAACGTAATAGGCTTTGTAAATGTGTCAGAAAAAAACAAGGGAAATATGCTTTTGCTCGAACTGAAATCAACCGTAAAAACAACGTGGCTTGCTTTTCAGTACACCAGCAACATAACTGAAAAAGTAGTTTTTGAAGATGGAGTAATGGTTTATTCTTTTTACTATAAAAATGAAAATGGCAGAGAAACACGCGTGGAGGCAAAGAAAGCAGGGCAATATATGAATATTGTTGACAATGGCCATTTGGATTTCAATTATCAGGCACCCGTCACATACAATACCGTGCAATTATATTGCGGTTGTCCGGGCATGGATACAAAAGTATATTCAAATCAATTCCAACAATTTCTGGATATAAAAAAAGTAGCTGCAAACAGGTACAGGCTTAGGTTGCCTGGTAACAATTATAGTTACTTCAATTACAAAAAAGGAAGATGCACGCAGGTAGATGTAGAGCGTGTTTTATTTACAATCCATTTTGTGTTGAGGAAAGAAACAAAACTTCTGCAATAACATAAAGTGGCCCTTCATCTGAAAACATTCTAAAAACTTTAAAAATAAAAAATCATGAAACGCAAAATGTTGGCCTCATGCATATTAATGTGTGCATTCCTTTTAGCCAAAAGCCAATCCGTCCCATTGACGAAAGAGCCAGACACAGCCAAAACCTTTCTTGTACAATTAAAAAATGGGAAAAAGTCGGATTTTGGGTATTTAGCCGGCATAAATGATTCCGCATTACAAATCGCTCACAAACGCGTTGGACTCTTAAGTTCGTTAAGAGAAGGCTCCCCCTATAAAACATATTATTACCAAAATATAGAAACATTAGGCATCGGGAAATATGGAAGTGTGGGCAAAGGTTTTGCCAGCGGTGCATTGACGGGCTTTGGCGCAGGAGCATTAATGGCAGTTATACTATCAAATGGTGACTCATTTGTTGGAGCTGGCGCCATAATTATTTTAGGAGTACTCGGAGCAATACCAGGAACTCTAATTGGGGGACTGCTCGGGTCGCACAAAAGGAAATTCAATATCAAAAGAAATAAAGAAAACTTCGAAGCTATGAAAACAGCCGTGGTTAAAATGGCAAATGACAACGATACTCTAGTTACCCATTCAGCAATTATTAAATAAAAGCAGCTTTTATTAATCATCCATAGATTAAATAACAATTAAATTAAATCATCATGAAAAAGACAATTTTAACGGTCTTCGTGGCTTCCGCTTTGTCTCTATTGGCAGGATGCACTCATTATTATTATGCACCAAATTCTGCAAATATTCCTTTGTTTAAAGAAAAAAATAATTTCAAATTTAAGGCCGGATATGGCGGAGATGATTACAAAAGTGGAGATATCCAAATGGCTTATTCGGCAAGCAGGAATATAGGCGTTATGGTAAATTCCTTTTTTGCAGGAAAAACAGAAGATGTAGAGGATAGTTATCGCACCGGGGCTTCTCACGAGGAATCCGGAAAGGGAAGTTTTATTGAAGCCGGTGTGGGATATTATAAACCCTTCTCAAGAAAAAAAGTATGGATTTTTGAAGCCTATGGCGGAGTTGGTATAGGAGGAGAATACCATACTTATGGAAATTTAGAAACTTCTAAATTTAAACTGACGAAATATTTTGTTCAACCTTCAATTGGATATAGTTCAAAAAGCGGCAAATTTGAATTTGCAGTAAGTTCAAGATTTAGCGGATTGAACTTAAAGATTAAGCAATCAAATCTCACACCCGAAACGAATCAAACAGAAAAGCAAAATGTTGATTTAATAGCGCTTCATCCTTCTTCTCTTTTATGGGAACCATCCTTCATGATTGCAGCGGGCTGGCCCGATTTTAAATTCTTTCTGCAGCTAACATCTTCTGATAACCTGAGTAATTCACATCTGTTCATGGATAAGGATAATGTAACCTTTGGGCTAAAATTCACCCTTAAAAAGGATCCCAATATGAAAAGCGAGACGAAAAGCAATTATATATCACCTTTCCTTTGATCTTTTTATTCCTACATAAGAACAATTTTTCATTCACTTTAAATTTAATGTTATGAAAAAGATTTTCTGGATTTGTATTTTACTATGCTCTTTCAAACTCAAAGCCAATTGCCAATCTGAACTCGGAATTATTGGCGGAATAAATTTTGCAAAACTTCATGCGCCTAAAAATTTTGAACCTGTCAATAACTCATTTCTCACTTCATTTCATGTTGGATTAGTTACAGATTTTAGATTGTCGTTTAACCTTTATTTTCAACCGCAATTTCTTTTGAGCGGCAAAGGCGCAAAACATTGGAGCGACTATCAGGATACCGTTTCTATAAAAACGTTTTATTTCGAAATTCCTTTAAATATTTTATATAAAAATGCCGCAGGCAATGGTAATTTTTTGGTAGGACTCGGTCCTTATATCGCTGGAGGAATGTTTGGTGCAAAAAGAAATAAACATTTCAACAAGAAAATAAAATTTGGGAATAAGTTTAACGATGATGCGAGAACTTTCGACACGGGTTTAAATTTGATAGGCGGTTATGAATTTAAATCAGGGACATTGGTCAATATAAATTACAGTTTAGCTGTTACCGACGCAGTTAGCGGAGCGTTTGCACCACTGGCCCGTAACCGTTATTTAGGAATTTCGGTCGGATATTTTTTGGGTAGAAATGAAAAGTAACTGAGATCTTCTATTGTCTAAAACATTTTTAACTCTGGCCTTTATCAATGAATTATTGCTTAACCGGAAAAGAAGGTTAACTCGCGGGCTTTACTTTAGTAAAGCAGCAAATTGTATGTTTTTTTATTTTGAATACATTGATACTGCCAAAAGCCACATAAATTTTTCTTTCTTTGTAATCGATACATGGAAAGAACACGCGAAATACGATATTTTTTCTTCAGCCAATATCTTTCGGATGGTGTGCGCATCACCCTGGAAATTATTATTCCTGCGCTGGTATTTGCCTGGTTAGGCGAATTAGAAATTGGACTTGCCTTGTCTTTGGGCGCATTATGCGTCAGCATAAGCGATGGGCCTGGCCCGGTGGTGCATAAACAATACGGGATGCTGTTTTGTAACCTGTTTGTTTTTATCAGCGCGCTTCTCACAGGTTTTTTAAACCATAATGCAATTACTTTAGGCGTCCTCATTTTATTTTCCTCCTTTGTGTTTACCATGTTTTCGGTTTTTGGAAACCGCGCCACATCAATAGGCTTCGCTGCGCTATTGATTATGATTCTGCAGATGACAAAAATTATTCCTTCCAGCGAGGTTTTTATACAAAGCCTGTTAATTCTGGCTGGTGGCGTTTGGTATATGATGGTGGCGTTGGCTTTCTTTCGGCTTACGCCATACAGGCCTGCGCAAAGGTCGGTGGGCGATTGCATTCGCGAAACTGCAGATTACCTTTTTATAAAAGCAGAAATGTATAACATCGATTCAGACCTGGAGCAGCTATATCAAAAAATGGTTCAGCAGCAGGTGGTGGTGAACGAAAAACAAAATGAAGTAAGGGAATTATTGTTTAAAAACAGGGCTTTACTAAGGGAATCAACGCGAACAGGACGCAGACTGGTATTAACTTTTGTTGACCTGGTTGATATGTTTGAACAAATAATGGCTACCGGTTATGATTATGCAGATTTAAGAAAAAGATTTGCCGGCACAGGCATTTTAGAAGAAGTGAACCTCATATTAAAAAAGCTTGCTTCAGAATTAAACTTTATTGCTGAAGCCGTTCAGTCCAATAATGCTTTCAAACATAAGGCAATACCTGATAAAGAAATAAAACTTTTGCAACAAAGAATTGAGTCTCTTTCCGACGAAAGCGATTTGACGACTGGACATAAAGTGCTTTCAAGCATGCAAATCCTAGCCGATCAGATTAAAGATATGTCCGGCTATTATGACGAAGAAGTTTTGACAAAAAGGAAATTAAGGAGCCGTGCGGAATATCGCAGGTTTGTATCGCATCAACCAATTAGCTGGAAGGTATTTAGAAACAACCTCACTTTAGATTCTTCTATATTCAGGCATTCATTGCGGGTGATGATTACGTGTGCCGCGGGATTTATTCTTTCACGGCTTTTTCTGCACGGGCATCATAGCTACTGGATTTTAATGACAATTATAATTATACTAAAGCCGGCCTTCAGTCTTACGAAAAAAAAGAATGCAGACAGGCTATTGGGCACAATAGGCGGCGGCATATTGGGATTATTGCTGTTGTATTTTATTCATGACAAAGTGATCATTTTTTGCCTGCTGGTATTTTTTATGTTGGGTACATACACATTTAAAACCCTGAATTATATCATCATGGTGTTATTTCTCACGCCCTACGTTTTGATCCTCTTTCACTTTCTCGGTATCGGAGCGCTGGATGTTGCGAGCGAAAGGCTCATGGATACTGCAATTGGTTCAGCGCTGGCAGCGTTGGGCAGTTACTTCATCTTTCCTCTTTGGGAATCGTCTCAATTGCAAAATTATATGGCCGGCATTCTCAAAGCCAATATTCATTTTCTTCAAAAGCTGCGGGATCTCATGGAAGGGAAAAAAATTGCTTCGCTTGATTACAAGCTGGTGCGCAAAGAAGTATTTGTAAGCAACGCTAACATCGCAGCTGCGCTGCATCGCATGCAAAGCGAGCCGAAAAATAAGCAGCGTCATAAAAATGAGATTTATGAATTTGTGGTATTGAATAATCTTTTGTCATCCAACATATCGAGCATTGCTTCAGATTTAATGGCTCACAAGCCGGTTGAAAAAATGGAAATTTCTTATTTAGATTCCTCAATTGATTGTATGAAAGAAAATCTGGAGAAGCTTGAAAATCAAAATGCACCTGAACGTGATTTGGAAACTAAACCACCCGCTAAAATTGAACAAAGAGGGGAAGGCAAAGCGCAATTGGCATTCATTAGAAAATTAATATCAGATATTGATAAGTTAACCAGCGTTATTGTTGACAAGAGCTACCGGCGCCGGTTGTAAATAAATCAACTGTGCTGCAAGTCCTGCTATCCACCGTACCAAAAATTTTCATTTCGATTTCATTTAACCTTTCGCATTATTTATCTGCCTGCTGTGCGGCAGGTTTACCTAATACAATCAGTTTAATTGTTCGCTTGTCTCATAAGCGGATAATCACTGTATCAAAAGCGAACAGCCATAATTTACCAAGAGTTTTTTAATTGTTTGAAAATCATTTTATTAAGAATTGGCACATCATTAGAAACTAACGTGGCATAACCAACACAAAAAGAAATTTATTTAAAAAATCACCAAAAACAAAAGTCATGAAACTTCAATCAAACAATCTTCTCGAAAATCTTATACCAGAAGAAATAAAAAGCCTGTTAGTAATAACAAAAGAAACCGTAGACAACAATTTCAAAAAAAGCAGGAAAAGGAATTTTACTGTGGCCGAATTTGATCAAATCCAAAAGCGTAAAAGAAATTTCTCTGTCAGAAGATTTTCTATTGCTTAACCAGGATGAATCTAAATTTTTAATAAACGACAATTTTTTACTTAAAAAAAAGTGAACAAGTAAAATGAAAAATTTTTCCTCCATCCGTTTCTTCATTTCCACTGTTGCAATCGTTGCAGGCTTGTCAATCTTGTCCTGTAAAAAGCCAGCAAATAACCCCGCAACAGGCGGCAGCGGCGACGCAAATGTTGTGACTGGCATTGCTGCCGATGCACAAAACAGACCTCTTGCCGGAATAAAAGTAAGGGCGGAAAATCCAACGGGCGACAACATTCACGTGGATGCAACCACAGGCACTGATGGCCGTTACAAAATGAAACTTTCTTCTATTGGCGGCTGGAAAATTTATGCATGGAAAGAAGTTGAATACAAAGGTAAAGCGTATCACCTCAGACTCGCAATGAAAAGCGATGCCGACTATGATGCATTTGCAACAGATGGCAAATCCGTGATAAAAGATTTTGTGTGGAAACTCAATGGCCGCATTCCCGACAGGCCCGCAAGTGCTGAAAATGGTTCCGGATATTTTGGTGCTTCGCTTCGAATTGTAAACTATAACGATGTGGTGCCTGTAATTCTTGCAGGAACTAAAGTAACTGTTACACTTACACCCATTGAAGGCGCCACTTATCTTGACGGTTCGCCAGCGAAAGCAGTTGTGGTAAAGACTTTCACTGTTCAGAATGGTAATGCGAATTATTATTTTTACGATGTGCCGGCGACAGAATACCGGATAACTGCAAAGAGCGAATTAAACAACGTTTTCAGAAAGGTATATGTTGGGGCAAACAGTTCTTCGGACTTGTTGGATTGGGTTGAATTTTATTTTGACCCTGCAGCCTCTTCTGCGGGTTCCTATGAAAGCGGTTTGAAATCACCAAACGATTTTCCCTTTTACCTGGCCCAGGGCACAGAACGCGCCTGATGATTAACCAAACTTCTACATCAATCAGATAACAATCCGGATTGAACTTAAACAGCTTTCCATAACGATTTCTACAAAATTTTTCAAGATGAAAAAAATAATATTACTTCTGTTTGTCGTGATAAGCTGTGTCGCGCACGGACAAGATATACCTGCTAATGCTGACAAATATTTAGTTGCAAATACCGAACAGCAAAAGTTCAGCGGTGCGGTTTTGATTGCAAAAAATGATGAAATTATTTTCGATAAAGCGTATGGCTATGCAGATGTTGCTGATAAGAAGTTGAATACGATCAATACAGAATTCAGGGCGGGTTCATTGACAAAAATGTTTACTTCCATGCTGATAATGGAATTAATAAAGGAAAACAAACTATCGCTAAACGATCCTGTTTCAAAATACATTTTCAGTGCAAGGTGGGCAGACGGTATAACCATTAAAAATCTCCTTAGCCACACTTCAGGCATTAGCGGAACTACGCCTGCAAACGTTACATCGCTCACAGCACTTGTTGAAGGCTTCCATCCCGATAGCTCGCATTTCAAGCCAGGTAGCAGGTTTGAATACAACAACTTTAATTATCTCGCGCTGAGCTATATCGCGCAGAAAATTTCAGGTACCAGCTTTCCGGCGCTTATTAGAAATAAAGTGTTTGAACCTGTTGGCATGTTGCATTCGGCGATTGATTCTTTTAAAAGAACTTCCGATGATAAAGCCTTAGGCTATACGCTTGATCCCAATAATAATAAATGGGTAAATATCGGAAATGATGAAAGTGTAGCTGCGGCATCGGGAGCAGGGGCATTAGTTACAACAACGTCAGACCTTTTCACGTGGTCAAAATATGTGAAGAAAAAATTAAAGCAGGGAGACAGCTTGTTCACAAGAGCAACCACGCCCGTACTCGATAACTATGGCCTGGGATGGATCAACAGAATCCAGGACGGGCATCACATGATCGGCCATACAGGCAGCATTCCGGGGTTTGCAGCGATGCTCATGGTTTTCCCGGAAGAGAACACAACGATAATATTTCTTTCAAACTTCCAGGATATGAATACCCGGGATTTTATAAAAAATATTATCTCTATCGCTTTTAATGAAACTTTTGAAATGCCGACGGTTAAGAAGCGCATTGAACTTCCGGAAGATGTATTACAGCAATATGTCGGAACATATGGACAAAGCGCGCAAGACCAGTTGAAATTTTTTATCGAAAATAAAAAACTAGTGGTGTTGGCACCAGGAGGCGACAAGGTAAATTTAGCAGCAGAATCAAAAGACAATTTTTATTTGGAAGGTCCGGGAATTATTATCAGATTTAACCGTGAAAATGAAAAAGTCGTTTCAGTTTTTGTTAGCATGGGCAATCAAACATTAAAGAAATATCAATAAAAATATCTTCCGGAGGAAAAACCGGCTTGCAGTTGATTCATCAATTTGTTTTTAAAATGGAAAAATGAACCTACGCGTTACTCGATGGTAATCAAAAAAATTGAACTGCTTAAAAACCGAATCTTTATAGTAAAAGAATAAATAAACGGTATTTTTATTCTACAACAAGAGAACGCTTTTACCAGTGAATGATTCCAAAACATAATGCTTATACGCCCAGCAGTATTTGTAACTGTCAATCCACTTGACTTTTTTTAATTAAGTTTTTTAGAATTACAATCTGGCCAAGGTGATAATAATTGTGCTCGATTACACCCTGTAATTTTTTATAGAAAGATCCTTTTCCCACGGGGCTTTCTTCGGGAAGTCTTTCATCAGGAAAATCCCGAATTGCACTAGCAAGTTCGTTAACGGTATCGAAAGCGTTCTTTTTTAATTGCACCCAATCGTGCTCTGAAGTAATCGGCTGCAAATCAAACCCGTTGGCCGCGCTTATCTCAGGTTCAATCCCCTGCAATCGCTGCTTAATTGCCTTGTTGTAAAACGTCATGTGATACAATAGAGCTGCAATCGTATTTGGCGATGCATTCGTAACGTGGGTGGCTTGTCGGAAAGTAATTCCGTCAAGAGTATCCTTAACATTGACGTCCGACCAGTTGTTTCCTTCAAAAGCTTCTTGCAAGTGCGCTGCTATCAGTTGAGTTATTTTCATTTCCTTTAATTAGGGAAATCGAAAATAATAAAACTTTTTAGACCTCAAACGATTGCCGTAATAATTCCATGAGCTGGTTGCGATACATGATTTGTATGAACATTCTAATATTATCTGTTTGATAAAAAAGTAGAATAGACAAGTCAATCTTAAGCTTGTCTATTTTGCTTTTGCAAGCGTGGGCTTTGTTTGCAGGTATTTATAAATGCTTTCAATTTCCTTATCGTTCATATAGCTCAGATAGTTTTTGGTGACTTCAGACATCAAACCCAGTTTGCGGTTTCCCAATGCTACACCGGTCCGTATCAATTTAAAAAAGTCTTGTTTGCTATAAGAGGCTGCAATGATGAGATCCGGGCCAAGATGCTCTTCACCTTTCAATTCACGACCATGACAGGCAGAGCAACTGCTTGCTGCCAGATATCTTCCAAAAGAAACCGGGGTAGTATCACAATCTACATATCTCCCTTTGGTATTGGGTTGAATAAGGTCGGCAACAGCAGGCACTTTATTCTGCGTAATTAAGAAACGCCCCAGCAATGCATAGGATGATTTGTCGGGAAGTCCGGGCGTATTAGGCTGCTGCTTCAGTGTACGAAGGTGTGCAATTATTTTTGCCAGGCTTTCTTCTTTTAATTCATGATACATATATGAAGGCATAATGTATAAAGTATGGCCGTTCTTTTTAACTCCGTAACGTAATAATCGTATCAATTCTGCATTGGAGTAGGAAGGAATTACCTTTGTTAAATTAGGCGCCACAAGAGTAGCAAGACTTGGCGGAATTTCAGAGAAAACTTTTCCCGCCAGGTTTTCATTATGGCAATCACCGCAATGCGCCACGCGTGTAAGCCTTGCCCCTTCCGCAACCGATGCAGAGTCTGTTGGAATGGGCATATCTGTTAGTGGAACATCATATTTTTTGTTCAATATTACACTTGACCATGCATAAATGGCAAGCACAAGCACTAAAACAACAGATACTAAAATAATTCCGGTTCTCTTGATTATTTTTTTTATGGACATAAAGTGATTTTTATAAACGTGTTTTTAGCTTCTATGTTCAAACATTATTACAATCTTGTCTGCAATGAAGAACCTGGAAGTAAATTTTTTATGCAGTCAAAATTAGATTCGCTCGAACGTTAAGAACATTAGAAGATGGATGAAATGTTATTTTTGGCGATGAATTGTATTGGGGTTATGGGGATATCAGGCTGAGAGTTGGCTGGTTTCATCTATAGTAAATAAAGAAATAACCTGTTTTTTTATTTGCTGATACATTATATCCAATGTCGCCATTATAAATCTCACTTTATAAGTCAGCAAAAGATCCGTATTTCTTTCTTCATAAATATCCCTTAAATCCTGTTAGTTACCTTGGCCGCATTGGTCTGAAATCATTATAAGCAAGTTCTAAAAAAGCATTTTCTTCGGCGATATTTGAATACAATTTTTGAAGTTTAGTTTTTTACCTTTATTATTATCCCACAATATGAATGTTCCCATAAAAATTTGCAGAGATGAACCACACAAATAAAACCAATGAAATCAACAGGCTTGAGTTTTTAAGAAAATCCGGGCTGTTAGTGGCAGGAACAACACTTCTGCCACGATTGCTGAATGCAAATTCTAAAGACGGGGCATACAATGATGGGGTGTCAGCCTTAAAAATATCAGGCTATCAAATTGTGGTTCCCTTGCACGCCGGCGATTTAGAGAAACAAGCGGCGCAAGAACTTCAGCGCTATTTATCAAAAATAAGTACCTCAAAAATTTCTGTATTAGCTGAGAATGAATATACAGGCAGTAAAGCATTTTATATTGGGAAAACAAATTTTGCAAAAGCCAATAAAGTGGATATTGCCAACATAGCAGCAGATGGTTATATCTTTAAAACTGCCGGCAAAAATTTAATTATTTCAGGCGGCGCTAAAAAGGGCGTGCTCTATGGCGTGTACGATTTTTTGGAACAATCAGGATTTAAAAAACTTGCTCCGGATGATGTATTTATTTCTTCCATAAAGAACAGCAATCCCCGAACAACCAGCCATGCCTACAATCCACCCATCACTTACCGAACCACCTCATACGGCCAGATGGGTAACCAGGAATATTCTGACTGGAATAAACTTTCATCGCGGAGCGACTGGGGATTATTTGTTCACACGTTCAATACTTTGGTGTCTCCTGAACAATATGGCCAAAGTCATCCGGAATATTTTTCTTTGATAAATGGTGTGAGAATGCCGGGAACTCAATTGTGCCTATCCAACCAGGAAGTTGCAGATATATTGATAGCGAGTCTGAAAAAAAAGATTGCAGAGAATTCTGCTGCCACCTACTGGTCGGTTAGCCAGAATGATAATGATCAATATTGCCGTTGCGAAAATTGTAAGGCATTGAACGAAAAATATGGAAAGGTACCAAGCGGCTCAATTGTTTATTTTGTAAATCAAGTTGCCAGGGCTTTTCCGGAAAAAATTATTTCCACATTGGCCTATTGGTATTCGCGCAAGGCACCTCAAAACATCCGGATTGAGCCGAATGTAAATATCATGCTTTGCAATATCGAGAGCACCAGGCAGGCTCCGGTGTATGAAACCGATCCGGCATTTTCGAAAGACCTGAAGGATTGGGGCGCCCTTACAAAAGATATTCTTATCTGGGATTATAATATTCAATTCACCAATTACTTTGATCCTTTTCCAAATCTTTTCACGCTAAAACCCAATATCAAATTCTATAGAGACAACCATGTAAACGCCCTGTTTATGCAGGCAAACGATGAGCCTGCCGCTGAAATGGCATTATTACGCAGCTATATGATTTGCCAACTGATGTGGAATCCTGAACTCGATGAGCAAATTATTTTGGATAGTTTTTTAAAATCTTATTACGCAACCGCCGCGCCATTTATTCGCCAATATATTGACAGCATGCAGCAATCTTTAGTGAAAAGCGGTTTGAAGCTGAATATTTTTGGTGGTCCTATTGATCCGAAAGACGGATACCTGTCTGCAGAGATGATGTCGCATTATCAAAAACTTTTTGATGATGCCGAAAAAGCGGTAAGTGCTAATCCCGAATTGTTGAGGCGTGTACAGGTAGCGCGGTTGCCCATCATGTATGCTGCGATACAAATTGGAAGAACGGAAATTGATACACCGCGCAGCATGTACCAGCGCGATAAGAATGGTGTCGTATCGCCAAAACCACAGATGGTTGCGCTTGTGAACCAGTTTGTTGATGGCTGCGTTCGTGAAAAAGTAAAATTAATAAGAGAAAGGAGTGGCACTCCCGAACATTTTCGGGCAGCTTACCGGCGCATCTTTTCCAATATGGATAAAACTTATGTGGATAAAGCATTTAAGAAAAAAATTAACGCTATCACCCATCCTGCCGCTACATCAAAAGATGTGGAAAGCCTTACAGATGGCATGTTTGCGTCTTATGAATCGTGGCAGTCCGCAGATAAGAATTGGGTTTTTTATACCGGGAGCCACGTAGATTTTGTATTAGATCTGGGCGCAGTGATGCCTGTCAATACGGTAAACATGGATTTTTTAAATCCGCAGGCACAGCCCGACTGGCATTTGATGGCGCTGCCGCAATATGTGAGTTATCAAACCTCCACTGATGGACAAAAATTTAATGACCCGATCCGCGTGAACAATCCTAATAACCCTAATCCCGCCGAAAATCCCGGTATCAGTAAAATTTCCATTTTTTCATTTACAACAAATTTGAATACTGACGCGCGTTATATCAAAGTTCATGCGGAAAGCCTGTTAACCGCCCCATCATGGCACATCCGCGCCGGACAAACCATGTCTGTTTACACGGATGAGATTGTGATAACTTAAAAAAGTGTGAGGTTAAAAAGCTTTATATATTTTGTCAGTGAATAAAGAAATAATCAATTTTCTTATTTCGAATCGCTAGATAACGGTAATGCATACACGATATTGGCTGCTATTTTTAACGATGCTTCAGCCTAATTTGTAAACCAAAATAAATAATCCACAATTCTGGCAACTATTTTTCTTTGACGTTTGCTGTCAGCGGCAAATGATCTGAAGCGGCGATATTATTGATGGCTTTGTAATCTGAAACGGACAAGATTTTTGCTGCTTCAGGATTTAAGACAATATAATCAATTGTCACCCGGGGCGAATCAGATGGCGATGTGAGCGGGCAATCCGTTACACATGGAAAAATGAATTCCTTCCGTAAGCTTTGCATTTCCTTTCCCGAAGGAAGGCTGTTGAAATCTCCCGCAAGGATTAAAGGGGACTTACTTTGCCTGGAAATTTTTATTAATTGATTTACCTGCGCCATCCTGTTTTCGAACTTCAGGTCGAGATGGGTAGAAGCAAACAATACGTCTTTACCGGGGAACATTTCAATTCTTACGATGGCAACTGAACGGCGCTCTCCGGTGGTGTCAGGCATTTGCAACGTATATCGGTCATGCTCTTTAATGGCAAAACGTGATAATATCGCTACTCCGTACTCGCCCCCATCATAATCAATTGATTTAGAAAAATAATAGTTCATATTTGTCAGCTTGCCCAGCTCTTTGGCCTGATCCAAATTCACCCCTGACCTTCCGGTGTGAACATCTATCTCCTGGAGTGCCACAAGATCAGGTTTTTCCTTTTTGATAACAGCAGCGATGCTGTCTACATGTATGTCGTAAATACTGTGATGAATGGGCGCCGCATGCCTTATGTTATAAGTCATCATCTTCACTGGCGTACTATCAGTGGTAATCTTGTTATCAATTGCCTGCGGATTTTCCATTCCATGGGCCTTACTACAAACTATAATAACAAACAGGCTGACTACTAAGTTTAGTGATTTTATATAAATTGACCTCATTCGAATTGTATTTTTAAAGACTTGAATTTTATCTGTTCAAAAATGGTAGATAATGTCTCAAAAGTAGCGGCAAATTCTTTGAGACACCATCTATCAAAAAAAATCACCAGTTAGGATTTTGAGTAAGATTCGTATTCAACAGCAGCTCCTGTGTTGGCAATGGATACAAATAGTCCCGGTCCTCATCAAAAGTTTTTGGAACGTTAGCATTAATAGTCACTTTGCCACCATCTGCGCCATTTTCTAATGTAATATCAGTGCCGAGTTTCAGGTATACCACGCCTTGCTGTACAGGGGGTTTTGTGTCGGTGTAAATGACGACGTCTGGCTTACCGTTGCCATCAAGATCAAAAGCGCCCGGCCCTGGGAAATATTCGCCATAAAATTGTAATGAAATGAGATGCCCTTCTTTCCAGCGCATTAAATCATCCCAGCGAAAACCTTCCATTACAAGTTCTATTCGTCTTTCACGACGAATCTCCAGGATTACACCTTTATCCGGCCCGGAAACGTGAGTATATTGGCTGGCAAGATAAGGGTCTGGATCTGCATTCGCTGCTGCCACATCAAGAGTAGGCATACCCACACGATCACGTAATAATTTGATAGAACGGTTAATATCCTCCTGCGTAAGCGTACCCAATTCTGCTTTAGCTTCTGCAAAGTTCAACAGCACTTCGGCATACCTGAATACCGGCAAAGGATTCGTGTTTCCGCTGATCCGGTCATCCGGAGGCGTGGTTACAAATTTTATCAGTTGATATCCGGTAACCGTAGCTCCAAAGCTGGGAGCTACTTCTACGTTAGTACCCATACGCATATATCCTGGCGTGCGGATAGTTTCTGAAAGCCGCGGATCACGATTCTGGACTTCTTCATAAAATTGCATGCTTTCATGATCCGGTATATCAGTGAAGCGTGAACCATCCTTCATCAGGTAGCTGTTTACCAGCTTTTTTTCCAATCCCGGTTTGCCGTAGGATGGAGATACCGTGTAGTAATTTACAGTATGAAAAACCTGCAATGTTGTACTGAACGTTCTTGCCAGAATTACTTCACTTCCTATAGGATTTGATGCGGTAAATAATTCCTGGTAGGCTGTAGCCGGCGTGCTCGTATAGATTGTGTATTTTCCACTACTTATGAGTGAATCAGCGGCGGCGGCGGCCTGCTGGAATAATTCGTCAGCACCAGTTAATGGCTTGCCATAGCTATCTTTTCCAAATAGATCATCAGCGTGATATTTTCGCCAGGTGCCTTCATACAGACAAACCCGTGATTTAAGCGCTAATGCTGTCCATTTAGTTACCTTGTCGACAGAAGTATTTGTGGGTAAATTCGCAATTGCATAATCCAGGTCAGATACGACAGAATCAATAACAAGCATTCTTGAATCACGTGGCTTTTGAAGCAGAGTAGAGTCGTTAGCATCAATGGCTCCCGAATACCACGGCACATCGCCAAAGGTCTGCACCATATTGAAATAAAAATAGGCCCTGAAAAACCTGGCAACGCCAACATAAGGTGCGGATACATTGTCGGGCAGATGGCCTTTTGTATAATTCTGCAAAAAGAAATTAATATTTCTAAGAGCGCCCCAATTCCAGCCTCCTCCACTCACCGGAACGGTCCTGGCGCCGGTAAGTTCATTTGAAAGTGAGGTAACCACGATATTATCCACCTGTTCATTATAAAGGCTGACTGCATCAGGAATAATATCATTATAAAAAGAATTAGTATAAAGCTGCAATTGGCTCGCACTGTTAAAGCTGCTCCCAGGCGACAATTGTGACAATGGTTCCCTGTCTAGAAAATCTTTGCTGCATGAACTTAATAGCAGGATAAATCCCGAAAAAGCTATGGAAAAAAAGGCAATTTTATAAATTGATTTGTGCATTTTATTTGGTTTATTAGTTAAGCCTAAAAGGTAACATTCAGCCCGCAAGAATAATTTTTAAAGAAAGGGTAATTTCTTGCGTTATTATCGCCGCGCGAACCGGACGGATCGGCTGATACCTGTTCAGGGTCAATATATTTTGTTTCCAACCTGGTGGCAGTAAAAATATTTTCGCCGCTCACATAAACTTTTATATTGCTGATTTTCATGCGCTGAAGCAGCGACTTGGGAAGATCATAACCTATAGTAAGATTTTTGAGCCTGATGTAGGCAGTGTTTTGCATATACTTATTATTCACACTTCTTAGCTCTGTGTTTCCGTTTAAGGCCACATATCCCCTGAGTTTTGGAAAATACGCATCAGGGTTTTCGGGGCTCCATATTTTGCTTTCGAAATTTTTCGGAATAAAGCTATAATAAGGACGTCCGTAAACACCCCAGAAGAAATAGGTTTCATTGCCGGGATACCAGTCCTGGCGCCCTACTCCCTGAAAAAACACCGAGACAGAAAATCCATTCCAATTTGCGGCTCCTGTAATTCCAAAAGGAAACCTTGGAAGACTATTTCCAAGAATACGTAAATCACCATGGTCTGACAGTGTGTTCTTGCCATCATTAACCACATTATCGCCATTCAGATCCACAAAGCGTAAATCGCCCGCCTGCAGGTTTCGTCCATCCCCTGGCGAACTCAGGCGCGTTCTGTTGACATAGTCCTGGTTTACAGCATAATTTTTTGCAGCATCATCGCTTTCAAAATACCCGTCAACAGTATACCCCCAAATATCACCCAGTTTTTGGCCCACGTAATAATTACTGAGAAGTTTGCTTGGGTTGTCAAATTTTGTAATGTGCGATTCCGAATTCGAAAGAACGATGCCTATGTTATAGGAAAATGGTTTGTCTTTAATCGTAGTTCTGTCTTCCCAGTGAATGGACAAATCAAAGCCTTTTGTATCGAGGTCTGCCGCATTTTGTTTGGGCGAAGAGGCGCCGAACACGGCTGGCAATGTTCTTCCTGCCACGAGCATGTCAAGTGTTTTCCGATCATACAGATCGATTGTAGCGCTAAGGCGGTTGCTTAAAAATGAAATGTCTAATCCAACATTGGAAGACGTGGTTCGCTCCCACGTTAATTGCGGAGTTATCGGGCTTCCCACGCGCAAATATTGAGATTGATTACCACCTTGCAACCAGTTGGAAAGCCCTGTATTCATCACGGGGATGTAAGGGTAGTTTTGACTTCGCAAATTCGTGCTTAGCGATTGGTTTCCCAACGACCCATAGGAACCGCGGATCTTCAGTTCAGAGATAACACCGGACAATCCGTCAAAAAACTTTTCCTGGCTGATGCGCCACCCTGCGGAAACAGAAGGGAAAAAGCCAAAGCGGCTATCAGCAGGGAAGTGAGAACTGCCATCATAACGCCCGTTCACTTCGAAAAGGTATTTATCCTTATAGCTGTAGTTTATTCTGCCAAAATATCCACGCAATGCCCACTCAACGGAATTACTGCCCACTTTTTGTCCGCTGGTTCCTAAATCAAGCGCATTCAGATCTTCAGAAAGAAGATTGTTAGCACTTCCATCTATTGTGTGATATTTTTTATATTCCTGATTATAGCCCGCGAGTATTTTTATATTATGCTCACCCAGGCTTTTGGTAAAAGTAGCATAAGCATTTACCACCTGGTATTGATCCTGGCTGGCAGATTCTGTATACAGATCAGTCCCTAAATAATCAATCTGGCCGGGATAGATAGACCATGGGGTGACAGTGCTCCTGTGGAAATCGGAATAAGGATTCAACTGGTAACTATAGCTACCAATCACTTCCAGCTCTTTAGTTGGCTGAATATTTACGCTGACGGTGTTCGTCATGACGAATTCCTGTGTTTGTGATTTATCCTTTCCATATTCAAGCTGTAGATTTCTGCCATCGGCCATTCCGTAATTATTCAACTGGCTGCGGTAAGTAAATGTTCCATCGGGGTTCATTGGAACATAAGAAGGCAGCATATGAACGCCAAGGTAAACAAAGGCCGTGTTTACATCGCTTGCTGAGCCCGCTCCCGGGTAATTGTATGTATTTGTTGAAAACTGGAGATTATCGCTGATGGTGAGCCATGAGTTGATGTGCGCATTTACCTTCGTTCTTAAATCGTAGGCCGTGTATTTATCACGATGAAACTTCATGATTCCTGACTGCTCATAAAAGCGACCTGAAAGCAGGAAGTCTATTTTGTCGGTACCTCCGGAAAATTGTAAAGAATGCGTCATGGAAGGAAGATTATTGTGGAAGAAATAATTCCACCAATCTGTATTTCCGTACCAAACATACTGATCACGGCCATTGCGATTTTGAACTACAACAGATGGAAGAGAATGATCAGTTCGGCGCTTTTGCAATTCTTCATAATCTGCATCAGTATAACCGGTATAAATATTTCCGGTGCTGATTTGAAACGCTTCATCTATCAGCTTTCCGGTAGCGTATCCATCGGTCATGAAATCGTGGCTGGTAGTCGAGTTGGCTATCGAAAAATTATTGCTATACGTTACTTGAAGCTTCCCTGCCCTTCCTTTTTTGGTAACGACTAAGATTACCCCATAGGCTGCCCGCGCACCATAGATGGCCGCAGATGAAGCATCTTTTAACACAGTAACCGTTGCTACATCCTGCGGATTGAGCATATTGATATCTCCTGGTACGCCATCAATCAATACAAGCGGTTGTCCTCCATTTACTGAGGTAAAACCGCGTATGTTGATTTTGCCATTGGCTCCCGGACGGCCGTCATTAAAATTAATACTCAAGCCTGGCATCGCTCCTTGCAACGCCTGGCTTACATTTGCTATCGGCCGATCCTCTAACAGTTTAGAATCAATTTGAGAAACAGCTCCTGTAAGATTTACTTTTTTCTGAGTTCCATAACCCACCACTACCACGTCGCTAAGGCTGTTAATATTTGCAATCATTACGAGGTTTATCGTTGTTTTGCCCGCCGTTGATACCGTTTGAGTATTGTATCCCACATAGCTAAATTGCAACTGGGCGTCATCTGAAAGCTCCAATGAAAAGTTACCTTCTGTATCTGTAGTGGTTGCCTGGCTAGAGCCGACAACCTTCACCGTTACCCCTATTAATGGGTTACCGTTTTCATCAGTTATTTTGCCGGTGATTTTGCGGAAGACGGCCTCTGAACTTTTTTGAGAGATGATAATCAGATTATTTTCCAATGAGGAATAGGTAAGCGATGTATTGGACAGGACGGTCGTCAATACTTTTGATAAAGGCGTGTTGCTGACGTCTATGTTTATCGTTTTATCAGTTGGTAAAATGTTGTTGCTGTAAACAAACCGGAAATCCGTTTTGCTCTCAATTACTTTGAACAATTTGCCCAGATTTGCATCCCTGAGGTGAAGGCTGATTTTCTCGTCCTGTGAAAATGCTTTGGCCGAAATTTGTGTGGTGGCCACCAGGATGAACAGCGCGGTGAGTTTCATAATCAATAGGAATTTCGTTAATTTCCGGAACGAAGAAATCGACTTCCGAAGTTGAGTTTTTTTCATACTTTTAAATTGGTTTAAAGTAATATGAATGAAACAGGATATTGCTTAATAGGTACCTGTTTCTTAATTTAAGCTACGGTGGAATGTTGGCGCATTCCCCGTTTTTTTCATTTTTCGTTTGTGTGTTTATCGATGCATTAAGTCATATTTTTTATTTTATTTGGTTATCAAAACTTTATCATCTTCTATACGATAGTGAAAAAACAGGGAAAGTTGTAAGGCTTTCAAAGTTTCATTAAGGCTTTCATTTTCGAAAATCGCTGTGTAATGATATTTGTCCGCAATATCACCTGCCACACTTACCTGTATACCATACCACCTTTCTAATTTCACGGCCACCTCGGCTAAGGTTTCGTTGTTAAATGTCAGCCGGTTATCTTTCCACGACGTTTCAATTACTGAACTATCGGTTGAACTCAACATCACATTCTGCACCTGTAATTTTTCGCGAATTGCTTTATGCGCTTTCAATACAGTATCCGAAATATCTTTCGCGGCTATTCCTTCATTCTGGATGATGAGTTTATGACGAGGCTTCAGCACAATTTTTTCCTCAGGCCTGTCATGTACGGTTACCTCCACTGATCCCTTGATGAGGATAGTCTCGGTAGTTCTATCTCCGGGGTATGCCTTTACATCAAACTCAGTACCCAACACCTTTACGTTGATGTTGTCAGTATGAATTATAAACGGTTTAAGCGCGTTGTGTGTAACACTAAAATAGGCCTCCCCTTTTAAAGAAATTTCGCGCCTGGCGAGGTTAAAATCCTTTGAAACTTCAAGGCGGCTTCCTCCATTCAATGTAACTACCGAACCATCTGCAAGTTGAAAAGATTTCCTCTCGCCTGGCAAGCTCGAGTATATTAATTTAGGATTAGAAACGACTTCTTTCGCCGGCGATTTCGGCTGAGGGCCTTGTTGATAAAACAATACCAGCATTAACAGGAAACACGCCGCAATGCTTCCGGCATAAATAAACAACAAGCGTTTTTTGTTACCAGGTTTATTTATAAGAAACTCTTCCGAAATGTCGACCACGGCCTCATCCTTTCCTTTCTGCAAATGTTTATAAAATTTATTTTTAAATTTTTGAGAATCCCGCCTGTAACTCTGTAAGTCAGTGTTTCCATTTAATATAATAACAAGTTTCTTTGCCTGTTTAAACGTTTCAATTTTATGAGGATTATCATTTATCCACGCTTTCCAAAAAAGGGCGTCCGGATCTTCTTTGCCTAAACAATAATCCCGAAAAGAATCATTCATCACGAAATCTTCCACATCATATTCCATGTAGTTCATGTATCAGTCTTTATCTATAGAGGGAAAGGGACACTATTTTTACTATGGATTTCAAAAAAAAATTAAGACGCCAAAATCTTCATCATCGGATAGCTTTGCCTATGGCGTTTCGTTCGATTTTGGGGCCGCAAAATAAAGGTGAAAATTTTGTGCAATCATCCATGTGCAATTCCTTCACCGCCCGGAATAGTAATTAATTTTCGTAGCTAATGTTAGACAAAACACTTAAAAGCAGGCACACATTTAATGTATTAAACATATCATGATGACAATCGGCAAAAAGCCAGCGCTGCTAATCCCGGCATGGTCTTTTTCCATTTTATAAAGTTCGGCTTTCAATATTTTTAGCGAGTCGTGAATAATATTATAAGCAGTTCGCCTGGTAATGTTGCAGGAGCGGGCAATCTCATTATAATCAATATCTTCAAAAAACTTCATTTGCAATAATTGCTTTTGCCTCGGAGTTAGTTTTAAAAAAGCTTTATTCAATTTTTGTTTCAGTCCTTCATCTGTTTGTAATTTAATAAGATGCTCTTCATAGGATATTTCCTGGTGATGAGGGAATGATTCAATATCGGCAAGTTTGTACCCCTTTATTTGCTTTGCTTTTAATTCAAAAAGAATCTTATGTTTTAAAGAAGTAAGAAGATAGCATCTTACATTGTTTACGAGAGGAAGACTGGCTCTTTTATCCCAGAGTTCTATTAACAATTGGGTAATACAGTCATGAGTCAATGTCCGGTCGCCGGTTATTTTGATACCAAAATTGATGAGCCCTAAATAATGATGATTATATAGTGTCAGCAATGCGTTTTCATCACCATTTCTCAACATCGTCCATACATTTTCTGTTATCGCGGGAGATACCATATTTTCAAAGATAGGAAAAACTGTTATAGCCAAAACCCTTTGCACAAGCACAAAAGTATTGAATGCGGCCTGCCTGCAATTTTAAAAATTATCCATCCTGCAAAAACGTTTTTAACCTTAGTCGTCAGTTTTGTTTAACAAGATAAATGGGCTTATTTTGCTGCTTCTGTTTTCAATATGACAGGTACTAATTTATTACAATCGCGGCCTCATTTTCAAATCCTTGATGGCATGCGCGGCATTGCTGCCATCGCAATTGTGGTGTTCCATTTTATGGAATGGGTGTATTCTCCTGAAAAGAACTTTATTGGGCATGGGTTTCTGGCCGTTGATTTTTTCTTCTGCCTATCCGGTTTCGTAATTGGCTACGCTTATGACAAGCGGCTTCCAACAATTGGAATGAAACAGTTTTTTCTATCACGATTGATAAGGCTTCAACCCATGGTGGTGCTGGGCAGCGTACTCGGGTTACTTACATTTTTATTTGACCCTTTTGCAACTTTTCAATTTAGCTATCCCGTAACAAAAATTTTGCTTCTGTTTATTTGTTCACTGTTATTAATTCCGCTACCCATAATGGAAGAGCGGTCGTTCAATCTCTTTGGCCTAAACGCGCCTGCGTGGTCGCTTTTTTGGGAATATATCGCCAACATTATTTATGCTTTCATTCTTGTACGATTGCCCAGGCGGTTTTTGTTTTTACTCTTATTCCTTTTCGGTGCGGGCTTGTTTTATGTGGCTGCTACAAAAGGAAACCTGCTTGGCGGCTGGGCCGGCGAAAACTTTTGGGATGGCGGCATCAGGATAGGATATTCATTTACTGCAGGATTAATTATTCACAGGTATCAATTAATTATTAAAAATAAACTGGGATTTTTTCTACCTGCTGTCTTACTGGTCCTCGCTTTTATCTTTCCACATCTTCCCAATAATGGTATTATTGAAGCATGCATTGTGACTATGTATTTTCCGTTTTTAGTCAGCCTTGGCGCAGGTGCTACGCTTAATCCTAAAATGATTTCTGCATGTAAATTATTAGGTGATATTTCTTATCCTCTTTATATGAGCCATTATGCTTTTCTCTGGATATTTGGAAATTATTTTCTTCAATATAAGCCCGCCACAGCTATACTGGTTTGGATTATTATTGGCGGCACTTTATTGCTTATCTTTTTTTCGTGGCTTATTATGAAATTTTATGACATGCCGGTGAGAAAATATTTTACGCGGCTGCGGATGTAAGAGATTAGAAAGTTCTGCAATGAACAGCCCTGATTTTTCTCGTTTTTTTTTGCAAGATCTTCTTCAACTATTGATTGGGATTTGTTACGGAAGGCTATGCCATTAGTGCAAGCAAAATAAAAATTATTGATATTTTTTTGTTTACTGCTTTGCAACTGTATGCCTTATTATAAACATTTTGGCACATCCTTATGGCATGAAGGTTGTTGAAATTTTTCTGATTGAATTTATATCCTTCATTTTTTTAAATATAAAAGCTATGAACATTATTCCAAATCATGATCTGATCAAAAAAATTGATATCTGCGTGGCCGCATGCAACTTTTGTGCATCAGCATGCCTCAAAGAAGAAAATGTAAAGATGATGGTTTCGTGCATTGCGCTCGATCTTGATTGCGCAGACATTTGCAAAACTACCGGCATTTTACTGGCCAGGGATTCACAGCACGCAAAACATCTTTTAAAGGAATGCGTTGAAATTTGCGAAGCATGCGCTGCTGAATGTGGTCAACATCAAAATGACCATTGCCAGGCCTGTGCGCAGGCATGTACAGAGTGTGCAGAAGCCTGCAGAACTGCCGCCTGATTACGGAAAACCAAGATTATATCTGCACAAGAGATTATATTTTTTAATTTAAAACTAAATCATCATGCCAGACCCCAGAATTAAAAACGAAGACAAGTATGAAGCCTTGCGCGATAAGGGTTATAGCAAAGAAAAATCAGCCAGGATCGCCAACACCCCGGATTCGGGGAAAAAAGGCGGCAAATCTAAAGATTATGAAGACCGGTCAAAGCAGGAATTGTATGACGAAGCCAAAAAAGTGGGCATAGAAGGCCGGTCAAAAATGGACAAAGAAGAGCTGATACATGCGCTCAGGAATAATTAGACTTCCGCCAGATCTGCAATAGCCTGTTCGCTGTATCTTGGATTGATTACAGTGCTACTTTCTGATTTCCTGCATGTAATGCCATCGTCTTACCATTCCACTTTAATGTTCCTGAAAGATTTTTTGGAAGGGTGATTTCGCCGGAGATATTTTTATTTTTTCGTGTAAGCATCACCGATAGCTCTCCATCCGCTACGGGCATCGTGCCTTTTATTTCGGTCAATTCGCCAAATGCCGGCGCGATCTTAACTGTTTTAAACCCGGGTGATGCCGGTGTAATTCCGCAAATCGTAGCAAGGAAATCGTAAATAGGACTTGCTGACCATGCATGGCAATCAGACCGTGTAGGGTCGGGCTTTTCAGCGAATGTAGTCAGCCCGTTTTTCAGCATGTCGCGCCATGGTTTTAGCTGCGAATAATAAAGATTGGCCATGCCTGCTTTTACCATTGCACGCGTTAAATAAAACCTGTAATAAAAAGTAGCCTGGCTAAGGGTAGAATCGTATAAAATATTTTTCATCACAGTTTGTTCTTCAGAGGAAGGAATGGCTTCAGCAAGAATAGCCATAATTCCGGCGTGCTGGCTGTAGCTGCTTTTTTCAGGAGTGTCTGCCATTTCCATTTTCTTTTTATCAAAGCAATCCCCGTACGTTTTTTTAGCCAGCGCATTGGCAAGCATTATATAATGCTTACTCATTTCCTTTTTGCCAAAATAATCGAACAGTTGTGCGGCCTGTCGCAACGTATACACAAACTGAAGGGTGATAATTGAAGAATTTCCATCCATAGCGCCGGGTGGTGTTCCACCGGGAAAAGCGTCATTCCAGTCAACAAAGCTCCACCACTTCATCGGGCCCAAAATTCCTTTCGATGAATCAATATGTTGTTCATAACATTTTAACACCAGATTAGCTGCATCTAAATATTTTTGTAAGAATGCATCATCACCTCTCAACATCCAGTAATCATGAAGCATGGAAACCCAAAACAGGGAGAATGGGGGTATTACCTGCAGCCGGCTGCTCGGAAAACGGCCCTGCGTAAGCCCTTCAGGCACTCGGCTCAAATAAAAATCATTGATAGCTTTCCGCATCAGCCTGTCATCGCCGGTGTTGTACAAAGAAATAAGCGATTGAATACGGGTATCACCTTCATATTGCAATTGTTCATAGTAGGGGCAATCAAAATACGTTTCGCCTGCGCACAATCTCGCCGTGCGCCATCCTACTTTCCAGATATCCTCAAGAGACTTATCGTTAGACACAAATGTTGCTTTTTGTTCAAATGGATATCCTGTAAAGATTCCATACAAATCTTCCAGCACGAGCGGTTGATTACCGGTAGTAATATCCAATTGCAAATAGCGCCACGTGCGTATCCATAACGGGCTGAAGCTCCTGTTGCTTCCACCGTCAGGATAAAAAATATCGTAAAATCCCTTCATAGTTTTGCCTTCAGTAACATTGCGGTTGCCTTTATCTCCTTTTTCATCAAACAAAGCTTCAGCATAGGTAAGCGTCACTTTTGAATCGTTGCCGCCACTAACTTTTAACACAGGGTAGCCAACGGTTTCATAAGATTGGTCAACCAAAATGGTTTTGGTGGTGTTGGCAGGAATGGTAATAGGATGGCCGCCTTGCAGAAAATAAGAATCTTCATTTTTTGTTAGTTTACTATCAGCCCCGGATACATCCTTTCGGATAATTGCCATGCGCTGGATTTCTTGTTCCATCTGCGGAATTTCGCGTGGGGCAAGTGTCCATATATTGTCCGAACCATAACCCGCAGTTACTACCGGCGTACCCACATTCTCCGCATTCGGCCAATTGCTGTCATTATAAGAGGGCAGTTCCCATCCCCACGGAAAATCCTTTGCTCTTACCTCGTCGCCGGGGCCCACAACGAAATAAGAATGTAAAATGGCGCCCATATTTGTAGCGCAGGGGGAATAGGCGGTGTCGTGCAGCACTTTCCATGTTCTGTCGGTATTAGCCACCTCTTCAATTTTACTATCGCCCTGCAATAAGAAACCCGTTTGCGCAGAAATCTGTGCCACGGGCGCATATTCGCCCATGTTCCAAACCCAGGCGGCAATTACATTTTTTCCCTTATGCAGATTTGAAGCAATATCGAAGGTTCCAAAATTCCAATTGTATGTACTGCTTCTTGCCGGCCCTCTGCCCACTTCAGTTCCGTTCACATATAAAATGTACCTGTTGTCTGCCGAAACATGAATGATAAACTTTGAAATATCCGCATTTAAATCAAAAGATTTACGGAAATGATAGACGCCATAAGCTTTTGCAGGCACACCGGGGCAAGTGATCCAATGCGCATTCCAGCTGCCATTTAATAATTTTGGATTGGCAGAAAACTGTTGCCCGTATGAAGAAGCACACAATAAGGCAAAGCCAAAAATTAAAGAGGCTTTCCTGAATGCTGTGGACATAAATAAAAGCATACGTTGGTAATTCATATTGCTATTTTAGAAAATTTTTACTAAAAGTACGAAGGGCTGTGATGTTTTGGATTCTTTAACTTTTGATGCACCACAAGCATAAAGATGAATTTCGCCAAATTGAATCATGCGGCTTAATACCCTGCGGCTCCATCATCGCCACGGAAATCAGCAACTGCGGTAATTTTATTTCCTTTTACTTCAATCACTTCTGTGCGGCCTATTGAACCTCTTTTTTCAATTGTATACCCCATTTTCTTCAGGCCTTCAATGGTGTTAGGGTTGAAATTGCTTTCAACAAAAATTACATCCGGTAGCCACTGCTGATGAAATTTGGGAGAATCAACCGCCTGTTGCGGCGTCATTTTAAAATCAATCATGTCGACGATGGTCTGGTAAACGCTCGTCGGAATAGTAGTGCCTCCCGGCGTTCCGACCACGATGTAAGGTTTGTCGTTTTTTAGAACGATGGTAGGAGTCATACTGCTCAGCATCCTTTTGCCGGGCGCGATGGCGTTTGCTTCAGCGCCCACTGCGCCAAACATGTTGGGAACACCGGGCTTTACGCTAAAGTCGTCCATTTCATTATTTAATAAAAAGCCCGCACCCTGCACCACAATGCCACAGCCATATCCGCCATTTAAAGTAGTGGTTACCGATACGGCATTCCCCTCTTTATCCAGCACATCAAAATGAGTGGTCTCCTCTCCTTCCTGGATGTACCCTTCTTTAATATTCTTGCTGTTTCCCGCTTTGGTGGAATCGTAGTCGCTCATTCTTTTGGCCAGGTATTCTTCGCTGACGAGCGTTTTTACGGGAACTTTTACAAAATCAGGGTCGCCGAGATATTTGGCCCTGTCTGCAAAGGCGCGCCTTTCCACTTCTGACATTAACTGTACTGAAGCAACGCTGCCATAGCTCATTTCGCCGATATTTTCCATCTGGCTCATTTTGAGCATTTGCTCTAAAATAATGCCGCCGCTGCTAGGCAATGGCATGGAAACTACCGTGTTGCCTTTATAATCAAATACGATTGGCGCCCGCTCTTTCGCTTCATAATTTTTTAAGTCTTCTTCGGTGATAAGTCCTTTATCTCTTTTCATTTGCGCAGCAATCAATTGGGCGGTCTTGCCTCCGTAAAACCCATCAGCGCCATCGTCTCTTATTCGTTTTAAGGTATTGGCCAGGTCCTTTTGAATCAGCGTATCTCCTTCCTTCCAAAACCCTTCTTTTACAAAAGCGGGAATAAAATTGTTGACACTCAATAAATGGTTTCGAACCGAATTGAGGCCGTCTGCCTCTCCTTTTACCAGCACAAAACCATTTTCAGCAAACTCAATCGCCGGCTGGATTAGCTTTTTAAAAGGAAGCTTTGCATATTTCATACAAGCGAAAATGCCCGCAACCGAGCCTGGAACACCCACCGCAAGCGGGCTGTTTTGGGAAAGAGTCATCTGTGGGTTTCCGCTGGAATCGAGATACATATCCCGTGTAGCACCACCGGGCGCTTTTTCGCGGTAATCAATGGCGATATTCTGTCCATCTTTTAAATGAATAATGGTAAAGCCGCCGCCGCCGATATTGCCGGCACTCGGATGCACTACGGCCAGCGCCAGTTGAGTAGCAATGGCTGCATCCACCGCGTTACCACCCTGTTTCATAATGCTGACGCCTACTTCACTAGCTATCTGGCTGGCGGATACCACGGCTCCGCGCTTAACCTCAATTTTCTTTTTTGTTTGAAACTGAAAAGCATTGATTTTTTGAGAATGGGAGCACGACGAAAGCAGGAAAGCAACACCCGAAATGAAAAATAAAGATGGATTTTTTTGCATATAATCTGGATAATGATTTTAAAATTATACCCTCATCGGGTACAAAAAGCAGTAAAAATAATCATTAAAATGTGGCTGTTTTTTTATTTCCTGAATAAAAATCGGTCATATTTATTTGTTTACTGTAAAATATCTGGATAGTTACTATAAATATTTGTTCCTTTACGGAATAATTTGTTTTTTTACTATTCAATTTTTTGGAACGATACAAATTTCAAAAAGCCTGCCAACCCATTTAAATTCGATGCCTGATTTTTTAATTTTTGATGTAAGATGAGAAATAAACCGAAGGGGGTTTTCTGCCTTGAAGGCTTTTGGTATGGCGATCACAGAGACCTGATATCAGTAACTCCCGTATTGGAACTGGTGGGCAAACACAGCAACATGCCTTTTGTGCATCACAGGTGCAACACCAAAGCAGAATTTGAATATTCTATTAATCGCTGGAAAACAAAATCCTTTTGTGGCAAGTATCCCATCCTCTACCTCGGGTTTCACGGCGAGCCCGGTTTTATTAAGGTAGGCAAAGAAAAGGTAACGCTTATCGATTTGGGAAATATCATTGGAAATACCTGTTCGCGCTCTATCATTCATTTCGGAAGCTGTTCCACTTTAAACCTCAGCAAAAAGCGGGTGCAAAATTTTATGGACCAAACCGAAGTACTGGCAGTAATGGGCTACAAACGGGACGTAGACTGGCTTCCATCTGCATCGTTTGAAATTTTATTGCTGGATATTCTTCAAAATAATCCCTTCGATTCTACAGGAATGAAAGTTTTTAGCCGGATGGTTCAATCCGAATGTAAACGTCAAATCACTGAGCTGGATTTCAGGTTGATGATCAACGAAAACAAACATTTTGTAAGAAAACGTCAAAAGACTGTGGCCTACGCCAGGTGATTCTATTAAATATTTTTTTCTGAAAAATATAAAAGAAGGCTGAACTAACGGTGATGACTACACGAATTTTTAACTACGTTAATTTTGACGAATCTGTATATTGTTTTTAATAAAATTTCTTTCAAAATCAATAGTGGATTTTAAAAAATTTTATTACAAGACAAGAAATCTTTTTGTTTAGTCATTAAGACTTCAATAATTTGCAGGCCCAAAAAATCGCGGGATGTAGCGCAGCCCGGTAGCGCGCTTCGTTCGGGACGAAGAGGCCGCTGGTTCGAATCCAGTCATCCCGACAAAGGGGAATCAAAACCCGTCAATCCTTGTAAAATTCATTGGTTTACAGGGATTTTTTTTTGTACCTGTATCAAATAATGGCAAATAATATCAATACTCAAGTGAGTAAATCAGTGAGTATTTTAAGGCATAGAATTTGTATTCACTCAATAGCTCATAATCTATTACTTTTCAATTAGTTGTGTTATTTTTTTGACACATTTTGAGAGGATTTGAAATGGGTTTGAATGTGCAGAATCTTGACCAATGAAGATTATGCAACCTCAAATCGATTGGCAATTAAAAGTATTAGTCAGGCTTTTCAACTCTCAATCATACGCAAATGTATGAGCGCACCCTGGTGGTTGATATTTTGATCAAGCACTTTTTTAAAATATTCCCTGGCGAGTTCTTCCTTCTTTAATCCCAGCAAACCCAGACCGATCATATAATTACAATGAGTGGCGTTCCTGGCATTAAGATCCTGGTCAAACACGAGCAAATCAGGTAATGAAACGGCAAAATAATCAATCTTGATTTCATCACTGAGGTGTGCCTTTCCAAAACTAATCAGTTTATTAAAAATCTCATTTGCTTTTCTTGCATTGTTCAATTTCTGCCATGCAAGCCCCTGGTAAAATATTTTATCTGGTTGAGGATCGTTGTAGAAAATTGCTTGCACAGGCTCACTGTTTCCCCTTATTGCAGATATAAATTCCTCAACAGCCTGTTCATTCATGCCCATAGCGTCATACGCGCATCCCTTAAAATAATGAATGTCATTTTCAGCAGTTCCGTATAATTTTCCTTCTCCTAAATTACCAGGATAATGTTCTAATTTATCAAGCAGTTCTAATGCATCTTCGTTTGAACCTTTGGCCAGGGCTTTTTTCGCTAGTTCTATATTACAGATCAAATATTGCAAAATTACTTTCCCCTCCCCTCCTTCCCATGGATGAAATTTCCTTTGGCTCAACAATTGACGGGCTTTTTCATATTCATGCAATTGATTGTAAATGGTGATTCTTTCCAAATAAAGATCATCTCTTTCTTCAACGAGTGTAAGATGTGCTTCCAGTAATTCTAATCGCTGCCGGTAATCATAATTTTCAATTTTATACAACTGGTCTAGTTCCATTAAAATCCTGGCGTCGGTCTTATTTAATGCGAATGCCTTTTCCAACAGCGAAATGCTTTTTGAGGCATCTTTTAATTTATTATAGCAGGCTAAAGAAAGATTGCGGTGGACCGTCGCAAACTGATCATCAATAGAAATAGATCTTTCCCAACAATCGATTGCTTCATTATATTGCCGATTGGCATACCAATAATTACCAAGATAATACAATGACTTTGCAGAAAGATGGTCGCTTATGGCGGCTTCCAGCACCATCTTATCCTCTAATTTATTGGGAAAACAATAATCAGGAGAAGCCGCTGAAGCCTTTTTAAAATAAAGCTGAGCCTGTTCTTTATTACCTAATTGAAGATGAAGCCATCCCAAATAATAATACAATAAGGGAGAGGCGTCAGGATTTCTTTCTTCATAAACCGTCAACAGCGCTATCGCTTCTTCATACATTGCTGATTGCAGATAATCAATTGCATACTCCAGGTAGTTATTCAATGAATTTCGCATCAACTCTCTCAGCTTTTCAAGTGTCTCTTTTTTTTGGTCTTCTGGTACAACCAGGTATCTTTCAAACAAACAGCCATAATTGAAAGGGTCGATTTTTATAGAATCGCTTATCAGCCGGAGCGCCTCTTCAGTATAGCCTGTTTTACGCAATAATGCGGCCTTTAAATGCCTTGCATTGTGACTGCGGTAATTGCGGTCGATGGATTTTTCAATTAAATAAAGTGCATTCCTGAAATCTTTTTTTATGGCGGCTATTTTAGAAAGCTGCAGAAAAGCATTGTGCTGCCATGCATCATTCCAGGTGGCTTTATAAAGATATTTGTAAGCTTCATCAAAGTTGTTTTGAAGCTTAAGACAGAGCCCAAGATTATAATAAGGCTCGCCGTCATATGGATTAGGATTACGTTCTGTTAATCGTTCTACAGCCTTGCGGAAATAAGGTTCAGCTTTGGCAAATTGTCCGCGTCTCAGGTACCATAGGCCCAATGCATTGTTGTTACGAATATCTCCTGCATCTCTTTTCAGTGCTTCTTCATAATAAGGAAGCGGTGAAAAAGTAGCGTGCCTGTATTGCTCCAGGTGCAATCCATTTAGAAACAACAAGTCATTTGTTTCAATTTCTGAAGGAAGCAATGCGGCTTTTGCGGGCGCAGGTTTTTCTTTGTCAATATCTTCTTCCGGCTGATAGCTTATTAATACATTGCCCTCGTTACCTTTAGCAATGACATTTATTTGTTTAGGAAAAAAAGAAACGCCGGTAGTTATGGTTTTTTGATAGCTTTTTAATGGCGAAAGATCGGTAGTGATTTCTTCAATGATTGAATCCTCCAGTAGAACGGTAATAATTGCATTTTTATATTCCGCAGTAACATATATTTTCACCAATATTTCATGGTTACTAAAGTCAACGTTGATTGCGGCTTCCTTGCTTGCATTCTTTACCAATCCAATCTGAGCATAAGGCATAAAGTATTGTTCAAAACTCTTTTCTTCATTCGGTTGTATCCAACTGAAATCGGGTTGATTGTTTGTAAAAACGCCACACATGATTTCAACGTAAGGGCCGTCTTCATCTGTAAGATTTCTATCCCACGATTTTCCGAAATCGCCATTGCCCCATGTCCATTGCTTCTTGCCTGTTGACACATGATGGCTGGCTACATGAAGCATCCCGGATTGCGTATCGTGTTCATAACTGCCAATAAAATCATATTTGGATTCTCCGGCCATATATGAAGTGGGTACAGGAATATTTTTGTACCGCGAAATATCTGTACCTGGTGAATAATTGACATTGTAGTAGGTGCCGGTAGCTATGGGAAAATCGCTCACATCTCTTCTGCCATGATCATATACCGCATGAACATCGGGCGGAAATACGGATTGATTAAAATCGTTGACTTTTACCGCAGGATTGGCCCACCATAAAAAGCTCTGGGGAAAAGGAGTTTTGTTGTATAAACGCACCTTCACTTCCACATAAGCCTTATCTGGATATAATGTAAACCCGGCCATACCTTTGGTACGAAACATTTGTTCTACTTCATTTACCCAAACGGTTTTACTGCCATCTTCAAATTCTTCAATCGTAACATCTATAGGATCAAATGTAGATGGGCGATGATGCTGCGGCCAGTTAAATTCAATGCCTCCTGATATCCATGGGCCACAAAGCCCAACCAATGCAGGTTTTATTACTTTGTTGTAATAAATAAAATGGCGATTGCCAATTTTATCAAAAGCCATTTGAATGCGTCCGCCCAATTGTGGCAGCACCTGTATTTTTATATATTTGTTCTCAAGAAATACAGCCTGATACTTTTTATCCTTTTTTTCATCGTAAATTTTTTCAATGATAGGATTTGGATATACCACGCCACTACTACCCTGGTAAACCCTTCTTTCAAAAAACATAGGATTTTTTTCGGGCTTGCCCGTTTCATACGTTGGGATAATAACCTCCTCTTCCCATATTTTTACGTAAAATTCATTCGTGATCATAAACAGTTGCTAATGCATTTTTATATTTAATTCCAATTGTTCAAGAGTCTGGCCTTTTGTTTCATGTACCCGTTTTTTTATAAAAAGAAATCCAAGTAAACAAACCGCCGCATACAAATAAAACGGGCCATAAGTTCCCAATACTTTTGCCAAAAAAGGAAAGGTGAAAACAAGAATAAAATAAGATGCCCATAAACAAACAATGGCAACAGAGGTTGCTTTACCGCGTATTTTATTGGGGAATATTTCAGAAATCAACACCCATGTTACCGGCGCCAGTGAACAGGCGTACATGGCAATCGCCAGCAATACGAATACAGAAATCCATACCGTAGGAAAATGGTTTTGCAAAAGAATTGCCAGTATAATATAAATCACGGATAACCCCATAGAGCCTGCTAGCATCAATGGTCTTCGTCCCAACTTATCAACCTGCCACATTGCAACCAACGTGAAAATGAGGTTAACAATGCCAATAGAAATCGTTTCAAATAACTGGCGATCAAGATTTGCTCCTACGGATTCAAAAATCGTGGATGTGTAATTAAAAACCACATTAATACCACATAATTGTTGAAACACTGCTAACGCAATACCAATAATAACCGCAGGTCGAACGCTTTTTTCAAAAACACTTTTTACAGGATTGGCAGTTCCGGATAAGGAAGCCTGAATTTCTTTAACAGATTGCCTTGCATAAAAAGAATTCCCAATTTTTTTGAGAATGGTTTCGGCCTTTGCAGTTTCCCCCGCTTTTATTAACCAACGTGGGCTTTCCGGCAACCATAATACTCCCAAAAAAAATAACGAAGAAGGGATTATTCCCAAACCAAACATCCAGCGCCATGCATCTGCGCCCTTATCTGCAAGATTGTAATTAACGAGGTTGGTTACTAATATTCCTATAACTATGGTCAGTTGGTTAATAGCCACATTACGGCCTCTTACGGGGGCCGGGGACACCTCTGCAATGTACATAGGGCTTAGCATTGAAGCCATGCCCACCCCAATGCCGGCAGCAAAACGCATGGTTATAAAAAAATTAAATCCATTTGAAAAAGCCATCCCTGCTGATGATACAGCAAAAATGAGCGCAGCAAGCAGTAAGCCGGGTTTCCGACCATAGCGATCTGTAAAAGTGCCTGCAAATAAACAACCTGCAATACAACCTAATCCGAGTGAACCCGTTAAAAAACCTTCTTTCCACACATCCAATACAAACTCTGTTCTTAAGAAGGGTAATGCACCGGAAATAACGGCAAAATCAAAACCAAACAGATAGCCGCCCAATGCAGAAATAAAAGAAATGGCAATAATGTAAGTTTGATTACCAGTAGATTGCCGGGACATCTTAAGTAACATTTTTAATTTTCAAACTTAAATGAAAAAAAGATTTTAATAATGGAGTATTACTTGAAAGGAATGGACAATATTACGAGTTTCAACGTATCTATGCTTTGAGGGTTTATTCTTTGAAGGTACACGTCTCGTTTCTTCAGCGATAAAATAAAAATTTCAGTTTTTTCTTTGCTTACTGAGAATATCATCAAAAAAATAAAGAATAAAAGAGAGTAAAAGCGCTTTATCGTTATAGCACTTATTGTTTGCGTTTCCGATATTCTAATGGAGATTGTCCCATTACGCTACTGAAGAACCGGGAGAAATAAAAATGATCATCAATGCCCAGTTTGTAAGCAATTTCTCTCACCTGCAAATTGGTAAATTGAAGATATTGGCAGGCTTTCTGAACTTTAATATGCTTAAAATATTCAAGCGGCGGGTACCCGGTTTTCTTTTTAAAAAGCGCCGAGTAATGTGATGGAGAAATATGTACCTCGTTGGCAAGGGTTTTTAAAGTCAGCATTTGATGCAGGTTTTTTTGCATAAAATCAATAGAAATGTCAATTGCATCTTTTTCACTTTTATTAAATGGAGTTTGAAAAACATCAGGATAACAGAAGGAAGAAAGAAAATGCCACAGGCACATATTTATATACCCAAGATTGTCGGCGCTGTAACCATTTTCAAGCGTTTCATAAATGGTATTAAACAAACGGATTCGTTCTTCTGAAAAATCAATGTCGTTGATGAATTGAGTATTATGTTTGCTTAGCAAGTGTACAAAATTACCCGCGCAGCTTCCTTTAAAATGTAGCCAATATATGGACCAGGGATCCGTCTCTTCTGACCCATATTTATGTACAACATTCGCTGGAATGATTAAAAACTGACCCGGGTATACAGGATGTTCTTTCTTTTTGAGATCGAGCCACCCTTTGCCATTGATACAATAAATGAGTATGTTTTGAGCGACCCCAACATATCTTTCCCGGTAATGAAATTTTGCTTTAGGATAAAAGCCAATATCTGTAATAAAAAGTTGATGCACTAACTTAGTCTCATCACAATCCTTTACTATCTTATGAGGCAATACAATCGCTTTCTGCCCATTGAATCCATCCCTTTTTCTTCGTGTCACAGATTTGCTTTCATCCATACAATTAAAATTAAAGAAATCCCGGGATTAGCCTGTCTTTACGAAGAAATCATAACTTTTATTTTTATTTCGCCTGTAACTTTTGCATTAACCACGCGGTAGATTTTGATGCTTCTTCAGCAGTAAGCCAGTGCCCGGATTCTTTGGTTATCACGGTCTCCTTAGGTGCATGGATGTTATTATAGGCGGCATAAATACTTGTTGGCGGACAAACTTCATCGTTAAATCCCCAGCCATAAATTCCCGGAATATTAATAAGCTTTGCAAAATTAGCAACATCATAATAGGCCGACACTTTTATTTTTTCTTTAGACCCCATTGATTTAATATTATCCGGACTAAACATGTGTGGCCAGCCGCCGGCACGCCCATGTAAATAACCTGTTACATCGCTCAGAGCAAAATAAAAAGCCGCTATATATTTAATGCGATGATCAAGCGCTGCAGTAACAATGGACAACGCCCCACCCTGGCTTCCTCCATAAACCGCAATACGGCTTGTATCAACTTCCGGTAGAGACGCCAGCAAATCAACTGCGCGTAAACAACCCAGATACACGCGGTTGTAATAGTATGTATCCCGGTTATCAAGATTTTGAAAATAATAATTATAAAGGGGCCCAAAAGCAAGATCATAGTAAAATTGGTTTGGCTGTGTGACAGTAACTCCATGAATGCCGATTTCAAAAGTTATAATTCCTTTATGTGCCAGCGCTGTATCACCATAATACGGCCTTGCACCGGCGCCGGGTACTTTTAATAAAGCAGGATATTGACCTGGTTTTCTGGGTACACATAAAATACCGTAGATTCTTGAGCCGCTGCGATTATTTTGGACAGATACTTCATAAACATTGATAAGAGAATCACAACGTTCCGGCAACAAAATCATTTTCCTGTCTAATGGAATTTTGAGTTGTTCTTTCCTGGCATCAGCCCAGAATGTTAAAAAATCATCAGGGGTTTTTGCAAAGGCTTTTATATTTTCAGGAGAAAACGCAGCTGTAGCAAGTGCACGATATTTTTTCCCATCAATTGTTGCCGTTACCACACAGCGCAAAAAGCCTGGCTCCAATAAAGTGCCACCGTTTATGATTTTTTTATTATTCGTTGTCGAAAAATTCTCAACAATAGACGGTTTCATTTTTTCCTTCCCAATTTCCAAATGCAGTGGAACATTTTTTATCAATTGTCCTTTTTGAAAAACTTCAATCGAGAAGATAGCTTTTTCGCCAACCTTATATTTCCAATCGGAATGATTTAAAGTTACTTTGATTGAAACGGCATCCTGGTTGGTTTGAGCAATTCCACGATGTATCGTCCCTGCTAAAAGCAGGAAAGAGAAGCCAAACAACAGCTTTTTATAATTTTTCAACATGACCTTAATTTACTCTTATAAACCGATTAAGGAAAAATATTTACAAAGGAAAAATATGAATGGCAACGCCATTTCTGGCAGAAATATTTAATGAAATCTTCGAATGATCATCAATCGTCATGGTTCGCATCTTAACCTTTGTAGTAGTATTCATCGTGCTATCATCTGTATAAATTACTGCCTTATATTTTTTCCCCTTATCTAAAAAATTACAGTTCCAATTTACCTTCCTGGGCGCAGTGCCGTTCAGTGATCCTAAAAACCAGTTATCTCCGCTTCTTCTTACGATGGTTGCAAAGCCTTCCATATCGCCTTCCAGCACCTTGGTTTCATCCCAAACTGTTGGCAATTGATTAAACCAGGCAAGTTCAGGAACTTCCTGTATTTCACCTTCCTTACCTGTTTTTACGGAATCAGGAACCGGTTTATCATACCAATATAAAAATTGTAACGGGCTGTAAATGCAAACTGCTTTAGCCATTTGTGCCACATGCGAACCCATTTTATCAACCCGGTTGGTAAAATAGCAATTGGTGTTATCAGCAGCGCCGGCAATACACCGGGTAAACAAAGTGGTAATAGTATGTTCTGTAAACGGACTTTCCTCATCGCCTCTTATTCCTTCCTGGGTTAATAGATTGGGATAGGTACGTGAATAACCTGTAGGGCGATACTCATCATGAATATCCACTACCATTTTGTACTTAGCTGCTTTCCTGACTGCCTCATGCAGCCAGTTTGTCCAGTACTGGGAACCGACCTGCACAAAGCCGAATTTCAATCCTTTTATTCCCCAGGATTGATAAAGCGGAAGCAACGTATCTAACTGCCTTTCAAGCGCCCGGCGATTTACATACAGTATCACACCCACATTATTTTTTTTCCCGTAAGCGATTACTTTTTTAAGATCCAAAGGCCCCTTCGATCTGGCAGGATCTACTGAAACCCTTGTGGCATCCGAAGTATCGCTGTCTTCCTTCCCGTACCAACCCGCATCAAAACTGATGTAACGGATACCGTGAGACGCAGCAAAATCAATACAATTGATAGCGCCGTCGGTAGTCAGAGTGGATTCACGTAATACTTTTCCCGGCTGTATCCAACTAGTATTGGAAATTTGATTGGGTTCATTCAAATTCAGTACTAAATAATTTTTTTGTAAAAGATCGGCGGGGCTTTTCCCTGCCAAAATATATCTCCAGGGGGAGCTGAGCGAATCAATTCCTTTCACTTTACCATATAGCCGCGTGATGAGATTATTATTACCGCCACTTGCAAACTTCATTCTTGCAAAATTGACTAAAGCAGCCTCACCTAAGGCTACAAAAAGATGTTCATTCAGTCTCACTGTTAATGGCCGCTCAACAACTCCTTTTATATCATTTATTTTTGTTTCAATAATGGGAGACTGTGCAAAAGAACTGGCCCATGCCGTTTCATTATCCCTAAATTTAAATTGGGATAATTCATTATCGACAACGATTGTTTTATTTTTTTGAAATATTTTGTATTGAAAAGCAAATCCTTCGTTGTAAGCGCGGCAGATAATCTTCAATTGAGAATTCTGGTCAGAGGATTTAAATTGAAAGGATACTTCGTTGTATCTGTCAGGTATATTTTTTCGCTCGCCATATACTGTTTGCCAGGAAGATGAAATTGTTTTTCTTTTTACCTCTGTCAAAGAAAAATTTGCTGAATTCAATGCTTCCATATCAAACGCAATCATCCCCTTTTTTAATGCCTGCTGGCGCCCAATAAAAAGAGTGTATGAAACCAGGGACTGGATGCTGCTGCCGTAAGAAAATGTAGCTTTTATGTTCTTATCCGGGCTGGACAAGGTTATCTTTTGCGAAAAGCCTTGTACTGCAATGAGTACAAGGCTTATTAACATTGTTATTTTTATTTTTTTGAATGACATTAGTAATCCGGGTTTTGTGGAAATTCTGCCTGATTATTAGCATCGATAACCGCCTGTGGAATGGGCATCAGATTGTTTTTGGGCATCACCGTTTGCTGTGATTCAATTTGGCCAAATCGTTTCGTTCTGTCGTAAAGCAATCCTAAGCGGCAAAGTGTAAGCGTATGTAATTCCTCACCAAATAACTCACGAATTCTCTCATCAAGAATATAGTCAATATTAACTTCATCCGGAGTGACAGGCGTAGCGCCCGCGCGCGCCCTGACTGTATTAATATCAGCAGCAGCGCTCATATTATCACCGGCTTTCATATAGGCTTCGGCACGGACAAGATAGGTTTCAGCTAAGCGGATTGCATAAGACCCTTGAGCAAAGCCATTACTTGGATCGCCGTTATAATGCCAGTCAGACCCCATTTTCATTACTCTCGGGAAAACTCTTTCCATGGTATCCTGCCGTGAGGTAAGCCATTCCTTTTTTATAGGATCGCCCGGTTTTAAAGAAACAACGACCTTGGAACCATCAAAAAGAGTGACGTTTGTTTTATAGGTTGTATCATAATTGGGCACTTCCACGCCATTAATTATTGGATCGGGTGCATAAAAAACCCTTTGAATATTTACAGGCGAATTGCGCATATCATTGCTGTCTGCAGCATTCCAAAGATAATAAGTAAAGTAATTGGTGGGCCTTACCATGCTTATCCCCCGACCTGTCCAATCGCGGGCAGGCCCTGAATAGCCAAATTTTTCCAATGCCCAGAAACTCGGCCAGAAAGCACGTTCCTGGTCAGTTCTTGTGGGGAGGGTTGTATTTAATCCACCTGTAAGAAATTTATCTATTTGCATCACCCATATAGCTTCCTTATTTCCACTTTGATAATTATAATTTGATTGGGATGATGGGCTTCGCATTTGAAACATATCCCAGAATACATTTTTACCAGGTACATCTTTGCGCCATCCAAAACGCTCAGTCATTAAGTGATAGTCGCCATCAGTTCCATCTATCACCCTGCTAGCGGCCTCAATGGCTTTTGTATACAGGGAAGAATTTTTAGTTTCATCGCCAAGAGCTATATACATTTCGGCCAGGTAATGATCGGCGGCAGCTTTTACCAATCTTCCCGGTTCTGAAGTAGTCGTGGGTAAGTTGGCAGAAGCAAATTCCAGGTCTTTTATACAAAAATCATACACCTCAGCCCTTGTATTTCTTGTAAAAGCTAAGTTGGGTGTAGTAGCGGGTTTATCAATAATAGGAACTCCTCCAAACATATAAGACAAATAGCGGTAACCATAGGCTCTGAACAGACGTGCCTCAGCCTGCACAGCAAGTTTTTGTTCATCAGTCAGGCTTACAGCCGGATTTTCAGATTGCGCCAGGATATTATTGGCATTATAAATTATCTGGAAATGGCGGGTGAAAACATCATTAAATATTCCTCTTGTGGGATTGATTAACGACCAATCCGTAAAGGCGGCACCCGCAGGAACAGGTACGAAAATATTATCTGTTCCTGAGCCAAAATGAAAAAAATCATCTCCATTATCCCTGTTGTTATAATCAAGGCGCACCTGGCGATAAAGCTCATTTAAACCGGTTTTAAATTGTGCATAGTTAAGAAATGCGTTGTCGATCGTTAAGAAATCACCGGGAGTCTCTTTCAAAAATTCATCATCCTTGTTACACCCTGCAAATACAACAAGAAATAAAAACAGGGCTGCGTATGTTAATCTTTTCATGATTTTACTATTAATATTTTTTCAAAAAAGCTTTGACAAACAAATTGGTTAAAAAGAAACGTCTAATCCAAAAGTGACTGTTTTCATTACAGGAAAGCCGTTTACTGAGGCAAAGGTCGTTGCGGTCTCAGGATCTAAACCTTCCCACTTTGTCCATGTCAGGAGGTTTTTACCGGCAACATATACTTTCAGATTTTTTACAGGGGTGTTGGCCAATAATTTATTATCAAGTTGATACGATAAGATAACATCCTGCAGGCGGATAAAACTATGACCTTGCGAAAACTTATAGCCATAAGTATTGCTATAGTTGGGACGCGGAGTTATATTGGATGGATGATCCGGCATCCAGTATGGCTTGTCGAGCCAGTTGGCAACTGTTGCAAAAAGCGTGTTAGGGTTCTGCGCAAACTGGTTACTTGCCAGGTAATAATTGTCTTTTCCACCACCCTGTATGGTACTGAACATAAAGTAGAGTTCCAGGTTTTTGTAAGAAATAGTATTGGAAAAAGACAATGAATAATTGGGTTTGGTGTATCCAATAATTGAACGGTCGTCAGGATCAATTTTTCCATTGTTGTTTAGATCCTTCAATTTTACATCGCCGGGCCTTCCACCATATTGCCTGATGAAGGCAGTGTCTTCTGTTTGAATGATTCCATCGAAGGTGTAATCATAAATAGCACCTAATGATTTGCCAATAAAATAGCCATTTGCAATATCATCATCTTCTCTTCCATCTTTGTTACCGTCCAGGCCATAAATAGTAATGATTTTATTTCTGTTTTTCCAGAAATACAATCCTGATGACCATTTAAAATCCTTGGTTTGTATGTTGTTAGTGTTTATTTGAATCTCTAATCCTGAGTTATGATTTTTCCCCAGGTTATCATCAACTGTTGTAAAACCATTCATTATTGGAATCGCCCTTCTGATAAGCAGGTCGGTGGTGTTCGAATTATAATAATCAATATTACCACTCACTACATCTTTAAAAATTGAGAAGTCCATTCCCAAATTAAAGGAAGTTGTCGTTTCCCATTTCAGGTTTTTATTGGCAAGCCGGTTTACATAAGCCGTGTTGACGGAATTGGTACCAAATAAATAATTAGAAGTTGCTATGCTGGGGAACGTAGCATAAGCGCCTACAGTTGGGTTGCCATTCTCACCATAAGAGGCTCTCAGTTTAAGAAAATTTACAAATGGCAGATTGTCTCTTACAAATGATTCTCCGCTGGCAGTCCAGGCAGCAGCAAGCGCCCGAAAGGTACCGTATTGATTGCCTGTGGCAAAACCGGAATAACCATCTTTGCGAATAGACGCTGATAAATGATAACGTTGCTTATAAACATAATTTACTCTTGCCATGTAAGCTAATTGATCCAATTGGTTGAGGCTCGTACTAACTGATCTTTTAGTGGGGTCGCCCAGTTCCAGGCTGTTCACTCCCAATACAGTGGTTCCTGCCTGTGAAAAATCTTTTGCAGATAAACTCATGCTACGGTTCTTCACCTCCTGCCTTTCGGCCAGCAGCGTAACATCGAAAGAATGATTGTTAAAGATTTGATTGTAGTTAACAATATGACTCAAATACCAGTCTGTTCTTTGAGAATTGTTCCGGTATCCGTTGGCATCTACCAGGAATTTGGTTTGATCCTGCAAGTCAGTCAATTTCAAAGTGTTAACGAATGTTTTTTCATCATTGAATTGAGAGCCGTGCCCCTCCCATCGATTCAATGCATAAGTGGCAGTATAAGACAATCCATCTACCCAGGGAATATCAAAGCGAAGAAAATTAGTGGAACGGTAATTCTGATTGCGGTCTTCATCATAAGTTAAGGTTCTCCAAAAGGGGCTGAATGTGGTGGTGGAACTTTGCGGATATCGTTCATACCAGTTTTCAAAACCCGGAAATGTGGAATGTACATAAGAGTAAGGTCCCATGATCGTACCTTTTTCCAAATCTGCTGAAACACCATCTGCATTTTTATTGGCTACAGAAAGCGTTATTCCATATTTCATCCAACTGGTGATTTTTGCCTCCAGTTTTGCGAGGAAAGTAAACTTTTTAAACTGGTCATTATACACGATCCCCTTTTGGTTCATATAATCTCCCGATACATAATAATTTACACCTTCCGAACCGCCTGAAACACTCATCTGGTAATCCTGGAAAGGAGCCGGACTTGTTACCTCATTCCACCAGTTAACCGTATGACCGGCATTATAAGCTTCTAATTCTTTTGGATTTAATAACCTGTCAATTTCAAGGTCAGAGGGCGAAGCTCCATTCATTTTTTGAACATCGGTTCTGAACTGGATAAATTGCGGGCCATCTCTCATATCTGGCTTGCGGGTGTAAGTCTGAATCCCTGAGGTAGCCCTGAAATTAATCAGTGGCTTACCAGCTTTGCCCCGTTTAGTGGTAATAAGAATTACACCATTGGCTGATCTCGATCCATATACTGCTGCAGAGCTTGCATCTTTTAAAACATCTACACTGGCAATGTCACTTGGATTGATTTCGTTAAAACTGCCGGTGTAGATTACTCCATCTAAAACTATTAATGGTGATTTCTCAGCCCTGATTGAATTCTGACCGCGAATTTCAAAACTCGGATTGCCCCCCGCGTTGGTAGTTACTCCGATGTTCAGACCGGGCAATCTGCCTTTTAATGCATCCAACACATTCACATTAGGAAGGAGTGCTACAGGTGAGTTTTCTAATTTGATAGAAGCAACAGCCCCTGTCAAATCCTTTTTCTTACTGGTGCCGTATCCAATTACTACTACATTATTAAGCGATTGAACCACTGCATTAAGTTCAACAGTAATGTCTGGGGCTTCAGTTACTGTCACCACAGATTCTGCATAGCCAACTGATTGAATTTTCAGTTGGTCACCCACATTAGCCTTTATAGAAAATTCACCATTTTCATCTGATACAGTGCCTGCCTGTTTACCGACCACAGTAATTGTAGCCCCTACCAGGTTAGCCTGAGTTTTACTATCCAGCACTTTGCCGTGCACTGTAATTTGCTGTGCAAATGCCTGGCAACAAAAGACCATTAAACAAAAAGCAAATAATGATATTTTTTTTATTATCGCTTTTGGTGGCTCTTTTTTACAGTTCTCAGAAGTGGAGATTGGTTTTACAAAACCAAGATTTGGCGTAAAATAATTTTTCATATTTAATTTAGTTTAAAGGGCAGAAATTTTTGGTTATAAGGATAGACAATGAACTTATTTGAATCATTTTTTTAATAGATTTTGAATAAAAAGAAAAGAAGATGTATTCCGGATTCAAATGTATTCTGATTGCGGATAAGAAAGAATAGGCGATTTAACTGTATGGATGGACATTCTTATGATTTGCAGGACGCTTATTGAATTGTGCTAACGAATTTTTAATGTAGTTCCATCCGGTGGCAAAGCAACAGAAAAAATTCTTTTGTTTATGGTAATTGAAAAGGCTCCGCCGGTATGACTGGGGTCGCTGGCATAAATTCCGCCATCTGATACCAGGATAAGGCAGGGTTTATTTACAGAAATAAAAAAGGTAGATAGTCTTGTTTTTGCTGCTTTATAAAATGCGGCCATTACCGTTTTCTTATCAAACCATACAGCCTGGCAAATACTGTCATTGCGCAAAATTTTCCATGATGGATTCTTTGCAATCACTTCTGCCTGTTGTGGCGTGGAAGCAAATGCTACCACATAACCTGAAGCGGTATTAGCGGGTGAATGAATAATCAATGGCATGAAAATTTTATCCTTTACTATCTCAGAGCTTTCTGATTTATTTATTTCAGACCAGCTAGCGGTTTTATTTTTTAATTGTATTTCGATGCTGTCTTTTTCCAGGGGGATATATACAAATTGGTTTTGATAAACCCAATCAATATGGTCATAGTTATGTAGCCCTTCCTGTAAAATATTGCCCACCCTGTTCAACGTTACATCACCTTGCCAGCGGCATTGGTCAAGTACAGTAAAAGCACTTTTAGTCAGGTTTTTTGTTTTTATTCCTGCAATTAAAGCCACGGTAATATCTTTATAAGAAGCCCAAAACTTTTTTGCCCTTAAGGTTTGATCATCTTTTTTCAATGAATAATCCATTACTGCAAGGCCACAGTTATTATCGCTTACATTTCCTACAAATTTTTGCCGTTGGATTTTATTTTTTATATCACCGCTGAAATTGGTAATCCCCGGAAGCTTCTCCCAATCCCAAAAGGGCATCAGGTCGTAGTATTCATTGCCATTACTGATAAAATAACCATCGCCGCTGTTTAATAAATCGCCTTTCAGATTTTCTTCATTAATGGATTCCGTCAATAAAGTGCGTATGGAATTTGTTTTCAGAAAAAAACTAAAATCCTTTTGTTGATAGGCAGTAAAATCAGAATAAGGAAAATAGCGATATCCTTGTAACCATGCTTTTCCCTCCTGAACTGCCAGCATATTTTTAAAAGCGTTAATGCTATCCGGCTGCAACTGGTAAAGAAGCGGAATAATATTCCTGATATCAGCACTATGTAAGGCATGTAAACGGCTGGCGGCTCTGTCAATCGTGCCGGGAACGGTATTAATACCTCTTGCCATCCATTGCCATCCCTTTAATGCAAAATCAGTAAGCACCTGTATTTTTGCAGGAGGAAATGCAAGCCACAATCCGCGCAACTCCCATGCAAGACGAACATTGTCTAAGAGAAAAGCGCCGCCATAATGATACATCTGCAACCGGCTGCCATGCTGATGAAAGCTATAATCCGGCTGAACACCTTCTTTGGTAGTAATTTTAATTACCGACAATATCGTATCGCGGCATTGCTGCATCAAAGCAAAATTGTGGGTTAAAGCGCCATAATGCAAACCCAAATCTGCACTCCAAACCAGGTTGGCACCCGTGCCTGCTAACTTGTACTGGGCCAGCACTTCAAGCGATTGGTTTAATTGTTCGAATGATAAGCTGTCTTTCATCAGCACAATAATATCCCTCATTATTTGTGGAATACCAATTTCATTAAACCACCAGTTTTTACTTTTATAACGATTGCTATTCCAGTGGTCAAGTGCAAGTGAAATAGTTCTTTTAATTTTTTCAGAATGATAAGCCGTAGAATTTTCTTTTGACCAGGCCATTGCCAAAGAACGTATTCTTCGCAGGTGATCAGCTACCTGCCAGTAGCCAGGCTGATTATTTTCGTAATTAATATCACTCCACATTCCTTCTTCATTTACAGGAGGAATATTTTCAAAATGCGTCAGCGATGTATCTGTTAAGAGTAAATAGATTTTATACCGGTTCAACATAGAATCAATATCCTGCTGGCTTTGAGCATAACCAATTATTGATATGAAAGCTAAGCTAATGCAGCATGCTAATTTTTTCATAGATTTTCCCGTTGATAAGAAATTATAAGTTTTTAATTTCGTCTATTCATTACCGTTAGCATGCAATATTTTGAGCATCACTACACCATGAGGGGCAACCTTAGCAGTAAAAGATTTTTTTAATAACCCCTGGTTGGCATGTCGCCACAGGTCTCTCATTTTTAGTTTTCCCTGCATATCCAAATCATTTTTCTTCAATTGAATTTTCAGAGATGAATTTGTTTTATTAAAAAGAATTACCGCTTTTGCTTCATCGCTCAATGGTTTCACCCAAATCTCATAATTCTTTTCTGAAACTATCCTGGTACCCTGCTTTCCTTCTTTATCCTGATTTATGGCAATCACTTCTTTATTGGTAATAATCTTTTTTATTTCCGGGGGCATATTGCGTACGTCATTTCCTAAAAATAAAGGAGCTGCCAGCAATGACCAAAAGCTAAACTGTGCCTGCTGCTCGGCTAATGTTTGTTTATTATTTCTGGCATAACCCACTATCAGGTTATCCGGGTCGTTCCAGTGTCCGGGGCCAGCATATTTTTCTTTTCCTAAAACCTGTGTTTCTAATGTTGAATACCAATTTTGATATGTTACTTCCGGATTTTTTTCAATAAACTTCACAATGTCGCCGCCGGTTCGCCATGTATTGCCGAGAGCAGCTCCCCAAAGATGTGTAGTATCACTATAAAAAATACAAAGATTAAAAATGACAGGCCTTCCTGTTGCCTTCAATGCATTGCCCATGCGGGTAAATAATTCTTTATCGGAATGTCCTTCTTTGTTGCCACAGGCGTCATATTTTAAATAATCAATACCCCATGAGGCGTAGGTTTTTGCATCAAGTTCTTCGTGGCCATAACTTCCGGGGTAGCCTGCGCAGGTGGTGGCGCCGGCAGAAGAATAGATACCTAATTTCAACCCGCGGGCGTGCAGGTAATCGGCAAGAAATTTCAGGCCATGCGGAAATCTTTTTTTATCTGCAAACTGCCTTCCGTTTTCATCACGCGTTTTGGCCATCCATCCATCATCCAATTGTAAAATAGTGTAGCCTAAATCGCGCAAGCCCGTGCTAACCATTGCATCAGCCGTCTCCATTATCTTTTTTTCATTGATGGTATCTACAAAAGGATACCAGCTTGACCACCCCATCGGCGGTGTTAATGCAAGGCCATTTTGCTGCGCTTTTATTGAGCTTGGGCTTAAAAAGAATACCAGCAATAAAAGATATTGTGCGAAATATTTTTTGTTCATGTTCAGGTTGCTTTTTTTATTTATTGGCATTTATTCTTTCAACAGGCAGTTTGCCTAAATAACGCATGGAAGCTTCAACGAAATAATAATCGGCATAACTTAAAGGAACATCTATTTCAGATTTAGCAGGAAGATTACCTACACTATGTTTTAACAGAAATCCGCCAACTTCATCGCCTTTGGATTTATAAGGTGGGGAAGATAAATTTTTCAAAATGGTAGCCGCTACATTTTTATATTCATTCTTTTCATTGCCGGATGTATAGCCTGCCAATTCTATTAACGCGCTGCTTATAATTGCTGCAGCCGAAGCATCGCGGTAAGCATTCGGAATGCCTGGTGCATTGAAATCCCAAAAAGGAATTTTATCGGACGGAAGATTAGGATGATGTAAAATAAAATCCGCTATATGCTTAGCCTGCTCAAGATATTTTTTATCCCCCGTTGTTCTGTACATCATTGTATAACCGTACAATCCCCATGCCTGTCCTCTGGCCCATGCCGATTCATCAGCGGCGCCCTGGTTGGTTATTTTTCGCTGCACCGCCCCTGTAGCTGGATTATAATCCACCACGTGATAAGAACTGTAATCAGGGCGAAAATGATTTTTCATAGTAGTATTGGCATGGGTAACAGCAATATGATAAAATGAAGAATCATGTGTTTTTTCAAAGGCATACATCAGCAATTCAAGATTCATCATGTTATCTATAATTACCAAAAAATGTGAAGGTGCTGAATTCCATGAACGAATACATCCAACTTTTGGATTGAATCGCGTGCTTAATGAACGGGCACTGTTTATCAAAATTGAATCGTATCCGGCATCTGGTGTAATGCGGACAGCATTCCCAAAACTGCAATACATCATAAATCCAAGGTCATGGGTAGTTTTGTTGAATTGTTCTTTCTCCAATAATTTCATTCGCGCAAATGCTGCATTCAATAAGGTTTTATCATTCGTGCACTGGTACAAATACAATAAGGTACCTGGAAAGAACCCGCTTACCCATCCATCGGGACTAGTGGTTTTTATTTCACCATTTTCAAAAGTCCGGGGCAAATATTCTAAAGGCGTTGCAGCCTGTAGTAATTTATACTGACGGGCCGACTGGGCCAAAACATCCTGAAGCTTTTTTACGAGCAGGGCCTTTTGGGAGGCGGCTATTTTTTTTTGTGAAGAACACCCATTTAATAAACAACAGGAAAAAATCAGGAATGCAAATACTTTTACCATAAATAATCTATTAAATTCCTTTAAACGAATTAGTCACAAATATTCATGTTTCACCCCAAACATGCTTGTATTTTTTGATGTAAAGAATGGATTATACAACTATATTTCATTTTATTATTCGAAATATTGGACTTTCAAAAATTTATTGTCAACGCTTTCTGCATTAGTGCAAACGGCAAGCACATTGTTAACGGCGCCTTTTGTAATCATGATTTGCCTGTTATTTTCTTTGATAACAATGCTTAAACGCTTGCGTTGAAAATCGTAAGGCACTTCATCAATTTTCTTAAAAGCATTTATATCTCTGTCCGAAGCTGCTTTGATGGCCTCGTCAATCGGATTATAGAATCCTGTTTGGAACGTTGCATTCAACAAGGCATACAATATAACTTTGTCGCTTTGTTTCCCGTTGCAATCAATAGCGTCTTTAAGCTTTACAATGCCTTCGGTAAGTGTGCCGGTTTTATCGCTGCATAAAATATCAATCTCACCAAGATTTTGAATAGCACTTAATTTTTTTACAATTACTTTTTTCCCTGCCATTCGTTTGGCGCCGGCGGCGAGGGTGATTGTAATGATAGCCGGCAACAACTCAGGTGCCAGTCCAACAGCCAGCGCCAGTGCGAATAAAATCGAATCAAATAAGGGTTTATGAAGCGATAGGTTAATAATTAAGATAGCTACTGAAATGACGATGGTCAAATACATGAGCAGGTAGCCAAACCTGTTTATGCCTTTCTCAAAAGCGGTGGGCGCCTGTTCTTTTTGAAGCGAATATCCAATCTTGCCGAGAATGGTTTTGTTGCCTGTGGTTACGGCAAGCACAGTTGCTGTGCCGTTGATAACACTTGTGCCTTTAAATACGGCATTGGTAACTTTTGATAAAGGCGCTCTTACAGTACAATCACCTGAAAACTTTTCTGAGGGAAAAGATTCGCCTGTAAGTACCGATTCGTTTACATGCAAATCATTTGATTGAATGATGTAACAATCCGCAGGAATAATATCACCGGCATTTAACAAGACAATATCTCCCGGAACTACTTCCTCAACCGGAATCTCCTTCTCAACATTATCTCTTTTTACAGCAGCCACGTTATGCACTAACCGGCGAAGCTTTTCAATAGCGTGGCCTGCACTTCTTTCCTGTATAAAGCCTAAAATGCCTGTTAGTAACAGTACAACAAGAATAATGATGCTCTCTGAGTATTCACCCAAAAAAGTTGAAAGAATAACAGCAAAGACGAGCAATAATATTAATGGATTTTTATATTGCGATATGAGCAGCAGTAAATCTTTTATCCATGGCTTTTTGATATTGGTTTTATCAATCCGCTGCTGTTGTTGCTGATAAGCTGCAGTTTCGGTTAAGCCTTCCATGGAAGTATTTAGCTGCTGGTATAATTCAGCTATCGTATGCGTCCAGAAAAATTCCAACGGAATGAGTATTTAGGTGAATGATAAAGGCGTTTTTATTTAGTGCACTATCCATTACTGTTTTGAACTAAAAAAAATAATAGCCCGTCATCTTCTATTCGTCATTTTCTCTTTCCACAGCAATCGTGCATTCGCCTATCAGGGCTGCCAGCGCGCCCACAGCAGCAAGTACGGGTGCGAGGATAGCGCCCACAACTCCAACAGTCAGAGGAAAGCTCATTAATTCCCTTCCTGATTTTTCCGTTACGGTTATTCGTCTTACATTCCCTTCATCAATTAATTCCTTCACTTTTTTAAGTAAATTTTCCCCGGTGGTCTTAAAAAATTCTGTTGTACCCATATCCTGTTTTTATTTTGAAAGATAAATTTAATGAAATTGCCGGTTGCTTTTTCCAAAAATACCGGCAACAGTCTATTACTGGAAAAGTGAGAGGCACCGGCTAAAATCTGATTGTCATTAATCTTTTCAATTCATCATTTCCAGGATGAAATATTGTGCGACTGATTAAAGAATATGCGCAATTTGTAAATTTTTCATTTTTTCTTTTTCCGCTTTTCTTATATTTTCAATTCCTTTTAAAATAGCATCGGGGTTAAAAGAAATACTGGTTATTTGTTCGTTTACTAAGAATTGGGCAAATTCCGGGAAGTCGCTTGGGGCCTGGCCGCACAAGCCTATTTTTCTTCCGGCTTTATGAGCTTTGGCAATCATCGTTGCAATCATTTCTTTAGGCGCTTCATTCTGTTCGCTGAACAAATCACTTATAATCGCGGAATCCCTGTCTATACCAAGAGTGAGTTGCGTAAGGTCATTTGAACCAATAGAAAAGCCATCAAATATTTTTGCAAACTTTTCTACCAGTATCACGTTGGAAGGTATTTCCGCCATCACATAAATTTCAAGACCATTCACATGCTGTTGCAGTCCGAAATTTTTCATGACTGCAATCACTTTGTTGCCTTCATCAATAGTCCGGCAAAAAGGAATCATCACTTTTACATTGGTGAATCCCATATCTTCTCTCACTTTTTTTATTGCCTCACATTCCAGCCGGAAACCTTCTCTATATCGTTCATTATAATACCTTGAAGCTCCACGGAAGCCGAGCGTCGGGTTTTCTTCCTTCGGCTCAAAGTCCTTTCCACCAATAAGGTTGGCATATTCATTGGTTTTAAAATCACTCATTCTTACAATGACGCCCTTGGGATAAAAAGCCGCAGCAATTGTTCCAATTCCCTGCGAAAGCTTATCAACAAAATATTTTCCTTTATCAGGATAATGATGCGTCAGTTCTTCAATTTGCTGCTTGGTTGCCGCATCATTCAGCTCATTAAACCTGACCAATGCCATCGGGTGAATCTTTATGGAATGCGTAATGAAAAATTCCATGCGCATCAATCCTACGCCGTCATTGGGGTAAAATGATAATTCAAATGCCTTGTCGGGATCGCCAACGATAAGCATTACTTCAGTGGTTTCAGGCTTTTTTATGGATGAAAAATCCAGGTCGGTAATTGTAAAATTTAATTTCCCTTTATACACAAAACCGGTTTTTCCTTCACTGCATGAAACCGTTATCAGTTCGCCATCCTTGATTTTATCAGTCGCATCGCCACTACCCACGATTGCAGGCACACCCATTTCCCTTGCAACAATAGATGCATGACTGGTTCTTCCACCTTTATTGGTGATGATGGCCGAGGCCTTCTGCAGCAGCGGATCCCAGTCGGGGCTGGTGGTGTCAGTAACGATGATTTCGCCCGCCTGTAATTTGCCGGCTTCATTTGGTGAATGTAGTATCCGCGCTATTCCACTGGTTATTTTGGAACCAATGGCTTCGCCCTGCACCAGCACAGTTCCTTTGTCCAGTAGTTTATATTCTTTTATCAGCAATGGATTTTTCCGGGAATGAACCGTTTCCGGCCTTGCCTGTATGATGAAGATTTCATTGGTGATGCCATCTTTTGCCCATTCAATATCCATTGGTTTTTGATAATGATTTTCTATAATCAATGCCCAGTGGGCCAGCCGGGTTATTTCTTCATTGCTCAGTACAAAAACTTCTTGCTTTTCTTTCGGCGTATCGGTATTAATAACCGATTCATTTTTATCGGAACTGTAGATCATAGTTTTCGCCTTGGTACCTAACTTCTTTTGCGTAATGACATTTTTTCCCTGGAGCAATGTCGGTTTAAAAACTAAAAATTCATCAGGCGTAACAGTGCCCTGCACAATGTTTTCGCCCAGCCCCCATACGCCGCTAATATGTACAATATCGCGGAAGCCCGATTCAGGTTCCAGCGTAAAGATGACGCCGGACGAAGCTTTATCCGAACGCACCATTTTCTGAACACCCACAGACAATGCTACTTTCTGATGCGCAAAACCATTTTCTTCCCTGTATTTGATAGCCCTGTCCGTATAAAGCGAAGCGAAGCATTTTTTTACTGCAATGAGTAAAGCTGCACAGCCACTAATATTCAGGTAACTTTCATGTTGACCGGCAAAGCTCGCCTGCGGCAAATCTTCTGCGGTAGCGCTGCTTCTCACGGCCACTTCGCAATCACCCGCACCGCATAATTCTTTATACGCCTGCAGGATGAAAGATTGAAGCTTTGGGGGAAGTTCACCAGCAAGCATCAGTTCTCTTGCTTTTGCACCGGTTTCATTAAGGTTAGCATAATTGTTTCTATCTAATTGATGCATCAGGTTATCCAACTTTGAATGTAAAGCGTTTTGCGTAAGAAATTCTTCAAAGGCATAGGCAGTCGTCGCAAACCCGTCAGGCACTGCAATGCCTTTTGAGGAAAGGTTTGAAAACATTTCGCCTAATGAAGAATTTTTACCGCCCACCTGCGCGGTATCCTGGATGCCGGTCTCGCTAAATTTTTTTATGTATTCATTCATATTCATAACATTAATTGCTTGCCGGATGCATCGTCATAACAGGCACATCGCTATGAAGAACGAGTTGTTTTGAAATGCTTCTATGAGCCAGCATTTCCAGTAATCCGCGCCTCTTTGGCAATGTGACCAATAAATCGATATTATTATCTTCAACAAAGGAAATAATGCCTTCATTCACATTTTCACCGGTTATCAAATGATATTGTGGCTTAAGAGGTGCCAGTATTTCCTGAAGCATACCGGATTCAAAAACCGTATCAGGTTGATAAGTTTCATCTTTGCCTGAATTAATTACGTGTAGCTCTGCCTGTAAATCCTCTACAAGTCGTTTTATTTCCTCAACAGGTGTGGAATTTATCACTTTAGTAAAATCGCAGGCAAGACCGATTTTTTTTATTTGTGAAAATCCGGCATGAGGTGGCACTGTGATTAACGGCCACATCAGGTGCTTCATCGCGTAAACCGTATGTCCGCCGAAAAGTAAACGTTGCGCAGCCGTGGTTCCCTGGCTGCCCATAATTACGACGTAGGGCTTTATTTCTTCACAAATATTTTTCAATTCAGGAAAGAAAACCCCGACAACGAATCTGCTTCGTATATTAAGATTGCCACCTGTCCTTACTATTAGTTGTTCTTTCAACTGCGACAAAGATTCTTCGGCATCAATCCTTGCTTGATCTGCCTCTGTAGCTACGGGGATCTCCAGATAAGCTACGGGGATTTGGTAAATATGTAACAGCAATAAATCAGCATTGGTCACCAACGCCATGTCTGCGGCATAATTAGCCGCATTGATGGATGCATCCGAAAAATCTACGGCTGTAATAATTGTTTTCATAAAAAAAATTATTCGTTAAAAATTTTTGATAAATGCTGTTTGGTCTATTCCTGTAAAAGTCTTCTTTTGCCAATTCCACATCTTCTAAAACTTTTCCATACACGTTTGTTATGAAACGATACTTTATTTTTTTAGAACATCTTTGCTTCTTACGCTTCCAATATCACTTTAAGCGCTTTTTCTTTGGCGGCGTCGCCAAAAGTTTTATAAGCCTCAATGATTTGTTCCAGCTTAAAATGATGCGTAATCAGTTTTTTGGCATCCAGCTTTCCCGACTGCACATTTTTAAAAAGCATCGGCGTAGTAACGGTATCCACAAGGCGCGTGGTAATGGAAATATTTCTTGACCATAAGGTTTCCAGGTGCAACTCAACACTTTTACCATGCACACCAATATTGGCAATGCAGCCTCCGGGTGCAATCACAAACTGGCACAACTCAAAAGTTGCCGGGATGCCTACCGCTTCAATCGCTGTATCCACGCCTTTTTCGCCTGTAAGCGCCATCACTTTTTCAATGGCATTTTCTTTACTGCTGTTGACGATACTGGTAGCGCCAAATGTTTTCGCAACCTGTAGCCTGTTGTCATCCACATCTATCATTATAATCTGGGCGGGTGTATAAAATTGTGCGGTAAGCAAGGCCGCCAGTCCAATTGGTCCGGCGCCTACTATCGCTACCGAATCACCGGGTTGTATCTTTCCGTTCAGTACACCGCATTCAAAACCGGTAGGCAGAATATCGCTTAACATTACCAGCGCTTCTTCATCGGCGCCTGCAGGTATCGGATACAGGCTGTTATCTGCATAAGGTATTCTTACATATTCAGCTTGTGTGCCATCAATCATATTGCCCAGTATCCATCCGCCCTTTTCGCAATGCGAATACATGCCCTTTTTGCAATACTCACATTTGCCGCACGAAGTGATGCAGGATATCAGCACATGATCGCCCTTTTTAAAATTGGCGACGCCGCTTCCTTTTTCTTCAATAATTCCTACACCTTCGTGGCCTAAGATTCTTCCATCAGTAACTGTTGGCACATCGCCCTTCATAATATGAAGATCTGTACCGCATATCGTGGTTTTAGTGATTTTGACGATAGCGTCTGTGGATTCCTGGATAGCAGGTAGGGGCTTTTCTTCCCATGATTGTTTGGCGGGGCCATGATAAACGAGAGCTTTCATACAACTTATTTTAATAGTAAAGAATATTGTAAAGTTGGTTTAAAGCCAACTCATAAAAGATGACAGCAGTCAGTATTAAAGATGATGCTGGTTTTGCAGACAAATTAACATGCAGATTATAAAAGAATAATTCCGGAAATTAAAATGATTATATATCCATAAATAATATAATCGAATCGTCGTAAGGCGATTTCACAATATTTGTTAGTTTACTGTAATAAAAAAAGTTGCAGAAGGGACTAGCTGGAAGGCCTTTATTGTCAAATTTTTGTTTTAATAAATTGAACCATCAAAAAGGGAAAGCATTATTGTTTGTTGGCCATAAATTGTCCCGGTTAGTATTTGCTAAAACAATCAACTTTTTGTCAATAAAAAAACTGTTCTTTGGCCAATTTCAAAGGGACAAACTGGAATCGGAGGTCAATTAAAATTGTGACAGGAGATCACTTAAGAAAGAAAGGAAATCAAATAAATCTTCAGAAACAGCTGCTTTTTTACTTTTGTTTTTGATTGTTTTTTCATCTATTTAATGGAGAGAGATACCAATATTCTGACAACAGTAACATAAGTACTTTTATTCCTCACTTTTTTTATTTTTCGGTTTGTGTTTCAACACTTTTGCCTCTGAATAAAAGATAATTTCTTCCGCCATATTTTTTGCCTGATCTCCCACTCTTTCCAGCTTTCTGATGGTTGATAAAATGTATAAAGCTGATTCAATCTTTGACGGATTGTCTTTGATAAAATCTGCAATAATACCGGCCGCATTTTTATTGATCTCGTCCAGCAGGTCATCTTTCTTAAAAACTTTTCTCGCAAGGTTTGTCTCTTCTTCTTCAAACGCGTTCATTACATCGATGACCATTTCATTGCCTTGGCGATACATTTCCAGAACACGGGTAATTTCAAATAAGCGAACATCAAAATCCTGCGGAATATCCATTACAAATTTGCCAATTCCTTCCGCGATATCACCGGTTCGTTCGAGGTTCATATTTATCTTTAAAACCGCCAGCACAAAGCGCAGATCAATAGCCACAGGCGCAAACAATGCAATGATGTCTTCACAATCACGATCAATTTTTAATTCAAATGCGTTCACTCTTTTTTCTGTAAGGACCACCTCACGTGCAAGATCGCGATCCATATTTTTTAACGCCTCCTCTGCTTTTTGCAATTGCGACAAAACCATTTCCCACATAGAAATCACTTGCCGTTTTAACTGTTGAATTTCATTATCGAGTGGGGTAAGTTTTTGATTCCATTTTAATAATGCCATAATTTATATTTTTAAATATTCTATCCAAAATGACCCCGGATATAATCCTGTGTCTTTTCATGTTTTGGATTGGTGAAAATCGTTTTCGTATTATTTGCTTCAATTAATTCACCCAGATAAAAAAAACCAGTTTTATCACTCACTCTTGCTGCCTGCTGCATATTATGTGTTACCATCAAAATCGTGTATTGCGCTTTCAATTCATGAATTAACTCTTCAATTTTGGCAGTGGAAACCGGGTCAAGCGCGGAAGTTGCTTCATCCAATAATAACATTTCCGGGTTCATCGATAATGCCCGTGCAATGCACAATCTTTGTTGCTGTCCGCCTGATAAAAAGGTTCCTCTTTTGTGAAGTGTGCTTCTCACTTCCATCCAAAGCGCAGCTCTTTTCAAAGAAGTTTCAACAATCTCATCCTTTTGTTGCTTGTTCAGTTTAATGCCATTTAAAATGTATCCGGCAATAACATTGTCATAGATACTCATCGTTGGAAATGGATTGGGACGTTGAAAAACCATACCTACTTTTCTTCTCAATAAAACGGGATTCATTTCATAAACTTCTTCACCGTTCAATTGCATGGAGCCTTCTGCTGTGGCGTTTGGCGCCAGTTCATGCATGCGATTGATACAGCGGATAAAAGTTGTTTTTCCGCAACCGGAAGGTCCCATAATTGCCCACACACTATTTTTATCAATGTCCAGGTTGATATTTTTAAGAATATGGTTTTCTCCAAAAAAAGCATCGAAATTCCTCACTTTTAAAACTGCACTTTCCATTTACGTTGAATAATTTTAGAAATAATATTTAAAATCAAAATCATCAGTATCAGCAACATCGAAGCGCCCCACGCAAGTTGATGCCAGTCTTCATAAGGACTTGTCGCATAATTGAAAATGATGAGCGGCAAGCTACTCATCGGTTTAAAAATATCAGTTGTCATAAACGGACTGCCAAAAGCAGTAAACAGCAAAGGCGCTGTTTCACCGACCACTCTTGAAATACTTAGAATAACACCGGTAAGGATTCCGCCCAAACCTGTTGGTACAATGACTTTCAACATGGTTTTATAATAAGGAACTCCAAGTGCAAGAGAAGCTTCTTTCAAAGATTCCGGTAAAAGCTTCAGCGTTTCTTCTGTCGATTTTATAATCGAAGGAAGCATCATCAAAGCAAGCGCAACACTTCCTGACAATGCTGAAAATCCGCCCATAGGCCTTACGATCCATTCGTAAATAATGATACCAATAACGATGGAAGGAATTCCCTGCAAAACATCAACAGCGAGGCGGCAATAATAAGCGAGCCTGGAATTTGTTTCTTCATTCAGATAAATCCCAATCACAATTCCAACAGGAATGGCGATGATGCAGGAAACTAATAAGATCAAAATGCTGCCAACCAATGCATTTGCAACACCGCCGCCAGTTTCACCTACAGGCTTTGGAAGATGTGTCAGAAATTGCCAGTTGATCGCAGAAATTCCCTGCCTGAAGATATAAAACAAAATAAATAATAACGGTAAAGTTGAAATGATCGTAGCCGCGATGATCACTCCTTTGAACCGTTTATTTTTCCGGTTTCTGTGAGCGATTTGTTTTTCGATTTCGCGCTTTGAATCACCCACATTTACCAAATCTGCTTTTCGCATTTCCATAAATTATTTATTCATCCACTAAAGAGTAAAGCGTTTAATAATTTGTTTACCAATAATGTTGATCACCGTGGCCACTACAAATAAAAACAAGCCCATTTCTATCAACGCTGATGTGTATAATTTTCCCGTTGCTTCAGAAAATTCATTGGCGATCACGCTTGCCATGGTGTTTCCCGGGCTAAAGATTCCTGTTGGAATTGAATGCGTATTTCCAATCAACATGGTCACTGCCATGGTTTCTCCGAGAGCTCTTCCCAAAGCCAGCAGTAAACCAGCAAATAAACCGGATTTTGTATATGGGATAATGATCTTTGTAATGACTTCAAATCTTGTTGCACCAAGTGAATAAGCTGCTTCTTTCAAATGATCAGGCACCATTGAAATTACCTGTCTTGACAATGAAACAGAAAAGGGAAGAATCATGATTGCAAGGATAATTGAAGAAGTAAAAATGCCAACTCCATAAGGCGGAACATTCAATTTCATTTCAATGATCCGGACAATTGGAACCAAAACAAACAAGCCCCAAAAGCCATAAATCACGGAAGGAATTCCTGCAAGTAGATCGATCACATTTTTAAACGTTTCTGCAACAATTCCTTTCTTGTAATATTCACCCAAAAAAATGGAAACAGCAATCGAAAAAGGCGTAGAAATTAGCAGCGCCAAAAAAGATGTTAACAGCGTTCCAACAAGAAAAGGCAAAGCACCATATTCATCCGCAACAGGGTCCCAGGCTTTATCATAAAAAAATCCCGCGCCTAATGCTTTTATCGAGGGAAACGAATTGACCAGCAGGGTAAAAAAAATGGCTATTAAAATAATGACTGCCACGATTGCCGAAATCGTCAGCGTTTTTTTAAATGCCTTTTCTTTAAAATTAATTCCGTTGTTTTTAAATGTAATTGCGGGTATCATTCTGTTTTAATTATTAACGGTATTGCGAACTTCATAAAAATGAGTTTACAATACCTTTTCTGACATTATTTAATGCTATTATTGCAAGGGTTTATTACCATAAGTCACTGATTTTAAAATCTCTTCCGCCTTCTTCACCGCTGCATCAGGCAAAGGAGCGTAACCCAGGGATTCGGCATATTTCTGTCCATCATGAATTACATAATTTACCAAATCAACCGTTGCTTTTGCAGATGCTTCGGTTCTGTTATCATACTTCTGATCTTTATACAATAACAGATAAGTAAAACTGCAAATCGGATAGCCATTCGGAGCGTCTGTGTTTGTTAAGGAAACTCTCATGTCTGCAGGAAGATCAATATTTGCTGCTGCGCTTGTGGATTGTAAACTTGCGTCTACAAAATTCCCGGCTTTGTTTTTTAATTGTGCGGCCGGCATTTTATTTTGAAGCGCATAGACCAGTTCCACATAGCCAACGCTTCCGGGCGTTTGTTTTACCAATCCGCTAACGCCTTCGTTTCCTTTGGCGCCTAATCCCACAGGCCAATCCAACGACTTTCCTTTACCTGGTTTTGTATTCCATTCCGGACTTACTTTTGATAAGTAATCAGAGAAAATATAAGTAGTGCCGCTTCCGTCAGAACGATGAACAACAGAAATAGGCAGATCAGGAAGTTTTACGCCGGGATTAATAGCAACGATATTCGGATCGTTCCATTTTTTGACTTTTCCTAAAAAAATGTTTGCCAACAATTCAGGAGTAAATTTCAAAACCGGATCGCCGGGTAAATTATACGTGATGATCACCGCGCCCAAACAAGTTGGAATATGAACGATGGGTGCAGGAGATTTGCTCAATTCTTCATCGCTCATCGGTGCATCAGAAGCTCCGAAATCAACTGTTTTATTTTGCATTTGTTTGATGCCACCGCCTGAGCCAATGGATTGATAATTGACTTTAATTCCTTTTTCCTTATTGTAAACATCAAATACTTTTGAATAAAAAGGATAAGGAAATGTAGCGCCGGCCCCGAGTATTCCATTAGTGCTTACATCTGACGTCTTATTGCCATCTTCTTTTTGAGAATTATTACCGCCGCAAGAGGCTAAAGCTAAAGCGACGATTAATAGTGGTAAAATAAGTTTTCTAAAGTTCATAATTTTAGTTTGAGTTGTTTTAATTTATTTATTGAATAAGAAATAAAGTGTGATCCTGCCTTCGAGGTCGTAGTCATTTTTTAATTTTCCTGTTGCATCCGGCATTTTGCTGTGAAACTGATCATACCACAGGTTTGGCATAATGTGAACATTTTTGTAAGGGATAAAATCGAGGCCAATAGTTGCAAAAGATTCTTTATTACTGTTGTACGAACCGAGATATTTATTATCGGAATTGAACTTCGAATCAGGATTATACATATCAAAACGGGCGAAGAAGTTCAGTTTATCTTTTGTCAATTGTTGGGTCAGAAAGAATGAAATTCCGGAAGGCTTCACATCAGAAAAAGCTGTATCAATACCGGTTAGGTAAGTAGAGTTGTTAGTTTGTACCTGCCGGAAAGCTTCTACTCCAACCGTGGTTGCAGACGACTTGTAAGCAGCAAATACTTTTATTGTAGATATATTTTTTTGAATCGGAGAAAGCGCTGCTCTGCCAACTTCATAATTTCCCTGGATCACCAGTTTTTTATCGAGAAAATAAGCATAGAGCGAAGTGTATAGCTTTTTAAAATTATTGTTTTCAACCCTGGCGCCATTATTATTTCCAACCATCAGGTCATAACCAATGTTTTCATTTTTCCCGATCTTTCCGGAGATGGCAATACCCAAATCAGTTGAACTGGAAATTCCTCTCATATCAGCAATTGTTTTTTCAATTGAACGGTATCCCCATATTCCTTCTGATAAAGTAGAAAACGTAGGCGTGGCCTGCTGTCCGGCAATGATCGTTGCACGGGGGATAACATTTTTAAATCGGATGTTCATTGCTTTAACATACACCGCACGATTGTTGTCTGTCAGCACATCAGGATTATTTGTATTCGCTTCAAAAGTAGATTCATGCGCTAATAAAAACTGTGAAGAAACATTTGGAGAAAATTGGTAGTCATATCCCAGGTAGATACGCCGAAAATTAAAAGAGTTATAATCCTGCGGCAGCTTTGAATATTGAACGTTTCCGCGCTTTTCCGCATCTGCATGAAGTTTATAAGCATAATCTCCAAACGCATAACCCCATATCTTTCCGGAAGGTTTGAATTCGGTTTTTGTTTTTATAGAATCTTGTGCCGCTGCATTGATCGAGACAATCAATAAAATAATACCGATTAAAGAGGAGGAAGATATAGTTTTTAAAAGCGCGCTCCTTTTTTGCATAAAATTTTTTTAGATGCAAAATTCACACCGCAATGTTAACCCATTGTTACGGCAAGATTAAATTAATATTAACAAACGCAGTAATCTCCCGGCTGATCATTAAATCTTATTTCCACGCTTAGGGAATCTCTTTGCCAAATTTGATGCTTTTTATTTGCTGCATTTACTTCATAAAGCCTCCAACTGGCGCAGGTCTCCAGAGCTGTGATAGTTCGTTACTAATCTGAATAAGTGATTTGCTGGCACAGGTCTGGAGACCTGCGAGCAAAGGCAATGATTAGTTCTTTATTTTCTTTAACTGCCAGCAAAGGCAGCCATTGATGGATAGTTGCGGTAAAAAAATAAGTTCTGTTGATTTCAGAATAAGATTTTCTTTGAATTTGCATAGCACAATCTGTTATCTGGATTTAAAAATTAAAAAATACCGTTTCGTGTGTCACGAACCAAGGAAGGGGTTACAATCGCCGGCTTAGATCAATTGTTGTTGAGAATAGACTCTTGAGCTATTCAATTAGGTTCCCTTAGCTTCCTTAATTAAATTAATAACCGTCTGTACATCTACCCAGATATAATGAAGAACTGGATTGTTACCAAGATTTAGAAACCCATAATAATTACCCAAAATGGTTTTCTCAGGTGTTAATGATTTATCCAATGTAAAGCAATTTAGTGTGAAAATCCAAACGACTGTTTTCTGGTTTACGTATATCTTTAAATAACTTAGGATAAAATGTTTTATTAATAAAACTTTCTTCATTCTCGTCAGGAACATGTCTATTAAACTCAATATCAGTAAATATAAGTGAGCAAAAGCTGATGATGATGCGCCCATAGTGAATTCTTTATTTAAAAAAGCCAATCCCTTCTTTCAAAAAACCAATAATTATTTTTTATAGTGAATTCCTTCTTTCAAAAAGTGAATAATTATTTTTTAAAGCGAATCTTTAATCAAAAAAAGTGAATTCCTTCTTTCAAAAAACGAATATTTATTTTTTATGGTGAATTCTGTCTTTAAAAATGAAATTTTTGAGTTTTTATTGGTAACATTTTGTCTGAAAAGCGGATTTTTTCGTCAAAAAAACCAATAATTATTTTTTATAGTGAATTCCTTCGTCAAAAAAGTGAATAATTATTTTTTAAAGTGAATCCCTTGATAAAAAAAGTGAATCCCTTCGTCAAAAAAATGAATAATTATTTTTTATAGCGAATTCCTTCGTCAAAAAAATGAATAATTATTTTTTATGGCGAATTTTTTCTCTTAAAAAATGCGGATGTTTTCGAAGAACCGGGGCTGTTTGATGAAGGAGGTAAAAATTAAAAAATCAAAAATTGAGGGTTTTTGCAGGCCGGCCATGTAAAATTTACAGTTGATGGCTGGGTTGCCCACCTTCTATCAATTAAAAATGGACGATATTTAAAAACAAATACAATAGATAAATTAGTACGATAAACTCCTAAATCCTATTTTGCAGAACCTGGAAACAACTTGTGCACAGGCGCACGCAATAAAACTACAGATCAAAAATTTATACTTATGAAATTTCATATTATTTGCTGCCTTCTCCTTTTTTCTTTCACTGCAAAGGCGCAGCCCGTAAAGGTTCACGGGCAACTGCATGTAGAAGGTACGCAATTGAAAGATGAAAAAAATAAAGAGGTTGTATTGAGGGGCATGAGTTTTGGCTGGCACAACTGGTGGCCGCAGTTTTATAATGCAGATGCGGTAAAATGGCTCGCTAAAGATTGGAATTGTTCTGTAGTGCGCGCTGCCATGGGGGTTGAACCAAAGGATGGCTACCTTGATAAACCCGAATGGTCAAAAGAAAAGATTGAAGCGGTGGTGGATGCTGCCATCAAACAGGGAATTTATGTAATTATTGACTGGCATTCGCATCATATCAAAACCGAAGAAGCAAAAGCGTTCTTTACAGAGATGGCGAATAAATACGGCAAGTATCCTAATATCATTTATGAAATTTATAATGAGCCGGAATACGATACCTGGCCGCAGGTGAAGGAATATTCTGTTGCGGTGATATCCGCTATCAGAGCTATAGATAAAAACAATATTATCATCGTGGGAAGCCCTCACTGGGACCAGGATGTGGATGTAGCTGCTGCTGATCCCATCACCGGCTTCAACAATCTCATGTATTCATTGCATTATTATGCGGCTACTCATAAACAGGAATTACGCGATAAGGCTGATGCCGCTTTGAAAAGAGGATTGCCACTTTTTATTTCTGAATCCGCCGGCATGGAAGCTTCTGGCGATGGCAAAATCAATAAGGAAGAATGGCAAAAATGGATCAATTGGTCAGAACAACGAAAGATTAGCTGGATAACCTGGTCAGTGGCAGACAAGAATGAAAGCTGCTCTGTGCTTAAGGCCGGCGCCCCTGCCAATGGAAACTGGCAATTGAATGACCTGAAAGAATCAGGCATTATGGCCAGGGAATACTTAAGGCAACTGAACAAGAAAAAAATCCTGAACCTGATTAATTCAAATTAATTTGATGAATCCTTTTTTATAATTGAACCACCTTTTGGGCCTTACTGCTTTCAAAAGCAGCTTCAATAACCCGGATTACATTCATCCCTTCATCTGCAGTTACCGGCACGGGTTTGTTATTGCGAATAGCTTCATAAATGCCGGAATAATAATCGTCGTAATTTCCTTGTTCACTGTCAATATATTTTCTTTCTTCCACTCCGTTAATCTCCGTATGCAATAAGCCTTTCTCTGTTTCAGGCTCCGTGCCCCAATCCGGGCCACCGGGAATATTTCCGGCCTGCAGCAACGCTTCCTGCACGTCCGTTTTTGGTTTGATAAAAGAACCTTTTAATCCATGAATAATATAGCCGGGCAAGGCTTCCCTTACAGAATAACTGGCTTTTAGCCTGACTCTTAAATTGGGATAATACAATAACACTTCAAAATAATCATCCACTTTGGAAACCGGCCGTATAATGCGGATGTCAGCGAAAAGCTTTGCAGGCCATCCAAACAATTGCAAAGCCTGGTCGATGAGGTGCGCGCCCAAATCGTATAACACACCTGTGCCGGGACCTGGAATTTCCTTATGTTGTTTTGGACTCAGATCTTCGCGATAGCGGTCAAAATGAAATTCAGCCTCCACTACTGCTCCCAATAATTTTTTATCCAAAACTTTTTTAATCGTTTTATAATCGCTGTCGTAGCGCCTGTTTTGATACACTGAAAGTATTTTGTTTTTCTTTTTTGCAAGTTCAATCAGTTGTTGCGCTTCCTTTACTGTTACGGTAAAAGGCTTTTCAACAATTACATGTTTGCCTGCCTGCAAAGCTTTTTGCGCATATTCAAAATGGGTATAGTTCGGTGTGTTTACAATTACCAACTCCACCAATTCATCGCTGAGCATTTCATCGAGGCTGCGATACGTGATAACGTTGGGAAATTTTTTTTGAGCCTCATTTTTAGTTCTTTCCCAAACGGCATAAAAATTAAAGCCGGGGTTAATGCTTAAGAATGGAGAATGAAAAACCAGCCCGCTCATGCCGAACGAACACAAGGCTGTTTTAATTGGAGTAGTCATGATTACATTTTAAATATTAGTAAAAGCTATTTCAGATATTTCCAAAAGTAAAAAAGTAAAATTTATTTGGATAAAAACAATAAATAAAAAAGAATCCCGTTTTTGTCTGAAATAAATTAAAGGTTGCATTGCATCCTTACATCTTCTAATTAAAATTGAAACGTACAAACTAACAAAATGAAAAAGATTATTTTCTCTGCAGCCATTTTATTGTGCTCAACAGCCATTTTTGCTCAAACCGACAATGTACAACCCAATGTTATTAAACTCAATCCTTTGGGAGCGTTTTTTGGCAGCGCCAATCTTGGCTTTGAACACGCCTTCAATGAAAAATCTTCAGTGGTAATTCTGCCTTCGTTCGGAATGCTTAAATCTTCCGGGTTTAAATATACCACTTACGGGATTGGAGCAGAATATCGTTTATATTTTACCGGCACGGCTCCAAGAGGAACTTACGTTGCGCCGGGCCTATCCGCTCAATTCGGAACTGCAAAAGTTGAAGATTCAGAAGGCGCCGGTCAAAAAACCAATATTTCCGGTTTTTCAGCAAAGGCGGTAATCGGCCACCAGTGGATTTGGAACAGCGGATTTACTTTGGATTTGAATGGTGGAATTCAATATGTTGATTTCAGCTTCAAAGACAAAACAGGTGACTTCGCCGGTCAGAACGCATTAAGCGGAATTTTACCAGCGCTCAATTTTTCCATCGGCTATAATTTTTAAGTATTAAAATTTAGAAAAAAAGCCGTTGCTGAGAAGTGACGGTTTTTTTATTTCAAAAACCAATAACAGAAAATAAATTTAAATTATTTATTAGTTTACTGCAAATGAATTACTCTCCCCCACCCTTATCGCCTACAAACCAATTCTCTTTGTTTTTAAACAATACATTAAAAGTGGTAAGTGTACCGTAAATGCGGGTGATGTATTGCTGAAGATTTACTTTGTCTTCGTCACTCAATATTTTATGCGCATTGATTTGCTGCTCCATCACGCGAAGCCTGTCGCGAAGCATTACAATCTTGTGGAAGAAAACATCAATTGGAATTTCTTTTGCTTTCTGCGTTTTATCTGCCGGCTGCAAAACCATGGTGCCTCCTTGCCACCTGTCGCCAAGCGGCACTATTTCAGAGGCATCGCTCCAAAGCCGCAGGATTTTTAATAATGATTTTTCTACCTCGCTGGTGGTTTCCAATTCGAGCGTTACATTCTCCGGAATAATTTCTTCCAGCCTGTCGTCATTCTTATCAATTTCTTTAATGCCGTCGCTGATAAAAGAAACAAGGTACGTTGCCAGGCGCACACCCACTATTACTCCGGGGCCATACTGAGGATGCTGAAGCCTGGTACCGACTCCAAGGGTTAATTGCTCCATAAAAGATTTTCTTTTTGATATTTTTTTTGAAAAAGATAAGTTACATAATTTTTATTCCTTCGCCTTCCAGGTATTTTGATACGGCCGCATAGGCTTCGCTCCTTGTCTTGTCGCGAACTGTCACATCATCGCACCAAAAATAGATTTTTAATTGGGTAGATTGAGAAGTGACCGTGCTTATTAAAATCTCCGGCTCTTTTTTTATTACCACATCATCAAGTGATTTTAGAATTCCGGCAATTGCTTCGCGGATATCTTTAGGAATTTTATCAACAGTAAAATTCAGTTCTACGCGGATATAATTTTCATTCAGGCTCCAGTTGATAAAATTATTAGAAAGGATGGATCCATTCGGAATGATAACTTCGGCTCCGTCGGCGGTCAGCAGCCGGCTGGAACGCATGCTGATTTGCCTCACTCTTCCTTTTTTATCTCCAATCTCTACCGTATCGCCGATGTTTAATGTTTTATCAAAAATGAGGATGATGCCCGAAACAAAATTGTTGACAATACTTTGAAGGCCAAGCCCGATGCCCACACTTAATGCGCCCAGGATAACGGTAATCTTATCAACGGCCAGTCCGCTCGCGGCAACGGCCAGTAAAAACCCACCTACAAGCAGGATGAGTTTCACAATCATCAGCCTGGAGCGCTGGCCTTTATTGTCGAAAATGGCTTCATCGCCAATATTGCCAAAGAAATAACCAATATATTTTTGGAGCAGGTGGGCAACATATAAAATAAGAACAAAAAGAATAATTCCCCCATAAGTGAATGTGAAGCTACCCAACGATCTTACCCTGTTGAGCAAACCCGAAATATGGCTCGAAATAAAATGGAAAATATTCAGGTTAGTGGCAAAAACAATAAGCCAGATGATGATAGAAATGAAGATGACAAAACGCATGATACCCGATGCAATTGCATGGTGATCGAAGCCGGAAGTGTAATCCTTTCGCATTCTACTTGCCTGAATCTGTAACAAAAATGCTTCTGTCACCGATTCAATAAAAACCAAAAGCCCAACAGTTTGAATCACGGCATAGGTGCCGGTAGAACCAAGTATCTGTGACAATGTTGTCCTGCCAAATATATTACTGACGATGGCGAGGAAATTAAAAAACGTGTATAGTGCAGCCGTTAAAAAAAGAAACCGGTGTTCTTTATATTGTTTATTAAATTGTTTCAGCAGATAAAGCCCGAGGAGCACACATAATCCGTTTAATATAAGTAGCAGCCAGCGGTTAATATATTCAGGCAGATTAAGGTATCTTGAATAAGATTGTATCAGAAAAAGAATGATAAAGGAAAGCCACGCAGAGAATAATTTTTTCTTTAACCTTCGCCAGAATGAATAAGTAAGCGTAAGCATCAGCAAAAATTCAACCGTGGCAATATAAATGAACGGCGCATCCAAATCGAACAGTGGCGCCAGGTTGAGCATTACGATAAGCGATGCAAAAACCGGTGCGGCATTCATGTAGCGAAAATGAAATGATTCCAGCGTGTCTGATTTATTAAGCTTTTCAAGACTTCTATAATTATAAAACACCCAAAAAAAGAACACCACGCCGCACAACAACAGAAGCAACAATTGATTATTGCTATTCGCAAAATAATACCGCGTAATCTTCCTTTCAGACTGAATGGATTTTTGAAACTCTGATGAGTATGCCGGCCCGATTCCGGCATTTTTAAATTCCCATAAGTAATCGCTTTCCTTTCCAAATATTCGCGGGCCTGTTGACGCCATCATGCTTTGTGTTTGCAACTGCAATTCATTGCTGGCGATTATATTGCCGGAGTTGCGCGCCTGTGTTTTACTGATAAGAAGGTAAGCAACTTTCATAAGACTGTCAGCCTTTTTCCATTTTCCCCTCAGCTGCAAAAGTTGCGGCCTGAAGGTTGCCCGAAGCGAGGAATCCCTGGCGAGCCTTCGAAACAACGTATCATTTCTAAGGCCTGTAAATTCAGATTTAATGGAATTGAAGATGCTGTCATAGTCATTCAATTCACCTGCATACACTGAGGCATTGCGGTTTACCTGTTTTAATATGATTGAAAACATCTGAAGGTTACGGATATTCAGCGTTCTCGTATCTGAATTTATCCTGTTAGAAATAATCGCAAGCACAGTATCGTCTTCAATTAAACGCCGGTTAATTTCCTGGATAGATTGAATCGGTTGCGATAGTATAGGTACTTTGTTCAACACCTGGAAAACCTTCTCAATACTCAGCAAGTAATCATTTGTGGTGGTAGTATCCTCATTGCTGAATAGCGAAAATCCGCGCCCTCCTGATGTGGCCGGAATTGAATCTGCTTTTTGTGCCGAAAGATGGAGAAAAGGAAAGATAAATACTAAAACGAGGGCAAGTCTATTCATATTTTAAATGCGTAAATTTACAAATATCAATATTTGTTCCATTATTAAGGCATGATGTGCCTGCTTCCGCCAAAATAAGAATATCAAATTCTGATGAATCACTCTATTTTTTAGAGGGTTGGCAATAAACAGAATTCAGACGATATTAACTATGTAATTGCCTGAATTTAAAAAGGAAGATGTTACTAAATTGCAAATATTAATTGAATTAAATTATTAATTTTTTATTTTGTACTACGAAACTCTGAAAACTAAATAAATGAAAAAAATAGCCCTGCAAAGTATTGCCATTGTTCTTGTATCTGGCATTTTTGTTTTTCTGGTTCCTTCCTGTAAAAAGGACCATGCTAACCCTTCTACTCCGCCCCCCGTGGATACCAGCACAGTTCCACATGGCCTGAGTGATGCAGATTCTTTAAAATACCTGATGTATAATTATATGCAGGTTACTCTTGTTGACGGAGGTCGGGATACCACTTATGATTTGCCAACTTATTATTGGTATAAAAGTGTTCCGAAATTGAATCCGTTAAGTTCGGAGTATGATTCTGCGGAAGTACTACTAAATAAAATTAAAACCTATCCTGTAAACCCTGCTACACAAAAGCTTTTCGACAAGTATAGCTTTATTGACAAAGGCGAAGTGGCGGGCGAAATTCAGCAGGGTGTTGCAGGCGATTTGGGAATGCAGGTTTCTTACGCGCGGGATAAGAGTGGTAAAACCTATCTTTTCGTTTTATTTGCTGATAAAAATTCTCCTGCGGGGCTCGCCGGCGTAAAAAGAGGCGACGAAATAACTGCGATAAACGGTAGTACGAACGTATCCTATGACGGCAGCAACGGCCCTAATGTAGCTAATGTAATGAAAGCAGTTTATGACGATGCCTCAGCTTCATTCACATTTAAACAACCCGACGGGAAATCTTTTACTACTACCCTTGCAAAGGCCGTTTATAATATCAATCCCGTTTTATTTGACACTATTTATTCAATTGGCGCCAAAAAAGTAGGCTACTTTGTTTTTAATTCTTTTGCTGCAGTTGAAAACGAAACCGGTGCTACTTTAACGAAACAGGAAATATCAAGGGTATTCAATAAATTCCAGACTTCAGGAATCTCTGACCTAATTGTAGACCTGAGATACAATGGGGGTGGTTCTGTAGGAACTGCAGAATTTTTGGATAGCCTTATCGCTCCGGCGTCAGTGAAGGGACAAGAAATGTACCACTATATTTATAATGACAAATTAACTGCAATTGCCAGCCAGGCGGGCCTTGAAGACAAAGTATTATTCAGAGGCGGAGGAAGTCTAAATCTTACTAACGTATTTTTTATTGGCGGCCAGTATACAGCTTCTGCAAGCGAGCTGACAATTAATAACCTGAAACCGTATATGAATGTAAAACTCGTTGGAGATACTACTTATGGAAAACCTGTTGGCTTTTTTAGCTTTCGGATAACTGATTATCCTAACGGAGGCACAACACAAAAATTTCTTGCTGATTTATACGCTATTAATTTTGAAACAAGAAATGCTAAAGACAAAGGCGGTTATTTTGATGGTTTGATTCCGGATAAGGTGGCTACGGATTTTATAGATGTGCCGTGGGGCGATCCCAAAGATGATAATCTCGCCAATGTTTTTAACTATATTTCCACCGGAAGCTTTAAACGGGTAACTACGGCCGAAAGAATGGCTCAAGACCAATCATTAAGATTGATAATGCCATCAACAACGGTTCCTTTACGTTTTAATGGAATGGTAGATTATCACCAGGGCAGCCGTATTAATGCAGCACTGAAGAAGTTGAGAAAAGCGAAATAATATAGCTTGCATTTTAAATTAAAATCCTTTACTAATGTTGGAAGGATTTTTTTTGGAAGATTTTTATACTGATCATTTTAGAAATACGTCTTCACAAAAAGGAGGATTCAATATCAAAATAAAAATCTTTTGTATTTGTTGCTTTACTATAAATCGTCACAAAACCGCATGCGGAAAAATATTCCGGGAACCAAAAGAATATTCGTAAATTGAATTTTATTTTCAATACACAAAATACAATGTACCGCCGCCAGTTTATACAAAACTCATTGCTTTCATTGGGAGTTGTTACATTTCGAAAGGCCGAAATTTTGAAAGTGATGCAGACTAATCCCTGGAAAATAACAATGCTCACCGATGATATAGGAATTTTTACGGAAAAGGGCGGAACTATTGCTTTTCATTACAACAAAGATGGCACCACCGTAGTAGATGCCCAATTCCCCGATTCCGCTGCTCATCTTATCAGTGAATTAAAAAAAGTTAAAGGTTATCCTTTTCGCTTATTAATCAATACACACCATCATGGCGATCATACTTCAGGAAACGTTTCTTTTAAGGGAGTGGCTGGTCGCGTTTTAGCCCATAAAAACTCGTTGGCGAATCAACAGCGGGTAGCCAAACAAAATAATAAAGAAGAACAGCAATATTATCCTACCCAGACTTTTGAAAAAGAATATAGCGAAGATATCGGTAACGAAAAAGTCAGATTGTATTACTACGGAGCAGGCCATACTGATGGAGATGCGTTCGTTCATTTTACAAAAGCAAATATTGTACATGTTGGCGATTTGGTTTTTAACCGCAGGCATCCCTTTGTTGACAGAAGCGCAGGCGCCAGCATTAAGAGCTGGATAAAAGTTTTGAATAGTGCCGTAAAAAAATTTGACAACAAAACACTTTATGTGTGTGGCCATTCAGGAGAAAATTATGATGTGAAGGGATCAAAAGACATGCTCCTTTCCTTTAGAGATTACCTTGGCAACGTGCTTCAACTTGTAGATGGCGAAATCAAGAAAGGAAAATCAAAAGAAGAAATTTTAAAAAATACTGAAATACCCGGCTCACCTGAATGGAAAGGCGAAGGAATCGAAAGGCCTCTCACTGCAGCTTATGAAGAATTAACGAATTCCTGAAATTAAAATTTAACCCTCAAAAACTTTTTATTGTTGGCAAAATGCCGATGATTTAAAAAATTACCTTAACCCATGCCAACAAAAACAACCTACACCACTTTTGATTATTTTGAATCGCTCTACAAAAAAACCAAAGAAAATACGGTAATATTAATTGAACCCGATGGCACCATTGGGGCCGTAAACTCTGCTTTCACTGAATGTTTCGGCTACGAGGAAGAGGATATCGTTGGAAAATATTCGGGAATACTTTTTACAGAAGAAGACCGAAGGCAGGGATGCCCGGAAAAAGAAATCAGGCAAACGCTGGAAACCGGCCAGTCTAATGACAATAATTTCCTGGTCAACAAGCAGGGAGAAAAAATATGGGTTTCGGGTGAATCGGTGCTGGTGACCAATGATGTGGGTAACAAAATGATACTTAAAATAGTACAGAATATTCACAAACAAAAAACCTCAGAAAACTCAGTGCTGGAGCTGCACAAGTTTAATGAAAACATCCTCGAATCTATCTCAGATATCGTTATAGTGCTGGATGAGAAATTGAATATCATAAAGGCCAATAAAGCTTATATGGATTTTTGCGAACAGAACGTGGAAGCAAAAGAAAATATTTCCTGCCTGCTCAAAGCAGCGGAAGCTAGCCAGGACTTTTATAATTTCGTATTGCAATCAGCAGAAACCCAAACAAGTTTTTCGCATAAACAAACCGAATTACAAACTACCAACGGAAAGAAAAAAACCTTTGAGGTAAGTTGTACACCACTTGATGGCCCCGGAAATAAGAAAGTGTTGGTGGTAATGCACGATGTTTCGGTTTATAAGGAACTGGAAAAAGAAAGGGAAGATATTATAGGATTTATCACGCATGAGCTAAGAAATCCTTTGGCAAATCTGATGCTGTCTAACGACCTGATGAAAGAAGCCGCAAACGGAAATGAAATTCAGTTTTTGAAGGACATGCTGGAACGGTCGGAAAAGAATGTTCAGCGGATGAATGTAATGATATCAGGGCTTTATGAATCTTCCAAAGTGCATTCAGGCTATTTTCCCCTGGATCTTTCTGAATTTATTTTTGAAGAAATGGTGGACGAAGCCATTGATACCATCCAGAGGCTTCACCCCTCTTTCAATATTTCGAAGGAAGGCGATGGCAAATTTAATGTAGTTGCTGACCGCTATCGAATCATACAGGTAATTACCAACTTCCTCAGCAACGCCATAAAATATTCGAACGGCAATAAAGATGTAAAGCTTATTATTAATCACGATAGTAAATCTGTAACAGTTTATGTAAAGGACTATGGACTGGGCATTCCACAGGATCATATTCCTTATGTTTTTGAGCGGTTCTTCAGGATGGAAACAACAAGGAAAATTGAAGGCATTGGGTTGGGGCTTTACTTGTGTAAACAAATCATCCGGGCACACAAAGGTGCTATTGGTGCTGACAGTGAAGAAGGAAAAGGCTCAGTTTTTTATTTTACTATTCCGCTGGTGGCTGCAAAAAATCAATAATTTTTTACCGTCGCTAATTTTCAAGGGTAAGGTCATATTCTTCGGAAGATTTGCTTATAGCTTTTCTTCCAACCAGTAAAAAAGAAAAGCTTGAAACAGCACATGCGCACATGATAGCCGACATAGGCATCGCGGTGCTATTATTAAATAGGCTAACCAATGCAGTAGATATTGCACCAAATCCCAATTGAATAGCGCCCATCAAGGCTGAGGCTGTGCCTGCATTGCCGGTGAAAGGCGCCAGCGAAAGCGCGGAAGAATTTGGAAACGCAAACCCCTGCGTGCTGAGAAAAATCCAGATTAAAAATATGGTGGAATACAAGCCGAGAATATGAAAATAACTGCCCGCTACCAGCGCTATTCCGGCAAGAACCTGGAAAAACAAGGTTACTCGTATAATTTGTTCGCTGCTGTATTTCCTGAGAAGAATAGTATTTACCTGGCTTGCAGATATTAATCCCATCGCGATGAATGCAAAAATCCAACCATAGTGTTTTTCAGAAACTTTATAAATTTCCATAAACACAAAAGGAGAACCTGCCACGTAAGCATACAATCCTGATGAAGCAAGAGCGCCAGCCACCGCATACGTATAAAATTGCGGAACTTTCGCCACGCTCAGAAAATCATTTGTAACCTGGCGCGGAAGTAATGAAAGGGTGTGGTTTGGTTCGCGGCCGCCTGGCAAAGTAAAATAAACCAGTGCGATAGTGACCGCGCTTATAGTAGCGAGAATAAAAAAGATAGATTGCCATCCGAACGCGGCTGTAACATATCCTCCCAAAGTTGGAGCGATTATCGGCGAAATTGCCAGCACAAGCATCAATAGAGAAAATATTTTGGCGTTTTCGTTTACCGGAAAAATGTCCCTTACCAAAGCGCGCGAAGCCACCATGCCCGCGCATGAACCCAACGCCTGCAAAAACCGTATGCCAATAAGCGCATCAGCAGAGGGCGCATAAGCACAGGCAATGGACGTTACCAGGTACACGACGAGGCCTATATATAAAGGTTTTTTTCTTCCATACTTATCCAGCAAGGGGCCATAAATCAATTGCCCTACAGAAATGCCAATAAAAAAACTTGTAATTGAAAGTGTAATATGGGCGATGGTAGTATGAAGGTCTTTAGCAATATCAGGGAATCCCGGCAGGTACATATCAATGGAAAATGCACCCATTGCCGACAGGACGCCTAATGTAAAAATAGTAAAAAACCTTTCTCTTCTTTTCATAATAACGCGCGAAGATAATTCTATGTAATATTTCCATAAAATTTTTAAACCCGGTTATTTTGGTAATTACCGGCTTGAGTTTACCTACATCGGTATCCCCAAAATGATACTGGTATGGTTGAGTTACCTTTACAAATGGTATGTTGCACAAAAAAATACAGGGGGTTTATTTGATAATGGTGCTTTTCGGTTTTATGTCCTGTGCACAACATTCCAATTCAAATATCGAAAACAAAAAATTTATGTATACGAATGAACTGATTCATGAATCAAGCCCTTACCTCTTACAACATGCGCACAACCCGGTTGATTGGTATCCATGGGGGCCGGATGCCCTTGAAAAAGCTAAGAAAGAAAATAAGATGTTGCTGATAAGTGTCGGATATGCGGCCTGCCATTGGTGCCATGTGATGGAACACGAAAGCTATGAAGACACGGCAGTGGCAAATCTTATGAATAAAAATTTTGTTTGTATAAAAGTAGACAGAGAAGAAAGGCCTGATGTGGACCAGGTATATATGAACGCCGCTTACCTGGTTAACGGTAGTGGCGGCTGGCCTTTGAACGCTTTGGCGATGCCTGATGGCAAACCTTTTTTCGCAGGTACTTATTATCCGAAAGTAACATGGATGCAGTTACTTGAGCATTTTTCAAACCTGTACAAAACTGATCCGCAAAAGTTGCAGCAACAGGCAGATTACCTGGCAAAAGGGATAAGAGATATTGAAGAAGTGCCACTAAATACAACCAGCGTTTCGTTTACAATGAAAACACTGGACGCTATATATGATCAGCTTAATAAAGTGATCGACTTACAAAAGGGCGGCACTAAAGGCGCTATGAAATTTCCGATGCCGGCAATATGGGAATATCTTTTACAATACAATCACTTAAGCGGGAACAAACCGGCAATTCATGCCGTTGAAACAACACTCACCAACATGGCTAAAGGGGGAATAAATGATCAGTTAGGCGGAGGATTTTCAAGATATGCAACTGACCCCTCATGGCACGCCCCGCACTTTGAAAAAATGCTTTATGATAATGCCCAGTTGGTAAGCCTTTACAGCCATGCATACCAGGTAACCAAAAATCCTCTTTATAAAAAAATCGTTTATGAAACCATTGGATTTATTCAACGTGAACTTACATCGCCGTCAGGCGGCTTTTATTCATCGCTTGACGCAGATAGCGAGGGCATGGAAGGGAAATATTATGTTTGGAAAAAATCAGAAATCAACGCTATTTTAGGCAAAGACGCTGGCTTGTTCAATGATTATTTTGGAATTACTGACCAGGGCAACTGGGAAAATGGTGAAAATATTTTAGATATCAATTCCGGGAGCGCAGAGGTGCAAAATAAATATGAGCTTACAGATGAACAATTATTAAAAAAAATAAACTCGTTAAATCAGATTCTGTTTCAAAAAAGAAATGAACGCGTGCGGCCGGCAACCGATGATAAAATCCTCACCTCCTGGAACGCTTTGATGGTAAAGGGGCTGACGGACGCTTACCGCGTATTTGGCGATGAGAATTTTTTTAAAATGGCAAAAACAAATATTGATTTTCTTCTAAAGAATATAGTTTTAAAAAACGGCGGCATTTATCGTAATTATAAAAATGGCAAAGCTTCCATCAATGCTTTCCTGGATGATTATGCATTCCTGATTAATGCGCTTATTAATTTTTACCAAATCAGTTTCGACGAATCTTATTTGGAAAAAGCTAATGAACTCACGCAATGTGTTCAAACGCATTTTTTTAACGAGACTACGGGAATGTATTTTTACACCGATAGCCGGCACAGCGATTTAATTGCGCGCAAAATGGAAATTGCTGATAACGTAATCCCCTCGTCTAACAGTGAAATGGCGAAAAATCTTTTACTTCTTAGTCTTTACTTCGACGATAGCAACTATGAATCTCAATCCATTCAAATGGTGAAAAATGTTTCAGACGATATTCAAAAAAATCCGGCTTATTACAGTAACTGGGCGCAGGTGATGGCTTTACAAATAAAGCCTCCGTATGAAGTGGCCATTGTTGGTAAGAAATGGAAAGAAAAACTTGCGGCATTTCAAAACTACTATTTGCCAAACGCCGTGTATCTTGGTGGAGAAAGCGAGGGAAAACTGCCGCTACTCGAAAATAAATTACTGGAAGGCAAAACCATGATTTATGTGTGCGAAAATAAAACCTGCCAGCGGCCTGTAGAACACGTCAGTGAGGCTCTGCAGCAGGTTGCCGCTAACTGATAATAAAAAATCTTCTAAAATAAAAGTTGCCATATTTGTTCATTTACTATACATGAAAAAGAAAAGCTATTCCCACGAAACTATCCTAAGCAATTTGAAAATCAATTCTCTCAATGAGATGCAATTAGCTACGCTTGATGCCATTAAAAATGAAGGAGACATTGTCCTTCTTTCTGCCACAGGCTCGGGCAAAACACTTGCTTATCTTTTGCCTATTCTTGAAAAGTTGGCGCCGTCAAATAACAACACGCAGGCGTTGATAGTAGTTCCCTCCAGGGAATTGGCTATGCAAATAGAAAATGTTTTTAAGACGATGGGTACCGGATTTAAAATCACTGCTGCCTATGGCGGCCACAAAAGAGAAATTGAAGAAAATAACCTTACACAACCCCCTGCGCTGATTGTGGGCACTCCCGGCCGGTTATGCGATCACATCCGGCGGGGAAACATCACGACAGACGATATAAAAATCCTGGTTTTAGATGAGTTTGATAAATCGCTTGAATTAGGATTTTTGGAGGAAATGGAATTTATCATCAATTCAGTAAAAAATGTTGAGAAGAAATTGCTCACTTCGGCAACGCCGGCACTGGAAATACCAGGTTTCATCGGACTGAAAAATCCATTACAGATTAATTTTTTAAAAGAGGGAGAAGAAACGGAAAGATTGGAAATAAAATCAGTATTTTCTCCCCAAAAAGATAAATCTGAGACCCTTTTTAAACTACTTTGCTATCTTGGCAATCGCTCGGCAATCTTGTTTTGCAATCATCGCGAAGCGGTGGAACGCACCAGTAAGATACTGTCTGAAAAAGGCATTCATAATGAGTTTTATCATGGTGGTATGGAGCAGCAACAAAGAGACAGCGCGCTGGCAAAATTCAGAAACGGAACTACCAACGTTTTGGTGACAACGGACCTTGCTTCGCGCGGCCTCGACATTGCAAATGTCCGTTTCATTATTCATTATCATTTGCCGCATTCTGAAGATACCTTCATCCACAGAAATGGCCGTACAGCCAGGATGGAAGCAAGCGGCACCGCTATTTTAATTATAGGCGAAGATGAAAATTTACCTTCTTATATTAATGAAAGCGTAAAAAGTATTGAGCTGCCGGAAACAGATAACCTGCCTGAAAAGCCGAAGTGGGCAACACTTTTCATTGCGGCCGGAAAAAAAGACAAGGTAAATAAGATTGACATTGTGGGCTTTTTAACCAACAAAGGAAAATTAAAAAAGGATGATATCGGTTTGATTGAAGTGAAAGACTTTTTCTCATTTGCCGGCATCAGAAAATCAAAAATGAATGCTTTAGTCAACTTAATCCAGGGTGAAAAAATTAAAAACAAAAAAGTAAAAATGCAGGTGGCGAAATAAATTTTGCACAAAAAAAAACGCATTTTTATGCCGTACGTATGGATAGCTTTTCGCCACTTAAGTATCCGGCAGGTTTCCAGTTTTTTTCTAAAAAATTTCTTCGGCAATTTCATCTTTTTAAGACACTTTGCAGAGGTTTGATTGAAATTTAAAATTTGAACTTCCATTTTTGAGGCAATTAACTAGCTTATAATTTGCTTATTATCAGTACGTTATTATCAATTAACAAAATAGTTATCCACAGAAAATATTTAATGGCATTGAAATTGCCTTTATAGGGGTAGAATTTAATCTAATTATAAAACCCTAAAAATCTACCCACAAATGAAGACAAAAACAATAGCCTTCTCGTTCATGCTCTCTTTAATAGGTTCTGCTGTTTTCGCGCAGACTGATTCAATCCCTAAAACCGATTCAATCCCTACAAAAGACTCAATTCCAAAAACGGATACGGCAAAGGTTGTAAACGCAACAGTTTTTACCACGCAGAATTCTGATCAAATAAATTTCAGATTAGGTAGCCATGCAACCGCAGCAATAGCCGATACAACTGTGCCGGATAAGACAGATACGACAAAAAAAGATAGCACGCTGGTTTCAGCTTTAAGAAATAACAGTAACCTGGTGGCTTACACTTTTGCAGCAAAGGATACAACCGTACCCACTGACTCTTCTGATACCACAAAAAAAGATAGCACCCTGGCTTCTTTGGTAAGAAGTAATGGTAACCTTGTAGCATTTGGATACGCAGTAAAAGACACTACAGAACCAACTGATACAACGGCTCCTAAAAAAGATAGTACGTTGGCCAATGTAAGGAACAACAGCAACCTGGTAGCGTTTACTTACGTAGCAAAGGACACTACTGACCCAACTGATACAAGCGCTGCACCTAAAAAGGATAGCACGCTGGCTTCCACTCTAAGAAACAACAATAGTTTGGTAGCATTCACTTATGCAGTAAGAGATACGGTTCCGACAGGTACAGATTCAACCAATGCGCCCAAGAAGGATAGTACATTGGCTTCAGGCGTAAGGAACAACAGTAATCTTGTTGCTTTTAACCTTGCAGTGAGAGACACGGTACCTACTGATTCCTCCGACACTACAAAAAAGGACAGCACTTTAGCTGTTAGTTCTCAGCAGCAATTATTTCGGCACGGCAGTGAATTGAACGCAGGTTTGAACAGCCTATTTTTCAAAAATGAATCAGAGGCAGAAATAGCTAAGAAAAATTTGGGCTAATTTATATTTTTATAAATTGCTTTAAAGGCAGCCATCCAACAACGGATGGCTGTTTTTTTTATTGGAAATAATCAACAACTTTTACTTTTTCGAACCTGCCGCGATTGTTTTTTTTGAAACTATTGCCGGCCACTTGTATTTATCAGATCTAATTACTACTTTTACTTCCACTTACCTCAGCATCCCTGCTAAAACCTCCTATTCGTACTCCAATTCCATAATTCTCCAAGCCATGAAATTTGGTTGAATTAATTTTTTATAGTTTTGTAAGCCATGAAATAATGATGAATTGCGTATGAAAATATTTTTTACTTTATTTTTTTTACTTGCTTTTCAATTTTCATCAAGCGCCCAGGCTATTCCAAATTATTTTGAATATAGCTCAATGTCGCCTCAGCAGCTTCGCGCATACAGGCAAAACCTGTGGGACACTTTACCGGCAGCAATTGGATGGGTGAACGATTTTGGCGGCCTGTTTACGGAAGATCAGGAACGGGAATTAGAAAAGACGCTGGCTCATTTTGAAAAGTCAACGAGCGTTGAAATAGCAATCGTTACTTTGGATTCCAATATGGTAGCATCAGATAAATTTAATGATTATAGTTACCGGTTAATGAAAATCTGGGGCATTGGCAAAATTTCAAAAAGCAATGGCATGTTGATTTGCATTTGTAAAGATTACAAAAAGATTTGTGTTACTACAGATTTCGGCATCGACAGGTTCATTTCTGAAAATGAAAAAAACAAGATGATCAAAAAGGATTTCATCCCCTATTTTACCAAAAACGATTATTACGAAGGCACTTCTTTCGGGCTAAATGCATTGGTGTCTAAAATCGAAAAAGGCTGGAATAAAACAAACTGACAGATTAGATTTCTTTCGCTAAATAAAAATCTTGCCTATTTATTGCTTTACTTCTTTGCGTCAAGGCGAAAAGTCTTTTTTATTGCGGTGAAAACACCTTGTGTGCTCCATTGAGTGGGCACAATCATCCTTCTGACTGTATATAGCGGTTGGGTAGAATCTCTTTTGCCGGATAAGCTGAAAGCCATTTTATATCCTGCTTTTTCCAATTCAGGAAAGGCCTGGCGATTCCATAAACCAAAAGGATACGCAAAATAAGTGGCAGGCTTTCCCGTAATCTCTTCAATTTTCTTTTTTGGCTTTATCAGTTGTTTTTCCCAATCTTCACCCTGATATTTTGTTACCATGTGATGGTCCCAGGTATGCGATTCAACCGCATTTCCATTATCAGATAGCTCTTTCAACTGGGCGGTTGTCATGTACCGCGGCCGGTTGATGGAAACCGTCATTACAAAAAACACACCTTTAAAACCATACTTTTTCATTTCCTGCCAGGCAACGGAAAATTGCTCCTCATCCGTATCGTCAAAAGTCAGCATAATTGGCTTTGCAGGGAGCGGTCCGTTGTGTGCCAGATAATTATATAATTGATCAGGTAAAATAGTTTGATAGCCGCTGTCCTTTAGCGCTTTCATGAATAGCGCGAATTGGGCCGGCGAAACTGAGTAGCTTTTAAAAGTTTCGCTTTGTCCGGGCCTGGCTTCCCGTATATGGTGATAGCACAATACCGGCACTTCCCTTTTTGCAAGAATAGTAGCCGCATTAGCTATAGTGGTTACGGAATCCTGCACGCTTACTGCTTCCGGAAGATTATTGTCTTTTTGTTTTACAAATGAATTATCAGTTTTGGAACTGGCTGATGAGCATGCATTTAAAACAAATGCGCAAAGCATAATAAAAACAAAATTTGTTTTCATATTGAACAATAAAAGTTATTGGTACTGAATGTATATAGGTTTAGGAGTAAATCTCAACAGTTCCTGTGGAGTATAAAGCTGGTCAGCGCCTTTTTTTGTATCGTTCTTATAAAACAATTTAAAGCCGGTAAATTCCACGGGCTCTGCATAGATGTATCTCAGATAAGTAGACCGCTTGAGGATTTTATCGCCCCATCCATCCATGTCCATCACTATCTGCACCTCGGGCACCTTTTTGATTTGTTTATAATTGGTAAGCATGCCTTGGGTAAATCTGTGAACAATTAAGATTTTAGGGGGAAGATTATATTTTTTAACATAGGACGCTAGGTCATCAATTACGGCATTTATATCCCTGGCGTCAAAAGTTCCAATTTTCTTTCCGGGGACTGCACCGGTTTTCATTGAAAACTCAGGATCAATTCCCAGGTGCACCTGGGGATATTGAAGGTATTTTTCCAGTTGCGGCACTTCACTTTCTACAGAGCTCATACCTACCTGGATATCTAAAAATACCAGCGCATCTATTTCCTTAGCCCAATTCATAATCGTGTCTATTTGGCTAAAAGGCATCCTCATTCTGTGTTTACCGTCTTTCCCGGGTGAGCCCTGGGCTGTGACGGCAATGTAATGCAATGCAGGAATAACCGGTATGGAAGAATCAGCGCTTTGCCAATATTTTACTTCATGCTTTAGCTTACTCAACATTTCATTTTTGGGTAGCTCGCCGAGTATTCCCATTTTTTTTGAATAAAGATTGCCATAAAAAGCCACTATCCGATGAAACGGCAAAACAGCTCCAGCCAGGGGATAAGGCATTTTTACCGGCCATTTGCCGGTGGTGTCATTATTGGCCAGGTTGAGCTGCAGTTTGTTGAACAAAGCGGTATCTAATGCTTTCTTTTCAGGAACTTTTTCCGGTGTAGCTGCCTGGCTTTTTGAGACAGAATCTTTTAAAGCTGCATCCGGAGCAGATTGACTGCTGTAACAACCAGTACTACAAATAAAAAATACAGAAATAAACAGTAAAATAACCGTAGAAAGTTTGGGGTGCCTCATAGGGTGCGAAGATATTTCAAATTTCAGATCAGGTGAATGTAATTATATAAAATAATTATAAAAAACGTAAGCAGCTATTATTTATTTCATTCAACCTGAACTTTATCTCAGGAGTGTATATAATCATGCAGGTGATTAATGGTTTGTTGCTGAAAACGGATAGTCTCAGTCACCACATCACTTATTGAAATAATACCGGCAAGATCAGCTTCTTTAAAAACGGGAAGATAACGGATGTTGTTTTTGGTAAGCAGTTCCATGCAATATTCAACAGTGTCGCCCGGCTCTAAGAGCGGAAAATCGGTCATCATAATTTCTCTGACCTTTGTATCGGTAGAATTCTTTCCTTTCAGAACCACCTTTCTTGAGTAATCTCTTTCTGTAATAATCCCTACAAATTTTCCATTCTCTTTTACTACTACTGATCCGATATTGTTTTCAGCCATTACCCGCAATGCATCGATTACGGAAGTTTCGGGTGCCACTGAAATGGCTTTGCTTCCCTTGCGGGCAAGGATGTCGCTTATCTTACTCATGTTACAAAAATTTAGAAAAAGGAAATTACGAAAAAAAATAACAAAAAAATCAAAATATGAAAATCTGTGCCTTTTTCATTTTTATTAAGCTCTTTGTAACCCTTTAAAAACAGGCATTTTGTTATATTTGCAGATGAATTTTACCGATAAACCAACCATTCGGATAGCCATATTAGATCTGTATGATGGATTTGAAAATCAGGGCATGCGTGGATTAAGAGAAATTTTAAATAGCTTTTCCAAATCGAATAATCTTCATCTTGATATACGCGAATTTGATGTAAGGCAAAAAAAAGAATTACCCGATACATCCTGGGATATTTATCTAAGCAGCGGCGGCCCGGGAAGCCCGTTGGAAAGCGAGGGCCAGCAATGGGATACATTATATTTCCGGTGGCTTCATGAAATAGAAAAATGGAACAATAATCCCGCAACGGTTTCTAAAAAATATGTTTTTTTTATTTGCCATTCTTTCCAGCTTGCCTGCAGGTATTTCAGGGTAGCAAAAATTACAAAAAGAAAATCCACTTCCTTTGGCGTGCTGCCGGTTCATTTGCTGGAGGATGGAAAAACGGAGCCCGTATTTGAAAATATGCCTGATCCGTTTTATGCCGTTGACAGCCGCGACTACCAGGTAATTCAGCCTGATCAAAAAAGAATTAAAGAATCCGGCGCTAAAATATTGTGCATCGAAAAAGAAAGAAAGCATGTTCCGTTTGAAAGAGCAGTGATGGGCATACGGTTTAATGAATATTTTATTGGCACGCAATTTCATCCCGAGGCAGATGCCCTGGGTATGCAAAAACATTTGCAAACCGGGGAAAAAAAGAAAACCGTAATCGAAAATCACGGCGAGGCCAAATGGCTGTCCATGATGGAAAGGCTAAATGATCCGGATAAAATTGTGTGGACTCACGATCATGTCATTCCCAACTTTTTGAAATTAGCGGCAGGCCAGGTAATTATGAATAGCAGGCCTGTAGCGGTTTAGAAAAGATTTTCCAGCGACCGAAAGATTAATAAGAAAATAATGATTGCCGACATACGAAATCAATTCAACAAAAATTTTACCGGAGAAAAATATAAAGCTTTCCTGGATGATTTAAATAGCAAACATCCCTGCGCCATCGATTTCCGCGTGGCTGAGACGCCCGTCTTTATCCCAAAAGAATTTACGGGCAAAATGCTGGATGCCTGCGAAGCAATTGTTGATGTAATTCTTGACCCCGGTTTTAAAGAAAAAACCCAACGTGCCGTTCCCGGAGATCAAAACGTATCTCATGAAGACGCACACACCAACTTTATTGCGTTCGATTTTGGTATTTGTGAAAGTGAAAATGGAGACCTGGAACCGCAGCTCATTGAAATGCAAGGCTTCCCTACCCTTTTCGGTTTCCAGCCGTATTATGAAGAAACCATTCTAAAACATTTTGATATCCCCGCTAATTTTACTCCTTATTTAAGGGGCTATGATAAAGATTCCTATCTGCAGCTTTTTAAAGAAATAGTAGTAAATGGATACGCAGCCGAAAATGTAATTCTTTTGGAAATAAAGCCCCATCAGCAAAAGACACGGATTGATTTTTATTGCACACAGGATTATCTTGGCATTCCGATAGTTTGCCTCACCGAATTAAGACAGGAAGGCAAAAAATTATTTTATGAAAAAAACGGTAAAAAAATTGACGTAAAGAGAATTTACAACCGGGTAATATTTGATGAATTATCGCAGGTGAAACACTCATTAGGCGATGTAGTGGATATCACGCAGGAACTTGATGTAGAGTGGGCACCGCATCCAAACTGGTTTTACCGCATCAGCAAATTTACCTTGCCCATGATACAACATCCCTATGTGCCGCCCACATTTTATTTGAATGAATTAGAAAAAATTCCCGGCGACCTGGAAAATTATGTATTGAAGCCACTGTTCTCTTTTGCGGGACAGGGAGTGGTAATAGATTTATCAAAAGATGATCTGTCAAAAATTGAAGATCGTTCAAATTGGATTTTACAAAAAAAAGTAAAATATGCAGAGGTCATCAAAACTCCCGGCACTCCTTCAAAGGCAGAAATCAGAATTTTTTATTTTTGGAAAAATGGCGATGAGCGGCCTGTTGCTGTTAACAACCTGGCAAGGTTAAGTAAAGGAAAAATGATTGGCGTAAGATACAACAAGGATAAAGACTGGGTAGGCGGCAGCGTGGCTTTTTTTGAAAAATAAAATTATCAGTTATTTATTTGTTTACTGATTTTTATCGCATTTTGATAACAATCTTTGCCTGGCTAAAAATTTTCAGATACATGTTTAATGGAAAAAAAATTGTAGTAGTACTTCCGGCGTACAACGCTGCATTAACGATGGAGAAAACGATTGCTGAAATACCTATGGATATCGTGGATGAGTTGGTTTTTGTTGATGACAACAGCACTGATAATTCTATAGAAGTGGCTGAGAAGCTTGGTATCAAAAATATTGTGAAGCATACCCAAAACAGGGGTTACGGTGGCAATCAAAAAAGCTGCTATGATAAAGCAATGGAATTGAACGCAGACATTATTATAATGCTTCATCCCGATTATCAATATACGCCAAAGCTGCTACTACCAATGATTTCAGTGATTGGCAACGATGTGTATAAAGTTGTGTTTGGTAGCCGCATTTTGGGAAAAGGAGCGCTTAAAGGTGGAATGCCTTTTTATAAATATGTGGCAAACCGCGCGCTCACTTTTTTTCAAAATACATTGATGAATCAAAAACTGTCCGAATATCATACAGGATACAGGGCCTATCACAGGGAGGTGCTTGAGAAAATTAATTATCATCAAAATTCTGATGATTTTATTTTTGATAATGAAATGGTAGCGCAGATTTTTTACAATGGGTTTGAAATTGCCGAAATCACCTGCCCTACCAAATATTTTGAAGAAGCTTCCTCAATAAATTTAAGCAGAAGCATCACTTATGGATTAGGCGTAATAAAAGTTTCATTTCTTTACTTTTTAACTAAACTCAGGATTTATAAATGGAAATTGCTAACTCGATAAACAGGAAGCAAAGCAATCTTTACCTTGGTATTATCATTTTATCAGGAATTTTATTTTTCATTCCTTTTCTGGGCAGAGTCCATCTTTTTGATTGGGACGAAATTAATTTTGCTGAGTCTGCAAGGGAGATGATCGTAACCGGCAATTACCACCGTGTTCAAATCAATTTTCAACCCTTCTGGGAAAAGCCGCCCTTCTTTTTCTGGCTGCAGGCAGGCGCAATGAAAGTGTTTGGTGTGAATGAATTCGCAGCCAGGTTTCCTAATGCCATTTTTGGAATTATAACGCTGGTCACATTTTTTCTGATTGGGAAAAAATATAAATCGCCACGCTTTGGCTTCATCTGGGCCATAAGTTATCTCGGCACTTTTCTTCCGCATTTGTATTTTAAATCAGGCATTATTGATCCGGTGTTTAATTATTTCATTTTCCTGGGCGTCTATTTTATGTACCTGGATTTGTCCGGAAAATATTATGTCAATAAATACCTGTATGTTGCGCTGGCAGGGCTTTTTATCGGCCTGGCCACCTTAACAAAAGGGCCGGTGGGCTTATTGGTTTTTTTGATTTCTTTTTTCATCTATTTTCTTTTCACCAGGTTTAAAAATTTTCCCAACATCAAAAAAATTATCGTCTTCATTTTCTTTTTTACGCTTATTTGCCTGCTCTGGTTTGGCGAAGAAATCATGGAGCATGGCTTTTGGTTTTTGAAAGAATTTCTTGCCTACCAGGTCGATCTTTTCCTGCACCCCGTTGCCAGCCATGGCGAGCCTTTTTATTATCATTTTGTGGTAGTATTTATTGGATGCTTTCCTATTTCGATTATTGCATTGCCTGTTATGTTTGGAAAAAAGGTGGATGTTACAAAAGAATTTTCCAGGTTAATGAAAATTCTTTTCTGGACAGTGATGATTTTATTTTCCATCACCACAACAAAGATTGTTCATTATTCTTCGCTCACTTACATGCCACTTTCGTTTATGGCTACCTGTTATCTTGACTGGCTGATAGTAAACCGGCAAAAAATGAAGATTTCTCTTTTGGTTTTAATTGGGCTGATGGGATTTGTATTTTCATTTTTGCTCGCAGCGCTTCCTTACGTGGCAAATCATCACGAATTAATTTTACCTTATTTAAAAGATCCTTTTGCCAGAGCGAGCCTCGATGTAAATGTACACTGGAGCGGCTTTGAGAGCTATATCGGCATTCTTTATTTCATAATTGTTTTGTTAGCTGTATTTCTTTTTACAAAAAAGCAAAATTGGAAAGCGCTTCTTTTTCTCTTTTATTCCACGGCGGTTTGCCTGTTTATTTATCTGCTAGCAGTGGTTCCAAAAATTGAAAAATATTCCCAGGGTCCCGCCATTGAATTTTATAAAACCTTGCAGGGAAAAGATGTGTATGTATGGCCAATTGGGTTTAAAAGTTACGCTCAATATTTTTATGCAAAAAAACCGGCATCACCTGTATATGGCGAAAAGGATGAAAAATTTTTATTGCAGGGCAACATCCAAAAGCCGGCTTATTTTGTGGTGAAAATCACTAACACCGGTTTTGATTCTACGTGCAATAATTGTACATTAATAAAGCAGGAAGGCGGTTTTAAATTTTATGAAAGAGCCCCGGCTGATATTGACAAAAAATAAAATCGGCAAGTTAAAACTGCAATTAAAAATTTTACCTTACGAATTCGGGAAAAAGGTGCCGGAAAAGGAACCCGTTTAGCAACTCCATGACAATTCTATGATAATTCTTAGCAGATTCCATAGCACATTTGCAGCAATACAAAAATGGGTAAAAAATCACTACATATTATTCTTTTGCTTTTCTTTTTTCCTACGGTAATTTTTGCTCAAAAACACAGCAAAGATTCGGTGCCCAAAGTATTGGATGAAGTAATAGTCACGGCCACGAGAACCGAAAATAAAGTATCAAATATTCCTTTGCCGGTTGAAGTGATCTCAGCTAAAAATATTCTGCGTTCGGGTTCTCAAAAATTGTTGGATATCCTGCAGATGCAAACGGGCCTCGTGGTGGCCAATAATCCTTTGGGAACTTCACTGCAGGGATATCCGAATCCCTTTGGCGAAGGAATCCAGATGCAGGGATTAGACCCTGCTTATACCTTAATCCTTGTAGATGGAGAGCCGCTCGTTGGCCGCAATGCCGGTATACTCAACCTTGGAAGAATTGCGATTGGAAATATCAAACAAATAGAAATCATTAAAGGGCCTGCTACCTGCCTTTATGGATCTGACGCCCTGGCCGGGGTGATAAATATTATTACCGAATCGCCTTTGGAAAACTCGGTACGGTTTCAAACTCACTACGGAACTAACAATACATTAGGACTGACAGGCGCCGTATCCATCCTGCACAACAAAACTTCAGTAGAGCTTTTCGCCAACCGGTATAGCAGTGATGGCTATGACCTTGACAAAAATATTTATGGCAAAACGATTGACCCTTTCAGGGATTATTCCGGCAATGCCAAAGTAAAATTTCAATTGAATGAAAAGTCAGATTTGACCGTTTCAGCAAGATATTTTTCCGAAACACAATTCAATAATTACCTTATTTACCCGCAAGACCATCCTGAAGTGGTGAAGGGGACTACCAGGGAAACGGATGGAAGTTTATTTGTAAAATTCAATCATAAGGTCAACAATAAAGTTGCTTATTACGCATCGGTATATTCAACTTACTATCATAACAATGCTGCGGTTTTTTTAGAAAAAAATGATTCATTTTATGAACGGATAGAACTCACCGATTTTCTATTACGCCCAGAAATCCAGGTGAGCATCGGCAAAAATCCTTCTTCCTTATTTACTACCGGCGCAGGATACAATATTGAGAAATTAACTTCAACAAGGTATAGTTCGGTGAACAAATTAAATTCAGGATATGTGTTTGTTCAAAAACAATTGTTGCTAAACAGTAAAACCAATATCATCGCGGGCGCCCGGTACGATAAAAATTCTTTGTATCCGGCACAACTGAGTCCTAAGATAGCAATGGCTTACAAACCTGTGCCAAATTTTATTTTTAAAGGCAGCATCGGTGCGGGATTTAAGGCGCCTGACTTCAGGCAGCAATTTTTAAATTTTTCAAATTCATTGATTGGCTATACTATTTTGGGTGCAAAAGAACTGGCGCACGGATTACAAGTGATGCAAAATGCCGGTGAAATTGCACCATCTGTTGATATCAAGCCGTATCTGCATCCAAACGATCTTGACCCCGAAAAATCGATTGGCATCAACCTGGGATTTGATTATACCCTTCATGATAATACCGTTTTCAAGCTCAACGTTTTCAGAAATGATATCAGCAACCTGATTGAAAGCTACAATTTGCCCTTTAACAAAACCAATAACCAATCCATCTATTCTTATAAAAACCTCAACAGGGTTTTCACGGAAGGATTGGAGGCCGGTCTTACCAATAATTTCAATTCCAATTTTTCAATTTTTGCCGGATACCAGTTTCTTATCGCAAAGGATAAGGATGTTATAAAGAACATTAAAGAAGGCAAATTGTACAAGCGCGATCCGGTAACCTATGAAACCAACCTTGTGAGTCTTTCTGAATACAAAGGCTTATACAACCGGAGCCGCCACAATGCCAATCTCCGTTTTCAGTACAACAATGTATCGCACAGGGCAAGTGCATTTATCACCGCAAAATATCATGGCGACTATGGATACAGCGGTCTTAACGGATTTCAAAACGGAAGCGGCGTGTATGACGACGACCGCGAAACGGTAAAAGGATTTGTTCTTTTAAATACCACGCTTTCAAAAAAGATAGGGAAAGATTGGGAAGTGCAGGGCGGCGTTGAAAACATATTGAATTACAGAAACAAAACATTAATGCCGAATATTTACGGCAGAACTTTTTTTATCAACTTAATTTTTAAACCCGAAAAAATAAAACAACAATGAAAATAACCAATGTAAAGTTAGCCTTATTGACCTCTGCAATTGTAGTGACGGGAACGATGTCATGTACAAAAGATAACGGCAACGATTCCAAACCCACCATTTCATCATTTGCGCCCACAACGGTTTTTTCAGGAGATAGTGTCACTATTACCGGAACCAATTTTACAGGAGCCACTGCTGTAAGCTTTGGCGGCGAAGACGCTTCCTGGTTTGAAGTGGCTAATGCTACTACAATTAAAGCGGTAGTTGGCTCAGGAGCAAGCGGAGAGGTAAAGGTGACAACACCTATGGGGTCTGCGAAATTGGGAGGATTTACGCTTACGCCTTCAGCTCCTGCTATTAACGTAGTAGATTCAATTGAGATTCCGTTTACTTCCGATTCTTATACGCTCTACAGCTTTAAAGACAGTACAGTAATTGCTAACACCGATTCCGCTACCAGCAAATGGGATTTCGGAATCCGGTTTGTAAACATCATTACAAACAGCCACGCCAGTGGGCCTGGAAATGGGGGTTCTATTACACAGCAAGGCGTATATGCTAATTACACAATGGCGCCTGCAAGCGGATATGCCTATGATACAACAAAATCGACGCTGGGTATAGATGCTGGCTTAACTTCCGGATGGTATACATATAATCCCACTACTCATGCATTTAGTCCGAAGGCCGGTCAGTTCTTTGTTTTCCGCACTGCGGATGGTCATTATGTAAAAATGGAAATTATTTCTGTAAATTATGCGGGTTATAACCCACCAAATCCGACTCCAACCACATTAATATACAAGTTCCGCTATAGCTACCAGGCTGATGGCTCAAGGAACTTTTAAAGAAATTAACTAAAATATAAAAGGTGACACTTTTCAAAAAGGTTTCACCTTTTATATTTTCTAGCAAAAAAATGTATGTTATTTGCCCGTTTACTGGTAGTGTATTTAGTTAATCCTTAATAACCCAAGTAATCCACAAATAGGAAAGGTTTGGGGATAAAAAGGCCAGATAAATTTTGCAGAAGAAATGAAATTTGTA